>NZ_CP088935.1:0-4311295 GCF_027594845.1 Thauera sp. WB-2 | reverse complement strand
CAGGCAGAAGGACCAGAGATCTTGAGTCACAGAGGCGCGATGGGTAATGGCGAGCTTGCAGTTGAAGACGAAAATACCGGTACCGTACCGCGGGTTTGCGGTGCCGGAAGGCGGCGTGGGCGGGGTGTCGTGCCAGCTTGCGCTCTTGCGGCGGCATTGTTGGGCCCGGGTGCTGAGGCTACCCGGAGGCACGCGAAGAGCTGTATTCTAAACCCGCAAGAGCGACTTATCCACAGGCTGGGTCAAAAATTCTTATTGACAAACATGGGATTATCCATTTAACTCTCGCGTTTGACCTAACACTGGCAGTCCGATCATGAAACGCACTTATCAGCCCTCCGTCGTCCGTCGCAAGCGCACCCACGGCTTCCTGGTCCGCATGAAGACCCGTGGCGGCCGTGCGGTCATCCGCGCACGTCGTGCCAAGGGCCGTCATCGCCTCGCCGTCTGAGGTGACGTTGCCCACGGGCGCTGACCAGGGTTTCCGCAGCGCTCACAGATTGCACAAAACGGATGAGTATTCATCCGTTTTTGCTTTTCGGCGGGCGTTGCGCGGCCGCTTCTACATGCTCCACTACCGGCCCAGCGAGCTCGACACGGCGCGCCTTGGCGTGGTGGTCGCCAAGAAGCTGGCCAAGCGTGCGAATGTGCGCAACCTGGTCAAGCGTATTGCGCGCGAAACCTTCAGGCGTCATCGTGAAGGTCTGCCTGCGATGGATCTCGTCGTCAGGCTGCATGCGCCGGTGGCCAAGGCCACCCGTGCGGAACTGAACCTTGACCTGCTCGCTCTGCTGCAAAGGCTGCCCCGGCAATGAAGACCCTGATGATCGCCCTGCTGCGCTTCTACCGCTACGCGATCAGCCCGATGCTGGGGCGCAATTGCCGTTTTCATCCCACTTGTTCCGAGTACGCGATCGAGGCGATCCAGCGTCACGGCGCGCTGCGCGGCGGCTGGCTGGCCGCACGGCGGGTGGGACGCTGTCACCCCTTCAATCCGGGCGGGTATGATCCCGTTCCCTGACCTGAGACAGACCGATTCCGATGGATCAACGCCGCCTACTCCTCTTCCTGGTTTTCTCCTTCGCCCTCGTCATGCTGTGGGATGGCTGGATCAAGCATAACCAGCCCGCACCCACGGTGCAGCAGGCCGCCGCAGGCGCGGCCGCGCCGACGGACGGTTCGGTGCCGACGCCCTCGGCAAACCTCGGTGTCGGGCAGGCGGCTGTGCCTGGCGAGCAGCAGGCTACGGCTGCCGCGGCGGCGGTTGCACGCACGGTGGTCGAGACCGACTTGCTGCGTGCGCAGGTCTCCGCGCAGGGTGGCGCCATCGTTCGCCTCGAGCTCAAGCAGCATCGCGCGAGCGCGAAGAGCGAAGACAGCTTCGTGCTGCTCGACGATGGCTCGCGCCACCAGTACGCAGCGCAGGCAGGCCTGATCGGTGACGGCCTGCCCAACCATCGCACGATGTTCGAGCTGCCTGCGAGCGAACTGGTGCTCAAGGATGGCGAAGACCGCGTCGAGCTGCGACTGCGCGCGCCCGAGCAGAACGGCGTGCAGGTCACCAAGGTGATGACCTTCCATCGCGGTAGCTACCTGATCGACGTGGCCTACGAGATCGTCAACGAGAGTGGTCAGCCGATCTCGCCGCATGCGTATTTTCAGCTCACCCGCGACGGCAATCCGGCCGAGCAGGTCGAGGCCTTTGGCGTGCATACCTTCACCGGGCCGGCTTTCTACACCGACCTCGGCAAGTTCCAGAAGGTGGACTTCGACGACATCGCCAGCGGCAAGGCCAAGTTGCCGGCGGCCACTGCCGATGGCTGGGTGGCGATGGTGCAGCATTACTTCGTCAGCGCCTGGTTGCCCGAGCAGGGCGTGCAGCGCGAGTACTTCGCGCGTTCGATCGGTGGCGGTCTGTACTCGGCGGGCCTCATCGTACCGGTGGCCAGCATCGAGCCGGGCGCTACGGCGACGATCGGTTCGCGTCTGTATTCCGGGCCGCAGGAGCAGGACAAGCTCGAGAGCATCGCCCCCGGGCTCGACCTGGTGGTCGACTACGGCTGGCTGACGGTGATCGCGGCGCCGCTGTTCTGGGTGCTGTCGTGGTTCCATAGCCTGACCGGCAACTGGGGCTGGGCGATCATCCTGGTCACGGTGGCGATCAAGCTGGTGTTCTTCCCGCTGTCGGCAGCCAGCTACAAGTCGATGGCGAAGATGCGCGTGCTCGGTCCGCGCCTGCAGCGCATGAAGGAGCTGTACGGTAACGACAAGGCCAAGATGCAGCAGGAGATGATGAATCTCTACCGCACCGAGAAGATCAACCCGCTTGGCGGTTGCCTGCCGATCCTGGTTCAGATCCCGGTGTTCATCGCGCTCTACTGGGTGTTGCTGGGCAGCGTCGAGATGCGGCACGCACCCTGGCTGGGCTGGATCACCGATCTGTCGTCGAAGGATCCGTACTTCATCCTGCCGATCATCATGGGCGCGTCCATGCTGGTCCAGATGAAGCTCAACCCCACGCCGCCGGACCCGATCCAGGCCAAGGTGATGATGGCGATGCCGATCATCTTCACCTTCATGTTCATGTGGTTCCCGTCCGGCCTGGTGCTGTACTGGGTTGTGAACAACCTGTTGTCGATCGCCCAGCAGTGGCAGATCACGCGGATGATCGAGAGTGGAAAGGCTGCCGCCAAGAGCGCCTGACACCATCGCCGCAGTCGCGACGGCGCCGGGCCGCGGTGGCATCGGCGTCGTTCGTGTCTCGGGCTCCGGCCTGCTGGGGTTTGCGCAGGCCTTGTGCGGTCGCCAGCCGCAACCCCGGCTGGCGCAGTTTTCCCGCTTTGTCGATGGCGAAGGTCGGCCGATCGACGAGGGTATCCTGCTCTACTTCCCCGCTCCTGCCTCGTTCACGGGCGAGGACGTTCTCGAACTGCAGGGCCATGGTGGCCCGGTGGTCATGCAGCTGCTGCTTGAGCGCTGCCTGGGGCTGGGTGCACGTCTTGCCGAGCCGGGGGAGTTCACCCGCAGGGCCTTCCTGAACGGCAAGCTGGACCTCGCCCAAGCGGAGGGGGTGGCGGACCTGATCGAGGCGTCGACTGCGGCGGCGGCGCGTTCTGCGGTCCGCTCGCTGTCCGGGCGCTTCTCGGAAGAAGTGCATCGTATCGTCGATCGTCTGGTCGATCTGCGCATGCTGGTCGAGGCGACGCTGGATTTTCCCGAGGAAGAGATCGAGTTTCTCGAGCGTGCGCGCGCAATGCCACGGCTCGAGGGTATTCGTGGCGAGCTCGAAGCGCTGCTCGATCGTGCGGGGCAGGGCGCATTGCTGCGCAGCGGGCTGAATGTCGTGCTCGTCGGTGCACCGAACGTCGGCAAGTCGAGCCTGCTCAACCAGCTCGCGGGTGAGGAGCGTGCGATTGTCACCGACATCGCCGGTACGACCCGTGATGCGCTGCGCGAGACCATTCAGATCGAGGGTATCCCGCTCCACGTCATCGACACTGCAGGCTTGCGTGACACGGCCGATACGGTCGAGCGTCTGGGCATCGAGCGTACCTGGCGGGAGATCGAGCGTGCGGACGTGATCGTGCGTCTTGTCGATGCCAGCGTGTCGGCGACTGGAGACGATGAGCTCGCTGGCCGCTTGCCTGGCGGGGTTGAGCGCATCACGGTGGTTAACAAGATCGACCTGGTGTCGGCGGCTGCTGGCCGTGAGGAGCAGGCGGGGCAGGTCACGGTCCGCGTTTCGGCGCGAACGGGCGAGGGCGTCGATCTGCTGCGCGCCGAGTTGCTGCGGGTCGCGGGCTGGCACGCGCATGGAGAGGATGTCGTGCTCGCGCGCGAGCGCCACCTCCAGGCCTTGCGCATGGCGCTCGGGCACGTGTGCGCGGCGGGTGAGCAGCTTGCAGCGCTCGAGTTGTTTGCGGAAGAGCTGCGCCTTGCGCAGGAGCGCCTGGGTGAGATCACGGGCGAGTTCGGCGCAGATGATCTGCTGGGCGAGATCTTCTCGCGCTTCTGTATCGGCAAGTAGGGTTCCCCGGATTGCCCGTCCGCATCGGTACGAGCCGCTGCGGATGTTTCACGTGAAACGTCCCGATGGAAATCGAATTCCTCTTCCTGGCCCTGGGGCTTGCCGCATTGTTCGCCGGATTCGTGGATTCCGTCGTGGGTGGCGGCGGGCTGATTCAGCTGCCTGCGCTGTTCACGGCGCTGCCCAACGCGGCGCCGGCAACCCTGTTCGGTACCAACAAACTTGCCAGCATCGTCGGTACGACAAGCGCTGCGATCCAGTACGGGCGCCGTGTGAGCATACCCTGGCGGGTCGCGCTGCCTGGCGCTGCCGCCGCGTTGGTCGGGTCGTGGTACGGCGCCAAGGCGGTTGCCTACCTGGATCCGGCGATCCTGCGCCCGCTCATCCTCGTGCTGCTCGTCGCCGTAGCCGCCTACACCTTCATCCGCAAGGATCTTGGTGCGGTCTCGGCGGAGCCCGCTCATGGTGCCCGTTCGGCGCTGCTTGCAGCGACGATTGGCGCTGTGATCGGCTTCTACGACGGCTTCTTTGGTCCTGGAACGGGGAGCTTTCTGATCTTCCTGTTCATCCGCTTCCTGGGCATGGATTTTCTGCGGGCATCCGTTACCGCCAAGATTCTCAATGTCGCCACCAATGCAGCGGCGATCTCCTTCTTCGTGGGTAATGTCGAGCTGCTGTGGAAACTGGCCGCAGTGATGGCGGTGTGCAACCTTGCGGGGGCCTTGCTTGGGTCGCGTATGGCCCTGAAGCACGGCGTCGTGTTCGTGAGGAAGATGTTCCTGGCCGTGGTTACGGTGCTGATCGCACGCCTGGCCTACGACACCTTCCTGCGCTGAGCCTCGCTGTGTTTCACGTGGAACATGCGTGCACCCTGAGGCAGCCAGGGGCGGGGTGGGCGAGGGCACGCCAGAGCGCTGGGAATATTTGCAAAAATATTACCTTAGCCCCGCATGATAAAATCCTCAGCTTCAGTCACCTGTACAACAAGACCGAGGACATGAACGGACTGCATCTCATCGCTGACATCTACCGCTGCAGATCTTCTGCTGGATTGCTGACCGAACGCGCCGAGCTTGAGGCCTTGTGCGTGGAAGGCTGCCGTAATGCGGGCCTGACACCACTGGGCGCCTACTTCTATCAGTTTCTGGACGAGCAGGGCGACGCTGCCGGGGTGACCGGTACCGTCGTGCTCGCGGAGTCGCACCTTGCCATCCATACCTGGCCGGAAACTGGCGATGTGACACTCGACGTTTACGTGTGCAATTTTTCGCGTGACAACAGCGGTCGCGCTCGCCAGGTGTTCGCTGCCGTGATCGATGCGCTCGCGCCTGAGGAAATCGTCAGCCACGAGGTGGTCCGCGGTCGTCTCGAGCAGGGTGTCACCTCGTGAGCGTGCATGTGGAAGGGTGGCCGCCGGAGCTCATTCCTGAGTTTCTGTGCGACGACGCCGGCTATTTTCTGAAGGCAGGCCGGCTGCTCGAGCGAGGCCATTCGGAGTGGCAGTCCTACGAAGTCTGGGACACGCCCCGGTTTGGGCGCCTGTTCCGCCTCGATGGCTGCTTCATGACTTCGGAGCGCGATGAGTTCTACTACCACGAGAACCTGATCCATGTGCCGGGGCTCGCTCACGCGGGCTTGCGTCGAGCCCTCGTCATCGGTGGCGGGGACGGCGGCTCGGCAGAAGAATTGCTCAAGTACCCGTCGATCGACAAGGTTGTGATTGCCGAACTCGACGCCAAGGTGATCGACATCTCCCGTCGCCATCTCCAGGCCGTTCACCACGGCGCCCTGGACGATCCGCGTGTCGATATCCGTATTGGCGACGGCATGAAGTACGTGCTCGAGGACGCGCCTGCAGCCGGCGATCGCTACGACATCGTGGTGCTCGATCTGACGGATCCGGTCGGTCCTGCCGAGGCGCTCTATTCCGAGGCCTTCTTCCGCGCCTGTCGTGAGCTGCTCACGCCCGGGGGTGCCCTGAGCTTGCATATCGGCACGCCGGTCTTTCAGCCGGAGCGGGTGCGCCTGTTGATCGAGCGTCTGCGTGCCGTGTTTGCCTGCGTGCGCCCCTATTTCCTGTACATTCCGCTTTACGGCAGCCTGTGGGGCCTGGCCTGTGCCTCCGATACCCTCGATCCGCTGAGCTTGAGCGAGGAAGAGGTCGAGCGCGTGATTGCCACGCGCGGCATCAGCCGGCTCCAGCATCTGAACGGGGCTGTCTATCGGGCCCAGTTTGCCCTGCCCAATCACCTGCGCGCCTTGCTGGCCTGAGCCATGGGGCGCGTGTCCCGCGTCCACTCCCGTATTCCAGATCGTGACCTCTCCGTCCAGAAACCAGCGCCCTTCGCGCTCCTCCGCGCCGGGCGCGCGCAATCGCAGACCGCCTCAAGACGCTTCCGCCACCGTTCGGACCACCCTTGCCGATGACAGCCTTGCCATGGCCTTGGCGCGTGCAGCCGAGCTTGTTGGCGCAGTGCTTGGTGGCGGCAACCTTACCGAAGCGTTCGAGCACATGCTTGCCACCCATCCGGGGTGGCCGGATGCAACCCGGGGCGCGGTACGCGACTTGGCCTGGTCCACGCTGCGTGATTTTCGCCGTAGCGGCGTCGTGCTCGATCGTCTCCTGCACACGCCACCTGCGCCGGCCATCCATGGCCTGCTGCTGGTTGCGCTCACACGTCTGCGCCAGCGGCCCGAGCAGGCGCACACCGTCGTCGATCAGGCGGTCCAGGCCGCACTCGAGTTGATGCCCGGGCTCAAGAACATGGTCAACGGCGTGTTGCGCAACGCCCTCCGTCAGCGTGATCAGTGGGAGTCCTGGGCCGAGGCCGATGAGGAGGCCCGGCTCGGTTTTCCGCGCTGGTGGATCGCCCGCCTGCGTGCCTCGGCCGGTGAGAGTTGGGAGGCGGCGCTTGCAGCCGGCAACCAGCGTCCGCCCATGGCCATCCGTGTGAATACGCGCAGGACGACGATCGACGCTGTGCTGGCAGGGCTCGAGGGCGCCGGGCTGATCGTACGCCGGCTCGATAACGATGCGCTCCTGCTCGATCGCCCCGTGCCCGTAGGCCGCCTGCCCGGGTTCTCCGACGGCCTGCTTTCGGTGCAGGATGCGGGCGCACAGTGGGCGGCACGGCTGCTTGCGCCGCTTGCGGGCGAGCGTGTGCTGGATGCCTGCGCGGCCCCCGGCGGGAAGACGGCGCATCTGCTGGAGTGCGCTGACGTCGAGCTGCTCGCGCTCGAGCTCGACTCGCTGCGTGCACAGCGTGTCGACAGCAATCTGGCGCGGCTGGGCCTGACTGCCCGCGTACAGGTTGCCGATTGCCGGCGTGTCGAGCGCTGGTGGGATGGACGCCCCTTCGATCGTATCCTGGCCGATGTGCCGTGTTCCGCGTCTGGCGTTG
Organism: Thauera sp. WB-2; assembly: GCF_027594845.1. Taxonomy (NCBI): domain Bacteria; kingdom Pseudomonadati; phylum Pseudomonadota; class Betaproteobacteria; order Rhodocyclales; family Zoogloeaceae; genus Thauera; species Thauera sp. WB-2. The sequence goes on along the minus strand of NZ_CP088935.1, from coordinate 4,303,867 downwards.
CGCGCAGGCATCCCGACATCAAGTGGCTGCGCCGGGAGACCGACATCGCGCAGTTCGCCGCACAGCAAGCGGAGATCCTCGATGCGCTTTGGCAGACGCTGGCCCCGGGTGGCACAATGCTCTACGTCACCTGCTCGGTTTTCGATGAAGAGAACGCCGGGCAGATCGCCCGTTTCTGCGCCCTGCATGCCGATGCCGAACGTGTCCCGGTTTGCGGGGAGCCCGACCTGAAGCTGTTGCCCAATGCCGAACATGACGGCTTCTACTACGCGCTCCTTCGCAAGCAGGCCTGAACGCCTGCTGCGTACGATCGTATTTGCCCTGCTTAGCGTCATCGTCGTGTTCGCGCATGCGGACTCGAGCGAGATCCGCAACGCAGAGATCGTGCGTGGCGATTCGGGCTATGTCCTCAACGCCGATATCGACATCGAGCTCAACCCTCGACTCGTCGATGCCGTTTCGCGTGGCGTGTCGCTGTACTTCACCACTCAGCTGCTCATCGAGCGCCCGCGCTGGTACTGGCTCAATCAGGTCGTGGTCGATCGCAGTCTGGATTACCGGCTGCACTACCACGCCATTACGCGCAGCTACCGGTTGTCGATCGGCAGCTTCCACCAGAGCTTCGACAGCCTCGAGGCGGCGGTGATGACCATGCAGCGTGTGCGCAACTGGCAGGTCGCCGACTTCGACACCCTCGAAGCGGGGCAGTCTCACCAAGCCTCACTGCGTTTTCGACTCGACACCAGCCAGCTGCCCAAGCCCTTCCAGGTGACCGCGATCGGCAGCCGTGACTGGAGCCTGGGCACCGACTGGTTGCGCTGGACCTTCCTGCCCGGAGCGCCGGGGTTCCAATGAAACGCGCCTATCTCGTCATCGTTGCTGCCCTTGCCGGAATCTCCTTGTTCCTGCTGGCCTCGGCGAGCGCGAATACCGAACTCTTTGCAGGCAGCTATCCGTTCCTGCTTGCGCTCAACGGCGCGGTGGTCGTTGCGATGGCTGCCCTCGTCGGCATTCAGCTGCGCCAGCTGTGGCGCGAGTACCGCCGCCGTGAGTTCGGCTCGCGGCTCAAGATGCGCCTGGTGCTGATGTTTGCGCTCATGGGCGTGGTGCCCGGCGTGCTCGTGTATGGCGTGTCCTTGCAGTTCGTCGTACGCAGCATCGAGTCGTGGTTCGACGTACGCGTCGATTCGGCGTTGGAGGGTGGCATTGCGTTGGGCCAGAGCGCCTTCGACTACCTCGTCAGCCAGGTGCGCGACAAGGCTGACGACATGGTGCTCGAACTCGAGGTTGCCAGCGCAGGAGCGGGGTCGGCCGCCTTGCTCAACCGCCTGCGCGAGCAGAGCGGCATCAGCAGCGCAACCATCATCAGCGCCAATGGCCAGGTGGTGGCGACGGCGGCCGACCAGAGTCATGGCCTCATCCCAGACCTGCCGTCGGTCGCCGAACTGCGCCAGGCCCGCCAGTCGCGCCATTTCCAGAGTGTCGACAGCCGCCCCGACGGACGTTTGGTGATTCGCGTCGTCACCCCCATCCCGCTGCGCACGCTGGCGGGTGAGCCCAATCTGCTGATGCTCCTTCAACCGGTACCGGAGTCATTCGGGCGCAGCGCCGAGGCTGTCCAGGAGGCCTATCGTGACTATCAGCAGCTCACCCTCGGGCGCAGCGGGCTCAAGCGCATCTACACCATCACGCTCAGCCTCACGCTGCTGCTCGCGCTACTGACCGCACTCGCGGTCGCCTTCTTCATCGCCCGCCGGCTGGCGGCGCCTCTGCTCATCCTGGCCGAGGGCACACAGGCGGTGGCACAAGGCGACTTCAGCCCGCGCCAGGCCCTGCCGGCCAACGACGAACTGGGCGTGCTGACGCAGTCCTTCAACCGCATGACGCGGCAACTGCAGGATGCACGCGGCGCGGCCGAGCGTAGCCGTGCCGAGGTCGAAGCCGCCCGCGCTTACCTCGAGAGCGTGCTGGCCCACCTGTCCACCGGTGTGCTTGCCTTCTCGGTGGACGGCCAGCTGCGTGCGGCCAACCATGGTGCGCTGCAGATCCTGGCCGACGACCTTGCCGGGTTCGAGGATCTCGCGTTGGAGGACTGGCCTCGCCTCGACCTCTTCCGTGACACCTTGGTCGAGGGCTTCGCCAACAACGAGGGTGACTGGCAGACCCAGATCGACCTGCCGGTGAAGGACAGCTCGCCGCTCAGCCTGCTGATCCACGGCTCGCGTCTGCCTGCGGTCGGCGGCGGCGGGTTGGTCGTCGTCTTCGACGACATCTCCAGCCTGGTTGCGGCGCAACGCACCGCCGCCTGGGCCGAGGTGGCGCGCCGACTCGCGCACGAGATCAAGAACCCGCTGACGCCGATCCAGCTCTCCGCCGAGCGCCTTGCCTTCAAGCTGGCGGACCGCTTGGACGACAGCGGGCGAGAGATGCTCGAGCGCGCAACGACGACCATCGTCAACCAGGTCGAGGCGATGAAGAACCTGGTCAATGCCTTCCGCGACTATGCGCGCCTGCCTGCGCCGAAGCTGGCGGCGGTCGATCTGAATGCGCTGATCCGGGAGGTGCTGCACCTCTACGAAAGCTCCGCCGTGCGTGTGCGCACCGAACTCGCCACCGGTCTGCCGCCGGTCATGGGTGACAGCACCCAGCTAAGGCAGGTGATCCACAATATGCTGCAGAATGCGCAGGACGCGGTGACGGGCGTTGATGATGGCGAGGTGCGTGTGCTGACGCGCCGTGACGGCGAACGGGTTGTGCTGCTGTTCCGTGACAGCGGGCCCGGCTTTCCGGCTGAAGTGCTCGCCCGCGCCTTCGAGCCCTACTTCACGACCAAGTCGCGTGGCACCGGACTGGGTCTGGCGATCGTGAAGAAGATCGTCGATGAGCATGGCGGCGACGTGCGCCTGAGCAACCTCGAGGGCGGCGGTGCAGAGGTCCGCATCCGCTTGCGCCTGGCTGAAAACAAACAAGCTTGACGAAGACAATGGCAAAGATACTCATCGTTGACGACGAAATCGGAATCCGCGAACTGCTCTCCGAAATCCTGCGCGACGAAGGCCACGACATCCTGCTCGCCGAGAATGCCGCCGCTGCGCGTGCGGCGCGCAATGCGTTGCGGCCCGACATGGTGCTGCTGGACATCTGGATGCCGGACACCGATGGCATCACCCTGCTCAAGGAGTGGGCGGCCAACGGCCAGCTCAACATGCCGGTGGTGATGATGTCCGGCCATGGCACGATCGATACGGCAGTCGAGGCGACACGTATCGGTGCGATCGACTATCTCGAAAAGCCGATCGCACTGCAGAAGCTGCTTGCTGCGGTCAAGCGTGGGCTGCAACGGCCGCAAGCCCCGGGGGCGCCCGCTCCCTTGACCCTGTCGGCGTTCACGCGCTCGGTGCCGCTGCGCGAGCTCAAGCGCCGGGTCGAGCAGATATCCGGTAGTTCGCGCGTGCTGTTGCTGCGCGTCGGCAGCGGCAGCCTTGCCGAACTCGTTGCCCGCAGCGTGCAGCCGGGCAATGCCCCCTGGCTGGACCTGGGCGCTGTCAGCGCGCCGCTCGACCTGAGCCAGCTGCAGGCTACCCAGGGCGGCGTCCTGTTCGTGTCCGAGCTTGCCCGTCTGTCGCGTGCGCAGCAGAAGAACCTCGCCTTTGCCCTCGACCGCCTCGAGCGCTATGACTTGCGCCTCGTGGTCGCCACCGAGCGCAATCTGGAAGGGCTGGTCGCCGAAGGTTGGGAGGAGGGCTTGCTGAGCCGCTTGTTCGAGGTCAGCCTGGCCCCGCCCTCGCTGGCCGAGGTACGCGACGACCTGCCGGAGCTGGCCAGCCAGCTTCTGCTGCACCTGATCGAGGGCGGCGATGTGCCCTTGCGGCGCTTGTCCACGGCAGCCCTGAACCAGCTGCGCAATCTGCCCTGGCCAGGGGGATATGCCGAGTTGCGCGCCGCAGTGAAGTCGCTCGCGCTCGGTACGCTGGAGGAGGAGATCGGCGCGGGCGAGGTCCGCCGCCTGCTTCCGCCCGATCTCTCCACCGGTGGCTGCGGGGTACCGCTCGACCAGCCCTTGCGCGAGGCGCGCGAAGCATTCGAGCGTCTCTACTTCGAGCACCACCTGCGCCTCGAGGGGGGCAACATGACGCGGCTTGCCGAAAAGACCGGGCTCGAGCGCACGCACCTCTACCGCAAGTTGAAGCAGCTCGGCTTGCAGGCTGGGCGGCGCCACGAAGAGGGCTGAGTAGCCGTTATCGCTATGATTGCTGCGGTGCAACAAAATCTTGGACCCTGCGCCGCGGGCGGCGTAGAATCCACAGCCTACATTCGTGTGCGGAAGTCAGCGTGAAGATCATCATTCTCGGCGCCGGCCAGGTCGGTGCGTCGGTCGCCGAAAACCTGGTGTCGGAAGCGAACGACATCACGCTCGTCGACACCAGCGAGGAGTACCTGGCTGCGCTGCGCGAACGGCTCGAAGTCCGTACCGTGTGCGGCAACGCGGCATCGCCGCGCGTGCTGCGCGAGGCCGGGGCGGACGACGCCGACCTGTTGATCGCGGTGACCCAGTCCGACCAGACCAACCTGTGCGCCTGCCGTATCGCCAAGACGCTGTACAACCTGCCCACCCGCATCGCACGCCTGCGCTCGACCGACTACGTCGACCATCCCGAACTGCTCGAGGACCACAATTTCGCGGTCGACTTCTCGATCTGCCCCGAGCAGGTGGTCACTGACTACATCAAGCGCCTCATCGCTTTTCCGGAAGCGCTGCAGGTGCTCGAGTTCGCCAACGGGGTGGTGAGCCTGATCTGCGTGCGCGCCTTCGAGGGCGGACCGCTGGTGGGGCATCCGCTCAAGGCGCTGCGTTTTCACCTGCCCAACGTCGAGGTGCGTATCGCCGCCATCTACCGTAATGGCGAGCCCATCATCCCCAAGGGCGATACCGTGATCCTGCCCGGTGACGAGGTCTTCTGCCTGGCAGCGACCGTGCACATCCGCAAGGTCATGGGCGAACTGCGGCGTTCGGACCGGCCGATGCGGCGCATCATGATCGCTGGCGGCGGCAACATCGGTTTCCGTCTGGCGCAGTCCATCGAGGAGAACTACCACGTCAAGATCCTCGAGCTGAACCGGGTACGTGCAGAGATGCTGGCCTCGCACCTGTCCCACGCCCTGGTGCTGCGCGGCGATTCGACTGACGAGAAGCTGCTCGAGAACGAGGGCATCGACGAGACCGACCTGTTCGTCGCGCTGACCAACGACGAGGAAGACAACATCATGTCGGCCTCGCTCGCCAAGCGCATGGGCGCGCGCCGCACACTGGCGCTGATCAACCGCAAGAGCTATGTCGACCTCGTGCAGGGCGGGCCGATCGACATCGCCATCTCGCCGGCTCACACCTCGATCGGTACCTTGCTGGCGCATGTGCGCCGGGGCGATGTCGTGGCCGTGCATAGCCTGCGCCGCGGTGCCGCCGAGGCGCTCGAGATCATCGCCCACGGCAACCGCAAGGATTCCAAGGTCGTCGGCCGCATGATCGAGGAAGTCTCCCTTCCCAAGGGGGCGACCATCGGCGCGCTCGTGCGTGAGGTGAAGAACGACGAAGGGCGCATCCTGCGCAGCGAGGTCATCATGCCGCACCACGACACGGTGATCGAAGAGGATGACCACGTCATTGTCTTCTGTACCAGCAAGAACCTCGTGCGCAAGGTCGAGAAGCTGTTCCAGGTCAGCTTCACCTTCCTGTGACCCAGGGAACCGCCTGAATGCGCGCTTACCACCCCGCGCTCAATGCGCTCGGCCTGATCATCATGATCTTCGGCCTGCTCATGGGCTTTCCGCTCACCGTATCCGCGGTGCTGGAGGATGGCGCCACCCTCGCCTACGACCAGGGCATCTTCGTCACCTTCGTCTCGGGCCTGCTGCTGTGGGCTGCCACGCGCTCGCGGCGCCGCGACCTGCGCGTGCATGACGGCTTCCTGCTCGTTGCTGCGAGCTGGGTGGTGCTGCCGGTGTTCGGTGCCCTGCCGCTGGTTGCCTACATCCCCGAACTGCGCTTCACCGACGGTTACTTCGAGGCCGTGTCCGGGCTCACCGCAACCGGCGCGACCGTGCTCACCGGTCTCGATGATCTACCCATCTCGATCAACCTGTGGCGTACCTTCATGCACTGGATCGGCGGCATGGGCGTCATCGTGCTGGTGGTGGCCATCCTGCCGCTGCTCGGCATCGGTGGCCGCCAGCTCTACAAGGCCGAAGTGCCCACGCCGATGAAGGACGCCAGCCTGACGCCGCGCATCGCCGAAACCGCGAAGGGCCTGTGGATCACCTACGTGCTGCTCACCGTCGCCTGCGGCTTCGCGCTGTGGTGGGCGGGGCTGGAGGGCTGGGACGCGGTGATCCATGCTTTTTCGATTGCGGGCCTGGGCGGTTTCTCGAGCAAGGACGCCTCGATCGGCCACTTCGCCAACCTCAACGTCGAACTCGTCACCATCGTCTTCGCTCTCCTTGCCGGTCTCAACTACGCCACCCACTACCTGGCCCTGGTGCGGCGGACCTACAAGCCCTATCTGCGCGACCCCGAGATTCCCTTCTACTTCGCCGTGCTCGCTGGCAGCATCGTGCTCCTCACCGTGTACCTGATGCAGCATGGGGCGCACGACGATGCAGCCACCGCGCTACGCTATGTCGCCTTCCACGTCGTGTCGATTTCCACCTCGCTCGGCCTGGCGACCTACGACTACACGCTGTGGCCGATGTTCGCCCAGATCTGGATCCTGTTCCTGGGCAGCTTCATCGCCTGCTCGGGCTCGACCGGCGGCGGCATCAAGATGATGCGCGCGATGATCCTCTACAAGCAGGTGTTCCGTGAGATCGTGCGCTCGCTGCATCCGCAGGCGGTGCGTCCGGTCCGCCTCGGTACCAAGCCCGTACCCGAGACCATCCTGCACGCGGTGCTCGGTTTCAGCTTCATGTACATGGTGTCGATCGTCAGCCTGACGCTGATCCTGTCGGCGACCGGTCTCGAACTCATCACCGCCTTCTCCGCGGTGGTGGCCTGCCTCAACAACACCGGCCCCGGCCTCGGCCTGGTGGGCCCGGCGTCCAATTACCAGGGGCTCGAGGACATCCACAAGTGGGTGCTGTCGTTCACCATGATCCTCGGCCGCCTGGAGATCTTCACCTTCCTCGTCGTGCTCACGCCCACCTTCTGGCGGCGCTGAGCCTGCGCCAGGAGCGCCCCGGCTGCACCTGGATTGACGCTCGACAAGCCCCGAGCGGCGCGGGAAAGGCGATAATCACGCCTTCAGCCCCCTTCAGCCAGATTGCCAGCCTCAAAGGACTCGCCGTGAGCCACCTGAAGAACGACACCTTCCTGCGCGCCCTGCTGCGCCAACCCACCGAATACACGCCCGTCTGGCTCATGCGCCAGGCTGGCCGCTATCTGCCCGAGTACTGCGAAACCCGCCGCCGTGCAGGCAACTTCCTGAACCTGTGCAAGAGTCCGGCGATGGCGTGCGAGGTCACCCTGCAGCCGCTGGCGCGCTACGACCTCGACGCCGCCATCCTGTTCTCCGACATCCTCACCGTACCCGATGCGATGGGTCTGGGCCTGTACTTCGCCGAAGGCGAGGGTCCGCGCTTCGAGCGTCCGCTCAAGGACGAGTGGGAGATCCGCAACCTGACCGCGCCCGATCCCCACGCCGAGCTGCAGTACGTGATGGATGCGGTGAGCGAGATCCGCCGCGCACTCGACGGTAGCGTGCCGCTGATCGGCTTTTCCGGCAGTCCGTGGACGCTGGCCTGCTACATGGTCGAAGGCGGCTCGTCCGACGACTACCGCAAGGTCAAGAGCATGGCCTACAGCCGCCCCGACCTGATGCACCACATCCTGGAGGTGACCGCGCAGGCGGTGGTCAAGTATCTCAACGCCCAGATCGAGGCGGGCGCACAGGCGGTGATGGTGTTCGATTCCTGGGGCGGGGTGCTGTCCGAAGCCGCGTACAAGGAGTTCTCGCTGCGTTACCTGGAGCAGGTCGTCTCCGGACTCATCCGCGAGCGTGACGGCCAGCGTGTGCCCAGCATCGTGTTCACCAAGGGCGGCGGCCTGTGGCTGGAATCGATCGCTGCCATCGGCAGCGACGCGGTGGGTCTCGACTGGACCATGGACATCGGCCGTGCCCGCCGCCTGGTCGGCGACAAGGTCGCGCTCCAGGGCAACCTCGACCCGAACGTGCTGTTCGCGCCCGCCGACGCCGTAGCTGCGGAAACCCGACGCATCCTCGATGCCTACGGCAACCACCCTGGCCATGTCTTCAACCTCGGGCATGGCATTTCGCAATACACCCCGCCCGAGAGCGTCAGCGTGCTGGTCGACACCGTGCATGCCTACAGCCGCGAACTGCGCGCACGCGGCTGAAAGCCGTCATGGGCGGCGACTTGGGTCGTCCAGGTCGCCGCCTGTCAAGCACAATATTGCGCGCAAAGTGCTTGACTTATGCACATCCAGCGGTTCCGGCCTCATTGGCGGGTGCTTAACCAGCTGCTTGTGGGTGCATTCAATAAGTTATTGAAAATTAACGAGTAAATAATCGCGCAATGTTAAGGCATTGTGACGAAAAGCCTTATGTGGCGCAGGTTTGGGGCTGATTCACCCAGGTTCCCCACAAACTTATCCACAGCTTTTGTGGACAAGCCAAAAGGGCCATTCTGGCCCAGAGACTTGACCTTCGTTTTCTCCAGCCGGTCTCATCAAGGTGCTGCAAGCACCTGACACAAAAGCCTTTTTACAAGGTCATCCATCATCCCATGACCATTGTCCGCGTTGCCTTGCCCGTTCCGCTGCCGCAAGTCTTTGATTACGCTGCGGCAGATGCCACTGAAGCGGACGTCGGGCGGTGTGTGAAGGTGCCCTTCGGGCGCGGCGATCGCAACGGTTTGATCGTCGCCCTCGGCAACACGGCCGATGTCGAACCAGCACGCATCAAGACCGTACACCACATCCAGCGCGAGGTACCGGCACTGCCGGCAGACTGGTTGGCGTTGGTCGATTTCGTTGCACGCTACTATCACGCGCCCCTGGGCGAGGTGGTTGCACTGGCTTTGCCGCCTGGCCTGCGTCGCGCCGACGGTGTGAGCGACGCCGACGAGGACCCCCTGCTCGAGATCGGCGAGGCCGGCCGGCGTGCGCTTGCCGACGCCCGGCGGCCGAGCAAGGCGCTCATGCTGCTGCAGGCGCTCGCTGCCGAACCTGGGCCATGGCGGCGCAGCGTGATCCGTGCCATGGCTGGCGGCGAGGCGGTGGGCGATGTGCTGCGACGTGGCTGGCTGACTGCAATACAGGATGAGGGCCGTGTTGCCGCGCTTGCCAGCGGCGCGCAACCTGAACTCACTGCCGAACAGGCGCGCGCGATCGAGGCCATCGTCGGCGGTGGGGCAGGCTTTAGGCCCTGGCTGCTGCATGGCGTCACCGGCAGTGGCAAGACCGAGGTGTACCTTAGGCTGGCCGCGCATGCGCTGGCACAAGGTCAGCAGGTGTTGATGCTGGTACCCGAGATCGCGCTGACGCCGCAGCTGGAGCAGCGCGTCGCGCAGCGCTTTGCCGCCGCCAACGTCGTCAGCCTGCACTCCGCGCTTGCCGACGGCGCGCGCTCGCGCGGATTCGTTCAGGCGCTCACCGGCCGCGCCGACATCGTCCTCGGCACCCGACTGGCCGTGTTCGCACCGCTGCCGCGGCTGGGCCTGATCCTGGTCGACGAGGAGCACGATGCGTCCTACAAGCAGCAGGAGGGGGTGCGCTATTCGGCGCGCGACGTCGCCGTGTGGCGCGCGCGGCAGCGCGGCGTGCCGATCGTGCTGGGGTCGGCCACGCCCTCGCTCGAGACCTGGTACCACGCGCGCAGCGAGCGCTATGCGTTGCAGACCCTGAGCCAGCGCGCGGTAGCGGCGACCTTGCCGGCCGTACACTGCATCGACACGCGGCGCCTGAAGCTCGACGAAGGCCTCAGCCCGGGCCTGCAGGCTGCGATCGGCCAACGCCTGGAGCGTGGCGAGCAAAGCCTGGTGTTCCTCAATCGCCGTGGTTATGCCCCGGTGCTGTCGTGCCCGTCTTGCGGCTGGGTGAGCCGCTGTCCGCACTGCTCGGCCAACCTTGTGGTCCATCTTGCCGATCGCCGCCTGCGCTGCCACCACTGTGGCTGCGACGGATCGATCCCGCACGCCTGTCCGAGCTGCGGCAACCAGGACATCCAGCCTTTCGGTCGCGGCACGCAGCGCATCGAGGCGCGCCTCGCCGAACGCTTTCCTCAGGCGCGCGTGCTGCGCGTCGACCGTGATGCCGCACGCACGCGCGCGCAGTGGGAAAAGCTGCTCGATACCATTGCCGCGGGCGAGGCCGACATCCTCGTCGGCACCCAGATGATGGCCAAGGGGCACGACTTTCCACGCCTGACCCTGGTCGGTGTGATCGGCGCCGACGCGTCGCTGCATGCGGCCGATTTCCGCGCCCCGGAGCGCCTGTTCCAGCAGCTCATGCAGGTGGGCGGGCGCGCCGGCCGCGGCACTCTGCCCGGAACGGTGCTCATCCAGACCGAGTACCCGGGACACCCGCTCTACCAGCACCTTGGCCGCCATGATTTCGACGCCTTTGCCCGCATGGCACTTCAGGAGCGGCGCAGTGCAGGCTTTCCGCCGTTTACCCACCAGGCCATGCTGCGCGCCGACGCGCCCGCGCTCGACGATGCCGTGGAGTTCCTGCGCCATGCGCGGCGCCTGGCCGAGGCGCTTGCGCCCGAGGGATTGCGCCTGTACGACCCGGTCCCGATGCGCATGACGCGGCTGGCCCGCCGCGAGCGCGCGCAGCTACTGATCGAGGCCGACCAGCGCGGCCTGTTGCAGGCTTTTCTGCTGAGCTGGATCGAGATGCTCTACCGCCAGCGTACGGCGCGCGAACTGCGCTGGCAGATCGACGTCGACCCGCTCGAGGTCTGACCGCGACCGCGGCAGCGGGCTTGCGGTGGCTTCGGTCGTGCCCGGGCCCCAGTGTTCAATTGTCGTCATGGCTCCCCATCGTGGGGTGTATTGCTTCATCATGAGCGGCGATGTCTACTGCGCCTCGGTGCGCCCAAGCTGCCCCGTGGGTCGCAGTGGGGCGACGATGCCTGCAAAAGGAGCGGTTCATGCACATGGGACGAACTTTTCCGCTGCACACTCATGTCCTTGCCCTTGCGCTCGGACTCGTCCTGCTGGTGGGGGGGCTGTTGGCCGTGATCGGCCAGCATCTGGCGCGCGACATGATGGCATCCGTCGCGCAGGACCTTTCGCTACGCATCAACCGTGAGGTTCGTGGCAATCTGCATCTGCTGCTGCGGCCCGCGGACATGGCGCTGCGTCTGCTGCAGGAGGATGAGCTTGCCGAGGCCGGGACGCTGGACGAGCGCCTGCGTCGCTTGCCGGCGATGCGTGCGGTGCTGACGGGCTCGACGGCGCTGTCTTCGGTGTATGTCGGCTACGGTGATGGGCAGTTCTTCTTTGTTCGCCGCCTGGCGAGCGATGCCGAGCGCGCGCGTTTCGCTGCGCCAGCCGATGCGGCCTTCCTGGTGCAGAGCATTGACCGCGACGGCGGCGTCATGCGCGGGCGTTACCTCTACTTTGACAAGGGGCTCGCATTGCTTGCCGAATCGGAGCGGCCCACGTACCCGCGCGACTTCGATCCTCGCTACCGCGACTGGTTCAGGCATGCGCCGCAGGCCGGCCAGTTGTCGGTCACGCCGCCCTATCTGTTCTTCTCGGATCGTGAGGTGGGTGTAACACTTGCCCGCAGGGTGGTGGGCCAGGACGTGGTGGTTGGCGCCGACATCCGGCTGCACACCCTGGGTGAGGACCTGATGCGGCAGCGGGTCACGCCCGGCACGCGTCTGGCGCTGGTCGATGAGCACGGGCGTGTCATGGCTCAGGACGATACCAGCCTCATGGTCACACGGCCGGGCCCGGACGATGCGCCCGGCCTGCCCACTCTTGGAGACCTCGCGCACCCGGCTTTCGCGGGCCAGGACAAGCTCGTTGCTGCCGCCCTGGCCGCACCCGAAGGGCATCTGGTGCGCAGCTTTGCCGCGGACGGCGAGAACTGGCTGCTCAGTGCAGCCGTGCTGCAGCTGGATGAGAGCGCCGCGCAGCTTATCGTCACCGCCATTCCCGAGCGCGAGCTGATGGCGCTCGCGCATCGGCAACGCGACGCCGCGCTGATGGTGACTGCGCTCGTGCTGTTGATTGCGGTACCGCTGACCTGGGCCCTGGCACGGCAGATAGCCCGTCCGCTGCGTGTCCTGGCAACCGAGGCCGAAGCCATCCGCCGCTTCAACTTCGGCCAGGTCGGGGTGCCGCGGTCGCGTATCCGCGAGGTGGCGGTACTGGGCGACACCATGGACGGGATGCGGCTCACCATTCGTCGCTTCCTGGAACTGAACACGGTGGTGGCGGGCGAGCCCGATTTCGACAGCTTGCTGCCACGCCTGCTCGGTGAGACCTTGTCGGCAACGCGCGCGCAGGGCGGCGTACTCTATCTCGCTGCGGACGGGCACCTCGCGCCGGCCGTGACCCTCGATGGCGAAGGCCGCCCCCTGCCGGAGACCGCGCCGTGGGCGGCGACGGACGCCGAGGCCGGGCAGCCTGGGCAGGCACGTGCGCAAGGGCGGTCGATGGTTGCGGCACGTGCGCTCGGCAGCGTCGGCCCGTTGATGACGGCGGCGCTCGCTGCCAGCGCGCCGCGCGCTGCCGCACTCACCACGCACGACCTGGAGGCGCTCGGCCTGCAGGCGCAGGCCACGGCGCTCGGGGTATCGCACGCAATAGCGGTGCCCTTGCTCAACCGCCAGGATGAACTGGTGGGGGCGATGCTGCTGCTGCTCGATGCACCCGCCGACGATGACCGGCTCGCCTTCATCGGTGCGCTGTCTGGGCTGGCTGCAGTGACGCTGGAGGCGAGGGCGCTGATCGCCGCCCAGAAGGCGCTGTTCGAGGCGCTGGTGCGGATGGTCGCGGGAGCCATTGACGCCAAGAGCCAGCACACGGGCGGCCACTGTGCGCGGGTGCCCGAGCTGGCGCGTCTCCTTGCCCAGGCCGCCTGCGATGCGCGCAGCGGCCCCTACGCTGGTTTCAGCCTCGATGAAGGTGGCTGGGAAACCTTGCGTATCGCCGCCTGGCTGCACGATTGCGGCAAGATCACCACGCCCGAGTATGTGGTCGAGAAGGCGACCAAGCTGCACGCACTCTATGACCGCATCCACGAGGTGCGCATGCGCTTCGAGGTGCTCAAGCGCGAGGCGGAGCTGCGCTGCCTGCAGGACATTATTGCCGGCGCCGAGGCCGCCGAGCGGCGACGCCGTTGCGATGCGGAACTCGCCGTGCTCGACGAGGAGTTTGCCTTCGTCGCGCGCTGCAACCAGGGTGTCGAGGCGATGGCCGAGGCCGACGTCGCGCGCCTGCATCGCATCGCCGGGCGCACCTGGACGAGAACGCTCGATGACCGTCTTGGCGTGTCGGGCGAAGAGCTGGCGCGCAAGCTTGCCGAGGGCGAGGTCGCCTTGCCATGCGCCGAACCGGTGCTCGCCGATCGCGCTGAGCACCGCGTCCCGCGTCGCCCCGAGGATCGCTTCGAGGAAGGCAACCCCTGGGGGTTCCGCATGCAAGCGCCGCACTGGCAGCTCGACCTCGGTGAGCTGCACAACCTCGGCGTGCGCTACGGCACGCTCACCGACGAGGAGCGCTACCTGATCAACGCCCACATCATCCGTACCGAGATCATGCTGCGCCAGCTACCCTGGCCGCGGCATCTGGTAGAGGTGCCCGAAGTGGCGGCCTCGCACCACGAGAAGATGGACGGGAGCGGTTACCCCAAGGGCCTGGATGGTACGCAGATGAGCCTGCCGGCGCGCATGATCGCGGTCGCCGACATCTTCGAGGCTCTGACCGCGCGTGACCGGCCCTACAAGGCGGGCAAGACCCTGTCCGAAGCGCTTGCCATCATGGCGCGCATGGCGCGGGAGGGCCATGTCGATCCTGGCCTGTTCGCGCTCTTCCTGCGCTCCGGAAGCCATCTTGTCTATGCACGCCGCTTCATGACCGAGGCGCAGATCGATGCCGTCGATATCGATGCGCTGCTTGCCGGCTTCCCTGCCACATGAGTTGCAGGCGCAGCCCGATCAGACCCGACGCGCGGCCGGCCATAACCAGGCTGCGCCGCGCACGCCGGAGGCATCGCCGTGGCGGGCCGGCAGCAGGCGGGTGGCAATGTGGTCCGAGAACACGTGCGGTATCCATAGCCGCGGGACGTTGTCGTACAGGCGTGCGATGCCGGACAGGCCGCCGCCGAGCACGATCACGTCCGGATCGAGCAGGTTGATCACCCCGGCCAGCGCGCGCGCCAGGCGCGCCTCGAAGCGCGCCAGCGTCGCCGTGCAGGCCTCGTCTCCCGCCTGGGCGTTGCGGGCGATGGCGGCCGCTTCCAATGTCTGGCCGTGGTGGCGCAGGTGGTCCGCCGCCATGCCGGGGCCCGACAGGTAGGCTTCGATGCAGCCGTGGCGACCGCAGTAACAGTCTGGCAGGGGCAGGTCGATGGCCGTGGGCAGCGGCAGCGGGTTATGCCCCCACTCACCGGCGACGGCGTTGGCGCCGACGAGCAGGCGACCATCGACCACGATGCCGCCCCCTACGCCGGTGCCCAGGATGGCGGCGAACACCGTACCGGCGCCCGCCCCCGCACCGTCGGTCGCTTCCGACATCGCCAGGCAGTTGGCGTCGTTGGCGAGGCGAATCTCGCGCCCGAGCAGGGCCTGCAGGTCGTCCTGCAGCGGGCGGCCATTGAGGCAGGTCGAGTTGGCGTTGCGGATCAGGCCGCTAGGGTGCGAGGGCGAGCCGGGGGTGCCGATACCCACCGTGGCTGTGGCGCCCGTTGCGTTTTCGGCCTGGCGTACCAGGTCGGCGATGGCGTGCAGGGTCGCCGCATAGTCGCCCTGCGGGGTGGGGATGCGTTGACGCCACAGGACCTGGCCATCGTCGGCAAGCGCGACGAGTTCGATCTTGGTGCCGCCGAGGTCTATGCCGATGCGGATCATGGCCTGCGTCCGGTTGTTCCGAGGGCAGGATTATCGCCAATTCCGCAGTCGTCAGCGGCGGCTGCGGCTTCGTGTTGCTCAGTCAGACCCGTCGCCGGCCGCCGATCCGTTGACCATTCATCCAGCGTTCAGGTGCAGGCGCATAATCTCGCTGCCTGATGATGCCGCCGTGCCCCTGCGACGGCAGTACCGACGTCCGCGATCCTTCCAGGAGCCCTCATGAATCCCGAGCAGACCCGTTCCCTCGTCGCCATCTGCCTGATGGCGGCCTTTGCAGATGGTCACCAGAGCGCCGACGAGCGCGAGCACGTGCGCAAGGTCGCCGAGTCGTTGAGCCGTGAGACACAGATCGACTTCATTGCGCTGTACCAGGACGTGCTGCTCGGGCGCGTCGTCCTGGAGGAAGCGGTTGCTGCACTCTCCGAGCCTGGCTTGCGCCAGCTTGCGTTCGAGCTCGCGCTTGGGGTGTGCGAGGCCGACGGTAGCCATGACGCGGACGAGCGCGCCTTCCTCGCGCGCCTGGCTGCGGCGCTGGGCCTGGAGGCTGCTGCTGCGCAGCAAAGTGTCTTGCAGGCGGAGGCGGTGGCCGATGCACCGCTCGAAGGTGTCCTGCCCGGCTACGATGTGGTCCCCAGCGCTACGCCAAGGGTTGCCGCGTCCGTGGTTCCGGATGCGGCCGAACTCGAGCGCATGACGCTCAACGCCGCCATCCTCAACGGCGCGCTCGAACTGCTGCCGCAGTCGATGGCCTCGATGGCGATCATCCCGTTGCAGATCCGCCTCGTGTATCGCATCGGCAAGGCGCATGGCTACGAGCTCGACCGTGGCCACATCCGCGATTTTCTCGCCACCCTCGGCGTGGGCATGACCGGGCAGTACGTCGAGCAGTTCGGCCGCAAGCTGCTCGGCGGTGTCCTTGGCAAGGTGTTTGGCGGCGCAGGCCGTGCCATCGGCAGCCAGGTCGCAGGCTCCGGCTTCTCCTTTGCCACCACCTGGGCCATTGGCAAGGTGGCGCAGCGCTATTACGGCAGCGGCCGGACCCTGGATGCGGAGATGCTCAAGCAGACCTTCGCCAGCCTCTACGACCAGGCCAGGGGGCTGCAGTCGAGTCATGCCCCTGCGATCGCCGAGCAGGCGCGTAGCATCGACCTCGGTCGCTTGATGGCCGAACTGCGTGCATAGGGAGAGGGCGGCACCATGGCAGCAGTAGACATCACCCGGCGCCAGCTTGGACATCGCTTGCTGGCGGTGGGCCTCGGCTGTGCCGCGCTTGCCGTGGCGCCCGCCGGCAGGGCCGACGGGCGTGACGACCATGAGCGCGCGCGGCGTGCCTTCGAGGCCGGCGAGGTGATGCCGCTACGCGTGTTGCTTGAGCAGGTCGAGCGCACTTATCCGGGGCAGGTGCTGGAGGTCGAGCTCGAGCGTGAGGACGGGCGCTGGGTGTATGAGCTCAAGCTGCTGCGAGGCGGTGGCGAGATGCTCGAGCTCGAACTCGACGCCCGTGACGGTACCCTGCTCAAGCTCAAGGGGCGCGATGTCAGGCCCGAGCGCGGTCACGGTGAGAGACGCTGATGCGCATCCTGGTCGTGGAAGACGAACCCCTTCTGAACGCGCAGCTGCGTGCTGCGTTGGAGGCGGCGGGGTATGTGGTAGATAGTGCGGCCGATGGCCGCGAGGCGAGCTTCATGGGGGAGGTCGAGGCCTACGATGCCGTGGTGCTCGATCTCGGCCTGCCCCAGGTCGATGGACTGAGCGTGCTCAAGCGCTGGCGCGCGGCCAGCGTGGGTATGCCGGTGCTGATCCTGACCGCGCGTGGTGACTGGCACGAGAAGGTGGCCGGAATTGACGCCGGTGCCGACGACTACCTGACCAAGCCCTTCCATATGGAAGAGCTGCTCGCCCGCGTGCGTGCGCTCATCCGCCGTGCGGCAGGGCAGGCGAGCCCCGAGCTGCGCTGCGGTGCGGTGGTCCTCGACACCCGTGGCGGGCGGGTCACGGTGGACGGCCAGCTGCTTGGCCTCACCAGCCACGAGTTCCGCGTGCTCGCTTACCTGATGCACCACCGCGGCGAGGTGGTGTCGCGCACCGAGCTTACCGAGCATATCTACGCCCAGGATCATGATCGCGACTCGAACACCATCGAGGTCTTCGTTGCCCGCCTGCGCAAGAAGCTGCCGCCCGAGCTGATCGAGACCGTGCGTGGCCTGGGCTATCGGCTCGTGTGTCCGCCATGATGCCTGTCCGGCCCGTCTGGCGGGATTCCCTTCGTCTGCGGCTGCTGGTTGGCACCCTGATGTGGGCGAGCGTGGCGGTGCTTGTTGCCGGCTGGGGCCTTGCACGCCTCTTCCACGAACATGTGGAGCGGCAGTTCCACGTGGAACTGAGCGCTCATCTCGATCAACTGGCGGCCCAGCTTGAGGTGGATGCCACCGGCCGTGCCGCTCTGCGCATGGCGCTTGGCGACCCGCGCTTTGCACGGCCTTACTCGGGGCTGTACTGGCAGATCGATGATCTGACTGCGGAGGGGCGCGGCCTGCTGCGCTCGCGCTCGCTGTGGGACGTGGTGCTGTTCGTCCCCGGTGACGAGCTTGTCGATGGCGAGGTCCATGTACATCGTGTCGAGGGGCCCGACGGTGAGCCGCTACGCATGATCGAGCGTGTGCTGAGGCCGGCAGCGACTCCAGATGCCCCGCTGCGCTTGATCGTCGCCGCCAACGCGGCTTTCGTCGATGCACCGGTGATGCGCTTGAACCGGCTTCTTGCCGTTGCGTTGGCGCTACTCGTCCTGGGGCTGGCGTTCGCCGTCGTCGTACAGGTCGGCCTCGGCCTACGTCCGTTGCAGCGCCTGAGGGAAGCCCTGGCGGCGGTCCGCGATGGGCGCAGCGCAGCGATCGATGGCCGCTACCCAGTCGAGATCCAACCTCTGGTCGACGAGTTCAACGCCGTGCTCGCGCGCAATGCGGAGCTCGTGTCGCGGGCGCGTACCCAAGCCGGCAACCTCGCCCACGCGGTCAAGACCCCGCTCACCGTTCTTGCGAACGCCGCCGATGCGGCCGATGGGGGGCTTGCCCGCCTCGTCCGTGAGCAGGTCGGACTTGCCCGAACCCAAGTCGATTACCACCTGGCGCGTTCGCGTGCAGCAGCAGCCGTTGGCGTTCCTGGGCAGCGCACGCCCATGCGCCCTGTACTGGAGGGGCTGCAGCGCCTGATGGCGAAGGTGTATGCCGAACGTGATCTGCGGCTGCAACTGCTGGGGTGTTCCGATTCGCTCGCTTTCCGCGGTGAGGCACAGGACCTGCAGGAGATGTTGGGCAACCTGCTCGATAACGCCTGCAAATGGGCGAAGACGCGCGTCGAGCTCAGCGCGTCCGAGCACGGGGGGCAGTTACAGGTCTGCATCGACGACGATGGACCTGGCCTGCCGGCAGCCGTGCGCGAGGCGGTGTTCGGCCGTGGTGTGCGTCTCGACGAACAGGTTGACGGCTCGGGCCTGGGGTTGGCGATCGTGCGCGACCTCGCCCGCCTGTATGGAGGGGAGGTCGTGCTCGAGCCCTCGCCATCGGGGGGGGTGCGGGCGCTGCTGAGGTTGCCGCTGGCGCCTTGAATGACCATGCTGCGCCGGCCTTTGGCTTGCGCAGCCTTGCCGGTTCGTGATCAGTTGGCCCAGATTCCCAGTGTCTGCAGTTGCCGCGTTGCTGCCTCGGCCCAGCCGCGGTTGGCGGCGGGGCTGGCCGGGCTGGGGTGCAGGATACGGCCGAACCTGAGCCCTGCCGTGCCGGCGAGTGCCTCGCTGGCACGCTTCTCCGCCCAGTTGCCGATGCCGATCACCCATTCGGGCTGGAGGGTGTCGACAAGGGTACGCAGATGTTCGTCGCAGGCTTGCAGCAAGGGGCGCTGTTCGGCCGCCGGCAGCTTGTCTGGGGTGAGGTTGCGACCGCCCTCGAAGAAGGCGAGCGGGCAGTAGTTGGCGACGAAGTGTTCGGCGAAGAAGGCCTCGGGGGTGCCGAAGCGGGTGCGGAACAGCCCCCACAGGCGCTGGCCGCTGACCTCCGAGCGCGCGCAGGCGAAGCCCTCGACCGGGCGCTTGGGGTTGGTCTCGCGCGGCTGGCCGACCGGGCCTTCCAGGCCGAGCCAGTCGCGCGCGCTGGCGATCTCGCCGAAGGGCACACCGATCTGGGCCATGCCGAAGGGCCCGGGGTTCATGCCGACGAAGACGACGCGCTTGCGGCCGCTGCCGAAGCGCTCGAGGTAGCGCTGGTGCACCGCCCAGGCGTAGTCGAGCGGGTTGTAGACATGGCTGACGGGGGGCGCGAAGCGCATCGCATCTACCCGCGCAGAGAGGCTGCGGGCTGCGTCGATCAGGGGCTGTGCGGTCATGAGTGGCTGTTGGGTCGGGTGGGGATCAGCCGGCGAGCAGCAGGCTGGCGAGGAACTTGAAAAGGTATAGCGCGGCCATGCCGGCGGCGATGGTCGCAAGCACGTTACGGGTGCGCCAGGCCACCAGCACGGCGACCAGAGCCGCCCAAGGGCGCGGCGTGTCGAAGGCAAATGTGACTTCGCCGGCGGTGACGAAGAGTGCGCTTGCGGTCAGTGCAGCGAAGCTCGCCGGTGCGATGTGGCGGCACAGCGCATGCAGCCAGCCGGGCAGGCTGCGGCTGGCAAAGAGGCCGATCATTGCGTAGCGATAGAGGTAGGTGAGCACGCCGACGACGCCGAGCAGCAGGAGCAGGCCGGTGGTGCTCATCGTGCGCGCTCCAGCCGATGCACCGTCCATGCCCCGGCCACCAGGCCGAGCAGGATCGCCGCCACCAGGCCAAGCTTGTAGGGCAGGGCGGCGAACAGCAGCGCCCCCGCGCCCGCCACCACGGCGGCGGCCTGGCCGGCACGCTCGCGCAGCAGCAAGGTGAGCAGGGCGATGAAGGTGAGCGGCACGGCGAAGTCCAGCTCCCACTCGGGCGGGATGGTAGCGCCGAACACCAGGCCGACGGCGGTCGACAGCTGCCAGCCCACCCACAGCGTGAAGCCGGCGCCAAGGAAGTACCAGTGGCGGTAGTCGGGCGCGTCCGCTGGCGGCGCGTCGCGGCGCTGGTAGCGCAGCACGGCCACCGCATAGGCCTCGTCGGTAAGCACGTAGGCGAGCAACAGGCGCCAGCGCCGCGGCAGGTGGCGCACGTATTCCGCCATCGAGGCGCTATAGAGCATGTGGCGCAGGTTGAGCAGGCCGGAGGTGAGCGCGATCGGCACGAAGCCTGCGCCCGCTGCCAGCATCTGTACGATGACGAGCTGGGCGGCGCCGGCAAAGACCACCGCCGAGGCCAGCTGCGCGATCCAGGCCGGCACGCCGGCGGCGAGTGCGGCGATGCCGTAGATCATGCCGAAGGGCGCCACGCCCAGCAGCAGCGGCGATTCGTCACGACAGCCAGCGAGGAACTCGCCGAGACGGGAGGGAAGGCGCACGGATGTCACGGTGGCTTCAGGCGGTGGCGGCTTCCGTGCGCGGGGTGCGATCGCCGTGCCAGGGCGCGACCTTGAACAGCAGCAGCATGCCCGGCACCGCAAGCGCAAAGCACAGCCAGAAGAAGTTGGTCCAGCCCAGCGCTTCGACCAGCCAGCCGGCGGTGGCGTTGATGAAGGTGCGCGGCACCGCCATCAGGCTGGTGAACAGCGCCAGTTGGGTGGCCGTGTAGGCCGGATGCGTGCTGCGCGCCATGAAGGCGACGAAGGCGGTGGTACCCAGCCCGGCGCCGATCGCCTCGCCGGCGATCACCGTGGCGAGCACCACCAGCCGTGCCGGCGTGGACTCGCCCGGGCCCAGCCAGGCCATCCAGACGAAGCCGAGGATGGTGACGAACTGCACAACGCCGAAGATCCACAGCGCGCGGTTGATGCCGAGCTTGAGCATCCAGATGCCGCCGAGGATGCCGCCGATCACCATCGGCCACAGCCCGGCGTTCTTGGCGATGACGCCGATCTCGGTCTTGCTGTAGCCCATGTCGAGGTAGAAGGGCGTGGCGAGCGCGGTGCACAGCGAGTCGCCGAGCTTGTAGAAGAACAGGAAGGCGAGCACCAGCAGCGCCGATTGCACGCCGTGGCGGCCGAAGAACTCGCGGAAGGGCTCGACCACGGCGTCGCGCAGCGTGCGCGGCGTGCCGGCCGCGGCGAGTGGCTCCTTCACCAGCAGCGTCATCGCCAGGCCGGGGATCATGAACGCGGCGGTGATCACGAACACCTGGCTCCACGGCAGATGGTCGGCCAGGATCAGCGACAGCGAGCCTGGTACGAGGCCGGCGATGCGGTAGGCGTTGACGTGGATCGCGTTGCCCAGCCCCAACTCGGCATCGGGCAGGATCTCGCGGCGGAAGGCGTCGAGCGCGATGTCCTGGGTCGCCGACAGCAGCGCCAGCGCGGCCGTGAGGCCGACCACCAGCGCCAGGTGGTCGACCGGGGAGAGCTGGCCGAGCCAGGCGATGGACGCCAGCAGGCCGAGCTGGGAGACGAACATCCAGCTGCGCCGCCGCCCCAGCCAGGGCAGGATGCCGTAGCGATCGAGCAGGGGCGCCCACAGGAACTTCCAGGTGTAGGGGAACTGGATCAGTGCGAAGGCGCCGATCGCCTTCAGCGACAGGCCCTCGGTCTTGAGCCAGGCCGGCACCAGGTTGAGCAGCAGGTAGAGCGGCAGGCCCGAAGCGAAGCCGGTGAAGATGCAGATCAGCATCCGCCGGTTGAGCAGGGCGGTGAGCCAGGCGGGACGGGCTAGGGGCATGCGGGATCCTGGGGGTCAGCAGGTGTCGCCCCGGCTGCAGGCAGGTTGAGCGCGGCGCGCAGCAGCGGTTCGAGCTGCTCGGCCGGCAACGGGCGCGAGAAGTGATAGCCCTGCAGCTCGTCGCAGCCAAGTGCCTTCAGCTGCGCCCACTGCACGGCGGACTCCACGCCCTCGGCGACGACCTCGAGGCCGAGCCCATGGGCGAGCGAGATGGCTGCGGAGACGATGGCCGCGTCGTTGCAATCGTGCTCGATGTCCGATACGAAGGAGCGGTCGATCTTCAGGCGGTCGAGCGGGAAGCGCTTGAGGTAGGCGAGCGAGGAATGCCCCGTGCCGAAGTCGTCGATCGCCAGGCTGACACCGAGCGCCTTGATCCGCCCGAGGATGAAAGCGGCTTCGTCGGGCCGCTCCATCACGCTGCTCTCGGTGACCTCGAACTCGAGTTCGCCCGGTCCGATGCCGTGACGCTCGATCTGCGCCCTGAGCAGATCGATGATGCGCGTGTCGCGCAGCTGGCGGGCTGAGACATTGATCGCCATGCGCAGTGGCGCAAGCCCGGCGTTGCGCCAGCTGGCGAGCTGAGCGCAGGCTTTCTCCATGACCCAGCGGCCGATGTCGAGGATCATCCCGTTGTCTTCGCAGATGGGGATGAAGCGGTCGGGTGGGATCAATCCGTCCTGAGGGTGGCGCCAGCGCAGCAAGGCCTCGACGCCGATCGCCTGGCCGTCGCACGCGCGGTACTGGGGTTGGTACCAGAGCTCGAACTCACCGCCTGCAGCGGCGTTGCGCAGTTTGCGCTCGAGATCGAGGCGTGCCATCGCCGAGCGGTTGAGCTCTTCGGAGTAGAACTGGTAGTTGGCTCTCCCCTGGGCCTTGGCGTGGTACATGGCGGTGTCGGCGTTGCGCAGCAGCGAGACCGCGTCCTGTGCGTCGTCTGGGAACACGCTGATGCCGATCGAGGGTGGCGCGTGCAGCACTTCGCCATTGACGACGTAGGGCGCGGAGAGCGCGGTAAGGATCTTCGCCGCGACGTGGGCGATGCTCGCTTCCTGCTCGACCGCGCTCAGTACGACGACGAACTCGTCGCCCCCCAGGCGCGCGACGAGATCAGTCTGTCGCACCGCGGCGTGCAGGCGACGACCAACCATCACCAGCAAGGCATCGCCCATCTGGTGGCCGAGGGAGTCGTTGATGGTCTTGAAGCGGTCGAGGTCGAGGAAGAGCACGGCAAAGCGGCGCTGGTCGCGCGTGCCCTCGGCGACCCGCATGCGCATGTGTTCGTCGAGCGTGAGGCGATTGGCGAGCCCGGTGAGCGGGTCGTGGTGGGCGAGATGGTTCAGGCGCTCCTCGGCCCGGCGCAGCTCGGTGATGTCCGTATAGACGGTGACGAAGCTGCCATCCTGCAGTGCCTGGCCCTGGATCAGCAGCACGGTGCCGTCCGGGCGCACGCGCTCGAAGATGTGCGGAATGCGCTGGCGCGCGCGCGCCAGCAGGTCGCGTACGATGATCTCGGGGTCGCCGGGTCCGTACTCGCCGCGTTCGGCGTTGAAGCGGAACAGCGTCTCGAGCGAGGGCAGGCCATTGGCGAACAGGGCGTCTGGGAAATCGAGCAGTCGGCGCAGCATATCGTTGCACGCGAGCAGCTGCAGGTTGTCGTCGAACAGCGTGACGCCGCCGGGGATGTTGTCGATGATGCTCCTGAGGCGGGCATGGCTGATCTGCAGCGCCTCTTCCATCCGCTTGCGGTCGGTGATGTCGGTGTAGGTCGTGATGAAGCCGGCCAGCTGGCCGTCGATCAGCAGGGGTTCGCCCGAGACCAGGTGGGTACGTCCGTTGGGCCGGGTGCGCTCGAAACGATGTGCTTCGAAGCGCAGCGCCAGTGCCTTGCGCGCCCGCACATGTTCGACCGGGTCGCCGGGGCCGTACTCGCCGCGCGAAGCCGGGAACATGATCAGATCCTCGAACGGTACGCCGGCATGGACCGCGTCGGCGGGCAGGTCGAGCACCTCGAGAAAGTGGGCATTCCAGTACAGCAGCTTCAGTTCGGCGTCGAACACGCTGATGCCTTGCGGCAGGTGGTCGAGCACGCCGCCCAGGTAGGCGATCTGCAGCTCGGCGGGCAGCGAGGGGTCCGGGGTTTGATGCGGCATGGCGGCTAGAGGGCGTCTTCGGGTGGGGCGCGTATGCGCCCGCCGGCAGTTTGCCAGAGCGTGCCGATGAAGGGGTGGCTGTTACCCGCGGAGGGCGGAAGCGGACAAGGTCAACACAATTCCGTACTTTTCTTGCAATCAGGGGCGATCTGCCCCAACAATGCGCGCAGTCGAACCCAATGCTTCGAGGAGGAAGTCTGCATGTCCTATAACGTGACCGTCGTTTTCGGCGCCGAGCGTGAGTATGAGTTCTCGTTGCACGAGAGCGAGGTTGCCGCCGTGACCAAGGATCAGGCGCGTGGCTGGTTGGCCAAGGAGTTCGAGGCGCTCGAATGTACGCCGTCGAACCCGATGGGCAAGGTGCTCGTGCTCGACATGATCCTCAACGTGGCCAAGTACGGCGGCGAGAGCCGTTTCGAGCAGGGCGCCGAGTGGGCCAAGAAGTTTGCCGTCGTCGTTGCGGCGGCGCTTGACCGTCCTGCCGTTCGTGTCGACGTCGTTTCGTTCGTGGTGGGCTGAACGACAGGTCACCCGGCTGCTGCGGGTAAGGAACTGCGGGGGCGGCTGCCCCCGCAGTTCGTTTCAGCGCTCGAGGCCGAGCCGGTAGACCGCAACACTGGCGAGGAAGTTGGGTTCCTCCAGCACCAGCTTGCCCTCGTCGAAGGCCAGCCGCTCGCGCACCGCGATGCCATTGATCTCGCACAGGGCGTCGAAGTCGGCGATGGTGAAGAAGCGCACGTTGGGCGTGTTGAACCACTGGTGCGGCAGGCTCTCCGATACCGGCATGCGGCCGTTCAGGATGCTCTGGCGGTGGCGCCAGTAGCCGAAGTTGGGAAAGCTCACCACCGCCTCGCGGCCCACGCGCAGCATTTCGCGCAGGATGCCCTGGGTGTTGTGCATGGCCTGTAGCGACAGACTCATGATGACGTGGTCGAAGAAGCCGTCTTCGAGCCCGACGAGGCCTTTTTCCAGGTCCATCTGGATCACATTCACCCCGTTCCTCACGCTGCCGAGCAGCTTGTCGGGGTCGTTCTCCACGCCATAGCCCTGGACCTGGCGGACCTCCATCAGGTGACGCAGCAGTTCGCCGTCGCCGCAGCCGAGGTCGAGCACTTTCTCGCCGGGCTCGATCCACTGGGTGATCACGTCGTAGTCGTAGCGGTACGCAGTCATCTTATGCCTCTATGCGGTCGAACCAGGCCGACAGCAGCTTGTGGTAGCGCGTCTCGTCGAGCAGGAAGGAGTCGTGGCCGGCCGGGCAGTCGATCTCGGCGTAGCTGACGTTGCGCTTGTTGTGCAGCAGCGCGTAGACGATCTCGCGCGAGCGTGCGGGCGAGAAGCGCCAGTCGGTGGTGAAGGACACCACCAGGAAGTCGGCCGTGGCGCGCGCCAGGGCAGCGTCCAGGTTGCCGCCGTATTCGAAAGCGGGGTCGAAGTAGTCGAGCGCCTTGGTGGTCAGCAGGTAGGTGTTGGCGTCGAAGTAGCCGGCGAACTTGTCGCCCTGGTAGCGCAGGTAGGATTCGATCTCGAACTCGACGTCGTAGCTGTAGGTGTTGCGGCCGTGGCGCAGGCTGCGGCCGAATTTCTCCGCCATCGAATCGTCGGACAGGTAGGTGATGTGGCCCACCATGCGCGCCAGCTTGAGCCCGCGCGCCGGCACCACGCCGTGCTCGTAGTAGTGGCCGCCGTGGAACTCGGGGTCGGTCAGGATGGCCTGGCGCGCCACCTCGTTGAAGGCGATGTTCTGCGCGGTGAGCTTGGGTGCGGCGGCGATCACCGCCACATGGCCGACGCGCTCGGGATACTGCAGCGCCCACGACATCGCCTGCATGCCACCGAGCGAGCCGCCCACCACCGCGGCGAAGCGGCGGATGCCGAGTTGGTCGGCCAGGCGAGCCTGTGACTCGACCCAGTCCTCGACGGTGACGAAGGGGAAGTCTGCGCCCCACAGCTTGCCGGTGGCGGGGTTGATCTGGTTGGGGCCGGACGAGCCGTAGCAGCCACCGAGGTTATTCACCCCGATGACGAAGAACTTGCGCGTGTCGAGCGGCTTGCCCGGACCGACCAGGTTGTCCCACCAGCCGACGTTGTGCGGCGCGTCGGCGTAGGTGCCGGCAACATGGTGCGAACCCGACAATGCATGGCATACCAGCACCGCGTTGCTGCGCTCGGCATTGAGCGTGCCGTAGGTCTCGTAGATGAGGTGGTAGCTGTCCAGCGTGCCGCCGCCGCGCAGCGCAAGCGGCGTGGTGAACTCGGCCCGCTGCGGCGTGACCACGCCGACCGATTGGGGAGGGATCATCTTCGTCATCTGCAAAAACAAAAACCCAGTCGGCTGCAAACGCGGACTGGGTGCCCTCGCTTTAGCCGTATTTGTTGAGCGCCCGCAAGCTGTTGATCAAATCGGCGCTAGGTGGATGGAAGTTAGCGCCGGGCCAGCCAAAAGTCAAACGCGCTGGCGTGATAAGATTTTTGCCCGCCGATACCTCCGAACACCATGATCCAGGTCATCCTCAACGGCCAGCCCGAGATGCTGGCTCCCGATCTCACCGTGCTCACCCTGCTCGAGGCCCGCGGGCTCGCCGGCAAGCGCCTCGCGGTCGAGCGCAACGGCGAGATCGTGCCCAAGGCTCGTCACGCAGAGGTGAAACTCGCCGACGGCGACAGGCTCGAAATTGTCGTTGCGGTCGGCGGCGGCTGAGCCCGGCGCGGCGATCACGACAAGATCCAGGCGCGCCACTCGCGCGCATCCCCACAATACGGAACAGCACAGGCTCATACCATCATGAACGACCCCTTGGTCATCGCCGGCAAGGCCTACGGTTCGCGCTTGCTTGTCGGCACCGGCAAGTACAAGGACTTTGCCGAGACGCGCGAAGCCATCGACGCCAGCGGCGCCGACATCGTCACCGTCGCCATCCGCCGCACAAATATCGGCCAGAACCCGGGCGAACCCAATCTGCTCGACGTGCTGCCGCCGGAGAAGTTCACCATCCTCCCGAACACCGCCGGCTGCTACACCGCCG
Source organism: Thauera sp. WB-2 (assembly GCF_027594845.1). NCBI lineage: Bacteria > Pseudomonadati > Pseudomonadota > Betaproteobacteria > Rhodocyclales > Zoogloeaceae > Thauera > Thauera sp. WB-2. The sequence continues at coordinate 4,276,830 of NZ_CP088935.1, read as the reverse complement.
ACGACGCGGTGCGCACGCTGCGACTGGCGCGCGAGCTGCTGGACGGCCATGCCCTGGTGAAGCTCGAGGTGCTTGGCGACCCCAAGAACCTGTTCCCCAACATGCCCGAGACGCTGAAAGCCGCCGAGACCCTGGTCAAGGATGGCTTCGACGTCATGGTGTACTGCGCCGACGACCCCATCCAGGCGAAGATGCTGGAAGACATCGGCTGCTGCGCAATCATGCCGCTGGCTTCGCTGATCGGCTCCGGCATGGGCATCCTCAACCCCTGGAACCTGCGCCTGATCATCGACAACGCCAAGGTGCCGGTGCTGGTCGATGCCGGCGTGGGTACCGCGTCGGATGCGGCGATCGCCATGGAGCTTGGCTGCGACGGCGTGCTGATGAACACTGCGATCGCCGCCGCCGGCCGTCCGGTGCTGATGGCGAGCGCGATGAAGAAGGCGGTCGAGGCCGGACGCGAGGCCTTCCTCGCCGGGCGCATGCCACGCAAGTTCTACTCGGCCGACCCGAGCTCGCCGACCCAGGGGCTGATCGGTTCATGAGCGAGACGCACAACGCGCAGGTCGAGATCATCGGCCGCGACAGCCCCGAGCACCGCTTCTCCAGCCGCAGCATCCGCAGCTTCGTGCTGCGCCAGGGGCGCATGTCCGAGGCGCAGCAGCGCTACCTCGACGAGGTGCTGCCCAAGGTGGGTATCGACTACCGCGTCGGGCCGCTCGATCTGGATGCGGCCTTTGGACGCCAGGCGCCGAAGATCCTCGAGATCGGCTTCGGCATGGGCGAGACCACGGCGCGCATCGCTGCGGCGATGCCCGACCGCGATTTCCTCGGCATCGAAGTCCATACCCCTGGCGTGGGTGCGCTGTGCAAGCTGATCGCCGAGGGCAACCTGGGCAATCTGCGCATCATGCAGCACGACGCGGTCGAGGTCATGCGCGACATGATCGCCGACGGCGCGCTCGCGGGTGTGCATCTGTTCTTCCCCGACCCCTGGCGCAAGAAGCGGCATTTCAAGCGTCGCATCGTGCAGCCGGACTTCGTCGCCCTGGTGGCGCAGAAGCTCGCTCCGGGCGGCTACTTCCACTGCGCAACCGACTGGGAGGACTACGCGCACTGGATGCTCGAGATCATCTCGGCCGAACCCCTGCTGCAGAACACCGCCGACGGTTTCGCGCCGCGACCCGACTATCGCCCGCTGACGAAATTCGAAAACCGTGGTCTCAGGCTGGGACACGGCGTGTGGGACCTGGTGTATCGCCGTCGTAGCGACTGATCCTGCCCCCACCGACGCAGCCCGACCGACCCATCCGAGCAAGGACCCCAAGGCGTGATACGAGGCCTGTTCCGCTTTCTCTTCAACATGCTGCGCATGTTCGTGCGCCTGCTCGACCTCGTCGTGCGCGGCGCCTTCTATGCGCTGATGATCTTCGGCATCGGCGCCCTCGTCGCCTTTTTCCTGCGCCCCGAGCCGGCGGTGCGGGAGGGCTCGGCGCTGGTACTGCGTCCGGTGGGGATGATCGTCGAGCAGGCCGCGCTCGAGCCGCCGCTCGCGCTGCTGCGCGCTGGCGGCGCGCCGGCCGGCCAGATGCGGCTTGCCGACCTGGTCGAGGCGGTGAAGGCGGCCCGCGACGACAAGCGCATTGCCGCGCTGGTGATCGAGACCGACGAACTGGTTGGTGGTGGCCTGTCCAAGCTCGCCGAGCTTCGTGCCGCCATCGAGGACTTCAAGACCTCGGGCAAGCCCGTGCTGGCGCGCGGCGAACGCTTCACCCAGTCGCAGTACTACCTTGCGTCGGTGGCCGACGAACTGCACCTGTCGGCGGACGGTTTCGTACTGCTGCGCGGCCTGGCGCGCTACGGCACCTATTTCAAGGACGCGCTCGATCGCCTCGGCGTGAAGGTGCATGTGTTCCGCGTCGGCGAGTACAAGTCCTTCTCCGAGCCCTTCACCCGCAGCGACATGTCCGATGAGGATCGCGAGTCCTCGCGCGATCTGCTGCAAGGCCTGTGGCAGGTGATGCGCGACGACATTGCCGCCAGCCGCAAGCTGAGCCCTGAGGCGGTCGACGCGCATGTAAACGGTATCCGCGACGCGCTCGCTGCGAGCGCCGGTGATGCGGCGCAGGCGGCTTTGGCTGCCGGGCTGGTCGATCGTTTCAGCACCCGCGACGAATGGCGCGCCCGCCTCATCGAACGGGTCGGCAAGGATCCCGACAATGATGACATCCGCCGCATCGGCGTCGGCCGCTACCTGGCACTGGTCGGCCAGGAGGCAGACAGCGCGGACGAGCGCATCGCCGTCATCGTCGCCCAGGGCACCATCGTCGATGGCATGGAGCCTTCCGGCGTCGTGGCTGGCGACACCTTCGCGCGCCTGATCCGCTCGGTGCGCGAGGACGACAGCATCAAGGCCCTGGTGATGCGTATCGACAGCCCCGGCGGCAGCGCCTGGGCGTCCGAGCTCATTCGCCACGAGCTCGAGCTCACCCGTCAGGCGGGCAAGCCGGTGATCGCCTCGATGAGTTCGGTCGCCGCCTCGGGCGGCTACTGGATTGCGGCCGGGGCCGACGAGATCTGGGCAGCGCCGGCCACCGTGACCGGTTCGATCGGCATCTTCGGCATGTTCCCCGAGTTTGCGGAGCCGCTGCGCCGCCTGGGTATCGGCGTCGATGGCGTGGCCACCGCGCCGCTGGCTGGCGCCCTCGACCCGCGCCGGCCGCTCGATCCGGTGGCAGCCGATGCGATGCAGCTCAGCATCGAGCACGGCTACCGCCGCTTCCTGGAGACGGTCGCGCGGGCGCGTGGCATGACCCCCGACGAAGTCGATGCGGTCGCGCGTGGCCGGGTGTGGACGGGTGCAGCGGCGGCCGAGCTTGGCCTCGTCGACCAGCTCGGTGGCCTGCAGGCGGCGGTCGATGCGGCAGCGCGGCGTGCAGGCATCGAGCGTTACGAGGTGGTGTGGCCCGAGGCCCGCGAATCCTTCGAGCAGCGCCTGCTGCGCCGCCTGATGCGTGCTGGCGAGGAGCTTGGCATCGAACTTGGCCTGCAGTTGGGCGGTGGCTCGCGTCCGGGGGCGCTCGCGCTCGTCATCGACGAGGTGCAGACGGCGGCGGGCGAACTGCTGCGCTGGAACGATCCTCAGCACATGTACCTGCACTGCCTGTGCGAGGCGCCCTGAGGCGCGGCCCCGTGATGTGCGCGCCTGCGATGCCGAACAGCCTTCCCAACAAGCTTCAACCAGCGAGGAGACAGCCTTGAAACTCAGCAGCCAGAGCTTCACCGACGGCGCCCCCATCCCGGGCGAGTTCGCGTTCTGCATTCCGGCCGACGAAGGTCACGTCTGCCTGGGCGGCAACCGCAATCCGCAGCTGTCGTGGGCAGAGGTGCCGGCGGGTACGCAGTCCTTCGTGCTGATCTGCCACGACCCCGATGTGCCCAGCAAGGGTGACGACGTGAATCAGGAGGGGCGCAGCGTGCCCGCCAGCCTGCCGCGTGTCGATTTCTTCCACTGGGTGGTGGTCGACCTGCCCGCCGACCTGCGCGCGATCGACGCCGGCCATTTCTCGGGCGAGGTCACGCCCGGCGGCAAGCCCGGGCCCGAGACTGCGCTCGGCGCACGCCACGGCGTCAATGACTACACCGCCAGGTTTGCCGGTGACGAGGCGATGAAGGGCGACTACCACGGCTATGACGGCCCTTGTCCGCCGTGGAACGACGAGATCATCCACCACTACGTGTTCACGCTCTACGCGCTGGACGTGCCGCGTTGTGCCGTGGATGGGCGCTTCACGGGCCAGGACGTGCGTGCGGCGATTGCCGGCCATGTGCTCGCCGAGGCGAAGCTGACAGGCACGTATACGCTCAACCCCGCCTTGCGCGGCTGAGCGGGCGACGGAAGACGGCCATCGCCAGGCGCCACAACGAACGCTCGGATCAGGGCGCCTCGCCCGCCGAGGCGAAGAACGGACCGACCTGAGGGCACCCGGGCGCCGGGAAGCGGAGGCATCGATGTTCGAATTCCTGCAGGGCTTCGCCTTTGGCCTGTTCGTCACCTTCGTGCCCTGGTTCGTGGCCGGGCTGTACGATCCGCGCCTGGCCGTGCCGGAAGAGCTTGCCACGCGCTGGCAGGTGATCCTGCGTTACGCGGTGGCGATGCCTGCGCTGGCGATGCTGTTGTTCCTGACCTCGCTGTGGGGTGGGTTCGGTGCCAGCCTGGGCGGCTGGCTCGCCGGTCTGGTCGCGGTGCCGACAGCGCTTTTCCTTGAGCGGCGCTGGTGGCGCTGGCGTGCGGCACGGGCGGGGCGCGAACGTGCCGCTATCCGGGAGCGCCAGTGCGACGAACTGGCCCAGGCGCACCGCGAGCGCGACCTGCTTACCCTCGACCCCGCCCTCGCGCCTACCAACGCCGATGCGGTGGTGCTGCAGCTGTGGGAGGTCAAGCGCGAGCTTGTCGGCCTGCGCCGCCCCGACCTCGCCGTGCAGGCCGACCGCCTGTTCACCCGCTACCAGCGCGCGCTCGCCGTGCTGGACGACAAGTTCGATACGCGCGAGCTCACCTACGAGCGCGCCCGTGGCCTGGTCGCCGAGGTAGGTCGCGAGGCCAGCGCCGGGCTGGGTGCGATGGTCGAGCTGGTGCACGGCAGCGCCGGCCTGGATGCCGATTTCGTGCGCGAGCGCCTCGAGCGCGCCCCCGCGCGCCTCAATCCCACCGAGCGCGAAGCGCTGCAGCGCCGGCTGGCGATTGCCGATGAGACCGAGCGCCGGCTGGCCGAGATTGCCGCCGGCAACGAGGCCGCGCTCACCGCGCTCGACCATGTTGCGGTCGCGGTCGCCCGCATCGACACTGGCCGCACACAGTCCGGCAGTGCGGGCAACATGGAGCAGGCGTTGCAAGAGCTGCGCCGCTTTGCCGAGCGTGCCGGTCTGTACGGTCGCCAGCCATGAACCGAGGAGTGTTGCAATGAGCCTGTCACTGCCCCCGATCGAGGACATCGCGCGCGAAGCGGTGCCGCCCCAGCCTGCGGAGGCGCCCGAAGACGCCCAACTCGCCGCCACCGCCGACGCCTTCGTGCGCGATGTCCTCGCCGTCGACGAGGCCGAGCTGCAGCGCCAGCGCGAGGCGGTCGACGCCATGGGCGTCGAGTTGCAGCGCCAGGCCGCCTGGCGCAGCGAGATGCTGCAGGCGCCGATCCGCAAGCTTGCCCATCAGGGCGACGAAGGCGGCCCGGTGGCCCAGGCCCTGATGGCCTTGCGCGACAAGATGCAGGACCTCGACCCTGCGCGCCAGACGCTGAGTGGCGACGGCCTGTCGCGTGCGCTGTCCTTCATCCCCGGCGTCGGCAAGCCGATGCAGCGCTACTTCCAGAAGTACGAGAAGGCACAGGATGCACTCGACGCCATCATCCGCGACCTGCAGGCGGGTGCCGACATGCTGCGCCGCGACAATCTCACCCTGGCCGACGACCAGCAGTCCCTGCGCGCCATCCTCGCCCAGCTCGAGCGCCAGGTCGAACTCGGCCGCATGATCGACCGCCGCCTCGCCCGCGAGGCCGCGGCCACCGGCCTGCCCGCAGCGCGCCGCGCCTTCGTCGAGGAGGAGCTCCTGTTCCCGCTGCGCCAGCGCATCATCGACCTGCAGCAACAGGTGGCGGTGAGCCAGCAGGGCGTGCTCGCGCTCGAGGTGGTGATCCGCAATAATCGCGAGCTGATCCGTGGCGTGGACCGCGCAATCAACGTCACGGTGTCGGCGCTCAACGTCGCCGTCACGGTGGCGCTGGGCCTCGCCAACCAGCGCCTGGTGCTCGACCGCGTCGCAGCGCTCAACGACACGACCTCTGCACTCATTGCCGGCACCGCCCAGGCGCTGCGCACCCAGGGCGTGGACATCCAGAAGCGTGCCGCTTCGACCATGCTCGACATGGGTCAGCTCGAGCAGGCCTTTGCCGACGTCATTGGCGCCATCGACGACCTGTCGCGCTACCGCCAGGAGGCCCTGCCCAGGCTCGACGCCCAGATCGACCGCCTCGCCGCGCTCGCCATCCAGGGCGAGCAGGCGATCCGCCGCATGGACGAGGGCAATCGCGCCGACCCGCAACGCTGACCTTCCCTGTCTGGACTCCCGCTTGAACGCGAAACCACAACACACAACGAGCCAGGACGCCTGGGTCGACGGCCGCCAGGGCCGCCTCTTCGTGCGCAGCTGGATGCCTACCGAGCCTTCGGCGCGGGCGCCGATCGTGCTGTTGCACGACTCGCTCGGCAGCGTCGAGCTGTGGCGCGGCTTTCCTGCCGAGCTGTGCAAGGCCACTGGCCGCCAGGTGTTCGCCTATGACCGCCTTGGTTTCGGCCGCTCCGACCCGCATCCGGGCAGGCTGGCGCAGGATTTCATCGCCGATGAGGCCGAAGCTGACTTCGCCGCCGTCATCGACCAGCTCGATCTCGCGCGCTTCATCGTCTTCGGCCATAGCGTGGGCGGCGGCATGGCGGTGAATTGCGCCGTGCGTCATGCCGCGGCATGCGTCGCCCTGATCACCGAATCCGCCCAGGCCTTCGTCGAGGACCGCACCGTCGCAGGGATCGAGGACGCGCGCGAGCTGTTCAAGGACCCCGGCCAGGTCGAACGTCTCGCGCGCTACCACGGTGACAAGGCGCGCTGGGTGCTCGACGCCTGGATCGGCTCCTGGCTGCACCCGGACTTCGCAGCCTGGTCGTTGCGCGCCGTGCTGCCCGAGGTTAAGTGTCCGAGCCTGGTGATCCACGGCATCGACGACGAGTACGGCTCCCCGGCGCATCCGGCGCTGATTGCCGAGCTCAGCGCCGGCCCGGCGCAGCTGGCGCTGATGGCCGAGACGCGCCATGTGCCGCATCGCGAGCGCGAGGCGGAAGTCGTTGCCATGGTGAGATCCTTCCTCAGCGCGCTGCCCTGAGCCGTAGCCGAACCGGCCCGTTTCTCCCCGATAGTGCCGATTCGCGCGCTTCGCTGCCCGCCGCGAGCGCAAGCCGAGCGCGCGTCTGCTTGCTATAAGTAAGGGGACGCAGCCCGAATTTGCCGGCGCTGTAACCACGCGGGGGAAACAGACCATGGAAAACGCACTCGCCGGCAAGCGCGTCCTCATCACCCAGGCCGATGCCTTCATGGGCCCCGTGCTGTGCGAAGTCTTCGCCGAGCAGGGCGCGGAGGTCGTCGCCAGCGCCGATGATCTTGCCGTGGTCGATGCGGCCGAGCGCGTGGTGCGCGCGGCCGGGCACATCGACGTCGTGGTCGCCAACCTGGCCATCAAGGCCCCATCGACCGCCGCGATCGAGGTCACCGATGCCGAATGGCGCGACGTCTTCGCTGCGCTGGTCGACCCGCTGCCACGCCTGGTGCGCGCCGCTGCGCCGGCCATGGTCGAGCGCCGTGCGGGCAAGATCCTGCTCATGGGCAGCGCCTCGGCCCTGCGCGGCATGAAGCGCGCCTCCACCTACAGTGCCGCGCGCGGCGCGCAACTGGCCTATGTGCAGGCGATCGGCATGGAACTGGCCGCGCACAACGTGCAGGTCAATGCCGTCGCGCAGAACTTCGTCGACAACCCGACCTACTTCCCGCCCGAGGTGCAGGCCAACCCGCGCTTCCAGGAGCGGCTGGCGCGCGAGGTGCCGCTGGGCCGGCTGGTGTCTGCGCGCGAGGATGCGCTGTTCGCGGCCTACCTGTGCAGCCCGGCCGCGGACTGTTTCGTCGGCCAGGTGTTTCCGGTCTGTGGCGGCTGGGTGGGGCGGTAGGCGAGGCTCCAGGCCGCCGCGCGCTGAAGCCTTCCAGCTGCGCCCGCCCCTCGGGGCGCTGCAACAACTGCGGGATGCCGGGGTGCCGCCAGAGAATCGGGGTGGCAGGGCGAAGCCTTGCACATCGCGCGGGAGCTCGGAAGCAGGGCTGCGCCGGGTGGGACAAGTAAGATGCTCTATATTCGGGCGAAGAACAAACGGTAGAGGTTGGATGCGCTCAACGCGGACCCACACATTCGGCCACAAGCGGCCTCTCAAGTCCCACGCATTCCTGCAGCCAGAGTGGCAGCTTCGACCACGAACTTGCCGGAGAGCCGGTTTGCCTCGGGATGAACAGCGCGGAGGTCTGTCGCACATACGACCTCAACTAACCGAGAGTGCGGCCTATGCATGACCATCCACTGCTTCATGTTTAGCGGCGACAAGGTTTTGACCCGGGCAATTCCCACCCGCCGGGCGTATGATTCGCACCCGATGTGCGTTTTTTTCCGCGCCGCAGCATGACTCGAAGGATGGTGCGAATTGAAGATTCGTGAGGTCCAGCACCCGGCACGTGTCGTTCCGCTCGCGTTCCTGATCACGATCCTGATCGGAACCGCGTTGCTCATGTTGCCGATCGCTCGCGCAGATGCCGTCGCCACGCCTTGGCTTACCGCGCTGTTCACCTCGGTATCGGCTGTGTGCGTGACCGGCCTGGTGACGGTGGATACGGGCACTTACTGGTCGTCGTTCGGGCAGTGGGTGATCATGGCGCTGTTCCAGGTCGGGGGCTTCGGCATGATGACGGTCGCCACGCTGCTCGGGCTCATGGTCAACCGCTCCTTGCGCTTGCGCACACGGTTAACGGCGCAAGCCGAAACACACGCCGTCGGTATCGGTGACGTCACCAGCGTGGCCAAACTCGTGCTTGTCGTGACCTTGATCGTCGAGTTGATCGTCGCACTGGCGTTATTGCTGCGTTTGCGTATCGGCTATGAGTTGGACTGGGCCGATGCTGCTTGGAGCGGCCTCTTCCACGCCGTGTCTGCCTTCAACAACGCGGGGTTCTCGATCCACGCGGATGGCCTGATGCGCTACGCGAGCGACGGCGCGACCCTCGCCCCCATCATGTTTGCGATTGTTGTCGGTGGTTTGGGTTTTCCTGTCCTTAATGATCTGCGCAGGAAGTTTACGACCCCGCACCATTGGTCGGTGCATACCAAGCTCACGCTCGTGGGCACGGCCGTGCTGTTGGTGGGCGGCACGATCCTGCTGCTTGGCTTCGAGTGGTCCAATCCGCGCACGCTCGGTCCAATGGCCACCGGGGACAAGTTGCTGTCGGCGATCTTCGCGTCGGTGTCGGCACGCACGGCCGGATTCAATTCGATCGATATCGGCGGGCTGACGCACGAGAGCCTCGGGGTGCACTACTTCCTGATGTTCATCGGCGGCGGCAGTGCCGGAACGGCTGGTGGTGTCAAGGTGGGTACGGCGATGATCCTGGTGATGCTTGTGATCGCCGAGATCCGGGGGCGGATGGATACGGAGGCTTTCGGTCGGCGTATCAGCCATTCGGCCCAGCGCCAGGCCATCACCGTACTTGTTCTCAGCAGCGCGGTGATCGTGCTGGGTACGGTGTTTATCCTCCACACGACCGACATCGCGACCGACAAGGTCATCTTCGAGGTGATCTCGGCGTTTGCAACCGTGGGCCTGTCCACCGGCATCACCGCTGAGCTGCCCGAATCGGCACAGCTGATGCTGGTCCTGCTGATGTACGTCGGCCGGGTTGGAACGATCACATTGGCGGCATCGCTCGCGCTGGGCGAGCATCGCATGCCCTTCCGCTATCCAGAGGAGCATCCCGTTGTTGGCTAGGCTATTTACAGAGCAGTTCGCCTTCTCGAAGGGCGACAGTGTGGTCGTGATCGGTCTGGGGCGCTTTGGTGGCGCCGTGGCCGACTCCCTGATGCAACTCGGGCACGACGTGATGGGGATCGACCGTGATGCCGAACCGGTGCATGCGTGGGCGGACCTGCTGACCCACGCAGTCCAGGCCGATTCGACCAACGCGATGACCATGCGACAACTCGGAGTGGCGGACTTCTCGCACGCCATCGTGGGTATCGGTGGCGATCTGGCCGCGAGTCTGATGACTGTGATGGCGCTGACCGAGCTGGAAATCCCGGATATTTGGGTCAAGGCCATGACGCCCGAGCACGGCAAGATCGCCGAGCGCATCGGTGCGCATCACGTCGTCTACCCCGAGGCCGACATGGGTGAGCGCGTCGCCCACCTCATCAGCGGGCGAATGATGGACTACATTGAATTCGACGACGGCTTTGCGATCGCGAAGATCCAGGCGCCGCCAGCGACGTACGACCTCTCGCTCGCCGAGTCCCTGGTGCGCGAGCGCTTCGGCGTCACGGTGGTCGGCATCAAGCGCGCGCACGAGGACTTCCAACACGGCAAGCCCAGCAGTGTCGTGCTGCCCGGCGATCTGCTGATCGTCTCCGGGCCCACCAAGAAGGTGGAGGCGTTTGCGGCCAGTGGGCGCAGACGCTAGCCGGCCAAGCCGCTGGTGACTGCTGTCCGGCAGTCTGTGGTCCATCTCATCGTGTCGTCTCCGAAATGGCCTCTGCGAAATGCTCAACTGGATCCTGAGTCAATTCAAGCGGCAGTCGGCCGAAGATCTCGAGCGGGCGCGAGAATTGGTCAAGGCAGCCGAGCGGGGAGGAGCACACCTGAACCTATCGAAGGCGCGTGAGCTTGCGCGGGCGCTCGGGATCGAAGTGGGGGCCCATGCAAGCGCCGATGAGGTCGTTCACGCAATCCGGCGTTACCTCAGTCATCACGGCGAGTTGTGAGTCTGGCAGTGCCTACCGCTGGACATAGAACCTGGGCGAGCACAGCCGCGCGATTGCGCCTTGTTTTGAAGGTCGTCTCCGCTCAGAGACCCGCCGCTGCACCATCGAGATGACGAATGTCGCTCCGGGGTGCAAGCTGCCGACTCCGATCATCTAGACATCTCGTTGTCCGCCACCGTCCGCCCTTCAGCGATCCCGATCACCATGAAGATCCTGAACATCCTTTGGCAGCGACTCGTGACGCCGGAAGGGGAGACCTGCGAGCGCTGCGGCGGCACGTACGACGCCATCGTCCGGGCTCTCCCCAAGCTTGAACAAGCGCTGCGCCCGCTTGGCCAGAGCACCCGCTGCTCGGCCTGTGGCCCTCGGGTTCTTCGTCAGGACTGCGCGGGGCGCGGGCTGATGACCGAGACGTGCCATGTGCCGCATCGCGAGCGCGGGGCGGTGGAGAAGCAACTCGGCAGGCCGCTTTACCCACCACCCGACGGCGTCAGGCTACTGCCGAGATGATGCAGGTGCCGCAACGGCGCCAGCGAGGATGCCGCCATCGATGTTGAGTTCCGCCCCGTTCATGTAGGCGGCCTCGTCGGAGGCGAGCATCACGGCTACGGCGGCGACCTCCTCCGGCCGCCCGAAGCGTCGCAGGGGGCAATCCTGGACGAACTCGCGCATTCTGATCTCGCGCTCCGGACCCTCGCCCAGGAGCGGTTCCCACATGGGTGTCAGCACGGCGGCGGGGTGGATCGAGTTGCACCGGATCGGCAAGCCCTGCTCGGCGCAGTAGAGCGCCACGGTCTTCGTATGGTTGCGCACGGCGGCCTTTGACGAGGCATAGGCCGCGGCGCCGGGGATGCCGACCAGGCCGGAGCGCGAGGACACATTGATGATCGAGCCCGTGCTTGCCGATTGGCGCATCGCCTGAATGGCGTGCTTGCAGCCGAGAAACACGCCGTCCAGATTCGTGCGATGCACGGCATGCCAATCCGCGAGCGAGGCATGTTCGGGGTCGTGCGCCAGGCAGCCGTCCTCGAATCCGGTGATCCCTGCGTTGTTGACCAGGACGTTCAGGCCCGCAGCTTCGCCAAGGATCTGCGCCATGGCCGCCTGCCAATGGGGTTCTTCGCGCACGTCGAGGTGTAGGTAGCGCGCATTGGCACCCAGGGCGGCGGCTAGCGCCTGGCCCATGTCTTCGTTGATGTCGCTCAGATAGACGAAGGCGCCATTTTCAACAAAGGTCGTGGCAATCGCAGCCCCGATGCCGCGCGCGGCGCCCGTCACCAAGGCGGTCTTGCCATCGAGTCGCTTCATAGCGCCGTTCCTCTCTTGTGCGAAAAAGCCGGGCATGCCCGGCTTTCGAGTCTTGTTCGCGTGCCGTGGTGCGCTTACTGCACCCGTACCTCGACCCTGCGCGCCTCCGCGGCGTCGCTGCCGCCGAGGGTGACGGCGGGGCGGCGCATCAGCACGCGCTCGGTGGGCACACCGGCGGCGACGAGGGCGTCGCGCACCGACAGGGCGCGGTTCTTCGCCACTTCGGCGTTGACCGCTGCGCCGCCGGTCTCATCGTGGTAGCCGGACAACAGTGCGCTGGCCGTTGGTGTGGCTGCCAGTGCCGAGGCGACGGTGGCGATCTGCTCGTCGGCGGTCGCCGGCAGCGCGGCCTGGCCGAGCTCGAAGTAGATCTTCACCAGCGGTTCGCCGACTTCGGCGACGTCCACAAAGGCGACCTCACCTGCACCGTGCGCTGCAAGCGCCGGCGCCGCCTGCTTTCCGCCCAGCTGGTTGGCGGCCAGGCCGATGACGAAGGCGATGACCAGCGCGATGATGCCGAACACCACGCCCATCACGACGTTGAGCTCGCTGTCTTCCTGATCGAACATGTGCTGGATTCTCCTGTAGATGCGCGACCCGACGGCTGGGGCAGCGTGGACCGGATTCTATCGGAATGCGCTTGCAGCCGTATCCGGCGCTGCATCAGGGCAAGACTGGTGAGCCTCGACCACTGGCTCAGCGAGGCGGCCGCGCTTCAGCCTCATGGTCGTGAGGGCTTGCACCCTCAATCCCGCAAGAACACCTGCAGCAACTCGTTCAGGAACCGCCGCCCCTGCAGCGTCGGCCGCAAGTGCCCCTCTGCCATCTCCAGCAGCCCGCGCTCGCGCGCCTGCGCCAGCTCGTCGGTGATCGTCTCGATCGGCACCCCGGTGCGTGCGGCGAACAGCTTGGCCGGCACACCCTCGGTGAGGCGCAGCGCGTTCATCATGAACTCGAAGGGCAGCTCGGCTACCGACACCTCGCGCGCCTCCTGGATGAAGTCGTTGCGTGCCGCGCCTTCGAGGTAGCGCCCCGGGTGCTTGTGGCGCATCTCGCGGCGGATGCCTTCGTGGCTGGAGAGCTTGCCGTGGGCGCCGGGGCCGATGCCGAGGTAGTCGCCGAAGGTCCAGTAGTTGAGGTTGTGACGGCTCTGCTCGTGCGGACGGGCGAAGGCGGAGGTCTCGTAGTGGGCGAAGCCGGTCGCGGCGAGGCGGGATTCGATCGCCTCCTGCATGTCGGCGGCGGTGTCGTCGTCGGGCAGCGCCGGCGGGTTGTGGGCGAAGGGGGTGTTGGGTTCGAGGGTGAGGTGGTAGCAGGACAGGTGCTGCACGCCGAAGCCGATTGCGGTGTCCAGGTCAGCGAGCGCCATGTCCAGGGTCTGGCCTGGCAGGGCGTACATGAGGTCGAGATTGACGCGCTCGAAGTGCGTGCGCGCAGCGTCGATCGCGCGTCGCGCCTCATCGCCGCCGTGGATGCGGCCGATCTTCGCCAGCATGGCGTCGTCGAAGCTCTGGATGCCGAGCGAGATTCGATTGACGCCGGCAGCGCGGTAGTCGCGGAAGCGCCCGGCTTCCACCGTGCCCGGGTTGGCTTCGAGCGTGACCTCGGCGAGCGGGTCGAGCGGCAGGAGCATGCGGATGCCGGTGAGCAGGCCGTCGAGCGTGGCCGCCGACATCAGGCTGGGCGTGCCGCCACCGATGAAGACGCTATGTACCCGCCGCCCCCAGACCTGGGGCAGTGCGTGCTGGAGGTCGGCGAGTACCGCATCGAGCCAGGCCTGCTCCGGGATGCCGCCCTCGCGCGGGGCGTGCGAGTTGAAGTCGCAGTAGGGGCACTTCCTCACGCACCAGGGAAAATGCACGTACAGCGACAGCGGCGGAGGTGCCTCGAGCTGTGGACGCTCGGGTAGCGGCAGGGGCTTCGCCGGGGGGGTGACCGGGCTCAGCGGGATGATGCGGCGGCTGCTCACAGCGGGTAGTACTTGAGGCGGTCGAGCAGGTGGCGCATGGCGGCGCCGCGGTGGCTGAGGGTGTTCTTGAGCGCAGGTTCGAGCTCGGCGGCGGTCTGTTCGAGGTCGGGCAGCCAGAACAGCGGGTCGTAGCCGAAACCGCCCGCGCCGCGCTCGGCGGTGAGGATCTGGCCGTGCCATTCGCCGTCGGCGATCAGCGGGCGCGGGTCCTCCGCGTGACGCACCAGGACCACGGTGGAGTAGAAGTAGGCTGCGCGCTGGGCGGGCTCGGTGAGGTGCGCGAGCTTTTCCAGCAGCAGGGCGTTGTTGCGTGCATCCGACTTGGGCTCGCCGGCAAAGCGCGCGGAGATCACGCCCGGTGCGCCGCCTAGCGCTTCCACGCACAGGCCGGAGTCGTCGGCGACCGCCGGCAGGCCGGTGGCCGCTGCCGCGTGACGGGCCTTGGCGAGTGCATTCTCGACGAAGGTGGGGTGGGGCTCCTCGGCTTCGCTGACGCCGAACACCGACTGCGGCACCACCTCGATCCCCAGCGGGGCGAGCAGGGCCTGCATTTCGGCGGCCTTCTTGACGTTGTTGCTGGCGAGGACGAGTCGCTTGCTCATGCTTCAGGCTCCATGAATGGCATTGCGTTGCAGTTCGAACAGGCGGCGGCCGCCGAGTTCGGCGAGGTCGAGCAGGGCGTTGAGTTCGGCGCGCGAGAAGGCTGCGCCTTCGGCGGTGCCCTGCACCTCGATCAGGCCACCGCCTTCGGTCATCACCACGTTCATGTCGGTGTCGCAGTCGGAGTCCTCGGCGTAATCGAGGTCGAGCACCGGGACGCCCAGGTGGATGCCCACCGAGACGGCGGCGACGAGCTCGCGCATCGGGTTGCGGGCGAGCTTGCCGGCGGCAACCAGGCCGACGAGCGCGTCATGCACGGCGACGCAGGCGCCGGTGATGGCGGCGGTGCGGGTGCCGCCGTCGGCCTGCAGCACGTCGCAGTCGATCACGACCTGGCGTTCGCCCAGGGCGGTGAGGTCGACCACGGCGCGCAGGCTGCGCCCGATCAGGCGCTGGATTTCCTGGGTGCGGCCACTTTGCTTGCCCTTGGCGGCTTCGCGCGCGCTGCGGGTATGGGTGGCGCGCGGCAACATGCCGTACTCGGCGGTGAGCCAGCCCTGGCCCTTGCCGCGCAGGAAGCCGGGAACGCTGTCGTCCACGCTGGCCGTGCACAGCACGCGGGTGTCGCCGAACTCGACCAGCACCGAACCTTCGGCGTGGCGGGTGAAGCCGCGGGTGAGGCGCACGGGGCGCAGTTCGGCAGGTTGGCGGTTGCTGGGTCGCATGGAGGTTCCTATCGCTTGTCGAGTTTCTTGATGGTGTCGTTGATCTCGCGGATCGCGCGTTCGATCTCGTCGTCGTTGTCCAGCTCGCCGGAGGCGTCCGCACCCATGCTCGAGGTGTCGAGACGGGTGGTGTTGTCGTCGAGCGCCATCGTCCGGGTGGAGATCGCGTCGGCCATCGTTGCCTGACTGGCGTTGTCGGCATGCCAGCACATGGCGACGATGGACAGGTTGTCGGCACTGCTGCCGGCAGCGAGTTCTGCCTGCTTGAGGAGCTGGGGCACGCAGCGGCTGAGTGGGCCGCCGGTGAGTCCGCTGACGAGCGCATCGTCGCCCGCCGGGCCCCACACGCCGTCGCTGCACAGGGCGATGATGTCGCCGTCGCGCAGCGGTGTCCGGGCGGAATGCTCGATCTGCGGCGCGTGGCTGCCTCCCAGGCAGGAGTAGAGTCGATTGCGAGCGGGGTGGCTGTCGGCCTCGGCGGGCGTGAGGATACCCTGATCGACCAGCAGTTGCGTGCGCGAATGGTCGCGCGTGCGCGTCACCACATGGCCGCGACGCAGCAGGTACAGGCGCGAGTCGCCGGCATGCGCCCAGTGCGCGGCGCCGTCCTGGATGACGCAGGCGACGATGGTCGTGCGCGGCGCCTCGGGCAGCGCGCGGTCGAGCGCATCGTCGAGGATGGCGTGATGGGCACCGGCGAGTGCGCGCGACAGGAACAGGCCAGGGTCGGGCAGGGCGGGGCGCGCCTCGCGCTGGAACGCCTGGACCACGTGGCGGGCGGCGATGTGCGCGGCCAGTTCGCCATGCAGGTGGCCGCCCATGCCGTCGGCGACGAGCATGAGCAGGGCATCGCGCGAATAGCAGTGCGCAATGCGGTCCTGGTTGTCGTTGCGCTTGCCGGTGCGGCTTTCCTGGTAGATCGTGAAACGCATGGGCAGTCTCTTCAGTTGCGTCCGATGAAGGACTTCAGCCTGCCGCCGAGGTCGGAGAACCAGCGTGCGGACGGTTGTGCCCCGGTGTCGCGATGGATCAGCGCCTTCTGCAGGCTGTACACGCTCTGCGGCCGGGCCAGCGGGTCGAGCTTGAGGCACCAGTCCACGAGTTCGAGCAATTGTGGCGCGTAGTGTTCGGCATGGGTCTTCGCGACCGGCTGCAGGGTGTCCTTGGTGCTGCGTTCATCGGCACGCGGCGGCGCCTTGCCGGTGACGCTGGCATACAGGCTGGCGCCGACGCTGTAGATGTCTGTCCATGGGCCGAGCTGATCGCGCTTGTCATACTGTTCCGGTGCGGCATAGCCTGGCGTGTACATCGGCTTGAGCACCGGTTGGCCCACCATCAAGGTCTGGCGTGCCGCGCCGAAATCGAGCAGCACGGGCGTGCCGTCGGCACGCAAGTAGATGTTGGCCGGCTTGATGTCGAGGTGGAGCAGCTTGTGGGCGTGCACTTCGCGCAGGCCGTTGAGCATGCGGGCGAACACCGCGCGGATGAACAGCTCCTTGAGCTCGCCGCGGTGGCGCTGGATGTAGTCGTGCAACGTGCGGCCGCGCTCGAATTGCATCACCATGTACACCGTGCCGTTGGCGCGGAAGAAGTTGAGCACGCGCACCACGTTGGGGTGCATCAGCTTGGCGAGCGCGCGGCCTTCCTCGAAGAAGCACTTCATGCCGTAGCGGAAAGCGGCGCGGTGCTCGTCCGGGACCTGCGGTTCGATCTCGCCCTCCTTGCGCAGCGCGAGCGAATTGGGCAGGTACTCCTTGATCGCCACCGGGATGCCGGCCTCGTCATGAGCGAGGTACACGATGGAGAAGCCGCCCAGCGACAATTGCCGCTCGATACGGTACTGGTCGAGCTGAAAGCCCTGTGGCAGCGCGAAGTTGGCTTGAGAGGGCATCTTCGTGGGCGCTAGAATCAGCTCTTTGCAGCTTCATTCCTGAGTGGGACCCGCAGTGTAATCGATCGCGCCGGGTTCCCGGAGACTCCACATGATCCACAGCATGACGGGTTTCGCGGTACAGACGCGAGACCTGGGCAGCGTTTGTCTGCACCTCGAACTGCGCAGCGTCAATTCGCGCTATCTCGACCTCGGCTTTCGTATCGTCGATGACCTGCGTGCGGCCGAACCCGCCATTCGCGAACGCCTGAGCGCCCGCCTGGGCCGTGGCAAGGTCGAATGCCGGCTCAACCTGCAGGCCGGCCATGGCGGTGCGCGCAGCCTGGCGCTCAACACCGCACTGCTCGATCAGCTCGCCGACGCCCAGGCCGGGCTGCGTGCGCGCTTTGCCGATGCCGCGCCGCTGTCGGTCAATGAGCTGCTGCGCTGGCCCGGCATGCTGGCTGACGACGGCCTCGGCTTCGACGAGATGCTGCCGGCGATCGTCGAGCTCACCAACGCCGCGCTCGACGAACTCGTCGCCACCCGCCGTCGTGAAGGCGACAAGCTTGCCGACATGATCCGCGAGCGCGTCGTGCGCATGCGCGAGCTGGTCACCATCGCCACCCCGCGCATGCCGGCCGTTGTTGCCGAATACCAGGAGCGCCTCACGACCAAGCTGCGCGACGCAGTGGCCAGCCTTGACGAGGACCGCATCCGCCAGGAGGTGGCGCTCTACGCGCAGCGCATCGACGTGGCCGAGGAGCTCACCCGGCTCGTCACCCACCTCGACGAGGTCGAGCGCATCCTCAAGGCCGGCGGGGCTGCGGGCAAGCGCCTGGATTTCCTGATGCAGGAGCTCAACCGAGAGGCCAACACCCTGGCCTCCAAGTCGCCCGCCACCGACATCACCGCCATCGCCATGGAGATGAAGGTGCTGATCGAGCAGATGCGCGAGCAAGTGCAGAACATCGAATAAGGAGCGCCTCGCATGCCCGGAACCCTCTTCATCGTCACCGCGCCATCGGGCGCGGGCAAGACCACCCTGGTGCGCGGCCTGCTGCAACGCGATGCACGCGTGCAGCTGTCGATCTCCTACACCACGCGCGACCCGCGCCCGGGCGAGCAGGATGGGCGCGAGTACCATTTCGTCGATGTGGCAACCTTCCGTGCCCTGCGCGATCGCGGCGAGTTTCTCGAGTGGGCCGAGGTGCATGGCAACTATTACGCTACTTCCAAGGTCTGGTTGAAGGAGCAGATCGAGGCTGGGCGCGACACCTTGCTCGAGATCGACTGGCAGGGGGCGCAGCAGGTGCGCAAGCACTTCCCGGATGCGGTCGGGGTCTTCATCCTGCCGCCGTCGATGGAGGCGCTCGAGGCGCGTCTCGTCGGTCGCGGCACCGACAGTCCCGACGTGATCAGCCGGCGCTTGCTGGGTGCGCGCGGGGAAATGCGCCATGTCGCCGAATTCGACTACGTTATAATCAACGACGAAATCGGTGCCGCGCTGGATGATCTCGTCGCCGTCGTGCGTGCAGCGCGCCTGCGCTGCGGCAATCAGCACCTGCGGCATCCCGAATATTTCGCCTTTCTCGAACAGGATTGAACATGGCCCGCATCACCGTCGAAGATTGCCTGAAACGCATCCCCAATCGCTTCCAGCTCACCCTGGCTGCGACCTATCGTGCCCGCCAGCTCACCATCGGCAGCACGCCCCAGATCGAACTCGAGCCGGGTGACAACGACAAGCCCACCGTGATCGCCCTGCGCGAAGTGGCGGCGGGCAAGGTCGGGCTCGAGATGCTCAACCGCGGCCAGGCCTGAGCCCGGGGCCAGGGGGTGAAGCATGCAAGCCAATCATGTAGGCGCGCCCCCTCAGCCCGCGCAATCCCCCGGCCCGATCTTTCGTCCGCCGGTGTCGAGCGTGCTGTCGCTCGACTTCCAGCAACTCAAGGCCAAGATCGAGACCTACCTCAAGCCCGAGGACGTCGGCCGGGTTGAGGCGGCTTACCATTTCTCGGCCGATGCCCATGCCGGGCAGTTCCGCGTCAGTGGCGAGCCCTATGTCAGCCACCCGGTTGCCGTCTGTTCGCTCGTCGCCGACTGGCATCTTGACGCCCAGGCGCTGATCGCCGCGCTCCTCCATGATGTGATGGAGGACACCCACATCACGAAGGCGGAGCTGACCGAGCGCTTCGGCAAGGTGTCCGCCGAGCTGGTCGATGGCCTGTCCAAGCTCGACAAGATCGAGTTCCGCTCGCAGGAAGAGGCGCAGGCCGAGAACTTCCGCAAGATGCTGCTGGCGATGGCGAGCGACTTGCGCGTCATCCTCATCAAGCTCGCCGACCGCCTGCACAACATGCGCACGCTGGACCACATGCGTCCGGCCAAGCGCCGCCGCATCGCCAACGAAACGCTCGAGATCTACGCGCCGATCGCCAACCGGCTCGGCCTCAACGACCTCTATCGCGAGCTGCAGGAACTGTCCTTCCGCAACAAGCATCCGCTGCGCTACGAGGTGCTTGCCAAGGCGATCCGCTCGGCGCGTGGCAACCGCCGCGAGGTCGTGGGCAAGATCCTCGCCAGTATCGAGGAGCGCTTGCCGCAGTGGGGCATCGGCGCAGAGGTGCAGGGGCGCGAGAAGCATCTCTACGGCATCTACCGCAAGATGGTGGAAAAGCACCTGTCCTTCTCGCAGGTGCTCGACATCTATGGCTTTCGCGTCATCGTGCGCGACGTACCGAGTTGTTACCTCGCGCTGGGCGCACTGCACTCGATGTACAAGCCGGTGCCGGGCAAGTTCAAGGACTATCTGGCGATTCCCAAGGCCAATGGCTACCAGAGCCTGCACACGACGCTGATCGGCCCTTTCGGCATGCCGGTCGAGGTGCAGATCCGCACCCGCGAGATGCACCACATCGCCGAGACCGGCGTGGCCTCCCACTGGCTGTACAAGGAGGACGAGCGCACGCTCTCCGAACTCCAGCAGAAGACGCACTCATGGCTGCAGTCCCTGCTCGAGCTCCAGTCCACCTCGGGCGAGGCCACCGAGTTCCTCGAGCACGTCAAGATCGACCTTTTCCCTGGTGAGGTCTACGTGTTCTCGCCCAAGGGCAAGATCTTCTCCATGCCCAAGGGCTCGACGCCGGTCGATTTCGCCTATGCGGTGCATACGGACGTTGGCAACCGCTGCGTGGCCTGCCGCATCAATGGCGACCTGATGCCCCTGCGCAGCGAGCTCAAGAACGGCGACCAGGTCGAGATCATCACCGCCGCGCATGCCAACCCCAACCCCGCCTGGTTGTCCTACGCCCGCACCGGCAAGGCGCGCTCGCAGATCCGCCACTTCCTCAAGAACGCCCAGCTCGACGAGTCGGTCGCACTCGGCGAGCGCCTGCTCAACCAGGCTTTGCGACCGCACGGGCTCACCCTGGGGCAGATCTCCACGTTTGCCTGGGACCGCTTCCTGCGTGACCGCGGTGTGCGCAGCAAGAAGGACATCTTCTCCGATCTCGGTCTGGGCAAGCGCTTGCCGATCATCGTGGCGCGGCGTCTGGCAGAGGCCCAGGACCTCGAATCCGGTCGCCCGGACGTGGTCAAGCCCAAGCCGGCAGGCGCCATCACCATCCGCGGCTCCGAGGGCGTTGCGGTCCAGTTGGCGCGGTGCTGCCACCCGATTCCGGGTGATCCGATCATCGGTACCTTGCGCAAGGGCCAGGGACTCGAAGTGCATACGCACGACTGCGCAGTGATGGGCAAGCTGCGTGGTGACCGCGGGCGCTGGGTCGATGTGGAGTGGGAGCACGTTGTCGATGATCGCCTGTTCGATGTCGGCATCCGCGTGCTCACGCGCAATGCTCGCGGCGTGCTTGCCCGTGTCGCCAATGCGATCGCCGAGGAAGACTGCAATATCCAGAGCGTCAGCATGGAAAGCGGGCAGGGCGACTACACCGCGCTCAATTTCACCGTCCAGGTGCGCGACCGCATGCACCTGGCGCGCGTCATGCGCGGGGTACGCAGGGTGCAGGAAGTGGTGCGCATTGGCCGGGCCAAGGGCGACGGGCGGGCGAGCTGAACGGCCGCCGCGCTGCTAGAATACCGGCCTTGTGTCTTTGCTTGCGCTGCGGCCATGGCCGCTGCAGGCGCGACTGACAACCCTCATTGCATCCAGCCGGGACCCGACATGGCAATGTACGAATCCGATCACACCAAGTTCATGCGCGAATGGCTTGCGCAGCATCCCGAGCAGGCGGCAGAACAGCAGAAGGGCCGCGCGCTGTGGTGGGACAAGCCGCAGGACGTCCGTGCGCAGGGCGCGCTCGAGCAGGCCAAGGTGCCGGTCAAGCCCTACTACTACGACAGCAACCACTGAGCCGTAACGCCCTGAACACCTTGCCGCAAGGGCGGCGCGAAGGCGGCGCGCGCGCATGAGCCTGCCGCGTCGCCTCGCCTTCATTGATGTCGAGAGCACCGGCGCCCATCCGGTGCGCGACCGCATCACCGAGATCGCCATCCTGCGGATCGAGGACGGGCAGGTCGTCGCAAGCTGGGAAAGCCTGGTCTGTCCCGGTCAGCCGATTCCGCCGCTGATCCGCGAGGTGACCGGCATCTCCGATGAGATGGTTGCCGACGCGCCGAGCTTCGAAGCGCTCGCGGACACGGTCGAAGCCCTGCTTGCCGACTGCGTCTTCGTCGCCCACAACGCCCGCTTCGACTTCGGTTTCATCAAGAGTGCCTTCGACCGCATCGGACGCCGTTTCGATGCGCCGGTGCTGTGTACGGTCAAGCTGTCGCGCGCGCTCTACCCCGAGCATCATCGGCACGGCCTCGATGCACTGATAGAGCGCCATCAACTTGTCTGTGACGCCCGTCACCGCGCCATGGGCGACGTGCAGGCGCTCTGGCAGTTCGTGTGCCAGGCCCGGGCCGCATTTGCTCCCGAGGTGCTCGAGCGCGCCGTCGAGCGTGCGATGAAGGCGGCGGCCCAGGCCCCCGGCCTGCCCGAGGGCCTGCTCGAGGCGGTGCCGGACGTGCCCGGGCTATACCTTTTTCACGATACCCCCGAGCCGCCCGCTGGTGCGCGCGACACTCGACCGCTATACGTCGGTCGCGCGCAAAGCCTGCGTGCGCGGGTACGTGAGCACTTTGCCGCGCAGGCCCGCAAGGGGCGCGACGCCGAGCTGGCAGCACGGGTGCGCCGGGTGGAGTGGGTCGAGACCGCGGGCGAGCTCGACACCTCACTGCAGGAGCTGGCGCTACTGCGCCGCTTTGGCCCACCCTACAACCGACCTCAGGAGCCGGCGGACACGGTCTTTGCCTTGCGCCTGCTGACGGGGCGCCGGCGGGCACCGATCTATGAACGCGTGCCCGTGGCTGGCACTGATCCGGCGCAATGGACGGGCCTGCATGGCGTGTTTCGCAACGCGCGCGAGGTGGACAACCTGCTGCGCGAACTGGCGATGCTGTATCGCCTGTGTCCGCGCCGGCTGGGGCTGGAGGGTGGGAGCGGTCCGTGCACGGCTTACCAAGGGCGCCGTTGTGCAGGCGTCTGCGCGCGACGTGAGTCGATTGACGAGCATGATGGGCGCCTCGCCGCTGCTCTGTCGGCTCTGGGCCCGAAGCCGTGGCCGTGGTCAGGCGCAGTGTTCGTGCGGGAAAGCAATGCGCACAGCGGGCGCGAGATGTTCCATCTTTTCGACCGCTGGTGCCACCTGGGCAGCGTGCCGGACGCGGCCTCGTTGGCGGCCATGGCGGCGAGCATCGCACGTGCGTTCGATGCCGATGTCGCGCGCATCCTCACACGCTGGCTCGCTGTGCCGGTTCATCTTGCCGGTGTGCAGCCGGTGGGCGGCCTGGGCGCAACAGGCGCCGAGTAAGGCCTGGTCGAGGGCCTGTGTGTGCAGTGCGCTCAGTGTGCTGCGCAGCTGCGCAGTTCCGAGACCCGGTTCAACACCATGCCACGCCGGCCGCGCGGCTGGATCATGCCGTCGCGGGTCAGTTGCGAAAGGATGCGCGACAGGGTTTCGGGCGTCAGGTTGAGCTGTGCCGCAATGGTCTGCTTGTCGATGTCGAGGCGGATCTCACAGTGCTCGGCATCGTCGGGCGCGAGGCGGGTGAGGTAGTGCGCGACGCGCTGCGTGCCGCTCATCTGCAACTGTACCTGCATGGTCGACATCAGGTCGTAGTTCGCCATCGCCAGGCGCATCGCCATCGACACCGAGAATGCGGTCGAACTCACCATGGCTTCGCGCAGGAGGGTGGTCGGAACCAGCAGCAGCTCGGTTGCCGTCATGGCCTGGGCGTTGACGATGTGCGGGCGGTTGAGCATTGCTGCATCCTCGCCGAAGAAACAGCCTGATTCCGCCAGGCTGACGATTTTCTCGCCGCCCGAGGGTGAGAGCACGAAGCACTTCACCCGACCGGAGAGGACGAGGTAGACACCGCGCGGGCAGTCATCCTGTTGCACGAGCAGTTCGCCGCGCGCCGCGTGGATGGGCCGCGCGCCGGCCTGGAGGCGGTTGCGCTCCGCGTCGTCGAGCATGTTGAAGGGGCTGAAGCGGCTCAGTAGGCTGCTGGTATCGACGACGGGGGGCTTGCTGCGGCTCATGCGGTTCTCCTGCGGACGCCGTGTCCGGCGCTAGACCTGTACACTAGACACTTGTGCACCGATTTACGCCCCGCCAGCGCTGGGCCGGACGCCCGCTGTGGCTTGGCGCATACCTCTAAAGAGGTATGCGCCAAGCGTGTAAGTGCATGATTTGAATAGGGTGGCAAGAATGAGTGCTTCCGAGTTGCCTGACCCTGGCGTTAAAGGGGTATGTCCACGTTTCCGACGTGGGATTGCTTGAGCGGAGGTTGAGGATGAACTTTCCCACCCTGCGTCCGCTGGCAAGGCGTTCGATCATGCTGCTGGTATCGGTGGCAATGCTCACCCTCACCCTGATCACCCTTGCCGGTATGAGCGCCTCGGTGCTGGTCGTCGAGAGTGCGCGCGGCAGTGCGAGCGCGATCAACGTTGCCGGCAGCCTGCGCCGCTACACCCATCGCCTTGCCAACCTGATCGCGGTCGACGCGCTCTCGGGGCGGTCCGAATCGCAGCGGGTCGAGGCGGCGGTGAGGGACTTCGAGACCCATCTCGAGCACCCTGCGCTGCTGCGCTTCGTCGAGCGTGCGCCCGGCGAGTTGTTTGCCGCCACGTACCGCGGCGTGCACGCATCCTGGCACTTGAGCCTCAAGCCGCGCATCGAGGCGCTTGGCGCCCAGTCGCCACCACCGCCCAATGAGCAGGTCGAGATCCTGCTGACCGAGGTCGACGCCTTTGTCGACCAGCTCAATACCCTGGTCGCCGTGCTCGAACACGATACCGAGAAGCGCATCCAGGACCTGCGTCTGATCCTGGCAGGGGCGATTGTGCTCACCGTGCTGGTGGTTGTGGTGGCGCTGTTGTTGCTCAAACGCGCGCTGCTGACGCCCTTGCGTGGGCTGCTCGATGCGGCGCGGCGTATCGCCGGCGGCGATTTCGGGGTGCGTGTGAGCTACACCGGCCAGGACGAACTCGGCCGCGTTGGTCTGGCTTTCAATCTGATGGCAGACGAGCTTGCCGGCCACTACCGCACGCTGGAGCAGCGGGTTGCCGACAAGACATCCGAACTTCAGCGCAGCAACCGCTCGCTGGAGCTGCTGTACCACGCCATTGCCCGCCTGTACCAGACGCCAACGGCCACCGAGGCGTATGAGGCGACCCTGCGCGACATCGATCGGGTGGCGGGCCTGGAGGGCAGCTTTGTCTGCATCGAGCCGCGTCACGGTGGGCCGGCGAGTGTGATCGCTTCCTCGATGGGGGGCTGTCCCGACCGCAACGAGCGTGGCGAGGATGCCTGTGGCGCCTGTCGGGCGGCATCCGATGGCGTTGGGCTGGCGCTTCATCACCCGGCCCTGTTGCGCTTTCCGCTGCGCGACCGTGAGCACCACTACGGCATGCTGCGCCTTTCGCTGCCCGATGGGGCCCGCCTCGAGGACTGGCAGCGTCAGCTGGTGGAGGCGCTGTCGCGCCACATCGGCATGGCGCTCGGCGCGAGCCGGCGCAGCGAGCAGGAGCGCTTACTGGCGCTGCAGGAGGAGCGTTCGGTGATTGCGCGCGAGCTTCACGACTCGCTTGCCCAGGCGCTGTCCTACATGAAGATCCAGGTCAGTCTCCTGCAGGGCGTGCTTGCCGATCCGCAGCGGCGTGCCGAAGCCGAGCCCATACTGGCCGATCTGCGTGAAGGCATCAACGCGGCCTACCGGCAGCTGCGCGAACTGCTCGTCTCGTTCCGGCTCGGCCTTGCGGGCGACCTGAAGACCCTGCTCGCGGATGCCGTGCGCGAGTACGGTGCACGCGGCGGTGTGGAGGTGCAGCTGGAGGTCGCGCTCGGGGAGTGTGCGCTGCGTCCCAACCAGGAAGTGCATGTGCT
This sequence comes from Thauera sp. WB-2, assembly GCF_027594845.1. Taxonomy (NCBI): domain Bacteria; kingdom Pseudomonadati; phylum Pseudomonadota; class Betaproteobacteria; order Rhodocyclales; family Zoogloeaceae; genus Thauera; species Thauera sp. WB-2. The sequence continues at coordinate 4,251,295 of NZ_CP088935.1, read as the reverse complement.
GCAGATCGCGCGCGAGGCCTTGTCGAACATGGTGCGTCACGCCCAGGCTCGCAGGGCCCGGGTCAGCCTGATCGGTACTGACGACGGGATGGTGGAGTTGACTGTCATGGATGACGGCGTCGGCCTCGGCATGCCGCCGGCCGATGCGCATAACCATCATGGCATGGCGATCATGCGCGAGCGTGCCAGCAGCCTTGGCGGCAGTATTGCGTTTGATGACCAAGCCGACGGCGGCACCTGTCTGCGGGTGCGCTTCCAGGCGGCCGCCAGCCTTGCCGAGCCTGTCGTTTCCCCCGCGCCCGCAGAGGCGCCAAGCCACGCCGGAGAGAGCCGCGCATGAATGAGCACCACCGCGTCCTGATCGTCGACGACCATCCTCTGTTCCGCAAGGGATTGGGCCAGCTGCTGCAGATGGTGCCCGGTTTCGTGCTTGCCGGTGAGGCTGCGGACGGGGAGGAGGGACTCGCGCTTTCCCGCCAGCTCAAGCCTGACCTGATCCTGCTCGATCTCAACATGCGTGGCATGAATGGCCTGGAAGTGCTGCGTGGCTTGCGTACCGCCCGTATCGAAAGCAAGGTCGTCATGATCACCGTTTCGGACGCCGGGGAGGATGTCGTCGCTGCGTTGCGCGCGGGCGTCGACGGCTATCTGCTCAAGGATATGGAGCCTGAGGCGATGATGGCAGCGCTGGCCGATGTCGCGGCTGGCAGGGTGGTCATTCCGCCTCAGCTCAATCACCTGCTTGCGGCTGCGCTGCGCAGCGAGACCCGCCCGCAATCGGTGGGGGCGGCAGGTCTGACAGAGCAGGAGACCCGTATCCTCGAGAAGATCGCCGCAGGTTTGTCCAACAAGCAGATCGGGCGCGAACTGGACATCACCGAAGGGACTGTCAAGGTCCATGTCAAACACGTCCTGCGCAAGCTCGACTTGCGTTCGCGGGTGGAAGCCGCGGTGTGGGCGGTGGAGCACATACGTAACTGAGAGACGCTCGCAACTTGACTGTAGTCAATGATCCATGCGGTCCAGGAGGTATCCAATGGAATCGATAAAAAGGTCAGGTCAGCGAAGTGGAATCAGTCACTCTCTCCCGCAGGGGTTTCCTGCGGGGCCGCATGCGCAAGGTTGCGCCCGCACAGCGCCCCCCGTGGGCGCTTGCAGAGGATGATTTCATCTCCCGCTGCACCCGCTGCGACGCGTGTGTCGAGGCCTGCCCGACGCTGATTCTCGTGCGTGGGGAGGGTGGCTTCCCGAGCGTCGATTTCAGCAAGGGCGAGTGCAGCTTCTGTACCGAGTGCGTCACGCGGTGCGAGCCCCGTGCGCTGTTGCGCACCGATGCGCATGAGTTGCCGTGGGCGCTCGCCGCGCGCATCGGCGATGCGTGTATCGCCGCCGCAGGGGTCGAGTGCCGGGTTTGCGGTGAGTCCTGCCCGGTCGGTGCAATCCGCTTTCGCCCGCAACTCGGCGGCGTGTCGCGTCCCCAGCTCGATGTACAGACTTGTACGGGCTGCGGCGCCTGCTTCGCCCCTTGCCCGACGCGCGCGATCGCCATCGAATCACGATTGGATACGCCCATGGAGAGCGAACAATGAACATAGCAAGCCTGGTCGTGCGGGCTTTTCCCGCCGATTTCCCCACGGTGATGGAAGCCTTGCGCAAGATCCCCGGCGTCGAGCTGCATGGCGCTTCGGAAGAAAAAGGCAGCATCGTCGTCACGATCGAGGACGGCGAGGGCTGGTCGGTCACCGACTCGATCCTTGCGGTGAATCTTGCCCCGAAGGTCCAGGGCCTGACGATCGCCTATGAATACACCGATGATGGTCTCGAATTAACGGAGGCATGAAATGAGCATGAATCGACGCGAATTCATCAAGAACAATGCGGTTGCGGCTGCCGCGGCTACGGCCGGTATCGGCATCCCCGTGGTCACGCAGGCGCAGGGCGTGGCGCCGGCAGGTACCAATGTGCGCTGGGACAAGGCTGCCTGCCGCTTCTGTGGCACCGGCTGCTCGGTGCTGGTGGGTGTGCAGAACGGGCGTGTGGTGGCCTCGCAGGGCGACCCCGACTCGCCGGTCAACCGTGGCCTGAACTGCATCAAGGGCTACTTCCTGTCCAAGATCATGTACGGCGAGGACCGCCTGACTCAGCCGCTGCTGCGCATGCGTGGCGGCAAGTACGACAAGAACGGCGAGTTCACCCCGATCAGCTGGGACCAAGCCTTCGACATCATGGCCGAGAAGTGGAAGGCCGCGCTCAAGGAGCACGGCCCGCGCTCGATCGGCATGTTCGGCTCCGGCCAGTGGACGATCTGGGAAGGCTATGCGGCTGCCAAGCTGCACAAGGCCGGTTTCCGCACCAACAACATCGACCCCAACGCCCGCCACTGCATGGCTTCGGCGGTGGCAGGCTTCATGCGCACCTTCGGCATGGACGAGCCGATGGGCTGCTATGACGACATCGAGAACGCCGACGCCTTCGTGCTTTGGGGTGCGAACATGGCCGAGATGCACCCCATCCTGTGGAGCCGCATCACCGACCGTCGTCTGACCCATCCGGGGTGTGAGGTGCACGTGCTGTCGACCTTCGAGCATCGCTCCTACGAGCTCGCCGACAACCCGATGATCTTCAAGCCGCAGACCGACCTGGCGATGCTGAACTACATCTGCCATCACATCATCTCGACCGGTGCGGTGAACAAGGACTTCGTCGCCAAGCACGTCAAGTTCAAGCGCGGTGAGACCGACATCGGCTACGGCCTGCGCGGCAACCATGCGCTCGAGGTGAATGCGACCAACAACGGCTATCCCGGCGCCGACGGCAAGCCCAAGGGCAACCCGGGCAAGGCCGAGGACATGACGTTTGAGGAGTTCGCCGCCTACGTCTCCGAGTACACGCTGGAGAAGACCTCCAAGCTCTCGGGTGTGCCCGAGGCCCACCTCAAGCGCATGGCTGAGGTCTATGCCGATCCGAATCGCAAGGTCACCTCGTTCTGGACCATGGGCTTCAACCAGCACACCCGCGGTACCTGGGTGAACAACATGATCTACAACGTCCACCTGCTGGTGGGCAAGATCTCGGAGCCGGGCAACAGCCCGTTCTCGCTCACCGGCCAGCCTTCCGCCTGCGGTACCGCGCGCGAGGTCGGCACCTTCGCCCATCGCCTGCCGGCGGACATGGTCGTTACCAATCCGAAGCACCGCGAGTACAGCGAGAAGATCTGGCAACTGCCTGAGGGCACCATCCCCGACTGGATTGGCCTGCACGCCGTGGCACAGAGTCGTGCGCTCAAGGATGGCACGCTCAAGTGCTACTGGACCACGACCACCAACAACATGCAGGCGGGGCCCAACGTCAATGACGAGATCTATCCGGGCTGGCGTAACCCGGAAGCCTTCGTTGTCGTCTCCGATGTCTATCCGACCGTGTCAGCGCTGTCGGCCGACCTGATCCTGCCGGCTGCGATGTGGGCAGAGAAGGAGGGCGCTTTCGGCAATGCCGAGCGTCGCAGCCAGTTCTGGCGCCAGCAGGTGAGCGCGCCTGGCCAGGCCAAGTCCGACCTGTGGCAGTACATCCAGTTTGCCAAGCGCTTCAAGGTTGAGGAGGTGTGGCCCGAGGAACTGCTGGCCAAAAAGCCCGAGTACCGCGGCAAGACGCTGTACGACATCCTGTATGCGAACTCTGAGGTCACCAAGTATCCGCTCGAGGACGTCGCCAAGGTCAATGAGCACGCCTGGGCGGGCTACATGAACGACGAGTCCAAGGAGCTTGGCTTCTACCTGCAGAAGGGGCTGTTCGAGGAATACGCGAAGTTTGGCCGCGGCAAGGCGCACGATCTGGCCGACTTCGATGACTACCACCGCTCCCGCGGTTTCCGCTGGCCGGTGGTCGAGGGCAAGGAAACCCTGTGGCGCTACCGCGAAGGCTATGACCCCTACGTCGAGGCAGGCGAGGGTTGGAGCTTCTACGGCTATCCGGACAAGAAGGCGATCGTGTTCGCGCTGCCCTACCAGGATCCGCCCGAGATGCCGGATGCCGAGTACGACATGTGGATGTGCACGGGCCGTGTGCTGGAGCACTGGCATACCGGTTCGATGACGCGCCGCGTGCCCGAGCTGCACCGCTCGGTGCCGGACGCGCAGGTCTTCATGCACCCGGACGATGCCCAGAAGCGCGGCCTGCAACGTGGTATGGCGGTGAAGATCGTCTCCAAGCGTGGTGAAGTGGTGGCGCGTCTCGAGACGCGTGGCCGCAACAAGCCGCCGGTCGGCCTCATCTTCATCCCCTTCTTTGACGAAGGGCGTCTGGTGAACAAGCTGATCTTGGACGCGACCTGCCCGATCTCGAAAGAGACCGACTTCAAGAAGTGCCCGGTCAAGGTGGTCAAGGCCTGATAAATGGAGGCGTGACTCCGGCTTGCGCACGACCGACCGGGGGGCGGCGTGCGCGGGCGGGGATCCACGAATGAAATGAGCAAGCAAACGGAAAACACCGAGCGCAAAGGGGCCACCGTCCCGTCCTCGCGCCGCCGGTTCCTCAAGGAATCGGCGGGCGTGGCAGGCGGTGCCGGCCTGCTCGCGCTCGGTGCCGGGATGTACGCGAAGCAGGCGTCGGCGTTGCCGGCCACTGCCATCCGTCCGCCCGGGGCACTCCCCGAGCCCGAGTTCCTGGCCGCCTGTGTGCGCTGTGGCCTGTGCGTGCGCGACTGCCCCTACGACACCCTGAAGCTGGCCGAACTGGGCGACGGTGTCGCCACCGGCACGCCCTACTTCGAAGCACGCAGGATCCCCTGCGAGATGTGCGAGGACATTCCCTGCGTGGTTGCCTGTCCGACTGGTGCGCTCGATCGTGCGCTCACCGACATCGAGCAGGCGCGCATGGGACTGGCCGTGCTCATCGACCAGGAGAACTGCCTCAACTTCCTCGGCCTGCGCTGCGATGTGTGCTATCGCGTGTGCCCGGTCATCGACAAGGCGATCACGCTCGAGCGCATGCACAACCCGCGCTCGGACCGTCACGCCATGTTGCTGCCCACGGTGCATTCGGATCACTGCACGGGTTGCGGGAAATGCGAGCAGGCCTGCGTGCTGCCGGGCGAGTCGGCGATCAAGGTGCTGCCGATCAAGCTCGCCCAAGGTTCGAAAGCCGACCATTACCTGCGCGGCTGGGAACAGAAGGAAGCGGCCGGGCAGTCGCTCATCGGCGACCAGATCGAGCTGCCTGTGCGAGGCCTGGAGGACAAGGCCTTTGGGGATACCCGCGTGCGTCCTGGTGAAGCGCCGACCCGTACACCCGAGTACGCACCGACGGCCCCCGGCGGACTGGATTCGGGGTGGAAGCCATGAGCACGCAGACGACTTCCGCGATGGCGGGCGGCAAACCCGAGCGCACGGTGCCGCCCACCAGTGTGCGTGGTGCGGCGATGCGTGGTGTCGTTGCGCGGCCAGGGCATGAAGCGATCGAGGCCAAGGGTTGGTTCAGTGCCCACAAGTGGTTGCTGCTGCGGCGCGCTTCCCAGTTCGGCATCCTTGCGCTGTTCCTGGTCGGGCCCTGGCTCGGCTGGTGGATCGTCAAGGGCAACCTGGCCTCAAGCCTGACCTTGGGCGTGCTGCCGCTCACCGATCCCTTCCTGATCGCGCAGCAGGTGGCGGCGGGGCAGTGGCCGTATCGCGAGGCCTTGCTCGGTGGTGGCATCGTGCTGGCCTTCTACCTGCTCCTCGGTGGGCGGCTGTTCTGCTCATGGGTATGCCCGGTGAACCTCGTCACCGATGCTGCGGCCTGGCTGCGGCGCCGGCTGGGGCTCAAGGGCGGCAAGGCGCCTGCGGCGAGCACACGCTACTGGTTGCTGGGGTTCGTGCTGGTGATCGCGGCGGCGACCGGTTCGCTGGCGTGGGAGTGGGTGAACCCGGTGTCGATGTTCCACCGTGGGCTGATCTTCGGCTTTGGCCTGGCCTGGGGCATCGTCGGCGGCATCTTCTTCTACGACCTGCTGATCGCGCCGCGCGGCTGGTGCGGTCACTTGTGCCCGCAAGGCGCCTTCTACGCGCTGCTCGGCCGTGCTTCGGTGCTCAAGGTGTCGGCCGCCAGGCGCAGCGCCTGCAACGACTGCATGGACTGCTTCGCCGTGTGCCCCGAGCCGCAGGTCATCCGTCCCGCGCTCAAGGCGGCCGGGCAGGACCACCCCCTGATTCTGGATGCCGACTGCACCACCTGCGGACGCTGTGTGGATGTATGCGGCAAGGACGTTTTCCGTATTACGACCCGATTCAACAGGAGCGAGTCATGAAAAAACAAACCCGCAATCTCGTGATCGCGCTCGTCGCCGCACTCGGCATCGGCGCTGCACTGCCCGATGCCGCCGAGGCCCAGAGCGTGCGCAGTATTCGTGGTGCCGACGTCGCCGATCCCGAACTGGCCGTGGGCAACTACAAGCTGATCCCCGACCAGGCCCCGCTGCCGCGTGACTATGTGCAGCAGCCACCGCTGGTGCCGCACAAGATCGATGGTTATGAGGTCACCATCAATTTCAACAAGTGCATGGACTGCCACTCCTGGACGCGTTATCGCGAGACCGGTGCGACCAAGGTCAGCATCACGCACTTCAAGGACCGCGAGGGCACCGAACTCTCCAACATCTCGCCGCGGCGCTATTTCTGCCTGCAGTGCCATGTGCCGCAGACCGATGCCCGCCCGCTGGTCGAGAACCAGTTCCAGCGCGCCCAGGGCCTGCGCTAAGGCCGACTGAACGGGGTATGAAATGACCGACAACAAGAAGAGTTTGATGCAGCGCATCCGCGGCGCAGGCTGGGGCGCGGTCGTGCTGCTGTTCGCGGCCGGTGTCGTATTCTGGGGCGGCTTCAACTGGGCCCTGGAGGCGACCAACACCGAGAAGTTCTGCATCTCCTGCCACGAAATGGAGGAGAACGTCTTCAAGGAGTACCGCAACACCATCCACTACCAGAACCGCACCGGTGTGCGCGCGACCTGCCCGGACTGCCACGTCCCCAAGGAGTGGGGGCCGAAGATGGTCCGCAAGGTCCAGGCCTCGCGTGAGCTGTACGGCAAGGTGATGGGCACGATCGACACGCCCGAGAAGTTCAACAAGGAGCGCCTCCGCCTCGCCGAGAACGAATGGCGCCGCATGAAGGCGAACGACTCGCGCGAGTGTCGCAACTGCCACAGCTTCGAGTACTTCGACTACTCGGCGCAGGGTCGCCGCTCCAACCAGATGCACCAGGCTGGCTTCGCCGAAGGCAAGACCTGCATCGACTGCCACAAGGGCATCGCTCACTCGCTGCCGCCGGTCGCGCAGGATATCGGCGCCGAGCGTGGCGGTGTGACGCCGGAGACCATGCACCCGACGCCGCCCGCCGCCCAGCAGTAAGCCCTGGCGTGAAGGGCAGAGCGGGGGCTTAGGCGCCCGCTCCACATATCCGCCCCCTGCGGCGCTGATCAGGATCGGTGGCGCAGGGGGTTTGCCATTGCCTTTCGGCGCAGCTCGGGATGGCGTCGCCTGCCATCCCTGTGGTTCAATCCGTCCCCATGCTCGAAGCCCAAGATCTCGCCTGCCTGAAGGGCGATCGCCTGTTGTTCCGCGACCTCGCCTTTCGCCTGCAGGCGGGCGAAATGCTGCGTATCGCCGGCCCCAACGGGGTAGGAAAGACCAGCCTGCTGCGCCTGGTCACCGGCCTTGCCTTGCCAGAAGCCGGGGAGGTGCGCTGGCGCGGCCACTGTATCCGCCGCGAGCGCGAAGCCTTCCATGGCGAACTGCTCTATCTAGGCCATGCGCCGGCCCTCAACGACTTGCTCAGTCCACTCGAGAACCTCCGCTTTGCCTGTGCCGCGGGAGGCGACCATGTCGCCGAGGATGACTGCGTACAGGCGCTTGTGCGCATCGGTCTCGAGAACCAGCTCGATCTGCCCGCACGGGTCTTGTCGCAAGGCCAGCGCCGGCGTGTGGGGCTTGCCCGCCTGTTCCTGTCGGCGCGGCGGCCGTTGTGGGTACTGGACGAACCCTTCACCGCACTCGACGTCCACGCGGTGGCCGATCTGGCCGCAACCCTGTCCGCACACTGTGCGGACGGTGGCTGCGTGATGATGACCACCCACCAGGATGCACCTTTTGCCCGCCCACCCGCGGTGCTCGATGTCGGAGCCTTTGCATGCTGAGCACCTTCCTCGCCGTGCTGCGCCGCGACCTGTTGCTGGCGTGGCGCGGGCGCGCCGACGTACTGGTGACGCTGGCCTTCTTCGTCATCGTCGTCTGTCTGTTCCCGTTCGGTGTCGGTGCCGAGCCCAACCAGCTGCGCGCGATCGCACCCGGCGTGTTGTGGGTGGCCGCCTTGCTCGCGTGCCTGTTGTCCTTGCACCGGCTGTTTGCACAGGACTATGCGGACGGAACCCTGGAGCAACTCCTCCTGTCTAGAGAGCCTGCTGCTGTATGGGTGATGGCCAAGGTGCTGGCTTTCTGGCTCAGCACCGGCCTGCCGGTGATTGCGGTTGCGCCTGCGATGGCCTTGCTGCTTGACCTGGAGCAAGGTGGACTTTCGGTGTTGGTACTAAGTTTGACGCTGGGCACGCCGATCCTGACCTTGCTGGGCGCTGTAGGCGCCGCCCTGACGCTTGGCCTGAGAGGCGGCGGGATGTTGCTGGCGCTGCTTGTACTGCCGCTGTTCGTGCCGGTGCTGATCTTCGGTGCGGGGGCGGTCGAGGCCGAGGTGTCGGGTAGTGGTGCCCTGGCTCACCTGCTGCTGCTTGGTGGCGGGCTGGCCGGCGCGGTGGCGCTTGCCCCCTGGGCGTGCGCCGCGGCGCTCAGGATTTCGACCGAATGATGATGTGGCCGCGCATTTGCGTGTGTGGCCTTGAGACGAGACAACGACCGATCTTCGCATGACGACCTCCGAACGCAGTCGCAGCGTGCTCCGCTTCGCATCCCCGCAGTACTTCTATCCGCTCGCTGGCAAGCTTGCCCCCTGGTTCGCAGCCCTGGCGGTCGTGCTCACCCTTGTCGGCCTCTGGCTGGGCTTCTTTGTGGCACCCACCGATGCAACCCAGGGCGAGGTCTATCGGGTGATCTTCATCCACGTGCCTGCGGCCTGGATGTCGATGTTCATCTACCTGGTGATGGCCTTCTGGTCTGCGGTCGGCCTGGTCATGAACACGCGCCTGTCCTTCGTGATGAGCCAGGCGCTGGCGCCCACTGGCGCGATCTTCTGTTTCCTGGCGCTGTGGACCGGCGCGCTGTGGGGCAAGCCGACCTGGGGTGCCTACTGGGTGTGGGACGCACGCCTGACCTCGCAGTTGCTGCTGCTCTTCCTTTATTTCGGCTTCATCGCGCTCACGCGCGCGATCGAGGACCCGCGCCGCGCCGACCGTGCCGGCGCCATCATCGCACTGGTGGGCGCGGTGAACGTACCCATCATCTATTTCTCGGTGAATTGGTGGAACACCCTGCATCAGGGCGCTTCGGTGAGCCTTACCAAGGCGCCGTCGATGGCGGCGACGATGCTCGCCGGCATGCTGGTGATGGCGATCGCGGCGTGGATGTACACCATCGCCGTGGTGCTGTGGCGGGTGCGCCCGATGATCCTCGAGCGCGAGCGCCACACCGAATGGGTGGGCACGGTGCTTGAGAAGGAATTGCAGGCCGTTGCAGCGAACAAGGGAGGACGTGCCTGATGCAATGGGAAAGCTGGTCCGCGTTCTGGGACATGGGCGGTGCAGCCATCTTCGTCTGGGGCAGCTACGCCGTCACCTTCGGATTGCTCGCGCTGGAACTCGTGCTCGTGTTCCAGCGTCGGAGAGACACGACGCGCCGACTGCTGCGCTGGCGGCGGGCGGTCGGCAAGGAAGTTGGCAAGCATGATGGCGGCGAGTTCGAGCCCGCCTTGGAGTCTGAAAGATGAAAGCCCGTAGCAAGCGTCTGATGTTGGTTGGCGGCGGTGTCGCCCTGTTGGTGGCGGCGGTCGCCCTCGTGTTGAGCGCCTTCCAGCAGAACCTGGTGTTTTTCCACACGCCGTCCGAGGTTGCCGAAGGCAAGGCGCCCCTGGGCAAGACCTTCCGCATCGGCGGCATGGTCGAGGATGGCTCGATCGCGAGAGAGGCCGATGGCCTCACCGTGCGTTTCGCCATCACCGATACCGCCAAGGTCATTCCGGTGACCTACCGTGGCACGCTGCCCGACCTCTTCAAGGAGGGCAAGGGCGCAGTGGTGCAGGGGCGGCTCGAGGACGACGGCATTTTCCGTGCGACGGAGGTACTCGCCAAGCACGACGAGAACTACATGCCGCCCGAGGCCGCACACGCGGTCGAACAGGCGCAGAAAGCCGCCCAAACCGTGAGCCAGTGACGCCATGATTCCCGAACTCGGACATTTCGCGCTCATCCTCGCGCTGGTGCTGTCGCTGGTGCAGGGCATCGTGCCGCTGGTCGGTGCCAGCCGCAACAGCATGGCGCTGATGGCAGTCGGCCGGCCTGCCGCACAGGGTCAGTTCTTCTTCATCCTGTTCAGCTACGTATGCCTGACCTGGGCTTTCGTCACCAGTGATTTCTCGGTGCAGCTGGCCGCGTCGAACTCGCACAGCGCCACGCCGCTGATGTACAAGATCACCGGCGTATGGGGCAACCACGAAGGTTCCTTGCTGCTGTGGGCGATGTCGCTGTCGTTGTGGACGGTGGCGGTGACGGTGTTCTCGCGCCACCTGCCCGAGGCCTTCATGGCCCGCGTGCTCGGCGTGCTGGGTTGGGTCAGCGTCGGCTTCATCTCCTTCACGCTCGTTACCTCCAACCCGTTCGACCGCCTGCTGCCGGCGGTGGCCGAGGGCCGTGACCTGAACCCGCTGCTGCAGGACCCGGGGATGATCATCCACCCGCCACTGCTCTACATGGGTTATGTCGGTTTCTCGGTGGCATTTGCGTTCGCCATTGCCGCGCTGCTCTCCGGCCGGCTCGACGCTGCCTGGGCGCGCTGGTCGCGGCCATGGACCACGGTGGCCTGGGTGTTCCTGACTGCGGGTATCGCGGTCGGTTCGGGCTGGGCGTACTACGAACTCGGCTGGGGCGGCTGGTGGTTCTGGGATCCGGTCGAGAACGCCTCCTTCATGCCGTGGTTGCTCGGCACCGCGCTGATCCACTCGCTCGCGGTCACCGAGAAGCGTGGTGCGTTCCGTAGCTGGACGGTGCTGCTGGCGATCGCGGCGTTCTCGATGTCGCTGCTCGGCACCTTCCTCGTGCGTTCGGGCGTCATCACCAGTGTGCACGCATTTGCGACCGACCCGAAGCGTGGCCTCTACATCCTTGCCCTGCTCGTGCTGGTGATTGGTTTTTCCTTGCTCTTGTTCGCGATGCGCGCCAACAAGCTGATGGGGGGCGGCAGCTTCGCGCTGGTATCGCGCGAGACCTCGCTGCTAGGCAACAACGTGCTGCTGACCGTCGCGTCGGTGTCAGTGCTGCTCGGCACGCTCTATCCGCTGTTCCTCGACGCGCTCAACCTGGGCAAGATCTCGGTGGGGCCGCCGTACTTCGAGGCGGTGTTCGTACCGCTGATGACGCCGGTGGTGGTGCTGATGATGTTCGGTCCCTTCCTGCGCTGGAAGGACGATGACTTCGTTGCGGCGGCACGCAAGGTTGCGCCTGCCTTCGTTGCCAGCATCCTGATCGGTATCGGTGCGGCGATGGCGGTGGATCACCTGACCTGGCGCACTGCGCTGGGCCTGTTCCTTGCCGCCTGGGTGGTGCTGGCCAGCATCCAGTTGCTTCATGGCCGCCTCAAGGAGCGCGCCGGAGCATCGGCCGGTTCGCGTCTGCGCTCGATCACCGCATCCTGGTGGGGCATGTGGCTCGCTCACCTTGGGGTCGGCGTGTTCATCATCGGCGTTACCATGGTCGGCAGTCTCGAGAAGCAACTCGACGTCAAGATGCAGGAAGGCCAGCGCGCCGAGCTTGCGGGTTATACCTTCACCTTCCGCGGCGCAATCGATGCAGATGGGCCCAACTACGACGCTGCGCGCGGCATCATCGACGTTACCCGCAACGGCCGTGCCATTGCGACCCTGACCCCAGAGAAGCGCTTGTACTGGACTCAGGGCATGCCAATGACAGAGGCTTCGATTGATATCGGCCCGTTCCGCGACGTGTATGTATCGCTCGGCGAGCAACTGCAGGATGGGGCGTGGATCGTCAGCCTGTACTACAAGCCCTTCATCAGCTGGATCTGGCTGGGTTGCACGTTGATGGGCCTTGGCGGACTGTTTGCCGCGGCCGACCGCCGTTATCGCCGCCTTGCCGAGCGCGATGCCAAGGTCGGCGCAGGGCGCAGCGTTGCCGGCGCAGCCTGAGTGGAGACCGGACAAGCCTCATGAAAGCAAAGTTTCTCGTTCCGCTGCTGCTGTTCTTCGCTCTTGCCGCGTTCCTCGGCTTCGGCCTCACCCTCAACCCGCGCGAGGTACCCTCGCCGCTGATCGGCAAGCCAGCGCCCGAATTCACGCTTGCCCGCCTCGATCAGCCCGAGCAGCGCTTCGCACTCGAGGAAATGCGCGGCGAGGTGTGGTTGCTCAACGTGTGGGCGTCGTGGTGTGTCGCCTGTCGCGAGGAGCACCCCGTTCTGGTGCGCATGGCGCAGCAGAAGCTGGTGCCCATCGTTGGCCTCAACTACAAGGAGGTACGTGGTGACGGGGCGCTCAACGTACGCGGTATGGCACTCGACACCGAAACCGACCTTGCAATCCAGCGCGCCCGGCGCTGGCTGACCGACCATGGCGACCCCTACGTGCTGTCCGTGCTCGACATTGATGGCCGCGTTGGCATCGACTTTGGCGTCTATGGCGTACCCGAGACCTTCCTGATCGATCGCGAGGGCAAGATCCGCTACAAGCACATCGGCCCGATCACGCCCGAGGTGCTCAAGCAGGTGTTGCTACCGAAGATCGAGGAGGTCCGCCGTGCCGGCTGATCACTACAAGGAATTTGCGCTCCGGACGCTGCGCCTGGCTGCCTGCGCGCTCATGTTCGCGGGCGGGCAGGCAGCCTGGGCTGCGGGCCAGACGGCGTCCGACCCCGGCTTGGCGCCGACGGTGGCGGCAGACCTCGCGCTCGAGGCTGACGTCATGGAGCTGTCGCACAAGCTGCGCTGCCTGGTGTGCCAGAACCAGTCGATTGCGGAATCCAATGCGCCGCTGGCGGTCGATCTACGCGACCAGGTGCGCGAACAGCTCGCGGCCGGCAACAGCAAGCAGGACGTCATCGACTATGTCGTCGCCCGCTATGGCGACTTCGTCCTTTACCAGCCGCCATTCCGTGCCTCGACTGCCGTGCTGTGGGTGGGGCCGGCACTGCTCCTGTTCGGGGGCGCCGGCTGGCTGGCCTGGCGGCTGCGCCGCAGGCAGGAAGAAGTGGCGGCCGATCATGGCCTGAGCGCCGCCGAGCGCGAACGTGCGCGCGCCCTGCTCGCGGGAGCGGACGAGGCAGCACCGAAATCTGAATCACCGGAGTCCCGTTCGTGACCGCCTTTATCCTTCTTGCCGGCCTGTTGCTGGCCGGTGCCCTGCTATTGATCGTTCCGCCGCTGTTGGGCGCAGGTGCGCGCCAGCGGCGCGAGCAGGCGCGTCAGAGCACGATGGCGCTGACCGTGCTGCGCGAGCAGCTGGCCGAGCTCGATGCAGACCTCGCGTCTGGCCAGATCGACGCCGAAAGCCATGCTCGCAGTCGCGAGGAGCTCGAGCGCCGCGCGCTCGAAGAGGGCGAGGCGGCTGCCGAAGCGGCTGAGCTTGCCGACGCGCGCCCGAGCCGCGGCTGGGCGGTGGCGATGGCAGTGAGCATCCCGGCCGTGGCCATCGCCTCCTATCTGGCGATCGGAGAGCCGGAGGCGCTCGATCCCGCAAACCTCACCACGCAGCAAGGTTTCACCCGCGAACAGGTCAACGACATGGTAGGCCAGCTCGTGGCCCGTCTCGAGCAGGAGCCCGACAACGTCGAGGGCTGGACCATGCTCGCCCGCACCTACATGGTGCTCGAGGATTACCCGAAGGCGGTCGCTGCGTTCGCGCGTCTGGGGGCGCTGGTACCCGACGATCCCGATGTCCTGGCCGACTGGGCAGATGCCACTGCGGTGGTGAGCGGAACGGTGCAGGGCGAGGCCGAGGCGCTGGCGCAGCGTGCGCTGGCGGTGGCGCCCCAGCATGTCAAGGCGCTCGCCATTGCAGGCACCGGCGCATACCAGCGCAAGGACTTCGCGACCGCAGCCGGGCACTGGGAACGCATCCTTGCGCAGATTCCCGCGACCAACGACATGGCGAAGGGTTTGCGCGACAGCATCAACGACGCGCGCGCCAAGGCCGGGCTCGAACCGCTGGCTGCGCTCGAGGGGGCAGCGCCGGCGGCGGCCGCCCCGGTACTGACGATCAGCGGCCGTCTCAGCCTGTCTGCCGAGCTTGCGGACAAGGTGCAGCCGGCAGACGTCGTGTTCGTGTTCGTGCGTGCCGAAGCCGGCGGTCCGCCGTTCGCGGCGCTGCGTTTCACTGCCGCAGAACTGCCGCTCGACTTTGATTTCGATGGCGCGACACTGATGATGGGCGACATGCCCATCCCCGAGCGTGTCGTCGTCGCGGCCCGGGTTGCAAAGGGCGGTGACGCGACGGCGCGCAGCGGCGACCTCGAGGGCGCGAGCCCGGTTGTTTCGCCCGACAGCGAGGGCCTCAGCGTCGTGATTGACCGCGTGCGGGAGTGACGGTCGCCGCTCAGCCGATGTATTCCAAACGCACCCGCTTCACGTTGCACAGCAGTTCGTAAGCAATCGTGCCCGCAGCCGCGGCAACGCGGTTGACCGGCACCTCGGTGCCCCACAGCTCGACCCGGGTGCCAATGTTCGCAGTCGGCAGGGCGCTGAGGTCCACCGTGAGCATGTCCATCGAGACCCGCCCGATGATGCGACTGGGCTTTCCGCCCACGCTCACCGGTGTGCCGTCCGGCACTGTGCGCGGATAGCCGTCGGCGTAGCCCATCGCCACCAGTCCGACACGCGTGGGTGTCTGCGCGACGAAGCGGCCACCGTAGCCGAGCGCTTCGCCGACAGCGATCTCGCGTACCGCCATCACCGCGCTTTCGAGCGTCATCACCGGCTTGAGGCCGTTGTCTGGCGCCGGCATCGGGTCGGCCCCATAGAGCAGGATGCCGGGGCGCGCCCAGTCGCGCCGGGCGTCTGGCCAGCCCAGGATGGCGCTCGAGTTGGCAAGACTGCGCGCGCCGGGCAGGTTGGCCGTCGCCTCCTGGAAGCATTCGATCTGATCCGCGGTGGTGATCACCTGTGGTTCGTCCGCGCGCGCGAAGTGCGTCATCAAGGTGATGTCGGCAACCTGCCTGCAGGCTTTCAGTCTTGCCCACGCGGTGCCGACTTCCGCTGGCGCGAAGCCGGCCCGGTTCATGCCCGTATTCACCTTCAGCCAGACGTGGATGGGGGCCGCCATCGGCGTCGCTTCGAGCATCCGTACCTGATCCTCATGGTGGACGACGATCCACAGCCCTTCGCGCACGACCTCGGCAAGCTCAGCCGCCTCGAACACGCCTTCGAGCAGGAGCAGCGGTTGACGAATACCGGCGGCGCGCAGCACCAACGCTTCCTCGAGGAAGGCAACCGCGAAGCCGTCGGCCTCAGCGGCCAGCGCCAGTGCGCAGTGCACGGCGCCATGGCCGTAGGCGTTGGCCTTGACTACCGCCAACGCGCGCGCGCCGTGGCGCTCGCGGGCGAGGCGGTAGTTGTGACGCAGGGCGGCGAGGTCAATCTGGGCGCGGGCAGGGCGCATGGTAGGCATCCGTGGTGCAATGTACAGGCTCGATGGTGCAGTCAACGCATTGGGGCCGCAATAGCGCGGCCCCAATGGCATGACTCCACGACTGATGAGCAGGGGATTCAGGCGGGTGACAGGGTGTAGCCCGCGGTGCTGCCGCCCGCCTTGCGACCGTAGCGGGCGAGGCCGAGGTCGTCATGGCGGATCGCCGGCTGGTGGCCGCAGACGAGATCGGCGACAAGTGCGCCGGCACCGCAGGACATGGTCCAGCCCAGCGTGCCGTGACCGGTGTTGAGGAAAAGCTCGGGGTAGGAGGTGGCGCCGATGATCGGCGTCGAGTCGGGCGTCATCGGCCGCAGCCCGGTCCAGAATTCTGCCTTGGGCAGGTCGCCGCTGCCGGGGAAGAGGTCGCCGACGACCATCTCCAGGGTTTCGCGTCGGCGTGGGTTCAGGCGCAGGTCGAAGCCGCCGAGCTCGGCCATGCCTCCAACTCGGATGCGGTCGTCGAAGCGGGTCACGGCCACCTTGTAGGTCTCGTCGAGCACCGTCGACACCGGCGCGGCGGCGGCATCGACCAGCGGTACCGTAAGCGAGTAGCCCTTGACCGGGTACACCGGCAGTTCGAGCCCCAGGCTGGCTGCCATCTGCCGGGAGTAGCTACCGAAGGCCAGCACGTAGCGGTCGGCGCGCAGGATCTCGTCGCCCTCTGCTCCCGCGACACGCACGCCGTCGATGTGGCCGCCACGCTTGAGCAGTTCACGCACATCGATGCCGAAGCGGAACTCCACACCTGCTGCGCGTGCCATGTCGGCGAGCCGGGTGGTGAACAGGTGGCAGTCGCCGGTCTCGTCGTTGGGTAGGCGCAGGCCCCCGGCGAGCGGGGTGGCCCGGCTGGCCAGTGCGGGCTCTGCGCTGCCAAGCGCGTCGCCGGCCAGCAGTTCATAAGGTACGCCGCACTCGTCGAGTACGGCCGTGTCGCGCGCAGCTGCGTCTAGTTGGGCCTGAGTGCGGAACAGCTGCAGCGTGCCGCGGCTGCGCTCTTCGTAGTGCAGGCCCGTATCGGCACGCAGGGTGCGCAGGCAGTCGCGGCTGTATTCGGAGACGCGCATCATGCGTTCCTTGTTCACCGCATAGCGCGCGCTGGTGCAGTTGGCGAGCATGCTCGCCATCCAGCGCAGCTGGAACAGGCTGCCGTCGGCACGGATCGCGAGTGGGGCGTGGCGCTGGAACAGCCACTTCACGGCCTTGAGGGGAATGCCGGGTGCAGCCCAGGGCGTTGAATATCCAGGCGAGACCTGGCCGGCATTGGCGTAGCTGGTCTCGAGCGCGGCACCAGGCTGGCGGTCGATGACCGTTACCCGGGCGCCGCGTTGCGCGAGGTACCAAGCGGTGGTGGTGCCGATCACGCCGCTTCCGAGTACGATCACGTTCATCCTGGTGTCTCCTGTCTTGTGGCTGTTGAATGTCTGCAGTTTAGTCAGCAAAATGCAGTGAAAATCACCTAACTAAAGCCCGCTTGTAGTGAGATCAACTTTGTTGCCCCGTGCCAGGGCATTTCAGGAGTGAAATGCGCGATCTCGACCGCATAGACCGCCGGATCATCGATCTGCTGCAGAAGGACGGCCGCCTGTCGATGACCGAGCTTGCCCAGCGTGTGGGGCTGTCGGCGACCCCGTGCACCGAGCGTGTGCGCCGTCTCGAACGCGAGGGCGTCATCACTGGTTACCACGCCCGCGTCGCCCCGCGGGCGCTTGGCCGGCCCTTGCTGGTGTTCGTCGAACTCAAGCTCGCGGCCAAGTCGAACGACACCTTCGACCGCGTGAAGAAGGAACTCGCGTTTGTCCCCGAGGTGATGGAGTGTCACCTTGTGTCGGGTGACTTCGATTACCTGATCAAGGCGCGTATCGCCGAGATGAGCGACTACCGGCGCCTGCTCGGCAACATCCTGCTCAAGCTGCCGTCGGCAACCGAATCGCGCAGCTACGTGGTGATGGAGGAGGTCAAGGAAAGTCTCTACCTGCCGCCCGAGCCTTGATCCAGGCCCCGGTCTGCACGTGACAGGGCGATCAGCAGCGGGATGACCCCCGCGGCGGCGGCGAGGTGCTTGAGTGCATGTCCAGCGATAAGCTGCCCGGAGAGCGTCCAGATGCTGGTGTCGGCGGCCTCGAAAACCTTGGCCAGCCCGTATGCCACCAGAAGCCATCCCCATGGCAAAGCGCAGGCCCCGGGCCGCACACTGTGGCGCAGCCAGATCAGTAGGACCATGAAGCCGCCGAACTGCGTCAGAACGTATAGCCGCAGGTCGTCCTTCAGTACCCATAGGGCCAGCGCCGACGCGCCCAGCAACAGCCAGCCACCGAGCCAGCGCCGAGCCGCTCGGTCGCCGAGGCGCTCGCCGGCAAGGGCGCCGAGTGCGCCGGCAAACGCGATGCACATGGCGAGGCGATCCCAGAACAGGCTGGCATTGCTGGGGTCGAGGTGGTACCAGGCGCTACCCGCCCCAGTCAGGACCAGGCCGACGAAGAACACCCTCAGCGCCATGCGCTGCGAGGGCGGCGCGTGCGCTCCCCGCACCAGGCCTGCAAGGCCCGCCGCACAGAAGGTGAGGCTGCTCAGGACATCGGCAGCGTTGGGAATGAGCAGGGGGCCGATTGCAAGCGCGCGCGTGTCGGCGAACTGGTGATACAGCGGCGACTGTGGGATGGGCGCGACGAGCGCGAGTGCGAGGGCGCTTACGCCGAGCACGGCCAGCGCTGTTGCTTGGGCATGCCATGTCTTCGGTCGGCGTGGACTCATCACTTGCCTCCGCTGTTGCCTCCGGGTGTGATCCAAAAAGGCCGACTCGCATGAGCCGGCCTGAGCGTCTGAATCCGTATTAAGCGGGTGTAGAGCGACATGCCAAGTACGGCCAGCCCCCGACCCAGCCGGTGGCTCCTGCGCCCGATCGCCGAACGGTGGCGCTTCAAGCTTAATCCAGCAATCCCAGAATGGCTGCCTTTACCGCGGTGGCGGTCTTGTTGGCGCAGTTGAGTTTGGCCATGGTGTTGGCGGTGTGAAAATTCACGGTGCGTTCGGAAATGCCCATGAGAATCGAAATCTCCCCGGCAGTCTTGCCCTCGGCGGTCCATCGCAAGACCTCGACCTCACGGGTCGTCAGTTCGCCGAGATCTTGCGCGTGGTGTTCGCGGGCCAACTGATGACACAGGTACTCATGGCCCGCAAGGGCGAGAAAGCTCAAGCGCGCCCCATTCGCGAATAGCTCGGCCGAACTCAGACACTCAGCGCCGCGAACGAAAGACACCAGGCTCTGCCGGCCGCGACAGTCCGTGGCCGATTGAGACCAACCGTTGGCAATGCCGAACTGCCTGGCTTCTTCCCAGAACGTGTCGCTGGCCTGTGAGTAGTGTTCGGACCAGACGAAGGGCAGTTGCGATGCCATTCCACGCATGACCACGGGATCGTTATTGATGTATCCACGCTCGGCGTAAAGGGTTTGCCATTGTTCCGGGTAGTTGTTGAGCAGAACGATGCGGGGATTGCTCAGTGGATAGCGGAAGCGCACACCGTAGGCCAGGTGGTCGAAGCCAAGTGCCTTGCTCTCAAGCTCGATCACCGAGAACACTTCGGTTGCACTGTGCGCGGCGTTCAGTCGGGTCAGGAGGTCTTCGCGCCAGATGTTCATCCGACGCCCCCTGGCCGGGTATCGGGATTTCTGAACCTGTCAACGTTGACATGCCGAGAAACACACCGGCGCGCTAATGTCTCGCAACAATGAAGCGCTTCAAACCAATGACAACGCGTGAGCAAATGAGAACAGAACAGCCAATGACGTCCGTCGTTCGGGTATCGGACGATGGACTCGTCCGTTTGCCGGAGCAGGCCTTGAGCACTGTCCGGTTGCGTCACTTCGTCTCGGGTCTGGAAGTACCGGAGGCGGCCCCCATTCCGGGGTGTGGTGACGTGACTGAGGTGACCGGGTTCACCGAATGGATCGCGGGGCGTCGTCCTTACATCCGTCTGGGTTGGGATTGGGTGCTTGATGTCTTGCACGGTCATACCTTCCTAAAGCGCACGGGCGAGCCACGATCGAACGTCATGCTGGTCGACGGGCACATGCGGGATCTGGGCATGGCTGCCTCCCTGCGGCGACTGACAGCCATTGTCGATGGCCTGGCCTGGACCAAGACGGTGTGGCCTTCCATCGTTCAGCGCTACGGCGGCCTCGGCTGACCCGGGCGCCAGAAAAATACATCATCCAAAATGGCACACGAACAACCGCAAATTCGCCTGTACAAGCGGATTCCGCTTGAAAAAAAAGCTCAAGCGATATCCATTGAGAATATCAATTTTGACGTCAATCGAAAAGCAAATGTCATGACTGGTTTGCTTCCGGCCAGAGGAGCATCATCTTGAGCAATTCGGTTGCCCGGCTGCATCAAGCCATGTCGACCGGCACGACGAGCGCGGCGGCCACGGTGGACGGGTGTCTGACGCGTATCGATCTCTCCAACGGCATCATCAACGCCGTGGTGACCCTGGATGCGGCGTCTGCGCGCCGGCAGGCCGAGGCCTGTGACCGTGAGTCTGTCCATGACCCTGCGAAGCTGCCGTTGCGGGGCGTGCCCATCACTGTCAAGGATGCGTTTGCCACGGCTGGCATGCGCACGACCGCTAGCCACCCGCCGCTGGCCGACTACGTGCCTGACACCGACGCGACCGTGGTTGCGCGTTTGCGCCAGGCGGGTGCAATCATTCTGGGAAAGACGAACCTGTCCCGACTGGCTGGCGACCCTCAATGCATCAGTCCGGTATTCGGGGCGACACGCAACCCATGGCGTCACGATGTCACCCCGGGCGGCAGTTCCGGCGGTGCCGCCGCCGCGGTGGCCATGGGGTTCTCGTACATGGACCCGGGCAGCGACCTGGGCGGCTCCATCCGCATCCCGGCGGCCTACTGTGGCGTCTATGGACTCAAGGCCACGGAGAACCGTATTCCGAGAACCGGTCACATTCCGCATCTGCCCGGGCAGCCGCGCAGTGTCCGACACATGCTCAGTTTCGGCGTGCTGACCCGGTCGATCGAGGATCTGGCGCTTGGTTTGTCGGTCATGGCGGGGCCGGACCGTATCGATACCGAGGTGCCGCCGGTCGCCGGAGTGGCCGGCCGTGCCCGCACTGACCGGCTGCGCGTCGCTTGGTGGGATGACTTCGCCGGCCTGCCCCTGTGCGATCGTACACGTGCCGGCCTGGATCGGACCATCGGGCGGCTCACCGATGCGGGCGTAGAGGTTGTACGGTGTTTTCCCGACGCCTTCGATCCTGAGCGTGCCCTATACGCTTATGGTGTGCTCGCCGGCGCCGAGATCGGTCTGGCCTTCAAGCCCTGGGAGCGTCATCTGATCGCGATGGCCGGTCGCCTGATTCCCAAGCGCCAGCCTCTCACCCGAGCCTTCACGCAAGGTTTGCGGTTCGACTGGCGTCGCTACAACGCCGCGCTCAACATCCGGGATCAGCTGATCAGTGCCATGGAGAACTTCCTCGATGACCACGATGTGCTGATTTGCCCCACGGCACCGCGGACCGCTTATCCGGCGTTCGCGCTCAAGCCGCTGGGCAAGCCGCCGACACTGGTGGTCGGTGACCGGGCCCTCCCTTTTCTGGAGGCCACCGTCAGTATGGTGGGGCTGTTTTCACTGACCGGTCATCCCGTGGTTTCGCTGCCGGCCGGCCCGGTCGATGGCCTGCCAGTCGGTCTGCAGTGTGTCGGGCGGCGCTGGGGGGATGAAGCGCTGATCGAGGCATGTGCACAAATCGATCGTATCGTCGATGGCTACGCGACGCCGCGGGCTGCAGCCAGCTGACGGCGACTGGTACGAGGGACTGCCGGTACGAGAACGATTCCTTCTTCAGTACATCCGAATGGCATTCGTCTTGGCTGCATGAGCCATGAAAGCAAAACGCCAACCCCGGAGGATTGGCGCAAGTGCTTGAATTCAGGTGGAGCGGGTGAAGGGAACATCACGCCGCACTCAACCCGTTGATTGATAAAGGGTTTCTTCCGTGAGCGCCACGGAATTAGACCAGATTATGTACCAGCCCCACCTGCCCGGCAACCCGGGATCGTCTGCCAACGCCCAGCAACGTCCATGCACAGCCACCAGGGTCCTGTCCAGATGCGCCTATAGGCCGAGACTGTGTTTCGCTGCGCCGAAGTTTGGGGCGTACTCCACACCAACGTCCTCTAGATCGGCAGCGATTTCATCTTGAAGACGTCGGGTGTTCGGCGCGAAATACTCCTTCGTATTCGACGAGGCGAACACGATCGGCGCCACCAGCCCTGCGGAGCGAAGCTGGCCAGCCGCCTCGATATAGGCTTCGACGATCACGCAATCCTTCATTGATTCTTTACCCAGTCGGGCGGGAGCACGAGGTTCGTTGACTCGCTTGAACGCACGGCTGGCGACCCCATCGTTGTGCGGCACCACGCTGGCAACGTCCCGCCACCTGTTCAGCACTGTCCTGGCCCGCGCGACGTGTCCCTCAAGGTGGTCCAGCGGCAGCATTCCCTGGGCACCGTAGGCCAAGGCCACTTCATGGATACGTTGAGCTTGTGCCCGGAACCTTGCCAAAGCGTTTCGAGCCTCTACCTCGACGCCAGCGACATGAGCAGCAAGCTCGATGGTCACCTGTTCTGCCATCAGAACAACCAGATCGGAGCCGGCCTCGGCTGCCGCAAGCAAGGCAAGCCCGGCGTTGGCATCGTGTGCTACCGCTGTTTCGCGCGTGATGTCACGGATGACGTCAAGGACGGTGCATGTATCCACGCACAACACTGGCGCGTTTAAAGCAACCAAGTCGTCAATGACTGAAGTATTCAGGCTCATGTATGCGACTGGTCATACTGTTCAAGCAGTCCGAGTGCGAATTCATAGTCGATGGCCAAGTCCTGCGCCCGCCCTGCGGACCAGGCCTCCACCTCGACAAGCCACCGTGCCAATTGGTCACTATCCAGTCGTTTCGATGCACGGTGCGCGGCAATCAGGAACGCGTACCAGCGCTCCTTGTCCATGGGATGGGCCGCACCTGTGGACTTATTGGCGAGCCGCGAAAAGCGCCGCAGGGCTGCTGCCGCTTCGGCATCCAGCCAATCATCAAGAGTCTGGTTGGCAGAGGTCAGTTCGACGCCGAAACCGCCGGCCCGGGACGCCGGTTCCGCGACTTGGGCGACGAAGTCGCGAAGAATCGCGTTGTACTTGTCAATACCAAGCTCACCGACGTTTCGCGGCACGATATTGGAAACCTTGTAGCCATCAGGCTCTTGCCACAGCACCAGAGCCGATTCATCGACGTCGTCGAATGCAGATCGCACAAGCACGATCACATCGTCGTCGCCCATGTGTTGCTTGAGATCTTCTTCCCGCTCAGCGTCGTGACGCCAAGAGCCACCCACCTGCGCGAGGATGCCACTTCGCATTGTGGTTGCTGTCTTGCCCCTGAGGTGAAGATGCTGGAAGACCGTGATCGGCTTTTCTGTCATTTCGGTTGCCCGCAATAGAACTGTTGATGTTCTGAAACTTGTCGGCGAATCGATGGCATTCGCCTGTCATTCCTTTTTGATCTGAACGAAGACCCGTGCCGTCTGGCTCGATGCCTCATCGTTGCACGTCGAGGCGGCGTCGCCGCGTCAGGTGCTACCCGAACCGCGTCTGCTGAAAGACCATCGGCCTCTGACATGCGGGTGATGCCCAGACTTGAAAGCACGTAGACCGAATGCGTCTTTCGCCGCGATGGCATCTGTAGCAAAACCTCACCACCAAGCCTCCCCGTCATGGGAGAGAAACATCTTGAAGCATACCGCCACGCAGAGGCTCGGTGTTGGTGGACAAGGTGCCACATCGGCTGGTGGCTGGGGTGAGCATTGCAGCCATTCGCCGTCACCACAACCTTTCCACAAGCCAAGTCGCCCCCGCTCCGCGCCGCGAAGGTGTGGGATGGCGTCGACCAGACCACGAGAAAAGCCGATGTCCTGAACCCGTTCACCATGGAGTAGCCCATGAGAAAGTCATCTTCGTCCGGCGCCCAAGCCAAGGTCTTCTATCGTCCGATCGAGGCGGCCATCCAGTGGGCGGGACTGTCACGCTTCGAGCGCCGTATCCTTGATGTTGCTGAGGGGATGAACCGGCTGCCGGAGCACGCTGCGCTGGCGCGCTGGCCACAGCTTCGCCTGAACGCGGAACGGATCTACGACGCACTGGTGCATCTCGACCTTCCCTACGGCAAGGATGGCCTCACGAGCAACGATCCCGCCTTGCTCGATGATCCTGGCCTCACGATCCGCCACGTCGATCTGAAGGCTTGGATGATCCGTTTCTATCCCGACCAGCGACCGGCATTCCTGTTCGATGCCTTCGAGCGTCACCTGCATCCGGCCGTCAGTGTCGATGCCGTGCAGGCACTGGTCATGGATCGCGAGGCGTTGAAGCTCCAGCTAGCCGACAAGGTGCAAGCCTGGGACGCGCTCTATGAGCAGTTCCAGACGCTCAGCCAGGAGCACCAGGCGCGCACGGAGCGCGAGAAGCGGTCCGGGATGCCTGGCGCCCGCAGTGAATCCACCTACCTGAACATCGTTGGCGGTCTTCTGACCCTGCTGTTGGGCAAGTCACCCAATGGCGTTCCCTATTCGTCTTTCGAGACGCTGGAATCGGTCATCAATGCGCTGGTTGCCCATTACGGCGACAAATCCGGAATCAGCGAGCGAACGCTGTGGGCGAAGTTTTCGGCAGCCAAGCGTCATCTCTCCACCCAGGACCGCTGACTGCAAGTGCAGACGGCGTGTCTGCACTTGCGGTGACTGCGCGGGAACCGCGCTATTGAATACGGGGCACTTCCATCACCGCCGCTACACAGCGCCAAGGAGTGTCCCTCGTGACTGTCCAGACTATCGCCACCGCGACGCCGAATGAACACCGCATCCTGCGCCGCGCGGAAGTCGAGGCCAAGACCGGCTTCAAACGCGCCCACATCTACAACCTGATCAAGGAGGGCAAGTTTCCCAAGCCCCTGCGCCTCGGGGTACGCGCCATCGGATGGGATTCGGTGGAGATCGATCAGTGGATCACCGATCGACTCAGGGAGCGGGCGTGAGCCCGCGCCCCCCGGAATCCCTTCCACGAGGAGTCGCACCATGCAGGTGGTATCCATCATTTCGACCAAGGGTGGCGTCGGCAAGACGACCACCGCAGCGAACCTGGGCGGCTTCATCGCCGATGCGGGACTGCGCGTGCTGCTGCTGGACCTGGACGTACAGCCCACCTTGTCGAGCTACTTCACGCTCGGCACGCATGCGCCTGCCGGCATCTACGAGATGCTGGCCTTCAATGAGCAGCGTATCGAGCAATTGGCTTCGCAGACCGCTGTGGCAGGTCTCGACCTAGTGGTGTCGAACGACCATCGCGGCGAACTGAACACACTGCTGCTGCACGCACCCGACGGTCGGCTGCGCCTGCGTCACCTGCTCCCCGCGCTGGCGTCGCACTACGATCTGCTGCTGATCGATACCCAGGGAGCGCGCAGTGTGCTGCTGGAGATGGCGGTACTGGCCTCCAGTCTGGCGCTATCACCGGTGACGCCGGAGATCCTAGCGGCGCGTGAGCTGAGGCGCGGCACACTGCAACTGATCGAGGACATCGCTCCGTATCGGCACCTCGGCATCGAGCCGCCACCGCTGCGCTTGCTCATCAACCGTGTGCATCCGGTTTCGTCGAACGCCCGACTGATCCAGCAGGCCCTGCGACAAGTGTTCCAGGCGCACGCTGGCATACAGGTCCTGAACACCGACGTCCCGGCCATTGAAGCCTACCCACGTGCCGCAACACGGGGGCTGCCAGTGCATCGCGTCGAGTACCGGCAACCAGTGGGCCGTACTGCGCCTGCGGCGTTAGAGACGATGCGTGCGCTGGCTGGCGAGCTGTTCCCGGCATGGCGGGAGCGCTTTGCGTGCGTTACCGGCAGAGGCCGCGCAGGGGGAGCCAGTCATGGCGAACGCGCATGAACTGGCCCGCGGCCATGCGCGGCTGCGCGCGCTGATCGAGTTCGCGCTGGGCGAAGGTTGGCACGTGAAACGCACGCGCGGCGGGCACCTGATGTTCATCAAGCCCGGCTGCGCCGCGATCTATACCAGCTCGACTGCGAGCGATCACCGCGCTAGTCGAAACGCACGCGCGCAGCTTCGCCGCGCCGATCGACAGGCACTGACGGCATCTCGGGAGAGCAGCGATGGCTGATCCGACGCCGCAGGACATGGCCACCAAGCTGCTGGCCAAGGGCTTCGAACGCAACGGTCCTTCGGCCGCGGCGTTGACCGACCCCATCGCCGACACACCGATGGTGGTGACGCTGGACGAGCTGCGCCCCTATGAACATGACCCACGCGTGACGCGCAACCCGGCCTACGAGGAAATCAAGACCTCGATCCGCGAGCGCGGGCTCGACGCACCGCCCGCGATCACGCGCCGGCCGGGCGAGGCGCACTACATCATCAGGAACGGTGGCAATACGCGGCTGGCGATCCTGCGCGAATTGTGGAGCGAAACCAAGGAAGAACGCTTCTTCCGCATCGCGTGCCTGTTCCGCCCGTGGCCGGCGCGCGGCGAAATCGTGGCGCTGACCGGGCATCTGGCCGAGAACGAGTTGCGTGGCGGACTGACCTTCATCGAGCGGGCCTTGGGCATCGAGAAGGCGCGCGAGTTCTACGAGCAGGAAAGCGGCCAGTCGCTGTCGCAGAGCGAACTCGCGCGACGGCTGACGGCCGACGGCTATCCCGTTCCCCAGTCGCATATCAGCCGTATGGCCGATGCGGTGCGCTACCTGCTGCCGGCGATACCGACGCTGTTGTACGGCGGATTGGGCCGGCATCAGGTGGACCGGCTCGCGGTGCTGCGCAAGGCGTGCGAGCGCACCTGGGAGCGGCGTGCGCTGGGCCGCACCGTGGCCGTGGACTTCGCGACCTTGTTTCAGGACGTGCTGACGCAGTTCGACACACAGCCGGACGACTTCTCGCCGCAGCGGGTGCAGGACGAATTGGTGGGTCAGATGGCCGAGCTGCTGGAGGCGGACTACGACACGCTGGCGCTGGAGATCGACGACAGCGAAAGCCGCCAGCGTGCGCTGACCAGCGAACCGGCGGCGCCTGTCGTGCCTGCTGCTCCTTCCGCACCGGTTTCCGCACCTCAGCAGCCACCCGTGTCGTCCGTACCGCGCGACACCACGCCGGTCTCGCCTGCGGCGTCAGTAGCGCCACCGCCAGCATCGCCCGAAGCGCCGCAGGACCAGCACGGACAACGCGACGAGCGCCTGCAAGGGCACATCGTGACACCGGCGCCGACCACCGAGCGCCTGCAGTCCATCCAACGGATGGTCGCCGACCAGCTCGGCGACAAGCTGCCCGACTTCGAGGCTGATGCGCTGCGTGCGATCCCGGTGCAGGCCGGCGGACTCTATCCCATCTCGGACGTCTGGTACATCGAGCCGGGGCTGGACGTGCCGGATCGCCTGCGTGTGCACATCGCGCAGTTCGCTCGCGAGATCGCCGAGGAAGCGGCGGTGGCCGACCACATCGAAGCCAGCGATGGCGGCATCGGCTTCGTCTGCGTGACGCCGGCCGTGGGCCAGGCGAACGTGCTGCCGGCTTTTGCTCGGGCGGTGCTGACCCTGCTGCACGCGCTGAGCGTCGCACCGGCATCCGCGACCGGGCTGGATCGCGCGCGGCTGGCCGATGACCTTGGGCCGCTGCTGCATGGTCACGGCGGCTTGGCCACACGCCTGAGCGATGCCGGGCTGGTGAAGCTGTTCCGTCTGATGCGCCTGGCGCGCCGGCTGTTGGATCTGGAAGCCGGCGACCCGGGCCACGTGTCTTGAGCGCTCAGGAGGCTCCCATGTCGGCACCGCATCCGCTCAATCAGGCAGTCATTGCCCAGGCGCTGCACGATCTTCACAACGGCCAGCTGCGTCGCTGCAAGGCGATGGGCTTCGGCGAGGAGGAACTGGATGCGCTGAAGCGCCCCGAGCTCGTGAGCATGCTCGTGAATGCCACTGTGTCGTGGTGTTCGGTGTCGGTGAACCGGGAAGTGTTGAAGCGGCTGCTGAGCCAGGTGCATGACGTGGAGCGGGAGATCGCGACGGTGGACCGCATGCTGCGCCTGGGGGCGAGCACGGAGATGGTCAGCAAGTTCTACGGCCTCACGCATCAGGAAGTGGCGCTGCGCCGCGACATCCTCGGGTTGCCAAAGCGCAAGGGCCGGCATCCGGTACTCGACGAGGCGCAGGACGTGGCCCTGTGGGAGCGCTGGAAGGTCGGCGTCGCCGAGCGCCATGTCGCCCTGACCGACGATATGGCGATGCTGGCGCTGACCATGGACCTGGCCGAGGCGCTCAGCCTGCCGATGTCGGTGGTGTGGGCGGCGATACGAAACTGGATCGACCAGGGACTGGTGTAGGCCATGACCAAGGGCGACGTACCACGGCGCGAAGGCCCCGTTGCGCTGTCGGCCTTGTTCGACGAAGCGCTACGGCACCTTGAGCCCAAGGAAACGGGGCAGGGCGCGGCGCCGCGCCAAGATGGTTTTCTGTACAGCGGCCACCGGCACGAGAGCGTTCCGCGCGCGCTGTTCCTCGACCGTCGCCTGACACCGCTGGAGCGCAATGCCTGGCAGGTGTTCCTCCTTCAGCTCAACGACGATGGCGTGACCGCCTTTCCAACCTACGATCAGCTCTGCCCCTATCTGGCGTCCATGCCCTGCGCGGCGCAGGCCTCGCACGAGACCGTGGCGCGCGCCCTGACGCTGCTGCGGCTGACGCGTTGGCTCAGCCTGGTACGGCGGCGACGCGATCCGAGGACCGGCCGCATCCAGGGCAATCTCTACGTGCTGCACGACGAACCGCTGTCGCCCTTCGAGGCGATGCAACTCGATGCCGACTACCTCGGCCTGGTGAGTCAGGCGCTGACCCATGCCGCCAAGGCGGTACAGATCGTGGGCATGAACACACTCAAGGAGATTGCCGAGGACCCGCTGCTCTGCGGCCGTATGTTGCCGACCCGCCTGCAGGTACTGGCACAGCGCATGGCGCGGCATGGCTGGACGACCCCAGGTTATCCACAGGAGGGGGCGGACCACGAATCCGAAGAAGGCCAGGCAGCCCTGCTTCGGAATGGCGCGCGCCCGTCTTTGGAATCCGAAGCAGGGCCGAAACCCGCATCGGACGGCTCACTTCGGATTCCGAAGGAGGACCGTACAGTACGTATTGATCGTATGAATGAAGTACGTACCGTACCGCGTGTGAGGGCAATGCAGAACCTCCGGCTGCCCGAGCGCTTCCTGCGCCTGAAGGGCGAGCAGCAGGCCGGCGCACTGGTGGCCCTGCAGCAGGTGGACGAAACCCAGCGCCAGGCGGTGCTCGACGAGTGGGCGGCGCGCTGTGGCGGCAGCACGGTGCGCAATCCCGCGGGCTACCTGTTCGGCATCATCCAGAAGGCGCTGCGAGGGGAGTTCAAGGCGTGGGCGGGGACCGACGCAGCAGCGCCGCCCGCGCCGCGAGCCGCGGGGCCGGCGCCATCGTCGTCGCCTTCGGGTTCCCGTCCGGCCGACCCCGAGGTGGCGCGCGCCTACCTCGCACGGCTGCGCTCAGCCTTGCGCGACGCCTGAGCTATCCCCAGGGGATAGACGGAACAGGTCGCCTTCCGGCTGGGGGAGCAGACCGCTTGGAACTGTGCTCAAACTGTGCGTATAATGTGCTCGTGATTCCTTGCCTTTGGGAGCAACGTCATGGCCTCTACCGCTTTCGCGGATGTGCTCGAATCGGTGCGTGAAGCCGGCACGTCCCGCTTTTCCGCCACGAACGTCGCCGATGCCCTGGGCCTGCAGTACCAGGATCTGGCCACGCTGGCTGGGGTGCACCGCAACACCCTGCGCACCCACCCCGAGTCACCGCGACTCCAGGCCGCGCTGCGTGACCTGATGCGGGTGCTGTCGGCCGCCACGGCGGTGCAGCCGGATACCGCGCGTGCGTTCTTCATGGTCAAGAACGAACCCATTCCGACGTTCCACCACAAGACCCTGCTGCAGTTGGTGCAGGAAGGACGCACCGACGATGCGATCGACTACCTGGAGTCGATCAGTGCAGGGTTCACCGGATGATCCTCCTCGACCTGCCGCCCGGCACCACGCTGTTTCGTGCGCACACGCCGCAGTGGGCCAGCCGGCCCACCAGCGGCGCCGGTGCGGCGGCCAAGGGCGGTCGCTTCAACCGGGAGGGCGTCGAGGCGCTGTATCTGTCGCTGGAGGAAGTGACCGCGTTACGCGAGTACCAGCAGACCTCGCCCTTCCTGCCGCCCTGCACGATGTGCTCGTACACCGCGAACTTGCGCGGACTGGTCGATCTGCGGCAGCTCCACCGCGGCGAGCCCTGGGACGAGCTGTGGCACGACTAGCGCGAGGACTGGCGTCACCTGAAATTCGACCTTCACATCGAGCCGCCCACCTGGGTGCTGGGAGACATGGTGCTGGCCCAGGGCCACACCGGCATCCTGTTCCCCAGCCAGGCGAACGACGGCGGCACCAATGTCATGGTGTTCGTGGATAGGCTCAGGGATGGCAATTCGGTCGAGGTCAATGATCCCGACGGGCGACTGCCCCGCGACCAATCCAGTTGGAGGCGCTGACTCCACGGCGCGGATTCGCACTCCACCCTTCGGCCTGCCGCCGAGCTATCCCCAGGGGATAGCCGGCACACACAGCCTTCCGTGCGGAACAAACCGGGCGCGCATGGGCTGCGGTTTGTTGACTGACAGCCTTCCGGCCGATGCCGATGCTGGCGACTCGCCCCTTCACCGCGAGTCGCTCCAATGGCCAACGAACGCACAGAACCCCTGCAACTGAATCTCGGATCGCTGCGCAGCGCGATGTCGCTGACGCTGCACACGCACCACGCTTCGCGCATCTGGCACGGCCGCGCGCCGACCGAGGGGCGCCCCGGCATCATCGGTCTCAACGGCTTCATCGGCGCCATGAACAAGATGAAGCGCGGCGCCGAGCAGGACGACCCGTACTCGGATTGGTGGATGTTGCGGATCGAGGACAAGCTCGCCGACACCAAGACCCGCCTGCAGACCCTGCGCGAACAGGTCGACCAGGCCCTGGCCGACGTGCCACCGGCGCTGTCGCTGGGCGAGAACATGAATGTGCAGCCGGTGAAGCTGCCGCTGTTCGTGAATGCACAGCTCGGCTTCATGGCGGTGTACCTGCTGGCCGACTACGACGACCTGGCGCGCAAACTCATCCTGGCGCACCACACGGCGCTGATCGACCGCAGCACCTTGGAGCGCTGGCTCAATGATGGCGCGCACGCGCTGCGCAGCCTGTTCTCGCTCGCCCAGCAGTACCGCTACTCGGGCACGACGCGCGACGACTTCGCGGCGAAGAACGCCGCGGCGCGAGCGGCGCTGGAGAAGTTCGGCGAGCTGCCGCAAGACGTGCTGGAAGGCACGCGCCGCTCGCGCTTCGCGCCACCGATCGCGCGGCGGACGACCAAGCCCGGCACGCCGCCTGCTGCGCCCGCCATTGAGCCCGATGCGCCGGCTCACACGGATGGCGCAGCCAATCCAGCGACGGGTAATGAGGGTGCTGACGCATGACGGCATCGCCCCCCATCAGTCACTCCACGCGCTTCGTGACGCTGGAACAGGCGGACTTCCAGCGGCTGGAACACGCAGGCTACCTAAAAGGCCTTTTACAGCCTTTTAAGGGTAAGGGGAGTCTGGAGACCTGGGCCAGCCAGTGCGCAGCGCTGCGCGACGACGTGATTGGCCTGGCGCAGCGGCGTGTGCTGCCCCAGGCACGCGCCTACCCCTTCAGCCTGCTCGACGTGCAACTGGCCCAGCAGGCCACTGGCGCAGGGACGACCTTCCTGCGCTGGCGCAACCTCGACCGTTCCTCCATGGGCGTGGCGTTGTGGGAGGCCCTGCTGGCCAACCCCGCGACGCCGGCCTCGCTGATCGACGAGCTGTACGCGATCGAACTGCAGCGCATCGTGCTGAACATGCAGATCAGCCTGACCCACAGCATCGCTCGCCAAGCCCTGGAATGCGCCAGCAAGGCCGCCCAGGCCGAAGCGGCTTACCTGCGGCGTGTCCACGGGCATACCGCGGCCGTTCCACCCACCACCAAGGAGTCACCATGAGCACGCACTTCGTCGGCGAGGGCAACATCGGTTCTGCGCCGGACTACCGCGAGTTTCCGAACGGCAACGACGAGCCGCGCCGGCTGCTTCGCCTGAACGTCTACTTCGACAACCCGATCCCGAAGAAGGACGGCGAGTACGAAGATCGCGGCGGCTTCTGGGCGCCCGTGGAGCTGTGGCACCGCGACGCCGAGCACTGGAAGACGCTGTACCAGAAAGGTATGCGGGTGCTGGTCGAGGGCCGCACCGTGCGCGACGAATGGGAGGACGCCGACGAGAACGAGCGCGTCACGTTCAAGGTCGAGGCGCGGCGCGTGGGCATCCTGCCGTACCGCATCGAGTCGGTGGCGCTCAGCACCAAGCCGGCCGGCGGACAGTAATTCGCCCATCGCCGTTCCCCCGAGGGCGGCTGTAGCAACCGTCATACGCCCGCGATGCACCAGCGAGCTATCCCCAGGGGATAGCTCCAAGGTCGTCCACGGAGTTCCAGCCGCCCTCCCGAAACGACGCTCTTGCTGTGCCAGCTCCCGCGGTCCATGCGCACCGCTGCGGCAACGGACCGCCAGCCGATCACAAAGCGGTGTCTGCACCAATCGGCTTCCTTGCTGCCGGCATCCCCTGGCCCCGCCAAGCTGACGCCCATCCGATGAACCGCACATTTCCAAGGAGGCTTCATGCGCGTGTTCCTGTGCGAGAAGCCGTCCCAGGGCAAGGACATCGCCCGTGTGCTGGGCGCCGGCCAACGCGGCAACGGCTGCTACAGCGGCGCAGGTGTCGTCGTGACCTGGTGCATCGGTCATCTGGTGGAGGCGGTTCCGCCCGAAGGCTACGGCGAGCAATACAAGCGCTGGGCCATCGAGCAACTGCCCATTCTTCCCGAGCGTTGGCGTGTCGAGCCCAAGGCGGCGACCGCAGCGCAATTCAAGGTCGTGCAGCAGCTCGTCGCCAAGGCGGGCGAGCTGGTGATTGCGACCGACGCCGACCGCGAGGGCGAGATGATCGCCCGCGAGATCATCGACCTGTGCGGCTACCGCGGGCCGATTCAGCGCCTGTGGCTGTCGGCGCTCAACGATGCGTCGATCCGCAAGGCACTGGGTGCGCTCAAGCCGTCCGCCGAGACGCTGCCGCTGTATTTCTCCGCACTCGCCCGATCGCGCGCCGACTGGCTGATCGGGATGAACCTGAGCCGCTTGTTCACACTGCTGGGGCGCCAGGCCGGCTATACCGGCGTGCTGTCGGTGGGGCGCGTGCAGACGCCGACGCTGAAGTTGGTCGTGGACCGCGATCGCGAGATCGCGAGCTTCGTCTCCGTGCCGTATTGGGCCGCGGACGTGCTGCTATCCCATGCCGGCCAGTCCTTCATCGCGAACTGGATGCCGCCCGAAGGCAGCACGGATGCAGCGGGTCGCTGCCTTCAGCAGCCGGTGGCGCAGCAGGCTGCGGATCGCATTCGCGCGGCACGCGATGCGCAGGTCGTGTCGGTGGACACCGAGCGCGTGCGCGAGGCACCGCCGCTGCCGTTCGACCTGGGCACCTTGCAGGAAGTGTGTTCGCGTCAGCTCGGCCTCGATGTGCAGGAGACGCTGGACATCGCGCAGGCGCTGTACGAGACGCACAAGGCGACGACCTATCCGCGCAGCGACTCGGGCTATCTGCCCGAAAGCATGCTCGCCGAAGTGCCGGCGGTGCTCGATGCACTGCTCGCCACCGATCCCAGCCTGCGGCCCTTGATCGACCGCCTCGACCGCAACCAGCGTTCGCGCGCCTGGAACGACGGCAAGGTGACGGCGCACCACGGCATCATCCCGACGCTGGAACCCGCCAACCTGTCGGCCATGAGCGACAAGGAGCTGGCCGTCTACCGGCTGATCCGCGCCCATTACCTCGCGCAGTTCCTCCCGTACCATGAGTTCGACCGCACGGTGGCGCAGCTCGCTTCCGGCGGGCAGTCGCTGGTGGCGGTGGGCAAGCAGATCGCCGTGACCGGCTGGCGCCAGGTACTGGGGACACCGGAGCCGGACGCTGCCGATGGCGAGGAAGCGCAGCGCAGCCAGGTGCTGCCGCCGCTGGCGAGCGGATCGCGCTGCGGGGTCGAGCAGGTCGAGCTGAAGGCCTTGAAAACGCTGCCGCCGAAGCCCTACACCCAGGGCGAACTGGTCAAGGCGATGAAGGGCGTGGCCAAGCTGGTGGACGACCCGCGTCTGAAGCAGAAGCTGAAGGAGACGACGGGCATCGGCACCGAGGCCACGCGCGCCAGCACGATCAAGGGCCTGCTCGATCGCGGCTACCTGCTGAAGAAGGGCCGCGCCATCCGCGCGTCGGATGCGGCCTTCACGCTCATCGACGCCGTGCCGGCGGCCATCGCCGATCCCGGCATGACCGCCATCTGGGAGCAGGCGCTCGACATGATCGAGGCCGGCCAGATGACGCTGGACACCTTCATCGCCAAGCAATCCGCGTGGGTGGCCCAGCTCGTGCAGCAGCATCGGGGCGCGACGCTTTCCATCGCGCTGCCGCCGTCGCCGCCCTGCCCGCAGTGCGGCGCGCCGATGCGCCAGCGTACCGGCAAGAGCGGCGCGTTCTGGTCATGCAGCCGCTACCCGGACTGCAAGGGCACGCTGCCGGTCGAGTCCTCGGCAAGCAAGCGCGGAGCGCCACGCAAGCGGCGCGCAGTACCCAAGGCGTCCTGACGCCTACGCATCCCTCTGCCACGCCGGCCGCTTTCCTGGCGGCGGGGCAAACGTCCCGCGTGGGCGGGACTCCCCAGCGCGCGTCTCCTTCTGCAACGGTGTGCGCGCCCTGTCTCCCCACCCCAGGGCGACGGGGCGAGAAGGTCATTGCTCCACGAGTCGAGCTTGCCGCCATTCCACTGATCGGTGTCCTTTCCGTCCATCACGAGGGGCCTCCTGACGCCTTGCTGTCGCGCGAGTCGTCAGGAGGCCCCTTGGGGTCGACGGTACTCAGTGCCGGTGCCCGCCGGCGAAACATCGGGCTCCCTTTGTGTGTGGATACACGCCAGAGGTTTCCGGCCCCAGCCACGAAACGGGCCGGGTGCGATTGCTGACGCAGCGAACGGCTTTGACGACGGCCCGCGCTGACGTAGCCCACAGGTGGTTTTCCTTCCTCCAGCCGAAGGCCCGCGTGGCCTTCGGCGCCCTGGTCTTTGCCTTGTCCCGTAACGCCGGCCATTGCCCTAAAGCGGGCCGTCCGCGATTCGGTTTTCCCTGCGACGGCAGCCATGCTTCGCGCCCATCCTCACGCCATGCGTTGCTGACAGTCGTCAGCGGCATGCCCTGGCAGTCCCGGTCTTCAAGACTGCAACGCGGTTCGCCGCGTTGACCGATCCAGTCCGCTTCGCATCGCCCACCGCGGACGCTCGCCGGCCTGGCGACGATGCACTTTTCTCAGCCACCCGAGGGGAACCCCATCCCCTGCGGGACGCGTGCTCCCCGACCCACCAAGGAGCACGGCATGTCTGAACCTTCCGCATCTTCCTCTGCAACCGCAGTACGCAGTGGTGCGCTGGCGCTGGCCTGGACCGGCAAGCGTCTGCCGCTACAGGTGCTGCGCAGCGCGGCCGGCCACTACATCGGCACGCAAGACGACGAAGGCCCGGTATCGCGGGAGTCCGTCGAGTATTTCCCGACCCACCTCGCAGCACGGCGCGCCCTGGATACCCATGCCTGGACGCAGCGCGCTCACCCCTGATTTCCCACCCTTCAAGGAGTCCTCTCATGAATCTGTCTTTGCCCGAAGACGTGCTCGATCAGATGGAACTGGAACAGGCGCACTTCGACGCTGCACCGCAGGCCTTCTTCGAGGCCTGGAAGCGCGGCGCGCAGATCGCCGGCTACGAGTGGTTCGGCGACGGCACACGCGAAGGTCTGCAGCGTGCCACCACCAAGTGGGACCTGCGGCCCAACATGCTGATGCTCAACGACGCCCTGGGCGTACTGAGCAGCGGTCAACGCATGTTCCTGTCCGCGATGGTGAGCTTCTACAACGCCCGCGAGGGCGGCGCGATGCTCAAGCGTTGCGGCTTCGAGGGGCTGTCCGACTTGGGCGGTCTCGATCTGGAACGGCGCCAGGTCATCGCCGACCTCACGCTGCACTACAACGGCTGGTGAGCCGCGCCTGGCAACCCACCGTCCTTTCATCCCACCCCACGAGAGACATGCGTCCCCGTTCGGGGCCATGTCCCTCCTTCTTTTCGCAGGAGCGGCCATGTCCCGAATCAGCATCTTCCACTGACCTGCACCGCCCGCCACCAGGGCGGTCCGACGCCGCGGCCGGTTGACCGGCTGCCACTTCATCCACTCGCTGGGGTTCAATCCCCGGCAGGGGATTGCCTCGGCCATCCTCTGCTGGAGGAATCCCATGTCCCATTCCAACAATCCCTTCGTCCGCGGCTACGATGGCCTGTTCGTGCAGCGACTGCTGGCGATTTCCTACGACGACGACTGCCCGCTGAGCTATCTGCCGCTGCACGTCTCGCAGTCGCACCTGCCGGACAGCCAGGTCGAGCGCCATGCCTGCGTCTTCTGCGACGACTTCGCGCTGATCACCGAGGGCCAGAACGTGCCGCCCGAGCTGGACGCGCAGTGCCCCAGCCACGGCATCGCCCGACACCTCGTCTACGCCGTCATGGCCGAAGAAGCCGGCCAACCGCTGCACGTCGGCGATACCTACTCCGAGGAAGCCGCACGCGAGGTGGTGCGGCGCCTGCGCTTCGAGACCGGCTTCTACAGCCGTGCCTGGGAAATCAGTTCGGCGCACATCACCGAGGAGGCCGGCCGCTTCCTCGCCGAACTGGCGGACATCGCCACGCCGAGCGGCTTTCTGTTCGTCGCCTTCCGCATTCCCTACAGCCCGGCGGTCGGCGTGAAGCTGATCGCCACCCCCTGGACGGATGCGAACCTGCAGCATGTCGAGGGCATCACCGCCGAAGAACTGCGGCAGGAGCACCGGGCCAAGGGCATGCCGGAGTCCCTCGTGGAAGTGTTGCACCTGGCTGCGCTCGCCGACGTTCGCATGTTGGTGTTCGATGCCGACGCGCCCGTGCTGGACGGACTGACGCTCTACGACGACGAGTAACCCCCTCTTGAGCCCCGTGCGGGGCTCTTCTTTTCCGCGGAACGCGGTGCCGGCGCGTTGCCGATTTCAGGCGGACGGCCGCCGCCATGTGCCGCACGCTGGCCGCATGTTCGCTGGCGTTGCCGGCAGCATGCCCAGGCAGTCGAGACCTTCGAGACTGCGGCACGGTTCGCCGTGCTGGTCGTTTCTTTCGCCGGACGCATGCCGAGTCCATCCACCTCACCCTCAAGGGACATACCTCCCTTGTGGGCGGGAGTCCCTTGGTTGCCACAAGGAGTCTCCCCATGGATACCCAAGCCATCCGCGCACAGATGCCGACGCTCGTCGTCGGTCATGTGCCTTCCAACGTCCGTTCGTTCAAGTTCAACATCTTCGACGGCCAGCCCAAGGTTTCGACGCTGGGCTTTCACATCGACCCGAAGCCTTTCGAGGGCAAGGTCATCGCCACCACCGACGAGGCCATCGTCGTCAAGACGGGGCGCGCCGAGTTCGCCGTGCTCGACCGGACGCTCGTGACCGAAGTGCCCGACGAGGGCGCCAAGGTACAGGTCGAACCCTACGCCAGACGCCGCTTCGACGGCCTGCGTGCCGACACGCCCGAGGAAGACACCGCATTCACCGCCGACGGCAAGCCGTACACGGTGCAGCGGTTCGTGCTCGGTTCCGCACCGGCGAAGTTGCCGATCCCCGATCCCCGCTGCCCCGAGCTACGGGAGCTGATCCAGCAGATGGAACAGCTGCCCGCGCCCGACGGCTTCCGGCGCATCACCCACCTGCTGGTGGATGCCGGCGCACGGGACTTCACCTGGGTCGATCCGCTGCCCAAGGACATCATCGCGACGCCACCGGCCATCAGTTTCACGGTGGCCACCGAGAAATTCCAGGGACGCGTCACCGTGCTGTACGAGCGCGGGCTCGATGTGTACGCGGTGGAGTTGCACCGCGATGGTGAGTTGGTCGACCGGGTCGATGAAGTGTTCTTCGACGCCCTCGGCGAGACGCTGGAACGGCTGATCGACGACGGGAGCTGGCGGCGCATTCGCGTGCAATGCCTGTCAGATCGCAAGCGTGTCCAGCACTGACCGAGATGCGGCCTCCCGTCCTCGCGACGGAAGCCCGTCATTCTTTTCCATGGAGATCACATCCATCGAAGGCGTCTTCGCACGCATCCCGCACAGCGCAGACGACCTCGAAGTGTCCGCCACCGCGACACCCCTGTCTTTGCAGGCCACGGCCCCTGCGCCGAACGGCAACTGACCATCGCATCTTTCCAGCCCCCACTCTGGGGGCTTCCCTTTTCTGCGCTGCGGCCGTTGCCGCGTGCATGCGCTGCCGCAGATTTCGATGGCACAAGAGACCAATGGGCGCGGCGCCAGAATGTGCGATTTCGTTCCCGGTGAGTTCATTCGCGACGGGGCGGGGCGCAGTGCCGATGTTCGGCGCGACGGCGTGCAGCGAGAGCGATGGGAGGGCGCCTCGAATAACCCGGGGCTTTCAGTGAATCCCGCCGAATACAGATGATCGCGACCGAACTCTGGTCAATTTCTTCGGCAAGTCACCGTCGTTACCGGCGGTGTTGCCCTGTTTCTGCCTCGAATCGCCCCGGGCAGCGGCGATTCGGTCCATTTCGGGCGTCACGAAGCCTTGATGCCGGCCTCCTGGAAATAGACCAGCCGCTTGAGGTTGTTGCAGGCGGCTATCGTCGTCATCGCAAAGTTCGCGCGTGCCTGGCTAATGGTGCGGATCAGCTTGACACCCATCTGTGCGATGGTCGCAAATGGGTGCCCGACTCGGGCGCGCGTCCTGGCGATGCGCCCGTTGCGCCGCTGCTGGCAGTCGGACAGGGGCTTGTTGCGCGTGCCCTTCCTCCAAATCTGGTTGCAAAAGCCATTCTCTTTCAGCCAGGCTTCACGCCCCTCGGACGGATAGCCCCGGTCGGCATAGACATCCCGGCTCGCATTGACCGTGTCGAAGACCTTGTCGAAGTGCTGGCTGTCGTGCATGCGGGCCGTGTCGGTCACGATCTCGCGGATGAACTTGTGCCGCCTGTCGACGTTGATCGAGAGCTTGTAGCCGAAGTAGCTCTTCCCGTGCTTCTTGGCCCAGGTCGTGTCAATTCCTTCTGCCGGCGCTTGGCGGGTTTCCAGTCTGCTGGCAGCGCGCCTTGGTCGAGCAGCGCTTTCTGGCCGCGGCTGTTGTGCTGCTTCGGCTTCACAGTTGCCCCCAGATTTCGCTCCTTTTCCGAAGGTGCCTTCAGCGCGCGCGGGTTTTCAGGGGACGAACGCAAAAGTGCTTTGGTTTCACGATTGTAGGTACTGTTCCGAGAGATATGCAAAAGCCCGGGCGCGCTTTGGATCGTCACACGCCCCCTGCGAGTGCCGAGAAGTGAGTGCGCGTCAGAAATTGACCGTGTTAGGATGCGCGACCATGCGCCGGCTTCTTGTCCTCTTCGTCACGCTGATTTCCCTGCTTTGCCAGTCGATGGCGATGGCGCGCGTTGACTCGGGCGATAGTTCGCCGTCGGATCCCGAGCACAGCTCGCTGCACTGGCAGGCGACAGGTCACCATCACCACCACGACGGCTCGTTCCACCTGGATCAGTCGGAGGAGTCCTTGCAGCACGTCGCCGGCGACCACGTTGGCGGTCACCTCGAGTTGCCGAATTCGATCTCGCACGCGTTCCCGCCGGCAGGCACGGTCCTGCCGCTCGCCTGGCACGATGCAGCCGTTCCCGACCCCTTCCTGGGCGGCCTGCTCAGGCCGCCTCGTCTGCGCTCCTGAAACCCTGCGTGGCAGGTGTCCGCCCACGGACCCTACCCCCTGAACCAGCCAGCTCGCTCCGTCCCGCTCTCCATCGCTGCGGGAGCGTTCGCGTGCTTGGCTGACTCCTACGCAACTTTCAGGATCATCGTGAGACCATCTTTTTGGCTATCTGCCTGCGTCATCGCCGGCGGCATGGTCGGTGGGCCGTGCTGGGCCCAGCCGAGATCTTCCGTGCACGACCGCCCCTTGGCGGTCACATCCCCCGAACCTTCCTTCGCGGCCGAGCGCGTGCCGCTGCGTGTCGCACTGGATGCGGCCTGGCAGCGCGCCGTCGTGGCCCGGGAAGCCGAGGGTCAGCTGCGTCGCACCGACGCCGAGCGCCTCGCATCCCAGTCCATGTGGGCAGCCCCTCCGTCGCTCACCTTGAGCCATCGCGACGATCGCCTGCAAAGCAATGATGGCGTCCGCGAGACCGAACTGGGCGTCACCTTGCCACTGTGGCTCCCCGGCCAGCGTGATGCGCACCAGGGCGTGACCGCTGCGGCCTCGGCGCAGGCGGCATCAGCCGAGCAGGCGGCGCGACTGCAACTGGCTGGCGAGTTGCGCGAGCAGGCTTGGGCATGGAGCAGCCTGGCGGCCGAGGTCGCGCAGGCTGAGGGCCAGGTCCAGTCCCTGCAGCGGCTCGCGGACGACGTCGGGCGCCGGGTGCGCGCCGGCGAACTGGCCCGCGCCGATGCGCTGGCCGCACAGGCCGAGCACCTGGCGGCCGGGACCGCCCTGAGCGATGCGCGGCAGCGCCTGGAGCTTGCTCGCGCACGCTGGATGCAGCTGACCGGCCTCACGGCGGCGCCGGACCTTGTCGCCGATGCCGTGCCCGCGCCGACGGCCGAACCTGTGCTGTCTTCGCACCCGGAACTCCAGTCTGCGACTCAGGTCACCGAGCTGGCGCTACGGCGGGTCGAACTGATGCGCCACTCGCGCCGCGACGCGCCGGAGCTGACGGTCGGCGTCCGCCAGGACCACGGCGGGCCCGGTGCGGCTTCCGAAGGCAGCGTCGTGGTCGGCCTGCGCCTGCCCTTTGGCGGCGACGCACGTAATCGACCGCTCGAATCTGCTGCACTGGCCGAGTTGGATGTCGCACAAACGCGCTTGCAGCGGCTGCGCGAGCGCCTGGAAAGCGACGTGGCCCTGGCGCGCGAGGCCGTCCGCACCGCAGAGGTACAGCGCGAGGCCGGGACCGCCCGTGCCCGTCTGTTGCGCGAACGTGCCGAGTTGATCGGCAAATCCTTCGATGTCGGCGAAACGCCGCTGCCGGACCTGCTGCGTGCGCTGGCCGCCGCTGCCGAGGCCGATGCTGCGCTCGCCCGCCATACCGCCGCGCTGGGCCTGGCCCGCGCCCGTCTCCAACAAGCTCTAGGATTGCTCCCATGAACCCATCCATCCTCAACCTGCGCCGCCGGCTGCTGGCCGTGCTGACCCTGGCGGCCGTGTTGCCCATGACCAGCCAGGCAGCCCCCGGGGCGCACGGTCCCAACGGCGAACATCTCGACCAACAGCCAGTCGTTACTGGCAGCGTGGCCGTGCCACGTCTCGAGGCAAAGTCGGACAGCTATGAGCTGGTCGCCAGTCTCGAGGCTGGCCAACTCGTCATCCTGGTCGATCGCTACGAAACCAACGAGCCTGTGCTCGGTGCGCGACTTGAGGTCGAGTCCGGCCCACACAAGGCATTGGCAGCCTTCCGCCCGGACAGTGGCGACTACACTGCGACCGATGCGTCACTGCTCGAGGCGCTCGCCTCACCGGGCGAGCATGCCCTCGTCTTCACGCTGGCCACCGACAATGATGCCGATCTGCTGGACGGCACGCTGGTCACCGGGCCGCTCTCTGGCGCTGCCCGTGCGGGAGGCCGCCAGGACGTCGACGACCACGGCCATGCGCACGATCATGAGCTCGAGCGCGCAGCCCTGATCGGCGGTGGCGTTCTCGTGCTGGGGGCGCTTGCGGCTGCAGCCTGGCGGTGCCGGCGGACCACGAGCCTCGCCACGGAGGTGAAGTGATGAGCGCCATCGCCCCCTATTACCGGCTGCGAGCCGCCTGGCTCGCGGTGGCTGCCTTGCCGGTCTGGATCCTGCTTACGCCGACCGTCCACGCGGCGCCGGGCGCGCATGGACCCAACGGCGAACACCTGGACGCGCCCGCTACCGCGGTCAGCCCGTCCGGGCTGGCACGCTGGCCCGACGGAAGCGTCAATGTGCCGAAAGCCGCGCAACGCCGCATGGCGATCCGCACGCTGCTGGCAGCGGAGTCCGAGGCTGCAGCCACGGTCGAGCTGCCTGGATGGGTGATCGCTGATCCCAACGCCAGCGGCCGTGTGCAGACCGTGCATGGAGGCCGCATTGAGCCCGGCCCCAGGGGGCTGCCGCTCGTCGGGCAGCGGGTGACGCAGGGCGAGTTGCTGGCCCATGTCCGCCATCACGCTGACCCCTATGCTCAGGCGGGCCAGAAGGCCCAGTTGGCCGAACTGCGCGCGCAGCGCCAGATCGCCGAGCAGCGCGCCCAGCGCCTCGACAGCCTCGAAGGGACGGTGCCACGCAAGGACATCGACGCCGCGCGCATCGAAGCCCGCATGCTCGCCGAGCGCGAGCGCAGCATCGGCGCCAGCCTGGAGGCGCGCGAGTCACTGGTCGCGTCGGTCTCCGGCGTGATCGCTCGCGCCGACGTTACAGCCGGCCAGGTCGTCGCACCGAACGACGTGCTGTTCGATGTGGTCGACCCGTCACGCATGCTGGTCGAGGCCGTCACCGCCGATTCGGCGCTAGCCGCCAGCGTCGGTGCGGCGTCGCTGCAGGATGTGCCCGAGGCGCGCTTGCAGTTCGTCGGCGGCGCACAGGTGCTGCGCGACGGTGTGCTGCCGCTGATCTTTAACGTGGCACCGGGTGCGCCACTCCCGCTCGCGATCGGCCAGCCGGTGACCGTGATCGCGCAGTCGAACCAGCGCGTCAAGGGCATCGTGCTGCCGGCCCAGGCCGTGGTGCGCAACGCGACCAACGAGCCGATCGTCTGGATCAAGTCGGGGGCCGAGCGCTTCATCGCGCAGCCCGTCCGGTACCAGCCGCTGGATGCGAGCACAGTGGTGATCACCCAGGGCCTCGGTGCGGATAACCGCGTCGTCGTCCAGGGCGCACCGCTGATCGCCCAGATCCGCTGAACGGGAGTCCACCCTCATGTTCAACTGGATCGTTCGCTACAGCCTGCACAACCGGCTGTTCGTGCTTGCCGTGGCCGCGCTGCTGATGGTCTACGGCGCGATGACCGCCTGGCGCACGCCGGTCGACGTCTTCCCCGACCTCAACAAACCCCTCGTCACGGTGCTGACCGAGGCGGGCGGGATGGCGCCCGAGGAGGTGGAGCAGCTGGTCACCTTCCCGCTCGAGACCGCACTCAACGGCATGCCCGGCGTCACCCGCGTACGCAGCACCTCGGGCGTGGGCCTGTCCATCCTCTACGCCGAGTTCGATTGGGGCACCGACATCTACCGCAACCGCCAGCTGGTGGCCGAACGGCTGGCACTGGTGCGCGAGCAGTTGCCCGGCGACATCACGCCCGTCATGGGCCCTGTGTCGTCGATCATGGGCGAGGTCATGCTGATCGCGCTGCCGCTGGGCGCTGGTGACGGCCAGACGCCAGCGGTCAGCCCGATGGCGGCGCGCGAGTATGCCGACTTCGTGCTGCGCCCGCGCCTGCTGTCGATTCCCGGTGTGTCGCAGGTGATCCCGATCGGGGGCGAGGTGCGCACGCTGCGCGTGGCGCCCGACACGGCCCGCATGGCGCAGTTCGACGTGTCGCTCAACCAGCTCGAGAAGGCGCTCGAGGGCTACGCCGGGAACGCCGGGGGTGGCTTCATCGACCTC
The DNA here is from genome assembly GCF_027594845.1 of Thauera sp. WB-2. NCBI lineage: Bacteria > Pseudomonadati > Pseudomonadota > Betaproteobacteria > Rhodocyclales > Zoogloeaceae > Thauera > Thauera sp. WB-2. The sequence continues at coordinate 4,207,521 of NZ_CP088935.1, read as the reverse complement.
AACAGTCGCGAGTACCTGATCCGTCACCTGGGGCGCAGCAACCGCATCGAGGACCTGGCCGGCATCGCGGTGGCGTGGAAGGATGGGCGTTCCATCCTGCTCGAGCAGGTGGCAGCCGTCTCGTTCGCGCCCGGACTCAAGCGCGGTGACGCGGGTTACGGTGGTTTGCCGGCCGTCGTGATCAGCGTGCAGAAGCAGCCGCAGGCCGACACGGTGGCGCTCACCACGCAGATCGAGTCGGCGCTGGTCGAGCTCAGGCCCGGCCTGCCCGCAGGCCTCGCCGCGCCCAGGGTGCTCTTCCGGCAGGCCGACTTCATCCAGGCCTCGATCGGCAACGTGGCCGAGGCGCTGCGCGACGGGGCGATCATGGTGGCGATCGTGTTGTTCGCCTTCCTGCTGTCGGCGCGCACGACGGTGATCTCGCTGACCGCGATCCCGCTGTCGCTCGCCGTCACCGCACTGGTGTTCCAGTGGCTAGGGCAGTCGATCAACGTGATGACGCTGGGCGGGCTGGCGATCGCGATCGGTGAGCTGGTCGACGACGCGGTGGTCGATGTCGAGAACATCCTGCGGCGACTGAAGCAGAACCGCGCCGCGCAAGACCGGCTGCCCGTTCTCGAGGTCGTCCGCAGCGCCAGCGTCGAGGTGCGCTCGGGCATCGTCTATGCGACGGTGATCGTCGTGCTGGTCTTCGTGCCCCTGTTCGCGCTGCCGGGCATCGAGGGACGGCTGTTCACGCCGCTGGGCATCGCCTACATCGTGTCGATCGGCGCGTCGATGCTGGTATCGATGACCGTCACGCCGGTGATGTGCTACTACATGCTGCCGACGATGAAACGCCTCGATCACGGCGACAGCCCGCTGGTCGCCTGGCTCAAGCGTCAGGACACGAAGCTGCTGCACTGGTCCTTCGGGCGCGCGAAGCTCTTGATCGTGGTGGCGATGCTGGCGGTGGCGGGCGCGGCCGCGACGGTGCCGTTCTTCCCGCGCGCCTTCCTGCCGGCCTTCAACGAGGGTTCGCTGGTACTGGGCCTGGTGATGCAGCCCGGCACCTCGCTGGCCGAAGCCAACCGGATGGGGCGTGAGGCCGAACTGCTGATCGGCCAGGTTCCCGAGGTGACCCAGGTCGGCCGCCGCACCGGCCGTGCCGAGCTCGACGAGCATGCCGAAGGCGTGCACTCGGCCGAGATCGACGTGGACCTCAAGCGCAGCGGGCGCGACCGCGAGGCCATCATGGCCGACATCCGGGACCGGCTCTCGGTGCTGCCGGCGCAGGTGGCCATCGGCCAACCGATCAGCCACCGCCTCGATCACCTGCTGTCGGGCGTGCGCGCCCAGGTGGCCGTGAAGATATTCGGCGACGACATCGACACGCTGCGCGGCCTGGCCGAACAGATGCGATCCGGGCTGAGCGGGGTGCCCGGCCTGGTCGACCTGACGGTCGAAAAGCAGGTGCTGATTCCGCAGATCACCGTGCGGCTGGACCATCGCAAGGCCGCCCAGCTCGGGCTGTCGCCCGGCGAGGCGATCCGCGTGCTGCAGGCGCTGACCGATGGCGCTCACGGCGCGCAGATCGTGGACGGTCCGCGCCGCTACGAGCTGGTGCTGCGTCTGCCCGATGAGCGGCGCGGCCCGCAGGATCTGGCGCGGATGCTGATCGACACCCCTGCCGGCCGCGTGCCGGTGTCGGCCATCGCCAGCGTCGAGGAGACCGATGGGCCCAACCAGGTCGGACGCGAGAACGGCCGTCGCCGCATCGTCGTCTATGGCAACACCGATGGCCGCAACATGAGCGAGACGATCGCTGCGGTGCGCGGCGTGATCGCCGGACAGGCGCTGCCCACCGGCTACTTCATCAGCCTGGAAGGCCAGTTCCAGGCCCAGGAGCAGGCCACGCGCCTGATCGCGGGCCTGTCGGTGGTGTCGCTGGTGATGATCTTTCTGGTGCTGTACTCGCGCTACCAGTCGGTGGTGCTGGCCGGCATCGTGATGGCCAACATCCCGCTGGCGCTGATCGGTTCGGTGGTGGCCATGTGGATCGCCGGGGTACAACTGTCGGTGGCGTCGATGGTGGGCTTCATCACGCTGGCGGGTATCTCCACGCGTAACGGCATCCTCAAGATCAGCCACTACATCAACCTGTGCAAGTTCGAGGGCGAGACTTTCAGCCAGGCCATGATCGTGCGCGGGTCGCTGGAGCGACTGACGCCGGTGCTGATGACGGCCCTGGTTACAGCCTTCGCGCTGACGCCGCTGCTATTGGCCGCCGATGCCCCGGGCAAGGAGATCCTGCACCCGGTCGCGGTGGTGATCTTCGGTGGCCTGGTCAGCTCGACGCTGCTGGACACCCTGCTCACCCCGGTCATGTACTGGATGTTCGGTCGCAAGCCGACCGAGCGGCTGCTCGGCGAGGATGCGCACACGCCGGCAGTGGCCGACCCACGCGAGGCTTTCTGAGCGCGCGCTCGTCACGGAACCAGGCACTCGCGGTGCCGCCTGCTCGAAGCGCACCGCGTTCCCAAGGAGATATCACCCATGATCACCAAGTTCCTCGCGGCTGCCGTCCTGGCCTGCTCCACCCTTGCATCCACCCCGGCCCTCGCGCATGGCGGCGCCGCCCCCAAGCACGGCGGAATCGTGCAGACCGCAAGCGACCTGTCCTTCGAACTCGTTGCCGGCGAGGGGGCTGCGATGCTGTATGTCGAGGATCACGGCAAGCCCATGGTCCCGACCGGCATGAGCGGCAAGCTGACCGTGCTCAACGGCACCGAGAAATCGGAAGCCCCGCTGGTCGTGAGCGGCGACAAGCTCGAAGCCAAGGGCGTCAAGCTCGCCAAGGGCGCAAAGGTGGTGGCCGCTATCAACACCGCCGACCAGAAGGCCATTACCGTGCGTTTCACCGTGCGCTGATCGCTCGAACCTTCCGCAATTGCAGCGGTGCCCACCGGCAATGATGCCCCCGCCGCCGGGGAGTCAGGCGGCGGAGACACGCCTTGCCGGCCAACGGGCTGAAGGCGAACCAAGTGCAGCGCTTGATGTGCCGGCGCGGCCTCTAACTGCAGAGTCGTCGCAGATCCGAGGTCATTGACACGGCTCGAGCGCAGATTGGGCAATTCGGCGTGAAAGCGGATCCGAACTGTTCGATGGCGCCAATCTTGCCGTCAGCCAGCCTGCGACCGCAGGCTGGCACGCACTCCGCCTTATGAGTCACCGCTCCTGCCTCCAGAGTTCTCCCTCTGCCAGCCTGGACGAAGGTTCGGTAGTGTTCTGAACAGTGTGCAAAAGCCCGGAGGGGCTTGCAGAGAGGGGTGGTCATGGTAAGAGGTTGATTGTGCAGATCGACCTTGACCCCTGAGGAGGGCAAACCATGACCACGAGCAAGAGTAATACGGTGTCGTTGTCGGCGAAAGAGTGGGTGTCGGGCGACCGGGACCTGATGAAGACGCTGATGAAGGAAGCGCTGCAGGAGGTGCTCGAAGCCGAGATGACGGAGTTTCTCGGTGCGGCACCGAGCGAGCGCAGCGAGACGCGCAGCGGTTACCGAGCGGGCTACTACCACCGGGGGCTGGTGACGCGGATCGGTAAGCTGGAACTGCGGATTCCGCGCGACCGCAGCGGCGAATTCTCGACGGCGCTCTTCGAGCGCTACGCGCGCAGCGAGAAGGCGCTGGTGGCGGCATTAGCCGAGATGTACGTGCAGGGTGTCTCGACCCGCAAGGTCAAGGCGATCACCGAAGAGTTGTGCGGGCACAGCTTCTCCGCCTCGGCCATCTCGGCGATCAACAAGAGCCTGGACGAGGCGCTCGAGCGCTTTGCCAGCCGGCAACTGGAAGAGGCGTATCCGTACGTCATTCTGGATGCGCGCTACGAGAAGGTGCGCGAGGATGGGGTGATCCGCTCGATGGCGGTGCAGATCGCCATCGGCATCAACTGGGAGGGGCAGCGCCAAGTGCTGGCGGTCGAGACGGCCAACCGGGAGAGTCAGAGCAGCTGGAAGGACTTCCTGCTGCGGCTCAAGGAGCGTGGGCTCACCGGCGTGGAGTTCGTGGTCTCGGACGACCACGCGGGCCTGAAGAAGGCGATCAGCGAGGTGTTGTGCGAAGCGGCCTGGCAGCGCTGCTATGTGCATTTCCTGCGCAACGCGCTCGACTACCTGCCCAGGAAGGCCGACGACGACTGTCTGCAGGAGCTGCGCTGGATCTACGACCGGCGCGACTTGCAGGAAGCCAACCGCGACCTGGCGGCATGGATCACCAAGTGGCAGGGCAAGTACCCGAAACTCGTCGACTGGGTCGAGAGCAACATCGGCGAGACCTTGAGCTTCTACCGGCTGCCCCGGGCGCACCACAAGCACTTGAAGAGCACCAACATGCTCGAGCGCCTCAACGAGGAGATCAAGCGGCGCACGCGCGTGGTGAGGATCTTCCCGAACACTGAGTCGTGCCTGCGGCTGATTCGGGCGCTGTGCGTCGAAACCCACGAGACGTGGCTCGAAGACAACCGTTACCTGAACATGGCCCTGCTGGCCGAGCAAAAGAAGGAGCAGTTGAGACTGGCCGCCTGACGGCCGCCGCCGTGGTCGGCGCTCCGGGCTACGCCCTGCGCGCCGACCACGGCAACCCGGAATCAACCGAATACCTGATCAACCCTTTTGCACAACTTGACGCACACAACTGGGTTCCCCCGCGCCGGAAGACGTACCAGGTCGATGTCACCCCTGGTTCGTACGATGCTCACCGAATCACCGTAACCGACCCTCAGCCCGAGCTGAAAGGGTCGCCTCGGTTTGCCTGACCCCTGGAAATGACGCTGAAATCGTGCAGCACCGCGTAGCGCAGCCCGGACGCGATGACGCGCAGCTTCCGGATCGGGCGCTAGCCCGGCTCGCCGGTACCGAGGAATTCGTTTCTTATGTCCCCTCCTTCGGCGCTACGCCGCGGTGCGTCACGATCAGCGCCACCCCGGCCCAGAATCCCGCCACCAGCAAGCCGGCGAGCACGTCGGTGGGCCAGTGAACCTGCAGGTGCAGGCGGGAAGCCCCGACCAGCAGGGCCAGTCCGCCGAGCGCGACGAAGGCGGGCCAGCGCCAGCGCGACCGGCGTTCGTGCAAGAGTAGCCACGCCGCCAGGGCGAAGGCGGCGGCGTGGGTGGCATGGCCGCTGGGAAACGACCAGTCCGTCGGAGCGACGTCCGGCAAGGATGGAAACAGCGCCGGCCGTTCGCGGCCGATGGACAGCTTGAGCAGCCAGGTGGTGAGCGAAGCGCCGAAATACGTGAGGCCCGCGAGGCCGGCCGCAGCCCAACGCCCCCGGGCGGCCAGCGCCGCGACGACCGTGATCGCCGCCGGCATCAACACGAAGCTGGAACCGAGCCAGGTCACGGCCAGGAAGAACGCATCGGCCTGCGGGCCGCGCCGGGCGGCGAAGAACGCCAGCAGGGCGCGGTCGAAGCCGGCCGCGACGCTTTGGGTCGCAGCGAGGCTCAGGAGGGCTAGACCGAGGCACGCCGCCAATGCGGCCAGGATCGCCGGGAGGGCGGCCGGGGCGCGTTTGAACGTCATGACGAGCGTGTCTCCTTTCCTTGCGATGCGCGCATCATTACCCGGCGTCCGGTTCGCCCAGTTGCGCGAGGATGGCCGCCCGCGCCGCATCGCGCAGCGCGAGTGCCGCGTGCCAGTCCGTCCCGGCGGGGACGAGCGGCGCATGGATCGTCACGGCCAGCGGGCCGTGGCGCGGCCAGCGACGCCGGCCGGGGAGCAGGGCACGGGTTCCGCTGAGGGTGACCGGCACAACGGGAACCCCGGCGCGCGCGGCCGCGAGGAAGGCGCCCATGCGGAAAGGCAGGAGTCCTGGCGCGTCGCGGAAGGTGCCCTCGGCGAAGAAGATCAGGGAATCGCCCGCGCACACGCGCGCCTCCAGGGACTGGGTATCTTCCACGCCGCGGACGGTCTCGAATCGTTCGACGAAAGCCGAGTCGAGACGCTTCAGCGGCGTCGCCGACAGTGGATGGTCGAGCAGTTCCTGCTTGGCGACATAGGCGAAGCGGGCGGGCAGCGCGGCAGTGAGCGCCATGCCGTCGAGATAGCTGGCGTGATTGACCACGACGACCGCGGGGCCGCCGTCCGGCAGATTTTCAAGCCCCGTCACGCGCGGCAGGATGCCGCCTGCCGCCAGTGCCAGGCGTGCCCCGGCGCGGGCCGCCGCGCGGCGCAAGGCCAGCGTCGGGGCCAGAGCGATCAGCAGCCAGAACGGCGGCGCCAGCAGCGCGAAGACCGTCCAGGCCCAGAGGCCCCACAGCCCGCCCGCAGCCCCCCGCAGCGCGGCGCGCAGGCGGGCGCGCGCGGCGTCGAGCAGCAGCCTGAGCGCCTGCAGCCGGGGAGAGCGCGGGCGGTGCAACAGCTCGCCGCGCTCATAGGCCGTCCGGCAGGCGGCGCGGCGCAGCTTGCCGCTGGAGGTTTTCAGGACCGTGCCGGGCGGCGCGAGCACGACGTCGTCTGCCGGCAGGCCGGTGAGATCGACGGCGAGCCGCTCGACCTCCGCACGGATGCGTTGTTGCGCGTCCGCGTCCATGGTCCGCGCTTCGGCCAGCACCACCAGCCGTTCGGTACCGGCGCCCGGATCGGTGGCGGGAAACACGACGACGTTGCCGGCGCGCACGCCACTGACGCGCCCGACGGCCTCCTCCAGCTCCTGCGGATGGATGTTGTGGCCGCCGCGGATGATGATGTCCTTCTCGCGGCCGGTGACGAAGAGTTCGCCGTCGGCGAGGTAGCCCAGATCGCCGGTGTTGAGCCAGTCGCCGTCGAACAGCTTCGCCGTGGCGACGGGATTCTCGAAATAGCCGGCGGTGGCCGACGGCCCGCGGAACTGGATGCGGCCGACGCGCCGCTCGGGGAGTTCGCGCCCCGCCGCATCGACGATGCGTATCCCATGGCCGGGCAGGGCGTGGCCGCAGCCGGGCACGGCCTGGGCGTCGGGCTGGTCGTCCCCGACCGGCTGCGCCAGGCCCTCGTCCGCGAGCGCCCGGCGCGCCACCCGGTCGATGCGCGGGCCGCGCCCGGGCGGCGGAAAGGCCAGCCCCACCGAACATTCGGCCAGGCCATAGACGGGCGCCAGCGCCTCGCGCCGCAGCCCAACCGGCGCCAGGCGCGCGGCGAAGCGTTCCAGCGTGACCGGACTGACGGCCTCGGCACCGTTGCAGGCCATGCGCCAGCAGGACAGGTCGATCCCCGCGAGCTCGCCGTCCGTGAGCTTGTTCGCGCAGATCTCGTAGGCGAAGTTGGGCGCCGCCGAGAGCGTGCCGCGATGGCGGGAAATCGCCTCCAGCCAGCGCACCGGGCGGGCGAGGAAGGCGAGCGGCGACATCAGCACCAGCGGGAATCCGACGACCATGCTGCCGATGCCGGCGCCGATCAGCCCCATGTCGTGGTACAGCGGCAGCCAGGAGACGAACACGTCGGCAGGCGTCGCCCGCGCCGCCAGGCGCAGGGCGCTGACGTTGGCGAGCAGGTTGGCGTGGGTGAGCGCGACGCCCTTCGGGTCGCCGGTGCTGCCCGAGGTGTACTGGATGAAGGCGAGGTCGCCGGCGACCAAGGCGGGCAGCGGTGCCGCTACGGGGGGAGTGGTCAGCTCGGCGACGGTGACGATGCCGGCCAGCGTCGGACACTTGCCGGACAGCGCCTGGGCGAAGGCGCGCGCGCGGGGATCGGCGACCAACCAGAGCGCGCCGGCATTGGCGAGGATGCCGGCGATGCGACGCAGGTGCTCTTCCAGTTGCGCCGGCCGCGCCGGCGGATAGAGCGGCACCGGCACGCAGCCGGCGTAGAGCGCGCCATAGAACGCGGCGAAGAAATCCAGCCCGGTGGGCAGCATCAGGGCGACGCGGCTGCCCGGCGGCGCGCCGCGCGCCAGCAGGCCGGCAGCTACCGCTCTTGCCGCCTGGGCCAGGCGGGCGTAGTTCACCGGATCGTCCTGCCCCGCTTCGCCCAACAGATGGATGTGAATACGCCCGGGCTGGTGGCGCACATGCCAGTCGAGCACCTCGGTCAGAGTGGCCAGATCGTCCGGCGGCGGCACGAAATCGGCAAGGGCTGACGCCGGCGGGACGGCGCTCGTCGCCGGAACATACAGCGTCGCGTCGCCGATCAGCCTGAGCAGGTCGGCCGGCGTCTCGGCTGCGAAGGCTGCCTCGCCAAGTTTGGCGCCCAGTTCCCGATCGATGCGCGCCAGCAGTTCCACGCGCGCCAGGCTGTCAAGGCCGAAGTCGCGTTCCAGACGATGATCGAAGCCAAGGGCGGAGAAGTTGCCCGCACCGGGTTTGAGTTCCGCCGCCAGGACGCGCACGATGGTCAGCAGACGCTCGGTATTGATGTCGATCGCGTTCATGGGGACTCCTTCGCAAAATGGCGCCTCGGCGCGCAGGGCGGGTCTCGTGCCGGCCTCCGCCGGCGCAGGTGGCGCGCGACGCACCACGCCGCCAGTGCGGCGACGATGTGTTTCAGCGCATGGCCGCCGACTGCACCGCCGGTGAGCGCGAACACGGCGCGGTCGCCCAGATCGAGCAGCAGGGCGACGAGGTACAGCCCGATGACCGCCAGCATGTCGCGCGCGTGGCTGTAGCGCGGCGAATAAAGCCAGAGCACCAGGCGGCCGCCGCAAGCACGGCGAGAAAAATGGATCCCGGCCGCATCGCGCTAAGGCGCCCTAGTCCTTCAGCTTGCGGCGCAGGATCTTGCCGATAGTCGATTTGGGCAGCGTGTCGCGGAAGACGACGCGGTGGGGCTTCTTGTAGTGGGCGAGGCTGGCGTGGCATGCGTCGATGACCATCGGCTCGCTGAGCGTGGGATCGCATTTCACTACCCAGGCGCAGGTCGCCTCGCCGCACTTTTCGGCGGGTATGCCGGCCACGCCCATTCTTTCTCATGATGCCCTCCAGTTGATTGACACATCATGCTGAAAAGACCAAGGTGGCGATGAGTCGGCTCGGGTCCGGACACGCAGCGGCGGGTTCGTTTCCTTCCTGGCCCGTAATCCCGTTGGCAACGACTGTAGCTCATCGTCGGCAAGGCGTTAATACCCTGTATCAAGCAAGGATCAAGCAAGGTCGGTACGCCTGAAACGGTCATGCCAGCCACCTATCGACGAGCGGCGACAAGGCGGTCTGCCCGGCAAGCTCGACGTCCGGCGCGTGAGGCAGTCGAACCACCGGGACATGCGACCAGCGTTCGATGTCCGCCGCGTTGTCCATTTCGGCGGCCGCCGGGAACTCCGGCTCGTTCAGGATCACGCCGGCCAACGCGAGCCCGCGCATGCGCACGGCTTCGGCCGCGAGCAGGGCGTGGCTGATGGCGCCCAGGCGATCCGGAACGACCAGCAGAACCGGCATGCCCAGCCCTGCCGCCAGATCGGCGTTGAGGGCGCCGCGCGCGATGGGGGAATAGAAGCCGCCGGCGCCTTCCACCAGAAGGAAGTCCTGTTCCCCGACCCCGTCGATGCAGGCGGCATGCAGCTGCCGCAGATCGAGCGTCATTCCTTCCAGCTCGGCCGCGCGCTCCGGCGAGAGCGGCTTCGACAGGCGATAAGGGCAGATGCGCTCGATGGGCTCGATGAAGCCCGCGGCGGCTTGCAGCGCGAGCGTGTCTCGCGGTTGCAGCAGGCCATGTTCGGGCACGCAGCCCGATTCCACCGGCTTGCGCACCCGCACGGACAATCCTCGCCCGGTCAGCAGGCGCGCCAGGACAACGCCGATCTGTGTCTTGCCTACGCCCGTATCGGTACCGCTGATGAAAACGCCGCGCATCGTATTCTCCATTTCGATCAGAATTTTTCGGGCCGCAAGACATCGACATCGGCGAGAAAGGCGATCATCGCGTAGTTCGAGTAGTAGAGTTGCTGCAAGTGGCCCAGCAGCGTCTCGGCGAGCGACCGGGTGCAGATCACCTCGACGCGGATGTTCGCCGCCTCGTCCCAGGCGGCGTCGCGCACGCCACGGCTGCCCTTGCCGCGCGCATCCGACACCGTGTAGCCGCGCACGCCGAGTCGGTCGAGGTCGCGCAGCAGGGTTTGTTCGACGACGGCTTCAGTAACGATCGTCAGCAGGGTGCGTTTTTCGGTCAGCAGGGTCATGGCGCGGCTCCGGCAAGTTGCCCGGCCAGCCAGTGGTAGAGCGGAATGCCGGCCAGGATGTTGAAGGGAAAGGTGACGCCCAAGGAGCCCGCCAGCGAGATGGCGGGATTGGCTTCCGGCACGGCGATGCGGATCGCGGCGGGCACGGCGATGTAGGAGGCGGACGCGGCCAGCGTCGCCAGCACCGTCAGCCCGCCGACCGACAGGCCGAGCAACATGCCGGTGCCGAGCCCCAGCAGGGCCGACAGGAGCGGCATGCCCAGCCCGAAGGCGATCAGGACGATACCGCGCCGCTTCAGCTCCCCGACCTGGCGGCTGACGATCAGCCCCATCTCCAGCAGGAACAGCGCCAGCACGCCCTTGAACAAGTCGAAGAACAGTCCCTTGACTGGTGCCAGTCCGTCCGGGCCGGCCGCCCAGCCGATGGCCATGCCGCCCAGCAGCAGCGTGACGCCCTTGCCGAGGAAGGCTTCGTGGCCCAGGGCGCGCCAGTCGGTCTGGCGGCTCACGCCGCGCGCCAGCACGATGCCGACGAGGATGGCCGGTATCTCCATGATCACCAGCAGGATCGCCATCTGTGGCTCGAAGGCGATGTTTCGTGCGCCCAGCCAGGCCACCACCACCGCGAAGGTGGCCACGCTCACCGAGCCGTAATGTGCGGCGGTGGCGGCGGCATCCGCGCGGCCGAAGCGCCCCGGGCCGTGCAGGACGGCGAAGGCGATCAGCGTTTGCGCCACGCCGAGCACGATCACCGCGCCGATCTGCGGAATCAGCGGCGCGAGAGGCTGGGTGGCCAGCCCCTGGCCGCCCTTGAGGCCGATGGTCAGCAGCAGGAAGATCGACAGGGACTCGTAAAGCGCAGAGGGCAGCTTGAGCTCGGAGCGCAGCAGTCCGGCAGCGAGGCCGAACAGGAAGAACAGGATGACGGGATCGATCGGGTTCATGATGATGGATTACCTGTAGTCACGGATTGCACCAGTCGCAGTGGCCCGGATCGGCCGCGATGGCATCGCTGCGCTCGCGGGTATCCCGCTGCGCGCAGCGGACGCAGCCCCAGGCCTCGGCACGTGGCTCGCGTGTCGGCGCGCCGCAGTCGGCGCAGGGCAGACCGGCCACGCGCTCGACCAGGGCGTAGCCAGGCGCACCGCAAGCGGGACAGCACGAATGCAGTTTCACCGCCAGGTCCTCGGCCGCGCTGCGGATGTTCTCCATGCGCCCCGGATGGGCATGGGCGCGCAGGTCGAACTCGACGAAGACTTTGCCCGAACCGGAGAGGCGACGCGTCCAGGCGAAGGCGGCGCGCAACGCCGGCCACGAGGCGATGCCCTTGCGGATGCGCGGATCGTTCTCGCCGTCGGGCCGCAGCACGAGCTGCTGGGCGGGAAAGCCGGCCTTGCGGGCGAAGGCCTCGACGGCGGTCCAGTCTGCCGCCAGCAGGTGCCCGCCGCCGCCCGGCCCCTGGAACACGCCGCACACCTCGATGCCGAGTTCGTCGTCGATGAAGATCAGCACCTCGACGTTCCAGGAAAACATGCCCGCGAAGGGATCGGGGCCGAAGCTGCCTTCGCTGGCCAGGCCGAGCGGGGATTTCGCGAGACTCATGCCGATCCGGGCCTTCCTGCGCGCCGCATCGAGCTGCGTGCCAAAGCGCGGGATGTCGCGGGTGAAGGTGCCGAGCTGGTCGGTGTCGTAGCCGGCGACGCGCTCGACGCGGCAGCCGGCCGCCGCTTCCAGTACGGGGGCGACGACGCGCTCCTTGCCGTGCTGGGTCAGGAAGGCGACGCACCGGCCGGCATAGGGCTGCCGCGTCATCGGGTTGTCCTTTCCGCCAGCGCGGCCTGCAAGGCCTGGATTTCCTTGCGCAGTTGCCGCATTTCCGCGTGCAGGTCCGTCTCGATGTGATCCCTGGCCGCGGCCAGCGCCTGCTCGGTCTGCCGGTGCTCCGTCTCGCTCACGGTCTGCATGGCGTTCACGATGATGGCGATGAACAGGTTGAGCATGGTGAAGGTGGCTACCAGGATGAAGGGGATGAAGAAGACCCAGGCATAGGGGAAGTGCTCCATCACCGGTCGGGAGATGCCCATCGACCAGCTCTCCAATGTCATGATCTGGAACAGCGTGTAGAGCGAGCGGCCGATGTCGCCGAACCACTCCGGATAGGCGGCGGCGAAGAGCGTGGTGGCGATCACCGCGAACACGTAGTAGATGATCAGCAGCACCATGGCGATCGAGCCAAGGCCGGGGATGGCCGCCAGCAGCGCTCCCACCACGCGGCGCATCGACGGCACCATGGTCAGCAGGCGCAGCACGCGCAACACCCGCAGGGCGCGCAGCACCGCCAGCGGCCCGGTGGCGGGAACGAGGGCAATCGCGACGACGGCGAAATCGAACACGCTCCACGGGTCGCGCCAGAAGGCGGCGCGATGGGCGTAGAGGCGCAGGGCGATCTCGGTGACGAAGACGGCGAGGATGGCCCGGTCGAGCGCGAGAATCAGGCCGCCCGCGGCCGCCATGGCGGCCGGCGCGGTTTCCAGGCCGAGCAGTGCGGCGTTGATGAGGATCAGCCCGATGATGGCGTTCTGGACGCGCGGTTGTTCGATCCAGCGGCGCACGCGCTGGCGCCTGTCCATCACGGTCATGGTTGCTTCCGCGTTCATCGCCACAGGCTCAGCGGCGGATCGTTGATCACGGCGCGCAGCACGTCGCTGCGCGAGACGAAACCCAGCAGCCGGCCGTCCTCGCCGACCACGGGCACGCCGTCGACCCCACCCGCCAGCATCGCCGCCGCGACCCGCCGGATGTCGGTGACCGGCGCGGCGGCGGCGACGGGGGTCGTCATCACGTCGCGCACGCGGCGGCGCAGGTGCTCGATGACTTCGCCGTCGTCGAGATCGATGGCCGTCAGCAGATCGCGCTCGCTGACGATGCCGACCAGATTGTCCGCGGCGTCGAGCACGGGCGCCTGGCGGATGTGCCGGTCGCGCAGGATGCGCCAGGCCTCGGCGGCCGTGGCGTGGTCCCGGACCGCGATGGCGGGACGGGTCATTGCCTGAACCGCGTGGATGAGGGGGCCGCGTTCCAGTTCCTCCGGCAGCATGGCGCGATAGGCGCGTACCGCTTCCTGCGACGGGTGTGCGGCGACCGCTTCGACGCCGAGTTCCTCTCCGTCCTGGGCGATTGCGCGCGCGGAACGCGCGCGCGCCAGCGGGCGCACGCGATCCATCGCTTCCAGCGTGCCGCTGAAAATCCGTCCGGTGATGCCATAGACCGAAAACATGACGTTACTCCCTTGGTCGGTTGCCTGCCGCGCCGCTTCTATGCCGAGCGCCGCAGTGCTTCGATGCGCTCCTCCAGCGGCGGATGGGTCATGAACAGGCGCTTCAGACCCCCGCCGACGCCGCCGGCGATGCCGAAAGCCGCCATCTTGTCGGGCAGCGGCTGCGGGTGCAGGCTGGCGAGGCGCTCCAGCGCCGCGATCATGTTCGGGCGGCCGGCCAGGCTGGCGCCGCCCTGGTCGGCGCGGAACTCCCGCTGGCGCGAGAACCACATGACGATGATCGAGGCAAGGATGCCCAGCACCAGTTCCGCGGCGATCATGGTGACGAAGAAGGCCGGCCCCTGGCCGCGCTCGGTCTTGAACACGACGCGATCCACCAGGTGGCCGATGACGCGCGAGAGGAACATGACGAAGGTGTTCACCACGCCCTGGATCAGCGCCAGCGTGACCATGTCGCCGTTGGCGGCATGAGCGATTTCGTGACCGATGACGGCCTCCGCCTCGCTTTTCGACATCTGCTGCAACAGGCCGGTCGAGACGGCGACCAGCGAACTGTTCTTGCTCATGCCGGTGGCGAAGGCGTTGACCTCCGGCGTTTCGAAAATGCCGACCTCGGGCATTTTGATGCCCGCTTTGGCCGAGTATTCGCGCACCGTTTCCATCAACCAGAATTCGGTCGAGTTCGAGGGCGTCTCGATCACCTGCACACCCATCGCCCTCTTCGCCGACCACTTGGAGATGGCGAGAGAAATGAAGGAGCCGCCGAAGCCCATGACCGCGGCAAAGATCAGCAGCGACGTCAGGTTTAGGCCGTTGGCATTCAGGTAAGGCTCGACGCCCAAGAGGCGCATGGTGACCGACAGCACCAGCACGATGGCGAGGTTGGTGGCGAGGAAGAGGATGATGCGTTGCATGAGAGAACCCCGATTCAGCGGAAAGCCGGCAGGCCGAGCGGCGAGAACAGTTTCATTGGCGGATATCGTGGGGCTCGAAAGCGCGGCAGGGTCCGAGGATCGTCGCGACGACGACCGCGTTCTGCACCTCGCGACGGCCGCCGAGCAGCGACGCTCGGGAAAAGCGCCGTCGCGGCGGCGCGCGCGAAGCCTCGGGCGCAGCGCTGCGTCCGAATCCACCGGCGACCGGGGCGGAAACCGCGGACGCGGCCGGGGCGTCCTCCGGCGCCTCGGGAATCTGCTCAAGACGCTCGTCCCAGGCGGGCTCCGGCGGCGCTTGCGGTCCGAATCGCTTCATCAGGTATTGGAACAGCACGATGGCCAGAAAGATCAGCACATAGAGCAGTTCCGCCGGGACATCTTTCATGGGATTGGTCCTAGTTGGGCTCGGTGGCAAGCGGCGCGTTTTCGGCGCCGGCGATTTCTTCGCGCATGCTCGTGTCGGTCTGCAGGTTCTTCATGCGGTAATAGTCCATGATGCCGAGGTTGCCCTGACGGAAGGCCTCGGCCATGGCGCGCGGCACTTCGGCCTCGGCTTCCACGACGCGCGCACGCATCTCCTGCTCCAGGGCGACGGCCATGGCGCGGCGCTCCTCGGCCTTGGCCTGGGCGATCTGCTTGTCGGCATTGGCCTGGTCGATCTGCAGCTTGGCGCCGATGTTCTCGCCCACGGTCACGTCGGCGACGTCGATCGACAGGATCTCGTAGGCCGTGCCGGCGTCGAGGCCCTTGGAGAGGACGTGCTTCGAGATGTGATCCGGACTCTCCAGGACGCTCTTGTGGCTCGCCGAGGAACCGATGGTGCTGACCATGCCTTCGCCGACGCGCGCGATGATCGTCTCCTCGCCGGCGCCGCCCACCAGCCGGTCGATGTTGGTGCGCACCGTGACCAGGCAGACGGCGATGAGCTGGATGCCGTCCTTGGCCACCGCTGCGATCTTCGGCGTCTGGATCACCTTTGGCAGCACCGACATCTGCACCGCCTCGAGAACATTGCGTCCGGCCAGATCGATGGCTGCCGCGCGCTTGAAGGGCAGGGGGATGTTGGCCTTGTCCGCCGAAATCATGGCGTTGACCACCCTGACGACATTGCCGCCCGCCAGAAAGTGGGCTTCGAGATCGTTGCTGGAAATATCCAGGCCGGCCTTCACCGCGCTGATCCGCGCCGTGACCACCGTGGCCGGCGGCACGCGGCGCAGGCGCATGGCGATCAGGGTGAACAGTCCGACGTAGGCCCCCGAAGCCCAGGCGGAAATCCAGAGCGGAACGGGCACGAGATACAGGATGAAGGCGAGCCCCGCCACCACTGCTATGAGCAGGCCCAGACCGCCCGTCATGCCCGTCATGCCAATCAGGATGTCATTCATTTCATATTCCTTTGTTGCCGATGTGCGGTATTCGCCGCACGACGATTGCCGCGGAAGCCGCGACTACTCATTGCTGTTCAGGCCCATGAAGCCGGTCAGTGCGAACACGGCGGGTTGGTCGAGGCTCATTGCGGTCTCCATTCGTTGTGTGAATGAAGAGTGGAAAGGCGCTCGCGGCAGAAGGCGGCGATGTCGTCCGCCGGCATGGCACGCGCGAAATGCCAACCCTGCGCCAGGTGGCAGCCGTGCGCGCGCAGCCAGGCGAGTTGGCCGGCGGTCTCCACGCCCTCGGCCAGCGTGCGGGCGCCCAGGGCCTCGGCCATGGCGATGATGGCGGCGGTGATGGCCGCATTTTCGGCGTCCTCCGGCAGACCGGCGACGAAGGACATGTCGATCTTCAGCAGGTCGACGCGGACATGCTTCATGCTTGCGAGCGACGAATAACCGGTGCCAAAGTCGTCGATGGCGAGGTGCACCCCGGTATCGGTCATGGCGCGCAGGCGCGTGCGCGCCTGGTTGATGTCGCGCATCGTCACGCTTTCGGTGATCTCGATCTCGAGGGCTTCGGGCGGCACGGCGTGGCGGGCGAGCCGGTGCCGGATGTCGTCGGGAAGATCCGGCGCCCGCAGTTGCGCCGCCGAGAGGTTCACCGCCATGCGCAGTTCCAGTCCCTGCGCGCGCCAGTCGGCAAGCTGGGTCAGCGCGGTTTCCAGCGCCCAGTCGCCCAGCGCGTCGATCAGCCCGCAATCCTCGCCGACCGGGATGAATTCGCCCGGCGGCACCCAGCCCCAGTCGGCGTGGCGCCAGCGCATCAGCGCTTCGACCCCGGCCACGCGCCCGCTGGTGATTTCGATCTGCGGCTGATAGTGCAGGCACAACTCGCCGCGGGCCAGGGCGTCGCGCAAGCAGGTTTCGATTTCGATGCGCCGCCGCGCGGCAAGCCCGAGTTGCGGCGTATGAAATTGGTAGGCGCTGCCCTTCTCGGTGAGGGCCGGCGCGAGGGCGACGCGGGCTGCGCGCAGGAGATCCTCGGGCGAGCGGCCGTCGTCGGGGTGGCAGGCGATGCCCAGATCGCACTCGAGCGCCAGCCGCTGGCCGCCCGCCGTGAAGGGGTCGGCGAAGCGCAACAGCAGTTGCATTGCGACCCGTTCGGCGCCCCGTGCATCGGCATGCAGCAGGAGGGCGAATTCGTCGCCTTCGAGCCGGGCGACGGAATCCTCCGCGCGGACGCACCGTCGCAGGCGGGCGGCGGCCTCCACCAGTAGGGCCTGGCTACTCGCCTCGCCGAGGGGGCCGGCGAGGCGCCTGAAATCGGCCAGGCCCATCAGCATCACCGTCAGCGGCGCCCCGTCGCGCTGCGCCATGGCAGCGGCTTGCGTCAGGCGGTCGAGGAAGAGGTCGCGGTTGGGCAGGCGCGTGACCGGGTCGAAATAGGCGAGTTCGTGGATGCGCGCCTCGTGGACCTTGCGCTCGCTGATGTCGCGGATGATCTTGAGCAGGTAGGCGTGACCGGCATCCTCGATCAGGCGCACGCTGGCCTCGACCGGAAAATGCCGGCCGTCGGCCCGCCGGTGCTCGGTCTCGAAGGTCAGGGCGCCGGCCGTGCGCAGGTGGTCCAGATCTTCCTGGAGGTGGCGGCGCGCCTCTGGCGTCCGCAGATCGGCCAGCGCCCGCCCGACGAGCCGGTCGTGCGGCACGCCGTAAGCCTCGACCGCCCGCTCGTTGCATTCGAGGATGCGGCCCTCGGTGTCGGCGAACAGCATGATGTCGTTGGCGAAACGGAATATGTGTTCGTAACGGCTTGCGTTGGCGGCAGGTGTCTTCATGTCGGTCTACAGGCGAGGGAAAGGCGCGAAAGGGGAATAGGCGGCGCTGACGGGGCGGCGCGCCTCACGGCACCACCATCACGGGAAGTGCAGACTGGTCCATGACCTTGTAGGCCACCGAGCCCAACAGCAGGCTTTCGACCATGTTG
Source organism: Thauera sp. WB-2 (assembly GCF_027594845.1). Lineage (NCBI taxonomy): Bacteria > Pseudomonadati > Pseudomonadota > Betaproteobacteria > Rhodocyclales > Zoogloeaceae > Thauera > Thauera sp. WB-2. The sequence goes on along the minus strand of NZ_CP088935.1, from coordinate 4,189,825 downwards.
AGGCCGCGGCTGCCGATGACGATGCCACTGGCCTGCAATTGCGCCGCCAGCGCGGGGATGCGCTCGGCAGGATCGCCCATCGCGATGTGCAGGCGCCAGGGCGAGCCGGTGGCGTCGAGCAGGGCGCGCGCTCGCGCCGTGGCGCCCAGTCCCCGGTGCGCGAGTTCCGCCTCGGCGGCCTCCTTCGACAGCCAGGGCTGCACATGGACGAGATGCAGGGCGCAGGCGGTCGTTTCAGCGGTGTCCCGCGCCGCCTGAGCGACGGCGCGCAGGGCGTTGTCCGAGTTGTCCACCGCGACCAACCAGGGATTGACGCGGGGCGCGGCGAGCGGCGGCGTGCTGTCGAAGACGAGGCCGACCAGGCGGCCGCCTCCCTGACATGCACGCGGTGCGCCTTGCGCACGGCGTCCCGGTCGGAAGCCATAACTATGGTCGGAGAACGTCGGATCAATTCTGCGCTGCAAGACTTGCAGCAGGGCTTGCTGGATCAGCCGATCCGTCACCGTCGGAATCCCCAGTTCGCGCACCCCGCCGTCGGGCTTCGGGATCTGGACGCGGCGCACCGGCAGGGGCCGGTAGCTGCCATCCAGCAAGGACTCCCGAATCCGAGGCCAGTGCGTTCTCAGGTAGTCCGCCGTCCCGGCAATCGACAACCCATCCACCCCAGCACTGCCGCGATTGGATTTGACGCGTTTCCACGCCGCCTCCATGTTCGCGCTCGCGAGCGCCTGCGCAAGCAGGTCCTCTCGCCCCGGGCTTCCAGTTGCATGACGCGCCGTCCGTGCTTCATCACGCACCGCCTTGGGCTCGGCTTCACCTCGCCCTCCCGCGTTGCGCCCCAGTTTCCCAGGCTTCTGATGCACTGCACGTCCGAGCGACACGGCCTTCGGCCCTCCTACTCGTTCGGCCCTTCATCGGGGGGTTTCGGTCTCGCCGGCCCAGCCCCAACTACTACGGCCTCTGCTGACTTCTCGCTCCAGCTCAACACCGTCGCCCTTTCAGGCACTAGGCGAGATCTCCCCAGGTAAGAACGCACTCCTTCGCTGCACAACCGCCGAACTTACGCCACTTCGCCTTGATCACGAGAGCTTCGCGGTTCACTGCCCGCTCGCCCTGCTCGGCAGCGCCTTCTATCCGGTTCTTGTTCATCGGCTCGCAGCTTATGCTCCACGCTTCCTTCCCACGCTCGGTCGCCCTCACGCAGTTGCGCTTCACTTCGTTCGCTGTGATCAACTCACGGCGGGACTTGCACCCGCAGGAGTGCGCCCATGCTGGGCGCACAATGAAGCCGGCCCACATCGGGCCGGTGGCGAAGCTGACGGCGGCAGTTTCTTGCATGCGGATGTCCTCAGGCGCGCATCAGCGCCATGACCTGGCCGGCGTCGAGCGTCGCGGCTTTCTGCCGAATCTGCGGCAGGTATTGCGTTTGCAACTGCTTGGCGGGGCCGAGCAGGCCCTGGAAAGTCTCGCGCAGCAGGGCGGTGCTCATCGTGCGTCCGCCGGCGTAGTAGCGCCGGGCGACCTGGCCCAGCGCATAGGTGGTGGCGAAGGAGAAGGCCATGCCTGTCGCGCTGGCGCCAACCTTGCCGAAAGTCTTGCCCGCCGCCTTGCCGAGCAGCCCGCCCAAGAGCTTGCGGCCGAACTGCTCAAGGTATTGCGAGGTGAGGCCGATGCCGGCGGCGGCGATGAATTCCTTGATGTGACCCTGGTCGAGCGTCACCCCATGGGCTTTGCCGATGCCGTAGACCATCTTGATCTGCAGCGGGATGATCGCCATCGAGGCCCAGGACTGCGGCAGCAGTTCCAGCGCGCCGGCGAGCAGCGCGTTATTGAGGATGGACTGGTCCAGATCGGTCGTGGCTGCCGCCGGAGCGGGGGCTGTAGTCGCTGCCGTGGACGCCGCGGGTTGCGGCGGGACGAACTCGGTCTGATCGACCAGCAGGTCCACCTCGCCCTCGATCAGTTCGGTCTCGATGGCCGGCAGCGCGAGCAGATGTTTAAGTTCGTCGAGGAAGCGTCGCTCGGCCTCCATCAGCCGGCCGTCGGCCTCGCACACGCAAAGGGCTGTCTCGTAGGCGAACTGGCGCTGGTCGTGATCGGTCAGCATCGCAACGGCCGACGCCAGGGGCAGGCGCTCGAGCAGGACATCCTGGTACAGGCAGGCCAGGTCCGAAGCGCCGCTCTCGCCCGCCAGGTTTTCGGCGACGCGGCGCACCGCGTCGCGCTCGCGCTCGTCCTTCGCGCCGTCGGCGAAGGCCGCATGGATGACGATGGCGAGCATGGCTCTGTGTTCTTCGCGGGCCATAGGCGAATTTTCTCGAAAATCAGTCATGGCAGGACGGCGATGATCGTCGCCTTGACCTTGCCCTGCGGCAGTTGCGCGATCTTGAAGCGCACCCGGTCCTCGCCCTTGTGGAATTCATGCTCCTCGCCCTCGGGCGTGGCGGACGTTACCCTCTGGGCGTAGCCCTGGGCGGCGAAGCCCTGCACGTAATGGTCGAGCACGGCTGCGTAGTCGGCGCGGCCCTCGTAGCGCACCGTGATCTCGCTGCCTTCGCGGTGCCAGTGCGAGCGCGCGAGGCCGGGGTAGCGCGCCACCGGGCCGACATCCGTGCCCGACACGTCGCGCGGCGGCGGCTCGGGCTTGAGTGCCGGTACGAGTTCGCCGAGTCTTTCCCGCGCACCGGGGACAGCCTGCTCCACCTGCGCAGTGACGGCGCGCGCCGCTTCGGGAGCGGCCGCGACGCCTTCGCGGGCCATGCCGAACAGCCAGCCGGCCACACCAATGGCGGCCCAGATCGCAAGCGCCGCCAGCGCGGCCAGGACGACGGCGATGAGGATCCAGGTGCGGCGGCCGATCGCGAAAACGCGGCCGACGAAGTCCTGCAGCAATCGGTTGGCGAGCGGACGCATATCAATCCTCCGTGGGGTGGGGCGGCACCGGACCGAACTCGCGCTGCCTGGACAAGCGGCGTTCGAGGGCGCGCGCGGCGCGGTCGATGGACCGGTCGATGGCGAGATAGAGGTCGGCGGCGGTTTCCTCGATCACCACAGCGCGCATGCGGGGCAAGGGAATGCGCAACTGGCAGCGCTTGTCCTGGCCGCCGCGCGGCCCGTTGATGTCGGTGAGGCGCAGGACGACCTTGCCGATGTTGTGGCGCGCCCAGTCCAGGGCGAAGTTCAGCCGCCGCTCGGCGTGGTCGCGCAGGCCGTCGGTCAGATCGAACCCCTGGGCCCGGATGTCGATGTGCATTTCCCTGCTCCTGGACGGGTGAAGACAGTTGAACGATAGCGAGGTGCAGTGCTCTAATAAAGCCGAAAATTCATCGCATACATTTCGGAAAAATTTGAGCAATGGGCGTCAATCTCAAGCATCTCCGCTATTTCTGGACGGTTGCCCGCACGGGAGGCGTCACGCGTGCGGCGGAGCGGCTCGACCTCACGCCCCAGACCATCAGCGGACAGGTTCGGCAACTGGAGGAGGATCTCGGCGCGGCGCTGTTCCGGCCGGCCGGCCGTGGCCTGGAATTGACCGAAGCCGGGCGCGTTGCCCTGTCATATACCGACGAGATCCTGCAACTAGGCGAGGAAATGGCGCAGGCCGTCGCCGCGCGCCAGGGGCAGCCCATACCGGTGCTGCGCATCGGCATCACCGACGTGGTGCCCAAGTCGTTCGCCTACCGCCTGCTGGCGCCGGTGGGCGACCTGCCTGAGCCCGTCCGACTGGTGTGCCGCGAGGGGAGCATCGACATGCTGCTGGCCGAGTTGGCCTTGCATCGGCTGGACCTGCTGGTCGCCGACCGGCCGATGCCTCAGGGCCTGGCCGTGCGTGGGCACAGCCACAAGCTGGGCGAGAGCGCGCTGGCTTTTTTTGCGACGCCGGCGCTGTGCCAGGATGCACCGGCGTTTCCCGACTGTCTCGACGGCGCGCCCTTGCTCTTGCCGGGCGCGGGCGCGGCGGTGCGTGGCCATATCGACCGCTGGCTGAACGATCGGCGCCTGACGCCGCGTCTGATGGGCGAGTTCGACGACGGGGCGCTGATGAAGGCCTTCGGGCAAGCCGGTGTCGGATATTTCCCCGCGCCGGCGGTGCTGGCCGACGAAATCTGTGCACGCTACGGCGTGCAGTGCGTCGCCACGGTTGACGAGATACGCGAAGGGTTCTGGCTCATCACCGCCGAGCGGCGCATCAGCCACCCGGCCATCGTCACGGTGGTCGAGTCCGCGCGGACGGCGCTGTTCGCGACGCAACGCGCTACTCACCAAACCCCTCGCGACGCGGGGTTGACGAGCGATGCGCGGAGCAAGCCAATGTAGGATGGAAACGCTGCCGTACCCATTCCCCAAGCCGCCGTTGTGCCAGCATCTGCTCGCAGACCAAATCCATCGTGGAAATGGGGCGGTGATCGCGAATGAAAGACTGATCCTCGACCCCCAATCGGTCAAGCTCTTGCTGTTGGCGGCTTGTCCATGCACGGAAATTCCTGCACAGGAGCTGCAGAGGGGGATAGCAGGGCAATCGCACCTTCATGTCATAACCCCAAGCAGCTCGGCGCGAAATTCGTCAATCGTCGCCGCCAGCATGCGCTTGGACTTGATGCTCGCCTTGCGCGTCGTGTTGAGCCGCAGCAGGTTCATCGCGATGTGACGAACGATGGCGAAATTGTTGGCGGCGTAGCCGCTGCGCACCCGTGATTGATCCTCGTTAAACTGCACATCCAGACACCAGTGAAGCCGATTCTCCACCTCCCAGTGACTGCGCACGGCCCGAGCGATGCGCTCGGCGTCGGCGGGCAGGCTGCTGATGTAGAAGACGCGCTCGGTGCTGGTGTGATCGCCCACGGTGCGAATGCGCTCGACCACCGCGAAACTGGCCATATCCAGCCAGTCCTCGGACTTGTAGAGGCGGTCGATCGCGGCGTAGGCGCGGCATCGGCGGATTTCGATGCGGCCGTGGTCCTTGATCATGGTCTCGTGGGTCGAACTCGGCGTCAGCGGCCCTCGCGGATCGATGTCGGCGAACAAGATCGAGTCGTGCAGGTTCGGATGGTTCTCCTTCACGCACAGCACGTAATGCGCGCCGCGCTCGCGGATCGTGCGGGCGATCTTCGTCTGGGTGCCCATCGCGTCGATCGTCACCACGCAGCCCTCGATCGCCAACTTGGCAAGCAGTTCGGGAATCGCGGTGATCTCGTTCGACTTCTCGGCGGTCGCCGTCTGGCCCAGCACGACGCCCATGCCCGCCGCAAACGCGCTCACCAGGTGCAACGGGCTGGCGTCGGTCCTGCCCTTGCCGCCCGAGCGCCGGCTCGTCTTGCCGTCGATCGCCACGACCGTATCCCCGGCCAGCGCCGGCACCACCATGCCCACCCAGCGCCGGAACGCGGACTCGAACTCGTCGGGCGCGATCAGGCCGAACACGCGTCCGATCGTGTCGTGAGACGGGATGCCATGCTCAAGCTTCATGAAGCCTCGCAACCAGTCGATCTTGGCCTCGGCCCACAACTCGATGTCGACGAAGTCGTCGACACCCGAGAGCACCGCGCACACCGCCACCGTCAGCAACTCGGCCAGGTCGTGGCGCGCATGCCGCGCGCTGCGCGGGTCGGAAATCGAGACGAACACCTGCGTCAGCGGCATGATGTTTCCTGCCTTCATGGGATGCCCAAAAAGGTAGGAAACTACACACTTTATGACAATGTGAACAGAGGTCTCGCAAGGTCATGAAAGTTAAAGAGTTATTGATTGGGGCTATGCGAAGTCGGTGCGATTGCCCTGAGGGGGATAGCGACAGGTAAGGGTTGGTCGGCGGTGTATCGCTGAACAGGACTCGCGGGTCTTGCAACAGGTAGCAGCGTGATGCAAAAGGCTGTGAACGATCCGAAAAGCTGCCTGTCATAGACGTATCTCCAGATCCCTTGCACAGTAACGATGCGCGGCCAACTCGACCCCCAGTCCTCGATGTTCCACTACTTCTCGCCGGAGTCGCGTGTGCCGGCGGATCATCCGCTGCGACGGGTGAAGCGTTTGGCCGACCGTGCCCTGGGCGCGATTTCTGGGGAGTTGGACGCGCTGTACTCCTCGGTCGGTCGCCCATCGATTCCGCCAGAGCGACTGCTCAAGGCGCAATTGCTGATTGCGCTGTATTCGGTTCGCTCGGACCGGCAGTTCTGCGAACAACTCGACTACAACATCCTGTTCCGCTGGTTCCTCGACATGGATCTCGAGAGCCCGACGCTGGACCAGTCGAACTTCAGCCGCCTGCGCGAACGCCTGGTTGCCACCGACGTGGCCCGACGCTTCTTCGATGAGGTCGTCAATCTGGCCCGCAAGCAGAAGCTGCTGTCCTCGGACCACTTCACGGTCGACGGCACGCTGATCGACGCCTGGGCTTCGTTCAAGAGCTTCAAGCCCAAGGATGGCACCCCGCCCAAGGACGGTGATGACGGCACCGGGATGGTCGACTTCAAGGGCGAGAGGCGCTCGAACGCCACGCATCAAAGTACGACCGATCCCGAGTCTCGACTCATGCGCAAGGGCAACGGCCAGCCGGCCAAGCTCAGCTATGGCGGGCATGTGCTCATGGAGAACCGCAATGGGCTGTGCGTCGACATCCTCATCACCGAATCGACCCAGGCCGAGCACCGTGCCGCGCGGCAGCTGCTCACTCGCGCACGTCGACGGCACATTCACCCCAAGACGCTCAGCGCCGACAAGGGCTATCACGTGAAGGAATTTGTCGGGCACCTGCGCGAGCACGCGGTGCGACCGCACATCGCGCGCATCAAGGATCGGAAGACGCCCGGCCTGGATGGTCGAACCACCCGAACCGAGGGCTACCAGCTCAGCCAGCGAAAGCGAAAGCGCGTCGAGGAGATCTTCGGTTGGTTGAAAACGGTCGGCGGATTGCGAAAGACCCGTTTCATCGGCCAGGCGAAGACCCAGATGGCGGCCTTCATTTCCGGTGCTGCATACAACCTGCTCCGAATCGCGAAATTGAGCGTTTCGGAGGTGAAGGCATGAGCACAGGCGCGCAAACGGACCTTCGTGGTCGCCGTTGCGGCCACGAAGACAATTCGAACGCGGTGCGAAGGCGATTCCGGAAAACGATGTCACGATGAAATTCGACCTGAACCTCAGTGCTGGCGCGGTACCGCCGGCTCTTGCATCAGCCTGGTAGCCGTGGAGTCTCCGCGACTTCCGAGGCCCCGAAACTGCGCACGTCCAGATGTTCAGGCCGTTGTGCTGCTTGCGGTGCAGTTGCAGCTTTTCGAAGCGTTTCTGCACCCATTGCCAATCGGCCACCTGGTCCTGCTTGGCAAGGAAGGCGGTCTTGGGGTGCTCCTGGGCGTAGCGCTGGAACGCGCCGGGACTGACCAGATAGACGGTATCGGCGATCGTATGCACCAGTGCCTTGGCGTCATTGATGATGGGCTTGCGCTCTTCGATACGCTGACACAGCCAGGCGATGAAATGCTCATCTGATGGCGTCTCCGCTAATCTCGGAGTCGACGGAGGCGCTGGCGCCATCGAGTCGACCAGTGCCCTTGACTCACGGGACTCGACAGACAGCTCCTCCAGGGTTGGAGGAAGCGCTTCGGTGGTTGACGAGAGGTCAGCCGAAGCAATATCGGGAGTGCCGAGCAGATCCAGGACCGCTTTGACGCCACCGCCGCCTGGTGGTGCCGGGAAGGGCTCGGATGTGTCCGAATCCGCCACGGCTGGCAGAGGCACCGGAGTAGCTGGGTCCTCCTCGTCCTGCACCACCGTCACGGTACCGGCGAACGGCGGGGGACGCATGTCGCTTTCCCAGATCACGGATGGCGCGAGGCGCAGGAGCGTGAAGGTATGGGACCATCCGACATCGCTGGTGATGGTGGCCTTCCAGATCGCCTTGCCATCCGGCGTCGGTTGCACGATGCCGTGATCCTGCAGCACGTTGAACACCGCCGTGTTGCTCGCCGGGATGCCGCCGAGTTCCTGGGCGACCGATGCCTCGTCGGCCTGCACGACCAGTTCGCCGAGCGTGCCGGCATGCTCGTACTGACCGACCCACGCGAGGCTTTCTGAGCGCGCGCTCGTCACAGAATCAGGCACTTGCGGTGCCGCCTGTTCGAAGCGCACCGCGTTTCCAAGGAGATATCACCCATGATCACCAAGTTCCTCGCAGCTGCCATCCTGGCCTGCTCCGCCCTTGCATCCGCTCCGGCACTCGCGCATGGCGGTGCCGCCCCCAAGCACGGCGGAATCGTGCAGACCGCAAGCGACCTGTCGTTCGAACTCGTTGCTGGCGAGGGGGCTGCGATGGTGTATGTCGAGGATCACGGCAAGCCCATGGTCCCGGCCGGCATGAGCGGCAAGCTGACCGTGCTCAACGGCACCGAGAACTTGGAAGCTCCGCTGGTCGTGAGCGGCGACAAGCTGGAAGCCAAGGGCGTCAAACTCGCCAAGGGCGCAAAGGTGGTGGCCGCTATCAACACCGCCGAACAGAAGGCCATTACCGTGCGTTTCACCGTGCGCTGAGCGCTCACTGCGCCTGCACTTGCGGCGCAGCCCTGCGGCTGTCTCGCCTCCGCCATCGAGCGGAACAGGCGGCGCAGAATCGCCTCGACGGCCAACTGGCTGACGGCGAGTCGAGCGCAGGCCAGTGCGTGAGTTTGACCAGTCCGTCGAGTGACACGGTAAGATGCCGATCATCGATATGGCTGTAGCCGCAATTTGACAGCAGGATGACAAGTGAGCGACTTGAAGCAGAAGCACTGGCACCAACTGCCCGACGAAGAGGTACTCAGGCTGCTTGCCACGAATGGGCAGACGGGCCTGGATCGGATTGCAGTAGAAGAGCGACGACATCAACACGGACCAAACTCGCTGGCCAAGCGAGTTGGCGATGGACCCTTGTTGAGGTTTCTGCTGCAGTTCAATCAGGCGCTGGTCTACATTCTGCTTGTCGCGGTGATAATCAAGCTCTCCTTGGGAGCCTGGGTCGATGCAGCGGTGATCTTCGGCGTGGTGCTGCTCAATTCGATCATCGGATTCGTCCAGGAGGGCAAGGCGCTCAGTGCGCTCGAGGCGTTGTCGCGCGCCTTGAAGATGGAGACCACCGTCTTGCGGTCCGGAGAAAGGCAGCGCATCGACGCAGCCGGACTCGTACCAGGGGACATCGTCCTTCTCGCCTCCGGCGATAAGGTGCCCGCAGATCTTCTCCTGTTGCGCAGCCGCAGCCTGCAGATCGACGAGTCGGCCCTGACTGGCGAATCAGTACCGGTGGACAAGTGCCCTGGCGTTCTGGAACTCGAGACGCCGCTCGCCGACCGGACGAACATGGCATACTCTTCCACCTTGGTCACGTATGGCACAGGCGTCGGCGTCGTTGTCGAAACGGGGGACAGCACCGAGATCGGCCGCATTTCGGAGCTCATCGCCAGCGCCGATGTAATCGCCACACCGCTGACGCGCAAGATCGCCGACTTCAGCAGGCTGTTGCTCTACGCGATCCTGGGGCTGGCTGCCCTCACCTTTGCCGTGGGTCTGTGGCATGGGCAGCATTGGGTTGACCTGTTCATGGCCGCCGTTGCCCTGTCGGTTGCGATGATCCCGGAAGGGCTGCCCGCCGTGCTGACGATCACTCTTGCCATTGGTGTCGCGCGCATGGCAGAACGCAATGCGATCATCCGCCGGCTACCTGCAGTCGAGACGCTCGGCAGCACTACCGTGGTGTGCTCGGACAAGACAGGAACGCTCACTCGCAATGAGATGACGGTCCAGCGACTCTGGGCCGACGGCAAGACGTTCGAGCTCAGCGGCATCGGCTACGCGCCGGAGGGCGAGTTGCGAAGTGATGGTGAGCGTCACTCCGCCGCAGAGCACGGGGTTGTGCGCGAGTTGCTGCGTGCCGGCCTCCTGTGTAATGACGCGGTGCTCAAGCGTGACGGTGATGCGTGGCGAATCGAGGGTGACCCGACCGAGGGGGCGCTGCTGGTCGCGGCTGGCAAGGCCGGTCTCGATGCTCGGGCCGAAAGCGCTCGTGCCGCCAGGCTGGAGACGATTCCGTTCGAGTCCCAGCATCAATACATGGTCACCCTGCATGGCGGAGACAGTCCGGCCGCCTACCTCAAGGGGTCGGTTGAAAGGATCCTCGAGCGCTGCACGGCCATGCTCGGCGAGGACGGAGTAGTCCGCGCGCTCGACGCTGACGAGGTCCTTCGCCAGGTCAATGCCATGGCCGGTCAGGGGCTACGAGTGCTGGCGTTCGCCCGGATGGCCGTCGCGCGCGGGACTACCGACATCGATCACCAGGATGTCCGCGGCGGCCTCACCTTTCTGGGTCTGCAGGGCATGATCGATCCGCCGCGCGAGGAGGCGATCCGCGCCGTGCGGGCCTGCCAGGAAGCGGGGATCAAGGTCAAGATGATCACCGGCGATCACGCCGCGACCGCGGCTGCCATCGCCGGCCAGATCGGCTTGGCGGGAACCTCGGGACATGCGGAGGTGCTCATCGGGCGCGAGCTCGAAGAACTCACCGATACCGAATTGATCGACGCTGCCGCGCACACCGCCGTGTTTGCACGGGTGACGCCCGAACAGAAGCTGCGCTTGGTCGAGGCCCTCCAGGCACGCGGGGAGGTGGTGGCGATGACAGGCGATGGCGTAAACGACGCGCCGGCGCTGCGAAGGGCCGACATTGGCGTCGCGATGGGCATCACCGGCACGGAGGTCTCGAAGGAGGCTGCGGACATGGTGCTCACCGATGACAACTTCGCCACCATCGAAGCTGCTGTAGAAGAAGGCCGCGGCGTCTTCGACAACCTGATCAAGTTCATCACCTGGATCTTGCCGACCAATGCCGGTCAGGGCCTGGTGATCATCGCTGCGGTGATGGCGGCGCAGCCGCTGCCGGTTCTGCCGGTTCAGGCGCTGTGGATCAACATGACCACGGCCGTGCTACTTGGCCTCACCCTGGCTTTCGAGCCGCGGGAGCGGGACATAATGAGTCGCCCGCCCAGGTTGTCCGCTGCACCAATCCTCAATGGCGAATTGATCAAACGCATCCTGCTGGTCGGTCTGCTGCTTCTCGTGGGTAGCTTCGGCCTGTTCGAATGGGCGTTGCATAACGGCCGCAGCGAGCAGGAGGCGAGGACGATCGCAGTGAACGTCTTCGCGGTCGGGCAATCATTCTATCTGCTCAACTGCCGTTCGCTGCGTTACTCCATGTTCCGTCTGGGGCTGTTCAGTAATCCTTGGATCTGGGGTGGCATCGGGGCGATGACGGCAGTGCAGTTGCTGTTCACCTATCTCCCGCTGATGAACACGCTTTTCCACACTGCGCCGATCGGCTGGATGGACTGGGGGCAGATCGTCGCGGTCGGCCTCGCCATCTATCTGATGATCGAAGGCGAAAAGGCTTGGAGAAGACGTGGCGCAAACACCAAGCAACGCGCTGAGCCCCGGGGCTCGCGCGGGCTGGCTGGGTAACAGCTCGGCCCCCTTGGAATCAGCTTATTTCGCGCAGACGCAGATGAATACAAGCAACGAGAAGGATGACAAGCGAGAGAACAAGAGGGGCACGATCCCCGTGCTGGACTGGATCATCGAGCGGGTTGCCCGCGTGCTGGCGATGATCATGGTGCTGGTGATCATCTGGGGGGTCGCCGACGTTCTTTATGTCTTGTATCTGAGGCTGATGGCGCCGCCATTCATGCTGCTCGAGATCAAGGACATCCTGGCGACCTTCGGAGCCTTCATGGCGGTTCTGATAGCGATAGAGATCTATCACAATATCATTCTGTACACCGAGAATGACAAAAGCCACCACCTTGCGGTGGAGATCGTGCTTGGAACTGCGCTGATGGCGATCGCACGCAAGGTGATCATTCTCGACTTCGACGATGTCGCACCCGACTATCTTTACGGTACGGCAGCGATCACGTTCGCCCTCGCAGTCGGCTACTACCTGATTGTGATGAGGCCAAGAAAGCACAAAGAAGCCTGCGGAGAGGGATGACGCGTGCCGATCGATAGCCTCGAGCGTCTCTTCATTGCCATCCCGGGTCAATGGGAGAGGGCGATCGCGACCGTCCTTATGATTTTAGTCGGCGCAGCGCTCACGCATCTCTGGGCCCGCTATCTGGCGCGCGGGGATGTCATCTCCAACGAGAAGCGTCGGGTTCATCTGGTCTGGGTCCGCAACACAATCTGGTTCGTCGTACTGTTCGTGATCATTTCGGTCTGGGCGTCGACGATCGCGGGCTTTGCGCTGTCGCTGGCTGCGGTCGCGGGTGCCATGTTGATCGTCAGCAAGGAATTGCTGATGTGTGTACTCGGCTACCTTTATCTGACGCTGGTCCGGCCTTTCAAGGTCGGAGACCTGATTGAGTCCAGCCTGTTCAGCGGCCGAGTCATCGACATCGACATGTTCGCGACCACCCTGGCCGAGCATGGCCACGCAGGCCAGGTCACCGGGAAGGTTGTCGAATTTCCCAACGGCCTGCTCCTGACAACACCGGTCAAGAACGTGTCCCCGACCGGCGAATACGTGCTGTACCTGATGAGGGTTCCCGTTCCGGTTGCGATGGTGCGCGACCTTGACAGCATCGAAGATGCGGCGAGAACGGCTGCAGAACTTGCGACCTGTGAATGGCAGGAGCAGGCAGCAGCCCACTTCCGTAAGCTCGCGAACGAAGACTTTATCTCCTACTCGTCAGGCCGGATCAAGGTGCTCTGGGATTTCGACGATGCCGAGCACCTCGCGCTCATCATCCGATTGGTCTGCCCCAATGCACTGCGACTGAAGGTCGAGCAGGCGGTGTTCAGGGCGATCTGGCACGCAGTCAATGCACAAGGTTCCGATCAACGGCTGCTCGGGGGGGGGGGCTGCGCCGGGCTTGACGTCTGAGAATCAGACCGCCAGCTTGTCGCAGGGGGCTAATAGGCAAGAAGGTGCGGAACGCTCACGGCAAAGGACTCGCTGATGCGCCCTCCGCCGTGCCGGCCCGCGACGATCAGGTCGGCGTCGAGTGCGCGCGCCGCATCAGGCACCACAGTATTGGGTTTGCCGTGTGCGATTTCGCGCTCGTCGATACCGAGCAGTTCCGGGTCAGAAAGCAGGGCGTCGAGGTTGCGCTGGGCGACAAGCGACTCCCTGTCGGCAAACGCTCGATTTCGGCTTCAAGGAAGCGCTTGTTCCGCAACTTGGCCTCGAATGGCGCAGCGTAGTCATGCACCTTGACTCCGGTACGCTTCGCCACGACCAGTGCTGCGCGCAGCACTGCCTCTGATGAAGTCATCATCCTTCCAATCATTGAGGCACGGACGAAGGACCCGAAGTCTGCATTCGATGCCTTTCTAACAGGCGCACTGCTTCATCGCATCCACCCCTTGCGCTTGGTATAGATCAGCGGCAACACCGCGGTCATGAGCGTCAGCAGCATCAGGCTTCGTGGTACCGGTGTGCAAACTACCGGGGCCGTTACGCAGAGATCCGGCAGCACTGCGCAGTTTCCACGGTGCCAGTGCGCAACCGCGATGGCGTTCGGCGCCCAGCCTATATTGCGCCGCCGCGCAGTTGATCGCCGTAATGTAATCCTGAGCAGCCCATGACGTTCGCTGCCGTTGTCGCATCTAACCGGAGAGCGCCGATTCCGGTTTGACGGTCGCTTCCGTCGCCCCCCTGGAGTCGACTACCCACCCTGCTCGTTTTCACGGTGGCTCGACATGCCAGCTCCCATACCCAACCCGCTTGTTGCGCAGTGGCGCCTGCTTGCGGCCGGACTCTTGGCTGCGCTGCTCGGCCCCTCCGCCTGGGCCGACGATGTCATCGTCGTCACCGACAGCCATCATCCGGTGCAGGCCCCGGCCGGCGTGCGGATCATCGAGCTGGACCAGGCCACGCGCATCGAGGTCGAACTCGCCGCGCACCTGCCGGCGGACCCGCAACAGGCCGCAGCCCTGGTGCGGCAGCGGTTGCATGACGGTGGCGAGGCCCTGCAGCGCCGCATCGCCCACGCCTACCAAGGTGTCGCGGATGCCTGGGGACTGGGCATCGCCAAGATTCCCGCCGTGGTGGTCGATCGACGCTACGTGGTCTACGGCGAGCCCGACGTGTCCCGCGCCGTCGCGCGCATCAACGCCTACCGGAGCACGCAGCCATGAGCCTCCTGCTGGCACGCCGGCGCCTGCGCGCCACCGTTGCCTCGCTGCTGCTGGGCACGGCCACATCGACGTTCGCCCTGGACACCGCCACCATCGTTTCCTCGGCGCTGTCCCCCGACTGCCTCGAATACCGCGTGGTCGGAATCTGCTACTGGCTGTACTGCACGCCCTTCGGCTGCTCGGTGCGCACCTCCGTCAAGGTGCGCCACTACGTCCCCGATGCGGTGGTGTCGAGCTACTCGAACACCGGCGAAAACCCGTGGCTGGAAGTCAGGGCGATGAGCATGCCCAACCCGACCGCCAAGGCTGGCGGTGACGGCACGACCAATCACGACAACGAGAACAACCTCGCCAAGTTCAAGAACGCCGATGTCATCGGCCATCCGGCCGGGATGGTGTTCAGCCAGTTCGCCAGCGCCTCCGGCTACACCTGCGAAGGCGCTGGCACGGCCTTCATGCCGTATCTGCTGAGCACGCTCGACACGATCGCCTGGCGCTACAACATCCCGGAAGCGTTCTACCCCGAAGCGCTCATCCCCGGCCGGCGCGAAATCGGTACGCGCACCGGCCTGAACCTCTGGGGCAACGTGTATCCCCGCGGTGGCTTCCTGCACCAGACCGACGACCACAAGAGCGGCGCCGTGGTCGCGCAGCGCGCGGGCGACATCGTGACGCGCCGCAACCAGATTCACGTGTATCAGCCCCTGCTGGCCAACGCCCGCGACGGCTACTGGCCGGCCGGCGCGCTGATGGAGACCGACGCCTCGACGGGCAAGTGGCAGGAGCTGACGCCCACGCTCTCGAACAGTTGCGTGGTCTTCCCGCACAGCCGCTCCCGCGTGCAGGCCCAGCAGGGCGACTACGCCTGGGCCTTGTGGCGGCCGTACTCCTGCTGCCGGCGCCGTGGCCAGGTCTTCCTCGGCAGCGTCGATTTCATGTGAGGAACCCAGGATGAACGCCTCCCTCCCTGACTTCCTGCGCCGCGCGAAGTCGCCCCTGCGGGCCACGCTGCTCGTGGCGGCCATCACGCTGGTCGTCGGCGTCGCCTGGGCGCAGACCCGCATCGACCCCAATGGCGTGAACGTCAGCGGCAGCGTGATCGGCGACGACGTGCTCTACAGCATCGGCGGCGGCCGGGCCGTGTCGATGGGTGGTGCCGGCAACATGCAGAGCATCGGCGTCGGCGTCGGCTGGAACAGCAACCTGATCTGCGGCGACATGAGCATCACCACGACGCTGCAGAACCAGCTCAACGGCATCACCAACGGCTTCCAGACGATCATGAGCAACGTGATCCAGAACGCCACCAGCGCCGTGGCCTCGCTGCCGGCCCTGATCATCCAGCGCGCCGACCCGGGCCTGTACAACCTGCTCACCAACGGCATCCTGCAGGCGCGCCTGGACTTCGACCGCTCGAAGATGACCTGCCGGGCCATCGCCAATCGGATGGCGGACATGGCCGGCGGCCAGGCCGGCTGGGACCAGCTCGCCGAGGGGATGGCGCTGCGGGATGCGGTCAGCAGCACCGACGCCGTCTCCGCCATCGAGCAGGCCGAGTCCAACAAAGGGAACAACGGTGTGCCCTGGGTCGGCGGCGGCAACGCGGGCGGCTCCGGCCATAGTTCGATCAAGGTGGTCGGCGACGTGACGCGCGCGGGCTACAACCTGCTCAACGGGCGCAGCGCCACCGATACCTCGTCGATCGCGCGCAGCGCCTGCGGCAACCGCCTGACCTGCCAAACCTGGTCCTCGCCCCAGGCGGCCGCGGACTGGGCGACCCGCGTGCTGGGAGAACGCGAGCAACGCACCTGCGAAAACTGCACGAAGACCCAGACCACGCCTGGCGTCGGGCTCACGCCAATGATCCAGGAAGAGTACGAGACCAAGCTGCAGGTGTTGCAGGAACTGGTGACGGGCGCCCGGCCGACGACGCTGGCCAATCTCGACGCGGCCGGCAGCAGTTCGCTGCCGATCACCCGCGGCGTGATCGAGGCCCTGCGTGACGAGCCCGACCAGGACGTGCTGGGCAGGCGCCTCGCGTCCGAGGCGGCGCTGTCCAGCGTGCTGGAGAAGGCCCTGCTGCTGCAACGCACGTTGCTGACCGGCAAGAAGGAGCCGAACGTCGCCGCCAACGAGCTGGCCGTGCAGGCGGTCGACCAGGAGAACAGCGCACTGGAGCAGGAGATCAACAACCTCAAGACTGAGCTGGAGCTGCGGCGCACGCTGGCCGGCAACTCGGCGATGGCGATCATCCAGCGCCACAGCACCCGCGCTGCCGGTTCGCGCGGCGTCTTCGAGGGCGACACCACGCGCGACCGTCTGCGGGAGGTCCAGAAGCCGCGGAGCGGTACGCCATGAGCCGGCTGGCCTGGCTGCGGCTGCCATGGCTGTTCAACCGCCGCGTCGGCGTGGCGCTGCTGTGGACCTTGCTGGTGGTGGCCGCTGCGGCGGTGGTGAACATCGCGGGCATCCACGTGGTCGGCGGCGTCGAGGGCTGGCAGCACTGGCTGCAGGCGCACGCCGGCCACTTCTTCGTGTGGCGGCTGTGCCTCTACGGAGCGACGGCTTACGGCTGGTGGTGGATGCGTCGGCGCCTGTTGCGGCGGGAGCCGTCACGCGAGACGCATCAGCGCCTGCTGCGCGCGGAGATCGCGGCCGTGATCGCCGTGGTCGCGCTGGAAGCCAGCCAACTGCTGCGGCACGGCTGAGACAGGGAGGCAGGCATGACGCTCTACACCACGGACTACCTGGAGTATTACCTGACCCTGGTGGCTTGGGTGGTCAACAACGGCATCTGGAGCATTCTCGTGGCCAGCGGCGTGTTCGCGCTGCCGTTCGTGGCCATCGTGATCCAGGAGTGGCTCAAGGCCCGCAGCGAAGGTGCGGACGAGGGCAACAAGGGCGTGCTGTCGTCGATGCGCATCGAGAACCGGGTGTGGGTGGCGATCGTGGTCATCATGTTCGCCGGCATCCCGTTCATCCCGGTGGATCTCGCCACGATCAGGTTCGACACCACGCGCTCCGCGCAATGCCAGGTCAACGTCCCGCTGCCCAACGACACGGGCTGGTCCAACGTCTACACGGCGCTCAACGATCAAAGCGCGCTGGTGCCGGTGTGGTGGTTCTTCATGCACGCCATCTCAAAGGCGGTCACCGGCGCGGCGGTGGCGGCGATTCCCTGCGGCACGGACCTGCGTCAGATTCGCATGGATGTCGATGCCACACGCATCGATGATCCGGTGCTGGCACAGGAGGTCGCCGACTTCACGCACGACTGCTACGGGCCGTCGCGCGCCAAGCTGTTCATGAGCCGGCCGACGCTCTCCGACGAGCAGATGAACGACGTCACCTGGATCGGGTCGAGTTACTTCCTCGACACGCCCGGCTTCTATGACACCTATCGCGCCAAAGCCCCACGCACGGCCTGGCCCTACGACGCGACCCGCGATGCGGGGCTGGCCCAGGTGGACAGCGGCGGCGGCTATCCATCCTGCCGCCAGTGGTGGGCCGATGGCGGCCAGGGACTGCGCAGCCGGCTGCTGGCACAGGTCGCCCCGGACCTGCTGACCCGCATCGGGCGCTGGGCAGGGTTCCTGTCGCAGAGCGAGGTCAATGACTCGGTGATTCGCGCCGTCGTCTCACCGCGGCAGCAGAAGATGAACCAGGGCGCCGTCTACACCGACTACGGCGGCCAGATCGACAAGACGCTGCCGAACGTCGTCACGCGCGGCGCGGGCGACCTGGGGCTGACCGTCGGCTCGCTGGCCTTCTTCCCCGCGATGGACGTGGTGCGCCAAGCGCTGCCGATGGTGCTGACGATGCTCAAGATGGCGCTCGTCATCTGCATCCCGTTGGTGCTGCTGATCGGCACCTACGACCTGAAGACGGTGATGACGGTGAGCTGCGTCCAGTTCGCGCTGTTCTTCGTGGACTTCTGGTTCCAGCTCGTACGCTGGATCGACAGCACGATCCTGGATGCGCTCTACGGCTGGGGGTTTGGCGCGGACAGGCCGCACACGAACTTCGATCCGCTGATCGGCTTGAACAATGCGTTCGGTGACATGCTGCTGAACTTCGTCATGGCAACGATGTTCATCGTGTTGCCGACGTTCTGGGTCATGGCACTCGGATGGGCAGGCGTTCGCGCTGGAAACTTCCTGGGCGGTCTTATCACTGGCACGTCCGATGCAAAGTCGGCTGGGGGTAGTGGCTCTCGCCTTGCGATGACGGCTGTATCGAAAGGTGCTGCGAAGTAAGAAGCACTCTCTCGCGTTGATGCGGCAGCTACGGCTCGTCGGGATCGCCCATGTCGATCCGCCAGTCATCTTTGTCGTACAGGCCGACGCCCGAGTGTCCGTCTCTAAGTTCCGGCTGCTTCTCGTCTTCCTCGTCGGCGTTCCGCGCGAGCCATGCGGCGACCACCGCAAAGGCCAGCAGCAGGACGAGCCAGGATACGGTGTAGAGCAGCATGCCAAGTACGGCCAGCTTGACGATCCAGAGCACCGCCGTCGCCGCGCCTGCGGGCACCCCGCGCGTCACCAGCCAGCCGGCGACACGCTGCTCGCGGCGCAGGTATCCACGCCAAGCACGGCCAGCCCCCCGGCCCAGCCGGTGGCTCCAGCGCCCGTTGTGCGTGTTGGTGGTCATGCTCATATGCCTCGGCTTCAGTGGTGCCTCACCTCGCGGAGTGGCCGGTCGTGGCTTGCCCTCCAGCATAGACCGCGATCAGGAGGGCGGGTTGCGGCTGGCAGAGCCGGGTTGGCTTCGGGTCGCAGGTTGATTAGATTCTGCACGATAAATCAAACCTTATGCTACTTTCCATGCACGTTCTTGCAACGGCTCTAGGGCCTGATTGGATTCCGTGCTATTTTTATAGCATGGATGGAAATTCTAGGCACCAGGTAATCAAGCGGCTGCAGGCGGGACTCCCCCGCGGGGCACCGTTCGACCTTGCCACCCTGAGCCAGTTCGGGGTGTCGCCACAGCTCGCCGCCCACTATGCCGATGGCGGGTGGCTCGTGCGCCTGGCCCATGGCGTCTATGCCTTCCCGAACGATGAGTTCGGGGTCTACGGTGCGCTGAAGTTCCTGCAACAGCGCGTGCCCGGCCTGCACGTCGGCGGCAAGAGCGCCCTGGCCCTGCAGGGCGTGCGGCACAACCTGGGCAGCCGCGAGACGCTGGTGCTGTGGGGCGACGGTCGTTTCGCGTTGCCGGCCTGGTTCACCTCGCGCTTTCCGGCCCGCTACGTCCACGCCCGCCTGTTCGACTGGCCGGACACGGCGCTGGCCGGCAAGACCCTGACCACGCCGCCTGGCCTGCCCGAGGATCTGCGGGTGGCAGCCCCCGAACGTGCCGTGCTGGAGCTGCTGTACGAAGCCGGCGTCAAGCAGAGCCTCGAAGAGGCCCGCAACCTCTTCGATGGACTGCGTTCCCCCCGCAAGGACATGCTCGGGCAACTGCTGTCCTGCTGCGCCAGCGTGAAGGCCGTGCGCCTGTTCCTCACCTGGGCGCGCGAGACCCGCCTCGTGGATGTCGATGCCCTGCTGGAGCAGTACCCGGTTCGCACCGGCAGCAACACGCGCTGGATGAGCCGGCTCGATGACGGCACCCTGCTGAGCCTGAGACCTCATGGATAAGACCTACGCGGACACCGTTCGCCTGCTGCTGGCCGTCGCGCCCGACGTGTTCGCCAACGACATCTTCGCCATGAAGGGCGGCACGGCCATCAACCTCTTCGTGCGGGACATGCCGCGCCTGTCGGTGGACATCGACGTGGTGTACCTCCCGTGGCAGACGCCGCGCGACGAAGCGCTGCAAGCCATCAACCAGGAGCTGGCCGCCATCGCCACGCGCGTTGCACCACTGGGCGTGCAGACACGCCTGGTTCGCGCCAGGGACCTGGGGGACACCAAGCTGATCGTCGAGAACGACGCCAGCCAGGCGAAGATCGAGGTCAACGTCGTGTTCCGCGGCAGCGTGCTGCCCGTCGAGCGGCGGCCGCTGAGCGCCAGGACCAGCGATCTGTTCGGCGTCGAGTTCGAGCTGCCGGTTCTGGCACCGGACGAGCTGTACGCCAGCAAGCTGGTGGCCGCGCTGGATCGGCAGCACCCCCGCGACCTGTTCGACGTGTGGCAGCTCTACGAATCGGGCGACATCAGCGACGGCATGGTCGAGTGCTTCGTGATCTATCTGGCGGGCCACAACCGGCCGCCCCACGAAGTGCTGTTCGGCAACGACAAGGACATCGCCGGCGAGTACGAGCGGGCCTTTGTCGGCATGACCGAAGTGGACTGCTCCCTGGAGATGCTGCTCGACGCTCGCGCCAGGCTGCGGCGCGAGCTGCCACAGCGACTGAGCACCGCGCACAAGCGGTTTCTGAGCGGGCTGGCGCGCGCAGAACCGGACTGGTCGCGGGTAGCATGCCCACACGCCGCTCAACTGCCGGCCCTGCGCTGGAAGCTCGCCAATCTCGAAACCTTCCGCAAGCGCCGTCCCGACGACTTCGCAGCGCAATCCGCCGCCCTCGAAACCGGCTTGGGCCAGAGCTGACGAACGTCCCACAGCGCCCCACTTGCCGGGATTGCCCCATGCCGCATTCATCGTGGCACCCGCAAAGCAGCGGCCCTATACGCAAAGGCTTCCGACATAGGCCAAAGGGCTGGGAAGGGGCAAAGGAAGGGCGCCAAGGGGAAAGGCCCTATCCTGAAAAGGCCAAAAGGCTCCTCCGAGCAGCCCGTCATCCGGGGTTCGCCATGCTCTCGCTGTTCCAGCGCAAAAGGGTGCCACCCACCGCCGGCACGCCGCCCACCTCCGCCATCGGAACTCCGAAAGGGTCGATGCGGCCGGAGTCGGCCGCATCGCTGCTGGCCACGCCGCGCCGGCAGAAACTACTGGAACACATCTGGCAGCGCACATCGCTCTCGCGCCGGCAGTTCGCCACGCTCTACCTCGCCCCACTGGAGCGCTACGCCGAGCTGGTCCAGCAGTTCCCGGCCTCCGAGAACCACCACCACGCCTATCCGGGCGGCATGCTGGACCACGGCCTGGAGATCGTCGCCTATGCGCTGAAGCTGCGGCAGTCATACCTGCTGCCTGCGGGCGTCACGCCGGAGGCACAGGCGGCACAGGCCGAAGCCTGGACCGCAGGCACGGCCTACGCGGCCCTGCTGCACGACATCGGCAAGATTGCGGTCGATCTGCACGTCGAGCATGCCGACGGCAGCGTCTGGCATCCCTGGCACGGCCCGCTGCGAAAGCCCTACCGCTTCCGTTACCGAAAGGAGCGTGAGTACCGCCTGCACAGCGCCGCCACCGGGCTGCTCTACGCGCGCCTTCTCGATCGGGACATCTTCGACTGGCTCAGCGGCTATCCCGACCTCTGGGCCGCGCTGCTGTACGTGCTGGCCGGCCAGTACGAGCACGCCGGCACGCTCGGCGAGTTGGTCGTGCAGGCCGACCAGGCATCGGTCGCCCAGGAACTCGGCGGCGATCCCAGCAAGGCGCTGGCGGCGCCCAAGCATGCGCTGCAACGCAAATTGCTCGACGGCCTGCGCTACCTGCTCAAGGAAGAATTCAAGTTGAACCAGGCCGGCCCGGCGGACGGTTGGCTGACCCACGACGCCTTGTGGCTGGTGAGCAAGACCGTCTCCGACAAGTTGCGCGCACATCTGCTGTCGCAGAGCATCGACGGCATCCCGGCGAGCAATACGGCGGTGTTCAACGTGTTGCAGGATCACGGCATCGTGCAACCGACGCCGGATGGCAAGGCGATCTGGAAGGCTACCGTCACCAGCGACGCCGGCTGGTCGCACGCCTTTACCTTCCTGAAACTCTCGCCGGCGATGATCTGGGATGCCGCCGACCGGCCGGCCCCGTTCGCAGGCCGTGTGCAGGTCGAAGAGGAACAAGCGGAGCCGCAGGCGCCGGCGGTGGCCGATGGGCCGCAACTGGAAGGCATCGAAGCTGCACCCGCGAGCACGGCGCCGATCGCATCCTCAGCCACGGATACCGGCGTGTCCGCGCTGCTCGACCTGCTGGGCGACACCGCTCCACCCACGGCACCGGAGATCCCGAGTTCCCCTGTTGCCGAGCCCGAGCCGACCCCTTCGACCGTGCCCCCGCCGCAGATGGGCCTCGCGCCTGCCCAGGATCGCACGGAGCCCTCCGGGGCGCACTTCATCGCCTGGCTGCGTCAGAGCATCCAGACGCGCAAGCTCATCATCAACGACGCCAAGGCCCTGGTGCACACCGTCGCCGGTACGACCTACCTCGTCAGCCCCGGCGTGTTCCAGCGCTACGCGCAGGAGTACCTTCAAGTCGCCGCGCTGGCCAAGCAGGAGAAGCTGGAGGGGTGGCAGTGGGTGCAGAAGCGCTTCGAGAAGCTGGGGCAGCACCGCAAGCAGCCGAGCGGGCTGAACATCTGGACCTGCGAAGTCACGGGGCCGCGCAAGTCGCGCCGGCTGCACGGCTACCTGCTCGCCAGCCCGGATGCGCTGTTCCAGGAGACGCCGCCAGACAACCCATACCTGCGGCTCGTCAACGAGGCCGCAAAGCGCGAAGATTCAGCCCTTGGGGGCAAGGACGACGATCAGGCGTAGGCGTGCGACCGCTGTGCGGGCCGGCTTCAATCTGCGGATGGGGCCGACTCTGCCAGCTTGGCTTCGGTCAGAGTCATCAACTGGGCGGAACTGCATTTCAGCGCACGGGCAATCTTGAGGATGAGAGGGAGCGTGGGGACATGCTCACCGCGCTCGATCTTGCCCATGTGCGACCGTTCGATGCCGGCCATGTGGGCCAGCGTTTCCTGAGCGATACCCTGGTTGGTTCTTTCTTCCCGCACGGCAGCCCCAAACGCGATGGCTGGTTCCGCTTCGTAGGTGGTGGTGCCGGTGGGGCGGCCCCTTTGGATCGAACGCTTTGGCATTGCCAAGAGCGTCGAACACGGTCACGATTTAAACCACGTTAAACTTAACTCATTCAACGGTTTCGAGATCAGTTGCCGCGAGTTCACCGCCTGGGGGGAGCTGGACGTGGAATCGAGTGACATCACCGCCGAAATTCGCATGGCCATCCTCGGCGAATGGGTGCCTCCCCAGCTCGCCGACGTGCTCGCCCTGCAGCGTGCCGAAGAGCCGGAGACCCATGCCGTCCTGGCCGGATGGACAGATCCCGGTCGAGGCGCGGAGCTGCCGGGCGACGGCTTCGACTTCGCCTTGTCTGCGGTTGCCCGGCAGTGGCCTGGCTGGGTATGCGAGCCGCTGTGGCATGACACGCTGGCAGTCGCCGTGGCCAAGCGCTCCCACCTGCTGGCCTACCGTGAAGTGCCGTGCGAGGAAGTGCTCAAGCAGCCCTTGATCTGCTCGCAGTCCACGGCTCATGAACCGTGGCGCATGACCGTACAGCGCGTGTTCGATAACGCGCTGCAACAGCGAGAGCAAACGGTGGAGACGTTCGAAGTGGCGATGACGCTGGTTGCCGCCGGGTACGGGATCGCCATTGCGCCTGCCACGAGACTGGCGAGCTACCTACGCCGAGGCATCGCAGTGCGGCCGCTGGCCGGCGCACCAACGATCGTGATGGCTTACCTGCTCCGCCGCAACGCTTCCTTGTCGGACACCCAGGCAAGATTCGCCCGCCGCGCGCGCTTGGTGTCCTGACAGACGCGCGGGAATCGCGGTTTCGCCACGATCCCGCATTCCTGCTGCTAGGCGACCCCGACTCGCGACGGGGTCCATTCGCTTTCCTTCACGGCTGTGCTCACTGCCATGACGAGCTTGTCGAGATTGCTGGCCGTCACGCCCTCCAGTGCCGAATGCCCTCGCAGCATCGAGCGCGGTTGCAGCAGTGCATGGTAGATCTGCCAAGGGTCCGCACCCCTGGTCAGCTTCAGGACGGACTGGATCAACTCGTGTTTGAGTGGGTCGAGATGCCAATCCGGCACGCGCTGGCCGCGGTTGCCCACGTTCAACGCCAGCAAGTTGCCCGCCTTGATCTCGTAGCTGATCCACCTGCGGGACTTGCCCGCCATCTTGGCAAACGCAGCGACGGGAAGGTTGTGCGGCGCCTCGAAGACATCGAACAGCTCCATCCTCTCGCGCTGAATGTCCGAAGGCACCAGCGGCGCGGCCGATCGAGGGGGCGGAACCGCCGGCAGCCGATGTGCGGCGGCAGAAACCAACGGCATGGCGTCACCCGGCTTCGTCACGAGCAGGATTGGCGAAGCGGCAACCGGCGCGGAGGGCGCGCTTGCAGTTTGCTCACTCGGGAATGCGGGCACGCCTTCCAGATGCACGGTGAGCGGCATGCTGGCCGCCTCGACCTGGTTCTGCTCGAAGAGGTCGAGCCGATCGGCCCAGTCCTGCATCATGCGGCGACGCTGCTCCACGTACTCGGCATGGTTGTAGGTCGCGCTGACCTTGTTGGGATCGACATGCGAGAGCTGTGCATCCACCCAGACCTTCGGGTAGCCGATCTCGTTGAGCGCGGTGGACATCGTGCCGCGGATGCCGTGCCCCGTCAGGCGTTCCTGATAGCCCATGCGCTTGAGGGCACCATTGAGCGTGTTCTCGCTGATGCGCTTCTTCAAGTCGCTGTCGTGCCGGAACAGGTGGCGCTGGGCCGGCTTGAACTCATCCAGCAGGTGCCGGACGATCTCCATGGCCTGAATCGACAGCGGCACGATGTAGGGCGGGATGTCCTTCGGCTGCTGCCGCTTCTTGCGCATATCCAACTGGAGTTGCTTCACGACGTCGGGCGGGATGATCCACAGCCCCCGGTCCAGATCGAATTGATCCGGCATCGCCTGTCGCAGCTCTCCGGTTCGCACGCCGGTCAGCAGCAATAGCCGCAGCCCGAGCTGGGTCTGCCGTCTGCCGCGATAGCTGCGCAGCCGCTGCAGCAGCTTCGGCAGCTCGGCCATGCGCAGGAACGGGTTGTGGTTGACGGGTGGCAGCGGCAGCGCCACCACATCGAGATCGGAGGCGGGGTTCTGCTCCAGGCCCGGCACGATCACCAGCGCGTAGCGGAACAGTTGGTTGAACCACGTCCTGACTTTCTCGGCGACGGAGAGCGCCTTGCGCTTCTCGATCTTGGCGATCACCTCCAAGAGGTCGGGACGCTTGATCTCATAGATCGACCGTTTGCCCAAGGTGGGCAGCACATCCTTGTCGAAGATGCGCGGAAGTATCGAGAGGGTCGTCTGCCGGCCTTCCTTGAGGCTGAGCCCGCGATGCTTGAGCCACTTGCGATACACCGCCTCGAAGGTGTTTTCGTCGGCGAGCCGGACAGCAGTGCGCTTCTGCTTGCGGTGTACGCGAGGATTGGTGCCTTTGGCTAGCAGGGCGCGCGCTTCGTCGCGCAGGCTGCGGGCCTCGCGAAGTGTCACCTCCGGGTAGGTGCCGAGCGACATCCGCTTCTGCTTGCCCGCCCAGTAGTAGCGGAAGTGCCAAGTCCTGCCCCCTGCAGCCGTGACGGCCAGGGAGAGGCTATCCAGGTCAGGGAGGGTGTATGCCTTGCCAGTTGCCTTGGCCTGTCGAACGGCCAGGTCTGAGAGTGCCATGCTCTTGCTCCTGAACATGAGTCAGGAACCAGATGCTGGTCACGTCGACCTCGCCCCTCCATCAACAATCCGGAATCAGCCGCGCCCGCAAAAATGGACTTGTTTGTGGACTTAAAAGTCCCGGCTGTAGGCGGATCGCAGTGGACCGCGGCAGAACGTCAAAGAGAGGAAAAGTCCTTGTGTGGCAACGACTTGCAGACTCTCTTGGACTTCTGCGGAAGTCCGCAGAATGATGCGGTGGAGCGGGTGAAGGGAATCGAACCCTCGTCATCAGCTTGGGAAGCTGAGGTAATAGCCATTATACGACACCCGCCATGCGCATCCGGCCCCTGGCCGAAGCGAACAAGGTCGCCATTCTACTGGGCGCAGGCCGTCCGATGCAATGTGTCCAGGTGAGCCCGGCAGGTGGTGTCAGCGATGACGGCGTGACTGCGGCTATGCGTCGTGGCGCGGCCTCAAGGCAGTCCTGCTTGCAGATACGCATCGAGCTGCAGTACCTCGGTGCGCCACTGCAGATTGTCGTTTGTGCTCGTCGTTGCCAGGTGCTCAGCCGTGATCAACAGGGCGGCGGGCGAGGCGAGCAATCCAAGGTTGTGGCGGACTGCGTGCAACGCGGCGGATACGCTCCGTCCGTCCGATGATTGGTCTTCCCCGAAGAAGCCTACGGCTTGTTGCAGCATGAACGGGATGTTCGACACGTATACCGTGTCCACAGCGAAACCGTCGTTGCTTGCCCGCTCCGAGAGTCGTGCGGCAAGGCGTCCGAAGGGCCGTAGTGGGGCGTCGGGCGAGGTTGCAAGATCCAGTTGGAGCACTCTGACGGCGCCGGTTTCGAACAGCTCGCGTATGTGCCGGTAGCGCTCTGTCGAACGTTCGTTGAGCCAGCTGTCGGGGCGGGACAGCTCACGGCCAATCCAGTCCCGTACGTCGGTGGAGAACATCCGCAGGCGGGGGCGCTGGGGCAGTTTCGGGGCGACTGCATCCACGAAGGCTGCGGGTGAGTCGGCCCCGTGCAATGCCTGGCGTACTGCTCGCCAGACGCGGAACTGATGCAGATTGATGTCGCACAGATACACGCTGGCGGAGCTTCTGGCCGCGGCGATGTCGAGATTGCGAAAGCTGCCCCAGCCGACATGGATGCATGGCGCCGCGTGCCGGCTCGCGCGCAGCGCAGCGAGAGCGCGGGCGGTGCCTTCGTCCTCCCGCATCGTCACGGTGTAGCCGCCGCGGTCGGGTCGCAGCGGGCGTCCGCCGAGCAGCCAGGGCAGCTCGGTGCGCATGGCCGTCGAAGCCGCTGTCATCAGTGTCGAGCGGGGGGCAGCGGTGAAATCTGCGCTTCGATGTCGCCGTAGTCGAACGCCTCGCAGGCGTCGAGATCGAGTCCCAGCGCCGACGCCGGCAAGGCGAACTCGGTGGATGCAGGCGGGACGTGGCGTGCCATGGCCGAGACCAGGCTGAAACCCTTGCCAGCATCGAAGGTGTGGGCGAGGCCGGCGGGCCAGAACAGCATGTCGCCGCGCGCCACTGCCACCCTGAGTACTGCTTCGCCTCGCCGGCCCGGATGTTCGATGAAGAACGTAGCGCTGTCCGCGGTGATCAGCGCAATACGTCCCGAGTCGTGTACATGGGGCTCGCGGTTGCGTGTCCTCAATGGGCCATCGGGGTGGCGCTCGGCCGGGGCGCGCACGTGGATTGCCGACGGTCCGCCGATCGACCGGGTCAGCAGCAGGCTCTCGAAACGCATGTCGCCGATGTCATGACCATAGCCCGCGGACTCGAGGTCGTGGCGCGCGCGCATGATCTCCTCGACCTGTTCGACAGCAGCCGGGCAGCGGCGCAGGAAACGTCGTTCCTGCCAATGCCTGCCGACCATGTCCTCGAACTCGTGGGTGGCGAGCGAGCCCGCCAGCAGTGCCTCCCAGAATGCGAGCAATGTCTCGTTGCTGGGCAGCAGGGTTGCAGTGGGTGAAATCGACGCCGTCATCATGTGCTCATCACTGTGCGGACTCACGCGACCCGCGACATGAAGTCCTCGAACTTGCCGCCTGCGGAGCGTGGAATGTCGTCGACATAGTGAAACTCGAGCTTGAAGGGGTAGCCCAGGTTGCGCTGTATCTCCTCGCCGAGGCGCAGCTCCGTGGCTTCATCAGGTCGGTGCGTGGTCACGATGTCGACCTCGATACGCTCGAGCTCGACCTGGATCATGCGCAGCTGTCGCAATGGCACGATGGTGTTCATGGCCTTGTAGTTCAGGATCGGCCAGTGGCACCGACCGTCCGGCAGGCGCAGCATGTTGCGTTGGCGGCCAAGGATGCGCCTGATGACAGGCAGGCCGCGACCGCAGGGGCAAGGTTCGCCGACTTCGGCATAGTCGCCGACTTCGTAGCGTAGCAGGGGGAAGGCAAAATTGTGCAGCGGTGTGACCACCACACGTCCGATGTCGCCGGGGCCGCAGGGCTGGCCGCCGGCGTCGAGGATCTCGATGCGGGCGTTCTCGGCCTGTAGGTGGTAGTGATCGTGCTCGGGGCATTGCAGCGCGAGGTAGCCCGTCTCGCGTGTGCTGTAGATGTCGGTCAGGGAAACACCGAGCAATTGCCGGCAGCGCTCGCGCAAGCCTTCGGGCAGCGCTTCGCTTACCGTGCGGACCTCGCGCAGGCGCTCCAGCCGCAACGGCCTGCCGTCTTCAAGGGTGCGCAGAAGGGTGTCGAGAATCGTGGGGTGGGTCAGCAGGTATTCGGGTTGTTCGCGCTCCAGCCAAGCGATCTGCTGGTCGACGCTCGAGCGTACGTCCAGCATGGCAACGGGGCCGGTGCGGACGAGATCGGCCGTGGCGCTGCCCCAGTTCGGGCCACGCCCGCCCTGGGGGGGCGTCGCACTGCCATCGGGGAAAAAGCGGATGGAACACAGCTTGCCCGCCACGTCACGCGCATGCCATTCGTGGTCGCGCAGCGTGAATGCCTCCCAGAACAACTGGGTGAGCGTGGTTTGCTCGACGGCGATCGGCTTGCCTGTCGAGCCAGAAGAGAAAATGGTTTCGCGACCACCATGCGCTTGCGGGCAATGCGTACTACGCAGCGCCGCTTTCTCTTCCTGCACGGTGTCGCGCTTGAGGACCGGGATCGACCGCCATGCGCTTTCGTCCAGTTGCGCGGGGAGGTGTGCGAGCGTGCGGGCGTAGTAGGGGCTGTGCTTGCGGGCGTGGCCGACGAGCTCGGCAAGCTGGCGCAACTGCATGCTTGCCAGCCGCTCGACAGGCCACCATTGCGTGGCTGCGAACTGATGCAGCAGCCCGAGGCGCATGATCGCCCTTGGTCCCGGCAACGCTGGCCAGTGCAGGCCAGGCATCGTGCTTACGAAGTCCATGCTTGGGGGGGCGCTTGCTGCGGTTCCGGATGAAGTGGATGAGAAAGGTCAAAACCACCGCGCCAGGGCGGGACCCGGCACGGTGGCGGTAGGACGAAGGCTGCAGCCGTCAGAAGCCGAGGCGCAGCGAAACCGCGGCGGAGTAGCTCGGGTCCTCGCCGGAGGTGGCGGCATGCGCCGACACGGTCACAACCATGTTCGGCTTGATGCGGTGATCCACATCGACGCCGACACGCTGCCAGTTCTTGCGGATGCGGGCGCCTGGCTCGTTGAAGCTGAGCAGACCGCTCGCCTCGCTGCCAGATAGCGCCGGGCCACGGTCGTCGAGGCGATGAACGGTCTCGATCGTGCCGCGGACCCCGGTCGCCGGCGTCAAGCTCCAGTCGGCGGCGACGCCGAGGCGGAGCTCGTCGGCGTTATGTTTCTGGCCGTCAAAGGTAGCGGGGAAAGCGCCGCCGCTCTCAGTGTAGCCGTCGACCTTGACCCGGCTCCAGGTGTAAGAGGCCCAGGGCGTCAGTGTCGCCGAGCCCAGCCGTGCGGCGTCGAACCAGTCCGCACGCAAGCGCAGTGCGAGTGCGTCGACGTCCGGGCTGCCGCTCGAACGTTCCTGCGTCGTGCCGTTCATGTAGCCGCGCCGGATATCGGCATCCCAATCACCGAGCACTGCGGTGACGGAGCCGACGATGGGGGAGCCTTCAGGGCGCCAGTTCACCTCGCCCACCAGGAACTGGCCGTCGACCTTGCTGCGGCCGCCAAAGGCGAGATCCTGAGTCTGGCGTCCGATGCCGACTCCGACCCCGGCGCGCACGGCGCCGCCAGCGAAGTCGGTGCACACACCCACCTCGCCCGTGCCAACGCGGGCATCCTTGTTCTCGTGTCGGGCGAGATCGCCGGTCGCCCAGAAACAGTTCGTGCTGCCGAGCTGTGGATAGCTCATCAGCGGGCGATGGTGGGCGCCATTGAGCGGCAGGTTGGTCAGTTGCAAGCCGGAATGGAATGCCTGGCCGGCGCCGGAGACGCTGCGCAGCCAGTCCTGCACGCTGATGATGCCGCTGCCGTGACCCACTCGTGCGAGCCACACCTGATTGCGCCCCTCTGCATCCCGACCGGTGCCGACCATGACGTTGCCGAGGCTATTCACGCCGACCTCGCCACCGTCTGCCAGCCGCCAGCCTTCGGGCGTGGTCACGCCCGCGCCCGCCAGCCAGTCCGACACCGACTGCATGCCCGTTGCGGCCGTCCAGCGGAAGGGCTGGTAGATCGAGTCTGCGTCGTACGTGACTCCGACCACGACGCTGCCGTCGTCCGAGAGCCCGCTCGCCCAGCTATAGTTGCCGCCCAGGGTGCCGAGGTCGGCCATGCCGCCCGCCTCGGTCCAGCGGAAGGCATGGTAATGGTCCTCTTCGGTGCGCGCGTATCCGATCACGACGCTGCCGTCGATGTTGACCCGGTAGGCGTAGCTCCAGTTGCCACCCAGTGTGCCCAGGTTGGTCATGCCGGAGGCCTCGGTCCAGCGGAAGGCGTGCGTGTGTCCGCTCTCTGTGTCCGCGTGGCCGACCACCGCGCTGCCGTCACCGGAAATGCCGTATGCGTAACTATAGTTGCCGCCCAAGGTGCCCAGGTCGGCCATCCCGCCCGCTTCCGTCCAGCGGAATGCATGGCCATGGCTTGCTGCAGTGTATGCATATCCGGCTACGGCATTGCCATCGTCAGACACACCGGTCGCGTAGCTGTAGTTGCCGCCCAGGGTGCCCAGATCGACCATGCCGGTGGTCTCCGTCCAGCGGAAGGCGCGGTCCTGGTTCATCGCCGTGCGGGCCTGTCCGACAACCACGCTACCGTCCGCGGAGACACCGTAGGCATAGCTGTAGTTGCCGCCCAGGGTGCCGAGATCGATCATGCCGGTGGCCTCGGTCCAGCGGAAGGCTCGGGTGTTGCTCCAGTCGGTGAGGTAGCTCTGCCCGACCACCACGCTGCCATCGGCGGACATGCTGTGGGCGTAGCTGTAGTTGCCGCCTAGGGTCCCTAGGCTGGCGATGCCGTCGGCAGCGGTCCACCGGAAGGCGTTGTAGTAGCCATCCGCCGTCTCCCCGTAACCGATGACGACCGTGCCATCCGTGGAAACCACACGGTTGTTGTAATAGCCGCCGAGGCGGTTGTAGTCGCCTCCCAGCGAGCCTAGGACGGTGAATTCCGCGGGAAGGCTTGCTTGAGCCGAAGCAATCAGGGGGAACCCCGTCGCAATGGCCAAGGCCAGCACGCTGGGGCGAAGCATCGAGCGGGTTTTTTTACTGCTGGTTTTCATGTTCTTGTCTCCTGAGCGTGCGAGTGCATCCTGCGCTCAAGATTAGCACCAAGGCCACGTGGGCCTCAGGGTCTTTTCGCCCAAGTTGGGCTTACGCAACATCCGCTTCGCCCGGTACCGGCAGACGGCGTTTTCTGTGTGAGCGTCAGGCCACCAGTCGTTCGACCGCCTCGCGGATGCGCGCAGGTTCGTCCATCTTGAGGATGCGCTGCACCTTGGGTGCGAGTTCGCCGAGGTCGGCGCGCAGGATCTGTTGCTTGATCTCGAGGATGTTGCCCGGATGCATAGAGAAGTTGCGCAGGCCCATGCCGAGCAGCAACTCGGTGTAGGCGAGGTCGCCTGCCATCTCGCCGCACACCGACACGGGCAGGCCGTAGCGGGCGCCGGTGGCGATGGTGCCGGCGATGAGCTTGAGCACCGCGGGGTGGAGCGGGTCGTAGAGGTGTACCACCGCCTCGTCCGAACGGTCGATCGCCAGCGTGTACTGGATGAGGTCGTTGGTGCCGATCGACAGGAAGGCGAGGCGGCGGATGAACATGCCGAGCGACAACGCGGCCGCGGGGACTTCGATCATGCCGCCGATCTGCACGCCTTCGTCGAACTTGAGCTTCTCGGCGCGCAGTTCAGCCTTCGCCTTTTCGATCAGGGCGAGGCATTGGTCGATCTCCTGGGCGTGGGCGAGCATCGGCACCATGATCTGCAGTTTGCCGTGCGCCGACGCGCGCAGCAGTGCGCGCAGCTGGGTGAGGAACATCTTGGGTTCGGACAGCGAGTAGCGCACCGCGCGCAGGCCGAGCGCGGGGTTGGGCTCCATGCGCGAGTGCACGCCGTTGAGCGCCTTGTCGTTGCCGACGTCGAAGGTGCGGATGGTGACCGGCTTGCTCGGCATCGCCTTGACGACGGCGCGGTAGGCCTCGTACTGCTCGTCCTCGTCGGGCAGGTTGTCGCGGCCGATGAAGAGGAACTCGGTCCGGTACAGGCCGATGCCGTCGGCGTTGGCGGACTTGACCGCGGGCAGGTCCTTGGGGCCCTCGATGTTGGCCATCAGGTTGATGGTTTCGCCGTCCAGCGTGGTGGCGCGCGTGTCGCGCAAGCGGTTGAGCTTGGAGCGTTCGATCTCCAGCTCGCTGCGGCGCAGGCGGTACTCCTCGATGATCTCGTCGCCGGGGGCGACGATGATGACGCCGCGCGTGCCGTCGACGATGACGAGCTCATCGTCCTCGAGCAGGTCGCGCACATGGTGCAGGCCGACCACAGCGGGGATCTTGAGGCTGCGGGCAACGATCGCGGTGTGGCTGGTCGGCCCGCCGACGTCGGTGACGAAGCCGGCGATGTTGTGGTCGCGAAAACCGATGGTGTCGGCCGGTGACAGGTCGTGGGCGACGACGATGGTGCCCAGACCGTCGCGCCGCTTGGGCGGCAGGTGGCCGGGATGGCCGAGCAGGACCTTGACCAGGCGCTCGATCACCTGAACGACATCGGCCTGGCGCTCGCGCAGATAGGGGTCCTCGATCTGACGGAACTGCTCGACCAGGTGCTCCATCTGCTGCACCAGCGCCCACTCTGCGTTGCAGCGGCGCGATTCGACGAGTTGGCGGGCGGCGTCGACCAGCATCGGATCGGCCAGCATCATCAGCTGCAGGTCGACGAATGCGCCGACTTCGCTGTGGGCCTGGCCCGAGGTGGTGACCGCCTTGAGGCCGACGAGTTCGCCCTGCACGGTGGCGACGGCCTCGTCCAGGCGCGCGAGCTCGTCCTCGATGTGGCGCGGCGCGACGTGGTAGTGGTTGACCTCGAGCAGGGCGTGGGAGATCAGGTGCACATGGCCGATCGCGATGCCCTGCGAGACCGGGAGGCCGTGGACAGTGAAAGGCATCTCACTCCCCTTCGCCGAAGCGGTCCGCGACCAGGTCCCGGATCGCCCGCAGGGCGTCGTCGGCCTGCTCGCCTTCGGTGTCGATCGTGATCGTGCTGCCCTTGGCGGCGGCCAGCATCATCACGCCCATGATGCTCTTGGCGTTGACGCGGCGGCCGTTGCGCTCGAGCCAGACCTCGCACGGGTAATTGCTGGCGAGCTGGGTGAGCTTGGCCGACGCACGTGCGTGCAGGCCGAGCTTGTTGATGATGTCGGCGTCCGCTCTTGGCATGGACTCGTCTCCCCCGGGTTTTCCCGTGTCCTCGTTATTCTTCGCGTTCAGTTGGCGTCGACGTGCAGGACGCCGTCGCAGGCGCCCGATACCGCACGCTTGACCAGGGTCGGCATGTCACGTTCGCGATAGGTCAGTACGCGCAGCAGCATCGGCAGGTTCACGCCGGCGACCAGTTCGATGCGGCCCGGCATCACCAGCTTGGCCGCGATGTTGCTCGGCGTGGCGCCGTAGATGTCGGTGAGCACGAGCACGCCTTCGCCGCCATCGACCCAGCCCAGCATGTTGCGCGCCAGCGGCAGCACGTCCAGGGGGTCGTCCTGCGCCGATACGCCAAGCTGCGCGATCTGCACAGGCCGTTTGTTGAGCACATGGCAGCAGCACTGGATGAGCGATTCGCCCAGCGTGCCATGCGTTATCAGAAAGATGCCGATCATGTCCATTCTCCGCTGGGCGTGATTCTAGCCGAGTCTGTGCGGGGGGCGTCCGTTGGCCGGTGTGCGGCGGGCAAAGGGTATTTTGAAAACCAGACAAATTTAATTTGTACAAATGTTAAAATGCATCGCTCGACCCGTTACGGCTCGTGCCGCAAGTGCTGCGGCCTCCCTTCATATAACGACAAGGAGCTGGAATGACAGAGCGCAGGGACCCGATGTCCCCCGATGGCCAGGTCAATCCGATCGACACCGACTACAAGGTTGGCCAGGACAACATCATCGTTAACGTGGGGCCGCTTGGCCTCGACATCCACAACCGCGTATTCGCGATCTCCGGCCTCGCCGTGGTCGCCTTCGTGATTCTCACCCTGGCCTTCCAGAACCATGTCGAGCCCCTCTTCAGTGGCCTGCGCGGCTGGCTGACGACACACCTCGACTGGTTCTTCATCAGCGCCGGCAACGTCTTCGTGCTGGTCTGCCTGGGCCTGGCGGTGTCGCCGCTCGGCAAGGTCAGGCTGGGCGGTACCGAGGCGAAGCCCGACTACTCCTATCTCGGCTGGTTCTCGATGCTGTTCGCGGCCGGCATGGGGATCGGGCTGATGTTCTTCGGCGTCTCCGAGCCCTTGTCCCACTTCGGCAGCGCTTTTGGCGGCACCGTGGTCGAGGACGGCGTGCGCACCGACTGGGCGCCTCTGGGGGCCGCAGCGGGCGATGCCGAGGCGGCGACCCGTCTCGCCATGGCAGCGACCATCTACCACTGGGCGCTGCACCCGTGGGCGATCTACGCCATCCTGGCGCTCGGCCTGGCCTTGTTTTCCTTCAACAAGGGCCTGCCGCTGACCGTGCGCTCGGTGTTCTATCCGCTGCTCGGCGAGCGTGTATGGGGCTGGCCGGGGCACATCATCGACATCCTTGCCGTATTTGCCACACTGTTCGGCCTGGCCACCTCGCTCGGCTTCGGCGCCGCGCAGGCCTCGGCGGGGCTCAACTACCTGTTCGACGTACCGCTCGGCAACACCACCCAGGTCGTGCTGGTGATTGCGATCACCGCCATTGCACTGGTGTCGGTGGTGGCGGGGTTGGACGCGGGGGTCAAGCGCCTGTCCCAGATCAACATGGTGCTCGCGGTCGTGCTGTTGCTGTTCGTGGTGGCAGTGGGGCCCACGCTGGCGATCCTGACCGGCTTCTTCTCCAATCTCGGCGCCTACCTGCAGAACCTGCCCGCGCTCGCCAACCCGATCGGGCGTGACGATGCCAACTTCTCGCAGGGCTGGACCGCCTTCTACTGGGCATGGTGGATCTCCTGGTCGCCCTTCGTCGGCATGTTCATTGCACGCGTGTCGCGTGGGCGCACGGTGCGCGAGTTCATCGTCTCGGTGCTGATCGTGCCCTCGCTGGCCTGCGTGATGTGGATGACGGTATTCGGCGAGACCGCGATCAGCCAGCTCGTCAGGGATGGCTACGAGGCTGCCGCCGGCGCCGCCTTGCCCCTGCAGCTATTCACCATGCTCGACGCGCTGCCGCTGGCCTCGATCACCTCGTTCGTCGCCATCGTGCTCGTGGTCGTCTTCTTCGTCACCTCGTCCGACTCCGGGTCGCTGGTGATCGACGTCATCTCCGCAGGCGGCAAGGTGGATGCGCCGATGCCTCAGCGCGTGTTCTGGTGCACCTTCGAAGGGCTGGTGGCGGTTGCGCTGATTCTTGGCGGTGGTCTGGTGGCCTTGCAGGCGATGGCGGTGTCGACCGGCCTGCCGTTTACCATCGTGCTGCTGATGTCGGCGGTGGCGGTGATCAAGGGCCTGGCCTCGGAGCCGCGTACGGGCTGAAGGCTTGCGCTACGATTCTCTCTCGCCCTCGCCACTGCTGCCCGCCATGCAGATCGAACAACTCGAGATCCTCGACTTCCTGCGCGCCCATCCGCCCTTCGACGAACTGCCCGACGAGGTACTGCAGCGGGTGGCGGCGGCGATCGACGTGCGCTACTACAAAGCGGGCGAGGCGATCGTCGAGTTCGGCCAGGTGGCCGAGTCCTGGCATGTGGTGCGCAGCGGTGCGGTGGAGGTCTTCCGTCGCAACGGCACGCTCTACAACCGCCTCACCGCCGGCGGCTACTTCGGCGAGTTCGGCCTGCTGCGCAACGGGCGGGTGCGTTTTCCGGTCACTGCGCTGGAAGACACGCTGCTGTACCTGATTCCGCGCGAGCTCTTCGCCGAGCTTTTCGACCAGCACGAGAGCTTCGCCGACCTGGTGGAGGTCGAGGACCGCACACGGCTGCGCCAGGTGGTCTCCAAGCGCGAGGAGTCCAACGACCTGCTGTCGGCGACGATCGACACCCTGGTCGGACGTAGCGCGGTAACCTTGTCCAGCACCGCCAGTGCGCGCGAGGTGGCGCAGCGCATGAGCGAGGAGGGCGTGTCCTCGCTGCTCATTCTCGAACACAACCCGGAGGTGCCCGATCTGCCGCAGCTTGCCGGCATCGTCACCGACCGCGACCTGCGCACACGCCTGGTCGCCCCCGGCCTGCCTTACGACACCCCGGTGACCGAGATCATGTCGGTCGGCGTGGTGTCGGTGAACCACAACCAGCTCGTGTTCGAGGCCATGCTGGCGATGCTGCGCCATAACGTGCATCACCTGCCGGTGCTCAGGAACCAGCGTCCGCTGGGTGTGATCGCGCTGTCGGACATCATTCGCTACGAGTCGCGCAGCAGCCTGTTCCTGGTCGGCAGCATCTTCCGCCAGCACTCGGTGGATGAACTCGCCGCCCTCGTACCCGAGGTGCGCGCCTGCTTCGCACGCATGGTGGCCGAGGACGCCAGCGCCAACATGATCGGCAGCGCCATGGCCGCGATCGGGCGCAGCTTCAAGCAGCGCTTGCTCGAGCTGGCCGAGGCCGAGCTTGGCGCGCCGCCCGTGCCCTACTGCTTCCTCGCGCTCGGCTCGATGGCGCGCCAGGAGCAGATGATCGTCACCGACCAGGACAACGCCCTGGTGCTCGACGACCGCTTCGACTCCGTG
Source organism: Thauera sp. WB-2 (assembly GCF_027594845.1). Taxonomy (NCBI): domain Bacteria; kingdom Pseudomonadati; phylum Pseudomonadota; class Betaproteobacteria; order Rhodocyclales; family Zoogloeaceae; genus Thauera; species Thauera sp. WB-2. The sequence goes on along the minus strand of NZ_CP088935.1, from coordinate 4,152,847 downwards.
CAGCACGACGCCTACTTCAGGGCGCTTGCCGCATTCGTCAGCGATGGCCTGGCGCGCTGCGGCTACAGCTACTGCAGTGGCGGCGTGATGGCGAGCAACGAACGCTGGCGCCAGCCGCTCAAGGTGTGGGAGCGTACCTTCACGGACTGGATCGAGCGTCCCACGCCCGAGTCGCTGCTCAACGCCGGCATCTTCTTCGACCTCGACGGCGTCTGGGGGCGGTTGGAGTGGGCAACGCGGCTGCGCGAGCTGATCGCGCGCAAGGCCAAGGGCAACTCGCGCTTCCTCGCCTGCATGGCACGCAACGCGCTGCAGCGCACGCCACCACTGGGTTTCTTCAAGGATTTCGTGGTCGAATCCGATGGCCGCCACAGCCGCGTCATCAACATCAAGCGCCGCGGCACCGCGCCGCTCGCGGACCTGACCCGCGTCCACGCGCTGGCGATCGGCTCGATGGCACTCAACTCCTTCGAGCGCCTGAAGGACGTCATCGACGCCGCCATCCTGCCGCTTGGCCGCGGCCAGGACCTCTACGACGCACTGGAATTCATCGCCATGGTGCGCGCCCGCCACCAGGCCGAGTCACTCGCCGCAGGCGAAGAGCCGGACAACAGCATCGACCCCGAGAAGCTGTCCGAATTCGAACGCAAGAGTCTGCGCGATGCCTTCCTGATCCTCGGCAACGCGCAGAAATTCCTCAAGTACCGCTACCAGCCCGGGCGGGCGAACTAAGGGCGCGGCCATGCTTCACCTTGGCGACCTCAGGAAGGACGCGCCCGCCGCGCCTGCACGCAGCGGTGAGCCGCGCGCCCGCGCCGTTCCGGACTGGCCGGCGCGCTTCACCGAACTCGCCGCCGCCGCACGCGATCCGCGCCTGCATCGCTTCTATGCGGCAGGCACGGTCGCGGGCGAAACGCCGCTCAAGAACGTGCAGATGGTCGCGCTCGACGTCGAGACCACCGGGCTCGACCCGGTTCGCGACGAGATCGTCAGCATCGGCGTGGTGCCGATGGATCTCACCTGCATCCGCTCGAGCGCCTCGCGCTACTGGGTGGTGCGCCCGCGTGCCGAGCTGCACCCCGAGTCAGTGACGATCCACGCCATCACCCACGCGCAGATCGCCTCCGCACCCGATCTCGGCGCCATCGTGGACGAACTGCTGCCGGCGTTGGCCGGCCGCGTCGTGGTGGTGCATTGCGGCGACATCGAGCGCAGCTTCCTGGCCGCAGCGCTCAAGGCGCGCATCGGCGAAGGCATCGAGTTTCCGGTGATCGACACCATGGAGCTGGAGGCGCGCCTGCATCGTGCGCCAGCGACGGGCTCTTGGCTTGCAAACCTCCGCGCCCGCCTGTTTGGCCGCAAGCACGACCAGGTGTCGATCCGCCTCGCCGACAGCCGCGAACGCTACCGCCTGCCGCGCTACCGCGCCCACCACGCGCTGACCGACGCGCTCGCCACCGCCGAGCTGCTGCAGGCGCAGGTGGCGCACCGGTTCGCGCCGGATACGCCGCTGCGCGCGCTGTGGCAGTGAATCAGTCGAGGCCCTGGCTCTGCAGGTACTCCTCGTAGGTCCCGCGGTAATCCACGATCTGCCGGTCCAGCTTGATCTCGATGATGCGGGTGGCGAGCGATGACACGAACTCGCGGTCGTGGGAGATGAAGATCAGCGTGCCGGAGAACTTCTCGAGGCCGCTGTTGAGCGACTCGATCGATTCCATGTCGAGGTGGTTGGTCGGCTCGTCCATCAGCAGCACGTTGGGGCGCGACAGCATCAGCTTGCCAAACAGCATGCGGCCCTGCTCGCCACCGGAGATCACCTTGACCGACTTCTTCACCTCGTCGCCCGAGAACAGCAGGCGGCCGAGCGTGCCGCGCAGCAGGGTCTCGTTGTCCTCGCCGGTGGCGGCGGCGGTGATGCGCGAGTAGGGCGCGATCCAGTCGGTCAGGCTGACGTCCTCGGCGAAATCGCTCGAGTGATCCTGGGCGTAGTAGCCGGGCTTGGCCTTCTCCGCCCACTTGATGGCACCCTTCTGCGGCGCAAGCTCGCCCACCAGCAGCTTCAGCAGGGTGGTCTTGCCGACGCCGTTCTCGCCGATGATGGCGACGCGTTCGCCGGCCTCGATCGCGATCGAGAAGCGGTTGATGAGCGGCTTGTCCATGCCCTCGTAGGCGAAGGAGATGTTGTCCACCTCGCAGGCCAGGCGGTGCAGCTTGTCCTTTTCGTCGTAGTCGAAGCGGATCCACGGGTACTGACGGCTGGACGGCTTGACGTCCTCGGGCTTGAGCTTGTCGATCAGCTTGAGGCGGCTGGTGGCCTGCTTGGCCTTGGACTTGTTGGCCGAGAAGCGGCGCACGAAGGCCTGCAGCTCCTGGATCTTGTCCTTGGCGCGGGCGTTGGCCGAAGACTGGCGCTCGCGCGCCATCGTCGACGCTTCCATATAGTCGTCGTAGTTGCCCGGATAGATCGTGATCGTGCCGTAGTCCAGGTCGGCCATGTGGGTGCACACCTGGTTCAGGAAGTGGCGATCGTGCGAGATGATGATCATCGTGCAGTCACGATTGTTGAGCACGTCCTCGAGCCAGCGGATGGTGTTGATGTCGAGGTTGTTGGTCGGCTCGTCGAGCAGCAGGATGTCGGGATTGGCAAACAGCGCCTGGCACAGCAGCACGCGCAGCTTCCAGCCCGGGGCGACCTCGCTCATCGGGCCGTTGTGCAGTTCGGTGCCGATGCCCACGCCCAGCAGCAGTTCCCCGGCGCGCGACTCGGCGGTGTAGCCGTCGTACTCGCCCACCTTGCCCTCGAGTTCGGCGGCGTGCATGTAGTCGTCTTCGGTGGCGTCCGGGTTGGCGTAGATCGCGTCGCGCTCCTTGATCGCCGCCCACAGTTCCTCGTGGCCCATCATCACCACGTCGAGTACGCGCATGTCCTCGTAGGCGAACTGGTCCTGGCGCAGGTAGGCCATGCGCTCATGGACATCCTTGGAGACGTTGCCTGCGCTGGCTTCGAGGGCGCCGCACAGGATCTTCATGAAGGTCGACTTGCCGGCCCCGTTGGCCCCGATCAGGCCGTAGCGGTTGCCGTCGCCGAACTTGACGGAGACGTTCTCGAACAGGGGCTTGGCCCCGAACTGCATGGTGATGTTGGCTGCGACGAGCACGGAGAGTCCTGAAGTTCAGATAAAACAAAGCGTTGGATTATAGCGCAGGCAAGGGCGCTGGTGCCGGGCGGCAGCCGTCCGAGGAGGGTTCGGCGGCAGCGTTTCCAGCGCTCGCGGGCCGGTGCAGCTACTTGGGGTGTGCCGCCTGCGTCCTGCCCGCCGCGGGGTGATGTCGGAATAGTCCGACGTTGGTTTCGGACCGGGCCGATGGGACGGGAGCAGGGGGGCGCCTAAAGTGGAGCCGTGAGCCGAGCAAGGGCCGCTCCCATGCAAAAGGCACCACGCTGCACCCTCAACTTCAAGGAGAGCAACCATGAACAAGGACATCATCGAAGGCAACTGGAAGCAACTCAAGGGCAAGGTCCAGCAGCAGTGGGGCAAGCTCACCGACGACGACTTTGACGTCATCGCGGGCCGCCGCACCGAACTGGCCGGTCGCCTGCAGGAGCGCTACGGCATCACCCGCGACGAGGCCGAGCGTCAGGTCAAGGAATGGGAAAGCCGTTTCTGAGCCCACCCGAGCGCGCCGGGCGGCCGCGGTAGCGGCGCGTGCCCGGCGGCGCTGCCGACAAAGGAGACCATCATGCTGCACTATGCCGTAATCTTTTTCGTCATCGCGCTGATCGCAGCCGTGTTCGGCTTCGGCGGCATCGCCGCCGGTGCGGCGGGTATCGCCAAGATCCTGTTCGTCGTGTTCCTGGTCATGGCCATTGCCAGCTTCCTGGTCAATCTTGCCAAGGGGCGATGAGTCCGCACCCGGGTCCGCCAGCCGTGCCGCGGGATGTTTGCCGATGGCCGACGCCTGGATGGGCGGTCGGCGCATCGGCTATGCTTTCAAGCGCTTCATCGTGAATGGGACCGTCGGACATGCTGCGTATCGCCATCGTCGATGACCACCAGATCGTGCGTGCAGGCTTTCGCGAGATGCTTGCAGACGAGCTGGGATTCGAGTTTCCGTTCGAGGCCGCGTCAGGCGAGGAGGCGCTACAGGGCTTGCGCGAGCATGAGACCGATGTGCTGTTGCTCGACCTCTCGCTGCCTGGGCAGAGCGGGGTCGACGTGCTGCGCGCCGCGCGCCAGCGCTACGACAAGCTGCGCATTCTGGTGCTGTCGGGCTTTCCCGAGGAACGCTATGCGCTGGCGATGATTCGCAACGGAGCGGATGGTTACCTGTGCAAGGACTGCACCCGCGAGGACCTGATCAACGCCATTCGCACCGTCGCGCAGGGGCGGCGCTACTTGTCGCCGCGCACGGCAGAGCTGCTTGCCGAGACCTTGGCCGGCGGTGCGTCCGGCGCCGCGCATGACAAGCTGTCTGACCGCGAACTCCAGGTCTTTCTGCGCCTCGCACGTGGCGAGTCGGTGTCGGACATCGCCAGCGTGCTCAGTCTGAGTGTAAAGACGGTCAGTACCTACCGCACGCGCCTGCTTGAAAAGCTCGGCGTGGCCAGCAATGCCGAGCTCGCGACCTATGCGCTGCGTCACGGGCTGATTCTCGAGTGAGGCCGTCATGTCGATGACTGCATCGCCCCGCCCTGACGACCCGCCTGTGTTGCGCATCGTCCTGGTCGAGGATTCGGCGCTGCTGTGCGGCATGCTGCGGGATATGCTCGAGGAGCTCGATGGCGTGGGCGTGGTGGCGGCGGCCGCGGACGAGCAGGACGCGCTTGCAGCACTCGAGCGCCTGCATCCTGATCTGGCGATCATCGATCTCGAGTTGCGCGCCGGAAGCGGCCTGGGCGTGTTGCAGCGGTTGCAGGCCGAACCTGAGCGTTTCGGTCGTCCGCGAGCCGTGGTGTTCTCCAACTACGGTCACCCGCCGGTGCGGGCGCGCTGCGAACAGTTTGGCGCCGAGCGCTTCTTCGACAAGTCTTTCCAGCTCGATGAGTTGGTCGAATTCGTGCAGGCTGCGCTCCCCGAGCCTGGCTCCTGAGCCAGCGCCGGAACATGGCTCCACGCTCAATGCATGCGTGCGAAGGGGACGCGCGCACTGATGCGGGTGCCAGCGCCGGGGCGGCTGTCGATGTCCAGCCGCCCGGCCAGCATCTGCACGCGGTGTGCCATGCCCGCCAGGCCGTGACGGTCGTGGTCGCGTGCTGAAGGGTCGAAGCCGACACCGTTGTCCTCGATCTCCAGTACCAGCTCGTCGCCCTCGGTGTGGAGGCGTAGTTGCACACGAGTGGCCGAAGCATAGCGGCGCACGTTGGTGAGCGCTTCCTGGGCGATGCGATAGAGCGCGAGCGCGGTCTGCGCGGGCAGTTCGGGCAGTGCGTCTGGCAAATCGATCTCGAGCTTGCCGCCATGCTCGCCGATGTCACCGCTGTCGGGCAGTGCGCGCAGCGCCTCGACAAGGCCGAGCTCGGACAGCAGCGGGGGGCGCAGGTCAGCCACCACCTTGCGCTTGAGCGCAATCCCCTGGTTCAGGGTGTCGAGCAGGCGGTCGAAGCGGCTGCGCAGCGCCGTCATCGTCTCCGCCGGCAGTTTGCGTGCAATCCACCCGGCGTCGAGCTTGGCGGCCGTGAGCAGGGCGCCGAGCTCGTCGTGCAGTTCGCGTGCCAGGCGGGCCTGCTCGGCTTCGCGGGCGTTGGTCAGGTAAGTGGCCAGGCTGCTGAGCGCCTGGGTGCGATGGGCGACCTCCGTGTGCAGGCGGTCGTTCTCCGAGCGCAGCAGGTTGGCAATGTGTTCGCGCAGGCGGTCCTGGCGGTAGAGCACGACGACCAGCACCAGCAGCAAGGCGAGCACGCTGGCGCCGAGCACGCGGTTCATCGCGCGTGCATCGCCAAAGCGTTCGAAAGCACCGTCTTGGGTGGCGTCGATCTCGGCCTGGGTCTGCGTGCGCAGTGCCCTGATGCGCGTCCGCAGGTCGTCGGTCACCTGCTTGCCGGGGCCGCCGTCCGGAAGGTCGGCGTCGGCAGGTATGCCGCGCTCGATCGCCCGGCTGAGCAGGCTCCAGCGCATATCGACCAGTAGTGCCAGATGCTCCACGGCCTCGCGCTGATCGACACTTGTCCAGACGTCTGCACGCAGCGCGTCGAGCGTGCGCTCGAGTGCCTGCGGACCGTCCTGATAAGGAGTGAGGTAGCCCGGGTTCAGGGTGAGCAGGTAGCCGCGCACGCTCGATTCAGCGTCGAGTACCTGCAGCAGCAGGGTGTCGAGGTGGTGCAGGCGTGTAGTTCGCGCGCGCAGATCCTCCAGGGCCGCACGACTCGATTCAGACTGCCACTGGCCTGCCACCAGCCACGCCGAGCCAAGCGCAAAGCTCAGCAGGAGCACCACCAGCAGCAGGCCGGTACGCGGGGTCGGAAGACGGGACGGCGCGGGCGGCAAGGGCATATCCTCCGGGAGTGGGCGCATGAACGTGTCCTATGCTAGTCCAAGGCCGGGTACTTGTCCCGCTGTCCCCGAGTGGCCGCGCGGGCCGCCACTGTGCCCGCACGGTGCCGCCGCGTTTGCAGTGGTTCGATCAGGGGCGGATCGCGATGTCGTTCTTTACCGTCCTCACCCCTGGGGTGCCGCGTGCGATCTCGGCGGCACGATTGCGTTCGGTACTGCTCTTGGCGAAGCCGGACAGCTGCACCGTGCCCCTCAGCGTCTCGACGCTGATCGCCAGCGCGCTTACGGTGGGGTCGTCGGCGAACCGGGCCTTCACGCGGGCGGTCACGGTCGCGTCATCCACATATTCGCCCACGGTCGATTGGTCGCGGGTAACGGCACAACCGACGGCAGTGAAGGCGAGCAGGCCGGAAAGTGCGAGGCTAACGGCGGTGTGTTTCATGATGGTCTCCTTGACGGGAATGTCACCGGGGCGGGACGGCTGTCGCCGCCCGTGAGATGCGATTCAAATGTATGCTCCGTGGCGACTGCACGCTGTCCGACAGTGCGGATTGCGCTGTAGGACGATTCCCGCACGGCACCGTCGAGCCGCGCTGCCTGAGCGCGCGGTGGTGTCCGCGCCGGCGGTATGCCTCCCACTGCAACCATCCTCTCCCGATGCGCTTCCTTCACTCCGCCGACTGGCATCTTGGCCGTGTCTATCACGGCGTCTCCCTGCTCGAAGACCAGGACCATGCGCTGCAGCAGTTCGTGCGTATCGCTGCCGATACCCGGCCCGACGTCGTTCTGCTTGCCGGTGACATCTACGACCGTTCGGTGCCGCCTGCAGAGGCGTTGCGCCTGCTCGACCGCGTCCTCGAGCAGCTCGTGCTCGGGTTGAGGATTCCGGTGGTGATGATTGCGGGCAACCACGACGGCCCCGATCGTCTCGCCTTCGGCTCCGGCCTGCTGCAGCGCGCAGGGCTCGTGGTGCGTGGCCCGGTGGAGTGGGCTGCGGCGCCGCTGGTGCTGAACGATGCGCACGGCGAGGTCGAGATCCATGCCTTGCCCTATGCCGAGCCCGCGCTGGTGCGCAGCGTCAGTGGCGACGATACGGTCACCGACCACCACGCCGCGCTTGCCGCGCAGACTGCGGCCGTGCGTGCCGCGCGGGCGCCGGGCCGGCGCGTGGTCGTGGTTGCCCACGCCTTCGTGCAGGGCGGCGCAGAGAGCGAGTCCGAGCGTCCGCTGTCGGTAGGGGGCACGGGGGCGGTCGGTGCCGAGGTGTTCGCCGGCTTCGATTACGTCGCGCTCGGTCACCTGCACCGTGCGCAGCAGGTGGGCGAGGCGCGCATCCAGTACGCCGGCTCGCTGCTGAAGTACGCGTTCTCCGAGGCGGACCAGCGCAAGTCCGTGACCCTGGTCGAGCTCGACGGCGCGGGCGTGTGCAGCGTCGAGCGCATTGCGCTCACGCCACGCCGCGACCTGCGTATCGTGGAAGGCACGCTCGAGGCCATCGTCGCCGCCGCTGCCGCCGACCCGGCGCGTGACGACTACCTGCTCGCCCGCCTCACCGACAGCGGCGCGCTCCTCGATGCCATGGGCAAGCTGCGCACGGCTTACCCGAACGCGCTCGCCATCGAGCGCCCCGTGCTCACCGGCGACGGCCCCGGCCGTGCCCATGCCGACCACCGCCGCACCCGCATCCAGGACCTGTTCGCCAGCTTCCATCGCGACACCACCGGACTCGCGCTCGAGCCTGCCGCACAGGCCGCGCTCGAACGCATCGTCGACCGCATCGAGCAGGAGGCGCGCAGCGCATGAAACCGCTCAAGCTCAGCCTGCAGGCCTTCGGTCCCTTCGCCGGCCGTGAAACGGTGGACTTCACCTTGTTGCCGCCCGGCTGCCTGTTCCTGATCGCCGGCCCCACCGGCGCCGGCAAGACGTCCATCCTCGACGGCATCACCTACGCCCTCTACGGCGACACCTCGGGCGGCGAGCGCAGCGCGCGTGAAATGCGCAGCCACCATGCCGACGCCAGCGTGCAGACCGAGGTCGAGTTCGAGTTCGCCCTCGGCCACCGCCACTACCGCGTGCGCCGTGTACCCGAGCAGGAGCGTGCGGCGCTGCGTGGCGACAAGCTGGTCAAGGTGCTCGCCCGTGCCGAGCTTTACCGCCTCGAGGCGGACGGCGAGACCTGGACGCCGCTGGCGCAGAAGACCACCGAGGTTGGTGCGCTGGTCGAAGAGCTGCTCGGCTTCAAGGCCGAACAGTTCCGCCAGGTGGTGGTGCTGCCGCAGGGGCAGTTCCGCAAGCTCCTCGCGGCGAGCTCGGCCGAGCGCGAGAAGATCCTCGAGACCCTGTTCGCCACCGCCACCTACAAGCGTCTGCAGGATGCCCTCAAGGCCGACGCCGCCGCGCTGCGCGAGCGTGGTGAGAAGGCCGCGCTGCAACGCCGCACCTTGCTCGATCAGGCTGGCGCTGACGCACCCGAGGCGCTGTTGGCCCGCCGCGATGCACTGCAGGCCGAACTGGCGGTACTGACCGGCGCCGAAACGCAGGCGCGCGCCGACGATGCCGCTGCGCGCACAGCCCTGCAGCAAGGCCAGGCGGCCCAAGCGCAGTTTGTCGAAGCGGATGCGGCGAAGACCGCCTTGCAGGCCTTGGAGACCGGCCTGGTCGAACTCGACACCCAGCGCCAGCGCCTGGCGCAGGCGCGCCGAGCGGCGCTGGTGGTGCCGGCCGACAGTGCGCTCGCCGCCGCCCGCCGCAGTGCCGACGAGGCGCGCACGCGCGCAGCGCAGGCCGCGGCAGACACGGCGGCCGCAGCGCAGCAGCTGAGCGGCGCCGAGGCTGCCTTGCAGGCCGAGCATGCGCGTGCGCCCGAGCGCGACGCCGCCCAGCGCGAGGTCTTGCGCCTGGAGGCGCTCGGCGAGGCCGTCACCCGCCTGGCCCAGGCCGACGCAGAGGCGGGCCGTTGCGCGGCCGCCCGGCTCGCCGCCGACAAGGTGCTCGCCGCCGCCGATGCCCGCCAGCAGGCGCTGGCCAGCCAGCGCAGCGCGCTCCTCGCCCGCATCGACAACCTGCAAGCGCTGGCCGGCGCGGCTGCCAGCCTCGAACTGCGCCTGCAGCAGGCCGAGCAGCGCGCCCGTGCGCTTGCGGCGCTGGCTGCCGCTCGGACCCAACTCGGCCGCCACGAAGCCACCGCAGCCAAGGCCCGCCAGGCGTGCGATTCCGCCATGCAGGGCGCCAGTGCCGCCCGCGCCGCCTTCGCCACGCTGGACATGCGCTGGCGCCAGGCCCAGGCCGCCATCCTTGCCCGCCATCTGCATGACGGCGAGCCCTGTCCGGTATGCGGCAGCGCCAACCATCCTGCGCCCGCCGTGCATGCGGATGAACTGCCCACCGAACAGGCGCTGCAGGCGGCTGCGGAGCAGGCGCGCGCGGCTGACAGTGCGCTCGATGCCGCCCGCCAGGCGCTCAATGCCGCCGAACTGGCATGCGCCGCGGCAGCGGCCGAAGTGGACACGCGGGCGTCGGCACTGGCCCCGGCGGGTGACGACGAACCGGATCGCGCGGATGCCGAACCTGCACAGCTGCGCCATCAGCTCGACGCCGCGCACGCAGCGGCGACCGAGCTCGCCACATTGCGCACGCAACTGCTCGCCGTCGAGCATGCCACTGCCGACGTCGCGGCAGCGGCCGACCAGGCGCGTACGCAAGCCGTCTCGGCCGCCAGCGCCGCGCATGCCGCTGCGCAGGTGGCCGCGGAGCGTCGCGCCGGCGTGCCCGAGGCCTTGCGCAGCCCGGTTGCGCTGCAGGCTGCGCTGGCGGAGGCCCAGGCGCGACGTGCCCAGCTCGAACGCGTGCAGCAGCAGGCACAGGCAATGCATGACCAGGCAGCGCGCCGTGTCGCTGCGTTGCAGGCCCAGAGCGCCACCCTGGCCGAGAGCGTGGCCGCGGCCGCGACGCGCGTCGATGAGGCGCGCCTCCAGTTTGCCGAGGCGCTGGTCACCGCGGGCTTCGCGGCGGAGGGCGGTGGCGAATCGGGTGGCGAGGCTGCGTGGCGTGCCGCCTTGCTGCCTGCCGAGCGCATCGCCGCCCTGGACGCTGCGATCCGCGAGGCTGAACAGCGCCATGCAGCTGCCCGCGAACGTGCCGAGCGCGCCCTGAGCGCCATTGCCGGGCTGGTGCGCCCCGATCTCGATGCCCTCGAAGCCCGTGCCGCTGCGGCCCGTGCCGCGGTCGAGGCCGTGCTCGATCGTATCGCCCAGGCCCGCGGCGCCCTGTCCGCCCTCGCCGACACGCTTGCGCGTCTCGACCTCATCGCGCGCGAATCCGGCGCAATCGAGGCCGAGTACCGCATCGTCGGTCATCTTGCCGACATCGCCAACGGCAACAATGGACGCAATCTCACCTTCCAGCGCTATGTGCTCGCGGCACTGCTCGATGACGTGCTGCGTGCGGCTTCGCTGCGTCTGACGGCGATGAGCCGCGGCCGCTACCAGCTCCAGCGTCGCGAGGACGTTGCCGATGCGCGTCGTGCCGCCGGCCTCGATCTGGAGGTCGTCGACGAGTACACCGGCCGCAGCCGCCCGGCCGCCACGCTGTCCGGCGGGGAGGGCTTCATGGCCTCGCTGGCGCTTGCGCTCGGCCTGTCCGATGTCGTCCAGGGCTACGCCGGTGGTGTACAGCTCGACACCCTGTTCATCGACGAGGGCTTCGGCAGCCTCGACCCGGAGTCGCTGGAGCTGGCGATGCGGGCGCTGATCGACCTGCAGCAGCGCGGCCGCATGGTGGGGGTGATCTCGCACGTGGAGGAGATGAAACAGCAGATCGATGTTGCGGTCGACGTCGTGCAGGGCATCCGGGGCAGCCGGATCAGAGTGAAGACCTAGGCCTCGCTGGCTGCTCCAGGCGATTGCCGGGATCGGTGTCGATAGTGTGTTGCAATCGATGTTATTGCTTTCAATTGCCAATTCCTTTGCTAAGCTGAAGTCATGGGCAGTCGGGGAGCACGGCGACCGTATCGGTCGTGTGTGTTGCAGGCCTCGGGGCGTCAGCTTGGGCGAGTCGCTTGCACTGCCTTTTTCCGTAGGTGAGATGGACCATTACAGGAGAACATGATGAGCGGGAATGACAACAACACGGCCGGCGGTTGCCCGGTGATGCATGGCGCGAACACGGCTTCCAGCAACTCGGTGATGGCGTGGTGGCCCAACGCGCTCAATCTGGACATCCTCCACCAGCACGACAGCAAGTCGAACCCGCTGGGCGCGGACTTCGACTATCGGGAAGAACTCAAGAAGCTCGACGTCGAGGCGCTCAAGAAGGATCTCAAGGCGCTGATGACCGACAGCCAGGAGTGGTGGCCGGCCGACTGGGGCCACTACGGCGGCCTGATGATCCGCATGGCCTGGCACGCGGCCGGCACCTACCGCATCGCCGACGGTCGTGGCGGCGCAGGCACCGGCAACCAGCGTTTCGCCCCGCTCAACTCCTGGCCCGACAACGGCAACCTCGACAAGGCCCGCCGCCTGCTGTGGCCGATCAAGCGCAAATACGGCAACAAGGTGAGCTGGGCCGACCTCATCATTCTCGCCGGCAACATGGCCTACGAGTCGATGGGCTTCAAGACCTTCGGTTTCGGCTTCGGCCGCGAGGACATCTGGCACCCCGAGAAGGACATCTACTGGGGTTCCGAGAAGGAATGGCTCGCCCCCAGCGGCGGCGAGGGCTCGCGCTACTCCGGCGAGCGCGACCTCGAGAATCCGCTCGCCGCGGTGATGATGGGCCTCATCTACGTGAACCCCGAGGGTGTCGACGGCAAGCCCGACCCCTTCAAGACCGCCCACGACATGCGCGTGACATTCGCCCGCATGGCAATGAACGACGAGGAGACCGTCGCGCTCACCGCGGGTGGCCACACCGTCGGCAAGGCGCATGGCAACGGCAGCGCAGCCAACCTCGGCCCTGCACCGGAAGGCGCGGACATCGAGGACCAGGGCTTCGGCTGGGTGAACCACAAGACCCGCGGCATCGGCCGTGACACCGTGACCAGCGGCATCGAAGGCGCGTGGACGTCCAAGCCCACGCAGTGGGACAACGGCTACTTCGACATGCTGTTCAAGCACGACTGGTGGCTGCAGAAATCGCCTGCCGGCGCCTGGCAGTGGGAGCCGGTGAACATCGCCGAGGAAGACATGCCGGTCGACGTCGAGGACCCGTCGATCCGTTGCAAGCCGATGATGACCGACGCCGACATGGCGCTCAAGTTCGACCCCGAGTACCGCAAGATCGCCGAACGCTTCCGCGACGACCAGGCCTACTTCGAAGAAGTCTTCGCCCGCGCCTGGTTCAAGCTGACCCACCGCGACATGGGGCCGAAGGCGCGCTACATCGGCCCCGACGTGCCGGCTGAAGATCTCATCTGGCAGGACCCGGTGCCCGCCGGCAACAAGAACTACGACGTGGCGGCGGTGAAGGCGAAGATCGCTGCTGCCGGCCTGTCGGTCGGCGACCTGGTCGCCACCGCCTGGGACAGCGCGCGCACCTTCCGTGGCTCGGACAAGCGCGGTGGTGCCAATGGTGCGCGCATCCGCCTTGCGCCGCAGAAGGACTGGGAAGGCAACGAGCCGGCGCGCCTCGCCAGGGTGCTCGCCGCCTACGAGAAGATCGCCGCCGAGACCGGCGCCAGCGTGGCCGACGTCATCGTGCTCGGCGGCAACGTCGGCCTGGAGCAGGCGATCAAGGCCGCTGGCTTCGATGTCGAGGTGCCCTTCGCCCCCGGGCGCGGCGATGCCAGCCAGGCGCAGACCGACGTCGAGTCCTTCGCCGTGCTCGAGCCGGAGCATGACGGCTTCCGCAACTGGCAGAAGAAGCACTACGTCGTGCAGCCCGAGGAGATGCTGCTCGACCGCGCCCAGCTGCTCGGGCTCACGGCGCCCGAGATGACCGTGCTGATCGGCGGTCTGCGTGTGCTCGGCACCAACCACGGCGGCAGCCAGCACGGCGTGTTCACCGATCGTGTCGGCGCGCTCACCAACGACTTCTTCGTCAATCTGACCGACATGCGCTACAGCTGGAAGCCCACCGGGCGCAACAGCTACGACATCGTCGAGCGCAAGAGCGGCGCGAAGAAATGGACCGCAACCCGGGTCGATCTGGTGTTCGGCTCCAACGCCATCCTGCGCGCCTACGCCGAGTTGTACGCGCAGGACGACAGCAGGGAGAAGTTCGTGCGTGACTTCGTCGCTGCCTGGACGAAGGTGATGAACGCCGACCGCTTCGATCTCGGCTGATCGCTGCGGAACCCTTTCGCCGCCTCGGCTGCGGCGAAAGGGGGTGCAATGACGCTTGCAAAGGGCCCGCGGCGCGTGGGCGATTGATGCTGCAAGGCGTCCCATTCCTCGTTAAGCTTCTGCGGGCGGTGTCGGCTGACACCGCCCATTTTTTGTTGACGATCCCGCTTTGCGGCGGAGGACGATGATCGATTTCGGCCCTTGCGCCATGGCCCTTGCAGCGCGTCCACGGGCATGGCGATGAACCTGCTGGCGACCGATTCAGCGGCTCGGCTGCTCGCAGGCGGGCGGGCGATTGCCGTGCGTGTCGCCGGCTTGCTGTTGCTGGTTCTGCTCTTCCTCCTGTTCCGGCACTGGGGTTGGCCGCCGGGCGTGCACCTGGCGCTGGCCGTTGTCTTCCTCTACGTCGCGGTAAGTACGGGCGCCCAGGTGCAGCGCCTGCGGGCGACTCAGCGCGCCTATCAGTTGGCGATGCAGGCCGCGCACGACGGCTTCTGGGACTGGGACCCGGTCAGCAAGCGTCTCGACGTTGGCCACCGTCTGCTGGAGATCCTTGGCTACAGCCAGAACTTCCTGCTCGATACGCACGCCTGGCTGGCGCTGGTGCACCCGGACGACCGCGCGCACTACAACCGCACCGTGGCCGAGCATCTCAAAGGCAGGACGCCGTTCTTTTACTGTGAGTACCGGGTACGTTCGCACAGCGGCGAGTACCGCTGGATCGCATCGCGTGGCATCGCCGTGCGTGACCGCCGCGGCGTTGCCTACCAGATGTCGGGCTCGGTCACCGACATTACCGAGCGCAAGCGCCACGAGGCGCAGATCGCCTATCTGGCCGAGCACGACCAGCTCACCGGCCTGCCCAACCGCTTCCTGCTCGCAGAGCGTCTGGCCGAGGCATTGACGGCAGCGACGGCCGCTGGCGGCCAGGTGGCACTGGTGTTCATCGACCTCGACCGCTTCAAGGACATCAACGACTCGCTGGGCCACCGTCTCGGCGACCACCTGTTGCAAGCCGTCGCGGAGCGCCTGGTTGGCGGCCTGGCCAACGGCGAGGTGCTGGCGCGCCAGGGGGGCGACGAGTTCATCGTGCTCATGCCTGGAGTTGATGGCCGCGAGCTTGCCGAGTCGCGGGCGCGAGCGCTGCTCGAACTCCTGGAGTCGCCCTTCGTCACCGACGGCAACCACCTTCACGTCGGTGCCAGCCTCGGCCTCAGCATGTTCCCGGCCGACGCGGCCGACGCCGAGCAGTTGCTGCGCAATGCCGACACCGCGATGTACGCCGCCAAGCGCGACGGCGGCGGCACGGTCCGCTGGCACACCCCGGAGATGAAGGAGCGCGTGCTGCACCGCGCGTCGATGGAGGCGCGCCTGCGCCGGGCGATCGAACACGGCAGCTTCGAGCTGCATTACCAGCCCCAGTTCGAGACTGCGACCGGTCGCCTGTTCGGCGCCGAGGCGCTGCTGCGCTGGCATGATGGTGACGAGTGGATCGCCCCCGATCGCTTCATCCCGGTCGCGGAAGAGACCGGGCTCATCGTGCCGATCGGCGACTGGGTGCTGGACAACGCGACGGCCTGCGCAGCGCGCTGGCGCGACAGCCTGCCCTACCCCCTGCGCATGGCCATCAACCTGTCGCCGCGCCAGTTCTGGAGCGGCGACCTGCTCGTGCGCGTGCTTGCCGCCGTCGAGCGCCATGGCGTCGACCCGGCCCTGATCGAGCTGGAGATCACCGAATCGATGCTGCTGCGCGCCGAGGGCGACCATGTTGCCGCGCTGCGTACGCTGCGCCAGCGTGGCATGCGGCTGGCGCTGGACGACTTCGGCACCGGCTACTCATCGCTCTCCTACCTGCACCGCCTGCCCTTTACCAGCCTCAAGATCGACCGCAGCTTCGTGGCCGCGCTGTTCGATGACGATGGCAATTACGGCGACGGTGCGGCGCTCATCCCCGCGATCGTCGCCATGGCGCACAGCCTGGAGCTGGAGGTCGTGGCCGAGGGCGTCGAGACCTCGGCCCAGCTGGTGCACCTCAGCGAAATCGGTGTCGATCTGCACCAGGGCTTCTACAGCGGCAGACCGGTACCCGAAGCGGCGTTCGTCCGCCAGTTCGTCGCCGCCGACCGGCGCTGAGTGCGAAGTCGGCCGCGCCAGGCGCGTGCCGGTGGCGATCAGCCCGCTTGCCAGGGCAGACTGTCGGCGATCAGCGTGGCGACCTGGGTTTCCAGTGCCGACAGCGCCGCGTCCAGCGCCTCTGCACTTGCCTCGCTACGGTCGACGGCGTCCTCGAGTGCCCGCGCGGCCTGCATGAGATCGAGCGCGCACAGGAAGCCGGCGTTGCTCGCCAGGGTATGGAGCCGGCGTCCGGCACTGGCGCGATCGCCGCGGGCGAGTTCGGCACGTGCGTCGGCCACGGCACGGGCGTTGTCCTCGGCAAACATCTGCAGCAGGCTGCAGAACATCGACGCATCGCCGCCGAGACGTTGCATGGCGCGTTCGCGGTCGATGCCGGGGATGGCCGGAAAGCCGTCGCCCGGTGTCGCTGCGGCTGTTTCTGCGGGCGCTGGGGCGGGAGCGGTGGGCGAGGCCTGGCGCGGCGTTACCCAATGCGCCAGCAGTTCGGCCATCTGGTCCAGGTCCATGGGCTTGGGCAGCACGTCGTCGGCGCCGGCGTCGCGGGCGGCGGCGCGCTGGTCCTCGCGCACGCCTGCGGTGAACACGATGATGGGCAGCGTGCCCAGGCCGAGCTCGCCGCGGATTGCGCGCGTTGCACTCAGGCCATCCATCACCGGCATCTGCACGTCCATCAGCACCGCGTCGAAGCCGTCGGGGCGGGTGCGCAACAACTGCACCGCCTGCTGGCCGTCTGCGGCCAGGGTCGCGGTCGCACCCTCTAGGCGGAGGGCGCGTTCGACCAGGTCGCGGTTCATTGCGCTGTCGTCGACCACCAGCAGGTGAGCGCCCTGCAGGCGCGGGCCGCGCGGCTGTGCATGCCGGCGCGGCGCGAGCCGGCGTATCTCGTCGGCGCTGACGCGTGTCACCGGGATCTCGAACCAGAACAGGCTGCCTTCGCCGACCCGGCTGTCGACGCCGATCTCGCCGTCCATCAGTTCGACCAGGCGCTTGCAGATCGACAAGCCCAGCCCGGTACCGCCGAAGCGGCGCGCGATGCCTGCGTCAGCCTGGGCAAACGGTGCGAACAGGCGGCCGAGCGCCTCCGGAGCGATGCCGATGCCGGTATCGAGGATGTCGACCCGCAGCCGCAGTGCTGCTGCGCCGCAGTCATGCGCGCGCACCCGCACCGTGACTTCGCCGCGCTCGGTGAACTTGATCGCGTTCGCGGTGAGGTTGAACAGCACCTGCTCGATGCGCAAGCCGTCGCCGAGGAGCGCGTGCTCGAGCGGGGCGGGGGCGTCCACATGCAGCGCCAGCCCCTTGGCACGCGCAGCCTGGCCCATCAGGCTGTCGACGTTGGCGAGCAGCACGCCGAGGTCGAACGGTCGCGGCTCGATGCGCAACTGGCCGGCTTCGATCTTGGACAGGTCGAGCACGTCATTGAGGATGGTGAGCAGCGACTGGCCCGCGCTGCGAATGCGCTCGACCATGTCGCGCTGGTTGGCGGCGAGCGGCTCGCGCTCGAGCACTTGGGCCAGCCCGAGCACCGCGTTCATCGGCGTGCGGATCTCGTGGCTCATGTGGGCGAGGAACTCGCTCTTGGCCGCATTGGCCGCCTCGGCAGTGGCGGTAGCCTGGCGCAGGCGTTCTTCCATCTCCTTGCGCGCGCTGATGTCCTCCACGATGACGAGGTAGCGCGGTGCGGGCTCGGAATACACCCGCACCGGCGCGCAGGTCAGGCTCGCCCACACCGTCGAACCGTCCGGCCGCAGGTAGCGCTTGCTGAGCCGGTAGCCGGTGCTGGCGCCGCGGCGCAGGCGATCGAGCTCGCTCAGGCCGGCTTCCACGTCCTCGGGGTGGGTGATGCGTGCGGGGTCGAGTCCGGTCAGTTCCGCAACCGGGCGGCCGACGATCTCGGCAAAGCGCCGGTTGGCCTCGGTGATCCGTCCGCTTTCCGAGTCGAGCAGCACGACGCCGAGCGGCGCCTGCTCGAACATCACCCGGAAGCGCGCCTCGGCCGCGCGCTGGGCCTGCAGTGCGGCAAGCTCCTGGCGTTCCTGGTCGCGCCGCCATAGCAGGTAGCCGCCGGAATAGACCAGCACCAGGCCCAGGCCCATCGCCAGCGCGGTGGCCCAGGCCATGGTGCGGATGCCGGCGTAGGCTTCGCGTTCGTCGATCTCGGCGAGCATCAGCCACGGCGTGCCGCCGACCGCGGCCGCATAGGCGAGCACCGGCACGCCGCGGTAGTCGCGCCCATTCTCGAGGATGCCGAGTTGCCCTTCCACCGCGCGCGCTGCGGGCAGCGCAGGCGCGTCGAGCGGGCGGGTGAGCGCCAGGGCCGGCTCGGGGGCGTGCCGCAAGGGCGTGAGAAAGCGCACGCCGGCGGGGTCGCGGCGCACGAGATAGGTTTCGGCGGTGTGCGTGGGCACGGGCCAGGATTCGACCAGGGGGTAGAGCGCAGCGCTCGCCTTCCAGGTCAGATACACCACGCCCCGCGCTGCACCCGGCTCGCCGATGGGGGCCAGCACGCCATACTGCACCTCGCCCGCGGCGTCACGGTGCAGGTCGATGAGCTCGACCCGGGGGCGCGCGAGGATGTCTGCCGCCAGTGCATGCAAGGGCCCGATATCGGTGCCGCCGATGCTCAGCACCGGCCGCAGTCCGGCATCGACGATGGCCAGCCCGCCCCAGCCGCGGCGGCGCGCGATCTCGACGAGATGCTCGCGCATGCGCTCGAGGCGGACGCCGTCGCCCCGTCCGCCCGCCAGCCAGGTGGCGTACAGGCTTTCGAAGCGTGAGTCGGCCGAGAAGTAGGATTCGGCGTCGATCCGGGTCTCGTGCAGCGAGTTCTCGATCTGCTGGCGCTTCTGCTCGGCGATCACCGCCAGCGTGCGGTGCGTCTCGCGGCGGATCTCCTCGCTCAGGTAGCGGTAGCCGACCACCCCGGTCACGCTCATCAGCAGCGAGATGAGGGCCAGCGGCAGGATGAACCGCAGCCACAGCGTGCGTATGCCGTCTGCGGTTTGGGCAGGGGCGGCGGAGAGGGTGGCAGTGTTCATGTCGGCAGCGGGCAGTGCGTTGGCCCGGCCCGGGGGCAGCGCAGAGTGGGCGAGCGATATGGCATCGCACGGCAACGGCGCGTGGTCGTCGGCCAGGGGGCAAAGCAGGCCATAATTATGCACCATCGGAGTGCTCCCGGGCCTGATTCCCCGCCGCGAGGGGTTGAGGGCGATGGGGCTGGGTGGGTATCGGGAAAGGCTCGCGGCTGACGCCGCTCCTGCAGGATGGGCTGCGGCGCTTGTTCCCGCCGTGGGAGCGGCGCCAGCCGCGAGGGGCTGAAGGCGATGGCGTCCGGGTTGTGCCTCGATCATGTGCGCATGCACAAGGCTGCGCTTTGCGGCAGAATGCCGGGCTTTTCCATTGACATATTACGGAGCCCGCCCAGATGCCTCGCAAACCCGCTTTCCGCACCCTCGCCGTTGGTATTGCGCTGCTTGGCGGCGCAGCCTTGCTCGGCGGTTGCGCCACCGAGCAGTCGCGCACGCTGGAGGTGGCCAAGGTGGCCTCGGCCGGCACGGTATACACCGGTCAGCGCAGCCTCATCGCCGTGGGCAAGTTCGATAACCGCTCCAGCTTCATGCGCGGCATCTTCACCGATGGTGTCGACCGCCTCGGCAGCCAGGCCAAGACCGTCCTGATCACCCATCTGCAGCAGACCGGGCGCTTCAACGTGCTCGACCGCGACAACATGGCGGAGATCAAGCAGGAGGCGGCGCTCGCCAAGTCGGCGCAGAACATCAAGGGCGCCACCTTCGTCATCACCGGCGACGTCACCGAGTTCGGCCGCAAGGAAACCGGCGACAAGCAGCTGTTCGGCATCCTCGGGCGCGGCAAGTCGCAGATCGCCTACGCCAAGGTCAATCTCAACGTGGTCAACGTCGAGACCTCGGAAGTGGTCTATTCGGCCCAGGGCGCAGGCGAGTACAGCCTCGACAACCGCGAGGTCATCGGCTTCGGCGGTACCGCGGGCTACGACTCCACGCTCAATGGCAAGGTGCTCGACCTCGCCATGCGCGAAGCGGTCAACCGCCTGGTCGAGGGCATCGAGTCCGGCGCCTGGCAACCCGGCCGCTGATCGGCACGCAACGGAAGCTCCACGATGATGCGTTTCCTGTCTGCACGGCGCTCGGCCGTGCTTGCGCTCGCCGCCACCTTGCTGCTGGTCGGCTGCGCCACTGGCCCGCAGCCGCTCTACTACTGGGGCGACTACCAGCCCGCGCTCTACGGCCACTTCACCAAGGAGGTCGGGCCGCAGGAGCAGATCGCCAGCCTCGAAGCCGGCCTGGAGAAGGCGCGTGCCGCCGGCAGGCCGGTGCCGCCGGGCTACAACGCGCACCTCGGCCTGCTGTACGCCGAAGGCGAGCAGGGCGACCAGATGGTGAAGTACTTCGAAGCCGAGAAGGCGCTCTATCCGGAAAGCGCCGGCTACATCGACTTCCTGCTCGGCAAGTTCAAGCGAACGAATTGAGGCGCCCGACGATGCGATTCCGAACCCCTTCCATCCGCTCGGCGCAGGCCGGGCTGGCCGCCGCGTTTGCCGCCGCCCTCATCGCCACCGGCTGCGCGACGCCCACGCCCTACGACTACAGCGCTTTCAAGCAGAGCCGCCCGGCCTCCATCCTGGTGCTGCCGCCGCTCAACAGCTCGCCCGACGTGGCCGCCACCTACAGCATGCTGTCGCAGGTCACGTTGCCGCTGGCAGAGTCCGGTTACTACGTGCTCCCGGTCAGCCTGGTGGACGAGACCTTCCGCCAGAACGGGCTGTACAACCCGCCCGAGATGCACGAGGTGGCACCGCAGAAGCTGCGCGAAATCTTCGGTGCCGACGCCGTGCTTTACATCAACATCAAGCAGTACGGCACCAGCTACGCGGTGCTGGCGAGCGAAAGCCGCGTCACCGCCGAGGCCAGGCTGGTCGATCTGCGCAGCGGGCAGTCCTTGTGGCAGGGCGAGGCCACCGCCTCCAGCGCCGAAGGCCGCAGCTCCAGCGGCGGCCTGGTCGGCCTGCTCGTGCAGGCCGTGGTGGCCCAGATCGTCGAGAGCGTGACCAACAAGTCGCATCCCATCGCCGGCATCACCAGTAACCGCCTGCTGGCGGCAGGCAGGCCGAGCGGCATGCTGTACGGGCCGCGTTCGCCTAATTATCAGAAGGATGGAAGCGTGCCGCGCTGACACGCGCCTCGGGGCGGGTGAGGCCCCGAGCACCATGCGATGAGGAATTGACGGCCCATCCCCATCAGTACAAACTAGTCACAAAGCTAGTCAGGAGGCGTGATCATGCATGTGTGGCCGGTACAGGACGCGAAGGCGCGGTTCAGCGAGTTCCTCGACAGCTGTCTGGCCGAGGGTCCGCAGATGGTCACCCGGCGAGGTGTCGAGGCCGCGGTATTGATTCCGGTGCAGGAGTGGCGTCGCCTGCAGGCCGCGGCGCAGCCCTCGCTCAAGGCCCTGCTGCTGGCGGATGAGGCGCGCATCGAAGAGCTCGTTCCCGCGCGCGGCATGGTCAGGCGCCGCGCGCCGGTGGATCTGGGCTGATCCACATGTACCTGCTCGATACCAACGTCGTCTCCGAACTACGCAGGCCGCGGCCCCACGGCGCCGTAGTCGCCTGGCTGCAGTCGGTGGAGGACGCCAGCCTGTTCCTGTCGGTGGTCACGCTCGGCGAGATTCAGGCCGGGATTGAACGCACGCGCGAACAGGATCCGGCCAAGGCCGCCGAGATCGAAGCCTGGCTCGAGCGCGTGGCCAGCGCCTGGAACGTGCTGGCGATGGATGCTGCGGCCTTCAGGGAGTGGGCGAGGCTGATGCACCGCCAGTCCGACACACTCTACGAGGACGCGATGATCGCCGCGACTGCGCGGACGCAGGGTCTCACCGTTGTCACACGCAATGTTGCGGATTTCAAAACCCTCGGGGTGGATGTGTTGAATCCTTTCGCGTAGCCGCGTCCGCGCCGATGGTTGGCGAAAGCGACCATCCGTCGTGCTTACCCCGCCAATGCACTTGCGTGATGCCGCAGGTGGTCGTCGATGAAGCTGGCGATGAAGTAGTAGCTGTGGTCGTAGCCCGGCTGCAGGCGCAGCGTCAGCGGGTGGCCGGCGGCGGTGGCGGCGGCGTGCAGGGCCTCGGGCTTGAGCTGTTCGGCGAGGAAGCCGTCGGCTTCGCCCTGGTCGACCAGCAGCGGCAGGCGTTCGCCGGCTTGCGCGATCAGCGCGCAGGTGTCCCATTCGCGCCACTGCGCGCGGTCTTCGCCCAGGTAGCGCGACAAGGCCTTTTCGCCCCAGGGACACTGCATCGGGTTGCTGATCGGCGCAAAGGCAGACACCGAGCGATAGCGCCCCGGGTTGCGCAGCGCGCACACCAGCGCACCGTGGCCGCCCATCGAATGCCCGCTGATGCCGCGGCGGTCGGAGGCGGGGAAGTTGGCCTCGATCAGCGCCGGTAGCTCCTCGACCACGTAGTCGTGCATGCGGTAGTGGTGTGACCACGGCGCCTGGGTGGCGTTCACATAGAAGCCGGCGCCGTGGCCGAAGTCCCAGGCCCCGTCCGGGTCGCCGGGCACCTCGGCGCCGCGCGGGCTGGTGTCGGGGGCGACGATGATGAGGCCGAGCTCGGCCGCCATGCGCTGCGCACCCGCCTTCTGCATGAAGTTCTCGTCGGTGCAGGTGAGCCCCGACAACCAGTACAGCACTGGCAGGCGGGCGCCTGCCTGCGCGGCCTGGGGCGGTAGATAGACCGCGAACACCATGTCGCAGCCGAGCACGTCCGAGTGGTGGCGGATGCGCTTGTGCCAGCCGCCGAAGCTCTTCTGGGTGCTGAGGATCTCCAGGCTCACGATCTGCTCTCCCGCGTCAGAAATGGATCACCGTGCGGATGCTCTTGCCCTCGTGCATCAGCTCGAAAGCCTGGTTGATGTCGTCGAGCGGCATGTTGTGGGTGATGAAGGTGTCGAGCGGGATCTCGCCCCTCTGCGCCTTCTGCACGTAGCTCGGCAGCTCGGTGCGGCCCTTGACGCCGCCGAAGGCGCTGCCGCGCCACACGCGGCCGGTGACGAGCTGAAACGGCCGGGTGCTGATCTCCTGCCCCGCGCCGGCCACGCCGATGATGGTCGATTCGCCCCAGCCCTTGTGGCAGCACTCGAGCGCGGCGCGCATCAGCTTGACGTTGCCCACGCACTCGAAGGAGTAATCGACGCCGCCGTCGGTCATGTCGACGACGACCTCCTGGATCGGCTTGTCGAAATCGTTCGGATTGACGAAGTCGGTCGCGCCCAGCTCGCGGGCGATGTCGAACTTGGCGGGGTTGATGTCGATGGCGATGATGCGCCCAGCCTTGGCCATCTTGGCGCCGATGATCGCCGCCAGGCCGATGCCGCCGAGGCCGAAGATGGCCACGCTGGCGCCTTCTTCCACCTTGGCGGTGTTGAGCACCGCGCCGATGCCGGTGGTGACGCCGCAGCCAAGCAGGCAGACCTTGTCGAGCGGCGCGTCCTTGGGGATCTTGGCGAGCGAGATCTCGGGCACCACGGTGTATTCCGAGAAGGTCGAGGTGCCCATGTAGTGGTAGATCGGCTGGCCCTGGTAGGAGAAGCGCGTGGTGCCGTCGGGCATCAGGCCCTTGCCCTGGGTCGCGCGCACCGCCTGGCACAGGTTGGTCTTGCCCGACTTGCAGAACTTGCACTCGCGGCATTCGGCCGTGTACAGCGGGATCACGTGGTCGCCCACGGCGAGCGAGGTCACGCCTTCGCCCACCGCCTCGACGATGCCGCCGCCCTCGTGGCCGAGAATGGACGGGAAGATGCCCTCGGGGTCGTCGCCCGACAGCGTGAAGGCGTCGGTGTGGCACACGCCGCTGGCGACGATGCGCACGAGCACCTCGCCCTTCCTGGGCGGCTCGACGTCGACCTCGACGATCTGCAGGGGCTGGTTGGCAGCAAAGGCAACCGCGGCGCGGGATTTGATGGTCATGGCGGACATCCTGATGGCAAGCGGGCCCACGGCCTGCGACCGGCAAAGTATCGCCATGCCGCTAAATCCGATAAATGATTAATTTGAGATTTCACGCTTCCAGTTTCTGGAATACTCCAGGCTTCGGCCTGGCCCTGGCCAAACTGGACTCCGAGCATGCTCAACCGCCTGGAGATGCTGCGCATCTTCTGTACCGCCGCCGAATCGCACAACTTCAAGGACGCCGCCAAGCGCCTCGGCGTGTCGCCGCAGGCGGTCACCCGCGCCGTGAAGGAACTGGAGGACCACATCGGCGAACTGCTCTTCCACCGCAATACCCGCCACAACCGCATCACCGAGTTCGGCGAGCAGCTTGCGGCGCGCGCGCGCCACAGCCTGCAGGGCGTGGATGCAATCTTCCACGGCGCCGAGCAGGCGCGCGACAGCGAGCTGGCCGGCCTGGTGCGCATCACCGCGCCGCGGGCGCTCGGCCGCCACGGGCTGATGCGCGTGCTCGGCGCCTTGTGTGCGCAGCACCCCGGGCTGCAGCTCGACCTGCGCTTTTCCGACCAGTTTGCCGACATGGTCGACGAGCAGATCGACATCGGCATCCGTGTCGGCGTGTTGCGCGACAGCCGCTTCGTCGCACGCGCTGTGTCGCGCGTGTCCTTCCACATCGTCGCCGCGCCCGAACTGCTCGCGCGCTGCGGCGCCCCGGCGACGCTGCAGGACCTGGCCGAGCGCCCCACCACCGTCGCCATCGACCCCAACACCGGGCGGCCGTGGGCGTGGTTCCTGGCCGGCGGCCAGCAATGGCTGCCGCGCGCACCCACCTTCGCCACCGACGACACCGGCGCCGAGGCCGAGGCGGTGCTGGCCGGCGTCGGCTTCGGCCAGCTCACCGCCTACCTGGCGGCGCCGCACCTGCGCGCAGGGCGCTTGGTCGAGGTGCTGCCCGAACTCGCGCCCGAGCCCTGGAGCCTGTCGGTGTACCGCCCGCAGCGCGGCCCGGTGGCGGCGCGCATCCGCCTGGTGTTCGACCGGCTGGTGGAGTACTTCGGCGAGCGCGCGCAGTTTCCGTAGTCAGGGCGCCCGGCGGCCGCTGCCCGTGTGCGCCGGCAGCGCCGAGTCAGCCGCCCACAGGTGCGCGGCGATGAGCGCGCGCCACGGCGAAAAACCCGCCAGCCAGCGGCGCGCATCGTGCTCGCCGAGCCTGTCCGGCGCACCGAGCAGTGCCTGCAGCGCACGCCGCACGGCCGCATCGCCGTGCAGCGAGCCGTCCATCCAGCCGAAACCGCGCAGCAAGGTGTAATCCACCGTCCACGGGCCAACGCCGCGCACGCTCATCAGCTGGTTGCGGATGTCGTCCACCGCAAGCGTGTGCAGCCAGGCGTCGAGCGGCAGCGTACCGTCCGCCACCAGGTGGGCAAGGGTGTGCAGGGTGTTTGCCTTGGCCGCGGAGAAGCCCTCGGCGCGCAGCGCCGCCACCGTCAGCGCCGCTACCCGGCCGGCGTCCGGGTAGCACATCAGGCCGCAGGTGTGGCGCACCCCCGCCGCCACAATCAGCTTGCGCCGCAACGCAACCGCCGCCCCCAGACTGATCTGCTGCCCGGTCACCGCCCAGCTCAGCGCCTCGAATGGCGTCGCCGCCACCGCCACGCGCAAGCCGGCCTGGCGAGCGATCAGCGCGCCGGCCTGCGGGTGCGCACGGTGCTGGCGCTCGAAGGACTCGATGTCCTGGGTCAGCCCGAGCATGCGCCGCACCATGGCCTGGAACCGCGCCGAGCACTCCGCAGCCGCCGCGCCGTCGATGGCGAGCTCGGCCACCGCCCGACCCGGCTCGAAGCGCAGCGCCAGGCACGCCGCCAGGCCGTTCCACACCAGTCCCTTGCGCAAGGACGCCGCGTCTGCCGACTCGGCCACTTCATGCGCGTCGCGGCGGTGGAAGGCGAGAATGTCGCCCGGCCGGAAGGTGGCGGGCAGCGCGAGGGTGCAGGAGAGGGTGGTGGGCATGGTTCGACTGGATCGGACGCCATTCGTGTAGGCCAATGCCAGGACTGCACTCAAGATGACGGAACGTCCGGCGAATTCCGTGCTTCGTCGGTCCTGGCGCCCGGCGCTATCGGCAGGCGCAGATCGGATTCCTCCATCCACTCCCGCCACACAGCCATCAGTACCGCCAGGACCACCGGGCCGAGGAACAGCCCCACCAGCCCGAACGCCGCCAGCCCGCCCAGCACGCCGAACATGACCAGCAGGAAGGGGATGCGCGTCGCATTGCTGATCACCAGCGGGCGCACCAGGTTATCGACCCAACTCACCACCAGCACGCCCCAGGCGAGCAGGCCGAGCCCCTCGACAGTGTCGCCGCGGATCAGCAGCCAGACGACCACAGCCCCCCAGGCGAACGGTGTGCCGAAAGGGATGAGGGCGATCAGCGCGGTGATCGCGCCGAGCAGCACCGGCGCCTGCATGCCCGCCCACCAGTAACCCAGACCCGCCACGAATCCCTGCGCAAGCGCGGTGGCAACCAGCCCCCAGACTACGGCCTTGGTCATGTTGCCGACCGCTGCGAGGTAGTTGTCGATACGGCTACCAAGGAACCGGTACAGCACGCGGTGGACCTGATTCAGCACTGTCTCGCCGTCGCGGAACAGGAAGAACACGGTGATCAGCGCAAAGCCCAGTTTGGCGGCATTGCGACCGACGTCGCCCACCAGCCCCACCAGATGGTCCGCCCCCTGGCTGACCCAGTTGGTCATCTGTTCCCGAAATGACTCCGGGTCACGCACCACGTCGTCGAGTACGCCCTGCAGATACGTCCCCAGCCACGGTAGCGTATGGATGAACTCGGGCAGCGTTGGTGGCCCCTGGCGGAGCTGAGCGGTCAGCGCGGCGATGGCCGAGCCGATCTCCCCGCGCAACAGGACGGCAATCCACAGCGCGGGCAGCACGAAGGCCGCCGTCAGCAGCATTGTCATCAGGAAGGCGCTGAGACCCGGATAGCGTGTCAGGCGATCGCGGAGACGCAGGAAGAGCGGCCAGGTCGCGTAGGCGACGATGATCGCCCACGCGACCGGTACGATGAACAGATGCAGCACCGCGTAGCCGAGCAGCAACAGCCCGCCCAGCAGAAAACCCAGGATGACTCGGCGCACCAGGCGTTCGGCGACCTGGTCGATCATGGTCGGTGCGCCCAGCGAGTCACGGCCTCACCGGGCCTCGATCGGGGGTTGCTCGCGAACACTGTCATCCGGCTCTCCTTCGAGCGGAGTCTCTGTATCAAGCTCCGGCAGGCGCACTGCCAGAACCTTGTCGATGCGCTTGCCGTCCAGATCGATCACCTCCAGGCGCCAGCCCTCCCAGGTGGCCACGTCGCCGGTGCCGGGCAGGCGGCCGAGCAGGCGGCCGAGCAGCCACATCATCATCCCCGATAAGGTGTGATAGCGGCCCTTGTCTTCCTCGGGCACCTGCTTGAAGCCGAGCCGGTCCTTCATCTCGACGATGGGAATGAGCCCATCCAGCAGCCAGGAGCCGTCCTCGCGCTGCACCGCCCAGGCATCCTCGTCGTCCTGGGTCACGAATTCGCCCGTGACCGACTCGATCACGTCGTGGAGGGTGACCATGCCGAGGACCTCGCCGTACTCGTCGATCACGAACACGAAGTAGGTGCCCGAGCTCCTGAAGCGATCGAGCAGTTCCATGCCGGTCAGCGATTCGGGCACATAGACCGCCTCCTGCAGATCCTTCGTGAGGTCTACCGGCTCGCCGCGGAGCACCTGCGCAAAGAGCTTCTTCGAGCTTGCAACTCCCAGGATATCGTCGAGACTGCCGCGGCACACCGGGAAGCACGAATGCGCCGATTCTGCGACCAGGGCGAGGTTCTCGTCGAGCGGGCGTTTGACGTCCAGGCAGATGACATCCGAACGCGGCACCATCAACGAGCCGATCTGCCGCTCATCGAGGCGGAACACATTGCGCACCATCTCGTGCTCGCTCTTCTCGATCACGCCGGCCTCCGAACCCTCGTCGAGCAGGGCATGAATCTCTTCCTCGGTCACCGTCGACACCAGCGTCTCGCGCTGGCCCATCAGACGCAGCATGAGGGATGTCGAGCCTGACAGGAGGCGAACGAAGGGGCGTGAGACGCCTGCAAGCATGCTCATCGGCCGCGCCACCAGGCGGGCGATACCTTCCGGGTCGAGCTGGCCCAGGCGCTTCGGTACCAGTTCGCCGATCACGATCGATACATAGGTGATCATCACGACGACCAGGGTGGTCGCGCCGATCTCGCTCGGACGCTCGGCCACGCCCAGGCGTTGAAGCCACTCGGCCAGCGGACCGGCGAGCGCAGCCTCACCGAAGATGCCGCTGAGGATGCCGATCGAGGTGATGCCGATCTGGATGGTGGACAGAAAGCGGTTCGGGTCCTCGCCTAGCTGGATGGCGACGGCCGCAGCCCGGTCGCCATCCTCGGCCAGTCGTGCGAGGCGTGCACGCCGCGCCGTGACCAGGGCGATCTCCGACATGGCGAACACGCCATTGAGCAGGATGAGGGTGACGAGTATCAGGATATCCATGGCGGACTCTTGTGCTGAATCAGTGCGACGGCGGTGTCGGTGGCGCGCTGTTTTCCGCATCCACCTCCAGCCCAAGCGCGCGTGCTCGCTTCACCCACAGTTGCCGGGCGAGATGCTGCATGTCATCGACCTTGTCGCCCTCGTCGACGATCTCGATGCCGAGCAGTGTTTCGACCACGTCTTCCAGGGTGACCACGCCCTTGGTCTCGCCGTACTCGCCAATCACCACCGCGATGTGGTGGCGCTTGTCCAGCAGCAGTTCGAGCAGGGTCGACAAGGGGGTGGCGCCGGCGACGGCCAGGATGTCGCGGCGCAGAGCGGTCAGCGGCCGGTTGCCCGTGCCCTGCGTCTGCGCCAGCAGCAGATCCTCGCGCAACACGAAACCGGTCACGGCGTCCAAGTCGGTAGCGTAGACCGGGATGCGGGAAAAGGGCGTGCTCATCTTCGCCTGCAAGGCGTCGGAAATGTTCAGGCCCTCGGGCAGGGCCACCATCACTGTGCGCGGCGTCATGATGTCCTGCGCACGCAGCGAACCGAAACGAAACAGGTTGCGGATGATGCGCGATTCGCGGTCGTTGATGTGTCCGGCTTCCTGCCCGATGTTGGCCATGGCGATGAACTCGTCACGGCTGAAGACATGCACCGTCTGCCCGCGTGCGATCAGTTTGGTGAGTTTCTCGGACACCAGGATGAGCGGATACATGCTCTTGATCAGGATGTTCACGTACAGCGCGGTGATCCCGGTCAGACTGCGCCAATACACCGCACCCAGGGTCTTCGGCAGGATCTCCGAGAGGAACAGGATCAGCAGGGTCATCACGGCCGAAAACACGCCGAACCAGGCGCTGCCGAACACTGCCGTAGCCTTGGCGCCGGCGCCGATGGCCCCCACGGTATGGGCAATGGTGTTCAGGGTGAGGATCGCGGCCAGCGAGCGGTCGATGTTCTCGCCCTTGAGCTTCTTGAGCAGGGCGGCGCGCTTGGGGTCGGAGCTTTCGAGCTCAGCGATGAAGGACGGCGTGATGCTGAGCAGCACGGCTTCCGCCACCGAACACATGAAGGAGAACAGCAGTGCGAGCAGCACATAGGTGAGGAGCAGGATGACGTCGCTGCTCGATGGGTCGGCAACCAGGCCGGTGTCTGCGGCTGCCGGAAGCGCCAGGCCGAGAAGCAGCAGGCCGGCGCAGAGGTGGAAGCGAGAGGAAAGGTAAGATCGAGGCTCAGGGTCGTTCATGAAAGGCGCGTACCGGTGTGCCGGACGCTGCAGTTGAGAAGCGGCGAGACTAGCAGAAAATACCTTCACCGGATGTGTGCTTGCGTGGCATGGGGCCGTCCTCTGTGGTGCCCGGAACGAAAAGCCGGCGCGCGGGACGAACACAGGGCCATGTCATGGATGGCCCGACCCCCGCAGCAGGCCGGGGCATCGCCTGCCGTACCAACCCACCCATGAGATCAATGCCCTGATGATCCGACTCCAGAACCTGAGCATGCACTACACCCTGGGTGAATCGCGCATCGACATCCTGCGCGACGTGAGCCTCAGCATCGCCGCCGGCGAACGCGTGGCGATCGCCGGCCCGTCGGGCACCGGCAAGACCTCGTTGCTATTGCTGCTCGCCGGACTTGAGAGGCCCGCAGCGGGGTCGGTGCTGTTTGATGGTCGTGCGCTGGAGACGCTGGATCGCGATCAACTTGCCGACCTGCGGCGCGACCGCATGGGCATCGTGTTTCAGTCCTTCCATCTGGTGCCCAGCCTCAGTGCACTGGACAACGCCGCGCTGCCGCTGGAGATTGCAGGCCGGCGGGATGCGCGCGAGCGTGCCCGGGCGATGCTCGATCGCGTAGGGCTGGGCGGGCGGCTCGATCACTACCCCGGACAGCTTTCCGGTGGCGAGCAGCAGCGCGTGGCGATCGCCCGCGCGCTGGTGCATCAACCCAAGCTGGTGCTCGCAGACGAGCCCACCGGCAACCTCGACGACCGCACCGGTGCCGCGATCGGCGAGCTGCTGCTCCATCTGAACGCCGAGAGCGGGACGACCCTGGTACTGGTCACCCACGACATGCGCTTCGCCGCACGGTGCGACCGTGTGCTCCGTCTGTCCGGGGGGCAGCTCGTAGAGAATGAACCGCTTGCGGCGGTGTCCGATGCCCACCCTGCTTAAGCTCGCCTGGCGCGATCTGCGCGGCAGCGGGCGCACGCTATGGGTGTTCTGCGCCTGTCTGGCGCTGGGCGTGACCCTGATCGCGGCCAGTGGTGGACTGTATCGCCAGGTTGGCGCCAGCCTGCTGGCAGATACCCGCGTGCTGTTCGGCGGCGATGTCGAGGTCCGCACCCGGGTGCCGCTGCCCGAAGAGATGCTGGAGTGGATGCAGGCACGCGGCACCGTATCGCGCCTGATCGAGTTTCGCACCATGCTGATGACTGCGGCGGGTGATGCGCATCTGGTTGAACTGCAGAGCACCGACCACACCTATCCCCTTTACGGCACGGTGGAACTCCTGCCGACACAAGCCTTGAATGACGCACTCGCCGTTCGGGGCGGCGTGCATGGCGCGGCCGTTGACCGCGTGCTCGCCGAACGGCTGGCCTTGACGGTAGGCGAGCGGATCGAGCTCGGCGAGAGCCTGCTGGAAGTGCGCGCCATCATCGCGCGCCAGCCCGACCGCAGCCTGCGTGCCGACTGGAGCGGCCCGCCCGTGCTGATCTCTGCCGCCGCCCTCGCGGATACCGCGTTGCTGCAACCCGGCAGCCGCCCCGAGTATCGCTATCGGGTGCGCAGCGAACTCGCGCCGAACGCTTGGCGCGAAGCGTTCATGAGCGCCTTCCCCGACAGCGAGGCTGAGGTGCGCACCTTCATCGAGCGCAATGCCCGGCTGGGTGAAGTCCTCGGACAGATCGGCTCGGGCGTGCTGTTGATCGGCTTCAGCGCGCTCTTCATCGGTGGGCTGGGGGTGTTCAACAGCGTGCAGGCTTACCTGCAGGGCAAGCTCGGCACCCTCGCCACACTGCGCGCAGTGGGCTTGCGCGACGGCCGGCTGGCGGCTGTGTATCTGTTGCAGATCCTGATCCTGGCCGGCGCGTCGGCTCTGGGCGGCGTGCTGTTGGGCGCCTTGCTGGCGGTGATTGGCAGTAGTGTGGTGGCCGAACGCCTGCCGGTCGCCGGGGCGTGGACGGTGCTGATCGCACCGCTCGCCGCCGCATGGTTGATGGGGGTGCTGATCGCGCTGCTCTTCGCGCTGCCCGCGCTGGGCCGCGCGCTCACCATCGAGCCTGCCGCCCTGTTCCGCGGCGTGCTCGGCGTCACCACCCGCACGCCGGCTCGTGCCTGGTGGCTGACGGCGCTCTGCGCCCTGGTGGCGGTCGGCTTTCTGCTGGTCGTGATGCCCGACCCGTTGTTCGGCCTTGCCTTTGTCGCCGCGTTGTTGCTGGTGCTGGCCTTGCTCGAAGGGCTGGTGCGACTGTTGCGGATGCTGGCACGGCGTCTGGCCGGTAGTCCCTGGCTGGTGGGCCGGTTCGCCTTGCGCATGGCTGTCACCGGCCTGTACCGGGCCGATTCGCCGCTGCGTCCAACCCTGCTTTCACTCGGCTCCGCGCTCACGCTGCTTGTCGCGTCGACCCTGGTCGTGCTTGCGCTGCTGCACACCATCGAGGAGACCGTCCCTGAGCGCGCGCCTGCGCTGGTGTTCTACGATATCGCCGCCGCGCACAAGGACGACTTCGAAGCGCTGGTGCATGAAGCCCCGTCGCTCGAACAGGTCGATCTCGCGCCATTGGTCCTGGGCCGCCTCGCCGCCGTCAACGACGAAGCACTGCGTGACAGTGCCGACCCGCGCCGCCGTCTGGAGGCGCGTGACGAGCACAAGATGAGCACCCTGCAGAACAATTTCGACCAGGTGGTCGTCACCCGCGGCGCCTGGTGGCCGGACGACTACCGCGGTCCGGCACGGGTGGCGATGGAAGACCGCGAAGCCGATCAGCTCGGCCTGCAGGTCGGCGACACGCTGGCGTTCGAGATTCTCGGCCAGCGGATCAGCGCGGAGCTCGTCGCGATCTATGCCCAGAAGCGCTTCCAGTCGCGCCTGTGGCTGGAGGCGATCTTCTCGGACGGCGCGCTCGATCCCTTCATCACCCGCTACGTCGGCCTGGCCTACATGAACGGGGCGGATGCGGTCGCCACGCAGAACCGCATCGCCGCTGCACAGCCCAACGTGGTCACGGTGCGCACCGACCTGCTCCTCGACGAGGCGCGCGCCATCCTGGGCCGTGCTGCGGCAGGTCTGAGCGCGATTGCAGCGGTCACCCTGAGCGCCAGCCTGCTGGTACTGGTCAGCGTCATCGCCGCGGGTCGCGCACGGCAGATCTATCTCGCCACCTTGCTCAACACCCTCGGCGCCAGAGTCCGTGCCATCGGTCACGCCCTGTATCTGGAGTATCTGCTCCTCGCGGCACTGACGACGGCCTTCGCCAGCGTGGCCGGTAGTGCGCTGGGCGCACTGCTGCTGCACTACCGGCTCCAACTCGATGCGCCCTTGGGCTGGTTCGCCGGCAGCCTGCTTGCGGCGGTGATCAGCGTGGGGGCGCTTGGGTTCGGCGCTCACTATCTCCTGCGCCAACTGCGCATGTCACCGGCAGCGCTGTTACGCAGCGCTGGTGGCTGATCTTCATGCCAGCCTGATCATTTGCCCATGCTCGCCGCCTGTATGGGAGCCCTGCTGTCCGCTGTTGGCGACCGGGGCGGTGGCGGGCATGGCGGCTCTCATGGTGTGCGAAGCTGCTTTCAGGTGACGCGTGATAGGGACTGTGGGGGGCGGCCGAAGGCGGCTGTTCGGCCAGAGGAGCCGTTGGTCTGGTGCGCACAATCGGGCGGCAATGCGCCGGGCACCTGTCGTTCACCTGTTTGTGGCGGTCATCGACCGCTTGTCATTTGAGGCTACAGCCGGATCCGACCCGTAACTGCCTGATGCCTTTTCAAGTTGATTGACAGCTCTCTAATCTACGAGCTGCCACTATCTTCTTGAAGCGTATGATTCACACCGCTCTCATTCAGTGGGATGCTCAGCTCGGATCGCATCAAAAATCTCACGCGCCAATATAGGAAAAGCGGTGCGCTGGAAATCGCCGTCATCCATGTAGCGAGTGACGATCTTGTCGTTCTCGGTCATCCGCTGAATCATCAAATCCTCGATCAGCTTGCGCACCCCCAACTGGAACTTGTCCAGCGGGTTGGCCATGGCGGTTTGAACCACCTGGCTGTTGCTGGTGGCCCGTGCCTTGATCTGGTCGAAGAACAGCCGATCCTCATCGCTGAAGGTGGTACCGAAACGCTCATTGAGCACCTGGATGATCTCGGACAGTGGCGCCTTTTCTTCCTTGGCCTTGCCGGTGCCGACATCAGTAGGGCTGTATACGCCTTCCGGCTCACCCGCCTTCAATTCAATCGCACCACTGGAAACGCGCTGTAGCCGGTAATACTGCAACTCTACTTCGTTGCCGATCTTGACCACGGTGTTGTCGCGATCCAATGGCAGATGCGGCAGCAGGAAACGACCGTAGCTGTACAGCATCTCCAGATCGGGGTCAGCGTACGGCAGGATCTGGCTCAGGAACGAGTACATCCGCACATAGCCGCCCAACTTGTCGCGGAAGCTGGAACGTATGTCGTCGGTCTCGATAGCCTTGAACCTATCCACCGCCGGTTGCAGATGGCGTTGCATATGGGCGTGATCGGCTGGGTTCTGCCGATCCACCTGGCGGTAGAAAATTCGTGCAAACGCCTCGACCTCGCTCCAGTGATAAATCTGCAGCTGATCCAGCTCGTGCTTGATGCTGGCCAGCATCTCGGGGTTAGCGGACTCCTGCAGACTGGTGGAATCGAAATACGGCTTGAACGCAGCGTAGATCTCTTCCGGCCTGTTAACGAAATCCAGCACAAAGGGCTCGTCCTTGCC
Organism: Thauera sp. WB-2; assembly: GCF_027594845.1. NCBI lineage: Bacteria > Pseudomonadati > Pseudomonadota > Betaproteobacteria > Rhodocyclales > Zoogloeaceae > Thauera > Thauera sp. WB-2. The sequence continues at coordinate 4,118,426 of NZ_CP088935.1, read as the reverse complement.
GGCAATCTTGCGATTCAGGCGCGACAGAGTCTGCACCGCCTGCACGCCATCCAGCCGCTTGTCCACGTACATCGCGCATAGCAGCGGCTGGTCAAAGCCGGTCTGGTACTTGTTGGCCACCAGCAGTACCTGGTAATCGCTGGAGCCAAAGCGCTCGGGTAGTTGGCTCTCCGGGATAGGCTTGCCGGTGACGGCATCCGGGTTCATGCCCGGCTCGGTGTATTCGATACCGGTATCCGGGTCTTTCACCGTGCCGCTGAAGGCTACCAGCGAGCGGATATCGGCATAACCCTGTTCTCGAATGTAACGCTCGAAGGCCAGCTTGTAGCGCACCGCCTGGATGCGGCTGGCCGTCACGACCATCGCCTTGCCCCGCCCGCCAAGCTGCTTCCGCACATGCTCGCGGAAGTGCTCGATGATCACTTCCGTCTTCTGTTCGATGTTGTGCGGGTGCAGCTCCTTGAACTTCGCCAGCGCCTTGGCGCCTTTCTTCTTCGGGATGGCGGGGTCGTCCTCCACCGTCTTCACGAACTTGAACCAGGTGCTGTAGGTGGTGTAGTTGCGCAGCACGTCGAGGATGAAACCTTCTTCGATGGCCTGGCGCATCGAATAGGTATGGAAGGCCTCCGGTTTTCCGCTACCCCCTTCACGCCCGAACAGTTCCAGCGTCTTGCCCTTGGGCGTCGCGGTAAAGGCAAAAAAGCTCAGGTTTTTCTGTTGACCGCGCGAAGCCATGATCTGGTTCAGGCGGTCTTCCCAATCCGCTTCTTCATCACCATTGCCCGCAGCGCCGTTGTTTGCTGCGGCACCCAGAATGCTTTTCAGCTCGCGCGCGGTTTCTCCGGTCTGGCTGGAATGCGCTTCGTCCACGATCACCGCATAACGGCGCGCCGCAATGGCGGCTTGCCAAGCCTTGGCTTGAGCTTTCTCTTGGTCGCTGGCCTTGTCCTGATTCTCGGCTCCGGCCGCGTGCAGCAGGCCACGCAGCACGAAGGGGAATTTCTGCAGCGTGGTGATGACGATCTTGGTGCCGTCGATCAGCGCATCGGCCAATTGCTTGGCATCCTGGTCGATGGCCTTGACCACGCCCTGCGCGTGCTCGATCTGGTAGATCGCATCCTGCAACTGCTTGTCCAGCACCTTGCGGTCGGTAATGACGATCACGCAATCAAATACCTTCTGATCCTGCACGTTGTGCAGGCTGGCCAGTCGGTGTGACAACCACGAGATGCTGTTGGTCTTGCCACTGCCGGCCGAGTGCTGGATCAGGTAATTGTGGCCGGCGCTCTCATCGCGGGCCGCAGCCACCAGGGCGCGCACCGCATCCAGCTGGTGGTAGCGCGGGAAGACCAGTTTTTCGGTGGTGACCAGTTTCTTGCCGCCCCGGCCATCGTCTACCTTCTGCTCGTCTTTTTCGATGAACAGGAAATGCCCGAGGATGTCGAGAAAGCTGTCGCGCTGCAGCGTTTCCTGCCAGAAGTAGCCGGTACGGTAGCCGCTAGCGTGCTGCGGGTTGCCTGCGCCGCACTGAATCTGCCCCGGGTGGCTGCCCCGGTTGAAGGGCAGAAAGAAAGTTTTTTCCTTCGCCAGCCGGGTGGTCATCCACACCTCGTCGGGATCGGCGGCAAAGTGCACCAGCGCCCGCTTCTTGAAGTCGAACAGCGGCACGCGCGGATCACGGTCGCTCTGGTATTGCTTGATGGCGTGCCGCCAGGTCTGATGCGTGCCCGGGTTCTTCAACTCGATGGTGGCCACCGGCAGCCCATTGACCGCCAGCACCATATCCACCGTGCTGTGGTCGCCTGGGTGACAAGGCACCTGCCGCGTGACGGTCAACTGGTTTTTTGCATACAAATCCAGCACATCGGGCGACAGCGCGTGTGCCGGTTTGAAATAGGCCAGCCAGAACAGCTTGCCGTAGAACTTAAAGCCGTGGCGCAGCACATGCAGGCTGCCCTTGATGTCCAGCTCCTTGCCCAGCGCATCGAGCAGCATGGCCTGTAAATTACCGCCGTGCTGCCCGGCCATCTCGGCCCACAACCTGGGCTGGGTGGCTTCGATGAAGGCGAACACCCTCGCCGGAAACAGCGCCCGCGCCTTGTCCCACTCGGCATTGGTGCCGGACAGCCAGCCGCCTTGCTTGAGCAGCAAGTCTTCTACATGGAACTCAAAGGCGCGTTCGGTGGTTTGGCCGAGCATGGAAAGGATTCCTCAGATCGTTCCGTTGATCTCGAAGGCACGGTACTTCAGCCACTTGGCAATGCCGTCGAGGTCGGGGAAAAGTTGTTTGTCGAATACGCCGTACTGGTCCAGGCGACGGCGAATATCTTCATGTGCCGCCTGCTTGATGACGATTTCCAGATAGTCCTTCTCGTCGAGCGGCTGCATCGGTTGCCAGCAGGCCAGCAGCACGCCGTCCTGGGCGCCAGGGCAATCGCACCTTCATGTCATAACCCCAAGCAGCTCGGCGCGAAATTCGTCAATCGTCGCCGCCAGCATGCGCTTGGACTTGATGCTCGCCTTGCGCGTCGTGTTGAGCCGCAGCAGGTTCATCGCGATGTGACGAACGATGGCGAAATTGTTGGCGGCGTAGCCGCTGCGCACCCGTGATTGATCCTCGTTAAACTGCACATCCAGACACCAGTGAAGCCGATTCTCCACCTCCCAGTGACTGCGCACGGCCCGAGCGATGCGCTCGGCGTCGGCGGGCAGGCTGCTGATGTAGAAGACGCGCTCGGTGCTGGTGTGATCGCCCACGGTGCGAATGCGCTCGACCACCGCGAAACTGGCCATATCCAGCCAGTCCTCGGACTTGTAGAGGCGGTCGATCGCGGCGTAGGCGCGGCATCGGCGGATTTCGATGCGGCCGTGGTCCTTGATCATGGTCTCGTGGGTCGAACTCGGCGTCAGCGGCCCTCGCGGATCGATGTCGGCGAACAAGATCGAGTCGTGCAGGTTCGGATGGTTCTCCTTCACGCACAGCACGTAATGCGCGCCGCGCTCGCGGATCGTGCGGGCGATCTTCGTCTGGGTGCCCATCGCGTCGATCGTCACCACGCAGCCCTCGATCGCCAACTTGGCAAGCAGTTCGGGAATCGCGGTGATCTCGTTCGACTTCTCGGCGGTCGCCGTCTGGCCCAGCACGACGCCCATGCCCGCCGCAAACGCGCTCACCAGGTGCAACGGGCTGGCGTCGGTCCTGCCCTTGCCGCCCGAGCGCCGGCTCGTCTTGCCGTCGATCGCCACGACCGTATCCCCGGCCAGCGCCGGCACCACCATGCCCACCCAGCGCCGGAACGCGGACTCGAACTCGTCGGGCGCGATCAGGCCGAACACGCGTCCGATCGTGTCGTGAGACGGGATGCCATGCTCAAGCTTCATGAAGCCTCGCAACCAGTCGATCTTGGCCTCGGCCCACAACTCGATGTCGACGAAGTCGTCGACACCCGAGAGCACCGCGCACACCGCCACCGTCAGCAACTCGGCCAGGTCGTGGCGCGCATGCCGCGCGCTGCGCGGGTCGGAAATCGAGACGAACACCTGCGTCAGCGGCATGATGTTTCCTGCCTTCATGGGATGCCCAAAAAGGTAGGAAACTACACACTTTATGACAATGTGAACAGAGGTCTCGCAAGGTCATGAAAGTTAAAGAGTTATTGATTGGGGCTATGCGAAGTCGGTGCGATTGCCCTGTCCTGGGCGCGGATGCGCGGCGACACATGCGGCGGGTCGTAGATGATGTTTTCGCTGATCTTGAACGGTGTGGGGAGGCTTTGCGCCGAGAGAATTTCCTTGTCGTCGCTGGCTGTAAATTCCTCGATCCAGCTACGCCCAGCGGGACGTAACACGCTGTTGATATCGGCTTCAGGCTGCTCGTCGCTGATGACCTCAAAATCAGCATAGACATCGTCGCCAAGCGCATTCGCCGGTTCGGTGGCCGCATCGCCCACTGGCTTCACCTGCGCTGTCTCCCCACGCTTCAAGTCGGCATAACGCCTGGGGTTGGAAATCAGGACATAGACCGCGCTATCTGCACTGCGGCCACCTGTGTTACGAACAGCGAAATACAGTGCTACCAGCGGGTTGGTCGTCCAATCCATGAAGCGAGTGGGCAGACCATGATGCTGGGCGATGGCCAGTTCCTCCCACGCGGTCTGCGGTCGATGCTGCACATAGGTGAGCAGGTGGTTGCTGAAGGTTTCCAGTACTTCACACTCCTTCTGCTCGCGTTCGGTCAGAGACAAGCTACCCAGATGCTTGTAGCGGGCCACCGACGGAGTCAACGGGTAGCCATCGGTCGTCCGTTTGCTTTGCCCGCGAAAATACAAACGCCGCTTGCCTTCGCCGTTCTGCCCCAGCTCGCTGTGTATAGTGTTGAGGTACTCGTCGAAGCTCTCGATCTCAAAGGGTGTGCTCATGCCAGTCCCCGCACGTCGATCTTGCCGGTGACGGCAGAAGTAATGAGGGACTGACGGTATTCCTGCAATCGCTCTATCGCTGCTTCCGTGGCTGCCAAGAGCCCATCCATGTGCCTGCACTCTGCATCAAGAAACTCAGCAATCACTTGCTGTTCAGCAACCGGCGGGGCAATCAGGCGTAAGACGGACAATTTGCTTGCTTTAAGGCCCTCAGCGGTAGAACCAGTAGAAAGACTTTTTAGCTGAGACTGAAAGTAGTCGGCAAGCATTGCGTAAAGAGTGAAACGGCTATGGAAAAAGTCACGGCGCATCCGGAAGCGAATGATGCGTTGAGCGAGAGCGATGTCTTCTCTATCGACTAGCGCAACGTTTCCAAGCGGCGCCTCGGTCGTGAACAGAATATCACCAAGCTTGGGCAGCCCCCGGCGCATGATTTCGTCGTACTCATCGACAGCCACAAACTCTTGGGAGGATTCGTAGTCGATGTAGCCCATGCGAACATTTCGTGCTGTAACTAAAAACACACCGTCATCAGTCTTTTCTGGTGTTTTTCCCCGGTAGTCCGACATGTCGGACAAGTACTTGGTCATCGGCAAAACTTGCCAGTGCCTTGGCAACGGACCCAAACACTCTCCCCCCGAATCCTTCATCTCCGGATTCGGCTCCAGCCCCGCTGCCTTGGCGGCTTCGGGTGGCAGGCCACGGGTGACGGTGCGGGCGATCAGGGCGCTGCGCTTTTCCTTGAGCTTGGTGATGAGCTGCCGCTTCTGCGCCACCAGCGCATCGATTTGCGCGGTCTTGGCGTCGAGGAAGCGGGCGATGGTTTGTTGCTCATCGACCGGCGGCACAGGGCAAGGAATTGAACCCAGCATTTCAAGGTTCAAGCCGTCACGCGCTTCGCCACCGGCCATGTTGCGGATGTTCTGGTAATTGGCCGTAAGCCAGTAGTACAGGTAACGCGGCTCGAACCGATGATCAGGGATCAGTGCCGCCATCGACTGGTTGCAGGTCGTCGGAATGCCGAGCTGTGCGACCATACCTTTGGTCTTGCCTTGGCCTGCCAGTGCCATGACCAAGGCGCCTTTCGGAATCCACTTGGCGCTGCTGTTGGCAAAGCCTTCGCGGGTGATCAGTTCCGATGCTTCAGTGATATAGCCATCGTTCACTGCTCCCGAATTGATCCACGGAATCTCGCCATCTTCCCAATAGGCTTCGTTGCCCTTGTCAGGCGTGCCACCTGCGTAGCGTTTCGACATCCAGCGAAGCGAGGCGGCTGTCCAGTGGGTCGGCAATTGGTCCAGCCACGTCATCGGGCTGGTTTTGTATTCGTTGTACCCGGCGTACTTCATACCGTCTCCCCCTGCCCAGCATCACCCTCTTTGGCCTCTATCCGCGCCCGTGCCGTTTCAATCGCTTCATGCAGCTTGCGGTGCAGCACGTCCGGCGGCGGCAATACGGTCAGGTATTCGGCGACGTGGATGCCCGATCCATCCAGTTCCAGCAGTTCGATCTGCTCGTTGTTTTTTCCGGCGCACAGGATGATGCCGAGTGGCGGGTTTTCGTCGGCTTCGGTCTCGAACTTGGCCAGCCAGCGCAGATACAGCTCCATCTGGCCCTTGTATTCGGGCTTGAAGTTGCCTTGCTTGAGTTCGACGACGACCAAACGCTTGAGCTTGCGGTTGTAAAACAGCAGGTCGATGTAGAAGTCATCGCCATCGATCTGGATGCGCTTCTGCCGGGCGACAAATGAAAACCCGGCGCCCAGTTCCAGCAGAAAGCTTTCCAGCTCGCGCAGGATGGCATCTTCGAGGTCGCGCTCGAGAAAGCGGTCGGTCAGGCCGAGAAAATCGAGCAAGTAAGGATCTTTCAGCACCAGTTTTGGAGCGATTTCGCCTTTGCTACGCAGGGTGGCCAGTTCCTGCTGAATGAGGGCATCGGGCTGCTTGGAAAGGGCGGTGCGCTCGTAGAGCATGGCGTCGATGCGTTCGCGCAAGGTGCGCACGCTCCAGCCTTCGATGCGACACATCTCGGCATAAAAGTCGCGCTGAAAAGGTTTGGTTAGTGGCAATAGCTCGCGAAAATGCGACCAGCTCAATTGTCGCCACAGCGTGGCGACAATCTGCTCATCGGGGAAGGCTTGCGCAAACTGCACCATGCGCCGCAGGTTTTTCTCGGTAAAGCCGCGCCCATACTCCTGCACCAATTGTCGCGACAGCGTCGCGACAATCTGGGCGCCATAGGCGGCCCGCTCGCCGCCCAGCAACTCGGTATGAATACGCTGGCCAATTCGCCAGTACATATAGGTTTGACTGGCATTCACCGCCGTAATGGCTTGCTGGCGGGCGCGCTCGATAACAGTGCGGATGTCTGTCAGCAGCTCATCCACAGGCGCTTGTCCGCCAGGCCCGGTGGTCGCCGTGACCGGCTTGCCCGGTTTCATGCCGTCACCTCGCCCAGCAGGCGCACGATGTCGGCTTCCAGAGCCTTGATCTCGGCCTCGATCACCGCCAGTTCGCGCGGCGGTTCGTAGCGGTAAAAGTGGCGGTTGAGCGGGATTTCGTAGCCGACCTTGGTCTTGCTGTGATCGATCCAGGCATCGGGCACATGGGGCAGCACTTCGCGCTCGAAGTAGGCCTGGACGCTTTCCTTCAAGGGCACATTTTCGGTGTCGCGCAGCTCAGCATCCGGCTCGGCGTCGCCATCGCGGTTGCGGCAGATTTCGGCGTTTTCATCGCGCTCGCCCAGGGCGTTGACCACCGCCTTGAGTTCCGGGGCGGACAGGCGCACGTTCAATTCACGGTCAACGGGCTTGAGGCTATCGAGAAACACTTTGCGGTCGTTGATCTGCTCGGGGTGGCGCTTGGCGAATTCGGCCAACAGGTCGCGGATTTGCTGCTGGCGTTTTTCACCAGCGGCAATGTCGAGCAGGCGCGCGGCCTCGTCCTTCTTGGCACTGGTGGCCAGGTTCTTGAAGGCGGTTTCGTCCTCCAGCCGGGCCAGCCGTTCTGGCGTGGCGTGGAAATTCAGGCGCAAGGGGCGCTCGACGGTGATCTTGTGGTAGCCGAAATCCTCATTGTCGAAGACCTTGCTGACCACGAGTTGCTTCCACTGCTGGCCTTCCGGAGCATCGCCCGAGGGTGCGTTAGCGGCGACAGTGACCACCTTGCCATCCTTGTCGAACAGCACCCAGCGGCTGGCGCCTTCTTCAAAACGGCCGTGTAGGTTGGTGATGTCGCCAATGTAGTCAGGATCTTTGGATTTGTCCGACGGGTCGCCAATGCGGCGACGCTTGTTGCCCAGGCTCTTTTCCATCGGCACCCAGTGGTTGCGGGCGTCGATGAGCTGCACCTTGCCTTTGCGGTGCGGCTGTTTGTGGTTGGTCAGCACCCAGATGTAGGTGCTGATGCCGGTGTTGTAGAACAACTGGTCGGGCAGTGCGACGACGGCTTCAAGCCAGTCGTTTTCGATGATCCACCGGCGGATCTCGGATTCGCCACCGCCGGCATCACCAGTAAACAGAGGCGAGCCATTGAACACGATGCCGATGCGGCTGCCGCCTTCTTCGGCACGACGCATCTTGGCGATCATGTGCTGCAGGAAGAGCAGCGCACCGTCATTGATACGCGGTGTGCCGGCACCAAAGCGGCCCTGATAACCGAGGGTGTCGCGCTCGTTCTCGATGTGGCGTTGCTGCTGCTTCCACTCCACGCCAAACGGTGGGTTGGCCAGCATGTAGTCGAAGCTGCGCTTCTGGCCTTGTTCGTCGTAGGCGTGGGCGTCCTTGGTGAAGGTGTCGCCCATGGCAATGTTGTCGGCATCTTCACCCTTGATGAGCATGTCGGAGCGGCAGACAGCCCAGGCTTCGTCGTTCCAGTCCTGCCCATACAGATGCGGCTTGGCTTCGCTGTTGAGGTCGCGAATGTACTTTTCGGCCACAGACAACATGCCGCCGGTACCGCAGGCTGGGTCGTAGATGGTTTTGACGACGTGGCTGCGGCGCAAGTCCTGCTCGGGTGACAACAGCAGGTTGACCATCAGCTTGATGACTTCGCGCGGGGTGAAGTGCTCTCCGGCTTCTTCGTTGGATTGTTCCGCACCGATCCGGATCAGCTCTTCAAATACGTAACCCATCTGCATGGCTGCCTGGTCGGCCGACAAACCGGCAAAGCTCAGGTCGAAGGTGGCGAACTTCTGCACCACCTTGAACAACAGGTTTTTCTCGCTCATGCGCTCGATCTGCTCACCAAACTTGAAGCGCTCGAAGATGGCGCGGATGTTGGGCGAGTAGCCGTTGATGTAGCTGTTGAGATTGGGCGCGAGGTTGCTGGGGTCGTCTAACAGCGAGTTGATGTCTCTCCCTGAAGGGCACAGCTCCAGCTTGGACAGGTTGTAGAACGGATAGCCCGTGGCTGCCTGCATCACGCTGCGGATGATGCTTTCGGGTTTGCCTTTGTACTGGTTGAAGGTTTCCAGTGCCTGCGCCTTGGTCGGTGCCAGCAGGCAATCGAAGCGGCGCAGTACAGTGAGCGGCAGGATGACCTTGCGGTATTCGTTGCGTTTGTAAGGCCCGCGCAGTAGGTTGCAGATGCTCCAGATGTCATTGGCAAGTTGGCGATGGGTTTCCGTGTTCATTCAATTTTTCGCACTTTTCTGGTCGGTATCAGTATCAATGCACAGTGTCGAACTGGCTATGCGGGCGATTGTAACAACCGCAATGAGCCAAGCATCATTTTGATAGGGCTTCTGAAGTCGATTCTGGCTTTAACTCAATGGTCGTGAATTTCAATCTGACCGACCGGCGCAGCGCGAGCAGAAACCAGTTCCAGCCAACAGTCGGGCAGACGCTCGCCAGAGTCAAACGGCTGGGAACCAATCAATGATCGGAAGTCTCTCCCTGGCCGGTGGCCGACGGGCGCCATCCTACTCTATCGGATCGGTCCGACCTCAAACCTGCCGCTTAGGCAGCCACGGTCGCTTCGGAGTACCGAATGGCCGTTTCCGTGGCCTCGGTTGCTGGGGGTGAATGGCCACGTCGAAAATGCTCGACCGACAGGTCTGGGTCGCATCCTAAAGTGACAAGCGGTCATTGACCGCAATAAGTAGGTGAACGGCGGGTAACCGGCGCATTGCCGCCTGATTGTGCGCGCCGGACCAACGGCCCCTCAGGCCGACATCCCGCCGTACCCCGTCCAGCCGTACCGGCACGGCCCTTCTCCGTGCATTGCCAAGGCTGGTGCCCGTGTGGCGGTCAGGGTGTGGCGCTGCGCATCTGCAGCGTTGCTCGGCAGCGTGGGAAGTGGGTGCAGCCCCAGAAGCGCCCGCGCTTGCTGTCGCGCGCCGCCATCTTCACGCCGCAGGAAGGGCAGGTGGGTGTTGTCCAGCCGCCCTCGGTCGCAAAGTCGAGAAGCTGTTGGCGTAGGGGTTCGGGCAGGCGCTCGAGCATGGCGAGGAAGAGCTTGCCGTCGAGCAGGGTGATCCGGTTTTCGGCGGCGAAGGCGCGGGCCTCGTCGGTGAAGCCGTTCGGGGCCATGAAGAAGGCCTTGTCGACGCGCTCGTGGGCCATGACCCCGCGCAGTTCGCGCACTGGTTTTACGCCCACTGCCTGGTTCCAGGCCTTGCACTGCACGACGGCTGTGCAGCGCTCGGGGGCGGTGTCGTCCTGGAACAGACGGATATCCACGCCGCCGTCGGCAGTCGGACGTGGTAGCGATCTCGAACAGGCCCGGATCGCGGCGGGATCTGCGGTAACGGCGGGACATGGGCCGATTATGCGTCCACCGAACCCATGCGGCATGGCTGATGCGATGACGTCCGAGAACTATGTCGCGCTCGCAGCTCAGCCCAACAGGTTCAGTTGCTCAACCAGACGGTCGTGCAAGGCGTTCAACTCGCCGATGCGTGCGCGCACCTCGTCGGTGCGGCCCTCGCGCTTCAAGGCGACCAGTGCTGCAGCCAGGCGGTGGATGTCGCGTTGCAGGGCATCCACCGCCTGGCTGGCATCTTTCGTACCCGGCGTGGCCGCGGTGGCCTTGTCGGGCAGGTGGCCGAAGCGGTACTGCTGGGTGTCTGGCGGTGCGGGGCGGTCGCCGTCGCCCGACAGGTAATCGACGAGCGCGGCCATCCATGCGCGCTGCTCCACGGCGGCGAAGAGTACCGGCAGGCGATCCTGGCTGATGGGGGCGGCGGCTTGCCAGCTGGGCGGGGTTTTCCAGGAGCCCACCCAGCGCTTGAGGTCCTGCGCAGGCATCGGACGGGCGATCGCGTAGCCCTGGCCCCATTCGCAGCCCATGCGCAGCAGCATTTCGCCGTGTGGCAGCGTCTCCACGCCTTCGGCGATGGTCTGGCGGCGGAACGCCCTCGCCAGGCCGAGCACGCCTTCGAGAATGGCCAGGTCTTCCGGGTCGTTGAGCATGTCGCGCACGAAGCTCCGGTCGATCTTGAGCAGGCCGGCGGGCAGTTGCTTCAGGTAGCTCAGCGACGAGTAGCCGGTGCCGAAGTCGTCCAGGGCGAAGCCGATGCCCATCTGCTGGCAGGCCTCCATCACCTGCGATACCACGGCGATGTCTTCCAGCGCGCTGGTTTCCAGGATCTCCAGTTCCAGCTCGCCGGGCTGCACGCCGGGGTGGCGGGCCATCAGCGCGTGCAGGCGAGAGACGAAGTCGGCTTGCTGCAGCTGCAGGGCGCCGACATTGACGCTGACCGGGACGGACAGCCCGTCCGTGCGCCAGGCTTCGATCTGCTGCAACGCGGTGTCGATCACCCATTCGCCCACGTCGATGGCAAGCGGATGGCCCTCGATGACGGGCAGGAACGCGGCCGGTGGCAGCAGGCCGCGCTGCGGGTGCTGCCAGCGGATCAGGGCTTCGGCCCCGACCAGCGCGCCCGTGCGCATGTTGACCTTGGGCTGGTAGTGGAGGACGAACTGCCGCTGCGCCAGCGCTTGGCGGATGTGCTCCAGGCTCTCGTGCAGGCCCCGTACGTTGCGGTCCTGTTCGGCGTCGAAGATGTGGTAGCGGTTCTTGCCCGCCTGCTTGGCCTTGTACATCGCCTGGTCGGCCTGGCGCAGCAGCTGGTCGGCGTCGATCTCCTCGCTTTGCGGGAAGAAGGTCACGCCCAGGCTGGCGGAGACGTGCAGCATGGTGTCGCCGTGGGCCACCGGCTGGGCGGCGGCGTCGAGCAGCCGGGTGAGCATCGGCACGCTGGCCTCGTGGTCGGGCAGGTCGACGAAGACGGCGACGAACTCGTCGCCGCCGATGCGCGACAGCGTGTCGCCGCCGATGCGCGACAGCGTGTCGCCGTTGCGCAGCACCTGTGCCAGGCGCTTTGCCAGGGTTGCGAGCAGGTGGTCGCCGACTTCATGGCCATGGTTGTCGTTGATCGACTTGAACCCGTCCAGGTCCAGATAGGCGACGGCCACGCGCTTATTGCGCCGCGGGGCCTGGTTCATGGCCTGCCTCAGGCGGTCGGCCAGCAACAGCCGGTTGGGCAGGCCGGTGAGCCCGTCGTAGTGTGCGATGTGCTCGAGCTCGTTCTGGTATTCCTTGAGTGCGGTGATGTCGGACAGCAGCGAGATGAAGTGCTTGATCTCGCCACGCTCGTCGCGCACGGCACTGATGGTCAGCATCTCGGCATACACCCGGCCATCCTTGCGCCGGTTCCAGACCTCGCCCGACCAGCAGCCCTTGGTGTTCAGCTCCTGCCACATGGCGGCGTAGAAGGCCTGGTCCTGCTTGCCCGAGCTGAGGATGCGCGGGTTCTGGCCGAGCACGTCCTCGCGCTGGTAGCCGGTGATGTCGGTAAAGGCGGGGTTGACCTCGAGGATGTTGGCATCGCGGTCGGTGATCACGATGCCTTCGCGGGCGTGCGTGAAGACGTTGGCCGCGAGGCGCATCGATTCCTCGGCCTTGCGGCGTTCGGTGATGTCGCGCACATGGGCTTGCAGCATCGTATGGCCGCCCAGCTCGAAGTGCGACAGCAGCACCGAGGTGAGGAAGGTTTCTCCGTTCAGGCGCCGGTGCTCCCACTCGAACAGGAGCGAGCCCTCGGCCAGTGCGGTCTCCATCATCTCCCTGGCCTTGGCGGCTGACGGGCTGCCGTCCGGCTGCAGTGCGGGCGAGTAGTCCCAGGGTGTCCGCGAGATGAAGTCCGCCTCGTCATCGGCGCCGAACAGCGTGATTGCCGCGCGATTGCAGGTGGCGAACCGCCATGACGGGGGCGCCAGCGTCATGATGGCGTCGCGCGAGGTCTCGAACAGCACGCGGTGCTTCTCTTCGCTTGCCCGCAGCGCAGCCTCCACCCGCATGCGTTCGACGATGTCCTGCTTGAGCGCCTCTTCATTGCGCCTGACCGACTCGATCAGGCGGTTGAAGCTGACGATGAGCTGGCCGACCTCGTCGTCGTGGAGCACGGCCAAGGGCTGCAGCGCTGCGCCCTGGGGCTGGGCCATGCCGGACAAGGCCTGCGTTGCCGACACCATGGGTGCGAACTGGCGCCGCAACATGTGGCGCACGAGCAGCCACGCCACGAGGCCGGCGAGCACGCTGAACAGCGCGGCAACACCCATCACGCGCCGCTGCGTGGCGTGGATGGGCGCGAGGGCTTCGGCAGTGGGCAGGGTGCCGACGAGAAACCAGTCGGCAGCAGGGATCCGCTTGGCTGCCGCGATCTCCTCCACGCCACGCGAGCTGACCGCAACGCCATAGCCCTCGTAGCCGGCAACGAAGCGGTCGTGGTTCCGATTGACACCAAGTGGCGGCATCGGCGACATGGTCCGCGACTTGTCGGTGCCGGTGACGATCAGGCCATGCTGGGGCGCGATGAGCAGGTAGCCGCCGCTCTGGCCGAGGCGGCTGTTGGTCATGCTGTCGAAGAAGCTCGGTTCGCCGAGGTTGATGGCGCCGACCACGGCGCCGACGATTGCGCCCGTACCGTCCCGAATCGGGGCTGCCAGCCCCAGGACCGGCGCCTTCAACACCCTGCCGAGGATGGGACGCCCGACGCTGGTCCTGCCGTCGCGCAAGGCGGTGACCATGTAGTCGCGGTCGGCGTAGTTGGCGCCGATGCGCTCGGGTGAGTAAGGCATGCTGGCGACCGTATCGGCCGCCGCATCGTTGACGCGTATCCCGCCGTTGAACAGCGCGAGCAGGTCGGTGCGCGTGGCGATGTATTTCTGCAGCCCGGCCGCATCGCTCATGAGCGCCACCGGGACTTCGCCCGCGAAGCGGTCCAGCGCCTGCAGGCGTGTCCTGAGCTCATTGTCGAGCTGGCCGGCGACCGTGGAGACGGCCGAGAACTGCTGCGTGCCGAGCAGCGCGAGCATGTCGCGCTGCAGGCGTTGCGTGGCGTAAAAGGCGATCGACCACACGCCGACCAGGAAGACCGCCAGCGTCAGCAACGAAATGCGGCTTTTCAGCGAGAGCTGAAAAAGCTTGCCGAGCGGCATGGGATCAGTCCTGACATGAAGCACGCCACATTGTCCGTGGTCCGGGGAGGTGTGGCGCAAGCTTACCCGATGTGTAAACCCGGATATCAGGTCAGGAGATGAAGGCGTGTACTTTTCCGCGCCTGGCTGCCTTTACCGCATCTCGAACGCCTCGCGGCGGAAGCGCAGCCGTCGTCCCCACAGCCGTGCGAGCCCGGCCTTGAGCTGGTCGCCGAAGCCGCGCGGACCGCAGAACCAGACTTCCGCGCGCTGGCCGGTGGTGGCCGTAGCGGCGAGGCGTTCGGGCGTCAGCTCGTCGCCGGCGGCGCGGTCGTGGATGTGCAGGCGCACGCTCGGCAACTCGGCGCACAGGCTGCGCAGGCGTTCCACGAAGGGGTCTTGCGCGGCACTGCGGGTGCTGTAGTGCAGCTCCACCGGCGGGGCAGCGGCGGGGGCGGCGCGCAACGCATCGAGCCAGGCCAGGAAGGGGGTGACGCCGATGCCGCCCGCGATCCAGATCTGGCGCGCAGTGTGGTCCTGGCGGCCGAGCACGAAGCGGCCATAGGGGCCTTCCACCGTGACTGCCTGGCCGACAGCTACGCGGCTGGCGAGCTGGCGGGTGTAGTCGCCCAGGGCCTTGATCTGGAAAGTGAGGCTGCGGTTGCCGTGGTCGGCGCTGGCGATGGTGAAAGGATGCGCCCCTTCGAAGCGTTCGAAGCCGATGAAGGCGAACTGCCCGGCCTGGTGTCCTGGCCAGGCATCGTCCAGCCGACAGACGATCTCGGTGACGTCGGGGGCGGGCGAGGACATCGCAGTGACCACGCCCTGCACCTTGCGATGGCGGCCGATCCGACCCGTCAGCGCGATCAGCGAGGCCACCGTTCCGCCCGCCAGCAAGAGCGCGAGCAGTACGCCAACCGGCTGCGTCCAGTAGGAGGGTGGGGCCAGCACTGCGGCATGGAAGGCGAGCAGCAGGTAGAACACCGGCATCGCACGGTGCAGGTGGCGCCAGAACTTGTAGGGGAAGCGCTTCCACAGGCTGAGCACGACCATCGCCAGCACGAGGTAGATGGCGAATTCGCCGACTTCCTCGCCGGCGTCACGAAGCAGCTCGTAGAGGCCGCCGAACTCGTCGTGCGCCGGCCGCCCGGTGCGGCCGTAGATCGACTTGATGACGTCGTCCGACATTTCGACCAACCAGTGCAGCGCGGCGAACACCGCGGCGAGGATGCCGGCCCATTTGTGCAGGCGGAAGATGCGGTCCATGCCGCCGAGCGGGCGTTCGAGCATGGCCGGGCGGGTGGCGAGCACCATCGCCAGCGACATCAGGCCGATGGCGAGCAGGCCGCTGAGGTAGAGGCCTTGTTCGCGGACGAGCCAGGGCAGGGAGGCGGTGCCACCGTCGAGGGCGGCGACGTTGAGGCCCCATGCGAGGGCGAGGATGCCAATGAAGGCGGATAGGACGGGGATCATGGCGGGGCCTTCCAGGTGGCAGGAACCGGGAAAGGGGCGTTGGCCGTGCCGTCACCCCCTCGGGTAAGCGCTTACTTGTTGCGCTTGACCTCGGTCTTGAGGATTTCGCCGGTCACCGGATCGACCGCCAGTTCGACGCGCTGGCCCTGGGGGTCGGTGGCCTTGACCTCGTACTTGTTCTTCTCGCGCTCGACCTCGCGGAAGTCGCTGTAGCCGGCGGCTTCGAGCTTGCTCAGTACATCCTGCACGCTGAGCCAGTTGGGCTGGGCCGTGGCAGCGGCTGGGGCCGAACTCTGGGCGAACGCCGGGGCGATGGCGGCGCCCGCGCCGATGAGTCCGCCGCTGAGGGCGAGGGTGGCGATGAGGGTGGTGGCACGCATGATTGCATCTCCTTGCTTGGGTTGGCGGTCTCGTTTCGACCGTGATGCCATGGTGCGCGCCATGGGCTGAATCGATGCTGAAGGGGGTGTTCACCTTCCGTTAATGTCGAGCGCGCCCGACCTTGGGGGGCGCGCCGTCGACGCCGCCAGGGCCTCGGCTGTGGCCGGCCATGCTTTGCCGGATATGCAACTTCGCGTCGGCGAACGGTTCGAAACCGGGGAACTTGCTGCTGTCGTGCCGATCGACAGACGCTTCGAGCCACAATGACGCGGACCCTGGCCGGTGTCAGCCTGCGTGTCTCTGCGCGTCGCGGAGCGATTTGACGGAAGATCTCAGGATTCGATGGATACCTTGACCCACGCCCTTTCGGGGGCCCTCATCGGCCGTGTGCTCGCGGGTCGGCGCATACCTGCCGGCACCCATTCGGGCACTTCCCGCGCTGCGCAGCCGCCGGTGTGGCAGATGGTGGTCGCCGGCACGATCGCGGCGATCTTTCCCGATCTCGACTTCGTGCTCGGCTGGATCTCCGAGCTCACCTACCTGCGCGGGCACCGCGGCGTCACCCATTCGCTCATCCTGCTGCCCTTGTGGGGGCTGCTGATCGCGTGGTTGCTGGCACGCTTCTGGTCGCGCGGCGGCCGCCCGGGGGCGGGCTGGCAGGGCTTCTACCCGGTGGTGTGCGCGGCGATCTTCGTGCACATCCTGGGCGATCTCATCACCCAGTTCGGCACCATGATCCTGGCGCCGTTCTCCGACCATCGCTTCGGCTGGGGCACCACCTTCATCATCGACCTGCCCTTCACCGGCATCATCGTGGCCGGCCTGCTCGCCAGTGCGCTGTGGCGCAGCAGCCGGGTGCCGGCGACGGCGGCGCTGGTCCTGCTCGCCGCCTGGGTGGGCGTGCAGGCGACGGGGCGCGCCGAGGCGATCGACGCTGCGCGCGCCTACGCTTCGGCCAAGGGCATTGCCGTGGTCGAGGTGGATGCGGCGCCGCGCCCGGCGTCGCCGTTCAACTGGACGGCGATCGTGTTCGACGGCGAGCGCTATCACTACGCCCACATCAACACGCGTCGCAGTACGCCGTTGGTGGTGACGGAAGCCGACAACTTCATCCGCCGCTTCTCCGCACCCTACATGCCGGTGGCGATGGCGCAGTGGCAGGTCGCCGAGCGCTTCGGCAACGGTGACGGCCGCGAGCTCGCCGAGAAGGTGTGGCAGACCGAGGATTTCGCCTTCTATCGCTGGTTCGCGATGTTCCCGGTGCTCGACCATGCCGAGCGCGATGCCGACGGGCAGGTGTGCGCTGCCTTCCGCGACCTGCGCTTCGTGACCCCGGGGCGCGGCCGCGAACCTTTCGTGTTTGGCCTGTGCGGCCGTGGCGGCGACTGGCGCCTGTTCGAGCGCGAGGGCGACGTGCGGCGCTGGATCGACGTACGATGACGGGCATGAATCCAGACCCTTCAGGCGACGGGGCAGGCGCCGTGCCGGTCCGCAAGCGGCCGCGCTGGCGGCGCTGGGCGCTCGAGATTGCGATCTTCATCGGCCTCTTCCTGGCCATCCAGGCCTGGATGGCACGCGACGTGCCCGCCGGCCCGGCGCCCGACTTTGCCGCCTTGGCCGCCGATGGCCAGCCGCTGAGCCTGGCCGAGTGGCGCGCCGCGCATCCGGGCAGGGCGGTCGGGGTCTACTTCTGGGCCGACTGGTGTCCGATCTGCACCGCGCAGGAGGGCACGATCGATGCCGTTCAGGCTGACCATCCGGTGCTGTCGGTGGCGATGCAGTCGGGCGACGCGGCGGCCGTGGCCGCGGTGCTGGCCGGGCGCGGGCTCGACTGGCCGACCGCGATCGACGCCGATGGCCGCATCGCCCAGGCCTATGGCCTGCGTGGCGTGCCGGCCTTCGTCGTGGTGGATGCGGCGGGGGCGATCCGCTCCGTATCGCTTGGCTACAGCACGGGCTGGGGGCTGCGCGCCCGCCTGTGGTGGGCGGGGCTGAGTTCGTGAGGGCGACGTGATGGGCGCGCCGGGGCTGCTCACGGCCTTCACCGCAGGTGCAGCGGCGCTGGCCGGCGGCCGCGCGCTGGTGCATTGGGGTATCCGCAAGGGGCTGGCGGCGCCGCGGGTGGCGCACCACACCGACCCGGCGGCGCTCGGGCTCGACTTCGACGCGCTACGCATCGCCACCGCCAACGGCCGTACGCTGCACGCCTGGTTCATCCCCGCGCCGGGGGCGTCCGCTGCCGCGCCGGCACTGGTGGTGATGCACGGCTGGGGCGGCAACGCCGCGCTGATGCTGCCGCTGGCGCGCCCGCTGCACGAGGCCGGCTTCGCCACGCTGTTCGTCGATGCGCGCTGCCATGGCGCGAGCGACGACGACAGCTTCGCCTCACTGCCGCGCTTCGCCGAGGACGCCGAGCATGCCTTCGCCTGGCTGGCCACACGGGCCGGGGTCGATCCGCGCCGTATCGCGCTGTTCGGGCATTCGGTGGGGGCGGGCGCAGTGTTGCTGGCGGCCGCGCGCACGCCACAGGTGGCCGCCGTGGTCAGCGTCGCCGCGTTCTCGCATCCGGCGGCGATGATGCGGCGCTGGCTCGCCGTCAAGCGTATTCCGGAAAAGCCAGTGGGGCGCTACATCCTCGATTACGTACAGAAGACCATCGGCCACCGCTTCGACGACATCGCGCCGGTCGCGACCATCGGTCGCATCCGCCGCCCGGTGCTGCTGGTCCATGGCGAGGATGACGAGGTGGTGCCGATTGCCGAGGCGCGGCAGATCTTCGCGGCGCGCGGCGACACCCCGGTCGAACTGCTGACGCTGGCCGGCGATCACGAGTCCTTTGCCGACCTGGAGCACAACATGGGGCGGCTGGTGGCCTTCCTGCGGGCGGTGCCGGGCTGAGTGTGCCGCCTGCGCGGCGGCAGTCGTGCTGGCCGGGAGCGGCCCTGGTTTGTAGAATCGGGCCTCCCCTTGCCTTTGGCCGCCGTAGCAGTGCGGCAGGGCCGAGTAAAACAAGTCCGACACGGAGACGACTCATGCACAAACGCCGCTTCAACGCCCTCATTGCCAGCCTCTTTGCCTCGGCTGCGCTCGGTTTCTCGATGCCGGCCACGGCCCAGCAGTACAAGGATGAGTACAAGCTCTCGACCGTGCTCGGCGAGGCTTTCCCGTGGGGTTGGGGTGCCAAGCGCTGGGCTGACCTCGTCGCCGAGAAGACCGAAGGCCGCATCAACGTCAAGGTGTACCCGGGCGCCGCCCTGGTGTCGGGCGACCAAACAAAGGAATTCACTGCGCTGCGCCAGGGCATCATCGACATGGCGGTGGGCTCGACGATCAACTGGTCGCCGCAGGTGCGCGAGCTCAACCTGTTTGCGCTGCCCTTCCTGATGCCCGACCACAAGGCGATCGACGCCCTGACCCAGGGCCGCGTTGGCCAGAAGATGTTCGAGATCCTCGCCGAGCGTGACGTGGTGCCGCTGGCGTGGGGCGAAAACGGCTTCCGCGAGGTATCGAACTCGAAGAAGCCGATCCGCACCCCGGATGATGTCAAGGGCATGAAGATGCGCGTGGTGGGGTCGCCGCTCTTCCTCGCCACCTTTAACGCGCTCGGTGCCAACCCGACGCAGATGAGCTGGGCTGACGCCCAGCCGGCGATGGCCACAGGCGCGGTCGACGGCCAGGAGAACCCGCTCGCCGTGTTCAACGCCGCCAAGCTGCACACCGTTGGCCAGAAGAACTTGACCCTGTGGGGCTACGTTGCCGACCCGCTGATCTTCGTGGTCAACAAGAACGTGTGGAATTCCTGGTCCGAGGCTGATCGCAAGGCGGTGCAGGAAGCCGCCGTGCAGGCTGCGGCCGAGGAACTCGCCCGCGCGCGCGCCGGCATTTCGGCCGAGGACGACTCCCTGCTGAAGGAGATCGAGGCCAACGGCGTCGAGGTTGTGCGTCTGTCCGATGCCGAGCGCGAAGCGTTCCGGGCTGCCACTGCCGGCGTCTATAAGGAGTGGGCCGAGCGCATCGGCGCCGACCTCGTCAAACAGGCCGAGGAAGACATCGCCAAGCGCTGACCGCCTTCTGCGCCATCATCCAGCCGGGCAGTGCCGCACATGGCCTGCCCGGCCTTGCTTTTTCTGCCTCCAGCCCGCTATCGCCGATGAATACCGAACTGCCGCCGAGCGAAGACTCACCGTCTGTCCCCTACACCATCGAACAGGTTCTGTCGGGGGTCGTCATGGGCATGATCGTGCTGATCACCTTCGGTAACGTGCTGGCGCGCTACTTCACCTCGAAGTCCTTCGCCGCCACGGAGGAGTTCTCGATCGCGCTCCTCATCGTGTTGTCCTTCCTCGGCTCGTCGGCGGCGTTCGCCTTCGATCGCCACATCCGCGTCAGTTTCTTCGCCGACAAGCTGCCACGGCGCGCGCGCGCTGTGCTCGACTGGCTGTCCTTCGCGGTCACCGCCAGCTTGTTCGCCTTCATCGCCTTCTACGCCGGAAAGCTCACCTGGGACCAGTACCGCTTCGAAGAGACCTCGCCTGCGCTGGGCGTGCCGCAGTGGTGGTACACGGTGTGGATGCCGGTGCTGGCGCTCGCGCTGGTGCTGCGCCTGGTGGTCACCCGGCTGCGGAGGCCGTCATGACCGGCAGCGTTCTTATCGGCCTGTTCCTGCTGGCGCTCGTGGCGGGCATGCCGCTGGCCGTGGCGCTCGGCGTGGCCAGCGTTGCGGTGCTGGCGATGGCCGGCTTCGACCAGCTCGCGGTGCCGACCAACATCTATGCGGGTATTGCAAAGTATCCGCTGCTGGCGATCCCGATGTTCATCCTGGCAGGCATGATCTTCGAGCGCTCGGGCGTGGCGGTGCGTCTGGTGCGCTTCGTCACCGCCATGGTGGGCGAATGGACCGGCTCGCTCGCAGTGGTGGCGGTGCTGGTATCCATGCTGTTGGGCGGCATCTCGGGCTCGGGCCCGGCCGACGCAGCGGCGGTGGCGGCGGTGATGCTGCCGTCGATGGTGGCGCGCGGTTATCCCAAAGGCTTTTCCTCTGGACTGATCGCTGCCGCTGGCTCGACCGCGATCGTCATCCCGCCCTCGGTGGCCTTCATCGTCTACAGCGTGATGGTGCCGGCCGCCACCGTGCCGGCGCTGTTCGCTGCCGGGCTGTTCCCGGGCATGATTGCCGCGCTGTGTCTGCTCGTGCCGGCGATCATCATCAGCCGCCGCCATGGCTTCGGCCGCGACTACAAGGCCGAGCGCCCGCCGCTGGGCAAGAGCTTCATCGATGCGATCTGGGGTCTGCTGGCGCCGGTGATCATCCTAGGTGGTCTGCGCACCGGCCTGTTCACTCCGACCGAGGCCGCCGTCGTGGCGGTGGCCTACGGCATTTTCGTCGGTATGGTGGTGTATCGCAGCATCAGCTTCCGGGGTCTGTTCCGCATCCTGGTGGACGCGGCCGAGCTTTCTGCCGTGGTGCTGATGATCATCGGCATCGCCTCGGTGTTCGCCTGGGCGGGCAACACCCTGGGCATCTTCGACGCTGCGGCCAAGGCGCTGGTGGGCCTGCACTCGAGCGAGTGGCTGATGCTGCTTTCGATCAACCTTCTGCTACTGGCGGCGGGGATGTTCCTCGATGCCATCTCGATCTTCCTGATCCTGCTGCCGCTGCTGGTGCCGATTGCAGTGGCGATGGGCTGGGACCTGGTGTGGTTCGGCGTGATGATGACGATCAACTTGGCCATCGGCCAGTTCACCCCGCCGATGGCGATCTCGCTGATGATCACCTCTCGCATCGCCGGCATCGGCATGGAGGAGACCTTCCGCTGGGTGATCTGGCTGGTGCTGGCGATGGGGGCCGGGTTGGCGCTGGTGATCGCCTTCCCGCAGATCGCGCTCTGGCTACCGGGTAGGCTCGGCTACCTCTGAGCCTGCGCTTACGGAGTCTCAGGGGCGCTGGATCAGGGCTGCGATCATGTCCTGAACTTCGCGCGTCAGGCGTGCGCGATCAAGGTCCGGGTTGCGGATGCTGCGTAGCAGCAGGCCCTCGAAGAGGGTCGCCAGGGCCTCGACCATGCTGTCGATGCGCTCCGCACCGTCCCTGTGGCCGTTCGCGCGCCGCACGGCGCTCAGGGTCTCGGCGAGGCTTTGCCGGCAGATCGTGTCTGCTTCGCGCACGATCTCTGCGACGCGAGGGTTGCGCGCGGCTTCTGCTGCGATCTCGAGCTTTAGCCCGGCGGTGGCGGGGTCCAGTTGGTCTGCGACGCCTTCGGCCGCGCGCTCGATAAGGGCCTGTCCGATATCGCCCGCTGCCCTCAGTTCGGCACTCAGCTTCAACAGACCCTCAAGATCCTGCGCCACGATGGCGGCGATGATCGCCTCCTTGTTGTCGAAGTAGTGATAGATGTGGCCGGCACTCATGCCGGCGCTCTTCGAGATCTGCGCTATGCTGGCGCCATGGAAGCCGTGCTCGCGAAAGCACTGCGCGGCGGCGCACAGAATCTGCTGGCGGCGCGCCTCGGCGCGGGTGTGGTCGGTCGTGCTGGATGATGTGGGCATGTAATGGTCTCCTGCGATCCTGGGCGTGGATCGTCTTTTCGATCTTGCACTGCAGCAGAGACTAGCATAGAATGAGCGTTCAATCTAGAATAACCATTCTAAAGAGCAGGTCTTGTTCGCGCTGGCCAGGAGCTGGGGTGGAGCAAGGGCTTGCTTGCTCAAGAGAGGCCTGACCCATGCACTTCTCCCGCATTCCCCTGTCACGCGCAGCCGCGGCGCTGTCGCTGGTCCTGGGCGCTGTCTTCCTCGCCGGCTGCGGCCAGGGCAATGGCGGTGCCGCGGCCGCGGCCGGCGCGCCGCAGGCGCCGGCCGTCACCGTCATCACTGTCCAGCCCGAATCCGTGCCCATGGTGGTGGAGCTGCCCGGGCGCACCACGCCGTCACTGATTGCCGAACTGCGCCCGCAGGTCACCGGCATCCTGACCCAGCGCGCCTTCAATGAGGGCAGCGAGGTCAAGGCAGGCCAGGTCCTGTACCGCATCGATGCGGCACCCTATCAGGCCGCCTACGACAGTGCCCGTGCCAGCCTGGCGCGCGCCGAGGCCAATGCCGATGCGGCGCGGCTGCGTGCGGAACGCCATGCCGGGCTGGTGGCGATCGAGGCGGTCAGCAAGCAGGCCAACGACGATGCGCAGGCCGCGCTCAAGCAGGCGCGTGCCGAGGTTGCCGCCGCGAAGGCCGCGGTCGACAAGGCGAAGATCGACCTCGACTACACCCAGCTCAAGGCGCCGATTGCGGGCCGGATCGGCCGCTCGGCGGTGACGCCGGGGGCCTTGGTCACCGCCAACCAGGCACAGGCGCTCGCCACCGTGCAGCGCCTCGACCCCATCTATGTCGACCTCACGCAGTCCAGCGCCGACATGCTGCGCCTGCGTCGCGAGGTCGAGTCGGGCCGCGTGCAGCGTGGTGCCGGCGGCGCTGTGGAAGTCCGGCTGCTGCTCGAAGACGGCAGCGAGTACGCAGCGGCGGGCCGCCTGGCCCTGTCCGAGGTGACGGTGGACGAAGGCACGGGCAGCGTGACGCTGCGCGCCGAGTTCCCCAACCCCACGGGTGACCTGCTGCCGGGCATGTACGTCCGTGCGCGCCTGCCGCAAGGCGTGCGCGCCGAGGCGGTGCTGGTGCCGCATGCGGCTGTGGTGCGCGACGCGCGCGGCAGTGCGCTGGTGATGGTGGTCGATGAGCAGAACGTGGTTCAGGCGCGTCCGGTAGAGGTCGTGCAGGCGTTCGGCGACAAGTGGGTGCTGGGCGGTGGCCTGCAGGCGGGCGAGCGCGTCATCACCGAGGGCCTGCAGCGCGTTCGCCCCGGCGTGACCGTGCAGCCCGACCAGGCCGGCGCGGCGCCGGCCGCCGCGGCCCAGCAGTGAGGTAGCCACCATGGCCCGCTTTTTCATCGACCGACCCATCTTCGCGTGGGTCATCGCCATCGTCATCATGCTTGCCGGCGCGCTGTCCATCCAGCAGCTGCCGGTGTCGCAGTATCCCTCCATCGCACCGCCGGCCATCGTCATCAACGCGCGCTATCCCGGCGCTTCGGCCAAGGCGGTCGAGGACTCGGTGACGCAGATCATCGAGCAGAAGATGACCGGGCTCGATGGCCTGCTGTACATGAAGTCGACCAGTGACTCCTACGGCAATGCCGCGGTCACGCTGACCTTCTCGGCCGACACCGACCCCGATATTGCCCAGGTGCAGGTGCAGAACAAGATGCAGACGGCGCTGCCGCTGCTGCCGCAGCCGGTGCAGCAGCAGGGGGTGACCGTCGCCAAGTCGGCGGCCAACTTCCTGATGGTGGTCGGCTTCGTGTCGGAAGATGGCACGCAGTCGGGCACCGATCTGTCGGATTTCCTCGTGTCCTCGGTGCAGGATCCGCTGTCGCGGGTCGAGGGGGTCGGCGAGGTTCAGGTGTTCGGCTCCCAGTACGCGATGCGGGTCTGGCTCGACCCCGCGAAGCTGACCAATTTCCGCCTCACGCCGGGCGACGTGCGCCAGGCCTTGCAGGCGCAGAACGCCGAGGTGTCCGCTGGCCAGCTCGGCGGTACGCCCGCCGTGCCCGGTCAGGGCTTCACCGCCACCATCACGGCGCAGAGCCGGCTGCAGACCGCGGAACAGTTCGAGGACATCCTGCTGCGCAGCAGCGCGCAGGGCGGCGAGGTGCGGCTGCGCGACGTGGCGCGCGTCGAGATCGGTGCCGAGAACTACGGCACCGTCGCCCGCTTCAACGGCCAGCCCGCCGCGGGCGTCGGCATCCGCCTGGCTTCGGGGGCCAACGCGCTCGACACCGCGACCGCGGTGCGCGCCCGACTCGATGACATGCAGCGCTACTTCCCTGCCGGGGTGCAGTACGTCGTGCCCTACGACACGACGCCCTTCGTCAAGATCTCCATCCAGTCGGTGGTGATGACCCTGATCGAGGCGGTGGTGCTGGTCTTCCTGGTCATGTACCTGTTCCTGCAGAACCTGCGCGCGACCCTGATCCCGACCATGGCGATTCCGGTGGTGCTGCTCGGCACCTTCGGCCTGATGGCGGCGTTTGGCTTCTCGATCAATACGCTGACCATGTTCGGCATGGTGCTGGCGATCGGCCTGCTGGTCGATGACGCCATCGTCGTGGTGGAGAACGTCGAGCGCGTCATGACCGAGGAGGGCCTGCCGCCCAAGGAGGCCACCAAGCGCTCGATGGACCAGATCACCAGCGCGCTGATCGGCATCGGCCTGGTGCTGTCGGCCGTGTTCGTGCCGATGGCCTTCTTCGGCGGCTCGACCGGCGTGATCTACCGCCAGTTCTCGATCACCATCGTGTCCGCGATGGCGCTGTCAGTGCTGGTGGCGATCGTGTTCACCCCGGCGTTGTGCGCAACCATGCTCAAACCGGTGCAGCAAGGTCATGGTCATGGCGAAGGTGGCCTGCTGGGCGGCTTCTTCACCTGGTTCAACCGCAGTTTCGACCGCAGCACGCGGCGCTACGAGTCCGCCGTTGGCGGCATCCTCAAGCGCAGCGTGCGCTTCCTGGCGATCTACCTTGCCATCGTTGCGGTGCTCGGCCTGTTGTTCATGCGCATGCCGACCTCCTTTCTGCCGGAGGAAGACCAGGGCGTGATGTTCAATCAGGTCGTGCTCCCCGCCGGGGCGACCCAGGAGCGCACGCTGGAGGTGCTGAAGAAGGTCGAGGACCATTTCCTCGAGAACGAGAAGGACACCGTGCGTGCGATCTTCACCGTCGCCGGCTTCTCCTTCGGTGGCAGCGGCCAGCACATGGGCATCGGCTTCGTCAATCTCAAGCACTGGGACGAACGCAAGGCACCGGGCATGGATGTGAAATCGGTCGCCGGCCGAGCGATGGGCGCTTTCTCGCAGATCCGCGAGGCCATGGTGTTCGCCTTCGTGCCGCCGGCGGTGATCGAGCTCGGCACCTCGGGTGGCTTCACGGTGCAGATGCAGGACCGCTCGGGTCTCGGCCATGACGCCCTGCTCGCCGCGCGCAACCAGTTCCTCGGCATGGCGGCGCAGGATCCGCGTCTGGTGGGCGTGCGCCCGAACGGCCAGGAAGACATGCCCGAGCTCAAGCTCGACGTCGATCATGCCAGGGCGGGTGCACTCGGCCTGTCCATCGCCGACATCAACGACACGCTCGCCACCGCCTGGGGCGGCAGCTACGTGAACGACTTCCTCGATCGCGGCCGCATCAAGAAGGTGTATCTGCAGGGCGATGCCGCCGCGCGCATGACGCCGGAAGACCTCGACCAGTGGTTCGTGCGCAACAAGGCGGGCGACATGGTGCCGTTCTCGGCCTTTGCCAGTTCGCACTGGACCTATGGTTCGCCGCGTCTCGAGCGCTTCAACGGCCAGCCGTCGATGGAGCTCCTCGGCCAGGCTGCCCCCGGGCTTTCGTCCGGCGAGGCGATGCAGGCGGTCGAGGAGATCATGGCCAAGCTGCCGCCGGGCATCGGCTACGACTGGTCGGGCACGTCTTACGAGGAACGTCGCAGCGGGTCGCAGGCACCGGCACTGTATGCCTTGTCGCTGCTGGTGGTGTTCCTGTGCCTGGCGGCGCTGTACGAGAGCTGGTCGGTGCCTTTTGCGGTGATGCTGGTGGTCCCGCTCGGCGTGCTCGGCGCGCTGATGGCGGCGACCGGACGCGGGCTGTCCAACGACGTGTATTTCCAGGTCGGCCTGCTCGCCACCATCGGCCTGTCGTCCAAGAACGCGATCCTGATCGTGGAGTTCGCCAAGGCGCAGATGGAGGAGCAGGGCAAGGACCTGGTGTCGGCCACGCTCGCCGCGGTGCGCATGCGCTTGCGGCCGATCCTGATGACCTCGCTGGCCTTCGGGTTTGGCGTGCTGCCGCTGGCGATCGCCACCGGCGCCGGTGCCGGCAGCCAGAACGCGATCGGCACCGGTGTGCTCGGCGGCACGATCTCCGCGACCCTGCTCGGCATCTTCTTCGTGCCGCTGTTCTATGTCGTGATCAAGCGCATTTTCCCGGACAAGTCCGGCGCTGCGGCGACTGCGCCCGCTGCCCAGGAGGGACGTTGAAATGATTGACCATGTTTCCAACATTGCGGCCGCAGGTGCTGCGTCGCAGCCGGCGCGGGCGAGCCGCCGCCGCCCGCCGCTGCGCGCCTTGATGGTGGCGCTGGCGGCCAGCGCCCTGGGTGCGTGCTCGATGATGCCGGCCTACGAGCGTCCGGTGGCGCCGGTGCCGGCGAGCTTGCCGCAGACCCAGCAGAGCGCCGGGCCGGTCAGCGCGCAGGCGGTCGACAGCGCTGCCTGGGCCGACTACTTTGCCGACGAGCGCCTGCGCGGGGTGATCGCGCTCGCCCTCGACAACAACCGTGACCTGCGCATCGCAGCGCTCAACATCGAGCGTGCGCGGGCGCAATACGGCATCCAGCGTGCAGATCTGTTGCCGTCGATCGCGGTCAGCGGCGGGCAGAGTGCGCAGCGCGTGCCGGGCGACCTCAACATGAGCGGCGAGCCCGCCATCAGCCGCCAGTATTCGGCCAACCTCGGTTTCGCATCCTATGAACTGGACTTTTTCGGCCGCGTGCGCAGTCTCGAGGAGCAGGCCCTGCAGGTCTACCTCGGCACCGAAGAGGCGCGCCGCAGCGCGCAGGTCAGCCTGGTGGCCGAGGTCGCCAACGCCTGGTTGCGCCTGGCTGCCGACCGCGAGCGCCTGGCGCTGGCGCGCAGCACGCTGGAGACGCGCCAACAGTCGGTGACGCTGGTGCGCCGCAGCCTGGAACTGGGCGCGGTGTCGGCGCTCGACCTCAACCAGGCCGAGACCCTGCTGCAGACGGCACGTGCCGACGCCGCACGTTATGCCGCGCTGGTGGCGCAGGATGAGAATGCGCTCGCGCTGCTCGTCGGTGCCGCTGTCCCGGCCGGCTTGCAGCCCCCGGCGCTGGACGACAGCGTGGCCGCCGTGCCGGTGCTGCCGGCAGATCTGTCCTCGGAGGTGCTGGTGCGCCGGCCCGATGTGGCGCAGGCCGAGCGCGCGTTGATGGCGGCCAATGCGAGCATCGGCGCGGCGCGCGCAGCCTTCTTCCCGCGCATCACGCTCACCGCCAGCGCGGGGACCGCGAGCAGCACGCTCGACGGCTTGTTCGACGCGGGTTCGGGGGCGTGGAGCTTCGTGCCGCAGATCCGCATCCCGATCTTCGAGGCCGGCCGTCTGCAGGCGAGCCTGGACGTGGCCGAGATCCAGCGCGACATCAATGTCGCGCAGTACGAGAAGGCGATTCAATCGGCCTTCCGCGAGGTGGCCGACGCGCTCGCCGAGCGTGCCACGCTTGCCGAGCAACTCGCGGCGCGCCAGGCACTGGTGCAGGCGACGCAGCGCAGCTTCGAGCTGTCCGAAGCGCGCTACAAGGGTGGGGTGGACAGCTATCTCAACCTGCTCGATGCGCAACGCAGCCTGTACGGGGCGCAGCTCGAGCTGATCGGCACGCGCCTGAGCGATGCGGTGAACCGCGTCGCCTTGTACAAGGCCTTGGGCGGCGGCTGGCGGTGAGGTGGTGGGGCCCCTTCAGCCGGGGCGCCCACCTGCAGCCTTACTCACATTCGGCAGTGCAGTCGCCGGTGCTGCAATCGGCCACGGCGACCTTGCAGGCCTGCTTGCTGCGATAGACCATGCGGTGGTCGTTCTCGTAGTCGCACACCAGTCGGGTGAGGCCGTTCTTGCTGT
This sequence comes from Thauera sp. WB-2, assembly GCF_027594845.1. Lineage (NCBI taxonomy): Bacteria > Pseudomonadati > Pseudomonadota > Betaproteobacteria > Rhodocyclales > Zoogloeaceae > Thauera > Thauera sp. WB-2. The sequence continues at coordinate 4,090,003 of NZ_CP088935.1, read as the reverse complement.
CGCTGCTCATGCGCAGCGGCTTTGAGGCGTGGATCTGTTCGGCCGGCACATTGCACGACAGGTAGCCGCTGAACTTGCCGTCGGCAGACTCCCACATGGCGATGTTCTTCGCTTCCTTGTAGTTCTCGAAGGTCGAGCAGGTCAGCACGTCACGGCCGTACAGGCGCGCGTTGTCGCCACAGAAGCCCATGTAGGTGTACTTGAGCTCGGCCTCGGTCGGGCAGGCGGCGACCTGTACGGCGGTCTTGAGGTCGGGGCAGGCGTGGTTGTCGGCCTGTGCCGGGCCGGAGAGCAGGCCGGCGGCCAGGCAGAGTCCAATCAAGGCCTTGAACGGCGGGGTGCGTCTGTGCATCGTGTCCTCGTGGGGTCGAGTTTGCGGTTGATCGATTGGCGATTGTTGGCGGCGGCTTACCAGAACTTCCACCACCATTTGCGCTTCTTCATCGCCTGCTCGACGTGATCGGACCACTTGGTCTCGCCGCCGGATTCGATGAAGTAGGCTCCGAAGCGCTTGTCGGCCTCGTTGATATGGCGAGTCAGCCACACCTTGAGGAAGTGCAGCAGTTCGAAGGTGATGGTGGCCTGCCCGGTATCGAGCTTTTCCTGCAGTGCGCGCACCTGGCCGATCAGATCTTCGTGGTTCTGCTTGTGTGCAGCGAACTCGGGGTAGTTCGACACCCGCATCAGGCTTTCTTCTACGGCGAAGTGCGTGCGTGTGTAGTCGGCGAGCTTGTCCAGTATCTGGCGCGAGGTCGCGGAGCCGTGATGCTCCCGGATTGCCTCATGCAGTTGGTTGAGCAGGTCGACGAGTTCCTTGTGCTGTTCGTCGATCTCCTGCAGCCCGACGCTGAACTCATCGGACCAGTGGAAGAGGTCGGTCGTCATGGTTTTACATGGCTGAGGTCGAAACCCGAAGGCTAACCCTTTTCCTGGCAAGGTGATTGACTGTGGTCAACGATGGGCATCTTCTTTGCAATGCAAGTGCGCTGCTTTGTGGCGGCCGCTATTGCTATCCTTGCAGGCCATGGATCGCGGACAAACACCCTTGAGCGCCTCTGAGGCAAGCAGCCACCGCTTGGGCCGGCTCGAAGTGCACTGGCTGGCCGAGCTGGTGCGCCGCCATGAGACGCGGCACGGGCCTCTCGACGACGACGAAGCCAATGCCCAGGCGCGCAAGGCCGGCCCTGACTTCGGCGCGCGCGTGCTGCAGCGTGCCGCGCTGCTTGGTGTGCGCATGGGCTGGTGCGATGCGGTCGTACGCTGGCATGGGCGTGCGCGCATGCTGCTCGCGCTTGCGCTCCTGCTCGCGCTGCTCGCCGGCTTTGCGGCCGCTGCGGGTGTGCTCGGCGATGGCGGGCGACCGATCAACGTGGTGTGGGCCGTCGGTGGTCTGCTCGGCGTGCATGTGCTGAGTCTGCTGCTGTGGCTGTTCGGCCTTGGGCTGCAGGGGCGCATGGGGGGCGGCCCTGGCCGCGGTGGCCTGCTTGGGCGCGCGTGGCTCAGGCTGGTGGGCGTCCTCGACCGCAGCCAGGCGGCTGCCGATCTGCCCGCCGCGCTCGGCAGTCTGCTGGCGCGCGGACGCCTGGCCGCGTGGGGCATCGGCGCGGTGAGCCACGCGCTGTGGCTGGCGGCACTGCTGGGCGCGGCGCTGGGTGTGCTGGTGCTGCTGGCGACCCGGCGCTACGGCTTCGTGTGGGAGACCACCATTTTGCCCGCGCACACCTTCATCAGTCTCAGCGCGGCGCTTGGCGCGCTGCCGGCGGCAATCGGCTTCCCGGTGCCCGACGCTGCGCTGGTCGCGGCCAGCGGCGACGCGCCGATGCTGGAGGAGGCTGGTCGACGCGCATGGGCGGGCTGGTTGCTCGGTGCGGTCGTGGTCTATGGCGTGCTGCCGCGCCTGGCGCTGGCACTGCTGTGTGCGGGCTTGTGGCAGCGTGGCCTCGGCCGCATCGGCCTGGACGTGTCGCTGCCGGGGTATGCCCGCCTGCGCCCGCTGTTGATGCCCGATAGCCTGCGCATCGGCGTCAGCGATCCCGAGCCCGCCCGCATGCCGCGACCGCAACGCCACGCGGCAGCGGCGTCTGCTGCGGACGACGTGATCGCCGTGGCGCTCGAACTTGGAGAGGACCTCGATTGGCCGCCGCAGCGGTCCGGGATGCCCTGGCAGGACGGCGGACGCATCGACTCGCGTGAGCAGCGCCGTACCCTCCTGGAGCGGCTTGCGGCCCGCCCGCCCGCGCGCCTGCTGGTCGCGGTGGATGCGCGCCAGACACCGGATCGCGGCAGTCTCGGGCTCGTCGCCGACCTGGCTGACCGCAGTGCAGCAATCAAGGTCTGGGCGCGCACTGCCGGCCGGCCTGCCGCGCGCCTGCCGCAGTGGCGCGATGGTCTTGCCCGCCTCGGGCTCGATGGCGCCCTGGTCGAGGATGAGGCCGCAGCGCTCGCCTGGCTGGAACAGGCGGGCGGCGAAGGATGAATGCATGCACGCGATGAATGACACCTTGCGCCTGGCCGTGGTCGGCCACACCAACACCGGCAAGACCTCGCTGCTGCGCACCCTGGCGCGGGACGTGGGTTTTGGCGAGGTATCGGACTGCGCTGGCACCACGCGCCATGTCGAGGGCCTGCGCCTGATGGCCGACGGCTTGCCAGCGGCCGAGCTCTTCGATACGCCCGGCATGGAGGATGCGATCGCGTTGCTGGAGTTCAGCGATGGCCTGGTCGCTGCAGGCGAGCGTGTGGACGGGCCGGAGCGTGTCGCACGCTTTCTCGCCAGCGAGGCGGCGCGTGGCCGCTTCGAGCAGGAGGCCAAGGTGTTGCGGCAGATGCTGGCGAGCGATGCCGCGCTGTACGTGATCGATGCGCGCGACCCGGTACTGCCCAAGCACCGCGACGAACTCGAACTGCTCGCCGCCTGCGCCCGTCCCGTGCTACCGGTGCTCAACTTTGTCGCCGCGCCGAATGCGCGGGTGGCCGACTGGCGCGCCGCGCTCGCGCGCCTCGGCCTGCATGCGGTGGTGAGCTTCGACACCGTGGCGCCACCGCTCGACGGTGAGCGCGAGCTGTTCGACACACTCGCTACCCTCATCCACGCCCATCGCCCCCGGCTGCAGGCGCTCATCGATGCGCGTGCGCGCGAAGCCGATGCTCGCCGCGAGGCCGCGCAACGCCTCGTTGCCGAGCTGCTGGTGGAGCTCGCCGCCCGTCGCGACCGTATCGACGAGCCCGCCGGCGAGGCCAGCGAGGCCGCGCTGAAGGCCGCGGTCGAGCGCCTGCACGCCGTGGTGCGCGCGCGCGAACAGGCCTGTGTCGATGCCGTGCTGCGCCTGTACCGCTTCCGCCCCGATGATGCCCGGCTCGACGAACTGCCGCTCGCCGACGGACGCTGGGAGGATGACCTCTTCAACCCCGAGACCCTGCGCCAGATGGGCGTTCGCCTGGGCACCGGCGCCGCAGCGGGGGCGGCCGCCGGCGTCGGTGTGGACCTGATGGTGGGCGGCATCACGCTGGGTGCCGCGGCGGCGCTCGGTGCCCTCGCCGGTGGCCTGTGGCAGACCTTCGGCCACTATGGCGAGCGCATCGCCGCCAGGTTGCGCGGCCACCGCGAACTGACGGTCGACGATGCCATCCTGCGTATCGTCGCACTGCGCCAGCGCGAACTGCTTGCAGCGCTGGAAGGCCGCGGTCACGCCGCGATGCAGCCGATCGAGCTCGGTCGCGCAGCCGCAACGGTCGCGCCGGCAGTCGAGTCAGCGGTCGACCCGGTCGTCCGCCAGTGGCGCAGCGGGGCGCTGCCAGCGGCGCTCGGCCGTGCCCGTGCCCACCCCGAGTGGGCAGGCGAGGCGGCCGATGCGGACAAGGACGAGGCGATCGCCGAACTGCTGGCTGCCCTCGCCTGAGCCTGCCGTCCTCAGTAACGCACCCCGGGCGGCGGGCTGAACGAGTCGATCGCGTTGAGATAGGCCGCACGCGCGAAGGCACTCGGGTCGGCCAGCCTGCGCTGGCTCATCGAGCCCTTTAGCTGCGCCACCGATTCGTATTCACGCTCGCGCATCCAGCGCGTCATGCCCGCCAGCGTTTCGGTGAGGGCTTGCGGGCCGTTCTTCAGCAATGCGCTCGCCATGTGCACCACGTCGGCACCGGCGAGCAGCATCTTGAGCGCGTCCTCTGCCCCATGCACGCCGCCGGTCGCGGCCAGGCTCAGGCTGGTGTGGCCGTGCAGCAGCGCGATCCAGCGCATCGTGAGCAGGCCGTCGGCCGGCGAGGACAGCTGAACGCGGTCGACCACGGACAAGGTGTCGAGGTCGATGTCGGGCTGGAAGAAGCGGTTGAAGAGGGACACGCCGGCGCCGCCGGCCGCTTCGATGCGGGCAACGAAGTTGGGCAGCGCGGAGAAGAAGGGCGACAGCTTCATCGTCACCGGGATTTTGACCACCGCAGTCAGCTCGCGCAGCAGGGCGAGGTAGCGCTCTTCCAGCGCGGTGCCGGTGAGCGCCGGGTCGCTCGCCATGTACCAGGCGTTGAGTTCGAGCGCGTCGGCGCCGGCTGCTTCCATCTCGCGGCCGAGCTCGACCCAGCCCGACAGCGAACTGCCGTTGAGGCTGGCGATTACCGGGATGGACAAGCGCGCCTTCAGGCACTCGATCTGCTCGAGGTAGGTGTCGAGCTTGCTTTGGTAGCCGGTGTCGGCAGGCAGGTGGCCGGCAGCTTCGCCGAAGGTGTCGGGATGGATCAGGAAGCGATCCATCATGCGCTCGTCGTTGATCACATCCTCCTCGAACAGCGAGTGCATGACGATTGCTGCCGCTCCAGCGTCCTCCAGATGGAGCACCGGGTCGAGGCTGCGGCTGAGCGGCGTGGAGGACGGCACGAGCGGGTTCTTCAGCGCCAGGCCGAGGTAGGTGGTGCGCAGGTCGGGGGTGTCGAGCTCAGCCATTTTGCGTGTCTCCGGTGCGGGCGGCGGCATCCCCGCTGCCAGTTTCATCCATGGCGGGCAGGGCGGCCAGCTCCATGTAGTCGTGGTGGCGGTGGCGGGCGTGGCGTTCGGCCTCATTCAGGAAGCGCTCAGACGCACCGGGGTTCTGGCGCTCGAGCACGGTGAAGCGGGCCTCGTTGCGGGCGAAGTCGCGGTAGGGCACGCTCGGCGCAGCGCTATCCACCGACAGCGGGTTGCGGCCCTGTGCGCGCAGCCGTGGGTCGTAGCGCAGCAGCGGCCAGTGGCCGGACTTCACCGCCAGGTCCTGCTGGTGCAGGTTGAAGGACATGTCCACGCCGTGGGCGATGCAGGGGCTGTAGGCGATGATGATCGACACCCCCGGGTAGCTCTCGGCGTCGAGGAAGGCCTTGAGCGTATGCACGTCCTTGGCGCCGTAGGCCACCTTGGCGACGAACACGTTCTCGTAGTCCATCGCGATCTTGGCCAGGTCCTTCTTGTGCGCGGGCTTGCCGCCGGCGGCGAACTTGGCCACCGCGCCCAGCGGTGTGGCCTTGGAGTTCTGTCCGCCGGTATTGGAGTACACCTCGGTGTCGAGCACGAGGATGTTCACGTCCTCGCCCGAGGCCATCACGTGGTCGAGGCCGCCGAAGCCGATGTCGTAGGCCCAGCCGTCGCCGCCGATGATCCACACGCTGCGCCGGATCAGGTACTCGGCGAGCGCCGCGAGCTGGCGCGCGGCCGGGGTGTCGATGGTCGCGAGACTCTGGTTGAGCAGTGCGACGCGTTCGCGCTGTTCGTGGATGCCGGCCTCGGTGTGCTGGTCGGCATCGAGCAGCGCGGCGACGAGCTCAGTGCCGAGCGCCTCGCCATGGGTCGCCGCCAGCGCTTGCAACTGGGTACGCGCGGCGGCGGCGAGCTGGTCGGTGGCCAGGCGCATGCCGAGGCCGAACTCGGCGTTGTCCTCGAACAGCGAGTTGTTCCAGGCCGGGCCGCGGCCGTCGGCGTCGGTGCAGTAGGGCGTGGTCGGCAGGTTGCCGCCATAGATCGACGAACAGCCGGTGGCGTTGGCCACCAGCATGCGGTCGCCGAAGAGCTGTGTGGCGAGCCGGATGTAGGGCGTCTCGCCGCAGCCCACGCAGGCGCCGGAGAACTCGAACAGCGGCTGCAGCAGCATCGAGCCGGGGATGGTGCTGCGCTTGGCGTCGCGGCGGGCGAGGTCGGGGAGCTTGAGGAAGTAGTCCCAGTTCTCCACCTCCTGCGCGCGCAGCGGCGGCTGCGGCGCCATGTTGAGCGCCTTGTGCGAGACGTTGGACTTGTCGCGGATCGGGCATACGTCCACGCACAGCGTACAGCCGGTGCAGTCCTCGGGCGCCACCTGGTAGCTCATGTGGGTGCCGGGGGCGTAGTCCTTGCTGCGCGCGGGAACGTGCTTGAATGTGGCAGGCGCGTCGCCGACGCGCTCGGCCGGGAAGATCTTGGCGCGGATCGCCGAGTGCGGGCACACGAAGACGCATTTGCCGCACTGGGTGCATAGCTTCTCGTCCCACACCGGGATCTCGAGCGCGAGGTTGCGCTTTTCGTGGCGCGCGGTGCTGGTGGGCCAGGTCCCGTCGACCGGCAGCAGCGACACCGGCAGGGCGTCGCCCTTGCCCTGGATGAGGGGAATGGTGACGCGGCGGGTGAAGGCGTCGAGGCCGGCGGCGATCGCAACCGCGCCGGCCGCGGCGTCTGGCGCAGCCAGCGTCTCGGGCACGTCGACGCGCTGCAGCGCGGCCACGGTGGCGTCGATGGCGCGGTAGTTCTGCTCGGCGATGCGCCGGCCCTTGCGGCCGTAGGTCTTCTCCACCGCGCGCTTGATCGCGGCGATCGCCTGGTCCTGCGGCAGGATGCCGGAGATGGCGAAGAAGCAGGTCTGCATCACGGTGTTGATGCGCCGCCCCATGCCGGCGTCGAGCGCGACCTGGTAGGCGTCGATGACCCAGAAGCTGATCTTCTTCTCCACCATGCGGCGCTGCATCGCCGCCGGCAGCGTCGCCCATACCTTGTCGGCGGGCAGGCTGGCATTGAGCAGGAACACCGCGCCCGGTGCGGCGTGGGCGAGCACGTCGTGCTGCTCGATGAAGAGCGGCTGGTGACAGGCGACAAACTTGGCGTCGCCCTCGCCGGTGAGGTAGGCCGAGCGGATCGGCTGCGGGCCGAAGCGCAGATGCGACACCGTCATCGCACCCGACTTCTTGGAGTCGTAGACGAAATAGCCCTGGGCGAAGAGCGCGGTCTCGTCGCCGATGATCTTGATCGAGTTCTTGTTGGCCGACACCGTGCCGTCCGAGCCCAGGCCGTAGAACACCGCGGCGAAGGCGCTGGCGGCGGCGTCGGTGCGGAAGCCGGCGTCCCAGGGCAGCGACAGGCCGGTGACGTCGTCCTCGATGCCGATGGTGAAGCGGCGGCGCGGCGCGGCCTGCTGCAACTCTGCGAACACGGCGCACACCATGGCGGGGTTGAACTCCTTGGAGCCCAGGCCGTAGCGGCCGCCGATCACCCTCGGCATGGCGGCGAAGTGGGGTGCGGTGCCGGCCTGGTCCTCGGCCAGCGCCACCATCACGTCCTTGAACAGTGGTTCGCCGTCGGCGCCGGGTTCCTTGCAGCGGTCGAGCACCGCCAGGCTGCACACGCTGTGCGGCAACGCCGCGAGCAGGGCGGCGGGGGCAAAGGGGCGGAACAGGCGCACCTTCAGCAGGCCCACCTTGTCGCCGCGGGCGGTGAGGTGGGCCACCGTCTCTTCCACCGTGTCCGCACCCGAACCCATGATCACGATCACGCGCTCGGCATCGGGCGCGCCGACGTAGTCGAACAGCTTGTAGCGGCGGCCGGTGAGCGCGGCGAAGTCGTCCATCGCCTGCTGCACGACGGTGGGGAAGGCGTCGAACCATGGGTTCTGCGCCTCGCGAGCCTGGAAGAACACGTCCGGGTTCTGCGAGGTGCCGCGGATCACCGGGCGCTCGGGCGACAGCGCACGTGCGCGCTGCGCCGCGATGCGTTCGGCCGGCAGTAGCGCGTGTAGCACATCGTCGGTGACGAAATCGATCTTGGCGACCTCGTGCGAGGTGCGAAAGCCGTCGAAGAAATGCAGCACGGGCACCCGCCCGGCCAGTGTTGCCGCGCTGGCGATGGCGGCGAAGTCGTGCGCCTCCTGCACCGAGTTCGAGGCCAGCAGCGCGAAGCCGGTGGCGCGGGTCGACATCACGTCGGAGTGCTCGCCGAAGATCGACAGCGCATGGGTGGCGAGCGCGCGTGCCGCGACATGGAAGACCGTGGGCGTCAGTTCGCCGGCGATCTTGTACATGTTGGGGATCATCAGCAGCAGGCCTTGCGAGGCGGTGAAGGTGGTCGCCAGCGCACCGGCCTGCAGGGCACCGTGGACCGCGCCGGCGGCGCCGCCCTCGGACTGCATCTCGACCACCCGTGGCACGCTGCCCCACAGGTTGGGTTTGCCCGCGGCAGCCCATTCGTCGGCCAGCTCGCCCATGTTGGAGGAGGGCGTGATGGGGTAGATCGCGATCACTTCGGATGCGCGGAAGGCGACGGAGGCGGCGGCCTCGTTGCCGTCGATGGTGATCTTGGTGCTCATGGAACACTCCTCGATGCCGACGATGAACCACGATACGAAGACATTGCGGTGCAACATTTGACATTTGTCATGGAATGATTCCATGAGCGGAATCAATTGCGTCGTGCGTGAAGCGAGGCACGGCGGCGGCGGCCATGCCGAGCGCTGTCGCCAGGGTATCAAGGTGGGCTCAAGTCCTTGATCCGGATGCCGTTAATCATCCATCGCCACGCAAGCCGGGAGTCCGCCCATGAAGATCGCCGCTTTTGACATCGAACTCCAGTCTGCGCACCGCTTCTCCCAGTCGACCGAGGTGCGCGAGCGCCTGGCGGTGTGGCGCGACGCGCCGGAAGCGACGGGTGCTCAGTCCGGGCGTGGCGCGGTGCAGATTTCCGCCGCAGGCCAGGCTGCGCTGACTGCGGACGCTGCAACGGTGGAGCAGGCGATGGAGGACGTGATCGACCGCGACCCCCGTCTGGCCGTGCTCGTGCGCATGATCGAGTTCCTCACCGGCGAGCCGGTGCGCCGCCTCGACCTGCGCGAGCTGGGGGCAGGCGCATCAGGGGGCGCGTCGAGCCCTGACATGGCGACTGGCATCGGCGCGGGGCAGGTCGCTGCGGCCCGCGCCGGCTTCGGCGTGGAGTACGACTTCAGTGCGACCTACGCCGAGTCCGAGCAGCTGGCCTTCAGTGCTGCCGGCGTGGTGCGCACCGCCGATGGCGCCGAAATCCGCTTCGAGCTCGGCTTCGCGATGTCGCGCAGCTACACCGAGTCGGTGTCGTTCAGCCTGCGTGCTGGCGACCAGCGCCTGAAGGACCCCCTGGTGCTCGACTTCGGCGGTCCGGCGGCAGCCCTGTCGGATGTGCGCTTCGACTTCGATCTTGATGGCGACGGCCGCAAGGAGCAGTTGCCGCTGCTCAATGGCAGTGGCTTCCTGGCCTTCGACCGCAATGGAAACGGGCGTATCGATGACGGCCGCGAGCTCTTCGGTCCGGCCAGCGGCGACGGCTTCGCAGAGCTTGCCAGCCTCGACGACGACGGCAACGGCTGGATCGACGAGGCGGATGCGGCATGGTCGCAGCTGAGGCTGTGGTCGCCCGATGCCGAGGGCAAGGGCAGGCTGCAGACCTTGAACGAAGCCGGCGTCGGCGCTTTCTATCTCGGTAGGGTCGATACGCCGTTCAGCCTCAAGGATGCTGCCAACGACACCCAGGGCCTGATGCGTGCGAGCAGCATCTATCTGCGCGAGGACGGCCGTGTCGGCACCGTGAGCCAGGTCGACCTGCGCGTCTGAGCAGGACGAGCAGCGAGTCTTTCGCGCGCCCCCCCATCGTCTTCGCCTTCAACCCCTCGCGACTGGCGTCGCTCCCACGGCGGGTGATGCGCACCGCACTCTCCGGTAGGCGCGGCGCAAGCCGCGAGCTCTTCGGGCGACCCCCCATCGTCTTCGTCTTCAACCCCTCGCGACTGGCGTCGCTCCCACGGCGGGCGATGCGCACCGCGCTCTCAGGTAGGCGCGGCGCAAGCCGCGAGCTCTTCGGGCGACCCCCCATCGTCTTCGCCTTCAACCCCTCGCGACTGGCGTCGCTCCCACGGCGGGCGATGCGCGCCGCGCTTTCCGGGGCCTATGCGGTTGGTGCGATTGCCCTGGGGCCCTGAGGTGGATCAAGGCCCAGCCATGCGGCGCCGAGGACAATCCGCGACTTGCACTGTTGCGTTGCGTCCAGTCCTGACCGCGAGGAGCCCTCTTGAGTCTGCCCGATTTCTACCGCCATGTTCCGCGCCTGCGTGTGCGCGATCCACTTGCCGACTTCCTCGGCGCCGCCGACGCAGGGGTGCTCGAGTATGGCTACGAGGACGCGGTCAGGCTCGCCGGTCACTCGTGTCCGACCGTGGCCTCGGCCTATGTGCTCGGTTGTCAGGCGCTTGCCGCGCTCTACCCCGGCGAGCTGCCGGAACGTGGCGGTGTGCATATTGACTTCGCGGAGCGGCTGGATGCCGGCGTCACCGGCGTCATCGCCAGCGTGCTCACGCTGCTCACGGGCGCGGCCCAGCAGGGCGGCTTCAAGGGCATCGGCGGCGCTTTCGTGCGCCGCGAGCTGCAGCAGTTCGAGGTGGCGCTGCCATTGTCGCTGCGCTTCACACGCATCGACAGCGGTGCGGCGGTGGATGCCGCCGCGGACCTTTCACGCGTGCCGGCCCACCCCGATACATCGGTGCTGCTCGGCGCCTGCCTGCGTGGCGAGGCCGATGCGGATGCGCGCCGGCGCTTCGGCGAGCTCTGGCAGCAACGCGTGGCGCGCATCCTGGTCGAGCACTGGGGCGACCAGGCGGTATTCCGGGTGCAGGCTGCGTGATGTCCTGAGCCCGCGTGGGCACGCCGCATGCGTGTGCCCGTGCCAGGCGCGCGTTCACAGCTGGTTCGGCGGCACGATGCCGAAGCGCTTCATCTGCCGATACACGGTGGCGCGCGCAATGCCGAGCTCTACTGCGGCGGCAGTGACGTTCCAGCGCTGGCGGCGCAGCGCGGCCTCGAGTTCGGCCGCCTCGCCGCGTGTTGCCTCCGGGCCCTCGGTTGCTGCGGGGGCGCGGTGGTCGGCGGACATGAGCTCGGCGGGCAGGTCATCGGTGGTGATCGTTCCGCCATCGCAGACCGCCAGCGCGAAGCGCAGCACGTTGCGCAACTGGCGCACGTTGCCGGGCCAGCTGTAGTCGAGCAAGGCATGGCGAGCGCGTAAGTCGAGGGTGGCGTTGGTGCCGAGTTCGCTGCCCTCGGCCGCCAGCAGGCGCTCGATCAGGTAGTCGAGGTCGCGGCGTTCGCGCAGCGGCGGGAGGTACAGGATGGCCCCGCACAGGCGGTAGTAGAGATCTTCGCGGAAGCTGCCCTCGGCGATCAGTTTGCGCAGGTCGCGGTGCGAGGCGGCGACCACGGTCAGGTTGACGGGTATCGGCTTTTCGGCGCCGAGCGGCAGTATCTCGCGCTCGGCCAGGACCCGCAGCAGCCGGGTCTGCAAGTGCAGCGGCATGTCGCCGATCTCGTCGAGCAGGAGGGTGCCGCCGTCGGCCTGCTGGATGAGGCCGCGCATGCCCTTGCTGCGCCCACCGGTGAAGGTGCCGGCGGTATAGCCGAACAATTCGCTCTCGATCAGCGACTCGGGAATGGCCGCGCAATTGACCGCCACGAAGGGCTTTGCAGCGCGTTCGCTGGACTCGTGCAGCGCCTTGGCGAGGACCTCCTTGCCCGTGCCGGTTTCGCCGTGGACCAGGATGTTGACCGGACGGTTGACCAGCCTGGAGGCTTGCGCGATCAGGCGCTGCATCTGCGGATCGTCGCCCGCCAGGCGTTCGAGCGCCGGCGCGCGCGCAGCCGCTTCGGTTTCGGTCGACCGTGCCGCACGCGGGGCGATGCGGGGCTGTACGACGGTGCCGTAGTAGACCTCGCCGCTGCCCGTCGACAGCGCGGTGCGGTCCGCGGTGAAGCCGGCCCGGGCAATGCGCCAGATCGAGTCCATGCCCTCGCGGAAGATCTCGCCGAGCGTGCGGCCGACCAGCGCGCCGTCATTGCCGCCGCGCAAGGGGCGCAGCGACTTGCGGGCGCCGCTGTTGGTGCCGACGATGACGCCGTCGGCATCGAAGGCGAGCATGATCTCGCCCGATACATCCACCATCGACCATGCCGAGCCCAGGCGCAGCACCCAGCGGTCGCGGAAGTAGCGCAGGAAGTTGGCGTCCTCGACCATCTGCGCGAACATGGTGGTCATCTGCAGCGCCAGGTGCTGGCTGTCGCGGGGCGAAGGCGAGGTCAGTGCGGAGACGTCGAGCACGCCGAGGAAATCCCCGGTGGGGTCGAACAAGGGGGCGGCGTTGCAGGTCAGCGAGATGTGGGTGGCGTCGAAGTGGTCGGCGTGATGGACCGTGATCGGCGTTTTCTCGACGATGCAGGTTCCCACCGCACAGGTGCCGGCGCGCGCCTCGCTCCAGTCGGCGCCAAGGTAGAGGCCGGATTGCTTGAGTTCGCGTGCCCAGGCGTCGTTGCCGATGAAGTCCACCGCGATGCCGTGGGCGTCGGTCAGCAGCAGCACGTAGCCGATGCCGGCCATGCGCTTGTAGAGCTGCTCCATGCCGGTGCGGGCGACACCGAGGAACTCTTCGATATGGTCCTGGTGTTCGCGCAGGCGCGCATGCTCGATGATATGGGCGCGTGTCGGGCGACAGGGGTCGAGCCCGTAGTCGCGGATGCAGCGTACCCACGAACTCCCGATGCGGTCGGACGGGGGCGCTCCGGTCTGTGATACGGCGAGCACGTGATCAATGTGCTCCCGTTGTGATTGGGCCAGCATCTCGTCTCCTCTTCCGGGCAGTGTCATGCGGGTGCCCGGTGCGGACCATGGTTCGGTCTCTGTGTGTGACGGTACAAGTTACTCCTCCCTTCCCTGCGGCTCAACAGAAAAGGGCGGGGCGGCCTTGACGGCACGCCCCGCAAAACGCCTGGAGGAGGGAGTCAGGCATGGGAAACCGCCGAGCCCGTGGCGCATGGGCGCCCCGGGAGCATGCGGGCTGGAGCGGGACTCAGCTGGCGGGGAAGCGCGGGTCCCAGAGCTTGCGCTGCAGTGTCTTCTCGTGGGCCATGCCGTTCGGGGCACTCACGAGTTCGAGCTGCAGCCCCCAGGGCGCGAGGAAATAGACCCAGGTCAGCCCGGCCGCAGGGCCTTCGGTGAAGGTGCTCGGCGAGTCGAGCACGCGCACGCCCTTGGCCTTGAGGTAGCTGACGGCCGCATCCATGTCATCGACGTAGAAGGCGAGGTGGTGGCCGCCGATGTCGCTGTTGCGGGGGCCGCGACGGTTCTGGTCGGGGGCGGTGTACTCGAAGACCTCGAGGTTGGTGCCGTTGCCGCAGCGGACCATCTGGAAGTCGCTGATCGTGGCGCGCGGATGCACGTCGAGATGGCGCGCCATCCAGTCGTCGTCGAACTTGAAGGTGCCGAAGGTGAATGACGGTTCGCAGCCGAGGATGTCGCGGAAGAAGGCGACGGCCTCGTTCATGTTCGGCACCGTGATGCCGATGTGCTGCATGCCGCGCATGCCCGGGATCGGTTCGGCCTGCGCGGGCAGGCTGGCGGCGGCCAGGCCGGCGCTGATCATGGCCGCCGACAGGATGCGGCGGAAGCTGTTTGTCTGGCTCATGGATGTCTCCGTTTCTTGTGGTTGAGGATGTGGCCCCGGCGGTGTGCCCGAGGCTGCACGCTGAGGCTCAGAGTTCGCGGCGCTGCATGGCGTTGGCGATGTGTTCGGCCTGGCGCACCGCCAGCGCGACGATGGTCAGGGTCGGGTTGGCCGCCGAACTGGAGGTGAACTGGCTGCCGTCGGAGATGAACAGGTTCTTGATGTCGTGGGTCTGGCCCCACTTGTTCACCACGCCGTCGCGGGCGTTGGCGCTCATGCGGTTGGTGCCCATGTTGTGGCTTGCCGGGTAGGGCGGCATGTCGATCACCCGCGTCGCACCGACCGCCTCGGATACCTTGCGCCATTGGGCGAGGCCATGGCGGCGCATGGCCGCGTCGTTGGTGTGGTCGGTCTTGGTCACGATCGGGATGGGCAGGCCGTACTGGTCCTTCTCGGTCGGGTGCAGGGTGATGCTGTTCTCTTCCTGCGGCATGTCCTCGCCGCACACCCACACGCAGCTCATGTGGTCGTACTGCTCCAGCGCCGAGGTGACCTCGCGTCCCCAGCCGCCCGGCTTCATGAACGCGGCGGTGAAGGGCAGGTGCAGCGCCAGGCCCTCGAGGTGGTAGCCGCCGAGGAAGCCGCGGTCGGGGTTGAGCTGGGCCTCGTCAGAGATCACCGCGGCGATGTCGAAGCCGCGGTACATGTACACCGGCCCCTTGTGGATCGCGATCGCGGCCGCCGTGGTGTGGTTCATGTAGTTCTTGCCGACCTGGCCCGAGGAGTTCGCCAGCCCGTTCGGGAACAGGCTGGAGGCGGAGTTCAGCAGCAGCCGCGGCGATTCGATCGAGTTGCCGGCCACGCACACCACGCGCGCCTTCTGCAGGTGCTGGCGGCCGTCCTTGTCGGCGTAGAGCACGCCGCTGGCCTTGCCGCTCTTGTCGTGCTCGATCCTGAGCACCATGCTCTGCGGGCGCAGCTCGGCATGGCCGGTTTCGATGGCGCGCGGGATTTCCGAGTACAGCGTCGACCACTTGGCGCCGATCTTGCAGCCCTGCATGCAGAAGCCGATCTGCTGACAGGCCGGGCGGCCGTCGTTGGCTCGGGTGTTGGAGGCGACCGGCCGGCTGATGTCCTTGTAGCCGACCTTCTTCGCGCCAGCCGCGATCACCTTGTAGTGGTTGTTCGGCGGCATCTCGGGCAGACCGCTGGCCTTGGTGCCGGCCACGCCCATCTTGCGTTCGGCGATATCGTAGTAGGGCGCGAGCTCCTCGTAGCTGATCGGCCAGTCGAGCACGTTGGCGCCATCGACCGTGCCATAGGTGCTCTTGATGCGGAAATCGTGCGGCAGGAAGCGCAGCGCCAGCCCCGAGAAGTGCATGGTCGAGCCGCCCACGCCCTTGACGATCCAGGCCGGCAGGTTGGGATAGGTGTCGGTGTGATGCCAGCCGCCGGCCGAAATGCGCTTGTCCAGCCACGAGATCTTGTGGAACATCGCCCACTCGTCGTTCTCGAAGTCGTTCTGGGTGTAGTGCTTGCCCGCTTCGAGGATGACGACATTCACCCCGCGTTTGGTCAGTTCGTCGGCCAGTGTGCCGCCGCCAGCGCCCGAGCCGACGATGACCACCACGCTGTCGTCGTCCAGCGAGAATTTCGCGCTCATGATGTGTCTCCTTGGTGTTGTTGTGTGTCAGGGTCGGCGGGTCAGGCTTCGTCCAGCCAGTCGATGTCGTCGAAGCCACGGTTGATGTAGCCGCCCTTTTCCCAGGACGAGCCTTCGTAGCCGAACAGCTGCCACACCGCCTTGTTGTCGTAGAAGCCGGTGACCAGGTGGCCCTTCACCTTCTGGAAGAAGGCGCCGTGCTCGATGACGTAGAGCAGCGTCAGGCGGTCGCTTTCCTTGGGCAGGTCGGTGTAGGCCTTCTTGAAGCGCAGCTTCGCCAGCCGGTCGAGTGCGGCCACGCCCTCGGTCAGCAGGGTCTTGAGCCTTTCGTCCTGCCCGGCCTGCGCCTCCAGGGGCTCGAGCGCCTGCAGGTAGTAGCGGTCCGAGATGCGGTCGTGGGGGAAGATGTCGCGCGCCAGCTGCAGCAGGGTCTTGCCGGTGCTGGCGCCGAGGACCTTGAAGTTGGCGGCCAGCGCCTCGCTGGCCGGCAGCATCAGCGTGGCGGTGCTCAGCGCCCCGACGCCGAGGGCGGCCATGCCGCCACCCTTGAGGAAGCCGCGACGGGAGAAGGTGATGCGCTTTTCGACGACGCGCATCGGTGGGCGTGATGTTGTGTTGCTCATGGTTGTCTCCTTGCTGTTATCGAGGCCTTGCGGCCGGTTCTCTGCGGAATCGGGGGCTGCGGGTGTGTCAGCTGCCGTTCTCCGGCTCGCAATCGCCGAGCACGTCGGTCAGCATCTGCTGCAGGCTGTCGGCCAGGGTTTCGATGTGGATCGAGGTGCCGAGCTGGTCTGCGCATGAGGTGGTGGCGGCATCGAGGCGGGCGACATCGTCGTCGGGGCGCCCGAGTGCACGACACAGCAGCGACCAGTCCGGACGCTGCAGCAGCGTGCCCGTGGTGAGCAGCACGCCCTGCTGGCGGCGCAGCTGGGCCAGGCCGACAAGCTTGCGGCCGCCGGCGATCACCTCCCAGGGCGACAGCCCGCCGAAGCAGGCCCAGGCCAGGGCGGGGTCGGACGGACGACGGGCGAGCTCGTCCGGCGCCAGCGCATGCGCCGCGATGCCGAAGTCGCGCAGCAGGCCGGCGTGGAGGATGCCGAGCCAGCGATAGCTGGTGACGGTGCCGCCGGCCAGCAGGCGGTGCTGCGGTGGCAGCACGATCGACGATGACAGCATCCACGGACCGGTGAGTACGGCGCCGCCGCCGGCACGGCGCTGCACCAGCTCACACTGGGTACGCGCCGCCCGCAGCGCTTCGCCATGCAGCGCCGCCTGAGCGCAGCCGAACACCACGCCGGGTGCCGGGTAGGCCCACACGCGCACCCGTGGCGCCGTCACCGGCGTGGCGAGCTGGCGGGTGTTCCAGTCCTGCTCGGCCGTGGCGCGTACCAGGGTCAGGGCAGTGCCGGCCGCGCCCGGCCGGCGGCGGGTGCTGGAGGAGGCGAGGGCGGCGACGGGCATCAGTCGAACTCCGCCTGTTCCAGCCGGCGCGCGACCTCGCCGAGGAAGAGCGCGGCCGGGTAGCCATCGACCGCGCGGTGGTCGAACACCAGGGTCAGGTTGGCGACCGCCGCGGCGACCACGCTGCCGTCCTTCACCACCGCTTGCTGGCGCGTGCGGCCGACGCCGAGGATGGCGACCTGGGGCGGATTGATGACCGGGCTGAAGCGGTCGACGCAGGTGCCGCCAAGGTTGGTCACGGTGAAGGTGCCGCGCTGGTAGGCCCCGCCCGTGAGCGCGCCGGTGCGCGCGCCTTCGGCGAGCTGGCGGGCCTCTGCCGCCAGTGCGGCCAGCGGCTTGGTGTCGGCCTGACGCACGACCGGCACCATCAGGCCATCGTCGAGGGCGACGGCGATGCCGATGTTGATGTCGTCGACGAGCTCGATTTCCTTTTCGCGCATGAGCGCGTTCAGCCGCGGATGGCTGCGCAGCGCTCGCGACACCGCGTGGATCACCAGGGTGTTCAGGCTGAGCTTCTCGCCGGCCGCCGCGCGCTCGGCGCGCAGGGTTTCGACGCGGCTCAGGTCGACGTCCACCGAGTGCGCCACCCGTGGTGCCTGCCAGCCCTGCGCCATGTTGCGTGCGATCGCGCCGCGCAGGCCGCTGAGCGCGACCGTACGGCGCTCGGCGACCGCGCTGCTTGAGGGGGCGGCGCTCGCCGCCACGCTCGTGGTCATGGCTCAGGCCTCCAGTTGCGCGAGCACCGTGCCGCGGGCGAAGGTGTCCTGCTCGGCGACGTTGAGCCTGACAATGCGGCCCGCTGACGGTGCGAAGATCTCGTGGCTGGTCTTGACCAGCTCGGCCACGCCAAGCACCTGGCCGGCCTCCACGCTGTCGCCTTCCTTGACCTGCCATTCCTGCAGCAGGGCTTCGGTGCCTTCATCGACGTCGGCCCATACCGCGTCGTCGAGGATGATGTCGGTCATGTCTTGTCTCCTGAATGATCAAGCGAGCGTGAAGCGCATCAGGCCGCGCACGCTGGCGACGATGTTGTCCACTTGCGGAATGGCGAACTGCTCGAGCGGACGGCTGAAGGGGATGGGTACGTCGGGTACGGCCAGGCGGCGTACCGGCGCCTTGAGGCGCAAGGTGTCCAGGTTCTCCGCCACCAGCGCGGCGATTTCGCCCGACAGCCCGTAGCTGAGGTAGTCCTCGTCGGCGACCAGCAGGCGGCCCGTTTTCGCCACCGAGGCGAGTACGGCGGCGCGGTCCAGCGGCACCAGGGTGCGCAGGTCGAGCACTTCGGCGGAGATGCCTTCGGCGGCGAGCTGATCGGCAGCCAGCACCGATTTCTGCACCATCTGCGACAGCGTCACGATGGTGACGTCGCTGCCCTCGCGGACGATGCGTGCCTGGCCGAAGGGGATGGTGTATTGCGCTTCGGGGACTTCGTTGGTGCTGCCCTCGAAATAGGACATCCAGCTCAAGCCCATGATGCCCTTGTGATAGAGGAAGACCACCGGGTTGTCGTCGCGGATCGCGGTCGTCATCAGGCCCTTGGCGTCATAGGCGTTTGACGGCACGACGACCTTCAGGCCGGGTACGTGGGCGAAGATCGAGTACAGGCACTGCGAGTGCTGGGCGGCGTCGTTGTAGCCGCCGCCGATGCCGGTGGTGATCACCAGCGGGTACTTGCAGGCGCCGCCCGACATGTAGTGGTTCTTGGCGATGTGGTTGTAGATCTGGTCGAAGCAGACGCCGAAGAAATCGACGAACATCAGCTCCGAGATCGGGCGCAGGCCTTCGGCCGCGGCACCCAGGGCGGCGCCCATGAAGCCGGTCTCCGAGATCGGCGTGTCCATCACGCGCTCGGGGCCGAACTGGTCGAGCAACCCGGTGGTGGCGCTGAAGATGCCGCCGTACTTGCCGACGTCCTCGCCCATGACGAAGACGCGGTCGTCGCGCGCCATCTCCTGCGCAGTGGCCTCGGCGATCGCCTGCGCCATGGTCAGGCGGCGGGTGGTGGTGGTCGTGCTCATCTTGGTCTCCTCGTTCTCAGTCGGCGAACACGTGCAGCAGCGCGTCTTCGGGCGCGGGGTAGGGGCTGTTGCGGCCGAAGTCGTAGGCCGCCTGGACGCGCGCCGAGATGCGCGTGCGCAGTGCGGCATCGGCCTCGTCGTCGAGCAGGTCGCGCTGGCGCAGCAGGGTGGCGAGCGCGGGGATGGGGTCGTGCTGGCGCAGGGTCTTCGCTTCGTCCTTGGGACGGTAGGTCTCCGGGTCGCCCTGGAAGTGGCCGAAGTAGCGGTCGGTGTTGACCTCGATCAGGGTCGGGCCTTCGCCGCGCCGGGCACGCGCCACCGCTGCGCCGGCGGCTTCGAACACCGCCAGTGCGTCGTTTCTTTCCACCAGCACGCCCGGCATGCCGTAGGCGGCGGCGCGATCGGCATTGGAGGCGATGGCGGTGGAGGCGGACTTCTCCACCGAGATGCCGTACTTGTTGTCCTCGACCACGAACACCACCGGCAGCTTCCACAGTGCGGCCAGGTTCAGCGCCTCGTGGAAGGCGCCCTGGTTGGCTGCGCCCTCGCCGAAGAAGGCGATCGCCACCGCGTCGGTGCCGAGCTTCTTCGCCGCCAGTGCGGCACCGCAGGCCTGCGGGGCGCCGGCACCGACGATGCCGCTGCAGGAGAACTTCACCGCGGGGTCGAACAGGTGCATGTGGCCGCCCTTGCCGCGACCCAGGCCGGTGACCTTGCCGAACATCTCGGCGGTCATCGCGTTCAGATCGACGTCCTTGGCGATCGCAAAGTGGTGCGGGCGGTGTGCCCCGACCACGGTGTCGTCGCGGCGCAGGTGGGCGCACACGCCCACGGCCACGGGTTCCTGGCCGGCGGCAAGGTGCATCTCGCCCGGCACAGGGCCGGCGCCGATGTCGAAGGCCAGGCCCTTCTGGATCTTGGGCGGGAGCTTGCCTTCGAGATAGACCTTGACCATGGTCTCCTCGTACTCCCGGATCTCGATCATTTTTTCGTACATCCACAGCAGTTGTTCGCTTGTCGCATCCATCGCTGCAAAGCCTCCTCGTCGATTGGGTCGTCTGGTCGCGCGCTGGTCGGGAAGCGGTTGCGGTCGTGCTGTCCGTGCTCGCTTCGCATTGCCATCGCGTCTGGGGCTTGCTTTGCAACTTCGGTGCCACCACCGTGCCGAGTTGCATCGAAAGGTATAAAAACGTATTTGAAACAGAGGCTTGGTTGTTTTTCGAAGCGACTTTCAGGGGCGCCAGAGGGGCCGCGACAAGGGGCTGGCTGTCGCAGCGGAGGCGACACATGTCGCACGCCGGATGCAACAGATGCGACTGCGCTGCGACTGCTCGGGATGGCTAAGGTGTTGATTAATATGGGGTGGCTGGCATGGCACCGAACGTGCAATGGCATGGGCTCGGGGCGGGGCGTCCAGGCGGTGTCCTGGGCAGGCCCTGCGACCCCGATTTCATCCATTTGAACGAGAAGAAAAGGAGACACCCATGCTCAGGAACCATCGCTCGCGACAAGGCGCATCCAAGTGCGCGCTACCGCTGCTCACCGTCTGTGCAGCGCTTGCTGCACCCGTGACGGCGCAGGCCCAGGTCACGCTGGACGTGATCGGTCCGCACGAGTACGACCTGCCGGTCGGCTTCGAGCCGTTCAACGTGTTCGTGCAGTACGCCACCTTCCAGAACGGTGCGCGGGTGTGGGATGGCAGCGGCGACGACCGCCGCGCGGCAGCGAAGACGAGGACCATCGTCGGCCTGTCCAAGTACGTGCGCTTCTGGTCGCCCGAGTCGAACCCGAACATCGGCCTGGCCTACGAGGTGATCCTGCCCGAGGTCGGTGTACGCAATGACGCGACCAACAGCTCCGCCAGCGGCATCGGCGATCCGCTGACCGGTCCGGCGATCTGGTACAAGCCGACGCCGAATTCGACGCTCGGGTTCCAGACCTTCTTCCAGGTGCCGGTGGGCAACCAGGATGTTGGCGGCGGTGACGGATGGAAGAACCTGTCGAGCCTGTTCTGGGACGTGCAGTTCGATCGCGTCAGTTACACCGCCGATGCCGGTTTCGTGTTCTTCGGCAAGTCGACGGCTGCAGATGCTCGTCCGGCCACCCTGTTCCATACCAACCACCGGCTGGGATACAAGCTCAGCGACGCGGTCCAGCCTTTCATCGCGCTCGACTATGAGCGCCAGGGGCGCTGGACCAACCGCGCCACCGGGGCGGAGGTGGCCGCCAGCCAC
Organism: Thauera sp. WB-2; assembly: GCF_027594845.1. Taxonomy (NCBI): domain Bacteria; kingdom Pseudomonadati; phylum Pseudomonadota; class Betaproteobacteria; order Rhodocyclales; family Zoogloeaceae; genus Thauera; species Thauera sp. WB-2. The sequence goes on along the minus strand of NZ_CP088935.1, from coordinate 4,068,921 downwards.
GAGACGACCGCCGGTATCGGTGTGATGTTCAGCTACTACGGCAACCAGTCGATCACGGTGCGCTACTCGCGCGGTGTCAGCGGTGAATCGCACGGCCTGACCGACAGCTTCAACCTCAAGTACGCCTACGCCTGGTGAGTCGGGCGGTCACCGCAGCTGCGGTGACCCGCTGCAATGAAGAACGCCGCCGGGCCCTGCGACCGGCGGCGTTCTTCTTGTGCCCTACACGCAGGGCGGGCGGTGTGCGCAAGGGCTCACCACTTGCCGAGCGACTTGAGGTAGGCCACCAGTTCCCAGATTTCCTCGGGCGAGAACACATCGCCCCAGGGCGGCATCGGGGTGGCGCCACGACCGCCGTCCCTGATCGTGTTGTAGACGTACTCGGGGTCCAGGCCCTGGCGGTCGATGAACAGGGCGGGCTCGTGGCCATGACAGAAATCGGCGCAGCCGGACTGGTAGCGGGCCTTGCCGGCGGCGATCCGTGCGCTGTCATCGAGCTTGAAGGGCGGGCCGCCCGCGGCCTCGATGACGACTTCCTCGGCAGCAGGCGCTTCCGGCAATACGGCATTGAAGGCGAGCACCGACGTGGTGATCAGCGCCAGGGCAATGGGGGTCAGGTGGTATGTCTTCATGATCTTGGAGTCTCGTTGCTGTATGCGAACGGCAGCGTCCGCTTGACAGGACCGCCTCCGGGGCGGCGCGGCAATGCCGCGGCCCCAGAGGCGTACGGTCAGTTGACCTGGACTGCGACCAGCTCGGCGGGCAGCCCGGCCCCGCCGATCGGCACGACGACGTACTGCTTGTCGCCGGCGCGATAGGTCATCAGCGCACCGAACGCGGCGCCCGGCAGGCGCAGCTCCGAGATCAGCTCACCCGAGCGCGCGTCGTGTGCATACAGGTAGGGCTCCTTCTCGTCGGCATTGGCTTGGGTGATCAGGGCGTTGCCGCGCGAGGACAGGCCGATCACGCCATGAGTCCCTTCCGGGGCGAGGAACAGCACCTCGTCGGTGAGCGCGATGAAGCTCTCGCGCGGGACGCCGACACGGCCGAGATTGAGGTCCTTGATCGCCGGGTGGTCGACCGGGCCCTTGCCTGCGGGAATGCGCCACAGGTGCTTGCCGGTGTTCATGCCGATCGCGGTCACGGTCGAGAACGGCGGCTTGAACAGCGGCAGGCCCTGCGGGCCGCCGACCCCGGCCCAGGTGCCGGTGTAGTCGTAGACGCTGGCGTTCTCCTTCTTGATCTTGATGCCGAACGGGATCGTGAACGAGGGCACGTACAGCACGTTGGTGTTCGGGTTGTGCGCAGCGCCCGCCCAGCTTGCGCCGCCGAGTACGCCCGGTACCTGCAGGGTGCCGGCCTTGTCGAGCGTGGGCGGGGTGTACAAGGGCCCATAGTTGTAGCGCGCCAGGATCTTCCTGGCCTCTTCCTTGAGCTGGGGCGTGAGGTCGATCAGGTCGTCCTCGGTCACCCCCTGCTGGACGAAGGGCGCCGGCACGGTCGGGTGCGGTTGGGTCGCGGCCGAGCGTTCCCCGGGAACGGTGGACTGCGGTACTGCGCGGTCCTCGATCGGCCATACGGGCTTGCCGGTGGCGCGGTCGAAGGTGAACACGAAGCCCTGCTTGGTGACCTGAGCCACGGCCTTGATCTTCTTGCCGTTGACGGTGAGATCCATCAGGTTGGGGGCGGTCGGCAGGTCGTAGTCCCACAGCCCGTGGCGCACCATCTGGTAGTACCAGGCGAGCTTGCCCGACTTGGCGTCGACCGCCACCAGCGACTCCCCGAACAGGCCGTCGCCCTTGCGGTGGCCGCCGTAGAAGTCGTTGGTCGGGGTCGAGAACGGCAGGTAGACCAGGCCGAGCTCTTCGTCGCAGCCGGGGCGTGCCCACATGTTGCCCGAGCCCGTGGTCTTCCACGACTCGTCTTCCCAGGTCTCGTTGCCTGGCTGCCCCTTCTGCGGCGGCTGCTCGAAGATCCACACGCGCTTTCCGGTGCGTACGTCGAAGGCCTGCACGTCGCCGGGCGGGTGGTACTTCATCGGCTGGCGGCCGATGGCGAAGGAGTCGAGCACCGCGATGCTGGGCACCACGGTGTCGCCGCACACGATGGGGGGCGAGGTGACCGCGATGAGGGAGCGGTCGACCCGACGGCGCATGCCTTTGGTCAGGTCGACACGCCCTTGTTCGCCCCAGGACTCGATCGGCTTGCCGGTCGTGGCGTTGAGGGCGATCAGGTAGCCGTCGCCGGTGCCGACGATGATGCGCTTGTCGTCGCCGTCGGCCCAGTAGGTCAGACCACGGTTGATGAAACCGAGGTTGGGCGGGGTGCCATCCTTGTAGGCCTCGGGGTCGTAGGTCCACAGCGTCTTGCCGGTTTCGCCGTCGATTGCCGACACCGTGCTCATCGGCGAGGTGGAATACAGGATGCCGTCGATCGCCAGCGGCGTGGACTCGTTGACCCAGGTGCGCAGCTCGGCGTTGTCGGCGGCGATCGCGTTGTCGGGCATGGCCCAGCGCCACGCGACCTTCATCGACTTCACGCTCTCGGTGGTGACGCTCTTGCTGGGCAGATAGCGCGAGCCGGCCTTGTCGCCGGTGTACTCGGTCCAGTTGCCATCGTCGGCGGCAAACGCCGTGCTCATCGCCGCGAGCAGTGCGGTGACGCACAGTGCGCTGCGGGTGGCCTGCGGCCTGCCGCGCTTGGTTGTCGACGGTTTCATGTCCTTGTCTCCTTTCTGGTTCGTATGGCGCGCATGGACTGAGCGCGCGTTGCGTAGTGGACGTGCAGCAGCCGGAGGCCGGCCTGCCGCAGAATGGACAGCAAGGACGGTGCCACTAATTGAAGTGATTGTTTTGTATGGAAAAATTGGCCGTGCGCAGCCCGAGTGGGGGTGGCGGCCGAGACAGCTGTCGCGTGGCGCCTGCGACAGCTGCGACAGGCGTCTCAGCGCCCGGGTCTTGGCGGGCCCTGCGTGAAGGCGGCGCGTGTGCGCCTTGTCAGTGCTTGTGCTCGGGGTCCGCCAGCAGCCCAGCGGCGCGCTCCGATGCCACCAGGATCAGCTTCATCGTCGCTCGCGTCGCACCCACGAAGAGCTTGCGCATGGTGAGCTCGTCCATCCCGTCCGCGCGCGGCTCGAAGTCGATCTCGGTGAAGATGATGCAGGGCGCGGACTGGCCCTTGAAGCGGTACACGGAGTCGATCAGCAGCTCGCCCTGCGAGTGCTCCGGCTCGCCGAGCAGGTCGTAGCGGCCGGTGAAGGCGCGCAGGCGGTGGGGGCCGAGGTGCTCCAGCGGCGTGAAGCGCGAATGTTCGCGGCCGCGGAAGGTGAGCAGCACGATCATGTCGCGTCGGAAGCCGAGTCCGAGCGCGCGCGTGATTGCGCGCTTGGTGGCCTCCAGCATGCCGGCCTCGTCGTGCCAGGCGAGCAGTTCGGGCTCGCTGTCGGCCACCGGGCTGCCGGCGCGGATGGGGGCGGGCAGGGGCAGGCGGGCGTTGAGCAAGGCGAGCACGTCGGCCGGGGTGCGGTAGTTGGTGTCGGCGCTCAGCCCGACCCAGCCCGGCAGGGTCACGGCCGGGCGGTCGTAGAGGTTCTGCAGCGGGTCTTCCAGCCACCACGCCCGCCCGCCCGGCTTGAGCAGCGCGAGCAGGGTGTCGCGCCAGGCCTCCATGAAGTCCTGGCCCTCGTCGATGATGAGCTCGTCGAACTGCCACCGGGGGTCGGGCTGTCCGCTGGTCGGGGCGGCCACCAGGGCGGCGAAGTCCGCCTCCATGCGGCGGAAGGCGCCGGGAGCGCCGAAGCGCGGCGGGCGGCCGGCGTCGCGCAGGCGGCGGTCGCAGAGCTGGTGGTAGGTGGCAATCTCGCCGCCGGCGGGGGCGATGCGGGCGAAGTGGTCGGCCAGCGGGCGGTTGTAGCAGACGTAGAGCGGGCGCCGGCCGGCGGCGAGCGCATCGGTGTAGGCGGCGAGCGCAAGCTGGGTCTTGCCGCTACCGGCGGTGGCGGTCACGCGCAGGCGGTGCGGGCTCATGTCGATGCGGCGCGCCCATTCGGTGAGCCCGCCCGACAGCCGCGTGCTCAGGTCGTCCACCTGGCCGATGTGGGATTGCACGTCGGGTACCAGCTCAAGCAGGTCGGCGAAGAAGCGGTGCAGGGCCTGCTGGCGGGCAGGGTCGGCGGGCGCCGCGCCGTCGTTGTCGCGGGTGAGGGCGCGGACGGTGGCGACCAGCTGCTCGCGCCGCGGCGCATCGACGATGCGCGCCGGGTCGAGGCCGGCGGTGCCGGGCTGGCGCACGGTGTAGTCGGGGCAGTAGAGCAGCACGTCGAGCATTGGCTCGGCGCCGCCCAGCGCCGGGCGCAGGCGCGCGCGCAGGGCATCGGCCTGGCGTGCGAGATCCACGCTGATGTTGCGTTCGCGTCGCCGCCCCGGGCGCAGCAGGCCGTGCTCGGCCTCGTCGAGGAAGCCGGCCTGCTGTTCGATGAGCAGGATGCGCCCGCCCGGGCCGAGGACGACGAAGCCGATGTCGCCGAACACCGCCGCGCTGCCCTCGGCCCGCGTCCAGTGCAGGCCGTGGTAGATCGTAGTGTCGGCTGGCAGCGCGCCCGCCAGCAGCGCGAGCGTCTGCAGCTCGCGGGCGCGGGCGCCGCTGGCGGGCAGCAGGCGCCAGCCTTCGGGGTGGGTCTTGGCCATGGCGGTGGGCAGGTGGACGATGAACAGCGGCCAGTTTACACATTCGCAGGCGAGTGCCTGTGCGCGAGCTTTTTGGGTCCAGCCCGGGGGCATGTCACCTTCGACCCCTCGCGGCTGGCGCCGCGCCTACGGCAGTCCCATGCGCCGCCGCGGGCTGTGACGTGATGCGTTATCCTGCTGTGCTTGTCGTGTCGCCCTGCCGGCGCCCCTGCGGAACTCCTGCATGCTGTCCCTGAGCTTTTCCAACCGCTTCGAGATCCTCCTCGACGATCTCCTCGAACGTCTCGCCGACGAGCAGCCCGGCCCCTTCGGCGAGCGCGAGGTGGTCGTGCCGAGCGCCGCGCTGCGCCGTCGGCTCGAGCTGGCGGTGGCCGATCGCGAGGGCGTGTGCGCCAACCTGCGCTGCGACTTTCTTGCCCAGTGGCTGTGGCAGCAGATCGGCCGCGTCGTGCCCGAAGTGCCGGCGCGCTCGCCCTTCTCGCCGGCGCTACTGGCCTGGCGCATCCACGGCCTGCTCGATGCAGGCGCGGCCGAAGGCGCCTGGCTGGGCGAGCATCCGCGCCTGGCGCACTACCTCGCCGGGGCTGACGCGCGCATGCGCTTCGAGCTCGCCGAGCGCATCGCGCGCGTGTTCGACCACTACCTTACCTATCGGCCGCAGTGGCTGGCGCGCTGGAGCGAGGGCCGGGGCAGCGTGCTGGAGGCGGACGCGAGCGCTGCCGCGCGTGCCGACGAAGCCTGGCAGGCCGCGCTGTGGCGCCGCATTCGCGAGGCCATGGGCCTGCGCAGCGAGCACCCGGCGACCGCCTTCCTGCGCGCGGTGACGGCGATGGATCACGATGCGCTCACCGCCACCGGCCTGCCGCGCAGCGTGCATGTGTTCGGCCTGCCGGCGCTGCCACCGCTCTACCTCGACATGCTGCGCGAGCTGGCGCGGGTGGTCGATGTGCGTCTGTACGTGCTCAACCCCTGCCGCGAGTTCTGGTTCGACATCGTCGATGCACGCCGCCTGTCCTGGCTCGCCACCCGCCAGCAGGACCTGTTCTTCGAGACCGGCAACCGCCTGCTCGCCGCCTGGGGCAAGCAGACCCGCGCCCACATCGGCCTGCTGTTCGAGGGCGAGCATGTGCTCGAGGAGGAAGCCTTGTTCGCGCCGCACCCCGGCCGCCACCTGCTCGCCCGCGTGCATAACGCCATCCTCGACCTGCAGGAGCTGCCGCCCGCCGGGGTCAGGCTGGCCGCCGCCGACCGCAGCATCGAGGTGCATGTCTGCCACTCGCGCACGCGCGAGCTCGAGGTGCTTCACGACCGCCTGCTCGGCCTGTTCAAGGCGCACGAGGGCACGCCGGACGCGCTCACCCCGGCCGATGTGGTGGTGCTCACCCCTGATCTGGAGGCGAGCGCGCCGCTGATCGAGGCGGTGTTCGGCACCGCCCCGCCAGCGCGTCGCATCCCCTGGCGCATCACCGGCCTGGGCGGCACCCGCGACAACCCGGTGGCCCAGGTGCTCGACCGCATGCTTGGCCTGGCCGCCAGCCGTTTTCCCGCCACCCAGGTGTTCGATCTGCTGCAGCAGGCCCCGGTCGCCGCCCTCCATGGCCTGGACGACACGGCGCTCGAGACCCTTCACGACTGGCTGCGTGCCGCCGGCGTGCGCTGGGGCCTGGATGCGGGCGCGGTGCACGCGGCGCTGGGGCAGGCGGAGGGCGAGCCGGCCGGCCTGCCACATACGCTGGAGGAGGGCCTGCACCGCCTGTTCCTCGCCTGGGCTGCGGGCGAGGCCGCGCAGCACGCGTCCTTTGCCGGGCGCATCGGCGCCGCCGCGCCCGAGGGCCAGGCGGCGCTCGCGCTTGGACGCTTCTGGCGTTACGCCGAGAGCCTGCGCAGCCTGCGCGCGCGCCTGCTGCAGGCGCATGACGCCGAGGGCTGGCGCGCGCTGCTCAACGAGGTGCTCGACCGCCTGGTCGGCGACGCCGCCGCGTGGGCGGACGAACTGCGCGAGTTACGCGCCGCCATCGCCCAGCTCGCCGACAACATGGCGGCAGGCGGTTGCACGGACGCGCAGGGGCTGGCGGTGATCCGCCCCGCGCTCGCGGCCCTGCTCGACGACCCGGCGCGCGGTGGCGTGCCCGGCGGCACGCTCACCTTCTCCGCGCTGTCCTCGCTGCGCGGGCTGCCCTACCGCGTGGTGTGCGTGATCGGGCTCGATCACGGTCTCTTCCCCGGCAGCGATCGTGCCGCCGAGTTCGATCTCATGGCGGCCCGCCCCCAGGCCGGCGACCGCCAGCGCAGGCTGGACGAGCGCAACCTCTTCCTCGATGTGCTGCTGTCCGCGCGCGAGGCGCTGCACCTGTCCTACGTCGGGCGCAGCGTACGCGACGGCAGCGAATTGCGGCCCTCGGTGCTGGTCGATGAATTGCTCGACGTGCTCGCCGAGGCCACCGCGAGCAGCGCCACCGACCCCGACGCGCTCGCCGCGGCACGTCAGCGCTTGTGCGTGGCGCATCCGTTGCAGGCTTTCGCCCCCGAGTACTTTCTGGCCGCCGAGCGCGGCGATGCGCGCCTGACGAGCTTCAACGAAGACTACGCCGAGGCCCTCGCCGCCCGCCTCGGGGCTGCTGCCGATGAGCGAACCGGGTACGTGGGCGCAAGCGGAGCGGCCGTCGAGGCGGCGGAAGATGCGATGGAGGCGGCGGTGGAGGGTGCGGATGACGGTCCGCTTGCCGTAGACGCCGCGCCCTTCTTCGATCACGCGCTGCCACCGCCCGGGCCGGAGTGGCGCACGCCCACGCTCGAGCGCCTCGTGCGCTTCTTCCGCAACCCCTGCCGCGCCCTGCTGCGAGAGCGCCTCGGACTCGACCTGCCCGAAGCCGATGCCGAGCTGGAGGACACCGAGCGCTTCGTGCCCGACCTGCCTGCGCGCTGGGCGTTGGCCGAGCGTCTGATGCCGGTGCTGCTTGACGCTCAGGCTGATGAGTGCGACTCGGCACTGAGGGGCGCCGGCGAGGGCGCTGGGCGCGATGACGCGGTGCTTGCGCAGCTGGCGCGCGCCGGTGGCGAGTTCCCGCGCGGTGCCATGGGCGAGGCGGCACTGGCCGCCGAGCTGGCCGCGATGCGCGAATTTGCAGCCCGCCTGGCCGCGGCCCGGCACGTCCCGGCGCTTGAGGCCGCAAGCTGCCAGATCGCGTTCGAGCTCGACGGCGAGGCGTGGACGCTGGGTGCCGTGCTCGGCGAACTGCGTCCCGAGGGCATGCTGCGCTGGCGCTATGCCAACGCCGGCGCCAGCCACTACCTCGAGGCCTGGATCGCCCACCTGATGCTGTGCGCCGCCAGCCCGGCCGGCGTCGAGCGCCGTACCCGGGTGATGCTGCGCGACGCCGACTTCACTTTCGCAGCGCTGTCGCGCGCCCAGGCGCATGACCTGCTTGCCGAACTGCTGGCGCTCTACCGCGAGGGCCTCACGCAGCCGCTCCACTTCTTCCCCAAGTCGGCCTGGGCCTGTGTTTCCAACGACGGTAATCCGCGCAAAGCGCACGACAAATGGACGGGCGGCCAGCGCCCGCAGTTCGGCGAAGGCCGCGACCCAGCCTACCGCCTGGCGCTGCGCGGCGTCGAGCAGCCGCTGGACGCGCGCTTCTTCACGCTCGCGCAACGGGTCTTCGGCCCTGTGCTTGAGCACCTGCAGGAGGCCGGCACCGAGGGCGCGGCGCCGCCCGCCTGAACGACCAGGATCGCTGCCCGATGCCGCTCACCCTCGCCGCCCCCGTCCATAGCGAGCTGATCATCAAGAAGAGTCGCTTCATCGGCTGCGTGCAGCCGATGGACGACCGTGCCGGCGCGCAGAGGGTGGTGGCCGAGCTGTGGGCCCGGCATCCGGGCGCGCGCCACGTGTGCTGGGCCTTGCTCGCCGGCGGCCAGTCGGCGGCGGTCGATGACGGCGAGCCCAGCGGCACCGCCGGCCGTCCGATGCTCGACGTGTTGCGCCACCAGGACCTGGAAGGTGTGCTCGCTACCGTGGTGCGCTACTTCGGTGGCGTCAAGCTCGGCGCCGGCGGCCTGGTGCGCGCCTACACCGACGCCGTGGCCCAGGCTCTGCTGCAGGCCGAGAAGGTGCCGATCGTGCGCTTGCAGACCCTGGCCTGCGTCGTGCCCTATGCGCTCGAAGGCCTGCTGCGGCGCGAACTCGATGCCGCTGGCGCGAACCTGATGAGGGTGGCGCACGGGCAGGCCGTGGAGCTGCACTTCAACCTGCCCGAAGAGGCCGCCGCCGCGCTGCAGGCGCGCCTGGCCGAGGCGGGTCAGGGGCGTCTGGCCTGGCTGGATGAGGCCGGTGGATGAGACTCCACGACGGGGCGCCGCGGTGTCTGTTCCCGCAGTAGGAGCGGCGCCAGCCGCGAGGGGTTGAAGGCGACCGGCGTCGGGTGGGTGCGATGAAAAGCGCGCGGCTCGCGCCGCTCCTACCGGGGGGCGCCGCGGCGTCCGTTCCCGCCGTAGGAGCGGCGCCAGCCGCGAGGGGTTGAAGGCGACGGGCGTCGGGTGGGTGCGATGAAAAGCTCGCGGCTTGCGCCGCGCCTACCGGGGGGGCGCCGCGGTGTCTGTTCCCGCCGTAGGAGCGGCGTCAGCCGCGAGGGGTTGAAGGCGACGGGCGTCGGGTGGGTGCGATGAAAAGCGCGCGGCTTGCGCCGCTCCTACCGGGGGGCGCCGCGGTGTCCGTTCCCGCAGTAGGAGCGGCGCCAGCCGCGAGGGGTTGAAGGCGACCGGCGTCAGAGCGCATCCAGTTTGCCCAGATAGTCCATCGCCTGCGCCAGCGTTGCGGCGCGCTCGCCTTCGTCCATCTTCGCCCACGCCTTGTAAGGCATCGCCATGCGCGGGTTGCGTGCGAAGCGGGCCTCGTGGCGCAGCAGGAAATCCCAGTACAGGCTGTTGAAGGGGCAGGCGGGTCTGCCGCTGGCGCCGTGGCGGCGCTTGGGGTCGTAGGTGCAGGTCTTGCAGTAGTCGGACTGCTTGCCGATATAGCTCGCCGCGCCAGCGTAGGGCTTGCTGGCGATCACGCCGCCGTCGGCGAACTGGCTCATGCCGCGGGTGTTGGGCATCTCCACCCATTCGAAGGCGTCGGTGTAGATGCCGAGGTACCAGGCGTCGACCTCGTCCGGATCGCAGCCGGCGAGCAGGGCGAAGTTGCCGGTGATCATCAGGCGCTGGATGTGGTGGGCGTAGGCGCTATCGAGTGATTGCGAAACCGCGTGGTGCAGGCAGTTCATCTTCGTCTCGCCGGTCCAGTACCAGGCTGGCAGCGGCCGATGCGCGTCGAGCGCGTTGCCCTGCGCGTAGCTCGGCATGCGCGCCCAATACACCCCACGGACGAATTCGCGCCAGCCCAGGATCTGGCGCACGAAGCCTTCGCAACTCGCGAGTTCGACCTTGCCAAGCTGCCAGGCAGCGACCGCCGCATCGATGACTTCGCGCGGGTGCAGCAGTTTCACGTTGAGTGCGAACGACAGGCCGGAGTGGAACAGCGTGGTCGAGCGCGTGCTCATCGCGTCCTGATAAGGCCCGAACCAGGGCAGGGCGTGTTCGATGAAACGCGCCAGGCCGGCGCGCGCCTCGCGCCGGGTCAGCGGCCAGCGTACCCGCCCGGCGTGCGGCGCACCGATGGTCTCCACGCCGGCGGCGGTGATCTCGCCCCAAAGCGCCGTCAGGTCATGACCGGCCCAGGGCCATTCGGGCGCGGGCGGATCGCCGGGCCATTTCTCGCGGTTCTGCGCGTCGAAGTTCCATACTCCGCCCACAGGGCTGTCCTCGGCGTCGAGCAGGATGCGGTGGCGGCGACGCATGTCGCGGTAGAAGAACTCCATGCGCGGCACCTTGGCGGTGAAGCGCCGGGCGAGTTCGGCGCGCTCGGCGAGGAAGTGCTCGCTGCTGAACACCTCATGCGGCAGGGCAAGCGCCTGTGCGGACTCGTCCAGCAGCCCTTCCACTCGCCATTCGTCGGCCTCCATGCGCTCGAAGCGGGTTGCTCCGCATTCGCCTGCTACCAAGGCGAGGTTGGCAGCGAAGGACTGGCGGTTGTCGGTGTCGCCGATCTTCAGGTAGCGCACGCGGTGCCCGGCGGCCTGCAGTGCGGCCGCGAAGGCACGCATCGCGGCGAAGATCGCCAGCACCTTCTGCGCGTGGTGGCGCACGTAGTCGGTCTCGCTGCGCACCTCCATCATCACGTACAGCACGTCTGGACGCGGGCTGCGGAACCAGGAGTGGGCGGCGTTGAGCTGGTCGCCGAGGATGAGGCGGAGGGTGGTCATGAATGCTCTCGGTTGGTGTTGTCGGGTTGTAGCGGGTTGCGCGGAATAGGCGCTCCCTTGGTCCGGTCGGCTGGCGCTCCAGCATACCTTTGGCTATCGCGCTGTTTGGCGGGAGTATCTCGCTTGCGCGGGCTATCCAACGGCGCCTGTAAAGGCGACGTCATGATTCTGTAAGAGAATTCGTGCCGCCCCTATGCCGCGTCGTCGTCGAGGACCTCATGGACAAACAGGATATTGGCGACCTTCATCGCCGGATCGAGCGTGAGTTGCTGGACAGCTACGACGAGGAACTCGAACTCGAGCTCGATGACCGGCGTTTCGACGAGATCGCTTCGCGAAGCGCAGGGACGCAGTCGGAGACGCCCGATGAGCGCCTCAGGCGCCGTCGCTACTTCACAGAATTGCTCCGTTTGCAGGGCGAATTGGTCAAGTTGCAGGACTGGGTCTCAACCACCAAGCATCGGGTGGTGATTCTCTTCGAGGGGCGCGACGCTGCGGGCAAGGGCGGGGTCATCAAACGCATCACCCAGCGGCTCAATCCACGGATCTGCCGCGTGGTGGCACTGCCCGCGCCAAATGACCGTGAACGCACCCAGTGGTATTTCCAGCGTTACGTGCCGCACCTGCCCGCAGCGGGCGAGATGGTGCTGTTCGATCGCAGCTGGTACAACCGTGCCGGCGTCGAGCGGGTGATGGGGTTCTGCACGGACGACGAGTACGAGGAGTTCTTTCGCTCGGTGCCGGAGTTCGAGCGCATGCTGGTTCGCTCGGGCATCCAGCTGATCAAATACTGGTTCTCGATCACCGACGAGGAGCAGCATTTTCGCTTTCTGTCACGGATCCATGATCCGCTCAAGCAGTGGAAGCTGAGCCCGATGGATCTCGAGTCGCGGGCACGTTGGGAGCGCTACACGGTTGCGAAGGAAACCATGCTTGAACGTACGCACATCCCCGAGGCGCCATGGTGGATTGTCGAGGCCAATGACAAGAAGGCAGCACGGCTGAACTGCATCCATCATCTGCTTGGGCAGATGCCTTATCGTGAGGTCATGCGACCAACGGTAACCCTACCTGAGCGAGTTCGTCATCCCGAGTACAGTCGTCATCCGGTCCCTATTAACCCGGCAATCAAATAGGTTTTGATATAATTCGGGCATGGAAAAGATCGATGCCCGCAAGCTTCCGCCCGAAGCCCTGGAACACATTCGTCGCCAAGCATTTGTACTGCGCAAGCAAGGCTACACATGGACGCACATCGCTGAGGTGTGTGGGGTTCATGTCGGTACCGTTTTGAAATGGGCACGCCGCGCCCAGGCCGACGACCTCGACGCCGTCATCAAGGGCGGGCAACGTGGTCGGCGCCATGGCTCGGGACGAACTTTGACGCTGGTTCAAGAGGAGCAACTGCGTTTGAAGATCATTGGCTCGAACCCCGCCCAACTGCAGCTCGAGTTTGCGCTGTGGAATCGTCGCGCGGTCATGCTCGCGATCAAGCAGCTCTTTGGCATCGACATGCCCATTCGCACCGTCGGTGAGTACCTTCGGCGGTGGGGTTTCACGCCGCAGCGGCCGGTCAAGCGTGCGCTTGAGCAGGATCCGGCCCGGCTCAAGGCGTGGCTTGAGGACGAGTATCCGAAGATCGTTGCGCGCGCCAAGACTGAGGATGCCGAGATCTACTGGGGTGACGAGACCGCCATTCGCCAGGACTCGCACTGGGTGCGCGGCTACTCGATGGCGGGGCTGACGCCTGAGCTTCGACTGCCGGCCGGTCGCCACGGATCGACATCGATGATCTCGGCGATCACCAACCAGGGCTTGGTGCGCTTCTCGTTCTTCGAGGGCGCCATTGATGCGGACCGCTTCATCGTGTTCTTGAAGGACCTGATTCAGGATGCGCAGCGTAAGGTGTTCCTGATCGTCGACAATTTGCGCGTGCACCGCGCCAACCGTGTCCGCGAGTGGGCTGTCGAAAACACCGAGAAGATCGAGCTGTTTTACCTGCCGCCGTATGCGCCGGAACTCAACCCCGACGAGTATCTGAACCGGGATCTGAAAACGACGATACGCTCCGGGCCGATTGCCAAGACCGCCGCCGCACTTCTCGAGAAGGCGCGTACGTGCATGGAACGCATCGCTGCGATGCCGGATCGTGTGCGGTCGTATTTCAGCCATGAGTACGTTCGGTACGCTCAGTAATTTAGCTATTTGATTGCCGGGTTAATAATGAGATGATCGTTCCATCTTGGTTCCGTTAGTTGGGAGCGGTTCGGTGAGCCGCAGGGGCAGTGATAGAAGCGTTCTCACTCGCTCCCTTTTCGAGTCCCAGCGCATGCAGCAGGTTATCTATGAACTCAGCCGGAGAGGCATGGATGAAGCCCTCTGGTACGCCGAGTGACCGCCTCAAGCGAAGTCGATCTTCCGCGCCATAGGCCACGATGAATGGGTACATTGCAGCGCTGATGGCCGCAAGATAGTCACCATATTCATCTCCGCATGCGTAACAGCAGGCTGGATTCACACCAAGGCGCTTGCGGGCCATGCTGAACTGGTCCGCCTTGTTCTCCCGCAGCGGCAAGCAGGCGATATGGTCGAATGCGCCAATGTCGATGTCGTGCCGCCTGAAGAGGCTTCGCAGCGACTGTTCGGGTTCGATCGTGACGTTGCGTGTGACCAGGCCGATTCGGACATGAGGTGCAGCAATCAATGTCTGAAGCAGGTCGACCATTCCCGGGTACAGGCGTGCCTCTTCGCGGTAGAACTCCGTGAGGGTTGTGAGCAGGCGCTTGCGGCTCTGCCTGCCGAATTGACGGCGAAGGTTATTCGGGAACTCTCGTAGTCCACCAAGATATTTGAAGAGCTTTCTACGCTTCTGGAAACGCTCCAGGTCGCCGATTGCCATCCCATGGCGCAGGAAGCTTTGTTCGACGGCATGGAAGGCGTCGATCAGCGTGCCATCCGCGTCGAATATGACCAGTTGCTGTCTGTTGGCTGGCTTTGTCATCTGGCTGATGTTCTGCGTCCCGGGCTCGGATGTGATTGTCTCTGCTAATGGAATAATCCATTACGGTTAATATGTTAAAGCACTGTTAAAGCCTGATGAAGATTTTCTGGCTTGTCACCAATATTTAACTTTCCCTGTCCAGAATGGGACGTTGTAGTGCTTCAGCCGTGAACGTCGGTGCCTGTCAGGATAATAGTGAATGAACTCGCTGAAAGTGGGCACTCGCGTGCTCTTGTTGAGCGCTGTGCTCATCATCTTCATGGTCTTGCTTGCAGGGCTCGGATTGAAGAGCATGCGCGATTCGGTAGCAAGTCTTGAGTCGCTGTATGCCAATCGGGTTGTTGCCGTCAGGGATCTCAAGGTCGTCGCGGACATGTTCGCGGTGAATATCGTAAACGCCTCTTACAAGGCAAACAGCAGCTTGCTTACCACTGCTGTTGCGGTGACGCGTATCGAGGAGGCCGAGAGGCTTATCGACCAGCGCATGCGCGCTTATCTTTCCATCAGCAAGGGCGCGCGTGAGACCCTGCTCGCCGAAGAGATCCGGACTTTGGTGGACGATGCCACGCAACCGATTGCTGAGCTGAAGGCTCTTCTCGGAAAGAACGATTACTTCGGGCTGAATCAGTACATGGTGAAGACGCTGCCTGCGGTAATTGACCCGATCTCACTGAAGATCTCCGATCTGATCGAGTTGCAACTCGATATTGCGCGAGAGGAGTTCGAGCTTGCTCAGGCGCGATACGTTTCCGATCTCCGGCTCATGGTTGGACTGGGCGGGTTGGCGATCGTTGCAGGGGTTGGATTCTCATTGGGGCACCTCGAATAACCCGAGGGTTTCAGTGAATCCCACGACGCAATGATGACGGCGACCAATTTCGGCCCAATTCCTCTGGCAAACCACCGCGTTTCTCGGCGGAGTTGCCCCGTTTTTGCATCGAATCGCCCCAGGCATCGGCGATTCGGCCCATTTCGGGCGTCAGAAGGCCTCGATTCCGGCCTTCCGGAAGTAGACCAGCCGCTTCAAGTTGTAGCAGGCAGCCATCATCGTCATCGCAAAGTTCGCCCGCGCCCGACCGATGGTACGCAGCAACTTGCCGCCCATCTGTTCGATGGCGGCAAAGACATGCTCGACCCGGGCGCGCGTTTTGGCGATGCGCTGGTTACGCCGCTGCTGGCACTCGGTCAGCGGCTTGTTGCGTTTGCCCTTCCTCTGGATCTGGTTACGAAAGCCGTTCTCCTTCAGCCAGGCTTCACGCGCCTCGGACGGGTAGCCCCGGTCGGCATAGACGTCCCGACTCGTGTTGCCCGCATCGAAGACGTTGTCGAAGTGCTGGCTATCGTGCGTACTCGCGGTGTCGGTCTCGATTCGGCGAATGATCTTGTATTTCTTGTCGACGTTGATCGAGAGCTTGTAGCCGAAGTGGTTCTTGCCGTGCTTCTTCGTCCAGGTCGCATCGATGTCCTTCTGGCGGCGCTTGGCCGGCTTCCAGTCGGCGGGCATCGCACCGTGCTCGATCAGCGCCTTCTCGCCCCGGCTGTTGTGCTGCTTGGGGGCGGGGACCAAAGTGGCGTCGATGATCTGACCGCCGCGCGCGATGAAACCCTTCTTCAGCAACTGCGCCGAGACACCGTCAAAGAGCGCCTTGGCGCCCGCTTCACCAATCCGGTTCTCGAAGGTCCACACCGTGGTGCGGTCCGGGACGTGGGTCGCGTTCGCCAGTCCGCAGAAGCGCTTGTAGCTCATGCGGTCGAGCAACTGGTACTCCATCTGCTCGTCGGACAGGTTGTACAGGCGCTTGAGCACCAGGATCCGTACCATCGTCTCGGTCGGGTACGGCGGACGCCCGCCCTGCGCGCTCACCGGGCGCGGCGCAACCTCATCCACCTCGGCCGCCAACGACGCAAAGTCGATGTGCGACTCGATGTCGGTCAGCGGGTCGCCCAGCGCGTCGATCTTCTTGCGGTGATGCTCGTCAGCGAACAGGTCAGTCTTGATAGCGCTACGCGGTTTCATCGGTGCAGGCTGCAGGGTTCAGGACGTCGTGATTTTACCAAAGGCGGGCGGAGCAGAGGTTTTTCGAGGCACCCATATGATGACAGCAGTGGTTTTCCCCTCATCCTCCGGAATGGGGGTTTGCGGGGCTTCGCCCCGCCTGCGCGGCGCTTCGCGCCTTGCTGCGGCCTTCGGCCGCAATTTTTACTAGCCGGAGTCTTTTTAAAAACCAAGACATCCAGTCCGGCTAGGGTTTTCAGCGATCACCGGAACAGTAGCCTGCGCCTCGCGCTTCGCGCTCGCTCCGGAACGAGAGCCGTGCCGCTCGACCAGACGAGGAGGGTATGCCGCAACACATCAGGGGTTACCGGCTGCCCTGCGTTCCGCGTTCCGCAGTCCGTTTCCGCTGCTTCTCGTTACGCTCCGGATAGCTCTTGGGCTTCACCAGAAGCTCTACAAGCGCCCCAAATGCTCTCGGACATATCCACACATCACCCGAGCGATTTAAACCGCTCTGAGAGCGTTTAAACGCGTCTGTCGATCAGGTGAGCGAAAGCCCCGAGACACCCGGCCCGCAGAAATCGATCCTGACGCGCCAGCGTGGCCCATACGAGCACCTACTGGGGCGAACGCATCGCGGCAAGGGGTAGGGTAGTGCGCGAGTGCCTTCACCCACAAACGATGCGATTTTTGAGGGTATTGACTTTTTCGTAAGTCCGGCACGGCACTGTCCCTTGTCCTGGGACCGGGGACAGTCACGAGCGTCACGAGCGTCACGAGCGTCACGAGCATCACGAGTGTCACTGCAATGTCCCTTGTCCTGGGACCGGGGACAGTCACGAGCGTCACGAGCGTCACGAGCATCACGAGTGTCACTGCAGGGTGCCTCGAAAAACCTCTGCTCCGCCCGCCTTTGGTAAAATCACGACGTCCTGAACCCTGCAGCCTGCACCGATGAAACCGCGTAGCGCTATCAAGACTGACCTGTTCGCTGACGAGCATCACCGCAAGAAGATCGACGCGCTGGGCGACCCGCTGACCGACATCGAGTCGCACATCGACTTTGCGTCGTTGGCGGCCGAGGTGGATGAGGTTGCGCCGCGCCCGGTGAGCGCGCAGGGTACTGCGCCCGATCGTGCAAGCCATCGTCGCGGTTGCGCCGCGCCCGGTGAGCGCGCAGGGCGGGCGTCCGCCGTACCCGACCGAGACGATGGTACGGATCCTGGTGCTCAAGCGCCTGTACAACCTGTCCGACGAGCAGATGGAGTACCAGTTGCTCGACCGCATGAGCTACAAGCGCTTCTGCGGACTGGCGAACGCGACCCACGTCCCGGACCGCACCACGGTGTGGACCTTCGAGAACCGGATTGGTGAAGCGGGCGCCAAGGCGCTCTTTGACGGTGTCTCGGCGCAGTTGCTGAAGAAGGGTTTCATCGCGCGCGGCGGTCAGATCATCGACGCCACTTTGGTCCCCGCCCCCAAGCAGCACAACAGCCGGGGCGAGAAGGCGCTGATCGAGCACGGTGCGATGCCCGCCGACTGGAAGCCGGCCAAGCGCCGCCAGAAGGACATCGATGCGACCTGGACGAAGAAGCACGGCAAGAACCACTTCGGCTACAAGCTCTCGATCAACGTCGACAAGAAATACAAGATCATTCGCCGAATCGAGACCGACACCGCGAGTACGCACGATAGCCAGCACTTCGACAACGTCTTCGATGCGGGCAACACGAGTCGGGACGTCTATGCCGACCGGGGCTACCCGTCCGAGGCGCGTGAAGCCTGGCTGAAGGAGAACGGCTTTCGTAACCAGATCCAGAGGAAGGGCAAACGCAACAAGCCGCTGACCGAGTGCCAGCAGCGGCGTAACCAGCGCATCGCCAAAACGCGCGCCCGGGTCGAGCATGTCTTTGCCGCCATCGAACAGATGGGCGGCAAGTTGCTGCGTACCATCGGTCGGGCGCGGGCGAACTTTGCGATGACGATGATGGCTGCCTGCTACAACTTGAAGCGGCTGGTCTACTTCCGGAAGGCCGGAATCGAGGCCTTCTGACGCCCGAAATGGGCCGAATCGCCGATGCCTGGGGCGATTCGATGCAAAAACGGGGCAACTCCGCCGAGAAACGCGGTGGTTTGCCAGAGGAATTGGGCCGAAATTGGTCGCCGTCATCATTGCGTCGTGGGATTCACTGAAACCCTCGGGTTATTCGAGGTGCCCATTGGTAATTCGCCGCAGTATCCTCGCACAGTTGGGAGCTGAGCCAGACGAGCTGGCATCCTCAGCTGCTGCTGTTTCAGAGGGGCGTCTGGCCGACACCGTCGGGGGGGAGTTGAAAGCGGTTGGGGTAATGGGCTCTATACAGATAATGAGGAACTACCTCGTGGACATCATCCGTGGAATATCGGCTGGCTCTTCGGAGCTTGAACGGAATGCAGTGCATTTGGCTGAAACATCCGAACGCGCTTTGTCCACGACGCTACAACAGCGAGATTCTGCAAGTCAGATGGCGGCCGCGATTGAGGGGCTGGCGGCGTCGATAGGCCAGATCTCGGATAGTTCGGCTGTAGTTAACCGTGCCGCGGATGAGGCTCGTGAGGCGGGTCAGGCTGGGTTGGATGTGATCAAGTCGACGATCGTTGGAATGGACGAAATTGAACGTGTCATTGAGTCCAGTGCCAGCAGTATCACTCGTCTGAGTGAGAAGTCGAAACGGATAGGAACCATCGTTCACGTTATTCGTGAAATTGCCGATCAAACCAATTTACTTGCGCTGAATGCAGCCATCGAAGCAGCTCGCGCTGGCGAGCAGGGACGCGGCTTTGCAGTTGTAGCTGACGAGGTGAGAAAACTTGCGGAGCGTACAGCCTCTTCCGCTGCCGAGATTGTTGGTGTGGTTGACGATATCGGTGACGGTATGGACGAAACCAACCGACAGATATCCGACGCGTGTGCGCAGGTAGTGGAGGGAAAGCTGCGAGCGGCAAGCGCTGGTGATGCGATGCTGCATATACGTACCGTGATCGATGCCACCCAGAACGGAGTGAGCAGTATCACTGAGGCGCTGCATGAACAGCGTCAGACCAGTCTTGAGGTGACTCGGCGAGTTGAGCAAGTCAGTGCTGCAATAGAGTTGATTGCTGGTACTCAGCGCGAGGTTGGAGCGTCGGCCGCGTCCTTGAAGCAACTCACGCACGACCTGAATCAGATGACCTTGCGCTTCCAACTCGCCTAGTCACGGGCCCCTTGCAGTCGCTCCTGCGATGTCGGGTGCCCAGCGCCCAGGGGGCAAGGCAAGCGGGAGGCAGAGTCCATTCCGGCTCGACGCCAGACTTGTGGGTCTGCTGATCACGATCACAAGGTGATGGGCTCGGTCTTGCGCGTGGCGTTCGATGGCATTTACCGACGCCCTGGACCGCTCTAGCTTGCTGCTGAAGTCACGACCCTGAGTCGTGGTTGGATGCCCACGTAGAGACCGTTGCCCGACTCCTTGGCGGCCTTCTTGGCAACGGCCGCGGCCGACGCAACCTCTTCCGGGCTGATGAACTGCCCGTCGGTGATATGAACAACGCCAGCGGCGATTGTCGTGAGAGGGAAGAAGGTCTTGAAGCCGCGCCGATCCTCGCTTTCGAAGCCGTTCTTTGCCAACTCGGTAGCGTCGAAGAGTGCCCTCGCTCGCACGTTGAAGTTCTCAACGGCCGATTCGCAGCGCCTGCGCCAGTCTTCGCTCTGGAACAACACGACAAAATCGTCCCCGCCGACGTGGCCGACGAAATCCTGGGATGGATCGATGCTGTTTGCGATAGTTTGGGCGGCGAGCTTGATCATTTCATCCCCGCGCCAGTACCCGTAGAGATCGTTGTAGGGCTTGAAGTTGTTCAGGTCGAAATACGCAGCAGCAAAGGGAACCTGCGAGTCGAGCAGGCGGCGAATGTGCTCCGTGATCGGGATGTTTCCGGGCAGAAATGTGAGTGGGTTGGCGTGGCGTGCTGCTTCGATCCGACGTTCCGTTACTGCGCGCACCAGGCTCTCGCCCGTTGCAAGCCCGGCGTAGCGCCCATCTTCTGTGATGATGAAACCCTCGTACAGATAGCGCTGGTCGTCACCTGACAGGACGGGGATCAGGGAATCGATCGTTGCAGATGCCTCGACGCGCAAGGGGGTGGCGTTCATGAACAAGGTGCATGGGCGACGGCCGTAGAGATCGTGCGAGTACGGCTGGGCGAACTTGTCGACGAAGGCGCGGCGATTCACCAAGCCGACCGGGTAGTGTTTCTCGACGACCGCGACCGCATGCAGTTCGGGGTGGTTTTTGAAGAGCTGCATCAGGCCCGCGTTGGATAGGGTCGCGCATACCGTTGGTACCGGTACTTTCAGGCGCCCGACGGTGTCGGCGATGTCCGGGCGCGGTGAAGAGTTTGGCATTACCGATATCTTGGACGACTGCAGGACGGCACTTGCTCTCTCGCCAATGTTCGCGGTAGGTCGTTCCAACGGCCGGGCTATGAAATAGCCCTGCCCGTAGTGGCAACCCAGATCGCGCAGGACGGCAAGTTCCTCCGCGACTTCCACGCCTTCGGCCACCAAGGGTGTGCCAAAGGCGGCACATAGATCGAGAATGGCACGGACGACCTGGACCTTCCGGCTGTCCAGGTGAATCCCCCTCACGAAGAACTTATCGAGCTTAACGATCTGGGGCTTGAGCTCGGCCCACAACCGCAGGCTTGAGCGCCCGTCGCCAAAATCATCCAGCGCGAGGCCCACTCCCTGAGCGGCAAGTGCGGCGAATGCAACGCGCAAGGCGTCTGCATCTTCGACGCGTTCGTGCTCGGTCAGCTCGAGAATGAGCCGAGAGGGCGGTAAGCCGACGTCAACGGCGCAATGCAGCAGTGCGCCGCCGCCGAAGAAGCTGAAAGCGACGATCGATGATGCGCTTAGATTCAGGAAGAGCTTGCCTGGCAGATGAAGGTCTGCGAAGGCCCGGATTGCACCCTTGCAGGCCGCGATCTCGAGTTCGAGTCCAAGGTTGCACGATTTGGCCAAGCGCAACAGTTCCTCGGGGCGCTCGAGTGGCGTTCCCTCGGGGCCACGCATCAACGCCTCAAAACCAAGCACAGTCGATTGGTTGATGTCGATGACTGGCTGAAAGACAAACCGAAGCTTGCCCTCGTCGAGAAGCTGTCGCAGTTTCAGGGTGAGTCCGGCGTTGTACAGCACGCTTATTCCGAGGCAAAGGCAATGAAGCAGTATCGGACAGGAGCGTTAAGCTGGGATTAAGTAGCGCGCTTTCTCCAAGGTAAGCGAGTACAGCGTTGTCGACCGCTCACAGCTCAGGTGCGGCCCTTCCTTGCGTCAGGGCCGGGTTTCAGATCAGTTGCCGGCCTTCGAACGCAGCACGGCGAGGTTTCTTTGCCAGGCGGCCAGCGCATCCTGGTCGTCAACCAGGGCGGCAACGCCGTTCCTGTGCTGTGCCGATGCGCCAGCGCGGGATTCGGAGAAGTTGGCAGGGGCGCTCCCGGCGGGGCTGCGAGCGGCAAGCAGCGCGTTGCCGGTGTCTTGCGGGCGAGGCATGGTAGGGACGTTCATGATGGTTTCTCCTGGTGACATCAAAAAATAGTGCGGTGGCGGGACGCATGCCCTGCATGCGCTGAGACGATGCGTCCTCATGCCTCCAATACGTAGGAACCTGGGGCGTCGCCAAGGCTGGGGTAGCGCTCGTTGCTGGCGGGCCGTGCGTCTACGAGCTCGCCGGCGCGCGGCTTGAGCCACTGCATCCAGTCCTCCCACCAACTTCCGGCCTGCGCCTCGGTGCGGTCGCGCCACTGCAGCGGCTTGTCGGCGCGGTGCGCCGTGTCGGCCCAGTAGCGGCGCTTGGGAGGGCGTGCGGGAGGGTTGACGATTCCCAGGATGTGGCCCGAGCTCGACAGTACGAAGCGCTTCTCCGCCGCAATGTGGTGGACGGTGCGGAAGGTCTGCTGCCAGGGCGCGATGTGGTCGTCCTCGGCGGCGACTGCGTAGAGTGGCTGGCGGATCGCGTGCAGGTCGATCGTTTCGCCGGCCACGTTGAGGGCGCCGGGCTCGATCAGGCGGTTGTGCAGGTAGAGCTCGCGCAGATACCAGCTGTGCATGGCCTGAGGCATGCGCGTGGTGTCCATGTTCCAGAACAGGACGTCGAAGGGGGCGGGCGATTCGCCGTAGAGCCAGCCATGCACCACGTAGTGCCACACGAGGCTGTTCGAACGCAGCAGGCGGAATGAGGCGGCCATGTCGCGGCCGTCGAGGTAGCCCTTGCGCGCCATCTGCGCCGACAGGTGGGCGATGCTGCCTTCATCGATGAAGACCTCGATGTCGCCCGGCTTGTGGAAGTCGACCAGGGTGGTGAACAGCGTCCAGTCGCGCACCGGTATGGCGTCCTCGGCGTAGTGCCTCGCCGCCCACGCCATGTAGATCGCCAGCGCGGTGCCGCCGATGCAGTAGCCTGCGGCATGCACCCGCTCGGCGGCGGTGAAGTCGCGTGCAACGCGCACGATCGCGTCCACGCCGTCGCAGATGTAGTCGTCGAAGCGGGTGCCGCGCATCGACTCGTCGGGGTTCTTCCAGCTCGTGATGAAGACGTCCAGGCCTTGGTCCAGCAGGAAGCGCACCATGCTCTTCTTCGGAGTGAGGTCGAGCACGTAGAACTTGTTGATCCAGGGGGTGACGATCACTACCGGCTCGGCATGGACCTGGGGCCGGGTGGGCGCGTAGTGGATGACCTCGAGCAGGTGGTTGCGGAAAACCACTGCGCCGGGCGTGGTTGCAAGGTTTCCGCCGACCTTGAAGTGGTCGGGGTCGGTCATGCGCACATTGCCGGCGCCGAGGTCCTCCAGCATGTTCTGGAGGCCTTGCCACAGGCTTTCGCCGCGCGTCTCGGCCAAGCGGCGCAGGGCGATCGGGTTGGTCAACAGGTAGTTCGTGGGCGCGACGGCGTTGAGCCACTTGCGCCACCAGAACGCTGCGCGTCGCCGCTCCTTGCCCGACAGGCCCGGCGTTACGTACAGCATGTCCTGCATGTGGTGGGTGAGGGCGAGGTACCACTCCTTGACCAGGTCCCAGGTCGGCGCTTCGGTCCACACCGGATCGGTAAAGCGGGGGTCGTCGGCATGCGGCCTGATGGGGTCCGGGCTCGGCAGCCCGCAGGCGCGCCGGAAGCTGTGCAGTTGCAGGTGCCAGAGGTCGGTCGTGAGTGCGCTCAGGTGTTCTGCCAGTTCCTGCGGGTGCATCAGCCAAGCGAGCTGAGCGTGCAGGATGGGTGCGCTGAGGCCAAAGGGGTCGGCCTGGGCGACGATGCCGTCGTTGAACACAAGCAAGCGGCGGTACAGGGCCTTGCCGTCCGGGACGGTCCTGTGCGCTGCCGGTGGACGATCGCTGCGACGCCTCCCGGGGGGAGTCGCGCGGGTAACGGGCCTCGGCGTCGCCATGTCAATCGCTTCCTGCGAAGTTTGGCTGCAAGTGTGCGCCACGACCTTGACATGGTTATTTCAGTTTCGTGAATTTTCGTTGGCCGGCGCGATCGCGTACGTCACTGCGCGCAGTCGGTTGCCTGTTACCTGCCTGTCACATTCACCGCCGAGAATCCCGGTAGATATCGGGGGTGTGCCATGGAGAAACTCGAAGCAGTCGCCAGTCTTGGGCAGACGGAGCTGCTCAGGCCGGCTCGGGTGCGGGCTGCGCTGGCGGCGAACGACCGGCTCAAGCTCTACCTGAGCCTGCTGCAGGCGGCCCAGCAGCGCGCGTCCGGCGAGGGTGTCCCGGCGCTCGATCTGTCGCGGGAGTTCGCCGCTGCCGGGCTCAAGGCGGGCTGGCTTGCCGAGTTGCCCGCGAACGCGTTTCGCGAAGGCAAGCTGCTGCATCTGCCCGAACTGTCCAGGCTGCGCGATTGCCTCGTCGAGGATCTGCAAGTCATGGTGCGCCCGGTCGATGCGGACGAGGCGCTCGTGCAGCGGGTCGAGCACTGGTGCGGATGGCTGGCGCAGCTTGCGCCCGACACCTTGTCGGCGGCGGACCTGCAGGCGCTGACCAGCGGCAAGCGTGGCAAGGACGACAGCCTGCACCTTCTGGTGATGGATCTGCACAAGGCGATCAACCGCCTGGCGGCCGAACTGTCGAGCGAGAACATCGATGGCGCCCACGTATGGCAGATCGAGGCCGAAGATCGGCCGCGGATCGCCGCGTTCATGCGCGGTCTCAACCAGACGCGCGCGCTCAAGCTGCAGCATCCCGGTCTCGACACCGCCGCCACGCGCGATGGCGACCGCCTGCTGCTGCAGAACGACATCGGTACCAACGATGCACATGTGCTGGTGATACAGGTCGAGGGGCTGGAGGTCAGCCTGACCTACTCCGACCTCCATAGCCGCCGTTTCGCGTTCTTCCAGTCGCTGCTGTGCGAGGTGGGCGCGAGCTGGGGCGAGGCCCAGGCGCGCACTCGCGCAGGGCTGAACGCCGGCGCTGCCTACTATGTCGGCACCGCACGCTTCAGCTGCAGCGACGAGATGAGCCTGTGGAAGACGCTGGAAGGCATCGGCGCACGCATCGTCTTCCTGATCGACTGGAACCGTGCGCGCAAGCGCCTCGAGCAGTTCGTTGGCAAGGGCGATGCGGTAGCCATCCTGGCCGAGTCGGCGCGCCGCCGGGTCGGCCACATGGCCTGGCTCGAGGCCGGCGGCGAGCGGCTCATCTTCGGGGCGATGCAGGCCCTCGGTCCCGACTACTTCCGCATCGGCGACCGTCTCGATGTGGTCATGGGCACCGAGCGTGCGCGCGGCTTCGTGCTCGACGTGATGGCGCTGGCGTCGGCGGCCGCGCAGCAGCACCAGCCGCTCGCCCTCGTGGCCGACGATGCCCGCTTGCTGCTCGCACGCTACCTGCACCGCCATGACGAATTCGACCTGCTCGCCGAGCATGCGGCCTACTGCCATGCGATGGCCGAAGGCCTGCGCGACGGCCTCGCCCACGGCTACGAGCGCGACCGCAAGGCTGCACGCGTGTTTGCCGAACGCGCCAAGGACTGGGAGCGCGCTGCGGACCAGCTCGTCATGGATGCACGTGCGCGTGCCGAGGCGCGGCCGCGCTGGCAGGCCTTCGCCGAGGTGGTGGAGACGGCTGACGACGTCGCCGATGCCCTTGAGGAGGCCGCCTTCCTGCTGTCCCTGATCGCCTCCGATCACCACCGCGGCTGGCGTGGCGAAGTGCACCAGTCCATGCAACTGCTTGCCGATGCGGTACTCACCGCTGCACAGGACCATGTGCGGGCGCTCGAGATTGCCCGCACCCTGGGCGAGCGCAGCAGCGCCGAGGACCATGAAGAGTTCGTCGCCGCGCTCTGGCGCGTGCTCAATGCCGAGCGTCAGTGCGACGTGCTGCTCAGGGACGTGCGCCGTGCCCTCGCCGAGCACGTGAGCGATGCCGCCACCCTCAACCTGAGTACCGATTTTGCGCAGGCGCTCGAGGCTGCGACCGACTGGCTGCTCGCCACCGGCTACGGCGTGCGCCGGCTTGCCTTCAGCCGCGTGCGGGTGGGCGAATGAGCGCCGGGACCGACCACCTGCACGCCCGTGTCGTGCTGCTCATCCAGGGCGATGAGCCCCTTCCGAAGCACAGCGGGCCCGAGGTCCTCGGTGCCAAGGCCTGGAACCTGGCGCGCATGGCGGCGCTCGGCATGCCGGTGCCGCCGGCTTTCGTGATCGGCACCGGCTGGTGCGCCGACCCGGCTGCGCTCGGTGAATGGCATTGGCGCCCGGCCCTGGAGACGCTGGAAAAGCACTGTGGGCTACGCCTAGGCGATGCTCGCCATCCGTTGCTGTTGTCGGTGCGCTCGGGGGCGCCGGCATCGATGCCCGGCATGATGGAAACCCTGCTCAACATCGGTCTGACCGAGTCGACCCTGTCCGGCTTCGTGCGTGTGACGGGTCATCCGCGCCTGGCCTGGGATGCCTACCGGCGCCTTATCGCAGGCTATGGCGAGGTCGTTGCCGGCATCGATTCCGCGCACTTCGAGGCCGATCTTGACGCTGTGCGCGGCGACCTTGACGAGCGCCTGCTCGATTTCGCCGCGCTGCGCGCGCTTGCCGGCCGCCATCTCGAAACCTATCGCAGAGAGGCGGGCGAGGCCTTTCCGCAGGATGCGCACGCACAGCTCAGGCAGGCGATTGCAGCCGTGTTCGCCTCCTGGCGCAGCGACAAGGCGCGCACCTACCGTGACCTGCACGGTCTGGACCATGGCATGGGCACCGCAGTGACGGTGCAGCGCATGGTGTTCGGCAATGCCGGCGGCCTGTCCGGGGCAGGCGTCGGCTTCACGCGCGACCCGAGCAGCGGTGAGCCGCAGCCCTGGGTCGACTTCCTCTTCAACGCGCAGGGTGAGGACGTGGTCAGCGGCCGCCGCAGTGCGCTCGGTCACGGCGAGCTTGCGAGCGTCGCGCCCTCGATCTGGGAGGATCTGGTGGGCATCTGCGGTCGGCTCGAGCAGGCCTTCGGCGACATGCAGGACTTCGAATTCACGGTGCAGGACGGGCGACTCTTCCTGCTCCAGGCGCGTGCCGGCAAGCGCACTGCGCTGGCTGCCGCGCGCATCGCGCTCGACCTCCTCGACGAGGGGGTGATCGACGCCGCAACCGCGCGCGAGCGCACCTATGGGCTGGATGCCCGGGCGCTCGTGCAGCGGCGGCTGGCAGCGATCGATGGCGGCGGGCCCGAGCCGCTCGCACAAGCCTCAAGCGCGTCGAGCGGGATCGCCAGCGGCGAGATCGTCCTCGACGAAACGCGTGCCCGCGCCCGCCGTGCCGCAGGTGCGCGCGTGATCCTGGTACGGCAAGATGCCGAGACGCGCGACATCGCGGCGCTGGACCTCGCCGAGGGGCTGCTGACCCACCGTGGTGCGCGCACTTCGCACGCTGCGGTGGTCGCGCGCCAGCTCGGCAAGGTTTGCCTGGTCGGCTGCGAGGCGCTGCAGATCGACGCAGCGGAGCGGGTCGTGCGCATCGGTGGGCGGGCTCTTGCGGAAGGCGAACTGCTCACCCTCGATGGCAATCAGGGTGTCGTCCATGCCGGGGAGGTGGCGGTCGTCGAGAGCGTGCCGGGGGCGCTGATTGCGCGCCTGGAAGTGCTCCACCGCAGTGCTCAAGAGCAGCCGGATGCCAGCCTCGCGCGCTGAGTGGCCGCGGCATCGGCCCGTCAGTGGGCGGCGGGCTTCAGGGCAGGAAGTGCCCGATGCGGTCGAGTTCGCGCTGAAGCCGTTCGGGGTCGCCGGCGCGGCTGCCTTCGAGCAGCGGCATGGAGCGTTCGATGCGGGCACGCAGGATGTGATAGACGTCGAGCAGTTCCGACGTCGGATCATGCGGCAGCAAATGACGCTGCAGCGGGTCGTGCACCGGCCAGTGGGCGCGCAGCGCGCTCGAGTCGCAGTAGGGGCATGGCCCCTCGCAGCGCGACTCGCAGACGCTGACCACCAGCATCGGGGCGTCACCGGTCGCGGCGTGCGGGAGGGACGACAGCGGAAGAGCGTCGGGAGGCGAGTCGCCGGCAGCGATGCCCTGGCCGCGCAGGAGTTCGAGCGCCTCGCGTGCCGGCGGCCCGGGGGTGTCGCAGCTTGCGCGGCCTGCCTTGCAGCCGGCGCGGGACACGTGGTTGAAGATGGCTTCGGCGAGCAAGGCGCGACAGTCCTTGCCCTTGCCCACAAAGAGTACCTGCATGGCGCTTCCTCGCGGCTTGGCTATGGGCGCAGGAGGCCGGGCAGGGAGGCGGGTACGGCGGTTGCCGGCCACCCGGACGCCTGATGCCGTCGAGGTCGGTCCTCGACCCGTGGAGTGTGCGCCGGTCGTGTTACCGCTTGATGACGGCCGGGATGGACGCCAGTGCTACTTGCTCACCGCCCCGACCGCATGCGACACCACCGCCTCGCTCAGTTCCGGCGCACACAGCTCGATGAAGCGGTAGGCGAAACCGCGCAGGTAGTGACCGCGCCGTACCGCAATGCGGGTGACGTTGCCGGCGAACAGGGCGTCGCTGTCGAGCATGCGCAGCCCCGGGTCGCGCTCCGGGCTGAAGGCCATCGAGGCCAGGATGCCGACGCCAAGGCCGAGCTCGACGTAGGTCTTGATGACGTCGGCGTCGAGCGCGGACATCACCACCGCCGGCTTCAGGCCCGCGGCAGCGAAGGTCTTGTCGATGCGGGTGCGCCCGGTGAAGCCTTCGTGGTAGGTGATGACCGGATGCTCGGCGATGGCTTCGAGCGTCAGCGGCTGGACCGCCTCGAGTGGGTGGCCGGCGGGCACCACCACGGCGTGCTGCCAGCTGTAATAGGGGAATGAGGCCAGTTCGGGCACGTCGGCCAGCGCCTCGGTGGCGACACCGATGTCGGCCTCGCCGTCGAGCAGCATCTGCACGATCTCGCCCGGGCTGCCCTGGTGCAGCTTCAGGTGCACCTTGGGGAAGGCTCGCGTGAAGGCCGCCACGACCGTGGGCAGCGCGTAGCGCGCCTGGGTGTGGGTGGTGGCGACGGTGAGCTGGCCCTGGTCGGCGTTGCTGTACTGCTCGGCCAGGCGCTTGATGTTGGCGGCATCGAGCAGCATGCGCTCGACCATCACCACCAGCTCCTTGCCCGGCGCAGTGAGGCCGAGCAGGCGCTTGCCCTTGCGCGTGAACAGCTCGACGCCGAGCTCGTCCTCGAGGTCCTTGATGTGCTTGGAGACGCCCGACTGCGAGGTGAACAGGGCGTTTGCCACCTCGGTCAGGTTGAACCCGCGCCTCACCGTCTCGCGGATGATGCGCAACTGCTGGAAGTTCATCGTGCGGCTCCCGCGGCGGCGGTGTGCTGTTGTTCGAAGACGCTGAGGCGCGATGGTAGCAGGCGCACGTGCTGGCCTTCCTGCAGGCCGAGCGCGGCAACCCGCTCGCGCGTGAGCTCGACCTCGAAGTGCTGCCCGGTGGCGCCGTTGATGCCGTCGAGCTCGATGCGGGCGGTCACGCCGAAGGCGAGCACGCGGCTGATGCGGGCGGCGATACCCTGGCCTGCGCCGCCGTCAACGATGATCTCGAGTTCGTGCGGGCGGGCAAAGGCCACCACCTCGGCGCCCTGGTCGAGCGTGCCGACGCCGTGCTGCAGATGCTCGTCGCCCACGCGCAGGCCCTCGCCTTCGACCCGGCCGTGGAAGAAGTTCACCGACCCGAGGAAGCCATACACGAAGGGCGTCGCCGGGTGGCGGTAAACCTCCTCCGGTGTGCCGACCTGCTCGACGCGGCCCTGGTTCATCAGCACCACGCGGTCGGCCACCTCCAGCGCTTCTTCCTGGTCGTGGGTGACGAAGACCGAGGTGATGTGCAGCTCGTCGTGCAGCTTGCGCAGCCAGCGCCGCAGCTCCTTGCGCACCTTGGCATCGAGCGCGCCGAAGGGCTCGTCGAGCAGCAGCACGCGCGGCTCCACCGCCAGCGCACGGGCGAGTGCGATGCGCTGGCGCTGGCCACCGGAGAGCTGCGACGGGAAGCGGTCGGCCAGCCAGTCGAGCTGCACCAGGTTGAGCAGATCGTGCACCTTGGCCCGGATCTGCTTCTCGGACGGGCGCTGGCCGCGCGGCTTCATGCGCATGCCGAAGGCAACGTTGTCGAACACCGTCATGTGACGGAACAGCGCGTAATGCTGGAACACGAAGCCGACCTGGCGGTCACGCACATGGGTGCCGGAGGCGTCGTCGCCGTCGAGCAGCACCTGGCCGGCGTCGGCCGATTCGAGTCCGGCGATGATGCGCAGCAGCGTGGTCTTGCCGCAGCCCGAGGGACCGAGCAGGGCGACGAGCTGGCCGGTGGGGAAGTCGAGCGAGATGTCGTCGAGGGCGATGAAGCTGCCGAAGCGCTTGTCGATGTTGCGTACCTGGATGCTCATGATGCGTCGTCCTGTGAAAGGCGGTGGGCTGCGGCGGCGCGGTGCTCGACCCAGGTCTTGAGGGCGAGGGTCACCAGGGCCAGCAGGGCCAGCAGCGAGGCCACCGCGAAGGCGGCCGCGAACTGGTATTCGTTGTAGAGGATCTCGACATGCAGCGGCAGCGTGTTGGTGAGGCCGCGGATGTGGCCGGAGACCACCGACACCGCGCCGAACTCGCCCATCGCGCGGGCGTTGGTCAGGATCACGCCGTACAGCAGGCCCCACTTGATGTTGGGCAGGGTCACATGCCAGAAGGCTTGCAGGCCGCTTGCGCCGAGCACGATCGCCGCCTCCTCTTCCTCCTTGCCCTGCGCCTGCATCAGCGGGATGAGCTCGCGGGCGATGAAGGGGAAGGTCACGAACACGGTGGCGAGCACGATCCCCGGCACGGCGAAGATGATCTTGATGTCATGCTCGGACAGCCATGGGCCGAACCAGCCCTGAGCGCCGAACACCAGCACGTAGATCAGGCCGGCGATCACCGGCGACACCGAGAACGGCAGGTCGATCAGGGTGATCAGGAAGTGCTTGCCGCGGAACTCGAACTTGGCGATCGCCCACGCCGCGCACACGCCGAACACCAGGTTGAGCGGCACGGCGATCGCGGCGGCCAGCAGCGTCAGGCGCAGGGCCGACAGCGCGTCGGGGTCGACCAGCGCGCTGACATAGGTCTCCCAGCCCTTGCGCAAGGCCTCGACGAAGACCGCGATCAGCGGCATGAGCAGGAAGATCGCGAAGAAGCTCAGCGCGGTGCCGAGGATGAGCCATTTCACCAGCGGGGTTTCGCGCGTCGCCGCGCGCGCCTCGAAGCGGGTCTGGCCGGCGTGGGCCCCTGCGCCGATGCGAAGTGTGCTTGCGCCAGCCATGTCAGCGGTCCCTCCCGGTGCGTTTGGCGGTCCATGCCTGCAGGCCGTTGATGGCGAGCAACAGGATGAAGGACAGGATCAGCATCACGGTGGCGATCGCCGTGGCGCCGGTGTAGTCGTACTGCTCGAGCTTGGTGATGATCATCAGTGGCGTGATCTCGGACACCATCGGGATATTGCCGGCGATGAAGATCACCGAGCCGTACTCGCCGACGGCACGCGCGAAGGCGAGCGCGAAGCCGGTCAGCAGCGCCGGGAACAGGATCGGCATGATCACGTGGCGGAAAGTCTGCCAGCGTTGCGCGCCCAGGCTGGCCGCGGCCTCCTCCAGTTCGGTGTCCAGGTCTTCGAGGATCGGCTGCACCGTGCGCACCACGAAGGGCAGGCCGATGAACACCAGCGCCACCAGCACGCCCAGCGGCTTGAACGCGACCTGGATGCCGAGCGGCTCGAGGAACTGGCCGAACCAGCCGTTCTTGGCGTACAGCGCGGTCAGCGAGATGCCGGCCACCGCGGTGGGCAGTGCGAAGGGCAGGTCAACCAGGGCGTCGATCAGCTTCTTGCCGGGGAAGGAGTAGCGCACCAGCGCCCATGCCAGCAACAGGCCGAACACCGCGTTGATCGCCGCTGCCGCGAGCGACATGCCGAAGGACAGCTTGTAGGACGCCACCACCCGCGGCGAGGTGACGACCTCCCAGAATTCGGCGAACGTCAGCTCGGCTGTCTTCAGGAACACCGCGGCGAGCGGGATCAATACGAGCAGCGACAGGTAGCCGAGCGTGTAGCCCAGCGTCAGCTTGAAGCCCGGCAGCACGCGGAAGGGCGGGGCCGCAGATCTTGCGGGCTGGAAAGGCAGGGAGGGGGCAGCGGTGCTCATGATGGAAGCCTGTACTCGGGGATGCGATCGAGTTTAGGCGTCCGGGGTATTGCCGAAAAACAATAAAAACAGCGTTGCTTATGCGATTTCCTGCTAACGGATCCCTACAATGGCGGCGCAATCAAGACGAGGATCGCATGTCGGACTTCACCGGAAATTTCCTGCTGGCGCTGCTGCTGGTCGTGCTGGTGCGCTTTCTCTATGCCGTGTGCGCGATGCTGGTGCGCACCCGCGACGGCGGCAACATCGCCTTCGCCATCGCCCTGCCCGCGGCGCTGCTCTACATCGTGGTGCGCAATCCGGTACCGGTGAGCAGTTGGGCGGGGCTGGCGGCGGGCGTGATCCTGGGCGTGGGCTTGCTGCTGGCCGATGCGTTCCGGAGGCGGCGTCGGAGCTGAAGAGGCCCGGGGGCGCAGGCTTCCTCAGGTCTTCGATAGTGCCTGGTCGATGTCCCACAGGATGTCGTCCAGCGTCTCCAGGCCAACGGACAGGCGGATCAGGTCGGGTGGCACGCCGGCGGCCACCTGCTGCTCTTCGGAGAGCTGGCGGTGCGTGGTGGAGGCGGGGTGGATGACCAGGGTCTTGGCGTCGCCGATGTTGGCCAGATGGGACAGGAACTCCACCGAGTCGATGAACTTCTGCCCGGCGGCCGCACCCCCCTTGATGCCGAAGCTGAGTACCGCACCGGCACCGCGGGGCAGGTACTTCTGTGCCAGGGCGTGGTAGCGGCTGCTCTCCAGCCCGGGGTAGTTGACCCAGGCCACCTTGGGGTGCGACTCGAGGTGGCGGGCCACGGCGAGAGCGCTGCTGCAGTGGCGGTCCATGCGTAGCGGCAGGGTTTCCAGGCCTTGCAGGAGCTGGAAGGCGTTGAACGGCGACAGCACCGGGCCGAAGGTGCGCATGCCCTCCATGCGGCATTTCATGGTGAAGCCGAAATCGCCGAAGGTCTCGAAGAAGCGCACGCCGTGGTAGCCCGGCGAGGGCTCGGTCATGGTCGGGAAGCGGCCGTTGTCCCAGGGGAACTTGCCCGACTCGACGATCACCCCGCCCATCGTCGTGCCGTGGCCACCGATGAACTTGGTCGCCGAATGCACGCTGATGGCCGCACCCCACTCGAAGGGGCGGCACAGGTAGGGGCTGGCGAAGGTGTTGTCGATGAACAGCGGCAGGCCGGCGGCGTTGGCGATCTGCGCCACGGCCTCCAGGTCGAGCACGTTGAGCGAGGGGTTGCCCAGCGTCTCGGCGTAGATCGCCTTGGTCTTCGGCGTGATGGCGCGGGCGAAGTTCTCCGGCGTGTCGGGGTCGACGAACACCGTGTCGATGCCCAGCTTGCGGAAATTGACGTCGAGCTGGGTGTGTGTGCCGCCGTACAGCGTGCGCGCAGCGACGATCTCGTCGCCGGCCTCGCAGATGTTGAGCAGCGCGATCATCTGCGCCGCCATGCCGCTGCCGGTGGCTACCGCAGCGCGGCCGCCTTCGAGCGCGGCCATGCGCTCTTCGAACACCGCCACAGTGGGGTTGGAGATGCGCGAGTAGACATTGCCGAAGGTCTGCAGGTTGAACAGGCTGGCCGCCTCCTCGGGGCTGTCGAAGACGTAGGAGGTGGTCTGGTAGATGGGCACGGCGCGGCTGCCCGTGGCCGCGTCGGGGATCTGGCCGGCGTGCAGGCACAGGGTATCGAAGCCGAAGTTGCGGTCTGCCATGGTCGGGGTCCTGGAGGGTGAATTCAGTGCGGGCGGCGCGAGGAGATGACCTTGGTGTTGACGCCGAACCAGCCCAGGCCGCCGAACAGGCGGGCGTATTCGATCTTCACGCAGCGGTCCATCACCACGGTGAGGCCTGCGGCCTCGGCCTTCTGCTTCGCTTCCTCGTTGATGACGCCGATCTGCAGCCACAGCGACTTCGCGCCGATGGCGATCGCCTGCTCGGCAATCGGCAGCGCGTCGGCGGACTTGCGGAACACATCCACCATGTCCACCGGCTCGGGGATCGAGGCCAGGTCGGGATAGCACTTTTCGCCGAGGATCTCGGCGTACTTCGGGTTGACCGGGATGATCCGGTAGCCGTGTTCCTGCATGTACTTGGCGGCGAAGTAGGACGGCCGGAACCAGTCGGCCGACAGTCCCACCACGGCGATGGTCCTGGATTCCCGGAGTACCCGGCGCAGGGTCTGGATGTCACTCATGTTCGTACCATTGTGATCGAAGCCGAACGCATGATACCCAGTGTGGCGACGATTGCCGATGTTGCGCGCCGGGCGCTTGTCCGGGCCGTCCTGCCTTACCTGGCGTAGATCTGGTCGAAGGTGCCGCCGTCCGAGAAGTGTTTCTTCTGCGCCGCCTGCCAGCCGCCCAGGTCCTCGATGGTGATGAAGTTCACCTTGGGGAAGCGGGCGACGTGCTCGGGGTCGGCGAGCTCGGGCTTGACCGGACGGTAGTAGTGCTTGGCGGCGAGCTTCTGGCCCACCGGCGAGTACAGGTATTCGAGGTAGGCCTCGGCGACCTTGCGCGTGCCGCGTTTGTCGACGATGGCGTCGACCACGGCGACCGGCGGCTCGGCCAGGATCGACACCGAGGGCACGACGATCTCGAACTTGTCCGGCCCCAGCTCGTTGATCGACAGGAAGGCCTCGTTCTCCCAGGCCAGCAGCACATCGCCCAGGCCGCGCTGGACGAAGCTGTTGGTGGCGCCGCGCGCCGCGGGGTCGAGCACCGGCACGTGCTTGAGCAGCTCGGTCACGTACTCGCGCGCCTTGTCCTCGCTGCCGTACTTCTGCAGCGCGTAGCCCCAGGCCGCCAGATAGTTCCAGCGCGCGCCGCCCGAGGTCTTCGGGTTCGGGGTGATGACCTCGACGCCCGGCTTGATCAGGTCGTCCCAGTCCTGGATGCCTTTGGGGTTGCCCTTGCGCACCAGGAAGACGATGGTCGAGGTGTAGGGCGAGGCATTGTGCGGCAGGCGCTTCTGCCAGTCGGGCGCGAGCTTGCCCGCATGTTCGACGATGGCGTCGATGTCGTAGGCCAGCGCCAGCGTGACCACGTCGGCGTCGAGGCCGTCGATCACCGAGCGCGCCTGCTTGCCCGAGCCGCCGTGCGACTGGCGCACCGTCACCGTCTCGCCGGTCTGGGCCTGCCAGTGCTTGGCAAACTCGGGGTTGAATTCCTGGTAGAGCTCGCGTGTCGGGTCGTAGGACACGTTGAGCAAGGTGGTCTGCGCCTGGGCGCCGCCAACGAGGCCACTGGAAAGGCCGGTGGCAAGTGCGAGGGCGAGCAGGCTGCGTCGGATCGGGCTGAACTTCATGGTCGGGCTCCTTGTTTGGGTGTCGGTGATGGACGAAATCTATCTGTCCGCCCTGGCGACCTGAACCAAGAAAAAACGCATTGCTTATTCAAGTCCGAGCACGCTTGCCTACAGCCCCCCGCCGTGGTTGATCACCCGCGTGGGAGCGGCGCGAGCCGCGAGGGGTTGAAGGCGACGGCGATGGGGTATTGCCCGAGAAGCTCGCGACTTGCGTCGCTCCTACGGTGCGCCGCCGCGGTTGATCACCCGCGTGGGAGCGGCGCGAGCCGCGAGGGGTTGAAGGCGACGGCGATGGGGTATTGCCCGAGAAGCTCGCGACTTGCGTCGCTCCTACGGTGCGCCGCCGTGGTTGATCACCCGCGTGGGAGCGGCGCGAGCCGCGAGGGGTTGAAGGCGATGACGATGGGGTACTGCCCGAAAAGCTCGCGACTTGCGTCGCTCCTACAGTGCGCCGCCGTGGTTGATCACCCGCGTGGGAGCGGCGCGAGCCGCGAGGGGTTGAAGGCGATGGCGATGGGGTATTGCCCGAGAGGCTCGCGACTTGCGTCGCTCCTACAGTGCGCCGCCGCGGTTGATCACCCGCGTGGGAGCGGCGCGAGCCGCGAGGGGTTGAAGGCGATGACGATGGGGTGCTGCCCGAAAAGCTCGCGACTTGCGTCGCTCCTACAGTGCGCCGCCGCGGTTGATCACCCGCGTGGGAGCGGCGCGAGCCGCGAGGGGTTGAAGGCGATGGCGATGGGGTACTGCCCGAAAAGCTCGCGACTTGCGTCGCTCCTACGGTGCGCCGCCGTGGTTGATCACCCGCGTGGGAGCGGCGCGAGCCGCGAGGGGTTGAAGGCGACGGCGATGGGGTATTGCCCGAGAAACTCGCGACTTGCGTCGCTCCTACAGTGCGCCGCCGCGGTTGATCACCCGCGTGGGAGCGGCGCGAGCCGCGAGGGGTTGAAGGCGATGGCGATGGGGTACTGCCCGAGAAACTCGCGACTTGCGTCGCTCCTACGGTACCCCGCCGTGCCGCCCTCCGTTACCATCGCCGCCATGTCCGCCGCTCCCGAACTCGACGTCTTCCATTGCCCGCTCGACGGCGTCCGCCTGGTCGAGGCCTCGGCCGGTACAGGCAAGACCTGGAACATCTGCGGTCTCTACCTGCGCCTGCTGCTCGAACGCGGGCTGGGGGTGGAGTCGCTGCTGGTGGTCACCTTCACCAAGGCCGCCACTGCCGAGCTGTCGGGGCGCATCCGCGACCGCCTCGCCGAGACCCTGCGCGTGCTCGACAGCGCTGCCCCAGGCGGCGACCCCTTCGTGCCGCGCCTGATCGAGACGGTGCAGGCGCGCGGCGTCGACACCGCACTGATGCGCCTGCGCCTGCGCCATGCGCTGCAGGTCTTCGACGAGGCGTCGATCTTCACTATCCACGGCTTCTGCCAGCGTGCGCTCGCCGATACGCCCTTCGCTGCCGGCCTGCCCTATGCGCTCGAGCTGGTCGAGGACGACGACGCGCTGCGCCTGGAGGTGGTGCGCGACTTCTGGCGGCGCGAGTTCGCCGGCGGTGCGCTGCCCGCGGCGCTCGCCGCCCACCTGCTGGCACGCCGGGACAGCCCCGAGGCGTGGGCGGACGTCCTCGGTCGCCACATGGCGCGCCCGCTCGCGCGCGTGCTGTGGGACGAGGCGGCGCACGCGGCTGAGGATGCCCGTTGTGCCGCTGCCGTTGATGCCGCGCAGGTGCGCCTGGATGCGGCCTGGGCCGCGGCGCGCGCGCTGGCCGGCGAGCGCGAGTCCGCGGTCGAGCACGTGCTGGCCAGCCTCGAGCACCTCAACGCCACCAGCTACAAGGCCGATGCGGTGGCGCGCGCGGGCGCCGAGTGGGCGCACTGGCTGGGCGCGCACGACGTCTCCGCGCCGCTGCCAAAGGACCACAAGCTCGCCCTGCTTGCCGCCGACACCTTGCTCGCGCGCAGCAAGAAGGATGCCCTCAAGCGTGGCCTGGCGCCGCCTGCCCACCCCTTCTTCGA
Source organism: Thauera sp. WB-2 (assembly GCF_027594845.1). Lineage (NCBI taxonomy): Bacteria > Pseudomonadati > Pseudomonadota > Betaproteobacteria > Rhodocyclales > Zoogloeaceae > Thauera > Thauera sp. WB-2. Next base: position 4,031,933 of record NZ_CP088935.1, on the reverse strand, counting down.
TGCCGCCGCCGAGCTGCTCGCCGCCCGTGCAGAGGCCGAAGCCCTGCTCGACGGCTTGCGCGCGGGCCTGCTGCGGCGCTGCATCGAGTCGGGGGCGGAAGCACTGCGCCGGCGCAAGCGCGACGAGCGCCAGATTGCCTTCGACGACATCCTGTGGAATGCCCACCAGGCCTTGCACGGTGGTGCCCAGCCCTGGCTTGCGGCGGCGCTGCATGCGCGTTATCCGGTGGCGCTGATCGACGAATTCCAGGACACCGACCCGCTGCAGTTCGGCATCTTCGACCGCATCTACCGCGCCGAGGGTCGTCACGGCACGCTGTTCCTGGTCGGCGACCCCAAGCAGGCGATCTACAGCTTCCGCAGCGCCGACCTGTTTACCTACCTGATGGCGCGCGAGCGTGCCGATGCGCGCTACACCCTGGCCCACAACCAGCGCTCGGCGCCCGCACTGATCGAGGCCTGCAACCACCTGTTCGGCGCCAACCCGGCAGTGTTCATGATGACCGGGCTGGATTACGTGCAGGTCGGCGCCGGCAGCCGGCCGCGCACGCCGCTGGTCGACGATACCGAGGCCGGGGAGGGCGGCGCAGCACCGGGCGACCCCGGACCACCGCTGCGGCTGTGGCGGATCCCGCGCGACGAGACGCTGGCGACGGCCGGGGGTAAAGAGGGCGAACAGAGCGACGGCGGTGATGGGCAGGCCGGCGGTGACGGCGCTCTGGATGCGAGCGGCGGCGTGCGCCTGGCGCGTGCCGAGGCCTTGCGCCGTGCTGCACGTGCGAGTGCGGCCGAGATCGCCCGCCTGATCGCAGCTGGCGCGGCCGGGCGCATCCGCATCGGCGAGCGCCCGCTCGCGCCAGCCGACATCGCCGTGCTGGTGCGCAGCCACAGCCAGGGCGCGCGCATGCGCCAGGCGCTGGCGGCGGCGGGCGTGGGCAGCGTCGAGCTGTCGCAGGCCAGCGTGTTCCACACCGAGGACGCGGAGGAACTCGAGCGCGTGCTGCTGGCGATCGCCGAGCCCGGGCGTGAACGCCGCGTGCTCGCCGCGCTCGCCACCTCGGCGATGGGGCATGACGCGGCCGCGCTCGCCCGCCTGGCGGCCGACGAGGCGGCGCTGCTCGCTCGCCTGGAGGCGTTTGCGCGCTGGCGCGAGCTGTGGCTGGCGCGTGGCTTCGGCGTCATGCTGCGGCAGTGGATGAGCGATGCCGGTGTCGCCGCCCGCCTGCTCGCGCGCGCCGACGGCGAGCGCCGCCTCACCAACCTGATGCACCTGGCCGAGCTGCTGCAGCAATCCGCCGGCCAGGCCTCGCCGGAGGTGCTGTTGCGCAGTCTCGCCAGCCGCCGTGCCGATGCGCGCGGCGGCGAGGCCGCCCAGCTGCGCCTGGAGTCGGACCGCAACCTGGTACAGATCGTCACCGTGCATCGCGCCAAGGGCCTGGAGTACGGCATCGTGTTCTGTCCCTTCCTGTTCGACGGCTACAGCCGCAACGGCAGCGAAGGGCCGATGCGCACCTGGCATGACGACGACGGCGAACTGGTGCTCGACTACCGCGCCGACCCCGCCGATGCCAAGGAGATCGCCACCCGCCTGCGCCGCGAGCGCCAGGCCGAGGACCTGCGCCTGATCTACGTCGCGCTCACCCGTGCCGTGCAGCGCTGCTACCTGGTGGTGGGCAGCTATGCGACCTCGAGTTTTGGCCGCATCAGTCACGGCGAGGGCGGGCGCAGTCTGCTCAACTGGATGGTGGCCGGCGTCGGCATGAGCCCGGCGCAGTGGGACGCCCACAAGCGGAGCCCGGCCGACATCGACGCGCAGTGGCGCGCGCTGGTGGCCGCGGCGAAACACGAAGGCAGGCCGGTGATGCGCCTGGACGACCTGCCCAGCGGCGAGGCCGGGGCGCTCGCCATGCCGTCCGGCGCCACCCAGCGTCCGCGCGCCCAGCGTCCGCCGCAGGTGGGCGCGGGCTGGCGCATCGGCAGCTTCAGCGCGCTGATCTCGGGTGCGGTACATGAGCAGGCAGCGCGCGACCACGATGCCCGCGCGCTGCCTGCGTCCGCACCGGAGGCGGCAGCGGGGAGCGAGGTGGCGCCCGGCCAGCCCATCCCCGCCGACGACATCCTGCGCTTCCCGCGTGGCCCGGTGGCAGGCGACTGCCTGCACGCGGTGTTCGAGGCCATCGATTTCTGCGACCCGAGCGGCTGGGAGGCGGCCATCGCCGCCGCGCTGCAGGCGCACCCGCAGCGCCCGCCCGCCACCTTGGGCGAGCGCGAGCGTGCGCTCGAGACCGTGCGCCAGCCGCAGCGCCTGCGGCGCATGCTCGACGACGTGCTTGCCACGCCGCTGCTGGGGGCGACGGCGGGCGCAGGCGCTGCGCTGCGCCTGGATGGGGTCACTGCCGCCCGCCGCCGCGTCGAGCTCGGCTTCCACCTGCCTGCGCCTGTGCTCGGCGCGGCGCAGCTCAACGCCTGGCTGGCCGCGCGCGGCTACCGTGTGCCACGGCTGGACTTCAAGGACCTCGCCGGCTACCTCAAGGGCTACATTGACCTCGTGTTCGAACACGACGGCCGCTACTGGGTGCTCGACTGGAAGTCCAACCATCTCGGCGACACGCCGCAGGACTACGCGCCCGCACGCCTGGAGGCCGCGATGCAGGCCCATGGCTACCACCTGCAGCACCTGCTCTACACCCTGGCGTTGCACCGCCACCTGCAGCGCAGCCTGCCTGGCTACGACTATGCGCACCATTTCGGCGGCGTGCTCTATCTGTTCGTACGCGGCGTGCGTCCGCACTGGCAGCTCGACGGCCAGCCCTGCGGCGTATTCCACCACCGTGCGGCAGAGGCCGACATCCTCGCCCTCGACCGCCTCGTCGCCGCGGCGCCCACCCCATCCGAGGTGATCGAGGCATGACAACGACGGCATCCACTGCGCTCCGCTTCGACAGCCTGCCGCCGGCCGAGCTCGACCTCGCCGACGGCTTCGCCCGCCACCTGCTCGACTGGGCCGCCAGCCTCGGCGCGCCGGCGGCGAGCCGGGCGCCGCTGCAGCGCGCCGCGCTGGCGTTGGCGCGCGCCACGGCCGCCGGCCACGTCTGCGTGCCGCTGGCGGCGCTTGGCGCCTCACCGGCCCCGCCGGCCGCGGCGGACGACCTGCCCAGCCTGCGTGCGGCATTGCTCGACAGCGGCGTGGTGGCAGAGGCGCAGGTAGCGCGCACGGGGGCGTCGGCGCACCCGCTGGTGCTCGACGCCGACGGCCGCCTCTACCTGCGCCGCCACTTCGACCAGGAGCGCGCGCTCGCTGCCGCACTGCGCGCCCGTGCCGCTGCGCCATCGGCGGCGGTGGTGGACCGTACGCTGCTCGACAGCCTCTTCCCGCCGCGCGCCGACGGCCGCCCCGACCAGCAGAAGCTGGCCGTGGCGCTTGCCCTTGGCAGCCGGCTCACCGTCGTGAGCGGCGGCCCCGGCACCGGCAAGACCACCACCGTCGCCGCCCTGCTGGCCTGCCTGCTCGACACCGACCCGGCGCTGCGCATCGCGCTCGCTGCGCCCACCGGCAAGGCCGCGGCGCGCATGCTCGAGGCCTTGCGCCGGCGCGCGGATGCGCTGCCGCCCCACCTGCGCGCCTTGCTGCCGGGCGAGGCCTACACGGTTCACCGCCTGCTCGGTGTCACCCCCGAGCCTGGCCGCTTCCGCCACCACGCTGGCAACCCGCTCGCACTCGACGTGCTGGTGGTGGACGAGGCCTCGATGCTCGACCTCGCCCTTGCCGCCCGCCTGGTAGACGCCCTGCCCGCGGGGGCGCGCCTGGTGCTGCTCGGCGACAAGGACCAGCTCGCCGCGGTGGAGGCGGGCGCGGTGTTTGCCGACCTGTCGGCACAGCAGGTGTTCGGGGCCGGCCTGCGCGCGCGTTGCGCAGCGCTTGGTTTGGCGCTGGCCGAAGAGGCTCCGGCGCCGGCTGCCCCGCTGCAGGATTGTGTGGTGTGGCTCACCGAGAGCCATCGCTTTCGCGCCGACTCGGGCATCGGCCGCCTCGCTGCCGACATTCGTGCCGGCCGCGGCGAGGGGGCGCTCGAATGGCTGCGTGCCGCCGCCGACGCCGATGCGCGCTGGATCGAGGATGAAGATGAGCGCCCGGCCGCGCAGACCGTGGCCGCGATCGAGGCCGGCTATGCCGCCTTTTTTGCCGCTGTCGGGGCGTTGGGCGTGAAGGGCGGCGCACCCGAAGCCGTGTTTGCCGCCTTCGACCGCTTCCGCGTGCTGGTCGCCGTGCATGCGGGCGGGCGCGGCCTGGCAGCGCTCAATGCGCACCTCGAACGCCGCCTGCGCGCAGCGCTCGGCCTGCCGCCCGAGGCCGGTGCCGCCTCGCCCTGGTATGCCGGCCGCCCGGTGATCGTGCTGCGCAACGACTACCTGCTCGGGCTCTACAACGGCGATGTCGGCCTGTGTCTGGCGGACGACAGCGGCGAGCTCGCAGTGCATTTCCCCCAGGCCGATGGCAGCTACCGCCGCGTCGCGCCCTTGCGCCTGCCCGAGCACGCGCTCGCCTTCGCGCTTACGGTGCACAAGAGCCAGGGCTCGGAGTTCGACGAGGTGCTGATGGTGCTGCCCGCGCAGTCGGTCCGCGTGCTCAGTCGCGAGCTGCTGTACACCGGCGTCACCCGCGCCGCGCGCCGGGTCACGCTGGCCGGGCCGGGCGCGGTGTTCATCGACGCCTGTGCGCGGCCGACGCAGCGCAGCTCGGGACTGCGCGCGCGGCTGGAGGGGCGCTGAAGGCGATTCAGCCCAGCAGCGCCACCGACTTGATCAGCGCATAGACCTGCTGCCCCGGCGCGAGGCCGAGCTGCGCGACCGACCACGGTGTGACTTCGGCAAGCAGCAGCTGGCCATCGGCCATGCGGCAGGAGACCAGTGCCCGACCCGGTGCATGGGTGTCGATGCGCTCGATGGTGACGCGCAGGTGGTTCTGGATGCTGATGCGGGTGGGGTCGTCGAGGGCCAGGCTGACGTCGCGTGCCAGGATGCGCAGGCGCTGCAATCTGCGTGGCGACGGCGCGGCCGTACTGGCCGCCGGCGGCTCGGCCGAGAAGGCTTCGTCCGCCTGTCCCTCGCCGGCTACCGCAGCGCTCGCCGACAACCACAGGCGCGCGCCCTCGGGGCCGAAGGCGCGCAGGCCGTGGGCGCCGGCTGCGCCGGGCAGACCTTCGAGCACCGATACCGCGCCCGCGTCGGCGAACAGCGGCGAGTCGGCGCGTGCGAGGGCCTGGCGCAGGGTCTCGATGCGCTCGATGCGGCCGGCGTGCATGAACACTACGCGGTCGGCGAGGCGCTCGACCTCGTCGGGGGCATGGCTGACCATCACGATCGGCATGCCGGCCTCGGCCGCCAGCCGCGACAGGAAGGGCATGATTTCGCGCTTGGTCGCCGTATCCAGGGCTGACAGCGGTTCGTCGAGCAGCATCAGGCGCGGGCTGGTGAGCAGCGCGCGTCCCAGCGACACGCGCTGGCGCTGGCCGCCCGAGAGCCTGTCGATGCTGCGATCGAGCAGCTCGCCGATGTCCAGCATGTCCACCACCTCCTGCAGGTGCAGGCGGCGTTCGGCGGGCGGGGTGCGCCGATAGCCGTAGAGCAGGTTGTCGCGCACGCCCAGGTGGGGGAGCAGGCTGTGCTCCTGGAACACCAGCCCGATGCGGCGGCGGTGCAGCGGCACGAAGTGGCGCCCGTACTGCCAGAGCGCGTCGCCAAAGCGCACTTCGGCGCCTGCGGCGCGGTCGAGTCCGGCGATCACGCGCAGCAAGCTGGTCTTGCCACAGCCGGAGCGCCCGAACAGTGCGGTGACGCCGGCAAGCGGCAGTGCGGCGTCGATATCGAGGGTGAATCCGGTGCGCTGCAGGAGGGCGCGCACGGACAGCATGGCCGACGCCGGCTGCGTGCAGGGGGTTTCTGCAGGGGCAGCGGCGGGAGCAGGTGAGGTGGTGCTCATCTCAGCCCACCCTGGCGACGCGGAACCTGCGGTTGATGGCGTACACCACGAACAGGGTCAGGAAGGAGAACACCAGCAAGCCGAGCGACAGGCGGTGCGCGGCGTCGTAGTTGAGCGCTTCGGCGTGGTCGTAGATCAGCACCGACAGTACCTTGGTCTCGCCCGGGATGCTGCCGCCCAGCATCAGGATCACGCCGAATTCGCCCAGCGTGTGGGCGAAGGTGAGGGTGAAGGCGACCACGAAGCCGCCGCGGGTGAGCGGCAACACCACGGTGAGGAAGCGGTCCACCGCGTTCGCGCCCAGCGCGCTGGCCACCTCCACGGGGCGACGGCCCAGCTGGCTGAAGGCCTCGTGCAGGGGTTGCACGGCGAAGGGCATGGAATACAGCACCGAAGCCAGCAGGATGCCCTCGAAGGAGAAAGCCAGGTGGCTCAGGCCGAGGCCCTCCAGCGTGCTGCCCACGAAACCGCGCGGACCGAGCGCGACCAGCAGGTAGAAGCCGAGCACGGTGGGCGGCAGCACCAGCGGCAGCGCAACCACCGCCTGTACCGCGGTGCGCAGGTTGGAGCGCCCGGCCGCCAGCCACCAGGCGAGCGGCGTGGCGATGACGAGCAGGATGAGGGTGGTGTACAGGCAGAGCTTGAAGGTGACTTCGATTGCCTGCCAGTCCTGGGGGCCGAGTCCGAGCATGAGGCGGGAGGGAAAGGTTCAGCGTCCGGGCATCACGAAGCCGTAGCGTTCCATGATGGCGTGTGCAGCGTCGGTCTCCATGAAGGCGGCGAAGTCCATCACCGCCGCCTTGCGCGCGCCGCGGGTGGTGACCACATAGCCCTGGGTGAGCGGTGCATGCAGGGCATCGTCGATCAGGTGGTGGCGGTGCTCGGCCAACGCGGGAAATCTTGCCAAAGATAAGGCGATGATGCCCACCTCGGCGGCGCCCGACTCCACCATCTGCGCGGTGTGCGCGATGTTCTCGCCGAACACCAGCTTGGTCTGCACCGCCTCCCACACGCCGGCTGCCTGCAGCGCTTCCTGGGCACGCTGCCCGTAGGGTGCATGGGCGGGCTGGGCGATGGCGATGCGGCGGATGCGGGGGTGGGTGGGCAGGTCGGCCAGGGTCAGCACCGAGGCGTCCACGGTGTTGCTCCACAGCACGATGCGACCGAGCGCATAGACCGCTGGTTCGGTCGCGGTGAAACCCTGCGCGTGCAGGCGCTGGGGGAAGGCGATGTCGGCGGAGAAGAAGATGTCGAAGGGCGCGCCGTTGATGATCTGCGTGCTCATCTTGCCCGACGAGCCGTAGATCACTTCGACCTGATGCGCAGGATGGGCCTGGCGATAGAGTGCGATGATGTCGTCGAGCGCAAAGCGCAGGTCGGATGCCGCGGCAATGGTGAACTTTTCCGCCTGTGCCACGCCCGCGCTCGCCAGCATGACGAGCACGACCAACAGGCTTCGGAGCCACTTCATGCTGCCGCCACCGCGGCGCGCGCCGCGTGCAGCTTGCGGTAGCTGTCGATCAGGCGCTGGTGGCGGTCGAGCCCTTCGAGCTTCATGCTCGTCGGCGTCAGGCCGTGGAAGCGCACGCTACCATCCACCGAGCCCAGCACCGCATCCATGCGTGCGTCGCCGAACATGCGGCGGAAATTGGCCACGTAGTCGTCCAGTTCCAGTTCGTCGTCCAGCACCACCTCCAGCACCACGTCGAGGGCGCGGTAGAACAGCACGCGATCGACCGTGTTCTCGTTGTACTGCAGCAAGGCCTCGACGCACTCCTTCGCCTCGTCGAACTGCTGCAGGGCGAGGTGGATCAGCAGTTTCAGCTCCACAATCGTCAGCTGCCCCCACACCGTGTTCTCGTCGAACTCGATACCGATCAGCGTGATGATGTCGGTGTAGTCGTCGAGTTCGCTCTCTTCCAGGCTTTCGAGCAAGGCTTCGAGTGCGTCGTCGTCGAGGCGGTGCAGGTTCAGGATGTCGGCGCGGAAGCGCAGCGCCTTGTTGGTGTTGTCCCAGATCAGGTCTTCCACCGGATAGACCTCGGAATAGCCCGGCACGAGGATGCGGCAGGCGATGGCGCCGAGCTGGTCGTGCACCGCCATGTACGCCTCCTTGCCCAGGTCGGCGAGGATACCGAACAGGGTCGCGGCCTCGTCGGCGTTGGAATTCTCCCCATGGCCCGAGAAGTCCCACTCGACGAAGTCGTGCTCGGCCCTGGCGCTGAAGAAGCGCCACGACACCACGCCACTGGAGTCGATGAAGTGCTCGACGAAGTTGTGCGGCTCGGTGACTGCAGCGGTTTCGAAGGTGGGCGGGGGCAGGTCGTTGAGGCCTTCGAAGCTGCGCCCCTGCAGCAGTTCGGTCAGACAGCGCTCGAGCGCCACCTCCAGGCTCGGGTGGGCGCCGAACGAGGCGAACACGCCACTCGTGCGCGGGTTCATCAGGGTCACGCACATCACCGGATAGACCCCGCCCAGCGATGCATCCTTCACCAGCACGGGAAAGCCCTGCCGCTCCAGCTCCTCGATGCCGGCCATGATCCCAGGGTACTTGGCCAATACTTCCGCCGGCACGTCGGGCAGCGCGATCTCGCGCTCGATGATCTCGCGCTTCACTGCGCGCTCGAAGATCTCCGACAGGCACTGCACCTGCGCCTCGGCAAGCGTGTTGCCGGCGCTCATGCCATTGCTGAGGAAAAGGTTGTCGGTGAGATTGGTGGGGAAATACACCACTTCGCCGTCGGACTGGCGGACATAGGGCAGGGCGCAGATGCCGCGCTCGATGTTGCCCGAGTTGGTGTCGTAAAGGTGCGAGGCGCGCAGTTCGCCTTCGGGGTCGTAGATCGCCCGGCAATAGTCGTCGAGCAGGCCGGCCGGCAGCGCGTCCCTGCGGCCGGGCTTGAACCAGCGCTCGTTCGGGTAATGCACGAAGGCCGCATTGGCGATGTCTTCGCCCCAGAACTGATCGTTGTAGAAGTGGTTGAAGTTGAGCCGCTCGATGTATTCGCCCAGCGCCGAGGCGAGCGCGCTTTCCTTGGTCGCGCCCTTGCCATTGGTGAAGCACATTGGCGAGTGCGCGTCGCGGATGTGCAGCGACCACACGTTGGGCACCAGATTGCGCCACGACGCGATCTCGATCCTGATGCCCAGGTCCGCCAGCACCTTCGACATGTTGGCGATGGTCTGCTCGAGCGGCAGGTCCTTGCCGAGGATGTAGGTGTGGGCGTCCGCATCCGGCTTCAGCGTCAGCAGGGCCTGGGCATCGGCGTCCAGGTTCGCCACCTCCTCGATCACGAACTCCGGCCCGGTCTGCACCACCCGCTTGACGGTGCAGCGCTCGATCGAGCGCAGGATGCCCTGGCGGTCGGCGGCGGAGATGTCCTCGGGCAGTTCGACGAGGATCTTGAAGATCTGCTTGTAGCGGTTTTCCGGATCGACGATGTTGTTCTGCGACAGGCGGATGTTGTCGGTGGGGATGTTGCGCGTCTCGCAGTACAGCTTCACGAAGTAGGCCGCACACAAGGCTGACGACGCCAGGAAGTAGTCGAAGGGGCCGGGCGCCGAGCCGTCGCCCTTGTAGCGGATCGGCTGGTCGGCGATGACCGTGAAGTCGTCGAACCTGGCCTCCAGGCGGAGCTTGTCGAGAAAGTTGACCTTGATTTCCATGGGGGAGCCCTGCAGCGGCGCGCAAAAACGAAATGGCCGTCATTATCGCGGGTTTCCCCAGGATAGGGACTGCGGGAGCGCGTCGGGACCGAGGTGGCCTGCTCGATGGGCTCTGCCGCCGCCCGGGTTGCGGCGCTGCGCTCGGGTGAATTGCCCAGCTCGATGGCGCGCGCCCCTTGCCCGGTGCGAAGATGGCGGTCCCTCCACACCAGGATCGCCACATGACCGACAAGTCGCCCATCCGTGCCCGCAACTTTCCGTCCGCAGAGGACGAGGCGCGTGCCGTCCAGCCGCATGGCCGCTACGACGGCCCCGGCAGCGCCTTCCGCATGGCCTTCACCGACACCGAGTTCCTGCTGCGCGACGAGCTGCGCCCGGTGCGCCTTCAGCTCGAACTGCTCAAGGCCGAGCTGATCCAGCAGGAGCAGGGCGTGGAGTCGAGCGTCGTGGTGTTCGGCAGCGCGCGCTTCAAGGCGCCGGACGTGGCGGCGAAGCTGCTGGAGGAAGCCCTGGCGGGCGGCGACGAGGCTGCGATCGGGCGCGCTCGGCAGATGGTGAAGAATGCGCGCTGGTACGAGGAGGCGCGCCGTTTCGGGGAGCTGGTCACGCGTGAGCCTGACGCGCTCGGCGAGCCGGTGATCGTCGCTACCGGCGGCGGGCCGGGGATCATGGAGGCGGGCAATCGCGGCGCCTTCGAGGCCGGTGGGCGCAGCATGGGGATGAGCATCTTCCTGCCCTTCGAGGAGGCGCCCAACCCCTACATCTCGCCCGAGCTGTGCTTCCAGTTCCACTACTTCGCCATCCGCAAGATGCACTTCCTGATGCGCGCTGTGGCGCTGGTGAGCTTTCCCGGCGGTTTCGGCACGCTGGACGAGCTCTTCGAGGTGCTGACGCTGACGCAGACGCGCAAGATCCGCCGCCGCCCGATCATCCTCATCGGCCGCGACTTCTGGCAGCGCCTGCTCGATTTCGACGTCCTGATCGAGCACGGTGTGATCAGCCCCGAGGACGTCGGCCTGTTCCACTACGCCGAGACCGCAGAGGAGGCCTGGGATGCGATCAAGGCGGCCTACAGCGGCGATAATCCCGGGCTGACGGCGCGCCAGGTGAAGGGCGGCTGATGCGCGTCTGGCGCGGCGCACGGCTGCTGCGCTCCGGAGGCTTCGTGGTATTTTGGTCGGCCGCCACGCGCTGAGCGGGAAGCAACCCCGAAACACTAGAAGGAGAACAATTGCATGAAGAACAAGATTTTCGGAAGCCTTGCGGCATTCGGGTTGTCGGCTGGCGTCCTGTTCGGCGCCCCCCAGGCCGCGGCATCGCCCGAGGCCTTTGCCGGCATGAAGCCGGCCACCATCAAGCTCGCGCACGTGGTGAACGAGCGTGACAGCTTCCATCTGTCGGCCGTGCGCTTCAAGGAGATCGTCGAGGAGCGCAGCGGCGGCAAGCTCAGCGTCGAGCTGTTCCCGAATGCCGTGCTGGGCGATGAGCGCACCCTGCTCGAAGGCATGCAGATGGGCACGGTCGACATGGGCGTGATCACCAACGGGCCGGTCGCCAACTTCGTCGAACAGATGGCGGTGTTCGAACTGCCCTTCCTGTTCCCGACGCCCGAGGCCGCCTACAAGGTGCTCGATGGCGAGATCGGCCAGGAGCTGCTTGGCCGGCTCGAGCGCGTCAACCTCAAGGGCCTGGCATATGCCGAGCGTGGCTTCCGCAACCTCACCAACAGCCGCCGTGCGGTGCATGGCCCGGCCGACGTGCAGGGCATGAAGATCCGCGTGATGGAGAACCCGGTGTACATCGACACCTTCCGTGCGCTGGGTGCCAACGCCGTGCCGATGGCTTGGACCGAGGCGCTGACGGCGATGCAGCAGGGCACGATCGACGGCCAGGAGAACCCGGTCAATGTCATCCACTCGTTCAAGCTCTCCGAGACGCAGAAGCACATGTCGCTGACGCGCCATACCTACGCGCCGGCCATCTTCGTGATGGGCCTCGACCGCTTCAAGCGCCTGCCCGAGCCGGCCCAGGCGCTGGTCAAGAGTGCCGCCCAGGAAGCGGCCGAGCATGGCCGCCGCATGAACGCCGAGATGCAGGCTGCGCAACTGGCCGAGCTGCGCGCCGCGGGCATGCAGATCGATGAGTCGCCCGACGTCGCTGCCTTCCAGAAGGCGATCGAGTCGGTGTACGCGAAGTACGAGTCACGCTTCGGCGACTACCTGCCGCGTATCCGGGCTGCCCTGCAGTAAGCCGTGTTCGGCCATCTCAAACGCACCGAAAAGCTGATCGACGCGATCGTCCAGCGAGCCGCCTTCGTGGCGCTCGCCGGGATGATCGCGGTGATCACGCTGCAGATCGTCTCGCGCGTGTTCTTCAATGCGGTGAGCTGGTCCGAGGAGTTGGCGCGCTACCTGCTCGTGTGGACCAGTTTTCTCGGCGCGGCGATGGCCTGGCAGCGCGGGCGCCACATCGCCGTCGACTTCGTGGTCAATGCCCTACCGGGGCCGCTGCGCCTGGCAGTGAAGGCGCTGGCCATCGTGGTGGCGATCGGCTTCTTCGCGCTGATCATCTTCTACGGGCTGCGCTTCATGCAGATGCAGAGCTTCCAGGTGTCGGCCTCGCTGCGCATCCCGATCCGCTATGTGTTCTCGATCATCCCAGTGTGTGCGCTGCTGATGCTGTACTACTCGCTGCTCGACCTGGCCGAGCTCTTTTCCGCGTCGGCCCGTCGCGAGGCCGAGGCCATCGAGGCGGGCACGCGCGCAGGTGAGGCGCCATGACGCTGGTGCTGTTCGGCCTGTTCTTCCTGTTTCTGCTCGCCGGTGTCCCGGTGGCGGTGACGATCGGCGCCAGTACGGCCGTGGCGCTGTTCGTCGACGATGTTCCCCTGATGCTGGCGGCGCAGCGCATGTTCGCCGGCATCGATTCCTTCGCGCTGATCGCCGTTCCCTTCTTCATCCTGGCCGGTGACCTGATGGCGCAGGGCAAGGTGAGCGAGAAGCTGGTGGCGCTCGCCGACGCCGTGCTCGGCTTCCTCAAGGGCGGGCTGTCGGTGGTGTCGGTGCTCGCGGGCATGTTCTTCGCCGCCATTTCCGGCTCGGGTGCGGCGACCACGGCGGCGGTGGCCTCGAGCATGGTGCCGGAGCTCAGGCGCAAGGGCTACGACGCCTCGTCCGCGGCAGCCCTGATCGCCGCCAGCGGCACCATCGGCGTGGTCATCCCGCCTTCGGTGCCGATGATCATCTACGCGGTCATCGCCGCGCAGTCGGTATCGGCGCTGTTCATCAGCGGCTTCCTGCCCGGCGTGGCGATGGGCGTGGGCCTGATGGCAATTGCGGTTCACCAGGCTTACCGGCGCAACTACCCCAAGGGTGCGCCGTTCTCGGCGGCGACCATCTGGCGCACCTTCAAGGGGGCGATCTGGGGCCTGCTGACGCCGGTGATCATCCTCGGCGGGATCTTCTCGGGGGCATTCACGCCGAGCGAGGCTGCGGTGGTGGCGGTCAACTACGCGCTGCTGGTGTCACTGTTCGTGTATCGAGACCTCGGTTTTCGCGACGTCTATCGCATCATGCTGCGCTCGGTGATCACGACCGGGGTCATCATGTTCGTGATCTCCACCTCCGCCATCCTGAGCTGGGCGATGGCCAACTGGCAGATCCCGGGGACGATCGCGCAGTGGGTGCTGTCGATCTCCGACAACGTTTATGTCGTGCTGCTGTTGATCATGCTGCTCATCCTGCTCACCGGGGTGTTCATCGAGACCGCCGCGGCGCTGATCATCCTCACTCCGGTGTTCCTGCCGCTGGTGACCCTGCTGGGCATCGATCTGGTGCATTTCGGCCTGATCATCGTCGTCGGCCTGGCGATCGGCATGGTGACCCCGCCGGTAGCGATCAACCTGTACGTGGCCTCGTCGGTGACCGAGCAGCCGCTCGAGCGTATCAGCCGCGCGGTGCTGCCCTACCTGGGCGCGCTGCTGGTGGTGTTTGCGCTGGTCGTCTACCTGCCGGTATTGCTCGGCTACTCTGGCGCGCGGTGAGCCTCGCGCGGCCCGGCCTTCCCGGAATCCTCTTCGTCCATGGCTTGTGGATGCATGGCTGGGTGTTCGGGTTGCAGCGGCGGCGAGTGGCATCCCTGGGGTGGTCGAGTCGCAGCTACTCCTACCCCTCTGTGCGCGCCGCGCTGGATGAGGTCGCCGACGGCCTCGCGGCTGCGATCGCGAGCGCGGGCGAGCGCCCGCTGCATGTGGTGGGGCATAGCCTGGGCGGCTGCGTCGTGCTGCACATGCTCGCCCGCCACCGTCCTGCTGCACTTGGGAGGGTGGTGGTGCTGGGCTCGCCGCTCTGCGGTTCCGCGTCGGCGCGGGTGATCCTCCGGGTACCGCTGCTTCGTCACGCGCTCGGGCGAGCACTGCCTGCCTGGCTGGAGCAGCCGTTGCCTTGCATCGAGCCTCATCGCGAGGTCGGCGTCATCGCCGGCGACCGCCCGATCGGGCTTGGTCGCCTGGTGCCGGGCATGGCGCAGCCCAACGACGGCATGGTGACAGTGGCCGAGACGCGCTGGCCGGGGGCGCGCGATCACATCGTTCTGCCCGTCACCCACATGCAGATGCTGTGGTCGTCCGCATGCCTGCGCCAGACGCTCCACTTTCTCGATCACGGGTTCTTCGAGCGCCCCGCCGCGGCATCCGGCGCGTCGTTCAGGTGAAGATCGGCATCTTCCGAACCGTGCGCGTGCCCGCGATCTGAGGTTCCTGCGGCTGTCGCGTCGACGGCAGGTACTTGCGGATGGCGGCATGCCACTGCTCATAGTTGCCCGGTTTCTGTTCGCGCAGGGTCTTGAGTGCGTAGAAGGTGAAGGCGCCGTTGGGGCGGCCGCCGAAGCTGGTGTCCCAACTGAACTCCTCGTCGCGGCAACCGGCCAGCAGCAGGTCGCCGCCGGCGCGGCGCATGCCGCCGATGAGGGTGAGCGCTGAAGCGCGTGGTGCTTGCGGCAGGTCGGCAGCCTTCATCCATACTTCGGGAGGCATGAAGCGCGGGCGCGGACCGCCGGCGTCGAGCGCGCTGTCGTCGCCACGATGCACCGAGCCAGAATGGCAGCTGTCGGCGATCAGGACGAGGCGTACGCCGGCAGCGCGGCGGTCGAAGAGCGCGCGCAGGTCGTCGTCGAGCAGCGGGCCGGCGGTGCCGATGTCGTAGGGGCAGAGGCCTTCGTCGCGGCCATCGGGTTCGTCGCCGTCTTCGTCCTCCACCCAGGTGCCGTGGCCGGAATAGGTCAGGACCACGGTGTCTCCACTGCGGGCAGCGGCGACGAGGGTCTCGATGGCACCGTGCATCGCAGCGCGTGTGGCCTGAGCGTCGAGCAGGGTGCTCACGGTGAAGCCGCGCGCCTGCAGCATGGCACCCCAGTCATGGGCGTCGTTGACGCAGCCGGAGAGGTCGCTGTCGGTGCCGGGATAGTCGTTGATGCCGATGCAGAGTGCGCGCCGTGCCATGAGCCTATCCTCCGGAAAGGCGGGGCGCGCTGCCGCAGGAGCGCGGTCAGGCCGCTTTGTTCCCCGGTTCCAGCATAGAGTGCGGGTGCCGCTTGTGCCAGTTGCTTTGGGTACAGGCGTGATGCGCTGCGACAGAGGTGCGGATTCGTGTGCGCCCGTCCTAGAATGAGCTTATCGGCGCCCCCATACGCCATGCGAGCCCACACTCATGCCTTGCCGACGTCCGTCGATCTTGTTGCAGTGCAGCGCCCATGCGCCGGCTGCGTTCGCACACGGCCTGCGGTCGGAGCATGGCGCATGATGGCGCTCCGTGTCCGCGAGCTGGCGCTGATCGTGCTGGCGGCGCTGTTGTTGCTGTGCGGTGCCGCGCCGGTACGCGCGGAGGTGGAGGCTACGGCGGCTGGCATCGTCCTTGACGAGCCAGGCTCGGCTTACCTCGGGCGCGCCAGCTCAATGATGATCGAGATCGGTGGCGCGCTGGAAGCCGAGCGTGCGCTCGCCCTCCAGCGCGCCGGGCGTTTCAGCCCGGTGGGCGCGGACGTGCCCAAGTTCGGCATCGGCTCGCCCGCGGTCTGGCTGCACCTGCGGGTGGATAGCCGTTATAGCGAGGCGCAAGCGCGCCGCGTGCTTGTAGGTACTTCGTGGATCGACCGCATCGACTTGTTCGTGGTCCGCGACGGCCAGGTGGTCGGCCGCATGCAGGCCGGTGACGGTGGGCCGGGATTGCGCGCGGCCAAAGGCAACCTGGGTTTTGTCTTCGAGCACGTCTTCGAACCGGGCGTCACCGAATTGCTGGTCCGTGCCGAGACGCCCGACCCGCTCGTGTTGCCGCTGCGGGTGTTCGACGACGAGTGCTACCAGTTTGCGATGCGGGTGCACGACTTCACCTATGGGCTGCTGTACGGCTTCCTGCTCGCCCTGATCGCCTACAACGCCATGCTGTACGCCGGCCTGCGCGACCGCGCGCATCGTGACTACGTGCTCTACCTCGGCTGTTTCGTGCTACTGAGCATGGGCTACGCAGGGCACGGCTACAACTGGCTGTGGCCGGGGATGTACGGCGTGCAGCGCTACATCATCCTGGTGCTGATGGTGGTGCTGGGCTATCTCGGCCTGCGTTTCGCGTCCAGCTCCCTGGGCCTGGCCGTGGCCGCGCCCCGTGCGCATCGGCTGGCCCATGGCTTCGGCGTGGCGGGCATGGTGGCGATCGGCGCCTGTGTGGTGCTCGACCAGCAGGCGGCAGCGGCCGTCGTTGCCTTCGTCTTCGTGCTGCTGTTCTCGGTGGCCATGGTGTGGCTGGGTTTCTCGCGCCTCGATGGCGATCGCATTGCCGCAGGCTACTTCCTGGCGGGCTCGCTGGCGGCGATGGCAGGGGCGGCGACCACCTCGCTTGCGGTGTGGAACGGGCTGCCGTACTCGAACTGGACCTTTCATGCCGCGGAGGTGGGCATCGCCATCGATGGTGCGATCCTGTCGCTTGCACTCGCCTACCGGGTGCGTCGCATCCGCCGCGAGCGCCTGCAGGCAGAGCAGCTTTCGAGCCTCGATCCGCTCACCGGACTGCGCAACCGCCGCGCCTTCGCAGTGCTGGGCGAGAGCGCATGGAGTACGGCAGTCCGCCGCCAACGACCACTGTCGGCGGTGGTGCTCGACCTCGATCACTTCAAGTTGATCAATGACGTGCGCGGTCATGCGGCGGGTGATGCTGCGCTCAAGGCCGTGGCCGGCGTGATCGAACGCAACTGCCGGGCGGCCGACGTCGCCGCGCGTTGGGGCGGGGAGGAGTTCGTGGTGCTTCTGCCCGAGACCACGGCGGCCCAGGCCGGGGTGCTGGCCGAGCGCCTGCTGCACGACATCCGCGGCCTGGATCTGACGCTCGATGGCGGCGCGCTGAGCTTGAGCGCGAGCATCGGCGTGGCCGAGCGCACGACTCAGCCCGATCTCGAAGCCCTTGTCCGCGAAGCGGATCAGGCCATGTACGCCGCCAAGCAGGGGGGGCGGGACAGGGTGGTGCTGGCGCTACCGGCCTGAAGCGGGAGGCTGCACAGCGGCTATCGCATGCGGGATGGACTGAATACAATTACAGCCATGTACGCCCCCCCGTCTCCCGAATCACCCGTTTCCGCCACGTCTTCGCCGCTGGACGCGCTCAACCCGGCGCAGCGCGAGGCGGTCTGCCATGCCGGTGCCAGCGGGCCGGCCGCTCCGCTGCTGGTGATTGCTGGCGCCGGTTCGGGCAAGACCAATACCCTGGCCCACCGTGTGGCGCACCTGATCGAGAACGGTGCCGATCCCGCACGCATCCTGTTGCTCACCTTTTCGCGCCGCGCCGCGGACGAGATGGGGCGGCGGGTGCGGCGCATCCTGGCCCAGGCCTCTGCCGGCCGGCCCGGCCTGGCGCAGGCCGAGCTGCGCTGGTCCGGTACCTTCCACGCCATTGGCGCACGCCTGCTGCGCGACTACGCCGGCCGCATCGGGCTCGACCCAGGCTTCACCATCCACGACCGCGAGGACTCGGCGGACCTGATGAACCTGGTGCGCCACGAGGCGGGGCTGTCGACCACCCGGCAGCGCTTTCCGCAGAAGGGCACCTGCCTGGCGATCTATTCGGCGGTGGTCAATACCCGCGCGCCGCTGGCCGAGGTGCTGCAGGCGAGCTTCCCATGGTGTGCGGAGTGGGAGGACGAGCTCAAACGCCTGTTCCGGGCCTACGTCGAGGCCAAGCAGGCGCAACAGGTGCTCGATTACGACGATCTGCTGCTGTACTGGGCGCAGATGGTGGCCGAGCCGGCGCTCGGGGCCGAGATCGGCGGCCTGTTCGACCATGTGCTGGTCGACGAGTATCAGGACACCAACCACCTGCAGGCGGCGATTCTGATGGCGATGAAGCCCGATGGGCGTGGCCTGACCGTGGTCGGCGACGACGCGCAGTCCATCTACGCCTTCCGTGGCGCGACGGTGCGCAACATCCTCGACTTTCCGGCCGCCTTCGATCCGCCGGCGCACGTGGTGACGCTGGAGCAGAACTACCGTTCCACCAGGCCAATCCTGGAGGCGGCCAACGCGGTGATCGCGCTCGCCGCCGAGCGCTTCACCAAGAACCTGTGGTCGGAGCGCGAGTCCGCCCAGCGCCCACGCATCGTGGCAGTCAAGGACGACGCCGACCAGGCGACCTTCGTCGTCGATGGCGTGCTGGCGCGGCGCGAGGAGGGGCTCAAGCTCAAGCAGCAGGCGGTGCTGTTCCGTGCTTCGGCGCACAGCGCGCGGCTGGAGATGGAGCTCACCCGGCGCAACGTGCCCTTCGTGAAGTTCGGTGGGCTCAAGTTCCTCGAGGCCGCCCACATCAAGGACGTGCTTGCCGTGCTGCGCTGGGCCGAGAATCCGCGCGACCGCGTTTCGGGTTTTCGCGCCATCCAGCTGCTTGCCGGCGTCGGGCCCAAGACCGCCGGCCGCGTGCTCGACAATGTGTGTGCCGCTCCCGAGGGCTGCGCGCTGCTTGCCGAGCAGCCCGTGCCGGAGGCCGCGCGCGCCGGCTGGCTGGAATTTGCCGCGCTGATCGATTGCCTCGCAGGCAGAATGCCGCCCTCCGAATCTGCCGCCGCCGCTGTGGGAGCGGCGCGAGCCGCGAGCCTTTCGGCAACGCCGCCAGACCACACCGCCTTCAACCCCTCGCGGCTGGCGCCGCTCCCACGGGGGCTACACGCGGAGGGTGCTGCAGGCGCGGCGCAAGCCGTGAGCCTTGCCGCCGGTCCGCAGTGGCCGGCGGATTTCGAGCTCGCCTGCCGCTGGTACGAGGCGCAGATGCCACGCCTGTACGACGACTTCGCGGTGCGCGTGCTCGACATCCAGCAGCTCGCCCGCATCGCCGCCACCAGCCCGAGCCGACAGCGTTTCCTCACCGAGCTCACGCTCGACCCGCCCAGCGCCACCAGCGGCGAAGCCGGCATGCCGCTGCTCGACGAGGACTACCTGATCCTGTCGACCATGCATTCGGCCAAGGGCCAGGAGTGGAACGCGGTGAGCGTGCTCAACGTGGTCGACGGCTGTATCCCGTCCGATGTTGCCACCCGCAACAGCGCCGAGATCGAGGAGGAGCGCCGCCTGCTCTACGTGGCGATGACGCGTGCCCGGGACAGCCTGGACCTGATCGTGCCGCAGCGTTTCTACGTCACCCAGCAGGCCGGCATGGGCGATCGCCATGTGTATGCCGGGCGCAGCCGTTTCATTCCCAACCGCCTGCTCGGGCACTTCGAGCAGCTGAGCTGGCCGCCCCCTCCGCCGCAGTTGCAGGGCTCGCCCGCCTCGCGCCAGGCGGCGGTCGACCTCGCGGCGAAGATGCGCGACATGTGGCGCTGAGCTGCGCGCAGAGGCTGGTCCCGGCCTGGCCTGGGGCGACGATGCTGCGCCGCCGCGTTGCGGTTGCGGCCGCGACACGGCATGCTCGATGTCCGTTTCATGCCCACGCCATCGTGCTTGCCGAGGAGAAGGAAAGATGACCAGCGCCCGCCACCCCATGGCCGCCTCTTTGCGTGCGTCCGATACCGGCAAGGTGGTGTCGGCGCGCGATGCGGTACGCCTGATCCGCAGCGGCGACACCGTGGCCACCGGGGGCTTCGTCGGCATTGGCTTCCCTGAGAGCATCGCGGTTGCGCTCGAGCGCCGCTTCCTCGACAGCGCTGCGGGGGACGCTGTCGCGCCGCGTGACCTGACCCTGGTCTACGCTGCCGGCCAGGGTGATGGCAAGGAGCGCGGACTCAACCACTTCGGTCATGACGGCCTGGTGGCGCGCGTGATCGGCGGCCATTGGGGGCTGGTGCCCAAGCTGCAGGCGCTTGCAGTGGGCAACCGCATCGAGGCCTGGAACCTGCCGCAGGGGGTGATCTCGCATCTGTTCCGGGACATCGCTGCGGGCAAGCCGGGCACGCTCACCCGTGTCGGCCTGGGGACCTTCGTCGATCCGCGCTTCGGTGGCGGCAGGCTCAATGCGCGCACCACGGCTGAGCTCGTGCGGCTGATGGAGATCGACGGCGAGGAATACCTGTTCTACAAGGCCTTCCCGATCCACGTCGGCATCATCCGCGGCACCACTGCCGACCCCGACGGCAACCTGACGATGGAGAAGGAGGCGCTGACCCTGGAAGCGCGCGCCATCGCGATGGCGGCGCGCAATTCGGGCGGCATCGTCATCGCCCAGGTCGAGCGCATCGCCGAGCGCGGGTCGCTCAACCCGCGCCATGTGCAGGTGCCTGGGGTGCTGGTGGACTGCGTGGTGCTCGCCGAGCGGCCCGAGCACCACATGCAGACCTACAGCGAGCAGTACAACCCCGCCTTCTCCGGCGAGATCCGTGTGCCGATGTCGGCGATTGCGGCGATGGGCATGAGCGAGCGCAAGGTCATTGCTCGCCGCGCGGCGATGGAGATGCGGCCTGACGCGGTGGTGAACCTGGGCATCGGCATGCCCGAGGGGGTGGCCAACGTGGCCGCAGAGGAGAAGATCATCGACCTCCTCACCCTCACTGCAGAGCCCGGTGTGATCGGCGGCATTCCGGCCGGCGGGCTGTCCTTCGGCGCTGCCGTGAACACCCAGGCCATCATCGACCAGCCCAGCCAGTTCGATTTCTACGACGGTGGCGGCCTGGACATCGCCTTTCTCGGCCTGGCCCAGGCCGATCGCGAGGGCAACCTCAACGTTTCGCGCTTCGGGCCGCGCCTGGCTGGGGCGGGCGGCTTCATCAACATCTCGCAGAACGCCAAGAAGGTGGTCTTCGTCGGTACCTTCACCGCCGGCGAGCTGAAGGCGGTGGTCGACAAGGGGCGCTTGCGCATCCAGCAGGAGGGCGCCGCGCGCAAGTTCGTCGATGCGGTCGAGCATCGCACCTTCAGTGGGGTGCAGGCGGTGCGTTGGCAGCAGGAGGTGCTCTACGTCACCGAGCGCTGTGTGTTCCGCCTGTGCGCGGAGGGGCTTGAGTTGATCGAGATCGCACCCGGTGTCGATCTCGAGACCGACATCCTCGCCCAGATGGACTTCGTTCCGGTGATGCATCAGGCGCCGCGGCTGATGGATGCGCGCATCTTCCGTGACGAGCCGATGGGGCTGCGCCGCGACCTGCTCGAGCTCCCGCTCGAGCAGCGCCTGTCCTACGATGCCCAGGAGGGGCTGTTCTTCGTCAACTTCGAGGGCCTCGCGGTGCGCACGGAGGCCGATATCGCACGCATCGAGCAGGCGGTCGATGCTGCGCTCGCCAGCGTGGGCCATCGCGTCGATGCGATCGTCAACTACGACCGCTTTTCGATCGTGCCCGAGCTGGTCGACGACTACATCGAGATGGTCAAGCGCCTGGTCAAGCGCCACTACCGCGCGGTGACGCGCTACACGGCGAACAGCTTCATGCGCATGAAGCTTGGTCAGGCACTGGAGAAGCACGAGGTCGTACCGCACATATACGGCAGCGCCGAGGAGGCCCAGGGGCGCGTGCGCCCGCTGGCCTGACGGTCGGGTGTAGCGGTTCAGTCCTGCAGTGCGTCGTGCTCGCCGCAGTGCGCAAGAATGCGCGCGCGTACCGCATCGCGCAGCGCGAGCAGGTCGTGCCAGTCCTCGCCTGCCGGTTGCAGTGGCGCGCAGATGCGCACGCCCAGCCGCCCGCGCTGCGGCTGCCAACCGCCGCTGCGCAGCACGGCGCGCGTGCCCGCGAGTGCGACCGGCACCACTGGCAGGCCCTGGCGTGCAGCGACCTGGAAGGCGCCGAGGCGGAAGGCGCGCAACCCCTCCTCGGGCCCGAAGGTGCCTTCGGCAAAGAACAGCAGCGGCACGCCGGCTTCGGCATGTGTGGCGAGCGTGCGTGCATCTTCCAGGCTCTGCCGGGTGTCGAAGCGGTCGACGAATACGGTGCCCATGCGCTCGAGCAGGGTGCGCAGCAGCGGCTGGGCGCGCAACTCGGTCTTGGCGATGAAGCGCACCGGATGTGGCAGCGTGGCGGCGAGTACGAAGCCGTCGATGTAGCTGGCGTGGTTGGCGACCAGGATGCAGTTGCCCGCGGGCAGCTTGTCCAGGCCTTCGATCCGCAGCGGGCAGGCGCATAGCCAGCGGTAGAGGCGGGCGAGGCGGTGGGCGAGCGCCCAGCGCTGACCGAGCCCGGGCAGGCCGATGATGCCGATGGCGGCGAGGGTGGCCAGCGGCGCGAACCAGGCCCAGGCCCAGATGGCGTAGAGAACGCCCGGCAGCGCGCGTGCCCGCTTGCCGATGCGGCCGGCCAGGCTGGCGGTGTGCAGGCGTAGCACCTGCAGCCACGCCGCACGCACCGGCTCACCCAGGCGCCCGGCCAGCCAGGCCTCGCGCACCGCGGCGCGGCGGATCTTGCCACTGGAGGTCTTGAGGACCGCATGCGGGGGGGCGAGCACGATGGTGTCGGGGGCGAGGTCGAGTTGGGTCGTCGCCGCGGCGACGATGCCAGCCTCGAGCGCCTGGCGTTCGGCTTGGTCCTCGAGCCGGGTTTCGGCGACCACCACCAGGCGCTCCTCGCCGCTGGTCGGGTCCGATACGCCGAACACGGCCACGCAGCCCTTGCGTACGCCCGGCAGGTCGCCGATTGCCTGCTCGAGGTCGTAGGGGTAGAGGTTGCGGCCGGCGCGGATGATGAGCTCCTTCGCCCGGCCAGTGATGTAGAGCTCGCCGTCGGCGAGGTAGGCATGATCGCCAGTCACCAGCCAGCCGTCGTGGAACAGGGCGGCGCTCGCCGCCGCGTTGCGGTAATAGCCGGCGGTGGCTGAGGGGCCGCGGAACTCCAGTTCGCCGACATGGCGTTCGGGCAGCGGGCGGCCCTCTGCGTCCACGATGCGCAGTTCGTGACCGGGCAGCGGAGGGCCGCAGGACACCAGGCGCAGTACCTCGCCACCGTCATCGTGTGCGCCCGTTCCTGCCGCGCCGTCAGCTGCAAGTGCATGCCCCTCGCGGGTCAGCGGCGTGCGCTCGACGCGGTCGATACGTACGCCGCGGCCGGGGGGCGGTACGCACAGGCCGACCGAGCACTCGGCCAGGCCATACACCGGTGTCAGGCTGCCGGCGTTCAGACCATAGGGGGCAAAGGCGTGGGCGAAGCGTTCGAGCGTGTCGGGGTTGACCGGCTCGGCGCCGTTGGCCGCCAGCCGCCAGCTCGACAGGTCGAGGCCCGCCAGGTCGGTACCGGCGAGGCGCTTGACGCACAGTTCATAGGCGAAGTTGGGTGCGGCGGTGACCGTCCCGCGGTAGTGGTGGATCGCCCACAGCCAGCGCTCGGGGCGGGCGAGGAAGTCGAGTGGCGACATCAGCACCAGCGTGCAGCCATGGTAGAGACTGCCGAGCCACGTGCCGATCAGGCCCATGTCGTGGTACAGCGGCAGCCAGCTCACGCACACGTCGCGCGCCTCGACCTTGGCGGCCAGCCCCCAGGCGCGGATGTTGGCGAGCAGGTTGGCGTGGCTGAGCGCCACGCCCTTGGGGTCGCCGGTGGAACCCGAGGTGTACTGGATGAGCGCGAGTTCGCGTGCGCGCGCCGGATGGCGCGGCGCCGAGGCCACGGCGGGCGCGCTGGCGGCAGGGGACGCCGCCAGCGCTGCGGGCGTGGTGACATGCACAAGCTCGGGCGCCAGCCCGGCGAGGGCGCTGGCCAGGGGGCGCACACGGTCGAAGGTGATCAGCACAGGGGCCGCGCAGTTGCGCAGGATGCCGGCCTGGCGGCGCAGGTGCTCTTCGATCTGCGCCGGTCGTGCGGGCGGGTACATCGGCACCGGCACCGCGCCGGCGAACAGGATGCCGAAGAAGCTGCGGAAGAAGTCCAGCCCCGTTGGCAGCATCAGCGCGACACAGTCGCCCGGTTGCACGCCCAGGCCGCGCAGCGCGGCGGCGACCTTGCGCGCGCCGTTGGCGAGTTCGGCATGGCTCAGGGTCTCGACCTCGTCGTCGCCGGCCAGGAAGCGTACGTGGCAGCGCTCCGGGTGGCGGGCGAGATGCCAGTCGAGCACCTCGAGCAAGGTGGCCGCGCCTGAGGGCATGCCGGCCGAAGGTTCGCTGACTGGATCCGTGACGGTTGAGGTGGAGGCTGGCGCGTCACCGGTTGCGCGCCGTGTGGCCTGGGACAGCGGCGAGCCTGCGGGCGCATCGGCGAGGGCGGCAAGCAGGTCGCGCGGCGTTTCGGCGCTGTCGAGCACCGTGGTTGGCAGGCGTACGCCGTAGTGGCGCTCGATGCGGGCCAGCAGTTCGACCCGGCTGAGACTGTCGAGCCCGAGGTCGCGGTCGAGCGCGCAGTCGAGCGTCGCCCTGCGCATTGCGCCGGGATGCAGCTCGCGGACCAGTGCGTCGACCAAGGCCAGCAGCTGCGCGGCATCGTGCGGGTCGGCCAGGTGAGGCGTGGGCATCGCGGGACTCCTCGTGCTTGCCAGGCAGACGGCCAAGGTAACGCCGGGACACCGACACGGCAAGCCATGAAGCTCCAACGGGAGGGCGGGCCGCGTTTGTTCCCGCCGTGGGAGCGGCGCGAGCCGCGAGGGGTTGAAGGCGATGTGGTGCGGGGGGGCGACAAAAGGCTCGCGGCTGGCGCCGCTCCTACAGGGGAGCGCGCCGCGTTTGTTCCCGCCGTGGTAGCGGCGCGAGCCTTTACAATGCACGCCCGTTCGTTTGTCGTCCGTGCGCAGCGTTTGCGCCCAAACCATGACTGCAGCCCCCATCGAGACCCCTGTCGTGTCCGCGCCGGCCCGCGCCGCTGCGTCCGCATGCGCGGGTGTTGCTGCGGAAATCGCCCTGGTGCATGGCTGGGCGATGTCGCCACGGGTGTACGCTGCGCTCGAAGCCAGTCTGCATGGGCAGGTGGTGCGCACCCTGGCACTGCCGGGACATGAAGGGGCGCCTCCGATCCGAGCCGCCAGGCTGGAGGATTGGGCGGATGCCCTCGCCGCAGGCCTTGCCGACGCTTCGGTGCTGGTGGGCTGGTCGCTCGGGGCGATGCTCGCGCTCGACATCGCCTGCCGCCATCCGCACAAGGTGTCGCGCCTCGTCCTGCTTGCCGGCACGGCGCGCTTCGTGGCAGACGACACGGGTTGGCCCGGGCTGCAGGCCGAAGTGGTAGACGCCTTTCAGCGCGACTACGCCTCGGCCCCTGCGGCAACACTGGCGCGCTTCCTGGCCTTGCAATGCATCGGCGAGCCACGACGCCGGGTGGTACAGCAGGCGCTGGCGCAGTGCCTCAGTCCGGGCGCGCAGGAGGGCCTCTGCGCTGGCCAGGCGGCCGACGACGGGCTACGCCCTGGCGTCGGCAGGTCCGCCGCGCCGAACCCATTCGAAGACGGCCTGGCGATCCTAGCCGCGGCCGACCTGCGTCCGCTGCTGGGCGGGATCCGTCAGCCGGTGCTGCTGCTGCACGGCGACCAGGACGCGCTGATGCCCGTGGCTGCGGCCTACAGGTTGGCACAAGCCCTGCCGCAGGCGCGCCTGCAGGTGCTGGAGGGCAGCGGCCATGCGCTGCCGGTGTCGCGTGCGGCGGACTGCGCAGGCCACATCCTGGCCTTCGTCGGCGCAAGGGGGGACGCATGACGGCGACGACGAAGGGCGTCGATCACGCCCATGCGCATCGGCGGCGCGACATCCGCGCAGCCTTCGAGCGCGCCGCGCACAGCTATGACCAGGCCGCGATGATCCAGCGCGAGATCTGCGCCCGGCTTGCCGCCTTTGGCGAGGGGCTCGTGCCGGGCGGGGGCGACGCGGACGGCTGGGTGCTCGATGCCGGCTGCGGTACCGGCTTCGGCGTGGAGAGCCTGCGGCGGCTGCGCCCGGGCGGGCGCATCGTCGGGCTCGACCTGGCCCCGGCCATGCTGGGGCGGGCGCGCATGCGCGCAGGACGCGACGGCGGCTTCGAGCCGGTGTGCGCGGACCTCGAGCACCTGCCGCTTGCCGCCGCCAGCATCGACCTCCTTTGGTCCAGCCTGGCGGTGCAATGGTGCCGCCCAGGGCGCGTGTTCGAGGAACTGGGCCGGGTGCTGGCACCCGGTGGTATCGGCCTGGTTGCAACCCTGGGCCCCGACACGCTGTGGGAGTTGCGCGACGCCTTCGCCAGCGTCGACGATGCGCGCCATACCATCGATTTCCATACCGATGCGCAATGGGTGGAGGCGGCCCGCGCGGCGGGGCTCGAGGTCGAACGGCGCGAGCGTTGCGCCCTGCATGCGCGTGCCGCCGACCTGCGCGGCCTGCTGCGCGACATCAAGGCCATCGGTGCGGCGACCATCGACGGCGGCCGCCGCCGCACGCCGCTGGGGCGCCAGGCCTGGTTGGCGGTGAGCGCACGCTACGAGCGTCATCGACTCGCCGACGGCCTGCTGCCGGCCACCTACGACACCATACTGCTTGTCGTACGCAAGCCGGGCCTTGTGTCCGCCGAGCCTGGAGCGCCCCGAGATGAATGACCAGCTTGTGCTCGGCCTGCGCGACGTGGCTGCGCTTGGCCAGGTGTTCACCCCCGACGCCGTGGTGCGCGCCATGCTGGCGTTGCGCCGTCGGCGCGGCCGGGTGCTGGAGCCCTCCTGCGGCGATGGCGCCTTCCTGCGTCATCTGCCGGATGCAGTCGGCCTGGAGATCGACCCCGACCACTGTCCGCCGGGCGCTCAGGCGATCGACTTCTTCGCCTATCCCGAGCGCGAGCGCTTCGATACCATCATCGGCAACCCGCCTTACGTGCGTTGCCAGGACATTCCGGCCTCCACCCAGGCGCTGATCGCACGCGGCCGCCATGGCCAGTGCCTGGATCGGCGCGCCAACCTCTATCTGTTCTTCATCGACAAGTGTCTGCGCCACCTCGAGCCGGGCGGCGAGCTGATCTTCATCACGCCGCGGGACTTCCTCAAGGCGACTTCGGCGGTCAAGCTCAACCGCCTGCTGTTCGAGGCCGGCAGCATCACCGACGCGATCGAGCTGGGTGATGCGCGCGTGTTCGCCGACGCGGTGCCGAACTGCCTGATCTGGCGTTTCGAGAAGGGCTGCACCAACCGGCAAACGCGTTATTGCGAGATCGGCGTCGGCGACGACGTCGACGCGGCGCTTGCCGCACCGGCCTGGGAAACGCGCCACTTCATCGAATGCGCCGGCCACCTGATGTTCGCGCGTGGCGACTACCCGCTGCGCCTGGCTGACATCGCCTTCGTCAAGGTCGGTGCGGTATCGGGCGCGGACGAGCTGTATGCCGACCCGGCGCATGGCAACCGCGATTTCGTGTGCTCATCCACGGTGAGCACGGGCCTCACCCGGCGCATGATCTGGAGTGAGCCGGGCGAAGCGCCGCCGACCGTGCTCCTGCCGCACAAGGCACGCCTGCTGCAGCGCAAGGTCACCCGCTTCGACGAGTCGAACTGGTGGATGTGGGGACGCATGCACCACCGCAGCGCGCAGCCGCGCGTGTATGTGAATGGCAAGACGCGGGTGGCGAAACCCTTCTTCACACACCCCTGCACCGACTACGACGGCGCGGTGATGGCGATCTTCCCGCGCCGGCCGGATGTGGACATCGAGGCCTTCCGCGACACGCTCAATGCGGTCGACTGGGCCGATCTCGGCTTCGTCTGCGATGGCCGCTTCCTGTTCACCCAGCGCAGCCTGGAGAACGCGCCGCTGCCGGCCAGCTTTGCGGCCTTTCTGCCAGTGGGCTGAGTGCGCGCGGCATCACAGGAACAGCGCGTCGACCGCAGCGGTTTCGCGCCGGCCGATGTCTGCGCCGTGTGCCTGCAGCCAGGCCTCGGCGCGGGCGCGGCCAAGGTCGCGCAGTTGCATGAGGAAGCCACTGGCCGCGTTGAGCTTGCTGGCCGTGCCGGCGTCACCCAGCTCGACCGCATCGATGAGGTGGAAGCGCTCGTCCATGAGCTTGCGCTCGAAGCGGCCACGCAGCCACGCGGGTCCGCTGTCGGCGATGAAGCGGCGGGCATGGGCGACCATGCGCATCTCGCGCAGGAAGGTGGTGGAGAAGCCCAGCTCCATGCTGCGCGCGGCGATGTCGTCGGCGCTGCGCGGCGCGGCTTCGCGACGCAGCGGGTTGAGCAGCACGAGCAGGATGTCGGACGAGTGGCATTCATAGAGCAGCGGATAGATCGCAGGGTTGGCGGTGAAGCCACCGTCCCAGTAATGCTCGCCGTCGATTTCCACCGCGTGGTGCAGGGTCGGCAGGCAGGCGGAGGCAAGCAGCGCGGCCTCGCTGAGCTCGCCGGTGTGGAACAGCCTGACCTTGCCGGTGCGCACTGCGGTGGCGGCGATGAACAGCTTGAGCGGGCAGTCGCGGCGCAGGCGTTCGAAGTCGAACTGGGCGCGCACCACGTCGCGCAGGGGATTGAGCTCGAAGGGGTTGAGCTGGTAGGGCGAGAACATGCGCGTGAAGCCGAGCATCAGGCTCATCGGCGCGGGCAGGCTGCCGTCGCTCGCCGGATTGAGGCTGTGCAGAAGTTCGAGGTGGAAGGGCACGCTGTCGCCGACCGCTGACCAGAAAGCCGCCAGGCTGGCGCGCGCGCCTTGTGCACCGCCTTCGGTCCAGCCCTGGGCGAGGGCGACCGCGTTCATCGCGCCCGCGCTGGTACCACTCACGCCCTCGATGCCGATGCCGTGCTCGAGCAGGCGGTCGAGCACGCCCCAGGTGTAGGCGCCATGGGCGCCACCGCCCTGCAGCGCGAGGTTGAGCGTTGGGGTACGTGCGTCGTGGCGCTTTCCCGACCACGGCAGCTGGAACATGGCTTGGTCCTCCTCGTCCGGCGGGATGGGTGCAGTCCGCCAAGGTGCGCCATCCGGAAGGGATGTTGCAATGCACAAAAGAGATTAACACGCAGCCATGAGCGCAAGTGTGTCGACGCCCAAGGGGAGCCAGGTCATCTCGTCTTCCGCCGGCGTTCGGGTGCGCCGCGCCCGGAAACCCTGGTGCTGACATGGAAATGGGTATACTTCCGGGGTTGTCGTCTGCCCTTGTAGCCTAAGCAGCGGTGGGCAGGCGGCTTGCCCGACATCCGAGAATGAAAGATACATGATGATGCTGGCTGTCGATGCGGATGAAGGCCGCAAGCCTGCGCTCCGGGAGGGGCGTGAAGGTGGGGGCGGCGACCCGAGCCTCGATGTGAGCCTGGCGACGCTCTTCGAGTGCCTGCCGGCCATGATCAGCTATTGGGATGCGGAGCAGCGCAATGTGTATGCGAACCGCGCCTACCTGGCTTGGCTTGGGCTCGGAGCGGCCGACCTGCGCGGCCGTCGGATCGTGGATCTCGCCCCCGCGGCGCTGTACGCGAGGATCCTGCCCTTGGTCGAACGCGCCTATCGGGGTGAGGCGCAGTCCGACGAGCAGGTCATCGAGTCGCCCGGCGGCGGTCGGCGCTACTGGGTGGTCAACTATGTTCCGGACCTGCGCAAGGGTGTCGTCGCGGGCATCGTCGTGATCCTGTGCGAAGTCTCGGCCCTCAAGGAGACCGAGCAGGCGCTGCGCGAGAGCGAGCGGCGCCTGAGGAGCATCCTGGGTGGGCAGACCGAGGCGATCTCGCGCCTGGGGGCAGACGGCCGCTTCCTGTTCGTCAACGATGCGTACTGCGCGCTGTCGGGGCGTGCGCGCGAGGAACTGCTCGGCCAGCGCTGGCAGCCGGTGGCACATCCCGACGACGTTGCGCGGGTCGAAGCCTCCTTGCGCACCTTGTCGCCGAGCAATGATGTGGTGATCGAGGAGAACCGCGTCGTCTGCGGCAACGGCGAGTTGCGCTGGGTGCAGTTCATAAACCGCGGTTTCTTCGACGAACTGGGGGTCTTGCGCGAGATCCAGTGCGTCGGCCGTGACATCACGGCGCAGAAAGTGGCCGAGCTGGCGCTGCAGGAGGCCAATGCCAATCTCGAACGCAGGGTGGTCGAGCGTACCCGGCAGTTGCAGGAGCTTGCGGTGCAGATCACCCTGGCCGAGGAGAGCGAGCGCAAGGCGATCGCGCGCGACCTGCACGATGATCTCGGCCAGTTGCTGCATATCGCCCAGATGCGGCTGGACCAGGTGCAGCGCTCGGTCGGCGATGACGAGCTCGTTGCTGCCCTGGTGCAGGTAGGAGGGCTGATCCGTGACGCGAGCCGGCGGGTGCGCTCGATGACGGCACAGCTCAGTCCGCCGGTGCTGCGGACGCTGGGCCTGGTGTCGGCGCTGCACTGGCTGGCCGACGAGATGGGGCGCGAGTTCGGGCTCGATGTCGAAGTGGACGTCGAGCCTGTGGGCACGGATACGGATGGGGGCAAGGCGATCGCCCTGGGCGAGGCGCAGAGCCTGATCCTGTTCCGCGCGGTGCGCGAGCTGCTGCTCAACGTGCTCAAGCATGCGGGTACTTTCTGGGCGCAGGTCAGGGTCGAGCATGCGGCGCATTTCTTGCGCATCACGGTGCGTGACGAAGGGCGGGGGATCGAGGACCTTGCCGCCGCGCTCGACCAGCGCGAGCGCTTCGGGCTGGCCAGCCTGCAGGAGCGCATCGGTTATCTCCATGGGACGGTCGTCATCGACTCGGCACCCGGGCGAGGGACCTCAGTGCGGCTGCAGGTGCCGCTCGGCAGCAGTCGTGGCTCGGGGAGGCGACGATGAGCATCAGGGTCATGCTCGGCGACGACCATCGGATCTTCATCGAGGCCCTCGCCGGCATCCTGTCGGACGAGCCCGACATCGTGGTGGTGTCCTGCGTCGGCAGTGCGGCCGAGATCTTCGCCGAGATCGGGCGCGTGCGTCCGGATGTACTCATCCTCGATGTCGGCCTGCCCGATGAGAATGGCATCGAGGTCATGCAGCGCTTGCGACGCGAGCATGCAGGCGTGCGCGTGCTCGCACTCTCGGGCTATGCCGATCGAACCTTCGTCGAGGAGATGCTCAAGGCCGGCGCCTCTGGCTATGTGGTCAAGACGGCCAGCACCCAGGAGCTCATCAACGGCGTGCGCGCGGTCGCCGAAGGCAAGCACTTCCTGTGCGCGGAGGCAACCGCGCGCATGCTGAACCGCTTTCTGCCGCGTGCGGACAGCTGCCCGCCGGTCAGCCTGTTGAGCCAGCGCGAGCGCGAGGTGCTGGTGCTGCTGGCCAATGGCAAGCGTGCGGCGGAGATGGCAGCCGAGATGGGGATCACCGTGTCGACGGTGGAGGTCCATCGGCGCCACCTGAAGGACAAGCTCGGCCTGCGCACGTCGGCCGACCTCACGCGCTATGCGATCCGTGAGGGCCTGGTTGCGCCCTGAGGGCGATGTACGCATTTCTTGGTAGCGGGGTCATCGTTGCTGTGAATGGAACGGAATGCGCAATTCCGTAACATCGGTTGCTACGCGCGTCGCGCCATTTCGAATGCACGCTGCAGCCGCCGCAAGGGACCCAGCCCATGAGCTTTGCCACGATGACCCTGAGAACACGCCTCGTCCTGGCCTTGCTGGCCGTGATGGCGGGTTTTGTTTCCATCGGCCTGGTCGCCCTCTTCGACCTCCGCGCCAGCATGGAAGAGGACCGCCGCGAACGCGTACGTGCGGTGACTGACAGTGCGATGGCAACCCTGAGCTATTTCCACTCGCTCCAGGCGGCAGGCGCCCTCGGCGAGGATGATGCCAAGCGCCAGGCGCTGGCCTCGCTGCGTGCCTTGCGTTTCGACGGCGACAACTACGTTTTCGTGGTCGATACCCGGTACGAGTTCAAGCTCAACCCGGCCAGGCCCGACATCGAGGGGACATCAGGGCGCGAACTGCGCGACCCGGGAGGCCGCGCCTTCGTGGTGGAGATGGTGGATGTGGCCTCGGGCAGTGCGCAAGGCGGCTTCGTCGACTACGTGTGGAACAAGCCGGGCGCTACCGCCCCGGTTGGCAAGGTGTCCTATGCGCGTCTGTTTGCGCCGTGGCAATGGGTCATCGGCGCAGGTGTGTACCAGGACGACGTCGCACAGGCGTTCCAGGACCAGGCGGTGAAGATCGGGCTGATTGGATTGCCCATCGTGCTTGCCATCGTTGCCATTTTTGGCCTCATCAGCCGCAGCATCTTTGGCCAGCTGGGCGGTGAGCCCGCGGCGGCGGTGTCCGTCGTGCAGCAGATCGCGCGTGGCGACCTGAGCGCGGCGGTTGCTCGGCCCGGCATGCGGGCCGGCAGCATGCTGCATGCCGTCGATGAGATGCGCGACAAGCTCGTGGGCATGCTCAGGGACATGACGCGCATGGCCCATGCGCTCGATGGCCGTGCACAACAGATTGCCAGCGCGGCTGGCCAGGTCGCAGCGGCGAGCGGGGATCAGGCGCAGGCCACGAGCACGACTGCGGCCGCACTGCAGCAGGTGCAGGCGAGCCTCGTCAAGGTACGGGAAGTTGCCGGCATCCTGCAGACCATCCGCGGGCAGGCCGAGGACTCCCTCGCCAAGGCGCGCGACGTGGCGCTTGCGACGCGGGAGCAGGGGACGGCCGCCAACGAGATCGCGGCCAATGTCGAGCGTATCGCGGGCATGGCCGAGGAGGTGAGCGTCACCATGAGTGGCAATGCCGACGCGGCCCGAGAGATGCAGGACATGGCCGTTGAGCTGATGCGGTCGGTGCGCCGTTTCAGCCTGCCCTGAGTACGAGCGCATGCAGACGGGGCTCGGTGGGTCGGTGATGAAGCTGCTGCTGGTGGCGCCGCAGGGGGGCGTGCGGGCGCAGCTCGTGGATATGCTGGATGAGTTCTGTGGTGAGCTGTACGTCGTTGATCATGACGATGAAGCCTTGGCTGGCCTGCTGCCGGCGACGGCGGTGGGGCGGGCCAGACAGGGTGCTGTGTCCGCGCGCCACGGCGCATTCAGCCTCGAGCGCTGCGATCTGGTGCTGCTGTGCCTGGATGGATCAGGACTCGAGGGCGGACGCGCGCTGATCGAAGGTTTCCACGCGGCTGGCGGCGGCAATGCACCAGCCATCCTTGCCGTCGTCGGCGGGGATGATCTGGCCGATCGCGCTGCCTTGTTCCGCTGCGGGGTGGATGACTACGTCGCCGCGCCGCTGGTCCGGGAAGAGCTTCTCGCGCGCATCTTCAACCTGGTCGGCAGGCATCGTTCGTTGGACGATGCGCGGCGTGCCAGGCGCCAGGATTTCGATCGCGTCCTGCTGCAACTGGCACGCAGCGTCCTCCCGGGCAGTGGCCGCCTGCAGCAGGCGCTGGAAGAGATTGCCGGCCAGTCGGCGCGGGTGCTCGACGCGAAGGCTTCGATCTGGCTGCTGGATGCGGCGGGCCAGCTGCGTTGCGTAGCGCACGGCGGCACGGACGGCGAGAAAGCTTGCGAGTGTGCTTGCCCTGTGCTCGCCGACGTCGATTTCCCGGCTTACTTCGCGGCCTTGAGAGGCAGTCGCGTGTTGAGCGTGAACGATGCTGCCGTGCACCCGGCGACGCGGGAGCTGTCGCGGGCGCATCTTGCCGCTCGCGACATCGTATCCCTGCTCGATACGCCGATCCGCCAGGGTGACCGCCTGCTGGGCGTGGTATGCCATGAGCAACTTCACTTGCCGCGGGTGTGGACGGTTGATGAGGAGGCGTTTGCGGCGGGTGTGGGTGAGCAGGTGGCGCGTGTGCTTGCGGCGCATGAGCACTGGTGCGCGAACCAGGAGTTGCATCTTGCCAAGCGCGTGATGCAGCTCGCCCCGGTGTCGATCATGATCACCGACGCACAGCGAGCGATCGTGTTCGTGAACGAAGCATTCGAGCAGATGAGCGGCTATCTTGCCCACGAGGTGATGGGGCAGTCGCCGCGGATCCTGTCTTCGGGGATGCATGGTCCCGACTTCTACGAGGCGATGTGGCAGAGCATCGACCGCACCGGCTTCTGGCAGGGCGAGATCTGGGACCGGCGCAAGAGCGGGGAGCGCTACCCGAAGAGCCTGATGATCAAGCGGCTCGCGAATGGTCATGGCGAGACCTCCCATTACGTAGGCCTGGCCTTGGACGTTTCGGTGGAGCGTGCCCAGCAGAGCCAGATCGAGTTCCTCGCCTACCACGACAGCCTCACCGGCCTCGCCAACCGCAGCTTGTTTGCCGACCGCCTGCGCCAGGCGGTGGCACGCGCTGAGCGCAACGGATCGCGGGTAGCAGTGCTCTACCTGGACGTCGATCGCTTCAAGGTCATCAACGACTCCTTCGGCCATGAAGCGGGCGACCGCATGCTCAAGGAGGTCGCGCAACGCATCCACGCGTCGATCAGGGATGGCGACACGCTGTGCCGGCAGGGTGGCGATGAGTTTCTCGTCATCGTCGATGACGTGGTCGATGTCGACAGCCTGTCGTGCGTTGCACGCCGCATCCTGGATACGGTGAGCCTGAGCTTCGAGCACGAGGGGCGGGACTTTTCACCGACGCTGTCGATGGGGATCTCGATCTTTCCGGACGATGCCCGTGACGAGTCCGAACTGGTCAAGAATGCCGACATGGCCATGTACCAGGCCAAGGACAGCGGACGCAACCGTTACCAGTTCTTCACCGCCGAACTCAATCGCATCACGCGCCGCAAGGCCGAGATCGAGAGCAGCCTGCGCAGCGCGCTGGCAGTGAAGCAGGGCCTGTTCATGGTCTACCAGCCCAAGATCGCACTGGAGTCGGGCGCCTTGATCGGCTTCGAGGCGCTGGTGCGCTGGTCGCCCTCGGCGGGGACGTTGGTGCCACCAGCGCTGTTCATCGAGATCGCCGAAGAGTCGCACCAGATCGTGGCGCTGGGCGATTGGATCATCGACATGGTGCTCGACCAGGTTGCGCACTGGCAGCGTGGGGGCTGCACGGTGCCGCCGGTCGCCATCAACGTGTCGCCCGTTCAGCTCAGGTATCCGGGCCTGGTGGAGCGCCTTGCCCATGCGTGTGATCGGGCCGGCGTCGACAGGCGGCTGATCGAGATCGAGATCACCGAGAGCGTTTTCGTCGGCGACATCGACGCCGCGCGCGGGCTGCTGCAGCAGGTCAAGGCTGCAGGGTTCAAGCTGACGCTGGACGATTTCGGCACCGGCTATTCCAGCTTCAGCTATATCGCGATGCTGCCCTTCGATGCGATCAAGGTCGATCGCTCCTTCGTCTCCAGGTTGGGCGAGAACCTCAAGGCCGCGTCGGTTCTCAAGGCGGTGATTGCACTTGCCAAGGAGCTTGGCCTCGAGCTGGTTGCCGAGGGCGTCGAGACCGAGGCTCAGGCAGCGTGGTTGCGCACTGCCGGGGCGGAGGTCGCGCAGGGGTACCACTTCGGCATCCCGGCCAAGGCAGCGGACCTGATCCTCTAGCCCTGCTGCCTGCGCCCGTGCGGCGCGAGACTCAGCCCTTTTCGCCCTTGGCCGCCAGATAGATCCCCACCAGCAGCAGGCTGAAGCCGACGAATTGCAGTGGCGCGAAGCCCTCGCCGAAGATGATGAAGGCCATCAGCGCGCTGCCGACCGGTTCGCCGAGCGTGACCACGGCAACGAAAGTGGCGGACACGTAGCGCAGCGACCAGTTGTAGGCGGTGTGGCCGAGCAGTTGCGGGCCGAGCGCCATCGCCAGCAGCACCAGCCAGGCGGTACCCGAGAGCGCGAACAGCTCGACCCCGCCTGCGCCGCTGGCCGCGAACAGGAACAGCGCTGCGGCGCCGTAGGCGAGCCAGATGTAGGCCGGCAGCCCGAGCCCGGCGCGCAGCCGGCGGCCGATCAGCAGGTAGGCGGAGAAGCACCAGCTGCCGACCAGCGCCAGCAGGTTGCCGAACATGGGGTCGCTGCCGGCGCCCGCGTTCTGGCTGTCGCTCCAGAAGATGAACAGGCTGCCGGCAAAGGACAGCGCGATGCCGCCGATCATCATGCGCGTGGGCGTCTCGCGGAAGATCAGGAAGGAGGCCAGGCCGATCCACAGCGGGTTGGTGGTGACGAGGGCGGTGCTGGATGCGACCGAGGTGTATTCCAGCGAGCTGATCCAGGTGGCGAAATGCAGGGCGAGGAAAAAGCCCGCCGCCAGCGCCATGCCGATCTGCCGGCGGGTGAGCCGCGCCAGTTCGCGGCGCGACTGCATCAGCGCGACCGGCGTGATGATCAATGCGGCGAGCCCGAGCCGCCAGGTCGCCACGGTGAGCGAGCTCACCCCTTCGGCCTGCGCCAGGCGGGCGAAGATGGCGCCGAAGGAGATCGCGGTGAGGCCAATGCCGAGGACGACGAAGGGGAGCCAGCGGGCGGGTTGGGTGGTTTGGGACATCGAGCTTGGGGCGTCGTTGGGGGTGTTGCGCTTGAGGGACAGAGTGCCCGGCCTTGTGCTGGTCGAGCTTTGGGCCGGTGTCGATGATCGCCGATCAGGCGTGCCCGCCCTCCAGATACGCCGCGCGCACCTCCGGACTCGCCAGCAGTTCCGCCCCCGTACCGGCGAGCGTGATCTCGCCGTGCTGCAGCACGTAGCCACGATCGGCTACACGCAGGGCCTGGTTGGCATTCTGTTCGACGAGCAGGATGGTCATGCCGTGGTCGCGGTTGAGCTCGCGGATGATCTGGAACACCTTGCGGATGTAGATCGGCGCCAGCCCGAGCGAGGGCTCGTCGAGCAGCAGCAGCTTGGGCCGGCTCATCAGTGCGCGGCCGATGGCGAGCATCTGCTGCTCGCCGCCCGACAGCGTGCCGGCGCGCTGCGACTTGCGCTCGTCGAGGATGGGGAACATTGCGAACACGCGCGCGATGTCGGCGTCGTAGTTGGCGGGGTCGGCGTGGGCCGTGCCCATCTGCAGGTTCTCGATCACCGTCATGCGCGGGAAGATGCGCCGGCCCTCGGGGACGAGGGCGATGCCGCGGCGGGCGATCTCGTGGGTATGGACGCGGGTGATGTCCTCGCCGTCGAACACGATGCGCCCGGCGCTGGCCTTGGGGTTGCCGAACAGGCTCATCATCAGCGTCGATTTGCCGGCGCCGTTGGCGCCGATCAGGGTGACGATCTCGCCGACCTGCACCTCGACGTCGATGCCGCGCAGTGCGTGGATGTGGCCGTAATGGGCGTGTACACCCTCCATCGTTAGCATCATGCTGCGGCCCCTCCCATCGCTTCTTCTTCCTCGTCTTCGCCCAGGTAGGCCTTGATCACCTCCGGGTTGTTGCGCACCGATTCGGGCGTGCCTTCGGC
This sequence comes from Thauera sp. WB-2, assembly GCF_027594845.1. Taxonomy (NCBI): domain Bacteria; kingdom Pseudomonadati; phylum Pseudomonadota; class Betaproteobacteria; order Rhodocyclales; family Zoogloeaceae; genus Thauera; species Thauera sp. WB-2. Next base: position 3,994,708 of record NZ_CP088935.1, on the reverse strand, counting down.
GATCTTGCGCCCGTAGCTGATCACGCCGATATGGTCGGACACGTTCATCACCACGCTCATGTCGTGCTCGATGAGCAGGATGGCGATACCCAGCTCGCCGCACAGGTAGAGCAGCAGCTCGTTCAGTTCCGCCGACTCGCGCGGGTTGAGGCCGGCCGCGGGCTCGTCCAGGCACAGCAGCACCGGGTCGACGCACAGCGCGCGCGCAATCTCGATGCGGCGCTGAATGCCGTAGGGCAGGTCGCCCGCGGCGTCGTCGGCGAGGTGGGTGAGCTTGAGGCGCTCGAGCCACATCGCTGCGCGCTCCACCGCCTTGCGCTCGGCCGCACGGTAGCCCGGCAGCTTGAACAGGCCGGCGATCGAGAACATCGAGGCGCGTTGCAGCACGTTGTGCTGGGCGACGATGAGGTTCTCCAGCACCGTCATCTTCGGGAACAGGCGGATGTTCTGGAAGGTTCGCACCACCTGGGCGTCGCGCGCGACGCGGTGGCTGGGCAGCTTCTCCAGCAGCATTTCGCCGCGCGTTGGATGTGCCAGGCGCAGGGTGCCGGTCGTGGGCTTGTAGAAACCGGTGAGGCAGTTGAACAGCGTGGTCTTGCCGGCGCCGTTGGGGCCGATGATGCCGGTGATCTTGCCGGCCGGCACCTCCAGCGAAAGGTCGTCGATCGCGGTCAGGCCGCCGAAGCGCATGGTCAGGTTGCGCACCGAGAGCAGGGTGGCGGGCGTGTTCATTGCGCCACCTCCGTGCCGGCGGCGGCCGGCTTCGAACGCTGCAGGGGCTTCAGGCGTACCGTCGGTTCGCGGTGCGAGAGCAGGCCGCCCGGCTTCCAGACCATGATCAATACCATTGCGGCGCCGAACAGCAGCATGCGGTACTCGGCAAAATTGCGCCCGAACTCGGGGATCAGCACCAGCAGCGTGGCGGCCAGCACCACGCCCATCTGCGAGCCCATGCCGCCGAGCACGACGATGGCGAGGATGATCGCCGATTCGGTGAAGGTGAAGCTCTCGGGCGAGATGAAGCCCTGGCGCGCGGCAAAGAACACCCCGGCGAAGCCGCCCAGCATGGCGCCGATGGCGAAGGCCGAGAGCTTGATGTTGGTGGTGTTCATGCCCATCGCCTTGCACGCGATCTCGTCTTCGCGCAGGGCCTCCCAGGCCCGCCCCACGGGCAGCTTGCGCAGCCGCGACACGAAGGCGTGGGTGAGCAGGGCGAGCACCAGGATCAGGTAGTAGAGGAAGATCAGCCGGTGCATGGCCGAGAACTCCAGCCCGAAGAAGCTGGCGAAGCTGTGCCCGCCCTCGGGTGCGCTGCGGGTGAACTCGAGGCCGAAGAAGCTCGGCCGCGGGATCGAGCTGATGCCGTTGGGGCCGCCGGAGAACTCGGTCCAGTTCACCAGGATGACGCGGATGATCTCGCCGAAGCCGAGGGTGACGATGGCAAGGTAGTCGCCGCGCAGGCGCAGGATGGGGTAGCCGAGCAGGATGCCGAAGCTCGCTGCCAGCGCACCCGACACCGGCAGTGCCTCCCAGAAACCCCAGCCATACTGGGTGGACAGCAGCGCGTAGGAGTAGGCGCCGACCGCGTAGAAGGCGACATAGCCGAGGTCGAGCAGTCCGGCCAGGCCCACCACGACGTTCAGCCCCCAGCCCAGCATCACGTAGATCAGCACCGTGGTGGCGATGTCGACCACGTAGCGGTTGTCGGAATACACGATCGGCAGTGCGATCGAGGCGCCGAGCGCGATCCAGCCCAGCACGTTGACCACGCGCTGTGCGCCGTGGGCGCGGTCGGCGGCGGTGGCGGTGCTGACCCGGTCGCGGGCGAGCTTGCGGTTGCGCATGTTGTCGATCGACCAGCGCAGCAGCAGGCGGCCGGCGAACACGGCGGCGACGGCGGCGAGGAGCAGGCCGAAGCGGGTCTCGACCCCCAGCCGGCCGCCCACGTCGACGGTGGTGAGGCCGATCAGCGGCACGCCGAGGATGAGGCCGACGAAGGCCACCCAGCCGGCGTCGCGCAGACGCTCGGTGGGGGTCATCGCGTGACGGGCGAAGACGATGGCGCTCATCACACTTTCTCCACTTCAGGCCGGCCGAGCAGGCCGGAGGGGCGCAGCATCAGCACCAGGCACAGGATGCTGAAGGTGGCGACGTCCTTGTATTCCGCCCACAGGTAGGCCGCCCAGAAGGACTCGATGAGACCGATCAGCAAGCCGCCCAGCATGGCGCCCGGCAGCGAGCCGATGCCGCCCAGCACCGCAGCGGTAAAGGCCTTGATGCCGGCAAGGAAGCCGATGAAGAAATCCACCACGCCGTAATACACCGTGACCATTACCCCGGCGACCGCAGCCAGCGCCGCGCCGAGCATGAAGGTGAGCGAGATGGTGCGGTCCACATTGACGCCGAGCAGCGAGGCCATGGTGCGGTCTTGCTCGCAGGCGCGTTGCTGGCGGCCGAAGGGGGTCTGCGTGATCATCCAGGTGAAGGCGATCATCAGCACCACGGTGGTGACGATGATCAGCATCTGGCTCCAGCCGATCTGTACGGTGAAGCCAGGGGCGTCCCACAGCACCACGCCGCCCTCGAGCACCGGCGGGATGGGTTTGACGCGTGCGCCCTGGGTGAGCTGCACGCTGTTCTGCAGGAAGATCGACATACCGATCGCCGAGATCAGCGGCGCCAGCCGGGTCGAGCCGCGCAGCGGGCGGTAGGCGGTGCGTTCCACCGCCCAGCCGTAGGCCGAGGTGAAGAAGATCGACACGATCAGCACGAAGGTCAGTGCGAGCGGGATCGAGGTCACGTCGGCGGCGGCAAGGATGGTGAAGGCGGTGACCGCGATGAACGCGCTCACCATGAAGATGTCGCCATGGGCGAAGTTGATCATGCCGATGATGCCGTACACCATCGTGTAGCCGATGGCGATCAGGCCGTACATGGCGCCGAGCGTGAGCCCGTTGATCAGTTGCTGGAGTGCGTAGGCCACGATGTCTCCTGCGGTGGCGGCGCACGACGGCCGACGGAGGTGGACCGTCGCCGTGCGCGGGGGATTCTTGTTTGCGCGGCCGGCGCGCAGTGTCAGGCGCGCGCCGGCCGGGTGTTGCGCTGCAGGGCGCGATTACTGCGCGTAGTCGTACTGGCCGCCCTGCCAGCGATAGACCACGAAGCCCGGCGCCTTCTGGTCGCCCTTGGCGTCGAAGGACAGCTCGCCGATCACGGTGTTGAAGCTGCCGCCACGCATCGCCTTCTCGAGGTCGGCGTACTTGGTGCTCTTGGCTGCCGTTGCGGCCTGCTCGAAGAGCTGGAAGGCAGCGTAGGCGTAGAGCACATAGCCTTCGGGCTCGACCTTGGCGGCGCGGAACTTCTCCACCACCGGGGCAGCGTCGGCGTTCTTGCGCGGGTCGGGCGAGAAGGTGAACAGCACCTTGTCCGCAGCCGGGCCGGCAGCGGTGACGAGCTCGGAGTTGGTCATGGTGTCGCCACCCATCACGGTCAGGTCGAGGCCGGCGGCCTGGGCCTGGCGCAGGATGAGCGCAACCTCGGTGTGGTAGCCGCCGTAGGCCATCACCTCGACGCCGGCCTGCTTGAGCTTGGTGACCAGGCCCGAGTAGTCCTTCTCGCCGGCAGTGATCGCCTCGCGCAGCGTGGGCTTGAGGCCCTTGCCTTCCATCGCCTTGGCCATCTCGTCGGCCAGGCCCTTGCCGTAGGCGCTCTTGTCGTCGACCACGGCGACCTTCTTGCCGGCGAACTTGTCGGCGATGTAGCTGCCCGCCACCATGCCCTGCTGGTCGTCACGGCCCATGATGCGGAAGATGTTGTCCAGGCCGCGCTCGGTCACTTGCGGGTTGGTCGACACCGTGGCCATCGGGATGTCGGCCTCGTTGTAGACCTCGGAGGCCGGGATGGTCGAGCTCGAGCACCAGTGGCCGTGCATGAAGACGATCTTGCGGTTGACCATGGTGTTGGCCACCGACACCGCTTGCTTGGGATCGCAGGCGTCGTCGCCGACTTCCAGCTTCAGCTTCTCGCCGAGCACGCCGCCGCGGGCGTTGATGTCGGCGATGGCCATCTCCGCGCCCTTGCGGATCTGGTCGCCGGCCGAGGCGTACTGGCCGGTCATCGGGCCGGCGATGGCGACCGACAGGTCGGCCAGGGCCGCGTTGGAGAAGCCGCCGAGGGCGAGGACGGCGGTGGCGAGCAGGTTTTTTTTCATGAAACGTCTCCTTCGTGGCTGTGTGTCGTTTGCGATTGCTGCTTGGCCCAGCGTTGCAGGCCGTTGATGCGGGCTGCCACCGTACGGTGGCGTGTGCGCCCGGCAAAGGTAAGCGAATTTTTCAGTCTTGCCATCCGTGATGCCCCTAGCTGCGTGATGCCGGTCTGGATCGGGGCTCATCCGTACCGTGTTCTGGAGCCTGGTGCTAGGCACCCATGGCCATCAGGCTGGCGTTGCCGCCAGCCGCGGCGGTATTGATCGACAGTGTGCGCTCATGCACCAGGCGGCCGAGGTCATAATCGGGCGTGGGGCGCAGCAGTTGCAGGATCGGGCCCTCAAGTGCCGCCAGGCGCTGCTGCAGCTCATTGGCGCCGCGGTCGTCGCCATCGAACAGCAGGGCGCCGATCGGTTGTTCGATCCAGTTGGCGTTCACCGCCACGGCGGGGCCAAGGTCCGACGGCAGCGCAGCCACGGTGCTGCGGGCGGCCGGGGTGTCAGCGAGCAGCAGCCGGTTGCCGCTGGCGAGTGCGGCCATGACCTGGTGCAGTACGGCCGCAGCGGTGTGCGCGACGCCGGCGATCAGGCCGCGCGCGGTAAAGCGCAGGCTGTCGTCCTCGCCGGTGGGGCCGGGCAGCGCCAGACGCAGGCCGCTGATGCGGCGGGCGCGGCAGGCGTCTGCGCGGTCGCGCAGTACGGTGAATTCGTCACCCTCCACGAGGCCACGACCAGCGCCGTCCAGCCAGGCGAGGAAGCCGTCGAGCGCGGTGTCGGCAGCGCGCGTCTCCTTGCCTTCGCTGACCGCGAGTGCGCCGTCGAGCAGCGCCGGACCCGGCGTGCGCGCCAGCAGGCGGTGCAGGTAGAGCGGCCCGCCCGCCTTCGGTCCGGTGCCCGACAGGCCTTCGCCACCAAAGGGTTGTACGCCCACGACGGCGCCGATGATGTTGCGGTTCACATAGAGGTTGCCGACGTGGGCGCTTGAGGCGATGCGCTCGACGGTCTCGTCGATGCGGGTGTGCACGCCCATGGTCAGGCCGTAGCCGCTGGCGTTGATGGCGTCGATCAGCCCATCCAGCGCGGCTGCACGGTAACGCAGTACGTGCAGGATGGGGCCGAACTGCTCACGGCCGAGTTCGGACAGTGCGCCGATCTCGATGATCGTCGGCGCGACGAAGTTGCCGCGTGCGCAGTCCGCGGGCAGCGGCAGGCGGGTGACGCGTGCGCCGCGGCCCTGCATCGTCGCGACATGGGCTTCCAACCCTGTGCGCGCCTCGGCATCGATCACCGGACCGATGTCGACCCGGACGTCGGCCGGGTCGCCCAGGCGCAGTTCGTCGAGTGCCCCGCGCAGCATGTGCAGTACGCCGTCGGCGATGTCGTCCTGCAGGCACAGCACGCGCAGTGCCGAGCAGCGCTGGCCGGCGGAGTCGAAGGCGGAGGCGAGCACGTCGGCGACCACCTGCTCGGGCAGGGCGGTGGAGTCCACGATCAGGGCGTTCTGGCCGCCGGTCTCGGCGATCAGCGGCACGTTGCCGCCGCGTTCGGCGAGCTTGCGGTTGATGAGCGCTGCCACCTCGGTGGAGCCGGTGAACATTACGCCGCACACGCGTGCGTCCGCCACCAGCGCGGCGCCGACGGTCTCGCCGCGCCCGGGCAGCAGCTGCAGCGCCGCGGCCGGTACGCCGGCCTCGTGCAGCAGGCGCACCGCGTAGGCGGCGATCAGCGGTGTCTGTTCGGCGGGCTTGGCGAGCACCGGGTTGCCGGCGGCGAGCGCGGCCGACACCTGGCCGGTGAAGATGGCAAGCGGGAAATTCCACGGGCTGATGCACAGCACCGGCCCGAGCGGGACGTGGCTGGCAGCGTCGAAGCCGCGCGCCTGCTGGGCGTAGTAGCGCAGGAAATCGACCGCCTCGCGCAGTTCGGCCACGGCGTTGGCCCAGGACTTGCCAGCCTCGCGCACTGCCAGTGCGATCAGGGTGTCGGCATCGCGCTCGAACAGTTCAGCGGCAGTCTGAAGTCGTGTGCAGCGCATGGCCGCCGGTTGGGCCGCCCAGTCGGGTGCGGCGGCACTGGCGGCGGCCAGGGCGCGCTCGATGTCCGCGGTGGTGGCCTCGGCGACACCGCCGACTGTTTCGCTGTGATTGGCCGGGTTGGTGACCGGCTGCACCTCGGCGGGCACGGCAACGCTGCCGGCAACGATCGGGCCGGCTGCGAAGGGCATGCTGCGCGAGGCCTCGATTGCAGCGGCGATGCGCGCGCGCACCGGCTCGCTGGCGAGGTCGATGCCCGCGGAGTTGGTGCGCAGCGCACCGAACAGATCACAAGGCAGCGGGATGCGCGGGTGCGGCGCACCGGCGAGCGCTGCGGCCTGCTCGACCGGGTCGGCGATCAGCTCCTCGACTGCCACGCGCTCATCGACGATGCGATTGACGAAGCTGGTGTTGGCACCGTTCTCGAGCAGGCGACGCACGAGGTAGGCGAGCAGGGTCTCGTGGCTGCCCACCGGGGCGTAGATGCGCACCATGCGGTGACGGCCGGGCTGGCCGACGAGCTGGTCGTAGAGCGGTTCGCCCATGCCGTGCAGGCACTGGAACTCGTAGTCGCCAGGTTGCCAGGCACGGCCGTCGGCGGCGGCGAGGTGGAAGATGGCCGCCAGCGAGTGGGCATTGTGGGTGGCGAACTGAGGGTAGATCGCGTCGCGTGCGGCGAGCAGCTTCTGCGCGCAGGCGAGGTAGGCGACGTCGGTGTAGACCTTGCGCGTATAGACCGGGTACCCGGCCAGGCCGTCGATCTGCGCGCGCTTGATCTCGGCGTCCCAGTAAGCGCCCTTGACCAGGCGCACCATCATGCGCTGGCCGCTGCGCCGTGCGAGGTCGATCACGAAGTCGAGCACGAAGGGCGCGCGCTTCTGGTAGGCCTGCACGACGAAGCCCAGCCCGCTCCAGCCGGCGAGTGCGTCGTCGGTAGCAAGCGCTTCGAGCAGGTCGAGCGAGATGTCCAGGCGGTCGGCCTCCTCGGCGTCGATGTTGAGGCCGATGTCGTAGCCTTTGGCGAGCAGGCACAGCGCCTTCAGCCGGGGCAGCAGTTCGCCCAGCACGCGTTCGCGTTGCGACCAGGTGTAGCGCGGATGCAGGGCGGAGAGCTTGACCGAGATGCCGTTGCCGTCGACCACGCCACGGCCCTTGGAGGCCTGGCCGATGGCATGGATGGCGCGCTCGTAGTCCTTGAAGTAGCGCTCGGCGTCGGCGGCCGTCATGGCGGCCTCGCCCAGCATGTCGAAGGAGTAGCGGTAGCCCTGTTTCTCGTGTTCGCGGCCGCGCTTCAAGGCCTCGTCGATGTCGCGGCCGGTGACGAACTGTTCGCCCAGCATGCGCATCGCCAGGTCCATGCCCTTGCGGATCAGTGGCTCACCGCCGCGCGCCACCAGGCGGGTGAGCGCTGCGGACAGACCTTGCTCGCAGCTGGTCGATACCAGCCGGCCTGTGATCAGCAGGCCCCAGGTCGCGGCATTGACGAACAGCGAGGGGCTGTTGCCAATGTGCGCGCGCCAGTCGCCGTCGGCGAGCTTGTCGCGGATCAGGCGGTCGGCGGTGGCCTTGTCGGGCACGCGCAGCAGGGCTTCGGCCAGGCACATCAGTGCCACGCCTTCCTGGCTGGAGAGCGAGAACTCCTTCATCAGGGCGTCGACGCCGGACGAGCGCGTACGCGTGGCGCGCAGGCCGGTGACGAGGTCGTGGGCGAGCGTATGCACCGGCTCGCGCAGCGCGTCGGGGAGACGTGCGGCGGCGATCAGGGCAGGCACGCAGATCGGTTCCGGCTGGCGCCAGGCGGCATCGATCCGTTCGCGCAGCGCACTGCGCCGGGTCGCGGGCAGGGCCGCGGCAGCGCACGATTCGGGAGCTAGCTGGGGGGGCGACGAGGGCAGCGAGGTCACGGCCGGATACTCCTGGGAAGGCGTCCGTATGGGGTGGGGAGGGGCGTTCGGGAGCCCGTTGAGCTGGAGCGAATTTTTTGCCAAAAATAAAAGTTAATGGCTCCAAAATTTGCATTTATAAAGTCATAATTCCCGTTTCAACCAGCCGATGCAGGCGAATAGTCTGCTGCACTGCAATGGATCGTATCGATCAGAAGATCCTCGTCGAACTGCAGGCCGATGCGCGCCTGTCGATCGTCGAGCTGTCACGTCGCGTGGGGCTGACGAAGACGCCTTGTGCCGAGCGCGTGCGCAGGCTGGAGAAGGCGGGGGTGATCCGCGGCTACCACGCCGACCTCGACCCCGATGCGGTGGGTGCTGGCCATATAGTCGTTGTCCAGGTCCTGTTGACCAGCACCGCCGAGCTGGATCTGCGCCGCTTCAACGACGCGGTCCGGCGCATTCCGGAGATCGAGTCCTGCCACATGATCGCGGGCGATTTCGACTACCTGCTCAAGGTGCGCACCCGCGACATCAACGAATACCGCCGGGTGATGGGCGACCAGATCTCGGGGCTGCCGTGCGTCAAGCAGACGCATACCTACGTGGTGATGGAGGTGGTGAAGGACGAGCGCAACCTGCCGGTACGCCCTTCGTCCTGAGCGAGGCCGATGCGGCGGGATTTTCGCGCGCCGGGCTGGGCTGCGCGCAGGCGGTGTGCGGGGGGCTTGGTGTAACATTCCGGCCAAAGCTTTCGCCCCTGCCACCCGGCAGCCGGCCCTCCCGAGAGACACCATGGTCCCGCACCTCACCACCGCACTCACCGGCCCTCTGCTCGAGCTCGAGCGCCAGTTCCTCGACAATGCCTGCGACATCGAGAAGTGGTTCCGTACCCAGTGGCAGGATCACATGCCCCCCTTCTACGGCTCCACCGATCTGCGCAACTCCGGCTTCAAGCTCGCGCCGGTCGACCTCAACCTGTTTCCGGGTGGCTTCAACAACCTCAACGATGCCTTCATGCCCTTGTGCGTGCAGGCGGCGCAGGCCGCGATCGAGCGTATCTGCCCGGATGCAGGCAAGCTGCTGCTGATCCCCGAGAACCACACCCGCAACCAGTTCTACCTGCAGAACGTCGCCAAGCTGGTGTCCATCCTGCGCCTGACCGGGCTCGATGTGCGCATCGGCAGTCTGCTGCCCGAGATCGCAGAGCCGACCGTGCTCGAGCTGACCAATGGCGCCACCCTGACGCTGGAGCCGCTGCGTCGCCGTGGCGGCCGCGTTGGCCTGGACAACTTCGAACCGTGCGCGGTGCTGCTCAACAATGACCTGTCGGCCGGTGTCCCCGACGTGCTCAAGGGGCTCGACGAGCAGTGGCTGATCCCGCCGCTGCACGCAGGCTGGCACTCGCGCCGCAAGTCCAGGCATGCAGCCGCCTATGACCGTGTGGCGCGCGCCTTCGCGGAAGAGATCGGCATCGACCCCTGGCGCATCAACCCCGAGTTCGGCGTGTGCGGGCAGATCAACTTCCAGGAGCGTACCGGCGAGGAGTGCCTGGCGGCCCAGGTCGATTCGCTGCTCACCCGCATCCGCGCCAAGTACAAGGAATATGGCGTGACCGACCAGCCCTTCGTGGTCGTCAAGGCCGATGCCGGCACCTACGGCATGGGCGTGATGACGGTGAAGGATGCGTCCGAAGTCGTTGGCCTCAACCGCCGCCAGCGCAACAAGATGGCGGTGGTCAAGGAGGGGCTGCAGGTGCACGAGGTGATCATCCAGGAGGGCGTGCACACCTTCGAGACGGTGGAGGACGGGGTCGCCGAACCGGTGGTCTACATGATGGACCACTACGTGGTGGGCGGCTTCTACAGGGTGCATACGGAGCGCGGCCGCGACGAGAACCTCAACGCCCCTGGGATGCACTTCAAGCCGTTGGCGTTCGAGACCTGCTGCACCCTGCCCGACGCTGCCCAGGGGCCTGACGCTCCGCCGAATCGTTTTTATGCCTACGGCGTGGTCGCCCGCCTGGCGCTGCTGGCTGCCTCGGTGGAGATCGAGGAGACCGCGCCGGTGGAGGAGGAAGTGCTGGCCGTGTGATGCTCCCCGGCCCTGTAGGAGCGGCGCCAGCCGTGAGCCTTTTGGCCTGGCTCCGGCTGGCCGCGTCGCCTTCAGAACCTCGCGGCTTGTGCCGCTCCTACAGGGGGCGAGCGGCGCGTCGCGCAATCGATCGCGGCGCTTGCCGCATCTGCAGCCCGTCGACGGGCAGTGAATGGAACCTGTGATCAAGTCATGACCCGCAAGCTCAAGCTCCTCTTCATCCTCGACCCGCTCGAGGGTCTCAAGGCCTACAAGGATTCCAGCGTTGCGATGATGCGCGCAGCGGTCAGCCGTGGGCACGAGGTGTGGTCCGTGCAGCGCGCCGGACTGGCCTGGCGCGACGGCGTGGTGCTCGGCACCGGCTGCGTGCCGCTCGAAGTCTTCGAGGACGATGCCGCCTGGTACCGCGCCGGGCCGGCCAGGGCACTGCCGCTGGCCGCCTTCGATGCGGTGATGATGCGCCAGGACCCGCCCTTCGACTTCGAGTACGTCACCGCCACCTGGTTGCTGGAGGATGCGATGCAGGCTGGTGTGCGCGTCTTCAACAACCCGCGCGCGATCCGTGACCATTCCGAGAAGCTGGCGATCACCGAGTTCACCCAGTTCATGGCGACTTCGCTGGTCGCGCGCGACGCAGCGGACATCAACGCCTTCATCGACGAGCTCGGCGATGTCATCCTGAAACCGCTCGATGGCATGGGGGGAAGCCAGATCTTCCGTGTGCGCAAGGACGACCCCAACCGCAACGTCATCATTGAGACGCTGACCGGGAACGGTGCGCGCACCATCATGGCGCAGCGCTACCTGGCGCAGATCGCCGATGGTGACAAGCGCGTGCTGATCATCGGCGGCGAGGTCGTGCCCTTCGCACTGGCGCGCATCCCGCAGGCAGGGGAGACGCGCGGCAATCTTGCCGCGGGCGGGCGCGGAGTGGCGATGGCGCTCACCGCGCGCGAGCGTGAGATCGCCGAGTACCTGGCACCGATCCTGTGGCAGCGCGGCCTGCTCATCGTCGGCCTGGATGTCATCGGCGGCCACCTCACCGAGATCAACGTCACCAGCCCGACCTGCATGGTCGAGATTGCCGCCCAGCAGGGCTTCGACGTTGCCGGACTGGTCATCGACAAGCTGGAGCAGGCGTGCGCTTCCTGAGCTCGGGAAATAGGGGACAGACCCCAATTTTGAGGAGATTGGGGGCTGTTCCCTATTTCCCTCTTGCATGCGCGCTGCTGGTGCTGCTGTCGCTGGCCGCTTGTTCGCGGTCGGAGGTGTTCCGCCACGAGGCTTTCGTGTTCGGCACGCGGGTCGATGTCGCGGTGTATGGCAAGGACCAGGCCGAGGCCGACGCGGCGGCGGCGGCGGTGCTGCGCGAGTTCGACCGCCTGCATCGTGCCTACCACGCCTGGGAGCCGTCGGAGCTCACGGCGCTCAACGCAGCCATTGCGCGCGGCGAGGCGGCGGAGGTGTCGGACGAACTGGCCGCGCTGCTCAAGGACGCGCAGCACATCGCTGCCGTGGGTGACGAGTTGTTCGATCCCGCGCTTGGCGCGCTGGTCGCGCTGTGGGGCTTCCATACCGACACCTTCGTGCCTACGCGTCCCGATCCGGACAAGCTGCAAGCCCTGCTTGCGGCGCGGCCGCGCATGGCCGACCTGGTGATCGAAGGCAATCGCGTCGAGAGCCGCAATCCGGCGGTGCAGATCGACCTCGGCGGCTATGCCAAGGGCTATGCGCTCGACCGCGCGGCGGCCATCCTGCGCGAAAAGGGCGTGGCCAACGCGCTCATCAACATCGGCGGCAACGTGATGGCACTCGGGCGCAAGGGTGACCAGCCGTGGCGCGTCGGCATCCAGCATCCGCGCGAACCGGCGCCGATCGCGACCTTGCCGCTCTACGACGGCGAGGCGGTGGGCACCTCGGGCGACTACCAGCGCTTCTTCGAACTCGACGGCGAGCGTTATGCTCATCTGCTCGACCCGCGCACTGGCCAGCCTGCGCGTGGCACGCAGTCGCTCACCATCCTGATCACGGCGCAGCCCAATGCCGGCACGCTCTCCGACGGGCCGAGCAAGCCTGCCTATCTCGCTGGCGACCAATGGCGAGAACATACGCGCCGTTTTGGTATCGAACACGTGCTGCGCATCGCCGAGGACGGCAGCGTCGAGGTAACGCGGGCATTGCGCGCCCGCTTGCAGTTCGTCGGTTCGGTGGCGCCAAAGCTCATCGATTGAACCAAGAAGAGGGGAGGGAAGAAAAATGACTGCACAAACCGCATGGCTGGTCGCCATCTTTGCCGTGGTGATCACGGGCGTCGTCGGCTTCTTCGTCGGCCGCCAGTTCGGCGCCGGCAAGGCGCGTATAGAGGAGCTCGAGTCCGAGGTCGCGCGTCAGAAGGGCGAGATCGAGGCCTACCGCCAGGAGGTCGCCACCCATTTCGACAAGACGGCGACCCTGTTCGTGTCGATGGCGGGCTCTTACAAGGAATTGTTCGAGCACCTGTCCTCGGGCTACGAGAAGCTGTCCTCGGGTTCGGCGCGCGAGCTGTTCCAGCAGCGCGTGGACGCATTGCTGGTGGGCAATGACCGTGACGGTGGCAGCGAAAAGCTGCTGGCTGCTACCGGCCTGGCCGCGGCGGCCGGTGCTGCAGGTGTGGCAGCGGCCAGTGTGCAGACAGGCGAGGCGGCATCGGCCGCGCCTGACGAGGGCTCCGCCCCGGCTACAGCCGTTGCCGAAGATGCCGCTGCCGAGCCGGTGCCGGTCACCGACGGTGCTGACGAGCTTGCAACTCCGGACCCGAGCGTGCAGCCCGCTGCGGCGGCGTCGCCCGCGGGCGAGCGCGCTGACGACGGCGTGCCGATGGTGGCGGCCGATGTGCCTGCCGAGTCGGCGGAGACGGACACGACGGCAGAAGCAAAGCCGGACGCGCAGGCCGAAGCGCCTGCACTCGTCGACGATCCGCTCGCCGAGGAGGTCGTCGGTCATCATGCCGAGCTGCGGCGCGAGGACGTGAAGTAGCCGAGGATCGAGGACGCCCACTCAGGGGGCAAGGGCGCGGGCTGGCCTTGCCCCTGAGTGGGCGCGTGGCATCCAGCGCGGGTTGCCGGCCGTGAACTTTGGCGGCGCCCTTGCGTCTGAGCGCACATGCTGTCTCTTGCGCGCATCCTGCTTGCCGGACTGTTCGCCGCCTTCGTGCTGGGCGGCTGCAGCGTTCGCATGGCGTATTCCCAGCTCGACTGGCTGGTGCCCTGGTACCTGCGCGACTATGTGATGCTTGATGCCGGCCAGCGCAACCTGCTCGACCGCCAACTGTCGGCGCGTCTCGACTGGCATTGCCGCACCCATCTCGCTGAGTACGCCGCCACGCTGCGCGAGGCGCAAACCACGCTGGCTGCAGACCGTATTGGCAGCAGCGACCTGTTGCCCTATCTCGCGCGTGGCGAGGGGTGGTGGCGGGAGATCCTTGCCGCGCTCGAGGACGATGCCCGTGTGCTGCTGCCAGCGCTGTCCGACGAACAGGTCGATGAGTTGCAGCAGGCCTTCGAGCGTCGTCAGCGCGAGGCGCGCAAGGAATTCCTCGGCGGTGACGACTCCGCCCAGCGCGAGGCTCGCATCGCACGCATGGAGAAGCGCTTGCAGCGCTGGTTCGGGCGCCTGACCACCGAGCAGCGCGTGCTGATCGGCGTCTGGAGCGATGCCCTCGAGCCGACGACCGAGGCCTGGCTGGACGAGCGTGCGCGCTGGCAGGCGGACGTGCTCGACGCGCTCCGCGTACGGGCAGATGGGGCAGCGTTCGCACCACGGGTCGCCGCCTTCATGGCGCCCGTGCAGGACGAGCCCACGCCAGGTTATCGCGCGCGACAGGCGCACAACCGGGATCGCAGCCTCGTCTTGCTTGCCGAGGTGTTCAATACGGCCACGCCGGCTCAGCGCCAGCGGCTGCAGCGTGAGCTCGAAGGGCTTGCGGCGCAGTTCGAGCGCCTGGCATGCGCAGCGCCGCCGGCCGCCGCGGGTTGAGCCGAGCGCGGCGATGCAGCTTCGGTGCCGCGCTCGCCTTTAGGGATCGCCCGGTCGATAATCGCGGGTTCTGATTCTGGCGACTACGCATGCAAAAGACCGAACTCGACCGTCTCGCCATTGGCATGATGGTGCTGTTCTGCACGATCTGGGGTATGCAGCAGGTGGCGATCAAGCTCGCCAGCACGGGCATCTCACCGGTATGGCAGGCCGGACTGCGCTCGATCGGGGCGACGGTGATCGTGCTGTTGTGGGCCCGCATGCGCGGGGTGCGACTGGGGGAGCGGGACGGCACGCTGGTGCCGGGTGTGCTCGCCGGACTGCTGTTCGCCGCCGAGTTTGCGTTGATTTTCCTCGGGCTGGAGTACACAACGGCCTCGCGCGGGGTCATCTTCCTCTACACAGCACCCTTCTTCGTCGCCCTCGGCGCGGTCTGGCTGCTGCCGCAGGAACACATGCGCCGGGCGCAGTGGGTGGGCATGGCGCTGGCGTTCGGCGGTATTCTGGTGCTGTTCGGCGAGCATCTGTTCATGCCCACCGACCGCGCCTGGATCGGTGACCTGATGATCATGCTGGCGGCGGTGTTCTGGGCCGCGACCACGTTGACCGTCAAGGCCAGCGCATTGGCGCGGGTGTCGGCTGAAAAGACCCTGCTGTACCAGCTTGCGGTGTCGGCGCTGGTGCTGCCGCTGCTTTCGGTCGCGCTCGGCGAGCCCGGCGTGTTCGCGCCGACGCCGCTGGTGTGGGCGAGCCTGTTCTTCCAGACCTTCATCGTTGCCGGGATGTCCTACCTGGGCTGGTTCTGGCTGGTGCGCCAGTATCCGGCAACGCGGCTGTCGTCCTTTTCCTTCCTGACACCGGTGATGGGCGTGCTCGCGGGCGGGCTGCTGCTGGGCGAGGCGATGACACCTGCCGTGTTCGGTGCGCTTTTCCTCGTGGGGGCGGGCATCTGGGTGGCGAACCGGCCACGTTGATGTTCTATAGTGGCGGAGCCAATCAACGGAGTCAGCGCCATGCCCCGCCCCGCCGTCGAGTTCTGGTTCGAGTTCGCCAGCACCTATTCCTACTTGTCTGTGATGCGCATCGAGCGTGTGGCCGAGGCCGCTGGCGTGGAGGTGGCATGGAAGCCCTTCCTGCTCGGGCCGGTGTTTCTCGCCCTGGGCTGGAACGATTCGCCCTTCAATATCTACCCCCCCAAGGGGCGCTACATGTGGCGCGACCTCGAACGGCTGGCGATGAAGGAGGGCTTGCCCTTCCATCGCCCCAGCCGTTTCCCGCGCAATGGCCTACTGGCGGCGCGGGTCGCGCTGGTCGGGGTCGAGGCCGGCTGGGTCGCGCCTTTCGCACGCGCAGTGATGACGGCCAATTTCGCCGAGGACCGCGAGATCGGCGAAGCGGCCGTGATCGAGGACATCCTGCGCGCGCTCGGCCTGCCAGCCGATGAAGTCATGGCGCGAGCCCAGGCCGATGCCAACAAGCTGGCGCTGCGTTGCCAGACCGAGCGCGCGGCCGAACTGGGCTTGTTTGGTGCGCCGAGCTTTCGCGTCGGCGAGGAGCTGTTCTGGGGCAACGACCGCCTCGAGGACGCGCTGGCATGGGCGTGCGCCGGAGCGGCCTGAGGTACTTGCTACTTCTTCTTCTGCGCCTGTTCTTCCTCGTAACGCCGCTGGCGTTCCTCGTAGCGGTCGCGGTCGCGTTCGGCTTGCTGCGCGCGGCGGGAGGCCTCCTCGGTAGTGCGCTGGCGCGCTGCATCGCGTTCGGCATCGGCGGCAGCGCGTCGGCGGACCGCGTCGGCCGCAGCCTCCTCGCTACGCGTCTCGCGCTCGGCGCGAATGCGTTCGCTCTCCGGCGATGGGGCGATGCGGGCATCCGGGCTGGGTGGGGTGGGCTGGAGCGCCGGCAGTTGCGGCAGCGCTGTCGGCGCTTCGGGCGATTGCATGCTGCCAACGGCAGTCGGCCGCGCGCCTTCGGCAAGCAGCGCTTCTGCCGTGCGCTGGCGTTCGGCCAGGGTCAGGCGGCGTGCCTCGGCTTCTACGGCGCGGGCGCGCTGGATGGTCTCGAGGCGCTCCTTGCGCGCCTGGTCGATGCAGCGATTGACCAGAAAACGCTCGTAGCAGGCCGCCTCGGCGGTGGCGAAGCGGGCTTCGGCCTCTGCGCGCAGGGCCTTGCCTTCTGCCTCCAGGGCGCCGATGCGGGCGCGATCGGCGGTGCGCCGGGCATCGTCGGCCGGCGTCTGGGCGAGGGCGGACAGGGTGGTGGTGCCGAGCAGAGCGGCGAACAGGGCTCGGCGGAGGGTGGAGCGGAGCTCGGGCTTGAGCGTGCAGCGAGCGGGCAGGGTGAGGTGAGTCATGCGCACGGTGTTCCTGAGAGGATTCGGCTGGCGCGTAGAATAGCGCCTTTGCAACTGCCCGCGGCCCCGAAGCCGTGTATCCGTTCGTGATCAGTCTTCGCAATCTGCGCCTCGCTCGCGGCGCCAAGGTCCTCATCGAGGCCGCTACGCTGCAGATCCACCCCGGCTGGAAGGTCGGCCTCACCGGCGCCAATGGCAGCGGTAAATCCAGCCTGTTCGCCATGTTGCGCGACCAGCTCCACCCCGACCAGGGCGACCTCGACATGCCGCCGGGCTGGGTGATCGCCCACGTCGCGCAGGAAACGCCCGGTCTTGCACAGCCGGCAATCGACTACGTGCTCGATGGCGACGCCGAATTGCGGCGGATCGAGGCCGAGTTGGCCGCGGCCGAGGCGGCCCACGACGGATCGCATATCGGTGAGCTGCATGCGCGCTTGCACGAGATCGGGGGCTATTCGGCGCGCGCGCGCGCGGCGGCGCTGCTCGATGGCCTGGGTTTCCTGCAGTCCGATATCGAGCGTCCGGTCGCGGACTTCTCCGGCGGCTGGCGCATGCGTCTTAACCTGGCGCAGGCGCTGATGTGCCGCTCCGACCTGCTGCTGCTCGACGAGCCCACCAACCACCTCGACCTCGATGCCGTGATCTGGCTGGAGGCGTGGTTGCGCGATTACCGCGGTACCTTGCTGCTCATTTCTCACGATCGCGAGTTCCTCGACGCCTGCGTCACCCATATCGCCCACATCGAACAGCAGAAGCTCGCGCTCTACACCGGCGGCTACTCCGACTTCGAGCGCCAGCGCGGCGAGCGCCTGATCCAGCAGCAGGCGATGTTCGAGAAGCAGCAGCGCGACATCGCGCATATGGAGGACTACATCCGCCGTTTCCGCGCCAAGGCCACCAAGGCGCGCCAGGCGCAGAGCCGGATCAAGGCGCTGGAGCGCATGGAGCGCATCGCCGCGGCGCATGTGGACACGCCCTTCAGCTTTGCCTTCCGTGACGCGCCGCCGGCGCCCGATCCGCTGCTGCAGATCGAGGACGGTGCGGTGGGCTACGGCGACAAGACCGTGCTAGAGCGCATTACGCTGACCCTGCGCCCGGGCGAGCGCGTCGGTCTGCTGGGGCGCAACGGTGCGGGCAAGTCGACCCTGATCAAGCTGCTGGCACATGAACTGCAACTGGCCGGTGGCCGCCGCCTGGAGGGCAAAGGCCTCGCTACCGGCTACTTCGCCCAGCATCAACTGGAAACGCTGCGCCCGGACGAGTCGGCGCTGCAGCACATGGTCCGCCTCGATCCGCAGACGCGCGAGCAGGAGTTGCGCGACTACCTCGGCGGTTTCGACTTCCGCGGCGATGGTGTAGGCGGCACCTCCACTCCGGCGACCACGCCTTGCGGCCCGTTTTCGGGCGGCGAGAAATCAAGACTCGCGCTCGCGCTGCTGATCTGGCAGCGACCCAATCTGCTGCTGCTCGACGAGCCCACCAACCATCTCGACCTCGAGATGCGCCACGCGCTGACCATGGCGCTGCAGGACTATGAGGGGGCGATGGTGCTGGTCTCGCACGACCGTGCGCTGCTGCGCGCCACCTGCGACCGCTTCCTGCTGGTCGATGGCGGATGCATCCAGCCCTTCGACGGCGACCTCGACGACTACCGCGACTGGCTCGCAAGCCGTCGCGCCGAGGTTGCCGCCGCAGCGGCTTGTCCCGACCAGGCCGCCGACAAAGCGGCGCGCAAGGCCGACCGCGCGCAGGCTGCGGCCGACCGCCAGGCGCGGCTGGCGGCGCGCCGCCCGCTGGTAAAGGAAGTGGAGCAGATCGACAAGCGCCTGACCGCGTGGAACAAGGAAAAGGCGGAGATCGATGCGAAGCTTGCCGATCCGGCGCTCTACACCGGCCCGCAGGCAGGCGAGGTGCCGGCCCTCAACAAGCGTCAGGCGGAGCTTGCCGAGCGCATCGAGGAGGCCGAGCTGCGCTGGCTGGAGCTCAACGAGGCCCTGGAGGCGATCCCGGCCGATTGAGGCGCGGCACCGATCATTGCGGCAGCCAGCGTACCGGGTCGATCTGCCAGCTTTCGAAGTCCTCGTGGCCGACAATGCGGTCCTGCGAACGGCGCAGGTCGATGTTCTGCGGCTTGAGGTAGTGTCCGGCGGTGTGAAAGATCACCTTGACCACAGGCTGCATCGGCTTGTCGTCGTTCTGCGACTGAACCACCGCCAGGCGGCGGCTCTCCAGCCGCACCAGGGCGCCGGTGGGATAGATGCCGACCGAGCGGATGAAGGCCTTGACCATGTCGGGCTTGAAGTGGCCGTCGGTCCAAGTCAGCAGCTTGCGCAGCGCCTCGGTGGGCGCCATGCCCTTGTGATAGACGCGGTTCGAGGTGATGGCGTCGTACACATCGACGATCGAACCCATCTGGCCGTAGAGGCTGATCTCGTCGCCGCGCAGCTTGTTCGGGTAGCCGCTGCCGTCGAAGCGCTCGTGGTGCTGGGCAGCGACGTCGAGGGCGATCTGGCTGATGCCGGGCGAGGCCTGCAGGATGATCTTGCTCTGCACGACGTGGCTCTTCATCTTGTCGAATTCGGCGTCGGTGAGCTTTGCCGGTTTGTTGAGAATCTCGTCGGGCACCTTGGCCTTGCCCACGTCGTGCAGCAGGGCGCCGATCGCGATCTCCCGGATCGTCGGGCGATCGAGTCCGAGGGTGCGGGCGAATGCGACCATCAGCGCACACACCGAAACCGAGTGCTGGAAGGTGTAGGCGTCGTGTTCCTTGAGGCGGGCCAGAGGCGCGAGGGCGTCGGGCTCGCAGAAGATGGAGTCGACGATGCGCTCGACCAGCGGCTCGATCTTCTCGAGCTCGATCTGCTTGCCGAGGCGGATGTCGGTCATCATGTCGCGCACGATGAGGTTGGCTTCGCCCTTGAGCGCGCGTGCGCGTTCGAACTCGCTGCCGGACTTGCGCGCGGTGGCGACGACGGGGGCCGGGGCGGCCTCTGGTTGCGGTGCTTCAGGCCTTGCAGGGGCCGCCTCGACAGCCGGTGGTTCGACCGCGACGACCGCTTCGGGGTCAATGCCGCGCTTGATGTCGATGAGGATTTCCTGGACGCCGGTCTCGCGCACGCGGCGTACCGTCTCCTCGTCGCCGACGAGAAAGCTGTTGCGCAGGAAATTGTGCTCCAGCCAGCTGCACTTGAGGTCGTGGATGTACACGCCCGGCTTCAGGCTGGAGATGGGGATAGGCTTGATCACGTCATCGCGTCCGCGCGAGTTCTTGTGCCCCGGATTATCCAATACGGGCATGCGTTATGGCACTGGTCCGCAGGGCCCCGGTCGAGGAGTATTGCACGGACACCTTGCGGTCGGCTTGCGATTCGTGACCGGCCGACGTCCCCGTGGCCACACACTGCTAGAATCCCGGATTTCCCGAACCTGTTAGCTGGAGTGCGTGGTGCGTATCGTCTGTCTCGACCTCGAAGGTGTGCTCGTCCCCGAAATCTGGATCGAATTCGCCGAACGTACCGGCATCCCCGAGTTGCGCCGTACGACTCGCGATGAGCCCAACTACGACACCTTGATGAAGTACCGCCTGGACATCCTGGCGCAGAAGAAGCTCGGCCTGCCCGATATCCAGGAGGTCATCGCCAGCATGGGGCCGATGGAGGGGGCGCGTGCCTTTCTCGACGACCTGCGTGACGCCTATCAGGTGGTGATCCTGTCCGACACCTTCTACGAGTTTGCCAAGCCGCTGATGAAGCAGCTCGGCCTGCCCACGCTGTTCTGCCACAGCCTGGAGGCCAACGCCGAGGGCATCCTGGTGAACTACCACCTGCGCATGCCGGACCAGAAGCGCGAGGCGGTCAAGCGCTTCAAGGAGCTCAACTTCAAGGTCGTCGCTGCAGGTGACTCCTACAACGACACCGCGATGCTTGGCGAAGCCCATGGCGGCATCCTGTTCCATCCGCCCGAGAACGTGGTGCGCGAGTTCCCGCAGTACCCGGTGGTGCGCGATTACGCTGCACTGCGCACCGAGATCGACCGCGCATTTGCCCGCGCCGGCTGAGCGTGTTGCCCGATATGCACCGCGAACGCTTCTACACCCTCTCCGCCTCCTGCCCCGACCGTGTCGGTATCGTCGCCCGGGTTTCCGGCTTCATTGCCGAGCACCAGGGCTGGATCCTCGAGACCTCGCTGCATGCGGAGCCGCCGCTGGAGGCGGGTGAGGTTGGGCGCTACTTCATGCGCATCGAGATCAAGGCCGACTCCCTGCCCTTCCATCTTGCCGAATTCCGAGAGCGCTTCCGCCCGCTTGCCGAAGAACTCGAGATGGAATGGAAAATCTCCGATTCGGCGGTCAAGAAGCGGGTCGTGGTGCTGGTGAGCAAGCAGGAGCACTGCCTGTACGACCTGCTCGCGCGCTGGCAATCGAAGGAGCTCGACATCGAGATTGCGTGCGTGGTCTCCAATCACGACACCTTCCGCGGCTTCGTCGAGTGGCACGGCATTCCCTTCCATCACGTGCCGGTGACGGCCGACAACAAGTCGAACGCCTACGCCGAGGTGCGGCGCATCTTCGAAGAGGTGCGTGGCGACACCATGGTGCTGGCGCGCTACATGCAGATCCTGTCGCCCGAGCTGTGTGCAGCCTATCCGGGACGCATCATCAACATCCACCACAGTTTCCTGCCCAGCTTCGTCGGTGCCAAGCCCTATCACCAGGCTTACGCCAAGGGCGTCAAGCTGATCGGTGCCACCTGCCACTACGTCACTGCCGACCTCGACCAGGGGCCGATCATCGAACAGGACGTGATCCGCATCGACCACTCCGATGCGGTCGAGGACATGGTGCGCTACGGCAAGGACATCGAGAAGACCGTGCTCGCCCGCGGCCTGCGCTACCACCTCGAGGACCGGGTGCTGGTGCACGGCAACAAGACCATCGTGTTCCGTTGAAACCTGCGCGCTGTTCGCACCGAGCCCCGCGCGGGGCCTGTCCTTTATTGCGCTGAAACAATACGATAACGGGTTTGGATCGGCCCGCAACCAGAACTGGAACTCACCTCATGCAAAGCCCTGGCAATCAGATGATCTCGGTGGAGAAGATCGGCGGCACCTCGATGTCCGCATTCGGCGACGTGCTGCGCCACATCATGCTCTACGACAGCGCCCGGATCTACGGCCGCATCTTCGTGGTGTCGGCTTACTCGGGTGTGACCAACCAGCTTCTGGAGCACAAGAAGACCGGCCAGCCCGGCATCTACGCCCTCTTTGCCGACGGCGCTGACTACCATGCCGCGCTCGACGGCCTGGCCGTCAGCCTCAAGCAGCTCAACGCTGGCTTTGCCGAGCTGGGCCTGCCGCTCGACGTGGCCGATGCCTTCGTCGATGAGCGCATCGGCGAGGTCAAGAAGTACCTCGACGCGATGCACCATGTGCTCGCCAGCGGCTACATCCGTCGCGAGGACGTGCTGCTGGCTGCGCGCGAGGTGTTGGCCTCCATCGGCGAGTCGCACAGCGCCTTCAACAGCGTCGAGATGCTCAAGGCCAAGGGGATCAAGGCCATCCTGCTCGACCTCGCCGGCTTCCATGACGACGAGGCGTGGACCATCGACGAGCGCATCCACAACAGCTTCAAGGGCCTGGACATCGCCGGCAACGTGATTGTTGCCACCGGCTACACCAAGGGCACGGAAGGCATCATGCGCGAGTTCGACCGCGGCTACTCCGAGGTCACCTTCAGCAAGATCGCGGTCGAGGTGCGCCCGGCAGAAGCCGTCATCCACAAGGAGTTCCACCTGTCCTCGGCCGACCCCAACATTGTTGGCCTGGAGAACGCGGTGGTCGTGGGCGCCACCAACTACGACGTCGCCGATCAGCTCGCCGATGTCGGCATGGAGGCGATCCACCCCAAGGCGGCCAAGCCGATGGAACTTGCCGGTATTCCCATCCGCCTCAAGAACACCTTCGAGCCCGAGCATCCCGGCACGCTGATCACCAAGGACTACGTCGGCGAGCGCGCCCGTGTCGAGATGGTGACCGGCAGCGACAAGGTCACCCTGGTCGAGATTCACGATCCGAGCATGGTGGGTACGGTCGGCTTTGACCTGGGCATCATGGAGATCTTCTGCCGGCACGGCATCTCCTACATCCTCAAGGCCACCAATGCCAACTCCATTGCCCATGTGCTGTGGGAAAGCTCGGTGACGCCGGCGCTGGTCGCCGAACTCGAGGCGCGCTACGAGGTGGTCACCGTCAAGCCGAGCGCGATCGTGTGCGCGATCGGTTCGAACATCAGCATTCCGGGCGTGCTCGCGCGCGCCGCCCAGGCCCTGGCCGATGCACAGGTGAACGTGAACTGCGTGTCGCAGACGCTGCGCCAGGTGAACATGCAGTTCATCATCGAGCGCAGTGACTACAAGAACGCGATCATCGCCCTCAACCACACGCTGTGTGTCAGCCCCGGAGTGCCGGTCCCGCGTGCTTGAACCCCGCACTGCAGCCTGGACTGCAGTGGCAAAGCGGCATGATCGAGGCGACCTGCGGGTCGCCTCGATCGTTTCCGGGGGCGGGGAGTGCAGAGGCAGGCCGCAGAGGCGGCGGAGTTCAAACGATCGTTTGACTCGGGCTTATGTCCGTATAAAATAAAACGAACGTTTGATTGAGTCTGCCCTCGTGCAGGCCGGTCGCCCGACACCACCCGGAGGAGATACGCAATGCCCCAGTACGCCCCACCCTTGCGCGACATGCAGTTCGTGCTGCACGAGGTCATCGACGCCGTCGGCCAGCTCCAGGCCTGCCCGCCGCACGCCGAGCTTGATGTCGACACCTTCAACGCCGTGCTCGAGGAGGCGGGGAAGTTCGCCGCCGAGGTGACCTTTCCGCTCAACGTCGGAGGCGACAGCGAAGGTTGCAAGCTCGATCGTGCCACGCACGAGGTGCGCGCACCCGCCGGTTTCAAGGAGGCCTACGCGCAGTACGTCGCCGGCGGCTGGCCTTCGCTGGCCTGCGATCCCGAGCACGGCGGCCAGGGCCTGCCCCTGGTCCTCAACCAGTGCCTGTACGAGATGCTCAACAGCGCCAACCAGGCCTGGACGATGTATCCCGGCCTGTCGCACGGCGCCTACGAGGCCCTGCACGCGCATGGCTCGCCCGCCCAGAAGGCGCTGTACCTGCCGAAGCTGACCAGCGGCGAATGGACCGGCACCATGTGCCTGACCGAGCCACATTGCGGTACCGATCTCGGGCTGTTGCGCACCAAGGCCGAGCCGCAGGGTGACGGCACCTACCGCATCAGCGGCGAGAAGATCTTCATCAGCGCGGGCGAGCACGATCTCGCCGCCAACATCGTGCATCTGGTGCTGGCCCGCCTGCCCGACGCGCCGGTAGGCAGCAAGGGCATCTCGCTCTTCATCGTGCCCAAGTACCTGATCAACGGCGACGGCTCCCTCGGCGCGCGCAACGGCATCTTCTGCGGCGGCCTGGAGCACAAGATGGGCATCCACGGCAATGCCACCTGCCAGATGGTGCTCGAGAACGCGATCGGAACGCTGGTGGGCGAGCCCAACAAGGGCTTGCAGGCCATGTTCGTGATGATGAACGCCGCCCGCCTCGGCGTAGGCAACCAGAGCCTGGGGCTGACCGAGGTTGCCTTCCAGAACGCGCTTGCCTACGCCAAGGAGCGCATCCAGATGCGCAGCCTCACCGGCCCCAAGGCCACCGACAAGCCGGCAGACCCGATCATCGTGCATCCCGATGTACGCCGCATGCTGCTTACCGCCAAGGCCTATGCCGAAGGTGCGCGCGCGCTGCTGTGCTTCTGCGCGGTGCTGTCGGACAAGGAGCTGCACCACCCTGACGAACAAGTGCGCCAGGACAGCGCCGAGCTGCTTGCGCTGCTGACCCCTATCGCCAAGGCCTTCGTCACCGACAACGGCTTTGCCGCCACCAACGAGTGCATGCAGGTCTTCGGTGGCCATGGCTACATCAAGGAGTGGGGCATGGAGCAGTTCGTGCGCGATGCCCGCATCAACATGATCTACGAGGGTACCAACACCGTGCAGAGCCTGGACCTGCTCGGACGCAAGGTGCTTGGCAACAACGGCGCCACACTGCAGAAGTTCGGCCGCATGGTGGGCGCGCTGCTGCGCGAAGAGGGGGGCAATGAAAAGATGTCCGAGTTCATCAGCCCGCTCGCGCAACTTGCCGAGCAGATGATCAAGTTCACCACCGAGATCGGCGCCAAGGCCTTGCAGGACCCGGATGAGGCGGGAGCCGCCGCGGTGCCTTACCTGCGCGTGGCTGGGCACCTGGTGTTCGGCTACTTCTTCGCGCTGATGGCCGCGGTCGCGCTCAAGAAGCTCGCCGCCGGCAGCACCGACCCGTTCTACACTGCCAAGCTGCAGACCGCACGCTTCTACTTCGCCCGCCTGTTCCCGGAGACGGCGATGC
This sequence comes from Thauera sp. WB-2, assembly GCF_027594845.1. Taxonomy (NCBI): domain Bacteria; kingdom Pseudomonadati; phylum Pseudomonadota; class Betaproteobacteria; order Rhodocyclales; family Zoogloeaceae; genus Thauera; species Thauera sp. WB-2. The sequence goes on along the minus strand of NZ_CP088935.1, from coordinate 3,969,688 downwards.
TGATGCGTGCGGCGCGTGCGGGCAGCGCGGCGCTGATGGATACGGATGCCGCACTGGCCTGATGCCGGGTAACCGGGGGGCATCCGCCCTCCGGCCCGTAGCACTCGAGGAGGGATGGCTTACAGATGTCGAAGAGCACGAGTACAAACGAAAGCCCGGTTCAGTTCGAGCCCGAGTTCATCGCCGGTGTGCGCGAGATTTTCGAGCGCAATATCGCATTCAATGCGCTGATGGGCCTGCGCATCGAGGACATCGATGGGGTACGTGCCACCGGGCGAATCGAGATGCGCCCGGAGCTGGTGGGACACTTTCTGCACAACCGCATCCACGGCGGGGTCATATCGGCCTGCCTCGACGCCATGGGCGGCCTGGCGGTGATGGGGGCGATCGGCGCCCGTCATCTGGACGAGCCGGTTTTGCAGCGCCTGCACCGTTTCTCCCGTCTTGGAACCATCGACCTGCGGGTCGATTACCTGCGCCCCGGCATCGGTGAGTCCTTCCGCATGGAGGCCGAGGTGCTGCGCCTGGGGTCGCGCGTCGCCTCGACGCGGATGGGCTTTCTCGCCGCCGATGGCAAGCTGCTCGCCACCGGCTCGGCGGCCTACATCGTGTCGTGAGCGGTGCGATGAGTGCGCCTGTTGCCACCATCCAGCGCGGCAAGCTCGCTGCCGCGCTGCCGCCGCCAGCCGGGGGCGAGATCTTCCAGACCCTGTTCGCCAACCCGGCCTGCCGGATCGAGCGCATTGTCTCCCATGGCCATGCAAGCGCCTCCGGCGAGTGGTACGACCAGGCCTGGGACGAGTGGGTAGCGCTGCTCGCTGGCGAGGCTGTGCTCGAGTTCGACGGCGGCGACACGATCACGCTCACCGCAGGCGACTGGCTTGCCTTGCCTGCGCACTGCCGGCACAGGGTGTCCTCAACCAGTGCGGATGCGCTATGGCTGGCGGTGCATTGCACAGCATCGGGCTGAGGCTTGAGCGAAAAAACGGCGCCCCGCAGGGCGCCGCTCGAAACAGGACCGGAGGAGAGCGGTCCCGCAGGTGAAGTGCTTGGCCTTGCGGCTCAACTGCGATAAGCGGACTCCCCGTGCGCCGTGATGTCCAGGCCCTCGCGCTCCTCTTCTTCGGGCACGCGCAGGCCGACCAGGATGTCCGCGATCTTGTAGGCGATGAAGGCGACCACTGCCGACCACACGATGGTGACGATCACGCTCCAGGTCTGGATCCAAACCTGGGCGCCCATGGCGAAGTCCTCGCCGCCGGTGCCGCCCAGGGCGGGCGCAGCGAACACGCCGGTGAGAATCGCGCCGACGATGCCGCCCACGCCATGCACGCCAAACACGTCGAGGGCGTCATCGGCGCCCAGCATGTGCTTGAGGCCATTGACGCCCCACAGGCAGATGAAGCCGGACAGCGTGCCGATCACGATCGCGCCCATCGGGCCCACCGAGCCGCAGGCAGGGGTGATGGCGACCAGGCCGGCGACCGCGCCCGAGGCCGCGCCCAGCATCGAGGGCTTGCCCTTGAGCAGGGCCTCGGCCAGCGACCAGGCCAGCACCGCGGCGGCGGTGGCGAACAAGGTGTTGATGAAGGCGAGCGCCGCGCCCGAGGTGGCCTCGAGGTTGGAGCCGGCATTGAAGCCGAACCAGCCCACCCACAGCAGCGAAGCGCCGACCATCGTCAGCGTCAGGCTGTGCGGTGCCATCGATTCGCGACCGAAGCCGATGCGCTTGCCGACCATGTAGGCGCCCACCAGGCCAGCGATACCGGCGTTGATGTGCACCACCGTGCCGCCGGCAAAGTCGAGCGCACCGTCCTCCAGGAGGTAGCCGCCCGGACCCCACACCATGTGGCAGATCGGCAGGTAGCAGAAGGTGAACCAGATCACCGAGAAGATCAGCACCGCCGAGAACTTCATGCGCTCGGCGAAGGCGCCGACGACGAGTGCGCCGGTGATGCCGGCAAAGGTGGCCTGGAAGGCGATGAAGGCGAATTCGGGCAGCTTCACGTTGTCGGTGAAGGTGTCGGCGAGCGAGTCGATGGTGACGCCGGACAGGAAGACCTTGTCGAGCGAGCCGATGAAGGGGGTGCCCTCGGTGAAGGCCAGGCTGTAGCCATAGACGGCGAACAGCAGTGCGTTGAGCGAGAACACGGTCATCACCTGCATCAGCACCGACAGCATGTTCTTGGCGCGCACCAGGCCGCCATAGAACAGCGCCAGGCCGGGCAGGGCCATCATCAGCACGAGAAGCGTCGCGGTCATGATCCAGGCGACATCGCCCTTGTGCACCTCGACGGCGGCTTCGGCCGCCTCCTGGGCGAGGGCGCCGCCGGAGACGGCGGGCAGGCCGACAAGAAGGCTTGCAGACAGCAGCGTATGGATTGTTTTCATTTTGGGTGTGCTCGCTTACAGGGCGTCGGTACCGGTCTCACCGGTGCGGATGCGGATGACCTGCTCGAGATCGAAGACAAAGATCTTGCCGTCGCCGATCTTGCCGGTGGCGGCGGACTTCTCGATGGCTTCCAGAGCCTGGTCGAGCACGTTGTCGTCGACAGCTGCCTCGACCTTCACCTTGGGCAGGAAGTCGACGACATACTCGGCGCCACGGTAGAGCTCGGTATGGCCCTTCTGGCGGCCGAAACCCTTGACCTCGGTGACGGTGATGCCCTGCACGCCGATGGCCGACAGTGCTTCGCGGACTTCGTCGAGCTTGAAGGGCTTGATGATCGCGGTGATGAACTTCATGGTCTTCTCCGGTGCGCGGGCGGGGCGCCGTAGCGCCCCGCCCTGCGGTTTGCGAGCCGGCAGGCGACGCCTGCCGGGTGAGGCTTGCTGGCTGATGCTTACTTCGTCACGAACTCGGGGTAGGCTTCCTGACCGCACTCGGTGAGGTCGGTGCCTTCGTACTCTTCCTCGGCCGTGACGCGAATACCCATCACCGCCTTGAGCACGCTCCACACGATCAGGCTGCACACGAAGACCCACACGAAGATGGTCAGGGCACCGACGATCTGGCCGATGAAGCTGACGTCGCCGTTGGTGACCGGCACCAGCAGCAGACCGAGCAGGCCGCAGCTGCCGTGCACCGAGATGGCGCCGACGGGGTCGTCGATCTTGAGCTTGTCGAGGAAGGTGATCGACAGCACCACCAGCACACCGCCTGCGGCGCCGAACAGGGTTGCCACCAGCGGGGTCGGGGTCGAAGGCTCGGCGGTGATCACCACCAGGCCGGCGAGCGCGCCGTTGAGCAGCATGGTCAAGTCACCCTTGCCGAACATCAGCTTGGAGACGATCAGTGCGGCTACCGCACCACCGGCTGCGGCAGTGTTGGTGTTGAGGAACACCATGGCCACCGAGTTGGCGTTGGCGATGTCGCCCAGCTTCAGCACCGAACCGCCGTTGAAGCCGAACCAGCCCATCCACAGGATGAAGGTGCCGAGCGTGGCCAGCGGCAGGTTGGCGCCGGGGATGGCGCGTACCTCGCCGTTGGGGCCGTACTTGCCCTTGCGGGCGCCGAGCAGCATCACACCGGCGAGCGCGGCAGCCGCACCGGCCATATGCACGATGCCCGAGCCGGCGAAGTCCGAGAAGCCGAGGTCGCCCAGGTTGTACAGGCCGAGGACGTCGTTCTCGCCCCAGGTCCAGGAGCCTTCCATCGGGTAGATGAAGCCGGTCATGACGATCGCGAAGGCCAGGAAGGCCCACAGCTTCATGCGTTCGGCAACGGCGCCGGAGACGATCGACATCGCGGTGGCGACGAACACGACCTGGAAGAAGAAGTCGGAAGCGCCGGAGTAGATCGAGTCGCCGCCGAAGCCGTCCTCGCGCTCTGCGAAGGCCTGGAAGGCTTCATCGACGAGCTTGTCACCGCCGTCGATACCTGACAGGAAGATGCCGCCGCCATACATGATCGCGTAGCCGCAGATCAGGTACATGATGCAGGAGATGGCGAACAGGGCGACGTTCTTGGTGAGGATCTCGACGGTATTCTTCGAGCGCACCAGGCCGGCCTCGAGCATCGAAAAACCCGCTGCCATCCACATCACGAGGGCGCCGCACACCAGGAAGTAGAAGGTGTCCATGGCGTACTGCAGCTCGAAGACGTGCTTGAGTACCTCTGATTCGCTGGCCACCGCGGGGCCGGCAAGGCTGGCGGTCGTGGCCACCAGCAGGGGGGGCAGGATTCGCTTCATTGCATGTTCTCCCTTAGAGCGCATCTGTGCCGGACTCGCCGGTGCGGATGCGAATGGCCTGTTCGAGATCGAAGACGAAGATCTTGCCGTCGCCGATCTTGCCGGTGGCGGCGGACTTCTCGATGGCTTCCAGCACCTGGTCAAGGATGTCGTCGGTCACCGCGACCTCGACCTTTACCTTGGGCAGGAAGTCGACGACGTACTCGGCGCCACGGTAGAGCTCGGTGTGGCCCTTCTGGCGGCCGAAGCCCTTGACCTCGGTGACCGTGATGCCTTGCACGCCGATGGCCGAGAGTGCTTCGCGCACTTCGTCGAGCTTGAACGGCTTGATGATGGCAGCGATGAGTTTCATGGGGCTTGCCTCTGTCATGGTTCTCGCAAACGGCCCGGAAGCGGGTGTCCGGGCCGCGAGGGATCAGAATTCCTTCGTGAAGGACAGCGCGTAGCGGTCGCCGGCCGCGTTCTTGCCATTGCTGCCGAAGCAGTAGGGCTGACCAAGTGCGCAGCTGCCATTGGCGTCGGAGTCCGAATAGCTGAATGCAACGGTGCCGAAGCCGACGTCCTTGCTGATGCCCAGGCCCCAGTCGGTGTAGGTCGCATCGCTGTTCTTGCGGATGCGCTGGTGGCCGACGTGCGCCGACAAGGTCCAGGTCGGGGCGACCTCGTACTCGGCGTTGAGCTCCAGATAGTTGCTGTTGCGGGTCTTCTCGCCATTCGTGCCCGTCCACCCGAACAGGTGCTTGGAGACGGCGTGCGAGTACTTCAGCTCGAGGAACTGCCAGCCCAGCGACAGGTAGACCTCGGTCGAGTCCGGCGACGGCGTGCCGGCGATCTTGTCGCCCGGGTAGTAGTACTGGATCACGCCGACGTCGTAAGACAAGGGGCCTGCTTCGCCCGCATAGCCGACGTAGAGGTCGAGCTCGAGGCTGTTGTTGGTCTTGGCGATGTCGTCGACCCAACCGACGTTCGAGCCCCAGGTGCCGATGTAGAGCCCGCTCTCGTGCGCGTAGTCGAAGCCGCCCTGCAGTGCCGGCTTGCCCTGCGACTGGGTGATGCCGCGGAAGACGTAGTCCGTGGTGATGGTCAGGTTGGCGCTGATGGGGCCGTCGCCGGCATGGGCGACGCCTGCGAAGGGCAGTGCGGCAAGAAGGGCGGTGGTGAGAAGGGACTTGCGCATGATGAACTCCTGAGCGGGTTTCGGGTTTTGACGCTGATCCCAAAGCACGGCGTGTGCCAGCAAACTGAAGTGATTGTTAAATATGAAGTTATCAGGATGATTGGGGGGGCGCAGCCGTTGTTTTGCTGCGCTGCCGCACGGATTCATGCACGAGAATGGCTCGGTATGCACCGACTTGGTGCATCGAGCCGGGCCGTGACTGCCAGCTTCTGGTGCATCGCGGGCGGCGTGCTAGACTTCGCGCCATTCCTCACGTTTCAGGCAGGCCACCATGAGCACTCCCCGCATCCTTGACGAAATCGGCGCCAAGCTCTCCGAGCTCGCCGCCAACAGCCCGGTTCGCGACATCGAGAAAAACGCCAAGGCGCTCATCGGCAGCGCGTTCGGCAAGCTGGAACTGGTGACGCGGGAGGAGTTCGAGGTGCAGCGCGAGATGCTCGCCCACAGCCGCCAGAAGCTCGCCGAACTTGAACAGCGGGTGGCAGAGCTCGAGCGTCTGCTTGCCGCAGAGGCAGACCGCAGCGTTTGACCACAGTCCGGATCGATCTGTCCGGAATAGTTTTTTGTCATTTTTTGCTTCTCCGCTAGACTGGCGCTCCGTCCAGTCCGGAGAACCGCATGTCCCTTGCGCTGGTGCGCAGTCGAGCGCTCGACGGCCTCGAAGCCCACGAGGTCATGGTCGAGGTGCACCTGGCCAACGGCCTGCCGGCATTCAACCTCGTCGGCCTGCCCGATACCGAGGTGCGCGAGGCGCGTGATCGTGTGCGCGCCGCGATCCAGACCTCGCAGTTCGAATTCCCACAACGCCGGATCACCGTCAATCTCGCGCCTGCCGACCTGCCAAAGGAGGGCGGGCGCTTCGATCTCGCCATTGCCGTTGGCATCCTGGCCGCGTCCGGTCAGGTGGCTGATGGGAGCCTTGACGGCATCGAGTTCTGTGGCGAGCTGTCGCTGACCGGCGGCCTGCGCGGGGTGCGTGGTGTGCTGGCGGTGGCGCTGGCCGCAGCACGTGCGCGCCGTAAGCTGGTGCTGCCGGCCGACAATGCTGCCGAGGCCGTGCTCGCCCAGGATGCCTTCGTGCTGGGGGCTGCCAGCCTGCTTGAGGTGTGCGCTCACCTCAATGGCCATACCGTGCTGCAGCGTGCGGCATCACGGCCTCCCGAGACAGCGTTACGCGACGGCATGCCCGACCTCGCCGACGTGCGTGGTCAGTTGCAGGCGCGTCGCGCGCTTGAGGTGGCAGCAGCAGGTGCGCACTCGATCCTGCTTTTTGGCCCGCCCGGCACGGGCAAGTCGATGCTCGCTCAGCGTCTGCCGGGGCTGTTGCCGGTGATGACCGAGGCGGAGGCGGTCGAGAGCGCCGCGCTGTTCTCGCTCGAAGGGAGCTTCGATCCCGCGCGCTGGCGCCAGCGGCCCTTCAGGGCGCCCCACCACACCGCTTCGGCTGCCGCGCTCGTCGGCGGCGGGGCGATGCCGCGGCCAGGCGAGATCTCGCTGGCAAACCACGGCGTGCTCTTCCTCGACGAGCTGCCGGAGTTCGATCGCCGTGTGCTCGAGGCTTTGCGCGAGCCGCTCGAGAGCGGCACGGTGACGGTGTCGCGTGCGCGCAAGCGCGCTGAGTTTCCGGCCCGCTTTCAGCTCGTGGCCGCGATGAATCCGTGCCCCTGCGGCTATGCCGGCCATCCGCATCGCGCCTGCGTGTGTACGCCTGAGCAGGTGGCGCGCTATCGCGCGCGCATCTCCGGCCCGCTGCTCGACCGCATCGATCTCAGCGTTGAAGTGCCTGCGATCGCGCACGATGAGCTTGCCAGCGCCAGTCCGGGGGAGGATTCGGCCGCGGTGCGCGCACGCGTGGCGACGGCGCGCTCGCGTCAGTTCGAACGCCAGGGCACGGTCAATGCCCGCCTCGAACCGGGGCAGGTGGAGCGCTGGTGCACACCGGACGCCGCCGGGGCGAGCCTGCTCAAGCAGGCAATGAGCCGCCTCAACCTGTCCGCGCGTGCCTATCACCGCATCCTGCGCGTCGCGCGCACGCTCGCCGACCTGGCTGGCCTGGCTCAGCCCGGATCCGCGCAGGTGGCCGAGGCCATCCAGTACCGGCGCAGCGTCGATGGGCGCTGATCGCGGGCGCCCGCCCCCGCACTGGGTTAAGCTGGTGTCCTTGTTCCCGAACCGACCTGGATGCCGTAGGCGCACTGCCTCACACGGGCTGTGTGCTTCCTTCCCGCATCCGGCTGACTCCTTACATGCCTGCCAACGCACTCTGGTTGCCCTGGCTGCTCGCGGCATTGTCCGCGATCGGCCCATTCTCGATCGACACCTACCTGCCTGCCTTTCCGCGGATCGGCGCCGATCTCGAGGCGACAGCGATCCAGGTTCAGCAGACCCTGAGCGCCTACATGCTGGGGCTGGCGGGCATGGTGCTGTGGCACGGTGCGCTGGCCGACCGCTATGGGCGCCGGCGTGTGCTGCTCGTGCTGACCGCGGTGTTCGCCCTGGCCTCGATACTGTGTGCCGCCGCGCCCAGCATCGAGTGGCTGTGGCTGGGGCGCGTCCTGCAGGGTGTATGCGGCGGCGCTGGCGTTGTCGTGGGCCGTGCCGTGGTGCGCGATGTTCATGAGGGGGCGCAGGCGCAACGTCTGATGGCGAGGGTGATGCTCATCTTCGCCCTTGCGCCGGCGATCGCGCCGTTGGTGGGCGCCGCCCTCCTTGCGCTCGCCGGCTGGCGCTCGATCTTCATCTTCCTGGCCGTGTTCGGTATCGCGCTCACGCTGGCGACCTGGCGCCTGCTGCCCGAGACCTTGCCGGTGGCGGAGCGCCAGTCGCTGCACCCGGCGCAACTGTTGCGCGGCTACCGGGCGGTCTTCGGCAGCCCGGCCTTCGTGCTGCTCGGCTTGACCGCCGCACTCAATTTCTGCGGCTTTTTCCTCTACGTCATGTCCGCACCCGTGTTCATCCTTGAGCACCTTGGCCTGGGTACGACGGGGTTCATCTGGCTGTTCGGCCCCGCCGTGGGCGGGATGATGCTCGGCTCGCTGCTCTCGGAGCGCATGGCCGGGGTCTGGCGGCCGGGGCGCACCGTTGGGGCGGGTTTTGCCCTCATGTTCGCGGCCGTGCTGGCAAACCTGCTCGTGTCCGCGGGCTTGCCTGGGGCGGAGCGTTGGATCGTGCTTGCGGTCGGCCTCTATTGCTGCGGCATGTCGATTGCCACGCCGACACTGAACATCCTCGCCCTGGATCTGTTTCCGGCGCGTCGCGGCATGGCGTCGAGCTGCCAGAGCTTCATGCAGATCGGCATCAATGCGCTGCTGGCGGGCGTGGTGGCGCCATTGCTGTGGACGAGTACGCTCAGCCTTGCCACAGGCATGGCGCTGTTCGTGGGGCTCGGTGTGTCGTGCTGGCTGCTGTGGATGTGGCGGAGGCGCCAGGCGACGCTGTGAGTGCGGGCCGTGCGCTCAGCACTGCGCCCAGGGCAGGCCGTCGAAGCGCCAGCCATTGACCGAGTTGCGGTGGTGGTTGGCGTCGAGTTCGCCTTCGAAGCCATGGCTGACGTTGTAGACGGTGGTGAAGCCCGCCTGTTCGAGCGCCTCGCCCGCGACTTCTGAGCGATTGCCGGAGCGGCAGATGAGCAGGATCGGGCGGTGGCCGCCGTTGCCGGCGAGTTTCTTGACCTCGCCCACGAAGTTCGGATTCACCTCCCAGTCTGGGCCGTCGTTCCACGACACATGGATGGCGCCCACCGGATGGCCGACGAAGAGGTATTCGATCTCGCTGCGGACGTCGATGAGCAGTGCGTCCGGCCTGGACTGCAGCAGCGCATGGGCTTCCTTCGGCGTGATGTGTTGCATGTGCAGGGCTCCGGCTCCGTGGGTGAAGGATTATATTCTGAACAACGGATACGGGTCGCGGCGCATCCACGTCCTGCACTAGTCGCCGCCGAGATAGGCGCGACGTACGCGCGTGTCCTCGAGCAGGGACGGGCTGCGCCCGCTGAGGACGATGCGGCCGTTCTCCATCACGTGCCCCTGCGCGGCGAATTCGAGCGCGAGGCGGGCATTCTGCTCGACGAGCAGGATCCCCAGTCCGGCTGTCGACACCGAGTCCAGCACCTCGAACACGGTGTCGACGATGCGTGGCGCCAGCCCCATTGAAGGCTCGTCGAGCAGCAGCAGGCGCGGGCGCGACATGAGTGCACGGGCGATGGCGAGCATCTGCTGCTCGCCGCCGGAGAGTGTGCCGGCGGTCTGGTGCAGGCGCTCGTGAATCCGCGGCAGCATGGTGAAGACCTTGTCGAGGTCGGCCTCGATGCCGTGGCGATCGTTACGCGCATAGGCGCCCAGGCGCAGGTTCTCGGCCACCGTCAGGCGCGCGAACAGCCCTCTCCCCTCGGGCACCAGGGCGATGCCGCGGCGCACGCGCGCGTGGGCTTCCAGCTTGTCTATGTCTTCGCCCGCAAAGCGCAGCCTCCCTGCAGCCAGCGGCGTGGCCCCGGCAATGGCGGCCAGGGTGGAACTCTTGCCCGCGCCATTGGCGCCGATCAGGCAGTGGCGATCGCCTTCGCAGATGGTGAATGAGACCCCTTTCACCGCCTCGATGCCGCCGTAGGCGACGGTCAGCGCGTCGACCTGCAGCAGCGTGCGGTCACCTTGCATGACTGCCTCCCAGGTAGGCGGCAATCACGACGGGGTCGTGCCGCACCGCTGCGGGTGTGCCTTGCGCGATCAGCCGACCGAAGTCGAGTACGGCAATGCGGTCGCACGCTGCCATGACCAGGCTCATGTCATGCTCGATCAGGACGATGGTGACGCCGTCGGCCCTGATGCGCTCGAGCAGGCGTTTCAGTACGCCCGTCTCGGTGGCGTTCATGCCCGCCGCGGGTTCATCGAGCGCGAGCAGGCGTGGCTGGCCGGCGAGCGCACGGGCGATCTCCAGCCGGCGTTGGTCGCCATAGGACAGCGTGCCGGCAGCGGCGTCGGCAAGGTGCGCGATGCCCACATAGTCGAGCCAGCGCAGGGCGCTGGCGCGGCAGGCCGCCTCCTCGGCACGCGCCGCGCGCGTCCCCGCCAGGGTGGCCCATAACCCGGTCCGCGCTCGGGCGTCGGCGGCGACCATGGCGTTCTCGAGCACGCTCAGCTCGCGGAACAGGCGGGTGTTCTGGAAGCTGCGGGCGATGCCGCAGCGTGCAACGGCATGCGGCGGGCCTGCAGGCAGGCTCTCGCCGCCAAGCGTGAAGTGGCCATTGTCGGCACGTTCACTGCCGGTGAGCAGGTTGAACAGGGTGGTCTTGCCAGCGCCGTTGGGGCCGATCAGCCCGAAGATCTCACCCTGTTCGACTTCGAACGAGATGTCGTCCAGCGCTTGCAGGCCGCCGTAGCGCTTGCTGACCTTGCACGCGTGCAGCAGGCTCATGCGTCGCGACTCCGCGGTGGGCGCAGGCAGGTCGCAAGGGGGCGGCATGCGCCGGGCTTGCCCGTGGTGGTGGTGCGCATGGCGGTCGGCAAGAATGGAAGCGGCATCGAGGTGGCCAGCGTTCAGGGGCGTGGGGCGTGCGGATGCACGGGTCTGGCAGCAGCATCCTCTTGCGGTTGGCCCTGACTTCTCGCCCCCTGGGGCTTGTTGTAGAGTCGTGAATCGTAACCGGATGGTAAAAAGACTTTGCCGTCGTGACCAGCGTGAGCAGTCGCAGCGGCCCTTCGCCGCCCCATCGGGGCGAGCTACGCGCAAGCAAGGAATGCTTATGCTTGAAGTGGATGGGTTGGTCAAAGCCTTCGGCGGCTTTCGTGCCGTCGACGGCTGTACGATGAGGGTGAACGAGGGCGAGATCCTTGGTCTCATCGGCCCCAACGGCGCTGGCAAGACGACCCTGTTCAACCTCATCGCCGGCGCCTTGCAGCCCACGGCCGGCACGATCCGCTTCCTGGGCGAGGATGTCACCCCGCTGTCGACCGACGCGCTCTTCCACAAGGGCCTGGTGCGCACCTTCCAGATCCCGCACGAGTTCGGCCGTCTCACTGCGCGCGAGAACCTGATGATGGTGCCGCCCGCGCAACCGGGGGAGGATCTGTTCGCCAACTGGCTGTCCTGGGGCAAGGTGCAGCGCGTCGAGGAGGCCGTGCGCCGCAAGGCAGACGAGACGCTCGCCTTCCTCGAACTCAGCCACGTCGCCGACGAGCGTGCGGGCAACCTGTCCGGCGGCCAGAAGAAGCTGCTCGAGCTGGGGCGCACGATGATGACCGACGCCAAATTGGTGCTGCTCGACGAGCCTGCTGCGGGCGTCAATCGCACCCTGCTGCGCAAGCTCGAGGAGAAGATCCTCATCCTCAACCGCGACTGGGGTTACACCTTCATCCTCATCGAGCACGATATGGAGATGATCGAGAAGCTGTGCCAGCCGGTGGTGTGCATGGCCGAAGGTAAGGTGCTGATCCAGGGCGACTTCCATACCGTGCGCTCGGACGCCCGCGTGCTCGAGGCCTATCTCGGCGAGACGCCCTCGGCCATCGAGCGCAATGAGTTCGAGCACGACCCCAAGGTCGAGCAGCTGCGCGAGCAGGAACTCCACAAGGAGGACCTGTGATGCCCTTGCTCGACATGAAGGACGTGCGTGGCGGCTATGGCGACGCCGACATCCTGCAGGGCGTGTCGATCACGGTGGCCGAGCGCGAGATCGTCGTCATCGTCGGCCCCAACGGGGCCGGTAAATCTACCGCCATGAAGGCCGTCTTCGGGCTGCTCAACGTGCGTGGCGGGGCGATCGTGTTCGACGGCGAGGACATCACCGGCTGGGCGCCCAACCGCATCGTGCAGCGCGGGGTGTGCTACGTGCCGCAGGTGGACAATGTGTTCCGCGAGATGACGGTGCACGAGAACTTCGAAATGGGTGCCTTCCTGCGCGGCGGCGACCTCTCGGCCGCCTACGACCGCGTCTATGGCCTCTTCCCCGACCTCAAGGCCAAACGCAGGAACCTGGCGGGGGATCTCTCCGGCGGCCAGCGCCAGATGGTGGCGATGGGCCGCGCGCTGATGCTCGACCCCAAGCTGCTGCTGCTCGACGAGCCCACTGCCGGCCTCTCGCCCAAATACATGGAGCAGATCTTCCAGATCACCCGCGACGTACGCGACGCCGGCGTGTCCATCCTGCTGGTCGAGCAGCACGCCAAGCAGGCGCTGGCCTTCTGCGACCGCGGCTACGTGCTGGCAACCGGCGCCAACCGCCACGAGGGCACGGGCCAGGCCCTGCTCGCCGATCGTGAAGTGGCCGAGATGTTCCTCGGCGGCTGACAGGACGAATCATGCCCCTGCTCGATTTCCTCAACTTCTACCTGGTGCCGGGCATCGTCCTCGGCTCCATCTACGCGGTCGGCGCCATCGGCATCACGCTGGTGTTCGGCATCCTGCGCTTCGCCCACTTCGCCCATGGCGACATGGCCACGCTGGGCGCCTTCATCGCGCTCGCCCTCGTCGCCGGTGGCATGGACCCATGGACGGCGCTGCCGGTGGCGATGGCGGCGACTGCGGTCGTGGCCATCGGCGTGGACAAGGCCTTCTACGACTACCTCAAGGCGCGGCCCAAGATCGTTACCGTGATGGCCTCGCTGGGCGTGGCGCTGATGCTGCGCTCGGTGGTGCAGGTGGTGTGGGGCGTGGATCCCAAGACCTACGCCACCGGCATCGTACGACCGGATTCCTACTTCGGCATCCTGCTGCGTCCGCGTGAGCTCTACACCCTGGCCTCGGTGGTGCTGATCGTGGTCGGCCTCGCGCTCTTCCTGCGTCACTCCAAGTGGGGCAAGGCGATGCGAGCGATGTCCGACAACCCCGATCTGGCCCGTCTGTCCGGGGTGGACAACCGCAAGGTGACGATGCTGACCTGGGCCATCGTCGGCGCGCTGTGCGCGGCCTCGGGCTTCATGCTCGGCATCAACACCGAACTGCACTCGATGATGGGCTGGCAGCTGCTGCTGCCGATGTTCGCCGCCGCCATCGTCGGCGGGGTGGGGCGGGTCGAGGGCGCGGTGCTCGGAGGCCTGGTGGTGGGCATCGCCGAGGAGCTGTCGATCTTCATCCTGCCGGCGCAGTACAAGGCGGCAACCGCCTTTGCGCTGCTGTTGCTCATCCTGCTCGTCCGCCCGCGCGGCCTGCTCAACGGCAAGGTGCTCTGATGGATCTGCTCGGTCTCGCCAACTACGCGGTCTTCATGGCCATCCTCATCGGCATCTACGCCCTGCTCGCGCTCGGGCTCAACATCCAGTGGGGCTTCACCGGTCTGTTCAATGCCGGCATCGCCGGTTTCTTCGCCATCGGTGCCTACACTTCGGCCATCCTCACCAGCCTGCCGGCAGCGCACCGCCTGGGCGGCTTCGAGCTGCCGATGGTGCTGGGCTGGGTGGCAGCGATGCTTGTCGCCGCCGCCATCGCCTGGCCGATCGGCAAGATCTGCCTGCGCTTCCGCTCCGACTATCTGGCGATTGCCACCATCGGCATCGCCGAGATCATCCGCCTGGTGATCCGTACCGAAGGTTGGCTCACCGGCGGCGTGCGCGGCATCACCGGAATCCCGCGGCCCTTCGGCGAGCTGCCCTACATGCAGTCGCAGCTGGCCTTCCTGGCGATCGTTGTGGTGCTGGTGCTGCTTGCCTACATGCTCGTCGAGCGCCAGGTCAATGCGCCCTGGGGCCGCATGATGCGGGCCATCCGCGACAACGAGAACGCCGCCGCTGCCATGGGCAAGCGGGTGGCGGACCGCCGCCTGCAGGCCTTCGTCTTCGGTTCGGCGCTGATGGGCCTGGCGGGCGCGTTGTTCGTGCATTTCAATCGCTCGATCACGCCCGAGGCGATCGACCCGATGATTGCCACCTTCCTGATCTGGATCATGCTCATCCTCGGCGGCTCCGGGAACAACCGCGGCGCCATCCTTGGCGCGGCGGCGATCTGGATCATCTGGTCGGTGTCCGAACTGCTCACCGACCGTCTGCCCGCCGAGGTAGCGATCCAGGCCAAGTACGCACGCGTGTTCATCATCGGCCTGACGCTGCAGCTGGTGCTGCGTTTCCGGCCGGAGGGCATCCTGCCCGAGCGCCAGGCTGGCGCTGCATCGTCCCGACGATGAAGCCCGCCCGGCCCTGGTGCCTGACCGCTTTGCTGTGACCCCTTCCCTGACCGGGGCCGCGCTGCGCCCCATTCAGACAACCCGTGCCCCCGGCACATTCTGGAGGTGATCCTAGTGAACAAGAAGACGCTCGCAACCCTCGTCGGCTCGCTGCTCGGTGCGGCCGTGCTGGCAAGCCCCGCGCACGCGCAGAACGTCAAGATCGGCCTGCTCGGCGGCATCTCGGGCCCGATCGCGGCAATGGCGCCGTCCATGCTCGACGCCTCCCGCCTGGCCATCGCCCAGGTCAACGAACAGGGCGGCATCCTCAACGGCGGCAAGCTCGATGTCGTGGTCGGCGACAGCGCCTGCAACCCGCAGAACGCCACCGACGCCGCCACCAAGGCGGTCAACATCGACCGCGTCATCGCCACCGTCGGTCCGCACTGCTCGGGCGCGGTGCTGGCCGCGGCCAACTCGGTCACGGTGCCGGCAGGCGTGCTGATGGTGACGCCTTCGGGGACCTCGCCCGAGATCACCAAGATCAACGACAAGGACCTCGTCTATCGCACCGTGCCGTCCGACGACTACCAGGGCCGCGCACTCGCGCGCACCCTCAAGGCGCGCGGCATCGACAAGGTGGCGGTGGCCTACCTCAACAACGACTACGGCAAGGGCCTGGCCGAGTCCTTCAAGGCCGAGTACGAAGCCAATGGCGGCACCATCGCCGGCTACTCCGGGCATGAGGACGGCAAGGCTTCCTACCGCTCCGACCTCGCCCAGCTCGCCCGCGGCGGTGCCGACACCCTGGTCATCTTCGACTACGGCGATGGCACCGGCCTCACCATCCTGCGCCAGGCCCTGGAGAACAACTTCTTCAAGACCTTCATCGGTGCCGACGGCATGAAGTCCGAGGCCGTCATCCGTTCGCTTGGCGAGCAGAACCTGGGCGGCTTCTTCGCCTCGGCGCCGGTGGGCGAGGCCTCGGCCTCGCTCGATGCCTTCCGCGCCGCGTTCTCGGCCGCCGGTGGCAACCCCGACGCGATCTTCACCACCACCTCGTACGACGCCGCCTTCCTGGTTGCGCTCGCGATCGAGAAGGCCGGTGGCGACAAGGCCAAGCTCGCCGAGTCGCTGCGCGCCGTGGCGTCGGCGCCGGGCGAGCCGATCATGGCCGGCGAGTGGGCCAAGGCCAAGCAGCTGATCGCCGAAGGCAAGGACATCGACTACAAGGGCGCCGCCGGCGACCACGAATTCGATGCCGCCGGCGACGTGCCGGGCAACTACGCCTTCTTCAAGGTCAGCGGCAGCACCTACGAGGCGATCGCCGACATGAAGTAAGCCAGCATCCGTCGAAGGATGTGCGAAGGCCGGCCGGGGTAACCCGGGCCGGCCTTCTTGTTGGGCTGTCGGTGTCGATCGATCGCTGGTCCGGCTCAGTGATTGAGGATCTGGCCGAGGAAGGTTTTGGTGCGCTCGTTCTGCGGGTTGGAGAAGAAAGTCTCGGGCGGCGCCTGTTCGATGATCTCGCCGCGGTCCATGAAGATGACGCGGTCGGCCACGGTGCGCGCGAAGCCCATCTCATGCGTCACGCACAGCATGGTCATGCCGCTGTCGGCGAGCTGGATCATGGTGTCGAGCACCTCCTTCACCATCTCCGGGTCGAGCGCGGAGGTGGGTTCGTCGAACAGCATGATCTTGGGCTTCATGCACAGCGCGCGCGCGATCGCGACCCGCTGCTGCTGGCCGCCGGAGAGCTGGCCGGGGTACTTGCCGGCCTGCTCGGGGATGCGAACGCGCTCGAGGTAGTGCATCGCCACCTCTTCGGCTTCGCGCCTGGGCATGTTGCGCACCCACATCGGCGCCAGCGTGCAGTTCTGCAGCACGGTGAGGTGCGGGAACAGGTTGAAGTGCTGGAACACCATGCCCACCTCACGGCGGATGGCCTCGATGTGCTTGAGGTCCGAGGTCAGCTCGACGCCGTCGACGACGATGCGGCCCTTCTGATGTTCCTCCAGGCGGTTGATGCAGCGGATGGTGGTCGACTTGCCCGAGCCGGACGGCCCGCACAGCACGATGCGCTCGCCCTGCCTGACGGCGAGGTCGATGTCCTTGAGGACGTGGAATTCGCCGTACCACTTGTTCACGCCCTCCATGCGGATCATGATGTCCTCGCCGGGGGTGCGCGTGTTCGTCTTTTCGGTCATGACGGGGCGGTCCTATCGTTTGTGTCCGGTATGCAGGCGTCGTTCAAGATGCATCGAATAGCGCGACATGCCGAAGCAGAAGATCCAGTACACCGCAGCGGCGAAGACGTAGCCCTCGGTGGAGAAGCCCAGCCAGGCGGGGTCGACCGTGGCCTGATGGATGCTGTTGAAGAGGTCGAACAGGCCGATGATGATGACCAGGCTGGTGTCCTTGAAGAGCGCGATGAAGGTGTTGACGATGCCCGGAATCACCAGCTTCAGCGCCTGCGGCAGGATCACCAGCCCCATCAGCCGCCAGTAGCCGAGGCCGAGCGCCCGGCCGGCCTCGTACTGGCCCTTCGGGATGGCCTGCAGGCCGCCGCGCACCACTTCGGCGATGTAGGCGGCCTCGAACAGCGTCACCGCGATGAGTGCGCGCAGCAGCTTGTCGATGCTGACCTGCTCGGGCAGGAACAAGGGCAGCATCACCGAGGACATGAACAGCACGGTGATGAGCGGCACGCCGCGCCAGAACTCGATGAAGGTGACACAGATCACCCGGATTGCCGGCATCTCCGAGCGCCGGCCGAGCGCGAGCAGGATTCCGATCGGCATTGCCCCGGCGATGCCGACCACCGCGATCACCAGGGTCAGCATCAGCCCGCCCCACTGGCTGGTCTCGACGACGTCGAGCCCGGGCCCGCCGTAGAGCAGCCAGAACGCCAGCCAGGGGTAGACGAGCAGGTAGCCCACTCCGTACACCCACTTCTTCGGCATCGCGCGGAAGAACAGTGGGGCGGCACCGACGATGGCGAGGATCACCGTGAGGTCGACCCGCCAGCGCAGCTCCGCCGGGTAGAAGCCATACATGAACTGGCTGAAGCGACTCTGGATGAACACCCAGCACGCGCCGCCGGCGCTGCAGTCGCTGCGGCTGGAACCGCTCCAGGTCGCGTCGAACAAGGCCCAGTTCAGCACTGGCGGCACCATCAGCCACAGCAGCCAGGCCGACACGAGCGTGAGCAGGGTGTTGAAGGGGCTGGAGAACAGGTTGGCACGCAACCAGCCGATGGCGCCGACCGACATCGCTGGCGGTGGCAGGCTGGGCTTGAAGTGGTGTGTGGTGCTCATCGGCGTGTCGCTCCCTCAGCGTTCGACCAGCGCGATGCGCTTGTTGTAGATGTTCATCAGGATCGAGATCGCAAGGCTGATTGCGAGATAGACGGACATCGTGATGGCGATGGTCTCGATTGCCTGTCCGGTCTGGTTGAGCGCGGTGCCGGCGAACACCGAGACGAGGTCGGGGTAGCCGATCGCAGCGGCCAGAGACGAGTTCTTGACCAGGTTGAGGTACTGGCTGGTGAGCGGCGGGATGATCACCCGCATCGCCTGCGGCAGGATGACGAGGCGCAGCGTCGGCCCCGGACGCAGTCCCAGCGAGCGCGCGGCCTCGGTCTGGCCGTGACTGACGGCCTGGATGCCGGAGCGCACGATTTCGGCGATGAAGGCGGCGGTGTAGATCGAAAGTGCCACACTGAGCGCCACGAGCTCGGGGATCACCACCCAGCCGCCACGGAAGTTGAAGCCGGTCAGCGCTGGCACGCTCCAATGCAGCGGTGTTCCGGCAAGGCCGATGGCGGCCGCGGGCACGACGACCAGCAGCGCGATGCAGGCCGCGGGCAGCGGGAAGGCCTGGCCCGTTGCTTCCCGCCTGGCCTTGGCCCAGCGTGCCAGCACGACGCAGGCGAGGATGGCAAGCGCCAGCGCGGTGACGAAGGCCCAGAACCCATCGGCTGCGCTCGGCGAAGGCAGATAGAGCCCACGGATGTTGAGGAAGATCGCGTCGCCGACCGCATGGCTGTCGCGTGGCGGTGGCATGGCTCGCAACACCGCGAAATACCAGAAGAAGATCTGCAGCAATGGCGGGATGTTGCGGAAGATCTCGATGTAGATGGCAGCCAGCCGGCTGATCAGCCAGTTGGGTGACAGACGCGCGATGCCGACGATGAAACCGATCATCGTGGCCAGTACGATGCCGAGCACGGCGACGAGCAGGGTGTTGAGCAGGCCGACGAGGAAGACGCGGCCGTATGTGTCGCTCTCGGTGTAGGGGATGAGGGCCTGCAGGATGCCGAAGCCGGCCGAGCGATCGAGGAAGTCGAAGCCCGAGGTGATGCCGCGCTGGGCCAGGTTGGTCTGGGTATTGTCGAACAGGTACCAGCCGATCGCGATCACCGTTGCAATCGCGAGGACCTGGAACACCAGGCCCCGGACCTTGGGGTCGTTGAGCATGGAGGCCCGCGGCGGCGGGCTGCTTGCCGGAGTATGCATGCGACGCTCGGTTGGTGAAGGTTGGGCTGCAGTCGAGGCCCGGGCGCCGCTGCCGCGGCGTCCGGGTCATGAGGCATCAGCTGAGGCGTTCAGCGTACCGGCGGTGCGTACTGGAGGCCGCCGGCGTTCCACAGCGCGTTCTGGCCGCGTGCGATCTTGAGCTCGCTGCCCATGCCGACGTTGCGCTCGAACATCTCGCCGTAGTTGCCGACCTGCTTGACCATGTTGACCACCCAGTCCTTCGAGACCTTCAGGTCCTTGCCGTAGTCACCGTCGGCGCCGAGCAGGCGACGGACGTCGGGGTTGGTCGAGCTGGCGGCTTCCTTTTCGACGTTGGCCGAGGAGATGCCTGCCTCTTCGGCGTTGAGCAGGGCGAACAGCGTCCAGCGCACGATGTTGAACCACTCGTCGTCACCCTGGCGGACCAGCGGCCCGAGCGGCTCCTTGGAGATCACCTCGGGCAGCACCACGTAGTCTTCCGGGTTGGCGAGCTTGATGCGCTGGGCGTAGAGCTGGGACTGGTCGGAGGTCAGCACGTCGCAGCGGCCGGCCTCGAGCGCGACGATGGTCTCGTCGGACTTGTCGTAGGTGATCGGGGTGTATTTCATGCCGCTGCTGCGGAAGTAGTCGGCGAGGTTGAGCTCGGTAGTGGTGCCGGCCTGGATGCACACCGCAGCGCCGTCGAGTTCCTTGGCACTCTTGACGCCGAGTTTCTTGTTCACCAGAAAACCCTGGCCGTCGTAGTAGGTGACACCGGCGAAATGCAGGCCCATCCCGGAATCGCGCGAGCTGGTCCAGGTGGTGTTGCGCGACAGTACGTCGACCTCGCCGGACTGCAGGGCCGTGAAGCGTTCCTTGGCAGTCAGCGGGGTGAAGCGCACCTTGCTGGCATCGCCGAACACGGCTGCGGCGACGGCACGGCAGACGTCCACGTCGAGGCCCTTGTAGTTGCCCTGCGCGTCGGTGAAGGAAAAACCGGGAAGACCGTCGCTGACACCGCACTGGACGTAGCCTTTCTTCATGACTGCGTCGAGCGTGGTGCCGGCGCTGGCATGAGAGGACAGGCCGAGCGTCGTTGCGGCGAGGATGGAAAGAGCTGCAGTTCTTACAGGCTTCATCAAACACCTCCTGAAGGGATGGGGTACCGACTGAGCAGGGACACTCCCGGCCGCCTTGGGCGTGTTGATTCCGGGGGGTGTTTCAAAGTATTTCGCGTGCAGTCGGGCTTCCGCAAGATGGCTAGGGAAACTACGGATACAGGCCAGGACTGGGCCGCGTGACGTCCTTTGCAGGAATTGTGCCGAATCTTGTGCAATGCAATAAGTCTTTGATATGGCGTTGATATTACGATTGGGAATGTCGTGCCTGGAGCTCTTGAGCCCCTTCGTGGCGCATGGACAGGGTTCGCCGCACCATTGCTGGGCACGTCTCACGGCGGCCTGCAGGTCAGCGCTACGCTTCGGATCGCACGTGCACGCAGTGCGGTGCAAAATGCCGATCGAGAGTGCGTTGCGAAGATCCGCAGGCAAGTGTGCTTCCCGCCTGCATGCATCGTCCGAGGGGGCGGATCTGGGTGGCGAGTGCGCGGTAACATGGCGGTTCCGCTGCCTTGCCAACCGGAGCCACCATGAAACGCCTGCTCGCCTGGATCTGCGGCCTGTTGTCCGCCATCGGCATCACCGCCTGCGACTACATCAACGTCAAGGAGCTCAAGCCCGGCGTGTCGACCGCGGTGGAGGTGCGCGAGCGCTTCGGTCCACCGCACATGGAGTGGCGCAACGAGGACGGCTCGCTGACCTGGGAATACAGCCGTCAGCCCGAGGGAATCGAGTGTTTCATGATCACCATCGGCCCGGACCAGATCCTGCGCAGCATCGATCAGGTGCTGAACGAAGGCACCTTTGCCAGGGTCGAACGCGGCATGAACGCGGATCAGGTTCGCCGCCTGCTCGGCAAGGCGGCCTCCAGTCAGTTCTTCGCGCTCAAGCAGGAGACGGTGTGGGAATGGAAGATTGACCATGGCGAGGCCAGCGGCGGCGATGCGGTCTTCTTCACCGTCTCCTTCAACACCGACGGACGGGTGACGGGAACGGGGCGATACACGCGCTACCGCGGCCGCTGACGAAGCAGGGAGGCAAAGATGGCAAACAGCAATGGCGGGGCAACCGGCATCGGTGGTAGTCCCATCTCGGCGTCGCCCTGGCCGGTGGCGCGCGCCCTGGCCTGGGCGATACTGGCCGTGCTTGTGATGCAGCTGGCCGGTTGCGCCGCATTCGCACCACCGCGCCCATACACGACCGAGACCGAAGCACTGGCCGAGCGTGGGGAGCCGACGCGGCGCTGGTCCAACGAGGACGGCACAACCACACTGGAGTATGCGACTCAGCCCAATGGCTGGTCCTGCCTGATGGTCGAGGTGGACGCGGGCGGTGTCGTGCTGCGCCAGTGGGATGCGCTCGCGCCCGAGAACCTGGCACGCGTCGAGCGCGGCATGGACAAGGAGCAGGTCTCGCGCCTGCTCGGCACGCATCGCTCCGAGCAGCGTTTCCGCAACTCCGGCGAAGAGGTGTGGGACTGGAACGTCCGCAATGACGGTCCGGGCATCGCGACCCTGTTCAACGTGCACTTCATCGACGACAAGGTCGTGCGCACCAGCCAGACCCATGTGTACCCGCGCGACGGTGTGCTCTTCGGCGGCTGGGCAGGCTATTACGGCTACCCCTGGGGGTGGGGCATGGGCTGGGGGTATCCGCGCCCGTTCTACCGCCATCCATTTGCGCATCCCTGGTACTGGTAGGGGCGGCGGCGTGTGAGCGTGCTGGTTCCTGCCGACTCCCGCGCGAGATCTCCTTCAACAACTCGCGGCTGGCGCCGCTCCTGCGGCAGAAACCGACGCGCGGGTGCCGTAGGAGCGGCGCCAGCCGCGAGGGTGTGAAGGCGACAGGGTCCCGGGGATTCTCCGAAGAGCTCGCGGCGGGTGCCGCTCCCACGGTGAGCACCCCACCGCTTTCGCGCCAGCATGTCGGCAGCGGCGACCACCCGGTCGCGCTTGCCTCCTTGGCAGTGCCGCGGCACTGCGGCTAGAATCGCAGCCTTGCCGAGGAGCGCTGCGACCCACCGAACCTGTGCGGGCCAGGCTCGGCAACCGATCAACGGCGCTCACAAACCTTCAGCCGGTTTGTGGCGCCGTTCGCTTTTGTGCGTGGCGTTGCCCGGCGACCGTCGAACGACCGAGGACCGACCCATGCAAGCCGATCGCAGTACCGAACTCCGCCAGCTTCTCGCCGACCGCATCCTGATCCTGGATGGCGCGATGGGCACCATGATCCAGCAGGAAAAGCTGGGTGAGGCGGACTACCGCGGCGATCGCTTCCTCGACCACCCGAAGGACCTCAAGGGCAACAACGACCTGCTGGTGCTTACGCGCCCGGACGTGATCGCAGGCATCCACCGCGCCTATCTCGAGGCCGGCGCGGACATCATCGAGACCAACACCTTCAACGCCACCCGCGTGTCGCAGGCGGAGTACGGGCTTGAGGCGCTGGCCTACGAACTCAACGTCGAGGGTGCGCGCCTGGTGCGCGAGCTGTGCGACGAATACACCGCGAACAACCCCGCCAAGCCGCGCTACTGTGCCGGCGTGCTCGGGCCGACCTCGCGCACGCTGTCGATCTCGCCGGACGTGAACGACCCCGGCTTCCGCAACATCAGCTTCGATGCGCTTGCCGACGACTACTATGACTCGGCCAAGGCCCTGCTCGAAGGCGGCGCCGACATCCTGCTGATCGAGACGGTGTTCGACACGCTCAACGCCAAGGCCGCGGTGTTCGCGATCGAAAAGCTGTTCGACGAGATTGAGAAAAGCGGCGGCCAGCGCGTGCCGGTGATGATCTCCGGGACCATCACCGATGCCTCAGGCCGCACGCTGTCGGGCCAGACCGCGGAGGCGTTCTGGAATTCGCTCAGCCACGCGCAGCCGATCAGCTTCGGCCTCAACTGCGCGCTCGGCGCCGACCAGCTGCGCCAGTACGTCGAGGAACTGTCCAACGCCTGCGACACCCACGTGTCCGCCCACCCCAACGCCGGCCTGCCCAACCCGCTGTCGCCCACCGGCTACGACGAGACGCCCGAGCACCTCGCCAGCCAGATTTGCGAGTGGGCGCAGAGTGGCCTGGTGAACATCGTCGGCGGCTGCTGCGGCACCACGCCGGCGCACATCGCGGCGATTGCCGAAGCCGTTGCGGGCCTCGCGCCGCGTGTCGTGCCCACCATCGAGAAGAAGCTGCGCCTGTCGGGCCTCGAGCCCTTCAACGTCGGCGGCGACGCCCTGTTCGTCAATGTCGGCGAGCGCACCAACGTTACCGGCTCCAAGGCCTTCGCGCGCATGATCCTCGAAGGCCGCTTCGACGACGCGCTCGCGGTGGCGCGCCAGCAGGTCGAGAACGGCGCCCAGGTCATCGACATCAACATGGACGAGGCGATGCTCGATTCGGTCGCCGCCATGGAGCGCTTTTGCAAGCTCATCGCTACCGAGCCCGACATCTCGCGCGTGCCGATCATGCTCGACTCGTCGAAGTGGTCGGTCATCGAGACCGGCCTCAAGTGCATTCAGGGCAAGGGCGTGGTCAACTCGATCTCGATGAAGGAGGGCGAGGCCGAGTTCCTGCGTCAGGCCCGGCTCGCGCGCCGCTATGGTGCCGCGGTGATCGTGATGGCCTTCGATGAGCAGGGCCAGGCCGACACCTTCCGCCGCAAGACGGAGATCTGCGAGCGTGCCTACACGCTGCTGGTCAAGCCCGTTGCCGAAGGCGGCGCCGGCTTCCCGGCCGAAGACATCATCTTCGACCCCAACATCTTCGCCATCGCCACCGGCATCGAGGAGCACGACAACTACGCGGTCGACTTCATCAACGCCGTGGCCTGGATCAAGGACAACCTGCCTTACGCCAAGACCTCTGGCGGGGTGTCGAACGTGTCCTTCAGCTTCCGCGGCAACGACCCGGTGCGCGAGGCGATCCACACCGTGTTCCTCTACCACGCGATCAAGGCCGGGCTGTCGATGGGTATCGTCAACGCCGGCCAGCTCGGCGTGTATGACGAGCTCGACCCGGTGCTGCGCGACAAGGTCGAGGACGTGGTGATGAACCGCCGTGCAGGGGCGGGCGAGGCGCTGGTCGAGCTGGCGCAGACGGTGAAGGGCCAGGCCAAGGAGTCCACCCAGGACCTCGCCTGGCGCGCGTGGTCGGTGGAAGAGCGCTTGAGCCACGCGCTGGTCAAGGGCATCACCGAGTTCGTCGTCGCCGACACCGAGGAGGTGCGCGCCAAGCTCGAGGCCGAAGGCAAGCCCCCGCTGGCGGTCATCGAAGGCCCGCTGATGGCGGGCATGAGCGTCGTCGGCGACCTCTTCGGCGCGGGCAAGATGTTCCTGCCCCAGGTGGTGAAGTCGGCGCGGGTGATGAAGCAGGCCGTCGCCCACCTCATTCCCTACATCGAGGCCGAGAAGCTGCGCACCGGCGCCAGCAGCAAGGGCCGCATCATCATGGCCACGGTGAAGGGCGACGTGCACGACATCGGCAAGAACATCGTCGGCGTGGTGCTCGGCTGCAACGGCTACGAGGTGATCGACCTCGGCGTGATGGTGCCGGCAGCCAAGATCCTGGAAGCGGCCAAGGAACATGGCGCGCAGGCCATCGGCCTATCAGGCCTCATCACGCCCTCGCTGGAGGAGATGGCCCACGTTGCCGCCGAGATGAAGCGCCAGGGTTTCGAGGTGCCGCTGCTGATCGGGGGTGCCACCACCAGCCGCAACCACACCGCGATCAAGATCGCGCCGCACTACGACCAGCCTGTCGTGTACGTGCCCGACGCCTCGCGCGCGGTCGGCGTGGTCACCGCACTGCTGTCCGAGGGCCAGAGCGAGGCCTTCAAGGCCGAGGTCGCTGCCGACTACGAGAAGATCCGCGTCCTGCACGCCGGCAAGAAGGGCATGCAGCTGGTCGGCCTTGAGGCAGCGCGTGCCAACGCTTTCCGTACCGATTGGACGGCCGAGCGCGTGGCCGCGTGCAGCACTGCCCACCAGGCCGGATTCACGCCCTACCAGCCCCCGCGACCCAACATGCTCGGCGAGCAAGCGATCGACGTCGAGCTCGGCGAGCTGGCGAGCTATATCGACTGGGGCCCTTTCTTCCAGACCTGGGACCTCGCCGGCCGCTTCCCCGCCATTCTCGATGACGCGGTGGTGGGCGAGACCGCGCGCAACGTGTTCGCGGATGGCAAGGCCATGCTGGACAAGATCGTCGCCGAGAACTGGCTGCAGGCCAAGGCGGTGTTCGGTCTGTTCCCGGCCAACGCGGTCGGTGACGACATCGAGATCTACACCGGCGAGGACCGCAAGCACCTTGCCATGGTGTGGCACGGCCTGCGTCAGCAGCACGAACGCCCGGCGGGCAAACCGCACTGGTGCCTGACGGACTTCGTCGCACCCAAGGAGTCGGGCGTGCCGGACTGGATCGGCGCCTTCGCGGTGACTGCTGGCCTGGGCATCGAGGCCAAGCTCGCCGAGTTCGAGGCGGCGCACGACGACTACCACGCCATCATGCTCAAGAGCCTGGCCGACCGCCTGGCCGAGGCCTGCGCCGAATGGCTGCATGAGCGCGTGCGCCGGGAATGCTGGGGCTACGCGGCCGACGAGGCGCTCGACAACGAGGCGCTGATCGCCGAACAGTACCGCGGCATCCGCCCGGCGCCGGGCTATCCGGCCTGCCCCGACCATACTGTGAAGGGCCCGCTGTTCGAACTGCTCGGCGCGCGCGCGCGCATCGGCATGGATCTCACCGAAAGCTACGCGATGACGCCGGCAGCGGCGGTGAGCGGCTTCTACTTCGCCCACCCCGAGAGCCACTACTTCGCCATCCCGAAGATCGGCCGCGACCAGCTCGAGGACTGGGCGCGCCGCACCGGCATGGATGTGGAGGAGGCGGCGC
Source organism: Thauera sp. WB-2 (assembly GCF_027594845.1). NCBI lineage: Bacteria > Pseudomonadati > Pseudomonadota > Betaproteobacteria > Rhodocyclales > Zoogloeaceae > Thauera > Thauera sp. WB-2. Next base: position 3,943,730 of record NZ_CP088935.1, on the reverse strand, counting down.
GCTGGCTGGCGCCCTTGCTTTGATGCGCTGATGGAGAGGCCCGACGCCGTGTCAGGCGGCGGGCGGGCGGGGCTCCAGGCGGGTGCCGAAGACTGTGCTGGGTTCGGGGCGGCCGATCAGGTAGCCCTGGAAGCGGTCGCAGCCTGCGGCCGCCAGCATGTCGAACTGCGCCTGCAGTTCGACCCCCTCGGCGATCACGCGCAACTCCATGGTATGGGCGAGGGCGATGATGGTGCGCGCGATCGCCGCGTCGTTGGGGTCCGTCAACACATCGCGGACGAAGGAGCGGTCGATCTTGAGTGCGGTCAGTGGCAGCCGTTTCAGGTAGCTCAGCGACGAGTAGCCGGTGCCGAAGTCGTCGAGGGCAAAGCCGATGCCGAGCGCCCGCAACTGCTGCATGCGCTCGACCACCGTTTCGGTGTCCTCGAGCAGCATGCTCTCGGTGAGCTCGAACTTGATCCAGGCGCCTGGAATGTTGCGGGCGCCGAGTATGTCCGTCACCGTCGCGACGAAATCGGCATGGTGAAACTGGCGCGCGCTGACGTTGATGGCGATCTGGAGCGCGTGTTGCGGATAGGTCGCCGACCACGCCAGCAGTTGATCGCAGGCGGACTCGATCGCCCATGTTCCGAGGGCAATGATCAATCCGCTTTCCTCGGCCACGGGGATGAACTCTGCCGGTGGTACCTGCCCACGCTCGGGGTGACTCCAGCGCATCAGCGCCTCTGCGCCGACCAGCCTGCCGTCGACATCGACCACGGCCTGGTAGTGGAGATGGATCTGGCCCGCTTCCAGGGCGTGGCGCAGATCGGCTTCGAGGCCGGCGCGCGCGCTCAGCTTCACCGCAAGCTCGGGGCCGAAGAAGCTCAGGCAGTTGCGGCCCAGCGCCTTGCTCTGGTACATCGCCATGTCCGCATGCTTGAGCGCGGTTTCGGCAGTCCCTGCTTCCTGGCCGAACAGCACGGCGCCGATGCTGGCGGAGATATCGGCGTTGAACTTGTGTACCTGGTACGAGTGCTCGATCACCTGCAGGATCTTGCGCCCGATCTCGCCCACCTGCTGCCGGGCTTCGTCGGGGTCTTCGCTCAAGTCCTCCAGGATCACGACGAACTCATCGCCGCCCAGGCGGGCGACGGTGTCGCCGCTGCGAACCGCCTGCGAGAGCCGCCGGGCGACCTCGCGCAACAGTTCGTCGCCATGGTCGTGGCCGAGGGTGTCGTTGAGCACCTTGAAGTTGTCGAGATCGAGCAGCAGCAGCGCGCAGTGGCTGGTGCGGCGCCTGCCGGCCTCGAGGACATGGGCGAGACGGTCCATCAGCAGCCGCCGGTTGGGTAGCTGGGTGAGGGGGTCGAAGTAGGCGAGGGCGTGGATGCGATGCTCGGCCGTCTGCAACTCCTCCACCTGCAGTTGCAGCTGACCGGCCTGGGTGGCCAGCGCCGTCTGGTTGCGGCCGAGCAGGGTTCGCATCTCGTCGAGCGTGGTGCTCAGTTGGGCGAGCTCGGCGATGCGCGTGCGCAGTGGGGGCGGCCGGGAAAAGTCGAGCGCTCCGATGCGCTTGCCCTGCACTGCGAGCATCTCGAGCGGTGCAGCGATCGTGCGTGCCTGCCGCTGCGCGATGACGGCGGCGACGCCGATCAGAATGCCGAGTGTCGCGGCGATGGTGAGCCCGATGAGCGACCATGCCGGCTCGAACTCGCGGGCGGGGGCGAGAGTGAGTACCCAAAGGCGCTGCTCGCCCACCTCGTACGGTGTCATTGCCGCAATCCAGTCCTCCCCTTCCGAGTTGAAGCGGCTCGCCGAGAAGCGCGTACGGCCAGCCTGGCGCCACAGCGACAGCGCGTCGTTGATGCTGGGCTGGCCTAGCGCACTGGCGGGGAGCATCAGTGTGCCCAGCCAGTCGCTCTCGGCGATGTGGTCGGGGCGGCGTGGCAGCGCCAGCACCAGTTCTCCCTCGGTGAGCACGAGCGTGCTGCCGCTTGCACCGATGCGTGCCTCTCGCGTGCGCGTCGACAGTTCGGCAAGCAGGATGTCGAGACCGATCGCCCCCTGGCTGCCATCGCTCAAGCTGACGGCCTGGGAAACCGTGATGCCCGGCTGGCCGGTGGTGTAGAAGGTGTATGGGGGCGTCCAGTAGCGCATGGTGCCTGGGCGGACGGCGCCCTCGTACCAAGGCCGCGAGCGGGCGTCGTAGTCGAGCGTCTGCCAGTGCTCGCTACGATTGCCGGCAACGTCCTCCTCGACGATGAGGTGTTCGCTGCCCGTGCCTGGAAGGTCGGTGCTGCGACTGCGCCACCGTCCGTCAGGCAGGCGCAGCAGCATCCAGCCGCGGCCCTCCTCGTTGCCGATCACGATCGAGCTGATGTTGCGGACATGGCTCAGCAGAGGCTTGAAGTAGCGCTCGGCGGCCTGCGTGTCATCGAAGGGTGCTTTCTGTCCTGCAAGCCACTCGGCTGCCGAGGGCAGGATCTGGCTGGGCAGCTCGACCGTCTCGCGCAGCGTGTTTTCGACCAGGTCGGCGACGCGGGTGAACTCGCTGGCAGTCAGGCGTTCGTGAAGTGGCAGCACGATGAGCCCGACCACGGCAGCCATGACCGCCAGCAGGCCGCCCGTGACGAGCAGCAGCAGGCGTTTGAAGATGACGTCGCGGAGCGTGGCGGGGCGGGACATGCGGATTGCCGGATGAATATGCGGATTCAGTGTTTCTTGTCCCCATTATGGGCGCTGTCGCGCGGAACGTCATGCTGCTTGCGTGCCCTGCAGTGCATCCGGGGAAAACGAACCGATCGACCCGTGGCGCGTGGCTGGCGCCGCTCCTGCGAAGATCCATCGCGGTCGGTGAGCGAGGGAGCGAACGGGCTCGCGTGTATCATGCGGGTTTGACTTTTCTGGAATGGCTGTCATGTCCACGCTCGAGATCACCGCCGACAACTTCAACGACACGGTCGAACAGAACGCAATCGTGTTCCTCGACTTCTGGGCCGCTTGGTGCGGCCCCTGCCGCAACTTTGCACCCGTGTATGAGGCTGCGGCCGAGGCCAATCAGGATATCGTCTTTGGCAAGATCGACACCGAGGCGCAGCAGGATCTTGCCGCCGCATTCCAGATCCGCTCCATCCCCACCATCGCCGTGATCCGCGAGGGTGTCATGGTGTTCCGCGAGTCCGGTGCCTTGCCGGCGAGCGCGCTCGAACAGGTCATTCAGGGCGTGCGCGGCCTCGATATGGAGCAGGTGCGCGCGGAGATTGCAGCCCAGCAGGCAGGCCAGGCTCAGGGCTGACCTGCGCAGCCTGCCGCATCGTCGTTGGGCGATGCGTTGTCGAGAATGGCTTTCATGGCCCGGTGCGACAGCCTGCGTTCGGTGGTGATCGCGTACACCCGCGTGCGTACCGCCGCCATCTCACCGAGGCGCATCACACCATACTGTGCGCGCACGTAGGGTTCGATCATGGTCGGTGCTGCGAACAGTCCGGCGCCACCCTGGCCGAAGGCTTTCAGCAGTGCGCTGTCGTCGAACTCGGCGATCACGTCGGGCTGCAACTGACGCTCCTCGAACCAGCGCAGCATGGCCGCGCGGTGGGCGACGTCCTGACCCGGTAGCAGGAAGGGGGCGCCGTCCAGCATCGCGGGGAAGGTCCCCTGCAGGGTGGGCACCAACTCTGGCGCCGCGAATACCGTGAGCCCGCTTTCGGCGAGCAGGGTGCTGTGGCCGCGCACGCCGACCTCGGCGGGCATGGCGCGGTCGGCGATGATCAGGTCGAGCCGGCGCAGCGCGAGCTCGCCCAGCAGCTCGGTCAGTGGCGCCTCGCGGCACACCAGCCGCCCCGGCCGGTCGACGCGCAGCGCCGGCTCGATCAGGCGGTGGGCCACCGACTTGGGCATGCTGTCCGGGATGCCGATCCGGAACGGCAAGTCGCGGCGCAGCCCGTCGTCGCGCACGATCTCCACCACCTGCTCGCCCAGCGCGAAGATTTCCTCGGCGTGGCCGAGGATGCGCTCGCCCGCTTCGGTGAGTTCGAGCCGGCGACCGGCACGCCGGAACAGGGTCACGCCGAGCGTAGCCTCGAAGGTCGCGAGTTGGGCGCTGATTGAATGCGGTGCCAGGTTCAGCATCCGCGCCGCACCTGCGATCGAGCCCACACGGGCCACCATCCAGAAGTAGCGCAGGTGCTTGAAGTTGAGATCGATATTTGCGTTCGCCATGAGGTTCCATCCAAAAAATCGATTTCTGGCCTAATGGTAATCGACTTTTTATGAGAACTGTTCTCCGTTAAGGTCTGACTCACCTGCAGCACGCAGTGCATTCCGACCGGGAATGTCAGGCGGTTGCAGTGCTTCCGACACCACAGGAGACATCGCCATGCGCCACTACGAAGCCGACAGCACGCCCGCCGCCGCCCGCATCCTCGCCCTGACCGTACTGGCCGACGGCGGCCTGGATCGTGATGAGATCGATGCCGCAATGCGGACGGATCTCGCCCGCCGCCTGGGGATCGGTCAGCTCGAATTCGAACGCATCCTGCGCGAGTATTGCGACGACCTCATGCTGGGTGCACACTACATGGATGGCATGCGGCTCAGGCTGGCCGACGAGGTTCTCGATCTGGTTCTGGAAGACATCTCCGAACCGGCCCTGCAGCAAGCCTTGCTGCGCGCGATGCAGGACATCGTCAGCGCCGATGGCGTCGAGACGCTCGCCGAGGTCGAGGTTCTCGGGCGCGCGCTGGAGAAGTGGGGAATGAAGGCATCCCCTGGAAAACTCAACTGAGCGCCGCACGTCCGGCCTGCAGGTCCAACAGGGGGCAGGCCGGGCGCGGTCGGCAGGCATGGAGAGATCATCATGTCGGACAACTGGAACATGCGCGCCTCCGAGCACGACAACCACCTCGGCGAGCGCGTCGACGACCCCCTGATCGACCGCCTGCATTGGGTCATCCGCCAGGCGATCCGCGTGCTCGCGGTGCTGATGGTCGCAGTGATCCTGTGGACGGTAGCCGACGTCGTGCTCGTGCTCTACGAGAAGCTGTCCTCGCCGCCATTCCTGCTGCTCGATCTAAACGACATCTTCGTCGTCTTTGCGGCCTTTCTCGCCGTCCTGATCGCGATCGAGATCTTCGTCAACATCACGCTCTACCTGCGCGACGATGTCATCCACGTCAAGCTGGTGATCGCGACCGCGCTGATGGCGATCGCGCGCAAGGTGATCGTGCTCGACCTCAGTACGCTCGAGCCGATGTACCTGTTCGCCATCGGCGTCATCGTGCTGGCGCTGGGCGTGACCTACTGGATGGTGTCGCTGCGGCCCGACAAGTAAGCGGCCGGGCGCGTACGCTCACTCGAACAGGGCCCCTACGCTCTGGCCGCTGTGGATGCGCTCGATGGCGGCAGCAAAGAGCGGTGCAACATTGAGCACGGTGAGCTTGTCGAGGCGTTTTTCCGCCGGCAGGTTGACGGTGTTGGTGACGACGATGCTGTCGAGCGCGGCGTTGCGCAAGCGTTCGATGGCTGGGCCACACAGCACGCCGTGGGTGGCTGCCGCATGCACGCTCTTCGCGCCTGCCGCCTTGAGCGTGTCGACCGAGGACACCAGTGTGCCGCCGGTGGCGATCTCGTCCTCGAAGATCACCACGTCGCGGCCAGCGACCTCGCCCACCACATAGCCCTGCTTGACCGTGGTGTCCGATACCCGACGCTTGTCGATGATCGCCATCGGGATGCCCAGCTTCTCCGAAAAACGCCCGGCCCGCTTGGCGCCGCCCGCGTCGGTGGCGACCGCGACCATGTTGGACAGGTCATAGCGGTTGCGGAAGTGCTCGACGATGAGCGTCACCGCGGTCAGGTGGTCAACCGGCACGCTGAAAAAGCCGTGCACCTGGTCGGCATGCAGGTCCATGGTGAGCACGCGATCGGCGCCGGCAGTGTGCAGCAGGTCGGCAATGAGACGGCCGGTGATCGAGATGCGTGGCGCGTCCTTCTTGTCCGAGCGTGCGTACGAGTAGTAGGGGATCACGGCGGTGATGCGCTGGGCCGAGGCGCTGCGCAGCGCGTCGAGTGTGATCAGCAACTCCATGATGTGTTCGCTCACCGGTTCGGTGAAGGACTGGAACACGAACACGTCGCGCTCGCGCACGTTGTCCTGGATCTGCACCCGCAGGTTGTCGTTGGAGAAGCGCGAGATGTCCAGTTGCCCGAGCCGCATGCCCAGGCGCTGGCTGATGTCGCAGGCGAGGTCGCGGCTGGCGCTGCAGGCAAAAATCTGGAGTCCGTGCTTGATCATCGTGGCGATTCTCCGGTCGCGTCGGTCCGGGCGTGGCCGCGCGTCTTGGTGTAGTGGGCGGGGTGGCGTTCGCGTTGGGGCGGTGTCCTCCGCAATGCTACGACAAGACGCCCCTGCAGGCTTGCATCGGCGCTTCTTTTGCCACATCGTGGCGAAAAGAACGAGGCGGGGGGAGACAGCAACCGAGCAATCGGCCGCACCCGCCAGGCTGTCGATCGGGCATGGGTGAATCGATGGAGCAGGGGGCTTCCGCGCTGGCGCGGCTGAGGGGGGATTTCTTCGGGGGGCTGACGGCTGGCGTGGTCGCGCTGCCGCTCGCGCTGGCGTTCGGTGTCGCCTCCGGCGCGGGTGCCGCGGCCGGCCTTTACGGCGCGATCGTGCTCGGTCTCGTCGCGGCCCTGCTCGGTGGCACGCGGATGCAGATCTCCGGGCCGACGGGGCCGATGACCGTGGTGTTCGCATCGGCACTCGTCGCTGTAGGTGGCGATCTTGGCATGGCGATGGCGGCCGTGCTGGTGGGTGGGATCGTGCAGATCGGCCTCGGCCTGGTGCGTGCCGGGGCGCTCGTGCGCTTCATTCCCTACCCGGTCGTGTCCGGTTTCATGAGCGGCATCGGCGTCATCATCATCGCGCTCCAGCTGGCGCCCTTGCTCGGCGCGCCGCCGTCGTCCTCGCCACTGGGGGCGATCCTCGGCCTGCCCGGCGTGCTCGGCGCTTTCAACGGGGAGGCGCTGCTGCTCGGCCTCATGACCCTCGTCATCGTGTTCCGGACACCGATGTCGATCAGCCGCATCGTGCCAGCGCCGCTGGTGGCGCTGCTGGCGATGACCGCGCTGTCCGCCCTCGCCGGCTTCGAGGTCGCGGTGATCGGCGAGATCCCGGTCGGTCTGCCCGAGCTTGCGCTGCCCAGCTTCAGCCTGGAGACGTGGACGACCATCCTGGTGCTTGGCATCACGCTCGGCATGCTCGGTTCCATCGACAGCCTGCTGACCTCGCTGGTCGCCGATTCGGTGACACGCACCCGCCACCACTCCAACCGCGAGCTCATCGGCCAGGGCGTCGGCAACATGCTGTGCGCGTTTGCCGGCGGCCTGCCCGGCGCGGGCGCGACCATGCGTACCGTGGTGAACATCAAGTCGGGCGGGCGGGGACGGCTGTCGGGGGTCGTGCACGCGCTGTTCCTGCTCGCCCTGCTGCTCGGGGCCGGTCCGCTCGCGAGCGAGATCCCGCTCGCGGTACTGGCCGGGATCCTGATCAAGGTCGGGGTGGACATCCTCGACTACCGCTTGCTCAAGCTGCTGCGCAGTGCGCCGCGCGCCGACGTCGCGGTGATGGCGGCGGTATTCCTGCTGACTGTGCTGGTGGATCTGATCGTCGCCGTGGCCGCCGGCGTCATGCTGTCGATGGGGCTCATCATCCACCAGCTGGTCGCACAGGCGAGCCTGCGCATCTGGCCGGTGCCGCGCGAGGCCGGCGAGGGCGAGGGAGGTCGTGACGCCGACATGGAAAGCGGCGTGCGCGTCATCGAGGTCGGCGGTCCTTTCTTCTTCGGCTCCACCAGCCAGCTGCTCGACCGTGTGGACCAGGTGATCGGCACCCGGGTCGCGGTGTTCGATTGCAGCCGGGTGCCCTTCATGGACCTGTCGGCGCAGTTCGCACTCGAGGAGATGGTCGATCGACTGAAGGCGCAGTCGATCGCCGTGCTCGTCGTCGTGCCGCCGGCGATTCATGCCCAGCTGTTGCGCCTGCACGCGCCAAACCTGCCCGCGGCCCTGTTGCGTCACGACCTTGCTGCGGCGCTAGGCGAGGCGCGTGCGCTGGTCGCCCCCGCTGCCTAGCCCGGGTAGAGCATGAAGGGCGCGCGCGTCTCGAGCCAGGCCGCCTCGTCGGCGCAGGCAAGGGCGTCGAGGTCCTGTGGGCGTGCGGCGGGGTCGTCCACCCACTCGCGCAATACCGGCGAACCGTTGATGAGGTCGATGGCGAGGCGGTCGAACTCGTATTCGTAGCCGAAGTCGCGCCACAGCGCATAGTCGGGCTGAAGCCGGCGAATGGCCTTGAAGGCCAGCGCCTGTAGCCGCCACGGGCGGAAGGCATGGTGCGCGTAGTGTTCAGGCGCCTCGACATGGATCTGCACGCCGTTGCACAGGCGGCCCGCATGCTTGTGGAAGGTAGGCTCGAACCAGCAGTCTCGCAGCACACAGCCGCGCAGCCACTCGGGTGCGAGGGTACGCATCTCGGCGATCAGTGCGCGTGCGTCGAGATCGGGGGCGCCGAAGATCTCCAGCGGGCGTGTCGTGCCGCGACCTTCGGACAGGGTCGTGCCTTCGAGCATCACGGTACCGGCATAGCAGCGCGCCATCGACAGGTTGGGCGCGTTCGGGCTGGGGTTGATCCAGCTGCGTTCGCCCAGCGGCCAGCCGTAGCCGGGCGCTGCCTCGGGCTGCCAGCCCTGCATCGGAATCACGCGGCAGTCGACGTCGAGGCCCAGGGTGGCCACGAACCAGTTGGCGAGTTCGCCCATGGTCAGGCCGTGACGCATCGGCAAGGCACCGGCGCCGACGAAGCTCTCCCATCCAGGCTGTAGCGTCGTGCCTTCGACCGGCCGTCCGGCCGGGTTGGGGCGGTCGAGTACCCACACCGACTTGCCATGCTTCGCCGCTTCTTCCAGCACGTAGCGCAGGGTGGTAATGAAGGTATAGATGCGGCAGCCGAGGTCCTGCAGGTCGACCAGCAGCACGTCGAAGCTGTCCATCATCGCTGCGCTCGGCCGGCGCACTTCGCCGTACAGGCTGAACACCGGGATGCCATGCAGCGGGTCGCGATAGTCGGCCGACTCCACCATGTTGTCCTGCTTGTCGCCGCGCAGGCCATGCTGCGGGCCGAAGGCGGCCGATAGCGTGATGTCGGGCAAGGCACCGAGGGCGTCGAGCGAGTGCTTGAGGTCGCGGGTCACCGATGCCGGGTGAGCGAGCAGGGCGATGCGACGGCCGGCGAGCGGGCGGCGTAGCGCCGGCTCGGCGAGCAAGCGGTCGAGGCCGAACTGGATGAATTGGGGCATGCGGATCAGGGCTGGGAGCGCGTTGCGGTGGCCAGCGTGAGGACGAACGTGTCGCGGGCGTGGAAGTCGGGCTGAGCGGGGGCATGGCGTACCGCCCAATACTCGAGTTGACCGTCCTTGCGTTCAATGACGGCAGCCAGGCTGACCTGGAGGTCGGTCCCCGGCGGCACCGCCGGCAGCAGTCCGGCCGGGACGCGTGCCTCCAGCACCAGACTGCCCGCGTCGTGGGCGCACTGGATTTCGGGTGCCTGCTCGGCGGCAAAGCCGTCGACGCGCTGGCGCCAGCCCTGGAACGCGTACACCGCCCACTGGCCGCTGGGCGAGAAGTTGTACTCGCGGTAGGTCGGCTCTCCGGGCACCCCGAGGAAGACTTCGAAGCAGGTGTGCTGCCATAGGCCGTCGGCCGCGACGGAAGGCTGCGGCGCGGGAACGACGAGGCGGTCGATGCGGCTGTCGTCGAGACGGAACTCGAACACTGCACCGCCTTCCGGTGCGGCGTACATGGTGGCGAGCAGGTGGCCGACCGGGCCGCTGCCGGCAACGGCTGCATCTGGGCTGCTGGGGTGGGGGCGCAGGCCTACCGTGATGGTCGGAACCTTGGGGCGCTCTGAGGGGCTGTGGGACACGGTCTTCGGGCAGTGGGCGGCAAAGGCGCAATGTTAGCCGCTGGGCCTGCGCACGGATACAGCCCGCTCCGGGTGTGTCATCGATCACGCTCGGAAACACTTTTCGATAGCCTGGATGTTGCAACGCACAAATCCCTTGTGTAATATCGCACCTGTCTCCTCCACTCTCCTCGTGATGTGGATTCAGGCCCAGGCTCGAAAGCGCCTGGGCCTTTTTTTACGCCCGGCCCGGCGGGCAAGGGGTTTCCCCGCTTGAGAAGACGCCTGTTCTCGCGGCAGACTCCGCTCCATGCCCGCGTCGCCACTTGCCATCATCGTCCTTGCCCAGCTGTTCGGCACCCCGCTCTGGTTTTCCGCCAACAGCGCGGGCGGCGATCTCATGCTGGCCTGGGGCCTGAACAGCGCCGACATCGGCCGCCTGACCAACGCGGTCCAGTTCGGCTTCATCGTCGGCACGCTCGTGTTTGCGCTCACCGGCCTGGCCGACCGTTTTGCCGCCAGCCGCATCTTCGCGTGCAGCGCGCTCGTCGGCGCCGCGGCCAATGCGGGTTTTGCGTTGTTGGCGCAGGGTCTGGACGAGGGGCTCGCATGGCGTTTTGTCGTCGGCCTGGCGCTTGCCGGGGTCTATCCGCTGGGCATGAAGCTGGTGGTGAGCTGGGTGCCGGAACAGGCTGGCGCCGCGCTGGCCTGGCTGGTCGGCATGCTCACGCTGGGGACCGCGCTGCCGCATGGCGTGCGCGCGCTCGACGCCGGTTGGGGTTGGCAGCCCACCATCCTCGTGTCATCGCTGCTGGCGGTGGCGGCAGCGCTCATGATCTGGCGACTTGGCGACGGGCCTCATCTCGTGCGCCGGCGCGGCATGCCGCACCTGCGCCTGGGTGAGGTCGTCCTCGCCTTTCGTGCGCCGCGCCTGCGCGCATCTGCGCTGGGCTATTTCGGCCATCAATGGGAACTCTACGCGTTCTGGACGCTGGTGCCACTGCTGGTGACGGCGGCATGGGACGGCAAGGGCGGCGGGTCGGCGTTCGCGTTCGTGGCGATCGGCATCGGCGCTGCGGGGTGCGTGCTCGGCGGCATGCTCAGCCGCCGTGTCGGCAGCGCACGCGTGGCGGCGCTGGCATTGGCCGTATCGGCCCTGTGCTGCGCGCTCTATCCGCTGGCGAGCACCGCGCCGGCCGTGCTGGTGGGCGTGCTGATGCTGGTTTGGGGGGCGAGCGTGGTGGCCGATTCACCGCACTTCTCCGCACTTTCTGCGCAGGCTTGCCCGCAGCAGATCGTGGGCAGCGTGCTTGCGCTCCAGAATGCGGTAGGCTATGCATTTACGATGGCGTCCATCGAGCTTGCAACGCGCTTGTGGCCCTTGCTTGGCGATCGCGTCGCGTGGTTGCTCCTGCCCGGGCCGCTGCTCGGCCTGTTGGCGCTCCGGCCGTTGTGGCGACGCGGAGCATTGCGATGAACGAACTCCCCATTTTGGGTATGTTTCGCGCTATGGTTCGAGCTCCGACAGGCCGAGCGGGCGCATACATGCTTGCTGAGAGATGCATTCCCATCACCTGAGCTCCTTGAGTTCCCGACTGTGGCTCGTCATCGCGCTGGCGGTGCTGCCGCTGTTCGTCATGTTCGTGTTCGACTACCTCGGTCAGCGTGATCTGACGGTCAGTCAGGCCGAGCGCGACATGGCGCGCATGCTCGAGGCGGTGCAGCAGGAAGAGGCAATGGCCCTGCGCGCGGTGCGCAGCACGCTCGGCATCATGGCGAACTCCGACAACCTCGCCAGCCTCGATGCCGAGGAGTGCAGCGGGATTGCCTCGCGGCTGCTGTCGACACTGTCCGATTTCAACAATCTGGGGGCTGCACTGCCCGATGGCACGCTGTTCTGCAGTGGCTTGCCGCTGCAGGGCGGGGTCCGGCTCGACGATCGCCAGTGGTTCAAGGACGCGTCCGCCGGCAGCGACATCAGCGCTGGAGAGTATGCCGTCGGTCGTATCTCGGGGCGGCCGTCGATGGTATTCGGCTATCCGCTGCGTGACGGGACGGAGTTGCGCGCGGTGTTGTTCGCCTCGCTCTCACTGGCCTGGTTCGACCGCCTGGTTGCGGCCTACCGACTTCCTGAGGGCTGGGAGGCCATCCTGCTCAGCGACGCGGGCGAAGTGATTGCGCGTTATCCGGATGGCCACCCCTGGAAGGGCGTGCGCCTGCCGGAGGAGAAGCATGCCGCTTTCCTCGGCATCAAGACCGCAGCAGGTGGGGTCGGCGAGGTGGAAGGGCTCGAAGGCGCATTGCGCCTGTATGGCGTGCGGGGCGTGAGTTTCGCCGGTGACATGGTCGATGTCGTGATCGGGGCGCCTCTGGGGCGATCCCTGGCCGACGTTGATCGGGCCTTCTCGACACGGGTTGCGCTGCTTGCCCTGGTCGCCCTGATCTCGGCGCTGGCGGCGCGCTACGCCATCCGCGCCCTGATCGAGCGCTGGGCCGGCAGTACCCGCGAAGTGCTCGCGCGCATCGCCGAAGGCGCGCCGGCAACCTCCATAGCGCAGCCATCGGACGTGTTCGAGCTGAGGGCGGTCGAGGAGGGCATCGAGCGCATGGCCGTCGAGCTCGCACGCCGCGAGGCCGAACTGCGCCGCCTGTCGATGGCGGTCGAGCAAAGTCCCGAGAGTGTGGTGATCACCGACCCCCACGGACGGATCGAATACGTCAATGACGCCTTCTGTCGCGTGACCGGATACGCGCGTGAAGAACTCATCGGCCAGAACCCTCGCATTCTCAACAAGGGGAGGACGCCCGACGATACCTACCGCGAGCTGTGGGCGACGATCCTGCGTGGCGAGGTGTGGCGCGGCGAGTTCGACAATGTACGCAAGGACGGCTCCAGCTACACCGAGTTTGCCACGGTCGCACCGATCAAGAGTGCCGACGGCGTCATCACCCATTTCGTTGCGGTGAAGGAGGACATCACCCTGCGCCGGCAGTCCGAGGCCCTGGTGCACCGGCTCGCCTATTACGACGCGCTCACCGAACTGCCCAACCGGGCGCTGATGCGCGACCGCCTGCAGCACGCCGTGTTGTCGAGTGCGCATACCGGCGACTATGCGATGCTGCTGTTGCTCGACATCGACCGCTTCAAGCAGCTCAACGACACGCAGGGCCATGCTGCGGGAGACCGTCTGCTGCAGGCGGTGGCGCGGCGCCTGAGACAGGTCTTGCGTGAGGAAGACACTGCTGCCCGCCAGGGCGATGATGACTTTGCCGTCATCGTCGAGCATCTCGGCCGCGGCAAGGAGGAGGCGCTGATACGGGCGGAGGGCATTGCCAAGGAGATTCAGGCCGTCCTCGGGGCGCCCTATGACGACCTCGACGACAGTGGTCGTCCGCATTACATGTCCTTCAGCATCGGCATCACGCTGTTCCAGGGGCGCCAGTGGGCGATCGAGAACCTGCTCAAGCAGGTCGAGGTGGCGCTCTACATGGCCAAGGAAGAGGGGCGCAACACGACGCGCTTCTTCAGCCCGCAGATGCAGGCACGGGTGCAGGCCCACGCCGAGATGGAATCTGCGCTGCGCCAGGCCCTGGACGAGGGCGCCTTCCAGTTGTTCTACCAGCCTCAGTTCTGCCGCGACGGCAAACTCGTCGGCGCCGAGGTGCTGGCGCGTTGGCCGGTCGAGGGCGGGCGGATGGTGTCGCCGGCGGATTTCATCCCTGTTGCCGAGGACACTGGCCTGATCGTGCCGCTCGGCGGCTGGGTGCTCGACACCGCCTGCCGGCAGCTGGCGGCGTGGCAGGCGCAGCCGGGTACGCGCACGCTGAGTCTCGCCGTCAATGTAAGCGCGCGCCAGTTCCACCAGCCGGACTTCGTGCTCCAGGTCACGTCAGCGATGCAGCGCCATGGCATCATGCCTTCGGCACTCAAGCTCGAGCTGACCGAGAGCGTGATCCTTGGCACGATTGATGAGACGGTCGCGCGCATGGCGCAGCTGCGGACGCTGGGCGTACGTTTCTCGCTCGACGACTTCGGTACGGGCTACTCTTCGCTGTCCTACCTGCGCCGCCTGCCGCTCGACCAGATCAAGATCGACCAGTCCTTCGTGCGCGACATGCTCGACAATGCCGGCAGCGAGACGATCGTACTTGCCATCCTGGGCATGAGCCGCTCGCTCGGCCTGGAAGTGATCGCCGAGGGCGTGGAGACAGAGGCGCAGCACGCCTTTCTGCTCGAACATGGCTGCCAGCGCTTTCAGGGCTACCTGCTCGGCAAGCCCTTGCCGCTTGCAGCCTGGCCCGCGTACTGGCTGGACAGCTGCGCCGGCGACTGAGTCGTACGCACGCCGCCTCGAACCGCCTGTCTCAAGGAGCGTCATGAAACACCGCATCGTCATCGCCGGGACCTGCCTGCTCACGGGGCTTGCCGGCGTACCCGCCTGCTGGGCGCAGCCGTCGCTGGTGGATGGCGAAGCCATCGTCCTTCGTTGTGGGGGGATCGGTGCCGACGAGTCCACGCGCATGCGCGCCGAAGTATCGATGTACGCCCTCACCCTGCTGTACGCCACCGCGGGCGGCGCTTATCTTGCCGATGTCCATACACGGGTCGAGGAGCCTCTGGGCGGCCGTAGTGTCGAGGCCCCCTGCGGCCCTGTTGGCCAGGTGAACGTGCCCGAGGCGGGGACCTACCGTGTCATCGCCACCCATGAAGGGGGGCGCCAGGAGCATTGGGTGGAGCTGCGCCCGGGCGGCGGTGCAACCCTGTCCTTGCGCTGGGCGGATTGAGACGCAGGGAAAGTGCAGCCGCTGTGAGTCTGCTTGGGGAGGGTTGTGGCTGCGGCCTTCAGACCCTCGCGGCTGGCGCCGCTCCTACGCAGAACCCCGCGCTGCTGCCCTCGCTGTGGGAGCGGCGCCAGCCGCGAGCCTCCCAAGGCGGCACTCCATGTGGCGCCCTCGATGTCGTGATACGCCACGCGAATGCCGCGTGTTGAGACGCAAGCGCCTTATGCAACGCGTGCCAAGCCGTTAAACTCGCGGTCTTTGTCCAGTTTCAGCCGGAGCCAGCCATGACTGTGCAGCGCGTCCTCACCGGGATCACCACCTCGGGCACCCCCCACCTCGGCAACTACGCCGGCGCCATCAGGCCGGCGATCGCCGCCAGCCGCCACCCGGGCGTGGAGAGCTTCTATTTCCTGGCCGACTATCATGCGCTGATCAAGACGACCGACCCGCTGCGCGTGCAGCGCTCGACCCTGGAGATCGCCGCCACCTGGCTCGCCGCAGGGCTCGACACCGACCGCGTGTGGTTCTACCGCCAGTCGGACATCCCCGAGATCCCCGAGCTCGCCTGGTTGCTCACCTGCATTGCCGGCAAGGGCCTGCTCAACCGCGCCCACGCCTACAAGGCCGCAGTCGACAAGAACACCGCTGATGGCCTGGACCCGGATGCCGGCGTCAACATGGGTCTCTACATGTACCCGGTGCTGATGGCGGCAGACATCCTGATGTTCAAGGCGCATTCCGTTCCGGTCGGCCGCGACCAGATTCAGCACATCGAGATGGCGCGCGACATCGCCGGCAGTTTCAACCACCTCTACGGCGAGCACTTCGTGCTGCCCGAGGCGGCGATCGATGCCTCGGTGGCGACGTTGCCCGGCCTGGACGGGCGCAAGATGAGCAAGAGCTACGACAACACCATCCCGCTGTTCGCGCCCACGGCCGAGCTCAGGAAGCTCGTGTTCTCGATCGTCACCGATTCGCGGGCCCCCGGCGAACCGAAGGACGCTGACGGCTCCGCCCTGTTCGAGCTCTATCAGGCCTTCTCCCGGCCAGAGGAGGCGCGGGCGATGCGCACGGCCTTCGAGGAGGGGATCGCCTGGGGCGAGGCCAAGCAGGCGCTGTTCGACAAGATCGAGGCTACGGTGGCGCCGATGCGTGCGCGCTACGAGGAGCTGATCGCCGACCCGGCACAGATCGAGAAGCACCTGCTCGAGGGCGCGGCCAAGGCGCGCGCGATCGCCACCCCCTTCATCGCCGAACTGCGTCACGCCGTCGGCCTGCGCCGGCTCACGACGATGGCCCAGCCCGCCAAGGCCGCCAAGGCCAAGGCGACTACCCAGCCCCAGTTCAAGCAGTACCGCGAGGGCGACGGCCGCTTCCACTTCAAGCTCGTCGCTGCCGACGGCGCCACCCTGGTCGTCAGCGAGGGTTTCGCAACGCCGCGCGAGGCCGGCGCGCTCGTGACCTATCTCAAGCAGGGGGGCGAGTTCGAGGTCGCAGGCGACGGCGTGTTCGTCAGCGGTGAGCGCGTGGCCGCGCTTGTCGGCGGCTGCGCGGCGACCGGGCTGCGTGCTGCGCTCGCGAGCTTCGCCGAGTGATACGTAGCGGGGCGGCGCTCGGGTGCGGTGGCTGTCCAGAAGCGGTGGTTTGGTGGCCATGGGCGGTGTGGCGCAGCTGTAACAGTGTGCTTTCCCAGCCTTGAAATCGGGATAATTGGTGCGATGCAATATCCTGCCCCTCAGCCGTGAAGCGCCACCCACCGAAAGCCAACAAAGCCCCTCAGTCCGCACGCGCACCCGCCCTGGCGCCAGCGCCGATGTCGTCCGCGCCGGCGCAGGAACCGGCACCCGCCGCGCGCCGGCGGCGCCCCTGGCGCTTGTTTGGTGCGGCGGCCTTCCTGCTGTTTGTCGTCGCCCTGGTCGCGGGCGGCATCCTGCTTCGCCACGAGCTCGACACCTCCCGCCTGCAGGCGCGCGAGATCGCGCGCTTTGCCGCCCGCCTGGACTACGAACGCATTGCGGGGCCGAGTGAGGCCGTGCGGTATCCGCAGCATGGCCCCTTCGATCAGCGCTTGGGCTACACCGAACTGCCACGCTTCATCGAACGCCTGGGTGCGCGCGGCTTCGCGCTCACCACACAGACGCGCTTCAGCGATGCCTTGCTCGATTACGTCGGCCAGGGTTTCTTCCCGCCCTATCGCGAGAAGGCGCGCGCCGGGCTCGACGTGCTCGACTGCCGCGGCGACGCGCTGTACGACTTCCGCTATCCCTACCGTGGCTACGCCAGCTTCGAGGCGGTGCCGCCAGTCGTCGCCGAGGCGCTGCTGTTCATCGAGAACCGCGGCCTGCTCGACGAGTCGCGGCCGCTGCTCAATCCGGCGGTGGATTGGGTGCGCTTTGCGCGTGCCGCCCTCGGCCAGCTCGGCCGCATGGTCAGCGCCGACCTCGACGCGCCTGGCGGCAGCACGCTGGCGACGCAGATCGAGAAGTACCGCCACTCGCCCGACGGCATCACCCACGATGCGCGCGAGAAGCTGCGCCAGATGGTGTCGGCCAGTGTGCGCGCCTACCGCGAGGGTGAGCACACCCTGCCGGTGCGCCGCCAGCTCGTGCTCGACTACCTCAACACCGTGCCGCTGTCGGCGGCGCCCGGTCATGGCGAGGTCAACGGCGTGGGCGATGGGTTGTGGGTGTGGTTCGCGAGCGATTTCGAGCGCGTCAATGCGCTGCTGTCCGCGCCTGAGGCGCTCGACGAGCCCGAGACACTGCAAGCCCAGGGCATGGCGCTGCGCCAGATGGTGGCGCTGATGATCGCCCATCGCCGCCCGTCGTGGTACCTGATGGGTGGGCGCGAGGTGCTCACCCGCACCACCGACGCCTACTTGCGCCTGCTCGCCGAGGCCGGCACGATCAGTGCCGCGCTGCGCGACGCGGCGCTGGCGCAGCCCCTGGTGTACCGCGACCTGCGCGCCAACCCACCGCTGCGCCCGGCCAACCCGGGCAAGGGTACGACCGCCGTCCGCGCGCGCCTGGCCGGTATGCTCGGCACCTCGCTGTACAGCCTGGACCGGCTCGATGCCGAGGTGGATACCACGCTGCACGCCGGGCTGCAGCAGGCCGTCAGCGGCTACCTTGGCCGCCTGTCCGAACCGGCCTTCGCGCGCAGCCAGGGCCTGGTTGCCGACCGCATGCTGAACCCCGCCACGCTCGGCGCCGTGCGCTACAGCTTCACCCTGGTCGAGCGCACACCCGGTGGCAACCGCGTACGCGTGCAGACCGATACCACCGACCAGCCCCTCGACATCAACGAAGGCAGCAAGCTCGAGCTTGGCTCCACCGCCAAGCTGCGCGTGCTCACCACCTATCTCGAAATCGTTGCTGAGCTGCATGGCCGCCTGGCCGAGCTCGATGTGCCGGCGTTGCGCCGTGTCGAGGTTGACCGCCAGGACAACCTCACGCGCTGGGCGATCGACTATCTCGCCACGGCCCCAGACCGCAGCCTGCCGCTGATGCTCGAGGCTGCGCTCGAACGCCGCTTCTCGGCCAATCCGGGCGAGGGCTTCTTCACCGGCGGCGGGCGGCATACCTTCGGCAACTTCAACAGCAGCGACAACCTGCGCGAGCCCACCTTGCGCGAAGCGCTGCAGGCCTCGATCAATCTGCCCTTCGTACGCCTGATGCGCGAGATCGTGCGCCACACCATGTACCAGGTGCCCGGCAGTACCGCGCGCCTGCTCGAGGACAATGACGACCCGCGCCGCATGGAATACCTCGCCCGCTTTGCCGATCGCGAGGGGCAGACCTTCCTGCGCCGCTTCTGGCGCAAGTACCAGGGCCGTACGCCGGAGGAAATGCGCACGATGCTGCTCGACGGCCTGCGCCCCACCGCCGAGCGCCTGGCCGCGGTGTACCGCTACCTCGAGCCCGAGGCGCCGCCCGAGGCGCTGGCGACCTTCCTCGCCCAGCGCCTGGGCGATGCCCGCCTCACCGAGGGGCGGGTCGCCCAGCTTTACAGTCGCCATGCGCCCGAGGCCTGGGACCTGCCTGACCGCGGCTACGTCGCCCGTGTCCATCCGCTCGAGCTGTGGCTGGTCGCCCACCGCCTGCACAACCCGGACGGCACCTTCGCCGACGCCGTGGCCGCAAGCGCCGAAGAGCGCCAGGAGGTGTACCGCTGGCTGTTCCGCACGCGCTCGCGCAGCGCCCAGGACGTGCGCATCTTCACCATGCTCGAGGTCGAGGCCTTCCTCGATATTCATCGCCGCTGGGCGCGGCTGGGCTACCCCTTCGGCCACCTCGTGCCCTCGCTGGCCACCGCGCTCGGCAGCTCGGGCGACCGTCCGGCGGCGCTCGCCGAGCTCATGGGCATCATCGTCAATGATGGTGTGCGGCTGCCGACGCAGCGCATCGACCGCGTGCGCTTCGCCGTCGACACCCCTTACGAGACCGGTTTTGCGGTGCGGCCCTCGGCGGGGGACCAGGTCATGCCGGTGGAAGTCGCTGCGGCCTTGCGCGGCGCACTGTCCGAGGTCGTCGAGGGCGGCACGGCGCGCCGCCTGGCGGGCACCTTCCGCCTCGCCGACGGCAGCGAGCTCGCGCTGGGTGGCAAGACCGGCACCGGCGACAACCGCATCGTCGTCGGCGGCCGTGCCGGTGTGGCGCTCAATCGCACGGCCACCTTCGTCTTCTATCTGGGGCCGCGCCACTTCGGCTCGCTCACCGCCTACGTGATCGGGCCCAACGCGGCGTCCTACCGTTTCACGTCGGCGCTGCCGGTGCAGATCCTCAAGTCGATGGCGCCGGTGCTGCTGCCTCACCTGGAGTCTGAGCCCGAACTGGCGTGCGCGCCTGTCGACGATCTGGCGCTGCCGGCTCCTGCCGTGCCTGCGCCCGATGACGCCACGACAGCGGACCGCGTTGCGCCCCGCGAAAGCGAGGCGCTGGACGGGGAGGCTTTGCACGATGAGGATGCGCTGCGGGAGGATGACTCGAGCCTGCCCGTCAATGGCGATGACACGGCGCCGCCCGCCGACTACGAGGCGCCCGAGCCCGACCCGCCGACGCTCGCCCCCGAGGGGGACGAGGGCGTGACTGCGGCGCCAGGCCTCACCGATGCCGCCGACTACGAACCCACCCGCCTGCGCGTCGGTCGCATCGGAGGTGCCGAGCTCAGCGCCGCGCCGCAGTCAGCCGGGCTTGCGCCGTCCGGTTCAGCTCCGGCGCCCGCGCCTGCAGGAAGCGCAGGAAGGCTGCAGCGAGGGGGCTGAGGCGCTTGCCGGCAGGGTAGACCACCTGCCATTGCGACATCACCGGTGTGTCGACGACCTGTAGCACGGCGATGCCTTCATCCGCAGCGTGCGCCAGCGCATGGGCCGACAGCACCGACAGCCCCAGCCCGCCCGCGACGGCCTGCTTCACCGCCTCGTTGCTACCCAGCTCGAGGCGGGGGCGCAGCGCCATGTCGTGCGCAGCGAAGAAGTGTTCCGCCGCCTGCCGCGTGCCCGAACCCTGTTCTCGCAGCACGAATTCCTCATCCTCCAGCGCACGCACGGCGATGTCGATGCGCCCGGCAAGAGCGTGGTGGGTCGGGGCGATCACCACCAGCGGGTTGCTCAGGAAAGGGGTCGCCACCACCACGGGCACCTCCGGCGGCCGGCTCATGATGTAGAGGTCGTCCAGGTTGTCGGCGAGGCGGCGGACCACCGCATCGCGGTTGAGCACCACCAGCGACACCTCGACCGCCGGCCGCTCGCGGCGGAAGTCGCCCAGCAGGCGCGGGATGAAGGTCTCCGCGGTGCTCACCACGGCCAGGCGCAGGCGGCCGACCACGTCGCCGCGCAGTTCGGCGAGCGTCTCGTCGAGGTTTTCCAGCTCCTGCTCGACACGCTGCGCGGCACCCACCACGGCATCGCCCGCTGTGGTCAGGTGCAGGCGGCGTCCGACACGCTCGAACAGGGGCAACCCGACCTGCTCGGACAACTGGCGAAGCTGCCCCGACAGCGTGGGCTGGGTCAGGTGCAGGCGCTGGGCCGCACGCGTGACGCTGCCTTCGCGCGACACGGCGAGCAGCAGGCGGAGCTGGTGGAGGGTGAGACGCATGGCTGAGGTGACCGGCGCAGTAGCATAGATAAAAGACTATGTTAAACCTAAAAAGATACGATTTTTATCCATGTGTGCACTGCGGCAGAATGTGTCCGCTCGCTGCCTCTCGCCAGGTGAGGCGGGCCGCAGCCCAGATCACCAGGATGCACGCCTAGCGAGCATCTCCACAGGAAGCCACAACATGGTCGATGCCGTACCCTTCTTCTTCGCCCTCGGCGTTGTCGCCTCGCTGGTGCGCAGCGGGCTGCGCCTGCCGGCGGCAGTGTTCGAGACGCTGTCGATCTACCTGCTGCTGGCCATCGGCCTCAAGGGCGGCATGGAGATCGCGCGCTCCGAGAGCGCCACGCTGTGGGTCGATGCGCTGCTCGCGATCGGACTCGGCGCGGTGATCCCGCTCTTCGTCTTCCCGCTCTTTCGCCTGCGCTTCGGTCGCGCTGATTCGGCCTCGCTGGCGGCGCACTACGGCTCGGTAAGCATCGTCACCTTCGCCGTCGGCGCGTCGATCCTCGGCAGCCGCGGCATCGAGGTCGAGGGGCACCTCGCCCTGCTCGCCGCCCTCATGGAGGCGCCGGCGCTGATCGTCGCCACCCTGATGGCGCGTCTCGGCACCCAGGGTGCGGACGGGCGCACGACGACCGCGGCGCTGGTGCACGAGGTCTTCGCCAACAAGAGCGTCGTGCTGCTCGGCGGCGGCATCATCATCGGCTGGGTTGCCGGTCCCCAGGGTCTGGAGCCGATGTCGCCGCTGTTCGTCGATCTGTTCAAGGGCGCGCTCTGCCTGTTCCTGCTCGAGATGGGCCTGATCGCGGCCGACCGCCTGCCCGACCTGAAGAAGGCCGGTCTCTTCCTCGTCGGCTGCGGCCTTGCCCTGCCGCCGGTGCTGGCCCTGGGTGGCTGGGGTGTTGCCCAGCTGATGGGTCTGGGCGTGGGCGGTACGGTGCTGATGATGACGCTGGCCGGCAGCGCCTCGTACATCGCCGCGCCTACCGCAATGCGCATCGCCGTGCCCGAGGCCAACCCGGCACTGGGCGTCGCCGCCGCACTGGCGGTGACCTTCCCCTTCAACCTGCTGGTCGGGATTCCGCTGTATCTGTGGTGGGCGCAGGCGATGGCGTGAGGTCCTCGGCGCCGGTTGCCGACGGCAGGTCCGCAGCAAGGGCCTGTTCGGCGCCGTCCGCGCCGCCCTCGCCCGGATCTCCGTTCCGGTTCTCCGCGGTGGCTGAACGCTCCTCCGGGGCCACCATCTCGAGCACGGTGGGCGAGGTGCGCATCATGGCAGTGAATTGGGCGGGCTCATCGACGATCTCGTCCCGGGTGCGGCGGTACAGCAGCAGGGCGTAGATCGCCAGCGGGACAAAGGCGAGGCCCAGGTGCAGGGGCAGGGCGATGCTGCCGAACACCCCCATCAGGGCGCCGGCGACGGCAGGTCCGACTGCTGCGCCGAGCCCATGCAGGAATAGCACGCCAGTGTTGCCGGCGAGTATCTCGTCCTTGTGCAGGTGGTCGACGAGGTGCGCGACCACGATGGGATAGACGGCGAACGCCGCCCCGCCGAACACGAACAGGCCTGCCAGCGATACATGCTCGAGGTGGCCGAGCAGGGCGACCACGAGCCCGGCCGAGGCTGCGCCGATGGCCGCTACCGCGAGCGCCAGGCGGCGGTCGCCGGCGTCCGAGAAGCGCCCCATCGGCCACTGCAGCAGGGCGCCGCCGATGATCGCCGTGCTCATCAGCAGGCCCACCCCGGCCGCGTCCAGGCCGATGCCTTCGGCGTACAGCGGGGTCAGGCTCCAGAACGCCCCCATCGACAGCCCGGACGACAGCGCGCCGACGAAAGCTGCGGGCGCCGCACGCCAGATCAGGCCCAGGTCGAGCCGCGGTCGGGCGCCGATCTGCGGCTGTGGCAAGCGTGTCATCGTCACCGGCAGCAGCGACAGGCAGACGAAGATGGCCGCCACCGCAAACAGGGTGAACGCCGCCGGCGTGTCCAGGCGCAGCAACTGTTGGGCGCCGGCGAGCGCAGCGAGGTTGACCACCATGTAGATCGCGAACACCTGGCCGCGGCGCTCGGCCGCGGTCTGGTCGTTGAGCCAGCTCTCGATCACGGCATAGAAGCCGACCAGGCCGACGCCGGTCAGCACGCGCAGACCCATCCATACCCCGGCATCGACAATGAGGGTGTGGAGCAGGATGCAACTCGCCACCGTCGCGCCGAAGAAGGCGAATGCGCGGATGTGGCCCATGCGGCGGATCAGGCGTGGCGCGATGAAGGTGCCGAGAAAGAAGCCCAGGAAATAGGTCGAGCCGATGAGCCCGAGGGTGTTTGCCGAGAAGCCTTCCAGGCTTCCGCGCAGCGGGATGACCGTGTTGACCAGGCCCGAGCCGAGCAGCAGCAGGGCAATGCCCGACAGCAGGGCGCCGATGGGAACGAGGGTAGGGAGCATGGCAGCACAGGCTCGACTGTCCGCGCCGGATGGGTGCAGTCGCCGGAGCCTGCCGTTTGCATTTGGACAAAATAGTCTACCAGCCTCGCGCGGGTGGCGCTGCCTGTCCGTCCCACAGCATGTCGCGCCAAGCTGATCCCGCATATCAGCTTGGCGCGCTTGCCAAGGCCGGTGCTGCCGAGTCTAATAGCGCCCGAAACCCATTCGACGCGGGGACGACCCCGCCCGCCGTGCGTCCTGCATGGCGACCGTCGATGAACGGCGGGACGACCCGCCCTTCAGGTCTGTCGCCTCAGCGCGGCGGGCCGCAGGATTCCACCGTGTCTGCCAAACCCAAGCTTCGCTCCTTCCGGGACCGCCTGCGTCAGATTGCTTTGTTCGAGGTCGGCGGCCTGCTCCTGATCACCCCGCCCTTTGCCTGGCTGAGCGGCGTGCCGGTGACCGAGTCGATCGGCCTGCTCGCCCTCCTCGCACTCATCGCCGCGATCTGGAACGGGTGCTACAACACGAGCTTCGACTGGGTCGAGGGCCGGCTCACCGGCCGTACTGCAGACCGCCGGCCGTTCCGCCTGCGCTGCGCGCACGCGGTTGGCTTCGAGACCGGACTGCTGATGCTGACCTTGCCGGTGATCATGTGGTGGACCGGCATGGGCTGGCTCGAGGCCCTGATTGCGGACATCGTGCTGGCGATCACCTATACGGTGTATGCGTTGCTGTTCAACCTCGGCTACGACCGTGCCTTCCCCATCCAGCCCACCACCGCACCGCGTGCCGGGGCCGAGGACATGGGCACGGCCGTCGCGGCGGAGCGCTGAGATGGGCGAGGACGTGCGCAATGCCGACCTGGCAGGCCTCAACACTTTCGGCCTGCCGGCGCGCGCTGCGCGCCTCGTCCACGTGCGCAGTGCCGCGCAGCTGAAGGCCCTGATCGCCGAGCCGGCGTGGGCTGCCACACCGCGCCTCGTGCTCGGCAGTGGCAGCAACCTGGTACTCGCCGGTGACTTCGCCGGCACCGTGCTCAAGGTCGAACTCGCCGGCCGCCGCCTGGTGGCCGAGCACGCCGACGCCTGGGTCGTCGAGGCCGGTGCAGGGGAGAACTGGCATGCCTTCGTGCGCTGGACGTTGGAGCACGGCTGGCCGGGGCTGGAGAACCTGTCGCTGATTCCGGGCACGGTAGGCGCGGCGCCGATCCAGAACATCGGCGCCTACGGGCTGGAGCTGGCCGAGCGCTTCGACGCGCTCGATGCCATCGATCTCGACAGCGGTCAGGTGCGTACCTTCAGCCTGGCCGACTGCGGCTTTGCCTACCGTGACAGCGTGTTCAAGCGCGCCCCCGGGCGCTGGCTGGTCAGCGCAGTGCGGTTCCGCCTGCCGCGGCCGTGGCGGGCCGTCACCCGCTATGCGGACGTGATGCAGGAGCTGGGAGAGCGGTCCATTGCCACCCCCGCTGCGCTCGACATCTCCGATGCGGTAGTCGCCATCCGCCGCCGCAAGCTGCCCGATCCCGCGTTGCTCGGCAACGCCGGCAGCTTCTTCAAGAACCCGGTGGTGGATGCGGGGCTGTGCGCGCACTTGCTTGCCGCACACCCCGCCATGCCGCATTACCCGCAAGCCGACGGCAGCGAGAAGCTGGCGGCCGGCTGGTTGATCGAGCAAGCCGGCTGGAAGGGCCGCGACCTCGGGCCGGTCGGCTGCTACGAGCGCCAGGCCCTGGTGCTGGTCAACCGAGGCGGCGCAACCGGGGCCGACGTCGAGCGCATCGCGTGCGCCATCATGGCCGATGTCGAAGCCCGCTTTGGTGTCCGCCTGGAGCCGGAGCCGGTGTTCGTCCGCGCCTAGCCGCCTTCGACCTCTCGCGGCTTGCGCCGCTCCTACAGGGGGCGACGCGCGTTGGGTTTGCTGTAGGAGCGGCGCCAGCCGCGAGCTTTGCAAGGTCCGTCGTGTCTTGCGGGCTGCATTAGAATCCGACCTCGTCCTCAGCTCACCGGAGCCCTCATGTCCCAGTCTGCGCCCGCCGTCCCGCCTGTTATCGTCGCCTTGCGTGCGGCGCTTGGTGCCGACGAGGTGCTGGCGGGCGATGCCAGCCCCCGTCACCTCAAGGACTGGAGCGGCGTCGCCGGCGGCCTGCCGCTCACCATCCTGCGCCCGCGCAGCACCGACGAGTTGTCGCGCATGCTGGCGATCTGCCATGCACACGACCAGGCGGTGGTGCCGCAGGGCGGGCTGTCAGGCCTGTGCGGCGGTGTGGTGCCCGGCGCGGGCGAGGTGGTGGTGTCGCTGGAACGCATGAACCGCATCGAGCGCATCGACATCGACTCCGGTACCGTCACCGTCGAGGCCGGGGCCATCCTGCAGAACGTGCAGGAGGCCTGCCGCGAGGCCGGCGCGCTGCTGGCGGTGGATCTGGGCGCGCGCGGCTCCTGCCAGGTCGGCGGCAACGTCGCCACCAACGCTGGCGGTAACCGCGTGATCCGCTACGGCAACACGCGCGACCTGGTGCTCGGGCTGGAAGTGGTGCTCGCCGACGGCACCGTGCTGAGCATGATGAACCAGATGGTCAAGAACAACGCCGGCATGGACCTCAAGCACCTGTTCATCGGCAGCGAGGGCCTGCTGGGCGTGGTGACGCGCATTGTCTTCAAGCTGCAGCCGCTGCCGCGCGGGGTGAGCACCGCCATCGTCGCGCTCGACGACTACGCCGCCGCGCTGCGCTTCCTGCGTCACGCGCAGCAGAGCCTGTCGGGCCAGGTCAGCGCCTTCGAGATCATGTGGCGCGACTACCTGCAGACCGCGGTCGAGGCCGGGCGGCTGCGTGCGCCGCTGGCGGGTGACTACCCGGTGTATGTGCTCATCGACATGCACTGCGGCCAGCCCGACACCGACGCCCGCCGCTTCGAGGCCATGCTCGAGCAGGCGATCGAGGCGGGCTGGATCCTGGATGCGGCGATCGCCCAGTCGGTGGCCGACGCCGAGGCCTTCTGGGCGATCCGCGACGGCGTTGCCGAAGTGCTGCGCGACTACGCGCCTACGCTCAACTTCGACGTCTCGGTGCCGGTCGCCCACATCGGCGACTGCGCGCAGCGCGTACGCGCAAACCTCGAGCGTGACTGGCCGCAGCTGAAGGCCTTGTTCTTCGGTCACGTCGGTGACGGCAACCTGCATGTGGTGGTGTGCAAGGTGCCGCAGGACCACGACAGCCTCGAGCGCATCGAAGAGGCGGTGTATGGGGTGGTACGCGACTACGGCGGCTCGATCTCGGCCGAGCACGGCATCGGCCTGCTGAAGAAGCCCTGGCTGGGGTATTCGCGCTCCGCGGCCGAGATCGCGCTCATGCACAGCCTCAAGCAGGCGCTCGACCCGAAGGGGCTGCTCAACCCCGGCAAGGTGCTGTAAGCCGCCAGCCGCGCCTAGATCACATGGCGCGGCTGCTCGATGATGGTCTGGTAGACGAAGCTGCGGATCAGCATGCGCGTTCTAGGTACGTTGTCGCGGAAATCCAGGCCGTAGTAGTACTCGATGCCGTCGGCGTCGATGGCCTGTTCCACATTGCGTATCTCGGCAACGACGGTGAGCTCATTGTCGACATCGTGCAGCTTCAGCGTGAAGCGCAGCACCACGGCAGCGCCCTTGTCGCCGAGTGCGGTCTTGGTGTGCAGCAGCACGCCGGTGGCGCTCATGTTGAGCAGCACGCCGGGCACCGTTTCCGCCCCGGCGGCTTCGGGCCCCGTGTCCGCGGGGAGCTGTGTGCGCACACGTGTTGCCTTGCGGATGATGCTGCCCTGGATCAGGGTGGGGAAGCTGAGGTGCAGGTATTCGAAAGGCAGCCTGCATACGCGCAGCACATGGGCGCGGAATGCGAACGCGCTCTGACGCGAGAACACGCGCACCACCAGCAGGTCGCCTTCGACAAGGCCGATGCGCTTGCCGCCCGCGGTGGGCGTGGTGACGATCAGGCTGGTGTCCTGCATGTAGCCCACCACGCGCACGAAGCTGCGGTGGCCCCCTGTGGCGACAGGGCATTCGACCTGCAGGCGGTCGCCAACTCCCAGGCGCATGTCATCGAAGCTGAAGCCCTTTGCTGCGCGGGTCTCGGCGGCAGTGCCTTCCTGGTCTGCGCCGTCAGTGCCTACGTCGTCGTCTTCTTCTGTTTGTAATCGCATGGGTATGCAGGCCGACAGGGATACGTAGCCGTGGATTCTAGCGTGTGCCGAAGGTGGCAGGGCCGCATGATGCTTGCGTCCGTGCACTATTGCACTGCATGGCCCGATATTGGCGGTGCATGTTCAGTTGATGCTCAGATCCCTGTGACAGGCGCGCAAGGCCCTGCCGAGCATGGCCGTGCGCGTGAGTATGCGGTGGCCGTTGATGCCGAAGATGCGCCGGGCGGCCTCGCGGCCGTCCTCGCCGAGCATGAGTCCGGCGCAACGCACGCCGGACCGGCGCGCCTCGCTGACGGCTACACGTGCATCCTCGACGAGGTGCTGCGGGTCGAACACGTCGATGTCGGCCGGGCTGCCGTCGGACACTACGATCAGGGCCGGCAGCGGGCGGCTGCGCAGGATGGAGGTGGCGTGTCGGATCGCGGCGCCGAGGCGAGTGGATTGGCCGGGCCTCAGGCCCTGCAGGAGGCTGGGGGGGTTGTGGGCGTGCGCCGTGTCGAAGTCGACCAGGCGGTGGTAGCGCACCGCGTGCCGGCCGTCGGAGTCGAACCCGGCCACGGCAATGCGGCTGCGCTGGCGATGCAGGGCCGCGACAAGCGCGCGTGCCGCCTCGCATTCCACGTCCAGAATGCTGCGGCCGTCGTCGAGGCGGTCGGCGGTGGAGGCGGACAGGTCGAGCAGGACGAGCAGGTCCAGCGCCGGCTCGCCGGGACGGTTGCGGCGGAACAGGCGTGGGTCGGGCGCCCGCCCCAGGCGCAGGTCGAGCGCAGCGGCGGTGGCGGCATCCAGATCGAGCTCTTCGCCGTCCCACTGCCGGCGTTGCCGCAGGGCAGGGCGCAGGCGCGGCGCAGTGTGAATGCGCAGTGGCGCGTCGCGGCGGCTGCCGTCGTCGGCGTCCGCAGAGGTGGTGCGTGCCGACGCCGGGGCGATCTCGGCCACGGTGCACCAGTCGCTGCGGTAGCGCCCGAGGCGGTAATGCCATTCTGCATGGGCGTGCAGGCTGTGCGCAGGCGTTGCGGCCGCAGCTTCGCCTTCGCCGGCGGGGCGGTGCGCTGCCGTCCCCGCCGGCACCCCCTCCTGGCGCACGTGGGTTTCGGCCTGGTGCGCATCCTCGGGGTGCTGCCAGAGGTGGCTGTTGTCGTCGTGCCAGGGCAGCGGCGGCGCGTAGGCCTGCAGGTTCATGCGCACGCGCAACTGGCCAAGGTCGTTGGCGAGCACGGCGGCGATACGGCGGAACACGGCGGGCTGTTCGAGCTCGCCGAGGGCGGCCTCGAACAGCTCGCGTGCCTTGGTTACCCAGGGGTGGTCGTCGGCGAGCTCGGGGTCGATCAGGGCGCGCTGCAGGCGTTCGACCAGGTGCTCGAAGCCGACGCCGTCGGCTGCCGGGTGCCGGGCGAGCAGCGTGCGGAACAGGCGCTCCAGGCCGGGGTGGCTGCGCATGAGCAGGCGGTCGCAGCGGCAGTCCTCCACTGCGGCGGCAATGGCCAGGCCGATGGGCTTGAGCCGGCCGGTGGCCTGGCGGCGCGGCGAATGCAGCAGATGGCCCAGGGCATGGGCGCTTGCCGCCAGGGCAAGGTCGGGGTCCGGGTGGGTGGTGAGCGTGTCCGGCAGCAGCAGCACCTTGCCGTGCAGCACCGGGCGCGGCGGCGGGCCGTCCTGCGGTGGGCGGTCGAGGGTCTGCACGCTCGCCTGGTCGACGCCGAAGGCGTGCAGCAGGTGGCCGAGCGCGCGCAGCCGGGTATCGTCCGGCGCGGGCGCCGGGCAAGGCGGCAGCCGTTCAGAAGGCCGCGTCAAGGATCGCCTCCAGCGCCTGCGCCATGTCGGGTTCGTCGGTGAGGGCGGCCGTCATCGCCATGCGGCAGCTGTCGCGCGGCGGCAGGCCGTCGTGGATGAGGGTGCCGGCGTAGATCAGCATGCGCGTGGAGATGCCCTCTTCCAGCCCGCGCTCACGCAGCCGGCGCGACTTGTGCGCGATGTCGACCAGGCGGGCGGCGAGGCTGCGCTCGATGCCCGACTCATGGGCGACGATGTCGGTCTCGACCGCGGCCTCGGGGTAGTCGAACTCGAGTGCGGCGAAGCGCTGCCGGGTGGAGGGCTTGAGCTGCTTGCCGTGGCTCTGGTAACCGGGGTTGTAGGAGACGACGAGCTGGAAGTCGGGGTGTGCCTTGAGGATCTCGCCCTTCTTGTCGAGCGGCAGGATGCGGCGGCCGTCGGTGAGCGGGTGGATCACCACCGTGGTGTCCTGGCGCGCCTCCACGATCTCGTCCAGGTAGCAGATGGCGCCGTGGCGCACCGCGGTGGTCAGTGGGCCGTCGTGCCAGTGCGTGCCGTCGGCGTCGAGCAGGTAGCGGCCGACGAGGTCGGCGGCGGTCATGTCCTCGTTACAGGCCAGCGTGATCAGCGGCTTGCCCAGGCGCCAGGCCATGTGTTCGACGAAGCGCGTCTTGCCGCAGCCGGTCGGGCCCTTGAGCATCAGCGGCAGGCGGTGGGCGTAGGCGTGTTCGTAGAGGGCGATCTCGTGGCCGGTGGGGTGGTAGTAGGGCTCGGTGGTGACGCGGTAGGGGCTGAGATCCATGGCGGGAATCCGGGTGAGGCACCGGTGATGCAGTGAGGGCAGGGAGGGGGTGGGCGCGGGCGCTACCACCCCGTTGGCCCTGGGTCAGCGGTGCGTCGACGGCTGGTTGGGGATGCCCTCGATCGGGCATTCCGGCGTGCCTACGGTGGAACGGGTGATCGCCTCCACCTTCTTGCGCGTGCCTTCCGGGTCGTTGATCCACTCGCCGTAGAAGCTGTAGGGGCAGGCGGCGACGCCGGTGGGTTCCTCGCCGGAGTTGATCTTGCCGGTGTAGCCGCGGTGCAGCAGCTTGAAGAGGTGGTTCTGCGACTGCGCGTTCTTGCGGAAGTCGCGGATCAGGCTGGTGGAGAGCTCGGCGTACTGAATGCCCATCTCCTCCTCGCCGCATTCGCCCAGCGTGCGGCCGTCGAAGCCGACGATGGCCGAGTGGCCGAAGTAGGAATACACACCGTCGAAGCCGGTGGCGTTGGCCACGGCCACGTAGCAGTTGTTCATCCACGCCATCGCCTTGGCCACCATCACCTGCTGGTCCTTGGCGGGGTACATGTAGCCCTGGCAGCGCACGATCAGTTCGGCGCCCTTCATCGCGCAGTCGCGCCAGATCTCGGGGTAGTTGCCGTCGTCGCAGATGATGAGGCTGATCTTCATCCCCTTCGGGCCGTCGGACACATAGGTGCAGTCACCCGGATACCAGCCCTCGATCGGCACCCAGGGCATGATCTTGCGGTACTTCTGCACGATCTCGCCCTGGTCGTTCATCAGGATCAGCGTATTGTAGGGCGCCTTGTTGGGGTGGTCTTCATGGCGCTCGCCGGTCAGCGAGAACACGCCCCACACCTTGGCCTTGCGGCAGGCGGCGGCGAAGATCTCGGTCTCCTCGCCCGGCACCGTGGCGGCGGTGTCGTACATCTCCTTGGCGTCGTACATGATCCCGTGGGTCGAATACTCGGGAAAGATCACCAGGTCCATGCCCGGCAGGCCCTGCTTCATGCCCACCACCATGTCGGCAATCTTGCGCGCGTTGTCCAGCACCTCGGCCTTGGTGTGCAGGCGCGGCATCTTGTAGTTGACCACCGCAACGCCCACGCAATCGGCGCTGCTCGAAATATCTCCGTGTCTCATGGCTTGGGTCTCCCGGTGAGGCGGGTTGCAAAGGGTGTGGCCTCATTGTCGGGAGGGTGGTGCGCTGCACAAATACGTTGTTTGACGTATCGGGCGCCAGGGCGGGACGACGCCGTTGAGAGATCTCGTGTCAGCTCGTCCAGGGGTTGAAGACCTCGACGGGCAGGCCCGCGAAATCCTTGGTGTTGCGTGTCACCAGTACCAGATCGTGTTCCAGGGCGGTCGCTGCGAGCAGGCTGTCAATCGTGGGCAGCGGTCGTCCGGCTGCAGCGACCAGACGCCCCCAGCGATCGGCCACTGCGCCATTGACGTCGAGGATGCGCCCGGTGAAGAAGGTGGGGAGATCCGTTTCGAGCCAATCGATCAGCGTCTGCTTTCGAACTTCGTCACCCACGCCTTCAATGCCCTTGCGGATCTCGCCGAGCGTCAGCACAGAGAGATGCAGGGTGGTGGGCGGCCGCTGCGAAAACCAGGCGACCACGCCGGGGTCTGGAGACTTGCGCCGCAGTTCGGACAACACGTTGGTGTCGATCAGATAGCTCAAAACGAGACCTCGCGCGTCAGGCTCTGCTCGCGTTCGAGGGCGATGTCGTCTGTTCCGAACAAGGGTGAGCGTCGCATGAAGTCCACCAGCGAGTCCTGCGCCTGTGACAACCGATCAAAAGTTTCGCGCGAGATCACCACTGCGACTGACTTGCCGTGCAGGGTGATGTCCTGGGGCTGGGTCTGGGCGCGCTTGACCAACTCCGACATGCGCGCCTTAGCTTCCTGCATCTGCCAAGTCTGCATTGTTTTGCCTCTCTTTCTGACTAGTATGGTCAGATTTTAGTGGCGGTCCGATCAGTACTCAAGTCGCGACGCAGGCGCTTTCCCGGCATGGCCCCAGTAGAGCGGCTCCAGCATCTTCCTCAAGCGTGCCCACGATCTAGGCGGTGAGTGCCTCCGGACCCTTGCAGATGGTGTCCGGGTCGTTGAATCGCCCGCCGTCGGGGCGCTGTCTGCGGCGGCGTCGTTTGTAGAGTGATGCTCTGGGGCGCAGGCGGAGGGTTGTCGGCCTCAGCCGACCTTGGGTCTGACGCCGACGTCGGGCGGCAATGCGTCGGTCACCGGCCGCTCACCTGTTTTCGGCGGTGAACGACCGCTTCCTGTGTCTGGCTATAGCCGGACCCGACCCTGAGCCGCCTGATGACGTTATCAAGCTAAACGGCAACATGCCGGTCACCAAGCTGCCGTCCGTGCGGCTCTTTGAAAATACCCGATGTGAATTTATTTACATACGTAACTCTTGCAAGACTTCAGGGTGAGAAACGGCAACACGGAGCAACGTCTTGGCCGCACCCGTAGGCGAGCGACGCCCCTGCTCCCACTCCTGCAGCGTTCTGGCTGACACTCCGAGCAGATCCGCAAAAGCTTGCTGAGACAAGCCCATCTTTGCACGAGCCTCAGCTGCTTCGGACAACTCGACACGCGTGGTGCGTACGGCCTCGCCACGCCTCATTTGCTTGACGGACTCAAGCAAATCCTGCTGGAACTTTTCGATTTCAGAGGGCATCTTCGACTCCTTGCTTCAACTCCGCCAAGAAGGACGTGGGGAGATTGTCGAACTTGGCTTTCTTGTAGGCGATCAAGAGCCAAATGGTTTCGGTGTTCGCGTTGAAGTAAATGATCCTGGCGCCACCGCGTTTTCCTTGTCCCGCAGATGTCCAACGGACCTTGCGGCAGCCGCCACTTCCCCGGATCACGTCACCGGCTTCTGGATTGGCTGCAATCCAGTTGATGAACTCAGCGCGCTCGGCCTCCGACCAGATTTCACTGGCATAGCGCTGGAAGATAGCGGTTTCAGCAACTGTTCTCATATGCGAACTATACGTCATTGACGTATAGTTCGCAAGCAGCGGCGCAGACACAGTTTTTGACCGAGGCCGATAACAAGCAGACGGCAAGTCCCTGATCGGCTATCCGTCGTTCGCGTTGGCGGAAATTTCCCAGTCGCTACGTCTCGTGATGGCCGTGAGCGTGAGTACGAGGCCGTGCCAAGAAGCTGACATTCGATACGCGCGCCAAGCAGGCCAAGGTCCGCTGTCAGCGAAGTCCGGCAACTCACACTGCCGGCCAGGACCTGCCACTGGAATGGAGCTCCGGTAAGCGGACCGTGAGAACTTGTCCTTGGAGGGCCGAGCGATTGCGTCAGGCGAAGGCGTCAGGGTCCTGCATCCAGACGGGAATGTCGCGCTCGCCGTGGAGTACGCGCCAGACATCGATGTGGTCCGGTCGTTCGACGTAGAAGACGAGGTAGGGGTAGGGCGACAGCGTCCAGGAGCGCAGGCCAGGAAGGTCCAACTCATGCCCATAGCGCGGCGAGCCCGTGCCAGGATGGTGGGCGATGTGGGTATAGCTCTGTTCCAGTGCGTCGATGAAGCCGAGCGCAACAGATGAGGAAGCCTCTTCGAGGTAGTAGGCTATCGCGTCGTCGACGTCCTGGTTGGTCTGCTCACGCGGAACGACGGGTTTGACCTTCACCCGTGAGAAACCGGCTTGGCAGCCCTACGTACCCGGTCACGCAGACCTTCGAAGTAAGCGGAATCAGCCGGCGATGCCGGCGCAGCGGCTGCGCCGGCCAGCAGCACTCGACGCAAGCGCTGACGATCCTGATCCTTACGGATCAGTTCGCGAACGTATTCGCTGCTGGTGCTATAGCCCCGTTCGCCCACCTGCTCATCCACGAAGGATTTCAGACTGTCGGGCAAGGAAATGTTCATCGTGCTCATGGGCGCAGATTAGCTGGCTTGGCAAAATTTGCCAAGACGGCGCATCCGACTTGGCCCCGCCAGTCACGCTGCACGACCGCTTCCCTTCCCCCTCAGTGACTAATCATCCACGGCCTCTTCGTCGGAAACGCCTTCGACCCATCGGCCGCCCTGACCGTCGACTTCGACGGCTTCCCGCTGCAACACCCGCACCCCGGCCCGTGCTTGTGCCGCGTCGCATACTCCGCGCTGGTCATTGGCGCATTGGCTGCGCGTTCGTTGGTGGCGTGGGCGCTGCGGGTGGCGCCGTCCATCGTGGCCAGCGTGGGCGCGCTGAGCATGACGCGGTAGGACGCGGCGCCGCAGTGGGGGCAGGCGCAGGGTTCGTTGCGGGCGCTCATGGGGCGCAGGGCGGAGAAGTCGCCGCAGTCTTCGCAGAAGTATTCGTAGGTCGGCATGGTGGGTTTCCGGTGGCGGGGCCCGCCGCCCGGGCTACGGCGGCGGGCGGGCTGCGGTGGAAGGGGCCGCGGTTGATGCGGGCTCAGACCTTGTCGTAGGCGATGGGCATGTCGACGCTGCCGCTGATGAACTTGGTGGGCCCTTCGGCGGTGGGGTTGATGTCGAAGTCGAAGATCTCGGTGGGCAGCCACAGCGTGGCGCAGGCGTTGGGGATGTCGACCACGCCGCTGATGTGGCCCTGCACCGGTGCGGTGCCGAGGATGGAGTAGGCCTGGGCGCCGGAGTAGCCGAACTTCTTCAGGTATTCGATGGCGTTGAGGCAGGCCTGGCGGTAGGCGACGTGCACGTCCAGGTAGTGCTGCTTGCCCTGCTCGTCGACCGAGATGCCTTCGAAGATCACGTAGTCCTTGTAGTTGGGCGTGATCGGGCTGGGCTTGAAGATCGGGTTCTTGATGCCGTACTTGGCCATGCCGCCCTTGATGAGGCTGACCTTCATGTGCACCCAGCCGGCCATCTCGATGGCGCCGCAGAAGGTGATTTCGCCGTCGCCCTGCGAGAAGTGCAGGTCGCCCACCGACAGGCCGGCGCCCTTCACATACACCGGGAAGAACACGCGCGAGCCGCGCGAGAGATCCTTGATGTCGCAGTTGCCGCCGTGTTCGCGCGGCGGCACGGTGCGGGCGCCTTCCATCGCGGCCTTGTCGCGGGCCTCGCCCTTCAGCTTGCCCATGTGCGCGGTCTTGGGCGCAGGCGGGTTGGCCAGCGGCGGCACGCGGTCGGGCTGGGTGGCGATGAAGTCGACCTCGCGCTCGTTCCACATGTCGAGCATCTTCTGGTCGGGCAGGCAGCCGATGAGGCCAGGGTGGATGAGGCCGGCGAAGCGCACGCCGGGGATGTGGCGGCTCTTGGTGAACATGCCTTCGAAGTCCCAGATGGACTTCTGCGCATGCGGGAAGTGTTCGGTGAGGAAGCCGCCGCCGTTGTTCTTGGAGAAGAAGCCGTTGAAGCCCCACAGGCTGTCGTCCTTGGCGCCGATGTCGAGCAGGTCGACCACCAGCAGGTCGCCGGGCTCGGCGCCTTCCACGCCCACCGGGCCGGACAGGAAGTGCACGGTGGAGAGGTCCACGTCGCGCACGTCGGCTGCGTCGTCGTCGTTCTTGATGGCGCCGCCGGTCCAGTCGTAGGTCTCGAGGATGAAGTCGTCGCCGGGCTTCACCCAGCACGCCATCGGGATGTCCGGGTGCCAGCGGTTGTGCACCATCTCGTTTTCGTAGGGGGACTGCTTCAGGTCGACCTTGATCAGTGTTTCAGGCATGGCACACCTCTTTTTGGTGGGTTACACGGAGAGGAACTGCTTGATGTGGGCCTCGTCGGTGTCGGCGCGCGCGCTTTCATGGACGAGGCGTCCGCCTTCGATGACGAACAGGCGGTCGGCCACGTCCATCGCGAAGGAGAGGACCTGTTCGGACACGACGATGGTGATCTTGCGGATCTTGCGGATCTCGTTGAGCGCCTTGGCGATGTCCTTGATGATCGAGGGCTGGATGCCCTCGGTGGGCTCGTCGAGCAGCAGTACCTTGGGGTCGGTGACGAGCGCGCGCGCAATCGCCAGCTGCTGCTGCTGGCCGCCCGAGAGGTTGCCACCCTTGCGCTTGCGCATCTCCCACAGCACCGGGAAGAGCGAATAGATCTCGTCCGGCACCCGGCGCGAGCGTGCGTTCTCCAGCCCGGTCTGGATGTTTTCCTCGACGGTGAGGGTGGGGAAGATCATCCGCCCCTGCGGTACGTAGGCGATGCCCTTGGCCACGCGGCGGAAGCTCTCGTCCTTGCCGACTTCAAGGCCGTCGATCTCGACGCTGCCCGACTTCAGCGGCAGCACGCCCATCAGCGACTTGAACAGCGTGGTCTTGCCCATGCCGTTGCGGCCCATGATGGCGACGGCTTCATTGCGTTCGGCGGCGAACGAGATGCCGTGCAGGGCCTCGCTCTGGCCGTAGTTCACGACGAGGTTGGATACCTTGAGCATGGTGTTCTCCGGTGAGACTCAGTGGCCTAGATAGACGTCGATGACCTTGGGATCGGACTGGACCTTGTCCATCGAGCCTTCGGCGAGGATCTTGCCCTGGTGCATCACCGTGACCTTGTGGGCGATGCGGGCGACGAAATCCATGTCGTGCTCGATGACGATCACCGAGCGGTTCTGGCAGATGCGGTTGAGCAGGTCGGCGGTGAGCTCGCGCTCGCGTGCGCTCATGCCGGCGATGGGCTCGTCCAGCATCAGCAGCTCGGGGTCCTGCATCAGCAGCATGCCGATCTCCAGCCACTGCTTCTGGCCGTGGGAGAGCAGGCCGGCCTCGAGGTCGAGGCGGTCGGCCAGCCCGATCATTGCGGCGACCTCGTCGACCTTGGCCTGCACGGCGTCGTCGCACTTGAAACCGAGCGCGCCGAACACGCCGCGGCCACGCGGGAAGGACACCTCCAGGTTCTTGAACACGCTGAGGTTCTCGTAGATGGACGGGGTCTGGAACTTCCGCCCGATGCCTGCGCGCACGATCATGTGCTCGGGCAGCCGGGTCATCTCGGTGTTCTTGAACTTGATGCTGCCGGCCGAGGCCTTGGTCTTGCCGCAGATCAGGTCGAGCAGGGTGGTCTTGCCGGCGCCGTTGGGGCCGATGACCACGCGCAGTTCGCCGCGATCGACATAGAGGTTGAGGTCGTCGATGGCCTTGAAGCCGTCGAAGGACACGGTCAGGCCTTCCACTGCGAGTACGAAGTCGGTATTGCTCATGGTGCTGTGCTCCCTGGTTCGTCAGGCGGACTGGCTGCTGACCTTGGTGCTGATACTGATCTTGCTGGTCGGGCTGGCGGTGCCGGAGGAAGTCGGGCTGGCGATGTTGGCCGTCGTTTCCGCACCGGGTGCAGGCGGTTCCGGGGTCGTGGCGGGCGCCGCCTTGCGCCTCGTCAGCCAGGGCTTGACGTGGCTCTCATACAGGCCGGCCAGACCGTTGGGGAAGGCCATCACCACGCTGATGAACAGTGCCGCCATCAGGAACAGCCACAGGTCGGGGAAGCTCTCGGAGAAGTAGGTCTTGCCGAAATTCACCAGCAGCGCGCCATACACCGCACCGACCAGACTCATGCGCCCGCCCACCGCGGCGAAGATCACCATCTCGATCGAGGGCACGATGCCGACGAAGGACGGCGACATGAAGCCGACCTGCAGCGTGAACATTGCGCCGCCGATTGCCGACAGTGCCGCGGCGAGGCAGAAGGCGAAGACCTTGAACATGGACACGTCGTAGCCCGAGAAGCGCACGCGGTCTTCCTTGTCGCGCATGGCCAGCAGCAGGGTGCCGAGCTTGCTGAGCTGGATCCAGCGGCACAGCATGATCGAGCCGAGCAGCAGGAACACGGTGACGAAGTAGAGCGTGTACTTGGCCTCGTCGGTGCGGATGTCCCAGCCCAACAGGGTGCGCAGGTCCGTCATGCCGTTTACACCGCCGGTGTAGCCTTGCTGGCCGATGATGAGCACGGTCAGGATCAGCGCCACCGCCTGGGTGATGATGGCGAAGTACACCCCGCCCACCCGGCGCTTGAACATGGCGTAGCCGATGATGAAGGCGAGCAGCGTGGGTACCGCGACCACTGCGAACAGCGCAAAGGGCAAGGAGTTGAACGGTTCCCACCACCACGGCAGCTCGGTGAGCTGGTTCCAGTCCATGAAGTCGGGGATGCCCGGCGTGGATTGGATCTTGGTGCTCTCCGGGTCGGACGCCTCGAGCTTCAGGAACATCGCCATCGCGTAGCCGCCGAGGCCGAAGAACACGCCCTGGCCCAGGCTGAGCACGCCGCCGTAGCCCCACAACATCACCAGGCCGATGGCGACGAAGCCGTAGGTCAGGTACTTGCCCACCAGGTTCAGGCGGAAGAGGTCCATCGCCAGCGGGAACACCACCAGCAGCAGGACGGCGAGAATCAGGAGGCTGCCGTAGCCGCCTCGTGTCAGCCAGTGTTTGATTGCATCCATTTTCAGGCTCTCCGAACGGGTATGCGGTTATGCAGCCAGGCTCAGCGACGCACTTTGGCGGCGAACAGGCCTTGCGGTCGCATCATCAGGATGCCGACGATGAGCAGCAGGGTGAGGACCTTGGCCATCGAGCCGGACAGGAAGAACTCCGAGATCGACTGCGTCTGGGCGATGCCGAAGGCCGAGACCACCGTGCCCCACAGGCTGGCCGCACCGCCGAAGGTGACCACCAGGAAGGCGTCGACGATGTACAGCGAGCCGCTCGTCGGCCCGGTCGAGCCGATGGTGGTGAAGGCGGCGCCGGCCACGCCGGCAATGCCGCAGCCGATGGCGAAGGTGAGGCGGTCGGTCTTGCGCGTGTCGATGCCGATGGCGTTGGCCATGGTTCGGTTCGACACCGTGGCGCGCACGCGCAGCCCCCAGCGCGACTTGTACATGGCCAGCAGCACGCCGCCGGTGACGACCAGGGTGAGGCCGAGCACGAACATGCCGTTGATCGGGATGTCGAGGCCCTCGGTGATCTCCCACGACCCCATCAGCCAGTCGGGCAGGGTGGGGCTGACTTCCTTCGGCCCGAACACCGAGCGGAAGGTCTGCTGCATGGCCAGCGACAGGCCCCAGGTGGCGAGCAGGGTGTCGAGCGGGCGCTTGTAGAGGTGGCGTATCAGCGCCCATTCCGCCAGCCAGCCGAAGGCGAAGGCGGCGAGGAAGGCGCACACGATGGCGAGCGGGAAATAGGCCTGCATCAGCCCGGGCGCGTAGGCTTCGGTGAGTGCAGACATCAGGAAGATGGTGTAGGCGCCGATGGTCATGAACTCGCCGTGCGCCATGTTGATGACGCCCATCTGGCCGAAGATGATCGCCAGCCCGAGGCCCATCAGCAGCAGCACTGCGAACAGGCTCAGGCCGGCGAAACCCTGCATCAGGGTGATGTGGAAGATTTCGTCGAATGTCATGACGGACCTCTGGAGGGAAGGTGCGGTGTGGCGCGGGCCTGGCAGGCGGCGCCGGTCACCGGGTACCGGGGCCGCGGCCGGTGCAGGTCGCGACCCCGCGGAGCGGGCTTACTGGTAGCCCTTGGGGAAGGGATCCGGCTCGATCAGCTCGGGCGACTCGGCGACCACCTTGAACTGGCCGTCGGCCTGGCCCATGCCGATGCGCGCCTTGCTCCACAGGTGATGGTTCTCGTGGATCTTCACGAAGCCCTCGGGCGCAGTCGGCAGCTCGATGCCCGGCGATGCGGCGACCACCTTGTCCACATCGAAGCTGCCTGCCTTCTCGACCGCCGCCTTCCACAGCCAGGGGCCGAGGTAGGCCGCCTGGGTCACGTCGCCGATCACCGCGCGCGGCCCGTACTTGGCCTTGAACGCTTCGACGAAGGCCTTGTTGTTGGGGTTGTCGAGCGACTGGAAGTACTTCATCGAGGCATAGAAGCCTTCGAAGTTTTCGCCGCCGATACCCAGCATCTCGTCCTCGGTCACCGACAGCGTGAGCAGGAACTGGCGGTTGGCGGTGATGCCCGCGGCCTTGAGCTGCTTGTAGAAGGCGACGTTGGAGCCGCCCACCACCGCGGCGAAGATGCAGTCCGGCTTGGCGATCTTGATCTTGTTGATCAGCGAGTTGAAGTTGGTGTTGCCGAGCGGGTAGTACTCCTCGCCGACCACCTTGCCGCCCTGGAAGGCCTCGATGTGCTTGCGCGCGATCTTCATCGAGGTGCGCGGCCAGATGTAGTCGGAGCCGACCAGGAAGAAGGTCTTCGCGCCCTTCTCCTGCTTGGCCCAGTCGAGGCCGTAGAGAATCTGCTGGGTGGCCTCCTGGCCGGTGTAGATGACGTTCTTCGACTGCTCCAGGCCTTCGTAGAAGGTGGGGTAGTAGAGCAGGCCGTTCTCGCGTTCGAACACCGGCAGCACCGCCTTGCGCGAGGCCGAGGTCCAGCATCCGAACACCGCGGCGACCTTGTCGTTGACCAGCAGCTTGCGCGACTTCTCGGCGAAGGTCGGCCAGTCGGAGGCGCCGTCTTCCTTGATGACGCGGATGGTGCGGCCGAGGATGCCGCCCATCTGGTTGATCTGGTCGATGGCCAGCTGCTCGGCCTGGATCGAGCCGGTTTCGGAGATCGCCATGGTGCCGGTGGCCGAGTGCAGCTGACCGACCACGACCTCGGTGTCGGTGATCGCGAGCCCGGTGGTGTTGACCTGGGCGGTCGGCAGTGCGGCAGCGTGGCCCATGCGCGATATCGCAAGGGCAAGCGGGAGGGCGGCGGCGCCGAGCATGAACTTGCGGCGCTGGGAGGATTGCAGGTGCTTGTCGGACATGGATCGCTCCTTGGTCGGTAGGCGTATGGGCAGGGGTAGCGGGTCGTGTCGGGCGGGGCTCGACGTTTCGTCTCGCTGCGGTGCACAAGCTAATGAGCTGGGCCCTGCGTGCGAATACGTCAAACGACGTATAGGGATGCGCAGGGCGGAGGAGGAGGATCAGTTGGCGGGTGCTGCGCTGCAGCATCCAGGGGCCGCAGGCGGTTTCCATGCACCGTGATGGTGCGCCGCCTGCACGGCCGTGGTGACTGCTGGCGCAGGCGGCGCGCGGCAGCCCTTGTCGCGTCTGTGCATGGCGCGGTCGGGTCCAGTCGGAATGGTCCTTGCTTATAGTCAAGGATGAGCCCTAGCCCCGCCACCGACGCCGCCCCTATCGCGTCCCAGCGCATCATCCACATCCGCCGCGAGTACAACGGCTGGGTGGCCAATGAGACGCTGGAGGACTACGCGTTGCGCTACGCGCCGCAGACCTTCCGCAGGTGGTCGTTCTCGCGCATCTCCAACACCGCGCTCGGGGCGGTGTCCTTCCTGGCGCTCGAGGCCATCG
This sequence comes from Thauera sp. WB-2, assembly GCF_027594845.1. NCBI lineage: Bacteria > Pseudomonadati > Pseudomonadota > Betaproteobacteria > Rhodocyclales > Zoogloeaceae > Thauera > Thauera sp. WB-2. Next base: position 3,902,517 of record NZ_CP088935.1, on the reverse strand, counting down.
GTGCCACCATCGCGATGAACTGGGGCTTCATCAACATGATGTGGTCGGTCGGGCTGGTCGCGCTGGTGCTCTTCCTCACCGGGCTACCGATTGCCTACTACGCCGCGCGCTACGCGCTCGACATGGACCTGCTGACGCGCGGCGCCGGCTTCGGCTACATCGGTTCGACCGTCACCTCGCTGATCTACGCCTCGTTCACCTTCATCTTCTTCGCCATCGAGGCGGCGATCATGGCGCTCGCGCTCGAGCTCTGGTTCGACATGCCGATCATGTGGGCCTACCTGGTGAGCGCGCTGATCGTGATCCCGTTCGTCACCCACGGCATCACCTGGATCAGCCGCCTGCAGGCGTGGACGCAGCCGGTGTTCGTGGTGCTGTTGCTGGCGCCGTTCTTCTTCGTGCTGGTGTCCGACCCGGCGCTGTATGCGACCTTCACCACCTTCGGCGGGCGCCACGGCAACGACTTCAACCTGCTCGCGGTGGGCGCCGGCTGCGCGGTCGCCTTTGCGCTCATCTGCCAGATCGGCGAGCAGGTGGATTTCCTGCGCTTCCTGCCCCACCCGGTGCCGGGCAACCGGGTGCGCTGGTGGGCCGCGGTGGTGGCCGCCGGGCCAGGCTGGATCATCCCCGGTGCGGTGAAGATGGTGGGCGGCGCCTTCCTGGCCTTCGTCGCCCTGCAGTCGATGATTCCGCCCGAGAAGGCGGTGCAGCCCACCCAGATGTACCTGGCCGGCTTCCAGCACGTGATCGACGACCCGCGCGCGGCGATCATGCTCACCGCGATCTTCGTCATCATCTGCCAGGTCAAGATCAACGTGACCAATGCCTACGCCGGCTCGCTGGCGTGGTCCAACTTCTTCTCGCGCCTCACCCACAGCCATCCGGGGCGGGTGGTGTGGCTGATCTTCAACGTGCTGATCGCGCTCATGTTGATGATGCTGGGCGTGTTCGAGGCGCTCGAGCACGTGCTCAGCGTGTACGCCAACGTCGCCGTGGCCTGGATCGGCGCGGTGGTGGCCGACCTCGTCATCAACAAGCCGCTCGGGCTGTCGCCGCGCGGCATCGAGTTCAAGCGCGCGCACCTGTACGACGTCAATCCGGTGGGGGTGGGGGCGATGCTTGCCGGCTCGGTGCTCGGCATCGTCGCCTTCGGCGGCTCGCTTGGGCCGTTCGCGCAGGCGTTTGCGCCCTTCATATCGCTGCTCACCGCCTTCGCGCTGGCGCCGCTGATCGCCTGGGCCACGCGCGGCCGCTTCTATCTGGCGCGGCCGCGCGAGATGCGCTGGCAGGCCGCCCAGCCGCTGCGCTGCGTGGTGTGCGAGAACCACTTCGAGTCCGAGGACATGGCGCAGTGTCCGGCCTACGGCGGCGCCATCTGCTCGCTGTGCTGCACGCTGGATGCGCGCTGCGGCGACCGCTGCAAGCCCGAACCCGGGCCGCTGGCGCGGCTCGCGCCCTGGCTTGCGGGCTGGATGCCGTCGTCGATGTCGGCGCGGGTGGCGCGCCGGGTCAGCCAGTTTGCGCTGGTGTTCTTCGTGTCCACCCTGGTGATCGCGGCGGTGGTCGCGCTGGTGTACCAGCAGGAGCTGATCGCCGCCGAGGTGGGGGCGACCGACCTCGGCCTGGCCTTCCTGCGCATCTTCGCGGTGCTCGTCCTGCTCGCTGCGGTGGGGGTGTGGTGGCTGGTGCTGGCCAACGAGAGCCGGCGTGTGGCGCAGGAGGAGTCCGAGCGCCAGAACCAGCTGCTGCTGCGCGAGATCGAGGCCCACCGCGACACCGACGCCAAGCTGCAGCGCGCCAAGGAAGATGCCGAGGCCGCCAACGCGGCCAAGAGTCGCTACGTGCGCGGCATCAGCCACGAGCTGCGCACGCCGCTCAATACCATCCTCGGTTATTCCCAGATCATGCTGCGCGACACCGACCTGCCGCGCCGCCGGCGCGAGGCCATCTCCACCATCCAGCGCAGCGGCGAACACCTGTTGGCCTTGATCGACGGCCTGCTCGACATCGCCAGCATCGAGGCCGGACGCCTGCAGTTCAACCGCCAGGAGTTCCGCTTCGCCGAGTTCCTCGCCCATGTCGACAAGACGATCCGCCTCGAGGCCGAGCGCAAGGGGCTGGCGTTCCGTACCGAGTTCGCCGGTCGCATGCCCGAGGTGGTGCAGGGCGACACCAGCCGCCTGCGCCAGGTGCTGATCAACCTGCTGGTCAACGCGGTGCGCTACACCGCGTGCGGCGAGGTGGTGCTCAAGATCACCTACCAGAGCGAGATCGCCGTGTTCGAGATCCGCGACACCGGCTGCGGCATTCCCGAGGCGGACCTGGAGCGTATCTTCGAGCCCTTTGAGCGCGGCACCGGCAACCAGCCGCCGAGCGCGCCAGGCACCGGCCTGGGGCTGACCATCACCCGCCTGCTGGTCGAGCTCGCGGGCGGGCAACTGACCGTCAGCAGCACGCCGGGCCAAGGCAGCGTATTCCGCGTCAAGCTGCATCTGCCGCGGGTGGTGCATCCGCGCGTGGCGACGCGGCCGGAGCGCGAGATCCTGGGGTACTTTGGCCCGCGCCGCAAGCTGCTGGTGGTGGACGACCAGCCTGCGCAAAGCCATCTGATCGCCGACATGCTGCGCCCGCGCGGCTTTCTGGTCGAGGAGTCGGACCACCCCGACGACGCCCGGCGAAAGCTGGCCGACTTTGCCCCCGACCTGGTGTTCCTGGATGTGTCGATGCCGGTGACCGACGGCTGGACGCTGAGCCGCCAGCTGCGCGATGCCGGCCATGCGGGCCCGATCGTCATGGTGTCGGCGAATGCCTACGAGAACCTGCCCGACCGCCGCAAGGCCGCTGGTTGCGACGACTTCATCGTCAAGCCGGTGCTGGAAACCGAGCTGTTCGCGCGCTTGAGTACCTGGCTGGGGCTGGCGTGGATCTACGCCGAAGCGGCCGGCGCGGCGCCTGCGCCCGAGGCGGTGTTGCCGCCACCTGCCGGCACTGCAGTCGAGCCCGAGGCGGCGTCGGCGCTGTCCGCCCAGGTGCGGGCCGAGCTGCGCGACCTCGCCGAACTGGGCCGCCTGCAGGGCCTGGTGCGCCGCCTGGATGAGCTCGAGCGCCGCCACCCCGAACTGCATGCCCCGCTGCAGGCGCTGCGCGCGCTCACACTGGCGTTGCGTTTCGACACCCTCATCCAGACCCTCGATGGAGCCGACGATGACTGCCCCGACGCCATCGCGCCCTGAGCGCGAAGTCATCCTGCTGATCGACGATGCGCCCGATACGGTGCGCATGATCGCCGAAGCGCTGGACGAGGCCGGCTACACCGTCCTGGTTGCCACCGACGGCGCCACTGCGCTGAAGCGGCTCGAGCGCATCACCCCCGACGCCGTACTGCTCGATGCCTGCATGCCCGGCATGGACGGTTTCGAGACCTGCCGCCGGCTCAAGCAGGCGGCAGGCATGGCGACCGTGCCGGTGATCTTCATGACCGGCCTGGCAGAGACCGAACGCCTGGTCGAGGGGCTGTCGGCCGGCGGTGTCGATTACCTGGTCAAGCCGGTGGTGCCGGACGAGCTGGTGGCGCGCCTGCAGGCGCACCTGCGCGTGTCACGGCAGATGAACGCCGCGATGCAGGGGCGCGGCGAGACCCCCGTGCCAGCCGCTCCGGCCTTGCCCAACCCGCTCACGCAGCGCGAGATGGACGTGCTCGGATGGGTCGCCCGCGGCAAGACCAACCGCGATGTGGCCGAGATCCTCGGCATGAGCCCGCGCACGGTTAACAAGCATCTCGAGCACATCTACGAGAAGCTGGGGGTGGAGACGCGAACAGCGGCGGTCGCCCAGTTTGCCAGGCTCGCACGGCCCTGAGAGCTCCGCGACTGCCTGTGGCCGCGCGCGTCACTTGTCCGTCAGCGTCATCAGGATGTCGGCGTACCACGCGCAGTTCAGGCCGAGGGCCTCGTCAAGCTCGAGATCGCGCGTACCGACGTCGAGGCGGGCCGAATGTACGCCGAGCAACAGCCACGGCAGGTCGCCGTGGCGCGGATCTGCGCTGGTGCAGCGCATCACCACCGGCGCCCCGCTGGTGCCGCGGTGGGTGCGGGCGTCGGTGAGGAAGTAACCCTTGCCCTGAAAGCGCAGTCCGAAGGACGAGGCGATCGCCGCTTGGCGCACCACCGGCATGTGGTGCAGGGTGTCGTGAAAGCCGAGCGGGAAGCCCACGACCAGCAACGAGCTGCCGACCTCGACCTGATCGAAGCGGCCGAGCAGATGAGCCGGCGTGAACGCGCGGTAGGCCGCACCGGCGGGCAGGGCACCCTGCTCCAGCTCGATCGCGGCGACGTCGATCTCTCCAGCAGAGTCCGTGCCCTGGCGCCAGATGCTGCGTCCGTTGCGGTAGAGCGGGATGGAGAAGCCCGTCGAGTGCGCCAGGTTGTTGGCGTCGTCGTGCAGTTCGATCTCGATGCGGTCGGGGAAGTGCTTGCTCGCCTCATCGTGCAGCACGTGGCGGCTGGTGACCAGAAACAGGCGGTGACCGCGTGCGAAGAAGAAACCGCTCGCGTTGGTCAGTGCCACCTGACCGTCGAAGGTGCATACGCGCGCAGCGGTGAGCAAGATCGATTCGATCACTGCCTGCTTCGCGGTCCTCCCCGCGGCCATTCTGGCTGCAGCGTTCACTCAGCCGCCGCGCATCTTGCGCCGGGCTTCGTGGATCTCCTGCGCCTCGACGCTGAGCGTGGCGGTCGGGCGTGCGAGCAGCCGCGGGATGCCGATCGGCTCGCCGCTGTCCTCGCACCAGCCATAGCTGCCGTTGTCGATGCGTGCCAGTGCCTCGTCGATCTTGTGCAGCATCTTGCGCTCGCGGTCGCGCACGCGCAGTTCGAGCGTGTGGTCTTCCTCCAGCGAGGCGCGGTCGGACGGGTCGGGCGTGCTCTCGAACTCCTGCAGGTGCAGGGTGGTGCGGTGAGCCGAGTCGAGCAGCGCGTCGCGTTCCTGGATCAGCTTGTCGCGGAAGAAGGCCAGCTGCCTGGCGCTCATGTATTCCGTTGCCGGCGCGGCCCGCATCTCGGCTTCGGTCGGCAGGGCTTCGGTGGCGGTGAGCGTTTCGTTCATGGTGATTCCCCTCATTCAGAGGCAGGCCCCGAGGGCCGCCATGGTGCGGCGCATGCGGCAAGACCCTTACCATACACGGCAACGCCCGGGTCGGGTTGATGACATGCTCCGGGCGTGGTGAGCATCGGGTTTGCTTATGCGCACTATAAGTGCGGCTCAGGCTTGTCGACGGATGTCCCCGATACATTGGCGCCGCGAACGCTGCGACGGCGCGGACGCCACACCCAGGGAATCATCCGGAGACAGAAAATGACAAGATTCGACACGTGTTTGAAGGCCGTGGGCGCAGCCTGCCTGCTTGCGGCGGTGCCGGCTAGCGGCCAGGCGGCGACCTGGAGCGACACCTTCGTCGGCTACCGCTACGGCACGGAGTTCCGCGAGCCGACGAACACCAGGGCGGTCGAGAAGCATGTGCTGCAGCTCACTCACGCCAGCGGCTACTCGGTCGGGCAGAACTTCATCAACGTCGACATGCTGCAGTCGGACAAGGCCGACCCCGCCAGCGGCAGCACCAACGGTGCGACCGAGTTCTACCTGACCTACCGCCATCAGGTCCATCTGGGCAAGCTGCTGGACAAGCGCTTGGCCTTCGGCCCGGTCAAGGAGGTGGCGATCACCGCCGGGTTCGACCTCAACACCAAGAACACGCGCTTTGCGCCGCGCAAGCGCCTGCTGGTGGTCGGGCCGACGCTCAAGTTCGACGTCCCGGGCTTTCTTGACGTGAGCCTGCTCTACGGCAAGGAGTGGAACCACTGCGGATTGGGCGCGCCGGCCTGCCCACGCAGCGACATCAGCTTCGATCCGCAGTGGATCATCAGCGCGGCCTGGGGCATCCCGTTCAGCGCCGGCTCGGTGCCGTTGAAGTTCCAGGGCTTCATCAACGTCAATAGCGACAAGGGGCGCGACTACGCAGGCGTGAAGACGCGCACCGAGACGCTGATGCGTGCCGCGCTGATGGTCGATGTCGGCCAGATGGCCTGGGGCACGAAGAACACCTTCCTGATGGGCGTCGGTTACGAGTACTGGCGCAACAAGTTTGGCAACCATGCCTACGGCAACGGGGTCGAGAAGCCCGGCATCGACACCGATGCGCCCACCTTCCAGCTGGAGTGGCACTTCTGATCCTGCCCGACGACTGGGCCTGACACGAAGCGGGCGGATGCCGATCACGCGCATCCGCCCGCTTGTCGTTCCGCGAGTCGAGGCCTGAGGCGGCTTGCGATTGCGGGATTTCCATCATGGGCAGCACGGCCAGGGCTGGTTAGAATGCCGTCCATGAGTCTGCACGCCCCGGGAGCCGCATTCGGCTGTCCGGTCTGCCTCCACCCCGTTACGCGCCCTTTCATGCATGTGGATGGGCGTGATTACCAGCGCTGTGACGTTTGCGAGGCGACTTTCGTGTTGCCGGCGCAACGCCCCGGTGCAGCGTGTGAGCGCGCCGAGTACCTGCTGCATCGTAACGACCCCGCCGACCCAGGCTATGTGCGTTTTCTGGCGCGGCTGGCGCAGCCGCTGATCGCCCGCCTGGATGCAGGCAGCAAGGGGCTCGACTACGGCTGCGGCCCGGGGCCTGCGCTGGCGGCGCTGCTGGAGCGGGCGGGGCATGCAGTGAGCCTGTACGACCCCTTTTTTGCCGCGCACGAGGCTGCGCTGTCCGCGCAGTACGACTTCATCACGTGTACCGAGGTGGTCGAGCACTTCCACCGCCCGGCGGAGGAGTTCGCCCGCCTCGACGCCATGCTGCGCCCGGGCGGTTGGCTCGGCGTCATGACCTGCTTCCAGACCGACGACGCGCGCTTTGCGCGCTGGCACTACCGTCGCGATCCGACCCATGTGGTGTTCTATCGCGAATCCACCTTCCGCCACCTGGCGGAGCGCTTCGGCTGGCAGTGCGAGGTGCCGGGCAAGGACGTCGTCCTCCTGCGCAAGCCTGGCGCCGCGGCTGTACCGGCCCGCGCCACACCCTTTACCCAGAATCGGCCGGCCACCGCCGACCATTCCGCTTCTTCGGCACACCCTGCCGACTCGCTCCCCACCCCAGAGAAGGGCAAGACCACGCCATGAGCTACGAAACCATCCTTTACCACGTCTCCGACGGCATTGCCGAGATCCGGCTGAATCGTCCGCAGCGCCTCAATGCCGTCACCCAGCAGCTCTACGACGAGCTCAACGATGCACTCAACCGCGCCGAGGCCGACGGCGACGCCCGCGTCGTGCTCATCACCGGCGAGGGCCGCGCCTTCTGCGTCGGCGCCGACCTCAAGGCGCACAAGGCGGGACGCACCGCCTTCGATCGCCGCCAGTACCTCAAGGGCGAGCAGGACGTCTGCCACCGCCTGCTGCACATGAAGACGCCGGTGATCGCCGCGGTCAATGGCTACGCGCTGGGTGCGGGTGCCGAGATCGCGATCGCTTCGGACTTCATGCTGATGGCCGAGAGTGCGCAGATCGGCCTGCCCGAGATATCCATCGGCAACTTCCTCGGTGGTGGTGTGACCTGGCTGTTGCCGCGCCTTGTGGGCTTGGCCAAGGCGCGCGAGCTGGTGTTCCTGGGCGAGCGCATCAAGGGCGACGAGGCGGTGCGCATCGGCCTGGCCAACCGCGTGTTCGCCGACGAGGGTTTCCTCGACGCGGCGCGTGCCTTTGCGCTCAAGGTGGCGAGCAAGGCGCCGTTCTCGATGCAGCTCGCCAAGGAGCAACTCAACCTGTCGGCCGAGCGCACGCTGGATGCCTGCCTTACCGCCGAGCTCGAAGGCATGATGTTCGTCGGCACCACGAAGGACTGGCAGGAAGGTGTGGACGCTTTCGCCGAGAAACGCGCACCCGTCTTCAAGGGGGAATGACACGATGACCGAGAATACGACCCAGAGCATGCCTGTCCACAAGAGCCCGCTGCACGATTTCCTTGCGCCTGATTCGATCGCCATCGTCGGTGCCTCGGCCGACCCCACCAAGCGCGGCTACAAGGCCATGGTCGGCCTCATCAAGGGCAACTACCGCGGCAGGATCTACCCGCTCAACCCCAAGGTGCCCGAGATCCTCGGCGTCCCCACCTATGCCTCGCTCGACGACATTCCCGGCCCGGTAGACCTGGCGCTGATCTGCACCCCGGCGGCGACCCTGCCTGGGTTGCTGGTGGAGTGCGGGCGCAAGGGCGTGAAGGGCGCGGTGATCCTCGCCAGCGGCTTCCGCGAGACCGGGCCCGAAGGCGCGAAGCTCGAGCAGCAGGTGCTCGATGCCGCCCGCGCCGGCGGCGTACGCATCATCGGCCCCAATACCTCGGGTATGTTCAACCTGCACAAGAACGTGAATCTGCTCGACCTGCGCAACGTCAAGGCGGGCGACATCGGCTTTATCTCGCAGTCGGGCAACATGCTGCTCGCGCTGGTGCTCGAGGCGGAGAACAACGGCCACGTCGGCTTCTCGACCTACGTCGGCCCCGGCAACCAGACCGACATCGGCTTCAACGACTATCTGCGCTACCTCGGCGAGGAGGAGAACACCCGCGTCGCCACCTTGTACGTGGAAGGCTTTCGCGACGGCCAGCGCTTCCTGCAGGCGGCACGCGAGATCACGCCGCTGAAGCCGGTGGTGGTGTACAAGTCCGGCGCCACCGAACTCGGCAAGAAGGCCGCCAGTTCGCACACCGGCGCGCTTGCCGGCAGCTACGAGATGACGGTGGATCTGCTCAAGCAGGTGGGCGTCAGCGTGGTGCGCCACTCCGACCAGATCCTGCCGGTGGCCGAAGGCCTGGCGTTGATGCAGCAGGCGCGCGGACGCCGGGTGGCGGTGATCGCCGACGGCGGCGGCCAGGCCACGATCACCTCCGACCGCCTGTCCGACGCCGGGCTGGAACTCGCCGAACTGTCTGCGGCCACGCGCAAGCGCCTGGCGGACATCCTGTTCCCGCAGGCCTCGCTCGCCAATCCGATCGACGTCGCCGGTACGTCGGACGCCGACCCCGAGGTGCTGGCGCGCTGCATGGAGATCGTCGCCGACGATGACAACGTCGACGCGGTCTTCCTGGTCGGCATGTTCGGCGGCTACCACACCCGCTTTGCCGAGTCCCTGCTCGGCGGCGAGATGCGCGCCGCCGAAGCCATGATCGAGCTCGCCCGCCGCAGCGCCAAACCGCTGGTCATCTACAGCCTGTACGCGCCGGTCAAGCCGCCGGCGCTGCGCCGCCTGCACGAGGCCGGGCTGCCGGTGTACTCCTCCATCGAGCATGCGGTGAAGGTGCTGCAGGCGCTGGCCGAGCGCGGCATCTACCTGCAGCACCAGCACGGCCAGCCGCTGCAGGTGGGCGTCACCCCGCTGGAAAGCATGCAGGCCATGTTCGCGCGCGCCCAGAACGAGGGTCGTGACCTCTACGAATTCGAGGCCAAGACCCTGTTGCGCGAGCACGGCATCGCGGTCGCCGAGGAGTTCGTCGCCCACGGCGCCGACGAGCTTGCCGCCGCGGTGGCGAAGTTCGGCACGCAGCCGCTGGCAATGAAGGTGGTGTCGAAGGACATCCTGCACAAGTCGGATGCCGGCGGCGTCAAGCTCAACCTGGTCGGCGAGGCCGCGCTGCGCGAGGCTTACGACCAGATCATGACGAGCTGCCGCGCCTACGATGCCAACGCCGACATCCGCGGCGTGCTGCTGACGCCGATGGCGAAGAAGGGCACGGAGGTCATCGTTGGCGTGGTGCGTGACCCGATCTTCGGCCCGGTGCTGATGTTCGGCCTGGGCGGCATCTTCGTCGAGATCCTGGAGGACGTCGCCTTCCGTGCCATCCCGCTATCGCGCCACGACGCCGAGGCCATGGTCGATCAGCTCAAGGGCCGCAAGATTCTCGCCGGCGTTCGTGGCGAGCCGGCGGTGGACAAGGCGGCACTGGTCGACCTGCTGCTCAAGGTATCGAGTATCGTCAGCGCTTATCCGCAGCTGTCCGAACTGGATCTCAACCCGGTGATCGCCTATCCCGAGGGCTACGCCGTGGTCGATGCGCGCATCATCACCAACCGCTCGGTAGTGAGCGGCTGAGCGCACGGGCCCTGCCGCATGTCGCCTTCAAACGCTCGCGGCTGGCGCCGCTCCTGTGGGGGGCGCCAACGGCGGGTGGCTTTGCTGTAGGAGCGGCGCCAGCCGCGAGCCTTTCCGGGCGGCTACGACGAGCCCCGTCGCCTTCAGCCCCTCGCGGCTGGCGCCGCTCCTACGACGGGAGCTGCCTCTGTAGGAGCGGCGCCAGCCGCGAACCTTTCGTCGCCCCGTGTGCTTCAACGTGCATGCCGGCTCACGTTTGATTGCCCGGGGCTGTAACGCTTACACGAACTGTACGACCTGGGCTGCACCGCGGGCCTTGGCGGCCTGCGGGTTGTCGAAGTCGGCCATCAGCTGCGCCTGCTTGGCCTTGGCCAGCGCGATGTGACGCTCCTTGACGTGGCCGTAGCCGCGCACCGCGTCGGGCATGCTGGCGAGCTTGACCGCGATCGCGAGGTTGTCGCGGTTGAGCTTGTCGCACAGTGCGTCGAGCAAGCGGTCGTAGTCCTCGATCGCCTGGCGCTCCAGGTGGCGCTCCTCGGTCTTGCCGAAGATGTCCCACTTGCCGCCGCGCAGGTGCTTGAGCCTGGCCAGGTGGCGGAAGGCCTTCAGCACCCACGGGCCGTACTTCTGCTTGACCGGCTCGCCCGTTTCCGGGTCGCGCTTGGAGAGCAGCGGCGGCGCCAGGTTGTACTCGATCGTGTAGCCGTGCGGGAACTGCGCATCCAGCTCGGCCAGGAAGGCCGGGTCGGAGTGCAGGCGGGCGACCTCGTACTCGTCCTTGTACGCCATCAGCTTGTAGAAGTAGCGCGCGGCGGCCTCGGCCAGGGCCGAGCTTTCCGATGCGGCACGCTTCTCGGCTTCCATCACGCGCTTCACCTTGGCCGCGTAGCGGCGGGCATAGGCGGCGTCCTGGTAGCCGATCAGGTCGGGCACGCGGATCTCGAGCAGGCGGCGCACTTCACCGCTGGCACCGACCGAATCCACGATCTGGCGCGCCTCGGCGGTCAGCTCGGGCAGCTTGGGCGCCTTGGCTTCGTACTTGTGGATCTCGGCGTGGACGTAGTCGAGGTCGACCACCGCCATGCGGCCCCACTTGAACGCCAGCAGGCTCATGTCCACCCCGACGCCGGCCTGGCGGATCGCAGTCTCGAAGGCGGCGGCGCTGATCGGCAGCGCACCGGCCTGGTAGGCCACGCCGACCATGAACATGTTGGTCGCCATGCTGTCGGCAAAGAGGCCCTCGGCCAGCGTCTGCGCGTCGAGATAGACGTTGTCGTTGCGGCGGCTGACGCGGTCGATGCCCTGGGTCAGGCGGTCGACGTTGGGGAACTGCACCGACTTGTCCGACACCATGTAGCCGGTCGGCGCCTGGCCGGTCGACACGATGGCGATCGTGCGCTCGGGGTGGCACTTGTCCAGGTTCTTGTTGTCGGTGGCGTTGAGGATGTCGAAGCCAAGGTACAGGTCGGTGCTGCCGTCCGAGATCTTGTTTGCGCCGTCGAAGGGGGTGGCGGTGACCTTGATGTCCGAGATCACCGCGCCGCCCTTCTGCGCCAGGCCGGTCTGGTCCAGGCCCACCGCCCACTTGCCGTCGATGCGCGCGGCGTTGGCGATGGTCGCCGCCACGGTGACCGAGCCGGTGCCGCCGATGCCCATGACGTGGGCGCCGAAGTTGTCCGGGTCGACCCTGAACACGGGGTCGGGCAGTTCGCGTTCGAGCGCGGGCAGGCGGCCCTTCTTCTTTTTCTTCGCCTCGCCGGCCTTGGGGTCAGCCTTGGGCGTGATGGTGAGGAAGGACGGGCAGAAGCCCTTCACGCAGGAGTAGTCCTTGTTGCACGAGGGCTGGTGGATGCGCGTCTTGCGGCCGAACTCGGTCTGCACCGGCTCGACCGACATGCAGTTGGACTTCTCGCCGCAGTCGCCGCAGCCTTCGCACACGCGCTCGTTGATCACCATGACCGCCTCCGGCTCCCAGGCCTTGCCGCGGCCACGCTGGCGGCGCAGCTCGGCGGCGCACTCCTGGTCGTGGATGAGTACGGTGGTGCCTTCGGTCTCGGCGAGCAGCTTCTGCGCTTCCATGATGCGGTCGCGGTGCCAGACCTCGGTGTTGCCGATGAGACTGACCGCGTTGTAGCGCGACAGGTCCTCGGTGGTGACGATGATGCGCTTGACGCCGTTGGCAACGAGCTCGGCCACCAGGTTGCGCACCGGCTCGGCGCCCATGATCTCCTGGCCGCCGGTCATCGAGGTGTGGCTGTTGACCAGGATCTTGAAGGTGATGTTGGTGTTGGTCGCCGCGCAGTAGCGCACCGCCAGGCTGCCCGAGTGGGCGTAGGTGCCGTCGCCCATGTTCTGGAAGATGTGCTGCGTGTCGGTGAAGGGCTGCATGCCGATCCACTGCGCGCCCTCGGCGCCCATGTGGGTGCCCATGACCACGCCGCGCTTCATCCACATCGCCATCGTGTGGCAGCCGATGCCGGCCGACACGATGCTGCCCTCGGGGGCCTTGGTGGAGGTGTTGTGCGGACAGCCCGAGCAGTACCAGGCCGAGCGCGTCAGCGTGGTCAGCGCGTTGCGGCTGTGGATCTCGTCCAGGCGGCGGATCCAGGCCTCGGCCGACTCCAGCCGGGTCTTGCGCGACAGGCGGGCGTGCAGCGCACGGGCGATGATGTCGGACTCGAACTCGCCGTGGAAGGGCAGCAGGTCGCGGCCTTCCTCGTCGCGCTTGCCGACGATGCGTGGCGCGTTGGCCGTGCCGTAGAGGATGTCCTTGGCGAACAGCTCGATGAAGGGGCGCTTTTCCTCGACGACGAGGATCTCCTCGAGCCCGCGCGCGAAGTCGCGGATGTCGTCCGGCTGCAGCGGGTTGAGCATGCCGATCTTGAGGATGCGCACGCCGGCGCGACGCAGCGCATCGTCGTCCAGGCCCATCTCCATGAAGGCCTGGCGCAGGTCGTGGTAGGTCTTGCCGGCGGTGATGATGCCCAGCCAGGCGTCGGCGTTGGGGAGCGTGACCTTGTTGAGGCCGTTTTCGCGCGCATACAGGCGGGCGAGCTCCTGGCGCGCGTAGTACAGCGTGCGCTCCATGTCGAGCGCGTCCTTGCGCACGTTCATGCCGAGGTTGACCTCGGGCGTGTAGGGGCGGCCGTCGAGCTCGACCACCGGGGTGACGAACTTCAGGCGGTCGGGGTCGACGATGGCGCTGCCGCTGCCGTCGGCGACGTTGGTGACGATCTTGAGGCCTGCCCACAGGCCCGAGATGCGCGACAGGTAGTAGCCGTGCAGGCCGAAGTCGAGGATGTCCTGCACGTTGCCCGGGTACAGCGAGGGGATGCCGACGTGGTAGAACATGGCCTCCGACTGACTCGGCAGCGAGGACGACTTGCAGCTCGGGTCGTCGCCGAAGATGGCGAGCACGCCACCATTGCGCAGGGTGCCGGTGTAGTTGGCGTGCTTGAGCGCGTCGCCCGAGCGGTCCACGCCCGGCGCCTTGCCGTACCAGGTGCCGACCACGCCGTCGAACTTCTGCTTGCCCACCGTGTGCATCATCTGGGTGCCCCAGACGGCGGTGGCGGCGAGGTCCTCGTTGAGGCCGTCGACGAACTGGATGTTGTGCTGCAGCAGCAGCTTTTGCTGCTTGATGAAGTTGGCGTCCAGCATGCCCACGGGCGAGCCGCGGTAGCCGGAGATGAACATGGCGTTGTTCAGACCGCGGCGGCGGTCGAAGCGGATCTGGTCCATCGTCAGGCGCACCAGCGCCTCGATGCCCCCGATGTGGATGATCCCCTCTTCTGCCGTGAATTGCCGCGTCAGGTCCTGTTTGGACGACATCGGTGTTGCCCCTCTTGAATGTGGTGTGCGCCCCGGATGTGCAACGGGCTGGCGCGCGCTCGAAATGGCGCGCTGCCAGCCCGTGTCAGCAGCGCTTGGATGCGATCAGGCGAAGCGGAACGAGACGTTGCCGAGGTCCTGGAAGCGGACGTTGACGTTGTCGCCCTTCTTGACCGGGATGGCTTCGGTGACGCCGCCGGTCATGATGAAGGTGCCGGCCGGGATCTCCTGGCCGCGCTTGCCGAGCTCGTTGGCCATCATCGCGATCGCCACCAGCGGGTTGCCGAGCACGGCCGCGCCGGCGGCCATGGAGACGATCTCGCCATTGATCTCGAGCACCACGCCCAGCGTCGGCAGGTCGAGTTCGTCGAGGTTGCGCATGTTGCCGCCGATCACGAAGCGGGCCGACGAGGTGTTGTCGGCGATCACGCTCTTGAGGTCGAACTTGAAGTCGCGATAGCGCGAGTCGATCACCTCGACCGCCGGCAGCACGAAGTCGATCGCCGCCATGACGTTGCCGATGTGGCAGCCGGGGCCGCGCAGCGGGGCCTTGGTGACGACGCAGATCTCGGCTTCGACCTTGGGGTGGATCAGCTCGTCGAACTTCACTTCGCCGCCGTCCGGCACCGACATGTAGTCGGCGATGAAGCCGAACACCGGGGTCTCGACGCCCATCTGCTTCATCTTGGCGCGCGAGGTCAGGCCCGCCTTGAGGCCGGCGACCTTGTTGCCGCGGGCGAGCTTGCGGCGCTTGATCTCGTCCTGGATGGCGTAGGCGTCATCCCAGTCCATGTCGGGGTAGTCGTCGGTGATCTTGGTGACATCAAAAGCCTGCAGCTCGGCGTTTTCGAGGTGTTCTGCGAGCTTGGCGATGGTGGCCTGGTCGAGGGTGATTGCCATGGGTGCGGTTTCCTTGTCAGATGAAGCGGACCGACGTGCCACCGAGGCCGCCGACGTTGCAGATGAGGCTGTCGCCGGCGACGACCGGGACGAGCGGGGATTGCGAACCGGAGAGGATGATCTCGCCGGCCTTGAGGCCGATCCCCAGGCGCCCCAGGGTGTTGGCCAGCCAGGCGATGGCGTTGACCGGCGAGCCCTGCACGGCGGCGCCGGTGGAGGTGCTGATGATGTCGCCGTTCTTGGACAGCACCATGCCGGCGAGCGCGAGGTCGAGCTGGCGCGGGCTCTTGCGCACGCCGCCGAGCACCAGCACGCCGCAGGAGGCGTTGTCGGCCACGGTGTCCTGGATCTTGATCTTCCAGTCCTTGATGCGCGAATCGACGATCTCGAAGCAGGGCACCACGCAGTCGGTGGCGCGCAGCACGTCGGCCGCAGTCACGCCCGGGCCCATGAGGTCGTTCTTGAGGATGAAGGCCACCTCGGCCTCGGCCTTGGGGGCGATCATCGACGAGGCGACGATCGGCTCGCCCTCGTTGTAGACCATGTTCGACAGCAGCTGGCCGAAGTCGGGCTGGTTCACCTTCAGCATGTCCATGACGACCTTGCTGGTGACGCCGATCTTCTTGCCGACCACGCTGTGGCCGTCGTCGAGCTGGCGCTGGATCATGCGCAGCTGGATGTTGTAGGCGTCCTCGATGGTGATGTCGGGCTCGCGGTCGGTCAGCGGCGCGACCGGGGTGAGGGTCTTGAGTGCGGTGTACAGCTCGTCGCCGTAGTGATTGATCTTGCTCTGGTCCATGTCGTGTTCCCGGTGAGGTGTTTGGTTGATGAGCCGGTGATCAGTACTTGATCATCACGTTGCGCAGTTCGGTGTAGAACTCGAGCGAGTGCACCCCGCCCTCACGGCCGATGCCCGATTGCTTGGAGCCGCCGAAGGGGGTGCGCAGGTCGCGCAGGAACCAGCTGTTGATCCAGCACAGGCCGACCTCGATGGCGTTGGCCATGCGCATGGCGCGGCTGATGTCCTGGGTGTGCACCGAGGTGGCCAGGCCGTAGCGGTTGGCGTTGACCATGTTCAGCACTTCCTCTTCGGTGTCGAAGGGCTGGATGTGGCAGCACGGCCCGAAGATCTCCTCGGTGACCACGGTCGCGGTCTCGGGCAGGCCGGTCCAGATCGTGGGCTGTACCCAGCAGCCGTCCTTGAGGTCTTCCGGCATGTCGGGGATGCCGCCGCCGCAGACGATGTTGGCGCCTTCTTCCTTGGCCTTGGCGTACATGCCCAGCACCTTGGCCTGGTGCTTCTTGCTCACCAGCGGGCCGATCTTGGTGTCGGGGTCGAAGGGGCGACCCGGCTTCATGGTCTCGGCGGTGTGCTTCATCGCGGCGACCAGCTTGTCGAAGATCGGGCGCTCGACATACACGCGCTCGGTGCCGAGGCAGACCTGGCCAGCGTTCTCGAAGCAGGAGCGAGTGAGGGTGGCGATGGTGTTGTCGAAGTCGCAGTCGGCGAACACCACGGCGGCGTTCTTGCCGCCCAGTTCCAGCGACACCGGGCGGATACCGTCGGCCGCGGCCTTCATGATCGCGGTGCCGGTGCGGGTCTCGCCGGTGAAGGTGACGCCGTTGACGTCCGGGTGCGCGGTCAGGAAGGCGCCGGCCGAATCCACGCCGAAGCCGTTGACCACGTTGTACACGCCCTTGGGCAGGCCGACCTTGTTCATCACCTCGCCGAGCAGGGTAGCGGTGCTGGGGGTGTCTTCCGAGGGCTTGACGACCACGGTGTTGCCGCAGGCGAGCGCCGGGCCGGCCTTCCAGGTCATCAGCAGCAGCGGCAGGTTCCACGGGCAGATGATCGCGATCACGCCGCGCGGGGTGCGTACGCCGTAGCTGCGTGCGGTCTTGCCGTCCGGGGTGCGCATCTCGAAGGACTCGGTCGACACGTTCTTGATGGTGTCGGTGAAGATCTTGAAGTTGGCTGCACCGCGCGGGATGTCGATGTGCGAGGCGAGGTGGGCGGGCTTGCCGGTGTCGGCGATTTCGGCCTGCAGGAAGTCGTCGAAGCGGCGGTTGATCTCATTGACGACCTCGTCGAGCAGGTTGCAGCGCTCGACCACGGAGAGCTTGCCCCAGGGGCCTTTGAGTGCGGCCTTGGCGGCAGCGACGGCAGCATCGACCTCCGGCTTGCCGGCTTCGTACACCATGCCGATCAGCGCGTTGTCGACCGGGTTGCGGTTCTCGTAGGTCTTGCCGCTGGCGTTGGTGACGTACTCGCCGTTGATGAAGTTCTTGATCTCTTTCATGTTCGAAGGGTCCTCGAGTGATGTGTCGTTCGTTGTGGTCGCGGTGCGGGTGCCGTGGCCTTTTGCGCGACCCTTGAGCATGAGTCGCGAGATAAATTGTGAATCTCGAGATTTTATACGCGAGATTTTCCGTGGCTGCAAGCCCGACAGGAAAAATCAGCGTGTCGCGCTCGCCCGTGCCTCGCGTTCCCCGTGCGCACCTTCATGGTGCGGGCGGAGTCGTGTGCACCGCCGTGGTGCGCGCATGAGGTCGAAAGCCGTGCGGTGACGTCACGCCGGCCCTGCCTGGCCGTCGTTGCTCGATCGCGAGCCTTGTCCTTTCAATGGCTTGTGGCACTTCGTCGCAAGCTGGTCCGCAGCTTGCTAGGCAGCTGCCATGAATGCGCCCGCCCTCGCCTCGGCCCTTGCTATTGCACCCACGCCTGCTGGCGCAGGCTGGCAGGCCCGGCTGCGTCTTGGTTTCGAGCGCCGTGGGGCACGCACGGTGCTTGTCGCGCGTGAGCACTGCGGGCCGCTGGTGGTGCAACGGCCGCTGTATCCCGAGGGTGAGGCGGTGTGCCACACCATCCTGGTGCATCCGCCGGCCGGGATCGCCGGTGGTGACCGCCTGGCACTTACGCTGGCCCTGGGGGCCGGTGCGCATGTGCTGTTGACGACGCCGGGTGCGGGCAAGTGGTACCGCAGTGCGGGTCTGCATGGCGAGCTGGTGCAGCGCATCGAGATCGCAGAGGGGGGCGTGTGCGAGTTCCTGCCGCAGGAGAGCATCGTCTATGACGGTGCTCTCGGCGCCGTGACGACGGAAGTGGAACTGGGCGGATCGGCAGTGTTCATCGGTGCCGAGATGCTGTGCCTTGGGCGTACGGGTTCGGGCGAACGCTTCGGCCGGGGCGAGCTTGCGCTGCGCACGCGTATCCGCCGCGACGGCAGGCCGGTGTGGCTCGAGCGCGGCGTGCTCAAGGGCGGCGGTGCGCTGCTCGATAGTGCAGTGGGCCTGGGTGGCGAGCCGGTGAGCGCCTGCCTGCTGATTGCGGCACCCGCCTGCGATGCGGCCTTGCTGGAAGCCTGGCGGGCGGTGGAGCCCGTCGCCGGGCAGGGGGCGGTGACCCTGCTGCCCGGCCTGCTCGTCGCGCGCTGGCTGGGCCCGGCTTGCGAGCCCGGTCGGCAATGGCTGACGCGTCTGTGGAGCGTGGCGCGTCCGGCGGTGGCGGGGCGCGCAGCGCAGGTGCCGCGCATCTGGAGAACTTGAGACAAGCGTGCGCCGCCGGCCCAGGTGCCGGCCGGCGCCTGAGGAGGAAGGATGGAACTGACACCCCGCGAGAAGGACAAGCTGCTGATCTTTACCGCCGGCCTGCTGGCCGAGCGCCGGCGCGCGCGCGGCCTGAAGCTGAACTACCCCGAGGCGGTGGCACTGATCACCTGCGCCATCTTCGAAGGCGCGCGCGACGGGCGCACGGTGGCCGAGCTGATGAGCTACGGCGCAACCTTGCTCACCCGCGATGACGTGATGGAAGGCGTGGCCGAGATGATCCCCGATATCCAGGTCGAGACCACCTTTCCCGACGGGACCAAGCTGGTGACCGTGCACAACCCCATCCTGTGAGGCCCTTGCGATGATTCCGGGTGAATACTTCGTCGCCGATGGCGACATCGAACTCAATGTCGGCCGCACCACCTTGACGCTGGTGGTGACCAACACGGGCGATCGCCCGATCCAGGTCGGTTCGCACTATCACTTTGCCGAAACCAATACCGCGCTCCACTTCGACCGTGCTGCGGCGCGCGGCTTCCGGCTGAACATTGCAGCGGGTACCGCGGTGCGTTTCGAGCCTGGTCAGTCGCGTACCGTGGAACTGGTGGCGCTCGATGGCGAGCGCGAGGTGTATGGATTCAACGGCCTGGTCATGGGAGCACTGTGATGGCGGAGATCTCGCGCCGCGCCTATGCGGAAATGTTTGGCCCGACCGTGGGTGATCGCCTGCGCCTCGCCGACACCGAACTGGTGATCGAAGTCGAGCACGACTTCACGATCTACGGCGAGGAGGTGAAGTTCGGTGGCGGCAAGGTGATCCGCGACGGCATGGGCCAGGGCCAGGGCGTCTCGGCCGACGTGGCGGACACGATCATCACCAACGCGCTCATCGTCGATGCGGTCGCTGGCATCGTGAAGGCCGACGTCGCCCTCAAGGACGGACGTATCTGGCGGATCGGCAAGGGCGGCAATCCGGACATCCAGCCCGGGGTGACGATCCCCATCGGTGCCGGTACCGAGGTCATCGCCGGCGAGGGCATGATCCTGACCGCCGGCGGCATCGACAGCCACATCCACTGGATCTGCCCGCAGCAGATCGAAGAGGCGCTGATGTCGGGCGTCACCACCATGCTCGGTGGTGGCACCGGACCCGCGACCGGCACCTACGCCACCACGTGCACGCCGGGGCCGTGGCATGTCCACCGCATGCTCGAGGCGGCCGAAGCCTTCCCGATGAACATGGGCTTCTTCGGCAAGGGCAACGCCAGCCTGCCGGCGCCGTTGAAGGAGCAGGTGGCAGCCGGTGTGATCGGGCTCAAGCTGCACGAGGACTGGGGTACGACGCCGGCGGCGATCGACAACTGCCTGACGGTGGCCGACGAGATGGACATCCAGGTTGCCATCCATTCCGACACGCTCAACGAGTCCGGTTTCGTCGAGGCGACACTGGCGGCATTCAAGGGCCGCACCATCCACACCTTCCATACCGAAGGTGCGGGCGGTGGTCATGCACCGGACATCATCAAGGCGATCAGCCGGCCCAATGTGCTGCCGTCGTCGACCAACCCGACACGGCCCTACACGGTCAACACCATCGATGAGCACCTCGACATGCTGATGGTGTGCCATCACCTCGATCCGTCGATTGCCGAGGACGTGGCGTTTGCCGAGTCCCGCATCCGCCGCGAGACCATTGCCGCCGAGGATATCCTGCACGACAGCGGCGCGTTCTCGATGATGTCGTCGGACTCCCAGGCCATGGGCCGGGTGGGCGAGGTGGTGATCCGCACCTGGCAGACCGCGCACAAGATGAAGCTGCAACGCGGCTGGCTGGCGCCCCGGCGCGGCCCCGCCGCAGCGGTGCCGGAGGCGGTCGCGGCCATCGAGGGCAGCGACCGCAACGACAATTTCCGCGTCAAGCGCTACATCGCCAAGTACACCATCAACCCGGCCATCACGCACGGCGTCGCCCACGAGGTGGGTTCGATCGAGCCCGGCAAGCTCGCCGATCTGGTGTTGTGGCGGCCGGCATTCTTCGGCGTCAAGCCCAGCCTGATCCTGAAGGGCGGCATGATTGCCGCCGCGGCGATGGGCGATCCCAACGCCTCGATCCCGACCCCGCAGCCGGTGCATTACCGACCGATGTTCGGCAGTTTCGGCAAGGCGCTGAAGACCTCGGTGACCTTCGTTTCGGCGGCCGCCCTGGCGAATCCCGAGATCGCCGCGCTCGGGCTGCACAAGCCGCTGGTGGCGGTGCGGGGCTGCCGCAAGGTGAGCAAGGCCGACATGGTGTTGAACGATGCTACGCCCTCCATCGAGGTCGACCCCGAAACCTACGTCGTGCGTGCCGACGGCGAGCACCTGAGCTGCGAGCCGGCTGCGGCCTTGCCTATGGCACAGCGCTACTTCCTCTTCTGAGACGACATCATGCAAGCAGATTCCACTACCGTCGCACCGGTCGCCGCGGTGTCGGCGCCCCCCGCTTCTTCCGCGCTGTGCCTGATCGAGGCGCGCTACAGCGGCGATGCGCCGGCGAGCGACCATCTGGAGCTCGATTTCAACACCCGCAGCAAGAGCCGCCTGCGCGCACGCCTGGCCTCCGGCGCCGAGGTTGGCCTGTTCCTGCCGCGTGGCACCATCCTGCGCGGTGGCGACCGGCTGCTGGCGAACGATGGCCGGGTGGTCGCCGTGGTGTCCGCAGCCGAAGACCTGCTCGAGGTGCGCTGCGCCACCGCGACCGAACTCGCGCGCGCAGCCTTTCATCTTGGCAACCGCCATGTCGCGGTGGAGGTCGGGCGCGATGGCGGTGGCGACTGGTTGCGCCTGCAGGCCGACCATGTACTCGAGGACATGCTCGTCGGCCTGGGAGCATTGGTAAGCACGCTGCGGGCACCCTTCGAACCCGAGGCTGGCGCCTATGCGCCCGGCCACCAGCATCCGGGCGATGGCAGCGGTGCGCGCATCCATCTGATGGCAGGGCAGTGAGCATGCACGCGGCGACGCCCCTGCTGCCCCTGTTGCGCCTGCTGCAACTGGCCAGCCCTGCGCTGCCGGTGGGCGCCTATACCTACTCGCAAGGCCTGGAGTGGGCGGTGGAGAGTGGCGTTGTCGCCAGAGAGGCGGACGCCGCGGCGTGGATCGGCGATCTGCTCGAGTGGAGCGTGGCACGCTTCGAGGCGCCGTTGCTGGCGAGCCAGCTTGCTGCCTGGGCCTGTGGCGAGGACGGCGAGGTGGCGCGGCTCAACGACGACTTTCTCGCCAGCCGGGAGACGGCCGAGTTGCGTGCCGAGACGCTGCAGATGGGCTGGTCGCTGGTCAGGCTGCTCACCGAACTGGATGCCTTCGCCGCGCTGCCGGGCTGGCGCGCGCGCCTGCTGGCGCTCGATACGCCCTGCTTTCCGACCGCCTGGTCGGCCGCTGCCGCAGCCTGGCAGGTGCCGGCCGATCAGGCCCTGGCCGCCTACCTCTGGGCCTGGGCCGAGAACCAGGTGATGGCGGCGCTAAAGGCGGTGCCGCTCGGTCAGAGCGCAGGCCAGCGCCTGCTGGCCATGCTTGGCGAGCGTATTCCGGCGCTGGTCGGGCAGGCGCTGGAGCTGCCCGAAGCGCGCTGGAGCAACTACACCCCCGGCCTGGCCATTGCCAGCAGCCGGCATGAAACCCAATACACGAGGCTGTTCAGATCATGAGCATGAATCTCTCAGAAGGCTGCGGTCGCGATCGCGGGCATCATCGCGGTCCGCTCCGAGTCGGCATCGGAGGTCCGGTCGGCTCCGGCAAGACGGCGCTCACGCTTGCGCTGTGCCTGGCGCTGCGCGACAAGTACAACATCGCCGTGGTCACCAACGACATCTACACCGCCGAGGATGCCCAGTTCCTCGTGCGCAACGAAGCGCTCGCACCCGAGCGCATCATCGGCGTCGAGACCGGTGGCTGCCCGCATACGGCGATTCGCGAGGACGCCTCGATCAACCTCGAGGCAGTCGATCGGCTCAACGCGCGCTTTCCGGGGCTGGACATCATCTTCGTCGAGTCCGGCGGTGACAACCTGGCGGCGACCTTCTCGCCCGAGCTGTCGGACCTGACGATCTATGTCATCGACGTGTCGGCCGGCGACAAGATCCCGCGCAAGGGGGGGCCGGGCATTACCCGCAGCGACCTGCTGGTGATCAACAAGATCGACCTTGCACCGCTGGTCGGCGCCTCGCTCGAGGTCATGGACCGCGATGCGCGCAAGATGCGTGGTACGCGCCCCTTCGTGTTCTCCAACCAGAAGACGGGCCAGGGACTCGCCGATATCATCGACTTCATCGAGCGTCAGGGCTTGCTGGTGGCGGCCTGAAAGGCGCCTGACGGCCTGGCTGCTTCGCAATCCCGGTAGCTTCATCAGATGTTCATTTCTTGAAAGTGCAGGAGTCTCCATCATGAACACCCATCCCGTTCGCGCGGCGCTCGTCGCCGTGGCGCTGGCCACCGTCTCCGGTGCCGCGCTCGCCCACCCCGGCCACGAAGGTGCGAGCTTCTTCAGCGGCTTCGCCCACCCGTTCGGCGGTGTCGACCATTTGCTTGCGATGCTGGCCGTCGGCCTGTACGCGGCGCGCCAGCCCGGCGCCACGCGCTGGATGCTGCCTGCAGGCTTCGTACTGGCGATGCTGGCGGGCGCGGGGTTGGGCGCCCTCGATTTCGCGCTGCCCGCGGTAGAGGCCGGCATTGCTGCCTCGGTGCTGGTGCTGGGGCTGTTGATCGCGCTTGCCGCGCGTCTGCCCGTGGCGGCGAGCTTGCCCCTCGTCGCCGCCTTCGCGCTCTTCCATGGCCATGCCCACCATGCCGAGATGGAGGGCGCCAGCCTGGCGACCTACGCCCTGGGCTTTGCGCTCGCGACCGCGCTGTTGCACGGCGCCGGCTATGCGCTGACGCGGTGGACGCCGCAGACGCTGCTCGGCGACCGTGTCCACCGCGCGGCCGGCGCAGCCATCGCCGGCACCGGGGCTTTGCTGCTCGGCGCCTGAGCCTGACTCCGGGGCGGCTGCGCTGGGCGCGTACGCACCCGGCGCAGCCGCTGACGCGCTCGAGCTGTTGCAGGCGTAGCTGCCCGATTGGGACTAGCATGCAGGTATCAGCACGGAGGGCATCATGGACCTGGAGCATTTCGTTTGCAGCCTGCCCAAGGCCGAGTTGCACGTACACATCGAAGGCACGCTGGAGCCGGAGATGATGTTCGAGCTTGCCCGCCGCAACGGTGTGGCCCTGCCGTGGAAGAGCGTGGAAGAGACTCGCGCGGCTTATGCCTTTACCGACCTGCAGAGCTTTCTCGATCTCTACTACGCCGGCGCGGCCGCGCTGATCCATGAGCGCGACTTCTTCGAACTCGCATTGGCCTACTTCGAGCGCGCCCATGCCGACGGCGTGGTGCATGCCGAACTGTTCTTCGACCCGCAGACCCATACCGCACGCGGTGTCGCCTTTGCCACCGTCGTGGATGGCCTGGAGCGTGCCTGCGCCGAGGCCCAGGTGCGCTGGGGGATCAGTTCGCGGCTCATCCTCTGCTTCCTGCGTCATCTGAGCGAGGACGAGGGCTTCGCAACCCTCGAGCAGGCCTTGCCGCAGCTCGCCCGCATCCACGGCGTCGGCCTCGATTCGTCAGAGCGCGGACACCCTCCGGCCAAGTTCGCGCGCCTGTTCGCACGCTGCCGTGAGTTGGGCCTGCACATTGTGGCGCACGCGGGTGAGGAGGGACCGCCGGCCTACATCGCGGACGCGCTCGACGTGCTGAAGGTCGAGCGCATCGACCATGGCGTGCGTTGCGCCGAAGACCCCGCGCTGGTCGAACGCCTGGCGCGCGAGCAGGTTGCGCTGACGGTATGCCCGCTGTCGAACGTCAAGCTGTGCGTGTTTCCCGATCTCGCGCAGCACAACCTGAAGCGGCTTCTTGAGGCCGGCTTGAAGGTGACGATCAACTCCGACGACCCGGCCTATTTCGGCGGCTACATCGCGCGCAACTTCATCGACACCGCGCGTGCGCTGGGCCTGAGCCGCACGCAGCTCAAGCGCATCGCCCGCAACAGCCTGGAAGCGAGCTTCGTGCCGGAGTCCTTGCGTACGCCCTGGCTGCTGCGGCTGGACGCAATGCCGGCTTGAAAGCGTATCGGCTCTTCAGTTCCTGGGGTTTTTGCTTTGTTAGATAATTATCAAAAACTGAAATAGGGGTGCGCGTTAGACTGATGGCTCGATGACCCGGATCACGGAGTGCTGACATGAGCGTCCGACCCAACCGAGCTGCCAGCCTGCTGGCGGGCTTCTGCTTGCTGCTGCTTGCCACGCTGGCCATCGCGTCCACCGGCACCGCCGATCACAGCAAGTTCAAGGAGTTGCAGGGGCCCTTCAAGTCGGGTGAGGAGGTCACCGCGGCCTGTCTCGCCTGTCACACCGAAGCCGCAAAGCAGGTCATGGCCACACGCCACTGGACCTGGGAGTACGTCAATCCCGACACCGGCCAGAAGCTGGGCAAGAAGACCATGCTCAACGGTTTCTGCATCGGCGACCGTTCGAACGAGGCCTTCTGCCAGTCCTGTCATATCGGCTATGGCTGGAAGGACGAGACCTTTGACTTCACGGCCGAGAACAAGGTCGATTGCCTGGCTTGTCACAACACCGGCGCCTACCGCAAGCTGGCCGGCTTCGCGGGTCATCCACCGTACGAGCGCATCGAGTTCCCGCCCAAGTCCGGCAAGTTCGTCGAGGCCACCGATCTTGCCAGCGTGGCACAGAGCATCGGTGCCACCTCGCGGCGCACCTGCGGCGCCTGCCATTACTTCGGCGGTGGTGGCGACGGCGTCAAGCATGGCGACCTTGACTCCTCGCTCAACAAGCCCGACAAGGCGCTCGACGTGCACATGGCGGCGGACGGGCTCAACTTCACCTGTGCGAGCTGTCACAAGACGGACAAGCATGCCGTCGCCGGCAGCCGCATCAGCATGACCGGCGCCGACCCGCACGGCGCGATCATGCGAGGCGAGAAGACCGACCGCAATCCCGCGACCTGCCAGGCCTGCCATGGCGACCGACCGCACAAGGGTGACTTCCAGCACTCGGAGCGCCTCAACGACCACACCCGCACGCTGGCCTGCCAGACCTGCCACATCCCCGAGTTCGCTCGCGGCGGCGTGCCCACCAAGATGGGCTGGGACTGGTCCACTGCCGGCAAGCTGACACCTGAGGGCAAGCCCTTCCAGCTCAAGGACGACAGTGGACACGTCATCTACGACAGCAAGAAGGGCGATTTCGTGCTCGGCGAGAACGTGCAGCCCGACTACCTGTGGTTCAACGGCCAGGTGAGCTACACCCAGCCTGATACCCGCATCGACCCTGCTACCCGGGTGGCGATCAACACCTTCCATGGCACCCCCGGGGCGTCCGATGCACGCATCTGGCCGGTCAAGACCTTCCACGGCAAGCAACCTTATGACACCGAGCACCTGACCCTGCTCGTGCCGCACACCGCGACGCCGGACGACACCGCCTTCTGGTACAACTTCGACTGGCCCAAGGCGCTTCAGGCCGGTGCGGACGCCACCGGCCAGCCCTACAGCGGCAAGTTCGACTTCGTCGAGACCTCCATGCTGTGGCCGATCACCCACATGGTCGCGCCCAAGGACAAGGCGCTCGACTGCGCCCAGTGCCACGCCAACGACGGGCGGCTCGCCGGGGTGCCCGGAGTGTGGATGCCGGGCCGCGACCGCAACGCGATGCTGGACACCTTCGGTTTCGGTCTTGCTGGCTTGATGCTGCTTGGTGCGATCGGCCACGGTGGACTGCGCTTCCTGACCCGCAACAAGCGCAAGGAGCACTGACATGAGCGAGCGCATCTACCTGTTCACGCGCTTCGAGCGCTTCTGGCACTGGATGCAGGCAGCGCTGATCATCACGCTGCTGGTCACCGGTTTCGCCATCCACGGCAGCCATGGGCTGCTCGATTTCCGCACCGCTGTCGAAGTGCACGAGCTGGCTGCCTGGCTGCTGATTGGGTTGTGGGTCCTGGCGATCTTCTGGCACTTCACCACCGGGCAGTGGAAGCACTACGTCCCCACGCTGAGCAATATCGACCGCATGGTGAAGTACTACGCCTACGGCATCTTCACCGGCGCGCCGCACCCCTACAAGGTGACGGTCGAGCGCAAGCACAACCCGCTGCAGCGCATCGCCTACCTCGGTGTGAAGCTGCTCATCAATCCGCTGGTGTGGGTCTCGGGGCTGGTCTACCTGTTCTGGGGGCGGCTGCAGCCGCTGATGCCCGATGGCCTCGGCCTGCAGCAGGTGGCGCAGCTGCACACCCTGGGGGCCTTCCTGATGCTGGCCTTCCTGATCATCCACGTGTATCTGGCCACCGCCGGACACACACCGCTCGCCCACATCAAGGCGATGATCACCGGCTGGGAGGACGTGCACGACGAGGGCGGCGCCACCGCCAAGCCGGCCGCACCCGCCCGCCACTGAGGCGGTGGAGGCGGTTTGAGCAGGCCAACTTTTGCCTTGGATGAGGTCTAATGGTCTCCCCAAGCCCAGAGGAGTGTCCGCTGATGAAGCCCCCCCGCATCGTCGTGATGGCCGGCAGCCGCCGTGCCGAGGCCCTGTCCCGTCGTGTCGCCTTCGCCTGCGTACAGGCCTTGCAGGCGGCCGGTGCCGAAGTCGAGCATGTCGAGCTCGCCGACTATCCGGCGCCGCTCTACGATGGCGACCTCGAGGCGGCACAAGGGCTGCCGGACTGTATCGTGCGTCTTCAGCACATCCTGCATGCGAGCGATGGCCTGCTGGTGGTGAATCCCGAGTACAACGGCTCGGTCACGCCGCTGCTGAAGAACACGCTCGACTGGTGCTCGCGCCCCAATCCTGCGGACCGCGCGCGCTCGGGCGGCGCGGTGTACGCAGGACGAGCGGCCGCGGTGGTGGGCAGCTCGCCGGGCGCGCTGGGCGGGATGCGCGTGCTCTTCCATGTGCGCGACATCCTCGGCTATCTCGGCATGCAGGTGATCCCGCAGCAGCTCGCGGTCGCCAAGGCGGGCGATGCGGTGGGCGAGGACGGACGGCTGAAGGATGGCGCGCAACAGGCGATGCTCGAGGCGCTGGCGGTTGCGCTGGCCGACTGCGCGCGCCGGCTACGCGCCTGAACGCATGTCCGCTTCCCGCAGCGCCTGCAGCAGCTGTCGAGCCTGCTGCAAAACGCGCTCGGCTTCGTCCGCATCGAAATCGCTGGCGTAACGTTTCTTGACACCCTGTTCATTGAGCAGCATGTGGCGAGCGGGTTGCACGCCACGCTGGGCCAGACTGCTGCGGGTGCATTCGAGTGCACAGCCGTCGATGGCGAGGATGGGGCGGCCGGACTGAGCGATCCGCACCAGGTGCGGTACGTTGCCGCCGACCCCGGCGATGCAGGACATCTCGGCCTCGCCTTCGCGGTCCAGGCGCAGCGCGACGTGGTTCGCCATCTGCGCGGCACTGGAGCAGCCGGAGCAGGAGTAGACGAGGGGCAGGTCCTTCTTGCGCCCGGCCATGGCGGAGCCTCGCAGGTGCTGGTGACGGAAGCTGCCAGTTTACCCCGCTTCGGCCCGATGGGCGCGGCGTCAGCGCAGAGCCACTGCGGGCGCTCTCCGCTCAGCCGTTAGAATGCGCCGTCCCGCAACGCATTGAGCCGAGTCCACACGTGTCCTGCAGACGCCGCTTCCACCATGGCACCAACCCCGCCCGCGCTCAGAGCATCGCCGAGTTGCGCGCAATGGCTGCACGCCGGCTGCCGAACTTCTGCCTCGAGTATCTCGAGGGCGGTGCCGATGACGAGATCACGCTGTCGCGCAACCGGAAGGCGTTGGATGAGGTGCTGTGGTTGCCGCGCACCCTGGTCGATGTGTCGCAGCGTGAGCTTGCCGTGCCCTTGTTCGGCCAGGACAGTGCGCTGCCGATGGTGATCGCGCCAACCGGTTTCAACGGTTTGCTTGCGGATGGTGGCGACCGGGTGCTGGCCGAGGTTGCGCATGCGGCCGGGATCCCCTTCTGTCAGAGCATGGTGTCGACCGTCGCCCTCGAGGACATCGTTGCCACCGGGGTGCGGCACTGGATGCAGATCTACCCGTTCAAGGACCGCGACAACGTTGCTGCGGTGGTGAAGCGCGCCGAACTTGCGGGCTCGGAGGCGATCGTGCTTACCACCGACGCTTCGGTGTTCGGCAACCGCGAGTGGGACCGGCGCAATTACCGCGCACCGATGAAGCTGAACCTGTGCAACCTCATCGATGTGGCCTGGCATCCGCGCTGGGTGTGGGACGTGCTGGTGCCGCGCGGCATGCCGCGCTTTCGCAACCTGGGCAACTTGCCTGCGGGCATGGACAGTGCGCGCAACGCGGCGACCTGGCTTGCGGCGCAGATGGATACCTCGCTGACCTGGGACGATGTGCGCTGGCTGCGTGCACTGTGGCCGCGCAAGCTGTTGGTGAAGGGCGTCCTGATGCCCGAGGACGCATTGCACGCGCGCGACGCCGGGGCGGATGGCGTGGTGGTGAGCAACCACGGCGGGCGCCAGCTCGATACCGTGCCGGCCCCGATCGAGATGCTGGCCGCGGTGCGCGAGGCGGTGGGGCCCGACATGACGGTGATCGTCGACAGCGGCTTTCGCCGCGGCAGCGATTTCGTCAAGGCACGCGCACTGGGTGCGGATGCCGCGATGTCGGGCAGGGCGACGCTCTACGGCCTGGCGGCGGCCGGCCATGGCGGCGCTGCACGGGCGGTGGAGATCCTGCGCAGCGAAATGGCGCGCACCCTCGGCCTGATCGGCTGTGCGCAGATGCGTGAGGTGGACGGGCGCTACGTCGGACGCGGCTGAAGCCGGTGGCAGGATAGCCGCACGAAGCCTTGCCGGCGCGCATCGTGTCCGCCCCAGTCGCCTTCAAGCCCTCGCGGCTGGCGCCGCTCCTACGGCAAGCTCCCGCCGCTGCGAGCGTTCCCAGATGGGCCGCTGGCTCATACGCCCCACACCACCGGGGTGCCCTCGCGCTGCGATTCTTCCAGCATGTTGAGCAGGGGCCAGGCGCGTTGGGCGAGGCCGACCGGGGCGTTCATGCCGCTGCGGCCGGCTTCCTTGTCGGCTTCGTCATCGTCTTCGGTGCGTCGGCGCTCGAGTTCGGCCTGGCGCTGGCGGTCCTCTTCGATCGCGGCCTTGAGGCGCGCGATGGCTTCGGGGATCTGCTCGACGGTGACGATGCCCTTGCCGTCGTCGGGGTCCTTGCCGAGGAGGGTGATGAGCCGCTTGGCGATGTCGCCGAACATGATCACGTCGGCACTGGCATTGGACTTGAAGGTGACCAGCATGGAATCCGTTCTCCTGATGTTTTACAGACCCTTGACCGCGTAGATGCCGGGCGCGTTGCGCCAGTAACCCTTGTAGTCCATGCCGCAGCCGAACAGGAAGCGGTCGGCGATGTCGAGGCCGGTGAAGTCGGCGCGCATGCCGGGCGTAGCCTTGCGGTCGTGGAGCTTGTGCACCAGCACGGCGGAAAGCACCTCGGCGGCGCCTTCTTCCTGCAGGTGCTCGATGATGGCCTTGAGCGTGTGGCCTTCGTCGAGGATGTCGTCGAGTACCAGCACGGTGCGGCCACGCAGGTCCTGGGTGGGGCGTACGCGCCAGTCGAGCAGCGTGCCCTGCAGTGCGTGGCCGTAGCGGGTGGCGTGGAGGTAGGCGACTTCGAGCGGGAAGGGCAGGCGCGGCAGGATGCGACCGGCGAGAATCAGGCCGCCATTCATCACCGCGTAAACGAGTGGGTTGCGCTCCCCCAGGCGGGCGGTGATCTCCGCTGCCATGCGGTCGAGTGCAGCTTCGACGGTGGCGTCGTCGGCCAGGCAGTCGGCTTCTTCGCGGGCGCGCTTGATTTGTTCGAGGTCGAGAGACATGTTCGGGGTCCTGGTGGGCGGTGACCGATCGGCTGGCCGGTCGCGCATTTTAGCGCCGACCACGCGTGGACGCTTGTGCGCGCTCCTGCGCCGCGGTAAAAGGTGCGGGTCTCCGCCCTTGCCTGGAATGCTGCCATGCCCATCCACGAAATCCGCCATCCCCTCGTGCGCCACAAGATCGGCCTGATGCGCGAGGCGGACATCAGCACCAAGAAGTTTCGCGAACTGACTGCCGAGATCGCACGCTTGCTCGCCTACGAGGCGTGCAAGGACTTCCCGCTCGAGGACGTGGAGATTCAGGGCTGGGCCGGGCCGGTGAAGATCGAGCAGATCAAGGGCAAGAAGGTCACTGTGGTGCCCATCCTGCGCGCCGGCCTGGGCATGCTCGACGGCGTGCTCGACATGGTGCCGAGTGCCAAGGTGAGCGTGGTCGGCATCGCGCGCAACGAGGAGACGCTGCAGCCAGCGCCCTACTTCGAGAAGTTCGTCGGCCAGCTCGATGAGCGCATGGCGTTGATCATCGACCCGATGCTCGCCACCGGCGGCTCGATGGTGGCGACCGTCGACATGCTCAAGCGCAATGGCTGTGCCCATGTACGTGCGCTCGTGCTGGTGGCAGCGCCCGAGGGGATTGCGTTGATGAACGCGCAGCATCCGGATGTGGATATCTACACCGCGAGCATCGACAGCCACCTCAACGAGCACGGCTACATCATCCCCGGGCTGGGCGATGCCGGTGACAAGATCTTCGGCACCCGGCACAACTGAACGCCCGGCGGCGCTCCGGTGCCGTCCGTCATCGCCGTTTCATCCATAACGACAACCATGCCGGCGGTGCGGCGCGTTTGCTGCGAACGTCCGGCGGAGAACCTCCATGCGTGAAATTCCCATCCAGTCGGCCGATCCGCTGTGGCGGCAGGCCATCTCAGGCGCCCAGATCCTGTTCGTCGCCTTCGGCGCGCTCGTGCTCGTGCCACTGCTCACCGGGCTCAACCCGGCGCTTGCGTTGCTAGGCGCCGGGGTCGGTACCCTGCTGTTCCAGCTCATCACCGGGCGCCAGGTGCCGATTTTCCTGGGTTCGAGCTTTGCCTTCATCGCGCCGATCATCTTCAGCATCCAGACCTGGGGGCTGCCGGCGACCATGGGTGCGCTCGCCTGCGTGTCGCTGATGTACTTCCTCTTCGCCGGGGTGGTGTGGAGGCACGGCGCCGAGATCGTGCACCGCTACATGCCGCCGGTGGTGGTGGGGCCGATCATCATGATCATCGGCCTGTCGCTGGCGGCGGTGGGCGTGAACATGGCAATGGGGCGCTCGGGCGACGGCAAGATCGAACTCGTACCCTACGCGACGGCAATGACGGTGGCGGCGATCGCCTTCGGGGTGACAGTCATCGTCGCCGTGTTCGCGCGCGGTTTCCTCAAGCTGGTGCCCATCCTGTGCGGCGTCGGCGCCGGCTATGTGGCGGCGATCCTGTTCGGGCTGGTGGATTTTGGCGTGGTGGCGGCAGCCCCCTGGTTTGCGATGCCGCAGTTCGTGGCGCCGAGCTTCGAGCTGGCGGCCATCCTCTTCATGCTGCCGGTTGCGCTGGCACCGGCGATCGAGCACGTTGGCGATGTGCTCGCGATCGGCGGCGTGACCGGCAAGGACTACACCGAGAAGCCCGGCCTGCATCGCACGCTGGCCGGTGACGGCGTCGGCGTGTTGTTCTCCGGCCTGATCGGCGGGCCGCCGATCACCACCTACTCCGAGGTGACCGGCGCGGTCACGCTGACCAAGAACTACAACCCGGCGATCATGACCTGGGCTGCGGTGCTGGCCATCATCCTGGCCTTCTTCGGTAAGTTCAATGCGCTGCTGGCCTCGATTCCGGTGCCGGTGATGGGCGGCATCATGATGCTGATGTTCGGCTCGGTGGCGAGCGTGGGCCTGAACACACTGATCAAGGCGCGCACCGACCTCGACGAGCCGCGCAACCTGGTGATCGTCTCCGCGGTGCTGGTGATGGGGATCGGTGGCCTGGCGCTGAACTTCGACGGCCTCACGCTGCAGGGCGTCAGCCTGTGCGGCGTTGTCGCCGTGGTGTTGAACCTGATCCTGCCGAATCGCCAAGGGCGCGCTTGAGCGCACGAAGCGCCAGCCGAAGCGCCGGCGCAAGCACCGGTAGCAGCGCGGCCGGTGTGCCGCGCAGGCGCTTGTAGAGCAGCCAGCCCAACCAGGCGCGCTTGGCAATGCGCAGGCTGAGGCGGGGGCGGGCGGCGAGCAGGGCGAGGGCGCCGAGCGACAGCAGCGGGGCCTGTTCCTTGGCCCATGCGAAGTGTTCGCGCACACCGTCGACGCGGTCGAGGGTGGCGTCGACACCCTCCAGCCGCCAGGACAGGTCTGCGCGCTGGCTGGCGGCGCGCAACTGCAGGCGTTGCTTGCGCAGTGCGAGTTCGAGCGTGCGTGGATCCGTCCTCATGACAAGATCAGGCGTCCTCGTCGCGCCGCTGGACTGCCTGGCGGTCGCGCTTGAGTTCAGCCAGGCTGGCGGCAAACAGCTGGCTGCCGCGGCGCAGTTCGCGTGCGGCGTTGGTGGCGGCGAGCAGGCCGCCGCCCAGGCATGCCGCAGTGGCCACGCCGAGCGCCAGCAGGCGGTGTTCCTCCCAGAACAGCACGGTGAGGAAGATGAGCAGGAAAACCAGGCCGAAGCCGAGCAACAGGCCGCATAGCACGATGTTGAGCGCCACTGCGCTCAGTCGCAGCTTTTCTTCCTGCAGCTCGACCGTCAGTAGTTCGAGCCGGGTCTGCACCGTCTGCAGCCCGGCATCGATTGCGCCGCGCAGGGTTTCGGCCAGGCGCGGTCGACGTGGCTCGGCCATGGCGCCGTGCCTTAGCGCCGGCTCGAAAGCAGGCCGAGCAGGAAGGCGACGCCTGCGGCAATGCCCACCGCCTGCCAGGGCTTCTCATGTACGTAGTCGTCAGTGGCACGCGCCGCCTTGCGCCCGGTGTCGACGATGGCGTCTTCGGCATCCTTGAGGCGCTCTTTGGCGAGCGTCAGTCGTGCGCCGAGGCGGCCATGGACATCGGCTGCCTTGCCCTTGGCGTCATCTGCGGTCAGTTCGAGGAGCTCTTCGGCGTCGTTGATGAGGGTTCTGAGGTCCTCGATCAGCTTGTCCTTGGATGTGTCTGTGGTCGTGCTCATGATGGCCTCCTGAAGTTGAGTGACTACGACAATGGTGGACGATCGAAGGTTTCGTCGTCAAGGCTAGACCGATTGCGGGGTAATGGCAATTTCCCTAGCCCGTGGCGCTATTGCCATGTCGAATGCAGCGGTGTTGCGTCGCAGCAATTCGTGTAGCATCAGGTCAGACGCCGGCTTGCGATTCAGGGCCGTCGCTGCAGTGGAGGGACTGGCGGACCCTTGCAGCGCCGAGCGCCCCTACCCGGCTGCCATCACAGACCAAGATCGATATGCCTCCTTCATCCGACATTGCCACTCAGCCCGTCGAGGTGCTGCCCGACTATCTCAGCCGGACGTACTCCTGGGCTTATCTCGATCCGCGCACCGTGCCCTGGCTCGATCGCTCGCCGGTCGTGTCTGCGATCCTGTGGGGTAACGCGGCCCGCCTCATGCGGTGGGCGGTTGCGCAGTTTGTGCCCGGCGAAACGGTACTACAGGCCGCGTGCGTGTATGGAGGCTTCTCGCCGATGCTGGCGCGCCGGGTGGGGGAGCAAGGCCGTCTCACGGTCCTCGATGTAGCGCCGATCCAGGTTGATAACGTGCGCCGCAAGCTGGTCGGCCTGCCGCAGGCCGAGGCACGCGTGGCCGATCTCACCCGGCGGCAGGATGCGTGTTTCGACGCGGCGTGCTGCTTCTTCCTGCTGCATGAGGTGCCGGCGCGCGAGCGCCGGCTGATCGTGGCCAATCTGTTGGCTGCGGTTAGGCCGGGCGGGCGGGTCGTATTCGTGGACTACCATCGCGCCAGTGCCTGGCACCCCCTGCGGCCGCTCATGGGCCTGGTGTTCCGCTGGCTCGAACCGTTTGCGCAGTCGCTGCTCGACACCCCCATCGAATCCATGGCTGAGATGGCATCCGACTATGAATGGCGCAAGCAAACCTGCTTCGGCGGGCTGTATCAGCTCGTCGTCGCCACCCGGCGCCAGGCGTCTGAGTGACGGTCGCGGTCTCTACAGAGACCAGTCGTAGTCGATCGTCAGCGGGGCGTGGTCGGAGAAGCGCTGTGCTTTGTAGACCGAGGCGTTCAGCGCTGCGGCGGCCAACTCCGGAGTGGCGATCTGGTAGTCGAGGCGCCAGCCCACGTTCTTCGCCCACGCCTGGCCGCGATTCGACCACCAGGTGTAGCAGTCGTCGGTGGCCTCGGGGTACAGACGGCGATAGACGTCCACCCAACCCTGCTCGTCGAACAGGCGGCTGAGCCAGGCGCGTTCCTCGGGCAGAAAGCCGGAGTTCTTCTGGTTCGATTTCCAGTTCCTGAGGTCGATCTCGCGGTGGGCGATGTTCCAGTCCCCGCACACCACCACCTCCTGGCCGCTGGCGAACAGCGTCGCCATATGGGGAAGGAAGCGTTCCATGAAGGCGAACTTGATCTGCAGGCGTTCCTCCGAACTCGAGCCTGATGGCAGGTAGAGCGACACCACGGAGAGTTTGCCGAAGTCCAGCTGCAGGAAGCGACCCTCGGCGTCGATGTCGGCGATGCCCAGGCCTTCGATGACACGGTCTGGTGCGTGGCGGCTGTAGATACCGACGCCGCTGTAGCCCTTCTTTTCGGCGTGGTGGAACCAGCCCTTGAGCCCCGCCGGCGCCCGCATTGCGTCGCTCAGGTCGCCCGCCTGAGCCTTGAGCTCCTGCAGGCAGACGAGGTCCGCCTGCTGGTCCGGGAGCCAGTCGAAGAGCCCCTTGGTCGCTGCCGAGCGGATGCCGTTGAGGTTGAGTGAGATGATGCGTAACATGGGCGGTTCTATGAATGACGCTGCGTGGCAGCCAGAAGAACGTGGATTTTAGCCGGGATTTCATCGAACTCGCCTGCCGCAAGGGGGTGTTGCGCTTCGGCGCCTTCGTCACCAAGGCGGGGCGCAACTCTCCTTACTTCTTCAACGCCGGCCTGTTCGACGACGGTGTGTCCTTTCGCGAGCTGTGCGGATTCTATGCGCGTACGATTCGCGCCTCGGGCGTCGCCTGCGACATGCTGTTCGGCCCTGCCTACAAGGGCATCCCGCTCGTGGCCGGCACGGCGATCCGGCTCGCCGAGGAGGGTGTCGACCTGCCGTTCGCGTTCAACCGCAAGGAGGCGAAGGATCACGGCGAGGGCGGAACGCTCATCGGCGCGCCGCTCAAGGGCCGCGTGCTGATCCTCGATGACGTCATTTCTGCGGGGACGTCGGTGCGTGAGTCGGTGGAGCTGATCCGTGCTGCCGGTGCGACGCCGGCTGGCGTCGTCATTGCGCTCGACCGCATGGAGCGCGGCAAGACCGCGCTGTCCGCCGTCGAGGAAGTGCGCGAAACCTTCGGCATTCCTGTCATTGCGGTGGCGACACTCGAGGACCTGATCGGCTACCTTGCCGGCAGCCCCGAACTGGCCGCGAACCTGGATGCGGTCAAGGCCTATCGGGACTTGTATGGAATCGCATCGCGCTGAGACAGGTCTCGTCTTGCTCGCGTGCGCGCTCGTCCTCGCCGGAGTGCCGGGAGAGTCCGTAGCGCAGGCGGGCGGGCGTACGATCTACTGCTGCGACGTCGGTGGCCAACCGGTGTGCGGCGATATCCTGCCTGCAGCCTGCTATGGCCGGGCGTATCGCGAGATGAGCCCTTCGGGCGTGGTACGGCGCGTGGTAGCCGCGCCCTTGACGCCGGAGGAGATCGCCCGCCGTGCCGAGGTCGAGCGCCAGCACCGTGCTGCAGAGGCCGATCGCCAGCGCCAGTTGCGCCTGGATCAGGCGCTGCTCGAAACCTATCGCAGTCTGGACGACCTCGATAGCCGGCGCGACCGCGAACTGCGCGATCTCGACCGCAGCATCCGGGAACTGCGCGAGCGCGAGTCGGAACTCGTCAAGCGCCAGAGCGCACTGATCTCGGATGCGACCCAGACCGACGACAGCGCGGTTGCCGCCAGCCTCGAGGAAGACATCCGCACGCTGGATAGCGAGATCATCACGCAGTCGCGCGTGATCGCCGCCAAGTTGCGCGAGCGCAGCGCCGTGCTCGACCGCTTCGAGGAGCATCGGCAGCGCTACGTTGAGTTGATGGGGGCGCCCTCTGCCAATGGTGTGTCCCGCAATGGCAGGGGCGTGGTGCCAGGCTCGAACGACTGAGGGTTGGCGCGGCCTGTTGTCGCAAAACGAGGTCCAGCATGCTTCCTGGTGGTGCCACCGAAACACGCGTGCGTGCGGCTTGCCCGCATGACTGTCCCGATACCTGTGCGATGGAGGTCACCGTGTCGGGGGCTCGCGCCATCAAGGTGCGTGGTGCTGCCGACATGCCGTTCACCGATGGTGTGCTATGCACGAAGGTGGCGCACTACCTCGAGCGTGTGTACTCCGATCAACGCTTGCTGCATCCGATGAAGCGGGTCGGGCGCAAGGGGGAGGGGCGTTTCGAGCGCATCTCCTGGGATGAGGCGCTCGACACCATCGCCGCACGCTTTCGCGCCATCGCTGCGGACGATCCACGCTCGATCCTGCCTTACAGCTATGCCGGCACCATGGGCCTGGTGCAGGGGGAAAGCCTCGATCGCCGCTTCTTCCATCGCCTTGGCGCGTCGCTGCTCGACCGTACGATCTGCGCCTCCGCGGGGGCATTGGGCTGGAAGGCGACGGTGGGGGCCTCGATCGGGACGGACCCGGAAGCGGTCGCCGACGCAAGGCTGATCCTGATCTGGGGCGGCAATCCGGTGGTGTCCAACCTGCATGGCTGGCGCCATATCCAGGAGGCGCGGCGGCGTGGCGCCAAACTGGTGTGCATCGATCCACGGCGCTCGGAGACTGCCGCCAAGTGCGATGTCCATCTCGCACCCTGGCCCGGCACCGATGGTGCGCTCGCGCTGGCGATGATGCAGGTGCTGATCGCGGAGGACCGGCTCGACCACGACTACATCGCCCGTCATACCCTGGGCTTCGATGCGCTTGCCGAGCGCGTGCGTGCATTCACGCCTGAATGGGCGGCGCCGCTGACCGGGCTGGACGCCAGCGTGATCCGCGAGCTCGCACGCGAGTATGGTTCGACCACACCGAGCCTGATCCGGCTGAACTACGGCCTGAACCGCTGCGCCGGCGGCGGCATGGCGGTGCGCAATATCGCCTGCCTGCCTGCGCTCACAGGGGCCTGGCGTCATGCAGCGGGTGGTGCCCTGCTGTCGACCTCGGGCAACTATCCCGTCGATGGCCATGCGTTGGCGCGCCCCGACCTTTATCCCCATGCCGCTGGGCGGCCGCCGCGCACCGTCAATATGGCCTTCATCGGCGAGGCGCTGCTCGAGGCCACCGATCCACCGATCCGGGCGCTGTATGTCTACAACGCCAACCCGGTGGCAGTGGCGCCCGACAGTAACCGGGTGAAGGCCGGCTTCGCGCGCGAGGACCTGTTCTGCGTCGTTCACGAGCTGTTCCAGACTGATACTGCCGACTATGCCGATATCCTGCTGCCGGCGACGAGCCAGCTGGAGCATCGCGATGTCCATACCAGCTACGGCCATCTCAACGTGGTGGCGAACATGCCGGCGATTGCACCTCTGGGCGAGGCCAAGCCCAACACCGAGGTCTTCCGCCTGTTGGCGGCGCGCCTCGGGCTTGCCCATCCCGCCCTGTTCGAGTCCGACGACAGCATCGCCGCCAGGGCTTTCCGGCAAGACGATGAGCGTGCCCGCGGCCTCGCACCCGAACAGCTCGCCGAACACGGCTGGGCGAGACTGAACCTTGCGAGCCCCTTCGTGCCGTTCGCCAATGGCGGCTTTCGTACGCCGTCGGGGCGCTGCGAGTTCCATTCCGGCTTGCTTGCCGGCCTCGGGCTCGACCCCTTGCCGGCCTGGCATCCGCCTGCCGAATCAGTGGTCAGCAATCCCGCGCTGGCGGCGCGCTACCCGCTGGCCCTGATCACGCCACCGGCACGCAACTTTCTCAACAGCAGCTTCGCCAACCTGCCGCGCTTCCGCGACGAGCAGGGCGGCCCCGTCCTCCAGATCCACCCCGATGATGCCGCTGGGCGCGGAATCGGCGACGGTCAGCGCTTACGCATCCATAATGACCGCGGCGAATTCCATGCGCGCGCCGTGGTGACGACCGGGGTCAGGCCGGGGGTCGTGGTCAGTCCCTCGGTGTGGTGGCACAAGCTGTCCGGCGACGGCAACAACGCTAACGCGGTGACGGCGTCCACGGCCACCGACATGGGCGGCGGGCCGATCTTCTACGATTGCCTGGTGGAGGTGTCTTGCGCATGAGCTCACATGAGGACGCGCTCGATGCCGTCGCCGGCTGCCTTGCCGAAGCGCAGCGCGTGCTCTTCATCACCGGTGCCGGGATCTCGGCAGATTCGGGGCTGCCGACCTATCGCGGCATCGGCGGTCTCTACCACGAGCGCCTTACCGAGGATGGCCTGAGCATCGAGCAGGCGCTGTCGGGCCAAATGATGGCTGCCCGACCGGCGCTGACCTGGAAATACCTGGCCGAGATCGAGGCCAGTTGCCGTGGCGCGCGGCCCAACGTCGCCCATGACATCATTGCCGCGCTCGAGCGCGAGCGTGGCGGGGTATGGGTGCTGACCCAGAACGTCGATGGCTTTCATCGCCTGGCGGGTTCGCGCAACCTGATCGAGATCCACGGCAACCTGCACCGCCTGCGCTGCACCGAGTGCCCGCACGCGCGCAGCCTGCCTGATTTCGAGGGCATGCAGATTCCACCCGCCTGCCCGGTTTGTGGCGGCGTGATGCGGCCCGATGTCGTGCTCTTCGGCGAGGCGCTGCCGACAGGCGCGGTGCAGCGGCTGGAGGCCCTGGTGATGCATGGGCTCGATCTGGTGGTGTCGATCGGTACGACCAGCGTCTTCCCCTACATCGCGGGGCCGGTGGTGCACGCCTGGCGCATGGGTGTGCCTACGGTGGAGATCAATCCGGGCGACACCGAGGTCAGCGCCATCGTTACCCATCGCCTGCGCATGCGGGCCGCGGAAGCCCTGCCGGAACTGTGGCGGCGCATGCGTCCGTGCGAGCCCGCCGAGGGCTGAGCCAGGACGCGAAACGGGCCGGGAGGCTCGCGCCCACCTGGCCCACCCCTTCCTTTCCTGGTTTGTCCTAGAGCAGCACGCGCTCGATCCCGCCGTTGTTGGCCTTGGCGACGTAGTCGGGCAACCAGTTCTCGCCCAGCAAGTGTTTGGCCAACTCCACCACGATGTAGTCGGGTTCGATGCCGCCCGCATCGTTGGCGTAGCGGTGCATGCCCTGCAGGCAGCTCGGGCAGGAGGTCAGCATCTTCACCTTGGCGTTCGGGTCGTCACCACGCAGCTTGGCGGCGCCCTTCTCGATCTCCTCCTGCTTGCGGAAGCGCACCTGGGTCGAGATGTCCGGCCGTGCCACCGCCAGGGTGCCGGACTCACCGCAGCAGCGGTCGGACAGGTCGACACGCGTGCCCATCAGTTCGTTGGCGACCTTGATGCCGGAATGCACCTTCATCGGCGTGTGGCAGGGCTCGTGGTACATGTACTTCACGCCACTCACGCCTTCGAGCCTGACGCCCTTTTCCATCAGGTACTCGTGGATGTCGAGCAGGCGGCAGCCGGGGAAGATCTTCTCGAATTCGTACTTCTGCAGCTGGTCCATGCAGGTGCCGCAGGACACGATCACGGTCTTGATGTCGAGGTAGTTCAGCGTGTTGGCGACGCGGTGGAAGAGCACGCGGTTGTCGGTGGTGATCTTCTGGCCCTTGTCCTCTTCGCCGGCCGCGGTCTGCGGATACCCGCAGCACAGGTAGCCCGGCGGCAGCACGGTGTGCGCGCCGACGTGGTAGAGCATGGCCTGGGTCGCGAGACCCACCTGGCTGAACAGGCGCTCCGAGCCACAGCCCGGGAAGTAGAACACGGCCTCGGAGTCGCCATTGGCCTTCTGCGGGTCGCGGATCACCGGGATGACCTTGTCGTCCTCGATGTCGAGCAGCGCGCGGCTGGTCTTCTTGGGCAGGTTGCCGGGCATCGGCTTGTTGATGAAATGGATCACCTGGGCCTTGATCGGCGCCTTGCCGAGCGTGGCCGGCGGCGTCTTCACCTGCGGCTGGATGAGGCCGAACTTCTTGCCCATCTCATGCGCCCAGCGCTGCGCCTTGTAGCCCCAGTCCATCATGCCGACGCGCATCGCCTTGATGGTCGCCGGATCCTTGATGGTGAGGAAGGCCATCGCCGCGGCCTTGCCCGGGTTGAAGGACTTCTTGCCCTGCTTGCGCAGCAGGTTGCGCATCTTGATCGACACGTCGCCGAAGTCGATGTCCACCGGACAGGGTTTCTCGCACTTGTGGCAGATCGTGCAATGGTCGGCCACGTCCTCGAACTCGGCCCAGTGCGCCAGCGAT
This sequence comes from Thauera sp. WB-2, assembly GCF_027594845.1. NCBI lineage: Bacteria > Pseudomonadati > Pseudomonadota > Betaproteobacteria > Rhodocyclales > Zoogloeaceae > Thauera > Thauera sp. WB-2. Next base: position 3,861,629 of record NZ_CP088935.1, on the reverse strand, counting down.
ACGCCACGGCGGGTCTGTTCCTCGTAAAGGAAGGCTTCGATCAGCAGCGAGGTGGACAGGATCTTGTTGCGCGGGGAGTAAAGCAGGTTGGCCCGCGGCACGTGGGTCGAGCACACCGGCTTGCACTTGCCGCAGCGCAGACAGTCCTTGATGTCGTGGGCGATGTCGCCAACGTCGGTCTGCTCCATGATGATGGACTCATGGCCCATCAGGTTGAAGCTGGGGGTGTAGGCGTTGTCGAGGTTGCCCTTGATCGGGCCCTCGCGCATGAGCTTGCCGCGGTTGAATCGACCGTCCGGGTCGACCTTGGCCTTGTAGTCCCAGAAGCTCGCCATCTCCTCGTCGGTGAGGTAGTCGAGCTTGGTGATGCCGATGCCGTGCTCGCCGGAGATCACGCCGTCCAGGCTGCGTGCCAGCGCCATGATGCGGTCGACCGCGCGGTTGGCGGTCTGCAGCATCTCGTAGTGGTCGGAGTTGACCGGCAGGTTGGTATGCACGTTGCCGTCGCCGGCATGCATGTGCAGGGCGACGAAGACGCGACCGCGCAGGATTTCGCGGTGGATCTCGGTGATGCGCGCGAGGATACGGGCGAACAGGGCGCCGTCGAAGATCTGCTCGAGCAGCGGGCGCAGTTCGGTCTTCCACGACACGCGAATCGAGTAGTCCTGGAGGCGGTGGAACAGCACAGGGTTGGCGGCGCGATTCGATAGCTCGGCGGCTTCGATGCCATAGGCCTCGAAGTGGCGCTCGGCCTCGGCCAGCGGCATGTCGAGGTTGTCGAGCAGCCACTGCCAGCGTTGGCGCACCTTGGCGACCTGTTCCAGCGCCTGGGCGCGGTGGTCGGCGATCAGGGTGTCGCTGTCGACCTCCGCGTCCTTCACGTCAAGCGGCAGTTCGCCGCCGAGGAACTCGGTGAGAGCGTCGCAGAGCTGGATCTTGTTCTGCGTCGACAGTTCGATGTTGATGCGCTCGATGCCGTCGCAGTACTCGCCCATGCGCGGCAGCGGGATCACCACGTCTTCGTTGATCTTGAACGCGTTGGTGTGGCGCGAGATGGCCGCGGTACGGCTGCGTTCCAGCCAGAAACGCTTGCGCTGCTCGGGGCTGACGGCGATGAAGCCTTCGGCGCCGCGGCTGTTGGTCATGCGCACGACCTCGGAGGCGGCGCTCATCACCGCGTTCTCGTCGAAGCCGACGATGTCGCCGATCAGCACCATCTTCGGACGGCCATGGCGCTTGGCCTTGGTGGCGTAACCGACGGCCTTGACGTAGCGTTCGTCGAGGTGCTCGAGGCCGGCCAGCAGCACGCCGGCAGCGTTGCCGGCGCCGCCCGGTTTGAAGTAGTCGGTGATTTCGACGATGGCCGGCACCGCCTCGCGCACCTGGCCGAAGAACTCCAGGCACACGGTGCGGGTGACAGGTGGCATCTTGTGCAGTACCCAGCGCGCGGCGACGATCAGACCGTCCGTGCCTTCCTTCTGCACCCCGGGAATGCCGCCCAGGAACTTGTCGGTGACGTCCTTGCCCAGGCCGTCCTTGCGGCAGTGCGCGCCTGGCATCGAAAGCAGCTCTTCGCCCAGCGGCCTGTAGCTGAGACCGTCGAAGCGGCGCAGGCGAAAGCGCGCGGTGTGCTGCTCGTGGATCTTGCCGAAATTGTGATCGAGGCGTTCGACTTCAAGCCAGTTGCCGTCGGGCGTGACCATCTTCCACCACGCCAGGTTGTCGAGCGCAGTGCCCCACAGCACGGCCTTCTTGCCGCCGGCGTTCATGGCGATGTTGCCGCCCACACAGGACGCGCTGGCCGAGGTCGGGTCGACCGCGAACACGCGGCCCGCCAGCCCCGCGGCTTCGGAGACGCGCTCGGTGACCACGCCGGCGCCGGTACGGATGGTGGCGTAGGGCGTGGCCATCGGCTGACCGTCGGCATCGGGAAGGGTCAGCTCCTCGACCGTGCCGATGGAGATCAGCTTCTCGGTGTTGATGACCACCGAGTTGGCGTCGAGCGGCACTGCGCCGCCGGTGTAGCCGGTGCCGCCCCCGCGCGGGATGATGGTCAGGCCCTGGGCGATGCATTCGCGCACCAGCGGCGCCATTTCCTCTTCGGTGTCGGGGTAGAGCACCACAAAGGGGTACTCGACGCGCCAGTCGGTGGCATCGGTGACATGCGAGACACGGGCGTGGCCGTCGAAGCAGATGTTGTCGCGCCGGGTGTGCCTGGACAGCGCCTTGAGCACGGCCTTGCGCCGGCGTGCGGTGTCGTCGAACCAGCGCTCGAAGTCGGCCACGGCTTCGCGGCCGCGCGCGATCAGCATCGCCACGCGGTCGTTGCCCTGGCGGCGCTTGTCGACCTCGGTCAGGCGATGGTTGAGCGCGCCGATGAGTGCCTCGCGCCGCTCCCGGCTGGTGAGCAGGTCGTCTTCGAGATAGGGGTTGCGACGAACGACCCAGATGTCACCCAGGACCTCGTAGAGCATTCGCGCCGAGCGGCCCGTGACGCGCTCGGCGCGCAGTTCGTCGAGCACGGCCCAGGCATCGGTGCCGAGCAGCCGGATGATGATCTCGCGGTCGGAGAACGAGGTGTAGTTATAGGGGATTTCGCGCAGGCGTTGGGTCATGGGGCTACCGGAGGGGCTGCTGCAGGGGACCTTAGATTCTAGCGAACCGCAGTGCACCATGCAGCAAAAAACAAGACCTTATCGCCGAAGTGGCTTAGCGGCACGCGGGTGGACAAGCCCGTCGCGCCCCGCGGCTCGGGATCGTGGTGGCTGTTTCAAGGCTTGCGCGCAGCACTGAGTGCGATCTCGATGCGCCAGCCCGGATCGACCAGGCCCGCGACCCTGACGCATGCGCGCGAGGGTGCTGAGCCCGCTGGAAGCCAGGCCTCCCACACCGCGTTCATGCCTGCTACGTCCGCAAGGTCGGTGATGTAGATCGTTGCCGTCAGGATGCGCGAGCGGTCGCTGCCATGCGCGCTGAGCTGGCGCTCCAGACTGTCGAGGATCTCCCGGGTCTGCTGTTCGATCGGCCCGGTACTGCTCGGGACCTCGACGAGGTGGATCACGTCGCCGTAGATGACGGCGTCGGCATAGCGGGCGGTGACGCCGTGGCGTTCGATGTCGGACATGGGGCTCCCGGCTGAGTTGGCCAAACTCAAAGTATATGCGAGCCCGGGTGAGGGCGCTCGCTGAGTGCCGATATTGACATGGGCATATGACAAACGCAGAATCGTGGCACGCATTTCGCGTACAACTATGGAGCGTTGTCCATGAAGACTCTTCTCTCTGCCGGCCTGGTTGCCCTGGCCCTGACGTCCCTGAGTGTCGGTGAGGCAATGGCCAATCCGCAGCACGAACGCATGAAACGGTGCAATGCCGAGGCCAAGGAGCAGGCGCTCAAGGGTGATGAGCGCAAGGCGTTCATGAGCACTTGCCTGAAGGGTCGGCACGGTCCGGCCGCTGAGGATGCCGAGTCCGCCGCGGCGCCGGCTGCCAAGCCGGCGCTTGGTGATGAGGCGGCCGTGGAGCGCTCGGGCGCGCCCCTGGCTGCAACGGGTGAGGCGGTGGATGAAAAAGCGCGCACCCAGGCCTGCAATCAGGCCGCAACCGAGCAATCGCTCAAGGGGGCCAAGCGCAAGGCCTTCGTCAGCGAGTGCATGAAGGGGTGAGCGCGGGGCGCCGGCCTTGCGCCGGCGCAGTGCCGCCAGGGCGACGCTTCAGACGATGTCGAAGAAGACGAGGTCACGTTCGACCTCGTTGGCGGAGAAACCGCAGCCGATGCGGCCCTGTCCGTTGAGGACGATGCGGTCCTGCTTGATGCAGCGCTCGGCTTCGTTGTCGAGGGTGATGAAGGTGCCATTCGTGCTCTGGTCGAACAGCACGAACCCCTCTCTTCTGCGCTCGATGCGCGCATGCTGCCTGGAGGCGCGCGGGTCCATTATGGTGATGTCGTTACCGAGTTCACGCCCGAGCAGCAGCACCGGGCGATGCTCCTCGACGAACAGCACGTCCTGCTGGTGACGCAGGCGCAGGCGCTGGGAGACGCGTGCGGCCGCCGGGATGGAGGTGATCAGCGGGCTGCGCAGGCCGATGCTGAAAACCTGGACGCCGAGCCGTGCAAAGGCGGGCCCGCCAAGCGCGCGCGTGCCGAGCAGCGCACGCGCGGCGCCGCCGAGCAGCATTGTGACGGCGGCAGAGGCGAGGGCTTGCTCGGGTTCGCACAGGTTGCCGATCTGGGTGGCGAGCGTAATGCCTTCACCCGCCGTGCGCCCGCCGTCAAGGTCCACCACGCCGTAGTGCAGGCCGATCCGCACCGGTTGTCGCGCGCCGCGCAGTGGCGGCAGCCCATGTATGCGCTGCAAGGCGTCGCTGGCCGCCAGTACCGCCGAATCGCAGCGTTCGAAGACCGCGACCGTGGTGTCGGTCTCGGCGACCAGGATCTGCCCACTGTGAGCCGCGAGTGCGCGCTCGATGCGGTTCGCACAGCGTTCGGCCGCGTGCAAGGCCTCCTGCTCGCCCAGTTGGGCTGCCAGTTGCCCATCGCTTGGATGAAGGGCAACGAAGACGCAGAGGTTCTTGCGCTCCGACATCAGTCGTCGGCCCCGGGCATCATCAGGCGGATCGTGGCGCTTGCTGGCTGGGGCAGTTCAAGGGGGTCGAATGCGGTGTCGCCTTCCTCGACCACGGTCTGGCGGGTGAGACCGACGAAGTCGAACAGCCTCGAGTCGGCCAGGTGCGAGGGCACGACGTTCTTGAGTGCGGTCGCCAGCGATTCGATGCGCCCGGGATGCTCGCGTGCCCAGCCCTGCAGCATGGTCTTGATCTGCTTGCGCTGCGCGTTCTCCTGCGAGCCGCACAGGTTGCAGGGGATGATGGGGAAGTCCATTGTGCGCGCGAAGCGGGCGATGTCGGCCTCGGTGCAGTAGGCAAGCGGGCGGATCACGACATGGTTGCCGTCGTCGCTGACCAGCTTGGGTGGCATGGCCTTGATCTTGCCGCCGAAGAACATGTTGAGGAACAGGGTCTCGAGCATGTCATCGCGGTGGTGGCCAAGTGCGATGCGGGTCGCGCCGATCTCTTTCGCCGTGCGGTAGATGATGCCGCGGCGCAGGCGCGAACACAGCGAACAGGTGGTCTTGCCTTCGGGGATCTTGTCCTTGACGATCGAATAGGTGTCCTCGGTGACGATGCGGTACTCGACGCCGATCGACTCGAAGTACTGCGGCAGGACGTGGTCCGGGAAGCCGGGCTGCTTCTGGTCGAGGTTCATCGCCACGATGCGGAAATCCACCGGGGCGCGCTCGCGCAGCGCGAGCAGGCATGACAGCAGGGTGTAGGAGTCCTTGCCGCCGGAAACGCACACCATCACGGTGTCACCGTTGCCGATCATGTTGTAGTCGCCAATGGCCTCGCCCACACCGCGCTCGAGCTTCTTCTTGAGACGCAGGAAGGTATTGGAGTGGCGGGTGTCTGTCTCGCCGGTGCTGGCAGGGCGGGACTCGACGGGGGCAAGGGCAGCGGTCACGGCAGAAGCTCGATCAAGGTTCAGGATCGCGAAATTATACCCTTGTCAAGAAGTTCTGCCTCAAAGATGTGCACTCCGCCCGCCGTCAACGGCGATGATCTGTCCGGTGATGTAGGGCGCATCGAAAAGCAGAAAGCGCACCGTGCGGGCGATGTCCGCGGCGCTGCCCACGCGCTTGAGCAGGGTGTGATCGATGATCTGCTGGCGTTCCGCAGGCGAGAACTGTTCGTCCTCCGGCCAGTCGATGGGCCCCGGCGAGACGCCGTTGACGCGCACCTGCGGTGCGAGCTCGATCGCCAGCGCGCGCGTCAGCGCGGCCAGCCCGGCCTTGGCCGCGCAGTACAGCGGGTAACGCTGCAATGGACGCTCTGCATGGATGTCCACGATGTTGATGATCGCGCCCGATGTCGCTCGCAACGCTGGAGCGAGCGCCTGGGACAGGAATAGCGGGCCCATCAGGTTCGAACCCATCAGTTCTTCCCATGCCGCGCGGTCGATGCTGCCAAGCGGTGTTGGGAAAAAGCTCGAAGCGTTGTTGACCAGGCCGTCCACCCTCGTGCCGCGTGCAAGCACTTGCGCGGCGATGTCCTCGGCGGCGCCGAAACGGGCAAGATCGCCGCCGACAGTGAATGCGGAGTCGGGGCGCGCAGCGTTGAGCGCTGCCGCGAGGGTTTCTGCGGCGTCGGCGCTGTGGCGGTAGTGCAGCGCCACGTTCGCGCCTGCAGCGTGCAACTGGCGGGCGATCTCGGCGCCGACGCGGCGTGCAGCGCCAGTGACGAGGATGAGGGGTGTCTCTGCGGCGTGGTGGGGGGCGTGTTGTGGTGGGGTCATCGCTCGGTCAACTGGGTTGTGCGGGCAGCGCTTACAATCGCGAACTTTAGTCGCACCGGATCAAGCCTGTCATGTCATCCCTGCCCGAACCGTCCGCCGAGGCGCGCGCCCAGAGTGCGCGCCTGCTCGAACTGATTGCCGCCGAGATCGGCCGCAGCGGGGGCTGGGTGCCCTTTTCGCGCTACATGGAACTGGCCTTGTATGCGCCGGGCCTGGGTTATTACAGCGGCGGCGCGAGAAAGTTCGGGCCCGGGGGCGATTTCATCACCGCTCCCGAGCTGACCCCGCTGTTTGGCCAGGCGCTCGCGACTCAGGTCGAGCAGGGCATGCGTGCGAGCGCGCTGGCGCTGATCGAGGTCGGAGCGGGCACAGGCTTGCTCGCCGCGGACATGCTGCTCGAGCTCGAGCGCCGCGCTTGCCTGCCCGACACCTACGAGATCCTCGAGCTGTCGGGTGAGCTGCGTGAACGCCAGTTCGATACCCTGGCCACGCGGGTGCCCCACCTGGCCAGCCGCGTGCGCTGGCTGGACGCGCTGCCCGACCGCTTTGCCGGCGTGGTCGTGGCCAACGAGGTGCTCGATGTGATGCCGGTGCATCTGGTCGTCTCGCGCGCGCAAGGCCTGTTCGAGCGTGGCGTGGCGCTCGCCGCCGACGTCCCGGGCGCGAGCAGGCTGTGCTGGGCGGACCGCCCTGCCAGTGGCGCCGTGCTCGCAGGTGCGCAGGCGCTGGACCTGCCGGTGCCGGAGCAGGGCGAGTACGTGACCGAACTCAACCTGGCCGGCAACGCATGGGTGGCGGCCTGGGCCGAGCGCATCGAGCGTGGCCTGATGCTGCTGATCGATTACGGCTATCCGCGCGCCGAGTACTATCTGCCCTCGCGCTCGGGCGGCACGCTGCTGTGCTATTACCGCCACCACGCCCACGGCGACCCCTTCCTGTGGCCCGGGCTCAATGACATCACCGCCTTCGTCGACTTCACCGCAGTCGCCGAGGCAGCGTATGGGGCCGGCCTGGATGTGCTCGGCTATGCCAATCAGGCGCAGTTCCTGTTCAACTGCGGTGTGCTCGATTGCCTCGAGCGACGCGGTGCGCGCGAGAGCGCGGACTACATCCGCGCCGCACGTGCCGCGCAGCGGCTGACGGCGCCGCATGAGATGGGCGAGCTGTTCAAGGTGCTCGCGCTCGGGCGCGGCGTCGAGCCGCCACTGCAAGGGTTTGTCCGCGGCGATCGCCTGCACACGCTGTGAGTGTGCGCAGGCGTTAAAGGCTGCGCTCGATCAACCAGGCTTCGACGCGGCGCGCGACCTGCTCCCAATCCTGCTCCAGCATCATGCCGTGGCCCATGTCCGGGAAGATCTCTGCCTGGCGGCCGTAGGTGGATGCGGTCATGTGCACCTGGTCGGGTGGGATGAGCGCATCGTGGCGGGCGCCGAGGATGAGCATCGGCGGCTGGTGCATGCGCGCGGGTTGGGGCAGGTTGAACAGCGACATGTCCCAGATCGCGCGGTGGGACTCTGGCTGGCTGAGCGTGTAGTAGCGGCGCAGGTCGGCCGCATCCACCGGCTGGTGGAAGAGGGCTTCGCGCAGGCTGTCGATGTTGACGTCGTTGCCGGTCATGATGGCGTTGAGGTCGGAGAGCAGCGTCGGACGCTTCAGCATGAGGCCGAAGGCCGAGCCCATCAGGCCCTGGGGCGGAACAGAGGCCATCAGTACGGTCGCGGGCGCGTCGTATTGCTCCAGGTACTTCTGCACCACCATGCCGCCCATCGAGTGGCCGATCAGCACGGGTGCAGCGGGCAGGCGGGCGACGACCTCGGCGACGTCGCGCACGTAGTCGTCGATCGAGTACGAGTCGAGCAGCGCGCGCTTGCGGCTTGCCCCGTGTCCGGACAGCGACAGCGCATAGGCGGCCCAGCCGCGTTCTGCGAACCAGGGCAGGAAGTGCTCTTCCCAGCACCAGGCCGATATGTAGGCGCCGTGAATGAAGAGCAGCGGCGTGTCATGCGTGGGGCGCTCGGGTGCGTGGCACAGCACCTCGAGTTCGCCGAAGCGGGTGGCGTTCATGCGGAATCCTTGCTGTCGAGGGCCTTCACGGCCGCCACGCGGGCGGCGTGCAGGGCTTGCGGGATCGATGCCTTGTCCCGGCAGTTGCGGGCGATTGTACCCGCGTCGATGCTGCGGACCGCGTGAAGCACTGCCTCCCAGCGCAACAAGGGCGGCCAGTCGGCAGGGGCTGTGATGGTGCCGGCACCGGCGCCGCGTCCGCTATGGTCGCAGGCTGCGCCCTGGAGCATGAGCAGGAAGCGTTCCGGCCTGCGCAGCGCGTCGCAGCGCTCGATCAGCTTGACCATGGTGTCTGCGCGCAGCACTGCGGCCTGGCCAAGGATGCCGTGCTCGCGGGCGAGCATCTCGGCAAGGTCGCGGCAGTCCGCCGGTGCCTTCAGGCGTTCCGAGACTTCGCGCGCACGGCGGGTGCTCGCTGCCTCGTGGCCGTAGTGATGCGGCAGGACGTGCGCGGGTGTGTCGCCCTTGCCCAGGTCATGAAGCAGACAGGCCCAGCGCACGGCGAGTGGCTGGCCGCTGGTGGCGGCCTGGTCGATCACCATCAGCACGTGCTCCCCGGTGTCGATCTCGGGGTGGTACTTCGCTGGCTGCGGAATGCCGAACAAACGGTCGAGTTCGGGGAGGAGGCGGGCGAGCGCACCGCTCTCGCGCAGGACGCGGATCATGCGCGAGGGGCGCTGCTCCATCAGACCGCGGGCAAGTTCCTGCCACACGCGCTCGCTCACGAGGTGGTCGACTTCACCTGCTGCCACCATTTGCCGCATCAGTGCCAGCGTCTCGGGAGCGACGCTGAAGTCGGTGAAGCGGGCCGCAAAGCGTGCGACGCGCAGGATGCGCACCGGGTCTTCGGCGAAGGCCGGAGAGACATGGCGGAAGACGCGGGCCTCGAGGTCGGCGACGCCGCCGCAGGGGTCGATCAGCCGACCGTCGTGGTCGCGCGCGATGGCGTTGATGGTGAGGTCGCGACGCAGCAGGTCCTGTTCGAGGGTGACATCGGGTGCGGCGTGGCAGACGAAGCCGGCATAGCCGTGGCCTGACTTGCGTTCGGTGCGCGCGAGCGCGTATTCCTCCTGGGTCTGCGGGTGCAGGAAAACCGGGAAGTCGCGTCCCACAGGCCTGAAGCCCTCGGCCAGCATCGCCTCTGGCGTGCTGCCTACAACGACCCAGTCGCGATCCTTGACCGGCAGCCCGAGCAGGGCGTCACGTACCGCCCCGCCAACGACATAGGCCTGCATCAACCGTACAGATCCTCTTCGGGAATGGACTCGGTCTCTGCACGTGCGGCGGCGGCCCAGTCCTGCATGTGGGGATTGGCGAGCAGGGTGGCGAGGTAGGCGCCGGCATCGCCTTCAGGCTTGACGCCGTAGGTCTGGAAGCGGAAGGCGACGGGGGCGTAGGCGGCGTCGGCGAGGCTGAAGCGGCCAAACAGATAGGGGCCGTCATGGCCGAAGCGGCTGCGGCAATCGGTCCAGATGGCGACGATGCGGGCGATGTCGGCATCGACCTCGGGGCTGTGGCCGAAGCCGGTGTAATCCTTGCGGACGTTCATTGGCATGCGGCTGCGCAGGTTCTGAAAGCCGGCGTGCATCTCGGCCGTCACTGCACGGGCGATCGCGCGTGCGGTGGGGTCGGTGGGAAGCAGGGCTGGCTGCTTCTCGGCGAGGTACTCGCCGATTGCCAGCGAGTCCCACACCGCGAAGCCATGGTCGTTCAGGCAGGGCACCTTACCCGAGGGCGAATGCGACAGGATGCGCTCGCGGCTGCCGGGGATGAACAGCGGGATGCGGATTTCCTCGAAGGTGAAGCCGCCCTCGCGCGCCGCCAGCCAGGCGCGCAGGGACCAGGACGAATAGTTCTTGTTGCCGATGATGAGCTTCATCGCGGACTCCGGGTCACGGTGGTGGAAAATGGCAGCAGCGGCGCCTGTGCCCGGCGCCGCAACCGTTCAGCGCCGCGCCAGGCGGCGGAACGGGTAGTAGTGCGCGCGCGTGCCCTGCTGGCCAAGCCAGGCGGGGGCGACCGACTCGAGTGCGGTCGGGGGGAGCCCGAAAGGAAGGGGCTCGCCGCTGGCGACGTTGTCCACCTTCATCGAGCGCACGTTGTCGCGGCTCATCAGCGGCTGCGGCGCAAGCTCCATCAAGCGGGCCTGGACCATGGCGAGGCCGTCGGGAAGCGCAATGACCGGGCGCGGCTTGTCGACAAGCGCAGAAACGTACTCGACGAGCTGGCGCAGGGTATAGACCGTCGGTCCGGCGAGTTCGTAGGTCTGCCCTTCGGCTTCGGGGCGGGCAAGGCTCTGGCACACCGCCTCTGCGACATCCTCGACATACACTGGCTGGAAGCGCGTGCCTGCGCCGGCAAGCGGCAGCACCGGGAACACTGCGGCCAGCCCGGCGAAGAGATTGAGGAAGCTGTCGCCGCGGCCGAACACGACCGAGGGGCGCAGGATGGTCCATGCTACGTCCGGGCCGGCAGCGCGGATTGCCGTCTCTCCGGCGGCCTTGGAGCGCTGGTACTCGGAGGGGCCGTCGGCAGCAGCGCCCAGTGCGCTGATATGGATCAGGCGGCGCACGCCGGCGTTGCGGCAGGCGGTGACGATCTTTTGTGGCAATTCGACGTGGTTGCGCGCGAAGTCGGGGCCGAAGGGCGTGCCCGGCCGCGAGTGCAGTACACCGACCAGGTTGACCACGGCGTCAGCGCCGGCAAGGAGGGCGTCGAGTGCTGCGGGGTCATGGACGTCGACCTCGACGACCTCCACGTTGGGCAGCAGCAGGACATGGCCGGCACGGCTGCGGCGTCGGGTCGGGATGATGACCTTGGCGTCTGCCGCGGACAGGCGGTTGGCAAGGGCGCTGCCGATGAAGCCGGCGCCGCCGATGAGGACGATGCGTCTTTGATTCATGGTTCCACTCGTCTGTGCTTGGACTGTTTATTCAGGCGCATGTCGGCAAGCTTACTCGTTGATCGTGCCGGGCGCGATCGTGCCGAGGCGCGCCTTGAGCGATTGTGGCCGTTTCTCAAGCATCGCGGAGTATATGACTGCGTTCGCGAGCACCTTCTTGACATAGTCCCGGGTCTCGTCGAAGGGAATCGTCTCGGTATAGATCGCGCCCTCGATCGGCATGCTGTCGCGCCAGCGCCGGGCCCGGCCGGGCCCGGCGTTGTAGCCTGCGCTCGCCAGCACGGGATGATCGTCGAGGCCTTCCATGATCAGGCGCATGTAGCTGGTGCCGAGCAATACGTTGGTGTTCGGGTCGGTGAGCAGCCGTGGATGGTAGTTCGCCATGCCGATGCGGTTCGCCACCCACTTGCCGGTGTCCGGCATGACCTGCATCAGCCCCTGGGCGCCTGCACTCGAGCGTGCCGGGATGACGAAGCGGCTCTCCTGGCGCATGATGCCGTAGACCCAGCCGAGGTCCAGGCCCTGGGCGCGCACCTGGGGTTCGATGAGATCGCGGTACGGGGTCAGGAAGCGCAGCTCGAAGTTGCTGTTCGGGTTGGCCAGTTCTGCGGTGTTGATGGTGCGGTCGTACAGTTCGTGGCGCAGTGCGAGATGCGCGGCGGCGACGCGGAAGGCTTCGTCGCGATTGCGCACGCCCCAAACCCACTCGCGCAACGCCTCGGTGCGAATGTCGAGCTGGTAGAGGGCGAGCGCACGCCTCAGGCTGGGGTCGCGCTCGGCCTCCTCAAGCTTGGCGCGCGCCAGCGCTGCGGTCGCGGGGGGTGGCATGAAGGGCTGGCCGAATTCTTCGGCGGCGAGCATGCCATAGAAATGTGCCTCGCCAGCGATGCGCAGGTAGAGCGATTCGGCCTGGTCACGGTTGCCTGCGGCGGCGTGTGCCCTGCCCAGCCAGTAAATCCACTCCGGGGCTTCGCGTTCGGCTGCGGGCAGGGCCTCGATCGCACTGCGCACTGCGCGCCAGTCCTGGGCACGCAGTGCGGCGCGCACCCGCCATGCGCGCTGCATCGGCGTGGTCTCGATGCTGCCGGCCGCGGCGTAGAGTGCAAGCGCGTCCGGGCGCCGCCCGATCGCCGCATGCATCGCCATCACCAGATGGACGTAGTTGCGCTCCTCCGCGCCCAGGCGGTCCTGGATGCGGAGCAGACGGACCTGGGCCGCTGCTGCATCCTCGCGCACGAGGCGTACCAGCGCGGCCAGGGCAAGTTCGCGCCCGGCGCGGGTGACGGCGAAGTTGGCAGGCAGGCGGTCCAGCCATTGCGAGGGCGAGCGGATGGCCTGGTCAAGATCCGCGCGCGCAGGCGCCACGCCCGCGGGCAGCAGCGCAAGGCTGGCGAGGGCGTCGTTCGGGCTGCGCGTATCGATCTGGCGGCGGATGCGCCACCAGACGCGATCTTCGCTGACGACGCCGCGCTCGACGGCGGCACGCATCGGCAGTTCGCAGGCCGCGGGCGCAGACTGCAGGGTGTCCCATTGCGCAGCAAGCTCGTGCAGGCCGCTGTCGTCGCCGCTGAAGAGGCGCGCGCTCCAGCCCGTGCAGCGCAGTTCGGCGTCCGGGTTCTGCAGCGCTGCATGCAGGCGTAGTGCGCCCGCCCAGTCGCCGTCGCGTGCCAGCCGGCGCAGCCAGTCGGCGCGCAGGCGCTCGGCGAGGTGGCTGCCGTCATGCTCGGCGATGAACGCGTTCAGCGCATCGGACGGCGGCGGCTCGCTGCGGGCGAGGCGGTTCACCAGCAGCCAGTAGCGCGGGTAGGGGTCGAGCACGTGCGTGTCGCGTATCGCAGCGAGGCGCTCGAGTCGTGCCTGATCCCCCTTGCGCAGCGCCTCGCGCGCGGCGACGATACGGTCCGCTCCGGTCTCGCCCGGTGACTGTGCGGACACGCTTCCGGGCAGCAGGAATGCTGCGCTGAACAATGTTGCCCAGAATGCTTTTTTCATGCTGTTGCCTGCTCCCATTTCAAGGCTGAACATACCACAGTGACGGATCATCCATTGGCCCCCGCAAGCGCGCTCGACGTCGACGCTGCTGCACAGCGCAAACGCCTGCGCGAGGCGGCATTGCGTGCCCGGCAGGCAATGCCGGAGGCGCAGCGCGCCTGCCTGACATTGCGCCTGGCGGCGCATCTCGATGGGTTGATGGCGCTGCTCCAGCCCCGACGGCTTGGCTTTTGCTGGCCCTATCGCGCCGAGCCCGATCTGCGTCAGTGGGTGTGCGGCTGGCGCGTTGCCGCGCCCGGGCGGGTGGCCGCCTTGCCCGTGGTCTTGGAGCGCGATGCCGCGATGGTGTTCCGCGCATGGGAGCCGGACCAGCCGATGGTGCTGGACCGCCACGGCATCCCGCACCCGGCCGCGGGCGACAGCCTGATACCCGACGTCGTCCTCGTTCCGCTCAACGCCTTCGATGCCTGCGGCTACAGGCTGGGCTACGGCGGCGGCTACTTCGACCGCACCCTGGCTGGCATGGACACTGTTGCAGTCGGTGTCGGCTTCGAACTCGGGCGCGTACCGAGTACGCTGCCACAGCCCCATGACAAGCCTATGGAGTGGATCGTCACCGAGGCGGGGGCGGCCAGGGCGCTGCCCTGAGCCTTCCGCCGTGAGGGGTCAGCCGGTGCTGGCCGACAGGAACATGCGATAAGCGGGATTGTCGCTCTCGGCGGCGTATTCGTAGCCGAGGCGCTGCAGGAAGTCGTCGAAGGCGGCCTTATCCTGCGGAGGGACCTGCATGCCGACCAGGACGCGGCCGAAGTCCGAGCCATGGTTGCGGTAGTGAAACAGGGAGATGTTCCAGTCCGAGCGCAGGTTGGAGAGGAAGTTCATCAGTGCGCCGGGGCGTTCGGGGAAGATGAAGCGGTAAACCACTTCGTTCTCGGCCTGCGGCGAGCGGCCGCCGACCATGTAGCGCACATGGGTCTTGGCGAGTTCGTCGTCGGTGAGATCGATGGCCGGCAGTTCGTGGCGTTCCAGCATCTCGACCAGGCGCGCAACCTCGTTGCGGTTGTGTACGGTGACGCCGACGAAGATGTGTGCCTGCTGCGGGTGGGCGTAACGGTAGTTGAACTCGGTGATGTTGCGGTTGCCGAGGACACTGATGAACTTCTTGAACGAGCCCGGCTTCTCCGGAATCGTCACGGCGAGCACGGCTTCGCGCTGTTCGCCGAGTTCCGCGCGTTCAGCCACGAAACGCAGACGATCGAAGTTCATGTTGGCGCCTGAAGCTACGGCGACCAGGCTCTTGTCGCGCAGCTTGTGGCGGCGGGCATATTCCTTTGCGCCTGCGACCGCGAGTGCGCCGGCCGGCTCGAGGATCGAGCGGGTGTCCTCGAACACGTCCTTGATCGCGGCACAGATGGCGTCGTTATCGACCACGATCATCTCGTCCACATATTGCTGGCACAGGCGGAAGTTTTCGGCGCCGACCTCCTTCACTGCGGCGCCGTCGGCGAAGATGCCGACCTGTTCCAGGGTGACGCGCTTGCCCGCCGCCAGCGACTGGGTCATCGCGTCGGCGCCTACCGCCTCGACGCCGATGATCTTCGTCTCCGGGCGCAGGCGCTTGATGTAGGCCGCAACGCCGGCGATCAGGCCGCCGCCGCCGACACAGCAGAATACCGCGTGGATCGGCTTTGAATGCGCGCGCAGGATCTCCAGGCCCACGGTGCCCTGGCCGGCGATCACGTCGGGGTCGTCAAAGGGGTGGACGAAGGTGAGCTTTTCGCTCTTCTCGAGTTCGAGCGCATGCGCATAGGCGTCGGAATAGGACTCGCCGGCGAGCACCACTTCGCCGCCACGCGCCTTGACCGCATCGATCTTGATCGCCGGCGTGGTGCTCGGCATCACGATCACGGCACGCACGCCAAGCTTCGCCGCCGAAAGCGCCACGCCCTGCGCATGGTTGCCGGCGGAGGCACAGATCACGCCGCGCTTGAGGGCCTGGGGCGAGAGCTTGGCCATCTTGTTGTAGGCGCCGCGGATCTTGAAGCTGAACACGGGCTGCATGTCCTCGCGCTTGAGGAAGATGCGGTTATGGGTGCGTGCCGACAGGTTTGCAGCAAGGTCAAGCGGGGTCTCGACGGCGACGTCGTACACCTGTGCGTTGAGGATGCGTTCCAGGTAATCCGAGGGGGTGGTCATGGGCGGCCGAAATCCTGCTGCAAAGCGGACGAGGGTATCAGCCGCGGCGGCTGGGTCGCAAGGGGCGGCAGCGTTCAGCGCAGCAGGTCGCGAAGGCCGCGGCGTAGTGTGTCCTGCACGCCCTCGGGTACGCGCTCGCGGATGCGCTCATCGATGCGCTCGGCCGCGCGTTCGCGCAAGCTGTCCGCCACCAGCGATTCGATGTCGAGTGCGAACCTGGGCTCGGCAAACGGGCCGCTGATGCGGATGGGGATGGTGAGTCCGCGCAGGTTGGCGAGTTCGTCACCGCCTTGTCCGGCCAGGGTTGCGACGGCGCTGGCGCGCAGCCGGTAGTCGATGGTCTCGTTGATCAGGCTGGCGCTGCCGGCGCCGGTGAGTCTGAGCAGGGGCGCGCGCAGCGCGAGGTCGTCATTGCGGACCTGGCCGTTGGCGATGCGAAGTGTCGCGCTCAGATCCGTGAAGTCGGTCTCGTTTCGCCCGCTCGGAGAGGGCGCTGCCGTTCCACGTATGCGGGCGGACGCCTCGCGCATCATCTGGGCGATGTTGATGCCCTTCAGCGCGCCATCGACGATGCGCAGGTCCACCTGGCCGGTGATGCTGCGGCGCAGGCTGTCGGTGCTGTCGGCGTTGCCCTGCAGGCGGGCCTGCACCGTGGCGCGGCCTGCGATGCGTGCTTCCGTGCCGCTGAAGTCGCGCAGGAAGGGGGCGAGCTGAATGTCCTCGAGACGCTCATCGAGCGTGAGCCGAAGCGGGCTGCGGCGCGCATCGATGCCGACCTTGCCGCTGTAGCGTCCGCCGTAGAGCGAGGCCGACAGTGGGGCGAGCCTGAGCTGTCCGTCTTCGGCCTGCAGGACGAGGTCGACCTCGCTCAGCTGCAGGCCGTGCGCGCGCAGGCGGCCGACACGCAGGCGACCGTCGGCAGCGAGCGTGACGAGCGCGCTGGGGTTGCGCGCTGCCGCGGTTGCGGCGCCCGCCGGGGCGGGCGCGACCTGTGCGCCGGCGGGCAGGTAGGCGTCCAGGTCGAGGTTGTCGATGTCGAGATCGAACTGAATTGCGGGGCGCGTGGGCTCGGTGACGGCAACGCGGCCTTCGATCCGGGTGTCGTCGACGATGGCACGCAACCGTTCGAGCACGATCGAGTCGGCGTCTGCGCGCAGCGCCGCTTCGATCTGCCCCTGGGGCCGAATGCCGTCACTACGGCCGAAGCGCACCGACAGGTCCGATAGCTCGATCACCTCGTCCTGGGGACTGATGCGGACACGCGAGTCGATTGCGATGTCCATGGTCGCGCTCATCCCGCTGCTGCTCAGCGTGAAGCTGGATTGCAGCGGGAAGGGTGCTCCCGGCCTGATCTCGCTTGCCTGAAGCTGGAGCTTGGTGAGCTGCAGCTGGGTGTTGTCGCGGAGGTCGGTCCACGACACGCTCGCCCCCTGGATGTCGATGCCTCCAATCGCGAGTGCGAGTGCGCCGGCCGTCGTCGCGGTGTCGCCCCGGGGCGCTGCGGCTGGCGCACTCCCCGCAGTGTCCGCGTCCGCCGTCGACCAGTTCGTACGCCCGTCGGCCGTACGCACCAACTTGAGGGCGAGGCCGTCGATGGCGATGCGGTCGATGTCGAGTTCGCCGCGCAGCAGTGGCAACAGGCGTGCGCGGGCCTGCAGCCTGGCAATGCGGGCAAAGGGGGCGTCGCCGAAGCCTGGCGCATCGGCAAGGACGGCGTCCCTTGCCTCGATGCCCAGCCATGGATAGAACGAGAGATTCAGGGTGCCATCGATCTGCAGCGACCGACCGGTGTGGCGCATGAACTCGGCGGCGATGCGCTCGCGGTGGTCGTTGGCGTCGAAGCGCAGTGCGATCCAGGCGGCAAGTGCAGCGACGAGCGCGATGAGGATGCCGATCGTGATCAGCAGATAGCGTATCGGCGTTCTCATCGCGCCGCCTGCATCAGTCTTCCGGCGGCGTCATCGCCCGCGTCTGGCGTTCGATGAAGTCCTGGGTCGAATCGATGCCACGCAATTGCAGGATGGTCGAGCGCACCGCAGCCTCGAGCAGAACAGCCAGGTTACGGCCAGCCGCAACCGGCAGCACGACGCGTGCAATTGCAACGCCCAGGATATCCTGGACCTCTTGCTGCAAGGGCAGGCGGCTGGGATCGCCGGGGCCCGGCTGGCGGCGCTCGAGGTGGCAGATCAGGCGCAGGCGCATCTTCCGGCGGCACGCCGTTTCACCGAAGATGGTGCGGATGTTGAGAATGCCCAGGCCGCGCACTTCGATGAAGTCCTGCAGCATCTCTGGGCTGCGCCCCTCGAGCACGGTGGGAGCGATGCGCGACAGTTCGACGACGTCATCGGCCACCAGGCCGTGACCGCGGGAAATGAGCTCCAGCGCGAGCTCCGATTTGCCTGCACCCGAGTCGCCGGTGATCAGTACGCCCAGTCCGAGCACATCCATGAACACGCCGTGCAGCGAGGTCTTCTCCGCCAGCTCGCGCGACAGGTAGAGCCGCAACTGGTCGATCACGCTTGCCGATGGGTGGGCTGCGCTGAACAGTGCGACGTCGTGTGCCACGCAAACCCCATGCACGATATTGGGAACTTCGCAGCCGTCGGCGACGATCAGGGCTGGCGGGTGCGCAGAGCAGATCTCGTTGAGGTGGTGAGCAACCTTGTCGTTTGACTGGCGGCGCGCCCATTCGAGCTCCGCCGCGCCCATGACCTGCAGCCGTGTGGGGTGGATGAGGTTGAGGTGGCCGACGAGATCGGCCGGCCACATGCGGTCCTCGGCGACCGCGAGGCTCGCGCCGAGGTTGCCGCTGATGTGGTTCAGCTGCAGGTTGTCGCGATGCGCCTCATACAGCCGCGCGACGCTGGTCTGCCGCATCGGCGCCCCAGTTCATGAACATCTGGTGGATATGGTCCGCATCCGGCGCGGCTTGCAGCGCTTCGCGGAAGCCGCGGTCGCTGAACATCTGAGCCAGCTCGGAGAGCAGTTGCAGGTGGGTCTCGTTGGCTTGCTCGGGGACCAGCAGCACGAACAACATGTTCACCGGGCGGCCATCGGGCGAGTCGAACTGCACCGGGCTCGCAAGGCGCAGGAATGCACCTGCCGCCTCCTTGAGACCCTTGATGCGCCCGTGCGGAATCGCAATGCCCTGGCCGAGGCCAGTGGAGCCGAGGCGCTCCCTCGCGAACAGGCTGTCGAACACGGTGCTGCGCCCGATGCCCTGATTGTTTTCGAACAGCAGGCCCGCCTGCTCGAAGACGCGCTTCTTGCTGCTCGCGTCGAGGTCGACCACCACATTGGACAGTGGCAGGAGTTGGGATATCAGGCTCATTCGCTGGAGGGTTCGCGCAATATCGCAGGCATTCCGGTCGCAGGGTGCGACCGGCCGTCCCGGGGCATGCTGGCGCCGCGTCTTGGAAACGGGCGCATTATAACCATACCCCGGACGTGGGGCTGAAACGAAAGCGTCAGGCTTCGGGGGCCTGGTGCTTGATCGTCTCGTGGTTGTGGTCGGCCAGTTTCTGCTTGTACTTCTGCACCTGGCGGTCGAGCTTGTCGGTCATCGCGTCGATGGCCGCGTACAGGTCGGCATCATCGCTTTCGACGAAGATGTCCTTGCCGCGCACGTGCAGGGTGACCTCGGCCTTCTGCTTGAGCTTCTCGACCGAGAGGATCACCGCGACACTGGTGACGTTGTCGAAGTGACGGATGACGCGATCAAGCTTGGAGGTGACGTAGTCGCGAATGGCCGGAGTGACTTCGACGTGGCGCCCGGTGATGTTGAGATTCATGTTGACTCCTGTTTTTGTCAGATGGATTTGCGCAGGCTGACCGGCGGGATATTGAGGGATTCGCGATACTTGGCGATCGTGCGCCGTGCGACCACGATACCCTGCTGGCCAAGGACTTCGGCAATCTTGGCGTCGGACAGCGGCTTCTTGCTGTCCTCGGCGTCAACCAGTTGGCGAATCAGCGCGCGAATCGCCGTAGACGAGGCCGCTCCACCGGTGTCGGTGGCGACGTGACTACCGAAGAAATACTTGAGTTCGAACACCCCGCGCGGACTCGCCATGTACTTCTGCGTGGTCACGCGCGACACGGTGGACTCGTGCAGCTCGAGTTGGTCCGCGATCTCCCGGAGGGTGAGTGGCCGCATTGCCACCTCCCCATGATCGAAGAACTGCCTCTGCTGGTCAACGATGGCCTGGGACACCCGGAGGATGGTGTCGAAGCGCTGCTGCACGTTCTTGATCAGCCAGCGTGCCTCCTGCAACTGTCCGCTCAGGCCGCCACCCTGGCCGCGGTTCTGCTGCAGCAGGCTGGCATACAGGCGGTTGATGCGCAGACGCGGCATTGCCTCCTGGTTCAGGCTGACCGTCCACCGCCCGCGCAGCTTGCGTACGACCACATCCGGCAGTACGTAGCGCGTCTCGGCGTTCGAGTAACGCGAGCCGGGGTGGGGATCGAGGCTGCAGATCAGGGCATGGGCGGCGCGCAGGGCCTCGTCGTCGCAGCCGGTCAGCTTCTTGAGCTTGACGAAGTTGCGCTCGGCGAGCAGCTCGAGGTGCTTGTCGACGATCTCGAGCGCGAGCGTGCGCGTCGCCGAAGCCGGCAGGGTACGGAGCTGCAGCGACAGGCATTCGCTGGGGCTGCGCGCGCCGATGCCTGCGGGCTCGAGGTTCTGTACGTGGCGCAGCGCGATGCTCAGGTCATCGACATCGACGTCGGCGTCGTCCGGAAGCAGTTCGAGGAGCTCATCGAGCGGCTGGTGAAGGTAGCCGTCGTCATCCAAGGCTTCGATGATGAAGCGCACGAGGGCGCGGTCGCGGTCTGACAGCGGCGACAGCGACACCTGCTGGTCGAGGTGTTCACGCAGGGAGACGCCGGCCGCCTGCAGTTCCTGGTAATCGACGTCGTCGTCGTCCTCGCTGCGGCTCGATGCGCCGCTGCCGACATTGGACCAGTCCATGCCTTCGTCGGCGCTGCCATGGTCGGCATGGTCGCCGGCGTCGCTGTCCGTAGCGCTGGCTGGCGCCTCGGGGGTGTTCGCCTGTTGCTGTCTGGCCTCGTGTTCGGGGGGGCTGCCCGGTGGAAGCGGTGGTACGAACTCGACACCGTCGCCGTCGCTGCGCTCGAGCATCGGGTTCTCGAGCAGGAAGCGCTCGATCTCCTGGTTCAGCTCGATGGTCGACAGCTGCAGCAGCTTGATCGACTGCTGCAGCTGCGGCGTCAGGGTAAGGTGCTGGGAGAGCTTGAGCTGGAGGCTTGGTTTCATCGCTGTCGACGCGCGCGCGGATTCACAGGCGGAAATGCTCGCCCAGGTAAACCTGGCGCACCCTTTCGTTGTCGATGATCTCGGCCGGTTCGCCGCTTGCCAGTACCCGGCCCTCGCTGATGATGTACGCACGATCGCAGATGCCGAGCGTCTCGCGCACGTTGTGGTCTGTGATCAGCACGCCGATGCCGCGCTCCTTGAGGAAGCGGATGATCTTCTGGATGTCGATCACCGCGATCGGGTCGACCCCTGCGAAGGGTTCGTCGAGGAGGATCAGGCGCGGGTCGGTTGCAAGTGCGCGCGCGATCTCGCAACGCCGGCGCTCGCCGCCGGAGAGTGAGACGGCGGTGTTGTCGCGCAGGTGGTTGATGCCAAGCTCGAGCAGCAGTTCGTCGAGCCGGGTCTTCACCTGGTGCGCCTCGAGCCCTTGGAGCTCGAGCACGGCACGGATGTTTTCGGCCACGGTGAGCTTGCGGAAGACGCTCATCTCCTGCGGCAGGTAGGACAGGCCCAGACGCGCACGGGCGTGGATCGGCAGGTGGGTGAGGTCGGTGCCGTCGAGGTTGATCTGGCCGCCGTCGGCACGGACCAAGCCTACGATCATGTAGAAACAGGTGGTCTTGCCGGCGCCGTTGGGGCCGAGCAGGCCGACGACCTCGCCCGAACCGACCTCGAAGCCGACGTCGTGGACCACGGTGCGCGCCTTGTAGCGCTTTTGCAGGCTGGAGACCTTAAGCAGACTCATCGCGGGGTTCTTTCAGCAGCTTGCGGATCAGTTCGGGTGCAAAGCCGCGGGTTTGCAGGAAACGGGCCTGGCGTGCCCATTCGCGCGCATCCGCCGGGGCCGCCTGGAAGCGGCTGCGCAGCACTGCGCGGGCACGCTCCAGTTCCGATTCTACGCACTCCGTGGCGAGTGTTGCCTCGATCAGTTCACGGTCGATCCCGCGCCGCGCCAGCTCGCTGCGCAGCCGGCTGCCGCCGAAACGGTTGGCGCGGGTGCGCACGTAGGCTTCGGCGTAGCGGCTGTCGGACTGCAGGCCGAGCTCGCCCATGCGCTCGATCACTGCCTGCACCTCGTCAGCCTCGCCGTGGGCGGCCAGCTTGCGCGTCAACTCCGCGCGCGAGTGGTCGCGGCGGGCAAGATGGCGAAGCGCGCGTTCGCGCAGGCTGGGGGCGCCCATGGTGTCCTGGCTTGGCTCAGCTTTCCGTGGCCGTTGCCGGTGCCGCTGGCGGCAGTTCGGGCAGGCCGACGGCGACGCGGACCTTGTTTTCGATTTCGCGCGCAAGCGTCGGATTCGCACGCAGGAATTCGCGTGAGTTGTCCTTGCCCTGGCCGATCTTGTCGCCTTGGTAGGCATACCAGGCGCCCGACTTGTCGACGATCTTGTGTGTCACGCCCAGATCGATGATCTCGCCCTCGCGCGAGATGCCTTCGCCGTAGAGGATGTCGAAGTGGGCCTCCTTGAAGGGGGGCGAGACCTTGTTCTTGACGACCTTGACTCGGGTTTCGGAGCCGACCACCTCGTCGCCCTTCTTGATCGTGCCGGTGCGGCGGATGTCCATGCGCACCGAGGCATAGAACTTGAGTGCATTGCCGCCCGTGGTGGTCTCCGGGCTACCGAACATGACGCCGATCTTCATGCGGATCTGGTTGATGAAGATCACCAGCGTGTTGGTGCGCTTGATGTTGGCGGTGAGCTTGCGTAGCGCTTGCGACATCAGGCGCGCCTGCAGGCCGGGGAGCTGGTCGCCCATCTCGCCCTCGATCTCGGCCTTGGGGGTGAGCGCGGCGACGGAGTCGACGACGACCACGTCCACGCCGCCGGAGCGCACCAGCATGTCGGCGATCTCGAGCGCCTGCTCGCCGGTGTCGGGCTGCGAGATAAGCAGGTCCTGGATATTGACGCCAAGCTTCTCCGCGTAGCCGACGTCGAGCGCGTGCTCGGCGTCAATGAAGGCTGCCGTGCCGCCCAGCTTCTGCATCTCGGCGATCACCTGCAGGGTCAGCGTGGTCTTGCCCGAGGATTCCGGGCCGTAGATCTCGACGACCCGGCCGCGCGGCAGGCCACCGAGGCCGAGCGCGATGTCGAGGCCGAGCGAGCCGGTGGAGACGGTCTGGATGTCACGTTCGACGTTGCCGTCGCCCATGCGCATGATCGACCCTTTGCCGAACTGCTTTTCGATCTGGGAGAGCGCGGCGGCGAGGGCCTTGGCCTTGTTGTCGTCCATGGAGGTGCGTCCTGTGTGATTGGCGGATTATGGCACAAAGATTGCAGGCATGCGGACGGCCGCGCCTGATGCCGCTAGTTTAAGACGTGTATGAAAATACAGCAAACGGCGGAGTTGCCGAAGCGGACGGGGCAGGCTCGCGTCAGTGCGTCAGTGCGCCAGTGCAAGTACGCCCTGCAGTGCGCGGATCACGGTCTGTCTGCGCACGGCGCTACGATCGCCGGCGAAATGCAGGGTCAGGGCGCTTTGCTCGCCGGCGCGCAAGGCCCAGCCGATGCACACCGTGCCCACGGGCTTGGCCGGGCTGCCGCCGCTGGGGCCGGCAATGCCGGATACGGCGACGGCGACCGTGGCGATGCTGCGATCAAGTGCCCCGGCGGCCATCTCGCGAACGGTGGCCTCGCTGACCGCACCTTGGGTTGCGAGGGTGTGGGCGGATACGCCCAGCATGTCGATCTTGGCTTCGTTGGAGTAGGTGACGAAGCCGCGGTCGAACCAGGCCGAGCTGCCGCCGATCGCGGTAACGGCCTCTGCGATCCAGCCGCCGGTGCAGGACTCGGCGGTCGCCAACTGCCATCTGCGTGCGCCGAGCGCCTGGCCGACCTGTTGGGCGAGGGTGTCGAGTTCGGTGTCGGTCATGGCTTTACGCGCCGACGATGGCAACCAGGATGGCGAGTGCGAGCAGGGTATAGCCGGCCGCGACCAGGTCGTCGAACATCACCCCGAAGCCGCCCTTGAAACTGCGATCGGCCCAGCGTACGGGGGGCGGTTTGACGATATCGAAGAAGCGGAACAAGGCCACCGCGACCGCCTGCCAGAGCAGGGTTGGCGGCGTGAAGGCCAGCACCAGCCAGGTGGCGACCATTTCGTCCCACACGATCCCGCCGTGGTCGGGCACGCCGAGTGCGCGCCCCGTGCGCTCGGCGGCCAGCACGCCGGCGATGAACAGGGCTGCGAGCAGGGCAAGGAAGACGAACTCGGACAGTGGGACGCGGATCAGCGGGTAGAGCGCCCATGCGAGCAGCGTGCCCATGGTTCCCGGCGCCCAGGGCGACAGGCCGGAGCCGAAACCCAGCGAAATGAAGTGGGCGGGGTGGCTCATCATCAGGCGAAGAGTGGGGCGCATCTCGTGATCCGATCTGTGTTGTTCGACGCGTGCTTGCGTACCAGGAGGGATTGATTCGGGCGAAATGGTTCGCAGTACATCAGGCAAAGTGATCGTAGCCGCTGGGCGCGAGCGGGGCCAGCGTGCCGTCGGCTTCGCGCATGTGGATGCTGCCGCTATCAGCGGTGAGGCTGCCGATGCGGTGCACGGGCAACTCGAGCTTTGTGGCGAGCGCCCGTACGGTGTCACGTTGCGCAGTGGCGGCGCAGAAAAGCAGTTCGTAGTCGTCGCCCCCCGCGAGCAGGCAGTGTCTGCACAAGACCGGGTCGGCGCCGGTTGCAAGCAGGCGGGCCAGCGGCAGCGCCGCGGTTTCGATCAGCGCACCGGTGTGCGAGCGTTCCAGAATGTGGCGAAGATCGCCGAGCAGGCCGTCGGAGACGTCCAGCATGGCACTGGCCACGCCGCGCAGCGCACGGCCGAGGGCGAGCCGGGGCTGTGGGCGTTGCAGTGCGGCGATGCAGGCGCGCCGGCCGTCGGCGTCGAGCCTGGTCCGCCCTTGCAGGGCGGCGAGCCCGAGTGCAGCCAGGCCGGGCTGGCCCGATACCCACAGGTCGTCACCGGCGCGACCGCCGTCGCGGGTGACGGCCTCGCCGGCGGCCGTCTCGCCGATGATGGTGACCGACAGCGTGAGCGGCCCGCGCGTGGTGTCGCCACCGGCGAGGTCCACGCCATGCGCATCGGCACAGGCGAAGAAGCCGCGCGCGAAAGCCTCGATCCAGGCTTCGTCGGCAGCTGGCAGGGACAGCGCAAGGAAGGCCCAGCGCGGTTCCGCGCCCATCGCTGCGATGTCCGAGACGTTCACCGCCAGGGTCTTCCAGCCGAGATCTTCGGGGTCGGTGTCGGCGAAAAAATGGGTGCCCGACACGAGCATGTCGGTCGATACGGCGAGCTGCATGCCCGTGCGCGGCTGCAGCAAGGCGGCATCATCGCCGACGGCGAGCGCGGTGTGCCGTGTGGCGCGAGTGAAGTGACGCTGGATGAGGTCGAATTCGGAAGGCATGACGCGAAGTGAGGCGGCTGCCCGCATGCGGGCGGGCGGGCGCCAAGCTTAGCGCACAAGTGCGCTGCGCGCGCCGTTGCCGGACTCAGCGTGCGCGCAGACCCAGGCGCGCCTTCAGACTGTCCCAGTCCACCGCGTCGAGCGTGTTCTTGACCAGCAGGCCGAGGTCGGTGTCGCCTTCCATGCGCAGGCGGCGGCTGAAGAACAGCGTGTCGGGATCTTCCTCGCGCAGTGCGAGCGCGATGAAGTCGCGCGTGGTGGCGGAGATCACCAGGTCCGGCTTGCGTCCCGCAGCTGGAACGGCGCGGCGGAAGCCGCGCTCGCCGAGGCTGAAATCGAGCGTGAGTCCGGCATCGAGCACGCGCATCTGCAGGTGGCGTCCGCCGAGCGGTGCCAGCGTGTCGCGCGGCAGGATGCGGCCGAGCGCGAGGTTGAGCGCTGCGATCAGGGCATGCGTCGGCGGCTGCTGCGGCAGGCGCGAGATCAGCCTGGCCAGTGCCGTTGGCACCGTGAAGTCCGGAATGCGGAAGTCTGCCAGGCTTTGGGCAATGCGCTGGCGCAGGCTGCCGGGCAGGAGTTCGGCAGGCAGGGGCGGGCGCGGCAGGGTGGGCAGGGCGGGCATGTGTGTACTCCGGGGAGGCGGGTGTGCTGGCTCAGGCCGCGACGTATTGTTCGGCACCGGCGCGGCCGTGCCAGAAGCCGTTGCAGGGCGCCTCGATCATCAGTGCGCGGCTTGCCGCGAGGGCTTCGGCGGGCGAACTCTGGGCATCGATGGTGGTGCGGAACAGTTCGACGATGGCGCGCGTGTTGGCGCCCTGTGGGCTGATGCGCAGGACTTCGGCGTTGCCACGTACCGCGGCGAGGTCGCCGAGCAGGTTATGCACCCGTGCCGACTGCGTCTGCACGCCGTTCAGGGTCAGGAAGGGTTCGCCTTCGCGGGTGCGCAGCGTGATGCCGTCCATGATCGACAGACAGCGGAACTCGCAGGTGTCCTTCTGCAGGTTGAAGTGGCGGGCGGTGAAGCAGCGCGCCGAATGCGCGAGCGGCAGGCGGCCGTAGGCGAAGACCTCGGTTTCGATCGGGGCTGCGAGCGCTTCGCGCACCTCGGCAAGCGCGGCACCCGACATCTCCGGGGCGACGGCCCAGCGCGTGGCGCCCGAGTCGATCATCAGCTGCAGCGTGTTCGGGTTGAAGATGTTCAGTGTGGGGCCAGCGACCCAGTCGGTGATGCCGGCCTCGGCGAGCAGTCGCACCGCGCCCATGTCGTTGGCCTCGACGCGGAAGCCGGTCTCGCCCTCGCTGTGCTGGCGCACGATGCGGCGCAGTACCTTGAGGTCGGATTCGGATTCGATCAGGCCCTGGGTACTGATGACCACTTCCTTGCCGGCCGCGGCGAGCACCTTGCCGACCTCGAGCCAGTCGTCGAGGCGCAGTTCGTGGCGGCGCGAGCACACCGTCTCGCCCAGGTAGACGCTGTCGATCGGTGCTTCGACCATGTCGGCGTAGAAGTCGAGCACGCTCTGGTGCGGCCAGTAATAGAGCAGGGGGCCGAGGGCGAGTTTCATCGGGCGGGTCTCAGTTCGTTCGGGTGATGCGGTGCGAGGCGGCTTGCGCGACGCTCACTTCCACGGGCGGTAGTAGGCGCCCAGCGTATGGCTCTGGCCTTCGGAGACCTTGTTGAGCTCGGCCATCCACGCCGGCAGCACTGCGAAGCCTTCGGCGCCGCCGGCCTTGAGCTTGTCGAGCGCGGCGCGCCACACCTTGGTGACCTGGGCGACATAGGCTGGGCTGCGCTGGCGGCCTTCGATCTTGATCGCACGGATGCCGATGCGGGCGAGCTCGGGCAGCAGTTCGAGCGTGTTGAGGCTGGTCGGCTCCTCGAGCGCGTAGTAGGTCTCGTCGTTGACCTCGAAGCGGCCCTTGCACAGGGTCGGGTAGCCGGCGCGCTCACCGTCGGCGAAACGGTCGATGAGGATGCCGTTGAGGCGCGTCTCCATGCCGCGCGGCGTGTCTTCCCAGCGTACGTGCTTGCCCGGCGAGCAGGCGCCATTGCAGTTGGGCGACTCGCCGGTGGCGTAGGCCGACAGCGCACAGCGGCCCTCGACCATCACGCACAGGCCGCCGAAGCCGAAGACCTCGATCTCGACCGGTGTGTTGGCGACCACGCTCTCTACCTGGGCCATGGACAGCACGCGCGGCAGCACCGCGCGCTGGATACCGAAGCGCTCATGGTAGTAGTTGATCGCCTCGTAGCTGGTGGCCGAGCCCTGCACCGACAGGTGCAGGCGCAACTGCGGATGCGTTCTGGCGGCGTAGGCCATAAGACCGGGGTCGGCGAGGATCAGGGCATCGAGACCGAACTCGGCAGCGCGGTCGATGGCCTGCGTCCAGCTCGGCCAGTTGCCGGTCTGCGGATAGGTGTTGAGTGCGAGCAGCACCTTCTTGCCACGGGCGTGGGCGTAGGCGATGCCTTCGCGCATCTGCGGCGGGTCGAAGTTGAGGCCGGTGAAGTTGCGCGCGTTGGTGGCGTCCTTGAAGCCGAGATAGACGCAGTCTGCGCCGTGGTCGACGGCGGTTTTCAGGGCGGGGAGGCTGCCGGCTGGGCAGACGAGCTCGATCGTATTGGGTGCGGACATTGGCGGCCGGGCGGGCAGGGAAGAACCCGGGCACCATAGTGCGTGGTCGCTGAGGTGGCTTTGACGAGTGTCAAACGCCCGTTGTGCACCATCGTGCGGTGCGCAAAAAAACCTTATGATTCGGGCCAATGACATTCGGCCGCGATGGCGTCTGCACGAAGTGGTGCAGGCGAGCATCGGTGTGCTCAACGCAATGGAGCGTGCGTGGATCTTGCAACACTGATTGGGCTGCTGGGCTCGCTGGGCATCGTCGTCTCGGCCATCGTGCTCGGTGCGTCGGCAATGATCTTCCTCAATGGACCATCCTTGCTCATCGTTGTCGGCGGCAGCCTGTTCGTCGTACTCAGCAAGTTCACGCTGCAGCAGTTCCTCGGCGCGTTCAAGGTGGCGGCGAAGGCGTTCAAGTTCCGCCTGCCCGACACCGAGGAGGTCATCAAGGAGGTGATGGAGGTTGCGCAGGTGGCGCGCAAGGAGGGCATGCTGGCGCTCGAGAGCCGGCCCTCTTCCATCCCTTTCTTCCAGCAGGGCATCCAGCTCATGATCGACGGCCAGGCACCCGAGACGGTGCGCGAGATCCTGCAGAAGGAGCGCCTTCTCACGCTCGAGCGCCATCGCTGGGGGGCAAAGGTGTTCAGCGCCATGGGTGACGTCGGCCCGGCGATGGGCATGATCGGGACCCTCATCGGCCTGGTGCAGATGCTGTCGAACATGGAAGACCCGAAGTCGATCGGCCCGGCGATGGCGGTGGCGCTGCTGACCACGCTGTATGGCGCGATGATGGCAACGATGATCTTCCTGCCCATGGCGGACAAGCTCAACCTGCGCATGACCGAGGAGGCACGCCTCAACGCGATGCTCATCGATGCGATCTCGGCGATCCAGAACGGCACCAATCCGCGCGTGATCGAGACCCTGCTCACGAGCTACCTGCCGCCCGCCAAGCGCAAGTCCGAAGGCGGCTGAGGGCGCGCACATGGACATGCCCGAGGAGGAGAAGGCCGGCATCCCCGCCTGGGTGATGACATTTGCCGACCTGATGTCGCTGCTCATGTGCTTTTTCGTGCTCCTGCTCTCGTTTGCCGAGATGGATGCGATGAAGTTCAAGCAGATCGCCGGTGAGCTCACCAAGGCCTTCGGTGTGCAGCGCGATGTGCCGGCGATCGAGTCGCCGATGGGGACGACGCCGATCTTCGACAAGTTCTCGCCGGGGCCGCCCAAGCCCACCCCGATAGATACCGTGCGGCAGGAGACCTCCAAGGAGGATCCCAAGCTCAAGACCTACACCTCCAACGCGAGCAACGAGGCGATGGTGCGCGAGGTGTCCGAGCGCCAGGTCAGCAAGAGTGCCGACGAGTTGCGCAAGACGCTCGAGAAGGAGCTCGGCCAGGGCACGCTCCAACTCGACGAGGAGAAGAAGCGCATCGTCATCCGTATCGAGGAGCGCGGCGCCTTTCCGTCCGGCTCGGCTGACCTCGCGCCGGCATTTGCCGACGTGGCGCGCAGGATCGGCGAGTCGCTGGCCGATATCCCGGGGGAGATCGCGATCGAGGGTCATACCGACGACATCCCGATCAGCACTGCGCGTTTCCGCTCCAACTGGGATCTGTCGGCAGCGCGCGCCTCATCAGTGGCGAACGCGCTGCTCGCGACCGCCACCGTCGCGCCGGGACGGCTGCGTGTGCATGGCTTTGCCGAGACGCGTCCGCGGGTCGAGAACACGTCGGCAGCCCTACGCGCGCAGAACCGGCGGGTCGAGATCGTGATCGACATGTCCGGGCCGATCGAGGTGCTGGAGAACCGGGCGCGCCAGCTGATCGGTGGCGGCCATTCCGAGTTGCTGCCCTTCATGGGCTGGCAGGCGGAATAGCCCTATGGCCCTCCGAGGCCGGGCTCAGCGCCGCAGGGCCTGAGTCAGACGGGTGAACTCGGCGCCAAAGTGGCGAATCATGTGCTTGAATTCCGCATGGCGGTTGGCGTCGAGCACGGGGTCGGCGTCGCCGCCGTCGGCCCAGATCACGCCAACCGGACGATCACCGAGGTGGATGGCGCCAAGCAGGAAGCCCGCCGGCCGCACATGCGCGCGCAGGACCTCGGGGAGTTGGCGGCGACCGGCCGCGAGCCGTGTGCGGTCGATGCAGGTAGATCCCGCCGCGTGGCGGAACAGGCGTGCGAGCAGGTTGTCGTCACCCGCAGGCACCCAGAGGGCTTTCGCATTGTCCTCGGGGGCAAAACCGTAGGCGAAGTAGCAGCTCAGGCGGTCTGCGGCAGAGGCTTTCAGGAACAGCAGGCAGCGCGCAAGGCCAAGGCCTTGCTCAAGCGTGTGCGCCGTGTCCGCAAAGAACGCGCGCAGGTCGCGATAGCGGCCGTGCTGGCAGTTCTGCATGAAGGCCTCGATGATCTCGGTGACAGGCTCACCGCCGATGCCGCCATGGGCCTTGGGCTGCGTCGCCTTGGGTGCTGCGCTTGAAGGCTCGTCGGCCTGTGTCTCGCCTTCTAGCCTCGTTGTCACCAGTCGGGTGCGGTCGTCGCCGGCGTGTTGTGAGCGAGCATGCCATCCGTCAGTGTGCGCGTCGCTGTCAGCCGGTCGCGCGGGCGCTCGGCTTGCGGGCATCTGCGCGCCGGGGCTGCGCGGTGGCGGTGGCGGCCAGAAAAAGCGCTCGCATGCGACCGGGCGATGGTCGATGAACGCAGCGGCATGGCTGATGCGTACTGCGACGCGACGCGTGCTTGCGACGATTTCGTCGAGCGGCAGGTTCGTCATCGCCGACGCAGCGTGCAGCAGTGTCGTGGTGTGGCCACCATACCAGTTGTCATGTGTCGCCCAGGCGATGAGGTGGGCAAGGACGGCATCCGCGCCGCGCTGGTGCAGATAGCGGGCGAGTGCGATCGGCAGCTCGGGGGCCATGCCCCCTTGCCAGGCGTAGCGGCCCGCGTGCGCAAGCATGGTGCCCGCCCTGTCCATGATCGTCGTCAGCGCCGGGCTCGCCGGCAGGCCAAGATCCTGCAGGTGGGCAGCGTTCAGTTCGACGGGGGAGCAGCCCAGCAGAGCCTCCTCCACCCGCGCACGCCGCTCGCCGGCCGCGGCGCGCACTTCGATCTCCTGGTGCAGTTCGGGGGCGGCGAGGGGGAGCTTCCAGCGCGCCACGCCGAGCAACAGCGTCAGCCATTCGAGATACTCGGCATGCTCGCCGCCGTGGTGGTGCGCCCAGTCGGCCTGCAGGACACGGCCGAACTGGCTCGTTGCCATCGCCCGTACCGCCTCGTGCCGGGCAGCGGCGCTTGCATCCAGGCCCTGGTCAGCACACCGTCTGGCCAGGGCCTGGACCTTGTCGACGCCAAGCATGTTGAGCGCATGCTGAAGGCCTTGCACCTCGCCGTCGATGCGCGGTTCGCGGGCGGCGAGCAAGATGACCTCGAGCGCAAGCGGGATGTCGCCGTGCAGCATGGTGCGCAGCGTGTCCATGCCGATCCCGGGGTCGAGCAGGGTCTCGAGCGCCTGTGCTGTCGACAGCACAGGCATGCGCACGGCGGCCAGTTCGCGCCGCCAGTAGTCCAGCCCCTTGGCCGTGCCATTCATGACTGCCGCCCCCTTGGCCTGGCCTCAGGACGCGCTGGCCGTGGGGTCAACGCGCGGTGTGGTAGGTGCCTGCGGCGGCGCGATGACCACCGACCTGCGGCCTGTGGTGCGTCTTGGGTCCGATCAGGCCGCCGACCAGCATGCCGAGCGCGCTTGCCGCCAGGCCGTAGAGCTGGGGCTCGACGTCGCCCTCGGTGACGAAGATCTCCAGCAGTAGCCAGGTCGACAGGCCGAGGATGATGGCCAGCGCTGCCCCCAGGTTGTTGGCGCGCTTCCAGAACAGGCCGGCGGCCAGGGGCACGAAAGCGCCGGCTAGCGTCACGCGATAGGCGCTCTCGACCATGTGGTGGATGGTGGCCTCTGTGGTGGTGGCGTACCAGGTCACGAGGACGGTGAACACCACCACGGTGACCCGCGTGCTGAACAGGAAGGCGCGGTCGCTCATGCCCGGGATGAAGCCGCGCAGCACGTTCTCGGAGAAGGTCACCGAGGGCGCGAGCAGGGTGCCCGAGGCGGTGCTCATGATCACCGACAGCAGGGCGCCGAAGAAGATCACCTGGGCGAAGAAGGGCATGTGCTGGAGGATCAGCGTGGGCAGGATGAGCTGCGAGTCCTGCTCCATCAGGCGCTCGACCATGCCGGGGTCGATGATGTTGGCGGTATAGGCGAGGAACAGCGGCACCGCAGCAAAGAAGAAGTAGCTCACCCCCCCCAGTGTGGTACCCCATACGGCGACGCGCTCGTTCTTCGACGAGTTGACACGCTGGAAGACGTCCTGCTGCGGGATCGAGCCCAGCGCCATGGTGGCGAAGGCAGCGAACCAGGCGATCATGTCGATGAGGTCGAGCGAAGGCAGCCACTCGAACTTGCCCTCGGCCGCGGCCTTGGCGATGACGAGTTCGAAGCCGCCAGCCTTGTCGCCGGCAAGCCAGGTGACCCACACCAGGCCGATCACGATCACGATCATCTGCACGAAGGTGGTCAGTGCCACCGACCACATGCCGCCGAACAAGGTATAGACCAGCACGACGGCGGCGCCGATCAGCATGCCCTCGTTCATGCTCACGACGTCGTTCGACAATACATTGAACACCAGTCCGAGCGCGGTGATCTGCGCCGCTACCCAGCCAAGGTAGGACAGCACGATGCAGATCGACAGCACGAGCTCGGTCGTGCGGTTGTAGCGCATGCGGAAGAAGTCGCCCAGCGTGAGCAGGTTCATGCGGTAGAGCGGGCGGGCGAAGATGAGGCCGAACAGGACCAGGCAGGCTGCCGCGCCCAGTGGGTCGGAGATCAGCCCACGGAAGCCTTCGTCCAGGAAGGTGGCCGAGATGCCGAGCACGGTCTCGGCGCCGAACCAGGTTGCGAACACCATCGCCAGCACGATGTACATCGGCAGGTTGCGACCCGCAGTGATGTAGTCGCGCGCATTGTGTACCCGGGTGGCGGCATACAGTCCGATGCCGATGGAAATGACCAGATAGGCGACGACAAGCCAGAGCAGCATCAGGGAGCCCTTCGTTGAGGCGCACGCACGCGCACGGTTGGAAAAACAGGCGCGAGTTTAGCAACAGGAGGCGTTGCGATGGGGGGCGAATGTGGTCGATCCGTGCGCGAACACGCCTGCTTCATTGCAGATCTGCAACGCTGTCGGCGAGCCGTGTCCGTTTCGCCGCGAACGCACGCAGCGTGGTCACGATGGTGGTGATCGCCTGCTCCAGCGTCTCCTCGTCGATGATCAGCGGTGGCGCCAGGCGCAGCACGTTGCCGTTGGTGTCGCGAGTGGCGATGGCGTGTGCGAGCAGGCGCTCGGCAATGGCGCCGGCGTCGGCGAAGTTCGGCTCGAAGGCGACCCCGACCAGCAGGCCCCGGCCACGGATCGCGCGCACGCCGGGCAGGTCCGCGTCGCGCAGGGACTGGATCAGGTGTGTGCCGAGCCGCTCGGCGCGCTCCCAGGGCCGGAGCTGTTCGAGCAGCGCCAGCACTTCGGTGCCTACGGCCGCTGCCAATGGGTTGCCGCCGAAGGTCGAGCCATGGTCGCCGGGGCCGAACACGTCCATGAGCGCGCGATCGGCAAGGAAGGCCGATACCGGCAGCAGTCCGCCGCCCAGGGCCTTGCCCAGGATGAGTCCGTCGGCACGCACGCCCTCGTGGTCGCAGGCGAGCAGGCGCCCGGTACGGCCGAGGCCGGTCTGCACCTCGTCGGCGATCAGCAACACCTTGTGCCGGCGGCAGATCTCGGCGCATCGGGACAGGTAGCCAGCCGGCGGCACCACGATGCCGCCCTCGCCCTGGATCGGCTCGACCAGAAAGGCAGCAGTGTCGGGGGTGATTGCCGCTTCGAGGGCGTCGGCGTCGCCGAAGGGGATGCGCTCGAGCCCCGGCGGGAAGGGGCCGAAGCCGGCGCGATAGTGCGCATTGGAGGAGAGTCCGACGATGGCGATGGAGCGGCCATGGAAGTTGCCATCGCAGGCGATGATGCGGGCCTTTCCGGGGGCGATGCCCTTGACCTGGTAGCCCCATTTGCGTGCCGCCTTCAAGGCCGTCTCCACGGCTTCCAGGCCGGTATTGACGGGCAGGGCGCGCTCATAGCCGAAGGTCGCGCACAGGCGCTCGAGGAAGACCGGCAGACGGTCGCTGGAGAAGGCGCGCGAGGTCAGCGCCAGGCGCTGGGCCTGCTCGGTCAGGGCCTGGACCAGGCGCGGGTGGCTGTGGCCGAAGCTCACTGCCGAGTAGGCGCTCATCATGTCAAGGTAACGCCGGCCGTCGGTGTCCCACAGCCAGACGCCCTCGCCACGCTGGAACACGGCGGGGAGCGGGGCGTAATTGGCGGCGCCGTAGCGGCGTTCCTTCTCGCGCAGCCAGGCGGTCGATGGGCCGAGCGCAGCAGCGGCAAGCTCGCGTACCCAGCGCATGCCGCTGCCGTCGGCATCCAGTTCGGGACGGTATTCGACGATCTCCAGCGCGATGAAGTCGGCGCAGGCGCGCAGACTGAACAGGCAGTCGGTGAGCGCACGGGGTGCCAGGCCGCCGGGCTCGGGGCAGCTCACCGCCGGGAAATGGCCCGGATCGAGGGCGTCGAGGTCGAGGCTGACGCCGAAGCCCGCCTGCTCGTCTGCGCGCACGATGCTCAGTGCATCGCAGAACACGGCCGCCAGACCGCGCTGCGCAATCTCCTCCATGTCGAAGATGCGCACGCCCAGACGCCTGAGCAGGTCGCGCTCCTCGGCCTCCCAGGCGCGTGCGCCGAGCACGCAGGTGCGCGCGGGATCCAGCGTCGGCCCGGGGATGTCGCACAGTTGCGGGTGGCCGACCCCCAGCAGCGCAGCCAGAGGCATGCCGTGGATGTTGCCGGAGTGGGTGCTGGTGTCGGTGTGGCTGTCGAGGTGGGCGTCGATCCACAGCAGCCCGGGGGAGCGTCCGCAGCGTCGGCCTACGCCTCGCCAGGTGCCTGCGGCGATTGCATGGTCACCACCGAGCACGAGCGGGAAGCTGCCGGGTGGCACTGCTGCCACATGGTCGGCGAGGCGACGGGCAAAGCGGCCATTGTCGTCGAGGCGCCGGGCCATGTCGGCGACTTCCGTGTTCTCGGCAGTGCTTGCCGGATCGGCTCCTGTCTGAGCTGCCGCCTGTGCAGGTACGCCGGCAGCGAGGGGGCGCAGGGTCTCGAGCCAGTCGACGCCGAGTCCGATTGCGTGCAGATGGGCGCAAAGGCCACCGCTTTGCAGACTGTCGGGGCTGGCCGCCGTACCTGGGGCAGGGGCGCCGAGCGCGCTCGCGGCGCCGATCACCCGGATCATCGAGTGAGGTACGTGCGGCGCCATGCCATCCATGCGTGTCGTCGTCATTACGGCACCTCCATGCATCCTGGTCGCGCCCGCACGCGGCGGGCCGAATCATGTGTGCATGAGTTGGATGCGGGGGCGCCCGATTCGTTCAGCCTCCGCTCGGCTCAGCCCAGCAGGCGATGCAGCTCGAGGCCGAGCAGGGTGGCTGCGACCGCGCCGACCAGCAGCAGCAGGCGGGTGAGCCGGCGCTGGCCGGCTGCCAGGTCGTCCAGGCGCTGCTGTTGCGCGCTCTGCTGGCGGCCGGATTCGGTCAGCGCATGGTGCACCAGGCGAGGCAGCTGCGGCAGCGTGCCGGCCCAGGCCGGTGCTTCTTCCTTGACGCCGCGCACCAGCGCACGCATGCCCATGCGCTCATCCATCCAGCGCTCCAGGAAGGGCTTGGCGGTCTTCCACAGGTCGAGCTCGGGGTCGAGCTGGCGGCCGAGGCCTTCGATGTTGAGCAGGGTCTTCTGCAGCAGCACGAGCTGGGGCTGCACTTCCATCTCGAAACGGCGTGCGGTCTGGAACAGGCGCAGCAGGGTCTTGCCGAAGGAGATGTCCTTGAGCGGCTTGTCGAAGATCGGCTCGCACACGGTGCGGATCGCGGCCTCGAACTCGTCCACGCGCGTCTTCGCCGGCACCCAGCCGGCTTCGATGTGGGCAAGCGCCACGCGCCGGTAGTCGCGCTTGAAGAAGGCGAGGAAGTTGGTGGCGAGGTAGTTCTTGTCCACCTCGTTGAGCGTGCCCATGATGCCGAAGTCGAGCGCGATGTAGCGCCCGTCGCGGTGCACGAAGATGTTGCCCGGGTGCATGTCGGCATGGAAGAAGCCGTCGCGGAACACCTGGGTGAAGAAGATCTCCACGCCGGCGCGCGACAGCGCCGACAGGTCGGTGCCCTGGGCGAGCAGCGCGGGCGTCTGCGAGATCGGCACGCCGCGCATGCGCTCCATCACCATGACCTTGCTGCCGCACCAGTCCCAATGCACTTCGGGCACGATGAGCAGCGAGGACTCCGTGAAGTTGCGCCGCAGTTGCGAGCAGTTGGCGGCTTCGCGCATCAGGTCGAGTTCGTCGTGCAGGTACTTGCTGAACTCGGCGACGACCTCGCGCGGCTTCAGGCGACGGCCCTCGGGCCAGATCTTCTCGAGCAGCACGGCAGCGACCTCGAGCAGCGCAAGATCGTGCTCGATCACGCGCTCGATGCCGGGGCGCAACACCTTGACGGCGACCTCGGTGCCGTCGGGCAGGCGGGCGAAGTGCACTTGCGCCACCGAGGCAGAGGCGACCGGGGTTCGCTCGAAGTCGTCGAAGACCTCGTCGATCGGTTTGCCGTAGAAGCCTTCCAGTACCGCCAGCGCCTGCTCGGTGGGGAAAGGGGGGACGCGGTCCTGCAGCAGCGCCAGCTCGTCGGCGAGGTCGGGGGGCAGCAGGTCGCGC
Source organism: Thauera sp. WB-2 (assembly GCF_027594845.1). Classification (NCBI taxonomy): domain Bacteria; kingdom Pseudomonadati; phylum Pseudomonadota; class Betaproteobacteria; order Rhodocyclales; family Zoogloeaceae; genus Thauera; species Thauera sp. WB-2. The sequence continues at coordinate 3,824,978 of NZ_CP088935.1, read as the reverse complement.
CGGGTGGACAGCATCTGGCCGAACTTGACGAAGATCGGTCCCAGCGACTCGAGCGCCTGGCGAAGGCGTGCGCCGCGCGGCTGGGAAAACGTCCGCCAGAAGAAGAACGTATGCCATATGCGTGCAAGGCGTCCGCTGCTGTCGGCGTCGAGGACCATGCGGTCGAGGCCGAAGCGCAGGCTCACGGAGACGATCTTGGCGAGGCGGAAGAGGCGCACGTTGGGAAGCCGGGCAGACGCAAACCCGGGACTTTAGCCGGAAAGCGACGGCGGGGGAACGCCGCCTGTGCGTGACGCCTGCCACGGCGCGCAATCTGCGCTCACATCCTCGACCGGGCCCGAGGCTGCCTTCCGCTATAATCGCGCGTTTCGAATCCATCCCGAGTGCCATGAGCGCCGACCCCAAAGTCCTGTTGACCGACCTGCTCAAGACCGCGCTGAAGAGCGTGGCGCCCGACCTGGTCGATACGCCCATCCTGCTGGAGCGCCCGAAGCAGGCGAGCCACGGTGATTTCGCCACCAACCTCGCGCTGCAACTGGCCAAGCCGCTCAAACGCAATCCGCGCGAGCTCGCTGGTCTGCTGCTCGCCGAGCTTCCGGCCTCGAAGCTGGTCGAGAAGGCGGAGGTTGCCGGAGCCGGTTTCATCAACTTCACCCTGGCCGCAAGCGCCAAGACAGCGGTCGTGCGCGAGGTGCTTGGCAAGGGCGCGGGGTTTGGCCGTGGCGACGTCAAGGGCGTCAAGGTGCAGGTCGAATTCGTCTCCGCCAACCCGACCGGCCCGCTTCATGTCGGCCACGGCCGCGGTGCGGCCTACGGCGCCTCGTTGTCGGACGTGCTGGCGTTTGCCGGCTATGACGTCACCCGCGAGTATTACGTCAACGACGCCGGACGCCAGATGGACATCCTGGCGCTGTCGACCTGGCTGCGCTACCTGGCTTTCTTCGGTATCGAGATTCCGTTCCCGCCGAATGCCTACCAGGGCGACTACGTGATCGACATGGGCCGTGAGATGCGCGACGCGCATCAGGATCGCTTCGCCAGGGTCAGCGCCGAGCAGATCCTCGCCGGCACCCCCGGCCTGCCGCCGGCCGATCGCAAGGACGACGAGGCCAAGCAGCAGCGCGAGGAGCACCTCGACGCGCTGATCGCCAACGCCAAGCGCTTGCTGGGCGAGGATTACCCCTGGGTGCATGGCTTCGCGCTCAACGAGCAGCTCGGCGATGGCCGCGAGGACCTGCAGGAATTCGGCGTGCGTTTCGACAAGTGGTTCTCCGAGCAGAGCCTGTTCGACACCGGCCTGGTCGAGCGCGCGGTCGCTCAGCTCGAGAAGCAGGGTCACATCTACCTGCAGGACGGCGCGAAGTGGTTCCGCTCCACCGCTTTCGGTGACGAGAAGGACCGGGTCGTGCAGCGCGAGAACGGTCTGTACACCTACTTCGCTTCTGACATCGCCTACCACCTCAACAAGTACGAGCGCGGCTTCGATCGCGTCATCGACATCTGGGGTGCCGACCACCACGGCTACATCCCGCGCGTGAAGGGCGCCATCGCCGCGCTCGGCCTGCCGCCCGAGAAGCTCGAGGTGGCGCTGGTGCAGTTCGCAGTGCTGTACCGCAACGGCCAAAAGACCTCGATGTCCACCCGCTCGGGTGAGTTCGTCACCCTGCGCGAGCTGCGCCGCGAAGTCGGCAACGACGCCTGCCGCTTCTTCTACGTGCTGCGCAAGTCCGATCAGCACCTGGATTTCGACCTCGATCTTGCCAAGAGCCAGAGCAACGAGAATCCGGTGTACTACGTGCAGTACGCCCATGCCCGGGTGTGCTCGGTGCTCAACCAGTGGGGTGGCGAGGCGGTCGAGCTGGCCGCGGCCGATCTCGGCCTGCTGCAGAACGAGCGTGAGCTTGCCCTGTGCGCCCGTCTGGTGAGCTTCCCCGAGCTGGTGCAGAACGCGGCTGCGGACTACGCACCGCACCAGATCGCCTTCTACCTCAAGGATCTCGCTGCCGACTTCCACAGCTGGTACAACGCCGAGCGCATGCTGGTCGAGGACGAGGCGCTCAAGCTCGCCCGCCTGGCGCTTGCCGCCGCGGTGGGCCAGGTGCTCGTCACCGGCCTGAAGATGCTGGGCGTGTCCGCGCCCGAGTCGATGTGATGCGGGGAGCGCAATCGTGAGTCGAGACCGCAAGCCGGCGCGTGCCGCCCGCGCGCCGGCCAGGAGCGCCGGCGGGACGCTGATCGGCATTTTCATCGGCTTGGTCTTCGGTGCGCTGATCGCAGCCGGTGCCGCCTGGTACTTCACCCGTGCCAACCCTTTCCAGCCCGCGCCGGTCGCGCCGCGCGTGCAGGCGCCCGACAACGGCCCCGCCGCCTTGCCGGGCAAGCCGGGCGATCGCCCGGTGGTCAAGCAGGATTTCGAGTTCTACCGCATCCTCCCGCAGGGTGAGAACGTGCCGGCCCAGACCCCGACCCCGACCACCCCGCCGACCCTCCAGGCGCCGGTCGAGGATGCAGTCGCGCGACCGGTCGAGCGTCTGTACCTGCAGGTCGGAGCATTCGAGAATCCGAGCGAGGCCGACAATCTGAAGGCCCGCCTGGCCCTGTCCGGCATCCAGGCCAGCGCCCAGCGCGCCCAGCTCGAAGATGGGCGGGTGGTGCATCGGGTCCGGATCGGCCCCTTCGCGCGCCCGGAAGACATGAACCCGATGCGCGCGCGTCTGGCCGAGGCCGGCTTCAATGCCTCGGTAAGCCGCGGCAACCCTTGATCTCCAGATGTGGCGGCCGGGAACGCCCGGCACACCGCAGCGTCTGATTGACCTGACAGCCAACGGAGCACAGCATGAATCGTCGTGATGCACTCAAACTCAGCGCCCTCGCCCTTGCCTTGCCGACCGCATCCGTGAGCTGGGCGCAGAGCCCGTTCACCGTGTTGAATCCGCCGCAGAAGGGGGATGACCCGAGCAAGATCGAGGTCGTCGAGTTCTTCCACTACGGCTGCCCGCACTGCCGTGATTTCGATCCGCTGATCAGCGACTGGAAAAAGAAGCTCCCCGAGGACGTGTCCTTCCGCGCAGTGCCGGCGATCTGGAACAACGCACAGCTCACCGGGCTTGCGCGCCTTTACTACGCGGCCGAGGTGTCAGGTCAGCTCGACGCCATTCACGGTGCGGTGTTCGTGGCCGTTCAGGAGGAAAAGCGCCCGCTGTTTACCGAGGAGCAGGTGCGTGAGTGGGTGAGTGGCAAGGTGGCCGACCCGGCCAAGTTCATGGATGCCTACAAGTCCTTCGGGGTGAATTCGCTGGTGCAGCGCGCGGACCAGCTCGCGCGGGCGATGAAGGTCCAGGGTGTTCCCACCGTGGTCATCGATGGCACTTATGTGACGTCTGCCTCGCTCAGTGGCAGCCACGTCAATACGCTCAAGGTGACCGACCAGCTCATCGCCCGTGTGCGCGAGGAGCGCAAGGGTAAATGAGCGTCGTCCAGTCGGGCGTGCCCAGTCCCGCTCAGCCGTCGGCGGGTGAGTCCGGCGAGGACAGCGGCGAGCGCAGGCGCATCCAGCGCTTCCTTGCTCTGCGCCGTGGCGAGCCCTGCTTCTGGGTCGATATCGACGGCCTGGGCCGCCGGGCCTTGCGCGACATCTCGGTTGAGGGCTTCTCGGTCGGTGCCGAAGCCGGCTTGGTCGAGGGGGCCCTGTTCGGCTTCGTGCTGCATCGAGAGGGGGTGCCGGATCTGATCAGGGGGCGCGCCCAGGTCGTCAATTGCATCGCCGCGACGGCGCAGGCGGGTTGCCGCTTCGTTGCGCTCGAGGGCGAGGATCGTGAGCGCCTGCACGACTGGCTGATCGCCCTGGTCATCATGAACGCAAGCGTGCGCATCACCGAGAAGGATGCGGCGGCAATCGTCGATGGCCCTTCGCTGATCTGAGCGCGCGCGCTTACTGCACATGAAAAGGCCGCCCGCTCCAACCGGAGGGGCGGCCTTTCTGCGTAGCCGGCTCAGGCCTCGGCTTCGGTTTCCCGGCGCCGCTGTCTGGGTTTCTGCATTGCATAGACCAGGCCCAGAAGCACGAAGGCCGGGACGAACATCCACTCCTTGGCGGGGCGCTCACCCGCGGGCAGCTCGATCGTCGTGATGGTGAAGCCCTGCTCGAGGCCCAGCTTCTCCGCCTGGCTGCCGAAGCGCACCGCGGCAATCTGGACATCGTCGCCAAGGGACATCACGGTCAGGCCCATCGCGTTGAGCCGTTCGCGTGCCGGGCCGCGCTCGCCCAGCGGCAGCAGCACACCCTTGGAGATGTCGCGGCCTTCCAGGCTCATGCCTTCGATCCATATCCGCAGCTTGCCGTTGCGCGGTGCCTCCTCCACCAACCGGCTGAGCTCGGTTGGCGCGACCTCGTCGTAGGGCGGATAGAGCATGTCCATCCAGAACCCGGGCCGGAACAGGGTGAAGGTGACCAGCAACAGCAGGATGGTCTCGTGGATGCGGTTCCTGGCGATGAAGAAGCCCTGGGTCGCCGCGGCGAACATCATGCTTGCCACCGTGGCGGTGACGATCGTCAGCACGAGCTGGAAGCTGCTGTCGATGCCGATCAGCAGCAATTGCGTGTTGAAGATGAACATGAAGGGCAGTACTGCGGTGCGCAGGCTGTAGCCGAATGCGGTGAGGCCGGTGCGTATCGGGTCGCTCTTGGCGATGCCGGCCGCGGCATAAGAGGCCAGGCCCACAGGCGGCGTCACGTCGGCCATCAGACCGAAGTAGAACACGAACAGGTGCACCGCGATCAGCGGCACCAGCAGCCCGCTCTGCGCCCCCAGCTCGACGATCACCGGCGCCATCAGCGACGACACCACGATGTAGTTCGCCGTGGTCGGCAGCCCCATGCCGAGGATCAGGCAGATGACTGCGACCAGCACCAGCATGATCATCAGGTTGCCGCCCGAGAGTACCTCGACCAGCTCCGTCATCGCCAGGCCGATCCCGGTCAGGGTCACTGTGCCGACGATCACGCCTGCGGTGGCGGTGGCGATGCCGATGCCGATCATGTTGCGCGCGCCGGTGACCAGACCCGACAGCAGGTCGTGGAAGCCCTGGCGGGTTGCGGCGCCGAGCGCACCGGTGCCGCGGAACAACGCGAACAGCGGGCGCTGGGTGACGAGAATGAACATCAGGAACAGCGTCGCCCAGAATGCCGACAGCGCGGGCGAGAGCTGCTCGACCATCAGGTTCCAGATCAGCGCTGCTACCGGCAGCAGGAAGTGCAGGCCGGACTTGAGCGTGGGGCCGATCTCGGGCAGGTACTCCATGGTCTCGCCCGGCTTCTCGAGGTGCAGTTCGGGGTACTTCGCGCCATGGCGGACAATGAAGATGTAGGCAATGAGCATCAGCACGCCGACCACGATGAAGGCGCCGTCGCCAAAGAGGTCCTTGATCCAGCCAAAGCCCCAGTAGATTACCGCGGACAGGATCACCAGCCCGGAGAAGGTCATCAGCGTCGTGATCACCGCCTTCTGCCAGGGCAGCGGCTCGCGTCGCGGCAGGCCCTTCAGGTCCATCTTCAGGGCCTCGAGGTGCACGATGTAGAACAGCGCGATGTAAGAGATCAGCGCGGGCAGGATGGCGTGCTTCATCACCTGCACGTAGGTGATGCCGACGTACTCGACCATGAGGAAGGCCGCGGCGCCCATCACCGGGGGCATGATCTGGCCGTTGACCGAGGAGGCGACCTCGACCGACGCCGCCTTGTCGGCACGGTAGCCCACGCTCTTCATGAGCGGGATCGTGAAGGTGCCGGTGGTGACCACGTTGGCGATCGACGAGCCGGAGATCAGGCCGGTGCTGGCCGATGCGACCACGGCGGCCTTGGCCGGACCGCCGCGCATGTGGCCGAGAAGCGCGATCGCCGACTTGATGAAGTAGGCGCCCGCGCCTGCGGTCTCGAGCAGCGCACCGAACAGCACGAACAGGAAGATGAAGCTGGTCGACACTCCGAGTGCCACGCCGAACACGCCCTCGGTGGTCAGCCACATGTGGCTCATGCCCTTGGCCAGCGAGGCGCCGCGGTGGGCGATCACGTCGGGCATGTACGGGCCGAAGAAGATGTAGCACAGGAACACGACGGCGAGGATCACCATCGGCAGGCCAAGTGCGCGGCGCGCGGCCTCGAGCAGCAGGGTGAGGCCGACCACGGCGGTGGCAATGTCCATGTCGGTGGGCAGGCCGGGGCGGGTCGACAGCTCGCGGTAGAACAGGAACAGGTAGGCCGCACAGTAGGCCCCTGCGCCGGCGAGGATCCAGTCCTGGATCGGCACGCGGTCGCGTGGCGAGCGCTTGAGCGCGGGGTAGGCAGCAAAGGCCAGGAACACGGCGAAGGCCAGATGGATTGCACGTGCCTCGGTGTCGTTGAACACGAACACGCCTAGCGAGAAGGGCAGCGGCGAGGCAATCCAGAGCTGGAACAGCGACCATGCCAGCGCCACTACGAGCAGCACGTTGGCGGTCAGGCCAGTGGGCTTGCGTCCGCCGGTATCGGCTTCGGCAACGATTTTCTGCAGTTCTTCGTCGGACAGCTCGAAGTTGTCCTTGTTGTCATTTTTGCGGGTCATGAGCAGCGCCCCTCGAAGTCGGATCGGAGACGACAACGGCGGGGGGCTGGGCGCCCGCCGCCGTTGTCTGAAGAGCATCCGGCACCGCCCGAAGGGTGCCGGCCGGCGGACTTACATCCAGCCCTTCTCCTTGTAGTACTTCACCGCACCCTCATGCAGCGGGGCCGACAGGCCGTCCTTGATCATGTGCGCGGGATCGAGGTTGGCGAAGGCAGGGTGCAGCTTCTTGAAATCCTCGAAGTTCTCGAACACGGCCTTGACCATCGTGTAGACGGTGTCAGCCGGTACCTTGGCCGAGGTCACGAAGCTCGCCACCACGCCGAAGGTTTCAGCCGGATCGGGGTTGTTGGCGTACATTCCGCCCGGAATCGAGACCTTGGCGAAATAGGGGTGCTCAGCCACAAGCTTGTCCACGCCGGCTCCGGTGATCGACACCAGCTTGGCGCCGCAGGTCGTGGTCACGTCCTGGATGTTCGCCGCCGGGTGGCCGACAACGAAGGCAAAGCCGTCGATCTTGTTGTCGCACAGCGCCGAGCCATGCTCATCCGGGCGCAGCTCGGACACCAGCGAGAAGTCCGAGGTCGACATGCCGATCGCGGGCAGCAGCATGTCCATCGTGGCGCGTTGACCCGACCCCGGGTTGCCGACGTTGAAACGCTTGCCCTTGAAGTCTTCCATCTTCGCGACACCGGCTTCCTTGCGGGCGAGGATGGTGAGCGGCTCAGGATGCAGCGAGAACACCGCGCGCAGGTCGGACACGGCGCCACCTTCGGCGAACTGTGCCTTGCCGTTGATGGCGTTGAACTGCACGTCGGACTGGGCGACGCCGAAGTCGAGCTCGCCAGCCTTGATGGTGTTTACGTTGTATACCGAGCCGCCGGTGCTCTCCACCGAGCAGCGCAGGCCGTGCTGGGCGCGGTCCTTGTTGATCAGACGGCAGATTGCGCCGCCTGCGGCGTAATAGACGCCTGTGACCCCACCGGTGCCGATGGTGACGAACTTCTGCTGCGCCTGGGCCGGTGCGGCACCGAGGGTGCCGACGAGGGCAAAGGCAGCGGCAATGGCGGTCAGTTTCTTCATGGATTCCTCCTGGGTCGTGTCAACGAGGGTGAGAGCGTGGTCGCCCGTACGTGCAGGGGGTGTCCGTCACGAGGGCGTGCGCGGCAGGACACCAGATCATGGCGTGACAGGCTGTCGATCGGCCAACGCAAGAGCCGACAGCTTTTCACAACCTGCGTTTCGGCGCTAGTCGGGTTTCCCGCAGGGCGCAGTGGAGCGCGCTTTGAGGCGTACTACAATGCGCTGCCGGATGTGGAGGACATACGTTGATTGCACAGCAGCCAGGAGTGACGAGGAGGGAGGCTTGGGACGACGATGGCGGGCAGCGCCATGAACGGGCGGACGGTGGTGCGCGCATCGTGTCGCTGGTGCCCTCGCTCACCGAGCTGCTGTTTGCGCTCGGCCTTGGCGGGCAAGTGGTCGGTCGCACGGGGTTCTGTGTGCACCCGCGCGAAGCGCTGCGTGCGGTGCCGAAAGTAGGGGGCACCAAGGACGTCCGGCTGGAGCGAATTCGCGAGCTCGAGCCCACCCATGTGCTGGTCAACATCGACGAGAACAGGCGTGAGACGGTGGACGAGCTTGCTGCCTTCGTGCCCCACATCGTCGTCACGCATCCCTGCTCCCCGCAGGACAACTTGCGCCTCTTCGATCTGTTGGGCGGGGTGTTCTCGGCCGCGCAGCGTGCAGCGCTGCTTGCCGCCGAGTTGCGCGCAGCCCTCGACGAGGCCGCTGCGCTGCGTGCGGAGCTCGATGACGAGCGCGTTCTTTATCTGATCTGGCGCGAGCCGTGGATGACGGTGGCGCGTGACACCTATATCGCGGCGACGCTCGCCGAGGTCGGTTGGGAGACCCTGCCGGCGCGCCATGGCGGTGCGCAGGGCGCAGCGCGCTACCCCGCCTTCGAGTGGGGTGAGCCCTGGCTCGCGCAGGTGGAGCGCGTGCTGCTGTCGAGCGAGCCCTACAGGTTTCGCGACCTGCATGTGACCGAGGTTGCCGGTCTGTCCGCCCTCCCGGCGCAGCTCGTCGACGGCGAGATGGTTTCCTGGTACGGCAGCCGGGCCGCGGAGGGGCTGCGCTACCTGTGTGCCCTTCGCCGCAGCCTCAGGGAGCAAGCTGGCGGCTGAACGCCTCGGGCGTGACGATGGCGAGAAGGCCGGAGATACCGCGCCTGCGCGCCATCTTCAGCAGTGCGCGGTCGCGCGTGAGCAGGTGGGTCGCGCCGGCGCCCACGGCCAGTTCGAGGAACTTCTGGTCATCGGGATCCTTGCAGGCCGGCAGTGTCGGGGCAGGCGGCATCGCGATCTCGCGAATCCGTCCGCGGTAGGCCGACAGCAGTGCTTCGCGGGCCTCGAGGCCCTGGCCGAACTGGGCGTAGCCGAGCACGGCACGCAACTCGCCGAGCGTGTCCGCGCACGCCAGCAGAGGCGGCCGGCTGCGTTCGATCCAGTCGCGCAGCGCGGCGAGCGCTGGGTCGCGGAACATCCACAGTGCGAGCACAGTATTGGTGTCGAGTACCAGGCGGACGTCCGGATGCGTCATCGGGTCGATCGTCAACGAAAAAGGGGAGGGTTCCCCCTCCCCGGAGTGGCTAGGCAAGGCTCAGGCGGCAGCCTTGGCGTCCACGCGGATCTTCACGAAGCTGCCAGGAGCGTCCTCGATCGGCTTGATCTTGCCCTTGGCCGGATCGCGCGCCTCGACCTGTTCGCCGTCATGCGACGTGACCCAGGCTTGCCAGTCGGTCCACCAGGAGCCCGGGTGCTGCTGCGTGCCTTCGAACCAGGCGTCCGCGGTTTCGGCCAGCTTGGCAGCCGGGTTGATCCAGTAGCCGTACTTGTTGGCGGCAGGCGGGTTGACGATGCCGGCAATGTGGCCGGAACCGCCGAGCACGAAGCGCACCGGACCACCGAAGCGGCGCGCACCCATGTAGGTGCTCTTCCACGGTGCGATGTGGTCTTCGATCGTGGAGATGAAGTAGCACGGCACCTTGATCTTGCCGAGGTCGATCGGCACGCCGTCGATCTCGATGCCGCCCGGCTCGATGAGGCGGTTCTCCATGTACATCCTGCGCAGGTAGAAGCTGTGCATGGTCGCCGGCATGCGCGTGGAGTCGGAGTTCCAGTACAGCAGATCGAACGGGAAGGGGTCCTTGCCCATCAGGTAGTTATTGACCACGAAGGACCAGATGAGGTCGTTGGCGCGCAGCATATTGAAGGTGCCGGCCATCTCCGAACCTTCCAGATAGCCGCGCTCGAACATCTTCTTCTCGAGGCTGGTGACCTGGCCTTCGTCGATGAACACGCCGAGCTCGCCCGGATCGGTGAAATCGGTCATCGTGGTGAAGAAGGTCGCCGAGGCGATGCGCTTCTGGCGCTTGCCGGCAAGGTAGGCCAGGGTGGTGGCGAGCAGGGTGCCGCCCAGGCAGTAGCCGGCGGCGTTGACTTCCTTCTCGCCGGTCTGCTTCTCGATGGCTTCGAGTGCGGCCACGACGCCTTCCTGCACATAGGCGTCGAAGCTCTTCTCGGCCAGGCGCTCGTCCGGGTTGACCCAGGAGATCACGAATACGGTGTGGCCCTGGTCCACCGCCCACTTGATGTAGGAGTTCTTCTCGCGCAGGTCGAGAATGTAGAACTTGTTGATCCAGGGCGGAACGATCAGCAGCGGCTTCTTGAGCACCTTGTCGGTGCTCGGCGTGTACTGCAGCAGCTGCATCATCTCGGTCTGGAACACGACTTTGCCCGGCGTGGTGGCGACGTTCTTGCCCAGCTCGAAAGCCGTGGTGTCGGTCATCTTCACGCGCAGGTTGCCGCCGCCGTCCTCGACGTCGCGCAGCAGGTTGTTGAGGCCCTTGAGCAGGTTCTGGCCGTGGCTCTTGACCGTTTCGCGGAAGACCTCGGGGTTGGTCATCGCGAAGTTCGACGGCGACAGGGCATCGATGTACTGGCGGGTGTAGAAGTTGACCTTCTTCTGCGTCTGGTCGTCGAGACCATCGACACAGCTCACCGTGTCATGGATGTGACGGGCGGCGATGAGGTAGGACTGCTTGATGAAATCGAACAGGAAGTGCTGTTCCCACTCCTCGTCCTTGAAACGCTTGTCGGACTTCTCGGGTGCGGCGACCGGCGCGGCATTGAGGCCGGCGAAGCGCATCATCGAGTGCTGCCACAGCGAGAAGTAGTCCCACACCAGGTTCATCTGCGCCTGGGCGAGCTTGTAGGGGTTCGACAGCAGCTTGGCCATCATGTCCATGAAGGCTTGGGCGATGCCGAGCTCGTCGGCTGGCGCAGAGACGCCTTTCTTGAGCTGGCGTTGCACATGGTCGCTGATCAGGTGCGAGGCGCGGCGCGCCACCTCGGCGTAGGTCTTGGCGACTTCTTGCGGATCGGGCAGTTCTGCCTTCTGGGGGTCGTTGCTGGGTGCAGCCATGTTGTTTGGGCTCCTGTGGTCGCGCGGGGCGGGCTAACGGCAAGTGGTGAAGCGGACCAGGCCGCTCGCATCGACCTCTCTCGAGAGTGCTCCCTGCCTCTCGAGATGGTTGAGGTGGGCAATGGCCTCCCCCATGGCGAACATGACCTGATGGGTATCGAGTTCGCGGGGAAACAGCGTCCCGAGCAGGTCGCCCGCGCTGCTGGGCGTGCTGCAAGCATTGAGCAGCGCGCCACAGCGCTCGCGGTGATGCTCGATGAGCTGGTCCACGCGGACCCTGATGCCCTTGAAAGGTTTGCCGTGCGATGGTAGCACGAGCGTGTATTCGGGCAATGTGCATAGTGCCCGTAGCGAGTCGATGAACCAGCCCAGCGGGTCGTCGTCCGGCGTGGCGGCGTAGACGCTGATATTGGTCGAGATGCGCGGCAGCAGCATGTCACCCGAAATCAGGATGCCGAGTTCGGCGCAGTGCAGGCTCGCATGTTCCGGGGCATGACCGTGGCCGACGATGACACGCCAGTTGTGGCCGCCGATCTGCAGCTCGCTGCCGGCGAACAGCCGGCTGAACGTGCCGGGCAGTTCGGGCACGCCGCGCCGGTAGGCGTTGCCACGTGCGCCAAGGGCTTCGAGCCGTGCTGCGTCGAGGCCATGGCGGCGGAACTGAGCGACCATGTCCGGTACACAGTAGCCCGGCAGCTGATGCCAGATGGCGTGGGCGGCGAGGAATTCCCCCTGTGTCATGTGGATCGTGGCACCATCGCGCGCCGCCAGCCAGGTTGCGAGGCCGAGGTGGTCGGGGTGGTGGTGGGTGACGATCACCCTGCGCACCGGGCGCGGGTCGGCAGCGAAGATCGCCGTCCATGCGGCACGCGTGTCGTCCTGTCCGTAGCCGCAGTCGATGACGGTGAGCGCGTCGCCGTCATCGAGCAGCCACAGGTTGATATGATCGAGGGCGAAGGGCAGCTTCATGCGTACCCAGCGCACGCCGGGTGCAATTTCGAGCGTGTGGCCGGCGTCGGGAAGTTGGTCGATCGGGTAGCTAAGCATGGTTCGCGTTCTTGCGCTCAGGTTGTGGTCGGGGGCGTGGCCGGTGGGTGCCGATTGAAGAATGGCCCGGAATCTGTTTAACTTTTGCGATTGTGTTGTTATTTTCAGACAAAACAAGGGTTTGATGTCGGTCTGCGCAGCTGTTGCCTGCGCCGCGGGCATAACTGAACATGGGTAACGAAGAAACCTATTCCATCACCGAACTTGCGCGCGAGTTCGACATCACCCCGCGTGCCATCCGATTCTACGAGGATCAGGGTTTGTTGACCCCGGCTCGCGCAGGCCGGGCGCGCGTCTATACAAAGGCCGATCGCACCCGCCTCAAGCTCACCTTGCGCGGCAAGCGGCTCGGCCTCTCGCTTGCCGAGATCCGCGAACTGCTCGACATGTACGGCGGCGTGCGCAACTCGAGCACGCAGTTGCAGCGCTTTCTGGGCGTACTTACTGTGCGCCGCGCTGCACTCGAGCAGCAGCGCAAGGACATCGAGGCAGTGCTGGACGAAATCGACATGCTTGAGCAGCAGTGCCAGGCATTGCTCGGCGACAACGCGGAGGGCGCCGCCGCTGCACGCGCCGAACTCGCGCGTCGCATCCAGCGGGCAAGCGTGAGCTGAAAGCGCTCGCCCGCTTTTTTTGCGCTGGAGTTTACGTTAACGTAAACGTCAAGCTCGGGAAAGAGCCCCCAATCGACTGAAGAGGTGACGCATGAGACCGGAGATGCCCCAGTTCCAGCCCAAGGACCCGGGCTACGCCGCGCGTGTGCGTGCCAGCTTTGGCCTGCAGCAGGCAATGCAGCTGATCGGTGCAGAACTGGCGATCGTCGAGCCCGGCTACACCGAGATCCATCTGCCGTTCAAGGCCGAGATCTCGCAGCAGCACGGCTATATCCATGGCGGGGTGGTCGGCATGATCGCCGATTCGGCCGCGGGCTATGCCGCCAACACACTGACCCCCGCTGATACCAGCGTGCTCACCGTTGAGTACAAGCTCAACCTCGTTGCCCCTGCAGACGGCCAGCGCCTGGTAGCACGCGGTGAGGTGATCAAGCCGGGCCGCACGCTGATCATCACGCGTGCCGAGGTGTTCGCCATCCGTGACGAGCAATGGACCTTGTGCGCGATCATGCAGCAGACCATCATGGCCATGCAGGGCAAGAGCGAGCGATCCGGCTGAGGGCAGCCGGGCGTAGCGCCGCCTGAAGAAACCCAGGGGGAAAGTTGAATGAGCAGTCGCATCATCGCACTCGGCGCGTCGGATACCGTCGAAATCGGCCATGTCCGCCAGTTTTTCCGCAACTATGCGGCGTGGCTGGGCGTTGACCTGAGCTACCAGGGCTTTGCTGACGAGGTTGCCAACCTGCCCGGGGCGTATGGAGAAGCCGATGGCCGGCTGTTCTACGCCGAGCTCGATGGCCGGCCGGCCGGTTGCGTAGGCGTTCGCCGCTTCTCGGAGGGCGTGTGCGAGATGAAGCGGCTCTATGTCGATCCCGATGCGCGTGGTCATGGCCTTGGCCGCCAGCTCGCGATGGAGGCGATCAAGGCGGCCCAATCCTTGGGCTACCGGCGCATCCTGCTCGACACCCAGCCGGCGATGCGCATTGCGCTGAAGCTTTACCGCGAGCTCGGCTTCACCGAGGCGCCTGCCTATTACCCCTCACCGATCGAAGGCACGATCTTTCTCGCCCTCGACCTTGCCACCTGGTCCGAGGACGAGGTCCGCAACGAGAACCTGTTCCACCTCTTCGACTACAACCAGGCCTGGTCACGTCAGGTACAGCAACTCGACCCTGGCTTCTTCGAGAAGCTGTCGCATCTGCAGACGCCGGACTATCTGTGGATCGGCTGTTCCGATTCGCGTGTGCCGGCAAACCAGATCGTCGGCTTGCTGCCGGGCGAGGTCTTCGTCCATCGCAATGTAGCCAATGTGGTGGTGCATACCGACCTCAACTGCCTTGCCGTGGTCCAGTACGCGGTCGATGTGCTCAAGGTCAAGCACATCATGGTCGTCGGCCACTATGGCTGCGGCGGCGTCAAGGCCGCGCTCGAGCGTGCCCGCGTCGGCCTCGTCGACCTCTGGCTGCGGCACGTGCAGGACGTCCACGTCCGCCATCTGGACGAGGTCAACGCCTTGCCGCCCGAACTGCGCCACGACCGCCTGTGCGAGCTCAACGTGCTCGAGCAGGTGCTCAACGTTGCCCAGACCGTGGTGGTGCAGGACGCCTGGCAACGCGGCCAGCCACTCACCGTCCACGGCTGGATCTACGGCCTCAAGGACGGCCTGATCCGAGACCTCGGCCTCAACGTCAGTCGTCGCGAAGACCTGCTGCCGCGCTACATGGCAGCGCTCGAGACGCTCGGTAGCTGAGCCTATCCACACTTCATTCGAACAGCCTCAACAGGAGAACTGCATGTCCGATCCCGTCGTCATCGTGTCCGTCGCCCGCACGCCGCTGGGCGGCTTCCAGGGCGAGCTGTCCAGCCTGACCACGCCGCAGCTCGGCGCTATCGCCATCAAGGCGGCGGTGGAGCGCGCCCGCCTGGCACCCGAGCAGGTACAGGAAGTGATCATGGGTTGCGTGCTGCCTGCCGGCCTAGGTCAGGCGCCCGCCCGCCAGGCCGTGCTCGGTGCAGGGCTGCCGCTGTCGGCCGGCTGCACCACCATCAACAAGGTGTGCGGTTCGGGCATGAAGGCCACCATGCTGGCACACGATCTCATCCTCGCCGGCAGCAACGAGGTGATGGTCGCCGGCGGCATGGAGTCGATGTCCAACGCCCCCTACCTGCTGCCGAAGGCGCGTGGCGGCTACCGCCTCGGCCATGGCCAGATGTTCGACCACATGTTCCTCGACGGTCTGGAAGACAGCTACTCGAAGGAAAACAAGGGGCGCCTGATGGGCACCTTTGCAGAGGACTGCGCCAGCCACTTCAGCTTCAGCCGTCAGGCCCAGGACGAGTTCGCAATCGCCTCGACCACCCGTGCCCAGGCAGCAATCAACAACGGAGACTTCACCTGGGAGGTGGCACCGGTCACCGTGCCAGGCCGCAAGGGCGATGTCCTCGTCGACAAGGACGAGCAGCCGCTGAAGGCGCAGATCGACAAGATCCCGGGCCTCAAGCCCGCATTCAAGAAGGACGGCACGGTGACCCCGGCCAACTCGAGCTCGATCTCCGACGGCGCCGCCGCCCTCGTGCTGATGCGGCGGTCCACCGCCGACAAGCTCGGCCTCAAGCCGGTCGCCACCATCGTTGGCCATGCCACTCATGCGCAGGAGCCGCAGTGGTTCACCACCGCGCCGGTGGGCGCGATGCAGAAGGTGCTGGCGAAGGCCGGCTGGAGCACCGACGACGTCGACCTGTGGGAAATCAACGAAGCCTTCGCGGTCGTCACCATGGCCGCGATGCACGAGATGAAGCTGCCGCACGACAAGGTCAACGTGAACGGCGGCGCCTGCTCGCTCGGTCACCCGATCGGCGCCTCGGGTGCGCGCATCCTGGTCACGCTGATCGGCGCGCTGCGCAAGCGCGGCCTCAAGCGCGGTGTGGCCAGCCTGTGCATCGGCGGTGGCGAGGCCACGGCGATGGCGATCGAGGTCGATACCGCGGTGGCCTGCGGCTGATTCCGAACGGCGGCAGTGGGGACGCCCACGAGGTGGCCCTGCTGCGCTCCCAGCAGAGATTTCTACAAGGACAGCAGTGCAATGATTCTTACCCCGGAACAGGAACTCATCCGCGACTCGATGCGCGCCTTTGCGCAGGAGCGCCTGGCCCCCTTCGCCGCCGAATGGGACCGCAACCACACCTTCCCGCGCGAGGCGCTGAATGAGCTCGCTGAACTCGGCGCGCTCGGCATGGTGGTGCCCGAAGAGTGGGGCGGCGCCGGCATGGACTACATGAGCCTGGTGCTGACGCTGGAAGAGATCGCGGCTGGCGACGGCGCCACCTCGACCATCGTCAGCGTGCAGAACTCGCTGCCCTGCGGGATCATCAACCGCTTCGGCAACGATGCGCAGAAGGAGGCCTGGTTGAAGCCGCTCGCCCGTGGCGAGAAGCTCGGCTGCTTCTGCCTTACCGAGCCGCATGTCGGCTCCGATGCCTCGGCGATCCGCACCAGCGCGGTCCGCGAAGGCAACGAATGGGTGCTCAACGGCGTCAAGCAGTTCATCACCACCGGCAAGCATGCCGATGTCGCCATCGTGTTCGCGGTGACCGACAAGAGCGCCGGCAAGAAGGGCATCACCTGCTTCCTGGTGCCGGCTGATGCGCCTGGCTACCAGGTCGGCCGCATCGAGGAGAAGATGGGCCAGAAGGCTTCCGACACCACCCAGATCCTGTTCGAGAACTGCCGCGTCCCGGCCGACTCGGTGATCGGTGCCGAAGGCGAGGGCTACAAGATTGCGCTCTCCAACCTAGAGGCCGGCCGCATCGGCATCGCCGCGCAGTGCCTGGGCATGGCGCGCGCCGCGCTCGAGGCGGCGGTCAAGTATGCGCAGGAGCGCGAGAGCTTCGGCAAGCCGATCTTCGAGCACCAGGCGGTCAACTTCCGCCTCGCCGACATGGCGACTCAGCTCGAAGCCGCGCGCCAGCTCGTGTGGCACGCCGCCACCCTCAAGGACGCCGGTCGCCCCTGCCTCAAGGAGGCTTCGATGGCCAAGCTGTTCGCCTCCGAGATGGCCGAGCGCGTCTGCTCGGATGCCATCCAGGTGCACGGCGGCTATGGCTACGTCACCGACTTCCCGGTCGAGCGCATCTACCGCGACGTGCGCGTGTGCCAGATCTACGAAGGTGCGAGCGACATCCAGAAGCTGGTGATCGGGCGCGCGCTGACGAGCTGATCGCGGCGCCGTCGGCGGCGCGGAGCGGGGGGGGCGGGCAGGCCTGGCCCGGAGGGACTCGGCTGCCCCCTCCCCATTCCAGCTAGAGCACCACCTGCAAGCGGTCGGGCTGACCGATCGCGATCTTGCGGTATGCGCATTGACCGTGTTGGCGCATGAAGAGCGAGTTCGCGATCAGCCAGATCCTGACGACGCGGGTGGCCTGGCCACCGACCAGACGCTGATAGTCGCGGAACAGGTCGCAGCGCTCGTGTAGTTCCTGTCCCAGCGTGTCCGTCCCGCTGCGCTGCACGACGTGCGTCTCGATGGCGTTCCAGCCCGGGATCGGGCAACGGAAGGCCGTGCCGACCGGCAGGGTCGAGCTCCACATGTAGGTGATGTCCTGGCCGTCGTCGAACTCGACGGCGATCGACAGATAGTCGTGGTTCAGCAACGCGTCCTCGGGCAGGGCCGAAGGCAGGCGGTCGACCACCCAGGTCCATTCCAGCTGCAGCCCGGGGCGTAAAGGCTGGTCGGCGAGCGGGTACTGCAGGATGCCGACGTTCTTGTGTGTTTCGCATGCGATGTCGCCCCTTGGCGCCTCGCTGAAGATTCCGCCATCGCCAAAGGCGAAGAAGTTGTGCCAGCCCTTGGGCATCAGGCGTTCCTGGCGCATGCGCTGCAATTCGGAACGAATCATGCCATGCGCGTCGCCGCGCGCAGACAGGGCGAGCAGGCCTTCATGCGCGTCGCCGCTCCATACGATGGCGACGCCTTCCACCTGGCCTTGAGCCGCGAGGTACTGTTCGAGCGGCACCCACAGTTCGCCCTGCGGGCTTGCAAACTCGCCGACGGAGCGCGCGATCTGCAAGGTTCCGGCCCTGTCCGCGGTCAGTGTTCCGGTGTTCTGCATGCAGTTGTGGATGGCGCTGTTGCCCGTTGTTCCAGCTACGCGGGCGAAGAACACGAAGCCCGGCTCCAGCCAGCGTCCATGATCCTTGCTGAACCACCACAGCCCATCGAGGAAAAAGGACACCTGTTGCCCGGCATCAAGCAGCCCCAAGGCCTGCGTCCAAGGCAGATCGGTTGGCGTGATGGTGAACGGCTCGATGCGTGCTACGGCGGAAAGGCCCTCGGCGAGGCTGGTGAAGCGGGCCGCCATCGCCGCTGCGCTCAAGGCGGGCCCCTCTTGAGGCTCGAGACTGCCAGCATAGGCTTGCACGCAGGGCCCGGCCAGGAGTGGCGCGGCGACCAGCCCCTTCGCCCATTGGCGGCGGCTCGCACTGACGAGGCCGTGGCGGGCATGGTCGTGAGTGCAGGGCTCATGCGCGCGCCCATGTGTCTGGGCGGCTGACGGCGGGGCGGTGTTCGCGTGCAGTGGCATCATGTGTCTCCTGGGCGTGGGCTCGGTCCTAGTCGATATGCATCCGAGGTGGCGCTGATCATAGCGTCGGGCCGGTGGGCCGTGCCCCGCACGGCCTGCGGGCGGGCAATTTGCCTGTGCTGCGCCGGTAGCATTGGGCGCCGATGCCGATCAGGGGGAAAATGACGCACCATGCCGCCCGAAGCCGAATCCACGAATCGACTCGATAGGACACCGCCGCCTGCGCCGGATGCGGCCAGGCCGCTTGTCGGCCCCACCCGGGCGGCCCTCGATCTGCAGCGCAGCCTGCTGCAACGGCTACTGGCCTTCGCCTGCCTTTTGACGCTGCTGTTGCTGGCAGCGCACGGCTGGCAGATCCGGCAACAGGCGCTGGCGGACACGCCCGACACTGCAGCCGTCATCCAGCAATTGCTGAACCAGGATCAGCCCCGCCAGGCCGACGTGTTCAACCGAGAATCCATCCGGGTGGATCTTGCCGTGCTGGAACCCCTCGCACGTCGGCTGGCGTTTTGTGTGCAAGTGGAAGACCTCTGGTCGCGGCAGATTGGTGCTGCCTGCGTGCGCCCCGCGCCCCCTCGCTCAGGCGCCGGGGTCGTTGCCCGCTGGCTGGAGGCCCTGCACACACCAGCTGACACCAGCGTCCGCCCCTTGCTGCGTGCGCCCGGCGTCGCGGTGGGCCATATCCATGTCCGCCCGGACTGGCACACCGAAGCCTCACACTGGCTGTCGTCGATGTATCTGGTGCTGGTCGGCTGGGCCGCATTGGCGATGCTGGCAGCGGTGATCGTGCGCCCCGTCCGCCGCGCCTTGCGCCCCGCCGACCAGATCCTTGCCGCCATCGGCCGGCTCGAGGGCGGCGACACCACGGTGCGCCTGCCCGCCTTCGAGCTGGATGAATTCCGCCGGATCGCAAACGAGTTCAACAGTCTTGCCGCCCAACTGGCCACGACCCGAGCCGCCGAGCGCAGGCTTGCAACACATCTGCTCGATGTCCGCGAGGACGAGCGCCACTACCTGGCCCGCGAACTGCATGACGACATGGGGCAACACCTGACCTCGCTGCGTGCCGACGCCGCCTACCTCAGACAGTCGCTAGCCGCGTCGACCGCTCACGCGCCGCTGACGTCCGTGCTGGACAGCCTGTGCGAAACCCTCGCCCGCATGCACGAGAGCATCCAGAACATTGTTCACCGTCTGCGCCCGCCAAGGCTGGAGGCCTTCGGTCTGATCGCCGGACTGGAGCAACTGATTGCCGACTGCAAGCGCATGCACAGTGGCGCGCCCAGCATTCAATTCCATCATCAGGGCCTGCTCGACACGCTCGAGCCAACGCTGATCATCCACCTGTACCGCATCGTTCAGGAAGGGCTGACCAACGCCCTTCGTCACGCCGATGCCAGTCAGATCGAGATCGATCTTCAACGCAATGGCGACCGCTTCCGCCTGTCCATCCGCGATGACGGCAAAGGCGACACCGCCGGTCCGGTACTGGAAGGGCTCGGGCGACTGGGTATCCGCGAACGGGCTTCCGCGCTGGGTGGCACGGTGGAATGGATCAGCGCGCCGGGACGAGGCACGCAGTTACGGGTCGAACTCCTGGCAGGCACGCGGGGCGCCACATGATCCAGTTGCTGCTGATCGACGACCATGCCGTCGTCCGGCAAGGGTATCGCCGCTTGCTGGAACTGCAAGGCACGATGACGGTGATTGGTGAGGCGGGTACCGGCGAAGACGGCATGCGCCTGTGGCGTGAGCGCCAGCCCGACCTCTGTATCGTCGACCTGGCGCTGCCCGATCTTGGCGGATTGGAAGTGATTGCGCGTATCCGCCAGCGCGACCACACCGCCCGCCTGCTTGGCTTCAGCATGCATCGTGATGCACTGTGGGCACTCCGTGCGCTGGAGGCCGGCGCTCTGGGTTATGTCACCAAAAGCAGTCCGCCAGAGGTATTGCTACAGGCCGTCAACACCGTGGCCGGACGGCGCACCTTTATCAGCCCCGACCTTGCGCAGGAAGTTCGCCAACTGCGCGGAGAGGGCGAACGCGGTCCTTCCGACCAACTGACACCACGCGAAAGCGAGATCCTGCGCCTGCTGCTGGACGGCCGGTCGGTTGCCGACATCGCCACCACCTTGTCACTCAGCCCCAAGACCGTGCATAACACCCACTATCAGATCAAGACCAAGCTCGGCGCTGCCAACGACTTCGAACTGGTCCGCCTCGCCCGTCGCATCGGCTTTGGCAACTGACGGGCAGATCACGCGGATACCGATCCGACCGCGCTCAATCCGCTTCGCCCCAGCGCAGCAGGGCGTCTGCGGCCAATACATCGCCCTCGTCCGCGGCGCGCTGCAGCCAATGTCTTGCGCGTGCCGGGTCGGCATCCACGCCTCGTCCCTGCGCCAATGCCATCCCCCAGTGATAGCGCGCCAGGGTCGCATAGCCACCCACCTCATCGCTCATGGCCCCGCGCTCCATGAGCCGCGCGGCACGGGCTTCGTCGCGCGCGACCCCTACGCCCGATTCCAGCATCTGTGCCAGCCAGATCATCGAATACACATCGTTCCAGCGCGCAATGCAGTCCTCGAAAATCCTGACTGCAGATACGTGGTCGCCCGTTTTTTCAGCGACGTAGCCATACAGACACTTGATCCGACGTGGGCTGTCCACAAAGTGGCGGTAGCTGAGATCCCCTTCATCCTCGGCCAGTGCGACGGGCGCCTGCAGCAACAGCAACCACGCAAGCACGCCACGCAGGGCAACGGTTTTCATGGCCGCAGCTCTACGAAATCCGGGTCACGGAACAGGCGTCCATCGATGCGTCGCCACGCTGAATGCGTGCCGGTTCGCAGAAACTCGTCCGCCGCACTGTCACCAAGACTTGCAGCCGTCTGGAACAAGGCCAGCGCGCGGGGCCGATCCACCGGCACGCCAACACCAAAATACAAGGCCGTGGCGTACAGCGTCTTGGCACTGATGTGATACTCGGTATTGTCCGCCGAGGCCGCCCGCGCCAGAAAATGCGTCGCACGTTCCGCGCGCCGGGGCACGGCGGCACCGATCTCGTATAGCTGGGAAATGCGCACCAGACCACCTGCATGATTCTGATGCGAACACAGGCTGAGCAGCTTCAGCGTGGTCTCATGATCGCCACATTTCTCCAGTTCGAGCAATGCGGACGAAAAATTGCCAGTGCTCAGCCCGCAATCGGTCGCGGCCTCGAGGCTCGGTTCCGGCACCTCGTCATGACGCGGATCGGGCTGCAGACCACGACAGTAGCGGTTACGCTGCACCTGCTCCAGCGCGACCCGCTCAACCCCCTCGACCCACCGCCGGAATCCGTCGGAATCTGCGGACTCCCCCATCCCCGCCAGGCGCGTGCCTCCGTCCACCTCATCCCAATCCACCGATACGCTCACTGGCAAGGCGTCGTCCAGCACAATGGTCGCCTCAAAACGCTCATGATCGACCGCCAGCACGGGCACCCCGCTGCCCAGGACGGCAGTCCACACACGCGCCGGTCCGGCGCTCAGCGTACGCTCCACCGTTGCCGCGCCAACCGCCTGCGTCAGCATGGACAACATCGCACCCAGCACCCCTGCCACCCTGATTGCCTTCATCGCCACCTCCCTGGATCGACGCACCGATTCTAGGAAGCCGCACCGCGTCACGTCCCGGGCAAATCGCCTGCACAATACCTCCCGGCTTCTGGCCCCGCTTCATGGTGTGGATAGATCATGGCCGAGATGATCCGGCTGCCATGCAGGCACCGTCCTGCCTCCGTCCGCAACTCCCGCACGGAACATCACATGGCTTACGACAACAACAATGTATTCGCCCGCATCCTGCGCGGAGAACTGCCCTGCGTCCATTGCCCAAACGGCTGCGCCAGATCGATGCGGAACACCTCGTCTATGAAGGCCACTAACCGGGACCGGGCGGGCGCGTCAGCCAGATCCTGACGCCGCTCGAACTCATGGACCGTCTCACTGCGCTGATCCCGCCGCCCCGGCGACACCGACACCGCTACTACGGTGTGCTGGCCCCGAGTTCACCGCTTCGACCGGCGGTCACGGCCCTGGCAGCGGCGCCCAAGCCGCCACCGGCCGAGGTAGATGCCGTGGCGCAGGAAAGTCCCCTCAGCCGGGCGGCAAGGATCGTATGGGCGACGCTGCTGGCGCGCACCTACGAAGTGTTCCCGCTGACGTGTCCGAAGTGCTTTGGGAGGCGGCCGGGCAGGATGGGGACGATGGGGTCCAGCTCACTCCGGCGTTCGAATTCGATCGGTGGATCGCGAGGTAGCGGAAGGCTTCTGAAGTTGCGCGAGGAGATCGTGCATGCCCGCGGCCAGCAAGACGCCTGATAGACGACATCTTACGGGCAGCGGGCACGCAATGGCGACGGGTTCTGCGGAGTGCCGCGGAAATTCCGATGGCGATGTCCGATTTACGATGAGCGACAAGCGCCGGGGTACTCACGGGATAGCGGTTGAATTTCCTATCCTTTTGAAGGCCGCGGCGGCCAAGCGACCACCGCAGCCAACCTACTTACTTCTTCGGTCGCACCGCGTCCGCTGTGCCGAGAATGAAGGCCTTGATCTTCTCCACTTCTCCGGGGGTCAGCTTGCCGGTGAAATCCGGCATGCCGCGCGATACGAACGGTCCTTCGAAGACGAACCGATCGAGATGTTCGATGGTTGTCGCTGCGGAATACCCCAGGTTGGGAATGGCGCCACCTTTGTCCACGCCCGGGACGCCGTGGCAGAAGGCGCAATTCATCACATAGAGCGCAGTTCCTTCGGACACGTCGTCAGGCTTGTATTTGACGCCAGAAACCAAGTTGTTGACCTGATACTCGACGAAGGGAGGCATTTTCGCATTGCCGCCCAGGGCGAAGGTATATACCGTACCCGGCGTGCGACGCTCGGAGGCACGGGCCGACAGGCCATATACCCCACCCCAGCCGACTGCAATGGATACGTACTGCCTGCCGTCGACTTCGTAGGTTACTGGTGCGGCGATGACACCGGTGCCCATTGGTGCCGACCATAGCTCCTTGCCGTCACGTGCGTCGAAGGCCATCAGGCGTGCGTCTGCCGTACCCTGAAACACCACGTTGCTGGCGGTGACCAGGGTGCCACCGTTCCAGGGCGAGACGTGCTCTTTACGCCAGACCTCCTTCTGTGCAACCGGATCCCACGCGATCAGACGGCCAAAAGGCTGACTGGTGGGGGGCCGGGTATTGACCAGCATTCCGAGGTTCCAGCCGATGCCGGACATCGCCTGCCCGGGCTTGGCTTTGTTGTATGCCCAGCTCTTGTCCTCCTGAAGCACCAGTGGAATGTTTTGCGCCGGGAAGTAGGCCAGACCTGTCTGCGGGCTGTAGGACATCGAATGCCAGTTGTGTGCGCCGAAGGGCCCGGGCGTCGCGTCGAAGGGCTTGTCTGGATCGCGTGCGGCAGGATTCTCGATGGGACGGCCATTGGCGTCGTATCCAGTCGCCCAGTTCACCGGGACAAAGTTCTGTGCCGAGATGAACTTGCCATTGGTGCGGTCGATGACGAAGAAGAAGCCGTTCTTTGGCGCATGCAGGATGACCTTGCGCGGTTTGCCCTCCAGTTTGATGTCGGCCAGGATCAGGTCCTGTGTCGAGGTGTAGTCCCAGTTGTCTGCAGGCGTTTGCTGATAATGCCAGACGTATTCGCCAGTGTCAGGTTTGAGTGCGACGATGGACGCGGTGTACAGGTTGTCACCACCGGCCGGGCTGCGTTTGCGGTGTGACCATGGCGAAGGGTTGCCGGTGCCGATGTACATCAGATCAAGCTCGGCGTCATACACCATCGAGTTCCACACCGTGCCACCTCCTCCGGCCTCCCAGTACTTGCCCGCTGGGTCCCAGGTCTTGGCCGCCGCCGCCATGGACGCGTCTTCGAAGGGCTGATCCGGATCTCCCGGCACCGTGAACCAGCGCCAGGCCTGCCTGCCGGTGTCGGTGTCGTAGGCAGTGATATAGCCACGTACGCCATACTCCGCGCCGCCGTTGCCGATGATGACTTTGCCCTTGATCACGCGCGGTGCGCCGGTAATGGTGTAAGGTCTGCTGCTATCGATCAGCGTGTTCTGCTCCCACAGCTTCCTGCCGGTTTTTGCGTCGATTGCGAGCAGCCTGCCGTCCAGCGAACCGACGAAGACCTTGCCGCCATACACCGCCACGCCCCTGTTTACTACGTCACAACACGCGTCCTTACCTTTTTCACGCGGGACTCCCGGGTCGTAGGTCCAGATGTTCCGTCCGCTTCGGACGTCCACTGCATGTACGATGCTCCATGGTGCCGTCACGTACATCACACCATCGACCACGATAGGCGTGGCTTCAACGCCACGCGTCGACTCGAGGTCGTAAGACCAGACAAGGCCCATTTCCTTGACATTGTCCGGGGTGATCTGGGAAAGCGGGCTGAAGCGTGTGCCCGCATCATCATAGCCGTGGCTGGGCCATTCTCCGCCCGCCGCGAACGCGGCGGAACTCAGCATCAGGCAGCCCAGACCAAATGCTGTTTGCTGCAGGCGCTTGCGCACGGGGGCGATGCCACTGCGCGGCTGCACAAATACCGTCGTCAACATAGTGTCTCCTTTCTTCTCTCTTGTAATGGGGGCGCGACACCCCTGATCCCTTGCCAGCGGACGGCTCCGCTCAGAACACCTTGAGTACGCGCAGGTTCAGGCGATCGTTTTCGCGGAAGCCGTTATGTACCGATATGTCACGACCGTAGCTGGCCAATAGCTGCACGTCTGGCGCAATGAACCAGCCGGTGCCGATACTGACCTTGGTCGTACGCAGACGGTCGCCTTGATTGACTCCGGCGATCTCGGTCTCGCCGCCGAAGGTATGGGAGACTCCTGCGCGCAGATCCCAGGCATCGGATATGTGATACCGCAGATAGCTTTGGAACTGCATTGAGGGCTTCTGCTTCATCGTTACCTTGGCGGCACCGAACTTGTCGTTCTTGCCGTACAAGGTGATATCGCCCGCAAGATCGAGCGAAACCCTGTCCGATAGCTTGGTGATGAACCCTGCTTGCAGAGCGAACTTCCAGCGGTTTTCACCCAGGTTCAAGGCATCATCATTGTCGTAGTTGCCGGTCGGTGCGTAGATGAAGGGGGTGATGCCAAAATAGGTACCTGTTTGCGGGCGGTTTACCAGCCACACCGTTGCTGCCAGGATCAGGTCACCCACTCCACTGGTACTGCCCAGCGCCGACAGGTCGTCCTTGCCTTCCAGCCTCCCGAATGGAAGCAGAAACTGTGGATCGACGATATAGCCGCCGATCTCGGTGAAATGTACGCCGCGCAGGATGCCGACCTGCGAATCCAGTCGCATGTCGCCCGGGGTCTTGTGCCCCTTCGCATAGAGTGCATCGCGGGTGGCATATTGGTAATACAGCATCGCCAGGTTGGTACCGGCGGGCAAGGCCGTGTAATCGCCTGCGTCAACGTCAACCGCGTGTGCTTGCGGTATCGTCAGCGCCATGCACAGCGCCGCTGCGCCCCCAAGACCGCACCAACTGTTCTGGTACGTCCTCGCTGTCCACTTGAGTGGCTTCATTCCATTGTCTCCATTAGTAGTAATATTCGGCGGCCGCTTTCCAATGTCGTGGAGCTGGCCCTTCGGCTTCTTGCAGAAGCCGTGCCAATGAAAATAACTACAACAAAAACAGTTGGTTAATGGATTACGAGAACGGCCCTGAACAATAACGGGGTAGCTGCGCTGTATCGTTTCAAGTCAGGCTGTTCCGGCTGTTGGATCGATACACGCCACCCCCGACACAGGAGGAGACATGAGACCCGTCCGGACGGAATTCGACCGCAAGGTGCTGCACGCACGCCAGTTGCTGCGCGAGGCCCGTGACATTCCCGCCAGCTTGGTGGCAGATGAGGTGCAACGCTCGTGGTCACGCTCCATCCGGCATGGCTTGAGCGAACGCGACCGCGTATTGTTCAATCCGGTTTCGGCGGCACAACTGCGCCGAATCAACGAAGTACATCGCACCTTGCTTGGTCACGCCGAACCCGAGATGGAGCGCTTGTTTTCTGCGCTGGACAATGCCCATTGGGTGCTTGCCTGTCTGGAGGTGGGGGGCAACATCATCAAGACTTTGGGCGGACAGAGCGCCGAGTTGCGCGATATCGCCACGGTCTTGCGTCCGGGGTTGAACCTGAGTGAGCGCGTGGCTGGCACCAATGCGCCCGGCTTTGCCCTGGAGGAGAGGCGGGCCATTGCCGTGCGTGGTAGCGAGCATTTTCTCGAAGAGGCCCAAATGTGTGCCTGTGCCGCAGTGCCGATCTTCGAGCCCTCCGGTGCATTGGCCGGGGTGCTGAACGCGTCACGCCATCACCGCAGCGCATCCATTGGCATTATGGAGCCGCTTGCACTTGCTGCCCGCGCAGTCGAGAACCGCATGGTTGCCGCTCTGTCCGCGCCCTTGCGCCTGCGCTTGCATTTCAGCGCCGAGTTGGTCAACTCGCCGATGTGCGGTCTGCTGGCGGTTTCCCGCGACGGCCAGATTCTTGGCGCGAACCCTTTGGCACGCCAACTGCTTGAGTTGGATACACTGATTGAATCGGATCCGTGCATGGAGACGGTATTCCAGCAGAAGGTTGGCCTGTTGCTCGACACGTTGCGTAGGCACGGTAGCACTCCCACGCCGATTCACTGCCACAACGGCGTGCGCATTCATGCTTGTCTGGCTGACGCTGCGCCCACGCGCGTGGTGTCAGTGGCTCCTGCTGCATCGTATGCTGTTGCCCGGGCCAGCATGTCCCCGATGTTGCTTGATCCGGAGCTCGCGCAGCGTGTTCGGCAGGTCGAACGTGCTTTTGCGCACGATATTCCGGTGCTCATCAATGGTGAAACCGGTACAGGCAAGGAGGTACTCGCACGTCATTTGCACGAGGTGGGCCCGCGTGCCTCGGGTCCCTTCGTCGCCATCAATTGCTCGGCGATCCCGGCCAGCCTGATTGAGTCCGAGCTGTTTGGCTACGATGGCGGTGCCTTTACCGGTGCGCGGCGGGGCGGTATGGCTGGGCGTTTCGAGCAGGCCAATGGCGGCACTTTGTTCCTTGACGAAATCGGCGACATGCCGCTCGAACTGCAGGCCCGCCTGTTGCGTGTGCTGCAGGAACGTACGTTGACCCGGCTGGGCAGTGCTCGCAGCATTGCGCTCAACTGTTCAGTGATCTGCGCGACCCACCGCGATCTCGTACAACGTGTCGACAGCGGTGAGTTTCGAGAGGATTTGTACTACCGCATCAATGGCTTGCGTATCACTTTGCCCGCACTGCGTCAGCGCAGCGATCTCGATGACCTTATTGAGCATTTCCTTGCACAGGAATTGGCTTCCGCGGTTCCGCCGCTGACCCTCGCCGCGCGCCACTGTCTGTACCGTCATAACTGGCCGGGCAACATCCGTGAACTTCAGCAGGTACTTCGCCTTGGCGTGGCGCTTTCCGAGGGAGACAGCATTGACCTTATTCACCTGCCAACAGAGCTGACCGCTGCCCCGGCTGCGCTTCCGCCTGACTCAGCCGATAGGCAGACCCACTGCCCGGATGGCAAGGCAACGCTGCGACAGGCTGAGGCGGAAGTGGTCCTGTCTGCCTTTCTGCGAAATGATCGTAATGTTTCTGCCACGGCACGCAATCTCGGCATCGCCCGCGCCACGCTGTATCGAAAGCTACGCAATTATGGTCTGCTGACTGGGGAGGGATGATCAAGGCTCTCCTGTCAGGGATGGCAACTGTGTGCCGAGCTGGTCGGTGGGCACTGCGGGTGAAAACAACCCGCCCTGGAAGCGGTTGCAGCCAAGGGCGGCCAGAAAGCGGTACTGGGCTTCGGTCTCGACACCTTCGGCCACCACCACGCTCAGCGCCAGGTTGCGGGCCAGCGAGAGGATGGTGCTGCATATCTTGCGCGCCTCCTCGGCTTCGGCCATGTCCTTGACGAAGGCGCGGTCGATCTTCAGCGCGCTTGGCATGGTGGTGACCGAAGAGTGGGGCGGCGCCGGCATGGACTACATGAGCCTGGTGCTGACGCTGGAAGAGATCGCGGCTGGCGACGGCGCCACCTCGACCATCGTCAGCGTGCAGAACTCGCTGCCCTGCGGGATCATCAACCGCTTCGGCAACGATGCGCAGAAGGAGGCCTGGTTGAAGCCGCTCGCCCGTGGCGAGAAGCTCGGCTGCTTCTGCCTTACCGAGCCGTATCCCGGCCGCCTCGCCGAGATGGCCGAGCGCGTCTGCTCGGATGCCATCCAGGTGCACGGCGGCTATGGCTACGTCACCGACTTCCCGGTCGAGCGCATCTACCGCGACGTGCGCGTGTGCCAGATCTACGAAGGTGCGAGCGACATCCAGAAGCTGGTGATCGGGCGCGCGCTGACGAGCTGATCGCGGCGCCGTCGGCGGCGCGGAGCGGGGGGGGCGGGCAGGCCTGGCCCGGAGGGACTCGGCTGCCCCCTCCCCATTCCAGCTAGAGCACCACCTGCAAGCGGTCGGGCTGACCGATCGCGATCTTGCGGTATGCGCATTGACCGTGTTGGCGCATGAAGAGCGAGTTCGCGATCAGCCAGATCCTGACGACGCGGGTGGCCTTGCCACCGACCAGGCGCTGAGTATCCTGCCTGCTGCAGACATAGAGCCGTGACGCCGCCCATCCGAACCGCTGACAGCTCGTGCAGTGTGGTATAGAGTGGGTTTCGCCATTCCATGCGCACAAGGATGCCACCGATGAGCAGATCTCGAGACAACGCCGTCGTTTTCGGTACCGAAGACCTCCTGAAAAGCCTGTGCGATTCGGTCGCCAAGGTGCTCACGGCGGCGACGCAAAGCGAGATCCGCTACTCCGGGATGGTCCAGCGCATTTCCAAGACCTGCCTGAAGCCTGACATCGGCTGTTTCGTGCTCTTCGATGGCGGTTTTTCCGGTTTGGTCGTCATTAATTTTTCGGCTCCGGCAGCCATGGAGCTGTACCAGAAGTATCTGCTCAGCATGGGAATGGCGTCGAGCGAACTCGCCGCATCGCACACGTCGGACGAGGTCAGCAATGTCATGGGTGAGCTCATGAACCAGATCGTCGGCGACTTCACCGGCAAGGTGGGGCGCCAGCTCCAGACCCATATCACGCAGAACCAGCCCAAGATGCTGGTGCTCAACAAGCAGGTCATTCTCAGCGTCGACACCAAGCTCGATAACCCGGAGGCACGCCGGGTAACCTTCTACACCGGTGGGCACAACGTTTTCTATCTCGAGCTTGCCGTCGATCGTGCGGAGTTCATTCAGCTCAACGACTTCGATGCCCACGAGGTTCTTGATCCGGATGCGCTGCTCGAGCAGGCTGCGCAGCCTGCCCGCGTTCCGGTTGCGCCCGCGAATGATCACGACGATTTGTTGAAGTCGCTGGGCATGTAGTGCGCAGTGACCGTGACGCCCTTATCGGTCACGGGCGCTCGCGATATGTCACACTGCCAACACGTGTTCCTGGGCGCGCGCCTGCCACGAGCGGGCCGGGCATTCGAAGTGCAGGGAAGCAGACTACAGGAGGGGGTAGGCCATGGATGCGATCAATACTGCGACGGGACTCGCCGTCCGCGATGCAGCACGGCTACCCGAACTGCGCCAGGCGCAAGCCATGCCGCAGGAAGGGCAGGCTGGGCGTGCCGCCGATGCCGCGTTGGCAGATGCCGCCAGAGCCAGTTCCCCAAGCGCCGTCGTGTCCCTCAGTGCCGAGGCACGAAGCGAGGCTGTTCGCCAGTCGGCGCCCAGCCCGGACAACGGCACCCAGGAGGCGCGTGCGGTCGAGCAGGCGCGCGCCGCCGCCGCGAATGCCGATATCCGCAACAACTACTCGGCCCAGCGGGCGTTGTCCAGCTATGAAGCGATGGCGCAGGTCGGTGCAAACGCGGCCGTGCGTCCGGCTCCGCCCGAGCAGACGACGGCGCCGGGCCAGCAGGACCCGAGCGTGCTGCGTACCTGATTCCTGCGCCTCCGGGCGGTACGCCTGGTCCTGAGTGCGGCCATCCTTTGCCCGTCGCCGCAGACGCTTGAAACGCAGTGCCGCGCCCTTGGTGGCGCGGCACGCTTGCGATCAGGCTGGCGCGTCCCTCAGACGGGGCCACCCGAGCCTTCGCCACCCGAGCCTTCCCCACTCGGCGCGGCGCTGCGGCGCTTGCTGCGTGTGTCCACATAGCCGCCGCTGACGACCGGCGATTTCAGCAGCACGTCATAGCCCACGATTGCCGCCGCGTCCTTCCACTGGTAGCCGACGCCAACCGGCAGTCCAACCTTGCTGCCGGTGGCGAACGGGTGGTAGCTGAGGCCGGCGGCCAGGATGCCGCGGTCCTGCTTGCGCGTCGAAGTCGCCTGCACGGTAAAGCCAATACCTTGATTCGAGCCGAAGGCATAGGTGATGCCGACGAACGCCCCGACATCGGCTTGCGCCGTCCCGGTGGCGAGAACGAATGCGCTGGCGAGGAAGACTCTTTTCATGATCACTCCTTGTCATGGTCGATGGGAAACGCTGCTGACCGCCACTACGCCATGGTCGTGCCCAGAAGGCCCCCAGGCGTGTCGGCAAATACCTAAGCTCTCATGTCCAGCATAGACCTGCCGTCGCCCCATGTCATTGCCTGGCCGCTTTCCACGGCGCCGTCTTACTGCTCGTGCTGACGCGGCGCCTGGGCGGGCCTATATTGGATCGAGGCGCGGGCGCCTGCCGAGCGCTGCAGCCAGGAGGGGACGGAGATGAGCAGGGGAGACGAAGCAAGGGTGGGGCTCGCCCTATCGGGCGGGGGGTTTCGCGCAACGCTGTTCGGCCTCGGGAGCCTGTGGAGGCTCAACGAAGCAGGCCTGCTCGGGCGCCTGGCGCGGGTCACGAGCGTTTCCGGCGGGTCGATCCTCGCGGGCGTGCTTGCCCACCGCTGGCGCGCGCTCGCGTTCAGCGAGGGGCGCGCGGACAACTTCGAGACCGTGATCGCGCAGCCGGTGCGTGCCTTCTGCAGCCAGTCCATCGACGTCAAGACGGCCGCGCTGGGCCATCTCGTACCTTTCGTCACCTCGGGAGACTTCCTCGCCCGTCGCTACGCCAAGGACCTGTTCGGCGACACGCTGCTCAGGGAGCTGCCGGATCCAGCGCTGGAGGCTGCGCCGCGTTTCATCTTCTACGCCACCAACATGCAGACCGGGCGGAGTTTCCGCTTTCGCCAGGACTACATCGCCGACTACTACCTCGGTCTGTCGCGCAGTACCGACGTCAGACTGGCGGAAGCCGTTGCTGCATCGAGCGCCTTCCCGCCGATCTTCTCGCCGGTGGTGCTGAAGTCCGACCCTGCCACCTGGGTGCAGCCCGAGCGCGAGCTGCCGAACCTTGAGGCACTGCGGCGGCGAATTGTGCTCGCAGACGGCGGGGTGTACGACAACATGGGGCTGGAGGCCCTGCTGCGCGAGATCGACCTCATTCTCGTGAGCGATGCCGGGGCGCCGTTCGAGATCGACGAGTCGCCGTTCGAGGACGATCTGCTGCAGCTCGGTCGCGTGCGCGACATCCTCATCGACCAGACGCGCGCGCTGCGCAAGCGCTGGCTGGTGGAGGATTTCCAGGCCGGTCGCCGCCGTGGTGCCTACTGGGGGATCGGTACCCGGATCGGCGATTACAAGGATCCACGGGCATTGGTTGCCGACAACACCCTCACCACGACGCTCGAGCACATTCCTACCCGGCTCAAGAAGTTCGAGCCTCGCGACCAGGGCCGCCTGATCAACTGGGGTTATGCGCTGGCCGATGTTGCCCTGCGCATGCGGGCAGGGCTCGCCATTCCCGCCGCGCAGGGCTGGCCCGTACCGGAGTGGCCGCTGGGCTGAACGCAGCGGCCGGTGCGCCCGCTGGCGCCGGTCGCATTGCAGTTACTGACAGGAGCGCGCCGCCATGATCGATCGCGATCGCCTTGCCGCCTGGGGCTTGGGGCTTGATGACGACGACTTTGCGCGAGCGTGTGCGGCCCTCGGGGCGCTCAACGCCGCACAGCGCCGCTTGCGTCGCCGCGTATCGGCGCAGCGCGTGTCCGCAGGCGGCTCGTTTGCGCGGCCGAGGGCGGCCGAATGGTCGATTGCCCAGGCGGCGGACCGCCGCGATGGAGCGCCGCTGGTGGCGTGGGAGCTGCCAGCCCTGCAACGCCTGCCCGCCTTCCCGGCGGCGCTCGAGCTTGCGCAAGCCTGGCAACGCTACCTCGACGACGCGCCCTGGGGTACTCGGCTCGCGGTGTATGGCCGCGGACGGGACTGGCAAGCCCTGCTGCCCTTGCTGCGCGTCCTGCAGCAGCCCGCGGTGAGTGCCGCGGCAGTCTTCGTGGCCGACGCCTTCGCGGCCGACGGCCGCGTGGACTGGGCCTTGCCCTTCCGCCTCTGTGTGCTGGCTGATGATCCGCTTGCCAACGCCTTCGGCGCGTTTCGCGCGCACTGGAGGGAGCCGTGGCCCTACCGTTTCATGCGTGCGGATCGCGCCGTACCAAGGGTGGAGGTGATGGTCTTCAGCGGCTCGCTGCGTGCAGTGGCGGCTCGACTGCTGGCCCGGGGGGCGCCCTGTCGTGCGGCGTTTGCGCTCGTGCTTGGGGGCACGGATGTCGAGGGCGGGCAGGACGGAGGCCAGCTCGAGCGTCTGGTGCGCGTCGTGGCGGACGTGCTGGCGGCCGAGGGTGTTGCCTGCGTGCGCTCGCTCGGCACCGCCGGCGTGGATGTCGAGCAGCGCATGCCTGCCCTGGTACGCCTGGGCGATGAGCTCACCCACAACCTACCGCTCGATATAGCGCTGCGGCAGGCCTTCGGTGCCGATGTCTTGGCCTTTCTCAATCGCGACCTGATCCGACTCAGTCATCTTGCCAGCGCAGCCGACCGCCTTGCAGGGCGGTTGAAGGCGGCTCCTGCCCAGGCCTCGCTGGCGCTCAGCGAGCGTACGCTGGCGCAATTGATCGGTACGCCGGGCGTGGTCGAAGCGCTGGAGCAGGTTCGCCCCAGCCAGGCCCGCGGTCTGGGGCGGGTGGCGCAGGCTGTAGTGGGCGCGGGCGAGAACTTGCGCAGCGTGGCACCACGGGCGCTCGCGCGTGGCATCGATGCGTCGCGCGAGCGCTACCGCTACGTCCGTGAGTCCGACGAAGCTTCATCCCTCACCGAAGCTGTGGCTGCGCTGGCTGCCGTGGAAGCCGTGCAGGCGGCCGAGCAGCCCGAGACACGCTACGTCCAGCACGGCTTCTGGCGCCGGGAGGGTGAAGATCTCGTCGAGGAGCACGAGTGCCTCAGGGTTGGCGAGCAGGTGCTGCTGCGGCTGCGCATCGGCCCGCCGGGCGAAGGCTGGCAGACCGCTTCCGAGGCCTTTCCCGCACATGAGCTGCCGCCCCGGCGACGGCGCCACCGCCTGCAGGTGGTCTTTCACGAGCCGCTCCAGCTCGATGCGCCGCTGACGGGTGTGCTTTGGTTGCCCCGTTCCGGGCCGAGCAGCGTGCTCGAGTTCGTGCTCACGCCGCGCATGGCGGCGGCGTTCGAAGGCCGTATCAGCGTGCTGCACCGTGGGCGTGTGCTGCAGACGGTGCTGATCCATGCCCAGGTGGTCGAGCAGGGGGGGCTGACCGGTCCCCGCCCGGCAATCACCCAACAGGTCGAGGCGCGGGTGCGCGAGCATTGGAGCGACCTCGGTTCGCGGCGGCGCTTCGATGCGTCGTTCGTGCTCAATCACACGCATGGGGCACGCCCGCTGCTCACCGGCATCGCTGGCCGGCGTGCATGGGCGACCGACCTCAGCGGCATCCAGGAGCCGGTCGATGCCATCAACCGACTACTCTCCGAGGTTGCCTACAGCGTGGCCGACTACAGCGCCGGACTGACCACGGGTGACAACCTCACGCTGTTCTTCAGGCTTGCCCGGCTCGGGGGCGACCTCTACTCCGCGCTGGTCATCGACCATCTGCAGGCCCTCAATAGCGGTGGCATGGATGTCGACGAGGCGACCCACATCCAGATTGTCAGTACGCGCGCAGATGCCGTGGTGCCCTTCGAGTTCATCTACCAGTATGTGCCGCCGGACGATGAGGGCGATGTGCGCTTCTGCCCCGACGCGCTCGAGGCCCTGGCCGCGGGCGCCTGTCCGGGCCATTGCGCGGGCCAGCAGGACCCCCGCCGGCATGTATGCCCGATGGGCTTCTGGGGGCTGCGCAAGGTGATCGAACGCCATGTCTTCAATCCCGCGCTGGGCCGGCCGGGAGATGCCGAAGTGCTCGTTCAGGCCGAACCGGCGGGTGACCGTCTGCGCCTGCAGCTCGACCGCTCGGCGCTGGTGGGCTATAGCGCGGAGCTGCGGCAGGAAGAGGTGGGGCCGCTCATCCGCCTGCTCGAGGGCAGGATGCAGGGCGCGGTGCGTGAGGTGAAGGACTGGGACGAGTGGCGGGCTGCGGTCGGCGGGGAACGCCCAACATTGCTGGTGGCGTTTCCTCACAACACGGGCGACAAGCAGGATGTCGCGCTCGAGATTGGTGGCAAGCCGTTCAAGACCTTGCGCCTGCCGCGCGAATACGTGCACATCGATGGACCCTACCCGCTGGTGCTGCTGCTGGGGTGCGATGTCGCCAGTACGGCGCAACAGTACGCCAGCCACATACGCTATTTCCGTCAGGCCGGTGCGGCGGCCGTCGTGTCCACCATCGCTACCGTATTCGGTCCGCATGCCGTCAAGGTGGGCGAGAAGATCCTCGATGGCCTGCTGGCCGCGGCCGCAGGGCGGGATGAGGGCGGGGGTGCCGAGGGCTCACGCTGCCTTGGTGAAGTGCTGCGCGCGGTCAAGCGCCAGGCCCTGCTCGACAGTCTGCCGATGGCGCTCTGCGTGGTGGCGTTCGGCGACGCCGACTGGCGCTTGTGAGCCTGCAACCCATGAGCGCCGCACCATTCTTTCGCATCGAGATGCTGCCGGCACGACACGGTGATTGCCTGTTCGTCGAGTACGGCGATGCGTCGCGCACACGGCGCATGTTGATCGATGGCGGCCCGATCGCGACCTATCCTCACCTGGAGGCCCGCCTGGATGCGCTGCCGCAGGGTGACAGGCGCTTCGAGCTGGTCGTGATGAGTCACGTCGACACCGACCATGTCGAGGGGCTCGTGCGCCTGTTCGCCAACAAGCCCGTACCGGTGCGCGTGGTCGACATCTGGTTCAACGGCTGGAGTCATCTGCAGGCAGGCGGCCGCGTGCTGGGCGGCAAGCAGGGCGAGTTCCTCAGTGCGCTGATCGTGCGACGGTTCGACGCCGGACAGTGGAACAGGGCGTTTGCTGGCAATGCGGTGGTGGTGCCCGATACGGGGGTGTTGCCGGAATGCACCCTGGCTGACGCGCACGGCATGCGTCTTACCCTGCTGTCGCCCACCCGGGCCAAGCTCGACCGCATGCGGGAGCGCTGGAAGAAGGATCTCGGCGCCGACATCAACCCCGGTGACCTCGAGTCGGCGTGGACGAGCCTGTCCAGGCGCAAGGCCTACCTGCCTGGCCAGGGCTTGCTGGGCACGACCGCGGAGCTCGACGCGGTGCTCAGGCGCCAGCTCAAGGTCGACAAGGCTGCCGCCAACGGCAGCTCGATTGCCTTTCTCGCCGAGTTTGGCGGCAAGTCCTGCCTGTTTCTCGCCGACGCCCATCATGATGTGATCACCGCCTCGCTTCGCCGCCTGCTCGCGCAGCGCGGCGAAGCGGTGTTGCGCGTCGATGCGGTCAAGGTGTCGCACCACGGCAGCGCGGGCAACATCAGCGACGAGCTGCTCGCCCTCATCGACAGCCCGCGCTTCCTGTTCAGCACCAATGGCAGCCAGTTCCGCCACCCCGATGCCGAAGCCGTGCAACGCATCATTGCGCGTTCGGTGCATCAGCCGCCAACGCTGTGCTTCAACTACGAAAGCCAGACGACGCTACGCTGGGCTCCGGCGGAAAGGCAGGCCGGGCTCGGCTACATCGCCGAGTACAACCCGACCCCAGGGGAGCCCTACGTGATCGAGCTGTGAGGGGGCAGCAGGCGCCGATCGGGCTGATCTCATTCTCCGCCGCGCACCTCGGCGAACTTGCGCTCCATCTCGCGCCGCATCGCGCGGCGCACTTCGGCTTCGGCGAAGCGGCGGCGTTCGTCCGGCGTATGGGGTTCGAGCGCCGGCACCTTGGTCGGCCGGCCTTCGTCGTCGACCGCAATCATGGTGAAGAAGCAGCTATTGACGTGGCGTACGACCTTGGCGCGGATGTCCTCGGCAACGACCTTGATGCCCACCTCCATCGACGAGTTGCCGGTGTGGTTGACCGAGGCGAGGAAGCTGACCAGTTCGCCAACCTGGATGGGCTGGCGGAACATCACCTGGTCGACGCTGAGGGTGACGACATAGTGGCCGGCGTAGCGCGCAGCACAGGCGTAGGCCACCTGGTCGAGCAGCTTGAGGATGGCGCCGCCGTGAACCTTGCCTGAGAAGTTGGCGGTGTCGGGCGTCATCAGGACGGTCATGGTGAGCTGGTGGGCGGGGAGGTCCATTGCAATGTCTCGCGCTTGAGTGGCTGATCGGGTAGGGGCAGTGTCGGCTTCGGCGAAACAGGGTGCAAGGCTAGAATGCGGGCCCCGAGCCAGCCCGTCCGCACCGATGCACAAGACCCTCACTGCTTTCGCTCACGCTGTTCGTGAGGTGAGGCGAGATGGGCTGCACGCTGCGTGCCCGCTATGCTGCGGAGTCTGCGCCCGTTCGATAGGCACTTGGCGCAGCCCCTGTCCACGCGCGGAATGCCCGCGCAAAGCTCTTCTCGCTGTCGAAACCGACGGCTGCCGCGACCTGCTTGACCGGTTTGCGGGTCTGCAGCAGCAGCCGGGTCGCGTGCTCGCGCCGGGCTTCGTTCTTGAGCTGTTGCAGCGACACGCCTTCCTCCTTCAGTTGCCGGTGCAAGGTTCGTACCGAAAGGTTCAGCTGTGCAGCGACGTCCTCGGCGGTGTGCGCGGCCGCTGGCGTGGCAGCAAGGAGCTGGGCGACGCTGTGCACGAGCAGGCGGTCGCGGCGGTATTGCAGCACGGTGAGCGGGAGCGCGCGTTGCAGCATGGCCTGCAGCGCCTTCTCGTCGCGGCGTACCGGCAGGGTGAGGTAGCGGGCGTCGAAGCTGATCGCTGCAGCAGGGGCCGAGAAGCTTGCAGGCCCGGCGAACAGGTAGGCGTAGGCGTCGGCATGCGCCGGGGCGTCGAAGGGGAAGGCGGCTGCGGTCAGTGCGATACGCGAGTCGACCAGCCAGCAGGCGTAGCCGAGCAGGTAGCGCAGCGTGCTGACCAGGCAGAACTCGCGCAACTCACCCAGTTCAGTGTGTTCGGCAACCCGGATAGTCGCCACGCCGCGCTGGGGCACGAGCTCGAACACGATGTCCTCGGTCAGCAAGCGGTGGTGGCGGCACCAGCGTTTCAGCGCCACCTCCAGCGTCGGCGAGGTGAGTGACGCCCGGCACAGCATGCCATAGCTGCCCCAGGGCAGGCGGCGCGAGAACCAACCCAGCGCTTCGTCGTCGAGCGCCTGCATGGCGATTCCCGAGAGCAGTTCCATCTGTGCAGCGGTGACCCGTGCTGCAGGGTCTTCCAGCACTGCTGCCGGGATCTGCGCCTGCGCAAGTGCGCTGGCCGGATCCATGCCCCGCAGCCGGTACCCTAGGACGATCGCACGGATAAAGGCGATCGGCGTGGCGGCGCGGCCCCGAGTGAGGTCGGCGGGTGAGGGGGCGAGGATCTTCATGTGCTGGAATGCTAGCGGGCATGGCACGAATTGCAACCACGATGGCACTCGGCGGGCGCACGCTGCGCTTAATCTCGTCCTATCTTCGGGCATGCGCCGTCCATAATGGATCTGCGCACTGCCCGCCGCGCCAGGACAACCTCGAGAAGGAGACACCCCATGAACGTGCCCAGCCTGAACTTCAACCTCGGCGAGACCATCGACGCCCTGCGCGACACCTTGCAGGCCTTCTGCGCTGCCGAGATCGCACCGCGCGCGGCCGAGATCGACCGCGTCAACGAGTTCCCCGCAGACCTGTGGAAAAAGCTCGGCGACCTCGGCGTTCACGGCATGACGGTGAGCGAGGAGTACGGCGGTACCGACATGGGCTACCTCGCCCACATCGTGGCGATGGAAGAGATCTCGCGTGCCTCGGCCTCGGTGGGCCTCTCGTACGGCGCGCACTCCAACCTGTGCATCAACCAGATCCGCCGCAACGGCACCGAGGCGCAGAAGCAGAAATACCTCCCCAAGCTGATCTCGGGCGACCACGTCGGCGCGCTGGCGATGTCCGAGCCCAACGCCGGTTCCGACGTGGTGTCGATGAAGCTGCGCGCCGACCGCAAGGGCGACCATTTCGTGCTCAACGGCGCCAAGATGTGGATCACCAACGGCGGCGACGCCGACACCCTGGTGGTCTACGCCAAGACCGACATCAACGCCGGTCCCAAGGGCATCACCGCCTTCATCATCGAGAAGGGCATGAAGGGCTTCTCCTGCGGCACCCACCTCGACAAGCTCGGCATGCGCGGCTCCAACACCTATCCGCTGTTCTTCGACGACGTCGAGGTGCCGGTCGAGAACGTGCTCGGCGGTGAGGCCAACATCGGCCGCGGCGTGCAGGTGCTGATGTCGGGCCTGGACTACGAGCGCGCCGTGCTGTCGGGCGGCCCGCTCGGCATCATGGCGGCGTGCATGGACGCGGTCGTGCCCTACATGCACGAGCGCAAGCAGTTCGACACCCCGATCGGCGAGTTCCAGCTCATGCAGG
This sequence comes from Thauera sp. WB-2, assembly GCF_027594845.1. Classification (NCBI taxonomy): domain Bacteria; kingdom Pseudomonadati; phylum Pseudomonadota; class Betaproteobacteria; order Rhodocyclales; family Zoogloeaceae; genus Thauera; species Thauera sp. WB-2. The sequence continues at coordinate 3,785,806 of NZ_CP088935.1, read as the reverse complement.
GCAAGATCGCCGACCTGTACTCCACCTGGAGCGCCTGCCGCGCCTACGCCTACGCCGTGGGCCAGGCCTGCGACCGCGCCGACCACGCGCGCACGCTGCGCAAGGACGCCGCCGGCGTCATCCTCTACACCGCCGAGAAGGCGACCTGGATGGCGGGCGAGGCGATCCAGGCGCTGGGCGGCGTGGGCTACACGAACGAGTATTCGGTGGGCCGTCTGTGGCGCGACGCCAAGCTGTACGAGATCGGCGCCGGCACCAGCGAGATCCGTCGCATGCTGATCGGTCGCGAGCTGTTTTCCGAAACCCGCTGAGCGGAGCGTCTGCGATGAGCGTGATCAAGTCCAGCATCAACACCCGCAGCGAAGACTTCCAGGCCAACGCCGCAAGCCTGCGCGCCCAGGTCGAGGATCTGCGCGCCAAGGCCGCCCAGGTCAGCCTCGGCGGCGGCGAGGCCGCACGTGCCAAGCACACTGCGCGCGGCAAGCTGCTGCCGCGCGACCGTGTCGGTCACCTGCTCGACCCCGGCACCCCCTTCCTCGAAGTCGGCCAGATGGCCGCGTACGGCATGTACGACGACGAGGCGCCGAGCGCCGGCGTGATTACCGGCATCGGCCGCGTGCAGGGCGTCGAATGCATGATCGTGGCCAACGACGCCACGGTGAAGGGCGGCACCTACTACCCGATGACGGTCAAGAAGCACCTGCGCGCGCAGGAGATCGCCGAGCAGAACAACCTGCCCTGCATCTACCTGGTCGACTCGGGTGGCGCCTTTCTGCCGAAACAGGACGAGGTCTTCCCCGATCGTGACCACTTCGGTCGCATCTTCTTCAACCAGGCCAACATGTCGGCCAAGGGTATCCCGCAGGTCGCGGTGGTGATGGGCTCGTGCACCGCCGGCGGCGCCTACGTGCCGGCGATGTCGGACGAGACCGTCATCGTCAAGAACCAGGGCACCATCTTCCTCGGCGGCCCGCCGCTGGTGAAGGCGGCGACCGGCGAAGTGGTGAGCGCCGAGGACCTGGGCGGCGGTGACGTGCATACGCGGCTCTCGGGCGTGGCCGACCACCTGGCCGAGAACGACGCCCATGCGCTCTACATCGCGCGCCGCATCGTCTCCAACCTCAACCGCACGAAGCCGATCAACATGGCGCTCGGGCAGGGCGAGGCGCCGCTTTACGACCCGGAAGAGATCTACGGCATCATCCCCACCGACACCCGCAAGCCCTTCGACGTGCGCGAGATCATCGCCCGCGTGGTCGATGGCTCGCGCTTCGACGAGTTCAAGGCGCGTTACGGCGCCACCCTGGTGTGCGGCTTCGCCCAGCTCCACGGCTACCCGGTGGGCATCGTCGCCAACAACGGCATCCTGTTCGGCGAATCGGCGCAGAAGGGCGCGCACTTCATCGAGCTGTGCGGCCAGCGCGGCATCCCGCTGCTGTTCCTGCAGAACATCACCGGCTTCATGGTCGGCCGCAAGTACGAGAACGGCGGCATCGCCAAGGACGGCGCCAAGATGGTGACTGCCGTGGCGACCGTGCAGGTGCCCAAGATCACCATGCTCATCGGCGGCTCCTTCGGTGCCGGCAACTACGGCATGTGCGGCCGTGCCTACTCGCCGCGCTTCCTGTGGATGTGGCCCAACTCGCGTATCAGCGTGATGGGCGGCGAGCAGGCGGCGAGCGTGCTGTCCACCGTGCGCCGCGACGGCATCGAGGCCAAGGGCGGCAGCTGGAGCAAGGAGGAGGAAGAGGCCTTCAAGGCGCCGATCCGCGACCAGTACGAGTTCCAGGGCCATCCCTACTACGCCACCGCGCGCATGTGGGACGACGGCGTGGTCGACCCGGCGCAGTCGCGTCGCATCCTCGGCCTGTCGCTGTCGGCCGCGCTCAATGCACCGATCCAGCCGACCAAGTTCGGCGTGTTCCGGATGTAAGGGGGCGAGATGAGCTACGAGACCCTGGAGATCGTCCGCGCGGGTGGTGTGGCGACGATCTGGATGAACCGTCCGGACGTGCATAACGCCTTCAACGCGCAGCTGATCGCCGACCTCACCGCCGCCTGCATCGAGCTCGATGCCGACAACGCGGTGCGCGCGGTCGTGCTGGCGGGACGCGGCAAGAGTTTTTCGGCCGGCGCCGACCTCAACTGGATGAGGGCCGCCGGCGAGGCGAGCGAGGCGGAGAACTTCGCCGATGCGATGAAGCTCGCCGGCATGCTGCGCACCCTGGCGGAGATGAACAAGCCCACCATCGCCCGCGTGCATGGTGCGGCGCTGGGTGGCGGCATGGGGCTGGCGAGCGCCTGCGATATCTGCATTGCCGGTGACAAGGCGGTGTTTGCGACTTCGGAGGTCAAGTTCGGGATCATCCCGTCGGCGATCAGCCCCTACGTGATCCGTGCCATCGGCGAGCGCCAGGCCTACCGCTACTTCCAGACTGCCGAGCGCATCAATGCGACACGCGCGGCCGAGCTGGGGCTGGCCCATGAGGCAGTCGCCGCCGAGGCGCTGGATGCCAAGGTCGAGGAAGTGGTCGATGCGCTGCTGCAGGGCGGCCCCAAGTCGCAGGCTGCGGCCAAGGATCTGATCCGTGCGGTGGCCAACCGGCCGGTGAGCGATGCGCTGGTGATGGATACCGCAGGCCGCATCGCCAGCCTGCGCGCAACCCCGGAGGCCAAGGAAGGCCTGGCTGCCTTCCTCGACAAGCGCCCTGCAGCCTGGATCGCGCAGGGCTGAATGCCGAAATTGCGCCTGGCCTCGCGCCGAACCGACACAAGACACGCTGGAGACAACATGTTCGACAAGATCCTGATTGCCAATCGTGGAGAGATCGCCTGCAGGGTGATCAAGACCGCCCGCCGCATGGGCATCAAGACCGTCGCGGTGTATTCCGAGGCCGATGCCAACGCCCGCCACGTACGCCTGGCCGACGAGGCGGTGCTGATCGGCCCCGCGGCGGCGCGCGAGAGCTACCTCGTCATCGACAAGATCATCGCTGCGGCCACGCAGACCGGCGCCCAGGCCATCCACCCGGGCTATGGCTTTCTGTCCGAGAACGAGGACTTCTGCCACGCCTGCGAGCGCGAGGGCATCGTCTTCATCGGCCCGCCGGTGTCGGCGATTCGCGCCATGGGCTCGAAGTCCGAGGCCAAGAAGCTGATGGAAGCGGCCGGCGTGCCGCTCACCCCCGGCTACCACGGCGACGAGCAGGCGCCGGCTTACCTGCACCAGCAGGCCGACGCCATCGGCTACCCGGTGCTGATCAAGGCCGCGGCCGGCGGTGGCGGCAAGGGCATGCGCCTGGTCGAGAAGTCGGAGGACTTCATCGACCTGCTCGCCTCCTGCAAGCGCGAGGCCATCTCCAGCTTCGGCGACGACCATGTGCTGGTCGAGAAGTACATCACCAAGCCTCGCCACATCGAGATCCAGGTCTTCGGTGACACCCACGGCAACGTGGTGTACCTGTTCGAGCGCGACTGCTCGGTGCAGCGCCGCCACCAGAAGGTGCTGGAAGAAGCGCCCGCGCCCGGCATGACGCCCGAGCGGCGTGCGGCGATGGGCAAGGCGGCGGTCGATGCGGCCAAAGCGGTGGGTTACGTCGGCGCTGGCACGGTGGAGTTCATCGCCAACCAGGACGGTTCCTTCTACTTCATGGAGATGAACACCCGCCTGCAGGTCGAGCACCCGGTCACCGAGATGATCACCGGGCTGGATCTGGTCGAGTGGCAGCTGCGCGTCGCCTCGGGCGAGAAGCTGCCGCTGGAGCAGGAGCAACTGCAGATCCGCGGTCATGCACTCGAGGCGCGCATCTACGCCGAAGACCCGGCCAAGGGCTTCCTGCCCTCCACCGGCAAGCTGGTGCACCTGGCGCCGCCCGCCGAGTCGCTGCATGTGCGCGTCGACACCGGCGTCGAGGAGGGTGATGAGATCAGCCCGCACTACGACCCGATGATCGCCAAGCTGATCGTATGGGACATCAACCGCGACCGCGCGCTCGCCCGCATGCTGCAGGCGCTGGCCGACTACCGCGTGGTGGGTGTCGCCAACAACATCGAGTTCCTGTCGCGCCTGACGGCCTGCCCGGCGTTCTCGGCTGCCGACCTCGACACCGGCCTGATCGAGCGCGAGAAGGCCTATCTCTTCCCCGCCGACGTCGGGGTGGCGGACGAAGTGCTGCAGATTGCCGCGCTCGCCGAGCTGCTGCGCGAAGCGGCCCTGGCCGACAAGCGCGCGCAGCGCACGGCGGATGCGCGCTCGCCCTGGCATGCGCGCGACGGCTGGCGGATGAACGCCACCGCACGTCGCACGTTGCTGTTCCGTCATGCCGATACCGACCACGCCGTCGATGTCGCCTACCTGCCGGGGGCCTGGCGGCTCTCCATCGACGGTCGCAGCGTCGAGGCACGCGGTGAGCTGAACGAGCGCGGGCTGCTTCGCGTCGAGCTCGACGGTACGCGCATGGACGCCACCGTGATCGCCGCCGCCGGCCGCCGCCACGTCTTCGCCAAGGGACGCGCCTGGCAACTTGCTGCAGTCGATCCGCTGCACCACGGCGGCGAGGGTGGCGGCGCCGAGGGCGGCCTGCTGGCGCCGATGCCCGGCAAGGTCATCGCGCTCGTTGCCGCTGAGGGTGCCAAGGTAGAGAAGGGCGCGCCGCTGCTGATCCTGGAGGCGATGAAGATGGAGCACACCATCACCGCGCCCGCCGCCGGCACGGTCAAGGCCTTCCGCTTCGGCGTCGGCGACCAGGTGGGCGACGGCGCCGAGTTGGTGGATTTCGAGGCCGCCGCGGCCTGATTCACGCAAGGCCGATTGCTGTAGGAGCGGCGACAGCCGCGAGGGGTTGAAGGCGATGGCGTACGGGTCAGGTGCTTTAAAGGCTCGCGGCTCGCGCCGCTCCTACGGCAAGCCCCGCACGCCTGCGCCCTCCCTGTAGGAGCGGCGCCAGCCGCGAGCCTTTTGTAGTCGAAGTGGTACGCACACAAGAACAGGAGCGAGGACGACACGATGAGCAGCACCGCAAGCTATGTGCACGGCGCATCCGAAAAGCAACTGATCGGCCAGACCATCGGCCGCTTCTTCGACGAGGCTTGCGCCTCCCATGCCGAACGCGAGGCGCTGATCGTGCGCCACCAGGACGTGCGCCTGACCTACGCCCAGCTCAAGCTCAAGGTTGACGCGCTGGCCTGCGGATTGATGCGGCTTGGCCTCGAGCCGGGCGATCGCATCGGGATCTGGTCGCAGAACAACATGGAATGGGCGCTGACCCAGTTCGCCACCGCCAAGGCCGGGCTGGTGCTGGTGAACATCAACCCGGCCTATCGCCGCTCCGAACTCGAGTACGCGCTCAACAAGGTCGGCTGCCGTGCGCTGATCCTGTCGCCCGCTTTCAAGACCAGCAACTACCTCGAGATGATCGCCGACCTCGCACCCGAGCTCGGCCACTGCGAGCCTGGCCTGCTGCGCAGCCACCGCCTGCCCGCGCTCGAGATGGTGATCCGCATGGGCGCGGACAGGTCGCCCGGTATGCTCAACTTCGACGAGCTGCTGCGTGCGCCCGCTCGCGAGGAGTTCGCTGCGCTGGCTGTATTGTCCGAGAGGCTGCAGTTCGACGACCCGATCAACATCCAGTTCACCTCCGGCACCACCGGCCATCCCAAGGGCGCGACGCTGTCGCACCACAACATCCTCAACAACGGCTACTTCGTCGGCGAAGCGATCAAGCTCGTGCCGGGCGACCGCCTGTGCATCCCGGTGCCGCTGTACCACTGCTTCGGCATGGTGATGGGCAACCTCGGCTGCCTGACCCACGGCGCGACCATGGTCTACCCGGCCGAGGCCTTCGAGCCGCTGGCCGTGCTGGAGACGGTCGCGCAGGAGCGGTGCTCCGCGCTTTACGGCGTACCGACGATGTTCATCGCCGCGCTCGACCATCCGCGCTTCGCCGAGTTCGATCTCTCCAGCCTGCGCACCGGCATCATGGCTGGCAGTCCGTGCCCGATCGAGGTCATGAAGCGGGTGATCGGCAAGATGAACATGTCGGAGGTGACCATTGCCTACGGCATGACCGAGACCTCGCCGGTGAGCTTCCAGAGCGGTACCGACGACCCCATCGACCGCCGTGTATCGACCGTCGGCCGCGTCCAGCCCCATCTGGAAGTGAAGATCGTCGATACCGACGGCCGCATCGTGCCGCGTGGCACGCCGGGCGAGCTGTGCACGCGCGGTTACTCGGTGATGCTTGGCTACTGGGGCGACGAGGCCAAGACCCGGGAGGCGATCGACGCTGGCGGCTGGATGCATACCGGCGACCTTGCGATCATCGACGACGAGGGCTATTGCAACATCGTCGGTCGTATCAAGGACATGGTGATCCGCGGTGGCGAGAACATCTATCCGCGCGAGATCGAGGAGTTCCTCTACGCTCACCCCAAGGTGCTCGATGTCCAGGTGGTCGGCATTCCCGATCAGAGGTTCGGCGAGGAACTGTGCGCCTGGATCATCGTGCGCGAGGGCGAGGGCCTGACCGAGGACGAGGTGCGCGCCTATTGCCAGGGGCAGATCGCGCACTACAAGATCCCGCGCTACATCCGTTTCGTCGACAGCTTCCCGATGACGGTGACCGGCAAGATCCAGAAGTTCCAGATCCGTCAGAAGATGAAGGAGGAACTCGGCCTCGACGAAGCGAAGACCGCCTGACCAGGAGCGTGCATACATGACCACACCGAAGCTGCCCAACGCCGTGCGCATTGTCGAGATGGGGCCGCGCGACGGCTTGCAGAACGAGAAGCAACTGGTTCCCACCGAGACCAAGGTCGAACTCGTGCGTCGTCTTGAGCGTGCCGGGCTCAAGGCGATCGAGACCACTTCCTTCGTGTCGCCCAAGTGGGTGCCGCAGATGGGTGACAACGCCGAGGTACTCGCGCGCGTGCTCGCGCAGCCAGCGGCTGGTGTCGCGTATCCGGTGCTGACGCCCAACCTCAAGGGCTTCGAGGCGGCGCTTGCTGCCGGGGCGAAGGAGGTGGCGGTGTTTGGCGCCGCGTCCGAGTCCTTCAGCCAGAAGAACATCAACTGCTCGATCGCCGAGTCGCTGGCGCGCTTCCGTCCGGTCACCGAGGCGGCGCACGCGGCCGGCGTGCGCGTGCGCGGCTACGTGTCCTGCGTGGTCGGCTGCCCCTACGAGGGTGCAGTGGTGCCGCAGGCAGTGGCCGAGGTCGCGGCCACCCTGCGCGACATGGGCTGCTACGAGATCTCGCTTGGCGACACGATCGGTGTCGGTAACCCGGCGAGCATCCAGCGCATGCTCGAGGCCGTGGCGATGCGTGTGCCGGTCGAACTGCTTGCCGGCCACTATCACGACACCTACGGCATGGCGGTCGCCAACGTGCATGCCTCGCTGCAGATGGGCGTGGCGGTGTTCGACGCTTCGGTTGGTGGCCTGGGCGGCTGCCCGTATGCAGCGGGGGCATCGGGGAACGTTGCGACCGAGGATGTGGTCTGGCTGCTGCACGGCCTGGGCATCGATACCGGCATCGAACTCGACGCCCTCGTCGACACCGCGGCCTGGATCAGCGGTCAGCTCGGCCGCGAGCCGGCATCGCGCGTGGCGCGTGCGGTGCTCGCCAAGCGCGCGCAGCGCGCGCCGGCTGGTCCATAATCCAGGCTTTGGATCATGAGCCTGCCCGCACGCACGGGCGGCCGACCTGCCAACAGAGAGCTTCGCATGAGTGTTCCTTCCCCCTGTATCAACATCTGCCGCATGTGTCCGGACACCGGCTGGTGCGAGGGCTGCCAGCGCACGATCGACGAGATCACGCGCTGGAGCCGCAGCAGCGACGACGAGCGCCGCACCATCCTGGCCGCGGTTGCCGAGCGTCGTGAATGGCTGGGTGCGACTGCGCCGATAGCGGAGACACGTGCATGAGCGGCGACGCCCTGTGTGTCGGCGTGTGCATGATCGACTGGGATTCCGGCGTCTGCCTCGGTTGTGGGCGCACCGCCGACGAGATCAACGGGGTGCCGGTTGCACCGCCGCCGCCGGCACTCAAGGCCGATGACGCGCCGGTACCGCTGCCGGCCAATGTCGCCGCCGAGCTCGGGGAGGGCAGCGATTGACCCAGCGCCCCCGTCTGCCGCGTACGCTGCAGGTGCTCGAGCGTGGCTGGCTGTCGGCGAACAACGTGGTGCTGGTCGACGGCGACGAGGCGACGCTGGTCGACTCAGGCTACGTGAGTCATGCCGCGCAGACGGTAGAACTGCTGCGCGACGCGCTCGATGGCCGCAGGCTGGGTCGGCTGCTCAACACGCACTCGCATTCGGACCACATTGGCGGCAACGCCAGCGTGCAGCGTGCCTTCGGCTGCTCGATCACCGTGCCCGTCGGCATGGCGCCGGCGGTGAATGAGTGGGACGAGCAGGCCTTGCTGCTGAGCACTGCAGCGCAATCGGGCGAGCGCTTCCATGCCGATGCCACGCTCAGCCCGGGCGAGCGCTTCGTCGCCGGCGAACTCGAGTGGGAGGCGATTGCAGTCCCTGGGCACGACATGGATGCGCTGGCCTACTACAACGCCGAGCGCCGCATCCTGATGTCGGGCGACGCGCTGTGGCGCGACGGCTTCGGCATCCTGTTCGCGGACGTGCTCGGCACCGGAGACGGCCTTGGCGAGGCGCGGCGGACGTTGGAGGAGATAGGCCGGCTGGCGGTGGATGTCGTCATCCCCGGCCACGGCGCACCGTTTGCCGAGTTCGACGATGCGCTCGGACGCGCCTTCGCCCGCTTGCGCGCCTTCGAGGCCGACAGCGCGCGCATGGCGCGCAACGCCATCCGCGCATGCATGACCTTCAAGCTGCTCGAGGTGCGCAGCATGGCGCTCGACGAGTTGCCGCGGCATCTTGCCGAGACGCCGCTCTACCGCGAGGCCAATGCGCGTTTTCTTGGACTGGACCCGGATGCGCTTGCTGCCTGGCTGGTGAAGGAGCTGGAGCGTGCCGGCGTTGCCCGCCGTGAGCATGGTGAGCTGGTTGCGCACTGAGCCATGCTTGCCCGCCTGATCCGCTCCGATCGGCCCGACGAACTGCAGCGCGGCCTGCGCTGGCTCTACGGTTTCGTGCGGCCGCAGCGACGCGCGATCGCGGGCCTGCTGTTGCTGTCGTTCGCAGCGACGCTGCTCGTGCTGCTGCAGCCCTGGCTGATCAAGCTGCTCATCGACGAAGGCCTGCTCGCGCGGGACTACGGCATGCTGCTGGCCGTCGCCGGGACGATGGTCTTGGTCGGCATCGTCGGCACCGTCCTTGCCGGCATCAACCGGCTGCTCCACACGCGGCTCTCCGGCACCATCCTGTTCGCCTTGCGCAGTGATCTCTACGGCCACCTGCAGCGCCTGTCGCCCGCATTCTATGGTCGTCAGCGCATGGGCGACCTGATGTCGCGCATCGATGGCGACGTCGCCGAGATCCAGCGCTTTGCGGTCGATAGCCTGTTCGCGGCCGTCAGCAGTCTGATCGGCCTCGCCGGGGCGGTGTTGCTGATGCTCAGCCTGTCCTGGGAACTGTCCCTGCTTGTTCTGGTGCTGGTGCCGCTCGAGGTGGTATGGCTGCGCTGGATGCGGCGCAAGGTGGAGGTCGATACGCGGCGCGTACGCGAGCGCGCTGCCGATGTGTCGAGCTTCCTGGTCGAGACCCTGCCGGCGATGAAGTTCATCCAGGCCTCCAGCCGCGAGGCCGACGAACGCGCACGCCTGGACGCGCTGGGCGCGCACTACCTGGGCGGGCTGCTGCGCCTGCAGCGCACCGAATTCCTGACTCATGCCGTGCCGGCGACCCTGACCTCGCTGACACGCGCTGCCGCATTCGTGATCGGCGGCTGGTGGGTGATCAACGACGCCTGGCAGCTCGGCGCGCTGATTGCGTTCTCGACCTACCTCGGCATGGCGACCGGCCCGGTCAACAGCCTGCTCGGCCTGTACGTGGCCGTGCAGCGCATGAGCGTAAGCCTGATGCGGGTGAGCGAGTTGCGCGAGGCGCCGGTGGACGTCGAAATGCGCGTCGGGCTGCATGCGCCGGACGCCGCATGGCGGGGCGGGATCGAGCTCGACGGTGTGGTCTTTCGCCACCCTGGGCGTCAGGAAGCCGTGCTCGATGGCGCTTCGGTGAGCATTCCGGCCGGCAGCAAGGTGGCGCTGACCGGCGCCTCGGGCGTGGGCAAGTCCACGCTCATCGATCTGTTGCATCGCCATTACGATCCTGCCGCCGGTGCAATCAGGATCGACGGCGTGGACCTGCGCGCGCTCGCCCTCAATGAGCTGCGTCGCGCAGTGGCGGTCGTCAGCCAGGACATCGTGCTGTTCCGCGGCTCGCTCGCGGCCAACATCCGCTATGCAGCGCCGCAGGCCGACGATGCCGCTGTACGCGAGGCGGCGCGGCGGGCGCAGCTCGATGTGCTGATCGCGCAGTTGCCGCAAGGGCTCGATACGCCCTTGGGCGAGCGCGGCCAGCAGTTGTCGGGCGGCCAGCGCCAGCGTATCGCGATCGCCCGTGCGCTGTTGCAGGACCCCTGCGTCCTGGTCCTCGACGAGGCGACCTCGGCGGTCGACGAAGCGACCGAGGCCGCGGTGATCGCCGAGGTCGATGCCCTGTTCGCTGGGCGTACGCGCATCCTGATCAGTCATCGTGCAGCCACGCTGTGCGGGTGCGATCTGCGCCTGCGCCTGGAGGGCGGCCGGATCGACGTCCTCGACCTGCCTGCGGAGCTCGCCTAGGTGGCGGCCGCGGCGCTGCGGGTGGCGTTCGTCGATAGCGGCTGCGCCCCCAGACACCAGAACTGCGTTGCGGCCGCGGCAGCCTTCGTGCTCGATGACCGCGGCGTGCGGCGCATCGAAGCGGCGCCCGACGCGCTCGGACACGGCAGCCGCGTCGCCGATATCCTGCTGCATTGCGCACCCCGGATCGAACTCCTGGTCGCCCAGGTGTTCCGCGAGCGTCTCGGTACCACGCCGCTGCAGGTGGCTGCCGCGATCGACTGGGCGGTCGAGTGCGGTGCCGGCCTGATCAACCTCAGCCTTGGCCTGCGTGAGCCGCGCCCCGTGCTCGCCGCCGCCTGCGCGCGCGCGCGCGCCGCGGGCGTGGTGCTGTGTGCGGCTGCACCGGCACGGGGCCCGGCGGTGTATCCCGCAGGCTTCGCGGGTGTGCTGCGGGTGACCGGCGATGCGCGTTGCGCGCCGTCCGAAATCGCGGCCCTGGGCGCGGAGCATGCCGATTTCGGCTCCCATGTGCGGCCGCTCGACGGCACACCACTGCCCGGCGCCGGCGCCAGCATGGCTTGTGCCTGGCTGAGTGGCCTCGCTGCCCGTCACCTGGCGGCGGCAGGCAGTGCCGACCAGCTGCATGCATGGTTGCGTGCGCAGGCTCGCCACCATGGTGCGGACAATCCGGGGAGCAGGACGCATGAGCAATGAGGGAATCGTGGTCATCGGCGCCGGGCCGGCGGGTGCGGCGACCGCGCTGGGGCTGGCGCGGCTCGGCGAGCCCGTCGTGCTGGTCGGTGAGCCGCGCCGGTTTGCCGCTGTCGAGGGGGTGTCGTCGCGGGTCATCGAGGCCCTCCGCAGTCTGGGTTTCGAGCGCGCGCTCGATGCCTTCGCGCCGCCCTCCCCGCGGCGAGCGAACTGGAACGGGGTGCATGCCGAGGCCAACTCCGAGAGCCTTGTCGATCGGCAGTGCTTCGATCGCGCCATGCTCGTGGATCTGGAGCGCCTGGGGGTGCAGGTGGTGCGCGGGCGCGTTACCGCCGTGCACGCGGAGCAGGGGCGCTACCGGATCGGCGTGGACGCCGCCGATCGCCGTCTTGCCCTGGCTGCGGACTTCGTGGTCGAGGCCCGTGGCCGTGCTGCCCCTGCGGGCGGGCGGCCGCGGCTGCGTGGGGTGGAGACGGTGTCGCTGCTGCAGTACTGGAGAGGCCCGGAAACCTCACCGGGTTCGACGGTGCAGAGCTGCGAGGATGGCTGGATGTGGATGGCTGCACTGGCAGATGGGCGGCGCTATCTGCAGCTGACCCTGGATGTCGCCACCGCAAGCCTGCCTGCCAAGAAGGCGCTCGGCGACTACTGTCGTGCCCGCTTCGAGGCTGTCGACGCGGCTGCAGCCTTCATGGCCGATGCGGCGCCGGTCGGCGAGCCCCATGCGCGTACCAGCACGGCCGTGCTCGGTGGCGAGGTCGCCGGCGACGACTGGCTTCGCGTCGGCGATGCGGCGATGGCGGTCGATCCGCTATCGGGCAACGGCATCTTCCAGGCGCTGTCTTCCGCCTTGCAGGCGCCGGCGGTGGTGGCGACGCTGCGCCATGACCCCGAGCATGGCGGACTTGCCCGGCGCTTCCACCAGCAGCGCATCGAACACCTTTTTCACCGCTTCGCCCGCATTGGCCGGGACTTCTACGCGCAGGAGTCGCGCTGGTCCGATGCGCCATTCTGGGCGGCGCGGCGCAGCTGGCCCGACGCCGCACCAGTGCACGCGGCGGTGACGCCGGAGACGGTGGGCATCGACAGCCGTCCGGTGGTCAAGGACGGCCGTATCGTCGAGCGGATGGTGGTGGTGACGCCCGAGCAGCCGCTCGGCGTGTGGCATCTGGACGGGGTGGAGCTTGCGCCGGCGCTGTGCGCGCTGCGTGCGGCGGGCGCGGGGGTGTCTCCTGAGGCGGTGCTGGAGGCCCGGCTGGGCCTTGCCGCGCCCCGGGCTTCGCAGATCGTGGGCTGGATGAAGGGTCAGGGGTGGATTTCCTGAGGCTGCGCGTTGCCAATTTGGGCTAATGGGCGTAGCAAAAAAACTAATTGGCGTGCAGCCAGAGTCAGATCCGGCGCTTGAGCGTTTCGGAGGGCAGTTCGTCGAACATGGCCTTGTACTCGGCGGCGAAGTGCGACAGGTGCCAGAACCCCCAGCGTGCGGCAATGTCCGCGACCGTCTCGCGGCCGTTCGCGTCTGCGCTCTTGAGTGCCCGCCGCACGGCGTTGAGTCGGATCGCGCGCAGGAACTTGACCGGGTTGAGGTTGAGCACGTCCTGGAAGCTGTACTGCAGCGTGCGTCGCGATACGCCGAGCTCGATGCACAGGTCGGCCACCGTGATCGGCTCGTCGATGTGGGCCTCCATGTAGGCGCGTGCTTGTGCGACCACGAGCTGGCGGGTGCGACATGATGCGGGGCTGGCCGATGCGGTGGTGGCGGACGCAAGGGTGTCGAGCAGCGTGGCGAACAGGGCCTGCTCCATCGCCTTGCGCATCTGCGCGTGGTGGAGGAGCGCAGGCGTGGCCCGCAGGCTTGCCATCATCGTCGCCAGCAGCTTGCCGAGGGCGGTGACCTGCTCGGGGCTGGCGGGCGCAATGCTGCGTGCCGCGAGTTCGGCCTCGATGTTGCGGTGATCGACCTGCTGCGCGTAGTCGCACAGTGCCCTGGCGTCCGCCGTACAGGCCAGGATCTCGAGCCGGCGGGGAGTGCGGAAGTCCAGCTCGTCGGCGCCGCCCAGCGTCAGCATCGAATGCGCGTCATAGACCTCGCCGCCAAACCAGCCCGTGCCTTCGATCACAACCGGTACCGCGAAGGTGCGCGATCCAGGCCAGGCGATCCCGGATTGGTGAACGGACTGGTTCAGCCCCTCGCGGAACAACTGAACGTTGCCGAAGCAGAATTCCTCGAACACGCCGGAAAAGCTGCCGGCGCTCAGTTGATCGTAGCGCTGTTGCCAGTTGCTCAGGCATGCGGCGTGATCGTCCGCGTCTTTCGTTTCGCGTGAGGAATGCGAGTAGGGGAGGCGGTCCGTCCTGGTGGCGGCCGGGCTCATTGCCGGTACTCCCCCGGGGGGCTCCCGGTGGTGCTGGCCAACATGTCTCTTCCTTGTCCGATCGGTGTGCGATCGCCATTGTCGTTATGTGATCCAGTCAGGGGCGGGCGTGGCCTTCACCGCAGCCTTGCCCCCGGTCTGTGCCTGGAGCATGGCACGTCGGTGTCCGCGATGGCAAGCCGGAGCCCGAGCCTGCCCTTGCCGTTTTCGGATAACAGGACCGGCGGTCCGACGCCTAGGATGAATCGAACCCTTCACAGGAGCCCGGCGGCGATCGGGTGCGGCAAGGGCTTCATCAGAGGACACAAGAGGAGATCCGGTCTTGAAGATCAAAACGATTACGGCTGCGCTGGGCAGCCTGGCGGCCCTTGGTGCAGCGCTGGCGCCGGCGCCGGCCCTGGCATCGGCCGAGGCGCTGATACGTGCGAAGTGCCTGCCCTGTCACACCGAGGGCGATGAGGGAATCAGTCGCATCAGTCAGCAGCGCAAGAGTCCCGAAGGGTGGCTGATGTCGGTGGCACGCATGCAGATCGTCCATGGCCTGAAGGTCACGGACGACGAGCGGCGCACCGTGGTCAAGTACCTCGCCGACACGCAGGGCCTGGCGCCCTCCGAGACCGACGGCGTGCGTTACGCGCTCGAGCGACGCTTGAATGCGGTCGAGCAGTTCGAATCCGAGCAGTTCACCCAGATGTGCGCGCGCTGCCATTCCGGCGCCCGGGTGATGCTGCAGCGCCGGCCTGCGGAAGAGTGGGAGCATCTGGTGCATTTCCATCTCGGTCAGTACCCGACTACCGAGTACCAGGCGCTGGGGCGTGACCGCGACTGGTTCGGCATCGCGCTCAAGGAAATGGTCCCCGAGCTGGCGCGCACCCTGCCCTTGCAGACGGAGGCCTGGACGCAATGGCAGGCGCGTGCACCGCAGGTGGTGAAGGGCGAGTGGAGCATGAGCGGCCACATGAGCGGGCGCGGCGGCTTCTCGGGTGTCATGAAGGTCAGCGCCGGCAAGGGCAAGGACCTGTACGCGCTGAGCTTCGACGGGCGCTGGGATGACGGCAGTGCGATGAGCGGCAAGGGGCAGGCGCTGCTGTACACCGGTTATGAGTGGCGCGGCGATCTGGTCGTCGATGGCACGCCGATGCGCCAGGTGTTTGCGCTCGAGGACGGCGTGCTGCGCGGACGCATGTTCCTGCGGGATCAGGACGAGATCGGCGCCGATGTCGTGGCCAGCCTGCAGCAACCCGGAAACAGCCGTGTGCTGGCGGTGCACCCGGCCCACCTCAAGGCCGGCATGGCGGCCGAGTTGCGCATCGTCGGTTCCGGCCTGCAGGGTGAGGTGAGCCTGCCCCCGGGGGTGCGCTTGCTGGAGACGATCCGGCGCTCCAATGCCGAAGTCGTGTTGCGCGTGGAGGCGGCGGATGACGCGCGTGGCGTGCACCAGGTCGCAGTGGGTGAGGCGCGTGGCGGCACGCTCGCTGTGTATGACAGCATCGCGGCGGTGAAGGTGATGCCGGCGTTCGCGGTGGCCCGCATCGGTGGCAATGGCACACCGACGGCGAAGGTGGAGGCCCGCTTCGACGCCGAGGCCTGGGCGGCCGGGCCGGATGGAAAGATCGGTACCGAGGACGACTTCCGCATCGGCTTCGTGCCGGCGAACTGGTCGGTCGAGCCCTTCGACGAGGTTGCCGTGCGCGACGAGGACGTCAAGTTCGCCGGCTTGATGGACGCGGCGAGCGGCGTGTTCGTGCCGGGTGACGCCGGGCCCAATCCGGCGCGCCGGATGTCGGCCAGCAATGTGGGCAATCTCAAGGTCGTGGCCGAGGTGGCTCAGGGTGCCGAGCGCCTGCGCGGCGAGGGCCAGGTGATCGTGGCGCCGCCGCGCTGGAACAACCCGCCGATTCCGTGAGCGGGTCCGCTGTCCGTGCCTGCAGGCGTTTGCCTGCACCCCGAAACCCGCGATTCACGAGGAGTTCCCCATGAGTGCGGTCCTGAATCTCGTGCATGACAACCTGCACGAAGTGCGCGTCGATGGTACGCGCATGCTCTTCCATATCCCCAGCAGTTCGCTGTTCGCGCTCGACACGCTGACCGCGGCCTTGCTCGACCGTATCCGCCGCCAGAGCCTGAGTGCCGAGGCCCTGATCGACGGCCTGCGTACGGAGTTCGAGGCCCATGAGGTGGCCGAGGCGATCCGCGAGCTGGTCGCGCTCGAGCTCATCGACGACGGCCGCCCGGCCGGCGCCACCGCGCTCGCGCACACCTTCGAGCGTTTCCCGCTCACCACGGTGGTGCTCAACGTCAACACCGGCTGCAACCTGAGCTGCACCTACTGCTACAAGGAAGATCTCGACAAGCCCTCGGCGGGTCGCAAGATGGCCTTCGAGACCGCACGCGACGCGATCGAGATGATGCTGCGCGAGTCGCCCGACGAACCCCGCTACACCGTCGTCTTCTTCGGCGGCGAGCCACTCAGCAACCTGCCGCTGATCAAGGACGTGGTGGCGTACTGCGAGACGCGCTTCCCCGAGCTCGGCAAGCAGGTCGATTTCGTCATGACGACGAACGCCACGCTGCTTGCAGACGACACCATCGACTGGCTCAACGCCCACCGCTTCGGCCTGTCGATCAGCATCGACGGTCCCAAGGCGATCCATGACCGCAACCGGCTCACGGTCGGCGGTCAGGGCACCTACGAGACCGTGCGCCGCAAGGCCGAGCGCCTGCTGTCGCGCTATCGCGCGCGGCCGGTCGGCGCGCGTGTCACGCTGACCCATGGCACCACCGAAGTCGAGCGCATCTGGGATCACCTGTTCAACGAGCTCGGCTTTGCCGAAGTCGGCTTCGCGCCGGTGACCTCGGGCGACATCAGCACCTTCAACCTCACGGGCGAGGAGCTGGTCGAGGTCTTCGCCGGGCTCAAGCGGCTTGGCCAGCGCTACCTGGAGGCAGCGCTGGAAGGTCGCAACATCGGCTTCTCCAACATGCACCAGCTGATCACCGACCTGCACGAAGGCCACAAGAAGGCGCTGCCCTGCGGCGCCGGGCTGAAGATGCTGGCGGTCGATCACAAGGGCGAACTGAACCTGTGCCACCGCTTCACCGGCTCCACGCTGCCGACTTTCGGCGATGTGAAGAACGGTATCAAGCGCGAGCAGCTCGGCGACTTCCTGTCCCAGCGCCTGGATCGCACCGATACCGGCTGCGCCAGCTGCCGCATCCGCAACCTGTGCTCGGGCGGCTGCTACCACGAGAGCTACGCGCGCTACGGCGATCCGGCACACCCCACCTACCACTACTGCGATCTGATGCGCGACTGGGTGGACTTCGGCATCGAGGTCTACAGCCGCATCATGGCCGGCAACCCGGCCTTCATCGAACAGCATATTTCCCCGAGGAGGGCGTCATGAAACATCTCAAGGCGATCAATAACAAGGCGCGGCTGCTGGACAAGGCGGTTGCGGAGGACCGGATCGAGGAGGTGGTGGCGATGAGCGCCCTCGCCGGCTGCACGGCGACGGTGGACCCGGGCTGGGAAGTAGACGCCTTCGGCGGCGTGGCCTCGCTGTGCCAGCCGATGGAGTCCGACCTCTACGGCTGTGCTGATCCGTGCTGGTGGCCGGCCCAGGTGCCCGATGTGATGAACACCTACCCGGATTGGAACAAGGACGCGGCCAACACCCGCGAGGACTGGCGCAATCTCGGCTCGGTCTTCCCGGGCGACAAGCTGTAAGGGGGCGGACATGAAGACAACGATGACCGGCGGCGCGCTGCGCCGCACCGCGGCCGCGCTCGCCTGCCTGGCCGCCAGCACCCTGCCTGCGGCTGCAGGCAACGAGGCGCTGGCGCTCAAGCCCGGCAACGAGTACCTGATGGTGGCGAACTATCCGAACAACCTGAATGTGGTCGACCTGGCCAGCGACAGTGTCTACAAGACCTGCAAGCTGCCCGACGCCTTCGGGCCGGGGATCACGCAGATCGCACCTGACCGCCGCACGGCCTATGTCCTCAACAACCGCTTCGGCACGATCTACGGCGTAGACCTCGATACCTGCAAGGTGACTTTCCGCGCCGAGATGTCGCAGGGCGAGAACGAACGCGCCAAGTCGATCGGGTCGTTCACCATCAGCCCCGACGGCAAGGAGCTGTACGCGGTGCAGAACCCCACCCGGATCAACCGCGACCACTATCGCGTCGGCGAGCCGCGCTTCGTCGCCTATGACACCCAGGCCGGTCTTGAGGCCAAGCCGATACGTACGTTTCCGGCGCCGCGCCAGCTCAACATCATGCTTGCAGGCGACGACGGTGCCGTCTATGTGGCGGGTCCCAACCTCTACAAGGTGGATGTGAAGACGGGCGAGATGACGGTCGCGCTGCCGATCCGCGACTGGCAGCGGCCCACCCATGCCCCGCTCGACGTGCTCTACCTGTGGCCGGTACAGACGCCTACGCGCGACTTCACCATCCTCTACACCACGGCGAAGTTCCAGGATGACAAGCAGGACATGGAGACGGCCGAGTACCAGTACGGCTTCCTCAACGTCGACCTCAAGAGCGGCGAGACCGAGGCGCGCGAATTCGGCCCGCTGACCGAGATCTATTTCACCGGGATCCGCTCGCCGAAGGATCGCAACATCATCTACGGCCTGCTCCATCGCCTCACCAAGTACGACATCGCGCAGCAGAAGCTGGTGGAGGCGGCCGAGCTCGATCACACCTACTACACGTTGCTGACCAACCAGGCGGGGAGCCGGCTGTATCTCACCGGAACCTTCAACGACATCTCCATCCACGACGCCGACACGCTGGCGAAGGTCGGCCAGGTGAAGCTGCCAGGCGGCGACATGTCGCTCGGCACCGGGCAGGTCTTCGTGCGCTGAGTCCGCACACCCAAGCACTGATCCGCTGATCCGCGTGGCGGGGCGTTCATCGGGACCTCACGGGTCCTGAGGGGCCCCCGCACGCCAAAACAATCAATCAGGAGACGAACATCATGCGCATTCACACGACCGTGGTCGCCTTGCTCGCAGGGCTGGCCACACTGGGCAGCGCACAGGCCGCCGACTTCTACGAGCGCGACGGCACCACCCTGGGCTTCAACGTCGACGGCATGGCGGGTGCCTTCTCGACACGCGAGGACTACCTCGGCGAGGGCGGCAAGAAGTGGCGAGAAGCCTTCGTGCACGGCGTCCTGGTCGGCAAGACTCGCGCCGGCAACGGTGAACTGTACGGCGGGTTGGGCGCGATCGCCCAGGGCTCCTGGGGCGACGGCGATGCTGGCGGCTATACCACCGGGCGTGAGCGCGACATCGACCTCGAGGATGCCTACCTCGGCTGGCGCAGCGCCGGCGGCCTGCTCGACTTCTCCTTCGGCCGCCAGCAGTTCCAGCTCGGTGACGGCTTTCTGATCGCGGGCGACCGCATCAACCTCGGCAAGGGCCTCGACGTGCTCGGTGTCGATGTCGATCGCGGTGGCGCCTACTACCTTGCTGCGAAGAAGAGCTTCGGCAATACCGCCATCCTGCGTGTCGACCCCGACGGCCCGTTGCGCGGCGACGCGTTCTGGCTGCAGTCGGACAACCCCTATCACCAGGACACCGAGCTCGGCGGCCTGAACGTGGAGTACGTGTCGGAGACGCACGGCACGCTTGGCCTGAGCTGGATGAAGGTGCTCGATGTGGACAAGGGCACGGGGCTGGGCATCTTCGACCGCCGCGATGGCATGCGCATCACCAGCGTTCGCGGTCAGGGCAGCCTGGGGGTGGAGAACCTGTTCCTGTCCTTCGAGTACGTCGACCAGCGCGGTGGCAGCACGGATGTGAAGAACGACGCCGACGCGTGGACCGTCGAGGGCGGGTGGACCTTTGCCGATCTGCCGTGGAGTCCGACGCTCAACTACCGCCATGCGCGCTTCTCGGCCGACAAGGCCGGAACGGCCCGCAACGAGGCCTTCGATCCGCTGTTCTTCGGTCTCAGCCGAGGCCTGGGGACCTGGTTCCAGGGCGAGGTTGCCGCCAACTATGCCGGACCGGCCAACAGCGGCAACAAAGTGGACCGACTTGAGCTGACCCTGTCGCCGCGTGCCGATCTGTCGGTGACCCTCCAGTACTGGGACATCAAGTCCATCGGTGATGGCGCCGAGCTCGATGGGCGCGAAATCGACCTCTTCGCCTTCTGGCAGATCAACGACAACTTCACCTTTGTGCCGCTGCTCGGCCTCTATGAGCCGCGCGGCGGGGACGTGAAGGCGCTGCAGGGCAACGACCGCCGCAATGTCTATCTGCAGGCCGTGCTGCTGTTCAACTTCTGAGCGCGCCGCAGTTCGCGCCCAAACCGATACCTGATCAAACCAGACCCAAACCTACATACGGAGACGAACGATGGATCGATACAAGGGTGAGTTGCTGAGTGCCAACACGCGCCGCTTCCTGGCCCAGCCCAAGCGCATGCTGATTGGCAGTGAGTGGCTGGAGGCCGTCGGCGGTGGTGTGCTGGAGGTGGTCGACCCGGCCAGCGCACAGGTGTTTGCCAGCGTGCCGGCCGGCGAGGCGGCCGATATCGACCGCGCAGTGGCAGCGGCGCGCAAGGCCTTCGAGCAGGGGGAGTGGCCGCGCATGCGTCCGGTGGACCGCGAGCGCCTGCTGCTGCGCCTGGCCGACCTGGTCGAGGCGAACGCGCAGGAGCTGGCCGAGATCGAGGCCCTCGACAACGGCAAGCCGGTGACCATGGCGCGCGCGGTTGACGTGGCGCTGGTGGTGGATTTCCTGCGCTACATGGCGGGCTGGGCGACCAAGCTGGAAGGCTCGACGATGGAAGTCTCGGTGCCGCTGGTGCGCAACCGCGAGTTCTTCGGCTTTACCCGGCGCGAGCCGGTGGGGGTGGTGGGTGCGATCATCCCGTGGAACTTCCCGCTTCTGATGGTGGCCTGGAAAGCGGGGCCGGCGCTGGCCTCGGGCTGCACCATGGTGCTCAAGCCGGCCGAAGAGACGCCGTTGTCGGCGCTGCGCTTTGCAGAGCTGGTGCTGGAGGCGGGCTACCCGGCCGGCGTGTTCAACGTGGTCACCGGTCATGGCCATACCGCGGGCGCAGCGCTGGCCTCGCACACCGGCATCGAGAAGGTTGCCTTCACCGGCTCGACCGAGATCGGCAAGCTGGTGGGCAAGGCGGCGCTCGACAACATGACGCGGGTGTCGCTGGAACTCGGTGGCAAGAGCCCGGTGATCGTGCTCGACGACGCCGATCCGGCGGTGGCGGCGGCGGGTGCGGCGCAGGCGATCTTCTTCAACCAGGGGCAGGTGTGCTGCGCGGGTTCGCGCCTGTATGTGCACAAGAGCCGCTTCGAGCGCGTGGTCGAGGGCCTGTCCGAGATCGCCGCCGGCATGAAGCTCGGTGCCGGCATCGATCCCACGACCCAGATCGGTCCGCTGGTGTCGGCCACCCAGCAGCAGCGTGTGCTCGGCTACATCCGCAGCGGTTTCGAGCAGGGCGCGCGCGCCCTGGCGGGCGGTGCGGCAGGCGAGGGCGAGGGCTACTTCGTCAAGCCCACCGTGCTGGTGGACACCCGCGACGACATGAAGGTGGTGCGCGAGGAGATCTTCGGTCCGGTGGTGGTGGCAATGCCGTATGACGACCTCGACGAGGTCGCCCGCCGCGCCAACGACACCCCGTTCGGCCTGGGCGCCAGCATCTGGTCGAACGACCTGTCGCGGGTGCATCGGCTGGTGCCGAAGATCAAGGCCGGAACGGTGTGGGTCAACTGCCACAACATCCTCGACGCCTCGATGCCCTTCGGCGGCTACAAGCAATCGGGCATCGGTCGCGAGATGGGGCGCGCGGTGCTCGATCTCTACACCGAGAGCAAATCGGTGATCATGGCCCTGTAAGCACCCTGTGCGCCGTCGGCCTTGCCGCGGCGCACAGGACGGGGGCCTGCGGGCTGGTTGCCCGCGACCCCTGCGGCCGCGAGGAGGAGCGGGAATGAATGCCCCTGAACTGGCGGTGGCGGCCTGCCATGCGCTCGATCTGGCGTGGACAGCGGCTGCAACTGCGGAACGCGCAGAACACTGGCAGCGTCTCCATGGCGATGCGGAGCTTGCGACCTGGCTGGCGCCGCTGCAGCCCACCCATCTGTATTTCGGCAGCGAGTTCTGCGAGCACCTGCTGCCTTCCGCACGGGCGTTGCGCGAGGCCCTGAGCCAGGCTAAGAGCGCCGGGCTGCGTCTGGTCCTGCTCACTCCAGTGGCCTCGCCCGAGGTTCTGGCGCAGCTCGATGTGCTGCTGCCGACGCTGCCCGCCGGCAGCGAGGTGGTGGTCAATGACTGGGGTGTCGCACACGAGCTTGCGAGCCGGTTCGGGGACTTGCGTCCGGTGGCCGGGCGCGTGCTGTGCCGCATGACCAAGGATCCCCGTATCGACGCGGGCTGGGCGGGGCGCTGCGGCCATGGCCTCGCCGCACCGACGATGCACGCCCTTTTCTCGCGCCTGGGCATTCGGCGCCTGGAGATCGACGTGCCCTTGTTCGCCGATGAGGAAGTATTCGCCGACCTGCCGCTGCCTGCCGCGGTACATCTGCCCTACGTCTATGTGGCCAAGGGCCGGATGTGCCGGGCGGGTTCGCTGTCGGTGACAGGAACGGAGCGCTTCGCCGTCGGGCGGCGCTGCCAGAAGGAATGCCTGCGCTTTTCGGCGCTGGCGTCGCGGCCCGGGCGGGCGGATGCGGCTGCCAGCGTGCAGCTTGGCAACACCTTGTTCAGCCGCCATTCGGCGGCGATGGCGAGCAGTCTGCGGCAGGCGGTCGACAGCAAGCGTGTCGCCCGCCTGGTCGTTCCGGGAGCGCCGCTATGAGGATCGTTGCCCCGGTGTCGCGCGTTGCCGAGATCGAGCCGCTGGCGCAGGCGGGCGCCAGCGAGTTCTACTGCGGCCTGGTGCCGTCCGATTGGCTCGGCCGTTTTCACGCCATCAATGCCAATCGTCGCCCGTCGGGCAACCTGACTCGCTACGAGGACCTGGCGCGTGCGATCGACATTGCCCACGCCCATGAGGCCACCGTGTCGCTCGTGCTCAACGCCCAGCACTATTCCGCCGCCCAGATCGGTGCCGCGGAGGATATCGCCGGGCGCTTCGCGGCGCTGGGCGGCGATGCGCTGATCGTCAGCGATCTCGGCCTGCTCCATGCGCTGGCGCTGCGCTTTCCGGCGCTGCGCATGCACGTCAGCTCGGTGGCGACCTGTCGCAACGCCGGTGCGGCGCGGCTGTGCCGCGAGCTCGGCGCGCAGCGCCTGATCCTGCCGCGTGACGTCACCCTGGCCGAGGCCGCCAGCATTGCCGCCGAGGTCCCTGACATCGAGATCGAAGCCTTCGTACTCAACGACGGCTGCATCTTCGAGGAAGGCGCTTGCCACACCATTCACCTGCCGGGCCAGCTCGGCGGCCCGATCTGTCTCGACCGCTTCGAATACCGCTACCGCCGCCGCGATGGCGGGGCGGTGTCGCCGCGGCTGGCGGCGCGCCTGCAGCAGAATGACGCAGAGTACGAGCGCTGGCTGTGGTACCGCTTCTCCTGCGGCTTCAGCACCACGCCCGAAGGCCTGCCCTACGGGCCGTGCGGCCTGTGTGCGGTGCCGGTGCTGCGGCGCGGGCGGGTGGCGGCGATCAAGATTGCCGGGCGTGAAGCGCCCACCGCGCGCAAGCTGGCGAGCGTGCGCATGGTCCGGTCGGTGCTCGAGCGCGTGCGTGCGGGCGAGGACGATGCGGCGGTGCGCGCGTTCGCAATCGGGCTGCGGCCTTCCGAGTCGCACTGCGCAACGGGCTACATGTGCTATTACCCCGAAGTGCTGTGCGCGGA
Organism: Thauera sp. WB-2; assembly: GCF_027594845.1. NCBI lineage: Bacteria > Pseudomonadati > Pseudomonadota > Betaproteobacteria > Rhodocyclales > Zoogloeaceae > Thauera > Thauera sp. WB-2. The sequence continues at coordinate 3,762,142 of NZ_CP088935.1, read as the reverse complement.
GGGGCGCTGAGATGGACGCCATCTCCCGCCGCACGCCGAGCGGGGCGGTCATGGCACTGGCCGCGCTCGCGGTCGCGATCTGGCCCGAACTCGGCCAGCCGGTTCTCGCAGTAGTGGTGGCGCTCGCCGTACATGCCGCGCTGAGGCCGCGTGGGCGGGCTCTTGCGTTGACCCTGTCGGCGGCGCTGGCGTGGGCGTGTGTGTTGGCCCTCGGCTGGCATTTTGCCAGCGACCGTTTCGAGGTGCGCTATGTCTGGCTGTACAGCAGCGCGGAACTGCCGCTCCACCTCAAGCTCGCCAACCTGTGGGGCGGTGATGAGGGCACGACGCTGCTGCTCGCAGCCCTGTGCATCAGTCTCGCGGCAGGCGGTGCGCTGCGTGCGCGGGTCGGGCCCAACCTGTCGCCGACCGCGGCGATCGCGGCGTGGCTTGTGTTGACCGCGCTGTGGCTCGCGCCCTTTGCGGAGACACCCCCGGAATGGTTGGTGCAATCGGCATCGCAGGGCATGAATGCGCATCTGATGAAGCTGTGGATGCTGTTCCATGCGCCCCTGGTGCTGGCGGCCTACGCCTGGACGCTCGCACTCGCGGAGCCGGCGCTCGAGGCGCTGTGCGGTCGCCCGGCGCCATGGCCGATGCTGGCCAGAACGCGGGCGCGGCGGGCGTGGGTGGTGCTTACCGCCGGCATTGGCTTCGGCATGCTGTGGGCGTTCGAGGATGCGATGTATGGCCAGGTCTGGCACTGGGATCCGGTGCAGACTGCGGTGTTCTGCACCTGGTGCCTGCTGGGCGCTCACCTCCACGGATTCGGGGGCTGGGCAGTCGGACGGCGGCGCTGGCAGGTCATGCCGTGGGCGGCGGTGCTTGCCGCAGTCACGATACCGCTTGCGATGGTCGTGACGCGCAACCCGCTGCTTGCGAGTTCGCACCGTTACGTGGGTGCAGACTCGTGGGTCAGCCATGTCGTTCTCGCTTCGATCCTGCTGCTCGCGGCGGTCGGCGCGGGGATTGCGGGCAGGCGGGGCCGCGCCGACCGCCTGCCGGCTACCGACCGTGGCACGCAGCGGCTGGGGATGTGGCTTGTGCAGATCTGCTTTCTGGGCGCGGCCGCGATTGCCGCTGCGCAACTCTTGCTCGCTTTCGGCGCTACCGCGCTTGATCTGCCACGAGCGGAACATCACAAGCCCTTCCTCGCGATGCTTGCCAACCTGACTACCGGTGCCGAGCTCGCGGCCCTGCGCGCGGCCTTCGAGCAATGGGATGTCGACGGTCACGCCGTTGGGCGCATGCTGTCGCTCCCGCTCGTGGCCGTGGGGCTGATCGGCGGCTGGTACTTCTGCCGCCGGGCATCTGCGCGGGTGGCTGCGGTGTCCTTGCCGCTTGCGGTCGCGGTGGTGGCAGGAAATGCAGTGTCTGGCGGTCTGCTGACGGGGGGCTACCAGGGCACGGGTGTCCTGTCGCAGCAGATCGTCGCCGTCCTGCCCTTCCTGGATGCCGGATTGGCCAGTGGCGCCTACTTCGCGCTCGGGTGTGGCGCCTGGCTGCTGGCGAGTCTGCGCCGGCAGGGGGCAAGGGGGGTGTCGGCAGCATTGCCCGTGGTAGCGATCCATGCCGGGCTGGTTCTTGCACTGTGGGGCGGGCTGCTGGCAACCGCGCTCAACAGCTACACGCAGCATGAGATCGTCTTCGCTGGCGAGCCGACGGAGTGGGTTCGGGATCGCCATGGCTTTGCCTTGCGCCTGACTGGCCTTGACATGGCACCGCTGCGCGATGGCGGGGTCGGAACGACTGGCGGTGTGCATGCGCTTACCCGCATTGAGCTGCGCGAGCCGGGAGGTACGCTGGTGGATGGGCAGACGCTGTATCGGGACAGTCGTGCGCCGCCCGAGCGCTACGATGGCCCCCTGCGCCAGGTCTGTGAGTTGCTCGACTACCGCTATGCGCGCCATACGGCAACGCCGGGTTACCTGTTGCAGCCCCTGGTCGACCAGGGCTTGTGGCGCACGACCCAGTTCTGGATTGCCCCGGGTGCGGTGGTCGAGTCGCTGGCTGCGGGCGGCAGCGGCGGGGAGGTCATCGTCGTGGTGAAGACCTTCCCCTTCCTGTCGCTGCTGTGGGGAGGGCTGTTGATCATGCTGGCGGGCAGCGCCTGGCTCGCTTTCCGCACTCCTGGCAGGGATGGTCTGACGCCACAGGCGCGGCCGAGGTGATCGCATCGTCGTAAGCGCCGTCGATAAGAAGCCTTTTCATTGACCTGCAACAAGCGGATACAATCGAGCCTTCAATTTTTGGCAAGCGTGGTCATGCAAGAAACCGTCGATTGGATCAATGGCTGGGTGTGGAGCCCGGCCCTGGTGTATCTGTGCCTTCTGGTCGGGCTTTACTTCTCGATCCGCACGCGCTTCATGCAGGTTCGCCATATCGGTGAGATGGTGCAGGCGATGTTCCGCGGCAAGAGCTCTGCAGCCGGGGTGTCGTCGTTCCAGGCCTTGACGATCGCGCTGTCGGGCCGTGTTGGCACCGGTAACATCGCCGGCGTGGCGACGGCGATCGGTTTTGGCGGTCCGGGAGCGATCTTCTGGATGTGGATGGTCGCCTTCCTGGGCGCGGCGACGGCCTATATCGAGTCTGCGCTCGGCCAGATCTACAAGACCGAGCAGCATGGGCTCTACCGCGGCGGACCGGCCTACTACATCGAGAAGGGGCTGGGCTGGCGGGTGTATGCGATCGTGTTTGCCGTCGCCACGCTCTTTGCCTGCGGCGTCCTGCTTCCTGGGGTGCAGACCAACAGCATCGCTGCGGGCATGCAGAACGCCTTCGGCGTTGCGCCTGCAGTGACCGGCACCATCATCGTCATTCTGCTCGGCCTGATCATCTTCGGTGGCGTGCGTCGTATCGCGCAAGTGACCCAGGTGGTGGTGCCCTTCATGGCGCTGGGCTACATCCTCGCTGCAGCAGTGGTGGTCGCACTCAATGTCGAGAAGGTGCCCGAGGTCGTGCGCCTGATCGTGTCCTCGGCCTTCGGCCTGGAGGCTGGGTTCGGCGCCATGATCGGCCTGGCGATCCAGTGGGGCGTCAAGCGCGGCGTGTATTCGAACGAGGCCGGCCAGGGCTCCGGCCCGCACGCCGCCGCCGCGGCCGAGGTGCCCCACCCGGCGGCGCAAGGCCTGGTGCAGGCCTTCTCGGTCTATGTGGATACCTTGTTCGTATGCTCGGCAACCGCCTTCATGATCCTCGTGACTGGCACCTACAACGTGATGGGCGCGGACGGCCAACCGGTGTTCACCGGGCTTGCCAACATCGCCGCCGGTACCGGCTACACCCAGGCCGCGATGGAGGCCGTACTGCCCGGCTTTGGCGCGGTGTTCGTCGCCGTGGCGCTGTTCTTCTTCGCCTTCACGACGGTGCTTGCCTACTACTACATTGCCGAGACCAATCTCGCCTACCTCACCCGCAACCTGCGCTCGGATGCACTGATCTTCGTGCTCAGGGTCGCGCTCATCGGCTCCGCCCTGTACGGCTGCGTGCGCACCAGCGACCTGGCCTGGGGGCTTGGCGACATCGGCGTGGGCATCATGGCCTGGCTCAACATCGTTGCGATCCTGGTGCTGCAGAAGCCGGCCCTGCTTGCGCTCAAGGACTATGAGTCGCAGCAGGCCAAGGGCCGGCTCGTGCCCGAATTCGATCCGCGCCCGCTCGGTATCGAGAATGCCGATTTCTGGGTGCGGCGTGCGGAGCGGCGCAAGCACGAGGGCTGACACCCAGCCTCAGGTTCAGGCCCGCCCTCACTGCGCTATAGTGTCGGCGGGCCTTTTCACATGTGCAGGACCATGCAGATCGTACTCATCAGCGGCTTGTCCGGCTCGGGCAAGAGCATCGCGCTCAACGTACTCGAGGATGCGGGCTATTACGTCGTCGACAACCTGCCCGCAGCATTGCTGCCGCAGTTGGTGGCACACCTGCGCGGTGCAGGGTGGCGGCGGGTGGCGGTCGCGGTGGACATGCGCTCCGGCGCCAGCATCGCGGCGCTGCCGCAGCAGGTGGAGGCACTGCGCGCCACGGTGCGCGACCTGCGGGTGATCTTCCTGGAGGCACGTGACGATGCCTTGATCGCGCGCTTTTCCGAAACGCGGCGCAGACACCCGCTGGCAATCGACGACGTCAGTCTCGAGGAGGCCATCCAGCGCGAGCGCGATGCCCTGGAGCCCATCGCCGCGCTTGGTCACCGTATCGATACCAGCGAGCTGCATCCCAATACCCTGCGTGCCTGGGTGAAGGATTTCATCCAGATGTCGGCGGGCGAGGGCATGACGCTGATGTTCGAGTCCTTCGGCTTCAAGTACGGCATTCCGCTCGATGCCGACCTGGTGTTCGACGTGCGCTGCCTGCCCAATCCCTACTACGATCCCAGGCTGCGCCCACTCACCGGGCGTGACCAGCCGGTGGTGGATTTCCTCGAGAAGCTGCCCGAGGTCGAGCGCATGGCGGGTGATATCCGTCGGTTCATCGCCGACTGGTTGCCGGCATACATGCGTGACAACCGCAGTTATCTCACAGTGGCGATCGGCTGTACCGGCGGCCAGCACCGCTCGGTGTATCTTGCCGAGTGGCTGGCCGTACAGTTTCGTGACCAGGTGGATGTGCTCGTGCGCCATCGTTCGGCGGCGCGCCGCGCTGCGGATCGCGCGGCGGGCAGTGTCCATGACGCGGCGTCTGGCGCAGGCGATGCCCGGGGAGGCGGGGCGGCCGGGACCGTACGCGGCGCCAGCGTGTGAAGCGCAAGCTTGGCGACTGGTGGGCGCTGCTGCGTCCGGGCGATGTGCTGGTCGTGCTTGCCGGCCTGGCGGTGTGCGGGCTCGCAGTGCGCAGCCTGTGGCAGGGCGGTGCGCCGGATGGCGCCGTGGTACGCGCCGGTGGAAGGGTCGTGGCCGAGGTCGACCTCGGGCGCGAGCGCTTGATTGAAGTGCCCGGCCCGCTCGGAGTGACGGTGATCGAGATCCAGCCCGGGCGTGCCCGCGTGGCTTCCGACCCGGGGCCGCGTCAGTACTGCGTGCGTCAGGGCTGGCTGACCCAGGCCGGCGCTGTTGCGATCTGTGCGCCCAACGAGGTCAGCCTGAGCCTTACGGGGCGCTCGGCAAACTATGACTCCCTCAACTATTGAACTGACGCCGACGCCGGAAGATCGACGGATCGCGCGCCATGCTGCTGCCGCGATCGTGCTCACCGTGGCCGAGGCCGCCATTCCGCTGCCCCTGCCGGGTGTGAAGCCAGGGCTGGCCAATATCGTCACCCTGGTGGTGCTGGCACGCTGGGGTTGGCGCGAGGCGGTGTGGGTGTCCTTGCTGCGCGTGCTCGCCGGTAGCCTGCTGCTCGGGCAGTTCCTTGCGCCCGGCTTTTTCCTCAGCCTGTCGGGTGCAGTCGCCAGCCTGCTGGTGTTGGGCATTGCAGTGCGCTTGCCCAAACGGTGGTTCGGGCCGGTGAGCCAGAGCATCCTGGCCGCTTTCGCCCATATTGGCGCCCAGCTCGTCGTGGCCCGTCTGTGGCTTGTGCCCCATGATGGTGTGTTCTATCTGTTGCCCGTCTTTGCGCTCGCAGCGGTCGTGTTCGGGTTGGTCAATGGCCTGATTGCAGCTCGATTGCTCAGGGAACTGGGGGCGCGCTCGAGCAAGGGTGGGGCCAGCGCGACGGGCGAGGGCGTGGAGAAATAGCCGGAACGCTGCCGCCGAGTTTGCGTCCAACATCGCGTCTGAGCCCCTTGCGGGCGAGAACCATGGGCGCGGAGGAGAGATGCGGGGAAGCTGGTGGCGATGGCTGAGTGCGCTGCTTGCGACGCTATGCGGGCTTGCCTTCGGCTGGGTTGCCGGCATGGGGCTGGTGAATGCCGCCGCGCACGCCGATCACCCGTCCGGGACCGTAATCGGCGATGTGATGGGGCGGCCGCTGCCGCCCGTGGGGTGTGATGCTCAGCCGAGGTGGGAGGATAGCCACTCGAGCAGCCGTTTCCAGCCGTCCTCCGCCTCTTCCTGGCGATAGCTCGGCCGGTAGTCGGCATGGAAGGCGTGGGGTGCGTCCGGGTAGATGTGGATCGTACTCGGGCTACCGGCCTTGCGCAGCGCTTCCTGCATCATCTGCACGCCCTCGAGGGGAATGCCCTGGTCCTGTCCGCCGTAGAGGCCCAGTACCGGTGCGTTCAACCTGTCGGCGACGTCGATCGGTTGCAGGGGAGTATTTGACGACGGGGTGCCGACCAGGCGGCCGTACCAGGCAATGCCCGCGCGAACGCGGGCGGTATGCGCCGCGTATAGCCAGGTGATGCGGCCGCCCCAGCAGAAGCCGGTGATCGCGATCTTTTCAGGGTCTCCGCCCTGAGCTGCAACAGCCCAGTCAGCGCAAGCGTCGAGGTCGGCCATGACCTGGGCGTCAGGGACCTTTGCGACGATCTCCTGGAGAATCTCGGCCACGCTCTCGAGCTTGCTCGGATCGCCCTGGCGGAAGAAGAGTTCGGGAGCGATGGCGAGGTAGCCCTGATGTGCAAGCCGGCGGCAGACGTCGCGGATGTGTTCGTGGACGCCGAAGATCTCCTGCACCACGAGCACGATCGGGAGCCTGCCTGTGGCCTCCGCCGGGCGGGCGAAGTAGATTGGAAGGCGGTCACCGTTGACGTCGATGGTTTGGTCGCCGGTCGTGAGCTTGCTGTCATCGGTGGTGATCAGCGTGCTTGCGTGCACTGGCTGTACCGCGAGCGCAAAGCCTGCCGCGGCAAGTGTGGTGACGAAGCCGCGGCGGTCGAGGCGGGCGGCTGGAAGCAGGCTGTCGAACTGCGGGTTGTCGTGTCGGGTGTCGGGCGTCGTCATGCTCTCGTCTCCTGAGTCCGGGGGGCGCTGTCAGGTGGGCGGCGGGGCAGGAGGCTCCGCGCTACGCAGCCTGGTGAAAGCAGACAACGCATCGGGCTGGCATGTTCCGCACGGTGGAGGGCATCTGCAGATGCAACAACGCCCGCTGCGGCCTTAAGGCGCGGAGCGGGCGTGTCGTGCGATGCGCTGTCGCGCTTCAGCGGCGACGGGGAGGCGGCGCAGCCGCTGCGCCGGCCGGCCGGCCGGGCAGGTGGCGGAAGGTGATGCGGCCCTTGGACAGGTCGTAGGGCGACATCTCGAGCGAGACGTTGTCGCCGGCGATGATGCGGATGTGGTGCTTGCGCATCTTGCCGCCGGAGTAGGCAATGAGGTTGTGGCCGTTGTCGAGGGTTACGCGGTAGCGGCCGTCGGGCAGCACCTCGGTAACGGATCCGTGCATTTCGATGAGTTCTTCTTTGGCCATGTTCGGGCTCCTTGTCGTTGTTCCGGCGCTGCACGGTGAGCAGGGTCGGGCTGTTTCGCCTCCGCCGGGAGCGAATCGGGGACCAGGGCGTAGCGCGCAGCGTGCGCAAGGGCCTGGAGAAATCGGCGCGATGTTCGGCGGACCGGTGGGTGGAACTCGCAGTGACGATCCTGCGCGCAGGGCGAAGTGATCTGGGCGAGTACGTGGCGTGGGGGCGGAGGCGTGTCGGCGGTGACGGGGGAAAGCCCCTGTCCGGACGCAAGCGTGCTGCTCCTGACCCATGAGTGCCGAATCAGGACCGCGAACTAAAGGACCGTGAGCGCAAATTCGGCGAAACGTCAATCGGAGACTATACGCGATTCGATGGGGGGCGTCCATCGTTCAGACGTCTGCTCCGTCAACGCCGTACTTGCAGCAGGCGATCGAGGCGGTTTGCGAATGCTTTGCTGTCGGCGCTGCTGAATGCTGCAGGCCCGCCGGTGTCGATGCCTGTGCTGCGCAGCGTATCCATGAAATTGCGCAGGTCCAGCAGCTCGCGGATGTTCTCGCGGCTGTAGCGCTCGCCGCGTGGCGAGAGCGCCTCGGCGTTTCGTTCCACCACGGCAGCGGCAAGTGGAATGTCGGCCGTGATCACGAGGTCGCCGGGTTCGACGTGCGCAGCGATGTACTTGTCCGCCTCGTCGAAGCCGCCCGGCACCTGCACCATGCGGATCAGCGGCGATGGGGGCGTGCGCAGGAACTGGTTGGCCACCAGGATCAGCGGTAGCCGGGTGCGTTCGGCGGCACGGAACAGGATGTCCTTGATGACGACAGGACAGGCGTCGGCATCGACCCAGATCTGCATGGAAACGCATCCTGTAGAAAAGGAAATGCCCCAGCCGTGGCTGAGGCATTTCCCCGTTTTCTTGGTAGGCCGTGCTGGATTCGAACCAGCGACCAACGGATTAAAAGTCCGCTGCTCTACCAGCTGAGCTAACGACCCGAAAAGCGAGGCGAAATTTTAGTTCGGCTGGCCTGTCGCGTCAATAGGGGCTCGCAGTTGTGGCGTTTGTCCCGGGGCGGCATGTGACTCAGGCTTCGCGCATCAGCAGCCAGTACTGGATCTTCAATGTGACGGCCGAGCCGGCGATGATGGCGATTGTGGTGAGCACCGAGCCCAGGGCGAGGGTGGACAGCCCGGTGATGCCCTGGCCGATCGTGCAGCCCATGGCCGTGACCCCTCCGAAACCCATGAGCAAGCCACCAGTCATGTGACGTACCAGGTCGCCGCTGTCGCGGAAGCTCTCGATGCGAAAGTCGCGACTCGCCAGTGCGTGGGCCGCCGAGCCGACGATTACGCCGAGTGCGCTGGCGATGCCGAAAGTCACCACGCGGCTGGTGTCGCTCCACAGCATCAGGAGCTCGAGCGTGTAAGCGAGGGGGGCTACGAAGGTCAACGATTCGGCACGCCCGCTGTTGGTGGCTATGAAGGCCTCCTCCAGCGTCTCCGGGTGTTCGGCGACATAGCCGAGATGGGCGGAGACATACCAGCCGGCCACCACCGTTGCGCCGACGACCACGCCGCCGACCAGGACGTCGCTGCGCCAGGCCTCCCGGTCGGCCAGCGCCCAAAGCAGCAGGCCGCCGCCTACCACCAGCGCGCCCACGAGCAAGGCTGAAGCGGGCGCCATGCCGGAAGCCGCGCTCAGGAATGCGGGGATATCCTGAGTGTGGGGCAGTACGGTGGACACGGTGTCGATGTGGCGTACCCGCCAGACGCCGAACAGGCCCCGCATTGTCATGTAGGCCCCGATGGCGAGGAATACGAAGACCACGATCGATTTGAGGTTGCCGCCACCGATGCGGATCAGCGTCTTGCTGCCGCAGCCCGACGCGAGGGTCATGCCGATGCCGAAAGCCAGGCCACCGACCAGATTCGACAGCCAGATCAGGCGATTGCCGGTGTAGAAGGACTTGCTGGCATCGAACAGGCCAAGGGCCTGCAGGGCCGTCGTGCCGAGGATGGCGATGGCGATGGCAAGTGCCCACATCCGCATTCGGCCCCAATCGCCCATATTGACGACATCCGATACCGCGCCCATGGTGCAGAAGTTCGTGCGGTTGGCGACGAAGCCGAACACCGCGCCGATGGCGAAGGCGAGCCAGACGATGGTCGAGGCGGAGACCAGGGGTTCTTCCATGATTTTGGCCAGGGGGCGAGGGGGAGGCCGAATTCTAACTGCAAAGCGCGATGTGGCCGGGTTGTCGCTGCGGGAGGCGTCAGTGCGCGTGTGCCTGATAGGGCGTGGGATCGGGTACGCCTGCAGCCTCGAAGCCTGCGGCACGCAGGCGGCAGGCTTCGCAGCGGCCGCAGGCCCGGCCACCGTCGTCGGCCTGATAGCAGGTTACGGTAAGGCCGTAATCAACCCCCAGTGCGATGCCGCGGCGGATGATGTCGGCCTTGGTGAGTTCGATCAGCGGGGCGTGGATGCGCAGTCGTGCGCCTTCGACGCCGACCTTGGTCGCCAGGTTGGCCATCGTCTCGAAGGCCTGGATGAATTCGGGGCGGCAATCGGGGTAGCCCGAGTAGTCCACTGCGTTGACGCCGACGAAGATGTCATTGGCGCCGAGTACCTCCGCCCAGGCGAGTGCGATGGACAGCATCACCGTGTTGCGGGCGGGGACATAGGTGACCGGGATGCCTGTGTTCTCCTCATCGACCGGCACGGCAATGCCCGGGTCGGTGAGCGCCGAGCCCCCGAACTGGCCCAGGTTGACCCGTGCCAGGCGGTGCTCGCGTGCGCCAAGCGCTTCGGCGACCCGTTTCGATGCGGTCAGCTCGGCCGCGTGGCGCTGGCCGTAGGCGACCGAGAGTGCGTAAGTCTCGAAGCCCATGTCACGGGCGATGGCAAGGCAGGTGGCCGAGTCGAGGCCACCTGAAAGCAGTACGACGGCGCGGGCGGTGGAGGTCATGGGCAATCCGGTTCGAGACGGGGTGGTCTGCGGGCGAGCAGTGCTCAGCGCCCGCGGGCGTCGTTCCACAGCACCTTATGGAGCTGGAGTTGGAAGCGCACGGGCAGGCGGTCGCGGACGATCCATTCGGCGAGCTCGGCCGGGTCGAGCTCACCCGCCACCGGGGACAGCAGCACGTTGCAGCGTTGGTCGAGTCGATGGCGTGCGATCTGCTCGCGCGCCCAGTCGTAGTCGCCTGTGTTGGCGAGCACGATCTTGAGCTCATCGTGTGCGGTGAGCTCGGCGAGGTTCTCGTAGCGGTTCTTGTCGACCTCGCCGGATCCGGGCGCCTTGAGATCCATGATGCGCGACACGCGCCGATCTACGCCGGCAATGTCGAGCGCGCCACTGGTCTCGAGCGAGACCTCGTGGCCGGCGTCACACAACGCTTCCAGCAGTGCCAGACAGCCCTTCTGGACGAGCGGTTCGCCGCCGGTCACACAGACATGGCGCAGGCCATGGCTAGCCACCTCGGCGAGGATGTCATCGAGCGCACGCGTGTGGCCACCGGTGAAGGCATAGGCGGTGTCGCACCAGGTGCAGCGCAGCGGACAGCCGGTGAGGCGGACGAACACGGTGGGCAGGCCCACTCGGCTCGATTCGCCTTGAACGGAGGCAAAGATTTCGGTGATGCGAAGGCGGACGGTCGCGGCCGTCCGCGTGGCTTGCTGCGACATTGCGCTCAGCGCGCGTTCAGGCGCTGGCGTGCGACCTGTGCGGCGTTGCTTTGCGGGTACCGTTCGACGAGCCCCTGCAGGGTGCGGCGGGTGGCGGCTGCATCGCCCAGTGCCTGTTGGCTATTGGCCAGGCCGAGCATGGCGTCGGGGGCGACGTCGTCGTTGGGCCACTTCTGCAGCACGGCATTGAAGTGCTTGGTCGCGGCGGCGACATCGCGCGCCTGGAGCGCAGCGTTGCCGGCCCAGAAATGGGCGCCTGCAGTGAAGCCGCCCGCGGGGTAGCGGGTCACGAAGGTTTCGAAGGCGGCGAGGGCGTCCTTCTGCTTGCCGTCCTTGAGCAGGCCGAGTGCGGCCTGGTAGTCGGCCGACTCTGCGGCAGGATCGCCGGAGGCGGCCACCCCGGGGGCGCCGCCGCCAGTCTCGATCTGGCGCAGACGTGCGTCCAGGTCGACGTAGAAATCCCTCTGCCGCTGCTTGAGCGTCTCGACCTCGTTCATCAGCAGTTCGATCTGGCCACGCAGGCGCGCCACTTCGGCGCGCAGTTGCTCGTTCTGCATGGCCAGTTCGAGCTGGCCGCGACCGGCGGTCTCGAGCTGGCCCTGAACATCCTGCCTGAGCTGGATGATCTGGTTGCGTGCCTCGGTGTCACCCCCGAAGAGTTGGGCGTGCGCCGGTGCTGCGGCGACGAGGGCAAGCGATGCTGCGAGCGGCAGAAGGCGTTTCATGACGTCTCTCTCTTAGAACTCGCCCGAGTAGAGCATGTCGCCGCGACGGTTCTCGGCGTAGCAGGTCTCGGTGCGGTCGTCGCAGCGCGGCTTCTCTTCACCCAGGCTGACCGATTCGATCTGCGCTTCGCGCGCGCCCAGCAGCATCAGCGCCTGCTTGACGACGTCGGCACGCTTCTGGCCCAGGGCGAGGTTGTACTCGCGGCTGCCGCGCTCGTCGGTGTTGCCCTGGACGAGCATGCGCATCTCGGGGTTCTGCACCAGGAAACGGGCGTGGGCTTCGATCAGCGGGCGACCTTCGGGCTTGATCACGTAGCTGTCGAAGTCGAAGAACACGCTGCGCTTGGACAGGATGTTGTTCGGATCGGTCAGCGCGGCGATGCCGCTGCCGCTCATGCCGGGGGCAGTGACGGTGGCCACGCCGGCGCCACGATCTTCAACCGATGCGCCGGCGGTGTCGGTGCCGGTGCTTGAGCACGCGGCAAGCGTCAGGGCGATGAGGGCGGGGAGGACGAGTTTCTTCATGGGTATAGCTCCAGTACTTGTGTTGAAGACAGCAGAGAGGATTGCGGCGTTTGCGCCGCGTTGTGTTTACCGGATCTGCGGGCCCCAGGCGGGCTCGCGGACATCCGCAGCCTGCACCGTCAGCCGCTGTCGGATGCGCCCGTCCGTCGACACCGCGGACAGCACGCCCCTGCCGCCGCTGTCGGTGGCGTAGAGGATCATGCGGCCGCTGGGTGCGAAGCTGGGCGATTCGTCGCGTGCCGAATCGGTGAGGATCGTGGTCTGCCGCGTGGCGAGGTCCTGCACGGCGACCTGGAAACGGCCGGCATTGCGGGTGATGAACGCGAGCAGCTTGCCGTCGAACGAGAGTCGCGGCGAGACGTTGTAGTTGCCGTCGAACGTGACGCGCTGTGCGCTGCCTCCGGCGGCCGGAATACGGTAGATCTGCGGGCTGCCGCCACGGTCGGACGTGAAGTAGATATGGCCGTCGCTGCCCCAGAAGGGCTCGGTGTCGATGCCCGAGGATTGCGCCAGGCGGCGTACGCCGGAGCCATCCGCATTGATCACATAGAGCTGGGACTGGCCATCCTTGGTCAGTACCACGGCAAGCTGGTTACCGTCGGGAGACCATGTCGGCGCCGAGTTCGAGCCCTTGAAGTTGGCGATGACCCGACGCTGGCCGGTGGCCAGCGTGTGCACATAGACGATCGGCTTCTTCTGCTCGAACGACACGTAGGCCAGGCTCTGGCCGTCGGGTGACCATGCCGGCGAGATGATCGGCTCGCGCGAGCGCAGCGCGGTTGCGGCGTTCATGCCGTCGGCGTCGGCGACCTGGAGTTCGAAGTTGGGGCCGGACTTGATGACGTAGGCCACGCGGGTGGCGAAATAGCCCGGCAGGCCGGTGAGTTTCTCGAACACGAAGTCGGCGATGCGATGGCCGACAATGCGGTTCTGGGCCGGGCTCATCGGTAGCGCCATGGCCCCCAGTTCGAGCTGCTTCTGGGCGTCGAAGAGGCGGAAGCGTACCTCGTAGCGGCCATCGGCCATCGGGATCAGGCTCCCGGTGAGGACGGCATCGGCGCCGCGCGCGCGCACTGCGGCGAGATCCGGCATCACCGACTCGGGCATCGGCAGCGGCCCCATGTCCACCAGGTTGAACAGGCCGCTGCGTTCGAGGTTGGCGCGCACGACGTCTGTGACGCTCTGCGGCAGCCGGCCTTCGTTCTCGAAGATCGGGATGATCACCGGAAAGCGCGTGGCGCCGGCTCCGGTGATCTCGATCGAGAGCTGGGCGTGCGCGCCCAGCGCGAGGCTGGACAGCGCGGCGGCGAGGAAGAGGCGGAAGGCGGTAAGCAGTTTCGTCATGGCGGGCGGACTCCAGCCGCGGATTATAGACAAGGCGGGCTCAATCGTCGGCCAGCGGGCGGAATTTCAGTTCGAGCGAGCGTTGGAACAGACTGCGGTTGTCGGGCAGAGGCAAGGGGCTCGAGCGCCGGATTGCGCGCTCGATGGCGTCGTCGAGCGCGGGTACGCCGGACGAGCGCTTCAGGCGCACGTTCAGCACCTCGCCGCTGGGCAGTTGGTCGACCTCGAATACCGCCTCGGGGTTTCCGATCAGGCCGGGCGGACGCAGGAGGTTGCCGCGCACCTTGGCCGCGATGGCTGCGCGGTAGCGATCCACATCGCCTGCTGCCGCCGCGCGTGCGCCTTCCTGGCGCAACAGGTTGTCCAGCTGCGCCTGCTCTGCACGCCGGGTTTCTTGCGCCAGGCGCTGGGCCATGTAGTCATCCTGCACCGGCTTGGGCTCCGGCTTGGGTTCCGGTTTTGGCTGAGGCTTCGGCTCGGGCTTGGGGGCGGGTTTCGGGGGCTCGGGCTTCGGTTGCGGCTTTGGCGGTTCAGGTTTGGGTTCCGGTTTTGGCTCGGGCTTCGGCGCGGGCTTGGGTTCCGGCTTGGGGGGCTCGGGCTTCTTCTCCGGCGCCTTGGTGGTGATCTCCGGCTTGGGGGCCGGTTGCGGCTTGGGCGGCTCAGGAGCCGGCTGAGGTTTGGGCGGCTCGGGAGCCGGCTGAGGCTTGGGAGGCTCAGGCTTCGGCGGCGCAGGCCGGGGCTGGGGAGCCGGCTGGGGCTTGGGCGCCGGCGCAGGAGCAGCGGCGAGTTGTACTTCAAGCGCGGCCGGCGGGCTGCTTTGCCAGCGCACGCCGAAGAACAGGAACAGCGCCAACCCGAGGTGGACGGCCACCGTCAGGGCCAGCGATGCCCACTTGCCCGGGAGCTCGCGAGTGCGGACGACGCGTTCGTTCATCGGCCGCTGGTGCCCGACTGGGTCTGCAGGCTGATCTTCTGCACGCCGGCGATGCGTGCGGTCTCGAGCACGTCGATCACCTGTTGGTAGTTCAGGCTGCGGTGAGCGGCAACGAGGAAGGTCTGCTCCGGGTTCTGGGCAAGCAGGTCGGCCAGTGTCGTTTGCAGACGTACTGCGGGTACGTCCTCAGGCTTGGCGCCGGCGGTGCGGATGATCGAGTAGGCGCCCTTGTCGTCCACCTGGATCACCACGGCCTCGCTCAGCGGTGCAGCCACCGGGGCTGCCGAGGGTACGTTGATGTTTCCGGTCTGGACCATGGGGGCGGTGACCATGAAGATCACCAGAAGGACCAGCATCACGTCGATGTAGGGCACGACGTTGATCTGGTTCATCAGGCGGCGTTGGCGCATGGCAGGTTGCTCCGGTCCGTTCAGCGCAGGTTGCGCTGCAGGATGTTGGAGAACTCTTCCATGAAGCTCTCGAAGCGGATGCCGAGGCGGTCGATGTCGTGCGCGAAGCGGTTGTAGGCGACGACCGCCGGGATCGCGGCGAACAGGCCGATCGCGGTGGCGACCAGAGCCTCAGCGATGCCGGGCGCCACCTGCGCGAGCGTGGCCGAGCCGACGCTGGCCAGG
This sequence comes from Thauera sp. WB-2, assembly GCF_027594845.1. Lineage (NCBI taxonomy): Bacteria > Pseudomonadati > Pseudomonadota > Betaproteobacteria > Rhodocyclales > Zoogloeaceae > Thauera > Thauera sp. WB-2. The sequence goes on along the minus strand of NZ_CP088935.1, from coordinate 3,746,994 downwards.
CCGCGGAAGGAGTTCATGATCCCCCAGACCGTACCGAGCAGGCCGATGTAGGGCGAAACCGAGCCCACCGAGGCGAGGAAGGCAAGGTGAGCTTCGAGGTCGTCCACCTCGCGCTGGTAGGTCGCGCGCATTGCACGGCGAGCGCCGTCGAGGGTGGCGCCGTGGTCGTGGCCCTTGGCGCGCAGCTTGGTAAACTCGCGGTATCCGGCCTCGAAGATGCGCTCCATGCCTTCGGCCTGGCCGCGGCTTGCCGAGTCGTAGAGCTTGTTGAGGTCGCCGCCGCTCCAGAAGTCGCGCTCGAAGTTGTCGGTGGCGATGCGTGCCTGGCGAATCTGGAAGCGCTTGCGGAAGATCCAGTACCACGACATGACCGACAGGCCGGCGAGCAGCGCCATGACGAGCTGCACCAGGATGCTGGCCTCGGCGATGAGGCTGATGATGGAAAGGTCTTGGGTGACGGTCATGCTTGGCTTTCGAGGAGAGCGTACAGGGGAGCCGGGATGGCGGTGGGTTTGTGGCGGTTTACGTCTACGCAGGCGACGATGACACTGCTCGAGAACAGAAGTTCACCGTCGCGCAGCGCTTGTTGCTCGAACTGGATGCTGGCACGGCGCAGTGTGCCGATGCGGCTGACGATCTGCAGCGTGTCGTCGAGCCTGGCCGAGCCGCGGTAGTCGGCCTGCAGCGAGCGCACCATGAAGGCAATGCCGCTCTCTTCGAGCAAGGCCTGTTGCCCGACGCCGAGCGCGCGCAGCCACTCCGTGCGGCCGCGCTCGCAGAATTTGAGATAGTTTGCGTAGTACACGACGCCCCCGGCGTCGGTGTCTTCGTAATAGACTCTGATGGGTAGGACATGGCTTGCCTGTGCCCGGGCTGGCGCGCTTGGGCTGCCGGGGCTGCAAGTGATATTCGGTTGCATTGCAGCATTCTAGCCGAGCCCGAGCGTACGGTGCGCGCCTGTTGCAAATGTTGGCGATTGTCGCCGCAGGTGCTGCTTAATAGTTGTTTGAAAAGCTTTTTTACCTAAATATTGTTTTTGCCGGTGACGCGTCGTTTGCACCCTTTCGGGCGTGGAGCGGGCGCTCCGGAAATGCAGGAAATCCGCACGTGGCTCTCTCCTTCTTCGGCAAGAAAGTGCCGTCCGTGACTCCTGTGCCAGAGGTCGAGCGGGCGCCGGCTGCGGTCGAGTTGCCGCCGCCGACGGAGCTGTCCGGCCTGGATTTTTCGGCAACAGATCACGGTCGCGCGCTCGGGCGCGCCGCAGGCCTGGTCGAAGTGCAGGAAGTGGGGGCGGGAATTGGTGCCGCCTACGAGGAGGCAGCGGTGCTCTACGCCAATGGCAGCGATGCCGAAGCGCTGGCTTTGCTCGAGGCCACCGTGGGCGATGAGCGCGCCAATGTCGGCGAGGGCATCTGGCTGATGCTGCTCGATCTCTATCGCCTGGGGGGGCACAAACAGCGCTTCGAGTCGAGTGTGCTCGACTACGCGACCCGCTTCGAGCGCTCGCCGCCTGCCTGGCTTGACCTGTCGGGTCGGCTGGTGCGTCCCGGGCAGCCTCTGCCGCCTCTGGTCAATCTCACGGGCCAGCTTGGCGCCCAGGCCGGCAAGCAGTTCGAGCAGGTGGCGGCGATCGCGCGCAGGGCGGGCGCCGTGCGTATCGACGTCGGCCGCGTCCGCGGTGTGGATGACGCGGGCTGTGGCGTGTGGCGGCGCCTGCTCGCCGAACTGGCCGCAGATCGGGTCAAGGTCACCCTGCTCAATGTGGCTGCGCTGGCAGACATCCTGGGGGGGCGTCTGGCGCCGGGCAAGGCCGAGGAGCGCGATACCTGGCTGATGATGCTCGAGTTGCTGCAGTACGCCGGGGACCAGGCACGCTTCGAGGACATCGCCGTCGACTACGCCGTGACCTTCGAGGAGTCGCCGCCGTCCTGGGAGTGCCGCGGCGCAGAGCCGCGTGCCGTATTGCCCCAGGCGGCCTCGGCGCCGGCGTCGGTCACCGATCCGGATGTGCTGGTGCTCGAAGGGGAGTTGAGCGGCGCGGCCAATGATGCGATCAAGCGGCTGGCAGCGTTTGCGACCGAGCGCCGGGTGCTCAAGGTCGATTGCGCGCGCCTGCGTCGAATCGACTTCGTCTGCGCCGGGACACTGTTCAACATTCTCGCCAACCTGCAGGCTCAGGGTACACTCGTCAGCCTGTTCGACGTCAACGCCATGGTCGGCGCGCTGCTGCGCGTCATGAGCGTGGATCAGGTTGCGCACGTCACCCTGCGTCAGTGATTACTTGAAACGCCGGCACTGCGCCGGCGAGGAATCGTCATGGAACAATATCGCGGCACTACCATCCTGTCGGTGCGGCGCGGCAATCGCGTCGCCCTCGGCGGGGACGGCCAGGTCACCCTGGGCAACATCGTCATCAAGGCCTCGGCGCGCAAGGTGCGTACGCTTTACAACGGCCAGATCCTCGCCGGTTTTGCAGGCGGCACGGCCGATGCCTTCACCCTGTTCGAACGCTTCGAGGCCAAGCTCGACAAGCACCAGGGCAACCTGCTGCGCAGCGCGGTCGAGCTCGCCAAGGACTGGCGTACGGACCGCATGCTGCGCCGTCTGGAGGCCATGCTGGCAGTGGCCGATCGCGATCATTCGCTGGTCATCACCGGCAACGGCGACGTGCTCGAGCCCGAGCAGGGCATCGTCGCCATCGGCAGCGGCGGCGCCTATGCGCAGTCGGCGGCGCGGGCCCTGATCGAGAACACCGAGCTCGACCCGAAGGAGGTCGTCTCCAAGGCGCTGTCGATTGCCGGCGACCTGTGCATCTACACCAATCACCACCACACCATCGAAGTGCTGGATTGAGAGCGAACGCATGACCCAGATGACCCCGCCGGAGATCGTCTCCGAACTCGACAAGCATATCGTCGGCCAGGACAAGGCCAAGAAGGCGGTCGCGATCGCGCTGCGCAACCGCTGGCGGCGCGCGCAGGTCGATGAGCCGCTGCGCAGCGAGATCACGCCCAAGAACATCCTCATGATCGGCCCCACGGGGGTCGGCAAGACCGAGATCGCCCGCCGCCTGGCGCGCCTGGCCAACGCGCCCTTCATCAAGATCGAGGCGACCAAGTTCACCGAGGTGGGCTATGTCGGGCGCGATGTCGACACCATCATCCGCGACCTCATGGAGATTGCCATCAAGGATGGCCGCGAGCGCGCGATGAAGCGTGTGCGCGACCGCGCCCTCGATGCCGCCGAGGATCGCGTGCTCGATGCCCTGCTGCCGCCGGCACGCCCGGTGGGCCTGGCCGAGGCCGAGCCGCAGGACTCCGCCACCCGGCAGAAATTCCGCAAGAAGCTGCGCGAGGGAGAACTCGACGACAAGGAGATCGAGATCGAGGTTGCCGCGCCCTCGATGCAGGCCGAGATCTTCGCCCCCCCTGGCATGGAGGAGCTTACCCAGCAGATCCAGGGCATGTTCCAGAACCTGGGCGGTGGCAAGAAGAAGCAGCGCAAGCTCAAGATCCGCGAGGCGCTGAAGCTGCTCGCCGACGAGGAGGCCGCGCGCATGGTCAATGACGAGGAGGTCAAGCTCGAGGCCGTGCGCGCTGTCGAGCAGAACGGCATCGTCTTCCTCGACGAGGTCGACAAGATCGCGGCGCGTACTGATGCGCATGGCGCCGACGTGTCCCGCCAGGGCGTGCAGCGCGACCTGCTGCCGTTGGTGGAGGGGACGACGATCTCGACCAAGTACGGCATGATCAAAACCGATCATGTCCTGTTCATCGCCAGCGGTGCGTTCCACCTGTCCAAGCCCAGCGACCTCATCCCCGAGCTGCAGGGCCGCTTCCCGATCCGCGTCGAGCTCGAGTCGCTGTCGGTGGAGGACTTCGAGCGCATCCTCACCAGCACCGACGCCTGCCTCACCCGCCAGTACGAAGCGCTGCTGGCCACCGATGGCGTGACGCTCAGCTTCACCGCCGATGGCATCCGCCGCCTCGCCGAGATCGCCTATCAGGTCAATGAGAAGACCGAGAACATCGGCGCCCGACGTTTGTACACCGTGATGGAGAAGCTGCTCGAGGAGGTCTCGTTCGAGGCCGGCAAGGGTACGCTCGATGCGGTCGTCGTCGATGCGCCGTATGTTGACGGCCGCCTCGACATGCTCGCACAGCGCGAGGATCTGGCGCGCTACGTGCTCTGATCCGCGTCCGTGCCCAGCATGCTGATCCGCATCGTCGAAATCCTCTTTCCGCTGTTCTCGATCACGGCGCTTGGCTACTTCGTCGGTCGCCGTGTCAAGCCCGACCTGTCGCAGGCCAACAAGCTCAACATGGACGTGTTCGTGCCCGCGCTGGTGTTCGCCGCGCTGGCCAACAAGGCCTTCGACATCAGCGCCTTCCTGCCGCTCATCGCCGCCTCGATCGTGATGGTGGTGGGCTCGGGGGTGGCGGCTTGGGTGCTGGCGCGCGTCACCGGCATGCAGCCCAAGACGCTGGTGCCGCCGATGATGTTCAACAACTGCGGCAACCTTGGCCTGCCGCTGGCCGTGCTCGCGTTCGGGGAGCTGGCGCTGGCGCCGATGGTGGTGATGTTCATGGTGTCGAACCTGCTTCACTTCTCCTTCGGTGCCTGGTTGCTGGATCACCGCGTGAGCGTGCTGACGGTGTGGCGTGTGCCGTCCGTGCTTGCCACTGCACTCGGCCTTGGTGTCAGCCTGACGCATTTCGAGGTCTGGCCGCCATTGCTGACCGCGATCCGGATGCTGGGCGAGATCGCAATCCCGCTCATGCTCTTTGGCCTTGGAGTGCGGCTTGCCAACGCACGCATCGGCGCGATCGGGGTGGGCGTGTTCGGTGCCGTGGCGCGGCCTCTGGTCGGGCTCGCGCTGTCGTGGATGGTGCTGCAGCTCATCGAACTGCCGCCTCGTGAGGCGGCGCTGGTGCTGGTGTTCGGTGCATTGCCGCCAGCGGTGCTCAACTTCATGTTTGCCGAGCGCTACAACCAGGAGCCGGACAAGGTCGCCTCGATGGTGCTGATCGGCAACGTGGCCGCGGTGGTTTTCCTGCCACTCGCGCTTGCGTTGGTGCTGGATTGGGCCTGAGCTCCGGGCCTGCAAAATCCATGGTGGCTGCTCTTTGAGTGCCTCCGGTGCAAGGGCGTACTCGCCCTCAATCCCGCGCGGCTGGTGCCGCTCCTGCAGCATCCTCTGTGCGCCATGCCCCCGCTGTAGGAGCGGCGCCAGCCGCGAGCATTGATCGCATGCCCGCCAAGCCTGATCGCCTTTAGCCCCTCGTGGCTGAGCTTGCTCAGCCCTGGGGCGGTCTTGCTGAGCCTGGCGCACCCATCAGCTTGCCCAGCAGGTCCACCGGCACCGGAAACACCAGCGTCGAGCTCTTGTCGCCTGCCACCTGGGTCAGCGTCTGCAGGTAGCGCAGCTGCATTGCGGCGGGGTCGCGGGACAGCATCTGCGCGGCCTCGAGCAGCGTTTCCGCGGCCTGCTTTTCACCCTCGGCGTGGATCACCTTGGCGCGCCGCTCGCGCTCGGCCTCGGCCTGGCGGGCGATGGCGCGCACCATGGTCTCGTTGAGATCCACATGCTTGATCTCGACGTTGGCCACCTTGATGCCCCATGCATCGGTCTGGGCGTCCAGGATCTGCTGTACATCGGTGTTGAGCTTCTCGCGCTCCGACAGCATCTCATCGAGCTCGTGCTTGCCGAGTACGGCGCGCAACGTGGTCTGGGCGAGCTGGCTGGTGGCGTTGAAGTAGTCCTCGACCTGGATGATGGCCTTCTGTGGGTCGACCACGCGGAAATACACCACCGCATTCACCTTGACCGAGACGTTGTCACGCGAGATGACGTCCTGCGAGGGTACGTCCATCGTCACCACGCGCAGATCCACCTTGACCATCTGCTGCAGGCCAGGAATCACGATCACCAGGCCCGGGCCCTTGACCCGCCAGAAGCGGCCGAGCATGAAAATGACGCCACGCTCGTACTCGCGCAGCACCTTGAGCGCGGCAATGACGAGGAAGAGCAGCAGCAGGATCAGCGGGCCGAGCCCGAGTTGAAGGTCGATCATGGCGGGAGGCTCCCTGGTTGGGGTTGGAACGGATCGGATTGGGCGGAGGCGGGGGTGACGTCGAGGATGAGCCCGTCCATCGCCACGACGCGGACGTGGCTGCCGGAGGCAAGTGGCTGCGCGCAGCGGGCCCGCCACGTCTCGCCGTGCACATGGATCCACCAGCCGCCACCTTCGGCCGCGGCGCCGACGGTGCCCAGTGCGCCGAGCATTTCCTCGCTGCCACTCACCACCGGGCGGCGGTGGCTGCGTGCGGCAAAGGTACCAATGGCGATGATGATGGCTGCGCTCGCCAGTGCCATGCCGATCACGAGCGCGAGGGGCAGGCCGAAGCCGGGCACGTCCGCATCCATCAGGAACACGCCGCCGACCACGAAAGCGATGATGCCGCCGACGCCGAGGACGCCGAAGCTGGGCAGGAAAGCCTCGGCCAGCATCAAGGCCGCGCCCACCGCCAGCAGCAACACGCCGGCCCAGTTCACCGGCAGGAGCTGGAATGCGTAGAGGGCGATCAGAAGCGAGATCGCACCCGCCACGCCGGGTACGCCGAAGCCGGGTGAGGTGAATTCGAAGAACAGTCCGTACATGCCGATCATCATCAGGATCAGCGCCACCTGCGGGTTGGCGAGCGCAGCCAGCACCCGGTTGCGCCAGTCGGGCTCCAGGCGTTCGAGCGCGATGCTGGCGGTGGCCAGCGTGCGTGTGCCGTCGAGAACGGCGACCTCGCGGCCGTCGAGCTGCTTGAGCAGTTCGGTGGTGTCGAAGGCGATGAGGTCGATCACACCCTGGGCGAGCGCTTCCTCCGCCGACAGGCTGGCCGCCTCGCGTACCGCGCGTTCGGCGAAATCCACATCACGCCCGCGTAGCTGTGCCAGGCTGCGGATGTAGGCGGTGGCGTCGGACATCGACTTGGCTGCCATGGCGTCGGTGGGCGTGGCGGCCTGCGGGCGTGTGGATGCCGCGGGCGGGGCTGGGGTGGGGGCGTCGGCGTCCCGGTCATCACCCGCCGTGCCCGCTTCCTTGCCGGAGGCTGGGGCCCGCTGCGCACGCTCCTCGGCTTCTGCTCCCGCCGCAGGCGAGTCCTCGCGCGGCGCGGTCCTGCCTGGTTGAGGGCCGCCCACGCCGATCGCCACCGGCGTGGCTGCCCCCAGGTTGGTGGCAGGCGCCATTGCCGCGATGTGGCTGGCGTAAAGGATGTAGGTGCCCGCGCTTGCTGCGCGTGCGCCCTCGGGGGCTACGAAGGTCGCCACCGGTACCGGTGAGGCGAGGATATCCTTGATGACCGTCCGCATCGAGCTGTCGAGCCCGCCCGGCGTATCGAGCTCGATCACCACCAGCTGCGCGCCAGTCGCGGCCGCACGCGCCAGACCCTTGTGGATGTAGTCCGCGCTCGCCGGGCCGATCGCGCCATCGACACGCAGTACCAGCGCAGCGCCGCCCTGCTGGGCGGTCAGCGTGCCTGCCAGTGTCATTGCCAGGGCAAGGACGACCAGCATAAGTCCGAACAGCCTGCGCGCATGTCCGCGTGCACTTGCACCCATCCTCGTGTCCTCCGTCGTCCAGTGCCGCGCGCTTGTGCGGTGGGCCGTGTCAGTCCGAGTGTAGATGGTCCGAACAAGTTCGCTCGATCAACGTCCTTGCACGGAGCATTTGCAGCGGGTGGCGACGCCGGCCTCGTTCGTGGCCAGCCGGCAGGGCAGGCTGCCGCAGGCTTCAGCGCGCGCCGAAACGGTCCATGCGCCGGCGGTCGCGCTTGGTGGGGCGGCCATGCAGGTCGGCTCCGGGGGCCGCTGCGACCGTGCGCAGCGCGCGGGCGCGCTCGCGGGCGGCGACGCTCTCGGCCGTCTCTTCGTAGAGCGTCTGCGCAACGGTGGCCGAGCCGCGTTTGTCCGCGATCGCCCGCACGATGACCGTGCGGATGTCCTCGCCGATGGTGATGTCGAGCCGGTCGCCAGCCTTCACGTCACGCGCGGGCTTCACCGCGATGCCGTTGAGCTTGACCTTGCCGCCCTCGACTGCCTCGGTCGCACCGGTACGATGCTTGAAGAAGCGAGCGGCCCACAGCCACTTGTCGAGGCGGGTCGTCGTAGGTGTGTCAGCCCGTTCGTCCAATGCCATGGGGGAGAGCATAAAGCACTTTGGGGGCAACGTCCGTTGCCCCCAAAGTGCAGAAACTGCGCTAATGCCCGTTATCACGAGATCGGGGCGGATGCTCCGTCGGGTCTTGGCCGCATGAAGGGGCAAGGGCCGCCGCCGCAGGCCTTGGACCCGAGTCAGGCCTTGCGACGCAGGCGAGCGAGCGCTGCGAGGCCTAGTCCGAGCAGGGCAAGCGAGCCAGGCTCGGGCACCGTGCCGCCGTTGTCTCCTCCGACTGTATCCTGCCGGTCGCCCATCACATAGGCGTACTCGATGATGGCCGAAGCGCCGCTGGCGAGATCACCGATGTTCCACGCCATCTGCAGGCCATAGTCGCCGATGTTGGTGGTCGGAGAGGTCGGGCCGTAGCCGGCAAGCACGTTATAGGGATTGTCGATATCGCAGCATCCCACGCTGATGCCCGTGTTCGAGGTGTAGCTGCTCAGGTTCAGCAGGCCGATCGTCAGCCCGGTGTTTGTACCTGCCGCAGACACTAGGTTCTCGGGCGCAAACAGCGAGTTGCCGCGGGTGTTGACTGTAGCGAAGGAGCCGAAACGATTGACGTCCGGATCCGGGTCGAGGTGGCGGCCGAAGACCAGGTTGGTCAGATCCTGCAGCGCGGTGATGACGGTCCTGATGAGGACGCGCTCGTCGCCGTTGTTGAAAAAGTAGCTGTTGGTGATGCTGAGCGAGCCTTCGAGGCCGCCCGTCCAACTGGCGGCATTGTCATAGCCGTTGGCCGCGGCGCCAGTGAGGAGCGTCGGCGAGGTGAAGCCGAAGTTGTCGATGCCGTAATTATTGTTGACGCGGAAGCCTGTCTCGAGGCTATTCACGGCGAAGGCTTCGCTCGGCGTACCCGGAGTGAGGTAGTCGTTGGCGACGCCATCCGGGGTGAAGTTGCCGGTGCCGCTTGGGTCGTGCCGGATTCCCGGTGGGGTGTTGCTGTTGCTACCGAGCGTACCGTAGTCGCTGATGCCGACCTGGACGTAGTTGCCGGTGAGGGTGATCGGTGCGGCTGTGGCTGCCGCGACGAGGCCAGCACTCAGGAGGCTGGCGAGCAGGAGTCGTTTCATTTCGTTGTCCCCGGGGCGTTGAGTAACGAGACTGTGAGTCTTGACGCAGTTTCCGACTTGCCGCTGGCAACGCGGAAACTGCGTACGCTCCCGATTAAGCACTTTTTGTGCCTGCTTGTAATGCAATGATTAAGTGAATGTTTTTATTTTGTGAAATCCGTTGTGTAAAAAAAATCGACGTTTTTCACCTTGCTGAGTGCGGCCACCGCTGGCCACCATGGTGGTTCAGAGCCACGCTCTCCGCTCAGCCGATCATCCCCGCGCCCACGGTGTTGTTGGTGCTTTCGTCGATGATGATGAAGGCGCCGGTTGCGCGGTTGTCGGCGTAGCGGTCGGCGACGATCGGCTGCGCGAGCTTGAGGCTGACGCGGGCGATGTCGTTCATGGCCAGGCCTGCGGTCTCCTCCTGCGCCAGGGTATTCACATCCAGCCGGTAGTCGATCCGGGCGACCTTGGCCTTCACCTCGCGCGTGGTGTGGCGAAGCAGGTAGGTGCGCGCGGGTGACAGCGGCGTCTCCGCCAGCCAGCACACGGTGGCGTCGATCTGCTTGACCGGCTCCGGCGCCTCGGCGGACTTGACGATGAGGTCGCCGCGCGAGATGTCGATCTCGTCCTCCAGCAGCAAGGTCACCGACTGCTCGTGGATCGCGCGCGGCAGGCGCTCGCCGCCAAGTTCGATCGCCTTCACCCGGCTGCTGGCGCCCGAGGGCAGTACCGTCACCGCATCGCCGACGGCGATCTCGCCCGACTCCACCCGGCCCATGAAGCCGCGGTAGTCGTGCAGCTCGGGGTTGGCGGAATCCTGCGGGCGGCACACGAACTGTACCGGGAAGCGGAAGTCCTCGGCCTGCTCGGTGTGGGCTGCGGGGGCGTTTTCGAGGACGTCGAGCAGGGTCGGGCCGTCGTACCAGGACAGGCGCTCGCCACGGTCGACGATCATGTCGCCCTCGAGTGCCGAGATCGGGATGAAGCGCAGGTCCTTGATGCCGAGCTTGGCTGCGAAGGCGAGGTATTCGGCCTTGATGCGCTCGAACACGGCCTGGTCGTAGTCGACCAGGTCCATCTTGTTGACCGCGACCACCAGGTGGGGGATGCCGACCAGGCTGGCGAGGTAGGAGTGGCGGCGGGTCTGGGTGAGCACACCCTTGCGGGCATCGATGAGGATGATGGCGAGGTTGGCGGTGGAGGCCGCGGTGACCATGTTGCGGGTGTACTGCTCGTGGCCGGGGGCGTCGGCGATGATGTACTTGCGCCGGCCGGTCGAGAAGTAGCGATAGGCGACGTCGATGGTGATGCCTTGCTCGCGCTCGGCCTGCAGCCCGTCGGTGAGCAGGGACAGGTCGACCGCGCTCATGCCACGCTTGGCCGAGGTCTTCTCGATGGCGTTCAGCGTGTCGGCGAGGATGGTCTTGGTGTCGAACAGCAGACGACCGATCAGGGTGCTCTTGCCGTCGTCGACGCTGCCGCAGGTGAGGAAGCGCAGCAGGCCGTTGTCGATCTCGGGCAGGTGTTCAAGGGCGGACATGGTCATGATTCCTTCAATTCTCTGTGTTCGGGCGCGGGTCAGAAGTAGCCTTCTTTCTTGCGCTGCTCCATCGACGCTTCCGAGGTCTGGTCGTCCATCCGCGTCGCGCCGCGCTCGGTGATCGTCGTCGTTGCCGTCTCGGCGAGGATCTTCTCGACCGTGTCGGCGTCGGACTCCACCGGCGCCGTGCAGGTGATGTCGCCGACGGTGCGGAAGCGCACCAGCACGTCCTCGACCACGTCGCCGTCCCTGGCCGGCGTCAGCTCGGTCACCGGCTGCAGCAGGCCGTTCTTGCGCACCACCGGGCGGGTGTGGGCGAAGTAGATCGACGGCAGCTCGAGCTGCTCGCGCTGGATGTACTGCCACACGTCGAGCTCGGTCCAGTTGCTGATCGGAAACGCCCGGATGTTCTCGCCCTTGTGCGAACGTGCGTTGTAGAGGTTCCACAGCTCGGGGCGCTGGTTCTTCGGGTCCCACTGACCGAACTCGTCGCGGAAGCTCATGATGCGCTCCTTGGCGCGCGCCTTCTCCTCGTCGCGGCGGGCGCCGCCGATGCAGGCGTCGAAGCCGAATTCCTCGATCGCCTCGAGCAGCGTCACCGACTGGTGCTTGTTGCGCGACTCGCCCGGGTGCTTGAGCACCACCGTGCCACGCGCCATCGAGTCCTCGACCGAGCGCACGATCAGGCGTTCGCCCAGCTGGGCGGCGCGCTTGTCGCGGAAGTCGGTCACTTCCTTGTAGTTGTGGCCGGTATCGATGTGCATCAGCGGGAAGGGGAAGCGACCGGGGCGGAACGCCTTCTCGGCCAGGCGCAGCAGGCAGATGGAGTCCTTGCCGCCGGAGAACAGCAGCACCGGGTTGGCGCACTGGCCTGCGACCTCGCGCAGGATGTGGATGGCTTCGGCCTCGAGCCAGTCGAGGTGGGACAGCGTCTGTTTGGTGAGCGTCGACATGATTTGGTTACCGTTGCGGATGCTTGATCGGGTGCGAGCGCAAGGCGCGCAGGGCGGCCTTGAGGCCGGCGCGCAGGGCGCCGAGGCGGTGTTGCAGGCTGCGGCGACCGGCGCCGACGACCGGCGCGTGCGGGGCCTGGGCGGGGTGCTTGCCGTTCATCGCTTCAGCCTTTCTTGACGTGGAGGCCGCACTCCTTGGAGGCGGGGTCTTCCCACCACCAGCGCCCGGCGCGCACGTCCTCGCCCACGGCGACGGCGCGCGTGCAGGGCGCACAGCCGATGCTGGGGTAGAACTGGTCGTGCAGCGCGTTGTAGGGCACCTCGTGAAGGCGAATGTAGGCCCAGACTTCCGTCTCGCTCCAGTCCGACAGCGGGTTGAGCTTGTCCAGGCCGTTGGCGCTGTCGAACTCGCGTACCGGCAGGCCCGTGCGGGTCACCGACTGGGCGGCGCGCAGGCCGGTGATCCAGGCCTTCTTGCCGGCGAGCGCGCGGCGCAGCGGCTCCATCTTGCGCACGCCGCAGCAGGCCTTGCGCAGCTCGACCGAGTCGTAGAAGGCGTTGATGCCCTGGCTGCGCACGAAGGTCTCGACTGCGCTCGCGTCCGGGAAATAGATCTTGAGCTTGGTGCCGTAGCGCTGCTCGACCTCGCCGATCAGGGTGTAGGTCTCGGCGGGCAGGCGGCCGGTGTCGAGCGAGAAGATCTCGATCGGCAGCGCGTTCGCCAGGATCAGGTCGGTCAGCACCATGTCCTCGGCGCCGAAGCTGTTGGCGAAGGCGAGCTCGCCGCCGGCACCGAACTCGGCCACCGCCTCGCGCAGAAAGGCCTGTGCTGCTGCGGCCTTGGCGCCTACGGTGGCGCGCAGCGCGTCGGTGAGCTCGGGGCGGGTCGCCGGGTTGGCGGCGGCCGGGCGCAACAGGGACACGCTGGCGTTCATCAGGCGGCTTCCTTGTGCAAAGGGGTGCGCGGCTGGCGGCGGAACAGCGGTTCCGGGCGATCGACCGCGCCCTGGTAGGGCTCGGAGAAGTCGCGCAGGCTGGTGAGCGCTGCCTCGAGCTGGGCGGCGCTGTACTTGCCTTCGCGCGGCTGCAGCACCGAGAAGCCGCAGCGCAGCAGGAAGAAGAACTGGTCGCGCAGCACGTCGCCGATCGCGCGCAATTCGCCGCCATAGCCATGGCGGGTGCGCAGCAGCGTGGCGATGGAGTAGCCGCGACCGTCGGCAAACTTGGGGAAGTCGACCGCAATCAGCGCCAGTGCGGACAGGTCGCCGGCGAGGACAGCCGGATCCTCGTTGCCGGCCAGCCATACGCCGAGCACGCCGGCTTCGGCCTGGGCGTGCAGTGCGTCGCGGCGCGCCAGCCACACCGCCAGCGGCACGATCACACGACCGGCGGGCAGGGCGACGGCAGCGGGGTCATCGCCCTCGGCCAGGCGCAGTACCGTCCATTCGTCGGCCTGAACGCGGCCACTCTTGATGATCTCAGACATGCGCGCTTTCTCCGGCTTGCTGGCGTGCGCTGCGTTCGGCATACACACGGATCTTGAAGGATTCCACCCCGATGCGGCGCACGGTGTCGATGAAGCGCTCGTCATCCTGGCGGTTGTCGATGTAGTTGTTGATCAGCGAGCTGATCACGTCGGGCATCTCGGCGGCGGCAAAGGAGGGGCCGATCACCTTGCCGAGCGCGGCCTGGTTGCCCTGTTCGCCGCCGACGGTCACCTGATAGAACTCGGCGCCGTTCTTGTCCACGCCGAGGATGCCGATGTGGCCGACGTGATGGTGGCCACAGGCGTTCATGCAGCCCGAAATGTTGATCTCCAGTTCGCCGATGTCGAACAGATGGTCGAGGTCGTCGAAACGGTCCTGGATGGCGTTGGCGATCGGGATCGACTTGGCGTTGGCGAGCGCACAGAAGTCACCCCCCGGGCAGGCGATGATGTCGGTGAGCAGGCCGATGTTGGGCGTTGCCAGGCCGATCGCACGGGCGTCCTGCCACAGTTGATGCAGGTCGGCCTCGCGCACGCTGGCGAGCACGATGTTCTGCTCGTGGGTGCTGCGCACCTCGCCGAAGGCGTAGCGGTCGGCGAGATCGGCAACGGCGTCGAACTGCTCGGCGGTGAGGTCGCCCGGTGCCACGCCATAGGGCTTGAGCGACAGCACCACGCTGGCGTAGCCCGCCACACGGTGTCCGCGCACGCTGCGCCGCGCCCAGGCGGCGAAGGCCTTGTCCGCGACGAGCTGTGCGCGGTAGCCGGCGTCCGCCTCCAGTGCGCTCAGCACCGGGTCGTTGAAGCGGCTGGCGACACGGTCGATCTCGGCCTGGGTCAGCGTCGACGGGCCGTCCTTGAGGTGGGCGAACTCTTCCTCGACCTGGCGTGCGAACTCGGTCACGCCGAGCGCCTTCACCAGGATCTTGATGCGTGCCTTGTAGGCGTTGTCGCGCCGGCCGTGCAGGTTGTAGACGCGCAGGACGGCCTCGCAGTAGTTGAGGATCTGCTGCCAGGGCACGAAGGCGGCGACTTCCTCGCCGATGATCGGCGTGCGTCCCAGGCCGCCTCCCACCAGCACGCGGAAGCCCAGCTCGCCGGCGGCGTTGCGTACGATGTCCAGCCCGATGTCGTGCACCTGGATCACGGCGCGGTCTTCACGTGCGCCGTTGACCGCGATCTTGAACTTGCGCGGCAGGAAGGCGAATTCGGGGTGGAAGGTGCTCCACTGGCGAAGGATCTCGCACCACGGCCGCGGGTCGACGTGTTCGTCGGGGGCGACACCGGCGAAGGGGTCGGAGGTGACGTTGCGGATGCAGTTGCCCGAGGTCTGGATGGCGTGCATCTGCACTTTTGCCAGCAGGTCGAGGATCTCGGGCACGTCTTCCAGGCGCGGCCAGTTGAACTGGATGTTCTGGCGCGTGGTGATGTGGCCGTAGCCGCGGTCGTAGGTGCGGGCGATATGGCCCAGGGTGCGCAGCTGCGTCGAGTTCAGGTTGCCATAGGGGACGGCGATGCGCAGCATCGGCGCGTGGCGCTGGATGTAGAGACCGTTCTGCAGGCGCAGGGGGCGGAACTCGTCCTCGCTGAGCTCCCCGGCCAGGTAGCGGCGGGTCTGGTCGGCGAACTGGGCGACGCGCTCATCGACGATGCGCTGGTCGTATTCGTCGTACTGGTACATGGCTGGACTCTCGATCTGGGGGTGCGGAGGGGCGTGTTCGTTGTGCGCTGCATCGTATCTTTGTCGTTTAGTTTCAAAAAGACATTTTGAGTTAGTATTCAAGAAGATTTGGTTATATAGGTGCGCGATGAACATCCAGCAGCTGCGCTATATCCAGGAAGTTGCCCGGCGCGGGCTCAACGTGTCCGATGCGGCCGACGCCTTGTTCACCTCGCAGCCCGGCGTGTCCAAGCAGATCCGCCTGCTCGAGTCCGAGCTGGGTATCGAGATCTTCGTGCGCCACGGCAAGCGCCTGGTCGATATCACCGAGCCGGGGCGGGCGGTGCTCGCCATTGCCGAGCGCGTGCTGCACGACCTCGGCAACCTTCAGCAGGTGGGCGAGGAGTTTGCCAACGAGGCCAGCGGTAGCCTGTCGATCGCCACCACCCACACGCAGGCGCGCTACGTGCTGCCCCGGGTGGTGCGCGACTTCATGCAGCGCTATCCGCAGGTCAGGCTGTCGCTGCACCAGGGCAATCCGCGCCAGGTGTGCGAGATGGTGCTCGACGGTACGGCCGACATCGCCATCGCCACTGAGGCCATCGCCGACTACGACGACCTCGTCATGCTGCCCTGCTACCAGTGGAACCGCTGCGTGGTGGCGACGCCGCGCCACCCGATCCTGCGCGAGTCGCCGCTCACCCTCGAGGCCATCGCGCGCTATCCGATCATCACCTATGACGACGCCTTCACCGGCCGCAGCCACATCAACAAGGCCTTCCTTGGGCGTGGGCTGAAGCCCAATGTGGTGCTCACGGCGATCGACTCGGATGTGATCAAGAAGTATGTCGAGCTCGACCTGGGTGTCGGCATCCTGGCGCGTATGGCCTATGACCCCGAAGAGGATCGCAAGCTCGGCATGGCGGACGCCTCGCATCTGTTCGAGTCGAGCACCACCCGCATTGGCCTGCGCAGGCGTGCGTGGCTGCGAGCGTACGTCTATGCCTTCATCGAAGGCTTCGCGCCGCACCTGACCCGACGCATGGTCGAGACCGCCGTGGCTGGCGGCGGGACCGATCCGGGGCTATGAACTGCGGCGCTGGCGCCGCATCAGCCGCGTTCGAACCAGCGCCGCAGGCGGGCGCCGCGCAGTCCTGCCGCCAGCCCCGCGATGAGGCGGACGCGCGCCTTGAGCGGATCGAGTCCGCCTGCGTTCAGCCAGTTGCCGGGCGTGCCGGCGCGCTGCGCGCTGACGCCGCCACCACAGCGGCTGGCCAGCACCACGGGCACTGCGCTGGGTAGTGCATCGAGCGCCGGTCTCCAGCTCTCGGGCAGGCTGGCATTGCCGGGCAGGCCCAGCACCAGACCGGCGCCGCCGGTGAGCAGGCTGGCGCGCGCCAGCGCGCGCGCGACGGCGGAGGCCAGCGCTGGCGAGCTCCCTGCACCTACGGTCAGGAGTTCGACCGGCGGCAGGGTGACGACCTCGGCGGGCAGGGCGACGCGGCTGTAGCGGTTGGGCGTGAGCGCCTGCAGCGCTGCGTCGCTGGCCAGTACGCTGAGCGACTCGGGCGTGCTGAAGGCATCCACCGCTGTCGGGTGGCGCTTGGCGAGACTGGCCGCGGGCAGGATGCGGTCGCCCAGCACGGCCAGCACGCCCGCGCGTGCCGCGGCCGGGCGACAGGCCAGTTCGACCGCCTGGTAGAGGTTGAGCGGCCCGTCCGCTGACAGCGCCGTCGCCGGCCGCATCGCGGCGGTCATCACCACCGGCTTGGCCGCATTCACCGTGATCTGGAGAAAGTAGGCGGTCTCTTCCAGGGTGTCGGTGCCGTGGGTGATCACGATCCCGTCCACCCCCGGGAGCGCAGCGAGCATCTGTACCCGGCGCGACAGCACCAGCCAGTGCTGCGGCGTCATGTCCTTGCTGTCGATATTGAACAGCTGCTCGAAGGTCAGCTCGGCCAGGCGTGCAAGCTGCGGCACCGCCGCCACCAGGGCCTCGGCGCCGAGCTGGCCGGCGGTGTAGCCATGGGTGTCGGTTGCCGAACTGGCGGTGCCGGCGATCGTGCCGCCGGTGGCGAGCAGGACGATACGGGGTCTGCGGGGGCTGAGGGCTGTGCTCAATGCAGTCTCGGCGCGAGTGGGGAACAGGCGCGATTCTACGGGATCGCAGACATCTGCAGGTTTGCGCACGGTGGTCGCTCGGATGTGGCCTGGCAACCTGCCCCTGAGGATGACGCAGTGCACGCTTGCCCCGGCAATGCGCTCGTATACTCGTGCCAGTTACGATTCACTTATCCGTCCCGGTCCCAGATGACACCCGCTCTCCGCCCGCTCGCCCGCTGTCTTGCCATCGCCCTTGCCCTCGCCCTGCCGCTGACGCCGGCCCATGCAGACCCGGCGGCGGCCAGTCGCTATTACGAGGATGGTCTCAAGCGCTTCGAGAAGGATGATGTTGCCGGTGCGGTGATCCAGCTCAAGAATGCGTTGCAGCAGGACCGCAACATGCTTGCGGCGCAGTTGCTGCTCGGCCGCGCCTACCTGATCCAGGGCGAACTCGGGCCGGCCGAGGTCGCCTTCAACGAAGCGCTGCGTCTGGGGGTCGATCCGGCCGAGGTCACGGTTCCGCTGGGCGAGATCTATCTGCTGCAAGGGCGCCACGCCGAGTTGCTCGAGCGTGTGCGTGCGGACCGCGTGATCGGTGAGGCCCAGGTGCGGGTGCTGAGCATGCGCGGCAGGGCGCTGGCGGCAACAGGCTCGTTCGCAGAGGCCCAGCGCAGCTTTGCCGAGGCGCGTACGCTCGATCCTGCGTCGCCGGCGCCGCTCATCGCCGAAGTGCCGGTCCTGATCGCGGCTGGCCGCGTCGATCAGGCGCGCGAGCTCGCCAATGCGGCGGTCGCGCTTGCGCCGGGCAGCGCGGCGGCCTTCAACATGCGTGCGTCGGTGGCGCACGCGACCGGCGCCCTGGCTGAGGCGCTGGCCGACTACAGCAGTGCGCTCGAACTCGATCCGAAACATGTGGATGCACGCATCGCACGTGCCGGCATCCAGATCGACCTCGGCAATGAAGCGGCGGCGGCCGAAGATCTCGCGCGCCTGGCGGTCGATGTGCCCACCGAGCCGCGCTCGAACTTCCTGCGTGCGCTGCTCGCGGGACGACGGGGCGATCGTCAGGCCGAGGCCGCACTGCTGACAGAGGTCGCGCGTGTCGTCGATACCTTGCCCGCCGAGTGGCTGGCGAGCCAGGAGCAGTTGCTGATGGCCGGTGGCCTCGCGCACTACTCGAGCGGCCAGCTCGAGAAGGCGCGCAAGTACCTCGAAGTGCTGGTCGCGCGCTATCCGCGCAACGCTGGCGCCCGCAAGCTGCTTGCTGCCGTGCATATGGATGGCGAGGACTACGCGCGCGCCCAGCTCTTGCTCGAGAGTGTGCTGCGCGACAGTCCGGCCGATGCGCAAGCCTTGTTCCTGATCGGACGTATCCATCTCGCACTCGGGCGCAATGCGCGCGCGGTGGAGGCGCTCGAGCGCGCTGTCGCCGGTGGCGAGCAGGGTGCAGGGGCGCTGGCTTCGCTCAGTCAAGGGCTGTTGCGCACCGGCGAGCGTGCGGCGGCGCTGGAAGCCCTCACACAGGCTTTCGACAAGCTGCCTGCTGACTTCGGCCTCGCTTCCGGGCTGGCCACGCTGCGCCTGCGCAGCGGCGATGTGGCGGGGGCGCTTGATGTCGCTGGTCGCCATGTCGCCGCAGGTGCGCAGGGGGCGGAGGCGCTGCACCTGCTCGGGCAGATGCAGGCGGCCAGCGGTGATGTGGTTGCGGCGCGCAAGTCCTTCGAGTCTGCCTTGTTGTCGCAAGGCGATTTCCTGCCTGCGCAGGTTGGCCTCTTGCGGCTGGATGTGCGTGCGGGCGCATTCGATCAGGCGCGGCGCGCGCTCGACCCCTTGTTGCGCAAGCATCGCCAAGACGCCGGGCTGATGTACGAGTATGTGCTGCTCGAGCGCAGGGCGGGGCGGCTGGCAGAGGCCGAGCGCTGGGCGGAGAAGGCGTTTGCCGAGGCAAGCGACAACCTTCAGTACGGCCTCACCCTGATCGAACTGCGCTCGGCGGCCGGTAACCGCGACGGCGCGCGTGAGGTGGCGCGAGCACTGGCCGCGCGGCGTGCGGGCGACCTGGTCGCGCTAGCGGCGCTCGCGCAGACCGAGATCGACGCCGGGGACAACCGCGCCGCTCAGCAGGTGCTGCGCGAGATGGTGCGCGCTGCCGGCTTCGATACCGCACACCTGGTACGCATCGGGTACATGCAACTGGCTGCGGCCGATCCTGTTGCCGCGCGCTACTCGGCCGACAAGGCGCTGCAAGGCCGGCCAGATGATCTCGACGCGCTCGTGCTTGCCGTAGAGGCGGCGGTCGCCGAGCGCAACATCGTGCTTGCAGCGGGCTACCTTGAGCGCGTGCTTGCAGCGCACCCGAACCATTTCGAGCGCTATCGCCTGGCTGGTGATCTCGCCCGCGAGCGGGGCGAGCATGCAGAGGCGGCGCGCCTGTTCCGTGAGGCGATGGCGCGTGCTCCATCCACGGCATTGCTGTACCGGCTTGCGGACGTCCATGTCCGTCAGGGTGAGCCGGCGCAGGCGCTTGCCCCGGTGCGCGCGCGCGTGCAGCAGGCGCCGGGCGATATCGCCGCGCGCGAGCTGCTGGCCGAGCTGCTGATGCGCAGCGGCCAGCTGCGCGAGGCCCGCGAAACCTATGAAGCCTTGGTTGCGGTGGGCCGTACCAGCGCTGCCGTGCGCAACAACCTCGCCATCGTGCTGCTGGAGCTGGGCGAAGGCGATCCGCTCGCCCATGCCAGCGAGGCGCTGCGCCTCGCGCCGGGCGACGCCGCGGTGATGGACACCATGGGGTGGGTCCTGGCCTCGCTGCAGCGCTACGAGGAATCGATGCGCTACCTGCGCGATGCCCGCCTGCGCGCGCCGAACAATGCCGAGATTCGCTGGCACCTGGCCTACGTGCTGGCGAAGATGGGGCGTCGGGGAGAGGCTGCGGATGAGCTGAAGGCTGCGCTTGCCATGCCGGGTGAGTTTTCCTGGCGCGGCGAGGCGCGGGCACTGCTTGCCGAACTGGGCGCAAAATAGTCGGAAGTTTTTACACTTGCTCGCGGCAAGGCCAAATGTTTTTGAGCATGTTATTGTTTTTAAAGAGATTGTTTTTTATGGCATGAAGTGTGCTTCAGTGTCGTGAAAGCAGTAGAAAAGAACTACGTGAGAAGGTAAAAAAGATGAATCACAAACAGCTCGCATGTGCGTTGGTGACTGCAGGCCTGGCCTTGGGTTCGGGCGCGGCAAGCGCCTCGACGACGTGGAATCTCAATACGTCGACCACCGTGCCCGCAATGAGCGCGTGGTACAACTTGAACGATGGAAAGCTCGGCTCCGGTGCGGTTACCAAGTGGGACGGCGGTGTCGGCGTGCAGCATCTCGGTGCAGACGGCAAAGCCGGTGGTAGCAGCGGCAACGCCGACGAAACGCTCTCAGCGCCTGAGCATGCGATGGATACGAACGGCCGCTTCGAGTCCCTGCTGCTCAATTTCGGGCCGCAGGAGGTCAAACTCGACAAGGTGAGCATTGGCTGGGTCCAGACCGACTCCGATTTCTTCCTGCTCGCCTACACTGGCGCCACGCCTTTCTCCGGTAGTCTCGCCAACAACACGTACGCGAATCTCTTGAGTAGCGGCTGGTCGCTGGTCGGCAACTATGCCAACGGCGCGTCCACCGGGACTTACAACACCGGCGCCTCGGTGTATTCGAGCTTCTGGCTCATCGGTGCCGGTGCGATCTCGGCTTCGGGCGTCACCAACGGTGACGGCAGGCACGACTACATCAAGATCGCATCAGTTGCAGGTGTCACCAAGATCCCGCCCCCGCCTCCGCCGCCGGGCGTCCCCGAACCCGGCTCGCTGGCCCTCGCCGGCTTGGGTCTGCTCGGCTTGGTCGCGACGCGCCGGCGCTGGAAGTCGGCCTGATCGGTCTGCAAGCATCAAACAAAAGAGGCGCCCGCGGGCGCCTCTTTTGTTTGGCGGTGCGCCGCGCTCAATCCTGTGCGGCGTCCTCCTGCTGCTGCAGCAGCCACATCTGCGCATAGGCGCCGCCCTTGGCGAGCAGCGGCGTATGGCGACCACGCTCGACGATGCGGCCCTTGTCGAGCACGATGATTTCGTCGGCGTCCATGATCGTCGACAGGCGGTGGGCGATCACCAGCGCGGTGCGGCCCTGCGCGGCGAGCTCGATCTGCGCCTGGATCGCCTTTTCGGTCCGCGAGTCGAGCGCGGAGGTGGCCTCGTCGAAGATCAGGATGGCGGGGTTCTTCAATAGCGCGCGCGCGATCGCCACGCGCTGCTTTTCGCCGCCGGACAGTTTCAGGCCGCGCTCGCCGACCCGCGTCTCGTAGCCGTCGGGCAGCTGGTGGATGAAGTCTTCCAGCTGTGCCGCACGTGCGGCGGCCTCGACCTCTTCGCGACTGGCGCCGGGACGGCCGTACTGGATGTTGTAGTACAGGGTGTCGTTGAACAGCACCGTGTCCTGCGGGACGATGCCGATCGCGGCGCGCAGGCTGTCCTGGCTGAGGTTGCGCAGGTCGTGGCCGTTGATGCGGATGGCGCCGCCCTGCACGTCGTAGAAGCGGTAGAGCAGGCGGGCGAGGGTGGACTTGCCCGAGCCCGAGTGCCCCACCACCGCCACCGTGTGCCCGGCCGGAATGCCGAAATCGACGTCGAACAGGATCGGCCGCTTGGCGTCGTAGGCGAAGCTCACGTTCTCGAAGCGCACGCTCGCCGGGCCCGCTGGCAGTGTGCGCGCGTCGGGCGCGTCCGCAATCTCGCGCTGGGTGTGCATGAGGCCGAACATGCGCTCGATATCGGTGAGCGCCTGGCGGATCTCGCGGTAGAGCACGCCGAGGAAGTTGAGCGGGATGTAGAGCTGGATCATGAAGGCATTCACCAGCACGATGTCGCCGATCGTCATCTCGCCGCTGGCCACCCGGATCGCCGCCTGCCACATCATCGCCGTCACCGCGACCGCGATGATCGCCGCCTGGCCGACGTTGAGCGCCGACAGCGAATACTGGTTGGTGACCTGGGCCTTGGTCCATTTCTGCAGCTGCTCGTCGTAGCGTCTGGCCTCGAATTCCTCGTTGTTGAAGTACTTCACTGTCTCGTAGTTGATCAGGCTGTCGATCGCGCGCGCGTTGGCGGCGGAGTCGAGCTCGTTGGCCTGGCGTCGCAGCGCGGTGCGCCAGTTGGTCACCTTCACGGTAAAGGTGATGTAGATCGTCAGCGCACTGAGCGTGATGAGCGCGAACACGGCGTCGTAGCTCACCAGCAGGATGCCGATCACCATGCCGATCTCGATCAGCGTGGGCAGGATGGAGTACAGCGTGTAGCTGATCAGTGAGCCGATCGAGCGTGTGCCGCGCTCGATGTCCCGCGTCAGCCCGCCCGTCTGGCGTTCCAGATGAAAGCGCAGCGACAGCGCGTGCAGATGGCGGAATACGCGCAGCGAAATCTCGCGCACCGCCTGCTGGGTCACGCGCGCGAACACCACCTCGCGCAACTCGGTGAGCAGCGAGGTCGAGAAGCGCAGCACGCCGTAGGCCAGCAGGAGCGTGGCCGGCACGACGATGAAGGCCTGCTCGGGCGTGATCGTGAGGCCGTCGATCAGGTGCTTGAAGACCAGCGGCACCGACACGTTGGCGCCCTTGGCGGCGACCAGGCAGGCGAGCGCGAACAGCACCCGGCCCTTGTAGGCCCAGATGAAGGGGATCAGGCTCTTGAGAGTCTGCCAGTCGCGGCGTTCGGTGGGTTCGGGGCCGGGCAGGGCGGCGGAGGGGGCGCGTCTCATCAGGGGGTCCAGTTCGGCTTGGGCGCAGGGCAAGGGCGGATGCCGGCAGCGGATTCTGTTGGCAGGGCCGGCCGGCGTCAAATCCGCAGCGGTTTGAGCGCCTGAGCAGATCGTGCCATGTGGAAAATTTCCTTCTCCCCGCTTGACTTGAGCGCAGGAGTTTGTAGTATTCAAACAAACGTTTGAATTAGAAAAATGGATGCGCCCATCAGCAGGTATCAATCGGTTGATGCGGTCTTTCCCCAAAGAGATAAGTGTTTATCCCGAGGAGACAGCGCGGTTGCCTCTGCGCATGCTCTGCCCTTGGGCGCCGCAAACGGCCGGATGCCGTCTGCGGATGCATTTGATTGCAGCACCCAGATACACCCGCCCGCTACAGAGTGCGGGGTTGCCACCGAGGAGGAGTCAAATGAGTCGGATCAAGCATCGAGCAGCATCGCATCGCCCCGCACTGGCACTGAGCACCCTGGCCTCAGCCGTCGTGCTCGCCTTCGCTGCGCCTGCCAGCGTGCACGCCTTCGAATTCACCAGCGCCAGCGGCGAGGTGACAGGCAGCTTCGATACCACCCTGTCGGTGGGTGGGCTGTGGCGGATGCAGAACCGCGAAGCCTCGCTGATCAGTATCGCCAACGGTGGCACTTCGCGTGACCCCAACTCTGACGACGGCAACCTCAAGTATGACAAGGGCGACATGGTCTCGCTGGCGTTCAAGGCCACGCACGACCTCGAGTTGAACTACCGGAATTTCGGCGCCTTCTTCCGCGGCACTTACTTTTACGACCATGCCTTCATGCACAAGGGCGGCATGACCAACGCCGCGCGCAGCGAGCTCGGCCGCGATGCGGAACTGCTCGACGCCTATGTGCGGGGCCGTTTCGACGTCGGTGGTCGTGCGCTCAATGTACGCGCCGGTCGCCAGGTGGTGAGCTGGGGTGAAAGTACCTTCATCCAGAACGGCATCAACATCCTGAACCCGGTCAATGTCAGCCGCCTGCGCGTGCCGGGCTCCGAGCTCAAGGAAGGCCTGACGCCGATCGGCATGCTTTGGGCATCGCAGGAGCTGACCGACAACGTCACCGCCGAGGTGGTGTGGATGGCGGAGTGGGAGAAGACCAAGATCGAGCCCGCGGGGACCTTCTTCAGTACGAATGATTTTGTGTCCGCGGGAGGGAAGTTTGCCTACACGGGCGCAGGGCGTCGTGATGACGGAAATGGTCAGGCGGGCATCTTTCCGCTCTCTCCGACAGCTCAGTTGATGGCACCACGGTCAAGTGATCGCACGCCGGGCAACGGAGGGGAGTACGGGATTGCACTCAGGGCGTTTCTCCCCGAGCTGAATCACACGGAGCTCGGTTTCTATCATGTGAATTATCACAGCCGGACGCCTTACGTATCCGGTTATCGCGGAGCAATCACGACTAATGGGACCGCCTTCCCGGGCTGCTCCGTCTTTGATATCTCCACATTCTTGCTGGGCGGGGGCAATGCGGGGAGTCTCAGCGCCGCGTGCAATTTTCCTCTCAACGATAGGAAGGCAGGTTCGTACTTCGTCGAGTATCCAAAAGACATCAAGCTTTTTGGCGTGAGCTTCAATACTGAGGGGCCCGCAGGTATTGCACTCCAGGGTGAATATTCCTATCGCAAGAATCAGCCGCTTCAACTGCCCTCACCAGAGTTGTTGCATGGTGCCCTTGGGTTGTCGAGTCCTTTGACATCTCTCAATCCCCTTGTTGCTAATGCTGTGCCCTATGGCACAGAGATCTCGGGGTACAGGCGGGTGAAAATGCATCAAGTGCAAGTGACTGGCACAAAGGCAATGCCGCGGATACTGGGCGCGGAGCAGGCTTTGATCCTCGGTGAGGTCGGGTACACGCGACTGCAGCTTCCATCTAACCTCAAGTTCGCCGCGCCGGGTTGTCATTTGCCCCAGCCTGGCGCGCACATCACCTCGTACGTAAGCTTCTTTGGGTCAACGAACTCTGATTGTTTCATGACCGAGAACTCGTGGGGCTACCGTTTGTTGGCTCGCCTTGATTATGCCAATGCTATTGGAGGGGCGACTCTTTCACCGCGAATTGCCTTCTCTCACGACGTTAGTGGGCGCAGCCCAACTTTCAACGAAGGGGCAAAAGCCATCACGCTTGGGCTCGGGATGAACTACCGACAGAACTGGCAGGCGGATATTGCCTACAGCGCATTCTTTGGTGGCAAGAAGATCTCGGGTGTGGACAATCCGGCGAGTGTCGGCCAGTCGCTTCCTCCTGGCCAAAGTGCGGCCTACGCCAGCCACACCAATCCCCTCTACGACCGCGACTTCCTGTCGATCAGCGTCAGCTATTCGTTCTGAGCACCATACCGGATCTGGAGACAAACGACATGTGCAAGACTTTCACGATTCTCGGCGTGGCGCTCGCGGTGGCGCTGTCCGCGCCGGCATTGGCCGACGCTTCACGACTGGGTAAGGACCTGACGCCGATGGGCGCGGAGCGGGCGGGCAACGCGGCGGGCACCATCCCCGCCTGGGACGGCGGCCTCGCCTCGGCGCCGGCCGGGCATCAGGCGGGCGGACACTATGCAGACCCCTTCGCCGCTGACAAGCCGCTATTCACCATCGATGCGGCCAACGTCGATCAGCACGCCGACAAGCTCACCCCGGGTCAGGTGGCGATGCTCAAGACCTACTCGACGTGGAAGATGAACGTCTACCCCACGCGGCGCAGCGCGGCCTTCCCGCAGGGGCACTACGACCAGACCATCGCCAATGCCAGTCGCGCCAAGCTGGTCGATGGTGGGCGCACGATCGAAGGCACGACCGGCGGCATCCCTTTCCCGATTCCGCAGGATGGCGCCGAGGCGATCTGGAACCACCTTGCACGCTACCGCGGCGAGTCCTACGCGATGAACTGGAGCCAGGCCGCGGTGACGCGACAGGGCACCTACACGCCGGTGCGCTTCGAGTACCAGTACGACTTCCACTATGGCAGCCTGAGCAAGTCGCCGGAGCAGATCGAGCAGGGCAAGCTGTTCAACTTCCTGCAGACGGTGACCGCACCCGCTCGCCTGGCGGGGCAGATCCTGCTCGTGCATGAGTTCCTCGACCGCCGCCAGGCGTGGACCTACAACCCGGGCCAGCGCCGTGTGCGCCTGGCACCGAACGTGGCCTACGACAACCCGGGCACGGCGGCCGATGGCCTGCGTACCAACGACGACTTCGACATGTACAACGGCGCCATCGACCGTTACGACTGGAAGCTGGTGGGCAAGAAGGAGATCTACGTCCCCTACAACGCCTACAAGCTGGTCGGCAACACGGTGAAGATGGCCGATGTGCTGCAGGCCGGGCACCTCAACCCGGAGCTGGCGCGTTACGAGCTGCACCGCGTGTGGGTGGTGGATGCCACGCTGAAGGACGGCACCAGCCACAGCTACAAGCGCCGCACCTTCTATCTCGACGAGGACTCGTGGTCGATTCTCGCCATCGACAAGTACGACGCCCGCGACCAGCTGTGGCGCGTCTCCGAGCTGCATACCATCAACTGGTTCGACATTCCGATGCTGTACCCCAGCCTCGAGGTGCACCACGACCTGCAGTCCGGCCGCTACATCGCCATGGGCCTGCGCAATGACGAGCCGCGCGTGTATAGCGTGATCGACGCCCGTCCGGCCGACTTCACGCCTTCGGGCCTGCGCGGCGTCGGTACGCGCTGATCCTGTAGATGAGGGCTCGGCCTTGCGCCTCCGGGGCGCGAGGCCGAGCCACTACCCGCATTTTCCTCCTTTCCCCAGGGTTCCATGAAACGCGCGATCGGCAACCTCTTCGTCGTCGTCGTACTGGCAGCGGTGGCGTTTGCGTTCTCCGAACGCAGCGATCCGCCGATGCCGGCGACGCAGACGCGTATCGACCACCTGCAGATGCTCGACCTTGCCGTGCGCGATGACGGTCGCCTGATCGCGGTCGGCGAGCGCGGCCACATCTTCGTGTCCGATGACCATGGCGGTGCGTGGCGCGCAGTGGCATCGCCGGCGGGTGCCACGCTGGTCGCGGTGCGCTTTGTGGATGCGCAGCGCGTTGTCGCTGTGGGTCACGACGCGGTGATCGTGCGCAGCGAGGATGGCGGCGAGCATTGGGTAAAGGTGCAGTCCGACCCCGAAGCCGAGGAGCCGCTGCTGGGCGCCTGGTTCGATGCCGATGGCCAAGGGATTGCGGTTGGCGCCTATGGGCGCCTGGAGCGTACGGCCGACGGCGGAGCAAGCTGGGCGCGTCAGGAGGTCGAGGCCAATGAGGACGGACTTCACCTGAACGCGGTGGTCCGCCTGGCTGGCGGGGACCTGCTGATCGCCGGCGAAGCCGGCCTGCTGCTGCGCTCGCGGGACGACGGCGACTCCTGGGAAGCGCTCGAGTCGCCTTACGCAGGTTCGTTCTTTGGTGCGCTGGCCTTGGCCGACGGCGGGGCGCTGGTGTTCGGCATGCGTGGCCATGTGTTCCGCTCGGATGATGGCGGCGACAGCTGGCAGGAGGTCGGTCCGGGTGTTCCCAGTTCGCTCTTCGGTGGCCGTGTGCTCGCTGATGGGCGTGTGGTACTGGCGGGCCAGGCGGGTGTCGTGCTGATCAGCGAGGATGGTGCGCACAGTTTCGTGCGAGTCGACAACGATGACCGCCGCACGCGCGCGGCGGTTGCCCAGGGCGAACAGCCGGATGCGCTGCTGCTGGTGGGTGAGGAGGGGGTGGAGCGCCTGTCGCTGGTGCCCGCTGCGGGAGGACGTTCCTGATGTTGAAGGCCTTTGTGGAGTTTCTCGGCCTGCTGCTGTTCCGCCGCCGGCGCGTCTTCCTCGGGCTGTTCGTGGTGATCACGCTGCTGCTCGGCGCCTCGGCCTCGCGCCTGCAGGTCGATGCGGGCTTCGAGAAGATGATCCCGCTCGAACACGAGTACATGCAGACCTTCATGGCCTACCGCAACACCTTCGGTGGTGCCAATCGCGTGCTCGTCGCCCTGCGCCAGCATGAGGGCGACATCTACAACGAGGCCTTCATGAGCAAGCTGAAGGCCGCCACGGACGAGGTCTTCTTCATTCCGGGGGTGGATCGCGCCACGGTGACCTCGCTGTTCACCCCCAACGTGCGCTTCATCGAGGTGGTGGAGGCCGGCTTCGCCGGCGGCAACGTCATCCCGGCCGACTTCGAGGGCACGCCGGAAGACCTCGAGACCGTGCGCGAGAATGTGCTCAAGTCGGGGCGTGTGGGGCGACTGGTGTCGAACGACCATCGCGCGGCGATGATCAGTGCAGAGCTGCTCGAGATCGACCCCAACACCGGTGCCCGCCTGGACTACCTGGCGGTGGCGAAGCAGCTTGAAGATCTGCGCACGCGTCATGCCGACGATGGCCTGGACGTGCACATCATCGGCTTCGCGAAGGCCGTGGGTGACATTACCGACGGTGCGCGCGGCGTGCTGATGTTCTTCGTGGTGGCGTTCCTGATCACCGCGGTGCTGCTGTATTTCTACTCCGGGTCGGCAAAGCTGGCCGCGCTCACGCTGTTGTGCGCGATGGTGCCGGTGGTGTGGCTGATGGGTCTGCTGCCGCTCATCGGCTTCGGCATCGATCCGATGTCGATCCTGGTGCCCTTCCTGATCTTTGCCATCGGCGTCAGTCACGCGGTGCAGATGACTCACGCCTGGCGCCTGGAGATCATGGAGGGGGCGGGACCGCTGACGGGAGCGCAGAACGCTTTCAGGCGCCTGTTCCTGCCCGGGTCGATGGCGCTTACCACGACGGTGGTCGGTTTTCTGGTGATCATGCGCATCGAGATCGACATGGTGCGCGAGCTTGCGCTCACCGCCGGCCTCGGTGTCGCCCTGATCCTGCTCACCAACATGTTGCTGTTGCCGCTGCTGCTGTCGTGGACGCGGCTCGACGCGGCGGAGATGCGACGCACAATGGGCGCAGAGTCGAAGGACCACTGGCTGTGGACGCGCCTGCGCACGCTGGCCGAACCCCGGCGCGCGACGGTGGTGCTGATGGTCACTGCGCTGCTGCTGGGCATCGCGACGTGGTTGTCGCGTGATCTGCGCACCGGCGATCTTGGCCACGGCATTCCTGAGCTGCACGAGGATGCGCGCTACAACCAGGATGCAGCCGCGATCGTCGAGTCGTTCTCGATCGGCGTCGATGTGCTGTCGGTCATCGTGCAGTCCAGGGGCGTCGATGGTGCCTGCACCAACTTCGACATCATGGACACGATCGACCGCTTCGAGACCACCATGCGCGGTGTGCATGGGGTGCAGAGCGTGGTTGGCCTGCCCGGCGTGGCGAAGACGGTCAATGCCGGCTGGAACGAGGGTAACCCGGCCTGGCGAGTGCTGTCGCGAAACCCCACGGTACTGGCGCAGTCGGTCACCCCGGTTGATACCAGCACCGGCCTGCTCAACACCGATTGCAGCGCGATGCAGGTGCTCATCTTTACCCGCGATCACGAGGGGGCGACGATTTCGCACGTCATCCGCGAGGTCAAGGCCTTCCGCGACGCCAACCGGGGCGAGCATCTCGACTTTCTGCTCGCCTCCGGCAACGTCGGCGTGATGGCGGCGACCAACGAGGCCGTCGATGCCGCCTCGGTAACCATCCTGGTGCTGGTGTTCGGGGTGATCAGCGTACTGTTCTTCCTCGAGTTCCGCTCCTGGCGCGCAACACTCTGCATCATCCTGCCGCTGATGATCGCCGCGGTGTTCTGCAATGCGCTGATGGCGCTGCTGGGCATCGGCCTGAAGGTGTCCACCTTGCCTGTCGTCGCGATTGCGGTCGGTATTGGCGTCGACTACGGGATCTACTTCTACGAACGCATGTCCGACCGCTTCCGCAAAGGCGATGCGTTGCCGGACGCCTTCTATCAGGCACTCTGCCAACGTGGCACCGCGGTGATGTTCACTGCCACCACGATGAGCGTAGGCGTGGGCACCTGGGTCTTCTCCGCGCTCAAGTTCCAGGCCGACATGGGGTTGCTGATGGCGTTCATGTTCATCGTGAACATGCTCGGTGCGCTGCTCCTGCTGCCGGCGCTTGCGGCCCTGCTGCTCAAGGCAGGGCCCGCGCAGGAAAAGAAGATTTCCTGAATCGACCCATCAATATTCTTGACACGGGCGGTAATCGCCGTAGAATTCAAACGAACGTTTGAATGAGTAAGCTTCGATCCATCCAGTGCTCGTTCAGGAGAATGATGATGAGCAGTCCTTCAGCGCGGTCGGGCCCCGAGACACGCGGTCGCATCCTTGATGCGGCCGAGGCGCTGTTTGTCGAGCATGGTCTGGATGCCACCTCGATGCGCATGATCACCGCTGAGGCGGGGGTCAACCTGGCCGCGGTCAACTACCACTTCGGCTCCAAGGACAGCCTGATCCACGAGGTTTTCAGGCGCCGCCTCGGCGAGCTCAACCAGTCCCGCCTCGCTGCCCTCGATCGTGCCGAGCAGCGCGCGCGAGCGAACGGGACACAGATCAAGCCGAGCCAGGTGCTGGAGGCCTTCTTCACCCCTTCGCTGGAGATGGCGACCGATACCGTGCATGGCGGCCGCACCTTCATGCAATTGCTCGGTCGGACCTATACCGAGCCGAACGCTTTCGTGCGCAAGTTCCTGGCCGAGGAGTATGCGCAGACCCTGCAGCGATTCCTGCAGGCGCTGTACGACTCGCTGCCCGGCGTGCCGCGCGAGGAGATCCTGTGGCGCTTCCATTTCATGATGGGGGCGACCTCGTACGCGATTGCCGGGACCGACGCCCTGCAGCTGTTTGCCGGGCGCTTCGACGACGAGGACCCCGCGCACATGCTGCCGCGCCTGATGTCCTTCCTGCTTGGCGGCTTGCGCGCACCGCTCCCCGACTTCGTCACTGGCGCGGAGTCTGCGGCGCGGGATGCCGAATGAATCTGCAGCTGCGCCTCGGCGCGGCGGCAACACCTGATTGATGTTGTTCTGGAGACAGAGATGACCTGGTTGCTACTGCTTTCCCTCCCTCCCTTGGCAGGTGCGCTCGCCTACGGGCGAGCGCCACTTTTTGCCTGGCTCTGGGCAGGGCTGGCCTGGCTTGCGGCGATGGGCTGGGCGGCCGGTTGGGCAGTGGGTTGGACCCTGCTCGCGATGGCGGTGCTGGCTGCCGTGCTGGGGGTGTTCATGCATGACGGCCTGCGGCGCCAGCGCGTGACCGCACCGATCCTGAAGGCCTTCCGCGGGGCCCTGCCCGCGATGTCACAGACCGAGCGCGACGCTCTCGAGGCCGGCACGGTGTGGTGGGAAGGCGAGCTCTTCGCCGGCCGCCCGGACTGGAACAAGCTCGGTGCCTACCCCTGGCCAAAGCTAAGCGCCGAGGAGCAGGCCTTCCTCGACAACGAGACCGAGGCGCTGTGCCGCCTCACCAACGACTGGGCGTGCACCCAGCAGCAGGACATGCCCGCCGAGGTCTGGCAGTACATCAAGGACAAGGGCTTTCTGGGCATGATCATCCCCAGGGAATATGGCGGCAAGGGCTTCTCGGCCTACGCTCACTCGCAGGTCATCACCAAGCTGTCGACGCGATCTTCGGCACCGGCGGTGACGGTGATGGTGCCCAATTCGCTCGGTCCGGCGGAGCTGCTGCTGCACTACGGCACGCCGGAGCAGAAGCAGCACTACCTGCCCGGCCTGGCCCGCGGCCGCGAGATCCCCGCCTTTGCGCTCACCAGCCCGTGGGCGGGCTCGGACGCAGCCTCCATCCCCGATGCGGGTGTGGTGTGCAAGGGCGAATGGAACGGCGAAGAGGTGCTGGGCATGCGCGTCTCCTTCGACAAGCGCTACATCACGCTCGCGCCGGTGTGCACCGTGTTCGGCCTCGCTTTCCGCCTCTATGACCCCGAGCGCCTGCTGGGGGGCGACGAGGATCTGGGCATTACCTGCGCGCTGGTGCCGCACGACCACCCGGGGGTGGACATCGGCAACCGCCACTTCCCGCTCAACGCGGTGTGGATGAACGGGCCGGTGCGCGGCAAGGACGTGTTCATGCCGCTCGACTTCATCATCGGCGGCCCGCGCATGGCGGGGCAGGGCTGGCGCATGCTCATGGAGTGCCTGGCGGCCGGGCGCAGCATTTCGCTGCCCGGTTCCAACACCGGCATGCAGAAGCTCACTGCGCGCGCTGTCGGCGCCTATGCCCGTGTGCGTTACCAGTTCAAGACCGCGATCGGCCGCTTCGAAGGCGTCGAGGAGGCGCTGACCCGGATCGGTGCCAACACCTACCTGTGCGATGCCGCGCGGGTGATGACGGCCGGTGCGATCGATCTTGGCGAGAAGCCCTCGGTGGTGTCGGCGATCGTTAAGTACCACGTTACCGAACGTGCACGCCAGGTCGTCAATGATGGCATGGACGTCATCGGCGGCAAGGGCATCTGCCTGGGGCCGCAGAACTTCCTCGGTCGCGCCTACCAGCAGATTCCGGTCGGCATCACGGTCGAGGGTGCGAACATCCTCACCCGCAGCCTGATCCTGTTCGGCCAGGGCGCGATCCGCTGCCACCCCTACGTGCTCGACGAGATGCACTCGGCGCAGAAGAACGACCTCGAGGCTTTCGACAAGGCGCTGTGGGGCCACGTCGGCTTCACGGTGTCCAATGCCGCGCGTGCGGTGGCGATGGGGCTGACCGGCTCGCACTTCGTCAAGGTGCCGGCCGACGTGGCGCCCGAGACGCGGCGCTACTACCAGCAGCTGACCCGCTTCTCGGCCGCCTTCGCCTTCATCTCGGACATCTCCATGGGCACCCTGGGTGGTGCGCTCAAGCGCAAGGAGAAGCTGTCGGCGCGCCTGGGCGACATCCTGTCGCTGATGTACCTGGCCACGGCGACCCTCAAGCGTTACGAGGCCGAGGGCCGACAGGCGGCGGATGCACCGCTGATGCACTGGGCGATCTGGGACTGCATGTTCCGCATCCAGCTCGCCTTCGAAGGCGTGATCGCCAATTTCCCGAACAAGCTCTTCGCCTTCCTGCTGCGTCGCTTGGTCGTGTTCCCGCTTGGTCGTCCCTATGTCGTGCCTTCGGACAAGCTCGGCCACCAGGTTGCAGCGCTGCTCATCGAGCCTTCGGCCACCCGCGACCGTCTCACCGCGGATGTCTACCTGCCGGAGGACATCGAGGAGCCGGTGGGCGCGCTCGAGGCGGCGCTCGCGGCGACGATCGCCGCCGAGCCGGTCGAGGCCAAGCTCAGGCAACTACAGCGCGATGGCCGCTTCGCCCCCGGGTTGATGACTGGCGGCGATGTCGACGAGGTGTGGCGCCGCGCACGCGAAGCCGGCGTGATCAGCGATGAGGAGTTCCGCCTCGTCGAGCGCCGCAACATGCTGCGCAACAAGGTGATCCGCGTCGATGACTTCCCTTATGACTTCGGCCTGCGCGCCGCGCTCGAGGAGGCGCCGCGCTCGGCGCCTGCGTTGAAGGTGGCTGCATGAGCCGGACGGTCTATGTCGTCGATGGTGCGCGTACGCCCTTCCTGAAGGCGAAGAACGCACCCGGCCCCTTCACCGCCGCCGACCTCGCCACCGCGGCGGGCAGTGCGCTGCTGGTGCGCCAGCCTTTCGCGCCCGACCAACTTGACGAGGTCATCCTGGGCTGCGCCAGCCCGTCGGCCGATGAGGTCAACATCGGCCGCGTGGTTGCGCTGCGCATGGGCTGCGGCAACGCAGTGCCAGGCTGGACGGTGATGCGCAACTGCGCCTCGGGCATGCAGGCGCTCGATTCCGCGCTCACCAACATCCGCAGCGGCCGCAGCGAGCTCGTTCTTGCCGGTGGTGTCGATGCGCTCTCGCATGCGCCGCTGCTGTTCTCGGACAAGATGGTGCGCTGGCTGGCGGGCTGGTATGCCGCCCGCAGCGTGGGCCAGAAGCTTGCCGCGCTGAAGTCGCTGCGCCTGGGATATCTCGCGCCGGTGATCGGCATCATGAAGGGGCTTACCGATCCGATCGTGGGCCAGCTGATGGGTCAGACAGCCGAGAACCTGGCTTGGAAGTTCGGCATCACCCGCGCCGACATGGATGCCTTCGCGGTCGAAAGCCACCGCCGCGTGTGTGCGGCGCAGGATGCCGGCCACCTGCGCGCCGAGATCGTGCCGCTGATCGATCGCGACGGCACCGTGTACTCGGCCGACGACGGCGTGCGGCGCGATTCGTCGATGGACAACCTCGCCCGCCTCAAGCCCTTCTTCGACAAGAAATATGGCCGCGTGACGCCGGGCAACAGCTCCCAGATCACCGATGGCGCTGCCTGGCTGGTGCTGGCCTCCGAGGAGGCGGTGACGCGCCATGGCCTGCAGCCGATCGGGCGCATCGTTGATAGCCAGTGGGCCGGCCTCGCGCCCGACCAGATGGGCCTGGGGCCGGTGCATGCGGCGATGCCGATCCTGCAGCGTCACGGCCTGGCGCCGCAGGCGCTGGATGCCTGGGAGATCAACGAGGCCTTTGCCGCCCAGGTGATCGCCTGCCTGCGTGCGCTGGCCGACGATGCCTACTGCCGCGAGCACTTCGGTGTCGACGCGCCCGGCGCCCCTGATGCCGCACACCTCAACCTCGATGGTGGCGCGGTGGCACTCGGACATCCGGTGGGCGCGAGCGGTGCGCGCATCGTCCTGCATCTGCTCCATGTGCTGCGCCGCAAGGGCGGCGGGCGTGGGCTGGCGTCGATCTGCATCGGCGGTGGCCAGGGCGGCGCCATGCTGGTGGAGACGGTTTGATGAGCGAGAACATGCAACACGACTGGAAACACTGGCGTCTGCGCCGGGAAGACGGCGGGCTGGCCTGGCTCGAGCTGGACAAGGCGGACGCGAGTACCAACGTGCTGTCGGCCGAGGTGATGACCGAGTTCGGCCGCGTGCTCGATGCCCTCGATGCGGCGCCGCCCAAGGCGCTCGTGATCGCATCAGCCAAGCCTGCGGGCTTCATCGCCGGTGCCGACATCGAGGAGTTTTCCCGCATTGCCTCGCCGGCCGCCGCGCGTGCGCTGGTCGAGCGCGGCTGGGGCTTGTTCAACCGCCTGGCTGCGGTGCGCTACCCCACGCTCGCGCTCATCCGCGGGCATTGCATGGGCGGCGGGCTCGAGCTCGCGCTGGCCTGCCGTTACCGGCTCGTGGTCGATGAGCCCGGCACGCGGCTCGCCCTGCCCGAGGTCATGCTCGGCATCGTCCCGGCCTGGGGCGGCATGCTGCGCCTGCCGCAGGCGGTGGGGCCGGCGACGGCGCTCGATCTCATGCTCACCGGCAAGGCGGTGGATGCGAGGAAGGCCAAGCGCATCGGGCTGGCCGACGACTGCGTGCCGGCGCGGGTGATGGAATCCGCGGCACGCATGATGGCACTGGCAGCGGCCCCGGCGCGCCGGCCGCCGCTGCAGGAGCGCTTGCTGCGCCTGGCGATGAACGGTCCGCTGCGTCGTGTCGTTGCCGACAAGGCGCGCAAGCAGGCGGCAGCCAAGGTCAGCCGCGAGCACTACCCGGCGCCCTTCGCCATCGTCGACATCTGGGAAAAGCATGGCGGCAACGCACTCGCCGTGCCTGCGGGCGATCCTGCTTCGCTCGAGGCCATTTTCGATTCGCCCACCGCCAAGAACCTGGTGCGGGTGTTCTTCCTGCAGGAGCGCTTGAAGGCCTTCGGCAAGGAGAGCGACTTCGCGCCCCGCCATGTGCATGTCGTCGGCGCAGGCGTGATGGGCGGAGACATCGCTGCGGTGTGTGCGCTGCGCGGCATGACGGTGACGCTGCAGGATCAGTCCGTCGAGCGCATCGCACCGGCCATCCAGCGTGCGGCCAGGCTCTTCGAGCGCCGCCACAAGGGCGATGCGCGTCAGGTGCGCTTCACCCTGGACCGCCTGATTGCCGATCCAGAAGGCCATGGCGCGGCGCGCGCCGACTTGATCATCGAGGCCATCTTCGAGGATCTGGCGGTCAAGCGCAGCCTGTTCGCCGAGCTCGAACGCCGCGCCCGGCCCGAGGCCGTTCTCGCGACCAACACCTCCAGCCTGCGTCTGGAGGATATCGCCAGTGCGTTGCAGGACCCGTCGCGACTGGTCGGCGTCCACTTCTTCAACCCGGTGCCGATGCTGCCGCTGGTCGAGGTGGTGGCAGGTGAGGCCACCGCGGCCGAGGTGCTGCGCCGTGCGACCGGTTTCGTGCGCCGCATCGACAAGCTGCCGCTGCCCGTGAAGAGCGCGCCGGGCTTCCTCGTCAATGCGGTGCTCGGGCCTTACATGCTTGAGGCCCTGCGCTGCGTCGAGGAGGGCATTGCGCCCGAGACGGTGGACGCCGCGCTCACGGCCTTCGGCATGCCGATGGGGCCGGTCGAACTGGTTGATACCGTCGGCCTGGATATAGCGGTTGCTGCCGGCAAGGCGCTCGCCGGCAGCGGGGCGGAGCCACCCGCGCGCCTGCTGAAGCTGGTTGCTGCGGGCAAGCTTGGACGCAAGTCGGGCGAGGGCTACTACCGCTGGCAGGATGGCAAGGTCGTCAAGACGGCTGCCGAGGGCGGCAAGCGCGCTGGCGCGCCCGCGCCTGCGGTGCCTGCGGGCCTGGCCGAGCGCGTGCTCGCACCGCTGCTCGCGGCGACCGAGCGCTGCGTGCGCGAGGGGGTAGTGGGCGATACGGATCTCGCCGATGCGGGTGTCATTTTCGGGACGGGTTTCGCGCCGCACACCGGCGGCCCGCTCAACCTGCTCGCCACGCGCGGGAAAGCGTCGGCCTTGCCTGGCTGACCATGGAGGAAAGACTGATGTCACAGACCACGAACGCACCTTGCGCGCTGCCCGAACACAAGCAGCCCGCGCTGCGTGTGATGCCGATGCCGGCAGACCTCAATCCCGCCGGTGACGTGTTCGGCGGTTGGATCATGTCCATGGTGGACATCGCCGGTGCGATCCCCGCGCGTCGGCGCGCACGCAGCCGGGTGGCCACGGTGGCGGTGAACTCATTCACGTTCAAGCAGCCGGTTTCGGTGGGCGACCTGGTCAGCTTCTACGCCGAGATCGTGTCGGTTGGCGTGAGCTCGGTGACAGTGGATGTGGAGGTTTACGCCGAGCGCGACCCGGAGAATCCGGTAGTGGTGAAGGTTACCGAGGCGCGTCTGACCTATGTCGCGCTCGATGACCGTGGCCGCAAGCGCCCGATCCCGCCCGAGTGAGCGGCTGCGGGGCCCCGTTTTGCTGGTCGCGCGACACG
This sequence comes from Thauera sp. WB-2, assembly GCF_027594845.1. NCBI lineage: Bacteria > Pseudomonadati > Pseudomonadota > Betaproteobacteria > Rhodocyclales > Zoogloeaceae > Thauera > Thauera sp. WB-2. Next base: position 3,709,995 of record NZ_CP088935.1, on the reverse strand, counting down.
CGTGCGGCCGGTCCGATGCATTGAATGGACTCTTCAGGGAGGTGGAAGTGAGCAGACTGATTATTCGCAAGGTCGCCGTGCTCGGCGCCGGTGTGATGGGGGCGCAGATCGCTGCCCACTGCGCCAACGCCGATGTGCCGGTGATCCTGTTCGATCTGCCGGCGAAGGAAGGTGACGCCAATGGGGTGGTCGCCAAGGCGATCGCGGGCATGAAGAAGCTTGATCCGGCGCCGTTCGCGGCCAAGGACCGGGTCCGTCATGTCGAGGCCGCCAACTACGGCAGCGACCTTGCACGGCTTGGCGAGTGCGACCTCGTCATCGAGGCCATCGCCGAGAAGATGGAGTGGAAGCTGGATCTGTACGCCAAGGTGGCGCCGCATCTGAAGGCCGGGGCGATCTTCGCCTCGAACACCTCGGGCCTGTCGATCGAGGCGCTGGCGGCGGGCATGCCGGCAGAGCGCCGCAGCCAGTTCTGCGGCATCCACTTCTTCAACCCCCCGCGCTACATGCCGCTGGTGGAGCTCATCCCGACGGCAGCCACTGAACCGGCGCTGGTGGACGGCCTGGAGGGCTGGCTCACCACCCGCCTGGGCAAGAGCATCGTGCGCGCCAAGGACACGCCCAACTTCGTCGCCAACCGCGTCGGTGTGTTCTCCATCCTCGCGGTCCTGCACCATACGCAGCGCCTCGGCCTGGCCTTCGACGAGGTCGACCTGCTCACCGGGCCGCGCATCGGTCGTCCCAAGAGCGCCACCTTCCGCACCGGCGACGTAGTTGGGCTGGACACGCTGGCACATGTCGTGGGCACCATGCAGGCGACACTGCCCGATGACCCGTGGAGCGCGCACTTCCGCACGCCCGATTGGCTGCAGGCGCTGATCGCCCGCGGCGCGCTCGGGCAGAAGACCAAGTGCGGTATCTACCGCAAGCAGGGCAAGCAGATCCAGGTGCTCGACCTGCAGCTGCAGGACTATCGCGACAGCGGCGGTGAGGTGTTCCCTGAGGTCGAGGCGATCCTCAAGCTGAAGAACCCGGCGGAGAAGTTCGCCCAGCTTGCAGCGCACCCGCACCCCCAGGCGCAGTTCCTGTGGTCGATCTTCCGTGACGTGTTCCATTACTGCGCGGTTCACCTGGGCGACATCGCCGACAACGCACGTGACATCGACCTCGCCATGCGCTGGGGCTTCGGTTGGGCGCAGGGGCCGTTCGAGACCTGGCAGGCCGCAGGCTGGCAGGCGGTGGCCGAGATGATCCGCGACGACATCGCCCATGGCCGTGCAATGGCCGCGGTGCCGCTGCCGGCCTGGGTGTTCGAGCGCGAGGACGTGCATGCACCAGCTGGCTCCTACAGCGCTGCCGAGAACTCGCTGAAGGCCCGCGCAGCACTGCCGGTGTACCAGCGTCAGCTCTACCCCGATCGCGTGCTCGGCGAGGCGCCCGACGACCGCGGCGAAACGCTGTGGGAAAACGCCGGTGTGCGCTTGTGGCGGCGGGCGGATCAGGATGCGCGTATCGGCATCGTGTCGATCACCTCGAAGATGCATGCGATCGGCGACGAGGTCATGGACGGCTTGCTCGAGGCGGTCGCGCGTGCCGAGTGCGAGCTCGACGGCCTGGTGATCTGGCAGCCGGCGCCGTTCGCGGTCGGCGCCAACCTGCAACAGGTCGGCGAGGCCTGCCGTGCGGGCGAGTTCGACCTGCTGGAGAAGATGGTGGCCAAGTTCCAGCGCACCTCGATGGCGATCAAGCATGCCCAGGTGCCGGTGGTGGCGGCTGTGCAGGGCATGGCGCTCGGTGGTGGCTGCGAGTTCGTCATGCATGCGGCGCATCGCGTGTTCGCGCTCGAAAGCTACGTAGGACTGGTCGAGGCGGGCGTGGGCCTCATTCCGGCGGGCGGCGGCTGCAAGGAATTCGCCTTGCAGGCGCACGCCATGGCCCAGCGCGCGGCAGGCGGCGACGTGTTCCCCTACATCCAGAACGCCTTCCAGACCATCGCCATGGCGACGGTCGCCAAGAGCGCGCTGGAAGCGGTACAGCTGGGCTTCGGCCGCGGCAGCGACGACGTGCTGTTCAACGCCAACGAGATCCTGTTTGCCGCGATCCGGCGTGCGCGGGCGATGGCGGAGTCTGCCTGGCGCCCGGCGTTGCTCGATCCCCAGGTCACCGTGGCAGGGCGCAATGGCGTTGCCACCTGCGAGATGATGCTGATCAACATGGCGGAAGGCGGTTTCATCTCGGCGCACGACTATCGTGTCGCGCGTGCAGCGGCCACTGCGCTGTGCGGCGGCGAGGTGGACTCGGGCAGCCGGGTCAGCGAGCAGTGGATTCTGGATGTCGAGCGTGCCCAGTTCGTCGAGCTGCTCAAGACCGAGAAGACCCAGCAGCGCATCGCGCACATGCTCGAGACCGGCAAGCCCCTGCGTAACTGATTGAGGACATGAGAATGAGCAAGCAGATTCAGGACGCCTACGTCGTCGCCGCGGTGCGTACGCCGGTGGCCAAGCGCAATGGCGCCTTCCGCCACGTGCGCCCCGACGACATGCTGGCAACGGTGCTGCGCGCGCTGGTGGCCAAGGTGCCCAACCTCGATGCCAGCCAGATCGGTGACGTCGTCACCGGCTGCGCGATGCCCGAGGCCGAGCAGGGCATGAACGTGGCGCGCATCGGCGCGCTGTTGGCCGGCCTGCCCGATGCGGTGCCGGGGATTACCATCAACCGCTTCTGCGCCTCCGGCCTGCAGGCGGTGGCCGACGCTGCCAGCCGCATCCGCCTCGGCGAGGCGGACGTGATGATCGCCGCCGGCACCGAGAGCATGAGCGCGATGCCGCAGATCATGGGCAACAAGGTCAGCCTCAATCCGGACATCTTCGCACGCGACGAAAATCTCGCCATTGCCTACGGCATGGGTCTGACTGCGGAGAAGGTTGCCCAGCAGTGGCAGGTGAGCCGTGAGGACCAGGACGCTTTCGCGGTCGAGTCGCACCGGCGCGCGTGCGCGGCGATTGCGGCAGGGCACTTTGCCGACGAGATCGCGCCCTATGCCGTGCGTGCGCATGTGCCGGGCGAGGCGGGTACGGTGCGCTTGGTCGAGCGTGTGCTCGAGAACGACGAAGGGCCGCGCGCCGACGCTAGCCTCGAGCGACTTGCCAAGCTGCGTCCGGTGTTTGCAGCGCGTGGCTCGGTGACCGCTGGCAACAGCTCCCAGATGTCGGACGGCGCGGGGGCCGTGCTGCTGATGAGCGAGGCTGCGGTCAAGCGCTACGACGTCAAACCGATTGCACGCTTCGCCGGTTATGCGGTCGCCGGCGTGCCGCCCCAGGTGATGGGCATCGGCCCCGTCGAGGCCATCCCGCGCGCGCTCGCCCTGGCCGGTGTCAGCCTTGGCGACATCGCCTGGACCGAGCTCAACGAGGCTTTTGCCGCCCAGGCGCTGGCCGTGATGCGTCAGCTCGATATGGACCCGGCAAGGGTCAATCCGCTCGGTGGGGCGATCGCGCTCGGTCATCCCCTGGGCGCCACCGGAGCGATCCGCACCGCGACGCTGATGTCGGCGATGCAGCGCGATCCGGCGTTGCGCTACGGCATGATCAGCATGTGCATTGGCACGGGTATGGGGGCCGCGGGGGTGTTCGAACGCGTGTAATGCCCATTCCGACCGGGCCGGTTCGCGTTGTGGAAACTACGGATTGGTAGCAAGTTGTTGATCGTTCGGCGTGATCGGGCGGTAACAATCTTTTATAATCCGTGCGTTTGTAGACGCGGGACCGGCCCGACGTCGCTGGGCTGAGGGGCCCGGTGACGGCCAGACGGCGGTCTCGTCCATTCCCACGAGTCTTTGGGCGAGAGGCGCATGATAAGAATCAAACGCGGTCTGGACCTGCCCATCACCGGCGCACCTGCGCAGCGTATCGAGGACGGTCGTCCCGTGCGCAGCGTGGCCGTCATCGGCTTCGACTACCACGGTATGAAGCCGACCATGGCGGTTCAGGTCGGCGACCGGGTGAAGCTGGGGCAGGTCCTTTTTTCCGACAAGAAGACGCCAGGCGTGGTGTTTACCGCGCCCGGTGCCGGCACGATCAGTGCGATTCATCGCGGTGAGCAGCGTGTGCTGCAATCGGTGGTGATCGATCTGGAGGGCGAGGACGCTGCCGACAGCGCCGTCGAGTTCGCACGCTACAGCGATGCGCAGATCGATGCCCTCGACGACGCCAAGGTGCGCGAAAGCCTGATCGAATCCGGTTTGTGGACCGCACTGCGCACGCGTCCGTACAGCAAGGTGCCGGCGATCGACGCCAAGCCGCGGTCGATCTTCGTCACCGCCATCGACACCCACCCGCTCGCGGCCGACCCCACCGTGGTCATCGCCGAGTACAAGGAAGACTTCGCGCGCGGCCTGCGCGTGCTGGCGCGCATCGCCCGCGTTGTCGTCTGTCATGCCGAGGGCACGCAGGTGCCTGGCGTGGGCCAGGGCGGCATCACTGGCGAGACTTTCGACGGCCCGCACCCTGCAGGGCTGGCGGGCACGCACATCCATTTCATCGATCCGGTCAGTGCGCACAAGAGCGTGTGGTACCTCAACTACCAGGACGTGATCGCGATCGGCAAGCTGTTCGCCACCGGCCGGCTGTGGACCGAGCGTGTGATCGCGCTAGGCGGGCCGATGGTTTCGAACCCGCGCCTGGTGCGTACGCGCCTGGGTGCCAGCCTGGATGAACTCACTGCTGGCGAGGTCAAGGTCGGCAAGAAAGTGCGCGTGATTTCCGGCTCGGTGTTCGGTGGTCGCACTTCGCGCGGCGCCTGTGCCTACCTCGGCCGCTATCACCTGCAGGCCTCCTGCCTGGAGGAAGGTACGCAGCGCGAGATGCTGCACTACCTGCGCGCCGGTGCGGAGAAGCATTCGGTGCTCAACCTCTACATATCCAAACTGTCGGCGGGCAAGCTGTTCGACTTCACGACTTCGACCAACGGCAGTCCGCGCGCGATGGTGCCGGTCGGCAACTACGAAGAGGTGATGCCGCTCGACGTACTGCCCACTCAGCTGTTGCGTGCGCTCATCGTCGGTGACACCGATACGGCGCAGAAGCTCGGCGCGCTGGAGCTCGACGAGGAAGATCTCGCGCTGTGCACCTATGTGTGCGCGGGCAAGTACGAATACGGTCCCATCCTGCGGGATAACCTCACACGCATCGAGAAGGAGGGTTGAGAATGGGTCTGCGCTCCTGGCTCGACAGCATCGAGCATCATTTCGAAAAGGGCGGCAAGTACGAGAAGTTCTACGCCTTGTACGAAGCCATCGACACCGGCTTGTTCAAGCCCGGCAGTGTCACCCGCACCACCGCTCACGTGCGCGACGGTCTAGACCTCAAGCGCATGATGATCACGGTGTGGCTGTGCACCTTTCCGGCCATGTTCTTCGGCATGTGGAACGTCGGCTATCAGGCCAACACCATCCTTGCGGCCAACGCCGAACTGATGGCGGCCCAGGAGGGCTGGCGCTTCGCGCTGCTGGGCGGCATTGCCGGCTTCGATCCTGGCAGCCTGTGGGCCAATTTCCTGCATGGCGCGGCCTACTTCCTGCCGATCTACCTCACCACCTTCATCGTCGGCGGCTTCTGGGAGGTGCTGTTCGCCTCCATCCGCAAGCACGAGGTCAACGAGGGCTTCTTCGTCACCTCGGTGCTGTTCGCGCTGATCTGTCCGCCCGACATGCCGCTCTGGCAGGTCGCGCTCGGCATCAGCTTCGGCGTGGTGGTCGGCAAGGAGGTCTTCGGCGGTACGGGCAAGAACTTCCTCAATCCGGCGCTGACCGGTCGTGCCTTCCTGTACTTCGCCTACCCGGCGCAGATGTCGGGTGATGCGGTATGGACGGCGGTCGATGGCTACACCGGCGCAACCATGCTGTCCTTCGGCGCCTCGGGCGGCGTCGAGGCCATCATGGCGGGCGGCATCACCTGGTGGGATGCCTTCCTCGGCACGGTGCATGGCTCGATCGGCGAGACCAGCACGCTGGCGATCCTGCTCGGCGGTGCGGTGCTGCTGATCATGAAGATCGCGGCGTGGCGCATCGTGCTCGGCGTTTTCCTGGGCATGGTGGCGATGAGTCTGCTGTTCAACGCCATCGGCTCCGAAACCAACCCGATGTTTGCCATGCCCTGGTACTGGCACCTGGTGGTTGGCGGTTTCGCCTTCGGCATGATCTTCATGGCCACCGACCCGGTGTCGGCATCGATGACCAACACCGGCAAGTGGATCTTCGGTGCGCTGATCGGCGTCATGACCGTGCTCATCCGCGTGGTGAATCCGGCCTTCCCGGAAGGCATCATGCTGGCCATCCTGTTCGGCAACCTTTTCGCGCCGCTGATCGACCACTTCGTGGTGGCGGCCAACATCAAGCGGAGGCTCGCGCGCGATGTCCAATAAGGAATCCACATCCCGTACCCTGAAGGTGGCGCTGGCGGTCAGTCTCGTCAGCTCCGTCTTCGTGGCCGGGGCAGCGGTGTCGCTCAAGCCGCTGCAGACCCAGAATCGCCTGCTCGACAAGCAGCGCAGCATCGCCGCGATCGCTGGCATGGGCGGGCGGGAATTGCCCGCCGCCCAGGTGCGTGCGCTGTTCGGCGAGACCATCAAGGCACGCCTGGTCAACCTCGAGACCGGCGAGTTCGCCGACGACTTCGACGCCGTTACTTTCGACCCGCTCAAGGCGGCCAAGGACCCGCAGCAGTCCGTGCGCCTGTCCAAGGCGGAGGACGTGGCCTCGATCAAGCGTCGCGAGCGCTTCACGACGGTCTACATGATCGAGGATGCACAGGGCGGCATCGAGACCCTGATCCTGCCGATCCGCGGCTATGGCCTGTGGTCGACCCTGCACGGTTTCATGGCGCTCAAGGGCGACCTGAACACGGTGGTCGGCCTTGGTTTTCACCAGCATGCGGAGACGCCGGGCCTGGGCGGCGAGGTGGACAACCCGCGCTGGCGCAACCAGTGGGCGGGCAAGCGTCTGTTCGATGACCAAGGGCAGCTGGCAGTCGAGATCGTCAAGGGCACGGTCGATCCGCAGGCGAGCATGGCGGCCTATCAGGTCGACGGCCTGGCAGGTGCGACGCTGACCAGCAACGGCGTCAACAACCTGCTCCATTTCTGGCTGGGTGAGCAGGGCTTCGGCCCCTTCCTCGCCAAGCTGCGTTCGAAGGAGGCGTGATCATGGCCAAGCTCACTCCAAAGGAAGTCCTGCTCAATCCGGTCTTCAACAACAACCCGATCGCACTGCAGATGCTGGGCATCTGTTCTGCGCTGGCGGTGACGACCAATCTCAACACTGCGCTTGTGATGTCGATCGCGCTCACCCTGGTGACCGGTTTTTCCAACCTGTTCGTGTCGCTGATCCGGGCGCAGATCCCGAGCTCGATCCGCATGATCGTGCAGGTGGTGATCATCGCCTCGCTGGTGATCGTGGTGGACCAGACGCTGAAGGCCTTTGCCTACAGCCTGTCCAAGCAGCTGTCGGTGTTCGTCGGCCTGATCATCACCAACTGTATCGTGATGGGACGTGCCGAGGGTTTCGCGATGCAGAACCCGCCGATGCTGTCCTTCCTCGACGGTATCGGCAACGGCCTGGGCTACAGCATGGTGCTGATCGCGGTGGGTTTCGTGCGCGAACTGTTCGGTGCAGGCAAGCTGTTCGGTGTCACCATCCTGCAGCCGGTGACCGAGGGCGGGTGGTATCAGCCCAATGGCCTGCTGCTGCTGCCGCCTTCGGCCTTCTTCCTGATCGGCTTCCTGATCTGGGGGCTGCGCGAGTGGAAGCGTGACCAGGTCGAGCACAACCAGTTCAAGATGGCACACCAGGTGCGCAAGGAGGCCTTCTGATGGAACACTACCTGAGCCTCTTCGTCCGTGCCGTGTTCATCGAGAACATGGCGCTCGCCTTCTTCCTGGGGATGTGCACCTTCATCGCCATCTCCAAGAAGGTCGAGACCGCGATCGGTCTGGGTGTCGCAGTGGTCGTGGTGCAGACCATCACCGTGCCGCTCAACAACCTCGTCTATCACACCTTCCTCGCCGACGGCGCGCTGGCCTGGGCCGGTATGCCGGATGTGGACCTGTCCTTCATCGGCCTGCTGTCCTTCATCGGCATCATCGCGGCGACGGTGCAGATCCTCGAGATGCTGCTCGACAAGTTCGTGCCCAGCCTCTACAACGCGCTGGGCGTGTTCCTGCCGCTGATCACGGTCAACTGCGCGATCATGGGCGGGGTGCTGTTCATGGTCGAGCGCGACTACAACTTCAGCGAGTCGGTGGTGTACGGGCTGGGCTCGGGCTTCTCCTGGGGCCTGGCGATCGCGCTGCTGGCAGCCATCCGCGAGAAGCTGAAGTACAGCGACGTGCCGGATGGCCTGCAGGGCCTGGGCATCACCTTCATCACCATCGGTCTGATGTCCCTGGGCTTCATGTCCTTCTCGGGCGTGCAGCTGTAAGGAGGCAATGAAAAGATGAATCCGGAAATCGTACTGGGCATCGGCATGTTCACCGCTACGGTGCTGCTGTTGGCGGTGGTCATCCTGTTTGCCCGTTCAAAGCTCGTCGCCAGCGGCGACGTTACCATCGACATCAACGGCGAGAAGAAGATCACCGTGCCGGCCGGCGGCAAGCTGCTGCAGACCCTGGCCGAGAGCGGTCTCTTCCTGCCTTCGGCCTGCGGCGGCGGCGGTACCTGCGCGCAGTGCAAGTGCATCGTCAAGGAAGGCGGCGGTTCGATGCTGCCCACCGAGGAGTCGCACTTCACCAAGCGCGACGCGCGCGAGGGCTGGCGCCTGTCGTGCCAGACTGCGGTCAAGCAGGACATGAAGGTCGAGGTTCCCGAGGAAGTGTTCGGCGTGAAGAAGTGGGAGTGCACGGTCGAGTCCAACCCGAACGTCGCGACCTTCATCAAGGAGCTCACCCTGCGCCTGCCCGAAGGCGAGGACGTACACTTCCGCGCCGGCGGTTACGTGCAGCTCGAGTGCCCGCCGCACGTCGTCAGCTACAAGGACTTCGACATTCAGGACGAGTACCGCGGCGACTGGGACAAGTTCAACCTGTGGCGTTACGTGTCCAAGGTCGATGAGACGACCATCCGCGCCTACTCGATGGCGAACTACCCGGACGAGAAGGGCGTGGTGAAGTTCAACATCCGCGTCGCATCGCCCCCGCCGGGTCGTGACGACATCCCGCCGGGCAAGATGTCGTCGTGGGTGTTCAACCTCAAGAAGGGCGACAAGGTCACGGTGTACGGGCCCTTCGGCGAGTTCTTCGCGCGCGAGACCGATCATGAGATGGTCTTCATCGGTGGTGGCGCTGGCATGGCGCCGATGCGCTCGCACATCTTCGATCAGCTCAAGCGACTCAGCAGCCAGCGCAAGATCAGCTTCTGGTACGGCGCGCGCTCGATGCGCGAGGCCTTCTACGTCGAGGAGTTCGACAAGCTCGCCGCCGAAAACCCCAACTTCAAGTGGCACCTGGCGCTGTCCGACCCGCTTCCCGAGGACAACTGGACGGGCTACACCGGCTTCATCCACAACGTGCTGTACGAGAACTACCTCAAGGACCACCCGGCGCCCGAGGACTGCGAGTTCTACATGTGCGGCCCACCGATGATGAACGCCGCAGTGATCAAGATGCTGCTCGACCTTGGCGTGGAGCGCGAGAACATCATGCTCGACGACTTCGGCGGCTGATCCGCGTCTTCGCTTCAAGAACAACCGGTGCCGGCGATTGCCCGCACCGGTTTTTTTCGTCCTGGCGCTGGACTTCAGCGACTCCAGCGGTAGGCGAGCCCGCCGAGCAGTTCATGGAGTGCGAACCAGCCTGCATAGGCCGTGTTCTGGCTGGGCAGCAGGGGCAAGGCCTGATCGGCGCCTGCATCGTCCTCGCCGCCCCCGAGCCAGGCGGTGGGGGCCGGGATGACCGCCAGGCCTGCAGCCTCGAACTCCGCCTGTGCCCGCTTCATGTGCATCGCGTGGGTTACGAGCAGCACGGCGTCGATGTCCGCCGCACCCAGATGCACGGCGGAGAAGCGGGCATTCTCGCGTGTGTCGCGCGCCGCTGTCTCCACCCAGCGCGCCTCCAGCCCGAAGTCTTCGCGCAGGGCTGCCTGCATGAGCTGCGCTTCGGGTGTCTCGTCGCGGACCGTGCCGCCTGTGACGAGAATCGGCAGTCCGGTTTCGCGCGCCAGCCGCGCACCGTAACGCAGGCGCTCGAGCGCAAGGTGATTGACCGTCTCGCCGCCGAACTCGGGTGCGTGGCTGCGCCGGCCTGCACCAAGGATCACGATCGCCTGCGCCCGCCGGGCTGCATCCGCCTCGAGGGCTTGTGCATGTTCGACCTGGCGTACCAGCCAGCTCACGCTTGGTGGGCTTATCAGCAACAGGTTCAGCGCCACGCCGGACCACACCAGGGCGTTGCCGAGGCGGCGCCAGCGCATGCCCAGCAGCAGGCCGAGCACGATTGGCAGCAGGGGCAGGAGCGGCGGCAGGACCAGTGCGGCGACGATCTTCTTGAGCCAGAACAGCAGGGGGGTGAGTGCGAGGTCCATCGCGCCGTGGTCCATCGTGATTTGTGGGTGAGGGAGGGCGGCAGTATTATCCGTGCATTCCAATTGTGCCGAGCGACATGTCTCGATCGCATCCTTCGTCCCATTCAAGCTGCGACCGTGTCCGCGGCCTCCGGCCGTTGCGCGGCGGCGTGGAGCAATGATGGCGCCGCGCGAGTTGCTCTGGCTGGCGGTGGCGGTGTTGGCCGGCTATGCGGCATGGCAGTTTCTGCTGGCGCTGAGGGGTGGGGCGGAGAGGCGCTCCGGGCGTGATCCCGGGGCTGCGACAGGCGCTGCGCCGGACGAGGGCGACGATGATGACCATGTCGACTACGCGCCGGTGCTGCGCAAGGACCTGGGCGCGCAGCCTGCTGCCGTGGCAGCGCCTGCCCAAGCCGGCGCGGACGACGAGCGCTTCCGGCTCCAACTCGAGAACCAGCATCTGCAGCGCCAGCTCGCCGCGCTCGAAGGCGTTGTCGCCCGCCAGCAGGAGGAGATCGCCAACCTGCTGGCCGACATCGATGATCTGAGCGCGCGCCAGTCGCACGAGCTCATCGAGCCTGGCTCGTCGCCCGAATACAGCGAGGCCTTGGTGCTTGCGCGCCAGGGCCTCAACGCCGGCATGATTGCCGAGCGCTGCGGGATCACCCTGGCCGAGGCCGAGCTCGTCCTCGTGGTGGCGAAAGGCGCGGGTGGGCATTCATGAATTTGCCGCCGGGCCTTCGGGGTGAGGCGGGTGCGCTCCGCCGTCGCGCACTGCGCCGCGCCGGGCTGGCCCTGGCCGGGGCAGTCGTGCTCGGGGTTCTTCTTCTTGCTTACGGTGAGCGCCAGCCCCGACCGTCCGCCGTGGCGTCCGCGCTGCCGGTGGCGCCGGATCCCGAGCGGGTGCAGACGCCGGTTGCGGACACAAAGGTCGTGCCGGATGAAACCTCCGGCCTGGGTGCGGTTGTCGAGCGCCTTGTCGATTCGCCAGCACAGGTACAGGCGGATGCGTCCACAGCCATTGCGCCCGCCGTGCCCGTGGTCGAGCCCGTGGCGGGCGTGTTGCTGCCGCTGGCTGCGGTGCAGCCGGGCGGAGAGGGGATTTATCTCCAGCTGGGCGTGTTCGGGGACGTGAGCAACGCGCTGGCGGTGTACGAGCGCCTTGCGGAGGCTGGCATGGAGGCCCGTATCCAGAGCCGGGTCGTCGTCGGCCCATTTGCGGACCGGCGTGCAGCGGAGCGGGCTCAGGCTGCGTTGCGCAAGGCAGGGGAGCCCGAAGGCATCCTTGTGCCACCCCGGTCCAGATGAAGCGTCGTTGAAGGGCTGTGCGAGCCCCCTGTCGGATAACAACCTAGGAGTGAGAGATGCAGATCAAGAGCCCTGTCTTCGGCAACATCGAGATCGCCGACGAGAAAGTCCTCGATTTCCCCGCAGGCCTGCCGGGTTTCGAGCATTGCCGCCGCTTTGCGCTGGTGCATGAGGAGGGCCATGACCCCGACGTCTTCCTGCTGCAGAGCCTCGATGACGCCGAGGTTGCGTTCTCGGTGACGGGTCCCGAGCGTCTGGGCATCAACTTCGAGTTCGAGCTGGACGACGAAGAGCTTGCCCTGCTGCAACTGAGCGAGCCCGCGGATGCCGCGGTGGCGGTCATCATCCGCCGGGAGGCCGAAGATGAGGCCGGGCCTGCGTCCACCGGCCTGCGTGCGAATTTCATGGCGCCACTCGTCATCAATGCGGCCACCCGCAGGGGCCTGCAGAAGGTCATCAGCAAGCTGGGTTGCGAGATTACGCTGCGCGCGCAGAGCTGACCTGGCGTTTGAAGCAGAGCGCAGGTGCGCCTGCGGCTGTGTGCCACCGCGCGCCGGTTACAATGCGGCCTTTACGAACTTGGAGCTTCACCCATGGCGAGACAGATCATTTCCACGCCCGATGCCCCGGCTGCGATCGGCCCTTATTCGCAGGCCGTCAAGGTCGGCAACCAGGTTTTCCTCTCCGGTCAGATCGGTCTCGATCCGGTCAGCATGCAGCTCGCCGACGGTGTCGAAGCGCAGGCCGTGCGCGTGTTCGACAACCTGAAGGCAGTGGCCGCCGCTGCGGGTGGGGGCTTTGCCGATGTGGTCAAGATCAATATCTACCTTACCGATCTGGCCAACTTTGGTGTCGTCAACGAGATCATGACGCGCTACTTCGCCGAGCCCTATCCCGCGCGCGCGACGGTCGGTGTTCGCGAGTTGCCGCGCGGCGCCCTGGTCGAGGCCGACCTGGTGCTGGTTCTCGACTGAGCCCCCGTCAGCGGCGGGCCGGGTCGGGTCGTGGGCGCAGTGGAGCCGGCGCGCGGCTGGGAGGGCGTGGGTAGCCAGCTTGCCGCTCGCCTGGCGAAGCTCGATCTGCGTGGCCCGCGCGACCTGCTGCTGCACCTGCCCCTGCGCTATGAGGACGAGACCAGGCTGACGCCGATCGCCAGTGCGCGACCGGGTTGGCCGGCCCAGGTGGAGGGCGAGGTGGTGTCCTGCGAGGTGGTGCTGCGGCCGCGCAGGCAGCTGGTTGCACGCATCGCCGACGCTTCAGGTGCGCTGGTCGCGCGCTGGCTCAATTTCTACCCTTCGCAGAAGCAGCAGCTTGCCGTCGGTCGCCGCGTTCGCCTGTTCGGCGAGGTGCGGGGCGGCTTCTTCGGCGATGAGATGGTGCATCCGCGCGTACGCGCGGTGGAGGCCGGCGAGGGCCTGCCCGAGGCGCTCACACCGGTGTATCCCACCACGGCCGGCCTTGGCCAGGCGACCTTGCGCAAGCTGGTGGCGCGTGCGCTGCGCAGCGAACGCCTCGATGAGCTGCTGCCTGGCGATTGGCTGACACAGCTCGACCTGCCCGGCTTTGCCGAGGCCTTGAAGGCCCTGCATTGCCCCTCACCTGATGTCTCGCCGGCGGATCTCGAGTCGCGCCAGCACCCGGCCTGGCGGCGCATGAAGTTCGAGGAACTGCTGGTACAGCAGCTGTCGCTGCGGCGCGCCTACCTTGCCCGTCGCGCGCGCTCGGCCGTGCCCCTGCCCGACACGCGTGCGCTGACAGCGGCGCTGCTCGATGTGCTGCCCTTTGCGCCCACGGGCGCGCAGCGCCGGGCGGCGGCGGAGATCGCCGCGGACCTTGCCGCGCCGCACCCCATGCAGCGCCTGCTGCAGGGCGACGTGGGCTCAGGCAAGACCCTGGTGGCGGCGCTTGCCATGCTGCAGGCGGCCGAGAACGGCTGGCAGGCGGCGATGATGGCGCCGACCGAGATCCTTGCCGAACAGCACCACCGCAAGCTCGCCGCCTGGTTCGAGCCGCTCGGTCTCGAGCTGGCCTGGTTGTCGGGCAGCCGGCGCAAGCGTGAGCGCGAGGCAGCGCTTGCGCGCCTGCAGCGCGGCGAGGTGCTTCTCGCAGTGGGCACCCATGCGCTGCTGGAAGACCCGGTCAACCTGCCGCGGCTTGCGCTTGCGGTGGTCGACGAGCAGCACCGCTTCGGCGTTCGCCAGCGCCTTGCGCTGCGCGAGAAGGGGGCCTTCGGGCAGCGTCCGCACATGCTCATGATGTCGGCCACGCCGATACCGCGCACCCTGGCGATGACGCATTACGCCGACCTCGACGTCTCGGTGCTCGACGAGCTGCCGCCGGGGCGCACGCCGATCCGCACCCGGTTGGTGTCGGACGCACGGCGCGACGAAGTGGTCGCCCGCGTGCGCGCAGCCTGCCTGGGCGGCCGTCAGGCTTACTGGGTCTGTCCGCTCATCGAGGAGTCCGAAGCCTTGCAGCTGCAGACCGCGCAGGAGACCTACGACACGCTGGTCGCGGCGCTGCCCGAGCTGCGCGTGGGGCTCGTCCATGGCCGCCTGAAGAGTGACGAGAAGTCCGCGACCATGGCTGCCTTTGCGGCCGGCGAACTTGACGTGCTGGTCGCCACCACGGTCATCGAGGTCGGCGTGGATGTCCCCAATGCCAGCCTGATGGTGATCGAGCACGCCGAGCGCTTCGGCCTTGCCCAGCTCCACCAGCTGCGCGGTCGGGTCGGGCGTGGAACGGTGGAGTCGGTGTGCATCCTGATCTACGCCCAACCCCTGTCGCAGACCGGTCGTGAGCGCTTGAAGGTCATCTTCGAGCACACCGACGGCTTCGAGATCGCACGCGCCGACCTGCGCATCCGCGGCCCGGGAGAGTTTGTGGGTGCGCGTCAGAGCGGCGTGCCCTTGCTGCGTTACGCCAGCCTGGAAGACGACGGCGACCTGATCGATCCCGCACGCGAGCTGGCCGAGCATCTGCTGGCGCACGAGCCGGCGCGCGCAGAGGCGTTGATGCGGCGCTGGCTGGGGGCGCGCGAGGGCTTGCTGCAGGCCTGAGAACTCATGCGCGCGGTGTCGCTGAGCGCTCATGCGCGCGGTGTCGACCTGCGAGGTTGGTAGAATGCCGGCCTCCGTCCGTTTCTCTGTTCATGCGCACCCGAATTCACCACGAAACCTGGCACCCGGTGCCGCCGCGCGCCACGCTGCCGCCGCTGCTGCGCCCCTGGCTGACCGATCCCGCGTCGCTGACGGCCCGCATCAAGGCGCGTTGTGGTCGTTTCGCCGTGCGCGTGCTGCGCCAGGGCTTGGGTCAGGCCCAGCGCGACGAAGCTGCGGTGCTTGGCCTGCGTCCGGGTGAGCGGGTGTGGGTGCGCGAGGTGCTGCTGATGGCCGATGGCCGGCCGGTGGTCTTCGCGCGCTCCCTGCTGCCGCGCGCCAACGTGCGCGGCGCGTGGAATCTGTTCCACGGTCTTGGCGCACGGCCGCTTGGCGCCGCACTGTTTGCCGACCCTGCCATCGCGCGCTCGCCGCTCACCTGCGCCCGGCTCGACCGCCGTGACGCGCGCTATCATCGGGCAAGTGCCGTGCTTGCCTCCACCACCAGCGCCGGGGGCCTCGGGCACGACCTGTGGGGACGGCGCTCATTGTTCCGCCTTCACGGCCGTGCGCTCATGGTGAGCGAGTTCTTCCTGCCCGCGATCTTCGACCTGTCACAATGATCCAGACGATGCCTCTCGCCGACCGCCTGCCCCTGTATGCCCGCCTGATGCGCATCGACAAGCCGATCGGCACGCTGCTGCTGCTGTGGCCGACACTATGGGCGCTGTGGGTGGCGGCAGAGGGCTGGCCGCCGCTGCACATCCTGCTCATCTTCGTGCTCGGCACCTTTCTGATGCGTTCGGCCGGCTGCGTGATCAACGACTATGCCGACCGCGACTTCGATGGCCATGTCGAGCGCACTGCCAACCGGCCGCTGGCGACCGGTGCGGTGAGCACGCGCGAGGCGCTGTGGCTGGCAGGGGGGCTCGCCGTGCTTGCCTTCCTGCTTGTGCTGCCGCTCGACGCGCTGGTGATCTGGATGTCGATACCCGCGCTCTTTCTCGCCGCCAGCTATCCCTTCACCAAGCGCTTCTTCGCGCTGCCGCAGGCCTACCTGGGCCTGGCCTTCGGCTTCAGCATCCCGATGGGTTTTGCGGCGGTGCAGGGCACGGTTCCCGCCCTCGCCTGGCTGATGCTGCTCGCCAACACCTTGTGGACCATCGCCTACGACACCGAGTACGCCATGGTCGACCGCCCGGATGATCTCAAGATCGGCATCAAGACCTCGGCCATCACCTTCGGCTGCTTCGACGTGGCCGCGGTCATGCTGTGCTACGCGGGCGCAATTGCCCTGCTGGCTGTCGTGGGCGGGATGATCTCGGCGGGGGCGGCCTACTACCTCGGCCTCGTCCTCGCGGCCGGCATCGCCGGCTACCACTATGTCCTGATCCGCGGCCGCGAGCGTGCGGCGTGCTTCAAGGCCTTCCGCCACAACAACTGGTTCGGTGCCGCCGTGTTCGCCGGCATCGTCCTCGACCATCTGCTGCGCGCGGCTTGAGCGTCGTGCGTCGTGCCCGAACCCCCTTTGCGCTTGCCCCCCCTTTTGCGCCTGAACGCCTCTTTCCGGACCTGCCCATGCACTTCATGACCGCCCTCCAGGCTGCCTGGCAGCAGCGCGACAGCCTGCTCTGTGTCGGCCTCGACCCCGATCCTGCCAAGCTCCCGGCCCATCTGCAGGGTCGACCCGATGCCATTTTCGAGTTCTGCAAGGCCATCGTGGACGCCACCGCCGACCTGGTGTGCTGCTTCAAGCCGCAGATCGCCTATTTCGCGGCCCACCGTGCCGAGGACCAGCTCGAGGCGCTGATCGCCCACATCCACGCCGCCCATCCCGCCACCCCGGTGATCCTCGACGCCAAGCGTGGAGATATCGGCAGCACGGCCGAGCAGTACGCCGTGGAGGCTTTCGAGCGCTTCAAGGCCGATGCCATCACGGTCAACCCTTACATGGGGCGCGATTCGGTCGACCCCTATCTGGCCTGGCCCGACAAGGGCGTAATCCTGCTCTGCCGCACCTCCAACCCGGGCGGTTCGGATCTCCAGTTCCTCGAGGTCGACACCCCGCACGGCCGCATGAAGCTCTATGAGCACGTGGCCCGTACCGTCGCCGAGGACTGGAATGCCAGCGGCAATTGCGGCCTCGTGGTCGGCGCCACCTTCCCGGCAGAGATCGCGCGCGTGCGCGAACTCACCGGGGACATGCCGCTGCTGGTGCCCGGCATCGGTGCCCAGGGCGGCGACATCGCCGCCACGCTCACGGCGGGCCGCACGGCGAACGGCACCGGGCTGATGATCAACTCCTCGCGCGCCGTGCTCTATGCCGGCAAGGGCGAGGACTTCGCCGATGCCGCGCGCCAGGTGGCGCTCGACACCCGCGACGCGATCAACGCCCAGCGCTGAGCGCGCGCACGCCACCGCGGCTGCAACTTCCAGCCGGATGCGGCGTCCACCAGCGCCCGTGCCTGCCGTGGCCCGCATCCATCACGAGACGCCCAGCATGAAATACGACGACCTCCGCGACTTCATCTCCCAGCTCGAGGCGCGCGGCGAGCTCAAGCGCATCACCGTTCCGGTCGACACCCACCTTGAGATGACCGAGATCGCCGACCGCGTGCTGCGCGCGGGTGGCCCCGCGCTGTTGTTCGAGAAGCCGGTGACCAAGGGTGTGGCGCAGTCCATCCCGGTGCTCGCCAATCTCTTCGGTACGCCGCAACGGGTGGCGATGGGCATGGGTGAGGACGTCGCCGACGGCAACTGGAGCACGCCGCTGCGCGAAGTCGGCAAATTGCTCGCCTACCTCAAGGAGCCCGAGCCGCCCAAGGGCCTCAAGGACGCCTGGGAGAAGCTGCCGGTACTCAAGCAGGTGCTGAACATGGCGCCCAAGGAGGTCCGTTCCGCCCCCTGCCAGCAAGTGGTGTGGCAGGGCGACGAGATCGACCTCGCCAAGCTGCCGATCCAGCACTGCTGGCCGGGGGATGCGGCGCCACTGATCACCTGGGGCCTGGTGGTGACGCGTGGGCCGCACAAGAAGCGTCAGAACCTGGGCATCTACCGTCAGCAGGTGATCGGCCGCAACAGAGTGATCATGCGCTGGCTGGCGCATCGCGGCGGTGCGCTGGACTTTCTCGAGCACCAGCGCGCGCATCCGGGCGAGTCTTTCCCGGTGTCGGTCGTGCTCGGCTGCGATCCGGCCACCATCCTCGGTGCCGTGACGCCGGTGCCGGATACGATCTCTGAGTACCAGTTCGCCGGTCTGCTGCGCGGTGCCAAGACCGAGCTGGTGAAGTGCATTGGCAACGATTTGCAGGTGCCGGCATCGAGCGAGATCGTGCTCGAAGGCGTGATTCATCCGAACGACATGGCGCCCGAAGGGCCGTACGGCGACCACACCGGCTACTACAATGAGGTTTCCGACTTCCCGGTGTTCACCATCGAGCGCATCACCATGCGCCGCGAGCCGATCTACCACAGCACCTATACCGGCAAGCCGCCCGACGAGCCGGCGATGCTGGGCGTGGCGCTGAATGAAGTCTTCGTGCCGCTGCTGCAGAAGCAGTTCACCGAGATCGTCGATTTCTATCTGCCGCCCGAGGGTTGCTCCTACCGCCTGGCGGTGGTCAGCATCAGGAAGCAGTACCCGGGCCACGCCAAGCGCGTCATGTTCGGCATCTGGAGCTTCCTGCGCCAGTTCATGTACACCAAGTTCATCATCGTGGTGGACGAGGATGTGAACATCCGTGACTGGAAGGAGGTGATCTGGGCGCTCACCACGCGCATGGACGCCACTCGCGACACCACCCTGGTCGATAACACGCCGATCGACTATCTCGACTTCGCCAGCCCGGTTGCCGGCCTGGGCAGCAAGATGGGCCTGGATGCGACCAACAAGTGGCCGGGTGAGACCAACCGCGAGTGGGGCACGC
Organism: Thauera sp. WB-2; assembly: GCF_027594845.1. Lineage (NCBI taxonomy): Bacteria > Pseudomonadati > Pseudomonadota > Betaproteobacteria > Rhodocyclales > Zoogloeaceae > Thauera > Thauera sp. WB-2. Next base: position 3,691,114 of record NZ_CP088935.1, on the reverse strand, counting down.
CGATCGTCATGGACGACGCAGTCAAGGCGCGGGTGGACGCGATGTGGGGCGAGCTCGGACTGTAGGCGGCAGACCGGCCAGCTTGCGTCTTGCAGTTGCGTTGTCTGCGGATTCGCGGCATGGTCCGCGCTTCGCCCACCCACCCATCCGGCGCGGACGCCTTGGCGCGGTCCGCGCTACGAGGAGCCTCGATGAACAGCCCCCACCCGGCCCCGCTGGCCGCCGGCCAGCCGTCCGAGAACATGGTCACGGTGACCCATCTGGTGTATGCCCTGCACGCCTTCGCGGTGTTCACCGCGGTGGCCGGCTCGGCGACCATCATCTTCAGCTTCATTGCCAGCCTGCCGTCGATCGCGGCGGTGGTCATCAACTATTGGAACCAGACGGCGGTACGCGGTACCTGGCTTGAGAGCCACTTCCGCTGGCAGATCCGCACCTTCTGGTTCGCAGTGATGTGGGTCGCTGTGGCGGTGCTGATGGTGCTGACCGTGATCGGCGTGCCCTTCGCCATCCTGGTTATCCTGCTCGCCGGGCTGTGGATCCTGTACCGCGTGGTGCGTGGCTGGTGGGTGCTGACGCAGCGGCGCGGCCTGCCGATGGACTGATCAAGGCGTTGCCGTCCACAGCCATTCGAGCAGGGCATCCTGTGCCGCGGCGCTGTTGTGGGCCTCAGGGTGATTGACCATCATCACCACCGCATGGCGGTGGCCATTACGGTCGAGCAAGTAGCCGCCGATCGCTCGCACGCCGTTGAGCGTGCCGGTCTTGATGTGGGCCTGGCCGTTGGCCGGGCTGCCCGCCAGGCGGCGGCGCGCCGTGCCATCTACGCCCGCCATTGGCAGCGCGGCGATGTACTCGGGCATCCACGGACGCTGCCAGGCCGCCACCAACATGCGGCCGAGGCTGTCGGCGCGGATGCGCTCGATGCGGGACAGGCCGGAGCCGTTGTCGATGACCAGCCCCTCGGTGGCGATGCCTGCGGCGGCGAGCTGGGCGCTCGCGACGCGTGCGCCGCCGACCACCATGTCCGCTGCGTCCTGATGCGCCGTCCCAAGGCTGGCCAGTAACTGGCGCGCGATGACGTTGCTCGACCACTTGTTCATGTCGCGGATGATTTCGGCAAGGGGCGGCGAATCGTCGCTGAACAGCGGTTGCGTGCCGCTGGCCGGACGCACGCCCGCACGCACGCTGCCGCCCAGGTGTCCGCCGACTTCGCTCCACAGCGCGGCGACCAGGGCGACACCGAATTCGGCTGGTGGGAGAGGTGCGGCACTCCATGTGCGCGGGCCGCAGGCGGCGGGCAGGGTGCCGCTCAGCACCAGTCGACGCCCGCCTTCGATGCTGGCCTGCAGGTCGCGGTACCAGGTCCCGCAGGGGGCACTGGAGGTGAGGATGCGGTTGTCGATGACGATGCCGGCGAGCGGCGGCTCGGCGGCAAGGGTGACCGGCTCGTTGGCGCCCTTGCCCGGGTAGAGTCCGAGCAGCAGGGTGTTGTAGTGCAGCAACAGGCCGTGTGGACCGCTGTTGTAGGGGCGCAGGCCGCGTCCGTCGAAGGCATCGGGGTCGTGGGGTGGCAGGCGTAGCGCTGATGCATCGAGCACGATGTCGCCCTCGATGCGCTCGATACCCAGTGCACGCAGCCGGCGCAGCAGTTTCCACAGGCGGTCATAGCCGAGCACCGGATCGGCGCCGCCGACGAGGAAGAGGTCGCCGTGCAGCACGCCTTCGCGTACGCGCCCCGTCATGGCAATCTCGGTGCGCCAGGTATGCGCCGGGCCGAGGTGCTCGAGTGCAGCGAAGGCGGTGACCAGTTTCATCACCGAGGCGGGGTTCATCGCGCGCTCGGCGTTGACTGCCAGTGTAGGCTGAGCGCCGGTGTCGACCGGCTGCACCCAGATGGAAACCGCATCCACCGGAATTCGTGCGGCGTCGAGTGCGAGTCGCACGCTGGCCGGCAGGGTGGTGCTGGCACTGGTTTGTTGCGCTGCACAGAGCATCAGCGCGAGTACGAAGGCCTTGCTGATGCGCGTAAAAATAAGACTTATCCTGCGGAAATGCGTCATGTTCGTGCCGGATTCACTGACGATCTGGCTGCAGACTGGATTAGCATTGCAAACATAAGGCAATGGAAATCACGCAATGCAGCATGGGTTGCGTTACCAGCGGCACACAGCTTGCCGGAAAGGATCGGATTATGAGCGGATTCGGACACTACGAGCGCACTGCAGACGAGCTTGAGCGCGAGATCGTCAAGCGCGGCATTGCAATCGGCATCGACTGGCAGGATGCCGCGCGCCTGCGTGAGCTGGCGGCGAGAGCGCTGAGCTGCACGCCGGGTTGCATGATGAAGATGCTGCGCAGTCCCATTCGACAGGAAAAGCTAACCGGAGAGCTGTTCGCGCTTTCCGAGCTGATGTTCGAGAACATGCGCCAGAGCGCGGAGGTGGGCATGCATACCCACGGTGGGCCGGCCTGGAAGGCATTTGGGCGCGCCCTCTATGAGGCCTACGACGCCGGGGTGGTGCGCGACGCCGACCCTGTTCCCGCCATGGAGGGGTGAAGCTGCGATGAGGGTGAACGGGGCCGGCGCGGGCACGGCCCCACTGCGTCAGGCCAGCGTGCGTTCTGCGGCAAACAGTTCGGCAACGGTCTCGCGGCGGCGGATCTCGTGCATTTCGCTGCCGTCGATGAGCACCTCTGCCGCACGCGGGCGGGTGTTGTAGTTCGAGCTCATCGTCATGCCATAGGCGCCGGCGGACAGGATGGCGAGCAGATCGCCGGCGTTGACCTTCAGACTGCGGTCATGGGCAAGGAAATCGCCACTTTCGCAGATCGGTCCGACAATTTCGTACACCTGCTCGTCGCCGTCATGCGGGGTTACGGCGACCACCTCGTGCCAGGCATCGTAGAGCGCTGGACGGGCAAGGTCGTTCATGGCGGCATCGACGATCGCGAAGTTCTTCGTCTCGCCCGGCTTGAGGTACTCGATGCGGGTGAGCAGCAGGCCTGCGTTGCCGACCAGGGAGCGTCCGGGCTCGAAGCACAGCTCTTCCTCGCGCCCTTCGAATACAGCCAGCAGGGGGGCGAGGTAGTCGGCCACCGTCGGCGGCATCTCGTCACGGTAGCGGATGCCAAGTCCGCCGCCGAGGTCGATGTGCTCAAGGGCAATGCCCGCGGCACCGAGCCGGTCGACCAGATCGAGCAGCTTCTGTGCGGCCTCGGCCATCGGTGCCGGGTCGAGGAGCTGGGAGCCGATGTGGCAGGCGATGCCTGCGACGCGCAGGTTCGGCAGCGCGGCTGCGCGCTGATAGAGCGCGAACGCGTCGGCGAAGGCGACGCCGAACTTGTTGCCCTTCAGTCCGGTCGAGATGTAGGGGTGGGTCTTCGGGTCGACATCGGGATTCACGCGCAAAGCGATCGGTGCCGTGCTGCCGAGTTCGCCGGCCACGGCGTTCAGGCGCTCGAGTTCTGCCGCAGACTCGACGTTGAAGCAGCGGATGCCCGCCTCGAGGGCGATGCGCATCTCGGCTGCGGTCTTGCCGACGCCGGAGAAGACGATGCGGTCGGCACGTCCGCCTGCGGCCAGCACGCGTGCAAGCTCGCCTGCCGACACGATGTCGAAGCCGGCGCCCAGGCGCGCGAATACCGACAGGATGCCCAGGTTCGAGTTGGCCTTGACCGCATAGCACACCAGGGCGCGGCGGCCGGCGAGTGCCTCTTGCCATGCCGTGAAGGCCGACTCGAGCGCGGCCCGGGAATAGACGTAGGTGGGCGTGCCGAAACGCGCTGCGATGTCGGCCAGCGGCCGCTCCTCGAGCCAGAGTGCGCCTTCGCGCAGCTGCAGCGTGGGTACCGGCAGGTTGGGGCAGGCAGGGGTGTTGGCGTTCATTCGATCAGGCGTTCCGGGCGCAGGTCCGCAGGGACGATGGGTTTGTTATGATCGGCGCCCGCCGGGGCCTGTCCGCCGGGGGCAGGCAGGTAGAGCGGGCCTTTGATGCCGCATGCCGACAGCAGCGCGCAGGCAAGCGCGATCGCGGTGAGTTTGGCTCGCATGGCCGTCATTCTGGAAAAACCGGAATCCTAACAGAAGGAATCAGCATGGAAGAGTCTGCATTCAACGCCCTTGCCGAAGCCGAACTCGCCCGCATCGAGACCGCACTCGAGGCGTGTGGGGCGGACATCGATATCGAACCCAAGCCGGGCGGCATCCTCGAGCTCGAGTTCGACAATGGCAGCAAGATGATCATCAACCGTCACACCGCCGCGCGGGAGATCTGGGTTGCGGCGAAGTCGGGCGGTTTCCACTTCCGCTTCGAGGGTGAAAGCTGGGTCAATACGCGTGACGGCCGTGAGCTGTGGGCCATGCTTGCGGACCTCGTTGCCGCCCAGGCCGATCAGCCCGTGCAGCTGAATCCGCAAGCCTGAGCGAGCTCAGCGCCCGATGGGGGTCGGCATGCGATCCACCACGGGTGCCGGAGCCTGAGCCGGAGGGGGCAAGGGGGGCAGGCGCGCAGGCGGCGCGGGCGGGATCGCCTCGCTGGGGGCTTCCATGGCCGGTGAGGTGTCGGCTGCGAACATCTGTTGCAGCCAGTCCGGCGCGGCAGGCGGCTCGGGGGGCGCGTATTCCGCGTAGTGGAAGTCCTGTCGCGTACCCAGGCCATTGTCGACCAGGATCAGCCCGTTGGGGCGTGGCAGCTGCGTTTCGGGCACGCCTTCCAGGGCGCTGGCCATGTAGTTGATCCAGATCGGCAGCGCCGCCGCGCCGCCCGTCTCGCCGCGCCCCAGGTTGCGCGGCTGGCTGTGGCCGACCCAGGCCACGGCTACGAGTTCGGGGTGATAGCCGCAGAACCAGGCGTCGACATAGTCGTTGGTCGTCCCGGTCTTGCCGGCCAGGTCGGTGCGCTTGAGGCTGCGCGCGCGGGTCGCCGTGCCACTCTGGACCACGTCGCGCATCATCGAGTCCATGAGCCAGGCGTTGCGGGCGTCGATCACACGCGGTGCGCTCTGGCCTGCGACCGGCGGGTCGGTGCGGGCGATCAGGCGACCGTTGCCATCGTAGATCTCCTTCACGATGTAGGGCTCTATGCGATAGCCGCCGTTGGCGAATACCGCATAGCCCGCGGCCATCTCCCAGGGCGTCGCTGCGCCTGCGCCCAGTGCCAGCGTCAGGTAGGCCGGGTTGCGCGCGCCATCGAAGCCAAAGCGGGTGAGGTAGTCGCGGGCATACTCCGGGGTGATCTGCTCGAGCAGGCGGATCGCGACCATGTTCTTGGAGCGTGCGAGCGATTCGCGCAGGGTCATCGGCCCGGCATAGCGGCCGTCGTAGTTCTTGGGCTCCCAGGCCTTGCTGCCGGTGACGCCGGCCGGGTAGTAGAGCGGTTCGTCGGCAAGCACGTTGCCCGGGCCGAACTCGCGCTCGAGCGCAGCCGAGTAGATGAAGGGCTTGAAGCTCGATCCAGGCTGGCGCAGCGCTTGGGTGACGTGGTTGAACTTGTTGCGATTGAAGTCGAAACCGCCAACCAGGGCGCGCACCGCGCCAGTGCGCGAGTCGATCGACACGAGGGCGGCCTGCACCTCGGGTAGCTGGGCAATCTCCCAGGCGTCGTTGCCGCTGTTGCGCAGGCGCACGACAGCGCCGGGGCGGATGCGGCGGCTCTGTGGCGCCTTTTCGGCGAGCATGGGGGCAACGAAGGCGAGGCCTTTGCCGCTGATCGTGATCTGCTGGCCTCTGCGGTAGGCAACGACCTCCTTGGGCGAAGCCTTGACGACCAGTGCCGCGAGCAGGTCGCCATGGTCGCTGTGGTCGCTCAGCGCTTCGTCCAGGCGCGCGGCGTCGACCATTCCCGAGGGCAGGTCGACAAATGCCTCCGGGCCGCGGTAGCCGTGGCGGCGGTCATAGTCGAGCACGCCGCGACGCAGGGCGGCATAGGCGGCCTCCTGGTCCTTGCGGGTCACCGTGGTGACGATGCGGATACCCAGTTCGTAGGCCTGCTCGCCGAACTGTTCGACGGCAATCTGGCGCGCCATCTCCGCGACATGGTCGCCGGGCACGACGATGTCCTGGTTCTTGCGGGCAGCCGCGATGTCGCGCTGGCTCTGCTTCGGGGTGGCGAATGCAAGCGCCTCTTCGTATTGCGTACTACTGATATAGCCAGCCTCGAGCATGCGGCGCAGCACGTATTGCTGGCGTACCGCTGCGCGTGCCGGATTGACGATCGGGTTGAAGGCGGAGGGCGCCTTGGGCAGGCCGGCAAGCATGGCCGCTTCGGGCAGGTTCAACTGGTCGAGTGTCTTGCCGTAGTAGGCGCGCGCAGCTGCAGAGAAGCCATAGGCGCGCTGCCCGAGGAAGATCTGGTTGATGTAGAGCTCGAGGATCTGGTCCTTGCTGAGGTTCTGCTCGATCTTGAGCGAGAGCAGGATCTCGTAGAGCTTGCGGTTGTAGGTCTTCTCGCGCGAAAGAAAGAAGTTGCGCGCAACCTGCATGGTGATCGTCGATGCGCCCTGGCCGCGGCCTCCGGTCGATAGATTGGCGATCGCCGCGCGCGCAAGACCGACCAGGTCGATCCCGGGGTGCTCGTAGAAACGCTCGTCTTCGGCGGCCAGGATGGCGTGCTTCAGCGTCGACGGAACGTCGGCGATGCGAACTACATCACGGCGTTCTTCGCCGAATTCGCCGATGAGGTGGCCGTCCGCCGTATATACTCGCAGCGGCACGCGCGGCCGGTAGTCGGTGAGCGTGTCGAGGGCAGGGAGATTCGGCCAGGCAAAAAAGGCCATCGCCGCAAGTGTGGCGAGGCCGAGAGTGATCAGCGCAAGCAGCGCTGTGATCGGATACAGGACCCAGCGCATGGGAAATCCGGGGTTGTGGCAGGTGGGCAGGCATTATAAGGGAAGCGCAAGTCTGGCCCCAGTCGATCCTGTATGCAGCATGTGTCAGAAATGCAGTTTGCTTTACACCCCATGGCCTTGTTGCTAGCATTCTAGAAGCCTGCTCAGGTTCTGCGCGTAACATAAAGAAATGTAAGGACTTTCTTTGTGATTGAAATCCCCTTTCTCAGCTCAGCGGCACGTCAGCTTGCCGGGCTCGACATCTCGTCCTCATCGGTCAAGCTGGTCGAGTTGTCCGGGGGTGACAAGGACGCTTACAAAGTCGAGCGCTACGCAATCGAGTCCTTGCCGCGTGATGCCGTCGTCGACGGCAACATCGCCAACCTTGAGGCGGTCAGCGAGGCGATCAAGCGCGCGTTGCGCCGTTTCGGTGGCAGCGTCCGCAATGTTGCGGTGGCCCTGCCGTCGTCGTCGGTCATTACCAAGAAGATCATCCTGCCTGCGGGCTTGCGCGAAACCGAGATGGAGTTCGCCGTCGAGTCCGAGGCCAATCAGTACATCCCGTTCGCACTCGAGGAGGTCAATCTCGACTTCCAGGAGATCGGGCCGGCGCCCGGCAGCCAGGGTGACGTCGAGGTGCTGATTGCCGCGTCGCGCAAGGACAAGGTCGAGGATCGGGTTGCCGTGGCCCAGGCTGCCGGGCTCAAGGCGGTCATCGTCGATGTCGAGTCGCTCGCCACCGAGGCCGCGCTGGAACTGGTCTGCCGCCAACTGCCACGCGCAGGCGCCGATCAGGTCGTCGCCCTGGTCGATGTCGGTGCCAATGTCATGAACGTCACGATGTTTCGCAACGGGCAGTCGCTCTATGCACGCGAGCAGGCCTTCGGTGGCGTGCAGCTCACCCAGGACATTGCGCGCCAGTATGGCATGAGCTTCGAGGAGGCCGAGACCGCCAAGCGCGCCGGGTCATTGCCCGACAGCTATGCGCGCGACCTCCTGCGGCCTTTCATGGACAGCCTGGCGCTCGAGGTTTCGCGCGCGCTGCAGTTCTTCTTCACCTCTACACAGTTCAACCAGGTCGATCACATCGTGCTTGCCGGCGGCTGTGCCGTGATGCCCGGCCTTGGTGATGTGGTCGGGGCGCGCACCCAGGTCGACACCATCATCGCCAACCCGTTTGCCGGCATGACGATCAATGCCAAGCTGCGGCCCAAGAGCCTGCTGGCCGATGCGCCCTCGCTGATGGCGGCTTGCGGCCTCGCGCTGCGGAGGTTCGACGCATGATCCGCATCAACCTGCTCCCCCATCGCGTCGAGAAGCGTCGCCAGCGCCGTCATCAGTTCTACGCGGTCTCCGGGCTCATGATCGTGCTTGGCGCATTGATCGGTTTTGTCGTCCATGCGGTTTACGAGGGCTACATCGACAGCCAGCGCGAGCGCAACAACTTCCTGAAAGCAGAGATCGCAAGTCTCGATCGCGACATCGCCGAGATTCGACGCTTGCGTGGGCAGATCGACGCCATGCTGGCGCGCAAGCAGGTCATCGAGTCGTTGCAGACGACGCGGGCCGAGACCGTCCATTTGTTCAATGAACTGGCGCATCGCATGCCGGACGGTGTCTATCTGAAGTCCATCCAGCAGAATGGCCGCCGCGTGACGCTGGTTGGGTATGCGCAGTCAAACGCGCGAGTTTCGCACCTGATGCGCAACCTCGAGTCTTCTCCCTTCCTCGAGTTGCCGGTCCTCGTCGAGGCCAAGGCGGCGAGGCTGGACTCCCGGCGAGTCAGTGAGTTCACCCTGGGTATCGGCATCCGGCAGCCCAGCGCGGAAGTCACGGAAGCCGCTGCCGGTGGCGCCACGGGAGCGACGCAATGAGTACCGGTACCAGACTTGGAAAGGGCATCGATCTTGATCGCCTGGTGAATGACTTCAAGGGTCTGGATCCCAATGATCCGGGCTTGTGGCCGCTCGCGCCTCGGGTGGCTGTGTTCGTCGGCTTGTTCGTGCTGACGATTGCCGGCTTCTGGTGGTTCGACTGGCAGGACCAGGCCGCTTCGCTAGAGCGCGTGCGCGCCGAGGAGCAGCAGCTGAGGGACAGCTGGATCGCCAAGAAGCGGCAGGCGGTGAATCTGGAAGAGCACCGGCGGCAGCTTGCCGAGATCGACCGTCAGTTCGGCGCGCTGCTCAAGCAACTGCCCAATCGTGCGGAGATGGACTCGCTGCTGTCGGACATCAACCAGGCGGGCCTGGGTCGTGGCTTGCAGTTCGAGCTGTTCAAGCCGGGTGCTGACGTGGTCAAGGAGTTCTACGCCGAGATGCCCATCGATGTCAGGGTTCAGGGGGTCTATCACGACCTTGGCGAATTCGTCGCCGATGTCGCGCGCATGCCGCGAATCGTCACGCTCAACAACGTCGCCCTGGGAGCGGGCGAGGATGGCAAGCTCAAGTTCGAGGCCAAGGCGACCACCTATCGTTATCTCGACGAGGAAGAGCTCGCCCAGCAGCGCCAGGCGGCTCAGGCTGCAGCGGCAGCGCAGAGGAGCAGATGATGAAGAGGGCTTCATTGGTCGCGGCCTGCGCATTGCTTGCCGGGTGTGCCGGTGGCAACCAGGACGATCTGCAGGCATGGATGACCGAACAGGCGCGGACGATGCGTGGCTCGGTCATGCAGTTGCCCGAGTTGTTGCCGCTGGCCGTTGTCGATTATGCGGGTGTTCAGGGCGACGACCCTTTCCGGTCGGCACGCATGGAGCCCGAACGGCGTGCTGCGAGTGCGCTGAGGCCTGACATGGACCGCCGCCGCGAGCCTCTCGAGGCTTACCCGCTCGAATCCATGCAGATGGTGGGTGTCCTTGAGCAGGGCCGTACCGTACATGCCCTGGTGAGCGTCAATAACACCCTCCACCAGGTAAAGGTCGGACATTACATGGGACAGAACTTCGGGGTCGTCACCGCCATCAGCGAGAGCGAAGTGACCTTGCGCGAACTCGTCGAAGACGTCTACGGCGACTGGGTCGAAAGGACCAGTTCGCTGGTATTGCAGGAGCAGCAGGAGACCAGAAAATGAGACATCGAATCGGAATGCTGCTGCTGGCGGCGATGGTCGCCGGCGTAGCGCCCGTGCCTTCTGCCCTTGCGCAGGGGGCGGAGCAGGCGCAGGCGCTGTCGAACCAGATCGAGGGGCTGGAGGTTGCCGAGCAGGGGGGCACCCTGTATGTGCGCCTGACCCTGAAGGAGCCGCTGACAGCTGTGCCGCCCAGCTTCAGCGTGGCCAATCCGGCGCGCATCGCCTTCGACTTCGCTGGCACGGCCAACGGGTTGGGTCGCAACGTTCAGGCCATCGACCAGGGTGACCTGCGCAGTGCCAACATCGTGCAGGCTGGCGATCGCACGCGGCTGGTGCTCAACCTCGTACGCATGAGTCCCTACGAGACGCGCGTCGAGGGACGCGACGTGATCGTCGCCATCTCGCCGGTCAACGTCCAGGCTGCGCGCGCGAGCGTCGCCTCGGAATCGCGTGGCAATTTTGCCGAGGCTCCGGTTGCCGCCGCGTCGGCGTTTGCGGTGCGTGACATCAATTTCCGGCGTGGCACCGAGGGAGATGGCCGCGTCGTCGTCGATCTTTCGAGTGCGGATACCGGTATCGACATCCGCCAGCAGGGCGGCAATCTCGTCGTTGATTTCCTCAAGACGTCGCTGCCAGAGCATCTGCGCCGGCGTTCGGATGTCACCGACTTCGGCACTCCGGTGACTTCGATGACGGCGCAGCAGGTCGGCGACCGCGTCCGCCTCACAGTCACGCCCAACGGCTTGTGGGAGCACAACGCCTACCAGAGCGACAACCGCTTCGTGCTGGAGGTCAAGCGACTGGTCGAGGATCCGAACCGCCTGGTGCAGGGGGCGGCGCGTGGGCAGTACCAGGGCGAGAAGCTGTCGCTCAACTTCCAGAACGTGGACGTGCGTTCGGTGCTGCAGGTCATCGCCGACTTCACGAACTTCAACATCATCACTTCCGACTCCGTTCAGGGTGGCCTGACGCTGCGACTGAAAGACGTGCCGTGGGACCAGGCGCTCGACATCATCCTCCAGGCCAAGGGTCTGGACATGCGCAAGAACGGCAACGTGATCTGGGTCGCGCCGGGTGACGAACTGGCAGCGCGTGAGCGCCTGCAACTCGAGGCGCGGGCTCAGGTCAAGGATCTCGAGCAGTTGCAGACCGAGAGCTTCCAGATCAACTACCACAAGGCCAAGGAGATCTTTGATTTCCTGAAGAGCAAGGACCAGACCATGCTGTCCTCGCGTGGTAGCGTGGTGGTCGACGAGCGCAGCAACAAGGTCTTCGTGACCGATGTGGCGTCCCGTCTCGATGCGCTGCGGCGTCTGGTTCAGGAGATTGACGTTGCGCCCCGGCAGGTGTTGATCGAGGCGCGCATCGTCGAGGCCAGCAAGACCTTCTCGCGCGAAATCGGTGTCCGCCTTGGCCTTGGCAGCCTTGGGACTGCAAAGCTCGGCAACCTGGGTCAGGTCGGGTTCGGCAAGTCGGCGTTCGGAACGAGAGCGCTGGAGGTTGTCGGCCAGCAGCCCACGGATCCCCAGCCGGGCGATCCCGTGATTCCGGGCTTCATCCGCGAGACCTTCAGGCCCGGAACGACATCGGTCAACTCGATTGGTCAGGTGGTGACTCAGGGCGGTGACGTCGTCAGCGGGCGGCCGGTTGCCGGCGCCTTTGGTGCGCTGAATCTGACCCTCTTCAACAACAGCCTGACGCGCTTCCTCAATCTCGAACTGCAGGCGCTCGAGGCCGATGGCCGTGGCCGAGTCGTTTCCAGTCCGCGTGTGCTGACGGCCAACCAGGTCGAGGCTTCGATCGAGCAGGGTACCGAGATTCCCTATCAGGAGGCGTCGAGCTCCGGTGCCACCAGCGTTTCGTTCAAGAAGGCCGTGCTGGCGCTGAAGGTGAAGCCGCAGATCACACCAGACGGGCGGCTTCAGTTGTCGATCGAGGTGAACAAGGATCGTCCGATCTATGAACGGGCGCTGCTCGGTGTGCCGCCGATCGAGACCAAGAACGTCAAGAGCGAGGTCCTGGTCGAGAACGGTGGCACCGTCGTGATCGGTGGCATCTACGAGGAAGAGGAGTCCACTGGGGTGGACAAGGTGCCGGTGCTCGGTGACGTGCCGGTGCTGGGGCATCTGTTCAGGGCGCAGAAGCGGGTCTCCGACCGCAAGGAACTGCTCGTCTTCATCACGCCGCGTATCGTTGCCGATTCTCTGACGCTCCGCTGAGCGGCGGCGGCAGCTGTTACAATGCCGGGGCGGGCATTCCGAAAGGGTGCCCGCCCTTTTTCATCTCGACTTCCGGCGAGTCACGCGTGAGCTGTCTGATACTGATCGGCATGATGGGCGCCGGCAAGACCACGGTAGGCAAGGAGCTGGCGCGGCGGCGCAAGCTGCGCTTTGCCGACTGCGACCACGAGATCGTTGCCCGTACCGGGGTGACTATCCCGACCATTTTCGAAATCGAGGGCGAGACGGGTTTTCGGCGTCGTGAGACGCAGATGATGGATGAGCTGACCCTGGAGCCGGACATCGTCATCGCCACCGGTGGCGGCGTGGTGATTGCCCCCGAGAACCGTGCGCTGATGCGCGAGCGTGGTGTGGTGGTTTACCTCAACGTGCCGCCGCAGATCCTGTACGAGCGCACCCGCCACGATCGCAACCGCCCGCTGCTTCAGGTGGAGAACCCGCGCCAGCGCATCGATGAACTCTACCGTCAGCGCGATCCGCTCTATCGCGAGGTGGCCCACATCATCGTCGATGGCGGGCGCACGAATCCCGGAACCATGGTGCGCCTGATCGAGGACGCGCTGAAGAAACGCGAGCACAGTACATGCAGACCCTGAACGTCGCTCTCGGCGATCGCGCCTATCCCATTCACATTGGTCGCAGCCTGCTCGGGCGAGCCGATTTGATCCTGCCCCACCTCAGGACGCGACGCGTGGCGATCGTCACCAACGACACCGTCGGCCCGCTCTACCTTGAGGCCCTGAGCACGGCGCTGGCGCAGGCGGGGGTTGGCGTCTCTGCGGTCAGCCTGCCGGATGGCGAGGCCTACAAGGACTGGGAGACCCTCAACAGGATCTTCGACATGCTGCTTGCCGAGCGCTGCGAGCGTTCCACCACCCTGATCGCACTGGGGGGGGGGGTCGTGGGCGACATGGGGGGCTTCGCCGCTGCCTGCTACCAGCGCGGCATGCCCTTCATCCAGGTGCCGACCACGCTGCTGGCCCAGGTCGACTCCTCGGTGGGCGGCAAGACGGCGATCAATCATCCACTCGGCAAGAACATGATCGGCGCCTTCTACCAGCCCCGCCTGGTGCTGGCCGACATCGATACGCTGGCCACGCTGCCTGATCGCGAGCTCTCTGCAGGCCTGGCCGAGGTCATCAAGTACGGGCTGATTCGCGACCCCGAGTTCCTCGCCTGGCTTGAGCAGAACCTTGAGCGCCTGGTGGCGCGCGACGCCGATGCGCTGGCGTATGCGATCGAGCGTTCCTGCCGCAACAAGGCCGAGGTGGTGGCTGCGGATGAGACTGAGCAGGGCGAGCGCGCGCTGCTGAACCTCGGCCACACTTTCGGCCATGCGATCGAGACCGGCCTTGGCTATGGCGAATGGCTTCATGGCGAGGCGGTGGCTGCCGGCACCATGATGGCAGCGGAGTTGTCGCGTCGTCTCGGTTGGCTGGGCGAAGCCGAGGTCGCGCGAGTTGGCGCGCTGTTCGAGCGTGCGCGGCTGCCTGTGTGGGGGCCGCTGCTCGGGGCTGAGCGCTATCTCGAGCTCATGGCGCACGACAAGAAGGTGGAGGCGGGGCGCCTGCGCCTCGTGCTGCTGCGTGAGCTGGGGCGTGCGGTGATCCACGGCGATGCGCAGCAGACCGATATCGCCGCCGCCATCGAGGCGCGCTGCCGCTGAGCGCTTGCGCGTTGCGAGTCTGAACAGAGGAGATGCCGATGCTGCAGCTTGCGCCGTACGCGGTCACCGAACACAACTCGCGTGGCCGTGCCCACGACGAACCCGTGCCGGTGGCGCGCGGTCAGTTCCAGCGCGACCGTGATCGTATCGTGCATTCCACTGCGTTTCGTCGCCTCGAGTACAAGACCCAGGTGTTTGTGAATCACGAGGGCGACCTGTTTCGAACCCGCCTTACTCACAGTATCGAGGTGGCGCAGATCACCCGTGGCATCGCCCGCCAGCTTGGGCTTAACGAGGATCTCGCCGAATCCATCGCGCTTGCCCACGATCTTGGCCACACGCCTTTCGGCCATGCCGGCCAGGAGGCGCTCAATGCCTGCATGCGCGACCACGGCGGTTTCGAGCACAACCTGCAGTCGTTGCGCACGGTGGACGTACTCGAGGACCGCTATGCCGCCTTTGACGGCCTGAACCTCATGTTCGAGACCCGCGAGGGCATCCTCAAGCACTGCTCGCGCGCCAATGCCGAACGCCTGGGCGATGTCGGTCGGCGCTTCCTCGAAGGAACCCAGCCCTCGCTCGAGGCCCAGCTCGCCAATCTTGCCGACGAGATCGCCTACAACAACCACGATGTGGACGATGGGCTGCGCTCGGGCCTGATCACGCTCGAACAGCTCGAAGAGGTCGCTCTGTTCGCCGCGCAGCGTCGCGAAGTCGAGGCGCGCTGGCCCGGGCTGGCGGGACGCAAGCTGATCAACGAGACCGTGCGCCGCATGATCCATCTGATGGTCATCGATCTGCTCGAGCAAACGCGCGCCAATGTCGCCTCAGCCGGTGTCGCCTCGCTCGACGACGTTCGTCGCGCGCCCCGCCTGGTGGCGTATTCCGAGGCGCTGCTGGTGCAACTGCGCGAACTCAAGGCCTTCCTGCGCGAGAACCTTTACCGCCACTACCAGGTGCTGCGCATGACGAACAAGGCGCGCCGCATCGTCAGCGATCTGTTTGCCGCGTTCATGGACGATCCGCACATCCTGCCGCCGCAGTACCAGGCGATGGCGCGCGATGACAAAGCGCGGGCCATCGCCGACTATATCGCGGGCATGACCGACCGCTACGCCATGAAGGAGCATCGGCGCTTGTTCGCCGTTGGCGAGATCCACTGATTCGTGCCACATGCACCCGCCCAATGGCGCACAGGAATACCTTGCTCCAGATCGCTGCCGCAGTGCAAAAAAATTCTTGAACCCAGCGTTTTGCGGGCGTATAGTTTTTTTCGTCAACAGCCTGTCTGGTGGCGGTGTCCAAAATGGTGCATGCGGGCTATTTGCCCAATCTGCCTGGTCATCCAAAAGCTGTTTTTGCACCAAGTTGGTGCAAATCACAAAGCCGGTGCGCGCGCGCCCGGCTTTTTTGTGCGCGTTCGGTTTTATCGGACCTGACTCCGGTCCGACTGGCCTCCCTGGGCTCCTGCGCGTGATCTTGCGTGTCGTTTGAGGAAAAGAAGATGGATCAGCCCCAAAAGCAGGGTCTGTACGACCCCGCCAACGAACATGATGCCTGTGGCGTGGGTTTCATCGCCCACATCAAGGGCGAGAAACGTCATGACATCATTCTGCAGGGCCTCGAAATCCTGAAGAACCTCGACCACCGCGGTGCGGTTGGTGCCGACCCCCTGCAGGGCGACGGTGCCGGCATCCTGATCCAGATCCCCGACCAGCTCTACCGCGAACAGATGGCCGCCCAGGGCGTGACCCTGCCGCTGCCTGGCGAGTACGGCGTCGGCATGGTGTTCATGCCCAAGGAAGCCGCCTCCCGCCTGGCCTGTGAAGAAGAGATCGAGCGTGCGGTGGTGGCTGAAGGGCAAGTCGTGCTCGGCTGGCGCGACGTCCCGGTCAATCACGACATGCCGATGTCGCCGACGGTGAAGGCCAAGGAGCCGGTGATCCGCCAGATCTTCATTGGCCGCGGTGCCGACGTCATGGTTACCGAAGCGCTGGAGCGCAAGCTCTACGTTGTGCGCCGCCGCGCCGCCAATGCCATTGGCGCGTTGCAGCTCAAGCACGGCAAGGAGTTCTACATGGTGTCGATGTCGGCACGCACTGTGAACTACAAGGGCCTGCTGCTCGCGAACCAGGTCGGCGAGTACTACCTGGACCTGGTCGATCCGCGTGCGAACTCGGCGCTGGCCCTGGTGCACCAGCGTTTCTCGACCAACACCTTCCCGAAGTGGAACCTCGCCCACCCGTTCCGCTACATCGCCCACAACGGCGAGATCAACACGCTGCGCGGCAACTACAACTGGATGCGCGCGCGCGAGAAGGGCGTGCATTCGCCGCTGCTTGGCGACGATCTGCAGAAGATCTGGCCGCTGATCTACCCCGGTCAGTCCGACTCGGCGTCGTTCGACAACGCGCTCGAACTGCTGGTGATGAGCGGTTATTCGCTCGCCCACGCGATGATGATGATGATCCCGGAGGCCTGGGAGTCGCACACGCAGATGGACGAGAAGCGCCGTGCCTTCTACGAGTACCACGCGGCGATGATGGAGCCGTGGGACGGTCCCGCTGCGGTCGCCTTCACGGACGGCCGCCAGATCGGCGCCACCCTCGACCGCAACGGCCTGCGTCCGGCGCGCTATCTGGTTACCGACGACGACCTGGTCGTCATGGCCTCCGAGTCCGGCGTGCTGCCCATCCCCGACAGCAAGATCGTCAAGAAGTGGCGCTTGCAGCCGGGCAAGATGTTCCTGATCGACATGGAGCAGGGCCGCATCATCGGCGATCAGGAGATCAAGGAGTCGCTTGCCCACGCTCGCCCCTACGCCGACTGGCTGCGCCGCATCAACATCAAGCTCGACACGCTGGAGGCGCCTGCGGTGGTCGACGCCGCCGCTGCTGCGGAGCGCGTCGAGCCGCTGCTCGACCGTCAGCAGGCTTTCGGCTACACCCAGGAGGACATCAAGTTCATCCTCGAGCCGATGGGCAAGAGTGGCGAGGAAGGCACTGGCTCGATGGGCAACGACTCGCCGCTGGCGGTGTTGTCCTCCAAGAACAAGCCGCTGTACAACTACTTCCGTCAGCTCTTCGCACAGGTCACCAACCCGCCGATCGACCCGATCCGCGAGCAGATGGTGATGTCGCTGGTGTCCTTCATCGGCCCGCGTCCGAACCTGCTCGAGATCAACGAGATCAACCCGCCGTTCCGCCTCGAGGTCAGCCAGCCCGTGCTCGACTTCGCCGGCATGGCCAAGATCCGCAACATCGCGCGCTACACGCAGAACAAGTTCCGCTCGGCCGAACTTGATATCTGCTATCCGGCCGAGTGGGGCAACGAAGGCGTGGAGGCGCGCCTGGCTTCGCTCTGTGCCGACGCCGAAAACGCTGTGCTGGGCGGTACCAACATCCTGATCGTGTCCGACCGCAAGCTGGCCGCCGACCGCGTCGCCATTCCGGCGCTGCTGGCCTTGTCCGCGATCCACCAGCACCTGGTGGAGAAGGGCCTGCGCACGCGCACCGGCCTGGTGGTCGAGACCGGCTCTGCGCGCGAGGTACACCACTTCGCGGTGCTCGCCGGCTACGGCGCCGAGGCGATCCATCCCTACCTCGCGCTCGAGACGCTCGAGCACATGGCGGGCGATGCCGAAGCCGCCGCCAAGTACGTCAAGCATTTCGTCAAGGCGGTCGGCAAGGGCCTGATGAAGGTCATGTCCAAGATGGGCATCTCGACCTACATGTCCTACACCGGCGCGCAGATCTTCGAGGCCGTCGGCCTCAAGCAGGCACTGCTCGACAAGTACTTCACCGGCACCACCAGCCAGGTGGAGGGTATCGGCGTGTTCGAGGTGATGGAAGAGGCCATCCGTTTGCACAAGGCCGCGTTCTCGGCCGACCCGGTACTGCACGACATGCTCGATGCCGGTGGTGAGTACGCCTTCCGCATCCGCGGCGAAGAGCACATGTGGACGCCGGACGCGATCGCCAAGCTGCAGCACGCCACGCGCTCGGGCAAGGCCGACACCTACAAGGAATACGCCAAGATCATCAACGACCAGGGCAAGCGCCACATGACGCTGCGCGGCCTGTTCGAGTTCAAGACTGCGGCCACCCCGGTGCCGCTGGACGAGGTCGAACCCGCCAAGGAAATCGTCAAACGCTTTGCCACCGGCGCCATGTCGCTTGGCTCGATTTCCACCGAAGCCCATACCACCCTCGCGGTGGCAATGAACCGCATCGGCGGCAAGTCGAACACCGGCGAGGGCGGCGAAGACCCGATGCGCTTCAAGCCGCTGACCGAGGCCATCCGCCTGTCGCAGGTGATCGGTGAGAAGCGCATTGCGCGCGACCTCGAGCTCAAGGCTGGCGACTCGCTGCGCTCGGCGATCAAGCAGGTGGCCTCGGGCCGCTTCGGCGTCACCACCGAGTACCTGGTCAACGCCGACCAGATCCAGATCAAGATGGCCCAGGGCGCCAAGCCCGGCGAAGGCGGCCAGCTGCCCGGTCACAAGGTCTCGGAGTACATTGGCTTCCTGCGCCACTCGGTGCCCGGCGTCGGCCTCATCTCGCCGCCGCCGCACCATGACATCTATTCGATCGAAGACCTGGCCCAGCTCATCCACGACCTCAAGAACGCCAACCCGGTTGCGAGCATCTCGGTCAAGCTGGTGTCCGAGATCGGCATCGGCACGGTGGCCGCAGGCGTGGCCAAGGCCAAGGCCGACCACATCGTCGTCGCCGGCCATGACGGCGGCACTGGCGCCTCGCCGTGGAGCTCGATCAAGCACGCCGGTTCGCCGTGGGAGCTCGGTCTGGCCGAGACCCAGCAGACGCTGGTGCTCAACCGCCTGCGTTCGCGCATCCGCCTCCAGGTCGACGGTCAGATCAAGACCGGCCGCGACGTCGTCGTCGGCGCGCTGCTCGGCGCCGACGAGTTCGGCTTCGCCACCGCGCCGCTGGTCGTCGAAGGCTGCATCATGATGCGCAAGTGCCACCTCAACACCTGCCCGGTTGGCGTCGCCACCCAGGATCCGGTGCTGCGCGCGCGCTTCCAGGGCCAGCCCGAGCACGTCGTCAACTACTTCTTCTTCGTCGCCGAAGAAGTGCGCGAGCTGATGGCCCAGCTCGGCGTGCGCAAGTTCGACGAGCTCATCGGCCGCGCCGACCTGCTCGACATGAAGCAGGGCATCGCGCACTGGAAGGCACAAGGGCTGGACTACTCGCGCATCTTCTACCTGCCGCCGGTGCCGGCCGAAGTGCCGCGACTGCACACCGAGACCCAGGACCACGGCCTCGAGGGCGCGCTCGACCAGCAGCTGATCGCACTTGCCAAGCCGGCGCTCGAGAAGGGCGAGAAGGTCAACATCGACCTGCCGGTGCGCAACATCAACCGCACGGTCGGTGCCATGCTCTCCGGACAGGTTGCGGCGCGCTACGGCCACGCCGGCCTGCCCAACGACACCATCCACATCCGCCTCAACGGCACCGCGGGCCAGAGCTTCGGCGCCTTCCTGGCACGTGGCGTGACGCTCGAGCTGGTGGGCGAGGGTAACGACTACGTCGGCAAGGGGCTGTCGGGTGGGCGCATCGTCGTGCGTCCGAAGGCCGAGTTCCGCGGCAGCACGCCGGAGAACATCATCGTCGGCAACACCGTGCTCTATGGCGCCACCGAGGGTGAGGTGTACTTCGCCGGCGTTGCCGGTGAGCGCTTCGCAGTGCGCAACTCCGGCGCCACTGCGGTGGTGGAAGGCGTGGGTGACCATGGCTGCGAGTACATGACCGGCGGCACCGTGGTCGTGCTCGGCCAGACCGGCCGCAACTTCGCCGCCGGCATGTCGGGCGGCGTGGCCTATGTGCTCGACGAGGACGGCACTTTCGAGCAGCGCTGCAACATGGCGCAGGTTGCGCTCGAGCCGCTGCCCGACGAGATCGCTGCGCGCAAGGGCTCGGAGTCGGGTGACGATCTCGAATCCCATGGCCGTGTCGACATCGACCACCTGACGATGGGCGACGAGCTCATCCTCAAGGGCCTGATCGAGCGCCATGTCCGCTTCGCCGGCAGCGTGCGCGCCCGCGAGATCCTGAACAACTGGGCCACCTGGCGGAAGAAGTTCGTCAAGGTGTTCCCGCATGAGTACCGTCGCGCGCTGGCCGAGATGGCCGAGGCGCGTGAAGCAGAGAAGGAGGCCGCATAAATGGGCAAGCCCACTGGATTTCTGGAGCATCAGCGTCTGTCAGAGGCCTATGAGCCGGTCGACAAGCGCCTGAAGACCTACAAGGAGTTCGTCCTGCGCCTGACCGACGAGCAGGCATCGGTCCAGGGCGCGCGTTGCATGGACTGTGGTATTCCGTTCTGCAACAACGGCTGCCCGGTCAACAACATCATTCCGGACTGGAACGACCTCGTGTATCGCGGCCACTGGCGCGAGGCGATCGAGGTGCTGCACTCGACCAACAACTTCCCCGAGTTCACCGGCCGTATCTGCCCCGCGCCCTGCGAGGCCGCGTGCACGCTGAACATCAACACCGACGCGGTGGGCATCAAGTCGATCGAGCACGCCATCATCGACAAGGCCTGGGAAGAAGGCTGGGTGTTGCCGCTGCCGCCCGAAACCCGGACCGGCAAGAAGGTTGCGGTGGTCGGTTCCGGCCCGGCGGGCCTGGCGGCTGCGCAGCAGCTGGCACGCGCCGGCCATGACGTTACCGTGTTCGAGAAGAACGACCGCATCGGCGGCCTGCTGCGCTATGGCATCCCCGACTTCAAGATGGAGAAGGGCCTGATCGACCGCCGTGTCGAGCAGATGCAGGCCGAGGGCGTGCGCTTCCGCACCGGTGTGCTCGTCGCCGCGAAGGACATGCCGGCCGGCATCGTCAATGATGCCAAGGAAGTCATCAGCGCCGAGCAACTGCAGAAGGACTTCGATGCCGTGGTGCTGGCAGGCGGCGCCGAAGTGCCGCGCGACCTGCCGGTGCCGGGGCGCGAGCTCGGTGGCGTGCATTACGCGCTCGAGTTCCTCATCCCGCAGAACAAGCAGGTCGCCGGCGACAAGCCCAACCCGATCTCGGCCAAGGGCAAGCACGTGGTGGTGATCGGCGGCGGTGACACCGGTTCCGATTGTGTCGGAACCTCGAACCGCCACGGTGCGGCGAGCGTGACCCAGTTCGAGCTGATGCCGATGCCGCCCGAGCAGGAGAACAAGCCGCTGGTGTGGCCGTACTGGCCGACCAAGCTGCGCACCTCCTCCTCGCACGAGGAAGGCTGCGAGCGCGACTTCGCTGTCGCGACCAAGGAGTTCATCGGCAAGAACGGCAAGGTCAAGGCGCTCAAGGCCTGTCGCCTGGAGTGGAAGGACGGCAGGATGTCCGAGGTGCCGGGCTCCGAGTTCGAGATCAAGGCCGACCTCGTGCTGTTCGCCATGGGCTTCACCCAGCCGGTGGGCGGTGTGCTCGAGGCCTTCGGTGTCGACAAGGACGCGCGCGGCAACGCCAAGGCGACCACCGACGGTGAAGGCTGCTACACCACCAACGTGCCCAAGGTATTCGCCGCCGGCGACATGCGCCGTGGCCAGTCGCTGGTCGTTTGGGCAATCAGGGAAGGTCGCCAGTGCGCCCGCGCGGTCGACGAGTTCCTGATGGGTGAGAGCCTGCTGCCGCGCTGATATCCTCTGCGCTGAAGCGATTCGCGAAAGGCGGTCTGCGGGCCGCCTTTTTTACGACTGTGTTTTGCGGAGTCCTGCCCCATGCCCAAGGTTCTCGTCATCAACGGCCCCAACCTAAACCTGCTCGGTACGCGCGAGCCCGAGATCTACGGCGCCACCACCCTTGCCGATGTCGAGCGCGGCCTGCAGGAGCAGGGCGAGGCGCTGGGCGTCGAGGTGCTGTGCTTCCAGAGCAACCATGAAGGCGCGATTGTCGATCGCATCCATGCCGCGCGTGGCGAGGGCGTCGCCTGGGTGCTGATCAACCCGGGTGCCTACACGCATACCAGCGTGGCGATCCGCGATGCGCTTGCCGGGGTGGCGATCCCCTTCGTCGAGGTGCATATCTCGAACGTGCACAAGCGCGAGCCCTTCCGTCACCACTCGTACTTGTCGGATGTTGCCGAGGCGGTGATGGCCGGCTTCGGCACTCCGGGCTACGGACTTGCGCTGCAGTTCGTCGCTTCCCGTTGCTGAGACCGTGAGTGGGCGGCTGCGGGTCGCAAAGACTTGTCGCAATTTGCGTTGTTGCATTGCGGGGAAAAGCGGACGCGTTCGATAACAGACGATTGTTACACGCGTATTATCCTCACTCCCGATTTTCATCCGGAGTGCCGCCGTGCCCACGTCCGCAAGCCGTTCCCCCGCCAGGTCCGAGTCACAGTCAGCGGCGCAGTCTCCCGCTGTCGGCGTCACGCGTCCGCGCGCAGGGCTTCGTCACGTGCGCGAGTGGGGCTATGCGTTGGGCCTGGTGGCCGCCTGGTATGCGCTCGCACAATGGGCCAGCGCCCATTTCCTGGATGTGGCGCCGCGTCCGGACGCCTGGCTGCGTGACCTCTCCGCACACCTGCTGATCGGCGGCCTGCTGTTCCTGATGGCGCGCAGCGTCGCGCGCTTCGGCGTGGCGATGGTCGTGCTGTTCTCTGCGTTTACGGTAGGTAATGCGCTCAAACTTGCGGTGCTGGGCGGCCCGGTCATGCCCGACGACTTCGTCGCGGCAAGAAATCTCTTTTTGTTGCTGGAGGGCTGGCAGCTTTGGGGCAGCGTGGCGATGCTCGCGTTGCCGCTGGGGGCTCTGGCCTGGATGTTCGCCTGGCGCCGTCCGCGCGCCTGGGGCGCCGTGGCCGCCGTGGCCGCGGGCGTCTGGATGATCGTTGCCCAGCCGGCCGTGGTCACGAGCTGGATGGATGCCCGCTTTGGCGACTGGGTGTGGAACCAGCGCGGCAACTATGAGATGCGCGGCCTGCCCATTCATCTGGTGCAGGAGGCGGCGCGCAACCTTGCGCGCAGGGGGGCTGCACCGGCCTCCGACGAGGTTGATGGCGCGCTCGCCCTGCTCGGTGCGACTCAGCCCAGCCCCTTCATGCGCGCCGCGGCCCGTCGTGACGGACGGGGCGGGCGCAATGTGCACATGATCGTGCTCGAGTCCTTCTGGGATCCGGTGGCGCTCAAGGCGGCCGGTCTGTCGGCCGACCCGCTCGATCCGGCCTTCCGCAAGCTGTGGAAAGCTGCCGGCAACGCCAAGGTGATGTCGCCGGTGTTCGGCGGCTACACTGCAAATGCCGAGTTCGAGGCCTTGTGCGGCTTCCCGGTGATGACCGATGCCGTCTTCTTCGAAGGCCGGCTGCGGCGCGACGTGCCCTGCCTGCCGCGTCACCTGGGCGAGGCCGGCTACCGCAGCTACGCCTCGCACCCGAATGCGGCGCCGTTCTGGAACCGCATCAACGCCTACCGACGCATTGGTTTCGAGCACTACTGGTCCGACCGCGACTTCGAACTCGACGACATGAACCGCGAGTTCCTCAGCGATGCGTCGCTCTATCGCCAGGTGCTCGAACGCATCGGCCCTGAGCTCGGTAATGGCCAGCCGGTGTTCAACTATGTGCTGACCTATTTTGGCCACCTCGACTATCCGCTCAACGCGCAGCGCCCGCAGGTCATCGATACCAGGACCGACAACGCCCTGGTCAAGGCTTATGCCAACACGGTGTATTACAAGTCGCGCGAACTGATGGCCTTCCTCGGCGAACTGCGCGGGCGTGACCCCGACGCCATCATCGTGCTGTTCGGCGACCATCTGCCTTCGCTGGGCTGGAACCATGGCGGCTATGCCGAGTCAGGCCTGCTCGCGCCGAACCGCGCACAGTTCGACGACCCCATGTTCCGTACCCTGGTGTCGACTCCGCTCGTGGTCATCGACGGCAAGCGTGGTCCCTTGCGCACCGGCGACCTGCCGATCTACGCCTTGCCCGCGCTCATCCTCGATCTGCTCGACGATGAGCGTGAGACCATGCTGCGCTTTGCTGCGCGCAGTGACGATGCGGTCCGAATCCGCCCCTTGCCCGGGGTCCAGCTGACGCTCGAAGGCAAGCGCCTCACGGTGTGCCGCAATGGCGAACTCCTGCCCGAGTGCGAGCCGGTTGCCGCCTGGGTTGCAGCCATCGAGACGCTCAAGCGCGACCTCTTCAGCGGCGCCCAGCATGCGCTGCAGGCTCCGGCAGGCAAGCCGATGCTGCAGACGGTGGAGCTGGAGGCCGAGGAGGTGACGGTGGAAGCCGCGCTCGATACCTTGGCCACCGAGGGCGCGCCGGACGTCTGACGCCGCCCCGCCTGGGGGGGCGTGCGCGCTGCGCAGCTTGAGCCCTTTCAGGCAACTTCAGCTAGATGCACCGCGGGTGCGTGCCCCGCAACCAGGTCGCTCAGCGCGGCGGCCGATCCGCAGGCCATGGTCCATCCGAGTGTGCCGTGGCCGGTGTTCAGCCACAGGTTCTCGTAGCGGGTTGCGCCCACGAGGGGTACGCCTCCCGGGGTCGCTGGTCGAAGCCCGCACCAGGTCTTTGCTGCGCCCGCGGGCCTGAGCTGAGGGAACAGCTCGTGCACCCGGCGCATCATGGCCTCCTGGCGGACGAGGTTGGGGCGCAGGTTGAAGCCGTCGAACTCGGCCGTACCGGCGACCCGCAGCGAGTTCCCCAGGCGCGAGAACACGAGTTTGTGGCCGTCATCGGTCAGGCTGGTGAACGGCGCAACGCTATCTTCTGAGAGGGGAATCGTCGCCGAGTAGCCCTTGGCCGGATAAATGGGTGCGCGAATGCCCAGTGGCGTCAGCAGCTGTGGGCTGGCGCTGCCCGTGGCGACGATGAAACCATCCGCTTCGATGTGCTCGCCCTGAAGCGTACGTGCAGCAGCAATGCGCTGCCCTGTGCGCTCAAGGTTCGTGATCGTGGTGCCGAAGCGAAATGCCACGCCGGCGCGCCGGCAGCGCTCGCCGAGGCTTCGGGTGAAGCGATGTGCATCCCCGGACTCATCGTCGGCGGTGAAGTCACCGCCCACCAGCAGCTTGCGGGCACCCTCGAGCGCGGGTTCGATCGCAATGCACTCATCGACCCCGACTGGCCGCCGGTCACAACCGAAGTCGCGCAGGACAGATGCCGCACGCAGCGCGTGCTCATACTCCCGGCGGTCGGTGTAGAAGTGCAGGATCCCGCGTTCCTGATGGTCGTAGTCAAGCGGGCAATCCTCTGCAAAGGCGGCGCGCAGCCTCTGTAGTTCGCTGCGGCTGTAGCGCGCCAACTCCACGATGCGTCCAATGTTGGCGCGTGTGCGCCACGGCAGGCATTCGCGGAGGAAGGCCGCCGACCAGTTCAGCAGTGCCCGGTCGGCGCGCAGCCGGAAGCGCAGTGGCGCGTCTTCGCGACCGAGCCAGTACAGGGCTTTCAAAGGCGTACGCGGGCTTGCCCAAGGTTCGGCATGCGACACCGAGATCTGCCCGCCATTGGCATAGCTGGTCTCCATGCCGGCATCGGGTTGGCGATCTATGACCGTCACCTCGAAGCCCTTGCTGTGCAAGTACCAGGCAGTGCTGATGCCGATGACGCCGCCGCCGAGCACCGCAATCCTCATCCTGGCCTCCCCGATCCACGTGCTGGTTCTGACTCAGGCGCACTCGGCCTGCGAGCTACCGGCGCTGTCGGCTTCGATTGCCGCCAGTGCCGAGGCCGCGCGGCGCAACGCCGGTAAGGAGTCGAGAGCGTTGCGTTCGGTCATCCGCATGATCGGGGCCTGCATGGCGATGCCCATGTTCGAACGCCCCTCGGGCGCGGGCACAAGGACGGCAATGCAGAACAGGCCGGGCAGAAACTCCTCGTTGTCGAAGGCATAGCCAAGCTCGCGCACCTGCTCGATTTCGGCTTCAAGGGCGTTCAGGTTGGTGAGCGTACGCGTCGTGTATTGCATCAGCGGCGCGTTGGCGAGCAGTCGGCGGCGTTGGGCGGGTGTCATCTGTGCCAGGAACAGCTTGCCGCTTGCGGAGCAGTGCGCCGGAACCCGCGAGCCCGGATGCAGATAGAAGCGCAGTGGGGCGGCTGTCTCGACGCGGTCCAGATACAAGACCTCGCTTCCCGACAACGCGGTGATGTTGCAGCTTTCGCCCACTTCTTCCACGAGCTGCCGCAGCACGGCGTGGCGCGCCCCATGGATCGTGTCATTGAGGAGGAGGTTCTCGGCGAGGCGGCGCAGGCGCGCGCCGGTGCCGTACTGCCGCCCATCGCTGTCGCGCTGGAGCATGCCTGCCGCCTCCAGTTGCTGGAGCATGCGGTGCAGGGTCGGCTTGGGCAGGCCGGTTTCCTCGACGAGCCCCTGCAGCGTCACGAGCTGGTCCTTGGCCGCAATGACCTCGAGCAGCGCCAGCAAACGCATGGTGGGGGTATCGCCATCGATCTTGGCGATCTCGGCGCGGTTCGAACGGAGCTCAGTCATGGTGTCCTCTCCGAAATATTCCTGAAAAGTGAACGTATCGTACCGTTTTTTGGAATTTGATGTTGACCTTTTGGGGTGTTGGACCTAGAGTGCGTTCACGTATCTCGGATATCGGAATGTTTGGTACCGATTTCGTTCAACTAACTCCCAGGAGACAGCATGAGCCAGCCCACCCCCGACGGCCGCAGCGTGGCCAGCGGCCCGACCAAGATGACCCCCTCCGAAGCCTTCGTCGAAACCCTGGTGGCCAACGGCGTCACCGACATGTTCGGCATCATGGGCTCGGCCTTCATGGACGCGATGGACATTTTCGCGCCGGCCGGCATCCGGCTGATCCCGGTGGTGCACGAGCAGGGCGCGGGCCACATGGCCGACGGCTACTCGCGGGTGTCGGGCCGCCACGGCGTGGTGATCGGCCAGAACGGCCCGGGCATCAGCAACTGCGTGACCGCGATCGGCGCGGCCTACTGGGCGCACAGCCCGGTGGTGATCATCACCCCCGAGACGGGCACGATGACGATGGGGCTGGGCGGCTTCCAGGAGTGCAAGCAGCTGCCGATGTTCCAGGAGTTCACCAAGTACCAGGGCCACGTCACCCACCCGGCGCGCATGGCCGAATACACCGGTCGCTGCTTCGACCGGGCGATGAGCGAGATGGGCCCGACGCAGCTGAACATTCCGCGCGACTACTTCTACGGCGAGATCACCTGCGAGATCCCCAAGCCGGCGCGGCTGGACCGTGGCGCGGGCGGCGAGCAAAGCCTCAATGAAGCGGCCGAGCTGCTGGCCAAGGCCAAGTTCCCGGTGATCATCTCGGGCGGCGGCGTGGTGATGGCCGACGCGATCGAGGAGTGCAAGGCGCTGGCCGAGCGCCTGGGCGCGCCGGTGGTCAACAGCTACCTGCACAACGACTCGTTCCCGGCGAGCCACCCGCTGTGGTGCGGCCCGCTGGGCTACCAGGGCTCGAAGGCGGCGATGAAGCTGATCAGCCAGGCCGACGTGGTGGTGGCGCTGGGTTCGCGCCTGGGCCCGTTCGGTACGCTGCCGCAGCACGGCATGGACTACTGGCCCAAGAACGCGAAGATCATCCAGATCGACGCGGACAACAAGATGCTCGGGCTGGTGAAGAAGATCTCGGTGGGCATCTGCGGTGATGCCAAGGCGGCGGCGGTGGCACTGACGGCGCGGCTCGCGAATCGTGCGCTCGACTGCGACGCCACCAAGGGCGAGCGCGCGGCGAAGATCGCTGCCGAGAAGGCCGCGTGGGAGAAGGAGCTCGACGAATGGACGCACGAGCGCGACCCGTTCAGCCTGGACATGATCGAAGAGAACGCCAAGGAGAAGCCGTTCTCGGGCGGCGAGTACCTGCACCCGCGCCAGGTGCTGCGCGAGCTCGAGAAGGCGATGCCCGAGGACGTGATGGTGTCGACCGACATCGGCAACATCAACTCGGTGGCCAACAGCTACCTGCGCTTCGAGAAGCCGCGCAGCTTCTTCGCGGCGATGAGCTTCGGCAACTGCGGCTACGCCTTCCCGACCATCATCGGTGCCAAGGTGGCCGCGCCGCACCGTCCGGCGGTGTCGTACGCGGGTGACGGTGCCTGGGGCATGAGCCTGATGGAGACGATGACCTGCGTGCGCCACAACATTCCGGTGACCGCGGTGGTGTTCCACAACCGTCAGTGGGGTGCGGAGAAGAAGAACCAGGTGGACTTCTACAACCGCCGCTTCGTCGCTGGCGAGCTGGACAACCAGAGCTTTGCCGAGATCGCGCGCGCGATGGGTGCCGAGGGCATCACGGTCGATCGTCTGGAGGACGTGGGGCCGGCGCTGAAGAAGGCGATCGACCTGCAGATGAACCACGGCAAGACGACGATCATCGAGATCATGTGCACGCGCGAGCTGGGCGACCCGTTCCGCCGTGACGCGCTCTCCAAGCCGGTGCGATTCCTCGACAAGTACAAGGACTACGTCTGAGCGCTCCGGGGTTCCGAACCCCCGCCGCGCCCAGCTCGGGCGTGGCGGGTTCCTCCGCTCAATCCACTCCTCCCTCCCCCTGGGATTGAGCTTGGCCGGCGCCAGGGCCCCGTGCCCTGGCGGCCGGCATCTTTTCCCGCTCGAGCGTGTGCAGGGCGGGATGCAGAGGACCCAGAATCATGAAGGCTATCAATCGCATCATCGATCGCGCCCGTGCCAATCCGGGGCGCATCGCGCTGTGCGAAGGCGACGACCCACGCGTGCTGCAGGCCGGGCTGCGCGCGACACGCGAAGGTACTGCGCGCATCCTGCTGGTCGGCGATCGTGCCCGCATTACCCAGTTGGCGGAGAACGAGGCCATCGACCTCAGCGGCATGACCCTGATCGACCCGGCCGATTCGCCTCTCGCCGAGGGCTATGCCGAGGAGCTGTTCCGGCTGCGCGAGAAGAAGGGCATGACGCGCGCGGCAGCTGCGGAGGAGGTGCGCAAGCCGCTCGTGTTCGCCAACCTCATGGTGCGCATGGGCGATGCCGACGGCTCGGTGGCCGGCGCGGTGCACACCACCGCCGACGTGGTGCGGACCGCGATCCAGGTGATCGGTACCGACCCGGCGTTCAAGCTTGTGTCGAGCTTCTTCCTGATGATGATGTGCGAGCCCTTCCACAGTCTGAAGGGAGGGCTCATCTTTTCGGATTGCGGCCTGGTGGTCGATCCGGACGCCGAGGCGCTGGCCGAGATCGCAATGGCCGCGTCCGACAGTGCCCGCAGCCTGCTCGGAGAGGAACCGCGCGTGGCGATGTTGTCCTTCTCCACGAGCGGTAGCGCCAAGCATGCAGCGGTGGACAAGGTCGTTGCCGCTTCCGAGCGCGTCAAGGCGCTGCGCCCTGGACTGGCGATAGATGGCGACGTCCAGCTCGATGCCGCCATCGTCGCCGAGATTGCGAATCGAAAGCTCCCCCAGTCGCAGGTGAAGGGGCGGGCCAACGTACTGATCTTCCCCAATCTCGAGGCCGGCAACATCGGCTACAAGCTTGCCGAGCGCGTCGGCGGCGCGGTCGCCATCGGGCCGTTGCTGCAGGGCCTGGCCAAGCCGGCCAACGATCTGTCACGCGGTTGCAGCGCCGAGGACGTGTTCCACGTCATCGCGGTGACCGTCGTCCAGGCACAGGATGCCGCAGCCAGGGCGGCGCGCTGAGTACAGTGGCGGACGCGTCCGGCTGAGGGCAGGGAGGAAACGCGATGAAGGTATCGTACAAGGTGGGTATCGCCAGCGCGCTCGTGCTGTTCGTCACCCTGAGCATGCTGTCGTTCGTGCAGGTCGCACAGGTGCGTGCCAGCCTGCGTGCACAGGCCGAGGCCAGCATCGGCGAGGCCGGCGCAGGCCTTGCACGCCAGATCGAACATTGGCTCAACGCCAAGCTCCAGCTCATCGACATGGCGGCGCAGAGCATCGATGCCGACTTCAGTGCCATCCACATTCAGCGTGTGTTCGACCGGCCGCTACTGCGCGAGCAGTTCCTGTTGGTCTTCGGCGGGCTCGACAGCGATGGTGCCCGCATCACCAATACGCCGAGCTGGGACCCGCCCGGCTGGGACGCGCGCAAGCGGCCATGGTACGCGCTGGCCGAGCGCGCCGAACGCGCCGTGCTCACCGAACCCTATGCGGACGCGGCAAGCGGCGAGATCCTGATCTCGGCGGTGGCACGACTCAGTGACCGCGGCCGTTTCATGGGAGCCTTCGGTGGCGACCTGAGCCTGCAGACGATCGCCGAGGCGATCAACACCCTCGACTTCAACGGCGCCGGTCACGCTTTCCTGATGACGCGTACCGGCCGCATCATCTCCCACCCCGATGCGGCACTCAACGGCAAGCCCTATGGCGAACTCTTCGATGGCGCACAGCCTCCGCTCGACAAGGGGCTCACGGAGACACAGGCTGGCGGCCGACGCCTGCTGGTCTCGTTTACGCCGCTTGCGGGACTGACCGGCATGGATTGGTACGTCGGCATCGTACTCGACGAGGCCGTGCTGATGGCCGAGGCCGACGCACTGAGCCAGCGTGCGGTTGCCGGCACCCTAGCAGGTGTGCTGGTGAGCCTGCTCGTGCTCGCCGTGCTGATGGGCCGGCTGCTCGATCCGCTCGCGCGTCTGCGCCACGCGCTGGACGAGGTCAACCGAGGAGAGGGAGACCTGACGCGTCGTCTCGGCGAGAAGGGACGGGACGAGATTGCGCACGTCTCGCGCGCGTTCAATGGTTTCGTCGCCCACCTGCAGGCCCTGATCCGCAACGTCAAGGACAGCGCCCACCAGCTTGGTGAGGCGAGCGCCAGGACATCGGGCGAGGCCGGTCATGCCGCCGAGCGCCTGCGCCGGCAGATGGAAGAGCTCGAGCGGCTGGTCGGTGCAATGCACGAGATGAGCGCTGCGGCGCAGAACGTCGCCGTCCACGCTCACGAGGCTGCGCAGGCCGCGGTCGCTGCCCATGACGAGACCGGGGAAGGCGTGCGCGTGGTATCCAGCTCGACTGCGGCCATCCGCCAGCTCGCCGAGGAAATGGATGCCACCAGCCACTCTGTCAACGCGCTGGTGCGCTTGAGCCAGAGCGTCGAATCGATCCTCGCCAAGATCACCGGTATTGCCGACCAGACCAATCTGCTCGCCCTCAATGCGGCGATCGAGGCGGCGCGGGCGGGTGAGGCCGGCCGTGGCTTCGCCGTCGTCGCCGATGAGGTCCGTAACCTCGCAGCCCTCACGCAGGAGTCGACGCGTGATATCCGCGGCATCATCGAGGAGCTGCGCACCGGCGTCCAGCAAGCCGAAAGCCGTATGCTCCAGAGCAGCGAAACTGCCGCGCGGACTGCCGTCGAGGCCGAGACTGCAAATGGCATCCTTGCCCGTGTGCGCGAGGCAATCACCCTCATCAGCACGATGAACCTGCGCATTGCCGAACTTGCTCAGCAGCAGAGCGCGAGCGCGTCCGAGATCGACCGCAACACCGGCGTGATCCGCGACATCGGACGCGAAGTGACCGAGGTGGCCGAGCGGCAGCTCGACCACTGCAAGGTCATGGCCGCGCGGGTGCATGACCAGGATGCCTTGCTCGGTCAATTCAAGGTCTGAACATGAGTCGGCGCACGATCCTGCCTGTGCATGTGCTGGTACGCAGCTCAGGGAGCGTGACGACGTCTCAAGGTGAGGACGATCATGAATCCATGAGGAGAGTCCGATGAGCATCGAGACTGCGGTGGTCCTGCTGGCGGTGATCGCCGTCGGGACCTACTTCCAGACCGTGACCGGCTTCGGCCTGGGCATGATCGTCATCGGTGTCAGCAGCGGCTTTGGCCTGGCGCCGATCTCGCTGGTGGCCGCCATCATCAGCCTGGTCACGCTGATGAACAGTGCGGTGGCGCTGCCCGGCAAGCTGCACCACATCGACTGGCCGGCGGCACGCTACGTGCTGGTCGGCGTGCTGCCGTCGACCCTGGCGGGTGTCCTGCTGCTCGAGTACTTGAGCGCCACCGCGGCCAACCTGCTGCAACTCCTGCTTGGGCTCACCATCATCTACAGCGGTGTCGTATTCATGCTGCGCCCGGCGTCGCTCGTCAAACGATCCTCCAACCTGAGCTTCTTCGTCAGCGGCTTCTTCTCCGGTCTTTTCGGCGGCCTGTTCGGCATGGCCGGTCCCCCCGTGATCTTTCACTTCTACCGCCAGCCTTTCGATCTGGCGACCGTGCGCAACATGCTGCTGCTGACCTTCGCCTTCACCGCCGGCACGCGGACCATATTCGCCGGTACGCAGGGAACGTTTACGCCGGCGGTGTGGGCGTTGATCGGCTTCACCGTTCCGCTGGTAGCGCTGGCGACGATCGCAGGACGGCGCTATCCGCCGCCCTTCGCTCAAGTCACGATGCGCCGCATCGCGTTCGGGGTGCTGATCCTGATCGGCTCCGGACTGGTCTTCAATACGCTGTATCGTTAGCTGTTTCTGCGGCACCGATCAGGCCGCAAGCTGCATGCACTCTGCTTTTCGTGACTGCGGAATATGTGAGCACCTGGCTAGTCAGATGCCGGAGCATGCTCGATTTTTGGCATGCTGCCCGGTTTCTGGGGCCTCGTGCTCGGCCAGCTGCTCTTAATCTGCGTTGTAGCTTCACGCGCTCGGCGTTGGGAAGAGGATGGTTCGCATCGCGTCCGCTGCAATGCGCATGCTTGGCACCTTGGCCATCAGGTCGTCGAGCGAGACGCGCGCAGTCGGCGCGTGGCAGGCAATCGCCGCCACCGCCTTGCTGCCCTCGCCAAGCACCGGGACTGCGACGGCGATCATGCCGCGGACGAACTCTTCATTGTCAATTCCGAGGCCGAGTTTGGCATTGCGCGCGAGTTCCACCTCGAGCGCTTCCATATCCACCAGAGTGCGGGGGGAGTGGCGTGTCAGGGTGAGGTTGGCAAGCAGGCGGCGACGTTCGAGCAGGGACATGGATGAAAGGAAGAGCTTGCCACTTGCGGTGCAGTGCATCGGCACGAAGGTGCCCGGCTGCAAGTGCATGCGTAGCGGCTCGGTGGTCTCAACGCGCTCGACGTAGAGCACTCGGCCTGCATCAGGAACAGTGAGGTTACAGGACTCCCCAAGCTTGTCGACGAGCGCGCGAAGTACGGCGCGGCACTCTCGACGCATGTTCGAGCCGCGAAGCGTGCGCAGCGCCAGCGTAGTGGCGCGCGTTCCGGCGACAAAGCCTCGCTCCGCGGGTAGATGAAGCACGTAGCCTTGGTCTTCCATTGCGCGAAGCAGTCTCATGAGGGTGCTCTTGGGCACACTCATGAGACTTGCGAGCTGAGCCAGCGTGAGCGGCTGGGTAGATTCCGTGAGGTGTTCGAGGACAGTGAGCGGACGAAGGCGGCGAACGTCTTCGCTGCCTTCGTCATGCACGACTACCGCGTCGTCCGCTTTCGGTGCGTGGGGCCCTCTGCCCATGTGTCCTGATTCGTGTGTCACTTCCGTCATCCGTGTCGGGCTTCTGTTTCTCTGTGACTCTTGATGCAATGGTACGAAATGTATCGATCTTTTGAAACGCTGTGTTTCATTAAGGCTTGCCTGCGGTACAACGAGACAGGACTTGGATGGAGGCCTCGGAAGCGAGAAGGTCCCGGCAAGCTGTCGTGAGGTGCTCTTGGCCTTCGGACACGCGTCTAAGGAAAGGCGTTGCTTCCGCGCGCCAGTCACTTTCATCTCGCCAATAGCGTCGATGTGCACAAGCTACGTCGAAGGGTCTCCGAGGTCCGTAACGCGTTTCTTGACGCCTTTTTGGTTCACTTTTGCGCCGTTGCGTTTCAGTTCGGATCGGAATGCTCGATTTGTGTTTGTTTTGCGTATGGCCTCATTAATAGTGCGTATGCACTTTATTGAAACGCTGCGTTTCATAAACAAGGCGTGAGGCGTTACTCAGAACATCAGCATCGTATTCCTAACGGTGCAGTCAGGAGACCTTCTAGATGTCCATTGAAGCTGATTACATCGTCGTCGGGGCAGGCTCGGCCGGTTGCGTGCTGGCCAATCGCCTGAGCGCCGACGAGCGTAACCAGGTGCTCTTGCTTGAGGCTGGCGGCCGCGATAGCAACCCCTGGATCCACATCCCGGTTGGCTACTTCAAGACTCTGCACAATCCGAAGCTGGATTGGTGCTACCGGACCGAGCCTGACGAGAAGGTTGCCGGCCGCGAGATCCAGTGGCCGCGTGGCAAGGTGCTGGGCGGTTCGAGCTCGCTCAACGGCCTGCTCTACGTACGCGGTCAGCGGGAGGACTATGACCGCTGGGCAGCGCTGGGCAACGAGGGCTGGAGCTTCGACGAGGTGCTTCCGTACTTCAAGAGGTCCGAAGACCAGGAGCGTGGCGCGAGCGAGTATCACGGCGTGGGCGGACCGCTGAAAGTCTCGGATCTGCGCCTGCGCAGGCCGATCGCCGACCACTTCATCAAGGCTGCGCAGGAGATCGGCATTCCCTATAACGACGACTACAACGGCGCGAGTCAGGAAGGCGTAGGCTACTTTCAGCAGACCGCGCACAAGGGTTTCCGCTGGAGTACCGCGAAGGGCTTCCTGCGGCCCGCCATGGGGCGCTCCAATCTGCGCGTCGAGACTCACGCCCAGATCTTGCGCATCCTCTTCGAGGGCAAGCGCGCGGTCGGCGTGGAGTATCTTCAGGGCGGAGAACGCTGCATCGCCCGGGCGCGCTGCGAGATCGTGCTGGCCGCGGGCGCCATCGGCTCGCCCCAGATCCTGCAGAATTCGGGCGTTGGTCCGGTCGAGGTTCTGCGGCGAGCGGGGGTGCAGGTGCTCCACGCCCTGCCTGGCGTCGGCCGCAACCTGCAGGACCACCTGCAGGTGAGGCTGGTCTTCAAGACCCGCGAGCGTACGCTGAACGACGAGGTGAACAGTCCGATCCATAAGCTCTGGATCGGACTGCAATACATGTTCTCGCGTACCGGACCACTGACCCTGGCGGCCAGTCAGGTGGCCATCTTCACGCGCTCCTCGCCCGAGGTCGAGCGCCCCGACATCCAGTTCCACATGCAGCCGTTGTCTGCCGACAAGCCGGGGGAGGGCGCACATCCCTTCTCGGCCTTCACGTCCTCGGTGTGTCAGCTGCGGCCGTGGAGTCGTGGCCGTATCGAGATCCGTTCGGCCGACCCGCTCGCCTATCCCGCGATCCATGCCAACTACCTGGGTGACGAGCGCGACCATGCGGTGGTGATCGGTGGCGTCAAGGTCGCACGCCGCATCGCCGAGGCGCCCGCGCTCAAGCCGCACATCATCTCCGAGTTCGTGCCGGGCGCGAAGTACCAGAGCGACGCCGAGTTGCTCGACGCCGCTCGCCGCTACAGCCAGTCGATCTACCACCCGGCCGGCACCTGCAAAATGGGCTCGGACGAGGATGCGGTCGTGGACGCTCGACTCAGGGTGCGTGGCTTGGTCGGCCTACGTGTGGCAGATGCCTCGATCATGCCCGAGCTCGTCTCGGGTAATACCAATGCCCCTGTCATCATGATCGGAGAGAAGGCCGCCGACATGATGCTCGCCGACCGCATCTGACGCGGCGACGGCGTCCACTCAACGCAGAAGCGATTCCACACAGGGCCGTCGAGCCCACCCATCAAAGAGGAGACACACCATGAGCAAAGAGACCACGCTGGATCGTCGCGGCTTTCTGCGCATTGCCGGCCGCTACGGGCTGACCTCCACCGCACTTGCGGCCGCAGGCATGGTCGGCCCGCTGACCTTCGAGGGGCTCGCCCGCGCTGCCTCGCAGACCGCCGACGCGCGCAATGCCTCGACGCCGCTGATGACGCTGAAGTTCGGTGCATCAGGCTTCAACGAAAGCAACCTGAAGATCCAGGAGTCGGGTCAGCTGTGGTTTGCCCAGGAGTTGGAGAGACGCACCAACGGCGCGCTGAAGATCGAGTTCATCGGCAGCAACCAGATCTGCAACCAGCTCGACTGCGTGAAGAAGGCCCAGCAGGGCATCGTCGACATCTTCTCGGCCAGTACCCAGAACTCGGCTGGCTCGGCGCCGTACTACAACGTGCTCGACTTTGCCTACATGTTCCCCTCGCGCGCAGCCCAGCACTACTTCTTCTATCACCCGAAGAGCGAAAAGCTCTTCCGTGAGCCGATGCGCAAGCGCCACAACATCCAGTTCCTGTACACCCACTGCGAACTGCGTGGCCTGATGCTCGGCAAGAAGTTCGCCAACCGCCCGACAGTGACCACCATCGAGGAACTGGCTGGCACCAAGAACCGCGTTACCGGCACCCAGCTCGGCCGCATCGCCATGCAGCTCATGAATCTGAACCCGGTGCCGATCGCCTGGGAAGAGACGCTCGACGGCCTAAAGCAGGGCCTCATCGACGGCGCCGAGACCTGGATGGGGGCGGCGGCCTACGCCAACATGGCGCCTGTGCTCGCGCAGGCGGTGGACCTGAAGTTCTTCTGCGGTACTGAGCACACCGCGATGAACAACGCGACCTTTGAGAAGCTGCCCCCTGCCATCCAGGACATCGTGATGGAGGTGGCCTACGACGCACAGCAATATACCCAGCGTGAGCAGGAGCGTGCGCTCGTTGAAGTGGTCGGTGCGGTCGTAGACCCGGGGCCGGATACCGTTTTCGCAAAGAACGGCGTGCGCGTGGCCACGCTCTCCGATGCCGAGATTCTCAAGGCCGAGAAGATGTGCTCGCCCGAGTACCGACCCGAGCCCTGGGCAGAGTGGCGGGAGCGCCTCAACAAGATGTCCGGGGGGCACGATGTTTACAAGGAGATCTTCATGGTTGCGCGCGAAATCCCGAAAGATACCCCTGTGGCTGACGTGAAACCGCAACGCTGGTGGCAGTCCGCTTGATGGCTGGTTGGTAGCCCCGACCTGCCGCACGCCTTGCGCCGGCTCGTCAGCCTGGTCAGCGCAGGGCGCCTCCCTCATTTCGGAGTTCCCCCAATGGCCTATCTTCTGGCACTCGTTCGGTGGCTAGACCGCAACGCCGAACGCACCCTGATCCTGATCGCCTATTCCAGCATGGCCCTGATCATCGTTTACGCGGTGTTCGAGCGCTATGTTTTCAGTACTCAGGTCCCCTGGAGTTCCTCCATTCCGATTTACCTGTTCCTGTGGGTAACTTGGATTGGCTGCGCCTACAACGTACGCAAGCGCACTCATCTGGTGTTCAACGACCTCCGCCTGCGCATGCCCTACGGAGCCCAGTTCGCCTGCATGTGGCTTGACGCAATCCTGTGGGTCGGCTTCGGCACCATGGTGGCCTGGTTCACCATCGAGCAGACGCAACTCGCCTATGACAACTTCGCCATCGTGCAAGGCACCGACAACGTCATGCAGTGGTGGTTCTACCTGGCCACCCCGGTCGGCTGGTGCCTGCTGATGTTCCGCGCCCTGCAGAACCTGGTCGAAGACATTGGCCGTTACCGCCGCCGCGAACCCTTCCTGGTCGACATCCAGGCAATTGGTGGAGACTGAGGAGGCATCATGGACAATTCGACTCTCATCACTCTGGTTTCACTGGGCGTCGTCGTGCTGTTCCTGCTCGGCGTGCCCATCTTCCTCGTCATCGGCATGTGGGTCACCGGCGCGTCGCTGGTCATCGACTTCACGCTTGCCAACATCGGTGTGACGCTATTCGAGGGGCTGAACTTCTTCGGGCTGCTTTCGCTGCCCTTATTCATTCTCACCGGTGACCTCATCGCCGCGGCGGGCATTGCCAAGCGCCTGGCCGAGTTCGCCCACGCCTGCCTGAGCTGGATGCGCGGCGGCCTCGGCCTGGCCACGATCGGCTCCTGCGGGCTGTTCGCGGCCATCTCGGGTTCCAACTCGGCGACCACCGCGACCATCGGCGGCATCATGCAGCCGCTGCTGGTGAAGGATGGCTACGACAGCCGCTTCGCCGCTGCCACGGCCGCGGCCGGTGGCACGGTCGGGATCATCATTCCACCGTCGATCATCTTCATCGTGTATGGCTTCCTGATGAACCTGTCGATCTCCGATCTGTTCGTTGCCGGCATCCTGCCGGGCATGCTGATGGTGATCGCGATGCAGGCGGTGTGCTGGTGGATGTGCCGAAAGCATGGCTGGGGCTCCATCTCGCCGCTCGATGTGGGGCGCGTAGTGCGCTCGGCGGGCAGTGCCTATCTGGGGTTCTTCGCCATCTTCATCGTCATTTTCGGGATCTACTCGGGCATCTTCTCGCCCACCGAGGCGGCGGCGATTACCGTGGGCTTCTGCCTGATCGCCGGCCTGATCGTCACCCGCGAAATCAGGTGGCGGGCCTTGCCCGACATCCTGCTGCGCTCCGGCCAGCTTACCGGCATGCTGGCGCCGATGATTGCCATTTCCATCGTGATGCAGCAGGTCTTCGCCCTGCTCGGCGCCGCCGAGACGGTGCAGTCCTTCATCGCCTGGTTCGGAAGTGGTGACGTAGTCGTGCTGCTGGTGTGCATGGGTATCGTGCTTGCCGCCGGTACGATTCTCGAGAGCCTGCCTGTGACGGTGATCTTCGCCCCCATCCTTGCGCCGATCGCGATCGCGGCGGGCGTTGATCCGGTGCATTTCTCGGTGATCTTTCTGGTAGGTGCCGCGATCGGGTTCATCACGCCGCCTTTCGGCCTCAACCTCTTCGTGGCCAGCGGCGTCACGGGTATCCCGTATTCGAAGCTCGTGCGCTTCGCGCTGATGTACATGATGGGCCTCACCATCTCCTGGCTCATCATCGCCTTCGTGCCCTGGCTGTCGCTCGGCCTGATCCCGCAGCCTGGTTGAGCGGGTCCCAGGCTTCGTCAGGCGCACATGGCCGGTCGCCGACTGCTTGCGCGGTCGGCGACCGGTTCGTCATCCTGCGGCGTGTGGAAGGCGGTCAGGTTGCTTATAGCAATTGGTTTTATAGATAGGGGTGCCTCAGAACTCCATTCGTTTTATTCTCCCCACACATGATCTTGATCAGGGAGACCATCCCGAGCCGTTCGGCTGCGGGCTCTCCTTGCATGTCGTCCATTGGGGGGAGTCATCCATGCTCGAGTTGCTGACCGGTTTCGTGGCCCTGGCCGCCTTTCTGGCGATCTCCTATTTCAGGGGACGTACCAAGAAAGAGGGCGCGCTGGAGACGGCGCTGTCCTCGCCGGAAGAGGTCGCGCGTCTCTACCTGCGGCATTCGCCGGAAACGGATGCCTACTGGCTCCATGTGCAGTTCCGCAATGGCCGCAAGCGCCTGCTCGCCGCGCCCTGGGAGCTCGACGACACGCTCGGCCAGCTCGAAGCCCGGGGTCTCCATCTCGACGAAGCGGACCGGGCCCTGCTCGCAGCGGCCGAGGCTCCGGTAGTACGCTCACGTCAGCCAGCGGGCAACTGCGGTCGGACGGCGGCCGGCGTGCCGATGCGCGCGGGTGCCTGAAGCCGGACGGCGGCGTTCAGGCCTGCGCAGGCGCGCTCAGGCGCCAGGCACCCGGCCCGATCGGCAGCAGCGCGGCGACGGCTGCGGTGGCGATCACATGCGTGGTCTCCTGCACCGGGTCGTGGACGTCCAGTCCGCCGAACACCACCTTCACCTCGGCGCGCCCGCGTGGCAGCGTGGCGGCGACCACTGCGGCATCGACCTTGTCGGGCTGCTGCACGCCGATCGTCACCTGCACGCGCATGTCGCGGTGGTCGTAGCCGAGCGACTTGAACAGCACGATGGATGAATGGTGCAGGGCGTCCTGCACTGCACGGCAGGCGGCCTTGGTGTAGTCGCCGCCGTACAGGTCGTTGCCGGTCCCCATTTCGAGGATGATGCGTTTCTCAGTCATGATTGCGCTCCATGTCGAAGGACACCACGATGGCGGCGTTGGCGATCACGGTAGGATCGCTGCCGTCCGGCTTGCAGACGTCGAGGCCGCCGCGTACGACGCGGATAGTGGGTTGGCCGTAGGGGAAGATGTCGAGCAAGGCGGTGCTGTCGACCGCCTCGGGTTTCTGTACGCCGATCTCGACGTCGATCAGCATCGCCTCGCGCGGGAAATCGAACGCGGTCGCCACGTTGAGCGAGTTGTGCCATAGCGCGTCGCGGATCGCGCGTGCCGCGGCCTGTGTGTAGTCCTGACTGCGGATAGAGGTCCCCAGACCGAACTGCGTGACCATTCGTGTCTTG
Source organism: Thauera sp. WB-2 (assembly GCF_027594845.1). Lineage (NCBI taxonomy): Bacteria > Pseudomonadati > Pseudomonadota > Betaproteobacteria > Rhodocyclales > Zoogloeaceae > Thauera > Thauera sp. WB-2. The sequence goes on along the minus strand of NZ_CP088935.1, from coordinate 3,651,213 downwards.
GCCATGTCGAATGCTCCGATCGTAAGTGGTTGATGTCCTTGCGCCGTGGCGAACCGTCAGCGCCGATGGCGGCCGCTGATGAGTTGGACAATGTCAAAGAACAACTCGTTGTCGAGCGCCTTGCTCATGTCGGTGGCCAGACAACGGCGGTAGAAGGGGCTGAGGTCGAGGCCGACGCCGAGGCCGAGGATCTCCACTGCGCCCTGCTGCTCGCGGCGCGCGACCACGTCCTTGAGGTGGTTGTCGAGGTAGAAAGGGTCGTTTGCCAGTCCGGTTGCGCCGTCTGCGGGGCTGCCGTCGGAGATCACGACCAGGATGCGCCTTGCCTCGCCGCGCGCCAGCATGCGGTTGCACGCCCAGTCCACCGCCTCGCCGTCGATGCCTTCGCGGAACAGGTCGGCCTTGAACAGCGCGGCGATGTCGGTGCGCGCCCGCCGCCAGCTGCGATCGGCGTCCTTGAACACCATGTGGCAGACCTCGTTCAGGCGTCCCGGGCGGAGCGGGCGGCCGCGGGCGAGCCATTCGCGGTGGGCGCGGCCGCCGTTCCAGGCCCCGGTGGTGAAGCCGAGCAGTTCGGTGCGTACGCCCACCATCTCGAGCGCGCGGATCATGATGTCGACCATCATCGCGACCGGCTCGATGTGCGCCTTCATCGAGCCCGAGCAATCGAGCAGGAAACTCACCACGCAGTCGGCCGCCGGCTTGTACTGCTCCTGGCGGAACAGGCGGCGCTCGGTCGGTGAGCTCACGAGCTGGCTCAGGCGGCGGCCGTCGATATGGCCTTCTTCCTCACCGAACAACCAGCCGTCGCGCTGCGGCTCGGCGAGGATGGCGGCGAACAGGCGCGCCAGTCGCGGCAGGTTGATGCCCTGGGCGGCGATGCGTTTGTCCAGGCGCTCGCGGTACTCGCGCAGCAGGGCCTTGCGCACGAGCGTCCCGGCCTGCACCTCGGTATCGTAGCGGGTGGTGAATACGCGGTAGGCCTGTTCTGCGTCCTCGAAGGCCTTGCTGTGACCGGTGAGGGCCGCGGCGATGCCGTCGTCGTCGCCTTCGTCGCGGTCGAAGTCGAGCAGCAGGACGAAGCCGCGCCGGATCTCTTCGTCCTTCGCCTCGGCCTCCTCGTCGCCCGCCGAGGCGGCGGTCTCGGCATGGATCGTCTCGGCCACGATGCGCGCGATCTCGAGCGCATGGGGGGCGAAGCGGCGTTGGTCGTGGCGATTGCGGCGGATGCCGGCGAGCGCGCTGCCGAGCTGGGAGACGAGCGAGAAGCGGGTGCTCTCGATGTAGTCCTCGGTTTCCTCCAGCACCGGCTTCGTGGTGAGCCGCGACCAGCAGATCTGCGCCACGGTGTACAGCAGGATGCCGAGCCGTCCCTCGGTGAGGCCGGAGCGGTAGAAGGCGCGCGACCAGTTCTCGAAGCGGTGGTGCAGGTTGGTGGCCATGCCCGGCATGTCGGCCGGGGCGAGGGTTTCCACGCGCAGTTGCTCGAGCAGTTCGAACAGCAGGCGCTCGATCGGGTCGGCGGGGCACAGGCTGCGGTGCAGTTGGGCGTCCGAATGCAGCAGGCGCAGCGCCATGCCGTCGGCGGCGGCGCGACAGTCGGCGAAGTCGTCGTGGTCGGGGTCGATGCGCAGGTGCGGCGCATGCATCGGCAGCGGCCGCGATCCGCGGTGCAGGCGCCGGCCGCGGTAGTGCAGCGCGGCGTCACCAGTGAGGGCGCGCAGGGTGGCGGCGCACAGCTCCTCGACCTTCTGCTGCCGCTTCGCGTTCTGCTGCGCCGTCGCCATCATTGCGCTTCCGACGTACGCATCCAGGATTCGTCCAGCTCCTCGCCGAAGCAGCGCTGGTAGTACTCGGCGACGATCGGGCGCTCGACCTCATCGCATTTGTTGAGGAAGGACAGGCGGAAGGCGAGCGCCGGATTGCGGAAGATCTCGCAGTTCTCGGCCCAGGTGATGACGGTGCGCGGCGACATCAGGGTCGAGAGGTCACCGGCGGCGAAGCCCTTGCGGGTGAGCTCGGCCACCGCGACCATCGAGGCGATCAGCTGGCGGCCCTTGTCGTAGTTCTTGCCCGGCACGCGCGCGAGCACGATCGCGACCTCTTCCTCGCGCGGCAGGTAGTTGAGCGTGGCGACGATGTTCCAGCGGTCCATCTGGGCATGGTTCAGCACCTGGGTGCCGTGGTACAGGCCCGACAGGTTGCCCAGGCCAACGGTGTTCGATGTGGCGAACAGGCGGAACCAGGGGTGGGGGTGGATCACGCGGTTCTGGTCGAGCAGGGTGAACTTGCCGTCGCGCTCGAGAATGCGCTGGATCACGAACATCACGTCGGGGCGGCCGGCGTCGTACTCGTCGAAGATCAGCGCGACCGGGCGCTGCAGCGCCCAGGGGACGATGCCTTCCTGGAACTCGGTTACTTGCAGGCCATCGCGCACGACGATGGCGTCCTTGCCGACGAGGTCGAGGCGGCTGATGTGGCCGTCCAGATTCACCCGTACGCAAGGCCAGTTCAGGCGCGCCGCCACCTGTTCGATATGGGTGGATTTGCCGGTGCCGTGCAGGCCCTGCACCATCACCCGGCGGTTGCGGCTGAAGCCGGCGAGGATTGCCAGCGTGACGTCGGGGTTGAAGCGATAGGCGGTGTCGACGTCGGGCACATGGTCGTCGCGTTCGGCGAACGCCGGCACCTTCAGGTCGGTGTCGATTCCGAACACTTCGCGCACCGACACCATGTGGTCGGGCTGGGTCAGGACTGTTTCCGTCACTGCTGTCTCCTCGGTCTCTTCATGCACGGAGCAGGCCTTGCTTCCGTGGCGCCGGATACACGATTCGTTCCGGTGCGGCATATTAGTCATGTTTCAAAAAAATATTCAAGTCGTACCGTTTTTTGGAATTTGATGTTGACCTTTTGGGGTGTTGGACCTAGAGTGCGTTCACGTATCTCGGATATCGGAATGTTTGGTACCGATTTCGTTCAACTAACTCCCAGGAGACAGCATGAGCCAGCCCACCCCCGACGGCCGCAGCGTGGCCAGCGGCCCGACCAAGATGACCCCCTCCGAAGCCTTCGTCGAAACCCTGGTGGCCAACGGCGTCACCGACATGTTCGGCATCATGGGCTCGGCCTTCATGGACGCGATGGACATTTTCGCGCCGGCCGGCATCCGGCTGATCCCGGTGGTGCACGAGCAGGGCGCGGGCCACATGGCCGACGGCTACTCGCGGGTGTCGGGCCGCCACGGCGTGGTGATCGGCCAGAACGGCCCGGGCATCAGCAACTGCGTGACCGCGATCGGCGCGGCCTACTGGGCGCACAGCCCGGTGGTGATCATCACCCCCGAGACGGGCACGATGACGATGGGGCTGGGCGGCTTCCAGGAGTGCAAGCAGCTGCCGATGTTCCAGGAGTTCACCAAGTACCAGGGCCACGTCACCCACCCGGCGCGCATGGCCGAATACACCGGTCGCTGCTTCGACCGGGCGATGAGCGAGATGGGCCCGACGCAGCTGAACATTCCGCGCGACTACTTCTACGGCGAGATCACCTGCGAGATCCCCAAGCCGGCGCGGCTGGACCGTGGCGCGGGCGGCGAGCAAAGCCTCAATGAAGCGGCCGAGCTGCTGGCCAAGGCCAAGTTCCCGGTGATCATCTCGGGCGGCGGCGTGGTGATGGCCGACGCGATCGAGGAGTGCAAGGCGCTGGCCGAGCGCCTGGGCGCGCCGGTGGTCAACAGCTACCTGCACAACGACTCGTTCCCGGCGAGCCACCCGCTGTGGTGCGGCCCGCTGGGCTACCAGGGCTCGAAGGCGGCGATGAAGCTGATCAGCCAGGCCGACGTGGTGGTGGCGCTGGGTTCGCGCCTGGGCCCGTTCGGTACGCTGCCGCAGCACGGCATGGACTACTGGCCCAAGAACGCGAAGATCATCCAGATCGACGCGGACAACAAGATGCTCGGGCTGGTGAAGAAGATCTCGGTGGGCATCTGCGGTGATGCCAAGGCGGCGGCGGTGGCACTGACGGCGCGGCTCGCGAATCGTGCGCTCGACTGCGACGCCACCAAGGGCGAGCGCGCGGCGAAGATCGCTGCCGAGAAGGCCGCGTGGGAGAAGGAGCTCGACGAATGGACGCACGAGCGCGACCCGTTCAGCCTGGACATGATCGAAGAGAACGCCAAGGAGAAGCCGTTCTCGGGCGGCGAGTACCTGCACCCGCGCCAGGTGCTGCGCGAGCTCGAGAAGGCGATGCCCGAGGACGTGATGGTGTCGACCGACATCGGCAACATCAACTCGGTGGCCAACAGCTACCTGCGCTTCGAGAAGCCGCGCAGCTTCTTCGCGGCGATGAGCTTTGGCAACTGCGGCTACGCCTTCCCGACCATCATCGGCGCCAAGGTGGCCGCGCCGCACCGTCCGGCGGTGTCGTACGCGGGTGACGGTGCCTGGGGCATGAGCCTGATGGAGACGATGACCTGCGTGCGCCACAACATTCCGGTGACCGCGGTGGTGTTCCACAACCGTCAGTGGGGCGCGGAGAAGAAGAACCAGGTGGACTTCTACAACCGCCGCTTCGTCGCTGGCGAGCTGGACAACCAGAGCTTTGCCGAGATCGCGCGTGCGATGGGTGCCGAGGGCATCACGGTCGATCGTCTGGAGGACGTGGGGCCGGCGCTGAAGAAGGCGATCGACCTGCAGATGAACCATGGCAAGACGACGATCATCGAGATCATGTGCACGCGCGAGCTGGGCGACCCGTTCCGTCGTGACGCGCTCTCCAAGCCGGTGCGATTCCTCGACAAGTACAAGGACTACGTCTGAGCGACGGCAGCTTCCTCCGCCTGCTGCCGCAGCGCCGCCCATGCGCGCTGCGGCAGCGTTTACCCGGCCCCGACGGCTTCCTCGCGACACGGATCGCCTGCTCATGAACGCTCAGACCAAGCCCCTCTCAGTGCCGATGTTTACCGAACTTCGCCGGCTGCTGCCCGGATTCATGCTGTGCGGCGTGATCGCGATCACCGCAGCCTTCGTGTCCGAGCACTATGGCGGCCCGAAATTCCTCTATGCGTTGCTCATCGGCATCGCCTTCCACTTCCTCTCCGATAACGACAAGTGCATTCCGGGTATCGAGTTCTCGGCCAAGAAGCTTGTCCGCCTCGGTGTTGCCCTGCTCGGCGCACGCATTGCCATCAGCGATGTGTCCGATCTCGGTTTGGCCGGTGTCGGTGCGTTGGCCGGCGCGACGGTGCTCACCATCGGCTTCGGCATGTTCATGGCTCGCGTGCTCGGCCTGCCGTCGATGCTTGGCTTGATCTCGGGCGGCGCTACCGGCATCTGCGGCATCTCGGCCGCGATGGCGATCTCGGCCACGCTGCCGCAGACCAAGGAGAACGAGCACTACACCCTGCTTACGGCGATCGGCGTCGCCACCTTCTCGACCGCGGCCATGATCCTCTATCCACTTGTGGTTTCGGCGGGCGGATTGTCGGTGGGCGAGGCCGGCATGTTCCTGGGTGGCTCAATCCACGACGTGGCGCAGGTCGTCGGTGCCGCCTTCATGATTTCGCCCGCGGTCGGCGATGCGGCGACACTGGCGAAGATGTTCCGCGTGGCCATGCTGGTGCCCGTGGTGATGGTGCTGGCGCTGAGCTTTCGGGCCGAGTCTGCCCGGACTGCGGGTGGCGGCGCGAAGAGAGCCCCCTTGTTGCCTTTCTTCCTGGTTGCGTTCGCTGCCCTGGTCGTGATCAACAGCTTCGGCTGGATCCCTGCCGAAGTGGTCGCAGTGAGTTCTGACGTTTCGCGTTGGTGCCTGGTGATCTCGATCGCGGCGCTTGGCGTCAAGACCTCGTTCGAGAAGCTCGCCGCCCTGGGCTGGAAGCCGATCGTGCTGCTGTCGAGCGAGACCCTGTTCATCGCCCTCTACATGCTCGCGATCGTGTTCCTGACGCGCCTGCTGTCCGCCTGACCACCGCTCCACGGAGAACCCATGAACGCCACCGAGAAATTCATCGCCGCCACGGCCCATGTGGATGCGGCCGCGATCGCCCCGCTGCCCAACTCGCGCAAGATCTACGTCGAGGGTTCGCGCCCGGACATCCGCGTGCCGATGCGCGAGATCACCCAGAGCGACACCCCGGCCTCCTTCGGCGCCGAACCCAACCCGCCGATCTTCGTCTATGACTGTTCGGGCCCCTACACCGACCCGGCCGCCAAGATCGACATCCGCTCCGGCCTGCCCGCGCTGCGCCAGCCGTGGATCGAGGCGCGCGGCGACACCGAAGTGCTGCCCGGCCTGTCCTCCGAGTACGGCCGCGCCCGCGCCGCCGACACGGCGCTCGACGAGCTGCGCTTTCCCGGCCTGCACCGCGCCCCGCGCCGCGCCAAGCCGGGTGCCAATGTCACCCAGATGCATTACGCCCGGCGCGGCATCATCACCCCCGAGATGGAATACATCGCCATCCGCGAGAACCTGAACCGCGAGCAGTACATCGCCTCGCTGCGCGCCACCGGCCCCAAAGGCCAGAAGATGGCCGACATGATGCTGCGCCAGCACCCGGGCCAGAACTTCGGCGCCAGCCTGCCGCCGGTGATCACCCCCGAGTTCGTGCGCGACGAAGTGGCGCGCGGGCGCGCCATCATCCCCAACAACATCAACCACCCCGAGAGCGAGCCGATGATCATCGGCCGCAACTTCCTCACCAAGATCAACGCCAACATCGGCAACTCGGCGGTCACCTCGTCGATCGCCGAGGAAGTCGACAAGATGACCTGGTCGATCCGCTGGGGCGGCGACACGGTGATGGATCTCTCCACCGGCAAGAACATCCACGAGACGCGCGAGTGGATCATCCGCAACTCGCCCGTGCCGATCGGCACCGTGCCGATCTACCAGGCGCTGGAGAAGGTCAATGGCAAGGCCGAGGAGCTGACCTGGGAGATCTTCCGCGACACCCTGATCGAGCAGGCCGAGCAGGGCGTGGACTACTTCACCATCCACGCCGGCGTGCTCTTGCGCTACGTGCCGCTCACCGCCAACCGCATGACCGGCATCGTGTCGCGCGGCGGCTCGATCATGGCCAAGTGGTGCCTGGCGCATCACAAGGAGAGCTTCCTCTACGAGCACTTCGAGGACATCTGCGAGATCATGAAGGCCTACGACGTGGCCTTCAGCCTGGGCGACGGCCTGCGCCCGGGCTCGATCTACGACGCCAACGACGAGGCCCAGCTGGGCGAACTCAAGACCCTGGGCGAGCTCACCGACATCGCCTGGCGCCACGACGTGCAGGTCATGATCGAGGGCCCCGGCCACGTGCCGCTGCACCTGATCAAGGAGAACATGGACCTGCAGCTCGAGTGGTGCAAGGAGGCGCCCTTCTACACCCTGGGCCCGCTCACCACCGACATCGCCCCGGGCTACGACCACATCACCAGCGGCATCGGCGCGGCCACCATCGGCTGGTACGGCACCGCCATGCTGTGCTACGTGACGCCCAAGGAGCACCTGGGCCTGCCCAACAAGCAGGACGTCAAGGAAGGCATCATCACCTACAAGCTGGCCGCGCACGCCGCCGACCTGGCCAAGGGCCACCCGGGCGCGCAGATCCGCGACAACGCCTTGAGCAAGGCGCGCTTCGAGTTCCGCTGGGAAGACCAGTTCAACCTCGGCCTCGACCCGGACAAGGCCAAGGAATTCCACGACGAGACCCTGCCCAAGGACTCGGCCAAGGTGGCGCACTTCTGCTCGATGTGCGGGCCGCACTTCTGCAGCATGAAGATCACCCAGGACGTGCGCGACTTCGCCGCACAGCAGGGCATCGGCGAGGCCGAGGCGCTCAAGAAGGGCATGGAGGTGAAGTCGATCGAGTTCGTCAAGAGCGGTGCCGATCTTTATCGTACGGTGTGACTGAAATGATGAATGTGACCTTCAACGGCAAGACCGAGATCCTGAACCACCGCCTGACCGTTCGCGACATGCTCGAGCGCATGGGCCTGGCCGGCAAGCGCGTTGCCGTCGAGCGCAATGGCACGGTCGTGCCGCGGGCAGAACACGGCGAGGTGCTGCTCCACGACGGCGACCGCATCGAGGTGATCGCTGCCGTCGGCGGCGGCTGACAGCAATTTCTGCAGTTTCGACTGCACCGGGAGACCCTCATGAACGACCCTTTGGTCATCGCTGGCAAGACCTATGCTTCGCGCCTGCTCGTGGGCACGGGCAAGTACAAGGACTTTGACGAGACGCGCCTGGCCGTCGAGGCGAGCGGTGCGGAGATCGTCACGGTCGCCATCCGTCGCACCAACATCGGCCAGAGCGTGGGCGAGCCGAGCCTGCTCGACTACCTGCCGCCTTCGCGTTACACGTATCTGCCCAATACGGCCGGCTGCTACACGGCCGACGATGCGGTGCGCACCCTGCGCCTGGCGCGCGAGCTGCTCGATGGCCACGCCCTGGCGAAGCTCGAGGTGCTCGGTGACCCGACCAACCTCTACCCCAACATGCCCGAGACGCTGAAGGCGGCGAAGGAGCTGGTTCGGGATGGCTTCGACGTCATGGTGTATTGTTCGGACGACCCGATTCAGGCGCGCATGCTCGAGGACATCGGCTGCGCCGCAGTGATGCCTCTGGCCTCGATCATCGGTTCGGGCATGGGTATCCTCAATCCGTGGAACCTGCGTCTGATCATCGATAATGCGCGGGTTCCGGTACTGGTCGATGCGGGCGTGGGCACGGCGTCGGACGCGGCGATCGCCATGGAGCTGGGCTGTGACGCGGTGCTGATGAATTCCGCCATCTCGCATGCGCGCAATCCGGTGCTGATGGCCAGTGCGATGAAGAAGGGCGTCCAGGCGGGCCGCGAGGCCTTTCTTGCCGGACGCATGCCACGCAAGCTGTACACAGCGGAGCCCTCGTCTCCCATGCAGGGGATGATCGCTCCGGTTGCGCGGGCGGCCTGAGGTCGGCCGCCGTCGCGTGGAAGGGCTCTCGCGGCGCTTGCGTTCCTTGCACGGTGCAGGAGTGCGGTGCTCGGGGGCGTAGTGAGGGAATGCGAGAGTCGATGAGTGTCAAACCCACAGGGACGATGTGGCAGCAGCTGTTCCAGCGGTCCACGTCCGCCGGGCTGAGTCTGCAGGCACAGATCCGTGAGATGCTGGTGATGGCCATCCTGGATGGCCAGCTTCCGCTCGATGCGCCGCTTCCATCGAGCCGGGAGCTCGCCGCACAACTGGGCGTCGCGCGCAACACGGTGGTGATCGCTTACCAGCAGCTTGCCGACGAAGGCTATCTCCTGTCGCGCGAGCGCAAGGGGCATTTCGTCAATCCGGAGATGCTCGAGGGGCGTGCTGCACGTGCTGCCGGCCCGGCGCCGGCCCCCGCCCCTGCACATGCGCCCGACTGGGGGCGGCGTTTCCGCTTTCGTCCATCGGCGCAGCGCAACATCGAGAAGCGCTCGGACTGGCAGCGCTATCCGTACCCGTTCCTCTACGCGCAGTTCGACGCAAGCCTGTTTCCGACCGCGGACTGGCGTGAATGCTGCATGAAGACGCTCGGCGCGCTCGAGATCAGCGAGTGGGCACAGGACATGATCCTGCGTGACGACGAGTCGCTCGTACGGCAGATCCGTACCCGCGTGCTGCCGCGACGCGGCGTGTGGGCCTCGGACGATGAGATCGTCGTCACCGTGGGTGCCCAGCAGGCGCTCTATCTGCTTGCCGACCTGCTGGTCGGTGCCACAACGGCGGTGGGCATCGAGAACCCCGGCTACCCCGACGCCCGCAACATCTTCAGCAGTCGCAGCCCGGACATCATCGACCTTGCGGTCGACGGTGAGGGGCTGGTGCCGAACGAATCGCTGGCGCGCTGCGATTACGTCTATGTCACGCCGAGCTACCAGTGCCCCACCCAGGTCACGATGTCGATGACCAGGCGCGAGACGCTGCTGCGCATGGCCGAGGCGTCCGACTTCGTCCTCATCGAGGACGACTACGACAGCGAGAACCCCTTCGAGGGCGAGCCTGCACCGGCACTCAAGAGCCTCGATCGCCACGACCGGGTGATCTATGTCGGTAGCTTGTCGAAGAGCCTCGCGCCTGGGCTGCGGCTGGGTTACGTGGTCGGGCCGGCTGAGCTCATCCGCGAACTGCGCGGCATGCGGCGCCTCAACTTGCGTCATCCGACCGCCTTCATGCAGCGCGCCTTTGCGCTCTTTCTCTCGCTCGGGCATCACGACGCGCTGCTGCGCAGACTGTCCGCAGCACATCATGAGCGCGCACAGTGCCTGACCGCTGCGCTGTCTCGTCATTTGCCCGAGGTGCGCCATCAGCCGATCACCGGCGGTTCGGCGTGTTGGGTCGAGGGGCCTGACTGGCTCGATGCCGCGGTACTGGCGAGCGCAGCCGAGCGCGAAGGGGTGCTGATCGAACCCGGGAGCGTCTTCTTCAACGCCGACCCACCGCCGCGCAACTGCTTCCGGCTCGGTTTCTCGTCGATCTCGAAGGACCGCATCGAGCCCGGTATCCGCGTGCTGGGCGAGGTTCTGCACGCGCTTCGCCCACAGGCCTGAAGAGGGCGTGCGGGCCACGCGGACTGGCCCAAACGATTGTTCCGAACTGGTCCTACGCAGCCGCCTCCGCGATCCCTAATGTGCACCTCAGACGCTGCCGCTGACCCGCTCCGGGGGCGGACAGCGATGACAAGCCAAAGGGACCCATGGAGACGCAGATGACCCAACCCACAGTCGATTTCCTGCAAGCCTTCAGCGATGCGTGGAACCGCCACGACATCGACGCCTTGATGAGCTTCATGGCCGAGGATTGCTCCTTCCACGCCGTTGCCGGCCCCGATCTTCTCGGCCGCAGCTTTGTCGGTCGCGAGGCTGTGCGCCAGGGCTTCGAGCTTGCCTGGCAGACCTTCCCCGATGCCGCCTGGCTCGACCCCGACCACTTCGTCGTGGGCAACCGCGGCGTCACCGAATCGACGTTCTCGGGCACGAAGGCCGACGGCACGCGCATCGAGGCGCGCATGGTCGATGTGTTCACCTTCCACAACGGCAAGATTGCGGTCAAGAACGCCTACCGCAAGGACCGTCCGCCGGTCGTCGGCGCCTGATCCGGCCGCACGGCTTCACCGACGAGGATTCCGGACATGGATGCAGCAAGCCTCAAGCAGCTGGCCGCCAGCGGCAAGCCAACGCCCGCGGCGCGGCCTTATGACCCGGCCTACGATCCGCTGGTATCGGCCACGCCCGGCCACGGTCGCGAATACGCGCCCACCTATTGGATCGGCACTGCCGGCGAGCCGCCGGAAGACGATGGCCCGATCACCCATGACATCGACGTCGATGTGGCCATCATCGGCTCCGGCTTCACAGGGCTCACCACGGCGATCTTCCTGGCCCAGGAGTACGGCATCAAGGCAACCGTGCTCGAAGCCAACCGTACCGCCTGGGGGTGCAGCGTGCGCAACGGCGGACAGGCGCAGTGCGCCTCGGGCCGCCTCAAGCGCTCGCAGTGGATCGAGCGCTGGGGCCTGGAGACCGCGCTCAAGATGCACCGCGAATGCGTCGACGGCATGGAAAACTTCAAGGCGCTGATCAAGGACATCGACTGCGACCCGCAGCCCGGTGGGCACCTCTACATCGCCCACCGCGACAAGGTCATGCCCACGCTGGAGAAGGAAGCGCGACTCCTGCGCGAAACCTTCAAGTACGACGCCCGCATCCTGGACGCGGAGACGGTCAGGCGCGAGTACGTCGACGACAAGGAAGCCTGTGGCGCCATGCACGAGCCCGAAGGCATCGGCATCCATGCCGGCAAGCTCGCCTTCGGCTACCTCAAGAAGGCGCGTGCTCTGGGGGCGACGGTACACCCCGCCAGCCCGGTCCAGGGTTGGGAGACGCGCAACGGTGTGCACTACCTGCGCACACCGGGTGGCGTGGTAAGGGCTCGCGCGGTGGGCGTCGCCACCGGTGGCTACACGTCGAACAGCCTGCACCCCGAGCTCAGGAATCGCCTGCTGCCGATCCTGTCGAATTCCATCGTAACGCGGCCACTGACCGAAGCGGAGATCGACGCCTGCAACTTCCGTACGACGCAGGTCATCACCGATACCCGCGTACTGCGCCACTACTACCGGCTGATGCCCGACAACCGGGTGCAGATCGGTAGCCGCAGTGCCATCGCCGGGCGTGATGCGCCGCAGCAGAAGTACGAGAACTTCCTGATCCGCGACCTGCATCGCAAGTTTCCCGCGCTGGAAGGCATCCAGATCGACTACTCGTGGTGGGGCTGGGTGGATGTGAGCCACGACATGATGCCGCGCATCTACCAGCCGGACCCGGCGCAGACCATCTATTACGCGCTGGGCTACGGCGGCAACGGGGTCATGTATTCGGCCCAGGCCGGGCGCCGCCTGGCGCAGTGGATCGCGGGCGAGGGCAGGACGCTGGATCTGCCGATCTTCACTTCGAAACTGCCGTTCCCGAATGTGCGTGAGATGGTCGAGTCGCAGGCTTTCGCGCCCTTCCGCCGGTTCGGCCAATGGTGGCTGTATCGCTGGTACCACCTCAAGGACGAGGTGCTCTGAAACAGGCGTACGGCCTTGATCGTATCGAACAAGCAAGGAGGACGAAGGCCCCGGAATGACACCCCGTCCAGCGGACGGGTGGTGCACCATGCAGCAAACCGCAGTACCCGCAGCAGCCAGACCTACAAGACCACCCCTAGTGATCGAGGAGACAACCATGAAGATCCGTAAATCCGTACTGATGCCGATGCTCGCCGCCGCCAGCCTGATGCTGAGCGCACCCGGCGCCATCGCGGCCACCTTCAAGATGGCGATCGGTGATGCTGCCGGCGGTACCCAATGGGAGCTCGCCACCAGCTTTGCCAAGAGTTTCAGCGACAAGACCGGCGGCAAGCACAAGGTCGATCTGTTCCCCAACGGCCAGCTCGGCGACGAGCAGGATACGGTGAACAACGCGGCGATGGGGCTGCTGGACTTCTCCGTTCTCGCCATCAACAACGTAACGCCCTTCTCGCCGACCGTCGGCGTACTGACCCTGCCCTACGTCATCCAGAGCGCGGAAGACGCCAAGACGCTGACTCAGGGTGCGGTGGGCCAGGAGCTGGTGGACAACACCATTCGCGACGCCGGCGTACGCATCGTGGGCTGGGCTTATTCGGGCTTTCGCGTACTGACCAACTCCAAGCGCCCGGTGACGACGCTCGCCGACCTCAAGGGCTTGGTGATCCGGGTGCCGAAGAACGAGATCATGATCTCGACCTATCAGTCCTGGGGGATCAACCCGACGCCGATGTCGTGGTCCGAGACCTTCACCGCCCTGCAGCAACGTGTGGTGGATGGCCAGGACAACCCCTACATCACCATCTCGGCGATGAAGTTCAACGAAGTCCAGAAGTACATCACCAACATCCGCTACATCTTCTCGCTCGAGCCGCTGATCATGAGCGAGCAGGTTTTCCAGGCGCAGAAACCGGACGTGCAGCAGGCTATCCTTGAAGCGGGTCGTGAAGCGACCGAACACAGCTTCAAGTACCTGTTGGAGACCGAGGAGCAGATTCGCGCCGACCTGGCCGCCAAGGGCATGGAGATCGTCGATCCTGCCGAAGGCGAGAAGGAGTGGATCGAGAAGGCCACGACTGCCGTGTGGCCGAAGTTCCACAAGAGCATCGGCGGCAAGGACAAGCTCGACGCCGTCCTCAAGGCACTGGGCCGCTGATGTAATCCCCTGCCACGGCCCTTGCGATTGCACGGCACCCCGCCGCAACCTTTCGCAAGGGCCGTGACAGGGGTGCCCGAAGCACTTCTCTACCCCAACGCGTCGTTCGCGCTGCCGGCGCAGCGCCCCGCCCGGTGCAGGCGCCCACGGCCGCCTCGGACGCGTTACGCCTCAGCCAGGGAGAGCCGCCATGTCCGTCAAACGGGCCATCCTGAAGTTTCTTTCCAATGCGGAAGAGTACCTGTGCGAGACGCTGCTTGCGTTGTTCGTAGTGCTCCTGTTCGTCCAGATCCTGTTGCGCCAGTTCTTTCACTACTCGATCCCGTGGGGTGAGGAGGTGGCGACCTACATGTTCGTGTGGTTTGCCTATCTGGGCGCCGTCGTGGCCGCGAAGATGTCGGCGCACAACCGCGTGTCGTTCCACTTCCGCTTCTTTCCGCCCATCGTCAAGAAGGTCAGCGAGACCGTTGCCGACCTGCTCTGGGTGGGGTTCAACCTCTACTTCGTGTGGCTGAGCTACGACTTCGTGTTCAACCGCATGAACATGTTCTGGAAGTCGCAGACGACCGGCATTCCGATGAAGTACTTCTACATGATCCTGCCGATCGCATTCCTGCTGATGTCGATCCGCATCCTCTGGAACAACTACCTGAAGCTCTTCAGGGGTGTCGACCTGCTCGATCCCGAAGCAGAGGAGATCGAGAAGATCAAGCGCACGGCTGCGGCCGCCCCGAAGGCCTGAGGCGCGGGGGCCTGGAGATACAGCAATGGAAGAATATCTGGTACTGATCCTGTTCGGCGGCTTCTTCGCCCTGCTCCTGCTGGGCGCACCGATCACCGTGTCGCTTGCCGGCTCGGCGATGCTCGCCTTCCTGGTGCTCGAGAAGAATCCGATCGCCTTCGTACAGATTGCGTTTACGTCGGTCGGCAGCTTCCCGCTCATGGCGCTGCCTGCGTTCGTGCTGGCCGGGGCGCTGATGGAGGCAGCGGGCATTTCAAAGCGCCTGGTAGATGTCGCCGAGACCATGGCCGGGCCGATCACCGGCGGCCTGGGGGCCGCAACGGTGCTGGCCTGCCTGTTCTTTGGCGCGATCTCGGGGTCGGGGCCCGCCACCACGGCGGCCGTCGGCATGCTGATGATCCCGGCGATGGCCAAGCGCCACTACGAGAAGAGCTATGCCTCTGCAGTGACGGCTTCGGCCGGCGGCCTGGGCATCATCATCCCGCCCTCGATTCCGATGGTCATCTTCGGCATCTCCGCACTCGGAATGGCACCGCCTGCCGAGGCGATCGCGAAGTTCGGCCAGTTCGACTCCGTATCCATCCCCAAACTGTTCGTGGCCGGCGTCGTGCCCGGCCTGGTGATGGCCAGCAGCCTGCTTGTCATCAACTACCTGATCTCGAAGAAGCGCGGCTATCGGGGGCTCACCGAGCGCTGGTCGGTCGGCGACATCGGTGCGGCGTTGCGCCGCGGCGTGTGGTCACTGCTCGCGCCGGTGATCATCCTCGGCGGCATCTACTCCGGCATGTTCACGCCGACCGAGTCGGCCATCGTGGCGATCTTCTACACCTTGTTCGTGGGCATCTTCCTGCACCGCGAGCTGAAGTTCGCCGCGCTGCTGAACTCGCTGCGCACCACAACCTGGATCACCGGCCGCGTGCTGCTGATCCTGTTCGCCGCCACGGTGTTCGGCCGCCTGCTGGTCGAGCAGCAGATCCCGGCAACGGTCGCCGCATCGCTGCTCAGCCTGACCGACAACATGTACCTGATCTGGACGATCCTGATCGTGTTCCTGCTCTTCATCGGCATGTTCATGGAGACGCTGGCGGCCATCATGATCCTGGTGCCGGTACTGCTGCCGGTGATGTACATGCTCGGCGCCGATCCCACCCATGTCGGCATCGTCCTCATCTGCGCGCTGTCGGTCGGCTTCATGACGCCGCCGCTGGGCGAGAACCTGTTCGTTGCCTCGGGTATCGGTGGCTCGACGGTGGAGGAGATCGTTGCCCGCATCCATCCGTTCGTCATCGCGTCTGTGGTGGCGCTGTTCGTGATCGCCTTCTTCCCCGCGCTCTCCCTGTGGCTACCCAAGATGGTCGGCTACTGAGCGCGACCTCATCCTCATGCGTTTCAGGAGATCCCTCATGAAAACCTTCGTCATCTTCCTGGGCGGTCTTGCGATTGGCGCGACGCTTGTCTTCGGCAGCCTGCCTCAATCCGCCGCTGCCGCGGAAGAGGAGGGGGCGGTCATCAAGACCGCGCTCGAGATGCGTGCAGAGGCCTTGCTTGCGATCGCCGTAAAGCACATCGAGGACAAGGGCGAGGCCGGCGTGCGCGACTTCGCGCGCCAGTCGGCCTTCGTGGATCGCGATCTGTACGCGTATGCGGTGCGCACCGATGGCGTGTTTCTGGCCAGCGGCGGCTCATCGGCCGCACTCGTCGGCGACAACGTTATCGACCACGCGGACTCGGAAGGCAAGCCATTCTTCCGCGAGATGATCGAGACGGCGCGCAGCGAAGGCCGGGGTCGGGTCGAATACCGCTGGTTCAACCCCGCCGATAGTCGTGGCGAGCCGAAGGTGACGCTGTTCCAGCGCGTTGGCGACGTGATCGTGGCGGTCGGCTATTACCCGCCGCGCGCAACGCCGGTGGAGGCCAAGGCGATGCTGCGTGATGCGGTCAAGGCGTTGGCCGCTGACCGCGCAGCGACCCTGGCCGAGTTCCAGCATCTTGGGGGGCGCTTCATCCGCAACGACCTCTACGTGTTCGTCGTCGATCTCGAAAGTGGTCTGTTCCTCGCCCACGGCGCCACACCCGCCCTGGTCGGGACCGACGCAATGCAGCTGCGCGACCCGCGCGGAGAATTGATCGTGCTGCAGATGGCCCAGATCGCCAAGGACGATGGCGCAGGCGAGTATGACTACTTCTGGCGCAATCCCACCACCGGCCGGATCGAAAGCAAGCACACCTTCTTCCGTACCCACAACGGCATGTTGATCGGGGTGGGCAGTTACAACCGTTGAACGCTTGTATGACGGGCGCTCAGCGTAGCTGCGCCCCCGCCAGCTCCCCCAGCGTCATCAGCGCGTGCACGTGGCGGTCGCTGAAGGGGTAGCAGCCCGACAGGCGTAGGTGGCGGGTGTAGCGGCCCGACGGCGAGTACAGCTTGCCGGGCGTCATGCCGATGCCGCGGCGCAGGGCGAGGTCGAACAGGCGGTTGGTGTCGCAGCCCTCGGGCAGCTCCACCCACACCAGGAAGCCGCCGCTGGGCTGGGTGGCGCGCGTGCCGGCGGGAAAGGCGTCGTGGATCAGGCCGCGCAGGCGCTCGGTCTGCGCGGCATAGGTGCGGCGCAGACGGCGGATGTGCTGGGCGTAGCCGCCGCTCTCGAGGAAGCGCCCGATGGCCTCGCCCAGCAGGGCGGGCTGGGCCACCGACGAGCAGAACTTCAGCTCGGCCAGCTCGCGGCCGAAGCGTCCGCCTTCCATCCAGCCCACGCGCATGCCGGGCGCCAGCGTCTTGGTGTAGGACGCGCACACGATGATCCAGCCGTCGCGGTCGAAGGCCTTCGCGGTCGGCTGCAGCGGCGTGCTGAACTGCAGCTCGGCGTAGAGCGCGTCCTCGATCACCGGCACCTTGTAGGTGCGCGCCAGGTTGGCGAGCCGGCGCTTGTTGGCCGGGCTCATGCTGGTGCCCAGCGGGTTGTGCACGGTGGGCATGGTCACCACCACCTTCAATCGTCCTTCCGAAAGCAGCAATTCCAGCGCGTCGAGCGACAGTCCGCCCTCGGGATGGGTGGGGATCTCGATCGCCTTGAGGCCCAGGCGGTCGAGCAGTGGGATCAGGTTGAAATAGGTCGGCGACTCCAGGCCCACCGTGTCGCCTGCCCGGGTGGTGGCGTGCAGCGCCAGCTGCAGGGCTTCCATGCAGCCGTTGGTGAGCAGGATGGCGTCGGGCTGCAGCTGCATGCCGAGCTCGGTGGCGTGGCGGCAGATCTCGCGCCGCAGCAACAGCGGGCCCGGTGGCAGCGAATAGTCGGTGAGCAGCTCGGGGTGGCGGCGGGTGAGGTCGGCGACGATGCGGCCCAGCTTCTCGCCGGGATAGAAGTCGCTGCCCTTGGGGCAGGCGAGCGACAGGTCGATGGTGTCGGGGCGGGTCTGTGCGGCGAGCACGCTGGCGATCCGGCTCAGCACCGTGCTTTCGGCGGCGATCGCCGAGCTCGGCTCGGCGGCGGCGGCCTGCGGGGCGGGCGGTACGGCAAGCTGCGAGCGCACGAAGTAGCCTGATTGCGGACGCGCGTCGACCAGGCCGTTGGCCTCGAGCTGGCGGTAGGCGGCCAGTACCGTGTTGATGCTGATGCCGCGGCTGTTTGCCGCCTCGCGCACCGAAGGCAGGCGGGCGCCAGCGACCAGGCGGCCGTCGCGAATCGCTTCGCGCAACTCTTCGGTCAGCGTCTGATAGAGCGGGGTGGCAATGGCGGCGGGAGGGGGCACAGTAGGTTGGTCCTTTGATGGTTACAGTGCGTTCTGTCTTCAATCTGTAACCACTATAAAACTATTTCTCTGGACCTGTAACCTGAGTGCTGTCGTTCGTATAGTGATCTCCCGAAGCCTCCCGAGGAGAACACCATGATCGACCTGCCGCTGATGACCTACGTCGCCACGATGTCCGTTACCCCGGGACCCAACAACATCATGCTCGCCGCATCGGGGGTCAATTTCGGTTTCCGCCGCACGCTGCCGCACCTGCTTGGCGTCAGCGTCGGCAACAGTGTCCAGGTGCTGATCGTCGCCAGTGGCCTGGCCTGGGTGATGGCCTGGCTCGACGCCCTGCGCCTGCCGCTGGTGGTGGTGGGCTGCACCTATCTGCTGTGGCTGGCGCTGCGCCAGGCGCGCGCGGGCCAGCCGGGGCGTGGCGGGCGTGTCGCGCCGCTCGGCTTCGTGGCCGCGGCGCTGTTCCAGTGGGTGAACCCGAAGGCGTGGATGATGGTGCTCAACATCGCCATCCTGTTCCTGCCGCGCGATGCCGACTGGAAAACGGCGGCAGGTCTGGCGCTGGTGTGCATGTCGGTGAACCTGCCCTGCATCACCGTGTGGGCGGTTGCTGGTGCGCGTCTGCGGGCCTGGCTGCAGCAGCCGGCTGCGCTGATGGTCTTCAACTACACGATGGCAGCGCTGCTCGCCGCGACCGCGCTGTGGATCGGCGTGGACGAGGCAAGGACGCTGCTCTAGGCCTAGTGCTTCTGCACGATCGCGCTGCCACCGCCGTGGCGCAGTGGTTCGCTGACTGCGGTGACCGTGCCATCGGCATTGAAGCGGATGCCGTTGGCGGCGCCGATCTGCTCGGTCTCGCGCCACTGGTGACCCATCGCCTCGAGCGCCCTGGCCTGTTCGCTGCCGGGGAACTGCAGCAGCGTCTCGACCAGGGTGGTGTCGCCATTGCGCTGGCTCATGCGCGGGGCGGCGAGCGCATCGGCCAGGCTCATGCCGAGGTCGATGTGGTTGACGATGGTCTGCAGCGTGGTGGTGATGATGGTGGAGCCGCCCGGCGAGCCGATGGTGAAGGCGGGCGCGCCGTCCTTCAACACGATGGTCGGGCTCATGCTCGAGCGCGGACGCTTGAAGGCCTCTGGGACATTGGGGTGGGGGGCGCTGAAGTCGAAGTCTGTGAGCTCGTTGTTGAGCAGGAAGCCGCGCCCCGGCACGACGATGCCGCTGCCGCCCCAGTCCTCGATGGTGAAGGTGTAGGCGACGATGTTGCCCTCGCGGTCCGACACCGCCAGGTGCGTGGTGTGCATCGACTCCTGTGCCAGCGGCCGCGGCGTCGGGCGCAGTGGCACCGACAGGTCGTTCTGGAAGGCGTAGGGGTCGCCCTGTTCCACCTTGCCGGGCGCCGCCGTGGCGCTGATCAGACGGGCGCGCTCGCGCGCGTAGTCCTTCGACAACAAGCCTTCGAAGGGCACGTCGGTGAAGGCCTCGTCAGCCACGTAGGCATTGCGGTCGGCGAAGGCGAGTCGCGAGGCTTCCAGGTACAGGTGCTCGATCTCGGCGCGCGACTTGCCGCTGAGGTCGAAGCTTTCCATGATGTTCAGGGCTTGGGCGATGGCGATACCGCTGCTCGAGGGCGTCGGCATGCCGAGGATCTCGTAGCCGCGGTAGCTCGAGCGGATCGGCTGGCGTAGCCGCGCCTCGTAGTCCTTGAGGTCGGCCATCGTCAGGCTGCCGGGGATGACCTCGACGCCCGGATTGGCGGGCGGGTGGTTCACCGCCGCCACCATGCTGGCGGCGATCGGCCCCTCGTAGAAGGCCTTCACGCCGCCGCGCGCGATGTCGCGGTAGGTCTGCGCCAGCTCGGGGTTGCGATGCAGGCTGCCCACCGGTAGCGCCTTGCCGTCCTGCAGGTAAAGCGCCGATGTGGTGGAGAAGCGCGCGAACTTGGCTTCGTTGGCGGTGTTGATGCGATGGAAGTTGGGCCCGACCTCGAAGCCTTCCTCGGCGACGCGGATCGCCGGCGCCAGCACCTGCTCGAAGCCCATCGTGCCATAGCGCGTCAGCGCCTCATGCCAGCCACGCACCGTTCCGGGCACGCCCACCGACAGGCCGTTGGGCACGGCGGCCTTCCAGTCCATTGCGCTGCCGTCGGCATTCAGGAACACCCCGGGGTGAAAGCTGGCGGGGGCGACCTCGCGGTGGTCGACGGCGATTACCCGGCGGTCCTTGGCCGAGTAGATGAGCATGAAGCCGCCGCCACCGATGCCGCAGCTGAAGGGGTCGGTGACGCCGAGCGTTGCCGCAGCGGCCACGGCTGCGTCGATCGCATTGCCGCCGGCGTTGAGGATCTCCATCGCCGCCAGGCTGGCGTGGTGGGAGATGGTGGCGACAGCGCCGCCGTGGCCGGTGTCGACCGGCTGCCTGGCCAGGGCACCGAAGGCGGCCATCATGACCGCGGTGGCGAGAAGGGTGCGTGCTCTCATGGTGCGCTCCGTCGTGCTGGTGTTCATGACGTTAGCACTATGTGCCCGGTTTGCCCAAGGCGGGAATACCCTGGCCGCACATCGGCCCCTGAAAGGCTCGCGACTCGCGCCCCCCTGTAGGAGCGGCGCCAGCCGCGAGGGTTTGAAGGCGATGCGGGTGGGTGGGCAGCCGAAGGAAGGCTCGCGACTAGCGTCGCTCCTACAGCCAACCCAGCGCGCGTCTCCCCTGTAGGAGCGGCGCCAGCCGCGAGGGTTTGAAGGCGGACGAGGGTGGGGGGACGGCCGATGAGAGGCTCGCGACTTGCGTCGCTCCTACAGCCAACCCAGCGCGCGTCGCCTCCCTGTAGGAGCGGCGCCAGCCGCGAGGGGTTGAAGGCGATGAGGGGCAGGGCCTCCCCCCGAAAGGCTCGCGGCTTGCGCCGCTCCTACAGGGGGGGCTGTGGGGTTACAGGCCCAGCGCCTGCGCGGTGTAGCGCGCGATCATGCGCTCTTCGTTGGTCGGCACCACGGCGACGGCGACGCGGCTGGTGGCGGTGTCGATGCGACGGGCATGGTCGGTGTTGGCGGCGGAATCGATCTCCACACCCATCCAGGCGGCCATGGCGCACACCTTCTCGCGCACTGCGGCGGCGTGTTCGCCGATGCCGCCGGTGAACACCAGCGCATCCAGCCCGCCTGCGGCCGCAGCCAGAGAGCCGAGTTCGCGCGCGATGCGGTAGCAGAACAGATCCACCGCTTCCTGGGCCTCGGGGGCTTCGGAGGCGAGCAGGGTGCGCATGTCCTGGCTGATGCCCGATACGCCGAGCAGGCCTGATTCCTTGTAGAGCAAGCGAGTCAGCGCGCGCGCGTCCATGCCCTTTTCCTCCATGAGGTAGAGGAGCACGCCGGGGTCGATGCTGCCGCTGCGGGTGCCCATCATCAGGCCCTCGACCGCGGTGAAGCCCATCGTCGAGGCCACGCTCTTGCCGTCGCGCAGGGCGCACATCGAGGCGCCGTTACCCAGGTGGGCGATCACCACCGCGCCTTGGGCGCGCTCGCCGATCACTTCGGGCAGCTGGCGTGCCACGTAGTCATAGGACAGGCCGTGGAAGCCGTAGCGCTTGATGCCGCCCTTGGTCAGGCGGCGCGGCAAGGCGAAGGCTTGCGCGAGCGCGGGCTGGGTGCGATGGAAGGCGGTGTCGAAGCAGCCGACCTGGGGGATCGACGGCAGCAGCGCCGCGACCGCGTGGACCGCGCGCAGGTTGTGCGGCTGGTGCAGCGGAGCGAGGGGGACGAAGTCTTCCAGCTCTTCGAGCAGGCGCGCGTCGAGGACGACCGGCGCGCTGTAGCGCTCGCCGCCATGCACGATGCGATGACCGGCAGCGACGATGTCGAGCGCCGGATTGTGGCGGTTGAGCAAGCCGAAGACGTGCTCGAGCGCGTCGCGGTGCTGTTCGCCCTGGCTGCCGCCAGTGGCGACCGGTTCCTGGATGCGCTCGCCGGCGGCCGTCCTGAGCGTGACCTCGGGCGTGGCGCCGATGCCTTCGACCTGCCCCGACACCGCAGGTGCGAGTGCGACCTCGCCGTTGATCGGATAGAGCGCGAACTTGAGGCTCGACGAGCCTGCATTGAGAACGAGGACGGCTTTCATCGTGCCAGCGCCTCACGCTTCCTGTGTGCCATCAGCTGCACGACCGCGCACGACGCGGTACGCGTCTCGGCGGTGTCGGCGCGGCTGGTCAGCACGATGGGCACGCGTGCGCCGAGCACTACGCCGGCCATCAGCGCATTGGCCAGGTACTCGAGCTGCTTGGCCACCATGTTGCCGGATTCGAGGTCGGGCACCACCAGGATGTCGGCGTTGCCGGCGACGAGCGACTTGATGCCCTTGGTCTTGGCGGCGACCAGCGAAACGGCGTTGTCGAAGGCGAGCGGGCCGTCGAGCAGGCCGCCCTTGATCTGGCCGCGGTCGGCCATCTTGCACAGCGCGGCGGCCTCGATCGTGGAGCGGATCTTGGGGGTGACGGTCTCGACCGCCGACAGGATCGCCACCTTGGGTTCGGGCAGGCCGAGGATGTGTGCAAGCTCGATCGCGTTCTGGATGATGTCGACCTTATCCTCGAGCGTGGGCTCGATCATGATTGCGGCGTCGGTGATCATCAGCGGATGCGGGTAGGTCGGCACGTCGGCGAGGAAGACGTGGCTGATGCGGCGGCCGGTGCGCAGGTGCTTGATGACCTGGCTCATCATCTCGTCGGTGTGCAGCGAACCCTTCATCAGGGCTTCGGCGCCCCCGTCGCGGCACAGGGCTACGGCCGTCTCGGCGGAGGCGTGGCTGTGCGCGGTATCGACGATGCGAAGGCCCTTGAGGTCGATGCCGTGTTCTTCGGCCACGCTGCGGATGCGCGACTCGGGCCCGACCAGGATCGGGTCGACCAGGCCGGCCTGGGCTGCCTGCACCGGGCCGAGCAGGGACTCGCGGTCGCAGGGGTGGGCGACGGCGATCGGGATCGGCGCCAGCCCGGACGACACCGACAGCAGGTGGCGGTAGCGCAGCTCGCGGTCGGACACCGTGACCTCGGGCAGCACCACGCGCGGGCGGCGGATCTTCTCGGTCGGCGCCATCACCTCGGCCACGCCGTCGATCACCTTCAAGCCGTCCTGGTTCACCGCCAGGCAGTCGAAGACGATGTGGTGGTTGTGCTCGAACTTTTCCTTGCAGGTGACGCTGATCGTAAGCGTGTCGCCAATGGTGATCGGGCGCCAGAAGTTGAGCCCCTGCGACACATAGACGGTGCCCGGGCCAGGGAACTCGGTGCCGAGGATGGTGGAGATCAGCGTACTGCCCCACATGCTGTGGCCGACGACTTCGCGGAACTGGCTGGAGCGGGCGTATTCGAGGTCGACGTGGGTCGGGTTGACGTCGCCCGACATGGCCGCGAACAGGTGGATGTCCTCGGGGCGGAGCGTGCGCACCAGGGTGGCGACGTCGCCGACCTGGATCTCGTCGAAGGTGCGGTTCTGGATGAACTCGGGGGCGGGAGCTTGCATGTCGGTTCTCGGTATCGTGTGCGTTACAACGC
The DNA here is from genome assembly GCF_027594845.1 of Thauera sp. WB-2. Taxonomy (NCBI): domain Bacteria; kingdom Pseudomonadati; phylum Pseudomonadota; class Betaproteobacteria; order Rhodocyclales; family Zoogloeaceae; genus Thauera; species Thauera sp. WB-2. Next base: position 3,627,447 of record NZ_CP088935.1, on the reverse strand, counting down.
GCAATTCTAGGGGCTGTGTGCGGCGGGAATAAGACAAAAAACGATCAAATTGTGCAATGCGGCAATCAAAACGTGGTTTTGTTCCCAAAGTGGTATTTTTTGCTGATGCTCCATGCATTTGCTCACAGGTTGCGTTGCCGCGCACATGCTAAACTCCGCGCCAATTTGCCACCGTGGAATCTTCTATGGAAGTCGTCGTTCTCGCTGCCGGCCAAGGCAAGCGCATGCGCTCGGTCCTGCCCAAAGTCCTGCAACCCATTGCCGGCAAGCCGATGCTGGCGCATGTGCTCGATGCAGCACGCACACTCGATGCCCAACGCATCTGCGTGGTCTATGGGCATGGCGGAGAAGTGGTGCGCGAGCGCCTCGATGCCCCCGACCTCGCCTGGGCGCGGCAGGCCCCGCAGCTGGGCACCGGTCATGCGGTGCAGCAAGCGCTGCCGCACCTGACCGACGGCGACATGGCGCTGGTGCTGTACGGCGACGTCCCCCTCATCGGCGTACCCACGCTGCGCCGCCTGGTCGAGGCCGCAGGCGATGCCCGTCTCGCCCTGCTCACGGTCGAGATGGACGACCCCACCGGCTACGGCCGCATCCTGCGCGACACCGACGGCCGCGTCACCCGCATCGTCGAGGAGAAGGACGCCAGCGCCGAGCAGCGCCGTGTGCGCGAGGTCAATACCGGCATCCTGATCGCCCCCGTCGCCCGCCTGCGCGACTGGCTCGGCCGCATCGGCAACGACAACGCCCAGGGCGAGTACTACCTCACCGACATCATCGGCCTGGCCGTGGCCGACGGCGTGGATGTCGCCACGGTGCAGCCCGACGCCTTCGCCGAGACGCTCGGTGTCAATAACAAGGTGCAGCTCGCCGAGCTCGAGCGCATCCACCAGGGCAACATTGCCCGCCGCCTGATGGAAGAAGGCGCCACCCTGATCGACCCCGCACGCATCGACGTGCGCGGCACGCTTACGGTCGGGCGGGACGTCGAGATCGACGTCAATTGCGTCTTCGAAGGTACGGTCGAACTCGGCGACAGCGTGCGCATCGGCCCCAACTGCGTGGTGCGCAACGCCCGCATCGGCGCCGGCACCCGGCTCGAACCCTTCAGCCACGTCGACAGCACCGCCATGGGCCAGGCCTGCGTGATCGGGCCCTACGCCCGTACCCGCCCGGGCACCGTGCTCGGCAGTGACGTGCATCTGGGCAACTTCGTCGAGGTCAAGAACAGCGTCATCGCCGACCACTCCAAGGCCAACCACCTGGCGTACGTCGGTGACGCCGACGTCGGCAGCAAGGTCAACATCGGCGCCGGCACCATCACCTGCAACTACGATGGCGCCAACAAGCACCGCACCATCATCGAAGACGAGGTCTTCATCGGCTCCGACACCCAGCTCGTCGCGCCGGTACGCGTGGGTCGCGGCGCCACCCTGGGCGCCGGCACCACGCTGACCAAGGATGCACCTGCAGGGCAACTCACCGTGACCCGCGTCAAGCAGATCAGCCTGGAGTGGAAGCGCCCGGTCAAGCAACCGCGCTGAATCCGCCCCAAAAAACCAAAACGAACACCTCTTCAAGGAAGCCCTTCCATGTGTGGCATCGTCACTGCGATCGCGTCGAACAACGTCGTCCCTGTCCTGCTCGAAGGCCTGCGCAAGCTCGAATACCGCGGCTATGACTCCGCCGGCCTGGCCGTGCTTGCGGGCGAACTCACCCGCCTGCGTGCCTGCGGCCGCGTCGCCGAGCTCGCTGCGCTGGCCGATGCGCGCCAGCTCTCCGCCAACATCGGTATCGCCCACACGCGTTGGGCCACCCACGGCGTGCCCTCCGAGCGCAACGCCCACCCGCACATCTCGGGCGGCCTGGCGGTGGTGCACAACGGCATCATCGAGAACTTCGAGGCCATCAAGTCCGACCTGCAGGGCAAGGGCTACGTCTTCGAATCCGAGACCGACACCGAGGCCATCGCCCACCTCATCCACAGCAAGCTGCAGACTACGCCCGACCTCTTCGACGCCGTGCGTGCGGCCACCAACGAGCTCGTCGGCGCCTACGCCATCGGCGTGCTGGCCGAGGCCGAGACCGGGCGTGCCATCGTCGCCCGCCGCGGTTCGCCGCTGCTGCTGGGCGTGGGCGAAGACGGCATGTACGCTGCCTCCGACACCGCTGCACTGCTCCAGGTCACACGCAAGGTGGTGTACCTGGAAGACGGCGATCTCGCAGAGCTGCGCCGCGACAGCTACCGCATCGTGCTCGCCGACGGCACCCCGGTCGAGCGCGCGGTGCATCTGTCGAGTTTGTCGGCCGACGCCGTCGAGCTCGGCCAGTACCGTCACTACATGCAGAAGGAAATCTTCGAGCAGCCCCAGGCCCTGGCCAACACGCTCGAGCTGATCGGCGGCGGCGCCGGCATCACGCCGCAGCACTTCGGCGCGCGTGCGGCCGAGGTCTTCGACGGCGTGCGTCGCGTGCTCATCCTGGCCTGCGGTACCAGCTACCACGCCGGTCTGGTCGCACGCTACTGGATCGAGGCCATCGCCAAGCTGCCGGTTACCGTCGAGATCGCCAGCGAATACCGCTACCGCGAATCCGTGCCCGACGCCGACACTCTGGTCGTGGTCATCTCGCAGTCGGGCGAGACCGCCGACACCCTCGCCGCGCTCAAGCACGCCAAGGCGCTCGGCATGCAGCGCACGCTGGCGATCTGCAACGTGCCCGAATCGGCCATCGTGCGCGAGACCGCGCTGCGCTTCATCACCCGCGCCGGCCCCGAGATCGGTGTTGCCTCCACCAAGGCCTTCACCACCCAGCTCGCCGCCTTTGCGCTGCTTACCCTGGCGCTGGCCAAGCTCAACGGTCGCCTCAGCGCCGAAGACGAAGAGCGCCGCCTGGCCGCCCTGCGCCACCTGCCCGTCGCCGTGCAGAAGGTGCTGGAGCTCGAGCCCGAAATCGAAAAGTGGGCCCAGCGCTTCGCCGGCAAGGAGCACGCGCTCTTCCTCGGCCGCGGCAGCCACTGGCCGATCGCCATGGAAGGTGCGCTCAAGCTCAAGGAGATCTCCTACATCCACGCCGAAGCCTACGCCGCCGGCGAGCTCAAGCACGGCCCGCTCGCGCTGGTGGACAAGGACATGCCGGTGATCGCCGTATCGCCCGCGGACGAACTGCTCGAGAAGCTCAAGTCCAACCTGCAGGAAGTCCGCGCCCGCGGCGGCGAGCTCTACGTGTTTGCCGACGCCGGCAGCGAGATCCCGGAATCCGAAGGCGTGCACATCCTGCACATGCCCGAGCACTACGGCATGCTGTCGCCCGTGCTGCACGTGATCCCGCTGCAGCTGCTGTCCTACCACGCCGCATTGGTCAAGGGTACGGATGTGGACAAGCCCCGGAACCTGGCGAAGTCGGTGACGGTGGAGTAAGTCGGCGGCGGGGGCGTGTGCTTTTGTTCCGCGCAAATAAAGTCGACAACGTGACAATAAAGTCGAGAACAGGTCAATAAAGTCGAAAACGCCCGGGCAGTCCCTCGGGCTTTTTTTTCGGGTGTACTCTGACGCCACGGCTCCTGGCGATCAGCCTGGGTATCGCCGGCAACTGGCCGGCGGAGCAAGCTTCAAAAATGAAGGCACATCGAGGGGGCGTGATGGACCAAGACACGATTCCATGCGAGAGCTGTGGCCAGCTTACGCCGCACTACGACATCGTCAGTTATCGCGGTGCCGAAGGAAGCTGTCGCCAGTTTTGTACTCGATGCTTCAACGCGGACGTTGCCCGGCTAGGTGGTCTTGCGCACTTTGAAGATATCCCGCTCGAGCCGATCGACCTCACGGACAGCGTAGGGGAGACGCATCGTTTCTACTTCCGAACGCGTCTTCATGGGAGCATCGTTGCTCTGGATGCCTTTGAACTTCGCGATGGTCGCCCGTCAGGCTATCAGTGCCAGGTCATCGGGAATCCTGAGCAAGAGCTACTTGCATTGCTTGCGAAGCTGATCGAACGACTTCGCCGTTTGCTCTCGATCAGGCATCTGGCGACTGAAGGCGAGAAAACTGAGATCGCTGAGCAGACGGTGCGGGGGCGTATCGATTGGGATGAGTCCGCGGTGGAGCGGACTCCTCTGCTCGTGATTGATGGCCGTGAAATCTCATGGAATGACTTCGGGCGCATGCTGTCGGCGTTCGAGGGCTGGCAGTTCAAGCTTGAGATCGTTGATCGTTCTGATGAGATCTAGGTGGTGCTCATAAACTTTGCGTCTTCGTCATTGAGAGGCCGGCAGTTGAGTACTGTTTTGTCAGACGGGATCGACTCTTGGATCCAGCTTGGAAGTGGCTGAACGCTTAGCAACTGGTAATCAACCTGAAAATCACCGTCACACAGCAGTTCGGCCAATGGTGTCGCTCGATTCCGCTCAGCTGTATGCGATAAGAATGGCCGGTTGCCGAAACTAGCAAGTTACCCTAACGACCCCGAGCGGTCGTTGCGACTTCCGCAAAGCTGCCGGTCAGGTACCCAGGGATTCCACGAGTTTCGCTGCTCCGAAGCTGCCGTTCGTGACCTCACGCACCCGGCCATCAGCGGACGCAGGGAGGACTTTCCGCAACCGGCCGTTCGATGCGGCACCGATGGCCTTCGCGCAGGGGTAGTGAATCCGCCAGGATTGACTTGCGCTGCCCTACCTCTCACTAGTGAGGGGCGGCAGCGCATCAAGCGGTGAGCGCACTCCGGCACCGCCAACTTTCAGCACATGCGTGTAAATCATCGTCGTAGAGACGTCGGAATGGCCGAGCAGATCCTGCACGGTTCGAATGTCGTAACCGCTGCGGAGCAAGGCCGTCGCGAACGAGTGGCGGAGGGTGTGCGGTGTGGCGGGCTTCGTGATGCCTGCTTGTTCTACGGCACGTTTGAAGGCGCGCTGAAAGGTCTGGTCATACATGTGATGGCGACGCACGACACCGCTCCGTGGATCGGTCGAATGCGTGTGCTGCGCAAAAACCCAGAACCACGGCCAAGAATGCCCGGCGCGCGGATACTTCCGCTCAAGGGCGTCGGGAAGCGCAACGCCGCTGCGGCCCTCGGCCTGGTCCTTCAGCCACCATGCCCGTGCACGCGACAGCTGCTCGCGCAGGCTGGGTGCCAAGCTCTCGGGTAACATCAAGGCCCGATCCTTGGAGCCCTTGCCCTCCCGCACGATGATCGTGCCGTGATCGAAATCCAGATCCTTGACCCGCAGTTGCAAACCCTCACTGATCCGCATGCCCGTTCCATACAGAAGCTGGGCGAACAAACGATGCTCGCCTTCCAGAAAACCGAGGGTGCGAACCACTTCATCCGGGGTCAGCACCACCGGCAAGCGCCGCGACGGACGAGGTCTTCCGATCTCCTGAAGCCAGGGCAGATCCGTGCACAGCACCTTGCCGTAGAAGAACAGCAAGGCCGCCAATGCCTGACGATGCGTGGAGACCGAAACCTTGCGCTCGTTCGCCAGCCAGGACAGAAATGCCTCGACTTCGCTGCTGCCCAAGGTTGCCGGGTGACGCACACCGTGGAAACGGATGAAGGCACGAACCCAGTGGACATACGCCTGTTCGGTTCGTAAGCTGTAATGCAAGTAGCGTATGCGCTCACGCAACTGGTCCAGAACCTTGACCGAACGCAGCGGTGGTAACGGTGCAGTGGCGGTTTTCATGGCTTGTTATGACTGTTGTTTTGTACAGTCTATGCCTCGGGCATCCAAGCAGCAAGCGCGTTACGCCGTGGGTCGATGTTTGATGTTATGGAGCAGCAACGATGTTACGCAGCAGGGCAGTCGCCCTAAAACAAAGTTGAACTAAACCGCTGACGCGGTGGCCGCGAACCCAAGCGCCACCGCGTTTTTTCATGACGTCTGCGCCGCTGACCTACCTTGAAACGGGGGATGTCCCCGCGTTCAAGGAGAAGTGTCATGAGCCCCTTACGTCAGCAGATGATCGACGCGATGGTGCTGCGCGGATTGGCACGGCGCACGCAGCAGGCCTACCTGTCGGTGGTGGCGCAGTTGGCCGCGCACTACCACTGCAGCCCCGACCGGCTCGATGGCGCGCAAGTCAAGGCCTGGCTGCTGCACCGGATCACCGAGCGGCACCTGGCCTACACGACCGTGAACCAGGCCGTGTGCGCGCTGAAGTTCTTCTTCGACACCGTGCTGGGCCGCAGGGCTGAGGCCGTCACGATTCCCTACGCGCACACGCCGCAGCGTCAGCCGGAGATCCTCTCGCGCGAGGAACTGGCACGCCTGTTCGAAGCGGCCGCCAATCTGCGCACGCGCACACTGTTGATGACGGCCTACGCGGCCGGACTGCGGGTGTCCGAGGTGTGCGCGCTGCGCATCGCCGACATCGACAGCGCACCGGACCGCATGTGCATCCGGGTGGTGGCAGGCAAGGGCGGCAAGGATCGCTACACGCTGCTCAGCCCGAGCCTGCTCGAAGCGCTGCGCGTCTATTGGCGCATCTGCAAACCCCGCGTCTGGCTGTTCCCTCGCGCCACCGACGCCGCCCAGCCCTTTGACATCAGCAGTGCGCAACGTGCGTACTACCGTGCCCGCGACCGGGCCGGCATCACCAAGACGGGCGGCATCCACACGCTGCGCCACGCCTTCGCCACCCATCTGCTGGAGGCTGGCGTCGATCTGGCCACGCTCGCGAAGCTCCTGGGCCACGGCCACCTGTCGACCACGCAGCGCTACCTGCATCTGGCGCGTCCGGGTTCAATCCCCCACGACAGCCCGCTCGATCTGCTGCGCCGGCTCTGAGGCCGAGCGGCCATGGACCGCCCCACGCTGGCCGGCATCCTGCGCACGCACGGCAGCATCGACCGCCGCCGCCATGCGCTGTCGCCCACCCAGGCGCGGGCCTGGCGTGCCATCGTCGACTGCCGCACCGCCGCGCTCGGCGGCGTACGCGAGCGTTGCGCAAACTGCGGCGCCGAGCGCCATGTCTGGCGCTCGTGTCGCAACCGGCATTGCCCGCAGTGCCAGACGCGGGCCAAGGAGGCCTGGCGTGCGGCGCGCCTGCGCGAGGTGCTGCCGGTGCCCTACGCGCACTGGGTGTTCACGCTGCCCCACGCGCTCAATCCACTGGCGATCCGGCACCCGCGCTGGCTCTACGGTGCGTTGTTCGACAGTGCGGCGGCCACCTTGCTCGAGCTCGCCGCCCACCCGCGCTGGCTGGGCGCCGTGCCTGGCTTCAGCCTCGTGCTGCACACCTGGAGCCAGGACCTGCGCATGCACCTGCATGTGCACGCCCTGATCACCTGTGGCGGGCTCGACGCCGAGGGCAGATGGCGCGCACCGGTGCGCGGTACGCGCTTCCTGTTTCCCGTCCAGGCCGCCTCGAAGGTGTTTCGCGGCAAGTTCCTCGCGCGGCTCGACGCGGCCCACCGCAGCGGCGAGCTGGCCGACGATCCGAGCGCTGCGCCGGGTGCATGGCAAGCCCGACGTCGTGCGCTACTGGCGCACGACTGGGTGGTCTACGCCAAGCCGCCGCCCGGCGGACCCGCCCAGGTGCTCGACTACCTTGCCCGCTACACGCACCGCGTGGCGCTCTCGAACGACCGCCTGCTTGGCTGCGGTGCGGGCCAGGTGCGCCTTCGGGTGCGCGACAACCAGACCGGAGGCAAACGTACGGTGAGCCTGCCGACCGACACCTTCATCGGACGCTTCCTGCGCCACGTGCTGCCGGCCGGCTTCAAGCGCCTGCGCCACTACGGGCTGCTCGCCTGCGGCCACAAGCGTGCCCGGCTTGCCGCCGCCCGTGCGGCGCTCCAGACGCCGGCACCACAAGCAGTCGCTATCGAAGCGGCCGAACACTTCCTCGCGCGCGTAAGCGGGGAGGACCCGCGATGCTGCCCGCACTGCGGGGTCGGGCGTTGGCACACGGTCGAGATCGTCATGGCTCGCCGGTACGACCCACCTGCACCGGCGCCGCGCTGTCGGGATGGGCCACCATGAACACTCACGCGCCCCCATCTCAATCCTCGCTGATGCGGCGCTCGCACCGGCAGGCCGTGGCACGTTCCCGGACTGGCGAACGCGACCGACACCACCCGCCCGACGCAGGGTCGGCACCCGATTGCGGCCGATTACGGCGATGGCCGCGAGCGCTGAGCCGGGAGCGGCGACCCGCTGATGCCAGGGGCCTGTCGCGCTCTATCCAATGTGGATGAGCCGCGCGTAGAATCCCCAGTATCACCGCCAGCGCGGCGGTTCAGTTCAACAAGGCTTATCCCTCGCGGCAGGCGCCCGCGCACTGAACGGCGCTTGCGGCGCGAGGGATAAACCCTATTCGTTAGGCACAGTCAAACACGCAACAATCCAATTCTTTCAACCCAGAGGTCTCCCAACTATGAAAGTCAAACTTGTAGCATTAACAGCATTAGTCGCACTTACCTCAAATATTGCGAACGCAAACGAGCCCATCGTTGTAAATCAGGCAGTAACAGAGAAGGAAGCATTAACAGCTCAGCAAGCATGGTGTGCTGCTCTTCTTGATATCAACGCCGCATACGAAAAGGATGGAAAAGTAGCAGCGAGAGCATTGGCCGAGAAAGTCATAGATTCCGCTTACGCCTACCAAATGGGCGCAGTACTCTTTAAGCCTACGCTCACGGTGAACCCTCAAACATTTCGCCCCACACGTGCCGGTGCGCTATCTTATTTCGTTGGCGGTGACCCATCCTTCCCTGCCGACACAGGTTTTGCTCTAAAAGGCTGGAAAAAATGTGAGCCTGTCACTTCTGCTATTTTTCTTGATGGCAATAGCGCAATTACTATGGGGAAAGTTCACTTCACAGATAAAAATGGGAAAGTGACTACCGTTGACAAAACGTGGGGTTACGTTAAAGACGATGCGGGAAATTTGCGCATTAACCTTCACCATTCATCATTGGAGTACCAACCTAAGTAAATCCGCTATAAACCCATAGGCAGTGGAGTTGTTGCCTAACAAGTCATTCCAGCGGACTGCCTACGGCAGCCGCTGAATTCCAACGTTGAACGACAGCTTTCCCAAAAGCTCTACGGCTGCTCTGGGTCGGGACGCGACGAGCAACCTTCTTAGTTCGGCGCCGGAAACCGGCCGCTCAAGTTTCGCATCCCGAAAGCTGCCGGACGCCATCGAGTGCAGCCGACCCAAAGCGGCATTTCGCCAAAAAGGGAAGCTGACTCTCGCGCATAGGGACGCTGCTAGAGATGAGAAGAGGGCAACTTGTCTCAGACCTGGGTTTCGATTGCGACCGGTACCGCAATCTGCTGCGCGACTATCGCATAGAGGTCCTGCTGGATCTCAGGCGCCTCGATTGAAACAACGAGGCTGTACCTGGCCGCCCGCTCGAACCGCCCGTGGCTCGGGCGATTCCGCCACCATCCCATCGCGGGAAAGACTGCCAACTGTCCGCGGTTGGCGAGCGCGGCGGCGGTTCCACTCCAGCTATCGCTGACGAGCGAGCCGCGAGCGCGAGTGCGCTCACCGACGGTCCAGCCGGCGTCGGCGCCACCGGCCGCGGGAAGCCCTTGCTCTTCTGCTGCCGCCTGAGCGTTGATGCGGCCACGAAAGGACGCCTCGGTTTCCAAGGGGCGCCGCACCGCGAATCGCAGCGCGTGCGACTGGTATGCATACTTGTCGATGCCGCCGCGCTCGCCAGGGTTCGGCTCGATGAAGTATGAGAGCGTGACCCGAAGCGTCACTTGCGCGTCGCCCAGCTCCTGAAGCTGCTCGGTCGGCCAGGGCAGGTCGTGCGTAACCGGTCACTGAGCGGCGTCCTTCTCCGGCCTCCGTCCGCGCGGAACAATCCCTCCCACATTCATCAGGGAGGAGCCGGCAGTGACTAGGGCGACAGCGACCAACAACAAGTGGCGGCGGCGTAGCCGTCAGGAATGGCAAGCAGTCATCGCGCGGTTTGCCGAGAGTGGGCTGGGGGTCGAGCCGTTCTGCGCCCGTGAGGGGCTCAGCGAGTCGACCTTCCGGCGCTGGCGTAGCCTGCTGGGCGAGCCGAGTACGCAGTCCGCCGCGCCGGCGATGGAGCGCATCGGCTTCGTCGACGCCGGCACGGTCAAACTCGGCGGCACGGGTCGCCTCGAGCTGCGGCTCGATCTGGGCGACGGCGTGATCCTTCACCTGTCGCGCGGCTGATGTTCTTCCCCGAAGGCGCGGTCCGCGTCCATGTTTATGGCCGCCCGGTCGACATGCGCAAATCCTTCGATGGCCTGTACGCGCTCACCCGCCAGGCGCTCGGCTGCGATCCGCTTTCGGGCGAGCTGTTCGTATTCATCAACCGGCGCGGCACGCAGATGAAGGTGCTGTACTGGGATCGCACCGGATTCTGTGTGTGGGCCAAGCGCCTCGAACAGGGACGCTTCGTGTCGAACTGGGCGCAGGTTCGCACGCGCCAGATGGACTGGACCGGGCTCAAGCTGCTGCTCGAAGGCATCGAGCCGGCACGCTACAAGCGCCGTTTCCGACTGCCCGCAAACGCCGTGTAACCCGCATGAATGCTGGGTCATACGGTAAAATATGCGCCATGCCCGCGCCGCACTCCGCCCCCGTTCCGACCCTTGCCGAGGCCGCCCAGTGGGCGCCCGAGCGCGTCGTCGAACTGGCCCAGGCGCATGAGGATCTGCAGCGCCAAGTGCAGACCATCCAACATCAGCTCGAGTGGTTCCGCCGCCAGCTCTTCGGCCAGAAGAGCGAGAAGCGCCTGGTCCCACCGGACCCGGCGCAGATGTATCTGGGCGAGCTACCGATCCCCGACACGCAGCCCGATGTCCCCGGCAAGACCGTGGCGGGACACACCCGCCGTGCGTCGCGCACCGACTACGCCCAGGACAAGGACGAATCGGCGCTGTTCTTCGACGAGACGCGCGTGCCGGTCGAGACCATCACGCTCGCCAACCCCGAGACCGAGGGGCTTGCCGCCGACCAGTTCGAGGTGATCGGCGAGAAGGTCAGCCATCGCCTGGCGCAGCGCCCGGGCAGCTACGTGATCCTCAAGTACGTGCGCCCGGTCATCAAGCGCCGCGACACGCAGACGATCCACTGCCCAGCGGCGCCCGTCGGGGTGATCGAGGGCAGCCGCGCCGACGTGAGTTTCCTGGTCGGGCTGCTGCTCGACAAGTTCGCCTGGCACCTGCCGCTGTACCGCCAGCATCAGCGCCTGGCTGACGCTGGCATCACGGTCAGCCGCGCCTGGCTCACGCAACTGGCTGCGCAGGCGGCCGCGCTGCTCACGCCGATCTACGAGGCGCAGCTCGCGTCGATCCGTGCCAGTCGCGTCAAGGCCATGGACGAAACCCCGATCAAGGCCGGCCGTGCCGGCCCGGGCAAGATGAAGGCCTGCTACTTCTGGCCGGTGTATGGCGAACTGCACGAGATCTGCTTCCCGTTCTTCGACAGCCGCGCCCACAGCAACGTCGAGAAGGTGCTCGGGCTCAAGCCCACCGAAGGGGGTGTGCTGCTCTCGGACGGCTACGGCGCCTACGAGACCTACGCGAGCAAGACCGGGCTCACGCACGCGCAGTGCTGGACGCACTGCCGGCGCGAATTCATCAACGCCGAGGCGGCCGAGCCAGCGCTGGCGGCCAAGGCGCTCGAGTTCATTGGTGCGCTCTACGCGGTCGAAGCGAAGATCCGCGACGACAAGCTCAAGGGCGAGGCCAAGCGCGAGTACCGGCTCGATCACGCCCGTCCGATCGTGACGGCCTTCTTCACCTGGGTACAGGAGCGCCTGGACGCGCAGGGGCTGCTACCGAGCAACCCGCTGACCAAGGCGCTGATCTACGCACACAAGCGACGGGCGGCACTGGAAGTGTTCCTCGCCGACCCGGATGTGCCGATCGATACCAACCACCTCGAACGGGCGCTGCGGCCGATTCCGCTGGGTCGGAAAAACTGGATGTTCAGCTGGACCGAGCTCGGCGCCCAGCACGTCGGCGTCGTCCAGAGCCTGATTGCGACCTGTCGGCTGCATGAGCTCGATCCCTACGACTATCTCGTCGACGTACTGCAGCGCGTCGCCCAGCACCCGGCCGCCGACGTCGCGCAGCTCACGCCCAGACTGTGGAAGCAGCACTTCGGGAAAGCGCCGTTGCGCTCGGAAATCTCAAGGCGCGCTGCGTAGCAACGACGCCGCTGGGTGAGCGCTTACGGTCGTGCAGATTCATATCGCGGGTGCGGACCGCCGAGCCCACCTTCTGGTACGGCTGCAACTGGTCCTGGACGATCAACGTGAGCGAGTTGCTCGCGCTGTACAACGCCCGCTCCAAACTGGGAACGCCGTAGCCGCAATGCCGGAGCAGCTGTCGCATGTTGGACTGGTTGCGAAGCCCGTTCGGGGTGTAAGCGTCGAGCATTGGCTGCGTCCATCGCGCCGAGTGGACCATCAGCGCTCGAATGGTTTCAGGCCAAAAGTTGGGATACGCGGCCTGGATCCGAGCGCCCATGCCCGCTGCTAGGGCAGTGGATGCACTCGTCGCCCAGCTCAACGAGAAAAGGCGGTCGTGGGGTCGGTAATTGGTCGTCAGAAGCGACAGGCTATCCATCTGGCTTGTGAAGCCAGTCCCATCGACCGCCGCATTGCCACCTTCCATCACGATGTCGGGTTTGAACGGCCAACCTGGCTGCCAAGTTGACGATGTTGTCGTGTACGGGCTCAGCCCACCAGCTGCCGCGATCGGGGTGTACTCGTGGCCGAAGGCCTCAGAGATCGTCGTGAGCTCAGAGTACGCGCCCACCGTGAGCGCATTCCAGGCTTGCCCGGGATCGTGCACCAGGTTCGTCGAGAGGCTGGCCGGGTAGTCACTCCAGGCATTGGGATCTCGTGTGTTTCCCGCGCAGAGGACAAACAGGCGCGGGGTCTCCCCCTGGCCCTCGTAGTCGCAGGCGAGACGGTCGACCTCTGCCGACCACGACGAAGGGCGCCCTCGATCGCGGCCGTCAGTGGACGACACTGCCATCGCGAACACGCGGCGCCGGTCCTGAGCGGTAATCTCAACACGCGCTACGGCTTCTGCCGTTATCGCGCCGTAGGACTGACCGTCGTTGTCGCCTGGTCCCTGCAGGATCTTCACTGACTCAAGGCGATGCGGCACGGACAGCGCGCCATTGTCCGAAAGCGCCGGTGTCAGGTCACCGAACAAGGCCAAGCCCGCAAGTTCGGTGCCATGGCCATTGGCATCATCGGGTCCCCAACCAGGCTCCACGGTGTGGCGGTCGCCGTCGGCGACCATCGGAGCCAGCAGAGGGTGCCCATGATTGACGCCGGTGTCCAGCAAAGTGACGTACGAGTTACCCGCATGCTGCTGCATGAGGCGGTCTTGCAGGTTCCCGGTCCACTCAGCTTCTTCTTCCAGCGGGAGTGCAGCGAAGAACTCGGCGGTCGTCTTCGCTCGACGCAGCTCGGCCACCATGTTTAGTACCAGCGAGGATTGAAGCAACTGCGCCTTGCTACCGTACATCTGCACGACCGAGCGCTCCGGAAAGTGCAGCGCTCGCTCCCGTATAAGCAGACCCGCCAGTTCGCCTACTTTGCGGAAGTCCGCGGTGACCTGCGGCCGGTTGTCGCCGGCGGGAAGCCACGCTTCCCACCAGATTGCCTCGGCGTCGTTGGCCGGCAGCGCATCGGCGCTGTCCGTCCACAGGGAGTCGAACGTGGCGACACGCACCGAGCGGATCGCATCAATCAACGACTGCTTGTCGAGCGAACGACCGCCAGCACCGGTTCGGTGTTCGGCGTAGGATTCGATCAGCCTTTCAAAGTGCGTCAGCTTGCCTTGGGGCACGAAAACGGTAGCCAGCACTTGGTCACCCTGCTTCCGCACGTTCATGAGTTCAATGCCCTGACGATCGCGGGCCAAGCTCTCGGCTGCCAACTCAACCCCCTGTTGGCTCTCGAACTCGATCTGGATGCCGATTGCTGTTTGCACTTCTGCGGCCATCTGCTCGGCCACCCGCTTAAGCTGAGCCGCCTCTACCTGTGCAAACTGGGCGCGCAAATCCTGCGCATGTTGCACACGCGGCTGAAGCGGTACGGCCGCTTTGACGACGACAGCCTTCTTAGCGGTGTACCCCTCAGTGGAGCGTGTGTCCTGTGGAAAGAGATGCGGGCGCCGCTGTTGGTTCTCCGTGACCATGCAAAAGACGGCTTACTCTTTGCCGCCAGCGGTGCGGCGGCGCACTGCCTGGCGCTGCTGCAGCAGGATGCGCAGCGCTTCGGTCGGGATGATCTCCTGATCGTGCATCACGGCCTCTTTGACCGCGTCGTCGATCGCTCGCGCGATCTCCGCATGGCTTAAGCCGGTTGCATCTGTTGCCAGATTTGCGAGGTCCTTCTTCGACTTGACATAGACGGCTAGGCGCAGCCGCAGCAGCGCCTGCACCTCAGCCGTAGACGGCACATGGTACTCGACCAGGTCGTCGAAGCGCCTGAAGAGTGCTTCGTCCAGAATGTCCGGGTGGTTGGTCGCGGCGACAATCACGCTGTTGGAATCGTCCTGCTCGATCATGAGCAGGAAGCTGTTCAAAATCCGGCGGATTTCGCCCACATCGTTCGACATTCCACGCTGGCTGCCAATCGCATCAAACTCGTCGAAGAAGTAGACGCCTCGAGTGGACGCCACGGCGTCGAAGACTTGACGAAGCTTTGCCGCTGTCTCCCCCATATACTTCGTAATGAGCGAGTCCAGTCGAACGACGAAGAGCGGGATGCCTAGTTCGCCGGCGAGCGCCGAGGCGGTCATCGTCTTGCCGGTACCCGACGGGCCGACGAGTAGCAGCTTACGCCGCGGGTACAGGCCGTGGCTGCGCAACTTAGACAGATGCCTTTGTTCTTTGAGCACGCGTTGCAGGCTCTGCTGCAAAGACTCGGACAGCACCATGTCGCTCAAACGGCGCGAAGGGTAGGAGACGTTAAGCAGCCCTGCAAGCTCGCCTTTCGGCCTCGCGATCGGGATAGCGCCATCCCCGCCGTTGGCGTTGCGGCGTGCCTTTGCGGCATCGATCAGTTCACGCAGCTCTTCGGCCAGCTTTCCGTGACCTTGCTTCGCCTCATGGGCGGCCATCTGCATGGCCACCGAGTAGAAGTGGCGATCGTCGCCCTCCGCGTGAGAACGCAGTAGTGCCTTGAGTTGATCGCCGTTCGCCATAATCTTCTTATTGTCTCGCATTCTGCAGGTCTGCTCAATTCGCCGTCGCCAAAGGCCGCTTTTAGAGCCTCCAGTCAATGGCGTCTTGTGGCCGGGTCGAGCCAAGGCGGGGTTCAAGTTGGCCGCCGTAAACCGGTCACCCAAGGCGATCCAGCGAGGGAAATCCTGGCCGGATCTCCAACGGCCGGTGATGGCCGGCTTCGGCTATTGGAAACCGCGTCCACATAGCTGTCGTTGATCGCGAGTCGAGCCGGATGGTGGGCGTCAGGTCAGGCCGAATGCCTGGCCACGGTGGGGTCCAAACCCCGCGCGGCATGCGTCGCCGCGGCCGCCCGTTTTTACAGCAGCCGACCGGATCCCCTTCCGCACAAGGGCTTGGCTCAACTTCCCAGCCGCTACCCCCAGCCTTATCCACAGGAGGGCTGGATAACTGCGCGGGGTCAGCGCGGCTGCCGGACGGGCTCGGGCGCGATCAATTGCGCGCCTTCGTTGCGGACGTTGCCGACCGCCTTCGACACCGGATGCATGCTCCGCATGGCGTCCGGGCAGGGGGAAAGGAGTTGGCCAAGCCGCTTTGGTGCGCTGTCCCGGCTCAGCCATGGGCCGTAGTCGGCGGGCTGCAGGATCACCGGCATGCGCTCGTGCAGCGCCTGCAGGGTCTCGTTTGCTGCGGCGGTGATGACGGTGAAGGTGTCGATCGGTGTGCCCTCGGGGCTAATCCATCGTTCCCACAGGCCGGCAAAGCCGAACAGTTCGTCGTTGGCGGGGTGGATGTAATAGGGCTGCTTGCCGCCGGGGGTCGCCCTCCATTCGTAGAAGCCGGATGCCGGCACGATGCAGCGGCGCGCCCGGTAGGCCGCGCGGAAGGCGGGCTTCTCGGCCAGCGTCTCGGCGCGCGCATTGATGAGCCGGGTGGCGATGCCCGGGTCCTTTGCCCAGCCCGGGAGCAGGCCCCAGCGCAGCAGGTGTGCCACGCGCTCGCCGCCGGGGCGCTGGCGGACGACGGGCAGCATCTGCATCGGAGCCGCGTTGTAGCGCGGCCCGAAGTCGGCCGGCATTTCGTCGATGCTGGCCGAGAACCGTTCACTCAGGCGTGAGATGGGGCCGTAGAGCGCGTATCTGCCGCACACGGTGCTTGAATCAGGACAGCCGAGTCTGGCGCATCCGCATCCGGCTTTGACTTACGTCGCAGCGGGTGCTGTGGGGACTGGCTCGGCAGCGACCGGCTCTACGGAGAGCGCACCACGGCGTCCCTTCTTCGCCACGCTCGCGGCGTGCTCCAGGGCAGCGATGGTGCCGCCATTCGCCACCCATGCTTCGAACCAGCCCGGCTTGCGGCCACGCCCAGACCATGATTGTTCGAGATTGTTGGGGTTGCGGTACTTGGCCGCCGACGGCTCCTTCTTCGCCGAAACGGTCTTTGCGGCGGGACGCCCACGCTTTGTCGCCGAGGCGGTTGTCTCCATGGTGCGACCCAGCAGATCCTCCAGGCTGATGCCTTCTTCCTGGGCTAACTTGCGTAGGCGCTTCAGCAGGGACGCCTTGGTGTTACTTTCGCGCTTCTCAATCTCCTTGGAGATGCGCGTCTGGAGTTGCTTGAGCTGAGGAAGGCTGTAGTCGGCAAGATGGGTCATGGAGGATGCTCTTTCGAAGGGTCGGCACCGTTGTGTGCCAAATCGTATGGTACCGCGCAAGAGGGCGCGCCTACGCCTTTCGTAATAGCGTAGTCGCTGATGAACGATGAGATCTCAATTCATTGCCACGACCAGTAGCCATGGGGGAAGACCGGGGCCAACACGGTGTCGAATGGGCCCTCGACGCGCAGTTCGAGGTGGTTATCCCGAGGTGGATCGGCCTCCGTTGCAAGCGCATTGGGCAACGCGTGATTCGGCTGGACGGAGGGTTGTGCGCGGAGCCAAGGCGGGCTCTCTCCTGAGTCTCTCCTCAAAGGCGTTCGCCCCTTCTCGTAATGAAATCGAATGAGAAGACGTGTTCTACCGGATTGCGACCACACTCCCCGATCAGGCGTCCGCGGAGCCGTCGCCGCCCCTTCTCGATAGTGATCTCGCCTTCGCAAACCGGGCATGTCGCCGTGTAGCGCACCATGCGCAAGACGCGGTCCTCGCCTTCTCGGCGGATGAGCAGGACGT
Organism: Thauera sp. WB-2; assembly: GCF_027594845.1. Lineage (NCBI taxonomy): Bacteria > Pseudomonadati > Pseudomonadota > Betaproteobacteria > Rhodocyclales > Zoogloeaceae > Thauera > Thauera sp. WB-2. The sequence continues at coordinate 3,610,128 of NZ_CP088935.1, read as the reverse complement.
GCCCGAGGGGTAGCCTCGCTTCGAGGAAGGTGGGTGCGCGGACGATCCGGTCATGGATCAGGGTGTAGAAGGGATGACACAACCAGGCAACCAGTCCTCCGATGACGCCGGTCAGCACCGCTGCCTGCAGCAGTGCTCGCGGGGATACGTCGGATGCGAGAAGTGCAAGCAGGAACCAACTCAGTAGCCCGGCGATGGCGAGTCCGATCACCACGGGTAGGGTGATCAGTGCAGCGCGCCAGCCAGAGAGCGAGATCTTCAACGGCTTCTTCAGGCCAGGGATTGGGTAGGCCTCCATTTCCTCCAAGTAGTCTATCGGGCAGTTTGCTGGCAGCTGGCCCACAGGCGCATTGGTGATTGGTGGTGGCTCGGCTGCCGCTGTGGCCGGCAGGGCAATCGGTGAGACGCTCAAGCCGTAGCCCATCGCGTTCGTGGTACCCAACCGAGTTGGCGTAGAAAGCGTAACGATGCCGGCGACGCGCGAGCTGATCGCGCGCCCACAAAGGTTTTCCTCGATGCGCCCGATGTCGTTCTCGAGTGCTCTCCAGGCATTGGTGAATTTCTTTCGGGCTGTGTCCGACTCGTCCGACCACCACTGGGCCTCAGGGTCTCCGACGAGGGATGCGATCTCCTGACGAAGACGCTCGGCCGTGAAAAGGGGGGCGGGATCGCCCGCTGAAGCTTGCGTCACCGTCAGTTTGCAGAGTGCTTGCAAGAGCACCAACCAGTCGCCCTTCCAGCCACTTTCGCGGGCACCAGACGCAGCGTCCGCACCCACGGCAGCGGCCTGCATCAACAGCACAGAACGGTCATAAATTGCTGAAACGTCGGCGGTTTCCGGCGTCCTTCCAGAGTCTTCCCTCAGTCTGCCCTCGTCTAGCTGAAGCGTCGCGTCGAGCATGGGTGCGTCCTTGGTACTCATGGAGCATTCCGATGAAAAATGACGAAGGCCTTGATTTTGCCCTATCACGCACTACGGGCCGCATGGTCGACATCACGATGGTCGAGCGCGGACTCGCCTGTGACTGCATCTGCCCCAGCTGCGGCGCCACCCTCCAGGCGAGAAAGGGCCGAAAGAACCGGCACCACTTTTCCCACTATGTCGCGGGCAGTGCTGCTGCGACCTGTGAGGGCGGGCGGGAGAGCGCACTCCATGCGGCCGCCCGGTACATCATCGCCGCCTGGCGGCAGATTGAGCTTCCCGCCCTCATCGTCCGGGATGGAGGCCTGCAGGATTCGCTCCCCGGTCGCACGTTTGATGTCGTTCACACCGAGTTGCCGGATGAGCAGTCGCGTTCCACATTCCGCGGGGCCGGTGCAGTGCGGCCCGATGTCGTCCTGTACAACGGACAGGGCGAGCAGGTTTGGTGCGAAGTCAGGGTGACTCACGCTGTTGATGATCTGAAGCAGGCTCGGCTTCAGGGCTATGGTGTCTCAACCCTGGAGTTCGACCTTTCCGGGATGTACCGGCTCGGCGGCTGGACGCTTGCGTCACTCGAGCTGGCACTGAAGGCCGATGACGCCATCCGGCGATGGGTTTTCCATGTCGATCAGGCCCGCTTGGCGCAGCAATTACGCGAGAGGAGGCTGGCGGCTGAAGAACATCGACGGAATCAACTGGATCTACAGAATGCCAAGCAGCCACATGATCCTGTTAACTCACCCCCGCACGGCGAGGACGAAGAGCGGGAAGGTCTGAACCTTCAGGATTGTGGGGAATTGATTCCCCATCCGGCGATGGGACTCATCCCAAAAGATCCGAGCAAGCGTTTGGCATTCATCGAACGCAGCTATCCTGCTCCGAGGTGTTACCGCCTGGCTCGCGCAATTGCCTTCCTGCGGCATCACCCCCATGGAGACAGCACCTGCTTGGTGACTTTCGGGAGCATGGGGTCGGGCAGTCGGACGAGCGAATACGACGCCCTGCTCTCTGAGTTTGCATGTTCCGCAGGCCTCAGCTGCAGCTACTTCGGCATCCCCGAGTCGCGCCAGGTGCGTGGCATTCGCTGCCATGAGCTGCTCGATGCTTTCCTGACCGGGTTGCAAGCAGAGACAGGTAGTGCGAACTCATCACCCTCGATCGAGACCTAGTTTGCTCTTGTCATGAGCGTCATCACCTTTGTACGGCGCTTTGTCAGGATATTCGCATCATGAGTCTTCGCTATCGAAAACCCAGTCGGGATCCCGGCCCTTGCGGGCGTCGGCGGTCGGCCCGGGGCCGTTCTCCTACGAGATGGGGGCCGCTCTCTCAGTCCGCTCAATCTGCTTGAGTCTGAGCGATATCTTCTCTCAAGAGAAGAATCTTTCCCTGGGGGTACGGTAACCGTATGATGTCTCCATGACGCAAGAATCCTGGCTCTTCGCCTGGATCGGGGCGGCGGACCATCAAGCGGCCGAGGCTGATGACCGTGAGCGGCCCGGTCCGATCGCTTCGGCGCTGCTCGCACACGAGCGGTTCGATCGCGTGGTCCTCCTGACCAACTACGGCTTCGAGCGCAGTAAGCCCTACTGCGATTGGCTCGAGGCGCTGACCAGCTACGTTGATGTCGATCTTTACGAGATCGAGCTGAGCAGCCCGATCAACTACGCAGAGATCTATGAGAAGGTCAGCGCGGAGTTGAAGCGTGCTCGGCTGCCGCGGCAGGAGGTGCTGCCAACCTTCCACTTGAGCCCCGGGACGCCCGCAATGATTGCGGTCTGGATCCTGCTCGCCAAGACGCGCTTCCCTGCACGGCTGATCCAGACGTCGGCCCAACGGGGCCTTGAGCGGGTCGACTTCAATTTCGACCTCGCAAGCGATTTTCTGCCCGAGTACCTCAAGCGCAGCGAAGATCGCATCGAGCGGCTGGCGGGCGAGCAGCTTGGGGTGCCGGAGTTTGCTCGGATCATTCACCGCAGCCCGGCGATGCGAAAGCAGGTTGATCGCGCGAGGCGGATAGCGGCCTTCGATGTGCCCGTACTCGTTCTGGGAGAAACGGGCACGGGCAAGGAGCTGTTCGCCCAGGCGGTCCACGCGGCGAGCAAGAGGGCGAATCGACCGTTCATTCCTGTGAACTGTGGTGCCATCCCTCGTGAGCTCGCCAACGCAGAGCTATTCGGCCACAAGCGAGGTGCCTTTACCGGCGCAGACCGCGACCGTGATGGTCACTTCAAGGCTGCAGAAGGCGGCACGCTGTTTCTCGACGAGATTGGTGATCTGCCGTCCGACACCCAGGTGCGTCTGCTGCGTGCCTTGCAGGAGAAGGAGGTCACGCCGGTCGGTGCATCGAAGCCTATGAAGGTGGATGTGCGCATCATCGCGGCTACTCACCGCGACTTGCAGGCCGATGTGAGCGCAGGGCGATTTCGGGAAGACCTCTTTCACCGCCTCGCCGTCGGCATCATCAATCTGCCCGCCTTGCGCGAGCGCGATGGCGATGTCGAGCTGCTCATCGATCACTTTCTCGACCAGCTTAATGCCGGAGCGGGATTCGAGCCCGAGGTACAACACAAGAAACTTTCTCTGGAGGCTAGAAAATTTCTTCTTGCGCATCCTTGGCCGGGTAACATCCGCGAGCTTTATCACACGCTCGTCCGGTCGGTGATCTGGTCCGACGGGGATACGATCACCGGGGATGAGGTTCGCGAGGCGCTGCTGGAGGTGGCGCCGGGCAGCCAAGGTGTCCTCGACAGGCCGCTTCACAAGGGCTTTGATTTACAGGCACTTCTCGACGAGGTCTCGCGTCACTATCTCGAGCGCGCCATGCAGCAAACAAACCATCGGAAGAAGCTGGCAGCCGAGCTGCTCGGGTTTCCGCACTACCAGACGCTCACCAATTGGCTCAGGCGTTTCGGTCTCGAAAGCGCTGAAGACAAGGAATAGGAGGCTGGCACGGTTTTCGCTGCATGAAGTGACCATCGCACGAGAACGCCAGACATGTGGATGCAGGAACGCTCATCGCTCAACTTCGAACCGCTACGGTCTCATCATGCCGAGCTTGCGAGCATGGGCGGATTTGCCGAGCACTATGCGTTCACTGATCCAGAGAGCGCGCTCGTCAAACTCCGGAGCTTTGCCGAGCGAATCGTCGATCACCTCTACACCCGCTTGCGGCTGCCGCGTGCGCCCCAGTCCAACTTTGCCGACCTACTCGCGAATGCCAGCTTCACGATGCTGGCCGATCGCCTTGTGCTCGACAAGTTTCACCTGCTCCGCAAACTCGGTAACCGTGCTGCGCATGGGGAAGACGTCGGCAGCACAGACTCTCTGCGGGCACTTCGCGAGGCATGGCAGCTTGCGCGCTGGCTCCACGTGACTTTCTGCGGCGGAGCCGTCGAGGACTTCGCAGAGTTCCGTGAGCCCCCGCCCGACGGCACGGACAGCAAAGCCGAGATCAAGCGTAAGGCGAAGGCGCTTGCTGAGCAGAACGCTGCCAAGGAGGCGCGTCTCAGAGAAGCGCTCGAGGAAGTTGCCCGTCTGCGAGAGTCTGAGCGCGAGCTGCGCGAACGGATTAATGCGGCAAACGCTCCGCTCGAGGAGCGGGAGATCCGCGCCATCGCAGATGTGGCGGAAGCAACCAGCAACCAGCTCCAGTTCAGCGAGGACGACACGCGTCGGTGGCTCATCGAGCGTGACCTTCGCATGGCGGGCTGGAATGTCGGCGAGCAGGGCCGCAGCACCGAGCAGGTCGGGCAGGAGGTCGAGGTTCTGCATCAGGCGACTTCAAGCGGGAGGGGCTTCGCCGACTACGTTCTGTGGGACGACAACGGCAAGCCGCTCGCGACGGTCGAGGTCAAGAAGACCACCCGTGATGCCCGACAGGGGCAGGCGCAGTCCAAGGACTATGCAGACGGGCTCGAGAAGATGTATGGCCAGCGGCCGATGATCTTCTACAGCAACGGTCACGACATTTGGGTCTGGGATGATGCGCTCGGCTACCCGCCGCGGCAGATCTACGGCTTCTACTCGCGCGACACGCTTCAGTACCGCTGCGGTTTCCAACGCAGTGGTCGCTATGACCTCACCAAGGTCATGCCGGACGAGCGCATCGCGGGCCGGCTCTATCAGATCGAGACGCTGCGCCGCGTAACCGAGCGCTTTGCGGCATGCCACCGAAAGGCGCTGATCGTCCAGGCGACAGGAACCGGAAAGACCCGGGTCGCGATTGCCCTCGCCAAAATGCTGATCGAGGCACGCTGGGTGAAGCGGGTTCTCTTCCTCTGCGACCGCAAGGAGCTTCGCAAGCAAGCGCGCAACGCATTCAGCGAGTTCCTCAAGGAGCCGATCTACGTTATCGGCCAGCAGAACAATGACATCGCGCTCAAAGATGCCCGTATCTACATCGGCATCTACCCGGGCATGATGAACATCTACGAGCGTTTCGATACGGGTTTCTTCGATCTCATCATTGCCGATGAGTCGCACCGCTCGATCTACAACCAGTACGGCGATCTCTTCAAGTATTTTGACGCCCTGCAGGTGGGCCTTACCGCAACGCCCGTCGAGATGGTGTCGCGCAGCACGTGTCGTCTGTTCGCCTGCGATTACAAACTCCCGACCGCCAACTATCCACTCGAGCAGGCGATCGCAGACGGCAACCTGGTGCCCTTCCGCGTGGTGGCTCACACCACAGCTTTTCTGCGCGAGGGGATCAAGTCGGCCCATCTCAGCGACGAGCAGATTGCCGAGCTGGAAGACCAAGGGATCGATCCGAACACCCTGGATTTCGACGCTCAGGAGATCGACGACGCGGTATTCAACCGCGATACCAACCGCATCATCCTGCGTAATCTCATGGAGAACGGCATCCGCGACGCGGACGGCCAGTTGCCCGGCAAGAGCATCGTCTTTGCGCGCAGCATCGATCACGCGCGTCTTCTGGCCGAGCTGTTCGACGAGATGTATCCGCAATTCGCGGGCAAGTTCTGCCAGGTCATTCACTCGAAGGAGCCGCGGGCCGAGCAGCTGATCGATGATTTCAAGGGTGCGGAGAACGCAAAGAATGGTCAGCTGCGCATCGCCATTTCCGTGGACATGCTCGATACCGGTATCGACGTGCCCGAGGTTGTGAACCTCGTCTTCGCCAAGCCTGTGAAATCCAAGGTCAAGTTCTGGCAGATGATTGGCCGGGGTACGCGCTTGTGCAAAGACCTCTTCGGGCACCGCAAAGACAAGACTGAGTTCCTGATCTTCGATCACTGGAACAACTTCGCCTACCACGACCTCGATCCCGAAGAGGTCGAGCGCAAGACCCCAAAAGCGCTCAGTCAGCTCCGCTACGAAGCACGTATCGCGCTCGCGGAGCTCGCGCTCAAACATTCGGAACTCGAAGTGTTTGCAGTGTTGCGCGATCAGCTCAAGGCGGATGCCGATGCACTCGATGACCGCACGATCGCCGTGCGCGAGAACTGGCAGGCTGTTCAGCAAGCGAGGGATGCAGCGCTTCTGCACGCATTCGCTCCGACTTTGCGCCAGCTGTTGGTCGAGTCTGTCGCGCCCCTGATGGCGGTACTCGACGTGCGGGGCCAAGGCCCTGCGCTGCGCTGGGATCTGTTGCTGGGCGAAGCGCAGGCACATGCGATCGCGGGGCCCGGTCAACCGAATCCCAAGAGAGCAGAAATCATCGAATGGCTGGATCGGCTCCCCAGCCACCTCAATCCGGTGCGCGCGAAGGCGCCCGAGCTCAAGACGATCCGGAGCGATGTGTTCTGGGCGGGGGCGGACTTCGGCCACCTCGAGCAAATGCGCGTCGCACTACGCGACATCATAGATCTTGCCGAACCTCCCTTGCTGCCACCACCACCGCCTCCCAAGGTGATCGACGTTTCCGAGAGGCTCGAGGATGTGGAGGCTTACCTTCGTCCGACCAACATCCGATCGGTCGACTACACCGTGTATCGTCGCGCGGTCCAGGCCGCGCTCGAGCCCTTGTTCGAAAGCGAACCGGTGCTCCGCAAGATCAGAAGGGGCGAGCCTGTGAGTGTTGCCGACATCGACCGGCTAAACAGCCTCGTCCACACGCGCAACCCGGATGTGGATTTGGCGACGCTACGTACCTTCTTCCCCGATACTGCCGTGCCGCTCGCGCAGATTCTGCGGAGCATCGTGGGCTTGGAGCACGAGGTCGTCGAGGCGCGCTTCACTGCGTTCGCCCAGAAACATCCGCTGGGAAGCCAGCAGCTTCGGTTTCTTGCCCTTCTCAAGGAGCATATCCGCCAGCATGGGGCCATCACGACCGACGATCTTTTCGCTGCGCCGTTTACCAGTGTTCATACGGAAGGCGTGCTCGGCATCTTCACCGATGAAAGGCAGTTCGACGAGCTGCTTGGAATTATCAAAAGCTTTGGCGAACCGCTCGTACAACCGAGTATCACAGGGAGAAGCGTATGAGTTCAATCACCAGCTATGACAGGCTCGAGGACCTCGGGCGGGTTCGGTTGTCGAGAAATTTCTTCATGAGGGAGTTTCTGTATAGCGAGATTGCCGCTTGGCATGGACTTCGAAACGTCCCCGATAATCCTGAGAGGGCCATAGAAGCTGGACGCATGCTTTGTCAGCAGTTGCTTGAGCCCCTGCAAGCAACATTCGGCAGGATCCATGTGCGGTCCGGCTATCGCTCGCCCGAGGTTAATAAGTTCGGCAATGAAAACAAATTGAACTGTGCTAGCAACGAGAAGAACTTTGGCCGTCACATTTGGGATTATCCAGATGAGCGTGGTCGGTATGGAGCTATGGCCTGCATTGTAATTCCGTGGCTTGTGGATTACATCGAGAAAGGTGGTTCCTGGACTGCAATGGCCTGGTGGATTCATGATCATCTTCCGTACAGCAGTCTTTATTTCTTTCCTAGGCAAGGTGCTTTTAATATTGGGTGGCATGAGCTGCCTGAGCGGCGGATAGATAGTTATTCAGCGCCGAAGGGATGTCTTACTCGCCAGGGGATGGAAAATCATCAGGGCTCACACAGGGGTGAGTATCCGGAGTTTCCTCAGCTTGTATCAATTAGTTCAGAAAAACACGTGCCTCCAGCTAATCTGGTTGCTGATCCTCGTCCTGGAGTTGAGTCTCGCTCGAGCCCAACAAAGCATTCCGTTTCTACACAGAAGACACTCTCCTTTTCTCCGCAAACTGGAGGGGCAATCAACTATCGAGCCATCCACACACGAAATTTGTGGCGCAAAGTCGGTAACCACACCTCCCTCGAGAAGGCGATCCTTGGCAAGGATGGAGCTGTAGGGCTGTTTGCTCGAAAAGTACGCATCGATTATGCAAAACATGGGGACCCGCTTTACGTACTGGTCTGGGAAGGTGGGGCCGATAAAGGCTTTGTGATAAGGCCAGATTCGAACTCACCTGAAGGTATACGGGTGGCGAGCGTTCCTATGCACGATATCCAGGATTTCGAGAGCCGCGGGCAGGCAAGCCAACGGGCATTAGATAAGTATTTTGGCGCTTGATAGCGGGCGCTAGTTATGAGGAATGAATGAAGTACATCGACTTTAGTATCACGCAGTCAAGTATCGATAACGGCAGGCTTTATTTTGACGCGGTTCACCAGTCGTTCTTTCCGTCCGATGCTCTCGGCGGTAGGGCGGCAGCTGCCAGGGCTCAGGGGCAGATCTGCATTGAGGTCAACGAGGAATGCTTCGATACCGATATTCGGCTCAGCAGTAGCGTTCGAATCTCGCCACGCACGTCTTTCAAACGCTGGTTGGCATCCGTGAGGGCGCACGATGGCGCCAAGGCACGGCTGCATCGTGTCGCTGACCGTCAGTACAAGCTCGAATATCTGGGTTGACCAGAACGTATGATCACAGGCGAACTCAAGAGTCGTATCGACGCCCTCTGGACCGACTTCTGGACCGGCGGCATTACCAATCCGCTCACCGTCATCGAGCAGATCACCTTCCTCATGTACAGCCGTCTGCTCGACATGAACGAGCGGCGCGACGAGAAGCGTGCAAGCCTCAGCGGCCGTCCCTTTGCGCGACGCTTTCTCGCTGACGAGCAGGATTGCCGATGGGAGAGCTGGCGCCACTTTGGGGCGGAGCTGATGCTCCCGCACGTGCGGGACAAGGTCTTCCCACACTTCCGCCGACTGGCGGAGCGCACCTCGGGCGATGGAAGTCAGTTCGCCGCGTTCATGAAAGACGCCCAACTGATGATCCAAAAGCCTTCGCTGCTGGTGAAGGCGGTCAACGCCGTGCAGGATCTTCCGCTCGACCGCGGCGACACGAAGGGCGATCTCTACGAGTACCTGCTCGGAAAGCTCACCACCGCAGGCATCAATGGCCAGTTCCGCACGCCGCGGCACATCATCCGCATGATGGTCGAGCTGATGGAACCCCAGCCTTCCGACCGGATCTGCGACCCCTCCTGCGGTACGGCGGGCTTCCTGGTTGAGACCTACGATTACCTGCTGAGAAACTACAGCTCGGAGGCTGGCACCCACCGCGAGACCGTGCTCAACGAAAAGGGTGAGCCGGAAGATCAGGTCATCTACAGTGGCGACCTCCTCGTCGAGCACCGCCACCATGTCGACACCGACATGTTCCACGCCTTCGACTTCGACGCCACCATGCTGCGCATCGCCACCATGAACCTGGTGATGCACGGGGTGGCCGAGCCAGATGTGCACTACCAGGACACGCTGAGCCAGACCTTCACGGAACGACATGGGGACACGGCGCAAAACGCCTTCGATCTGGTGCTCGCCAATCCACCCTTCAAGGGCAGCCTGGACGAGCACGATGTGGCAGCGGATCTGCTGCGTGTCGTGCGTACCAAGAAGACCGAACTCCTCTTTATCGCCCTCATCCTCCGCATGCTCAAGGTAGGTGGGCGCAGTGCCACCATCGTGCCCGATGGTGTGCTGTTCGGTTCCAGCAAGGCTCATGTGCAACTGCGTAAGCATCTGGTCGACGATAACCAGGTCGAAGCGGTGATTAGCTTGCCGAGCGGTGTGTTCAAGCCCTATGCCGGCGTGTCGACGGCGATCATCGTGTTCAGCAAGGGTGGGGCCACCGAGCAAGTGTTCTTCTATGACGTCACCGCCGACGGCTACTCACTGGACGACAAGCGCCAACCTGTGACCGAGAACGACCTTCCGGATGTGCTCGACAAGTGGCGAGCCTGGTGTGACTGCAAGGGGGATTTCTCGGACCGGACGCAGAAGGCGTTCGCGGTGAACGCCGATGCGATCCGCGCACAGGGCTACGATCTGTCGATCAACCGCTATAAAGAGCAGCGCTATGAGGCGGAGGAGTATGAAGATCCGAAGGTGATTCTTACCCGGCTGAAGGCGTTGGAAGGAGAGATATCCAAAGATCTTTCAGATTTGGAGGCTCTGCTGAAATGACTCACTGCCGCGTGAAACTGGGTGAGGTTGCGCAGCTGAATCCAAGGCTTGACCTTAGCAAGCTACCTTCTAGCGGAAGCGTTGGCTTTATCGCGATGGCAGACGTGGGTGAAAATGGAGAGCTCCTGCGTGTCCAGCGACGTTGCATGTCTGAGGTCGCTAAAGGTTACACCTCCTTTCGCAACGGCGACGTATTGCTTGCAAAGATCACCCCTTGTTTTGAAAACGGCAAGGCAGTCCTTGTAGAGGGGCTTTTTAGTGAAGTCGGATTCGGGTCAACCGAGTTCCACGTACTCCGCCCGTCCGAAAAGATTGATGCACAATTTCTCTTTTATCTTGTTTGGAATTCAGGCTTACGGGCTATTGGGCGGAGCCGAATGACTGGATCAGGCGGGCAAAAAAGGTTGCCCGTAGGGTTTCTAAAAAGCTTGGAGTTTGACCTTCCTCTACTGAATGAGCAAAAGCGAATCGCTCGTATCATCGAGAAGGCTGAAGGCGTCCGCCGAAAACGCGATGAAGTTAACCGTCTGGCTGACGCCTTTCTAAAGGCGACTTTCATTAAGATGTTCGGCGACCCGGTGACGAATCCGAAGGGATGGTCGATCCGGAAATTCGGTGACCTCGGCCAATGGGCATCTGGTGGGACGCCAGACAGGACGAGAAGCGACTTCTTTCAGCAGGGCAATCGCACCTTCATGTCATAACCCCAAGCACCTCGGCGCGAAACGCGTCGATCGTCGCCGCCAGCATGCGCTTGGACTTGATGCTCGCCTTGCGCGTCGTGTTGAGCCGCAGCAGGTTCATCACGATGTGGCGAACGATGGCCAGGTTGTTGGCGGCATAGCCGCTGCGCACCCGTGACTGATCCTCGTTGAACTGCACATCCAGACACCAGTGAAGCCGATTCTCGATCTCCCAGTGGCTGCGTACGGCCCGAGCGATGCGCTCGGCGTCGGCAGGCAGGCTGCTGATGTAGAAGACGCGTTCGGTGCTGGTGTGATCGCCCACAGTGCGAATGCGCTCGACCACCGCGAAACTGGCCAGGTCCTGCCAGTCCTCGAACTTGTAGAGGCGATCGATCGCAGCGTAGGCGCGGCATCGACGGATTTCGATACGACCGTGGTCCTTGATCGTGGTCTCGTGCGTCGAATCCGGGGTCAGCGGTCCGCGCGGATCGATATCGGAAAACAGGATCGAGTCGCGCAGGTTCGGATGGTTCTCCTTCACGCACAGCACGTAATGCGCGCCGCGCTCGCGGATCGTGCGGGCGATCTTGGTCTGGGTGCCCATTGCGTCGATCGTCACCACGCAGCCCTCGATCGCCAGCTTGGCGAGCAACTCGGGAATCGCGGTGATCTCGTTCGACTTCTCGGCGGTCGCGGTCTGGCCCAGCACGACGCCCATGCCCGCCGCAAACGCGCTAACGAGGTGCAACGGGCTGGCGTCGGTCCTGCCCTTGCTGCCCGAGCGCCGGCTCGTCTTGCCGTCGATCGCCACCACCGTATCCCCGGCCAGCGCCGGCACCACCATGCCGACCCAGCGCCGGAACGCCGACTCGAACTCGTCCGGCGCGATCAGGCCGAACACGCGTCCGATCGTGTCGTGAGACGGGATGCCATGCTCAAGCTTCATGAAGCCTCGCAGCCAGTCGATCTTGGCCTCGCCCCACAATTCGATGTCGACGAAGTCGTCGACACCCGACAGTACCGCGCATACCGCCACCGTCAGCAACTCGGCCAAGTCGTGGCGCGCATGCCGCGCGCTGCGCGGGTCGGAAATCGAGACGAACACCTGCGTCAGCGGCATGACGTTTCCTGCCTTCATGGGATGCCCAAAAAGGTAGGAAACTACACAATTTATGACAATGTGAACAGGGGTCTCGCAAGGTCATGAAAGGTAAGCGGTAACCGAGCGGCGTTCTTGCCTACTTCGAGCGCGGGTGGAGATCGGATCGAAGCGGATTGGCCGCGAAGTGTTGCTTCCACAGCCTTGGGGTGAGTTGCGCGACATCGGCGGCAGGGTGCTGGCCGACGCGCTGGAGCACATCGACCAGATAGGCATAGGGGTCGATGTCGTGCAGGCGACAGGTGGCGATCAGGCTCTGCGCGATCCCCACGTATTTCGCGCCGACCTCGGTCCAGCAGAAGAGCCAGTTGCGGCGGCCCATCGGCACTACGCGTAGCGCCCGCTCGAGGTGGTTGGTGTCGATCGGCACCTCGGGGTCGGCGAGGTAGACCTCGAGGGCGGCCCGGCGCTCACGCACGTAGGCCAGGGCAGTGGTCAGCGGTGAGCTCGGCAGCAGACCGTGGGATTCGAATTGGGCGTCGACCCAGTCGAAGAACCGGTCGACCATCGGCTTGGCCTGGGCGAGCCGGTATGCGCGGCGTGCCTCGCCGATGAGTTGTGCCTCACGGATGTGCTGCTCTACCGCGTAGAGCTGGCCGATCATCTCCAATGCCTGCGTCGCCCGTTCGGGCTCGATCGACTGGGCCTCGAAGAATTTTCTTCTCGAGTGCGCCCAGCATTGCGCGCGCGTGAGCCCGCATTTTTGTGCGTAACGTTCGTAGGCCGCGTAGCCGTCGGTGAGCAGCACCGCCCCCTCGGGCGGTGGGTCGGTCCCCAGGGTCTGCGCAATGTGTTTGCCACTACGCCCCTCGTGATAGGCGAAGCAGATTTCGTCGCGCTCGCCATACACCGGCCAGAAGTAGCCGCCCTTCATCTTCCCCGGGCCGGCGCGCCCGGCCTTGATCGGGGTCTCGTCCATCGCCTTGATGCGACTTGCGCGGATCGAGTCGAGCTGGGCCGTAAAGACCGGCTCGAGCAGCGCGAGCGCCGCGTGGGTGAGCTGCGTGAGCCACGGGCGCGAGACCCGGATGCCGTTGTCCCCGAGCCGCTGATGCTGGCGGTACAGCGGCTGGTGGTAGCAGAACTTGTCGGTGATGAGCCCGGCGATGAAGCTCACGTCGGCGCGGCTACCGTCGATCACCCCGGCGGGGGCCGCCGGGCAGTGGATCGTCTGCGTGTCGCGGCGCTTGATGACCGGGCGCACGTACTTGAGGATCACGTAGCTGCCCGGGCGCTGCGCCAGGCGATGGCTCACCTTCTCGCCGATCACCTCGAACTGGTCGGCGGTGAGCCCCTCGGTCTCGGGGTTGGCGAGCGTGATGGTCTCGACCGGGACGCGGGTCTCGTCGAAGAAGAGGGCCGAGTCGTCCTTGCCCTGGGTGAAGTCGGTACGCGGCACACGGCGGGTGTGTCCCGCCACGGTCTTGCCGGGGGAGACGGGCTGCGTGTCAGGGATCGGCAACTCACCCAGATGCATTTGCGCAGGGTCGGGTGAGACCAAGCGCTTCTCGCTCTTCTGACCGAAGAGCTGGCGGCGGAACCACTCAAGCTGATGCTTGAGTGCCGCAAACTCGAGCCGCATCGCATCCATGTCGCGCTGCAAGGCGACGTTCGCCTGCGCCAGTCCGACGATCTGCTCGGGCGCCCACTGGGCGGCCTCGGCAAGGGTCGGAACGGGGGTGCAGTGCGGTGCGGACATGGCGCATATTTTACCGTAGAGCCCAGCATTCATGCGGGTTTCACGGCGTTCTGGGGCAATCTGAAACGGCGCTTGTAGCGGGCCGGCTCGATGCCTTCGAGCAAGAGCTTGAGCCCGGTCCAGTCCATCTGGCGCGTGCGGACCTGCGCCCAGTTCGACACGAAACGCCCCTGCTCGAGGCGCTTGGCCCACACGCAGAATCCGGTGCGATCCCAGTACAGCACCTTCATCTGCGTGCCGCGTCGGTTGATGAACACGAACAGCTCGCCCGACAGCGGATCGCAGCCGAGCGCCTGGCGTGTGAGCGCGTACAGGCCGTCGAAGGATTTGCGCATGTCGACCGGGCGGCCATAGACATGGACCCGGACCGCGCCTTCGGGGAAGAACATCAGCCGCGCGACAGGTGAAGGATCACGCCGTCGCCCAGATCGAGCCGCAGTTCGAGGCGACCGGTGCCGCCGAGTTTGAGCGTGCCGGCGTCGACGAAGCCAGTGGCCTCCATCGCCGGCGCGGCAGGCTGCGTACTCGGCTCGCCCAGCAGGCTACGCCAGCGCCGGAAGCTCGACTCGCTGAGCCCCTCGCGGGCGCAGAACGGCTCGATCCCCAGGCCGCTCGCGGCAAACCGCGCAAAGACGGTTTCCCACTCCTGGCGGCAACGCCGCCGCCACTTGTTGTTGGTCGCTGTCGCCCTGGTCACTGCCGGCTCCTCCCTGATGAATGTGGGAGGGATTGTTCCGCGTGGGCGCGGGCGGGCAAAGAACGCCGCTCAGTGACCGGTTACCATGAAAGTTAACGAGTTATTGCATTGGCTTATGCGCAGTCGGTGCGATTGCCCTGGGACTGGGGGCGGATCGTCGTGGTCGGTCTCGTCATTTTTGTGATGATCGAAGGCGAAAAGGCTTGGAGAAGGCATGAATACAAGCAAAGACAATGACGGGCAAGCGACAGAAATGGTGGTGATCCCTCTGCTGGACTGGATCGTTGGGCAGATTGCCCGCCTACAGGGATGACACGTGCCAATCGATAGCCTCGAGCGCATCTTCATTGCCATCCCCGGTCAATGGGAGCGGGTGATCGCGACTGTCCTTCTGGTCTTGGTCGGCCTGGCCCTCACGCACCTCTGGGTTCGCTACTTGGCGCGTGGGGGGGTGATCTCGAACGAGAAGCGCCGGATTCATCTGGTTTGGGTCCGCAACACAATCTGGTTCGTCGTGCTGTTCGTCATCATCTCGGTCTGGGCGTCAAAGATCGCGGGCTTCGCGCTGTCACTGGCTGCGGTCGCGGGTGCCATGCTGATCGTCAGCAAGGAATTGCTGATGTGCGTACTCGGCTACCTCTATCTGACGCTCGTCCGACCTTTCAAGGTCGGAGACCTGATCGAGGCGAGCCTGTTCAGCGGCCAGGTCATCGACATCGACATGTTCGCGACCACCTTGGCGGAGCATGGTCATGCGGGCCAGGTCACCGGCAAGATCGTCGAGTTTCCTAACGGCTTGCTGCTGACGACACCGATCAAGAACGTATCGCCGACCGGCGATTTCGTGCTGCACCTGATGAAAGTGGCTCTATGCCGTTTCCAGTGGAAATTGACTTCTCAACAAACATGACGGTAGCGCCCGTAGTCGCGGGCGACGGCCGGCACCAGGGGGTTCTGCGGTAGATGCTTGAGCTTGGACATTCGCAGGTAGGCCATGGCGATGAAGTTCTCGATGTTGCGGAAGCCTCGGGCGGCGGTCTTCGTCTGTTGGAGCAGGCCGTTCATCGCTTCAACGTAGGCGTTGCTGCGTCCGTCGAGCATGCCGCGCACGACGCCGCCGAGGTGCTCCTTCAGGGTGAGGGCCAGCCGCTTGAAGGGCTCCAGGCGGCTGCGGCGCGCCCAGCTCAGCCATTTGCTCATGGCACCTTGCGCGATCTCCTCGCTGTTGCTCGCGGCTGCATCGCGATAGACCAGCCGCAGTGCCTGCTTCAGGCGCCACGCACGCGCGCTCTTCAGATTCGAGCGTTGCAGCCAGTGCATCGCCTCGAACTGGGCACGGGTCCAGCTCACCGGGTTCTTGCGCATCCCCCACAGCAGCTGACGCAGCGTCTTCTTGCTCTGTGCGCCGACCGCTTCGCGCACCGCTGCCGCCGAGCTACGCATCTCTTCGCGACGCACCTCGTCCATCGCCGCGTTGGCCAGCGCCACGACATGAAAGCGGTCGTAGCTGATCCGGGCATTGGGCAGCGACTGGTCGACTCCCTTGGCGTAGGCCGCGCTCATGTCGATACACGCGTGCTCAATGGTCAGCGGATCGCCGCCGTGCGCACGCATGTCCTGGGCAAAGACCTGCAACGTAGCGTGATCGCGCCCCGGGGTGGCAAACAGCAAGCGCTTGGCTTCAAGGTCATGCACGACGGTGATGTACTCGTGACCACGCTTGACGCTGGTCTCGTCGATCCCGACGTAGCGCACGCACGACATGTCGTCTTTGGCACGGGCCACCTCGACGTAATGGCGCACGCGGCGCCACAGGCGCTTCGGGGCAACCCGCAACTGGTTGGCCGCCTGGCGCACCGGCATCTCTCGGCACAGCGACAGACTCAGCGCCTCGAACAGCAGGGTAAAGCCGCTCCCCTCACGCGCCCACGGCACCGGCAGCTGCGTGGTCTTGCCGCAGCCGTTGCACTGAACGCGCGGAATCGCGGCATGCAGCCACGCTTCGAACTGAAAGAAATCCAGGTGACGCCAGCTACGCCGGACCCGGTCGTGGATCAACTGGGGCTCGGCCCCACACGCCGGACACGTAGCACGAGCGCCGGTGTGCTCGACCTCGAAGTCGATCCGCCGCTTGGCTGTGTTGAGCTCGACCTTGGCGACGTACCAGGGCGGCTGCAGGCCAAGTGCGGTGGTGAAGAGAGCTTCGATCTGGGTGTTCATCGGGCGCGAGGTCGGCGTCAGTGTCGGGCGGTTGTACCACCGAGGGTCATGTTTGTTGAGAAGTCAATTTCCACTGGAAACGGCACAGAGCCGTGAAAGTTCCCCTTCCGGCGCAGAGCGTGCGCGATCTTGACGGCATCGAAGAAGCCGGCAGAGCGGCCGCAGAGCTTGCAACCCGTGAGTGGCAAGAGCAGGCAGAAACCCACTTCCGAAAACTCGCGAACGAAGACTTCATCTCCTACTCGTCTGGCCGGATTAAGGTGCTCTGGGATTTCGGAGATCCCCAGCATCTCATGCTCATCATCCGGATAGTCTGCCCGAATGCATTGCGACTGAAGGTCGAGCAGGCAGTGTTCCGGGAAATCTGGCGGGCATTCAATGCGCAACTGGATTAGCAACGATATCCGGCAAATCGCAGCGTTTGAAGCCGCGAATGACCAAGTGACCGAGCATCGCTTCGATTGTCACTGTGATCCGAACCCGTCTTTCGGTCGCCAGGATGATGGGCCGGCTCCGTGGCGTGGCGCGATCGGCCGACCATGGTAGTTCGGCCGATCGCGCGATGTGACGCGAACGCGCGAGCTTCAGGTCATCCAGGCGGTTCGCTGCGCACTCGGACGCGAGGCGTCGACGGTGACCAGTGTCACTGCAACCGTCCCGTCTTCGCTGCGCTCGATCGCGAATTCGATCTGCTCGTCACTTTTTGTGAATGTATGCCTCTCAGTTACCGTTGACGCCGACAGCACCTCTTGAGTGAAACCATTCGCAACAAAGCCGGTGCGGTAGTGATCAAGCACTGAAGCATAGTTCGCGCTGCCTTGGTAGCGCACGGTGATGCGAGAGCCATCGCGATGCCACTCGGTGCGGACCAGACCGGGAAAGCGACTCACCGGGCCGATATCGCTCCCCGACACGTCTTGCTTTGGTGAAGCCGTGGCAGCGGCGCTTGGGACCACCTCGCGCAGCGTCTCGGCGACCCGCGGAGAAATCTGCTCCACCTGGGCCGTAACTGACCGCGCAAGCTCAGGGGCGGATCCGAGCAGCGGTTGCGCCGCGCCCCACATCCAACCCAGGAGCGCAATCCCCGCCCAGGCCAGCAAAGCTAACAAGACCAACCCACCGCCGGCGATGCCGATCAACAAGCGCCGCCTGCGCAGCAAACCGGAGGTGGCACTTTGAAGCACTCCAAGCCAGAGCATCCTTTGCATTGTCGTCTCCGGGGAGTCAGTCAGGGTTGCCAACCACGAGGGACTCGCGGTCGCGATGCGTCACTCTCGCGTGCTCGCGTAGCTGGTCGAGCCTGCGGTCGAGCAGGCGGCCAGTGCGTTCGGATGCTCGGTCGATTGCCACATAAAGATCGTCCTGCACATCCTCGACGATCACATCTGCCGCTCCCTTCAGTCGCAACTCGATCGAGCAGCTCTTGTCGACGCCGCCACGGTTGCCGTTGACGTCCGACAGGCGCACCACCGCGCGTGACAGAACGTCTTGCCCGTGATTCAGCGCGTACGCAAGACGCCGAACCACATGCTCGCGCAGCGCATCGGTCATGGGAAAGTCCTTTGCGTGGATCTGAATGTTCATAAAGCCTCCATTGAGCAGAATCGCGAGACCAAGTGTGGGGTCTGACGATACTCGCGACAAGCAGATAGAAATCTGACTTATCATCGAAAAAATCGAATGTACGGAGTATCTCCAGAGCATGCTCAACTACAAACATCTACATTATTTTCGGTCTATTGCCCGCGCTGGCAGCGTGGTGCGTGCGGCTGAGCGCTTACATCTGACGCCACAGACGCTTTCTGGGCAGCTCACGCAGTTCGAGGAGCGTCTCGGCGTCGCGCTGTTCAACCGCGTCGGACGGCGGCTCGAATTGACGAAGGCGGGGCGCCTCGCCCTGTCCTACGCGGAGGAAATTTTCCAGGCCGGCAGTGAGCTTGAAGACGTACTCCGTGGCGGTGTGGAGGAGCGTTTCATCACCTTTCGGGTGGGGATTTCGGATGTGGTGCCGAAGTTCGCTGCCTGCCGCTTCCTGTCCCCGGTGTTGTCGCTGCCAGAGCCCGTGCGACTCGTCTGCGAGGAGGATCGGCTCGATCGCTTGCTGGCCGAGTTGGCGATGCATCGCCTCGATATCGTGCTCGCCGACCGTCCGATGCCGCCCGGAACCGAGATTCGTGGCTACAGTCACCCCCTCGGCGAATCTGGCATCGCCTTTCTCGCCGCACCCGCTCTTGCGGCGAGGCTGGGACAGGATTTCCCGATGAACCTCGATGGCGCGCCCCTGCTGCTCCCGGGTAGAGACAGCGCGCTTCACGTAGCCTTGTCACGCTGGCTCGAGCGGCAAGGACTTCGCGTCCATGTCGTCGGTGAGTTCGCCGACAGCGCCTTGATGAAGGCCTTCGGCGAGGCGGGTGCAGGGGTTTTTCCGGTGCCTGCGGCAAGCGTCGCCGATGTGACGGCGCATTACTGCCTTGATTGCGTGGGCGAGACGGGCGAGATTCGCGAGCGCTTCTTTCTGATCTCCGTTGAGCGACGCCTGTCTCATCCGGCAGCGCGGGCGGTCAGCGAGCAGGCCCGCTCGGTGTTCCCCCCGGCCACCCGATGAGCGACGACCCCGGTCAGGAGTCGGATGTCGGGGTAGCCGGCCTTGCCTGTCTCGCGACGGCCAAAAGTGATTCGGACTGCGCGGAGCACCGAACCAGCGCCCCGCCTGGCGCTCGCGCCTGTTCGGCACGCGTGTCAACAGGACAGACGGTGTGGTCGGGACAGCGATGGATCTCGATCGTCGAATGGGCGATCTCCTCGTGCACCGCCAAACGGCCCCGCACGCGCGCGGGCGTCAGCGTGGGGTCGCGAGTGACCACCGACAGCGCACACGAATATGACCGCTTGCCGACACGCCAGACGTGCAGATCGACGAGCCGGGTATCTCCTGAAGCGCTCGCGCTCTCGACGACGTCACGGATTTCATCGACCACCGGGTGATCCATCTCGCGGTCGAGCAGCACCTTGCTGGTGGCGATGATCAGGCCTTTGGCCCAGATGGCGACCAGCACCGCACCGAGGATCCCCATGACCGGATCCAGCCATCCCCAGCCGTAGATCCAACCGCCGAGCAGGGCGACGATGGCCAGTATCGAAGTCGCCGCATCGGCGATGACATGAAGATAGGCGGATTTCAGGTTGAGATCGTGATGATCGCCGTGATCATGAGCGTGGTGCTGATGATGGTCGTGTGAATGACCATGATCGTGATGGTGCGCCTTGCCGAGAATCAGTGCGCACACCACATTCACCGCCAGCCCGAGGATGGCGACCAATATTGCTTCGCGGTACTGGATGGGTTGCGGCGAGAAGATGCGCTCTACCGATCCGACCACCATCATCACCGCGACGCCGAGCAGGAAGATGGCGCTCGCGAAGCCGCCCAGGATCTCGATCTTCCAGGTGCCGAACGCGAAGCGTGGATCGGTCGCGTAGCGCCGGGCGGCAGCGTAGGCCAGCGCTGAAACGCCGATCGCGAAGGCGTGCGAACTCATGTGCCAACCATCGGCCAGCAAGGCCATGGAATTGAACCACCAGCCCGCACCGATCTCGATCACCATCGTCACCGCAGTGATCCACATCACGAGCCACGTGCTGCGTTCGGCAGCAGTGTTGCCGTTATCGAAGACGTGCTCATGAGTCCAGTTGGACAGGTTCTCCAGATGCATGGCGGTTCTCATTTGATATAGGTGCGCAGCACGGCGATCAGTTCCTCGGCCCCCAGCATGCGCTCTGCGTCGCTGGTGATCGCGGGGTCGGCCACGTGCGTGCGGACGTGCTCCTCGAGGACTTCCGCCATCAGTCCGTTGATGGCGCCGCGTACCGCAGCAATCTGGTGCAGGATCTCGGCGCAGCCCTTGTCGGCATGGAGGGCGCGCTCGAGCGCCTCCATCTGCCCGCTCATGCGGCGGACCCGCGCGAGTAGCTTCGATTTGTCACGAACGGTATGGCTCATGGCTTAGCGATAAATACAATAGGGGTGTAAGGTATCCGGCAGATGAAAGAGACGCAATCCGTCTGGGGCACGACTGAGCTCAACACGCGTCGTTCGGTCCCCTGCTGCGACAGGCTAGAGCGCACCTTTGTCGTGTTTTCCCTCGCAGGACGCTGCCTCGGATCGCCGAAACGTGCGCCACAGCATCAGGTCATAGGTTATCTTGAGCAGCCCGCAGGCCACCAGCGGTGTCGCGAGCCATCCGGCGGCGAACAGCGCGCCACCGATCGCCGGGCTTGCCGCAGCCGCGAGACTCCTGGGCACGGCGGTGAAGCTTGTGGCCGCAGCGCGCTCCTGCGGCGTGACCACCGCCATGACGAAGGCCGAACGCGTCGGCACGTCCATCTGCGACAGGGCGCTGCGCACGAACAGTAGCGCGAGCGCCACCGGCAGGCTCTCGGCGAAGGCCGCCAGAATCAGACAGACGCTCGACGGAATGTGGGTGAACACCATGGTGTTGATCAGACCGATGTGGCGTGCCACCCAGGGCGCGGCGAGTTGCGAGGCCGCCGAAAGCAGCCCCGCCCAGAAGAAGAACTGGCCGGCGGCGGCGAGCGAGAGCTCGAAGCGCTCGAACAGCCAGAGCGCGAGCAAGGTATTGACGATCAAGCCGCCGGCGAAGGCGTCAACCGAGAACAGCGCCGCCAGCTTGATCACGACGCCGCGCGACGACCCCAGGGCTTCGGGCGGTCCGGCCTGGCCTTGTCCGGACGCGTC
Source organism: Thauera sp. WB-2 (assembly GCF_027594845.1). Lineage (NCBI taxonomy): Bacteria > Pseudomonadati > Pseudomonadota > Betaproteobacteria > Rhodocyclales > Zoogloeaceae > Thauera > Thauera sp. WB-2. The sequence continues at coordinate 3,588,574 of NZ_CP088935.1, read as the reverse complement.
CGGCAATGCGCGATACAGGAAGAAGATCGCCACGCCGGCGAGCCCGTAGGCGACGAACATGAGGCGCAGCGCGTCGAGCTGGGATACGCCGGCCGTCGTCAGGACCTGAGGGAAAGCCGTCGCCAGCGAACCCAGGGCCGCACAGCACGCGCCAACGAAGGTGTAGCGTGCGAAGAGGAAGGTGCGCGCCTCGCCCTGCGCCGACGCCGCCAGCCGGGCGTGCTCCAGCGGCAGGAACACGCTGACGTCGCCGGAGCTGGGGTTCATCGTGCCGACGAAGGCGACGATCAGCAGCGGCCAGAATGCGCCAATGCCACCCATGCCACCGAGGCCGGCCAGCAGGAGACCGGTCGCGGTCATCAGTCCGGCAGCAGCCAGCAACAAGCGGCGCTGGGTGAAGCGATGGCCCCAGTGCCCGACCGCCAGGGTCGCGAGCGCGGATCCGAGCAAGGTGGCGGAGCTGATCAGCCCGACCTCCCACTGGCCGAGCCCGAGCGCGAGCAGATAGACCGGCAGCAGGATGGCGACGAAGCCATCGGTGAACGCCCGTAGCGCCCGCCCCAGCAGCAACAGGCGCGCCTCGGGCGCGGCGCCGGCGGGGAGCAGCATCACTGCGGGCCTGGCGGGCAGGTGCGCATGTTCAGCGCAATCCCTGTGCGCCGTGTTTGTTCGGGCGTTCCCGGGCGCTCCTTCTCATGTTCAGCCCTCCAGCCTTGGAAAGTCGCCGAAGCCCTCAGCGCAGGTAGGTGAAGACAAGGCCGATGGCGGCGCAGGCGGCGATCACCTTCATGATGTCCTGCTTGTACTTCCACAGCGCGATGAAGGCCGCCACGGAGATCAGCGCGTAGAACCACTCGAAGCCACCGGAGAACGGCGCGGCTTCGGTCGCCCGGGGGAAGATCACATGCCAGCCGAAGAACAGGGCCAGGTTGAGCACCACGCCCACCACGGCGGCGGTGATGCCGGTGAGCGGCGCGGTGAATTTGAGGTCGCCGTGGGTGGATTCCACCAGCGGAGCGCCTGCCAGGATGAACACGAAACTGGGCAGGAAGGTGAAGAAGGTGGCCACCGTGGCGCCGGCCATGCCGGCGAGCGCCAGCGCATCCGGCCCGAAGATCTCCTTGGTCCAGGCGCCCACGAAGCCGACGAAGGACACCACCATGATCAGTGGCCCCGGTGTGGTCTCACCGAGCGCCAGGCCATCGATCATCTGCGTGCCGGTCAACCAGCCATAGGTCTCGACGCCGCCCTGATAGACGTAGGGCAGCACCGCATAGGCGCCGCCGAAGGTCAGCAGCGCTGCCTTGGTGAAGAACTCGCCCATGTCCCGCAGCACGGGATCCGCCAGCATCGCCATGGCCCCGACCCAGAGTGCCAGACTCGCGATCAGCAGGGTGAGCAGGTAGGACCAGCGGAACCGGGTGTGGGCCATCGGAGGGGTGTCGTCGTCGATGAGCGCCGGGCCGTAGTCCTTGTCGCTGGGCCTGTGCCCGCCACCTACCCGGAACTTTCCCGGCATCACCTGGCCGCCGATGTATCCCAGGATGCCGGCCACGAGCACGATGTAGGGAAAGGGGACGCCGAAGACGAAGATGGCGACGAAGGACGCTGCCGCCAGCGCCCACAGCACATTGTTCTTCAAGGCCCGCGACCCGATGCGCCAGGCGGCGAAGACGACGATGGCCACCACCGCCGGCTTGATGCCGTTGAACACCCCCTGCACGAAGGTCAGGTCGCCGAAAGCCAGATAGACGTAGGTGAGCGCCGCGAGGATGAAAAGCGAGGGCAGCACGAACAGGACGCCGGCGACGATGCCGCCCCAGGTGCGATGCAGCAGCCAGCCGATGTAGATGGCGAGCTGCTGCGCCTCGGGACCGGGCAGCAGCATGCAGTAGTTGAGCGCATGCAGGAAACGGTGCTCGGAAATCCAGCGCCGTTTTTCCACCAGCTCCTGGTGCATGATCGCGATCTGCCCGGCGGGGCCGCCGAAGCTGATGAAGCCGAGCGTGAGCCAGTAGAGGAAGGCCTCGCGGAAAGAGGGGTGGGCAGGTCGCGCCTGGGTTGGGGGCGAGGTGTTCACGTGGTCTTGTCCTTGTAGTTCTGCAGCAGCCAGTCGAAGATCTCGCACGCACGGCCGAGCAGCACGTCGTCGTCGGGCTCGGATGCCCGCAAGCCGGCGAGCAGCGCTTCGATGCCTGGCGCCTCCGGCACCGGCAGCCCGCCGGCGTCCAGGCAATGCACCAGCTCGCCCAGCCGCAGCAGCGCGGGCTCCGCCTCCAGCCCGAAGCTGGCCAGCAAGGTCTCGAATGTGACCCGGGCGCCCACGTGGCTGAACGTCGCGCCGTCGAAATCGAAGCCGAGCCAGTCGGCCTGGCAGTCGCGGGGACTCGCCAGCCAGACGATGCGGGCCTTCGGGTCGATGAAGCGGCGGATGAGCCAGGCCGTGGCCAGCCGGTCCACCCACGGACGTGCGCGCGTGGCCCAGATGCGGCCCTGATAGTCGGCGCGTGCGCGTCTTGGAATGTCGGCCTGGCGGGCAGTCGGTTCGTCGGGAGCCATGCGGCGGATGAGCGCATCGCGCAGATCGTCGAGCAGGCTCAGGGTCTGTCGCTGCGCCTCACCGGGGAAGAAGTCGATGCGTATCACCTGCTCGAAGCGGCGCACGAGCGCTTGGAGCTTGCGCGCGGCGACGGCGCCGTCGAGCGATGCCTGGATCCGCCCGAGGTCCTTGATATCCCCGGCGATGTTGGCGTACTCCTCGCCCCGGTCGAAGAGGGCGCGCAGCGCGTCTTCTCGTGCCTCGTCGCACCCCGACAGACGGTAAATCTCGCCGCTCCCCCCGGCCGCCACCGCTTGCCCGGCCACCTCGTCCAGCACCGCAGCGCTGTCGACCGAGTCGGGTAGCAGATAGACCCCGTCGCGCAGCGTTGCGCAACCCAGGGCCTTGACCGAACGCCAGACGCGCATGCGGCCGGTCGATGCCTTCGTGGGCAGGCTGACGAAAAGGGCGAGATAGCTCAAAACCGGGCTTCTCAAGCTGATGAATGTTTACACTATAACTTGCAGTTTCACTTATCACAAATATCCGCAGTTCATCCCTCCTGGGCGACCTCGCAAACCGCATCAGAATGACGGCCGACCGTGCCACACGCCCACCCGGTGCGCTCGTTGCCACACCCCCAAGGTCGATGGCGGCAGCGGCGTTGCACCCATGCGTGGACGGGGCAATTCTCCGCACGGCCCTGACGTTTCCGATTGTTGCGAATGTCCCGCAACAAGCCGGACTCCTGTATAAAACGGCGCACCGATCACCGAAGGCGCCCAGCCCTCGCGAAACCGACCCGTCATGACCGTGTTTGCCGCCTCATCCTTCTTCTCGCAAGAGATCGCCCGCGCGCTGGCGAGGGGATTGGTCGGGCTGCTGATGCTCTCGCATGCGCTGTTCGCGTTCTCGAGTGCGATCTCCCTGTCTCACGATCCGTTGCATGCTGCCTCCCACGCGCATGCGTTTGCCAATGCGGGCACGGATCAGGACGATCATGGCCATAGCCATGATGACGTCGAGGACGAGGGCGGGCCCCACCAACACGGTCACAACCCGGCCGACCACAGCCACGACAAGCCGAACGTGCCACCCACGCACGCGACAGGTGTTCCACCGCTGTCGAATCAGTGGATCGCCGACGAGCGTCGCCTCGGCTATCCCGCACCCTGCGCCACGCTCGAGCGCCCGCCAAAACGTCTCCTGATCGTTTGACCTGTCGAGTCCCGCGCGCGTGCAGCGCCGGGCTCACCCAGCAAACCTCATCGGAAGACTTCCATGACCCATACCTTCCCCAGCCGGGGGCGGGCAGCCGTGCTGCCGCGCTCCCGGTCGCTGCTGCATGCCATGGCCGGCGTGCTGCTCTACCTGCTCCTGACCGCTTTCGCGCACGCCCATGGCGTGGCCGAGGGCGACAAGGGCTACATCCAGGAGATCTCAGGCACGCACCTGCTGCCCTTCACCTACCTTGGCGCCAAGCACATGGTCACCGGTTACGACCATCTGCTGTTCCTCGCCGGGGTGATCTTCTTCCTCTACAAGCTCAAGGACATCGCGCTTTACGTCAGCCTGTTCGCGATCGGGCACTCGGTCACCATGCTGTACGGCGTCTATGCCGGGGTGAACGTCAACGCCTACCTGATCGACGCCATCATCGGCCTGTCGGTGGTCTACAAGGCGCTCGACAACCTGGGCGCCTTCCAGCGCTGGTTCGGCGTGCAGCCCAACACCAAGGCGGCGACGCTGATCTTCGGCCTGTTCCACGGCTTCGGCCTGGCGGCCAAGATCCAGGAGTTCGAGATTGCCCGCGATGGCCTGCTGCCCAACCTGCTGGCGTTCAACGTCGGCGTGGAGATCGGCCAGTTGCTCGCGCTCGGCGCGATCCTGATCGCGATGGGCTTCTGGCGCCGTACCGCCGGCTTCTTCCAGCACGCCTATACCGCCAACGTCGCCATGATGTGCGCCGGGTTCATGCTGATCGGTTATCAGCTCACCGGCCTCTTCGTTTCCTGAGATTTCTGGAGTCATCCACCATGTACAACACCGACCTTCCCAAACGCGCCGACCTGCCGACCACCGGCAGGCTGCTGCGCTCGACCGCCCTCGCTGCCCTGATCGCCGGCGGGCTCCTCGTCACCACCGTACTGCCCGCCGAGTACGGCATCGACCCCACCGGCATCGGCCGCGCCCTGGGACTCACGCCGATGGGCGAGATCAAGATCTCGCTCGCGGCCGAGGCCCGCGCAGAAGAGCGCGTTGCCACAGAAACGGCGCCCGCACAGCCCGTAGCCGTCGCGCCTGCGGTTCCTGCCCAACCGGCGTCTGTCCCGGCACCGGCACCGGCACCTGCGCCGGTCGCGGTCGCCGCACAGCCGCCCGCAGCGCTCGCGCGCGGGTCCGCCGCCGCACGACAGGATACGGTGACCGTGACGCTCAAGCCCGGTCAGGGCGCCGAAGTCAAACTGACGATGAACAAGGACCACCGCGTTCGTTATGAGTGGGCGAGCGCCGGTGGCCCGGTGAACTTCGACACCCATGGCGACCCCTACGACGCGCCGAAGGACTTCTATCACGGCTACGGCAAGGGGCGTAACGAGCTCGGCAGCAAGGGCGAACTGGTCGCCGCGTTCGATGGCAAGCACGGCTGGTTCTGGCGCAACCGCTCCGGCTACGACGTCACCGTCACGCTCAAGACCCAGGGCGAGTACGCCAGGATCGAGCGCGTGCTGTAAACGTAACGCCCTCGCCCCGTCCCGGGTGGGGGCGTTTCCGGCTATCGTTTCCACCGGATGGCTGCCACGCCGTCCGGGCAAGGGCAATGAACAACATCCACGTTATCCACGCACTGCTCGCAGCCGCCCTGTTCGGCGCGAGCACCCCGTTCGCCAAGCTGCTGGTCGGCGAGATGTCGCCCTGGCTGCTGGCTGGCCTGCTCTACCTTGGCAGCGGGCTCGGGCTGGCTGCCGCGCGCCTGATCCGCGATCGTGGCTGGACGCCGTCCGGCCTGGCCAGGGGTGAATGGCCGTGGCTGCTGGGGGCGATCTTCTTCGGCGGCGTGCTCGGCCCGCTCGCGCTGATGTTCGGCCTCACGCGCACCAGCGGCGCGACTGCGTCGCTGCTGCTCAACCTCGAAGCGGTGCTGACCGCCGTGATCGCCTGGGTCGTGTTCAGGGAGAACGCCGACCGCCGCATCGTGCTCGGCATGTTCGCGATCGTCGCCGGGGGTGTCGTGCTGTCCTGGTCGGGTGGCGAAGGGGGGGCGAACGATTGGATCGGCCCGCTCGCCATCGCCGCCGGCTGTCTGTGCTGGGCAATCGACAACAACCTGACGCGCCGCGTGTCGGCCTCGGATGCGCTCTTCATCGCCGCCGCGAAAGGTGCGGTGGCGGGCACGGTCAACGTCGGACTGGCGTTTGCGCTCGGCGCGAGCCTGCCGGACGGTTCGGTCCTGCTCGGGACCCTGGTCGTCGGCCTGCTCGGCTATGGCATCAGCCTGGTGCTCTTCGTGCTTGCGCTACGCGGACTGGGGACGGCGCGCACCGGCGCCTACTTCTCGACTGCGCCGTTCATCGGCGCGGCGGTGTCGCTGGTCCTGCTGGGGGAGTCGACCTCGATCTCATTCTGGATTGCGGCCGCCCTGATGGGCTGGGGGGTGTGGTTACACCTCACCGAGCATCACGAGCACGAGCACGTACACGAGCTGATGGAGCATGGCCATCGGCACACGCACGACGAGCATCACCAGCACGAACATGATTTCGAGTGGGATGGCGACCAGCCGCATGAGCACTGGCACCGCCACGAGGCGCTGCTCCACAAGCACCCGCACTTTCCGGACATCCACCACCGGCATTCACATTAGGGCACCTCGAATAACCCGAGGGTTTCAGTGAATCCCACGACGCAATGATGACGGCGACCAATTTCGGCCCAATTCCTCTGGCAAACCACCGCGTTTCTCGGCGGAGTTGCCCCGTTTTTGCATCGAATCGCCCCAGGCATCGGCGATTCGGCCCATTTCGGGCGTCAGAAGGCCTCGATTCCGGCCTTCCGGAAGTAGACCAGCCGCTTCAAGTTGTAGCAGGCAGCCATCATCGTCATCGCAAAGTTCGCCCGCGCCCGACCGATGGTACGCAGCAACTTGCCGCCCATCTGTTCGATGGCGGCAAAGACATGCTCGACCCGGGCGCGCGTTTTGGCGATGCGCTGGTTACGCCGCTGCTGGCACTCGGTCAGCGGCTTGTTGCGTTTGCCCTTCCTCTGGATCTGGTTACGAAAGCCGTTCTCCTTCAGCCAGGCTTCACGCGCCTCGGACGGGTAGCCCCGGTCGGCATAGACGTCCCGACTCGTGTTGCCCGCATCGAAGACGTTGTCGAAGTGCTGGCTATCGTGCGTACTCGCGGTGTCGGTCTCGATTCGGCGAATGATCTTGTATTTCTTGTCGACGTTGATCGAGAGCTTGTAGCCGAAGTGGTTCTTGCCGTGCTTCTTCGTCCAGGTCGCATCGATGTCCTTCTGGCGGCGCTTGGCCGGCTTCCAGTCGGCGGGCATCGCACCGTGCTCGATCAGCGCCTTCTCGCCCCGGCTGTTGTGCTGCTTGGGGGCGGGGACCAAAGTGGCGTCGATGATCTGACCGCCGCGCGCGATGAAACCCTTCTTCAGCAACTGCGCCGAGACACCGTCAAAGAGCGCCTTGGCGCCCGCTTCACCAATCCGGTTCTCGAAGGTCCACACCGTGGTGCGGTCCGGGACGTGGGTCGCGTTCGCCAGTCCGCAGAAGCGCTTGTAGCTCATGCGGTCGAGCAACTGGTACTCCATCTGCTCGTCGGACAGGTTGTACAGGCGCTTGAGCACCAGGATCCGTACCATCGTCTCGGTCGGGTACGGCGGACGCCCGCCCTGCGCGCTCACCGGGCGCGGCGCAACCTCATCCACCTCGGCCGCCAACGACGCAAAGTCGATGTGCGACTCGATGTCGGTCAGCGGGTCGCCCAGCGCGTCGATCTTCTTGCGGTGATGCTCGTCAGCGAACAGGTCAGTCTTGATAGCGCTACGCGGTTTCATCGGTGCAGGCTGCAGGGTTCAGGACGTCGTGATTTTACCAAAGGCGGGCGGAGCAGAGGTTTTTCGAGGCACCCATTAATCGCCCAAGACACCAACTTCACGTCCGAAATATGACATTCGAGGTGCGCCTGCTTCACTTTGCAGCGGCCCTTGAACCTCGGATGACTCGACCGACAGCATTGGTTCAGCGACAGTTCGACCAATACCGGACGAATCTCCTGGAGAAGCTCTACGTTCCACACTGGAACTCCCTTCAACCGAGAAGAGGAGTTCATCATGAACACGACGACGAACATACCGGCTACGACGCATGTGCCCTGGAACAGGGGCAAGCTCGTTGGCCAGAAGGCACCCTTGAAGCTCAAGGAGATCTGGGCGATTCGCGTCCGCCTGCAACTGTCAAAAAACCTGCGCGACCTCGCGCTCTTCGATCTGGCAATCGACAGCAAGCTGCGGGGCTGCGATCTGGTCAAACTACGGGTACGTGATGTCGCTCATGGCGATCAGGTTGCCTCGCGGGCGATGGTGATGCAGCAGAAAACCCAGCGTCCTGTTCAGTTCGAGATCACCGAGCAGACGCGCGATGCGCTGAAGAACTGGATCGGCGCTGCGAAGCTGCGTTCCGAGAGCTTCCTGTTTCCGAGCCGGTTGCATAAGTCCGAACATCTGTCGACGCGGCAGTACGGAAGAATCGTCGATGGCTGGGTCACGTCAATCGGTCTGGACCCGAGCGCCTACGGGACCCACTCGATGCGGCGGACGAAGGCTTCGTTGATTTACCGTCGCACGGGGAACCTGCGTGCGGTCCAGTTGCTACTCGGTCACACGAAGATTGAGAGTACCGTGCGATACCTCGGGATCGAGGTCGATGACGCGCTGGAAATGGCGGAGCGTACCGAGGTGTGAACCGGTGATGGGTGAGCGACAGCCGCGATGCCGGCGGTCGCTTACCGGCCAGACGCGGCAGACTGAATTTCGCAAACGACGGACCGGTCAACTCAGAAACCAGCCGCAGGCCCACCTAGAGTATGAATGTCGCTTGTGGGTCGGTAGTTCCAGTTGGCAGGACGGAGAAGCCGCCGTTCGCCGTCGCCCGACGCTCGAAAGGCAGGTGACCAACACATTGCGGCCTGATTACGCCATCAAGCCACCGGTAGCTGAGGTCGAAGACAGGTCGTCGGTCGAAGTTGCAACTCGCGGGGGGCTTTCATGCGCCTTCCGTGCGCTCACCTTTTGTACGGCCTTGTCTTGGTAGAAGCGTCGCGCCTCGGCATCGACCGGTGCCACCCACCTGAAAATCGAGTGCCCATGCCCCTGATCCAACCCTTGAGCGAGCGCCGGTGCATCAGCTGTGATCGCTGGCATGGTCGGCGGCGGCCCGGCGACGCACCGGACACGGTCGAGGTCGCCTCCCCGACGGTACGCGGCGTCTGCATCGAGGGGCCGTGGCACCGCAGCCTGCGTGGCGTGCGTTCTGCCTGTGGGCAGTGGTTGCGCTGGCGTGAACTGCCGGCGCCCGTGGAAACACCCTCATCCGATTCCTGACTGCGCCGGGCCTTGCGCTGGATGACAACGCCCTGGCCGCATTCAGCGCAAACCGCAACCGCTCCGCCAGCGCGATCTCCCCGAGCTCGGCCCGCAAGGCAAAGCTCAGCAGGCCGGTACCGCAGCCATACTCGAGGGCGCGCATCGCCGAGCTGAGCGGAACCTCGCTGCGGATGCCGTGTGCAACAGCCTCTGCCCGTGCGACCTTCATCGGGTCGGCATCCCAGGTCGCGGCGCATTGATCGAAGTACGTGGTCGAGTTCATGGGGTATGGGGAGAAGGTATCAGTGTGAGGGGGCCATGATGGCAGACCTCGGCCTGCCCGCCAGTTCAGTCTCGATCTTGAGCCTGCTCTTGAGGCGTCACATGTCAAGCACCCGAGTGTCTGCCGGGAGTAACGGCATTCGAATGTCAATTACAATCCTGGTGGTTACCCCTATAAACCCATAGTCATGGCAGACCTGCCCCGTGCCCGATGTCTGTGCCTCGACATCGAAACGACGCGCCAGGACCGCATGGTCCTTCGTGAAGTCGGGGCCTATCGACCTGATCTGGATGCGCGTATCAAGCTCAATGGCCGCGCACCAGATCTTGCGACCAGGCTCGACGCGATCACCGCAGGCGCGGCCTTCGTGCTCGGGCACAACGTCGTCGCGTTTGATCAGCCGGCCTTGGCAGCTCTGCATCCCGGGCTGGCCTTGCATCGCTTGCCCTTGATCGACACGCTCGAGCTTTCCCCCGTCGCGTTTCCGCAGAACCCTTATCACCGCTTGGTGAAGGACTACAAGCTGTGCACGACGACGCGTAACGATCCGGTACGCGATGCAGAGCTGGCCTACGCGCTATTTCTCGACCAGAGCGAGGCGCTGCGCTTGCGCGTCGCCGACCACCCTGATGAGGCCTTGTGCCTGCATTTCCTGCTCGCCACGGAGGACGGGAAAGGGGTGGCCAACCTGTTTGCCTCCCTGCGCCGCGCACTCAGGCCTTCACTAGCAGACACCCGCGCCGCTTGGGAGCGTATGACGCGTGGCAAGGTGTGTATCACCGGGCAACGGCTGGTGGTCGACCAATTCCTGTCCAACCCGGATTGGCACAAGCCATTGGCGTACGTGCTGGCATGGCTGGGTGTGGCAGGTGGCAATTCGGTTTTGCCACCTTGGGTGAACCTGAGTTTTCCTCGGGTGCGCGAGGCGATCGCCATCCTGCGTGACACCCCGTGTGCTGACCCCGCGTGCTCCTGGTGTCAGGAACAGCACGATCTAGAAGCGCTCCTGTCGCGCTACTTTCCCGGAATTACCCGCTTCCGTTCCGCGCCCGCTACAGCGGACGGCCGCTCCCTGCAGCGTGCGATCGTTGAGAACGGCTTTGCCGGACGTCCCACCCTGGCCATCTTGCCGACTGGGGGCGGAAAGTCACTGTGCTTCCAGTTGCCAGCGCTTGCGCGCTACTACCGAAACGGCAGCTTGACGGTCGTGATCTCGCCCTTGCAGTCCTTGATGAAGGATCAGGTCGACAACTTGGAGGCTCGGGGGGCCACCTGCGCAGGCTATCTCAACAACATGCTCAACCCCTTGGAGCGCCGGGCGATGCTCGACAAATTGCGCCTGGGCGACCTAGGGCTGATTTTTGTCGCGCCAGAGCAGTTTCGCAGTTCGACATTTGCCAACGCACTCAAGCATCGCGAGGTGGGTGCATGGGTGTTTGACGAGGCCCACTGTCTGTCCAAGTGGGGGCACGACTTCCGTCCAGACTACCTTTACGTTTCACGCTTCATCAAGGCGCGACAGAAGGACAAGCCCTCGCCAGTATTCTGCTTCACGGCCACGGCCAAGCCGGACGTCGTGGACGATATCTGCGCACATTTCGAGAAGCGGCTCGGTTTCACACTTGATCGTCTGGAAGGCGGAGTCAGCCGAGAAAACCTGAACTATGAGGTCCGCCCCGTCCCGGTGCAGGCCAAATACGGCGAGGTGTTGCGACTATTGCAGGACGCCCTGCGCGAAGACGGTGGCGCCATCGTGTTCTGCGCGCGTCAGAAGACGGTCGAGGAGCTCGCTCAATTCCTGAAAGAGGCTGGACTGGCCTGCGGCCATTTCCATGGCGGTATGCTGCCCACTGACAAGCGCACGGTACAGGAGGCGTTTCTCGCGGGTACCCTACGCGTGATCGCTGCGACCAACGCGTTTGGCATGGGGGTGGACAAGCCGGACGTTCGCCTGGTGATCCACCTTGATACGCCAGGTTCGCTGGAGAACTATCTGCAGGAAGCGGGTCGTGCAGGACGTGACCAGGCACCGGCGCGCTGCATCCTGCTCTATGACGAAGCGGATCTGGACGTCCAGTTTCGCCTTCTGAAAAACTCCCGACTCACTCAGCATGACATCGGGGCCATCCTGAAGGCGCTGCGCACCATCCAGCGCAAAGACCGCAGCGATGGCGAGGTGGTAGTGACCAGCGGCGAGATCCTGCTTGAGATCCCTGAAGCACACCGTATCGACCCGGACGCGAGCGACGCCGACACGAAGGTGCGAATCGCCGTTGCCTGGCTCGAGGAAGCGCGGCTGCTTGAGCGTCACGAGAATCGCACCAATGTGTTCCCCGGGAGCTTGCTGGTGGCGAGCGAGGATGAGGCGCGGGCGATTCTGGAAAAGAAGCTTGGCCCCAACACCGACATCCAGCCTTATCTGCGGATCCTTGGCATTCTCATCCAGGGCGAGGATGACGAGGGGGTGTCCACCGACGAGCTGATGTTGGCAACGGGCCAGGACTCCAGAACGCTCCAGCACATGCTGCGCGAACTCGATCGTTGGAAGCTGCTGTCGAACGATACCGAGATCGGTGTGACCTTCTACCGCGATCCGGATACGGCTCAGCGGCTGGATGAACTGGCGCGACTGGAGAACGCCCTTGTCGCAAACCTGCGAGAAGCAGCGCCCGATGCTGCTGACGAGGGCTGGCAGGTTCTGAATGTACGCCACTTGTGCGACACCCTGAGACGTGACGCTCAGGTCGACTTCGACCCGGAACGGCTCACGCGTTTGTTGAAGTCCTTTACAGAGCCGTTCGGCGAAGGGCCGGGTAACCGAGGGTTTTTTGCATTACGTCCGCACACGGCGGAGACCCGCTACATCAAGCTGCTCCGCGACTGGCGAACAATCGACACCATCCGGGGGCGCCGCATGCGGCTGGCCGGTGCACTCGTCGCCGATTTCCAACGTCGTCGACAAGGCAACACGCTGCTCGTCACCTGTAAGCAGGGCGAGCTCGAAATCGCGCTGCAGAGCGACACTACGCTAGCTGATCTCGACGTATCGAAGTGGGACGCAGCGCTGGCTGCTGCCTTGCTGTACCTCGACGCCAACGAGGTGCTGCACCTGGCGCGCGGCAAAGCGGTGTTCCGGTCTGCGATGCGCATCGAGCTTGATGCCGAGGCACGCCGTCGCCAGTTCAAGAAGTCTGACTATGCGGAGCTCGCCTTGCACTACAAGGACAAGATTGTCCAAGTACATGTCATGGCTGAATACGCCAAGCTCGCAGCGCGCAAGATCCAAGCGGCGATGAACTTCATCGTCGATTACTTCAGCCTGGACCGCGCCGAGTTCGTGCGACGCTACTTCGCCGGGCGCAAGGACGTGCTTGAGATGGCGACGACTGAAGCTGCCCATCGTCGCATCCTCACCGAACTTGCCAATCCTGAGCAGCAGGCCATCGTCGCCGCACCACTCGAAGGCAACCACCTTGTGCTTGCCGGCCCCGGTTCGGGCAAGACGCGGGTGATCGTTCATCGCGTGGCCTGGCTACTGCGCGAAAGCATGGTGCTTCCTGCTGCGATCATGGTACTCGCCTACAGCCGCTCGGCCGCGAATGAGATCCGCCGTCGCCTTTGGGCGCTCGTAGGCGCCGATGCGGCTGGCGTTACGGTACAGACTTTGCACGGTTTGGCGATGAGACTGACAGGGACAAGCTATGCCGTCGCGCTCGAACATGGCGAAGCGGTAGATTTTGGCGAGGTGATTCGCAAGGCCACGCGCTATCTAAGCGCAACCGAAAAAGGCGATGACGCCGACCTCGGCCCGTCCATCCTTCGCGACCGGGTGCTTGCTGGGCTGCGTTTCCTCCTGGTCGATGAGTACCAGGACATCAATGGCGATCACTACGATCTCATCAGCGCGGTTGCAGGGCGAAGCTTGAAGACCGAGGAAGATCGCGTTTCGCTGATGGTGGTCGGCGACGACGACCAGAACATCTATGCCTTCGATGGTGCCAGCGTGCGCTACATCCGACAGTTCGAGACCGACTACGCGGCACGTCGCTACACGCTGGTCGAGAACTACCGCTCGTCACGCCACATCATCGATTCTGCAAACCGGGTGATCGAGCGCGCACGCGATCGGATGAAGTCGGGACAGGCTATCCGTGTGAACCATGCGCGTCGCGACCATGCAGATGGCGGGGAGCTGGCCGAGCGCGATTCGCTTGCAGCCGGTCGCGTTCATGTGCTCGAAGTGCCGAATGATCCGGGCCAGGAAGCCCAAGTCGCATTGCAAGAACTTCAGCGCCTGCATGACCTGATGGCACATGGCGAAGCCGGGCAATGGGGCCGCTTCGCAGTGATCGCTCGCCGCTGGGAGGATCTCGAGCACTTGGCCGCCCAATGTCGTATTCGCGGCGTTCCCGTTCAGATGCTGAGTGACACCGGCCAGCTCAGCCTGCACACCCTGCGAGAAGGGAATGCGCTCCTTGCGTTGCTTCGCGGGCAAGATCGCCGTGCACGGCGGCGGCGTGTGCTGGTCCGTGCGGGGGCGCTTGGGCGTTGGTTTCGCTTACGCTTCAAGATCTCGACGGACAGTCGGATTGCTCACCCACAGCGTGCTGTGCTTGCGCAGTTCATCGAGGACATCGACTCATCAGCCCCCGATGCCGAATTGGTCGCGGACGATCTCGTCGAAGCGCTCTATGATTTTGGCGCTGGCGGAAAGGCAATCGGGGGGTTTCGACCCAACGCACCAATGGTGCTCATGACCGCACACCGGGCCAAGGGCCTGGAGTTCGACCATGTCCTGATCCTCGATAGCGGCGGCTGGCTGGGTAGAGGGGACGACGAGAGACGGCTCTACTATGTCGGGATGACGCGGGCGCGCAAGTCGCTCACCTTGTGCGAGCGTCTTGGGGGGGAGCACCCCTTCGTGCACGATGCTGATGGGCTGACCTTGCGGTCACGGCCAGCCGTGATGGCATCTAAGTGCCGCATGGCCAATCGCATATGGCGCGCGGACCCCGAGAAGATCGTGCTCTCATGGCCTGGTTACTTTGCTCCTGAAGCGCCTATTCACCGGGCACTGGCGGCACTCGACATCGGCGATCCGCTCACTATGCGGCCACGCGACGAGGGAGGCTGGGAGCTTGCCAACGCGGCCGGGGTGGCAGTTGGGCGGATGTCATCCAAGTTCCAACCGCCCTCGGGCAGGATTGTCGCGGTCCGCGTGGCTGCCATACTCGTGCGCCACGCGAAAGAGGGCGCTCAGGGGCAGGCCCAGTTGAGGTCCCGAACTTGGGAGCTTGTGCTGCCGGAGATCGAGTATGCGGGGGATGAGCGATGATCGTGCTCCATGCTTGGCTGCCCGACATGCTTCTGCCGCATTGAGGCGGCCGTATTGAGGTTGCACGCGGTAGCCGCTGGCAAATGGCAGCTCGGACCGCTGTCCAGACCCCCGGTAAACCGTGCGGGATTCGCCGGGGAAACGGCCCCGTGGGACCTGATGTTCCATGAGAACTCTTGAGCGAGTGTGCAGGTCCATCGCGCTTCCCTCTATCCTCACCGCAATCCTCTAGGCTGATCCGATGCACAACAAACGAACGCAATGGTGGTGGCTGATGGCCGCCTGGGCTGTCGCCCTGAGCGCCACACTGGGTGCGCTCTTCATTGGCGAGGTGATGGGCATGACGCCCTGCGTGCTGTGCTGGTACCAGCGCATCGCCATGTTTCCGCTTGCCGTTATCCTGGGCATGGCCGTGTTTGCCGACGACAGGCGCGGCGCGCTGTATGCGATGCCGTTCGCGATTGTCGGCCTCGCCCTGGCGGTCTATCACAGCGCCTTGGTTGCCGGCTGGGTGCCGCAGTGGTGGGTGCCCTGTGGCACCGGGCCGTCGTGCAGCCAGCAGGCCCTGGTCATTTTCGGCGACATCCAGATACCCTGGCTGTCGCTGGCGGCGTTCTTCGCCATCGCCGCCGCCCTGACGATCTATCTGAAAAGGACCCGTGCATGAAAACAAGACAACTGCTGACGCTCGCCGTGTTGCTGATTCTCGGCCTGGCGTTCTACTTTGGCATGAATGCCTACCGAGATCGCACGCAAGCCGAGCAGGATGCGCGCGTTGCCGTTGAAGGAAGCCGCCTCGTGCGGATGCATACTCCGATCATCGGACCGCAGAGCGCACCGGTGACCATTGTCGAGTTCTTCGACCCGGCCTGCGAGACGTGCCGCGCCTTCTATCCGATCGTCAAGCAGATCATGGCCCAGCATCCGGACAAGGTCCGGCTGGCACTGCGCTACGCGCCCTTCCATCATGGCTCGGACCAGGTGGTGACGCTGATGGAAGCAGCTCGCAAGCAGGGACGCTATGTCGAGGTGCTGGAGGCCCTGCTGGCCGCGCAGCCGGAATGGGCCGACCATTCCGCGCCCGACGTCGGCATCGCCTTCGAGGCGGCGGCACGCGTCGGTCTGGACATGGTGCGCGCCCGGCAGGACATGGCGTCTGCAGAGATCCGGGCCGTGCTGGCGCAGGACATCGAGGATCTGACTGCGCTACAGGTCAGCAAGACGCCTACCTTCTTCGTCAACGGACGCAGTCTGCCCAGCTTCGGTCCCGAGCAGCTTGCGCGCCTGGTGGCGGAGGAAGTGGGGAAGGTTCAGCCCTGACCCCGCGCGTCTGCACCCCGCGCCTTGCCTGTCACACCGAGATGGCCCGTCCTGCGTGCGTTTGACATGCGGCGAAGCGCGCAGCCATACTTTCGACTCCGTTGCGGCGGGGCTCCCCGCCGCCGTGATCGCCTTCCAAGGACCCCATGCTCAAGGCCTTGCTCATTGATCCGTCGCGCTTCCAGCGCTCGGTGATCGAGTCGATTTTTCGTCGCCGGGATGTCGAGGTCGACATGGCCGACGGTGCGGTTGCCGGCCTGCAGGCGCTGGCCCAAGGGGACTACAACATCCTGTGCTTCTCGCTCGAACTGGGTGACATGCGCGGCCCCGAGTTCTACCGCGAAGTCCGCAGACGTCGGCTGGCAGAAGGGGTGCCCGCGCTGATGCTGGCGGCAACGCCGGACAAGCGGGTGTTTGACGATGCGATTGCTGCCGGGGTGACGGAGTGTTTTCCCAAGGCACGGCTCGATGAACTCGAGCAGTACATCGGGCAGTGGGAGCGCCGTT
This sequence comes from Thauera sp. WB-2, assembly GCF_027594845.1. NCBI lineage: Bacteria > Pseudomonadati > Pseudomonadota > Betaproteobacteria > Rhodocyclales > Zoogloeaceae > Thauera > Thauera sp. WB-2. The sequence continues at coordinate 3,571,996 of NZ_CP088935.1, read as the reverse complement.
CGAACCGGCGCCTGTCCGGCCGCGTGCTGCTGGTCGAGGACAGCGACACCGCCGCCCAGTTCTGCAGCGAAGTCATGGAGAGGCTCGGGCTGGAAGTGTCGCGCTATCGCACCGCAGAGGAGGCGATTGCGACCTTGCCCCACGAGGACTACAGGATCGTTGTCACCGACTTCGTGCTTGAGGGGCTGCAGACCGGGCTCTCGGTGATCCGCGCCGTACGTGCGCTCCCGGGGCGCAAGGCCGAGTTGCCGATCCTGGCCTTGTCCGCGCTGGACAATGTCGCGCGCCGTGTGGAGATCCTGCGCGCGGGCGCCAACGATTTCGTGACCAAGCCAGTGGTGGCGGAGGAGCTGGCGGCCCGCCTGGGCAACCTGCTGATGTTGCGCATGCTGTTCGAGCAGCTGGCGGCGCAGCATGAACTGGTCAAGGAGATGGCGGTGCGCGATGCCTTGACCTCGCTGCACAACCGCCATCACCTCATGGCCGAGATGCCGCGCCTGCTGCAGGCGGCGCGCGAGAACGAGCAGCCGCTCACGCTGGTGGTCATCGATGTCGATCATTTCAAGCGCATCAATGACCACCATGGTCATACCCGCGGCGATGAGGTGCTTGTGGCCGTGGCCCGACTCCTGGCCGAGGCCGCGTCCGACGAGCAGTTGCTCGTGCGCTATGGCGGGGAAGAGTTCGTGTGTGCGCTGCTGGGCGCTACGCCCGCGCAGGTCGAAGACGATGCCGATCGCTTGCGCGAGCGCATTGCCTCTGCCTACCCGGCTGGCATCGAGGTGACGGCCAGCTTTGGCCTCGCCACGCTGCGTCCTGGCGAGACCTTCGATCAGTTGTTCTCCCGTGCCGATGAGGCGCTCTACGAGGCCAAGCGCAGTGGCCGAAACTGCGTCGTCAGCGCCGACAGCCTTTTCTGAGGCAGGTGGCGGGCGCCCTGGCTGCGTGTTTCAGTCCGTATGCCCGCCGTGGCATACGCACGCATCACCGAGTGCGGGGGCTTCCAGTTCGTGCAGGATGCCGCAGTGCGCTGCGCGGTTGGGTGTGCCGCATTGGCTGCGCAGGGTGGTGAGCTGGCGTTCGAGCGTGCGCAGGCTGTCGAGGCGGGCGCGGACACGGGCGAGCTGGGTGTCGATCAGCGTATTGACCTCGGCGCATTCCGCTGCCGGGTCATCGACGAAGCGCAGCAGGCGTGCGACGTCGGCCAGCGTGATGTCCAGCGCCCTGCAGTGGCGGATGAAGGCCAGGCGCTCGAGGTGTGTGCCCGCATACACCCGATAGCCGTTGTCGCTGCGAGCCGGTGCTGGCAACAGCCCGATGCGCTCGTAGTAGCGGACGGTCTCGACCTCGACATGGGCCGCCTTGGCCAGTTCGCCGATCTTCATCGCTTGCCTCTCCTCGTCGCGACATCGCATCCGATCGCTTGACCCTGTAGCGGCTACAGGGTGTTTGATGCGCCTATCGTATACAAACAGGAGCGCGCCGTGGCTGGTTGTTGTTCTCATTCCACCTGCGATGCGGGTGCGGCAAGCCCGCGTTTCCGCCAGGCATTGTGGATTGCGCTGGGCGTCAATGCGGCGATGTTCGTGGTCGAATTCGTCGCCGGTCTTGCTGTGGGGTCGGTTGCCCTGTGGGCCGACGCCCTCGACTTTGCCGGCGATGCAGCAAACTACGCGCTGTCGCTGATGGTGCTGTCGTGGGGGTTGCTGTGGCGGGCGCGCGCGGCCCTGCTCAAGGGGGTGGTGATGACCCTGTTCGGCGCAGCGGTCGTCGTGCGCGCCCTGTGGGCGTTCCAGCACGGCCTGGTGCCCGAGCCGCTGACCATGGGGGCTGTGGGTGTGCTCGCGTTGCTCGCGAATGCAGGTGTGGCGCTGCTGCTGTACCGCTTTCGCGGCGGCGATGCGAACATGCGCTCGGTGTGGCTGTGCAGTCGCAACGACGCGATCGGCAACCTGGCGGTCATCCTTGCCGCCGCCGGGGTGTTCGGCACCGGCAGCGGCCTTCCGGATCTGGTTGTGGCGCTGGTGATGTCCAGCCTCGCGCTGTGGTCGGGACTGGATATCATCAGGCATGCGAGGCGCGACATGGCTCATGCGCGCCAGGGGCAACCGGCGGGTTGAGGTCGAGGCGGTATCAGAGCAGTGCGCTCGTCGCCCAGCCGGCAAGGCCGCTGACGGTCACGACCAGCCAGGGCGGCAGCTTCCAGAACAGCAGCGCCACCAGGGCCAGCAGCGCCAGCCCGAAGTCGGCCGGGCCGTGGATCGCGCTCGTCCACACCGGGTCGTAGAGCGCGGCAAGGAGCAGCCCGACCACGGCCGCGTTGATGCCCGCGAGGGCCGTCTGGGTGCGGGTGTTCCGGCGCAGGCGCTCCCAGAACGGCAGGGCGCCGACCACGAGCAGGAAGGACGGCGCGAAGATTGCGAGCAGGCAGATGAACGCCCCCAGCCAGCCGCTCGGGGCGTCGTTCATCGAGGCGCCCAGGAAGGCCGCGAAGGTGAACAAGGGGCCGGGGACGGCTTGCGCCGCGCCGTAGCCGGCCAGGAAGCTGTCGCTCGCAACCCAGCCGCTGGGCACCACCGCGCTCTGCAGCAGGGGCAGGACGACATGGCCACCACCGAACACGAGCGCGCCCGCGCGGTAGAAGGCGTCGACCATCGCCATCGTCTGCGTCGGAAACAGTGCGCTCAGCATCGGCAGGCCGATGAGCAAGGCGGCGAAGAGGCCGAGCGCAAGCACGCCCGCCCGGCGCCCCACCGTGATCGGCAAGGCGTCCTGGGGCGCAGCCTCGCGCGCCGGCAGCGCGGCTAGGCCGATGGCAGCGGCCGCAGCGATCACGCCGACCTGCACCCACGCCGAGGGTAGCAGCAGCACGCAACAAGTGGCCGCCGCCATCATGGAGACGCGCGCCGTGTCGGGGCACAGGCTGCGCGCCATGCCCCACACCGCCTGCGCCACCACCGCCACTGCGGCAATCTTGAGCCCCTGCAGTACACCAGGCGGGATGGCCTCGGCATGTGTGGCGATGCCTATTGCGAACAGTGTCAGCGCGACCGCCGACGGCAGGGTGAAGCCCGCCCAGGCTGCCAGTGCCCCGCCATAGCCTGCGCGGCTGAGACCGAGCGCGATGCCGACCTGGCTGCTGGCCGGGCCGGGCAGGAACTGGCAGAGCGCGACCAGATCCGCATAGCTGCGCTCGCTCAGCCACTGGCGCCGGGTCACGAACTCGTCGCGGAAGTAGCCGATGTGTGCCACCGGGCCACCGAACGAGGTCAGGCCCAGGCGCAGGAACACCAGGAATACCGCCCAGGGGCCGCGATCGGGCCCTGCCATCTCGCGCATCGTTACGCCTCTTGGTACATGCCGGGAACGCGCAATCATAAGCGCGATGCTGCCGCGTGAATGTGACACTCGACGTCGCCAGCCGTGCGGCGCCATCGGCGGCGCGGGCGAAAGTCCGGCTATGCTTGCCGCCTGCCGGCCTTGAGGCCGGAACGAGCAGCGGGAATCATCCATGTTCAATGATCTGAGCCAGGCAGCGTTTCGTCCGTTCTTCCTGCTGGCCGGCGTCGCCGCCGTGGCCGGTGGGTTGTCGTGGCTGGCGCCTGGCGAGGATGCCGTGTTCGTCCACGTTCACCTCCTGCTCTTCGGCATGGGCGGTGCGGCGATGGCGGGCTACCTGCTGACGGCGCTGCCGAGCTGGACCGGCCGGCACCACCTGCCGGCGGCCGTGCTGTGGGTCTTGGTGGGTCTGTGGGGGCTGGGGCGCGCCGTCGTGCCCCTGGCGGGGCATCTGCCGGTGGTGGCGCAGGTGCTGCCGGGCGCTGCGTTCCACGTCCTGCTCGCGGCCTGGCTGGTGCATGGTGTAGCCGGTGCCGGCATGTGGCGGCGTGTGCCGCTTGCGCTCGCGCCGCTTGGCCCTGGCATGGCTGAACAGTATCTGCTTGCGAGCCAGCGGGCGGGTGGCTGGGTGGGCGATGCCGGCCTGCTCGGGGTACTCGTCTTCGCCCTCCTGATGGTCGCGATCGGAGGGCGCGCGGTGCCCGCGTTCACCCAGGCAGGGCTGCGCCATCTCGGCCGTGCCGATAGCGTGCGTGCGCCGGACTGGCCGCAATGGGTATCGCTCGGCCTGCTGTCGGCGAGTCTTGCCATGGCGCTTGGCAAGGGTGCGGCTGGATGGACGGGGGCGCTGCTGCTTTGTACCGGCGTCCTGCAGTTCATGCGCTGGCTGGGCTGGTGGCCGTGGCGGCTCGGCGGCCTGCCTGCCGTGTGGATGTTGCATGGCGCCTGGGTCTGGCTGGCGCTTGGGCTGGTGCTGCAGGGGGCGGCACTGCTTGGCTGGGCTTGGCCCGGGGGCCTGGGGCCGGGTACGGCCCTGCATGCCTTGACCATGGGGGCGATGGGCGGGATGTGCCTCGGCATCATGCTGCGCGCAGCAATGCTGCGCACGAGCAGCGGGCTGCAGCCGACCGGCATGCAGATGCTGGCTGCGGCCCTGGTGCTGGTCTCGCCCGTGCTGCGTCTTCAGCCCCTGTCCATGCTGGGCGATGCCTTGCGCCAGCCCGCGGTGTGCTGGTGCTTGGGCTGGGGGCTCTTCGTGCTCGCCATGTGGCCCGCCATGCGCGGCCCGGTCGTGCATCCGGTGCTGAGTGGCCTGCGCCCTCCGGCCGAGGTCGCTCACAGCTGAGGTTTTACAGACTGCCATGAGGGACGAAATGGCAGCATGGGTGGCGTAGATCTGCCATCGGTGACGGGGTGCATGACGCCATGGAGCCCGGAGATGCACCCGCATGCGGCCAACGCCCGCCTTTATGGGGACGATGCGGCCAGGCACAGTGTTTGCTTATATAGTGATAGAGGCGGGGTCGAGTCGTGCTCACCAAAAGGATCGTTCCCCTCTGCGATCACCCCCCGTGGTGACGGCCGGCGCTGTTCTCCGGCCCCGCTTCCTTTTCAAGCGCGCAAGCCTGCGCCACTACACCGACCCCAGGAGACGCAGACCATGTCCGATACCCTCAAGGAGCGCCGTCGACTCCTCATTGCCACCTCCAGCGCCGGTGCGGTGGCCGCTGCTGCCACCGCCGTGCCCTTCATCGCCAGCCTGACCCCATCCGAGCGCGCACGCGCGGCCGGCGCGCCCGTCGAGGCCGACGTCGGCAAGCTCGCACCCGGCGAGATGATGACCGTGGAGTGGCGCGGCAAGCCGGTGTGGATCGTGCGACGTACGCCCGAGATGGTTGCGGGCCTCGAGGCCCACGAGGACCGTCTCGCAGATCCCGCGTCAGGTGAGGCGCAGCAGCCCGACTATGCCGCCAACCGCCATCGCTCGATCAACCCGGAATACCTGGTGGTGATCGGCATCTGCACCCATCTCGGCTGCTCGCCGTCGGAAAAGTTCACGACGGGCGCGGCGAGCGGCATCGCCGCCGACTGGCCGGGGGGGTTCTTCTGCCCTTGCCACGGCTCGATCTTCGACCTCGCCGGGCGGGTCTTCCGCAGCCAGCCGGCGCCGACCAACCTCGAGATCCCGCCGCACAAATGGTTGTCGGCCAGCCTGGTGCTGATCGGCGAGGATGACGCGACAGCCTGAGCAGTGCGACCACGCCACTCGACAGCGCCGGCAACAGCCAGGCCGTGGTGGCGTGGAAGGCCGGGCCAGCTGCGCGCTGGCACGGCCGCCTGGTACGAAAGGGCCTTTAGAAACCGATTACCTTGCGGTTCGGTTCCAGCAGGGCCGCGCCCATCTCTGCAGGCTTGGCCGCCTTGATACCGTCCTTGAGGTCTTCCGCGGTCTTGCCGCTGTTGGGCAGGTAGAGCGCGCACACCGATGCGGTGGCGCCTTTCTTGAGCGCGGCGTCGAGCAGTTGCGCCGGCGTCACGTTGTTGGGCTTCAGTGCTTCGCCGCCCGCGTCCTTGAGCGCCAGGTCGCCGGCATGGTCGCAGAGCAGCACATGGACCTGCGCACCCTGCTCCTGCATCTGGTTGGTGAGCACCAAGGCCATGCCCTGGGTCATGGTGCTTTGGGCGGTGAGTACCACGGTGACCGGCTGCTTGTCGGCGAGGGCAGCACTGGAAGCAAGCGCAATGGTGAGAGCGACGAGGGTCTTCTTCATGGTGAAACTCCTTTGCTGGGTGGTTAAGCGCTCATTAATATAAGCTAATACTAATCAATGGACCAGGTTTTTGTATGACGGATGCGATGGCTCGAACGCCATGAAAGGCGCGCGCAACAGGCGCGCGGATGACATGCAGCAGCGCAGGAGAGGGGTGAGGAGAGCCGCTCCGGCGCCCCCAGGGGGGCGGCCGGTGTCACGGCTGGCCGCTGTGTCAGCGAACGAGCCGGCTCCAGGCGAGACGGCAGCCGGTGAGACAGAAACCGATGCCCAGCAGTGAGAGCACGATGATCAGTGCATCCCGGAGCAGGGGACGGGCGGCGAGGTAGGGGAAGTCAAGGCGGTGCAGGCCCTGGTACAGCCAGCGCTGGGCGAAGTCGTGGCGGTTGCTGGTGTGTGCAACGTGGCCGCTGCGTGGCGAGATGTAGAGCACCGTGGCGGCTTCGTCCCCGAGTTCGACGCGTACCACGGGGAAGGTGCGCGGGTGGTGGCGCAGGGCGTAGTAGCGGCTATCCGCCTCCGCTTGCCATGCGATGCGGGCGATGGTGATGCCCGGAATGGCTTGTAGCGCCTGGTCGATGTCGGCCAGCGTGAGGCTGTCCTGCGCGGACTGCCCGTCGATGACGATGCGCGAACCCTGCGCCTGGCGGTCGACACGCAGCGCATGGCCTCCCAGACCGCTCCATTCCAGTTCGCGGCTGTCGGGTGCCGGCTGCGGCAGTGCGCCCAGCGTGGCGATGGCCGGTAGCGTGTTGCCGACGATCCGCTGTGGGCCGGATGCCAGGCCGAACGGTGCCATCGACAGCCAGCCACTGAGCAGCCAGCCGAGCAGGATGAGCGTGCTTGCCATGCCCGCCAGGAGGTGCCAACGCTTCCAGGGATCGCGGTACGGTGTCATCCGGCCGCCGCTGTAACGGCGCTTGATGCGCAGGCGCTGCCAGCCAAGCCAGAAGCCGGTGGCCGTCAGCGCCAGGGCCAGGAAGCTCGCCCACAGCACCACGTTGCGCCACAGCGGGGTGTTCTGCCGCAAAGGCGTGACATAGATCCAGTGCGTCACGCTGCCGAGCCAGTTCCAAGCGCGTTCGGCGGTGCTGGTGTCGAGTGCGATCTCGCCCGAGCGGATGGACACATAGAAGTGGCGTCCGTCGCCAAGCTCGACGCGCCAGAACGGACGCAGGGCGTCGAAGCGGCGGTAGACGGTCCACTGATCGACCTCCACCGCGGCGACGCGGGCGACTTCGTGCCCGTCCGCCAAAGCCTGCACCAGGCGGCGTGCGGCCTCGGCGTCGGGCGCCGGCAGCACCGCCCCCGTGGCAGCATCGACCGCATGCCAGTGCTGCCCGGCGAGGATGCGGTAGGCCGGGCGGCCGTCGGCTGCGTTCAGCCGGATCGCCTGTGGCTGGCCTGGCAGGCCCAGGGCCTGCCAGGCGGCGGCAGGGGTGACGCGCACGCCTGCTGGGTCGAGCACAGGCAGCGCGGCCAGGCGCTCTGTCTGGTCAAGCTGCGGCCGGGCCACGAACAGCATGACCAGGCCGGAGACGAACCAGAGCAGCGCCATCAGGCCGAGCCCGACGCCCAGCCAGCGGTGGGCCAGATGCAGCCAGCGCGCAAGTCTGCCTTGGGTCATGTCAGAACTTCAGCTCGGCGACCAGCTCGAAGCGCCGCGGTTCGCCGAGGATGAACTGGTTGTTGTAGGTGCGTGTCGCGTACACCTTGTCGGCGAGGTTGCGGCCGAGCAGGCGCAGCGTGGTGCGCGCATCCATCTGCCAGGCGATGCTCGCGTCCGCGACCGTATAGGCTCCAATTGCCAGCGAGTTGGCATTGTTAGCGTAGCTCTTGCCGACGTGGCGCAGCCCGACAGAGGTCTGTACCGCGCCGATGCGATAGTGGCCCCAAAGGTTGGCGACCAGGGTGGGTACGTTGGCGGGCACCTTGCCGGCCCGCGAGACCGCAACGCCGCCGACGCGTTCGTTGAACTCGGTGAACTCGGCCTGCAAGCGGGTGATGTTGCCCTCCAGGCGCAGGCTCTTCCACGGAGTGATCGCAGCAGCCAGCTCAACGCCTTGCGAGTACTGGCTGCCGCCCTGGATCGAAAGGGCCGAGTTGTCGGGGTCGCGGGTGATGATGTCGTCCTTGTCGATGCGGTAGAACGCGGCCGTCCACTCGCCGCGCCCGTCGGCCAGCCTTTGCTTGACGCCAACTTCGACCTGCTTGCCGCGGGTCAGCTTGAAGTCGGCGTTGGCCAGGTTGAGCGAGATCATCGATGTGACCGGGTCATGGCCGGTCGCGTAGTTCGCATACAGGCTGGTGTCGTGGCTCAGGAAGTGGGTGAGGCCGACACGCCAGGCGTTGCCCTTGAGCGTGCGGCTGAAGTCGGTGCCTGCCACCAGTTCGTCGCGGTCCACGCGGGCGCGGTCGTGGCGGAAGCCGGCGAGCACGAGCCAGCGCTCGCCGAGCTGCCAGGCGTCCTCGGCATAGAAGCCGTGCAGGGTCGATGCGGTATCGAACTTGGCCAGCGTCGGGTCGGGGCTGAGCCAGTTGCCATGTTGCGGATCGCGGATGCTGACGTTCGACGACCCGCTGTAGGGTGAGTTGTTGATGTGGCGGAAGTCCACGCGGGCAGCCTCCCAGCCGACCACCGCGCGGTGTGCGCCGTGCTTCAGTGCTGCCTCGAGCCGGTTGCCGGTCTGTACCAGTTCGTGCTGGATATGCAGGTAGTCGCTGCGCTCCACCCGGTCGGCGGCGAGGTTGAGCCTGTAGTTCTCGATGTTCATCCAGCGCCGCTGCGACTCCAGGCGGTAGATCTCGTTGCTCAGCGCGATCCGCTCGTCGAGCTGCCAGTCGGCACGCGCGCGCAGGCGGGTGTCCTCATAGCGGATCACGGCATCTGCGGCGTTGTAGTTCTCGCGCCTGAGCTCGGGCAGGATGCGGCCGTTGTCATGCGGCGTGCCCCAGTAGCGCTCGGGGTACTGCACGCTGTGGTCTGCGGTCAGGTCGATGCGCAGGTCGCTGCGGGGCTGCAGGCGCAGGCGGTTCATGATCTTGCCGCCGTGCGAGTTGCCGAGGTCGCGGTAGCCGTCGATGTGGGTCCCGTAGGCATCGACGCGGTAGGAGGCGATTTCGCCGAGTGCGCCGGTGGCACCAAGGCCGAGCCGTTTCACGCCATCGCTGCCGGCGGCGACCATGAGCTCCTGCGCAGCAACGCGGCTGGGCTCCTTGCGTACGGCGTTGATGGTCGCCCCCACGGTGCCGCTGCCGAACACCACCGATGCCGGGCCGTGCAGCACTTCGACGCGTTCATAGCCCCAGGCGCTGCCAGGATAGTTCTGGGTGCCTGCCCCGGTCTGAATGCGTATGCCGTCTTCGGCGATGCCGACCGAGTTGGTGCCGGTGTAGCCGCGTGCCGAGAACGACAGGCCGCCGGTGCCGCCTGAGCCGATGTCCGTGATGCCGGTGGCGCGCGTGATGGCCTCGCGCACCTGGAAGTCGCCGCGCTCCTGCATCTGTGTGCTGTCCACGCTGCTTGTCGTGGCCGGCAGTTCGCGCGCGGCGACGCCCGCGCGGCTACCGGTGGTGCTCGGTTCGTCCAAGTACAGGCTGGGGGCGTCGCGGTTGGCGCTGACCTCGACCGGTGACAGCGTCACCTGCGCGAAGACCGGCGCATGAACGACAAGCGCAATGGCTGCCGCAAGACGGGTGGGGGGAAAGCGGAATCGTTTTGCCATGTTGGAGGTCCGGTGCGGGCAGGGCGGATCTCCGACGGACAGGCGTGCGGCGCCATGCGCACGGACGCGCCGTGCACTGCACTCGAGCCGTCAGGAAAACGAGCAAGTGAAATGGTGTGAGCCATGCCTCTTGTCAGGGACACCCCGCCCCAAACTGTTGAAGGTGATGTGCATGGCAGGTCTCCTGGCTCACGGGTCATCGCCTTGCGCCAGCCTTCCCGGAAAGATTCCAGTGGCAGAGAGGGCGCAGGACTCGCCGATTACAGTTGCGGGGGCAGCTCCGGGTTGAGCGCGCGGGGCGCGGCACCGGATTCCCTTTTCATGTCTGCTGGTTAGGGCAGACAACCATGAACGGCGCGCAGGTTAGCGTGCCGGTCGACGGGCTGTCAAACCTGCGCGCTCGTGCAGCCTGCAGGGTGTTGCCATGCTTGTGCATCCCGATGGTGTCGCCCGGGTGGCACGCCATCGATGCTATCAGTTTATTGCAACATACTTGCAAAAACGAAGACAGGCCCCTACCATCGCGGCCTCATCGGCTCACGGCCCTGACTTCCATCCGAGGTTGAACATGCACAACATCCTTCGTCCTGCTGCGCTGGCACCCCTTGCCCTGGCGCTTTTCGCCGCCGCACCCTTGCCTGTGCAGGCACAGTCCTCGCTCAAGCTCGGCGAGGTCGAGCTCGACGCATCGCTCACGCTCGACGGGATCTTCGCCCGCCGTTACTCCGGCAAGGAGGGTACGCCGGCAGGGTTCGGCCATGCCCACGGCGACGAGGACCATGGCCACCACCACGGCCATTCGCACGCACTCGAGAACGGCTTCAACGCCGGACATTCCGAGATCGGTCTGCGTGCGCGCACCGACCTGTTCGACGGCGTGCTCACCATCGGTTTCGACGACGAGGATGTGAAGGTCGAGGAGGCCTACCTCGTCACCCGCGCACTGCCGGCCGGCCTGCGCGTCAAGGCAGGCAAGTTCCTGTCCGACATCGGCTACGTCAACAGCCGCCATCCGCACGACTGGTCCTTCGTCGAGCGTCCTTTGGTAAACCAGTACCTGTTTGGTGACCACGGGCTGCTCGAGCGCGGCGTACAGCTCAGCTACACGCTGCCCACGCGCAGCTTCGCGATGCTCGGGGTCGAAGTGCTGCAGGGCAACGGCGAAGGCCTGGACCGCTACGACGACGGCGCCCTGTCCGCGCGCAAGAGCGGCCCGCGGCTGCTGACCGCATTCGCCAAGTTCGGTCCAGATCTTGGCGACCGCTATGCGCTGCAGGCGGGGGTGTCTGGCGGTACGTCACGCCAGAACGTGCGCGTCGATGCCCACGGCGACCACACCCACTACATCGACGGCGATGCCTGGTTCGCCGGCGCCGACCTGATGTACCGCTACGACGCCGGCCGCTCGCATGGCGAAGGCAACTGGCGTATCGGCGGCGAGTACTACTACGTCGAGCGCGATGTCGGTGCTGGCGGCGGCAACCGTGCGCGCTGGCTGAACTACACCGAGAAGCAGGACGGCGCCTACATCGAGGCTGTGTATGGCTTTGCGCCGCGCTGGGAGGCAGGCGTGCGCGCCGAAGCGCTTGGCCTGAACAACAAGGTCGTCAAGTTCCATCCGCGCGCACTCGGCGAAGAGGACAGCTCCTATCGTTACAGCGCACAAGTCACCTGGCGCGCGCGCGAAACGGTCTTCGTGCGTGCTCAGCTCACCCGCGAGGACTTCGCCGGTCAGCGTGCCCACGGCAGCGAGGCGGCGGTGGCGCAGGACGGCAGCTGGATGTTCATGCTCCAGCTCAACGCGTTGTTCGGTAGCCATCCGGCGCACCGCTTCTGAGCTGGCGAGGCGTCCTGATGAAAGCCTTCCTCGCTGCCGTGGCCGTGGCCTTCGGTATCGCGCTGGCGCCTTCGGCCGCGCTGGCTGAGGCGCCACGCCTGATCGTGGTTGCCACCACGCCGTCGATGGGCGTCATCGCGCGCACGGTCGGCGGCGATCGTGTCGATGTGCAGGTGCTGGTCGCGCCCGACCGCGATGCGCACACGCTCAATGCGCGTCCGAGCATGATCGCGCACTTGCGGCGGGCCGACCTCGTGCTGGCGGTCGGCGCCCAACTCGAGGAGGGCTGGTTGCCGGCGGCGCTCGACGCAGCCGCCAACCCCCGCCTGCGCAAGGGGCAGCCCGGGTATTTCGCTGCCGCCGAGCCGCTTCACCTGCGCCCGACCCGCTTCGACCCGGCGCTGGGCGGCCATGTGCATGGCGAGGGGAACCCGCACCTGAACCTGTCGCCGCCGCGCATGATCACTGTTGCTCATGCCTTCGCCGACCGCCTCGCGGCGCTGGCGCCCGAGTCTGCGCCCGCTTTCGAGGCCGCTGCGGCCGCTTTCGAGGATGCGTTGCGCAGCCGCCTGCCCGCGCTGCGGGCGCGGTTCGGTGCGCCGCTGCGCCTGGTTGCGCATCACGAGGAGTTCGACTATTTCGCCGAATGGCTGCCGGTCGAGCTGGTCGGCTTCGTCGAGGAGAAGCCCGGCGTGCCGCCCGGCCCCGCGCATCTGGCGCGTCTGATCGAGCAGCAGCGCGGCCAGGTCGGCACGATCGTGCTCGCCAACTACCAGCCGCAGGCGCCGGCACGACGGGTTGCCGATGAACTCGGCTGGCCGCTGCATGCGCTTGCACTCGAGCCCGCGACGGCCGACGCCGAGAGCTACTTCGCTCTCATCGAGCACTGGGTGGACAGCCTCGCGCAATGAGTGCGGCGGCGCTGCTCCAGGCGCGCGGCCTGCAAGCGGGGCTCGCTGCGCCCCTGTTCGCAGCGCTCGACCTTGCGCTGCAGGCGGGTTCCGTCACCCTCGTGAGCGGGGACAACGGGGTTGGCAAGAGCAGCCTGATGCGCACCTTGGCCGGGGAGCAGGCGCCCTTCGCCGGCACGGTGCAGCGTGCGCACGCCCTGCGCGTCTGCCATTTCAGCCAGCACGCTGCGCAGCTGCCGGCGGGGCCGTTCAGCGTCGCCGACCTGCTTGCCCTGGCGGGCATGCCCGAACTCGCGCACGCGTGGGTGCCGGACGACCGTGGCCAGCGTGTTGACCGGCTCAGCGGCGGCCAGCGCCAGCGTCTGCTGCTCGCAATGGCGCTCGCCACGCCCTGCGATCTGCTGCTCCTCGATGAGCCGACCCAGTATCTCGATGCAGCGAGCCGCCATGTCTTCGTGGCTTGGCTGACGACCGCCTCGGCGCGTGCCGGCGGCCCTGCGATCGTGGTCGTCACGCACGACGCCGAGACCGTCGAGTCCGCACATCACGTCCGCCTCCAGGCCATCACCGATGCTTGAACAGCTACTGCTCTTTGCGCCCGGCTTCGTGCTCGGCCTGTTCATGTCTGCCGTGCTCGCGGCGCTCGGCGTAATCCTGCGCCTGCGCGACGAGGCGCTGTCGGCTTTCAGCCACGCACAGGTCGCAGTGCTCGGCGCAATGCTCGCCGCCATCGCTGGCTGGCCGCTACTCATCGGTGCCTGGGGGCTGGCGATGCTGGTGGCCGTTGCGGGCCTGTGGCTCATCAAGCCAGTCGCGGCCGTGGCGAGTTCGCGTCATCTCCTCGTCCTGCTGCTGGCATGGAGTGCTTGTCTGCTGCTCGCTGACAACCACGCCCAGGCACGGCTGTTGTCGGCCTCCGCGGTCGAGGGGCAGTTGCTGCTCGTGCAATGGCGGGACGCCGTCGCCCATGGTGTCGTCGGTGCGCTTGGTGCCGCCGTGCTCGGCGGCGTGTCCAAGGCCTTGCTGGCTCATCAGCTGCTGCCCTGGCTGCCCGGCGCTCCCGGACGTGCGCATGCGCTCGCGCGCGAGCTCGCCGTGGTAGCGATCCTCGCCACCGGCGCCCTGGCCAGCGGCATCTTCGTCACCTTGGCGCTCGTGCTCATCCCGGCCTGGTCGGTGTGGGCAAGTGCCAGAGGTTTGCGCGCCGCAGTGCTGCAGGCCGCCATATTGGGCGCGAGCGCTCATGTGCTGGCCTTCGGCCTCGCGCTCGTGCTCGACCAGGTCTATCCGGCGGTGATGATCGTGGTGCTTGCACTCATGGCGGCAGCCGCGTCGCTGCGCAGAAAAGCCCTCGGCCGCTAGTCTGGATCCGCCTGCGTGAGGCGGTGTGCGACCTCGCAGCGTGATGCAGCCCAAAAACCATGAGCGGCTTGTGACTATTTTTGCCTGCAACCCATCTTGAGGCGGCATAATCGGCAGGCCTGCGGGCAAACGAGTGGCTCTGCGCCGGATGCGGCCTGCAGCCGATCCATGACCCAAGATGCATGCTGACATGTCGTTCGTCCGTTCCTACTTTGTGCTTGTATTCGGGTGCCTGGCGGCGCTCGGTTTGCCGGCCGTCGCTGCCGACGCGCCTCCTGCACGCTCGTCCTTCGAGGTCGTACCGGCGTCTCCCGCCCATATCGAGGCCCTGCGCGGCGGTGGGTTCGTGATCTACATGCGCCATGGCGCGACCGATGCCCGCTTCCCCGACCGCATTCCGGTGCAGATAGACGATTGCGCCAGCCAGCGACCGCTCTCCGACGCCGGGCGTGCCGCTCTGGACCGTATCGGCACCAACTTCGCGCGGCTCGGAGTGCCGTACTCGAAGGTGATCAGCAGCCCGTTCTGCCGCGCCAGGGAGAGTGCCCGTCGGGTTTTCCAGGCACCCGTCGAGGTAGACCCGCGTCTGATGTATACCGCGACCATGTCCGAGGCGGAGAAGGCGCCTGCCGTCGCGCGGACGCGGGAGTGGCTGTCTACGCCGGTCGATGTGAGCGGCGACAACCGTGTCGTGGTCGCACATGGACCCAATATCGCCGAGATCATGGATTACCTGCCGCGCGAGGCGACCATGGTGATCTTCAGGCCACTGGGCGCTGCCGACGGAGGTGCTTTCGAGTACGTGGCAAGCATCGAGCCTGGGCACTGGGTGGGCCTGCTGCAGGCGCTTGGGCTGGAGCCGTGACGATGAGGTGGCATGGCGGTGTCCGCATTGGCCGATCGTCCGTGGGCATGCCCTGCGTGCACCGGAGGCGGTCATGAAAGCCGGCCGCAGCGTGCTGCTACTGCTGCTTTTGCCCCTTGGAATCGTCGTGCTGGTGGCGCTGATGGTGAACTACGGCGCGCTCTCCAGTGTGCGCGAGCAGTTTGACTTGTCCTCGGCGGCCCAGGACGAAGATCTGGTCGTGATCGAGGAGGCTGCGAGCTTCTCGCGCGACATGGGTCTTATCCAGCGCCAGATGGCGGTTGCGCTCGATGGCGCGAAGTCCGGGCAACTCGACGAGCTGCAGCTCTACCGCATGCACACCCGGATCGTCGAAGAGCTGGCGGCGCTGGGTGAGCGTGTTCGGCGCCTGGCCGAGTCTGAGCTGGTCATCGACGCCAACCACAACAGCGCGCGGCAGCTCATCCACTCGTTCGGCGAGTACAGGCGATTCATCGTCATGACCACGGATGTGATTGCCGTCGATCCACGGGTGGCCGCAGACTTTCTCGACCAGGCGCAGATCGAGCACCGCGAGTTCTCGATCTTCTCGAGCAGGATCGTGTCCCTGCTCGCCGAGCGGGCGCGCGACCGCAATGCCGCCCAGGTAGCACGCTTCGACGACGCTTTCCGCGGTGTTCTGCTGACCGGCTTGATCATCCTGATCGGCCTGTTCGTGACCGCGAGCCTGCTTGGTCGCCGTGCCGGCTCGCACATGGTGGATATCGCCGATGCCTTGAGCACACTTGCACGCAGTGCCGAAGCAAAGATCCCGCTGCCACGCATCGAGGCAATGTACGAGGGCGGGCGAGGCGAATTCGCCCGCATCGCGGGTACCTTGCTCAATTTTCGCAATGCCATCGAACGCCAGCGCAGTGCCGAGGAGCAGGCCTTTCAGCTCGCCTTCTACGACCCGCTGACGCGTCTGCCCAATCGGCGGCTGTTGAGCGAACGCATGCGCAGCGTGTTGCGTGCTTGCGAGCAGCACCTTGGCCACGCGGGCGTCATCGTTCTCGACCTGGACGACTTCAAGCGCGTCAACGACGCCTACGGACATGGTGTCGGTGACAGGTTGCTGGTCGAAGTGGCCGCCCGTCTCGAGTCGGTCGTTGGCGAAGGGAATACCCTCGCGCATCTGGGGGGGGATGAGTTCGCCATTCTGCTGGGGCCGATCGGTGCGGACGCTGGCAGCGCGGTGGGCGAGGTCGAAGCCTGCGCAGAGCGGGTCCTGGCGGCGTTCGCGGGGGCATTCCAGATCGATGGCGAGTCCTTGTATGCGACCGCCAGTCTGGGTGCGAGCCTTTTCGGCACGCCACTCGCCAATCTGGATGACCCCCTCAGGCATGCCGAGAACGCCATGTACCAGGCCAAGAGCGAAGGCCGGGGCAACCTGCGCTTCTTCGATCCGGTCATCCAGGCGCGACTCGAGGAGCGCATCGCGCTCGAGTCCGAGCTTCGGCTCGCGATCGAGCGTGACCAGCTTGAGCTGTTCTACCAGGTACAGGTTGACGAGAACGACAACCTGCGGGGCGTCGAGGCCTTGCTGCGGTGGCGGCATCCGGTGCGCGGCCTGGTACCGCCCGCGGCCTTCATCGGCCTCGCGGAGGAGTCCGGGCTGATCCTTCCCATCGGCCATTGGGTGCTCGAGACCGCCTGCGCGCAACTGCTTGCCTGGGCTGGCGATGCGCGGACGGCGCAGCTGAGCATCGCGGTCAACGTGAGCGCCCGGCAGTTCCGCCAGGATGACTTCGTGCAGCAGGTCGGCGGCGTCCTCGAGCGTACTGGTGCCCCGCCGCGCAGGCTCAAGCTGGAGCTGACCGAAAGCACCGTGCTCGAGGATATCGAGTCGACCATCGTCAAGATGAAGGCGCTGCGTGCGTTCGGTGTGCGCTTCTCGATGGATGACTTCGGCACCGGCTACTCCTCGCTGCAGTATCTCAAGCGCCTCCCGCTCGATCAGTTGAAGATCGACCAGGCCTTTGTACGCGACATCATCGATGACGCCGACGATGCCGTCATCGTGCAGGCGATCATCGCAATGAGCCACGCGCTCGGGCTCGAGGTGATCGCCGAAGGCGTGGAGACGCGCGAACAGCAGCAACTGCTTGGCCAGCAAGGCTGCAGGTTCTTCCAGGGCTATCTGTTCGGCAAGCCGGTCCCGCTCGACGAACTGGCACAGCGGCTGCGTTGACGCGCGCAGCGCGGTGCGAGCTCGTGCGCCAACCATTGGCCGGCAGCGTGGCCTTGCTGCAGCGTCAGAAAGCGTCGCCGGGCACGCGCACCGCGCCTTCCATCAGCACGCGGGCCGTGCGGCTCATGACGGCCCTGGAGACCTGCCACTCGCCATCGACCAGCCGCGCCTGGGCGCCTACGCGCAGGGTGCCGGAGGGGTGGCCGAAGCGGACCGAGTTGCGCTCACCGCCACCGGCGGCGAGATTGACCAGCGTGCCGGGAATGGCCGCAGCGGTGCTGATGGCCACTGCGGCGGTACCCATCATGGCGTGGTGCAGCTTGCCCATCGACAGCGCGCGTACGAGCAGGTCGACGTCCCCGGCCCGTATCGCCTTGCCGCTTGCGGCTAGGTAGTCCCTGGGTGGGGCAACAAACGCGATCTTTGGCGTGTGCTGGCGGGTGGCGGCCTCTTCAGGGGTCTTGATCAGGCCCATGCGCAGCGCGCCGGCCACCCGGATCTTCTCGAGGCGTGCGAGCGCTTCCGGATTGCCGTTGATGTCTTCGCGTAGCTCGGTGCCCCGGTAGCCGATGTCCTCGGCGTTGACGAACACCGTGGGGATGCCGGCGCTGATCAGCGTCGCCTTCAGGCTGCCGACGTCGGGCACCTCGAGCTCGTCGACCAGGTTGCCGGTGGGGAACATCGACCCGCCGCCGTTCTCGCCAGCGCCGTCCTCGGACGGGTCAAGGAACTCCAGCACGATTTCGGCGGCCGGGAAGGTCACGCCGTCCAGTTCGAAGTCACCGGTCTCCTGCACCTGACCGTCGGTGACCGGGACATGGGCGATGATGGTCTTGCCAATGTTGGCCTGCCAGATGCGTACCGCGCACACGCCGTTCCGCGGCACGCGTGCCGGGTCGACCAGGCCGGCGTGGAGGGCGAAGGCGCCGGCGGCGGTGGACAGGTTGCCGCAGTTGCCCGACCAGTCTACGAGCGCCTTGTCGATCGCGACCTGGCCGTAGAGGTAATCCACGTCGTGGTCGGGGCGGCTGCTCTTCGCCAGGATCACGCACTTGCTGGTGCTGGAGGTGGCGCCCCCCATGCCGTCGATGTGAGCGGCATAGGGGTCGGGGCTGCCGATGATGCGCAGGAACAGGCGGTCGCGCGCCTCGCCTGGCTCCTGACAGCGCTCGGGCAGGTCCTGCAGGCGGAAGAACACGCCCTTGCTGGTGCCGCCGCGCATGTAGGTGGCGGGGATCCTGATCTGCGCTGCTTGGGGCATATCGAACGCTCCTGTTCGGCCGTCGTAGCCGGGCCGCCGCGTCAGCCCGCAGCACCCGCCGCCGGCTGCGCGATACGGGCTTCGCGGATCGGCAGGTTGATGACCGCGGCGAGCGCGGCGAGCGCCATGTCGGCGTACCACATCCAGCGGTAGTCGCCGAACTCCACCAGGGCCAGCCCGCCCAGCCAGGCGCCGAAGAAGGCACCCACCTGGTGCGACAGCAGGGTGAGGCCGAACAGGGTGCCGAGGTAGCGCACGCCGAACAGCTTGCCCACCAGCGTGGCCGTGGGTGGCACAGTGGCCAGCCAGGTGAAGCCGAGGCCGGCGGCGAATACGTAGAACACCCAGGGCGCGGACGGCATCGCCAGGTACCACGCGATCAGCAGCACGCGCGAGCCGTACATGGCCGCCAGCACGTACTTGCTGCGGTAGCGCGATACGCAGGCGCCGGCGTAGAGGCTGCCGAAGATGTTGGCCAGGCCGATGATGGCCAGAGACCAGCTCGCTACCGCAGGCGGCAGGCCGCACAGGTCCACCTCGCCCGGCAGGTGGGTAACGAGGAAGGCGATGTGGAAGCCGCAGGTGAAGAAGCCCAGGTGCAGCAGCAGGTAGCTGCGGTCGCGCATCGCGTCTCCGATCGCACGCCCGATACCATGGTCGTCGGCGTGCTGTTCCGCGCGCGGCGCCGCGCGGGTGAGCTTGCCGACCAGCGGCAGCGCGGCCAGGCTCATGAGTGCCATTGCCCACAGGGCGTTGATCCAGCCGAAGGTCTGGATCAGCTTTTGCAGCAGCGGTGCGAACACGAACTGGCCGAAGGAGCCGCCTGCGTTGATGACCCCGGAGGCCGAGCCGCGCGCCTCGGCCGGCAGGCGCTGGGCTGCGGCGCCGATCAGCACCGAAAAGCTCGCCGCACCCGCGCCGAGTTGCATCACCAGACCCATCGCGATGGTGAGGCCGAAGGCCGAGTCCATCAAGGGAATCGCCGCCGTGCCCAAGGCAAGCAGCACGATTGCGGCGAGCAGCACCGGGCGCGGCCCATGGCGGTCGGCCACTGCCCCCGCCAGGGGCTGGATGGCGCCCCAGGTGAGCTGGCCGATGGCCATCGCCAGGCTGATGGCGGCGATCCCCAGGCCGGTGGCGCTGTTGATCGGGCTCACGAACAGGCCGAGCGACTGGCGCGTGCCCATGGTGATCATGAGGATACCGGCCGCGGCCAGCGTGGTGATCAGGACGTCGGGCGAGCGCAGGGAGCGGAACATGGCGGGTCGGACGGAGAGGAGGGGCGGGGCTTAGGCGCCCGTGAAGAATCGTGGCGCGAGCGCTTGCAGGCCAAGCGTTTCGAGCAGCACCCGCAGCCGCTCGGCGGCCTGGCGGCGCGGTGCGCCCTTCTGGCTGGCGATGATCAGCTCGTTCTTCATCGAGTGTTCCCAGCCGACGAGTTCGGTCACGTTCACCTGATAGCCATGCGACTCCAGCTGCAGGCAGCGCAGCACGTTGGTGACATGGCTGCCGAATTCGCGGGTGTGGATCGGGTGGCGCCACAGCTCGGCGATCGGCTGCGCCAATGCCTGTTGCTTGTTGCGGCGCAGGGCGGCGGCGACTTCGGCCTGGCAGCAGGGCACCAGCACGATGAAGCGGGCCTGGCGGGCGAGTGCGAAGTGGATGGCGTCGTCGGTCGCGGTGTTGCAGGCGTGCAGAGCGGTCACCACATCGATGTGCGCGGGCAGTCGCTCGGAGCTGATCGAGTCGGCCACGCTCAGGTGCTGGAAGCGCATGCCGGCGGAGAAGCCGAGCTTGTCGGCGAGCCGGCGCGAGCTCATCACCAGTTCCTCGCGCGTTTCGATGCCATGGATGCGGCCTGCGGGCGCCTGGTGGCGGAAGAACAGGTCGTACAGGATGAAGCCGAGGTAGGACTTGCCTGCACCGTGGTCGACGAGCTGGATGTCAGCGCGTGCAGCGAGCGCCTCGGCCAGCAGTGGCTCGATGAACTGGTAGAGGTGGTAGACCTGCTTGAGCTTGCGCCGGCTGTCCTGGTTGAGCTTGCCGTCGCGGGTCAGGATGTGGAGCTGCTTGAGCAGCTCGATCGACTGCCCGGGGCGGATTTCGGGGTGTTCTGATGTCATGGGGCAGGCGTGCGGCTCGGCATGGGCTTGGGTTCGCAAGTGTACGGCGAACCGTGCCCGGCTGCAGCAACTGCCGGCGTCGGGGTCGATGGCCTCGCGCAGGGCGGCATCCTGGCCTAGATTGAAACAGGAGCCACGAGAGGATTGATCCATGTCGACATGGCAAGCGAAGGAGCCGTTGTCCATAGTGCCCGGCAAGCGTCCGGACGGTCGACAGGCTCGCCCGGCAGTGGCACTCCTTTGGCGGGCCTGGGCGCAGGTGATCTGTATGCTGTGCGCAGCCTTGCTGCTCGCCGCCTGTTCTGCCGGCGAATTGCCGCAAACCAGCGCGCCGCCTGATGAAGCACCTGCAGGGAGCGAGCCGCGGGATGAGGCACCGGCCATCGACGAGCCGGCACCACCGCCCCCGCCTCCGCCCGCAGCTGAGCCTGAACCGCCCAGCGTGATCGACCGCCCGGCCGTTGTCCGGCCACCGGCCGCGGCCAACGGCTCGCCGCCCACCGCCAGCCGGCCTGAGCCGACGGTCTTGCCTGCCTTTCCCTGGCCGCCGCCGCGCTACTCGGCATTCGCCCTGCTCGAACGTGCCTGGCTTGCGCCACAGGAGCCCGCCACACTGGGTGGCGCGGCGCAGCATCTGGAGGACGCCTTCGATCTTGCAGGCTACGTCGAACGCAGCTATTACCGCGTACCCGGTGGATTCGCGCTTGCCTCGCGCGCCGAGAAGATCCACCCGGATGCCAGCCCCTTCGCACCGCCAGCGCGCTGGAGTGCGGATTCAGCAGGCGCCGGACGCAGCTTTCTGGAGCGCATAACGGCGCTGTTCAACGCGCCACCCGGGCGCTACCGCGTCATCGTCTTCGTCGTCACCGACCAGGACTTCGCCGCCACGCCGCAGCCGCCGTCCGAAGCCGTGGCGCGTGAGTGGGTGGGCGGCGGCGGCTTGCGCCTGCCGCCATCGATCGCCGCCCAAGCCTACTCGGCCGAGCATTACGCCAGCGCGCTGATCTATGAGTTCGCGCGCCGCGACGAGCGCGAGGCTGGGCAAGTGCGGGCGCCGAGCGATGTACCCGGGCGTGTGCATCTGGAGAAGGGGGGCTTGTGGCAGGCGCTGGCGCAGTAGCAAAGGGGGCGCAGGCATGACGGTGACGCGTGGCGACGGCCGGTTCCTGCTGCGGCGGTTGGGCATCGTGTCGATGCTGACGGCGCTGGTCAGTCTGCTGGCTACGGCGGGCGGCCTGAGCCTGCTGCCCTACGCCGGTGCGGCGGGGCAGTGGGTGCTTGGCGCCGCCGGTGGGGCGGTGGCCGTGGCGGCGTTCGCCTTTGGCCGGCTGGTGATCCTGCGCCGACCCGGTGCCCGTCGGGTCGGCTTCGTCGTGGCCGGCATGGCTCTGGCTGCGGCGGTGCTGTTCGGCCTGCTTGCGCTCGCACGCCCCGAGGCCGGCGGCTACTTCGTCGCCTGTATGGCGGTGCTGGCGGCCTACGCTGCCTTCGTCAGTCACCGCCTGGCATTCTGGCCAAGCGGCGAGATTGCCGACGAGCCGCGGGTCTCGCTTGGCATCTTCCTGTCCTATCGCCGCGACGACAGCCGCGAGAGCGTCGGGCGCATACACGACCATTTGTGCCAGGCCTTCGTGCCTGAGCGCATCTTCCTGGACGTCGAGCGTCAGTCAGCGGGTGCCGACTACCGCGAGGTGATCGGTACTGCGCTGGACCAGTCCGAGGTCGTGCTCGTCGTCATCGGCCCGGCCTGGCTGACGCTGGCCGGCGCCGATGGCCGGCCGCGCATCGACGATACCGAGGACATGGTCAGGCTGGAGGTGGAGATGGCACTTGCGCGCGGCCAGAACGTGGTGCCACTGCTGGTGCAGGGGGCGCGCATGCCGAGCGCCGCACAACTGCCTGCACCACTGGCCTCATTGGCCTACCGCAACGCTCTGCCGGTGAGACCGGACCCGGACTTTCGCGGTGACGTGCTGCGCCTGGTCGAGGCATTGAGAGCGCTGGCTCAGGTCGCCGCGCGTGAGCGCACGCGTGCGGCGGGCACGGCGACGAGCCTCCGGTAGCTGCCGGGCGGGGTTCCGGTCCATTGCTTGAAGGCGCGATTGAAGGCTGCCGGGTCGTCGAAGCCGAGCTCGGCGCCGATGCTTGCGATGGCTTGATCCGTGCGTGAGATGCGGGCGATCGCCACGTCGCGGCGCAGGGCGTCCTTCACGGCCTGGAAGTGCGTGCCCTCGGCGTCGAGCCGGCGTGCCAGCGTGCGTGGCGAGACGTGCAGGGCGCGCGCGACGTCCTCCACGCTCTGGGGCTGGCCGAGGTTGGCCTCCAGCAGGTCGCGTACGCGGTGGGTGAACAGGCGCTCGCTGACCGAGACGTGGATCCAGTCCATTGGCGCCTTGCGCAGGAAACCCGATAGCGAGGCCTTGTCCTGGCGGATCGGCGCGTCCATGAAGACCGGTTCGATGAAGAGCGCGGTCCGCGCCTGGTCGAAGCGCGCCGGGCCGGCATACATGTTGATGTACTCGCCTGCATGCGCCGGGGCGGGGTAGTTGAGGTCCACACGCGCGAACAGCAGCTTGCGCTCGATCATCCAGGACGCGATGCCCTGCACCAGCATCAGCATCAACTCGAGGATCAGGATGCGGTGGTGACCGAGGTCGGTGCGCTCCACCAGCGCGATGCGGGTCAGTCCGTCCTCTTCCCCCATCTCGAAGTGCAGGTCGTCCAGCACCAGACGAAAGAACCAGCAGAAGCGGTGTAGCGCAACACGCAGGTTCGCGGCGTCGAGCATGCCGAGGCACAGGAACTTGAGCGTGCCGGCGCGCAGCGGCCTGGAGAACATGCCCGGTGTCTCGTCGTCGAGCTCGATTGCCAGCGTGCGATAGAACAACGCGAACTGCTCGACGGTCACGCGCGCCGACTCCTGGTCCAGCAGCGGCGGGGCAATGCCTGCGCGGGCGATGCAGTCGAGCGCGCGCGTGTGGTGTGCACCGAGCCGGTCGAGAAGCTGGCTGACCATGCGGATCGAGACCGTGACGGAGGGGGCACTCAGGCGTTCGCTCATGGCAAAGGTGTGTCGAGGGGTTGGCAGGAAATGTCAATCAATAGGCCGGTTCTGTCATCCACAACCTGGCCCGTACTGCCTAGTATGGACTGCAAATCGAGGCAGTAAAAAAATTAATGCCCCGCCAATGCTGAGCTGCGCCGTGTGTGGCGCTGCCAGCGGGCAGATCAAGCACAGCACGCGCAGGACGTCTCTGTCGAGGCGCCTGGCAGGAGGAGACAAGTGCATCCAGGCAAGGCCAATCCGATCCTCGAGGTCGAGGGGCTCACATTGTCGTTCGGCGGCATCAAGGCGCTGACCGACGTGGGCTTCGAAGTTGCTCCAGGGTCCATCACCACCGTCATCGGTCCGAACGGCGCAGGCAAGACCTCGCTGTTCAACACGATCTCCGGTTTCTACAAGCCCGCTACGGGACGCATCCGCTTCCAGGGCGAGGACATCACCGCCACCCGGCCGCCCGAGCGCGCCAAGCTGGGCCTGGCGCGCAGCTTCCAGAACATCGCGCTGTTCCGCGGCATGACCGTGCTCGACAACATCAAGCTCGGCCGCCACGCCCACCTGCGCACCAATGTGCTCGATGCGCTGTTCTACTTCGGCCGCGCCCGGCATGAGGAGATGAAGCTGCGCCAGGAGGTCGAGGAACGCATCATCGACTTCCTCGAGATCGACCACATCCGCCACATGCCGGTGTCGGTGCTGTCCTACGGCCTGCAGAAGCGGGTCGAGATGGCGCGCGCGCTGGCGATGCGGCCCAAGGTACTGATGCTCGATGAACCCGTCGCCGGCATGAACCGCGAAGAGACCGAGGATATGGCGCGCTTCATCCTCGACGTGCGCGAGGAGTGGGGCGTGACGGTGCTGATGGTGGAGCACGACATGGGCATGGTGATGGACCTGTCCGACCACGTCGTGGTGCTCAACTTCGGCCAGGTCATCGCCGACGGTACGCCGGCCGAGGTGCAAGCCAACCCCGAGGTGATCAAGGCCTACCTGGGCTCGGGTGACGTCTCGGAATTGCGCCAGCGCCTTCATCAACCTCTTGCAGTGGGGGCCTGAGATGGACTTCGACTGGCTTTTCCTGACCGAGATCGTCTTTGCCGGCCTTGGCGCCGGTGGCCTGTACGCGCTGACCGGTCTCGCTTTCGTGATGATCTACAAGGCCACGCGGGTGGTGAACCTGGCCATCGGCGAGATGCTGATGATCGGCGCCTACCTGTGCTTCGGCCTCGCCACGGCGATGAACCTGCCAATGTGGCTGGCGATCCTGGTCGCGGTGATCGGCAGCGGCATGGCAGGCGCATTGCTCGAACGCGTAGCGATCCGGCCGATGCTCGGCGAGTCGCCGATCTCGGTGTTCATGGTCACCGTGGGGCTGGCTTCCATCCTGGTCGGCGTGGTCGAGCTGATCTGGACCTCCGAGCCGCGCCGCCTGCCCGAATTCATGCCCAGCGCGCCGGTGATGATCGGCGAGGCCTTCGTGCCGCCCAAGGTGTTCTACGGCTTCCTCGTCGCAGCCGCGCTGATTGCGGTTGCTCTGGCGGTGTTCCGCTTCTGGCGCGGCGGCGTGGCGCTGCGGGCGACGGCCTCGGACCAGCAGGCTGCCTATTCGATGGGCATCAACGTGCCCAGGGTCTTCTCGCTGTCCTGGACGGTGGCGGCGATGATCGCGGCTATTGCCGGTGTCATCGTCGGCGCGGTGGGCGGCATCTCCTCGACGATGGGCGTGTTCGGCCTGTCGGTGCTGGTAGTGGTGATCGTCGGCGGCCTGGACAGCGTGCTCGGCGCGCTGGTCGCGGGGCTCCTCATCGGCGTCGTCGAGTCGCTCGCCGGTGGTTTTCTCGGCGGCGAATACAAGCTGCTCGCCACCTTCATGATCCTGATCGTCGTGCTGCTGGTCCGTCCCTACGGCCTGTTCGGCACCCACGAAATCGAGAGGTTGTAATGCGCATCGGAACCGCACGCTCCAGCTATCGTCACGACGAGTCGCTGTTCGACAGCCGCACCCAGCACGCCTGGCTGGCCGTCCTCGCCGTCGCGCTGCTCGGCTTCCCCTTCTTCGCCGACGAATACTGGCTGTACCTCGCCTGCCTGGTCGCGATCAACATCGCCAGCACCACCGGGCTCAACATCCTCACCGGCTATACCGGACTGGTGAGCCTGGGACAGGCTGCCTTCATGGGCATCGGCGCCTACACGGTGGCGGCGCTCGAGCAGAAGCTCGGCACGCCGGTGCTGCTCAACCTGCTTGCCGGTGGCTTCGTCGCCATGCTCGGCGGGTTGGTGGTGGGCCTGCCCTCGCTGCGGGTGAAGGGCCTGTACCTGGCGATCGCCACCATCGCCGCCTCGGTGGTGCTGCACTTCGTGTTCGCCAACTGGCACTCGGTTACCGGCGGCCACGCCGGCATCACGGTGGCGCCGGCGGAGATCCTTGGCGTCAGCTTCGACACTTCGTTCCGGCTGTACTGGCTGTTCGTGCCGATCACCGCCCTGATGGTGCTGGGCGCGGCCAACCTGTTCCGCACCCGTATCGGCCGCGCCTTCATCGCGATCCGCGACCGCGACATCTCGGCCGAGGTGCTGGGCATCCCGCTGCTGCGCTACAAGCTGCTGTCCTTCGGCCTGTCGTCCTTTTATGCCGGGGTGGCGGGCGGCATGTGGGCCTACTTCTTCCGCGTGGTCACGCCGGAGAGCTTCCCGCTGATCATGTCGATCTTCTTCCTCGCCGCCGTCATCGTCGGCGGCATGGGTACCATCCTCGGCGCCATCCTCGGTGCGGTCTTCATGACCATGGTGCCCGAGGCGCTCAAGCTCATCGTTGGCTGGCTACCGCTTTCGGCCGACGCCACGCTGATCCTGTCGCCGGTGCGCACCATCGTGTTTGGCGCGCTGATCGTCGGCTTCCTGGTGTTCGAGCCGCTCGGCCTGCAGGAGATCTGGCGCCGCATCCGTCGCTTCTTCCACCTCTGGCCGTTCCGCGCCTGAGTTTTCCTCGCCTCACCGCATCACCACACACAAAGAGAAGGAGACAAGCATGAGAAGAACCGTACTCAAGAGCCTGCTCGCCAGCGCCGTGCTGGCTGCCACCGTCGGCCTGCCGGCTGCGCAGGCGGCCGACAAGGAAATCGTCATCGGCGGCTCGATCCCGATGAGCGGTGTGTTCGCCTTCGCCGGCATTGGCATCCATGCCGGCATCCAGGACTACGTCAAGATGACCAACGATGCGGGTGGCATCGAGGGCCACATGCTGCGCTATGTGCCCGAGGACAGCGCCTACAAGGTCGACCAGTCGGTGGCCGCGTTCAAGAAGATCACCAGCCAGAACAAGGTGAACTTCTACTACGGCGATTCCACCGCCTTCAGCAAGACCATCAACCCCGAACTCGACCGCGCCGGCAGCATGATCATGTCGGGGGCCTCCTTCGCCACCGAGCTCAACGACCCGCAGAAATTCCCCTATCAGTTCATCGCCGGCCCGGACTACACCCAGCAGTTCGGCATCCTGCTGCGCTACATCGCCCAGCAGAAGCCGGGCGCCAAAGTGGCTTTCGTGTACTCCGACACCGAGTTCGGCCGCGATCCGATCGAGAGCAGCCGCGGCGTGGCCAAGGAACTGGGGCTCAACGTCGCCATCGAGATCATGACCCCGCCGGGTGCGGTCGACGTGTCGACCGAAATGGCCAAGCTGCGTCGCGCGCGCGCCGACTACACCATCTTCCATGGCTACATCCTGGGGCCGATCCCCGAGTTCATCAGCCAGTCGCGCCAGCTGGGTCTGCAGACCCAGTTCATGGGCACCTTCTGGACCATGGACAACAGCACCGTGATGCAGATGGGCGAAGCCGCCGAGGGCTTCATGGGCGTGATGCCGTACAACTACTACTACGACGACTCCGCACCGGCGCCGATGCTGGAGAAGATCCGCTCGATGCGCACGGAGTACCAGAACGTGCCCTACATCCAGGGCTTCCTGTCGGCCATGCTGTATGCCGAGTCCGCTCGCCGCACGCTGGCCGCCGGTCAGGAGATGAGCGCGGCCAACCTCAAGGCGGCGTTGAACTCGATCGAGAACTTCGACACCGGCGGCCTGATCGGCGTGCCGATCTCCATCCGCGGCAACACCATTCCGGTCGGGCGCATCTACCGTGCCGACGTTCAGGCCAAGCGCATGGTGCCGGCCTCCGACTGGATCGTGCTGGAGTAAGCGATGAGTGCGGCCGAATCCGTCCTTGAGGTGAACAACATCGAGGTGATCTACAACAAGGCGGTCCAGGTGCTGCGCGGCCTGTCGCTGTCGGTGCCGCGCGGGCAGATCGTCGCGCTGCTCGGCTCCAACGGCGCGGGCAAGAGCACTACGCTCAAGACCGTGTCCGGCCTGCTGGGGCTGGAGAACGGTGAGCTGACGCGTGGCGAGATCCGCTTCGAAGGCAAGCCGCTGGCGGCTTCGAAGCCGCACGAACTGGTGCGCGCGGGGCTCTTCCACGTCATGGAAGGGCGCCGCGTGTTCGAGGACCTGACCGTGGAGGAGAACCTCGTCTCCGCCACCTATGCGCTCACCGGGCGCAGCGGCGCGAAGGCCGACTACGAGCTGGTCTACGAGTACTTCCCGCGCCTGTACGAGCGCCGCAATGGCCTGGCCGGCTACCTGTCGGGCGGCGAGCAGCAGATGCTGGCGATCGGCCGCGCGCTGATCGCGCGGCCCAGGCTGATCCTGCTCGACGAGCCCTCGCTGGGCCTGGCGCCGCTGCTGGTCGAGAACATCTTCCAGATCATTGCCCGCATCAATGCCGAGCAGAAGGTGTCGATGCTGCTGGTCGAGCAGAACGCCTCGGTGGCGCTGGCGGTGGCGCACTACGGCTACATCATGGAGAACGGCAAGGTCGTCACCGACGGCCCGGCCGAGCGCCTGGCCGCCGACCAGGATGTGCGCGAGTTCTATCTCGGCATGGGCGGGCACGGCGAGATGAAGAGTTTCCGCGACATCAAGCACTACAAGCGCCGCAAGCGCTGGTTGTCGTGATCGGGAGGATGGCCATGAACAACACCCTACCCATGCTGACCCTGGCGCAGATGCTGCGCGAGCAGGCTCGGCAACATCCGGCGCGCATCGCCATCCGCCAGAAGGATTTCGGCATCTGGCAGGGCATCACCTGGGACGACTACTACCGCCGTTCGAGTCACGTCGGCCTGGGGCTGCGTGCGCTTGGCCTGTCCGCCGGCGGCCACGTCGGCGTCATCGCCGAGAACCGTATCGAATGGGTGCTGACGCAGATGGGCTGCGGCCTGGTCGGCGGCATCGCGGTCGGCGTCTATCCGACCAGCCCGTCGCCCGAGGTGGCCTACGTGCTCAACCACGCCGACGTCGAGGTGGTGGTGTGCGAGGACCAGGAGCAGACCGACAAGGTCGTCGAGGCGCTCGACCAGCTGCCGCACCTGCGCGCCATCGTAGTGATGGAGACCAAGGGCCTGCGCAGTGCCGACGAGCGCGTGCGCGACCGCATCCTGTCCTTCGCCGACCTGGAGACGCTCGGCGTCGAGTACGAGGCCACCCACCGCCACCTGGTCGAGCAGACGCTGGCCGCGCAGCGGCTCGAGGACATCGCGCTGATGATCTACACCTCGGGTTCCACCGGCAAACCCAAGGGCGCGATGATCAGCTACGCCAACATCCGCGGCGTGGCGCCCGGCATCGCCGATCGCCTGGGGCTGTCGGCGGATACCAGCCACCTGTCCTACCTGCCGCTGTGCCACGTCGCCGAGCAGATGCTCACCACCTTCTGCCCGATCTACCTCGGCTCCACGGTCGCCTTCGGCGAGTCGATCCGCACCGTGCAGGAAGACCTGCGCGAGATCGCGCCGACGATGTTCCTGGGCGTGCCGCGCATCTGGGAGAAGCTGCACTCGGCGATCAGCATCAAGATGCAGGAGAGTGGTGCGCTGCAGCGCTGGCTGTTCGCCCGTGCAATGGCCGCCTGCGCGCCCTTCGCGCACAAGGCGGCCGCGCAGCGCACGGCGGGCGAGCGTCTCACCCATGCCTTCTGGTACTGGATCATCCTGCGTGCCTTGCAGAATTTCATCGGCCTGCGCAAGGCGAAGGTGGCGCTGACCGGCGCGGCGCCGATCCCGCCCGCGGTGGTGCAGTTCTTCCGTACGCTGGGCGTGCCGCTGGTGGAGGTCTACGGCCTCACGGAGTCGACCGGCATGATCACCGGCCAACCGCTGGATGCTGCCCGCTTCGGCTCGGTCGGTACGCCCATCCTCGGCGTCGAGCACAGGATCGGCGAGCGTGGCGAGCTGCTTGTCCGTGGCGAGATGGTGTTCGCCGGCTACTACAAGAACCCGGAGGCGACCGACGACAGCATTCGCGACGGCTGGCTGCACACCGGTGACGTGGTCGAGGAGCGCGACGGCCAGCTCTACATCGTCGATCGCCTCAAGGACATCATGATCACCGCCGGCGGCAAGAACCTGACGCCGTCCGAGATCGAGAAGACGATGAAGGCCAGCCCCTACATCAAGGAGTGCATCGTCGTCGCCGACGGGCGCAAGTTCGTCTCCGCGTTGATCCAGATCGACTACGAGACGGTGGCGAAGTGGGCCGAGGGCCGCCAGATCCTCTTCACCCACTTCCGCTCGCTGGTCGAGCACCCGGAGGTACGCGCGCTGATCGACGCCGAGATCGCGCGCGGCAATGCCCAGCTTGCGCAGGTTTCGCACATCCGCCGCTTCCACCTGCTGACCAAGGAGCTGGACCACGACGACGGCGAGGTGACGGCGACGATGAAGGTGCGCCGTTCCAGCATCTATAAGACCTACGCCGACGTGATCGAGGCCATGTACCGGGGCGAGGCTGCCCATGCCTGAACACGATCAAGCCGCCTGCGTTCGTCTGGAGCGCGAGGATGGCATTGCCTGCATCAGCCTGGACCGCCCGGCCGCGCGCAACAGTCTGGACCTGCCCATGGGGCTCGCGCTGCGCGATGCGGTCAGGTCGCTGGCGGCCGAACCACCGCGGGTGGTCGTGCTGCGCAGCAGCGGCGCGCACTTCATGGTCGGCGGCGACGTGCGCCGTTTCGACATCCTGCTCGGCCAGTCGCTGGCGGTGTGCGCCGAGGAGATCGGCCAGCTCATCGACGCGGTGCACGAGGCCGTTGCCGGCCTGACGCGGCTGCCCTGCCCGGTGGTGGGCCTGGTGGGTGGCTCCGCGGCGGGCTTCGGCATGTCGCTGGCGATGGCCTGCGACCTGCTGGTGGCGGCCGACGATGCGCGCTTCGTGCTTGCCTACGGCGCCATCGGCACCACGCCCGACGGCGGTGCGAGCTGGCACCTGCCGCGCCGCGTCGGTCTGCAGCGTGCCCTGGCGATCGCGCTGCTCAACCCGCAGATCGACGCCGCGCAGGCCAAGGACATCGGCCTGGTGGCCGAGGTGGTGCCAGCGGCGCAGCTCGCTGAGGCTGGACGGGCGCTGGCGCGCCGGCTGGCCGACGGGCCGGCGGCGGCCCAGGCCGGCGTCAAGCGCCTGTTGCGCGAGGGCCTGGCCACCGACCTGGCGAGCGCGCTTGCCGCCGAGAAGGCGAGCTTTCTCGCCATGTCGGCGACGGCGGACTTCGCCGAGGGCGTACGTGCCTTCTGTGAGCGGCGGCCGGCACGTTTCGGCCAGCCGGAAAAGCTCGCGGCTGGCGCCGCTCCTACGGTGCCGCAAGGCGTCCATCACCCCCTGTAGGAGCGGCGCAAGCCGCGAGGGGTTGAAGACGACGGGGCTTGGGTGGGATGACAAAAAGCTCGCGGCTTGCGCCGCTCCTGCGGTACCGCGCTGCGCCCGGGCAGGCCGGACATTGGATTACGCCGTCGCTATCGGACGACGGTTTTGCAAGGAGACATCATGGACTTCCAGTTGAACGCAGAGCAGCGCGAGATTAGCGATCTGGCGCGCCGCTTTGCCGAACGCGAGATCGCCCCGCGCGCCGCCGAGGCCGACCTCGGCAAGACTTTCCCCTTCGAGGTGCACCAGCGTGCGCAGGAGCTCGGCCTGCTGGGCATCAACCTGCCCGAAGCGGTGGGTGGCGGCGGCCTCGGTTGCCTCGAGCTGGTGCTCGTCACCGAAGCCTTCTGCCGTGGCTGCCTGGGCATCGGCACCGCGCTGTGCGTGAATGCACTGGCCACCGAGCCGATCGTGATCGCCGGCAGCGAGATGCAGCGCGAGCGCTACCTGGGTGCAGCGGCCAAGGGGGCGCTGGCGAGCTTCGCCATGACCGAGCCTGGCGCTGGCTCCGACGTTGCCGGCATCCGCACCCGTGCCGAGCGCGTGGACGGCGGCTACCGCCTGAGCGGCAGCAAGATCTGGATCTCCAACGCCAACCTCGCCGAATTCCTCGTCGTCTTCGCCAAGACCGCGCCGGATGCCGGCCACCGCGGCATGACCGCCTTCATCGTGCCGCGTGGCAGCCAGGGCATGGCCATCGGCGAACCCCTGGGCAAGCTTGGCCAGCGCTGCGCGCCCACCTGCGAGGTCTTTCTCGACCAGGTGTTCGTGCCTGATGACCACCGCCTGGGCGAGGAGGGCAGCGGCTTCGCGCTGGCGATGACGGTGTTCGACCACTCGCGGCCGATGGTTGCGGCCTTTGGCGTTGGCCTCATCGAACGCGGCCTCGACGAATCGCTCGCCTACGCCACCCAGCGCAACAGCATGGGCAAGCGCCTGGTCGACCACCAGGCGGTGGCGCACAAGCTGGCCGAGATGCGCATGAAGCTCGAGGCTGCGCGCCTGCTCACCTACCAGTCGGCCTGGCTGCTCGACCAGGGCAGGCCGAACACCATCGAGGCTTCCATCGCCAAGGCCTTCGCTGCCGATGCGGCGATGTGGGCGGCGACCGAGGCCGTGCAGATTTTCGGCGGCATGGGCTACTCGACCGAATACCCGGTGGAAAAGCTCTTCCGCGACGCCAAGGTGCTGCAGATCTACGAAGGCACCAGCGAGATCCAGCGCAACATCATTGCCCGCGAACTGCAGCGGGCCTGAACCTGAGGACCCAGCAATGACCCCAAGCACCCCCTCCAATCCGAACGAAGCGCTCATCCTGGGCGCCGTCCGCACCCCCTTCGGCCGCCGCGGCGGTGCGTTGCGCGAGACCCGCCCGGACGCACTTCTTGCCACCGCCATCGGCGGCGTGCTGGCGCGCATCGGACTTCCAGCCGAAAAGGTTGGCGACGTGCTGGCCGGCTGCGTCAGCCAGGCCGGCGAGCAGGGCGCCAACATCGCCCGCCAGGCGCTGTTGATCGCCGGCCTGCCGGCCGAGGTGCCGGGCGTGTCGATGAACCGCATGTGCGGCTCCAGCCAGTTCGCCACCCATGCCGCTTCGCAGGCGGTGGCCGCGGGCGACCTCGCGTTCGCCATCGGCTGCGGTGTCGAGAGCATGAGCCGCGTGCCGATGTTCCTCGACCTGACCCTGGGGCAGGGCGACTTCCGCGGCTTCGACAATCTGCATCCGAAGATCCTCGCGCGCTTCGCCATCCCGCACCAGGTCGAGAGCGCCGAACGCATCGCCGACCAGTGGCAGATCTCGCGCGCCGAGATGGACGATTACGCGATCGAAAGCCACCGCCGCGCCGAGGCTGCGCGTGCGGCCGGCGTACACGCCGAGATCCTGCCGGTGGCGGGTGTGGACAAGGAGGGCGGCGCGATCACGCTGGCGCACGACGAAGGCATCCGCGCGGTGATCGACGTCGAGCGCATGCGCGCGATGCAGCCTGTGTTCCGCCAGCCGGGCGAGGGCGGCGTGACCGCGGCCAACGCCAGCCAGATGTCCGACGGCGCGGCCGCGGTGCTGGTCGGCCGGCGCGAGGCGGCCGAGGCGCTGGGCATCCGGCCGCGCGCGCGCTTCCGCGCCCGCGTCGCGGTCGGCTCCGACCCGGTGATGCAGCTCACCGGGGTGGTCCCGGCGGCGCGCCGCGCGCTGGAGATGGCCGGGCTGTCGATCCACGACATGGACTGGATCGAGGTCAACGAGGCCTTCGCCAGCGTGGCGCTGTGCTTCGTGCGCGAGTTCGCGCCCGACATGGACCGCTTCAACCCCTGGGGCGGCGCCATCGCCCACGGCCACCCGCTGGGCGGAACGGGCGCCGGCCTGATGGCCAAGATGCTCGCCGGCCTCGAACAGCGCGACGGCCGCTTCGGCCTGCAGGTCATGTGCATCGGCCACGGCATGGCCACCGCCACCGTCATCGAACGCATCTGAGACACAAGGAGCACACGCAATGAAGATCGCAGACTCGGTATTCCTGATTACCGGCGGCGCCTCGGGCCTGGGTGCGGCCACCGCGCGCATGGTGGTCGAAGGTGGCGGCAAGGTGGTACTTGCCGACCTCAACGACGAGGCGGGCAGGGTGCTGGCGGCCGAACTCGGCGCGGCGGCCTGCTTCGTGCGTACCGACGTCACCGACGAGGCGTCGACGCAGGCAGCGGTCGATGCCGCGGTGAAGGGCTTCGGCGGCCTGCACGGTCTGGTGTGCTGCGCCGGGGTGGCACCGGGCGAGAAGGTGGTGGGCAAGGAAGGCCCGCACCGCCTGGACAGCTTCGTGCGCGGGGTGACGATCAACCTCGTCGGCACCTTCAACCCGATCCGCCTCGCCGCCGACGCCATGAGCAAGGCCGCGCCGAACGCGGAGGGCGAGCGCGGCGTGATCGTCACCACCGCCTCGGTCGCCGCCTTCGACGGCCAGATCGGCCAGGCGACCTACTCGGCCTCCAAGGCCGGCGTGGTCGGCATGACCTTGCCGATCGCGCGCGAGCTGGCACGCTATGGCATCCGCGTCATGAGCATCGCCCCCGGCATCTTCGAGACGCCGATGCTGCGCGGCCTGCCGCAGCAGGTGCAGGATTCGCTCGGCCAGATGGTGCCTTTCCCCTCGCGCCTGGGCCGCTCCAGCGAGTATGCGCAGCTGGTGAAGTCGATCTGCGAGAACCCGATGCTCAACGGCGAGGTCATCCGCCTGGACGGCGCGATCCGCATGGCGGCCAAGTAAGCCCGCTTGCCCGCGTACGATGGGGGTGCCTGCGGGCACCCCGCAAGCACTGAATGAGGACATGAGCATGACCGCAGCACACCACACAGCCATTCCCGCCGATGTCCGCCGTGCCGGGCGCAATCTGATCGGCGACGCCTTCGCGCGCTCGGTACGCCGTAACCCCGAGCGCGAGGCGCTGCGCTTCGAGGGCCGCAGCTGGCGCTACGCCCAGCTCGAGCGCGCTGCCAACCGTGTCGCCAACCGCCTGCTGGCGCTGGGCCTCAAGGCTGGCGACCGCGTCGCCGCCTATGGCCGCAACTCGGACGCCTACGTGCTGCTGTGGCTGGGCTGCGCCAAGGCCGGCCTGATCCACGTGCCGATCAACTACGCCCTGCTCGATGCCGAACTGCACTACATCGTCGCGCAGTCCGGCGCGCGCGCGCTGTTCTGTGACGCCGACATGGCGACCCACGTCGAGGCGCTGGGCCCCACGCTGTCCTGCGAGTGGCGCGGCACGCTGCAGGGCGGGCAGGACCGCGACATCCTCTCCTGGGCCCAGGCCGGGGGCGACGACATTGCGCCGGAACTCGAGCTCGACGAGGAGAGCATCGCCCAGCTGCTCTATACCTCCGGCACCACCGCCGCGCCCAAGGGCGCGATGATGAGCCACCGTGCCCTGCTGGCCGAGTACACCAGCACGCTGCTGGCGACCGACATCCGCGGCGAGGACTGCTCGCTGGCCGCGCTGCCGCTGTATCACTCGGCGCAGATGCACGTGTTCCTGATGCCGCAGCTGCTGGTGGGCGCCACCACGCTGCTGATCCAGGCACCGCAGCCCGAGCGCTGCTTCGAGCTCATCGCGCAGGAAGGCGTCACCTCCTTCTTCGCGCCGCCGACGGTGTGGATCGCCTTCCTGCGCCACCCGGCCTTCGATCCGGCACACCTGGCCTCGCTGCAGAAGGGCTATTACGGCGCCTCGATCATGCCAGTGCCGGTCGTGCACGAACTGGCAGCCAAGCTGCCGGCGCTCAAGCTCTACAACTGCTACGGCCAGAGCGAGATCGCGCCGCTGGCCACGGTGCTGCGCCCCGAGGAGCATGCCGAGCGCCCGGCCTCTGCCGGACGGCCGATCTTCAACGTCGAGACGCGCATCGTCGACACCGACCTGAACGATGTGCCGGCCGGCGAGATGGGCGAGATCGTTCACCGCTCGCCGCAGCTCATGAGCGGCTACTGGGGCAAGCCGGACGAGACCGCGGCCAGCTTCAAGGACGGCTGGTTCCGTTCCGGTGATGTCGGCTACATGGACGAGGCGGGCTATCTCTACATCACCGACCGCATCAAGGACATCATCAAGACCGGTGGCGTGGTGGTGGCGAGCCGCGAGGTCGACGAGTGCCTCTACACCCATCCGGCCGTGGCCGAGGTGGCGGTGATCGGGCTGCCCGATGAGCGCTGGATCGAGGCAGTGACGGCGGTGGTGGCGCTGAAGCAGGGTGCGCGGGCGACCGCGGATGAGCTGGTTGCCCACGTCCATGCCCGTCTGGCAGCGTTCAAGGTGCCCAAGCGCGTGTTCTTCGTCGATGACATGCCGCGCAACGCATCGGGCAAGTTGCTCAAGCGCGAACTGCGCGTGCGCTACAGCGCTGACGAGGCGTCGCCGCAGGCTGCGCGATGACGGCGGCGGACGGTCCTGCGCTCGCCGTCGTCATCGGCAGCGGCGGCATCGGCGCTGCCGTGGCCGAGTGCCTGCGCGCCGACCCGGCCTACGCCGAGGTCGTGGTCCTCGGCCGCAGCAGCACGCCTGCGCTCGACCTGCTCGACGAAGCCAGCATCGCCGCCTGTGCCGGGCATGTGGCTGCGCGCGGCGTACCGAGGCTGGTGTTCGACGCCACCGGCTTCCTCCATGGCGAGGGTATGCGCCCGGAAAAGAGCCTGGCCCAGCTCGATCCTGTCCACCTG
Source organism: Thauera sp. WB-2 (assembly GCF_027594845.1). Taxonomy (NCBI): domain Bacteria; kingdom Pseudomonadati; phylum Pseudomonadota; class Betaproteobacteria; order Rhodocyclales; family Zoogloeaceae; genus Thauera; species Thauera sp. WB-2. The sequence continues at coordinate 3,535,569 of NZ_CP088935.1, read as the reverse complement.
GCCCATGCCTTTGCGGTCAACGCCATCGGCCCGGCGCTGCTGATGAAGCACTTCCTGCCCTTGCTGCCGGCGACCGGGCGCGCAGTGTTCGCGACCCTCTCCGCCAAGGTCGGCAGCATCGGCGACAACCGGCTCGGCGGCTGGTACGGCTACCGTGCCTCCAAGGCGGCGCTCAACCAGTTCGTGCGCACGGCTGCCGTCGAGCTGCGCCGGCGCAATCCGGGTGCGCTGTGCGTGGCCTTGCATCCGGGTACGGTCGATACCCGGCTGTCGGCGCCCTTTGCCAAGGCCGGCCTGCAGGTGCAGCCGCCGCGGCTGGCGGCCGAGCGCCTGCTCGGCGTGCTGTCCGGCCTGGGGGCAGAGGACTCGGGGGCATTCTTCAGCTATCTTGGTGAGCGCCTGCCCTGGTGAGGGCGATTGTGGAAGGGATGCGAACATGAGGACCAAGGCCATCGTGACCGGCCACAGCCGCGGCCTGGGGGCTGCGCTGGCCGACGAACTGCTCGCGCGCGGCGTCGACGTACTGGGACTGTCGCGGCAGGGCAACCCCGAGCTGGCTGCGGCGCATCCGCTGCAGCTGCGTGAATGCAGCCTGGACCTTGGCGACAGCGCGGCGCTTGCTGCCTGGCTGGCCGGCGGCGCCTTGCACGACTGGCTCGCTGATGCAGCGTTGGTGCTGTTGATCAACAATGCCGGCACCCTGCAACCGATGGCGTTGTTGCCGGCGCAGGAGCCTGCAGCCGTGGGCCGGGCCATCGCGCTTTCTGTGGCTGCCCCCTTGATGCTGGCTGCGGCCCTGGTGCCGGCCAGTCCGGCGGCGCACGAGCGCAGGATCGTGCATGTCTCGAGCGGTGCGGCGCGCAAGCCGTATGCGGGCTGGAGCGTCTACTGCGCCGGCAAGGCCGCGCTCGACCACCACGCGCGGGCGGTGCAGGCCGAGGCGATACCGGGCCTGCGCATCTGCAGCCTGGCGCCGGGTGTGCTCGACACCGCCATGCAGGCGGAGATCCGCGCCGCCTCGGCTGAACGCTTTCCGCAGCGCGAGCGCTTCGTCGACCTGCAGCGCAGCGGCGCGCTGGTGGCGCCCGAGGTGTGCGCAATGCACCTGGTCGATTACCTGCTCGACGACGACTTCGGCCGCGAGGCGGTCGCCGACTTGCGCGACCTGATGCGCTGAGCGGCGGGCCCGCAGCGCGCAGCGATCAAGTGCCGGTGTTGAAGCGTCGAGTATTGCGTTGGGTGGTCTGGGTGCGCAGGCATCCTGGCCTGGTCGCAGCCTTCGGTTTCGTGTCGGGCGTGCTCAGCTTCACCCTGATCGAGCGCCATGAAGGTGTGGGCCGGGTGATGGCGATCGCCATGCTGGCGGGCTGGCTGTTGCTGGTGCTCGAGCGCGTGCTCAGCCAGGCCGTTGCAACGCGCTTCGGCCATGCCCCGCCGCCAGCGCTGTTGCGCTACCTGACCCAATTCACGCACCAGGAAAGCCTGTTCTTCGCGCTGCCCTTCTTTGCCGCCAGCACGTCCTGGAACAGTGGCCAGGCCCTGTTCTCGATTGCGGTGGCGGCGGCGGCGCTGGTCGCGATCATCGACCCCATCTACTACCGCAGGCTGGCGACACGACGCTGGCTGTTCCTCGGCTATCACACCTTTGCCCTGTTCGCCCTGCTGCTGGTCGCGCTGCCGCTGATCCTGCGCCTGCCGGCCATGGCCAGCTACCAACTGGCCCTCGGCATTGCGGTGCTGCTGTCCTTTCCGACCCTGGCCGGCCTGATCACGCTGCCGCGCTGGTGGCGGCCGCTGCTCGTGCTCGTACTGCTTGCGGGCCTGGGGGCGGCCGGCTGGTTTGCCCGCTTGTGGGTGCCGCCAGCGACGCTGAGGCTGACCGAGGTGGCGGTGACGACGGCATTCGACACCGTCGGGCGCAGCCCGGAGCTGGCATTGCAGCGCATCGGCGCGGCGCAGCTGCGCGAGCACGGCCTGTACGCCTACACCGCCATCCATGCGCCCCTCGGCCTGAGCGAGCGCGTACGCCACGTCTGGCTGCACGAGGGACGCGAGGTCGACAGCATCGAACTCGAGGTCAAGGGTGGGCGCGCCGAGGGCTACCGGGCGTGGACGCGCAAGCTCAACTTCCCGGAGCGCCCGGAAGGGCGCTGGCAGGTGCGTGTGCTGACTGCGGACGATCGCATGATCGGTACCCTGCGCTTCCAGGTCGATCCTTGAGCGTGCCGCTCAGCAGATGCGCTCCCACAGGCTGAGCTCGTCCTCGAACTGGTCGAGCTCGAGCCCCTTGAAATCACTGCGCGAGACGATGCCCACCACCTTGCCGTCCTTGACCACCGGCACATGGCGGTAGCCGCCGTCGCACATCATGCGCAGGGCCTCGATCGCGGTGCGCTCCGGTTCGATGGTGTCGGGCTTGGGCGTCATCACCTCGGACAGATGCACATGGGCGGCGTTGGCGTCCAGGGCCAGCACCTGCACCGCATCGCGACCGGTGAAGATGCCTTTCAGGTGGGCGCGGGCATCGGTCACCAGCACTGCGCCGACACGGCGTTCGCACATCTGCTGGCAAGCGGTCTGCACCGTGTCCGAAGGTCGCATCATCAAGGGCGCCTGGTCCTTGACGATGAAGGAGATGTTGCGGTTTGTCATGGCGGGCCTCCGTGCAAGCGCATGTGATTCAGGTCACAGCATAGGCTCCCAAGGCCTTGACCATATTGACCTTTGGCAAGCTTGTTCGCTTGCGGTGTGCGCTGTGTCTCGCGCCGACGACGGCAGGGCTGCGCTGCCCGCATGAGCAGGTGTAGTCTTGTCGTCATGAAGACGACTCCTGCACTGCCGCCCCCAGGGCCGGCCGCAAGCGGCGCAGAGGAAGCTTTCCCGCTCAGCCTGCGGCGCGTTGCCATCGACACCTATCGCGAGAACGTCGCCTACCTCAATCGCGACTGCGAGATCTATCGCGCCGAGGGCTTCCAGGCGTTGGCCAAGGTCGAGGTGCGCGCCAATGGCCGGCGCGTGCTGGCGACGCTGAACGTGGTGGACGACCCGCGCATCGTGCGCTGCAACGAGATCGGGCTGTCGATCGACGCCTTCGCCCAGCTCGGTGTGGATAACGGCCACCCGGCCATGGTGGCGCAGGCCGAGCCGCCGTCGTCCATTCCCGCGCTGCACCGCAAGATCGCGGGCGAGCGCCTGGGGCGCGACGACTTCCGCGCCATCGTGCGCGACATCGCCGAGCATCGCTACTCCAAGATCGAACTCACCGCCTTCGTCGTCGCCAGCAACCAGGGGGAACTCGACCGCGAGGAGGTGTACTTCCTCACCGAGGCGATGGCGGCGGTCGGCCAGCGCTTGGACTGGCGCGAGCGCCCGGTCGTGGACAAGCACTGCATCGGCGGCATCCCGGGCAATCGCACCTCGATGCTGGTGGTGCCCATCGTCGCCGCCCACGGCATGCTGTGCCCGAAGACTTCGTCGCGCGCGATCACCTCGCCGGCCGGCACCGCCGACACCATGGAGGTGCTCGCCAGGGTCGAGCTGCCGGTCGATGCGCTCGCCGACATCGTGCGCGAGCACCGCGGCTGCCTGGCCTGGGGCGGCACCGCCCACCTGTCGCCAGCCGACGACGTGCTGATCTCGGTCGAGCGCCCGCTGTCCATCGACTCGCCCGGGCAGATGGTGGCCTCCATCCTGTCCAAGAAGGTGGCGGCGGGCTCCACTCATCTCGTGCTCGACATTCCGGTGGGGCCGACCGCCAAGGTGCGCTCGATGCCCGAAGCGCAGAAGCTGCGCAAGCTGTTCGAGTTCGTCGCTGCGCGCATGAATCTGGTGATCGACGTCGTCATCACCGACGGCCGCCAGCCGGTCGGCAGCGGCATCGGGCCCGTGCTGGAGGCGCGCGACGTGATGCGGGTGCTTGAGAATGATCCGCGTGCGCCCAACGACCTGCGCCAGAAGGCGCTGCGCCTGGCCGGGCGCATGCTCGAGTTCGACCCCGACGTGCGCGGTGGCGACGGCTTCGCGATCGCGCGCGACATCCTCGATTCCGGCCGCGCGCTGGCCAAGATGGACGCGATCATCCGAGCCCAGGGCGGGCGCCCCTTCGACCACAACGCGCCGGCGCTCGCCCGCCTCAGCTTCGAGGTGGCGGCCGATGCCGACGGCGTGGTCACCGGCATCGACAACCTGCAGCTCGCCCGCATCGCCCGTCTGGCCGGTGCGCCCAAAGTGCAGGGCGCAGGGGTGGATCTGCTGAAGAAGCTGGGCGAGCCGGTTGCCTGCGGCGAACTGTTGTACCGCGTGCATGCCGACTACCCGGCCGACCTCGAGTTTGCGCGCCAGGCCAGCCTGCGCGCATCGGGCTTCTCGATCGGTGACGCTGCCGGGCTGTCGCATCTGTTCGTGGAGTTCTGAGCCTGCCTTGGGCGCTGCCGCGTCTGGCTGCAATGCTCGGGCTGTCAGCCCAGGCGCAGCTTGAGGACGGCGCTCTCGATCGCGACTTCGGCGGCGATACCCGATTCCACGCACAGCGGCTGTCCCGGCCAGGCGTCCAGTGCCGGTGGCGCGACCGACAGCGCGAAGCGCCCTTGTGCCATGTCCGTTGCCGTGAGCGACTGGCTGCCAAGGTGGAAGGACGGCGCGGGGGCGCCGCCGTCCGTGGTGCCGTCTCCGGCGGCGTCGTCCAGCCAGGCGGCATCCAGCGTCAGCGCGAGCGCCCTGCCATCGAGGTCGCCTGCGTCCCGGCGCATGTGCCAGTCCTCGCCGGCGCTGCCGCTCAGCCAGATGCCACGCCCTTCCTGCAGCCCCAGCTCGATGCGCAGCGCCTGCGCCTGCAGGTCCAGGGCCGGCCAGCGCACGGCGAGCATCAGCACGCCTGCCGTATCGGTGTCGAAGTCGAAAGCCTGTGCGAGCAGGGCGGGTGTGCCGCGTCGGGCGTCAGCGGGCAGTACGCGCAGGCTGCCACGCAGTCGGGCCGACAGTGGATGCCAGCCCAGCACCAGGCCGGCCACGCGGCTCGGGGCGAGCAGCGCCAGGCGGCCTTCGACGCGGTGGTCCTCCTCCAGCAGCAGGCCCTGGCGCGCAGCAGCCGTGGTTGCGTCGCGGCCCGGCCCCACGCCAGGCATGTCCGCGCAGCGCATGCGCCCGCCGAGCTGCAGGCTGCGCCGGTTGCCGGCAGGTGGGGCGGGCAGTTCGAGCGCCAGCCGGGTGCGGCGGCTGCCGTCGAAAACCAGCCTCGGCGCACCGGGGGCCATGGCCTGGCCGTCGGCCAGCAGGTCGTATTCGGCGTCGAGGGCGAGCGCCGCATGCAGCACGTTGACCGTGCAGGGGGCATCGGATTCGATGTCCAGACGCAGGCCGGGCAGTCCGGCGCCGGGCGCCAGCTTGCTGCAGGTGGCGATGATCTGTTCGAGGGCGGCCGCCCATTCCTGGGCGAGTTCGGCGGTGGGCAGGCTCACTGCAGTGGTGTGCTCGCCGGCGGCGATCGTCTGCCACAACAGACGCTCGCTACCGCCTTCCTCCAGCACCAGCCGCAGGCGCGGGCTCGTCGGGCGGGCGGCAATGCGTACGCTGGGGACAAGCTGCGAGCTGCGCCGCAACTGCTCGATGATCCCCGCCTGGGCCGCCACCAGACCATGGTCATGAGACTGGATGAGACCGCCAGCGGCGGGGACGCCGAGCGCACGCGCCTGCGGCAGCGTGCGGGGTCTGGCGGTGGCCGGTTTCTTGAGCGTTGCGCTGGCCTGCAAGGGCACCGGGGCATCGAAGCGCACCACCAGCGGCGAGCCCTGCCAGGCGGGGGCCAGTGTCTGCCCGGTCCTGCCGCGCTGGCTTGCCTCTGCGCTCACCGCTTCGCCGTCGGCACGGTGCAGGCCGAAGGCGTACTGAGTACCCGCATGCGGGCCGTCGATGCGGACGACCGTTGCCGGCCAGACGAAGCTCAGTCGTGCCTGGGTCCGTTCCGTGTCCTCGGTGCTCGAGAACCAGTGACTGTCGTCGGTGGCAAGCGTCATCTCGCCCGGTGTGAAGCGCAGTTCCAGCCGGCTGTCGGCGAACTGCAGTGCGCGGGCTTCGCGACAGGCCGGCGGTAGCGGTAGCCACAGCGAAAGGCGGAACACGAAGGCACCGCCACCGATCGCCTGCGGACGATCGAGTGTGAGCGAGTTACCGGCGCTCAGCCGTGTCGCTGCATTGAATGCCGCGCTACGGTAGAGGCCGAAGGGCGCCTGTGCGGGCGAGTTCATCTCAGCCCCCGCCCAGGCGCAGGTTGTTCAGGCTCACCACGGTGTTCAGGTTGCGGTCGACCGTGTTGATGCGCTCGGTGATGGTGGCGCGGCTCTGGTCGAAGCCGGCGAGATCGGCGCGGAAACGGCCGATATCGGTCGAGAACTGTCCGTATTGTGCGTCGAAGGCGTTGAGCCGGCTATCGAAAAGGGTGTAGCGGCTGTCGAAGTCGGCGTAGCGTGCATCGATGGCGAGGCGGTCCTGATGCACGCCTGCGGCAAGCGCCTGCATCTGCTGCATCTGCTGGTTCACCGTGGCCGCCTTGCCGTCGATCTCCACGGCCAGCGCGCTCAGGTGTTCGAACTGCGTGAGCGTGTCCTGCGCGACCGCATCGATGCGGGCGTCGAGGGCGTTGCGTGCCGTGTCGGCGAAGGTGAAGCTGCCAAGCGAGCGCGCCGTGACGCCGCTCGCGGCAACGCCGAGCTGGCGCACCACATCGTCGCGTACGGCCGGGGCCAGCGCGTCCACCCCGCTGCCGAGGAAGCGGTCGACCGTCTGCGTCAGCTGCTGACGACCCAGCCATTCCGCGGTACGCCCAGCCTTGCCCGCGAGGAAGGACTGGCCAAGGTTGAGCAGCCGCCCCAGTGCCTGGCCGTCAGCCTCGGGGGTGTTCGCGGTATCGGCGAGGGCACGTCCCAATGCGTCGCCGTCGGCCACCACTTCGGCCATGAAGCTCAGCCAGGGGCCGACCCAGTTGATCCAGGTCAGCGTGCGTACGCCGCGCGCCAGGCTGGTGCCGCTGTCCTCGTCGGCGAGCACATCGGCCTGCACCAAGGCGCTGTCTGCCGGCCAGGCCAGACGCCAGCGGCCGGGATTGACGCTGTCGAGCATGGCGTGGCGGTGGTCGCGCACGTAGAGGTCGATTGCGCTGCGCAAGCTGTAGCTGCGGTCGCGCAGGTATTCCTCGGCGATCGCACGCAGTGCCGGCGCCAGGGTGAGCGGGTGCGGCGCGTGCACATCGAGGCGCGCGAGTGCATGCTCGAGCGCCGCCTGCTGGTTCTCGGACAGGGGCTCGGTGGGCGGGGTGAGCAACTCGAGTTCGGCCGTGCCGTCAGCGCCGCTGAGCACGGTCACCGCCTGGCCTTCGATACGGCGGAAGCCGTACATGTACACAAGATGACCTCTACCACTCTGCACCACCACCGGCACGCCGGCGCGCGGCGTGCCGCCGAGGTCGCACACGCGCACCCGCAGCGTACGCGGCTGGCCCAGCCATGCCGTCTGCGGCAGCACCTCGATGCTGACGCCGAGCCCGGTTTCGGCTTGGGGGGCGAGTGGGTCGCCGCCGTAGAACAGCGCCACCCAGCGCACCGGGTCGAGCCCGAGCGCGGCGACGCAGATCTCAGTGAAGCGTTCAGGCCCGATCAGGCGGATTGCGCGCACCTGCAGGATGTCGGTGAAACGGCCGCCGAGCGCCGCGCGCGCGTCGAGCAGGCGCTGGCCCAAGCGCACGCCGATGTCGGGCTCGCCCGGAAACTCGATGTCGCGGTCGAGCTGGGCAGGGCTCGTTGCCCGGTTCAGAAAGTCGAGCACCTGCGCCGCCTGCGCGGCAGACAGATCGCTCGGTTGCAGATGTACGATCGGCATGGCCTTGGCGTCGGTTCGTGGTGGCGGGCCCTTCGCCTTCAGCGGATCCTGCTCGCCAGGCCGCTGAGCGAGGCGTTGATTGCGTTCAGGCGCGACCCAAGGTCGGCTACCTGGACGACGTCGATCTTGTTGATGCCGTCGCCGAGCGAGCGCAGTCCGGCGCTGATCTCCTTGCCGGTCTGTTCCGCGGCCTTGACGCGGTTCTCCAGCACGGTGACCGCCTGCTTGGCAGTGGCGGCATCCAGTGCCGTGTCCTGCGCCGCCTTCGCGGTCTGGCTGACCTGCTGGGTGACGCCGGCCTGGCGGGCGTAGCCAGCGGCCACGCCGGTGTCGGCGAAGCCCGTCGCGAACTGCATCTGCAGTGCGCCTTGCATCATCGCCTTGCCGTGCTGCATCAGCGTGTCGTTGCCCGGGTTGATGACATTGGCCGCCTTCTCCAGGGCCTTCATGTCGCGGATGCGGCCGAGCACGCCGGCATCGGTCGCACGCTTGTCGAGTTCGCTGACCATGCGGTGCACAAGGTCCGGTACGCGGATGTGGACGTCGAGCAGTCGCGACCAGTCGGGCAGCACCGGATCCACCCAGTCGATGTGGCCGAAGGACCAGTTCGGGATCCATTCGCGGAAATTGACCTGAATGGTGGCGACGCCGCGTGTCGGGTCAGGCGAGGTGGCGACGGCATCGGGCTTGGCGAAGGCCATCACGGTAGCGCGGTAGTGGCGCCATTCGCCCGGGTTGAGGCTGATGCCGCCGATGATGCGCCCTCCGGTGTACTGGTCGATGTAGGCATCGGCAAAGCCGCGCACGCTGCGGTTGCCTTCGTACATCGTGCTGATCGAGCGGAAGGCCATCTGCGCTTCCGGGTCCTGCGGCGAGGCGGCCTCCTGCAGCACCCGCATCACGGTCTTGCCGCTGTTGCCGGCCTGGGCCTGGAGCACGCCGGCAAAGGCCGCTTCGGTGCTGGCAGTGATGCCCTTGGTGAAGTGCGAGCGCAATTGCACCCGCACCTGGCCGGCGTTGTTGAACTGCACCGCGAGCGCGTTTTCCTCGGCGTTCTCGCGCACGATGAAGCCGGGTACGGCGCGCAGCCGGCCCCAGGTGGTGACGATGTCGAGCCAGGGCCGTGGCTCCGGCAGCGGGCCGCCATCGAGCGCGGTGGCGGTGAACACCAGTTCGGCGACCTGGCCGACGAGGTAGTGTTCGTTCGTCGTGCTCACCCTGAGCAGGTAGTTCTCGCGCAGCGGGGCGGTCTCGGCATCGATGCGTGCGACCACTTCGTCCAGGCCTTCGAGCGGCGCGACGCGCGCTGCGAGCTCGGCGATCGCGGCCTGCACCTCCGTTGCCAGTGCAGCGACGTCGGCCTGCACGTCCTGCAGCCCGGTGTCGAGGGCCTCGATCTGCGCGCCATAGGCGCCGAGCACGCTGACGAGCGCATTCCAGTCTTCGGCCCGGATCAGGTGGCCCGCCGCCTTGCCGCCAAGCCCGTCGACGATTGCCTTGGCTTGTTCCAGGGTCATGATGTGCTCTCCTTGACGATTCTGCCTTCGACCATCAGTTGCAGCGGCACCCCGGCCGGGCGGGCGCGCTCGACCAGCTTCCACACCCGCTCGATGAGCGCCGGGTCGGCGGCGGCGTCGGGCTCGGGCAGGCACAGTCGGATGCGGATGCCCACCGCCGGGCCGTCCGGCAGCAGCGCCCACAGCCGTGCCGAGGGCGGGTAAGTGAAGGCGAGGTGGTCGAATTGCCCTTCGCCCTCGGGGTCGGCGACGAAGGTTGGTGCGCTGCGAAAATGCCCCGGCAGCACAGCCTTGCGTGCCGGCGCGGGAAACAACTGGCCCTCGGTCGACCACCATGGGCTGTCTCCTGCGGGGGGCGCGGCGGCGGTGGCTAGTTGGAGGTAGCGCCAGCGCTCGTCGCTGCGGCCGCTGGGCGGCGGCAGCAGGGGCGCGACGCCATCGACCACGCGCAGTTCGTCCGCCTTGATGCGCAGGCGCAGTTCGGCCGGCGGCACCTCCGCATGTGCGCTGAAGCTGCCCGCGGCGGCATCCCACTGGCCGAGTTCGGCACGCACGCCCGGGGTGAACAGCACGGCGGAGATGTTCGCGTCGGCCCCGGCGCCCACGGCTGCGTTGCGGCGGTCAGCCAGCCCGGGGTCGGCGAAGCGCCGCTGCACGGCGTCCCAGCGCAGCCAGCGCGCCTGGTCGCGGTCGTAGCGCCAGTGGCCGCGCGGCATGCTGGTGAAGTCGCTCGGGTAGGCCGTGTCTGCTCGCCCCTCCGCCAGCCAGGTGCCGGCTTCGGTATCGTGGCGTGCGAGGTCGCGTCCGTCGTAGCGGAACAGGCCGTTGTCGGCGGCGATCCACAGCATGCCGCGTTCGTCCACCACCAGGCTGCGCACCGCGCCGATCAGCTCGGGGAAGGCCTCCAGCCGCGTCCCTTCGCCGTCGGCGACATGCCAGCGCGCCAGGCCCTCGGCGCCGCCCAGCCACAGGCTGCCGTCGGCCGTCGCCGCCAGTATGTCGAGCGGCGGCAAGGGGCTGTGCAGGCCGGCGGCTGCGGCAGGCTCGGCCTGCCAGTCGGGCAGGTGCTCGGAGACTGCCGCGCCTTCGTAGCGCCAGCACCGTCCCTGGCGGAACATGAAGAGCGCGTCGGCGGTGGCGACCAGCTCGCGGTCGTGGTCGATGAGGAAGGTGTGGATGTCGAGACCGACATGGCGGCGTTCGATCGCCGGGTGCTCTCCGGGCTGTTCCAGATCGAGCACGCTCAGACCGTCCGCGCCGCCGGCGTAAAGCGTCGATCCATGCGTGGCCAGCGCGCGCACGGCGCCGTCGATGCCGTCGACGGCCTGCCAGCGCAGGCCGCCGGCTTGCGGCCACAGCCGACAGCGGAACAGGCCGGCATCGGTGCCCAGCCAGGCCGAGTCGCCGGCGCAGCACAGGGCAAGGTAGGGGCCGTCGGGTGCGTCGGCCTCGATCGCCGTGAAGCTGCTGCCGTTGAAGCGTTGTACGCGCCAGGTCTGTTGCGTGCGCTGGCGCGCCCACAGGCTGCCGTCAGGGGCGGCCGAGAGGCTGAGGATGCGCCCTGCGGGCAGGCTGGCGGCCTGTTGCCAGGGGCCGTTGGCCGAGGGGTCGCGGCCGGCGTTGGCGGCCGATTCCGCTGCGCTGGCGAACAGGTGGGCGTCGCGCGCCAGCCAGCCGCGCCGGGTGGGCGTCAGGCGTAGTGCCTGGTCGGGCGCCAGTGTGCCCGTCCATGCCAGGCCGATGCCGACCGGGTGGGTGCCGGGGGTGTAGCGCTCGATCATCGGCGTTGCCGTGGCGGCGCAGGGCGGGTCGGCGGCAATGCCGGCGAGGACGAAGCCGGGGGTCGTCGGGGCGTCGAGCCGCCAGCGTGCGAGCGGGGCGATGCGGTCGCCTTGCTGAACCGTGGGCGGAGCGGTCAGCGCGCGCACCCGGCGCAGCACGACCACCGGTTCCTCCAGTGCGAAGCGGCTGCGCTGGCGGGCGAGCGGCGCCGCCATGTCCTCGGGCAGGGCGGCATCGACCAGGCGTTGCAGCGCATCGGGGGTGGTGAGCCCGAGCCGCCAGGCGTCGACGATGTCGGGCAGGCGCTGGCGGTATTCTTCGACGTTCTCGCGCAGGCTGGCGGGCTCCTGCCAGGGCGGCAGATCGAGCAGCGCGCCGATGCGGGCGAGGTCGCGGACCCAGGGGTAGCGCTGCAGTTCGGCGCGGTCGCGCGGCTCGCGCACGTTGGCGGCAGGCAGGCCGCGTTCCCGGCGGTCGGCCTGGTAGTGGCGCGCCCACAGTGCGGCGTCCGCGGTGTCCCACCAGTGCGCGCGCAGAACGTTCTGAAGTTCGGCAGCGGCTTCGCCCTGGGCTGCGGCCACTGCGGCCAGCCAGTCGGCGAGCAGGCCGCCCTCGTCGTGCTGCGGACGCCACAGGCTGGGCAGCAGCGCCAGCAGGCGCTCGTGCTGGCTGGCGTAGGCCGGATCGCGTGCGCTCATGCGGGCCTCCGAGGGTGGGTGGCGTGGCGTGCCGGGGGCGTCCTCATGGCGCATCCTTCGGCTTCACTTCGACCACGATGCCGGCGAGTGACAGGCGTTCGCCGGTGGCGAGTGCGAAGCCCGGGGCAGTGGGGCCGTCCAGCACCTGGCTGAGTGCGTTGGGGCGGGTGAGCACCCAGTGCACCGTGTAGGGGGCGACGTCGGCTGCGCTGGCACCCGCCGTGCCGGCGAGCTGCTGGGCCAGTGTGGCGCTGCTCCAGCCCGCATGCGGGAGCGGCAGGAGGCGGCTGAGCCGGCTCCAGTCGAGCACGCGCTTGGCATCGTCGCTGGCGTTGCCGGCTGCGGCGAGCTCGTTGAGCGCGGCGATGGCGGCCTCGGTGGCGCTGCTCAGCCTGGCCTGGTCGGGGATCGCGGCGCTGCGCGGGTAGCGCAGCACCAGGCGCAGGGCGGTGGCGAGCGCCGGGTCGACGATGCGTACTTCGCCCAGTTCGGTCGATAGCGAGGCCAGGTTCAATACCCCTTGCGCGCTGTCGAGCACGTCGGCGCCGTCCGCGTGGGCGGCCGTGATGCGCACGTCGTCGACGCCGTCGACGCCGATCGCAAGCCCGACCAGGCGCGTCAGGCTGCCGTCGCTGGCCAGCGGCAGGTGGGCGAAGTAGTCGGCGTAGCGCTTGCGGATGCTGTCCTGGACCGCGCGCAACTCGGTGTCGAGCAGGCCCGGGGCGGTGGTGAGACGCAGGTCGAGCGTGATCTTGGCCGGCGGGCTGCCGTCATGGATGTGCACCTGCACGCCGGCCGGGCGCGCGCTGCGCACGGCCTTGTCCAGGCGGGCGCGGTGGTCGGGGTCGAGCACGCCCTGCAACTGGATATCGACGCGGCCGGGCGAGGGTTCGAGGATCTCGGCGCGCAGGCCTTCGGCGGCCACCGCGGCTTCCAGCGCGCTGCGTGTGCCGCGTGCCGAGCCGGCAAGAAAGCGGCGCGCGCGGCTGCGCAGTTCGTCGTCGTTCTCGTCGCGCTCCTGGCGTGCGGTGGCGGCCGGATTGGTGACCGCCTCGACGCCGGCGATCGGGCGCACCATCAGCACCAGGCTGTCGGCACCAAGGGCGTCGTTGGCGGCGACGAGGTCGCGTGCGGCGACCTTGGCCGCGGCCTGGCCGTCGACCAGGGTGAGGTCGGCGGTGGTCTCGTACTCGATTGCACCGTCAGCGGTGGCCACCCGGGTGCCGGCGGGGATGGTGATCTCGCCCGCGGTGTTGCGTGCGCGGGTAAAGCGCAGTTCGCCGCTGTTGCGCCCTGCGCGTACGCGGCGGATGCCGAGCAGGCCCACGACGTGGTCGAGCGCTCCGCCGCTGGCGGTGTCGAGAAAACCCGCACGGTAGACCGTTTCCATCTGTGCATACAGGCCGGCAGTCTCGAGCGCGACGGCTTCCATCAGCGTGCGCACGACCGAGCCGGGATAGAGATCGTTGACGCGCATTTCGCGCTGGCGCGGCAGGTAATGCACCTCGAAGGCCGTACCCTCGTCGGGGCGGGCACCACCTGGCCGCCATTCGAGTTCGGCGCCGTCGGCCGACAGGGCGTAGTCGGCATCGGCGGCGAAGCGGTAGGTCTCGCCGTTGTGCGCGCCCCACACCGCGGTGATGCGGTCGACTGGCGGGCGTTCCAGTGCATGGCGGTAGGGTTCGCGCGCGGCCTTGGCCGGCGGATAGGGGTGGGCCTCGCCGCTCACGCCGCCCAGCAGGCGGTTGAGCAGGCTTTCGGCCACTTCGGGATAGGTTTTGCGGCGGAAAGACATGGCGTCCTCACACGGCAAGTTCGATGGAGAAGGGGCCGATCGTCACCAGTTCGGTGGCGGCGACCGGCTTGACCCGCAGCAGCACATCGACCGTGGAGCGGCTGCCGGGCGAGGGCTCGACACGCAGCTCGGCCACCTTGTCGATACGCGGTTCGGCCTTCAGCGCCTCGAGGATGAAGAGCCGCAGCAGGTTGCGGCGCGGGCTGTCGTTCTCACGCCCGATCAGCTCGTGCACGCGCGAACCGTAGTCGGGGTGGCCGAGCGCGGCGAGTTCGCCACGCGGTGTGAGCAGGCGCAGGATGACGGCCTGGGCGAGGTTCTCCAGGCCGTCGCGGGCGACGAGGTCCCAGGCCGAGCGCGGCCGCCGAGCAGTCTCGCTGGGGCGGTACACCGGACGCAGCTCTCGATGCACCGCATGGATGGCGATATCGCACAGCAGGTGCGCAGTGGAGGGAGGGCGGAAGCTGGGCATGGCGTTCATCCGATCAGGACCGTGCCGCTGGCGATCACGCTGCCGGCGGGCAGGTCGGCTGGGTCGTTGCAGGTCTGCGCCATGTCGCTCATGCGCGCCGCCGGTTTGCCGTTGATGTGCACCGTGGATGAGCCGGCGAGGATGGTGGCACTGTTCGACGGCGGTGTCTGGAACGGACCACCGGCCGGGATGTGGCCGGGCGTATTGGTGGCGGTCGAGTCCTTGGTGGCGGCGGCCTTGCCTTCGATGAGCACGTCGGCCGACAGGCCACCGTCGAGCGTGCCGACGAAGGGGCTGGGCAGCGGTGTCGGCACCGGGCCACCGGGACTGGGCAGCATCACGATGTGGATGTCGGTGGCGAGGATGCGGTCGCCTTCTTTTGCGGCTGGCAGGCTCATCGTCGCGTCTCCCTCGTCAACCTAGTTGATCTTGACCATCGCGCCCTTGAGCACGAGGTTTCCGCCAGCCTCCAGCGTGGCGTCGCCGTCCGCCTTGAGGCGTAGCCTGCCCGCGGCGGAGACATCGAGATTGCCCGGGGTGTCGATCTGGACGCCGCCGCCACCGTCGATGCTGATCGTGGTGTCGGCGACCTGCAGCCGCATCACCGGGTCGTCGTCCTGGACCTCGAGCTTGAAGCGCTCGCCCATCAGGCTGACGCTGAAGCCCTGCGGCGACGACTGGCGGATCTCGACGCGCACGCCGCCATCGCGGGCGTCGGCACCCGAGGGCAGTTGCAGCACCCAGTCGTTTTCGCTGTTGTCGGGCGGCGTGTCGGCCTCGTTGTAGAGCGTGCCGCACACCACAGGGCGGTTGAGGGCGCCACCGACGAAGCTGAGCAGCACCAGGTCGCCGACCTCGGGCAGGCTGGCGAAGCCCTTGCGCGGGGTTGCGACCGGAACCTGGCGCAACACCAGCTCGGTGTCGCGCAGCACCACGTCGGCACTGTAGGCGCCGCCCCCCGATGCGGCCGGGAATACTGCCTGCACGATGCCGATCTCTGTCTGGCGGCGGCTGGCGAGTTCGCGCCGGATCATCTGCTGGATGGTGTCGTAGAGCGTGCTCATGCCGGCACCCCCGTCGCCCGGGTGATGAAGCCCCGGCCGGGCTCAAGCCGGTGCGTCACCGCCACCGCGATCCAGTCGCCGTCGCCGCGCCCGCCGGGGCAGCCTTCGAGCCTGAAGGGGCTGGCGATCTCCAGCGCCGGGCAACCCGGCACGCTGACGTTAACGCGCCCCGCGGCCTTGGCTGCGGCGGGGGCAGCGCCGAGCAGGGCGGCGACCGCGCCGGCAGCACCACCAAGGCCGCCCGGGCCCGCGCCGGGCGCGCCACCGCCCGGCGCGCCCGGCGTGTTCGTGGCTGGCTTTTCGCCGTCGCTCCAGGCGCCTTGCTCGGTGCGCCCGGTGAGGTCGGGGGCAAAGGGTGCGATGGCGGTGTCGTGCAGGTCGGCCTCAAGCGCGAGCAGGTCGCGCCCCCAGGCCCACTTCGCCACTGGCTGGCCGCGTGCGGCACGGGCGTTGAGGCGTCCGGCAGCGTCGGTCCACACCGGCACCCCGGCGGCCTTGCCCAGGCGGGACATCCATTCCCACAGGGAGCATTGGGCGTCGATGGCGAGGAAGGCGAATCGAGGCCCGGTGTCGAGCTCGCCGATGTCGAGCTGCGCTTCGCCCGCCCACAGCGTGAGCAGGTCGGCAAAGTGCTGGTTCTCATAGCCGGCGTTGCGCCGCAGCCGCGCCAGCGCGGTGGCCGGTGCGCCGAGTACGAGTTCGAGCACGCCGCTGGCGCCGCCGAGCAGGGCGATCGGGCCGCTGAAGACGGCCGGCGGATCGTCTCCTGCGCCGAGCTGCAGCTTGAGCACGTCGCCGGCGGCAAGCGCGGGGAAATCGGCGCGCGGCAGGAAGCGCAGGCGGCATGAGGACAGCGCGGGTGCGGGCAGCAGGTTCACTTCGGCGCCAATGAGTGCAGTGGTGAGTGGATCGGGCTGGCCGGGACCGGTGACCAGGGCCACGAGTTCGGCACCGAAGCCCCCCGCCGAGGCCGCGCCGCCGCCGCGCGAAACCTTGGCCTGCGGCGGTGGCAGCGTGCCGTTGCCCGCGCTGTGGTCGAGCGCGGCGCCGAGTGCATCCATGAGCGCGTCGCCGATCATGGTGGCAGCTCCGTGCTGCGGGCGTTGTTCGAGCGGTACCAGCGCAGGTTGCGCAGCACGCCGTCGCCCGGCGCGTCGGCGAAGACGAAGGGCAGTGTGTAGTCGCCCAGGTCGCCTTCCTGCAGGATGGGCCGCGGCGGGGTGTGCGTCGCCGCGCTTGGGTCGGGGCCGGGGACGACGTGCAGGTGAAGGTGGTTGTGGAAGCTCACGCCGGTGCTGCCCGCGCGCATCAGCGGGTTGCCGCGGCGCACCCGGGTGCCGATGATGTCGAGCGCGCCCTTGCCGTAGAGTGCTTGCCACAGCTCGCGCACGCCGCCGGTGGCGCCGTGGCCGTACACGGCATAGGTGGTGACCGGCGTGCCGCCCTGGTCGCGGTCCTGGTTGTCGATGCGGCTGTCGTGGCGGACCACGATGTAGTTCCAGCTCGGATTGCCATTGCGCCAGCCTGCGCCCATCACGGTGTCGGATGCGGTGCGTGCCGCGGTGCGCTGCGTACCGTCGGGATTGATGTTGTCCGGGATCCAGTCGAAGAAGTCGATCACGGTGCCGTCGCGGATGGCGAGGATCTCGTCGCCGAAGTCGTGCGCGAAATCGTAGGCATAGATCTGTGGGAAGCTGTTCCAGCGCGCATGGCTGAAGAAACCGAGATTGGCCTGGCCGACGTACATCGCAATGCCGGCCGCGTAGGGCAGTTGATAGGGCGAGCCGGCCTTGTCGGGATAGCCGGCGAAGTCGCTGCGCGGATTGCCGGCGGCGTCCGTGTAGGGCGTGCCCGCGGGGTCGATGCGCGGGTTGTAGCGCCCGTCGTCGGTACTGCCGTCGCGCTGGGCGTAGAACTCGACGATGAAGGAAAGGGTGCCGACCAGCGCGCCGACGCCGATCTTCTCGCCAAGCTGGATCGGTGTGTGGGTGCGGGCGATGGCCCAGGCGAGCAGGGTGCCGATGGCGTTGGAGAAGGCGCTCGCGAGCGGGGCGCCGAGCAGCATCCAGGGGAAATAGAGCGGGCCGAAGGCGGCCGCGCCGTTGTTGTCGAAGGGCAGGCCGTAGTCGTCGCGCGGAATGAGGGCGCGGAAGCCGAAGCCGATCGCCAGGTTGACGAGGCCGATGACGGCGTCTGCATGTGCCCAGTTGGCCGGGCGCAGGTCCTCGCCCGACGCGGGTGGGCCACCCGCCCCGGTCTGGTTGATCAGCGTGAACAGCGACAGGAAGAAGTCGTTCACGCCCTGGGTGGCGCCGCTGATGGTGTAGGCCGAGAGCGCATCGCCGCCGATGAGCGTGAGCCACTGCAGGAAGCCGAGGCCGGCCGTGGTTTCGGTGTGCACCCCCTCGAAGGAGCCGCCGATGACGGTGAGCATCGGCAGCAATGACGAGAACAGCCAGGTCGAACCCACCCCCCAGCCCAGCGAGCGGCAGAGCAGCGAGGGCAGCGGTGCGCCGCCTGCCCCGCGCGCGATGCCGTCTGTCCAGTGCCACAGCCAGAGCGGGATGTTGCAGGCGTACTCGCGCTCGCCCTGGCCCATCGCCACCGCATGCCAGAAGCCCGCGCCAAGTTTCTGCAGGATGGCGGTGGCCTGGGTCCAGCCTTCGAGGAAGGCTGGCGGTATGGCGCCGAAGCTGAAGTGCTCGCGGCTGGGCGGGCCGGCGAACTGGGGGGCCTGGAACCAGGCGAAGGGCGCGTCGGCGCGGTGCAGCACGGCGTCGTCGACGGTGGCACGGCGCAAGGTCAGGCATCGACCGTCGGTGCTGCGCCAGACCTCGTCGCCGGGGTAGCCAGGGGTGACGTTCTGCAGCAGGCCGATGCCGGCGCCGTTCGAGAACCCCTGGCGATGGCGTGCATACAGCCAGGAGGCGTACCAGCAATACTGTCCGTCGTCTTCGCGGCGGGGCGCGGCGTCCGCACGCGCGCTGGCCGGAGCTGTGCGACGCGCAGCCATCGCCGGTGCGGCGGCAGGGGGCGCGCTTGCCCGCGTGCTGCGGGCTCTGATTGCAGCAGCGCGGGTGATTTCGGCGAGCAGGCGCAATACCGCCTCGATGCGCCCGAGCAGGCATTCGGCCTGGCCGCCGATGCGTGGCAGCGGCGTTGTGCGCAAGGCGCGGATGAGGATGGCGGTGAGGCGGTCGACATCCAGGTCCAGGGTGGGGAAGTGCGGATAGACGTCCGTCTCCAGCCGGTTGAGCAGGCAGGCGAAGCTCTCGCGCACGGCGCGCGCGGCCGTGCTGGCGCCGGCGGGGTGTGTGCGCAACTCGGCGCGTACCTCGCCGAGCATGACCAGGAAGTCGGCGCGGAAGCCGGCCTGGCTCAGGCCCAGGGTGTCGGTGAGGATGCGGCTCGCACGCCGCAGGGTGCTGCGGATCTGTGCGTCGGACAGCAGGCCGGCGAGCGGTGCCAGGCGCTCGAGGCCGGCGGCGATGTGCTCGAGCATGTCGGCGGTCGTGGCCGGCGGCGGCCCGCTCGCAAAGCTGGCAAGCGGTGTGGTGAGGGGCTCTACCAGTGCGCGCAGTTCGTTCAGTGCCTGCGGCAGGCGTGGGCCGATCCGTGCCAGCAGGGTGGAGGCGAAGCGCTGGCCGGCAGCCTCGAAGGCCGGCAGGACCGCGTCCGCGGCAGCAGGGTTGAGGCTGAGCAGGTGTGCGAGGGCAACGACTTCGTCGGCGATCTCGTCACCGGCGCCGCGCCCCTGCATGCGGTTGAGCATTTGCGGCTGGATCAGGAGGGAGCCGAGCATCGTCCTGTTCTCCTAGGTGCCCACGCTGACGCTGACGCTGGCGCTCACGCTCACTGATGCGCCGCTGCCGCCGGGAGCGCTGGCAAGCAGTGCGGCGTAGGCGGCGTCAACGCGGCTGATGTGCAGGCGCAGTTCGGGTGGCAGCGCGTTGATCCAGTCGACGATGAGCTGGATCGAGGCGCTGGCGTCGAGCGCTGCGACCAGCGGCTCCACCGTCGCCCGCCAGGTCTCGTCCAGTGGCTGGAGCAGCAAGGGGTCGGGGTCGAGCGCGCCGACCTTGGCCTGCAGCTCACGGTGCATGGCGTCGAGCTGGGCGCGCTGGGCAGGCGGGATCACGGTGTCGAGCGAGATGCGCGCGAGCAGGCGGTCGCGGGTGGCCTCAAGCGGCTGGCGCAGTCCGGCGGGGTCGAGGGCGCGCAGTTCGCCGAGCAGGTCGCGGTATAGGGTATCGACCTGTTGCGCGTACAGGCCCGGGTCGAGTCCGGCGACGCGGTCGGTGAGCGATTCGATGCCTTCGAGCAGTGCGGCAAGCGCCTGCGGGGCGGCCAGGAGTTCGTCGAGCCTGGCCTGCAGGGCGTCGACCAGGCGGCGCAGTGCGGCCGTGGCGCTGCGCAGCAGGGCCACCAGCACTTGCAGACTGTCGAGGAAGAGCACCAGCGGGCGGCCGAACTGGCGCACCAGGGCTTCGCGCACCCAGGCGCGCAACTGGACGGGGTTGCCCGGCAGCAAGGCGGCGAAGGGGCCTTGTGCGGCCGGAAAGCGGTTGCCGAGCTGGTCGAGCAGGGTTGTCATGCGGGCGTCGGTTTCGGCCAGACGACGCGACAGCGCGGCGATGGCGATCAGGCCGTCCTCGGCGGCGCGGGTGTCGGCTTCGTCCAGCCAGCTGGCGATCGGGTTGGCGAGCGCGGGGGGGAGTGCGCCGAGCTGGCCGCGGATGCGGGCGCGGGCGAGCGCGAGTTCGCGCAGCAGCGCTGCGGACTGGGTGCCGGGGCTGGTGTCGGCGAGTGTTGTGGCGAGCGCGTCACGGTGTGCGGCCCACTGCGCGCGCAGGGCGTCGGCACTGCTGGCGAGCGCGGCCTGGCGCAGCGTGTCGAGGGCCTCGAGCTGCGCTGCTGTGGCCGTTTCCGGGATCTTGGCGAGGATGCCGTCGAGCCAGCTGTCGAACTCGCTGCCGGCGTCTCCCAGGGTGCCGAGACGGTCGACGAGGTGGTCGGCGACATCGAGCGCGCTTGCCAGGGTGCTGGCGAAGCTGCGTATGCGGTCGAGTGTCGCCGCCAGCGCCGTGCCGAGCTCGCCCGCCGGTACGGCAGCGTCCAGCGCCTGGAGGGCCTGGCCGAGTGTGGTGGTGAGCGGCTGCAGCAGGGCGGATGGGCGCAGGCCTTCGAGCTCGCGCACCAGCGCGCCATGGGCTTGCGCCGGTGCGGCGAGCGCGCCGCCGATGTCGAGCTGGCGGCCGAGGCGCTGGCGGGTTTCGGCCAGCGTGCGATCGGCTTCGTCCAGCCATTGCGCGGGCTGGAAGGCGGCCAGGCCGTCGCGCACTGCAGCAAAGGGTTCGGCCAGCAGTGGGGCGAGGGCCGCGCGCGGCGACAGTGCGAGCAGGCGGGCTCGTGCCTCTTCGGGAATGGCCTTGAGCTGGGTCAGCAGTTCGGTCGGGCTGGCCTCGAGCTGGGTGTCGAGACGGACGATGAGCGGGTCGGTGAGCGGCACCAGCGAGGGCGGCAGTACGCTCATGGCCGAGCGGATCAGCTCGGGGCCCGGAGCGGGCAGGGTGGCGGGGTCGATTGCGCGCAACACGGCTTCGAGCTTGCCGATGGCGGCGATGACCTCGTCCGCCACCGGTGCGAAGGAGATGCGTGACAGCGATTCGCTCAGCGCCTTCACCTGACCGAGCACTTGGATGAGCCGGGCCACGTCTTCTTGCTGACTGAGGCTGGCAAGGGGTTGCAGGATCTGCTGCAGCGGTGCGGAGAGCGCTTCCGGATCGATCGCGTCCATCGCCGTGTCCGCGGCCTGGAGGGCCTGCGCAAGGGCCGTGGTGGCGGGCGCAAGCGTGGCGGCAAGGGCTGCCTCGATGGCCCCCACGGCTTGCTCCAGGCTCTGTTCGAACTGACGCTGAAGGCGCGCGAGGTCGAGTGTCTGGAGCTGGCTGCGGGCATCGTCGAAGGCGCGTGCGCTGCTCGCCCCGAGCGCGGCGAGCTGGGCTTCGATGTTTGCGAGGGTACTGTTTGCGCGCGCCAGTGCGGTGGTGACAGGGGCGCTGACGGCGCTGATGTCGAGCAGGTCGAGCACCGTCTCGAGGCGCGTCTGGATATCGTCGATCAGGGCCTCCAGTGCGGCGAAGGCATTGGCAGGCAGACCCGGGATGGCGAGTCCGGGTACGGACTGGGTGAGGTCGGCCAGGCTCGCCCGTGGCAGCAGCAGGACCAGCGTGCGGCACAGCCCGGCGTCGAGGGCGCCAGGCAGCGCGAGGAGGGCGTTGTGCAGGCGTGCGCGGGCTGCCGTGCTGGCCGGGGCGAGCGTGACGTTGCGCGCCGCGAGCAGCGGTGCGCGCAGGGCCTGCGCATTCGCGAGCGCGGCCGCGATGGCAGCGGAGTCGGTGGGCTGCTCAGCGGTGAGGGCCGCGAGCGAGCCCACTGCAGTGACGAAATCGGCGCCCGCGCTGCCCAGTTCGATGCCGGGCTGGGTGGCAAGGTCCGCAGCAGGGAGCGCGCGGGGGATGTGGGCGCTGGTATTGGCTGCGATCAGCGCCGCGAGTTGCTCCAGTGTCTGCTGGAGTTCGGCCTCTACCGCTGCGGCGCTGGCATCGTCCCAGCGGATCAGTGTGTCGAGCGGGTCTCGCAGATCGTCGAGCACGGGTAACGAGCGCAGCTGGAAGTAACCCGGACGGAAGGTGCCCACGCGTGCATGCAGCCAGCGCAGCAGGCTGGGGACCGAAAGGTCGGCGGGCAGGGTGTCGATCAGTGCGTTTGCGGCCGTAACCTGTGCGGTGTCGAGCGCGCCGGCAGCGTTCGTGCCTGTTGCGCCGCTGCCTTCTCCCCCACCTTCGGCTCCGGCCCCGCTCGTGCTTGCGCCTGCACTGCTGCTAGCGGGGCCGGCCCCTGCCGTGAGGTCTGCCGGGATGGCGAGACCGCAGTGCCAGTCGGTGTTGAACACGGCCTGCAGCCGCGCAATGCGTGCGAGCAATGGTGCAAAGGCCGCTTGCAGGTCGGCGCCGAGGCGTTCGGGCAAGGCGGCAATATCGGCCTGCAGCGCCTGCGCGAGTCCGCCCAGCTCGCCCTGCAGGTTCGGCAGCAGCGTGCCGAAGCCAAGGCTGAACTCGAAGCCGCCGGACAGTTGTGGCACCGGCAGGCCGGCCAGGTCGGCGAGCGCGCTGCCGAAGTCGCCCGGCGGGCCGCTCTGCCAGCCGGCGATGAGGCGGCCGAGCTCACCGTAGGCGCCGCCGACGCTGCCCGCGATCGCGGACAGGTCGGCGCCGGATACTGTCAGGTCGAGTTGAACCAGCAGTCCGGCCATGGTCGCCTACTCCAGCAGGTCGCGCAGCCCGGCACCGATGCTGCCGAGTTGGCCGATGGCGGGCGCGGTGTCGCCCAGGATGCCGGTGAGCGGGCCTGTCGGGTCGGACAGTTCCGGCATGCTGCCGAGCGCCTGCAGCGCGTCGAGCGCCCCCATGGCGTCGTCGAGCAGGCCGGCAGCCTGGTCGAGCAGGCTGGTGTCGATGCCGCCGAGGATGTTGCCCGGTGGCGGTGGCGGTGGCGACTCGATGAGCCACAGCGCGTAGTCGATCTGGTCGGGCGCGCTGGCCTCGGCCTGGACATGAACCTGCTGCAGCAGCACGTACTGGATGTCGGTGCCGGTGACGATGTCGGAGACGAAGGTCAGGGGTTGTCCAGCGCCGTAGTGCTCGCGTACGGCGTTGAGCAGGTCGAGGCCGGCCTCGCTGCCGAACACCGAGCCTTCGATGATGATGCGTGCGGGACGGCGCTCGAGGTCCTGGAACAGGCTGCCCGCGCGCCCGGGTAGCGGGAGCTCGAGGAAGTCGCGCGTTTCGAGGGTCTCGAGCCTCGTCACCCGCGGCAGCTCCCAGTCGGCAAGCATCGGTGTCAGGCTCATGACAGATCGACTCCGCGTAACCAGGCCTGCTCGCGCAGCAGGCGCTCGAGTCCGGCCGCGAGCTCACCGGGGTGGGAGGGGGCGGCATCGGCGTGGTGCTCCGCCTGCGTGGGCGCACCGCCGGTCGTTTGAGGCGTGCGCGCGAGGACGGCGTCCTGGGCGCCCAGCAGGCGCGAGGGCGCGCGCCCTTGCGGGAGCAGCGCCGGTGCTCCGGACGTGCGGCCTGCAGGCTGCCCGGCAGCGGTTTGCGCCGGAGCAGGGCGGAGGTCTGCCCGGGGCGCGGTTGCGAACAGGGTGCCGACCAGTTGCCGCAGTGCGTCGTTGCCGAGCTGCGGTGAGCCGGTGAGGCTATTGTCCGCTGGGTGGCCAGGGGGAGGCACATCGGCGCGGCCCGGGCGATCGCGATGGAGAGCGGTGCGGCCAGGCCACCCCCCCTCGCCTTGCCGCAACGGTGCGCGCGGGTAAGAGGGCGTTGTGTCGGGAGCGGCCTGGACGGCTGCAGGCGGGCGCACATGTGCGGGGCCGGCGGCAGCCGGCAGGTGGCCAACGCGTGCGGGGCGAGTGTCCGGGCCCATTGAGAACCCGGACGAAGCGGAGCGGGAATCCCGGCCGTCTGCCTCCCGGGTGCCGCCGGTAGGATGCAGGCGGGGGAGGCGCTGCGGGCCGGGGCGGGGCGCAGTGTGGCGTCGGAGCAGGGCGGTGATGAGCGCGCCGGCATCCTCGCCTGCAGCGGTGGCCGCGATCGGGGGCGGTGTGCTCATCCCGCGTGCTGCCTGGCCGGCGACTTCTCTTGGCGGCGGGGAGGCAGTGGCCTCGTTGCCCATCCGGTCCGCGTGGCTGGTGCGGGCCATCGCCTGGCGTGTCCCCCGCAGTGGGCGTGGGTCGGCAGGCATCGCGCTTGCGCGTGGCTGGCTGCGAGCGTTGGCCCCGGCTGTCTCGGCACCCGCCGCGGCGGCGGCTGGCGCTGCAAAGGGGTCGAAGGACGCCAGGGCAGGAAGCCGGTCGAGGTGTGCGGCATGCGCGAGTCCGTGTTCGCTACAGCGGGCGATCAGGCTGGACAGCCTGGCTTCGACCGCCTGCAAGGCGTGCACACAGCACTTGAACCCGTCAAGGGTGCGATCTGGGGGCGTACGACCGTGCGTTTCAGCCATCGCCGTCTCGCTCTTCGCGCAGCATCTGCAGGTGCAGCAGGATCTGACCGAGGGTCAGCTCACCGATCTGTTGCGGCGTCCAGCCGAAGGCGCGCGCCAGCACATGGGCTGCGCGTGCAATGGGTTGCTCGGCGGCGTCCTCGAGTGCGGCCGGCGCTACGGCGAGGCCGCTGATGCGGTTGACCTCGGCGAGAAGGAACTCCATCAGGCCGAGCGGCAACGCGCTGATCTGCGGCAGGGTCAGCGCGGGGGTCTGCAGCGCAGCGTGCACCATCAGTGCGCCGGCGAGGCTGTCGCTGTCGCGTGCGGCGCGGCTGATGAGCTGCAGGTCGCGCACGGTGAGCGGACGGATCTGTACGCGGCCGGCGAGGCCGCTGCGCCCGGCTTCGACCAGCACGGCTGGGACCTCGATATCGAAGCTGGCGGCGCTGCCGGCGAGCAGCTCGTCGGCGGCAAGGTAGCGATCATGGGCGGGCGCTGCGGCTGTCGCTGCGCCTGCCTGGGCAGAGAGCGCCATGGCGTCAGCCCTGTTCGTCGCGGACGCTCAGGTAGAGGGCCTGGAAACGCGCGCCCTCCATGACGAAATCGTCTTCGGGCATGCTCAGGTTCCACTGTTCGAGCTTGACGTCGTGCAGCGTCACGATCGAGCGCGTGCCCGGGTTGGCGGCGTTCTCCGCCATCAGCGTGATGTTGAAGGCGGGTTGGGCCCACGCACTGCGCGGCCGCTGTTCGCTTGCCTCGCCCAGCAGCAGGCGCAGCAGCGCGCCGTTGAGCCAGGCACGGTCGATCTGGCCGCGCACGCTGACGTTGCCTGCGCGCAACTCGCTCGCGTAGCGCTGGCCGATCTCGTGAAAGGGACGGATCGCCGAGCTTACCTGGACGGTGACGCCGGTGACGCGGCCGACCTGGATGAGGTCGTTGCCTTCGATCACCGTGCTGGCGGCCGCACCTTCGGGGCCTTCGCCTGCAGGGGCGAGCAGGATGGAACCGTCGGCTCCGGTGTAAACATGGGTGTTGGCGGCGGATGGCATGTCGGTCTCCTTTCCTGCGCGTTCAGGACAGCGCGAGGGTCACGCGGATGTAATCGATGCTGAAGGTCGGCTGCATGGCGACGTTGACGATGCAGCGGCCCGCGACCTCGTCGGCGCGTGTCGCCTTGACCTCCAGCTGGTAGCCGGTGAGCGCCTCGTCGACCACCATGGTGGTCAGGAAGCTGTCGAGCGCGCCGTGCAGGGCGGTGCGCACGCGTTCGTTGTTGAGCCGGCCGACGAAGGGGTTGGCGACCTGGCGAATGCCTGCCTTGGCGTAGTCGACGATGCGCCGTGTGGTGATCTGCGCGAAGGCTTCCCCTTCGGTGGTGATGCCCCGCACGACACGGATGCCCTGGCGGTCCTCAAGCGCGCATACGTTGCCCTGCAGCAGTGCCTTCAGCTGGCCATAGCTGTAGCGGGTGGCGAGCTGGGTGACGCCGGCAAGCACCTTGTTGGTGGGGCTGGCCTGGGGCGCGAGGCTGGCGACCAGGCCCGCGACCGCGGCTGCGGTGTAGTTGCCTGGCAGGGTGACCATGGCGCCGGCCGCCGGGTCGTAGGCGCGCACCCCGGGCGATACCAGCACGACGCGCTTGTTGGCCGCAACCTGGTCGACGACGGCGGTCACAGTGCTCGCATCCGAGCCGATCACCGTGATCATGTCCTTGCCGTCGCCCTCGGCGGCATTGACCGCCGCCGGCAGCACTTGCAGCGCGGTGGCGGTGGCCAGTTCGGGCGCGACCAGGATGTTGATGGTGTCCTTGAGGAGTTCGGCCGTGCCGTTGGCGAAGGCGGTCTGGTCGGCGCCGGCTGCCAGCGCATGGGCATAGACGGTGCGTGCACCGTTGGCAAAGAGCAGGGCGAGGCCGCGCATCAGGTTGAGCGTGCCGGCGCTGAGCGCGTCCGAGGCAGCGTAGAGCTTGGCCGCATCCTCCATGCTGCCAAGGATGTGAGTCTGGCCGATCGCATCGGTGACGTCCTCGGCCGCAGCCGCGGTGCCGACGATGCCGACGTTGCCGAAGCTGACGCCCTTGGGCGCGATCAGTCCCTCTGCCTGTACCCGGATGAATGTGCCCGGAACGATCTGTTCCGCAAAGTTCTCTTCCATCGCCCGCTCCTTGGTTCCCCCTGGGGGTGTGTGCGCCCCGCGCGGGGCATTTTCGGCCGCACGGCGCGTGGTACGCGCGGTGCGCTGTGCGCGTCCGGGCACTCAGCCGTCGGGCGCGATGTCGAGGATGAGGTCCGTGATCACGCCCTCAGAAGTCGCGGGTGGGCGGATGAACTCGAAGTCGATGTCGAAGAGGATGGCGCGCGCATCGCTGCTGTCCGCACGTGCCATGCGATGGATGCCCGCAGCATGCAACTCGCTGCGCGACAGGCTGAGCAGGTGGGAAGCCAGGTTGTGCACATGGGCCCGTGCATCGGCCTCGCTGCCGCCATTGATGCTGAGGTTCAGGCGGGCATTCAGGCGCCGCCCGAACAGTGCGCCCTCGGGCGCAACATGGTGGCCGACATAGCCACCTAGCCCGAGCGGCCTGACGTGTCGCACGTCGAGCGCCCTGGTGCGGCTCAGGCCCGCGGGAGGCGCGTCCGGGAGCAGGCTGTCCACAGCCACACCCAGTGCGTCGATGGCGTTCTGGGACAGGGCATCAGGCATCTGTCTCTCCTGCGTCCGTTCGCACGCGGCCCCCCGGGCTCAGCTCGTGGAGTGGCGCGGGTGGGGAGGCTTTCCTTCCTTTGTCATAACCGGTTTAGTTGCCGGTGGGCGCTTTGTCAAACCGCGTGAATGGGGAGGTTCGCGGGCTGGCGAGGCGAGCCGCGAGGCCCTCTTGTCCGTTCGTGTGAAATCCTTGGCGCCAGGGCGGCTGCGGACTCTTCAAGGGGGGGCAACAGGGGAGTAGGCTTGTAACGATGATGAGTGAAGAGACCGTGCTCCTGCATTTCGAAGACGAGGCCGAGCAGGCCGGGCGTCTGGCGCAGGCTGCGGGGCTGGACCTGCAGTTGATCGAACGCCACCGCTTTCCCGACGACGAGTTGCGCTTGCGCCTGCCGGCCAGGCTGCCGCCGAGTGTCCTGCTCTACCGCAGTCTTTATCGCCCGAACGAGAAGCTGCTCGAGTTGCTGCTGGTCGCGCGTACGGCCGGCCGTCTGGGGGCGCGGCACCTGAGCTTGGTGGCCCCCTACATGGCCTACATGCGTCAGGACATGGCCTTTTGCAGCGGCGAGGTCGTCAGCCAGCGTGTGGTTGGCGACTTTCTGGCGGGCCTGTTCGACGCCGTGGTCACGGTCGATCCTCACCTGCATCGCGTCGCGACCCTGGCCGAGGCGATCCCTGTCCCACATGCGGTTGCTCTGTCAGGGGCCGGGCTGCTGGGTGCGCTCGCTGCCGAGCGGCGCGAGCGGCCGCTGCTGGCAGGACCGGATGCGGAGTCGAGGCAGTGGGTCGAGCTTGCTGCGCGCGAGCAGGGCCTGGACTTCATGGTGTGCACCAAGGTCCGCCATGATGACCGCCGCGTCGACATTGCGTTGCCGGACGGGGCCGCAGTGGCCGGGCGCGCGGTCGTGCTCCTGGACGACGTGGCCAGCTCCGGGCACACGCTCGCCGAAGCGGCGCGGCAGTTGCGCGCAGCCGGCGCCGCATCGGTCGATGTCGCCGTCACCCACGCCCTGTTTGCCGATGGGGCGCTCGAACTGATCCATGGCGCAGGCGTCGAGCAGGTGTGGAGTACCGACTGCATCGCCCACCCGAGCAATGTCGTCAGCGTGGCGCCCATGCTTGCAGCTGCGCTGACTACAATGGGACTCTGCCGGTAGCCGTGTGTGCCGCATGCGCGTGCGGGATGCGCGCTTGCAGTGGAAAGGTCCCCCACGGTGCGGCCCTGCACCGAGATGCGCTTTGTGCAGGGCGCGATGCGCATGTCGGCGGCGGCACCTTCAGCGATGACGTCTTCAAGCCTTAGTGCTAGCATCACGCATTCCGCGATGCTGCGAATGCGCGCCCCCTCTGCACGGGGCGCCCGTCTGCGCGTCCGGCGACAGAATGAGGAGGCGTGTGGAGCAATCGGTCAGGACCGTGGTATTCGCCGATCTTACGGGCAGCACCGGGCTGTTCGAGACGGCGGGCAATGTGGCGGCGACGCAGATCGTCACTCGCCGCATGCACGCGCTCGGTCGCCATCTGGCATGCGCCGGGGGGCGCGTCGTCAAGTACCTGGGCGACGGCGTGCTGGTGCTGTTCGACGACACGGTCGCCGCGGTTCAGGCTGCTGCGAACATGCCCGAGGTCGTGCGCGAGCTCACGCATGGCGAGACCGAACGCGCACCGCTGGGGATCAAGACGGGGGTCGCGCGCGGTTCGATCGTCGAGCATGGCGGCGATTGCTACGGCGATGCGGTCAACGTGGCCGCCCGCCTGAGCGACCGTGCCCAGGCGGGAGAGATTCTCATCGGCGAGAGCGTCTTCGACAGCTTGCCCGATGCGATGCGCCTCGGTTGCCACAGCCTCGATCGCATCAGCATCAAGGGCAAGGCCGAGCCGTTGCGGGTGTGGCGGGTGGATTTCAGTCGCACCGCCGAGACCACGATCACCACCATGCTTGGTTTCCAGGAACTCATCGATGGGCCGGTCTCGGTGCAGCGCATCGATATCGAGCGCCTCGACCAGCGTATCGAGCTCCATCCTGACGATGGCCCGCTGGTCATAGGTCGTGGCGACGGCGTTGGCTTCTCCATCGACGATCCGCGTGTGTCGCGCCGCCATGCGCGTATCGAGTGGACTGGCGGTCAGTGCGTGTTCACCGACTTCAGCAGCAACGGCAGCTGGGTTCGCTTTGCGTCGGCATCCGCGCCGGTGGCCCTGCGGCGCGACACCTGTACCCTGTATGGCGATGGCGAGATCGGGCTCGGTGCGACGCCCGACGATTTCACCGCGCCCACCCTGGGTTTTCACGTCATCGACCAACGCTGAGGCTGGGTTAACTTGCCGTCGCGGTCGTGGCCAGGCCTTCACTAATGACCACCTAGAGCTGCGATGAGAGTCCTCGCTGTTGTGTTGCTGTTGCTTCCCACGCTGTCGTTGGCGACTGAGTGGAGCGCGAAACCCCTGTCCGAGATCGCCCTTTACCCCGAGTTCCGCATACCCGCTGCAGTCCACGCGCGTGACGAAGCCGGCATCGCCGCCGAGCTTTCCGCACGTATCCTTGCCATGCCGGTGCGAGAGGGTGAGGCCGTTGCGCGCGGTGCAGTGCTGGTGCGTCTGGATGATGCGGCCTACCGCATCGAACTCGAACGCGCCCGCGCCCAGCGCGCCCTGGTCGATAGCCGCATCGAGCTGGCGCGTGCCCAGCTTGCACAGGCGCGTGCGCTGGCAGCGCGCGGTTTCATCAGCGCCGACGGCTTGCGCATCCGCGAGACCGAGGTCGGCGTGCTCGAGAGCGAGCGTGCTGCGGCCGCGGCTTCGGTCGCGTCCGCCGAGCTTGCCCTTGCGCGCTGCGTGGTACGTGCGCCCTACGCGGGTGTCGTGCGCAGCCGCAGCGCCAGCGTAGGCGACCTGGCAAGCCCGGGCATGCCTTTGCTCACCCTGGCGGCGAGCGATGAGGTCGAGGTCCGCGCCCGTGTACCGGCCAGCCAGGTCGAGGCTTTCGAGCGCGCCCAGGCCTGGCGACTGCATGTCGGCGACGCCGCCCATGAGTTGTCGGTGCGGCGTATCTCGCCTGTTGTAGAAACCGCGGGCCAGGTGCGCGAGGCGGTGCTGGTGGCGGCAAGTGCGCTCGCCCCCGGGCTGGCGGGCGAGTTGCGCTGGCGCAGCACGGACCCGCACCTGCCCGCGGCTTACCTGCAGCAGCGCGAGGGCGTGCTGGGTGCCTGGGTCGTTCGCGATGGCCAGCCGCAGTTCATACCCTTGCCGCAGGCTCAGGCGGGCCGGCCGTTGGCGGTGGATTGGCCGTTGGCGACCGAACTCGTCGACGACGGGCGCTTCGCGCTCGACCTGCATGCCGAGCGCGCGGCGGAAGCGCGGTGAGTGCGCCGATGCGCGGTGATCATGGCGGCGGCGTTTATGGCCGGCTGATCGACAACCATCCGCTGGCCAACATCACTTTCATCCTGGTGCTGGTAGCGGGCCTGTTCGCCTATCTCACCATGCCGCGCGCGCAGGATCCGGAGATCAACTTCAACTGGGTCAGCATCATGACCAGCCTGCCCGGGGCCTCGGCCGAGGATGTCGAGCGCGAGCTCACCGGGCCGCTGGAGGATGCGATCAAGCAGGTCAAGGATATCCGTTTCGTGTCCTCGTCCAGCCGCGAGGGCATGTCGTCGATCCTGGTGCGCTTCGAGGAGGTCTCCGAGCGCCAGTTCGACAAGCGCGTGAACGACCTGCGGCGCGAGATCCAGAACAAGGCGGCGGCGGAGTTGCCGCCCGATGCGACCGACCCGATGGTGCTCGAGATCACCAGTTCGAACGGGTTTCCGACCGCCGTGATGGTGCTGCACGGCAGCGGCGGCGAGCGCCTGCGGCGTGCAGGCTTCGTGCTCAAGAAGGAGATAGAGGGCCTGTCCGGCGTTGATCAGGTGATCGCGGCCGGGCTGGACGACCCGCAACTACAGGTCGATTTCGATCCGGCACGGCTGGCGGCGGCAGGGCTGTCGCCGATCGCGCTTTCCGATAGCGTCGCGGCCTGGTTCCAGAACACGCTCGGCGGCCGGGTCAGGGTTGAGGACCGCGAATGGCTGGTCCGCCTCGAAGGCAAGACGCCCGACCCCGAAGCGCTGGCCCAGGTCGCGGTGGTGACGCCGCAGGGGCGCGTTGCCGTCGACGAGGTCGCCGCGGTGGTGCGCGGCAGCGAGCGCGCGAACCAGCTTGTCAGCTACGGCGGGCAGCCCGCGGTGATGTTCTCGATCACCAAGCAGCCCGACGCCAATACCCTGCAGCTGGTCGAGCGCCTGCAGCAGTTTGCCGCCGATCGCAACATGCTGCTCGCTGCGCAGGGCGTTCAGCTGGCGCTGATCGACGATCAGACGCACGCCACGCGCCACGCGATCGGGGTCATGGAGTCGAACGCGCTGTTCGGTCTCGCTGCGGTGCTGCTGATGTGCTGGATCTTCCTCGGTTCGCGGCTGGCCCTGCTGGTGGCGCTGGGCGTACCGTTCTCGCTGGCGGGCACCTTCATCGCCGCCGAGCTGATCGGCTCGACGCTCAACCTCACCGTGCTGCTGGGCGTGGTGATCGCGCTCGGCATGCTCGTCGATGATGCAGTCGTGGTGGTCGAGGCGATCTATTACCGTCTGCAACGTGGGGATGAGCCCCATGCAGCGGTAATCGGTGGCGTGCGCGAAGTGGGGCTGCCGGTGCTGGCAGCGGTATTGACTACCATCGCTGCCTTCCTGCCGCTAATGCTGCTGCCGGGCATCCTGGGCAGCTTCATGTTCATCGTGCCTTTCGTTGTGACCGTTGGCCTGCTGATCAGCCTCTTCGAGGCGTTCTGGATCCTGCCCACGCATATCCTCGCCCTGAAGGTGCGGCCCGCGCAGCGGCGCACGCGAGCGCAGGTGCTGCGCGAGCGCTTCACCCATTGGCTGCGGGTGAAGTACGCGCGTGCCCTGGTCGGTGTGTTGCGCCGCCCGCGTTTGGGCGTTGCCGTCCTGGTTATGGTGATGGCAGGCGCTGGCGGGGCGGTCGGCGGAGGCTGGGTGAAGATGGAGTTCTTCGCCTTCGACTCGATGCGTCTGTTCTACGTCAGCGTCGATATGCCGCCCGGCGTCACTCCCGAGCGTTCGCTGGCCGCCGCCGAGCGTGCCGCCGAGGTGCTGGCGCGCACGATCGATCCTGCCGAGTTGCGCTCGATCACGCCCTATGCTGGGCTCAAGTTCACCGACACCGAGCCGGTTTATGGCGACCAGTACGCACAGGTGCTGGTGTCGCTGACGCCACGCAACGGCGACATGCGCGACACCGGCGAGCTCATCGCCGAGTTGCGTCCGCTGATCGAGGCGCTTGACGGCGAGGCGCGGTACTCCTTCATGGAGATCAAGGGCGGACCACCGACGGCCAAGCCTGTGTCGGTGAAGGTCAAGTCGGACGACTATGCCGTGTTGCGTGCGGCGGCCGATGCGGTGATGGCCGAAGTGGCCGGGCTTCCGGGCGTGCGCGACCTGACCGACGATGATGTGGCCGGGCGCAACGAGATGCGCCTGGTGCTCAACCGCGAGAAGCTCGCGCGTGCCGGGGTGGGGGCGCACGAGGTGTCGCGCCTGCTGCGTCTGTACGGCGAGGGCGAGATCGTCGCGACCACGCGCGACGCCGGCGAGAAGGTCGAGGTCGTGGTGCGCGCACGTGCCGAACCCTTCGCCGACGTGACCGAACTCTTGCAGCGGCCCGTGCCTCTGCCTGCGGGCGGCAGCGTGCAGTTGGGCGACCTGGTGGACCACGAGCTGCGCCTGTCCAAAGGCTACATCCGCCACTACCAGCTGACTCGCGCGATCACCGTCGAAGCCGAGCTCGAGCGCAGCGAGATCGACACGCTGGAGGCCAACAACCGCCTCAAGGCCGCCTGGGAGCGGCTGCAGCCGCAGTATCCGGGCGTGGAACTGGATTTCTCGGGCGAGCTCGAGGACATCCAGGAGAGTCTCGATTCGATGGGGCGCCTGTTCCTGCTGGGCCTTGGCCTGATCTACCTGATTCTGGCCGCTCAGTTCCGCAGCTACTGGCAGCCCTTCATCATCCTCGTCACCGTGCCGCTGGCTTTCACCGGCGTCGTCCTCGGCCTGCTGGTGTCGGGTAATCCGCTGTCGCTGTACACCCTGTACGGCGTGATTGCGCTCACCGGCATTGCGGTGAACTCGGCGATCGTCCTCATCGACGCCGCCAACGAGCGCCGTGCCGCAGGCATGAGCGTGCAGCACGCCGCGATCTATGCCGCGCGTCGGCGCGTGGTGCCGATCCTGATCACCTCGACCACCACCATCGGCGGTCTGTTCTCGCTCGCCATCGGCCTCGGCGGCAAGTCGCTGATGTGGGGGCCGGTCGCGGCGAGTATCGTGTGGGGCTTGGGCTTCTCGACCGTGCTGACCTTGTTCGCCGTGCCCTTGGTGTATCGCATGGCGATGCAGCGCGGCCAGGCGGGGTGATCTTCTGGCCACGGCGCCCTTAAAGCGGGTGTAGGGGACAGACCCCGATTTCCCCCTTGGTTTGTTGGCTTGTTGGCGACTTCGCTTTGACCCTGTGTGCGGGCTCGGCTAGAATCCGCGCCGTCATTGGGGAGTAGCCGCCCTCCGGAGCTCGGGAGGGGTGCGCGCCAACATGCTCGGCCGTCCGGCCGTGGTGCGCACGGGTCCATGGACCTGGCAAGACCTTTGACCCTGCTGCTGCCGTCAATGGCCGGGGTGGCGCGGGGTCATGGGTTTTCTGCCGGCCAGGACTGGAATCGAATGGACGCCTTCCTCATCTCCACTGCCATCGTCGCCCTTGCCGAGATCGGCGACAAGACGCAGCTGCTCGCCTTCATCCTTGCCGCCAAGTTCCGCCGCCCATGGCCGATCATTGCCGGCATCCTGGTCGCCACCCTGGCGAATCATGCCTTCGCCGCTGCGGTCGGCACCTGGCTCACCACCCTGATGGGGCCGCAGACCCTGCGCTGGGTGCTGGGCCTGTCCTTCATCGCGATGGCGGTATGGACGCTGATCCCCGACAAGCTCGATGAAGACGATGCCAAGCTGCCGCGTCTTGGTGTCTTTGGTGCCACCCTGATCGCCTTCTTCCTTGCCGAGATGGGCGACAAGACGCAGGTCGCCACCGTGGCGCTGGCCGCGCAGTACCAGGCCCTGGTTGCGGTGGTCGCAGGCACTACGCTGGGCATGATGATCGCCAACGTGCCGGCGGTGGTACTCGGCGACCGCATCGCCGCGCGCATGCCGGTACGGCTGGTGCATGGCATTGCTGCAGCGATCTTCCTCGGCCTTGGTATTGCGACACTGTTCGGTGCGGGCGAGGCGCTCGGGTTCTGAGTGCCTGCGAGGCGCCGCGCCGACAGACACCTGCCGCGCTCGAGCCACAGCGTGGGAACGGCGCCAGCCGCGAGGGCTTGAAGGCGATGCCGCCCGGGTCTGGCTCGGAAAAGCTCGCGGCTGGCGCCGCTCCTACAGCAGGCCGCGGTGCGCCTCATCCCGTGTGGGAGCGGCGTGAGCCGCGAGGGCTTGAAGGCGATGTCGCCCGGGTCTGGCTCGGAAAAGCTCGCGGCTGGCGCCGCTCCTACAGCAGGCCGCGGTGCGCCTCATCCCGTGTGGGAGCGGCGTGAGCCGCGAGGGCTTGAAGGCGATGCCGCCCGGGTCTGGCTCGGAAAAGCTCGCGGCTGGAGCCGCTCCTACAGCAGGCCGCGGCGCGCCTCATCCCGCGTGGGGGCGGCGTGAGTCGCGAGGGCTTGAAGGCGATGTCGCCCGGGCCTGGCAGTCCGCTTGCGATTTATCCAGTGTGGGCAGGGAACTGACATCGACTTGTTGCGATGGCCTGTTATGCTTGGACGCTTTTTGCACCCACGCCTCATGGAATCGTCCTTCCGCCGCGGTGCCCGCGAGGGCATGCGCGACTTCCTGCCGCTTTCGGTCGGTCTCGTGCCTTGGGCCGTGGTCACCGGCATCGCCATGCGCTCGATCGGGCTGTCGCCGCTCGAGGCCATGGGCATGAACCTGCTGGTCTATGCCGGCACGGCCCAGCTCGGCACGCTGCCGCTGATCGGCAGCGGCGCGCCGCTGTGGCTGATCTTCCTTACCGCGCTGGTGCTCAACCTGCGCTTCGTCATCTTCAGCGCGGCACTGGCGCCGGTGTTCCACGGCCACCCCTTCATGCGCCGCCTGGCGTCGAGCTACCTGCTGGTCGATGGCATGTTCGCGATCGGCGCCGAGAAACTGCACAAGGCGGACGATCCGCACTGGCGCTGGGGCTATTACATCGTGCCCTCGCTGTACTGCTGGGCGCTGTGGCAGTGCTGCGTGCTGGGAGGGGTGCTGGGGGCCGGCGTGATTCCGCGCGACTGGTCGCTCGAGTTCATGACCACGATCGCGCTGATGGTGATGATGATCCCGATGTTGCGCGCGCGCCCGATGTGGGTAGCAGCCCTGGTCGGCGGCCTGGGCGCGGTGTTGTTGCGTGAGCTGCCGTTGCGTCTAGGCCTGATCGCCGGCATTGCGCTCGGTATCGGTGCCGGGTTTGTCGCCGAACGCGCGCTGGCGGGGAGGGCGGTGCGATGACCGAAGGCGTGATGAGCGAGGGCCTGTGGCTGTGGCTGACCTTGCTGGCGATCGGCTCGACCACCATCCTCACCCGTGGCAGCTTCATCCTCGCCGGCGAGAAAGGCCGTCTGCCGCCTGCGTTGCAGCGCGCCTTGCGCTATGCGCCAGCGGCGGCGCTGTCGGCGCTGGTGATGCCTGACCTGTTGCTCGATGGCGGCAGCTTCGATCCCTTCAACCCCAAGCTCGCCGCCGGCATCGTGGTGGTTGCCGTGGCCGTGCGCTGGCGCAACCCCTGGCTGCCCTTCATCCTCGGCATGGCGGTGCTGCTGCTGATGAGAAAAGGGCTGGGCTGGTAGCGTTTCTGCTAACAGCTCCAGCCCCCTCGGCGGCCGCCTGCGCCGGGGCGGGCCCCAGCGCAGCGTGCGATCCGATTCGACGATTACTTCCTGGCCACGCCGTGCTCGTCGCCGGCTTCGATGTCGGCCGTGTTGTCGCCGATGATCGACAGGTCCTGCTTGGCACGCTGGGCGGCGTTGGGACGCTCGATCAGCCAGTACAGCAGCAGGCCGATCACCACCGCGTACACGGTCGCCTTCGGATCAGGCATGGCCAGCGTCACCGCCACGATGCCGGCCACGCCGCGTTCGGTCGAGTTCTTCAACTCTTCCATGCCCACCATGATGCAGATGTAGGCCGTCAGCACCAGGGTCAGCGACAGCGCGATCGGCAGCACCGGCTTGAAGAAGGACACCAGCGGCAGGATGAAGAGCGCGACGAAGCCGGTGATCCAGAACGTACCGCCGCCGGAGAAGATCGAGTCCATCGACTTGCGACCCAGCGCGTAGCGTTCGGCCACGGTGGCGTGGGCAGCGGTCCACAGCGGGCCGGCGAGGCCGGGCCAGGGCGCGAAGAAGGCGTGGATACCGTTACGCAGCGCGGTGACCAGGTGCACGCGGGTGACGTCGAGCTCGATCTTCTCGTCCGGGCGCAGGTGGTCGACGCGCTTGCACAGCGTGAAGCCGACCAGGATGTCGCCGAAGGCGATCACGTAGGCGATGATCGCGGTCGGGATGGCGAGCAGGAACATGTCCAGGCTGGGCATGCCGACGGCAAAGATCAGGTACTCGGTCATGCCCTTGAAGTCGGGCTGGGTGATGCCCCACTCGATGCTCGGCAGCGGGTACTCACCCACCGCCCAGCCCACCAGGATGGCGACGAAGAGGCCAGGGATCATGCCGAAGTTGGAGATCGTCTTGGCGAATCGGCTGGTCTCGACGATGTGCTTGAAGGAGAGCGAGAACAGGATGTAGGCCGACACGATCGAGCCCAGCAGCAGCGAGATCGGGGTGCTGTCGATACGGCCGCCGGCCTTGAGTTCGCCCATCATTGCCGCGATGCCGGCGCCGATGATGATGCCGCTCTTGAGCGAGTTGGGAATGATCGTCACCAGCTTGTTGCCCAGGCCGGTGATGCCCAGGATCAGGAAGATCGCGAACACCATGATCTGCAGTGCGAACATCGCGCGCACGGCCTCGGGGCCGGGCTCGAAGCCCTGCAGGAAGAGGATGACGACCGGAATTGCGGGGGTGATCCAGCCCGGGACGAGCGGTACGCCGAGCAGTGCGGGCAGCATGTAGCCGATGCCGGCGATGACGCAGAAGGCGAGCGCCGCCTCGTAGGGCATGCCAAGGTACTTCTGCAGCAGGGGGATCATGGCCAGGCCGACCACGAACATGAACAGGCCCTGCACCATCTCGGGGTATTCCCAGCGATAGTGGATGAAGGGCAGGCGGATCTTGAACGGGCCGAGCGGCCAATACGGATGCTCGGCGCCGTGCTGGCGCTGAATCAACATGGTTTGTCTTCCTTGGGTTGTCGTTATGCTGGGGGAGGCCCGGGCCGCGGCACGATGGCCGCCGCCCGGGTCTCGGGGGGCCTTGCGGGGTGCTTACTCGATGGCCGAGGCGGACTTGGCCATTTCGCGCAGCGCGAACTTCTGGATCTTGCCGGTCGAGGTCTTGGGCAGGACGCAGAACTCGATGTGCTTGGGCACCTTGTAGCGAGCGAGGTGTTCGCGGCAGTGGGCGATGATGTCGTCCGCGGTCACGCCGGCGCCGTCCTTGACCTCGATGTAGGCGGCGGGCACCTCGCCCCACTTCTCGTCGGGCCTGGCGACCACGGCGGCAGTCAACACTGCGGGGTGGCGGTACAGCACCTCTTCGACCTCAAGCGAGGAGATGTTCTCGCCGCCGGAGATGATCACGTCCTTGGAGCGGTCCTTGATCTTGACGTAGCCGTCCGGGTGCATGACCGCGAGGTCGCCGGTGTGGAACCAGCCGCCCGCGAAGGCTTCATTCGTGGCCTTCTCGTTCTTGAGATAGCCCTTCATCACCAGATTGCCGCGGAACATGATCTCGCCCATGGTCTCGCCGTCGGCGGGCACCGGCTCCATCGTGGTCGGGTCGAGCACGGTGATTGCTTCCTGCATGTGGTAGCGCACGCCCTGGCGACCGTTGCGCTCGGCGCGGCGGTCGATCGGCAGTTCGTTCCACTCGGGGTGCTTGGCGCACACCGATGCCGGACCGTAGGTTTCGGTCAGGCCATAGACGTGGGTGATGTCGAAGCCGATGCGCTCGGCGCCTTCGATGATCGCGGCCGGGGGCGCGGCACCTGCGATGAGGCCGGCAACGCTGTGCTCGATGCCGGCGCGCAGTGCGTCGGGGGCGTTGATCAGCATGCCGTACACGATCGGCGCGCCGCACATGTGGGTGACCTTCTGGCTGCGGATCAGCTCGAAGATGAGCGCCGGATCGACCTTGCGCAGGCAGACGTTGACGCCGGCGTTGGCTGCCAGGGTCCACGGGAAGCACCAGCCGTTGCAGTGGAACATCGGCAGCGTCCACAGGTAGACCGAGTGCTGCGGCATGCCCCAGCTGATGATGTTGGAGGCGGCGTTCAGATATGCGCCACGGTGGTGGTAGACCACCCCCTTGGGGTTGCCGGTGGTGCCCGAGGTGTAGTTGAGCGCGATCGCGTCCCACTCGTCGGCCGGCAGGCGCCAGGCGTAGTTGGGGTTGCCGCCGGCGAGGACCTCTTCGTACTCGAGCGTTCCGACGCGCTCGGTGCCCGGGTACTCGGAGTCGAGCGCGTCGATGACGAGCGGCTTGTCGCCGTCGAGCAACTCGAGTGCGGCACGGATCACGCCCGCGAACTCGGGGTCGGTGATCAGCACCTTGGCCTCGCCATGCTTGAGCATGAAGGCGATGGCCTCGGCGTCGAGCCGGGTGTTGAGCGTGTTGAGCACGGCGCCCGTCATCGGCACGCCGAAGTGGGCCTCGAACATTGGCGGCACGTTGGGCAGCATCACCGCCACCGTGTCGCCCTTGCCCACGCCGTGGGCGACCAGCGCGCTCGCCAGGCGGCGGCAGCGCTCGTAGGTCTGCGCCCAGGTATAGCTGCGCGCGCCGTGCACGACGCTGGTGCGCGCGGGGTACACCATGGCGGTGCGCTCGATGAAGCTGAGCGGCGACAGGGGCACGTAGTTCGCCGGATTCTTGTCCAGTCCTTGTTCGTATGCAGTCTTCGACATCCTTCTCCACTCCCAGATGTGTGCAACAGGTTGGCGATCGGGATGGCGAGCCCAGGGACGGCCTGGGTCTCCAT
This sequence comes from Thauera sp. WB-2, assembly GCF_027594845.1. Taxonomy (NCBI): domain Bacteria; kingdom Pseudomonadati; phylum Pseudomonadota; class Betaproteobacteria; order Rhodocyclales; family Zoogloeaceae; genus Thauera; species Thauera sp. WB-2. The sequence continues at coordinate 3,496,397 of NZ_CP088935.1, read as the reverse complement.
ACCGTCGGGTATGGAGAATGACAAAACATCTTGTCCGTAATTGCGTGGGAATGTACTGAATCGTGTCCTGGGCGTCCGCATGGCCGGCACAGGCATAGAATGGGCCGGTTTTGTGCGGGTGATTGCGGACTGAGTTGGAGCGCCACGGGGATGAGTCGGGAGCAGCAGATGTCGAGCGAGGAGCGGCTCAGTCACAGCGAACTGCGCCTGCGCCAGATCACCGATACGATTCCGGCCCATGTGGGTTACTTCGATCACGACTGGGTGTTCCGCTACGGCAACAAGCGTTACGCGCAGTGGTTCGGTACCACCAGCGAGGCAATGAAGGACCGCCCCATCCCTGAGGTGATCGGCCCCCACGTGTTTGCCCAGGTCGAGGACAAGGTGCGCCGCGCGCTTGCCGGCGAGCAGGTGAGCTACGAGTACAGCATGCCCGGCCCGGACGGCGAGACGCGCTTTACGCGCAGCACCCTGGTGCCCGATTTCGGGCCGGATGGCGAGGTGATCGGCTGCTATGTGCATGCGGTTGACATCACCGAACAGCGCCGCACGCAGGACGCGCTCGCCCAGGCGCAGAAGATGGAAGCGATCGGCCAGCTCACCGGCGGTCTCGCCCACGACTTCAACAACATGCTCACCGTGGTGATGGGCAACCTGCAAGGCCTGATCGAGGTGCTGGGCGAACATCCCGCGGTGGACGAATATGTGCAGCCGGCGATGGCGGCCGCCGAGGGCGGCGCCGGACTGGTGCGCAGGCTGCTCGCCTTCTCGCGCCGGCAACCGATCGCGCCGGTGGTGGTCGAGGTCAATGGCCTCGTGCTCGACATGGCACGCATGATCCGGCGCTCGTTGCCGAGCACGATCGCCATCTCAACGGCCTCCCGCGACGTCGATCTGCGCGCGCTGGTCGACCCCAACCAGCTCGAGAGCGCACTGCTCAATCTCGCCCTCAATGCCCGCGACGCCATGCCCAATGGAGGTGAGCTGCGCATCGAGTGTTCGCTCGAGTGCATCGAGGGGCGGGCGGCGGCCGACCTTGAACTGCCGCCCGGCTGCTATGTCCAGATTGCGGTCAGCGACAACGGTACGGGCATGGATAGCGCGACGCTGGCGCGCGTGTTCGAGCCCTTCTTCACCACCAAGAGCTTTGGCCGCGGCAGTGGTCTCGGGTTGCCGATGGTGTATGGGTTCATCAAGCAGTCGGGCGGGGGGGTGCGGATCCGTAGCCGGCAGGCAGTCGGCACCACCTTGTCGCTCCTGCTGCCGCAGGCGCCGCAGCAGGTGCAAGCGGTCGTGCCGCCACCCGTGAGCGTGGCGCCGGCAGCGGCGCTCGAGGGGCGCCTGGTCCTGCTCGTAGAGGACGACGACAAGGTGCGCGACGTCGTGCGCAAGCAGCTTTCGGCGCTTGGCTGCGCCGTGCTCGAGGCCGAAAGTGGCCACGAGGCCGCCGACATGGTCGAGAATATCCCCGCGATCGGCCTGGTGTTGTCCGACATCGTGATGCCGGGGGGCATGGACGGGCGTGCGCTTGCACGCTTCGTGCGCCGTTTCCGGCCCGAGTTGCCGCTGGTGCTGATGAGCGGCTACGCCGACAAGGCGGAGGACGGCCGCGAGGAAGCGGACGTGCAGGTGCTCGACAAGCCCTTCAGCGCAGAGCAGCTTGCCGCCGCGCTGCATGCCGCGATCGCCTGAGCGTCCGCGCCGCCAATCGCGCCGCGGGCAAAGCATGCTTCAAGCTTGAGGGAGCCGAGTTGAGCGACAGGGCACAGCCAGGGCAGGCGTTGATTCACGTCGTCGAGGACGATGCCGCGGTGGCGCGGCTGATCACCGGTACGCTCGAGCGCTTCGGCTACCGCCATGCGGTGTTCCCGACCGGGGGTGAATTCCTGCGCCAGTTGCGCATGCAGTCGCCCGATCTCGCCATCCTCGACCTCGGCCTGCCCGACATGGACGGCATGGAGGTGCTGCAGCAGGTGCGTGGCCGTCATCGCTTCGGTCTGCTCATTGCCACCGGCCGTGACGATACCCATGACCGTGTGATGGGCCTCGAGCTCGGCGCCGACGACTATGTGGTCAAGCCCTTCGAGCCGCGCGAACTCATCGCGCGCGTGCGCAGCATCCTGCGCCGCTACCAGCCCGAGCCGGCGGCCTGCGCCCAGCCCCCGGGCGTTGCCTGCTTTGCAGGCTGGACCTTCGAGCGCGGCACGCATCGCCTGGTGTCGCCAGAGGGGGTCGAGGAGACCCTGAGTCTGGCCGAGTCGCAGTTGCTCATCGCCTTCCTCGAGCGTCCCAACCAGATCCTGTCGCGCGAGCAGTTGCTCGCCGGGCGCGACGTGTCCGCCCTCGATCGCAGCATCGATCTGCGCGTGTCGCGCTTGCGCAAGCGTTTCGAGCAGGGCGGGCATAGCGGCAAGTTCATCAAGACCGTGTATGGCGCAGGCTATCTGCTTGCCGCTACCGTGACCTGGCGCTGACAGGTACGCAAGGGCGACACAGGAGGAGGGTTTTTTTGATCGGGATCAAATGCGAATAATTCGCATTTTTGTATTATCATTTCGTCCGATCCTTATATCCTGAAGAGCAAGCCAGCCGCCGCCAGCCAGCTCGAGAACCCTTGGAGCTGTCATGCATTTGCGTCTGCGCGCGCTGGCCTCGGCGATGCTGGGCCTTTCCTTCGCTTCCTTGCCTGCGGTCGCAGCCGACACCGTGCTCGGCACCCAGGTCGTCACCGCCAAAGGCTATGCCGCCGACGTGCTGGAGACGCCACAGGCGGTCGAGATCCTCCACGCTCCTGCGGCGAGCGGCGCAGTAGCCGGCGAGCTGTTGCGCGGCAAGCCGGGCCTGGCGGCGCAGTCCGACGGTGCCTGGGGGCAGAACCCGGTGCTGCGTGGGCTCAAGAAGGAAAGCGTGGTGGTCATGGTCGATGGCCTGCGGGTCAATTCCGCCCAGCCGCAGGGGGCGATCGCATCGTTCATGGATCTCGGCCTGCTCGAGCGTGTCGAGGTGGTCAAGGGGCCGGGTTCGGTGTTGTACGGCAGTGGCGCGATGGGCGGTGTGGTCAACCTGATCACGCCCGAGGCCGAGTTCAGCGACCAGGCGCGCACCGGCGGCCGAGCGGGTGTCCGCTTCAGCAGCGTCGACAAGGGCATTGCCGGCGCGCTGCTGCTGCAGCATGCCAGTGCCGACAATGCGCTCGTGCTCGGCGTCGCCGGCCGTGACGTCGATGACTATCGCAGTCCCGATGGGCGTGAGGCGCGCACCGGCTACCAGTCCGACACGCTGCTGGCGAAGTACCGCCACCGCGTCGCCGACGGTGTCAGCCTGCGCCTGAACCTGCAGCGCCATAACGACGAGGATGTCTGGTACCCCGGCTCGGCACGGGAGCAGAGCTTTCGCAGACGCTTGCCCGATGGCAGTTACGCAGAGACGCCTTTGGGAGAGGTCACAATCCATTCTCCCGAGCAGCGCCGCGAGCTTTACGAACTCGGCACCGACATGACGTTAGGTGATGGGACCCTCTCGGCCGAGGTGTACCGTCAGGAGGTCTTTCGCCAGATTCGCGCGTATACCGAGCGGTTCGGCAAGAATTACGTGCGCAACGACGTTACGTTCTCCACCAATGGAGCGAAGGCGAAGTATGTCTTCCCGTTAGCGGGGGCACATCTGCTGACGGTGGGTGTCGATACATGGGAGATGAAGGGCAGCCCGGAGCGCTATATGGGCAATCCGGCGACCGGCTTTGAGGCTACCGTGCGCAACGACCCTTTCAGCAGGGGGAGGGTGAAGTCCGCAGGGGTGTTCGTGCAGGACGAGTTCGAGCTGGGTGTCACGCGATTGGTGGCGGGCGCGCGCTACGACCGCGTCACGGGCAATGCGGCTCAGAAAGGCTGGGGTGCGGATGCTCGTACGACCGGGCTGAAGAAGTCGGACAACAACCTGTCGTGGTCCCTGGGGGTGGTGCACCCCTTGGCCGAGGCGCTGAACGCGTACGCCAACATCGGTCGCGCCTACCGCGCTGCCGACATGCGCGAGCGCTTCGAGGACTCGGCGCGCGGGGATGGCTACTTCCATGTCGGCAACCCCCAGCTCGACCCCGAAGTGTCGACCAGCTTCGAGATCGGCCTGAAGTCCACCGCGGCCGGGTTGAGCTACAACGTGGCGGCCTTCTACACCCGTATCGACGACTACATCGCAGGGCGCATCACCGGCGCCAGCCATCCGGGTACCGGCCTGCCGCTCAAGCGCACCGAGAACCTCGACAAGGTCAGCATCTACGGCATCGAGGGCAGCGCCAGCATGCCGCTCGGCGCCTTCGTTGCCGACGCCGGCTTTACCTGGCTGCGCGGCAAGAACCACCAGGACAACGAGCCGCTGTTCCAGATGCCGGCGCCCGAGCTGACGCTCGGCATTGGCCAGCCGGCCGAGCGCGGCTTCTGGTGGCGCGCCCAGCTGCGCGCGGTGGCCGAGCAGGACCGCATCGCCACGCGCTTCTCCAATGGCACCGAGAACCGTACCGCCGGCTTCGTCACCGCGGATGCCGGGTTCGGCTGGCACTTCGGCAAGGTCGGCGCCTTCGAGTCCGCCGGCCTGGCCGTACAGCTCACCAATCTCGCCGACAAGCGCTACCACGAGCATCAGACCGACGGCGTCTCCGGCAACGAGCTTGCCGCGCCCGGGCGCGGTGTCGCACTCAGCCTGAACGGGAGCTTCTGATATGGAAAACGGCCACCGCTACTCAGGACGACGCCGGCGCTCGCGCGGCGTCGTGTTTGCGGACCGCTCGACGCAGCGCTTCGGGGGTGCATCGGGCGCGTCGGGCGCGGAGAAGGGGGCGGTGGCCGCCCGGAGCGAGCGGCGCGCACTGATGCTGCCGGCGTGGACACGCGCCGTGCTGCACGTGTGCGTGGTATGCGCCTTCCTGCTCGTCACTGGCGTCGTACATGCGCAGAAGCTGCCGAGGCTGACCCTGTCCGGGCCTTCGGCCTCGGTGTCGAATGCATTGATCCACATGGCCGACTCCGGTGCGCTCGCCGACGTCGCCGAGGTGGTCGAGTTCGTGCCCTGGCGCGACCCGGACCAGCTGCGCGTGATGGCGCTCGACGGCCGTGCCGACGTGCTCGCCATGCCGACCAACGTCGCCGCCAACCTGTACAACCGCGGCGCCAAGCTGCAACTCATCAACGTGTCGACCTGGGGCGTGCTGTGGCTGGTGTCGCGCGATCCGACGCTCAAATCGCTTGCCGACCTGCGCGGCAAGGAGCTGGCGATGCCGTTTCGCGGCGACATGCCCGACATCGTGCTGCAGCTGCTGGCCGAGCAGCAGGGCATCGACGTCAGGAAGGATCTGAACCTGCGCTACGTTGCCAGCCCGGTCGATGCGATGCAGCTGCTGGTCATGCGTCGCGTCGACCACGCCTTGCTTGCCGAGCCGGCCGCCTCGATGGCCTTGCGCAAGACGGGCTCATTCCCGCTCAGCGTGCTTGCCCCCGAGCTCCACCGCAGCGTCGACCTGCAGCAGGAGTGGGGGCGGGTGTTCGCTCGCGAGGCACGCATCCCGCAGGCCGGCATTGCGGTGATGGGCGCCCTGCGCGCGCGCCCCGAGCTGGTCGCGCGCATCGAGGCCGAGTACGTGCGCTCGCTGGCCTGGTGCAAGGCCAACGCCGAAGCCTGTGGCAAGGCGGTGGCGGCACGCATCGACATGCTCAGCGCCGAGGCGGTGGCCGATTCGATCGCGGTGAGCCAGCTCGACGCCGTGCCGGCGGCGGCAGCGCGCGCCGAACTCGAGTTCATGTACGGACACCTGCTTGCAAAGAACCCCGCGTTGGTCGGTGGCAAGCTCCCCGATGATGGCTTCTACGCCGGAGCGGGGATGCAATGACGCTGCTGCGCGCCTGGCTCGCCGGGTTGCCCGCCTACCTGTGGAGCGGCTGGGGCGCGATCGCCAGCCTGTTCCTGCTGCTCGCCGCCTGGGAGGCGGTGAGCCTCGTTTACGGGCCCTTGGTCATGCCCGACCCGCGTTCGGCCTTCGCCACGCTGTGGGCGCTCATCGACAGCGGCGCTGCCTGGCCCGAGCTCGCCGCCACTGCTCGCCGCGCGCTGTCAGGCTATGTTCTGGCGGTGCTTGCCGGCAGTGTGCTGGGGCTGGTCGCCGGGCTGTCGATGACCGCATCCATGATGTCGCGCCCGCTCGTCACCGTGCTCATGGGCACGCCGCCGATCGCCTGGCTGGTGCTCGCCATGCTGTGGTTCGGCGCGAGCGACGGCACACCGGTGTTCACCGTTTTCGTCGCTGCCTTCCCGGTGATCTTCATCGGGGCGCTGCAGGGCACGCGCACGCTCGACAACCACCTGCGCGGCATGGCCGAGGCCTTCCGCCTGCCGCGGCGAATGATGTTCGTCGACGTCTATCTGCCGCATGTCGTCTCTTACCTGTTCCCGGCCTGGATCGCCGCGCTCGGCACGGCCTGGAAGGTGGTGGTGATGGCCGAGCTGCTCGCCACCCAGGATGGCGTCGGTGCGGCGCTCGCGGTGTCGCGCTCGCACCTGGACACGGCGTCGACCATGGCCTGGATCGCGGCGGTGGTCGGCTTGCTGCTGGCGGTGGAGTACCTGGTGCTCGAACCGATCAAGCGCGAGGTTGAGCGTTGGCGGGAGCAGGGCACATGAGCATCGGCACACTGCCGGCAGCGGCCGGCACGCAGCATGAACTGCGCATCCGCGCGCTCGATCACGCCTTCGGGCGCGACGAGGTACTGGCCGGCATCGATTTCCGCCTGCGTGCGGGAGAGGTGGTCGCCCTGGTCGGCCCCTCGGGTTGTGGCAAGACCACGCTGCTGCACCTTGCTGCCGGTCTGTTGACGGTGCAGGCGGGTGAGGTGTCGAACAGCTTTTCGAGCACCGCCTTCATGTTCCAGCAGCCACGCCTGCTGCCATGGAAGACGGCGCTCGACAACATCGCCCTCGGTCTCAAGGCCGCCGGCGTGGGGCGCGACGAGCGCCACTTTCGCGCTCGCGAGCTTGCCCTGCGCCTGGGTCTCGCGCATCGCGACCTCGACAAGTTTCCCCACCAGTTGTCGGGCGGCATGCAGAGCCGTGTTGCGCTTGCGCGCGCGCTGGTGCTGGCGCCCGAACTGCTGCTGCTCGATGAGCCCTTCTCGGCGCTCGATGTCGGTCTCAAGGAAGAGCTCTACCGCCTGCTGCTGGCGCAGCAGGCCGAGCAAGGCATGGGCGTGCTGATGATCACCCACGACCTCATGGAGGCTGTCCGCCTGTCCGACGCCATCCTGGTGATGGCGCCCACGCCCGGGCGCATCGTGTGCCGGTTCGAGCTCGGTCAGCCCGCGGCGAGCAGGGACGACGCCTGGGTCTATCACCATACCGCGGAATTGCTGCAGGCGGAGGCGGTGCGCGACAGCTTCGGCTTGCCGCCCGCCGTGCCTGCGTTGGCTGAGGTGCCGGCAGTGCGCCCGGGTGCAGGCTTGCGCCTGGTCGTGCCCGCCGAGCCGGTGCTGGGCGCCCGTGGCGGCGCGCGCTGCGGCGGCTGAGGCATACACGTCATGCGCTTAACGACTCGCGACACCTTGTTCGACCGGCTGGCGGCGCGGCCGCTGTTCATGTGCGGCTTTCGCCCCTTCTTCCTCGCCACGGCCGGGTACGCCGTGATTCTGCTGTCGATCTGGTTGGGCTTTCTTGCCTGGGGGCTGGGCGTGCCGGCCGTGTCCGGCGGCCCGACCGTCTGGCATGCGTATGAGCTGATGTTCGGTTTCGGACTGGCTGCGGTGGCGGGCTTCCTGCTGACGGCGGTGCCCGAGTTCACCGGTACACCCGCCCTGGGGCGCCGTGTCGCACTCGGTATGGTCCTGCTGTGGGCGGCTGCCCGTCTCGCCTTCTGGCTGTCCGGGACATTGGGCGTTGTTGGGGAGGCCCTGGCGGCGGTGCTCAACCTGGGCTTTCTCGGCGCGCTGATCGCGCTCGTCGCACCGCGCCTGTGGCGCGACCCCGAGCGTCGCCACCTCGCTTTCCTGTGGGGGCTGGGCGCGATGTGGCTGGCGCTGGCCGGCTTCCATGCCGACGCCCTGGGCGGGCTGTATCCGATGCGCTGGGTAAAGGTAGGTGTCGGCGTGATGATGGTGCTGATCGTGGTCGCCTTGAGCCGCATCTCCATGCGCATCGTCAACGATGCGCTCGATGCCGAGCGTCTGCGACGCGATGGTGCTGCGGCCCGCCGCCATGGCGAGGACGACGACCTGCCTGATTACCGCGCGCGTCCGCCGCGACGCAATCTCGCCATCTTCGGCGTGGCGCTGTACACCGCGGTCGAGTTCGTGCTGCCCGGATCGGTCATTGCCGGCTGGGTGGCGCTGGCTGCGGCTGCCGCCGTGCTCAACCTGCTCAACGACTGGCATGTCGGCCGCGCGCTGCTGTCGCGCTGGGCCCTCATGCTCTACGTGGTGTATTGGCTGATGGCGGCAGGCTATGCCTTGAGCGGCCTGGCCCTGCTCGGTGTGCCGGTGGCGCCCAGTGCAGGCCTGCACTTGCTGACAATCGGCGCGATGGGGGTATCGATCTTCGGCGTGCTGTGCATCGCCGGGCGCACACATGCGGGCCACGAACTGGACATGAGGTCCTGGGTACTGCTGGCCGCAGTCGGGCTGGTGGTGGCGGCGCTGGCGCGCGCGGCCTCGGGGCTGCCCGGCCTGCCGATCGCGGGTCTTCAGGCGGTGAGCGTTGCCGCCTGGGTGGTGGCCTATGGCCTCGCCGCGCGCTATCTGGGCGCAGTATTCGTGGCGCCGCGGCCCGATTCGGGAACGGGCTGCGAGGAAGTGCTCGAAGAGGCGAGTCCGCCCTGATACGCGTCATATCGACGATGACGATGAGCCTGGTGCACGGCGCCGCCAAGCTGGAGTTCGGCTGGAGTCGCGATGGCGGGGTGCGCGGCTTCGAGGGCGCCGCTGGCTTCGGGCCGATCGACAACGTCGAGGTGGAGGTCGGGCTCGGCCGGGCCAAGGATCGCGACGCCGATCCCGACGCCAGGATCCGCGCCGTCGGCGCTGCGCTGAAGTGGATACCCCTGCAGGCCGAGGCTGGCCTGTCGGCGGGCCTGAAGTACGAGTATGGCCGCGAGCGCGTGAGCGGCGAGGGCACGGCACGAGCCCATTCGCTGGCAGGCCTTGCGACCTGGGCGTTCGAGCAGGGGCCGAGGGTTCACCTCAACCTTGGCCGAGGTTGGACGAAGGGCGACGAAGACCTGAACTTCTGGGGTCTGGGCCTGGACGTTCCGCTGAGCGAGCAGGTCGATTTCGTCGTCGAGACCTTCGGCGAGGAGCATTCCGGCCCTGATCGCCAGGTCGGGCTGCGTTACACGATTGCCGAAGGTGTGAAAGTGTCTGCCGCAGTTGGGCGAGGCAACGGCCGCACGATCGCCAATGCGGGCGTCGCCTGGGAGTTCTGATTCTGCCGGCACCGGGGCTGCAATTGCAGCCCTGTTTGACTTTTGTCATATCCGCAGCGGCGGGATGGCGTAGAGTTTTTTCATCGATGTGAAGGGGTGGTTGAGCGGTGGATTCGCTCCCGCCCGGTTTCTGCATCGAGTCGGGTTCGCGTAGCCAGCCGAAGTTGCCAGCCAGGAACCCCCTGGAGCGTTTTTCGCTCGGGGTGGCTGGCGTTGCGTGCGGTGCTCGATCCGTACCCTTGCGCAGCCTCCCGGCGTGGATGGGTGGATCTGCAAGATGCCTGATTTCGAAGAACTGCGCGCTTTCCTGCGGGAGGTGCGCATCGCCCATCATATCCGCGGACGAATCCGCCTCAAGGTCGAGGCGGCGGCGGTGTCGATCGACTTTCCGCGCGAACGTGCGCAGGTGTTCCAGTCCCTGCTCGACCACATCCCGGGCGTGCGCTCGGTCCAGGTCAATCTGCTCGCGCGCTCGTGCACCGTGCAGTACGACCCCGCGCTCATCCCCGAACGGGCGTGGAGCGACCTGCTGGACGGCAGGGTGTCGGATGCCGCAGCAATCCTCGAACGCATTCTGCGCGATACCTACGTGGAGATCGGCAATGCAAAACCATGACGAACTGATGCTGCGTACGCAGCGGATCGATCCGCGCGCGCCGTACCCGGTGGTGCACCAGGCTGTCAGGATCGCGCTCTATGACGAGTATGCGGCCCGCAGCTTCTACGCCCGTGTGATCGAAGCCTTCGGTGAGCGGCCGCCGTTTGCAAACATCCTGCGCTCGGAAGGACAACATGTCGCCGCCCTGCTGGGGCTCTGCGAGCGCTTCGGCATTCCGCGTCCGCTCGATCCGTTCGCGCAGGAGACGACGGTCGAGCCGACCTGGTTGGCGAATTGCCAGCGCGCCGTCGTCGGCGAGATCGCCAATGTGCAGCTGTATGCCTACCTGCTCACCCAGGTGGCAGAGCCCGAGGTGCGCCGGGTGTTCCAGAACCTGCAGGCAGCGGCCCTGCATAACCACCTGCCCGCGTTCCGCCAGGCAGTGGCAGCTGCCTCGGCCCAGGAGAATTACCACGCTGCTCACGGCATCCCGCCACAACAGGCTTATGTGAGCCACGGACCGCTGTCCGACTTTCTCGAGCGCGCCTTCTCGCAGTTGGGCCCGTATGCCGGCCCCATCGGTGTCTTCAGTCCGCTTCTGCGTCGTGCACACCCCGCCATGCTGGCCGGCATGGTCGCGGGGGGCGCCGGAGTCTACCTGTTGAAGGACAGGATCGGCCGTCAACGCAAGGAGAACTGACATGTTCCCGCTGTTTCCCTTTGTAGCTGGGGTGCTGACCGGCGCAGTCGCGCTCCGTCTGATCAAGACCGACAAGACCAAGGCTGGCCTGGAGAAAGCCCAGGACAAGCTGCGCGGCGCGACGGTGTCCAGCCTTGAGGCGATCGAGAGCGCTTCCGCACGCGTGCGCCAGCGTTTGACGGCCGAGGATGCAGAGGCGTCCGCAACTGCCGAAGCAGTTGCCGATGTCGTTGCGCCCGCCGCCGCCCCCGAAGCGCCACCGCGCAAGCGTGCAGCGCGTGCCGCCAGGCCCGCGGCAGGGCGTGCTCCGAAGACCAGCTCCAAGGCCAAAGCCGCGCCTGGCGGGGAGCCGGCCGATGATGGAGAGGCCGGGTCATGAGGCCGCTGCCACGCCTCATGCCGGCGCCGACGCCCAGGATAGGGGGGGGCACCTTCGTGCAGGGCTTCGTTGCAGGGGCCTGCGTATCGGCTTTCCAGGATCAGGCCTCGCCCCTTTCCAGAACCGAACTCAAGCGCGTGCTCCGCCATGGGCTGCAGGGCGGTACGGCGCTGACCGCCGGCAGCGCCGCCGCGCACGCCGTACGCCGGCAGGACTACGCGGCGGCGCTGCTCGCCGCGGCTGCGGGTGCTGCCGGCGTACTGATCATCGAACGAATGCTGCGCGCACGGGTGCAGACCGAACAGGAGAAGAAGGATGTCCAAGAAGCATAAGAAGGCCCACCGCCGCGCCTATGGCGAGATGGCGGGTGGCCACCCGGGGGCTGCCGGCCCGATGTACCAGGGGCATTACGGCCAATACCCGCAGTACGGCCACAGCGGCATGGCGGCTGATCCGGCGATGACGGGCATGTACGGAGCGAGTGGCGGGTTTGGGCAGGGCGTGGGCGATGGCCAGGGCGGCCAGGGCCTGTATGACGGTCTGCAGGCGGGCCTGCACGCGGCTGGCCTGGACAAGGGCCTGCTGCAGGGCATGCCGGCCTTCCTGCGCACGCGCAACACCGAGCAGTTCCTGCTCGGGGCGCTCATCGGCGCGGCCGCGGCCTGGGTGCTGAGCGACGAGGAACTGCGCGGCAAGATCGTGAAGTCGGCAATCAAGCTCTACGCCGGTGTCGCCGGCGGCTTCGAGGAGATGAAGGAGCAGATGTCCGACATCCGCGCCGAGGTCGAGGCGGAGCGCCACGGGGACGCATGATGGCCAGTGCCTGGGTGTCTGCGCTCGAGCCCGTGCATGCGACCCGGGGGCGGGTGCGCTGGCGCTATGCCTTGCGCCCGGGTGCATCGGCCGACGTGCAGGCCCTTGAGCGCGCGGTCCTGGTCGTCGACGGGGTGCGCAAGGTGCGCGTCAATGCCGCTGCGCGCGCACTGGTCGTGGAGTACGACCACAGGACCACTACGGCCGAACGCGTCGCGATCGAGATCCTGCGCATGGATGCCGTCCGTGCGCGCAGGGCGGGCGCCGCCAATGGCGAGCCGAGCGCGGCACCGCTGGCGCTGAGCGCGGCGACCTTGCTTGCGACGCGCTCGCTGCAGCCCGGGCTGCAGGCTCCGGTGGCCCTCGGCACAGCGATCCCGCTGCTGGGCGAGGCGATGGACGATTTCCTCGAAAAGGGGGTGACGTCGCACGTGCTCGAGGCGATGGCGGTGGCGATCTCCATTGGCCGGCGCGATTTCCTCGCCGCGAACACCACGTCCTTCCTGCTCGCGCTCGGCGAGTACCTCGAGGCCTCGATCGAGCGCCGCTCGGACGAACTGCTCAAGCACCTGCTCAAGCCCGCGGTCGATGAGGTTTGGGTGGAGCACAACGGAGAGGAAGTCCAGGTCGACGCGGACGAGGTGCGCGTCGGCGATACCGTGATCGTCGCGACCGGCGCCGTGATTCCGGTCGATGGCACGGTGCTCGGCGGCGAGGCCTTGGTCAACGAGGCCACGATGACCGGCGAGAGCGTGCCGGTGGCGCGTCGCCGTGGCGATGCGGTGCTGTCGGGCACGCTGGTCGAGGAAGGGCGCTTGCGCATCTATGCCGAGAAGGTTGGCGCCCAGGCTGCCGTCGCGCGCATCGCCGACTTCGTCGAGCAGTCGCTCGCGGTCAAGAGCAAGACCCAGCTCGAGGCCGCGCGCATGGCCGACCGCCTGGTGCCCATGGTGCTGGGGCTGGCGGGTGCCACCTGGCTGGTGTCGCGTGACTGGCAGCGTGTGGCGGCCGTGCTGCAGGCTGACTATTCCTGCGCGCTCAAGCTGTCCACACCGGTGGCCTTCAAGGCGGCGATGTATGCCGCCGGCAAGTCTGGGATGCTGGTCAAGGGCGCCAAGGCGCTCGAGCGACTGGCCGAGGCCGACACCTTCGTGTTCGACAAGACCGGCACCCTGAGCACCGGCAGGCTCGAGGTGACCGACTCGGTGGCCTTCAAGCCCGGCTATTCGCCCGAGGACCTGATCAACCTGGCCGCGTCGGTCGAGGAACACTATTTCCACCCGCTCGCGCTGGCGGTGGTCGAGGCCTCGCGGCGGCTGGAGAAGCCACGCCACTTCGACCACAAGGAAGTCGAGTTCATCGTTGCCCACGGGGTGGCCAGCGTCATTGACGGACGGCGCATCGTGGTCGGCTCGCGCCACTTCGTCGAGGACGACGAGGGCATTCCGGTCGCGGCTCACCGCGAGGTCATCGACCGTCTCCACGTCGAGGGCAAGACCCTGCTCTACATCGGCTTCGGCGGCGAACTGCTCGGCGTGATTGCACTGCGTGACGGCCTGCGCAGCAACAGCGCGGTAACCATCCGCCGCTTGCGCCGGCTCGGCGTCAGGCGTGTGCTGATGCTCACCGGCGACCACCCCGAACGCGCACGTGCAATGGCGGAAGCACTCGGCCTGGACGCGTTCCATGCCGGGCTGATGCCACAGGACAAGGCCAGCATCCTGCAGGCGCTGGCAGCCGATGGTGCGCGCATCGCCTTCGTTGGCGATGGCGTCAACGATGCGCCGGCACTCAGCGGTGCGCACGTCGGCATCTCTATGCACAACGGCGCCGACGTGGCGCGGCTGGCGTCGGACGTGGCGCTGCTCGAGGACGACATCGCCCGTGTGGCGGATGCCCGTGCGCTCGCGCTGGCGACGCGGCGCCTCATCGACAGCAACTTCAAGCTCACGGTTGGCCTCAACACCACGATCCTGTCGGCGGCTGCGTTCGGCTGGCTGACGCCGGTGGCCGCTTCGGCCCTGCACAACGGCACGACGATCGCCATCCTGCTGCGTGCGCTCGCTGGCGCCGGCCTGCCGCGCGGACCGAGCGTACGGAATGAAAGCGCCGCAAAAGGGGGCGTAGCCGCATGAGCCACCCAGACCGTTCCAGTGCCTTCCCCCTGGCGATGGCAGCCGAGGGTGAGGCCGTTTGCGTGGTTGCCATCCTGGGCGGTTCGGCCATGGCCTTGCGCGTGGCCGAGATCGGCCTGAATGTCGGCAGTGAGCTCGTCGTCCGCCAGCGCCAGGGGGGTGGCCTGGTGGTGGGGCGCGGCGAGACGCGCTTTGCCCTGGGCGCCGGCATGGCCCACAAGATCCTGGTGGCGCGTGCCGGAGCCTGAGCCGCGCGTCCCTTCACATGCTGCGGGTGCGTGCTGCACGCGCGGTCAACAGCTGGAGTCGTTGTGATGATGCTGAAGCAACTCGAGGTCGGAGACCGCGCAAAGGTCAGTGGTTTTGCCGAGGCGGACGGGGCCTATCGCCGCAAACTGTTGTCGATGGGGCTCACGCCTGGGGCCGAGTTGCAGGTCGTACGCGTCGCTCCCATGGGCGACCCGGTCGAGATCCGCGTGCGCGGCTTCGCGCTCACGCTGCGCAAGGGCGAGGCCGACGCCCTGACAGTCGAGAAACTCTGATTCAGGTGCTGCAATGAACCACGAACACACCATTGCCCTTGTAGGCAATCCCAACTGCGGCAAGACGACCCTGTTCAACGCCCTTACCGGCTCGCGCCAGCGTGTCGGCAACTGGCCCGGCGTCACTGTCGAGAAGAAGTGCGGCGAGTACCGGCATGATGGGCGGCACTTCGAAGTCGTGGATCTTCCCGGAACCTATTCGCTCGACGTGGTCGATCGCGAGGTGTCGCTCGACGAGAGCGTGGCGCGCGACTTCGTCCATGGCAACGAGGCCGGGCTGGTCGTCAATATCGTCGATGCCGCGAACCTCGAGCGCAACCTCTACCTGACGAGCCAACTCGTCGAGATGCGCGTGCCCCTGCTGGTCGTGCTCAACATGGTGGACGTGGCCGAAGCCAAGGGCCTGCGCATCGATGCCGATGAGCTGTCGCGTCGGCTCGGTTGCCCGGTGATCCCGGTGGTGGCCTCCGAAGGCCGCGGCGTGGATGCGCTGAAGTCAGCGATCCGCAGCGCTGTCCAGGTGCGCCAGCCGGCGAGCGCCACAGTTGATTATCAGCCGGCGCTGGAGCGCGCGATCGAGACGCTCGTTCCCTTGCTCGGCGAGCCGGCCCGGGCTGCCGGAACGTCTGCGCGCTGGCTTGCGGTCCGCGTGCTCGAGGGCGACGACCTGGCACGCCGCGCAGCGGGGCCGGCGGTCGCTGCCGAAGCGGAGCGGCTGGGGGCTGGGCTTGACGACGATCTCGACATCATGGTGGCCGATGCGCGCTATGGGCTCGCCAACCGCATCGCCGCGGCGGCGGTCACCGTCAGCGGCCGTGTTGGGCGCGATCTCACCGACCGCATCGACCGCGTGGTGCTCAACCGCGTCCTCGGGGTGCCGATCTTCCTGCTGATGATGTACCTGATGTTCCTCTTCACCATCAGCATCGGCGGCGCCTTCATCGACTTCTTCGACCAGTTTACCGGTGCCTTGCTGGTCGATGGCTTTGCCGAACTGCTGTCCGGCCTCGGTTCGCCCGAGTGGCTCACCGTCCTGCTCGCGCAGGGCATCGGTGGTGGCATCCAGGTGGTCGCCACCTTCATCCCGATCATCGGCTTCCTGTTCCTGTTCCTGTCGGTGCTCGAGGACTCGGGCTACATGGCACGCGCAGCCTTCGTGATGGACCGCTTCATGCGTTGGGTGGGGCTGCCCGGCAAGTCCTTCGTGCCGCTCATCGTCGGCTTTGGCTGCAACGTGCCGGCGATCATGGCCACGCGTACGCTCGAGCACCGCCGCGACCGCCTGATGACGATTGCCATGGCGCCCTTCATGTCCTGCGGCGCGCGTCTGCCGGTGTATGTGCTGTTCGCGGCCGCCTTCTTTCCGAGCGGCGCACAGAACGTGGTGTTCGGGCTCTACCTGATCGGCATCGCAGTGGCGGTGCTGACTGGGCTGGTGTTGCGCAACACCCTGCTCAAGGGCGAGCCGACGCCCTTCATCATGGAACTGCCGCCCTACCACCTGCCCACCGTGCGCGGCGTGCTGCGCCACGCCTGGGAGCGCCTGATGGCCTTCATCGTGCGCGCCGGCCGGGTGATCGTGCCGATGGTGCTGGTGCTGAATGTGCTCAACTCGGTTGGCACCGATGGCAGCTACGGCAACGAGGACAGCGATGCCTCCGTGCTTGCCGCGGTGGGGCGGAGCATCACGCCGGCTTTTGCGCCGATGGGGCTGACCGAGGAGAACTGGCCGGCTGCTGTGGGGATCTTCACTGGCGTACTTGCCAAGGAGGCGGTCGTCGGCACGCTCGACGCCGCCTACTCTGCGCTCGCCGCCAAGGACGCGGGTGAAGAGGGCGGCGAAGAGACCCCCTTCGACCTCGTCGAAAGCGTCGCCGCCGCCTTCGCCACCATCCCGGCGAACCTGGCCGATGCGCTTGGCGCCTGGGCCGACCCGATCGGCCTGGACGTTGGCGACCTCAGCGACCAGGCTGCGGTGGCCGAGGAGCAGGCAGTGTCGACCGGTACCTTCGGCGCGATGGCCGCACGCTTCGACGGCGCGGCGGGGGCCTTCGCCTACCTGTTGTTCATCCTGCTCTATGCGCCATGCACGGCTGCGATCGCGGCGATCTATCAGGAGTCGGGTGCGCGCTGGGCGGTGTTCGTCACCGCATGGACGACGGCGATGGGCTACGGCGTGGCCACGGTGTACTACCAGGCCGCCACCTGGGCGCAGCATCCGGGTGCATCGCTGGCCTGGATCGCCGGTGTTACCGTGTCCATGGGGCTGGTGCTGTGGGCGCTGCGGCGTCACGGCGCACGCGAGGCAGGCGCCAGCATGCCCCTGCCGCAGCAGGTCTGAGGGGGAGCGATGATCTTGTCACGCCTGGGCAACTACCTGCGGGAGCGCCGCCGCGCCAGCGTTGCCGACATGGCCAACGGCTTGGGCAGCACGCCGGCTGCGCTCGAACCCATGCTCGCCACGCTCGAACGCAAGGGCAGGGTGCGACGCCTGGCCGCCGCATCGGCTTGCGGTACCACCTGCTGCAAGTGCGATCCGGCAACGGTCGCCGTCTACGAGTGGGCGGGCGATGAACGGGCGGGCGATGAGCGGGCCGCAGGCAAGGGGGCCGGCGGCGACGCCACGGTGTGAGCGCAGACGGAGGCAGTGTGGTGGCGGGCGTGCTCGTCGTGATCGGTATCCACCGCGAGGAGCTTGCCTTCGGTCGCGAGGTGCTCGATGGCTTCGATCCAGGCGAGATCGACGTGCTTGAGGTTCCCGACGGCTTGTCCGGCCGTCGGCCCCTGCCCGACGAGTGCTTCCGCAACCGCGTCGTGCACCGCGCACTCTACCTTCAGCTCCTGTCGCAACTCGGCCCCGCTCACCGGCTGCTGCTTGACCTCCATGCCGGATATGACGATACGGGGCCAAGCGCAGACCTGTTGTGCGCGAGTCCGCGCCTGCGAGCCTGTCTCATGCACGCGCTCGAGGCGCCCGCTACGCTTGCGGCGGGCGAAGCACTGCCCTCGCTGCGCGAGCAGGTGCGTATCGTTGCGCTCGACGCGGGCCAGCCCTTGCATGCGCGCACCGTCATCCCGGAGGCGGTCTGGAACAACCCCCGTTTTGCCTACCTGGGCGTCGAGGTCTACCTGCCGGATGATGCTGCCCGCCGCGCTTCAGCTGTCCTGCTGGCGCGCCGGATCATCCACTTGGCCGGGTGCTGCGCCTGAGACACGGCTGCTGCCTGATCGCCGCGGGAAGGCGGTCAGCGCAGCAAGGCCTTGCGGTGCAGCCCGATGTGCACGCCGAGACAGGCTACGAACACGCCGCCACTGAGCGCGTGCCAGCGCTTGTTGCCGGTGGCCGCGAGCGCAAGCGATGCCCCCAGGCTGCCCAGCATGCCGACCTTGGCGATGCGGTTCGCATGCCTGCGCAGGCTGCGGCGGCCCGGGCTGCGCGGTGCGGCGAGCACGGCGTCGACCAGTGCATCGACGCGGCGCTCGAGCTCGACGGCCTCGATCCGGTCGCCATCGTATCGGATCACCACGCTACCAGCGCTTGCGTTCGCCTCGATCTCCCGGATGCCGTCGATCTGATGTAGCTGCGCTTCGAACTGTGCGATCCGGTCGCGGTCGCGAAGGGCCAGGTCCCGGATTCGCAGCCGACCGGGTGAGCTTGATGCAATGCGCGTTTTCCGTGGGTTCATACCGATGTGTTCCTGATTGCGGGGCCGGCTTTCATTTCGAGGCAAAGCCGGCGTATAATAATTACAAATAGAAATCATTCTTACGTAGATTTGATCTAGCTCAATTTTGCCCGCTTGTGCTGTGCCTGTCTGCAGCCAAGCGGAGTATTCGGTCCCTTTTTCGCATATCAGCCAGCAACCAACGCCTGTACGGATAGGTAGCCAGCCAAATCTTCCTTCCTGGAGAGCTTGATGGTTACCTTCACTGGCGTTCAGTCGACGCTTCGGTCCGCATCGTTTGGCGGTGTGTCACGGATCATGCTGGCGCTCGCCGTCCTGCCCGCCGCGCAGGCCTGGGCTGGGGCGGCTTCCGATTCGAGGCTCGACGAGGTCTTCGTGACCGCCACTCAGCGCGAGCAGGCTGTTCGCGACGTGCCCGCAGCGGCAGCGGTGGTCAAGCGCGAAGAAATCGAGGCCGCAGGTGCCGACAATGTGCTTGCGGCCGTGCGCGAGACGACGGGAATCGGCCTCGTCGGGCAAAGCGTTGCTGGCCGCAAGACGATGTCCCTGCGCGGCATGGACGGCAAGCACACCCTCTATCTCGTCAATGGCCTGCGCGTCATCAATACCGACGACTGGGTCGGACATTCCGATTTCCAGTATGACTGGACACCTGTCGACAGCATCGAGCGCATCGAGGTTGTGCGAGGGCCGATGTCCGTGCTCTATGGCTCGGATGCACTCGGTGGCGTCATCAACACGATTACCCGCCGGCCCGACGCCGAATGGCGTGGCGGCGTTCGCCTCGGCGGGCGCAGCGTAGCGGGTGGGGGTGATTCGCTCAGCGGCGGTGTTCATTTTTCCGGTGGCCTGACCGACACCTTGCGCATGGCGATCTCGGCCACGCGGCTGCAGCGCTCGCCGCTCGAGCGCAAGGAAGACCGGCGCACCTCGGAGATCGAGGGTACCGACCTGCAGTCGGGGCATCTGTTGCTGTCCTGGCAGCCGCTGGCCGCGCACACGTTCGACCTCGAGCACCGCGTCAGCAACGAGGAACGTGAGCGCGACCAAGTCCGCAGCGGCACCTACTACCGCGATACCTACGACATCGATCGCTCGCAGTCGATCGCGACCTGGCGCGCCGACTGGTCGGGTGTGGAGACCCAGTTGCGCGCCTGGGAGTCCGATTTCTCGGTGTCGAACCGGCGCACCAATGGCGTGGCGCCCACCCGCCCGCAGAGCATGGACGACCGTGGTGTGGACGGGCGCGTCGGCTTCGCGCTCGGCAGCATGCAGTACCTGACGGTGGGCTTCGACACCC
Source organism: Thauera sp. WB-2 (assembly GCF_027594845.1). Taxonomy (NCBI): domain Bacteria; kingdom Pseudomonadati; phylum Pseudomonadota; class Betaproteobacteria; order Rhodocyclales; family Zoogloeaceae; genus Thauera; species Thauera sp. WB-2. The sequence goes on along the minus strand of NZ_CP088935.1, from coordinate 3,476,793 downwards.
GGACCGAGACGATGAAGAACGCCGGCCTCGCCGGTGGCAAGGACGACGCCGATTTTCGCGCGCTGTATATCCAGGATGAGATTGCACTGGCTGCAGACCTCACGCTTACGCTCGGCTTCCGTCGCGACCGACACTCGATCTTCGGTGCCGAGAGCAGTCCGCGCGCCTACCTTGTCTGGCATGCGACCGATGCCTGGACGCTGCGAGGCGGCTACGGCGAAGGCTTCCGCGCGCCAACGCTCAAGCAGGCCTCGTCGTCGTACGAGGGTGCCGAAGGGCCGCATACCTTCTACGGCAACGGCGACATCCGGCCCGAGACGAGCAAGTCGTGGGAGCTCGGTCTCATGTACGCCAAGGGTGCGATCGACTGGGAACTCACCGCGTTCCGCAACAGTGTCACCGACCTCATTACCACGCGCGAGATCCGGCGCGTCGGTCCCCGAGCCTTCTACATCTACGACAACATCAACGATGCCCGCATCCAGGGGGTCGAGACCGCACTGCGCGTGGATCTTGGCGGCGGTTTCGATGCCCGCCTGAGCGGACAATGGCTCGACACCGAGGACAAGACCTCGGGCAAGCCGCTCAATGCGCGGCCCGACCACTTGCTCAATGCCCGCCTGGGCTGGAAGCAGGGGCCCTTGAGCGCAGCCCTCCGCCTGGAGCACACCGGCCGTCAGTATGTCACCTCGGCGGCGCGCAAGGCGCCAGCCTACAACCTGCTGCATCTGCAGGGTGGCTACGCGTTCAACAAGCACCTGCGCGTGACTGCTGGCATCGACAACATCACCAATGTCCGCCTGGCCGACAAGTCCAGTTTGTTCAGCTACTCGGAAACCCCGCGCGCGCTGCGCGTCACGCTGCACGGCGCGTTCTGATCGCCGCCTGCCCGTTGTTGCGCCCCGCGTTCCTGCGGGGCGCTTGTCGAATCCAAGATACCGCCCATGAACAGCTCCACTCCGGTCGAATCCGTCTCGCATGCGCCAGCCCGTGCACCCTGGCGTCATCTAATCCTCGTCTGTGTGCTGCTCGTGCTTGCCGCCGCGTTGGCGATCGCCCTCCAGCCGCAGCCCCGTGCAGGGCGGGTTGCCGTGATCAGCAGCGACTTCGTGCTCGGTGGCAAGTTCGTCGCGCTGCACGCCCTGGCCGACACGGCCGGGGTGGATCTTGCCGTGGTCAATGTCGACCGTGACGCCGCGGATGCGGTCGAGGCGGCCCTGCGCGGCGTGAGGCTGGCCGTGCTGGACGCGCCACGCGAGGAAGACGGCCGACGCATGCGCGAACAGGTCGTGCCCGTGCTCGATCGCCTCGCTGTGCCCTGGATGCTGTCGTCGGCACGTGGCGTACAGGTGGGCGGTGGGTTGGAGCCTGCGACCGGCGAGGCCTTGTACGCCTATTACCGCAACGGTAGCCAGCGCAATTTTGCCGGCTTCTTCGCCCATGTCCGCCATCACCTCTTCGGCGAAACCGCCGTCGCGGTGCCGGCCCCGGTGGTGTTCCCGGACACCGGCATCTACCACCCGGATCACCCCGATCTCGTGGTCGGCGATCTTGCCGCCTACCGCCAGTGGCTGGGCGAAGAGCGCGCTCGGCGCAGCCCGGCGGTCGGCATCGTCGTCCACCAGGCCTATATCGGCAACATGGGCATGGGGCACATCGACGAGCTGGTGCGCATGCTGGAAGCGCGGGGGGCGCTGCCGGTGGTGTTCTACCACCCGCTGACGGCGCCGAGCGGCGCGCTCGACATCGTGATGGACGAAGGGCGAGCGGCGGTGGATGTGCTGCTCAATTTCCAGGTCATGTACCAGGGCAGCCGGCGCGAGGACTACGCCAGGCTGGACGTCCCGGTGCTGCAGGCGATGACCTGGCGCGAGGGCGACGCCGCCCACTGGCGTGCGAGTGCCGAAGGCGTGCCGGGCGGTGCCGTGCCCTTCCTGCTCGCGATTCCGGAGCAGGCTGGCCTGAGCGACCCGCTGATGGTCGCCGCGATCGAGGACGAGCGTGCCGTGCTGATCCCCGAGCAGGCGAACGCCCTGGTGGATAAGGCGTACCGCATTGCCCGCCTGCGCGCGAAGGCGAATGCGGACAAGCGTGTGGCGCTGATGTTCTACAACTACCCGCTCGGCGAGCGCAACCTGTCGGCCTCGTTCCTGAACGTGCCGCGCAGTCTCGCCCGCCTGTCCGAGGCCCTGCAGGGCGCGGGCTACACCGTGCCGCCCGCCGAGGAGCAAGCGCTCATCGACAGCGCAGCCCGTCTGCTCGCACCTTTCTACCGCGAGGGCAGGCTCGACGCCCTGCTGGCCGACAACCTCGCGGCGGCCTTGCCCCTTGCCGACTATCTTGCCTGGTTCGATGGCCTGCCTGCGCACGCCCGCGAGCGCATCAACAAGCACTGGGGGTCGCCCGAGAACGACCCGATGCTGGTCGGTGCGGGTGACACGCGCAGCTTCGCGATCCCGCGCCTGCAGCTTGGCAACCTGGTGATCATGCCGCAGCCGCCGCGCGGCCGCATCGACGAGCCGCCCGAGAAGGCGATCTACCACGACACCAAGGTGCCGCTGACCCACTTCTACCTTGCCGCCTACCTCTATGCGCGCACCGCCTTCGATGCCGACGCGCTGATCCACTTCGGCACCCACGGCAGCCAGGAGTGGACGCCGGGCAAGGAGCGCGGCCTGTCCATCCATGACGACCCCTACCTGGTGCTGGGCGACCTGCCGGTGATCTATCCCTACATCGTCGACAACATCGGCGAGGCCACCCAGGCGAAGCGGCGTGGCAGGGCGACCATCATCAGCCACCAGACGCCATCGTTCGCACCGGCCGGTCTGCATGCGCAGCTGATGCCGCTGCACGACCTGCTGCACGAGTACGAGCTGCTCGACGTCGGCGCAGTCAAGGATCGCACCATGGGCGCCATCGTCGATGAGGCGGCACGCCTGACCCTGATCGAGGACATCGGCTGGACGGCCGAGCGCGCACGCGCAGACTTTCGCCCCTTCGAGCGCGAGCTGCACGACTGGCTGCATACGCTGGCGCAGACCGCCCAGCCGCTCGGCCTGCACACCTTCGGCGAGGCGCCGCGCTTCGAGCATCGCGTCGGCACGGTGATGCAGATGCTCGGCGACCGCCTGTACGCAAGCCTCGGCCTGGCCGAGCCGGACGAGCTGTTCGTGGAGGACTACAAGGCGCTGCCCGAGTCTGCCCCCTACCGCCTGCTCGCCGGCGCGTTCGCGACCGAGCCTGCGGCGGACGAAGACGCGCTGCTGAGCGAGGGGCGCGCCTACTTTGACGCACTTGCGGCAGCCGGCGAGCACGCCGGTCTGCTCAAGGCGCTCGACGGCCGCTTCATCGACACCCAGTACGGCGGCGACCCGATCAGGAACCCCGAGAGCCTGCCCACCGGGCGCAATCTCTACGGCTTCGATCCCTCGCGCATCCCGACCGAGCAGGCCTGGCTCGCCGGCGCTGACGCTTTCGCCCAGCTGCTCGAAGCGCACCGGGCGGAGCACGGCACGCCGTTGCGCAAGGCGGCGTTCTCGCTTTGGTCGGTCGAGGCGATGCGCCACCTCGGCGTGCTCGAGGCCCAGGTCTTCCACGCCCTCGGCGTGCGCCCGGTGTGGGACCGCTTCGGCCGCATCAGCGACGTGGAGGTCATCCCGCGCGAGGAACTCGGCCGTGCGCGGGTGGATGTGGTCGTGTCCGCCACCGGCCTCTATCGCGATCACTTCCCGACCGTCATGACGCTCATCGCGCGTGCGGTCGAGCGCGTGGCGGAGCTCGACGAGCCCGACAACGCCGTACGCGCGAACGCGCTGGAGATCGAGCGCTCGCTCATCGAGCAGGGCTTCACCGCCGAGGACGCGCGCCTGCACGCGCTGACGCGCATCTTCTCGAGCGAGAGCGGCGCCTACGGCACCGGCCTGGATGACGCTACGCTCGCATCCGACACCTGGGACGACGAGGGCAAGCTTGCCGATCTCTATCTGGAGCGCATGCAGTACGCCTATGGTCCGGACCCCTCGCGCTGGGGCGAGCGCGTGCGTGCGCCCGGCAATCGGGAGGCGGCTGGCGGCGCGGCAGGCAAGGGCGGCTTCAACCTCTATGCCGAGCACCTGAGGGGAACCGAGGCGGCCGTGCTCGCGCGCTCGTCCAACCTCTACGGCATGCTCACCACCGACGATCCCTTCCAGTACCTGGGCGGCATCGGCCTCGCCGTCCGCCGCCTCGACGGGCGCACGCCCGGGCTCTATATCAGCAACCTGCGCGACCAGGGCAAGACCCGGGTCGAAGGCGCAGGGCGCTTCCTGGCGGCGGAGCTGCGTGCGCGCTACTTCCATCCGCAGTGGGTGGAGGCGATGCAGCAGGAGGGTTATGCCGGCACGCTGGCGGTCGTCGATACGGTCAACAACTTCTGGGGCTGGACCGCCGTGGCGCCTGAGATCGTCCGCGACGATCAGTGGCAGCAGTTCTTCGAGGTCTATGTCGAGGACTCGCTCGAGCTGGGCATGGAAGAGTGGTTCGAGCGCCACAACCCCACCGCCCGTGCCCAGGTCGCAGAGCGCATGCTCGAGGCCGCGCGCAAGGAGTACTGGAGCACCGACGAGGCCACGCTGAAGCGGCTCGTCGAGATCTATGCCGACGCGGTCGAGCGACTCGACTACCAGCCGGTCAGCAGCAAGGTGGACGCCTATGCCCGCTCGCTCGCGGCCGGCTTCGGGCTGGAATCGAGCACGGCACCTGCGCAGGATGCGGCGACGACCCCGACCCCGACCCCGAACGCGGCCGAGGCAGAGCCGCAGCAAGTGACCGGACAGGTGCTCGAGCAGGTCGCACCTGATGCGGCCGCCGACATGCCGGCGCCCTGGCTGGAGCTTCTGCTTGCGCTGCTCACCCTGGGCGCCTTCTTCGCGGGTACGCTGAGCCAGTCGCGCCGGCAGCCGGGCGTCATGCCTGGTACGCGAGCATGATGCGAGCGCGTGCGCACCTTGGGTCGCTGCTTGCGGCGCTTGCCGCCGGCTTGCCGGTGGGCGCCCTGGCGGACACCGAGCTGAAGGCGATCGAGGTCGAGGCCGTGCTCGATGCGATCGCCGAGCAGCGCTATGCGGCGGGCCAGAAAGTGGTCTTCGACCGCGAGGACATCGCCAGCCTGGGCGGGCTGTCGGTGTCCGAGGTGTTGCGCAAGCTGCCCGGACTGGAGCGCGGTGCGGATGGCATGGAAGGCGCCTCGGCCTCGGCGCGCGGGATGGCGCGCGATTCGGTGCTCATCCTCGTCAATGGCAAGCGCCCCACGGCGAGCGGGCGGCATGCGCTTACCGTGGTCGGCCGGCTGCCTGCTGGCGAACTCGAGCGGGTCGAACTGATGCGCGGCGGCTCGGCCGAGTTCGGCGTCACCGCCGAGGTGGTGGTGAACCTTGTCGTGCGTGCGCCGCAGGCCAAGCCGAGCCGCTCGCTGAAGGCCACCGTGGGCCTGCGCGGCGACGAACCCAACCTGCAGTTGACCGGCAGCGTCGAAGGCGGGGTGGCCGAGCGTGCGTGGACCCTGCCGCTGACGTTCAACCGCCACCGCATGCCGGTCGAGCAGCAGCGCATGCGCGGCGATCCGGCCGGCGTCGTGGCCGATGAGCGGACGCTGGGCCGCTACCGTGTCGATGAACTGATCCTGTCGCCACGATTGTCCTTGAAGGACGGCGAACGACGTCTGACTGTGTGGCCAAGCCTCTATCTCAACAACGGCTGGCGGCGCCAGCAGCTCAGCGCCGGCGGCGTCGATACCCGCGTCGACCGCGAGCGCAGCGACATGCGCATCGCGCGCCTGCGCGCCGACGCCAGCATGCCGCTGGCGTCCGTCGATGGCCGGCTCGGGCTGCGGCTTGCGGTGATGGACGGCGACCGTCGGACGGACACCCGTCGCCTGCCTGCCGTGGGCACGGCCGCAGTCGAGGCGCTCGAGCGCAGCGAGCGCGAACTCACCGGGTCGGCCCGGCTCGACAGGGCAGTGGGGGCCCACCTGCTGACCTGGGCGCTTGAGGGCGCGGTGCTCAGCCGGAAGGATGCACAGGAGGCGGGATCGGATACGGCGTTAGCGCTGCGCCGTCATGACTTGCGTGAAACAAGCGCGGCGGCCTGGTTCCAGGACGAATGGACCTTCGGCGGCGCCGACGGCGACACGTTTACGCTCACCAGCGGCCTGCGCGTGGACGGCCTGCGCCAGCGTTCGGGCGGCGGGCAGCGGCATACCGAGGCGGTGTCGCCCTCGCTCGCATTACGTTGGGCGTTCGCGCCGGCCTGGGTGCTGCGCACCAGCGTCGGAAGTGGCTTGCGCGCGCCCAAGCTGGATGAGCTCAGTCCGGTCGTCACCCGCAGTGCGGGCGTCAATACGCCACTCGAACCCGACCTGGGCGGGCGGCCGGGCCTGGCTGCGGAGCGCATCCAGCGCTTCGAGATCGGTGTCGAGCGCTATCTCGGCGGCGAGCGCAGCGTGCTTGGGGCCAACGCCTACTTCCGTCGCACTGCGGACTTCATCGAGCGCACGTTGGCCGACGAGGCTGGACGCTGGGTCGAGCGCCCCGCCAACGTCGGCGATGCGCGCCATTGGGGCGTCGAGCTCAGCGTGCGCCTGGACAGCGCCGCCCTCGCTGGCATCTTGCCGGCCGGCGGCAGCCTGCGCGCAACCCATACCCTGCCGCGGGCCGAGGTCGACGACGCCCGGCTGGGCGTCCGGCGTATCGCCAATGACACGCCCCGCCATGTCTCCAGCCTTGGCTATGAACACGCGCCTTCGGGTGCGGCCCTGCGCTATGGCGTCCAACTCCGCCACACGGGGCCGGTACGCACGGCGCGGGCCAGCGAACTGCAGGGGACGAACCGCAGTGGCACGCGCATCGACGTCCACGTCACCCGGCAGCTCGTTCCTGGGGTTGATCTGCGCCTGGCCGGGGAGAACCTGCTCGGTGCGCGCGATCGCCTTGCACGTGTGGCGCGCGATGACGACCGTCGCTGGCAGCTGGCCGGCCGTGATGGCGGCGACAGGACCTGGCTGCTGACCCTGGAGGGGAAGTGGTAGCAGCCACTGCCCCGGCACATTCACGACCACCAACCCATTCACCTTCCAAGGAGGACACATGTCCCTTTCCCAACTGATCGAAACCGCCATGTACGGACTCAGTCAGCTCTTCATGCTGCCTGTGCTGCTGCTCGTGACCGTGCTGTTCTTCTACGCCTTCCACGCCCTCGGCCGCTTCCTCATGCAGGCGCGCCAGCGCCGTCGCGGCGACCCGCGTGCGCAGGAACTCCATGCCGCGCTGCGCCTGGATCCCAGCCTGGGGGTGACCGATCTGGAAGCGATCGCTGTGCACCGGCTCGAGACCCTGCGCATCGCTACCCGCGTCGGGCCGATGCTCGGCCTGGTCGCAACCATGATCCCCATGGGGCCGGCCTTGATGGCACTCTCCGATGGGCAACTCCAGGAGGTCAGCCGCAACCTGATGATCGCCTTCTCAGCGGTGATCCTCGCGCTGATCGCCTCTGCGATTACCTACTGGGTCGTCAGCGTGCGCCGCCGCTGGCTGGCGACCGAGCTGGCCGATATCGAGAAGCGAGGCTGCCGCGCTGCTGCGCACGAACAGGGCGGTGCGCCATACGATGATCCGCTCGCCCCGCTGGCCGCGGAGGGTGTGCAATGAGCCTGCGCCTGATGGACGACCTCGAGGCCGACGACCCCATCCTGTCGGTGGTCAATCTGATCGACGTGTTCCTGGTGATCATCGCCGCGCTGCTGCTGGCGATCGCAAGCAACCCGATGAACCCTTTCACAACCGATGACGTCACCATCATCAGGAACCCCGGGCAGCCGAACATGGAGATGATCGTCAAGAAGGGCGAGGTCATCGAGCACTACCAGGCCAGTGGCGAGATCGGCTCGGGAGAGGGCGCCAAGGCTGGGGTCGCCTACCGCATGAAGGATGGCTCCTTCGTCTATGTTCCGGAGTAGTCCATCAAGGGCAAGAAAGGCTTGACTTTCTGCGGATAGTAATAATAATGAGAACTGTTCGCAGAAAGGAGTTCGTCATGTCTCTTCAGGTCTCGACCGAACAGCTCAGGCTGATCTCCGGCCTCATCTCACACGTGGCCCGCTACCTGGACAGTGGCTGTCCTCGTGCGGCGCACGAGGCGGGCATGTTGCTGCGCGAGCTCGACGCGCGTCCGATCGACCAGGAGCTGAACCGCTCATGCGAACAACTCGAACAGGCCATCGCGAACAGCCAGCCGCCCCGAGCGCTGCGTTCCAGCGCAGTCGCACGCGACGCGGTCTCGATTTCGAAGCTGCCTCAATCGCACTTTTCGCACGCCTGAGGCGTGCTGCACAGACTCACGGAACAACAGAAGGAGAACGACTTGTCACGTTATACCGGCCCCCGCCTGAAGGTGATGCGCGCACTGGGCTGCGAGCTTCCCGGCCTGTCGCGCAAGCCGCTGGGGGAACGCAACTACCCGCCAGGCCAGCACGGCCAGCGCCCAAAGCGCAAGTCGGAGTTCGGCTCGCAACTGATCGAGAAGCAGAAGCTGCGTTTCAACTATGGCCTGGGCGAGCGCCAGATCCAGCGCCTGTTCCGTGAAGCCAAGCGCGACAAGGCGCCCACGGGCGAGAAGCTGCTCGAGCTGCTCGAGCGCCGCCTGGATAATTTCGTGTTCCGCGCCGGCTTTGCGCCGACCGCCGTCGCCGCTCGGCAGCTGGTGCGGCACAAGCATGTCCTGCTCAATGGCCGGTCGGTGAACATCCCGTCGATCCGCATTCGTCCGGGTGACCGCATCACGCTCACCGAGCGTGCACGCAAGATTCCGGTGGTCGTCGAGGCGCTCGCCGAGCCGGCGCTCAGCCGTCCCGAATGGCTGGCGTTCGACGAGGCCTCGCTGAGCGCGCAGGTCATGCGGACGCCTTCGGCCGACGAGATGCCGTTCCCGGTCGAGGTGCAGCAAGTCGTCGAATACTACGCGGTGCGCCTGTGACTCCCGAGCGCCGTGCCGCGGAACCCTTGGCGCACACAGGGTGTGCAGAGGGGCCGGATTACGGTCACTCGCCCGACCTCGCACTCGCCGCGGTCCTGCAGTTGCTGTCGCGTTTCCCGGCGCGGCGCTCGCCCGCAGTGGCGCGTGCCATCGCCGCACACCTGGCGCTCATTGGTGGCGACACGCGCATGCCCGAAAGCGTGCGCGAGTGCGCCGCAAGGCTGGTGTCCGACTGGCGCGCCTATGAGGTGCTGGGCGAGTCGTGGAGCGCAGCCGAGTGTCCGGGACACCTGCAATAATGGCCCGCACGGCGACAAGCTAGCACCACGGAGTATTTCATGAGCAAGAAGTGCTGCAGGAAAGACAAGCCCTGCAAAGGCTGCCCTCGCAAGGGCAAGTGAAATCCGTTCGAACGTCTTCGCGTAGCCATGGCCACGCGAAGAGTGCATTTACTCAGAAGGGCAACACCATGAAAAAAATGATCCTCGCTGCTGTTCTCTCCCTCGGTACGCTGGCGACCCCGGCGTGGGCATCCGGCCCGGGGGAGAAGTACGCACACTTCGAAGCCAAGCCGTCAGAGACCCTTGACCAGGCAGTCGCGAACTTTTCGGAATACAACACCAAGCTGCAGGCCATCCTCGACGGCGCCGTCAGCGACGGCGACATGGCCGACGTGCACCAGCTGACCTATACGCTGGAGACTGCGCTTGCCAAGATGAACGAGGAGATGGGCAAGCTTGCCGAGACGCTCGAGGAAGTGCATCAGGCGTCCGAGAAGCTCGACCGCGAGGGCGTCATCAAGCATGGCAAGGCCTACCTGGAGACTTCGCGCAAGGTCGTGAAGTAAGCGCTGGGGGCGATGCACACCAGGTATGCGTTCTGCATCAGCAGCTGCGTCAGAGCCGCCTTTCATAGGCGGCTTTTTTCTGATCAGCGGTCTGCCCGCCACCTGCTGTCGTCAGGCCTCCGAGAGCAGGATCCAGTGGTTGTCCAGTGCCATAGGTTCGGGCCAGGGCAGCAGATTTGCTGGTGCGCTCGGGTGCCAGCGGGCCAGTCCGTAGGCGGTCGACACCAGGACGCCTCCGCCATCGGCGGGGCCATGCCAGCCGCTGAGGGCGTAGGATGCCTTGAGCTGTACGATGGGTCGCATGCGCTCGGGTAGCCCGGGATGCCACAGGTTGGTCACGTCGGCCTGGTGGCTGGAGAGTGCGAAACCGTCATGGAGTGCCGGGGCGATGTCGCCGGCGTAGCCGATACCATCGTTCTCCTGGGTGGGGATGCTCAGGTGCTCGCCATCGAACACGGCCAGGATTGGCGCGCGACGGCGGTCGGCCTCGAGGTCGTGCTCAGCCTGCATTGCGATCCCGAGCAGGGCGTCGCCTTCCTGCGGCGGTCGGCTCCACGCCATGTGACGCAGGCTAAGCCGCGGGTCGTCGACACGCCACTGGCCGAGCAGGGCACCGTTGGCGGTGTCGATGCGCACCAGCGACGCGTCCATGCGATGGATATCGAACTTCTTGTCCTCCAAGCTGCGCGGGATGCCGCCATTGGCGACGAAGAGGTGACCCTGGCCGTCGAGCAGCAACTGGTGCGGGTCAAGGCCATGGGTGTCCCATTCTGCAAGCTTGCGCAGGCTGCGGCGGTCGCGCACGCCAATCTTGCCCTTGCCGCTGCTGAAGTCGGTTTCGGTGGTGTACAGGTGTTCGCCGTTGGCCGAGACGATGACATGGCCGCCAAGGCGGCACATGCCTTCTTCCTGAACGTCGATCTGCTGGACGACATTGCCCTGTGCGTCGCAGCGTAGCAGCCAGGTGCCGGGGCGCGCGCTGCAGACCAGCAGTCCGCCGTCGGGCTCCGCCATCAGGCCGTGTGGCCGGCTCGGCAGAGCGAGCTTATAGCCGAAACCGAGCGTGCGTGCTTCCCAGTCCGCAACCAGGGTGCCGGCGAAGTTCTGGTCGTCCGCGCGCGGCCCACGCCAGGCTGCACCCACTACCGCGCGGGCGCCTTCCGGTGCGGCCAGGGCCCAGCGTGGCAGCGCGGTGCCGGCGATGCCAGCCGTGAGCGCCTGCAGTGCGCGGCGACGGGAAATGCGAATGGATCGAGGTGCAGGGTGCGATGGTGCTTCGGTGTGCATGAACGGCTCCGCAGGCTTGCCTGTTGAACGGGAACGGCCGGGCGGCGCAGTGACGCGTCGCCCGGCCGGATGAAACACGATGAGGTTCAGAAGTCGTAGTTCAGGGTCACGCGGGCATTGCGTGCGTCACCCTTGTAAAGGAAGGAGCCCGACTGGTAGGCCGCCGTGTAGTAGTCCTTGTTGGTCACGTTGCCGACATTCAGGCGCACATCCATGTTCTTGTTGATGCGGTAGTTGGCGAACAGGTCGAGTACCGTGTAGGCGGGAATCGGCTGCGTGTACTGCCCAGTCGTTGCGTTGAAACTGGCTGCGGTGTCCGGCTGGCCGGCGTACTTCTCGCTCTCGTACTTGGCTGCGCCGCCGAACGAGAACTTGTCCGTCGCCTGGTACTTGAGCTGGACGTGGGCGCTGGTGTCGGCGAAGTTGCTGAGCGTCTTGCCGACGCGGGACGGCGTGGCCGATTTCAGCACCTCGGCCTCCATGATCGCGATACCGGCCTGTGCGGTCAGCTTGTCGGTGATCATGCCGGTGAGGCCGAGTTCGATGCCGCGGACGCGGTTTTCGGACGAATTGAAGGTGCCGGTTGCCGTGTAGCCGTTGCCTTCCATGACGTCGGTCTTGGTGATCTGGAATACGGCAGCGGTTGCCAGCAGCTTCTCGCCCATCAGGTTCCACTTCGTGCCGAGCTCGATGAGTTCGGTCTTCTCGGGCTTGGCCGCGCCCGGGATGAAGCCGCCGTAGCCGGCGTTGGTGCCAACGTCCGACTCGCCGCCGTTGATGTCGCTAGCGGTGGAGTAGCTGGCATACACATTGGCGTCCGGACGGAACTTGTAGGTCAGGCCGATGTGGCCGTTCCACAGCGAGTCAGTCAGGTTGTATGGCGTGCGCACCAGGGTCGTCGTGTTCTGGATCGTCTGGCTGTAGTCGTAGCGGTCCCAGCGCAGGCCGGCAAAGGCGGTCCACTTGTCATTGAGGTCGACCGTGTCCATGAGCGATAGCGAGACGGTCTTGACGTTCCAGTCCTGGTCCCACGGGCCGCGCGTGATGCTGCGGTTCATCAGCGTATTGACGCCATTGACGGTGCTGCCGTCCGGGTTGGTGACGCACCAGTTGTTGTTGGTCGTCGAGGTATTGCCGGTGATGCAGTTCTGCCCCGAATTGGCGATGCGATAGACGCCGTTGAGCACCTTGTGGTCCGAATACTCGAGGCCGAAGATGAATTCGTGCTTGAGCCCGCCGATGACGCGGTCCAGGTGCAGGTTGGTCTGGTTGACGAAGTAGTCGACCTCTTGCCAGCCCTGGTGCGTGCTGAGCGAGATCGTCGAAGCCCCGGCGCGGGGGTCATTGGCGCCGAAGGTGGCAGCACGCGCGCCGGTGACGACATAGCCGTTGTCGGCCATGCCCAGGCGGGTGAGGTTCGTGATGCGGGTGTCCTGGTCGAACTTGTACCGCACGCGGGCGGTGAAGGTGTCGACATCGGAACTCAGGAAGTCCTGCTGCTGGGCGTACACCGGCACGTTCTTCGCTGGCTTGCGGTTGGGCACGGTGCCTTGCAGGAAGCTGCCCATGTCGGGGTTGTCTTCCGCGCGCATTCCGTAGTAGTCGAGCGTGAGGTCGAGTTTGTCGGTGGGCGTCCAGAAGCCCGACAGTGCAACGCCCTTGCGGTCGCGGTCGGTCGGGGCGCGGTCGGGTACTTCCTGGTAGCCGTAGAGCAGGTTGGCACGCAGGGCGAAGTCCTCGGTCACCACCTGGTTGGTGTCCAGCGTAAGGCGGGTGTACTTGTCGGTGCCGAACCCGGTCGACAGGCGCGTGTAGGTGTAGTCGGTGGTGGCCTGCTTGGTGACCGAGTTCACCGCGCCGCCGGAGGTGCCGCGGCCGGCAAAGCTCGAGTTGGGGCCCTTGGAGATCTCGACCTGCTCGGTGGCGAAGCTTTCGCGGATCGTCATGCCGGGGTCGCGCAGACCGTCCACGAAGACGTCGCTGCGTGCCTCCTGGCCGCGGATGATGTAGCGGTCGCCGAAGGCGTTGCCGTTCTCGCCTGTGCCCAGCGTGATGCCGGGCTGGGCGTCGAGAATCTCGCGCAGGTCGGTGTAGCCGGAGTCCTCGATCTGTGCCTTGGTCAGGACCTGGATGTTCTGTGCCGTCTCGGCGAGCGGACGCTTGTGGCGTTCGTCACCCGAGTACTTGGCCTTGTAGGGGACGCCTGGTTCCGCGTTGGGGTTTGCTTCGAGCGCAGTATCGACGACACGTACGGTCTGCAGGCTGGCCTCTTCGGCGTTCGCCTGCGCTTGTGCTTGAGCGAGAGCGCTTGCCGGCGCCAGCATGAAGCTGGACAGGCCGACGGCGATTGCGGTGACGATGGGACGTTTGCGCAGCGAGTTAGGGCGCAAGGCCTGCGATTGCTTCAATGACATCGGGTCTTCCTGATCACGGTTGGTCGATACATCCGGGGGTGATCAGCCCGTGCTTGGTGGTTCGGCAGCGCGTGCTCCAGGCAACAGCATGCTGCCCTCGCCTGCCGCGTCGGGGGCGCTAGGGGGGGCTGCATCGTGTTGCGACGGGAGACGTGCGGATCTCCAGGTCAAGCTGACTCGGGCTGGCTTGGCTGGCTGATCCGCACGGGCGGAGTGGCTGGCTGGCTTAGGCGATACCTGCCGCGACGTGCAGACGCGGGCCTGCAGCGGGTATCACGATCTGCTGTTGCAGATGCTTACCATTCTCGGTCTATGGGTCTATCGCGTCAATAAGACTGCGAACAATTCGTATTAAGGAGCTGCGTTGCGCCATCCGCCGCCCAGTGCTCTGTACATGCCGACCGCATTGCTCAGCCGCGCCAGCTGCAGTTGGGCGAGCTGGTCCTGGGCTGAGAACAGGGAGCGCTGGGCGTCGAGCACGGTGAGCAGGCCGTCGGCGCCTTCGCGGTAACGCAGCTCGGCCAGGCGCAGGCTGCGCTCGGCCTCGGCGAGGATCTCGCGCTGGACAGCTTCCTGGTTGGCATCGCGTGCGCTGTCCGCGAGGGCATCCTCCACTTCCTTGAGGGCGACGAGAAGGGTGCGGCGGTGGGTTTCGAGCAGCTCGCGCTGGCGTGAGCGCTGCAGTTCGACCTCGGTGCGCAGGCGGCCGCCATCGAAGATCTTCTGCACCACGCTAGCGGAAAGCGACAGCGTGCGCGTGGTGTCGGCGAGCGAGAGCAGGGCGGCGCTGCCGATGCCTGCGCCTGCCGACAGACTGATGCTGGGCAGCAGGGCTGCGCGTGCTGCGGCGATGTTGGCGGCCGCGGCCTCGAGCCGAGCTTCGCTGGCGGCGATGTCCGGGCGGCGCAGTAGCAGGTCCGAGGGCAGGCCGGCGCTGACATGTGGCACGTGCAGGGAATGCAGCCGTACGTCGGCCGCGACGCTGGCTTGCGGACTGCGTCCGAGCAGGATGGCAAGCGCGCTGCGCGTCTGGCGCAGCTGCACTTCCAGCGGTTCGATCGCCTTGCGCTGGTTGAGTACGGTGCTGCGCTGCTGGCTCAGCTCCAGCGCGGAGGCCGCGCCGTTGTCGTAGCGGGCCTGCACGACACGCAAGACGCGCTCGGCGATGTCGAGGTTCCGGCGCGCGATGTCGATGCGCTCCTGCAGCGTGAGCACCTGGAACCAGGTGGTGGCCACGCTCGCACTCATCGACAGGCGGGCGGCATCGTAGTCATGGCGGGTGGCGACCAGGCTGGCGCGGCTGGCATCGGCCCCGGCGGCGATGCGGCCCCAGAGATCGAGTTCGTAGCTGGCGCCGAGGCTCAGGTCGGTGGAGCCGGACTCCCTGCCGTCGACGTTGCGTGTGCCGCTGCCGCCGCTCAGGCTCAGCGCCGGGAAGAGCGAGGCGCCGGCCTGGCGCAGCGCAAGCTCGGCCTGCACGACGCGCTCGGCCTGGATGCGCAGGTCGGGGGCGGCGGACATCGCCTCGGTAATGAGCGCATCCAGCTCGGGAGCACCGAAGTCATGCCACCAGTCGGTGGCGACAGCGTCGCCGCTTTCTGTAGCGCGCTCAGACCATGCGTTCGGTACGGAGAGCGTCGGGCGGGCGATCGGTTCGGTGATCGCGCAACCGGTCGCGAACAGGGCGGCAATGAGGAGAAGAAGGCTGCGTCGGGTGGGCTGCATGGGGGCGCTAACGGGGTTGGCCGCAGGCTGGCCTGCGGTGTCGAGGCGGGAGTGCGTAAGGCGGCGAGGGTTCACTCGGAAGCGAGGGCGACGACCGGATCCAGGCGCGCTGCCTTGCGTGCAGGCAGGTAGCCGAAGATCAGGCCGGTCAGGAAGGCGCAGCTGAAGGCGAGTACGACCGGCGTCAACGAATATTGCACAGCGGTGCCGAAGCGCTCGATGATCGCCGCGCTGCCCAGGCCCACCGCCACGCCGATCAGCCCGCCGACGGCGGACACCACCAGCGCCTCGATCAGGAACTGCTGCAGGATGTTCTTCATGCGTGCGCCGGTGGCCATGCGGATGCCGATCTCGCGTGTGCGCTCGGTGACCGACACCAGCATGATGTTCATGACGCCGATGCCGCCCACCAGCAACGAAATCGCCGCCACCGTACCGAGCAGGATGGTGAGCGTGTTCTGCGTCTCGGACACGGTGTCGATCACCGAGGCCATGTTGCGGATCTGGAAGTCCTCGACGCCGTGCCGCGCGAGCAGCAGGGCGTGCACATCGGCCTGCGATTCGTCGATGCGCGAGACGTCCTCCACGGCGACGGTCACGTTGCGCAAGAAGCGCTGGCCTGTGATGCGCAGGCTGCCCGTGGTGTAGGGCACGAAGACGATGTCGTCCTGGTCCTGCCCCCATGGCGTGGCGCCCTTGGGCGACATCACGCCGACGACCTGGAAGGGGATGTTGTTGACCAGCACGAACTCGCCTACCGCGTCGCCCGCCGGGAACAAGGCATTGGCGACGGTCTGCCCGAGTACGGCCACGGTCGCGTAGCGGGCCTCGTCCTCGGCACTGAAGAAGGTGCCGCTGGCCGGTACCCAGGTGCGCGCGACCACGTAGTCGGCCGAGGTGCCGTTGACGCTGGTGCGGTGGTCGACGTTGCCGGCGCGGATGGTTATGGTACCGCCCTGCTCTGGGACCGAGGCAAGGATGTTGGGCAGTTCGGCGATCGCCTGCACGTCCTCGATCACCAGCGTCGCCGGGGCGTCGCGGCCGCGCGTGTTGGGCGCGCCGGGACGCACGGTGAGCAGATTGGTGCCCATCGCGCTGACCTGGTCGATCACCTTCTGTTTGGCGCCGTCGCCGATTGCCAGCATGGCGATCACCGAAGCCACGCCGATGACGATGCCGAGCAAGGTGAGGATGGCGCGGAACAGGTTGGCGCGCAGTGCGCGCAGCGCGGTGCGGGTGGCCTCGACGACGTCCGACAGCGGTGACGTGCGGTCCACATGGGGGGCGAAGTCGGGCTCCTCGCCCTGCGGCGGGCGCGGACCGGGGTCACCGACGATGCGTCCGTCGCGGATCTCGATGATGCGGCTCGCTTGCTCGGCGACCTCGCGCTCGTGGGTGATCAGGATGATGGTGTGGCCGGCGGCGGACAGCTCGCGCAGCAGCTTCATCACCTCGGCACCGCTCTTGCTGTCGAGGGCGCCGGTGGGCTCGTCGGCAAGTATGATGCGGCCGCCGTTCATCAGCGCGCGTGCAATCGACACGCGCTGCTGCTGGCCGCCGGAGAGCTGGCTGGGGCGGTGGTGGATGCGCTCGCCCAGGCCGAGGGTGGCGAGCAGCGACTCGGCACGGGCGTGGCGCTCCTCAGGCGGCATGCCCGAATACACCGCCGGCACCTCGACGTTGTCGCGCGCGCTGGCGCCGCCGATCAGGTTGTAGCTCTGGAACACGAAGCCGAAGGCCTCGCGGCGCAGGCGTGCGAGCGCGTCGCGGTCGAAGCCGGCGACGTCCTCGCCCATGAAGCGATAGGTGCCGCCACTGGGTCGATCGAGGCAGCCGAGGATGTTCATCAGCGTCGACTTGCCCGAGCCCGACGCGCCGACGATGGCGACGAACTCGCCGGGGAAGATCTCGAGGTCGATACCGTGCAGCACCTGCGTCTCGACCTCGCCGGTGACGAAGCTGCGCGTAACCCCAGAGAGTGCGATCAGCGGTGTCGTGGCGGTCGCGGGCAAGGGGGCCGACGCCGGCGGCGGGAGCTGTTCGACTTTCATAGCCGCGGCGTCATCGGCGGACGGTTGCCTGCGGCAGCGCCGCTCACGATGCCCGAGACCACGCGCTCGCCCTCTCGTACGCCGCTCAGCACCTGAGCCTGGACACGGTTGGTGACGCCGATCTCGACGCTGCGTTCTTCAAGCGTGCCGCGCTCGCCGACGACCCTCAGCGTACGCGTACCCGCCATGGAGGCCGAGTCGCGGCCGCCTGGTCGCCGCCCCTGGCCGTCAGCGCGGGCGTTGCCAGGCGTGGCGCCGGGTGCCGTCGACGTGCTTGCACTGCCGGGCTGCGGCGTGCGCACCGCGCCCTGCGAGAGCGCTGCCATCGGGATCAGCAGCGCATCCTTGGCCTGTGCAACGACGAAGAAGACCTGGGCGGTCATCTGCGTCATCAGTTTGCCGTCGGGGTTGGGCACGTCGAAGAGCGCGTTGTAGAGCACGACATTGTTGGTCACCGTCGGCGTTGGCTCGATCTTCTCCAGCCTTCCGTACCAGCGCTTGCCGGCGCCGCCCAAGGTAGTGAAGTAGGCCTCCATGCCGAGCTTGAGGCGACTGATGTCGGCCTCGGAGACCTGGGTCTGAACCGTCATCGTGCTCAGGTCGGCGATGCGCATCACGACCGGCGCCTGCTGGTTGGTATTGAGGGTCTGGCCCTGGCGTGCGGTGATCGAGACCACCGTTCCTGCCATCGGCGACAGGATGCGGGCGTACTGGAGGTTGGCTTCGTCCGCGCGCAGGGTGGATTCGATCTGTTCGATCTGCGCCCGCAAGGCCTCGAGCTGGGCCTCGGCCGATTTCGCCGAGGCCTCGGCGGTCTGCAGGTTTTCCTGGGTGCTCGCGTCTTCGGCCATCAATGCACGTTGTCGGCGCAGCTGGATGTGGGCGAGCGCGAGCTGAGCCTCGCGGTCCTTCAGCTGGGCGCGCAGGTTGCGCAACTGTGCGCGTGACGCATCGACCCGTGCGAGGTAGACCGTCGGGTCGATCTGAGCGAGCAGATCGCCCTCCTTGACCTCGCTGCCCACCTCGACGTGGATCCTCTCGAGCTGCCCTGAAACCTGAGCGCCCACATCCACGTAATCGCGCGGTTGCAGGGTCCCGGTGGCGGTGACCACGTCTTCGACCGTGCCGCGCTGGACGGTTGCGAGCTGGTATTGCGCGAGCGGATCGCGCTCGCCGAAAAGCTGCGGCCACGCGAGCCATGCGCCGACGACAAGTGCTGCGGAGATCGTGAGCGCCGCCAGGACGTTACGGCGACCGGTTGCGGGGGGCTTGGGAAGAGCGTTGGAGTTCTGCATTGCGAGTCTTGGCAGTTGGCGACAGCGCACGGGAACGAGCGTGTCAGGACCTTTGCAGCATAACGGAGCGGCCACAGCGTCTTTGTATCGGATTGAAGCCTGTGCAGGCTGAACCGACCTATGGACGCCGACTTGGTTCATCGGAAGAAAGCTTGACTAAAGTCAAGATCGGGTAGGTCAGGCAGGCGTTTAATGGGCGCCAATATCTGGACGACGTCTAAAAGACAGCAGCCTTAGAGGCTTGTTACCCCGGGGTCCAGCGAACGGTTCGAATGGCAAGTCAAGGAGAAGCAAGATGTTCAAGCTGAAGACGATGAGTGTGGCGGTGGCGATGATGGTTGCGGGCAGCGCATGGGCTGCAACGGTCCGTGATGAGCCGATCCAGCCGATCCAACCCGCCAAGGTCGAGAACCCCGCCAAGGTCGAGCTGGGCAAGAAGCTGTGGTTCGAACCCCGCCTGTCGATGTCCGGCATCATCTCCTGCAATACCTGTCACAACCTGTCGCGCGGTGGTACCGACAACCTCAAGACCTCGATCGGCCATGGTTGGAAGGCAGGTCCGGTGAACTCGCCGACCGTTCTCAACTCCAGCCTTGCCATCGCCCAGTTCTGGGACGGTCGTGCCGCAAACCTCAAGGAGCAGGCTGGTGGCCCGATCCAGGCCGATGTCGAAATGAACATGCCGCATACGCTGGCGCTCGACGTGCTGCAGTCGATTCCGGGCTACGTTGCCGAGTTCAAGGGTGTGTTCGGCAAGGAACAGATCGACATGGACATGGTGACCAGTGCGATCGCGGCCTTCGAGGAGACCCTCGTCACGCCGAACTCGCGCTTCGACAAGTGGCTCAAGGGCGACGACAAGGCGCTCGACGCCAAGGAACTCGCGGGCTACACGCTGTTCAAGGAAAGCGGCTGCGTGGCTTGCCACAACGGTCCTGCTGCCGGTGGTACCTCGTTCCAGCGCATGGGCCTGGTCGAGCCGTACCAGTCGACTTCGCCGGCCGAAGGGCGCTCGGCAGTCACTGGGGTTGATGCGGACCGCTTCAACTTCAAGGTGCCGACGCTGCGCAACGTCGAAATGACCTACCCCTACTTCCATGACGGTGAAGGTGCCACGCTGGAGCAGGCGGTGGATATCATGGGCCGCCTGCAGCTTGGGCGCACCTATAGTGACGACGAAATCGGCAAGATCGTCGCCTTCCTTAAGACGATGACCGGTGACCAGCCGCAACTCACCATGCCGATCCTGCCGCCGTCGAGCAACGCAACGCCGCGTCCGGATCCCTTCAAGTAAGCGTGGGAGAGGGCTCTGGCAGCCAGTGCTGTGCGACTGGCTGCCGATTGCTTCGCAGGCGTGCGTGCCGCAGGGTACGTACGCCTGTTGACGTTTACCCGGGAAGCCGTTCACGATTCCATCGTCAATGAATTTGCTGCATAGCACGCTTTCTTGCGCGCCATGCCCTGGATAGCCCATGAATGCATACACCACCGACGATGCCATCGCCTGCCTGCGCAAGGCCGGTGTCCCCGTCACCCAGCAGCGGATCGAGATTGCACGCGTGCTGTTTTCGGCACCGGTGCACATGTCGGCCGACCAGATATGGGCCACTGTCAAGGCGACTGCGCCCGATGTTTCGCGTGCCACGGTGTACAACACCTTGCGGCTGTTCACCGAGAAGCACCTCGTACGCGAATTGTTCGTTGATCCGCAGCGCATCGTGTACGACTCCACCACCACGCCGCATTTTCACCTCTACAACATGGATACCGGCGAGGTGCGCGACCTCGCCGCCGACGAGATCGAGGTGATCGGCGCGCCGCGCCTGCCAGCTGGCGTGGAACTGGAAGAGGTTGATGTCATCGTCAGGGTGCGCAACCGCAGCGCTTGAGCGCAACGCGGCCGCTTGCTTCAGAAAAACAGGGGGCGCTGCAGCAATGCAGCGCCCCCTGTTTCGTTGTGCGGGGCTGCTCGCCCCGCACGGCCCTCAATGCTCCGGCAGGGTCACGAAGCCCATTTTCTCGACGCCAGCGCTGCGCGCCTTCGACATCACGTCGGCGATCGACTCATAGCGCGTATTGCGGTCGGCGCGCAGATGCAGTTCGGGCTGCGGAGTCTGCGCTGCTGTGGCGGCCAGACGCTCGGGCAGGGTGAGCGGGTCGATCTCGTCGTTATTCCAGAAGATGCGTCCTTCGCCATCGAGCGAAAGCGCCACGGTCTCGGGCTTCTGATCGGTCGGTGCGCTCGACGCCTGCGGCAGATCGATCTTGACCGAGTGCGTCAGCAAGGGCGCAGTGATCATGAACACGATCAGCAGCACGAGCATGACGTCGATGAGCGGGACCATGTTGATCTCGCTCTGCAGCGGACGGTTGTCCCCCTGGCTGAATCCGCCGAAGGCCATCATGCAGCTCCGTGGTTCGGCGCCGGGTTCAGGCTCGAGGCGCGTGAGGCCGCCTCGGGCTGGCCTTGGCGGGCGCTCACCGCGGCGATGCGCGAGCCGGTCGAGAAGGCGGCATGCAGGTCGTGGGCGAAGGCGTCGAGCTCGGACAGCTCCACCCGGTTCGCACGCGTGATGGCGTTATAGGCGAGCACGGCCGGGATCGCAACGAACAGGCCGAAGGCGGTCATGATGAGCGCTTCGCCGACCGGGCCGGCAACCTTGTCCAGGGTGGCCATACCGGAGGCGCTGATGTTGACGAGTGCGTGGTAGATACCCCACACGGTGCCGAACAGGCCGATGAAGGGCGCGGTCGAGCCGATCGAGGCAAGCACCGTGAGCCCGGCCTCGAGCGCTGCTGTCGATAGTGCGATCGACTTGCGCAGTGCGCGCGTGATCACCTCGTCGGCATCGAGCGTGCCGCCCAGCGTCTCCTTGTGCGTATGGCGGCGGACGTGCTGGGCAGCCGCGGCGCCCTGTTCGGCGAGGGCCTCGAACGGGGAGCCCGGGGCCTGCTCGTTGAGGCGCTTGAGCCCCGCTTCGAGATTGGGCGCGGCCCAGAACGCCTCGATCGCACCGCCGTGGCGGCGTGCACGCATCTGGCGCAGTGCGCGGACCACGATCAGGTACCAGCTGGTGATCGACATCAGCAGCAGGATCAGGCCCACGGCGCGGATGATGAGGTCGGATTGCGCCCACAGGTGGGCGAGGCCGAAGGCCTGCGAACTGTCCATATCAGTTTCCTTTGAGTTTGAAGACGACGGGCACCAGGACCCAGGATTCGATCTTGCGGCCACCCTGGCGGGCAGGCTCGAAGGTCCATCGTGCAACCTGTTCGCGTGCGGCACGGTCGAGCCGGTCCGAGCCCGAACTGGTGCGGATCTCGACCTGGCTCGCCTTGCCATCCGGCTGCACCAGCACGCGCAGGGTCACCTGGCCTTCTTCGCGCAGGCGACGCGATGCCATCGGATAAGCCGGTGGCGGGTTGTTCAGGTAGGCGGCATCGAAGCGGGCGGCCGTCACCGGTGCCGCCGCCGCCGATGCGGCTGCGGGCGCTGCTGCCGGAGCGGGCGGTGGCGCCTGCGACTCGGCCACTGCGGCCTGTGCGGGCGCAGGCGGTGCCGGAGGCGCTTCTTCAGGCGCGCTGAGTGCGGTGGGTGACTCCGTGACCGTCTGCGGGGGCGGGCGCTTGACCACCGGCTTGGGCGGGGGCGGCTTCTTGACCACGGGCGGGGGTGGTTCCGGTTCGCGGACCACCGGCTTGGGCGGCTCTGGAGGCGGCTCGACGGGCAAGACCTCTGGGGCTGGTACGGGCTCGGGCGCAGGAGCGGGCGCTGGCGGCGTCTCCGCGGCCGGCTTCGGCAAGGGGTCGCCGGCGATCAGCGACACCTGGATCGGGACGACCTCGGGGGGAATCACCGGGTCCTGCGACAGATAGGCCAGCGCCGCAAGGCCGCCGAGGTGAAGCCCCGTGATGAGCGTGGCCAGCGCGAGGCGCCCAGGCGCGCCTACCGAAGTTGGCTGGATGCGTCGTCCCACTGCCCGCGTTGCCAGAACGGACTGAGGCTGTGCTGGCGTGTCGAAGTCTGGCACTGGGGATAGGTGCGGAAAGGGCGCGGCGTGAGCGGCAGAAGGCATCGTCAGGGGCTGTTGAATGCCCCTGGACGGGGCTGCGGTGGGTCAGGATGCGGCTGGCTTCATCTGCGACTGCAGGTAGTTCTGCAGGCCGACGCTGTCGACGAGGCCGAGCTGGGTCTCGAGGTAGTCGATATGCTCCTCGGTGTCTTCGAGAATGTGCTCGAACAGCTCCCGCGAGACGTAGTCCTTACAGGACTCGCAGTAGGCAATTGCTTCGATCAGGTTCTCGCGCCCTGCCAGTTCGAGCTTGAGGTCGCCCTGCATGCACTCGGGCACGTTCTCGCCGATCAGGAGCTTGTTGAGGTTCTGCAGGTTGGGCAGGCCCTCGAGGAAGAGCACGCGTTCGATCAGCATGTCGGCGTGCTTCATCTCCTCGATCGACTCGTCGTACTCGTGCTTGCCGAGGCGGTCGAAGCCCCAGTTCTTGTACATGCGCGCATGCAGGAAGTACTGGTTGATGGCGGTAAGCTCGATGGTGAGCTGCTTGTTGAGGTACTGGATGACTTTCTTGTCGCCTTTCATGCTGCGGCCTCCAGGGCAAATTGGTTGGGGTGCAGCGTTTGCCTTGCTGTGGCCAGCGTCTCGTTCCCGGCTTGACAGTCGATTGCCGCACGCAGGCAACTATGGGCATGACGTGCGCAGGTCGCGCATTCGGTCGTCACACCCAACTCCGCCCGCAGATCCCGCAGCCGGCGCGCACCCGCGCGAGCGGCCTGTTCGATCTGGCGTTCGGTGACCCCAAGGCAAACGCATACGTACATAGTTTAGCCTCCCAGCCGCATTTTGCCCTTAGGGCGGTGATATTCATTTGGTGAGAATCAACTTTCCGCTGCGCGTGGCGCGCAGGAAGTACCGGCATCCCTCGTGCTCGATCTCGAGCGTGCTCCGCCCCTCGAACAATTGCTCGCTCCGGATGGCTGCGTCCTGGCCCTGGCGATGTGGCAGGGTCTCACCGGCGGTCTCTTGCCCCGTGGAGGGCGGTGCGGGATGGGCGCAGTTATTGGACAGCATTTGTAAGAGTCTGGCGAATAATAATGATTCGCATTAGATCACATGCCTACCCAAGGGTCAATCGCCGGCTGCACGGATGCGCAGCCAGCCGGCAACTTTCATTCGAGGCTGAACAGGATCTGGAGGCCGGGGTCGTTCGCGGCGGTACGCGGCAGGTAGGCAATGCTGCCCTGGGATTCGAGAACGAGGCGCCGGGCCTCATCGACGCTCGATGCCTCGCGCGGGGGCTGGGCGCGGCCGGTAAATACCAGTCGCGACCAGTAGGCGCGGATCTGGCTGGGGTTCTTCCGCGTGAGCCGTTGGTAGAACGCATCCCGAACTGGTCCGGCAGGCAGGTCAATGAGCATCACCCCTTGGCCGTCGAACAGGTTGCTGCGGCGGCCCAGGTAGAGCTGCTCCGTGGTGCCGCGATCGAGGGTGGTCAGCCCACCGTGTACGGCGGTCACGACCACGATCTCTTCGGCCTTGGCGCCTGCCGGCCACAGCACCGTCAGCGCGAGCAGCAGCCACGTCGTGCACAGCGCGAGGGTGGGCGTGCGCTCAGAAGACCACATCGACGGACACGCTCAGCAGGTTGATGGCGCGGTTGTCCAGTCCGCGTGCGAAGGGGTCGCCGCGGGCGATGAAGGTGCCGTGGGCTCCGCGCTCGGTGCGCACGTGGGTGAGTTCGGTCTTGAGCGCGGCTGCGCTGGCGAAATCCCAGCGCACGCCAAGGGTCAGGCTGCGTTGCGACTGGTTGCGCGAGCGGTTGAATGCCGATACGAGAGCGCCAAGGCCGGGGTCGGCTGTTGCCAGGCGGACGGCCGGTTCGTCCTGCCATTGCCGTGCGAGGACGAGGTAAGGCGTGAATGCACCGCTGCGTCTGCCCAGCGAGGCGTAGGCGCCGCGTGCGCTGCTGGTAAAGGCGTCGGCGGTGTTGCGTGCCAGTTCGGCGCTGACCAGCCAACGTCCGTCGTCCCATTGCAGTCCGATCGAACTGAAGCTGGCGCGCGCGTCGTCGCCGCTGAGCAGGCTGCGCAGTTCGCCCGGAAGCGCCGCGACACGGGCCGAGCTACGCTGAACGGAAAGCTCCGCGATTGCATGACCAGCGCTGATGCTGAACTCGCCGGCCTCCATGGTCACGCTCAGCCCGACCAGATTGTCCAGCGTCGCACGTCCGCCGCCGATTACCGGAATGCGGCTGCGTCCGGCGTAGGGGTGCAGTTCGAGGTGGGCAGGTCCGACCGGTGTGCGGTATAGCAGGTCGATGCCATCGATGTCGCTGAAGGGGTTCAGGCCATAGACCTCGACCGGCGGTCGCACCCATGGGTGGCTGTAGTTGAGGTCTGCCGAGTCAGACAGCATGAAAAACGGGCTGCGTAGCCGGCCGGCGCGCACGCTGAGCGCGGGGGTGAGGGCATGGCTGATGAAGGCCAGTGCCGGTCGCGGAGTATGGTCGCCACGCTGGGTTTCGCGGGTGATCAACTGCAGGACTGCCGCGCTGCGCTCGCCGAAGCGCCCGTTCAGCTGCAGGCCGAGTACCGAGTCCGGCCCGGCATCGACTCGATTGCCGCCGGGCGCGTCGATGCCGATGCGGGCGAACTGGAGCGCGTGCGAGCTGGTATACACCGCACCGGCGGTGGCAAAGCCCGAAAACTGCCAGTCCACGCGGGTCTCGGCGGCTGCCGGCAGAGCCACGACGGCAAGTGCTGCCAGCAAGGATCTGATCATTGAAGGTGCTCTCCGGTAGTACGGCGCAGGCTGGCAAAGGTCGCGTTCCGGTCCAGCGGTCGCGAGAACAGGTAGCCCTGGCCAAAGTCGCAGCCCATCGCACGCAGGATCTCGAGTTGCGCTTCTTCTTCTATGCATTCTGCCACCACCGTCATGCCGAGGTCGTGGGCGAGTTCGATGCTGTGGCGCACGATGGCACGCAGCCTTTCGTCATGGGTGATGGAGCGCAC
The DNA here is from genome assembly GCF_027594845.1 of Thauera sp. WB-2. Taxonomy (NCBI): domain Bacteria; kingdom Pseudomonadati; phylum Pseudomonadota; class Betaproteobacteria; order Rhodocyclales; family Zoogloeaceae; genus Thauera; species Thauera sp. WB-2. The sequence continues at coordinate 3,451,138 of NZ_CP088935.1, read as the reverse complement.
GAAGGAGCCGTCCAGCTTGACCTGGTTGCAGGGCATGGTGTGGAGGTAGCTCAGTGCGGAGTAGCCGGTACCGAAGTCGTCGATGAGGATGTCGATGCCGGCCTCGCGCAGGGCATGGAGGTTGCGTAGCGCGGGGCCTTCAGGGCTGGCGAGCAGACTCTCGGTCACCTCGAAGCGGATGAGACGGCGAGGTACGCCGCAGCGTTCGATGGCGGAGAGCAGCTCCTCGGCCAGTTGCGCGCGCGCGAGCTGGCGGGCGGAGAGGTTGACGCTCACGCGCAGGGGGGTCGGATCGGCGAGTTGGCTGCGCCAGGCACGCAGGTCGCGGCAGCTTGTCTCGAGTACCGTCATGCCCAGGTCGTGGATCAGGTCGAGGGTCTCGGCCAATGGAATGAACTCTGCCGGTGACAGCAGGCCGAGCGTGGGGTGGGGCCAGCGCACAAGGGCTTCGAAGCTGCTCGTCTGTCGTGTGCTCAGGTCGACGATCGGCTGGTAGTAGACCTCGAGGCCGCCGTGGGCGAGGGCAGTGCGCAGTTCTGCCTCCACCTTGAGGGCACGCAGCGCCTGGGCATGCATGGATGGCTGGAAGAACTCGATGGCGGCACTTTCGCTGCGGCGCGCCTTGTGCAGGGCGTTGTCGGCATCGCGCAGCAGCGACTCGGCGTCCTCGCGCTCGCCATCGCTCAGTGCCACGCCCACCCGGCACCGCGGATGCAGCAGCGACTCGGCGCTGCTGGGCGCAAAGGGGGGCAGGGCGACGAGCTCCTCGCAGATGCGCAAGGCTTCGAGCGAGTCGTCCAGGCCGTTGAGCAGAACGGCGAACTGATCGCCGCCGACGCGCGCCGAAACGTCGCCATCACGCATCAGCGAGCCGACGTGGCGGGCGACGCTGCGCAGGAGTTCGTCGCCAACCGCATGGCCATAGCTGTCATTGACCAGGCTGAAGCGCTCGAGGTTGATCGTCAGTACCGCGACCAGCTTGCCGTGGCCGCGCCGGCGTTGCGCCAGCGCACGATTTACATGTTCGATGAACATCGCGCGGTTGGGCAGCCCGGTGAGCCCGTCGTGGAGTGCGTCATGCACGAGCTGTTGCTCGGCGCGCTTGCGCAGGTTGATGTCGCCCAGCGAGCCAGCCATACGAATCGCACGGCCATCCTCGTCGCGGCTGGCGACGCCGCGCATCAGCACCCAGTGCGCCTCGCCATTGGGCGGCACCACCCGGTGCTCGAACATGAACTGGGCGCTCTCGCCCTTCAGGTGCGCGATCAGGCGCTGGCGATAGCCTGGCAGGTCCTGGGGGTGGATGTAGTCGAGCAGCGCCTGCGGGGAGCTTTGCAGTGCTCCAGGTGCCAGGCCGAGGATCTGGCAGAAGCGGTCGGAATAGTAGGCCGTTCCGGCGCTGATGTCCCAGTCCCACAGGCCATCGTTTGCGCCGTGCAGCGCCATTGCATAGCGCGCCTCGCTGCTGCGCAGGCTCTCGGCCGTCTGCTGCAGTTCATGCACACGCTGCTGCAGCGTTGCCGCCATGATGTTGAAGTGCCGCGCGATCACCGCGAACTCGTCATGGCCACGGGTGGAGACGCGGTGCTCGAGGTGGCCGTCGGCAATGGCCTTGCTACCTTCGAGCAGGCGGCGCAGGTTGCGAGTCAGCAGGAAGCCAATCGAGGACAGCAGCACGAATGTGAGCGCGATCTCGGCCAGTGCGATGGCGAGGCCTTGCTCCATGATCGCCCTGCGTGCGGCTGCCAGGACCGAGACCGATACCCCGAACTGCAGCAAGCCGACCTCGTTCCTTGCCAGCAGCAGCGGGCGCCGCACATGAACCAGCTCGCTGCCGGTGAGTGCCTCGACGAAGCTCTGGCGGGTGCTGCTAGGCTCTGGCAACGGTGCGTCGGTGCCCGAGCCGGCGCTGACCAGCGGGCGCATGTCGGCGCCGACGATGCGCACATAGACCAGGCCCTGCTCGGCGCCTTCGAGCAGTTCGCCGAGCACGTCCTGCAGGGCGTCCAGGCGTTCGCGCTCGCTGTAGGCGGTGATCATCGCGTGCAGCATGCTCGCGTTCTGCTCGATCGTGGTGTCGAGGCTGGCGGACACGGCGTTGTTCATCAGTCGTACGCTGTTGGCCAGCAGCAGACTGAGCAGCAACACCTGGACCACGGTGCTGGCGAGCAGAAGGCGAATGCGGATCGAGGTTGGGCGCAGGGGCAGGAGCATGGTATCGGTCGGCACGGCGCGCGGCTCAGCGCCGTGCCAGTCGCCTCACGGCCGAAGAAGCGTCGATGCGGCCTTCGCGTTCGAAGTCCTCCAGGTTGACCTCGATGCTGTCCGGGTCGTAAAGATAGTTGACCATCACCCCCCAGGACTGCCGCAGGCCTTTGGTCGATGTATCCGCGAGCCAGTTCAGGCGCTCGACGCGTGCGCCGTTGCCGAGATGGAAGCGAGCGACCGAATCGACCGGCCTGTCGCCGCGCCGGGCCTCGAGCAGGTAGCGCGCGGTCAGGCGCAGCAGGGGGTCGCGCAGGGCATCGGCAAGCGCGGGGTCGCCACTCCAGCTGCTGTCTCCACCCAGCAGGCCGGCCAGCGGTGCAGCGTCGAGGTCGGCCAGGCCGAGTGTCCGCAGACGTTTCCAGTCGGCTGGGGTGATTGCTTCGGCGAGTTCTTCCGGATTGCGCTCAGCCCAGCGCACCAGCCCCGGGATGGGCGACAGGGTGGCAAAGGTGCGCAGGCGCGGGAAGTCGCGCTTAAGGTCATCGACGACGCGCTTGAGCAGGAAGTTGCCGAAGCTCACCCCGCGCAGCCCCGCCTGGGTGGCGCTGATCGAATAGAAGATGGCGGTCGTCGCCTTGCCGACGTCGGCCAGCGGCGCCTCGATGTCGAGCAGGCGCTGGACATCGTCCGCCATGTTCTCGAGTAGCGCGACCTGGACGAAGATCAGCGGCTCCAGCGGCATGCGCGGGTGGAAGAACGCGTAGCAGCGGCGGTCGGAGTCCAGCCGGTTCTTCAGGTCGTCCCAAGAGCGGATCTCGTGCACCGCCTCATACTGCACGAGCTTTTCGAGCAGGGCTGCAGGCGACCCCCAGGTGATGCGCTGCAGTTCGAGGAAGCCGACGTCGAACCACGCCGTCAAGCGGGCTTCGAGCTCGCGGTCGAGCGGCTTGAGCAGCGGGTCCTCGGGCAGAAAACGCAGCAGGTCAGCGCGCAGGTCCACCAGGAACTTCACTCCCTGGGGGATTGCGTTGAACTGGGTCAGGATACGCAGCCGGCGCGAGCGCATCGCAGTGCGCAGCCGCGCCTCGGCATCCCACTGCGCCGGTGTGCCCACCGCGTGTTGATAGTCCTCGTGGGCAAGTGCCACCTGTTCCGGGTCGGGGCCGAATTCGTGCGCGATCAGCTTGAGAAAGGCGTGGCGCCCTGCATCATCAAGGCGCAGGTAAGTCTCCGCCAGTCGCGCCGCGCGTTGGCGGGTAGAGACCTCGCCTCCGCGCCCTTCCGCACACTCCTGCAGTTGCGTACGGATGCTGTCCAGATCGTCCGCCTCCGGCATCTTGCCGAAATGTGCGGCGCTGACCACCAGCTCGCGCACCCTGGAGAGGCTGCGCGAAACGAGTCCCGAAGCTGACATGTTCTCCTCCTGATCCTGCCCTGGTCCGGCACTGGCGGCGCCCAGGCACTGTCCATGCGGATTGATTTGGCTCGATCTTATCGTGTCGGTTGACGATAGCATTAGCCCGAATCGGGCAGTGCGTGACATTTTTACGGTTTTGAACTTGCGCATGCAGTGGTGCTATGACATCTTCCGGGCAGTCTTCTTCCCCGAGTTCGCAATAACGTGCTGCTTGCCGCCGCCATGCGCCCCCAAGAATCCCGCCTGAGAGTGCTGCTCGTCGCGCCCGATGCGCCGCAGGCCGACACCGCGCTGGCGCTCGGTGCGGCCCTGGCGGAAGCAGGCGTAGACGTCGTTGGTCGCACAGCGAGCGAAAGCCTCGCCCTGGGCCTGTACTTCGAACGTCATCCCGACGTGGTGGTTCTCGATTCGAGCGTCGCACCGCAGGAGCCCGCACGTCTCGTCGGCCTGCTCAAGCGCGTTGCCCCGGGTAGTTACATCGTGGTTGCCGTGCCGGCTGCGGACTCCATGCCGGCGCGCGCGGCGCGCGCACTCGGCGCCGACGCCGTCAGCCTCGTCGCCGACCTCCCCGACCTGCTCGCGGGGCTTGCCGACGCCAAGGCGGCCTGAGCCGTCCGGGCAGTCCGGGCTGCTTCAGCGTGGCGCCGGTGCGGCGGTGCGCGTCAGTACCAGCAGGGCCAGGCCGACCACCACCATCGGCACACACAACCACTGCGCGGTCGATAGGCCCAGAGACAAGGTGCCGAAGATGCCGGGGTCGGGCGTACGGAAGAACTCGGCCAGGAAGCGCAGGCTGCCGTAGCCGATCAGGAACACGGCTGACACCGCGCGCAGCGGTCGCGGGCTGGCCGCGTACAGCCACAGGATGACGAACAGCAGCAGGCCTTCACCCGCCGCCTGGTAGAGCTGTGAGGGGTGGCGCGGCGCCGCGTCCACCCAGGGGAAGACCATCGCCCAGGGCAGCTCTGAACTTGCCGGGCGGCCCCATAGCTCACCGTTGATGAAATTGCCGATGCGCCCTGCCGCCAGCCCGGTCGGCACCAGCGGTGCGATGAAGTCGGTGACCTGCCAGAAGCCCTTGCCGTGCTTGCGGCCATACAGCCACATCGCCACCAGCACGCCGAGGAAACCACCGTGAAAGCTCATTCCGCCCTTCCACACCGCGAGGATTTCACCCGGGTGCTGCAGGTAGTAGCCGGGCTGGAAGAACAGCACCTCGCCCAGGCGCCCGCCCACGATCACGCCGATCACGCCGTACAGCAACAGATCGTCGATCATCTGCGCGTTCCAGCCCAGTTCAGGCCTGCGGCGTGCATGCAGGCGACCGAGGACGACGAAGAGCACGAAAGCGGTCAGGTACATCAGGCCATACCAGCGCACCGAGAGTGGGCCCAGCGAAAAGGCGATCGGATCGAATTGCGGATGGACGAGCATGGGTCTGATGGGTGCAATGAGCGTGGCGCACACGTTGAGCCGGCCTGCCAGTGGCTCGTCCTGCGCGCCGTTTGTGGGTCAGGTGGTCAGTCGAACTGCTTGCGGAACTCGGCAAACTCGCTGCGCAGGGCTTCGAGCTCTTCCCGCAGACGGCGGACCTCGTCCTCGAGTTCCCCGATTCGTCCGCGCGCACTGCCCGCCGCTGTGCCCAGGGACTGCGCCTCGGCCATCTCCTGAACCGCCGCGTCGCCGCCGAGCAGATGCACGTGGCGGGTCTCCTTGGTGCCGGGCGCGCGGGGCAGGGCGGCGACGAGCGGCGGATATTTGTCGGCCAGGTGTTCCAGCACCGCTTCCACCGCTGCAACGTCGTCGAAGCGGTGCAGGCGCTCGCAGCGCTGGCGCAACTCGCCTGCAGTCTGTGCGCCGCGCAGCAGCAGGATCGCCAGTACCGCCTGCTCGGCTGGCGGCAGCGAGTGGCGCAGGCGCACCAGGTGCTCGTACTTGGGCACGCGCGCGCTTGCCTGGTCACGCTTGGACACCAGGCGCCGGGCCATCAGGCTGTCGATCGCATCCTGCACCTCCGCTTCGCTCAGGCTCATCACCGGCTCGCGCGCGGTGAGCTGATTGCAGCCGGTCGTGACGGCGTTGATCGACAGCGGATATGCGTCGGGGGTGATGAAGGACTTTTCGATCAACACCCCGAGCACACGGATCTCGGCCGGGGTGAGGTCGAAGCCGGCTTCCGGTTGTGCTTCGGTGGCGGGGTTCGCATCCTGCATGGGGCCTCCTGGCGGTGACGAGACCGGGATGATACGCCAGCCCGCACGCCTCCGACGTCTCGCGGCTCGCGCCGCTCCTACAGGAGGGCGCCGCGGCGTCCGTTCCCGCCGTAGGAGCGGCGCCAGCCGCGAGGGGTTGAAGGCGACGGGCGTCGGGCGAGTGCGATGAAAAGCTCGCGGCTCGCGCCGCTCCTACAGGAGGGCGCCGCGGCGTCCGTTCCCGCCGTAGGAGCGGCGCCAGCCGCGAGGGGTTGAAGGCGACGGGTGTCGGGTGGGTGCGATGAAAAGCGCGCGGCTCGCGCCGCTCCTACAGGAGGGCGCCGCGGCGTCCGTTCCCGCCGTAGGAGCGGCGCCAGCCGCGAGGGGTTGAAGGCGATGGGCGTCGGGTGGGTACGATGAAAAGCTCGCGGCTCGCGCCGCTCCTGCAGGAGGGCACCGCGGCGTCCGTTCCCGCCGTAGGAGCGGCGGCAGCCGCGAGGGGTTGAAGGCGACGGGCGTCGGGCGAGTGCGATGCCGGATCGCTGCCGTGGTGCCGAACGATGTGCATGCTGGCTGGTGCGCGTTAGAATCACCGTCTTTACCGCAGATTTTCCGGAGCGCCGCCATGCCCCAGTATCGTTCCCGCACCTCGACCGCCGGCCGCAACATGGCGGGAGCCCGCGCCCTGTGGCGCGCCACCGGCATGAAGGACGAGGACTTCAGCAAGCCGATCATCGCCATCGCCAACAGCTTTACCCAGTTCGTGCCCGGCCACGTGCACCTGAAGGACCTGGGGCAGCTCGTTGCGCGCGAGATCGAGGCCGCTGGCGGCGTCGCCAAGGAGTTCAACACCATCGCCGTCGATGACGGCATCGCCATGGGGCACGGCGGCATGCTGTATTCGCTGCCCTCGCGCGACCTCATCGCCGACAGCGTCGAGTACATGTGCAATGCCCACACCGCAGACGCGCTCGTGTGCATCTCGAACTGCGACAAGATCACCCCGGGCATGCTGATGGCCGCCCTGCGCCTCAATATCCCGGTGATCTTCGTCTCCGGCGGCCCGATGGAGGCAGGCAAGGTGAAGTGGGAGAACAAGGTCATCTCCCTCGATCTGGTCGACGCCATGGTCAAGGCCGCGGACAAGAACTGCTCCGACGAGGAAGTCGACGCCGTCGAGCGCTCTGCCTGTCCGACCTGCGGCTCGTGCTCGGGCATGTTCACTGCCAACTCGATGAACTGCCTCACCGAAGCGCTCGGACTGTCGCTGCCCGGCAACGGCACCACGCTCGCCACCCATGCCGACCGTGAGAAGCTGTTCAAGGAAGCCGGCCGCCGCATCGTCGACCTGGCCCGCCGCTATTACGAACAGGACGACACCTCGGCGCTGCCGCGCTCCATCGCCAGCTTCAAGGCTTTCGAGAACGCCATCAGTCTCGACGTGGCCATGGGCGGCTCGACCAACACCGTGCTGCACCTCCTGGCAGCCGCGCACGAAGCCGGTATCGACTTCACGATGAAGGACATCGACCGCATCAGCCGCCGCGTCCCCTGCCTGTGCAAGGTTGCGCCCGCCGTGGCCGATGTGCACATCGAAGACGTGCACCGCGCCGGCGGCATCATGGGCATCCTCGGCGAGCTCGATCGTGCAGGGCTGCTGCATCGCGACGTGCCGACGGTGCACAGCAAGACCATGGGCGACGCCCTGTCGCGCTGGGACATCCTGCAGGCGCATGACGTCTCCGTGTTCGAGCTTTTCCTCGCTGCGCCGGGCGGGGTGCCGACGCAAGTGGCGTTCTCGCAGAATCGCCGCTGGAAGGAGCTGGACATGGACCGCACGCGCGGGGTCATCCGCGACAAGGCCAACGCCTTCAGCCAGGACGGTGGGCTTGCCGTGCTCTACGGCAACATTGCCGAGAAGGGCTGCATCGTGAAGACCGCCGGCGTGGACGAGTCGATCTGGAAGTTCACCGGCAAGGCGCGCGTGTTCGAAAGCCAGGACGACGCAGTTGACGGCATTCTTGGCGAACAGGTGCAGGCTGGCGACGTGGTGGTGATTCGCTACGAAGGCCCCAAGGGCGGCCCCGGCATGCAGGAGATGCTCTACCCCACCTCCTATCTCAAGAGCCGAGGTCTGGGCGCGCAGTGCGCGCTGCTCACCGACGGCCGCTTCTCCGGCGGTACCTCCGGCCTGTCGATCGGCCATGCCTCGCCCGAGGCGGCCTGCGGCGGTGCGATCGCCCTCGTCGAGGACGGCGACATCATCGAGATCGACATCCCCAACCGCAGCATCAACCTCGCGGTCACGGCCGACGAGCTCGCCCGCCGACGCGCCGCGATGGAGGCCAAGGGGGCTGCTGCATGGAAGCCGGTCAAGCGCGAACGCGTCGTCTCGGCGGCGCTGCAGGCCTATGCTGCGCTCACCACCTCGGCCGATACCGGCGCGGTGCGTGACGTGACCCAGGTCCAGCGCTGATTGACCCGTCATCGCCCGCTCACTAACATCGCCGCCATGGATACAGAACTCGCCCAGCTCGAAGCCCAACTCGAGCAACTGATCAGCCTCCACGAACGCCTGCGGGCCGACAATGCCGAGCTGCGCGGGCGCGTCCTGCGGCTGGAGACCGACAACCGCCAGCTCTCCGACAAGGTCAGGTTCGCCGCCGAGCGTGTCGAGAGCTTGCTAGAAAAACTGCCGGAGGCCTGAGGTCATGTCGATGGAGCATCTGGATGTGATGTTGCTCGGGAAGGAATACCGCGTCTCCTGCACCCCCGAAAGCAAGGACGAGTTGCTCGCCACGGTCGCCTACCTGGACGACAAGTTTCGTGAACTTGGCGCCAAGACCAACGCCGCGGGCGAGCGGCTAGCGGTCATGACTGCACTCAACCTTGCACACGAGTTCCTGCAGTTCCAGCGCGGCAATGGGTTTGACATGCCGGGCACGAAGCGTAGAATCGGACTCATGAAAGCGCGCCTCGACGGGGTGCTGGCCCAGCAGGAAAAGCTCTTCTGACGTCTGATTCAGAATTGCTTCTGCACAGGTCGGCAGGCTGGTCGGGCACGTAAGATCAATCCCCTGCAGTGTTCGTTGAAGTCGTAGATTCCTTGAACCAATAGTCGAGAGACTCGGTTGCCGACCATCGATACCGCTGTGTGAACGCCCCTTGCCGGGTGATCCTGATGCGGAAGGAACGCGACCTCCCTGAACCCTAGGTTCAGGATGCCCGGCGGAGACGGCACAGGCGGGGGGCCACACGAGAAGGCGCGGTGAGCGATCACCGTGCCTTCTTCACGTTAACGGCCGGCGATCGTGCCTGACGCGAACAACGGCAAGGAGAATCCGATGGATGTGAATGCCTGGTGGCTCGCCTACCCCCTGCTTGGCGCGGTGGTGGGCTTCGTTGCTGGCCTGCTCGGGGTGGGCGGCGGCGCGGTGATGGTTCCGATGCTCACCACCTTATTCCTTGCCCAGGGCTTTGCTCACGAGTCCGTGGTGCACATGGCGCTCGGAACCTCGATGGCAGCCATCGTGCTGACCTCCATCTCCAGCTTGCGCGCCCACCAGTCGCACGGTGCGGTGCGCTGGGACATCGTGCGCCGGATCACCCCCGGCATCCTGCTTGGCACCTTCGGCGGCACCTTCATCGCGTCGCGTGCCGATACCGTGCCGCTGGCGATCTTCTTCGCCCTGTTCACCGCCTACGTGGCCGTGCAGATGCTGCTGAACATCAAGCCCAAGCCTGCGCGCGAGCTGCCTGGGGTCGCCGGGATGAACGCCGCAGGTGTCGGCATCGGCGGCATTTCGGCCTTGGTGGCGATCGGTGGTGGTTCGCTGTCCGTGCCTTTCATGACCTGGTGCAACGTCAAGATGCAGCACGCGATCGGCACCTCAGCGGCGATCGGCCTGCCGATCGCCGTCTCGGGCACGATCGGCTACCTCGTCAATGGCTGGGGCGCCGAGGGCACGCCGGCACTGACCCTTGGCTACATCTACCTGCCGGCGCTGGTTCTGGTGGCTACGGTCAGCATGCTCACCGCACCCTATGGTGCGAGTCTGGCGCACCGCCTGCCGGTGGCCACACTCAAGAAGATCTTTGCCGGCTTGTTGATGGTGCTGTGCGCGAAGATGCTGCACAGCATCTTCGCCTGAACGCCCGGGGCGCCCGGGTTCAGGGCGTCTCGCGCAGCGCGTCCTGCAGCGCCTGCAGGTTGCTGCGCATCATCTGCACATAGCTCGCTGCCGGCCCGCCAGCGCCCGACAGGGCGTCGGAGTAGAGCGTGCCGCCCATCCTTGCGCCGCTCTCGGCGCGGATGCGCTCGATCAGACGTGCATCGACGACATTCTCGATGAACACCGCGGGGATGTTCTCCGCCTTGAGTTGGCGGATGAGCCTGGCAACGCCCTTGGCCGTCGGCTCGGCATTGTTCGATACGCCCACCGGCGACAGGAAGCGCACCCCGTAGGCACGCCCGAAGTAGGCGAAGGCGTCGTGCGAGGTCACGACCTTGCGGCGCTCGGCCGGAATCGCCCCGAATGCGGCACGCAACTCGGCATCGAGTGCGCGCAGTTCGCCGTCGTAGCGTTCGGCGTTGGCGCGGTAGGTGGCCGCGCCCGCGGGGTCGGCAGCGGTCAGCGCTGCAGCGATGTTGGCCACGTACTGGCGGGCGTTGCCCACGTCCTGCCAGGCGTGAGGGTCGATCGCCTTGCTGCCGTGCTTGTGGCCGTGCGAATGCTTGTGACCGTGGTCGTGGCCATGGTCGTCGGCCATCTCCAGCGTCACCACGCCGTCGCTGGCAACCACGATCGTGCCCTTGTAGCCGCCCGAGCGCGCCAGGCGGCTCATCCAGTCATCGAAGCCCAGGCCATTGACCACCACCAGCGCTGCCGAGCCGATCTCGCGCGCATCCGAGGGGCGGGGCTGGAAGGCGTGGGCGTCCTCGTCCGCGCCCACCAGGCTGCGCACCTTGACGCGCTCGCCGCCGACCTGCTGCACGAAATCACCCAGGATGCTGAAGCTTGCGGTGACGTCCAGCGGCTGCTGACCGTGTGCCGGACCGAGGGCAAGGGCAAGCAGGCCGCCGGCGATGGCGTGGGCGAGACGGCGTCCGGCGGTTGTGGGCTGGGGCTTCATCGTGGGGTCTCCTGGGAAAGGGGCATCGGGTCTTGCGGCGCCTTGTGCGTGCAGCGCTCAGCGTTCGAGGTGGTTGCGCACCGGCAGGCGGCCGGCGAGCAGGCCACCGGGTGCAGCGAGCAAAGAGATGAAGTAGACCACGCCGCACACCAGCACGATTGCCGGGCCGGCTGGCACGTCGGCATGGAAGGACAGCAGCAGCCCGGCCACGCCGCTGGCGAAGGCGAACAGCACCGCAAGCAGCAGCAGCATGGGCAGCCCGCGGGCCCATAGCCGCGCAGCGGCCGACGGCAGGATCATGATGCCCACCGCCATCAGCGTGCCCAGGGCGTGGAAGCCGCTCACCAGGTTCACCACCACCAGCATCAGGAAGCCGTAATGCGCCACCGGTGACCAGCGGCTCACGCCGCGCAGAAAGGCGGGGTCGAAGCACTCCATCACCAGCGGGCGGAACAACAGCGCCAGGCACACCAGGGTCACGCTGGCGATGCCGGCGATCAGCAGCAGCGAGGCATCGTCAAGCGCCAGCACCGAGCCGAACAGCACATGCAGCAAGTCGAGGTTGCGCCCGCGCAGCGACACGATCATCACCCCCGCGGCCAGCGACAGCAGGTAGAAGGCCGCCAGGCTGGCGTCCTCCTTGAGGATGGAGGCGCGCGTGACCAGGCCCGCGGCCAGCACCACGACCAGTCCGGCGACGATGCCGCCGACCGTCATCGCGCCGAGCGAGAGACCAAAGGCGAGGTAGCCCAGCGCCGCTCCGGGCAGGATGGCGTGGCTCATTGCGTCGCCCATCAGGCTCATGCGGCGCAGCAGCAGGAACACGCCCACCGGCGTGGCGCCCAGCGCCAGCGCCAGGCAGCCGGCCAGGGCGCGGCGCATGAAGGCAAAATCGGTAAACGGATCGATGAGGAATTCGGTCACGGGGAAAGGAAGCAGGTTGGTACCGGGTCTGGTCCGAGGTGGAACTGGCGCGTAATGCGGGCGAGGGCGTTGTCGGTAAGCTCAGTGCCTGTGGCCGTGCCCATGGGCATGGTCGTGATCATGGACATGCACGTGGCCAGGGGCTGCCGCACCGTCTCCCGTGCTCGGGGGCAGCGTGGGCACGGCTTCGATGTGGCACTCCGCAGCGTTGTCGTCGAAGGCTTCCGACAGGCGGCGCGCGCGCGCCAGCAACTCGGGCGTCAGTACCTGAGCCGTGGGACCGAAGGCCACCGGCTCGCGCGACAGCAGCAGGGCGGTAGGGAAGTAGCGGCGCACCTGTTCGAGGTCGTGCACCACGGTGAGGATGGTGCGGCCTTCGGCGTGCCAACCCAGGATCAGCGCCACCAGGTCTTCGACGGTGCGGCTGTCGATGGCGGCGAAGGGCTCATCGAGCAGGATCAGCGGCGCATCCTGCAGGATGAGGCGCGCAAAGCGCGCGCGCTGCAACTGGCCGCCTGACAGCGAGCCGATCGGGCGCGCTTCGAAGCCCGTCAGGCCAACCGCGTCCAGCGCATCGCGTACGCGCTCGCGCTGGCGGCGCGACAACCCGCCGAAAGCGCCTACCTCGTGCCATAAACCCATCGCCACCACGTCGAACACCGACACCGGGAAGCTGTGGTCGATCTCGCCGCGCTGCGGCATGTAGGCCAGGCCGTGCGCGGGCAGGGCGGGCATCACGATGCGGCCGCCGATCGGGCGCAACTCGCCCGCAATGCCCTTGAGCAGGGTGGACTTGCCGGCGCCATTGGGGCCGACCACCGCCACCAGCGCGCCGGCGGCGATCTCGCCGGACAGGTGGTGCACCGCGGGGTGGCGGTCGTAGCCCAGGGTGAGGTTGTCGAGCTGGATCATCGGCATGCGCGCGGCGTCCATGTCAGCGCAGCGCCCACAGGATGGTCAGCCACAACAGGGCCAGCGCGCCCGCGCACACGCCCAGGCGGGTGGCCAGGCTGGTGCCGAGCAGGCTGGGGGCAGGCGTGCCGCGGTCGGCAGCGCGTTGGGCGGCGAGCCTGGGGGTAGCAGCGTGCTCATGTCCGCCGGGAATGGCCGCAGGGGGGGTGTGGACATGGGCTTCGAGGCGCATGTTCAGGGTGCCCCCACGCCGTTGCGGCCGCAGTCGGCGCAGGCGCCGTGCAGTACCAGCTCGGCGCGGTCGAGCTCGAATCCGGCCGGCAGCGCTGCGCTCGCCGTCGCGGGGATGTCCTCCAGGCACAGCACCTGCCCGCAGCGGTCGCAGTGGAAGTGTGCATGGCGGTGATCGTCGCCGCGGCGGATCTCGAAGTGCCAGGCGCGCTCGCCGCTGGCGATGCGGCGTGCAATGCCCTGTTCCACCAGCCACTCGAGCGCACGGTACAGCGTGACCCGGTCATGGGCGATGCCGCCCGCGTCGAGCGCAGCGGCGACCTCGTCGTGCGATAGCGGATGGCTCGCCGCCTGCAGCACCTCGATGACCGCGATGCGGGTGCGTGTGACGCGACCGCCGTGGGCCGCGATCAGTTCGCGAGCCGGCACGGGTGTGTGGCTGTGGGCAGTGTGCTGGGGCATGGTGTATCCGGAACGGTTTGCGGGCGCTTCGGTCTGGATCTGGTGCTGTATTTGATGCAACATTGTAGCATTAGATGAACCCGTAGCATTCACGCGCATCCAAGGCGGGAAATGCGCTGCGCCTGGTTCCGCCGTAGGAGCGGCGCCAGCCGCGAGCTTTTCGTACCACTCGTGGGGCATGTCGCCTTCAACCCCTCGCGGCTGGCGCCGCTCCTACGGGGGCACCCGCGGCGCCTGCCCATGCGGTAGGAGCGGCGCCAGCCGCGAGCCTTTGATTGACCAACTGCCCTCAGAAACCCGTTCCAGACAACCTTTCGAGCCCGGAGGCGCAACACGATGACCCGAATCCCCGCCCGCAGTACCTTGTCCGCGCTTGGCTGCGCAGCCCTGTTGGCAGTGTCGCCGCTGGCCCAGGCGCAGCATGCCCATGGCGCCCATGAGCACGGCGTTGCCCACCTGAGCGTTGCAACCGATGGTGGCGAACTGCTGATCGAGCTGACGACCCCGCTCGACAACCTGGTCGGCTTCGAGCACGCGCCGCGCACGGCCGCCCAGCGCAAGGCCATGGCTGCTGCCGAGCAGCGTCTGCGCGAGGGTGGGGCGCTGTTCGCACCATCGACCGCGGCCGGTTGCGCGCTGCGGGAGGTCAGCGTCGAATCGCCCTGGCCGCAAGGCGGGGAGCAGGCGGACGGTCACAAACACGACCACAAACACGACCACAAACACGATCATGACCACGGCGATGATGGCCATGCCGACCTCGTCGCCAGCTACCGCTTCGAGTGCTCGGCCCCGGCCGCACTCGAGCGTATCGACACCGCCCTCTTCGACGCCTTCCCGCGCCTGCGCGAGTTGCGCGCGGCGCACGCATCCGGCCGCGGCCAGGGTTCGGCGGTGCTCAAGCCCGGCGCCGCTGCCCTGAAACTGTGAGCGCAGCCGCCGTGCCTGCGGTCCGCCTCGCCGGCCTGCGCTATCGCTGGCCGGGTGCGCCGGCCGACTGCCTCGACATCGAGCGCCTCGACATCGCCAGCGGCGAGCGCGTCTTCCTGCGCGGGCCGAGCGGCAGCGGCAAGACTACGCTGCTGTCGCTGGTCGGCGGTGTGATCCTTCCCCAGGCCGGCTCTGTCGAGGTGTCCGGGCAGGTGCTGGCAGCGCTGTCGTCGGGTGCGCGCGACCGCTTCCGTGCCGACCATGTCGGCTTCGTGTTCCAGCTCTTCAACCTGCTGCCCTGGCTGTCCGCCCTCGACAACATCCTGCTTGCCTGCCGCTTTTCGCCCCAGCGCCGTGCGCGGGTGGCGGCCGCTGGCAGCACGCCGGCGGCCGAGGCAGCACGCCTGGCAGCGCGGCTCGATCTCGACCCCGGCCTGCTCGCGCGCCCTGCGGCGCAGCTGTCGGTCGGCCAGCAGCAGCGCGTGGCCGCCGCACGCGCACTCATCGGCCGTCCCGGCCTGGTGGTGGCCGATGAGCCTACATCCGCGCTCGATGCCGACCGCCAGCAGGCCTTCATTGCGCTCCTGCTCGAGGAGTGCGCCGCAGCCGGTGCCGCCTTGCTCTTCGTGAGCCACGACCAGCGCCTGGCGGCTCACTTCGACCGCGTGCTCGAACTCGACCACATGAACCGCGCCTCGGCAGCGTGCGCGGCGGAGGGCGGCGCATGAGCACCGTGCTCGGCCTCAGCCTGCGCAGCATCGCCAACCGCCGTCTGTCGGTCGGCCTCACGGTGATCGCGGTGGCGCTCGCGGTGGCGCTCCTGCTCGGTGTCGAGCGCCTGCGCAACGACGCCCGCGCCGGCTTTGCGCAGACCATCTCGGGCACCGACCTCGTGGTCGGTGCCCGCAGTGGCCCGGTACAGCTGCTGTTGTACTCGGTCTTTCATCTCGGCAACGCCACCAACAACGTGTCGTGGGCGAGCATCGAGCACATTGCCGCCATGCCCCAGGTCAGCTGGCTGGTACCGATCTCGCTTGGTGATTCCCATCGCGGCCACCGTGTCATCGGCACCACCGTGGGCTTCTTCGAGCATTACCGCCATGGCGACCGGCGCGCGCTGCGTTTCGAACAGGGGCGTGCCTTTGCCGATGCGCCCGCCGAGGTTGCCGGCATCTTCGAGGTCGTGCTCGGTGCCGAAGTGGCCGCGCGCTTCGGCTACCGGCTCGGCCAGCAGATCGTGCTCAGCCACGGCACGCTGGGTGGGCAGGGCGGCCCGCGCTTTGCCGACCACGACGACAAGCCCTTCACCGTCGTCGGCATCCTGGCGCGCAGCGGCACGCCGGTCGATCGTGCGCTGCTGGTGAGCCTGGAAGGCATCGAGGCCATTCACATCGACTGGCATGGGGGCGCGCCCATCCCCGGTCTGCGCATTGCCGCCGAGCATGTGCGCAAGTTCGATCTCCAGCCCAAATCGGTCACCGCTGCCCTCGTCGGCCTGCACAGCCGTACTGCAGTGTTCCGCGTGCAGCGCCAGATCAACGGCCATGGCGACGAGGCGCTCACCGCCATCCTGCCCGGCGCCACGCTGCAGGAGCTGTGGGGGCTGGTCGGCATTGCCGAGAAGGCGCTGCTCGCGGTGTCGGCGCTGGTGGTGGCAGTGGGGCTGGCCGGCATGGTGGCGGTCGTGGTCGCCAGCCTGGGCGAGCGTCGCCGCGAGCTCGCCATCCTGCGCGCGCTCGGGGCCAGCCCGCGCCAGGTGTTCGCGCTGCTTGCAAGCGAGAGCGTGATGCTGGCGCTGGCGGGTATCGCGCTTGGCCTGGCGCTGCTGTATGGTGCGAGCGCGGCGTTGGCGCCGTGGTTGAGTGCCAATCATGGCCTGCAACTGACGCTCGGCTGGCCGACCTCTGGCGAATGGCGCCTGCTCGCGGCGGTGCTGGGGGCCAGCCTGATGGCGAGCCTGGTGCCGGCCTTGCGCGCCTACCGCTATTCGCTTGCCGACGGCATGAGCATCCGCGTCTGACTGCCGGCGAGCGTCCTCACGATGTGAATGGGTTCTACGATCGATGACTGCATCCAAGCTGTGCGCCGTGGTCGGCGCCTCCTTCCTCCTGTTGGCGGCGGTGCCGCAGGTTCAGGCGCAGAGCCAGGCTGCTGGTGCGCCGCAGTACCAGGTAGGCGACCGCCTGGCGGCGCCTGCCGGCAGCGCGAGCGGGCCGTTCCGCGAGCTCAGCTGGGATGAGCTGATGCCCGCCGACTGGAAGCCCGAAGCACTGTTTGCCGACATTAACCTCGACGAGCTCGGCGACAACGACCCGCGCGCCATGGAGGTGCTGCAACGCATCCGCGAGGAGTGGGACCGCGCGCCGGTCGTCGAGCGGCTTGCCGGCGAGCGTGTGCGCATCCCCGGCTTTCTCGTCCCGCTCGAGACCAACGGCGAACAGATCAGCGAGTTCCTGCTCGTGCCGTACTTCGGCGCCTGCGTGCATGTGCCGCCGCCGCCGGCCAACCAGCTCATCCACGTCATCCCCGACAAGGCGGTGCCGGCCGGCTACAACATGCTGCCGGTATGGGTCGAGGGGGTGATGGCGGTGGGGCGGATCGATTCCGACATGGGGGTGGCCGGCTACCAGCTGAGGGGGATGAAGGTCGAGGAGTACATCGACACCGAGCCGCTGCCGGACTGAACCGCAGCAGCAGGCGCCAATGTGACCGAATTAACGCTGCAAGCCCCGGGTTTGACTCAGTTTGGGCGGTTGCCCATAGAATGCGTCCAATTGTTCATCATGGATGACCTTCTGCGTGCAGCAAGCCTCGATCACCCTGGCGCCAGGCGCTGAGCCGGCATCGACCCCGGAGCCGTCGCCGCGCGGCACGGATGCACTGCTCGCTTGCCTGCTGGTCGTGGCCCAGGCGCATGGCTTGTCCGTCACCCGCGAAGCCGTGCTCGCCGGCCTGCCGCTCGAGGGCGGGCGGCTCGGCCCGGCGCTGTTCGAACGCGCGGCAAGCCGGGCCGGGCTGTCGAGCCGCATCGTGCGCCAGGCCCTCGAGCACGTCGAACTCGCGCTGCTGCCCGCAGTGCTGCTGCTCGAGGACGGCCAGGCCTGCGTGCTCATGCGCGTGGACGCAGCCGCCGCCGTGGCCGAGGTGGTGTTTCCCGAGCTTGGCGACAGTGTGGTGACGATGGCGCTCGCCGAGCTGCGCACGCGCTATGTCGGCGTCACCCTGTACGCGCGCCCGCGCCACCGCTTCGATGCGCGTACGCCCGAGGTCCGCGGCACGGGCGCCGGGCACTGGTTCTGGAGCGTGATGGCCGAGAACCGGGCGCTCTACCGCGACGTGCTGCTCGCGGCGCTGGTCATCAACGTGTTCGCGCTCGCGCTGCCCTTGTTCTCGATGAACGTGTATGACCGCGTCGTCCCCAACAATGCCATCGAGACCCTGTGGGCGCTCGCCATTGGCGTCATGATCGTCATCTGCGGCGACTTCGTGCTGCGCATGCTGCGCGGCTACTTCGTCGATCTTGCCGGTAGCCGTGCCGACGTCAAGCTGTCGGCGGTGATCATGGAGAAGGTGCTTGGCCTGCGCATGGAGGCCCGGCCCGACTCGGCCGGCTCCTTCGCCTCCAACCTGCGCGCCTTCGAGTCGGTGCGCGACTTCATCAGCTCGGCGACGGTCACCGCCTTCATCGACCTGCCGTTCGCGCTGCTCTTCGTCATCGTCATCGGCTGGATCGGCTGGCCGATGGTGATCCCCTTCGTCGTCGGCATCACGCTGCTGCTGCTTTACTCGCTCACCGTCCAGCGCCGCATGCATGCGCTGGCCGAAACCACTTACCGCGCCAGCGCGCAGCGTAACGCCACCCTGGTCGAGGGCCTGGTCGGCATGGAGACGGTGAAGGCGATGGGGGCCGAGGCGGTCATCCAGGGCAAGTGGGAGAAAAGCGCAGCGCTGGTCGCAAGCGTCGGCGCACGCCTGCGCCTGCTCGCCGCCACGAGCTCGAACGGCGCCCTGTGGGTGCAGCAGATGGTGAGCCTGTCGACAGTCATCATCGGCGTCTACCTGATCAGCGAGGGCGAGCTCACCATGGGCGGCCTCATCGCCTGCTACCTGCTGTCCTCGCGCGCGATGGCGCCGATCGGCCAGGTCGCCGGGCTGCTGGTGCAGTACCACTCCGCAGCGACCGCCTTCGAATCGCTCGAGGAGCTGATGCAGCGCCCGGTCGAGCGTCCGCAGGACAAGCGCTTCCTGAGCCGTCCGCTGCTGCGCGGCGACATCGAGTTCCGCAACGTCAGCTTCGCCTACGGCGAGGGCGAAATGCCGGCCCTGCGCGAGGTTTCCTTCACCATCCGTACCGGCGAGCGCGTGGGTATCCTGGGCCGTGTCGGTTCAGGCAAGACCACGCTCGAGAAGCTCATCCTCGGGCTCTACCAGCCCACCGGCGGCGCCGTGCTGGTCGACGGCATCGACCTGCGCCAGCTCGACCCCGCCGAGCTGCGCCGCAACATCGGCTATGTGCCGCAGGATGTCACCCTGTTCTACGGCTCCCTGCGTGACAACATCGTCATCGGCATGCCGGAGGCGGGCGACGACAAGGTGTTGCGTGCCGCGCGCATTGCGGGCATCGCCGACTTCGTCGACGCCCACCCGCACGGTTACGGCATGCTCGTCGGCGAACGTGGCGAATCGCTCTCCGGCGGGCAGCGCCAGGGCGTGGCCATCGCCCGTGCGCTGGTCGCCGACCCGCCCATCCTGCTGCTCGACGAGCCTTCTGCCTCGATGGACCACGCCAGCGAGGAGGCGCTCAAGCAGCAGCTGCGCGCGCACGGCGCCGGCAAGACGCTGATCGTGATCACGCACCGAACCTCGCTGCTCGATCTGGTCGACCGCATCATCGTCATCGACGCCGGTCGCATCGTCGCCGACGGGCCCAAGGCCCAGGTGGTCGACGCCCTGCGCCAGGGCCGTATCGGGAGGGCTGGCTGATGTTGCCGCGCATGCAGCGTTCCCTGTTCGACAAGGTTGGCGAGGTGTCCCAGGGCTCGACGCAGCTCGGCGGTGGTGCGCTCGACCGCCTGGTGCGCAGCGCCGCCCGTGGCGACCGCCCGGGCGCCGATGACTGGATGGGCGAGGCCGACTGGGCCCGCCTGCAGCAGGAGCCGCTGCGCGCACGCGGCCTGCTGTGGATCATCGCCCTCGTGCTGGTCGCGCTGGTCGTGTGGGCGGCGCTGGCCGAACTCGATGAGGTCACGCGCGGCGAGGCGCGTGTCATTCCGTCGTCGCAGCTGCAGGTGGTGCAGTCCTTCGATGGTGGTGTGGTCGAGGAGATCGCCGTACGCGAAGGCCAGGTCGTCGACACCGGCGAGCTGCTGTTGCGCATCGACCCCACGCGCTTCGTCTCGACCCTGCTCGAAAGCCGCGCCACCGCGCAGGCGCTGCAGGCCAGGGCAGCCCGCCTGGAGGCGCTCACGCGCGGCGGCGAGTTCGCCGTCGCTGCAGAGCTCGAGCGCGAGATCCCCGACATCGTCGCCCACGAACGCCGCATGTTCGAGACCAGTCGCGAGGGTATCAACGCCCAGATCGCCATTGCCCGCCAGCAGCTCAGCCAGCGACAGCAGGAACTCAACGAAGTGCGCGCACGCCGCGATCAGGCTGCACGCGGCCTCGATCTTGCGGTGCGCGAGCTTGACGTGACCCGGCCGCTGGTGCGTTCCGGCGCGGTGTCCGACGTCGACATCCTGCGTCTCGAGCGCGATGTCGCACGCATGCGCGGCGAGCGCGACCAGGCTGCGGCGCAGATCTCGCGCGTGCAGGCCGCAATCACCGAAGCCGAAGGCAAGATCCAGGAGGTCGAGCTGGCGGTGCGCAACCAGTGGCGCGCCGAGCTCTCCGACACCATGAGCAAGCTCGGCAGCCTGTCCGAGGGCGCCCGTGGGCTCGAGGACCGCGTCAAGCACGCCGAGATCCGCTCGCCGATGCGTGGCACCGTCAAGCGCCTGCTCGTCAATACCGTGGGCGGCGTGGTACAGCCCGGCCGCGAGGTGGTCGAGATCGTCCCGCTCGACGACGCTCTGCTGCTCGAGGCGCGCATCAAGCCCAGGGACATCGGCTTCCTGCGCCCCGAGCAGCCGGCCGTGGTCAAGTTCAGCGCCTACGACTTCGCCATCTACGGTGGGCTCGATGCCGTCGTCGAGCACATCTCGGCCGATACCGTGCTCGATGACAAGGGCAACGCCTTCTACATCGTGCGCGTGCGCACACTGCAGAACGAGCTCGGCGAGGGGATGCCGATCATCCCCGGCATGGTCGCCGACGTCGACATCCTCACCGGCAAGAAGAGCGTGCTCGCCTACCTCGCCAAACCCGTGCTGCGCGCCAAGGCCAACGCACTGACGGAGCGCTGAGCATGACCGAATACTTCATCAGCCCCAGCGCGCGGGCGCTCGACGCCTGGCGCAAGGCTTTCTCGAGTGCGGTGGTGCTTGGTTCCGCCGAACAGCTGCCGGCACTGGCCGCGGATGACCTCGTCTGGGTCGATGTCGAACTCGACGATTGGGCCGGCACGGTACGCAGTCTGACCGAGAGGGGCGTGCGCGTGGTCGTCGTGTCGGCCCTGCCCGCGGACGAGCAGGCCCTGCGTGCGCTCGACAGCGGCGCGCGCGGCTACTGCCATGCATTCGCCGCCGCCGGCTTGTTCCACGAGGTGGCGCTCGTCGTGCGCCATGGTGGTCTGTGGGTTGGTCCCCATCTATTGGCGCGCTTGATAACCGGGCTGGCGCCGCAACTCGCCCAGGCACCCGAGGCGCCAGCTGCACCCGCGCTCGATGAGCTCAGCCCGCGCGAGCGTGAGGTGACGATCGCTGTTGCCGAAGGGCTCACCAACAAGCAGGTCGCCTTGCGTCTCGACATCTCCGAACGCACGGTCAAGGCGCACCTGGCGGCGGTCTTCGACAAGCTCGGCGTCCCCGACCGCCTGCAGCTCGCCTTACTCGTCTCCCGCGTCGGCGCTCAAGCCCAAGCGTGACGTAGTTCGCAGCCTGTCCACCTGGACAATGGCGCCTGTGCCGATGCCTCCGTACGCTTGCCAGCATCATGATTCTTGGTGCCCGGTCGCATCACGCGGCCAAGCGGCGCATAACGGAGAGCGAACGAAATGGCTGAAGCCCAGGTGGTTGGAAACGTCGTCTACGTCAGTGGTCAGGTTCTCGCCCGCAACGCCGATGGCGAACTGCGCGTGCTCAAGGTCGGCGATACCGTCCTCGAAGGTGAGGTCATCATCACCGGCCCCGGCGCCCGCGTCGAACTCTCCCACGCCGACGGCGCCACCACCCTCGTCCCCGAAGACAGCAGCGTCCTCGTAGCCGCCGACATGGGCGAGGCCGGTCGTGCCGACGCCCGTGCAGCCGCTGTCGAAGACGCCACCATCGCCCAGGTCATCCAGGCCATCGAAGCCGGGCAGGACCTGGGCGAAGTGCTCGAGGACCCGGCAGCCGGCCTGGCTGGCGGCGGCGCGGGCGAAGGCAGCAGCTTCGTGCGGCTGCTGCGCATCAGCGAGGACCTGGAAGGTGCGGGGCCGGTCGTCGATGGCAATGCTGAGGGCGATCGTCTCGAGTTCACCGCAGGCGCAGTCGATGGGCGGGCGGGTGCTGCGGCTGATGACGACGGCGCCCCCGTCGACACCCTGGCTCCGAGCGTCGTGGTGACGATCAATCCGGACGGGACTGTCAGTATTGTCTTCAGCGAGCCGCCGGTGGGCTTTGAGTCGAGCGACGTCGTTGTGACCAACGGTTCGATTTCCAACCTGGTGCAAGATCCGACCGACCCGACGCGCTGGACGGCTGATCTGACTCCGGCGGCTGGTTTTGAAGGTACCGTCACGGTCGAGATTCCCGCCGGTAGCTACACCGATGCGGCGGGCAATTCGGGCGGTGGCGGCAGCGACAGCACCGTGGTTGACACGCTCGCCCCGAGCGTCAATGTCACCATCAACCCCAACGGCACGGTCAGCTTCGTGTTCAGCGAGGCGCCGGTGGGCTTCGAGGCGAGCGACGTTGTTGTGACCAACGGTTCGATTTCGAACCTGGTGCAAGATCCGACCGACCCGACGCGCTGGACGGCTGATCTGACTCTGGGCGCGGGCTTTGAAGGCAACGTCACCGTCGAAGTCCCGGCAGGTAGCTACACCGACGTGGCCGGCAATGTCGGTAGTGGCGATAGCGACAGAACGGCAGTCGACACGCTTGCCCCGAGCGTCAATGTCACGATCAACCCGGACGGTACGGTGAGCTTCGTCTTCAGCGAAGCGCCGGTGGGCTTCGAGGCTGCAGACGTTGTCGTGACGAACGGCAGCATCAGCAATCTGGTGCAGGACCCGACCGACCCGACGCGCTGGACGGCTG
This sequence comes from Thauera sp. WB-2, assembly GCF_027594845.1. Taxonomy (NCBI): domain Bacteria; kingdom Pseudomonadati; phylum Pseudomonadota; class Betaproteobacteria; order Rhodocyclales; family Zoogloeaceae; genus Thauera; species Thauera sp. WB-2. The sequence continues at coordinate 3,428,333 of NZ_CP088935.1, read as the reverse complement.
ATCTGACTCCGGCCGCTGGCTTCGAGGGCAACGTCACCGTCGAAGTCCCGGCAGGTAGCTACACCGACGTGGCCGGCAATGCTGGCAGTGGCGATAGCGACAGCACGGCAGTCGACACGCTCGCGCCGAGCGTCAATGTCACGATCAATCCGGATGGCACGGTGAGCTTCGTGTTCAGCGAAGCCCCGCTGGGCTTTGAGGCGAGCGATGTCGTCGTCACGAACGGTTCGATCTCGAACTTGGTGCAAGATCCGACCGACCCGACGCGCTGGACCGCCGACCTCACGCCGGCCGCTGGCTTCGAGGGCAACGTCACCGTCGAAGTCCCGGCAGGTAGCTACACCGACGTGGCTGGCAATGCCGGTAGCGGCGATAGCGACAGTACGGCAGTCGACACGCTCGCGCCGAGCGTCAATGTCACGATCAACCCGGATGGCACGGTGAGCTTCGTGTTCAGCGAAGCCCCGGTGGGCTTTGAGGCGAGCGACATCGTCGTCACCAACGGTTCGATCTCGAACCTGGTGCAAGACCCGACCGACCCGACGCGCTGGACGGCCGACCTGACTCCGGCCGCGGGCTTTGAAGGCACGGTGACCGTCGAAGTCTCCGCCGGCAGCTACACCGACGTGGCCGGTAATGTCGGCAGTGGCGATAGCGACAGCACCGCGGTCGACACGCTCGCCCCGAGCGTCAACGTCACGATCAACCCGGACGGTACCGTCAGCTTCGTCTTCAGCGAAGCCCCCGTGGGCTTCGAGGCTGCAGACGTCGTTGTGACCAATGGCAGCATCAGCAATCTGGTGCAGGACCCGACCGACCCGACCCGCTGGACCGCCGACCTGACCCCGGCCGCTGGTTTCGAGGGCAACGTCACGGTCGAAGTCCCCGCCGGCAGCTACACCGACGTGGCTGGCACTGCCGGTAGCGGCGATAGCGACAGCACCGCGGTCGACACGCTTGCCCCGAGTGTCAACGTCACGATCAACCCGGATGGCACGGTGAGCTTCGTGTTCAGCGAAGCGCCGGTGGGCTTCGAGGCGAGCGATGTCGTCGTCACGAACGGCAGCATCAGCAACCTCGTCCAGGACCCGACTGACCCGACCCGTTGGACCGCCGACCTCACGCCGGCCGCGGGCTTTGAAGGCACGGTGACCGTCGAAGTCCCCGCCGGCAGCTACACCGACGTGGCCGGCAATGTCGGCAGTGGCGATAGCGACAGCACCGCGGTCGACACGCTTGCGCCGAGCGTCAACGTCACGATCAACCCGGACGGTACCGTCAGCTTCGTGTTCAGCGAAGCCCCCGTGGGCTTCGAGGCTGCAGACGTCGTTGTGACCAATGGCAGCATCAGCAACCTCGTCCAGGACCCGACCGACCCGACCCGCTGGACGGCGGATCTGACCCCGGCCGCTGGTTTTGAAGGTACGGTCACGGTCGAGATTCCCGCCGGTAGCTACACCGACGTCGCCGGCAACGCCGGTAGCGGCGATAGCGACAGCACCGCGGTCGACACGCTCGCCCCGAGCGTCAACGTCACGATCAACCCGGACGGTACCGTCAGCTTCGTGTTCAGCGAAGCGCCGGTGGGCTTTGAAGCTGCCGATGTGGTCGTCACCAACGGTTCGATCTCGAACCTGGTGCAAGATCCGACCGACCCGACGCGCTGGACGGCTGATCTGACTCCGGTCGCTGGCTTCGAGGGCAACGTCACCGTCGAAGTCCCGGCAGGTAGCTACACCGACGTGGCCGGCAATGTCGGTAGTGGCGATAGCGACAGCACGGCAGTCGACACGCTTGCCCCGAGCGTCAATGTCACGATCAACCCGGACGGTACGGTGAGCTTCGTCTTCAGCGAAGCGCCGGTGGGCTTCGAGGCTGCAGACGTTGTCGTCACCAACGGCAGCATCAGCAATCTGGTGCAGGACCCGACCGACCCGACGCGCTGGACGGCTGATCTGACTCCGGTCGCTGGCTTCGAGGGCAACGTCACCGTCGAAGTCCCGGCCGGTAGCTACACTGACGTGGCTGGCAATGCCGGTAGCGGCGATAGCGACAGCACGGCAGTCGACACGCTCGCGCCGAGCGTCAATGTCACGATCAATCCGGATGGCACGGTGAGCTTCGTGTTCAGCGAAGCCCCGCTGGGCTTTGAGTCGAGCGACGTCGTTGTGACCAACGGTTCGATTTCGAATCTGGTGCAAGATCCGACTGACCCGACGCGCTGGACGGCCGATCTGAGCCCGGCCGCGGACTTCGAGGGCAATGTCACCGTCGAAGTCCCGGCCGGTAGCTACACCGACGTGGCCGGCAATGCCGGTAGCGGCGATAGCGATAGTACGGCAGTCGACACGCTCGCCCCGAGCGTCAACGTCACGATCAACCCGGATGGCACGGTGAGCTTCGTGTTCAGCGAAGCCCCGGTGGGCTTTGAAGCGAGCGACGTCGTTGTGACCAACGGTTCGATTTCCAACCTGGTCCAGGACCCGACCGACCCGACGCGCTGGACGGCTGATCTGACTCCGGCCGCCGGCTTTGAAGGCACGGTGACCGTCGAAGTCCCCGCCGGCAGCTACACCGACGTGGCTGGCAATGCCGGTAGCGGCGATAGCGACAGCACCGCGGTGGATACCTTGGCCCCGAGCGTCAATGTCACGATCAACCCGGACGGTACCGTTAGCTTCGTGTTCAGCGAAGCCCCGGTGGGCTTCGAGGCGAGCGACATCGTCGTCACCAACGGTTCGATCTCGAATCTGGTGCAAGATCCGACCGACCCGACGCGCTGGACGGCCGATCTGACCCCGGCCGCGGGTTTCGAAGGCAATGTCACGGTTGAAGTCCCCGCCGGCAGCTACACCGACGTGGCCGGCAATGTCGGTAGTGGCGATAGCGACAGCACGGCAGTCGACACGCTTGCCCCGAGTGTCAATGTCACGATCAACCCGGACGGCACCGTCAGCTTCGTGTTCAGCGAGGCGCCGGTGGGCTTTGAGTCGAGCGACGTCGTTGTGACCAACGGTTCGATTTCCAACCTGGTCCAGGACCCGACCGACCCGACGCGCTGGACGGCTGATCTGACCCCGGCCGCCGGCTTTGAAGGCACGGTGACCGTCGAAGTCCCCGCCGGTAGCTATACCGACGTCGCCGGCAATGCCGGTAGCGGCGATAGCGACAGCACCGCGGTGGATACCTTGGCCCCGAGCGTCAATGTCACGATCAATCCGGATGGCACGGTGAGCTTCGTGTTCAGCGAAGCCCCGGTGGGCTTCGAGGCGAGCGACGTCGTCGTCACCAACGGCAGCATCAGCAATCTGGTGCAAGATCCGACCGACCCGACCCGCTGGACCGCCGACCTGACCCCGGCCGCCGGCTTTGAAGGCACGGTGACCGTCGAAGTCCCCGCAGGCAGCTACACCGACGTGGCCGGCAACGCCGGTAGCGGCGATAGCGACAGCACCGCGGTGGATACCTTGGCCCCGAGCGTCAATGTCACGATCAATCCGGATGGCACGGTGAGCTTCGTGTTCAGCGAAGCCCCGGTGGGCTTTGAAGCTGCCGATGTGGTCGTCACCAACGGTTCGATCTCGAACCTGGTGCAAGATCCGACCGACCCGACGCGCTGGACGGCTGATCTGACTCCGGCGGCTGGTTTCGAGGGCAACGTCACCGTCGAAGTCCCGGCAGGCAGCTACACTGACGTGGCTGGCAATGCCGGTAGCGGCGATAGCGACAGCACCGCGGTCGACACGCTCGCGCCGAGCGTCAACGTCACGATCAACCCGGATGGCACGGTGAGCTTCGTCTTCAGCGAAGCGCCGGTGGGCTTTGAAGCTGCCGACATCGTCGTCACCAACGGTTCGATCTCGAACCTGGTGCAAGACCCGACCGACCCGACGCGCTGGACCGCCGACCTCACGCCGGCCGCGGGTTTCGAAGGCAATGTCACCGTCGAAGTCCCCGCCGGCAGCTACACCGACGTGGCCGGCAATGCCGGTAGCGGCGATAGCGACAGTACGGCAGTCGACACGCTCGCCCCGAGCGTCAACGTCACGATCAACCCGGATGGCACGGTGAGCTTCGTCTTCAGCGAAGCGCCGGTGGGCTTCGAGGCGAGCGATGTCGTCGTCACCAACGGCAGCATCAGCAACCTCGTCCAGGACCCGACCGACCCGACCCGCTGGACGGCTGATCTGACTCCGGCCGCCGGCTTTGAAGGCACGGTGACCGTCGAAGTCCCCGCCGGCAGCTACACCGACGTCGCCGGCAATGTCGGCAGTGGCGATAGCGACAGCACGCTGATCGATACCAGCGCGGCGATTACCGTCAGTCTTAATAACGTCGGTAGTGCCAATGTCACCGCGGTGCCGATCACCGGTACCACCACCAGTGTGGAGCCCGGCCAGACGGTCACGCTCGTCATCAGCGACAACGACCCCGCCACGCCGGATGTGACGGTCACGACCACGGTCAATGCCGACGGCAGCTACAGCACCACGGCCAACCTCAGCGCGCTCACCGATGGTCCGCTTACGGTCACCGCCACGGTTACCGACCTTGCCGGCAACACGGCTGTGGATAGCGACAACGGGGTGAAGGCCATCGCCGACACGCCCAACCTCGCGCCCATCAACGACATCTTCATCCTCACGCCCGGCAGCACCGTCATCTCCACGGGTGGTAGCGACACGGTGGTCACGCCGGGCGACAACAACTCCGGCAATGGTGTCTTGAGGGCGGATCTCGAGCGCGAGCTTGGCCTGCCCAGCGGCTACCTGAGCAACCGTTTCAATCCAGTGGGCGAAAACGTCACCCACAACGGCAACGTCACCGTGCTCGACGGCAAGGTCACCGAATCGCATCACGCAATGACGGCCGGCTCCACGGTGAGCTGGAACTACATCTTCACCAACGGCGAGAACCTCGCGTCCGAGGTTGCGAATGGCTTCAACGACCTGGTCGTGCTCATCGTGACCGATCCCTCCGGCGCCAAGCAGTCGATCCTGGTCAACGCCTCCGAGGTCAAGTTCCCGCAAAGCAGCGTCAGCGACAGCTTCACCTTCACCGCCAGCGCCGATGGCCAGTACAGCTTCCAGTGGCTGGTGCTCAACGGTGGCGACCGCCTCAAGGACTCGTCGCTGCAGCTGTCTGCGCCGCGCTTTGGCGCGCCGGGCGATGCTGCGGCCTACGGTGCGCCTGTGCGCCTGCCCGTGTTTGCCGAACTGGCTGACAAGAGCGGGTCCGAGGTGCTCACCGTCGTCGTCTCCGGCGTTCCTGCCGGCGCCCGCTTCACCTCGGGTACCGACAACGGCGACGGCACCTGGACCTTCACCGCGGCCGAGCTCGGCAACCTGCTGCTGATGCCGCCTGCAGGCTTCTCCGGCTCGATGGCGCTCACCGTCACTGCGATCGCACGTGAGACCGCGAATGACGACACCGCGGTCAGCCAGCAGACCGTCAACATCACCTTCAACCAGACCGACTCCACCGTCACCAACAGCACCAGCGCGGGCCAGACGCTCAACGGCACCGGCGGCGACGATCTCATCCGCGGCTATGCGGGCGACGACACCATCAACGGCGGTGCCGGCGACGACCTCATCTTCGGCGGAGCCGACAATGACACCCTGCGTGGCGGGGCGGGTAACGACTGGCTGTATGGCGGGCAGGGCAACGACACCCTGTACGGCGATGCCGGCAACGACGTCCTCGTCGGCGGTGCGGGTAACGACACCCTGTATGGTGGTGCCGGAGCCGACGTGTTCAAGTGGCAGTTCGGCGACCAGGGCAGCACCAGCGCGCCCGCGGTCGACGTGGTCAAGGACTTCAGCGTGAGCCAGGGCGACGTGCTCGACCTGCGCGACCTGCTGATCGGCGAATCCCATCAGGGCATCGACGCCGGCAACCTCGCCGACTACCTCGACTTCAGCTTCGAGCCGGGCGCGGGCTCCGCCGCCGGGACGACCGTCATCGCGGTCAAGACCCAGGGGGCAGCAATGACGGGGCCGGACCAGATCATCCGCCTCGAAGGTGTCGACCTGCTGGGCGGCCTGGCCGACGACAATCAGATCATCCAGAACCTGCTCAGCAGCGGCCGGTTGATCACCGACTGACCATGTCCCAATGGCCTGCCGGGGCAACCCGGCGGGCCACCGCAAGAGGCTCAGGCATGCCTTACGTAGAACGCAACGCCGGTGGAGACATTGTCGCCGTCAGCGCCACCGAAGACGCGATCCACCGTCACCTCGTCGACGCCGAAGACCCGCAACTGCGGGTCTTCCTGCACAAGCTCAGCGCCACCCCCGGGCTCGCCGAGACGGATCTGCACATGGTCCGCGTGCTCGAGGATCTCATCGACCTGCTCGTCGAACGCGCGGTGATCCGCTTTACCGACCTGCCGCCCGCGGCCCAGGAGAAGCTCAGCGCACGGCGCAGCGCACGGGTCTCGATGCGCAGCCTGCACCTGCTCGACGACGCCGACGGACAGGTGCTCTGACCTACCGCGTCCGCCGCGCCCTGGCCCGCTGTCCGCAGGCCCGGGCGCTCATGCTTGCGCCTGCACGCCTGGTCCGGTCACCCCGTCCACCCCCAGGCGTGTCAGCGCCGCTTGCTCCTGTGCCGTGCTCACGCCCTCGGCAATGACCTGCACGCCGATGCTGTGCGCCAGCATGCACAGGCTGCGCAGTACGTTCTGGTTGCCGGGCTCGGTGTCGATGCTGCGCACCATGGACGCATCCACCTTGATGTAGTCCAGGCCCAGGTCGTGCAAGTCACCGATGCGCTTGAGCTCACGGCCGCAATGCTCGATGCCGATCCGGCAGCCAAGCGGCTTGAGCATCTGGCACAGCTCGCGGAACTCCGCAGGATGCTGCACCACGCCGTATTCCGGCACCTCGACCCACAGCTTGCGTGCAGCCTCGGGTCGGCTGTCGAGCAGCGTCTGCAGATGGTTGCGGAAGGCTGCATCGCACAGCGACTCGGCCGATATGTTGATGCCCAGCGCTGACGGTTCCTGCTCCACGTCCAGCAACGCACGTCGCACCACCTCGGCGTCGATCCGGCTCACCAGCCCGAGGCGCGCCGCCCAAGGCATGAAGTAGCCCGCGCTCTGCCACTCGCCACCCATCTCCAGGCGCACCGGCGCCTCCTGGTGCAACACGGCGCCGCCTGTCGACAGCACCGGGAAGCGTGCCAGCATCATCCGCGACTTCAGCACGGCATCCTCGATCGCGCAGCGCCAACCATGCAGGTCGGTATGCGGCAGGGGCGGCCGGTCGGGGTCGGCGATGCGGATCATGCGCGCGCCGTCCTGCTCGGCCCCCGCCAGCGCCCCGTCGGTATGGGCGAGCAGCGCCTTCAGCGCCGTGCCTGGTGCAAACGCGCATGCCCCCAGCGCAAAGGCCACCTCCAAGTGCTCGCCTTCGCCAGCGTGGGCGATCGCGCGGTCGATCTCCACCTGCATGCGCTGGGCGACTGCGGCGGCATCTTCCTCGCCGCAGGCCAGCAGCGCAAAATCGGTACCGTTCAGTCGTCCTGCCTCCCAGCCCGGCTGCGACGACGCCAGGTGCAGCAGGTGATGGCCGAGCGTGCGCAGCAGGGCATCGACCGCCGGTCGTCCCAGGCGGCGGTTCAGCGCAGCCATGTCGGCAATGCGCGCGATCGCCAGCGTGCCGCCGGCACGCGCATCCTCACGCTCCAGGGCGCTCTCCACCTGGCGCAGGAACTGGGCACGGGTCATCAGGCAGGTCAGTGCGTCATGCTGGCTCTGGAAGCGCAGCGCCTCCAGGCGCTCGGCCTCCTCACCCAGCATCTGCCGCACCCTGCCCGACAAGGCGTTCATCGCCCCCACCACGCGGCGGAACTCCAGCGTCCCCGGTTCGGCTGTGGTGACGAAGCGACGCTCGCCGATCGCGCTCGCCTGCGCGACCACATCGTCGAGCGGGCTCAGAATGCGCTTGAGCAACACCGTGCCCAGCGCACCGCATACAAGCCCGCCGGCAGCAAACCACAGCAGCAGGTCAAGCGTCGATCGCCACAGCGACTCATAGGCGTAGCGGTCGTGGCTCTCGACCTGCAGCGTGCCGAACTGGCGCCAGCCATCCTGCACCTGCGCCACGCCCGCACCGGCATGCATCGGGATCAGCTGGCGGAACCAGGCCGGCGCCGCCTCGGCCCCGCCAGTTTGCGCCTGCTCGGCGATCGTCTCGCCGTTGGGCGCGGTCAGGCGGATCAGCCGGTAGTGGCCGGTGTCCATGCGCGCCGCCAACTGCAGCTCGATGCTCACCGGGTCCTTCGGCAGATGAGACAGCGCCAGCGCCAGCGCCCCTGCGTTGTCGATGTTCTTCACCGTCATCGCCTGCACCAGGTAAGCCCGCGCCGACAGGGTGCCCACGACCAGGCTTCCTCCCAGCGCGAGCACGGTCAGGCAGACGGTTGCGATCCACAGCTTCTTGATCAGGGACATGATGGGTGCATCCTTGCAGAGATCTTCATTTTCTCAGTTCGAGCCCTTCGCTCGCCATGCGCTCGAGCACGCTGCGCCAGCGCGACAGGCGCGCCGTCGGGTCTGCGGACGAGGTGCTCGCGCCCTGTACCCACAGGCCTTCGCTGGTGAAGCTGAAAATCGGAAACAGGTCGGGGCGGCGGCTGGCCGGGCGAATCTCGCCTACCAGGTTGTCCAGGATCAGCGGCTCGGCGTCGGCCGATTCGAAATAGCCCACCACCATATGAGCCTGCGACACCGTGCTTTGCGGCCCGCCGATGCGGGCTCGCACGTAGATCAGGCGCAGCCGCTCGGCCGGCATGCCCAGCGCAATCAGGCTGGCGTACTTGGCGATTGCAAAATCCTCGCAATCGCCTGCGCCGCGCGCAAGCATCTCAAGCGGCGTCGCCCAGTAGTCCGCTTGCCGCCAAACCACGATGTCATCCTCGAAGCGCACCCGGCGGTTGAAGAACCCATTCACGCGCGCCAACTGGTCCGCCGTCTCCAGCGCCGCCGCCTCGCCCAGCATCGCACGCCAGTCGCGCACCTGCTCGGCCACTGCGTCGCCGTGGCGGGCGAGGGCGATGCGCTCCATGTGCTCGAAGTCGGCCTCGGCCAGCACGCGCGACAAGCCGCCCGCCAGCGCCAGTATGGCGAGCAGGTAACAAACCGTCCTGGAAAGGGCGACGAGAGTCAGGGGCATGACATAATGCTGGCCGGGTGCTCACGATTATGCGGGATCGGCCGTGATGCGGCACAGCGCTGACCGCGCCACGACGTGACCCAGGACACGCCGGAGCCGGTAAATGCGCATGGCTTGTGCATTGCGTCACCGATTGCCGTCGATCCACCCACAACGCACGACCCGGATTGGGTCTAATGCGCACGTACCCCGAATCGCTCTCCGTTCGAAACCAAGGTTCTAATAAATGAACAACAAAGCTCTTCGCCGCACGCTCGGCATGATCGCACTCCTTGCGGTGCATGGCACTGCACAGGCAGCTTCCGCCCCAGTCCCCGACGCGCTGCGCGACGCCGTGCTCAAGGTCGTCGCCACCAACCCCGACGTGCAGGCACGCTGGCACGCCTTCCGCGCCGCCGGCGCCGAGCAGGACGTTGCGCGCGGCGGCTACCTGCCGCAGGTCGACCTCAACGCCGGCGTTGGCCGCGAACGTGTCGACCGTCCGCGCGAAGCCGTTGACAGCTACACCCGCCGCGGCGCCACCCTGTCGCTCAACCAGATGCTGTACGACGGCTTTCTCACCCGCAGTGAAGTGTCCCGCCTTGGCTACGCTCGTCTCGCCCGCTACTACGAAGTTGTCGATGCGGCCGAAACTGCCGCGCTCGACACGGTGCGCACCTACGCCGACGTGCTCCGCTACCGCGAACTCGTGCAACTGGCCAAGGACAACTACGTCGAGCACCGCCGCGTGTACGACCAGATCGCCGAGCGCGCCGCCGCCGGCGTCGGCCGCCGCGTAGACCTCGAGCAGGCCAGCGGCCGCCTCGCGCTTGCAGAATCCAACCTCCTCACCGAGGTCAGCAACCTGCACGACGTCAGCGCGCGCTACCTGCGCCTGGTCGGCGAAGAGCCTGCCGAGCGCCTCAGCGCGCTTCCCGACACCCTCGCCGGCAGCGAAGGCCTGCCTGCCACCGCCTCCGACGCCGTGCGTGCCGCGCTCGTCTCCAGCCCCGCCATCAACGCCGCAGTCGAGAACGTGCGCGCCGGCCAGGCAGAAGTCCAGGCTCGCCGCAGCGCCAACCAGCCGCGTATCGACTTGCGCGCCCGTCAGTCGCTCGACAACAACCTCGACGGCGTCAGCGGTAGCACGCGCGAAGGCGTGGTCGAAGTCGTGCTCAACTACAACCTGTTCCGCGGTGGCGCCGACCAGGCCCGCATCCGCCAAGCGGCAGAAACGCTCAACCAGTCCCGCGACCTGCGCGAAAAGGCCTGCCGCGACCTGCGCCAGACCCTGTCCATCGCCTACAACGACAGCGCCCGCCTGCGCGAGCAACTCGGCTACCTCGACCAGCACCAGCTGGCCATTGCCAAGGCGCGCGAAGCCTATCGCCAGCAGTTCGACATCGGCCAGCGCACGCTGCTCGACCTGCTCGATACCGAGAACGAGTACTTCCAGGCTCGCCGCGCCTACACTGGCGCCCGCTTCGACCTCCTCACCGCCCAGGCGCGCACCCTCGCCGGCATGGGGCAGTTGCTGCCCAGGCTGCAAGTCGCCCGCGAAGGCTTGCCCTCGGCTGCCGAACTCGGCCAGGACCGCGACGGCATCGACCCCGCCGAGCTCTGCCCGCCGGACGCCCCGTCCATGCTGCAGGTCGACAAGGACGCGCTGTTTGCCGAGGCCCTGCGCGAGGCCGGCGCCCGCAGGCCCTGAGCCCACCCGGCGCGGGGGGCACCTCGAGTGCTCCCCTCAGCGCCCTTTGAACACCGGCGCGCGCTTGTTCAGGAAAGCATCCAGTCCTTCGCGGTAATCCTCGGTCGCCAGAAAGTCGAACGCAGCGCGCCGCTCGGCCTCATCCAGCGGCGCGCCGGTCATCAGCCGGCGCACCCACTGCTTGTGCCAGCGCGCCACCAGCGGTGCCCCTGCGCAGATACGCTCAGCGCTCAGCGCCGCCTCCTCGAACACGCGTTCGTCATCCACCACCCGGCTCAGCAAGCCCTTCTGCAAGGCCTCGCGTGCATCCAGGATGCGGCCCTCGAGCAGGATCTCCAGCACCACCGCCGGCCCCACCAGCGCCAGCAGCCCGGCCATCTCCCCCGGGTACATCGAGAACCCCAGTCGGTTGATCGGCGCACCAAAGCGTGACGACTCGCCAGCGATACGGATGTCGCAGCAGCCGGCAATCTCCAGCCCGCCGCCCACGCACGCACCGCGGATCGCCGCCACCGTCGGCACCGCACAGTCGCGCAGCGCGTTGAGCGCGCTCGCCACCAGATCCTCGTGGTAGTGCATCGCGTCATCCACCGTCGCACGCACGGTCACGAACTCTTCGATGTCGCCGCCGGCGGCGAAGGCCTTCTCGCCCGCGCCACGCACAATCACGCAACGCACGCCATCGTCGGCCGCAACGCGCGCCATTGCGGCGGAAAGCCCGCGCCACATTGCGGCATTCACCGCATTGAGCTTGGACGGGTTGCACAGCGTCACGGTGGCGACGCCTGCGCTGATTTCACAATCGATTCCTGGGTTCATCGGCAAGCCTGACTATCGTCGATCAAAATTTTCCATACGGGGTAGTATGGGATCTTATGGATGATATATCATCCGCCGCTGCTGATAACCCCGCGTCAGACGGAGCGCTCGGCAAAAAGGAGGGTGGAGGGCAATGCAGTTCTACGTTGCTTATCCATGAGGAGGGAGAAGTGTCTGTCTCAATGTATGCGCATATTCGGCGCAACCCACGCTTCAAGGAACTGGTAGCCAAGCGGACCCGTTTTGCGGGCATCCTCGCGGTCATCGTTCTGGCCATGTTCTATGGCTTCGTCCTGCTCGTCGCGTTCGCGCCCGGGCTCATCGGCATGCGCCTCTCCGAGGGCAGCAACATCACCTTCGGCATCGTTGCCGGTCTCTTCCAGTTCGTCTTCTTCTGGGTGCTCACCTGGGTGTATGTCCGTCGCGCCAACGGCGAATTCGACGACATCAACAAGGAAATCATCCAGGCGGCCTGGAAGGAGGAGAAGTGATGAACGCAAGCACCCTGTCGCGCCTTGGCGCCGGCCTCCTCGTACTCGCCCTCCCTGCGCTCGCGCTCGCCAAGGGCGACATGGGCCAGATGGAGAAGCAGGCCCTCAACTTCCACGCCATCGGCATGTTCTTCGTGTTCGTGGTGCTCACCCTGGGCATTACCTACTGGGCGGCCAGCCGCACCAAGTCGACGGCCGACTTCTACACCGCGGGCGGCGGCATCACCGGCTTCCAGAACGGCCTGGCGATTGCTGGTGACTACATGTCCGCGGCCACGCTGCTCGGCCTCACCGCCATGATGTACATGCAGGGCGTCGACGCCTACATCTACATGCTGTCCTTCTTCGTCGGCTGGCCCATCATCCTGTTCCTGATGGCCGAACGCCTGCGCAACCTCGGCAAATTCACCTTCGCCGACATCACCGCCTACCGCCTCAACCAGGGCAAGGTGCGCACCATGGCCGCGGTCAGCTCGCTCACCGTGGTGTGCTTCTACCTCGTCGCGCAGATGGTCGGCGCCGGCCAGCTCATCAAGCTGCTGTTCGGCCTCGACTACAACATCGCGCTCGTCGTCGTCGGCGCGCTCATGATGATCTACGTCACCTTCGGCGGCATGGTCGCCACCACCTGGGTGCAGATCATCAAGGCCGTCATGCTGCTCATCGGCGGCACCACCGTCGGCGTGCTCGCTTTCAGCCAGTTCGGCTTCAGCTTCGACGAGCTCACCACCCGTGCGATGGAAGTGCACAAGCTGGGCGCCAAGCTGCTGTCCCCGGGCAGCCTGCTCGCCGACCCCATCACCGCCATCTCGCTCGGCCTGGGCCTGATGTTCGGTACCGCCGGCCTGCCGCACATCCTGATGCGCTTCTTCACCGTCACCGACGCCAAGGAAGCGCGCAAGTCCGTGCTCTACGCCTCGGGCATCGTCGCCTACTTCTTCAACGTCATCGCCATCATGGGTCTGTGCGCCATCCTCATCGTCGGCACCAACCCGCAGTTCTTCGAGGGTGGTGAGATCGGCGGCAAGGTCGTCGGCGGCGGCAACATGATCGCCATGCACCTGGCCCAGGCCGTCGGCGGCAACCTGCTGCTCGGCTTCCTGTCGGCAGTGGCCTTCGCAACCATCCTCGCGGTGGTGGCCGGCCTGGCGCTGGCTGGCGCGTCGGCGATCTCGCACGACATCTACTCGCGCGTCATCATGAAGGGCAAGGCCAACGAAGCCACCGAGCTCAAGGTGTCCAAGTACGCCACCATCGGCCTGGGCATCGTCGCCATCCTGCTCGGCATGGCCTTCGAGAAGATGAACATCGCGTTCATGGTCGCGCTCGCCTTCGGCGTTGCCGCATCGGCCAACTTCCCGGTGCTCATCCTGTCGATGTACTGGAAGGGCCTCACCACGCGCGGCGCCCTCATGGGCGGCTACTCCGGCCTCATCAGCGCGGTGCTGTTCGTGCTGCTGTCCAAGTCGGTGTGGGTCGACGTGCTGCACTTCGAGTCGGCCATCTTCCCCTACACCCAGCCCGCCCTGTTCTCGATGCCCATCGCCTTCTTCATGACCTGGCTGTTCTCCACGCTCGACAAGAGCCAGGAAGCCAAGGACGAGAAGGAAGCCTTCGAAGACCAGTACGTGCGCGCCCAGACCGGCGTCGGCGCTGCCACGGCCGCCGCGCACTAAGCCGCACGCGCTCCAAGCCCTCGCGGCTGGCCCCGCTCCCGTAGGAGCGGCGCCAGCCGCGAGTCTTTCATCGCCCCGCCCAACGCCCATCGCCTTCAACCCCTCGCGGCTCGCGCCGCTCCTACCGGGTGCCACGCGCCGCGGCTGGCTCCGCCGTAGGAGCGGCGCCAGCCGCGAGCCTTTCATCGCCCCCGCCCAACGCCCATCGCCTTCAACCCCTCGCGGCTTGCGCCGCGCCTACCGGGGCGACACGCGCCGCGGTTGGCTCCGCCGTAGGAGCGGCGCCAGCCGCGAGCCTTTCATCGCACCCGCCCAACGCCCATCGCCTTCAACCCCTCGCGGCTCGCGCCGCGCCTACCGGGACGACACGCGCCGCGGCTGGCTCCGCCGTAGGAGCGGCGCCAGCCGCGAGCCTTTCATCGCACCCGCCCAACGCCCATCGCCTTCAACCCCTCGCGGCTCGCGCCGCGCCTACCGGGGCGACACGCGCCGCGGTTGGCTCCACCGTAGGAGCGGCGCCAGCCGCGAGCCTTTCATCGCACCCGCCCAACGCCCATCGCCTTCAACCCCTCGCGGCTTGCGCCGCTCCTACGGTGGGAACACACGCTGCGGCGCTCTCCTGTAGGAGCGGCGCCAGCCGCGAGCCTTTCATCGCACCCACCCAACGCCCATCGCCTTCAACCCCTCGCGGCTCGCACTGCTCCTACGGTGGGAACACACGCTGCGGCGCTCTCCTGTAGGAGCGGCGCCAGCCGCGAGCCTTTCATCGCACCCGCCCAACGCCCATCACCCTCAACCCCTCGCGGCTCGCGCCGCTCCTACAGGGGGGCGTGGGCTGCTGGTGATAGACTTCACGACCTACCCAACCTGGTTTTGCCTTCCGGCGGGGCCTCTTGACCGAGAGTCATCTCCCAAAGGAGTCGTCGTGCTGTCCAACGATCTGTTCATCATCTTTTTGCTCATCATCGCGAGCGCCTTCTTCTCGATGTCCGAGATCTCGCTCGCCGCTTCGCGCAAGATCAAGCTCCGCCTCATGGCCGAAGGTGGCCACGTCAATGCCCAGCGCGTGCTCGCGCTGCAGGACAACCCAGGCAACTTCTTCACCGTCGTGCAGATCGGCCTCAATGCCGTCGCCATCCTCGGCGGTATCGTCGGCGAGCAGGCCCTGTCGCCCCATGTCGCCGCTGCCATCGGCCTGGTGTACGACGGGCCGCGGCTTCACACCCTCAGCTTTGTGGTGTCCTTCGTCTTCGTCACCTCGCTGTTCGTGCTGTTCGCCGACCTCATGCCCAAGCGCCTGGCCATGGTCGAGCCCGAGCGCATCGCGGTCGGCCTGGTGCGGCCCATGCAGGCCTGCATCTGGGTTTTTGCGCCCCTGGTGTGGGTGTTCAACGGGCTCGCCAACATCCTGTTCCGCTGGTTCAAGGTGCCGAGCAAGCGTACCGAAGACATTACCGCCGACGACATCGTCGCCATGGCCGATGCCGGCGCCCAGGCTGGCGCGCTGCTGCGCCAGGAGCAGCACCTCATCAGCAACGTCTTCGAGCTCGACTCGCGCATCGTGCCCTCGGCCATGACCTCGCGCGAGAGCATCGTCTTTCTCACCCTCAGCGAATCCGAAGAGAGCATCCGGCGCAAGATCTCCGCGCACCCGCACGGCAAGTTCCCGGTGTGCGAGGACGGCATCGACAGCGTCATCGGCTATGTCGACGCCAAGGACATCCTGCCGCGCATCGTCAATGGCCAGGACCTCTCGCTGCGCACCCAGCCCATCGTGCGCAAGGTCCTCATGCTGCCCGACACGCTCAGCCTGTTCGAAGCCCTCGAGCGCTTTCGCGACGCCAAGGAAGACTTCGCGCTCGTACTCAACGAATACGCCCTGGTCGTAGGGCTGCTGTCTTTGCAGGACGTCATGAACACGGTCATGGGGGATCTCGTCAGCCCCTTCCAGGAAGAACTCATCGTCCGCCGCGACGACAACTCCTGGCTCATCGACGGCGTCACCCCGATCGAAGACGTCATGCAGGCGCTCGACATCGAAGTCTTCGAGGGCTTCCAGAACTACGAAACGGTCGCCGGCTTCCTCATGTACCGCCTGCGCAAGGTCCCCAAGCGCACCGACTTCGTGGTCTATGCGGGCTACAAGTTCGAGGTCGTCGACATCGACAACTACCGCATCGACCAGGTCCTGGTGACGCGCAGCGAGACGAGCGAGCCATGAGTCGAGGCGCCCTTGTCATTCATGGGAAAAAGACCATAATGGGGCAGGGCGTGTGAAGCTCGCCAGTACGGACCTGCACCACCCGCGAGCCAGGAGAGAGGCGCTTGCCATCGCACGGCTGGGTCCCGGCCCCCACCTGCTCGCGCTGTCGCAGTTTGCGGCCGTGTTCGACAGCCTCTGCGACGGTGTGCAGTTTCCGAACGCCCCCTACCTCGGCGCGAGCTACGGCATCGAAAGCGTCTTCGACGAACAGCACCGGGCCGGAGCCGTCACCGTTTTTTACCGGGTTTTCTGGGGTAGCGACGCGTGCGGGCTGGTGGCAGCGCTGTGCCAGGCAGACTTCGGCCGCCCCGTGTTCATGGCCATGACGGGTTTTGGCTTGCCGGGAGCCGCGGGTCATGGCGACAAGACCCGTGCCGTGGACGCTGCAGTCAGGCTGGCGCGGGCGCGCAGCGTGGATCTATGAAGGGTGAAGAATGAGCGAGAGTGACACGAGGTATTCGGTAACGCGCACCGGCGGCCGAACCTTCCGCGTTGCCGCCGCACGCAAGGGCGGCGCGAATGACCTCACCGCGGCGCTTGCCGAGGCCGCCGGCGATACCCCCGAGTTTCAGGCCGGCTACCAGGCTGCGCAGCGCTACCTCGCGTTCGGTCGCGCCCTGCGGACCTTGCGCGAAGCGCATGGCATGACGCAAAAAGCGCTGTCCGAGCGCACCGGCATCGACCAGGCCGACCTCAGCAGAATCGAGAACGGCGTCTGGGGCAAGCGAGGCATCAGCGTGCTCACGATGGAGCGCATCCTCGCCGAACTGGGGCATCGCCTCGAGTTCAGCATCGTGCCGATCGAGCAGGCGTCGGGTCAGGCAGCGCAGGGGGGCGAAGCCCCGCCCTGGGTCGAACTGGCTCCGCAGGGGCAGCGGCTGGATGCGAGCGCGGGTGCCCGCACAGGCCTTCCGCCCTGGATCGAGGAAGTGCCGGACGACGCGCCGCAGGACCTTGCCCCAGGCGCGCTCCGGAACGCCCTCGCAGGCGTACTCGAAGACGCCGTCTTCAAGGCAGCGCTCGATCGAGAGTGGCGCGCAGCCTTTGCCAAGCGCCGGCGCCGGGCGACGCTGGCGCGCAGCAGTGCAAGGCCGGCAACGCTCAAGAAATGACGGCCGCGCTTGCCGGCGCCATCGCCGAGCTTCTCAGCGTCCTCAGCGGGCTACTGCTCATCGCCCCGGTCATCGCGCTCAACCGGCACCTTCGCGCCATCAAGACCGCGCAGGACCAGCTTGCAGCGCCGCGTACCAAGCTGACGCGCAGCATCGCGCGCGAGCTCAAGCCGCAGCTCGAGCGCGCAAAGATCCCCGAATGGTCGCGCCGCGACCAGCGCATGCTCATCTGGGCAATCGGGCTGTTTGCGGCCGCGTCGGCCATCAAGCTCTACCTTGCGGCGGCGGTCGCCCTGGCCGCAGGCTGAACCCGACGGCCGCTCAGGCCTCTGCCTGCGCCTCGGTCTCCGGCGCGGCAAGCGGAGCGTCGTCGGCCTTGGCCACGGCGATGCGGGCCAGCGCGGCGCGGCCGCTGCGGATGTGGTGGCGCATGAGCTGCTCGGCACGCTCGCCGTCGCGGGCGAGGAGGGCGCCGAGGATGTCGCGGTGCTCTTCCAGCGACTGCTCCAGCCGCCCGTCCGAGAACAGCGAATGGTGGCGCGACAGCTTGATCACCTTGCGCAGGTCTTCGATCACGTGCAGCAACCAGCGGTTGTCGGCGATCTCCTGCAGGCTGCGGTGGAAGTTCTGGTTGGCCTCGAAGAAGCCGTCGATGTCGTCCGCCGCCGCCGCCTTCTCCAGGTCGGCGTGGATCGCGCGCAGGCGCGTCAGGTCGCCGTCGGTGGCGCGCATGGCCGAGGCTCGTGCGCACTCGCCCTCGAGCATCGACATCACGCTGAACACCTCGTCGAGGTCACGCTCGGAGATCTCGGTCACGTAACAGCCGCGGCGCGGCTTGAGCGTCACCAGCCCCTCGGAGGCGAGCACCTTCAGCGCCTCGCGCAGCGGTGTGCGTGAGATGCCGTAGTGCTCGGCCAGCGCCTGCTCGTCCACCCAGGTGCCCGGCGCCAGCTCGTGCGAATAGATGCGCTGCCGAAGGCGCTCGGCGACTTCCTGGTACAGCGCCATGGGCGCGATTCTCGAAGCGTTCATGTTGCTTTGTGCGGTCTCCGACTTCTCAGATGCAAAGGCCGGCGCGCCCACAGGGCAATAGCGCCGCAGTGGATTTTGCCGTAGGACCAGCGCCGGCCGCGAGCGAATTGCGGCTGGTCCGACCCCCGTCGCCTTCAAAACCTCGCGGCTCGCGCCGCTCCTACCGCAACACCAAGCGCCGCGCCCCCCGTAGGAGCGGCGCCAGCCGCGAGCCTTTTCGGCGGCGATCCAGCCCCAACACCTTCAACCCCTCGCGGCTCGCGCCACGCCTAAGACACCCGCCGCGGGCTGTTCGTGCGTCGGCTAGAGAGGCCATTGCGTTCATAATTATGGATAAAGTATTATTCCGCTGGTAGAACAAGTCAACTTCCCGTGTGCGACGCGGCAGGGAGGCGCCAGGCCAAAGCCTGGTGACAAAAGGGGGGCCGCGTTGCGCCAGAAGCGTCGACGGCCACCCGCAGCAGGGCTGCGGGTGGCCGGTTCGTCGCCTACGTGCCGCACTTGTCGCGGCGCGGGTTGTGTCTGATCCGATATCGTCCAGCAGCTCCGCGAGCTGCCGAAGCAGAGAGGTTTCCCATGTCGCAAAGCAACCAGTCCAACGAGCCCACCTACAACCAGGCCGACATCGAGGCCTGGAACAAGGCCGCCGCCAAGCACGCCCCGGGCGGCGACGTCACCAAGCTCAACTGGGTCACGCCCGAAGGGCTGGTCGTCAAGCCGCTGTACACCAAGGCCGACACCGCCGACCTCAAGCACGCCGACACGCTGCCCGGCTTCGAACCCTTCCTGCGCGGCCCGCAGCCCACCATGTACGCCGTCAAGCCGTGGACCATCCGCCAGTACGCGGGTTTCTCCACCGCCGAAGCCTCCAACGCCTTCTACCGCAAGGCGCTCGCCGCCGGCGGCCAGGGCGTGTCGGTCGCCTTCGACCTCGCCACCCACCGCGGCTACGACTCCGACCACCCGCGTGTCACCGGCGACGTCGGCAAGGCCGGCGTGGCCATCGACTCGGTCGAAGACATGAAGATCCTGTTCGACGGCATCCCGCTCGACAAGATCTCCGTCTCCATGACCATGAACGGCGCAGTGCTCCCCATCCTCGCCGGCTACATCATCGCCGCCGAAGAGCAGGGCGTGTCGCAGGACAAGCTCTCCGGGACCATCCAGAACGACATCCTCAAGGAGTTCATGGTCCGCAACACCTACATCTACCCGCCGACGCCGTCGATGAAGATCATCGCCGACATCTTCCAGTACACGTCGGCCAACATGCCCAAGTTCAACAGCATCTCGATCTCGGGCTACCACATCCAGGAAGCGGGCGCCAACCAGGCCATCGAGCTCGCCTTCACCCTGGCCGACGGCCTCGAGTACGTGCGCACCGGCATCGCCAGCGGCATGGACGTCGACACCTTTGCCGGCCGCCTGTCCTTCTTCTGGGCAGTGGGCATGAACTTCTACCTCGAGATCGCCAAGATGCGTGCCGCGCGTCTGCTGTGGTGGCGCATCATGAAGCAGTTCAACCCCAAGAGCCCCAAGTCGATGATGCTGCGCACCCACTCGCAGACCTCCGGCTGGTCGCTCACCGAGCAGGACCCGTACAACAACGTCGTGCGCACCACCATCGAGGCCATGGCCGCGGTGTTCGGCGGCACCCAGTCGCTGCACACCAACGCGCTCGACGAAGCCATCGCCCTGCCCACCGAGTTCTCCGCCCGCATCGCCCGCAACACCCAGATCATCATCCAGGAAGAGACCCACATCTGTAACGTCGTCGACCCCTGGGCCGGCTCCTACATGATGGAAAAGCTCACCCAGGACATGGCCGACAAGGCCTGGGCGCTGATCGAAGAGATCGAGTCCATGGGCGGCATGACCAAGGCCGTCGAATCCGGCTGGGCCAAGATGAAGGTCGAGGAATGCGCCGCCGACAAGCAGGCCCGCATCGACTCCGGCAAGGACGTCATCGTCGGCGTCAACAAGTACAAGCTCGCCAAGGAAGACCCGATCGAGATCCTCGACATCGACAACCACGCCGTGCGCGAGTCGCAGATCGCCCGCCTCGCCCAGGTGCGCGCCAACCGCGACACCGCCGCCGTGCAGGCCGCGCTCGACGCCCTCACCCAGTGCGCCGAAACCGGCGACGGCAACCTGCTCGACCTCACCGTCAAGGCCATCCGCCTGCGCGCCACCGTCGGCGAAGTCTCCGACGCGCTCGAAAAGGTCTTCGGCCGCTACCGCGCCAACCCGCAAGCCGTGTCCGGCGTCTATGGAGCCGTCGTGGAAGAACAGGAAGACTGGAAGGCCCTCAAGGCCGACATCGAAGCCTTCATCGCCGAAGAAGGCCGCCGCCCGCGCGTCATGATCGCCAAGCTCGGCCAGGACGGCCACGACCGCGGCGCCAAGGTCGTCGCCTCGGCCTTCGCCGACCTCGGCTTCGACATCGATATCGGCCCGCTCTTCCAGACCCCGGAAGAAGCCGCCCGCCACGCGGTCGAGAACGACGTCCACGCCGTCGGCTGCTCCAGCCTCGCCGCCGGCCACAAGACGCTCGTGCCGCAGATCGTCAACGAGCTCAAGCGCCTCGGCGCCGACGACATCATCACCTTCGTCGGCGGCGTCATCCCCGCGCAGGACTACGACGCGCTCTACGCCGCCGGCGCCAAGGGCATCTTCGGCCCCGGCACCCCCATCCCCACCGCCGCGCGCGAAGTGCTCAAGCAGATCCGCGCAGCGCGCAAGGCATAAGGGCGAACACCGGCGGCCTTGCCGCCGGAGCAATTGAACAAAACGTATCGGCACACCGTAGGAGCGGCGCCAGCCGCGAGGGGTCGAAGGCGACACCGCCCAAAAAACCTCGCGGCTTGCGCCGCTCCTACAGCATCACACCGTAGGAGCGGCGCAAGCCGCGAGCTTTTTCCACCGCAACCCGCCACACCCGTACCGCAAAGGCCACGAACACCCCACCGACCATGCTTTCGCCCACGTCCCACCCCCTCGATCCCACGGACCAAGCCCTCGTCGACGGCGTTCTGGCGGGGCAGCTGCGGCCGCTCGCCAAGACCATCACGCTCATCGAATCCCAGCGCGAGGACCACAAGGAGCGGGCCCGCCACGTGCTCGAGGCCCTGCTGCCGAGCACCGGCGGAGCGATGCGGGTGGGCATTTCCGGCGTGCCGGGCGTGGGCAAATCTACCTTCATCGAAGCGCTCGGCCTCTACCTCATCGAGCAGGGGCTGCGCGTCGCCGTACTGGCGGTCGACCCCTCGTCCTCGGTCACCGGCGGCTCCATCCTCGGCGACAAGACGCGCATGGAACTGCTCAGCCAGAACACCGCCGCCTTCATCCGCCCCAGCCCCTCGGCCTGCAGCCTGGGCGGCGTGGCCGAGAAAACGCGCGAGACCATGCTGGTCTGCGAAGCCGCCGGCTTCGACGTCATCATTGTCGAGACCGTCGGCGTCGGCCAGTCCGAAACCGCCGTCGCCGGCATGACCGACATCTTCTGCCTGCTGCAGCTGCCCAACGCGGGCGACGACCTGCAGGCGATCAAGAAAGGCATCATGGAGATCGCCGATCTGATCGTCATCAACAAGGCCGACATCGACCCCGCCGCCGCCATGCGCGCCAAGTCGCAGATCAAGACCGCGCTGCACATGCTGCGTCCAGCCAGCCCCAACTGGACGGTCCCGGTGCTCACCCTGTCGGCGCTGCGCAAGGAAGGCGTGGCCGAGTTCTGGACCACGGTGATGGACTACCGCAAGGCGCTCACCGCCACCGGCGAGCTCGACGCCAAGCGCCGCCACCAGGCCCTGGCCTGGATGTGGGAAATGATCGACTCCGGGCTGCGCAGCCGTTTCCGCAGCCACCCCCGGGTCAAGGAAGAACTGCCGGCGCTGGCGCGCGCGGTGGAAGAGGGCGGTACCACCCCCTCGCTCGCCGCGCTGCGCCTGCTCGGCCATCTGCAAAGCTGAAACCGCAAGTCTGCCGTTACACGTATTCAGTCCCAAGCCTGACACACACCCACCGGCTTTCCCGGCCGGCACGACGCAACACAGAGATCTGACAGGAGGTCATCAATGCAAGAAATCATTCGCCAGCTGGAGGAAAAGCGCGAGAAGGCCCGCCTCGGCGGTGGCCAGAAGCGCATCGACGCCCAGCACGCCAAGGGCAAGCTGACCGCCCGCGAACGCATCCTGCTGCTGCTCGACGACGACAGCTTCGAAGAGTGGGACATGTTCAAGGAGCACCGCTGCGCCGAGTTCGGCATGAACGCCGACCACATCCCGGGCGACGGCGTCGTCACCGGCTACGGCACCGTCAACGGCCGCCTCGTGTTCGTGTTCTCGCAGGACTTCACCGTCTTCGGCGGCTCGCTGTCCGAAACCCACGCCGAAAAGATCTGCAAGGTCATGGACCACGCCATGAAGGTCGGCGCCCCGGTCATCGGCCTCAACGACTCGGGCGGCGCCCGCATCCAGGAAGGCGTCGACTCGCTCGGCGGCTACGCCGACGTGTTCCAGCGCAACGTGCTCGCCTCCGGCGTCGTGCCGCAGATCTCGCTCATCATGGGCCCCTGCGCAGGCGGTGCGGTGTACTCGCCGTCGATGACCGACTTCATCTTCATGGTCAAGGACTCGTCCTACATGTTCGTGACCGGTCCCGAAGTCGTGAAGACCGTGACCCACGAAGAAGTCACCGCCGAAGAGCTCGGTGGCGCCGTCACCCACACCAGCAAGTCCGGCGTGGCCGACCTCGCCTTCGAGAACGACGTCGAAGCGCTCATGATGACCCGCCGCCTGGTCGGCTACATCCCCGGCAGCAACCGCGACAAGCCGCCGGTCGTGCCCTCGGTCGACCCCGCCGACCGCCTCGACTACTCGCTCGACACCCTCGTGCCGAGCAACGCCAACCAGCCGTATGACATGAAGGAACTGATCGTCAAGATGGTCGACGACGGCGACTTCTTCGAGCTCCAGCCCGACTACGCCAAGAACATCATCATCGGCTTCGCGCGCATGGAAGGCGCCCCGGTCGGCATCGTCGCCAACCAGCCGCTGGTGCTCGCCGGCTGCCTCGACATCAAGAGCTCGATCAAGGCCGCGCGCTTCGTCCGCTTCTGCGACGCCTTCAACATCCCGGTCGTCACCCTGGTCGACGTCCCCGGCTTCATGCCCGGCACCGCGCAGGAATACGGCGGCATCATCAAGCACGGCGCCAAGCTGCTCTACGCCTACGCCGAATGCACCGTGCCCAAGGTCACCCTCATCACCCGCAAGGCCTACGGCGGCGCCTACGACGTCATGTCGTCCAAGCACCTGCGCGGCGACGTCAACTTCGCCTGGCCCAGCGCCGAAATCGCCGTCATGGGCCCCAAGGGCGCGGTCGAGATCATCTTCCGCGAAGAAAAGAACGACCCCGAGAAGATCGCCGAGCGCGAAGCCATGTACAAGCAGCGCTTCGCCAACCCCTTCGTGGCCGGCGCGCGCGGCTTCATCGACGACGTGATCATGCCGCACGAAACCCGCAAGCGCATCTGCCGCTCGCTGTCGATGCTCAAGGACAAGCAGCTCGAGAACCCGTGGCGCAAGCACGGCAACATCCCGCTCTGATCCGCGCACGAGGAATACGTTAAATGTTTAAAAAGATCCTGATCGCAAACCGCGGTGACCAGCCGCGAAGCGGCGCAGCGACGAAGTCACATCGCCTTGCGTGCGAAGCACGTTGCGATTTCACCGCGGAGACCACGCATGTTTAAAAAGATCCTGATCGCAAACCGCGGTGAAATCGCCTGCCGCGTCATCAAGACCGCCCGCAAGATGGGCATCGCCACCGTCGCCGTGCACTCCGAGGCCGACAAGGACGCGCTCTTTGTCGAAATGGCCGACGAAGCCGTCTGCATCGGCCCGGCGCCGTCCAAAGAGTCCTATCTCGTCATCGACAAGATCATCGCCGCCTGCAAGCAGACCGGCGCCGAGGCCGTCCACCCGGGCTACGGCTTCCTGTCCGAGAACGCCGAGTTCTCGCGCCGCCTGGAAGAAGAAGGCATCAAGTTCATCGGCCCGAAGCACTACTCGGTCGCCAAGATGGGCGACAAGATCGAGTCCAAGAAGCTCGCCATCGAAGCCGGCGTCAACACCATCCCCGGCTACAACGACGCCATTGCCGGCCCCGACGAAGCCGTCGAGATCGCCAGGAAGATCGGCTACCCGGTCATGATCAAGGCCTCCGCCGGCGGTGGCGGCAAGGGCCTGCGCGTCGCCTTCAACGACAAGGAAGCGCACGAAGGCTTCGCCTCCTGCGTCAACGAAGCCCGCAACGCCTTCGGCGACGACCGCGTCTTCATCGAAAAGTACGTCCTCGAGCCCCGCCACATCGAAATCCAGGTGCTCGGCGACTCGCATGGCAACTACGTGTACCTCAACGAGCGCGACTGCTCCATCCAGCGCCGCCACCAGAAGGTCATCGAAGAAGCCCCCAGCCCCTTCGTCGACCCCGAGATGCGCCGTGCCATGGGTGAGCAGGCCGTTGCCCTGGCACGCGCGGTGAACTACGAATCGGCCGGCACGGTCGAGTTCGTCGTCTCCGGCGCCACCAAGGAGTTCTACTTCCTCGAGATGAACACCCGCCTGCAGGTCGAGCACCCGGTCACCGAACTCATCACCGGGCTGGACCTCGTCGAGCAGATGATCCGCGTCGCCTACGGCGAAAAGCTGCCGCTCAGCCAGGCCGACGTGAAGATCGACGGCTGGTCGATGGAGTGCCGCATCAACGCCGAAGACCCGTTCCGCGGTTTCCTGCCCTCCACCGGCCGCCTGGTGAAGTTCCAGGCGCCGGCCGAAGGCAACGGCGTGCGCGTCGACACCGGGGTGTACGAGGGCGGCGAGATCTCGATGTACTACGATTCGATGATCGCCAAGCTGATCGTGCACGGTGCGAACCGAGAGCAGGCCATCGAGCGCATGCGTGACGCGCTCAACGCCTTCGTGATCCGCGGCATCAGCTCGAACATCCCCTTCCAGGCCGCGCTGCTTCAGCACCCGCGCTTCTGCTCGGGACACTTCAACACCGGGTTCATCGCCGAGGAGTACCCGCAGGGCTTCGACGCCTCGATGGTGCCGCACGACGACCCGGCGCTGCTCGCCGCGGTGGCCACCTTTGCCCGCAGCCGCTACATCGAGCGCGCGGTGCAGATCGAGGGCCAGCTTGCCGGGCACGGCCGCAAGGTGGCCTCCGACTGGGTGGTGGTGATGGGCGGCAAACAGTACGCGGTGCACACCCAGCTCATCCCGGGCGGTCTCGCCGTCACCCATGAGGGCCGCAGCTACAACATCGTGTCCGACTGGAAGTTCGGCGACCTGCTGTTTACCGGCACGGTCAATGGCGCGCCGATCTGCCTGCAGATCGAGCGTCGGGGCCTGCGCTACCGCATCTCGCACTTCGGCCTGCAGGTCGAGCCGATGGTGATGACGGTGCGCGCCGCCCACCTGCTGTCGCTGATGCCCGAGAAGCTGCCGCCCGACCTGTCGAAGTTCCTGCTGTCGCCGATGCCCGGCCTGCTGCGCGAGGTGGCGGTGGCCGAGGGCCAGGAGGTCAAGGCGGGCGAGAAGCTCGCCATCATCGAAGCCATGAAGATGGAAAACGTGCTCAAGGCCGAGCAGGACGGCAAGGTCAAGAAGATCGTCGCCAAGCCCGGCGCCAGCCTCTCGGTCGACGAAGTCATCATCGAATTCGAGTGAGCACCGCCACACAACCGTTTTGATCGATGGGGAGGGAGACCCGGGCCACGCGCCCGGGTGCCTGTCGGCGAGGGCCTGCGCAAGCAGGCCCTTTTTTTCGCCTGCACCCCCACGCCCCCCACAAAACCCTCGCGGCTCGCGCCGCTCCTACCGCAAACCAAGCGCCGCCCCCCCCGTAGGAGCGGCGCCAGCCGCGAGGGTCTGAAGGCGACCCCGCCCATCGCAGCCACCCCAACCCCTCGCGGCTCGCGCCGCTCCCACAGCAAGACCAAGCGCCGCGCCCCTTTCCCCACGGAACCAATCCCCCCGTCCTCCAGTCACATTTGCGACAATTCACTTTGCGCCGTAGCATTGCCAGCCCAAAAAACGGGGACCGCCCCCGACACAACTGGAGGACAACACATGAACGCGCAAGTCCACGCCCTCAAGCCCCTCGACGGCGCCAGCCTGTTCGAACCCGTGCCCTTCAAGGTCTACACCCAGCGCGACCTCGACCGCATCGCCCCGCTGGCCCGCCTGTCGCCCGAACAGCGCTTCGAAATGAAGGTCGTCTCCTCGGTGCTGCCGTTCCGCGTCAACCAATACGTCATCGACGAACTCATCGACTGGCGCCACGTCCCCGACGACCCCATCTTCCAGCTCACCTTCCCGCAGCGCGGCATGCTCGCCCCCGAGCACTACGACCGCATCGCCGCCTTGCTGCGTGCCGAAGCCCCCAAGGACGAACTCGAACGTGCCATCGACGAAGTCCGCCACGCCCTCAACCCGCACCCCGCCGACCAGATGCAGATGAACATGCCGGTCGACGACGAAGGCCACCGCCTCGACGGCATGCAGCACAAGTACCGCGAAACCGTCCTCTTCTTCCCCAGCCAGGGCCAGACCTGTCACGCCTACTGCACCTTCTGCTTCCGTTGGGCGCAGTTCGTCGGCGACAAGGACCTGCGCATCGCATCGTCCGAAGCCAGCGCGCTGCACGCCTACCTGCGCCAGCACACCGAAGTCACCGACCTGCTCGTCACCGGCGGCGACCCCATGGTCATGAAGACGCGCCACCTGCGCGACTACCTCGAACCCCTCCTGCAACCCGAGTTCGACCACATCCAGACCATCCGCATCGGCTCCAAGGCGCTCACCTTCTGGCCGCACCGCTTCCTCGGCGCCGACGACGCCGACGACCTCATGCGCCTGCTCGCCCAGCTCGTCGAATCCGGCAAGCACGTCGCCCTCATGGCGCACTACAACCACTGGAAGGAACTCGACACCGACGCCGCCCAGGCCGCCATCCGCCGCGTGCGCGCCACCGGCGTCGTCATCCGCGCCCAAGGCCCGCTCATCGCCCACATCAACGACGACCCCGCCGTATGGGCCAAACTGTGGAAGATGGAAGTCAAGCTCGGCATCGTTCCCTACTACATGTTCGTCGAACGCGACACTGGCGCCCGCAACTACTTCGAAGTCCCCCTCGTGCGCGCCTGGGAGATCTACCAGCAAGCCATCCAGCAAGTCTCCGGCCTCGCCCGCACCGCCCGCGGCCCCAGCATGAGCGCCAGCCCCGGCAAGGTCGAAATCCAGGGCGTGACCGAGATCGCTGGCGAAAAGGTCTTCGTGCTGCGCTTCATCCAGGGCCGCAACCCCGACTGGGTCCAGCGCCCCTTCTTCGCCAAGTACGACGACAAAGCCACCTGGCTCGACCAACTCGTCCCCGCCTTCGGCGAAGAGAAATGGTTCTGGCAAGACGAATACCAGTCCATCCGCGCCCAAAAGCTCGCCACCTGACGCCCGCCGGCGCCCCTGTGGGAGCGGCGCCAGCCGCGAGCCTTTCATCGCACCCACCCACCCCCACCGCCCCCAACCCCTCGCGGCTCGCGCCGCTCCTACGCGGGCCGACGCGCGCCGCGAGCTTTTCCAAAAAAACCCAAACGCATAACCCCGCGCCGCGCTAATATCCCCCGCTCAATGACATTCAACTGAACGGGGCCCGCATCGCCGATGCCTCCGCACGCCTGCGACCTGCGCCGCGGCCGCGTCTCCGAACCCGGCCGCGTCTTCCTCATCACCACCGTCACCCACCGCCGCGCACGGCTCTTCGACGACTTCCACCTCGCCCGCCTGACCATCGCCCACCTGCGCCGCGCCGACCAACTCGGCCACGCCGCCACACTCGCCTGGGTGCTCATGCCCGATCACCTGCACTGGCTCGTGCGCCTCGAAGCCGGCACCCTCTCGGCCCTCGTCGGCGCCTTCAAGGCCGGGTCTTCGGCCGCGATCAACCGAAGCCTGCAGACCCCCGCAACGCGCCGATGGGCAGCCGGCTTCCACGACCACGCCCTGCGCAAGGAAGAAGACCTCCACGCCCTCGCACGCTACGTCGTCGCCAACCCCCTGCGCGCAGGCCTGGCCCCCAGCGTGCGGATGTACCCCCATTGGGATGCCGTGTGGCTATAGAGCCGCCCATCGCCCCCAACCCTCCCGGCTTGCGCGCTGCAACAGCTGATGTGCTGCCGCCTTAACTCCGCTTCTAGCGTACAATCGCCATGGTCTTCGTAGAACTCCCTATCTTCAGTCGCTGCGCGCAGGCACTGTTCTCGGACGCACAGCTTCGGGACTTGCAGCAGGTCTTGCTCGAGAACCCGTCAGTGGGAGATCTGATTCCCGGTGGTCGAGGGCTCCGCAAGTTTCGTGTAGCACTGCTGGGGCGTGGTAAGCGGGGCGGTGCGCGTGTGATTTATTACCACTGGGTCAGCCGCGAGCAGTGCTACCTGATCTACGCCTACGCCAAGAATGCCAGGGCGGACCTGACCAAGGATCAGCTGAGGCGTCTGGCTGAGGTAATCGAAACCGAGGTGAGCAATGGATGACAAGCACTTTGAAGAACTGCTGGAAAGCGTTCGTGACATGGGGCGCCACATGCGTGGAGAGCCAGTCGCCGGCGTTGTCGCGCGAGAGCTGCCCGAGCCAGACGTCAAGGCCATTCGCGAGCGCACGGGGCTGAGCCAGACCCGTTTCGCCTATCTCATCGGTGTCAAACCCAAGACGCTGCAGAACTGGGAGCAGCGCCGTGTTCGCCCCGCCGGTCCAGCGCGTGCGCTCCTCAAGATCGTCGAAGCCAACCCCGCCGCGCTATCGGTGCTTCACCGCTGATTGCCCTTTCGCGCCCGCCCACGCCCATCGCCTTCAACCCCTCGCGGCTGGCGCCGCTCCTACAGCGGAGCCAGCTGCGGCGCGTGTCGTCCCGGTAGGAGCGGCGCAAGCCGCGAGCCTTTCATCACACCCGCCCACGCCCATCGCCTTCAACCCCTCGCGGCTCGCGCCGCTCCTACGGGGGAGGCCCGCCACGGTCTGCTGTAGGAGCGGCGCAAGCCGCGAGCCTTTCATCGCCCCCGCCCACGCCAGTCGCCTTCAACCCCTCGCGGCTCGCGCCGCGCCTACGGGGGAGGCCCGCCACGGTCTGCTGTAGGAGCGGCGCCAGCCGCGAGCCTTTCATCACACCCGCCCACGCCCATCGCCTTCAACCCCTCGCGGCTCGCGCCGCTCCTACGGGGGAGGCCCGCCACGGTCTGCTGTAGGAGCGGCGCCAGCCGCGAGCCTTTCATCACACCCGCCCACGCCCATCGCCTTCAACCCCTCGCGGCTGGCGCCGCTCCTACGGGGGAGGCCCGCCACGGTCTGCTGTAGGAGCGGCGCAAGCCGCGAGCTTTTCATCGCACCCGCCCATCCCCATCGCCCCCAACCCCTCGCGGCTGGCGCCGCGCCTACGGAACCCGGTGGGTGCGCGTCTGGCATCTGGCGATGCCAATGGCTTGAATGCCCGGTCTGCCTTTGTTTGCAAAGGGGATACCCTTTCCTCATCAAAAAAAGTGTCGGAATTCTTTACAGTTCGTCACGGAGGGCGTTTCATTGCCGTAACATGACGGTCTTAGGCTACTGCCAAAGCACTGATAGAATGTCGGCTTTTGTGCTGTGCGGCATGACAGGTGTGCTTCTTGCTAAAGCACTCGGTTGATGCACGCACCTTGCCCTGTGGCGCAGCAGCATGGGCAACCGCCACATACCGAGAACATACAGACGGGGTATCCGATGAACACACCCAGCACCAACCTGCCAGCCCGCCGCACGACTGCCGCACACCCCGTGGGTGCGTTGCGCGGGTTTGTCCTGGTTGCCGCGGCCACTGCGCTGAGTGGCTGCACGCTCATCCCGGGCGTCAGCGGCAGCTTCATGCGCGACGAATCGCGTGTCGAGTTGCCCGTCACCCAGGGCGGCGAGCAGGTGCCGGCCACGGTCAGCATCACCCCCATCACGGCCGAACTCATCATCCAGCACTTCAAGGCCAGCCAGGCGTCGGGCGATTCGCGCTTCCGCACCGGCAACGCCGGCGGGCAGACCGCCACCCGGGGCGACAACACCGCGCCCGATCCCGGTCTCACCCACCAGGACTACCGCCTCGGCCCCGGCGACATCATCAACGTCATCGTCTGGGACCACCCCGAAATCACCATCCCTGCCGGCTCCTACCGCTCGGCCGAGCAGTCCGGCACCCTGGTGGCCGACGACGGCACCATCTTTTTCCCCTACGCCGGGGTGGTCAAGGTCGCTGGCCTCACCCCGCGCGAAGTGCGCGAACTGCTCGCCAAGCGCCTCGCCAAGGTCATCGAAAACGTCCAGCTCGACGTCCGCATCGTCTCTTTCCGCAGCAAGCGCGTGTACCTCGTCGGCGAAGTCGCCAAGCCCGGCCTGCTCGCCATCGACGACATCCGCATGACGCTGGTCGAAGCCGTCAACCGTGCCGGTGGCATCACCGAACACGCCGACCACGGCAACGTGCTGCTCACCCGCAACGGCGAAACCTACCGCGTCGACCTCCAGGCCCTGTACGAAGAAGGCGACACCAGCCAGAACGTGCTGCTGCAGCCCGGCGACATCGTCAACGTGCTCGACCGCAGCCGCAACAAGGTGTTCGTGCTCGGCGAAGTGCAGCGCCCCGGCTCCATGGTCATGAACAAGCGCCGCACCACCCTGGCCGAAGCCCTGGCCGACGCCGGCTTCGTCAACCAGGTCACCTCCGACCCCGCCTGGGTCTACGTGATGCGCAGCGACAACGGCACGTCCGAGCTCTTCCACCTCAACGCCCGCACCCCCGACGCCTTGTTGCTGGCCGAGAGCTTTCCGCTGCTGCCGCGCGACGTGGTCTATGTCGACGTCGCCCCGGTAGCACGCTGGAACCGTGTCGTCAGCAACATCCTGCCCACCTCGCAGATGCTCAACTTCACCAGCGACGTGCGCTACCCGCTGTTCGGCGGCCGCCAGTAAGGCCTGGGCCGGCCCGCCGCGTGCGGGCCGCCGCCGTGCCGCGCGCACGGTGCCGTCACCGTGACCACCGCATCAACCCAAATACGACAGGAAGACCCCGTTGCGCCGCGATCCCGCCACCACCGCCCAGCCCGAAGCCGGCCCCAACACCCGCAGCGCCGCCGCGCGCGGTAACGACGACTTCATCAACCTCGGCGAAATCATCGCCGTGCTGCTCGAATACAAGTGGCTCATCCTCGCCATCGGTACCTTTGCCGTGCTGGTGGGCGGGGTCGTCGCCTTCGTCTCCACCCCCATCTACCGCGCCGACGCCCTCGTCCAGGTCGAAGACAAGAAGAGCGCCAAGGGCGGCCTCGCCGCGCTGCGCGACGTCGAAGCCGTGCTCGGCGACACCACCTCCGTCGCCGCCGAACTCGAGATCCTGCGCTCGCGCATGATCCTCGGTCGCGTCGTCGACCGCCTCAACCTCACCGTACGCGCCCAGCCGCATCACTTGCCGGTCTTTGGCCGCGCGCTCGCCCGCCGCCATGCCGGGGTCGAGCCCGCCGCGCCGCTGTTCGGCCTGTCCGGCTACGCCTGGGGCGGCGAGCGCATCGCCGTGCAAAGCCTCGAAGTCGCCCCCTACCTCATGGGCGAACCGCTCACCCTCGTCGCGGGCGACAACGGCAGCTACAGCGTGTTCGACGACGCCGGCACCCTGCTCGTCAGCGGCCGCGTAGGCGAGCCCGCCAGCGCCGAGCACGTCAGCGTCTTCGTCGCCGAACTCGTCGCCCGCCCCGACACCCGCTTCATCCTCAGCCGCATCGCCCACACCAGCGCCATCGCCGCCCTGCGCGAAAACCTCGAGGTGCGCGAACGCGCCCGCCAGTCCAACGTCATCGAAGCCGCCTTCAGCGGCCCCGACCGCGCCCTGGCCGAATCCATCCTCAACGAAGTCCTCAACGCCTACGTGCGCCAGAACGTCGAGTACCGCTCGGCCGAGGCAGAATCCACGCTCGCCTTCCTCGAAGCCCAGCTCCCCGAGCTCAAGGGCCAGCTCGACACTGCCGAGGCCGCCTACAACGAATACCGCCAGTCGCGCGGCTCGGTCGACCTCACCCTCGAGACGCAGTCCGTGCTGCGCTCGGTGGTCGAAGCCGACAACGAAATCGTCGCCCTCCAGCAAAAGCGCGAAGAACTGCGCCAGCGCTTCACCTCCGAGCACCCCCAGGTCATCGCTGTCGACGCCCAGATCAGTCGCCTGCGCAACCGCCGCGCCAGCTTCGAAGGCAACGTCTCGCGCCTGCCCGAAA
Source organism: Thauera sp. WB-2 (assembly GCF_027594845.1). NCBI lineage: Bacteria > Pseudomonadati > Pseudomonadota > Betaproteobacteria > Rhodocyclales > Zoogloeaceae > Thauera > Thauera sp. WB-2. The sequence goes on along the minus strand of NZ_CP088935.1, from coordinate 3,395,730 downwards.
CCCAGCAGGTCGCCCTGCAGCTGCGCCGCGACGTCGAAGTCGCCACCGCCCTCTACACCAACCTGCTCAACAGCGCCCAGCAGCTGCGCGTCGCCCGTGCCGGCACCGTGGGCGACGTCCGCGTCATCGACTCGGCCGTCACCGCCCAATTCCCCGTTGCCCCGCGCAAGGCCCTCATCCTGCTGCTGTCGGGCGTGCTCGGCCTGCTCGGCGCGCTCGGCACCGTCTGGGCCATCCGCGCCCTGCGCGTGGTGGTGGAAGACCCGCAGACCATCGAACGCGAGCTCGCCCTGCCGGTGTACGCCACCGTGCCGGCCAGCAAGGCCGAGGAGGGCATCGAACGCCGCATCCTGCGCGGCAGGGGCGGCAAGGGCGAACTGCTCGCCCTCGTCAGCCCCGACGACGACGCCATGGAAAGCCTGCGCAGCCTGCGCACCACGCTCCACTTTGCCCTGCTCGGCGCCGAGCGCGGCTCCGTCCTCATCACCGGCCCCGCCCCCGGCGTCGGCAAGAGCTTCGTCACCAAAAACCTCGGTGCCGTACTCGCCCAGGCCGGCAAGCGCGTCATCATCGTCGATGCCGACTTGCGCAAGGGCCACATCAACAAGGCCTTCGGCGTGCCGCGCGGCCTCGGCGTGTCGGACTACATCATGGGCAAGGCCACGCTCGAGGTCATCGTCAAGCCCACGGCGGTGGAGAACCTGCACATGGTCACCACCGGCCTCATCCCGCCCAACCCGTCCGAACTGCTCATGCACCCGCAGTTTGCCAACATGCTCGCAGCGCTCGAAGACCGTTGCGACGTGCTGCTGGTCGACGCCCCCCCCATCCTGGCCGTGTCCGACGCCGCCATCATCGGCCGCATGGTGGGCGCCACGCTGCTCGTCGCCCGCGCTGGCCGCCACCCCATCCGCGAGCTGGAACAGGCCGTCAAGCGTTTCGAACACGGCGGCGCCGCGGTCAAGGGCTTCGTCTTCAATGGTTTCGACACCCGCCGCCAACGTCACCGCTTCGGTTACGAGGGCTACCACTATCAATACAAGTACAAGTCCTGACTGCCGCCGGATTTGTTGACCAAAATCTCGCGGCTTGAGCCGCCCCTGCAACGCGACCAACCGCGCCGTTGGGGTTCGCTGTAGGAGCGGCGCCAGCCGCGAGCTTTTGAAACCATTGGCCCTCGCCGCAGGGCCCAAAAACTCGCGGCTCGCGCCGCTCCTACAGGGGCGCGCGAGCCGGCGAGGTAAGCTGCGCCCCGGGCACATGCCCAATGAATTGCTGCAACGCGGTAGCCGCCTTACCAGCCGCTGCCCGCCGTGCCACCAAGGCACAACGTTTTTTGAGCGAGGTATCACCATGTGGGGCCTGTTAACACTCATCCTGGCCACGGCGCTGTCTGCCGCCGTCATCCGCGGCATGCTGCGCCTCGCACCCCATGTCGGTCTCATCGACCACCCAGGCGAACACAAGCAGCATGTGCACAGCACCCCCTTCGTGGGTGGCTTCGGCGTGCTCGCTGCGCTGCTGCTGGCCGTGGGCATGCTGCTATGGCTGCTGCCCGCGCAGTCCCTGGCCTGGGCCTCGCTTGCAGTGTGCGCGCTGGTCATGTGGGGCGTGGGCCTCGCTGACGACCGCTGGAAGCTCAGCGCCCGCATCCGCCTCGTCATCCAGGCCGGGCTGGCTCTGCTCATGGTCTACGGCGGCGGCATCGTGCTCGTCGACCTCGGCGACCCCTTGCTCATCGGTGCGCTGTCGCTCGGCATCATCGCCGTGCCCTTCACCGTGTTCGGCGTGGTCGGCTGCATCAACGCCCTCAACATGGTCGACGGCATCGACGGCCTGTCCGGCACCGTGGCTGCCGGCACGCTTGCCTTGGTCGCGCTCGTCACCCTGGGTGCGGGCGACGGCAGCGGCCACCTGCTGGCCATGGCCTTGCTCGGCGGCGTGGCCGGCTTCCTGTGGTTCAACCTGCGCTTCGGCAGCCAGCACCGCGCCCGCGTCTTCATGGGCGACAACGGCAGCATGATGCTGGGCCTGCTCATCGCCTGGCAGCTCATCGACATCACCCAGGGCGAGCAGCCCCTGGTGCCCCCGGTGGTGGCGCTGTGGATGTTTGCCGTACCGCTCATCGATACCCTGGCCGTCATGGCCCGGCGCGTGTGGCTGGGCAAGTCGCCCTTCAGCCCCGACCGCCACCACCTGCACCACCTGCTGCAGCGCGCCGGCTTCCGGGTCGAGCACACCGTCACCATCATCGGTAGCCTGCACCTGGGCCTGGGCCTGTTCGGCCTGCTCGGTGCCTGGCTGGGCGTGCCCGACGCGCTCATGTTTGCCGGCTTTGTCGCGGTGTTTGCGGTGTATCTGCGCTTTACCGCCCGGCCGTGGCGCTTCGTGCCCATGTTGCGCCGCTTGCACCGCAGCCTGCACCTCACCCCGGCGCTCAACTGCGGCGTGTTCTTCGGCAATTCCAGCCTCGAGCATGTGGAGCAGATCAACGCCCTGGTCGCCCCCGAACTCAAGGACAACACCGTCTTCCGCACCCGCCTGTACGAATACCGTGGCGACCCCGAGCATGCCGGCCGCCGCTACGCCGTGGTGCAGATCGTGGTGGACGAAGACATCGCCCCGCTCGCCTATCAGAGCCTCTACATGCGCCTGCTGCAGCGCGTCATGCGCCCCGACCGCAACGCCTTCGTGCGCGGCTATGTCACCCGCGACCCCGCCAACGAGCGCCGCGCCGAGCACCGCACTCCGCACGCCGACGAGCGCCGCGGCGAACGCCGCGTGGGCCGGTGCGAACTGCTGGAAGAGTCATTCACCTATGTGCAAAACGGCCGCATCGTCGACGAGCAGGTCAACCAGCGCGTCTATCCGCGGGGGCACAATGACGCTGCAGCCCCAAGAGCAGACCTGGCCCGCGAGCTGCGTTGACGGCCCCAGTCGCAGACACCGACTGTCGCTCTGCAGCCTGCTTACCATCGTCTCGAAACACACCGCATTCAAACTCCTTCAATCCGTAACACGCCTACCATCATGACCACCCACACTCTGGACTCCATCAAGCTCGCCATCATCGGCCTGGGCTACGTCGGCCTGCCGCTCGCCGTGGAATTCGCCAAGCAGCGCAGCGTTGTCGGCTTCGATATCAACCAGGCCCGCATCGACGCCCTGCGCAGCGGCCACGACGCCACGCTCGAAGTCTCGGACGAAGAGCTCGCCGAAGCCACCGGCCTCAGCTACACGGCCAGCCTGCAAGACCTGGCCGCCTGCAATACCTACATCGTCACCGTCCCCACCCCCATCGACGAGCACAAGCAGCCCGACCTCACCCCCCTGGTCAAGGCCAGCGAGACCATCGGTAAGGTGCTCAAGAAGGGCGACATCGTCATTTACGAATCCACCGTCTACCCCGGTGCCACCGAAGAAGACTGCGTGCCGGTGCTGGAGAAGGTGTCCGGCCTCAAGTTCAACGTCGACTTCTACGCCGGCTACAGCCCCGAGCGCATCAACCCGGGCGACAAGGAACACCGCGTCTCCACCATCAAGAAGGTCACTGCCGGCTCCACGCCCGAAGTGGCCGAGCTGGTCGACCAGCTCTACCGCCAGATCATTGTCGTCGGCACCCACAAGGCCGAAAGCATCAAGGTGGCCGAGGCCGCCAAGGTCATCGAGAACACCCAGCGCGACGTCAACATCGCCCTCATCAACGAGCTCGCCATCATCTTCAACAAGATGGGCATCGACACCGAGGCCGTGCTGCAGGCCGCCGGCAGCAAGTGGAACTTCCTGCCCTTCCGCCCCGGCCTGGTCGGCGGCCACTGCATCGGCGTGGATCCGTACTACCTCACCCACAAGGCGCAATCCATCGGCTACCACCCCGAGATCATCCTCGCCGGCCGCCGCCTGAACGACGGCATGGGCGCCTACGTGGTGTCGCAGCTGGTCAAGGCCATGCTCAAGCGTCGCATCACCGTCGAAGGCGCGCGTGTGCTCGTCATGGGCCTCACCTTCAAGGAGAACTGCCCGGATCTGCGCAACACCCGCATCGTCGACATCGTCAAGGAGCTGGGCGAGTACAACATCCAAGCCGACGTGTACGACCCCTGGGTGGATGTGGCCGAAGCCCAGCACGAATACGGCCTTACCCCCATCGATGCGCCCAGGCAGGGCGCCTACGACGCCGTTATCGTCGGTGTGGCGCATGAGCAGTTCAAGGCCATGGGCGCCGACGCCATCCGCGCCCTCGGCAAGAAGGAACACGTCATCTACGACCTCAAGTACGTGCTCCCCCGCACCGCCGCCGACCTCCGCCTCTAACCCCCGCACCCCCCCCTGTAGGAGCGGCGCCAGCCGCGAGCCTTTTAATGGCGCCACCGCCCACCCCAACCGCCCCAAAAACCTCGCAGTTGGCGCCGCTCCTACAACAGAACCACCAAGCTGCACCCACCCCATGACCCGCTACGACCAACTCTGCCTCGACCTCCCCAAGAACCCGAAGACCTGGCTCGTTACCGGCGTAGCCGGCTTCATCGGCTCCAACCTGCTCGAAACCCTGCTCAAGCTCGACCAGCGCGTGGTCGGGCTGGACAACTTTGCCACCGGCCACCAGCGCAACCTCGACGAGGTCCAAGGCCTGGTCAGTGCCGAGCAGTGGGCGCGCTTCAGCTTCATAGAGGGCGACATCCGGCGTCTGGAAGACTGCCGTCGCGTCTGCGAGGGCGTCGATTACGTCCTGCATCAGGCCGCGCTTGGATCAGTGCCACGTAGTCTCAACGACCCCATCACCAGCAACGCCACCAACATCGATGGCTTTCTAAACATGCTGGTGGCGGCGCGCGACGCCAAGGTGAGCAGCTTCACCTACGCAGCCAGCAGTTCTACCTACGGCGACCACCCCGGACTTCCCAAGGTCGAGGATGTCATCGGCAAGCCGCTTTCGCCCTATGCGGTCACGAAGTACGTGAACGAACTCTATGCGGAGGTGTTTGCACGCAGCTACGGGTTCGCCTCCATCGGGTTACGTTACTTCAACGTCTTCGGCCGCCGCCAGGACCCGGACGGTGCCTATGCCGCCGTGGTGCCAAAGTGGGCCGCCTCGATGATTAAAGGCGAAGACGTGTTCATCAACGGTGATGGCGAAACCAGCCGTGACTTTTGCTACGTCGATAACGCCGTTCAGGCCAATCTCCTGGCTGCCGTCGCGACATCGGAAGAGGCGAGGAATCAGGTTTACAACGTGGCGGTGGGCGGGCGCACAAATCTGAACCAGCTTTTCGGTGCGCTCAAAAATGCGCTCGCCACTCAACGGGTGAGGTACGAGAAAACGCCCGTTTACAGAGACTTTCGGGCGGGGGATGTTCGCCACTCCCAGGCTGATGTCGAGAAGGCCCGTAATCTGCTCGGCTATGCGCCGCGTTTCGATATCAATGCCGGCATCGCCGCCGCGGTGCCTTGGTATGTCGGCTTCTCCGTCGTCCGAGACCGCGCCGCGGCAGTGACCGACCGCGATCCTGCCGGCAATTGACCCGATGCTGCTTCGCCACAGTTTCTATTACCTCTTCGCGCGTGGTGTGCCCGGGCTGGTGAACTTCGCCGCCTTGGCGCTTTACACGCGGTTGATGGCGCCGGAGGAGTTCGGCCGCTATTCGCTCGTCCTCGCCACCGTCGGCCTCGTGGACGTGATGGTCTTTCAGTGGTTGCGGCTTGTCTTGGGGCGCTTCATTCCGGCGCACCGCAACCAGCCCCGCGTGGTTCAGGAAACCGTTCTTGCCTTGTTCCTGGCACTCGCCGCCGTTGTGCTGCTTTCGGCAGGCGTGGTTGCACTGTCATGGCCTGACCCTGTCCTTCGCGGACTGCTTGCGATCGGCGTCTCGCTGACGCTGGTTCAGGCTTGGTTGCAGTTGGACCTGACGCTCGCGTCCGCACAACTTCAACCGGGCCGATATGGCCGCCTCATGGGGAGCAAGAGCGTGCTCGCCATCATCGTGGGTGGTTGGCTGGCGTGGCTGGGATTTGGGGCGTATGGGCCGTTGTTGGGCTTGATCTTTGGTGCCGTCCTCGCATGGCTCCTGTTTGGGCTTCGTGCCTGGAGTGGGGTAAGGCCGCGCTGGCCCGAATCCACGCAATTTCGTGACTACGTCACTTACGGCTTACCGCTTGTCGTGACTTTCGCCCTCGGCTGGGTTATCGCGAGTTCGGATCGCATGATCATCGCCTGGTTACTGGATGAGGCTGCTGCAGGGATATATGCAGTGGGCTACGACCTCCCACAGCAGACCCTTGGCTTGGTTCTCACCATCATCAATACGGCTGCGCATCCATTGGCAACGCGCCGTCTGGAGCATGAAGGCGTGGAGGCCGCCGGTGCGCAGATGCGCCGCAATGGTGAACTGATCACGACTTTCGCCTTTACTGGCGCTGCGGCACTTGTGGCATTGGCGCCACAGTTGGTTGATCTGGTCGTGGGTAGTGCGTTTCGGGACGGTGCGCTCGCTGTGCTTCCGTGGGTTGCAGCTTCTGCAGCCGTTGCCGGGCTAAAGGCCTTTCATTTCGATATTGCCTTTCATCTCATGCGTCAGTCGCGCTGGCTCGTCATAACGACAAGTCTCGCGGCGCTTGCAAACGTCGCGCTCAATTTTCTTCTGATTCCGTCTTATGGGATCGTGGGTGCGGCTTGGGCCACGCTCGCCGCATTTGCAGTGGCGTGCATCGCGAGTGCCTTGCTCGGCCGAAAAATTTTCCCGATGCCGCCAGTTCTCCCTCTGATCATCAAGGCCACCATTGTTGCTGGCTGCATGTACGGCGGCGTGGCCGTCGTTTTGTCTGCCGGGCTTGCTCCGACCTTAGAGATTGTCATGGGTGGCAGCAGCGGAGGTCTTCTCGCGATCCTTGCAGCGATTTGCCTGGATATTGGCGGCCTGCGAGAGGGTGTGCTGTCAAGGTTGCGCACCCGTAAGAAAAACTGAAATGGCTGGACGGACGCTCTGGACTTATGACTGATATTGCCCTTTACGTTTCTTCCCTGCGCGGCGGCGGTGCCGAACGTGTCATGGTTCTGCTTGCCAACGGTCTAGCAGAGCGTGGTTACAAAGTCGATCTCGTTGCAGCGAGCGCGCAGGGTCCATACCGCGGGGAGGTAAGTCCTTCCGTCAACATTGTTGATCTCGGGGCAAAACGCGTGGCTGCGAGTCTTCCCGGGTTGGTTCGTTATCTCAGAGGGGCCAGGCCAAAGTCGATGTTGTCGGCGGTCAATCACGCGAATGTGATCGCCGTGATTGCCCGAGTGCTTGCCCGCGTACCGACGCGGTTAGTGGTTAGCGAGCACAACAACCTGTCGCAGTCCCGTAAACGGCCCAAGGATCTGAGTGGTAAGGTCGTTCAGGCACTCATGCACTGGGCCTACTCCAAGGCGGATGCCGTGGTTGCCGTCTCGAAGGGCGTGGCCGACGATCTCGCTGAAACCCTTGGATTTCCGCGATCGCGGATTGAAGTTGTGTACAACCCAGTGGTCACCCCCAAACTTTTCGAGCGCGCTGCGGCACCACTGGATCACCCTTGGCTTGCGCCTGGCGAGCCGCCAGTAGTTCTTGGCGTCGGGCGCCTTACGCCTCAGAAAGACTTTGCAACGCTGATCAAAGCGTTCGCCCAGGTCCGAAAACAGCGCGATTGCCGACTTGTCATTCTTGGCGAAGGCGAATTGCGCGCGGATTTAGAGGGGCTTATTCGAGATTTGGATTTAAGTGCAGATGTTCTGCTTCCGGGATTTTCCGATAATCCTTTCGCCTGGATGAGGAAATGTAGTCTTTTTGTGCTTTCTTCCGCCTGGGAGGGGTTGCCCACCGTTCTCATTGAGGCATTAGCGAGTGGTGCCAAAGTGGTTAGTACAGACTGCCCTAGTGGGCCGGCTGAAATTCTTGAGGGTGGCAAGTGGGGAGCTATCGTCCCGGTTGGTGAGGTTGAGCCTCTCGCAAAATCGATGGATTCTGCCCTAATAGGTTCGGGCCACAAAAGCGGCGTCGAGCGTGCTGCACATTTCGGAGTTGAGCATGCAGTTAGTGGATATGTTTCGGTGATGCAGGTCTAGAGCAATGTACCAAGAAGGCCTTCAAGTGAGGCGAGACGTTTTTAACATTGTCTTGCTCTTCATCTTCTCTGTCCTTGCCGCACTTGTTCCGTGGCCCGAGATATTTCGTTCTATCAACGGTTACCCAATGGTGGATCGAGAGGTTTACACTGAGTACTTTTTGTACGGGAAAAATGTACTTGAATACAAAGAGTTCTCTGGGGTTCTTAGCTATTACACAAACGAGTTTCTTTGGCACTTTGGGGTTGGTTTGCTGCTTGCTTCGGGTGTTGAGCTTGCAGATGTATTTTTGGTAATTAGCTTTATTCTATATTTTAGTTTTGGTCTTCTTGTTTTAAGGGAAAAAAGCCCGTGGGCGCTCCTCCTTATAGTTAATCCGCTGGTTGTTGACTTCGCGTTTTCCCAGTTGAGGCTGGCGCTCGCGGTTTCGCTGCTGATATGGAGTTATCTGTCGTATGGGAGATGTCGCACGCTGTCTTCTGTATTTTTGATTGCTTCGCTGTTCATTCATTCTGCGACAGCAATATTCGTGGCGATATACTTTGTCGTTAGGTTTCTTAGCTGGGCTTCAGGGTATTCAAATCTGAAGGTGTCAGTGGAGTTTGCTGTGCTTTTTTTTACCGGCGCTCTGATATCTATCGCGATTGGGCCGCTGCGAGAGGTCATACTTTCAGCTATAGGAGATAGGCGAGTTGACTATCCTGATATGGCAAGCTCAGTGCAGTATTCCTTGTTCTGGATTGGGCTGCTCGGCATGTCTTTTGTTTTTGCGAAGAACGTGATCCAGAGCGAGGTGAATAGATATGCGATAGTGATTATTTCCATTGTTGCGGTTAATGTTTTGCACGGTGGATATTCGACGAGATTTTTGGCTGCGGCATTCCCATTTCTTCTAAATCTGGTCTTAAGCTTTGGCGGGGCAGCGCGGTTCGTGCCCTGGTTTTTTGGTTTTTATGCGGGCCTGCAGTGGCTTTATTGGCTAAGGCTCATATAGCAGCATTATCGAAATAGAATAATTTATGTCTTTTAGAGTTCTTCATGTCATTAATCGCTTGGGGGCGTCAGGGGCAGAAATAATGCTCTTCAATTTGGCGCTCAAGCTGCGAGATAAGGGCGTAGAGCAAGAGTTTTTGACCTTGATGCCGGGCGGTAGCCTCTTGTCCCGTTTTCATGAAGCAGGTTTCTCGGTTGGGCATATAGGGATGACCCAAGGTGTTCCTTCTCTTGGGGCGCTTCTCAAGATCAGGAGACAGATTTTGCAGCGCAGTCCGGACGTGATTTTTGGCTGGCTTTACCATTCTTGCGTTGCGGCGGGTCTCGCTGCACCCCGTGGTGTTCCGCTTGTGTGGGGAATTCATCATGCCTTGTCGAAGCTCAGCGAAGAGAAGCTCCTGACTCGCCTTCTCATCAAGGCTGGGCCGTACCTCAAGCGCAAGGTGTCCCACTACGTTTATGTTTCGAGAACCAGCGCGCAGCATCATTTTGCGGTTGGCTATCCACGCCAGAATGCGGAAGTGATTCCGAACGGCTTTGATATCGATCGGTTTTGCCGCGATGAGCGTCTGCGCGCTGAGGTGCGTACGGAGCTTGGTATTCGCGAAGATCAGATCGTTTTTGGTTCGGCAGCTCGGTTCAACTCGAACAAGAACCAAGTAGGGCTGGTCGAGGCGCTGGGCGGGTTGTCGGCGCCGAGTGCGGTGTTGTTGATGGTCGGCCGCGAGGTCGACGCTAACAACGCCGAGCTGAAACGTGTGATTGCCGCTCACGGACTCAAGGATCGGGTGATCCTGCTTGGTGAGCGCAGCGATATGACTTGGCTGATGAATGGCATGGATGTGTATGTGTCGGCGTCGAAATGGGGTGAATCGTTCCCGCTCGTACTCGGCGAGGCGATGGCGACCCAGGTGCCGTGCATCTCGACCGATTTGGGTGATTGCCGCGACATCGTGGGTGATACCGGCCAAGTGGTGAGGCCCGACGACGTCTCTGCCCTCCGGGAGGCGATGGCAGCGATGTGCGCGCTGACGCCCGAGGCGCGCGCCGAGCTGGGGCGCAAGGCGCGCCGACGCGTGGAAGAGAACTACAACCTTGACCGGATTGCCGACCGCTATCTGGAAGTGTGTCGTGAGGTGGCGCGCAAGCGGGCTTGAGGCGGTTTGTAGAGTTCGGGTTTGCTGCAGAGCAGTTTTTGGCGCCGCGTTTGAGGGGGAGGAATGGCGGAATCTACATGGAGGGCTGCGCCGCTGGCGGATCGTCTGGAGTCTGCGGGGGTGCTGGCGGCGGTGAGCGACTCGCTGCCGGGCAACGAAGTGACGCGGAAGACCGGCGACTACTGGCGCTGGAAGCATGTGAACACGCCGTTTGGGCGCAGTACCGGCACGGTGGCACTGAGCGATGCGGATGAGGAAGTGGTGGGGGTGCGCAGCTTCATGCGCTGGGTCCTTTCGGACCCAACGCCGGGCGCGGGGGGCGGAACGCTCCGCGCGGTGCGGGCGGTTGATGCAGTGACTAACGATGCTTGGCGTGGCAAGGGGATATTCAAGCGGCTGACGCTCGCTGCAATCGAAGATGTCGAACGCGACGGTGTGGACCTGATCTTCAATACGCCCAACCAGAACAGTGCACCGGGCAATTTGAAGATGGGCTGGCAGTGTGTCGGCGCGGTTCCCTTGTTCATTCGCCCGGTTCGGCCCTTGCGTATGGCGCTGCGTGTGCTGCGGCGAAAATCGGCCCCTGCGCCGACTTGGTCTGCAAGCGAGTTTAAGGGGCTTCCGCTGTGGCGGGATGTGCCCGATCTGGACGCGGTGCTTGCGCTTGTGCGTAGCCATGAGGCGGCGCGTGCTGCGACCGGGCTGCGCACGCCGCGGACGGCGGAGTACCTGGCCTGGCGCTATGGCGCCCATCCGCAGGCCGAATACCGCGTTTATCTGCACCGCGAGGCGGGGCGCCTGGTGGGCGCGGCGGTGCTGCGGGCGAATGTGCGGCTGGGTTTGAAGGAAATGGTGTTGACCGAGATCTGGGCCGATGGGGCGGATTCTGCACGCCTGAAGCAGGTGGTGCAGGGCGTGTGTGCGGCGACCGACTGCGACCATGTGATGGCGCACTTTGCGGCGGGCAGTGTGGAACTGGCGGCCATTCGGCGCTGCTTCTTCCTGCCGGTGCGCCAGCAGAAGATGCGCCTTTTTGCACGTGGGCTGGGCAAGCCACTGCCCGCTGATGTGTTTTCGATGACTGGCTGGGATTTGTCTCTTGGCGATCTTGAGCTGTTTTGAACCGGGAGAACGAGCTTGTCGATGCGAGACCTGATCAAGCGCGCTGCGGCTTTGCACGGGCGTGTGTTTGGTGGCCCGCCGAGTGATGGCGTGTCGGTACTGATGTACCACCGGGTGGTGGGCGATCTGGCGTTGGAGCTGGATCTGCCTTTCGAGACTTTTCGTGAGCAGATGGCCTGGCTGAGCGAGCGCGGCGGGGTGGTGCCCTATGCTGAGGCCGTGAGCCTGCTGGTGGTTGGGCCACCGCCCACGACGATGAAGTACGCGATCACCTTTGATGACGCGTATGAGGATTTCTACACGCGGGCGCTTCCGGTGCTGCGCGAATTCCGCCTGCCGGCCACGCTCTTCGTGCCGACGCGCTTCATGGACGAGCCGGGGCATATTCCGTTGTCGCGCAAGCCGGCCGATGCCGAGCAAAAGATCCGCCCGATGAGTTGGGACCAGTTGCGCGAGGTTGCGGCCGACCCGCTCATCACCATTGGGGCCCATACGCATAACCATCCCGAGCTGGTGTCGCTGAGCGACGCGCAAATCGCCGATGAGATGCGGATTGCAGCGGAGCGCTTCCAGAAGGAGCTGGGCTTTGTGCCCGAGCATTTCGCTTATCCGCGCGGGATCTGGGATGCCCGGGTGCGGGATGCGATCACGCCCCATTGCGCGAGCGCATGCACGACCAATGGGCAGATTGCGACCCCGCGGAATAGCACGCGCTATGCGATTCCGCGAGTGCCGATCCGGCGTAGCGACGGGATGCGCTGGTTCGAGGATCGGGTTCAGGGCCGGTTGAACGGTGAGGAACAGGTGGTTCGGATGGCAAAGCGGGCGCTGGGGCGCAACGTCGGTTATTGAGCAGGAGCGTTCTGTTGTGAAAGTGCTGTTGTTTGCCAATACCGAGTGGTACCTCTACAACTTCCGCCGCTCGCTCGCGATTGCGTTGCGCGATGCCGGGTACGACGTTCTGCTGGTGTCACCGCCCGGGCCGTATGGCCAGCGCCTGCAGGATCTGGGCTTCCGCTGGGTGGCCGCGCCGATGGAGCGGCGCAGCCTCAACCCGCTGCGCGAGGCGGCGCTGGTGCTGTGGCTGAAGAGGCTGATTCAGCGCGAGAAGGTCGACCTTGTGCACGGCTTTACCATCAAATGCGCGGTGTACGGCTCGCTAGCATCGCGCCTGGCGGGCGTGCCGGCGCGGGTGAATGCTGTGGCGGGGATGGGCTACGTCTTCACCAGCCAGGATGCTAAGGCGCGCTTGTTGCGCCCGATCGTGCGTGGCCTGATGCGCTTGGCGCTGGATGGCCCGAAGGCGCGGCTGATTCTGCAGAACCCGGATGACGTGGCGCTGTTCAAGCAGGCGGGCTTGGTTGATTCCGCACGTATCCGCTTGATCATGGGCTCTGGGGTCAATTGCAGCCGCTTCACGCCCGGCGCCGAACGGAAGCAGGGCGCCCCAATGCGGGTGGTGCTGCCCGCGCGCCTGCTTTGGGACAAAGGCGTGGGCGAGTACGTGAACGCCGCACGCATGTTGCGTGCCGAGAATCGCGACATTGTTTTTCTGCTCGCCGGCGACCCCGATCCAGGCAACCCCGCGGCGGTACCCGAGGCGGACGTGCGCGGCTGGGAGCGCGAAGGGCTGTTGCAGTGGCTGGGGCATGTGGATGACATGCCCGGCCTGTTCGCAAGCGTGGATGTGGTGATCCTGCCCAGCTATCGCGAGGGCTTGCCCAAGGGCTTGATCGAGGCGGGCGCGAGCGGCCTGCCACTGGTGACGACGGACGTACCCGGTTGCCGCGAGGTCGTCACGGACGAGGTCGACGGCCTGCTGGTGCCGGCGCGCGATGCCGAGGCGCTGGCGCGCGCAATTGCACGTTTGCACGACGATCCGGCGCTGCGCGCGCGTTTGGGCGCAGCAGCGCGAGAGACCGCGCTGCGCGAGTTTGACGAGCGCATCGTGATCGAGCGGACGGTCGGGGTGTATGAGGAAGTGCTGGGCGGCCGGTGAGTTTTTTGTTTTGAAGGCTTGCGGCTGGCGCCGCTCCTACGGTGGTAGTTGGCCGGTTGATGACGATGAGCGATCTGAGCCGAGAGGCCGAGGTACAACGTGCGGACGAACTGCTTGCCAGCCTGAGCAAGGTGACGCTGGCTGGCTGCGCCGTGCTGGCGCTGGCGTTTTCGGTGCTGACCGGGGCGGGGGCGGCGGTGGAGATTTTCGGTGTGTCGATCTCCACCCGCTACGCGCCCCAGGTGCTGAGTTTTCTGGCGCTGGTGGTGGTGTTCGAGCAGTGCCGGCATGTGCGCGCAATCGACTTTCTGGTGGCGAATACGGGTGATCGTAGCGCGCTGGTGGCGCGCATTCGCATCCATCCGGCGCTGCTCAACCCGTACTTCGAGCTTGGGCGCGAGGACCGTCTTGCCAACTACCTTGGCGTCACGCTGTTGGCGTTGGCCAATGTGGTGATGATGTTTGTGGTGGAGCGCATGGCCTTTGGGGGGCGGGTGGGCGGGCGTTTGGTGCTGTCCGCCGACAACGTGCTGTTGTTTGGGCTCGTTCTTGCGATGGCGCTGTGTGTGGTGATCTTCGTTGCGCGTGTGCTCAAGCGCAGCCTCGATGTCATATCGGGCGCGACGGCGGTGGATAAGATCGGGCTGGTCTATCTGGTGGCGTTTGGCGGGTTTGTGATCAACAGGGTTTGGCCTGCGTGAGCTGGGCGGGGCGAAAGGCTCGCGGCTTGCGCCGCTCCTACAGCACCCCGCCGCGGTGCCCGTCCCTTGTAGGTGCGGCGCCAGCCGCGAGGGTTTGAAGGCGATACGGCCTATCGCAACCGCCCCAAAAAGCTCGCGGCTTGCACCGCTCCTACAGCGGAGCCCATTGCCGTGCTTGACTACGCCGCGCCTGCGGTGGCCCTGGCCGCCCGCGTTTTTCTGCAACTTCCGCTTCATCCCTCGGTAACCCCTCGTCCCTATCGTGCCCCACGCCACCCGTGCTTTCGGGTGGCGGCATCGCAGGGTCGGGATGGCTTCGCTTGCCGCATTGCGCGGGCGGGCGTCTGCGCGGTGTCTCGCACTGTGCGGCCGTGCGCTGTGCCCTCGGGCGCGGGCTGCGTGATCGGGTGGGCGGGGTCGATGAACTTGACGGTGTTCGGCACGGGCTATGTGGGACTGGTGGCTGGGGCGTGCCTGGCGGAGGCGGGGCATGCGGTGCTATGCGTGGATCTGGATCAGCGCAAGATCGACCGCCTCAACCAGGGCGAGCTGCCGATCTGGGAGCCGGGGCTGGATGCGATCGTGGCGCGCAACGTGGGTGAGGGGCGCCTGGCCTTTACCACCGACGTGGCGCGCGGGGTGGCGCATGCGCAGGTGCAGTTCATTGCCGTGGGCACGCCGCCGGACGAGGACGGTTCGGCCGATCTGCAGTACGTGCTGGCAGTGGCCGAGAGCGTGGCGCGCAACATGGCGGGCTACAAGGTGCTGATCAACAAGTCGACGGTGCCGGTGGGCACGGCCGACAAGGTGCGCGAGCGCGTGGCGGCGGTGCTGGCCGAGCGCGGGGTGGCGCAGCCCTACGACGTGGTGTCGAACCCGGAATTCCTCAAGGAAGGGGCGGCGGTGGGCGACTTCCTCAAGCCCGACCGCATCATCATCGGTACCGATTCGGACAAGGCGCGCGCGCTGATGCGCGAGCTGTACGAGCCCTTCAACCGCAACCATGAGCGCACCATGTTCATGGACGTGCGCAGCGCCGAGCTGACCAAGTACGCGGCCAACGCGATGCTGGCGACCAAGATCAGCTTCATGAACGAGCTGGCGAACATGGCCGAGATCCTGGGTGCGGACATCGAGGAGGTGCGCAAGGGCATCGGTGCGGATCCGCGCATCGGCTACCACTTCATCTACCCGGGTTGCGGTTACGGTGGCAGCTGCTTCCCGAAGGATGTGCAGGCGCTGGGGCGCACGGCCGACCAGATCGGCTACGAAGCGCCGCTGCTCAAGGCGGTGGAGGCGGTGAACAACCGCCAGAAGGGGGTGCTGTTTGCCAAGCTGGCGCGCCACTTTGGCGGTGCGGACAAGCTGGCCGGCAAGACGGTGGCGGTGTGGGGCCTGGCCTTCAAGCCCAACACCGACGACATGCGCGAAGCCCCCAGCCGTACGCTGATCGAGGCGCTGTGGGCCGCGGGTGCGCGCGTGCAGGCGTTTGACCCGGTGGCGATGGAAGAGACCCGCCGCATCTACGGCGAGCGCGACGACTTCACCCTGGCGGCCAACAAGTACGCGGCGCTGGAAGGCGCCGACGCACTGGCGATCTGCACCGAATGGCAGCAGTTCCGAGCGCCTGACTTCGACGAGATGCAAGGCCGCCTCTCCGCCCGCGTGATCGTCGACGGCCGCAACCTCTACCACCCCGACCGCCTCGAGGCCGACGGCTGGTCGTATTACAGCGTCGGCCGCAGCTAAGCCCCCAAAAAGCGCGCGGCTTGCGCCGCGCCTACCGCAACCCAGGCGCCTGGTCGCACTGTAGGAGCGGCGCCAGCCGCGAGATGTTGAAGGCGACACGGCCTGGGTGGGCTCGATAAAAAGCTCGCGGCTTGCGCCGCTCCTACAGCGAAGCCAGGCGCTTGGTCGCACTGTAGGAGCGGCACCAGCCGCGAGGGGTTGGAAGAACTCTCCCGGCAAGTTTGGTCGAAGTGTGTATAGTTTTGTGTATAGAAGCGCTTCGTAGAGGGGAGGGTGACATGGTGCGCGATGGGGGCTATCCGAAGCTTGAACGGCAACCGCTGACCTTGGTGCTGGCGGAGTTCCGCTTCGGGCGGGTGGCGTTCGAGCCGGCTGCGTTGGTGGCGCTCAAGGAGCGGATGGCGCGACGCTTTACGGACGTGACCGAGGGCGTGGCGCAGCAAGTGCAGCTTGGCGACGCGGGGGTCACGATCATGCCGGCGCCGTATGTGATCTGGCGGGCGCCGGAGGCAGGGGCGGCAGTGCACCTGGAGGTGGATCGGATTGCCTACGCCACGACGATGTACCCGCGCTTCGAGGGGTTTGCGAAAGATTGCCTGGCTGTGGTGGAGGCGTTGGTTGAAACCCTGCGCCCGCCGAGCTTGCATCGGGTGGGGCTGCGCTACAATGACGCCGTCGTACCGATGCCGGATGAATTGCTGGAGCACTATGTCGCGGCGCCCTTGCTGCCGTTTTCGCCCTTGGCCGCCGACGGTGACACGGTCATGCGGCACTTGAGCGAGACGGTGGTGCAGACCACGGCAGGGGCGCTCGTGGTGCGGGCGCTGGCAGGTGTGCACGGGCTGGGCATGATGCCCGACTTGCTGGGGCAGTTCGATCTGCCGCTTAAGGTCGAGGTGCCCAACGATCGGCCCGTCGCGGTGCTGGATTTTGATCATTACTGGGAAGTGGCAGAGGCCGAAGGCGTGCCCTTCGATGTCGATGCCGCGCGCAGTCGGCTCGACCGGCTGCACGAGCCGGCCCGAGAGGCTTTTTGGAAAGTGACGACGGAGTTTGCGAGGACACAGCGATGGAACTGATGCGAAGCGGGTTTGCAGGCGCGCCGCGGGGGTTTCTGGCGTTGGTTGCCGGCGGAGCCGAGCTTGGACGGGCGACTGTCGTCACCCGGCCGAGCGGCGGGGTCGTGATGTGCTTCTTCTCGGATCCATCGGGCGGGGCCGACAGGCTGCGCGTTCTTCCGTCGCTTCCGCGCCCGGATCTGGCGCGTGACCCGGCCCGGACAGGCTTGGGTGTGGCGGCTGATCTTGATCTGATTGCGCGCGTGTTCGGATTGAATACGGCGCAGATCGCCGAGATTTGCGGCCCTGTGACCCGACCGACTGTTTATGCGTGGCGCGATGGTGCGGCACCCCGGCCGGCGAAGCTGGCCCGTATTCACATGCTGCGTCGCGCTGCGCTCGATTGGGAGCGGTCGGGGTTTGGTGTGCCGGGTACGGCGATGACCGCACCGGTGATCTACGAGAAGAGCCTGTTCGACCTGCTGCGTGCCGACCCACTGGATCTGGCCGCGATTCAGTTTGCGGGCGGCCGTCTTGCGATGGAGCGCGAGATGGCGGCCAGGCGCACCTTTGCCGACCCTTTTCGCTGAGGGCCGTTGATCGATGGCGGCGCTTGGGAGGCAGGTTGCGGATAGAGGCTGGCAGCAGGGCAGCGTTTTGCGCTGCGACGATCACGCGTTGCTGGGCGCGCGTTACCTTGAGGGGGAGCCCGCAGGAGATTTGATCGGCCTGGTGGTGAGCCAATCCTGCGATCTGACGCATGAATCGCTTCAGGGCGAGCCGTACGCGGAGATCCTTGTCGGATTGCGGGCCGAGGACGATGCCGCCCTGAAACGACGGGGACACTGCGCTGCCGGGAAACATCCTCGCTGTTTGCACATGCCGATTCGGCAGGAGGGCAACGAGGTCTGGTTTCAGTTCTTGCCGTGGGACCGGCTCTTTGTCGACCGCGCGGTGCTGGCCGACCGCATGCCGGATGATACGCGCGTGGTCCTGCAGGCGGACCTCGACCTGCTGGTCACCTGGTTGGCTCAACGCTATGTGCGTGCTGCCTTTCCGGACGATTTCAACAGCCTTCTCGACGCCACCCGCAGCAAGCAGAAGAAGCTGCACGCCCGTCTTTCGCCCGATGTGTCGGGGCTTTATGCGCGCTTGAATCCTGATCGTGAGCTGCTGGAGGGCGAGCGTTACACGCTGGACCTGCTCGCACTGGTGCCGACATTTCGTGGGGACGCGCTCCCGTCCGTGGGCAAGAGCGTACAGGCGCTGGTTGATCTGATTCGGGCGGCCGGTATCGATGCCCGCGGCAGTGTAAGGCTGGAGGACGAGGTGTCTTATGGCTTCGTGCGCGCCTTCCGGCGTTTTCCTCTTGAACACCTCTCGCTGCGTGGCGACTCGCCCGATCCGATGCCTTTGGAGTTATCGACGGGTGAACGACGCGGGTAGTGTGGCTGCTGGCTGGCGTCCGCTTCAACAAGCCTCGCGGCTTGCGCCGCTCCTACAGCAAACCGAACCGCCGCGGGTCTCCCCCGTAGGAGCGGCGCGAGCCGCGAGGGGTTGAAGGCGACGAGGCCCATCGCAGCCGCGCGGAAAGGCTCGCGGCTTGCGCCGCTCCTACAGCAAGCCCCCCGCCGCGGGTCTCCCCCGTAGGAGCGGCGCGAGCCGCGAGGGGTTGAAGGCGACATGGCTCGGCGTCTAGGGGAGAAGGCTGGCTTCGGTTATGCCATCCACACGTGGGTGCGAACCTCAACCTTCAGCGCGCGTTTGATGGCGGCGAAGATCGCCGAGATGTTGCTCATTGTCGGATTGCCCGAGGCCGACAGCATCCGGTGCAGGCTCTTGGCCGGTTTGTGGATTTCCTCGGCCAGGGACTCGAAGCCGATCGTTGCGTTGACCAGGTCACGCAGGATCAATCTGGCGGTGTCGGGTTCGCCGTCTATGAAGAGGGTGATCGCCTCGTCGAGCAGTGCCTGGGCAAAGGCCGGATCGTTTTGCACCCGGGCAGCAACGGTTTCCTTGAAGTCTCGGGTCAATGCCATTGTTCATGCTCCTTTCTTCGTTTGCGCCTTGCGACGCTTGTACTCGCCAATGCCTCGGAACCACTCCACGTTGGATAGGTTGCCTTGTTCAATTCGGGCGGCAGCAATGGTGACTTTTGCGGCAGCCATCGGATCGAGTGCGGAGAACCAGCGGGCATATGGACTGCTGCCGTCGGGGAGGAGCAGTTCCTTGACTTGGTAGGTCATTGGCTGAAAGGTAACATATAAGTGTATATAGGTGGGCGCCTCGAAGCGGCCGCATTGGCGCAGCAAGCTGAGGACGATTCGCTGAGAGTTATGCTAACGGACTTTCCGCGCCTGCGGGTTGCCAGCGCACTCGACCGTCGTCCGCCACGCCAAAAAGCTCGCGGCTGGCGCCGCTCCTACAACAAACCGAACCGCCGCGGGTCTCCCCCGTAGGAGCGGCGCGAGCCGCGAGGGGTTGAAGGCGACGGGGCCCTTCGCAGCCGCCCGGAAGAGCTCGCGGCTGGCGCCGCTCCTACAGCAAGGCCAGCGCGCATTTCTCCCCGTAGGAGCGGCGCCAGCCGCGAGGGGTAGAAGGCGACGGGGCTCGTCGCAGCCGCCCGGAAAGGCTCGCGGCTGGCGCCGCTCCTACAGCAAGGCCAGCGCGCATTTCTCCCCGTAGGAGCGGCGCGAGCCGCGAGGGGTTGAAGGCGACGGGGCTCGTCGCAGCCGCCCGGAAAGGCTCGCGGCTGGCGCCGCTCCTACAGGACGCCGATGCTCGTGCGGGGGTGTTGCTGCGGTTGGGGGGCGTCAGGTGTGGAAGCGGCCGAGGACGGTGTCGGTGCGTTGGGCGGTTTCGGAGAGCTGGTGCAGGGTTTCGCGGATGGCCTGGATGGCGATGTCGGTTTCGCTGACGCGGCTGCTGATGCCTTCGGTGCTTTGCGCCATGGCGGTGGTGGCGCTGCGCTGTTCGGCGATGGTGAGGGCGATTTCGGACATGCGCTCGGAGACGTTGGCGATCTTGCCGCGGATCTCCTCGACCAGGCGGCTGGCTTCTTCGCTGCGGTCGACGCTGTGCTCGACCGAGCTGACGGTGTTGTGCATGCGCTGAACCGCGCCGTCGGTCTCGTTGCGGATGATGCCCAGCTTCTGCGAGATCTCGAGCGTGGCGATGCCGGTGCGGTCGGCGAGCTTGCGTACTTCGTCGGCGACGACGGCAAAGCCGCGCCCCTGCTCGCCGGCGCGGGCGGCTTCGATGGCGGCGTTGAGCGCGAGCAGGTTGGTCTGGTCGGCGATTTCGCGGATGACGTTGACGATGCCTTCGATCTCGGTCGAGCGCCGCGCCAGGCCTTCGAGTACGCCCGCCATGTCCTTGACCTGGCCGGCCGAGGTGGCGATTTCGCCTGCGATGGCCATGACCTGGCCCACCGTCTGCTGGGTGAGCTTGCCGGTTTCGGCGGCGAGCTTTTCGGCGTCGGCGGTGTTGTCGGCGATGTGGGCGATGCTGACGGTGATCTCTTCGACGGTGGCGGCGTTGCTGGCGGAGATGTCGGAGAGGCCTTCCGATTCCTTGGCGACGCTGTCGACGCGGTCGTTGAGCTCCTTGACGCCGGCGACGAGGCGGGTGGCGTCGGCGTTCAGGGCATTGAAGGTGGTGCGCAGGCCGGTCATGAATTCATTGAAGGCGGAGGCGGTTTCGCCGACTTCGTTGTTGCCGTCGACCGAGATGCGCCGGGTGAGGTCGCCGCCGCCGCCGGCGATCGAGCGCATGGCGTCGCGGATCTTGGACAGGCCGCCGAGGATGCGCTGCAGCACCACGATGGCGATGCCGCCGAGGACGAGGGCGACGGCGATGACGATGCCCACGCTCTTGGCCAGCAGCGCGCCGAGCGGTTCGGCGACCACGGCGCGGTCGATGACGAGGACGAGCGACCAGTCGGTGCCGGTGACCGGTTGCCAGGTGACATAGCTGTCCTGGCCGCCCACGGCGGCTTCGATGGGAGCGGCCGGCGCGCTCGCCAGGCGTGCGGCGTTGGCGGCGAGTGCGGATGAGACCTCGCTGATGTTCTTGAGCGCGAGCTTGGCGTCGGGGTGGGCGATGATGGTGCCGTCGTGCGCCACGAGCATGGCGTAGCCGCCCTGCAGCCGCACCGAGAGGACGTTGTCGACCACGTTGCGGATGGAGACGTCGGCGGCGACGACGGCGGCAACGCTGCTGCCGCTGCGCACGGGTGTGGCAAAGCTGATGATGAGGTCGCCGGTGGAGGCGTCGGCGTAGGGGGCGGTGAGGATGGTGCCGCCCTTGGCGACGGCGCCCTGGTACCAGGGCCGTGCGGTGGGGTCGTAGGTGGGCGGCAGGTTCTGCGGCGTCGAGAACACCGTGCGCTTGTCGGGGTAGCCCGCATAGACCAGGTCCAGCGCCAGGCCTTCGGCGGCACGCTGGAAGAAGGTGAGGGCGTCGGGGTCGACGGCAATGGGGACGAGCGCTTCGATCATGCGCCGGCGGGTGTCCACCCATTCGGCGATCCGCCCGGCGTAGCTGTTTGCCGCGAGCCGTGTGGATTCTTCCATGGCGCCGACGAGTTGGCCGCGCAGCTGGAAGAAGGAGGCCGTGGAGAGTACCGCTGCGGTGAGCGCGATCACCGTCAGCAGCAGGCCCACAATCATGAACTTGATCGAACGCATGATGGCTCCGGAATGCTGTCAGGTTGGTCCCGCGCGCTGGGTACCCCTGGGTGCCGAAGTTGAACGCGCAGCAGGTGGATGATGCTCCAATTTATCGTCTGCAGAAGTGCCATCTTTAGCGATATAAGGGAAATTCCTTAGCAGCAAGCCTGGGGGGCGTGCGGGCGTGCGGGCGTAGGGCATGGGGCCGGCCCCGTGGTCGAGGTCCGGCCCCATGCGGTGCTGCGGGCTGAGCGAGGCCTGCGCTCAGGGGGTGTCGATGAACACCTGGGTGCTGAAGTCTGCCGTGGCCGGGCGGGCGAGCACGGGGTTGTCCAGCGCGTAGCGCAGGAAGGCGTCGGCGTAGGCGAGGAAGGTGTCGGTGCGACGCTCGCCGCTGATGGTGCCCAGCGTGGTGTAGCCGTCCTGGCCGTCGGCGATGAAGTCGTTGGTGATCACCCGGTAGCGGGCGCTGTCGTCGAGCGCGACCCAGCTGCCGCCAGCGTTGCGGTGCTCCAGGGCGCTGATGCGGCTGCCGCGCGGCTGGCGCAGGTCGACCTGCCAGCGCAGCGCGCCGGCGTAGGGGTAGGAGCCGGTGTTGCCGGCGACCACGCTCTGCATGGCGTCTTCGAGCGCGGCGCGGATCTCGGCGCCGCTCATGTCGAGTGCGACCAGCGTGTTCTTGAACGGCAGCACGGTGTAGATGTTGCCCACCGTGACCGTGCCCATGGCGAGGTCGACGCGCACGCCACCGCCGTTCTGCAGCGAAATGTCGGCGCCGCCAAAGCGCTGGCCCTGGCGCAGGAAGGCTTCGGCGACGAGTTGCTGGACGTCGCCGCCGTGGGCGATGACATGGGGGTCGTCGTTGCAGCCGGCGAGGCGCGAGCGCGAGCCGTCGCGGGCGGTGCCGGGCACGCGGCGCAGGCAGAGGTTGGTTTGCGCGTTGGCGACGGGCTCGGCGCCGAAGTCGGTCACCTGGCGGGTGTAGTCGGCGAGCACGCTGGCAGCCTGGGCGTTGGGCGCGGTGACGCGCAGCGCGGGCTGGCGGGCGAGGTCGGCCTGGGCGAAGGTGAGGGCGTCGCCGCTGAGCGTGCCCAGCGTGCTGCCGATGAGGACATGGGGCTGGCCGCCGCAGGACTTGACCTTGCCGCGGCCGTCGAAGACGACTTCCAGTTCGCCGACGACGGCGCTGTACTGCCAGGCCTGGGCGATGCAGACGGTGTTGCCGTCCTTGTCGGCGGCGACCGTGGGGTAGGCGCCGACCGGCGACAGGCCGTAGTCGCGCAGGCTGTCGTCGCCAAGCAGGCTGTGCGAGTCGCCGCCGACGATGACGTCGACGCCCGACAGCTGCGCAGCCAGGGCCTGGTCCTGTGCATAGCCCATGTGGGTGAGCAGCACGATCTTGTCGATGCCTTGCGCGTGCAGGCGGTCGATTTCGCGCTGGGCGGCCTCGCGTTCGTCGAGCAGGCGTGTGCCGGGGTCGGGGCGCGATGCGTTCTGGGTCTTGTCGGCGATGGTGAGGCCGATGATGCCGATGCGCTCGCCGCCACGCTCGATCACCACGGCGGGGCGTACGCCGTCGCTGCCGATCGGCGAGCCCGCGCGCAGCGACAGGTTGGCCGACAGCAGCGGCGTGCGGCAGGTGGGGCTCGCCCACAGGTCGTCGATGAAGCTGCGCAGACCGGCGTCACCCGCGTCGAATTCGTGGTTGCCCACTGCCATGGCGTCGAAGCACACCTCGTTCATCAGGTCGGCATCGGACTTGCCTTCGGTGAGGGTGTAGTAGAGCGTGCCGGTAATGGCGTCGCCCGCGTGCAGCTTGAGGACATTGCCGTGGCGCGTGGCCAGCTCGTCGATCGCCGTCACCACGCGCGGAAAACCGCCCATGCCGACGGTGACGTTGCTGCGCGTGCCGCTGGCGTCGGTGGCCAGGCGCAGCGTGGCGCTGGCTTCGTCGAGATTGGAGTGGTGGTCGTTGATGTGCAGGATTGCGAGCGGGAAGTCGGGCTTGGGTGTATCCGAATCGCTGATGCAACCTGCAAGCGCAAGCGCGCCCGCGAGGACGGCAACGGCCGGGATGACGGTGTGATTCATGAGGGACCTCGAATGGACTGGGAATGACACCCCGCAGTGTCCCTGCGCGATATGAAGTGCCTGTTAAAAGCCAGCCCGAATGCCCCCTCGCGACGCGCTGGGCTTGCTGTAGGAGCGGCGCCAGCCGCGAGCCTTTAATCAACCGCCCGCCCCCCCCATCGCCTTCAACCCCTCGCGGCTCGCGCCGCTCCTACAGGGGGGCGACGCGCGTTGGGCCTGCTGTAGGAGCGGCGCCAGCCGCGAGCCTTTAATCAACCGCCCACCCACCCCCATCGCCTTCAACCCCTCGCGGCTTGCGCCGCTCCTACAGGGGGGCGACGCGCGTTGGGCCTGCCGTAGGCGCGGCGCCAGCCGCGAGCCTTTAATCAACCGCCCACCCCCATCGCCTTCAACCCCTCGCGGCTCGCGCCGCTCCTACAGGGGGGCGACGCGCGCTGGGTTTGCTGTAGGAGCGGCGCCAGCCGCGAGCCTTTAATCAACCGCCCGCCCACCCCCATCGCCTTCAACCCCTCGCGGCTCGCGCCGCTCCTACAGGGGGGCGACGCGCGCTGGGTTTGCTGTAGGAGCGGCGCCAGCCGCGAGCCTTTAATCAACCGCCCACCCACCCCCATCGCCTTCAACCCCTCGCGGCTTGCGCCGCTCCTACAGGGGGGCGACGCGCGTTGGGTTTGCTGTAGGAGCGGCGCCAGCCGCGAGCTTTTCGGGCCGATCAGGCTTCTTCGTCGGCGAGCTTGAGGATGGCGCCGACGATGTCGGACATGGTGACGATGCCGGCGAGCTCGTTGGATGAGGTGACCAGCAGGCGGCGGACGCCGATATTGACCATGAGGCGGGCGGCGTGCTTGACGTCGAGCTCGCGCGAGATGGTCAGCGCTGGCTTGGCGCAGATGTCGTAGACATTGACGAGGTCAATGTCCCCCTCTTCGGCGACGATCGTCTTGAGGATGTTGGTGTAGGTGATGATGCCGTAGGCGTCATGGGCGTCGCGCTTCTCGACCACCAGCGACTTGACCTTGTTCTGCTTCATCACCCGCATGGCTTCGCGGATGGTTGCGAAGGGCGATACCGTCACCACTTCGCGCAACATGATGTCCTTGACCAGCATGGGGGCTCCTAGATGTCGTGCTTGATGTGCTCTTCGAACTGCTGGATCTGGCGCATGTCGATGCCGGCGATGTGCTCGAGCGGGATGGTGAACACCACGCCACGGCTGCTGTTCTTGAGGTCGAGCTCGCGGCTGAGGTTCTTGAGCACGGAGAGCGAGAGCTTCTTCTCGAGCACCATCACCAGTACGGACTGGCTACCCTCGTAGGTAAGGCCGAAGAAGGTCTTCTTTTCCGTGGCGCCGATGCCGCGCCCGTCCAGCAGTGTGACGCCGCCTGCGCCGGAGCGCTTGGCGATGTCGATCGCCTGTTCTTCGAGATCCTCGGCGAGGATCGCGACAAGTACCGAGAACTTCACGTTTTTTCTCCTGTCGGCTTGAACCGCTCGGCGTAAAGAGCATAGAGCATCACGGTTACGATGGGAAAGATCGAGGCAAACGCGATGAGGCCGAAGCCGTCGATGAGCACGTTGCGCCCCTCGATGTTGGTGGCCAGCCCGATGCCCAGCGCAGTGACGAGCGGTACGGTCACCTCGGACGTGGTGACGCCGCCGAGGTCGAAGGCGAGGGGGACGATGTACTTGGGCGCCAGCCAGGTCAGCGCAATGACCAGGGCGTAGCCGCCCATGATGTAGTAGTGGATCGAGTCGCCGGTGATGATGCGATGCACGCCGATGGTGATGCCGATGGCCACGCCGATGGCGACCAGGATGCGGATGTGGTTGGCGTTGAGCCGCCCCTTGCCGGCTTCTTCGGCCTTCTGGCCGATGGCGATCAGCGCGGGCTCGGCCATGGTGGTGGCAAAGCCGATCGACAGTGCGAACAGGTATACCCAGGTGTAGGTGTCGAGGGCGACGAGCTGTTCTGCCATGGCGCGCCCGACCGGGAAGAGCCCGAGCTTGAGCCCGATCACGAAGGCATAGAGGCCGACGATGACCATGACGAAGCCGCCCACGACCTTGTGCAGGTGGGCGATCGGCTTGCGGATCACGCCGTACTGGAAGAACAGGATGACGACGATGATCGGCGCCACGTCGCGGAACATGGTGAGCAGGTCGACGAGCATGCCGGTGAGTGCGCCGAGCATGCCGGCGGGCTCGGGAATTGCGGCCGCAGCGGCCTGTGCGATGCCGGCCGCGGGCTGCGCGGCGGCGAGCGCGGGGGCGGCGCCGAGGCTGTAGACGAAGACGCCGTAGAGCTGCACCGAGATCATCGGCACCATCACCGCCAGCGCGACCAGGCCAAAGCCGTGTGCGAGCGCGTTGCGGCCGCGGATCGATACCGCCAGGCCGATGCCGAGCGAGGCGATCAGGGGCACGGTGACGATATTGGTGGTGACCCCGCCCGAGTCATAGGCGAGGCCGACGATTTCCTCGGGGGCAAAGAAGGTGACGGTGACCACCAGCAGGTAGCCGATGATCATGTACCAGTGCAGCGAATGGCCGAGGATGGTGCGCACCACGCCGAGCGCAACCACCGCGCCGACCGATGTCGCCACCAGTAGGCGCAGGGTGAATCCGTCGACTCGCCCGGCGCTGATCGTTTCGGCCTGGCTGGCGACGGCGATCAGCGCTGGCTCGGCGATCACCGCGGAGAAGCCGAGCGCGAACCCGAACGCCATCAGCAGTGGCAGGGAGCCGCGCTTGGCAAAGGCGTTGGAGAGGTTCTTGCCGATCGGGAAGATGCCCAGCTCCAGCCCTTGCAGGAACAGGGCCACGCCCACCACCACCACCAGCAGGCCCGCAACCATCGACCCCAGGCCATCCGGCACCGTCTGCAAGACGATGGCCTGGAAGAAGGCGACGACGACGACGATGGGGAGCAGGTTGCGGAAGGAGTGCTGCAGGAGGTGCAGGAAATCCTTGAGGCCGTTCAAGCGCGGTCACCTGATGGAGAGATGTTCGACCGACATTTTCGCATGGCGCCCAGGAATCGGGGCCAGTCGATGGCGACGCGCGTTGGGTTTGCCGTAGGCGCGGCGCCAGCCGCGAGCTTTTCAACGGCCGCCCACCGGCCCCCGTCGCCTTCAACCCCTCGCGGCTTGCGCCGCTCCTACAGGGGGCGACGTGCGCTGTGTTTGCTGTAGGAGCGGCGCCAGCCGCGAGCTTTTCAACGGCCGCCCACCGGCCCCCGTCGCCTTCAACCCCTCGCGGCTTGCGCCGCTCCTACGGGGGGGCGACGCGCGTTGGGTTTGCTGTAGGAGCGGCGCCAGCCGCGAGCTTTTCAACGGCCGCCCGCCTACCCCCGTCGCCTTCAACCCCTCGCGGCTTGCGCCGCTCCTACAGGGGGCGACGTGCGCTGGGTTTGCTGTAGGAGCGGCGCCAGCCGCGAGCTTTTCAACGGGGTTTACAGGCGGGCGAGCCAGTCGTCGGTGGCTGCGCAGATGATGTCGCAGGCCAGGGCGTGGTGGTCCTGGCTGAGGCGGTAGGGGTCGGGGACTTCGACCTTGGACCAGTGCCCCAGCAGGAAGAGCTTGCCGCGTGCGGTGGGGTCGAGGTGGGTGGCGTATTCGAGGTGGTGTTTTTCCATCACCAGGATGATGTCGGCCCAGCGGCTGATCTCGGGGGTGAGCTGACGGGCGCGGTGGGCGGAGAGGTCGATACCGCGGGCAAGCGCGATGGCCTGGGTGTCGGCGTCTGCAGCGTGGCCGACCAGGGCGCCGGTGCCGGCAGAGGCGACGGTGGCCGTGCGGCCACGATCGGCCAGGCGCTGGCGTAGCACGGCCTCGGCGAGCGGGCTGCGACAGATGTTGCCGGTGCAGAGGGTGAGGATCTTTTCGAACATGGCGGCATTATAAGAAAAAAGCCGACGCCCCCTTGCGAGGGCGTCGGCTGGTGCGGCGTGACCGAAAGATCAGGCAGCTTGCTTGCGGCGGCGCATCACACCCAGGCCAGCCAGACCGAGGCCGAGCAGCGCCAGCGAAGCGGGCTCGGGCACGGCGGTGACGGCGATGTTACGCATGGCGAAGCTGCCGTCGGTCAGGTTGTAGGTGGGGCTCTGCATGTAAGCGATGCGCTCGGCCTGCGAGTCCGGACGGCCCTGCAGGAAGGCAGCGTAGTCGGCAGCAGCCAGCAGCACGCCAGCGCCGTCCCAGCCGGAGGCCGTTTCGGTGATGGACATGGTCACGCTGGTGTCGGTGATGGTGCCGGTGATGGCGACGGTGCCAGCGCCGGTGGGGTCGCTGAACGAGGTGCCGAGCAGGCCGTTGAGCAGGCCGAGCACGCCCATGGTGGTAGCGCCGTCATAGCTGCCGCTGAAGCCGAACGAGATCGGGCTGGAGATCAGGCCCATGCCGAAGACGAACGGATACACGCCCGGGGTGAGGCCGGAGACGTTGAGGTCGCCCGAGAACACCTGGACGTTCGAGCTGATCGTGCGGCTGACGGTACCGCCAGGGCCGGCGAAGAAGGTGGCTTCGGCGTAGCCGGTGCCGCCGGCGAGGCCGGGGCCGACGCTGACGGTGTAGCTGCCCGACGGGCCAGCGGCCAGCGACAGGCTGCCGGACAGGCCGGTGAGCGCCACGTTGTAGGTCAGCGGGGTGCCGTCGGCGAAGCCGCTGATGGCGAAGTCGCCAGCCAGCGACTGGACGTTGCTGACGTAGGCGGCCGAGGCGCCGGTCGACACGGCGGTGAGGGCGGCGGTCGCGGCGAGAAGGGCGTATTTCTTCATTGTCTGGGTCCTTTTAATCGGTTGTTGAACCGGTTAAGAGATTGCGCCTGGCCGGGTGGTGCCAAGCGTGAGCTTAATCGCTGTGGCAACAAAGCAAGTCGGATGCCAGAAATACAACTTATTGATTTTTATATGGATGACTCGGTTTGATGGGGGTGCTTATGCCCCCGGTGTAAAAAAAACCGACACTCGGGGGCGGCTTGCCAGCCTTGTGCCGCGACCTCGGTGTCAGGTGCGGAAGCGCCCCACAAGGCTCGACAGCGCGCTTGCGACGCGGGCGAGCTCTTCGGCCGTGTCCGAGCTGGTGCGTGCGGCGCCGCTGTTTTCTTCGGTCATGGCGGCGATGCGCTCGGCGTTGGATGCGACCTGCTGGATGGCGATGTCCTGCTCGCGGATGGTGTGGGCCATGCCCTGCACGCTCTGTGCGACGCGCTCGGAGCTGTCGCCGATGCTGCGTAGCGCGGCTTCGGTGCGCGATACGAGCTCGAGGCTGCCGCTGACGTTGACGCCCGCGGCCTGCATCGAGTCGACGGTGCTGTCGACGTGTTGCTGGATCTCGTGGATGAGGGTGCTGATCTCGCGGGTCGACGAGGCGGTGCGTTCGGCGAGCTTGCGCACTTCGTCGGCGACGACCGCGAAGCCGCGGCCTTGCTCGCCTGCACGCGCGGCCTCGATGGCGGCGTTGAGGGCGAGCAGGTTGGTCTGCTCGGCGATCTCGCGGATGACGCCGACGATGCCGCCGATCTGCTTGGAGCTGGCAGCCAGCGATTGAACGTCGGCCTGCGACGCGGTGACCTGGCTGGCGGCTTGCTCCACGCGGCCGACCATCTCTTGCATGATGTCCAGCGCCGAGTGCGTGTCGGCCGAGGCCTTGTCGACCAGTTCGGCAGCCGTGGCGGCGCGCGTGGCCGTCTCGCTGACGCTGCTCGAGACTTCGGTGGCGGCAGCGGCCACGGTGGCGGCCGATTCGGCCTGGATGTCGGCGCTGCGGCTGAGCTGGGTGCTCGATGCCGAGATGGACGCCGCCGCGGACGACACCCCCTCACTGGACGTGCGCGCTTCGGACAGGATGTGGCGGAAGGTGCCGATGAGGTTGTTGAACGCTTGGGCGGTGCGCTGCACTTCGGTCACGCCTTCGACCGGGATGCTGCGGGTGAAGTCCTTTTCGCTGGAAACCTGCTCGGCGATGCGCACGGCCTGGCTGAGCGGGCGGCTGATGCTGCGCCCGAGCAGGGCCGACACCACCAGCGTGGCGCCAATGGCCAGTACCGACAGGCCGATGGTGATGTAGAGGGTGCGCGTGCTGCTGTCGACCAGTTCGCCTGCGAGCTTGGCGATCTCGCCGTTGACCTGGCGCTCCAGGGCGTAGAGGCGGTCGATGTAGGCGGTGCTGGTCGCGAACCAGTCGGCGCCCTTGATGCCGAATTCGCCATACGTCATGCGCTCGCTCATGACATCGCGCATGCGCTTGACGGCTTCGAGTTCGGGCGAAGCCTCGATCTGCTTGAGCGCGGCCCGGGCGTCGCTGCCCGCCACCGAGCCGAACAGCTCGAAGAAGGCGCGCTGGCGGTTGATGCGTTCGCTGATGGTGCGGTGCTGCTCGGGCGTGACCCAGTCGGCGCTGAAGGCGGCGGTGGCGAGCGCGCGTTCCTGGCCTGCGGCTTCCTTGGCGCGGATGAGCGCTTCGAGCGCAGTGGAGCGCTGTCCGATCAAGGGGTCGGAGTTGTAATGCGCGGCCCCCGCGGCGAGCTGGATGAGGTTGTCGATGGTGGCGGTGTAGTAGCGCGTGCTCTCGCCGATGGCGATGCTCAGTTGTTGCGCCTGCCTGCGGATGTCGGCGAGTTGGGCGAGCTGGCTTTCGACGTCGGCGACCTGCTTCTGGGCGGTCGGCGTGTCGGCGGTGATGGTCTGCTGGTGCCGGCTGCGGAACTGCGCGAGGGCGGTGTCGGTGTCGCGCTGGAAGCCGGGCAGGACGTCACGCATCTGGGAGCCCGAGGAGCTGATGAAGCCCGCGGTCGAGCCGCGCTCGATCTGCAGCCGGTGCACCAGTTCGCTGACAGCGGCACCGAGGCCAGACAGTTGCGCGGTGGTTTCGGCCGAACGCGAGCGCTCGAGCGCCGATTGTCCGAGCATGACGGCCAGCACGATGATGACGATGAGTGGAAGGGCGACGATCAGGCCAAGGCGGCTGGCGATCGAACTTGATGGGCGGCTGACGGGTTCCATCTGCGGTCCTTTTTTTGCGGCGAGTAGCGGGCTTTGGCTGCGATGTCCGAGACCATCTTCAGCGGATGTGTCTCGCAGTTATCGACACGAGGATCGCCGACTTTACGGATTTGTCGGTATCGATTCCATATCGGCGATCAATCTCGCAACGCAGGAAGCCGCACGGGGGCGCGCCGCGCGCCCCCAGGGCCGTGGTCAGCCCGCCAGGCGCGCGAAGGCGTCCACGACTTCGGGCGGCGCCTGCACCAGTTCGATGAGCACGCCCTCGCCACCGATCGGGAACTCGTCGTTGCCCTTGGGGTGCAGGAAGGTAATGTCGAAGCCGGCCGCACCCCGGCGGATGCCGCCAGGCGCGAAGCGCACGCCGTTGGCGCTGAGCCATTCCACCGCCTTGGGCAGGTCGTCCACCCACAGGCCGACGTGGTTGAGCGGGGTGGTGTGCACCGCCGGCTTCTTCTCGGGATCCAGCGGCTGCATCAGGTCGACCTCGACCTTGAACGGGCCTGCGCCCATCGCGCAGATGTCTTCGTCCACGTTCTCGCGTTCGGACACGAAGTTGCCGGTGACCTCCAGGCCAAGCATGTCGACCCACAGCGTCTTGAGTTTGTCCTTGCTCGGGCCGCCGATGGCGATCTGCTGGATACCGAGGATCTTGAAGGGGCGCTGCGACATGATGCCTCCAGTGAGGTGTTGAGTTAAGAATTCATAATTATAGAGGAAGTCGCAACAAATCCACCCCACATGCGCCTACAGCAGGCCGCGGCGCGCCTTCCCCGTAGGAGCGGCGCCAGCCGCGAGGGGTTGAAGGCGATGGAGGTTGGGCGGGACCCGAAAAGCTCGCGGCTTGCGCCGCTCCTACGGCAAACCCAACGCGCGTCGCCCCCCTGTAGGAGCGGCGCAAGCCGCGAGGGGTTGAAGGCGATGGGGGGTTGGGCGGGACCCGAAAAGCTCGCGGCTGGCGCCGCTCCCACAGCAGGCCGCGGCGCGCTTTCCCCGTAGGAGCGGCGCAAGCCGCGAGGGGTTGAAGGCGATGGGGGTTGGGCGGGACCCGAAAAAGCTCGCGGCTGGCGCCGCTCCCACAGCAGGCCGCGGCGCGCTTTCCCCGTAGGAGCGGCGCAAGCCGCGAGGGGTTGAAGGCGATGGGGGTTGGGCGGGACCCGAAAAGCTCGCGGCTGGCGCCGCGCCTACAGCAGGCCGCGGCGCGCTTTCCCCGTAGGAGCGGCGCGAGCCGCGAGGGGTTGAAGGCGACGGGGGTTGGGCGGGACCCGAAAAGCTCGCGGCTGGCGCCGCTCCTACGGCAGGCCGCGGCGCGCCTTCCCCGTAGGAGCGGCGCAAGCCGCGAGGGGTTGAAGGCGATGGGGGTTGGGTGGGTGCGATGAAAAGCTCGCGGCTTGCGCCGCTCCTACAGGAGGGCGCCGCGGCGTCCGTTCCCGCCGTAGGAGCGGCGCGAGCCGCGAGGGGTTGAAGGCGACGGGGGTTGGGCGGGACCCGAAAAGCTCGCGGCTGGCGCCGCTCCCACAGCAGGCCGCGGCGCCTGCATCAGGACCAGGCGACCTGGGCGGAGAAGAGGTAGCCGGCGCCGTACACGGTCTTGATGAGGCGCGGGTTGTGCGGGTCGTCGTCGAGCTTGCGGCGCAGGCGGGAGATGCGCACGTCGATGCTGCGGTCGAAAGGGTCGACGTCGCGTTCGCCGAGCAGTTGCTCGCGCGACAGGATCTTGTTGGGCCGCAGCAGCAGGGTGGCGAGCAGGCTGGCTTCGGCGGCGGAGAGGCTGATCTCGCGCCCGTCCGGGGCGCTGAGGGCGTGGCGGCTGGCGTCGAAGGTCCAGTCGGCGAAGCGGGCGATGGTGCGCTCGGTGGGGGTCTCGGGGGCGGCTGCGCGTTGGTAGCGGCGCAGGATGGAACGCACGCGGGCGACCAGCTCACGCGGTTCGAAAGGCTTGACGATGTAGTCGTCGGCACCGAGCTCGAGCCCGAGCACGCGGTCGGTGACGTCGTTGCGGCCGGTGAGGATGAGCACCGCGCATGGGCTGCCGTCCTGCAGTTCGCGCACGACCTGCATGCCGTCCATGTCGGGCAGGCCGAGGTCGACGATGCACAGGTCGGGGGCGCTGCGGCGTGCGCGCGCCAGCAGCTGCTGGCCGGTGCTGACGTGTTCGCAGCGGAACCCGTATTCGCCCAGGCTCATGCAGATGAGGCGGGCGATCTCGGGGTCGTCCTCGAGCACCATGATGACGGGCGTGTTGGCGTCGGTCGCGGTCAGGGGCATGTTTGGCCGTGCTCCGGTTGGGGCGCTGTGGGGGCGGGCTGCGGTGCGAGCAGGTTGGCGAGTGCTGCGGCCAGGGTAGCCTGGTCGAAAGGCTTGCGCAGCGTGGGTACGTCGGCGGGGGCGACACCGGTGATGGCGCGTTCGCTGGCGTAGCCGGTGACGAGCAGGATCGGCAGCCCGGGGCGCAGCGCGCGGGCGCGCTGGGCGAGCTCGCGTCCGCCGATGCCGCCGGGCATGACGGTGTCGCTGACGAGCAGGGCAATGTCGTCGATGTTCTCCAGCAGCTCCAGGGCCTCGACGCCATTGCTGGCTTCGATTACCGGGTAGCCGTTGGCGGTGAGTTGCATGCGGATCACCTTGCGCACTTCGGGTTCGTCTTCGACCAGCAGCACCGGACCGTCGAGCACCGGCTGCGCGGCCGGCGGCTCGGCTGCCTTGCGGTTCTCGGCCGGGGTGGCCTCGGCCGTGGGCAGCACGAAGCGTACATGCGTGCCCGCGCCAGGGGTGCTGCGGATGCGGATGTTGCCGCCGGACTGGCGGACAAAGCCATACACCATCGACAAGCCGAGACCGCTGCCGCCACCAAAAGGTTTCGTGGTGAAGAAGGGCTCGAACACGCGCTGCAGTACGGCGGGCTCGATACCGGCGCCGGTGTCGGAGACGTCGATCTGCACGTAGGCGCCGGGGGCGAGCTCGCCGACCTGGGCGAGGGTGCCTTCGAGGGTGCGGCGCTTGACGGTGATGGTGAGCTCGCCGCCTTCGGGCATGGCGTCGCGCGCATTGATGGCGAGGTTGAGGATGGCGTTCTCGAGCTGGTGCGGGTCGACCAGGGCGTACAGCGGGTCGCTGGGCAGGCGCAGGCGCACCCGCACGGTTTCGCCCAGGGTGCGCACCAGCAGGTGGGTCATGTTGTGCACGAGGGCGCTGACCTCGACCGAGGTCGGCTCGAGCGACTGGCGGCGCGAGAAGGTGAGCAGGCGGCGGATGAGTTCGGCGCCCCGGCGCGCGGCCTGCAGCGAGGGGGCGACGTACTCGGAGCCGGCGCCGCCGCCGATGCGTTCGTTGAGCACCGACAGGTTGCCGATGATGATGGTGAGCAGGTTGTTGAAGTCGTGCGCGAGCCCGCCCGTGAGTTGGCCGACGGCTTCCATCTTCTGCGCCTGGATGAGTGCGGCCTGGTGGGCTTTCTGTTCGGTGATGTCGATCGACAGCACGAAGAAGCCGACCGTGGTGCCGTCGGCGTCGGCTTCGGGGACGACCACGCTGCGCGCGTGCACGGTGCGGCCATCGGCGAGGCGGCGGGCGTACTCGTAGGTGACGCGCTCGCCGTCGAGGGCGCGGGCGAGGTGGGGTACGATCTGGGTATAGCTGTCCTCGCCGAAGACCTCGTGGATGCTGCGGCCGATGATTTCGTCCTTGCCCAGGCCGAACCAGTCGGCGTAGCCCTTGTTGGCGAAGCGGTAGATCTCGCCGCGGTCGACGTAGGCGATGAGGGCGGGGATGGAGTCGATGATGAGCTGCAGGCGGTTTTCGCTGCGGCGCAGGGCCTCGGCGATATCGTCGATCTCGATGTTGGCGCGGGCGAGGCGTTTGTTGGCAGCCTCGAGTTCGGCGGTGCGCTCGCGCACGCGCTCCTCGAGGCGTACGTTCTGCTGCTCCATCACGCCTTCGTAGCGGCGTTGCTCGGTGATGTCGGTCCACAGCGACACGAAGCCGAGGTTGGGGATGGGGACGCCGCGGACGGCGAGGATGCGGCCGTTGGGTCGTGCGCGCTCGACGTAGTGCGGCTGGAAGCTGCGTGCAGCGGCGACGCGTTCGCGGATGAGGGTGTCGATGTCGCCCTGGCCGTACTCGCCGCGCTCGGCATTGAAGCGCACGAAGTCTTCGAAGGGCGTGCCCACGCGCACCATGGACTCGGGGAAGTCGAGCAGGCGCAGCAGCGCCTTGTTCCAGGTGACGAGCTTGGGGGTGGCGTCGAACACCGCGATCGCCTGGTCGAGCAGGTCGAGCCCGGCGAGCAGCAGGTCGTAGCGCCGGCGCTGTTCGGGCGACAGCGCGGAATAGGTGATGCTCTCCTCGTCGGCCTTCACCATGCTGTGTCGCTCTCCGTCGTGGTTGCTGTCACGCGATGTTTGCACAATCGGCCGTGCGCCGCGACAGGCTGCTGCATGGCGCGTGCCCGTGCGCCCTGTCCGGTGCGCCCGTAGGAGCGGCGCCAGCCGCGAGCTTTTCGTCGGCCGCCCACCTGTCCCCGTCGCCTTCAACCCCTCGCGGCTGGCGCCGCTCCTACCGCGGGGAGACGCGCGTTGGGTTTGCCGTAGGAGCGGCGCCAGCCGCGAGCTTTTCGTCGCACCCACCTGCCCCCGTCGCCTTCAACCCCTCGCGGCTGGCGCCGCTCCTACAGCGGGGAGATGCGCGTTGGGTTTGCCGTAGGAGCGGCGCGAGCCGCGAGCTTTTCGTCGCCCCCACCCACGCCCGTCGCCTTCAACCCCTCGCGGCTGGTGCCGCTCCTACAGCGGGGAGACGCGCCTTGGGTTTGCCGTAGGAGCGGCGCCAGCCGCGAGCCTTTCGTCGCACCCACCCACGCCCGTCGCCTTCAACCCCTCGCGGCTGGCGCCGCTCCTACAGCGGGGAGACGCGCGTTGGGTTTGCCGCAGGAGCGGCGCGAGCCGCGAGCTTTTCGTCGCACCCACCCACGCCCGTCGCCTTCAACCCCTCGCGGCTGGCGCCGCTCCTACAGCGGGGAGACGCGCCTTGGGTTTGCCGTAGGAGCGGCGCGAGCCGCGAGCTTTTCGTCGCACCCACCCACGCCCGTCGCCTTCAACCCCTCGCGGCTGGCGCCGCTCCTACAGGGGGAGACGCGCGTTGGGTTTGCCGTAGGAGCGGCGCCAGCCGCGAGCGTCTTGTCTGCCGCCCTCGCTTGGCGCGCAGCCGTGCAGTTTGGCCAAGAATTGACGCTTACGTCAACGTCACGTTGTCTTTTCCGCCTGCGCAAGCTGCAGCCGGAACCGCTCGGGTGACACGCCCGACCACGATACGAAGGCGCGGTAGAAGGTGGAGGGGTCGGCGTAGCCGAGTTCGGCGGCGATGTGGGCGATGGGCTGGGCGGTCTTGGTCAGCCGCGCATAGGCGATGTCGCGCCGGGTGGCGTCCTTGATGGCGCGGAAGCTCGAGCCCTCTTCCTCGAGGCGACGGTGCAGCGTGCGCGGCGACAGGTGCAGGCGGGCGGCCGCTTCTTCCAGCGACAGGCTGTGGGGCAGGGCGTCGCGCAGCAGGTCGCGGACGCGGAACACCATCTCGCGGTCGCGGCGATAGAGGGTGGTGATCTTGCCCGGCGCGCCGTCGAGGAAGCTGGCGAGCGCGGCCTCGTCGCGGCGCAGGGGGAGGTCGAGCAGGTTGGCCTGCAGTTCGGCGACCAGGTGTTCGGCGTCGAAGCTGGAGTGTTCGGTGTAGACCAGCGCGTAGTCGTCGGCGTGCGCCGGCCGCGGGTAGGGAAAGCGAACGGCGTCGAGGGCGAGGCCGCGGCCGACGAACCAGCTTGCCACGCCATGCAGCAGGCGCAGCAGCCATTCGTACGCGAACACGCGGGCGGGGTCGTCGGCCAGGGGGCCGAGCCGGCCTTCGTCGTCGATCAGGAGCCTTGCCTGCGCGCCGTCACGCTGCAGTTCGACGCGAAAGCCCGGCAGTACGATGCGCAGAAAGCGGATTGCCCGCCCGAGCGCCTTGTCGAGCGTTGGTGCGCCCAGCATGGCGCGGCAGAGGAATTCGAAGCTGCCCGGCGGCATCGGCTGTGGGAGCAGGCCGAAGGCTTCGTCGTCGAGCGCTTCGATGCACAGGTTGTAGAGCAGCGCGTAGCGTTCGACGGGAATGCGGCTGGCTGTATCTGCAAGGTCGATGCCGGCACGGCAGAGCAGGGGCGCCGGGTCGTGGCCGCGGCGCACGTAGCCGGCGAGCATGCCGCTGACGAAGCCGGGCGCTACCGTGGCGCGGCCGCGGCGCAGGCGTGGGGGCAGCGTGGAGTGGGGGGCGGTGTCGGGCATGGTTGTTCGAGTGCACAGAATCGTTATTGCCATGGGCGAGTCGCCTTCAACCCCTCGCGGCTTGCGCCGCTCCTACGGGGAAGGCGCGCCGTGGCCTGCTGTAGGAGCGGCGCCAGCCGCGAGCTTTTGGTTGGTCCGCCGATCGCTCATCGCCTTCAACCCCTCGCGGCTTGCGCCGCTCCTACGGGGAGGGGCGATGCGTGCCGGGCGCCGCGCCTACGGGGGGCGGTGCGCGGTGGGGGTGTTGTTGGCGGATTTTGCACGATTAGCGTCGGCAAGCGCAATGGCAATGGCGGTGTCGGGCTTCTAAGATTGCAGGGTTAGATCTCATCCAACCTGGAGATGACCGAAATGACCGACCTCAGCGTTGCGCACAAGCTGTCGCCCTACAAGCCGAAGAACAAGGTGCGCTTCGTCACCGCCGCGGCCCTGTTCGACGGCCACGATGCCTCGATCAACATCATGCGCCGCATCCTGCAGTCGACCGGCTCCGAGGTCATCCACCTGGGGCATAACCGCTCGGTGGGCGAGATCGTCAATGCCGCGCTGCAGGAAGACGTGCAGGGCATCGCCATCACCAGCTACCAGGGCGGCCACGTCGAGTTCTTCAAGTACATGATCGACCTGCTCAAGGCCAACGGCGGCGAGCACATCAAGGTGTTCGGCGGCGGCGGCGGCGTGATCGTGCCGGCCGAGATCAAGGAGCTGCACGAGTACGGCGTCACCCACATCTTCTCGCCCGAAGACGGCGCCAAGATGGGCCTGCAGGGCATGATCAACAGCGTGGTCGAGCGCTGCGACATGGACATCACCAAGGCCGCGCCACAGAAGGCCGACGCGGTGCTGAAGGCGCTTGCCGCCGGCGATCGCCGTGCGCTGGCACAGATCATCACCGCGCTGGAAAACGGCGGCTACGGCGACGACGTCAAGAAGGCGCTGATCGAGGCGGCGGCCAAGACCAAGGTGCCGACGCTGGGCATCACCGGCACCGGCGGCGCGGGCAAGTCCTCGCTCACAGACGAACTGGTGCGCCGCTTCCGTCTCGACCAGGACGACAAGCTCAAGCTCGCGATCGTGTCGATCGACCCCTCGCGCAAGCGTACCGGCGGCGCGCTGCTGGGCGACCGTATCCGCATGAACGCGATCGAGCACGACAACATCTACATGCGCTCGCTCGCCACCCGCGACACCGGCTCGGAAGTGTCGGCCGCGCTGCCCGAAGTCATCGCCGCATGCAAGCTGGCGGGCTTCGACCTGGTGGTGGTCGAGACCTCGGGCATCGGCCAGGGCAATGCCGCGATCGTGCCCTTCGTCGATCTGTCGCTGTACGTGATGACCCCCGAGTTCGGCGCCGCCAGCCAGCTCGAGAAGATCGACATGCTCGACTTCGCCGATTTCGTCGCCATCAACAAGTTCGACCGCAAGGGCGCGCTCGACGCGCTGCGCGACGTCGCCAAGCAGTACCAGCGCAACCGCGAGCTGTTCGGCCAGCGCCCGGAAGAGATGCCGGTGTTCGGTACCATGGCGGCGCGCTTCAACGACGACGGCGTCACCGCGCTCTACCAGG
The DNA here is from genome assembly GCF_027594845.1 of Thauera sp. WB-2. Classification (NCBI taxonomy): domain Bacteria; kingdom Pseudomonadati; phylum Pseudomonadota; class Betaproteobacteria; order Rhodocyclales; family Zoogloeaceae; genus Thauera; species Thauera sp. WB-2. Next base: position 3,357,238 of record NZ_CP088935.1, on the reverse strand, counting down.
CCATGCTGCCGGCGCTGGTGGGCAAGGGCCTGAAGGTCGCCAAGAGCAAGCTGCCGGTGGTGAGCGTGAAGGCGTCGTCGGAAGGCCGCGCCATCGTCCCCGCCGACCGCACCCGCTACCTGGCCGAGATCGCCGACACCGTCCGCGGCTACCACAAGCACGTCGAGCAGCAGGCCCGCGTGGCGCGTGAGCGCCAGTCGCTGAAGATCGCCAAGGGGCTGTTCGAGCAGTGCGGCAAGGACGCGGGTTCGTTTGACGAACTCATCAACTGGAAGGACGGCGAGCTCACCCCGCAGGCGAAGAAGCTGCTCGAGCAGTGGCCGACCGAGAAGGCGCTGTACGCCGCCGACGAGTACGTGGTGAAGATCCGCGACAAGGAGATCCGCACCCAGCTCACCCACACCTCGCTGGCCGGCAGCAAGATCCGCAAGGTGGCGTTGCCCAACTTCGAGGACGAGGGCGAGACGCTCAAGTTCCTGATGAAGGAGAACGTTCCCGGCTCCTTCCCCTACACCGCCGGTGTGTTCGCGTTCAAGCGCGAGGGCGAGGACCCGACCCGCATGTTCGCGGGCGAGGGCGACGCCTTCCGTACCAACCGCCGCTTCAAGCGGGTCTCCGAGGGCATGCCGGCGCACCGCCTGTCGACCGCCTTCGACTCGGTGACGCTGTATGGCTGCGACCCCGACCCGCGTCCGGACATCTACGGCAAGATCGGCAACTCGGGCGTGTCCATCGCCACGCTCGACGACATGAAGGTGCTGTACGACGGCTTCGACCTGTGCGCGCCGACCACCTCGGTGTCGATGACGATCAACGGCCCGGCGCCGATCATCCTGGCTTTCTTCTTCAATACCGCGCTCGACCAGCAGGTCGCCAAGTTCAAGGCCGACAACGGCCGCGACCCGACCGAGGACGAGTACGCCAAGATCAAGGCCTGGACGCTGTCGACCGTGCGCGGCACCGTGCAGGCCGACATCCTGAAGGAAGACCAGGGCCAGAACACCTGCATCTTCAGCACCGAGTTCGCGCTCAAGATGATGGGCGACATCCAGGAGTACTTCGTCCATAACAAGGTGCAGAACTTCTATTCGGTGTCGATCTCGGGCTACCACATCGCCGAGGCCGGCGCGAACCCGATCAGCCAGCTCGCCTTCACGCTGTCGAACGGCTTCACCTACGTGGAGTCGTACCTCGCGCGCGGCATGCACATCGACGACTTCGCGCCCAACCTGTCCTTCTTCTTCAGCAACGGCATGGACCCGGAATACTCGGTGATCGGCCGCGTCGCCCGCCGGATCTGGGCGGTGGCGATGAAGAACAAGTACGGTGCCAATGAGCGCAGCCAGAAGCTGAAGTACCACGTGCAGACCTCGGGCCGCTCGCTGCACGCGCAGGAAATGGACTTCAACGACATCCGTACCACGCTGCAGGCGCTGATCGCGATCTACGACAACTGCAACTCGCTGCACACCAACGCCTACGACGAGGCGATCACCACGCCGACCGAAGAGTCCGTGCGCCGCGCGATGGCGATCCAGCTCATCATCAACCGCGAGTGGGGCCTGGCCAAGAACGAGAACCCGAACCAGGGCGCCTTCATCATCGACGAGCTCACCGACCTCGTCGAAGAGGCGGTGCTCAAGGAGTTCGAGGCCATCGCCAGCCGCGGCGGCGTGCTGGGCGCGATGGAGACCGGCTACCAGCGCGGCAAGATCCAGGAGGAGTCGCTCTATTACGAGCACAAGAAGCACGACGGCTCCTACCCGATCATCGGCGTGAATACCTTCCTCAACCCGAAGGGTCAGGCCCAGCAGGAGATCGAGCTCGCGCGCTCGACCGAGGAAGAAAAGCAGGGCCAGTTGAAGCGTCTGGCCGACTTCCATGCCCGCAACAAGGCCGAGGCGCCGAAGTGGCAGGCCAAGCTGCAGCAGGCCGTGATCGCCAACACCAACGTGTTCGAGGTGCTGGTCGACGCGGTGCGCTACTGCTCGCTGGGCCAGATCACCGATGCCCTCTACAAGGTCGGCGGCCAGTACCGCCGCAGCATGTAAGGCAACCCGCTCCCTCCCTCTCCCTTTGTGGGATCCGGCGCTTCGGCGCCGTTTTTTTTGCGCCGGCAGGATGAGCGGAGTGGGGCCGGCGTGGGGCCGGTGGCGCTGCCGCCGGGGGGCAAGGTGTCGGCTCTTTCTACAGGCAGTCCTGGCGTTGGTAAGAAAATCGCAATAAAACAGTGGCTTGTAGTGTTGGCATGCGGATTGCTTGGAGGGGTGCAGCAGCTCCTTGAACAAGCCCATGAGGTCCTTTCATGTCCCTGAAGCATCTTCTTTCCGCCGCGGCCTGCGTCGCTGCAATCGGCGTTGCGCCCATCGCGCATTCGGCCACCATCAACGTCCTGTGGTACGGCCAGGATGCGCCCTACAACGCGCAGATGACCAACCTGGCCGCGGGTGCCGCAAGCTACGATCCGGCCGGTGATGGCAGCCTGAGCTGGAATTTCACCCTGTGGAACTCGTCCGACCCCACGCCCACCTTCAGCGCCTATGATGTGCTGGTCATCGGCTCGAGCCAGGTTTTCGGGATGGGCTTCGACGCCACCCGCCTGCTTGGCGCCAAGTCCGCGATCGAGGCGGCGCGCGGCACGCGCACCTTCCTGTCGGGCCAGGATGCCGACTGGCACTACATCAACGGCCCCGGTGCGCGTGACGACGGCCCGCGCGGCTTCCTGATCAATGCGGTCAACTGGGCCGGCAGCGGCACCGGTCTGGGCATCGTGTCGCTGGCCGACGGCTGGTCTGGCTCGGGCAGCCAGTGGTGGTCGAACACCAGCTCCTTCCTGGCGGCCGAACTGGCCGGTACGACGGCGTACTTCCAGGAGGAATCGGTGGTCATTCCGGCGGCGACGGCCGGCTTCCCGGTCAATGAAGGCCTGACCACCGCGGGCCTGAGCAACTGGGGCACTTCGTCGCACAGCGGCTTCACCTCGGTGCCGACGGGCTATCTGTCGATCAACGACTCCGGGAGCTTCCAGGGGCGTTATGTGACCATCGTGACCGAAGCCTATGCGGGCGGTTGCACGACCGGTTGCGGCGACGAACCGACTCCGGTGCCTGCACCCCCCACCCTGTTGCTGATGGGCATGGCGCTGTTCGCTCTGGGCGCGGTGAATCGTCGGCGCATGCGCTGATCCCAGTTGCATCAAGGCAGATCGCCGCGGCAGCAATGCCGCGGCGATCTGCTTTTGGGGCGTGTGCGAGGGCTAGAATGGGGCTTGGACCCCTGTCGCAGTCACGTTGACCAGACCAAGCATGAACCTCACGACGCCCGCCTTGCTGTTTCCTGCCATTTCGCTGCTCCTGCTGGCCTATACCAACCGTTTTCTGACGCTTGCCCAGGTCGTGCGCCAGCTCGGTGCCTCGGCCGACCGCGGGGCGGAATTGGTGCAGCGCCAGTTGCCAGGGCTCAAGCGCCGCATTGCGCTGACCCAGTACATGCAGGGTTTCGGCGTGTTCAGCTTCTTGCTGTGTGCATTGTCGATGTTCGCGCTGTTCCTCGACGCGCAGGTGCCGGGCAAGCTGCTGTTCGGCGCCAGCATCCTTACCCTGGCGCTATCGCTGGTGCTTTCGCTCGTCGAAGTGCTGATCTCGACCGAGGCCTTGTCGGTGGTGGTGAAGGATCTGGAGGCGGCGGGCAAATGAGGGGGCTCGAGCGCGGAACATTCATGCGCGGATGGGGGGCGAGGGCCTGGGTGGCGGTGGGCCTGTTGTGCTGGGGGGCGGCGAGCCCGGCCGCACAGGAGGACGTGGCAGGAGCCGGAATGGGCTTGCGCCTCAGCGGCTTTGGCACCCTGGCAGCGAGCTATCACGATGCGCAGGACACCCAGTTCCGCGCTCGCGCAGACCAGCGCGAGGGTGCGCAGGCGGGACGGCTCGAGACCGGGATCGATTCCGTGCTGGGGGTGCAGGCCGATGTACAGGTCGACGCACGCTGGTCATCGATGGCGCAGGTCGTGGTGCGCAAGGATGGCAAAGGGGAGTGGGCGCCGCGCCTGAGCTGGGGCTTCGTCAAGTATTCGCCGACACCCGGCCTGGAGTTGCGTGCCGGCCGACTTGGGGTGGACATTTACCTGGATGGCGATTCGCCGCATGTCGGCTATGCCTACACCACGGTGCGCCCTTATACCGACCTGTACGGGCAGCTTAGCTTCGACCGTTTCGATGGCGTTGACCTGCGTGCCAGCGCCGTCGTCGGCGAGGGTGAACTGAGCCTGAAGCTTTATGGCGGGCGCACGCGCGGCGAGGACTACCGGGGCGGCTACCTGTTCCGCCGCGAAGCGTCGACGACCCTGGGGGCGACGCTGCAGTGGGAGTCGACCGCCCTGGCGATGCGGCTGGCCTGGGGCCAGGTGCGCACGCCGGGTGACGGTTTGATGCCGCGCCTGGCCGGTGCGCTGCGTGAGATCGCGCCCTTGCTGCCGCCCGAGCTTGCTGCGCAGGCGGGCACCCGGGCCGCGGAGATGGAGGGGCGCAACAGCAACCTGAGCTATGTCGGGCTCGGCATGACCTGGCGGCATGGCCCCTGGTCGGCCCAGCTGCTCGGGGTCGATGCGAGCATGAACCGCTTTCCGGGCTTCGAGGGCTGGGGCGTGGGGTCGACGCTGGCCTATCGGGCGGGGGCGTGGAAGCCATTCCTGACCTACTCGCGCGGCATGCTTACACCGGGAGCGCGGCCGCTGGCGTTGCCCGCCGACCAGGCCGAGCTTGCGCCAATCCGCGCTGCCTATGCGCTCGCCACCGGGCTGATTGCAAACGACCAGTACGCATGGGGTGTGGGCGTGCGCTATGACCTGATGCCGAATGCGGCACTGAAGCTGCAGCTTGACCGCATCGAGGCCAAACGCTCGTCGATGCTGCTCGATGGCAGCGGTACCAGCGTCGGGCCGCGCGGCGTGAGCGTGTTTACCGCCGCGCTGGATTTCGTCTTTTGAGCGCCGGCATGATCACGCGGCGTCTTGTGTCCATGCTGTTCGGGTCCCTTGCCCTGGCCGGGGCGGTGTTCGCGGACGAACTGGTCGTGATCGCACATCCGGCGAGCGGGGTGGTGGCGCTCGAGCGTACCCAGGTCGTGCACCTCTTTCTCGGGCGCACGCGCGCGCTGCCTTTTGGCGAGCGTGCCACGATCTACGAGGTGGATGCGTATCGCGCGCTTTTCTACCGCCAGCTTGTGCGCCAGGAGATCGCCGAGGTCGATGCCTATTGGGCGCGGCTGCGCTTTTCCGGCCGTACCCAGCCGCCGCAACTGCTCGAGGATGGGGCTGCCGCTGTCGACCGTGTGGCCGCTGAGCCGCATGCGCTCGCCGCGGTGGCGAGCGCCGATATCGATGAGCGCGTCAGGGTGGTGTTCCGCCTGCCGCTGCCGTGATGGGCAAGGGGGTGTGGCCCCTTGCCCATCGGTGCAGGTTCAGCGGCTGGTGAGCTTGAGCTCGATGCGGCGGTTGCGGGCGTAGGCTTCGTCGGTGCTGCGGGCGTCGAGCGGGTGGAACTCGCCGTAGCCGGTGGCGGCCAGGCGTTCCGGTGGAATGCCCTGGCTGCGCAGGAACTTGACGATGGCGAGCGCACGCGCGGTGGACAGCTCCCAGTTCGACGGGAAGCGGGCGGTGGCGATCGGACGACGGTCGGTGTGGCCGTCGACCTGCAACACCCAGGGCAGGTCGGTGGGAATCTCGCTGGCGAGGGTCTTGAGCGTTTCGGCCAGGCGGGTGAGCTGGATCATGCCGTCGGCACTGACCTCGTCGGAGGCGCTGGGGAACAGCACCTCGCTGGAGAACACGAAACGGTCGCCGACGATCTGGATGTCCTTGCGGCTGCCGAGCACGGCCTGCAGGCGGCCGAAGAACTCCGAGCGGTAGCGTGCCAGTTCCTGCACGCGTGCAGCCAGGGCCAGGTTGAGCTCGCGGCCGAGTTCCTCGATCTTGAGATCCTTGTCGCGAGTGGCGGCCTCGGCCGAGGCGAGCGCGGCATTGAGCTGTTCGAGCTGCTCGCGCACGGCGACAAGCTGGCGGTTGAGCAACTCGACCTGGGCGATCGCGGCGGCGGACATCTCCTGCTGTTCCTTGAGGCCGCGCTCGGAAGTGTCGAGCGCGCTGGCAAGGCGTGCGGCCTCGGCTTCGAGCTCGGCCTTGAGACGCTGCAGGGCGGCAATGTCGGTGCTGAGGCGGGCGGCCTCCTCGCGCTGGGCCTTGGCGTCGTCCTGGGCCGCATGAAGCTCGTCGCGCGCGGCGAACAGCTCGGTGGACAGGGCTTCGCGCTCGGCTTCGGTGCTGGCGAGCGAGGCGCTGAGCTCGCCCACCTTGAGATCGGCGCGCGCGCGCGCCGATTGCTCCAGGCTCAAGGTCTGGGCAAGGGTGGCGAGTTCTGCGTTGAGGCGTTCGAGCGCGCGGTCGCGGCCGCTGACGGCGTCGGCGAGCACGAACTGGCCGATGACGAAGATCAGGATCACGAACACCATCACCATCAGTAGCGAGGCGAGGGCATCTACGAAGCCGGGCCAGAAGTCCATCGGCCGGCGGCGGCGGGTCAGCAAGGCCATGTCGTCATTCCGCCCGGTTGCCGCCCTGGCCGCCGAGGGCGGCGCCGATGGTGCGCGACAGCAGGCGCAGCTCGGCGCGCAGGTCTTCGGAGAACTGCGCGCCCTGCGCCGGTTGTTGGGCCACCTGGCGGATCAGCGCGCGCAGGTCGTCCTGGCTGGCCGACAGGTTGGAGAGGTCGCGCGATTCGCGGGTGATGAGGTCGGCGAGGCGGGTGAGCTGGTTGTTGAGCTCGCCCAGGTGCTCGGCCGTGGCGCGGCGCTCGCGTTCGGACTCCGCCGCCGAGCGCTGCATGCGTTCGATGCTCTCGGCGGTCTGCTCGAGCAGGGCCTGTACGTAGGCGGGCACGTTGCCTTCGCCTTCGGCGCCGACGCCGGAGGGTAGCTTGGTCATGTGCGACAGCCATTCCTCGAGCTCGTTGTAGAAGCGGTTCTGGGCGTGGCCGGACTGCAGGTCGAGGAAGCCGACGACGAGCGAGCCGGCGAGGCCGAACAGCGAGGTCGAGAAGCTTGTCGCCATGCCACCCAGGGGTTCGTCGAGCTTGGTCTTGAGGGCTTCGAACATGGCGACCGGGTCGGTGCCGACGCTCATGTTGCCGATGATCTCGCCGATCGAGCGGATGGTGACGAGCAGACCCCAGAAGGTGCCGAGCAGGCCGAGGAAGATGAGCAGGCCGATGAGGTAGCGCGACAGGTCGCGTTGTTCTTCGAGGCGGATCTGCACGCTGTCGAGGATGGAGCGGGTGGAGGTGGGCGACAGGTGGAACTGGCCGCGCTTGCGGGTCGACAGCAGGCGCGCCATGGGGGCGAGCAGCACCGGCTTGAGGCCGCCCGGCGCGGGGCCGGCCTCGCCGTGCTGGAAGTCCTCGATCCACAGCACCTCGCGCTGCAGGCGCCAGACCTGGCGCAGGTTGACCGCGATACCGACGGCGAGCACGAACAGGATGACGCCGTTGAAGGCGGCGTTGGCGACGAAGGCGTGCTTGAGCTGGGGCACGAGCACGGCGGCCAGCGCGGCGACGAGGGCGAGAAAGATGCCCATCCAGGTCGTGACATGGACGGGTTTGGTGAAGGCCTTGCGTTCCATCGAGGGCTTTTCCTGGATGCAGGGCGCCGCGCAGGCGCCCGGTTCGGGTAATCGGGTGCGGGTGAGTCTAGCGCGAATCCTGCAGAATTTGAGGTTTGCGTGCCCGCCTGTGACATGGGTCATTTTTGTCTGTCGCGAGCGGCAGGACAATGGTCAATAAATTTGCCGTTATGACTTAATTTTGATGAACGCGCCAAATATCGCAAGTTCGAGTGTGCCGTTCCAGTCCGTGGGCTGGCGGCGCAGCATCGCCTCGCGGGCCACGGTGCTGATCCTCGTCCTGGGGGCCTTGGTCGGTGTGCTCGTCGGTGCGGCCGGCGCACTCCTGGTGGAGAAGGAGGAGCGTGCGCGACTGGACGCGAAGCTGGGCGAGCAGCTCCTGACCGTGGAGCGCGCGGCCAGCGTGGCGGCCTTTGCACATGACGAACACTTGGCGCGCGAGGTGGTCAGCGGGCTCTTGCACAATCGCAGCATCGCTCGTGCGGCGATCGAGGGCGAGGCTGGCGAGCTTGCCGCCGCCGGGGGCGAGGTGCCGGCGGCCGAGCCCGGGCTGAGCCGGCCGCTGCGCTCGCCCTTTGATGACGCCGAGCTCGTCGGCGTGCTGCGGGTGCATCCCGAGCACGCGGCGATGCATGCCGATGCACGTGCCTATTCGCGTTTCATCGCCCTGCTGCTGGCGGGCATGGTCGTCGTGATCACCTGCGGTGTGGCCTGGGTGGTGAGCCGCCACGTCACGCGGCCGATCCGTACCTTGTCGGACGACCTGCACCGGCTCGACGCCGAGCATGGCGCCTGTCTGGTGACACCGACGGGGCATGGGCGAGACGAGATCGGCCGCCTGGCGGGCGACATCAACGCCTTGATCGAGCGCATGGGCGCGATGATCGCCAGCGAGCGCCGCACGCGCGCGCTGCATGAGGCGGCGGAGCACAAGTGGCACCTGATCTTCGAGAACGCCGAGACCGGTCTGTTCACGCTCGATGCCGATGGCCGTCTGTCGGACTGGAATCCGTGGCTGGCACGCATGTTCGACCTGCCGCTCCATGACGACCATGCCGAGTGCTATCTGCTGGGCGACCAGCTGGCCGACCCGGAGCGGCGCTTCGATGAGATGCGGCACCAGATTGCGCTCGGCGAGCCGGTGCAGGGCGGCGACTTCGAGTGCCGTGTTGCGCTGGGCGGTGTGCGCTGGGTGAATGTGGTCCTGCATCCGCTCGAAGGCCGGGCCGGCATGCTGCAGGGGATCATGAACGATGTTACCGAGCGCCGGCGTGCCGAGGCGCTGGCCCAGGCCCAGGCCGAGCGCGACGTGCTGACCGGGCTGCTCAATCGCCGCGGCGTCGACAAGGCCTATGGCGAGTTGGTGACGCGGCAGGAGGATTGCTCTGGCCTTGCCCTGCTGATGCTGGACCTCGATGGCTTCAAGGCGGTCAACGACGAGCACGGCCACCACGCCGGCGATGCCTTGCTGGCCCTGGTGGCGAGACGCGTGGAGGCGGTGGTACGCAGGACCGATGTGGTGGCGCGCCTGGGCGGCGACGAGTTCGTGGTGCTGCTGACGCGGCTCGATGCGATCTCGACGGCGCGGCTGATCGCCAGCAAGCTGGTGGAGGCGCTGGGCCAGCCCTTCGCGCTCGATGGGGTTTCGCGGGTGACGATCGGGGTCAGCGTCGGGGTGGCCTTCACGCACTGCCCGCCGGCGCAGATCGGCGAACTGCTGCGCCGTGCCGACGGGGCGATGTACGAAGCCAAGCGCGCCGGCAAGTCACAGTACCGCCTGGCCTTGCCGGGCTGAGCAGCACTGACCGCGGCGGCGCGGCCAGTGCTTGTACACGGCGGCGGCCGACTGCAACAATTCAGTACATTCCACAAACAGTTGCGCAAAGGTGGCTTGTCACACTCCATCCTGAACTGACACGGGTGCGGCTTCGCGCCCCGCGGGCAATACACCATAACAAGGTGCCCGCGGCCGGATCAGACAGGACAAAAACCGAAGGAGGAGTGTGGAATGGACGCAGGCAATGGCAGCTCCGATATCCACGGGCAGGGTGCGACAGGTGGGCTGGATACGTTTCCGCGCTACCTGATGCATCACGCGAAGGCTCGGCCGCAGCAGCCGGCGATGCGCGAGAAGGCCTACGGAATCTGGCAGACCTATAGTTGGGCGCAGGTGGCCGAGAATGTGCGGGCGATCGCCTGCGGTCTGGCGCAGCTCGGTTTCAAGCGTGGCGACCGTCTCGCCATCGTTGGCGATAACCGTCCGCGTCTGTACTGGTCGGTTGCGGCCTGCCAGTGCCTGGGTGGCATCCCGGTGATGATGTACCAGGATGCGGTGGCGCAGGAGATGGTCTACGTGCTGCAGGACGCCGAGATCAAGTTCGCCATCGTCGAGGATCAGGAGCAGGTCGACAAGATGCTCGAGATCCAGCCGGAGGCGCCGCTGCTCGAGCATGTGATCTATGACGATGCGCGCGGCATGCGCCACTACACCCAGACCCTGCTGATGGGCCTGGATGAGCTGCAGGAAATGGGGCGTATCCACGACCGCAACCAGTCGGACTTCCTGAACGGGGAGATCGACAAGGGGGCGTCCGACGACATCTCGATCATGCTGTACACCTCGGGTACCACCGGCAAGCCCAAGGGCGTGTGCCAGACCCATGGCGCCTTCATTGCCGCGGCGCGTGGTGGCATGCAGTTCGATCAGCTCACCGATCGCGAGGACATCCTGTCCTACCTGCCGATGGCGTGGGTGGGCGACCACCTGTTCTCGTTCGCGCAGGCGATGGTGGCGGGCTTCACGATCAACTGCCCGGAGTCGGGCGAGACGGTCATGAACGACCTGCGCGAGATCGGGCCCACCTACTACTTCGCACCGCCGCGCGTGTTCGAGAACCTGCTCACCCAGGTGATGATCCGCATGGAGGATGCCAGCGCGCTCAAGCGCAAGTTCTTCAACCATTTCATGGACGTGGCCCGCCGCTGCGGTGCCGACATCCTCGACGGCAAACCGGTCTCGGGCAGTGACCGCTTCCAGTACTGGCTGGGCAATCTGCTGGTGTACGGCCCGCTCAAGAACGTGCTCGGCATGAGCCGTATCCGCGTGGCCTATACCGCGGGCGCGGCGATCGGCCCGGACCTGTTCCGCTTCTACCGTTCGATCGGCATCAACCTGAAGCAGCTCTACGGCCAGACCGAGACCTGCGCCTACGTGTGCCTGCAGCCCGATGGCCAGATCAAGCTGGACTCGGTGGGCAAGCCGGCGCCCTTCGTCGAGGTCAAGCTCGCCGACAACGGCGAGATCCTGGTGAAGGGGCCGATGCTGCTCAAGGCCTACTACAAGCGCCCGGACGCTACGGCCGAGTCGATCAACGCCGAAGGCTACTTCATGACCGGTGATGCCGGCTTCTTCGACGAGGACGGCCACCTCAAGATCATCGACCGTGCCAAGGACGTGGGCAAGATGGCCGACGGCTCGATGTTCGCGCCCAACTACATCGAGAACAAGCTCAAGTTCTTCCAGCACATCAAGGAGGCGGTCACCTTCGGTAACGGCAAGGAGTTCGTCACCGCCTTCATCAACATCGACCTCGAGGCGGTGGGCAACTGGGCCGAGAAGAAGGGCATGGCCTACTCGGGTTACGCCGACCTCGCCCAGCAGTCGGCGGTGTACGACCTGATCCGCGATGGCATCGAGAAGGTCAACGCCGACCTGGCGAGCGACCCCAACATGAGCGGCTCGCAGATCAAGCGTTTCCTGATCCTGCACAAGGAGCTCGATGCGGATGACGGCGAACTCACGCGCACGCGCAAGGTGCGGCGCAACTTCATCGCCGAGAAGTACGGTGAGCTGATCGAAGCCATGTTCGAAGGCAGGAAGAGCCAGTTCATCGAGACCCAGGTCAAGTACGAAGACGGCCGCACGGCCAAGGTGTCTGCCGATCTGCGCATCGAGGAGGTCAAGACCTTCGCGCAGCAGGCCGGCAAGCGGGCCGCGTGAGGAGAGACGAGATAATGACGAATGCCAGCAATGCCGCACCTGCCGCCGCCCAGGGCGGCCGCAAGTTCGGCGACGTGATCCTCGACCTGCAGAACATCTCGCTGCGCTTCGGGGGGGTGAAGGCGCTGACCGACATCAGCTTCAACATCCGCGAGCACGAGGTCCGCGCCATCATCGGCCCCAACGGCGCGGGCAAGAGCTCGATGCTGAACGTGATCAACGGGGTGTACCACCCCCAGGAAGGCAAGATCATGTTCCGCGGCCAGGAGCGCAAGAAGATGGAGCCGCACATGGCGGCCAAGCAGGGTATCGCGCGCACCTTCCAGAACATTGCGTTGTTCAAGGGCATGAGCGTGCTCGACAACATCATGACCGGGCGCAACCTGCGCATGAAGTGCAACCTCTTCCAGCAGGCGCTGTGGATCGGCGCAGCGCGTAACGAGGAGATCGCACACCGCGAGAAGGTCGAGGAGATCGTCGACTTCCTCGAGATCCAGCACATCCGCAAGACCGCGGTGGGGGCGCTGCCCTACGGCCTGCAAAAGCGCGTCGACCTCGGTCGCGCGCTGGCGATGGAGCCGGAGATCCTGCTCCTGGATGAGCCGATGGCGGGCATGAACGTGGAGGAGAAGCAGGACATGTGCCGCTTCATCCTCGACATCAGCGACCAGTTCGGCACCACGATCGTGCTCATCGAGCACGACATGGGGGTGGTGATGGACATTTCGGACCGCGTGGTCGTCCTCGACTACGGCAAGAAGATCGGTGACGGCACGCCCGACGAGGTGCGCAACAACCAGGACGTCATCAACGCCTATCTGGGCAGCGGTCACTGAGCGGAGCGGGACATGGGATTCTTTATCGAAACGATGTTGGGCGGCCTGATGACCGGCATGCTGTATTCGCTGGTCGCGCTGGGCTTCGTGCTCATCTTCAAGGCCTCCGGGGTGTTCAACTTTGCCCAGGGGGCGATGGTGCTGGTCGCCGCGCTGGCGATGGCGCGCTTTTCCGAGTGGTCGAACGCGGCGCTGGGCGGCGACAGCCTGTTCCTGGCCAACGTGATCGGCATCATCGGTGCGGGTATCGTGATGTTCGCGGTGGCGTGGACGGTCGAGCGCTTCGTACTGCGCAAGCTGGTCAACCAGGAAGGGGCGACCCTGCTGATGGTGACCCTGGGTATCGCCTACGTGCTCGAGGGCCTGGGCCAGACCTTCTTCGGCAGCGAGATCTACTCGATCAACGTTGGCATGCCGAAGGACCCGGTGATCATGTTCGAGGGCCTCATCGAAGGCGGCGTCATGATCAACAAGGAAGACTTCATCGCTGCGTTGCTGGCGGCGGTGCTGGTCGGCGGCCTGACCGTCTTCTTCCAGAAGACCTCGGTGGGCCGGGCGCTGCGTGCGGTGGCCGATGACCACCAGGCGGCGCAGTCGGTGGGCATCCCGCTCAACAAGACCTGGGTGATCGTGTGGTGCGTGGCCGGCCTGGTGGCGCTGGTGGCGGGCATCATCTGGGGCTCGAAGATGGGCGTGCAGTTCTCCCTCGTCACCGTGGCGCTGCGTGCGCTGCCGGTGGTGATCCTCGGCGGCCTGACTTCGGTGCCGGGTGCGATCGTCGGCGGCCTGATCATCGGTGTCGGCGAGAAGCTGTCCGAGGTCTATCTCGGACCCTACGTCGGCGGCGGCATCGAAATCTGGTTCGCCTACGTGATGGCACTCATCGTGCTGCTGTTCCGGCCCCAGGGTCTGTTCGGCGAAAAGATCATCAACCGCGTCTGACGGGGAGATAGAACAGTGATTTATCGTGAGAATGGCCAGTTCAAGACGAGCTACCTGGCCGACCAGCAGATCTTCACGATCGCCCAGGACAAGTGGTTCGTCCTCGGTCTGATCGCCTTCGCAGCCATCGGCGTGCCTTTCCTCGCCGACGAGTACCTGTTCCGCGCGGTGCTCATCCCCTTCCTGGTGCTGGCGCTGGCGGCGCTGGGGGTGAACCTGCTGGTGGGTTACTGCGGCCAGATCACCCTGGGGGCGGGTGCCTTCATGGCGATCGGTGCCTACGCAGCCTATAACTTCATGGTGCGGGTCGATGGCATGCCGCTGGTGCTGGCGATGCTGCTCGGCGGTGTGGCGGCAGCGGGCTTCGGCATCCTGTTCGGCATCCCCAGCCTGCGGGTGCGCGGCCTGTACCTGGCAGTGGCGACGCTGGCCGCGCAGTTCCTGTGCGACTGGGCCTTCCTGCGCATCGGCTGGTTCACCAACAACTCGGCCTCGGGCTCGGTGTCGGTGGCCAAGCTCGAAGCCTTCGGCTGGGTGATCAACACGCCGGTGGAGAAGTACCTGTTCTGCCTGATCTTCGTGGTGGTGTTCGCGCTGCTGGCCAAGAACATGACCCGCGCCAGCATCGGCCGCCAGTGGATGGCGATCCGCGACATGGACGTGGCCGCCGAGGTGATCGGCATCCGCCCGATGTACGCCAAGCTGTCGGCGTTCGCGGTGAGCTCGTTCTTCATCGGTGTGGCGGGTGCGCTGTGGGGCTTCGTGCACCTGGGTTCGTGGGAGCCGGCGGCGTTCTCGGTCGATCGCTCGTTCCAGTTGCTGTTCATGGTCATCATCGGCGGCATGGGCTCGATCATGGGCAGCTTCTTCGGCGCCGCCTTCATCGTGATCCTGCCGATCTTCCTCAACCAGTTCCTGCCCTTCCTCGGCGGCCTGGTGGGGGTGACGGTGTCGACTGCCGGTATCTCGCACGCCGAGTTCATCATCTTCGGTTCGCTGATCATCTTCTTCCTGATCGTCGAGCCCCATGGCCTCGCCCGCCTGTGGTCGATCGCCAAGCAGAAGCTGCGCCTGTGGCCGTTCCCGCACTGATGCAGCACACTTTTCGCAGTGCCCATGAAGCATAAATAAGGAGGAGACTCATGAAATTCCGTTCCCTGGCCCTCGCGGCCGCCATCGCCTCGGTGGGCCTGTCGTCCGCCGTGTTCACCCCCGCGGCCCACGCCCAGGCAGCCGAGCAGTACTTCCCGATCCTGGTGTATCGCACCGGCGCCTATGCCGCCAACGGCAACCCGTGGGCAAACGGCTACGTCGATTACCTGAAGCTGGTCAACGCCAAGGGCGGCATCAATGGCGTCAAGGTGTCGTTCGAGGAGTGCGAGACGGGTTACGCCACCGACCGCGGCGTGGAGTGCTACGAGCGCCTGAAGGGCAAGGGCGCGACGGTGTTCCAGCCGCTGTCGACCGGCATCACCTTCGCGCTCACCGAGAAGGCCCCGGTGGACAAGATCCCGCTGATCACCGCCGGCTACGGCCGCAGCGAGTCGCAGGACGGCTCGGTGTTCACCTGGAACTTCCCGCTGCTGGGCACCTACTGGGTGGCGGCCGACGTCGCCATCCAGCACATCGGCAAGGCCTACGGCGGCGTCGATAACCTGAAGGGCAAGAAGATCGCGCTGGTCTATCACGACAGCCCGTTCGGCAAGGAGCCGATCCCGCTGCTGCAGGAGCGCGCCAAGATGCACGGCTTCGACCTGCAACTGCTGCCGGTTGCCCACCCGGGCGTGGAGCAGAAGGCGACCTGGCTGCAGATCCGCCGCGACCGTCCGGACCACGTGCTGCTGTGGGGCTGGGGCGTGATGAACTCGACCTCGCTCAAGGAAGCGCAGGCCACCGGCTATCCGCGCGACAAGATGCTCGGCGTGTGGTGGGCGGGTGCCGAGCCGGACGTCAAGGACGTCGGCGCCGGCGCCAAGGGCTACAGCGCGCTCACCCTGCAGCACGGTGCAGAGCCGAACTCCAAGGTGGTCAAGGACATCCTCGCCATGGTGCATGACAAGGGCCAGGGCACCGGTCCGAAGGACGAAGTCGGTTCCGTGCTGTACATGCGCGGCCTGATCTCGGCCATGTTGGGGGTCGAAGGCGTTGCCGCCGCCCAGGAGCGCTACGGCAAGGGCAAGGTCATGACCGGCGAGCAGGTGCGCTGGGGCCTGGAGAACCTCAATCTCGACCAGGACAAGCTCGACGGCATGGGCTTTGCCGGCGTGATGCGCCCGGTGCAGACCTCCTGCACCGACCACATGGGTGCATCGTGGGTTCGCGTCCACACCTGGGACGGCAACAAGTGGGAGTTCAGCTCCGACTGGTACCAGGCCGACGACAAGGTCCTGCGCCCGATGGTGCTCGACGCGGCGAGCAAGTACGCCGCGGAGAAGAACATCCAGCGCCGTACCGCCGAGCAGTGCGCGCAGTAAGTTGAAACGTGCCTCCGCACCTGCGGGTGCGGAGGCCTTTCCGTGGAATCGAAGATGAACGCTCCCAATTCAGCCTTCCTCAGCGTCAACAACATCGAGGTGATCTACAACCACGTGATCCTCGTCCTGAAGGGTGTCTCGCTGTCGGTGCAGGAGGGCAGCATCGTTGCGCTCCTGGGTGGCAACGGCGCCGGCAAGACGACCACGTTGCGCGCGGTCAGCAACCTGCTCAAGGGCGAGCGCGGCGACGTGACCAAGGGTTCGGTGGAGTACAAGGGCGAGCGCGTCGAGGCCCTGACCCCGGCCGATCTCGTCAAGCGTGGGGTGGTGCAGGTCATGGAGGGTCGCCACTGCTTCGGCCACCTGACCATCGAGGAGAACCTGCGTACCGGCGCCTATACCCGCACCGACGGCAAGGCCGCGGTCGAGGAGACCCTGGAAAAGGTCTACAACTATTTCCCACGCCTGAAGACGCGCCGCAACAGCCAGGCGGCCTATACCTCGGGCGGCGAACAGCAGATGTGCGCGATCGGTCGTGCGCTGATGGCCAAGCCCAAGCTGGTGCTGCTCGACGAGCCGTCGATGGGCCTTGCGCCGCTGATTGTGGAAGAAGTGTTCGAGATCGTGAAGGATCTCAACACCAAGGAAAGGGTGAGCTTCCTGCTCGCCGAACAGAACACCATGGTGGCCCTGCGCTATGCGGACTTCGGCTACATCATGGAGAACGGCCGCATCGTGATGGAAGGCGCAGCCAAGGACCTGGCGACCAACGAGGACGTCAAGGAGTTCTACCTCGGCCTGTCCGGCGAGGGTCGCAAGAGCTTCCGCGACATCAAGCACTATCGCCGCCGCAAGCGCTGGCTGAGCTGAGCCTGCGGGCGACGCACTTCCTCCATACCGGATCGCGCAAGGATGCCGACATGACTTTTTACGACGATCGCGAAACGCTGCCCGCGGACGCTCGCGAGCGTGCGCTGCTCGCACGCCTCCCCGGCCAGATCGCCCACGCGCGGGCGAGCGCGCCCGCCTTTTCCCGCCTGCTCGAGGATGTTGACCCGGACACCATCATCAGCCGCGAGGCCCTGGCGACGCTGCCGGTGACGCGCAAGTCCGAACTGCTGGAGCAGCAGAAGGCGGCGCGGCCCTTCGGCGGCTTTGCGGCGGTTGGCTGGGGGGCGGCGTGCCGACGCGTGTTTGCCTCGCCCGGCCCCTTGTACGAGCCCGAAGGCGCCCGGCCCGACTACTACCGGCTCGCGCGCGCATTGCACGCGGCGGGCTTCCGCGCGGGCGACCTGGTGCATAACACCTTTTCGTACCACTTCACGCCTGCCGGTTCGATGATGGAGACGGCCGCCCATGCGCTGGGGTGCACGGTGTTTCCGGCCGGGGTGGGGCAGACCGAGCAGCAACTGGCGGCGATTGTCGACCTGCAGCCCAATGCCTACGTGGGCACGCCGTCCTTCCTGCGCATCTTGCTCGAGAAGGCGGACGAGGCCGGCCTGCGGCCGTCCTTCACCAAGGCCTTCGTGTCGGGTGAAGCCTTTCCGCCGAGCGTGCGCGACGCTTTCGCGGCGCGTGGCATCCAGGCCTACCAGGCATATGCGACCGCCGACATCGGCCTGATCGCCTACGAGACGCCGGCACGCGAGGGCCTGGTGGTCGACGAGGATATCCTGCTCGAGATCGTGCGTCCGGGGACGGGGGATCCGGTGCCCGAGGGCGAGGTTGGCGAGGTCGTTGTGACCACCTTCAACCCCGATTACCCGCTGATCCGTTTTGGTACCGGCGACCTTTCGGCCGTGCTGCCGGGTGCGTCGCCTTGCGGACGCACCAATCTGCGCATCAAGGGCTGGATGGGGCGCGCCGACCAGACGACCAAGGTCAAGGGCATGTTCGTCCATCCGGGGCAGATCGCCGATGTGGTGCGCCGCCACGCCGAGATTCGCCGTGCCCGTCTGGTGGTGGATAACCCCGATCTCAACGACCGCATGACCCTCATGTGCGAGGTGGCCGGTGGTGGCAGCGAAGCGCTCGCAGCCGCCGTGGCCAGCAGCATTCGCGAGCTCACCAAGCTGCGTGGCGAGGTCGCCTTCCTGCCCTCCGGCGCGCTCGCCAACGACGGCAAGGTCATCGACGACGTGCGCGTCTACAACTGACACGGTTGGCTGGCCCCCGTGTCAGAGCGGCGCCAGCCGCGAGCTTTTTGCCGTCCCGGCCAGCGCTCATCGCCTTCAGCCCCTCGCGGCTCGCGCCGCTCCTACGGGGGGCGAGGCGTGTGAGGGGTGCCGTAGGAGCGGCGCCAGCCGCGAGCTTTTCGTCGTCCCGGCCAGCGCTCATCGCCTTCAACCCCTCGCGGCTTGCGCCGCTCCTACGGGGCGCGAGGCGTGTGAGGGGTGCCGTAGGAGCGGCGCCAGCCGCGAGCTTTTAGTTGTCCCGGCCAGCGCTCATCGCCTTCAACCCCTCGCGGCTTGCGCCGCTCCTACAGGGGGGGCGAGGCGTGTGAGGGGTGCCGTCGGGGCGGCGCCGGTTGGCATAATGCCGGCCAGTCAAGACATCATCACGGATACATACATGAACCCGGCTCATTCTCCCGCCACGCATGCGCCCCTCGCTGGCGTGCGCATCCTGGATCTCACGCGCTTGCTGCCTGGCCCGCTCGCGACGCAGCATCTGTCCGACTACGGTGCCGAGGTGATCAAGGTGGAGGACACCGGCGCTGGTGACTACGCCCGTACCATGGGTGCGATGGGGGGCGAGACCAGCTACTTCTACCAGGTGGTCAACCGCAACAAGCGCAGCTTGCGCCTGGATCTGAAGCAGGCCGAGGGCAGGGCGCTGTTCCTGCGGCTGGTCGATGAGGCCGATGTCGTCGTCGAGGGGTTTCGGCCCGGGGTGATGGAGCGGCTCGGCCTCGGCTATGCGGTGCTTGCCGAGCGCAAGCCGGCGATCGTCCTGTGCAGCATCTCGGGCTACGGCCAGAGCGGTCCGTATGCCGAGCGCGCCGGGCATGACATCAATTACATCGGCTATGCCGGGGTGCTCGACCAGATCGGTGTTGCGGGCGGTCCGCCCGCGTTGTCGAACCTGCAGATCGGCGATCTGCTGGGCGGTACGATGGCGGCGGCAATGGGCATCATGGTGGCCTTGTTCGATGCGCGCCAGCGTGGCCAGGGGCGTCATGTCGATGTGTCGATGACCGATGCGGCCTTCGCGCACGCGATCTTCCCGCTTGCCGAGGTGCTGGCCAACGGACGTGTGCGGCCGCGCGGCGAGGATCTGCTGGACGGCGGCGTGCCCTGCTATGGCGTGTATGAGACTGCGGACGGCCGCCACATGGCGGTGGGGGCACTGGAAGAGAAGTTCTGGCACATGTTGTGCGATGCCCTCGAGCGCCCGGACCTGAAGCCCGGCCATCTCGCGGTCGGCGAAGACGGCAAGCGGGTGCGGGACGCACTGGCGGCGATCTTCCGCAGTCGTAGCCAGCAGGCCTGGGTGGCGCTGTTCGACGGTGTGGATTGTTGTGTGACGCCGGTGCTCAGGCTGGAGGAGAGCCTGGAGAATGCCCAGTTGCGCGCGCGCGGCATGGTGATGGAGGTGGGCGGTGTGCGCCAGTTCGGCCCACCTGTCCGTCTCGGTGGCATGCCGCCGGGTGCCGCGAACCCGGCGCCTGCGCGCGCGGGTGCCGACACCGATGAGATCCTGGCCGGGCTTGGGCTTGGAGCCGATGAGCGCGCCCGCTTGCGTGCAGCGGGCGTGATCTGACGCTGTTCCGGCTTACTTGTCGGCGGGTGCCTTGCGGCGGCCGCCCCGGGCCGCGGGTTTGGCAGCGCTGTCGGCCGCGGCCTGGGCGTCGTCGGCCTGTGCGTTGTTCATCATGTTCCAGGGCCACATCGCAGCGGCAGCGGCGAAGGGGTTGGCGCCTGCGTTTGCGGCGTTGTCCGCGCCCGGTGCGTCGCTGCCCGCCGCATGCTGGCTCATTGCCTTCACGGCGGCGATGGCGGCGCGCTGCATCTCGAGGCCCTGGATGCTCATCTGCAGCATGTTGAGGTTCATCTTCAGCCAGCCCTCGACCGCCTTCATGTCGGCGATGCGCTTGTCGAGTTCATCGACATCCAGCGTGGGCGTGACCATGCCGGGCAGCGAGAAGCCCATGCTGTTCCACATGCCGCGAACGAAATCGAGCGGGTCCTGCGCGTTCTGATCCTGAGACATTGCGGCACTCCCTGTGGGTTGAAGGTATGCAGCAATATTAACCGATGCATGAGGAGCGCTGTGCACGGCCGTACGCAACCGCCCGGGAAGCTCGCGGCTTGCGCCGCGCCTACCGGGGGGGCGCCGCGGTGTCTGTTCCCGCCGTAGGAGCGGCGCCAGCCGCGAGGGGTTGAAGGCGACCGGTGTCGGGTGAGTGCGATGAAAAGCCCATCGCAGCCGCTCGGAAAAGCTCGCGGCTTGCGCCGCTCCTACGGCACCCTGCGCGGCCGATTACCCTGTAGGCGCGGCGCAAGCGCGAGGGGCTGAAGGCGACATGGCCGAGGTCGTGGCCTTCAGGCCGGTGGCGCGGGGTCGGTGTGCGGTGGTGTCTGGCCCGGGGGCTCGGCCGTCGACAGCAGCCTGTTCATGAGGGCTCGCAGGCGCGCCGGGCGTACCGGCTTGTGCAGGAACTGCGCGCCTTCGGCCTGGATGCGGGCGAGGGTCTCGGCGGGGGCTGCCGTGCCCAACAGCACGGCTGGGAGCGCCTCGAGGCCGGGGCGGGTGCGGATGTCGGAGACCAGTTGGAGGCCGTTGGCGGCGCCATCGAGGTCGACCAGAAGCAGGTTGGGCCCGACGCCGTCGTTGATGAGGGCGTGTGCGTCGTCCGCGCGGCGTGCGGTGATCATGTCGCAGCCCCAGTGCGTCAGCAGATCGGTCAGGGTGCGCTCGGCGGGGACGTCCTCACTCACGAGCAGCACGACAAGGCCGTCGAGGCGGCCGAGTGCGCGGGCGTCGTCATGCGCCCGGGTGGCTTCCGCTGCGGTGCCCGCAGGGACCTCGATGGCGAATACCGATCCGCGGCCGGGGGCGGAGCGCAATTCGACCACGAGCCCGAGCAGGTCGGTCAGCCGGCGTACGATCGCCAGGCCGAGGCCGAGGCCCTTGTCGCGCGCGCGTTCCGGGTTGTCGAGCTGGACGAACTCCTGAAAGATGATGTGCTGCTCATCCGCTGCGATCCCTCGTCCGCTGTCGCGGATTTCGATGCGCAGGCGGGTGCCGCGTCGGCGGCAGGCGATCAGTACGCTGCCTTGTTCGGTGTAGCGGATGGCATTGCTGACCAGGTTGGAGACGATGCGCTCGAGCAGGTGGGGGTCGGTGTGGGCACGGCACGGCGGGCAGTGCAGGCGCAGTCGCAGGCCGCGTGCCTGAGCTGCGGCCGAATAGCCGTGTGCGATGCGTTCGAGGCAGGCATGGAGGTCGAAGTGCGTGGGGGCGGGGTTGAGCACCCCGGCGTCGAGGCGGGAAATGTCGAGCAGGCTGTCGAGCAGGCTTTCCATGGCCTCTGCCGACGCCGAGATGCGCTCGGTGATCCGCCGGCTGCGTTGATCCAGGCCCTGCTGCTGGAGTTCGGAGAGGAACAGCCCCAGCGCATGCAATGGCTGGCGCAAGTCGTGGCTGGCGGCGGCGAGGAAACGCGACTTCGCGAGGTTGGCGCGCTCGGCCTCTTCCTTGCGTGCGCGCAATTGTGCGGTGGCGTCATCGATGCGCTGTGACATGGATGCATGCACGTTGGCCAGCCGTTCGGCCATCTCATTGACGCCCTCTGCAAGCCTGCGCAGGCTGCCACCGCCCTGTACGGGTACCCGTTCGTGCAGCCGGCCCTGGCCAATGCGCTGCACCGTCTCGGCCACGCTGCGGATTGGCCCGGTGACGCTGCGGCTCATGCTGCGCACGAGGAGCAGGCTGCCGAGGGCAACGACAAGGAGCCAGCCGGCACCGATCCACAGGAGTTCGATCTGGCGCTTCTGCAGGCGTTCGAGCGAGAGGTCGACCACGACCGTGCCCATCGGGGGTGGTTGCCAGCTGCTGGCGTTACCCGGTTCGAGCTCCAGGCTGGTGATGCCACCGGTAGCGGGCAGCGCACTCGAGGCGATCGGTTCTACGATGCGCAGCCAGCGTCCAGCGCCATTGTGATGGATCAAGGGGGCCGGCGCGGCCGGCGCCAGCGGCCATTCGGTGGCCGGTTTGCCCGCTGTGGCCAACAGCCTGCCGTCCGCGGCCAGGATCGCGACGCCGAGCACGTCATCGGCGGTGAGCAGGGCGTTGCCCAGCTGTTGCAGTGATTGCAGGTCGCCCGAGAAGACGGCGTACTCGCTTCCTGCCGCG
This sequence comes from Thauera sp. WB-2, assembly GCF_027594845.1. Lineage (NCBI taxonomy): Bacteria > Pseudomonadati > Pseudomonadota > Betaproteobacteria > Rhodocyclales > Zoogloeaceae > Thauera > Thauera sp. WB-2. The sequence continues at coordinate 3,334,960 of NZ_CP088935.1, read as the reverse complement.
AGTTGGCGGGCGTGGGCTTGCGCGCGGGCGAGCAGGGCTTCGTCGAGGTCCGCCAGCCGCAGGCTGACGTGGGTGGCGGTCATCAAGGTGGCGAGCACGATCGTCGGCATCAGGGCGACGAAGGTGACGCGGGCGCGTACGCCCCAGTTGCGCATCCGCTTCATCATGGCACATTGCCCGCTTCGATGGCTTTCAGTCCGCCGTGAAGGGCCTCGGCACTTGGCAGGTCGAGCCCCAGGGAGCGTGCGACGGTAGTGTTGACTTCGACTTCGTACAGGCCAGGCCTGGCAGGCGGTGGCAGCGCTGCACCGGCAAGCGTGTGCAGGGCCAGGGTGGCGGCTTCGGTGCCGACCTGGTCCGGGGTCGTGTACAGGCCGATGACCGCGCCCGCGCGCACGAAGGCAGCCGAGTAGCCGAGTACGGGCGAGCGCAGTCTGAAGGCGGTCAGCAGCACGTTGTGTGCAGTGTGCATGTGATAGATGCGGGGGTCCGGCACGGTGATGAGGACGGCGGGTTCGGCCATCGTCGTGCGCAATGCGGTGTAGAGACCACGGTCGTCCTCGATCACGGCGCTGGATACCGAGAGCGCATGCGCCTGGGCGCCTTGTTCGATAGCCTTCGCGAGTTGTGCGCTGTCGGGGCTGGCGATGAGGGCGATGCGATCGTAGTCGGGGAGTGCGAGCCGGACGAGGCCAAGCTGGCGTTCGACAGGTTGGTCGAGGACGATGGCCGTGCGCGGCAGCATGCTGGGGCGTGCCGGCAAGGCTGCGAATGCCTGCTGGGACAGCAGGACGTGAAGCAGCGGGGCGGGTGGGTCGAGCGCGGTCGCAGTCTGCGCGGCGCGGCTGCCGATCGTGATCACCAGGTCGGCTGGCGGGAGCGCTTCGGCGGGGCTGTCGGCGGTGGAGAGGCGGGTCTCGATGTCGACGGCGGCAGGCGCAGCCGCCAGCGTGCGCCGCAGGGCGGCGAGCGTTTCCGCGTGGATGCCTTCGTTGCCGCTCGAGATCACGAGGATGCGCCCCGCGGCGAAGCCAGGCGCCGATAGCAGCAGGCTGCACACGACAAGCGCGGCAACGACGACGCTCGCCATCAGCGGGCGCCCGGCAATGCGAATGGAATCAATGGCGCAGCCGCCTGGAGTTGCGCCTTGCGTCATCGCCGCCCGCCTTCGGAGCCCGCGGCAGGTGTCACGTGCCGCGGGCAGGACGGGGCGTTGAGGCAAACTGTCATGGTGCGGCGACGGCTGTGCAGGTAGGGTGGCAAGCTTTCGATTGTCCTCCGTTTCTCGCGTTCGGCATAGGGTTTGCCGGTATGCGGCGTGCTATCCTCGGCGCCCTTGGCCGTGGCCGGCGTAACGCTTGGTGTGGGGTGGAAAGTGACTGCGATCCTGATTGTGGAAGACCATGCGCTGGTGCGCGAAGCGATGGTGCAGGGATTGGGCAGGCTTGGAGCCGGTGTGCGCTGTATCGAGGCGGGCAGTGCGGACGAGGCGCTCGCGTGCCTGGATGCGGAGGGCAGTGTGGACCTGGCGGTTGTCGACCTGATGCTGCCGGAAATGAGCGGGTTCTCCCTGCTTGCGATCCTCGGCAAGCGCTTTCCGGACATGCCGGCCATCGTCGTGTCGGCGATGGATGACGAGGCGTCCGTCCGTCGCGCCATGAAGGCAGGGGCGTCGGGTTTCGTGTCGAAATCGAGTTCCGGCGACACGCTGCTGCAAGCCGTGCGCGAGGTGCTCGACGGCGGCGTGCCCACGCCGCCCCGGTTCGCGCCGGCGGCGCCGACGCCCAGGCGCGCCCGCCCCCTGGCAGAACAATATGGCCTCACCACGGCTCAGGCGAGGGTGCTCGAGTTGCTCGCGAATGGGTCGACGAACCGGGAGATCGCCGACTCGCTGGGCCTGTCCGAAGGGACGGTCAAGGTGCACATGACAGCCATCTTCCGCGCTCTGGGGGTGGTCAATCGGGCGCAGGCGCTGGTGGCGATCGCCCGCAGCGGAACGCGCCTCTAGCGTCGACTGCGTTCAGTGCGAGCGGCGATCGCTGTGCGCGAGGCGCAGCGGCATGTCGGCAGCAGGCAGTTGCTCGGACGCTTGTTCGAGATCGTAGAGTCCGGTGTCGTCAACGAAGTCGATTTCCAGGACTTCGAGCACCTGGCGCGCGATTGCGCGGCATGCATTGGCAAGCGGGGTCGGCAACTGCTCGGGGATCTGCTTCTGCAGCAGCAGCTTGGATGAAGAGAGCGCGTTGACCGGGCGCAGGATGCGATGCTTGTAGGCGCCCATGAGCTGCGCCACGCTGCGGTCCGCAGCCTCGCGTTGCCAGGCATTGTGCGGCCACTGCGTGGGCACCGCGTAGGCGCGCGGAAACATCTCGAGGTCGCGCGCGACGGTGCGGATGTCCTCGTGCGATTCGCGGAAGGGCAGCAGTACGATGTCGGACAGGGCGTAGAGCTTGCGGTCCATCTCCGTGCGGTTGCCGCCACCGTCGATGACTCCGATCCAGTCCTCGAGCCCGCGTAGCTTGTCGACGACCTTCGTGAGTGCGTCGCGTGTGCGTGCGTCGGCGATCACATAGCGGCGGCCGGTGGGTACGAGGGGTTCGCGCGATGTGTCTGTAAGCACGCAGGCGGCGCGTTGGCCCAGCAGCCCGAGGCCCTGGCACAGCATGTGCGAAAGCGTGGTCTTGCCTGTGCCGCCCTTGTTGCCGATGACGCAAATGATCTCAGCCATGAATGTCCATCCTGAACTCGGAGTACCCGCGAAGGGATGAGCAGGATTATCGGCCCGCCTGTCAGCCCCCGAGCCCGGGAAAAGCGTGCTTTAGTACCCCCATTTCCGCCTAAGAGGCATGTGGGCGGCTGCTGATCCGGTAGGCATGCAGTCGCGTGCGCCGCCGGTCGTCGACGTCGATGACGAAGTCCGCCTCGCAATCGGGCACCGGGAAGCTGTTGCTCACCAGCAGGCTGCCCGGGCGCATCTCGGCGCAGGCCTTGTGCCATACCGCCGCCATCGGAACAGGGGACAGGAAGGCGTACACGACGTCGTAGTGCGCCCATGAGTGTGCGAAGAGGTCGCTGCGTTCAAGCGTGACGTTGGGGATGCCCGCACACAGCGCCCTGCCGAGCAGCCAGGGGGCTGGTGCGAGCTCGACGCCGACGAAGCTGCAGTCGGGTCGTGTACGCGCAAGCGGCCGCAGCAGTGTGCCGGTACCGGCGCCAATGTCGAGCACGCGTGCAGGTTCATCGGGCAGCAGGCGCAGCACGGCCGCTGCGGTGGCGGCATTGCTCAGATAGAGCGGCACCTGCGTCCGGAAGCTGGTCCAGTAGATCAGCAGCAGTGCGACGAATGCGGCGAGATACCAGGCGGGATCGAGGGCGAATCGATGCGCCATGACGGCCATCGGCAGGAAGAGCAGGTGGATGAGCAGCCACCAGCGCGCACTGCCGAGCATGCCCGAGGCCAGCGCGGCGATGCCGGCCTGGGACAGCACCAGCGGCCACAGGCCGGTGACCAGTCCAGTCCGGGCAAGGGCGTAGGCACCGGCGCAGCCGGCCAGCTGGGCGACGAGGGCCATTAGGGCTGGTGCGTGTCTGATGGGGAAGGGCACGATCGCAGGCTGGGTGAGCGCCCGGTAGCGGGCGGTAGAGCGCGGATCATAGCCCGCAGAGATCGGGTGGGCTGGCCTGGGGTAAAAAAATTTCAGAAAGTGTTTGACACTTCGTGGGGTGAGCACTATAGTGCGGGGCTTCCCGACGGAGGGATACCCAAGCGGTCAACGGGATCAGACTGTAAATCTGACGGCTCAGCCTTCGAAGGTTCGAATCCTTCTCCCTCCACCAGATGCATCGTGTTGCCAGGTGAAGTTCCGTCCTGATCAACACAAGTGGTTGTAGTGAATCGATTGCAGCTTGCTGCGGCGTGGTAAGTGCGGGTGTAGCTCAATGGTAGAGCAGAAGCCTTCCAAGCTTATGACGAGGGTTCGATTCCCTTCACCCGCTCCAGATGTGCTGCGTTTGTACTGTTTCGGAGCCCTTGTAGCTCAGTGGTAGAGCACTCCCTTGGTAAGGGAGAGGCCACGTGTTCAATCCACGTCAAGGGCACCACTCATTTTCTGCCTGGCCTGGCGCGGCGGCCAATATTGTTGGCTGCCGCACTGGTTTTTCTGGTTCTGATTTTAAGGATAGCGATATGGCTAAGGGTAAGTTTGAGCGGACGAAGCCGCACGTGAACGTTGGCACGATTGGCCACGTTGACCATGGCAAGACCACGCTGACCGCTGCGATCACCACGATTCTGTCGAAGAAGTTCGGTGGTGAGGCGAAGGCCTATGACCAGATCGACGCGGCGCCCGAAGAGAAGGCGCGCGGCATCACCATCAACACCGCGCACGTCGAGTACGAAACCGCTGCTCGCCACTACGCGCACGTTGACTGCCCGGGTCACGCCGACTACGTCAAGAACATGATTACCGGTGCTGCCCAGATGGACGGCGCGATCCTGGTGTGCTCGGCCGCTGACGGCCCGATGCCGCAGACGCGCGAGCACATCCTGCTGGCCCGTCAGGTTGGCGTGCCGTACATCATCGTCTTCCTGAACAAGTGCGACATGGTCGACGACGAAGAGCTGCTCGAGCTGGTCGAGATGGAAGTGCGCGAGCTGCTGTCGAAGTACGACTTCCCGGGCGACGACATCCCCATCGTCAAGGGTTCGGCGCTGAAGGCGCTCGAAGGCGACCAGTCGCCGATCGGCGAGCCGGCAATCCTGGCGCTGGCCGATGCGCTGGATTCGTACATCCCGACGCCCGAGCGCGCCATCGACAAGCCCTTCCTGCTGCCGATCGAAGACGTGTTCTCGATCTCGGGTCGTGGCACCGTGGTGACCGGTCGTGTCGAGCGTGGCATCGTCAAGGTTGGCGAGGAAATCGAGATCGTCGGCATCAAGGCCACGGTCAAGACCACCTGCACCGGCGTTGAAATGTTCCGCAAGCTGCTCGACCAGGGTCAGGCCGGCGACAACGTTGGCGTGCTGCTGCGCGGCACCAAGCGTGAAGACGTCGAGCGTGGCCAGGTGCTGTGCAAGCCGGGTTCGATCAAGCCGCACACGCACTTCACGGGCGAAGTGTATGTGCTGTCGAAGGAAGAGGGTGGTCGTCACACCCCGTTCTTCAACAACTACCGTCCGCAGTTCTACTTCCGTACCACGGACGTGACCGGTTCGATCGAGCTGCCCGAGGGCACCGAGATGGTCATGCCGGGCGACAACGTGTCGATCACCGTCAAGCTGATCGCCCCGATCGCCATGGAAGAAGGTCTGCGCTTCGCCATCCGTGAAGGCGGTCGTACCGTCGGCGCCGGCGTGGTTGCCAAGATCATCGAGTAATTACTCGTAATTGCCAGAAAGCGCACCCGCCTGGGTGCGCTTTGCAGTGTCTGCTGCAGGGGTATAGCTCAACTGGCAGAGCGTCGGTCTCCAAAACCGAAGGTTGGGGGTTCGATTCCCTCTGCCCCTGCCATATTTTCTCGGGTGGTTATCCGCAATGGCCGATAAGTTGAAATTCGCGCTGGCGCTGGCACTGTTGGCAGCCGGCGTGGTCGGCTTCTATCTGCTTTCCGAGCAGCCGCTCGTGCTGCGCGTGCTGTCGGTGCTGGTCGGTTTTGGTGCTGGTGTCGCAGTCGCCTCCTTTTCGGAGCAGGGGCAGCGTTTCATCGGCTTTGCGCGTGAATCGATCACCGAAGTCAAGAAAGTCGTCTGGCCCAGCCGCAAGGAAACCATGCAGACCACTGGTCTGGTGTTTGCCTTCGTGGTGGTCATGGCGATCTTCCTGTGGCTGACCGACAAGACCCTGGAATGGGTTCTCTACGATCTCGTTCTGGGTTGGAAGTGATATGACGAAGCGTTGGTATGTGGTTCACGCCTACTCGGGCTTCGAGAAGTCCGTGCAGCGCGCGCTGATCGAGCGCATCAATCGCGCCGGCATGCAGGATGGCTTTGGCCAGATTCTGGTGCCGGTCGAGGAAGTGATCGAGATGCGCAACGGTCAGAAGACCGTGACCGAACGCAAGTTCTTCCCGGGTTATGTTCTCGTCGAGATGGAAATGAACGACGAGACCTGGCATTTGGTCAAGTCGACGCCGAAAGTCACCGGTTTCGTCGGTGGTACGGCGAACAAGCCTGCGCCGATCTCCGAGAAGGAGGTCGCGAAGATCATGCAGCAGATGCAGGAAGGGGTGGAGAAGCCTCGTCCGAAGGTGCTGTTCGAGATCGGCGAAGTCGTGCGCGTCAAGGAAGGTCCGTTTACCGACTTCCATGGCTCGGTCGAGGATGCCAACTACGAGAAGAACAAGCTGCGTGTGTCGGTGACCATTTTTGGTCGCGCCACGCCAGTCGAGCTGGATTTCGCGCAGGTCGAGAAGACTTGAGCGTAAAGGCGGGCCCGCGGGCCTGCCGTAGCCCGTTCACGCGGGCGATGCGAGGAGCGTCGGGCGGCTGCCCGGTGCGCTAGCACTCATCACAGGAGCAAGCCTCAATGGCAAAGAAAATCATTGGTTACATCAAGCTGCAGGTTCCGGCCGGTAAGGCCAACCCCAGCCCCCCGATCGGTCCGGCGCTTGGTCAGCGCGGCCTGAACATCATGGAGTTCTGCAAGGCGTTCAACGCCAAGACCCAGGGCATGGAGCCCGGTCTGCCGATTCCGGTGGTGATCACTGCCTTCGCCGACAAGTCCTTCACCTTCATCATGAAGACGCCGCCGGCGACGATCCTGATCAAGAAGGCTGCAGGTATCCAGAAGGGCTCGCCGAAGCCGCACACCGACAAGGTGGGCAAGGTGACCCGCGCCCAGGTTGAAGAGATTGCCAAGGCCAAACAGCCCGACCTGACCGCTGGCGACCTCGAAGCTGCCGTGCGCACCATCGCCGGCTCCGCCCGCAGCATGGGCATCACCGTGGAGGGCCTGTAATCATGGCGAAACTGTCCAAGCGAGTTCAGGCGCTGCGCGCGAAGGTTGACCGCAACCAGGCTTATCCGGTGGCCGACGCCCTGCGTCTGGTCAAGGAGTGCGCAACCGCCAAGTTCGACGAGTCGATCGATATCGCCGTGAACCTCGGTGTCGATGCACGTAAGTCGGACCAGGTCGTCCGCGGCTCGGTCGTGCTGCCCGCCGGTACCGGCAAGAGCGTGCGCGTCGCCGTGTTCGCCCAGGGTGACAAGGCCGAGGCTGCGCGCGCAGCCGGTGCCGAAGTCGTCGGTTTTGACGATCTCGCCGAGCAGGTCAAGGCCGGCAACCTCGACTTCGACGTCTGCATCGCGACGCCCGACGCCATGCGCGTGGTCGGTCAGCTCGGTCAGATCCTCGGTCCGCGTGGCCTGATGCCGAACCCGAAGGTTGGCACCGTCACCATGGACGTGGCGACTGCGGTCAAGAACGCCAAGGCCGGTCAGGTTCAGTACCGTACCGACAAGGGTGGCCTGGTGCACGCGACCATCGGTCGTGCGTCCTTCGAGGTCGAAGCGCTGCAGCAGAACCTTGCCGCATTCGTCGAGGCGCTCGTGAAGGCCAAGCCGGCTGCTGCCAAGGGTGTCTACCTGCGTCGTATCGCCGTGTCGAGCACCATGGGTGCCGGCGTGCGTGTCGAGACGGCCAGCGTCACCGCTGCCTGATTGCCGCGAGCGGCTGCACCCGAGTGCAGCCGCTCGCAAGAACTTTGAGCCGTTGCCGCCCGTGGGCGGTTGCGGATCGTCAAAGACCGCAGGTGCGTATGCCGAGAGGCCGCGCTTAAGCATGAAGATGGCCTGCGCAGACGGTGTGCTCAGAACAGGATTTGGCCGGCAATCCGGCCGTGCTCCTGATCCAGGTCGCCGTGGGTGCGGAGCGCGATGTGCGTTCCGCGTGTGGACTTGAAAGGAGGAAAGGCCTGTGGGTCTCAATCTCGATGACAAGAAAGCCGTAGTGGCTGAGGTGTCGGCACAAGTGGCCAACGCTCAGACGATCGCGGTGGCCGAGTATCGCGGCATTGCGGTGGGTGACCTCACCGTGCTGCGCGCAAAGGCCCGCGAATCTGGCGTTTACCTGCGCGTGCTGAAGAACACCCTGGTGCGTCGTGCCATTGCCGGCACGCCGTTCGAGGGCCTCGCCGACCAGCTGACCGGGCCGTTGATCTACGGCATCTCGCAAGATCCGGTTGCTGCTGCGAAGGTGTTGAACGATTTCGCCAAGGGTAACGACAAGATCGTCCTGAAGGCCGGTTCCTATGCGGGCGACACGCTCGACCAGGCCGGTGTGCAGGCGCTCGCTTCGATCCCGAGCCGCGAAGAGCTGCTCGCCAAGCTGCTGGGTGTCATGCAGGCGCCGGTTTCCGGCTTTGCTGGCGCGCTGGCCGCCCTCGCCAAGAAGCGCGAGGAAGAAGGCGCCGCTGCTTGAGTCGTGTGTTCCGCTACGAAAGTTTTCTGAAAAAAATCGATTCTGGAGTTATTTGAAATGGCAATCAGCAAAGAAGACATCCTGGAAGCCGTTGCCGGCATGACCGTGATGGAACTGAACGACCTGGTCAAGGCGTTCGAAGAGAAGTTCGGCGTGTCCGCTGCCTCGCTGGCCGTCGCTGCCCCGGGTGCCGCCGCCGCTGCCCCGGTTGAAGAGAAGACCGAATTCGACGTCGTTCTGCTCGAAGCCGGCGCCAAGAAGGTTGAGGTCATCAAGGTCGTGCGTGCTGCGACCGGCCTGGGCCTGAAGGAAGCGAAGGATGTGGTCGACGGCGCGCCGAAGACCGTGAAGGAAGGCGCTCCGAAGGCTGACGCCGAAGCGCTGAAGAAGCAGCTGGAAGAAGCTGGCGCCAAGGTCGAGATCAAGTAATACTCGATGACCCAGCGGGGCTGGCACTCTTCGGAGTGCCGGCCCTTTCGTGCTTTGTAATCGAGATCGCGGACTATTCTGCGATCAACGATGCCAGGCCAGAGCGTTTGCCGAATCTCCGCGCACGCGTGCAGTCATACCGCAGCGTGCAGGAAGCAGCCGAACGTTGTGTCCTGTCTTTCCGATGTTAGCCCTCTAGCCGGAGCATCCATGGCGTATTCCTACACCGAAAAGAAACGTATCCGCAAGAGCTTCGCCAAGCGCGCGGCCGTGCTCGATGCGCCTTTCCTGCTCGCCACCCAGATCGAGTCGTTTGCCGAGTTCCTGCAGGCCGACACGCCGCCCGACGTGCGGCGGAACCAGGGTCTGCAGGCCGCATTCACGTCGATCTTCCCGATCTCGAGCCACAGCGGCAACGCCCGTCTCGAGTACGTGCAGTACATGCTCGGCGAGCCCGCCTTCGATGTGACCGAGTGCCAGCAGCGCGGCCTGACCTTCGCGTCGCCGCTGCGCGCGCGCGTGCGCCTGGTGATCATGGATCGCGAAGCGCCCAAGGAGACGATCAAGGAGGTCAAGGAGCAGGAAGTCTACATGGGCGAGATCCCGCTCATGACGGATACCGGCTCCTTTGTGATCAACGGTACCGAACGCGTCATTGTTTCCCAGCTGCACCGCTCGCCCGGCGTGTTCTTCGAGCACGACCGCGGCAAGACGCACTCGTCGGGCAAGCTGCTGTTCTCGGCACGCATCATTCCCTACCGCGGATCGTGGCTGGACTTCGAGTTCGACCCGAAGGACTTCCTGTACTTCCGTGTTGACCGTCGACGCAAGATGCCGGTGACGATCCTGCTGCGGGCGATCGGCATGACGCCCGAAGAGATTCTCGCCACTTTCCACGATACCGATACCTTCCACCTGCAGGGTGAGGGCGCTCAGTTCGAGCTGGTGGCCGAGCGCCTGCGTGGCGAGGTGGCCCGTTTCGATATCACCACTGCCGATGGCCGGATCATCGTCGCGCGTGACAAGCGCATCACGTCCAAGCACATTCGCGAGATCGACCAGGCCGGCGTCAGGACGATGGCGGTGCCGGACGATTTCCTGCTTGGCCGCGTCGTGTCCACGAACGTCGCCGATCCGGAGACCGGAGAGGTGCTCGCGCGCGCCAATGACGAGATCACCGAGGACCTGCTCGACAAGTTCCGCCTGGCTGGCGTCACGGCGCTGAGCACGCTCTACATCAATGATCTCGATCGCGGCGGTTACATTTCGCAGACCCTGCGCATCGACGAGACCGCCGACCAGTGGGCTGCGAAGGTTGCGATCTACCGCATGATGCGCCCGGGCGAGCCGCCCACCGAGGACGCCGTCGAGGGGCTGTTCCAGGGCTTGTTCTATGCCGAGGAGCGCTACGACCTGTCCTCGGTCGGCCGCATGAAGTTCAATCGCCGCGCCTACCCGGAGAAGATCGACGACAAGGCGCCGGGCTGGATCAAGCGCTTCTACGAGCGCGTTGGCGCGCAGGGCGAGGATGGCCCGGGTGTGCTCACCAACGACGACATCCTTGCGGTGGTCGGCGTGCTGGTCGAGCTGCGTAACGGCCGTGGCGAAATCGACGACATCGACCACCTCGGCAACCGCCGCGTGCGTTCGGTGGGCGAGCTGGCCGAGAACCAGTTCCGCGCCGGTCTCGTGCGCGTCGAGCGTGCGGTCAAGGAGCGCCTGTCGCAAGCTGAGTCCGACAATCTGATGCCGCACGACCTGATCAACGCCAAGCCGATTTCGGCGGCGATCAAGGAGTTCTTCGGCTCCAGCCAGCTGTCGCAGTTCATGGACCAGACCAACCCGCTGTCCGAGATCACGCACAAGCGTCGCGTCTCCGCACTCGGCCCCGGCGGTCTGACGCGCGAGCGCGCCGGCTTCGAGGTGCGCGACGTGCACCCGACGCACTATGGCCGCGTGTGCCCGATCGAGACGCCGGAAGGTCCGAACATCGGTCTGATCAACTCGCTCGCCGTGTATGCGCGCACCAACCGCCACGGTTTCCTCGAGACCCCCTACCGCAAGGTCAACGACGGCAAGGTCACGGACCAGATCGATTTCCTGTCGGCGATCGAGGAAGGCCAGTACGTGATCGCGCAGGCGAACGCCGAGATCGACGAAGCCGGCATGCTGGCGGGCGACCTCGTGTCCTGCCGCCACAAGGGCGAGTTCCTGCTTGCGACCTCGGACATGGTGCAGTACATGGACGTGGCGCCGGGGCAGATCGTGTCGGTGGCAGCGTCGCTGATTCCCTTCCTCGAGCACGACGATGCGAACCGCGCGCTGATGGGCGCCAACATGCAGCGCCAGGCCGTGCCCTGCCTGCGCCCGGAGAAGCCGCTGGTCGGCACCGGTATCGAGCGCCGTGTTGCGGTCGACTCGGGTACCGCCGTGCAGGCCCGTCGTGGTGGCGTGGTGGATTATGTCGATGCGAACCGGATCGTGATCCGCGTTCACGATGCCGAGACCCTGCCGGGTGAAGTGGGTGTCGATATCTACAACATGATCAAGTACACCCGTTCCAACCAGAACACCAACATCAACCAGCGTCCGGTGGTGAAGGTGGGCGATGTGCTGGGCAAGGGCGATGTGATCGCCGACGGCGCATCGACCGACCTCGGCGAACTCGCGCTCGGCCAGAACATGCTGGTCGGCTTCATGCCCTGGAACGGTTATAACTTCGAGGACTCGATCCTCATCTCCGAGCGCGTGGTCGCCGACGACCGCTTCACCTCGATCCACGTCGAGGAGCTCACCGTCGTCGCTCGTGACACCAAGCTCGGACCCGAGGAGATCACCCGCGACATCGCGTCGCTGGGCGAGGCGCAACTGTCGCGCCTGGACGAATCGGGCATCGTGTACATCGGCGCCGAGGTCGAGGCCGGTGACGTGCTGGTCGGCAAGGTCACGCCCAAGGGCGAGACCCAGCTGACGCCGGAAGAGAAGCTGCTGCGCGCGATCTTCGGCGAGAAGGCGTCCGACGTGAAGGACACCTCGCTGCGCGTGCCCTCGGGCATGGTCGGCACCGTGATCGACGTTCAGGTCTTCACCCGCGAGGGCATCGAGCGCGACAAGCGCGCGCAGTCGATCATCGACGACCAGCTGCGCAGCTTCAAGACCGATCTCGCCGACCAGATGCGCATCGTCGAGCGTGACGCCTTCGCGCGTATCCGCCGCATGATCCTCGGTCAGGTGGCCAATGGCGGTCCGAAGAAACTGGCCAAGGGCAGCGAGCTCAATGACGCCTATCTCGATGGCCTCGAGCCCTATCACTGGTTCGACATCCGCCTTGCCGACGAGGCGCTGGCGGTGCAGCTCGAAGCAGTGCGCGAGGGTCTCGAGACCACCCGCAAGGACTTCGAGCAGGCCTTCGAGATCAAGAAGAAGAAGCTCACTCAGGGCGATGAGCTGCCCCCGGGCGTGCAGAAGATGGTGAAGGTCTACCTGGCCGTCAAGCGCCGCCTGCAGCCGGGCGACAAGATGGCAGGCCGCCACGGTAACAAGGGCGTGGTGTCGAAGATCGTTCCGGTCGAGGACATGCCGTACATGGAAGACGGCACTCCGCTGGACATCGTGCTCAACCCGCTCGGCGTGCCGTCGCGGATGAACATCGGCCAGATCCTCGAGACCCACCTGGGTTGGGCAGCGAAGGGCCTTGGCCAGCAGATCGACCGCATGCTGCAGGCGCAGGCCTCGGCGACGGAGCTGCGTGGTTTCCTCGAGCAGATCTACAACGACAGCGGTCGTCCCGAGCAGCTCGACGAACTCGACGACGGCGCCGTGCGTGAGCTCGCAACCAACCTGAAGAAGGGTGTGCCCTTCGCGACGCCGGTGTTCGATGGCGCCAAGGAGGAAGAGATCCGCCAGATGCTCGAGCTCGCCGGTCTGCCGACCGGTGGCCAGGTCACCCTGTATGACGGCCGTACCGGCGAAGCCTTCGAGCGTAAGGTGACGGTGGGCTACAAGCACGTGCTCAAGCTGCACCACCTGGTCGACGACAAGATGCACGCACGTTCGACCGGTCCGTACTCGCTCGTTACCCAGCAGCCGCTGGGCGGCAAGGCGCAGTTCGGTGGCCAGCGCTTCGGTGAGATGGAAGTGTGGGCGCTGGAAGCTTACGGCGCGGCCTACACGCTGCAGGAAATGCTGACGGTCAAGTCCGATGACGTGACCGGCCGGACCAAGGTGTACGAAAACATCGTCAAGGGCGAGCACAAGATCGATTCCGGCATGCCGGAGTCCTTCAACGTGCTGGTGAAGGAAATCCGTTCGCTCGCGATCGACATCGATCTCGACCGCAGCTGATCCCTTACCAAACAACCCGCCCGCGATTGAATCCCGGGGACGCAGTCGAGCCGGCTGCGTCCCGGATGGAGTGAACAATGAAGAGCCTGCTCGCTGACCTGTTCAAGCAAACCCTGCCGAACGAGGAAGAGTTCGACGCGATCACCATCGGTCTCGCGTCCCCGGACAAGATCCGGTCCTGGTCCTATGGGGAAGTCAAGAAACCCGAGACCATCAACTACCGTACGTTCAAGCCGGAGCGTGACGGCCTGTTCTGCGCCAAGATCTTTGGCCCGGTCAAGGACTACGAGTGCCTGTGCGGCAAGTACAAGCGGCTCAAGCACCGTGGCGTGATCTGCGAGAAGTGCGGCGTGGAAGTGACCTTGTCCAAGGTCCGCCGTGAGCGCATGGGCCACATCGAACTGGCCTCGCCGGTCGCCCACATCTGGTTCCTGAAGAGCCTGCCGAGCCGTCTCGGCATGGTGCTCGACATGACCCTGCGCGACATCGAGCGCGTGCTCTATTTCGAGGCCTTCGTCGTCGTCGAGCCTGGCATGACCCCGCTCAACCGTGGTCAGCTGCTCACCGAGGACGACTACCTGTCGAAGGTCGAAGAGTACGGTGACGAGTTCGACGCAGTGATGGGCGCCGAGGGTGTGGCCGCGCTGCTGCGCAGCCTGGACATCAACCTCGAGGTCGAGAAGCTGCGCGGCGACCTGGAGACGACCAACTCGGAAGCCAAGATCAAGAAGTTCTCGAAGCGCCTGAAGGTGCTCGAGGCCTTCCAGCAGTCCGGCATCAAGCCCGAGTGGATGGTGCTCGAGGTGCTGCCGGTGCTGCCCCCCGACCTGCGTCCGCTGGTGCCGCTGGACGGTGGTCGCTTCGCCACCTCCGACCTCAACGACCTCTATCGTCGCGTCATCAACCGTAACAACCGTCTCAAGCGTCTGCTCGAGCTCAAGGCGCCCGACATCATCGTGCGCAACGAGAAGCGCATGCTGCAGGAGTCGGTCGACTCGCTGCTCGACAACGGCCGTCGCGGCAAGGCGATGACCGGCGCCAACAAGCGTCCGCTCAAGTCGCTGGCCGACATGATCAAGGGCAAGGGCGGCCGCTTCCGTCAGAACCTGCTCGGCAAGCGTGTCGACTACTCCGGCCGTTCGGTGATTACCGTGGGTCCGCAGCTCAAGCTGCATCAGTGCGGTCTGCCCAAGCTGATGGCGCTCGAGCTGTTCAAGCCCTTCATCTTCAACAAGCTCGAGCTGATGGGGCTGGCCACGACCATCAAGCAGGCCAAGAAGATGGTGGAGTCGCAGGAGCCGGTGGTGTGGGACATCCTCGAAGAGGTGATCCGCGAGCACCCGGTCATGCTGAACCGCGCTCCGACGCTGCACCGCCTCGGCATCCAGGCTTTCGAGCCGGTACTGATCGAAGGCAAGGCGATCCAGCTCCACCCGCTCGTCTGCGTCGCCTTCAACGCCGACTTCGACGGCGACCAGATGGCCGTCCACGTTCCGCTGTCGCTGGAAGCACAGATGGAAGCCCGCACCCTGATGCTGGCCTCCAACAACGTGCTGTCGCCGGCCAACGGCGAGCCGATCATCGTGCCGTCGCAGGACATCGTGCTGGGCCTGTACTACGCGACCCGCGAAGGCGTGAACGTGCCGGGCGAGGGCATGATCTTCACCGACGTGTCGGAAGTGAAGCGTGCCTACGAGTCCGGCCAGATCGCGCTCCATGCGCGCATCACGGTGCGCCTGAAGGAAGCCGACCTGGGCCCGAACGGTGAGCGCATCGAGCGGATCGTTCGCCACGACACGACCGCCGGCCGCGCCATCCTGTCCGAGATCCTGCCTGCGGGTCTGCCCTTCAGCGTGATCGACAAGGCGCTCAAGAAGAAGGAGATCTCCAAGCTCATCAACGCCTCGTTCCGCCGTTGCGGCCTGCGTGCAACCGTGATCTTCGCCGACAAGCTGATGCAGTTCGGCTACGGCCTGGCTACCCGCGCAGGCCTGTCGATCGCGGTCAAGGACATGCTTGTGCCCAACGCGAAGCACGACCTGATCCGTGCCGCCGAGGCCGAGGTGAAGGAGATTGCGCAGCAGTACACCTCCGGCCTTGTCACCGATGGCGAGCGCTACAACAAGGTCGTGGATATCTGGGGCCGTTGTGGCGACCAGGTCGCCAAGGCGATGATGGAGCAGCTCGGTTCCGAAGAGGTGGTCAACCGCGAGGGCAAGACCGTCCGCCAGGAGTCGTTCAACTCGATCTACATGATGGCCGACTCGGGTGCTCGTGGTTCCGCTGCCCAGATCCGCCAGCTTGCCGGCATGCGCGGCCTGATGGCCAAGCCGGACGGCTCGATCATCGAGACGCCGATCACGACGAACTTCCGTGAAGGCCTCAACGTTCTGCAGTACTTCATCTCGACGCACGGCGCCCGTAAGGGTCTGGCCGATACCGCGCTGAAGACCGCGAACTCGGGTTACCTTACCCGCCGCCTGGTCGATGTGACCCAGGATCTGGTGGTGATCGAGGACGACTGCGGCACCCGCGAAGGCTTCAACATGAAAGCCCTCATCGAGGGTGGCGAGGTGGTCGAGCCCCTGCGCGAGCGCATCCTCGGCCGCGTTTGCGCCGAGGACGTGGTGAATCCGGAGACGCAGGAGACGGTGATCGAGTCGGGCAGCCTGCTGGACGAGGATGCAGTCGACCTGATCGAGAGCCTTGGCGTCGATGAAGTCAAGGTGCGCACGCCGCTGACCTGCGAGACCCGCTATGGTCTGTGCGCGAAGTGCTACGGTCGCGACCTCGGTCGCGGCAGCATGGTCAACTCCGGCGAGGCGGTCGGCGTCATTGCCGCACAGTCGATCGGCGAGCCCGGCACGCAGCTGACGATGCGGACCTTCCACGTCGGCGGTGCGGCGTCGCGAGCGGCAGCAGCCAGCGGGGTGGAGGCCAAGTCCGCCGGCTCGATCCGATTCGCCGGCAACATGCGCTACGTCGCCAACGCCAAGGGCGAGAAGATCGTCATCGCGCGTTCGGCCGAGCTGGTCGTGGCCGATGACCTCGGTCGTGAGCGCGAACGCCACAAGCTGCCGTACGGTGCCTTGCTGCTGGTCGACGACGGCCAGGCGATCAAGGCCGGCACGCAGCTGGCCAGCTGGGACCCGCACACCCGCCCGATCGTGACCGAATACGCCGGTACGGTGAAGTTCGAGAACGTCGAGGAAGGCGCGACCGTCGCCAAGCAGATCGACGAGGTCACCGGTCTGTCGACTCTGGTGGTCATCGACTCCAAGCGGCGTTCGTCGACCGGCACCGCCAAGGGCGTGCGCCCGCAGGTGAAGCTGCTCGATAGCAATGGCGAAGAAGTGAAGATCGCCGGGACCGAGCATTCGGTGGCGATCACCTTCCAGGTCGGCTCGCTGATCACGGTCAAGGACGGCCAGCAGATCAACGTTGGTGACATTCTTGCCCGTATTCCGCAGGAATCGGCAAAGACCCGCGACATCACCGGTGGTCTGCCGCGCGTTGCCGAACTCTTCGAGGCCCGTGCGCCCAAGGATGCCGGCATGCTCGCCGAGTACACCGGCACGGTGTCCTTCGGCAAGGAGACCAAGGGCAAGCAGCGCCTGGTCATCACCGAGCCGGATGGCACCTCGCACGAGTTCCTGATCCCGAAGGACAAGCACCTCATGGTGCACGACGGTCAGGTGGTGAACAAGGGCGAGCTGATCGTGGACGGTCCGGCGGATCCCCACGACATTCTTCGCCTGCAGGGCATCAACGAACTTGCGCGCTACATCATCGACGAGGTGCAGGACGTTTACCGACTGCAGGGCGTGAAGATCAACGACAAGCACATCGAGGTGATCGTTCGCCAGATGCTGCGGCGCGTGGTCATCACGGATCCGGGCGATAGCCGTTTCATCCGCGAGGAGCAGGTCGAGCGTTCCGAGGTTCTGGACGAGAACGATCGCCTCGAGGCCGAGGGCAAGTTGCCGGCGCACTACGAGAACGTGCTCCTCGGTATCACCAAGGCGTCGCTGTCGACCGACTCGTTCATCTCCGCGGCATCCTTCCAGGAAACCACGCGCGTGCTGACCGAAGCGGCGATCATGGGCAAGCGCGACGAGCTGCGCGGCCTGAAGGAGAACGTCATCGTCGGCCGACTGATCCCGGCAGGTACCGGTCTTGCATACCATCGTAGTCGCAAGGCGCAGGAGCAGGGCATGGATCTGGGTGCCGATCATGCGTGGGCGCCGGCGGAAACCGTTGCGGAAACGCAGCAGGACATCGAGGCTAGTTGACTTATCGGTCTGCCTCGGACTAAACTCCGGCCTCTTTTTTGTGGACTGACCAATCGTAGTCAGTCGCAGCCGGAATAATCCGCCCGCGGCGGCCCATGGTGGGCTGCCGCGGTCTTATGGGAAATTCTTAAGCTATGCCAACAATCAATCAGCTTGTCCGCAAGCCGCGCCAGATGGAAGTTGCGAAGAGCAAGGTCCCGGCGCTCGAGGCCTGCCCGCAAAAGCGTGGTGTTTGCACCCGCGTCTACACCACGACCCCGAAGAAGCCGAACTCGGCGCTTCGTAAGGTCGCCAAGGTGCGTCTCACCAATGGTTTCGAGGTCATCTCGTACATCGGCGGTGAAGGTCACAACCTCCAGGAGCACTCTGTCGTGCTGATCCGTGGCGGTCGTGTCAAGGACTTGCCGGGTGTGCGCTATCACATCGTTCGTGGCTCCCTCGACCTTCAGGGTGTCAAGGATCGTAAGCAGTCGCGCTCGAAGTACGGTGCCAAGCGCCCGAAGAAAGCCTGATTGTTGGCCCAAGAAATTTAGCGAGAGGTTGTCATGCCGCGTCGTCGTGAAGTACCCAAGCGCGAGGTTCTGCCGGATCCGAAGTTCGGAAACCAGGATGTCTCGAAGTTCATCAACGTGATCATGCAGTCGGGCAAGAAGTCCGTTGCTGAGCGCATCGTCTATGGTGCGTTTGATCACATCACCTCCAAGTCCGGCAAGGATCCGCTCGAGGTGTTCTCGACCGCGGTTGCGAACGTGAAGCCGGTTGTCGAAGTCAAGAGCCGCCGCGTCGGTGGTGCCAACTACCAGGTGCCGGTCGAAGTGCGTCCGTCCCGTCGTATGGCGCTGTCGATGCGTTGGTTGCGCGAAGCTGCGCGCAAGCGTGCAGAGAAGTCGATGGCTCAGCGCCTCGCCGGTGAGCTGCTGGAGGCCGCCGAAGGTCGTGGTTCCGCCATGAAGAAGCGTGAAGAAGTTCACCGCATGGCCGAAGCCAACAAGGCGTTCTCGCACTACCGCTTCTGATCCTGGTTGGTGGCGGTAACTCGGGCCCTGTACAGGGCTCGATTGTTTTCTAACGCATGAAATCGTTCATCGCGTCACAGGCGCGCATAACAGAAGGCAGGTAAAACGTGGCCCGCAAGACTCCCATCGAGCGCTACCGCAATATCGGTATCTCCGCTCACATCGACGCCGGCAAGACGACTACGACCGAGCGTATCCTCTTCTACACCGGCGTGAGCCATAAGCTCGGTGAAGTGCATGATGGCGCAGCTACCACCGACTGGATGGTGCAGGAGCAAGAGCGTGGCATCACCATCACCTCCGCGGCGGTGACCTGCTTCTGGAAGGGTATGGATAACTCCTATCCCGAGCACCGCTTCAACATCATCGATACGCCGGGACACGTGGACTTCACCATTGAAGTCGAGCGCTCGATGCGCGTTCTGGACGGTGCGTGCATGGTGTATTGCGCCGTTGGTGGCGTGCAGCCGCAGTCCGAGACCGTGTGGCGCCAGGCGACCAAGTACAAGGTGCCGCGTCTGGCCTTCGTGAACAAGATGGACCGTTCGGGTGCCAACTTCTTCAAGGTCGTCGACCAGATGAAGACCCGTCTCAAGGCCAATCCGGTTCCGGTGGTGGTGCCGATCGGTGCCGAAGATTCCTTCAAGGGCGTGGTCGATCTGCTCAAGATGAAGGCGATCATCTGGGACGAGGCCTCCCAGGGCATGAAGTTCGATTACCAGGAGATCCCGGCTGACGTCGTGGCGACTGCGGAAGAGTGGCGCGCCAACATGGTCGAGGCTGCGGCTGAAGCGAACGAAGACCTGATGAACAAGTACCTCGAGGAAGGCGAGCTTTCCGAAGAGGAGGTCATTGCGGGTCTGCGTGCGCGCACCCTGGCCTGCGAGATCCAGCCGATGCTGTGCGGCACCGCGTTCAAGAACAAGGGTGTCCAGCGCATGCTTGACGCGGTCATCCAGTACCTGCCGTCGCCGATCGACATTCCGCCGGTTGCTGGCGTGGATGACGACGAGAAGGAAGTGGTGCGCTACGCCAAGGACGACGAGAAGTTCTCGGCGCTGGCGTTCAAGCTGATGACCGACCCGTTCGTAGGTCAGCTCACCTTCATTCGCGTCTACTCGGGCGTGCTGGAGTCGGGTTCGACGGTGCTGAACTCGGTCAAGGGCAAGAAGGAGCGCATCGGCCGCATCCTGCAGATGCACGCCAATGATCGTGAAGAGATCAAGGAAGTGCTCGCGGGCGACATCGCCGCTGTGGTCGGCCTCAAGGACGTTACGACCGGCGAGACCCTGTGCGACATCTCGGCGCCGGTCATCCTCGAGCGCATGGTGTTCCCGGATCCGGTGATCCACGTTGCGGTCGAGCCCAAGACCAAGAGCGACCAGGAAAAGATGGGTCTGGCTCTCGGTCGACTGGCTGCCGAGGATCCGTCCTTCCGCGTCCGTACCGACGAAGAGTCGGGTCAGACCATCATCTCGGGCATGGGCGAGCTGCACCTCGAGATCATCGTCGACCGCATGCGCCGCGAGTTCAACGTCGAGGCGAACGTCGGTGCGCCGCAGGTTGCCTACCGCGAGACCATCCGCAAGGCTGCGATGGACGTCGAAGGCAAGTTCGTCAAGCAGTCCGGCGGTCGTGGTCAGTACGGTCACGTCGTCATCAACCTTGAACCGGCCGAGCAGGGCAAGGGCTACGAGTTCGTCGATGCGGTCAAGGGTGGCGTCGTTCCGCGTGAGTACATCCCGGCGGTCGACAAGGGTATCCAGGACACCCTCAACAGTGGCGTGCTGGCGGGCTTCCCGGTCGTTGATGTCAAGGTGACGCTGCACTTCGGTTCCTACCACGACGTCGACTCGAACGAAAACGCGTTCAAGATGGCCGGCTCGATGGCGTTCAAGGATGCGATGCGCAAGGCCAGTCCCGTGCTGCTCGAGCCGATGATGGCTGTGGTGGTCGAGACGCCGGAAGACTACATGGGCAACGTCATGGGTGACCTGTCGGGTCGCCGCGGTATCGTCCAGGGTATGGATGACATCCCGGGTGGCATGAAGGAAATCAAGGCCGAGGTGCCGCTGGCCGAGATGTTCGGTTACGCTACCCAGCTGCGCTCGCTGACCCAGGGTCGCGCGACCTACTCGATGGAGTTCAAGCACTACGCTGAAGCACCGAAGAGTGTGGCCGAGGCCGTCATCAGCAGCCGCAAGTAATTCCAGCAATTCAGAATTTCCGTAACTTCAACATAAGGACCCGCGAACATGGCGAAGGGTAAGTTCGAACGCACCAAGCCGCACGTGAACGTTGGCACGATTGGCCACGTTGACCACGGCAAGACCACGCTGACCGCTGCGATCACCACGATTCTGTCGAAGAAGTTCGGTGGTGAGGCGAAGGCCTATGACCAGATCGACGCGGCGCCCGAAGAGAAGGCGCGCGGCATCACCATTAACACCGCGCACGTCGAGTACGAAACCGCTGCTCGCCACTACGCGCACGTTGACTGCCCGGGCCACGCCGACTACGTCAAGAACATGATTACCGGTGCTGCCCAGATGGACGGCGCGATCCTGGTGTGCTCGGCCGCTGACGGCCCGATGCCGCAGACGCGCGAGCACATCCTGCTGGCCCGTCAGGTTGGTGTGCCGTACATCATCGTCTTCCTGAACAAGTGCGACATGGTCGACGACGAAGAGCTGCTCGAGCTGGTCGAGATGGAAGTGCGCGAGCTGCTGTCGAAGTACGACTTCCCGGGCGACGACATTCCCATCGTCAAGGGTTCGGCGCTGAAGGCGCTCGAAGGCGACCAGTCGCCGATCGGCGAGCCGGCAATCCTGGCGCTGGCCGATGCGCTGGACTCGTACATCCCGACGCCCGAGCGCGCCATCGACAAGCCCTTCCTGCTGCCGATCGAAGACGTGTTCTCGATCTCGGGTCGTGGCACCGTGGTGACCGGTCGTGTCGAGCGTGGCATCGTCAAGGTTGGCGAGGAAATCGAGATCGTCGGCATCAAGGCCACGGTCAAGACCACCTGCACCGGCGTTGAAATGTTCCGCAAGCTGCTCGACCAGGGTCAGGCCGGCGACAACGTTGGCGTGCTGCTGCGCGGCACCAAGCGTGAAGACGTCGAGCGTGGCCAGGTGCTGTGCAAGCCGGGTTCGATCAAGCCGCACACGCACTTCACGGGCGAAGTGTATGTGCTGTCGAAGGAAGAGGGTGGTCGTCACACCCCGTTCTTCAACAACTACCGTCCGCAGTTCTACTTCCGTACCACGGACGTGACCGGTTCGATCGAGCTGCCCGAGGGCACCGAGATGGTCATGCCGGGCGACAACGTGTCGATCACCGTCAAGCTGATCGCCCCGATCGCCATGGAAGAAGGTCTGCGCTTCGCCATCCGTGAAGGCGGTCGTACCGTCGGCGCCGGCGTGGTTGCCAAGATCATCGAGTAATTTGCTCGATCCGGGGGAGGGGCCTGCAGCCTCTCCCCTTGCTCTTTTCGCTCTTTCAGCTCTTTAGGAACAACATCATGCAAAACCAGAAGATCCGCATCCGCCTCAAGGCTTTCGATTACCGTCTGATTGACCAGTCGGCGCTCGAGATCGTCGATACCGCCAAGCGCACCGGTGCGGTTGTTCGTGGTCCGGTTCCGCTGCCGACCCGCATCGAGCGCTTTGACCTGCTGCGCTCGCCGCACGTCAACAAGGCATCGCGCGACCAGATGGAAATTCGTACCCACCAGCGCCTGATGGACATCATCGATCCGACCGACAAGACCGTCGATGCGCTGATGAAGCTGGACCTCCCCGCGGGTGTGGATGTCGAGATCAAGCTCCAGTAAGCGTAATCCGCTTGCGGAAGTTTGGAACGGGCCGGTATAATCCGGCCTTTGTGCCTTTTGGCGCAATAATTTGACCCCCGGTCAATCGCAACCGGGATTCAGGAGAAAAAAATGAGTCTAGGCCTTGTTGGACGCAAGGTCGGCATGACTCGCATCTTTGCCGAGGATGGTCGTACCATCCCGGTTACGGTGCTTGACGTGTCGGATAATCGTGTGTCCCAGATCAAGACGATTGAGACCGATGGCTACGCCGCGGTCCAGGTCGCATACGGCAAGCGTCGCGCGAGCCGCATCACCAAGCCGGTCGCGGGGCATCTCGCGAAGGCGGGCGTCGAGCCCTGCCGCGGCATCAAGGAGTTTCGTGTCGAGGCCGAACAGGCTGGTGGCATGAATGCCGGTGATGCAATCGGTGCGGATCTCTTCCAGGTCGGGCAGAAGGTCGATGTGACCGGCGTGACGATCGGTAAGGGTTTCTCTGGCCCGATCAAGCGTCACAACTTCTCGTCGAACCGTGCGTCGCACGGTAACTCGATCTCGCACAACTCCCCGGGTTCGATCGGTATGGCTCAGGATCCGGGTCGCGTTTTCCCGGGTAAGCGCATGGCTGGTCAGTACGGCAACGTGCAGCGCACCACCCAGGGTCTCGAGATCGTCCGTGTTGATGTCGAGCGCCAGCTCCTTCTCGTGAAGGGTGCGGTGCCGGGTGCCAAGGGTGGCGACGTTGTCGTCCGTCCGGCGGTCAAGGCCTGAGGAGCGCGCAATGGAATTGAAGCTATTGAATGAGCAGGGCCAGGCAGCATCGACGCTCGAGGCGTCGGATGTGCTGTTCGGTCGTGACTACAACGAAGCCCTGGTGCACCAGGTCGTCACCGCCTATCTGGCGAATGCGCGCTCGGGTAACCGCAAGCAGAAGGGCCGTTCGGAGATCGCCAAGTCGACCCGCAAGCCTTTCCGCCAGAAGGGTACGGGCAATGCGCGTGCCGGTATGGCCTCGAGCCCGCTGTGGCGCGGGGGCGGCAAGATCTTCCCGAATTCGCCTGACGAGAACTTCAGTCAGAAGGTCAACCGCAAGATGTACCGCGCTGGCGTTGCTGCGATCCTGTCGCAGCTGGCGCGCGAGGATCGCCTTGCCGTGGTCGAGAGCTTCAGCGTCGAGGCGCCGAAGACGCGACTGCTGTCGCAGAAGCTCAAGGGTATGGGCCTGGATTCCGTCCTGGTCATTACCGACGAAATGGACGAGAACCTGTTCCTCTCTTCGCGCAACCTCCACCAGGTGCTGGTGCTCGAGGTGAGCGAGGCGGATCCGGTGTCGCTCGTGCGTTTCCCGAAGGTGCTGGTCACCAAGGGCGCGCTGGCGAAGATGGAGGAAGCGTGGCAATGAGCGCGATCAGTCAGGAACGTCTGCTGCAGGTGCTGCTCGCCCCGCAGATCTCCGAGAAGGCGACTTTTGTCGCCGACAAGAACGAGCAGGTGGTGTTCAAGGTCGCTTCCGATGCAACCAAGCCCGAAGTGAAGGCGGCTGTCGAGTCGCTCTTCAAGGTCGAGGTGAAGTCGGTGCAGATCCTGAACGTGAAGGGCAAGGCCAAGCGCTTTGGCAAGACCATGGGTCGCCGCAAGGACTGGAAGAAGGCCTTCGTGTGCCTGAAGCCCGGTCAGGAAATCAACTTCGCGGCGGGGGAGTGATAGATCATGGCAATCGTTAAACTCAAGCCTACGTCTGCAGGCCGTCGTGCCCAGGTCAAGGTGGTGAACCCCGACCTGTACAAGGGTCGCCCGGTCGCAGCGCTGGTCGAGAAGCAGAGCAAGAATGCTGGTCGTAACAACAACGGCCGCATCACCGTGCGTCACCAGGGTGGCGGTCACAAGCAGCACTATCGCCTGGTCGATTTCCGTCGCAACAAGGATGGTATCCCGGCGAAGGTCGAGCGCATCGAGTACGACCCGAACCGCTCGGCGCACATTGCGCTGCTGTGCTACGCCGATGGCGAGCGTCGCTACATCATCGCGCCGCGTGGCGTCGAGGTTGGTCAGCAGCTCGTGAGCGGGTCCGAGGCCCCGATCAAGCCCGGTAATGCGCTGCCGATCCGCAACATTCCGGTGGGTTCGACCATTCACTGCATCGAGATGGTTCCTGGCAAGGGCGCGCAACTTGCGCGTGCGGCGGGTACCTCGGTTCAGTTGCTGGCCCGCGAAGGCACCTACGCGCAGCTTCGTCTGCGCTCGGGTGAAATTCGTCGAGTGCACGTCGAGTGCCGTGCGACGATCGGCGAGGTCGGCAACGGCGAGCACGGTCTGCGCAAGATCGGCAAGGCTGGTGCGAACCGCTGGCGCGGTATCCGCCCGACCGTTCGTGGTGTGGCGATGAACCCGGTGGATCACCCGCACGGTGGTGGCGAAGGCCGTACCGGCGAAGCGCGCGAGCCGGTGAGCCCGTGGGGTACGCCGAGCAAGGGTTATCGGACGCGTTCGAACAAGCGCACCGACAACATGATCGTGCAGCGTCGTCACAAGCGT
The DNA here is from genome assembly GCF_027594845.1 of Thauera sp. WB-2. Classification (NCBI taxonomy): domain Bacteria; kingdom Pseudomonadati; phylum Pseudomonadota; class Betaproteobacteria; order Rhodocyclales; family Zoogloeaceae; genus Thauera; species Thauera sp. WB-2. The sequence continues at coordinate 3,310,113 of NZ_CP088935.1, read as the reverse complement.
TAAGGGGTAAAAGATGGCACGTTCTATCAAGAAAGGCCCGTTCATCGACGCGCACCTGCTCAAGAAGGTCGACGCGGCTCGGACGAGCAACGACAAGCGCCCGATCAAGACCTGGTCGCGCCGTTCCACGGTGCTGCCGGACTTCATCGGTCTGACGATCGCGGTGCACAACGGCAAGCAGCATATTCCGGTGTTCGTGACCGAGAACATGGTTGGTCACAAGCTGGGCGAATTCGCGCTGACGCGTACCTTCAAGGGTCACGCTGCCAGCAAGAAGGCCAAGCGATAAGGGGACGACATGGAAACCAAAGCAATTCTCCGTGGCGTTCGCCTGTCGGCTCAGAAGGGCCGCCTGGTTGCCGACCTGGTCCGCGGCATGCCCGTCGGCCGTGCGCTCGACACGCTCGCCTTCTCGCCCAAGAAGGGCGCGAAGATCATCCGCAAGGTGCTCGAGTCGGCAATTGCCAACGCTGAGCACAACGACGGTGCCGATATCGACGCGCTGAAGGTCAAGACCATTCACGTGGAAGAGGGCATGACGCTCAAGCGCTTCACCGCGCGTGCGAAGGGTCGCGGCAACCGCATCCTGAAGCCCACCTGCCACGTCTACCTGACCGTTGGCGAGTAAGGAGTAAACATGGGTCAGAAAATCCATCCCACTGGCTTCCGTCTCGCCGTCACGCGTGACTGGGGCTCGCGCTGGTTCGCCAACAGCAAGGACTTCTCGGGCATGCTGCACGAGGACTTGAAAGTTCGTGATTACCTGAAGAAGCGTCTCGCGCACGCTTCGGTTGGTCGCGTGACGATCGAGCGTCCGGCCAAGAATGCACGCATCACCCTGTTCAGCGCCCGTCCTGGTGTCGTCATCGGCAAGAAGGGCGAGGATATCGAGGCGCTCAAGCGTGATCTGCAGAAGATCATGGGTGTGCCGGTTCACGTCAACATCGAGGAAGTGCGCAAGCCGGAACTCGATGCCAAGCTCGTGGCCGACTCGATTGCTCAGCAGCTCGAGAAGCGCATCATGTTCCGCCGCGCCATGAAGCGTGCGATGCAGAACGCCATGCGCCTCGGCGCCCAGGGTATCAAGATCATGAGCTCGGGCCGTCTGAATGGTGCGGAAATCGCTCGTACCGAGTGGTACCGTGAAGGTCGTGTGCCGCTGCACACGCTGCGCGCCAACATCGACTACGGTGTTTCGGAAGCGAAGACCACCTACGGCATCATTGGCATCAAGGTCTGGGTGTTCAAGGGCGAGATGCTTGGCCGTAACGAACAGCCCGTGGCTGCAGAGCCCGAAGCCGACAACCGCCGTGGCCGTCGTGGCGCTCCCCGTGACGGCGAGCGTCCGGGTCGCCGCCCCGCCCGTCGTGGCGAAGGCCGGCAAGAAGATAGCAGGAGTGAATGATGCTGCAGCCGACTAGAAGGAAGTATCGGAAGGAGCAGAAAGGCCGTAACACTGGCGTCGCCACGCGTGGCGCCAAGGTGTCGTTCGGCGAGTACGGGCTCAAGGCGGTCGGTCGCGGTCGTCTGACGGCGCGCCAGATCGAGTCGGCACGTCGTGCCATGACGCGTCACATCAAGCGCGGTGGCCGCATCTGGATCCGCATTTTCCCGGACAAGCCGATCTCCAAGAAGCCCGCCGAAGTGCGGATGGGTAACGGCAAGGGTAACCCGGAGTACTGGGTTGCCGAGATCCAGCCGGGCAAGGTGCTCTATGAAATGGATGGCGTGGCCGAAGAGCTCGCTCGTGAAGCTTTCCGGCTTGCCGCCGCCAAGCTGCCGATCGAGACCGTGTTCGTGACCCGTCAGATTGGGGGTTGAACATGAAGGCCAATGAACTCCGCGCCAAGAGCGCTGAAGAGTTGAACAAGGAATTGCTCGAGCTGCTGAAGGCACAGTTCTCGCTGCGCATGCAGCATGCCACCCAGCAACTTGGCAACACGAGTCAGATCGGGAAGGTGCGTCGCGACATCGCGCGTGTCCGTACCATCCTGCGCGAAAAGGCGGGTCAGCAATGAGCGAACAAGTCGAGAAGGTTCGCCGCGCGCTGGTTGGGCGTGTGGTTAGCGACAAGATGCAGAAGACCGTGACGGTCCTCGTCGAACGTCGGGTGAAGCACCCGCTGTACGGCAAGATCATCACCCGTTCGGCGAAGTACCATGCCCACGTGGAAGATGGTATCGCCGCCGAAGGCGATCTGGTCGAGATCGAGGAATGCCGTCCGATCTCGCGCACCAAGACCTGGCGCGTTGCCAAGGTGCTCGAGAAGGCACGCATCATCTGAACTGAGTAACAAGCAAGGTGCAGAAAAACAGCTTGGCGCGACAGCGCCAGGCTGTTATACTTTTGCCTCTTTGCTCCGGGGCTCGCTCGGGGCATCCTACCCTGACGGGTTCCAAGACTGTCCGCACATGCGGGATAAGTTGGAGATACTTTCATGATTCAAATGCAGTCCAAGCTGGACGTCGCCGATAACTCCGGTGCGCGCTCGGTGATGTGCATCAAGGTCCTGGGTGGTTCGAAGCGCCGCTACGCTGGCGTGGGCGACATCATCAAGGTCACCGTGAAGGATGCTGCGCCGCGTGGTCGTGCCAAGAAGGGCGATGTCTATAACGCGGTTGTCGTGCGTACCGCCAAGGGCGTCCGTCGTCCCGATGGTTCGCTGATCAAGTTCGATGGCAACGCGGCCGTGCTTCTGAACAACAAGCTGGAGCCGATCGGCACCCGTATCTTCGGGCCGGTTACTCGTGAGCTGCGTACCGAGCGCTTCATGAAGATCGTCTCGCTCGCGCCCGAAGTGCTCTGAGGAGTCCTTAGATGAACAAGATCCGCAAGGGTGACGAAGTTTTGGTACTGACGGGCAAGGATCGCGGCCGTCGCGGTACTGTGCTGCGCCGCGTCGATGACGAGCGCGTCGTGGTCGAGGGTGTGAATCGGGTGAAGAAGCATGTGCGCCCGAATCCGCTCAAGGGTGAGGTGGGTGGCATTGTCGAAAAGGAAATGCCGATCCACGTGTCGAATGTCGCGCTGTTCAATCCCGCCACCCAGAAGGGTGATCGCGTCGGGATCAAGACGCTTGAAGATGGCCGCAAGGTTCGTTTCTTCAAGTCGAACGGCGAGCTGGTGAACGCCTAAGGAGTGACGATGGCTCGCTTGCAACAGGTTTACAAGGACGAAGTCGCGCCGGCGCTCAAGCAGCAGTTCGGCTACAAGTCCGTGATGGAGATCCCGCGTATCACCAAGATCACCCTGAACATGGGTGTCGGTGAGGCGGTGGGTGACAAGAAGATCCTCGAGAATGCGCTCGGCGACATGACCAAGATTGCCGGTCAGAAGCCGGTGTCGACCAAGGCTCGCAAGTCGATTGCGGGTTTCAAGATCCGTGACGGCTATCCGATCGGTTGCATGGTCACCCTGCGTGGTCCGCGCATGTTCGAGTTTCTCGATCGTCTGATCACTATCGCGCTGCCGCGCGTGCGTGACTTCCGCGGTATCGCAGCGAAGGGTTTTGACGGTCGTGGCAACTACAACCTCGGTGTCAAGGAACAGATCATTTTCCCTGAAATCGAGTACGACAAGATCGATGCGCTGCGCGGGATGAACATCAGCATCACGACGACGGCGAAGACCGACGGGGAGGCGCGCGCGCTCCTCGCTGCGTTCAAGTTCCCGTTCAAGAATTGAGGGTCATATGGCGAAACTCGCTCTGATCAATCGCGAAGTGAAGCGCGCCAAGCTGGTGGAGAAGTTCGCCGCCAAGCGTGCCGCCCTGGTCGCAAAGGTCAAGGACAGCAGCCTGTCCGAAGAAGAACGCATGGCTGCACGCCTGGCCCTGCAGCAACTGCCCCGCAACGCCAACCCGACTCGCCAGCGTAATCGTTGCGCGCTCACCGGGCGTCCGCGTGGTGTTTTCCGCAAGTTCGGTCTGTGCCGCAACAAGCTGCGCGAGATCGCTTTCCGCGGCGAAGTCCCTGGCATGACCAAGGCGAGCTGGTAAGGAGAATTCGAAGATGAGTATGTCCGATCCCATCGCCGACATGCTGACGCGCATCCGCAATGGCCAGCAGGCACAGAAGGCATCGGTGTCGATGCCCTCGTCGAAGCTGAAGGTTGCGATCGCGAAGGTGTTGCAGGATGAAGGTTACATCGACGGCTTCGCCGTCCGCGACGATGCCGGCAAGGCGTCGCTTGACGTTACGCTGAAGTATTACGCCGGTCGTCCGGTCATCGAGCGCCTTGAGCGCGTGAGCCGTCCCGGCCTGCGTATCTACAAGGGCAGCGACGATCTGCCGCGCGTCATGAACGGCCTTGGCGTGGCCATCGTGTCCACCCCGCGTGGTGTGATGACCGACCGTTCGGCGCGTGCAAACCGCGTTGGCGGCGAAGTCATCTGCCTGGTGGCATAAGGAGGAAGCGATGTCTCGTGTAGCCAAGAATCCGGTGGCGATTCCTCAGGGTGTCGAAGTGACGATCTCCGCTGGTGAGATCGCCGTCAAGGGGCCGCTCGGTACGCTGCGTCAGGCGCTGACCAGCGCCGTCTCGGTCGAGCGCGAAGGTGATGCAGTCGTGTGCAAGGCGCGCGACGGTGTGGCCAACGCCCGTGCGCTTTCGGGTACGACCCGTGCGCTCATCAATAACATGGTGAGCGGTGTCAGCAAGGGTTTCGAGCGCAAGCTCAACCTGGTTGGCGTCGGCTATCGCGCTCAGGCTCAGGGCGACAAGCTCAACCTGTCGCTCGGCTTCTCGCATCCGGTCGTGCATCAGATGCCGGAAGGCGTGAAGGTCGAGACCCCGACCCAGACGGAAATCGTGATCAAGGGTATCGACAAGCAGAAAGTCGGCCAGGTCGCTGCCGAGGTGCGTGCCTACCGCTCCCCCGAGCCCTACAAGGGCAAGGGCGTCCGTTATTCGGACGAGGTGGTGGTGCTCAAGGAAACCAAGAAGAAGTAAGGCGGTTCGTCATGAACAAGAAAGAAACTCGTCTTCGCCGTGCGCGCAAAACTCGCGCCAAGATTGCGGAGCTCAAGGCGGTTCGCCTGACGGTGTTCCGGTCCAACTGCCACATGTACGCCCAGGTCATCGACGGTTCCGGCTCCCGCGTGATTGCGGCCGCCTCGACAGTCGAAGCCGATGTGCGCGCCCAGGTCGCGAACGGCGGCAACAAGGCTGCCGCCGAGCTCGTCGGCAAGCTGATTGCCGAGCGTGCCAAGGCTGCCGGCATCGAGCAGGTCTCGTTTGACCGCTCGGGCTTCCTGTATCACGGCCGCGTCAAGGCGCTGGCCGAGGCTGCCCGCGAAGGCGGCCTCAAGTTCTAAGCGAGGATTCGAATGGCTAAGCAGCAAACCAAACGTGCGCAAGCCTCCGACGAGCGCGATGACGGCCTGAAGGAGAAAATGGTCGCGATCAATCGCGTGACCAAGGTCGTCAAGGGCGGCCGGATCCTCGGCTTCGCCGCGCTGACCGTGGTCGGCGACGGTGACGGTGCGATCGGCATGGGCAAGGGCAAGTCGCGCGAAGTGCCGGTGGCAGTTCAGAAGGCGATGGACGAAGCGCGTCGCAAGATGCGCAAGGTCTCGCTCAAGAACGGCACCCTGCAGCACACTGTTGTCGGCAAGCATGGCGCCGCCTCGGTGCTGATGCAGCCGGCTCCGGCCGGTACCGGCATCATCGCCGGTGGCCCGATGCGCGCAGTGTTCGAAGTGATGGGCGTGACCGATGTGATTTGCAAGTGCATCGGTTCTGCCAATCCCTACAACGTCGTTCGTGCCACGATCAACGGCCTGATGGCGATCAACACCCCGGCGGAGATTGCTGCCAAGCGCGGCAAGTCCGTCGAAGAAATTCTGGGGTAAGCGATGTCGGACAAGAAAATCAAGGTGACGCTCGTCAAGAGCGTGATCGGCACCAAGCAGTCGCACCGCGCCACCGTGCGCGGGCTCGGTCTGCGTCGACTCAACCATACGGTCGAGCTGGCGGATACCCCCGAGGTTCGCGGCATGGTCAACAAGGTGTCCTACCTGGTCAAGTGTGAGGGTTGATATGCGCCTGAATACCATCAAGCCGGGCGAAGGCTCGAAGAAGGCTGCGCGCCGTGTCGGTCGCGGCATGGGTAGCGGCCTCGGCAAGACCTGCGGTCGCGGCCACAAGGGGCAGAAGTCCCGTGCCGGCGGCTTCCACAAGGTCGGCTTCGAGGGCGGTCAGATGCCCTTGCAGCGTCGTTTGCCGAAGCGTGGTTTCGTTTCGCTGACGCGTGCGCGCAATGTCGAGGTGCGTCTGTCCGAACTGGACAAGCTGCCCATCGATGAAGTCGATCTGCTGACGCTCAAGCAGGCGGGCGTGATCGCGGCTGACGCACTGTCGGCGAAGGTCGTGCTTTCCGGCGCCATCAACCGCAAGGTTGTGCTGCGCGGTGTCGGTGCTACCCAGGGTGCCAAGGCGGCGATCGAAGCCGCTGGTGGTTCCGTGGCGGCCGAGTAAACAGGGAAAACGATTGTGGCGAATACTGCTGCCACGCTCGGAAAGCCGGGGCGGTTCGGCGACCTGAAGCGTCGCCTGCTGTTTCTGCTGGGCGCGCTGATCGTCTACCGCATCGGCGCGCACATTCCTGTCCCGGGTATCGATCCCGAGCGTCTGGCTGAGTTGTTCCAGTCGCAGGCGGGCGGCATCCTCGGGGTGTTCAACCTGTTCTCCGGCGGCGCGCTGTCGCGTTTCACCATCTTCGCGCTGGGCATCATGCCCTACATTTCCGCGTCGATCATCATGCAGTTGATGACGGTGGCGGTACCGTATCTCGAGGCGTTGAAGAAGGAAGGCGAGGCTGGGCGACGCAAGATCACGCAGTACACCCGCTACGGCACGCTCGTCCTTGCTTTTGCTCAGGCGCTCGGTATTTCGATTGCGCTCGAGGGGCAGCCGGGCCTGGTGCTGGATCCGGGGCTGATGTTCCGTTTCGTTACCGTGGCGACGCTGGTGACTGGCACGATGTTCCTGATGTGGATGGGTGAGCAGATCACCGAGCGCGGTATCGGAAACGGTATTTCGTTGATCATCTTCGCGGGGATCGTGGCTGGATTGCCGAGTGCGATCGGTGGGCTGTTCGAGCTGGTTCGTACTGGCGCGATGCATCCCTTCACGGCGCTCTTCATCTGCGTGCTGGTTGTGCTGGTGACCGGGTTCGTGGTGTTCGTGGAGCGGGGGCAGCGCAAGATTCTGGTGAACTACGCCAAGCGGCAGGTCGGCAACAAGGTGTATGGCGGGCAAAGCTCCCACCTGCCCCTGAAGCTGAACATGTCGGGTGTGATTCCGCCGATTTTTGCGTCGAGCATCATCCTGTTCCCGGCGACCTTGGGTCAGTGGTTTGGCTCGTCTGAGGGTATGTACTGGTTGCGGGATATCGCATCCACACTGTCTCCAGGACAGCCGATCTACGTGATGCTGTACGCGCTGGCAATCGTGTTCTTCTGTTTCTTCTACACCGCGCTCGTGTTCAACGCGCGTGAGACGGCGGACAACCTGAAGAAGAGTGGTGCGTTCGTGCCTGGCATTCGTCCGGGTGACCAGACGGCGCGCTACATTGACAAGATTCTCATGCGGCTGACGTTGGCCGGGGCGGTGTATATCACCCTGGTCTGCCTGCTGCCAGAGTTCCTGATCCTGAAGTGGAACGTTCCGTTCTATTTCGGCGGCACCTCGCTGCTGATCATCGTGGTGGTCACGATGGACTTCATGGCCCAGGTACAGGCGTTTGCGATGTCGCACCAGTACGAGAGTCTGCTGAAGAAGGCGAATTTCAAGGGGGCGGGCTTCCCGGGCAGGTAGAACCATGGCGAAGGAAGATGTCATTGAGATGCAAGGTGAGGTTACTGAGAACCTCCCGAATGCAACATTCCGCGTCAGGCTCGAGAACGGTCACATGGTGCTTGGGCACATCTCCGGAAAGATGCGGATGCACTACATCCGCATCCTCCCTGGGGATAAGGTGACCGTCCAGCTCACCCCCTACGACCTGACCAAGGGCCGGATCGTGTTCCGGACCAAGTGAAGATAAGAGAAACAGGAGCAAGACCATGAGAGTCCAGGCATCGGTAAAGCGGCTCTGCCGCAACTGCAAGATCATCCGCCGCAAGGGTGTGGTTCGCGTCATTTGTAGCGATCCGCGGCACAAGCAACGCCAGGGTTGATTAGATCAACTTAAGGCTTTAGAATTTAACGTTTTTCGCTTTGGGGTATACGGATGGCCCGTATTGCTGGGGTAAACATTCCCAATCACAAGCATGCCGAGATCGCGCTGACCGCCATCTATGGGATCGGCCGTTCGCGTGCTCAGAAGGTTTGCGACGCTGCCGGTATCCAGCGTTCGGTCAAGGTCAAGGACCTGACTGAATCGGATATGGAGAAGCTGCGTGACGAAGTCGCTCGGTTCGTTGTCGAGGGTGACCTGCGTCGTGAAGTGACGATGAACATCAAGCGACTGATGGACCTGGGCTGCTATCGCGGCGTGCGTCATCGTCGCGGCCTGCCGATGCGTGGTCAGCGTACCCGCACGAACGCCCGCACCCGCAAGGGCCCGCGCAAGGCGATCGCCGGCAAGAAGTAATAGGAACCGATAATGGCTAAGACTGGAACGAAGGTTCGTAAGAAGGTCAAGAAGAACGTCGCGGAAGGTATCGCGCACGTTCACGCGAGCTTCAACAATACGATCATCACCATCACCGACCGTCAGGGCAACGCGCTGTCGTGGGCGACCTCGGGTGGCGCTGGCTTCAAGGGTTCGCGCAAGAGCACCCCGTTCGCTGCCCAGGTGGCTGCAGAAGCAGCTGGCAAGGTGGCACAGGAGTGCGGTATCAAGAACCTCGAGGTTCGCATCAAGGGCCCGGGCCCGGGTCGCGAGTCTTCGGTTCGTGCGCTCAACGCGCTGGGGATCAAGATTTCCAGCATCACGGACATCACCCCCATTCCGCACAACGGCTGCCGTCCGCCGAAGAAGCGTCGTATCTGACAAGGAGTTGATAAGTGGCTCGTAATCTCGATCCCAAGTGCCGTCAGTGCCGTCGCGAAGGCGAAAAGCTGTTTCTGAAGGGCGAAAAGTGTTTTACCGACAAGTGCGCGATTGAGCGTCGTGCCTACGCGCCTGGCCAACACGGTCAGCGCTCGGGGCAGCGTCTGTCGGGTTACGGTGTGCAACTGCGCGAGAAGCAGAAGATCCGTCGTCTGTACGGTGTGCTCGAGCGTCAGTTCCGCCGTGTGTATTCCGAAGCTGACCGTCGTCGTGGCCAGACCGGCGAGAACCTGCTTCAGTTGCTCGAAGGTCGTCTGGATTCGGTGGCCTACCGCATGGGTTTTGGCGCTTCGCGTGCCGAGGCTCGTCAGGTTGTGCGCCACAACGGCGTTCTGGTCAATGGCAAGCGCGTCAACATCCCGTCGTATGTCGTTCGTCCGGGCGATGTCGTGGAGCTGACCGAGCGCGCCCGTGGGCACCTGCGCGTCAAGGCTGCGCTCGAAGCGGCTGAGTCGCGCGGGTTCCCGGAGTGGCTGGAAGTCGACGCCAAGGCTGGCAAGGGTACGTTCAAGGCCTATCCGGTGCGCAGCGAACTGCCGGCAACGATCAACGAAGGCCTGGTTGTGGAACTGTACTCCCGTTGATCGGGAGTCTGAGCCTCTTCTAGTTCCGAGGGAATGCTGATGCAAAGCAATGCACTGCTGAAACCGCGCATCATCGACGTCCAGAGCACCTCGCCTGTCCAGGCGCGGGTGACTATGGAGCCGTTCGAGCGCGGGTTCGGTCACACGCTGGGGAATGCGCTGCGGCGCATCCTCCTGTCGTCGCTGCCGGGCCATGCGGCCACGGAAGTGACGATCGAAGGTGTGCTCCATGAGTACTCGACGCTTGACGGCGTGCGCGAGGACATCGTCGACCTGCTGCTCAACCTCAAGGGCGTGGTGTTCAAACTGAATGGCCGTGCCGATGTAACCGTGCGGCTGGCGAAGTCCGGCGAGGGCGTTGTCACCGCGGCCGACATCGAGCTCGGTCACGACGTCGAGATCATCAACCCGGATCACGTGATCGCCCACCTTGCTCCGGGCGGAAAGCTCGACATGCAGATCAAGGTCGAGCAGGGCCGTGGCTATGTGCCGGGTAATGCACGTCCGCAGAGCGCCGAGAGCAAGAGCATCGGGCACATCGTGCTTGACGCTTCGTTCGGGCCGGTGCGTCGCGTCAGCTATCTCGTCGAGAGCGCTCGCGTCGAGCAGCGTACCGATCTGGACCGGCTGATCATCGATATCGAGACCAATGGTGCGGTCGACCCCGAAGAGGCCATCCGCTACGCCGCGCGCGTGCTGATGGACCAGCTCTCGGTGTTTGCCGACCTCGAGGGTACTCAGCCCGAGCGCGAGGTGGCGCCGTCGGTGACCATTGATCCGGTGCTCATGCGCCCGGTCGATGATCTGGAATTGACGGTGCGTTCGGCGAACTGCCTGAAGGCCGAGAACATCTACTACATCGGTGACCTGATCCAGCGCACCGAGACCGAGCTGCTCAAGACCCCGAACCTGGGTCGCAAGTCGCTCAACGAGATCAAGGAAGTACTGGCCTCCCGCGGGCTTACCCTTGGCATGAAACTGGAAAACTGGCCGCCGGCCGGGCTTGAAAAGCTCGGTTGAGACGCCGGGCAAGTGAGGAATTGAAATGCGTCACCGTAATGGTCTTCGCAAGCTGAATCGTACCAGCAGCCACCGCCAGGCGATGTTCCGCAACATGGCCAACTCGCTGCTGCAACACGAAGTCATCAAGACGACCCTGCCGAAGGCGAAGGAACTTCGCCGTGTGGTCGAGCCGATGATCACCCTGGGCAAGAAGCCCAGTCTCGCCAACCGCCGTCTGGCTTTCGACCGCCTGCGCGACCGTGACATGGTCGTCAAGCTGTTCGACGAGCTGGGTCCGCGCTACGCCGCCCGCAACGGTGGTTACCTGCGCATCCTGAAGTGCGGTTTCCGTGACGGCGACAATGCACCGATGGCTTACGTCGAGCTGCTGGATCGCCCCGACGTGGAAGCGGTCGAGGTCGAGGGCGCCGAGGCGGCTTGAGCCGTCGCGAGCAACCGAGTAAAAAACCGGGCAGCGCCCGGTTTTTTTTCGTGATCAGCAATCACGACTGTAACAACGGGCTTTGCTGAAGGGGCGAGCGTATGGGCGTGACATTGGTGACGGGTGGGGCGGGTTACATTGGGTCCCATACCTGCGTGGAATTGCTTGCGGCCGGGCGTGACGTGGTCGTGATCGATGATCTCTCGAACTCTTCGCCCGAAGCGTTGCGGCGTATCGAGGAGCTTGGCGGGCGCCCCTTGGCTGGGTTTGTCGAAGCAGACGTGCGCGATCGCCGCGCGTTGGAGGGCATTTTTGCTGCACACGAGGTGGAGGCGGTTATCCACTTTGCGGCGCGGAAGGCGGTCGGAGAGTCGGTGGCACAGCCGCTCGCCTACTATGACAACAATCTTCAGGGCTTGCTGAGTGTGCTGCAGGCGATGGATGCCGCGGACTGCCGGAGGATGGTGTTCAGCTCTTCAGCGACGGTGTATGGCGATCCCGCAAGCGTGCCTATCCGCGAGGATTTTCCCACTACGGCGACCAATCCTTACGGCTGGACGAAGCTGATGGGAGAGCAGATCCTGCGCGATCTGGCGAATGCAGATGGACGCTGGAACGTGGTGCTGCTGCGCTACTTCAATCCAGTAGGGGCCCACTCGAGCGGGCGAATCGGCGAAGACCCGGAGGGCTTGCCGAACAACCTGATGCCTTTTGTAAGTCAGGTAGCGGTGGGCCGACTCGAACGCCTGCGGGTGTTCGGTGACGACTATCCTACGACTGACGGTACCGGCGTGCGCGACTACATTCACGTTGTCGACCTCGCGCTCGGGCACCTGCGGGCACTCGAGCGTATCGACACGCTGGCCGGTGTCACGACGCTCAATCTCGGCACTGGGCGCGGCTACAGCGTACTCGAGATGGTGCGCGCGTTCGAGCTTGCGTGCGGTCGGCCGGTGCCATACGACGTCGTGGCGCGTCGGCCGGGTGACATCGCCGCATGCTGGGCCGATCCAGCGCGAGCCCAGGCGATGCTGGGCTGGAAGGCCGAGCGGGGGTTGGCGGCGATGTGCGAGGATGCGTGGCGCTGGCAGCGCATGAACCCGCTGGGGTATCGAGGCTGAGTCAGGCGGATCTGGGCGTCGCGAGCAGGCGTGCGAGGTAACGCCCGGTGTGGCTCGAGGGGTGGGCTGCGACTGCTTCCGGCGGGCCTGCGCAGACAACGGTGCCGCCCCCTCCGCCGCCTTCCGGGCCCATGTCGATCAGCCAATCGGCAGTCTTGATGACATCGAGATTGTGTTCGATGACGACAACCGTATTGCCATGGTCGCGCAGACGGTGCAGGACCGTGAGCAGCATCTCGATGTCCTGGAAATGCAGGCCGGTGGTGGGTTCGTCGAGGATGTACAGGGTGCGGCCGGTGTCGCGCTTCGAGAGTTCTAGGGCGAGCTTGACACGTTGCGCTTCGCCGCCCGACAAGGTGGTAGCGCTCTGGCCCAGACGGATGTAGCCGAGGCCGACATCCTTCAGGGTCTCGAGCTTGCGCGCGACGGCGGGCACGGCAGCGAAGAAATCGAAGGCCTGTTCCACCGTCATGTCGAGCACTTCGTAGATCGTTCGCCCCTTGTAGCGGATCTCCAGGGTCTCGCGGTTGTATCGCTTACCGTGACAGACGTCGCAAGGCACGTACATGTCGGGCAGGAAGTGCATCTCGACCTTGATCATGCCGTCGCCCTGGCAAGCCTCGCAGCGGCCTCCACGCACGTTGAAGGAGAACCTCCCAGGTCCGTAGCCACGCGCGCGGGCCTCGGGCACGCCCGCGAACAGCTCGCGTATCGGTGTCAGCAGGCCGGTGTAGGTGGCCGGGTTCGACCGCGGTGTGCGACCAATTGGTGACTGGTCGACATTGATGATCTTGTCCAGGGCGTCCAGCCCTTGGATGCTCCGGTGGGGAGCGGCCTCGACGCTGGCACCATTGAGGTGGCGCGCTGCTGCGGCGGCCAGGGTGTCGTTGATCAAGGTCGACTTGCCCGATCCGGACACGCCTGTGATGCAGGTGAACAGGCCGATCGGTAGCGCTGCATCGACCTGCTTGAGGTTGTTACCGGTCGCGCCGAGGATGTGCAGCATGCGCTCCGGGTCGAGCTGCCGGCGGGTGTGCGGCACCGCGATGCTGCGGCGGCCGGCGAGATAGTCGCCGGTGATGGAGGCTGGGTCGTCGATGACTTGCTGGGGTGTGCCGCGGGCGACGATCTGACCGCCGTGCTCCCCTGCGCCCGGGCCCATGTCGATCAGGTAGTCGGCGCTGCGGATTGCGTCCTCGTCGTGCTCGACAACGATCACCGTATTGCCGAGATCGCGGAGTTGGCGCAGGGTGCCGAGCAGGCGGTCGTTGTCGCGCTGGTGCAGGCCGATCGAAGGCTCGTCGAGCACGTACATGACACCAGTCAAGCCTGAGCCGATCTGGCTGGCGAGGCGGATGCGCTGAGCTTCGCCGCCGGACAGGGTGTCTGCAGCGCGGTCGAGTGAAAGATAGTCGAGGCCGACGTTGATGAGAAAGCTGAGGCGGTCGGCGACCTCCTTGATGATGCGCTCGGCGACCTGGGCGCGCGCGCCGGTAAGCTGCAGCTGGGTGAAGAAGTGCTGGCACTCGGCGAGCGGCAGGCGAGCGATGTCGTGCAGCGCACGGCCACCGATCAGCACGTGGCGTGCCTCGCAGCGCAATCTGCTGCCCTCGCAGGCCGGGCAGACCCGGCTGGCACGATATTTCGTCAGTTCTTCTCGCACCGCCTGTGAGTCGGTCTCGCGCAGGCGGCGCTCGAGATTCGGGATAATGCCTTCGAACGGGTGCTCCTTGAGCACCATGCGGCCATTGTCGGCCATGTAGCGAAAGGCGATGCGGGTGCGTCCGGAGCCATGCAGGACGGTCTCACGTACTGTGTCGGGTAGATCGATGAACGGTGTCTCGATGTCGAAGCCGTAGTGTGCTGCGAGGCTGGCGAGCATCTGGAAGTAGAACTGGTTGCGCCGATCCCAGCCCCGGATCGCGCCTGCGGCGAGCGAAAGTTCGGGGTGTGCGACGACGCGTGCGGGGTCGAAGAACGCGATGGCGCCCAGTCCATCGCAGCGCGGGCACGCGCCTGCCGGGTTGTTGAACGAGAACAGGCGTGGTTCGAGCTCGGCGAGTGCGAAGCTGCACACCGGGCAGGCGAAGCGCGCCGAGAACAGGTGAGCGGTGCCGCTGTCCATTTCCACGGCGAGCGCACGTCCGTCGGCATGCTGGAGCGCGGTCTCGAAGGACTCGGCGATGCGGCCACGCTGGTCGGCGCGGACCTTCAGGCGGTCGATCACCACCTCGACGTCGTGGCGGCGGCTCTTGTCGAGCGCCGGCATCGCATCGAGTTCCATGACCTCGCCGTCGACCCGCACGCGCACGAAGCCCTGGGCACGCAGCTCGGCGAACAGGTCCTGTTGCTCGCCCTTGCGCCCGCTCACCACCGGGGCGAGGATCATCAGCCTTGTCTCGGGCGGCAGCGCCAGAACGTGGTCGACCATCTGTGCCACACTTTGGGCCTCGAGGGCGTGCTCGGGGTGCTCCGGGCAATGGGGCGTGCCGGCACGGGCGTAGAGCAGGCGCAGGTAGTCGTGGATCTCGGTAACCGTACCCACCGTGGAGCGCGGGTTGTGGCTGGTGGCTTTCTGTTCGATCGAGATCGCGGGCGACAGGCCCTCAATGAGATCTACATCCGGTTTCTCCATGAGCTGCAGGAACTGGCGCGCGTAGGCCGACAGCGACTCGACGTAGCGGCGCTGGCCCTCGGCGTACAGCGTGTCGAAGGCGAGCGAGGATTTGCCGGATCCGGACAGGCCGGTGATGACCGTGAGCCGGTTTCGCGGCAGGTCGGCGCTGATGTTCTTCAGGTTGTGCGTGCGCGCACCGCGGATGCGGATCTCGTCCATGGCAGATGCCTAGCGTGGGCCAGCCCGAAACTATACGAGAGAAGGGCGGCACCGGCCAGGCGGCCGGAGTGCTAAAATGCTTGGCTTTGACGACGCCGGTTTCCTCTGATGACCGTTCCTGCTCGCGATCCGATGACGCGCGACGAACGCCGCGCCGGCATGAGCCTGGCTGCGATCTTTGCGCTGCGCATGCTGGGGCTGTTCCTGATCCTGCCTGTGTTCGCAGTCCATGCCGCGACCATCCCGGGTGGCGACAACCTGACCCTGGTGGGGCTGGCGATAGGCGCCTACGGCCTCACCCAGGCCTGCCTGCAGATCGCCTACGGTGCCGCGTCCGATCGTTTCGGCCGCAAGCCGGTGATCGTGTTCGGACTCGTGCTGTTCGTGATCGGCAGCGTGGTCGCCGCGCTAGCCGACGACATCACGATGATCATCGCCGGCCGTATCCTGCAGGGGGCGGGCGCGATCTCGGCGGCAGTCACGGCGCTTGCTGCCGACCTCACCCGCGACCAGCACCGTACCAAGGTGATGGCCATGATCGGCTCGTCGATCGGGCTCGTGTTTGCGCTGTCCATGGTCGCTGCGCCGCTGTTGTATGCCGCGGTCGGCATGGATGGGATCTTCTGGCTGACCGCGGTGCTCGCCTTCGTCGCCATCGGCGTGGTGCTGTGGGTGGTGCCTGCGGCGCCGCCCGTGCCGCGCGCGACGGGGCGCCTGATCGACGTGCTCCGCGACGGCCAGCTCATGCGGCTCAACTTCGGCGTATTCGCGCTCCATCTCATTCAGACCACGATGTGGGTGATGGTGCCCTCGGCCCTGGTGGCGAGCGGCGGGCTGCCCATGCCCGAGCACTGGAAGGTCTATCTGCCAGCCGTGCTGTTGTCCTTCGTCGTGATGGTGCCAGCGGTGATCGTCGCCGAGCGCCATGACAAGCTTAAGCCCGTTTTCAATGCGGCGATCGTGCTGCTGGCGGTGGTCCAGCTGGGGCTGTGGCTGATTGGTGACGGTCTGATACCATTGGCATTGCTGCTGACGCTTTTCTTCATTGCGTTCAATGTGCTCGAGGCAACCCAGCCGTCGTGGATTTCGCGCATCGCAGCGCCCGGCGCAAAGGGCACAGCGCTGGGGGTGTATAACACCTTGCAGTCGATCGGCCTGTTCCTCGGCGGCGTGCTCGGCGGCTGGCTGGGCCAGGTCCATGGGCCGGGTGCGGTGAGCCTGTTCTGTGCCTTGCTCGCCTTTGCCTGGCTTGGTCTTGCGGCGTCCATGCGGCCGCCGCCGCTGCGCGCGCAGCCGGTAGCGGGCTGAAGCACCCAGGCCTGGCCTGGGGTCTGTCGTATTTCACGCGGGTGCAGCGCTTACATCGCCGCGCCCGGATGCACACTCAAAGGAGAACCGGATGGCATCCGTCAATAAAGTCATCCTGGTCGGCAACCTCGGTGCCGACCCGGAAAGCCGTTTCGCCCCGTCGGGCGACGCGATCTGCAATATCCGTCTTGCCACCACCGAGAACTGGCGCGACAAAGCCACCGGCGAGCGCCGTGAAGCGACCGAATGGCATCGGGTGTCCTTCTACGGCAAGCTGGCAGAGATCGCTGGCCAGTATCTGCGCAAGGGCAGCCAGGTGTACATCGAGGGCAGCCTGCGGACCCGCAAGTGGCAGGATCAGAGCGGCCAGGACCGCTACACCACCGAGATCCGCGCTGACGAGATGAAGATGCTGGGCGGCCGTCGCGAAGGTGGTGACGCACCGATGCGCGCAAGCGAGGGTGGCTGGGACGCGCCCGCGCCGGCCGCTGCCGCGCCGCGCGCACCCGCACAGCGCCCTCAGCCGGCAGCACAACCGCAGCAGCAGCCGGGCGGCTTTGGTGATTTCGACGACGACATCCCGTTCTGAAGCGGGAGGATGCGGATGCGCGCGCGTGATGTGCGTCCGCGACACTGCCGGAGCGCGAGGCTAGAGTCGGGTCGCCGATGCTGGCCTGCCGCGCGGCAGTGCGAGGAGGGAGTGCAATGTTGGACCTGATCAGCCACGCCGACGGCGTTCATGCGGTGGATTCCGGCTATGGCCGGCCGCAGCTTGCGGCCATCCATATCATCGTGCAGGACGGTCGCGCCGCGATCGTCGATACCGGCAGCAACGCCTCGGTGCCGCGCGTGCTCGGCGCGCTCGCCGCGCTCGGTATCGCGCCCGAAGCAGTGGATTGGGTGTTGTTGACCCACATCCATCTCGACCACGCCGGCGGTGCGGGCAGCCTGATGTGTGCGCTGCCGCACGCCAGGCTTGTCGTGCATCCGCGTGGCGTGCGCCACATGACTGATCCGAGCCGGTTGTGGGACGCCACCTGCGCCGTTTACGGGCCGGAGCGCGCGTTCGCGCTCTACGGACGCTTGGTGCCTGTCGCGGCCGAGCGCATCGTGCCGGCCACCGACGGTCTCGAGCTCAAGCTGGGCGGTCGCTGCCTGCGCATCTTCGATACCCCGGGGCATGCGCGTCACCACGTCTGCATCTGGGACGACAGTGCGCGCGCCTTCTTCACGGGCGACACCTTTGGCCTGTCCTATCGCGAGCTTGATGTCGATGGCCGTGCCTTCATCATGCCGACGACGACGCCGACCCAGTTCGAGCCCGAGGCGATGCACGCCTCCATCGACCGCATGCTGGCGATGCAGCCGCAGGCCATGTACCTGACGCACTACAGCCGGATCACCGAAGTCGATCGCCTGGGCGCTGACCTCCACCGTCTGATCGACACCATGGTGGCGGTGGCGCAGGCTGCGCGCGGCGATGGCGTGGCCCGCCATGTCGAGATCCTTGCCGGCCTCGAGCAGATCATGCGCGAGGAGGCCGCACGCCAGAACTGGGCGCTCAACGAGGACGAGACGCTCGACCTGCTGCGCATGGACCTCGAGCTCAACGCCCAGGGTCTGGGCGTATGGCTCGACAGCCAGCGCGTCACCGCGGCCGAGACGGCCTGAGCGGGGCGCGATGCAAGGCGCAGGCGTCGATGTTGCCCGCCGCTTCGGCGGTATCGACCGGCTCTACGGCGATGGCGCAGTCGCCCGTCTGCAGGCCGCACATGCCTGCGTGATCGGTGTCGGCGGCGTTGGCTCGTGGGCGGCCGAGGCGCTGGCACGCAGTGGGGTGGGCCGACTCACCCTGATCGACCTCGACCACGTTGCCGAGTCGAACATCAACCGCCAGGTACATGCGCTCGAATCTACACTCGGCATGGCCAAGGTCGGCGCGATGGCCGCGCGCATTGCGGGCATCAACCCGCTGTGCGCGGTCGAGCAGGTCGAGGACTTCCTGACGGCCGAGAACGCCGAGGACCTGCTGCAGTGCTTCGATGTCGTCATCGACGCCATCGACAACGTGCGCGCCAAGGTAGCGATCGCGGCCGTGTGCCGGCGCCGCCGAATCAGGCTGGTGATGGCGGGCGGGGCAGGGGGCAAGACCGATCCGGGCCGGCTGGTGGTCGATGATCTGGCGCGTACGGTGCAAGACCCTCTGCTGTCCAAGGTGCGCGCCCGCTTGCGCAAGGAACACGGTTTCAGCCGCGACCCGCGGCGCAAGTTCGGCATCGATGCGGTGTTCTCCACCGAGCCGGTGCGCTACCCCGAAGCGCGGGCCTGCTTGGGTACGGGCGCGGCTACCGCGCTCGCTCCGCAGGGGTTGGCCTGTGCCGGATATGGCTCGAGCATGGCAGTGACCGCCAGTGCGGGCCTGTTCTGCGCCGCACGCGCGCTCGATCATCTGCTGCAGGCGCGGGTAGCCTGCGCTACCCTTGGCCCAGCGGACCCAGACAACCCGGAGAGCTGTTCATGAATTCAAGTGTTGCGCGTGACACCGCCGTCGTCTTGTTCGGGCATGGTGCCCGTAATCCCGACTGGGCGGGGCCCATGCGCCGCATCCGTGAGGCGCTGCTGGCACGTCCCGATGCGCCGAGCGTGGAGCTTGCCTTCCTCGAGTTCATGACGCCGACGCTGCCGGAGGCGGTGGCCGCGCTGACTGCCGCGGGTGCGCGCAAGGTGGCGGTAGTGCCGATCTTCCTCGCCCAGGCGGGGCATCTCACGCGTGACCTGCCGATTCTGGTCGATGAGGTGCGCGCGGCCCACCCAGACTGCGAGATCGTGCTCGCCACCGCAGCGGGCGAGTCCGCCAGGGTGGTCGCTGCGATGGCGGACTACGCGGCTTCCTGTCTCGACTGATTCCCCCGCACGCTTCAGCGTGCGCATGGCCTGCTGCAAGGCCATCGCATCGAGCGAGCGATCTTGCGGATGCATCGGCATGATCGCCTTCACGAGCTCGCGGCTGGCGCCGCTCCTACGGCGGGTCTGCAGCGTTTGGGACCAAGGTAGGAGCAGCGCCAGCCGCGAGCTTTTCGTCGTTCGCATGGAGGTTGTCCGCGCGGGAAGAGGTTCATGCACGCGCGTCGTGGCGGATGGCTTGACGCTCATGTCTATAAGAATATACTTATAGACATGAAAATGATCATGCTCCCCCCTCTTGTACGCGCCGTGCTGGTCGCGTGTGCTCTTTCAGTGCCGGGCGCGGCCACTGCCGACGTGCCGACCGTGCGGATCGGCGCGCAGGTGCAGGATCTTGGCTTCGTCAGCGAGGCCAGCATAGAGGCTGTCCATCAAGTCACCGTTGCTGCGCAGGTGCAGGGGCGGGTCCTTGCACTCTCCGTCGACACCGGCGACCGTGTCCGCCGCGGCCAGGTGCTGGCCCGCATCGATGCGGCCGAGGCGGCGGCTGCGCTTGCGGCTGCGCAGGCCGTGGTGGGGCAGGCCGAGGCCGAAATGGGCAATGCCCGTAGCGAACTTGCCCGTGCACGCGGCCTCGTCGAGCGCCAGTTCCTCAGCGCGTCCGCGCTCGATGCCGCGCGTACCCGCCTCGAGGCTGCCGAGGCGGCCGTCAAGGCTGCCCGTGCCCAGCGCGAACAGGCTGCCGCCGTAAAAGGCCAGTTCGAGATCGTGGCGCCGCTCGACGGCGTGGTGTCGGCGCGCCATATCGAGACCGGCGAGATGGCCCAGCCCGGACGCGCGCTATTTACCCTTCACGACCCGGCACGCATGCGCGCCGTCACCGATGTGGCGCCGCAGCGCCTGGCCGCGCTCGGTGAAGGGGCTGTGCGCGCGCGTGTGACGCTCGGAGATGGCGGCCGCGTCGTCGATGCCGAGGCGGTCACCTTGCTGCCGGCGGCGGATGCGCGCACGCACACGGTGCGTGTCCGTGTCGAATTACCCGCAGGCACAGACGGATTGATGCCGGGCAGCTTCGCGCGCGTGCATTTCGTGGGGGCGGCGGGCACGGCAGAGGCTTCCGTGGTGGTTGTGCCGCGTGCGGCCATCCTGCGCCGTGGCGAGTTGACTGCGGTGTATGTCGCTGACGGAGCAGGCGGCTTCGCGCTGCGCCAGGTCCGCCTCGGGCGGGGTGTGAACGGCAGCGAGGCGGTAGAGGTGCTGGCCGGCCTCAAGGGTGACGAGACGCTCGCCCTCGATCCCGTACAGGCTGGCCTTCGGGCGCGCGTAGCGGCGCCCGCACGCTGAGGAGGTGATCATGGACACGCCTCTCGGCATCGCTGGCCGCATCGCGGCCGGCTTTCAGCGCAATGCCATCACGCCGCTGCTGGCCTTGGTGCTGCTGCTCGCCGGCATCTTTGCCACCCTGGTCACACCCAAGGAGGAAGAGCCGCAGATCGACGTCACCATGGCCAATGTGCTGGTGCCGTTTCCGGGGGCGTCTGCGCGCGACGTCGAAGCCCTTGTCGCGCGTCCTGCCGAGCAGGTGCTGTCGCGCATCGCCGGGGTCGAGCACGTGTACACCGTGTCGCGGCCGGGCATGGCGGTGGTCACGGTGCAGTTCGAGGTCGGCGTGCCCAACCAGACCGCGCTCGTGCGCCTGTATGACACCGTGCACTCGCACGCCGACTGGCTGTCGCCGCAGCTTGGCGTCGGCACGCCGCTGATCAAGCCCAAGGGCATCGACGACGTGCCCATCGTCAGCTTCACGCTGTGGACCGCGGATGCCGAGCGCGCCGGCTTCGAGCTGCAACAGGTTTCGCGTGCGATCGAGACCGAGTTGAAGCGTATCCCCGGCACCCGCGACGTGCTCACTATCGGTGGCCCCGGTCATGTCATCCGGGTGAACATGGACACCGTGCGCATGAACGCGCACGGTGTCACTGCGCAGGACCTGCGCGCCGCCCTGCAGCTGGCCAACGCCTCGCAGCCCGCAGGCAGCCTGGTGGCCGGCAACCAGGAGGTGCTGGTTCAGACGGGCACCTATCTGGAGTCGGCCGAAGACGTACGCAGCCTGGTGGTTGGCGTGCACGACCAGCGCCCGGTCTTCCTGCGCGATGTCGCCGACGTCATCGATGGGCCCGATCAGCCTGCGCAGTACGTGTGGTTCGGCACCGGCGCGGCCGCGCAGCAGCGCGGCATCGAGCAGCAGGGCATGTTCCCCGCGGTCACCCTGGCGTTGTCGAAGAAGCCTGGCGCCAACGCCGCCGACGTCGCCCGCGCGGCCATGCAGCGACTGGACAATCTGCGCGGCAGCCTGATCCCCGATGGGGTCGAGGTCACCGTCACCCGCGACTACGGCAAGACGGCCAATGACAAGGCTGCCCAACTCATCGGCAAGCTCGCCTTCGCGACCGCTGCGGTGGTGGCGCTGGTCTTTTTCGCGCTCGGTCGGCGCGAGGCGCTCATCGTCGGCGTCGCGGTCACGCTCACCCTGGCCGCCACCTTGTTCGCGTCCTGGGCCTGGGGCTTCACCCTCAACCGGGTGTCGCTGTTCGCGCTCATTTTCTCGATCGGCATTCTGGTCGATGACGCCATCGTGGTGGTCGAGAACATCCATCGCTGGCATACGCTCGAGCCCGACACGCCGCTGTGGAAGCTGATCCCCAAGGCGGTGGACGAGGTCGGCGGCCCCACCATCCTCGCCACTTTCACCGTGATCGCGGCGCTGCTGCCGATGGCCTTCGTCAGTGGCCTCATGGGGCCCTACATGAGCCCGATCCCGATCAATGCCTCGATGGGCATGTTCATCTCGCTGGTGGTGGCCTTCGTGGTCACGCCCTGGCTGGCGCAGAAAATGCTGAAGAACGTCGATGCGCACCAGCACGGGGGCGAGGATCGCATGACGAAGCGGCTCGATGGCCTGTTCCGTCGTCTCATGACGCCCTTGCTCGACGCCCGCCGCGGCGCGCGCAACCGCCTGCTGCTGTGGCTCGCAGTGCTGGCGCTGATCGGTGCCTCGGTGGCGCTGCCGGTGGTGCAGCTGGTGGTGATGAAGATGCTGCCCTTCGACAACAAGAGCGAGTTCCAGGTGGTGCTCGACATGCCGGTGGGTACGCCGGTGGAGGATACTGCGCGCGTGCTCAACGAGATCGGCGCGCATCTGGCTGCCGTGCCCGAGGTCACCGACTGGCAGTCCTACGCCGGCACCGCCGCGCCGATCAACTTCAACGGCCTGGTGCGCCAGTACTACCTGCGCAGCGCCCCGGAGCAGGGTGACATCCAGGTCAACCTGGTCGACAAGTCCGCGCGCTCGCGCCAGAGCCACGAGATCGCGGTCGCAGTGCGCGACGCGGTCAGCAGGATTGCGACCCGCAACGGCGGCAACGCCAAGGTGGTGGAGGTGCCGCCCGGGCCGCCGGTGCTGTCGCCGATCGTCGCCGAGATCTACGGTCCGGACTACGCCGGGCAGCTGGAGGTGGCGCGCCGGGTGCGCGCGGCCTTCGAGGCCACGCCCGACATCGTCGGCGTGGACGACACGGTAGACGAGGATGCGCCCAAGCTGGTGCTGCGCGTGGATCAGGCCAAGGCCGCGCGCATGGGCGTGGCCCAGGCCGACATCGTCGAGGTGGTACGCCTCGGCCTCGCCGGCGAGAACGTCACCCCGGTACATGGCGGCGACAACAAGTACGAGATCCCGGTGCGCGTCCAGCTGCCGGCGGTGGAGCAGTCCGAGCTCGCCAGCCTGCTGGCGATGCAGGTGCGCGCACGCCAGGGCGACAACGCCGGTCAGCTGGTCAAGGTGTCCGAGCTGGTGCAGGTTGCCGAAACCCGGCGCGAGCAGATCCTGTACCGCAAGGACCTGCTGCCGGTGGTGTATGTGACCGGTGACATGGGCGGCAAGCTCGATTCGCCGCTGTATGGCATGTTCGACATCCGTACACGTGTCAATGGCATGGCGCTCGCGGGTGCGCCGGGCCTGTACGGCACGCTCGGCGAGTGGTTCATCAGCCAGCCCGACGACCCCTATGCCGGATACCAACTCAAGTGGGACGGCGAGTGGCAGATCACCTACGAGACCTTCCGCGACATGGGGGCGGCCTATGCGGTCGGCCTGGTGCTGATCTACCTGCTGGTGGTGGCGCAGTTCAGGAGCTACCTGGTGCCACTCATCATCATGGCGCCGATCCCGCTCACTATCATCGGCGTGATGCCCGGGCATGCGCTGTTCGGCGCCCAGTTTACCGCGACCTCGATGATCGGCATGATCGCGCTCGCTGGCATCATCGTGCGCAACTCGATCTTGCTGGTGGACTTCGTCAATCAGCAAGTTGTCGCGGGCATGGAACTCGGCGAGGCAGTGATCCGTGCCGCGGCGGTGCGTGCCAAGCCGATCGGACTCACTGCGTTGGCGGCGATGATCGGCGCGGTGTTCATCCTTGACGACCCGATCTTCAATGGCCTCGCGATAAGCCTGATCTTCGGCATCCTGGTGTCCACCGTGCTCACCCTGGTGGTGATCCCGGTGCTGTACTACGCGGCCATGCGCAGTCGCATCGGCCGCTTGCAGGATCTGCCGAGTCAGGCCTGATCTGAAGGGCGCACGCTGCTGGACAGGATGACGGGGCTCTCGTCCCTGTGCCCGGCGCCGTGCACTTGTGCACGCCGGACAGCTGATGCTTCGAGCGGGGAAGACACCTGTGGCAGCGGCACGCGCTAGAATCACGCGATGCTCATCAGCTCCGGGATGCATATGGCCACGAATGACGTACCGCCGCACCAGGATCGACGCCTCAATCGGCGCTTGCCGCTGGGGTGCCCCGCCTACATCGCGTTGCGTAACGGCGAACGGGTAGACGCGACCTGCATCGAGATCGGCGTGGGAGGCATGACGCTGCATGCGGCCTATGTGCCGGGGCGCAACGAGGTCATCGATGTTGCCGTGCTGGGGCCGCTTGGTTCGCCGACACCGGACCGCCCGCCGTTGATCACCAAGCTCGAGGTTACGCGCTGCAATGCGCTCGGTGATGGCCGCTACGAGATCGGCGGCCAGATCGTGCGCGTGGTCGACTGAGCGCGCGCACCATCGGCGCGGCCTTTCTCAGCGTGCCGCCTCCCGGCGGACCAGCATCCACAGCGCAAAGGCGAAGGTGGCGGTGAAGGTTACCAGCGACCAGTTGGCGATCGACAGTCCGAGGAAGGTCCAGTCGATGGCGACGCAGTCGCCCGCGCCACGGAAGATCATTGGCAGGGCCTCGCCCAGAGGGAAGCTCTCCAGCATGAATTCCAATCCTGGACCACACTCCGGGATCTCAGGCGGAAAGAGCTGCATCCAGCTCTGGCGCGCGGCGATGCCGCCGCCGCCAAGCGCGCCCACGGCGATCAGCGCCGCGTACACGCGGCTGCCGCTGCGGCCCGGGCCGTGCAGGCCGCCGACCAGGGCAACGAGTGCCACGCCCAGGAAGGCATAACGCTGCATGATGCACATCGGGCAGGGTTCCAGCCCCCCTACGTGCTGCAGGTAGAGTCCGAAGCCAAGCAGGCCGATGGCGGTGCCGAACAGGGCGAGGTAGAGCACGCGCGCTGGCAGGTGCAGCAGGGTGTGGATCAGGGACATCGGGTATCGGTTTCCTGGGCGGGCGCCCATTGTAGGTCATGCGTCCTCGGAGCGTGGTGTCGCGGTTTCGGTTCCCGCCGCGGTCCCCGTGCCCAGTGCAGCCTGCAGCATGTCCAGAAAAGCGCGTGTCTTGGCCGGCATCAGCCGTCTTCCCGGGAACACCGCCCACGCCGTGTGGGTGGGCAGACACCACGCCGCGAGCACCCGGCGCAGTTCCCCGCGGCGCACGTAGGGGGCGGCGAAGTAGTCTGGTACCGCGGCAATGCCTGCGCCGCCGCGGGCCAGTCGGATCAGTAGCTCGGGTGAGTTTGCAGTGATGCTGCCTGGTGGCGTGCCTTGCCAGCGTTCCTCGCCCCGCATCAGCGTCCAGCCTAATGGGGCGCCTCCGCGTCCGAGCAGCCGCAGCGCGCGGTGCTGGTTGAGTGCGTCAGGGCGCTCGGGTTCGCCATGCTCGGCGAGGTATGCGGGGGCAGCATAAAGTCCGGCAGGGAACACGGCCAGGCGGCGCGCGGCGAGCACGGTGTCGTCGGGTAGTTCGCCCATGCGGATGGCGATGTCGAAGTTCTCGCCGAGCAGGTCGACCCGCCGTGGCGACAGGTCCAGTTCCAGCGCCACCGCGGGGTGCAGGGCGCAGAAGGCGGCCAGGGCGTCGGTGAGCAGGAGGTTGGCGAAGTCGCTCGGCATCGACACGCGCAAGCGTCCGCTGGGGCGGGCCTGGCGGCTTTCTGCGAGGGCCTTTACAGCGTCAATCTCGCTTGCGACCTGGCGTGCATGCTCGAGCAGTGCCTCGCCGAACTCGGTGACAGTCAGGCGTCGGGTCGTGCGCAGCAGCAGCCGTTCCCCTAGCTGCTCCTCGAGCATGGAGATGCGGCGCGAGACCGTGGACTTGGGCAGGCCGAGGCGGTCGGCAGCGGCGGTGAAGCTGCCACCCTCTGCCACGCGGGCGAAGATCAGCAGGTCGGCGGGGTCGTATTGTTCCAATTTTGAGACAATGTTGCTCTAAATGGGGGGTTAATCAATTAAATGGGCACGATTAGACTCTCATCACCGTCTTGCAACAAGACCCTGACCCCAAGCGTCCCAAGGAGAGAGAACATGAACATTCTGCAGATCAACGGCAGTGCCCGCACTGAAGGCGCCAACTCCACCCGTGTCGCCAGCGACATCGTTGCCCGTCTGAAGTCGACCCACCCCGAGGCGCTGATCGTGCTGCGTGACCTGGCGCGCGATCCTGCCCCGGTGATCGATGAAGGCGCGCTCGGTGCGCTGTTTACCCCCGCCGACCAGCGTACGCCGGAACAGGCGGTCCGCGTGGCCGAGAGCGACGCCTTGATTGCCGAGGTGCAGGCTGCCGACGTGATCGTGATCGGCGTACCGATGTACAACTTTGGCATCTCGACTCAGCTCAAGAACTGGATCGACGCGATCGCACGCGCCGGTGTCACCTTCCGCTATACCGAGAGTGGGCCCGAGGGCCTGCTCAAGGGCAAGAAGGTGATCGTCGCCTTCGCTCGCGGTGGCCGCTACCGCGGTACGCCGGCCGACACTCAGACGCCCTTTCTGCAGACGGTGTTTGCTTTCCTGGGTATGACCGATGTGCGCTTCGTGTATGCGGAAGGGCTGAACATGGGTGACGAGTCGGCCCGGCAGGGCTTTGCCGAGGCTGAGGCGGATATCGCCGTCGCCTTGGGGTGAGTTTCGGCAACTGCGGCGGACCTGTCCGCCGCAGCATTGCCAGCGGTAGGACAGACATGAGGAGAGCAGACATGAGTGCAACGACAGCAGGTGCCAGTCCTGTGGTTACGGTGGTGCAGCCGCGCACGGTCGAACGTCTGGTTACCGGCGTACCGACCTCCGATGGTGCAGGCGTGAAGCTGACGCGCGTGCTGACACAGTCCCTGCAGCGCCGTCTCGATCCTTTCCTGATGCTCGATGCCTTCGGCAGCGATCGGGCCGAGGATTACATCGCCGGCTTCCCCGATCATCCACACCGCGGCTTCGAGACGGTGACCTACATGATCGCCGGCCGTCTGCTGCATCGCGATAGCGCCGGGAACGAGGGCTTGCTGGAAAGCGGTGGCGTGCAGTGGATGACGGCTGGCCGGGGGGTGATCCACTCGGAGATTCCGCAACAGGAAGACGGCCTGATGGCGGGCTTTCAGCTGTGGTTGAACCTGCCGGCGAGCGACAAGATGAGCGCACCTTGGTACCGGGATTTCGCTGCCCACGAGTTGCCACGCGTGCGCACCGCAGCCGGGGTCGAGGTCACCGTGATCGCGGGCGAGAGCCATGGCGTGGGCGGTGCAGTGACGCGCACCGCCACGGCGCCGCTCTATCTGGACATTCACCTGCCTGCGGGGGCGCAGTTCGAGCAGCCGCTGGCGGTGGAGCACAACGCCTTCATCTACGCCTATCAGGGTGAGTTGACGGTTGCGGGGCAGGTGGTGCCCGAGCACACCATGGCCATCCTTGCCAACGAGGCTGCCAGCGATGGTGTGCGGTTGGAGGCCAGGGCCGATGCACGTGTGCTGCTCGTTGCCGGCCGCCCCCTGGGCGAGCCGATTGCCCAGTACGGCCCGTTCGTGATGAACACCGAGCAGGAGATCTATCAGGCCGTCGCCGATTACCGCGCGGGCCGGTTTGCAGCCTGATCGACCGGCGTGTTCAGTGCGGCAGCAGGGCGGCGAGTTCGCGCTCGAGCAGTGTGGCGTCGCCCTGGTTGAGTTCGATCAGGCGGCGCAGGTGGGTGATGCTGTCGAGGTCGATTGCAGTGCATGCGAGCCCTATCCGGCCCGCGCTGCAGTGCGCCACATGGCCGTCCATGCGCACCACGGCCTCGCCGTCATCGAGCACGAGCTCGAGGCTGCAGCTGGCGCCAGAAGTGATCGCCGCCCCGTCCTGCAATTGCAGCAGTGCGCCCTTGAGTGAAAGGTCGAGGATCTCGCAGGCCTCGGTGTGTCCGGCGACGCTGAAGCGGGCTCCGTGGTGAAAGCCGATGCGGGCGAAGTGTCTGTGCTCGGGCGTGTCCATGTCGCGATCAGTCCTTGGGTTGGCTTGTGTGTTGCGCCCGCGCGGTGTTCAGTGCGCGAGCGCTTTCAGCGCCGCGACCTGCGCGGTGATCGGGGCGGGTATGGGGGCGTCGCCCGCGAGCATGGCGCGGATGAGTGCTGCGTTGTCGGTGACGCCCGGCAGGTCTGGCAGCCCGGGTAGCGGTGGGGCGCCGCCTTCTTCGCCCGCGACGGCCAGCCGCGTCTCACCGTCGACGTAGGCTTTCATTTCCGGGCAGCGGCGAGGATTGGCGTAGATCTCGCCCTCGGTGCCACGTAGCAGCATCGAGCGCCCACCGTCCAGGCGCAGGAAGGCATCCATGCGCTCGAGGTACTCGGGGTGGGTGACCGCCACCACGCGCACGCTGCGTCCGCGGCAGGGGTCGATCAGCTTGGCCATGGTGTGGCCGCTGGCGCGCACGCCCATGCGGGTGCGCAGGGCAAGCAGGGGGTCGAGACCCGGTAGCAGGCGCTGGAGGCTGATGCACGCCAGGCGGCGGTCCGCGAGCTGCGCTGCGGCCTCGGCGGTGTCGGCCGCCGGGCTCAGGTCGAGCTCGTCAAGCAACGCGAACGGGCTGACCCGGGTGTCGAAGTCGTGACGACCCTGGATCAGCACCGGAACGCCCTCACGTGCCAGCAGCATCGCCACCAGCGGCATCAGATTGGCCTGGCGGCGTGCGCCGTTGTAGGTCGGCAGGACGACGCAGCGGGGGCCCGCCGGTACCTGGATCTGGGCGCTGCGCGCGTCCATCGCCTGCTTGAAGCCGAGCAGTTCGGGCAGGGCCTCGCTCTTGATGCGGAAGGCGATCAGGATGGCGCCGAGCTCGAGCTCGGGAATGCGACCGTCGAGCATGTCCCCGAACAGTGCGGCCGCCGTGTCCGTGTCGAGGTCGCGTGCGCCCTTGGCGCCCCGCCCGATTTCCTTGATGATTGTGCCGTAGTTCATGGCCCGGATTATGGCGGGCTTCCTGCCGCCCTGCCAGCGGCAACGGCGGTGTGCGCGGGCAGGCCTCGCTCGGCTTCCGGTGCATGCCGTGCCGAACCTATCCCCCACGGAGATCTATCGAATGGAAGTTGGATTCATCGGACTCGGCCTGATGGGCCGGCCCATGGCGCTCAACCTGATCAAGGCAGGTCATCGCGTGCATGTCTGGAGCCGCCGTCGCGCGTCGATGGAGCCGCTGCTGGCGGCTGGCGCGGGTGAGTGCGAGAGCGCGGCCGATGTCGCCAGACGGGCGGCAGTGACGATCAGCATGGTGGCCGATGCGCCCGACGTGGAGCAGGTGACGCTCGGCCCGGCAGGCGTGGCCGAGGCGGCAGGGGCGGGTCACATCCATATCGACATGAGTACCATCGCACCGGCCGCAGCGCAGTCGATCGCAGCGCGTTTGGCGGCGTGCGGCGTGACGGCGCTCGATGCGCCGGTGTCGGGAGGAGAGGTCGGCGCCATTGCTGGCTCGCTCACCATCATGGCCGGCGGTGATGCCGATGCCTTTGCGCGCGTGCTGCCCCTGCTCGAGGCCATGGGGCGCTCGATCACCCGCATCGGTGACGCCGGTGCCGGCCAGGTCGCCAAGGCCTGCAATCAGATCCTTACCGGCGTCGGTGTGGCGGCAGTGGCCGAGGCGCTCAATTTCGCCACGCGCAGTGGGGTCGACGCTGGGCGCGTGCGCGAGGCTTTGCTGGGCGGCTTCGCGTATTCGCGCATCCTGGAGAACCACGGTCAGCGCATGCTGGAGCGCAACTTCAAGCCTGGCTTCAAGGCCTGGATGCACCAGAAGGACATGCGCATCGTCATGGAAGAGGCGCACCGGCTCGGGCTCGCCCTGCCATCGGCTGCGGCGACGACGCAGCTGTTCAATGCCATGGTCGGCAGCGGCCTGGGCGAGGATGATTCGGTTGCCATGCTCAAGCTGCTCGAGCGCATGAGCGGCGCTGCGGCCGAGTGAAGCAGGAGGGCATGGGCATGAGGATCGGTTTCATCGGCCTGGGCGCAATGGGCGAGTCGATGGCACGCCATTTGCGCGCTGCCGGGCACCCCCTTGCGGTGTGGGCGCGGCGGCCGGAGTCAGCGGCTGGCCTGGTCGCCGAGGGGGTGCCCTTGTGTGCCACCCCGGCCGAACTGGCGGCACGCAGCGAGGTGGTGGTGACCATCGTCACCGCGAGCGTGGATGTGGAGGCGCTCGCCTTCGGCGGGGACGGACTCGCCGAGGGTTTTGCCAAAGACGCCATCCATCTCGACATGAGCACCATCGCCCCTGATACGGCGCGTCGCCTGGCCGAGCGCTACGCGCGCCAGGGCGTCGACTGGGTGGATGCGCCCGTCTCCGGTGGGCCCCAGGGCGCGCGTGATGCAACGCTGGCGATCATGGCCGGCGCCCATCCCGAGGTGCTGGAGCGCGTACGTCCGCTGCTCGAGGTGCTCGGCAAGCGCATCGTGCACATCGGTCCGCCGGGCGCCGGCCAGGTGGCCAAGGCCTGCAACCAGATGATCATGGTGTCAGTCGTCCAGGCCTGCGCCGAGGCCATGCGCCTGGCTGCAGCCCACGGCGTCGATCTGGCGGCGGTGCGCACGGCGCTGTTGGGGGGCTCGGCGTCCTCACGCATGCTGGAGATCATGGGCGACAAGATGGTGCGCCGGGACTTTTCGGCCGGGATCGAGGCACGGCTCCACCATAAGGACTTCGGTATCCTGATGAACGAGGCGGCGACGGCAGCTGTGCCGCTGCCGATCGCGGCTCAGGTCTGGCAGCAACTCAACGCGCTGATGGCGCAGGGGATGGGGCGCGACGACATCTCCAGCCTGCTGCGGGTGCTGGAGGCCACGCAGGCTCAGGGCCGATTGCGGACTTGAGTTCCGAGTCGCGGCCGAGGCCTTGTGCAGGCGTGGTTGCGCTGCAACATCTGCTTGCGCAACAGCCTGTCTGCATGGCCGCGATAGCCGGGGCGTCACGGGGGTGCGTGCTAAAATGCCCGATCAAAAAGGACAATAGACATGATCAGGCAACGTACCCTCAAATCCATCGTCAAGGCCACGGGTGTCGGCCTGCACGGCGGACGCAAGGTGAACCTGACCCTGCGCCCGGCGGCGCCCGACACGGGCATCGTGTTTCATCGCGTGGACCTCGAGCCGCCGCTCACGCTGCCGGCCGACCCCTATGCGGTGTGCGACACCCGCATGTGCTCGGGCCTGGAGCAGGGTGGCCACAAGGTCGGTACGGTCGAGCACCTGATGTCGGCGCTCGCCGGCCTGGGTGTCGACAACCTGCATGTCGACGTCGATGCGCCCGAGATCCCCATCCTCGACGGCAGCTCGGCGCCCTTCGTCTTTCTGTTGCAGTCGGCGGGCATCGAGGAGCAGAAGGCGCCCAAGAAGTTCATGCGCGTCAAGAAGGCGGTCGAATATGTCGAAGGCGACAAATGGGTCAGGCTCGAGCCGTATGACGGCTTCAGCCTGTCGTTCTCGATCGTGTTCAACCACCCGGCCATCGACAGCACCTCCACTCGCGTGAAGGTCGACTTCGCCGAGCAGTCCTACGTGCGCGACGTTGCGCGTGCACGCACCTTCGGCTTCATGCAGGATGTCGAGTTCATGCGCGCCAATGGCCTGGCGCTGGGCGGCAGTCTGGAAAACGCGATCGTCATGGATGAGTATCGCGTGCTCAACGCCGAGGGGCTGCGCTACGCAGACGAGTTCGTCAAGCACAAGGTGCTCGACGCGATCGGTGATCTCTACCTGTGCGGCCATCCGCTGCTGGCCGCCTACTCGGCGCACAAGGCCGGCCATGCGCTCAACAACCAGATCCTGCGCGTGCTGCTCGAAGATCAGGAGGCCTGGGAGATCGTCACCTTCGAGAAGGATGCGAGCACACCGGCCGCCGTCTCCCACCAGTTTGCGCCGTTGGCGCAGGCTTTCGCCTGAGCGTCCGCAGATGAAGGTCGCGACCCCATGCTGATCATGCGCCTGCTGCTGCTGCTCGCCGTGCTGGCGATCGGCGGCTCGGTGATTCTGTGGCAGCTCACCGGCAATCCGCGCTACAAGGCCTGGGCGTGGAAATCCTTTCGCGCTGCGGTCGTGGTGGTATTCGTCTTCTTCGCCCTGTTCGCGATCGAGCGCGTGCTCGCGCCGATGGTGTGATTCTGTCGTCGCGGCGCTGTGGCCCGCGGCGCTCGTCTACTGGCGGCTGCGGCGCACCAGACGCTCGAGTGATTCGCGCAGCGGCGAATCGGGCGGCAGGCTTTGCGCGAACTTGCTCAGATTGTCCTTCGCGTCGTTCGACAGGTGGCGCTCGGCAGGTGGCGGGCGCCATTGCACCTGCTCCGGCGTACCCACCTTGACCTTGATGGCCTGCACCGCATGTCCTGCTCGGACCAGGTGCTCGACGAGGCTGGGCAGCATCTGCCGCAGGCGCACGGCCGCCGCGCCGCCGCGCGCGCTGACCGTGAGCGTGCCGTCCTTCAGGTTCGCCACCTGGCATTGGCCGACAAGCTGAGGCGGCAGGCCGCGTTCGAGCGCCCCCTGCAGGCGGCGCAGGCGGGCGGCATGGTCCTGCAGGCGGGCGAGGGCGTCGCCCTGGCCGAGGAAGCGGTGCAGCAGTTGGGACATCGTGCGCGGGCTCGACAAGCGTCATCAGGTGATCGAGTCCGACATGATAAACTGCCGCCTTTGCCGAATTGACGTCGACCCCCAAACATGATCTCCGGCCTGCTCAAGAAAATCTTCGGTAGTCGCAACGACCGCCTCGTCCGCCAGTACTTCCAGACCGTGCGCAGGATCAACGCACTCGAGCCAGAGATCTCCGCGCTGTCCGATGAGGCCTTGCGGGGCAAGACCGCGGAGTTCAAGCAGCGCGTGGCCAACGGCGAAACGCTCGATGCCCTGCTGCCCGAGGCCTTCGCGGTGGTGCGCGAGGCCGGCAAGCGCGTGCATGGCATGCGCCACTTCGACGTCCAGCTCGTCGGCGGCATGGTGCTGCACAACGGCAAGATCGCCGAGATGCGCACCGGCGAGGGCAAGACCCTGGTCGCTACCCTGCCGGCCTACCTCAATGCGCTGTCGGGCAAGGGCGTGCACGTCATCACGGTGAATGACTACCTGGCCAGCCGCGACGCCGAGTGGATGGGGCGGATCTACGGTTTCCTCGGGCTCACCACCGGCTGCAACATGTCACGCATGTCGCACGACCAGAAGCAGGCCGCCTACGCTGCCGACATCACCTACGGCACCAACAACGAGTTCGGCTTCGACTACCTGCGCGACAACATGGTGTATTCGCTCGGCGAGCGCGTGCAGCGCGGTCTGAACTTCGCCATCGTCGATGAGGTGGACTCCATCCTGATCGACGAAGCGCGTACGCCGCTGATCATCTCCGGCCAGGCCGAGGATCACACCGAGCTCTACCTCAAGATGAACCAGGTCGCGCCGCTGCTGAAGAAGCAGGAGGGCGGCCTCAACGACAAGGACGAGGTCATCGAGGCCGGCGACTACACGGTCGACCTCAAGGCCCACCAGGTGCTGCTCACCGAGCAAGGCCACGAGACCGCCGAGCAAATCCTTGTACGCATGGGCCTGCTCGCCGAGGGTGGCGGGCTGTACGACCCCGCCAACATCCTGCTGGTGCACCATCTCTATGCTGCGCTGCGCGCACATGCGCTGTACCACAAGGACCAGCAGTACGTGGTGCAGAACGGCGAGGTGGTCATCGTCGACGAGTTCACCGGCCGCCTGATGCCGGGCCGGCGCTGGTCGGACGGCCTGCACCAGGCGGTCGAGGCCAAGGAGGGCGTGCGCATCCAGGCCGAGAACCAGACGCTGGCCTCGATCACCTTCCAGAACTACTTCCGCATGTACGGCAAGCTCGCCGGCATGACCGGTACGGCCGACACCGAAGCCTTCGAGTTCCACTCCATCTACAGCCTCGAGACCGTGGTCATTCCGACCAACCGGCCGATGCAGCGCAAGGACGAGAACGACAAGGTCTATCGCACCGCGAAGGAGAAGTGGGATGCGGTGATCGAGGACATCCGCGGCTGCGTCGAGCGTGGCCAGCCGGTGCTGGTCGGTACCACCTCGATCGAGACCAACGAGTTCCTCTCCGGTCTGCTCAAGAAGGCGAAGATCGATCACCAGCTGCTCAACGCCAAGCAGCACGATAGCGAGGCGCAGATCGTCTCCCAGGCCGGTCGTCCCGGCGTGGTCACGATCGCCACCAACATGGCGGGCCGCGGCACCGACATCGTGCTCGGCGGCAACATCGAGAAGCCGGTGGCCGCGCTGCGCGAGGACTCGAGTGTCCCGCCCGAGGAGCTCGAGGCCCGCGTCAGCGCCCTGCGTGCCGAGTGGGCCAAGGTGCATGAGCAGGTGCTCGCCGCCGGCGGCCTGCACATCATCGGCACCGAGCGCCACGAGTCGCGCCGCATCGACAACCAGCTGCGTGGCCGCTCCGGCCGCCAGGGCGATCCTGGCTCGAGCCGCTTCTATCTGTCGCTTGAAGATCCGCTGATGAAGATCTTCGCTGGCGAGCGCCTCAATGCCATCATGGTGCGCCTGAAGATGCCCGAGGGTGAGGCGATCGAGCACGCGATGGTCACGCGCTCGCTCGAGTCCGCGCAGCGCAAGGTCGAGCAGCGCAACTTCGACATCCGCAAGCAACTGCTCGAGTACGACGATGTCGCTAACGACCAGCGCAAGGTGGTCTATCAGCAGCGCAACGAACTGCTCGAGAGCGAGGATATCTCCGACACCATCCGCGCCATGCGCCAGGGCGTGCTGCATGACATCTTCCGTCGCTATGTGCCGGCCGAGAGCGTCGAGGAGCAGTGGGAGATCCCGGCGCTTGAGCAGGCCCTGCTCGCCGAGTGCCAGCTCAAGCTGCCGGTGGGCGAGTGGGTGAAGGCCGAGCCCAGCCTGGACGACGAGGCCATCCTCGAACGTATCGTGCAGGCGGGCGAGGAGGCCTATGCGGCCAAGACCGCAGTCGTCGATCCGGCGGCGTGGCACCAGTTCGAGCGCAACGTCATGCTGCAGAGCCTGGATACCCACTGGCGCGAGCATCTGGCGGCGCTTGACCACCTGCGCCAGGGTATCCACCTGCGCGGCTATGCGCAGAAAAACCCCAAGCAGGAGTACAAGCGCGAGTCCTTCGAGCTGTTCGAGGGGCTGCTCGACACCGTACGTGCCGACGTCACCAAGATCCTGATGACGGTGCAGATCCGCACCGAATCTCAGCTTGAACAGGCCGAGCCGCCACAACAGGTCGAGAACGTGAAGTACCAGCACGCCGATTACGACGAGGCGCTTGGCAACACCGAGGCGGGGCAGGGCGGCGCGCAGCCGCAGGTCAATGCCGTGCCCAAGGTCGGGCGCAACGACCCCTGCCCCTGCGGCTCGGGCAAGAAGTACAAGCACTGCCACGGCAAACTCAACTGATCTGCACCGGAGACACGCATGGCCGTCAATCTCGCCACCCCGAACCCTGCCGAACTCCTGCCCGTCCAGGGCGTGCGCCTGGGCGTCGCCGAGGCCGGCATTCGCAAGGCCAACCGTCGTGACCTGACGGTGATCGAGCTCGCCCCTGGCAGCCGTGCCGCGGGCGTGTTCACCCGCAACCGCTTCTGCGCTGCACCGGTCCAGGTCTGCAAGGCGCATCTGCCGGGCGGAGCCGTCCGCGCCTTGGTGATCAACACTGGGGTGGCCAATGCCGGTACCGGCGAATCCGGCGTCGCCAATGCCCAGGCCACCTGCGCAGCGCTGGCTGCGGAGATGGGTATCGACGCCAGCCAGGTGCTGCCTTTCTCCACGGGCGTGATTCTCGAGCCGCTGCCGATGGAACGCTTGGTCGCCGGTCTGCCCAAGGCGCTCGCCGACCTGCGCGCGGACGGCTGGTTCGATGCCGCGCACGCCATCATGACGACGGACACGCTCGCCAAGGCGGTGTCGCGGCAGGTGCAGCTCGGTGGAAAGGCCGTGACCCTCACAGGCATCAGCAAGGGCGCGGGCATGATCCGGCCCAACATGGCGACCATGCTTGGCTTCCTGGCCTGCGACGCGGCTGTTTCTCAGCCGCTGCTCGACGCTCTGGTCAGGGAGGCCGCCGACCTGTCCTTCAACAGCATCACCGTCGATGGCGACACGTCCACCAACGACTCCTTCGTGCTCGTCGCTACCGGTGCCGCCGGTAACGATGAGGTCGTCGATGCTGCGAGTGCCGAGTTCGCGGCCCTGCGTGCCGCGATCATCGACGTATCGATCGCGCTCGCCCAGGCCATCGTGCGTGACGGCGAGGGTGCGACCAAGTTCATGAGCATTGCAGTCGAGGGCGGTGCGGATCGCGACGAGTGCCGCAAGGTCGCCTATGCGGTCGCGCATTCACCCCTGGTCAAGACCGCTTTCTTCGCCTCCGACCCCAACCTCGGCCGTATCCTGGCAGCTATCGGCTACGCTGGCATTGACGATCTCGATGTGTCGAAGTTGCGCGTGTGGCTGGGCAACCCCGACGAGGCCGTGCTGGTCGCCGAGCACGGTGGGCGCGCAGCCAGCTACGTCGAGGAGGCCGGCTCGCGGATCATGAAGCACGCCGAACTGACGATCCGCGTCGATCTCGCGCGTGGCAGCGCAGCGGCCACGGTGTGGACCTGCGATTTTTCCTATGACTATGTCAAGATAAACGCGGACTACCGGAGCTGAATCCCTGCAGCGTGCCCCGACCCGCGTGTGTGCGCCGTGACCTGTGTCACTCGCAGTGGCGCAAGGCGTAGCGGTCGGGCAGGACATCGGGGCACAATCGGGTCCTTGGCGTTCGGCGATGTGGCCTGGACGCTGAAGCAATATGTGCTGTGAGGACCTGCATGCGGGCGTATAGGTTACCGGGTGAAGTAGGTGTGAACGCCGTACGCGTACTGGCTGCGCTCGCCGTGGCGCTGCCCCTCGCCGTTCAGGCCAGCAGTGACCCTTTCTTCGACGATATTCCGCTTGTCCTGACGGCTACGCGGCTTGCGCAGTCGCCGCTCGATGCGCCAGCCGCGGTCACGGTGATCGATCGCGAGATGATCGAGGCTTCGGGCTTCACGCGTATTCATGACCTGTTGCGCCTGGTGCCGGGCTTTCTGGTCGCCGATGTGGCGAGTGGCTCGCCTACGGTGGCCAGCCATGGTCTGGGCGACGCCTACGATCGCCGCGTCAAGGTGATGATCGATGGCCGCACGATCAACAGCCCCTTGTGGGGTGACACCAAGTGGGACGGATTGCCCCTGCGGGTCGATGACATCGAGCGCCTGGAGGTGGTGCGTGGCCCCAACGGCGCTGCCTATGGCGTCAACGCCTTCCAGGGCGTGATCAATATCATCAGCCGTTCGCCGGCAACCGAGGTGGGCAAGGCGGTCATCCTGCGTGCCGGCAAGGACGGATTCCACGACTACGGCGTTCGCATCAACGGCAACGGTGCCGGCGTGCTGGACTGGCGGTTGTCGGCTTCGCGCCGCTCGGCGGTGAACTTCGAGCCGCATCTGGAGAGCCGCCCTGGGTTCCAGCGCTGGCACGATGCCGAGAAGATCACCCGGACGGTTGCCAACTTCAGTGCGACCCTGCATGCCACGGGTCGCGATCAACTGGCCTTGCAGTTCGGCGTGAGCGAGGGGCCCAGTTGGCGCGGCAGTCCCGATTACGTCGACTTCCCCTCGCATGTCGAGCGCGACCGTTCGCTGTATCTGCAGGCGGGCTGGGTACGGCAGCTCGACGCCGAGCGCTCGTTGAGTCTGCAGTACTACCATCAGAGCGAGCGCGAGCAGGGTCGGTGGACGGTTGGGCCGTTCGTGTACGACGGTGTTTCCTATCGCTTCGATGCCGACCGTGACAGCGAGGTTCGCCGCGATGATGTCGAACTCCAGTACAGCACGCGGCTGTCGTCTTCGCTCAGCGGCATGCTCGGGCTCGGCGTGCGTGCCGAGCGCGCGCGTTCCTTCAGCCTGCTGGGCAGGCGAGATTGGCTCGACGCCACGCACGGGCAGCTCTTCGGAAACCTGGAGTGGCAGCCGCTCGCAGCCCTGCGGATCAATCTGGGAGGGACGCTCGAGCATCACGACTACAGTGGTCGCCTGTTCTCGCCCCGTTTTGCGGCCAACTATGCACTCGACGATTTCTCTGCGCTCAGGCTTTCCGCGGGAAGGGCCTACCGTGCCCCCAGCCTGATGGAGTCGCGCGCCTTCCAGACCTACCGTGAAGGCGATGTGATCCGCCGCATCCTGTATCGCGCGCAGGGCTCGTTGCAGAGCGAGCGCATGCGCTTCATCGATCTGGGCTACGTCGCGCAGTATGCGCCTCTGGGGATCACGCTCGATACGCGAGTGTTCCGCGAGTATCACGAGCGTTTCATCGATGACCGCAGCTGCAGGACCTTCATCGATGGTTTCGATTTCGACGAATTGCCGGCCGAGTATCGCGAGTTCTGGCGTGCCGAGACCTGCGCAGGAGCTGAAGGGCCGGATTTCCAGCCCATTGTCCCCGGGCAGAAGGCCTTCTACTTTTTCAATGGCAACGATTTCCGCATGACCGGCGCCGAGTTCACGGTGGACTGGCGTCGTGCGGGCTGGGGGCGGATCGTGCTCTCCCAGGCCTTCGTTCGCATCGACAAGGGCGAGCCTTATACCGATCGGGACATCCCGGATAGTGCGCCGCATGCGACGACCTCGGTGCTGCTCATCAAGGATCTGCCCGACCGCTGGCGGGCCAGCATCGGGTACTACCGCAACGGTGAGTACTACTGGATGAACGGTGGCGATTACATTCCGCGTGGCGACCGTTTCGACCTCAAGCTCGCACGCCGTTTCGGTGCCCCCGGTAGCGAGAGCGAGTTCTCCGTGACTGCCCTCAGCGCGACCGGGAAGTACCCCGATTTCCACAACGGCAAGTACCGCCATCAGCCGTTCCTGTTTGCCACCCTGAGGCTTGGTTGGTGAACACCGAGGACGATCGGGCGCCGCCGCTGCCGGGCCGTCGCCGGCAATACGCGAGGACGGCCGATGCTGTCCGCTGCGCCTTCGTCCGCATGTTCGCCTGCGTGCTGCTGATGCTGTCCCCGATGGCGCATGCGCTCGATCTGGTGCTGCTGGCGCCGGGGGACAAGGGGCCTGCGCAGCAGTTCGTCGAGGCGCTGCGCAAGGCGACCAAGCCGGGCGTGCATCGCGTGCGTGAGGTCACCGCGCTCGATGAGGTGGCGCGAGACGGCGCGCTCGAGCGCACGGATGTCGTGATCGCAGCGGGCCGGCAGGCGGTGGAGGCGGCCTTGCGACAGTCCGACCGACCGGTGTTTGCCGTCCTCGTCGGTCAGCGCGACGTCGAACGCTTCAGGCGCGAGTTTCCGCAGCGCAGCCTGGGCGCGATCGTGCTCGACCAGCCGGTGGCGCGACACCTCGCCCTGGTGCGCGCGATCCTGCCTCAGGCGTCGCAGCTTGGTGTCCTGCTTGGGCCCGACAGCCGTTTCGTGGAGCCGATGATCAATCAGGCCGCGACCGCTCAACAACTCGCCCTCGATATCATAGGCATCGCCGATTCGACCGAGCTTGTCGGCGCGCTGCAGGTCCTGCTGGAGCGTAACGCCGCACTGCTGCCCTTGCCGGACAGCCTGGTGTCCAGCCCGGCGGCGGCACGTGCCATCCTGCTTACCAGTTATCGCCACCGCCGTCCGGTGTTCGCTTTCTCGTCGGCCTATGTCAGCGCGGGCGCGCTTGCGGCGGTGTTCAGCTCACCGGAGCATATCGCCTACGACCTCGCCGACCTGCTCAATGCCGGCCTGCACTCTGCCGAGGGGCTGGGCGGGATTCACCACCCTGAGCGCTTCGAGGTGGAGGTGAATCGGACGGTGGCCAAGGCGCTTGGCATCACCGTGCCCGACGAACAGATCCTGCGTGAGCGCATTGCCGGGGGAGGGGCGCGGCGATGAGCTGGATGCGCAAGATTTCGCTCGGCGTCAGGATGGCCCTGATCCTGTTCGTGCCCAGCCTGGCCTTCGTCGTGGTACTTGGCAGCCTGTTTGTCCACCAGAGCCATCGCGAGCTCGACGAGGCCAGCCTGGCACGGGGGCGGGCGATCGTGAGTTTTCTCGGGCCTGCCGCCGAGTACGTCCTCGTGTCGGGCAATCCGGTGGCCCTCGACAGCCTGATGGCACGCGCGCTTGCGCAGGCGGAGGTCGCTGCGGTTGCCTTCTACGACGCTGACGGCGAGTTGCTTGGAGTGGCCGGTCAGGGGCTGGTCGGCTTGCCGTCGGCGGCGCGCATCGTCGAGGCCGACGAGGTGGTGGTCGAAGCTCGTGGCGGGCGGCTGCAGTTCGCCACCGCGGTACTGAGCCTGGCACCGCAGGTGGACGACTATTCGACGCCGCAGCAGGCGTTGCGGACGGAGCGGCTTGGCTGGGTGCAGGTTGATCTGGATGTCACGGCACGTGAAGCGGCCAAGCGGCGCCTGCTGTTGGTTGTCGTCGCGGCCGTTCTGGTGGTGCTCGTGGGGGCGTTGGCTATGGCGTGGCGTCTGGCACGCTCGGTCGGCCTGCCGGTGGCGGCCCTCGTCAAGGCTGTTCGCCGGATGGCGTCGGGTGATCTCGATGTGCGCGTGTCGGCACAGTCGACGAGCGAGGAGCTGAGGGCGCTCGAGGCCGGCTTCAACGCCATGGCGGATTCGATTGCGCACAGCCAGCAGACGCTGCAGGCACGCATCGAGGAAGCGACGGCCCAGTTGGCACACCAGGCACGCCATGACCCGCTCACCGGACTGCCCAACCGGCGCGCTTTCGAGGAATCGATCGAGCAGGCGGTGTCGATCCACAGGCGCGCAGGCGATGTAGTGACGCTGCTGTACATCGATCTCGACCGCTTCAAGCCGGTCAATGATACTTGCGGCCATGCGGCCGGAGACCGCCTGCTGAGGGAGCTGGCTGGCTTGTTGCGTGCGCGCCTGCGTGCGCAGGATCACGTGTTCCGCATCGGTGGCGACGAGTTCGCGGTGATTTTGCGCGGTTGCGGTCGTGAGGACGCCCACCATATCGCAACTGCGTTGTGCGATGCGGTCGCCGCCTACGAGTTCGTGTGTGCGGGGCGGAGCTTCAAGGTGGGGGCGAGCATCGGCATGGCGCGTATGGAAGGCATGATCAATGACGTTTCCGCGGTGATGCAGGCAGCCGACCAGGCGTGCTACGAGGCAAAGCATGCCGGCCGTGGCCGTGTCATCGAGTACCAGCGCTCTTCGGACTGAGCGCGTTCTGCATGTGCGTGCTTGTCGGAGCAGTGCGGGGGAGTTCATTGGGGGAGACGACATGAAGCATATTGGTCGATCCAAGAGCGGGACCCTGGGCATGGCCATGTGCGGCCACGCCGTGTGCGGCCGACGTTTCTCCCAAAGCGCTCGCGTGGTTCGGCGCGCGTTGAGCCTGTTGCTGGCGGCAGGAATGGCGACACCCTTGGTCGGCACTGCGGATGACGGCGTGTTCTTCAGCGCACTTCCGATCGTGGCCTCGGTCAGCCGCTTGCCGCAGCGCCTGGAGGATGCCCCTGGCGCGGTAACGGTGATCGATCGCGCGATGATCCGTGCCTCGGGGGCACGTTCTCTGCATGAGGTGTTTCGCCTGGTGCCCGGCTTCCAGACCTTCACGCCCAGCGACAAGCCGGCGCGGGTCAATTACCACGGCATTACCGACGACACGGACTACTCGCCCCGCGTGCAGGTGCTGGTGGATGGCCGTTCTTTGCATTCGCCGCTCTTTCGCGGCGGTATGAACTGGGAGCTGGTTCCAGTGGCGCTCGAGGACATCGAGCGCATCGAGGTGGTGCGGGGCTCCAATACCGTCTCTTACGGCACCAATGCCTTCCTGGGGGTCATCAACATCGTTACGGTCGAGCCTGCTTTTGCCCAGGGGCTTTCGGTCAGCACACAGCGGGGCAGCGGCGGCGTGCGTGATTACAGCGTGCGGGGCGGCGGCGGTCTGGGTGAAGGCGGCGCCTTCAGGCTGAGCGTCCAGGAGCGTGCCGACGATGGACTGGACCATCGCGACGTACTGCCAGCCGATCGTGACTGGCGCGATAGCAACCGCAGCAGGTTGTTCGATTTCCGGGCCGATCTGCAGCTCGATGCACGCAGCTTGCTCGAGTTGCAGATCGGCCGCGTCGAGGCGCGCCAGCTTGTCGGGCGGCTCAGCGTCGCTGCAGACGGCACCGCGATCGGCCCCCGAGCCTCCGACCCGCTGCGGCGCGCGGATCAGTCATCGACCTGGGTGCAGGCGCGCTGGCTGCACGCGCTGTCAGAGTCCGCCGATCTCTCCTTACGCTACACCCATCATGTCGATCGGCTCGACGCTGGCTTCGACGTTGCTGGCCGGCCGGAGTTGGGGCGTATCAACCCCAACGGTGGCCGCGGCGTCCGCCATGAATTCGAGGCGCTCCATACCTTCCTCCCGGTGGATTCGTTACGCATGGCCTGGGGGGGGAGTTGGCGCCATGACACGCTCGAGTCGGCGACCATGCTGCATGGAGTTGGCCGTGTCAGCCGCGATGTCGGGCGTCTGTTCGCCAACCTGGAGTGGAAACCGTTGGGTTGGTTTACCGGCAACCTTGGCCTGTCGCACGAGTACGACTCGCTGGCCGGTGCGCATGTGGCGCCACGCGCGAGTGCAAGCTTCCATATCGACGAGCAGAACACCGTTCGCGTTGGTTATGCCAGGGCCTGGCGCACGCCGGGGACGCTGGACTACAAGGCCAGCCAGCTTGCCAGCAACGGGAGCATCGAATGGGCGGGTACCCCGGGCTTGCCCGCCGAGGGG
This sequence comes from Thauera sp. WB-2, assembly GCF_027594845.1. Classification (NCBI taxonomy): domain Bacteria; kingdom Pseudomonadati; phylum Pseudomonadota; class Betaproteobacteria; order Rhodocyclales; family Zoogloeaceae; genus Thauera; species Thauera sp. WB-2. Next base: position 3,267,357 of record NZ_CP088935.1, on the reverse strand, counting down.
CTGGACAGCTGGGAACTGGGCTACCTCGGCGATTGGCGCGCTGTGCGCATGAGCCTGGACCTGCGTGTCTTCCACGAGCGCGTGTCGGATCGTATCCACCGCATCCGTACGGTGGCGGGTGGGCCGCTGACGGCGCAGGCCGTGCATGAGCTGAAGATCAGGGGCCACGAGCTGCAGTGGAAGTGGCAGCCCGTAGATGCGACACGGATTGTTGTGGGGCATGCCCACATCGACATCGATGCTGACTTCAGCACGCTCGGCAGAACACTGCATGCAGCTGCCGGCAGCCACTTGTTCGGATCTGGCGCCGAGCGCTATTTCGCCCTCTCCGAGCGCTCCGCGCCGCGACGGGCTACCTCGCTGCTGTGGATGCAGCGCTCGCCGATGGGGGTGAGCCTGGCGGTGGCGCGCTACTGGGTGCACGACATCAAGTGGACCCGCAATACCGACACCGACAGCTATCAGCGTACCGACCTGCGCCTGTCCTACCCGTTTTCAGGTTTCGTCCGCGGCGGCGAGATCGCCTATACGGTGCAGTCCCTCAACGGTGCGCATGCCGAGGAACGCATGCAGCGCATCGTCGACCGGCGCCACTGGGTATCGCTGCGCCTGGACTTCTGAGCCGCGCCCGGTGGGTCTCAGTGCAGGGCGCGTGGCATGGCCAGCATGAATGGCGGAATTTCAGCCTCGAAGCGGTGCTCGTCCTCGGCAAGCATCTGATAGCGCCCGTGCATGGTGCCGACCGGGGTTTCCAGTACGCAGCCGCTGGTGTACTCGAAATGCTCCCCAGGTGCGAGCAAGGGTTGTTCGCCGATCACGCCCTGGCCATGAACCTCCTGCACCTTGCCATTGCCGTCGGTGATGACCCAGTGGCGGGCAAGCAGCTGTGCCGGCACGGTGCCAAGGTTGCGGATGGTGACGTGGTAGGCGAAGACGAAGTGGTCGTCCTCGGGGCGGGACTGTGCAGTGACGTACTCGGCAACGGCAGTCACCTCGATCTTGTAGCGCTCCGGCGTGCTCACGGTGGTTTGTTCTCTTCTGGGAAGGGGGAGGCGTTAAAATAGCACTTTTGTCCGGAAGCTCCGTCATGTCGAATGCCTCGCCGTCCCCGCTCACCGCTCTGTCCCCGCTCGATGGCCGTTACCACGGCAAGGTGGCCGGGCTGCGCGACCATTTCTCCGAACACGGTCTCATCCGCAACCGCGTCAAGGTCGAGGTTGAGTGGCTCAAGGCGCTTGCAGCCGATGCCGCGCTGGCGGAGATCGCGCCCTTCTCGGTGGCAACCGTGGCTGAGCTCGACGCCGTGGTCGCAGACTTCTCGACCGCTGACGGCGAGGCGGTGAAGGCGATCGAGGCCACCACCAACCATGACGTCAAGGCCATGGAGTACTGGCTCAAGAAGCGCCTGGGACATAACGCCGAGGTGATGAAGGTGTCGGAGTTCATCCACTTTGCGTGCACCTCCGAGGACATCAACAACACCTCGCATGCGCTGATGCTGGCCGAAGGCCGCGACCGTGTGCTGCTGCCCGCGCTCGATGCCGTAATCGCCCGTTTCCGCGAGCTCGCCCATGCCCTGGCCGACCTCCCGATGCTGTCGCGCACCCATGGACAACCTGCCAGCCCGACCACGCTCGGCAAGGAGATGGCGAACATCGCCGCGCGCCTGATGCGCGTCCGCGCTGCGATTGCCGGCGTCGCGATGACTGCCAAGTTCAACGGTGCGGTCGGTAACTACAACGCCCACCTGTCGGCCTGGCCCGAGTTCGACTGGGAAGGCTTCAACCGCCGCTTCATCGAGTCCCTGGGGCTGACATTCAACGAGTACACCATCCAGATCGAGCCGCACGACGCGATGGCCGAACTCTTCGACGCCATCGCCCGTAGCAACACCATACTGATCGATGCCTGCCGCGACATCTGGATGTACATCTCGCTCGGCTACTTCAAGCAGAAGCTCAAGGAAGGCGAGGTCGGCTCCTCGACCATGCCGCACAAGGTCAACCCGATCGACTTCGAGAATGCCGAGGGCAACTTCGGTCTCGCCAATGCGGTGCTCAAGCACTTCTCCGAGAAGTTGCCGATCTCGCGCATGCAGCGCGACCTCACCGATTCCACCGTGCTGCGCAACATGGGCGTGGGTTTCGGCCACACCGTTCTCGCGCTCGACAGCTGCCTGCGCGGCCTGGGCAAGCTCGAGGCCGACCCGGCGCGCCTGGCGGCCGACCTGGACGAGTGCTGGGAGGTGCTCGCCGAGCCGGTGCAAACGGTGATGCGCCGCTACGGCATCGAGAACCCCTACGAGCAGCTCAAGGCCATGACCCGCGGCAAGGGCATCACCCGCGAGGCGCTGCACGACTTCGTTCGCACCCTGGCCATCCCCGCCGAGGCGCGCGAGCACCTGCTGGCGATGACGCCGGCGAGCTACGTCGGCAAGGCCGCGGAGCTGGCGCGGCGCATCTGAGAGCCACCCTTGCGTGACGTGGGCGCAGCGCCTGCAAAGGCTCGCGGCTGGCGCCGCTCCTACGGCACCCCGCCGCGGTCGATCGCCCCGTAGGAGCGGCGCCAGCCGCGAGGGGGTGCAGGCGACATGGTCGGGGCCACGCCCAGGAAGGTCGCGGCTTACGCCGCGCCCAACGCAACTTACTCCCCGTGCCTGCTGCCGGTCCCGGCATTGAGCACGCTCACAAAGAATGGAGCACCGAATGGCTTTCGCCGACAACCTTAAGACACTGCCCGGCGTTTCTCATCTCGCCGCACTCAACCTCATCGATACCGCGGCTGCGGTCGTCGCCACCATCGAGAACAAGCCCGGTCAGGCCGGCTCGCTGGTGGTGTATAACCACCTCGCCCAGCTCTACGGCGCGATCAGCCCGGAAGCGGCCAGGAAAGGGCTGGAGCTCTACGCCGAGCACACCGAGGACGCCCGCCGCAACCCGGGCAAGCACCCCAACATCGACCGCCTGATCGGTCTCATCGAGCGCGGCGAGACGCTCACGGTCAAGCAGGTTTTTGCGGTCTGAGGGCTGGGGTTACAAGTCGGCACGCGAAGCGCTCTGCTTGTGGCGATCCAGGCGGCCGATCTTGTTCAAGCTCGCGGCCGCGGGGGGCGCCGCGGTAGCCCTTGCTGTAGGAGCGGCGCCCGTCGCGAGTCTTTCATCGCACCCGCCCAACGCATTTCGCCTTCAACCCCTCGCGGCTGGCGCCGCTCCTACGCGGGGTGCGTGGCCGCGTGGGCTCAGACCACCGCCTCTTCCTTTTCCTTCTTCGGCTTGATGAACTGCTCGCGCGACACGCCCAGCCACATCACCAGCGGGCTGGCGACGAAGATCGACGAGTAGATGCCGAAGCAGATCCCGATGGTCAGGGCGAGTGCGAAGTAATACAGCGTCTCGCCGCCGAAGATCAGCATGGACACCACCATCATCAAGGTACTGCCGTGGGTGATCACGGTACGCGAGATCATCGCCGTGATCGCATGGTCCAGCACTGCCGGCGTGTCCATGGCACGCTTCTTCTTGAAGGTCTCGCGCACGCGGTCGAACACCACCACCGATTCGTTTACCGAATAGCCCAGCACCGCCAGCACCGCCGCCAGCACCGGCAGCGAGAACTCCCACTGGAAGAAGGCGAAGAAGCCGACGATGATGATCACGTCGTGAAGGTTGGCAATGATCGCGGACACGGCGAAGCGCCACTCGAAGCGCATTGCCAGGTAGATCACGATGCCGATGATCACCAGCAGCAGCGCCATTGCGCCATCGGTGGCCAGTTCCTTGCCGACCTGCGGGCCGACGAATTCCACCCGGCGCAGTTCGGGCTGGGGGCCTTCGGTGGCTTGCAGCGTGGCCATGACCCGCTCGGAGATGCGGCTGGTGTCGAGGTCCTCGCGGTTGGGCATGCGGATCAGGATCTCGCGCGCACTGCCGAAGTTCTGCACCTGCGCATCGGGGTAGCCGTCGCGCGCGAGCGCCTGGCGGATGTCCTCGATGCGCGGCGGCTCGGCGTAGCCGACCTCGATCAGCGTGCCGCCGGTAAATTCCACCGACAGGTTGAGCCCGCGCAGCACGATGAAGAACACTGCGAGCACGAAGGCGAGGCTGGAGAAAAGGTTGAACTTCAGCGCATGGCGCATGAGGGGGATGTCGGTTCGCTGACGGAAGAATTCCATGGTCTTGTCTGCCCTTGTCCCTTAGTTCGCCGACTGGCCCAGATGCAGCTTGGTGATCTTGCGCTGGCGGCCGTAGATGAAGTTGATGATCATGCGCGACACCAGAATGGCGCTGAACATCGAGGTCAGGATGCCCAGGCAGTGCACCACGGCGAAGCCGCGCACCGGGCCGGAGCCGAACACCAGCAGTGCGATACCTGCGATCAGGGTGGTGATGTTGGCGTCCAGGATGGTGTCGAAGGCGCGGTCGTAGCCGGCCGAGATTGCCGCCTGCGGGCTGGCACCGTTGCGCAGTTCCTCGCGGATGCGCTCGTTGATCAGCACGTTGGCGTCGATCGCCATGCCCAGGGTCAGCGCCATGGCGGCGATGCCGGGCAGGGTCAGGGTAGCCTGCAGCAGCGACAGCAGCGCGATCAGCAGCACGAGGTTGAAAGTGAGCGCGATCACCGACACCAGGCCGAACAGGGTGTAGTACGCGATCATGAATACGGCGATGGCGAGGAAGCCCCAGATCACCGAGTTCGAGCCCTTGGTGATGTTCTCGGCGCCCAGGCTGGGGCCGACGGTGCGCTCCTCGATGATCTCCATCGGCGCTGCCAGACTGCCGGCGCGCAGCAGCAGGGCGACGTCGTTGGCTTCGGCCGTGGTCATGCGGCCCGAGATCTGTACGCGCCCGCCGCCGATCTCGCTGCGGATCACCGGCGCAGTGACGACCTCGCCCTTGCCCTTCTCGAATAGCAGGATGGCCATGCGCTTGCCGACGCTCTCGCGCGTGACGTCGCGGAAGATGCGGGCGCCAGCGGCGTCCAGCGTCAGGTGCACCGCAGGCTCGTTGGTCTGGCCGTCGAAGCCGGGCTGGGCGTCGGTGAGGCGGTCGCCGGTCAGCACCACCTGGCGGCTGACCAGCAGCGGGGCGCCGCCGCGCTCGGTGTAGAGTTCGGTGCCGAACGGCACGTTGCCCGCCAGGGCCTGCTCGACGGCGCCCGGGGTGTCATCGACCATGCGCACCTCGAGCGTGGCGGTGCGGCCGAGGATGTCCTTGGCCTTGGCCACGTCCTGCACGCCGGGCAGCTGTACCACGATGCGCTCGGCGCCCTGTTGCTGGATCACTGGCTCGGCGACGCCGAGCTCGTTGATGCGGTTGTGCAGGGTGGTGATGTTCTGCTTGATGGCGAAGTCGCGCATCGTCTGCTGCGCCTGCGCGGTCAGCGTGGCGACGAGCTTGAGGTCGTCGGCGGCGTCGTCGCGGTCGGCGAGCTGCAGGTCGTTGGTGGCGTCCTGGATGGCGCGGCGGCCCGCCTCGCGCTGTTCGGCGTCACGGAAGCGGATGACGACGGTGTTGCCCTCGCGGGTGATGCCGGCGTGGCGCACGCTCTTGTCGCGCATCAGGGTGCGCAGGTCGCCCGTGGTCGAGTCCAGGCGCTTGACGAGCGCACCCGGCATGTCCACCTCGAGCAGGAAGTGCACCCCGCCGCGCAGGTCGAGGCCGAGGTACATCGGCAGGGCCTTGATCGAGGTCAGCCAGTTGGGCGAGGCCGACAGCAGGTTGAGCGCGACGACATAGGAGGGGTCGGCCGGGTCGGGGTTGAAGACCTGCTCGATCACGTCCTTGGCGCGCAGCTGCTGCTCGGTGTCGGCAAAGCGGGCGCGCACGCTGGTGGCGTCCGAGAAGATCCCGGTGTGGGCCAGACCGGCCTCGCGCAGGGCGCTGTTGAGGCGGTCGGTGGTGCTTGCCGGGTCGAGCTTGAGCGTGGCCTTGGCGCTCGAGACCTGCACCGCCGGGACTTCACCATAGAAGTTGGGCAGGGTGTAGAGCAGGCCCCAGAGCAGCACGAGGACGATCAGGGCGTTCTTCCAGAGGGGGTAGCGGTTCATCGTCGTCGGGAGAGGTGTGGGGGGCGTTGCGGTTGTTCGCGGTGCGGGGCACCGGCGGGGCCGCGAAGCGGGCTGCACATCGTGCAGCGGATGGGGTGATGCGAAACGCGCCGGCGGGCTGGGTGCCGGCCGGCGCGTGCAAGGCTTACAGCGACTTCAGCGTGCCCTTGGGCAGCACGGTGGCGACGGCCTGCTTCTGCACGGCGACCACGGTGTTGTTGGCGATCTCGAGCTGCACGAAGCTGTCGCCGACTTCGGTCACGCGGCCGGCGATGCCGCCGCCGGTCACCACCTCGTCGCCCTTGGCGAGGGCTTCGACCATGGCCTTGTGTTCCTTCGCGCGCTTCATCTGCGGGCGGATCATCAGGAACCACAGCACCACGAACATCAGGATCAGGGGCAGCAGGCCCATCAGGCCGCCGCTGGGGTCGCCGCCCGCAGCTTGGGCATAGGCATTGGAAATCAGCACGTTGATAACTCCAGATTGGCAAAAAAGCGCTCGATTATAACAGCAGCGGGGCGAGCGCCCGGGTGGATCAGATGCCTCCGCAGGGCGGGTGGTTCCTTCACTGCGTACCGGTGGCGCGTTCGGCGCGGAAGCGCCGCACGTAGGCGTCCAGCTCGCCCGCAGCGATCGAATCGCGCAACTCGGCGGTCAGGGTCTGGTAGTAGCGCAGGTTGTGCACCGTGTTGAGCATGCTGCCGAGGATCTCGCCGGTGCGGTGCAGATGGTGCAGGTAGGCGCGGCTGAAGTTGCGGCAGGTGTAGCAATCGCACGAGGGGTCGAGCGGCCGGGTGTCGGCCTTGTGAACGGCGTTCTTGATCTTGATGTCGCCGTAGCGGGTGAATAGCCAGCCGTTGCGGGCGTTGCGGGTGGGCATCACGCAGTCGAACATGTCGATGCCGGCGATCACGCCGTCGACGATGTCCTCGGGTGTGCCCACGCCCATGAGGTAGCGCGGCTTGCCCTGCGGCAGGCGCGGTGCGGTGTGGGCGAGGATGCGCGCCATGTCGTCCTTGGGTTCGCCCACCGACAGGCCACCGATGGCGAAGCCGTGAAAGCCGATGTCTTCGAGTGCGCCCTGCGACTCGTCGCGGAGGTCTTCGTACATGCCGCCCTGGACGATGCCGAACAACGCGTTGGTGTTGCCCAGGCGGTCGAACTCGTCGCGCGAGCGCTTCGCCCAGCGCTGCGACAGGCGCATCGACTTCGCCGCCTCGTCGCGAGTGGCGGGGTAGGGCGTGCATTCGTCGAAGATCATCACGATGTCCGAGTTGAGCACGGTCTGGATCTGCATCGAGATCTCGGGTGTCAGGAACAGCTTTGCGCCGTCGATCGGGCTGGCGAACTTGACCCCTTCCTCGGTGATCTTGCGCAGCGCGCCCAGGCTGAACACCTGGAAGCCGCCCGAGTCGGTGAGGATGGGCTTGTCCCAGGCCATGAAGCGGTGCAGGCCTTGGTGTGCGGCGACGATGTCCAGGCCCGGGCGCAGCCAGAGGTGGAAGGTGTTGCCCAGGCAGATCTGCGCGCCGATGTCAGCGAGCATGGCCGGCGTCATCGCTTTGACCGTGCCGTAAGTGCCGACGGGCATGAAGACCGGTGTCTCGACCGTGCCGTGGGCAAGGGTAAGGCGGCCGCGGCGGGCGCCGCCGTCGGTGGTGAGGAGTTCAAATTGCATTGTTGAGCTTGTCGTTCTCGGCTTCGTTGCGGCGGGTGATGAACATCGCGTCGCCGTAGCTGAAGAAGCGGTAGCGCTGGGCGACGGCGTGGGCGTAGGCGCGGCGGATGCTGTCCATGCCGGCGAAGGCCGACACCAGCATCATCAGGGTGGACTTGGGCAGATGGAAGTTGGTGATGAGCGCATCGATCACCTGGAAGCGAAAGCCGGGCAGGATGAAGATTTCGGTCTCGCCGCTGCCGGCCTCGAGGGCGCCTTCCTGTGCAGCGGCCTCGAGTGCGCGCATGCTGGTGGTGCCGACCGCGATGACGCGTCCGCCGGCGGCGCGGGTCGCAGCGATGGCGTCCACGGTTTCCTGAGGGATCACATAGCGCTCGCGGTGCATGCGGTGCTCGCCGAGGTCGTCGACACGAACAGGCTGGAAGGTGCCGGCGCCCACGTGCAGGGTCAGCCAGGCGCAGCGCACGCCGCGCTCGACAAGGCGGTCGAGCAAGGCCTGATCGAAATGGAGTCCGGCCGTGGGGGCGGCGACTGACCCCGGGTCGCGCGCATAGACCGTCTGGTAGCGGCTTTCATCGGCGTCGCCGGCGGCGCGCTGGATGTAGGGCGGCAAGGGGAGCTTGCCATGGCGCTCGAGTAATTCGAAGAGGTCTTCGCCGGCGGGAAAGCGCAGGTGGAAGAATTCGCCGACACGGCCGAGTACCTCGACATCGAAGGCGTCGGCGAGATGCAGCCGGGCGCCTGTCTTGGGCGACTTGCTTGCACGCACCTGCGCGAGTGCTTCGTGCGGGCCGACCGCGCGTTCGATCAGGACCTCGACCTGCCCGCCGCTGTCCTTGACCCCGTGCAGGCGAGCGTGGATGACGCGGGTGTCGTTGAAGACGAGCAGGTCGCCAGGGCGAACGAGGTCCGGCAGGTCGGTGAAGCAGGCGTCGGCGAGCACCGGCGCCGAGCCGGCCTCGGGGGTGAGCACAAGCAGGCGGCTGGCGCTGCGCTCTGCAAGGGGGGCTTGCGCGATCAGTTCCGCGGGAAGGATGTAATCGAAATCGCTGAGAGTCAGGGGCATGATGGATTCTTGAAGCCAGGATCTGTTGCGGTTGGTGCCACGTCGGCGGCTTTCACTTGCCGTGTTGCCGTCGTCGCGTGATGCACCGGTCAGCAGCGTGCTTGCCGGGGTGAGGATTGTTCGGACATAATGCGCGTCCCTGGCCGGGATGGCGGAATCGGTAGACGCAGCGGATTCAAAATCCGCCGCCGCAAGGTGTGTGGGTTCGAGTCCCACTCCCGGCACCATGACGATCGGCGTCAGCGTTTCAAGACGCCCGATCCGCGGCGGCCATGCCCTGCCGGCCACTTGTCGGCCCACCCGGCCACAAGCGCGCCATTCTTACGATTCCCTCATTCCGTTCCATCGCCAACGCCGTCCGGAAGCCTTGGCAAGCCCGCGATTCTGTACGGGCTGCGAGCGAAAATCAAATCAGTCCGCGGTGGAGCCGCCGAGCTGATGACGCGCGGCTCCTTCGCTGATCGCGCGCACTGCGGGGTGTGTCAGCCTGCGTTCGACCGAGATCGCGTAATAGGTTTCGGTCACACCCCTTGCGTCTCCCAGATGCACCATGCCCGCCTGCCGACACAGCTGTTCGCCGACCAGCGATGCGCTCGGGAACAGTCCGGCGCCCGCTTCCGCGAATGCACGCATCAGGGCGCTGTCGTCGAATTCGCCGACGATGCGCGGCCTTAGCCGTTCGGTTTCCAGCCAGCGCAGCAGCGGCGTGCGCACGCTCGCCTCGGCGCCCGGGAGCAGGAGCGGGGCGCCGTCGAGGCATGCCGGGAAGCTGCCTTGCAGTGCGTCTGCCAGTGTGGGTGTGGCGTACAGGCCGATGGTCGAGGTGCCGAGCGCGTGGCTGTAGCCGCGTACGTCCATGCTTGGCGGTAGCGGGCTGTCGGCGAGGACGACGTCGAGCTTGTGGATGGCGAGTTCGCCGAGGAGGGCGTCGAACTTGCCTTCCCGGCACACGATGCGCATCGGCTCGGCCAGATCCATCGACGGCGCGAGTAGCAACCAGGCGATGGCCTTCGGCACCACGTCGGCAACGCCCACCCTGAAGGGCATGGCGCGCCCGGCCGAGCGGCTGCGCAGTGCTTCCTCGAGCTCGCTGCCGAGGCGAAAGATCTCCTCTGCATAGTCGAGCACCATGCGTCCCGTCTCGGTCAGCGCCAGCTTGCGTCCCTGTCGCTTGAACAGATTGACCCCGAGTTCGGTCTCAAGTGCGGCGATCTGGCCGGATACGGTTTGTGGCGCCAGCCCGGAACGTTCTGCGCCGCGGACGATCCCACCGGCACGGGCAGCCGTCCAGAAGTGGTGTAGTTGCTTGTAGTTGAGCATGGATGGCTCCCGTAGGCACAGGATGAAGATACTTCGATAAAACCAGATAAAGATTCAGTTGAACCAGGATTTTATCGAAGAGTCTGAGCGTTAGTATCCGTCGAGGCGTGGTGCCCGACGGCAATCGCGCAACAAGAACGAAGGAGACTGCATATGCGTATCGATCTGCACTGCGACAATGTCGAGGCTGCTCCCGGGCTGCGTGACTATGTGACGCGACGGATGCAGTTCGCCATCGGGCGTTTCCGCGACCACATTCAGTGGGCGCGTGTGAAAGTGGCCGATGTGAATGGGCCGCGAGGCGGCACCGACAAACGATGCGTGGTACAACTGCGGCTGCGCAATCTGCCGGACGTGGTGTTCGCCATCACCCAGATCGAGGTGCGGGCGGCGGTCGACGAGGCTGCAGACCGTGTTTCGCGTGTGCTCGCGCAGCGTGTCCGGCGCAGTCAGCGGCCGGTGCGCAGCGTGGCGCCCCAACTTGACGCAGTACCTGCCTGATCGGCGTCGTTCAAAACAATTCAACAACTTCCCCTGGAGGAATGCTCGAAATGGAAAACCGCATGACGATGACGCGCTCCGAAGCGTCGGTCCTGTCGACCAACAAGGTCATCCGCAATACCTACATGCTGCTGTCGTTGACGCTGGCTTTTTCGGCGCTCACCGCGGGCTTGTCGATGGCGATGGGCTTGCCCCACCCGGGCTTGATCCTGACCCTGGTCGGTTACTTCGGCCTGCTTTTCCTGACGAGCAAGTTCCGTAACAGCAGCCTCGGCATCGTGTTCGTGTTCGCCCTGACCGGCTTCATGGGCTTCACCCTCGGTCCGATCATCTCGGCCTACCTGTCGCTGCCCAACGGCAGCAGCATCGTGATGCAGGCGATGGCGGGCACGGCGGCGATCTTCCTGGGCCTTTCCGCGTATGCGGTGACGACCAAGAAGGACTTCTCCTTCATGGGCGGTTTCCTGATGGTCGGCATCCTGGTCGCCTTCCTGGCCGGTCTTGGGGCGGTGTTCTTCTCGATCCCCGCGCTGTCGCTGACCGTATCCGCGGCCTTCGTGCTGCTGATGTCGGGCCTGATCCTGTATGAGACCAGCAACATCATCCATGGTGGCGAGACCAACTACATCATGGCCACGGTGACGCTGTTCGTCTCCATCTTCAATCTCTTCACCAGCCTGCTGCACCTGCTGGGCTTCGCCAACAACGACTGACCCGCTGGCGCCGACAGGCGCTCGGGGCAGGGCATCGGGGCGGCCGCCATCACGGGGCCGCCCCGATGCGTTCGGCGGCCTGAATGCGGCAGCGCAGCGAAGACGGTGCGCGTCGTCGTCCGGGCGGCGTTACAATGGCGGACATTTTTTTGACTGGGAACGGCTGGATGAAAACCACCTTTCTGGATTTCGAAACGGCAATCGCCGAACTGGAAGCGAAGATCGACCAGCTTCGCTTCGTGCAGGATGACCCGGCTGTAGACATCTCCGAAGAGATCGGGCGCCTCGAGGCCAAGAGCCAGTCGCTGACCAAGGATCTCTATGGCAAGCTCACGCCGTGGCAGATTTCCCAGGTTGCGCGTCACCCCCAGCGCCCCTATACGCTGGACTACGCCGAGCTGATCTTTACCGATTTCAAGGAGTTGCACGGTGACCGTGCCTTTGCCGACGACAAGGCGATCGTCGGCGGCCTGGCGCGTTTCAACGGGCAGTCCTGCGTCGTCATCGGCCACCAGAAGGGGCGGGACACCAAGGAGAAGATCGCGCGCAACTTCGGTATGCCCCGTCCCGAGGGCTACCGCAAGGCGATGCGGCTGATGAAGCTGGCCGAGAAGTTCGGCCTGCCGGTGTTTACCTTCGTCGATACGCCGGGCGCCTACCCCGGCATCGGTGCCGAGGAGCGCGGCCAGTCCGAGGCGATCGGCCACAGCATCTACCTGATGGCCGAACTGCGCGTGCCGATCATCAGCACCATCATCGGTGAGGGCGGTTCGGGTGGGGCGCTGGCGATCGCGGTCGCCGACCAGGTACTGATGCTGCAGTATTCGACCTATTCGGTGATTTCTCCCGAGGGCTGCGCCTCCATCCTGTGGAAGAGTGCCGACAGGGCGCCTGATGCAGCCGAGACGATGGGTATCACCGCCGCGCGACTCAAAGCCTTGAACCTTGTCGACCGGGTCGTCAATGAGCCCGTTGGTGGCGCGCACCGCGATCCGCGCGCGATGGCCACCGCACTCAAGCGTGCGCTTGGCGATGCGCTGCGCGAACTCGAGGCGCTCACGCCCTCGGAGCTCGTGGCCCAGCGCTACGACAAGCTCATGAGCTACGGTCGTTTCAAGGACAAGGCGGCCTGAGCGCCGCCGTGTCGTCGCGTTCCAGCGCAGGGTGAGCGCTGGCCACCATGAAGCTCCGCCCGAGGTGAATGGGCCCATGCTTGCCGCCGTCGCGCAGTGCCTGCGCCGTGCCGGGGTCGGAGCGGGCGCGCGACTATGCTGCGCGTTGTCCGGTGGTGTCGATTCCGTTGTCCTGCTGGAGCTGCTGCATCGTCTTCGGCCCGAGGTGGGGTTCAGTCTCGAGGCCGCTCATGTCCACCATGGGTTGAGCCCCAATGCGAGCGCCTGGGCCGATGCGTGTGAGGCGCATTGCGCGAGGCTCGGCGTTCCCTTCCAAGTCCTCAGGGTCGCGGTCGATCCTGCGCACAGCGGCGGTCCGGAGGCGGCGGCGCGCGCAGCACGGCATGCCGCGCTCGATCGCGTACCGTGCGACTGGATGGTGTTCGGCCATCATCAGGATGATCAGGCCGAGACCCTGTTGTTCCGGCTGCTGCGCGGTGCGGGGGTCGCGGGCGCTGCGGCGATGGCGGTGTCCGTTGCGGCTGCGCCCGGGCGTCCCGGGCGTCTGCGGCCGCTGCTGGGTCAGCGCCGAGCCGGCATCCTGGCGTGGGCGCGGCGCGAGGCGCTCTCATGGGTAGAGGACGAGAGCAATGCCGACCTCCGCTTCGCTCGCAATATGCTGCGCCACCGCGTGCTGCCGAGCCTGGAAGCAGCATTCCCGTCCGCAGTGCCGATGCTGGCGCGCGCCTGCGCCAACTTTGCCGAGGCCGAAGGCCTGCTCGCCGACCTGGCCGAGCTTGATGCTCAAATGTGTGGGGGGCGAGTCTGGCGGGCGAGCAGTGTGCTTGGGCTGAGCGTGCCACGGCAGGCGAACCTGTTGCGATGGCGCCTGCGCGAGTATGGCGCGCAGGCGCCATCGCGAGGGCGCCTGGAAGAGGCTCTGCGCCAGCTGGCGACGGCGACAGACGTACGGCCGCTGCGCGTGGCCTTGGGAAATGGCTGGGCGTGTTGCGTTTACCGCGGGGTGCTGTGGCTGGAGGGGGTCGAGGAGGTCTCTGTGCAGGCGAGGGAGTGGCGCGGAGAGGCCGCGCTGCCGTGGGGGGGCGGCCTGGTGCGATTCGAGTGTGGCCTTGGGGTCGGCCTCAGCCGGGCACGCCTGCAGGAGGCGGAGCGACTTGTGCTGGCCGCGCGCGCGCCCGGTGTGCGGCTCCAGCTGGCACCCGGGCGTCCGCGCCAGCTGCTGCGCAAGCTCTGCCAGGAGGCGGGGGTGCCGGCCTGGCTGCGTGATCGCATGCCGGTGCTATGGGCCGATGACGCGCCGGTGTGGGTGGCCGGTATCGGCATCGCCTGCAGTCACGCCTGTGCGCCTGACGAGGCCGGTGTGATGCCGTGCTGGGAGCCGGGTGCGCGGGCCGGCGCCTGAGCCAGGGCTGGCTCAGCTGCGCAGGGTCGTGAGTATCTGAGCCAGTTCGACGGCTGAGCGGACGTCCATCTTGTCGAAAATGCGCGAGCGGTGGGCTTCCACGGTGCGCATCGAGATCGACAGCTCATCGGCGATGACCTTGTTGTACTTGCCCTCCAGAATCAGGTCCATGACCTCGCGTTCGCGGCAGGTCAGCGTTGCAAGTCGTGCTTCGATGGTCTCGCGGCTGGCTGCGGCGCGCTGGCGTTCTGCGTCAGCGGCGAGCGCCGTCTCCACGAGACTGACCAGGTCGTGGTCGTTGAAGGGCTTCTCGATGAAGTGGAACGCCCCCTTCTTGAGCGCAGCGACCGCCATCGGCACGTCGCCATGGCCGGTGATGAAGATCACTGGCAGTTCGCATCCGCGCGCAAGCAGGGTGTCGAAGCACTCGAGGCCGCTCATTCCTGCCATGCGGATGTCGAGCACAATGCATCCGCGCCACTGCGGACTCCACGCTTCGAGGAAGTCCTCGCCGCTTGCCCAGGTCCGGCAGGCGACGCCCCGTGTCTTGAACAGCCATTGCAGGGCGTCCCGGATGGCCTCGTCGTCATCGATGATGTGGGTGCAGGCAGTGCTCATGCTGGATCGGGTTCCACGGGAAGCGACAGGGTGAAGATGGTACCGCCCCCGGGGCGTGCTTCGAAAGTCAGGCGGCCGTGATGCAGTTCGGCGATCGAGCGGCAGATGTTGAGCCCCATGCCCATGCCGGCGTTCTTGGTGGTGAAGAAGGGCTCGAACAGCCGTGCCGCCGTCGCTGCGTCGATACCGGTGCCGCGATCGGCGACCGAGATGATGACCTGGCGGTCCTTGAGGGCCGTGCTGATCAGCGCCTGGCGCTGTGCCGCGGGGGTGTCGTGCATGGCGTCCATGGCATTGCGTACGAGGTTGATGACGATCTGTTCGATCATCACCGCGTCGGCGGCCACCGGCGGGAGCTTGCGCGCAAGCGAGCTTGCAATCTGGGTGCCGCGTTTGCGCGCGTCGGCCTCGATCAGGGCGACCGCGTCGCGGATCACGGCGTTGAGATCAAGCGCCTCGAGCCGGGGTTCGGAGCGGCGCACGAAATCATGCACGCGGCGGATGATGTCGCCGGCTCGGCGTGCCTGGCGGGCGATGCGTTCGTGGATGTCGCGCAGTTCGTCGCGGTCCAGTTGACCGCTTTCGAGGCGGTTGATGCAGCCCGAGTTGTAGCTGGCGATGGCCGCCAGCGGCTGGTTGAGCTCGTGGGCAAGGGTCGAGGCCATTTCGCCCATGGTGATCAGGCGCGAACTCTGCTGCAGCCGCTCTTCCTGCTGGCGCGCATGCTCGAGTGTGCGCTTCTGCTCGGTGATGTCGAGCACCGAGCCCATCCAGCCTGCATGGCGCCCCTGCGGGTCGATGAGCGGGGCCTCGAGTACCAGCGCATCGAGGATGTCCCCGTTCTTGCGTCGCAGGCGCACCTCGGTGCCCTGTGGTGAGCTCCCCCCGGACATGATTTCGCGGTGCAGCTCGAAGGTCTCCTCGAGGTGCTCCGGATCCCAATAGGGCATGGGGGGTTTCAGGCCGACCAGTTCGTCGGCTTCATAGCCGGTCATGCGGCAGAAGGCGGAGTTGACGTAGGTGAGGCGGCCGTCGAGGTCGCGGGCGCGCATGCCGGTGATCAGCGAGTCCTCCATGGCCTTGCGGAAGGCCGATTCGGCACGCAATGCGGCTTCGGCCTGCTGACGCCTTGCCAGCTCGCGCCGCAACTGGATCACGCTCCAGATGATGATGCCGGCCAGCAGGACCAGGGAGGCACCGAGGAGCAGCGGGATCCAGCGCGTTTCGTACTTGTAGGCGGTGATCTGCAGGGTGAGGCCGTGGCCGGGCGGGTCGAAGGGCATGGTGTAGGCCAGCCATGCGGACACGGGTGCGACCTTCGACTTGGCCGCGATCTCACGGTCGTCGGCGTCGAGCACCGCGACGCGATAGCGTTCGGAGAACCACCAGGGCAGTTCGCGCACCACCAGGTCGGAGAGCGAATATACTCCGACGACAACGCCCAGCAGCGCTTCGTTGGACCACACCGGTACATGAACCTCGAAATGGTGGGCGCCGTTCGTGGTGGGGTAGGTGGGGCCGTAGACCGGTCGGCCGAGTGCGCGCGCGAGCTTCAGGCTGGGCTCGCCGGGAACCCCGGCGGAGCCCTCGTCGCCAGCGTGAGGCCGCGGTGTGGGTGGCAGGGCGCCTGCGATACGTCCGTCGGCGCGCACCCAGATGATCTGCACCAGGCCGCGCTCCTGGTTCAGCAGGCTGGACAGGCGGGCTTCGGTGGGTGCTCCCAGCGTCTGTCCGGCAAACAGCTCGGGGCCGATCTGCTGCAGGTGGATTTCGTTGCGGTCGAGATGGAAGCGCAGGTTCTGTTCCATCCACAGCACGTCGTTGATCAGCGTGGTGCGCTGTTCGTCGGTGTCGTGGGCGCGGGTGAGCCAGACAAGCGCGGCGATCGCAACCACGAACAGGCCCAGCGTGAGGTAGGGCAGCTGCTGCATCCACCGCCTGCGTGCGACGGTTTCAGTGCTGGGGGCGTGTCGAGTCGAGGGCGCTTGAGTCATCGGGCTGGGTGCGGTGCAGCAGGAAAGGCGCGGCGGCGCGGTGTCAGGCTCCCACAATAGCAGGCGGCAAGGCGGTGCAAGAAGTGGATGTCCGGCACGAAGTGTCCACGCGGATCGGATCAGGTGCACGACCTGCTTGTACTGCTCGACGCGTCCGGGTGTGCGAATGGAGGAGGTGAGATGGGTTTGCGTGCAGTTTTACTTGGCGTGCTTGCGTTCGGATTGTCGGCCGCAGTTTCGGCTGCGGATCCTGTCGTCATCCGCTTCAGCCACGTCGTGGCCGCGGACACGCCCAAGGGCAAGGCCGCTGAGAAGTTCAAGGAACTCGCCGAGCGCTACACCGAGGGAGCGGTCATCGTTGAGGTCCATGCCAACAGCAGTCTGTACAAGGACAAGGAGGAAATGGAGGCGCTTCAGCTTGGCGCGGTCCAGCTGCTGGCGCCGTCGCTGGCGAAGTTCGGTCAGCTCGGAATGCGCGAATTCGAGGTGTTCGACCTGCCTTACATTTTTGACGGCTATGAGGCCTTGAACAAGGTCACTCAGGGGCCGCTGGGCCAGCAACTGCTGTCCCGGCTCGAGGCGCGGGGGATCAAGGGGCTGGCGTTCTGGGACAACGGCTTCAAGTCATTCTCCGCCAACTCGCCGATCCGCCGCCCTGAGGACCTGCGTGGCAAGACGATGCGGATCCAGTCGTCCAAGGTGCTCGACGAGCAGATGCGTGCGCTCGGAGCACTACCGATGGCGATGGCTTTTTCGGAGGTCTATCCGGCCTTGCGTGCAGGCGTGGTGGATGGCACGGAGAATCCGCACTCGAATCTCTTCACCCAGAACATGCACGAAGTGCAGAAGCATGTGACCCTGACCGAGCATGGCTATCTGGGCTATGCGGTGATCGCCAACAAGCGCTTCTGGGAGCGCCTGCCGGCCGATGTCCGGGTTCGGTTGGAGCGTGCCATGGCCGAATCGACCGCTTACGCCAACCGTATCGCCAAGGAAGAGAACGACAGGGCGCTCGAGGCCGTACGCGCCGCCGGCACGACCGAGATCTACGAGCCGAGCGCGCAGGAGAAGGCGGCGTTCAAGAGGGCGTTGATCCCTGTGCACAGGACGATGGAGGGGCGCATTGGCAGCGAGCTGATCCGTGCGATTCATCGTGAGACGGGCTTCGATTCTTCGGGGCACTGATCCGCGGTGTCGATGGTGCTGTCTGCGCAGCTGCTGTCACTGCGGCACTCGCCGGACGCATCGGTGTCACACGAAACCTGCTAAAATCTTGCGCTTTTTCCAAACTTTCCGCTTTAACCAAGCACAGTCCCGGAGTTATCCATGGCAATCGAACGCACCCTGTCCATCATCAAGCCCGACGCCGTCGCCAAGAACGTGATCGGCCAGATCTACGCCCGCTTCGAAGCGGCCGGTCTCAAGATCATCGCCGCCAAGATGGTGCACCTGTCCGAGCAGGAAGCCGGCCAGTTCTACGCCGTGCACAAGGAGCGTCCCTTCTTCAAGGATCTGGTGTCCTTCATGACCTCCGGCCCGGTGATGATCCAGTGCCTCGAGGGTGAGAACGCCATCGCCAAGAACCGTGAGCTGATGGGCGCCACCGACCCGAAGAAGGCCGACAAGGGCACCATCCGCGCAGATTTCGCCGATTCGATCGACGCCAATGCCGTGCACGGCTCCGACGCTCCCGAGACGGCTGCCGTGGAAGTGGCTTTCTTCTTCCCGGGCATGAACGTTTACTCGCGCTGAGCGGTCCGTACCAACGGCCCGTCGCGCACGCTTCGCGGTGCGTCCCGCACCGCATGCGGCGTGTGCGGGCCGTTTGCATTACGGGCGGTCTGCGATTTGAGGCCGCTGCTGCCATAAGGTGTGGTTTCAGGCATGAGCACTTCCAAGCCGGTCAATCTGCTTGACTTCGATGTCGATGGCCTCGTCGCCTGGTTCGCCGGGCTGGGCGAGAAGCCTTTTCGCGCCCGCCAGGTGATGCGCTGGATGCATCGCGAGGGCTGCGACGACTTCGATGCGATGACCGACGTCGCCAAGTCCCTGCGCGCCAAGCTCAAGGAGATCGCCACGATCCGCCCGCCGGTACCGGTGCGCGATTCGATCTCGGCCGACGGTACGCGCAAGTGGCTGCTCGACGTTGGCAACGCCAATGCGGTCGAGACCGTGTTCATCCCCGAGACCAACCGCGGCACGCTGTGCGTGTCGTCGCAAGCGGGCTGTGCGCTCGATTGCGCGTTCTGCTCAACCGGCAAACAGGGATTCAACCGCAACCTGAGTGCGGCGGAAATCGTTGGCCAGCTGTGGCTGGCCAACAAGCTGCTGGGCGCCGCCAGGGCCGATGCGAGTGAGTCCGTGCAGGAACTCGAAGCCGGTGACAAGGACAATGGTCGCATCATCAGCAATGTGGTGATGATGGGCATGGGCGAGCCGCTGGCCAACTTCGACAATGTCGTCACCGCGTTGCGCCTGATGCTCGACGATCACGCCTACGGCTTGTCGCGCCGCCGCGTTACGGTGTCGACATCGGGCATCGTGCCGGCCATGGACCGCTTGCGCGAGGAGTGCCCGGTGGCGCTCGCGGTGTCGCTGCACGCGTCCAACGACGCATTGCGCGACCGTCTCGTCCCGATCAACCAGAAATACCCGCTGCGCGAGCTGATGGCTGCCTGTCAGCGCTACCTCGAGCGTGCGCCGCGCGACTTCGTGACCTTCGAGTACGTGATGCTCGACGGCGTCAATGACAGCGATGCGCATGCGCGCGAGCTGCTTGCACTCGTGCGTGACACACCGTGCAAGTTCAATTTGATTCCCTTCAATCCATTCCCGAACTCGGGCTTCGAGCGCTCGCCGGCGGAACGTATCCGCCGTTTTGCCGGTATCCTGATTGACGCTGGCATTGTCACCACCACGCGCAAGACGCGCGGCGACGATGTTGATGCGGCCTGTGGCCAGCTCGCAGGCCAGGTCCAGGACAGAACTCGGCGCACGGTGCGTCTGACGCAGATCACGGAGGAACGAAGATGAGACATCGTCCGCTGCTAACTGCCGCAGCAGTGGCGGCTGCGCTGCTGGCCGGGTGTGCGACGGTCCCTGGCGGCTCGGCGTTCGATTCCGCGGCCGCGAGCCGGCCGCTGTCGGATGTTACGCCGGCTACACCCGAGGAGGCGCGGGCTCATGTCCATGTCGAGTTGGGCATGGCGTACTTCGAGGTCGGGCGCTACGACGTTGCGCTCGACGAAGCCAGGATCGCACTTCAGGACAGCCCCAACTATGCCCCGGCCTTCCACCTGCTGGGCCTCGCCTACATGCTGGTCGATGAGCTGGCGGCGGCGCGGGACAACTTCGAGCGCGCCCTGCGCATAGCGCCGGGAGATCCGGATTTCAACAATAGCTATGGTTGGTTCCTGTGTCTGCAGGGCAAGGAAAGCGAGGGGCTCGAGCGGCTCGCGATGGCTGCGCGCAACCCTTATTACCGCTACCCTGGCCGGCCGCTGACGAACGCGGGCCTGTGCGAGCTGCGGCGCAAGGACGATGCCGGCGCCGAGCTGCAGTTCCAGCGTGCACTGCAGGTCGACCCACAGAACGGCCTCGCGCTTTTCCACCTCGCCGATATTGCCTATCGCGGCGGACGGCTGGAGCAGGCGCGTACGCATCTGATCCGACTGCACCAGCAGCAGGGGCCGACCGCCGCGTCGGCCTGGCTCGGTCTGCGCACCGAGCGCCGGCTCGGCAATCGAGATGCCGAGGCGAGCTATGCCTCGCAACTGGGCAGCCGCTTCGGCAATTCCAGTGAGTATCAACTGATGATCCAAGGACAGTACGAGTGAGCAGCCAGCAGCCAGATCAATCCGTTCGGCCCGATGCCGCAGCCGAGGCGGCAGCGTCTGCGGGCACGCGGCTGCGCCGTGCGCGCGAAGCACGGGGTGAGTCGGTGCACGAGGTCGCCTTTGCCCTCAAGCTGCGCCCGCGGCAGATCGAAGCCCTCGAACGTGACGACTTCGCTGCGCTGCCCGGCATGGCCTTCGTGCGCGGCTTCATCCGCAATTACGCGCGCTACGTGGGCGTGGATGCCGCGCCCCTGCTCGACAGCTTGCAGCACGCTTCGGTTGCCGGCTCGCCCGACCTTGCGCCCATTAGCAACGCCGATGGCGACCTGCCGAGTGGATCCGGTTCGCGGCGTGCGAGCTTTCCGCTTGGCGCTGTCGTGGTGGTGCTGGTCGCGCTCGTTCTGGCTGGCTGGTATTTCGACTGGTTCCAGACCGAGCCGGCGACCACCGCTGGCGACGACACCAGCGAGGCGGTCCCTGCATTTGTCCAGGCGCCGATGCAGCCAATCAGTCCGCCTGCGGTAGAGCCTCCGGCAGCCGAGGAGGCTGCGGCTGCCGAGGCGAATGGTGGCTCGGAGGATAGTGCGGCGCCTGCCGCCGTCAGCGAACCGACGGCAGGCACTGCCGCTGCGGGCGGTGATGGCAGCGTCCAGGCCGAGGCGGCGCCCGCGCAGGCAGCCGCGCCCGAGGCCGCAGCTGACGGCGCGGGCAGGCAACTGGTGTTTCGCTTCGGTGCGGACTCCTGGGTCGAGGTGCGTGACGCTTCCGGCAGCATCCTGCATTCGGGCACCAATCGTGCGGGCAGTTCGCGTACGGTCCAGGGTACGCCCCCGTTCGTCTTGGTCGTTGGCAATGCCAGCAGCGTCAATCTCGAGTTCGATGGTCAGCCGGTCGACCTCGCGAAGCATGTCCGTGGCTCGGTTGCCCGTCTGACCTTGCGTTGAGTGCTTTCCCAGTCATGAATCAAGAACAGATGCCCATTCCCGCTTGCCCGCTGGCTCGCCACAATACGCGCCAGGTCATTGTCGGCAAGGTCCGAGTCGGTGGCGACGCACCGGTCGTCGTGCAGTCGATGACCAATACCGATACTGCTGATGTGCTCGCCACGGCGATGCAGGTCGCCGAGCTCGCACGCGCGGGATCGGAGATCGTGCGTATCACGGTCAACAACGAGGCCGCCGCGAAGGCCGTGCCGCATATCCGCGACCGCCTGCTGGCGCTGAACATGGATGTGCCGCTTGTTGGCGACTTCCATTACAACGGCCACAAGCTCCTCACCGATTTTCCGGCTTGCGCCGAGGCGCTCGCGAAGTTCCGCATCAACCCCGGCAACGTGGGCGCGGGCAGCAAGCGTGACCCTCAGTTCGCTGCGATCGTGGAGCTCGCCTGCCGCTACGACAAACCGGTACGCATCGGTGTCAACTGGGGCAGTCTCGACCAATCCGTGCTCGCGCGCATCATGGATGAGAATGCCAGTCGCGCCGAACCGCGCGACGCGGGAGCCGTGATGCGCGAGGCGCTCGTGGTCTCCGCGCTGGAGTCCGCTGCCAAGGCCGAGGAGTACGGCCTGGGGCGCGAGCGCATCATCCTGTCGGCCAAGGTTTCGAGCGTGCAGGATCTGATCGCGGTGTATCGCGAACTGGCGCGGCGCAGCGACTACGCCCTGCACCTGGGCCTGACCGAGGCCGGCATGGGCAGCAAGGGCATCGTGGGCTCCACGGCCGCGCTCGCGGTGCTGCTGCAGGAGGGCATCGGCGACACCATCCGCATCTCGCTCACTCCCGAGCCAGGCGGCAGTCGCACGCAGGAGGTCGTGGTCGCGCAGGAGATCCTGCAGACCATGGGGCTGCGCGCGTTCACCCCCATGGTCACCGCTTGCCCCGGTTGCGGACGTACCACCAGCACGTTCTTCCAGGAACTCGCCTCGGGCATCCAGGACTATGTGCGTGCGCAGATGCCGGTCTGGCGCGAGCAGTACGACGGGGTCGAGAACATGACGCTGGCGGTGATGGGCTGCGTGGTGAATGGTCCGGGCGAGAGCAAGCATGCCAACATCGGCATTTCCCTGCCCGGCACGGGCGAAACCCCGGCTGCACCGGTGTATGTCGACGGCGAGAAGGTGGTGACCCTGCGCGGTGACAACATCGGTGCCGAGTTCAAGGCCATCGTCGACGAATACGTGGCCACGAAATACGTCAGGAAGGGCGGCTGAAAGGCGCCCGGCCGGGCCGCCAGCCTCAGCCGCAAACCATAACGAGCGCGCAAAAGCGCAACAACGCAATAACGCAAAGACCACGCATTCATGAGCCAGACCTTGCAGGCCGTGCGCGGGATGAACGACATCCTGCCCGACGACGCCGAAACCTGGGAGTACTTCGAGAACATCGTGCGCGACTGGCTGCAGAGCTACGGCTACCGGCCCATCCGCATGCCGCTGGTCGAGCCGACACCGCTGTTCAAGCGCGCGATCGGCGAGGTCACCGATATCGTCGAAAAGGAGATGTACTCCTTCGAGGACGCCCTGAACGGCGAGCACCTGACACTGCGCCCCGAGGGTACGGCGTCCTGCGTGCGTGCGGCCATCCAGCACAGCCTGATCGCCGCGGGCGGCCCGCAGCGTCTCTATTACTACGGCCCGATGTTCCGTCACGAGCGTCCGCAGAAGGGGCGCTACCGCCAGTTCCACCAGATCGGCGTCGAAGCGCTGGGTTTCGCCGGTGCCGACACCGATGCCGAGTTGATCCTGATGTGCGCTCGCCTGTGGGACGACCTCGGCCTGGAGGATGTCGCGCTCGAGATCAATTCGCTCGGCGCTCCCGAAGAGCGCGCGCAGCACCGCGCGGCACTCATTGCCTATCTCGAGCAGCATCAGGACAAGCTCGACGAGGATGGCAAGCGCCGCCTGCACACCAATCCGCTGCGCATCCTCGACACCAAGAACCCTGAGCTGCAGGCCATCGTCGAGGGCGCGCCCAGGCTTGCCGACTACCTGGGCGACGAATCCAAGGCGCACTTCGAGGCCGTTCAGGTCTTCCTCAAGGATGCAGGTATCCCGTTCCGCATCAACCATCGCCTGGTGCGCGGGCTGGACTACTACAACCGCACCGTCTTCGAGTGGGTGACCACGCGGCTGGGCGCGCAGGGCACGATCTGCGCCGGCGGACGGTATGATGGTCTGTTTGCGCAACTCGGTGCCAAGCCGCAGCCTGCGGCTGGCTTCGCCATCGGCATCGAGCGCCTGTTGCTGCTATGGCAGGCCTGCGGTGGCGAGAGCGAGCGTGCTGCGCCCGACGCCTATGTCGTCAGTGTCGGCGAGGCTGCGCAGCGCCTGGCGATGCGGGCGGCAGAATCCTTGCGCGAGCATGGCTTCGCGGCGCTCATGCATTGTGGCGGCGGCAGCTTCAAGTCGCAGATGAAGAAGGCCGATGCCAGTGCAGCGCCGGTCGCGGTGGTCATCGGCGAAGAGGAGGCTGCCGCAGGCGAGGTTGGCCTCAAGCCGCTGCGCGGTGGTGGTGTGCAATTGCGTGTCAGCCTCGAGGCCCTGCCCGAGGCGATGGCGGCGCTGCTGTATTCCGACGAATCAGTACAAGAGGATCAATGATGGCGGTATACGATCTCGAAGAGCAGGAGCAGATTTCCGAGCTCAAGGCGTGGTGGGCGCAGTACGGCAATCTGGTCGTCGCCCTGGCCGTGGCTGCCGCGGTGGCTTCGGTCGGCTGGCAGGGCTGGCAGTGGTACCAGAACCGCAGTGCAGTTGCCGCCGGCGGGCTTTACTACGCCGTGCAGCAGGCTGCCGAGCAGCAGGATGCGCACAAGGCGCGTGAGGCTGCGGGGCGCTTGATCGGCGAGTATCCGGGGACGGTGAGCGCGCAGCTGGGCGCCCTGTTGTCTGCCGCGCTGCAGTTCGAAGCGGGCGACCTGGTCAATGCCCGCGCGCCTCTCGAGTGGGCAGCGGACAAGGGCAAGGACCCTGCGCTGCGCGATCTCGCGCGCCTTCGACTGGCGGCCGTGCTGCTGCAACAGGGGGAACTGGACGCCGCCCTTGCCCGCCTGCAGCCGGCACCGTCAGCGGCCTACAAGGCCCGCTTCGACGACCTGCGCGGTGACATCCTGGCCGCGCAGGGCAAGCTGGTCGAGGCCCGTGCCGCCTATCAGGGCGCGATTGACGCACTTGCCGGCGACGGTGACGAAGCCGTCACGCTGCGCGAGGTCGTGCGTGTCAAGCTTGAATCCCTTGGAGTCTGATCGATGAAGCTGTCTTCGCTGCGTGTTGTTCCGCTCATCGCCGCAGTGGTCTTCGCCACCGGCTGCTCTTCGCTCAATCCCTTTGCGAGTTCGGCAGCAAAGCCCGCGCCGCTCGTCAGTCTCCAGCCGAGCGCGCAACTCGTCAGCCAGTGGCGTGCCGATATCGGTGATGCAGGCATCTACCGTTTCCAGCCTGCGGTCTGGAGCGACAGCGTCTATGCCGCAGCGCATCGTGGCGATGTCGCTCGTTTCCAGGGTGGCGCGGCGGTGTGGCGGGTGCAGGCGGACAAGCGCCTGTCTGCGGGTGTCGGTACCGATGGTCGCCAGGTTGTTGTGGTCGCGACCGACGGCACGGTGATCGCGTTCGATGCTGCCAACGGCAGCGAGCGCTGGCGTGCGGCGGTTGGTGCCGAGGTGCTCGCGCCGCCGGCAGTGGGGTTCGAGATCGTTGTCGTGCGCGCTTCGGACAACCGCCTGATTGCGCTCGACGCGCGCGATGGCAGCCGGAGGTGGGTGTACCAGCGTAGCAACCCGCCGCTGGCGCTGCGCAGCTTTTCCGGTGTGGTGCTCGAAGGGTCGGTGGTGCTCGCCGGCTTCCCCGGTGGTCGCCTGGTCGTCATCAATGCGGCCAATGGTGGTGCGATCACCGAGCTCAACGTTGCGATGCCGCGCGGCGCCACCGAGCTTGAACGCGTGGCCGACGTTGCCGGCACGCCCGTGGTCGGGCGGCGCGAGGTGTGCGCGGTGAGCTACCAGGGGCGCGCGGCCTGCTTCGACAGCACCAATGGCAACGCCCTGTGGGCGCGCGATTTCTCCAGCAGCGTGGGCATGGACCGCGACGCCCGCTTTGCCATGATCACCGACGACAACGACGCCGTGCATGCACTCGATGCCTACAGTGGCGCAAGCGTGTGGAAACAGGACGCGCTCGCTCGCCGCAAGGTGTCGCGTCCGCTCATCGTCGGCGACTATGTGGTCGTGGGCGACCTGGAGGGCTACGTCCATGCCCTCGAGCGCGAGAGCGGCCGCTTCGCCGCGCGCGAACGTGCCGGCAGCCGCCCGATCGAGGCCGATCCCGTTGCCTTTGGCCGGGGCTTCGTCGTCCAGGGCAGTGGCGGCGACATTACCGCGTACGAAGTACGCTGAGGCAAGGATTCAGTGAAACCCACCATCGTTCTGGTCGGCCGCCCCAATGTCGGCAAGTCGACCCTGTTCAACCGCCTGACGCGCACCCGCGATGCGCTGGTCGCCGACCAGCCCGGCCTGACCCGCGACCGCCATTACGGTATCGGTCGTGTCGGCGAGCGCGACTATCTTGTGGTCGATACCGCCGGCTTCGATCCCGTCGCCAAGGACGGCATCATGCACGAGATGGCGCGCCAGGCCGAGCAGGCGATTGCCGAAGCGGACGTGCTGCTGTTCCTGGTCGATGGCCGCGCCGGGCGCACGCCGCACGACGAGAACATCGCCGCGCGCCTGCGCCGTGCCGGGCGCCCGGTGCACCTGGTCGTTAATAAGGCCGAGGGGCTCGATCGCGCCATGGTCGCAGCCGATTTTCACGCGCTCGGCCTGGGTGACCCGCTGCCGGTATCCGCCGCTCATGGCGACGGCGTCAAGCAGTTGGTCGACATCGTGCTCGCCCCCTTCCCGGTGGATGAGGAAATCGAGGCGCGCGAGGATGAGGGGCCCAAGGTTGCCATCGTCGGTCGCCCCAATGTCGGCAAATCCACCCTGGTCAATACGCTGCTCGGTGAGGAGCGCGTGATCGCCTTCGATCTGCCCGGCACCACGCGCGACGCGATCGCGATCCCCTTCGAGCGCGCCGGCCGGCGCTACACCCTGATCGATACCGCAGGCCTGCGGCGCAAGGGCAGGGTGTTCGAGGCGATCGAAAAGTTCTCGGTGATCAAGACCCTGCAGGCCATCCAGGAGGCCAACGTCATCGTGTTGGTGCTCGATGCGGCGCAGGATATCTCCGACCAGGATGCGCACATCGCGGGTTTCGCTCTCGAGGCCGGGCGCGCGCTGGTGGTGGCGATCAACAAGTGGGATGCGGTCGATGAATACCGTCGCGACCGCCTCAAGGCCGATATCGCACGCAAGCTCGCCTTCCTGTCCTTTGCGCGTTTCCACCAGATTTCGGCGCTCAAGGCCGAAGGCATCAACGGCCTGTTGAAATCGGTCGATGCGGCCTATGCGGCGGCGACCGCCAACCTGGCGACGCCGCGCCTGACGCGTACCCTGCAGCAGGCCGTCGCCCGCCAGGCCCCGCCAAGGCATGGCATGGCGCGTCCAAAGATGCGCTACGCGCATCAGGGGGGCATGAACCCGCCGGTGATCGTCATTCACGGCAATGCACTCGATGACATTCCGGCGTCCTACGTGCGCTACCTCGAACGCTGCTTCCTGGAGGCGTTCAAGCTTCAGGGCACGCCCTTGCGCATCCAGTTCCGCACCACGCACAATCCGTTCGCGACGCGGTCCTGAGCATTTTTTCGATGCACTTCTGCTTTCCACACCCGGATTTCGTTGCATACTGCAATGCCGCAGTGCAACAAGAATCCCGCATTCTTATAAACACAATATAAAGAGGTTCAACGATGAGCAACAAAGGGCAACTTCTACAAGACCCCTTCCTCAATACCCTGCGCCGCGAGCACATTCCGGTGTCGATCTATCTCGTCAATGGCATCAAGCTCCAGGGCCAGGTCGAGTCCTTCGACCAGTACGTCGTTCTGCTCAAGAATACTGTGACGCAGATGGTCTACAAGCACGCCATCTCCACCGTCGTGCCTGCCCGCCCCGTGGTCATCCAGCAGGACGAGGGCAGCAACTGAGAGCCGTGTCCAAGCGCTGCGGCCGGCGCATGACGGTCGCGGGGAACATGCATGTTTGAGCGTCCGGCATCGGGCGAGCGTGCCATACTCGTCCAGCTCGACCTTGGTCAGGGTGCGATCGAAGAGCGCCTGTCGGAGCTCAAGCTGCTGGTCGGTAGCGCGGGCGCCAGCGTCGAGGGCGTGGTGCAGGGCAGGCGCGCCTCGCCCGACCCCAAACTCTTTGCCGGCAGCGGCAAGGTGCAGGAGATCGCCGAGGCCCTGCGTGCGAATGCAGGCGACATCGTGGTGTTCAATCACGCCTTGTCGCCCGCCCAGCAGCGCAATCTCGAGCGCGAACTGCAGTGCATGGTCATCGACCGTACGGCGTTGATCCTCGACATCTTCGCGCAACGCGCACGCAGCCATGAAGGCAAGCTCCAGGTCGAACTGGCTCAGCTCGAGCACCTGGCGACGCGGCTCGTGCGCGGCTGGACCCACCTCGAGCGCCAGAAGGGCGGCATCGGCCTGCGAGGCCCGGGCGAGAAACAGCTCGAGACCGACCGTCGCCTGCTCGGCAACCGCGTCAAGATGCTCAAGACGCGTCTTGCGCTGATCGAGAAGCAACGCAAGGTCAGGCGACGAGCCAGGGAACGCCGTGACGTTCTGTCTGTCTCTCTGGTCGGTTACACCAATGCGGGCAAGTCGACGCTGTTCAATGCGCTGACGAAGGCGGGGGCCTATGCGGCCGACCAACTCTTCGCCACGCTGGATACCACGTCGCGACGTCTCTACGTAGGCGGAGCGAATGTGGTGCTCTCGGACACCGTTGGCTTCATCCGCGACCTGCCTCATGCGCTGGTCGCGGCATTCCAGGCAACGCTCGAAGAGACTGCGCAGGCCGATCTGCTGCTTCACGTGGTGGATTCGGCCAGCGAGGATCGCGACGCCCAGATCGAGGCGGTGAACCAGGTCCTGGCCGAGATCGGTGCCGCCGAGGTGCCGCAGATCCTGGTCTGGAACAAGATCGACCTCACCCGAGCCGCTGCGGCGGTCGAGCGGGGCGACTGTGATAAACTCAGGCGCATTTTTTTGAGCGCCCGAACGGGGGAAGGTCTCGACCTGCTTCGCGATGCGCTCGCCGAAGTAGCCTCGCAGACCTTCGGTGACGACGCCGGCCGGGCAACCGGCGCGGCAGACGAACGGTCAGAACAATCGTGATAACAGGCATCCTCATGTCACTCAATGACCCACGCTGGGGTGGTCAGGGCGGAAGCGACGGCGATCGCGGCCGCGATGACGGCAACCGCAACGACGACAATCGCGGTGACCGCAACCGCGGCAACAATCAGGGACCGCCCGACCTCGAAGAGGTCTGGCGCGACTTCAATCAGCGCCTGACGGGCATGTTCGGTGGCAAGCGCCCGAGTCGTGGCAACGGCAATGGTGGTGGCAGCGGCGGCGGCAGTGGTCCGCAGATGCCGAGCTTGTCGCCGCGGCAGTTCGGCGGCGGCATGGTCGTACTGCTCGTGCTGGTCGCCTTGGTGTGGCTGGCGAGCGGTTTCTACACTGTCGATGCGAACCAGCGCGGCGTCGTGCTGCGCCTGGGCAAGTACGTGGAGACCACCGAACCCGGCTTGCGCTGGAGGTTGCCGGCGCCATTCGAGACGCACGAGATCGTCGACCTGACCGGGGTGCGTACCGTCGAGGTGGGCTACCGTGGCTCCGAGCGTAACAAGGTGCTGCGCGAGTCGCTGATGCTCACCGACGATGAGAACATCATCAACATCCAGTTTGCCGTGCAGTGGGTGCTGAATGCACCGGAGAACTACGTCTTCAACAACCGCTTCCCGGATGAAGCTGTCGCGCAGGCGGCCGAGACCGCGATGCGCGAGATCGTCGGCAAGAGCCGCATGGACTTCGTGCTGTACGAAGGGCGCGAGGAGATCGCCACCACGGCGCACGAGCTGATGCAGCGCATCCTCGATCGCTACCAGACCGGTATCCAGGTCAGCCGTGTGACCATGCAGAACGCCCAGCCGCCGGAGCAGGTGCAGGCCGCGTTCGACGACGCGGTCAAGGCCGGTCAGGACCGTGAGCGGCAGAAGAACGAGGGTGAGGCCTACGCCAACGACGTCGTGCCGCGTGCCCGTGGTACGGCCTCGCGACTGGTTGAGGAGGCGAATGCCTACCGCGACCGCGTCGTCGCCAACGCCGAGGGTGAAGCCAGTCGTTTCAGTCAGGTGCTGGCCGAGTACCAGCGTGCGCCCGGCGTGACCCGCGAGCGCCTGTATATCGACACCATGCAGCAGGTGTTTTCCAGCACCTCGAAGGTCATGATCGATGCCCAGGGCAATGGCAACCTGATGTTGCTGCCTCTCGATAAGCTGATGCAGCAGAGCGGTGGTCGTGCCCCTGCGGCGGCACTGCCCGATTCCCAGTCCGCGGCCGGTCTCAGTGCGAACGCACCGATGCCGTCGTCGGATCCGCGCGCCCGTGGTGGCGTACTCACTCGTGAGCGGGGAGAGCGTTGATGCGTGACAAGATGTCCCTGTTTGGCGGCGCGCTGCTGCTCGCCGTGATGATCGCCTCGATGTCGCTGTTTACCGTCGACCAGCGCCAGTATGCGATCGTGTTCCAGCTTGGTGAGGTCAAGGAGGTCATCTCCGAGCCCGGCCTCAACGTCAAGCTGCCCTTCATCCAGAACGTGCGCTACTTCGACAAGCGCATCCTCACCATGGATACGCCGGAGCCGGAGCGCTTCATCACGTCCGAGAAGAAGAACGTGCTGGTCGACCACTTCGTCAAGTGGCGTATCGTCGATCCGCGCCTCTACTACGAGTCGGTGGCGGGTGACGAAGCGCGGGCGCGTACGCGCCTGAACCAGACCGTGAATGCCGGGCTGCGCGAGGAATTCGGTCGTCGCACGGTGCATGACGTTGTTTCCGGCGAACGCGACAACATCATGGAGCAGATGCGCGAACGTGCCGACCGCGACGCCCGCACGATTGGCGTGCAGATCGTCGATGTGCGCCTGAAGCGGGTCGACCTGCCCAACGAGGTTTCCGAGTCCGTGTATCGGCGGATGGAGGCCGAGCGCAAGCGCGTCGCCAACGAGCTGCGCTCCCTCGGTGCGGCAGAGGCCGAACGCATCCGTGCCGATGCCGACCGCCAGCGCGAGGTCATCGTCGCCGAAGCCTATCGCTCCGCTCAGGAGATCATGGGTGAGGGTGATGCCCGTGCAACGTCCATCTATGCCGAGGCCTTCGGGCGCAACCCTGACTTCTATTCCTTCTATCGCAGCCTGGAGGCCTATCGGGCCAGTTTCGCCGGTCGCGAAGACGTCATGGTCGTCGATCCGAGTTCGGACTTCTTCCGCTTCATGAAGGATTCGGGAGGCGCTTCGCGCAACTGATCCCGCATGGGTAGCTCGCTATTGATCGCCTTCGCGCTGATGCTCATCATCGAAGGCATCCTTCCGTTCATCGCGCCAGCCGCCTGGCGCGAAACTTTTTTGCGTCTCGCCAGCATGGGCGACGGTCAGATCCGCTTCATCGGGCTGACCTCCATGCTGGTCGGGGTGATCCTGCTATTCATCTTCCTCTGACACGCACATGCGCTGGGTACTCCCCGACCACATCCAGGACGCCCTGCCGTCCGACGCACACCAGCTCGAGACCTTGCGTCGCAGGCTGCTCGACGCTTTCCGCGTGCGCGGCTATCAGCTGGTCATGCCGCCGTTGCTCGAGTATCTGGATTCGTTGACCACGGGGGCCGGGCAGGATCTCAAGCTGCGCACCTTCAAGCTCGTCGACCAGCTCTCCGGGCGGACGATGGGCGTGCGTGCCGACATGACGCCGCAGGTCACGCGCATCGACGCGCATCTGCTCAACCGCCAGGGCGTTTCGCGCCTGTGCTATTGCGGCAGCGTGCTGCACACCCTGCCGTCCACGCTCACCGCCACGCGCGAGCCGCTGCAACTCGGTGCCGAACTCTACGGCCACGCCGGGATCGAGGCCGATGTCGAGATCCTGCGCCTGCTGGCGGAGGTGCTGCGCCTGGCCGAGGTGCCCGCCTCGCGTATCGACATCGGTCACGTGGGCATCTTCCACGCGCTGGCGTCGCGTGCGGGCCTGGTGCCTGGGCGGGAGGAAGAGCTCTTCGATCTGCTGCAGGCCAAGGATGTGCCCGAGCTGCAGAACATGCTTGCCGACGTTGCCGAGCCGGTGCGCGGGGCGCTGCTGGCCCTGCCAACGCTTTACGGTGGCCCCGAGGTGCTTGCCGAGGCGCGTGCGCGCCTGCCGCAGGATGCGGGTATCGGCGCCTTGCTCGGCGAACTTCAGCAACTGGCCGACGCGCTTGCCGACCTGCCGATCAGCTTCGATCTCGGCGACCTGCGCGGCTATCACTATCACAGCGGTGTCGTCTTTGCCGCATACGGTGCGGATTCGCCGGCGGCGCTCGCGCTCGGCGGGCGCTACGACCGCGTGGGCGAGGCCTTTGGTCGCGCGCGGCCAGCGACCGGCTTCAGTCTTGACCTGCGCGAACTGGTGTGGCGGCTGCCGGCCGCGTCGGCGATGGCCGGCGGTGTGCTTGCGCCGTTGGAAGGCGATGCCGGGCTGGCAGAGGCAATCGCGCACTTGCGCGCGCGTGGCGAGATCGTCATGAGCGCCTTGCCTGGGCATGAAGGAACATGGAAAGAGGCCGGCTGCGACCGGCAACTGGTGAAGCGGGACGATCGCTGGGCGGTCGTGCCGTTACAGGGAGAGTAAGAAAATGGCAAAGAACGTCGTCGTCGTCGGCACCCAGTGGGGTGATGAAGGCAAGGGCAAGATCGTTGACTGGCTGACCGATCACGCCAAGGGCGTGGTCCGCTTCCAGGGTGGTCACAATGCGGGTCACACGCTGGTGATCGGCCAGAACGAGTACAAGCTCAATCTGGTGCCCTCGGGCATCGTACGGGAAGGCGTTGCCTGTTTCATCGGCAATGGTGTGGTGCTCGATGCGCATCATCTGCTGTCCGAGATCCGCACGCTCGAGGCGGGTGGTATCAAGGTTCGCGAGCGCCTGCGCATCAGCCCGGGCTGCCCGCTGATCCTGGGTTACCACAGCGCGCTCGATCGCGCGCGCGAGGCGGCCAAGTCCGCCGACGACAAGATCGGCACCACCGGCAAGGGCATCGGCCCGACCTACGAGGACAAGGTCGCTCGCCGCGCGCTGCGGGTGTACGACCTGTTCGACCGCGAGCGTTTCGCGGCCAAGCTCAAGGCCAACCTCGAGTACCACAACTTCGTCCTCACCCAGCACCTGGGTGCAGAGGCGGTGGACTTCCAGCCGGTGTACGACCAGGCCATGGCGGATGCCGAGGAGCTGCTGCCGATGGTGGCCGATGTGTCGGCCGAGCTTTACGCGATCAACAAGTCGGGTGGTTCGCTGCTGTTCGAGGGCGCGCAAGGCACGCTGCTCGACATCGACCACGGCACCTATCCCTTCGTGACCTCGAGCAACTGCGTGGCCGGCCAGGCTGCGGCCGGTTCGGGTGTGGGCCCCAGCCGCCTGCATTACGTGCTCGGCATCACCAAGGCCTACTGCACCCGCGTTGGCGGCGGCCCGTTCCCGACCGAGCTCGACATCGAGACCAAGGGCGTGCCCGGCGAGCAGATGTCGACCAAGGGGCGTGAGTTCGGTACCGTCACGGGCCGCAAGCGTCGTTGTGGCTGGCTGGATCTTGCCGCACTCAAGCGCTCGATCATCATCAATGGCGTCACTGGCTTGTGCATCACCAAGCTCGACGTCCTGGATGGTCTCGAGGAACTCAAGCTGTGCACCGGCTACATGCTCGACGGCAAGCGCATCGACCTGCTGCCGATGGGCTCGGAAGAGGTGACGCGCTGCGAGCCCATCTACGAGACCATGAAGGGGTGGAGCGGAACGACCTTCGGTGCGCAGAGCTGGGATGCGCTGCCGCAGGAAGCGCGTGCCTATCTGCACCGCATCGAGGAGATCTGCGAGATCCCGATCGATGTGATTTCGACCGGCCCCGAGCGCGACGAAACCATCTTGCGCCGTCATCCGTTTGGCGCCTGATTTCTGCGCTACCCGGCAGGGGGGCGAACTGCGCCGTCCTGCCGGCATCCTGGCTGCACGTACTGTTCTGGTGCGCGACGGGGCGATGTTCCGGGCAGGCGGTGCTGGCGCCGTGAACGAAAAAAGCCGGCTGTCAGCCGGCTTTTCCCTGCAACTGGTGCCCAGAAGAGGACTCGAACCTCCACGCCTCGCAGCGCTAGTACCTGAAACTAGTGCGTCTACCAATTCCGCCATCTGGGCAGGGAGGCGCATAATAGCAAACAGTTCGC
This sequence comes from Thauera sp. WB-2, assembly GCF_027594845.1. Taxonomy (NCBI): domain Bacteria; kingdom Pseudomonadati; phylum Pseudomonadota; class Betaproteobacteria; order Rhodocyclales; family Zoogloeaceae; genus Thauera; species Thauera sp. WB-2. The sequence goes on along the minus strand of NZ_CP088935.1, from coordinate 3,233,635 downwards.
GGCAAGGCAAACGCAAAACATCTGCAGTCTCCTTGCGGCAAGCGTTGGGCTCTCGGGCGTGTCCTCTGTCTTTCGTTGCGCCGTGTCATCGCGAGCTGCGCGGACGGCAAAAACAAAAAAGCCGCTCCGAAGAGCGGCTTTCCTGTGAAACTGGTGCCCAGAAGAGGACTCGAACCTCCACGCCTCGCGGCGCTAGTACCTGAAACTAGTGCGTCTACCAATTCCGCCATCTGGGCAAGAAGACGCGCATTATAAGCATGAAAAGAAGATTGTCAATGACTCGTAAAACGAAAAAGACCGAAAAGAAGAAGACAGCCAAGGCTGTTCCGCAGAGCGGGATGTCCAGAGCCAGTGCTGCATCAAGCAAGACGAAGGTGGCGACGAAAGCGCCCCGGCGGGGTACGGAGCCGGCTGCAGCGCCCCGCCACGACCCCGCTGGGGCGGGCAGCCCCGTCAAGGGGCCGGGGCGCAGCCGTGCGGCACGCAAGGCCGCCGCCGTGAACGCAAGTGCGGTCAGGCAGGCCGACCCCTTCTACGCCCGAGAGCTGGCGCAATACGAGCATCCGCTGCCCAGCCGTGAGTACGTGCTGCAGGTACTGGCCGAGCGAGGCGTGCCCCTGTCCTTTGCCGACCTCGTCGCCGCACTTGATGTCGCGCCTCACGAGCTCGACTTCTTTGACCGTCGCCTGCGTGCGATGGAGCGCGATGGCCAGATCATCCGCAACCGCCGCGACGCCTACCTGCTGCCAGCCAAGGTGGACCTTATCAAGGGCCGTGTGGAGGGCCATCCCGACGGCTTCGGCTTCCTGCGTCGTGACGACGGTGAGCCGGACATCTTCCTCGGTCCCAAGGAAATGCGCGAGCTGCTGCACGGCGACCGCGTCATCGTACGCATTGCCGGCCAGGATCGTCGTGGCCGGCCCGAGGGCAAGCTGGTCGAGGTGCTCGAGCGTGCCAACAAGCGCGTGGTGGGCCGTGTCATCAACGAGCACGGCGTGATGATCGTCGTGCCCGAGAACCGCCGCCTGGCGCAGGACATCCTGGTTGCGCCGGGTGGGCGCAAGAAGCCCGAGGCCGGGCAGATCGTCACCGTCGAACTGGTCGAGCAGCCCACGAAGTTCGCACAGCCGATCGGCCGCATCGTCGAGGTCCTTGGCAACTACGCCGATCCGGGGATGGAGATCGAGATCGCGCTGCGCAAGCACGACCTGCCCTTCGAGTTCTCGTCCGAAGCCAAGGCGCAGACGCGCAAGCTGCCTGATGTGGTGCGCAAGAAGGACTGGGCCGGGCGCGAGGACCTCACCAAGCTGCCGCTGGTCACCATCGACGGCGAGACCGCCAAGGACTTTGACGACGCGGTTTACTGCGAGCGCCAAGGCAAGGGCTATCGCCTGATCGTCGCCATTGCCGACGTCTCGCACTACGTCGACGCCGCCAGCGCACTCGACAAGGATGCCTTCGACCGCGGCAATTCGGTGTACTTCCCGCGTCGCGTCATCCCGATGCTGCCGGAAAAGCTCTCCAACGGCCTGTGCTCGCTCAACCCGCAGGTCGAGCGCCTGGCCATGGTGGCCGACATGAACATCTCGGCCACTGGCGAAATCAAGAACTACCGCTTCTATCGCGCGGTGATCTGGTCGCACGCGCGCCTGACCTACAACAAGGTCGCCGCCGCCCTGTACGACAAGGACCCGGCGGTGCGCGCCGAGCTGGCCGCGCTGCTGCCCCATCTCGAGAACCTCGACACGCTCTTCCGTGTGCTGCTCAAGGCGCGCGCCAAGCGCGGCGCGATCGACTTCGAGACCACCGAGACGCGGATGATCTTCGACGACAACGGCAAGATCGCCCAGATCGTGCCCGAGGTGCGCAACGATGCCCACCGCCTGATCGAGGAGTGCATGCTCGCTGCCAACGTGTGTGCGTCCGACTTCCTCGCCAGCCGCGAGCACCCGGCGCTGTACCGAGTGCACGACTCGCCCTCCGAGGACAAGCTTGCCAAGCTGCGCGAGTTCCTCAAGGAGTTCGGCCTCGGCCTGGGCGGCGGCGACGAGCCGCGCGCGAGCGACTTCGCCACGCTGCTCGAGCAGGTCAAGGACCGTCCCGACGCCCAGTTGCTGCAGACCGTGATGCTGCGCTCGCTCAAGCAGGCGATGTACAGCCCCGACAACGTCGGCCACTTCGGTCTCGCCTATGAGTCCTACACCCACTTCACCTCGCCGATCCGGCGTTATCCCGACCTGCTGATCCACCGCGGCATCAAGGCCGCGCTGGCGGGCGAGCAATACCGCCCCGGAGACTGGGAACAGATCGGCCTGCACTGCTCGATGACCGAGCGTCGCGCCGACGATGCCACCCGCGATGTCGTCGCCTTCCTCAAGTGCTACTTCATGCAGGATCGCGTCGGCGAAGAGTTCACCGGCAGTGTGTCGGCAGTCGTGCCCTTTGGCCTCTTCGTCGCCCTCGACGACATCTTCATCGAGGGCCTGCTGCACATCTCCGACCTGGGCAGCGACTACTTCCACTACGACGAGATGCGCCACGCCCTGATGGGTGAGCGCTCCGGCAAGCAGTTCCGTCTCTCGGACCGGGTCAAGGTGCAGCTCGTGCGGGTCGACATGGCGACCAACAAGATCGACTTCCGCCTCATCGAAGGCCCGCTGCCGGTCGAGGTGAAGACGCCTGTCACGCCCGCCGATGTCGTGCCTGTTGCGGTCGGCGGCGAGGCAGGAGAGAGGGTGCGCAAGCCGCGCGCGAAGAAGGGCGAGGCGGCGTCTGCGCCTGCCATCGAGATGTCGGTCGTGGCTGCGGAGACCGTCGAACCCAAGGTCCGCAGCAAGCGTGCCAAGAAACCCGCCACCGAACCAGTTGTCGAGGCCGCGCCCGTGCAGGTCGGCGAAGCGCAACCGGCGGTGACCGATCCGGCTGCGCCAAAGTCGCGTACCACGCGCGCAAAGAAGGTGGCTCCCCGCCCGGAGCCCGAGCAGGTGCCCGAGGCTGCAGCCGTGCCTCCGGCCGCCGAACCCAAGCCCCGCAGCGCGCGTGCGAAGAAGACGGCCGTCACTCCGGTTGTCGAAGCGCCCGTCACTGTGGTGGCGGTCGTCGCGCCCGCGCCCCGCAAGTCACGGGCAAGTAAGGCCGCCGCCGAGCCGGCCGCCGCCCCCGTGGCCGCGCCTGCAAGCCCGGAGCCCGTCGCACCGAAGCCGCGCAAGACGCGCGCGAAGAAGGCGGTCGCCGAACCCGCTGCCGCACCTGCAGCCGAAGCGTTAGAATCCGCGCCCCCGACTGCGGCCCCGGCGCGACGTGCCGCCCGCAAGACCACCACCAAGGGCACCGACCGTGGCTAAAGCACCTGAGAACACCCCCACCAAGCTGATCTACGGCTTCCATGCCGTCTCCGCCAAGCTGCGCCACGCGCCCGATGCGGTGCTCGAGGTCTATCTGTCGGCCGACCGCAAGGATGCGCGTGTGCGCAAGTTCCTTGCCCAGGCCGAGGCCGCCGGCGTGCGCATCAGCCAGGCCGAGGGCGACAAGCTCGACGGCCTGGTCGGCACCCGCCGCCACCAGGGCGTGGTGGCCAAGGTGGACGCCACCCGGCGCGACATCAAGCTCGCCGACGTGCTCGACAGCCTGGACGAGAACGCGCTCATCCTGGTGCTCGACGGTGTGCAGGACCCGCATAACCTCGGCGCCTGCCTGCGCGTGGCCGATGCTGCCGGGGCGCATGCGGTGGTGGCGCCCAAGGATCGCGCGGTGGGGCTGAACGCCACCGCGGTCAAGGTCGCCAGCGGTGCGGCCGACACCGTTCCCTATATCACCGTCACCAACCTCGCGCGTGCCCTGCGCGAGATGCAGGAGGCCGGCGTGTGGGTGGTCGGTGCCGCCGGCGAGGCCGACAAGACGCTCTACGACATCGACCAGAAGGTGCCGGTCGCCTGGGTGCTCGGCGCCGAAGGCGACGGCCTGCGCCGGCTCACCCGCGACACCTGCGACGAGCTCGCGCGCATCCCGATGCATGGCAGCGTCGAGAGCCTGAACGTCTCGGTGGCGAGCGGCATCTGTCTGTTCGAGGCTCGCCGCCAGCGCGGCTGAGGCCGCGTCAGGCGAGCGCGACCCACACCTCGTCGCCGCACACCCTGACGTGGTGCGCGCGCACCGAGTGCTCGGGTGCCTCCAGGCATTCGCCGGTGCGCAGGTCGAAGTGGTTCTTGTACAGCGGCGAGGCGACGACGATGTGTTCGCCGAGGTTGCCGACCAGGCCGCGCGACAGCACGCTCGCGCCCGAGCGTGGGTCGATGTTGTCGATGGCATGGACGCCGGCGTCGCCGATGCGGAAAACGGCGACGTGGCGCTCATCGACGAGCGCGCACACGCCGGTGCCGGGCAGGATGTCGCCGAGCTTGCACACGGCGGTCCAGTTCAGTTCTTCGCTGCTCATGGGGGCTGTCCTCGCGGGGCTCATGCTTCCACCTCGGCGTTCTCGATTGCGGGGCGTTCCTCGGCGCGCGCCGGGCGGATCTGTCCGCGCTCCTCGACGAAGACGATGCGCTGATCGGCACGCGGATCGTTGACGAAGGTGCGGAAGCGCTTGCGCACAGCCGGGTCGGTGATCGCCGTCTTCCATTCGCACTGGTAGGTGTCGACCACGTGCTGCATCTGGCGCTCGAGCTCGTCGCCGATGCCCAGCGAGTCGTCGATCAGTACGGCCTTCAGGTAGTCGAGGCCACCCTCCAGGTTGTCGCGCCAGGTACTGGTGCGCTGCAGGCGGTCGGCCGTGCGCACGTAGAACATCAGGAAGCGGTCGATCAGGCGCACCAGGGCGGCCTTGTCGAGGTCGGAGGCGATCAGCTCGGCATGGCGCGGCTTCATGCCGCCGTTGCCGCACACGTAGAGGTTCCAGCCGCGCTCGGTGGCGATGATGCCGACGTCCTTGCCCTGGGCCTCGGCGCATTCGCGCGTGCAGCCCGAGACGCCGAACTTGATCTTGTGCGGCGCGCGCAGCCCCTTGTAGCGGTTCTCCAGTTCGATCGCCAGCCCCACGGAGTCATCCACGCCGTAGCGGCACCAGGTGCTGCCGACGCAGCTTTTGACCGTGCGCAGCGACTTGCCGTAGGCATGGCCGGACTCGAAGCCGGCGGCGATCAGTTCTTCCCAGATCGCTGGCAACTGCTCGACGCGGGCGCCGAACAGGTCCACCCGCTGGCCACCGGTGATCTTGGTGTACAGGCCGTACTTCTTCGCCACCTGGCCGACTGCGATCAGCCCCTCCGGCGTGACCTCGCCACCGGGCATGCGCGGCACCACCGAATAGGTACCGTCCTTCTGGATGTTGCCGAGGAAGTAGTCGTTGCTGTCCTGCAGGCTGGCAAGCTCGCCCTTGAGCACGAAGTCGTTCCAGCACGAGGCGAAGATCGACGCCGCCGTCGGTTTGCAGATGTCGCAGCCCAGGCCCTGGCCGTGGTGCGCGAGCAGGTCCTCGAAACTCCTGATTTCGCCGACGCGGATCAGGTGGTAGAGCTCCTGGCGCGAGTAGGGGAAGTGCTCGCACAGGTGGTTGTTCACCGACAGGCCGAGGCGGGCCATCTCGGCCTTCATGACCTGGGTGACCAGCGGCACGCAGCCGCCACAGGTGGCGCCGGCCTTGGTGCAGGCCTTGATCTCGCCGATGGTGGTTGCGCCTTCGCCGACCGCCGCGCAGATCTGGCCCTTGCTCACGTTGTTGCAGGAGCAGATCTGCGCGCTGTCGGGCAGGGCGTCGGCGCCGAGACCGGGTTTGGCCTTGCCGTCGCTGGCGGGCAGGATCAGAAACTCGGGGTCGGCCGGCAGCGCGATGCTGTTGAGTGCCATCTGCAGCAAGGTGCCGTACTCGTCGGCGTTGCCGACCAGCACCGCGCCGAGCAGGTGCTTGCCGTCGGCGCTGACGACGATCTTCTTGTAGACCTGCTTGCATTCGTCGGCGTAACGGAAGCTGCGGCAGCCGGGCGTCCTGCCGTGGGCGTCGCCGATGCTGGCCACATCCACGCCCATCAGCTTGAGCTTGGTGCTCATGTCCGCACCGCCGAAGGCGGCCTGGGCGTCACCTGCCAGCTGGCGGGCGGCGATGCGCGCCATCTCGTAGCCCGGGGCCACCAGGCCGAAGGTCTGGTCGCGCCAGGCCGCGCACTCGCCGATGGCGAGGATCGCCGCATCGCTGGTGCGGCAGTGGTCGTCGATCGCGATGCCGCCACGGGCGCCGACGGCCAGTGCGTTCTGGCGCGCGAGCTCGTCGCGCGGACGGATGCCGGCGGAGAACACGATCATGTCGGTCTCCAGGTGGGTACCGTCGGCAAACACCATGCGGTGGCGGGCGCTGCGGCCGTCGGTGATCTCGACCGTGTTGCGCTCGGTGTGTACCTGCACGCCCAGGGCCTCGATCTTGCTGCGCAGGATGCGGCCGCCTTCGTCGTCCACCTGCACCGCCATCAGGCGGGGCGCGAATTCGACGACGTGGGTCTCGAGGCCGAGGTCGCGCAGCGCCTTGGCGCACTCCAGGCCGAGCAGGCCGCCGCCCACCACGACGCCCTTGCGCGAGATCGTGCCGGCCGCCTTCATCGCCTCGAGGTCCTCGATGGTGCGATAGACGAAGCACTGGTCGCGCTCGCTGCCCTTGACCGGCGGCACGAAGGGATAGGACCCCGTGGCCAGCACCAGCTTGTCGTAGGGCAGGGTGACGCCGTCCTGCGTCGTCACCGTGCGTGCGCGGCGGTCGATCGCCGCCGCGCGGCTGCCCAGCCGAAGCGTGAAGCCTGCCTCGGCGAAGAAGCCGGGGGCGACCAGCGAGAGGTCTTCCGCCGTCTTGCCGGCGAAGAATTCGGAGAGGTGCACACGGTCGTAGGCGACCCGCGGTTCCTCGCACAGTACGGTGACTTCCGCACCGGGGATCTGCAGTTGCCGGAGTTCCTCGAGGAACTTGTGGCTGACCATGCCATGGCCAACGAGAACGATCTTCATGCTGGTATCACTCATTCGGCCCCGCGTTGGACCTGGCGATACCTGGGCACGGGGTGAGCCCGGCTCAAGCATGACGGCCTCCGCGGGACGCGGTTCGACATCGGATGGAAATGGCCGGCGACATACGTATTCGTATCCGCCGGCCCCCACCTGCGTTGGCGGAGGCAAGCCCTGTTCGCATCCTTGCGTGCTGGGCTGGTTTGCAATAAGCACGGACCGTGCCATGCACTTCAACGCCTTGAAAACCCCGGATTGACTGGATCTGCCGCGATGGCAGATGCACCGGGCGCACTGTGTTGGTGCGCTTGTCACCAAGCTGGTGCACCGTGCCGGGCGGCGAAGGGGGGGAAGGGAGGAGTGAAGGGGGGGGAAGGGGAGGGGGGCAGGTGTAATACCGCGGCACGAGCCAGCGCACAGGTGTCGCGAGATGGAGGGCATGTGGCTAGAATCTGGCCCTCTCGACTTCGAGGTGCCTGCGCTTTGCGCGGGAGAATCGGGAAGGCGGTGCCAATCCGCCGCGCGCCCAGCGCCGTGAAGGGGATTGTCCGGGCAAGGTTCGCCCAGCCACTGGTCGTCAGGATCGGGAAGGCGTCCGGACGAGATGATCCGCAGCCGGAAGACCGGCCTCGAAGTGTTTCCTGCAGCCGTCTGGTCGGCGGCTGCCCACTGCTCGTCGACAAGGGGACTACTTCATGAGCAGCCAGACCCAGGTGCATTGCGCACCGCCGCAGGACACCCGTTTCCAGACCAACCCTCGGTTCAGCAGCGCCGAGCGCGACGCGGTGTATCGCGCCATCCACACCCGCCGTGACGTACGCGGCGAGTTCCTCCCCGACCCGATCCCGGATGACGTGCTGGCGCACGTGCTCACGGCCGCCCATCACGCGCCCTCGGTCGGCTTCATGCAGCCGTGGGATTTCATCGTCGTGCGCGCGCGCGCGGTGCGCGAGAAGATCCATGCCGATTTCCTCGCCGCCCATGCCGAGGCCGAGCAGATGTTCGAGGAGGGCAAGCGCGCCACCTACCGCAATCTCAAGCTCGAAGGCATCCTCGAGTCGCCGGTCAATATCTGCATCACCTGCGATCGCAGCCGTCACGGCCCGGTGGTGATCGGCCGCACCCACATCGGCGCCATGGACGTCTACAGCGCCGTGTGTGCAGTGCAGAACCTGTGGCTCGCGGCACGGGCCGAGAACCTCGGCGTAGGCTGGGTGAGCATCCTGCACCCGCCGGCGCTGCGTGAGGCACTCGGCATTCCGCCCGAGATCGTGCCCATCGCCTACCTGTGCATCGGCTACGTCCGCGACTTCCATGCCCGCCCCGAACTGGAGGCGGCCGGTTGGCTCAGGCGCGTGCCCTTGCCCGAACTGCTGCATTTCGATGGCTGGCAGGGCAGGGCAGATGCCGCGGGTGAGCGCTTGGTCGAGGCGATTGACCAGGTCGTGCCGGTTCTGCGTTGATCTGCATCAAAACCGGCCCCAGTGGCGGAAGAATCATGATATTCGCCAGTTCGCGCTGGTGATCGCGTCGATGGCGGGGTCGCGATCCTGCGGATCCCGCCGGCTGCTGTCACCGGGATGATGGCCCCTGAGCCGGCAAACAAGCCGGTTCAGCCACCATCATTCAAGAGGAGACACATCATGCAGTGGACCGACCCCGCTTATTGCGACATCCGTCTCGGCTTCGAAGTCACCGCCTACGTCTACGTACGCTGAAAGTCCGGCCGCCCGGCCTGCCTGCGGGCGGCCGGCCGGCGCTTGCCCGGAGCGGATGCCCGCATGAACGACTCAGCCGTCAGCCCGCCTGCCGCGGGCGAGCGCTACGCGCTCAACCCGATGTATCTCTTCCGCTGGGAGCCCACTCAGGACGCCCATGTCCTGCTCTACCCGGAAGGCATCGTCAAGCTCAACCAGACCGCCGGCGACATCATCGAGCGCTGCGACGGCAAACGCACCGTCGCCGAACTCGTCGCCGAGTTGCAGCAGCGCTACCCGGGCGACGAGGAACGCGTTGCCGAGGGCGTCTACACATTCCTGGAGGTGTTCCGTGCCAAAGGATGGATCCGTCGTCAGGCTTGATGGGCAGGGCAAGCCCCTGTGGCTGGTGCTCGAGCTCACCTACCGCTGTCCGCTGAAGTGTCCGTGGTGCAGCAATCCGGTCGATTACGCCCGCGACGAGACCGCCGAGCTGTCCACTGCCGAGTGGAAGCGCGTGCTGCGCGAAGGCCGCGAACTGGGCGCGCTGCAGCTCGGTTTTACCGGTGGCGAGCCCCTGCTGCGCGACGACCTCGAGGAACTGGTCGCCGATGCGCGCGCACTGGGCTACTACACCAACCTGATCACCTCGGGTGTCGGCCTGAGCGAGGCGCGCCTCAGCGCGCTCAAGGCCGCCGGCCTCAACCAGATCCAGCTTTCGCTGCAGTCGAGCGAGCGCGAACTCACCGACACCCTGGTTGGTGCGCGGGCGCACGACCTCAAGGTGAAGGTCGCGCACATGATCAAGGCGCATGGCTTCCCGATGGTGCTCAATGTGCCGGTGTTCCGCCAGAACATCGGCCAGGTCGAGGACATCCTGCGCCTGGCCGAGGAAATCGGCGTCGATTACCTCGAGTTCGCCAACATCCAGTACTACAACTGGGCGATGGTCAATCGCGACGAACTGCTGCCGACGCGCGAGCAGCTGCAGGCCGCCGAACGTGCGGTCCAGGCCGCGCGCGAACGTCTTGGCGACCGCATGACGATCTACTTCGTCATCCCCGACTATTACGAGGGCCGCCCCAAGGCGTGCATGAACGGCTGGGGCTCGATCCACCTCACCATTGCACCCGACGGTGTTGCCATGCCCTGCCAGGAGGCGCGCGTCATCGAGGGGCTGGAATTTCCCAGCATCCGCGACAAGAGCCTGGCGTGGCTGTGGAACGAGTCGCCGACCTTCCAGAAATTTCGCGGCGACGAGTGGATGAGCCCGACCTGCCGCAGCTGCGACGAGAAGGAGAAGGACTTCGGCGGCTGCCGCTGCCAGGCCTTCCTGCTCACCGGCGACGCAGCAAACACCGACCCCGCCTGTTCGCGCTCGCCGCACCACCACCTGATTGCCGAGGCGATCGCCAAGGCGCACGCACCCGGGCGCAGGATCCAGCCGCTCGTGCTGCGCAACGATCGCAATTCGCGCCTGCTCGGCGAAGGCAGCGGCACGGGCGGAGGTTGTGGGGCTGCCGGGCGCGCGGACCTTGCCGTTGCCGTCGTGGAGCCGTCCGATGTCTGACCTGCTGCTGCGTGCGTTCGACTCCTCGGTGGTGACGGTGGCGTATGGCGTCGTGCTCACTGCAGTGCTGACGCTGCTGCTGCGCGTGTCGGGCTAGGCGAGATGACGATGGAGATCCTGTTCGAGACGGTGGCGCGCTGGCTGCATGTGCTTGGCGCACTGGTGTGGGTCGGACACAACTACGCCACCGCGGTCACGCGCGCGCGCTACGTCCCGCTCACCGCCGCCGACCTGTCCGACCCGGACAGCCCGCGCCAGCGTGCGCTCATGCAGCGCGAGCACGGCACCTTCCGCCATGGCTCGCTGGTGGTGCTGGGAACCGGCCTGGCGATCCTGTGGGAGCGCGGCTGGTTGTTCGATGCACTCAGCCTGCAGGGCAGCCTGGCGCCGCTCGGGCTGGGCGTCTGGCTGGGGGTGATCATGGTGTGCAACCTGTGGTTCGTCTTGTGGCCGCACCAGAAGCGCGTACTCGGCTTCGTCCCCGCGCCGCTGGACGAGCGCTTGCGCTGCTCCCGCGTCACCTTCCTGTCGGCACGGGTCAACACCATGCTGTCGATCCCGGTGGTCTTCCTGATGGGGGCTGGAACGCATGGGATCGCGCTCTTCTCCTGACCCGCAGCTGTCGACATCAGCGTCCGGGCGCGTCCCCACCGGCCTTGCGGCCTGGCGTACGCGGCCCGGGTTCAGCTTTTCCGCGGCGGCGGGACCGCTGCCCACGGCGGTTGCGGACGAGGTGGCCGAGGCCTGCCGGCCGGGGCCGGGATCGATCCTGAGCCTGCCCTTCACCACATCGGCCTATCGCAGCCTGCAGGCCGAGACCGAAGCATGCCTGCGCCGGCTGCTGGCGATCCCGGATGAGTTCGTGGTCCTGTTCATGGCGGGCGGTGCGAGCACGCAGTTCGCCCTGGTGCCCATGAACCTGTACGGCGCAGACACTGGAGCGCGGGCAGTCTATATCGACAGTGGGCACTGGTCGCGGCGGGCCATTGCCGAGGCGCGGCGCCACTGCCCGGTGCATGTGTGCGCGTTGGCGGCGCTGACGGCGGCGTGGGGGGGCGGTGGCGTGCCTGAGACTGCAGCTGCGCAGGCGCGTGTCGGCATGTCCGTTCTGGAGGACGCGGTTGGCTACCGCCCCGCCTACGTCCATGTCACGCCCAACGAGACTGCCGACGGCCTGCAGTTCGCCCGGCTCCCGGTTACGCAGGCGCCGCTGGTGGCCGATCTCACGTCCGAACTGCTCACCCGCGCGATCGACTGGCAGCGGCTCGACGTCGGCTATGCAGGAACGCAGAAGACGATCGGCACACCGGGGCTCACCCTGGTGATCATCCGCCGTTCCCTGCTCGGACATGCCCGAGCAGGTACGCCGCGGGTCATGGACTACGGCGCCCAGGCCGAGGCGGAGTCCCGCCTATGTACGCCGCCGGTGCTGCCGGTCTTCGTCGCCCACCGCATGTTGCACTGGATCGAGGCGGCCGGTGGCGTGGCGGCCATGGCGGTCCGGCTCGCGCACCGCCATGCCTTGGTGACCGCGGCCATGGCCGCCGGTGAGGATGTCGGTCTCTATCGCTGGAGCGCGCCCAGCGCCTGGCGCTCGCAGGTCAATCCCTGCTTCCAGCTGCCCGACGAGGAGACCGCCCGGCGCTTCTTCGCGGCTGCGGACGCGACGGATTTGCACGACCTGGGTGGCCATCCCGAACGCGGCGGTGTACGCCTGAGCCTCTATAACGGACTTGCCGACGACGCGGTGGCGGCGCTCGCAGGCCTGCTGAGCGGATTCGCCTGCAGCGAGGCTGGCCGGTGCCACCAGGCACCTTGAGTAGCGCGTGGATGACGCTTCCGGCCCTGAGTCCACGCGCTTTGCGCACACGCTGGTCGCTACTGCGGCTGGCGCGTCATGGGGTTGAGCCGGCCGAGTGGGTTGCGCGCGCCGACGGCGTCGTGCATGGCCGAGGCATGACTGCGTCCGTGGTCGAGGTGATGGGGTTGCGGTTCGGTTCGCCGCTGCTGCTCGCGGCCGGCTTCGACCGCCATGGCGTGCTGCTGGAGAATGCGTCGCGACTCGGTCTGGGCGCCGTCGAGACGGGGAGCCTGCGGACATCGTCAGCCTGTCCGTCGCCCCGTGTGCGGGTGGCTGCGGCGCGCCGGCATGTGGCAGCGGGCGGCGGCCGGATGGGTGTCTGCCTGCATGGTCTGAGTCTGCTCGTACCGCGTCTTGAAGGGAAGGGCGACACCAGGCGCGGAGGGCACGCGCTGGAACGGCTGCAAGCCCTTTTTGCAGCCTGCCATGCCACGGCCGACTATGTCGTGCTGAACCCGGGGCGCAGTGGCGCCACCCCAGCCCAGTGCGTCGAGTTGCTGGCCGCACTGGCCAAGGTACGCGACCGCCTGGCGCGTCCCATCCGCCTCGCCCTCGTGGCCAAGCTGCCTGCGCCCTGGCTGGCTGCTGCGGGGGGCGTGCGCTGGGCACACCATATGATCGACGCGGGTGCGGATGGCCTTCTGCTGTCGGCTGAAGGGGATTCGATGCCAGCGGCGCTTCGCATCGCCAGGGTCGCTGCGGAAGTGGGCGAGCGCACGGCCCTGATCAGCGTGGGGGGTGTCGGCTCGGTGCGCGAGGCGGCTGCGCGTCTGGCTGCGGGAGCCGACCTGGTGCAGGTGCATCGCGCCCTGATCGCTGCGCCGCGACGGGCGCTGTCCCTGAGCCTGGGCATCGCCGGGCTGGGTGTGCGGCGGGGGCGTCGGCAGGGCGCCTGTACGGGGGCTTGCGCGCAAGGCTGAGGTCGGCGGCGGCTGTCGCGTGTGGGTATGGCCGGGCGTGACGCGTGCATTGCACGGTTGTTGCTTGTAGTCTCTCCGCCTTCTGGCCTGCCAACAGCCCTTTGCTGGAACCGCTCATGAACTCGACGCTTGCCTTCCTCGCCGCTGCCCGACAGTGCGAGATCCACGACCTCGAACACCTTGCCCGCAGTTGCGACCTCGTCCAGGCCGTGAGCGAACTCGTGCATCGGCTGCAGGGCGAGCGTGGCGCTTCCAACCTGTTCCTGGCTTCCGGTGGCGAGGTGTTCGTCTCCCAGCGCGAAGCCTGCGTTGCCCTCAGCGCACAAGCAGAGGCTGCACTGCGCAGCTGGCTCGCTCAGGTCGAGGGCGGTCAGGATGCGCCCATCGTGGCGGTGCCCGGTGGTGCAAGGCTGTTCACGCGGATTGCGGTGGCGCTGCATGCGCTCGACGGCTTGGCCGAACTGCGCGCGGAGGTCGCTGCCCGGCGCTGCAAGGCCGCAGATGCCACACTGCGTTTCAACCGCATGGTTGCAGCCTTGCTGGCGCTCGTGTTCGAGGCGGCCGATGTCGCGGCCGATCCGGCAGTGTCACGCTTGCTGGTGGCGCTGTTCAACCTCATGCAAGGCAAGGAGCATGCTGGTCAGGAGCGTGCAGCCGGCGCCGCGGCGTTCGCGGCTGGTGCGGCGGCTGCGAGCACGGCGGCCGCTGGCGGCCAGGACCTGCTCCACCTGATCGATGCCCAGGAGGCCTGCTTCGAGCGCTTCGAGGCCTTCTGTCCGACTGAGCTGCTCGGCACCTGGGCCCAGGCCAAGGCCGCGATGCCGATGGGCGAACTCGAACGCATGCGGCGCAGGTTGCTGGCTGCCGCCCAGGGCGCGGTGCTCGATCCCGCGCAGGCACAGGCCTGGTTCGCCTGCTGCTCGCAGCGCCTGGAGCTGATTCGTGACACCGAGGCGGCGCTTGCGCAGGGCTTGCGCGCCGCCTGCCTGCAGCGCATCGCCGCCTTGCAGGCCGATCCGGACGATCCGCAAAGCCTGTTGCGCGCACTCGCAGCGCAGCCCGAGCCGGTGTCGCCGAGCGGTGTGCTGCCCACGGAGGATGGGGTGGAGGCCCTCGGGCCGCGCCTGCGGCGTTCGATTGTAGATGCCTTGCATGCGCAGGCGCAGCGTCTGCAAGCGATGAACGACGAGCTGGCTGCGGTGCGTACTGCGCTCGACGAGCGCAAGCTCATCGAGCGCGCCAAGGGGGAGCTGATGCGGCACCAGGGCCTGGCTGAGGATGAGGCCTATCGCCTGCTGCGCCGGACCGCGATGAACCAGGGGCGGCGCCTGGTGGATGTGGCCCAGGCCGTGCTGGCGATGTCCGACCTGCTTCCGCCGCGCAGCTGAACCTGCGTGTTGCGTAAGGCGTCCGGCCTGCAGGGGTACTCGTGGTGCGCAACGCACTGCGGCTGTGCGCCATGTCCATCTGTTGCACTGCAGCAGTGCGTGGATGTATGACTCGGCACTCCAGTAGTATTGCTTCAAGTCCATGATTTAAAAAAGATAGGGGCCTTATTCAAGAGCTGGCACGAGTCCTGCAATAGCTTGATCGAGGCGAAACCAAAGGCGGTTCGAGACTCAAGGCGCAGCCCGGCGGCTGTCGCATCCCGGACAAAGGCGTCCATCCATTGCCAATACCAATTGGGCAGGGATGGGCGCCTTGTTGCTTTCAGTGGTTCATAGTCAGGAGTCGATCATGGGCAGCAAGACAATCAAGCAGGCAGCGGTCAGTCGTCGTCACTTCATCCGCGGTGCCATGGCGCTCGGCGGCGCAGCGATGATGGGCGGACTGTGGACAGGTACGGCGCGGGCTGCGGGGGGCGCGCTCGAGACAAAGAAGGCCAAGCTCGGCTTCATCGCGCTCACCGACGCCGCGCCGCTCTTCGTCGCCGACGAGAAGGGCTTCTTCGCCAAGCACGGCATGACCGAGGTCGAGGTGCTCAAGCAGTCGTCCTGGGGCACCACGCGCGACAACCTGGTGCTGGGCTCGCAGCGCAACGGCATCGACGGCGCCCACATCCTCACCCCCATGCCCTACCTGATCAGCAGCGGGGCGATGACGGCCAACAACGTGCAGGTGCCGATGTACATCCTCGCCCGCCTGAACCTGGCCGGGCAGTGCATCTCGGTGGGCAACGAGTACAAGGATCTCAAGGTCGGCACCGACACCACCGCGTTCAAGGACGCGCTCGCCGCCAAGCGCGCCAGCGGCAAGGCGGTCAATGCGGCGATGACCTTCCCCGGCGGTACCCACGATATGTGGATCCGCTACTGGCTGGCCGCAGGCGGCATCGACCCCACGCGCGACATCTCGACCATCGTCGTGCCGCCGGCGCAGATGGTGGCCAACATGAAGGTCGGCAGCATGGACACCTTCTGCGTGTGCGAGCCGTGGAACCGCCAGCTCATCAACCAGGGCATCGGCTACACCGCCAACACCACCGGCGAGTTGTGGCACAACCACCCCGAGAAGGCCTTCGCCATGCGCGCCGATTATGTCGACGCACATCCGAACTCGACCAAGGCGCTGATCAAGGCGGTGATGGAGGCGCAGATGTTCTGCGAAGACCCGGCCAACCGCGAGGAAGTGGCGCGCATCTGTGCCAAGCGGCGCTGGATCAACGCCCCCTTCGAGGACATCGTCGATCGCATGCGCGGTGACTTCGATTACGGCACCGGCCGCGTGGTCGAGAACAGCCCGCAGCAGATGCGCTACTGGAAGGACCAGGCCTCCTACCCCTTCCAGAGCCACGACCTGTGGTTCCTCACCGAGAACATCCGCTGGGGCTACCTGCCGCGTGACTTCGACATGAAGGCCTGGGTGGGCAAGGTGAACCGCGAGGACCTGTGGCGCGAAGCCGCGCAGGAGCTGGGCGTGGCGGCGAGCGACATTCCGGCATCGACCTCGCGCGGGCTGGAGACCTTCTTCGACGGCAAGGTGTTCGATCCCGAGAACCCGATGGCCTACCTCGACAGCCTCGCCATCAAGACCGTGCGCAGCTGAGACCGAACCGACCGGGCCTGGACACAGGCCTGACATCCACAGGAGCCCGTCATGGACAACACCCATTCCATCGCCGCCCCGGCGCCGGCCAGCGCGCCGCCCTCCATGCTGCGCGTGCGCGCCGGTGCGGCCTACAGCCACTTCATGAACCACGTCCTGCCGCCGCTGGTCGTCATCGGCCTGCTGTGCGCGGTGTGGGAGCTGCTGTGCTCGCGCCCCGGCGCGGCGCTGCCCGCGCCCAGCCAGGTGGTCAGCGAGACCTGGGAGCTCATCACCCAGCCCTTCTTCGACAACGGCGGCAATGACGTCGGCCTGGCCTGGCAGATCCTCGCCAGCCTCGAGCGCGTGGCCTACGGTTACCTGCTCGCGGTAGTAGCCGGGGTGAGCCTGGGCGTGCTGGTGGGGCAATCGACCTGGGCGCTGCGCGGGCTCGATCCCCTGTTCCAGGTGCTGCGCACGGTGCCGCCGCTGGCCTGGCTGCCGATCTCGCTGGCCGGTTTCCAGGACAGCAACCCGTCGGCCATCTTCGTGATCTTCATCACCGCGATCTGGCCGATCATCATCAACACCTCGGTGGGCATCAGGAACATCCCCGAGGACTACCGCAACGTCGCCCGCGTCATCCGCCTCAATGGCGTCGAGTACTTCTGGAAGATCATGCTGCCGGCGGCCGCGCCCTACATCTTTTCCGGGCTGCGCATCGGGGTTGGCCTGTCCTGGCTGGCGATCATCGCCGCCGAGATGCTGATCGGCGGCGTGGGCATCGGCTTCTTCATCTGGGATGCGTGGAACTCGTCGCTGGTCAGCGACATCATCCTCGCCCTCGTCTATGTCGGCATCGTCGGCTTCCTGCTCGACCGCATGGTCGCCTGGGTCGGCAAGCGCGTCACCCGTGGCACCAGTCCCGCTTAAGGAGCATATGATCATGAGCCAGCCCTATCTCAGCATCTCCCGCGTCGACATGGACTTCAGCCGTGGCGGCGTCACCAACCCGGTCCTCCGGGACGTCAATCTCGACGTCCAGCGCGGCGAGTACATTTCGCTGATCGGCCATTCCGGCTGCGGCAAGTCGACCGTGCTCAACATCGTCGCCGGCCTGCTGCGCGCCACCTCGGGCGGCGTCATCGTCGATGGCCGCGAGGTCAACTCGCCGGGGCCGGACCGCGCCCTGGTGTTCCAGAACCACTCGCTGCTGCCCTGGCTGACGGTGTATCAGAACGTCGAGATCGCGGTGCAGAAGATCTTCAAGGGCAAGCGCAGTGCGGCCGAGCAGCGCGACTGGATCCTGCACAACCTCGACATGGTGAGCATGAGCCACGCGCTCGACCGCCTGCCAGCGGAGATCTCCGGCGGCATGAAGCAGCGCGTGGGCATTGCCCGTGCGCTGGCGATGGAGCCCAAGGTGCTGCTGCTGGACGAACCTTTCGGCGCGCTCGATGCCCTTACCCGCGCCCACCTCCAGGACGAAGTCATGCGCATTCAGTCCGAGCTGCAGAACACGGTGATGATGATCACCCACGATGTGGACGAGGCGGTGCTGCTGTCCGACCGTATCGTGATGATGACCAACGGCCCCTCGGCCACCATCGGCCAAGTGCTCGACATCGACCTGCCGCGCCCGCGCGACCGCCTGGCGCTTGCCGACGATCCACGCTACACCCACTACCGCCACGAGGTGCTGAGCTTCCTCTACGAGAAGCAGCGCAAGGTCGAGTCCATCGCCAACGCCCGTGCGCGCGGGGCGGCGGGCACCCGCGAGGCGGCGGCCCTGCGGGCCTGAGCGGAGCAAGGCCATGGAGAAGATCAAGCTCGTCCTGGTGGGAAACGGCATGGCCGGGGTGCGCACGCTCGAGGAGTTGCTCAAGCTCGCCCCCGAGCTCTATGACGTCACGGTGTTTGGCGCCGAGCCGCAGGGCAATTACAACCGCATCCTGCTGTCACCGGTGCTTGCAGGTGAGATGGACCTGCCCGAGATCATGCTCAACGACCTCGACTGGTACCGCGACCGGGGCGTGACGCTGCATGCGGGCAAGCGGGTGGTGAAGATCGACCGCGTCGGGCGCAAGGTGGTCGCCGAGGACGGCACCGAGGCGCGCTACGACCGCCTGCTGCTGGCCACCGGTTCGACGCCCTTCATTCCGCCGATTCCGGGCAGCGCGCTGCCGGGGGTGCTCGGCTACCGCGACATCGCCGATACGGAGGCGATGATTGCGGCGGCCGGCCGCTACCGCCATGCGGTGGTGATCGGTGCCGGCGTGCTTGGCCTTGAGGCCGCCAACGGCCTGATGCGGCGCGGCATGGCGGTGACCGTCGTGCACAAGGGCGACTGGATCATGGAGCGCCAACTCGACAAGGCCGCTGCCGACATGCTCCAGGCCGAGCTCGAGGCCCGCGGCATGAAGTTCCTGCTCGCATGCCAGACCGAGGCGCTGTTGCCTGCCGCCCAGGATGGCGGCGAGGGGGGGCGTGTCGGCGCGCTACGCCTTGCCGACGGGGCGGAGATCCCTGCCGATCTGGTCGTGATCGCAGCCGGTATCCGCCCCAATGTCGCGCTCGCCGAAGCTGCCGGCCTGTACTGCGGCAGCGGTCCGGTGCGCGGTATCCACGTGTCGGACACCTTGCAGACCGTCACCGACCCGCGCATCTACGCGGTGGGCGAGTGTGTCGCCCATCGTGGCGTGGCCTATGGCCTGGTTGCACCGCTGTTCGAGCAGGCTCGGGTGTGTGCCAGCCATCTCGCCAATGTGGGGGTTGGCCGTTACACCGGCTCGGTGACCTCCACCAAACTCAAGGTGACCGGTATCGATGTGTTCTCCGCGGGCGACTTCAGCGGCGGCGAAGGGACCGAGGAGATCGTGCTGCGCGATCGCCAGGGGGGTGTCTACAAGCGAGTCGTGCTTCGCAACGACCGTATTGTCGGTTCTGTGCTGTATGGCGATACGGCGGATGGCGCCTGGCACTTCCAGCTCATGAAGGATGGTGAGGACGTCAGTGCGTTCCGCGATCATCTGCTGTTCGGACGTCCTGTTGCCGCTGCTATGGCGTAGCCCGGACCGCGGCGAATGCACCGTTGTTGTGCGCGATGACGCTTGGCGATGCCCCGAAGTCGTGCGCAAGCCGTGGTCAATGAAACCGTCAAGCTATTGAAAAGCATCTGTTTTATGTTTGGCACGATGCTTGCTTTGTGTTTTTGAAACAGCGTCTGGCCCGCCATCGAGGGCGGGCCTTCGGGCAACGGAGTCATGCGCTGGGGTTTATTGCGCCAAAGCGGCGCGTGATCAAGAACTCTGGA
Organism: Thauera sp. WB-2; assembly: GCF_027594845.1. NCBI lineage: Bacteria > Pseudomonadati > Pseudomonadota > Betaproteobacteria > Rhodocyclales > Zoogloeaceae > Thauera > Thauera sp. WB-2. The sequence goes on along the minus strand of NZ_CP088935.1, from coordinate 3,214,266 downwards.
GCCCGAAATGGATAAGAAGTCCTTCCTGCAGGCCGGCCATACGCCGACCCTCATTGCCGCATTCCTGTACTTCGACCTCGCCTTCATGGTGTGGGTGTTGCTTGGCCCGCTGGCGGTGGGCATCTCGGCTGACCTTGGCTTGTCCCATTCCGAGAAGGGCCTGATGGTGGCGACGCCGGTGCTGGCCGGGGCGCTGCTGCGCATCGTCATGGGCGTGGCGGTTGATCGCCTGTCGCCGAAGAAGGCGGCGATCATCGGCCAGATCATCGTCATCGCCGCGCTTGCCTATGCCTGGGTTGCAGGCGTTCATTCCTTTGCCGAGGTGCTGGTGCTGGGCGTGTTCCTCGGCGTCGCCGGTGCATCGTTTGCCGCCGCGCTGCCGCTGGCTTCGCGCTGGTATCCGCCGGAGCACCAGGGCACGGCGATGGGCATCGCCGGGGCGGGCAACTCCGGCACCGCCTTTGCTGCGCTGTTCGCCCCCGGCCTGGCGATGGCCTTCGGCTGGCACAACGTCTTCGGCATTGCGCTGATCCCGCTGGTGATCGTGCTCGTCGCCTTCTGCTTCATGGCCAAGGACGCGCCGGACGCGCCGCCGCCCAAGACCTTCGCCGAGTACCTGAAGGTGCTCAAGGACAAGGACGCGTGGTGGTTCATGTTCTTCTATGCCGTCACTTTCGGTGGTTTCGTCGGCCTCGCGTCCTCGCTGGTGATCTACTTCAATACCCAGTACGGGCTGGACCCGAAGATGGCGGGCTTCTTCACCGCGGGTTGCGTGTTTGCCGGTTCGCTGGTTCGACCGATTGGCGGCAACGTGGCGGACCGCATCGGCGGAGTCAAGTCGCTCAGCGTGATGTACGTGTTTGCGGCGATCTTCCTTGCCATCGTCAGCATCGGCCTGCCCGAGGCATGGATGGCGCTGGTGGTGTTCGTGTGTGCGATGCTGGCGCTGGGCATGGGCAACGGTGCGGTGTTCCAGCTCGTGCCGCAGCGCTTCCGACGCGAGATCGGCGTCATGACCGGCCTGGTCGGAATGGCGGGCGGTGTCGGCGGTTTCTACCTGGCGTCATCCCTCGGCTACTCGAAGCAGGTCACCGGCAGCTACCAGATCGGTTTCCTGGTGTTCGCCGCGCTTGCCGTGTTCGCACTGATCGGCCTGACCGCAGTGAAGACGCGCTGGCGCACCACCTGGGGTGCAGCGCACCTGACCTCGGCAAAGATCTGAGCCCGGCCCGTCCGCCAGATCCGTAACGGAGGCATCGTGCGCACGCTCAATGCAATCACACAACCCGCCGTGGCGGGCAGCGTGTCGCCGCCGGCACGTGCTGCGTCCGCCCTGCGGGTCAGCCTGGGCCACGCCAGCGCGCAGGGGCCGCGCCCGCGCAACGAGGATTTCGTCGGTGCTGCCACGCCCGAAGGCGAGGAGCTCGAGGCCAAGGGCATGCTGCTGGCCGTGGCCGACGGTGTGGGCGGTCATGCCCACGGCCGCGAGGCCGCCGAGCAGACGGTGCGCAGCCTGCTCGCCGACTACTTTTCGACGCCGCAGACCTGGAGCGTCGACAAGTCGGTCGATACCGTGCTCGCTGCGGTCAATCGCTGGCTGCTCGGCCAGTCGGCGAAGGCGCGCGAGTATGCCGGCATGGCGACCACGCTGACGGCCGTGGTGCTGCGCGGTCGGCGCTATCACGTCGCCCACGTGGGCGATTCGCGCGCCTACCGCTGGCGGGCGGGCGAACTGCTGCGCCTGACCGAGGACCACACCTGGGCGCACCCCGAGTTCGACAACGTGCTGCGCCGTGCGATCGGTCTGGAGGCACGCCTGCTGGTCGACCACGACGATGGCGAGCTGGCTGCCGGCGACCGCTTCGTGCTGGCGACAGATGGCGTATGGACCACGCTCGGCGATGCCGGCATCGCCGCCGTACTGCAGGCGCAGCCGGATGCCCAACGGGCTGCCGATGCGCTTGCCCAGGGTGCGCTGCGCCGCGGTGCCACCGACAACGCCACTGCGCTGGTGGCCAATGTCGACGCGCTGCCTGCCGACAACCTGCGCGACCGCCTCGCCGACAGTCACCGCCTGCCCTTGCCGCCGCGGCTCAAGCCAGGGCAGGCGATCGACGGCCTGCGTGTGGAAGAGGTGCTGCACGAATCGCGCGTGACGCTGCTCTACCGGGTCACGCGCTTGAGCAGCGGTGAGGCCCTGGTACTGAAGACGCTGCGCCCGGAGGCGGACGACGACGAGGCGGTGAGCGCGCTGGTGCGCGAGGAGTGGCTGGCCCGCCGTGTCCCGGGCAAGGGCTTTCCGCGCGTGTGCGACCATGCGCGTGCGCACCTGTACTACCTGATGAGCTGGCATGAGGGCGAAACGCTGAAGGCCAGCCTTGCCCGTGGGCACCGCTATGAGGCGCATGAACTGGTCGGCATCGGCCGTGCCTTGCTGCGCAGGGTGGCGGTGCTGCACCGGCTCGGCATCGTGCACCGCGATATCAAGCCCGACAATGTCCATATCGACCGCAGTGGCGAGTTGCGCCTGCTCGACCTCGGTGTGGCCGCGACCGACGCCGAGGACCTCGCCGAGATCAACAACCCGGGCACTCCGTCCTACATGGCGCCCGAACTGTTTGCCGGCGCTCAGGCAAGCGAGTCTTCCGATCTCTACGCCTGCGGTGTCACGCTTTACGAGCTGCTGACGCGAAAGTACCCCTACGGCGAGGTGGAGCCTTTCCAGCACCCGCGCTTTGCCGCCCCGGTACCGCCGACACGTTACCGGCCCGATACACCCGAGTGGCTCGAGAGCGTCTTGCTGAAGGCCTGCGCGCGCGAGGCGCATGATCGCTTCGAGACCGCCGAGGAGTTCCTGCTCGCACTCGAACGCGGTGCGAGCCGTCCGCTTGCCACCCGCCGCCGCGTGCCCTTGCTCGAGCGCAACCCGCGCCTGGCGCTGAAGATCGTCGCCGCGCTATCGCTCGCACTCAACGTCGTGCTGCTGTACCTGCTCAGCCGCCACTAGAACCAAAGGCTCCATCATGACTTCCGATCTGCCAGCGAAGACCACAGCCCCGTCGCCATCCCCATCTCCGATGCAGACCCGCGCGGCCTGTCCCTATTGTGGCGTCGGCTGCGGTGTGTTGATCGAGCACGACGGCGAACGCATCACCGGCGTGCGCGGGGACCCCGCGCATCCGGCCAACTTCGGCCGCCTGTGCACCAAGGGTTCGACCCTGCACCTCACTGCACGGCCGCAGACACGGCTGCTGCACCCGGAGCTGCGGCGTACGCGTGGCGAGCCACGCCAGCGCGTGGGCTGGGATGAGGCCATCGCCACCGCGGCGAACCGTTTCGCCGAGGTCATCAACACCCATGGCCCGGACGCAGTGGCCTTCTACATCTCCGGCCAGTTGCTGACCGAGGACTACTATGTCTTCAACAAGGCGATGAAGGGCCTGATCGGCAGCAACAACGTCGATACCAACTCGCGGCTGTGCATGTCGAGTGCGGTCGCTGCCTACAAGCAGACCCTGGGTGCGGATGCGCCGCCTTGCGCCTACGAGGACTTCGACCACGCCGACTGCATCCTGATCGCCGGTGCCAATCCTGCCTATGCCCATCCGGTCGCCTTCCGTCGCATCGAGGATGCGAGGAAGGCGCGCCCGCACATGAAGCTGATCGTGGTCGATCCGCGCCGCACCGACACCGCCGCCAGTGCCGACCTGCACCTGGCCATCCTGCCTGGCACCGACATCTGGCTGTACAACGCGATGCTGCATGTGCTGCTGCGCGAGGGCCTGGTCGACGCCGCTTTCATCGCCGCCCATACCGAGGGCTTCGATGCGCTGCGCACGCATGTGGACACGATCACGCCGGCTGTGGCGGCCGGCGTGTGCGGCGTCGCCGAGGCCGACATCGTCACCGCTGCGCGCTGGTGGGGGCAGTCGCCGGCGGCGCTGTCGCTGTGGTGCCAGGGCCTCAACCAGTCCACCCACGGTACCCACAACGGCGCGGCGCTGATCGCGCTGTCGCTCGCTACCGGCAAGATCGGCAAGCCGGGCTGCGGACCGTTCTCGCTCACCGGCCAGCCCAACGCGATGGGCGGGCGCGAAGTGGGCGGGCTGGCCAACCTGCTGTCCGCCCATCGCGACCTGGCCAACCCGGCCCATCGCGAAGAAATCGCCCGTCTGTGGGGCGTCGATAGCGTGCCCGCCACGCCGGGGCTGACCGCGGTGGAGCTGTTCCAGGCCGTGCGCGAAGGCCGCATCAAGGCGCTGTGGATCGCGTGCACCAATCCGGCGCAGTCGATGCCCGAACTCGAGCGGGTGCGAGAGGCCTTGCAGCGCTGCGACTTCGTCGTGCTGCAGGAGGCGTTTCGCAGTACCGAGACCGCAGCCTTTGCCGATCTCATGCTGCCGGCGGCGACCTGGGGCGAGAAGGAGGGCACGGTGACCAATTCCGAGCGCCGCATCACGCATGTGAAGCGGGCCTTGCCGCCGCCCGCCGAGGCGCGGCCCGACTGGCACATCGTGTGCGACTTCGCACGTGCGCTCGGACCGTTGATCGGCAAGCCGCAGGCTGGGCGCATGTTCGCCTATGACGGCGTCGAGGCGATCTTTGCCGAGCACGTGGCGAGCACCGCCGGACGTGATCTCGACATCACCGGCCTCGACTATGCCCTGCTCGACAGCGCGGGGCCGCAGCAATGGCCGCTCACGGCCGCGATGCGCGCGGCAGGGGAGGCGGGCAGGGGGCGTCTGTATGCCGACGGGCATTTCCCGACCCCGAGCGGCCGCGCACGTTTCGTGGTGCCTGTGCAGGCGAGCACGGCGGAGCAGGTCGATGCCCGCTATCCGTTGCACCTCACCACCGGCCGCCTGCGCGATCAGTGGCACGGCATGAGCCGCACCGGCAAGGTCGCACGCCTGTACAGCCATGTGGACGAGGCCCGCATCGATCTCAACCCCGCCGACCTGCAGACGTATGGCGTGCGCAGTGGCGAGCTGCTGCGGGTGTCGAGCCGGCGCGGCGAGCTGGTGCTGCGTGCGCATGCGTCGGAGGAGGTCGGGCGCGGCCAGGCCTTCGTGGCCATGCACTGGGGGCGCAACGTACTCGACTCGGGCGGGATCAACGTACTGGTTGGTGGCGACGTGGACCCATTCTCCAGACAACCCGAGCTCAAGCACAGCGCGATTGCCATCGAGCGCGCCGAGCTGCCCTGGCAGATGCTGCTGATGCGTGTCGAGCGTGACGAATGCGCAGCCATCGAGCAAGCCGAGTCCCTGGTGCCGTGGCTCGAACGTTTCGCCTATGCCTCGCTCGCGCTTGCCGGTCGCGATACCGCTGCAGTCGTGATGCGGGTCGCGCATGACCAGCCGATCCCGCCGGCCTGGCTGGCCGAGCTCGATGCCCTGCTCGGGTTGGACGACGACTGCGTGCTGAGCTTCGAGGATCGGCGGCGGGGCATCAGCAAGCGCGCGCGGATCGACAACGAATGCCTGGTCGGCGTGCGCCTGGCTGGAGACACGGTGGCGGGCGCCTGGCTGCGCGAACTGATGGTGGAGGCGCAGTCCACCGCCGAGCTGCGGCGCTGGCTGCTGGCGCCGCTGTCGGTGCCGCCCACGGCGGCAGCCGGACGGGGTCGGATCGTGTGCAACTGCCTGAACGTGTCCGAGAACGAGATCGCCGCCGCCATCGGCGCCGGCGCCGATCTCGATGCCTTGCAGGCGAAGTTGGGCTGCGGCACGTCTTGTGGGTCCTGTGTGCCCGAGATCCGGCGCATGCTCACAGCACCGGTGCGGTGAGATGGGCAGCGCGCGAGGCGGCGCGGAACCACCACGGCTGGTCGAGCACCTCGGCCAGCGTCATCTCGCGCGAGCGCGCGAAGTCCGCCTCGAACATGGCCGCCACGTCGCGGCCGAAGCCCTCGTCCAGCACCCAGGCGGTGATCTCGAAGTTGAGGCGGAAGGAGCGGTTGTCGAGGTTGACCGTGCCCACTGCCGCGGCGCCGTCGTCGATGAGCATGGTCTTGCCATGCAGGAAGCCCGCCTGGTAGCGATGGATGTGCACGCCGGCCTCGAGCAGCGGCCCGACGAAAGCGTAGGCCGCGAGCCAGGTGAGGATGTTATCCGGACGCTCAGGGATGAGGATGCGAACGTCCACCCCGCGCAGCGCGGCGAGCTTGAGCGCGTTGAGCACCGATTCGTCAGGTACGAAGTAGGGGCTGGCGATCCAGGCGCGGTGGCGCGCCGATGCGAGCGCATGCTGCACCATCAGGCTGGCGGTCTCAAAGCGGTCGGCGGGGCCGCTCGGCAGCATCAGGACCGGCATGCCACCGTTTGCCGCCGTGGCCGGTTGCCAGTCGAAGTCCAGAATTTCGCCGCTCGCCCAGTGCCAGTCTTCGAGGAAGGACAGCTGCAGGCTGAACACGGCCGGGCCGATGAGCTTCATGTGGGTGTCGCGCCAGGGACCGATGCGGCGGTCGCGACCCAAGTACTCGTCACCGACGTTGAAGCCGCCTACCCAGCCCACGCGGCCGTCGGCGACGATGATCTTGCGGTGGTTGCGGAAGTTGAGCTGAAAGCGATTGCCTGAGCCCTGGGTGGAGTGGAAGGGGCGCACCTCGACACCCGCGGCCCGCAACTCCTGCACATAGCGCCGCGGCAGCCGGTAGCTGCCGATCTCGTCATACAGGAAATGCACCTTCACTCCCGCACGCGCTCGGGCTTCGAGGCGGCGCTTGAGTTCGCGGCCGAGGGCGTCGTCGCGCACGATGTAGAACTGCACCAGCAGATAACGCTCGGCTGCATCGATGCCGGCGAACATGCTGGCGAACGCGGCCTCACCGTCGATCAGCAACTCGGCTTCGTTGCCGCCGAGCAGTGGCAGCTTGGCCAGGCGCTCCATGACCTGCAGTTGCTGCTGGGCGTCGGGCGGCGCGATTGCGTACTGTCCCACGTGTGACATCTTCTGCGCGAGCTCACGGTAGAGCAGGCTGTCGTCCTCGCGACGGCCGATCACGTAGCCGTTGAAACGGTTCCGCCCGAAAACCCAGTAGGCCGGCACGGTGACGTAAGGGAAGGTGCTCAGCGACACGATCCAGGCCACAGCGCCGGGTGCGGTGCGGGTGGACATCAGGGCGTCGATGGAGGACAAGACGCCGAGCGTGTGGGCGACGAAGACCGCCGCAAACACGGCGCGCTTGCGGGTGATCGGCATGATGTGCTCTGCAAGGGTGGGCGCGCTTGGACTCTACTAGCGCGTGGGCCGGCATGCAAAGGTCGCCGGACCCGACCTCCTCCCCTCCCTCAGGAACGAGGGATGACACTGCACCTGAGGTTCACGAATTGGCCTGGACTCTTGTCACAAACTCGATGGCCCGGTACCCCCCGGCGGCGGCTTAACCCTGGGCGTTGAGCCGCCTGACCCAGGCCTTCTCCGCCTCGATGAGCAGGAACACCACTAGACCGATGCCGAGCGGTACCAGCCAGTGGCGCAGTTCGAGCGGCGCAGTGCCGAACCAGGTGTTCATGAACGGCAGGTACACGAAGCCCAGTTGCAGCAGCACCAGCACGCCCACCGCGAGGAGCGCGGCGCGGTTGGTGAACAGCAACTCGGCGCGCAGGCTGGAGGCGACCAGGAAACGGCTGTTGAAGAGGTAGAAGGCCTGCGCGATGACCAGGGTGTTGACCGCCATCGTGCGCGCCACGCCGAGGTCCATGTCGAGCATCAGCTCGACCTCGAACATGGCGATGGTGGCGCCGCCGATCAGAATCGACACGATCGCCACCCGCCACAGCATCACCCGGCCCATGATCGGCGCTCCCGGCTTGCGCGGCGGGCGCTGCATGACGCCGGGCTCGGCCGGCTCGAAGGCGAGCGCGAGCGCCAGGGTGACCGCCACCACCATGTTCACCCACAGGATCTGCACCGGAGTGAGCGGCAGCGTGAGGCCAAGCACCACCGCGGCGAGCATGACCAGGCCCTGGGCGCCGTTGGTGGGCAGGATGAAGAGGATGGCCTTGCGCAGGTTGTCGTAGATCGTGCGGCCTTCCTCGACCGCGCGCTCGATGGTGGAAAAATTGTCGTCGGCGAGCACGATCTCGGCGGCCTCCTTGGTGGCCTCGGTGCCCTTGATGCCCATCGCCACGCCGACGTCGGCGCGCTTGAGTGCGGGCGCGTCGTTGACGCCGTCGCCGGTCATCGCCACCACCTCGCCGCGCGCCTGCAGGGCCTTGACCAAGCGCAGCTTGTGCTCCGGGCTGGTGCGGGCAAAGATGTCGCAGTCATGGGCGATGGCCTTGAGCGCTTCGTCGCTGGCAGCCTCGATCTCGGCGCCGGTGATCACCTTGAGGCTGTCGGCCGTGCCCAGGCCCATTTCGATGCCGATCGCGCGTGCGGTGCCGGCATGGTCGCCGGTGATCATCTTTACGCGGATGCCGGCCTCGTGGCAGGACTTGATGGCGGTGATCGCCTCCGGGCGCGGCGGGTCGATGATACCGATGAGGCCGAGGAAGACCATGTCCTCCTCCAGGTCCTCGATCTCCAGCGCGAGCTTGCTGTCGGGAACGTCGCGCGCGGCAGCGGCCAGCACGCGCAGGCCTTCGGCGCTGAGCGCATCGATCTGTGCCTCCCAGAAGCTGCGGTCGAGCGGTTCGAGCTCTCCGCTGGCGCCCAGTTCGTGGTGGCAGCGCTCGAGCAGGCGGTCGGGTGCGCCCTTGAGCAGGATTCGGCGCTGGCCAGCGGGGGTGGTGTTGAGCGTGGCCATGAACTTGTTGGCCGACTCGAAGGGGATGCTGGCGTGGCGCTCGTGGGTGTCGGCGTCGAAACCGGCCTTGTGCGAAAGCGTGCGCAGCGCGCCTTCGGTCGGTTCGCCGGTAACCCGCCACTGGCCGTCTTCCTCGGCGACGTGGGTGTCGTTGGCCACTGCGACGACCTCGATCACGGCGTGCAGGTGACCGTGGCTGTCGATACTGGCGGCGCGGCCCTCGAGGGTGATCTCGCCCTCGGGGCGGTAGCCGGTGCCGCTGACGTCGTAGAAGCCGCCGCGGGTGACGACGTGGCGGGCGGTCATCTCGTTCTTGGTCAGCGTGCCGGTCTTGTCCGAGCAGATCACGGTGACCGAGCCCAGGGTCTCGACCGCGGTGAGTTTGCGCGTGATGGCGTTGCGCTGTGCCATGCGCTGCACGCCGAGGGCGAGCGTGATGGTGAGGATGGCGGGCAGGCCCTCGGGAATGGCCGCCACCGCGAAGCCGATCGCGGCCAGGAAGACCTCGGCCAGCGGGAAGTCGTGCAGGCTGACCCCGATCACCAGCATCAGCAACGCAAGGGCGACGATGACCACGGACAGGACCTTGCTGAACTGCGCCATCTGCCGGGTGAGTGGCGTCTGCAGGGTCTGCACTTCGGCAATCATGCGATTGATGCGGCCGAGTTCGGTGTTGGGGCCGGTGGCGGTGACCACGCCGATACCGCGTCCGGCGGCCACCAGGGTGCCTGAGTAAGCCATGCCGAAACGGTCGCCGACGCCGGCATCGGCGGCCACCGGCGCGGTATTCTTGTCTGCTGGCACGGACTCGCCGGTGAGGGCGGACTCCTCGATACGCAGATTGGTGGCCTCGATCAGGCGCAGGTCGGCGGGTACGCGGTCGCCCGAGCGCAGGCGCACGATGTCGCCCGGCACCAGGCCGTCGGCCTCGACCTCGGACCATTGGTCGTCACGCCGCGCGTGGGCATGCACCGACAGCATCTTGCGGATGCCTTCGAGGGCTTCCTCGGCCTTGCCTTCCTGGATGAAGCCGATGATGGCGTTGATGACCACCACGCCGAGGATGACGCCGGTGTCGATCCAGTGCCCGAGCAGCGCGGTGATGCCGGCTGCGGCGATCAGGATGTAGATGAGGATGTCGTGGAAGTGCTTGAAGAAGCGCTTGAGCAGCCCGTCCTTGGGTGGCTGGGGCAGGCGGTTGGGACCGACCTCGGCGAGGCGGCGGGCCGCCTCCGCGTTGCTCAGGCCCTTGCCTCTGGCGCCGAGCTGGTCGAGGACGGCATCGGCTTCGAGGGCGTGGGGGCGGTCGATCTGCAGTTGGACGGGGGGATTGAGGCTCATGCGCTTGCTCGCGAGTTAGCCCGTTGGGGGGCGGTGTTGATGTTGCGGCGCAATAAAGAGCATGCCGTTGTCGCGAAAGTTCCGCAAGCGCGCAGCGCGGTTGGCGTGTGCGCGGCCGCCGGGCTATTCGGTGTCGTAGCCCAGCAGTCGCGATTCGATGATGCGTTTTGCAACGCCCTCGGGCACATCGGCTTCCCACTCGCCGCGACCGCGGCGCAGGCCGGCGAGTACCTCGGCGATATCGATGTGGAGATGGCTGTCGTCACGCGGCTGCACGGCCACCAGCTTGTCGTTCGCCTTCAGGTAGGCCAGCAGGTGGCGCAGGTTCTCCGGTACCTGCACGTTGTCGAGGGTGACGGTGGCGGCGGCGTCGGTGCCGCGCGGACGCGAGGGGTAAACGTACACGTGGGTGTTGTCAGGGAAGAGCTTGCCGAAGGCCTCCAGGATGCCGCCCTCGAGACCTTCGTAGTACTTTTCGTCGAACAGGAACTGGAAGTCGCGCACGGACAGCACGATGCCGATCGGCTTCTGCGTGTAGCGTCGCAGGTAGGCGCGCAGGCGGAAGAAGCGCACGTAGTCGGAGATCATCACCGTGTAGCCCTGCGAGGCGAGCAGGTCGATGCGGGCGAGGAAGTCGGCACCGTCAACGTTATCGCCGCTGATCAGCGAGTTCATCGTCACTTCGGCCAGCGACAGGATCTCGTTCTCGTCCACCGCGGCGAGCTGGCTGAACTGGCGCAGGCCGGCGCTCATCATGTCCACGTTGACGTAGGTCACCGGTTTGAAGCTGCCGCGCATCACCATCACGGGCTTGCGGTAGAAGAGCTCGCCCGGCACCACCACCTCGCCCTGAGGGTTGAACACCACCGCCCGCGTGAGCCAGCTGCGGATCAGGTGCAGGTTCATCAGGCGGTTCTCGACTTCCTCGAAGTAGGGGCCGGAGAAGTGGATGAGGTCGACCTCGATGCGCTCGGAGCCGAGCCCGTCGGCCAGACCCTCGACGATCCACTCCGGATTCTGGTGGTGGAAGAAGGCGCCGTGGATGAGATTGACGCCAAGAATGCCGAGCGCTTCCGACTGCAGCGCGTTGTCGTTGTCGAGCATGCGCACGTGCATGATCACGTCGCTCGGCTCGGCGCCCGGGTGCAGCTGAAGGCGGATGCCGACCCAGCCGTGACATTCGTTCTTCTGCTTGAAGCTGCGCGCGGTGACGGTGGCCGCATAAGCGAAGAAGGTGGTGTTCTTGGCGCGCACGTGGGCGAGGCGGGCGACGACCTGGGTGAACTCCTTGTCCAGCATCTGCAGCAGGCGAGCGCGGCTCACGTAGCGGTCGACATGGCCGTAGATGTCGTCGCTCACCGCCATGTCGTAGGCCGACATGGTCTTGGCGATGGTGCCCGCAGCTGCGCCGACCTGGAAGAAGCGGCGCGCCACCTCCTGGCCGGCGCCGATCTCGACGATCGAGCCGTACTTGTACTTGTCGAGGTTGACTGCGAGGGCCTTCTGGTCGGTGGTCAGGGAAGTGTTGCGGCTGCGCATGGCGTTCTCCGGCGAATGCGGGCGGGGGATTACTTGAGCTTGAAGCCGAGTGCGTGCAGGGCCTCGACCAGGCGGTCGCGCCCGGAGAGGCTCTCTGGTCCCGCGATGCGCTTGGCGGAATGGACGTCCCAGGTGCCATGCACTGTCATCTGTTGTGCTTCGTAGAACCGCGCCATCGCCTGGTTGTAGGCTTCGATCCCGGCGTCCAGCGGGTCCTGGCGATAGCGTTCGTGATGCAGCACCACCGACTGCGCGGGGCGGGGCTTGACCGCTGCAGGCTTGGTGGGGTCGGGCCTGCCGACGCACATGCCGAACACTGCGAACACTTCGCTCGGTAGTCCGAGCAGCGTTGCAACCTGCTCGGGCTGGTTGCGCATGCCGCCGATATAGACGGTGCCCAGACCGAGCGACTCGGCAGCAGCCGCCGCGTTTTGCGCGGCCAGCGCGGCGTCGATCACCGCGGTCAGGAATAGCTCGGTGTAGTCGAGTCCTGCCGAGGGGCGTCCGAGCTGGGCGGCAACGTGTCTCAGGCGGGCGAGGTCCGCCAGCCACACCAGTTGCAGTGGGGCCTCGCGGACATGAACCTGGTCGCCGGCACAGTGCGCCAGCTGCGCGCGGGTGTCGGCGTCACGCACCGCCACCACCGACCACAGGTTGAGGTTGGACGAACTCGCGGCCGATTGCGCCGCGGCGATGATGGCGGCAAGTTCCGCCTCGCTGACCGGGTCGGGCAGATAGGCGCGCACCGACCGATGCGACAGGAGCTGCTCGATGAATGGGTTCAGCGCGTCGGCGGCAGGGCATGCTGTGCTGCCATAGCGCGCCTCCAGGCCTGGATGAGGTGCGCGATGGGGGCCAGGTGTGACGGACATGGGCGCTCCGCTCGAGTGGGCAAACCATGCGAGTATAGCGACTCTGCCGCGGCAGCCGAAGATTACTCGGCGCTCGTGCGCGTGCCGTGGATACGGCCGCTTGCGGTGTAGGGCAGAAATCCGGGCGCGATTTGATCTCGGTCGTTGCATTACGTTAACGTCAACGTAAAATTCCGGCCCTGGAGGCCGGCGTGACGACAGTGGATGCCCCTGGCGCAGGGGGTGACGCCGCCCCGGTCACGCAATATCGATTTCAATGACGTCCTGGAGAGGAGAGCACATGAGCGCTGTTACCGAGTTCCTGGCTGCACGCGACTTCCTGCTGCAGCATCGCAGCGACTACGCCACCGCCTATGCCGGCTTCAAGTGGCCGCAACTCAAGGAGTTCAACTGGGCGCTGGACTACTTCGACACCATGGCCAAGGGTAACGACAGCCCGGCACTGTGGATCATCGAGGAGGACGGCAGCGAGTCGAAGCTGTCCTTTGCCGAGATGTCGGCGCGCTCGAACCGCGTCGCCAACTGGCTGCGCAAGCAGGGCGTCAAGCGCGGCGAGCGCATCCTCATCATGCTCGGCAACGAAGTGCCGCTGTGGGAGACCATGCTTGCCGCGATCAAGCTCGGGGCAGTGGTGATCCCGGCGACCACGCTGCTGACCCCGGATGACCTGGTGGACCGCGTCGAGCGCGGCCAGGTCAAGCATGTGGTGATCGGCAAGGCGCACACCGACAAGTTCGAGAATCTCCCTGGCGCCTTTGGCCGCATCGCAGTGGGCGGCGCGCCCGCTGGCTGGAAGGCCTTCGAAGAGGCCGCGGCCGAATCCGACCAGTTCACCCCGGACGGCGTGACCCGCGTCGACGACCCGCTGCTGCTTTACTTCACCTCGGGTACCACCTCCAAGCCCAAGCTGGTGCTGCATACCCACCAGTCCTACCCGGTCGGCCACCTGTCGACGATGTACTGGATCGGCCTGAAGCCCAACGACCGTCACATGAACATCTCCTCGCCGGGCTGGGCCAAGCACGCCTGGAGCTGCTTCTTCGCGCCCTGGAACGCCGGTGCCTGCGTGTTCCTGTACAACTACAACCGCTTCAACGCCAAGGCCCTGCTCGACGTGCTGGTGAAGTACGAAGTCACCACCATGTGTGCGCCCCCGACCGTATGGCGCATGCTGATCCAGCAGGATCTGGCCGCGGTGAAGACCAAGCTGCGCGAACTCATCGGCGCCGGCGAGCCGCTCAACCCCGAAGTGATCGAGCAGGTGAAGAAGGCCTGGGGCATCACCATCCGCGACGGCTTCGGCCAGACCGAGACCACCGCGCAGATCGGCAACACGCCCGACCAGCCGCTCAAGCCTGGCTCCATGGGCCGCCCGCTGCCCGGCTACAGGATTGCCCTGCTCGACGCCGACAGCAAGCCTTCGGTCGAGGGCGAGGTCTCGCTGGTGATGGGCGAGCATCGTCCGGTCGGCCTGATGGTCGGCTACTCGGGTGATCCGGCCAAGACCGCCGAGGTCATGCGAGACGGCCACTACCGCACCGGCGACGTTGCCAGCATCGACGAGGAAGGCTACATCACCTACGTCGGTCGCGCAGACGATGTGTTCAAGGCCTCTGATTACCGCATCAGCCCCTTTGAACTCGAGAGCGTGCTCATCGAGCACCCGGCGGTGGCCGAAGCCGCAGTGGTGCCGAGCCCGGATCCGGTGCGCCTGGCTGTGCCCAAGGCCTTCGTGATCCTGGTCGCCGGCCAGGAGCCCAGCAAGGAGCTCGCCAAGGACATCTTCGCCTTCACCCGCGAACGCCTGGCCCCGTACAAGCGCATCCGCCGCCTGTCCTTCGCCGACCTGCCCAAGACCATCTCGGGCAAGATCCGCCGGGTGGAGTTGCGCAAGGCCGAAGAGGCGCGTGGCGAGGCGGCTCGCGGCGAGCTCGAGTTCTTCGAAGAGGACTTCCCCGAGCTCAAGGGCTGACAACGCCTGTGGCGAGCTTCCCCTAGCGCCCCCCGCGGCGCGTGCCGCCTTCAGACCCTCGCGGCTCGCGCCGCTCCCACCGGGGTAAGCGCGAGGCGAGGTGCTGTAGGAGCGGCGCGAGCCGCGAGCTGTTCAGCCGGGGAGAATCTCGCTGCCGTACATTGGCGGTCGCCCGGCGCGGCGTTGTGCTGCTACAATGCCGGCCGTGGCGGGTCTCCCCGCATTGCAGCGCGGTGAACCTGGTCAGGGCCGGAAGGCAGCAGCCACAGCCGTTTCCTGCAAGTGCCGGGGGTCAGGCTCGCCACCCTCATTTCTGAACGACGAAGGGCGCCCATTGCGGCGCCCTTCGTTTTTTTCGTGCCCGTGCTCAGCCGAGCAGCGTGTCCATCACCATCATCAGCACGAAGCCCACCATCAGCCCGGCCGTGGCGAGTGTCTCGTGGCCACGGCGGTGCGACTCCGGGATGATCTCGTGGCTGACCACGAACAGCATCGCACCTGCTGCGCCTGCCAGCCCCCAAGGCAGGATCATCGCCGACAGCGACACCATCATCGAGCCGGCGATGGCAGCAATCGGCTCGATCAGCCCGGACATCGCGGCGACGCCGAAAGCCAGCCAGCGGCTGTAGCCGGCCGAGACCAGGGCGATTGCCACGATCAGACCTTCGGGGACGTTCTGCAACGAGATCCCTGCGGCCACTGCGTCGCCCGAACCGACTCCACTGCCATTGAGGCCTGCGGCCACGCCGATGGCCAAGCCCTCGGGGATGTTGTGCACCGCGATCGCGAACACGAACAGCCACACCGCGCCGGCGCTGCGGCGGCCTTCGGGGGCATGGGTGTGGGGCAGGGCGCGGTCCATCGCCAGCAGCCCGCCAGCGCCGAGCAGCACGCCGAACGCGACCAGGGTGATGGCGCTGAGCGCCGACCCGGTTTGCGCCTGGGCAGCCTCGAAGGCAGGCAGCAGCAACGAGAAGATGCTGGCCGCAAGCATCACACCCGCCCCGAAGCCAAGCAGCATGCCCTGCACGCTCGCGCCGATGCGCCGCACCACCAGCAGCGGTGCGGCGCCGAGCGCAGTGGCGGCTGCGGCCATCGCGCCACCGGAGACGGCACCGGACACCGGGAGTTCGAAGCCTTCGATGCTGCGCACGAACTGCGCGACGATCAGGGCAAGGCCGGTGAGGGCGATGAGCCAGCCACTGAGCGCGCGCAACGCGCCGGCCGGGCTGGCTGGCTGGAAATGCAGGCGGGCAACTTTGTCGACCATGATCGGGCTCCTTCACGAGGCGGTGAACGCCCCACACAGAATCAGTATGGAATTGCTGTGTCGATAGCTCCAATTAAATGATTTCAATCTGTCGATTGCTTCAGGGTATGCGGAGGGGGGTGGCGACTCGATTTGTGCACTGCGGTTACGTGCTGCTTTCGGTTCGCACGGCGGGCCACTAGAATCCGGCTGTTCGCTCAAGGAGTTTCCCGATGACCCAGACCGCCCTCCAGCAAGACGTAACCCCCGCCCGCAAGGCCGAGATCCTGGCCGAGGCCCTGCCCTACATCAAGCG
Organism: Thauera sp. WB-2; assembly: GCF_027594845.1. Lineage (NCBI taxonomy): Bacteria > Pseudomonadati > Pseudomonadota > Betaproteobacteria > Rhodocyclales > Zoogloeaceae > Thauera > Thauera sp. WB-2. The sequence goes on along the minus strand of NZ_CP088935.1, from coordinate 3,198,225 downwards.
CTTCTTCGACAAGACCATCGTCATCAAGTACGGTGGCAATGCGATGACCGACCCTCACCTCAAGGACTGCTTCGCGCGCGACGTCGTGTTGCTCAAGCTGGTCGGCCTGAACCCGGTGGTGGTGCACGGGGGCGGCCCGCAGATCGAGAACCTGCTTGCCCGTGTCGGCAAGAAGGGCGAGTTCATCCAGGGCATGCGCGTGACCGATGCCGAGACCATGGAAGTGGTGGAGATGGTGTTGGGCGGTCAGGTCAACAAGGAGATCGTGAACCTGATCAACAAGCACGGTGGCAAGGCTGTGGGCCTGACTGGCAAGGACGCCGGCTTCATCCGTGCCAAGAAGCTGCTGATGCAGAAGAAGGACGCGCCCGAGGGAGATCTGATCGATGTTGGCCAGGTGGGTGAGATCACTGGCATCGATCCCAGCCTCATCGCCTTCCTGGACCAGGGCGACTTCATCCCCGTCATCGCGCCGATCGGTGTCGGTGAGGAGGGCGAGACCTACAACATCAACGCTGACGTGGTCGCGGGCAAGCTGGCCGAGATCCTCAAGGCGGAGAAACTGGTGCTGCTCACCAACACTCCCGGCGTGCTCGACAAGGCGGGCAACCTGCTCACCGGGCTGACGCCGCGCCAGATCGACGATCTGGTGGCCGACGGCACGCTGTCGGGCGGCATGTTGCCAAAGATCGGTTCGGCGCTGGATGCGGCGCGCAACGGCGTGAAGTCGGTGCACATCATCGACGGCCGCGTGGAGCATTGCCTGTTGCTCGAGATCCTGACCGACCACGGCGTCGGCACGATGATCAAGAGCAAGTAAGCGCTCGCTTCCAGGTCAGCAAGAAAAACGGCGGCCTTGGCCGCCGTTACCTTACTCGAGACGCCGTGACGCTCAGTCGATGGTCAGCCGCTTGGCCTGAGCCTCGGCCTTCTTCGGCAGCTTGAGTTCGAGCACACCATCGTTGAACCGGGCCGAAGCCTTGGCTTCGTCGATCTCCTGGCCAAGCTGGAAGCTGCGCGAGACCTTGCCGAAGTAGCGTTCGGTGCGCAGCACCTTCTCGCCGTCCTTGACTTCCTTCTCCTGCTTGCGCTCGGCACTGATCGACACCACAGGGCCGTCGATATGAACGTGGATGTCTTCCTTCTTCATTCCCGGCAGTTCGGCATGGACCTCGTAGGCGTCGGTGTTCTCCCGGACGTCGACCCGCATCTGCGGGGCGTCGGCACTCACGTTGGCGACGTTGCTGCCGCCGAAGTCGACCGGGCGAACGAAGAAGCCACGGAAGAAGTCCTCCAGCGGGTCGGGACGGCGGGTGAGGTTGTTGCTCATGGCGCGATCTCCTGTGTTCGATGTTTGCCGGTCGATCCCGGCCTCAACACGAATATAGGTGCTCGCGATCGCATTTCAAGACCGGCGAGTCCCCCAGTTGCAAGCCGCTATTCAAAGGCGCTTCGAGCATGAATTCAAAGCCTGCACTTTCGACCAACCGCTGTCCGCGCTGCGCTGCGACGTTCACCTGCGGCATGCAGGCGGGCGAGGCGGCATGCTGGTGCGCAGCCTTTCCGTCGGCATTCGCGGTGCCTTCCGTGGGCTCTGTTGATCCGGCCTTGGGGTGCTACTGCCCGCGTTGCCTTGCTGAGCTCATCGATCAGAAGCGGGCGCTGCAGGGTGGGGCGGCGCAGACTCCGGTGCAAGATCGCTGAACACCACTTCGAAGGTGATGCCTTCTTCGGCCCACCACGCGGCGGCGGTGTCGAGGACCTCCACCGCGGTCGCCAGCGTTTCGGGGTCGGCCGCACGCAGTGCCTCGGCGTGGGTGAGGACGATTCGATAGCCGGGTGCCGGCAACCATGAAAGGTCGGTCAGGCAATCTGCCAGTGCATCCCAGTTGTGACCGAACCAGTCCGGGAACTGCAGCGCGCTGGCGAGGCGTGCGAGCAGCGTTGCCTTGTCCCTGCAGTCGTTGAGGTCGATGCGGCATTCGAGGGCCGCATCGGCGGCGTTGAAGCTTGGGGCGTCGGCTGTCATGGCAGTGCTTCGATCTGGCGGAAACTGCGGTAGTGGTCGGCGGTGTAGTAGAACACTTCGGGTGGGTCGCCGCCGGTGACGATGCGGCGCGCGCCGCGATCGCGTGCGCCGGGCGTGGGGACTGTGTATTCGCGATAGTAGCCGCGTGGCTTGATGGGCAGCAGGCGCTCGCGATTCTGGAAGGTGGTGCCATCCTTGCGATACGGGAAGGGGCCGCCGCGCTGAATCAGGGCAAGCGTCTCGATTGCCTCCGCTGGCAGTCCGGCGTGCGAGGGCAGGGTGCTGCGAGAGTCGGCGGGTGAACAGGCGGTGAGCAGGCCGAGCAGGCCAAGCAGCAGGAGCAAGCGACGAATCAGCATCCGGGTTACCTGATGGGGCTGCAAAAGGGGTAAGGAAAGGGGCAAAGAAAAGTGGGTCAGGCGGTGCGCGTCTTCTGCATCACGCGCTCGGGGCGGATGCCGTAGCGCTTGATCAGTTCGTGCATGAAGGCGGTGATGGCCGCTAGGCGCGGATTCGCGGGGGACAGGCGCTGGGCACGCTGAATGAGGTTGCGGGCCTGGACGGCGAATGCATCATTCCAGCCGCGGTGCTCGATGTGGCGCAGTAGCGCGAGGGCGGCATTGAACAGCACATGCGGATTGCCCGGCATCTTGCGGGCGGCGTTCATCATCTCGCTCACCGCGCCTTCGTAATCACCAGCGTGGGCTTTTTCTGCGCCCGTGGTGACAAGCGACTTCACCTCGGCCTGTATCTGAGCCTCGATTTCACGGGAGAGCTGGTCGAGGCCACGTGCCTTCAAGGCCGCGCGCGTCGTCTCGAGCGTGCGATCATCGGCCGAGGTGCGCATCAGGTCGGCGAGCAGGGCGCTGCCCTGGTCGTCGAGCTGCTGGTCGAGGCAGGAACTGATCAGATCCTGGCGCAGTGCGACCGACAGTTCGCGAATACGGTCGCCGTGGCGCAGGGCGCTGACCATCGCCTGGCGGGCGGCGGCCTTGTCCTGCTGGTGCGCGTGCAGCAGGGCGTTGCCAACGGCGGCGCACAGCTCGCCCTTGGCCTGCCTGCCCATGTTGCGTTCGAGGTCGTTCAGCGTGCTGCGTGCATCATCCACCTTCTGCTGTGCGAGCTGGGCCTGGAGCAGGCGGATGTGATCCTCGGGGTCGCGGAACTCCGAGTACTTGCCGCGCTGAACGACCTCGGCCAGGTTGCGCTCCGCGCTTGCCGCATCACCGGTCGATAGTGCAAGGGTACCCAACTGGCGCAGGCGGCGGCTGCGGTAGGGCGACAGGCTGGTCGCCTTCTCGAGGGTCGTGCAGGCTTGTTCCGGACGGCCGGTTTCCTCGTAGAGGCGCGCGAGCAGTTCGTAGGCCTCGATGAAGCGCTCGTGACGGGCGAGAACCTCGTCGAGCACGTGCTCGGCCTCGATGTAGGCCTTCCTGAGCAGCAGCATGCGGGCGAGGCCGAGCACCGCCCAGGGGATGCTGCGTGCAGACAGGATCTCGCGGTAGCGCGATTCGGCCTCCGCGACCTGGCCGATGCTGGCGTGCAGCTCTGCCTCCAGTCGCATGAAATCCACCAGAAGCGTCGGATGTTCGTCGCGCGCGATGCGGCAGTATTCGATTGCGCCCACCGGGTCGCCGATACGCATCAGTTGCCACGCGGGCAGGAAGGCATCGCGTTTTTCGAGTGCGCGCAGCAGCCGCACGCGAAGCGTCTCCGCGTTCAGCGGCTTGAGGATGTAGTCGTTGGGTAGCAGCTCGCAGGCGCTTGTGACGCGCTCGTAGTTGCGCTCTCCGGTGATCATCACGAACAAGGTGTCGAGCGGGATGATCTCGTGCTGGCGCAGGTCTTCGAGCAGGTGCTGTCCATCCTGGCCGTCGCCCAGGTTGTACTCGCACAGGATGAGGTCGAAGCGCTGCTCGCGCAGCTTGCGCATCGCCATCGTCGCCGACACGGCGAATTGCGGTGATTCGACGCCAATGGAGTTCAGCATCGTGCGCAGCTGCGTGCGCATCGTCGCCTGGCTCTCGACGACGAGAACATCGATCTCGTGGGGCAGCAGCATGGGGTGCTCGGTCTCGCGGTCAAAGGCACGATTGAGCGTGCAATGACCATAGATTACGGCAGCCGACGCAAAGGCTGAAGCCCCTGCGGCGGGAAATCGGGGACTTCCTCGCCGCAGGGGCTTGCGGTGGTGCTGTTGCGGCCTGTCGTCTCAGTCGCGGCTGATCTCGACATCGGTCTGCACCTTCTGGCGCAGGCGGATGTGCAGTTCGCGCAGCTGCTTCTCGTCCACGCTGCTCGGCGCGTCGGTGAGCAGGCACTGGGCGCGCTGGGTCTTGGGGAAGGCGATCACGTCGCGGATGGATTCGGCGCCGGTCATCATGGTGACGATACGGTCGAGGCCGAAGGCCAGCCCGCCGTGCGGGGGCGCGCCGTACTTGAGCGCGTCGAGCAGGAAGCCGAATTTGGCCTGCTGCTCCTCGGCGCCGATGTTGAGCGCCTCGAACACGCGCGCCTGCACGTCGGCGCGGTGGATACGCACCGAGCCACCGCCGATTTCCCAGCCGTTCAACGCGAGGTCGTAGGCCTTGGCCAGGCACTCGCCAGGGTTGGACTCGAGCAGGTCGATGTGCTCGTCCTTCGGGCTGGTGAAGGGGTGGTGGCAGGCGGTCCAGCGCTTGTCGTCCTCGTCGTACTCGAACATCGGGAAGTCGACCACCCACAGCGGGCACCAGGCTTCGCCCGTCACATAAGCCTTCTCGTGGCCGAGCTTGATGCGCAGCGCACCCATGGCGTCGTTGACCACCTTGGTCTTGTCGGCGCCAAAGAAGATGAGGTCGCCCGACTGCGCACCGGTGCGCTCGAGGATGGTACGCAGCGCGGTCTCGTGCAGGTTCTTGACGATCGGTGACTGCAGGCCCTGCTCGTTGGGCTGGGTGACGTCGTTGACCTTGATGTAGGCCAGGCCGCGGGCGCCGTAGATGCCGACGAACTTGGTGTACTCGTCGATTTCGCCGCGGGTGAGGCTGTTGCCGCCGGGAACACGCATGGCCGCGACGCGGCCGCCCGAGGTGGCGGGGCCGCTGAAGACCTTGAAGGCGACGTCCTGCACCGCGTCGGTGACGTCGGTGAGCTCGAGCGTCACGCGCAGGTCGGGCTTGTCGGAGCCGTAACGGCGCATCGCCTCGGCATAGGTCATGCGCGGGAAGGGCGCGGGCAGCTCGACCGCCATCGCTTCCTTGAACACGAAGCGGATCATCTCTTCTACCAGGGCGGTGATCTCGTGCTCGTCCATGAAGGACGTCTCGAGGTCGACCTGGGTGAACTCGGGCTGGCGATCGGCGCGCAGGTCCTCGTCGCGGAAGCACTTGACGATCTGGTAGTAGCGGTCGTAACCGGCCACCATCAGCAACTGCTTGAAGAGCTGCGGCGACTGCGGCAGGGCGAAGAACTGGCCCGGGTGCACCCGCGACGGTACGAGGTAGTCGCGTGCGCCTTCCGGCGTGCTCTTGGTGAGCATCGGCGTCTCGACGTCGATGAAGCCGGCTGCGTCGAGGAAGCGGCGGAAGGCCATCGTGGTCTTGTAGCGCAGCATCAGGTTCTTCTGCATCTGCGGGCGGCGCAGGTCGATGACGCGGTTGGTCAGGCGCACCGTTTCGGACAGGTTGTCGTCATCGACCTGGAAAGGCGGCGTGGCCGCGGCGTTGAGCACCTCGATGTCGTGGCACAGCACCTCGATCTCGCCCGAAGTGAGGTTGGCGTTCTCGGTGCCGGCCGGGCGGCGACGTACCTTGCCGCTCATCTTGAGGACGAACTCGCTGCGCACCGATTCGGCAGTCTTGAACATGTCGGCGCGGTCGGGGTCGCACACGACCTGAACCAGGCCCTCGCGGTCGCGCAGGTCGATGAAGATCACGCCGCCGTGGTCGCGGCGGCGATGCACCCAACCGCAGATGGTGACGATCTGGTCGAGTTCGGCAGCGGTGACTTTGCCGCAGTAGTGAGTTCGCATGTGAAGATTCCGGGCAGGTTGTGCGGCGCAGGGCGCCGCTTCGATTCAATGGCTTGTGTTCGCTTCGGGGGGGCGGGCCTATCCCGCGCTCATCATTCGTTGAGCAGGGCGGCACGCGTCTGCGGCCTGCGCGGCGGCGGTGCGACCACCCCCATGGAGATGATGTACTTGAGCGCTTCATCCACGCTCATGTCGAGCTCGATGACGTCGGCGCGCGGCATCATCAGGAAGAAGCCCGAAGTCGGGTTGGGCGTGGTTGGAACATAGACGCTGACGTAGTCTCCGACCAGGTGCCTGGCCGCATCGCCGCCGGGCTGGCCGGTCAGGAAGGCGATCGTCCATGCGCCCTGGCGCGGGTACTGCACCAGCAAGGCCTTGCGGAAGGCCTGGCCGCTGCTGGAAAACAGCGTATCGGAGACTTGTTTGACGCTGTAGTAGATCGACTTCACCACCGGGATGCGGGCGAGCAGCGCCTCCCACAGCTTGACCAGCTTCTGGCCGAGCACGTTGGCAGCCACCAGTCCGGTGAGGAACACGATCAGCAGGCTCGCGACCACGCCGACGCCGGGGACGTCGAAGCCCATGTAGTCACGCGGCTGGAAGCCGTTGGGCAGCCAGAGCAGGATTGCGTCGAGGGTGCTGACGATCCAGGCCAGCACCATGAAGGTGATTGCTAGCGGGATCCAGATCAGCAGCCCGGTGATGAAGTATTTTTTCACGTCGTGACCGTATCGATCCCGCTGTCTTGAGCGCGTGCGCTCAGTGGCAGGCGCAGCCACCGCCGGCACAGGCCGGTGCGGCGGGGGTTTCGGTCGCGGATGTCGCTGCCGGGGCGGTGCTGCCGCCCTTGAAGTCGGTGGCGTACCAGCCCGAACCCTTGAGCTGGAAGCCGGCTGCGGAGAGCAGTTTGGCATAGCCCTGGCTGCCGCAGGACGGGCAGGTGCTCAGCGGTTGATCGCTCATTTTCTGCAGGTGTTCCTTCTGGAAACCACAGCTCGGACAACGGTATTCGTAGATGGGCATGACGAGCTCCCGAAAACAAGTGCGCAAGTCTAACGCAATGCAGCATAAGGAAAAAGCGCGCCGGGTAAGCCGCAGCGCGCTGTTGATATGGGGGTGCCCGCAGTGTCTTTCAAGCGCGCCGCGGACGCCTCAGAGCAGACCCAGATAGTGGCTGGTGAGCCGTTCGCCCCAGAACAGGGCGATCAGCCCTGCGGCTGCCAGGTAGGGGCCGAAAGGGATGGGGACGTTGCGGCCGTGGCGGGCGAACAGGATGAGCACGATACCTACCGCCGCGCCGACCAGGGAGGAGAGCAGGATGGTCAGAGGCAGTACCTGCCAGCCGAGCCAGGCACCGATCGCGCCGAGCAGCTTGAAGTCGCCATAGCCCATGCCCTCCTTGCCCGTGGCGAGCTTGAACAGCCAGAACACCGACCACAGCACCAGGTAGCCCGCCATGGCGCCCACCACGGCATCGGCAAGCTCGGTGTAGGTGCCGGCGAGGTTGAAGGCCAGGCCGAGCCAGAGCAGGGGCAGTGTGATGTCGTCGGGAAGAAGCTGGGTGTCGAGGTCGATGAAGGTGAGCGCGACCATTGCCCAGACGAAGAGCAGGGCGCCCAGCGCGGCGAGTCCGAATCCGAAGTGCCATGCCGCATAGCCCGACAGCAGCGCCGTACAGGCCTCCACGATGGGGTAGCGCTTGCTGATGCCGGCGCCGCAGTGTCGGCAGCGGCCACGCAGCAGGACGTAGCTGACCACGGGGATGTTCTCGAGTGCGCTGATCTGGTGGCCGCAATGAGGGCAGCGCGAGCGCGGCGTCGCGAGGTTGAAGCGCTCGCCTTCAGTGGCCGCCTCCCCGCGTAATTCCGCCGCCTGGGCATGCCAGTCGCGCTCCATCATCTTTGGCAGGCGGTGGATGACGACGTTGAGGAAGCTGCCCACGAACAGGCCCAGCAGTGCAGCGAGGCCTGCGAATACGAGCGGGTCTTGCAGCAGGGCCTCCATCTAGCCGACCACCGCGCCGATCTTGAAGATGGGCAGGTACATCGCGACCACCAGGCCGCCGATCACCGTGCCCAGGAATACCATGATCAACGGTTCGAGCAGTTGCGACAGGCCGGCGACGGCGTCGTCCACCTCCTGTTCGAAAAAGTCGGCGACCTTGCTCAGCATCGAATCGAGCTGGCCTGACTCTTCGCCGATCGACACCATCTGGACCACCATCGTTGGGAAGACCTCGGCGTTCTGCATGGCAATGGTCAGGCTGGTGCCGCTGCTGACCTCGGCCTGGATCTCGCGCGTCGCAACCAGATACACATGGTTGCCCGAGGCGCCGCCCACCGAATCGAGCGCCTCGACAAGCGGCACCCCCGCGGCGAACATGGTCGACAGCGTGCGCGTCCAGCGTGCGACCGTTGCCTTGCGGATGATGGGGCCGATCACCGGGAAGCGCAAAATGGCCTTGTCCAGTGCGATCTGCATGGCCGTCGAGCGTTTGTAGCTCCAGGCGATCGCCGCAATGGCTGCGAACAGGCCGCCAAAGATGAGATACCAGTAGGCAACGAAGGCATCCGAGATCGCGATCACCATCTCCGTTGGCGCCGGCAGGTCTGCACCGAAACCGGCGAACACGTTCTTGAACTCGGGAATGACGAACAGCATCATGATCGAGATCACCAGGCCGGCAACCACGACCACCGCAGCGGGGTAGAACAGCGCCGACTTGATCTTGCTCTTGATGGCGAGAATCTTTTCCTTGTAGGTCGCGATGCGGTCGAGCAGGGAGTCGAGGATGCCCGCCTGTTCGCCAGCGGCGACGAGATTGCAGAACAGCTTGTCGAAATGCTGAGGGTGCTTGGCAAAAGCCTGCGACAGGTTGGAGCCGGTCTCGACGTCGTTGCGGATATCGTTGAGCAGGCGCGAAAGCGCCGGGTTGGCCGAACCCTTCATGCCGATATCGAAGGCCTGCAGCAGCGGTACGCCGGACTTCATCATGGTGGCGAGCTGGCGGGTGAAGAGCGCGATGTCCTTGTCGCTGATGCGGCCACCACGAGACATCTTCTGCTTCTTGACCTTGCTGACCTGGATGCCCTGGCGGCGCAGCATCGCCTGGACCATGGCGTCGCCGTTGGCACGGATCTCGCCGCGAACGACCTTGCCAGTCTTGTCCTTGCCCTCCCAGGTGTACAGGTCTTCCTTGGGACCCTTGGCACGTGGTGCCCGGCTTGCTGTGGCCATGAGATCGGATGTCCTTGTTCTATTCGTTGGTCGTCGCCAGGACTTCTTCGAGCGAGGTTATACCCTGCTTGACCTTGAGAAGCCCGGACTTGCGCAGGTCGCGCACGCCTTCGCGTTCCGCCTGCGCCGCGATGTCCATCGAGTTGCCGCCGGTCATGATGATGTGGGCGATCTCCTCGCTGATCGGCATGACCTGGTAGATGCCCAGGCGCCCCTTGTAGCCACTGCCCTTGCAGCGGTCGCAACCGACCGGCCCCATGGGTTGCCAGCTGCCGTCCAGTTCCTCGGCGCTGAATCCCGCCTCGATGAGCGCCTCGAAGGGAATGTCCGCGGCCTTCTTGCACGAGCATAGCCGGCGCGCGAGGCGCTGTGCCGTGATGAGGATCACCGACGATGCAATGTTGAACGGCGCCACGCCCATGTTCTTGAGTCGCTCGAGCGTGGTGGGGGCGTCGTTCGTGTGCAGGGTCGACATCACCAGGTGGCCGGTCTGCGCCGCCTTGATCGAGATCTCCGCGGTCTCGAGGTCGCGAATTTCACCGACCATGATGATATCGGGATCCTGGCGCAGGAAGGCCCTGAGTGCGACCGAAAAGGTGAGCCCCGCCTTCTCGTTGACGTTGACCTGGTTGATGCCGGGCAGGTTGATTTCGGCCGGGTCCTCTGCCGTGGAGATATTCACGCCCGGCTTGTTGAGCAGGTTGAGGCAGGTGTAGAGCGACACGGTCTTGCCCGAGCCCGTCGGGCCGGTGACGAGGATCATGCCGTAGGGGCGCTCGACCGCTGCGAGCAGCGCCTTGCGCTGGTCGGGCTCGTAGCCGAGCGCATCGATGCCGAGCATCGCCGAGCTCGGGTCGAGGATGCGCATGACGATCTTCTCGCCATGCAGTGTCGGCAGGGTCGATACGCGAAAGTCGATGGCCTTGTTCTTTGACAAAACCAGCTTCATGCGGCCGTCCTGAGGGACGCGTCGCTCGGAGATGTCGAGGCGCGAGATCACCTTGATGCGGGCAGCGATCTTCTCCTTGAGTACCAACGGCGGCTGGGCGATGTCGCGCAGGATGCCATCGGTGCGTACGCGGATGCGATAGAACTTCTCGTAGGGCTCGAAGTGGATGTCGGAGGCCCCCTCGTTGATTGCGTCGATCAGGACCTTCTGGATGAACTTGACGACGGGGGCGTCATCGACCTCTGAGGCCTCGTCCTCGTCGCGCTGCTGCTGCGCAGGCGTGTCCTGCTGCAGCAGGTCCATGTCGAAGGCTTCACCCGTGAGGTCGCGCAGCGTGTCCGCCGCGGATTCGACCAGCGCATCGATGACGCGCTTGAGCTTGTCGGCCTCGGCGATCACGAGGTCGAGCTGCATTCCGGTCTGGAAGCGGATCTCGTCAAGCGCCCGCATGTTCGACGGATCGGCGGTAGCCAGCGTGAGGCGATTCTGGCGTTTGGCCAGAGGTGCGATCTGGTGCTTCTGTATCAGCTTGCGATCGACTGCGTCACGTGCGTACGAGGAGGCGTCGACCGCTGCGATGTCGAGCAGGGGGTAACCGAAGGTCTCGGCCGCAAAACGCGCCATGTCGGCGCACTTCATCAGGCCGCGGCTGGCGACCTCGAGGATGAATGCGTTGCTGCCCTCGTTGGCATGGGAGGAACAGGCCTGCGCATCTGCTTCCTGCAGATGTCCGTGCTGTATCAGTGCCCTGGCGAACCCGCTCAGGGTCGGTTTTGTCGCTGCCGCCATGCCATGCTCTTGTCCGGAGTGCGGCGGATGTTGCACCGCGCACCCGCCCTTGTAAAGGTTTGCGAGGTGTCGAGCGTCATGGTCCGTTCCTTTCTGCCTGTGTCGGAGCGAGGGGGCGGAACAGTCGCGCCGTGCGGATCATGCGGTCCTGGGTCTGCACGACCTCGATCGGCGTGTCGGCAATCTTCATCGATACGCCGGCTTCCGGGATGTCCTGAAGGTACTCGATGATCAGCCCGTTGAGTGTCTTGGGACCGTCAGTGGGCAGCGCCAGGTCGAGGCGGCGGTTGAGCTCGCGCAGGTTCGCCGAGCCGTCCACCAGCACGTTGCCTTCCTCGCTCCAGGCCATGCGGTTGCCGGCATCAGGGATGCTGGTGGTGAATTTGCCGATGAGTTCCTCGATGATGTCCTCCAGGGTGATCAGGCCGAGGATCTCGCCATACTCATCGACAACGAAGGCCAGGCGCTGCTGGTTTTCCTGGAAGAACTGGATCTGCGAATAGAGTGGGGTGTCGGCGGGAACGAAGTAGGGACGGATGAGCAACTCGCGGATGCGCTCGACCGAGAAGGTGTCCTGCAAGGTGCCGCTGAGCAACCGGCGCTGGTGGAGTACGCCGATCACGTGCTCGCTGTCACCGTCGTACACCGCGAGGCGGGTGTGGAAGCTGGTGGCAATCTGGCGGCGGAGCTGTTCCTCCGGGTCACTGAGGTCGATCGCCTCGATGGCGCCGCGCGGCGTCATCACGTCCTCGACCGTGATGTTCTCGAGGTCGAACAGGTTAACCAGCATGCTGCGGTGCTTGTGCGGTATGTACTGGCCGGAGTCGATGACCATGGCGCGCAGTTCATCGATTGATAACGCGCCGTTGTCGCCTTCCTTGGGCTGCAGGCGTATCGTCCATAGCAGACCGCGGGAGAACAGGTTGACGAACCACACCACGAAATAGAACGCGCGCAGCAGGCCGGCGAGCGGGTAGGCCACGATGGGTGCGAGGCGATCGGCGTAGGTTGCACCAATGACCTTGGGCGTGATCTCCGCGAAGACGAGGATGGCGAAGGTGACGAGCAGGGTGGCGACGCCGAGCGCCCAGCGCTCGTTGCCGAACAACTCGAGCGTGATCACGCTCACCAGTGTTGCGGCAGCGGTGTTTACCAGGTTGTTGAAAAGCAGGATGACGCCTAGCAGGCGGTCCGTCTTCGCCAGCAGGTCAAGCGCCAGTGTGGCGCCGGTGTTGCCCTGGCTGGCCAGGGAGCGCAGCCGGTAGCGGTTGGCTGCCATCATGACCGTCTCGGACATCGAGAAGCAGCCGGAGAGAACGAGCAGCACAACCAGGGCTGCGGCCTGCAACGTCAGGGTGAGATCCGACACGGAGCGGTAAGGGAGTGGAAAGCGTCCGAGTATTGGTGCCGGCTAGGACGCTGTCAACCTGGGGCCGACCTTGATGCTCAGTACGGGCTCTTGAGTACGACCTCGATCACGAAGCGGCTGCCGACGTAGGCCAGCATGAGGGCCACGAAGCCAGCGAGCGTCCACCGCAGCGCGATCCGGCCACGCCAGCCCCACAGCCGGCGGCCGACCAGCAGGCTGCCGAACAGCAGCCAGGAGATGAACGCGAAGATGGTCTTGTGATCCACGCGCAGGGCCTGGCCGAACAGGGACTCGGAGAACAATACGCCGCTCGCCAGCGTCAGCGTCAGCAGCACGAAAGCGATGCTGATGAGCCTGAACAGCAGGGCCTCCATCGTGAGCAGCGGCGGCAAGCCCGACAGCAGACGGCTGAAGCGTGCGTTGTGCAACTGGCGGCCGGCGACCGCCATCAGCATCGCGTGCAAGGCTGCAAGCGTAAACAGGCTGTAGGCCAGCATGGCGACGACGAAGTGTGCGCGGAATGCTGGGGATGCCGCGTTGGTGAGCACGTGCTCGCCGGGGAAGACTAGCGGCACCAGGCTGGCCACCGCGCCCGCCGGCATGACCACGGCGTGGAGCCCGTCGAGTCGCGTGTACAAGGTCTCGACCCAGTAGAAGCAGACGGCCAGCCACACCATCAGCGATAGTGCGACACCGAAACCGAAACGCATCTCGTTGCCCGGGAAGATCCCCACATGCAGGGCGAAGCCGTGTGCGAGCAGCGCGAGCAGCAGCAGGCCGCGTTCTCGACCGCTCATGCATTCGCGACGGGTGCCGGGGGTGGCTTTGCCGAGCATGCACTGGCGCCAGAACAGGACGCCGATGCCGGCATAAAGCGAGGCGGGAAGCAGATGAAGTAGAATTGTGCGCATACGTAGCTGCAGTTTACTCCAAGTCACGCGCCCAAGGCCTGCCCCAGAATGCTCGACAATCTCACTCAACGCCTGTCCAAAGTCGTCAAGACGCTGCGCGGCCAGGCCCGCCTGACCGAAGACAACATCCAGGACGCGATGCGCGAGGTGCGCATGGCCCTGCTCGAGGCCGACGTCGCACTTCCCGTGGTCAAGGATTTCGTCGCCCGCGTCAAGGAAAAGGCCGTCGGCCAGGAGGTCGTCGGTTCGCTGACGCCCGGCCAGGCGCTGGTGGGCGTGGTCCACGACGAACTGAAGGCGCTGATGGGCGGGGCCCACGAGGGCCTGAACCTGTCGACCCAGCCGCCGGCCGTGGTGCTGATGGCCGGCCTGCAGGGCGCAGGCAAGACCACAACCACCGGCAAGCTTGCCAAGCTGTTGCACGAAGAGCACAAGAAGAAGGTGCTGGTGGTGTCGGCGGACGTCTATCGACCGGCGGCCATCGAGCAGCTGAAGACCGTGGCCGCGCAGGCCGGCGTGGGCTTCTTCCCGTCTTCGGCCGAGCAGAAGCCGGTGGATATTGCGCTTGCCGCGCTCGATCACGCGCGCAAGCACCACATGGACGTCCTCCTCGTCGACACCGCGGGCCGGCTGGCGGTCGATGAGGCGATGATGGCCGAGATCAAGGCCTTGCATGCGGCGGTGACGCCGATCGAGACCTTGTTCGTGGTCGACGCCATGCTGGGCCAGGATGCTGTCAATACTGCGCGTGCCTTCAACGAGGCCTTGCCCCTTACCGGCGTCGTGCTCACCAAGCTCGATGGCGATTCGCGCGGCGGTGCAGCCCTGTCGGTGCGCCACGTCACCGGCAAGCCGCTTAAGTTCGCTGGTGTCGGCGAGAAGCTTTCCGGGCTCGAGCCCTTCCACCCCGACCGTATGGCCAGCCGTATCCTCGGCATGGGCGACATTCTCGGGCTGGTCGAGGAAGCCCGGCGCGGGGTCGACGAAGAAAAGGCCCGTGCTTTCGCGCAAAAGCTCAAGACCGGGAAGGGCTTCGACCTCAACGACTTCAAGGAGCAGATCGCCCAGATGCGCAAGATGGGTGGCCTGGCTTCGATGATGGACAAGCTGCCCGCGCAGTTTGCGGCGGCCGCCGACAAGCTTCAGGGCGGGGCAGAGGAAAAGGCGATCAGCCGCATCGAAGGCATCATCAACTCGATGACGCCGCTCGAACGCAGCAAGCCCGAACTGCTCAAGGCCAGCCGCAAGCGTCGTATCGCCGCGGGTGCGGGTGTGACGGTGCAGGAGGTCAACCGCCTGCTCAACCAGTTCGAACAGACGCAGAAGGTGATGAAGCAGTTCTCCAAGGGCGGCATGGGCAAGATGATGCGAGCCATGAAGGGCATGATGCCCGGCGGCTTCCCGGGGCTGCCGCGCTGAGTGGAGGAGCCATGAAGGACATCGTGCTTGCCTTCGGCCGCGCTGGCCGCAGCCTGCTGAGGCGGGACATCTTCTGGCACCTGGTATGGCCGGGCGTGCTGGCGACGGTGCTGTGGTCCGTACTTGCGGTGCTGCTGTGGACGCCGGTTACCGAGGGCGTGTTCGGCTGGGTCAGCGGCTGGGCCTTCGTCGGTAGCTGGCTGTCGGCATCCGAGGCAGCGGCGGCGGTGATGCTGGTGCTGATCAAGTTTGCGGTTGCGCTGCTCCTCGTACCCCTGATTTACGTGACAGCGGCACTGCTGGTGGCCACGATTGCGCTGCCGCTGATGCTCGAGCGCATCGGCCGCAGCGACTATGCGGACATCGAGCTGCGTCGTGGCGGCTCGAACCTTGGCAGCGCCTGGAACTCGATCGTCGCCGGGGTGCTCTTTCTCGTGGCCTTGATCGTCTCCTTGCCGTTCTGGCTGATCCCCGGTGTCGGCCTGCTCGCCTCGGTGGTGCTGACCGGCTGGCTCAACCAGCGTGCGTTTGGCTACGACGCTCTCATGCTGCATGCCGATCGCGACGAGATGCAGCGCCTGCGCACCGACTGGCGGCCGCAGATGCTGCTGGTGGGCGGCGGCAGTGCGCTGCTGGCCTATGTGCCGGTGATCAACTTGGTGGCGCCGGCCTTTGCCGGCCTTGCCTTTGTCCATTACATGCTGGAAACCCTGCGTAAGCATCGGCTGCAGCACGGCGTGACCGTGCTCGATGCCGAGCCAGGTGCTCGGGGATCCGGTTCGCGGGAGCTGTCATGAACTTTGGCGCACTCATCATCGGTGACGAGATCCTGTCGGGGCGCCGCAGCGACAAGCACCTCGCCAAGCTCATCGAACTGCTCGGCGCGCGCGGGCTCAAGCTGTCGTGGGCACGTTACGCGGGAGATGACCTCGATCGCCTTGTCGACACCCTGCGCCAGACCTTCGCCACCGGCGATGTGGTTTTCAGCTTCGGTGGCATCGGCGCCACGCCAGACGACCGCACGCGTGAGGCCGCCGCTGCGGCGCTCGGGCTGGATCTCGCCCTCCATCCCGAGGCAGAGCGCGAGATTCGCGCCCGCTTCGGTGACGAGATCACCGCCGAGCGTCTGCAGATGGGTGTGTACCCCGTGGGAAGCGACATCATCCCCAACAGCTTCAACCGTATTCCCGGGTTCTCGATCCGCCGCCATTACTTCGCCCCGGGCTTTCCGGTGATGGCCTGGCCGATGGTCGAGTGGGTGCTGGACACGCACTATGGCCACCTGCATCACGCCGAGGACTATGTCGAGGCGGCCGTCACCGTGTGGGATGCCTATGAGGGCCAGCTCATCGGCCTGATGCGCAGGATCACCGCGGACTTCCCCGATGCGACGCTGTTCAGCCTGCCGACGATCGCCTCGGAGGGTCAGCGGCGATCGATCGAGCTCGGCATGAAGGGCACGGCGGCACGCGTGGCCGAGGCGATGGCCTGCATCAGGGCCGATCTCGATGCGCGTGGCGTGGAGTGGGAAGACAAGGCTTGAGCGGGGCATTGGCGGCGGTCGCGGCGCCTTCGTCGCAGCACCAGGCCTACCACCTGGTCATCGATGGCACACCGGTGGCCCTCGTGCTGCGACGTTCCGCGCGACGTTCGATGGCGCTGCAGGTCGACCACCGTGGTGCGCGTGTTGCCGTACCATTGCAGATGCCCCTGGGCGAGGTCGAGCGCTTCGTGCGCGGCCATGGCCGCTGGTTGCTCGACCGGCTGCGGGCGCATGCCGGTGCACCAGCCCAAGTGCGCATCGAGATCGCAGACGGGGTGCAACTTCCCGTCCTCGGCAAGCCGCTGACCTTGCGGCTCGTGGCGGGGCGGGGCGTGCGCTGGCGTGTGGGCGAGGACGGTGGCGAGGAGCTTTTGCTGCCGGCCGCCTGCAGCAGTGCCCAGAAGGCACTTCTGCGCGCCCTTCAGGCACGGGCGCTGGGCTGGTATCGTGCCCGTGTCGAGGAGTACTGCCTGAGGCTCGGCCGCGCCGTGCCCGCGGTGCGACTGTCCAATGCGCGCACGCGCTGGGGGAGCTGTAGCCAGCGCTCCGGCATCCGCCTGCATTGGCGACTGATACACCTCGTCCCCGAGCTGATCGACTATGTGGTCGCCCACGAGGTGGCTCACCTGGCCGAGATGAACCATTCGCCGCGCTTCTGGGCGGTCGTCGAACGGCTGTATCCGGACTGGCGCGAGGCGCGTGCCGCATTGCGGCGGGCCGCGGCGACCTTGCCCGTCATCGGTCCTGAGGCGCCGGCGGTGGGGGTGCCGCTCATGCAGGAAGACTGAACCCAACCCAAGCACAAGGACAACAAACCATGCGAATCCTTCACACCATGCTGCGCGTCGGCGATCTCGATCGCTCCCTTGCCTTCTACACCGAAGTGCTCGGCATGCGCTTGCTGCGCCGACAGGACTACCCGGACGGAAAGTTCACGCTCGCCTTCGTCGGCTATCAGGACGAAATGGACGGCGCGGTGCTCGAGCTGACGCACAACTGGGGCGTAGACCGCTACGAGCTCGGCAACGCCTATGGCCACATCGCGCTCGAGGTCGAAGATGCGCGCAAGGCCTGTGAGGACATTCGTGCGCGCGGCGGCAAGGTGGTTCGCGAGGCAGGGCCGATGAAGCATGGCACGACGGTCATCGCCTTCGTCGAGGATCCGGACGGCTACAAGGTCGAGCTGATCGAGCGCCGCAGCTGAGAGTGAGTGACTCTTGCGGGCCCGCTGGGGGTCAGGCAACCGCCGCGCTTTCGTGCTCGTCCTGGAAGCGCTGGCGGATGAGCTGGACTTCGTCCCATGACTGCAGGAAGACGTCGACGCAATTGGGGTCGAAATGGCTGCCGCGACCCTCGCGCAACAGGCCGATCGCTCGTGCGAGCGGCCATGCGGGCTTGTAGGGGCGTTCCGAGGTGAGTGCGTCGAACACGTCGGCCACCGCGACGATGCGCCCTTCGAGGGGGATGCTGTCGCCTGCAAGGCCTCGCGGGTAGCCGCTGCCGTCGAACTTCTCGTGGTGAGTGAGCGCGATGGTGGCGCCCAGGCGCAAGATGCTGGAGGACGACTCCTTGAGAATGTCGTAGCCGATCTGCGGGTGGCGTTTCATGACTTCGAATTCATCGGTAGTCAGCCGCCCCGGCTTGAGCAGGATCGTGTCGGGGATACCCAATTTGCCGACGTCGTGCATCGGTGCTGCCATCAGCAGGTCCTGGGCAAAGGCGTGGCCGTGCCCAAGGCGCTCGGCAATGAGCGCTGAGTAGTGCGACATGCGCTGGATGTGGGCGCCGGTTTCGGGGTCGCGGAACTCGGCGGCGCGTGACAGGCGGGTGATCGTCTCGCGTTCGCGGTCTACGATTTCGGCAGTGGCTTTGCGCACCTCCTCTGCCAGGGTCTCGGCGCGCTGGCGGGTGGCAAGATGCGCCTCGCGCAACTTGAGCATGTTGCGCACACGAGGCTCGAACTCGTGCCCGTCGATCGGCTTGGTGAGAAAGTCGTTGGCGCCGCATTCGAGCGCTTCGTAGCGCACGCTGCGCTCGTGGCTGGCGGTGACCATCAGGATCGGCAGGTCGTCGGCGCGGCGGTTGGCGCGGATGCGGCGGATGAATTCCACGCCGTCCATCGCCGGCATCATGTAGTCGACGATGATCAGGTCGGCCTCGTTCTCGAGGCACCAGGTCAGCGCCTCGATGGGGCGCTCGAAGGTGTGGGCCTGCGTGCCCGGCAGACGGTCGACGAGCTTGCCCATCAACACAAGGTTGAGCGGCGTGTCGTCGACGACGACGACTTTCATCGGAGCGGATTCGCGACTGTCCATGGTGGCAGTATTGGTCTCCACAGCCGTCCTGCCGAGGAATTAGTTCGCACCGCGGGCATCGTCAAGGCGACTGCCCGCGCGTACGCTCAGTCCGGCAGCGCGACCCTGTTGTCAGTGCTGTAGAGATAGTCGTTGAAGACGTGCTCGGCACTGAGCAGGCGGTAGTCTCCATTGTCGTCCAGCGAGGACGTGTCCTTGAGCCTGTAGGTGTAATGACCACAGGTCCAGCAGTCGAAGTTGCGCATGTGGGTGCACAGACAGGTCTTGTCGAACACCTTGACCTTCTTCGCGTCCGGGTGAGCAGCCACCTCGCGGTTGTAGGCCTCGATGTACTGGCAGTTGCCGCTGGAGTCGAGCAGGTAGCCGTAAGCCTCACAGTTGGGGCGGATACCGGAGCCGATTGCCGGACTACTCTTGAGCATCCGCATCGGATAGCCGGTGGGCGAGATCTGGTTCACCTCGATCTCGTCTTCCTTGGCCTTGAAGTAGTCCTGCTTGACCTCGTCGGGCAGGCCGCACTCCTTGGTTACGGTGAAGCGGGTCGCGACCTGGACCGCGCTCGCTCCGGCTTCGAGGAAATTCACTGCGTCCGTGCCAGTGAAGATGCCGCCGGCTGGGATCAGCGGGATGTCGAGCTGCTGTTCGCGCAGCCAGTCGGTGATCTCGGCGACGATGGCAGCAAGGTCGTATTGCGCCCAGTCCATGCCAAAACCGAGGTGGCCGCCGGCGAGCGGCCCCTCGACCACTACGTAGTCGGGCATGCGGCCAGTGCGTGCGCTCTTCTTCAGGAACAGCTGCAGCGCGCGCAGCGAGCTGACGATGATGCCGAGCTTGACGTCCTTGAAGCGGGGATGGTCCTCGATCAGCGCAAAGGACCCCAGGTGCAGGCCCGCCGCCAGGGTGATGCCGTCGATGCCGTGGTCCATGGCCGTGCGCAGGCGCACCCGGAGGGTGTCCTTGGGCGCGTTCATGGTCAGCTTCTCCATGCAGTTGATGAACACCATGCCAGGTCCGCGCTTGCGTTCCATGGTGCGCGCGACATGGGTGGCGGTGGCTTCGGCAATCAGGCCAAGATCGAACTGCACCACCGACTTGTCGGCGTTGGCAACGTTGAACTTGTACTGCTGCAGCTTGTTCTTGACGTACTTGGTGTTGTAACGACGATCGGACACGGTCGGGAGCATCGCGTCCGAAATATGACCGACGCCACCTAGCCGGGCTGTTTCGAGCGCGAGGTCGGCGGTGGAAATGTCCACGCCCATGCCGCCCACCATGATCGGTACCAGTTCATCGGCGCCCAGTCGCAGGCGAAAGTCATCTACGCGCTTCATCGAATCGTGTCCGCTTTGTCGGAAGTCCGCCATTATCGCTCTTCCCGGCCTCCGGGCCCAGCGTTGCGTGAGGCTTCCGATGCGCGACGTAGCGGCGGTTTGGCCGCGAGCCCGTGTTTCCCGCGTCCGCCGTGCTGCGGGCGGGGTGTGGCATCCGCTTACAAAAGCGTGAGGCATTGAGCGGGCTCAGGCATTGAATGCGTGAGCCGAACTGCGTACCATCACGGTCATGGTTGTAATCCCGGCAATCTGGAGGCGTTCTGGACAGGGGTTCGATTCCCCTCACCTCCACCCAAGGGCATTCGGGAGTGCGTTTGGGTGGGGGTGTACTGGTTTCGACAGGGCGGGCAAAGGTGAGCAGGCAACCCGAGAGGCGACGGACGTAATCCGCGCAAATCCATAAACGCCAACGATGAGCGTTTCGCACTGGCCGCTTAAGGTCTATGCCGAGGCTGCTTGAGCCTTGTTACCAAAGAAAAGCCGGTGGGGACTTCGGTCCCCATCGTCACGTCTACGACACGGCTTTTCGCGTCGGCGCCGACCGGTGTGTCGACGCCTTCGACATCACGGCCCTTCGTGTCGATTATTCGCGGTTACGACGACAGGTCTGTGCGCTGGCATTGCGAACGGGCGCACTTGCCCTGCGCGCGAACGAGGCAATGGTGCGCCGAAAAGCAAAACGCCAGCCCCGAAGGGCTGGCGTAAGTGCTTGATGCGATTGGTGGGCCCCCTGGGAGTCGAACCCAGCACCAACGGATTATGAGTCCGCTGCTCTAACCAGGCATGAGCTAGAGGCCCGGTGCTACTGGAACCTCTACGCGTCGCTGTCGAGGAAGCTGCGCAGCTTCTCCGAGCGGCTCGGGTGACGCAGCTTGCGCAGCGCCTTGGCTTCGATCTGGCGGATGCGTTCGCGGGTGACGTCGAACTGCTTGCCGACTTCTTCCAGCGTGTGGTCGGTGTTCATCTCGATGCCGAAGCGCATGCGCAGCACCTTGGCTTCGCGCTGGGTCAGCGAGTCGAGCACCTCGCAGGTGGCGTCGCGCAAGCCGGAGTACATCGCTGCTTCGGCCGGGGCAAGGGTAGCCGTGTCCTCGATGAAGTCACCCAGGTGGGAGTCATCGTCGTCGCCGATCGGCGTCTCCATGGAGATCGGCTCCTTGGAGATCTTCATGATCTTGCGGATCTTCTCCTCGGGCATCTCCATCTTCTCGGCCAGCGTCGCCGGATCCGGTTCCTGCCCGGTTTCCTGCAGGATCTGGCGGCTGATGCGGTTCATCTTGTTGATCGTCTCGATCATGTGCACCGGGATGCGGATGGTGCGTGCCTGGTCGGCGATCGAGCGCGTGATGGCCTGGCGGATCCACCACGTCGCATAAGTCGAGAACTTGTAGCCGCGGCGGTATTCGAACTTGTCCACCGCCTTCATCAGGCCGATGTTGCCTTCCTGGATCAGGTCGAGGAACTGCAGGCCGCGGTTGGTGTACTTTTTGGCGATCGAGATCACCAGGCGCAGGTTGGCCTCGGTCATCTCGCGCTTGGCGCGGCGCATCTTGGCTTCGCCGGTGGACATCTGGCGGTTGATGTCCTTCAACTCCTTGAGCGGAATGCCGATCCGGTCCTGCAGGTCGATGAGCTTCTGCTGCTCCTCGAGCACCGCCGGGTGGATTCGCATCAGGCCTTCGGCGTAGTTCTTGCCGGAGGCAATCTCGTCCTTGAGCCAGTCGAGGTTCACTTCCTGGCCGGGGAAGACCTTGATGAAGTGCTGGCGCGGCATGCCGGCGCGGTCGACGCACAATTGCAGGATCTGGCGTTCGTGGCTGCGCACCTGCTCGACCATGTGGCGGACCGAATCGCACAGCTTTTCGATGGCCTTGGCGGTGAAGCGGATGTTGAGCAGTTCGTCCGAGATCTGCTGCTTGAGCTCGAGGTAGGCCTTGTCCTGCGAGTCCTTCTTGTCGAGGACCGTCATCTTGCGGGCATACAGTTCGCGGATGACGTCGAAGCGGGCGAGCGCATCGTTCTTGAGCTGGAGCAGCGAGGCGGCGTTGGCGCGCTCGGCGCTGTCGGCATCGTCTTCCTCGTCCTCGCTGTCGTCGGCGCCATCCTCGTCTTCGCTGTCTTCGTCCTCCTCCTCGGCGCTGGCTGCGGCGTCGTCGTCCGCGCCTTCTTCGCTGCTGGCGTTGGGGTCGATCAGACCGTCGACGAGTTCATCGATCTTGGCTTCATCGCGCGCGATGCGGTCGACGATCTCGAGCATCTCGGCGATCGTGGTGGGGCAGGCGGAGATGGCCTGCACCATGTGCTTGAGGCCGTCCTCGATGCGCTTGGCGATCTCGATTTCGCCCTCGCGGGTGAGCAGCTCGACCGTGCCCATCTCGCGCATGTACATGCGCACCGGGTCGGTGGTGCGGCCGAACTCGGAGTCGACCGACGACAGTGCCTGCTCGGCCTCCTCTTCGGCGACGTCCTCGTCGACGTTGGTCGCGACGCTGTCCGACATGAGCAGGTCTTCCGCGGCCGGAGCCTCGTCGTAGACCTGGATGCCCATGTTGTTGAACGTGGCGATGATGCCTTCGATTTGCTCGGCGTCGGCGACGTCGTCGGGCAGGTGGTCGCTGATCTCGGCGTAGGTGAGGTAGCCACGTTCCTTGCCGAGCGTGATCAGGGTCTTCAGGCGCGTGCGCCGCACCTCCGCATCCAACGGGGTGGCTGCGGGGCTTTCGACGACCGGTGATGCCTTGTCCTTCGCCTTCGAGGGGCGGCCCTTCGTGGCGCCGTCCTTGCGCGGATCCTTGGCTTTTTCGCGTGCCATAGCACTCCTCAGGTGAGGGTGTAAGAAAATGAGAAACCCGAAATTGTACTATAAATCTGAGACTTTGCCGCTGCTGGCGAGGTTCCGTTTCTCGATCAGCAGTTCGCCGAGCCGGTGGCGTCCGGCGGCGTCCAGGCCGGATTCACGATCTCTTTGTAGCAGGGCGGCGATCTCATTGCCGACGCTGTCGGCGTGCAGCTTGCGCAATGCGTCCTCGAAAAGCGTCTCGACCACGGCTTCGTCAAATTCGGATTCGACGAGTTCCGCCGCGACGCGGGAGAGGGTTTCGGCGTGCGGAGTGTCGCGGAAGCGCTCTATCAGGGCGCCCAGGCCGCCCGCGGGGATGGGTTCGCCCAGGCTCAGCATGTCGATGATGGCGATCAGTGCAAGGCCTTCGGGGCTGCTGTCGGGTACCAGGCTCACGGGCAGGCGAGCGGCCCAGGTCGGGTGCTGCAGGACCAGGCGCAGCAGCGTTCCCGTCGTCGACGGCGGCTTGCGGCGGCCGTGCGGTCGCGAACGCTGGGTGGGCTGCGGGCTGCGGCGCGGGCGCGGCGGTGCAGCGCTCGGCTCGTCAGGCGAGGTGGTGGTCGATGCCTTGGGGGGTGCGTCGGGTGTGGCGCGTCGGCGCGGCGTGCGCGCCGCCAGTTCGCTCAGCGCCAGTTCGACCTCGGCTTGGGTCAGTCCGCTTGTTTCCGCCA
Source organism: Thauera sp. WB-2 (assembly GCF_027594845.1). Classification (NCBI taxonomy): domain Bacteria; kingdom Pseudomonadati; phylum Pseudomonadota; class Betaproteobacteria; order Rhodocyclales; family Zoogloeaceae; genus Thauera; species Thauera sp. WB-2. The sequence goes on along the minus strand of NZ_CP088935.1, from coordinate 3,174,811 downwards.
CCGACTTCACGACCTGCAGGCGTAGCAGCGGGGCTCCGATCCGGTTCACCAGCGGGGCGGACTCGTGCACGAAGGCGGCCCGCCCCTCGGCGGTGTCGAGTGGGTGGCGGCCGGCAAGCTCCTGGATCAGGAAACTTGCCAGTGGCGTGGCCGCGGTCGCAGCGGTGCGGAAGCTGTCTGCGCCATGGGCGCGCACGAAGGAGTCCGGGTCGTGCTCGGCTGGCAGGAACAGGAAGGCAAGGGTGGCGTCGTCGCGCAGTGATTCGAGCGCGTTCTCCAATGCACGCCAGGCTGCACGACGGCCTGCGGCGTCGCCATCGAAGCAGAATACGACCCGGTCGGTCTGGCGGAGCAGGGTGTGGATGTGCTGCGGCGTGGTTGCCGTACCAAGCGTGGCGACCGCGTTCTCGATGCCGTACTGGGCCAGGGCGACGACGTCCATGTAGCCCTCGACCACCACGGCGAAGCCAGTGTCGCGGATGGCCTTTTGTGCGAGGAAGAAGCCGTAGAGTTCGCGGCCCTTCTCGAACAGCGGCGTTTCCGGCGAGTTCAGGTACTTGGGCTCGCCCTTGTCGAGCACGCGCCCGCCAAATGCGATGATGCGCCCACGGCGGTCGTGGATCGGGAAGATGATGCGACCGCGAAAGCGGTCATATCGCCGTCCCTGGTCGTTGTCGATGACGAGTCCGGCATCGGCAAGGGTCTTGGCGTCGTAGTCGGGGAAGATCTTCTGCAGTGCCTGCCATTCGTCGGGTGCGTAGCCCAGCCCGAAGCGTGCGGCAACCTCGCCCGACAGGCCTCGGCGCTTCAGGTAGTCGACCGCGTTGCGCGCAGGCTTGAGCTGGTCGCGGTAGAAACGTGCGGCCAGTGCTACGGCTTCGTACAGGCGCTCGCTGGCGTCGTCATGGGTGTTAGCGTTGCGACCGTCGTCGGGTACCTGCAGACCAACCTGGCTGGCGAGCTCCTTGACTGCATCGACGAAGCCGAGCCCGCTGTATTCCATCAGGAAGCCGATGGCGCTGCCGTGCACGCCGCAGCCGAAACAGTGATAGAACTGCTTGGAGGGGCTGACCGAGAACGAGGCGGACTTTTCGCCGTGAAAAGGGCAGCAGGCGAAGTAGTTCGCGCCGCTCTTCTTGAGCGGCAGGTAGCGCTCGATGACGTCGACGATGTCGATGCGAGACAGCAGTTCCTGGACGAAGGACTGGGGGATCATCGAGCGTAGGCGTCTGTCCGTGCAGGCCTGGCCGCGTGGCCGTGTCGCGACGGACGTGAAAAAGCACTACGCCGGGCGAGGATCGGACGATCTTCGGCCGGCGTGCATGCAACCCGCAGGGCGGGTGCGAGACGAATCAGTACAGCTTCGGCGGCAGCGTCTGGCTGCGCAGGCGCTTGTGATTGCGCTTCACTGCGGCGGCCAGCTTGCGCTTGCGCTCGGCGGTGGGCTTCTCGTAGAACTCGCGCGAGCGCAGTTCGGTCAGCACACCGGTCTTCTCGATGGTGCGCTTGAAGCGGCGGATCGCAACTTCAAACGGCTCGTTTTCCTTGACGCGGATACCGGGCATTGCGGACTTCCTTGGGTGTCTGGTGGGCAGAAAGACCGCGAATATAACTGACTCGGGACGTTGTCGCAAGGGGCATTTTTCGATCGGCTGTCGACTGCGGTTAGAATGCCGGCCTGGAACCCTGAGGTGCAAGACATGAAAGTGCTCGGTATCGAGACCTCCTGCGACGAGACCGGTGTGGCGATCTACGACACCGAGGCGGGCCTGCTGTCGCATTGCCTGCACTCGCAGATCGACCTTCACGCGGCCTATGGTGGCGTCGTGCCCGAGCTCGCCTCGCGCGATCACATCCGGCGCTTGCCCTTGCTGATGAAGGAGGCCGTGAGGCAGGCCGGGCTGGGGCTCGGTGATATCGACGCCGTGGCTTATACCGCAGGGCCCGGATTGGCCGGGGCGCTGCTGGTCGGTGCCAGCGTGGCGGAGTCGTTTGCGCTTGCGCGCGGGATTCCCGCCTTGCCTGTGCATCACCTCGAAGGGCATCTGTTGTCGCCGCTGTTGTCGGCCGATCCGCCGGCCTTTCCATTCGTCGCTCTGCTGGTGTCGGGCGGGCATACCCAGCTCATGCGCGTGCGCGGGGTGGGTGACTACGCCTTGCTGGGGGAGTCGGTCGATGACGCCGCGGGCGAGGCCTTCGACAAGACTGCAAAATTGCTTGGTCTGGGCTATCCGGGCGGGCCGCAGCTTGCCGCGCTCGCAGCGCAGGGGCAGTCAGGGCGTTTTCGTTTGCCGCGTCCGATGCTGCATTCGGGCGATCTGGATTTCAGCTTCAGCGGATTGAAGACGGCCGTGCTCAATGTCGTCCAGGGGGCTGACTGGCAGCCGGCTTACATGGCGGATCTGGCTGCCGACTTCCAGTTGGCTGTGGTGGAGGTCCTGTGCGCGAAGTCGATCGCAGCGCTCAAGAAGGTCGGACTCAAGACGCTGGTCGTGGCTGGTGGGGTCGGTGCCAACCGTTGCCTGCGTGAGACGCTCGACGCCGCGCTCGCCCGGCGCGGCGGGCGGGTTCATTACCCCGAGCCGGCGCTATGTACCGACAATGGCGCGATGATTGCGTTTGCCGGTGCGATGCGCCTGGCTGCGGGTGAGCGTGGGGCGGTTGCCCGCGCGGTGAAGATTCGTCCGCGCTGGCCGTTGGTCGAACTGGCGCCGCCGAATATGTCTGCCGCCTGAGTAGGGGCTTGCGGTTGCGGCAATGGTGTTCAGTTTGCGTTGCCCGCGTCCTTTTTTTTGCCGCCGATGCGGCCTTCGGTACCCGCGCGCAGGCGGGCGATGTTTTCCTTGTGACGCCAGATGAGCATCGCCGACATTGCCGCCAGTACCCCCGTCGCCATGCCTGGTCCGACGAAATGCAGGCTGGCCAGCGGCGCCGCGATTGCGGCCGCGAGTGCCGCGGCCGAGGAGTAGCGCGTCGTGTAGGCGATCATCAGCCAGATGATGGCACTGAAGATGGCAATCCGGGCGTCAACGCCGGCCAGTACGCCGAGCGCAGTGGCGACGCCTTTGCCGCCATTGAAGCGCAGGAAGATCGTGAACACATGGCCGAGAAAGGCCGCGAGCCCGGCAAGGGCAGCTTCGCCCGGCTCAAAGCCAAGCCGCATCGCCAGCCATACCGCAAACCAGCCTTTAAGGCTGTCTCCGAGCAGCGTCAGTGCGGCCGCAGCCTTGTTGCCGCTGCGTAGCACGTTGGTGGCTCCTGGATTGCCCGAGCCATACTGGCGAGGATCCTGCAGGCCGAATAGCTTGCTGGTGACGATGGCAAACGGGATCGAACCGAGCAGGTAGGCTGCGACGATCAGCAACAGGAGCGACATCATGATTCCTCGGATGGGCGACGACAGGGCGCCCGCCTTGGTGGGGGCGGATGAGCGCCGCGTGGGCGCTTCGGGGCGGCAAATGCGATGCGGTCCGGCCGTCCGACATGGGGGCAGGCTAGAATTGCAGGGATTCTAAACGGGAAGCAGCATGGATTTCATCTTCATCGAAGAGTTGCGCGTCAAGGCCTGGGTCGGGATCTACGAGCGCGAGAAGACAGGGCCTCAGGTTGTCGAGCTCAATCTTACTTTCGGCGTTCCGGAGGCCGCGACAGCGCATGATGACATTGCCGACACGATTGATTATGCGGTTGTCACTGCCCGTATCCGGCAGGAGCTCGCGGAGCGTCATTTCAATCTTATTGAGAGCCTCGGTGAGTTCATCGTGAATCTGCTGTTCGACGAGTTTCGCGCTCCTTGGGTCAAGCTCAAACTGGCCAAGATCGGGGTGATGAAGGACGTGAGGCGCGTCGGGGTGTTCATTCAGCGCAGCCGCGATGGCGTCGTCGTGCCGCCGACCGCCTGAATCCTCAGCAATGCCCTGATTCGCCGCTGTGCGGCAATGGCGTCATTGCATGGCGGCTATTGAAGGGCGCTGTTGATGGCGCCCGGATATGAGCGCTGAGTGAACGCAGTGCATGGCCTGCGTGAAAATGCCGTAATGGCCTGGACGTGTTGACCAGGCGATCACGGCATTCTTCAGATTGACGCTTGCGGCCTGTGCCGCTTGAGCTGGAGAAGCGTCAGGCGGCGAGTTCTTCAAGCGGCTTGCCTTGGGCGATCCAGTCAAGGGCCCATTGCGGCTTGCGCCCGCGCCCGCTCCACCCTTGTTCCGGGTTGGCAGGATTGCGGTACTTGACCACGGGAGCTGGCTTGGCCTTCTTGGCCGTGCCGCGTGCCGCGCGCTTGGCTGCCGGTTTGGTTTCGGCGGCGGGGGCAGGAGCAGCTTCGAGCAGATCACCCAGCGTCAGACCTTCGTCTGCTGCCATTTTCTGCATGCGCTTGAGCAAGGTGCGGCGCGTCGTATCGCTGCGGCGACGGATTTCGGCCTCGATCTTTGCTTGGAGTTTGCGCAGCTCGGGCAGGGTGTAGGTGGATAGGTCCATGAGGTCTCCGGGTATGTTCAATGGTGAATCGAGGCCCTTGAATTGAGCGCTGAGAAATACTGGCGCTCAGTTCTGGCTGTGCTTCATTGAGTGATTCACGTGCAATTCGAATTGTGCCATTTACCGAAGCGAATTGAAATTGCCAACATGGGATTGCTTGAGGGATTTCACAACGTGGTCGACTGGGTCAATCCGCTCAGTTTGCAACCTGCACCAGCACCGGCTTGAGCACGCGCAACAGGTCGTGCGGATGAATGCCAACGAGGAAGCCGCGGCGTCCGCCATTGATATAGACGAGCGGTAGATCGAGAATGGTGCGTTCCATGTAAATGGGCATTGTCTTGCGAGTACCGAACGGCGACGTGCCGCCGACGAGAAAACCCGTGTGTCGGTTGGCGGTTTCGGGTTTGCAGGTTTCGACATGCTTGCATGGAATCTGGCGCGCGAGTTCCTTGGTGGATACCTTGCGATCGCCATGCATCAGTACGATCAGCGGTTGGGCGTTTTCATCCTCCATGACGAGGGTTTTCACCACTGCATGTTCGCTCACATTGAGTTCACGCGAGGATACGGCGGTCCCGCCGTGCTCTTCGTATTCGTAAAGGTGGCTCGAGAATGCGATGCCGTGCTGGCGCAGGAACCGGGTTGCCGGCGTCTCGGGTGCGCGGGTGTCTGGTTTATGCATGGTCGGACTCGTCTGCTCGGGATCGGGTTGCAAATATTTGCGCTGTTACCCTGATTGTATTCCGCCGCGCCTTGCTCAGGCACGTGGGTGATGTTTTGAATGCAATTGCTTCAGGCGCTCCCGTGCGACGTGTGTGTAGATCTGCGTCGTCGAAATGTCGGCGTGCCCGAGCAATAGCTGCACCACACGCAGGTCGGCGCCGTGGTTGAGCAGGTGCGTTGCGAAGGCATGGCGTAGGGTATGCGGTGAGATTCGCTCGCTGGGAATGCCTGCATGCACGGCGTACTGCTTGATGATTCGCCAGAACATCTGGCGCGTCATTCCGCTACCGAGGCGTGTCACGAAGACCTCGTCGCAACTGCGTCCGGCAAGAAGTGCTGGCCGTGCTTCGAGCAGGTAGCGCCGGAGCCAGTCTGCGGCAAGCTCGCCCATCGGCACCAGGCGTTCCTTGCTGCCCTTGCCCATGATGCGCAGCACGCCGTCATTGAGGCCGACTGCGAAGACCTTGAGTCCAACCAGTTCCGACACGCGCAGGCCCGCAGCGTAGAGCACCTCGAGCATGCAGCGGTCGCGCACACCCTGCGGATTGCCGTCGTCGGGCGCCGCAAGCAGGGCTTCAACCTGGGCTTCGCTCAAGGTCCGTGGAAAGCGTTCGGCGGCCAGTGGCGAGTCGAGCAGCAGGGTGGGATCCTCGGCGATCTCCCGGTTGATGAGCAGCATCCGGTAATAGCGCCGGCAGGATGCCAGCAGCCTGCGTTGGCTGGCAGGGCGGGCGCCACGGCTGAACTCGCCGATGTAGGCGGTGAGTTCGGGCGGGCCGGCTGCGGGAAGGCGCTGGCCACGGACTTCGAGCCAGGCGGCGAAGCGAGCGAGGTCGCTGCGATAACCGGCAAGCGTGTTGGCGGCAAGGCCGTGTTCGAGCCACAGCGCGTCGACGAAGCGGTCGAGTTCGCGTCGGTGCTCGGGCAGCAGGCCGGCTTCCACCGCCGGTGTGCGCCCGCTCACCGGGCGCCTTCGAATGCGAGCAGCCAGCGTTTGACGTCGAGCAGCCAGCCGCCGCGGGCGTTTGCGAATCCACCCAGCCCGGTGGCCGAGGTCACACGGTGACAGGGCACGACGAGTGGGAAGGGGTTGGCGCCGCAGGCTTGGCCGACGGCCCGCGGGGCGCTGCCGAGGCGGGCGGCAAGCTCACCATAGCTGCGGGTCTGGCCGCGTGGGATCGCGCTGATCTCTGCCCATACGCGGCGGCGAAAGGGCGTCCCATGGTCGGCCAGGGGGACCGGGAAGGGGAGCTCGGGGTCGTCGATCCAGGCCCGTAGCGCGTGTGCTGCGGCGCCTGCGATCGCTGTTCGTGGCGTCACGAGGGCGGTGCCGGGCGGCAGGAACACCAGTTCGCGCACGGCGCCGTCATCACAGCGGATGCCGAAGGGGCCGAAGGGCAGGGCGATGACGGCATCCAGGTCGGCGGCAAGGTCCTGCGCCCCCGCCTCGAACGTGTGCTTCACCATTGTCCCTGCGTGTCCGGCCACGGCGCAGCTGCTCAGCGCCGGATCTCGCCGTTGCCGAATACGATCCACTTCTGGCTTGTCAGGCCCTCGAGACCTACCGGGCCGCGGGCGTGGATCTTGTCGGTGGAGATGCCGATCTCCGCACCCAGCCCGTACTCGAAGCCATCGGCGAAGCGCGTGGAGGCATTGACCATCACGGACGACGAGTCCACCTCGCGCAGGAAGCGCATTGCGTGGCTGTAGTTCTCGGTGACGATGGCCTCGGTATGGCCGGAGCTGTAGGTATTGATGTGGGCGATCGCCGCCTCCAGTCCGTCGACCACCTTCACCGCGATGATCGGGGCGAGGTATTCCTCGCGCCAGTCGGCTTCGGTGGCGGCGACGAGCTTGCCGGCATCGACGCCCGCTTCCGTCAGCAGGGCGAGCGACTCGGCGCAGCAGCGCATCTCGACGCCCTTGGCTGCGAGCATGCGGCCGATTTCCGGCAGGTAGATGTCGGCGACGTCGCGCGCGACGAGCAGGGACTCGGCGGTATTGCAGGTGCCGTAGCGCTGGGTCTTGGCGTTTTCCACGATCGGCACGACCTTCGCGGGGTCGGCCTCGTCGTCGATATAGACGTGGCAGTTGCCGTCGAGGTGCTTGATCACCGGCACGCGGGCGTCCCTGGCAATGCGCTCGATCAGGCCTTTGCCGCCGCGCGGAACGATCACGTCGACGAACTCGGGCATCGCGATGAGCGCGCCCACAGCCTCACGGTCGGTGGTTTCCACCACCTGTACCGCGTGCTCGGGCAGGCCGGCCTGGATGAGGCCCGCACGCACGCAGGCTGCGATGGCGCGGTTGGCGTTGATAGCTTCCTTGCCGCCACGCAGGATCGCCGCGTTGCCCGACTTCAGGCACAGCGCAGCAGCGTCCGCGGTGACGTTGGGGCGGGCCTCGTAGATGATGCCGATGACGCCCAGGGGGACCCGCATCTTGCCGAGTTGGATGCCCGAGGGGCGACGCTTGATGTCGGTCATCTCGCCCACCGGGTCGGCCAGGGCAGCGACCTGCTCGAGGCCGACTGCCATGGCTTCGACGCCCTTGTCGTTCAGGGTCAGGCGATCGATCAGTGCCGGCTCCAGACCCGCGACGCGTGCCTCGGCGAGGTCTTGTGCGTTGGCGGCCAGGAGTTCGGCGCGACGGGCGCGGATCTCGGTGGCCATCGCCAGCAGGGCGGCGTTCTTGGCTTCAGTGGAGGCGGCGGCGAGCACGCGCGAAGCGGCGCGGGCCTGGCGGCCCAGAGTCTGCATGTAGTGCTGGATATCCATTTGGGGCTCTTCGTCGGCGATGGTTGCGGCAATGTCGGTTGCCGCAGGGCAAGCGCGCATTAAAGCACCGAATGGCGCGCGCATGAACCCCGGCGGGACTCAGTGTCGACCCGCGAGGCGCAGTGCAAGCTGGAGGAATTCGTCCCACACGTCGCCGCTGGCGAGGCCCTTGATCATGCGGTCGATACGAGCGGCATGCATCAGCGCAGCGCGCAGCCCACCCTGGCTGAGGCGACCCAGCGCCCGGCCCAGGGCCTGCTGGCGGCGTGGTTCGAAGATGCGCTCGGCCTTGAATACGGCGGGCAGCGCCTGGCCGGTGTCGCGTGCGGCGCACAGGCTGGCGAGGGTGCGCGTCTCGTTGGCGAGTGCCCACAGCACCAGCGGCGCTGCGGCGCCTTCGCCCTTGAGCCCTTCGAGCAGCCGGGCGCAGCGTGCCGGATCACCCTCGACCACTGCCAGACGCAGCTTGTCGATGTCGTAGCGGGCGACGTTCAGCACCGCGTCCTGCACTTGCTCCAGGCTCAAGCTGCCTGCACCGTGCAGCAGACCGAGCTTGAGGATCTCCTGATGGGCCGCGAGCAAGTTGCCTTCGACATGCTCTGCAATGAAGGCCAGCGCCTCGGGGGTTGCCGACTGCTGCTGCGCAGCGAGCCGGCGGCCGACCCATTCGGGCAGGCGTTCGCGCTCGGGGGCGTTGAGCTCCAGCGTGGCTGCCGATTCGGAGAGGGCCTTGAACCAGGCCGTCTTGCGTGTCGCCCAGTCGACTTCGGGCAGGGTGATCAGGGTAAGGGTTTGTGCGGGCAGATCGGCCACGTAGCGCTGCAGGGCGTCGCCACCCTCGCGCCCCGGCTTGCCGGTAGGAATGCGCAGGTCGATCAGCTTGGCGCCCCCGAACAGCGACATGTTGCCGGCGGCAAGGGTCAGCGCATCCCACTTGAAGCCCTGGCCGACAACGAGTGTTTCGCGCTCGTCGTAGCCTTGCGTGCGCGCCGCGGCGCGGATCGCATCGGCGGCTTCGATGACCAGAAGGGGCTCGTTGCCGTGCAGCAGCCAGAGCGGCGCGAGCGGCTTGGCGAGACTGGCGGCGAGCTGGTCGGGCCGGATGTTCACGCGCGACGCGCCTCGTTCGGGCGCTTCAGCCTGCCGGGTTGGCGGCAGCCAGGCGGCGCATGAGCTGCTGCAGGAGGTCGGCCTGCATGTCCCGATAAAGCAGCGCCTCCTCCTGCTCCTTGCCCAGGGCCTGCGAGTCGTCGAACGTGTATTCGCGGCGCGCCGACAGGGTTGTCGGCGGTACCAGGCTGCGGCCTTCGCGGTCGATCATCTGGAAGCGCAGGCTTTGCGTGAGCTGGTATTCACGGACCTTGCCGGCCCCGGTCAGGCTGAGGATCTCGCGGCCGCGGTTGTTTGCAAGGATCTGCAGCCGCGCCGACGCCTGTTCGGCGTCGTCTACGACGGTGGTGGTGCCGGTCGTGGCGATGAGGCGACGCAACTGGGCGCCAAGCTCGGTTTGCGCCGGCGCATTGACATGCAGCGTCGACACGCCGAGCGCTTGAGGGCCACGCAAGCGGAATCCGCAGCCGGATGCTGCAAGTGCGACGATGCCGCAGGCGCCCAGCAGCAGACTGCGGCGCTTGTGCGCGCAGTGCTGGGCGTTCGCCTGAGGGGCAGTGGCTGCTGCTGGGCGGCGGATCTGCATGGGCGTGTTCCGTCAGGCGACGATGTTGATCAGGCGGCCGGGCACGACGACAACCTTCTTCGCCGGCCTGCCTTCCATGAACTTCTGTGCAGCTTCCGAGGCCAGCGCTTGCGCCTCGATGTCGGCCCTGGCAGCGTCTGCGGCAACCTTGATGCTGCCGCGCAGCTTGCCATTGACCTGAACCATGAGCTCGATCTCGTCCTGCTTGAGTGCCTCGGCGCTGACCTCCGGCCAGTTCGCGACGAGGATGTCGCTGCCGAAGCCGCAGTCCTGCCACAGTGCATGGCAGATGTGCGGCGTGATCGGCGACAGCAGACGCAGCAGGATGGAGAAGCCTTCCTCAGCGACCTCGGCATGCGCGGCCGGCTCGCCGGCGGCCAGGTCCTTGTGCGCCTTCTCGAGCGCGTTGAGGATCTTCATCGCGGCGGACACCACGGTGTTGAACTGGTGCTTGCCGAAGTCGTAACTCGCCTGCTTGAGATGGATGTGGATCTCGCGACGTACATCAGCGGCTGTAGCGGGGAGCGCGTTGGCCGCGAGCTTGCGCTCGGCCGGCAGCGCGGCGCGCGTCTCGCTGGCAAAGGCGTGGCCGTAGTTCCATACCCGGCGCAGGAAGCGCGAGGCGCCCTCGACGCCGGAGTCGGACCATTCGAGCTGCTGGTCGGGCGGGGCAGCGAAGATGATGAACAGGCGCGCGGTGTCGGCGCCGTACTGGTCCACCAGCGATTGCGGGTCGACGCCGTTGTTCTTCGACTTCGACATCTTCTCGGTGCCGCCGATGACCACCGGCAGACCGTCGGAGTCGAGCTTGGCGGCGACGATGCGGCCGCGCTCGTCACGCTCGACCACTACGTCGGCCGGGTTGATCCACTGCTTCTTGCCGCCGTCGAGCTCGCGGTAATAGGTCTCCGCCACCACCATGCCCTGGGTGAGCAGGGCGCTGAAGGGCTCGGAGACATTGACCAGACCGCAGTCGCGCATCGCGCGGGTGAAGAAGCGCGAGTAAAGCAGGTGCAGGATGGCGTGCTCGATGCCGCCGATGTACTGGTCGACCGGCGCCCAGTAGTTGACGCGCTCGTCCACCATCGCGGTCGTGCTGTTGGCGCAGGCGTAGCGCAGGAAGTACCAGGACGACTCGACGAAGGTGTCCATGGTGTCGGTTTCGCGCTTGGCCGGCTTGCCGCACTTGGGGCAGGCGCATTCGTAGAATTCGGGCATCTTGGCCAGCGGAGAGCCGCGACCGGTGATCTCGACGTTCTCGGGCAGCACCACCGGCAGTTGCTCGTCCGGCACCGGCACGTCGCCGCAGTCGGCGCAGTGGATCATCGGGATCGGGCAGCCCCAGTAGCGCTGGCGCGAGATGCCCCAGTCGCGCAGGCGGTACTGTACGCGCTTGGCGCCCAGGCCCTTGGCGGCGAGGTCGGCGGCGATCGCATCGACCGCGCCCTGGAAGTCCAGGCCGTCGTATTTGCCCGAATTCACCAGGCGGCCGTACTCGGCGTAGGCGTCCTGCCACGGGGCGACCGTGTCGGTGTAGGCGTCCGAGCCCACTACCATGCGGATCGGCAGGGCGTACTTGGTGGCGAACGCAAAGTCGCGCTCGTCGTGCGCTGGCACTGCCATCACCGCACCTTCGCCGTAGCCCATCAGCACGTAGTTGGCGACCCAGACTTCGAGCGGCTCGTCGGTGAGCGGGTGGCGCACCTTCAGGCCGGTGGCCATGCCTTTCTTCTCCATCGTGGCGATGTCGGCTTCGGCGACGCCGCCGCGCTTGCATTCCTCGATGAACTCGGCGAGTGCCGGGTTGCTGGTGGCGGCTTGAGTGGCGAGCGGGTGCTCGGCTGCCACGGCGACATAGGTCGCGCCCATCAGGGTATCGGCACGGGTGGTGAACACCTTCAGTGTGCCTTCGTGGCCGATGCTGGAGACATCAAAGGGGAAGCTGATCTCCACGCCTTCAGAGCGGCCGATCCAGTTCTTCTGCATCAGCTTGACCTGTTCGGGCCAGTTCGGCAGGTCGTCGAGCGCGGACAGCAGTTCGTCGGCGTAGGCGGTGATCTTCATGTAGTACATGGGGATCTCGCGCTTCTCGACCAGCGCGCCCGAGCGCCAGCCGCGGCCGTCGATGACCTGTTCGTTGGCGAGTACGGTTTCGTCGACCGGGTCCCAGTTCACCGTGCCGAGGCGCTTGTAGATCAGGCCCTTCTCGAACAGGCGGGTGAACAGCCACTGCTCCCAGCGGTAATACTCGGGGGTGCAGGTGGCGAGCTCGCGCGACCAGTCGATGGCGAAGCCGAGGCGCTTGAGTTGCGCCTTCATGTACTCGATGTTGGCGTAGGTCCACTTTGCCGGCGGCACGTTGTTCTGGATCGCGGCGTTCTCGGCCGGCATGCCGAAGGCGTCCCAGCCCATCGGCTGCAGCACGTTGAAGCCCTTCATGCGGTGGAAGCGCGCGAGCACGTCACCGATGGTGTAGTTGCGCACGTGCCCCATGTGCAGCTTGCCCGAGGGGTAGGGGAACATCGACAGGCAGTAGTACTTCGGACGGCTGGTGTCCTCGGTCACACGGAAGGCGTCGGTGGAGTCCCAGTGCTGCTGGGCGGCCGTTTCGACGGCGGCGGGCTGGTATTTGTCCTGCATGAGCGTGCGTGCGGGCTTCAGGGCGTTGAAAACACGCCAGTATACCTTGAAGGGCGCGTTAGCGCGGAGTCCAAGCCAAGGTGCGAGCGCTGCAAGCCGCTGTACGGGGCACGGTCGGTTCGAAAAAAGGCACTCTGCCCGAGGGGCAGAGTGCCGAACTCCATTTAAGGAGGGAGGGAGACGGTGAGGCCGGGGTGGCCTGGAGGGCTAGCGGTGCGCTCAGGCCACGCGGCAGGCGTTCTTGCCGCTGGAGGCAGCATGATTGCGCTGCCAGTTTGCATGCACGGCCGAAATCATGTCCTCCATGGCCAGTAGCGGCAGGCGCCACATGCGGTTCTGGCTACGGACGTAGGGCAGCATCTGCGGTGCGCACAGGGTATTGCGCTCTTCCTTGAGCAGGCGCTGGAAGTGATCCATCGCCGCACCCCAGTATTCGGCGTTGCCAACCCAGCCGGTTTCGCTGGTCGCTTCGCGCACGGCCTTGCGCCAGAGGGCTTCGGCTCGCTCCAGGGGGACGCCGGCCTTGCGTGCGTACCAGGGCAGTAGTTTCGGGGTCTTCATGTCAGTTCTCCTGTCGGGCCGGGTAGGGCTCGAAAAATCATGGCCTGCCTTCTGGGCTCGCCACCACGCTTCGTATGCTGTGGTGCAATATGCAGGGCAGTCCTGTAGTTTTCCTTGATTGTGCGCAAATTAGGCGCTGACGTCTGTGAAAAGTTCCACGGTACGCCAGCCGTTTGTTGCAATGCACAATTCAAATCTAGCGCAAAAGGAACGCTGTGCAAAGGTGCTGTTGTTGCGGCGCAACATCCATCTTCGCGGCAGCTTCCGGGCAACGCCCGGGTGTCGCCGATACAATGCCGGCTTGCAGAGGAACCACGATGTCCACGCTCCTAGACAACTTGAATACCGAACAACTGCAGGCTGTGAGCCTGCCGCCTCAGCACGCGCTCATCCTTGCCGGTGCAGGCTCAGGCAAGACCCGGGTGCTCACGACTCGCATCGCATGGCTCGTCCAGTCCGGCCAGGTCGATCCCGCCGGCATTCTTGCTGTTACATTCACCAACAAAGCCGCCAAGGAAATGCTTGCCCGTCTGTCCGCGATGTTGCCGGTCAGTACGCGTGGCATGTGGATCGGTACCTTTCACGGCCTGGCCAACCGCTTGTTGCGAGCGCACCACCGGGATGCCGGGCTACCTCAACTTTTCCAGATCCTCGATTCGGGGGATCAGCTCGCCGCCATCAAGCGTCTGTTGAAGACGCTCAACGTCGACGACGAGAAGTTCCCGCCGCGTGAGTTGCAGCATTTCATCAATGGTCAGAAGGAAGCAGGCAACCGGCCGCACGCGGTGGAGGCCTGGGACGACTACACCCGCCAGCGCGTTCAGCTGTACCAGGAGTATGAGTCACAGTGCCAGCGCGAGTCTGTTGTGGATTTTGCGGAGTTGCTCTTGCGCAGCTATGAGTTGCTCGAGCGCAATGAGCCACTGCGCCGCCATTACCAGCGCCGTTTCCGCCACATTCTTGTCGACGAATTCCAGGACACCAACCGCCTGCAGTATCGCTGGTTGAAGCTTTTCGCCGACGAAGGCCGCGAAGGCGGTGCTGCGATGTTCTGCGTCGGCGACGACGACCAGAGCATCTACCGCTTCCGTGGCGCCGAGGTCGGCAACATGCGTGACTTCGAGCGCGAGTTCCGCGTGCACAACGTGATCCGCCTGGAGCAGAACTATCGCTCGCACAGCAATATCCTGGATGCTGCCAACGCGATCATCCGCCACAACAGCAACCGTCTGGGGAAGAATCTGTGGACCGACCAGGGGGCCGGCGAGCCGATCCGCGTGTTCGAGGCCTACTCGGACGGTGATGAGGCGCGCTGGGTTGTCGAGGAGATTCAGTCCCTGGTGCGTGACGGTGCATTGCGCAGCGAGATCGCGCTGTTGTATCGCTCGAATGCGCAGTCGCGGGTGCTGGAGCACCAGCTGTTCTCGGCCGCGATTCCCTATCGCGTGTATGGCGGTCTGCGCTTCTTCGAGCGCCAGGAGATCAAGCACGCGCTCGCCTACCTGCGCCTGATCGCCAACGCCGACGACGACACTTCATTCGCACGCGTGGTGAATTTTCCTACCCGCGGCATTGGCGCGCGTTCGCTCGAGGTATTGACCGACGCCGCGCGCGTCTACAGCACCAGTCTGTATGCCACCGTGCCGCATCTGACCGGCAAGCCAGGCACTTCGCTCGCCCAGTTCGTGCGCTTGATCGAGGACTTGCGTCGCGACACTGCGGGTTTGCCGCTGCCGGAGCTGGTCGATCACGTGCTCGACATGAGTGGTCTGCGTGCTCACTACAAGGCTGACAAGGAGGGGCGAGAGCGCCTGGAGAACCTCGACGAGTTGATCAACGCTGCGGCCAATTTCCTCGCTGAGTCGCAGGCTCAAGCGGGCGCAGGCGATGCGCTCGCCCAGGCGCATGCGCTGTTGGCCGACTTCCTGGCCCATGCCTCGCTCGAGGCGGGTGACCACCAGGCTGACCAGGGGGCTGATGCCGTACAGCTGATGACGGTGCATTCGGCCAAGGGGCTGGAATTCAATGTCGTCTTCCTGTCCGGCTTGGAGGAGGGGCTGTTTCCGCACGAGAACAGCATCCTCGAGACCGATGGCCTGGAAGAGGAGCGCCGGCTGATGTACGTGGCCGTCACGCGGGCGCGTGAGCGCTTGTACCTGAGCTTTGCCCAAAGTCGCATGTTGCACGGGCAGACGCGCTACAACCTGCGTTCGCGCTTCCTGGAGGAGATTCCGGCGGAGCTGACCAAGTGGCTGACGCCGCCAAGCGCGCGTTCCGTGCAAGGCGGCGCGTCTGGCGGCATGGGGGGCGGCTATTTCAAGCCGTCGGCCAAGGCGCAGGTGGCGCGGGCGCCGCGGCCTTCATTCGCTACGCTGCCTAACGGTCTGCGCATTGGTCAGGCTGTCAATCATGCGAAGTTCGGCCAGGGGGTCATCGTTGCCGCGGAGGGTAGCGGTGCCGATGCCAAGGTGCAGATCAACTTCGGGCCTGCGGGTGTGAAGTGGTTGCTGCTCGGTGTCGCCAAGCTGGATCCGGCCTAGGCGGCGTGCCTCGCTCGCCGGTCGGGTGAGGCACGCTGCCTGCAGCGCAAGACGCTCAGGCGGTCTCGGCGCTGCGCTGGCTCTCGAGCGCCAGCAGGACGTCCTCGGCGAGGTCCTCGATGTCCGTCAGCGGCATGCCGAGGAAGCAGGCCACAGCATCGCGGCCCTTGTCCCACTCGGCATCCTGCCGGGTGCGCAGGTGGGTGCCGGCCACGTACTCGCCGATCACGTTGATCGCGATCAGCGCACGCGCTTCGTGGTCGAGTCCGGAGTCGCCGGCGAGCACCGAGTAGTCATGGTGGCACAGGATCGCCTGGGTGATCGCTTCGCTCAGGCCCCAGGAGCGGGCAAGGATGTAGCCGATCGTGGCGTGGTTGGTGTTGAAGGCTTCGTCCTCGACGGCGGTGAACCAGCGGTCGGTCGTCTGGTTGGCGACGCCCAGGATGCGCTTGTAGTCGGGAAAGCGCTTGACCAGCAGCGGGATGCCGCAGTCGTGGAACAGGCCGAAGGTATAGGCTGTTTCAGCCCGAACGGCGCCGGTGCGGCGCGCGAGCAGGGCGCTGGCCGCAGCGGTGTAGCGCGAGTTGTCCCAGAAGCGCTCGAGGGTGGCGCTGCTGTCCGGGATCGCGTTGCGCAGCATGGCTTCCTGCACGATGTTGGTCAGGGAGCCGAAACCGAGCATGCGAATCGCGTCGTCGATCGAGTCGAGCTTGCGCGCCGCACCGAAGAGGGGCGAATTGGCCGATCGCACGACCGCTGCCGCCAGCCCCACGTCCCTGCCGATGAGGGTGGAAATCTGCTTGCCGCTGACTCCGGGGTCGCGCAGTTCCGTCATCAACTGCATGAGGATATCCGGGCAGGACGGAATCCTCACCCCCTTGAGTGCCAGTTCGACATCCTTGTCGTTTGCCACGGCTGTTTTCATTCGTATCCTCAGCTCATACCGGTTCAAGCGCGAGAAAGTGGCACGGCTCGGTACGGGGGCGTTTGCGCGCCCTGTGCCATTGCCGTGCGTGCCTCAGAAGGGGAGCGCCAGTCCCGGCCAGGCGGCGTCGATGGCGTGCCTGAACGCGCTCTGGATGGCGGTCAGCGCAGCAGCGTCGTCGGCTTCGAAGCGCAACACCACCACCGGCGTGGTGTTGGAGGCGCGCGCAAGGCCAAAGCCGCGTGCGAACTCGACTCGCACGCCATCGAGGGTGATCACTTCGTTTGCGTCAGCAAAGCACGAGGGCGTAGCGAGTGCGGCCTGCTGGAGGCGGCGGACGAGCTCGAAGGGCTCGCCCTCCTTCATCTTGATGTTGAGTTCCGGTGTGCTGACCGCATCGGGCAGCGCCTTCAGTGTGGCGTTGGCATCTGCGCGGGCCGACAGGATCTCGAGCAGACGGGCGCCTGAATACAGGCCGTCATCGAAGCCGAACCAGCGCTCCTTGAAGAACATGTGGCCGCTCATCTCGCCGGCCAGTGGGGCGCCGGTTTCCTTGAGCTTGGCCTTGACCAGCGCGTGGCCGGTGTTCCACATCGTCGGCTTGCCGCCGCGCGCACGGATCCAGGTGGCGAGGTTGCGCGTGCACTTGACGTCGTAGATGATCTCGGCGCCCGGTACGCGGGAGAGCACGTCTTCGGCGAACAGCATGAGCTGGCGGTCGGGGAAGATGATCTCGCCATCCTTGGTCACCACGCCGAGGCGATCGCCGTCACCGTCGAAGGCGAGTCCGAGTTCGGCGTCGGTCTCGCGCAGCACGCGGATGACGTCCTGCAGGTTCTCGGGCTTGGAAGGGTCGGGGTGGTGGTTGGGGAAGTTGCCGTCGACTTCGCAGAACAGCTCGATGACTTCGCAGCCCAGGCGGCGGAAGAGCTCCGGGGCGATGCCGCCGGCCACACCGTTGCCGCAGTCGAGGACGATCTTCATCGGTCGCGCGAGCTTGACGTCGCCGACGATACGTTCGAGATAGGCAGCATCCACGCTGGCGTGGCGGAGTTCGCCGTCACCGTGCACCAGATCGTTCTCCGCGATGCGACGGCGCAGGGCCTGGATCAGTTCGCCGAACAGCGTCTGGCCGCCGAGTACCATCTTCAGGCCGTTATAGTCCGGTGGGTTGTGGCTGCCGGTGACCGATACGCAGGAGTCGCAGCCGAGTTGATAGGCGGCGAAGTAGGTGAGTGGAGTGGGTACGCAACCGATGTCGATGACATCGATGCCGGCGGCGCGGATGCCCTCGCCGAGCGCGCCTGCCAGCGCCGGGCCGGACAGGCGTCCGTCGCGACCAATCGCGATCGCCTTCTGGCCGCGGACTGCGGCCTCGGAACCGAGTGCATGGCCGATTGCGCGCACGGCGTCGGGGGTGAGCACGGTGTCGACGATGCCGCGGATGTCGTAGGCCTTGAAGATCTCTGGGGCGGGCAGGGCGTAGGTCATGAATCGGTCCGGTAGGCGAATGCTGTAATGACGGGTGGCAAAACCGACATTCTATGTCGGCGCGCTGGCGTCTACAATGCTGCAACGCCAGTTTGGCCGCCATCAACAGGACCGTAATCGCGCCATGACGACTCGCAAGGGCATCATTCTCGCCGGGGGCTCCGGCACCCGTCTCCATCCGGCCACGCTTGCCGTCTCCAAGCAGCTGCTTCCGGTCTATGACAAACCTATGGTCTATTACCCGCTCAGCACGCTGATGCTGGCGGGCATTCGCGACATCCTGCTCATCTCCACGCCGCAGGACACGCCGCGCTTCGAGCAGTTGCTGGGTGACGGTAGCCGATGGGGCGTGCAGTTGAGCTACGCTGTGCAGCCCAGTCCCGACGGGCTGGCCCAGGCCTTCCTGATCGGCGAGGACTTTCTCGCGGGCGCGCCCTCGGCGCTGGTGCTGGGCGACAACCTGTTCTACGGTCATGACCTGGCGGCCGAGTTGCGCGCAGCAAGTTGCGCAACTGCGGGTGCAACGGTGTTCGCCTATCCGGTGCAGGATCCCGAGCGCTATGGTGTGGTCGAGTTCGACGCCGCCGGGCGCGCGATCAGCCTGGAGGAGAAGCCGGCGCGGCCCAAGAGCCGTTACGCGGTCACCGGGCTGTACTTCTACGACGAACGCGCGGTCGATATCGCGCGCGGCCTCAAGCCAAGTCCGCGTGGCGAACTCGAGATTACCGATCTCAACCGCGCCTACCTCGAATGGGGCGAGCTCGACGTGCAGGTAATGGGGCGTGGCCACGCCTGGCTGGACACCGGCACGCATGAAAGCCTGCTCGAGGCAGGGATGTTCATCCAGACCATCGAAAAGCGCCAGGGCCTGAAGATCGCATGTCCCGAGGAGATTGCGTGGCGTGCGGGCTGGGTCGATGACGAGCAACTTGGTGCGCTCGCGGCGCCGCTCGCCAAGAGCGGCTACGGCCAGTATCTGCTGCGTCTGCTCGAGGATAAGGTGTTCTGATGAAGGTCAGTCGATGCGCACTTCCCGAGGTCCTGCTGCTCGAACCCCGCGTGTTTGGCGACGAGCGCGGCTTTTTCCTCGAGAGCTACAATGCCCGCCAGTTCGCTGAGCTGACCGGTCTCGACGTCGATTTCGTGCAGGACAACCATTCGCGGTCCGCCCAAGGGGTGCTGCGCGGCTTGCATTACCAGTTGCTACAGCCGCAGGGCAAGCTTGTTCGCGTCGTGCGTGGCCGCGTGTTCGACGTCGCCGTGGACCTGCGCCGCAGTTCGCCGCGCTTCGGCCAGTGGGTCGGCGTCGAGCTGTCCGAGCACAACCACCACCAACTCTGGGTGCCGCCGGGCTTCGGGCACGGCTTTCTGGTGCTCAGCGAGTCCGCTGACTTCCTCTACAAGACCACCGACTACTATGCGCCGCAGCACGAGCGCTGCATTGCCTGGAACGATCCCGACATCGGCATCGAGTGGCCGTTGCCGTCGCCTCCGGTGCTGTCGGACAAGGATGCGCGCGGTTCTTTGCTCGCAGACGCGCAGACCTACGACTGAGCGGGGTGTGGCCCCGCGTGGCGGGTGAGCCAGGTGATGATCCGATGCGCAAGCCAGTCCTGCGTGCCTGGCCAGGGTGGGGCGAGAAAGCCGACGTGGCCCCCGCCGGCGGGCAGCTCCTGGCAAATCGCCGCCGACAGCTCTGCTGGCCGCGGTAGCGCAGGCGCAGGAACGAAGGGGTCGTTGGCCGCGTTCAGGAGCAGTGTCGGCACACGGATCCCGCCCAGCCAGGGGCGTGCCGAGGCGCGTCGCCAGTAGTCGCCGACGCCGGCAAAGCCATGGGCGGGGGCGGTGTAGGCGTCATCGAAGGCTTCCAGGGATCGCGCGCCTGCGATCCGTGCAGCGTCGAACGCGCCCGGGTGGGCCGCGCATTTGGCCAGCGCCTTGCGCCGGAGCGTGGCCAGGAAGTGCCTGGCATAGACGCGGTTGAAGCCGCTCCCGAGGGCCTTTCCGGAGATGCTCAGGTCGAGGGGGGCGCAGATCGCTGCACAGGCGGCGACGAGTTCGCAGCTTTCGTGTTCGCGTTCGCCGAGCCACTTCAGCAGGGCATTGCCGCCGAGCGATACGCCGACGGCCAGCATCGGCGCGCTGCCAGCAGCGCGCTTGAGGTGGCGCAGGATCCAGTCGATCTCGGCGCTGTCTCCGGAGTGGTAGGCACGGGCGAGGCGGTTGGGCGCGCCGCCGCAGCCGCGAAAGTGCGGCACCACCGCGCGCCATCCTGCCTGTGCTGCAGCGCCCATCAGCGTGCGTGCGTAGTGCGAGTGGCTCGAGCCCTCAAGTCCGTGGAACAGGACCAGCAACGGCGCCGATGCCGCAGCCGTCGGCCTCGCTGCCCAGTCGAGCTCGATGAAGTCGCCATCGGGTGTGCTTATGCCTTCGCGCCGATAGCGGGGTAGCGGAGCCTTGCATGCCAGCGGCCAGATTGTTTGCAGGTGGCCGCCAGGCAGCCACCACGGGCTGTGGTAGGGGGCGCTTGCGGCAGGGGCGGTGCCGGCCTGGCTTTCTGGGGAGTGTTCGATCGCGGAGGGCGTCAATGTACGACCCGCGGCGAGAGGTCGCCGAAATCGCTCAGGTCGGGCACCGGTGAAGCATGGTGTAGCACCATGTGCCAACCGTCGGCGCCGCGCGTGAACACGTTGGTGACGGCCAGCGTGGCTGAGCGCTGCTCGCGGCTCTCGAGGGCAACCTGTTCGAACACGCAGTGCATCGCCATCGCCGCGCTGGCGGTGATGACCGGCTGGCTGACTTCGATCTGCAGCCGGTTGCCGCCGGCCAGGATCTGGCGCCAGGTCTCGCGGATGGCGGCAAGGCCGACGATGCGCGGGCCGCCGGGATGGATGCAGACGACATCCTCTTCTTCGGACCAGACGGCCATCAAGGCGTCGAGATCGCCCTGGGCGAGGGCCTGGTAGAAGGCGGCCTCGGCTTCGAGCGCAGTGGTGAAGGTAGGTTTGCTCACGGGTACGTTCGGATCGATTGAGTGATGAGCCCAGCGTTGGCGATCATGCGGAAGGTGGTCAAGGACTCAGCTGCCACGGCGCACGCGCAATGACGAAGGGGGCCGAAGCCCCCGTCGAATGCAACTCGGCAAACCGGCAGACCACGCCGGACAGCCTGGGTTCAGTGGTGACCCTTGGGGCGCTCGCCGGCAAAGACGTAATGCGCGCTGCAGTACGGGCAAACTGCTTCGCCCGTCTTCAGGATGTCCAGGAAGACGCGCGGGTGACGTGCCCACAGTGGTGCGCCCGGTGGCGGGCAGTGCAGGGGCAGGTCCTTGGCGCTGATCGCGACGGCCTGGGTCTTGTCGGTGTTCTCAACCATGACGTGTTTCCTCTCGCAGGGAATCAGACGTAGGCCAGCCACTGGTCGTATTCGGGCGCGCGGCCGTTGACGACGTCGAAGAAGCGAGCCTGGATCTTCTCGGTGAGCGGGCCGCGCTTGCCTTCGCCGATCTTGCGATCGTCGAGTTCGCGGATGGGCGTGACCTCGGCTGCGGTGCCGGTGAAGAAGGCTTCGTCGGCGAGGTAGATGTCGTCACGGGTGATGCGCTTGGTGGTCACGTCGTAGCCGAACTCGCGGGCAATGGCGTGGATCGAGTCGCGGGTGATGCCGGTCAGCGCGGAGGCGATCTCCGGCTCGTAGATCTTGCCATCCTTGATGATGAAGAGGTTCTCGCCCGCCCCTTCGGCAACGAAGCCCTGGTTGTCGAGCAGCAGCGCCTCGTCATAGCCCATGCGGGTCACTTCGAGGTTGGCGAGGATCGAGTTCGGGTAGGTGGCGGCGACCTTGGCACGCGGCATCGTCGAGTTGACGTGGTGGCGAGTGTAGGACGAGGTCTTCACGCGGATGCCCTTCTCCAGGCCTTCCTCGCCGAGGTAGGCGCCCCAGGGCCAGGCGGCGATGGCGACATGCACGGTCGCGCCCACGGTGGAGATGCCCATCTTCTCCGAGCCATAGTAGGCGATCGGACGCAGGTAGCAGGATTCGAGCTTGTTCGCGCGCACCACCTCCTTCTGGGCCCCCATGAGCTCATCCTTCGAGTACGGGATGTCCATCATGTAGATCTTGCCGGAGTTGATCAGGCGCTGGGTGTGCTCCGCAAGACGGAAGATCGCGGTGCCCTTGACGGTGTTGTAGGCGCGCACGCCCTCGAACACGGCGAGACCGTAGTGCAGGGAATGGGTGAGCACGTGGGTGGTCGCCTCGCGCCACGGAATGAGCTTGCCGTCCTGCCAGATGAAACCGTCGCGGTCAGCCATGGACATGATGAAGATCTCCGCCTCTAAGTGTGTTCGAGAGTAGTCGTGGGGCCCCGATGTAACCGAGCAAGGGCCAAAGCCTGACAATTCTAGCGTAAAGGCGGGTCGCGGCGGGCGGTCGTGGGTGTTGCCCGCCGCACGCGGTAGAATACGGGGCTGCACCGGCGTGGAGCTGAAAGTGAAGGAACGCATCTGGAAACCCAACGTCACTGTTGCCGCGGTGGTCGAGCGCGATGGCCGCTTCCTGCTGGTCGAGGAGGAGACCGATGAAGGTCTGCGGCTGAACCAGCCGGCGGGCCATCTCGAGGAAGGCGAGACCCTGGTCGACGCCGCGGTGCGTGAAACGCTGGAGGAGACGGCGTGGGGCTTTGCCCCCGAATACCTCGTCGGCATTTACCAGTGGACGCGCCCGCAGGGTGATATCACCTACCTGCGGTTCGCGTTCGGTGGCCGGCTGGGGGGCGAGGAGGCGGGGCGGGCGCTGGATCAGGGAATCGTGCGTGCGCTGTGGATGACGGCCGACGAGGTGCGCGCAAGCACGGCGCGTCACCGCAGCCCGCTGATCCTGCAGTGTGTGGAAGACTGGATTGCGGGCCGGCGCTTTCCGCTCGCGCTGCTCAGCGCATCCTGAGCGTGGTGCGACGGATCTCGCTTGCGGGCGGGCTCGGCCGCAGGGAGCTGGCCGGGCTGCTGTGTGCCGGACTGCTGGCGGGGATGGTCCCGGTGGTCGGGGCCGATTCAGCAGGCGTCCGCCATTCCCCGGCCGTGGTCATGGTGTGCCACAACTACGGCTGTGCCAAGCAGGCTGCCGTACGCGTCGACACCAGCACGCTGTGGTGGATAGATGACGTCCTGCAGGCGTCGGCAGATGCCGCCGCCGAGCGGGAGGCGTTGAGCAGGGTACTGGCACAGCTGTATCGGCTGGCGGCGCGGCAGTCGCCGGTCGGCAATGACCGCGCCGGCAACTTTCTGGACGATGGCGTGGAAGGACGCATGGACTGCATCGATCACGCCACCACCAGTACGCGCTGGCTGGCCTTGCTAGAGGCGCGCGGCATGCTGCGCTTTCATCGCGTGCTCGAGCCGGCACGGCGTACGCGCTTCATCCTGCAGCACTTCAGCGCGGTGGTCGAGGTCCTGGCGCAAGAACCGGCCGCGGATGCGCCCGCCCTCGAGCCTGCCATGCTCGCCGCTGCAGAGCATGGCGCAGCGCGCTACGATGTCGCGCCTGAGCACGCACAGGCACCGGCGACTGTCGCCGGAGAACGTTTTGCGATCGACGCATGGTTCGTCGATCACGGCGAGCCGGCGGTGGTCCTGCCGCTCGACGAATGGCTAAAGGGAGGCGGACCGAATGTCCATTAAGGACCCGAACGGGATGAAGGTGGTCGTCGGCATGTCTGGCGGGGTGGATTCGTCGGTGACGGCGCTGTTGCTCAAGCAGCAGGGTTATGACGTTACCGGGCTGTTCATGAAGAACTGGGAGGACGACGACGACTCCGAGTACTGCTCGAGTCGCCAGGATCTCGTCGATGTCGCTTCGGTGTGCGACGTGATCGGCATCGAGCTCGAAGTCGTGAACTTCAGCAAGGAGTACAAGGACCGCGTGTTCGCCGACTTCCTGCGCGAGTACGAGGCGGGCCGCACGCCCAATCCGGACGTGCTGTGCAACTCCGAGATCAAGTTCCGTTGCTTCCTCGATCATGCCATGCAGATGGGCGCGGATCGGATTGCAACCGGGCACTACGCGCAGGTGCGCGAGTGGACGAACGACGGGCGTACCGAGTTCCAGCTGCTCAAGGCCGAGGATGGCACCAAGGACCAGAGCTACTTCCTGTACCGCCTCGGTCAGGCACAACTGGCAAGAACCTTGTTTCCGCTCGGTACGCTCTACAAGCGAGAGGTGCGCCGGATTGCCGAGCAGGCCGGGCTGCATGTGGCGGCGAAGAAGGACTCCACTGGCATCTGCTTCATCGGCGAGCGCCCGTTCCGCGAGTTCCTGATGCGGTATCTGCCTACGCAGCCGGGCGAGATCCGTGCGCTTGACGATGGTCGACTGCTCGGAGAACACCAGGGCCTCATGTACCACACCATTGGCCAGCGCAAGGGGCTGCACATCGGCGGCATCAAGGGTAACCAGGATGAGGCGGGCGAGCACGATGCCTGGTACGTCGCCAGCAAGGACATCAAGGCGAACGTGCTCTACGTGGTGCAGGGGCATGCGCATCCCGCGCTGCTCAGGGAGCGTTTGCTCGCGACCGATCTCAACTGGATCGCCGGCCGCGACCCTCACACGAACTGGGTCTATACCGCCAAGCCCCGTTACCGCACGCCCGACCAGCCCTGCGAGATCGACCGCATCGCTGATGGTCGAGCCGAGATCGCCTTTGCCCAGCCGCAATGGGCGCTGACGCCGGGTCAGAGTGTGGTCGTCTACGAGTCGAAGGTCTGTCTGGGCGGCGGCATCATCGTCTGAGCACCGCCGGGGCGGTCGGCCCGCGCTTGCGCGGGCGACTGCCGACCACTGCCAGCGCGGGCCGTGCTGCAGCCTGGGCGAGTGCCGCGTAGGTCTCGCAGCGCTCGATGTACTCACGCGCACTCTTGGGCATCGTCACGCGTGCCCGCGTGATGTCGGTGAGCAGATTGCGCCCTTGCAGGATCAGGCGAAGGCCGTCGGCGGCAAGCTGGTGCTCTGCCGGCGTGGAGGTGGGCGACAGACAGGGGGCAACGGCGCCGAGGCGCTCCGATGCGACCACGAAGTCGGCCCAGACCTCGAAGATGTCCGGATCGGTGCGCAGCGTCTCGCATTTGACCTTCGCGATGCGGGCAAATTCGAGCACCAGGGGGTCTATGCCCTGGAAAAGCGGCGACC
Organism: Thauera sp. WB-2; assembly: GCF_027594845.1. Taxonomy (NCBI): domain Bacteria; kingdom Pseudomonadati; phylum Pseudomonadota; class Betaproteobacteria; order Rhodocyclales; family Zoogloeaceae; genus Thauera; species Thauera sp. WB-2. The sequence goes on along the minus strand of NZ_CP088935.1, from coordinate 3,149,788 downwards.
CGGCAAAGGTGGCCGCCATGACGGTGGCGATGCGGTCTATCTCGCGCAGGGCCTGCGCGATCTTGATGTAACGGCTTTCGTAGAAAGCCTCCACCGGGATCGAGAACGCGCGGAAAGGCTCGCCCCAGAGCTCGTCGATGCCCTCGTCCCCGCTGCGATGCAGTACCAGGCGTCCAAGGTTCAGCGCTTCCTGCAGGCATAGCCCGCACTCGCGCATGAGCGCGTTGTCGGTGTCGATTTCGATGCCGAGTTCCTGCAACTCGACCAGTTTGGTGAAAATGTCGGTCGCGCGGTTGAACAGGGCGCCGGCGAACATGGCCCCCTTGACGCGTTTGCGCGCGGGCTCGGTCTCGGCTTCGTAGGCGCGGCGTGCGTCGTCCAGGCGTTTGCCGGGGATGTTGATGCCGTGCTCGACGTGATTGAACAGGCGCCGCGTCAGGGCCTGGATGAGCTGCTTCTTGGCTTGCAGGGAATCAGCCGGCGGATCGTAGACCTTCAGCCAGTAGCCGTCGTGGTGGATGCGCCGCACGCCCTCGATAGTGGCGAGGGTGCCGTCGGGGATGGGCTCGTCCATGATCGGGCTGTTCGCTCTGCGGTTGACCGGGCTGGTAAGGATACGCCGCGCTTCAGGCGCTTCCAAGCGGCCTTCTGGCTGCAGATGCCGCGCGCGCCCGGCGTTCGCGATGCAGGCGGCGCCATTTGTTGACGACCTTGAAGCGCCAGAACAGCTGCGCCCCCCAGTAGGCGATGAGCGAGCCGGTGACTGCCATCATGACCATGCCTACCAGTAGCGGCTGGCCGATGCCCGATACCCAGGCCCATGCCTGTGCCAGGGAGTCGATCATGCGGATGGGCGCCTCGACATCCTCGGGCGTCAGGTCGGGCGGCGTACGGGTGCCGATGACGCCTGCGCCGAGGCGGTAGGCAAAATAGTAGATGGGCCCGTAAGTGAGCGGGTTGCTGACCAGCGTGGAGACGGCGGCGATCCAGAGATTGCCGCGCAGGACGAGCGACGCGATGGCCGCCGCAGGAATCTGCGCGATCGGGATCATCAGGCCGAAGAACACCCCCATCGCCACCCCGCGTGCGACTGCACGGCGGTTGATGTGCCACAGCAGCGGATCATGAATACGCGGCCCCAGCCAGCGCAGCATGCGGCTTTGCGTGATGGCTTCGCGAGAGGGCAAAAAGCGTTCGAACATGTTCCGTTCCGGGCCGAAGACGGCATCTTACGCATTGCGCGGCAAAGCACAAGCGTCCGCCCGCAGGCCGCGCAGGCGGCGGCCATGCTCCGGCGTCGTACGATTCTGAACCCTTCAGACCGCGGGTGCCGTGAGGAATTCACTCCTTGCCGTACACTTGCGTCGGCTGGCACCGGCGCTGCTGCAGTCAAGCGAAATCGCTCGGGATCACCGCTCTCAGCACGGTCTGGCTTTCGCCCTCGCGGACGCGGTTGGTGAACCACCACAGCGCGCCTTTCTTGATCGTCCAGTCGGCCTCCTGCCCGGCCAGCAACAAGGCGGCAAGGCGGCCTAGAGCCGGTTGGTGGCCGACTACCAGTGCGGCGCCACTCGCGTCCGGCCAGCCCGTGGCAGCGAGCAGGTCGGCGACGTTGCCATCGGGCCCCAGGCTGGGCACGACCTGGAAGCTGTCGGTGAAAGCGGTTGCCGTCTGGCGGGTGCGCACGGTGGGGCTGACGAGGATCTTGAGTTGTTTTGGACGGTGCTCATCCAGCCAGGCAGCGACCTTGCGCGCCTGTTTGTGACCGCGCGCGGTGAGTTCCCGAGTGTGGTCGGGGCTGCCGTCCACGGCTTCGGCGTGACGCCACAGCAAGAGATCCATGTCTTCCTTCCGGGATGGTGGGGTCGGCATCATTGCGTAGGCATGTTGCAGCGGCGTGACGGCTTGTCATGCCGTTGCGCGCAGCATCGCGCCGGGCAGGTGTCGTTCACCATGGTTTCTTGCCCCACAGCAGGGGCTCGCAGTCCTGCAGCACCCGTCGGCGCAGGCGTGCGTAACGGGACGCGTGCCAGCCCAGTACGAAGGCCGCGCCGCTGGCCGTGGCCGGGGTTTCCTCTGCCCACAGACGCAGGCGCTGATGTGCGGTGTCGACGTCTTGCAGGAAGCCGAGTGTGCTTTGCGCCCGAACCATGCCTTCGAGGTAACGCCCCATCGTCTTGGCCTGGAACAGCGGGCCGAAGAACTCGACCCCATAGCGCAACTGCTTGAATCCGATGCGCAGCGCGTGCAGACGCTCCGGGACAAGGGCCGACGCCGCCTCGAACTGGCGCCGTGCGCGCTTGCGCAGGCGGTCAAGGCGCAGCCGGGCGAAGGTGCGCAGGTCTGCTGCGATGGCAAGGCTGTTGGTGGGCAGGCGCATCAGCGCGGCGCTGAACTCGAGCAGCAGGCGTCCCTGTGTGGCCATGTCGAGGCTGTGGGACGCCTTGCTGCGTGCCTCGTCGCGGGCGCGATGAGCCTTCTCCAGCAAGGCTGCGAGCGCAGCGGCATCGGCCAGACCTTCGGCGCTGACGGCGTCGAGCAGTTCGGTGCAGAACACGTCGAGGTCGCGGGCATCGCCGAAGCGGCTGGCATTGTCGCGCAGGCGTGCGTTCCACTCGCCTACGAAATCCGTGGGCAGCGCCGGCGCGAAAGACTTGAGCAGCGCGCGCAGGCGGCGCTGCGAGACGCGCAGCTGGTGGATGAAGTCAGGGTGGATGCTGTCCGGGTCCGGGTGCGCCAGTGCAGCGGCGGCGTTGGCCTGCCACTGGCGTACGCAGGACTGGGCGAGGCAGCGGAAGGCTTCGACCACGTTCTGTCCGGACCTGATCGGCGAGGGTTCGGAACGCACCACGTCAACCGGGGTGCCGAGGAACAGCCTGTAGCCGCGTTCGGCCTTGGAAATGTCCGAAGGCATGAGGGGAATATCCTGCGCGAGTGTGCACGCCAGCTCGAGCAAGTCCTGGGCGCGCCCCTCCTCGAGCTCGAGTTCCAGTTCGCAGATAGGGGTGCTGCGTTGCTCACCGTCGGCAGTGCTCAGCAGCACATCGCCGGTGTCGATCATGAGCAGGATGCTCAGCCCCGGGCGCGGGGCATAGCGCCGGGTCTCGCGGCGGAAGCGGGTGGTGAATACGGGCACCAGGGCTTCGCCGTGGCGGTGCAGCAGCTTTGCGGCCTCGGGGGCATCGACCGCAGAAAAATCGAATGCCCCGGAATAGGCTTGTTCCCACTCGGGGCGCTGCGACAGGCCGCCACTGGAAACTGCCGCGCACTTCACCGTCTGCAGAAGCTGTCGCCCCTGGCGCCGGATGCGGACCGCCACGCGACGCGATTTGAGGCTTAGTTCGGGGGTGTCGAAATAGGTGTTGTCGAGGGTGACGGCATTGCCCAGCTTGTCGCATTCACTCACCAGCGGGTGGCGGCGAAGGGCTGCGAGTGCCCGTTTGGGCAGCGTCAGCTTGAGTTCGATTTCCTGGTTCATCGAGTGCAGTCCCTTGGCGGGGCGAGAAGTGATATCCGGCCGATTCTAGTCGCCATGACGCGGTGCGTCATGCTTGCTTTCATGACATGAAATATTTCATCTCTCATCTCCATGTGCGGCGCCGGGTCAGGGGGGGCGCCTCACTCGTCGAAGATGTGTCGCCACAGCGCCTGCACGGGTTCGCGCGCGGTCTCGGCTTCTTCGGGGTGGATGCGCGAGGGCCGGTCGTTGAGGCGCTGGCGGTGCTGCAGGCGGCGCAATTCACGGTAGCTGTCGGCGCAGGCGGCGGCGAGGGGGGGCGGGATCAGACCGAGTTCGCCGGCGATGCGCAGCAATGCGATGTTGCCGAGGTTGCCGGTGAGTTCGGGGTGGCGGTGGGCGTGGCCGAGCACGAGATACTGGATCAGGAACTCGACGTCGATGAGTCCGCCGCGGTCGTGCTTGAGGTCGAACAGCTCGCTCTTGCCCGAGTGTGCGTCCCGCATCTTGTGGCGCATTCCGAGCACCTCGGCGCGCAGCGTGCCGAGGTCGCGGGGCAAGCGCAGCACCTCGCAGCGGATGCGCTCGAAGGCCTCGCCGAGTGCTCGATCGCCGGCCGAGAAGCGCGCTCGGGTAAGGGCCTGGTGCTCCCACACCCAGGCCGATTCGAGCTGGTACTTGCGGAAGGCCTCCAGCGAGGTCGCGATCATCCCCGACTCGCCGTTCGGGCGCAGGCGCAGGTCGGTGTCGAAGAGCTGGCCGGCGGCGGTCTGGCTCGACAGCCAGGTGTTGGTGCGTTGCGCGAGCCGGGTGTACATCTCCGCCGCTTCGGGGGCTTCGTCGTCGTAGAGGAACACGATGTCGAGGTCCGAGGCGTAGCCAAGCTCCTTGCCGCCGAGCTTGCCGTAGCTGATCACGGCGAAGCGTGGCGTGTCGCGGTGGCGGATCTTGATCCGTCGCCAGCACAGCGGCAGGGTCAGGTCCAGCATGATGTCCGCCAGTTCGGATAGGTGGTCGGCGAGCTTCTCCACCGTGAGCAGGCCGGCGATGTCCTGCGTCAGCAGGCGGAATACCTGGGCGTGGTGCTGTTCGCGCATCACGTCCATCTGGCGCTCCATGTCGGGTTCGAGGGCCTCGAGTTCGCTGCCGAGCGCGGCGCGGAAGGCTTTCCAGTCGGGGGCGGTGTCGAGGTTGCGGGCGTCGAGCATCTCGTCGAGCAGGATCGGGTGCCGGGTCAGGAACTGTGCGCCCCAGCGCGAGGCGCTCATCAGGTCGGCGACACGGCGCAAGGCCTGAGGGTATTGCTGCAGCAACGCCAGATAGGCGCCGCGGCGGCCGATCGCCTCCATGAGGTCGAGGCAGCGCGCCAGCGTGTCGTCGGGGCCCGGTGTGGAGGCTGCGGCTTCGATGACGCGGGGAATGAGCGCATCGAAGCGGCCCTTGATGTTGTTGGGCAGTTGCCGGTAGCGCGGGCTGGCATGGATCGATGCAAGGCGCTCGGCGCCGCTGCGCGGGTGCCGGTAGCCGAGTTCGCCAAGCACCGGGGTGACGGTCTCGATATCCTCGGCGCCCTGCCAGGTTGCGTCCAGGCTGTGGTCTTCGTCCGAGGGGTCGCCGAACACACTGTCGAAGTGCTGGCTGACGATGCGACGGTGTGTGTCGAGCGCCGTCATGAGCTCGGCATGGCTGCCGAAGCCCATGGCCTCGGCGATCAGCTGCTGGTCGGCTGCGCTCTGCGGCAGGTCGTGGGTCTGTGCGTCGTCAAGGTACTGCAGGCGGTGCTCGAGGCGCCGCAGGAAGACGTAGGCGGCGCCGAGTTCCTCTACCGCGGTGGTCGCAAGGATGCCGCGTTCGGCGAGCAGGGCGAGCACCTTCTGCGTCGGGCGGACCTGCAGCGCGCTGTCGCGGCCGCCGCGGATGAGCTGGAAGACCTGGGCGATGAACTCGATCTCGCGGATTCCGCCCGGGCCGAGTTTGACGTTGTGCGCGCGGTCGCGGCGCGCGACTTCGCGGCGGATCTGCGCATGCAGGTCGCGCATGGCGTTGATGGCGCCGAAGTCGAGGTACTTGCGGAACACGAAGGGGCGGGAGAGCTTCTCGAGCTCGGTCCAGCGCTCACCGAGCATGACGCGGGCCTTGATCCAGGCGTAACGCTCCCATTCGCGCCCCTGGGTGATGAAGTAGTTCTCCAGCATGTCGAGGCTGCCCACCAGCGGGCCCGAATCGCCGTTCGGACGCAGACGCATGTCGACGCGGAAAACCTGGCCGTGCTCGGTCACCTCGGCGAGTGCCTTGATCAGCTGCTTGCCGAGGCGCTCGAAGAACTCGAAGTTGCTGATCACCTTGGCACCGCCGGTGTCGCCGTCCTCGGGGTACAGGAAGATGAGGTCGATGTCGGAGGATACGTTGAGCTCCCGCCCTCCCAGCTTGCCCATGCCGATGACGAGCAGTTCCTGCTCCCAGCCGGTGGGCGACAGCGGCTGGCCGTAGCGTTGCACCAGGGCCGCCCGCAACACGTCGTGGGCGTGGCGCACGGCGACCTCGGCGAGCACGGTCATCGTCTCGGTGACCTCGGCAAGGGGGGCGCCCAGGCGCAGGTCGCGGACGATGAGATTGCACATCACCCAGCTGCGCAGTCGGCGCAGCGTCGGTCCGAGCGCGCTTTCGGCGTCGCTGAACGCCGTTTCGCGCTCGGCGATGAAGCGCTGCATGTCCTCGGCCCTGAGTGGCTGGCCCAGGCTTGCCGCCAGTGCGGGTGCGAGCCAGGGCTGGCTGTCGAGCATGCGGCTGAGATAGCGCGAGTACCTGCGCGCCTCGACGACGGCGGTTTCGTATTCGTTCGCGGGGGCGGGTGACGAGGCAAACATGGCGAAGCTCCGCTGCGGGCGCAGTGTTCGTTGGTAAAATGCGCGCTGGGTCGGCCCTGAGGCGAGGGGCGGCAGACACACATTCTATCCATGCCGGCTATCGCCCGGCAGGCCAACACCCCTTTTCATGAGCGATGCCCTGACCCCCGGCAGTTCCGATTTGCCGCCCACGCCGCGTGCCCCGGCTTCCGGCTGGCGCCGCCTCGTCGCGTGGTGTCTCAGGCTGATCATGCTGGCCTGGCTGTTGGGTGCCGGGGCGGTGTTGGTGGTGCGCCATGTGCTGATGCCCGCAGTGGGCGATTTCCGCGACGACATCGCGGCGGCAGTGACGGCCAGCCTCGGAGTCGAGGTGTCGATTGCGGCCGTCGAGGGGCGCTGGGCCGGATGGCGGCCGAGGCTGCTGATCGAGAACCTTCGCATCGCAGATGCCGATGGGCGTCCGGCGTTGGTGCTGCCAAAGGTCGATGCCACCCTGGCATGGTCCTCGCTGTTGCGTTTGCAGCCCCACTTCCATCGCCTCGATATCGCCGCGGCCGAGCTCGATGTGAGGCGCGAGGCCGATGGAACGATCCTGGTCGCCGGCCTGGTGGCGGACACGAGCGGGGGCGAGGAGGGCAGGGGGCTCGAGTGGTTGCTCGCTCAGCGCCAGATCGTCGTCCACGATTCGCGACTGCGCTGGACCGACAAGGTCCGAGGCGCGCCTGTGCTGGAGCTCGATCAGCTCGAGTTCCGCCTTGATCAGCGCGCCTCGCCAGCCCGTTTCGCCCTGCAGGCACGGCCGCAACAGGCGCTCGCCTCGACTCTGGTCGTGCGCGGAGAACTCGACCGGCTCGAGCTGCCTGGGGCGGCGCAGGCCGGTGAGCTCGAGGCGCGCATGTACGTGGAGCTCGAGCGCGCCGACCTCGGTGCATGGACGGCCTGGATCGATTACCCGCTTCCGCTTGCCGGGCATGGAGGGGTGCGGGCCTGGTTCGAGGCCTCGGCCGGTGGTGCGCTCGACATGACCGCAGACGTCGTGCTCGATGGCGTCGTGGCGACACTTGCGCCCGGCCTGCCGGAGCTTGCGGTGAGCCATCTCGACGGCCGCCTGTCACTTCAGCGCAAGCTGGGCCTGCTGCGCTTGAGCGGGCAGCAGCTCGCGCTGCGCACGGTGGCGGGCCTTGCCGTGGCGCCAACCGACTTCGATGTGCAGCTGCGAAAGGCGCCCGATGGCGCGCAAGCTGGCGGCAGCGTGACGGCGAGCCACCTCGATCTCGCCGCACTGGCAGGGCTTGTCGCTTACCTCCCGGTCGATGAGGGCGTGCGTGCGCGCCTCGCGGGGTTGGCTCCCCATGGCCGTGTCGACGATCTCAGCCTGAGCTGGGACGGCGACTCCTCGGCTCCCCAGGCGTGGCGCGTGAGGGCGCGCTTTGCCGAGCTCGGCCTGCTCGCGCGCGATGGCTTGCCGGGCCTGGGCGGGGTGTCGGGCACGATCGACGGCGACCAGCGCGGAGGCCGTTACCGAATCGATGCGCGTACGGCGCACCTGGACCTGCCGGATGTGTTCGAGTCGGGCCGCCTGGCGTTTGACCGCTTGCGCGCCGAGGGGAGCTGGCTGCGTCGCGAGAGAGGGCTTGAAATCGCACTCGATGGTGCGGAGTTCGACAACATCGACGCGGCTGGTACGGCGTCCGGGCGGTACTGGCCGGGCCGCGAGGGGCCGGGCGAGATCGACCTCCAGGCCAGGCTCAGCCGCGCCGAGGGCACGGCGGTGTGGCGCTACCTGCCGCGCGTGGTCAATCGCCACACTCATGACTGGGTGCGCACCGCCATCCGCGCCGCCGTGGTGCCCGAGGCGCGCCTGCGCCTGCGCGGCCGGCTGGCCGACTTCCCCTTCCGGGATGGTGATGGCACCTTCCTGGTCAGCGTTCGGGTGGAAGACGCCCTGCTCGACTATGCACCTGGCTGGCCGTCGATCGAGGGCATTCATGGCGAGGTGCGCTTCGAAGGGCCTGGCATGCGCATCCTTGCCGAGCGCGGGCGTGTCCTCGGCGTCGACTTGGCGGGGGTGGTGGCCGACGTGCCGGACCTGGACCAGCGTCCCACCGAACTCATGACCATTACCGGTCAGGCGCGGGGGGCGACGGCCGATTTCCTGCGCTTCGTGTCCGCCAGCCCGGTGTCGCGGCGCATCGGAGGTTTCACCGACGGCATGCGCGCAGAGGGGAAGGGAGAGCTTGAGCTCAAGCTGGTGATGCCGTTGCGTAGCGTGGTCGATACCACGGTGGAGGGCGAGTACCGCTTTGCGGCCAACCGCATTGCGCTGGTCGAGGGCCTGCCGGCGCTCGAACGCGCGGCCGGGCGTGTGCGCTTCACCGCTGACAGCCTCGCCATTCCCGAGGCGCGCGCGCAGTTGTTCGGGCATCCGCTACGCCTGAGCGCGCGGACCGCCACCGACGGCAGCGTGCGCTTCGAGGCAGCAGGCAAGGCCGACGCAGCGGCGCTCAGGGCCGCCTACGACATTCCCCTGCTCGATGGTCTGTCGGGAACGGCAGCGTGGTCGACCAGCGTCCTGGTCGGCAAGGACGGTACGCGTCTGGAAGTGAGCTCCGATCTGTTGGGGGTAGCTTCCAGCCTGCCGCCGCCGGTGAACAAGCCTGCCAGCGAGAGCTGGCCGCTGAAGCTGGCGGTCAGCTACCCGGCAGGGCAGGCGCACAGTGAGCTCGTGCTCGGGCTCGGCGGGCTGGTGCGTGCCGAGCTCCAGCGTTCCGACGGGCAGTGGACGAGCCTGAGCGGTGGGGTCGCACTGGGCCGTGCGACGGCTGATGCGGTGCCGCGATCGTCCTCCGGGGTGGCGGTCGCGGGCGTGCTCGATGGCCTCGATCTGGATGCATGGCGGCGTGTGCTCGACGCCGGTGACGATGACGGGACCGATGCCGTGGCCGAGCGTGGCGGTGATGGCCTGGCGGCTTTGCCGCTGGCCGCCGTCGCGCTTGCGGCCGATGAGCTTACCGCCTTCGGTCATCGTCTGCGCGCGGTGGACCTGCGTGCAGTGCCCGACCAGGGGGGCTGGACGGCGCGCATCGACAGCGATCTCGCTGCCGGCGAGCTCGACTGGCGCAGTGCGGGCAGTGGTGCGCTGGCAGCGCGGCTGCGCTTCCTGCGCATTGGTGCGGCGGATGCGCAGAGTCGTGCCAGTGGCACCGAGGCTGCGGAGGCCCGGATCGGGGATACACCCCCCCGCCGTTTGCCTGCCCTGGATGTGGTGGCTGAACGCTTCGAGCTGCGTGGGATGGATCTCGGTCGCCTCGAGGTTCTTGCCCGCAACCGTGGCGGTCTATGGGAGCTGGACCGCTTCGCGATCGCCAATGATGATGGGCGGCTGTCCGGGAGCGGGCAGTGGCTGGCTGCAGGGCGCCAGCGCACGCGCATGGAGTTCAGTTTCGATACCGCCGACGTCGGACGCTTCTCGCGTCGTATCGGCTACCCTGACGTCGTACGCGGTGGTCAGGCATCGCTGAGCGGCGAGCTTGGCTGGCAGGGCGCGCCGACCGCGATCGACTACGCGTCGCTGGCCGGTCGTCTGCAGCTTGAGGCCGGGGCCGGCCAATTCAACAAGCTCGAGCCTGGAGTCGGGCGCTTGCTCGGCATTCTCAGCCTGCAATCCTTGCCGCGGCGCATTACACTCGATTTTCGCGACGTGTTCTCGGAAGGATTCGCCTTCGATCGCATTTCCGGTAGCATCGACGTGACCGCGGGGGTGATGCGCACCGACGACCTCGAGATCCGCGGGCCGGCGGCGCGGGTGCGGATGAGCGGTACGACCGACCTCGTTGCCGAGACCCAGGACTTGCGTGTGATCGTACAGCCGACGCTGTCCGAGTCGATCGCCATCGGTGCGGCGGCGGGCTTGCTCAATCCGGCCGTGGGGGTTGTCACCTATCTCGCCCAGAAGGTGCTCAGCGACCCGATCGAGAAGCTGTTCGCGTTCGAGTATGCCGTTACAGGCAGTTGGGTAGACCCACAGGTTGCCAAGCGTGGCAACGTCGAGTTGCCGCCCGCTCAATGACGTGAATGGGGATCCTGCCAGCCCTGCGACTTGTCCTCGAGTACGCTATATGACCATTACCAAGCCTGCCGAATCTGTCGAAGCCGCCCTGCCTGAGGCGCCCGTCCGCATCGCCGCCGTGCAGACCGTGTCGGGCCCCGATGTCGACGCCAACCTGAAGGCCGTGGATGCGTTGATTGCCGAGGCCGCGGCCGAGGGCGCGTGTCTGGTCGCCCTGCCCGAGTATTTTCCGCTCATCAGCAGCGACGAGATGGCCAAGGTGCGCATCCGTGAAGCCGAGGGTGAGGGGCCGTTGCAGTCCTTTCTGGCCGATGCCGCGCGTCGCCATGGGATCTGGCTGGTCGGCGGCACGGTCCCGCTGCAGGCCGAGGTACAGGACAAGGTACGCAACAGCACCCTGGTGTTCGATGCCCAGGGCCGGCTTGCCGCGCGCTATGACAAGATTCATCTGTTCGGCTTTCAGCGTGCCGAGGAGCGCTACGACGAGGCTGCCACAATCGAGCCGGGCAGCACGCCGTGCTGCTTCGACTCTCCAGCCGGACGCACGGGCTTGTCGGTGTGCTACGACCTGCGCTTCCCCGAGCTTTTTCGTGCCATGGGCGAGCTTGACCTGATCGTCCTGCCTGCCGCCTTCACGTACACGACAGGGAGAGCGCATTGGGAGGTTCTGTTGCGCGCGCGCGCGATCGAGAACCAGTGCTACGTCATGGCGCCGGCCCAGGGCGGTCGCCACCCCAACGGGCGCGTCACCTGGGGGCACAGCATGATCATCGACCCCTGGGGCGAGGTGCTCGCCTGTCGCGAGGTCGGCGAAGGGGTCGTTGTCTCCGAACTGGATCCTGCGCGCATCGCTGCGGTGCGCGAGAGCCTGCCTGCGCTGCGTCACCGCCGCCTGGGCTGAGCATGCACTCCTTTAATCCCGAAGATCGTTTTGGTGTGGGGCCGGTCAACGCTGGCGACACCTGCAAGGAATTCCAATGAGCAAGTCCCAGAATCCACTCAAGGTCGCCGACCGTTACCTGCTCTCGCCCTATGGCTTGGGCGAGGCCGAGCTCGAGAAGACCTTCCGCAAGCTGATGCGCCACGATATCGACTTTGCCGACCTGTACTTCCAGTATCAGCGCTCGGAGGCCTGGAGTCTGGAAGAGGGTATCGTCAAGTCGGGCAGTTTCGACATCGGGCAGGGCGTGGGTGTGCGCGCGATCAGCGGCGAGAAGACAGCGTTCGCCTATTCCGACGACATTTCGCTTGATGCCCTGGTCGGCGCTGCCACGGCTACCCGTGCCATCGCCGCCGCAGGCGAGCGGCGCAAGGTGGATATGCGTGCGCACAAGCTCAAGCGCCGCCTTTACCGCGCTGACGACCCGCTCGACTCACTTGACGACACCGCCAAGGTGCGCCTGCTCGAACGCCTCGAGCGCTTTGCTCGTGCGGAAGATCCCCGCGTCACCCAGGTCATGGCCCATGTTGCCGGCTCGTGGGAGGTGGTGATGGTGGCGCGCAGCGATGGCCATATGGCTGCGGACGTTCGGCCGCTGGTGCGGGTGTCGATCACCGTCATCATGGAGGAGGACGGTCGCCGCGAGCAGGGTAGCGGCGGCGGCGGCGGCCGTTACGATTACGGTTACTTCTGCGACGATCGTCTGCACGACTATGCGCGCGCGGCGGTGCATCAGGCCCGCGTCAACCTTGGCGCCGACCCGGCACCGGCCGGCACCATGCCGGTGGTGCTGGGGCCGGGCTGGCCGGGCATCCTGTTGCACGAGGCCATCGGCCACGGTCTGGAGGGGGACTTCAACCGCAAGGGCAGTTCGGCCTTCTCGGGGCGGATCGGCCAGCAGGTGGCGGCGAAAGGCGTTACCGTGGTCGATGACGGCACGCTGCAGGACCGGCGCGGTTCGCTGTCGATCGATGACGAGGGCAACCCGACCGAACGCACGGTGCTCATCGAGGACGGCATTCTTACCGGTTACATGCAGGACATGATGAATGCGCGCCTGATGGGCATGCCGCTAACCGGCAACGGCAGGCGCGAGTCCTTCGCCCATCTGCCCTTGCCGCGCATGACCAACACCTACATGTTCAATGGCGACAAGGACCCCGAAGAGATCATCCGGTCGGTGAAGAAGGGGCTGTATGCCGCAAACTTCGGCGGCGGCCAGGTGGACATCACCTCGGGCAAGTTCGTGTTCTCGACCGCCGAAGCCTACCTGATCGAGAACGGCAAGGTGACGCGCCCGGTCAAGGGGGCGACTCTGATCGGCAACGGTCCGGATGCGCTGACCAAGGTCAAGATGATCGGTAACGACATGATCCTCGACCCGGGCGTCGGCACCTGCGGCAAGGATGGCCAGAGCGTGCCGGTGGGCGTCGGTCAGCCGACGCTGCGGATCGACGGTCTTACCGTGGGCGGCACGGCCTGAAGCGGGCCGCCCACGGTTGGAGCGTTCAGGTCGAGGTCGGCTTCTGCGGCGTGCTGCCGTCGGCGCCGGCCTTCTTGTCGTCGGCGCAGCTATTGGCGGTGACTTGTGGCGCTGCCGCCTGCGGGCCTGCCGCGATCACGGGGCTATGCACCGACCAGGCCAGTGCGGTGGTGGCGAGGATGGTGGTTACGGTCTGACGCATGCTCATGCGGGTCTCCTTGAAGGGCTGCGGGTTTGTTCTTCGTCTGGCTGGTTCTCGGCGCGGAACGGTTCCGGGCTGAGCCCATGGCGCTGCAGCAGCCGGTAGAACTCGGTGCGGTTGCGATCTGCCAAGCGTGCAGCATCGGTGACGTTACCCGCGGTAAGTTTCAAAAGCTGTATCAGATAGTTTCGCTCGAAGCGCTGTTTGGCCTCGGCATAGCTCAAGGCTTCGATCGGTTGTGCGCGCAACGCGCGCTCGACGAGGCTGCGCGGGACCAGGGGCGTGGTGCTGAGGGCACAGACCTGCTCGACCACGTTGTGGAGCTGGCGCACATTGCCCGGCCATTGGCTGATGGCCAGTGTCTCGAGCGCGTCGGCGGCGAATCCATTCACGTCCTTGCCATAGCGCCTCGCCAGCGTGCGCAGGAAATGCTCGGCGAGCAGCGGGATGTCCTCGCGACGCTCGGTAAGCGGCGGAAGGTCCAGGCTGACGACATTGATCCGGTAGTAGAGGTCCTCGCGAAACTGGCCGTTGCCCAGCGCGTCTTCCAGATTGCGGTGCGTGGCCGACAGGATGCGAAGGTTTACCGGACTCGCCTGCGTGCTGCCGACCGGCCGTACTGCGCGCTCCTGCAGGACACGCAGCAGCTTGATCTGCAGTGCGGGCGGCATGTCGCCGATTTCGTCGAGGAACAGGGTGCCGCCGTCTGCCGCCTGGATCAGGCCGGCGTGGGTTGAGGTGGCGCCGGTAAACGCCCCGCGTACATGCCCGAAAAGCTCGGATTCGAGCAGTTGGTCCGGGATTGCCCCGCAGTTGATCGCTACGAAGGGGCCTTGCGCGCGTGCGCTGGCGTTGTGGATTGCGCGTGCGAGGAGTTCCTTGCCCGTGCCGCTCTCACCCAGGATCAGGACGCTGGCGTCGGAAGCCGCGACCAGTCTCGCCTCGGCGAGCAGTGCGCGCATGCGGCTGCTGCGGCTGATGATGGCCTTGCACCAGTCGGCCCGGTCGCCTTCGGCAATGCTTGTCGAGGAGGCATTTCCGAGCGCTTTGGCAATGCGGTCGAGCAGGGCCTGGCCGTCGAACGGTTTGGTCAGATAGTCGGCGACGCCGCGTGTCGTCGCGTCCACCGCGTCCGGGATGCTTCCGTGTGCGGTGATCATGATCACCGGCAGCGCGGGGTGGTGGCGCCGGATGTCTTCGAACAGCGTGAGGCCGTCGCCGTCGGGCAGGCGGACGTCGCTGAGGACGAGGTCGAAGGTCTCCATGGCCAGGCGCGCGTGCGCCGAGGCGATGCTGCATGCCGTGCTTACCCGATAGCCGTTGGCCTTGAGCCGCATCGACAGCAGGCGCAGCAGATCGGTGTCGTCGTCGATGAGCAGCAGGCGTGCGGCGGCAGGGATCGGAGCTGTCGCCCTGGCGCTCATCGCGGAGCGAGGCCATTCTGACCGTAGGGTGGAACGCTCGAGGGCGCAGGCAGCGTGCGCTCTATTGCAGTCAGGGCGTCGAGTTTGCGCTGCAACTCGGCCGCGTGCCTGCGGCTCGTGGTGAGCTCGCCCTTGTGCGTTTCGATTTCGCGCTCCAGGCGCTCGAGCTGGGCGGCCTGGCGTTGGCGTTCGCGGATCTGGGTGAGCAGAGCGCGTGCAAAGGGGTGATGGGCGCGCGCCTCGGTGCTGTCGTCCTCCAGCAGGTGCTCGAGCTGGCGGCGTGCTTCATTGAGCCGCGCGCGGTCGGGCTGGCTGGCCTGTACTGCTGCGTGCAGCCGATTCATGGCTGCCTGCTCGGATGGGGGCGCCTCCTCAGTGACCGTTGTTGCGTGCGGTGCGTCCCGGCCCGGAAGGTTCGTGCAGGCAGCAAGGGCAATGCATGCGAGGACGAGTGAGAGTGCGTGCCGTAGGCGCGCAGTCGGGTGTCGGTGCGGGTGTGCATCATGCATGGGGGAGCTCCAGCTGGAAGTGTGCGCCCTGCGGACTCGGCAGGGCCCTGGCGTACCCGCCATGCGCGGCGACGAACTCGCGCACGATGGCCAGCCCGATGCCGCTGCCCTTGGTGCTTGCGGTGCTGCTGCGGCTGCCGCGGAAGAAGGGTTCGAAGATCCGCTCAAGTTCCTCTTCGGCGACGCCCGGTCCGTCGTCGCGGCAGTCGATGATGACTTGAGGCTCCTGGACCTGGACATCGATGCGGATGAGGCCGTGCTCGGGACTGAAGCGGATTGCGTTGGCGATGAGGTTCGACAAGGCGATGCGCAGCTTGCTGACGTCGGCCGAAAGGATCGGCGCGTCACCCTCGATCCGAACCTCCAGCTTGTGCGCCTGGATGAGGAGCTGATGCTCGCTTACGACCTCGGACAGCAGCGGCAGCAGGGCAGTTGGCTTGCGGTCCAGGCGGCGCGCATCGAACTGGGTGGCGTTGTAGTGCAGGAGCTGTTCGATGCGCTCCTGCAGTGCGCGTGCACTGCTGTCCAGGATGCCGGCAACTTCGCGCTGTTCGGCGTTGAGTCGACCGAGGATGCCGTCGCTGAGCAGGGCGACCCCTTCGCGTAGGGACGCGAGTGGGGTCTTGAGCTCGTGCGAGACGTGGCGCAGAACCCGATTTCGGTTGGCTTCGAGTTCGGCCAGCCGCTGGCGCAGCCAGTCCAGGTGCTCGCCGAGTTGGCGCAGGTCGGCGGGACCGCCGATGCGGATGGGCGATTCGAGATGGTTGTCGCCGAGTGCGGCGATGGCGCGTTCCATACGCGCGAGTGGACGCAGCAGCCACCATGATGTGAGCGCCGCGAGTACGCCCGCAAGTGCGACCGCCGCGAGAATGTGCTGGGCGAGAAGGTGCCGACGGTACTCGAGCTCTGCCAGGAGGTCCTCGCTCTCACGCGCAAGACGCGCCTGGATGGTGCGCTCTACAGCCTCGCTCACCTGGCTCAGGGCGAGGAAGTCGGCGCTGAAGTCCGCTGCGGCTTGAGCGCCGCTCCCGTCGGGGGTGGTTTCGAGGCCTCGTTCGATGGCGGCTGCCAGGGCACGCCATTCGCCGACTGGCGCAGCAAGCCCTTGCGCACTGGCCTCGAGCGTGTCCAGAGCAAGGTGCGCTTCACTGAGGGCGTCGTCGAAGCGCTGCCGCAAGGCAGGTTCGCCCAGCACGAGGTACTGGCGGGCGCTGCGTTCCAGGTCCACTGAGCGCTCGCCGAGTACGCGTGAGGCGGCGGTGAGCGCCAGGGCGTTGCGCTTGCCGTCGTGGATCGAGCGCGCAAGCGCCTCCAGACTCAGCCATCCGCTCACTGCCGCGGCAGCCAGCACGCCCGCGATCAGCAGGAAGGCGGTGAGCATGATGCTGCGAAACGAAGGGCGGAACATGGGCAGGCGGTCCCGGGAGGCTGAAGGGGGAGATGCCGTCGGCAAACGCGGCAGTGTAGGTCAGTCAGCCGAGGGCGGCGCGGACGCAAATGCAAGGTGAAGTAACGTCCGGCGCAGGACGGCCTGCCGGTTGTCGCCTGCAAGCGACAGGGAGATTCCTTGCGCAATCAGGGGGATGGCGCTGGCAGGAGGGCATCGTGTCGGGCTGCAGCGACGCCGGCGCAGCTGCCCTGGGGTGGGAATGGGCTCGGGAATGAGCTGCAGGTTATTGAACTGCCTGCGGAAAGTGCCTGTGGTGAGGAGCCCGGCACGTTCCATGCTCATGGCTGACGATGGCAGCACAAGGACTGCATCAACCTCAAGGAGTCAGCATGTTCAACAAGCCCAATCTGTTTCATAAGACAGCCGAGATGCCTGCAGCCCGCAGCCCGCGTCCTCTTGGTGGCGCGGTCAGCGCACGGCCAGTGAGCCCGGAGATGCCGGCGACGCCAGCGGCTGCCGATGTCGCCGCAAGCGAGGCGGTCTCGGCAGCTCAAGGTAACGCGGTCGAGGCGGTGACGGCAGTGCCGACGGAGCGCAGCGGCGAGAGTCGCTTGATCGTCGGCCCCGACGTCAAGCTGAAGGGGGCCGAGATCCTTGATTGCGACACGCTCGTCGTCGAGGGGCGCGTCGAGGCCACCATGGACAGCCGCGTGCTTCGCATTGCCGAGGCGGGCGCCTACAAGGGCACGGTTGGTATCGACATTGCCGAGATCCATGGGCACTTCGAAGGAGAGCTGACCGCGCGCGTGCAGTTGCTGATCCACTCGACCGGACGTGTCAGTGGCAAGATCCGCTACGGCAAGATCCTCATCGAAGAAGGGGGCGAGATCTCGGGCGACGTGCAGTCGCTGGTTGCGGGTGCGAAGGACGGGCTGCGCGCAGTGGAACGCACGGCCGATATGCGGCCCTTGGCCGCCGCTGGTTGACGCCGGCAGGCCCCGGCCGGTCCGGGGCTCAGCGCACTGCTGGCGTACCCGTATCCTGTCCGGCGGCAGCGAGTTGTTGCGGGTTCCAGCTCCAGTGCTGTTCCCACGCCGCGCGGACCAGGTTGGGATACTGCGCCTTGCCCAGGCTGCCGTTGTAGCGGCCCAGCGCGCGGAACAGGTCGCCCTTCTCGATGTCGAGGTAGTGGCGCAGGATGGTGCAGCCATAGCGCAGGTTGGTGCGCATGTGGAAGAGGTTGTCGTCCTCGCGGCCGATGACCTTGATCCAGAACGGCATCACCTGCATGTAGCCGCGTGCGCCCGCCGAGGAGATCGCGTACTTGCGGAAGGCGCTTTCGACCTGGATCAGGCCGAGCACCAGCTGGGGGTCGAGCCCGGCGCGGGTCGCCTCGTAGTGGATGCTGGTGAGGAGTTCCGTGCGGTAGACCTCGTCCGGGATCCGCCTGGCCAGCCGGCGCGACATCTCGGCGAGCCACTGTGCGCGTTCGCCGGCGTCCGGAATCGGCAGCATGGGGGCGGCAGCGTCGCTCACCGCGGCGTGCAGCGCAGCGCGGACACTGGCCGCCATGGGCTCGTACTGTTGTGCGCCGGCCTGCGCGCCGCCCGCTGCGAGCGCGAGCAGGCACGCGGCGGCAAGCTGGCGGAGCGGGGTGGGCAGGCGGCGCATTGCGGGCTCCCGGAGGCTCAGCCCTGCTTGAGGCGGTCGAGCACGTGGCCGAGCACCTCGCCGACCGCCAGCTTGGCGGCGTCGGCATCGCGCCGGCCCTGGTATTCGACCACGCCTTCCTTGAGCCCGCGGTCGCCGATGGTGACGCGATGCGGCACGCCGATGAGCTCCCAGTCGGCGAACATCACGCCGGGACGCTCGTCGCGGTCATCGAGGATGGCGTCGACACCGGTGGCGACGAGCGCGTCGTAGAGCTTTTGGGCCTCGTCGCGCACCGCCTGCGACTTGCCCCAGCCGACGGGGCAGATGACGACTTCGAAGGGGGCGATCGCGCGCGGCCAGATGATGCCGCGAGCGTCGTGGTTCTGCTCGATCGCGGCGCCCAGGATGCGGGTGACGCCGATGCCGTAGCAGCCCATCTCGAAGTGCTTGGGCTTGCCGTCCTCGTCGAGGAAGGTGGCGTTCATCGCCTTGGAGTACTTGGTGCCGAGATAGAACACATGGCCGACCTCGATGCCGCGCTGGATGGCAAGCACGCCGCCGCCGTCGGGGCTGGGGTCGCCCTCGATCACGTTGCGGATGTCGGCCACCAGGTCGGGCTCGGGCAGATCGCGGCCCCAGTTGACACCGGTGAAGTGGAAGTCGGCGTCGTTGGCACCGCAGATGAAGTCGGCCATGTGGGCGACGGTACGGTCGGCGATGACCTTGACCGGCTTCTTCAGCCCGATGGGGCCGAGGTAGCCCGGCTTGCAGCCGAAGTGCTCGAGGATCTCGGCCTCGGTGGCGAAGCGGAAGCCGGACTTGAGGCCCGGAAGCTTGCCGGCCTTGACCTCGTTGAGCGCGTGGTCGCCCCGCACCAGCAGCAGCCACACGGTGACGCCGGCCGGCTTGCCCTTGTCGTCGATGTCGTCGGTCGCCAGCACCAGCGACTTCACCGTGGTGGCCAGCGGCACCTTGAGCAGTTCGGCAACGTCCTCGCAGGTGGCCTTGCCGGGTGTGGGGGTCTTCTCCAGCGCCTTGGCAGGTTCGGCACGGCGCGCGATCAAGGACACTGCTTCGGCGAGCTCGATGTTGGCGGCGTAGTCGGAGTCCGGGCAATAGACGATGGCGTCCTCGCCGGTGTCGGCGATGACCTGGAACTCGTGCGAACGATCGCCGCCGATCGCGCCGGTGTCGGCGGCCACCGCCCGGTATTCCAGGCCGATGCGGTCGAAGATGCGCTTGTAGGCGGCGAACATGATGTCGTAGCTGCGCCCGGCGGCTTCCTCGCTGCGGTCGAAGGAGTAGGCGTCCTTCATGGTGAATTCGCGCCCGCGCATGACGCCGAAGCGCGGCCGGCGCTCGTCGCGGAACTTGGTCTGGATCTGGTAGAAGTTCTTCGGCAGCTGGCGGTAGCTCTTCAGCTCCTGGCGCGCGATGTCGGTGACGACCTCCTCGGAGGTGGGCTGCAGCGCGAAATCGCGTTCGTGACGGTCCTTGAAGCGTAGCAGCTCGTCGCCCATCTTGTCCCAGCGCCCGGTCTCGTTCCACAGTTCGGCGGGCTGCACCATCGGCATGGTCAGCTCCATGGCGCCGGCGCGGTCCATCTCCTCGCGGATGATGGTCTCGACCTTGCGGATGGCACGCAGGCCCATCGGCATGTAACTGTAGATGCCGGCGGCGACCTTGCGGATCATGCCGGCGCGCAGCATCAGCTTCTGGCTGACGACTTCGGCGTCCGACGGGGCTTCCTTGAGGGTGAACAGGTGGAACTGGCTGGCGCGCATGAGGGTCTTTTGGGTAGAAGGCGTTGTCGAGCGCGGGATTCTAGCGCATGGCGTGCATGACGATCGCGCGCTCGTCGTTCAGCGTAGGTGATGCACGGACATGGTGCGCTTTCAAACGGGGCGCAAGTGTGAAAAAATTGCCGTCAATAAACCGAATTTGAAGGTTCGACATGCTTGACCGTGAAGGCTTTCGCCCGAACGTCGGCATCATTCTGGTCAATTCGCGCAACGAGGTGTTCTGGGGCAAGCGCATTCGCGAACATTCCTGGCAGTTTCCGCAAGGTGGCATCAAGCACGGCGAGTCGCCGGAGCAGGCCATGTACCGGGAGTTGTTCGAGGAAGTCGGGTTGCGCCCGGAGCACGTCAAGATCCTCGGCCGCACGCGCGGCTGGCTGCGCTATGAGGTGCCGAAGCACTGGATACGGCGTGAATGGCGCAACACCTATCGTGGACAGAAGCAGATCTGGTTTCTGTTGCGTTTGGTGGGGCGGGATTCCGACGTGTGCCTGCGCGCGAGCTCTCATCCGGAATTCGATGCCTGGCGCTGGAGTGACTACTGGGTGCCGCTCGATGCGGTGATTGAATTCAAGCGTCAGGTCTACCAGATGGCGCTCATCGAGCTCGCTCGCATTCTCCATCGCTCGCGCGCATTCGAACTGCCCGAGCCCTACCGTCTGCCGGGCCTTGCAGAGCCGGCAGAATTGGGGTCTCAAGGCTTGAGTGGGCCGGGCGCATAGATGTTGAATGCAGGCGTCGCTTGCGGGAAGCCTAAGGGGTGTGGCACCTGCCGGCTTGCATGCGGGGCAGGCTGCTTGGTCCCAATGTGGAGATTGCACGTTTGAACTCGATTCTCCGTCGTATCGCCCCTGTGGGCCTGCTTGCCCTGGGCTGCTTTTCGGGGGGTGTTTCTGCAGGCCTGCTTTTTGACGCCGACCCGAACTGGAAAGAGAGCGAGGTGGTGATGCCTCCGCCCGTCGAGGAGTCGCGCCTCAGGGCGTTCTACGTCAGTGCGGCCACGCCCAATGCTTTTTTCGTCGACGAGGCCAGTCTCGCTGTTGGTGATGACGGCGTAGTGCGCTTCACGCTGGTCGTACGCACGCCTGGTGGGGCGCAGAACGTGACTTTCGAGGGAATCCGCTGCGCGACTGGTGAGCGTCGCCTGTACGCCACAGGCCGCGCGGATGGGTCTTGGGTGCCGGCGAGGAACGATGCTTGGCAGCCGATCTCCGATAACACGTACAACCGCCCTCGCGCTGCCCTGGCGCAGGATTACCTGTGCGATGGCCCGGCCGCGCCCCGTAGTCGGCAGCATGCCTTGCAGCTGCTGCAACAGCGGCGCGACGTGATTCAGCCCTTCGGAGTCAGATAATGCTTGATCGTGCCATCATCGAGTTCGACAAGGCTTTGCGTACCGTGCTCGCACCGGCACGCAGCGTGCGTCCCGTGCCTGGTGAGGGAGTGCCGGATGCAATGCTTGACGACGCCGAGCGTCGGCACGCCGCAGCCCTCATGCGCATCAATCATGTTGGCGAGATCTGTGCGCAGGCTCTCTATCAAGGGCAGGCCATGATGTCGCGTGATCCGGCGATCCGCGACACCTTGCGTCAAGCTTCGCAGGAAGAGACCGAGCACCTGGCCTGGACCGAGCGCCGTATTGCAGAGTTGGGCGGGCGCAAGAGTCTGCTCAATCCGGTGTGGTACGGCGGGGCGCTCGCCCTTGGTCTGCTTGCCGGGCGTTTCGGCGATCGCTGGAACCTCGGTTTTCTGGCCGAGACCGAGCGCCAGGTGGAGCGCCATCTCAAGGGGCATCTGGAGACGCTGCCGGCTGACGATGCGCGTTCGCGTGCGATCGTGGAGCAGATGAAGGTCGACGAAGCCGAGCACGCGGACATGGCCGTGCGGCTGGGCGCGCATGAACTGCCCGCGCCGGTGAAGGGGGCCATGAAGTTCGCAGCCAGGCTGATGACCACCGTGACCTATCGCGTTTGAGTCCGCTGTGGACGCGTGGTGAGCGTCCACCCCATGGCGGTCAGTCGGCCTCGACGAGTTCCAGTTCGTGACTGATCTCGGCAGTCTTGCCGAGCATGATCGAGGCTGAGCAGTACTTCTCGGCGGAAAGGTGGATTGCGCGTTCGACGCTTTCGCGCTTGAGGTTGCGCCCGCTCACGGTGTAGATGAAGCGGATGCGGGTGAATACCTTGGGGTCGGTGTCTGCGCGTTCGGCCTCGAGGCGCACGGTGCAGCCGCGCACGTCGTGCCGCCCACGCTTGAGGATCAGCACGACGTCGAAGGCCGTGCAGCCGCCTGCGCCCGCGAGCATGAGCTCCATCGGTCGAGGAGCGAGATTGCGGCCTCCCGCCTCAGGGGCGCCGTCCATCGTCACCATGTGCCCCGTTCCGGTCTCGGCGACGAAGCTCATCCCATCAAGCCATTTGATCGTGCATTCCATTCGATTTGCTCCTGGGGCTGTGCGCCCGATGTGTCCTGTCTGGCGGTAGTTGGGCCGCGATTTTATCGCAGTGCCGCAGGCTTGCGCGGTGAGCTTGGTCCTCAGCGGGGTTCCCTGTTCCGTCAGTGATTTGGATATGAGTGGTGCGGGGAGAGCAGGGGCGTGCCAGTGGCCAGTACGGCACCGTATTCATGCGGTGCACAAAAATAGACCGCACTGGAATCATGGACTAGAGGCTCGAGCGCTTTGGCTAGGCCGGGATGGGGTGAAAATTTGATATAAAACAATATACTGCTTTGCGATAAGGATGCTCTATCGAACAATCAAAACAATTGTAGTGCAATGCACAAAAACTGCTTGCGCGAGGGGGTTCGTCTCGCCATAATTCGCCTCAGTCGGATCGCTGACGCGGCATCGAAGACGACGCGCCGATCCAAATGGTGTCTCCTCCACCCTCCTCCTTTGGTGTGGATTTAACGCAGTCCTAGCGGACTGCGTTTTTTTTGCTTGTTGTGCTCGCGTCAATCTGCAAGTTGAGATTGACACGCGGGCCATGTTCGCATTAGGATTGCGAGCTTTCCGTTTGACGGCCAAATCCAAGGGCCCGACAAAGATCGAGGATTCACATGAAGACGTTTTCCGCCAAGCCGCACGAGGTCAAGCGCGACTGGTTCGTTGTCGACGGCACGGATAAGGTGCTTGGCCGTCTCGCCGCCGAAGTCGCCCGTCGCCTCCGTGGCAAGCACAAGGCTATCTACACCCCGCACGTCGATACCGGCGACTTCATCGTCGTTGTCAACGTCGACAAGCTGCGCGTGACCGGTAACAAAGCGCAGGACAAGAAGTACTACCGTCACTCGGGTTACCCGGGCGGTATCTACGAAACCAACTTCACCAAGCTCCAGCAGCGCTTCCCCGAGCGTGTGCTCGAAAAGGCGGTGAAGGGCATGCTGCCGAAGGGCCCGCTGGGCTACGCCATGCTGAAGAAGCTGAAGTGCTATGCGGGGCCGTCGCATCCGCATACCGCTCAGCAGCCGCAAGTTCTCGAGATCTGAAGGAGCCGACAATGGCTGTGACTTACAACTACGGTACCGGCCGCCGCAAGACCGCGGTCGCTCGTGTGTTCATCAAGCCGGGTACCGGCAACATCGTCGTGAATGGCAAGCCGGTCGACGAGTTTTTCTCGCGTGAAACCGGTCGCATGATCGTGCGCCAGCCGCTGATCCTCACCGGCAACGAAGGCCGTTTCGACATCATGGTGAATGTCACCGGCGGTGGCGAGTCGGGTCAGGCTGGTGCTGTGCGCCACGGCATCACCCGTGCCTTGGTTGACTACAACGCCGAGCTCAAGGGTGATCTGCGTGCAGCAGGCTTCGTAACTCGCGATGCTCGTGAAGTCGAACGTAAGAAGGTCGGTCTGCGCAAGGCGCGCCGCGCGAAGCAGTTCTCGAAGCGCTGATCGTCTTTTTGTTGCCGTGTCTGCAGGAGCCGCCCCATGGGGCGGCTTTTGTGCTTTCTGCGGCACGCTTGACCCTGCCCGGTGCAGGGGCTTCGGGAAGAGCTTTGCCGGACGTTGTGACGTCGTCAGGCATGCGCGCACCGCAGCCGGCAGTGCGATAATCCGGCCCTGAGGTCTTTCGTTGCGAGGAGCAAGCATGATCAAGGTTGGAGTCGTTGGCGGTACCGGATATACCGGCGTCGAGCTGCTGCGTCTGCTGGCGCGGCATCCAGGGGTGGAGCTCACGGCGATCACCTCGCGTGGCGAGGCCGGCATGGCCGTGTCGGACATGTTCCCCAGTCTGCGTCGTCGGGTGAGTCTCAAGTTCGTCACGCCGCAGGATGCGGGCCTCGAGAAGTGCGACGCGGTCTTCTTTGCCACGCCGAACGGCATTGCAATGAAGCAGGCTGCGGAGCTCGTCGCCGCGGGTGTGCGTGTGATCGATCTGGCGGCGGATTTTCGTATCCGCGATGTTGCCGAGTGGCAGAAGTGGTACGGGATGGATCACGCCTCGCCCGAACTCGTCGCCGAGGCCGTGTATGGACTGCCGGAGGTCAATCGTGAGCAGATTCGCAGTGCGCGCGTGCTGGCCAACCCGGGGTGCTACCCGACTGCTGTCCAGCTGGGTTTTCTGCCGCTGGTCGAGGCGGGGCTCATCGATATCGGTCACTTGATCGCCGATGCCAAGTCGGGCGTGTCGGGCGCGGGGCGCAAGGCCGAGGTGCATACCCTGCTGCCTGAGGCAGCGGATTCATTCAAGGCCTACGGCGTGCCGGGTCATCGCCATCTGCCCGAGATCCGTCAGGGCCTCTCGCTCGCGGCTGGGCAGCAGGTCGGCCTGACCTTCGTGCCGCATCTGACGCCGATGATCCGTGGCATCCATGCCACCTTGTACGGGCGGCTCATGCCGGGTGTCGATGCATCTGACCTGCAAGGGCTGTACGAGCGGCGCTATGCGGGCGAGGCTTTCGTCGACGTGATGCCGGCGGGCAGCCATCCTGAAACCCGCTCCGTGCGTGCGTCGAACCTGTGCCGGATTGCCGTCCATCGGCCGCAGGGTGGTGACACCGTGGTGGTGCTATCGGTCATCGATAACCTGGTCAAGGGTGCGGCCGGGCAGGCGGTGCAGAACCTAAACATCATGTTCGGCTTCGACGAGGACGCCGGCCTGGACATCGTTCCCGTCAGCCCTTGACGGGAACTTGGTATTCGGACGACGATCCGATTTGCACGGTAGCGTCGCGAAGAGCGCATCATTCGCGGCACACCCCCCAACAGAGGAGAAAACATGAGCGCAGAAGTTGAAACCCCCGATATCCTGGTCTTCACCGATAGCGCAGCGAACAAGGTCCGCGAGCTGATCGAGGAAGAGGGCAATCCGCAGCTCAAGCTGCGCGTCTTCGTCTCGGGCGGTGGCTGCTCGGGCTTTCAGTACGGCTTCACTTTCGACGAGGAAGTGAACGAGGACGATACGACCTATGAGAAGAACGGCGTGATGCTGTTGATCGACGCCATGAGCTATCAGTATCTCATCGGTGCAGAGATCGACTACACCGAAGGTCTTGAAGGTTCGCAGTTCGTCATCCGCAACCCGAATGCGACCAGCACCTGCGGCTGTGGTTCGTCTTTCTCGGCGTGAGACGTAGGCACTGCAAAATAAAACGGGGCGCCGCGGCGCCCCGTTTTATTTTGCAGCCCGCGCGCGGGCTGCGATCAGCATTCATTCAGCGCTGGCAAGCTCGTAGTTGAGCAGGGCGAAGCGATTGCGCAGCGGCGCGGTGTCGCGCTTGAAGGCGGCGAGTTCGCGCGCATTCAGCGTGTCTGCCATCGGCAGCGCCACGGTCATCGGATCTTGCGGCACCTTGTTGATGTGCACCTCGTAGTGAAGGTGGGGGCCGGTGCACCACCCAGTGCAGCCGACATAGCCAATCAGGTCGCCCTGGCTGATTGGCTGGCCTTTGCTCAGGCCCTTGGCGAAACCATTGAGATGGGCGTAGTGGGTGGTGATGCCATTGCGGTGCTTGAGCACGATGAGGTTGCCAAAGCCGCGCTGGCTGCCGACGAACTCGACGGTGCCGTCCGAGGTGGCTTTGATCGGAGTGCCGGTCGGTGCGGCAAAGTCGGTGCCGTTGTGGTTTCGCCAGCTGCGGTGGATCGGATGCAGGCGGCGGCCGAAGCTCGAGCTCACGCGCGAGAATTCCAGCGGTGAGCGCAGGAAGCCCTGCTGGAGGCTGCGGCCGTCGTCGCTGTAGTACTGCTCCTTGCCGCTCGGGCCGCGGTGGAGGACGACGGCGTGGCGCTCGCCCTTGTTGATGAATTCGGCGGCGACGATGCGGCCAGCGCGAACAGGGTTGCCTTCTTCGTAGATCGCTTCGTAAATGACGTTGAAGCGATCGCCCTTGCGCAGGTCGGTATGGAAGTCGATCCAGGTGCCGAAGATCGTCGCCAGTTGGGTGGCGACGTTGTCGGGTAGGCCGACCGCGTCGGTGGCGCCGAACAGGGAGTGCGTGATCGTGCCTGAACGCATCTCCGTCATCGTGACCTGGGTTTCCCCGCTGGACTCACGCAAGGCAAGCCCCTGATCGTTGCGCTCGAGCACCAGCTGCGTGCCGCTGTTGCCCATCGGCACGCTGAATGATGCGATGCGGCCATCGGGGGAGACGATGGCGGTGACCGAGCGCCCGGCGCGCAACTGGCGCACGGCCTGCTTGCCCTCTGCCGAGGCCGACAGGTGTGCGAGTGCCTCGGCGTCGTCGATATGCAGGCGGCTGAAAATGGACTGCAGGGTGTCTCCGGCCTGGATGCGCTCGCTGTACACGAAGGGGAGGTCGTTCTCCGCTTCGATCACCGCAACCGGCGCGGGCAGGCTTTCGACTACGCGCGCGAACTGGATGTCGGCCGTGTCGCTGCCCGGTGCAACTGCGGTCGCAGCCACAACGCCGAGCAGCGATGCCCCGGTGATGCCGGCGAGGAGCCAGCTGCGGGGGCGAAGAAGGAGCTGGGCCGGTAGATCGGCTAGAATTCGGGTCTTTCTGGCCTTCATGAGCGCTGTCCGCTGGAATGGGCGAAAAAAATTTGCCGAAGTTTAGCAAACTAATACCCTTGTTCGGGAAGGTATTTTTGGAGAAATTGAATGACTGATGTCCAGGCGGCGATCGAGCTGATCAAGCGCGGTACCGATGCACTGCTGATCGAGGCCGAGCTGGTCGAGAAGCTCAAGAGCGGCCGCCCGCTGAGGGTCAAGGCTGGCTTCGACCCGACTGCCCCCGACCTGCATCTTGGTCACACGGTCCTGATCAACAAGCTGCGCCATTTCCAGGAGCTCGGCCACCAGGTCCAGTTCCTGATCGGCGACTTCACCGGCATGATCGGCGACCCCAGCGGCAAGAACACCACGCGTCCGCCGCTGTCCCGTGAGCAGATCATGGAGAACGCCAGGACCTATCAGGACCAGGTGTTCAAGATCCTCGATCCCGAGCGCACCGAGATCTGCTTCAATTCGGCGTGGATGAACGATCTCGGCGCTGCAGGCATGATCCGCCTGGCCTCGCAGCAGACCGTGGCGCGCATGCTCGAGCGCGACGACTTCGCGCGCCGCTATGGCAACAACCAGCCGATCGCGATCCATGAGTTCCTCTATCCGCTGTGCCAGGGCTACGACTCGGTGGCGATGAAGGCAGACGTGGAGTTGGGCGGAACCGACCAGCGCTTCAACCTGCTGATGGGGCGCGAACTGCAGAAGCACTACGGCCAGGAGCCGCAGTGCGTGGTGATGGTGCCGCTGCTCGAGGGCCTGGACGGCGTCAACAAGATGTCGAAGTCGCTCGGCAACTACATTGGCATTGCCGAACCGGCGAAGGAGATTTTCGGCAAGACCATGTCGGTTTCCGACACGCTGATGTGGCGGTATTACGATCTGCTGTCCTTCCGCTCCAGTGCCGAGATCGCGCAACTGCGCGCCGACGTGGACGGCGGGCGCAATCCGCGTGACGTCAAGGTGATGCTGGCGATGGAGTTCGTCGCTCGTTTCCATGGCCAGCGCGCGGCTGACGAGGCGCTGGCCGACTTCGAGGCGCGCTTCCAGCGCAACGCGATCCCCGACGACATCCCGCAGGTCAATGTCAGCGTCGGCGCTGACGGCATGCCGCTGTTCCAGGTGCTCAAGCAGGCGGGGCTGACCGCCACCACGTCCGAAGCGATGCGCATGATCGGCCAGGGCGGGGTGCGCATCAACGGTGAGCGTGCCGAGGACAAGGCGCTGGTCTTGCGTGCGGGAGAAACGGTGGTGCTGCAGGTCGGCAAGCGCAAGTTCGCGTCGGTTGTGTTGTCGTGAGCTGCGCGTACCGCGCCGTGGCCGCAGCTGGAGCACGCTTTTGAGCAAGCCTGAGGCTGCGCGTCCGATCGGCGTGTTCGACTCCGGGGTCGGTGGCTTGACCGTGGTGCGCGCCCTGATGGAGCGCCTGCCGCTGGAGAGCATCGTGTACTTCGGCGATACGGCGCGCGTGCCCTACGGCGTGAAGTCGGTTGCCACCATCGAGCACTTCACGGCACAGATCACCGAGTTCCTGCTCCAGCGCGAGGTCAAGATGCTGATCATCGCCTGCAACACGATGGCGGCGGTGGCGGCCGAGGTGGTGCATCGCCTCGCGGGCAGTGTCCCGGTGCTGGATGTAATCGAGGCCGGCGCGCGTGCGGCGGTGGCGAGCTCGACGGGGCGCCGCATCGGCGTCATCGGCACGCCGACGACGATCAACAGCAATGCCTATGCTCGGCGCATGCACGAGCTCGACAGTTCGGTGCGCGTGTATTCGCAGGCCTGCCCGTTGTTCGTGCCGCTGGTCGAGGAGGGCTGGCTGGACCACGAGGTGACGCGGCTGACGGCGCACGAGTACCTGCGGCCTGTGCTGGCGGAAGAGGTCGACAGCCTGGTCCTTGGCTGCACCCACTACCCCTTGCTCAAGCCGCTGTTGCGAGATGTCGCGGGCCCGTCGGTGCGCCTCATCGATTCGGCGGTGACCACCGCCGAACTCGCGGCCGAGCGCCTGCAGCAGGCAGGCCTGATGCGCAGTGCCGGCGCGCGCGCGGGGTATCGGTTTGTCGTCAGCGACGTGCCGCTGCGCTTCCAGACCATTGGCGAGCGTTTTCTCGGGCGCTCGCTCGGCGCGGTGGAGAAGGTCGACTGGTGAAGCATGCGATGTCCGCCCGCCTGCGCAGGCATGGCTTCGGCATCAAGCGCTGCCGCGCGCTACCGGTCGGCTGGGGTCCGCACACCACTCGCTCCAGGATCCGGCATACAGGCGCGAGCCGGGCAGGCCTGCCGCCTCCATTGCGAGAGCATTGACGCACGCGGTCACCCCAGACCCGCATTGGTGGACCACCTGTCGCGGTCCGTGGGCGCCGAGCAGCGCGCCGAACTCTTCGCGTAGCACGGACGGCTGCTTGAAGCAGCCCTTGCTGTCGAGGTTGTCGCGAAAGAAGCGATTGATCGCGCCCGGGATATGGCCTCCCACCGGATCGAGCGCCTCGTTCTCGCCGCGGAAACGGTCCGGGCTGCGCGCGTCGATCAGCACCATATCTGCGCTGCCAAGGTGTTCGAGGACGTAGTCGGCGTCCACGCGCTCCGAACGCAGCGACAGGGTATAGGTACGCTGTTGCGCTTCGGGCAGGGTGCTGTCCAGGGGCTGGCCGAGGCTCAGCCAGGATTGAAGGCCGCCGTCGAGAACAGCCACGCGGTGGTGGCCCAGCCAGCGCAGCAGCCACCACAGGCGGGCGGCGAACATGCCGCCTGCGTCATCGTAGGCCACCACCTGGCTGTGGTTCGAGACGCCGCATGCGGCCAGCCTGGCGGCCAGCCGGGCCGGATCTGGCAGGGGGTGGCGGCCGTTGCGTCCGGTCTTCGCGCTCGACAGGTCGTCGTCGAGGTCGAGGAAGAAGGCTCCCGGCACATGACCATCGAGGTAGGCCTGGTGGCCGAATGCCGGGTTGGCAAGGTCGAAGCGGCAGTCGAACACCACCCAGTCAGGGTCGTGCAGGCGTTGAGCCAGGTCGAGCGCCCCGATCAGGGTCGAATACGACGCGTTCATTGCACGGCGGTCAGGAAGCCGCTTCTGCGGCTGCATCTGCCTCCAGCCAGGCGCGCGCCTCGCCTTCATCGTCGAAGACACGCACCTCGGCATCGACGAAGAGCTGCGAGACCCACGCGCTCCAGGTCAGCCACTGGTCCTCGGTCAGCACTGCGATACGGCGGAAATCGTGCGCATGCTGGCGCGAGAACTTGATCTCCTCCCAGGCCACGTCGAGGGTGAAGCCTGCCATCTCACGCAGGTCGAAGAGCAGGTCGACCGTGCCGGAGAACTGGATCTTGTAATTGACCAGTTCCTCGAATTCCTTGTAGTCGGCCAGCGTGAATTCGCCGAAGACGGCGACTGCCACCATCTTGTCGGTATGCTCGGTGTTGATCATCACTGCCTCCTTGCTATGGCTCGGGGATGGCTCAACTATAGTCCCGAGCAGGCCCGGGCTCAATCGTGACGGCGCGCGGATGGGGCCTTGCGAGTCTCGCTGCCGTGTTCAGCGCGCCTTGCGGGTGGCGAACGAGATGAGTATGGCGCTCGAGATGATCAGTGCGATCGCCAGCCACGAGGAGGGCGGCATCAGTTCGCCCCAGAAAAGCATGCCGAACAGGCTCGCAAACACGACCGTTGCGTAGCTCAGGTTGGCCGACACCACGGTGCGGCCGAAGCGGTACGAGCGCGTCATTGCCAGCTGGGCAAGGCCGCCGAACACGCCGACGCCGAGCAAGGTCAGCAACTGCATGCCGTCAGGGCGGTGCACGCCGCTGGCCAGGGCCCAGCCGAGGCCGATCAGCGTGGTGGTGAGTGAGAACCAGAATACCGTTCGCACCTCCGGTTCGCCCACGCGTCCGAGCTCACGTACGCTGATATAGGCGAGGCTGGCGACTGCACCCGAACCCAGGCCTGCGGCGGCGCCCAGCCACTGCGCCGGTTGCAGGGTGGGGCGCAGCAGGATGACGACGCCGGCAAAGCCGACCAGCACTGCAACCAGGACCGGCCAGCGCAGGCGTTCGCCGAAAAAAGCAGCCAGCAACAGGGCGACGAAGATCGGCGAGGTGTAGTTGAGCGTGACCGCCGTGGCCAGCGGCAGCAAGCCGATGGCGAAGAAGTAGCAGCACAGTGCGAGCGAACCCGACAGGCTGCGCGAGAGGTGCATGCGCCAGTGCGGCGTGGTCAGGCGCTGCCCCTGCAGGGCCGCCAGCGCCACCATCATCAGCATGCTGACTGCGCCGCGGTAGAACACGATCTCGCCGGTCGAGAAGCTGCCCGAGCTGAGCTTCACGCACACGCCCATGCAGGCGAACAGGAAGCAGGAGACGATCATCCAGATGGCGGGCATGGCGGGTGTTGCGCTGCAGCGATACGGTGGCGCATTGAACCATATCGTGGCTTTCCCGGGGTGGTCGCCTTGGCGCAGCGGGGTTAGTCTGTCAGCCAGGGGTGACGGCAAACCTAGCGTGCGGAGGCGACATGGCATATCTCCTTGCCCTGGACCAGGGGACGACGAGCTCGCGGGCGATGGTGTTCGATGCGGGGGGCCGGGTACGCGGCGTGGCGCAGGCCGAGTTCGTTCAACATTTTCCGGCGCCCGACCGCGTCGAACACGATGCCCAGGACATCCTGCGCAGCCAGTTCGACTGCGCGCGCGAGGCGCTCGCCAACGCCGGTATCCGGGCCGGCGAGGTGGCGGCGATTGGCATCGCCAACCAGCGCGAGACGACCGTGCTGTGGGAGCGCGCCAGTGGCCGCGCACTGGCGCCGGCAATCGTGTGGCAGGACCGGCGCACGGCCGCCGAGTGCGAACGCCTGCGCGCCCAAGGCTGGGCGGACGACCTGCGCGCGCGCACCGGCCTCGAGCTCGATCCCTACTTCTCGGCGACCAAGCTCGTCTGGCTGCTCGATACGCTGCCCGGCGCGCGTGCGCGTGCGGAGCGGGGTGAGCTGGCCTTCGGTACCATCGACAGCTGGCTGGTCTGGCATCTTACCGGCGGCCGGCTGCATTTGACCGACCCCGGCAATGCCGCGCGCACGCTGCTGTTCAACATCCACACCCTGGACTGGGACCCCGTGCTGCTCGAGCGCTTCCGCATCCCCGCCGCGTTGTTGCCCAGGGTGGTGGCGAGCAGTGGCGTATGCGGCGAAACAGATGCCCGCGTGTTCGGAGCCCCGATCCCGATCGCCGGCATTGCCGGTGACCAGCAGGCGGCGACGATCGGTCAGGGCTGCCTTGCACCGGGCATGGCCAAGAACACCTACGGTACGGGGTGCTTCCTGTTGATGAACACCGGCGCGCATGCAGTGGCCTCGCGCAACCGCCTGCTGACCACGGTGGGCTGGTCGGGGGTCGGGGGGAGCGGGGTTTGCTACGCCCTGGAGGGCAGCGTGTTCATGGGCGGGGCGATCGTGCAGTGGCTGCGCGACGGGCTCGGGATCGTACGCCGCTCGGACGAGGTCGAGGCTCTCGCTGCCAGCGTGGCCGACAGCGGCGGGGTGGTGATGGTGCCGGCCTTCACCGGCCTGGGGGCGCCGTATTGGGATGCGAATGCACGCGGCACCCTGCTCGGGCTGACGCGCGGCAGCGGGGCAGCGCACATCGCACGGGCTGCGCTCGAGGCCATTGCCGCGCAGACCGCCGACCTGGTCGAGGCCATGGTGCGGGACGGTGCCGCGCCCCTGTGCGAACTGCGCGTCGATGGCGGGGCGGCGGCCAACGACCTGCTCATGCAGATGCAGGCCGACCTGCTCGGCGTACCGGTGCTGCGTCCTCGCCTGCTCGAGACCACCGCCTACGGTGCAGCCTGTCTGGCGGCGCTCGGCTGCGGGCTGTGGGCGGATGCCCACGAGATCGAGGCTGGGTGGCGGCTCGACCGTCGCTTCGAGCCGCGTTGGGGGGCGGACCGCCGCGGTGCGGCGCGTGCGCGCTGGGCGCGCGCGGTTACATGCGCGCGCGGCTGGGCGGGGAGCTGAGCGGGGTGGGGTACACGCAGTCGCGCGAAAACGGAGAGGTCTTCGCACGCGCGTCATTGCTCGCCAGGCTGAACGCATCGTCGACCTGGGACTTCGTGGTCATCGGCGGCGGTGCGAGCGGCCTCGGCTGTGCACTGGACGCGGCCGCGCGTGGGTACTCCATCCTGCTTGTGGAGGCGCGTGACTTTGCGGCCGGCACCAGTTCGCGGTCGAGCAAGCTCATTCATGGCGGCGTGCGCTACCTGGCCCAGGGCAGGCTGGCGCTGGTGCGCGAGGCGCTCGTCGAGCGCGGGCGCCTGCTGTGCAATGCCGCAGACCTGGTGCACCCGCTGCGTTTCGTTGTGCCGACGCAGCGCTGGAGCGAGCGGGCGTGGATGGGGCTCGGCCTTGGTCTCTACGACCTGCTCGCCGGCGCCAACGGCCTTGGGCGCTGCAGGCTCATGTCCGCGGCCGATGTCCGCACGGCCATGCCCACCTTGCGCGCGGAGCGGGCGCTGGGTGGCGTTGCATACTGGGACGCGCAGTTCGACGACGCGGCGCTCGCCGTTGCGCTCGCGCGCACAGCCATCCTGCATGGCGCGCTGGTGCTCAATCACTGCGCGCTCGAATCGTTCGCGCTCGATGGCAGCAGGATAGGCGGCCTCACCGTACGTGAGCGGGAGAGCGGGCGAACGTATCGGCTGGGCGCACGCGCGGTGATCAATGCCACCGGCGTGTGGTCCGACAACGTGATGCGCATGCTCAGGCCCGATGCGCCGCAGCAGCTGCGTCCGAGCCAGGGCGTCCATATCGTGATCGACGCGGACTTCCTGTCCGGAGCGGACGCGGTGCTCGTGCCGCATACCGATGACGGCCGGGTGGTCTTCCTCATCCCCTGGCAGGGCAGGGTCCTCGTCGGCACCACCGACACCCCGCGTGACGACCTGCCTGCGGAGCCCGAGCCGATGGCGGGCGAGATCGACTTCCTGCTCGAGACGGTCGGACGCTACCTGCGACGCGCGCCGACGCGCGCGGACGTGCGCAGCGTTTTCGTCGGCCTGCGCCCCCTGCTCGGAGGTGGTGCCGTGGCCGCCACGGGTAGCCTGTCGCGTGAGCATCGGGTCGATGTGTCGGAGCACGGGCTGGTCAGCGTCCTGGGCGGGAAGTGGACGACTTACCGCAGCATGGCCGAGCATGCCGTAGACGTGGCCGAGGAGGTCGCGGGCTTCGCCCATCGACCCTCCGTCACCGACAGGCTGAGACTCGACAGCGGTGGGCTGTGGCGGCCAGATATGCACGGGGAGGCCGCTCTGGGGGCCGAGGACGGCGTCTGCGCATCGCCCTTCGTGCCGTCTGCCGAAGAGGTGCGTCATGCCGTGCGAGCCGGGTTGGCGCTTGGGGTGGAGGACGTACTGGCCCGACGCAGTCGCTGCCTGTTCCTGGATGCCGAGGCAGCACGTCGTGCCGCGCCCGGCGTGGCTGCAGTCATGGCGCGGCAGCGGGGCTGGAGCCAGGCCCGTACGGATGCCGAGCGGAGCGCCTTCGAAGCGCTGGCGGCCCGCTACAGGGCGCGCAGCGCCACAGTGGCGACCAGCCCGCCATCGGGGTGATTGTGCAAGCTGACCTCGCCACCCTGACCCTGCAGCAGGTTGCGGGTGATGGCCAAGCCGAGCCCGGTGCCACCGGTTTCGCGGTTGCGCGAGGCCTCTGTACGGTAGAAGGCTTCGAACACCTTTTCCAGCTCCGCTTCTGGCAAGCCCGGGCCATGGTCGCGGATGGCGATGGCGACTCTGGCAGAGGCGCCCGATGGGTGTCTGGTGAGTGCGATGTCGACCGTGCCGCCGAACTTGATACCGTTCTCGATCAAGTTCCACAGCGCCCGACGCAAGGCCGAGGGGTTGGCTTCCACACGGACACAGGGCGAGTCGGGGACATTGACCGTCCAGCCCATGTCCCGGGCGTCCTCGGCCAGGGCATGGAGCAGCGGCAGGAGTTCGACGGCTTGTGCCGGTGCGCGTTCGTCCAGGCTGCGGGCATAGGCCAGGCCTTCGCGCACCAGGCCCTGCATCGCGTCGAGGTCTGACTGGATGCGGCTGCGCAGGGCCTCGTCGTCGACCATCTCCGCGCGCAGTCTCAGGCGGGTGATCGGTGTCTGCAGGTCGTGTGAGATGGCTGCAAGAATGCGGGTGCGCTCGGTGACGTGTTCGGCGATGCGCTGCTGCATCTGGTTGAAGGCCGTGGCCGCCTGCGCCACCTCGGTCGGGCCGCGCGTGTCCATGGGCGCGCGTGCGGGGTCTTCGCCGAGTGCGCGCGCGGCGGCGGCCATGCGCGACAGCGGACGGGTTGCGAGACGGACGGCAAGCCATGTCAGCAGGCCGACGCCGACGACGAGCGCAGCCAACGCTGCGAACAGGCGTCCGGGCTGAGGGGTGTGGAGCGGCGGCGCGGGGGGGATGTTGGGAAGGCGCACCTGAACGTGGCCGCCGTCGCGAAGCTGCAGGCTGACAAGCAGCATCGGGTGCGGTCGGTCGCCCCTGGACACGGTGAGGATGGAGAACGGGCGGTCAGGCATGGCCGTGCGCAGGGCAAGGTGCAAGGGGTGGTCGGTAGCCAGTGACCGCAGTCGATCGTCGCTGACGGGCCGCAGGCTCAGTCGCAGGCGGCGGCGGCCGAACTCGTCGATCCAGCGTTCGCGCTCGGGGGGCGACATGCGGTCGAGCAGGTCGGCCGCGGCAGCTATTTCCTGGGCAATGCCCTCGAACAGGGCGCTGCGCCCGATGCGCTCGCGCTCGCCGACGAACAGCGCGAGGCTGACCGCAAGCACCAGCGTCATGCCCACCAGCCAGATCAGCATCAGGCGGGCGAAGAGGCTGCGCGGCCAAGGCATCTTCATGCCTTTGCGCTCGTCGTGCCGGCGGCGATGCTTACCTCGGTCGCGAGCACGTAGCCTTCGTTGCGCACGGTCTTGATGATGCTCGATTCGCGGGCGTTGTCGCCCAGGCGTTGGCGTAGCCGGCTTACCAGCAGGTCGATCGAGCGATCGAAGATGTCGGCCTCTCTCCCCTGAGTGAGTTCCATCAGTTGGTCGCGTGACAGCACTTTCTGCGGGTGAGACAGGAACACGCTGAGCATCCGGTACTCTGCGCCGGACAGTGGCACCACGGTGCCGTCAGCGTCGACGAGGTGGCGGTTGACCGTATCGAGTTGCCAGTGGGCAAAGTGCAGCGCACGCGCATTGGCGGGAGGCGATGCGTCGAGATTGGGCGGCAGCGCACGGGTTCGGCGCAGCACGGAGCGCACGCGCGCGAGCAGTTCGCGCGGCACGAAGGGCTTGGGCAGGTAGTCGTCAGCGCCCATCTCCAGGCCGATGATGCGGTCCATGTCCTCGCCGCGCGCGGTCAGCATCAGTATGGGGGTGCCGGCATGCGCTCCGCCGCCTGCGCGCAGGTTGCGGCACAGCGTCAGGCCGTCGTCGCCGGGCATCATCACGTCGAGCACGATGAGGTCGATGCGGTGTTGTTCGAGCGCGGCCTTCATCTCGCGTCCGTCGGCGGCAGTGGTGCAGCGCAAGCCCTGTTTCTCGAGGTAATCGGCAAGCAGGTGGCGGATGTCGCGGTCGTCGTCGACGATCAGGATATGGTCTTGCTGGCTCATCTTGGCTTCTCCAATGCGCGCATCTTAAGGTCTCGGGCGCTTCGTTTTGTATCCCAGCGTATCTGCTCCGGCCTCTGAGACATGAGGCTGCAAAACCCCGGTGCCTGGACAAACGCCGCTTACACGCGGGTGCTGTAATGGCTCCGTCGCCCGAACGGATGGGCGCCCTCAGAAGGGCAAGTCCCTTCCCGAACCTTATTGGAGATTAATCATGAAGACCTGGATCAAGAACTCGCTTGCTGCTGCCCTCATCGCGACCGGTGCGCTTGGAACGACCGCCGCCCTGGCCTGGGGAGGCGGGCAGTGCATGGGGGACGGTCCCCGCGGCGGCAAGGCCGGCTGGTCACAGATGGCGCCTGAGCAGATGAAGGCGCGGATGACCGAGCGTGCCGAGCTGCACATGGCT
This sequence comes from Thauera sp. WB-2, assembly GCF_027594845.1. Lineage (NCBI taxonomy): Bacteria > Pseudomonadati > Pseudomonadota > Betaproteobacteria > Rhodocyclales > Zoogloeaceae > Thauera > Thauera sp. WB-2. The sequence continues at coordinate 3,113,004 of NZ_CP088935.1, read as the reverse complement.
CGTCTTGAGCTTGCACTTGCACTCACCGCAGAGCAAAAGCCGGCATTTGTCACCTTCAAGAACGACATGAAGGTGCGCGCCGAGCGCATGGCAGCCCAGATGGCAGAGCGTCGCGCTACCGAGCCGCCGAAGACGGCGATCGAGCGCATGCAGCGCATGGAAGAGATGAGCAAGCTGCGCCAGGTCGAACTGGCCGAAGCGCGCAAGTCGGTCGAGACGTTCTATGCAAGCCTGAGCGATGCGCAGAAGACCGTTTTCGATGCCGAGTTCGAGAAGATGGGGCGCAAGGGCGAGCGTGGCATGAAAGGGGGCATGCAGGGCGGTCCGCGTGACGGTAGCGGCATGGGCCCGGGACGCGGCTGAAGATTCGGTCACCCTGCGGCAGAAGCGCAAAGGCCACCGCGAGTGCGGTGGCCTTCTCGTCATGCCTGCCCGGCGCCGCGAAGGCGCCGGGCGCGCACGGCCTTTTAGTGGAACTGCTCTTCTTCGGTCGAGCCAGTCAGCGCCTTGACCGAGGACGAACCGCCCTGGATCACGGTGGTGACTTCGTCGAAGTAACCGGTGCCGACTTCCTGCTGGTGGGACACGAAGGTGTAGCCCATTTCGCGAGCAGCGAATTCCGGCTCCTGGACCATCTCGACGTAGTGCTTCATGCCTTCGCCGCGAGCGTAAGCGTGGGCGAACTTGAAGGTGTTGTACCAGTTGACGTGGATGCCAGCCAGGGTGATGAACTGGTACTTGTAGCCCAGCGCCGACAGCTCTTCCTGGAAGGAAGCGATCTGCGAGTCGTTGAGGTTCTTCTTCCAGTTGAAGGACGGCGAGCAGTTGTACGACAGCAGCTTGCCCGGGCAGGCGGCCAGCACGGCCTGGGCGAACTCGCGGGCGAAGCCGATATCGGGCACGCCGGTTTCGCACCACACCAGGTCGGCGTAGGGGGCGTAGGCCACGCCACGGGAGATGGACTGCTCCAGACCGTTCTTGACGCGGTAGAAGCCTTCCTGGGTGCGCTCACCGGTGAGGAAGGGCTTGTCGTTGGCGTCGTAGTCGGAGGTGATCAGGTTGGCGGCTTCGGCATCGGTACGGGCCAGGATCAGGGTGGGCACACCCATCACGTCGGCGGCGAAACGCGCGGAGATCAGCTTCTCGATGGCTTCACGGGTCGGCACCAGCACCTTGCCACCCATGTGGCCGCACTTCTTGGCAGCAGCCAGCTGGTCTTCGAAGTGAACGCCTGCGGCACCCGCGGCGATCATGTTCTTCATCAGTTCGAAGGCGTTCAGCACGCCGCCGAAACCGGCTTCGGCGTCGGCCACGATCGGCAGGAAGTAGTCGATGAAGCCTTCGTCGCCCGGGTTGATGCCACGCGACCACTGGATCTCGTCAGCGCGCTTGAAGGTGTTGTTGATGCGGCGAACCATGGTCGGCACCGAGTCGTAGGCGTACAGCGACTGGTCCGGGTACATGGTTTCGGAGGTGTTGCCGTCGGCGGCGACCTGCCAGCCGGACAGATACACGGCTTCCAGGCCAGCCTTGGCCTGCTGCATGGCCTGACCGGCGGTGATGGCGCCGAAGGCGTTCACGTAACCCTTCTTGGCGCCGCCGTTGACCTTCTCCCACAGCACCTTGGCGCCACGCTGGGCCAGGGTGTACTCGGGCTGCAGGCTGCCGCGCAGGCGGACCACGTCGGCGGCGGTGTAACCGCGCTTGACGCCCTTCCAGCGGGGGTTTTCAGCCCAGTCTTTTTCGAGGGCGGCGATTTGCTGTTCGCGGGTCAGAGTCATGATGCTTCCTTTAGAGAGCAGAAGGGTTCAACCATCGGGGGCCGGCTCAGGCACCGGGCTCCTATCCGGACTGCGGGCGTCTTCGAGGGAGAAAGGGCCGTGCAGATGGAGTGGAAGTATAGGCGGCATTCTGCGCAGCAGCAATATGTCTTATATAAGACATAAGAAAAAAGTTTATACTTTAAATACAGTGCGTTGTGAAGTATGTTTCGTGATGTGAAAAGAAGATCGGTACAGTGAAATGGGTTCATGTCCATCCTGTGTTGCGCTGCAAGCCGATTCACGGTGCCTGTGAGCCGCCTCAGTCAGGAGGCGGCTCACTCAGCGCTCAAAGCAGGGCGTTTGGCGACAGGACGACCCCGTCCTCATCCGCATAGACATGGTGGCCGGGTACGAAGGTGACGCCGCCGAAGGTGACGGGGACGTCGACCTCGCCGACGTCACGTTTTACCGTCTTGCGCGGGTGGGTGCCGAGCGCGAATACGCCGAGATCCATCTGGCCGATCGCGGCCGAGTCACGGATGCAGCCGTACACGATGATGCCTGCCCAGCCGTTCTTCACGGCAAGCTCGGCGAGCTGGTCGCCCACCAAGGCGCAGCGCATCGACGCGCCACCGTCTACAACGAGGACGCGGCCGGCGCCGGGGCTGTCCACTGCCTTGCGTACGAAGGAATTGTCCTCGAACAGCTTGAGGGTGGCGATCTGGCCGCCGAACGACTTTCGTCCGCCGTAGGACGAGAACATCGGTGCGACCACTGAAAGCGCGTCGCCGTGGGTGTCGCAGAGATCGGTTGTCTGGATGTTCATGCTAGCTCCCGGAAGAAGTGTCAGGTGGGCGAGGCAGCGCAGGCTGCATTCCGGGCGGCATCATATACAAAAAAGCGAGGCCGCCCCGTTACCGGAGCGGCCTCGCAGTCCTTGCCGAGGGGGCGGCGGTGTCGATCAGGCCGTTGCCGTCTCGGTCTCTTCGAACACGAGCTTCACCTTGTCGTCGTCATCGAGATCGATGGTGACCTTGCCGCCATTGACCAGGCGTCCGAACAGCAACTCGTCGGCCAGGGCGGAGCGGATCGTGTCCTGGATGAGGCGTGCCATCGGACGCGCACCCATGAGCGGATCAAAACCCTTCTCGGCGAGCCAGGCCTTTAGCTCGTTGCTGAAGTGGGCCTCGACCTTCTTCTCGTGCAACTGTGCCTCGAGCTGCATCAGGAACTTGTCGACCACGCGCAGGATGATGCCGTTGTCGAGCGCCTTGAACGAGATCATGGCGTCGAGCCGGTTACGGAACTCCGGCGTGAACATGCGCTTGATCTCGTTCATCTCGTCACCCGCCTCACGTTTGGCGGAGAAGCCGATCACCGATTTCTGCATGGCTTCGGCACCCGCGTTGGTGGTCATGATGACGATCACGTTGCGGAAATCCGCCTGGCGGCCGTTGTTGTCGGTTAGCGTGCCATGGTCCATGACCTGCAGCAGGATGTTGTAGATGTCCGGGTGGGCTTTCTCGATCTCGTCGAGCAGCAGCACGCAGTGCGGCTTCTTGGTGATCTGCTCGGTGAGCAGGCCGCCCTGGTCGAAGCCGACGTAGCCCGGGGGGGCGCCGATCAGGCGGCTGACTGCGTGGCGCTCCATGTATTCCGACATGTCGAAGCGCACCAGCTCGATGCCCAGGGTATAGGCGAGCTGACGGGCAACCTCGGTCTTGCCGACGCCGGTGGGGCCGGAAAAGAGGAAGGAGCCGATGGGCTTCTGAGGGTTGCCCAGGCCGGAACGCGACATCTTGATCGCCTTGGCGAGCGCCTCGATCGCGGCGTTCTGACCGAAGACGACGTTCTTGAGGTCGCGCTCGAGTGTCTTGAGTGCGGTCTTGTCGTCATTGGACACGGTTCGGGGCGGAATGCGGGCGATCTTGGCGACGATCTCCTCGATCTCGTTCTTGCCGATGGTCTTCTTCTGCCGCGACTTGGGCAGGATGCGTTGCGCAGCACCTGCTTCGTCGATGACGTCGATCGCCTTGTCGGGCAGGTGGCGGTCGTTGATGTAGCGTGCAGACAACTCTGCTGCGCTCGACAGCGCCGAGCTCGAGTACTTGATGCCGTGATGCTCCTCGAAGCGGCTCTTGAGTCCCTTCAGGATCTCGACCGTCTCCGCGACCGAGGGCTCGACCACGTCGATCTTCTGGAAGCGCCGCGACAGCGCGTGATCCTTCTCGAAGATCTGGCGGAACTCGTTGTAGGTCGTCGCTCCTATGCACTTCAGCTGCCCCGATGACAGTGCGGGCTTGAGCAGGTTGGACGCGTCCAGCGTGCCGCCCGAAGCTGCGCCGGCGCCGATCAGGGTATGGATCTCGTCGATGAACAGGATTGCATTCGGGTTCTCGACGAGTTGCTTGAGCACCGCCTTCAGGCGCTGCTCGAAGTCGCCGCGATACTTGGTGCCTGCGAGCAAGGCACCCATGTCGAGTGCGAACACCTGGGCGTTCTCGAGGATCTCCGGCACGCGCCCCTCCACAATGCGACGCGCGAGCCCCTCGGCGATCGCGGTCTTGCCCACGCCAGCCTCGCCGACCAGCAGCGGGTTGTTCTTGCGTCGGCGGCACAGCGTCTGGATGACACGCTCCACTTCCTTCTCGCGGCCGATCAGCGGGTCAATCTTGCCGACCAGGGCCTGCTGGTTGAGGTTCTGAGTGTAGCTGTCGAGGGCGCCGCCTGATTGCTTGTCCTCCTGGTCCTGCTCGGGCGACTCGCCCTCGCTGCGGCTCTGAGGTGCTGCACCCTGGGGGGGCGCCTTGGCGATGCCATGCGAGATGAAGTTGACGACATCCAGGCGCGAAACGTTCTGCTTCTGCAGGAAATAGACGGCGTGGGAGTCCTTTTCCCCGAAGATTGCCACCAGTACGTTGGCGCCTGTCACTTCCTTCTTGCCGGAGGACTGGACGTGCAGGATGGCGCGCTGGATCACACGCTGGAAGCCCAGGGTGGGCTGGGTGTCGATCTCGTCGCTGCCCTCGATACGTGGTGTGTGCTCGTTGATGAACTCGGTCAGTTCGCGCCGCAGTTCGTCCAGGTTGGCGGCGCATGCACGCAACACCTGCGCGGCCGAGGGATTGTCCAGCAGTGCGAGCAACAGGTGCTCGACCGTGATGAACTCGTGCCGCTTCTGTCTGGCCTCGACGAAGGCCATGTGCAGGCTCACTTCAAGCTCTTGCGCGATCATTCAGTTTTCCTCCATCACGCATGCCAGCGGATGTTGATGCTGACGAGCAAACGAGGCGACCTGCTCAACCTTGGTCGTCGCGACGTCTCTTGGGAAGACGCCACATACCCCCATGCCCTCTCTGTGGACTTGGAGCATGACTCGCGTGGCACGTTCGCGATCCATGCCGAAATATTTCTGCAGTACGAGCACTACGAAATCCATTGGTGTGTAGTCGTCGTTGAGCAGAAGCACCTTGTATAACGGCGGCGGACGGGTGCGCGTCCGCTGCGCCTCCAGGACTAAATCGTCACGTTTCTGGGTACCCATGAAACTCATTCTAATGAAGTCGGGGCAGAGTGCAACAGCCGTATCCAGGGCGGAATCCTGCGCTTCCCGGGGAACCAAGTGTGTGGTTTCGGAGTCACGCGCGAGTACTCGATAGTGCGCCGCGACACCGGTGCAAGTGCATGCAGCGCCTTGAATCTCTGCTGTTGTCCGGTTTTGAATGGGGGTGAGGTTGCTGCGTTGCGCAATCGAATGGGCCTGCAAGGCCGTTGACGCTCCCAGTTCGAATGCGTAAAAGTTTGCTTGCGCACTGGGCTGAAGCTTGTTCCCGAGCGGCATCAGGGGCTTGTGCAGGTCTTTGTCGGCGTCGCAACAGACCGAGGGTGCTTCGGCGTCGCGGTCTAATCAAGCAACTTTGAGGGATTCAAGCAATATGGCAACTGGTACCGTGAAGTGGTTCAACGATTCCAAGGGCTTTGGGTTCATTACACCCGATGACGGGAGCGAGGACCTGTTCGCACATTTTTCCGCCATCAACATGAGTGGCTTCAAGAGCCTGAAGGAAGGCGAGAAGGTCTCCTTCGAGGTCACGCAGGGTCCGAAGGGCAAGCAGGCGTCCAACATCCAGCGCGCTTGAGTTCCTCATGAGCGGAGGTCCGCCAATGGCGAGGAGAGATCCTCGATCGAGGTGGGGAGTGACAGCGAAAGTGTAGTAACGAAAACGGCCATTGCTGATGCAATGGCCGTTTTCGTTGCAGCTGGAGTCGATCTGCCGTGACTTTTCGATCCTGCCGCGGACGGTATGTCCGGCGGCGGATAGCGCCTCGCTGGCTTGCCCGCGAGGCTTGGTCTTACTTCAGCTTCACTTCCTTGTACGGGACGTGCTTGCGCGCGACCGGGTCGTACTTGTTGAACTCGAGCTTGTTCGGGGTGGTGCGCTTGTTCTTGGAAGTCGTGTAGAAGTGACCCGTACCGGCGGTCGATTCCAGCTTGATCTTCTCGCGGATGCCCTTGGCCATGGCGTTCTCCGTTCAGTTCGGTTGCTTACAGCTTCTCGCCGCGGGCGCGAAGCTCGGCAACGACGACGTCGATGCCTTTCTTGTCGATCGTGCGCAGACCGGCGTTGGAAACGCGCAGGCGGATCCAGCGGTTCTCGCCTTCGCTCCAGAAGCGGCGGCTCTGCAGGTTGGGCAGAAAACGACGCTTGGTCTTGTTGTTTGCGTGGGAAACGTTATTTCCCACCATCGGTGCTTTACCGGTCACTTGGCAGACGCGAGCCATACGATGCTCCAGGGAATTCTGATTGCGGAAAACGTGCGAGGATAATGCACGCAGCCATCCAATGGCAAGCCCTGTGAGACAAAAAACGCCGGTTCGATGCGTGCTTACCGTTGCGCGGGGGCGAATACCTACAGCAGGCCGCGTTCAGCGAAGGAGACGGCCTGGCCGTGGGCAGGTACGACGAAATGATCGAGTACGCGGACGTCGACCAGGTCGAGGGCGTCTTTCAGGCTGCGGGTGAGCAATTCGTCTGCCGTGCTCGGTTCGGCGGCGCCAGATGGGTGGTTGTGTGCAAGAACGACCGCGGCGGCGTTATGGGCGAGGGCCAGCTTGACGACCTCGCGGGGATAGACCGAGGTCTGGGTGAGTGTGCCGCGAAACAGATCGACCGCGACGATCAGGCGGTGGCGGGCGTCGAGCAGCATGACGCAGAAGGTCTCGTGCGGCAGATGCCCCAGTCTCAGTCGCAGCCAGTCGCGTACGGCCTGTGGCGAGTCGAACAGGGCGCGCTCGCTCATGGTCTCGGCAAGGGCCCGGCTCGAGAGTTCCATCACTGCCTGCAGTTGGGCATACTTCGCCAGCCCCATGCCGGGCAGGGCCGAGAATTCCGTTGCGCTTGCCGAGCATAGCCGGGTGAGGCTGCCGAAGTGGTTCAGCAGTCCGCGTGCGAGATCGACAGCGCTTTGGCCTGGAATGCCGACGCGCAGGAAGATGGCGAGCAGCTCGGCGTCGGACAGTGCCGCTGCGCCGCGGGCGATGAGTTTTTCGCGTGGGCGCTCGTCGGCTGGCCAGTCGGTGATCGCCATCGTGGGCCTTTCCTCAGGTTGGGTGCTGCAGTATATGTGTATCGGGTTTTATTATAGGCGAATGGCATGATCATGTTGAAGGGTCGAAGGATCGTCGTCGGTGTCACCGGGGGGGTGGCGGCGTACAAGGCGGCCGAATTGGTGCGCCTGCTCGGCAAGGCCGGGGCGGACGTCCACGTGGTGCTGAGCGAGGGCGGGGCCCGCTTCGTGACTGCCGTCACCTTCCAGGCGCTGTCGGGCAATACGGTGTGGACGGACTTGTGGGATGCGCGCATGCCCAACAACATGGCGCACATCGACCTTGGCCGTGATGCCGATGCGATCCTGGTTGCGCCAGCTACGGCTGACTTCATTGCCCGGCTCGCGCAGGGCAGGGCAGACGATCTGCTCAGCACCTTGTGCCTTGCACGCGATGTGCCGCTCATCGTTGCCCCAGCGATGAACCGCCAGATGTGGGAGTCTCCTCCTACTCGCCGCAACCTTGCTCAGGTGCGCGAGGATGGCGTCGAAGTGTTCGGCCCTGCCGCCGGCGATCAGGCCTGTGGCGAGGTCGGCATGGGGCGCATGCTGGAGCCCGAGGAGATCGTGGAGCGTCTAGAGGGCTTTTTCGTGCCCCGTGTGCTTGCCGGGCGCAAGGTGGTGCTGACTGCAGGCCCGACTTTCGAGGCGATCGATCCGGTGCGTGGCATCACCAACATCAGCTCGGGCAAGATGGGCTACGCGCTTGCGCGCGCCTGTGCCCAGGCAGGTGCGGAGGTTGTGCTGGTGAGCGGGCCTGTCAGCCTGCCGGTGCCCGCGGGGGTTCGCCGGGTCACCGCAGGGAGTGCCCTGGGCATGCGCGAGCAGGTGTTCGCCGCCCTGCCTGGAGCCGACGTGTTCATTGGCGTTGCGGCCGTGGCCGATTACCGCCCGCTGGAGGTTGCCGAGCACAAGATCAAGAAGAGCGGCGAGACGCTCGAGATTGCGCTGACGCCGAACCCCGACATTCTTGCCGAGGTGGCTGCCAGGCAGGACGCCCCTTTCTGTGTAGGCTTCGCGGCCGAAAGCCGGGATCTCGATGCGTATGCGGAGGGCAAGCGGCGCAGGAAGGGTTTGCCGATGCTGGTCGGCAACCTGGTGAGTGACGGCATGGGCGGTGATGAGAATACCGTGGTCCTGTATGACGACGCCGGCCGCCATCCGCTGCCACGTGCGCCGAAGGCAGAGCTTGCGCATGGGATTGTTTCGCATCTTGCGCGCCTGCTCGATGGCTGCAGACCGCAGGCGTGACCGGCGCGGGGGCTGGGCGGACGGATCTTGTGGTGAATTGACGCTCACCCGGCCGTGGGCTGGCGGTGGGCAGGGAGAATGGATATGCATCGAATCGACGTGAAGCTGCTCGACGAGCGCCTCAGAACCCATCCGCCTGCTTATGCGACCGAGGGTGCTGCGGGCCTCGATCTGCGTGCCTGCCTGCCGGCACCGATCACCCTCCATCCGGGAGAAACGACGCTTGTGCCGAGCGGCCTGGCGATCCATCTCGCCGACCCGGGGCTGGCTGCAATGGTGCTGCCGCGCTCCGGACTGGGGCATAAGCATGGCATCGTGCTTGGCAACCTGGTCGGGCTGATCGATTCCGACTACCAGGGGCAGATCTTCGTGTCGGTGTGGAACAGGGGGCGGGCGAGTTTCACTATTCAGCCCATGGAACGCATCGCTCAGCTGGTCGTGGTGCCGGTGCTGCAGGTTGGCTTCAACCTGGTCGAGCAGTTCGCCCAGAGCGAACGCGGCGCCGACGGATTCGGCAGTACCGGGAAGCACTGATGAGGCATGCTGGCATTCCCGTGGGTGTTCATGTGATCTGCGAGGATGCAGGAGGGATCCTGCTCATGCGGCGCGCGGGCACCGGCTTTTTCGACGGTTTGTTCAGTCTGCCGGGAGGGCATGTCGAGCCGGGTGAGTCCATCGGCGAGGCGGCGAGGCGAGAGTTGCTTGAAGAAACAGGGCTCAGGGTCGAGTTGGGCGATCTGCGTCACGTCGGTACTGTCCACCGACGTTCGGATACCAACCGGATCGATTTCTTCGTCCGGGCCGACGCCTTCGCTGGCCGACCCGAGATCCGCGAACCGGACAAGTGCGATGCGCTGGACTGGCATGATCCGCGTTGCCTGCCGACGCAGATGGTGCCTTATGTGCGCTCGGCACTGGCTCAGGGCGGGAGTCCGTGGTTTCTCGAGCTGGGTTGGGACTGACCGTCCGCGCCCGGAGCGGCTCTCGGTCTCTTAAGCCGGTCTGAGGCGTTCTGCACGTTTGACGCTTCTGCTAACCTTGAACCATTGACAGGCTGCCGATGGCCGTCCTGTCGCGAACAGGAGAGTGCAGGAATGAGGGCAGGCAGAAGCATCATGGTCGCGGCGTCAATGTTCATGTTCGCCTCGCTCGCCACGGCGGCTGGGGAACTGCCACAGGTCGATCTCGAGCGCGCCGCCGCGATCAATGCGGGGCGTTGCATGTTGTGCCACGGGCCTGAAGGCGATAGTTCTTCGCCGCTCTATCCGCGCCTGGCGGGCCAGCATCACCAATATATCGCCAAGCAACTGGCGGACTTCAAGTCCGGCCGGCGTGCCAGCGACACCATGGGTGGCATGGTTCAGGATCTTGCCGAGGACGAAATGCTCGCGCTCGGTGTGTTCTTCGAGACCAAGCCGACCAAGCCGCGCGAGGCACGAGACAAGGATCTCGCATCGGTAGGGCGCTTCATCTTCCATCGCGGCAATGAGTTCTCCGGGGTGGCGGCCTGTGCCGGCTGCCACGGCGATCGTGGCTTGGGTACCGAACAGTTGCCGCGCCTCGCAGGGCAGGTGCCACGCTACACCGAGGCCCAGCTCAATTCGTTCAACAAGCGTCAGCGCACCAACGACAACGAGATCATGCACTCGATCGCCTCGAAGCTCACCGAGCTAGAGGTCAAGGCGGTGTCGCTCTACATCAGTACGCTGGACTGATAAAGGCGACGGCCTCGGGGCGGAAACGAAGGGGGCGCACGGATCCAGGATCCGTGCGCCCCCTTCGTCATGACAGCGCGGCGCCGCGGAGGCGCCTGCAGCGGCGGGGACTCGTCAGGCGAGCATGTCGGCCCAGATGTTGCGCGCCCAGCCCATCGCAAACTTGCCTTCGAGCTCATTGGCTGCAGCCGAAACGCCGCCCGCGCCTTCCACTGGCAACGGTTGCTGCTTTTCGGCGTTGTACTGGTGAACCGAAGCAACATGGATGACGTTCTTGTCATCGACGAAGCTGTAGCAGGTGTTCATCAGTACGGGGGCGGCGTTCGGAGCCTTGCCTTCGAGCAGGTTCAGAATGGCTGCAGCGACCAGCTTGCCATGCTGGTTGGCCATGTGACCGGACTTCGGCATCGTGGGCGCGGGGAAGATCGCGTCGCCGATCACATGTACGCCCGGCACGCCCTTGGCTTCCATCGACAGCCATTCGACGTCGACCCAGCGCTCGTTGATCAGCGGCAGGCCGGCCTGAGCGGCGATATTGCCTGCACGCATCGGCGGGATGACATTGAGCACGTCGGCCTTGATCTCGTCGAACTCCAGCCGTGCCTTGCGGCTGGCCGCATCCACGCCCTCGAGCTTGCTGCCGGGCACGTATTCGAGAAGCGCGCCGTAGCTCTCGAACGCCTTGGTAAACAGGCCCTTCTTGGACTGGATCTCGTCGTTGGCGTCGAGCACGAGCACCTTGGACTTCGGCTTGGTGTCGCGCAGGTAGTTGGCGACCAGGCAGGCGCGCTCGTAAGGCCCCGGCGGGCAGCGATAGGGTGCGCGCGGAATGGTGAGCGCGAACACGCCGCCATCGGGCATGTCCTCGAGTTGCTTGCGCAGCAGTGCGGTCTGCGGGCCGGCCTTCCAGGCGTGCGGCACGAGTTCCTCGTTGCCGTCGAGGCCTGCGACTGCGCCTGGGATGAAGTCGATGCCCGGCGACAGCACGACGCGGTCATAGCCCAGCGTGCCATGCCTGGCAGTGGTAACCATGCGCTTGTCGGGGTCGAGTGCGGTCACCTCGTCCGTGATCACCTTGACGCCCCAGTTTTCACGCAGGTTGTCGTAGCTGACCGTGATGTCGTCCATCTGCTGCAGGCCGCCGATCACCAGGTTGGAGATCGGGCAGGAGACGAAGCGCGTGTTGCGCTCGATCAGTGTCACATCCACGCTGCCCTGGCTCCACATGCGCAGGTACTTGGCGACGGTGGCGCCGCCGAAGCCGCCGCCAACGACGACGATGTGCCCTTTTGCAGTCGAGCCTGCCGCATTGGCCAGCCCGGAGAGACCGGTCAGCGTGGTGCCACCCGCAGCGATGCCGATGGCCTTGATGAAGTCGCGTCTGTTGATCATCGTTGTTCCCCTGTGAGCCTTATTTCTGCGCGGCGAACCATTCGCTGATCAGCGCCAGCTGTTCCTCGGTGTAGCCCTTGACGATCTGGTGCATGATCGTTGCCGGCGCGTCGCCCGAGCGGAAGTCAGCGAGCTTTTTCATGATTTTCTCGGCCGATTCGCCAGCGAGTGACGCCATGCCCTTCTGTGCGTTGCCGTTCGTGCCGTGGCAGTTCGCACACGTCGCGGCAAGGTTGCGGGCGAGATGGGGGTCGGCGTCCTGCGCCTGTGCCGTGCCGACGAGGCCGGCCAGGCCGAGTGCGGCGATTGCGATCCTGAGTTGCACTGCGTTGTTCCTCCGTTGGGTTGCCGTTCAAGTCTTCTGATGGGGCGCGAGCCGCTTTCGGGTCCTGGGGCCTGGGCCGTAACAGGCCAGAGTATATCCAATCGGCCGAGGAGGAAATCCTCGGCTCAGGGGTGGCGCAGCCAATGCCGAAGGGCCTGGGTACAATGAAAGGCTTGGTCGACAAGGAGTGAAAGGATGAATCATCAACGCAGGGACGCCCTGAAAGCTGCAGGGGGCTTGGGTGTTTTCGGCTTGCTTGCGGCCATCGGCTTCATCAGGCCGGAGCTTGCGCACGCGGCCCGAAATGAGGCGGCCTTCAGCGCAAAGAGCCTGGATGCGGTCGTCGCCGCGCTTGGCGCCACCACGCCGGCCGAGAGTGGCGGCATCCTGATTTCCGCCCCTGACATTGCCGAAGATGGTGCGGCGGTGCCGGTCGGTGTGCTCAGTACATTGCCCGGCACCGATCAGATCGTGATCATGGTCGAGAAGAACCTGAACATGGTCGCCGCCTCCTTCGTGATTGCGTCGGGCACGATGGCCGACGTGCAGACAAGCATCAAGATGGGGCAGACATCCAATGTGCTGGCCATGGTGCGGGCTGACGGCAAGTACTTCGTCGCCAAGCGGGAAGTCAGGGTGACCCTCGGCGGCTGCGGCGGCTGAGTGTGCATTGGAAAAGGAGAGCAAGGCTATGACAAATCCGACGCGTATCCGTGCCATCGCCAAGGACGGCATTACCGAAGTTCGCATGCGGATGTCGCACGACATGGAAACCGGTCAGCGCAGGTCGGCGTCCGGCGAGCTGATTCCCGCGCACTTCATTACCTCGGTCACCGTCAGGCACAAGGACAGGGTGGTGCTGGCCGCCGAGTTCAGCACTTCGGTGTCGGCCAATCCCAGTCTGGCGTTCAGGTTCGAGGGCGGCGCCAAGGGCGATGAGCTGAGCGTGAGCTGGGTCGACAACAGGGGAGGGGGGCGCTCCGACACGGTGCAGATCGCTTGAGCGGCCGGAGCCTGTTGTAAGGCGCTGTAAGGGATAAGTAAGACTGATGTTTCTATAATGCGCCCGCAGTCGTGTGGATCAGGCCGTATTGCGGCCGGAGAAGGACGGCGCGGGAGTTTCACTTCAGACGAGGAGACGTTATGGAAAACAATGCAGCAGGCTACTGGAAAGCCACGCTGAGCCTCCTGACCAAGATCATGATCGTATGGTTCCTGGTCTCGTATGGCGCCGGCATCCTTTTCGCCGATGTGCTCAACACGATCCACCTCGGCGGCTACCCGCTGGGCTTCTGGTTCGCGCAGCAAGGCTCGATCTACGTGTTCATCGCGCTGATCTTCTTCTACGCGAAGAAGATGGGTGAGATCGACCGCAAGTTCGACGTCCACGAAGAATAAACAGGGGGAGACATGGAACTTCAGACTCTGACTTACCTGGTGGTGGGCGCGTCCTTTGCCCTCTACATCGGTATCGCCATCTGGGCGCGGGCCGGCAGCACAAGCGACTTCTACGTCGCTGGTGGCGGCGTGCATCCGGTCACCAACGGCATGGCAACTGCGGCTGACTGGATGTCGGCGGCGTCCTTCATCTCCATGGCCGGCCTGATCGCCAACATGGGTTACGGCGGCGGCCTGTTCCTGATGGGCTGGACCGGCGGCTACGTGATCCTCGCCATGTGGCTGGCCCCCTACCTGCGCAAGTTCGGCAAGTTCACCGTGCCGCAGTTCATCGGCGACCGCTTCTACTCGAAGTCGGCCAGCACGGTGGCGGTGGTCTGCCTTCTGATTGCCTCGATCACCTACGTGATCGGCCAGATGACCGGCGTCGGCGTGGCCTTCTCGCGCTTCCTCGGCGTCAGCAACGAGACCGGCATCTACCTCGGCATGGGCATCGTGTTCGCCTACGCGGTGTTCGGCGGCATGAAGGGCATCACCTACACCCAGGTGGCGCAGTACATCGTGCTGATCTCGGCCTACACCATCCCGGCCGTGTTCATCTCGCTGAACCTCACCGGCAACTTCCTGCCGCAGCTCGGCCTGGGCGCCAACCTGGTGGGTACCGACGTGTCCCTGCTGGATCGCCTGAACCAGGTCGTCACCGACCTTGGCTTCGCCGAGTACACCACCTCGGTGCCGGGCAGCAAGCTCAACATGTTCGTCTACACCGTGTCGCTGATGATCGGTACTGCGGGCCTGCCGCACGTCATCATCCGCTTCTTCACGGTGCCGAAGGTGGCTGACGCGCGCTACTCCGCGGGTTGGGCGCTGGTCTTCATCGCCATCCTGTACACCACCGCGCCCGCTGTTGCCGCGATGGCCAAGTACAACCTGCACGCTACGGTCAACACCGCGATCACCACCAACGGCGATCTGTACGCGGAAGAGTCCAGCCTCAAGTACGACGAGCGTCCGGACTGGATGTCGCGCTGGGAAAAGACCGGCCTGCTGAAGTGGGAAGACAAGAACGGCGACGGTCGCATCCAGTACTACAACGACAAGACCAAGAGCGCCGATGTTCTGGCCAAGGCCGAGCAGGCTGGCTGGAAGGGCAGCGAGCTGACGGTCAACGCCGACATCATGGTGATGGCCAACCCCGAGATCGCGCTGCTGCCCAACTGGGTGATCGCGCTGGTCGCGGCGGGTGGCGTGGCTGCGGCGCTGTCGACCGCTGCCGGTCTGCTGCTGGCGATCTCGTCCGCGGTGTCGCATGACTTGGTGAAGAACGTGTTCGCACCCAACATGTCGGACAAGAACGAGCTGCTCGTCGGCAAGTTCGCGATGGCAGGCGCCATCGTGCTCGCCGGCTGGCTCGGTCTGAACCCGCCGGGCTTCGCGGCCGGTACCGTGGCCTTGGCCTTCGGTATCGCGGCGTCCACGCTGTTCCCGGTGATCATGATGGGCATCTTCTCCAAGAAGATGAACAAGGAAGGCGCCATCGCCGGCATGCTGGCAGGCTTGGCCGTCACCCTGTTCTACGTGTTTGCTCACAAGGGCATCTTCTTCATCAAGGGCACCGAGTTCGTCGATCTAATCGGTGGCCCGAACAGCTTCTTCGGCATCACGCCGGAAGCCTTCGGCGCGATCGGTGCGGTGGTGAACTTCATCGTCGCCTTCGCGGTGGATAAGGTGACCAAGGAGCCGCCGGAGCACATCCAGCACCTGGTTGAAGAAGTGCGTATCCCGCGTGGCGCCAAGGCGGTCGACGGCGCGCACTAAGCTTCGAGTCTGGTACTGAGGCTCCCTCCCAGAGGGCCTCCCGAGAACCCCGCCAGCGGATTCCATGGCGGGGTTCTTTCTTTTATGGCACCTTGCGGGCTGCGGCCTTTTTGCCGTCAGCCGTGACTGGAGCAGTGAATGGTTCTGGATGTAAGCACCGTATTGACCTGGATTCTCTTTGTGGCCCTGTTCCCGATCGCCTTCTTCTGGCTGCGGCGGGCCTGGCGCATCGTCTTCAAGCGCGATTTCTCCGAGGTCGCGCTCAAGCGCGGCATGCCGCCAGCGAACCCGGCGAAGTTTGCGCCCTTCTCCGCGGTGATCAACTTCGTGTGCGGCATCATCATCCTGATGGTGATCTACGGCGTGCTGGTGCTTCAGCTCGAGTATGAGACCTGGAGTTCGACCGCCGGCGTGACCATCTGGAGCAAGTTCCTGCTCGACTTCATGCTCAGCCGCCACGCGCACCCGATCGCCTGGGGGCGCAAGAAGAAGGCAGCGGACGAGTCTGCCTCGGGTTCCGGCAAGTAAGGAGCTGGGCTGCGGGCAGTGCTACGCCGGGCCTTATTTCACTCGGTAGCGGCGGTCGAGACGGTTCATCACCGTGACGTAGATGGCGATGATCACCAGATAGGTGATCATCGAGCCCTGGGCGAAGATGTAGAAGCCCAGCGGAAAGCCCATGAACTGTAAGCTGTTGAGCTCGTTGGCGTAGTAACCCGCGACAAAGGTCACGCCGAACCAGATCAACAGCAGGCAAAACGTCAGCAACAGGTTGCTGCGCCAGTAGGCGCGTTGGCGTTCGCTCAGCTTCATGTCAGTGTTGCGGCCCGGCGCCTGCACGCCGGGCCTGGGGGCGCTCAGTGCGCGCCGTTGCCGTTGCCGCCGCCGGTGTGCTGGCGGGCCAGTTCGGATTGTACGTCCTGCGGCGCCGGCTCGTGGCCGCCGGCTTCGAGGACGAATTCGCTTTCTCCTGCGCAGATTGCCTTGAGCCTGCCCTCGAAGCCGTCCAGGCCTGCCATCGGAACGCGCGCTGAGATCAGCGTCCAGCCTGCGGCGGGGCTGTCGGTGGCGGTCAGGCGGCCGCGGCGGCTGGCGAGTTCGGCACTGACTTCGCCGAACAGGGCATCGGCCACCTTCACCTGGATGTCGAGCAGGGGTTCGAGCACCAGCGGACGCGCGGCAAGCACGGCTTCGATGAGCGCGTGGCGGCCGGCGGTGACGAAGGAGACTTCGTTCGAATCGACCGCGTGATGCTTGCCATCGGTGATAACGACGCGGATATCCTGGATCGGAAACCCGGCCAGGGCGCCTTCCTCCAGCGCCTGGCGGACGCCTTTCTCGACCGCGGGCATGAAGTTGGTCGGGATGGTGCCGCCTTTCACCTCGTCGGCGAGTTCGATGCCGCTGCCGCGCGCGAGCGGTTCGACGCGGAGCGCCACCTCGCCGAACTGGCCTGCGCCGCCGCTTTGTTTCTTGTGTCGGTAGCGCGCCTCGGCCGTGATGGCGATGGTCTCGCGATAGGGGATGCTCGGCGTGGCCGTGTCGAGCTGCAGGTTCCAGCGCGCCGACAACTCGTCGAGCACGATCTTGAGGTGCTGCTCGCCGAGGCCCCGCACCACGGTGCGCCGGTTGCGCGGGTCGAAGCTCACCTCGAGGCAGGGGTCCTCCTCGAGCAGGCGCGTGAGCGCCTCGGAGAGCTTCTGTTCGTCGGCGGGCTTGCGCGTCATCAGTGCGAGGCCGAACACCGGCTGCGGGTAGGTGGCGGGGGCGAGGTGGTAGTAGTCTTCATCGTGCGAGTCATGCAACACGGCGTCGCGCTGCAGTTCATCCACGCGGGCAACGGCGCACAGGTCGCCGGGCACGGCGAGCGTGGTTTCGATCGCGTTGCGCCCATGCATGCGCAGCAGGTGGGCAACCTTGAAGGGCTTGCGGCCGTCGCCGATGAAGAGTTGCGAGTTGGGCGTCACCTGCCCCTGATGGATGCGGAACAGGCCGAGCTTGCCGCGGTAGGGGTCGTTGGCGATCTGGAATACGTGCGCGACGGCGTGGCGCTCGGCGTCGAGCATGACCTCGACCGCTTCGGCGGCGCTGCCTTCGCCCTTGAGGAACTGGGGCGGGTTGGCTTCGGTGGGGTCGGGCGCGAGCTTGCCAAGGATGTCGAGCAGTTCGCGCACGCCCGCGCCGCTGCGCGCGGAGACGAAGCAGACGGGGATGAGGTGACCTTCGCGCAGGGCCTGCTCGAAGGGGGCATGCAGCTGCTCGGGCGCGAGCGACTCGCCTTGTTCGAGATACTGCGCCATCAGCGCTTCATCGAGTTCGACGACCTGATCGACGATGGCATCGTGTGCGGCGCTCACGCCGGAGAACGCGGTCGCGGCGGATTCGTCGGGCGCGAAGAAGCAGTCGATTACCTGGCTGCCGTCCGATGCGGGAAGGTTGAGCGGCAGGCATTCGCGGCCGAAACTTGCGACGATGTCGTCCATGAGGGCGCCGAAGTCGATGCCAGGTGCATCGATCCGGTTTACGATGATCATGCGGCACTTGTCACGGCCGGCTGCCATCATGCGGCGGGTGCCGCTTTCGACGCCGGCGGCGGCATTGATAACCACTGCAGCGGTGTCCACCGCTGGCAGGGTCAGCAGAGCGCGACCGGCGAGATCGGGCAGGCCCGGGGTGTCGAGCAGGTTGATCCAGTGGCCGGCCCACTCCAGATGCACCAGTGCGGCGTGCAGCGAGTGGCCCATGGCTTTTTCCTGGGGGTCGAAATCGGACACCGTGTCGCCGCGCTCGACGCTGCCAGCGGCGCCGATCGCGCCCGAGGCCAGAAGCAGCGCCTCGACCAGCGTGGTCTTGCCGCTGCCCGCGTGGCCGAGCAGGGCAAGGTTGCGAATGTCGTGTACCGAGCTGGGTGTCATGTTTCGCCTCCCTTGGGGTTGAATGGCCTCAAGTGTCCGCCCGCGGGCGCTGGAAGGCAATGCGCAAGGTCAACATGCATGCAGGCGCCCGGCCTGCCGCTGCGGCCTCACGCGCTGCGCAGGCCGGCGCTCCGCGTGAGGCCGATCGCGACCAGCGGCAGCAGCAGACCGAGCGCCGTGACCGTGACCAGCAGCATGCCGAGTTCGCTGTAGTCGGCGGGTATCGTGATTGCACCAGTCGAGGCGTCGCGCACCTCGCGGGTTACCGTGTAGAGCTGATTGAGGTATTTGGTGCCCAGTTGCGAGGCCGACAGTGCAAGGTTGGCGAAGGAGCTCATCACCGCGAAGAAGGTGGCCTTCAGGTGCGCCGGGGCGGAGTTGGCGATCCACGCCAGCATCGGCACCATCGAGATCTGGCCGAGCGGCGATTCGAGCGCCGTGTCGATGACGGCGATGAAGCGCGCATCGACGATACCGCCCGTGCGTGCCGCGGTCCATTCGTGCAGGCCGTGGTACATGCCGATGATCGGCAGTGACAGCACTGTGGTGGCGAGCGTCAGGAAGACGACGATGTAGACGATCGAGCGTTCGGCCATGAAACGCCGGAACAGGAACAGGCCGAGCAGGGTCAGGCTGCTGGCGATCAGCGCCAGTTTGGCGAGGAAGGACTGGTCGAAGCCGAGTTCGTCGATCATCCACCACGTCGACCCCGCGCCGGGAGTGGGGATGGCGCGGAACACGAAGATGATGATGGCGGTGCCGAGCAGGGTGTTGCGCGCAGTGGGCGTGAGTTCGCGCAGCAGCCGGCCCATCATCACTGCGATGACGGTGAACGAGCCTGCGAAGATGATCTCCTGGCCGTAAGGCATGCCCGACAGGCCGACGCTGAGCGTGAGCGCGACGAACACCGCGCTGCCGCCCAGGATCCACCAGTTGGGGCTTGTGCGTTCCTGGGGCTCGTGCAGCAGGCGGTCGATCTCGGCGCGGTCACGGCCGAGCGCAGCCAGGCGGCGCGCCTCGCGGCGCTTGAGCCAGCCGGCGAGCAGCACGCCGCTGACCGACAGCAGCGGAATAAGTAGCGCCAGTTCGTAGATGTGCAGGTAGATCGCGACCTTCTCGGCCTCGGGCAGTGCGTCTGCGCCCTTGAACAGCACCACGTTGGCGAGCGACACCATCACGCTGCCGCCGATGATGGCCACCCGGCCCAGGGTTTGCATGGTGGTGTGCATCAGGCGTACGGTCGCCTCGTCGAGCGGCTGGCCGTGGGCGTCCACCTGGGGAACGGCCTCCACCGTCATCGCGTCGGCAACGGCGTCCTGCATCACGTAACCGACAGGAGCGAGCAGCACCGACAGCACGAACCAGGCTTCGGCGGGCATGATCGCGCGCATCGTGTCGGGGTTGCCGATCAGTCCGATCATGATGAAAAGGCTGGCGGCGATCAGGCTGGCGCCGAGATAGACGAGGCCGGCCTTGTAGCGCCACAGCAGGTCGACCAGATGGCCGATCGGCATCTTGAGCGCCCACGGAATGCCGGCCCAGAACCCCAGCGCGGCAAGGAAGGCGGCCGACAGGCCGAGGTAGTCCTTGACGAAGAAGGTGCCGACGATGCCGGTGAGTCCCGAGATGCCGGCCGCACAATACACCATCAGCGGCGGCAGGTAGGACAGCCGCATTTCGCGGCCGAGTTCGAGCAGGTTACGGTCGATCCAGCGGTAGATGGCGTGCAGCACTCTGTCGGCCTTGTCGTCGGGTCGGTTCATGGAGGTGGCGGCGAAGCTTTGCCGAGGGGGCCGTCAACCTGCGAACAGGCGCTCCACCCAGGGCATGATCCATGGCAGGGACAGCGCGGTGATGAGACCGTTCAGTCCCATCGCGAGTGCGGCGAAGGCGCCCGCCTGCTCACTGACCTGGAAGGCGCGCGCGGTGCCGATGCCATGCGAGGCAATGCCGATCGCGAAGCCATGCACGGCATGGTCGCCGACATGCAGTCGGCGCAGGATGGCGCGCCCGAACACTGCGCCGATGATGCCGGCGCTGATGACCAGCACCGCCGTGAGCGAGGGCAGGCCGCCAATACGCTCGGCCACGCCCATCGCGATCGGCGTGGTGACGCTCTTGGGCGCGAGCGACATCAGTGACTCGCGGCTGGCGCCGAGCAGGGCGCCGATGCCCCAAGCCGACAGTGCTGCGGTGAGCGAGCCCGCGACCAGCGCGATCAGGAGTGGGCCCGCCATGGCCTTGAGCCGCGGCCATTGTGCGTAGAGCGGAATCGCAAGCGCGACCGTCGCCGGCCCGAGCAGGAAGTGCACGAACTGGGCACCATCGAAATAGGTTTGGTAGGGCGTGCCGGTGGCGAGCAGCAGGGTGGCAAGGATGGCCACGCTGATCAGCACAGGGTTGGCGACCGGATGAAAGCCCGCGCGTTTGTAGATCCAGAAGGCGGCCTGGTAGGCGAGCAGGGTCAGCGTGAGACCAAGCAGCGGTGTCGCCGACAGGTAGACCCAGATTTCCTCGAGGTCCGGACTCATTGTTCGCGCTCCGCGGCCGTGCGTGCGCGGTTGCGAGTGAGCGCCTTGAGCACGAGCGCGGTCACCGCGATGGCGAGGAAGGTGCTGAGGAAGAGTGCGACCAGCAAGGGCAGCCATTCGGCGGCGATGCGATCGCCGTAGAGCACGATGCCTGTGCCCGCAGGCACGAACAGCAGCGACAGGTGCTGCAGCAGGGTGCCGGCGGTCTGGCGCAGGTCGTCGCCCGGGCCGCCGCGCAGCATGAGCACGAGAAAGAGCAGCGCCATGCCGATCACCGGTCCGGGAATCGGCAGCGCAAAGCCGCGGGCGATGACTTCGCCGGCGAGCTGGAAGACGAGAAGCAGGGTCAGGGCGGCGATCATCGTGGTGACTGTCGAGTGGGCTGCGAGGGGGCGGGCGTCGGTGTAACGCCCAAGCCTACTACAGTAGCCCGTGGCCGATCGTACGCACTGCAATGCCGACGACTGCGCCGAGCGCGGCAGGCTTCCATACCGCCGCCACCCGGCGTCCTGCCGAGATCAGGACGGCCACGCCGGCCACATCGAAGGGGTGGATCAGGAAGCCAGCACTCGCGTTCAGGGTCGCGACGGAGGTGCCGCCGCTCTTGAGCATCTCATCCATGACGCCCATCATCGCCGTGCCCCCAGCGATGTATTTCGTGAGCGTGAGCAGTATGAGCGCCGGGTCGAGATCGAACAGGCGCAGCAGCGGTGTGAGCAGGCTGGTCAGCAGATCGATGCCACCGCTGGCGCGCAGCGCCATCACGGCCACGAGGGCGAGGACCAGCATCGGAATGGCGCCGATCGAAATCTTGAAGGCCTCGGCGCCAGCGCGGTTGATGACGTCTAGCACGCCCTTGGTGTCGTCGGCGACTGGGTGGCGCAGTGTCTCGTCTAGGGGGCCTTCGATGCTCGAAAGACCGCGCCCGAACACATGGTAGGTCGCCGCCGCGGCCGCCAGGCCGCCGACGCAGGACAGCAGCAGTGCTGGTCCGAAGGAGAGCCCCATCGCCGCCATCGGGAAGGTGACATTGGCTTGCGCCATGGCCATCACCATCGCCAGTGTGGCTGCAAGGTGGCGGTCGGAGGCCCCACGGCCCTCCATCATGGCCAGCGTGGCGACCGGCGCGGCGAAGCTGACGAAGTTGATCTGCAGGGCTGCGAACACGCCTAGCCCGGTCAAGCCCGCCGGGCGCAGCAGGGGAGCCAGGCGCGCGACCACCCAGTCGATTGCGCCGCGCGCCTCCAGCATGCGCATCAGCGACAGCATCACCACCATGATCGGCAGCAGCACGAAGAGCGCGAGCTCCACGGCCGAACGACCGGCCTGGAGGATGATCTGGGTCAGCAGGTCCATATGCTGCGGCCGCTGTCGGTCAGGGGTGCGAGGAGGGAATGCATCGCGCTCAGGCCGACTTGCCGAAGTAGTAGAGCGTGAGCAGGCCACCGACGGCGATGATGAAGCGCCGCAGCCAGATTGCCGGCAACCGGCGTGCCATGGTGGCGCCCCAGTATCCACCCAGCGTGGCGGTGAGCAGCATGATCACCGTGTGCGGCCAGGAGACGGCATTGGCGAGCACGAAGGTTGCGACCGCGACGCTGTAGATGATTGCCGACAGCCAGTTCTTCAGCGCGTTGATCTCGTGTACGTCCTTGAAGCCCTGGATGGCGAGCGCGGCGATCATGAGGATGCCCATGCCGGCACCGAAGAAGCCGCCGTAGATCGACACCAGGAGCTGGAACACATAGCCGCCTGGGCCGATGTGGCGTTCATCTCGTCCGGCCGGCGCAGGTTTCCATCTCTGCACCAGCGTTGAGATCTGGCTGCTGAAGGCGAACAGCACCGTCGCCAGCAGCAACAGCCAGGGGATGAGCGCGGAGAAGGCCGCATTCGAGGTCTGCAACAGCAGCAGCCCGCCGCCGATGCCACCCAAGAAGGCAACCACGGACAGTGCCGGCAGGCTCCTGGAGAAGCGCTTGAGTTCGCGACGGAAGGCCCAGGCGCCGGCCAGGCTGCCCGGCCATAGCGAGACCGAGTTGCTGGCGTTGGCCATTACGGGTGGCACGCCGACGGCAAGCAGTGCAGGAAAGGAGAAGAATGTACCGCCGCCTGCAACGGAGTTGACTGCGCCGGCTGCAAACGCGGCAACGCCGATGAGGACGATGTCAAGGAAGTCGAGGCCGAGCATGAGGGGCGTCTTGGAGGGCAGGCTGCAAGGTGCAGTGCGGCGGTGGCGCTGCGACAGCGTGGGGTGGGCCCGTGGTGTTGCGCGAGCTGCCGCGGAGTCAGATGCCCCGCGGCGCCGCGTTCTGGTTCGGGCTGTCTCCTCCGCCCCGAATTGCCGCGAAGTTTAGTCGACTCCCGATATAAACAGAAGATGCGGCCAAAAGTTTTTTGTATTGACGCGCGTCTTCCGGCGGGGCATCCCATGCCGGACCGTTCGGTGCGACGCGATCGCTAGCGCATGGTTGCCGTTGTGTGGGGCCTGTTGTATGATGCGCGCCCTTAGCCGGTGTAGCTCAGTTGGTAGAGCAGCGCATTCGTAATGCGAAGGTCGGGGGTTCGACTCCTCTCACCGGCACCAGTGATTCAGGCAAAAGGCCAGCCCCATGGGGCTGGCCTTTTGCCTTCATGCGTCTGTGGTCCCTTGTTTTCAGGCAGTCTGGCCGTGGAACAGGCGAAGCAGGCTGTTGAAGGCCTGTGCGCTCACGCTCGGGTCGTAGCGTGCGAAAAGCGCCTGCTGGCGCTTGCGCATGTCCGGCGGCAGGGTGTCGAGGATATGCTCGCGCTCGGCAAGAATCTCTGCGCACATCCGTTCGGTCACGAACAGGAATGCGATTGGTTGGTAAAGTCCATCACCCTTGCGGGCATGGAACTGCGGCACCTTCATTCGGGGGTCTCCTATGCATCCGTCGCCTGTGCGGCGACGCCTCCTTGCGCAGCGGCATCTATATCTGGTGCGCCGCTTGCGTTCATAATTATTGCAGTTCCCCTGGCCCGAGTATTGATATAGCGCAGATCACCATCAAGTGCTTGTGGGTCGGGGGCTTTTGCAGCAATGCGCCGACGGAGAAATGGAATGAAGACGTCCCTGGTTCTGACCCTTATCGGCCCAGACCGTCCCGGTCTGGTTAATGCGGTTTCGCGGTGTGCCAGCGAGTGTGGTGCGAACTGGCTGGAGAGTCGAATGGCCCACCTGGCCGGGCAGTTCGCCGGCGTGGTGCGACTCGAGGTTGACGCAGGGCAGGTGGATAAGCTCGAGGCCGCATTGCAAGCGCTCGAAGGGCAGGGGCTGCGCATCGCGGTTGCCCGTGGTGCTGCCGGCCCAGCTGCGAGTGTCCGCAAGGTCGGCCTGGATCTCGTCGGCCATGACCGGCCGGGTATCGTGCGTGATATCTCGGCGGTGCTGGCCCGGCATGGGGTCAGTATCGAGTCGCTCGAGACGGCCTGCGAAAGTGCGTCGATGAGTGGTGAGCCGCTGTTTCGCGCGCGTGCGGAGCTGGCTGTGCCGGCGACGCTGGAGCTTGGGCCGGTGCGCTTGGATCTTGAGGCGCTCGCCAACGAGTTGATGGTCGATCTCGACTTCGCCGACGCATAGCGCGCGCGGGTGGGCGAGTGGTTTCCCGCGCCACGCTCTGATGTTGACGTTTACGTTAACGATAACTATGGTTCGCGCTGATGTCGGCAGCCGAGTCTTGCGCAGGCCGGGCCGAGTTCCAAGAACCCACTGAACAGGAGAAGTGCGATGCAGATCGAGAATGGCGTTTTCGTGGTGACCGGAGGTGGGTCGGGGCTGGGGGCTGCGACCGCTCGCATGTTGGTGGAGGCGGGCGCCAGGGTAGTGCTGGCCGATGTCAACCGCGAGGCGGGCGAAGCTCTGGCGACCGAGCTGGGCGCTGGGGCAGTGTTCGTGGCCACCGACGTCACCGACGCCGATAGTGCTCGCGCCGCGATCGATGCTGCCGGCGCGCGTTTTGGCCGGCTCACGGGCCTGGTCAACTGCGCAGGCGTTGCGCCTGCAGAAAAGGTGGTTGGCCGTGAAGGTGCTCACGCGCTCGACAGCTTTGCACGCACGGTGAGCATCAATCTGGTGGGGACCTTCAACATGCTGCGCCTGGCCGCAGAGGTGATGAGCAAGTCCGAGCCCGATGCGGGTGGCGAGCGTGGCGTGATCATCAATACCGCCTCGGTTGCGGCTTTCGATGGCCAGATCGGACAAGCCGGCTATGCCTCGTCCAAGGCTGGTGTCGTCGGCTTGACGCTGCCCGTGGCGCGTGAGTTGTCTCGGTTTGGCATCCGTGTAATGGCGATTGCACCCGGCATCATGGAGACGCCGATGCTGATGGGCATGCCGCAGGAAGTCCAGGACGCGCTCGGCAAGATGGTGCCGTTCCCGTCGCGGCTTGGCCGGCCTGCCGAGTTCGCGGGCCTGGTCCGCCATATCATCGAGAATGCCTATCTCAACGGCGAAGTCATCCGTCTCGATGGGGCCATCCGCATGGCGGCAAAGTAAGCGCTGTCGGCTTCGGACAGGCGGCGATGGGGGCGCGCTCAGGGCGCGCAGGCGGGCCTCGATGGTGCAGCGCAATGGCCCGAGCGGCGGGATTGTGATAAAAAAGCCTCTCCTTCCCCGACCGCCCCGGCTGGCGCTTCCCGCCGGGGCGGCTTTGTATCGCCGCCGATGACCTCTGCAGAACTGCCCGCCGCGGACGCCGCCGCACCCGATGTCGATTGCTATCACTGTGGCCTGCCGATTCCGGCCGAGACGCAGCATTACGTCAGGATCGAGGGGCGATCGCGGCGCATGTGTTGCGTTGGCTGCGAGGCGGTGGCGCAGTCGATCGTCGATAACGGTCTTGTAGATTACTACCGCCACCGCGATGCGATGCCCGAGTCGCGACGCGAGGCGATGCCGGTCGAGCTGCAGGAGCTCGGCCTGTTCGACCACCCCGATTTCCAGAAGAGTTTCGTACGCCCGGTGGGTGAGCACGAGCGTGAGGCAGCCCTGATCCTCGAGGGCATCACATGTGCGGCCTGTGTATGGCTGAACGAAAACCATGTCGCCCGCCTGCCCGGGGTGTCAGCCATCGAGATCAACTACGCCACGCGGCGCGCGCGCGTGCGCTGGGACGAGCAGCGCATCAGGCTGTCCGACATCCTTGCCGCAATCCAGGCCATCGGTTATCGCGCCTACCCTTACGACGCCGAACGTTCGGAGCAGATCGCCAACAAGGAGCGGCGGTCGATGCTGTGGCGGGTCTTCGTGGCCGGCTTCGGCATGATGCAGGTCATGATGTACGCCTTCCCCGTCTATGTGGCGGGCGAGGGCGAGATGACCTGGGACATCGAGCTGCTGTTGCGCTGGGCCAGCCTCCTGCTCACCCTGCCGGTCGTGCTCTATTCGGCCGCGCCATTCTTCCAGCGCGCCTGGCGTGACATACGTCTGCGCCGCCTGGGCATGGACGTACCGGTCGCGCTGGGTGTGGGCAGTGCATTTCTTGCCAGCCTGTGGGCCACGCTCACTGATGGTCCCGAGGTGTATTACGACTCGGTCACCATGTTCGTCTTCTTCCTTCTGGGTGGGCGTTACCTGGAGATGTTGGCAAGGCAGAAGGCGGTGCGCGGTGTGGAGGAGCTCGGTAAGGTGCTGCCATCCTTTGCCGAGCGGCTGGCCGGTTGGCCGCAGTCCGCAGCCAGCGAGCGCGTGCCGACGGCGCAGCTCGCGCCGGGTGACATCGTGCGCGTGCGGCCGGGCGAAGTCGTGCCCGCCGACGGTGTCGTGGTGGAGGGGGTTGGCGAGGTCAACGAGGCCTTGCTCACCGGCGAGAGCTTGCCCGTTGCCAAGCGCATTGGCGCGCGGCTCACGGGTGGCAGTATCAATGTGTCCTCACCCTTGTTGCTGCGGGTCGAGCAAGTGGGTGACGCGACGCGCCTGGCGGCCATCCGTCAGTTGATGGAGCGGGCCGCGAGCGAGAAGCCCAAGCTTGCCACGCAGTCCGACAAGGTGGCCGGCTATTTCATCGTCACCTTGCTCGTGCTGGCGGGCATCACCGGTGTTGGCTGGTACTTCATCGATTCCGAGCGCGCGTTGTGGGTGTTCGTTTCCGTTCTGGTGGTGGCATGTCCGTGCGCCTTGTCGCTGGCGACACCGACCGCGCTCACCGTGGCCACCGATGCCCTCGCTCGAATGGGGGTGCTGGTGACGCGCGGGCATGCGATCGAGACCCTGGCCAATGCCAATCGGTTCGTGTTCGACAAGACCGGAACGCTGACCCATGGGCGCATGAGCCTGGAGCGTGTGTTGCCTCTCGGTGCCGCGGACGAGGCTGCCGTGCTGGCGATGGCTGCGGCGATCGAGCAGGGTTCCGAGCATCCGGTGGCGACCGGTCTGCGTGAGGCTGCCGCCGGGCTCGAGTTGCCGCTGGCAAGCGAAGTCGAAGCCGAGACCGGGCAAGGCATGCACGGGCTCATCGACGGCCAGACCGTGTTTATCGGTCGTCCCGAGTATGTTTCCGGCGCGACGGGGCTTGCAATGCCATCGGCACTCGAGGGTTTTGCGTCCGAGGGTGGAACCGTGATTGCGCTGGCATCGCGGTCGGGCTGGCTGGGCTTGTTCAGGCTGGCAGACAGCGTCCGTGAGGAGGCGGGGATGCTGATGCGCCGTCTCGCCGGCGAGCAGATCCCGACGAGTGTGCTGTCGGGTGATGCCCAGCCAGTGGTGGAATCCGTGGCTGGGGCGCTGGGTGTGCAGGATGCCCGCGGTGGCATGAGCCCGCAGGGCAAGCAGCAGGTAATCGCCGTCTTGCAGGAAGATGCTCGGGCCGTCGTCGCGATGGTGGGCGATGGCGTGAATGACGCCCCCGTGCTTGCGCAGGCCCACGTGTCGGTCGCCATGGGTGGGGGGACGGATCTGGCCCGCAACCAGGCTGACATCGTGCTTCTCAACGAGAATCTTGCCAGCCTCGGACGGGGTATCGACCTGTCGCGCAAGACCTTGAAGATCATTCGCCAGAACCTCTGGTGGTCGTTTACATACAACTTCACCTCCGTCCCGCTCGCAATGGCCGGGCTGGTGACGCCCTGGATGGCAGGGGTCGGCATGGCGGCGAGTTCGCTGCTCGTCGTTCTCAATGCGCTGCGCCTGCAGCGCGTGCCGCGGGGCCGAGCCTGAGGCTTGCATAGGAGAGCTGGCATGGAGAGCCTGTACCTGTTGATCCCGCTATCGGTGCTGCTGGTGTTCGTGATCGGTGTGATCTTCTGGTGGTCGCTGCGCAGTGGTCAGTACGACGACATGGAGGGGCCAGCCTATCGGCTGCTGATGGACGACCGTGACGAGCCGGCTCCGGACGCCCGGGAGCGGGAGGGGGGTGACGCGAAGCGGACCGCAGGGCGTGACGAGGGTGAGCGCTGACATGTCGCTTCGGCGCTTGCTCCAGGGGTGGTGCAGATGCGGACAGGTTGACCTAGGTCAACACGCGCTTTGGCGGCGTGGCGATAATTGTGCCGTGGTTGTCGATCGGGCTTGGAAGACGGTGGGCAACGAGTGTTTTTATGTCTCTCTGTTGGGGTTGGGGGTGCGTTGATACGCACCCTTTTTTTTTCGTCTGTCATTCTCGATTTCGGCGTTTTGGGTATGCGGCCCGTGGTTGCTGCGGTCGGTCCGATATGGGGGCGAAGGCGCTCCTGTTGCGTGCGGCGCTTGCCCGCAAACGCCCGTCTGACTGCGCTTTCAGCCTTGTGACGAGGGTCTTGCCTGATCGGGCACATGGATCTGGATTTCGTCCAATTTTTGCTTCCTCGCCCCCCTCGGCTGCAATACAATGTTGATCTGTGTCAAATTGGGATTTACGCCAACGCGTATTCTCGGCCGGTCTTCAGGAAGTGCGCCGCAGTCGTCGCGCGTCGTGCTCGCAAAGCTTTCAAAACAAAGAGGTGACTCACATGCAATCGCAAGCGACTTATAACTATAAAGTCGTGCGTCAGTTCGCCATCATGACGGTGGTGTGGGGCATCGTGGGCATGCTGGTCGGTGTCATCGCCGCAGCACAGCTCGTGTGGCCCGAACTGAACGTTCACGAATTCCTGCACTTCGGCAGGTTGCGCCCGCTGCACACCAATGCCGTGATTTTCGCGTTTGGCGGCTGTGCACTTTTCGCCACCTCCTACTACGTGGTCCAGCGTACCTGCCACGCTACGTTGTTCGCGCCCAAGCTGGCGGCCTTCACCTTCTGGGGCTGGCAACTGGTCATCGTGCTCGCGGCGATCACGCTGCCGCTGGGCTACACGACCTCCAAGGAATACGCCGAGCTGGAGTGGCCGATCGACATCCTGATCGCTGTCGTGTGGGTCTCTTACGCGGTGGTGTTCTTCGGTACCATCGTCAAGCGCAAGATTTCGCACATCTACGTCGCCAACTGGTTCTTTGGTGCTTTCATCCTCACCGTGGCGCTGCTGCACATCGTCAATAGTGCCGCCATCCCGGTGTCGCTGTTCAGCATGAAGTCCTACTCCGCCTACGCCGGCGTGCAGGACGCAATGATCCAGTGGTGGTATGGCCACAACGCGGTGGGTTTCTTCCTGACCGCGGGCTTCCTGGGCATGATGTACTACTTCGTGCCGAAGCAGGCCGATCGTCCGGTGTATTCCTATCGTCTGTCGGTGGTGCACTTCTGGGCGCTCATCTTCACCTACATGTGGGCTGGCCCGCACCACCTGCACTACACCGCGCTGCCTGACTGGACCCAGTCGGTGGGCATGGTCTTCTCGCTGATCCTGCTTGCGCCGTCCTGGGGTGGCATGATCAACGGGGTTCTGACCCTGTCCGGCGCCTGGCACAAGCTGCGCACCGACCCGATCCTCAAGTTCCTGATCACCTCGCTCTCGTTCTACGGCATGTCGACCTTCGAAGGCCCGATGATGTCGATCAAGACGGTCAATGCGCTGTCGCACTACACCGACTGGACGGTTGGTCACGTGCACTCCGGTGCGCTCGGCTGGGTGGCGATGATCTCGATCGGCGCGGTGTACTTCCTGCTGCCCCGCCTGTATGGCCGGAGCGAGATGTACAGCGTCAAGCTGATCAACGCTCACTTCTGGATCGCGACCATCGGCATCGTGCTCTACATCGCCTCGATGTGGATTTCCGGTGTGATGCAGGGCCTCATGTGGCGTGCGACCAACCCGGATGGCACCCTGACCTACTCCTTCGTCGAGAGCGTCAAGGCCAGCTACCCGTTCTGGACCATCCGTTTCATCGGCGGCGCGCTCTTCCTCGGCGGCATGTTCATCATGTTCTACAACATGGTGAAGACCATCGCCGGCCAGAAGGCCTATGACGCCCCGGTGCTTGCGCCTGCGGCTGCCCACGCCTGATCGGAGAACAACAACATGGCTCAATCGAAACACGAAAAAGTCGAACGCAACGTATTCCTGATGATCGTCCTCACGCTGCTCACTGTCAGCGTGGGTGGTCTGGTCGAGATCGTGCCGCTGTTCTTCCAGCACTCGACCACCACTGCAATCGACCACAAGGGCAATGCGCTCGACGTCAAACCCTATGATCCGGTGCGCCTGGTCGGCCGTGACATCTATGTGCGCGAGGGCTGCTACAACTGCCATTCGCAGATGATCCGTCCGTTCCGCGCCGAAACCGAGCGTTATGGCCACTACTCGGTGGCGGGTGAGTTCATCTACGACCACCCGTTCCAGTGGGGTTCCAAGCGCACCGGTCCGGACCTGGCCCGAGTTGGTGGTCGTTACTCCGATGAGTGGCAGCGTGTCCACCTGATCAACCCGCGTGATGTCGTGCCTGAGTCGAACATGCCGGCCTTCCCGTGGCTGGATCGTCCTGTCAAGGCGGACGACATCCAGGCGAAGATGCGTGCGCTCAACAAGGTCGGCCTGCACAAGTACAGCGAGGAGGAAATCGCCGCGGCGCCTGCAGCGCTCGAGGGCAAGACCGAACTCGATGCGATCGTGGCCTACCTGCAAGGGCTCGGCACCGCGATTTCGAACTTCAGGTAAGGAGCTGGGCGCGCCATGGATATAAATGACTTCAGAAGCCTGATCACGGTGCTTGGGTTCCTGTGCTTCCTCGGCATCTGCGCCTGGGCGTACAGCAAGCACGCCAAGGCCGGCTTCGACGAGGCGGCGCGCCTGCCCCTGAGCGACGACGACCTGCCGGCCCAGGGGGGGCGGCAAGACCAAGAGGGAAAAGCAAATGGCTGACTTTATCAGCGGTTTCTGGAACATGTATGTGATGGTCCTCGTGGCCCTCTCCATCCTGTTCTGTGTGTTCGTGCTGGTGTCGAACATGACCAAGCGCGAAAAGGGGCCGGTCGAGCTTCACGGCCACGTGTGGGACGAGACGCTCGCCGAGTACAACAACCCGCTGCCGCGCTGGTGGATGTACCTGTTCTGGATCACGATCGTGTTCGGTGTGGTTTATCTGGCGATCTACCCGGGCTTCGGCAACGTCAACCAGCACCGTGGGCAGTGGGCGCAATACGACGCCGAGATGCAGGCCGCGGAAGAGCGCTTCGGCCCCGTCTTTGCCAAGTATCGCGACATGGACGTCATGGCCGTGGCCGCGGATCCCGACGCCCGCGCCATGGGGCAACGCATGTTCCTGACCTACTGCGCGCAGTGTCACGGTTCGGCTGCCCAGGGTGCGAAGAGCTTCCCGAACCTTACCGACAGCGCCTGGCTGTGGGGCGGCGAGCCGGACAACATCCGCGAGACGATCACCAACGGCCGCAACGGCATCATGCCCCCGTTCGGACCGGCGCTTGGTGCAGAGGGGGCGAAGGATGTCGCCAACTATGTTCGTTCGCTGAACGGCCTGGCGCATGACTCCCTGCGGGCGCAGCGCGGCAAGGAAGGTTTCGAGACCAACTGCGTGGCCTGCCACGGTGCCGATGCAAAGGGCAACCCGATGCTTGGCGCGCCCAATCTGACCGACAACACCTGGCTCTACGGTTCGTCCGAGGCCGTCATCATCGAGACCATCACGCACGGCCGTAACAACCGTATGCCGGGCTTCGGTGAGTTCCTTGGCGAGGACAAGGTCCACATCCTGACCGCTTACGTACTGAGCCTGAGCAAGAAGTAACAGTCGCACCGCAGTTTGCAGTTCCATCTCCGGGGGAATGGGGGTTCCCCCGGGGTTACCATAACAACAATAACAACACTTCATCGGTACACTAGGCCATGAGCAGCACGACCCCAGAACCCCGCAAGCCGGCGCAAGCCAACTCCGACGCCAGTTTCGATACGCTTTACGCCGCACGCAAGAAGCTCTACGTGCGCGCAGTCACCGGCCTGTTCGCCAATTGGCGCTGGGCCCTGGTGTGGTTCACCCAACTCGTTTTCTACGGACTGCCCTGGCTCAGCTGGAACGATCGGCAGGCCGTGCTGTTTCACCTCACCGAGCGCAAGTTCTACATCTTCGGCTGGGTGTTCTGGCCGCAGGATGTCTTCTTCCTCGCCATCCTGCTGATCATCTCCGCATACGCGCTGTTCTTCTTCACTGCGGTGGCCGGACGACTCTGGTGCGGCTACGCCTGTCCGCAGACGGTCTACACCGAGATCTTCATGTGGATCGAGCAGAAGATCGAGGGTGATCATGTCAGGCGGCAGAAGCTCGACCAGGCTCCCATGAGCGTCGGCAAGGCCGTGCGTCGTGGCAGCAAGTTTGCGGCCTGGGGGCTCGTCGCGCTGTGGACCGGCTTTACCTTCGTCGCCTACTTCTCGCCGCTCGACGAGCTCCTCGCCTCCCTGCTTACGCTTGGCTTCGGCCCTTGGGAGCTGTTCTGGATCCTCTTCTACTCAGGCTTCACCTACCTCTTCGCCGGGGTGTTGCGTGAGCAGGTCTGCAAGTACATGTGCCCTTACGCGCGTTTCCAGGCCGTCATGTTCGACCCGGATACGCTCGTCATTACCTATGACGAGGAGCGTGGCGAGCCGCGCGGGACGCGCAAGAAGAACATCGACCCGCGCAGCGTCGGCAAAGGGGACTGTATCGATTGCGGCATATGCGTTCAGGTTTGTCCGACCGGTATCGACATCCGCGATGGTCTCCAGTACGAATGCATCGGCTGCGCAGCCTGTATCGATGCCTGCGACCAGGTCATGGACAAGATGAACTATCCCCGTGGGCTGATCCGCTACTCCACGGAGAACGCGCTCAAGAAGCATTGGGGGCGCAAGGAGATCCTGCTGCATGTACTGCGGCCGCGGACATTGATCTATGGCGCCGTGCTGGTACTGGTCTCTCTTGCCTTCGTCTGGGGGCTCGCGGCGCGCGATCCTCTGCGTGTCGACATCATTCGTGACCGCTCGTCGCTTGGTCGTGAGATCGAAGGCGGCTTCATCGAGAACGTCTACCAGCTTCAGGTCATGAACATGACCGAGGCGCCGCGCGCGTTCCAGCTCGCGGTGTCCGGCATGCCCGGGGTGCGTATCGGTGGTGTCGAGCGCGTCGAGGTGCCGGCGGCGTCTACCCAGGCGGTGACGCTTCAGGTCTTGGTGCCCTACGACGCGGGTGCTCCCGGTGCCAACACGATTGCTTTCCGCATCACGGCCGAGGACAACCCGGCGCTGAGCGTGAATGAAGAAACCACTTTCCTGATCCCGAGGTGACATGAGTACTGCTGCGTCCGACAAGTCCCCCCCTCCGCCGTGGTATCGGCAGGGCTGGCCCTGGTTTCTGATCACGTTTCCGGCAATTGCAGTGATTGCCGGCATCGCAACCTTCGTCATTGCCGTGAAGACTTTCGATGGCATGGTTGTTGACGACTACTACAAGGAAGGCCGGGCGATCGTTCAGACCATGGGCAGGGCCGAGCACGCCCGCGACCTTGGTCTGAAGGCCGACCTCCGGATTCGTAGTCAGGAGATCAGGATCGAGCTGGGCGCGACCAACGCGGTCGATGTGCCAGAGCGGATCCGGCTCACGATCTCGCACCCCACACGGGGTGGTCTGGACCAGGAGTTGGTTCTCACCCGCAAGGGCGAAGGGTTGTATGAAAGTGCGATTGCGCCCCTTGGTACCGGGCGCTGGTTGTTCCTGATAGAAGATGAGTCCCGCAGCTGGCGCATGAACGGGGCCGCGTTCCTCCCTGCAGAGATGGAGATCACCATTGATCCGAATGCCTGATTTTTCTGCTAACAGGCTGTTGATTTAATCAGACCCCTGCAGCGGCAAGGGTTTTCTGGGCGTTACAATACGTTCTGCATTATCACTGCAATTAATCCGATGCGCGGCACCGACCATAAACAGAGCCCCCTGTTCAGCTACGTCAATCTCGAGGATCGAATTCCCCGAGACCACCCGCTGCGCCGCGTGAAGGTGCTTGCCGATCTGGTTGTGCGCTCGATGTCTGCGCAGTTCGATGCGCTTTATGCCGAAGGCGGACGCCCCTCGATTGCACCGGAGCGGCTGCTGCGCGCCTCGCTGCTGCAGTGCCTGTTTTCGATCCGCTCGGAGCGCGCGCTGGTCGAGCATATCGATTTCAACATGATGTACCGCTGGTTCGTGGGCCTGACGCTGGACGAAGCGATCTGGGATCACTCGACCTTCTCGGCCAACCGCGATCGTCTGCTCAAGGAGAGCGTGATGCGCGAGTTCTTCGGCGGTGTGGTGGCGATCGCCGAATGGGCCGAGCTGGTGTCCGACGAGCATTTCAGCGTCGACGGCTCGCTGCTGCGGGCGTGGGCCTCGCACAAGAGCATGGTCGCGCGCGACGGATCGGACGAGCCACCGGGACCGGATCAGGGCCGCAATCCCGAGGTCGATTTCCGGGGTAAGAAGCGCTCGAACGCGACGCACGTTTCGCGCACCGACCCCGAGTCGCGGCTGGCGAGCAAGGGCGGCGGCATGGCGTTCCTGAGCTACACCACGCATGCCCTGGCGGAGAACCGGCACGGGCTGATCGTCGATGTGCACACGACCCCGGCCACCGGGACCGCCGAACGTGAGGCTGCGCTGGTGATGGTCAAGCGCAGCGTCAAACCCGCTCGCGGGACCCGCAAGCCGACGGTGGCAGCGGATCGGGGTTACGACACCGCCGACTTCGTGGGCGCCCTGACGGCCTTGGGGATCGCCCCGCATGTGGCCGCCAAGACCCAGGGCAGCGCCGTGCCCGCGCACATCAAGACCACCGAAGGCTACGCGGTCAGTCTGCGTCGTCGAAAGATGATCGAAGAGGCCTTCGGCTGGGTGAAGGATATCGGCACGCTGCGCCGTTTGATGGCACGCGGCCTGGACAAGATTCGCGCGCATGCGCTGCTCAATTTCGCCGCGTACAACCTGACGCGATTGGGCAATTTGCTGGCGCCGTAATTCGTTGGCGCTCGCGCGCCTATCGGATTGCGATATTGAATAGAAAACGACGTCCTTGCAGCGACGGGAGCGCTGCTGAATTGCGGTAGCAAAATCGGCTTGAAAGACGACTGGAAACTGCTTCATGGCGAACCACGCCGGGACTTTTCAGAGTCGATTTTTTCCGGCCCAGCCGGAAACCGAAGGTGATGATCCAATTTTCAACACCCTGCTAAGGAGGTATGTCATGGCCTGGGAGTTGTTGTTCACCAGTGATATCGGCTTGCTGAGTCTGTTCACCATCCTGTTCGTAGTCGTGATGGCGATCTATCTGTATCGCTTCGCGCGTCGGCACATGGCCGAAGACGAACGCAGGGCGAGCGCCGGGCGCTGATCAGCACACCGGTAAACAAAAAAACGGCCCGTGAGGGCCGTTTTGCATAAGCGCGGGTTCCTGTCCCTTTCAGCGATAGACCAGGACGGGCGTCTTGCTGTGGGTGAGCACCTTCTGTGTTTCGCTGCCCAGAAGCAGACCTGCGATGCCACGCCGGCCATGGGAGGCCATGAAGATCAAGTCGCAGCCATGGCGATCGGCTGCATCGATGATTGCCTCGTAGGGGACTTCGTTGACGGCAGTGTCCGTGTCCGACGCCACGCCAGCCTCATCTGCGCTGGCCTTGGCCTTGGCCAGGATGGCGCTTGCCTCGGACGCGGCCGATTTTGCGAACTGTTCCGGCGTTGTGGGGTCGATCAGTGCGCCTTCGCCATAAATGGGCATGGGAAAGTCGGGCTGGGCGTAGAAGAAGGTGATGCGCGCTCCGGCGTCCTTGGCGAAGGAGACGGCGCGGGCCACCGTGCTTTCGGACAAGGCCGACCCATCGGTCGGGACCAGGATGTGCTTGAACATGACGGAGACTCCCTGTTGTGTGTCACGATCCGATTATAGCCAGCGCCACGTGCTGAGGGCGCTTGATCGCGATCAAACAGCCTGCGGATTGCTCCGTGATTCTTGTGGCGTGCGTGTAAGGTGCATGCGGGGCGTTGCAAGCAGTACGCATAGGGAGGCTTGTTGACGATGCAACTGACTTTCTACGGCGCCGCTGGAGAGGTGACGGGGTCCTGCCTCAAGGTGGATCATTCTGACGGTGCATTCATCGTCGATTGTGGCTTGTTTCAGGGTGGCAGGCAGGCCGATCGCAAGAACCGGGAGGCGCTCGAATTCGATCTGCGCGAGATCCAGTTTGCGCTCCTTACCCATGCGCATCTAGATCATAGCGGCCTCGTCCCACGGCTCGTTGCCTTGGGTTACCGGGGGCCGATCTACGCTACCGCTGCCACTGTCGACCTCCTGGGCGTCATGCTGATGGACTCGGCCTTCATACAGGAGAAGGAGTCCGAGTGGGCCTTGCGCAATGCGCGCTCGAGGAAGGCGCAGCGGTACAGGGAGCTTGCGCCGTTGTATACGGTCGAGCAGGCGCGGGCGAGCCTGGGGCGCCTGCGTGCGATCGCATATGATGTCTGGTTTGCGCCCGCGCCTGGTGTACGCTGCCGGTTTCGCAATGCCGGTCATATCCTGGGCTCGGCGATCATCGAGATCGAGTTCGTCGGGAGCGGGCGCCGCATGGTCGTCTCGGGCGATCTGGGACAGCCCTTGCGGCCTGTCCTGCAGGATCCCGTGCGGGTTACGCGCGCCGACATCGTTTGCGTGGAGTCGACCTACGGTGATCGCGCTCATCGCTCGGTGGGTGACACCTACGAGGAGCTTGCCGATGTGCTCAACACCACGCTCGCACATGATACGGGCAACGTGATCATTCCGGCCTTCGCAGTGGGGCGAACCCAGGAGATGCTGTTCGTGCTCGCCGATCTTGTCCGTTCCGGGCGGGTGAGCCGGCTCGACGTTGCGGTTGATTCGCCGATGGCCACAGCGGCGACCGAGCTCACCGTTCGCCACCGCGAGCTCTGGGATGACGAGACGCGGGAGCTGTACGACTGGGTGCAGGCCAATGGCGAACGTTTTCGCTTGCGCTTCGTCCAGGATGTCGAGGAATCGATCGCGTTGAACGCCGTGCGTGGCGGGCGCGTGATCATCTCGGCGAGCGGCATGTGCGACGCCGGGCGAATCAAGCACCATCTACGTCATAACCTGGCGCGTACGGAATGTGCGATCGTGATCGTCGGTTTCCAGGCTGCCGGCACGCTCGGTCGCCGGTTGGTCGATGGTGCCAGGCAAGTCACGCTGTTCGGGGAGCGAGTACCCGTTCGCGCGCGCGTGCACACCATCGGTGGCCTGTCCGCGCATGCCGACCGCCCGGCCTTGCTCGACTGGCTGCGCGGCTTCACGCCGCCGCCAACGAGGACTTTCGTCGTCCATGGCGAGGTGCTTGCCGCTGCCGGCCTGGCTTCGGCAGTGGAGGGTGAGCTAGGCTGGAGCGGTGTCGAGGTGGCTGTCGCCCGACATCCGTACCAGCTCCGATGAATCGTTGCGAGGAGAGCGAAATACATGACTACACCGGACCGCAGGAGTCGTCCATCGTCGCACCCGAGGGCGACGCGCGGGCGTGCCAATGAATTGCTGCGTCGACTGCACGACAAGGTGGAGGGGTCTGTCGATCCGCTCGGCATGACCGCGCCCATAGTCCACGCGCAGCTTGCCTGGATGGCGCATCCACAGGAGCTGAGCGAGCACCTGCTGAGTCTCTCGCGCGACCTTTTCCGGCTGCAGATGCACACGTGGGATCGCATGCGCGGCATTCCGAGCGAGGATCCGATCAGCCCGAATGCCGATGATGCGCGCTTCTCAGATCCTGCCTGGACCGAGCGCCCGACCTGGGACCTGATCAAGGAGTGGTACCTCGCCTTCACCCGCCATACGCAGGACATGCTCTACGAGACGCCGGGGCTGTCGAACAAGGAGCGCAGGCGCGCAGCCTTCTGGTGGCGGAAATGGCTCAATGCGGTTGCGCCGACCAACTTCTTCTGGACCAACCCTGTTGCGCTCAGGCGCGCGATCGAGACCAATGGCGACAGCCTGAGGCGTGGCTTCGAGAACTGGCTCGCCGACCTGCAGGCCGGCAACGTTCGCATGACGAGCCCGGATGACTTCCGTGTGGGCGAGAATCTCGCTACCACGCCTGGTGCCGTGATCTACCGCAACAGGTTGCTCGAGGTGATCCACTATGCCCCGACCCAGAAGCGCGTGCGTGCCGAGCCCGTGGTGATCATCACGCCCTGGATCAACAAGTTCTACGTGCTCGATCTGGTGCCGCGAAAGAGCATGATCCGCTTCCTGCTCGATCAGGGGCTCGACGTGTTCATCACCAGCTGGAAGAACCCTGATGCCAGCATGAGCGAGGTGGGCTTCGATGACTACCTGATCGAGGGCATCGACGAGATCGTCCGTCAGGCGCGCGCCTTCACGGGCGCCGCAAAAGTGCATGCCGCCGGCTATTGCATTGGCGGCACCGCACTGGCGATGTACATGGCGTGGGCGAACCGGCGCTATGGTGAGGCCGAGATGCCGGTCGCCGACTGGACCTTGTTTACGACGCTGGTCGACTTCCACAAACCAGGCGACATCGAGGTCTTCATCGATGAGAGCAGCATCCGCTACCTGACCGAGCAGATGGCTCGCAAGGGCTACCTGGACGGCAAGGAGATGGCCGCCTCGTTCAGGCTGCTGCGCTCCAACAGCCTGATCTGGCATTACGTCGTGCATGGCTGGCTGTACGGAGAGTCACCGCCGCCATTCGACGTGCTGTTCTGGAACATGGATACCACCCGCATGCCGTACCGCATGCATGCCTGGTATTTGCGCGAACTCTACCTGCACAACAAGTTGATCCAGCCAGGGGCCTTGCAGGTCGCCGGTGAGGCGCTCGACCTCGCGGCCGTTTCGCAGCCGCTCTATGCGGTTGCGGCCGAGGACGATCACATCGCGCCGTGGCTGCAAACCTTCAAAGTGGTGCACCACGTTGGCGGACCGGTGCGGCAGGTATTGTCGAGTTCCGGGCATATCCTGGGCATCGTCAATCCCGTCGTCGATCCGCCCAAGCGCCACTACTGGGTCGAAGCCAGCACACGCGACGATACGCCGGAAACCTGGCGTCAGCGCGCCAAGCGTTGCGAGGGGAGCTGGTGGGAAGATTGGATGCGCTGGCTCAAGCCACGCTGCGGCGCGCTCGTGGCGGCGCGCCCGGTGTCGACCGAGGCTTTTCCCGCGCTTGCCGATGCGCCAGGGCAGTACGTGCTCGAGCCCTGAACGGCTACCGTGCTGCAACGGCCTCAGGCGTTGTGCCGTGCCAGGCGTGCAGGGTCGTGCAGGGTGATGCGCTTGCCCTGCACGCTGATCAGGCCTGCTTCGCTGAGGTCATGGAAGATTCGCGACAGCGTCTCGGGGGTCAGGTTGAGGCGCGAGGCGATCACCTGCTTGCTGGTGGGAAGCGCAATCTCGCATGGCGTGTCGCTGTCCGCCACCTGCAGCAGGTAGCCGATGACGCGCTGCATGCTCGAGCGCAGCGAGTAGGTTTCGACGTCCTGGATCAGGCTGTGCAGACGAATCGCCATGCCGGCCAGCAGTTTGTGAGCGAAGGTCGAATCCTGGTCGATGAGTTCGGTCACGACCGCATGGCCGACATGGATCAGCACCGTGTCGCACAAGGCCTCCGCAAAGACCGGGTAGGGGTGGTTCATGAACATCACCGCCTCGCCGAAGCTCTGCATCGCACCCACGATCTCGACCACCTTCTCGGTGCCCTGTGGCGACGAGAAGGCCAGCTTGATCTGGCCCGATACGACGAAATAGAAGCCGTGGGGCTGGTCGCCGCGCTGGAACAGCACTTCGCCCCTGCCGACATGCCGATCGCGGGTGTAGCGCGACACACGCTGGATATCCGACTCCGACAACTCACTGAACAGCGGGATGCGATGCAGCAGGGCAGGGATGTCGACATGGGGGTGCTGGGACATTGCTTTGGCTCCGGAACGATTCGTAATCTTACCCGAGACGGGCGACAATACCTGTCGCCCCGAGACCGGCAGCTTGCCAGCCCTTGCAAGGAGAAAGGATGTACTACGCGATCAAACACCTTCACGTCGTCTGCGTCGTGCTCAGCGCAGCGGGTTTCCTGCTGCGCGGCATGTGGATGCTGACGGGCAATCCGATGCTCTCGCACCGGCTCACCCGTGTGTTGCCGCACATCATCGACAGCCTGCTGCTGCTGTCAGCGATCACGCTGGCGGTCATGATCGCGCAGTACCCGTTTGCCGCCGACTGGGTGACCGCCAAGGTCGGTGGCCTGGTTGCATACGTGCTGCTTGGCACGCTTGCACTCAAGCGCGGCCCGACCAAGCCGGTGCGTGCGGGCGCCTTTGCGGCCGCCCTGTTCGTGTACGTATGGATCGTGTCGGTCGCCTTCACCAAGAATCCCGCAGGCTTCCTTGCCTGAACAATGGCGGCCGTCGAGGCGGAGCGGCCAGCGTCAGCGCGCGCCGTGCTGGTGCTGGATCAGGCGCTTGAGCCCGGTGGGATCGAGCAACTGCACGTGCTTCTGTTGTACCGAGATCAGCCCTTCGTCCTGGAAGCGGGAGAAAGCGCGAGACACCGTCTCGAGCTTGAGCCCCAGGTAGGAACCGATCTCCTCGCGCGTCATGCGCAGGTGGAATTCCTGCGCCGAGAAGCCGCGCGCATTGAAGCGCTGCGACATGTTGAGAAGGAACGCCGCCAGCCGTTCCTCGGCGCGCATCGAACCGAGGAGCATCATCACGCCGTGGTCGCGCACGATCTCGCGGCTCATCACCTTGTGGAACTGCAGTTGCAGGCCTTCCACTTCGTGTGACATCTGCTCGAGCTTGTCATAGGCGATCACGCAGACCTCGCTGTCCTCGAGGGCGATCGCATTGCAGGTATGCGACTCTGCACTGATGCCGTCGAGGCCGAGAATCTCTCCGGTCATCTGGAAGCCGGTCACCTGATCGCGGCCGTCTTCGAGCAGCACGTCGGTCTTGAACGAACCGGCGCGGATGGCGTAGATCGCCTCGAACGGATCGCCCGCACGATACAGGCTTTGCTGGCGCTTGACCTTGCGCCGCGCGCCAACGAGTTCGTCCAGGCGGTTCAACTCGCTGTCGGACATCCCGAAGGGCAGGCACAACTCGACCAGGTTGCACTGCGAACAGGCAGACTTGAGCCCGTTCACGGTAATTGGCACGCTCGCCCTCATCTGCACGATAATCCTGCTTCCCCGACAAAAGACGCCAGACCTGGCTCAGGAGTGGTTCGATCGGGCAACACATCACGCCCGTTGACCCACGTCAACCAAAAAAACGCGGCGATCTGCCATTGTTTGGCACACACTGCCGCAGCAAGATCATGACAAGCCAGAACCAACTCATCTTCGATCCGCAACTCATCCGCCGATTCGACATCAACGGACCGCGCTACACGTCCTATCCGACAGCGGACCGCTTCGTCGAGGCCTTCAACGCCGATGCGCTCAAGGCCTGGCTCGCAAAAAGGGCGGTCGGCGGCGTCAGCAAACCGCTCTCATTATACTTCCACATCCCCTTCTGTAACACGATCTGCTATTACTGCGCCTGCAACAAGATCATCACCAAGGATCATGGGCGCTCGGCCAAGTATCTGAAATACCTGGCCAAGGAGGTCGCGATGCAGGCGGAATGCCTGGAGGGCAGCCGCCAGGTCACGCAGCTCCACCTCGGTGGGGGAACGCCGACCTTCCTGTCGCATGACGAGATGCGCGAGCTCATGGCCGCGGTGCGCGAACACTTCACGCTCGTTCCCAATGGCGAATACTCGATCGAGGTCGACCCGCGCAAGGTCGACTTCGACACCGTGAAACTGCTCGCCGAGCTTGGGTTCAACCGCATGAGCGTTGGCGTGCAGGACTTCGCCGAAGATGTGCAGGCGGCGGTAAACCGCATCCAGAGCTATGACGAGACCAAGCTCGTCATCGACGCGGCACGTGCCACGGGCTTCAAGTCCGTGAGCATGGACCTGATCTACGGTCTGCCCAAGCAGAACGTGATCAGCTTCAACCGTACCCTCGAGCAGGTGCTGGAGATCTCGCCCGATCGCATCTCTCTCTACAGCTATGCCCACCTGCCGGGCCTGTTCAAGCCGCAGCGCCGCATCAACAGCGGCGACATGCCCACTGCAGACACCAAGCTGCAGTTGCTGCAGCTCGGCATCCGCCGCCTTACCGAGGCCGGCTACGTCTATATCGGCATGGACCACTTCGCCAAGCCGGATGACGAACTCACCGTTGCCCAGCGCCAGGGCCGTCTGCACCGCAACTTCCAGGGCTACTCCACCCAGGCCGAGTGCGATCTGCTTGCCTTCGGCGTATCGGCAATCGGCAAGATCGGTCCGGTATACGCGCAGAACGTCAAGACGCTCGACGAGTACTACGATGCGCTCGACCGTGACGAGCTGCCGGTCCTGCGTGGCATCGAACTTACCGCCGACGACCTGTTGCGGCGTTCGATCATCCAGGCGCTGATGTGCCACTTCGAGCTGTCCATGCAGTCGATCGAGATCGCCCACCTGATCGACTTCCGCTCCTATTTCGCCGAGGAACTTGCCGACCTGCAGGAGATGCAGAAGGCCGGGCTGGTGAAGATCGAGGGCGACTGGATCAGCGTCGAGCCTGCTGGTCGCCTGCTGGTGCGCGGTGTCGCCATGGTGTTCGACCGCTATCTGCGCGCAGACCGTGAGCGCGCGCGCTACTCCAGGGTGATCTGAGTCACGCGATCGCGAGGGCGGGGCGATTTGTCGCATGCGGTTGCGGGCGTGCAGGCGTAAAATGCGCTTTTGCCTCGCGCCGCACCGGATCGCTCTTCTCCCATGCCCGAAACAGGTTACCTGGCCGTCTTCCTGATCGGCCTGCTCGGCGGCACTCACTGCGTGTCGATGTGCGGCGGCATCGTCGGCGCCCTCACCATGCAGGTTCAGGTGCCCGGCGGGAAGCCGCAGTGGCCGCTGCACCTCGCCTATAACCTGGGGCGGATCGGCACCTATACTGCGCTCGGCACCGCTGTGGGCTTTATCGGTTCGGTCGGCATGCTGTACGACGGCATGCTGCCGGTGCAGATGACGCTCTATGTGCTGGCCAACCTGATGCTGGTTGCACTCGGCCTTTACCTCACCGGTTTTACCCGCCCGCTTGCGCCGTTCGAGCGCGCCGGCCATGTGCTGTGGCGGCGCATCCAGCCGGCGACACGTCGTTTCCTGCCAGCGCGGTCGCCCAGGCAGGCCTTGCCGCTTGGCATGCTGTGGGGCTTCATCCCCTGCGGACTCACATACTCCATTCTGGCCACTGCGCTCGTCACCGGTTCGGGTGTGCGCGGCGCCGGGCTCATGCTCGCCTTCGGTCTTGGGACGCTCCCCAACCTGCTGCTGGCCGGCATGCTGTTCAAGCGTTTCCGCGACTTCACCCGCAATCGCAAGGTGCGCATCGCTTCGGGGCTGCTCGTGCTTGGCTTCGGGCTGTTCGGCCTCTACCACGCGCCCACGCTCGGCGGCGACCTGTGGAGCGGCGTGGTGTGCATTACCTGAGGCCCTGGCGCGGCGGGCCGTCAATCAATGATGAGGAGAAGTGCTGCATGAGCGAAGTG
The DNA here is from genome assembly GCF_027594845.1 of Thauera sp. WB-2. Classification (NCBI taxonomy): domain Bacteria; kingdom Pseudomonadati; phylum Pseudomonadota; class Betaproteobacteria; order Rhodocyclales; family Zoogloeaceae; genus Thauera; species Thauera sp. WB-2. The sequence continues at coordinate 3,069,335 of NZ_CP088935.1, read as the reverse complement.
ACGATCAAGGTCGAAGGCATGAGCTGCGGCGGCTGCGTCAGGAACGTGACCGGTGTGCTCAAGGGCATTGCCGGTGTCGAGGACGTGCAGGTGTCCCTCGAACAGGGCAGTGCGACCGTGCGCTTCGATCCAGCGCAGGTTTCGGTCGACGCCATGCGTGCAGCGGTGGAGGATGCCGGGTTCGATGCGCCGGCCTGAGCGTGGCCGGTGGGCGTGGTGCAGTGCAAGACATTGTGGTTTCCCCCTATAATCCGCGCACAATTTTTCCACGGGAGGGATGTATGGGTTTCGATCTGGTCAGCGCCGGCAAGGACGTGCCGAACGACATCAACGTCATCATCGAGATCTCCGCTCAGGGTGATCCGATCAAGTTCGAGGTGGACAAGGACAGCGGCGCCGTCTTCGTCGATCGCTTCATGGGTACCTCGATGCGTTACCCGCTCAACTACGGCTATGTGCCGCACACCATCGCTGGCGACGGTGACCCGGTGGACGTGCTGGTCGTCACCCCGTTCCCGCTCGCGCCCGGCGTCGTGATCCGTTGTCGCCCGGTCGGCGTGCTGAAGATGGAAGACGATGGCGGCGTCGATGCCAAGGTCGTCGCCGTGCCGGTGTCCAAGCTGACCCCGCTGTACGACAAGGTGCAGAGCACCGACGATCTGCCCGAGCTGCTGATGAAGCAGACCGTGCACTTCTTCGAGCACTACAAGGACCTCGAGCCCGGCAAGTGGGTCAAGATCCTGGGCTGGGGCACGGTCGAGGAAGCCAAGCAGGAGATCGTCAACGGCTTGGCCGCAGGCAAGAAGTAAGCTGCCTCGCAGTACTGATGAAAAAAGCCGCGGTCACCCGCGGCTTTTTTCATGCTGCGTGCGGTGCTCAGTCGGGAATGCGGGCGATATGCAGCAGGTTGGTGCTACCGCTACGCCCGAACGGCAGACCCGCAATCACCACCACCACGTCGCCGGGGGCCGCGAAGTCGTGCGCCACCGCGGCGCTGGCGGCATGGTCCACCATCTCGGCGACGTCGTGTACTTCCTCGAAGGGCACCGCGTGCACGCCCCACACCAGAGCCAGGCGTCGTGCCGTACCGACATGCGGCGTCAGTGCCAGGATCGGGGTGGCAGGGCGCTCGCGGCTGGCGCGCAGGCTGCTGAAGCCGGTCGTCGTGTAGGCCACCGTGGCAGCGGGCTCGAGCAGTCCGGCCACGCGTCGCAGCGCGCAGCAGATCGCGTCCGGGGTGTTGGCCGCAGCTGGCGTGTGGCTCGCCTCCAGCCCGCTGCGCCAGGCCGGGTCGTGCTCCACCTCGCAGATGATGCGGTGCATGATCGATACCGCCTCGACCGGATACTGGCCGGATGCGGATTCGGCCGACAGCATCACCGCATCGGCGCCGTCATAGATCGCCGTTGCCACGTCCGAGGCTTCTGCGCGGGTCGGTACCGGCGCACCGATCATCGACTCCAGCATCTGCGTCGCGACCACAACCGGGCGGCCAGCGGCACGTGCCGCACGTACGATGCGCCTTTGCAGCACCGGCACCTGCTGCGGTGGCATCTCGACGCCAAGGTCGCCGCGCGCGACCATGATGCCGTCGGCCAGGGCGACGATGGGCTCGAGTTGCTCGATGGCGGCCGGCTTCTCCAGCTTGGCCATGATCCAGGCCTGGTCGCCGATGATTTCTCGCGCCTCGCGGATGTCCTCCGGGCGTTGCACGAAGGACAGTGCCACCCAGTCCACCCCGAGCGCCAGGCCGAAGTCGAGGTCGGCCCGATCCTTTGCAGTGAGTGGCGAGATCGGAAGCACCACGCCGGGCACGTTGACGCCCTTGCGATCGGACAACACGCCGCCCACCAGCACGGTGGTATCGGCGAAGTCGGCACCGAAGGCGTCCACCCGCAAGCGCAGCTTGCCGTCGTCCAGCAGCAGTTCGGTACCCGTCTCGAGCGCGGCGAAGATCTCGGGGTGGGGCAGGTTGACGCGTACGGCGTCGCCCGCCGTCGGGTCGAGGTCAAGCCGGAAGCGCGCGCCCGGGCCGAGTGTCACCCGGCCTTCGGCGAAGCGACCGACACGCAGCTTTGGCCCCTGCAGATCCATCAGCACGCCGATCGGGCGGCCGAGCTCGTGCTCGACCTCGCGGATCTGCTTCATCCGCTCGGCATGGTCCTCGTGGCTGCCATGGCTGAAGTTCAGGCGGAACACGTCCGCGCCGGCCAGCGCCAGTTCACGGATGCGCTCGCGACTGGCGCTGGCCGGGCCCAGCGTGGCGAGGATGCGGGCACTACGTTCGCGTTTCATGCGGTTTTCTCCAGGGTGGCGGGCTCGGCGCGGATTGCAAGTGCAGCAACGCCGGCACGGGCGACCTGTGCGTCCTCGCCGGCCTTGACCCCGGAAACACCGACTGCGCCGATCACGCTGCCGTCTACCAGGATGGGTTCGCCGCCTTCGAGCGGCACCACCGGCATTGCCAGCGCCGCGTAGCGGCCGTTATTGACCATCTCTTCGAAGGCCTTGCTCGGCTTGCCGCTGAGCACGCTGGTGCGCGCCTTCTCGGGTGCCACCATTGCGCTCATCAGCGGCGCGCCATCCATGCGCTGAAGCCAAAGGGCATGCCCGCCGGCGTCGCAGATGGCAATGCTCACCGCCCAGCCGTGGGCGCGTGCCTCTGCCTCGGCCGCGGTGGCGATGGAGCGTGCATCCTCAAGGGTGAGGGCGTGGGTTGATCTCATAGTCGTTGTCTCTTGGTCGTTGCAGTCGAGCGCGATCATGCCCGCGCCCTTGGCGGCGCCTGGATGCCGGCGAGGCGCTCCGTCAGCGCTCTCCCAGGTCGGTGAAGCGGATCCACTGCGCGCCCTTCCACAGCACCGTCCGCCCCATCTCGTAGAGCTGGTCCATGCCCTCGACCACGGTCAGGAAGTGGTTGCCCGCGAGCTGGCCCATCTTGCTGGCGAAGCAGCTGCTGCCGTACGCGAACAGGATTTCGGTCTCGGAGAAGCCGCCGGGATAGAGCAGGATGTCGCCGCGCGAAGGATGGCTGGTGTGGTTCTCGAAACCCAGGCCGGTATCGAACTCGCCCAGCGGCACCCATACGGCCTCGCCGCTCCAGCGCGAGTGGATCACCTGGTTCGAGAACGGCAGCAGGTCCAGGAAGGCGGCGCAGGTCTTGGGCGCGGCAGCTTCTTCCAGGCGGGCGACGAAGCGGAACGAGCCGACGTCGATGGCGAGGTGGCGCATCGGAATCTCCTTCGGTGGGTGGGTGGCACGTCGGGGAGAACGTGCCACCCGGGTTACGCCGATCCGTGCCGGCGCTTTGTGATTATGGGCTGTAAGGGGTTGGGGGCGGACCGGCGAGCGTTTACTGCCCGATCTCGAAGTTGGCCATCTTCTCGAGCGCGCGCACCATCGCCGAGTGGTCCCACTTCGCGCCGCCGTGCGCGCTGCAGGCGTTGAACAGCTCCTGCGCGGTGGCGGTGTTGGGCAGCGACACGCCGAGCTGGCGGGCGGTGGTGAGCGCCAGGTTGAGGTCTTTCTGGTGCAGCTCGATGCGGAAGCCCGGGTCGAAGCTGCGCTTGACCATGCGTTCGCCATGCACTTCGAGGATGCGCGAATTGGCGAAGCCGCCCATCAGCGCCTGGCGTACCTTGGCCGGGTCGGCACCGGCCTTCGCGGCCAGCAGCAGGGCCTCGCCCACCGCCTCGATGTTGAGTGCGACGATGATCTGGTTGGCGACCTTGGTGATCTGGCCGTCGCCGTTGCCGCCGACCAGGGTGATGTTCTTGCCCATCAGTTCGAACAGCGGCCTGACCTTGTCGAATGCCGCCTCGCTGCCGCCGACCATGATGGTCAGGCTGGCTGCCTTGGCGCCGACCTCGCCGCCGGAGACCGGGGCGTCGAGGTATTCGCAGCCGAGGGCGTTGATGCGCTTGGCGAAGTCCTTGGTGGCAACCGGTGAGATCGAGCTCATGTCGACCACGATCTTGCCCGCCGACAAGCCGGCCGCGACGCCTTCCGGGTTGAACAGCGCGTCCTCGACGTGCGGGGTGTCGGGCACCATGGTGATGATGATGTCGGCCTTGCGTGCGACCTCTGCGCCGTTGGTGCAGGGCTGGGCGCCGGCTTCGAGGAGTACGGCGGGGGTGTCGCCGTGGGTGTGGGTGAAGACGGTATGGCCGCCCTTGATGAGGTTGCCCGCCATGGGGGTGCCCATGATGCCGAGGCCGATGAAGCCAATGTTTGCCATGATCTTGTTTCCTGGATGTGATTGAAGCTGGGTCATTCTTTGCAGGAGCGCCGCAAGGCGCGAGCCTGTCTCAACCCGCGAGTGCCTGGATCCAGCCCAGCCCCTCGCGGGTGCCTGCGGCGGGCTTGTATTCGCAGCCGATCCAGCCGTCGTAGCCGAGCCGGTCGATGAAGCCGAACAGCCAGGCATAGTTGATCTCGCCGCTGCCGGGCTCGTTGCGGCCGGGGTTGTCGGCGATCTGCATGTGGGCGATCCGCGGCAGGTGCTTGGCGATCGTGTTGGCGAGTTCGCCCTCCATGCGCTGCATGTGATAGATGTCGTGCTGCAGGTACAGGTTGCTTGATCCGACTTCATCGATCAGCGCGATCGCCTGCGCCGTGCGGTTAAGGTAGAAGCCGGGGATGTCGAAGGTGTTGATCGGCTCGACCAGGAGGCGGATGCCGGCCTCTGCGAGCTTGCCAGCGGCAAAACGCAGGTTGGCGACGAAGGTCTCGTGCACCTTGCCGCTATCCACGCCGGCCGGCGCAATGCCAGCGAGACAGTTCAGTTGCCTGCAGCCGAGCGTGGTGGCGTAGTCGAGCGCACGGCCGACGCCGTCCTGGAACTCTCCGACCCGGTCCGGATGGCAGGCGATGCCACGTTCGCCGCCTTCCCAGTTGCCGGCCGGCAGGTTGTGCAGGACCTGCACCAGGCGGTGCTTGTCCAGGCGCTCGGCAAGCGCGTCCTTGTCGAACGCATACGGGAAGAGATACTCCACGCCCTTGAAGCCCGCTTCCGCGGCCGCCTCGAAGCGGTCGAGAAAGGGCACCTCGTTGAAGAGCATGGTCAGGTTGGCGTTGAACTTGGGCATGTCGTGTTCTCCGTGGTTCGCTTGCGCCCCGCGGCGGCGGGGCGGGGTGAGGCAGGGGTCAGTCGAGCATCGAGATCGCGGTCGGCGCATCCGCGCCCTTCTCGGCGAGTTCCTCGAACTCGTTGATGGCGTTGATCTCGGTACCCATCGAAATGTTGGTGACGCGCTCGAGGATGATCTCGACCACCACCGGCACGCGGTACGTCTCCATCCACTGCTGCGCCTTGGCGAAGGCGGGCTGGATCTCCTCCGGCGTGCGCACGCGGATCGCCTTGCAGCCCAGACCCTCGACCACGCCCACGTGATCGACGCCGTAGCCTTCGGTCTCCGGTGCGTTGATGTTCTCGAACGCGAGCTGCACACAGTAATCCATGTCGAAGCCGCGCTGCGACTGACGGATCAGGCCGAGGTAGGCATTGTTCACCAGCACGTGGATGTAGGGCAGCTTGAACTGTGCGCCGACCGCCAGCTCCTCGATCATGAACTGAAAGTCGTAGTCGCCGGAGATCGCCACAACCTTGCGCTGCGGGTCGGCTGCGCACACCCCGAGCGCGGCCGGGATGGTCCAGCCGAGTGGGCCGGCCTGGCCGCAGTTGATCCAATTACGCGGCTTGTAGACATGAAGGAACTGCGCGGCGGCGATCTGCGACAGGCCGATCGTGCTGACGTAGCAGGTGTCCTGGCCGAAGACGCGGTTCATCTCCTCGTACACGCGCTGCGGCTTCATCGGCGTGTTGTCGAAATGCGTCTTGCGCTGCATCGTGCGCTTGCGCTGCTGACATTCGGCGGTCCAGGCGCTGCGGTCGGGGAGCTGGCCAGCAGCCTTCATCTCGCGCGCCACTTCGATCAGGCGGTCGAGTGCCGCGCCGGCGTCCGAGACGATGCCGTAGTCCGGCCCGAAGACACGACCGATCTGGGTCGGCTCGATGTCCACATGCACGAACTTGCGGCCCTCGGTATAGACCTCGACCGAGCCGGTGTGGCGGTTGGCCCAACGGTTGCCGATGCCGAACACGAAGTCGGACGCCAGCATGGTGGCGTTGCCGTAGCGATGTGCGGTCTGCAGGCCCACCATGCCGGCCATGAGCGGATGGTCGTCGGGGATCGTGCCCCAGCCCATCAGGGTCGGGATGACCGGCACGCCGGTGAGCTCGGCGAACGCCTGCAGCTTGTCGGCGGCGTTGGCGTTGATCACGCCGCCACCGGCGACGATCAGCGGGCGTGCGGCGGCGTTGAGCATGGCCATCGCCTTCTCGGCCTGGGCGCGAGTGGCGGCGGGCTTGTAGGCGGGCAGTGGCTCGTAGGTGTCGATGTCGAACTCGATCTCGGCCATCTGCACGTCGAAGGGCAGATCGATCAGCACCGGGCCGGGACGGCCCGAGCGCATGATGTGGAAGGCCTGCTGGAACACGCGCGGAACCAGCGCCGGCTCGCGCACCGTCACGGCCCACTTGGTCACCGGCTTGGCGATCGACTCGATATCGACCGCCTGGAAGTCTTCCTTGTACAGGCGGGCGCGCGGCGCCTGGCCGGTGATGCACAGGATGGGGATGGAGTCTGCCGAGGCCGAGTACAGCCCGGTGATCATGTCGGTGCCGGCCGGGCCCGAGGTGCCGATGCACACGCCGATGTTGCCCGGATTGGCGCGGGTGTAGCCTTCGGCCATGTGCGAGGCGCCCTCGACGTGGCGACCGAGGATGTGCTGGAAGCCGCCATTCTTCTTCATCGCCGAGTAAAGCGGGTTGATCGCGGCGCCGGGCACGCCGAACACCGTGCTCACGCCTTCCTTGCGCATCACCGCGGCTGCGGCATCGACTGCTCTCATGCGGGCCATTTTCGTCTCCTGGGGTGGATGTCGTTGAAATCGATGGCTGAAGCATACGAGCCTTCGCCAGCTGCCTGAATTGGGCTGGCGGTCGGTTCTGTCGATATGTAAAGTATCGACAGAGGGCTTTGACGGGTTCTCGCGCGCACTATCTACGGGCCTTTATGGGCTGTATTCGAAGTGAACATGACTCGAATGTATGTTCCGCCAGGGGCTTGAGCACCCCGCGTCCGAGTATCTGGAGGAGACATGGATCGCTATACCGAAATCCGCAGCTTCGTGCTGGTGGCGGAGAAGGGCAGCTTTGCAGCGGCTGCACTGGTCGAGGGCGTCACGCCGGTCGTCATGGGACGCCGCCTGGATGCGCTCGAGCGCCGTCTTGGCGTCAAGCTCATGCACCGATCGACGCGGGGTCTCACGCTCACCGAGCTCGGCGAGCAGCTCGTCGACCAGGGCCGCAGCCTGCTGCGCGAGTTCGACGAGATCGAGCGCGCGCTCAGCGCGGGGCGCGACGTGGTACGGGGCCACCTTGTCGTCTCCGCGCCTGCCGCCTTTGGCCGTCGCCACGTGGCGCTGCATGCAACGGCGTTCAAGGCCTTGCACCCGGAGCTGCGCATGTCGTTCAACTTCACCGACAGCCTGGTCGACCTGGTGCGGGAGGGTTACGACATGGCGATCCGCATTGGTGAGGTCACGGATCCCAACTATGTTGCGGTACGCCTGTTCCCCAACCGACGGGTGGTATGTGCCACCCCGGACTACTTCGAACGCCATGGTATTCCGCGCCAACCCGAGGATCTCGCCCGTCACAACTGCCTGGCCTTCAACCTTGCCGGTGGCCAGCAGCGCGGGTGGACCTTCCAGCGCGACGACAAGCTGTTTGCGGTGCGGGTCGAGGGCGACCTGGCCTGCAACGACGGCGAGCTCCTGTTCGACTGGGTTCGCCAGGGGCTCGGGGTGGGTTGGCGGTCGACCTGGGAGATCCAGGCCGAGCTCAAGCGCGGTGAGCTGGTCACGGTGCTCGACGAGTTTGCCGTGCCCAGCTACGACATCCAGGCGGTGTATCCGCAGCAACGCCACTTGCCGGCGAAGGTGCGTCGATTCATCGACCACCTGAAGGCGATCTATAACGCGCCGGGCTACTGGGAGGCGCCGCGCGCAGCAGAAGGGGGCGTGCGCAGCGGAAAGGGCGCCGCCTAGTGCAGGGTGCCGGTCAGCAGCAGGTAGCCCGGCAGCCAGCCCGTGAATATCCCCTGGCCGATGGCGACGGCGGCGGTCAGGCGCACGATCCGCTTCTGCAATGCGAGCAGCAGGAAGAACAGCAGCCACAACACCGCCCACGCGGCCCAGGACAGGCCGAGCCACCAGTCCCGGGCGCTCGCCGCCTGGCCCAGGCTATCGATCGCCACCGGTACGGCTGTGATCGCAACGAACAGGCTGAACCATCCAAGGCCGCGCCCGTCTGCACCGGTGAAGCGGTTGTAGGCGACCCACAGGTAGGTGAATGAAAACAGCAGGGATAGTGCAGCTGCCCGAATCGAAGCGCTGTCGGCATCGGCACCGAAGGCAAGCCTGAGGGCCACCAGCAGCGTCAGCCCGCCGGTAAACAGGTTGATGATCGAGATCTCGCGATCACCGATCCGTTCGAGCATCCACAGGCCGTTCAGGATCAGTACTGCGCCGACATAGAACAGTGAGAGGCCGAGGAGCATGAGGCTTGGGCGTTGGTTTCGAAGGCCGTTGTCGCCGGTGCGCGGCGACGCTGGACGCGAAGTTTAGGCCCGAGCTCCCGGGGCAGGGTGCGCGCGTGCCTATAAGGCACATCAGCGACTGCGTATCTGCCCTTGTTCAGGCCTTCAGCAAGGCCTCGAATACCGACTCGAGATCGAAGTGCTCATCATCGTCGTCCAGTCTCAGCGTCTGCTCCACATGCTTGAGGTGCACCAGCAACTGTTCGCGCGCGCCCTCGCCGTCGCCCCGGCGGATGTGCTCGACGATGTCGAGGTGCTCGTGGTCCTTGCAGGCGCTGGCGTCCGGGGAGTCGTACAGCGAGATGATCAGGCTGCTGAGCGCAACCAGGCGACGGGTGATGTCGATGAACAGGCTGTTGCCCGTGAGCTCGGCCAGCAGCAGGTGGAAATCCCCGGTCAGCCGGGTAAGGGCGGCGTGGTCATGCGCCAGGCGTGCGGCACCCTCCTGGGCGAGATGCGCCTCAAGGCGCTCGAGCGCCTCGGGCGTGATTCCCTGGGCAAGGGTCTCGACCACCGCAGTCTCGATCGCGCGCCGCGCGGCGAAGACCTCGCTGGTCTCGCGTGCGCTCGGACTCGCGACATAGGCGCCGTGATTGGGCTTGAGGGTGATGATGCGGTCCTGCGCAAGACGGAAGAAGATCTCGCGCAGTCGCGTGCGGCTGACACCGAACACCCGGCAAAGACGCTCCTCCGACAGCTTGGTGGCGGGGGGCAGCTTGCGGTGCGCGATGGCCTCGAACATCAGGTCGTAGATGCTCTGGTTGTCGAGGGCTGGCGCAGCCGAAGTGCCCCCGGCATCGCGGGCGCGTGGTGCGCGCCGGCGTTCGGATGCCTCGTCGGCAAGGACGACGGGTGTCTCGGGCGACTTGCGGGGGCGGGCCGGGCGGGTTGTGGGCATGTGGCAACACTGGGTTTATCGCACAACCCTCATTTTCGTGGGCTCTGCGCGCGACGTAAACGGATAAGGTGAGGATCTCATGCCGATTGCGCACAAATAGTTTGTGCACGCCTCTCAGCGAGCGCTTGCCGGCTGTATGCAACGCAGCAGGCGGTCGCCGTCCATACGTGCAGGGGGCAGCGGATCGTGGCAGCTCGCACTCGCGAGAGTGCAGCGCGGTGCGAATGCACATTCGGGAATGCGCCGCGTCAGCTGCGGGGGTGAGCCGGGGATCGCGTTCAGCGCCTGGCGGCGGTCCATGCCCGGATGCACCGTCGCCGCCAGCAGGCCCTGGGTGTAGGGGTGCCAGGGCGCGCGCATGACGGTGTCGATCGGCCCCTGCTCGATGACGCGTCCGGCGTACATCACGGCCGTGCGGTCGGCGACCTCGATGGCGACGCCGACGTCGTGGGTGACGAAGATCATGCTCATGCCCATCTCGCGCTGCAGTTCCTTGAGCAGCAGGAGTACCTGGATCTGCACCGTGGCGTCGAGCGCGGTGGTCGGCTCGTCGGCGAGCAGCACCTTTGGCCGGCACGACAGCGCGAGCGCGATCATCGCGCGCTGGCGCATGCCCCCGCTCATCTCGTGCGGATAGGCGTCCAGGCGCTTGCGCGCCGAAGGGATCTGCACGCGCTCGAGCATCTCCAGCGCGCGGGCGCGGGCATCGGCCCGGCTGCAGCCCTCGTGACGGCGTACTGCCTCGCAGATCTGTTCGCCGATCGTGAACACCGGGTCGAAGGCGAGCATCGGCTCCTGGAACACCATCGCCACCGTCTTGCCGCGCAGGCGCGACAGCGCGCCGGCGCTCATCGCCAGCACGTCCTCGCCGGCTATGCGGATGCTGCCCTCGATGCGGGTCTTGTGCGCCGGGTGCAGCCGCATCAGCGACTTCATCGTCACGCTCTTGCCGCAGCCCGACTCGCCGAGCAGGGCGAGCGTCTCGCCGGGCGCCAGGTCCAGATCCACGCCGTCGACGGCATAGATCGGCCCTTCCTCGCTGCGGAAGGTGACACGCAGGTCACGGACTTCAACCATTGGGTGGCTCATGCGGGCAGCTCCTCGAGGGTGATCACGCGGCTGTAGCCGGAGTCCGGCTGCAGGCGATGGCAGGCGGCGACCTGCTGGCCGGTGACCCGGCGCAGCGCGGGCACCTGCTGTGCGCACACCGGCTCGGCATGCGGGCAGCGCGGGTGGAAGCGACAGCCCGTGGGCGGCGCGATCGGGTTGGGCGGATCGCCTTCGAGCACCGCATGCTGGCGGCGCTCGCCCGGCGTCTGCGCCGGCACCGATTCGAGCAGGGCGCGCGTGTAAGGGTGCAGCGGGTGCGCGTAGAGCTCGGCCACCGGGCCGGATTCGACCACTTGGCCGAGGTACATCACCATCACCTCGTCGCTGACGTACTGCACCACGTTGAGGTCGTGCGAGATGAACAGGTAGGTGAGGTCGAACTCGCGCTTGAGCTCGGCGAGCAAGTTCAGCACCTGGGCCTGCACCGATTTGTCGAGTGCCGACACGGCCTCGTCGAGGATGACGATCTCCGGCCGGATCGCCAGCGCGCGCGCGATGTTCACCCGTTGGCGCTGGCCGCCCGAGAGCTCGTGCGGGTAGCGACGGATGAACACGTCCGGCTTGAGGCCGACGCGGTCGAGCAGGTCGCGCGCCAGCGCCCGTGCGGCATTGGTGGCGACACCGTGGATCTGCGGCCCGAAGGCGATGCTGTCCTCGATGGTCAGGCGCGGGTTGAGCGAGGCGTAGGAGTCCTGGAACACCATCTGCATGTGCTTGCGCAGCGCCGTCAGCGGGTGGCGGCCGACGCCGTGGCCGAACGCCTGGCCGCGGATGCGGATGCGGCCTTCGTCGGGCTCGATGAGGTGCATCAGCAGGCGCGCGGTGGTGGATTTGCCGCAGCCCGATTCGCCGACGATGCCCAGCGTGCGCCCGCGATGGACGTCGAAGCTGACGCCCTCGACGGCGCGCACCCACTGGCGCGGGCGGCCGAAGAAGTCGCGCCCGGCGGGGAAGTGCTTCTTCAGGTCCAGGACCTGGAGCAGGGGGGCGGAGGGGGTTGGAGTGTTCATGGCGTTCACCGCTTGATGTCCATGGCGCTGCGCAGCCCGTCCGAGAGCAGGTTGAAGCACAGCGAGGTGATGAAGATCATCAGGCCAGGCAGCACCGAGATCCAGGGCTGCAGGTAGATGGACTGGCGCAGGGTGTTGAGCATCAGGCCCCACTCCGGTACCGGTGGCTTCACGCCCAGGCCGAGGAAGCTCAGGCCGGCGGCGAGGATCATGCATACCGATACCAGGCTGGTGGCGTAGATGAACACCGGGCCGAGCACGTTGCCCAGCACATGCACGCGGATCAGCGTGAATGCGCCGGCGCCGGTCGCGCGTGCCGCGTCGACGAAGTCGAGGTTGCGCACCGAGGTGGTGATGCTCTCGGCCACGCGCGCGATCGGTGGGATGAACACCAGGGTCAGCGAGATGATCGCGTTGGCGAAGCCGGCGCCGAGCGCACCCGAGATCGCGATCGCCAGCAGCACCGCCGGGAAGGCGAAGAAGACGTCGGTCGTGCGCATGATCACGCTGTTGAGCCAGCCGCCGAAGAAGCCGGCCACCACGCCCAGGCCGGTGCCGACGACGAAGGCGATGAACACGGGCAGCAGCCCCATCACCAGGCTCATGCGGCCGCCGTGCATCAGGCGCGACAGCATGTCGCGGCCCAGCTCGTCGGTGCCCAGCCAGTGTCCGGGGGTGCCGATCGGCGCCAGGCGCTGGCTCATCACCCCTTGCGCGGGGTCGTGCGGGGCCAGCCAGGGTGCCAGCAGCGCCATCAGCATCAGGCCCAGCAGCAGCCCGGCGCAGCCCATCGACACCTTGTCGCGGCGCAGGCGCAACCACACCGTGGCCCAGTAGCCGCGCGAGCGCAGCGGCGCCACGACCGTGGCCTGGGCCGCAGCGGCGGCGGCCGTGGTGGAAGACGCGTTCGTCATCGTTCAGCTCCTCTTGATGCGCGGGTCGAGCAGGGTCTGCACGACATCCACCAGCAGGTTGAGCGCGACGAAGAACATCGCCAGCACCAGGATGATGCCCTGCAGCAGCGGGATGTCGCGCTGGAAGATCGCGGTGTTGAGCAGAAAGCCGGTGCCCGGCCAGGAGAACACCGTCTCCACCAGGATCGAGCCGCCCAGCAGGTAGCCGAACTGCAGGCCCATCACGGACAGCACGGTGGGGGCGGCGTTCTTGGCCACGTGGCGGGTGATGGCCAGCGCGCCCAGGCCGCGCGCGCGCAGTGCGCTGACGAACTCGGCGTTGAGGATCTCGGCCACCGTGGCGCGCACGGTGCGGGTGACGATGCCCATGGGGATGAAGCACATCGTCACCGCCGGCAGCACCAGGTACTGCAGGTGGGCCCAGTCCCAGCGCCATTCGCCCGAGCCATCCGCGCCCGCGCCCATCGAGGGTAGCCAGTCGAGCTGCACCGAGAACACGATCACCAGCACCAGGCCGAGCCAGTAGTGCGGCACCGATACGCCGGTGATCGCGATTGCGGTGGCGAGCTTGTCGATACAGCGCCCGTTGAAGAAGGCGGCCAGCGTGCCGAGCACGATGCCGCCGCCAAAGCCGATCACTGCCGCGGCGACTGCCAGCAGCAGGGTATTGCCGAGGGCGAGCGCGATGTCACCCATCACCGGGCGTCCGGTGGCCACCGACAGGCCGAGGTCGCCCTGCAGCGCGCGCTGCACCCAGGCCCCGAACTGCACCACCAGCGGGCGGTCCATGCCGTAGGCCTGCTTGATCGCGGCCACCACCTCGGCCGGCGCGTCGGCGGGGATCACCGCCGTCAGCGGGTCGCCAGGGGCGAGGTGGACCAGCGAGAAACACACTGCGGCCACCGCGAGTGCAATCGGAATCGCATACAGGATGCGCTTGAAGATGAATGCGAACATGCTTGCCCTCCAGTCCGGGAAGCGGCCGGCGTACGCCCCCCCCCCTTTCGAGCAGGGGCGCTCAGGCGCGGCCGGTGGATGGCCGGCGGGGCGTGCCTAGCGCACACCGCCGCCGGTGTCGGATCACGGCTTCATGTGGACCGGGGTGAGGTCCTGGAACCAGCTCTTGGCCTGCACGAAGCCCTGCACGCGGCTGCTCATCGCGCGCGGACCGACGTCATGGCCGACGAACAGGAAGGGCGCATCCTCGACCAGGGTTTCGTGCAGCGCGGTATAGACGCGGCGGTTCTCCGCGGGGTCGAAGGCGGTCTGCAGCTCACCGATCAGGGTGTCGACCTTCGGGTTGGCGTAGTAGCCCCAGTTCAGCGACACCGGCGCCACGTTGCGGCTGTCCATGAAGCGGATGATCGCGGCGAAGGGGTCGTGGGTGGCGAAGGTGATGTTGGTGGCGTGGGCGCCGAGCGAGGCCGGGTCCTTGGCACCCTGGCGCCAGTTGTTGAACAGGGTCTCCCACACCAGCACCTCGAACTCGACCTCGATGCCAACCGCCTTCAACTGCTGCTGGATCAGCTCGTTCATCGGCAGCGGCTGCATCTGCCCCGAGCCCGAGGCCGAGATCAGCACCTTGGCGCGCAGCGGCTTGTCCGGGCCGTAGCCGGCTTCGGCGAGCAGGGCCCTGGCAGCCGCGGGGTCGTGGCGGATCTCGAAGGCGGGCTTGCCGAAGGCCGGGTCGTCCGGCAGCAGCAGGCCCTGCGCCGGCACCATGTTGCCGCCGAGGAGCTGGCGAATCGCCTCGCGGTCGACCGCCAGGTTGGCGGCCTGGCGTACGCGCTTGTCGAGCCAGGGCGAGCCCTCGGCGAAGCTGAACTGCCACGGCCAGATGTGCGGATAGCCGTTGCTGGTGACGGTGAAGCCGCGGCTGCCGAGCATCGGCAGCATGTCGGCCGGCGGGTTCTCCACCCAATCCACCTGACGCGACAGCAGGGCATTGGCACGGGTGTTGCCCTCGGGGATGGGGATCAGCACCAGGCGGTCGGCCTTGGCGCGGCGCGCCGGGTTCCAGTAGTCGGTATTGGGGACCAGCACCGCACGTTCGCGCGGGGTCAGGCTCTCGAGCTTGAACGGGCCGGTGCCCGAGGGCTGGGTCTCGAAGGCATTCCAGTCACGGCCGAGCTTCTCCCACTGCGCCGGGCTGGAGAAGAACATGAAGGGCAGCTGGTTGAGCAGCATCGCGTTCGGCGTCTTGGTGGTGATCTCCACCGTGTAGTCATCCACCTTGCGGATGCTCTCGTAGGCCGGCAGGCGAGCGACGACCTGTGCGGCCTGCTTGGCATCGAACTGCGGCGCGGTCTGGTCGAAGACCTTGGCGAAGTTGAACACCACCGCGTCGGCGTTGAAGGTCGAGCCGTCGTGGAAGCGCACGCCCTCGCGCAGCTTGAAGGTCCACTTGCGCGGATCCTCCTTCGACACGCTCCATTCGGTGGCGAGCTGCGGCACCAGCGGCGCGGCGCGGTCGGCGCTCGACAGGTCCCAGCTCACCAGTGCGTCGTAGAGCGTCATGCCGGTGAAGCGCACGCCCTCGAAGCCGGAGTTGGGTGCGCCCGAGGTGAGCGGAATGTCGGAGGCGGTCATGCCGATGCGCACGGTACCCTGGGCGAGTGCAGTCGAAGGTAGGGTGGCGCCGATGGCGAGCGCAGACAGCAGGCCTGCGCCAAGGACCGTGTGGCGCAGTGCGCGCGGGGCGCGGAGGGCGGCGAGAGGCTTCATGAAGATCTCCTGTGGGTGAGGTGATCTTCTCTAAGCATCTCTCGTGCCAGATTGTAAAAATCGCTGTATCGATTTAAGAATACAAAAAATAATCAGTAAAAACAGTTTGTTGGGATTGTTTGATGGTTTGCTGATAGGTGTGCTCACGGCCCTGTCTGTGGCGTGCATGCACCGCATTCGTGTGCGGTCTGGGGCTTGCGCACTGTCCTGGCGCATGGCAGCCCCGAGGTGTGACTTCAGCCCGGCGCTGCGATCCTGCCCGGGGTCTCGAGCTGGATCTCGTCGCAGTTGTGCCCTGGCCCGCTGCGGTCGATGACGATGAAGTCGCAGATTTCGTCGAGTGCGAGCAGGGGGTGGTGCCAGACGCCGGGGGCGTAGTTGACGCCCTGGTCGCCGCGGGCGAGGAAGACTGTCAGGTCTTGTGCGGTGGGCGGTGCGCCGGCGGGGGCGACGACGACCAGATAGGGCTTGCCCGACATGGGGATGAAGGCCTGTGAGGCGAGCGGGTGGCGCTCCATCATGTTCACGGTGAAGGGCAGGGCGCGGGGCTGTCCGCGGAAGATGGAGACGATGACGCGGCCCTCGGGCCCGGGCTCGATGCGAGCGAGGTCGTGGTAGCGCTCGGTGTTGCCGGCGTTGATGGTGAAGTGCGGTGCGGCGTCGCGGGCCTCGATGAGCTGGCCGAAGGGTGCGAAGGCCTCGTGGGTGAGGGGCTCGACGGCGAGGGGGAGGGCGGGGTGCGCGGTCATGGTGTGCTCTCGGGTGAGGAAGGGGGCGACACGCTGGTCGGGCGCCCGGGCGCAGGGCTGCGCCCGCGCAGCGCCGGTCTTCTTATTTGGCCTCGACCTTGCCCCACAGGCGCAGTCGCGAGACGCCGCCGTCGGGGAAGATGTTCAAGCGCACGTGGGTGATCGGCCCGAGTTTGGCAACCTGCTCCGTGAAGGTATGGATCGCATCCATCTCCAGTTTCTGCTCGGGCAGCAGGGTGTGCCAGAACATCGACTGGGTGGTGATCGAGCGGTCGGTGCCGCCGGTGACATAGGCGGCCTGGATCGAGCAGCGATCGGGGTAGTTGCCCTTGAAGAAGGCGGTGTCGACCTCGATGCGCTCGACCGTGCCGGGGGCGCCGAGCTCGAGCACGCACCAGTCGTTGCCCGGTTCGCGGCGGCGGCGGGTCTCCCAGCCATCGCCCATGTTCATGCCACGGCCCGGCAGCAACAGCGCGGCGGCCGAAGAGCCGAAGCTGGCGTCGTTCCACGACACGGCGCGGCCGCCATTTTCCATCGCCACCAGATCGACGAGTTCGCCCGCGGCGGCCTTGGCCGCGAGCGAGCCCACCGGGCGGCCATAGACGCGCAGGCGCGCGATGCCGCCGTCCGGATACATGTTCACGCGCAGGTGGGTCCAGGCCGCGGTGCTGGCGCACTCGAGGAGGTGATGGCTGTTGGGTCCCATCGGGGTGGCCGGAAGGATCTCGGTCCAGGTCGCGGCCTGGAGCGCGGCCACGTCATCGGCGTCGGAGACGCAGGCCTCGATCGAGACGGCGGGCGGGTAGTTGCCGGTGAAGTGAGAGGTGTCGACGTCGAAGCCGCGGATGACGCCCTTGACGCCGAGTTTGACGAGTGCCCAGTCGTGCCCGGCGACGCGCTTGCGGCGCGACTCCCAGCCATCCATCCACTTGCCGTTGGTGTCGAACTTGCCGGGGACGAACTGTGCGGGCTCGGGGTTGAGCATGCGTGCGACCTCGGCGAAGAAGTCGTCGGAGGCGGCGATTGCCTTGGCGCCCAGGCGCGGGTTGGCGAGGTCGACCGAGCGCAGCGCCCAGTCGGGCAACTCGGCAGGGGGGGCGAAGACGGGGGCGCCGGGAGTGTGGCTGGCCATGGGGGGCTCCTGGTTGAGTGTGAGGAGAGAGGTTCTCAAAAATTGTATGCGAAGACAAAAAGAATCGTATACAAAACATTTTGAATCGACTTTTGAGTGGTTCTGCCTCATATCAGCGCGCTGATCCGCCCAATAAGCGTTCAAGAATGAGGCCGAGGGGCGGGCGGAATCCCTCGCGATATCGCCGTTTCCGTGTCGCAGCGAGCAAGACCTTTCCTGAGGCGCGGCTGCAGCCATAGGGGGGCGTCTGCCGGTGTCGTTGCGATGGCTTCATCAAATGTTTAAATGAACACAAAAAACTATTTGTTTTGTGTACAAAAGACGATTAATGTTTTTGTAACGGCAGCGTTCAGGATGTCGGTACGCATCACAGCATGAAGAATCGAGAGGACACCATGCACATCAGGCTCATCAACCCCAACACCACTGCGTCGATGACCGCCAAGATCGGCGTGGCTGGGGCGCGCGTCGCCGCAGCCGGTACCCAGGTCTCGGCCACCAATCCGGATGCCGGTCCCGTCTCGATCGAGAGTCACTTCGACGAGGCCGTCAGTGCGCTGGGCGTGCTGGACGAGATCCGTCGCGGTGAACGGGAGGGCACGGATGGGGGCGAGCGTGTAGACGCCTATGTGATCGCCTGTTTCGGCGACCCGGGCCTGCTTGCCGCACGCGAGCTCACCACCGCGCCGGTGATCGGCATTGCCGAGGCCGCCTTTCATCTCGCCACGCTCATCAGTACGCGCTTCTCGGTGGTCACCACGCTCGGACGCACCTGCACCATCGCCGAGCACTTGCTGCAGAACTACGGCTTTGCTCACCACTGCCGCAAGGTGCGTGCGGCCGAGATCCCCGTGCTCGACCTGGAGGACGACGGCGCCTGCGCGCTCGGCCGAATCATTGACGAATGCCGTCGTGCCAAGACCGAGGATGGCATCGGCGCGATCGTGCTCGGGTGTGGCGGCATGGCAGACCTCACCGACGAGATTCGCGAGGCCGTCGGCCTGCCGATCGTCGAAGGCGTGACTGCTGCCGTGAAACTGGCCGAGTCGCTGGTGAGCCTGCGCCTGGGGACCAGCAAGCATGGCGATCTCGCCTTCCCGCGCGCGAAGACCTTCACCGGCCGCTTCGACTACCTCGGCAGCTGAGCGTCCACCACCCCGGACTTACTGGCCGCCCCCAACCCCCCCCCAACCCCAACCCCCCACCCCAAGCAGGACAAGCGCTTCATTTCCCCGCCGGGCGGCAGTGCCCGGAGCCCAAACCATCGAGCGGTCGCCGAACCGCCGGTCCAGCACCCCTGGAGGAGCAAACGAAATGACAAGCAAGGCACATGACGTCACCCTGGCCGGCACTGCCGGTACAGGACGTACCGGCGCGCAGCCCCATCACGAGACTCACTCAAAAGCCCTTGGCGAGGAGTCGCTCGCGCCCCAGCAGACTCGAATCATGGGCAAGTGGTCGTATCTGCTCGCCTGGTTCGGCGGCTGCGTGTCGATCGGCACCTTTGCCATGGGCTCGAGCGTGGTCGGTACGCTCAACCTGTTGCAGGCGACGATGGCGATCGCCATCGGCTGCTTCGTGATCGGCATCGCACTCACCCTCAATGGCGCGGCCGGCCTCAAGTACGGCATCCCCTTCATGGTCCAGGCCCGCACGGCCTTCGGTTTCGCCGGCACGCGCTTCCCCGGGCTGGTACGGGCAGTGCCGGCCATCGTCTGGTACGGTTTCCAGAGCTGGGTCGGGGCGGGCGCGCTCAACCTGGTGTCGGCCTCGCTGTTCGGCTTCGACAACCTGGTGGCCTGGTTCATCATCTTCCAGATCCTGCAGATCGGTCTGTCGGTGCTCGGCTTCCAGGGTATCAAGTGGCTGGAGAACATCGGCAGCGGCTTCATCCTGGTATCGCTCACCTACATGTTCTTCAGCGTCATCGACAAGTATGGCGAGGAGATCAGTGCCAACCTGGTGAACATCGAAGGCACCTGGGGCCTGCCGTTCTGGGGGGCGACCATGCTCTTCCTGGGCATCTACAGCACCATGATGCTCAACGTCAGTGATTACTCGCGCGAACTCGAGAAAGGCATCCGGCGCGGGCCGCTGACAACGCTCTATGCGATGTCCATCCTGCCGTGCACGCTGTTCATGGGTCTGATCGGGCTGATGGTGTCGGGCGCCACCGGTGTGGCCGACCCGATCCAGGTGTTCTCGAGCGCGGTGGACAACAAGCCGCTGCTCATCATCACGCTGCTCTTCATCGCCTTCGCCCAGGTTACGACCAACGTACTCAACAACGTCGTACCACCGACCTACGTGCTGATGGATGTGTTCAAGCTCTCGTTCCGCAGCGCGGCCGTCATCGTCGGCCTGCTCGCCTTCGGCACCTTCCCCTGGGAATTGGTTAAGGACGAGTCCGCCGCCGGCTTGCAGGTCTTCGTGCAAACCTACTCCGCCTTCCTCGGCCCGATCTTCGCCGTGCTGGTGGTGGATTACTACCTGATCCGCCGCCGCAACCTCGATCTCGGCAAGCTTTATGACGAGAACGGCCCCTATCGCGGCGTCAACTGGGCGGGCATCGTTGCCTCGCTGGTGGGGGCGGCGGTCGCGCTCAGCTTCTCCGCGGTGTCCTGGTACGCCAGCCTGATCCCGGCCGGCCTCACCTACTGGCTGCTGATGAACCACTGGGGCGCCTGCAAGCGTTTCCTGCAGAACTGAGTCAGTCATGACCTCGAATACTGACTATCCCCGCGACCTCGTCGGCTACGGCCGCAACCCGCCGCATGCCGACTGGCCGGGCCGCGCCCGCATCGCCGTGCAGTTCGTGCTCAACTACGAGGAAGGCGGCGAGAACTGCGTGCTGCACGGCGACGCCGGCAGCGAGCAGTTCCTGTCCGAGCTGTTCAACGCCGCCAGCTACCCCGAGCGCCACCTGTCGATGGAGGGCATCTACGAGTACGGCTCGCGCGTGGGCGTGTGGCGCTTCCTGCGCGAGTTCGAGCGCCGCGGCCTGCCGATGACGATCTTCGGGGTGTCGATGGCGCTCGAGCGCCACCCCGAGCTCACCGCCGCGTTCAAGGAACTGGGCCACGAGATCGCCTGCCACGGCTGGCGCTGGATCCACTACCAGAACGTGCCCGAGGAGATCGAGCGCGAGCACATGAAGATCGGCATGGAGATCATCGAGCGCCTCACCGGCGAGCGCGCGCTGGGCTGGTACACCGGCCGCGACTCGGTGAACACCCGGCGCCTGGTGGCCGACTACGGCGGCTTCCTTTACGACTCGGACTACTACGGCGACGACCTGCCGTTCTGGACCGAGGTGCGCAAGACCAACGGCGACACCGTGCAGCACCTCGTTGTGCCCTACACCCTCGACACCAACGACATGCGCTTCGCGCTGCCGCAGGGCTTCTCGCACGGCGACGAGTTCTTCGAGTACCTGAAGGACGCCTTCGACGTGATGTACGCCGAGGGCGAGGAGCGCCCGGCGATGATGAGCATCGGCATGCACTGCCGCCTGCTCGGCCGCCCGGGCCGCTTCCGTGCGCTGCAGCGCTTCCTCGACCACATCGAGAAGCACGACCGCGTATGGGTGTGCCGCCGCGTCGACATCGCCCGCCACTGGATCGAGCGCCATCCCTGGCAGCGACGCGACGTGTAGAAACACACCGCCCCATGGCGGGGGCGCGCCTGGCGTTTCCCCGTAGGCGCGGCGCCAGCCGCGAGCCTTTTTTGGCCAGGCCCCCAGCCGCATCGTCTTCAACTCCTCGCGGCTGGCGCCGCTCCTACAGGATGGGGCTGAGCGCGGCGCTGGTCGGCGGGTCAGGCGAATCCGACACCATTGATACCCAACGAATCGTCCGTTGCGGAGCGGGCGAGGGGTTTTTGCTTCCGCAAGTAGTACCGACCCCCATAACCAGAAGCCGCGCGGCGGCAATGGAGCCACCCATGGAAAGCGAAAAGATCGACCTCAAGATCCAGCATATGGACCCCAGCCTGTACAACTCGGATCTCGCGCCATTGCCGCCGGACAAGCGCAAGTGGGGCTGGTTCGAGATCTTCAACGTCTGGTCCAACGACATCCAGAGCCTGTTCGGCTACACGCTGGCCGCGACCCTGTTCATCTCCTACGGACTCAATGGCTGGGCGGTATTCGCCGGCATCATCCTCGCGGGCATCATCGTCAATGTGCTGGTCAACCTCACCGGCAAGCCCGGTGTGAAGTACGGCATTCCGTACCCGGTGATCGCACGCGCCTCGATGGGCGTGCATGGCGCCAACTTCCCCGCACTCATCCGCGGCATCGTCGCCATCTTCTGGTACGGGGTGCAGACCTACTTCGCATCGACTGCGCTCGCGCTGCTGTTCAATGCGCTGCTCGGCAACCCGGGTGGGGGGACCTTCCTCGGCATGACGGCGGTGGACTGGTTCTCCTACGCGGTCGTGTGCGTGTTCCAGCTTGCACTCTTCCTGCGCGGCTTCGACTGGATCACCAAGTTCCTGAACTGGGCGGGGCCGCTGGTCTACCTGGTGATGATCGCGCTCCTGGGGGTGATCTGGTACAAGGCCGGCGGCGGCCTGCTCAACGAGCTGGGCACCATCTTCGATGGCAAGGGTGAGCACCCGGGCGGCCCGGTCGCGGCCTTCGTCGCAGTGGTCGGTACCATGGTCGCCTACTTCGCCGCCGTGGTGATCAACTACGGCGACTTCTCGCGCTTCGTGAAGAACGAGTCGCAGATGAAGTGGGGCAACTTCCTCGGCCTGCCGGTGAGCCTGGCCCTGTTCTCCTTCCTCGCGCTCTTCATCACCGCCGGCACCGCCGTGCTGTTCGGCGAGATGATCACCAACCCGGCCGAGATGGTGGGCAAGGTCGACAACCTGGCGCTGACCATCATCGCTGCGCTCACCTTCTTCGCTGCCACCGTCGGCATCAACCTGGTGGCGAACTTCATCCCGGCGGCCTTCGGCCTCGCCAACCTCGCCCCTGCGAAGATCAGTGCACGCACCGGTGGCATCATCACCGCAGTCATCTCCTTCTTCATCGGTGGCTTGTGGGTGGCCTTGATCAGCCATATCGGCATCGCCGGCTTTGTCGATACGCTGGGTGCAGTGCTGGCGCCGCTGTACGGCATCGTGGTTGCCGACTATTACCTGGTGCGCAAGCAGAGGCTCAACGTGCAGGACCTGTTCTCGGCCGAGCCGGGATCGACGTACTACTTCGACAAGGGTTGGAACAAGCGCGCACTGTTTGCCTTCTCGGTCGCATCGCTGTTCTCGGTGGCCTCGGTGTGGACGCCGGCACTCGCCTCGTGGGCGGGTTTTGCCTGGCTGTTCGGCGCGCTCCTCGGCGCCGTGCTGCACCTTGGCCTGATGCGCATGCGTGCCCCCGCGCCGGTGGCGGAGGCAGCCTGAGCCTCTTGCTAGTGTGCTGATCCTGCGTATCACTCCGCCCATATGTCGGGCGGGCGCGCAGGGTGGATAATCAATTTGCACTGATACTCGTCACCGAGCTCCCCGGTCGACACTCAGCTGTTTTTTTCGCCGCGGTTCCCCGTCAGGGGCGCCGCGGCATTTTCCTTTTGGAGTACCCATGTCTTCCCCCGCGACACAGGCTGCCGCCCCATCCTCATCGCCATCCCGTACCTCCCGGCTCGCCTTGTGCGCGCTCGCGGTGCTGTCCCTGATCTGGGGCTACAACTGGGTGGTGATGAAGCAGGTGATCCAGTACGTTGATCCCTTCGATTTCTCGGCCATCCGCACCGTACTCGGCGCTGCCACCCTGTTCCTGGTGCTTGTCGTGCTGCGCAAGCCAATGACCCTGGTGGCGGCGCGCCAGGTGATGCTGCTCGGTGTGCTGCAGACCGCTGCCTTCACTGCGTTGATCCAGTGGGCGCTGGTGGCGGGTGGCGCCGGCAAGACCGCGGTGCTGGTCTACACCATGCCGTTCTGGGTGATTCCGATGGCGTGGTGGGCGCTGGGCGAGCGGGTACGCGGGCTGCAATGGGGGGCGATTGCGATCGCGGGCCTTGGCCTCGTGCTGATACTCGAACCCTGGGCTGCGGGCGGCAGTGCCTTCAGCAACCTGCTTGCGGTCGGTGGCGGTCTGACGTGGGCTGCTTCGGCGGTCGTTGCCAAGCGCATGCGACTTGCGCGTGAGTTCGACCTGCTTGCGCTCACGGCTTGGCAGATGCTGTTCGGGGCTCTGGCGTTGTGCATCGTGGCGCTGGCGCTGCCCTCCAGGCCGATCGATCCGACGCCGTACTTCTTCGCTGCGCTCGCCTTCAATGCCGTGTTTGCCACCGGGCTGGCCTGGCTGTTGTGGCTGTACATCCTGCAGCACCTGTCGACCGGGATGGCGGGCCTGTCTGCGCTCGGGATCCCGATGATCGGTGTGCTCGCCGGCTGGATTGAACTCGGCGAGCGCCCCAGCGCGGCCGAGTTCGCCGGCATGCTGCTGATTGGCGGCGCGCTGGCGATGATCAGCCTGTGGTCGCTGTGGAACGCGCGCCGCGCCAACGGCGGGCGCTGACTCACCCAGGCCTTTGCCAGCGCGCTTCGCCCATCACGTGGGTTGCCGCCACCGCGCGGTCGTCGCCCAGCATCATCAGCACGAAAAGGCGCTCGTCAAGGCTCCGTGCGCAGGCCATGCGGCGTGCCAGCAGCGGTGTGGCCTGCGGGTCGAGGACGACGAAGTCGGCCTCCTTCCCGGGCAGGAAGTTGCCGACGCGATCGTCCAGATAAAGGCTGTGCGCCCCGCCCAGTGTGGCGAGGTGGAAAGCGCTTGCGGCAGACAGCTTCTGGCCCTTGAGCTGCAGCACCTTGTAGGCCTCATTCAAGGTCTGCAGCATCGAGAAGCTGGTACCGGCGCCGACGTCGGTGCCCAGGCCCACTCGCAGGCCAAGCTCGTTGGCGCGCCCGAGATCGAACAGACCCGAGCCGAGGAAGAGGTTCGAAGTCGGACAGAAGCTGATCGCCGCGCCCGTCTCGGCCATCCGCCTGCGGTCGGTGTCGTCGAGCCAGATGCAGTGCGCGTACACCGAGCGCATGCCGAGCTGGCCGTAGCGGTCGTACACGTCGAGATAACTGCGCGCCTCGGGATAGAGCCCGGCCACCCAGGCGACTTCGCCCTGGTTCTCGGCCACGTGCGACTGCAGATAGATCCCTGGATGCTCAGCGTAAAGGCGGCCGGCGAGCGTCATCTGCTCGGGCGAGGAGGTGGCCGCGAAGCGCGGCGTCACCGCGTACTGCAGGCGGTCGCGGCCATGCCAGCGCTCGATCAGTGCCTTCGACTCGGCGTACCCGCCCGTCGCGGTGTCGCGCAGGAAGTCGGGGCAGTGGCGGTCCATCAGTACCTTGCCCGAGATCATGCGCATGCGCCGCTCGAGCGCAGCCTCGAACAAGGCGTCCACCGAGGCAGCGTGCACGGTGGCGAAGGCGAGTGCGGTGGTGGTGCCGTTGCGCAGCAGTTCGTCGCAGAAGAAGCTGGCGACGTTGCGCGCGTGTGCCGGGTCGGCAAAGCGTGCTTCGGCCGGGAAGGTGTACTTCTCGAGCCAGGCCAGCAGCTGCTCGCCATGGCTGGCGATGATGTCGGTCTGGGCGTAGTGGATATGGGTATCGACGAAGCCGGGCAGGATCAGCTTGCCGCGGTAGTCGGTCAGCGGCAGCTCGGCTGGCAGGCGGGCGAGCAGCTCCGGCGCTGGCCCGAGCTCGGCGACGTGGCCGTCGCGCAGCACCAGCACGCCGTCGGCGAAGTGTTCGAGGGCGGACTCGCCGGCACTGGCAGGGTTGGCGATGAAGTGCAGGATTTCGCCGCGGACGGCATGCAACTGGGGCGTGTTCATGTCGGGAGTGTCTTGTGGTATGCGAAAGGGGGGTAGGGCAAGGGCGTGTTCATGCGGCACAGTCGCGCAGGGCGGGCCGCGCGGCGAATGAGGCGCCGCGCAGTTGCAGCACTTCGGCAGCGATGGCGACCGCGATGACCTCGGGCTCCTTGCCACCCAGGCCAGGCGTGCCGATCGGGCAGTTGAGGCGGGCGATGGCCTGCTCGCCATAGCCGCGTGCGCGCAGGCGCTGCTCGAAGCTGGCGCGCTTGGACTGCGAGCCGATGAGGCCGCAGCAGCGGAAGTCGCCGCGGTCGAGGATCGCGCGCACGAGGTCGAAGTCGAGTGCATGACTGTGGGTCAGCACAAGGAAGACGGCGTCGGCCGGCGCGGCGCGCACTTCGGCTTCGGGCACGTCGGTGCAGCGGACCTCGATGTTCGGCGCGACCACGGCGGGGAATTCGTCCTCGCGTGGATCTACCCAGCGCACCTGCATCGGCAGGCGCCCGAAGAGTTCGGCGAGGGCGCGGCCGACGTGACCGGCGCCGAACAGTATGACCTGAAGCTCGGGCGGCAGGCTGACGTCGAGCAGCGCGTCAGCGCCGCGTGCGGGCATGCTCGCCAACAGCGCGGCATCGTCGGCGCGGCCGGCGAGCAGGCTGCGCGCGCGTTCGAGTTCGCGCGCATCCGCAAGCTCGGCCTCGGGGTGCTCGCCGAACACATGCACCGCGGGGCGATCGCCAGTGAGGTCGACGATGCGGCCCCAGGGGCGTGCGGTGGCAGCGTATGCGCGCGCGGCCGCAAGCCAGTCGCACTGGCCCGCGCCGACCGGCTCGAAGGCGAGCTGCATGACACCGCCACAGCACTGGCCAACACTGGCGCCGAGCGGGAAACGCACCAGGCTGGGGCTGCGTGCGCCATCGGCAAGGAGCTGACGGGCCACGGCGATCGCACGCAGTTCGAGTTGGCCGCCGCCGATCGTGCCGTGACAGGTGGTGGCGCTGACGATCATGCGCGCACCGGCTGCGCGCGGTGTCGAGCCACGGGCGGCGGCCACCGTCACCAGCACGGCGCGCTCACCGGCGTCGATCAGGCGCGCAAGCTGTTCCACCCAGGTATTCATGATTGCGGCTCCGCTGCCGTGTGTGCGCACGCTGCACGCACGGCGTCGATCGCGTCGAGGATGGCCTCCGGTGTCGCCGGCGCACGCAGGGGCGGAGCGCTGCGGCCGTCGCCGACGGCGGCGACGGCGTCGCGCAGCGCGAACAGCACCGCAAAGCCGAGCAGCAACGGCGGCTCGCCGACCGCCTTCGAACGCAGGATGGTCTCTTCGTGGTTGCTGTTGCGGAACAGGCGGGTATGGAACTCGGCTGGACAATCATGCGCGGCGGGGATCTTGTAGGTCGATGGGGCGTGGGTCATCAGCCGGCCGTCCTTGTTCCACCACAACTCCTCCATCGTCAGCCAGCCCATGCCCTGGATGAAGGCGCCCTCCACCTGGCCGACGTCGATTGCCGGGTTGATCGAGTTGCCGGCATCGTGCAGCAGGTCGGCGCGCAGCAGGCGCCACTCACCGGTGAGGGTATCGACCAGCACCTCGGCCACCGCTGCACCGTAGGCGAAGTAGTAGAACGGGCGGCCGGTCAGCGTGCTGCGGTCCCAGCTCAGGCCGGGGGTGGTGTAGAAGCCCTCCGACCAGAGCTGGACGCGGGCCTGGTAGGCCTGCTGCACGCACTCGGCAAACGGGATCGCAACAGCGCCGGCGTGCACATGGTCGTCGGCAAAGCGCACCGCGTCTGCGTCGATGCCGTGGCGCTGGGCGACGAAGTCGGCGAGACGCTGGCGGATGCGGCGTGCGGCATCCTCGGCCGCCTTGCCGTTGAGGTCGGCGCCGGTCGAGGCGGCGGTGGCCGAGGTGTTGGCGACCTTGCTGGTGTCGGCGGCGGTGGCGCGTACCTGCGCCAGCGCGATGCCGAGCGTGTGCGCCACCACCTGGCAGACCTTGGTGTTGAGGCCCTGGCCCATCTCGGTACCACCGTGGTTCACCAGCACCGAGCCGTCGGTGTACACATGCACGAGCGCGCCGGCCTGGTTGTAGTGCGCGACGTTGAAGGAGATGCCGAACTTCACCGGTGTCAGCGCCAGGCCCTTCTTGAGCACCGGGCTGCCGGCGTTGTAGGCGGCGATGGCCCGCCGGCGCTCGCGGTAGGCGCTGTCGGCCTCGAGTTCGGCGACCAGTTCGTGGATCACGTTGTCTTCGACGCGCTGGCCGTAGGGGGTCAGGTCGCGGCCAGCGCCGCCGTAGAAATTGAGCTTGCGCACGTCGAGCGCATCGCGGCCCAGCTCGCGCGCGATGCTGTCGATGATGTACTCGATCGCCACTGCGCCCTGCGGCCCGCCAAAGCCGCGGAAAGCGGTGTTCGACTGGGTGTTGGTCCTTGCGCACAGGGCGCGGATGTCGACATCGGCGAGGTAGTAGGCGTTGTCGAAGTGGCAGATCGCGCGCGTGGCCACCGGGCCCGAAAGGTCGGCCGAGAAGCCCGCGCGCGCCACCATCTCGATGCGCGCTGCAAGGATGCGGCCTTCGTCGTCGAAGCCGACCTCGTACTCGTAGTGGAAATCGTGGCGCTTGCCGGTGATCATGAAGTCGTCGTCGCGGTCGGGGCGCAGCTTGACCGGGCGGCGCAGGCGCGCCGCGGCCAGCGCGGCGACGCAGGCGAACAGGGCCGACTGCGACTCCTTGCCGCCAAAGCCGCCGCCCATGCGGCGCATTTCCACCACCACCTGATTGGCCGCCAGGCCCAGGGCATGGCTGACGACGTGCTGCATCTCGGTGGGGTGCTGGGTCGAGCACCACAGGTGGATGCAGCCGTCTTCGCGCGGCACCGCGTAGGAGATCTGGCCCTCGAGGTAGAACTGCTCCTGTCCGCCCACCTGCCAGCTGCCCCTGAGCCGGTTCGGTGCGGCGGCGAGGCGGGCAGCGGGCTCGCCGCGCACGAGCTGCATGGGAGGCAGCACGAAGCTGTTCTGCGCCTTCGCCTGCAGTGGGTCGAGCACCGCCGGCAGCGGCTCGTAGCTCACCTTGGCGCGGCGTGCGGCGCGGCGAGCGTGCTCGTGGCTATCGGCCACCACCGCGAACAGGGGCTGGCCGACGTAGTGCACCACGCCGTCGGCGAGGATGGGATCGTCGTGGATGATCGGTCCGCAGTCGTTGGTGCCGGGGATGTCGGCAGCGGTAAATACCGCGATCACGCCTGGCATGGCGCGCACCGCGTCGAGCTCGATGGCGACGATGCGCGCATGAGCCTGGGTCGATAGCCCGAGCGCCGCGTGGGCCGTGCCGGCCAGTTCGCGGATGTCGTCGACATAGGTCGCCTCGCCGGCAACGTGCAGGCGGGCGGATTCGTGCGGGTGGCCGTGGTGGGCGGCCGGAGCGGCCTGACGTGCCTGGGTGAAGGATTGGGCTTTCATGGGGGCGACCTCAGGGCTGGGCGGCGAAGCTGTCGAAGGCGGCGAACACGCGCGTCTGTTGCGCGTCGAGCGGGTCTTGCGCCCGCGTCTCGAGGTAGAAGCGGCGCAGCAGGGCTGCAGCGGTGCGGCGCCGGTAATCGGCACTTGCGCGCAGGTCGCTCAGCGGTGCGTAGTCGTCGGCCAGTGCGCGCAGCGCCGCGGCCAGCGTGTCCTCGTCCCAGCGCCGGCCGTCGATAGCGGCCTCGGTGCGCAGGGCGCGGCGTGGGGTGGCGGCCATGCCGCCGAAGGCGATGCGCGGGCCGCGCACGACGCCGTCTTCGAGGCGAAGCGCAAAGGCGCCGCATACGGCCGAGATGTCCGAGTCGAAGCGCTTCGACAGCTTCCAGCTGCGAAAGCGCAGTGCTGATTCATGCACCGGCACTTCGACGGCCTCGACGATCTCGTCGGCGGCGAGATCCTTGCGCATGTAGTCCAGGTAGAAGGCTTCGAGCGGCAGGCTGCGGCGGCCACCCGGCCCGTGCACCACGACCTCGGCGCCGAGCGCGATCAGCGCCGGCATCGAATCGCCGATTGGCGAGCCGTTGGCGACATTGCCGCCGAGCGTGCCGGCGTTGCGCACCGGCGGTGAGGCGAAGCGTTCCCACAGTTCGCCGAGCTCGGGGTAGGGCAGGCAGAGCGCTGCGAAGGCGTCGCTGAGCGAGACCGCGGCGCCAATGCGCAGCCGTCCGCGTGCCTCCACGACCTGTTGCAGGGCCTCGACCTGGCCGATGTAGAGGAGGTCGCCGACGTCGCGGAACTGCTTGTTGACCCACAGCCCGATGTCGGTACAGCCTGCGAGCACGGTTGCCTGGGGATGGCGGCTGCGCAGCTCGATCAGCGCTTCAAGCGTACGCGGAGCGAAGAAGTGCGTGCCGTCATGGGCATAGTCGAGCGCCTCGCTGCGGCGCAGGCGGAGCAGTGCGGCACGAACCGCCTCGCGATCCAGCGCCTGCGCAGGGTGTTCGAACATGCGTTGGCCGGCCTCGAGGATGGGCCGGTAGCCCGTGCAGCGGCACAGGTTGCCGGTAAGCTGGCTACTGATGCGTGCCGCGTCCGGGCGCGTGCCGTCGGGAACGCAGGCGTTGTAGAGGTCCCACAGGGACATCACGAAGCCGGGCGTGCAGAAGCCGCACTGCGATCCGTGGCAATCGACCATCGCCTGTTGCACCGGATGCAGCCGATCGCCGGCCTGGCGGCGCAGGTACTCGACCGTAAACACGGCCTTGCCGTCGAGCGCGGGCATGAACTGGATGCAGGCATTGACGCTGAACAGACGCAGGCTGTCGGTGTCGCCTCCCAGTTCGCCGACGACGACGGTGCAGGCGCCGCAGTCGCCTTCGGCGCAGCCTTCCTTGGTACCCGTCAGGCCGCGGTGGATGCGCAGCCAGGCGAGCAGGCTGGTGGTGGGCGCGATGCCGGTCACGTCGACCGGTTCGCCGTTGAGCAGAAGGCGGATTGCGTCTGTGTTCATCGTCTCGTCCTGATGGGGTGTGCCGTGCGAGCGGCTGTCATTCGTTCTACGCCGGCCTGCCCGACTTGTCCAAGAGCGCCAAGTGGTTGGGAGCAGCGCGGTGATTTGATCGTGGATTCTGATTACAAAATTGTCAACAATCGATCGGGCGACTGCTCCGGAACAAGCCCTTGCCGCTTATCGTGCCCCGGTGCGCAGCCGCGAGCCTGTAACGCCCGGCCGCATTGGGTTTGCTCCCGAGCGCCGGGGGCGCCCCATGGCCGCGAGTCGGCGCCAGAGCCAATATGGGGAATCACGATCCCGTTATAATCCTGCCGCCCGTCTGGAGGGCAGAACTGGCAGCATGACGAGCAGCAGGGTGCGGACGGAGGTCGGGAATGAGCGAAGGGCAAGACGATGGCCGCATGGCGGCAGGCAAGGCCGGCCGGACGCCATCGTCGGAGGAGATCCAGCGCGTGTTCGAGTCGTTGCGCAACGCCGTGCTCGACCAGCGCTTGCCGCCCGGTCTGCAGCTGAAGGAGCAGGGTCTGGCCGACGCCTTCGGCGTCAATAGAGCGGTGGTGCGCCAGGCGCTGGCCCGTCTGGAGATCTACCGCCTGGTGACGCACGCCCCCAATCGCGGCGTATTCGTCGCAAGTCCATCGGCGGCCGAAGGGCGGGATCTGTTCTGCGCGCGGCGCTACGTCGAGGCTGCGATCGTCGAACTCGCCGTGGAGCGGCTCGACGAGGCCGCGCTGGCGCGCTTGCGCGCCTTGGTGCAGCGCGAGCGTGCCGCCTACGCCGGGGGCGATGTGCGCAAGGCGTTGCGCATGTCGATCGACTTTCACCTGCAGCTCGCCGAGAGCGTCGGAAATACGGTTCTCGCGGCCTTCCTCGACGAGATCATCACTCGCACGCCGCTCGTTGTGCTGGCCCATCGTCGTGAGTCGCCGCCGGCTTGCATGCTGAGCGATCATGAAGACATCCTGGATGCCATCGCGGCACGCGATGTGGAGCGCGCGCGCGCGCTCATGAGCGAGCATGTCGCCCACCTCGAGGGGCGCCTCGCGCTCGATCGTGGTGAGTCGCCCGAGGACGACGATATTGCCCGTCTGCTTGCGCTGGACGGCCTGGGGGCCGAGGACGGCGGGCGGGGACCGCGCTGAGGGCGTGCGCACCTGCAGCTGTCCGGCCAGCTATACGGGCAGGCTGATGCAAGGTATTTGGTGATCCATATGGTCACCGCCGCACCTCGCTATCTAAACTGCAATCTCTGTCGTTGCCAAAATCGTTAACAATATCGGCGACGCAGTGCGAGAGTGCATCGGGCGCGTCCGCTGTGGCCGCGCTCGGCTTGCATCCAGCCAGAACCCGGGCCCATGCTGGCGCTCGCCCGGTCACGAGGAGACATCGCTCATGCAACCCCATTCTTCCACTACGGTCGCGGCGCCCGAGGGCGTACCGGTCGGTCCCGACAGCTGGCTGGAGCGACGCTTCGGCCTCACCGCGCATGGCACGACCGTGCGCACGGAGCTGTTTGCCGGGCTCACCACCTTCATTACCATGGCCTACATCATCTTCGTCAATCCGACGATCATGGCCGCGGCAGGCATGGACCAGGGGGCGGCCTTCGTTGCCACCTGCATCGGTGCCGCCCTCGGCTGCCTGCTGATGGGCTTCTATGCCAACTGGCCGGTCGGGCTGGCGCCCGGCATGGGTCTCAACGCCTTCTTCACCTACACCGTGGTTGGCGAGATGGGCTATAGCTGGGAGGTCGCGCTGGGTGCCGTGTTCCTGTCCGGCGTACTGTTCATGGCGATGAGCTTCACCCGCTTGCGCCAGTGGTTGCTCGACAGCATTCCGCGCAGTCTGCGCTTTGCGATGGGGGCGGGCGTTGGCCTGTTCCTTGGGCTGATCGGGCTGAAGATCGCCGGTATCGTGGTTCCGAGCGATGCAACGCTGGTGACCATGGGCTCGATGCTCGAGTTGCCAGCCGCGCTTGCGGGCCTGTGCTTCCTGATGATCGGCGTGCTCAGCCACTACCGCGTATTCGGCGCGATCCTGATCAGCATCCTTGTTGTGACCTTCATCGGCTGGTTGGTGGGCATCGTCGACTACGGCGGACTGGTGTCGATGCCGCCGAGCCTGGCGCCCACGCTACTGGCCATGGACGTGGCTGGCGCCTTCGATGTCGCGATGATCAGCGTCATCCTCGCTTTCCTGTTCGTGAACATGTTCGATACCGCCGGCACGCTGATGGGTGTGGCGCATCGGGCCAAGCTGACCAAGGCTGACGGCAGCATCGAGAACCTGCCGCAGGCGCTCAAGGCCGACAGCAGCGCGAGCGTGATCGGTGCCTGTGTCGGCTGCCCGCCGGTGACGAGCTACGTCGAGAGCTGTTCGGGCGTAGAGGCGGGCGGGCGCACGGGACTGACGGCAATCACCGTTGGCGTGCTGTTCCTGGTGGCGATGTTCTTCGCCCCGCTGGCCGGCATGATCCCGGGCTATGCCACCGCCGGCGCGCTGATCTATGTGGCGATGCTGATGACTACCGGACTCGCCCACATCGACTGGGAGGACTACACCGACACCATCCCGGCAATCGTCACCGCGGTGATGATGCCGCTCACCTTCTCGATCGCGAACGGTATCGCGCTGGGCTTCGTGGCGTATGTGGTGCTCAAGTTCTGCACGGCCCAATGGCGTTCCATCTCGCCCGCACTTTACGCACTGTTCGTGCTCTTTCTGGCGAAGTTCGTCTTCCTCTAGGCATACGCCTGGCGGCGGCTGAAGCGGCGTGCTTGAATGAAGGACCACGCCGCAGGGGCCGATCGTTCATGCCTTGCCTGTTCGTTTCCTACCGCCGAGAAGATAGTGCGGGCTTTGCCGGCCGCCTCACCGATGCGCTCGAGCAGCGCTTCGGCGTGGGGAGCGTGTTCCGCGATGTGGACGACATCCAGCCGGGTGAGGATTTCGAGGCGGTGATTGAGCGCCGCCTGCACGATGCCAAGGCGGTTCTGGTCCTGATTGGTCCTGGCTGGCTGGCCGCCTCGGCCGCGGGCGAGCGCAGGCTCGATCACCCGCAGGACTTCGTGCGCCGCGAGATCGAACTTGCGCTCGGCTCGGGGCGGCCCGTGGTGCCGATCCTGGTCGGTGGCGCATCGATGCCGGAAGCTGCGGTGCTGCCCGCGTCCATCCGTGGGCTGTCGAACCGGCATGCGCTCAGTCTTGGTGACGCTTCGTGGGCAGCCGACCGCATGCGGCTCGAGGCTGTACTGGCGCAATGGGTGAAGCCCGCCGATGCCGCTCGCTCGCGTGGAGCGGGGCGCTTGCTTGGGGCCGCGGCCGCGACGCTTGCCGCAGTGGGCTTGGGCGCGTGGCTGTGGGGGGCGAGCGCGCAGGATGAGGCGCAGGCGATCGTCGGTTCCTGGCACGCCGAAGTCCGCTACCCCTGGAATCTGAGCCTCGAGGAGACTTACGATTTCGAGCTCAGGGACGGTCGCATCGAAGGCCTGGCGAGTTTCCTCGGGATGCCGCGTGTGGTCGAGGCGGTGGAGTGGCGGGACGGTCGGCTGCACTTCCTCACGCGCAGCGAGGTGGTGGCTGGCGAGGCGCAAGCCAGCGAACTGGTCCAGCACTACGAGCTCACCCCGGACGGCGGTGAGCTGCAAGTACGCCTGGAGATCCAGCGCAACGGTGGTCGGGATCCGCCGCTCGAGTTCGTCGCCAGGCGCCGCTGACTGACCAAGGCTTGCCGTAGGAGCGGCGCCAGCCGCGAGCTTTTTGTCGTCCGCCCAACGCTCATCGCCCTCAACCCCTCGCGGCTGGCGCCGCTCCTACGGCGGGTGACGCGCGTGTTGGTTTTCGGTAGGAGCGGCGCCAGCCGCGAGCTTTTTGTCGTCCACCCAACGCCCATCGCCTTCAACCCCTCGCGGCTGGCGCCGCTCCTACGACGGGCGACGCGCGTGTTGGTTTTCGGTAGGAGCGGCGCCAGCCGCGAGCTTTTTGTCGTCCGCCCAACGCCCATCGCCTTCAACCCCTCGCGGCTGGCGCCGCTCCTACGACGGGTGACGCGCGTGTTGGTTTTCGGTAGGAGCGGCGCCAGCCGCGAGCTTTTCGTCGTCCGCCCAACGCTCATCGCCTTCAACCCCTCGCGGCTGGCGCCGCTCCTACGACGGGCGACGCGCGTGGTGGTTTTCGGTAGGAGCGGCGCCAGCCGCGAGCTTTTCGTCGGCCGACAGCCACCTGGACCCTGGCGGGGCGCCGGTCGGCGTGGCAAAGTGAGCACCGGTTCACACTTGCGTGCGAGTACCCAAATGTTCTACGGCATCACCGACCTCACCACCTTCATTCTCGGCACCATCTTCATCGTGCTGCTGCCCGGGCCCAACTCGCTCTACGTGATGGCGGCGGCCTCGCGTTGGGGAACGCGCGCCGGCTACCAGGGGGCGGCTGGCATCTTCGTCGGCGACACCATCCTGATGCTGCTGGCGGTGATGGGCATGGCTTCGGTGCTGCGTGCCACGCCCGAGCTGTTCATGGTGATCAAGTATGCAGGTGCGGCCTACCTGGCCTGGGTGGGCATCAGCCTGCTGCGCGGTGCATTTGCCACCTGGCGGCGCGGGGACGAGACGGCGGAGCAGGTTGGTGACGGTAAGCCGGATTACCCGCCGGTGCGCAGTACTCCGCACCCGTTCCGCACTGCGCTCGTCATCAGCCTGATGAACCCGAAGGCGATCCTGTTCTTCGTCTCCTTCTTCATCCAGTTCGTCGATCCGACCTACGCACACCCTGCGCTGTCCTTCGTGATCCTGGGCGTGATCGTGCAGATCTGCAGCGTGCTCTACCTGTCGGTGCTGATCTTCGCCGGCGCGCGCCTGGCCGCGCAGTTCCGCCGCCATCGCCGCGTCGCCGCAGGGGCGACCGCGGGCGTGGGCGGGGTGTTCATCGGCTTTGGGGCAAAGCTGGCGACGGCGACGCTGGGCTGAAGGGTAGCGCTGCCGGCATTCCGCCGCGCGCTCAGCCCACCGGCCAGGCCTCGATCGGCACCGGTTTGCCGAACAGATAGCCCTGGAACATGACACAACCGCGTTGAAGCAGCCGTTCGTGCTGGGCACTGGTTTCCACGCCTTCAGCCACGACCTCCAGGTCGAGCGACTGGCTGATGGCCAGGATGGCACGCACGATCGCATCGCTGGAGTTGCCGTCGTCCATGTCGCGCACGAAGGCCTGGTCGATCTTGAGCTGGTCGAAGGGCAGACGTTTGAGGTAGGACAGGGACGAGTAGCCGGTGCCGAAATCGTCGAGCGCGAAGCGGACGCCGAGCGCCTTGATCTGCTTCATGCGTGCCACCGTTGTTTCGATGTCGCCGATCACCACGCTCTCGGTGAGTTCGATCTTGAGCAGGCCTGCATTGACGCGGTGGCGCTCGATTGCCGCGGTGACCTTGGCGACGAAATCCGGCTGGTGAAACTGTTTGGCGCTGACGTTGATGGACAGGCTCAGGTCGCCTGTCGCCACGTGTGCCTGCCAGACCCGCAACTGCGCGCAGGCTGCCTGCAGCACCCAGTCGCCTATCGGTACGATCAGCCCCGTTTCCTCGGCCAGGGGGATGAAGCTGGCCGGCGAGATCATGCTGCCGTGCGTGTCGAAGCAGCGCAGCAGGGCCTCGGCGCCGATCAGGCGACCAGTGCTGTCGAGTTGCGGTTGGTAGAACAGGCGGAACCGGTTTTCGGCCAGGGCCGCGCGCAGCTTGAGCTCGAGGCTCGCACGTTCGGCAACGACGGCCTGCATTGCCTCACTGAAGAAGCGGTGCAGGTTGCGTCCGTCGTGCTTGGCGCGATCGACGGCGACCTCGGCCTGCTTGAGAACGGCTTCGGCGGGGTTTGCGCGCCCATGAAAGAGGGTGAGGCCCAGGCTAGCCGTGCCATGGTAGGGGCCGCTCGGCAGGCCAAGGTCGAAGGGTTGTGCAATGCAGCCATGAAGGTGCTCGGCGATGCGTCCGGCATGGGCAATGGCGTCGTCGCGCTCTGCGCCCAGACCCTCAACGACGATTGCGAAGTCGTCGTCGCCCAAGCGCGCAACCGTGTCCTCCTCGCGCAGCGCTGCGCGCAGGCGCTGCGCCACTTCACGCAGCAAGGCGTCGCCGGCCTTGTGCCCCTGCGTGTCGTTGAGCAGCTTGAAGTAGTCGATGTCCAGCAACAGCAGCATGCCGTGCATGCCGCTGCGCTCGCTGGCGACGATGGCGTGGCGCAGCCTGTCCCACATCAGACTGCGATTCGGTAGCCCGGTCAGAGAGTCGTAGTACGCCAGTTGCCTGATGCGCGCCTCTGCGGCACGCCGTTCGGTGATGTCTTCCTTGATCGCCACGTAGTGGCTGACGCTGCCGTCGGGCTGCTTGATGGGAGCGATCGTGGCAAGTTCGATATACGTGCTTTCGTCCTTGCGCGAGTTGATGAACTCGCCGCGCCAGACCTCTCCGCGCTCGAGCGTCGCCCACAGGTCGGCATAGGTGGCCGGCGGTGTCTTGCCGGCATTGAGCAGACGCGGATTCTGTCCCAGCACCTCGTCGGCGGCGTAGCCGGTGGTGCGGGTGAAGGATGCATTGACGTACTCGATCTGCCCCTGCGTGTTGGTGATGACGATGGTGTTGGGGCTTTGCTCGACTGCAAGTGCAAGCTGACGCAGGCGTAGTTCGTTTTCCTTCTGCGCGGTGATGTCCTGGCCGATGGAGCGGATTTCGACGCAGCGCCCCTCGCTATCGAGAACGGGCAGATCCACCCAGCGGATCCACCGTATGCTGCCGTCGCTGTGGCGCATGCTGCGGTCGGTTGCGAGTGCGCCGGCGCCGCTGGTGAGGTGTTCGATTGCCGCGGCTGTTGCCGGGCGCTCGTGTTCGGGCAGGTAGTCGAGCCAGCGGTGACCTTCCAGTTCGCTGGGCGATCTACCTACAAGGGCAGCATAACGCGCGTTGCAGGACAACAGGGTGGTGTCTGGCTGCCAGGTGCAGCTTGCCTCGCGCCGACTCTCCACCAGCGCGTCGAAGTCCTGCTCGCTGCGTGCCAGGCGGGCGCGGCTGCGGCGCAGGCCGGCCTGCATCGCCAGCAACAGGGTCAGGGTGGCGGCTGCGATCGCCATCGCGGCCACGCCGGTTCGCCTCCAGACCGTGAATTGCTCATCCACCGAGCGTCCGACGATCACGAAGAAGGGGTAGTCCTGCAGTGCTTGGAAGGCGAAGATGCGGTCGACGTCATCCACTGCGCTTGCGTAACGTACGACACCGCGGCGTTTGCCGTCGAGGATCATCCGGTAGGGTGGAATCCACGGGTCGGCCGTGTTGATCCTGGCCGGTGCGGCGGGCCTGCGCATGACCAGGCGGCTGTCATCGCTGCGGCGCACGGCGACCACGCCTCGCTCGCCGGCATCGATGCGGTCCAGAAACGCCTCGAAGCTGGCGAGGTTCAGGCCGACGGCTACCACGCCGGCGAAGCTGCCGTCAGCGCGCAGGCGGGCGCGGTACGCGACCACGGTGGGGGTGGGGGCGGCCTTGCTGGTGAGGACGTTGGAGAACTGCAGGGCGGCGGTTGGGGCAGTGCGTGCGTGCTGGAAGTAGTCCCGATCGCCGATGCCCCAGGTGGGCAGTTCGTCATAGCTGCTCGCGATCACCCGTCCTTCGGTATCGGTGACGAGGATGACGAGCGCTTCGGGGAAGTGTCTCGTAAGCTGTGCGAGGTTGAGGTTCAGCGGCGCCACCGTCGCGGCCCAAGAGGCCGAACCGACGCGGTCGTGCGCACCGGGCTCTACGGCATTGTCGGCCGCGAAGGCCGCGCTCATGTCGACGCGGCGCAAAGCGCCTTCGATCTTGGTCGCCAGCACGCGCGCCTCGTTGCTGGAGGCGGTTGCAGTCGTGGCAACGGTGGAGCGGAAGGTGAATACCAGGAAGGCGACAAGCAGCCCAAGTACAAGCGCGGTGGCGAACAGGGCCTGTGCCAGCGGGTGCGCGAGCCAGGTCGATGCGTGCCTGCCGAGGCTGCTCACCTTGGCCAAGTGGACACGATGGGCATGCGTTGCCGTCGGCCATGCATTGAAGCGGGGGCGCAGAGTGGGCTGTTCATGCGGGTCGTGATCGCAGGGTCCTGTGAGTGC
Source organism: Thauera sp. WB-2 (assembly GCF_027594845.1). NCBI lineage: Bacteria > Pseudomonadati > Pseudomonadota > Betaproteobacteria > Rhodocyclales > Zoogloeaceae > Thauera > Thauera sp. WB-2. The sequence continues at coordinate 3,031,216 of NZ_CP088935.1, read as the reverse complement.
CCATTATGGGGCGTTTCGGTATGGCTGCTCTGACATAGATCAGAATGAGCACACGTTCATCCGCGTTTGCCTGCGATCTCGATCTGTTATCTTCGACGCCATGGACTCCATCATCTCGATCTCGGCGCTCTCCAAGACCTATGCATCCGGATTCACTGCGCTGAAAGGTGTAGATCTCGACATCCGCCGCGGCGAGATCTTCGCGCTGCTTGGGCCGAACGGTGCGGGCAAGACCACGCTCATCAGCGTGGTCTGTGGACTGGTCAACGCGACGGCCGGCAGCGTGCGGGTCGATGGCAACGATATCGTGCGCGACTACCGTGCCGCACGCGCGCAGATCGGCCTGGTGCCCCAGGAGCTCACCACCGAGGCGTTCGAGACGGTGTGGAACACCGTCTGCTTCAGCCGCGGGCTGTTCGGCAAGCCGCCCGATCCGGCCTACCTCGAGCGCCTGCTCAAGGCGCTGTCGCTGTGGAGCCGGAAGGACAGCAGGATGCTGACCCTGTCCGGCGGCATGAAGCGCAGGGTGCTGATCGCCAAGGCCTTGTCGCATGAGCCCAAGGTGCTGTTCCTCGATGAGCCGACCGCGGGCGTCGACGTCGAGTTGAGGCGTGACATGTGGCAGCTCGTGCGCCGTTTGCGTGACGAGGGCGTGACGGTGATCCTGACCACCCACTACATCGAGGAGGCCGAAGAAATGGCCGACCGCATCGGCGTGATCGCCAAGGGCGAGCTCATCCTGGTCGAGGACAAGGCGGTGCTGATGGACAAGCTCGGCGGCAAGCAGCTCACCCTGCAACTGGTGGTGCCGATCACCGAGATTCCGCCCGCGCTGGATCGTTACGGGCTGACGCTGGGCAAGGGGGGCAGCACGCTGGTGTATCGCTACGAGACGGGCCGGAACGGTGAGTCCGGCGACAGCGCGATCGCCGGCCTGCTGCAGGACCTTGCCGGCGCGGGCATTGCCTGCGCCGACCTGCACACCACCCAGCGCTCGCTCGAAGATATCTTCGTCAGCCTGGTCAACGAGCCTGCGCTTGGGGGCGAAAACGGCAGCGAGGCCCGGGCGGCCGCGGAGGGCGCACGATGAACTGGCACGCCGTTCGCGCGATATACCTGTTCGAGATGGCTCGCACCAAGCGCACCCTGCTGCAGAGCGTGCTGGCGCCGGTGATCACCACCACCCTGTACTTCGTCGTCTTCGGTTCGGCAATCGGCGCGCGTATCCCCGAGGTGGAGGGGGTGAGCTACGGCGCCTTCATCGTGCCCGGGCTCATCATGCTCAACCTGTTGACGCAGAGCGTGTCGAACGCCTCCTTCGGCATCTTCTTTCCGAAGTTCTCGCGCACGATCTACGAGATTCTGTCGGCCCCGGTTTCGCACTTCGAGATCGTGCTCAGTTTCGTCGGGGCTGCGGCGACCAAGGCGGTCATCCTGAGCGTGATCATCCTTGCCACCGCGACCCTCTTCGTTCCGCTGCGCATCGAACACCCGGTATGGATGATCGGCTTCCTGCTGCTCACCGCGGTCAGCTTCAGCCTGCTCGGCTTCATCCTCGGCATCTGGGCGGACAACTTCGAGAAGCTTCAGCTCGTCCCTTTGCTGATCATCACGCCGCTGACCTTCCTCGGCGGCAGCTTCTACTCCATCGACATGCTGCCTGCGGCGTGGCGCACGGTATCGCTGTTCAACCCGGTGGTGTACCTGGTCAGCGGTTTCCGCTGGAGCTTCTACGGCAGCGGCGACGTGCCGGTGGGCGTGAGCCTGGCGATGACGCTGCTGTTCCTCACGGTGTTCGTGGCGCTCGCGACGTGGATGCTGAGGACGGGATATCGGTTGAAGCCCTGAGCCGCCGGGCAGGCTGCGCCATCTGCCATCTTCGTGCAGGACACGGGCAAGGCAGACTGGGGCAGCCCTGAGCGCCACTGGGGCGACAGCGGGGGGGCCGCGAGCCGAGCCGCGTGCATTTGCGATGTCAACACCGATCACTTGTCTGCGGCAGGATCTCGAAGTGGGAGGGAGCCCTTGGGGGCGGTGCGAGGAAGAGCGCCGAAATCGGGCGCCCACGCATAGTCGTCGAAGGCACTCAGTGCGGCGTTAACATCCTGGTCTGCTCGCAGCGAGAATGCATCGAAGCCGCAGCGGTGCAGGAAGTACAGCTGGTCGCGAAGGATGTCGCCGACCGCGCGTATTTCGGCTGAAAAGTTGAAGCGGACTCTCAACAGACGCGCCGTTGAATAGCCTCGCCCATCGGTGAAGCTCGGAAAATGGATGGCGACGAGAGCGATGTCCGCCAGATACGGCGCCACGGCGTCGGGTTCATCATCCGGGCCGAGCAGGATCGCGATGCGGTGCCCTTGCGTCCGCAGCACTTCGGCGTGCGTGCGGTAGTGCGCAAGCGGTACGATCTGCCGAGGGCCGGCGGGGGTCAGGTCGATGTCGTCGAGGGCCTCGTGCGAGAGCAGGCTCCATTCGTCGGCGACGATGCGCCCATCCTTAATGAGCGGCTTCATGGCGTTCTCCATAGACGGCAAGCTTGAAAGGAGTGAGGCCGATACGATCGAGCGTGTCGATGAAGCACTCTTCGGCGAGGCGCTCGCGCAAATAGACTTGCAGGATTCGTTCGATGACGTCGGGAATGTCGCTGGCCGCGAAGGACGGCCCGATCACGCGCCCGAGGCGGGAGTGCTTGCCTTCGCTGCCGCCCAGCGTCACCTGGTACCACTCCTCGTTGTTCTTATCGACGCCGAGGATGCCGATGTGTCCGATGTGGTGATGGCCGCAGGCATTGACGCAGCCGGAGATGTTCAGCTCCAGCGGGCCGAGGTCGAACAGATAGTCGAGGTCGTCGAAGCGCGCCTGGATTGCGGCGGCGACCGGCAGGGATTTTGCGTTGGCCAGCGCGCAGAAGTCGCCCCCAGGGCAGCAGACAACGTCGGTCAGCAGGCCGATGTTTGGCGTTGCGAGCCCGCTTCTCCGCGCGATCTCCCACAACGCATACAGGTCACGCAGCGGCACGTTGGGCAGGATCACGTTCTGCTCGTGGCTGACGCGGATCTCGCCGGCGCTGAAGCGTTCGGCCAACTCGGCGACCCGGTCCATCTGGTCGGCTGTCGCATCGCCCGGCGGCACCCCGGTCTTCTTCAGCGACAGGGTGACGATGCCGTACCCGGGGTGCCGATGCGGTGCCACGTTACGCTCGACCCAGCGCGCGAAAGGGCGATTCTCGGCGCGAGGGGCAACGAAAGCCAGATCGGTTGCCCGCGCGTCGGCGTACGCAGGTGGCGCGAAGAACGCTTCCATCGTTGCGAAGGTGGATTCCGGGATCAGGCTTCCCGCGCCGCGCGTATGACGCCATTCCGCGTCCACCTCGCGTGCGAAACCTTCGACGCTCAGGTCCTTGACCAGGATCTTGATCCGCGCCTTGTACTTGTTGTCGCGACGTCCATAGCGGTTATAGACACGCAGGATCGCCTCGAAGTAGTTCAGCAACTCGGCGCGTGGCAGAAAGGGCTTGATGCAGTGCCCCACCATCGGCGTGCGACCGAGACCGCCGCCGACGAAGATCTCGAAGCCGGGCTCACCTTGGTCGCTCCGACACGCCTTTGCGCCAATGTCGTGGAATCGCACCGCCGCGCGGTCCTCCTCACCGCCGGCGATGGCGATCTTGAACTTGCGCGGCAGGAACTGGAACTCGGGCGCCAGCGCCGACCACTGGCGGACGATCTCGCAATAGGGGCGAGGATCGAGGATCTCGTCGCGTGCAACGCCGGCGAACTGGTCGGTCGTGATGTTGCGGATGCAGTTGCCCGAGGTCTGGATTGCATGCATCTGGACCGTGGCTAGCAGGGCCAAGATGTCCGGCACATTGGCAAAGCGGACCCAGTTGAACTGGATGTTGCTGCGCGTCGTGAAGTGCCCGTAGCCGCGGTCCCAGGTGCGTGCGATGTGTGCAAGCATGCGCAACTGCATGCTCGACAGCGTGCCGTAGGGGATGGCCACGCGCAGCATCGGCGCATGGCGCTGCAGGTACAGCCCGTTCTGCAGGCGAAGTGGGCGGAAGTCGTCCTCGCTGAGCTTGCCGTCGAGGTGGCGCTGCATCTGGTCGCGGAACTGGCGGACGCGGTCATCGACCAGGCGCTGATCGGTTTCGTTATAGCGGTACATGATGGCTGACTGTTCAGTGGGTGGGCAGGATGAAGGTGCTCTTCTCGCGCACGGCAAGGCTTTGGTCGTGCAGTGCCACCGTCTCGAACACGATCGGCTGCACGCCTGACGGCATGCCTTCGAGCGGGGACGACAGGGTGAGCGTGACGGTATGGACGCGCCCCGGCTCGACCATGAACTCGCTGGTGCCTTCGATTCGCAGCCCCGGCAGGCCGCTCACACCGATGCGGAACTGGTGGGCCGCCTCCTCCATGTTGATGAGCTTGAGGATGTAATTGTTTTCGATTCGTCCCTCGGTGCTCTCCTGCATCAGTGCACCGCGATCGCGGTGCACTTCCACCCGCAGCAGCACGCGCTCGTTCAGTGTCCACAACCCGAGCGCAGCGAACACGAGCAGCAGGCCGACATAGACCAGAGTCCGCGGCCGCCACCGGGCCGCTGCAGCCTGCGGTCGGCCGGCAAGCTCGCGCGCGCTCGTGAAGCGAATCAGGCCGCGCGGCGCGCCGATCCGGTCCATGACCTCGTCGCAGCCGTCGATGCACAGGCCGCAGTTGATGCACTGGTATTGAAGACCGTCGCGGATGTCGATGCCGGTCGGACACACCTGCACACAGATGCCACAGTCGACGCAGTCGCCCTTGTTGGTGGATTGCCGCAGGGCACCACGCGGTTCGCCGCGGCGGCTGTCATAGCTGACGTTTGCAGTATCCGGATCGATCATCACCCCCTGGAAGCGCGAGTACGGACACATGTGCTGGCAAACGGCCTCGCGTGCCAGCCCCGCCTGCAGATAGGTGAAGGTCGCGTAGAAGATCAGCCAGAAGGTCTCCCAGGGGCCGGTCTGGAAGCCGGCGATCGCCGGCAGCAGTTCCCGGATCGGGGTGAAGTAGCCGACGAAGGTGATCGCGGTCCACGCCGCCACCAGCGCCCAGATGCCATGCTTGACCGACTTGATCAGCAGCTTGCGCGCCGACATCGGGCTCTGGTCGAGGCGCAGGCGGGCAAGGTGGTCGCCCTCGACCTTGCCCTCGATCCACACGAAGATGGACGTATAGACCGTCTGCGGACAGGCAAAGCCGCAGAACAGGCGCCCCGCCATGGCGGTGGTGAAGAACAGCGCGGTGGCGGCCAGGATCAGGATGAAGGCGAGCAGCAGCGCGTCCTGCGGCCACAGCACCAGGTCGAAGAGATAGAGCTTTTCGTCGACGATGTCGAACAGGATCGCCTGCCGCCTGCCTGTCGCCGTCGTCCATGGCAACCAGCACGCACCGTAGAACACGATCTGGGTAAGCCAGACCATTGCCCAGCGCAGGCCGTTGAAGCGGCCCTGCACCGCCTTGGCGTGGACCTTTCCCTTCTTGCGATAGAACTCCAGCCGGGCTTCGCGCGCCTTGCTGACGGGTGGGTTCATGGATGTACTCCGGCTTCAAAGATGGCCGGAAGTACATCATCCCGGGTGGGATAGGTGCAGATTCAGATTGTTTGATTTAGAACAGGTACAGATTCTGGCTGGCTGTCTTGCTGTGCCGGATGACTATCGGCCCGACTGTTCCTGTCTGCGCATCGGCAGGCGGTGACAATGAAGGTGTCGAGTCAGGAGTTGAGTACCGTGATTGCCAATACGATGAGTCTTCCCAATGCAGCGGATCTGCCCCCCAGTGCGGGTAGGGTGCCCGGCAACAAGGGTATCTGGGTCGGGATCTGCTGCGAGTTTGTCGAGTTTCTGGTGCTGTTCATCGTGTACTTCGTCGCTCGCGCGCACTTCCCGGAGGATTTCCATGCGGGGGCCGAGCGTCTTTCGCAGACGGCGGGCGTGCTCATCACGCTGCTGATGGTGAGCAGTAGCTTCTTCATCGCCTGCTCGGTCACCCGCCTGCGTGCCGGGCGCAGGCGCGAATCGATCGCTTGGCTGATTGCGGGCCTGGTCGCCGCACTCGGCTATCCGTTGGTCAAGTACTTCGAGATCCAGTGGAATCTTGCGCAAGGGATCGATGGGCAGTCGGGGATCTTCTTCACCGTCTATTACTACCTGACTTTCACCCACATGGTGCACGCCTTCTGGGGCATCCTCGGCATCCTCTGGGTCCTCACCCGGCACGGGTTCGGGATCTACACTGCCGACGAACACGGCGGTCTGGAGGCGCTTGCCAGCTACTGGCATGCCACCGACATCATCTGGCTGGTCATTTTTCCCTTCTGCTACGTTCTGGCCTGATCATGGATACCTCCGCACGCAAGCCCGCCACCTCGCTGCAACCCCTGGTCCTGGCCTGGCTGGGGCTGGTCGGCCTTACCCTCGTCAGCCCGCAGCTCGGCGCCGGCCTCGGTGGGCAGGACACCGTGCAGCTCATCGTCGCCGCGATCATCTGGATCAAGGGCCGGCTGGTCGCACGCTACTTCATCGAGGCTGAGCTGGTGCACCCCTTCCTTCGCAATGTGCTGCGTTTCTTCATTGCCTTCACCCCGATCGCGATCGTGCTGACGACCTTGTTCGGCGACAGCTTCACCCGTCTCGCCAGCCTATAGCTGGCGTTTGATCAGCCTGCCGAGCGTGGCCAGTGCATCGTCCTGGCGTGCCGTGGCGGGGTGGCCGAAATTGAGTCGGAGGTAGCTGGAGAACTCGCGTTTCGCCGAGAAGATCGGCCCTGGCGCGGTGCTGATGCCGTGTGCGAGCGCTGCCTCGTGCAGTTGCAGCGTGTCGACCCGGGCAGGTAGCTCCAGCCACAGGAAGTAGCCGCCGTCCGGCCTGGCCAGGCGGATGTCGTGGGGCAAGTGCGTCTCGATGCCGGCCAGGAGTTGTGCCTCTTGAGTGGCAAGCTGCCTGCGCAGCTGACGCAGGTGGTTGTCGAAGCCGCCGTGCTTGAGGTAATCGGCCAGCGCGATCTGCACCGGCACGGCAGTCGCCAGGCTGGTCGAGTATTTCTGCCGCTGAACCTTCTTGGCGAACCGCCCCGCTGCGACCCAACCTACGCGGTACCCCGGGGCGAGGCACTTCGAGAACGAAGATACGTGCAGCACCAGTCCGTCGGTGTCCATTGCCTTGCTGCACAAGGGGGCCTCGCGGCCGAAGTACAGCTCGGCATAGACGTCGTCCTCGATCAACGGAACCTGGTACTTGCGCAGCAGCTCCAGCAAGGCGCGCTTGTTCTCGTCCGCTACGCGGCTGCCCGTCGGGTTGGCGTAGTTGAGCATGAACAGGCAGGCCTTGACCGGATGATGGCGCAGCGCATCGGCCAGCGCATCCAGGCTCACGCCCTCGCGCGGGTGGCTCGGGATCTCGATCACCTTGAGTCCAAGGCGTTCGCTGGCCTGCAGCCCGGCGTAGAAGGTGGGTGATTCGATGGCAACCAGGTCGCCGGGCTGGGTCAGGGCCTGCAGGCAGAGGTTGAGCCCTTCCATCGCCCCTGACGTGACGACGATCTCCTGTGGCGACACCGAGGCGCCATGCGCCAGGTAACGCAATGCGATCTGTCGGCGCAGCTCCTCATTGCCCGGAGGCAGGTCGGTCACCGTGGCCAGCGGGTCCAGGTGACGTGCGGCCGCGGCGAGGAAGCGCCCGAGCTTGTCGAGCGGATACAGCCGCGCGTCCGGAAAGCTCGATCCCAATGGGACGATCGCAGGATCGCGAACGCTGTCGAGGATCTGGAAGATGAAGTCGCTGACCTCGAGCGCCGTGGAGCCGCCCACAGGGTGCGTCATCTCGGGCTCTGGCAGCTTGCGGCCGAGCCGGGCGCGCACGAAGTAGCCCGACTTTGGTCGCGCCTCGATCAGGCCCCGGCTTTCGAGCAGGTGGTAGGCCTGGGTGACCGTGATCGGGCTGACGCCATGGGTCTTGCAGGCCTGTCGCACGGAGAGGAGCTTGTCGCCGGGACGTAGTACGCCCGATGCAATCAGTACTGCAGTTCGCTCGGCAAAGTCTTGGTAGAGGCTCATGGGGCGATGCTAGCAGCGGGTTGCCCGCAGCGCCTTGGCATGGATCATTCCTCGCAGCTGCGCTGCGGCTGGCGCAGGTTCAACTCCTGGTTGAGGTCGGTGCCTGGGTCTCGTGTGTTGGCGGGCCAGCGGTGCGTGCCGAGGGTGTCGTCGGGAGTTTCCTTGCATTTATAAAGACGATCGGTCTAATATCTGCCCATGGTTCCGGAACAGCAGACTCCCCGTCGGCGCGGCAGGCCGCCCAGACAGCGCGCAGACCTGATGGAGACGCGCGAGCTGTTGCTGCGTGCGGGCCTGGAGGTGTTCACCGAGAAGGGCTTCTCGGCCACCGGCATCGAGGAGATCCTTGGCCGCGTAGGCGTGCCCAAGGGCTCCTTCTACCATTACTTCGACAGCAAGGAAGACTACGGCCTCGAGGTGATCGGACGCTACGGCGTGTTCTTTGCCCGCAAGCTGGATCGCCATCTGCTCGATCCGGCACGCCCACCGCTGGCGCGCCTGCGCGCTTTCGTCATCGACGCGGCAGAAGGCATGGCACGCCATGAATTCCGCCGAGGTTGCCTGATCGGCAACCTCGGGCAGGAGATGGGCGCATTGCCGGAGAGCTTTCGGGTCCGGCTCAGGGATACTTTCGAGGATTGGCAGGCCCGTTTTGCGGCCTGCCTGAACGAGGCACAGCGGGCAGGGTGGCTGGCACCACAGGCCGACTGCGCGGGACTCGCTGCAGTGTTCTGGATTGGTTGGGAAGGCGCAGTCCTGCGTGCCAAGCTCGAGCGCAGTGCGAGGCCGCTCGAGCTGTTTGCCGATTTCTACTTCGCCGGGCTGCCCAAGGGCTGACTTTTTTCGTGTTTTTATAGACGTTCGGTCTAAATCTGGAGGGGATGACATGTTCAAGGGCGTACTGATCGAGAAGGACGATGCGGGTTACCGCGCGAGCGTCAAGACGCTTGACGAAGCGCAGTTGCCCGAGGGCAACGTGACCGTGCGCGTCAGCCACTCGACGCTCAACTACAAGGACGGGCTGGCGATTACCGGCAAGGGGCCGGTGGTGCGCAAGTTTCCGATGGTCCCGGGCATCGATCTGGTCGGGGTGGTCGAGGACAGCACCCATCCGGAATACAAACCCGGGGACGCAGTGGTGCTCAACGGCTGGGGTGTGGGCGAGGTGCACTGGGGCGGCCTGGCGCAGAAGGCGCGTCTGAATGGCGACTGGCTGGTGCCGCTGCCCGCGGCCTTCACGCCGCAACAGGCGATGGCGATCGGCACCGCGGGCTATACCGCCATGCTGTGCGTGCTGGCGCTCGAACGCCACGGGGTCCAGCCCGGGGACGGCGAGATTCTGGTCACCGGCGCTGCCGGCGGTGTCGGCAGCGTCGCCATCGCGGTGCTCGCCAAGCTCGGCTACACGGTGGTGGCGGCGACCGGCCGCACGCAGGATGCCGACTACCTCAAGGCGCTCGGGGCGGCGGAGGTGGTCGACCGTGCGCTGTTCTCGTCGCCTGGCAAGCCGCTGGGCAAGGAGCGCTGGGCCGGCGCTGTCGATGTGGTCGGCAGCCATGTGCTGGCCAACGTCTGCGCCACCACCAAGTACCGTGGCGTGGTCGCTGCCTGCGGGCTGGCGGCGGGCATGGACCTTCCGGCGACGGTCGCGCCCTTCATCCTGCGCGGCGTCACCCTGGCCGGCGTCGACAGCGTGATGTGCCCGCGTGCGGACCGGCTGCTGGCCTGGCAACGCCTGGCAAGCGATCTGGATCTGGCCAAGCTCGGGCAGATCAGCCGCGAGGTCGGACTGGCCGAGGCCATCCCGCTCGCCGACAGCTTGCTCAGGGGCGAGGTCCGCGGCCGCATCGTCGTGGACGTCAATCGCTAGAGCCGTCCCGTCAGGATCAACCGTTTCATCATTCCAAGGAGAAGAAAGCATGACCCAGGCACAGCAATCCGCAGTGAGCCGTTTCCCTGTCCCCGAACTGAAGGACATGCCCGAAGACATCCGCGCGCGCATCGAGGCCGTTCAGGAGAAGTCCGGTTTCATCCCCAACGTGTTCCTTACGCTCGCCCACCGGCCCGATGAGTTCCGTGCCTTCTTCGCCTACCACGACGCGCTGATGGAGAAACCGGGCAACCTGAGCAAGGCCGAGCGCGAGATGATCGTGGTGGCGACCAGCAATGCGAACCAGTGCCAGTACTGCGTGATCGCCCACGGCGCGATCCTGCGCATCCGCGCCAAGAACCCGCTCATCGCCGACCAGGTTGCAGTCAACTACCGCAAGGCCGATCTGAGCGCTCGCCAGAAGGCGATGCTCGATTTCGCCATGAAGGTCTCGCAGACCTCGCATCTGGTGGGCGAGGCCGATTTCGAACTGCTGCAGGCGCACGGCTTCACCGAGGAGGACATCTGGGATATCGCCGGCATCGCGGCCTTCTTCGGCATGTCCAACCGTCTTGCCAACGTGACGAGCATGCGGCCCAACGCGGAGTTCTATGCGCTCGGCCGCTGAGCGCAGGGCTTGCCAGCCCCGCGCGGTGCATGCGAGCGCGGGGCGGTGATGAGACCTTGTGCAGCCTGAGTGCGGTCGCGCTCAGGCGAGCGACAAGCGGTTGCGGCCATTGCGCTTGGCCTGGTAGAGCGCAGCGTCGGCGCGTGCGAAGAGGGCATCCGTCGTCTCGCCTGGCTTCCGCAGCGCAAGGCCAAACGACACCGTGCATGCACCGACCTGGGTATCGCGATGGGCGGCGACGCGCAACCTGATGCGTTCGGCTAGCTCGACGGCTGCCGCCTGGGGGCAGTCTTCGAGCAGGATCAGGAACTCCTCGCCTCCCCAGCGCATCACCTTGTCGCGACTGCGCACCGAGTGGCGGAGGATGTGTGCGATGTCGCGCAGTACGCGATCGCCCGCGGGGTGGCCGAAGCGGTCGTTGATCTGCTTGAAATGGTCGATGTCGCAGACCAGCAGGGCCAGCGGCGTGCCCTGCACCTGCGCTCTACGCTGGGCCTCTTTCAGCAGTTGCTCACCGTGTCGCCGGTTGTGCAGGCCGGTGAGGGTGTCCTCGGTCGCGGCCTGGCGTAGCGCATGCTCGATGTCGACGCGCTCGGAGATGTCCTTGCTTACGCTGACGTAGTGGCTGATGCGGCCGGCGTCGTCGCAGATCGGCGAGATGCTTTGCTCGGCGTGGTATAGCGAGCCGTCGCGCCGGCGGTTGGTGAAGGTGGCGCGGAAGTCACTGCCGCTGGCCAGAGAGGTGTGCAACTCGGCATAGAACTTTTCGTCGTGCTCGCCGGAGCGGAACAGGGCCGGCGTCATGCCGATGACCTCGTTGACCGCATAGCCGGTCACGTTGGCGAAGGCGAGGTTGGCGAAGATGATGCGCTTAGCGGTGTCGGTGATGATGATCGGATCGCTGGCGGCATCGAGCGCGCGCGCGAGCAGGCGATTCTCGCGGTCGGCGCGGACATGCTCGGAGATGTCCTGCTGTATCGACACGAAGTGCGTGAGCTTGCCCTCGTCGTCGCGGACGGGGGTGATGCTCCAATGCACGGTGTAGGGCGTACCGTCTTTGCGGTAGTTGATCGCCGTGCCTTCGAAGAAGCGCCCTTCCTGCAGACAGATGCGCAACTCGTCGATCACTGCCCGGTCGGTCTCCGGGCCTTGCAGGCGCTTGAGCGTCTGGCCTTTCAGCTCTTCGAGCGTATAGCCGGTCATCGCGCAGAAGGCTGGGTTGGCGATTTCCACCCGCCCGCCGACGGTGAGGTCGGCATCGGTGATTACGATCGCGTTCCACGACTGCATTACGGCGGCCTGGAACAGCCTCGACTCGGAGGTGCTCATTGGGCAGGGCAGAAGCCAAAACGCCCTATCCTAGCAGCGTGGCGCGGTAGTGCGGGCTGCTATTGTGTTGTGGATGTGTCGCGAGTCACGTGCCGGTGCCGGCCGATGGGTTCATGTGGGCGCTGCGATCCTGCCCGGGGTCTCGAGCTGGATCTCGTCGCAGTTGTGCCCTGGCCCGCTGCGGTCGATGACGATGAAGTCGCAGATTTCGTCGAGTGCGAGCAGGGGGTGGTGCCAGACGCCGGGGGCGTAGTTGACGCCCTGGTCGCCGCGGGCGAGGAAGACTGTCAGGTCTTGTGCGGTGGGCGGTGCGCCCGCGGGGGCGACGACGACCAGATAGGGCTTGCCCGACATGGGGATGAAGGCCTGTGAGGCGAGCGGGTGGCGCTCCATCATGTTCACGGTGAAGGGCAGGGCGCGGGGCTGTCCGCGGAAGATGGAGACGATGACGCGGCCCTCGGGCCCGGGCTCGATGCGAGCGAGGTCGTGGTAGCGCTCGGTGTTGCCGGCGTTGATGGTGAAGTGCGGTGCGGCGTCGCGGGCCTCGATGAGCTGGCCGAAGGGTGCGAAGGCCTCGTGGGTGAGGGGCTCGACGGCGAGGGGGAGGGCGGGGTGCGCGGTCATGGTGTGCTCTCGGGTGAGGAAGGGGGCGACACGCTGGTCGGGCGCCCGGGCGCAGGGCTGCGCCCGCGCAGCGCCGGTCTTCTTATTTGGCCTCGACCTTGCCCCACAGGCGCAGTCGCGAGACGCCGCCGTCGGGGAAGATGTTCAAGCGCACGTGGGTGATCGGCCCGAGTTTGGCAACCTGCTCCGTGAAGGTATGGATCGCATCCATCTCCAGTTTCTGCTCGGGCAGCAGGGTGTGCCAGAACATCGACTGGGTGGTGATCGAGCGGTCGGTGCCGCCGGTGACATAGGCGGCCTGGATCGAGCAGCGATCGGGGTAGTTGCCCTTGAAGAAGGCGGTGTCGACCTCGATGCGCTCGACCGTGCCGGGGGCGCCGAGCTCGAGCACGCACCAGTCGTTGCCCGGTTCGCGGCGGCGGCGGGTCTCCCAGCCATCGCCCATGTTCATGCCACGGCCCGGCAGCAACAGCGCGGCGGCCGAAGAGCCGAAGCTGGCGTCGTTCCACGACACGGCGCGGCCGCCATTTTCCATCGCCACCAGATCGACGAGTTCGCCCGCGGCGGCTTTGGCCGCGAGCGAGCCCACCGGGCGGCCATAGACGCGCAGGCGCGCGATGCCGCCGTCCGGATACATGTTTACGCGCAGGTGGGTCCAGGCCGCGGTGCTGGCGCACTCGAGGAGGTGATGGCTGTTGGGTCCCATCGGGGTGGCCGGAAGGATCTCGGTCCAGGTCGCGGCCTGGAGCGCGGCCACGTCATCGGCGCCGGAGACGCAGGCCTCGATCGAGACGGCGGGCGGGTAGTTGCCGGTGAAGTGAGAGGTGTCGACGTCGAAGCCGCGGATGACGCCCTTGACGCCGAGTTTGACGAGAGCCCAGTCGTGCCCGGCGACGCGCTTGCGGCGCGACTCCCAGCCATCCATCCACTTGCCGTTGGTGTCGAACTTGCCGGGGACGAACTGTGCGGGCTCGGGGTTGAGCATGCGTGCGACCTCGGCGAAGAAGTCGTCGGAGGCGGCGATTGCCTTGGCGCCCAGGCGCGGGTTGGCGAGGTCGACCGAGCGCAGCGCCCAGTCGGGCAATTCGGCAGGGGGGGCGAAGACGGGGGCGCCGGGAGTGTGGCTGGCCATGTGTGTTCTCCTTGTCAGAGTTGGAGCAATGCGTTGGATCAATGGGGTCTGAGCCCATTGAAATCATTTCGGGTTGTAGGGGTGGCGCGCGATCCAGTGGCGGGCGATGTCGACGCGGCGGCACACCCATACGCGGTCGTGCTTCTCGATGTGGTCGAGGAAGCGCTGCAGCGCACGGAAGCGGCCCGGGCGGCCGAGCAGGCGGCAGTGCATGCCGATGCTCATCATCGCCGGGCGCTCCTCGCCCTCGGCGTACATCACGTCGAAGGCGTCCTTCAGGTACTCGAAGAACTCGTCGCCGTGCGAGAAGCCCTGCGGCAGCGCGAAGCGCATGTCGTTGGTGTCGAGGGTGTAGGGCACAACGAGGTGCTGCACGGTGTCGCCGTTGGTCTTGCGCACCTCGGTCCAGAACGGCAGGTCGTCGCCGTAGTAGTCCGAGTCGTAAAGGAAGCCGCCGTAGTCGGCCACCAGGCGCCGGGTGTTCACCGAGTCGCGGCCGGTGTACCAGCCCAGCGCGCGCTCGCCGGTGAGGCGCTCGATGATCTCCATGCCGATCTTCATGTGCTCGCGCTCGATCTCCTCGGGCACGTTCTGGTAGTGGATCCAGCGCCAGCCGTGGCAGGCGATCTCGTGGCCCAGTTCCTTGAACGCGGCGGTGAGCTCGGGGTGGCGCTCGAGCGCCATCGACACCCCGAAGATCGTCATCGGCAGGCCGCGGCGCTCGAACTCGCGCAGGAAGCGCCACACGCCCACGCGCGAGCCGTACTCGTAGATGCCCTCCATCGACAGGTGGCGCTCGGGGTAGCTGGCGGCGTTGAACAGCTCGGACAGGAACTGCTCGCTGCCGGCGTCACCGTGCAGCACGCAGTTCTCGCCGCCTTCCTCGTAGTTGAGCACGAACTGCACGGCGATGCGGGCGCGGCCCGGCCAGTCGGCATGCGGCGGGTTGCGGCCGTAGCCGACGAGGTCGCGGGGGTAGGGGGCGTTCGGAGTGCTCGGGGTGTTCGGTTTCATGCTCGGCTCCGGTGGGTCAGGCGAACAAGGCATCGAGGCGGAAGCGGGCGATCTTGCCGATCTCCTGCAGGCAGCGGGCGAATTCGGTGTCGCGATCGTTGCTCAGGCGGGCCTCGACGCCATCCATGATCTGGTGGCGGCTGAGCCCCTTCACGGCGACGACGAAGGGGAAACCAAAGCGCTCGCGGTAGGCCTTGTTGAGGCTGCGCAGGCGCTGCAACTCGTCCTTGCTGCACTGGTCCAGCCCGGCGCCGCGCTGCTCGCCGGTGGAGGCGGTGGTGAGCGTGCCTTCCTCCGCTTCCTTGCCGGCAAGCTCAGGGTGCGCGCAGATGAGGGCGAGTTGCTCGGCCGTGCTGGCGGTATCGAGCACCGCGAGCATGGCGGCGTGCAGGCCGTCGATACTGTCGAACGGGCGTTGGGCCCAGGCGCGCTCGGCGATCCAGGGCGAGTGCTCGAAGATGCCGTCCAGGTGGCTGACGAAGTCAGGCTGGGACAGGGCGGAAAGCGCCTGTAGGGTGAGGGTGTTGGGCGTAGCGTTCATGGCGTGGGTCTCTTGCGATGCGTTCTCGGCGGCGCGCTCAGTCCTGCGTCCTCGCGCCCTGGGCGAACCAGATGGCGATGGCCTGGCGTTCTTCATCGGTGATGCCGGTGAGGTTGCCGAGCGGCATGTAGCCGCTGGCGACCGTCTGCGCGCTCATGACCGCGTGCTGGGCGATCTGCTCCGCGCTCTCCAGCATCACGCCCTTGGGGGGTTGGGCGAAGCCCTCGAAGGTGGGCGAGGCGGCGTGGCAACTCACGCAGCGCTGGTCCATGATCTGCTTGACGGTGGCAAAGGACACCTGCTCGCCGCTGGCGTCGACCGGCTTGGGAGCCATCAGCACGATCAACAGCAGGATCAGCGCGCTGCCGGCGGCCGGCAGCCACCACTTGACCTGGCCGCGATGGCGCAGCACGAAGAACTGGCGGATCAGCACGCCGGCCATCATCAGCACGCCGAGCACGAGCCAGCCGTTGGCATGCGCATAGGTCATCGGGTAGTGGTTGCTGATCATGATGAACAGCACCGGCAGGGTGAAGTAGGTGTTGTGCACCGAGCGCTGCTTGCCGACGATGCCGGGCATGGTGTCGACCTCTTCGCCGCGGCGGATCTGCTCGACCATCTTCTTCTGGCCGGGAATGATGTGGAAGAACACGTTGGCCGCCATCATCGTGCCGAGCATGGCGCCGACGTGGATGTAGGCGCCGCGGGCCGAGAACACCTGATGCAGCGCATAGTTGGCCACCATCACGAAAACGAACACGATGGCTGCGAGCACGCCGTCCTTGCCGATCATGTTGCGGCACAGCAGGTCGTAGAAGACCCACCCGGCAACCAGGAAGGCGATCGAGATGGCGATTGCCGCGGTGGGCGATAGCGCCATGACGCTGTTGTCGATCAGGTAGCTGGAGGCACCGATCCAGTAGATCAGCGCCATCATGCCCATGCCTGACAGCCAGGTGCTGTAGGCCTCCCATTTGGACCAGTGCAGGTCCTGGGTAAGTGGTTCGCCCTTGGGGCCGGTGAGGTACTTCTGGCTGTGGTAGAACCCGCCACCATGCACGGCCCACAACTCGCCGAACACGCCGCGCTGCGCGTCTTCGGGCTTTTTCGGGGGCTTCAGCGAGTTGTCCAGCATGACGAAGTAGAAGGAGGCGCCGATCCAGGCAATGCCTGCGATCAGGTGCACCCAGCGGACCAGCAGGTTGGCCCAGTCGAGCAGGTAGGCTTCCATGTTCTTGTCTCTTTGTCAGTGGGGGAAGCGCGAGGCTCAGCTGCCGCGGTAGGTGGAGTAGCTCCACGGCGAGACCAGCAGGGGTACGTGGTAGTGCTGCTCGGTGTTGGCAATGCCGAAGCGCAGCGCAACTTCGTCCACGAACAGTGGCTCGGGCAGGTCCAGCCCCTGGGCGCGGAAGTAGTCGCCGGCGGCAAAGATGATTTCGTACTTGCCGGCCTCGAGCGCGGCGCCTTCGAGCAGGGGCTGGTCACAGCGGCCGTCGTGGTTGGTGACGGTGCGCGCGACTTCGCGGCGCTCGCCATCGAGCCTGTAGACGATCACCGCAATGCCGCTGCCCGGCTTGCCCTTGGCGGTGTCCAGAACGTGGGTGGTTAGGCGTCCCATGGTGTTGTCTCCTGCATGCTGTCTGGTGTGGGGCGGGCCCGTGCTCAGGCCCTTGATCTGAGTTGCAGTTTAAGCCTAGGGTGTATTAAGTAATCGCATATATGTTTATAAGTGATATATGCTGGCGCATATCTGACTCGGCGACCCCAGGCCGGGCTCCCATCACCGTGGACGAGGAGACGAGCATGACCCTAAGGCGTAGCGATGACCCGCTCGATACCTACCTGCTGCGCGTATTCGTGCTGCTCATCGGCGAGCGCAGCGTGTCACGTACGGCGCTCAAGCTCAATCAGTCGCAACCCGCGATCAGTGCTGCGCTCAAGCGCTTGCGCGACATCCTTGGCGATCCGCTGCTGGTGCGCGAGAAAGGCGGCATGGTGCCCACCGAGCGCGCGCTCGCGCTGGTGTCGCATGCCAAGGGGGCGCTCGCCGAGATCGACCGCATGGTCGACGGGCCAGAGGCCTTCGAGCCCGACAGCACGCGTCATGAGTTCCGTATCGGCTCGCCCGATTACCTGGCGCCGGTGTTCATCGCCGGAGTCGCCGAGCGTTTCCGCAGCGAGGCGCCGCAGGCGCGCCTGACGCTGCACTCGCTCGGGCCGAACTTCGACTTCGAGCGCTCACTTGCAGAGGGCGACCTAGACGTCGTGATCGGCAACTGGCCCGAGCCACCGCATCGCATGCACCTGTCGATGCTGCTCGAAGACGAGATCGTCTGCCTGGTGGCGGCCTCACACCCGTTTGCGCGCAAGGGCATGAGCGCGGAAGACTATGCGCGCGCGGTGCATGTGGTGCCGATGCCCTATTCGATCAGCCAGCGCGGGGTGATCGACAGCGTGCTGGCGTCGATGCGCATCCACCGCGAGGAACGCGTCGTCGTCCAGTCCTTCACCGCGGCCCCCTACCTGCTGCAGGGCACCGACCTGGTATTTACCACCACCCGTCACTTCGCCCAGTTCTATGCCAACCTGCTGCCGCTGGCGATCGTGCCCTCACCGATCGCTTTTCCGCCGATGCGCTTCTATCAGCTCTGGCACGAGCGCAATCATCAGTCCCCTGGGCATCGCTGGCTGCGTCGGCTGCTCAGCGACTGCGGGCGGCGTATCGTGAGCGCATCGGCCTAGCAGGAGCGGCCTGCGTCTGCAGGCCGCATCGGGTCTGGTGGAGCGCTCAGCGGTCGATCGGCACCAGTACCACCGGTACGTCGGCCTTCATGGTCACCTTGTGTGCCACCGAGCCGATCAGCAGTTCGCCGATCGCGCTATGACCGCGCGAACCCATCACGATCATGTCGGCCAGGGTGTGCTTGGCCATGTCGAGGATCTGGCGGGCGGGTTCGCCCTCCAGTGCGCGCACGCTGGTGAGCACCGACTTCACGTCCATGTCGGGGTGAGCCTCGGCGAAGATGTCGATGCGCTGCTGCAGCAGGGATTCAGCCTGGTTGCGGCCGGCGACCTTGATCTCGTCCAGCGTTTCCTTCTTGATGAACTCGGTGAAGGGCAGGGAGGTGGTCGGCGTGGTCACGGTGACGGCGTGCAGCTTGGCGCCGAATCTGAGCGCGAGGCCTACGGCATGACGGAACACGGCAGGTGAGCGCGGGGTCAGGTCGGAGGCGTAGAGGATGGATCTGATCTCGTAGGACATGGATGTCTCCGTGGAATCTCGTGGGCTGGCGTGGCGGTTTCTCAATGGCGCGGCTTGGGCAGCACGGCATCGAGGACGAGGGCAGCGAGCGCAGCCGGGATGAGGCCGGACTTCAGCAGCAGGGCGACCTGCTCGGGCACGGCGGTGCTGATCTCGGGCACCAGCGGCAGGCCCACGCCCAGGCTCAGCGAAACGGCCAGGATCAGCATCGAGCGCTGATCAAGCTCGTTCTCGGCGAGGATCTTGACGCCCGCCGAGGCGATCATGCCGAACATCACGATGGCGGCGCCGCCGAGCACGGCCGGGGGCATTGCCGAGGCCACCGCCGACAGCTTGGGGAAAAGGCCGAGCACGATCAGCACGATGCCGCCGATGGTGACCACGTGGCGGCTGACCACGCCGGTCAGTGCGACCAGGCCGACGTTCTGCGCATAGGCGGTGTTGGGCAGGGTGTTGAAGACCGAGGCAAAGGCGGTGGCCACGCCATCGCCCATGACGCCGCCCGAGAGCTCCTTGTTGGTGGCGGCACGCTTGGCGCCGCTGACCGTGATCGCCGAGATGTTGCCGATCGTCTCCAGGCCGACCACGAACATGATGATGCACATGCCCAGGATGGCGGTGGGCGAGAACTCCATGCCGAACACCATCGGCTGCGGCACGGCGAACCAGGCGGCTGTCTCGACCCTTGAGAAGTCCACCCAGCCCAGCACGATCGCGACGATGTAGCCGCTGACGAGACCGACCAGCACCGAGGCGAGCTTGATGAAGCCGCGGCCGAACTGGTGGCAGCCGATGGTCACGATCAGCACGAACAGCGCCAGCAGCAGGTGATGCGGCGCGGCAAAGTCTGGTGCACCTACGCCGCCAGCGGCGTAGCGCAGCCCGACCGGCATCAGGATGAGCCCGATCAGCAGCACGACGATACCGGTCACTACTGGCGAAAACAGGTGGCGAACGCGGCCCAGGAAGGCACCCAGGAACACCTGCAGCAGGCCGGCAACCAGCGATGCGCCGAGTACCGCGGGCAGCCCGAAGGCCTTCGCCAATGGCAGTGCCACCGGCAGGAAACCGAAGCTCGTGCCCTGCACGATGGGCAGGCGGGCGCCGATGGGGCCGATGCCGATCGACTGGATCAGGGTGCAGATGCCGGCGACGAAAAGGGCCACCTGGATCAGGAAGATGCGCTCGTCCATGGTCGCGCCGATCACGCCGGCGATGATGATCGGGGGGGTGATGTTGCCGACGAACATCGCCATGATGTGCTGGATGCCGAGCGGAATCGCGCGCGACAGCGGCGGCATGTAGTCGGGTGAGTGCTCGTCGACGGCCGGGCGCGGCGGCTTGGCCGGGTCGGGGTAGGCTGGGGTCGTCCCGCTCATTGTGGTGTCTCCGTGTCTCTGGCGCTGTGGCCTGGTTTGTCGTTGTCGGCCTGCTCGCAGGCGTGTTGCTTCCAGTCGTGCAGTACCCGCAGTTTAGGAGCGGACCCCGATTCGGAAACTGGCGGCCTCTGATAGCACTTATACGTCCCGGCTTATAGCTGCATAAGCAACATGCACGCGCTACCATCGAGCACTGGGCCGGGCGTCCGTTGAAGCGGGCGCTGCCTTGCGCCCCGAGGACAACACATGAAGCTCTACATTTCGCCGCGCGCACCCAATCCGCGCCGGGTCCAGATGTTCATTGCCGAGAAGGGCATCAGGGGTATCGAAGAGGTGGTCGTCGAGATCGGCAAGAACGAGCATCGCAGTTCGGACTTTCGTGCCAAGAGCCCGCTGGCCAAGGTGCCGGTGCTCGAACTCGACGACGGTCGCATGCTCGGAGAGACGCGCGCCATCTGTTCCTATCTCGAGGGCTTGTATCCCGAGCCCAACCTGATGGGGGCAAGCTTCGAGGAGCGCGCCTTCATCGAAATGGCGGACCGGCGCATGGAGTTCTACCTGTTCGGTGGCATCGCCAACTGCATCCGCCATACCCATCCCGGCCTGGCTCCTCTGGAGCAGCCGCAGTTCCCTGAGTTCGGCCGTTCGCAAGGCGAGAAGGTGCGCGAGGTGGCGCGCTGGCTGGATGAGGAACTCGCGACGCGCGCCTTCGTCGCCGGCGAGCGCTTCACCATTGCCGACATCACTGCCTTCTGCGCGATCGAGTTCGCCCGCGGCCTGATGAAGTTCAGGCCGGTGGCCGAGGGGCTGGACAACCTTCAGGCATGGCGCGACCGCATCGCCGAGCGACCGAGCGCGAAGTGCTAGGTCCAGCGTGCCCGTCAGGCATCAGGCCGATAGGGCTTTCCGAGCGAGAGCGGCGAGTTCAGCCGGATCGTGTTCACGTTGCGCGAGATCACCACCAGGACCACGATCGTTGCCCAGTAGGGCAGCGATGACAGGAACTGCGATGGGAAGTCGATCTGCAGCCCGGAGCCCTGGATGAAGAGTTGGGTGATCATCACGCCGCCGAACAGGTAGGCGCCGATCATTACCCGCAATGGCCGCCAGGTGGCGAACACCACCAGCGCGAGCGCGATCCAGCCGCGGCCGGCGACCATGCCTTCTGCCCACATCGGCGTGTAGAACACCGACAGGAAGGCGCCGCCGATGCCCGCCATGGCGCCGCCGAACAGGACTGCCAGATAGCGGATGCGGATCACCGGGTAGCCGATGGCATGCGCCGAGGCGGGCGATTCGCCTACCGCGCGCAGCACCAGGCCTGCACGGCTGCGGTAAAGGAACCACAGCAGGCCCCAGAACAGCGCCCAGGAAAAGTACACCAGCAACTGCTGGTTGTAGAGCGCTTCGCCGATGAGCGGGATGTCGGCGATGAACGGGATGCGGATCGGCGGCACTGCCTGCAGCGCTACGGCCTCATACGGTTTGCCCACGAATGCGGCCAGGCCGACGCCGAAGATCGCCAGCGCCAGCCCCGAGGCGACCTGGTTGGCCATCAGGGTGAGTGTAAGCACGCCGAACAGCAGCGCCATCGCCATGCCGGCGCCCATGCCGGCCAGCACGCCCAGCCAGGGGCTGCCGCTGTGATGGGTGATGGCGAAGGCAGTCACTGCGCCCATGGCCATCATGCCTTCGGCGCCGAGGTTGAGCACACCGGCCCTCTCGCTCACCAGTAGTCCCAGGGCAACGATGATGAGCGGTGTGCCGGCCACCACGGTGGCGAACAGCATCGAGGTGAACAGGTTGGCGTCCATGGGCGTTCCCGCTTCAGGCGGCGCGGCGGCGCAGCCGCAGGCGGTAGTTGATGAAGACGTCGGAGCCGAGCAGGAAGAACAGCAGCATGCCCTGGAACACCATCGAGATCGAACTCGGCAGGTTGAGATACTGCTGCGCCTGCTCGCCGCCGATATAGAGCAGCGCCATCAGCAGACTGGCGAGCAGGATGCCGAAGGCGTTCAGTCGCCCGACGAAGGCAACGATGATGGCTGCGAAGCCGTAGCCGCTGCCGACCTTGTCGGTGAGCTGGCCCATCGGCCCTGCGACCTCGCCCATGCCTGCGATGCCTGCTGCTGCACCGCCCGCGAGCAGGCCGGCCCAGATCATGCGCGAAGCCGAAAAACCCGCATAACGCGCCGCTGCCGCGGCTTCGCCTGCCACCCGCATGCGAAAGCCCGTGAAGCTGTGGTTCATGAACACATGGCCGGCGACCAGCAGGCCGATCGCGATTGCGAAGCCCATGTGCAGCCGCGTGCCCTCGAGCAGCATCGGCATGGTGGCGGCGTCGTCGAACATCTTGGTCTGCGGAAAGTTGAAGCCGTCCGGATCCCGCCATGGCCCGAACACCAGCCAGGACACGAACAGTTGCGCCACGTACACCAGCATCAGCGACACCAGGATCTCGTTGGCATTGAAGTGCGTGCGCAGGAAGGCCGGGATGCTCGCCCACAGCGCGCCACCGAGCGCCCCCGCGGCCACCATTGCCGGCAGCAGCAGGCTGCTCTGGCTGCCGTCGAAGTACAGAGCCACGCCGGTTGCCGCCACTGCCCCGAGCATGAACTGGCCTTCGGCGCCGATGTTCCACACATTGGCGCGGAAGCCTATTGCCAGGCCGATTGCGCACAACATCAGCGGCGTCGCCTTGAGCAGCAGCTCGGAGACGGCGTAGAGGTCGCGTACCGGGTTGAGGAAGAAGATGCGAAAGCCCTCGATCGGATCCTTGCCGAGCGCAAGGAAGAGCAGCATGCCGCCGACCAGGGTGAGTGCCACCGCGAGCAGCGGCGACAGCCAGGGCATCAGCCGCGAGGGTTCGGCACGGGCTTCGAGTTCAAGCATGCAGTGACTCCGCAGGCGTTGGCGCAGCAAGTGGTTCGTCGGTCTCGGCCCCTGGCCACAGGCCGCTCATCCACACGCCGATGTCCTCGACCGTCGTCTGCGCAGTGGGGCGGGCGGGAGACAGCCGGCCCTTGGCGATGACGGTGATGCGGTCGCAGATCTCGAACAGCTCGTCGAGTTCTTCCGAGATCACCAACACGGCACAGCCGCGGTCGCGCAGGTCGATCAGGGCCTGGCGGATCAGCGCTGCGGCGCCCACATCGACGCCCCACGTCGGCTGTGCGCACACCAGCAGCCTGGGTGCTTGCAGGATCTCGCGGCCGACGATGAACTTCTGCAGGTTGCCGCCCGACAGCGATTTTGCGGGTGCGCCAGCGCCGCCGCACTTGACCTTGAACGCCTCGATGCAGCGCTCGGCGAAGGCGCGCGCACGGCCCGCGTCTACAAGACCGCCGCGCACCAGGCCCTGTGTGTGCGAGGCTGTGAGCAGGGCGTTGTCGGCCAGTGCCATGCCGGGTACGGCGCCGCGCCCCAAGCGCTCTTCCGGAACGAAGCACAGGCCGAGCTTGCGGCGCTGGCCAGGCTTGAGGCGGCCTGCCTCGACATTGCAGATCTGCACCGGGAAGCGTTCGGCCAGCGGCTCCTCACCCGAGATTGCGCGCAGCAACTCCTGCTGGCCGTTGCCCGACACGCCGGCAATGCCGACGATCTCGCCAGCATGTACCTCGAGGTGGATGTCCTTCAGGTCGACGCCGAAAGGGTCGTCGGCAGCGTGCGACAGACCTGCCAGGCGCAAGCGCACTTCGCCGCTGGCGGCGGCCTGCGAATGCTCGCAATGCGGCAGCTCCTTGCCAATCATCAGGCGTGCCATGGACTGAGGGGTTTCCCGGGCGGGTTCGCATTCGCCGGTGACCTTGCCGGCGCGCAGGACTGTGGCCGTGTGGCAGAGCTCGCGAATCTCGTCGAGCTTGTGGCTGATGTAGAGGATGGAGCAGCCTTCGTCCGACAGCTGGCGCAGGGTCTCGAACAGCTTGCGCACCGCCTGCGGCGTCAGTACCGA
This sequence comes from Thauera sp. WB-2, assembly GCF_027594845.1. Taxonomy (NCBI): domain Bacteria; kingdom Pseudomonadati; phylum Pseudomonadota; class Betaproteobacteria; order Rhodocyclales; family Zoogloeaceae; genus Thauera; species Thauera sp. WB-2. The sequence goes on along the minus strand of NZ_CP088935.1, from coordinate 3,007,385 downwards.
GGTGGGCTCGTCCATGATCAGCAGGCGCGGGTCCTGCAGCAGGCAGCGGATGATTTCCACGCGCTGGCGCTCGCCTACCGAGAGTGCGTGGATGTGGCGGCGCGGATCGACCGGCAGGCCATAACGCGTCGACACCTCGGTGATGCGTTCGGCCAACTCGTCCAGAGCCTGGGCGCCGGGCAGGGCGAGGGCAACGTTCTCCACCACGGTCAGTGTTTCGAACAGCGAGAAATGCTGGAACACCATGCCGATGCCCAGGCTGCGCGCATGCGCCGGGCTGGTGACCTGGACGTCCTGCCCCTCCCAGAAGATCTGGCCGGCGCTGGGGCGTGTGACGCCGTAGATCATCTTCATCAGCGTGGACTTGCCGGCGCCATTTTCGCCCAGGATGGCCCGGATTTCGCCGGGTCGGACGCTGAGGTCGACGCGGTCGTTGGCGACGACAGTCGGATAGATCTTGCTGATCCCGCTCAGCTTCAGCCGCGGGTTGCTGGCCGCGCCAGCGATGCTGGCAGGGGGGTGGGTCATGGTGTTCACTGGGCTCGGTGAGTCATCCCGCGCGCGTCTGGACGGCGCAACGTCGCGACGATACGCGTCCAGTAGCCGCGTAGGCAAGTCGTCGCCAGGTCACGACGGCGTCGCGGCTTGTGTCACGCGGGCAGCGCCTGGAAGGGGTGTGCGTTTTCGGGTTGAGGAATACCTTGTTTCTGCTACCATCCGGGTTGTGATGTTGCGCTGCAGCATATTGCTGTCGTTTGCCGATGGCGCGACCTGATCCCGTTTTTTCAAGGAATACCCCCATGCATGTCCGTCGTTTTCCGGGCGTCGCCTCGCTGGCTGCGCTCGTCATTGCCGTTTCTGCGCCCGCTGCGCTGGCTGGTGAGTCGGCAGCGGCCGTCCGTGTCAAGCTCGACCGGGCGGCCACTGCACCGCTGGCCGTGATGCTCGACCAGCAGACCGGCGGACGCTACGAGTACCTGGCCGACGAAGGCTGGCGTTTTGCCGGTCAACGCGCCGAGGCCGCCCTCGCACCGGCGCAGGCCGGTGAAAGCGTCAGCCTGTTCGTCGACGTACCGACCGGTTTCGTCTTCAACTATGTGGTGGAGCAGGGCTGGGTATTCGCCGGTACCATCGGCGAGCCACAGTGATGGGCTGAGGCCTTGCGCCGCGGGCGCACGCGACTGCCTTCAGTCCGGCGTCGCCTTGTCATCCGCGTTGCGCTCTGCACTTGGGGTGACATGGGTGTCGTGTTCGAGCGACAGGGTCTGGGCGCGCTTGAGCTCGTCCGGGCTGAGCTTTATGGCGATGCTGTCGCGCTCCTGAACGCCATTCATGTTGAGTGCGGCGGCGGCGCGGTTGAACCACACATACGCTTGTACCGCGTCCTGCGGCACCCCGATCCCGGCGCGGTGCAGGCGCCCCAGTTCGACCATGCCCTCGGGGTCGCCCGCCTCGGCAGCGGCCGCAATCCAGCGTGCTGCGAGGTCGTAGTTCTGGGTGATGCCCACACCGTTGCGGTAGAGCTTGCCAAGCAGGATCATCGCGCCCGTGTGCCCGCCCTCAGAGGCGCGCTTGAGCCAGCCCAGGGCTTCCAGCGTTGCCTCCTTGCCACGCGCAGTGTCGAGCAGCGCCGCGCGTCCGGCGCGGAACTGAGCCTCTGTATCGCCGCGTGCAGCGGCCTCGATGTGCGTGCTTGCCGCAGCGCCGACGGGCATTCCGGCGGACGGCGCCTCCGGCACGGATTTGCGCCCCTCGAGCAGGACCACGACCACGCCCGCGACCAGCGCAACGACCGCAAGTCCAGCCAGGCCCGCGAGCAGCAGGAAGCTGCGCCGTCCGGCAATACTGCCGGAGTGCCGGCCGACGAAGCGGTTGGCGCAATTCAGGCAGCGGTATGGATGCTGGCCCGGGGTGTCCACCTTTTCCTGGTGCGAGCGCCAGCGCGACTCGCGACAGTCGGTCGAGCCGCACTTCGGGCAGGTGATCGTGAGGGGTGTGCTGCTCATTGCGCGCCTCCGCTCAGGATTTCCAGGCCCACATGATCAGCACCACCGCAATGACCACCAGCAGCGTGCTGCCACCGATGGCGGCGATCAGGGGGTTGTGTTGCAGAAGGTTCCTGCGGCCTGGCCCGAAGAAGCGATGCACGCAGGACATGCAGCGGTAGGGCGTTTCACCCTTGTGTTCCCGGCGCTCGTCTTCGGAGCGCCAGGGAGATTCGCGACAGTCCGTGCCGTCGCAGCGGGGACAGGTTGGCATGGTGCAGGAGCGCATGCGCCCCAGCCAGCAACTGGCCTGGGGCGCTTCGTGTAGTTATGGGCAGAACGCATTATATGAGATGCGACCTGACCTCAGCGAGCTCCCGCGTTGGGCTCAGCCGCAGGTTCCAACCGCGCCGCAGGCGGTGCAGAAGTCGCAGCCGTCCTTGCGGATGACGGTATGGTTGCCGCACTCGTTGCACAGCGCGCCCTGCATCAGCTTGGGCTCGTTGTCGTCGCGCGGCGACTCGAGGATGCCCATCTCGCGCGTCGGGTAGCCCTTCTCGTCGAGCACGCCGAGCATGGCGTAGCGGTGGATGATGAGCTGGGCCAGGTAGGCGACCGTGCTGGGCCAGTTCTGCTGGCGGCGGGTGCCCGGCACGAAGGCCATGAAGTCGCCCAGCGGCTCGGGGTAGTCGAGCAGCTTGCGCAGCTTCATGCCGATCCAGGCCGGATCCATGACGCGCATGTCGAGCGACAGGATGCGGGTCAGACCGTCCAGCGCACGCGGATAGTTGCCCGACAGCCACACCGAGTACGGACGGGTGACGCCGTCCGGCAGGGTGATCTCCTTCAGGCCGAGCACGAAGTCTTCACCGGTGGCCGGGTTGTAGATGTCCACCGTCCACGACAGCGTGCCGTCGGTGCCGGTCTTGGGCTCTTCGAGGCTGAACAGGGTGTCTAGCACCGAGTTGCTGTCGTCTTCCTTGTCAAAGACGCCGAGCTTCTCGCAGCGGTAGTTCACCGCCTGGGCAAAGGCCGAAACCACGCCGGGCACCAGCTTCTTCTCGCCGTGCGGCGGGAAGGGCATCTCGAACGAGCGCTCGCCGACGGTGCGTGCCAGGGTGTCGAGCTTGAGCTTGAGCCAGCCGCGGTCGTTGGCGCGCATGTCCATCGACAGCGTCTTGGCCACCGCACCCAGGCCGCGCGGCTGGTCGGCACCGTTTACCCACACTTCGAACGGGAAGCTGCCGCCGTTGTTGCCGACCTGGCCGACGAAGAGCGCGAAGCCGCCGCTCGGGGTGTTGAGCATGTAGGTCCACGCCAGGTTGCCGTCGGGCAGATCCGGACGGCCCGGCCAGCGCAGGCTGGACAGCACCGGTGCGGGCAGGTTCTTGATCGACAGGCGCTTGTTGGCGTCGGCAATCTCGACGTCGTGCGGCTGCTTCTGCTCGGCGGTCGGGGTCACCGACAGCACCGAACCCAGCACGTTGTTGGGACGGTAGGTGGCCAGCCCCTTGAGGCCCGCCTTCCAAGCGGTGAGGTAGAGGTCTTCGAACTCGGCGTAGGGGTAGTCCTCGGGCACGTTCACCGTCTTGGAGATGGACGTGTCGACATAGGGGGCGACGGCGGCGACCATGTCCTTGTGTGCCTGCGCGGAGATCTCCAGTGCAGTGACGAAGGACTCCGGCAGCTTGTCGACGTTGCCGCCGAGGTGGCGGTACAGGCGCCACGCGTAGTCCTCGACCGCATACTCCTTGAAGGTGCCGTCGGCCATGCGCTTGCGACGGGTGTAGGTGTAGGAGAAGGGCGGCTCGATGCCGTTCGAGGCGTTGTCGGCGAAGGCCAGGCTGATGGTGCCGGTCGGCGCGATCGACAGCAGGTGCGAGTTGCGGATGCCGTTCTTGCGAATCTTGTCCTTGACCTCGGCCGGCAGGCGCGAGGCGAAGTTGCCGCCAGACAGGTACAGGTCGGCGTTGAAGAGCGGGAAGGCGCCGCGTTCCTTGGCCAGGTCGGACGAGGCCAGATAGGCGCGGTTGCGCATGAACTCGGAGATCTTGCGCGCTTCCTCGCGTGCTTCGGGCGTGTCGTAGCGCTTGCCGAGCATGATCAGCGCGTCACCCAGGCCGGTGAAGCCCAGGCCCACGCGGCGCTTGGACTGCGCCTCGGCATGCTGTTGTTCGAGCGGCCAGTGGGTGGCTTCGAGCACGTTGTCGAGCATGCGGATGGAGACGTCGACCACCTTGCCGAACCCTGCATAGTCGAACTCGGCCTTGTCGCTGAACGGGTTCTTGACGAAGGGCGTCAGGTTGATCGAGCCCAGGCAGCAGCAGCCATAGGGCGGCAGCGGCTGTTCGGCGCAGGGGTTGGTGGCCTCGATGGTCTCGCAGTAGTACAGGTTGTTGTCCTGGTTCATGCGGTCGAGGAACAGGATGCCCGGCTCGGCGTGATCGTAGGTCGAGCGCATGACCTGGTCCCACAGGTCGCGTGCACGCACCTTGCGGTACACCCACAGGCCGTCGTCGCGCTGGTAGGCGCCGGCTTCCTTCAACTCATCGGTGGGCTCGGCCTTGTGCACCAGCTCGACATCGCCGTTGGCCTCGACGGCCTGCATGAAGGGGTCGGTGACGCCGACCGAGATGTTGAAGTTGGTGAGGTCGCCGTGGTCCTTGGCGTGGATGAACTCCTCGATGTCCGGATGATCGCAGCGCAGCACGCCCATTTGCGCGCCGCGGCGTGCACCGGCGGATTCGACGGTTTCGCAAGAGCGGTCGAACACGCGCATGTAGGACACCGGGCCGGAGGCGTTCGATGCCGTGCCCTTCACCAGCGCGCCCTTGGGGCGAATCGACGAGAAGTCGTAGCCGACACCGCCACCGCGACGCATGGTCTCGGCGGCCTGGGCCAGCGCGGTGTAGATGCCGGGGCGGCCATCGACGGCCTCAGTGACCGAGTCGCCGACCGGCTGCACGAAGCAGTTGATCAGCGTGGCGGCCAGCGTGGTGCCTGCGGCGCTGTTGATGCGGCCAGCGGGAACGAAACCTTTCTCCTGCGCTTCGAGGAACTTCGCTTCCCAGTGGGCGCGCTTGTCTTCGGACTCGATCGCGGCAAGCGCACGGGCAACCCGGCGGCGCACCTCGGCAACGGTTTGCTCGTCACCCTTGGCGTACTTTTCGACCAGAACCTCGCCGGAGATCTCCTGCATCGGCAGGTTGGCGGCAGAGGGTTTGATGGTGCCTTGGTTGTGTGCACTTGTGGACGCGCTGGTGGTCTCGCTCATGGCTTTTTTCTTCATCCGTGGTGGGTCTTGGAACGGACTGAAGAATAGCGCGGAAAGCGGGATTTCGCAAAAAAATAAAATCCTTTTAAAACATGTATTTATATTTTTAGTTTGTGTTTCAAATTTTACGAATGCACTACATGTAGTAGCCCTGTGTTCTCTTTTTTGGGCAGGAAAGCCAGTGTTTACGCGGGTTTTCGGCTGCCGTGCGCCAGCTAGTGTGCAGAGGAGAAGAACAGGTTCACATAGGCCGCCAGGTGCAGTTCGGCTTCCTCGCGAATGTCGGCGAGTTGCTCTGGCTCGAGCTCGAGCAGTGGCCAGATGTCCGCCTCGAGGCTCGCCGCCGCATCCGCGCTCGACTGATTGCGGCGTTCGGCCTCGACCACGCAGCGGGCCAGGCTGAGGAGGGCCGCTTCATTGCCGTACTCGCCACCCAAGCGGGGGCAGAGCTGGGTACCGATGGCCCCCGCAAAGCTTGGCGGCAGCTGCCACAGGTCGGCCAGCGCAGCCCCGATCTCGCTGAAGTCGCAGCCGACGACTTCGCGCTCGCTCACGTCCAGGGCCTTTCCGTCGCGCTCGGCGGATTCGCGTGCGGTTGCGGCGAGTTCGGGAACCGTCTGGTACATCACCAGGTGGCCGATGTCGGCCAGTAGTCCGATCACGAACAGACGTTCGCTGCCGGGCAGGCCGCGGCGGCGGGCGGCCGCCCGTGCCGCCAGCCCGTTGAGCATGCTGTCGCGCCAGAAACGGTGCATGTCGAGGCGGGCAGGGCGCACGCCTGCAAAGATTGCATGCAGGGACATCGCCAGCACGAGGTCATGTACCTGCTGCAGGCCAAGCAGCTGGACGGCGCGATCGACGTCGGCAATACGTCCGCGGTAGCCGTACATGGCACTGTTGACCAGCCGTAGCAGGCGTGCCGTGAGCGCGGGATCGGCCGCCACCAGTCGTGCCACCTCGCCGATCGAGCCGGCGGGCGAGTCGAGTTGCTGGCGAACGCGTTCGTAGACGTCGGGCAGGGCGGTCAGCGCCTCGACCTGGCTGACGAGTTCCTGTGCGGAGTGCATGGCTCAGTCCTTTACGGCAGTGGCAGCATCGGCGGCGCCGGGCGCTTGCGCTGCACATGGTCGCGTGGTGTCCGTGCCCGTCGGTGCGCGTCGGCGTACGTCTCGGCAATCGGAGCTTTCCTCCCTGGAGGCGGGTCCGATTATGCCCGAGGACGCCGGCCAGGGCAGTCGTACGAGGCGACGGAGGTCATTCCCGCGCTGGCAACCCTCGGCCGTCTGCCGCACGCCGGGTGCTGCCGGCCGAGTGCGTCGAGCTCTCCCCACAACATCTGGAAGCCGCCGAAGCCTTCACGGCCGACGATGGCCATTCTTCGACTGCGGCTTCCGAGCCGAGGAAGGCGAGCACGCCAATGCGCAGGGGCTGGGCTGCACAGGCGGGTGCCAGGGGCAGGAGAGCAAGCAGCATGCACCCCAGGGCGGCGCAGAGGCGAGAAACATAAAGAGGCCTGGACATGGGTGCAAAATCGCTGTTTGCGGCAGAGGCGTCAAGCCCGCTGGCGCATGGATCTCGGATGAGGGGAGGAGCAGGGCATGAAGCTGCTGAGTTGGAACATCCAGTGGGGGCGTGGGGCCGATGGGCGGGTGGACCTCGCCCGCAGCGCGGCGGCGATCCGGGCGGCAGGAGACTTCGACGTCATTTGCCTGCAGGAGGTTGCGTGCAATTTCCCCGGGCTGGCAGGCGGGGCGCGGGAGGATGAAGCCGCTGCGCTGGGCGCGGCCTTTGCGGGGTATGAGGCTGTCTATGCGGCGGCCGTCGATCTGCCGGACGGCGAGGGCGGGCGTGCCCGCTTCGGCAACCTGCTGCTGTCGCGCCTGCCTGTCGGACAGGTGTTCAGGCACCTGCTGCCTTCGCCCGCGGACCCGGCGTACCCGGCGATGCAGCGTGTGTGCGTGGAGGCCGTGGTGCAGGCGCCGTGGGGCGCGCTGCGGGTGATGACCACGCACCTGGAGTACTACTCGGCGGTCCAGCGTCGCGCCCAGGTCGAGGCGCTGCGCGGTCTGCAGGCCGAGGCAGCCGATCTGGCCGCGCGCCCGCCCGCACTCAAGGAGGCGAATCCGTCGTTTGCCGCGCCGCAGCGCCCGGCAGCGGCCGTGTTGTGCGGGGATTTCAACTGCGAGCCCGGTTCGGCCGAGCATCTTGCCATGCTGCAGCCGCTACCGGCGGCACCCTGGGGCGATGCGCGTGCGCACTGGGTAGACGCTTGGCAGCTCGTTCATGGCGCACAGCCTCATGCGCCCACTGTCGGCCTGCATGGCGCCGAGTGGCCCGATCGCGCCTATTGCTGCGACTACTTCTTCGTCACCACCGACCTTGCAGCCCGTGTGCGCGAGCTGGAGGTCATGGCGGACACGGCGGCGTCGGACCACCAGCCGGTGGTGCTCACCTTCGAGGCTCAGTCTTCGAGCAGGGCCTGAACCACGGCAGCGGGGTTCTCGTCGAGCATGCCGTGGCCGCAGGCTGCAAGCACGACCAGGCGCGCATTGCCCCCTGCCTGGAGGGCGTCGGCGAGCGGGGTCACGGCCTTGAGCGGGGTCATGCGGTCGACCTCGCCGCACAGCAGCAGGCTTGGGCCGCGGCGTCTGGCGGCGGCGGCCAGGCCGTCCTGCCAGGCGTCGCAGGCCGCCAGATCGGAGGCCAGTACTGCTGCGCCGTTGCGTTGCATGCGCGCGGTATTGGCTTCCTCCAGCGCCTGTCGACGGGCTTCGCCGATCAACTCCGCCGGAGCGAAGGAGAATTTGTTGATCAGGGCGTGCGCCTGTTGAGGGTCGTTACGCGTGGCATCGAGCACGAAGGGGGCGACCGGCATGGGCGCCAGGCTGCCGATCAACACCAGGCGGCCCACCCGTGTAGGGGCCGAGTCCGCTGCGGCCAGTGCGACCAGCGAGCCCATGCTGTGACCGCCGAGGTCGAAGCGACCCAGGCCAGCGGCGTCCGCGAATGCGAGCACCCAGTCCGCCATGGCATCGATGCCGAGACACGCGTCGCCGCTTGAACTGCCATGTCCAGGAAGGTCGACGGTGATCGTGCGCCTGCCGGCTTGAGCCAGGCCTTCGGCAACAGCTTGCCAGATGCCGCGGTCGTGTCCGGCACCGTGGACAAGGAGCAGGGGGTGGGCCGTCGTCGGCCCAAAATCGTCATAGGCGGCCATATGGCCGCGGAGAGGAATCGTAGGCATGGATGTCTCTGGTGACTTGCAGCTTGCATCAATGCGCCCGGCAGCTTGTGCGGCAGGGCTTGATGCACGGTGAGTGGGGTGCGGAAGGGGGTGCGGAAGGTAGCCGGGCTGCGGCTCGACGTGCAAGGCCCGATGCGTCAGGCGTATTCGTCAGGGTCCAGCATGTGCTCGATTGCGGTGATGCGATCCTTGAGCGCGAGTTTGCGTTTCTTGAGCCGGCGCAGCATCAGCTCGTCTTCCGAGGGCTGCTGCGCAAGGCGCGTGATCGCATCGTCCAGGTCCCGATGCTCGCTGCGCAGCTCCTCGAGGCGCCCGCGCAGGCTGGTGACCTCGTCGAATTGCTCGTCCGTCATGAATACGCTCCCCCGATCTGGATCTGCATGCGCTCAAGCGCACGTCTGCCCCGCCATTGTTTGCCAATGGTATGCGGGGCAGGCGGGCCTGACAATGCGCAATGAAGCGCAGGAGGGTGGGCGCCGATGACGGCGCCTCAACCGTCCGCTCAGTGACGGAAGCGTGACACCAGCCCTCCGAGCTCTCTGGCGATGGTGTCCAGGGACGTTGCCGACGAGGCGGTCTGTTCGGTGGATGCGCTGGTTTCTTCCACCATCTGGGCAATGCTCTCGACCTGCTGCGCGATGGCCGTGCTGGCGGCGCTTTGTTCCCGGGTGGCAAGCGCCACCTCGCGGATGCGGTCGAGCGTCGTGTGCGCGCCTTCGCGGATCTTGCGCAGCGACTGTTCGGCCTCGCGGGCAAGCTCCACGCCGCGCTCGACCTGGGGCAGCGCCTTGTCCATGGATTCGACTGCGCTGCCCGTGTCGCTCTGGATGGCGCCCGTCATCGCACTGATCTCTTCGGTCGCGGACGAGGTCCGTTCGGCAAGCTTGCGGACTTCGTCCGCGACCACCGCGAAGCCGCGGCCTTGCTCGCCTGCGCGAGCGGCCTCGATGGCAGCGTTGAGGGCAAGCAGGTTGGTCTGTGCTGCGATTTCCTTGATTACCTCGGTAATCTTGGAGATCTCGTTGGCACGCGTCTCGAGCGAGCGGATCATTCCCGCAGCGGCGGAGGTCTGTTCGGAGATCACGGTCATCTCGCGCGCTGCCTCGGCAACCTGGGCTTCGCCTCCCTGCGCCAGTTCCGCTGCCGTGCAGGAGTATTGTTCGGTGTCGCGGGCGAGGTCGGAGATGTGGTTGATGGAGACGGTCAGCTCTTCGATTGCGGCAGCCATGGCTGCCGTGGAGTCGGACTGGCGGTGCGATGCCTGAGCAACCTCGCCCGACGAGGTCGAGATGCTCTCGGCGGTGTGCCGCACGACGCCCGATTTGGCTGAGATCTCGCCCACGAGCTGACGAATCGCAGTCAGCATGCGCGAGAGTTCGGAGAGCAGGCTGCCACGTTGCGCGTTGGGAATGGCAACGGTGAGGTCTCCCGAGGCGGCGAGGTCCATCAGGCGCATTGCTTCGGTCGGCTCGCCGCCGATCTGGCGCAGCACCGAGCGGCCGATCTGGACGCCGAGCACTACCACCACCAGCATGATCACGAGGCTGACAAGCGTATCGACCAGCACGCTGTTCCAGAACTGGGTCTCGACGTCGTCCATGTACACCCCGGTACCGATGACCCAGCCCCAGGGCGCGAAGGTGGCGACGTACTGCAGCTTGTCGACCGGGTCGGTGCCGCCCGGACGGGGGAAGGCGGTATCGACGTAGCCGGCGCCATTGCGGCTCGCGGTGCCTACGACGTCCTTGATGGTGTACCGCCCCTTGCCGTCACGGACCTCGTTGCTCACATCGCGCCCCTTCCACTCCGGGCGGAAGGGGTGCATCACCGTCGTCGCCGACAGGTCGTAGATGTAGAGGTATTCGGTCTTGCCGTCGTCGCCGCCATAGCGCATCGCCTGAATGGCCTGGATGGCCCGCGCCTGGGCTTCCGGCGCGCCCAGTTCACCACTGCTAGCGTGAAAGGCGGCCGAGACCTGCACGGCGCTCTCGACGATGGAGCGGATCTGGAGCTTGCGTGTTTCGGTGAGTTCGGCCTTGAGCTGGATCGCGTCCAGGACCATGATGGTAGCCAGGCCCAGGAAGGTGGCGGCGATCAGCAGGATGATCTTGGTTCTGAACTTCAGGTTGTCGAGCATGGCTGTCCCCAGGCACCGTTGATGTACTCAACGCCGGTATCGGCGATAAGCCTGGAGACTTTAGCAGTTTATTGCGAAATGCTACGGCTCGCTCCGCCACGACCGAGGCAGCGGGGGGGCGGGCTTCAGCGAGTCTTTGGTCACATGCGATCGATCACGAGGTAGACCAAGGTCTGGTTGAGCAGCAGATAGGCGATCTCGCCGAAGGTCATCGGCCCGGTGAAGGCGCCTGTTCGGCGCCCCTCCAGGCCGTCATGCACGTAGTTGAGAATGCAGTTGCACGAGAACGCTGCGTGTCCGCCCTCTGCGCTCGAGTGCGTCGGCGGCAGCCGGCGGGCCAGGCGATAGGTGGTGTCCTTGAATACGGGGGCGTAGAAGTCGACGTGCCCGGTGCTGGCATCGATGCTCTTGAAGGACACGTTGACCATCGCCCCGCAATAGTCGGCGACCAAGGGCAGGCGCAGATCGCCGCCATGTGCTTCGAGGTAGTCCGCAAGGAGCGACGGAGCGCCATTGACGAGACATTCGTGCGCCGAGAAGCCCGTTTCCGGAAAGCGGATGTCGTCGCCCCCACCTTGCGCCAACAGATTGATGATCTCGACCCGTGCGTAGCAGTCGTCCGGGAGAGTGACATGCATCACCACCGCGCGCTCGGAGTCGAACTCTCCCGTTTGCCCGTTGATCACCATGGGGGTGGCGCGTTCGATATCGTCGAGGTGGCAGCCCGATACCCAGCCGACGAGGGGTTTCACGAACATGTCGTCGAACCCCGGCGCGTTGCGCGCGTAATGCGAGTGCACCGCAGAGAACGCCGGAATGATCAGTATGGAGTAGCCGTTGTCCGGGGCTTCCACACATATCCGGTCGAGCGAGGTCACGTCATGGAAGCGGATCCGCGGTGCTGGCGAGACGTGTGCGATCTCGCTCACGAATACGCGATCGCGGCTCATCTCGCCGCCGTCCTGCGCCATGAAATACGGAATCGTGCCGCCGATCCAGTTGCCGCGCGGCAGCTGCCGCAGCAAGTCCTCGTCGCCGGCAATGGTCAGGAAGGCGCCACGTTCGATGCGCCGTGCTGCCTCGACCAGGCCGAGCAACGAACCGTGTGCGGAGGCGCTTTGCTCAAGAGGAGTCCCGGCCACGTCATTCGCTCCTGATCTGGCTGAGTTCATGCGCGAGCAGGCGCTTGTTCTTGAGGAAGTACCGGTGCAGTTCCTGCAACTTGAGCGTGCGCACCTCGATGTCGGAGATCATCTCGAACTGCGCGCGCAGCCGTGTCAGCAGCAGCTTCAGGCCGAGGACGCGGATGTCGAGTTGTCGTCCGCCTTCCAGCAGCGCGACCCACACCGGGTCCGCCACGTCGGGCACGTCCGGGTCCGCCGCCGCGCCTGCGTCAGTTTCGCTGCCGTGCGCTGCGATACCCTGGGCCGGGGAGCGGTCGAAGCCCCAGCGGCCGCTGTCCATCGCATAGCGCAATCGCCAGAGTTCGGTGATCGGCAGGTCGAGCAGGGTGCAGATGCTCTGCAGGCTGCAGCCCTCGCGCAGAAAGGTGAAGATCCGCTCGTTGAGCGCGCGCGTGAATGGCAGGTCCGGTTCGCCGGCCCACGGTTGGCGCGAAAGGTCGGCCGTGCCTGGCGCCTGGACGTGGATATGGATCTGCCAGGCGCCGAAGTTGGCGTGCCGCCAGGACAGTGTCCGCGTACCCGGCACAGGCCGCGCGCGTACGATGCCCAACCAGGGGCGAGGGGTTTCCAGTCCGATCCAGATGTCGTGGCGACGGCCACCATTCTCCTTGCAGTCGGTAACCGTCCACGGCGCCTCGACATCCAGCAGTGTTTGCCACAGGTGTCGCTCGTTATTCATTGTCGGCGGGTCTCCAGCCATCGGATCGAGTGATCAAGTGCGCCGCCGTGACGGCTGCGCCACGTGCGCTGGAGAGCGCTCAGGCAACAATCATGCCATTGTTGTGCAGATATATGCGTTATGAAAAGTGCCGGGCGCGCTGAAACCCCTGCAGCTGAGGGCCGGCGAGCGCTTCGGGCGCCCGCCAGCCCTGTACGATGCCGCGGTGCAACTGTTTCACGCAGTGGCCTGTGCCAAGTGCTCCTGCTCCACGCGTGTTCCGAAACGATGCGCGCTGCTCATGAATGCTGCTCCCCAATTTGCGGGGGGGCTGTCTTAGGCGCTGCCCTTGGTGAGCGCCCTCAGGCTATCGGCCACCGCCTTGGTGTGCACCGCCGTGTCCGCGGTGCGGCGGCTCGACTGCTCGATGCTCTCGAGCAGCTTGGTGAGGTCGGCCACGCCGGACGATTGGCCTTCGATCTCGCGCGCCACATTGCTGATTGCATCCGCGAGCCGGGAAATGTCGCCACCGATCTCGGTCGCACTGGTACGCGATTTCTCCGCGAGCTTGCGCACCTCGTCTGCGACCACGGCGAACCCGCGCCCCTGTTCTCCGGCCCGTGCCGCCTCGATCGCGGCGTTGAGCGCGAGCAGGTTGGTCTGGTCGGAGATCTGCTGGATCACGCCTGCAACGCTCTTGATGCGGGCACTGGCTTCGGCCAGGCCGCGCGCGCTGGCGGCGACCTCGCCCGCACGCGCGGCAAGTTCGACGACCGTACTGCCGGCGCGATGGACGACCTCGTCCTGCTCGACGATGTGTGCGGACAGCGCATCCATCGACCCGTAAAGGTCGCCGGCACAACCATCCAGTTCCCGCGCAGTGTGCTCGCGCAGCGTGTTCGCCTCCCGGAGCACCCGCCCAAGATCGTTGAGTCCGGTGAAGACCCTCGCCATCGATTCATCCAGCCCGCTGGCGTCGAGCGAGCTGTCGAAGTGCTGGGCTTCGAAACTCTCGATCTGCTGAACCACGACACGCGACAGGCCCGCGAGCTTGGCGACCTGGCGGCGCAGGAAAAAGGCCTTGAACTCGCCGTAGTGGGCCACGAACTGGTCCACGAAGCCGTCGCGGAAGCCTTCTCCGGTGCGCACGCGGAAGAAGAAGATGGCAGTCAGGGTCTGGTTCAGATTCAAGCCCAGAATTTCGCCAAAGGTGGAGAAGCCGGCGAGCGGCACGCCCTCCATGACCTTGCCCATGTCGCCGAGCTCGCGCTCGTTGTAGAGCCTGCGCAGGATGCAGTCGTTGAGGATGCCGGCCACCGGCAGTCCCGGCTTGCCTTCCAGGAAGCGCTGGAAGTCCTGCCGTGTGCGTTCGGCCAGCCCGGTGCGGCGGACCATGACCAGCTCCTCGCCCGGGGCGACGTCGCAGTAGAAGTGCACGCGCCCGCTATCCAGGTCCATGCGTGCGATTGAGCGCACGTAGATTTCCTTGCCGACGCGAATGGCGAAGGAGTATTCGGCCAGCTTGGCCTCTAGCGAGCTGCGATCGCATTTGAGTCGGTCGCACAAGGCGTCGACCAGGGTGCCGATGCGGCCCTGCTGGTCGAACACCTGGCTGACATAGCGTTGCTCCAGCGAGGCGGACAAGACGTTGAACACGACATCCGTGGGCTCGAAGTTCTGGCTCTTGAACACGCCGAAACGCACGCCCGGCGCCGTTCTGACGAAAGTGACGAGGGCGTGGTTGTCCAGGCGCCGCTTGCCGTCGTGCAGCCAGGACACCTTGAAGTCGAGCGTGCCGCCGGCGGAGCCGCCCACGAACAGACAGGGGAAGCGGCCGCTCTCGTACAGGGCCTCCATGAAGAACGACTCGGATGCCGACAGGCCGTCGAACAGCACGTAGGCGAAGGTGTCGCGGTGATCGATGTCGAGGGCGATGCCGGCGTTCTCGATGCTCCTTGCCAGTCGCGCCACGCGCTCCTTCATCGGCACGGCAACCGAGCCGCGGCGCAAGTCCTCGCTGCCGAGGGGGATCGCCACCACTTCGGCGCGGGCCACCAGTGAGGCGTCGAAGCACTGGAGGACGATGCGATCCCAGCTTCCGCCGGTCGTGCAGTAGAGCTGGCCCTGTTCGGAGCAGAGCTCGCCTGCGGTCGTGCACATGGCCAGCGCCGCATCGGGAAAGCGCCTGCGCACTTCGGCCGCGCTGCGGTCGATGTCGGCGTGCGGCGACACGAAAGCGACCACGAATGTGGGCTTGATGCGCAAGGCGTCAAGCGCTGCCCCCAGCGTCGCCGAGGATGCCTGCAAGGTCACCACCCCTGCCGCATTGGCGGCTTGTTTGCGCAAGAACAGTCCCATGATCTCCTCGACCTCCGTTCATTCGGGTTCGTTGTTGTCCGAGCATCCGCGCCGCGCTCGTTTGTAAGCACTCGGGCCAGGCAAAGCACGAAATGGGCCTGCCGTCCGGCTTGGCGCAAATCTGGACCAGTCCGTAACATCGGCACTTTTTGCGGACCGCTTGAGGATGAACAAGGCCTTTGTGAAGGAAAGTGACGGCGACGGCGATGGCGACGAGGATCTGGCGCCGGGCCTGCGTCTGCCGGCCGGCAGCAAGAACTACATGACCCGGCGTGGTTACGACGCCTTGCGTGCGGAGCTCGACCAGCTCGTGCGCTTCGAGCGTCCGAAGCTCGTCGAGACGGTGGCGTGGGCGGCAGGCAATGGCGACCGTTCGGAGAACGGAGACTACATCTACGGCAAGAAGCGGCTGCGCGAGATCGACCGGCGCATCCGTTTCCTGATCAAGCGCATCGAGAACGCCGAGGTGGTGGACCCCGAGCGCCAGCGCGAGCTGGAGCAGGTGTTCTTTGGCGCTACGGTGAGTTTCTGCGACCTGGACACCGGCGAGGAGCAGACCCTGCAGATCGTGGGAGTGGATGAGGCTGATGCGACCCAGGGCCGGATCAGCTGGATATCGCCGCTTGCACGTGCCGTGCTGAAGTCGCGGGTCGGCGACGTGGTGCGCTTCCAGAGCCCGGCCGGGCTGCGTGAGCTGGAGATCGTCGGCGTGGTCTACGTTTGAGGCAAGTCAACGTTATCTCTTTGTATTTCATTGGAGTATCTGCGGTGGTGTGGGCGCGATGCAGCTAAAGTCGGAGGTGTATTTGGCCGATAGCAAACGCACAGGTTGCAGCCGCTGGCCGTGCAGGGGGGCTGACAGACCGAAGAAATCATAGAGAGGGAGGGAAGGGATATGCGCCTTGGATCATTGACCGTCGTGCAGCGTGTCTCGCTGCTGGTCGTGGTGGCGATGGCTGGCCTGGCATTGCTCACTGCAGTGGCATTGCGTGATGCGCACCGCCACATGACCGAAGGCTATGAGCGCAACGTCAGGAGCCAGGTCGAGGTCGCCCACGGTCTGATTGCGCATTTCCACGCCCTGGAGCGCAGCGGCGCAATGAGCCGGGCCAATGCGCAGGAGGCCGCCAAGGCGGCGTTGCGCGGCCTGCGCTATCAAGGCAACGAGTACTTCTGGGTCAATGACAGCGGTCCGGTGATGCTGATGCACCCGATCCGCCCCGATCTCGAGGGGGTGGACCTGTCTCCGAATCGTGATCCGCAGGGCAAGTACCTGTTCCGCGAGTTCGTGCGCGTGGCGCGTGCCGATGGCGCCGGTTTCGTGGATTACCTGTGGCCGCGCCCGGGGTCGGAGACGCCCCAGCCCAAGCTGTCCTACGTCAAGATGTTCGCGGAGTGGGACTGGATCGTCGGTACGGGCGTGTATGTCGATGATATCGATACCGCCATGCGTGGCGCGGCGACCGGCTTCGGTATCTTCGTGCTGGCGGTGCTCGTCGTCCTCGGCCTGATCTCGTGGTGGGTGGTGAGGGGCGTGGTCCGTGCGCTCGGCGGTGAGCCGGCCTATGCCAACGAGGTCATGCGCCAGGCCGCTGCGGGTCAGCTCGATGTCAGGGTCGCCAATCGCGCGGGCGCAGACAGCCTGCTTGGTACGCTGTCGACCATGCTTGGCCAGTTGCGCGCCATGGTGGGCGAAATCGGCCAGGGTTCGGGGCGGCTGACCGATACCGTGCGGGACATCTCTGAGGTCGCGCGGGTGGTGTCCAAGGCGTCGGCCGTGCAGACCGACTCGACCGCTGCCATCGCAGCCGCGGTCGAGGAGATGACGGTGAGCGTGGAGCACATCTCGGATGGCGCCCGCCATGCCGAGGAGAACTCGGCGGCGACGTCCGAGCTGGCCCATGAGGGCGCGGCGCGGGCCGAGCGTGTGGTCACGGAGATGAACTCGATCGCTGCCAAGGTCGGGGCGGCTGCAGGCAAGCTGCAGAACCTGGTCCTGCGTGCGGACGAAGTGGGGTCGATCGCCAACGTGATCAAGGAGATCGCCGGGCAAACCAACCTCCTGGCCCTCAACGCGGCGATCGAGGCCGCCAGGGCCGGCGAGCAGGGGCGCGGCTTTGCGGTCGTTGCCGACGAGGTGCGCGGCCTGGCCGAGCGCACGGCCGCGGCGACGGTTCAGATCGAGCAGGTCATCGAGGGCATCCAGACCGAGACCAAGGGCACGGTCGATGCCATGGCCGAGGTGACGGCGCAGGTCGAGGGCGGCGTGGTGCTCGTCGATGAGACGTCCGAGTCCCTGCATCAGATCAGGTCCGGCGCCGGCGAGGCGCTGGAGAAGATCCGCGGTGTGGCCTTCGCCACCCGCGAGCAGCGCGCCGCAGCAACCGAGATCGCCCAGCAGGTCGAGCGGATCACCTCGATGGCGCAGGACACCACGGCCGAGATGGCCTCGATGGCTCAGCTGGCGGAGCGCATGGAGCAACTGGCAGGCGACCTCAACCAGCTCGTCGGCCGCTTCCGCTGCTGAGCGCCCGCCCCGCATGCGCGGGCAGGCCCTTGAAAGTGGGAGCACCGCCCCCATCTGCGGCTCCGTCCTGATCAAACAGACGGAGCCGCAGTCACATGTCCGAAGTACAGAACCCGAACAACGCGTCGTCCCAGACCCTGAACTTCCAGGCCGAGGTGAAGCAGTTGCTTCACCTGATGATCCACTCGCTGTATTCCAATCGCGAGATCTTCCTGCGTGAGCTGGTCTCGAACGCATCCGATGCCTGCGACAAGCTGCGTTTCGAAGCCCTCGACAACGGCAGCCTGTACGAAAACGACGCCGAGCTGAAGATCCGCATCGGCTTCGATGCCGAGGCCAGGACCATCACCATCGCCGACAACGGCATCGGCATGAGCCGCGACGAAGCCATTGCCCACCTGGGCACCATCGCCAAGTCCGGTACGCGCGAGTTCTTCGGCCAGCTCACCGGCGACCAGAAGAAGGACGCCAACCTCATTGGCCAGTTCGGCGTCGGCTTCTACTCCGCCTTCCTCGTCGCCGATCGCGTCACCGTGCTCACCCGTCGCGCCGGCCTGGCTGCCGGCGAGGGTGTGAGGTGGGAATGCTCGATGGCCGGCGATGAAGCTGGCGCCTACACCGTGGCGCAGGTCGACAAGGCCGGCCGCGGCACCGAGATCACCCTGCATCTGCGCGAAGGCCAGGAAGACCTGCTGTCGTCGTGGAAGCTCAAGAGCCTGGTCCGCAAGTACTCCGATCACATCGTGCAGCCGATCGTGATGAAGAAGGAGGAGTGGAACGACGAGCAGAAGAAGCAGGTGCTCACGGACGAGGACGAGACCGTCAACCAGGCCAACGCCCTGTGGGCCCGGGCCAAGAACGACATCACGGATGACGAGTACAAGGCCTTCTACAAGCACGTTGCGCACGACTTCGACGAGCCGCTGGCGTGGACCCACTCGCGCGTCGAGGGCCGCCATGAATACACCAACCTGCTCTACATCCCGAAGAACGCGCCCTTCGACCTGTGGGACCGCAACGCCAAGCACGGCATCAAGCTGTACGTGAAGCGCGTCTTCATCATGGACGACGCCGAGAAGCTGATGCCGACCTACCTGCGCTTCGTGCGCGGCGTGGTCGATTCGGCCGACCTGCCGCTCAACGTGTCGCGCGAGATCCTGCAGGAGTCGAAGGACATCGACACCATCCGCTCGGGCTGCACGAAGAAGGTGCTGTCGATGCTGGAAGGTCTGGCCAACAGCGAGGAGGCTGCCGACAAGGAGAAGTACGCCGACTTCTGGAAGGCCTTCGGCAAGGTGCTGAAGGAAGGCGTGGGTGAGGACTTCGCCAACAAGGAGAAGATCGCCGGCCTGCTGCGCTTCGCCTCGACCCAGCTCGACACGGCGGACGAGGTCGTCTCGCTGGCCGACTACATCGGCCGCATGAAGGAAGGCCAGGACAAGATCTACTTCGTCACCGCCGAGACCTTCAATGCCGCGAAGAACAGCCCGCATCTCGAGGTCTTCCGCAAGAAGGGCATCGAGGTGCTGCTGCTGTCGGACCGTGTCGATGAGTGGGTGACCGGCAACCTCACCGAGTTCGACGGCAAGCCGCTGGTCTCCGTCGCCAAGGGCGGCCTGGACCTGGGCGCACTGGAGGACGAGGCCGAGAAGAAGGAAGCCGAGAAGGCCGCCGACGAGTACAAGGAACTGCTCGACAAGATGAAGGCGAGCCTGGGCGAGCGCGTGAAGGACGTGAAGGTGACCCTGCGCCTGACCGATTCGCCCGCCTGCCTGGTGGCCGACGAGCACGATCTGGGCATGAACCTCGCCCGCATCCTCAAGGCCGCGGGCCAGAACGCGCCGGTCTCCAAGCCCATCCTCGAGATCAACCCGAGCCATCCGGCGGTGCTGCGCCTGAAGTACGAGGACAAGCACTTCGACGACTGGGCAGCGGTGCTGTTCGACCAGGCCCTGCTGGCCGAGGGCGGCACGCTCGACGACCCGGCGACCTTCGTCAAGCGCATCAACCAGCTGATGATGGCGATGAGCGGCAGCTAAAGCGGGCCCATACCGGCGCTGCGGGTCAGGCCGCCGGCTTCACGGGAGGGGGTGTCCGTCAGGGCGCCCCTCCTTGTTCCTGGCGGTCGAGGGCATGTCCTGCATGTTGCCCGCAGTCTCGGCATTGGCCACGCCCAGGGGAGAGGTGGGCGCCTCCTGCGTAGCCGGGGCCGCTGTGGATTCGGCTGTCGAGGGCGCAGCGGTGTCTGGTACGGGGGGTTGGACCCGTCCTTCCGCCCGCCGCAGCCAGGGGTAGGCGAGTGCATGGTAGAGCGGGACCGGGGCGACCGAGCGCGATACGCCATGCGCCACCACCGCCGTCGCCATCAGCGGCAGCAGCATCTGGTGGTTGGCCGTCATCTCCATGACGATCACGAAGGAGGTGATCGGCGTCTGTGTCATGGCCGCGAGAAAGGCCACCATGCCCAGGACCAGGATGGCCGGGTCGGGTTCGCCGGGCAGCAGCATGGCGATGTCCGATCCCAGTCCGGCGCCCACGGCGAGCGCGGGTGCGAACACGCCGCCCGGGATGCGCGACACGAAAGCCAGCCAGATCACCGCCATCTTCATCAGCATGAAGGCCATCGGCAGCGCGGCGCTGCCTTCGAGCGCAGCCTTGGATTCGGCATAGCCCGTGCCGTAGGTCAGGCCGCCGCTGGCGACGCCGATCAGGCCGGTGAGCAGGCCGCAGAACGCGGCAAAGCGCACCGGCTGCGTCTGCGCGATGACGCCCACTCGCCCGGGCAGGCCGCGCGCCGAGGCGATCAGCACGCGTGAGAAGCCGCCGCCGAGCAGGCCGCCGACCACGCCGCACAGCAGCACCGGCCAGATGCCGTCGGGCCAGCCGATCGTGGCCAGGGTGCGGCCGAAGTAGGTGTAGTTGCCAAGCACGGCCAGTGACATCAGACCGGCGAAGATGACCGCGGTGAGCGTGGTGCTGTTGGCGCGGAAGGCACGGTAGCGGCACATCTCCTCGATTGCGAACATGATGCCGCCGAGCGGGGTGTTGAAGGCCGCGGCCACGCCTGCGCCGCTGCCGGCGACGATGAGGTCGCGGCTCGACGCGATGCGCCGGTGCCGCTTTCGGCTCGCCAGCATGTGCATGATCGAGGCACCGATCTGGATCGAGGGGCCTTCGCGCCCGATCGAAGCGCCCGACAGCAGGCCGCCCAGCGTCAGGAATACCTTTGCGATCGCGATGCGCAGCGACAGCAGCTGCTTGCGTACCCGCCCGTCGTCGGAGAGGGAGGCGGCGATGGCCTGTGGGATGCCGCTGCCTTCCGTCCCGGGAAAGAAACGCCGTGATACCCAGGCGAGCGCAGCAAAGCCTGCTGGCGCGACGATCAGGCTCAGCCAGGGGCGCTCGCGCATCACGCCGGCGTGGGTCTCGATGGCAAGCTCGGCACCGATCGCGAAGGCGATTGCGAGCAGCCCCGCGAACAAGGCGGCGCCAACCAGCAGCAAGCGGACACGCCAGCGGCGCAGCGAGAGCCAGGGCAGGGCGTAGCGGCGACCGCCGCGTAACAGCCGCCTCAGGCTCCAGCGAGTTCGGGTCGGCGTATCGAGTTTCGGGTCGGGGCTCATGAGGGCTCTGTTGCGGTACAGCATGGCGCCGTTCCGGAGGGGCGCTGACGACTGAACCGGGCTCGTTGCGTGCATGCTGCACATGCGAAAGGTGAACGATACCGTTACCATAGACGCCGTGGCAGGCAATGATGTTTTTTTGACAATGAAGCTTTGAGCAAATATAGTCCGAGCGAGATTCAGACAGTGGAAAACCAAGCAAGAGCAAGCAAGCCGGCCGCGCCGGTGACCCCGCTTTCGGTGCTGCAGCGTTTCAGGATCCTGATCCGCACGGCGCAGCGCCACTCCCAGTGGATCGAGCGCCAGAGCGGAGTGACAGGGGCGCAGCTATGGGCTCTGCAGGAACTCAAGGAGTCAGCTGGCCTGCGGGTGGGCGAGCTCGCCAACCGCATGGCGCTGCATCAATCGACCACGTCCAACATGGTCGATCGGCTCGAGACTGCGGGCTTGCTTCGCAAGGAGCGCACCACTGTCGACCAGCGCGTCGTCCGTCTCTACCTTACCGACGAGGGACAGGCACTGCTGGCGCGGGCGCCATCTCCGGCGCGCGGGGTTTTGCCCGAGGCCTTGCGGCTGATGGATGAGGCGGGCCTGGAGAGCCTTCAAAGCGAGCTCGACAAGCTGCTGCGCCAGATCAA
Organism: Thauera sp. WB-2; assembly: GCF_027594845.1. Classification (NCBI taxonomy): domain Bacteria; kingdom Pseudomonadati; phylum Pseudomonadota; class Betaproteobacteria; order Rhodocyclales; family Zoogloeaceae; genus Thauera; species Thauera sp. WB-2. Next base: position 2,985,757 of record NZ_CP088935.1, on the reverse strand, counting down.
GAATCTTGACGAAGGCTTTGGCATGCAGCCCTTGCCCTTCACCGAATGAGCGATGTTCCGCCTGGCACGGTCGGAACGTCCCGACCGTGTCTTACACACAGTGTTTCTTGCACTTGTGCGGACAGCAGCTTGAGCGGCCGACAGGCCGCTCTTTTTTTGTGTGCGCCCGGCATTGTGGCGTGCCAGGGCACCGCATCCGGATGCTCCTAGTGCTTTCTTGACAGCCCCTGCATGGCGCGCGCCAGGCCATCGAGCGTCATCGGGTACATGCGTCCGCCGACGATCTGGTGGATCAGCTCGATCGACTTGCGGTAGGGCCACAGGCGTTCCGGTTCCGGGTTGAGCCAGGCCGCTGCCGGGTAGGCGTCGAGCAGCCGCCGCAGCCAGGTGGCGCCCGGCTCGGCGTTCATGTGCTCGACCGAGCCATGCGGATGCAGGATCTCGTAGGGGCTCATGGTGGCATCACCGACGAAGATGAGCTTGTAGTCCGGCCCGTACTTGTGGATGACGTCGAGTAGCGGTGTGCGCTCGGCGTGCCGGCGGCGGTTGTCGCGCCAGACACCCTCGTAGACGCAGTTGTGGAAGTAGAAGTACTCGAGGTGCTTGAACTCGAGCCGGCAGGCCGAGAACAGCTCCTCGCAGATCTTGACGTGGTCGTCCATCGAGCCGCCAACGTCGAGGAAGAGCAGCACCTTGACCGCGTTGTGGCGCTCTGGCCGCATCATCAGGTCCAGCCAGCCGGCGTTGCGTGCGGTGGCGGCGATCGTGCCGTCGAGGTCGAGCTCCTCGGACGCGCCCTGGCGGGCGAAGCGGCGCAGCCGGCGCAGGGCAACCTTGATGTTGCGGGTGCCCAGTTCCACCGAGTCGTCCAGGTTGCGGAACTCGCGCTTGTCCCACACCTTGACCGCCGTGCGGTTGCCCGCCGATTCGCCTCCGACGCGGATGCCTTCCGGGTGGGTGCCGTTGTTGCCGAAGGGCGAACTGCCGCCGGTGCCGATCCATTTGTTGCCGCCCTGGTGGCGTCCCTTTTGCTCCTGCAGGCGCTTGCGGAACTCGTCCATCAGCTTGTCCCAGCCGAGCTCTTCCAGCTGTGCGCGCTCCTCGGGGCTGAGGTGCTTGCGTGCCATTGCCCGCAGCCACTCCTCAGGCAGGTCCACATCGAGGCCGGGGAGCTCGGTGACCCCCTTGAAGTACTCGCCAAAGGCTTGGTCGAAGCGGTCGTAGAGCGCTTCGTCCTTCACCAGGCAGGTGCGTGCAAAGTGGTAGAAGTCGTCGATCGAGGGGCCGCACACGTGCGCCTTCATCCCCTCGAGTACGGTCAGGAACTCGCGCGTCGACACCGGCAGCTTGCGTGCCTTCAGGTGCAGGAAAAAATCGATCAGCATCGGCAGCTCCGCTGGCGTGGGCCTCAGTCCTGTATCTGCATCGCCCAGGACAGGGCCTGCATGTGGCACTCCGTGGCCTGCTCGGGCGAGATGCCGCAGCGCTCAGCGGCTTCGGCCAGGCCGTCGCCCTGGGTTCGCTCGCAGGCGATGGCGACCTGGAGCAGGTCGTGGAGAGGGCCTCCCTTGCCGCGGACGGCAGCATCGATGTCAGCGCTGAGGGCCAGCGGCGCCAGCGCCTTGTCGAGCGGAACCTGCAGGATCACGTCGATGAGCGACAGCAGGCCGACGAGGAACAGGGCGTCACGCTCGGCGCTCGGGTGCGCGGCGGCGAGCAGTTCCATCATGCGGCCGCGGACGAGCGCCGTCTCCAGCGCCGCGCCGCCGCGCTCGCTTTCGGTTGCCGTGCTGCAGACGAGCAGGATCAGCCAGCGGTAGAGCTTTTCGCGGCCGAGCAGCGCGAGCGCGTTCTCGATCGAGGACACGCTTTGCGGCAGCGCATTGGCAGCCGAGTTGATGTAGCGCAGCAGGCGCAGCGACAGGGCAGCGTCCTGCTTGAGCAGCTCGGCCAGCTCGTGCGTATCGGCGTCGGCGCGCAGGCGGGCGATCAGGGTGCCGATGCGCAGTGTGCTGGGGCCGAGTTCGCGCTCGGTCCAGTCCTCGCGGCGGGTGATGAAGGGGCCCTGGAACAGGCTCGCGCCGAGCTTGAAGCTGAACCGGAACTCCTCGATCGAGGGCAGTTCGCGCACCAGCAGGCGCGCGTTGGGCGCAACCTCGAGGGCGATGTTGCTCAGCTGCAGGCCACGGCGGGCATCCAGGCCCTGCGCATGGGCGATGATGAAGTCGGCCCAGGGCAGCAGACCGTTGAATTCGGTGACGACGTTGGGGTCGTGCAAGCCAAGCCTGAAGCCGCGTTTGCGCAGGTCCTCGACCGTGCGCCGCAGGCTGTCGAAATCCGGGGCGCCTGCGTCGGGCAGTGCGGTGGGAATGAGGACCACGTTCGCCGCCGGCAGGTGCGCGAGGCAGGGGGCGGTGAGGAAGGAGTCCGGTACGTCGATGAAGGCGATGCGGTGCCCGAGGAGTTCGCCGATATCGGCGTTGATCAGGTTGCGCACCAGCACATCGACATAGACGTGGTGCACCCGCCGGTTGCTGTGGCGGATGCGCGCCCGCGTGCCCTCCTGCAGCATGAACTGGTAGCCGGCGATGCGCTGGTTGCGCCCGAGGACGGCCTCGCGGCACAGGAAGGTGACGATGCCGTCGGCGCTCAGGTCGGGGGTTGTCGCGCGCAGCGGGGCGTCGCGGTTGAGCTTGTCGAACCCGTCCGTCGCCGTGCGTAGCGGGGCCGCCGACGGTTTGCCGCGGCCGAACAGCCAGGCGAGCAGTGCCTTGAACATGGTGGGTTCGCTCAGCGGTTGTGGCGTGCCATGAATACCAGGCGCTCGAACAGGTGCATGTCCTGTTCGTTCTTGAGCAGGGCGCCGTGCAGGGGCGGGATGACCGCCTTGTTGTCCGTGCTGCGCAGGGCCTCGGGCGGGATGTCCTCGGCGACCAGCAGCTTGAGCCAGTCGATCAGTTCGGACGTGGAGGGCTTCTTCTTCAGCCCGGGGACGTCGCGCAGGCCGAAGAAGACTTCGAGCGCCTCGGTGAGCAGCTCCTTGCGGATTGCCGGGAAATGCACATCGACGATGCGCTGCATGGTGTCGCGATCGGGGAAGCGGATGTAGTGGAAGAAGCAGCGGCGCAGGAAGGCGTCGGGCAGTTCCTTCTCATTGTTCGAGGTGATGAACACGATCGGCCGGTGGCGGGCCTGGATGGTCTGGCGCGTCTCGTAGACATGGAACTCCATGCGGTCGAGTTCGCGCAGCAGGTCGTTCGGGAATTCGATGTCGGCCTTGTCGATCTCGTCGATCAGCACCACGGTCGGGCGCTCGGCCTCGAAGGCCTGCCACAGCACACCCTTGACGATGTAGTTGGAGATGTCGCGGACGCGGTCGTCGCCGAGCTGAGAGTCACGCAGGCGCGACACCGCGTCGTATTCGTACAGGCCTTGCTGGGCCTTGGTGGTGGACTTGATGTGCCACTGCAGCAAGGGCAGACCAAGGGCATCGGCGACCTGTTCTGCAAGCATCGTCTTGCCAGTGCCGGGCTCGCCCTTGATCAGCAGTGGGCGTTGCAGGCGGATGGCGGCGTTGACCGCGAGCATGAGGTCGGGCGTGGCGACGTAGTCGCGGGTGCCTTCGAAGCGCAGATCGGACATGCATGATTCCTCGTGTCGAATGGCATTGATTATACGGCCGGAGTGCGGGGCACTGGCCTCGCGAATCCGCCCGCGTGCAGGCAGAGCCGCCGCTGCAGTGCTAGCATCGCGCGCCATGATCATCGACGCCATCCGCCAGCGCCTGCGTACGCTCGGCGCCCGCCCCAGTCACGAAGGCCGCTTGCTGCGCGCCTGGCTGCAGGGGCGCGCGCTCGATGCCGGCCCGCACACCGACTCGAACCGCTTTCCCAAGGCCTTGCAGGCCGCCTTGCCCGCGCTCGAAGCGGAGCTGCTCGCGCTCGCCCGCGTGCGCTCCGAGCACCCCGGTGAGGACGGCACCCGCCTGCTGGTCGAACTTGCCGACGGCCAGACGGTGGAGAGCGTGCTGCTGCCGCGCGACGGCCTGTGCGTGTCCACCCAGCTCGGCTGCGCAGTAGGCTGCGTGTTCTGCATGACCGGCAAGGATGGCCTGCTGCGCCAGCTCGGCAGCGCCGAGATCGTCGCCCAGGTGGCACTGGCGCGCCGCCAGCGCCGGGTGCACAAAGTGGTGTTCATGGGCATGGGCGAGCCGGCGCACAACCTGGACGCGGTGGCTGAGGCGATCGAACTGCTCGGCACCGAGGGTGCCATCCCGCACAAGAACCTGGTGCTGTCGACCGTCGGCGACATGCGTGTGTTCGAGCGCTTGCCGCAGATGCAGGTCAAGCCTGCACTCGCGCTGTCGCTGCACACCACCAAGGCGGCGCTGCGCGCGCAGCTGCTGCCGCGCGCACCGCGCATCGACCCTGGCGAGCTGGTCGAGCTCGGCGAAGCCTGGGCGCGCGCCACCGGCTATCCCATCCAGTACCAATGGACGCTGATCGAAGGTGTCAATGACGGCGAGGACGAGATCGAAGGCATCGCACGCCTGCTTGCCGGCAAGTACGCGGTGATGAACATGATCCCCTTCAACACCGTCGACGGCCTCGCCTATCGCCGCCCGGATGCCGAGCGTGCCGCCGCCATCGCACGCAGCCTGCACCGCCGCGGCATCCTCACCAAGCTGCGCCAGTCTGCCGGGCAGGACGTCGATGCCGGTTGCGGTCAGCTGCGCGCGCGCGAAAGCAAGCTGGCATTCGTGCGCAGGGAAGAGAAGCGCGCCGTTCGAGGGCAGCTGCCCGGTTGAAGCGCTCTTGCCCCGCCCGCCCCAACCGCAAACCGCAGCGCGTGTCGCGCCCCCCTGTAGGAGCGGCGCCAGCCGCGAGGGGTTGAAGGCGGCGAGGTGTGTCGCAAGCCCCGAAAAGCTCGCGGCTGGCGCCGCTCCTACAGCGGGCGACGTGCGTGACGGTTTCCCGTAGGAGCGGCACCAGCCGCGAGGGGTTGAAGGCGGCGAGGTGTGTCGCAAGCTCCGAAAAGCTCGCGGCTGGCGCCGCTCCTACAGCGGGCGACATGCGTGACGGTTTCCCGTAGGAGCGGCGCCAGCCGCGAGGGGTCGAAGGCGGCGAGGTGTGTCGCAAGCCCCGAAAAGCTCGCGGCTGGCGCCGCTCCTACAGTGGGCGACGTGCGTGACGGTTTCCCGTAGGAGCGGCGTCAGCCGCGAGGGGTTGAAGGCGGCGAGGTGTGTCGCAAGCTCCGAAAAGCTCGCGGCTGGCGCTGCTCCTACAGCGGGCGACGTGCGTGACGGTTTCCCGTAGGAGCGGCGCCAGCCGCGAGGGGTTGAAGGCGGCGAGGTGTGTCGCAAGCCCCGAAAAGCTCGCGGCTGGCGCTGCTCCTACAGTGGGCGACGTGCGTGACGGTTTCCCGTAGGAGCGGCGCCAGCCGCGAGGGGTTGAAGGCGGCGAGGTGTGTCGCAAGCTCCGAAAAGCTCGCGGCTGGCGCCGCTCCTACAGCGGGCGACATGCGTGACGGTTTCCCGTAGGAGCGGCGTCAGCCGCGAGGGGTTGAAGGCGGCGAGGTGTGTCGCAAGCTCCGAAAAGCTCGCGGCTGGCGCCGCTCCTACAGTGGGCGACGTGCGTGACGGTTTCCCGTAGGAGCGGCGCCAGCCGCGAGGGGTTGAAGGCGGCGAGGTGTGTCGCAAGCCCCGAAAAGCTCGCGGCTGGCGCCGCTCCTACAGCGGGCGACATGCCTGACGGTTTCCCGTAGGAGCGGCGTCAGCCGCGAGGGGTTGAAGGCGGCGAGGTGTGTCGCAAGCTCCGAAAAGCTCGCGGCTGGCGCCGCTCCTACCCTGAAACGCGGCGTGTGGGCGCCACCGGTGGTTGGGCTCAGTGGCTGGCGAACACCGCTGTCCTGCCTTCGGCGTCGAAACTGACCACGTCGTAGCGCTCGGCCGGGTAGGGGCCTTCCATGCCGGGCGAGCCGAGCGGCATGCCGGGTGCCGAGATGCCGGCGATGGCAGGCTTGTCGGTGAGCATGCGGCGCACGTCGGCTGCAGGCACGTGGCCCTCGACCACATAGCCGCCCACCGTGGCCGTGTGGCACGAACCCAGCGCCTGCGGCACGCCGGCCTCGTGCTTGATCTGGCCCATCTGGCTGGTGGCCACTTCCTTGACCCTGAAGCCGTGCTCGCGCATGTGCTCGGCCCACTTGCCGCAGCAGCCGCAGTTGGGGTCCTTGAACATGACGACTTCGTCCCCGGCTGCGAAGGCCGGGACGACAGTGGCGAGGCTGAGCAGGCCGGCGGCGACGAGGCTGCGCAGGCCCGGTACGGGCGATGGGGTCGATGGGGTGGATGGTTTCATGGTGCAGACTCCAGTGTGGATCCATGGGGCGCGGCGGTATGCCGCGCTGCGCTGAGGTTGGCCGGCAGGCGCAGGGTGAAGGTGGTGGTGCCGCGCGTCGTGCCTGCTGCCATTGCGCTGTCCGCCCAGATGCGGCCGCCGTGCGCGTGCACGATCGAACGCGTGATCGCGAGGCCCAGACCGGCGCCTTCGCCATGGCTGCGGCGGTCGGCGCTGCCGCGGTGGAAGCGGTCGAAGATGCGCTCGATCTGTTCGGGGGGGATCGGCTCGCCGTCGTTGTCGATGCGGACCTCCGCCTCGCCGCCGTCGTGCCGCAATCCGATGCGGATGTTGCCGCCCGCCGGCGTATGGCGCAGCGCGTTCGACAGCAGGTTGGAGAGCGCCCGGCGCAGCATCAGGCGGTCGCCGCGCACGCTCGCCGTACCCTCGACTACGATGCGCACCCCCTGCGCCTCGGCGAGTGCGTCGTAGAACTCGATCAGCGCCGTGGCCTCGTCGGCGAGTGCGACGGCTTCGCTCGCACCGGGCAGACGGCCGTCCTCGGCCTGGGCGAGGAAGAGCATGTCGGCGACCATGCGTGCGATGCGCTCGAACTCCTCCATGTTGGAGGCCAGCACCTCGCGGTATTCGTCTGTGCTGCGGCTGCGTGTCAGCGCGACCTGGGTCTGCGTCATCAGGTTCGACACCGGCGTGCGCAGCTCGTGGGCGATGTCGGCGGAGAAGTCCGACAGGCGGCGGAAGGACGCTTCCAGGCGCGCCAGCATGCCGTTGAAGGCTTCGACCAGTTCGCGCACTTCGGCGGGGGCGTCGTCCTCGACCAGGCGCTCGTCTAGACGCTGGGCCGACAGCTGGCGGGCGGTGGCGCTGACTCGGCGCAGCGGCGCCAGGCCGCGGTGAGCTGCAAGCCAGCCGAGCAGGGCGGCGGTGATGGCGGCGAGCGAGATGCCCAGCCACAGGCCGCGGCGCAATTCGTCGAGGAAGTGGATGTGGTGCGAGACGTCGAGTGCCACCAGCGCCGTCATGTCCGCAGCACCGTCGCTGCTGCTGGCGTGTCCTTCCATGCCCGCCTGCAGCGTGATGCGTTCGGCGCGGCCGATGACCTGGTGGCCCCCTTGTGTCCACGGCACACTGCCGGCAGGCAAGTCCTTGCCGGCGAGCTGGGCAGGCGTAAAGAAGCCTGGCTGGATTGCATGTAATACGCGACCCTCTGCGTCGAGCAACAGCATCGCCACCATGTCGTGCCCGGCGAAGGCGTCGTCAAGGCGCGACAGGCGTTCGGCCAGCGGTAGCACGGCATCTGCGCCCTGCAGCAGGTTGGCGACCAGGGTGAGCTTTCCCACCAGCTCATGGTCGTCCAGTTCCTGAAAGTGGCGCTCTACCGCACGGCCGATGACGACACCGACCGTGATCAGCAGGCTTGCCGTCAGCGCCGCGAACAGCAGCGCGAGGCGGGCGGTCAGCGACAGGCCGGGTGGCAGCCTCATGCTTCCTCCGCCGCCTCCAGCACGTAACCCATGCCGCGCACGGTGCGGATGAGCTTGGGCTCGAAGGGGTCGTCCACCTTGGCACGCAGCCGGCGTACCGCGACCTCGATGACGTTGGTGTCGCTGTCGAAGTTCATGTCCCACACCTGGGAGGCGATCAGCGAGCGCGGCAGCACCTCGCCCTGGCGGCGCAGCAGTAGCTCGAGCAGGGCGAACTCCTTGGCGGTGAGCTCGATGCGCTGGCCGGCGCGGCTGGCGCGGCGACGCAGCAGGTCGAGCTCGAGGTCGGCGGCGCGCAGCAGCTCGGGCTCCTTGTTGCGGCTGCGGCGCAGCAGGGTGCGCACACGCGCGAGCAGCTCGGAGAACGCGAAAGGCTTCACCAGGTAGTCGTCGGCGCCGAGTTCGAGCCCGCGCACGCGGTCTTCCACCTGGTCGCGTGCGGTCAGGAACAGCACCGGCATCTCGCGCCCGCTGCGGCGCAGGGTCTGCAGCACGCCCCAGCCGTCCAGCGTGGGCAGCATGACGTCGAGCACGACCAGGTCGTAGTCGCCATTCAGTCCCAGGTGCAGGCCGTCCAGCCCGTCGCGGGCGAGATCGACGACGAAGCCGGCCTCGGCCAGGCCCTGGCGCAGGTAGTCACCGGTTTTCGGTTCGTCTTCGACGATGAGGATCTTCATGGCGGGCATTGTGCCTCGCGCGATCGCGACAGGGGAAAGCTGACAGGAATGTAATGCTCCCGTCAGCCTGGTGTCGGCTGGCGCTACCCATACTGCACCGAACCCCAGCAGTGGCGGGCGGGCCGGCGTGTGCCGGCACGACACGACAAGGAGAGCGACGATGCAGACCAAGCCGGCAACGATTCACACCACAACACTCACCCGAGCCTCCACCGCGACCCTGGCTGCGGGCGCCATCATTGCGCTGTGGCTCGCGTCAGCACCGGTACAGGCCCAGCAAGGGCATGACGCCCACCACGGCCACGGCGCCCCGGCAGCGGCAGCGAAGGCTGCGGATGCAGCCCAGTTCGCGCCCTCCGAGGGCGAGGTCAAGCGCCTCGACAAGGCCGGCAAAAGAGTGACGATCGCCCATGGCCCGCTCGAGAACCTCGGCATGCCGCCGATGACCATGGCCTTCGAGGTCGAGGACGCTGCGGTGGTCGATGCACTCAAGGTCGGCGATCGCATCCGCTTCATCGCCGGTAAGGAAGGGCGCCGCTACACCGCGCGCGACGTCGAGGTCGTGCAGTAAGCACGCGGCACAGGAAGATTCCATGAGCGCCTTCATGCGCCTGGCGAGCGTGTTTGCCTGCCTCGCCACCAGTGGCGTCGCGCTTGCCCAGCCGATTGCGCCGGGCGCGGACGTCGACAGCCTGCTCGCGCTCGTCCGCCAGGACAACCCGGCCTTTGCCGCCGAGGGCTTCGAGACCGATGCGGCGCGCGAGCGGGTGGGTGCGGCGGGGGCGCTGCCCGACCCGCGCTTCACGCTCGAGCTGATGGACGTCACCAACACCATGAGCGGGGGCTCGCCTTCGGTGCTGCCGGGCCGGGTCGGCGAGACCCGCTACCGCATCGTTCAGCCCCTGCCGGGCTGGGGCAAGCGCGCGCTCGAGACCGAGGCCGCCGTGGCCAGCGCCGCGCAGGCCGAGGCCGCGCGCGATGGCGCCTGGCGCACGCTGGAAGCCGCCATGCGCTCGGCCTGGCTGCGCTACTACCAGGCCGAGCGCGAACTGCAGTTCAGCCGTGAGCAGCAAGGCTTGCTGAGCAGCCTCGAGGCGGCGGCGCTCGCGCGTTACCGCAGCGGCGAGGGCAGCCAGCAGGATGTGCTGCAGGCCCAGCGCGAGGCGAGCGCCCAGCGCCTGGGCGTGCTCGCCATCGAGCAGCGCCGCCAGGCCGCGGTCGCCCAGCTCAATGCCCTGCTCGGGCGTGCGCCCGATGCGCCACTGGCCGCGCCGCTGGCGCCGGCGCCGCTGCCTGCCCGGCTCGAGTTCGCCGCCCTGGTCGAGCGTGCGCGTTTGGCCCACCCCGAGGTGCGCGCCGAGGCGGTCGGCGTGGACGCGGCGCGCATCGAGCGCGAACGCGCGCGCCGCGAGCGCCAGCCCGACTACGCAGTCGGCGTTACCTACAACCGCCCGCGCGAGGGCCGCGAGTCCTGGGACCTGATGTTCGAGGTGATGATCCCCTTGCAGCAGGGCGTGCGCGACGCGCGTCAGCGCGAGACCGCGGCGCTCGGCCTGGCCGCCGAGGCCCGCCGGCGCGCGGCTGAGACGCGCATCGCAGGTGAGTTGGGGGCGGCGTGGTCGTCCTGGCGGGCAGCCAGTGACAGCCTGCAACTGCTGCGCTCCACCCTGCTGCCCCAGGCACAGGCCGGGCGCGACGCAGCGCGCGCGGGCCTGGCCGGCAACCAGGTCGGTATTGGCGAGGTATTGATGGCCGAAGGCCAGGTGCTCGACACCCGGCTGGCCCTGCTGCAGGCGGAGATCGAGGCGCGCATGGCGCTGATCGAGCTGCAGCGACTGTCTGGAGAGCTTGAGTGACCGATTACATGAAACCCGCTGCGGGGCAATCTGCGGCGGAGGCAGGCGAGGCCAAGGCAGGGCGTGGCGCGCTGCGCGTACTCGCCCTGTTGGCGCTGGTGGCGGCAGTGGGGGGGGCGGGCTACTGGGTGGGCAGCAGCGTTGCGGGTCCGGTCCATGGCAGTGCTGCGCAGGTCGGGAAGGAAGCGGGCAGCGGCGCAGTCGCTGCGGCGACGAATACCGGCGCCCCTGCCAGCGGCGAGCGCCAGATCCTCTACTACCGCAACCCGATGGGCCTGCCCGACACCTCGCCGGTGCCCAAGAAGGACTCCATGGGCATGGACTACATCCCGGTTTATGCCGACGAGGCCAACGACGATGCCGGCACCGTGCGGGTGAGCCCGGCGCGCATGCAGACCCTGGGCGTGCGCACGGCAACGGTGGCGCGCGGCACGCTCGATGCGGTGCTGCGTGCCAGCGGCCGGGTGGAGATCGACGAGCGCGCGCAGGTGGTGGTGGCGCCGCGCTTCGAGGGCTGGATCGAGCGCCTGCATGTCAGCGCGGTGGGCGACGTCGTGCGCCGCGGCCAGCCGCTGCTCACGGCCTGGAGCCCGGCGCTGCAGTCGGCGGGCGAGGAGGTCCGCATCGCCGAGCGCCTGGTGACCGACAGCACTGCCGACCCCGAGGCCCGCGCCGCCGCCGTGCGACTGGCCGAGGCCGCGCGCGCGCGCCTGGCCAGCCTGCAGGTCGCCGGCCAGGCCGCACCGCGCCAGACCCTGCATGCGCCGGCCGACGGCATCGTGCTCGAGCGCATGGCGACCCAGGGCGCGCGCTTCACGGCGGGCGAGGCGCTGTTCCGCATCGCCGACCTGTCGCGGGTGTGGGTGATCGCCGATGTGTTCGAGCGCGACGTCGGCCGCGTGCAGGTGGGTGACCGGGTGGCGGTGAGCGTGGATGCGCTGCCTGGCCAGCGCCTGGAGGGCCGTATCGGCTACGTCTATCCGACCCTGGATGCCGGCACCCGCAGCACCCCGGTGCGCATCGAACTCGACAACCGCGCGGGCCAACTGCGCCCGGGCATGTTTGCCACCGTGGACCTCGCGCCCGGCGCCGCGCGCGAGCGCCTGCTGCTGCCGGCCTCGGCACTGATCGAGGACGGCGAGCGCCAGGTCGTGCTGCGCGCGCTCGGCGAGGGCCGCTTCCAGCCGCAGCCGGTGCGCATCGGCGAGCGCGGCCGCGAGCAGGTCGAGGTGCTCGACGGCGTCGCCGAGGGCGATCGCGTCGTCGTCTCGGCCAACTTCCTGATCGACTCGGAGAGCCAGCTGCGCGCCGCGCTCGCCGGCATGGGCGATGCGCCGCCCGACTACCCGAGCCACGACACCCGCGGCGTGTTCGAGGAAGCCTTCGAGGACGGCGTCAGCCTCAGCCACGAGGCCATCCCGGCGCTGGGCTGGCCGGCCATGACGATGGACTTCAGTCTGGCCGAGCCGGGGCTGGTCGAGGGCCTGCAGCCGGGCATGCCAATCCGCTTCAGCTTCGAGGACCGTGGCCCGGGCGAGTATGTGGTGACGCGTATCGAGCAGGTGGAAGGCGAGCATGCGGGACATTGACATGACGGATGCGCAGCGTGCGCCAGCGCAGGGGGAGCGGGATGCTGACGTGGCGCCTGCGGGTGGCTGGCTCAGTCGCCTGATCGACTGGTCGGCACGCAACGTCTTCCTGGTGCTGCTCGGCACCGTGCTTCTCATCGGCGCCGGCCTTTACGCCGTCAAGCACACGCCGCTCGATGCGCTGCCCGACCTGTCGGACGTGCAGGTCATCATCTACACCGACTACCCCGGCCAGGCGCCGCAGGTGGTGGAGGACCAGGTCACCTATCCGCTCACCACGGCGATGCTGGCCGTTCCGCAGGCGCGGGTGGTGCGCGGGTTCTCGATGTTCGGCGCGTCCTATGTGTACGTGATCTTCGAGGACGGCACCGACATCTACTGGGCGCGCTCGCGCGTGCTCGAGTACCTGAGCACCGCCGCCGCCCGCCTGCCCGCCGGCGTGGCGCCACAGATCGGGCCGGACGCCACCGGCGTCGGCTGGGTGTACCAGTACGCGATCACCGGCAAGGACCTGTCGCTGGCCGAGACGCGCAGCCTGCAGGACTGGTACGTGCGCTATCCGCTCACCCAGGCCCGCGGCGTAGCCGAAGTGGCCAGCGTGGGCGGCTTCGTACGCGAGTACCAGGTCACCATCGACCCCTATCGCCTGGCCGGCTTCGGCATCGGCCTGGAAGAGGTGGGGCGCGCGATCCGCGAATCCAATCGCGACGTCGGCGGCCGCGTCATCGAGCTGGCCGAGCGCGAGTTCATGGTGCGCGGCCGCGGCTATCTGCGCAGCGTGGCCGACATCGAGGACATCGCGCTCAAGGTCGATGGTGCGGGCCGCGGCACGCCGGTGCGGGTGGCCGACATCGGCCGTGTCGAACTGGTGCCGGCCGAACGCCGCGGCATTGCCGAACTCAACGGCGAGGGCGAGGTGGCCTCGGGCATCGTCATGGCGCGCTTCGGCGAGAACGCACTCGAGGTGATCAGGAACGTGCGCGAGAAACTGGCCGAGATCGCGCCCGGCCTGCCCGCAGGCGCCGAGATCGTGCCGGTGTATGACCGCTCGACGCTGATCGAGCGCGCGATCGACAACCTCAAGTCGACCCTGCTGGCGGAGAGCCTGATCGTCGCCGCGGTGTGCATCGTCTTCCTGCTCCATGTGCGCAGCGCGCTGGTGGCGATCGTGACCCTGCCGCTGGGCATCCTGGTCGCCTTCATCGGCATGCAGGCGCTGGGCATCGGCTCCAACATCATGAGCCTGGGCGGCATCGCCATCGCCATCGGTGCCATGGTCGACGCCTCGATCGTGATGATCGAGAACGCCCACAAGCGGCTTGAGACCCTGCGTGCCGAGGCCACCGCCGCCGAGCGCGCCGAGGTGCTGATCGGCGCCTGCCGCGAGGTGGGGCCAGCGCTGTTCTTCTCGCTCCTGATCATCACCGTGTCCTTCCTGCCGGTGTTTGCGCTCGAAGGCCAGGAAGGGCGGCTGTTTTCGCCGCTGGCATGGACCAAGACGCTGGCCATGGCGGGCGCTGCCTTCCTGTCGGTGACCCTGGTGCCGGTGCTGATGCTGTTCTTCGTGCGCGGCAAGATCGTCCCCGAGCAGCGCAACCCGATCAACCGCCTGCTGGTGTGGCTGTACCGCCCGGTGATCGCGCTGGCGATGCGCTTCAAGCTCACCACCGTGCTGCTCGCCCTGGTGGCGATGGCGGTGACGCTGATCCCGGCGCGCCAGATCGGCAGCGAGTTCATGCCCACGCTGGACGAAGGCGCGATCTTCTACATGCCGGCCGGCCTGCCCGGCATGTCGGTGACCGAGGCCGGACGCCTGCTCGCCACCACCAACCGCATCCTCAAGAGCTTCCCCGAGGTCGAGTCGGTGTATGGCAAGGCTGGCCGCGCCAACACCGCGACCGACCCGGCGCCGCTGGAGATGTTCGAGACCGTCATCAACCTCAAGCCGCGCTCGGAGTGGCGGCCGGGCATCACGGTGGATGCGCTGATCGGCGAGATGGATGCGGCGGTCAGGTTTCCCGGCCTGGCCAACTCGTGGACCATGCCGATCAAGGCCCGCATCGACATGCTCAGCACCGGCATCCGCACGCCGGTGGGGGTCAAGGTGTTCGGCCAGGACCTGGAGACCCTGGAGCGGGTGGCGAAGGAGGTCGAGGCCGTGGTGCGTGCCGTGCCCGGCACCTCCAGCGCCTACGCCGAGCGCGTTGCCGGCGGCTACTACGTCGACATCGAGCCGCGCCGCGACCAGCTCGCGCGCTACGGGCTCACCATCGACACGGTGCAGATGGCGGTGGCGACCGCGCTCGGCGGCGAGACGGTGACCACCACCGTCGAAGGCCTGGAGCGCTACAACGTCAGCGTGCGCTACCCGCGCGCGTTGCGCGAGGACCCGGCGCGCATCGCCGCCCAGGTGCTGGTGCCCACGGCCAGCGGCCCGGTGCCCCTCGGCCAGCTTGCCGAGGTCAAGCTGACCCGTGGTGCCCCCGCCATCCGCACGGAGAACGCCGCGCTGGTCGCCTATGTGTATGTGGACACCCGCGAAGCCGACATCGGCCGTTTCGTGCAGCGCGCGCAGCAGGCCGTGGCCGCCGAGGTGAGTTTCCCGCCGGGCTACTACGCCGCCTGGAGCGGGCAGTTCGAGTACATGGAACGTGCCAAGGAAAAGCTCACCGTTGTGGTTCCGCTGACGCTGGCGCTGATCTTCGTGCTGCTCTACCTCAACTTCCGCCGCCTGGCCGAGACCTTCATCGTCATGCTGTCGGTACCCTTTGCGCTCATCGGTGGCGTGTGGCTGATGTGGTGGCTGGGCTACCAGATGAGCGTGGCGGTGGCGGTGGGCTTCATTGCCCTCGCCGGCGTGGCGGCCGAAACGGGCGTGATCATGCTCATCTACCTCGACCACGCCTGGCAGCGCATCCGCGCCGAGCGTGCCGCGCGCGGTGAAATACCCAGCATCGCCGACCTCTACGCCGCAGTCATGGAAGGCGCCGTCGAGCGCGTGCGCCCCAAGATGATGACCGTGATCACCATCATCCTCGGCCTGCTGCCGGTCATGCTCGGCACCGGCACCGGCAGCGAGGTCATGAGCCGCATCGCCGCGCCGATGGTGGGCGGCATGGTGTCCTCCACCGTGCTGACGCTGGCGGTGATCCCGGTGCTGTATGCGCTGGTCAAGCAGTGGGAGCTGCGGCGGGAACGACGTACGACCGCCTGATTCGCGGCGCGCGTATCGCCTGCCGTAGGAGCGGCGCCAGCCGCGAGGGGTCGAAGGCGACGGGGCGTGTCGCATGCCCTGAAAAGCTCGCGACTTGCGTCGCTCCTACCGAGCACCACCATGCGCGTCACCCGCCGTGGGAGCGGCGCGAGCCGCGAGCCTTTCATGCCAAAGGCCTCTGTGCCGCTTGCCAAGTGCATGCTTCATAAATGGCCGATAGACTCCAACGGAATATGCTGTGTCATGCTTCGTGGAGTCGCCCATGGGTCCCGCTGATCGCCTTGTAAGGATTCGAAGCCTCTTCTCCCGTTCGAAGATCGTTTCGCGCTTCACGTTGCTTGATGAACTGGGCGTCTCGCCCGCGACGCTCAAGAGGGATCTTGCCTTCCTGCGCGACAGCATGAATACCCCGATCGTCTGGGATCGCGATGCGGCGGGCTATCGCATCGACCCGTCGCAAACGACGGGGGCCCAGATCGAACTGCCCGGTATGTGGTTCTCCGACAAAGAGATTCACGCGCTGCTCACCATGCAGCACCTCCTCGCAAACCTCGACCCAGGCGGATTGCTCGCGCCGCATGTCGAACCTTTGATCCAGCGGCTCAATAAGCTCCTTGGCGCAGCCGACAACCCAGCAGACGAGATCCGCCGCCGCGTGCTCATCGTCGGGATCGGCAAGCGTGCGATGAAGCTCACCCACTTCGAAAACATCGGCGCTGCCTTGCTCGGCCGCAAACGCCTGCGTATCCGCTACTACGCACGTGGCAGGGACGAGGAGAGCGAGCGCGAGATATCCCCGCAGCGGCTGGTTCACTACCGTGAGAACTGGTACCTGGACGCCTGGTGCCACCTGCGCGGGGGCCTGCGCAACTTTGCCGTGGATAGCGTACGTCGTGTCGAACTGCTGGAGCGCGCCGCAAAGGATGTGCCCAACAAGACGCTCGACAGCGTCCTCGGCCCGGGCTACGGCATCTTTGCAGGCGGTGCGGTGCAAACCGCAAGGCTGCGCTTCTCCCCAGAGCGTGCGCGCTGGGTCGCCAGTGAGCATTGGCACCCGGACCAGCGCGGCGCGTTCGAGCCCGACGGCAGCTACATACTCGAGGTCCCGTTCTCGGATCACCGGGAGCTGATGATGGACGTGCTCAAGCATGGACGGCATTGCGAGGTGCTGGGGCCCGAGGGGTTGCGGAAGCGGGTGGCGGAGGAGGTTGTCTGCATGGTGAGGAGTTTTTCGGAGCTTGCAGTGCAGGCTCATCCCGTGAGCCTTGGCCCATCCAGAATGCGTGGAGCTAACAGTCAGGATGAGATTTGATGTCAGCGCGGCATTTCGGCTATTGGGGCAAAGCGCACCCGTCGGGAACGGATGGTGACGGGTATCATCTTTTGCCATATCACTGTCTCGATGTGGCTGCCGTGGGCGTCACGCTTCTAAAGCGCTCGCCTGCGTTGAGCGCTCTCTTCGCCAGGGCGCTCGGCTTGGCTGAGGATCAACCGCTTTACTCGTGGTTCGCATTTGTTCTCGCCACGCATGACCTTGGCAAGTTCGCTGAATCGTTTCAGGGGCAGCGCGCTGATCTGGTCAAGTATCTCCGGGGGCGCGAGGCCGACTCCGGGAAGCCGTATAGCGTCCGCCATGACACGCTGGGCTGGCTGGTCTGGGATCAGCACCTCAAAGACCGCGCGGTCGATCGACGCTGGTTTGGGCCCGACAGCGAAGATGTGCTGGACGGTATCGGTTGGTGGGTGCGGGCCTGCACAGGGCATCATGGTTTACCCCCTGACTCTCGGGGGCACTGGCGACACCATTTTTGCCCGGAGGACGTCTCATCGATCGAAGACTTCCTGGAGGAGATTCGCACTCTCTTTCCGCTGGATGGAATCAATAGCGCACATACAGCACTCGGGACTGAAGCGTTTGAAGAGCGGAGTCGCGATCTTGCATGGTGGTTTGCGGGAGTCACAGTGCTTGCAGACTGGATTGGGTCGAACACACTGTTCTTCCCCTACCGTTCGGAGGCGATTCCACTCGGGGAATACTGGCAGGAAGCGCAAAAATACGCAGATGCGGCTATCGAGGCGGTCGGCGTGTTGCCGGTGCCATGTCGCGAACGCAGCTTCGCTGAGCTGTTCGCCGAGATCGCCAGGCCCTCTCCCTTGCAGGCATGGGCGATCGATACACCTCTCGCATCCGCACCGCAAATCCACCTGTTGGAGGATGTCACCGGCGCCGGCAAAACAGAAGCGGCCGTCATGCTCGCGCACCGACTGATGACTAGTGGCTGTGCCGATGGCTTCTTCGTCGCGCTGCCGACCATGGCCACTGCAAACGCGATGTATGGGCGTATTGCGGAGGTCTATCGCAAGCTGTTCGAAGGCAATCCCAGCCTCGTGCTGGCACACGGACAGCGCGCTCTGGTCGAGGCCTTCGCCGATTCCGTCCTGCCAGTCGGGCAGGACGAACGCGACGCGGCACAGCAGGACGACACTGCCACCGCACGCTGTAACGCCTGGCTTGCCGATCATGCCAAGCGTGCGCTGCTTGCGCCGGCCGGCGTCGGCACCATCGATCAGGTCCTGCTCGCCACCCTTTACAGCAAACACCAGTCCCTGCGTCTGCTGGGCCTCTTTCGCAAGGTGCTGATCATCGACGAGGTGCACGCCTGCGATGCCTACATGCAGCGTGTGCTCGAAACCGTACTGACCTTCCACGCCATGGCCGGAGGCAGCGTCATTCTCCTGTCGGCAACCCTGCCCGAACAGATGAAGCACGCCTTGTTCAGTGCCTTTGCACGCGGGCGCGGTGCGGACCCTTTGCCTCGCGCCTCTTCGCCAGGCTTTCCGCTGGTCACGTCCTGGCACGAGGGGCAAACGAATGCCGTACTCGAGCCCATCGTTGCGCGCGAGGCGGTGTGCCGGGATGTGGCCATTCGCTACGTCGCTGACGAGTACGAAGTGGTGAGTGCCATCCGCCGGGCGCTCGCCCAAGGCAAATGCGTGTGCTGGATGCGCAACACGGTCTCCGACGTCCTCGCAGCCCACGCGCACTTTGAGAACGAACTCGACGCGGATCACCTCATCGTGTTCCACGCGCGCTTCGCCCTGCAGGACCGGCTTGCCACCGAGAAACGCATTCTCACGCACTTCGGAAGGTCCAGCACACCAGCCCAGCGCGCGGGCAGGCTGGTGATCGCTTCGCAAGTCGCCGAACAATCTCTGGATGCGGACTGGGACATGGTGATCTCCGATCTCGCCCCCATAGACCGCCTGATCCAGCGCGCTGGCCGATTGCAACGCCACCCGCGCGACACGGATGGCGCGCGGCTTGCCGACCCGCAGGCGACCGACCAGCGAGGCCAGCCCTGTCTGTGGGTGCTCGGTCCGGCCTGGAGCGAAACTCCTGCCGCAAACTGGTACAAGCAGGCCTTCCCCAAGGCCGCCGCTGTCTATCCCCATCACGGTCACCTGTGGCTGACCGCCCGAGCGCTTCAGCAAGGCCGCATCGCCATGCCAGAGGATGCCCGCGCGCTCATCGAAGGTGTGTTTGGCAAAGGCGCCGAACTCCCGTCCGGCCTGCAGGCCAACGCCAACCAGGCCGACGGCGCCTACTTCAGCGACCTCAGCGTCGCGCAGCAGAACACCATCAAGATCGCTGACGGATACATACGCGGCGGCATCGACTGGTGGAGCGAAGCCAAGACACCCACCCGCCTGGGCGAGGCGAGCATGACCGTCTTGCTGGCCCGCTGGGATGGTGACCGGCTGCGACCCTGGGCTGAACATGGGAACCCGCGCCACGCCTGGGCCTACAGCAGCGTGAAAGTGGCCGAGCGGCTGATTGCACGGCGCGTACCGGAATCAGATGGCGCCAAAGAACAGTTGGTGAAGGACGCAGAAGCGCTGCTGCCGGACAAGGGGAAATGGTCGGTCGTGCTGGCGCTGCAGGCAACCGCCGAAGGTTGGACGGGCACGGCCTTGTCGATGGAACAGGACAACAAGCCTTCGAGACCTCTGCGCTGGCGCTATGACCATGTCCGTGGGCTGGAGCAGATACAAGACGCCGAACGGTTCGAACAGGAGCAGGAATGAACCTCATCGAAGACCACTGGATGCCCGTGCGCCGCACGGACGGCTCACGCGACTGGATTGCACCGCCGCAGCTTTCGGACCCCGACATCATCGCATTCGACGCCGACCGCGCGGATTTCAACGGTGCGCTGATGCAGTTCGCCATCGGCCTGCTGCAGACGACGGCGCCAATAGAGAGCCCGACGGCTTGGAGGCAGTTGCTCACCACTCCACCCGACGCACAGACCTTGCGCGACTGGTTTGCCCCCGTGGTCGAGGCCTTCAAACTGGATGGTGACGGCCCGCGCTTCATGCAAGACTCAACCGTATTGCAGGATTCTCCCGAGACCTATCCGATCAGCGCGCTTCTTATCGATGCTCCCGCTGACAACACTGTCAAGCTGAACAAGGATTTGTTTGTCAAGCGCGGACAGGTGGAAGCACTATGCCCCATATGCGCTGCAGCGGGGCTATTCACTCTTCAGACGAACGCGCCCGGGGGTGGTCCTGGCTATCGGACTGGATTGCGAGGCGGCGGCCCCTTAACGACGCTTATCCTGAGTGCATCGAATAGGGAACTTTGGTCAAACATCTGGCTGAACGTCTTACATCGCCCCTTGCACCTCGAACGAAATGGGCGAACAGACAAGGCACAGAAGCATTTCCGCTTTCCGTGGTTGGCCGATATCAGAACCCTTCAGCGGGACAAGCACTGGGAGATAAATCCTGAGCAGGTTCATCCCGACCACGTGTTCTGGGCAACTCCTCGGCGCATTCGCTTTGATTTCGACAACCTGGAGCGCGGCATCTGCGCTTTGTGCGGACAGGAGTCCTCCAAGCTGATCAGCAGGTTTGCGGCCAAGAACTATGGCCACAATTACAAAGGTGCTTGGGAGCATCCTCTTTCACCGCAGTACGAGACAAAGGGCGAGTGGCTGCCACTTCATCCTCAGCCTGGAGGAATAGGTTACCGACACTGGTTGGGATGGGTGCTTGGCATGCCAGATGCCAAGAATAAGCAACGGCCGGCACGTGTCGTCACCCACGCGATCGAGTCACGACATCGGCAACTGGGCGGAACCCTTCGGCTATGGGCGTTCGGTTACGACATGGACAACATGAAAGCGCGCTGTTGGTACGAGTCCACGTTGCCTTTGTACGCTTTGGGCGAGTGCAGCAAATCAGCCTTGGGTACGCTTGCTCCGGCCATCGCCACAATCATCGAAGCCTCGGATGCTGCGGCCGACTACCTCAATGACGCGGTCAAGAACGCATGGTTCGCGGAATCGCAAACAAAGCGGTGGCCCGCGGCGCGTAGCCAGCAGTTTCTCTGGAATGTTCAAAGCCACTTTTGGGCTCGTACAGAGGCTGCCTTCTATTCGAAGCTTCAGCAGTACATCGAGGCAGTCCGGCAGGACGAAAGTGCCGACCCCGATACGCTGGAAAGCCGGCAAGCCTGGCACCACGCCCTGCGTAGCGCCGCCTTGGATTTGTTCGACACCACCTTCGTCGGCGCTGGCCCCATCGAGCGACAGAAGCCACGGCGCGTGGCCGAAGCCCACCGGCAACTGTTGAACAGCCTGAACGGCAAGAAGATGCGCGAAGTGCTGCGTCTGCCTGCCGCCGACAAACCCGCAGCCGGCCGCGGCAAGCCCGCGACGGCAGACGTCTGAGGAGATCCCATGTCCGACCGATTCTCACGCGACAACGCCTACGGCACGATTCTGCTCAACTGGTGGCAGAAGCTCGAAGACGACCGCGCCAGCCGCGCCATCCTGCGCCGCGCACCCACCGTCACCGCCGTCGCCCTGAGTGCGCCCTATCAGCGTCTCTACCGTCGATTCAAGGCAGCCGGATGGAACGCGAACAGCGTCTCCACGCACGACGACCGCCTCGCCGCCATTGTCGGCCTGCTCGCGCATGTCACTCAGGATCAACCGGGGTCACCCGCCAAGGCAATGAGCCACAAGGCGCCCGGCGAGGACAGGCCGCTGGTCAGCGAGTTGCGCTTTACGCGTCTACTGGAGTCACCCGATGTCGACAGCCTGTTCGCGGGTTTGCGGCGCGTGCTGCCGATCATGGAGCACCGCGTGGATGTGATTGCACTGGCCGACGACATCCTGTTCTGGGGTGACGACCGCAAGAAGCGGTGGGCCTACGCCTATGACTGGCCCACTCGCAGCGCCGACTGACTCCCCCGATTCCGTCACGATTCCCTCACCCTTTCCGCTCAAGGAGAACACCCCATGTCCCGCTTCGTTCAACTGCACGTGCTGACCAGCTACCCGCCCTCCAACCTCAACCGTGACGACACCGGCCGTCCCAAAACGGCCCTGATGGGCGATGCGCTGCGGCTACGGATCTCCTCGCAAAGCCAGAAGCGCGCATGGCGGACGTCGGACATCTTCGAAACCGCCCTGGCTGGTCATATCGGTACCCGCACCAAGGACATGGGCAAGCGCGTGCACGATGTGCTGATCGCGGCGGGCGTGTCCGATAAGAACGCCCGTGAGTGGGCGCGCCAGATCGTCGGCAAGTTCGGCAAGCTGAAGTCCGACAAGAAAGCGGAGAAGGACGAAGACCTGCAAATCGAACAACTCGCGCACTTCAGCCCCGAAGAAGTCGAGGCCGTCGAGCAACTCGCGCAGACTTGCGCGACCCGTAACGCCGGGCCGACCGAGGAAGAACTCAAGCTGCTGCGCATCCCCCGCAAGGCGGCAGACATCGCCATGTTCGGTCGCATGCTCGCAGACAGCCCGGCCTTCAACATGGAAGCAGCCATCCAGGTCGCACACGCCATCACCGTGCACAAGAGCGCGGTCGAAGACGACTACTTCAGCGCGGTCGACGATCTCAACAATGGTCTCACCGACAAGGGTGCTGCACACATTGGCGAGCGCAGCTACGGCGCCGGTCTGTTCTATCTCTATATCTGCATCGACCGAGCCTTGCTCGTGGACAACCTCGGCGGCGACAAGGCGCTGGCGGAAAAGGCGCTCCAGGCCTTCATCCATGCAGTCACCAAGGTCAGCCCCACCGGCATGCAGAACAGCCACGCGTCGCGCGCCTACGCCAGCTACGTGCTCGCCGAGAAGGGCGACCAGCAACCGCGCTCGCTTGCCCAGGCCTTTCTCAAGCCGGTCAAACCCTTCGAGGGCGAGGACATGCTGGAGAAGGCGGTGAAAGCCATCGAGACGCGTCGCGCCAATTTCGACAAGGTGTACGGTGCCTGCGCGGATGCACGCTACGCGATCAACGCGGAAACCGGCGAGGGTAGTCTGGATGAGCTGATCCGCTTCACCCAGGAGTGAAGCCATGCCACTACTCGTCTTTCAACTTCAGGCGCCGCTATCGGCGGGCTCTATGCCGTTTCCAGTGGAAATTGACTTCTCAACAAACATGACGGTAGCGCCCGTAGTCGCGGGCGACGGCCGGCACCAGGGGGTTCTGCGGTAGATGCTTGAGCTTGGACATTCGCAGGTAGGCCATGGCGATGAAGTTCTCGATGTTGCGGAAGCCTCGGGCGGCGGTCTTCGTCTGTTGGAGCAGGCCGTTCATCGCTTCAACGTAGGCGTTGCTGCGTCCGTCGAGCATGCCGCGCACGACGCCGCCGAGGTGCTCCTTCAGGGTGAGGGCCAGCCGCTTGAAGGGCTCCAGGCGGCTGCGGCGCGCCCAGCTCAGCCATTTGCTCATGGCACCTTGCGCGATCTCCTCGCTGTTGCTCGCGGCTGCATCGCGATAGACCAGCCGCAGTGCCTGCTTCAGGCGCCACGCACGCGCGCTCTTCAGATTCGAGCGTTGCAGCCAGTGCATCGCCTCGAACTGGGCACGGGTCCAGCTCACCGGGTTCTTGCGCATCCCCCACAGCAGCTGACGCAGCGTCTTCTTGCTCTGTGCGCCGACCGCTTCGCGCACCGCTGCCGCCGAGCTACGCATCTCTTCGCGACGCACCTCGTCCATCGCCGCGTTGGCCAGCGCCACGACATGAAAGCGGTCGTAGCTGATCCGGGCATTGGGCAGCGACTGGTCGACTCCCTTGGCGTAGGCCGCGCTCATGTCGATACACGCGTGCTCAATGGTCAGCGGATCGCCGCCGTGCGCACGCATGTCCTGGGCAAAGACCTGCAACGTAGCGTGATCGCGCCCCGGGGTGGCAAACAGCAAGCGCTTGGCTTCAAGGTCATGCACGACGGTGATGTACTCGTGACCACGCTTGACGCTGGTCTCGTCGATCCCGACGTAGCGCACGCACGACATGTCGTCTTTGGCACGGGCCACCTCGACGTAATGGCGCACGCGGCGCCACAGGCGCTTCGGGGCAACCCGCAACTGGTTGGCCGCCTGGCGCACCGGCATCTCTCGGCACAGCGACAGACTCAGCGCCTCGAACAGCAGGGTAAAGCCGCTCCCCTCACGCGCCCACGGCACCGGCAGCTGCGTGGTCTTGCCGCAGCCGTTGCACTGAACGCGCGGAATCGCGGCATGCAGCCACGCTTCGAACTGAAAGAAATCCAGGTGACGCCAGCTACGCCGGACCCGGTCGTGGATCAACTGGGGCTCGGCCCCACACGCCGGACACGTAGCACGAGCGCCGGTGTGCTCGACCTCGAAGTCGATCCGCCGCTTGGCTGTGTTGAGCTCGACCTTGGCGACGTACCAGGGCGGCTGCAGGCCAAGTGCGGTGGTGAAGAGAGCTTCGATCTGGGTGTTCATCGGGCGCGAGGTCGGCGTCAGTGTCGGGCGGTTGTACCACCGAGGGTCATGTTTGTTGAGAAGTCAATTTCCACTGGAAACGGCACAGAGCCTATCGGCGTGGGGTGACACCGCGGTTGGAGAATACCGGCCGAGCCACGATTACCCCGGCATCTCCGCCCTGGTCGGCTTGCTGGGTGCGGCGCTCGGCCTGCGGCGCGAGGATGAAGCCGCCCACGCCACGCTGCGGGATGCCTACGGCTACGCAGTAGGGGTGCAATCTTCGGGCACCCTGCTGCGCGACTATCACACCGCCCAGGTGCCCAGCCAGGCCAGCCTGAAGAAGCGCCCGCATGCCTCGCGGCGCGACGAACTGGCCATCCCCCGGCACGACCTCAACACCATTCTGTCCACCCGCGACTATCGGCAGGATGCCGGCTTTCTGGTCGCCATTCAGGCAAGCGAGGGCAGCCCCTATCCGCTGGAAATGCTCGCCGATGCACTGCGCACGCCATGTTTCGTCCTCTATCTCGGGCGCAAGGCATGCCCACCCGGCGCCCCGCTGCATCCGCAGATCATCGAGGCGGACAGCGCGGACCAGGCTTTCGACACCTACCTGGAGCGCCTGACCGAGGCAATCACCAAGCTCAACGGCACCGTGCGCGGTGAATCACTCGAACTGCCGCCTCCGGTGGAGCGCATCGCCTGGGGACAAGGCATTGCCGTCGGCCTTGCGCCCGATCTTACCGTGACCCGCAAGGATCGCCCGCTTCGTCGAAAGGGGTGGCAGTTTGGCGACCGCAGCGAGCATGTGGCACTGATCCGCAAGGAGGCCTGAACGTGTACTTCAGCTTGATTACCCCTCGCCCCGGATTCGAGCGCCGCGCTGCGCACGAATGGTTGGGTGACGCCTATGGCGAACACCAATGGCTGTGGCGCTTCTTCCCCGCGCCAGCGGGGACGGAACGGGACTTCCTGTTTCGCCGACGGGATGCCGAGGGCCTGCCCCGCTTCTACGTTGTATCGCAGCGGAAACCCCAGCTTGATTCAGGCGCCTGGCAGATTCAGTGCCGCGAGTATCGGCCGCAGGTGCCAAACGGCGCGCGGCTGAGTTTCGAATTACGCGCCAACCCGGTGGTTTCGCGTACGGGCGACAAGGGCGCAGTGCGTCACGATGTGGTCATGGATGCGAAGAAACGCTTGCTTGCGGCTCGCGACCTGCCCAACTGGAAAGCATGGAAGCCGGACCGGACCACAGCCGATGGCCAGCCGGACCCGCCACCACCGCTCTACGACCTGGCTCATGCCGCATGCACCGACTGGCTCATTAGCCGTGCCGAACAGTACGGATTCGAACTCGACAAATCGACAGTCTCAGTGGCGGCCTACGAGCAACATGGCGGCAAGCGTGGTCAGTTGCGTTTCAGCACGGTCGACCTGGCGGGCGAATTGGTCGTGACCGACGCGGAGCGGTTCGTAAGCGCACTCGCAAACGGCATCGGGCGCGCGAAGGCGTTTGGTTGTGGCTTGTTGCTCGTTCGTCCTGCGACGTGATTTGTTCTATCATTTGATAGCACAAATCAACGCGAGCACCGCCATGGAAACCTTTACCGTACGAGACCTTCGCGAGCGCACCGGTGAGCTGATCCGGGGAGCTGAGGCTGGCAAGCTGTCTGTCGTCACCAAGCACGGCACGCCGGTCTTCGTTGCCGTGCCCTTCGACGACGCCTTGCTGAAAGAAGGTGTGGGGGTCGCGCTGGCCATCCACTTGTTCGACGAAGAACGTATCTCGCTGAGCCGAGCGGCTCGCATGGCAGGCCGCTCGGTGAGGGAGATGGTGGACCTGCTCGGTCGGTACGGCATCCCGGTCATCCGGACGACTGCGGATGAACTGGAGCAGGAGCTTGCAGATTTCGGCTGAACGTTTGTCGGTGGTCGTTGCCGATGCCGGGCCCCTGATTGCGCTCGGGCGTCTGCATCGTCTGGATCTGCTGCCGTTCCTGTTTGCCGACGTTCAGGTGACCGCGACGGTGCTGGATGAATGCCTTGCCCACCCGGACCTTCCGGACGCGCAGAGGATAGCGGATGCACTTTCGTCCGGCCTCATCCGGCGCTGCCCGGACGCTGCGGCTGCGGATGACGGCCCGCTGGATCCGGGTGAGTCGAGTGCGATTGCCCGGGCGCGCGAGATCGGCGCCGGCCTGCTGATGGACGACCGGGCAGCGGTGACGCACGCGCGTGCGCTTGGACTCAAGGTCATCGGCACACTCGGCGTGCTCGTCCTTGCCAAGCGCAGAGGGCAGTTGCAGGAGATCCGTCCCTTGATCGCGCAGATGCGCAGCACCGGACATTACCTGAGCGATGCGGCCGTGCATGCGGCGTTGAGTGCCGCCGACGAGGTCTGACGTACTCACATGCTTCCACCCCTGAAGCCCATCCCGATCAAGGAGCGCATGTCCATCGTCTTCGTCGAGAAGGGCGAGATCGATGTCGTCGACGGGGCCTTTGTCGTGGTCGATCAGCAGGGTTTCCGGGTGCGGCCGGTGCTCACCCACATCCCCGTCGGCGGTGTCGCGTGCATCATGCTGGAACCCGGGACGCGGGTATCCCACATGGCGGCGGCGCTCGCAGCGCGCGTGGGTACCTTGCTGGTGTGGGTGGGCGAGGCGGGTGTTCGCCTGTACTCGGCCGGTCAGCCGGGCGGGGCTCGCGCCGACCGATTGCTCTATCAGGCTCGGCTGGCACTCGATGAAGGCCTGCGGCTCAAGGTGGTGCGGAAGATGTACGCGATGCGCTTCGGCGAGGAGCCTCCTGCGCGCAGAAGTGTCGAGCAGTTGCGTGGCATCGAGGGCGTACGGGTTCGGAAGACCTATCAACTGCTTGCACAGAAGTTCGGTGTGACATGGTCGGGGCGCAATTACAACCCCGAAGCCTGGGATGTATCCGACTTGCCCAATCGCTGTCTGTCCGCCGCAACGGCCGCGCTCTACGGCGTTACCGAGGCCGCTGTCCTCGCTGCGGGCTATGCTCCGGCGGTTGGATTCATCCACACCGGCAAGCCGCTTTCGTTTGTCTACGATGTCGCGGACATCTACAAGTTTGAGACCGTGGTCCCGGCTGCTTTCAAGATCGCGGCGAGCAGCCCGCCGAATCCCGAACGTGCTGTTCGACTTGCTTGCCGAGACATGTTCCGGCAAACACGCCTTCTGGAGCGCATCATCCCTGATATAGAGGAAGTCCTCGCCGCAGGGGAGATCGCTCGACCTGAGGCTCCTGCCGATTCGGTGGGACCCGCCTTTTCCGATGGGGAACATCTTGGCGATGCTGGTCATCGTTCTTGAGAATGCGCCGCCGAGGCTGCGGGGACGACTCGCGGTGTGGCTGCTGGAGGTTCGTGCTGGCGTGTATGTCGGCCAGTATTCCCGCCGCGTTCGCGAGCATATATGGGCACAGGTGCAGGAGGGGATCGAGGATGGGAATGCGGTTATCGCGTGGCAGATGAACAACGAGGCTGGCTTCGAGTTCGAGACGCTCGGAGCAAACAGGCGTCTTCCTGCGGATTGGGACGGCGTGCGTCTGGTGAGCTTCCACCCTGAGGCACGCTCGGAAGATCTTTAATAATCTGAAATTCTCTTGGCATTGGTTTTGGTCGGTAGAATTTGGTGGGCTTGAA
This sequence comes from Thauera sp. WB-2, assembly GCF_027594845.1. Taxonomy (NCBI): domain Bacteria; kingdom Pseudomonadati; phylum Pseudomonadota; class Betaproteobacteria; order Rhodocyclales; family Zoogloeaceae; genus Thauera; species Thauera sp. WB-2. The sequence goes on along the minus strand of NZ_CP088935.1, from coordinate 2,958,148 downwards.
TTTCCATGATTTTTCATGGGGATAGAGGAAGTGCGTTCCCCACGGGCGTGGGGATGAACCGGAGGCGACCGAGTGGCACCGCATCAGCTTCTAGCGTTCCCCACGGGCGTGGGGATGAACCGGTGACGACGGCATCAAACAAACGCCCTCGGGAGCGTTCCCCACGGGCGTGGGGATGAACCGCATGGCTGCAATGTGCCAACCGATGCCGTGGCGCGTTCCCCACGGGCGTGGGGATGAACCGCCCGCATCAGCGGGCAAGTGGGTTACGCCAAGGCGTTCCCCACGGGCGTGGGGATGAACCGACGCTAACCAATCCCGTGAGATCAGCGGCGTGGCGTTCCCCACGGGCGTGGGGATGAACCGTCGTATGCAGCTTTTACCGCGCTCGGGGTTGCGCGTTCCCCACGGGCGTGGGGATGAACCGGGTCCAGAGCGTGACGGCGAGTTCGTCGGCGTGCGTTCCCCACGGGCGTGGGGATGAACCGCGATGCGCACGCGCTGACCGATGAGCCCGAGCGCGTTCCCCACGGGCGTGGGGATGAACCGGTGTCACGGAACATGAACCGCCCTTCGGTACCGCGTTCCCCACGGGCGTGGGGATGAACCGATTTTGCAGCCACTGGTGCCAGCGCATCCCGAGCGTTCCCCACGGGCGTGGGGATGAACCGGTCGCGGGCCGCGTCGGTCGGGACTTTGCCCAGCGTTCCCCACGGGCGTGGGGATGAACCGGTCTGCGGAGGAGCGCAGCACAGAGGGAGACGGCGTTCCCCACGGGCGTGGGGATGAACCGTAGACGATGCGGTCAGTCGGGCCCGCGCCGGCGCGTTCCCCACGGGCGTGGGGATGAACCGCGGATGGGAAGTCCAAGCGTGTTTCAACGAAAGCGTTCCCCACGGGCGTGGGGATGAACCGAGGAGAGGCTTTGCTGGCGTACTGCACGTACACGCGTTCCCCACGGGCGTGGGGATGAACCGGCCATCGGCTGGGACCACTGCGCAGAGATGCCGCGTTCCCCACGGGCGTGGGGATGAACCGCCCATGGCGCTGGTCGGGAGGCCAGTGCGGCTGCGTTCCCCACGGGCGTGGGGATGAACCGGCGGCCCAGGGCGCCGGCGGCCTGACCGCTGAGCGTTCCCCACGGGCGTGGGGATGAACCGCCGGTGCATGTCAGCATCCTCGACCCAAACCAGCGTTCCCCACGGGCGTGGGGATGAACCGCTGCTGCCCCAGTAGCGCACAGCCGGGCGCTGGCGTTCCCCACGGGCGTGGGGATGAACCGAGGTTCTGTCCACCCGCATCATCGTCGGTCGCGCGTTCCCCACGGGCGTGGGGATGAACCGCGTGTCTAGGGCTGGGGTTGCTGCCATCCAGGGCGTTCCCCACGGGCGTGGGGATGAACCAGCGGACCACGATCGAGCAGGTACTGCTCGCGGGGCGTTCCCCACGGGCGTGGGGATGAACCGCATCAAGCTCGTGATCGGCTACTGCAAGGCGGGCGTTCCCCACGGGCGTGGGGATGAACCGTGCCGGATAACGAATAGGGTTTATCCCTCGCGCCGCAAGCGCCGTTCAGTGCGCGGGCGCCTGCCGCGAGGGATAAGCCTTGTTGAACTGAACCGCCGCGCTGGCGGTGATACTGGGGATTCTACGCGCGGCTCATCCACATTGGATAGAGCGCGACAGGCCCCTGGCATCAGCGGGTCGCCGCTCCCGGCTCAGCGCTCGCGGCCATCGCCGTAATCGGCCGCAATCGGGTGCCGACCCTGCGTCGGGCGGGTGGTGTCGGTCGCGTTCGCCAGTCCGGGAACGTGCCACGGCCTGCCGGTGCGAGCGCCGCATCAGCGAGGATTGAGATGGGGGCGCGTGAGTGTTCATGGTGGCCCATCCCGACAGCGCGGCGCCGGTGCAGGTGGGTCGTACCGGCGAGCCATGACGATCTCGACCGTGTGCCAACGCCCGACCCCGCAGTGCGGGCAGCATCGCGGGTCCTCCCCGCTTACGCGCGCGAGGAAGTGTTCGGCCGCTTCGATAGCGACTGCTTGTGGTGCCGGCGTCTGGAGCGCCGCACGGGCGGCGGCAAGCCGGGCACGCTTGTGGCCGCAGGCGAGCAGCCCGTAGTGGCGCAGGCGCTTGAAGCCGGCCGGCAGCACGTGGCGCAGGAAGCGTCCGATGAAGGTGTCGGTCGGCAGGCTCACCGTACGTTTGCCTCCGGTCTGGTTGTCGCGCACCCGAAGGCGCACCTGGCCCGCACCGCAGCCAAGCAGGCGGTCGTTCGAGAGCGCCACGCGGTGCGTGTAGCGGGCAAGGTAGTCGAGCACCTGGGCGGGTCCGCCGGGCGGCGGCTTGGCGTAGACCACCCAGTCGTGCGCCAGTAGCGCACGACGTCGGGCTTGCCATGCACCCGGCGCAGCGCTCGGATCGTCGGCCAGCTCGCCGCTGCGGTGGGCCGCGTCGAGCCGCGCGAGGAACTTGCCGCGAAACACCTTCGAGGCGGCCTGGACGGGAAACAGGAAGCGCGTACCGCGCACCGGTGCGCGCCATCTGCCCTCGGCGTCGAGCCCGCCACAGGTGATCAGGGCGTGCACATGCAGGTGCATGCGCAGGTCCTGGCTCCAGGTGTGCAGCACGAGGCTGAAGCCAGGCACGGCGCCCAGCCAGCGCGGGTGGGCGGCGAGCTCGAGCAAGGTGGCCGCCGCACTGTCGAACAACGCACCGTAGAGCCAGCGCGGGTGCCGGATCGCCAGTGGATTGAGCGCGTGGGGCAGCGTGAACACCCAGTGCGCGTAGGGCACCGGCAGCACCTCGCGCAGGCGCGCCGCACGCCAGGCCTCCTTGGCCCGCGTCTGGCACTGCGGGCAATGCCGGTTGCGACACGAGCGCCAGACATGGCGCTCGGCGCCGCAGTTTGCGCAACGCTCGCGTACGCCGCCGAGCGCGGCGGTGCGGCAGTCGACGATGGCACGCCAGGCCCGCGCCTGGGTGGGCGACAGCGCATGGCGGCGGCGGTCGATGCTGCCGTGCGTGCGCAGGATGCCGGCCAGCGTGGGGCGGTCCATGGCCGCTCGGCCTCAGAGCCGGCGCAGCAGATCGAGCGGGCTGTCGTGGGGGATTGAACCCGGACGCGCCAGATGCAGGTAGCGCTGCGTGGTCGACAGGTGGCCGTGGCCCAGGAGCTTCGCGAGCGTGGCCAGATCGACGCCAGCCTCCAGCAGATGGGTGGCGAAGGCGTGGCGCAGCGTGTGGATGCCGCCCGTCTTGGTGATGCCGGCCCGGTCGCGGGCACGGTAGTACGCACGTTGCGCACTGCTGATGTCAAAGGGCTGGGCGGCGTCGGTGGCGCGAGGGAACAGCCAGACGCGGGGTTTGCAGATGCGCCAATAGACGCGCAGCGCTTCGAGCAGGCTCGGGCTGAGCAGCGTGTAGCGATCCTTGCCGCCCTTGCCTGCCACCACCCGGATGCACATGCGGTCCGGTGCGCTGTCGATGTCGGCGATGCGCAGCGCGCACACCTCGGACACCCGCAGTCCGGCCGCGTAGGCCGTCATCAACAGTGTGCGCGTGCGCAGATTGGCGGCCGCTTCGAACAGGCGTGCCAGTTCCTCGCGCGAGAGGATCTCCGGCTGACGCTGCGGCGTGTGCGCGTAGGGAATCGTGACGGCCTCAGCCCTGCGGCCCAGCACGGTGTCGAAGAAGAACTTCAGCGCGCACACGGCCTGGTTCACGGTCGTGTAGGCCAGGTGCCGCTCGGTGATCCGGTGCAGCAGCCAGGCCTTGACTTGCGCGCCATCGAGCCGGTCGGGGCTGCAGTGGTAGTGCGCGGCCAACTGCGCCACCACCGACAGGTAGGCCTGCTGCGTGCGCCGTGCCAATCCGCGCAGCACCATCGCGTCGATCATCTGCTGACGTAAGGGGCTCATGACACTTCTCCTTGAACGCGGGGACATCCCCCGTTTCAAGGTAGGTCAGCGGCGCAGACGTCATGAAAAAACGCGGTGGCGCTTGGGTTCGCGGCCACCGCGTCAGCGGTTTAGTTCAACATAGAGTTATGCGGCAGCAATGCGTTCCCCACGGGCGTGGGGATGAACCGCCCGAGCCGATCCCGCAGTTCGCCCAGCCGCAGCGTTCCCCACGGGCGTGGGGATGAACCGGAGTCTGTCGAGTGGCACCGCATCAGCTTCTACGCGTTCCCCACGGGCGTGGGGATGAACCGCCTTGCGGCTTTCTACCCACTCCTGAGGGGGGGCGTTCCCCACGGGCGTGGGGATGAACCGGCCGTCCTGCACCTTCCGTATGTAACTCGTACGCGTTCCCCACGGGCGTGGGGATGAACCGGCGCCGAGGCTCACGCCACATTCGCCGCCCAGGCGTTCCCCACGGGCGTGGGGATGAACCGATCACTGCGAAGGCAGCCAAGGCGCTTGGATTGCGTTCCCCACGGGCGTGGGGATGAACCGGGCGACGTGCTGTGCGCCACTGCCAGCCGCGAGCGTTCCCCACGGGCGTGGGGATGAACCGTCACGCGCGCACGCCCGCTCGTCTACTACAGCGCGTTCCCCACGGGCGTGGGGATGAACCGCACAACTGATCGCCGCCATCGCGGACGAGAACGCGTTCCCCACGGGCGTGGGGATGAACCGACATCGAGCGTGAGCTCGCCCACCCCCACAGCGCGTTCCCCACGGGCGTGGGGATGAACCGTGCCAACGCAGAACATATGCTGAATTGCCAAAGCGTTCCCCACGGGCGTGGGGATGAACCGGCGCTGAGGATCATGACCGCCTTGATGAACGGGCGTTCCCCACGGGCGTGGGGATGAACCGTATCAGAATCGATCGGCCTTCAGCCACGCCGAGCGTTCCCCACGGGCGTGGGGATGAACCGGCCGATACCATCCACATCGAGGCGGTGCTTATGCGTTCCCCACGGGCGTGGGGATGAACCGTGTTGGCGATCCGGCAAGAGCGCTTCCATGAAGCGTTCCCCACGGGCGTGGGGATGAACCGCGAATGCAGAACGCGAGAAGGACGGCAATCGGGCGTTCCCCACGGGCGTGGGGATGAACCGCCCCGGACATCCCCGACGATGTGTGGGCGCGCGCGTTCCCCACGGGCGTGGGGATGAACCGGATGTCGAGATGTTCGTCCGCGCCGATCTGGCCGCGTTCCCCACGGGCGTGGGGATGAACCGTGGCGCGTAGGGCAGGGCACGAACGGCATGCAGCGTTCCCCACGGGCGTGGGGATGAACCGCGCGCTGATCGATGTGAGCACGATGGAGGTCAGCGTTCCCCACGGGCGTGGGGATGAACCGACGTTCGCCGAGGCCAACGGCTGGACCGTGCTGCGTTCCCCACGGGCGTGGGGATGAACCGGTCATGGCAAACCTCAGCTATTACAAGCTGACGCGTTCCCCACGGGCGTGGGGATGAACCGACCCGACCACCGGCCGGCGGCGACGCACGATGGCGTTCCCCACGGGCGTGGGGATGAACCGGCGCGGATGCATCCGGGGCTGTGGGAGTTGTTGCGTTCCCCACGGGCGTGGGGATGAACCGGTCATCAACCGGGCGGGTCGGGGGTACAGCTTGCGTTCCCCACGGGCGTGGGGATGAACCGCTCTCGAACGCGCTCGACACCGGCTTGTACTCGCGTTCCCCACGGGCGTGGGGATGAACCGAACGCGGCGGAGGATATCCGGCGCCAGATCGAGCGTTCCCCACGGGCGTGGGGATGAACCGACCTGAAGCGCGATTACTACGAGGAGGTGGACGCGTTCCCCACGGGCGTGGGGATGAACCGTACGTCGCCCCCGTGGCCGCAGGCCTGGGCGTGCGTTCCCCACGGGCGTGGGGATGAACCGTGCGTCCTGGCGGCTGTCGCGAACGCACGTCCGCGTTCCCCACGGGCGTGGGGATGAACCGGACGCCCGCAATGATCTCCGTTGCCGACAACAGCGTTCCCCACGGGCGTGGGGATGAACCGCGCGGCTTGGCCCGGTGCCGGCGTACCGCGGGGGCGTTCCCCACGGGCGTGGGGATGAACCGACACGCTGGCCCTGGGTGATGCTCACGAGCGCGCGTTCCCCACGGGCGTGGGGATGAACCGGCAACACGCGCCACCTCGCCCCGGGAATCTGGGCGTTCCCCACGGGCGTGGGGATGAACCGTGGCTGCGCAGGGGCTTGGCGCGGGTGATCTGGCGTTCCCCACGGGCGTGGGGATGAACCGGCGCCGAGGCGCTGCGCGGTGGAGTAGCCGCCGCGTTCCCCACGGGCGTGGGGATGAACCGCCACCAAGCGCGCCGTCATCCGCAACAGCATCGCGTTCCCCACGGGCGTGGGGATGAACCGCGCTGGCGGCAGGAGTGCAGGTACTCGACGGAGCGTTCCCCACGGGCGTGGGGATGAACCGCGCTGGCGGCAGGAGTGCAGGTACTCGACGGAGCGTTCCCCACGGGCGTGGGGATGAACCGCGCACCAGCCGCCCTGGGTGCCGCACATGATCGCGTTCCCCACGGGCGTGGGGATGAACCGGCTTCTTCGCCGGCGATGGCCTTGAGCAGCCCGCGTTCCCCACGGGCGTGGGGATGAACCGGTGTTCAAAACCGCGCAGGATGTCTCCGTAGAGCGTTCCCCACGGGCGTGGGGATGAACCGGCGACCGCGCTCGGCAGTAGTACGAGCTACATGCGTTCCCCACGGGCGTGGGGATGAACCGCCATTTATGGCTATCTCGGCCGAAAAAAAAGCGCGTTCCCCACGGGCGTGGGGATGAACCGACGCCTACCTGTTCCACGCCCTCTCCGCAGATGCGTTCCCCACGGGCGTGGGGATGAACCGACGTCGTGCGCAGCTTCGGCTCCAACCTCGTCGCGTTCCCCACGGGCGTGGGGATGAACCGAACAGCGGCAACGAGACCTACGAGCCCCCCTTCGCGTTCCCCACGGGCGTGGGGATGAACCGGGGACGAAACGAGGGAAGGAAGGAAGGGCGGTGCGTTCCCCACGGGCGTGGGGATGAACCGACCCCTCGCGCCATTTCACCATCGTTGAAGGGGCGTTCCCCACGGGCGTGGGGATGAACCGTGTTCCTGGGGTTGCAGGATCGGCAGATGCGTGCGTTCCCCACGGGCGTGGGGATGAACCGCGTCATCCGGCTTGCCGTCTCCGCAGTGCGGACGCGTTCCCCACGGGCGTGGGGATGAACCGAAAGTTCCGGGGCTAGTCGTCGCGCGGCCAGTGCGTTCCCCACGGGCGTGGGGATGAACCGAGGAGACCGCCATCCCTGGCGATTTCTCCCTCGCGTTCCCCACGGGCGTGGGGATGAACCGCAGGACCTTCGCCACTAAAAACTTCATGGCCCGCGTTCCCCACGGGCGTGGGGATGAACCGATTGCTCAGCGGCGCGACCTGGATCACCTCGAGCGTTCCCCACGGGCGTGGGGATGAACCGGCGGATTGTCATTGCGAATTCCTTGCGCGCGCGCGTTCCCCACGGGCGTGGGGATGAACCTCGAGCACGACGCGCAGCTCCTTAAGCGAGACCGCGTTCCCCACGGGCGTGGGGATGAACCGGTGGCGGTGGGGGCGAGGAGGGCGGGGGCGTGGCGTTCCCCACGGGCGTGGGGATGAACCGACGACGTTGCGCCAGTGCGGCTCGTGCGGCTCGCGTTCCCCACGGGCGTGGGGATGAACCGGAACAATGCGATAAAACCCGTTCGGACTCGGTGCGTTCCCCACGGGCGTGGGGATGAACCGATCGCCAGTGCGATTTTGGTTGTCTGGGCGCTGCGTTCCCCACGGGCGTGGGGATGAACCGACGACGCAATCGCCGACGCAGATCGCTTACTCGCGTTCCCCACGGGCGTGGGGATGAACCGTTCGAGCGCGCGACGTTCGAGGCCCGCACGGCGCGTTCCCCACGGGCGTGGGGATGAACCGGAGGCTTTCGGCGATGTTTCCTACATCGAGTCGCGTTCCCCACGGGCGTGGGGATGAACCGCCAGTTTGTAAATTTCGGGGCTTCGCAAATAGGCGTTCCCCACGGGCGTGGGGATGAACCGTCGGCCATGTTCAGCCCCTTGCTGCGTTGATGGCGTTCCCCACGGGCGTGGGGATGAACCGCCGAGCAGTGGAGTAACGGCGACATCTTCCTGGCGTTCCCCACGGGCGTGGGGATGAACCGCGTCGACGCGGTATCGGTCATCGACTCGATCCGCGTTCCCCACGGGCGTGGGGATGAACCGCGGAGGCCGACGCCGTCGGTCTTGGTGACGCCGCGTTCCCCACGGGCGTGGGGATGAACCGCCGCCCGGATCATTTTCGTGACCTCACGAGAAGCGTTCCCCACGGGCGTGGGGATGAACCGTTCGTCATCGACTACGAGCACCAGACTTTCCTGCGTTCCCCACGGGCGTGGGGATGAACCGTATTTCCCGCTGGTCAACGCCACCCAGGCCCCGCGTTCCCCACGGGCGTGGGGATGAACCGCGCGCGCCGCAATCGCCGCACTCGGGGGCACGGCGTTCCCCACGGGCGTGGGGATGAACCGGCGGCTTTGGTCTCCAGGGGCATCTCGGCTTCGCGTTCCCCACGGGCGTGGGGATGAACCGCAGATCGCCGCCGCGACGAGCGAGCGCGACTTGCGTTCCCCACGGGCGTGGGGATGAACCCGAGCTGCCATGCATTCCGCCATGATTTCCGGCGCGTTCCCCACGGGCGTGGGGATGAACCGCTCGCATCTTCCGGTGCGGGCTCTCGATAGGTGCGTTCCCCACGGGCGTGGGGATGAACCGTGGTCACCCAGGAACTTGCGACCGCTAAGGCCGCGTTCCCCACGGGCGTGGGGATGAACCGATTTGATGCGGATGTCAGGCTCGGTAACACATGCGTTCCCCACGGGCGTGGGGATGAACCGCACACGACATGATCGGCCTCTACCGCATCACTGCGTTCCCCACGGGCGTGGGGATGAACCTTTGGGATGACGTTCGCACCTTTGACGGACAGCGCGTTCCCCACGGGCGTGGGGATGAACCGGGCGTCAACGCCGCCTGCGCGCACGATCAGGCGCGTTCCCCACGGGCGTGGGGATGAACCGTGGGTGCCCTGGGTCTTGATACTCATCTCTTTGCGTTCCCCACGGGCGTGGGGATGAACCGATTGTTTTCCCGCAAGTTGTTCGCAGCAGCAAGCGTTCCCCACGGGCGTGGGGATGAACCGACGAACTCCGCGCGCGCGCCCTCGACTACGCCGCGTTCCCCACGGGCGTGGGGATGAACCGTCGCCAAACGCGAGCGGGAATGCGTTACCGGCGCGTTCCCCACGGGCGTGGGGATGAACCGTGCTCGCGGCCGACAAGGCCCGCCGCGCTGGTGCGTTCCCCACGGGCGTGGGGATGAACCGATCGCCCGCTAGAGCTCTTCTCGTCACGGTGAGCGTTCCCCACGGGCGTGGGGATGAACCGTTCAACGCTGGGCTCAGGCTCATGGGCCCCGGGCGTTCCCCACGGGCGTGGGGATGAACCGCCACCCGCGCGCCGTCTCCGGCTGATTCCGCCGCGTTCCCCACGGGCGTGGGGATGAACCGCACCTGCTTGGTTTCAATCCACGCGCGAGGGGGCGTTCCCCACGGGCGTGGGGATGAACCGGACCGTGGAGTTTTTAACCGAGCAATTTAGCCGCGTTCCCCACGGGCGTGGGGATGAACCCAGTTCGCGCGCGACTGGGCCGCCATCGCCGACGCGTTCCCCACGGGCGTGGGGATGAACCGCGGGATGGGTCCGCCGCCAGGGTTGCGCGTAAGCGTTCCCCACGGGCGTGGGGATGAACCGCGGCTTGTCGATGCCTGGAACCCGCGGTGACTGCGTTCCCCACGGGCGTGGGGATGAACCGGGTAAATTCGTCACGCCTCATTCCCGCCTCGCGCGTTCCCCACGGGCGTGGGGATGAACCGCCTGCGCCGCGGGGATGCCTGCCTCCGTGGAGGCGTTCCCCACGGGCGTGGGGATGAACCAGGCGCGGAACTGCTCCCGCTGCGTCGGCTTCAGCGTTCCCCACGGGCGTGGGGATGAACCGGGCTCGATCGCGCGATCACGCAAGCGCAGGGCGCGTTCCCCACGGGCGTGGGGATGAACCGGTCTTCAGCTGGAAGGTGCGCGACGGGGCGTTGCGTTCCCCACGGGCGTGGGGATGAACCGCCCGCAATGAGGGTCTGATCGGCAATACAGATGCGTTCCCCACGGGCGTGGGGATGAACCGGCCAGTGCCCGACGTTGCTGCATTTGACGGGTGCGTTCCCCACGGGCGTGGGGATGAACCGCCGCATGGCGACGGTTCCAGAAGGCGATGGGCGCGTTCCCCACGGGCGTGGGGATGAACCGACGCACTCGGCCGGCTCGTCGGCGAGCCGCCGGCGTTCCCCACGGGCGTGGGGATGAACCGGAATCGAAATGACCGACCACGCAAACGAACTGGCGTTCCCCACGGGCGTGGGGATGAACCGTGGGTCGAGCGGTTCCGCGACGAGAAAGCGGACGCGTTCCCCACGGGCGTGGGGATGAACCGACAAAGATTGCGGCCAAGGTCGGCGTGGCCCGGCGTTCCCCACGGGCGTGGGGATGAACCGCCGCGAGGGCCCGCCCTTCCGTGATCCCGTTCGCGTTCCCCACGGGCGTGGGGATGAACCGTCGCCGCCGCTATCGCACACTGGATGCCATCAGCGTTCCCCACGGGCGTGGGGATGAACCGGATCTACACGCCGAGCATGCAGCGCTGCTCGAGCGTTCCCCACGGGCGTGGGGATGAACCGACCTTGATGCCGACCATCACCAGGAGGACGGCGCGTTCCCCACGGGTGTGGGGATGAACCGGCAGCCGAAACCGCCCCCGGTGGCGACGCCACGCGTTCCCCACGGGCGTGGGGATGAACCGCGATCGCTCAACTGAAACAGGAGGCCACTCATGCGTTCCCCACGGGCGTGGGGATGAACCGCGCCTCGCATCGGTCATGGAGTACGTCGAAGCGCGTTCCCCACGGGCGTGGGGATGAACCGATCACGGTTATTGATACCGCATCAAAAATTGTGCGTTCCCCACGGGCGTGGGGATCAACCAGCAGCGCAGCGTGCGTGCTCGATCTCCTCGGTGCTGGAGTGTTCAACAGTGATCCGGTCACTGGCCATGATCAGACGGTGGTCTACACTCTGCGCATGAGGCGGTTGTTTCCAATGGGAATGGTTAGAGGCAGTCCGATGCTCCTATGATCCGGTTCGAATCCGGCGCCGCCTCATCTCTGCTTGCAGTGCTCCAGGTACCGTGAGCCTTTCCGTGGGTTCCGGGCGTCGGCGGTCCAGCCAGCCTTCACGAAGTTCGACGTCTTCCTCGTGCGCATGCCGTCCGCGGCCTGTCCCGCGGGCGGAGCCGGATTCGACGCCGGTCATGACGACGGTGCTCCCCTGACCTTTCCCTTCAGGAACGACCGTCTGACGCCTTGGCTGTGGACCGGTAGCTGATCGTAGTGGGGCGCTTGAGCCGGTGGGGACGGTCCGTCAGTTATGCGCAGATCGTCCTACCTCAGATTCCTGAGCAAGCGCGTGTCGACCGCCAGCGATCGCGGCGTGCCGATCTGGATGCGCGAAAAATCGGGGTGTGCTGGGTTTATTAACCCGGCCCTTAAATAGGCTGTTTTCTCTATAATGTGTGCATGGAAAAGATCGATGCACGCAAGCTGGGTCCTGAAGGGCGCGAGACGCTGCGCAAGATGGTGCTGCGCCTGAATACGCAGTCTGGAATGAACGGCGTGGAGCTGGCGAAGATCGCCGGCGTCCATGTGCGCACGGTGCAGGCGTGGCTGAGGAAGGCGCGCAGGGACGGTGCCGGGGCGTTGGTCGAGAAGACGCGAGGCCGTCCCTATGGGGCCTGCCGGAAGCTGACGATGGCGCAGGAGGTTTGGGTACGGCAGCGCATCGTGGCTGCGGTGCCCGAACAGCTGAGCTTGCCTTTCGCCCTGTGGACTCGGCGGGCGATCCAGGCCTTGGTGGAGCAGCAATTTGGACTGCAGTTGTCCGATCGCCTCGTGGGCAAGTATCTGAAGCGCTGGGGCTACACCGCCCAGCGCCCGGTCAAGAAGGCGATGGAGCAGCGCAACGATCTGGTCCAGGCTTGGCTGCGCGAGCGCTACCCGGCCATTGCCGCGCGCGCCAAGGCCGAAGGCGCGGTCATCTACTGGGCCGATGAAACGGCGGTCAAGGAGGACACGAACTGGATTCGAGGCTTTGCGCCGGCCGGCCGCACGCCCGTGCTCGAGGCATCGGCCCGCTGGGCCAAGCTGTCGATGATCTCGGCCATCACCAATCGGGGCGAGATCGCCTTCCAGATCGTCGAGGGCACGATCAACGCCGAACGTTTCATCGAGTTTCTCGAGCGACTGATCACCAGTGCGGCGAGCAAGGTGTTCCTGATCGTCGACAACCTGCGGGTGCATCACGCCAAGCTCGTCCGGGCCTGGGTCGAGCCGCGTGCCGCGCAGATCGAGCTGTTCTACTTGCCACCCTATGCGCCCGAGTCCAATCCGGACGAATACCTGAATCACGACTTCAAGACCGCGCTGCGCCTGGAGCCGCCCAGCCGCGATGATTCGCAGCTCTTGAAGAAGGCTCACGCCATCATGGACCGCATCGCCTCGCTCCCCGAGCGTGTCCGGTCCTACTTCCAGCACCCGGCCGCTGCGTATGCTGCGCAGTGAATATATTTAAGGGCCGGGTTAATAGGAGATAGTTGCGCTCAGCCGGGACCACGACGCTTGGTACACTCAGCACGGCGGTACTGCCCTCGTTGATCCAGATCCGGCCGATCTCCTGCAGGGCGTTCCTCGCGCCAAGCGTTCGCCACTCGGCGGGCAGGTCCGCGACTTCGATGCTCCTCACTGGCAGGTCGTCAGGCCGTTGCGCCGGGATCAGCACGTAGTTCGCCCGCAAGGGATCGTCCTGCACCATGAGCTCGAGCAGGGCGAGCGACTGTGATGCCGCGGTGTAGATCAAGGGCCAGCCCTTGGGATTCCAGCGCCCTCCGAACAGCCGTGCACCTTCGCCACTGAAGGCGGAGTCTGCGAAGCGTGCGGTGGTGATGCGCCAGACCGGCTGCATCAGGCGAACACGCCGTGCTCGATACGGCCCAGGGCGTCGAGCACGCTGTCAGCGCCGATCTCAGTGTCGAGCAGCGACAACGGCGTCACGCCGCCGAGTGCGGCGTTGGGGCTCTGCATCCAGCCCAAGGCGGCGTCCGCATCCTCGAAAACCCCGTCGGCCCGTTCCACGACACGGGCAAAACGGACGAGCTTGGCCGACTCCTCGGGCGATAGCGTGCCTTCGCGCTTGCGACGCACCAGGGTGCGCTCCGGGATGTTGAGTGCATGGGCGAGCTCGCTTTGGGTGATCCGCGTGATGCGCGTCGCCGCGTCCACCGATGCCGATGGCAGGCCCTTGCGCAGCAGTGGTATCCAGTCCATCAGGACGCGGGGCCTTGCATGTAGCACGGACTCGCCGCCGAGCAGGCTGATGGCTGCCAGCGAGCTTGTCGCGGCGTTTGCGGAGGGGGGCATGGGTGTTTTCCAGTGAGGCCAAGTAAGTTCAAGTCTAGGCAAAAATGGCGTCACGGTCCATGTATGGGTAAGCGCGCGAGCCGCTGAATGGATGGTGATGCCTGCGTGGACGACGAAAAGCTCGCGGCTGGCGCCGCTCCTACCGAGAACCACCATGCGCGTCACCCGCCGTAGGAGCGGCGCCAGCCGCGAGGGGTCGAAGGCGACGGGGCGTGTCGCATGCCCTGAAAAGCTCGCGGCTGGCGCCGCTCCTACCGAGAACCACCTCGCGCGTCACCCGCCGTAGGAGCGGCGCGAGCGGTGAGCCCTTCATGGGCGTTCCCTACGGGTGGTGCCCGATTCGAAGCACGATCATGACGACCGTGCCGTCGCTGACTTTCCCATTACGAACGACCGTAAGACGCCCGGGCTGTGGACCGACCGGTAGTTGTTCGTTGGGGGCGCTTGAGCCGGTTGGGGTGATCCGTCAGGTCCGCCGTACAGGCGCGCACCCTCTCCGCTGTAGGCGGTGTCAGTGAAGCGCGTCGTGGTGATGTGCCAGACCGTCTGCATCAGTCGAATATGCCGTCGCCGATACGATCCGGGGTGTCGAGTACGCTATCGGCGTCGATCTCCGTGTCGAGCAGTCATGGCGGTGTCATGCCGCCGAGTGCGGCGTTGAGGTCTTGAATCCAGCTCGGGGTTGCGATCGTATCCTCGAAAACCGCCTCGGCCCGTTCCATGGCACGGACATAATGGACGAGCTTGGCCGGCTCCTCGGGCGAGAGCGTACCTTCGCGCTGGCGGCGTACCAGGGGGCGGTCCGGGATGTTGAGCGAGCGAGGTCGCTCTGGATGATCCGTGTCGGGCGCGTCGCCGCGTCCACCGATGCCGACGGCAGACCCTTGCGCAGCAGTGGTATCCAGTTCATCAGGACGCGGGGCCTTGGGTGTGTACGGGCTCGCCGCCGAGAAGGACAATGGCTGCTATTGATGGCGTCGCTGGTTTGGCAGAAGAAGGCACGCTAGGCTCCTGTTTGAGCCAAACGGCTTCCAATATGGGCAAATCTGGCGTTAGCGTCGATCTGCGGAAACCTTCGTCACTCTTTCGCCTTGCCAAGCGATTGAACGACATAGGCGCCATCAATCTGGTCGACCGTAACCACGACCTTATCCCCCGGCTCGACCCCATCCAGCATGGCTTGCTCCCTGACCGTGAACACCATGGTCATGGGGGGCATGTCCAGGTTGGGGATGTGGCCATGCCTCAGGGTGAGCTTGCCCGCGTTGCGATCGACGCGACGCACTTCGGCGTCCACTGCGGGCAGGTGGCTATCCGCAAGGGCCGAAGCGGTGATCAGGCTTGTCGCCAGGATGGCTATTAGATTCTTCATTGTCTTGTCTCGCTGATTGGGAGCCGCTTGGAAGCTCAGTGGGGGCGGAGTGGGGGCTTGCGCTACTGCACAGATTGGGGCCGTTCGTGCTCACGACTGGCCAGCCGTGGCGACGCGACCACCACCTTCGCGATCATGCCCGCCTGGTAGTGGCCCGGCAGCAGGCATGCAAACTCGAATTCCCCGGCGCGATTGAAGGTCCAGATGATCTCGGCGGTCTCGCCCGGCGGAACGTGGGCCATGTAGGGCTCGTCATGCTCCATGTTCGGGAAGCGCACCATCATCTCGGCGTGCTCCGCCAGCGCCTCACTGTCGCCGATGACCAGTTCGTGCATCATCTGACCGGCATTGCGCACCACGATGCGCAGCGTCTCGCCTTCGCTGACCTTGACCGCGGCGGGGGTGAAGCGCATGTCGTCGGTCATCACCACCTCCAGGTTGCGGCTGACCTGTTCGGCATCCCCGGCGACGCCCCAGCCGGTCTGCTCCTTGACGACGGCCTGGCGCGCGCCGTGCTCCTTGCTGCCGTGTGCATGCAAGCCAAGGCTGGCCATGCCGAGCATCAGGCCGGCGACGATCGGGGTGAGCATTCGTTTTTTCATTCTGTTGAGACTCCTCTCTGGGTGGGGGCGAACTCGACTGGGCCGCTCGTTGGCGACCACTTCATTCATTCAGGCGGGTACCGATCAATGCGGATGCTTGCCACTGCCCGGCTTGCGGACCTGCATCTCGAGCGCGGAGCGCCGCAGGCCGGGCACCTCGCCGGCATTCAGGCGTTCGGCGCTGAAACGGGCGGGCTCGGGCAGGCTGCCCTGCCACTCGAAGGCCTGGGTGCCAGGCGGCTGCGCATACCAGCCGGGGTCGGAGTAATCGCCGGGCTTCTGGTTGCGGCGTACCTTGAACGTGGTGAACATGCCGCCCATGCCGATCGGGCCGTGGGGGCCGAAGCCGGCCATCATCGCCAGAGTCTGCTCGGGCAGCATCATCGGCATTTCCTTCATGTCGGCCATGCCGCGCTCGCCCATCAGCATGTACTCGGGGTCGAGTTGCTGGATCCGCCCGACCAGCCCGCGGTGGTCGATGCCGATCATGGTCGGCACGTCATGGCCCATCGGGTTCATGGTGTGATGGCTCTTGTGGCAATGGAAGGCCCAGTCGCCTTCCTCGTCGGCGATGAACTCGATCTGGCGCATCTGCCCCACCGCGATATCGGTGGTGACCTCCGGCCAGCGCGAACCGGGCGGCGTGGGGCCGCCGTCGGTCCCGGTGACCTCGAACTCGTGGCCGTGGAGGTGGATCGGGTGGTTGGTCATGGTCAGGTTGCCGACGCGGATGCGCACCCGGTCGCCCAGGCGCACGTTCATCGAGTCGATGCCCGGAAACGCGCGGCTGTTGAAGGTCCACAGGT
This sequence comes from Thauera sp. WB-2, assembly GCF_027594845.1. Lineage (NCBI taxonomy): Bacteria > Pseudomonadati > Pseudomonadota > Betaproteobacteria > Rhodocyclales > Zoogloeaceae > Thauera > Thauera sp. WB-2. Next base: position 2,941,772 of record NZ_CP088935.1, on the reverse strand, counting down.
TGAAGTCGAGCATGGTGTTGATCTTCGGCACCAGGCTGCCGGGGTCGATGTCGTAGGCGTTGAGCAGGAAGCAGAAATCCCGTTGCACCTCGTTGATGAGCGGGTTGCGGGTGCGCGGATGGGTCACCCAGAAGCCCATCATGCCCATCGCCATCTGGACCATTTCGTCGGCATGGGGGTGGTACATGAAGGTGCCGGGCCGGCGCGCGATGAACTCGTAGACATAGGTCTTGCCGACCGGAATTGCGCGCTGGTTGAGCCCGACCACGCCATCCATGCCATTGGGCAGGCGCTGGCCGTGCCAGTGGATGGAGGTCGCCTCGGGCAAGCGGTTGGTCACGAACAGGCGTACGCGGTCGCCTTCCACCACCTCGATGGTGGGGCCGGGGCTCTGCCCGTTGTATCCCCACAGGCGGGCGACCATGCCGGGCGCGATCTCGCGCTCCACCGGTTCGGCGACCAGATGGAACTCCTTGACCCCGTTGTTCATGCGCCAGGGGGCGGTCCAGCCGTTGAGCGTGACCACCGGGTTGTACGGGCGGCCGCTTGGCGGCATCAGCGGCGGCGCAGTGTCGGGCGAGGTCTGGATGACCGGCTCGGGCAAGGCGGCGAGGGCGGCCTTGCTCACGCTGGCGGCGGCGACCGCCCCCACGGCGGCACGGCTGATGAATTGTCGTCTGTCCATGCTCAATGCCCTCCCGCTGCTTTCTTGCCCGCCGGCTGTGCGACCCCGTCGGCGCCCGGATAGTCTGCGCCCGCCAGCACCGCCTGCAGATTCACATGCGCCAGCCAGAAGTCGCGCAGCGCCTGCGCCGCGGTGGTTTTGGCAGCGAGCCGTTCGCGGGCGGCGTCGAGCAGATCCCAGGTGCTCTTGAGCATGCCGTTGTAGCGCAGCAGGGCCTCCTCCTGCTTTGCGACCTGCAGGCCCTGGCGGCTGAGCGCCTGGGTGGCGAGATCGTGGGCGATGCGGTAGTTGATGTAGGCCTCGCGTACCTGCGAGCGCACGCTCACGGCCAGGCTTTCGGCGTCGGCGACCCTGCCGAAGGCATGGGGCGCATCCTGCCCCACGGCGGCGCGCCGGAGGTCGATCACGGCCGCGGTGCCAGGCGGACGGCTCAATACGGCGCCATCGTCAGCGCGTCCGCCCAGCAGGCGTTCCACGGCCTCTGCGCCGAGTGTCTGCCACCGCGCCTGCGCGCCCCGTCCTTGCGACTGGAGGGCGCGCTCGGCGTCCTGCGTTGCCAAGCTCAGCATGGGATGACGCGACAAGGCCAGCGCTTCCAGCCCGGCGCCTTCGAGGGCGTCGGCCGGCAGTGCGGGCAGGCTCGCCGGCAGCGTGAAGTGCACCGCCTCTCCCCATAAGCCGGTCATCCGCGCCAGGGCTTCGCGCGCGCGGCTTGCTTCCTGGCGGGCAGCGATCAGGCCGACGCCCGCGTCCTTGAGCGAGAGCTGCTCGCTCAGCAGGCGATCCTGCGCCCAATTGCCGACACGGGTCATCCGGCTCGCCAGCTCCGCGCCGGTCTCTGCCGCGCCATAGGCCTTGCCGGCATTCGTCAGGGCCGTCTCGGCTGCGACCGCGCTCACCCAGGCGCGCAGCACATCGCGGGAGAACGCTGCGGCGGCAATGTCGGCGCGGGCGCGCTCGGCCGGGCTCATCGACGTGGTCGCCAACAGGTCGGGCCGTGCGGCAAGGGCCAGGCGGAGCGATTCGGAGGCGCCGATCAGGGCGCCTGCGGGGGTGGGCTCCGTCTGCCCGCTTGCGGGATTCTCGCTTTCCCAGCGCAGGACATCGATATGCCCTCGGGTGAACTGCCCGACGGTCTCATTGGCCTGGCGCCAATCGATCTCGCCCAGTTGCGGCGTGGTGTCGAGCAAGGGAAGCGGCACGTAGCGTGGCGCGGGAACCGGCGCAGCCGGCTCATAGGGCGGGGCGGCGTGGACGGCCATGGGCAGCAAGCCGACCGCCAGCCAGCCCGCCAGGTGGCGTTTGCGGGTCAAGTCCTGACTCCTTCTCTCTCGTTGGATGCGTCCACGCTTGTATATGCGTGGTAGGCCAGGCCCTTCGCGCGCACGCGAGAAGGCCTCGGGGCAAATGATGCTGCCAGCGTCCTTACCGGATGCTGAGCCGCGGATTACAAAGCTGTAATCCGCGATGGGTTGTGAGAAGCCGTCGTCCTGCGCTCAGCTACCGGCGTAGAGCTCCGCAAATCGGCGACGCTCTTCCTCGGTCATCTGCAGCGAGGGCCGTGGCGAGCTGTCTGCCGCCTTGCCGACCTGCGTCGGGGGCACCCAGCTGACCTCGCCACCCACGTAACGCCAGCCGTCCGCGCCGACTGGATTGGCGCGGAATGCACGCAGTTCCTGGAGGACCTCGGCGCGGCTCTTGGTCGAGGGCATGGCGTGGAAGTCGTATCCAAGCTCCCCACCAATCCAGCGCATGCCACTGTCGGCACTCGCAAACGGAACGGCGAGGACGCCGAAGGAAATGGCGATGATGGTTTTCTTGATCGTCATGGTGTTGCTCCTTGTCGTTCTTTGGACGTGATGCGCTGTGTGCGTCACGGATTCCATGATAGGGAGGCACCCATGACAGCAGCCTGATGCGGGCATTACTTCGACGTCAGCAACATGACGATGCGGACGCCTTTCCTCTTCTGAGCCGCGCGCTAACTTCTCGTCGATCATGAAGGCGGGCGTCGAGTCCATATAGGCGCGGTATGCGTCACCGAACTCGGCCAGCGAGTCTTGTTCCTCGCGCCTGGCAAGCCGTGCATAGACCGCTAGCAGGATCGGGAACATCACGACGGTGATCAGCGCCGGCCATTGCAACAGAAAGCCGAACATGATCGCGATGAAACCGACGTACTGCGGGTGGCGGATCCGGGCATAGGGTCCGGTATGCGCGACGCGGCGCGCGCGCCGGGCCTCGTACTGCACCGGCCAGGACTTCGCAAGCAACCAGAAGCCGGCGACGATGAAGGCGGTGCTGAGGAGGTGGAAGGGGCCGAAGTGCGGGTTCCCCCCCCCCATCCGAACATCATCTCGAGCAGATGGCCTGCATCGTGCTACAGCCATCCCGATAGCAGGTAGATCGTCAGCGGAAACCCGTACATCTCGGTGAATAGCGCAACGACAAACGCCGAGTAGGCCCCGAACGAGCGCCAGTCGCGTGTCGTGCGGGGCCGGGCAAAGCTGAACGCGAAGACGCTGAAGATCAGCGAGTTCAACACAACGAGCGACCACAGGCCGTAATCGGAAGGGAGCGTCATGGGTGATCTGCCCCGTCACGATGGTCGTGGTGCTGTTCATGGGTGCGGCGGTCGTGCCCGTGCTTGCCATGGCCACGATGCATGAAAAGGTGCATGACAAGGCAAGCGGCGAGCAGCAGCCAGGGAAGGAGGGCATTCAGGTGCAGGCGATGCTCGAACAGCAGCAGCCCGGCGATGAGCGCCAGAAAGGCGGGGATGGCCCACTTGAGTGGTTTAGGCAGGGGGCGCGACGCGGCTTTCGGGTCCGCCGACCTGAGCTTGCGCGGGGCTTCGTTGTGGCAGGGCATGGTGGCCTCCTTCCCTTTTTAGTCGTTACAGGCTGTCAGATACCGATGCGGGCACGCCGCAGCAACAGCGAGTTGCCGATGACCGACAGCGAACTGGCGGTCATCGCGACGACGCCGATCATCGGGTGCAGCAGTCCGAGCGCGGCGATCGGGATCACCGCGACGTTGTAGAACCAGGCCCAGAACAGGTTCTGCACGATCTTCGAGAAGGTTGCTTTCGACAGCCGGATGGCCTCGACGACCTTGGTCAGTTCGCCCTTGACCAGCGTCACCTCGGCGGCTTCGATCGCGACATCTGCCCCGGCACCGATCGCGATGCCCACGTTGGCCTGCTTGAGCGCCGGCGCGTCGTTGATGCCATCGCCGACCAGTGCGACATGATCGCCGTACCGTTGCTGAAGCCGCCGCATCGCCTCGACCTTGCCCTCCGGCAATACGCCGGCCATGACCTCATCCACGCCGACCTGGGCGGCGACATGGCGAGCGGTGCGTTCGTTGTCGCCGGTGACCATCACCACATGGATGCCGTGCGCATGAAGCGCGGCGATTGCAGATTTCGAGTCGGCCTTGACGGTATCGGCCACGGCGACGATGCCCGCGGCGCGATCGTCGATCGCGACCAGCATGGCGGTCTTGCCCTCGTTCTCGAGGCGCGTGAGCGCCGCATCGAGTGCGCCATAGGCGACTCCGGCCTCATCCAGCATGCGGCGGCTGCCGACGCGCACCAGGCGCCCATCGACCTCCCCCTGCACGCCGCGCGCCGTGACAGCCCTGAACGACTGGACCGCGGGAACGGCGATGCCACGCGCTCGCGCGCTGGCGACGATGGCCTGCCCGAGGGGATGCTCCGAACCCGCCTCGATCGCCGCGGCAGCACGCAACAGGACGGCTTCGTCGATGCCTGCAGCAGGGACGACGTCGGTCAGGGCCGGCTTGCCTTCGGTGATGGTGCCGGTCTTGTCGAGCACGACGACCTTGATGTCCTTCAGCGTCTGGATCGCCTCGCCGGAGCGGATCAGCACGCCGCGTTCGGCGCCGATGCCGGAACCGACCATCAGCGCCGTCGGCGTGGCCAGGCCCAGCGCACAGGGGCAGGCGATCACCAGCACGGCCACTGCAGACAGGGTGCCGATGATGAGCGGGGTGCGGCTCGCGTCCACCCAGGGCAGGAAGCCCGCGCCCCAGTCGAGCACCGGCTGCAGGCTCGCGCCGATCGCCAGCCACATCGCGAAGCTCGCCAGGCTGACGAGGATCACTGCCGGCACGAAGCGGCCGGTGACGCGGTCGGCGAACTCCTGGATCGGAACCTTCGAGCCCTGTGCCTGTTCGACCAGACTGATCACCTGCGACAGGAAGGTGTCAGTGCCAACCCGGGTCGCACGGACCTTGAGCAAGCCCTCCTTGTTGATCGTTGCGCCGATCACGGCCTCGCCCGGCCCCTTCTCGACCGGTACCGACTCCCCGGTAGCGATCGATTCGTCGAGGTGGCTGGTGCCTTCGACGATCTCTCCATCGGTCGGCACCTTCGCGCCGGGGCGCACGACCATCACGTCGCCGACCGCGAGCTCGGCGACCGGCACCTCCACCTCGTGGCCTTCGCGCAGTACCGACGCGGTCTTGGCGCCGAGGGTGACGAGCTTTCTGATTGCCTGCGAGGCGCGCCCCTTGGCGCGCGTCTCCAGGTAACGGCCAAGCAGGTGGAAGGTCATGATGGTCGCGGCCATCTCGATGAAGGACGTCATCGGGTAGATGAAGCCGATGAGCCCGATCAAGTAGGGCGGGATGCTGCCCAGCGAGATCAGGACGTCCATGTTGGCGGTGCGATTCTTCAGCGAGCGCCAGGCCGAACGATGCGTCGCCCACCCGCCGTGGGTGAACACCACCGGAAACGCAAGGACTGCGACGATGAGCAGATAGCCCGGAATCGGCTGCCAGAACATGTGCGGCACCATCAGCAGCATGACCAGGGATGCCGGCACAGCGGCGATCCACAGCCGCCGCGTCGCCAGTGCGAGGTAGCGTTCCTCGGCGTCGCTCGCCTGCTGTCCGCGCGAGGGAGTTTCGGGATCGACGTCAGCGACGCCATCGACCTCATAGCCGGCGCGCTCGATCGCGGCACGAATCGCATCCGGCTGCGTGCGCATCGCGTCGAAGCGCACCGTGACGCGATGGTTGGCGATGTTGGTCTCGACGCCTTCGATGCCGTCCACCCTGCGGATGGATGTCGATACCAGGCCGGCGCAGTGATTGCTGCCCATGCCCGGCACGGTGAAGAGCGCGGTTCTCGTCGCGGTGGCGGGGGCGTTCATGGCCTTGCACCTTCTGTCGATCGTGGTTGCAGCATGACCGACTGCGGCTGTCCGCCCGATGGCGGCCCGATTACGGTTTCGTCAGGATGGTTGCGGTGCGGCCGTATGCGGATCTGCTGGGAGGGCAGGCGGCACCCGAGCCCAGTCGTCAAGGGGCGTTGGCGCCCCCCAAAGCCCGTCACAAACGGGATCGCTTAGCGAATTCCGACGCGGCGCTGGTGCATGCGGATGTAGGCGGTGATGTGGGCAACGTCATCGGGCGTCAGGCCTTCGACCGGCGGCATGTCGCCGAACTGCCAGTGATGGGCGCGAACGCCCTGCGCCACCGCAATCTGAAAGGCGGCATCGCTGTGATGCGAGGGTTCGTAGATCTTGTGCAGCAGCGGGGGGGCGGAGTCGGTGCCATTGAGGCCGCCGCCGTGGCAGGACGCGCAGTGCGCCTCGTAGAGCGGCTTGCCTGCATTTGGGTTGGGCATCAACCCGGGGCTGGGCTGCGGCGGCGGCTGCCAGCTCTGTGCGGCGATGCCTGTCGTGGTCAGACACAGCAACATGGCAACACCCCATCGGGCCGCGCTCGATTCGGTCCCCCAGAGCTTCAACTCGAGATCGCGCTTCATCCTTTCTCGCTCATGGTGTCCATGCGCTTGGTGGGCCGGGGACGGTCATTGGGCACGTTTCTCGAACGCGTCCATGCGCTTTTCCATCGCCTCCATGCGCTGGTGCATGGCTTCCGGGCCGCGACCCTGGCCCCCCATCATGCCGGGCATGGCGCCGCCCATCATGCCGCCTTTCATCATGCCGGGTCCCATGGGCCGGTCGCCGGACATCATCGGACAATCCGCCGGCATCGCCTGCATCATGCCCTCCATGTCGGCCATCTGCTCCTCCATCAAGCGCATGCGCTCGGCTGGGTCACGCATCTGCCGCATTCGCTCCATGCGCTCACGCATCGCCGTGACTCGGGCCGCCGCTGGGGCTGCGGGCGCGGCCTCCGTGGCCGCGGCGTCAGCGGGGTGATGGGCTGCGTGATCTTCGGTCTGCTGTGCAAACGATGGGCCAAAGAGCAGGCTGCCTCCAATCAGGGTCGCGAACAGCAGCGGGGTGCGAGTGTGAGTCAGCGTGCTCATGGCAAACCTCCTTGGGTCAGCGGATTCGTCGTATCGAGACGCTTCCACTCTAGGTTGCCCACACCGACACTCCGCTGACGGGGGGATTACATCTTCGTAATCTCACCTGGCGTGATGGGGTCGCATGGGATCTTCTTGACCTTCCCATGTTGGCAAGGTTTAAAGTCGCCTGGTCAATACCCACTGAAGCAGGTCGCATTATGAATACCCTTACAACCAAGCCTCCGGCGGGCGCGCTGCGCAGCCTGAACATTGCCGGCATGACCTGCGCCTCGTGCGTGGCCCATGTCGAGAAGGCCTTGTTGAAGGTCGAGGGCGTGCAGGCGGCGAGCGTCAATCTGGCCACCGAGACCGCGAGCGTGACGGCGCCGGCTTCGGTGCCGCTGTCGGCGCTGATCGAGGCGGTGGCCAAGGCGGGCTACGAGGTGCGGCGCGAGGCGCTCGAGCTCGACATCGAGGGCATGAGCTGTGCGGCCTGCGTGGGCCGGGTCGAGAAGGTGCTGCAGCGCGTGCCCGGGGTAGTGACGGCAAACGTGAACCTGGCGGCGCGCAAGGCGCATGTGGAGTTCGCCGGCAGCGTACCGACGGCGGCGCTGGTCGCTGCGGTGCAAAAGGCCGGCTTTGGCGCCCGTCCGGCCAGTGAGGTGAGTGTCGGCGCCCGCGAGGCCGATGCCGCGGCCGAGGAGGCGGCGCTGCGGCGGGCGGTGTGGGTGGCGGTGGCGCTTACCCTGCCGGTGTTCGTGCTCGAGATGGGCTCGCACCTGATTCCGGGCATGCACGACTGGGTGATGGCCACGATTGGCCACCGCGATAGCTGGCTGCTGCAGTGCGTGCTCACCAGCGCGGTGATGTTCGGGCCGGGTCTGCGTTTCTTCCGCAAGGGCGTGCCGGCGCTGCTGCGCGGCGCGCCGGACATGAACGCACTGGTGGCGGTGGGCACCTCGGCGGCATGGGCGTATTCGGTGGTGGCGCTGTTCGCGCCCGCTTTGCTGCCCGAAGGTACGGTCAATGTCTATTTCGAGGCGGCGGCGGTGATCATCACGCTGATCCTGATCGGGCGCTTGCTCGAGACGCGTGCGCGCGGCCGCACCAGCGACGCCATCCGTAGCCTGATGCGCATCCAGCCGCGCAGTGCGCGCGTGCGCCGTGGCACCGAGCTGATCGAACTGCCGATCGCCGAGTTGGCGGTGGGCGACGTGGTTGAGGTGCGCCCGGGCGAGAAGGTGGCGGTCGATGGCGAGGTGGTGGAGGGTGCATCCTTCGTCGATGAGTCGATGATCACCGGCGAGCCGGTGCCGGTGGAGAAGGGCGTGGGCGCGACGGTGGTCGGTGGCACGCTGAACACCCGCGGCGCCTTCGCCTTCCGCGCCACCCGGGTGGGGGCGGATACGGTGCTGGCGCAGATCATCCGTATGGTCGAGGCGGCGCAGGGCGCCAAGTTGCCGATCCAGGCGCTGGTGGACAAGGTGACGATGGTGTTCGTGCCGGTGGTGATGGCGGTGGCGGCGCTGACCTTCCTCGCCTGGCTGGTGTTCGGTGGCGGCGCGCTGCCGGCCGACGTGTCGGTGCTCAGCTTCGCGCTGGTGTGCGCGGTGGCGGTGCTGATCGTCGCCTGCCCGTGCGCGATGGGGCTGGCGACGCCGACCTCGATCATGGTCGCTACCGGGCGCGCGGCGCAGATGGGCGTGCTGTTCCGCAAGGGCGACGCGCTGCAGCTGCTGCGCGAGGCCGAGGTGGTGGCGGTGGACAAGACCGGCACGCTCACCGTGGGCAAGCCGCAGCTCACTGACCTGGTGGTGGCTGCGGGCTTCGAGCGCGCCGGGGTGCTGGCGCGGGTGGCGGCGGTGGAGCGGGGCTCCGAGCATCCGATCGCCGAGGCGATCGTCGCCGCCGCGCGTGCGGACGGGCTGGCAGTCGCCAGCGCTGCAGGCTTCGAGGCCGAGGCCGGCTACGGCGTGCGTGCGCAGGTGGATGGACAGCGTGTCGAGGTCGGTGCCGACCGCCTGATGCGCCGCCTGGGGCTCGATGTCGACGTCTTCGCCGACATCGCTGCGCGCCTGGCCGACGAGGGCAAGTCGCCACTGTACGCGGCGATCGACGGCCGCCTGGCGGCGATCCTGGCGGTGGCCGACCCGCTCAAGCCGACCTCGGTGGCGGCTGTCAAGGCGCTCCACGGCATGGGGCTGAAGGTGGCGATGATCACCGGCGACAACGCGCGTACCGCGCGCGCGATCGCGCGCCAGGCGGGGATCGACGAGGTCATCGCCGAGGTGCTGCCCGATGGCAAGGTGGCGGCGCTGAAGCGGCTGGCAGGGGGCGAGGACGACAAGGCGAGCAGGGGTGAAGGACGCCGCCGCGTCGCCTTCGTCGGCGACGGCATCAACGACGCGCCGGCGCTTGCCGAGGCCGACGTGGGCATCGCGATCGGCACCGGCACCGATGTGGCGATCGAGAGCGCGGACGTGGTGCTGATGTCGGGCGACCTGACGGGCGTGCCGCGCGCGATCGCGCTGTCGCGTGCGACCATGCGCAACATCGGCCAGAACCTGTTCTGGGCCTTTGCCTACAACAGCGCGCTGATTCCGCTTGCCGCAGGGGTGTTCTACCCGGCCTTCGGGCTGCTGCTGTCGCCGGTGTTCGCTGCGGCGGCGATGTCGATGTCGAGCGTGTTCGTGCTCGGCAACGCGCTGCGCCTGCGCCGCTTCACTGGCGGTTCATTATCCGCCTGAGTCTCGCCCTGAAATCGCCCCGCGGCTGGCGTGCCTTGCGCACGTAGGCTGATGGCCGGGCTTCGCCGTGCAGGGCAAGGCCGACCTCGGTGACGGTCTTGCCCTGGTGCACGCGGCGTACGACGAAGTCGAAGCTGCCGAGCGGTACCCGGTCGCCGATGACGGGTTGCCCGCCAAGTTCGGTGTGCAGGAAGTCGCCCACGCTGAGCTCGGGCGGAATCTCGATGGGCAGCTGCAGATCGTAGGCGCTGACCAGGTCGGCCACGCGCGCGTCGGTATTGACCATGAACTGGCCGAAGTACTCGGTATCGCCCTGCTCGGGCGCCTTGATCTGCGAGAACAGGCGGTCGAGCAGGGTGGTGTATTCGGGCGGTGTGAAGAGGTAGACCAGGTCGCCCGCCTGCAGGTGGCCAGCCTGCTCCGGTTGCATCGAGCGGCCGTTGCGGACCACGAGCGAAGGGCGCGCCCAGCGCGGCAGGGTCGCACCACCCATGATGAGCGGGCTGTCGTCGAGCACGCGATAGATCAGCAACTCGTGCTTGGGATTGCCGGGCAGCTCGAGTTCGATGCGTTCGAGCGGGCCGATGCCTGCCGGTACGATGAGCTTGAGCCGGGCAGCCGCCGGCTTGATGGTCCAGCCCTGCACGAGCAGCGAGGTGACGACCATGATGAAGGCCGCGTTGAGGAAGAGTTCTGCACCCTCGACGCCCATCACCGCCGGCAGGATGCCGAGCAGGATGGAGACCGCGCCGCGCAGTCCGACCCAGGCCGTGAAGGTGACCGTCTCGCGGTCGTAGCGGAAGGGCAGCAGGCAGAGCACGACCGCGAGGGGACGACCAATGACGATGAGAAAGAGCCCGAGCAGAAGCGCAGGAATCAGCACCGTGCCGAACTCCGACGGCGTCACGTACAGGCCGAGCACGAGGAACATGACGATCTGTGCGAGCCAGGTCATGCCTTGCTGGTAGCGGCGCAGGGCCGAGGCCCCCTTCATGTCGCGGTTGCCGGCGACGATGCCGGCGACATAGATGGCGAGGAAGCCGCTACCACCTAGATAAGCGGTGATGCCGAACACGCAAAGGCCGCAGGACATCACCAGGATGGGGTAGAGCGCCTCCTCCAGGCGGACGCGGTTGACGATCTCGACGATGAGGTAGCCACCTGCCACGCCGAGGGCCAGGCCCAGGCCCATCTGCATGCCGAAGCCGTGCAGGAAGCTCGTCATCACGCTGCCGCGTGTCTCGGCGAGGATCATCTCGATGAACAGGATGGTAAGGAAGATCGCCATCGGGTCGTTCGAGCCGGACTCCACCTCCAGCATCGAGCGCACGCGCTTGTAGATCTTTACGCCACCCGAGCGCAGCAGGAAGAACACCGCCGCCGCATCGGTCGAGCTGATGATGGCCCCCATCAGCAAGGCGTAGAGCCAGGGCAGGTCGAACAACACGCGTGCGGCCGCGCCCACGAACAGGGTGGTCAGGAACACGCCGACCGTCGCCAGGACGAAGGCCGGTGCGGCAGCGCGGCGCAAGGTCTGCACGCGGGTGCCGAAGCCTGAATCGAACAGGATCACGGCGAGCGCCACGCTGCCGAGGAAGAAGGCGGTCTCGGCGTGGTCGAACTGCAGCCCCAGCCCATCTTCGCCCGCAATCAGGCCGATGCCGAGGAAGACCAGCAGCAGCGGCGTCCCGAAGCGGAAGGCCAGGGCACTCGTCAGGATCGACAGGGTGATGAGCCCTGCGCCGACGAGAATTGCGGTGAACATCCAGTCCATTCAGGGCCTTGGAGATGCATGAGGGTAGGGGGTTCAGCTGCGATCAAGCACGCCCAACGCCTTTGCCGAGGAGATGAACGGGTCAGTTTGCGGCTTTGCCCAGATCAAGCCCGAACAGCTGGTCGATGGTGAGTGTCAGCGCCAGGCCCTGTTGCGGCGAGTCGAGGTCGAGTTCCTCGTTCAGCCGCTGCGCAGTGCGGTTGGCGGTGTCGGTTTCGGCGATCCAGAACAGGATGGTCATGGCGCTCTGGAAGGTCAGGCCGAAGAAGGTGCGCAGCGGCGACTGGCTGATGCCGCTCGCGGGCAGGATGGTGGCGCCGCGGATGCCTTCACGCTCGGCGATGGCAAGGGCAGCGTCCGAGACTTCGTCGGTCACGATGGCGATGAGCAGTGAGTTCGTCATGGTCTTTACAGTGGGCAGTGGCGCGGGGGGCGGATACTTGGGCTTGCGGCTCGTGCTCACAACGGCAGACAACGCCCGACTCGGGACCGCAGCCGGGACACGAAGGTTCCGTGCGTGAATCTGTTCGCAGTCTAGCATCCCGCTCCCGGGGCTCTACATGCCGGGGCGTGGATCTGGCGGCATCGTTGCCGCCCAGGGGGCGAGCTGTTCGCAGGCAGACCGACGGCAGACGCGACTTCTTGCCGAGCAAGCCCGGCGGAGACGCGATTGCCGGTTACCATCACACCCCCGAATCGCTCATAGAAGCCCCCTCGAATGCAAAAAGACCTCGCCGACGAACCCCGCAACGCCATCGTCGCCTCGGTGCAACGCCCGAACGTGAGCGACGCCGAGTTCGAAGCCTCGCTGGCCGAGTTACGCGAACTGGCGAAGACGCTGGGCTACCGGGTTGTCCAAACCTTTACGCAGAAGCGCGCCGGTTTTGACACCACGGGTTACCTGGGTGTTGGCAAGCGCCAGGAAGTACGCGACTTCGTCGCTGCCCAGTCGGGCCTTGAAGCGGCGCCGCTGGCCACGGTGCCGCGCACAGGCGCGATCGAGGCGCTGTTGGTCGATCACGAGATCTCGCCCTCGCAGGCGCGCAACCTCGAGCTGGAGACGGGCTGCGAGGTCATGGACCGCACCATGGTCATCCTCGAGATCTTTCACCGTAACGCGCGCTCGCGTGCTGCCAAGGCGCAGGTTGAGATCGCCCGGCTGGGCTACATCGCACCGCGTTTGCGCGAAGCGGCCAAGCTCGCCGGGCCGCAGGGGCGACAGCGCAGCGGGGTGGGAGGCCGCGGTGCCGGCGAGTCGCACACCGAACTCGACCGCCGCAAGATTCGTGACCGCATTGCCGAGCTGCAGCTCGAGATCGTCGCGATGGAGGCCGAGCGCAAGACCCAGCGCGCGCGCCGCCAGGGGCGGCAGAGCCTCGCCAATGTGGCCTTGGTCGGCTACACCAATGCCGGCAAGTCGACGCTGATGCGTGCGCTGACCGGCAGTGAGGTGCTGGTGGCCAACAAGCTCTTCGCCACGCTGGACACCACCGTGCGTACGCTTTACCCCGAAAGCGTGCCGCGTGTGCTCGTCAGTGATACCGTCGGTTTCATCAAGAACCTGCCTCATGGCCTGGTGGCCTCGTTCAAATCCACCCTGGACGAAGCGCTCGATGCGGCCTTGCTGCTGCACGTCATCGACGCGAGTGATCCGGGCTTCGAACGCCAGCTTGAAGTCACCGATACGGTGTTGGCCGAGATCAGCGCCGACGAGGTGCCTCGCATCCGCGTCTTCAACAAGATCGATCATGTCGGTGACGCCGACGCACAGGCCGAATGCGAAGCGGCGTTGCGCGCGAAGTACCCGGGCTGCATCGTGATGAGCGCGCGCCGGCCCGAAGAGGTGGCCGCGCTACGGCGGACGATCGTGGCGTTCTTCCAGCAGCATCTGGTCGAGACCGAGCTGTTGCTGCCTTGGTCCGCCCAGCAGTTGCGCAAGGAGATCTACGCGAACTGTGAGGTGCTAGAGGAAAGGGCCGAGGACGAAGGCGCGTTCTTCAGGCTGCGCGGAGAGCCCGAGGCAGTCGAGAGACTGCGCGGCCAATGTGGCCAATGCGACCGTACGGGCTGATCAGCAGGTGGGGTACTGCGGGCGCTCTCGCGCCCGCAGCGCCTGATCAGGCGACCTCGTCGAGCGCCTTGCCCAGCGTGGCCACCGTGCGCTCGATGTTGTGCAGCTTGTCGAGCCCGAACAGGCCGATGCGGAAGGCCTTGTAGTCCGGGCGCTCGTCGCAGGCCAGCGGCACGCCTGCAGCCACCTGCAGGCCGGCGGCGGCAAATTTGGCGCCGGTCTTGATGCCGTCGTCGGTGGTGTAGCTGACCACCACGCCCGGGGCCTGGAAGCCGGGCGCGGCCACGCTCGGGAAGCCGCGCGCCTCGAGCAGGGTGCGCACGCGGGCGCCGAGCTCGAGCTGCTCGCCCTTCACCTTGTCAAAGCCGTAGGCCTCCGTCTCGCGCATCACGTCACGCAGTGTGACCAGGCCGTCGGTGGGCATGGTGGCGTGGTAGGCGTGGGCGCCACCCTCGTAGGTCTCCATGATCTGCAGCCACTTCTTGAGGTCGCAGGCGAAGCTGGTGCTGGTGGTGCCCTCGATGCGCTCGCGCGCGGCGGCGCTCAGCATCACCATTGCGCAGCAGGGGGAGGCGGTCCAGCCCTTCTGCGGCGCGCTCACCAGCACGTCGACGCCGGTGGCGGCCATGTCCACCCAGATTGCGCCCGAGGCGATGCAGTCGAGCACGAACAGGCCGCCGACCTCGTGGGTGGCATCAGCGACCGCGCGCAGGTAGTCGTCGGGCAGGATCATGCCCGCCGAGGTTTCGACGTGGGGGGCGAACACCACTTCCGGGCGCTGGTTGCGGATGGTGGCCACGACCTCGTCGATGGCGGCGGGGGCGAAGGGCGCCTGGGCTTCGTCGGCGATCTGGCGGGCCTTGAGCACCACGGCCTCGCTCGGGATGTTCCCCATCTCGAAGATCTGCGTCCAGCGGTAGCTGAACCAGCCGTTGCGGATCACCAGTGCCTTTTTGCCGGTGGCGAACTGGCGCGCGACCGCCTCCATGCCGAAGGTGCCGCTACCGGGCACGATGGCGACGGCCTGTGCGTGATAGACCTTCTTGAGCGTGGCCGACAGTTCGCGCATGACACCCTGGAAGGCCTGCGACATGTGGTTGAGCGAGCGGTCGGTATAGACCACCGAGTACTCGAGCAGGCCATCGGGATCGACGTTGGGCAACAGGGCGGGCATGGGGCCTCCAGCAATACGGGTAAGTCGGAAATCGGCTCGAACCGCTCGCGCGCACGGCCTGAGCGCCGGGCCGCCGTGGTGCGGACGAGTCGAGAAGCAAGCCGGGATTGTAACGGCTCGTTGATGCGGACGCTTCCGCAATGCAACACAACGCCCCGCGGCCACGGTGGATGGCGGCGGGGCGTGTCGTGGTGCTCGCGCAGGCTCAGTCTGCAGGCGAGGCGGTGTCGAGGCCGTCCAGGACCATCTCGTCGGGGTCGAAGCCCGGGGGCGGCGTGCGCGGCTGCAGGTTGAGCGCCTGCGCGACGAAGGCCGTCTGCGAGCGGACCACGTCGGTAGTGAGCGCGTTCTGGTGGGCGACGAAGAGCAGCGCGGTCATGAAGAAGACATGGTTGGCGATCTGCAGCAGGTCTGTCCGTTCGCCGCTGGGCTGGCGCGAGGTGATCATGGGCATCTCCCGGTGTTGCGGGCTTGTAGCATGTAGCGATGGGACGCACATTTGTGTGAATGGTTCATGCGCAGCGCGTGTCGGCCCACCCACGGTTCTCGGCAGGCGCGAGCGTTTGGTAAGGGGCCTTCAGCCATGTCGCCTTCAACCCCTCGCGGCTGGCGCCGCTCCCACGGCGGGCGATGCGCGCGGTGGTTTCCGGTAGGAGCGGCGCCAGCCGCGAGCTTTTGGTGAGGCACCCGGCATTCACTCCAGCCCGGCCTTGCGACGCAGGCTGCGTACATAGGTGGTGCCGTCGGGTGGGGTGCCTTTGCGCTGGGCCTCGAAGAGCATCTCGCCGAGCGCCTCCAGGGCGTCGTGGAGGGCGTCGTGGCGTTCGCCGCGGCGCTTGCAGGCGGCGTCGAAGGCGGTGCGGATGCCCGGCGGCTGGTCGATGGAGAGCTGCTCCTCGATCGCCAGGTGCAGCGACAGGTGCAGGAAAGGGTTGATCTGGCCGGCCTCGGGCGGGAAGTCGCGGTCGATCGCGTCCGGGTCCTCGACGATGGCGTGGTACTCGGGGTGGAGCGCGATGATGTCGGCGGCGATGGTTTCCATCGGCGTCAGCACTTCCTTGGCGCGCGCCTTGCGCCAGGTGTCGATGAAGAAGCTGCGCACCTGGTCGCGGCTGGGGTTGAACATGGCGGATCGTCTCCGGTGGGGCGGGTCAGTCGGTCTTGTCGCGGCACAGGCACAGGTCGCGCACGCTGCATTGGGCGCAGCGCGGGCTGCGCGCGGTGCATACGTAGCGGCCGTGCAGGATCAGCCAGTGGTGAGCGTCGAGCAGGTAGTCCTTTGGTACGCGCCGCATCAAGGCCTTCTCCACCTCGACGACGTCCTTGCCGGGGGCGAGTCCGGTGCGGTTGGCGAGGCGGAAGATGTGGGTATCGACCGCCATCACCGGCTGGCGGAAGACGGTGTTGAGTACCACGTTGGCGGTCTTGCGGCCGACGCCGGGCAGGGCCTCCAGTGCTTCGCGCTCGGCTGGCACCTCGCCACCGTGGCGTTCCAGCAGCAGACGCGACAGTGCGAGGGTGTTCTTCGCCTTGTTGCGGAACAGGCCGATGGTCTTGATGCAGTCGGCAATGCCTTCTTCGCCGAGCGTGACCATGGCCTCTGGCGTCGGCGCGAGCGCGAACAGCTTGCGGGTGGCGATGTTGACGCTGCGGTCGGTGGCCTGGGCGGACAGCACCACGGCCACCAGCAGCTGGTAGGGCGAGGCGTACTCGAGCTCGGTCTGTGGCTCGGGGTTGGCGGCGTGCAGGCGGCGGAAGAACTCGCGGATCGCCTCGCGCTTCATCAGCGCCATCGCTTCAGCCTGCGGCAACCGCCTCGCCGTCGCCCTCTGCCCTGGTTGCAGGCGCGGGTGCGGTGGGCGGTGGCTGGCGCCGTGCGCGGGCGGCGAGACGGGCGTTGATGACGTTGAAGACGGCGATCAGCACGCCGAGCGCGAAGAAGGCACCAGGCGGCAGGATGGCGATCAGGAAGCCGGGGTAGTCGTCGCCGAACACCGACCACGCGCTGGCGCCGGGGATGATCATCTCGATGCCCGAGAACAGGGTGCCGGCGCCGAGCAGTTCGCGCAGGCCGCCGAGCAGGGCGAGCACCCATACCAGGCCGATGCCCATCATGATGCCGTCCACCGTGGACGTGAGCGGGTCGTTCTTGGCCGCGTAGGCCTCGACGCGGGCGAGCACGATGCAGTTGGTGACGATGAGCGGGATGAAGATGCCCAGCACCAGGTAGAGGTCGTGGAAGTAGGCGTTGAAGGCGAGATCCACCATCGTCACCAGGGCGGCGATGATGAGGATGAAGACCGGGATGCGGATCTCGTAGGGTACGAAATTGCGCAGCCCCGACACCGCGAGGTTGGCGACGGTCATCACCAGCACGGTGGCGATGCCCAGGCTCACCGCGTTGACCATGGTGGTGCTGATGGCGAGGATCGGACACAGGCCGAGCAACTGGGCGAGGCCTGGGTTCTGCTTCCACAGGCCGTTCCAGGAAATGTCGCGGAACTGTTGCGGGCTCATTGCGTGTCTCCGAGCAGGCCACCTGCGGGGGCGGCGAAGAGCGCATCCATGCGCTGCGCGGCGAAGGCGGCGCTGCGGCCGGCGGCGCGCGTGACCGCACGCGCGCTGATGGTGGCGCCGGCGCGATAGTCGAAGCTGCCGCCATCCTTGCGCACCGTCCATGCCGCGGTGTCGACCTCGGCCCAGGTCGCGCCGGTGAACTGGGCGATCCAGGGCGCGTCCTTGCGGCGGTCCTTGCGCGGGTCGATGTAGTCGCCCAGGCCCGGGGTTTCCTTGTGTTCGGTGACGCGTACGCCGCTCAGGCGGCCGTCGCGATGCACCGCGACCACCAGGCCGATCCGGCCGGCGTAGCCGTCGCTTGCGGCGCCCTCGATGATCAGAGCGACCGGCTCGCCCGCCTTGCGTGCGCGCCATACCCGTCCGCCGGCGTCCATGCCGATCTGCGGCGCGGGCCCGAAGCGCACGTAGTCGTCGAGCAGGGCGTTGTCGTAGCTGCCCGGCGGCAGCACCTCGGCGAGCAGGCGCATCTGCGCCTCCTGGCGGGAGGCCTCGATCGCAGGCCGCGTGACCTGGAAGGTGGAGGCCATGAGCGCGGTGAAGGCGAGCGTAAACAGCAGCATGATGCCGCCGGTGCGCAGCGAGGTGCGGGTGGCTGTGTAGCGGCCGCTCATGGACGCCTCTCCCCGGTCCGGACGCTTTCCCCGGCCTCATTGCGGTGGCCGAACACGCGTGGTTGCGTCTTCATGTCGAGCAGCGGCACGCACATGTTCATCAGCAGCACGGCGAAGGCGATGCCGTCGGGGTAGGCGCCGAAGCTGCGGATCAGCCACACGATGAGCGCGATGCCAGCCGCGAACACGAGCTTGCCGCGCGGCGTGGTGGCGCCCGAGACGGGGTCGGTGATGATGAAGAAGGCGGCGAGCAGGGTGCCGCCGCTGGCGAGGTGGAACAGCGGCGAGGCGAACTGGCCGGGCGCGATCAGCCAGAACAGGCCGGACACCACCACCAGCGTGCCGAGGAAGGCGGCAGGCATGTGCCAGGTGATGATCCGCGTGGCGAGCAGCAGCGCGCCGCCGGCGAGGTAGCCGAGGCCGACCCATTCCCATTCGCGCCCGCCGGCCATGCCGAAGGCCGGCCCCTGCAGCACCGACTGCACGCTCGCACCATCGGCGCGCAGCCCTGTGCGGAGGGCGTCGAGCGCGGTGGCGCCGGTGATGGCGTCGAGCTCGCGCGCGCTGCCGAGGATCAGGCCCAACTGGGTGTCGAAGTCGAGCGCGCCCGCGGCCGGCCACTGCGACATCAGTGCCGGGAAGGCGACGATCATCGTGCAGTAGGCGACCATGGCCGGGTTGAACGGGTTCTGGCCGAGGCCGCCGTAGATGTGCTTGACCGCGACGATAGCCACCAGCACGGCCGCTACGGTGAGCCACCAGGGGGCGATTGCGGGCAGGCTGAGGGCGACCAGCCAGGCGGTGACCACGGCGGACAGGTCGCCCAGCGCGATGCCGACGGGCCGCTTGCGCAGCGCCAGCACGAGTGCTTCTGCCGCCAGCGCGGTAAGGGTGGCAAGCGCAAGGCTGACCAGGATGCCGGTGGCGATCTTCCAGGCGTAGAGCGCGATGGCGGGCAGCAGCGCGAGCAGTACGAGGCCCATCGTGCGCTGCACGCTGACCTGTTTGCGGACGTAAGGGGAGTGGATCATGTACGGCTCAGTTCCTGGACTCGGCGTCCACTGCCACGGTGGCGGCCGGCGTGTCCGCGCCCGGCGTCGCATCGGCGGCCGGCGCGGTGACGGCTGCCGCCAGGCGGCGGGCTTCGATGTCGGCTATCTCGGCCAGCTTGTCGGCGCTGAGATTGTCGGTGTTCTGCGGCTTGACTTCGGCCTTCTGCGCCTGGGCGCGCGCCAGTGCAGCAGCGATGAGGGCCTTCTTGGGGTCTTCGCCGGGCTCGGTCGCCGTCTTTGGCGCTGGCGCTTCGCCGCCTTCGGCAAGCTTGGCGCGCGTCTCCGCGGCCTTCGCAGCGAGCTTGGCGGCCTTCTCGGCCTTCTCGCGTTCCTGGCGGAAGTTGCGGAACTCGAAACGTTCGCGTGCCTGATCGGCTGCGGACTTGTCGCGCTCGCGCGCCCAGATTTCGCTCTTGGAGAAGCGGAAGTAGTCGACCAGCGGGATGTGCGACGGGCACACGTAGGCGCAGCAGCCGCATTCTATGCAGTCGAATAGGTTGTATTCCTGCGCCTTGCCGAAGTTCTTCGAGCGTCCGAACCAGTACAGCTCGAAGGGCTGCAGCTCGGCCGGGCAGGCCTTGGCGCACTCGGTGCAGCGGATGCAGGGCTGCTCGGGCGGCGGCGGCGGGAACAGCGTGGGCGAGGCCGAGATGATGCAGTTGCTGCCCTTGACGATGGGTACATCCAGGCGTGGCAGGGCGAAGCCCATCATGGGGCCGCCCATGATGCTGCGGTCGGTATCCGGCTTCGGGCGCGCCAGCTGGAGCAGTTCCTCGATGGGGGTGCCGATCAGCACTTCCCAGTTGCCTGCGTCCTCGACGTTGCCGGTGAGCGTGACGATGCGGCTCAGCAGCGGCTCACCATGGGCAATGGCGCGATACACGGCATGTGCGGTGCCGACGTTGAAACACTGCACGCCGTAGTCACCACCCAGCTTGCCGTAGGGGATCTCGATGCCTGTGAGTACGCGGATGAGCTGCTTCTCGCCGCCCGCCGGATACAGCGAGGGGATGGGCACGATGCGCACGCCGTGCCCCGATGCGGCGGCGGCGTCCTGCATGGCGGCGATGGCTTCGGGCTTGTTGTCCTCGATGCCGACCACCATTTCGCGCGCGCCGATGAGCTCGCGCAGGATGACGGCGCCGGCCAGGATGTCGGCGGCGCGCTCGCGCATGAGGCGGTCGTCGCAGGTGATCCAGGGTTCGCATTCGCCG
Source organism: Thauera sp. WB-2 (assembly GCF_027594845.1). Lineage (NCBI taxonomy): Bacteria > Pseudomonadati > Pseudomonadota > Betaproteobacteria > Rhodocyclales > Zoogloeaceae > Thauera > Thauera sp. WB-2. The sequence continues at coordinate 2,921,578 of NZ_CP088935.1, read as the reverse complement.
CCGTTGAGGATCAGCGTCTCGATGCCTGCGCCCTTGCCGAGCTTGACGTGGCTGGGGAAGGTGGCGCCGCCCATGCCGACGATGCCGCATGCGCGCAGCCAGGCGAGCGACTCGTCGCGGCTGGCGCCGTGGTAGTCGAAGGGAGCGTGCTCGATCCAGCGCTCCTCGCCGTCGGGCTCGATGACCACGCAGCGGGTCTGCAGGGCCGAGGCGTGCGCCATGGTGTGGGGCGCGATGTCGACCACGGTACCCGAAGTCGGTGCATGCACTGCCGTGCCCAGGAAGCCTTCCGGCTCGCCGATGCACTGCCCCTTGAGCACCTTCTGGCCGATCTCGACGATACAGGTGGCGGTGGCGCGCGTGCTCTGGCGCAGGGGCACGATCAGCCGCGCAGGCAGCGGCGCACGCCGGATCGGTGCCTTGGCCGATTCATCCTTGTGGGCAGCGGGCTTGATGCCGCCATGGAACTTGAACAGGCGCCCGATCATGCCGCCTTCCTGATTTCGACCACGGGGTATTTCCATTTCCAGGTCTGCACGGTCTCGGCGATCGGCACCATGGCGATGCAGTCGACCGGGCAGGGGGCGACGCACAGCTCGCAGCCGGTGCACAGCGGTTCGACCACGGTGTGCATCTGCTTGGCTGCGCCGACGATGGCGTCTACCGGGCAGGCCTGGATGCACAGCGTGCAGCCGATGCAGGTCTGCTCGTCGATGACGGCGACAGCCTTGGGTTTCTCGATGCCATGCTCTTCGGACAGCGGTTTGAACTCGCGGCCGAGCAGGTCGGCGAGCTTGCGCACGCCTTCATCACCGCCGGGCGGGCACTGGTTGATGTCGGCCTCGCCGTTGGCGATGGCCTGGGCGTAGGGCTTGCAGCCGGGGAAGCCGCACTGGCCACACTGGGTCTGCGGCAGGATGGCGTCGATCTTCTCGACCAGCGGGTCGCCTTCGACGCGGAAACGGATCGCGGCGTAGCCGAGCGCGGCACCGAGCACGATGGCGATGCCGGCCATGACGAGGAGGGCAGTGATCATGCGTGTGCAGTCCTCAGTGGAAGCGATCGAGGCCGGCAAAGCCCATGAAGGCGAGGCTCATGAAGCCTGCAGTTATCATGGCGATGGCCGTACCCTTGAACGGCAGCGGTACGTCGGCGCCGTCCAGGCGCTCGCGGATGCCGGCGAACAGCACCAGCGCGAGGGTGAAGCCGACCGAGGAACCCAGGCCGAACAGCAGCGATTCGAGCAGGTCGTGGCGCAGGCCGACGTTGAGCAGCGGCACGCCGAGTACCGCACAGTTGGTGGTGATGAGGGGCAGATAGATGCCCAGCACCTGGTGCAGCAGCGGGCTGGTCTTCTGAATGACGAGCTCGGTGAGCTGGACGATGGCAGCGATGACGACGATGAACGATAGCGTGCGCAGGTATACGAGGTCGAGCGGCTGGAGCAGGTAGTGGTCGATCAGGTAGCTGGTGCCCGAGCCCAGGGTCAGCACGAAGGTGGTTGCGGCGCCCATGCCGATGGCGGTCTCGAGTTTCTTCGAGACACCCATGAACGGACATAGCCCGAGAATGCGGACGAAGACGACGTTGTTCACCAGAACAGCGCCGATGACGATGAAGATGTAGCTTGTCATGATCCGCAGGCGGAAAGGAATCCCGCGATTATCCTCTGCAGCGCAGGGGGGCTCAACCCTGGCGTGCGCGTAGTCTTGTGGGGCAGCGGCGCTCGGCCTGGCCGTTCATCGCCACTCGGCGGGCGGCGGCGCGAGGCTGGCAGTGTGGAGTGTCCAGGTTCCGTTGCGGCGGTCGTCGAAGAAATGGCGCAGGCTCATCGAGATGGAGCGGAAGGCGATCTGCTCCCAGGGGATGTCTTCCTCGCGGAACAGGGCCACTTCGAGCGACTCCTCGCCCGGCTTGAAGCCGAGGTCGAGCAGGCGGGCGCGGTAGACCATGTGCACCTGGCTGATGTGGGGTACGTCGATCAAGGTGTAGAGTTCGCCCACCTCGATTCGCGCGCAGGCCTCTTCCAGTGTTTCGCGGGCGGCTGCCTGGGCGGTGGTTTCCTCGTTTTCCATGAACCCGGCGGGCAGGGTCCACATGCCGTAGCGCGGCTCGATGGCGCGCCGGCAGAGGAGGACGCGATCCTCCCAGACAGGGAGGGCGCCGACCACGATCTTGGGGTTCTGGTAGTGGATGGTGCCGCACTGCTCGCACACGTGGCGGGGCAGAGAGTCCCCGGGTGGGGTGCGGAAAGTGACGGCAGCGCCGCAGTTCGAGCAGAATTTCATGGTCGGCGACCTGTGGTTTTCACGGATTCTAGCGTGCTTTCGCTTGCCCTCCGGGGCGCAGGCAAGAAAGAATCATGCTTTGGTGTGGCACGCAGAGGCAAACCGGTGGCGCGCTCGCAGGCCTCAGTAGCAGGACCATTCAAACCGGGGAGTGCATGGTACAGCCGATCGACATGAAGCGATTTGCGCAGCTCAAGGCGGCGGGGGAGTTGCCGTCGCCGCGCGGCGTTGCGATCGCCATCATCCGCCTTACCCAGTCGAACAACGTGTCGATGGCCGAGCTCGCACGCGTGATCAAGGGCGATCCCGCGTTCGTGGGGCGTCTGGTCAAGGCGGCCAATGGACTGGTGGCGGAGAACCGACGGGCGGTCGTCTCGGTCCAGGAGGCGCTGATGGTGCTCGGCCTGCCGGCGGTGCGCACGATGGCTCTCGGATTTTCGCTGCTGTCGCATTACCGCAAGGGGGGCTGCGCCGGGTTCGATTACGGACACTTCTGGTCGTCCTCCCTGCTCATGGCCATCTCGATGCAGGCGCTGATGCTGCGCGTGCGCTTGGCCGCACCTGACGATGCTTTCAGTCTGGGGCTGCTCGCCCGTGTCGGCGAGCTCGCGCTTGCCACCCTTTATCCTGATGCGTTCTCGCGCCTGCTCAACGATATCGGTAGAAATCCGGGGCTCCAGCAGGTCAGTCTCGAGGACCAGGCGTTCGCGACCAACCACCGCGAACTCGGGGCGGCCATGCTGACGGACTGGGGGGTGCCCGATGTGCTGGTACAGCCGGTGCGCTTTCACGAGTGCCCCGAGGTGCCGGGCTACGCCGAGGGCTCGCGCGAGCACGGACTGGTCCAGTGTCTGGTGCTGTCGCGTGCGATCGCGCAACTCTGCCTCGCGGCGGAGAGCGAGCACGAGCGTCTGATGGGGCCGATGCTGAGGTTGTCCAGCCGGCTGGGGATTGGGCGCAGCGATTTCATCGCGTTGTGTGAGCGCGTGGGGCGGGAATGGGGTGAGTGGGGCAAGCTGCTCCAGTTGCGTACCGAAGCCGCTCCGCGTTTTGGCGAGTTGGGCAATCGCGCTACCGTGGCTGTCGGTGACCGCGGGGAGCCTGCCGGTTCGGGCGAGGCGGAGGAGGCCAGGCCCTTGAAGGCGCTGCTGCTCGTGCCCGAAGAACAGTGCCGCCATGCCCTGCGGGCAGCCCTCGAGGCTGCGGGGCTTGCGGTGTGCGAGGCGTCGTCGGCGCGGCTCGCGATCGAGATGGCGATCGACGTCCAGCCGCAACTCGTCTTCGTGCAGTGGCAGCGTGAGGCTGGGGACGAGGGGCAGGCCTTCGTGCGTGATCTGCATGACATGCGGCTGCGGCGCAGCCTGCAGGTCGTGGCGGTGCTGCCGGACAACGATGATGATGCGCTGCGCTGGTTGTCGGAAGCCGGCGCGGACGATTATCTCCTGTTGCCCTTGGGGGGCGTGGCGCTCAAGGCGCGCCTGCAGGTATTGCTGAGAATGCTGGGCTTGCAGCTGGAACTGGAGCGCGAGCGCGAGGAATTGCGCAATTTTGCCGCTGAACTGGCGATCTCGAACCGTCGCCTCCAGGAGGCAGCGCTGACCGACCCGCTCACGGGCTTGCCGAACCGCCGCCACGCACTCGAGGCGATGCAGGTGGAGTGGGCGTCATCGATACGGCACTCGCGCAGCTTGGCGGTGATGATCGTCGATCTGGACGAGCTCAAGGCGATCAACGATACCCATGGTCATGACGTCGGTGACATCGCGCTGCGCCAGGTGTCCGAAGTGTTGCGCCGGGCCCTGCGTGCACAGGACATCCTTTGCCGGATGGGGGGGGACGAGTTTCTCGTGATCTGCCCCGACACCGACCTCGCGGCCGTCGTGGTCGTGGCGCAGCGCCTGCGGGCTGCAGTCGAGGCCTTCGAGCCCGATACGGGCGGCCCGCAGCTGCGGATGACGGTGAGCGTGGGTGTGGCGATCCGCGAGCCCGGAATGCAGGGCTTCAACAGCCTGGTCAAGCTCGCCGACCAGGGGGCTTATGCGGCCAAGGAGACCGGGCGCAACCGGGTCATTGCCTTGCAGGCGGCGGGCGCATGACGGATTCGATGGGGTTGCTGCCCGACACGCGCGCTCCCGAGCGCCAGGCGCCAAGACTGCTGATCGTCGATGACTGCGAGGACGATGCGCTACTGGTCGAGGCGGAGTTGGCGCGCCGAGGTATGCGGGTATCCTGGCGGCGCGTCGATGAGCCGGTGGACATGGCGGCTGCGCTCGCCGCCGATGAGTGGGACCTTGTGCTGTGTGATCAGGCCATGCCGGCCTTCGATTGCCGGCGTGCCTTGCAGGTGTTGCAGCGCAGCGGAAAGGATGTGCCGTTTGTCGTGCATTCGGGGAGCATGAGTGCAGGCGAGGGCGTGGGGGTGATGTACGAAGGCGCGCGTGACTTTGTGCCGAAAGGGGACTTCGCCCGCCTGCTTGCCGTCATCGAGCGTGAGCGGCAGGCGCTCTCGGACCGCAGTGCGGTCAGGCACGCGGTACGCCGGATCCGCGAGCTGAGCTTGTTCGACCACGGCAGCATGCTGCCGAACAAGGTCAATTTTCTCGCTCGCGTGGCTGACTGGATGGCGTGTCGCCGTCGTGGCGCGGGGCGGGCGGCTGCGGCCATGTTCGTCATCGATGTCGACCAGTTCATGCGCGTCAATCTGGGTTACGGCTACGGTGCCGGTTCCGAAATCCTGCTCGAGCTCGGTCGCCGCCTCGCCGCGATCGTGCCCGCGCAGGGCGTGCTCGCGCGCCTCGAGGGCGACTTGTTCGGTGTGTTCGTTCCGGGCGTCGCAGATGAGGGGCAGGCCGAGTTCACTGCGCGCTGGTTGTTGCGCGCGGTGGATCGGCCGTTCGCGTCGCCGCGGGGAGCGCTGCGACTGACGGCGAGCGTCGGGATTGTCCTGTTCGACGATGCCGCGGACCAGGCAGCGGATGTGCTCACTCAGGCCGAGCTGGCGCTCGCCGAGTGCAAGCGTGCCGGCGGTAACCAGTTGCGCATACACGCTGCAGGCATGAGTCGGTCCTCGCTCGAGGCCTTTGCCCTCGAACTGGACCTGCGGGCTGCGCTCGAGCGCGAGGAGTTCAGGCTGCACTACCAGCCGATCGTCGGCGCATCCAGTTGTCACGCGCGCGGAGCCGAAGCCCTGCTGCGCTGGCAGCATCCCGTGCACGGCTTGCTGGAGCCCGATCGCTTCGTCCCGATAGCGGACCGGACCGGACTGATCGTCGACATTGGCGGCTGGGTGCTCGCCCAGGCCTGCCTGCAGGGCGCGCGCTGGCGCAAGGAGGGGGTCGAGGGCTTCGAGATGTCGGTCAATGTGTCCGCCGTACAGTTCGCGCGTCCCGGCCTGCTCGCGCAGGTGGAGTGTGCACTTGCCCAGAGCGGGTTTCCGCCGTCCGCGCTGATCCTGGAGATTACCGAGAGCTCGCTGATGAGTGACACCGGGCACGCCGAACAATGCCTGCGGGCATTGAAGACGCTTGGTGTGCGCATCGCCATTGACGACTTCGGGACCGGTTACTCTTCGCTTGCCTACCTGCGCCGACTGCCCATTGACGTGATCAAGATCGATCGCGAGCTGATCGGCGAGGTCGATCGCGATAATGATGCTGAAGCCATTGTGCGCGCAGCACTGGCGATGGCGCATAGCCTGCGCTTGAAGGTGGTTGCCGAAGGCGTCGAGACCGCCGCGCAGGAGATTCTGCTGCAGGCCTCATGCTGTGATTCGCTTCAGGGTTTCCGCTATGGACGGCCCGCGGTGCCGGCAGCATTCAGGTTTGGCTCGCTGACGCCGGACCGGTGAGTGCGGGCTCCTTGCCTTTGCCGGTGTTGCGACGAAGCCACGATGGGGCGTGATCGAATTGGCAAAATCGCGATTTTCAGGCTTGATGTTGCTGAGAATTTACTTTAAGTTGCAAACACTCATCCCTGAAGGGGATTGGATTTCATGGATCGACCAGACTATCAGGCCGAGATCCGCGAACTGAACCTTGCCTACCTGATGCTTGCCCAGCAGATGCTGCGCGGAGATCGGGCGACGGCCTTGTTCAGGCTCGGCATCAGCGACGCGCTGGCGGACCTGATCGAATCGATGTCGGCGGCAAAACTTGTGCGAATGGCCAGCAGCCAGATGCTGTTGCCGTGTTTTCGCTTCGACGATGCGCAACTTGCCCGACTGATGGCTGGCGAGGGGCGCGACGCCGTCAGTGCTGGTTTGCACGCAGCGATCCTCGCGGCGGGCAAGGCAGCGGAAGAGGCGGCCTGAGGAGGCCTAGATGAAGAACAAGACAGTGATCGAGGAAGCCGAGGACGTCCGGCGCGCGGTCGAGATGGTCCAGCTTGGCGCGCGCATGCAGATGCTCGAGGTCGAGACTCGTCTCAGCCGCGAAAAGCTGCTTCGGATCTACAAGGAAGTGCGCGGTGTGTCGCCGCCCAAGGGCATGCTGCCGTTCTCGACGGACTGGTTCATGACCTGGCAGCCCAATGTGCACTCATCGCTGTTCATGGGCTTTCATCGCTTCTTCGTCGAGCGTGCCGGTGTGCGTGGGCTGGATGCCATCCTCAAGTCGTACAACCTCTACCTCGACCACATCGAGGGCTCGGCCATGGAGCCGGTGCTGAGCTTGACTCGGGCGTGGACGCTGGTGCGCTTCTTCGATGCCGACCTGCTGCAACTCAGTACCTGCACCTGCTGCGGTGGACGCTTCGTCGGCCATGCGCATGACCCGGTACAGGGCTATGTCTGCGGCTTGTGCAACATGCCGTCGCGGGCGGGTTCTTCGCGCAAGAAGGCCACGCGCAAGGCCGTGTCCCGCACGCGAGTGGCCGTATCGGCTTGAGACCGTGCCCGCTGGCGGGCATTCCGGATATGCTTCATGGGCCGCGCTGGTAACACGCGGCCCATGTTTTTTTGGTGCATGCCTGCCTGATCGTGCGAGCCGTTCAAGTTTCGCGAGGTCGCGCCGATAAGTCGGTCACAGGTCGCGAGCCGAAGGTCGGCAGGCGTGGCCATACGCCCTGGAGTCACTGGTGTTCCTGATCATTGGATACGTTGTCGTGCTGCTGGCGTCGCTTGGGACCTATGCGATGCATGGCGACCTGCTCGCCTTGTGGGTGCCGCTCGAGTATGTCGCGATCTTCGGCCTGATGATCGGCGGCTTCATCGCCGGCAATGGCCCGAAGGCAATCAAGGCGACGCTCAAGGGCTTGCCGATGGCGCTCAAGGGGTCGCCGTACAACAAGGCGCTTTACGTCGATCTGCTTGCCCTGTTGTTCGAGATCCTGGCCAAGGTACGCAAGGAGGGCCTGATGTCGATCGAGAACGACATCGAGAACCCTGACTCCAGCCCGATCTTTTCCAAGTATCCGAGCGTGACCGCCGACCACCATGTGGTCGAATTCATGACCGACTACCTGCGCATGATGGTGGGTGGCAACCTCAATGCGTTCGAGATCGAGAACCTGATGGACATGGAGATCGAGACTCACCACCAGGAGGCGCATACGGCGCCGCACGTGGTCGCCAAGGTTGCCGACGCGGTGCCAGCCTTCGGCATCGTGGTGGCGGTTATGGGGGTGGTCAACGTGATGGGCTCGGTGGGCCAGCCCCCTGCTGTGCTGGGCAAGATGATCGGCGGTGCGCTCGTCGGTACCTTCCTGGGGATTCTCGTGTCGTACGGCTTTGTCGCACCGCTTGCCGGCCAGCTCGAGCAGAAGGTCGAGGAAGGGGGCAAGATCTACCAGGTCATCAAGGTGGTGCTGCTGGCGAGCATGAACGGCTATGCGCCGCAGGTCGCGATCGAGTTCGGTCGCAAGGTGCTTTACTCGACCGACCGCCCGGGCTTTGTCGAGCTCGAGCAGGAAATCAAGAACCGGAAGGGTTGAGTCCTATGCCTTCATCGGGTTCCGTCCCGCCTGAGTACTCACGCCGTCTTCAGGTTGGCGTGGTCTGGAGCGCGTGATGAGCGACGATACCCAGCAGCCAATCGTCGTCAAGCGCATCAAGAAGGGGGGTGGAGGCCACCATGGCGGTGCATGGAAGATCGCCTATGCGGATTTCGTGACCGCGATGATGGCTTTCTTCCTGCTGATGTGGTTGCTCGGTTCGACGGCCCAGGGAGATCTCGAGGGCATTGCCGATCACTTCCAGAACCCGCTCAAGCTGGCCATGGCCGGGGGCGAGGGGACGGGGGACAGTTCGAGCATCATCAAGGGCGGTGGCGAGGATCTGTCGCGCAAGGTCGGCCAGGTGCGGCGCGGAGACACGCCTAGCACGCGTGCGATCAACGTCGATGCCGCGCGTGCGCGCGTGAAGACGCCGGACGAGATGCGTGCCGAGGAGGCTCTCGAGGCGGCCAAGCGCCGTGAGCGTGCGCGGATGATCGATCTGAAGGGAAAGCTGGAGGCAATCATCGAGGCCAACCCATCGTTGCGCCAGTTCAAGGAACAGATCCTGCTCGACATCATTTCGGAAGGGCTCAGGATACAGCTCGTCGATGCGCAGAACCGTCCGATGTTCACGTCGGCCAGCGCCAATCTGCGTCCATATACCCGCGAGCTGCTGCGCGAGATTGCACGCGCCCTCAATGATGTCGACAACCGCATCAGCATGTCGGGGCATACCGACTCCGCGCAGTATGCGGGCGGGGAGCGCGGGTTCTCGAACTGGGAGCTGTCGGCCGATCGTGCCAATGCAGCGCGCCGAGAGCTGGTCGCCGGCGGGCTCGAGCCGGGCAAGCTGGTGCGCGTGCTCGGACTTGCCGACACTGCGCACCTGAACCCGGATGACCCCCTGGATCCGGCCAACCGTCGCATCAGCATCGTCGTCCTGAACAAGGCAGCGGAGGAGGCGATGCGGGCGCCTGGGCGGCAGATCGAGGTCGAGGGGGCGGGTGCGCCCGGTGCTCGCGAGCCGGATGGAGGGGACGCTGTCGTCAGTGATATCTTTGGCGCGCCGCTGCGTTGATGCACTAACCTAAAGTTAATCGAGCTGTAGCCGATACATCTTTCAAGGCAGCCGGCGCGGCGGCCTAAACCCAACCGGAAAGCGGAACAAGACATGTCCGAACTGCTCAAGAATATCGACGCCCGTACCCGGCTTGCGGGAACGAACAAGCTCGAGATCCTGCTTTTTACGCTGGGTGTCGACGCGCGAACGGGCCGAAGGGAGACCTTCGGTATCAATGTCTTCAAGGTCCGCGAGGTGATGCGCACGCCGCAGATCACGGCGGCGCCGGAGATGCCCGACGCCGTTAAAGGCATGGTCAGCCTGCGTGGCGCCCTGGTGCCGGTGGTCGATCTGGGGCGATATGGCGGCATCAGTGACGACAGTCCGCGCGAGATCATGATCGTCACCGAATACAACGGCCATACCCAGGGTTTTCTGGTGGAGGCCGTGGATACCATCCTCAGGCTGGACTGGTCGCAGATGCGAGTCCCCCCGGAGATGCTCACGGCCAGGCTCGGGGGGCTCGTGACGGCTGTGACCGAGCTCGCCGATGGCCGTCTGGTCATGTTGCTCGACGTCGAGAAGGTGTTGTCCGAAACCTCGAACTATGACGACGATATCGAGTTCCGTGACATCCGTCCCTTCCCCGGGGCCGAGAATCACGTCGTGTACTTTGCCGATGACTCCTCCGTGGCGCGTCGGCAGATCACCCAGACCCTGGACGCGATGGGGGTGCGGTACGTGGGCTCCGTGAATGGCCGCCAGGCTTGGGAAGAGCTGAACAAGGCCGCCATGCAGGCCGAGGCGACCGGGCGCAAGGTATCCGACCTCGTGAGCCTGATACTGACCGACGTCGAGATGCCGGAGCTCGACGGCTACATGTTGACGCGCCAGATCAAGGCCGATAGGCGTTTCGCCGGCATTCCGGTGCTCATGCATTCGTCGCTGTCGGGGATGTCGAACCAGCAGCTCGGGCATTCCGTGGGGGTCGACGAGTACGTGCCGAAGTTCGAGCCAGTGAAGCTGGCCGAGACGCTGGTGCGTCTCATGCGGGCGGCGGACAAGGATCAGGCGGATTGAGGAGGCAACATGCGAGAGCTGCAGAACGAAGAGAACGCGCTGTTCGATACCGTCGAGAAGCGCACCAGCCTGGCGGGCTCGAACCGGATGGAGATCCTCCTGTTCTCGCTGGGCACCAATGAGCACTTCGGCATCAACGTGTTCAAGGTGCGCGAGGTTTCCCAGACGCCCTTCATCACGCGTACCCCCAACATGCCGGCCGGCGTCGAGGGCCTGATTTCGCTGCGCGGTAACGTGATTCCCGTGCTTTCCCTGGGGCGCATACTGGATCTCACCAAGCCCGGTGCCCCGCTGGGCGGGGCGATGATGGTGACCGAGTACAGCAAGCGCACGCTCGGGTTCCTGGTCGATTCGGTGGACCGCATCGTGCGGGTCGACTGGGAGAAGGTGCGGGCGCCGGAGAACGTATCGTCGTCCTCCCAGACCTTCATCACTGCGATTACCGAGCTTCCCGACGGTCGCCTGGTGTCGATCCTCGATGTCGAGACCATCCTCGCCAACACCTTTGGCGATGCGGTGGTCGGAAACATCGCGCCGATCAGCCATGGCCACGAATGCAGCGTCTTCTTCGTCGATGACTCCAGCGTGGCCCGGCGCAAGATCACCGAGGTCCTGGACAAGCTCGGTGTGCGGCACAAGCACGCGCAGAACGGTCTCGAGGCCTGGAACCGGCTGCAGGGCATCGCAACGCATGCGGACCAGGTTGGACGCCAGGTGATCGATGAGATCGACCTGATCCTGGTGGACGCAGAGATGCCGGAGATGGATGGCTACGTACTTACGCGCAACATCAAGGCGGACCACAGATTCAATGGCATTCCCGTCGTGATGCACTCGTCGCTGTCTTCGGACGCCAATCGCGCGATGGGCAAACGCGTCGGGGTCGACGCCTACGTGGCAAAATTCGACGCCGACGTGCTGGCCGAGACGATTCGGCCCATGTTGAATCGTGGCCGTCGCTGAACCAGAACGGCGCAGGCATAGAACCCCGGAGAAAACAGAACATGGCCGACCCTAAAACCAAATTCCTTGTTGTCGACGACTTCTCGACGATGCGGCGCATTGTCCGCAATCTCCTCAAGGAGCTTGGATTCGCCAACGTCGACGAGGCAGAGGACGGTGCGGTTGCGCTGCAGAAGCTCAACAGCGGCTCTTTCGATTTCGTCGTGACAGACTGGAACATGCCCAACATGGACGGGCTGACCTTGCTCCAGACCATCCGGCGCACGCCGCACCTCAAGCACCTTCCCGTGCTGATGGTCACGGCCGAAGCCAAGAAGGAGAACATCATCGCCGCGGCCCAGGCCGGTGCGAGCGGGTATGTCGTCAAGCCCTTCACGGCGGTGACCCTGGCCGAGAAGCTGGAGAAGATCTTCGAGAAGATGGGCCAGAACTCGGCGTGAGCGCCGCCTTCGGTTGGGAACGGAGCAAGACAGATGAGCAAGAAGTCGAAGATCGATGAGGCCGGGGATTCCGACGAGCTGCAGGCGCTGTTCGACAGCATTGCGGCTGAGCCGGTGGGGCGAGCTCGAAGCCCGTCGGTAGCGCGGCCGGTAGAGGCCAGTCCGCTTGGTGCGAGTGCCGATACCGGTGACAGTGACGAACTGCAGGCCTTGTTCGACGCCGTGGCCTCGCAGGCGGAGCACACCGCCGAGCCGGCTGCGCCCCAAACGGCCGCCCCGGCAGTGGCCGCCAGCACCACGCACGCCTCGGTCGCAGAACAGGTCGAACCTGCCGTGGTGTTTACCCGCCTGGGGCAATTGACCCGGCAGGTTCACGACACCTTGCGCGAGTTGGGGCTGGAGGGCACCTTGCAGGAGGCGGCCGAGGCCATTCCCGACGTGCGTCAGCGACTGGCCTACATCGCCCAGATGACCGAGCAGTCTGCCAGCCGCGTTCTGAATGCGACCGATGTTGCTGCGCCGATCCAGTCCGCGCTTGCCAGCGGTGCCAATGCCTTGGGCGCGCGCTGGGATCGACTTTATGCCGGTGAGTTGTCGCCCGGCGAGTTCCGTGACTTGAGCGGTGACACGCGACGTTTCATCGCCGAGGTCGCGGCAGGCTCGCGTTCGACCAGCAAGCAGTTGCACGAAATCATGATGGCGCAGGACTTTCAGGATCTGACTGGACAGGTGATCAAGCGCGTGCTGGAACTGGCGCAAATGCTCGAGAGCCAGCTCGTACAGGTCTTGATCGAAGCCACGCCACCGCAGGTCCGGGCCGAATGCAAGGCGAGCCTGCTCAACGGGCCGGTGATCGATGGGGTTGCGGGGGCGGACGTGCTGCATAACCAGTCCGAGGTGGACGACCTTCTCGAGAGCCTCGGGTTCTAAAGCGGACGGCCGGCTTTTATGGGCACAGGGTCCGGGTCAATGAAGAGCATAGGTGAGCCATGAGTGATTTCGCCGGAATGGAAGAGCTGCTGCAGGATTTTCTCGTCGAGGCCGAGGATCTGCTGTCCGGCGTGGACAACAAGCTGGTCGATCTGGAGCGGGCGCCGGACGATGTCGGCCTGCTCAACGAGATTTTCCGCGGTTTCCACACCATCAAGGGGGGTGCGGGTTTCCTCAACGCGGGCGAACTCGTCACGCTGTGCCATCTGACCGAGAGCCTCTTCGACAGGTTGCGCAATGGCGAACTGAAGGTGACGCCGGAACGCATGGACGTCATCCTTGCCGCGACGGCGTCGGTCCGCCAGATGTTCGGCGATCTCGAACGTGGCACCCAGCCGGCGCCGGCCGCCCCCGCGTTGATCGCGAAGCTGCGGGCCGCGGTTGACGGAGAGGACGGGGCCGAGGTGCGTGCAGCTGAGCCTGGACCTGCTGCTGCGGTGAAGGTGCCGCGGCAGGGTGAGCCTGATTGGGACGTTCTGTACGAGACCGTGACCGGCAAGGCGGTCGTGCCTGCGGCCAAGGCGCCTGCACCTGTAGCAGTGGAGACCGGCGCCGCCACGGTACGCACGGAGTCCGAGGATCCTGTCGTAAAGGCCGCGCTCGGGCGGCGTGCAACCGACGTGCCGGGGGCCAGTGGGCCGACGGGCAGGCGGGAAACGGAGCGGCAGCGCGACAACTCCATCCGCGTCGATACCGCGCGCCTCGACCAGGTGCTCAACCTGTCGGGGGAGATCGGCCTCACCAAGAACCGGCTCAATGCCTTGCGCAGCGACATCCTCAGCGGCCGTAACGACACCGAGACCCTGCATGCGCTTGACCTGGCCGTGAGCCAGCTGGACCTGCTGGTGTCGGATCTGCAGAACGCGGTCATGAAGACCCGCATGCAGCCGATTGGCCGCCTGTTCCAGAAGTATCCGCGCATTGCGCGCGATCTGGCGCGTAACCTGGGCAAGGACGTCGAACTGGTTCTGGTCGGCGAGGAGACGGAGATCGACAAGACGATGATCGAGGATCTCTCGGATCCGATCATCCACCTCGTTCGCAATGCAGTCGATCACGGTATCGAGGATGCGGAAGGGCGGGGGGCCGCCGGCAAGCCGCAGAAGTCCCTGGTCCGCCTCGAGGCACGCCAGGAAGGCGATCACATCGTCATCATGGTGGCAGATGATGGGCGCGGCATGGACGCCGAGCGACTGCGGGCCAAGGCCCTCCAGCGCGGCCTCATCACCGATGAGGAGGCGAGCACCATGGATGATCGCCAGAGTTACAACCTCATCTTCCTGCCTGGCTTTTCGATGGCCGACAAGGTGTCGGACGTTTCTGGGCGCGGCGTCGGCATGGATGTCGTGCGCACCAACATCCAGAAGCTGAACGGCACGATCGAGATCAAGTCCGAGCTAGGCAAGGGCACCACGCTCATCATCAACCTGCCGCTCACGCTGGCGATCCTGCCGGTGTTGCTGGTCCGGCTGGCCGATCAGCCTTTCGCGGTGCCACTGTCGATGGTGCGGGAGATCCTGCCGATCGTGCCCGACGCCATTCAGGATGTGGGTGGGCGTGCGACCATGGTTGTACGCGGCGAGGTTCTGCCGATCGTGCCGCTGTCGATGCTGTTGGGCTGGCCGCGTGAGCGCATACCTCAGTACGGGGTGTTGATGCAGGCTGCCGAGTGGTCCTTCATCCTTGCGGTCGACAGCTTTGCCGGGCGCGAGGATGCTGTGATCAAGTCGCTCGACGACTTCCGGCCCAAGGGCGTGGCCGGCGTCACGACGCTGTCCAACGGCCAGATCGTGCTGATCCTGGACATGAAGGAGTTGCTCGATGCGGCGGGTGACCGCCGGGGCATTTCGCGCAATGCGCTGATCGCCGACGTCGTCCCTGCGCTGACTTGAGCACGACGGGGCGCGCTTTGCAGCCGCCCCGTGCTAAGGCCTTTGAGCCTGTCAGGCGGTCAGTTCGAGCAGCGCTGAAAAAGCCTGCTCGAACTGCGCCAGGCCTTCCTGCTGCAGGCGCTCTCCGGCGGCCTCGAGGTCGATACCGGCGGCCGCCAGGGCCGCGAATTGCGCCTGAGCCTGGTCGAGTTCGAGTTCGAGGGAGGCCGCTGCCTTGCCATGGTCGCGCAGGGCGTCGAGCGTTGCATCAGGGAGCGTATTGACCGTCTCTGCACCGATCAGGGGTTCGACGTACAGCAGGTCGCTGTAGGCCGGGTTCTTCGTGCCTGTGCTCGCCCACAACATGTACTGCGGACGCGCACCGGCAGCACGCAGGTTCGCGAAACCCTCGCCGTGGAAGCGTGCGCGGTAGCGCTGGTAGGCGAGGCGGGCGAGTGCGACCGCGGTGCGTCCCGGACGGGCCGGGGTGTCCGCCGCAAGCGCTTCGAGCTGCTTGTCCACCAGCGTATCGACGCGCGACAGGAACAGGCTTGCGACCGACATGACCGACCGCAGGTCGCCCCCTTGAGCACGCAGGCGCTCGAGTCCGCGGACGTATGCCTGGGCGACCGCATCGACATGGGTGAGCGAGAACATGAGGGTCACGTTCACGCTGATGCCGGCCGCAACCAGCTCCTCGATTGCCACCAACCCGGCGCGGGTGGCTGGGACCTTGATCAACAGGTTCGGCCGGTTGACCGCAGTCTTCAGGCGCAGGCCGGCTGCCAGTGTCCCTGCCGCATCGTGTGCGAGTGCAGGCGACACCTCCAGGCTCACGTAGCCGGCCTCGCCGCCGCTGTCCCGGAAAAGGGGGGCAAGGAGATCGCAGGCACGCTGGACATCGGGAATCACGAGCCCCTCGTAGCGCGCTTCGGCGCTCATCGGCTGCTGCTTGAGCCTGGCCAGGTCGTCCTCGTAATACCGTCCCCCGGAAATCGCCTTGTGGAAAATAGCCGGATTCGTGGTGATGCCAGTGACGCCATCCTCGTTGATGAAGCGGGCAAGGTGGCCGTCGTTGAGCAGCGTGCGGGAGAGATTGTCGAGCCAGATCTGCTGGCCGAACTGACGTACCTGGAGCAGCGGATTCATCGATCTACCTGGGTGGGATGGGATTGGAGCAAGGGCCGGATTCGTGCTGCGGGCAGAGACGGCGCACGGCAGCCGGCTTAGTGAAGCGGCATTGTGCCTCGAAACGGCCGCTCGGTGGAGCCACATGGCTGCACCGAGCGCTTCAGCTTGTTGCAAGTTCCAGGGGCCAGCCCAGACCGCGCATGACGCTGTGGAAGTCATCCGCCGGCGGCGCCATGATCTCCAGCGCAGTGTCCAGCACCGGGTGGCGCAGTGCCAGGCGTGTGCACGCCAGCAGCAGGCGATGGCTGTCGAACAGTTCGGCGAACAGCCGGTTGTGCCTGCCCTTGCCATAGGTGGCGTCACCGATGATCGGATGCGAGATGTGTTTGAGGTGACGGCGGATCTGATGACGGCGTCCGGTTTCGGGCGCGAGCTCCAGCAGCGCGTAGCGGCTGCTTGCATAGCGGTCGACCCGATGGGGCAGTTCGGCACAGGCCAGGCGCCTGAAGCGCGTGCGCGCATCGAGCGCAGTGCTAGTCACCTCGTCGCGCTCGAGGTCTTCGGGGTGCCCATCGCGGTTACCTGCGCCCACGCCGCGATCGCGCTCGATGGCGTCTAGCCGGCGTGCCAGCGGGTGGTCGATCAGGCCTGCCTGTGCTGGATGGCCACGGACGATGGCGAGGTAGCGTTTGTCGACCGTGCGGGTCTCGAACTGTGCGCCCAGCCGAGCGGCCACAGTGCGGTCGAGGGCGAACAGCAGCACACCGGATGTGCCACGGTCGAGGCGATGCGCCGGGTAGACACGCTGGCCGATCTGGTCCCTCAGGAGCTGAACGGCGAAGCGCGCCTCCTGGGCGGCAATCGGGCTTCTGTGCACGAGCAGTCCCGAGGGTTTGTCGATGGCGATGAGCCATTCGTCGCGGTAGAGCACCTGGAGCATGGTCGGGGCGCCTGGTCAGGGGGCGTAAAGCAAGAAAGCGACCCGGTGGGGTCGCTTTCGGTGAGGCAGGCCCGGTTGCAACCGGGCGGCTGGGGATCAGGCGAAGTTCTTCGCGGCGAATTCCCAGTTGGCCAGCTTGTCGAGGAAGGTGGCAACGAAGTCCGGGCGGCGGTTGCGGTAGTCGATGTAGTAGGCATGCTCCCATACGTCGATACAGAGCAGGGCGGTGTCGCCGGTCGTCAGCGGGGTGCCGGCGGCGCCCATGTTGACGATGTCCACCGAACCGTCGGCCTTCCTGACCAGCCAGGTCCAGCCAGAGCCGAAGTTGCCGACTGCCGAGGCCTGGAAGGCCTTCTTGAAGTCTTCGAACGAGCCCCACTTGGCCTTGATGGCGTCAGCCAGCGCGCCGGTGGGCTCGCCGCCGCCGTTGGGCGCCATGCTGTTCCAGAAGAAGGTGTGGTTCCAGACCTGGGCCGAGTTGTTGTAGATGCCGCCGGCCGGCGCCTTCTTGACGATGGCCTCGAGGTCGAGGTTCTCGTACTCGGTGCCCTTGATCAGGTTGTTCAGGTTGGTGACGTAGGCCTGGTGGTGCTTGCCGTAGTGGAACTCCAGCGTTTCCGCGGAGATGTGCGGAGCGAGGGCATCCTTGGCGTAAGGCAGGGCGGGCAGAGTGTGTTCCATGGAGTTTCTCCTGTATTCGATTTGTCCGTCGGCGGCATTAAACCAGGACCATTTTAGTCTGGTTTGCTGCGTGCTGACAATGCTGGGCCCAGAATGTTAAGCCTATCCGCGGGTTTGCGGAACAGGTCGTGTCGGGGGCCGCAGGGTCGGCCAAGCGGGTGAGGCTGGCTGATGGATGGCTGCGAGCACCTGTTTCGACCTCAATCAGTCGTCCTGGTGCCCGGTGACGCGGGTGGCGAGGCTGCCGTGGGCAAGTTGCACGCTTACGGTCGCGCCGTCGGGCACTTCGGCAGCATGACGGAGGACGCGGCCCTGCGTGTCGCGTGCGATCGCGTAGCCGCGCTCGAGCACGGCTTCAGGGGCCAGGTGCTGCAGGCTTGCCGCGAGGGCTTCGGTGCGCTGGCGCTGATGGGTCAAAAGGTGCTGCAGGCTGCGCTGCAATCGGTGCGCGAGTGCGTCCATTGTGCGCTGGTCCTGCGCCAGCCGTGGTACCGCTGCGCGCAGGCGCGCCCCCACATGCGCTGCATGCAAGCGGTCGAACGCCAGGCGCCGCCTCATGGCGTCGCTCAGGCGCTGGCCCAGGCCCTGCAGGCTTTTGGCCTCGTCGGCGATGCGCGCGCGTGGGTGCTTGAGCTGCAAGGCGGCACGGTCGAGGCGCTGGCCGAGCGCTTCAAGTCGCCGAATCATGGCGCGCTGCAGCTGGACATCGAGTCCGGGCAGGGTCGAACGCATTGCATGCCACCCTTCGGTGACGAGTTCGGCGGCGCCGGTCGGAGTCGGGGCACGCAGGTCGGCTGCGAAGTCGGCGATGGTCACATCGGTTTCGTGGCCGACCCCGCACACCACCGGCAGGCGACTGGCCCGCAGGGCGCGCGCGAGCGTCTCGTCGTTGAACGCCCATAGATCCTCGATACTGCCGCCGCCGCGCACCAGCAGCACGACGTCGATCGACGCTTGCGCAGCATGCGCGGCGGCAGCGTCGAGTGCCGCGAGCAGGCCGGGGCCGGCATCCGGTCCCTGGACGGGGGTCGGGAAGACAATGATCGGCACATGGGGGGCTCGCCGTCGCAAGGTGATGATCACGTCGCGCAGGGCGGCGGCCTGGGCCGATGTGACCACTCCGATTGCCCGCGGCAGACGAGGCAGGGGGCGCCGCCCGGCGGCGTCGAAGAGGCCCTCCGCGGCGAGCTTCTCCTTGAGACGGTTGAAGGCCTCGAACAGGCTGCCGATGCCGGCGGGGCGCAGGCTCTCGATGTTGAGCTGGTAGTCGCCGCGGGCTTCGTAGAGCGTGACCAGCGCGCGGGCTTCCACACGCATGCCGTTCTGCGGCCGGAAGGCTAGCAGCTGGGCCTTGTTGCGCCACATTGCGCAGCGCACCTGGGCATTCGCGTCCTTCAGGGTGAAATAGAGGTGGCCCGATGCAGCGCGGGTCAGGTTGGAGATTTCTCCGCCAACCCACAGTAGCGGCAGCGCGGTTTCCAGTGCCTCGCGAGCGAGGCGGTTGAGGGCGCTTACGCTCAGCACAGCAGTGCTCGTCTGCTCGATTCCAGTGGGCCTTGAAACCGGCGTTTCGTAGGGGAAAGTCATGGAGGGATTCTAGCGGAATCCACAGTCTTCAGGCCTTGTCAAGACTCGTGCTGCAAGTGCTTGACGGGAAAGGGGTTTGTTGTTAAGTCACTGATTTTATTGTGTTTAATATGTTGCACAATTTTGCATCGGAGTGAAGGAATGCCTGTAGCGGTAGGCTTTTCGGCCCGCTTTCACGAAATGTCCACAAACTTATCCACAGCTTTTGTGGATTCATTGGGGTGGCCCGTGAAAGGCCGGGCTGCTTGCTGCATGCGGGCGTCGGCGCTAGAGTTCCGCCTTTGCCCGCAAGAGGTTGCTCCGCGTGTTCGCAATCATTCAGGCCGTCGGCTGGCCCATCTGGCCCCTGATCCTCGCTTCGGTGATTGCGGTCGCGCTGATCATCGAGCGTTCCATTACCTTGCGTCGCGCTCGCGTCGTGCCTGCCGGCCTGCTCGACAACGTGCTCAATGATCTGCAGCAGGACGGCGCGTCTGCAGCGATGATCGAGCGTGTTGCGCTCCATTCGCCATTGGGACGAGTGCTGGCCGCAGGCTTGCGCAACGTCAATAGTCCGCGCGAGATGATGAAGGAATCGATCGAGGAGACCGGCCGTGCGGTTGTGCACGAACTCGAGCGCTTCCTGACCACCCTCGGCACCATTGCCGCCATCAGCCCGCTGATGGGGTTGCTCGGTACCATCATCGGCATGATCGACATCTTCGCTTCGCAGGGCGTCAGCGGTGCCAATCCAGCGCAGCTCGCCCAGGGCATCTCGATTGCGCTGTACACGACCGGCCTCGGACTGATCATCGCGATCCCGGCGATGATCTTCTGGCGGCATTTCCGTGCGCTCATCGACAGTTTCGTGATCGACATGGAGCAGCAGGCGATCAAGCTTGTCGAGGTGGCACATGGCGAGCGGCGGGCCTGACGGAGTGCCGGCATGAACTTTCGCCGTGGCAGCCGCAACGAGGAGCCGGAGATCAACATGATTCCGCTCATCGATGTCGTCCTGGTGATCATCATCTTCCTGATGCTGACGACGACCTTCTCGAAGGTGTCGGGGCTCGAGGTCAACCTGCCCACCGCCGAGTCGGAGGGCAGTGAGGTCGTCGCACGCGAGATCATCGTCGCAGTAACGGCAACGGGGGAGATCGTCGTCAACCGCCTGCCGGTCGCCGACCGCAGCATCGAGGCGATTGCGGCCGCCCTTGGCAAGGCCGTGCCTGGAGAGCCTGGCGATCCGCCCGTGGTGGTCATCAATGCCGACGCGAAGGCGACCCACCAGAGTGTGGTGGACGTCATGCAGGCAGCCCAGCGCGCCGGGCTGCCGCACATCACCTTCGCCACCCAGGCGCCCGCGCAGTGAGCGCGTGAGCATGGCCGCGCGCGCGCCAGACTTCTGGCGGGGCCGCGGTCCCGTCGCGTGCGCGTTGCGGCCGCTGTCGGCGCTGTTCGGTGCGCTCGCGCGTCGGCGGCGCGCGCGCGTGCGCGCTCAGCGCCTGCCGGTGCCGGTGGTCATCGTTGGCAACATCGCAGTGGGCGGCAGTGGCAAGACGCCGGTCGTGGCCTGGCTGGTCGAGGTATTGCGCGCGGCCGGCTGGCAGCCGGGGATCGTGAGTCGCGGCCACGGCGGCAGCGTGCAGGGCGTCGCGGCAGTGCCGGCCGATGGTGACCCGGCGACGTTCGGCGACGAACCGGTTCTGCTGGCTCGGGTCACCGGGTGCCCATTGGTGGTGGGACGGGACCGGGTGGCGGCCGCGGCGGAGCTGTTGCGGAACACGCCCGCTTGCGACGTGATCGTCGCTGACGACGGTCTGCAGCACTACCGCCTGGGGCGGGACATCGAGATCGCGGTCGTCGATGAGGCCACGCTGGGCAACCGCTGGCTGCTGCCCGCGGGGCCGTTGCGAGAGCCCCTTGCCCGTCTGGCCGAGGTCGATCTCGTGATCGCGCATGGCGAGTTGTCGGCGAGCACGCGCGCGGCGGCGCATGGTGTTCCGGTCCATGCCATGCGGCTGGAAGGCACTGTACTGCAGGCGGTGAATGAGCCACAGCGCACGCGTACCCTGGCTGAGCTGAGCGGGCAGAGGGTGCATGCAGTGGCGGGTATTGGTCGCCCGCAGCGCTTTTTCGATCAATTGGCCGAAGCGGGGCTGGAGGTGATTGAACACCCCTTTGCCGACCATCATGCCTTTGTCGCTGAAGACCTTGCGTTCGGCGATGCAAGGCCGATCCTGATGACGGCCAAGGATGCGGTAAAATGCCGGGCTTTCGCGCCTGCCGACAGCTGGGAGCTACCGGTGAAGGCGCAGATCGGCGTCGATGCCGCCACACGCATCCTGGAGAAACTCGAAGATGGACCCACGACTGCTTGAGATCCTCGTCTGCCCGTTGTGCAAGGGGCCGCTCGACTTCCTGGCCGACAAGCAGGAATTGGTGTGCAAGGCCGATCGCCTGGCCTACCCCATACGTGACGGCATTCCGGTCATGCTGGATGAGGAAGCACGCGCGATGAGCGCCGAAGAGGTCGACGCTCTGCGCGACCCCCGCCGCTGCTGAGCCGGACGGGGCGCCATGACAGCGTTTCGGATCGTGGTTCCGGCGCGTTATGCGTCGACACGACTGCCGGCCAAGCCTTTGGCCGACATCTGTGGAAAGCCGATGATCGTGCGTGTGCTCGAGCGTGTGCACGCAGCGGGGGCTGCCGAGGTTCTGGTGGCGACCGACCACGACGGCGTTCGCGATGCCGTGAGTGCGGCGGGCGGTGTCGTGGTGATGACGCGTTCAGATCATCCGAGTGGTACCGATCGTCTCGCCGAGGTGGCTGAGCTGTGCGCGTGGGCCGACGAGGACATCATCGTCAATGTTCAGGGCGACGAGCCCTTGATCGACACTGCAGTCGTTGCTGCCGTTGCCGAAGCGCTCGCCCGGGATGCTGAATGCGCGATTGCGACGGCTGCCCACCCGCTCGCGGATGCGGCCGAGGTTTTCAATCCCAACGTGGTCAAGGTTGTCTGTGATGCCGCGGGGCGAGCGCTGTACTTCTCGCGCGCGCCGATCCCGTGGGCGCGCGATGCCTGGGCGGAGGCGCGCACCGGGTTGCCGGCCGGGCTGCCCATGCTGCGCCACGTTGGCCTCTATGCCTATCGCGTCGGCTTTTTGCGCCGTTATGCCAGCCTCGCGCCATCTCCGCTCGAGCACTGGGAGGCGCTGGAACAGTTGCGGGCGCTCTGGCATGGCTACCGTATCGGTGTGCTCGAACTCGACCATGCGCCTGCAGCAGGGGTGGACACCATGGAGGACCTCGAGCGCGTACGGGCAATTTATGCCAGTGGCGCTGTTTGACCGCCGCGACCTGCGTCGGTTAAGTTTCGGCCTGTTCATCAATCAATAATCAATCGGCCTCGTCCAGGGCCGTCAATTTCGGGAGGGTGTATGCGACTGATTCTTTTGGGGCCGCCGGGTGCCGGCAAGGGGACGCAAGCCAACTTCATCAAGGAGAAGTTCGGCATTCCGCAGATCTCCACCGGTGACATGCTGCGCGCAGCGGTCAAGGCGGGCACGCCGCTCGGCATCGAGGCCAAGAAGGTGATGGATGCCGGCGGCCTGGTTTCCGACGACATCATCATCGGCCTGGTGAAGGATCGCCTTTTGCAGGACGACTGCAAGGCCGGCTATATGTTCGACGGCTTCCCGCGCACCATCCCGCAGGCAGATGCAATGAAGGACGCCGGTGTGCCGATCGACTTCGTGCTCGAGATCGATGTGCCCGACAGCGAGATCGTCGAACGCATGAGCGGGCGCCGCGCCCACCTCGCCTCGGGCCGCACCTACCATGTCAAATACAACCCGCCCAAGGTCGAAGGCAAGGATGACGTGACCGGCGAGGATCTGGTGCAGCGCGACGATGACAAGGAAGAGACGGTGAAGAAGCGTCTTGATGTCTACCATGCGCAGACCAAGCCGCTCGTCGAGTACTACGGCAAGTGGGCCGCCTCCGGCGACGCCAATGCTCCCAAGGTGCGCAAGATCTCGGGTCTCGGCCCGGTCGAGGAGATTACCGCGAACGCTTTCGCAGCGCTCAAGTAATCTACTCTGGATCGTGGGCGGGCCGGTGTGTGTACTGGCCAGCTCTCTCGCGCGGCCGCGCCGGATTCGGTGGCGGCCGCGTTTGTTTTGATGCTGCGGCGAGATGCTTGCTTCGGCAAGGGATTTCGTCGGGAGGTCTGGCGCGATGACGCATTCGAACCTGCTCTATGCGCATTCGGGCGGCGTGACCGCCGTCATCAACGCGACCGCGGCGGCGGTGATCGAGACCGCGCGCAGCTACGCACCACGCATCGGAAAGGTGCTGGCAGCGCATCGCGGTATTGGTGGCGTGCTCGCCGAGGATCTGATCGATACGGATGCGCTCGATGAGACCGCGCTCGAGCGCCTGGCCCGTACGCCGGGCGGCGCTTTCGGCTCATGCCGGTTCGACCTGCCGCGGGACGATGGCGGAGCAGTGATGGATCGCCTGTTCGCAGTGTTCGACGCCCACCGCATCGGCTACCTGCTCTACAACGGCGGGAACGGTTCGATGGACGCGGTGGCGCGCCTGCATGACGAAGCGTTGCGCCGTGGCTATCCTCTGCAGTGTGTTGGCGTTCCGAAGACGGTGGACAACGATATCGTCGGCACCGACTGCTGCCCGGGCTTCGGTTCTGCCGCCAAGTACCTCGCAACCTCGATGCTGGAAGCCGGGCTCGACATCGCATCGATGGTCGGACGCAAGGGTAGCGTCTTCGTACTCGAGGTGATGGGGCGCAACACGGGCTGGCTGGCCGCGGCTACCGCGCTTGCCGCTGACGGCGATCCCGAGCGCGCGCCACATGTGGTGCTGCTGCCGGAGGTGGGGTTCGATGAGGCGCGCTTCCTGCAACGTGTGCGCGAGACGACCGAGCGGCTCGGCTATTGCACGGTGACGGTGTCAGAGGGCATCCGTCGCGCTGACGGCAGTCTGCTCATGGAGAAGTCGCGCGACCCGCGTGGTTACGTCCAGCTCGGCGGCGCAGGGTCGGCAATCGCACGCCTGCTCCATGAGCAACTCGGTTACAAGCATCATTGGGCGATCCCGGACTACCTGCAGCGTGCGAGCGGGCACTGGCTGTCGGCGAGCGATCGCGAGCAGGCGATGGCAGTCGGTCGGGCGGCAGTCGAGTATGCGCTTGCTGGCGGCGGTGGCCAGATGTCTGCCATCCGCCGCCTTCAGGATGCCCCTTACCGCTGGGATGTGGTCGCGGTGGACACGCGTCCGATCGCCAATCTCGAGCGTGCCCTGCCGTCTGCCTTCCTGAGCGCAGACGGACTCCACGTCACCCAGGCTGCTTGCGACTACATACGTCCGCTGATCGAGGGGGAGTTCACCCAGCCGGTGCGTGGCGGCCTGCCGGATTACCGGGCCTTCGAGCTACCCAGGCTGGCGCGTCTGCTGCCAGCCTGGGCTGGCTGAGCGCTTGGCTGCTCGGCGCCGTTTCCCCAGTCACTGTCCATAGGGTATCCACTTGTCTCGATCGATCAATCTGCTCATCGCTGGCCTGTTGTTCGTCGGTCTCAACACGTGGCTCGGTTCGGGACTCGGCGCCGCCGGCGCCGGGCTGGCCCTCGTGGCGACGATTGCCTGGTTGTGGATGAGCGAAGCGCTGCATGTCAGCGTCACCGCGCTGCTGGTGCCGCTGCTGGCAGCGGCGAGCGGTGTGCTTGCCTTCGACGAGGCCTTGTTGCAGTTCGCTGATCCGGTAATCTTCCTTTTTCTGGGTGGTTTCGCGCTTGCTGCGGGCCTGCAGCGCCAGGGACTGGATCGATGGATGGCGGGGCAGGTGATGCGGCGTGCCGGGGCGCACTTCGGTCGCGCCGTGCGCTGGATGTTCTGGCTCACTGCCTTCATGTCGATGTGGATCAGCAACACGGCCACGGCCGCGATGATGCTGCCGTTGGCGCTCGGATTGCTGTCGCCCCTGCCGGTCGAGCAGTACCGGCGCACCTGGATGTACGTGCTTCTTGGCGTCGCCTTCTCGGCCAACATCGGTGGCATCGGCACGCTGGTAGGTAGCCCGCCCAATGCGATCGCGGCCTCGAACGTGGGCCTGAGCTTCGCTGGCTGGCTCGCCTGGGGGTTGCCGCTGGTGCTCGTGCTGATGCCACTGATGGAGTTTGCGCTGCGTCGTACGCTGAAGCCCAGGCTCGACATCGTGCTGACTTCGCCGCCGCCGCCCGCAGCGTGGACCGGGCCGCAGAAGGCGATGCTTGGGGTGTTCGGGCTGACCGTCGCACTGTGGGTGTTTGGTGCGCCGCTGGGTGCAATGTTTGGTCTGGTACGCGGTTACGATGCGGCGGTCGCGATCCTCGCGCTTGTCCTTCTGCATGGGCTTGGGCTGGCCAGTTGGCGGGATGTCGAGCGCAGTACCGAGTGGGGCGTGCTGCTGCTGTTCGGGGGCGGGTTGACGCTGAGCAAGGCGCTGGCCGAGAGCGGCGCCGCCGCCTGGCTTGCCGCCCAACTCGGCGGTCCCCTGCAAAGCATGCCGGTGCTGCTTTGCCTGGGGCTGATGATCCTCTTCGCGCTCATCATCACCGAGGTCACCAGCAACACCGCCAGTGCGGCGCTGCTCATTCCGCTGTTCCTTGGTCTGGCGCCTCAGGTCGAAAGCGTGCCGCTTGCCGTACTGGTGGCGGTGGGCACGTCCTGCGCCTTCCTGCTGCCAGTGGCGACACCGCCCAACGCCATCGTGTTCGGTAGCGGCCACGTACCGCAGAAGGTGATGATCAAGGGCGGGCTGGGCGTGACACTGATCGTCTATCCCGCCCTGATCGTCGCTGCGGCGATCGGCTTGGTCCTCTACTGAGCGAAGCGCTCAGGCCTGCGGCTGGAGCACCGTCGCCGCCGCAGCGGGCTTGCGCTCCGGCATGTAGGCGGCAACCTGGCAGAGCACTGCGGCAACGTAGGGAATGCACTGCAGGCATAGGATGCCGACCCACAGTTGAGTCTCCAGGTTGTCTGCGCCGCGCTGCGCGACGAGGGTTGCCGCGCCGAGGAGCAGGGCGACGAGCATGCCGATCTCCTCGCGGATCGGATTGAAGAAGGCCAGTGCGCCGCCGCCGCGCCAGCCTTTGGGGGTGACGACGAACACGCCTTTCTTCTTGACCAGGCCGGCGAACACGCCGCGCGCGATCGCGTGCGCGAGACCTACCGACAGGATCGAGGCACCGAGGATGTCCTTCCACGGGCAATCCATGGTGCGCCGGTAGAGGATGGGGCCGAGCGCCGCCTTGAAGGCCATGAAGCCGAGGATGGGCAGCGCGAGTGCGATCACCGGCAGGCCGAAGGCCTTCGGGAACAGCAGGATGCCCAGCGTCCACAGCAGGCTGCCGAACGCGAACACGAGTTGCAGGGCGTCGCCCAGCCACGCGAACCAGCCCGTGAGGAAGTGGTAGCGCTGAGCGAGGTTGAGGTTGCTGCGGCCGATCATCTGCGGCAGGTGGGCCTTGAGAATCTGCATTGCGCCGAAGGCCCAGCGGAAGCGCTGGCTCTTGATCGCTGCGAAGCCCGAGGGTGTCAGGCCACGGCCGAGGATATGGTCGACATAGCGGGTGTCGTAGCCCTTCTCGATCAGGCGCAGACCGAGTTCGGTGTCCTCGCAGATGCACCATTCGGACCATCCGCCGACCTCTTCGAGCGCCAGGCGGCGCACCAGGGTCATGGTGCCGTGCTGGATCAGCGCGTTGCGCTCGTTGCGGTGGTGCATGCCGATGCGGAAGAAACCGTCGAACTCCCAGTTGCACATGCGCTTGAAGGGTTGGGTCTCCCAGTCGCGATGGGCCTGAGGTGCTTGTACGACGGCGACGTCGGGCTGGTCGAAGTGGGGGATCAGGCAGGCCAGCCAGTCGGGCTCGACCACGTAGTCCGCGTCGACCACGCCCACCACCTCGGCGCGCGGATCGGTGACCTTGAGGCCGTAGTTTAGGGCGCCAGCCTTGAAGCCGGGCCAATTGGCAAGGTGAAAGAAGCGGAAGCGCGGGCCAAGTTCGGCGCAGCGGCGCTCGAGCGGCTTCCACAGCGCCTCGTCGCGGGTGTTGTTGTCGAGCACGAGGACTTCGAAGTTCTCGTAGTTCATCTTCGCCAGACTATCGATGGTGGCGATCACCATCTCCGGCGGCTCGTTGTAGCAGGCGAGGTGGATCGATACGAAGGGTTGCTGGTCGGGGGCGTGCGGCGGCAGCGGCATGAAGCGGCGCTGCCATTTCTTCTTGAACAGTACCTCGCCGAACTCGAAGCCGTGCGACAGCAGCACCGCTGCTGTCATGCAGGTCGCGCCGATGAGCAGCACCAGGCCGATGAGGTCGCGCTGGGTGAGGTAATAGTCCACCGGGACGTTGATGCCGATGATCAGCGTGGACACGCAGGCCTGGATCAGCGCAGCGAGGAAGAGGCGGCCGAACACGCTCCAGCCGGGCAGGAAGAAGGCTGCCAGCATCATCGGGATGAACGCCAGTGCAGCGGCGTTGCTTGCCTTTTGCGACCAGTAGGGATCCCGCTCGACGAGGCCTTCGAGCGCATACTTGAGCTCGCGATCGGCATTGAACATGCCCCAGTAAGGACCCGCCCAGCCTTCGACATCGACCTTCCAGGGTTGGTCGATGGCCTCCATCAGGAAGTAGTCGATGCGTGGGGTGCGCGGGTGGGCGAGAAATTCGCGCACGAAGCGAGCCTGGTTGTCGAGCGAGGGGACCGAGGCGCCGATGGTAGGGCCGCGACTCGGCCAGCCGACCTCGCCGACGACGATCTTCTTGCGTGGGTGCGCCTTGGCGACTTCATCGTAGCGTTGGAAGGCATACTCGACCGCTTCCTCGACCGGCAGGCCTTCGTGATAAGGCAGCAAGTGCACGGTGATGTAGTCGACATGCTTGGCGAGCTCGGGGTAACGCAGCCACACGTGCCAGGGCTCGGCAGTGGATACCGGCTTGCGGATTGCCTTGCGTACCTGGTCGAGGTAGGTGATGAGCTCATCGACGCGCAAATCGCCGCGCAGGATGGCCTCGTTGCCGACCATCACGCGCTCGATGTGGCGCATGCTGCGGGCAGCGTCGATGAGGCCGTCGATCTCGCGAGCGTTCTTGTCCTTGTCGCCATCGAGCCAGGCACCGGCCGTGACCATCATGTCGCGCTCACCCGCCAGCGCCAGCAGGTCGGGCAGGTCATACATGCCGTAGGTGCGCAGGCCGTCCGACATGCGCCCGAGGAGGTCGAGGTCGGAGGCGACATCCTGGCGTGCGGGGTAGCTGCCGCGGAGCGGGCTTTGGTCACGCTGGAAGCCGTTGTAGGCGAAGCCCTTGATACTCTGGTTGGTGCCGATGAACTCGACCCCACGATTGAACTGCTGCCAGATCCAGTACTGAGCGAAGGCGACCATGGCGGCGATCGCGATGGCGACGGCCAGGCGGACTGCGAACGAAGCGGCGTGTTTCATATTCTTGTCTGGAGCCTTGCTGTGATCGTGCGGCGTGGTGGCCTTGCCCTCGTCTGCGTCGCGTGGTCGCGCCACGTGCAAATGTCGCTTGTGCCGTTGCTGTGACACAATCGCGAACATCGGGCGCGTCCCTTCGGACGGTGAGCCGGGCGCATTTTATGCGCCATTTCAGTCCCTTACGAGCGACGCACGATGCGAATTTGCAACAGCAGGTTTGTGCCGCGCTGCGGCCATGATTTTTAAGGATAAGCCCGGATTGAAGCCATTAGATTTCGACAAACATGCACTTCGGCAGGTCTTGCTCGTGGCCTGTGCAGTTGCCGGGGCAGCGCTCTGGCTGCGACACGGCGTGTTGGAGGCGGGGCTGTTGCCGCGCGACTGCACCAGTGGCGGTGAGCCGCTGTTGTGCCTGCTCAAGGACGCGCTGGTACAGGGCTTCATGCACCAGCGCGTCGGTTGGTTGAGCCTGGCGGCGGGGAGCGCGGCCTTCGTGCTGGGGTGCCGTCGCCTTGCCTGGCTGGGATGGGTCAGTGGCCTGTTGGGACTGGTGTTCTACAGTTATGATCCGGCTGCTGTTGGCACCCTGCTATCCCTGTTGGTGCTCGTGGCTGCGCAGCGCCAGAACCGGCACGGCGAGCGCAAGGCCGCATGACAGCCAGGCGATGGCCTGCGGGTTTGCGGGCTCGCTCAGCCAGCGTGCAATTACGCCAATAACGATGACGGCTGCGCAGGTGCGCTCTGCGATGGTGATGCGGCTGCGCCACCAGCCGATCACGCCGAATACCAGAGCAGGCGCAAGATAGAGCCAGGTGGGGAAGTCGCGATAGCGAGGATCCACCCACAGCAGCAGCGCTGCAACTGCCGCGGCGAACAGGAACAGGCCGCGCAGCAAGCCGACCGACGGCGCCTTGGAGCGCATGCGCTCGGCCCGCCACAAGCTGCGGGCGGCGCTCGCGGTATCGGGTATCGGCTCACCATGCCAGCGCGCCAGTACCAGCGGCAGCAGGCCTGCAAGTGCAGCGATGCCACCGAGCACACTCCATTCGAGCGCGTCGCGGTAGGCGAGATGAGCGTGCTCCCAGTGCAGTACCAAGATCACGCCGCCGACTGCGCCGCAGGCCGTCAGAGCGCTGACGCGAAGGCAGCGCGTCCTGCGTCCGGTGGCTGCGAGCAGGCAGGCGATCAGGCCTCCGAGCAGGGCACCGCCGATGGGGCCGAACAGGCTTTCGCGCTCGACGACAGCGCCCGCAAGTGCGAACTTGGGGTGCAGGCTGCCCGCTTCGAGCAGGCCCCAATGGCCGCCGACCGTGCCTTCCAGACGGCGTTTCCAGGGTTGGTCGATGGCCTCGATGATGTTGTAGTCCCACCCCTCCTGATGCGCCTGGTGTACGAACTCGCGGATATAGCGCGCCTGATTGACCAGGGATGGGCGGGATTGCTCTCTTTGGCGTCCCGCACTCGGCCAACCGGTCTCCCCGATCAGCACGGGCTTGGTGCCGAAATGGATGCCGACCTGGCGGCGAATGTCGGCCACGTGAGTGAGGGCGTGGTCGATATCGACCGGCTCATCCTCCCAGAACGGAAGAATGTGTACGGTGACGAAATCGACCTCCGCCGCGAGTTCATCGTGGCGAGTCCAGAATTCCCAGACGTCGGCGTACGTGACCGGTACCTGCGTGCGAGCCTTCGCGTCGCGGATCAAGGCCTGCATCTCGGCTGGTGTGCGCTCACGGCGCAGCAATACTTCGTTACCGACAATCAGCGCTCGCACGACGTCCGCATTGTCGTTTGCGAGCGTGATTGCGCGCTCGAGTTCCGCTGCGTTCGCGCTCACGTCGTAGCCGATCCAGGCGCCCAGCAGCACCTGCAGACCGAGTGGGCGGGCGAGTTCGGGTACGTGCTCGAGGCCCTGGCTGACCGAGTAGAGGCGCACGCAGCGGGTGATCTCTGCGAGGGCGGCAAGATCGGCTGCGATCTGCTCGCGCTCGATGCGGGTGTCGGGGTCGAGCGGAGTCTGTCCGGGACGGTGGTAGGGGGCGTAGGAGACACACTTGAGCTTCTCGCCAGCCCCGAGGTGCAGGTCGTGCATGGAAACCGGGCGCATCTGCGCGAGCAGGCCGGCAAACAACAGGATGAGCAGGGCGACGCTGGCGGCCAGCAGGGCCGACCAGAGCAGGTTACGGTGCGTGAGTGGGGTGAGCATGAGTCGGGTGAGTGAGCGAGTGGGGGTCTTCTTTTTTGGCTTCATGATAGGCCACTTGCGCACCCGAGTTTGAGGCGGCGGACCCGCAGGGCAAAAAAAAGCCACGCTCGTGGGCGTGGCTTTGCTGCAGTCGAGTGCCTGGGGCATGGCCCCAGGATCGGGCTCAGTCCGCGTAGTCGCTCATCGGCACGCAGGCGCAGAACAGGTTGCGGTCGCCATAGACGTCATCGATGCGGTTGACGCTCGGCCAGAACTTGTTCTCCGCGACCCAGGCCAGGGGGAACACCGCCTGTTCGCGCGAGTACGGGCGGGTCCACTCGCCGATGAAGTCGGCCTGGGTGTGGGGGGCGTTCCTCAGCGGGTTGTCCTCGGCCGGCCAGACGCCGGCCTCGACCTGGCGGATCTCGTCGCGGATCGCGATCATCGCGGCTGCGAAGCGCTCGAGTTCATCGAGGCCTTCGGACTCGGTAGGCTCGACCATGATTGTACCCGGCACCGGGAAGGACATGGTCGGCGCGTGGAAGCCGTAGTCCATCAGGCGCTTGGCGATGTCGACCTCGGAGATGCCGGTCGCGGCCTTGATCGGCCGGATGTCGAGGATGCATTCATGCGCGACGCGGCCCTGGCTGCCGGTGTAGAGCACCGGGTAGTGGTCCTTGAGGCGCTCGGCGAGGTAGTTGGCGTTGAGGATCGCTACCTCGGTCGCGCGCTTGAGGCCCTCTCCGCCCATCATCGTGATGTACATCCACGAGATCGGCAGGATGCTGGCGGAGCCGAAAGGCGCGGCCGAGACTGCGCCCTGGCCCAGGTTGGGACGGTCAGCGCCGCCCGTGGGCTGCACTACGTGGTCGGCCATGAAGGGCGCGAGGTGTGCGGCGAGGCCGATCGGCCCCATGCCCGGACCGCCGCCGCCGTGCGGGATGCAGAAGGTCTTGTGCAGGTTCATGTGCGACACGTCGGCACCGATCGTTGCCGGGGAGGTAAGGCCGACCTGGGCGTTGAGGTTGGCGCCGTCCATGTACACCTGGCCACCATGGGCATGGACGATGGCGCAGATCTCGCGGATCGATTCCTCGAACACGCCGTGCGTGGACGGGTAGGTGATCATCAGCGCTGCCAGCTGGGCAGCGTGCTTTTCGGCCTTGGCCTCGAGGTCGGCGACGTCCACGTTGCCGTTGTCGTCGCATTCGACCACCACCACCTGCATGCCGCACATCTGCGCGGTGGCCGGGTTGGTGCCGTGGGCAGACTTGGGAATCAGGCACACGTTGCGATGCGCCTCGCCGCGGCTGGCGTGATAGCGCGCGATCGCCACCAAGCCGGCGTACTCGCCCTGCGCGCCCGAGTTGGGCTGCATGCAGATCGCCGGGAAGCCGGTGACGGCACGCAGGTAGTCGGCCAAGCCCTCGATCATCTCGAGGTAGCCGGTAGCCTGTTCGCGGGGTGCGAACGGGTGCAGGTTGGCGAATGCCGGCCAGGTCACCGGGATCATCTCGCTGGTGGCGTTGAGCTTCATCGTGCACGAGCCGAGCGAGATCATCGAGTGATCGAGCGCAAGGTCGCGGTTCTGCAGCTTCTTGAGGTAGCGCAGCATCTCGTGCTCGGTGTGGTGCGTGTTGAATACCGGATGCGCCAGGATGGGGTCGGTGCGCAGCACCTCGGCGGGCAGGTTGCCGCCGCTCTGGGCGAGACGGGCGTCGAGCGCCGCGAGGTCGGCGTGGAGGCCGAAGCACTCGAGCACGCGGACGAGGTCGTCGCGGGTGGTTGTTTCATCCACGGCCAGCCCGAGGGTCGTGCCCGAAGCGACATGCAGGTTGTAGCCGGCATTTGCGGCTGCAGCGGCGATGGCCGGCGCGCGTGCGCCTGCATCGACCTGGATGGTGTCGAAGAAGGCGTCGGCATTGACCGTGAAGCCGCCCTCGCGCAGCGCTGCGGCGAGCAGTGCCGTCAGGCGATGGATGCGTGCTGCGATCGTGCGCAGGCCTTGCGGACCGTGATACACGGCATAGAAACCCGCCATGTTGGCGAGCAGGACCTGCGAGGTGCAGATGTTGGAGTTGGCCTTCTCGCGCCGGATGTGCTGCTCGCGCGTCTGCAGCGTCATGCGCAGCGCGGTCTTGCCGCGGGCGTCCTTCGAGACACCGATGATGCGGCCAGGCATCGAGCGCACGAAGGCTTCTCGGGTGGCGAAGAAGGCCGCGTGCGGGCCGCCGAAACCCATCGGTACGCCGAAGCGCTGCGCCGAGCCGAGTGCGATGTCTGCGCCCATTGCCCCCGGGCTCTTGAGCAGGACCAGCGCCATGAGGTCGCTGGCCACCGCGACGATTGTGCCCTTCGCCTTGAGTGCGGCGATCGGGGCCGACAGGTCGATCACCTCGCCGCGTGCGTTGGGGTACTGCAACAGGGCGCCAAAGGCGTCGTGTGCAGCGGCTTCTTGCGCCTTGCCGAACACCAGCTCGTAACCGAAGTAGTGCGCACGTGTGCGCACCACGTCGATGGTCTGCGGGAAGCAGGCTTCGTCGATGAAGAAGACGTTCGACTTGGACTTCGACACCCGGCGCGCCATGGTCATTGCTTCCGCGGCAGCTGTGGCCTCGTCGAGCAGGGACGCATTGGCAAGCTCCAGCCCGGTGAGATCGATCACCATCTGCTGGTAGTTGAGCAGTGCCTCCAGGCGGCCCTGGGCGATCTCGGCCTGGTAGGGTGTGTACGCGGTGTACCAGCCCGGGTTTTCCATCACGTTGCGCAGGATCACGGCCGGCGTGTGGGTGCCGTAGTAGCCCTGACCGATCAGGGACTTCCTGACCACGTTGTTGGCAGCGATTGTCTGGAGCCTGGCGAGCGCTTCATGCTCGGGGACTGCGGGCGCCAGCGGGAGCGCCTGCGCCAGGCGGATGCCGGCGGGGACGGTCTGCGCGATCAGCGCGTCGATGTCACGCACGCCGATCGTCGCGCACATGCGGGCGATCTGCTCGGTATCGGGGCCGATGTGGCGACCGATGAAGGCGTTGCGCTGCTCCAGTGCAGCGAGCGGGGCGGAAAGCAGGGTGTCGGTCATGGTCAGGCCTGGGCGATTTCCGCTTCGTAGCCGGCAGCATCCATCAGGGCGCCGACGTCGTCCGGGTTTGCGGGCTTGAGCTTGAACAGCCAGGCGCCGTAGGCGTCGGCGTTGACGCTCTCGGGGGCGTCGGCCACATCCTGGTTGTTGGCAATGACTTCGCCTGCCACGGGGGCGTAGATGTCGGAGGCGGCCTTGACCGACTCGATCACGGCACATGCTTCGCCTGCGCTCAGATTGCGGCCAGCTTCAGGCAGCTCGAGGAAGACCACGTCGCCGAGCGCCTCCTGGGCATGGTCGGTGACGCCGATGGTCAGCGTGCCATCGGCCTCGACACGGATCCATTCGTGGGACTTGGTGTACTTCAGTTCTGCGGGAACCTTGCTCATTCTCTTCTCCAGGTGTTGGGGGCGGTCATGCGACGACGCCCGGTCGGGTTGATTCTTCAGGCAGGTAAGGCTGGGGGCCACGTCGGCCTGACGCGGCGTCAGACAAGGATCTGTCCGTTGCGCACGAAGGGCAGCTTGACGGTGCGAGCTTTGAGGCGCTTGCCGCGCACTTCGACTTCGACCTCTTCGCCGGCTGCGGTTGCGAGCGGCATGCGAGCGAAGGCGACCGATTTCTCTAGCGTAGGCGAGAAGCTGCCGCTGGTGGTCTCGCCCTCGCCGGCAGCGGAGAAGACCTTCATGTGCGAGCGCAGCACACCCTTGTCCTCCAGTACAAGGCCGAGCAGTCGCTGGGTGCCGGGGTTTGCATCGAGTGCCGCGCGGCCGACGAAGTCGCGCTCCGGGTCCTTGAGGTCCACCGTCCATGACAGGCCGGCGTTCAGCGGCGATACGCCGTCGTCCATATCCTGGCCGTAGAGGTTCATGCCCGCCTCAAGGCGCAAGGTGTCGCGTGCGCCAAGGCCGCAGGGCTTGACCCCGGCCGCGAGCAGGGCATTCCACATTGCCTCGACGCGGCTCGCGGGGACGGCGATCTCCAGCCCGTCCTCGCCGGTGTAGCCGGTGCGGGCAATGAGCAGGTCGCCCGCCCTCACCCCGCTGAAGGGTGATGGTATGCCTCGCGAGGTTGATAGCTCGGGCAAGGCCGCTTGTGCGCGCTCGATCGCACGCGGCCCCTGAACTGCAATCATCGCCAGGTCACGACGCGCCTGCAGTGTGACATTGGCGGCAATGGTCGCGATGCGCTTGCGCATCCATGTAACGTCCTTGTCCGCCGTGCCGGCGTTCACGACGATGCGGTAGTCGGCATCGCTGAACCGATAGACGATCAGGTCGTCTATCACACCGCCTTGCTCGTTGAGCATGCAGCTGTACAAGGCCTTGCCAGCATCCTTGAGCTTGCTCACATCGTTGGCGAGGAGGTTGCGGAGAAAGGGCGTGGCGTCCGGACCTGCGAGATCCAGGGCGAGCATGTGAGACACGTCGAACATACCGGCGTCGCGGCGAACGGCGTGATGTTCCTCTATCTGGGAGCCATAGTTGACCGGCATGTCCCAGCCGGCAAAATCGACCATACGTGCACCTGATGCGATATGGGCGGCGTGCAGTGGGGTCTGCTTGGCAGGTGTGTTCATTAGAGTGGGCTCCGCGTGGTGAACGAAAAAAGGGCGAACGCGGCCGTCAGCCAGGTTCGCCCCATCTGTCCCTTGTACCTGAGAGATTTCGTCCTGCGCGTATACACATATGTAAGTACGCGTCAGGGCGGGTGCCCCTTCGGTGGATACGCCTGCCGCGCCTGCGGCCGTATCGCTCTCCAGACTTGTGATTCGCACGCGGTCCGTTGTGCCTGAGCGGTTCCGGGGGGTTGCGCCTTCGGCGACTCCATACGGGAGTTCTCTCCCGCGTGACGCGCGGACGATAACATTGCTGGCCGCAGAACGGCAACCGCGCCTTTGCAGGGTCCCGCCGCCTCGATGTACAGGGATGGGTGTGAGCCCGGGTCGCGGCGGCATGTGCTAGCCATATCAAGGAAGGAAAGGTGGCGACCAGGTGCTGTGCTCATACATCCATTTAAACCTTGATCGTTTTTTTTCTTGACGGTGTGGATTGGGTGTCTATAATGCGCACCTCTTCAGCGCTGCAGCGGTTTTTTCGGAAGTGCAGGCGGCGGTGGAGTTGGGAAGTGAGGTGGGTGTTTGGTGGATCTTTGTTCGGCGTAGCCGGGCGGCGGTAAAAAAAGATTCACGAAATGCTTGACAGTGAGTTTGAAGCTGATCATAATCTCGTTTCTCTGCTGCAGCGAATGCAGCGCTCTTTAAAAAATTGAACAACCGATAAGTGTGGGTGCTTGGTGGTTGTGGTCGAAAGCGACTTCGGTCGTTTTGGTTTCACAATGATTAGGTGCTCATGCTGATTAAAGTCAGTATTTTGAGTACTTTGCTGGATTGAACTTAAGAGTTTGATCCTGGCTCAGATTGAACGCTGGCGGCATGCTTTACACATGCAAGTCGAACGGCAGCGGGGGCTTCGGCCTGCCGGCGAGTGGCGAACGGGTGAGTAATGCATCGGAACGTGCCCATGTCGTGGGGGATAACGTATCGAAAGGTACGCTAATACCGCATACGTCCTGAGGGAGAAAGCGGGGGATCGCAAGACCTCGCGCGATTGGAGCGGCCGATGTCGGATTAGCTAGTAGGTGAGGTAAAGGCTCACCTAGGCGACGATCCGTAGCGGGTCTGAGAGGATGATCCGCCACACTGGGACTGAGACACGGCCCAGACTCCTACGGGAGGCAGCAGTGGGGAATTTTGGACAATGGGGGCAACCCTGATCCAGCCATGCCGCGTGAGTGAAGAAGGCCTTCGGGTTGTAAAGCTCTTTCGGCCGGGAAGAAATCGTGGTCTCTAACATAGGCCATGGATGACGGTACCGGACTAAGAAGCACCGGCTAACTACGTGCCAGCAGCCGCGGTAATACGTAGGGTGCGAGCGTTAATCGGAATTACTGGGCGTAAAGCGTGCGCAGGCGGTTTTGTAAGACAGATGTGAAATCCCCGGGCTTAACCTGGGAACTGCGTTTGTGACTGCAAGGCTAGAGTACGGCAGAGGGGGGTGGAATTCCTGGTGTAGCAGTGAAATGCGTAGATATCAGGAGGAACACCGATGGCGAAGGCAGCCCCCTGGGCCTGTACTGACGCTCATGCACGAAAGCGTGGGGAGCAAACAGGATTAGATACCCTGGTAGTCCACGCCCTAAACGATGTCGACTAGTCGTTCGGAGCAGCAATGCACTGAGTGACGCAGCTAACGCGTGAAGTCGACCGCCTGGGGAGTACGGCCGCAAGGTTAAAACTCAAAGGAATTGACGGGGACCCGCACAAGCGGTGGATGATGTGGATTAATTCGATGCAACGCGAAAAACCTTACCTACCCTTGACATGTCTGGAACCTTGCTGAGAGGCGAGGGTGCCTTCGGGAGCCAGAACACAGGTGCTGCATGGCTGTCGTCAGCTCGTGTCGTGAGATGTTGGGTTAAGTCCCGCAACGAGCGCAACCCTTGTCACTAGTTGCCATCATTTAGTTGGGCACTCTAGTGAGACTGCCGGTGACAAACCGGAGGAAGGTGGGGATGACGTCAAGTCCTCATGGCCCTTATGGGTAGGGCTTCACACGTCATACAATGGTCGGTACAGAGGGTTGCCAAGCCGCGAGGTGGAGCCAATCCCTTAAAGCCGATCGTAGTCCGGATCGTAGTCTGCAACTCGACTACGTGAAGTCGGAATCGCTAGTAATCGCAGATCAGCATGCTGCGGTGAATACGTTCCCGGGTCTTGTACACACCGCCCGTCACACCATGGGAGTGGGTTTCACCAGAAGTAGGTAGCTTAACCTTCGGGAGGGCGCTTACCACGGTGAGATTCATGACTGGGGTGAAGTCGTAACAAGGTAGCCGTATCGGAAGGTGCGGCTGGATCACCTCCTTTCAAGAGAACAGATCACGGTCTGCCAAGTATCCACAGCTTATCGGTTGTTCAGGCGAAGAGCCTCGAAGCATATGAGAGGGTCTGTAGCTCAGCTGGTTAGAGCACCGTCTTGATAAGGCGGGGGTCGTTGGTTCGAACCCAACCAGACCCACCAAGTCTTTTTGGTTGCTCGACACGAGAGGGGGCTGTAGCTCAGCTGGGAGAGCGGCGGCTTTGCAAGCCGTAGGTCGTCGGTTCGATCCCGACCAGCTCCACCAGAACTCGTGCGGCATGAAAGCAGGTGCTGCCAGTAGGCGTTCGAGAAGTCAGACATGGTGATGGATGTCGTCATGTCTGACTTCTTGATCGATGGGCGACTCGGTTCGAGTCGGTTGTCGGTTGTTTGAGGTTCGCTCTTTAACAAAGTGGAAGAAGTGTAGTACGTACCGAGCCGGTGCGTACTGCAAGTTGTGTGATTGCATTGATCCGGTGCTGAGCTTGTCAGCGTAGTGCCGGATCGCACAAACGAGTTCGTTCCTGTACGAAGGGTCTTCGAGATCGCAAGATCGGAGAGGATCCAAGGTTATAGGATCAAGCGACTAAGTGCATGTGGTGGATGCCTTGGCGATCACAGGCGATGAAGGACGTGTAAGCCTGCGAAAAGCGTGGGGGAGCTGGCAATAGAGCTTTGATCCCACGATGTCCGAATGGGGAAACCCACCCCGCAAGGGGTATCCCAGACTGAATACATAGGTCTGAGGAGGCGAACGCGGCGAACTGAAACATCTAAGTAGCCGCAGGAACAGAAATCAACCGAGATTCCGCAAGTAGTGGCGAGCGAACGCGGAGCAGCCTGCACGACTAAACCATCAGCTTAGCAAAACGGTCTGGAAAGTCCGACGATACAGGGTGATAGTCCCGTATGCGAAAAGCCGGTGGCGGGTCTGAGCGTGCGACAAGTAGGGCGGGACACGAGAAATCCTGTCTGAAGATGGGGGGACCATCCTCCAAGGCTAAATACTCGTGATCGACCGATAGTGAACCAGTACCGTGAGGGAAAGGCGAAAAGAACCCCGGGAGGGGAGTGAAATAGATCCTGAAACCGCATGCATACAAACAGTGGGAGCCTCGTAAGGGGTGACTGCGTACCTTTTGTATAATGGGTCAGCGACTTACGTTCAGTGGCGAGCTTAACCGAATAGGGGAGGCGTAGCGAAAGCGAGTCTGATAAGGGCGACTTAGTCGCTGGGCGTAGACCCGAAACCGGATGATCTATCCATGGCCAGGATGAAGGTGCCGTAACAGGTACTGGAGGTCCGAACCCACTAACGTTGAAAAGTTAGGGGATGAGCTGTGGATAGGGGTGAAAGGCTAAACAAATCCGGAAATAGCTGGTTCTCCCCGAAAACTATTTAGGTAGTGCGTCGTACGGACACTTGCGGGGGTAGAGCACTGTAATCGTTGGGGGGGTCATTGCGATCTACCCCGCGATAGCAAACTCCGAATACCGCAAAGTGATATACGGCAGACAGACATCGGGTGCTAACGTCCGGTGTCAAGAGGGAAACAACCCAGACCGCCAGCTAAGGTCCCAAATGCATGGCTAAGTGGCAAACGAGGTGGGAAGGCATAGACAGCTAGGAGGTTGGCTTAGAAGCAGCCACCCTTTAAAGAAAGCGTAATAGCTCACTAGTCGAGTCGTCCTGCGCGGAAGATGTAACGGGGCTCAAGCCATGAACCGAAGCTGCGGATGTGTCTTTGACACGTGGTAGGGGAGCGTTCCGTAAGCCTGCGAAGGTGTCTCGTAAGGGATGCTGGAGGTATCGGAAGTGCGAATGCTGACATGAGTAGCGATAAAGGGTGTGAAAAGCACCCTCGCCGTAAGCCCAAGGTTTCCTGCGCAACGTTCATCGGCGCAGGGTGAGTCGGCCCCTAAGGCGAGGCAGAAATGCGTAGTCGATGGGAAACAGGTCAATATTCCTGTACCGCTCTTAGATGCGATGGGGGGACGGAGAAGGTTAGCTCAGCCATCTGTTGGAATAGGTGGTTTAAGCGTGTAGGCGTGCTGCGTAGGCAAATCCGCGTGGCTTAGCTGAGGCGTGATGACGAGGATCTTCGGATCCGAAGTGAGTGATACCCGGCTTCCAGGAAAAGCCTCTAAGCTTCAGTCTAAGAGTGACCGTACCGCAAACCGACACAGGTGGGCTGGTAGAGAATACCAAGGCGCTTGAGAGAACTCAGGAGAAGGAACTCGGCAAATTGATACCGTAACTTCGGGAGAAGGTATGCCCCTGGTACGTGAAGGCCCTCGCGGCCGGAGCGGAACGGGGTCGCAGAGAATCGGTGGCTGCGACTGTTTATTAAAAACACAGCACTCTGCAAACACGAAAGTGGACGTATAGGGTGTGACGCCTGCCCGGTGCCGGAAGGTTAAGTGATGGGGTGCAAGCTCTTGATCGAAGCCCCGGTAAACGGCGGCCGTAACTATAACGGTCCTAAGGTAGCGAAATTCCTTGTCGGGTAAGTTCCGACCTGCACGAATGGCGTAACGATGGCCACACTGTCTCCTCCTGAGACTCAGCGAAGTTGAAATGTTTGTGAAGATGCAATCTCCCCGCGGCTAGACGGAAAGACCCCATGAACCTTTACTGTAGCTTTGCATTGGACTTTGACGGGACTTGTGTAGGATAGGTGGGAGGCTATGAAACCGGGACGCCAGTTCCGGTGGAGCCAACCTTGAAATACCACCCTGGTGTCGTTGAGGTTCTAACCCAGGCCTGTGAATCCAGGTCGGGGACCGTGCATGGTGGGCAGTTTGACTGGGGCGGTCTCCTCCCAAAAGGTAACGGAGGAGTACGAAGGTCACCTAGGTACGGTCGGACATCGTACTGATAGTGCAATGGCAAAAGGTGGCTTGACTGCGAGTCCAACAAGACGAGCAGGTGCGAAAGCAGGTCATAGTGATCCGGTGGTTCTGTATGGAAGGGCCATCGCTCAACGGATAAAAGGTACTCTGGGGATAACAGGCTGATTCCGCCCAAGAGTTCACATCGACGGCGGAGTTTGGCACCTCGATGTCGGCTCATCACATCCTGGGGCTGTAGCCGGTCCCAAGGGTATGGCTGTTCGCCATTTAAAGTGGTACGTGAGCTGGGTTTAAAACGTCGTGAGACAGTTTGGTCCCTATCTGCCGTGGGCGCTGGAAGTTTGAGAGGGCCTGCTCCTAGTACGAGAGGACCGGAGTGGACGCACCCCTGGTGTACCGGTTGT
Organism: Thauera sp. WB-2; assembly: GCF_027594845.1. NCBI lineage: Bacteria > Pseudomonadati > Pseudomonadota > Betaproteobacteria > Rhodocyclales > Zoogloeaceae > Thauera > Thauera sp. WB-2. Next base: position 2,880,690 of record NZ_CP088935.1, on the reverse strand, counting down.
GACGCCAGTCGCATCGCCGGGTAGCTATGTGCGGAAGAGATAACCGCTGAAAGCATCTAAGCGGGAAACTCGCCTCAAGATGAGACTTCCCCGGGGCCTCGAGCCCCCTGAAGGGTCGTTGAAGACCACAACGTTGATAGGCCGGGTGTGTAAGCGTGGCAACACGTTCAGCTAACCGGTACTAATTGCCCGTGTGGCTTGATCCTATAACCTTCAACACAAAACGAACTCGACTCTCTGGTGAAAGCATCAACACACCAGACAATCACACAACACTTCTTCCTAACTTTGCTTCAGCTCAATACGCTGAAGAACAAGTCAAAGTCTGACGACCATAGCTGTGTGGAACCACCCCTTCCCTTCCCGAACAGGACCGTGAAACGCACATGCGCCGATGATAGTGAGGTCCGCCCTCGTGAAAGTAGGTCATCGTCAGACTAACCCACAAAACAAAGCCCTGCTCTCAAAAGAAAGCAGGGCTTTGTTACGTCAACGCGCCGAATAAACATAAACGCCACCCACAACGCGCTCGAAAACAGCCGCAAAAGCCTGCATCGACACCAGGCAGATCAGTCCCGCAACCGCCACGCCTCCCGGCGATGCCTCCAAAGCCCGAACCTCAGCACAACCTCTTCTTCAGGCGGTAGTTCAGCTGAGGACGCGTCATGCCAAGCAGGCGGGCCGCTGCCGATAGATTGCCGCCAGCGCGTTCTACCGCTCGATTGAGCAGGGCTTGCTCGAATGCATCGAGCTCGATGCCGCTGTCGAGTACGGCGTCGGGTAGGTCGATGCTGTTTGTCTGCTGCATGGTGTCAAGACTTCCGCTCGCGTTCAGCTGTTGCTGTAAGCCGGATTCCGGTGCTGCGCCGATGAAAAGGTGCTCCACTTCGACAAGGCCATTGAGCGGTGCGAGGATCACGCCGCGCTCGATCACGTTTTCCAGTTCGCGCACGTTACCGGGCCAGCTGTGGTTCTTCAGGGCGTGCATTGCTTTGTCGCTGATGCCTGACAGGCGTTTGCCGTGCAGTGTCTCGAAGCGTCGCATCATTGCTTCGACAAGCGTGGGGATGTCTCCCACCCGCTCGCGTAGTGGTGGGATCGTGACTGGGTAGACGTTGAGGCGGTAGAACAGGTCCCGACGGAAAGTGCCCGCATTCACCGCACGCAGCAGGTCGACGTTCGTAGCTGCTACCAGACGAACATTCACCTTCCGAGTACGTTCATCGCCGAGGCGTTCGATTTCACCCTCCTGGAGTACTCTCAGCAGCTTTGCCTGGGCGGACAGGGGGAGTTCTCCGACTTCGTCCAGAAAGAGGGTGCCACCGTCAGCGCGTTCGAACTTGCCGGCTCGTGAAGCGTGGGCGCCTGTAAACGCTCCTCGTTCAACCCCGAAAAGCTCGGACTCGATCAGCTCGTCCGGGAGCGCTGCGCAGTTAACCGCGACGAAGGCGGCATCCTTGCGGGGACTGAGCTCGTGCAGCGTGCGTGCGAAGCGCTCCTTGCCTACGCCTGTTTCGCCGAGCAACAGTACGGAAACGTTGGTGACCGCAGCGCGCGCGACGAGGTCATAGGCGTGAAGGAAGCCGGCCGAGTTGCCGATCAGATCGGGGGTCTTGCGCGGACAGGCGATGGTCCTGCGCATGGCTTCGATTTCCTCACGCAGTTCAAGCAGGCGCCCAACGATGGAGTCGGCCTCGAAATAAGGGCGCAGCTGGTCGGCATCCGGCCATTCCTCAACCGGTTTGCCAACGATGCGGCAGTGCTCGACACCTGTGGCGGCACATTCGACTTCGCGGAACAGAATGAAACGGCCCATGAACGCGCTCGTATAGCCCGAGGCGTACCCGATCATCATCCAGCACACTGGGTTCTCGACCTCGCCGAAAGCCTGGACATGTGCTTCTGCTTCCCACGAGTGGTGCCAGATGAATTCGCCGTAGAAGGTACAGCCCGGCTGATTGATCTCGAGACGAACGGGTTCAACCCGGGCACAGCCTTCCAGCATGTGGAGCTGAGGCCCCATTACGAAGGCCTCGGCGGGGTCGGCCGAGCCGCGCGTGCGGCGAGATAGCTCCGCATCGCGCATACCCGATGCGAAGCCCATGCGGGTGAGGATGCGCCGTGCCTGCTCCTGTCCGACCGACGCGATGAGCTCCTTGCGTAACTCCGAGAGTGCGCCGGCATGCAGCAGCAGCATACGGTGCTCGCCCAGCCAGATCAGTCCTTCTTCCGGGGCAAACTTGAGCAGGCCGCGTAGGTCGGTGCTCTCCGGGTAATGGATGGAACTCAAGCCTCTCCTCCTCGTCCTGCCTCAATGCTCACTCTCCGGCGAGCCCTTGGTGTTCGCGTAGCGGTACGCGACACGTCATTCGGGAGCTTACCTGACACACGGGTACAGGAGAACTCCAGCGCTGTTCGAATAGTAAGGAAAATCTCGAGAAAAAGGAATTGGGTGGTATATTTCTTGAGTGGGGTTGTGGCGAGAAGGTGTGGTGCACGTTCTGCTCACACCTGTACGACAAGAAAGGCGAGGAGGAGGAGCAAAGTGGTAGAGAAGTTTTCGGTATTGATCGAGGACAGCGGTGAGTTCGTGCGCTGTGGCGCGGACGATAACGTGTTGCGGGCGATGGAGGTTTTGGGGCGCAAGGGCATTCCGGTGGGCTGTCGCGGTGGTGGCTGCGGCGTCTGCAAGGTGCGGGTGACCACCGGCCGTTACCACACGCGCAAGATGAGCAGGGCCTGCGTAAGTGAGGCGGAAGAGGCGGTCGGGATCGTTCTTGCTTGCAAGCTGTTCCCTGACAGCGACCTCGAGCTCAAGGTGGAGGGCAAGATGTTGAAGGCGCTGAAGAGGCCCGCGGTGGATGGGCCAAGGTAGGCGTAGTCCGGGCCTGGTCGGGTTGCGAAAGGGCTGGTACGTGTTGGCGTACCAGCCCTTTTTTCATGGTGCATGGCAATAAATGGAATTGATCAAATGATCAAGCGAGTTTTCTGATTGAGCATTTCATCAACAGGAATCTTCCTCCGTCTCCGCTGTAAATCTCGAGAACCTGGCTTAGTGCGCGTAAATGCTCGGAGTTGTGAGATTGGCACGGAATTTGTTTAGCTCCCTGCAGAAGCACCCCAGCATTCACCAGTTCGAACGGGAGGTACCTCGGCAAATGGACAAGCAAGCGCCTGTGATCGACGTCAGTAGAAAGTACGTGCGCCTCATCGAGCGGAGATCCGACGGTTTCATCGAGTTCGAGTTTGCGATCGGAGAGCCGGATCTGTTCGCCGAGATGTTGCTTCCAGCCGAGGCGTTCAAGGCGTTCTGCGAAGCCAACGAGGTCATCCATCTCGGTCCTCGCGAGGCCTCGGACGCGGCCGAGAACGCCGACTGGAACTGGAGCCTGCACCAGGCAACCCACCAGCGATTCCGTTGAATCGCTTACGAATCATAAGGAGGAGAGTTCATGCAGATCGATTTGCGCACGGTGTCCATCAAGCCTTTGCGGCACACCTTCGACAACATCGCACGCCGAATTGGGGGCGACAAACCGGCGTCGCGTTATCAGGAAGGCACGCTCGACATGCAGCAAACGGCCAACTTCCATTACCGGCCGACCTGGGACCCTGAGCACGACATCTACGATGCCTCGCGTACCGCGATCAAGATGTCGGACTGGTACGCGTTCAAGGATCCACGCCAGTTCTACTACGGTGCCTACACCATGGCGCGCGCCAAGCAGCAGGATACCGCGGAGGCGAACTTCGACTTCGTCGAGAACCGTGGTCTGGCTGCGACGCTGCCCGAATCGGTGCGAGAGACCGTGCTCAAGGTGCTGCTGCCGCTGCGCCATGTCGCCTGGGGTTCGAACATGAACAATGCCAGCGTCTGTGCCTACAGCTACGGTACCGGCTTCTCGCAGCCACATATCTATCACGCGATGGACCAGCTCGGCATCGCGCAGTACATCACCCGTGTCGGCTTGCTGCTGGGCGATGTCGAGTCGCTCGAGGAGGCCAAGCGGGCCTGGGTGGAGGACGACGCCTGGCAGGGGCTGCGCCGTTACGTCGAGGACACCTTCGTCATCAAGGACCCGGTGGAGTTGTTCGTCGCCCAGAACGCTGCGCTCGACGGCCTCCTGTACGCGCTGGTGTACGAAACCATCATCGACGATGTGCTCTCGTCGCAGGGCGGCACGCCGGTGGCGATGCTCACTCAGTTCATGACCGACTGGTTTGCCGAAACCCGTAAGTGGGTCGATGCCACAGTGAAGATCGCGGCCAGCGAGTCGGCGGAGAACAAGGCTGTCATGGCCGGCTGGCTGACGCACTGGCGCGACCGTGCTGCTGCCGCGCTGCTGCCCGTTGGCCGCATTGCATTGGGTGATCGCGCCGACGAGGCCCTGGCCGAGGTGGTCCAGCAGTTCAATGCGCGCATGGCCAAGGCCGGCGTCACCCTCTGAGGAGAGCTCCCGAATGTCGACCGTATTTCTTGCTTTGCAGACCAACGAGGAAACCCGCCCGATCATCGAGGCGATCCTGCAGGACAACCCCGGCGCTGTCGTCGATGAGCAGCCCGCGATGGTGAAGATCAACGCCGAGCGCGAACTCATCGTTCGCCGCGAGACGATCGAGGAGATCACCGGGAACGACTACGACCTGCAGTCGCTGCAGGTCAACATGATCACGATGTCGGGCAACCTCGATCAGACCGACGACGAAATCCGCCTTTTCTGGAAGGCCTGAGGGACATAGGAGACTCCGCACATGGACATGCAAGTTGCCAAGAAGAAGCTGGGCCTGAAGGAACGCTACGCGGTGATGACGCGCGGTCTGGACTGGACGCCGTCTTACCAGAAGATGGAGGACATCTACCCTTACATGCAGTACGAGGGGATCAAGATCCACGACTGGGACAAGTGGGAGGACCCGTTCCGCCTCACCATGGACGCCTACTGGAAGTACCAGGCCGAGAAGGAGCGCAAGCTGTACGCGATCATCGACGCCTTCAACCAGAACAACGGCCACCTCAACGTCACCGATGCGCGCTACGTCAACACGGTCAAGCTGTTCATCAGCGGCATCAGCCCGCTCGAGTATGTTGCGCACCGTGGCTTTGCGCATGCCGGCCGCGCCTTCCCCGGCCCCGGGCCGCGCGTCGCCTGCCTGATGCAGTCGCTCGACGAGATCCGCCATGCCCAGACCCAGGTGCACTCGATCTCGAACTACAACAAGTACTACAACGGCATGCACGACTTCCACCACATGCATGACCGCGTGTGGTTCCTGTCGGTGCCCAAGAGCTTCTTCGACGACGCCATCACCGCGGGCCCGTTCGAGTTCATGGTCTCGATCGGCTTCTCGTTCGAGTACGTGCTCACCAACCTGCTGTTCGTGCCCTTCGTCTCGGGCGCCGCCTACAACGGCGACATGGGTACGATGACCTTCGGCTTCTCGGCGCAGTCCGACGAGGCGCGCCACATGACCCTCGGCCTGGAGGTGATCAAGTTCATCCTCGAGCAGGACCCCGCCAACGTGCCGATCGTGCAGCGCTGGATCGACAAGTGGACCTGGCGCGGTTATCGCGTCCTGACCCTGGTGGCGATGATGATGGACTACATGCTGCCCAAGCGCACGATGAGCTGGAAGGAAGCCTGGGAGGTGTACTTCGAGGAGAACGGCGGTGCGCTGTTCAAGGACCTCGCCCGCTACGGCATCACCATGCCCAAGTGCGCCGAGCAGATCGCGCTCGAGAAGGATCACCTTTCGCACCAGGCCTGGAGCACTTTCTACAACTACGCCGCCGCTGCCAACTTCCACACCTGGATGCCGGATGAGGACGAGATGGCGTGGCTGTCGAGCAAGTACCCGGAGAGCTTCGACAAACATTACCGCCCGCGCTACGAGTTCTGGCGCGAGCAGGCCGCCAAGGGCAATCGCTTCTACAACAAGACGCTGCCGATGCTGTGCCAGACCTGCCAGATTCCGATGCTGTTCACCGAGCCGGGCGACCCGACCAAGATCTGCTATCGCGAGGTCGATTACAAGGGCGACAAGTACCACTTCTGTTCCGACCACTGCAAGGAGATCTTCGAGCACGAGCCCGAGAAGTACGTCCAGTCCTGGCTACCGGTTCACCAGATCTATCAGGGCAACTGCTTCCCCGAGGGTACCGATCCCACCGTCGAGGGCTTCGATCCGCTGGCAGCCGTGCTGAAGTACTACAACCTCGAATTCGGTCGTGACAACCTCGACTTCGACATTTCCGAGGACAAGAAGAACTTCGCCGAATGGCGTGGCCAGGCGACGAAGAACGCTTGATCGTCCACCGCGCCGGGTACGAAGGTGCTCGGCGCAACAAGGACTTAGCTAGGAGACAAGACATGGCTGTTGCCGCTGTTTCGAAATACGAATTCGCCCCCGCCGACACCCAGGACAAGTTCCACGGTGCCCAGTTGCTCTACATCGGCTGGGAGGACCACCTGCTGTTCTGTGCCCCGTTCTGCTTCCCGTTCCCGCCGACGATGCGCTTCGGCGACGTCGTCGCCGGCCCGATGCAGGCCGCCTTCGGCTACCACCCGGACTTCGCCCGGATCGACTGGAGCACGGTGGAGTGGCTGAAGTCGGGCAAACCGGTCGTGCTCGACTTCGACAAGTCGCTCGCCGACAACGGGCTCAAGCACAAGGACGTGATCCGCTTCCGCACGCCTGGACTTGCTGGCATCAAGGGGTCGTGCAGCTGACGCCGAGCAGAAATGGCAGCCCGTTCTGGCGGGCCGCCATCGGCATCCGGTGGAGAACGGAAAGGAACGGGAACGGATCATGAGCTACGAACTGACCATTGAACCAATCGGCCAGACGATCGAAGTGGAGGAGGGCCAGACCATCCTCGACGCTGCACTGCGCGCCGGCATCTGGCTGCCTCATGCCTGTTGCCACGGCCTGTGCGCAACCTGCAAGGTGCAGGTGATCGACGGCGAGGTCGACCACGGCGAGGCGTCGAGCTTCGCGCTGATGGATTTCGAGCGTGACGAGGGCAAGACCCTGGCCTGTTGTGCGCGTCTCGAGTCCGACGTGACGATCGAGGCCGAGATCGAGGAGGAGGCAGACGCGGAGTCGATCCCGGTGCGCGACTTCCCCGGTACCGTGACCCGCATCGAAACGCTCACACCGACGATCAAGGCGGTCTTCATCGAGACTGACGAGCCGATGCATTTCCAGGCTGGCCAGTACATCAACTTCTTCCTCGAAGGCGGCGAGTACAGCCGTGCCTTCTCGCTGGCGAACCCGCCTTCGAGCGGACGCGAGGTCGAGCTCAACATCCGCGTCGTCCCCGGTGGCCGCGGCACCACCTGGATCCACGAGCAGCTCAAGGTCGGCGAGCGTGTGCGCCTGTCCGGTCCCTACGGTCGCTTCTTCGTGCGCAAGTCGGCGCCCGAGGCGCTGCTGTTCATGGCCGGCGGCTCGGGGCTGTCCAGCCCACGCTCGATGATCCTCGATCTGCTCGAAGCGGGCGATACTCGGCCGATGACGCTGGTGTATGGGCAGCGCAACCGCAGCGAGCTCTATTACCACGACGAGTTCCTCGCGCTCGCCGCAAAGTACCCGAACTTCACCTACGTCCCGGCCTTGTCCGACGAGCCGGCCGACTCGGCGTGGAAGGGTTTGCGCGGCTATGTCCATGAGGCCGCGGCGACGCACTTCAACAATGACTTCCGCGGCCACAAGGCCTACCTGTGCGGCCCGCCGCTGATGATCGACGCCTGCATCACCGCACTCATGCAGGGACGGCTGTTCGAGCGTGACATCTTCATGGAGAAGTTCTTCTCCGCGGCCGACGTCCAGCAGGTTCGCAGCCCGCTGTTCAAGCGCATCTAGTGCAAGGCGCCGGCGTGGCCGGCATCCGATTGCGCAGGGGAAAGGGCCTCAACCGCTGCGCGCAACATCGAGGCAATGCAAGGCGCCGCCGGCCGTCGGCCGGGGCGAACAATCACGAAGGAGGGACATACCTATGGCAATGACTGGCGTTCTGCGTCCGGGCCACGCTCAGATCCGCGTTCTGGACCTTGAAGAAGGCATCAACCACTACGGCAAAGTGCTCGGCCTGATCGAGACGGGCCGTGACAGCCAGGGCCGGGTGTATTTCAAGGCCTGGGACGAGCGTGACCACAACAGCGTGATCCTGCGCGAGGCCGACACGGCCGGCATCGACTTCTTCGGTTTCAAGGTCGCCGACCAGGCCACCCTGGACAAGCTCGATCGGGACCTTCAAGCCTATGGTCTGAAGACCGAGCGTATCCCCGCTGGCGACTTGCTCGAGACCGGCGAGCGCGTGCGTTTCGAGGTGCCGTCCGGGCACCAGATCGAGCTCTACTGGGAGAAGAGCGACTACGGCACCGATGACACCTACACCAATCCGCCGCCCTGGACCGATGAGGCCGAGCGTGGCATCGCGCCAATCCGGCTCGATCACTGCCTGCTCTACGGTCCGGACATCGAGAAGGTGCAGGACATCTTCTGCAAGGTGCTCGGCTTCTATCTCGTCGAGCACGTGATCATGGAAGACGGCAAGACCGACCTGGCGATCTGGCTGTCGTGTTCGACCAAGGCACACGACATCGCCTTCGTGCGTCACCCCGAGCCGGGCAAGTTGCACCACGTCTCGTTCCTGCTCGAAAGCTGGGAAAAGGTGCTGCGTGCGGCCGACATCATGTCGATGAACAAGGTATCGATCGACATTGGTCCGACGCGTCACGGCATCACCCGCGGGACCACGATCTATGCCTTCGATCCGTCCGGCAACCGCTTCGAGACCTTCTGCGGCGGCTACCAGTGCTATCCCGACTGGAAGCCCGTCCGGTGGACGTGGGACGAGGTCGGCACGGGGATCTTCTACCACGACCGCAAGCTCAATGAACGCTTCCTGACGGTCGTGTCCTGAGCGCTTCGCCTGCTTCCCACAGACTCTGGCCCCGCGGCGCGGCATGCGTCGCGGGGGCGGTCAGCACGGCGGGCTCAGAGCTTCTTCTTGCCGGTGAAGAAATCCGTCGGCATGCGCTTGACTGCATCGAGCGTGCGCAGGATGTGCTCGGTCAGGATGGAGGTTGCGCGCGTCGTATCGCGCGCAAGCGTTGCATCGAAGAGGGCCTGATGCTCGGCGTGGATGTCGCGCTCGATGGGTTGGCGGAACAGGCTGATCCTGCGATAGCGCTCGGACTGTTGATAGAGGATGTTCTGGAAATGGCGGATCCAGCGCGAGGGCGAGGCCGAGATCAACGCCTCGTGGAAGGCGCGGTTGCGCTTCTCCCACTCTTCGGTGGTGCCCGGGTCGTGGTCGGCCAACTTCTCTTCTGCGCGCGACAGGCGGTGGAATGCGGCGACGACGCTGGCTTCCCAGTCGTCGCCACCGAGCGTGATCGACTGGCGCAGGGCCTCGGTCTCGAGCAGCACGCGGGTGCGGGTGATGTCTTCGAAGTCGGCGATGGAGATGGGCGCGACGCGGAATCCGCGCTGGCCCTGTGTCACCACGAGCGCGTCGGTCACCAGCAGCAGCAAGGCCTCACGCAGGGTTCCTGCGCCGACGTCGTACTGGTCCTTGAGGTGCTCGACGCGGAGTTTTTCGCCGGGTGCATGGACGCCTTCGATGATGTCGCGCCGCAGACGCTGGTAGGCGCCCTCGACCAGGGTTTTGGGTTCGGCAGCGGAATTCGACAACAGGGCGTCTTCGCTCATGATGGCTGAAGGTAATGGTGCGATGTAGCTGGATTCTAGCCCACTGACGTCTTGTTCGCAGGCTTAATCAAATCTCGAGAAAAATGCTTGACGTCGATAAAATGCTCGATTACCTTCGTCAAGCCGTCACAGTGACCCGCCATTGCCAGGAGCACCGAGGATGAAGATTGCAGTTCAGCAAGCCACGATCAGCTGGGAGTCAGCTCATGTAGCCGTACGCGCGGCGGTCGAGTGCGCTGTCGAGCTTGGCGTCCGCATCAACGTCGGCGTCGCCGACTCGGCAGGAAACCTGGTCGCATTCCTGCGCATGCCGGGCGCCTTTCCGCAGTCGATCGGGATCGCCATCGACAAGGCGCACACCGCTGCAGGCTTCGGTTTCCCCACTGCAGACTGGATGAAGATTGTCGGTGACAACGAGGGCATGAAGTTCGGCTTCTCGGCGCGCCCCGGCCTGGTGGTGTTTGGCGGCGGCCTGCCTGTCCGTGTCGATGGGCAGCTCGTCGGCGGTATCGGCGTATCCGGGGCGTCGGAGGAGCAGGACAGTGTCTGTGCGCGGGCAGGGCTGATCGCCATTGGCGCTGACGATGTTCCGCTGTAATGAGTGGCTGGCTCCCCTCCAGTCCAAGGTTTGCAGTCGTGCGGCGGTCCGCCGTGCCTCTCCCTCTCCCCTGACCGCCGCACGGTCTGCATTCTCTCGAGATTCAAGAAACAGGAAGACGTCATGAACAAGATCAAATGCGCCCTGATCGGTCCGGGCAACATCGGTACCGACCTGCTGTACAAACTCAAGCGCAGTCCGGTGCTCGAGCCGGTGTGGATGGTGGGCATCGACGCCAGCTCCGAAGGCCTGGCGCGTGCGCGCGAGCTCGGCCTCAAGACCACCGCCGAGGGCGTCGACGGCCTGCTGCCGCATGTGCTGGCCGACGGCGTGCAGATCGCCTTCGACGCCACCTCGGCTTACGTCCATGCCGAGAACAGCCGCAAGCTCAACGAACTCGGCGTGCTGATGATCGACCTCACCCCCGCGGCCATCGGCCCCTTCTGCGTGCCGCCGGTCAATCTGGTGGAACACGTCGGCAAGGGCGAGATGAACGTCAACATGGTCACCTGCGGCGGCCAGGCCACGATCCCGATGGTCGCGGCGGTGTCGCGCGTGCAGCCGGTGGCCTACGGCGAGATCGTCGCCACCGTGTCGTCGAAATCGGCCGGCCCCGGCACGCGCAAGAACATCGACGAATTCACCCGCACCACCGCGGGCGCGGTCGAGAAGGTGGGCGGCGCGAAGAAGGGCAAGGCGATCATCATCCTGAATCCGGCCGAGCCGCCGCTGATCATGCGCGACACGGTGCATTGCCTGACCGAGACCGAACCCGACCAGGCCGCGATCACCGAATCGATCCACGCCATGATCCGCGAGGTGCAGAAGTACGTCCCCGGCTACCGCCTCGTGAATGGCCCGGTGTTCGACGGCAACCGCGTCTCGGTGTACCTGGAGGTCGAAGGCCTGGGCGACTATCTGCCCAAGTACGCCGGCAACCTCGACATCATGACCGCGGCCGGTGCGCGCACCGCCGAGATGTTCGCCGAGGAGATCCTGGCCGGGCGTCTGAAGCTCGAATCCAACCGCGCCACCATGGTGGCCTGAGCGCCCCGGGCACAAGGAGAGATGAACATGGAACTTCGCGGCAAGAAGATCACCGTCCACGACATGACCCTGCGTGACGGCATGCACCCCAAGCGCCACCTGATGACGCTCGAGCAGATGAAGAGCATCGCCACCGGGCTCGATGAAGCGGGCGTGCCGCTGATCGAGGTCACCCACGGCGACGGCCTCGGTGGCAGCTCGGTGAACTACGGCTTCCCGGCGCACAGCGACGAGGAGTACCTCGGCGCGGTGATCCCGCTGATGAAGCAGGCCAAGGTCTCGGCGCTGCTGCTGCCGGGCATCGGCACCGTCGATCACCTGCAGATGGCGCACGAGCTGGGCGTCTCCACCATCCGCGTGGCCACCCACTGCACCGAGGCCGACGTCTCCGAGCAGCACATCGGCATGGCCCGCAAGCTCGGCATGGACACCGTCGGCTTCCTGATGATGGCGCACATGAACAGCCCCGAAGGGCTGGTCAAGCAGGCGAAACTGATGGAGAGCTACGGCGCCAACTGCATCTACGTCACCGACTCGGCCGGCCACCTGCTGCCCGACACGGTCAAGGCGCGCCTGGCCGCGGTGCGCGACGCGCTGAAACCCGAGACCGAGCTCGGCTTCCACGGCCACCACAACCTCGCCATGGGCGTGGCCAACAGCCTGGCCGCGCTCGAAGTCGGCGCCAACCGCATCGACGCCGCCGCCGCGGGCCTGGGTGCCGGCGCCGGCAACACGCCGCTCGAAGTCTTCATCGCGGTGTGCGACCTGATGGGCATCGAGACCGGCGTGGACGTGTTCAGGATCCAGGACGTGGCCGAAGACCTGGTGGTGCCGATCATGGACTTCCCGATCCGCATCGACCGCGACGCGCTCACGCTCGGCTACGCCGGCGTGTATGGCTCCTTCCTGCTCTTTGCCAAGCGCGCCGAGAAGAAGTACGGCGTGCCGGCGCGCGAGATCCTGGTCGAGATGGGCCGCCGCGGCATGGTCGGCGGCCAGGAGGACATGATCGAGGATACGGCGCTGAACCTGGCCAAGGCCAGGGGGCTGGCGGCCTGAGGCTGCGCTACGCCCCCGTTGGCTGGCGCCGCGGGGGCCGACCGCATTGGGACTGAATCGAGATCAGGCGCGGCGCCCGCGCGGGCGAGGCGTCATCTTTCCGAAGACACGTAGGAGGCAACATGCCTTTGGCAGAAATCACCATGATGGAAGGCCGTACCGAAGACCAGAAGCGCGCTGTGATCGAGAAGGTCACGCAGGCGCTCGTCGAGGCCGTGGGCGCGCCGATCCAGACCGTCCGTGTCGTCATCCGCGAAGTGCCCAGTACCAACTGGGGCATCGGCGGCGTGTCGGCTAAAGACCTGGGGCGCTGAGGGCACGAGCCAATTGAACGTCTTTGCGACCTGATCAACAGGTCGCAGAGAGCGAAAGCGTGCGCCCAGAATAGTTCTGAGCCTGAGCGGCTCCGCTTGCCTCGGTCGAACCGGAGGCAAGTCATGAATCCCCGCGAGGAAACGCTCGCGCGAGCGGTCGGCGGTCGCCGTTTCGGCAGATGCTGCCGACGATCTCGCGCTTTCCTTCGACTTCTCGACAGCGACAGCGACTCGACCCTGATCAAGGTCAGGGATGCTGCCTATCCCGGGAACCAGCAGGCGCCAACGTCTCCAGCAGATGGCAGCGCGCCACTGGCGATTCGCCTCCATGCTTCCCGATAAAGGCGGTGGGCGAGGCCTGTTGGCCATACGTCCTCGACAATCACCACGCCAGGCAATTTTGCTCGCTCGCTTCACGACGCGAGCGGCACGGTGGGAAGTTCCCCTAACGCTGCAGCCAGCATGCTTCTTCACTCGATACTCGCCCAATGCGTCGTGTCGAGCCGCAGCATGGTCGTAAGGCTGTGGCGGACTCGGCTCCCGTTGTTGGCTGCGGCGCCGCTGAGTACCCGCCGCCCGTGGCGTGGCCTCTCCGGGTCTGCAGCCCAGTCGAAGACCCCACCCCTTCACGCTGTTCCAGCGCCTTCCGGGGGGCGGCCCTAAACCAAAGTCTAATGGTCGCCATCGGGCTTTCCGAATAACGTTGCGTAACCGCGAAATCTCGAGAAACAGGCGGTTCGCTGAAGAGCGGTCTCTAGACTGCCCCGAATCGGAAAATTCCGGCCGCAAGGCCTGCACGATGGAGGAGACAACAATGGCTGTGCTCAACAGAATGGACTGGTACGACCTCGCCAGGGCTACGAACTGGACAGCGTCGTACGTGACCGAAGACGAATTGTTCCCGCCCAAGCTATCGGGTGATTTCGGCCTGCCGCAGGATGCCTGGGAAAAGTACGACGAGCCGTACAAGCAGACCTATCCCGAGTACGTGAAGGTGCAGCGCGACAAGGACGCTGGCGCCTACTCCGTGAAGGCCGCGCTGGAGCGGAGTCGAATCTTCGAAAATGCCGATCCGGGCTGGAAATCGGTCATGAAGGCGCACTACGGTGCGATCGCCCGCGGCGAGTACGCCGCCGCGAGTGCCGAGGCACGCATGATGCGCTTCTCCAAGGCGCCGGGCATGCGCAACATGGCCACGCTCGGCTGCCTCGACGAGATTCGCCACGGCCAGATGCAGCTCTACTTCCCGCACGAGCACGTGTCGAAGGACCGCCAGATGGACTGGGCCTTCAAGGCCTACGACACCAACGAGTGGGCGATGATCGCGGCGCGCCACTTCTTCGACGACATCATGATGACCCGCGACGCGATCAGCGTCTCGATCATGCTGACCTTCAGCTTCGAAACCGGGTTCACGAACATGCAGTTCCTCGGCCTCGCCGCCGATGCCGCCGAAGCCGGCGACCACACCTTCGCCAACCTGATATCCAGCATCCAGACCGATGAATCGCGCCATGCGCAGATCGGTGGCCCGGCGCTCAAGGTGCTGATCGAGAACGGCCACAAGGCCGAAGCGCAGAAGCGCGTCGACATCGCGGTCTGGGGGGCCTGGAAGCTGTTCTCGGTGCTGACCGGCCCGATCATGGACTACTACACGCCGCTCGAGCATCGCAAGCAGTCCTTCAAGGAATTCATGGAGGAGTGGATCGTCGCCCAGTTCGAGCGGGCGCTGACCGACATGGGGCTCGACCTGCCCTGGTACTGGGACATTTTCCTCAAGGACATCGCCCAGACCCACCACGGCATGCACCTCGGCGCCTACTACTGGCGGCCGACCCTGTGGTGGAACCCTGCCGCGGGCATCACGCCGGACGAGCGCGCCTGGCTGGAAGAGAAGTACCCCGGCTGGAACGAGACCTGGGGCCAGTGCTGGGACGTGTTCATCGACAACGTTGTCGACGGCAACATGGCCAAGGCCTATCCCGAGACGTTGCCCTACGTCTGCAACATGTGCCAGCTGCCCATCCTCGGTACGCCGGGCAAGGGCTGGAACGTCAAGGATTACCCGCTCGAGTACCAGGGCCGTCTTTACCACTTCGGTTCCGAGGTTGACCGCTGGGTCTTTCAGCAAGAGCCCGAGCGCTATGCCGGCCATCTGTCCATCGTCGACCGCTTCCTGGCCGGCATGATCCAGCCGATGGATCTGGGCGGTGCGCTGCAGTACATGGGCCTGGCACCGGGAGAGATTGGCGACGACGCTCACAACTACGCTTGGGCCGAGGTGTATCGCGCCCTGCGTGCTGCCAAGAAGGCGAGCTGAGGAAAAACCACCAGCACGGACCGGCGCCGCGGGCGCCGTGTCCGGTCACGAGGAGACTGAAAAAATGGCCTTATTTCCGCTGATTTCGAATTTCGAGGGTGATTTCGTGTTGCAACTGTTGCCGGTCGATACCGAGCACACCATGGACGAAGTGGCAGCCGCTGCTGCAGTGCATTCGGTCGGGCGTCGGGTGCGTGCTCGTCCCGGCTGCATCATGCGGGTCCGCCGCCAGGATGCCGAGGAGTTCTTCCCGCGCACCATGAAAGTGGCCGAAGCGGGCCTGAAGCCGACGGAAACCGTCGAAATCATCTGGCAGGCCGCGTAACAGGCGCGGGTAATGCGCCCCTCGTAGCGACATCGGAGAGAAGCATGAGCTTTACCAAAGTGTGCACGGTCGACGACCTCTGGGAAGGGGAGATGCAGTCGTTCTCGGTCAATGGCCACGACATTCTGTTGGTCTGTGCCGACGGCGGCGGGATCAAGGCCTTTCAGGGGATTTGCCCGCATCAGGACATTCCCCTTGCGGAGGGCAAGTTCGACGGTCAGAAGATCATCTGTCGCGCCCATCTCTGGCAGTTCGATGCCTGTTCGGGCAAGGGCATCAACCCGGACGACTGCGCCCTTGCCGAGTACCCGGTCAAGCTGAGCGGAGACGACATCCTGGTCGAGACCGAAAGCGTGACCCCCTTGTTCGCCCATACCTGAACACCGCGCTGCGGTCAGGACGGGAAGTCCGATGAAGCTCGTCAATGCGCTGGACGACTGACTCGGCCCCGGAGCGGCAGTGTTGGAACTGCAACAGGAGAAAGCAATGAATACGTCGAATGCAGGACAGGGGTACCACAACAACATGGTCGGCCCGGTGATGCGTGCCGGAGAGCTGGCCCTGGCGGTGATCGAGGCGGCACGGCTGGACAACCCTGGCAAGGAGATCTTCGTCGAGGACAAGCGGGCCTACATCCGGATCCATGCGGAACAGGAAATGATCCTGCGCCAGGAGACCATCGCCGAGGAGTTGGGGCGGCCGTTCAAGATCAACGATCTCGAAGTGGACCTGAGTTCCTTTGCCGGGCAGATCGAGAGCCAGCCCAACGCCGTCCGTTTTTACTTCACCAAGACCCTGTAAGCCTCCGTCAGCCGCTGCCGGCAACGTCCGAAACAAAGAATACCGAGGAGACAAAGACATGTCTGAGATCCAGCCTCTGAAGCCACTCAGGACTTGGAGCCATCTTGCCGCCCGCCGCCGCAAGCCGAGCGAGTACGAGATCGTCAGCGCCAACCTGCACTACAACGACCGCGACCCGGACTCGCCCTACGAGCTCGACCCCAACATGTTCATGAACCAGTGGTACAAGAAGAACACCTTCGGTACCTCCCTCAAACACGAGGACTGGAACGCCTTTCGCGATCCTGACGAGGTCGTCTATCGCACCTACAACCTTATGCAGGACGGTCAGGAGACATACGTCTTCAGTCTCTTGGATCAGTTCAACCAGCGCGAACATGACAAGGCGCTCGATCTGCGCTGGGCCGGCTCGCTGGCGCGCTTCTACACGCCCGCGCGCTACCTGTTCCACACCATCCAGATGGCTTCGGCCTACGTCGGCCAGGTGTCGCCGGCCAGCACCATCACCAATTGCAACTACTTCCAGATGGCTGACAGCTTGCGCTGGCTGAGCCACACCGCCTACCGGACCAAGGAGCTGTCGCTGCAGTTCGCGGACAAGGGCTTCGGCACCGACGAACGGAAATACTGGGAGACCGACCCGGTCTGGCAGGGCTTCCGCGAACTGATGGAGAAGGCCCTGACCGTCTGGGACTGGGGCGAGGCCATCATCGTCCTCAACCTGATCGCCAAACCGGCAATCGAGGAGAGCGTGCTGCGCAAGCTCGGGGAGTCCGCTCGCCACAATGGCGACACGCTGCTTGGCCTGATCACCGATGCTGAACTGATCGACTCCACCCGCCATCGGCGCTGGGTCAGCGCCTTCGTCCGGATGGCCCTCGAAACGCCGGGTAACCTCGAGATCATGCGGAACTGGATCGCCAAGTGGGAGCCGCTGGCCGACAAGGCGATCGACGCCTACTGCGCGCAGCTGCCCGACGTCGCCGATGCCGCCGTTTCGGCCAGAGCGGCGACGCGCGAGTTCCGGCACTCGCTCGGCCTTTAGGCCGGCATAGCCCAAGGTTGGTCCAGGGGCACCGTGGTGCCCCGTGGCCGACTGTTTCTGCAAGCGAGGCGCTATGAGCGATCAGGCAAGAATCACGAATCAAAAGGACGGCAGCAGTTTCGTGCAGGCCGCCGGGGACAGCATATTGCGTGCCGCGCTACGCGCGGGGCTGGGGCTGGCTTATGAGTGCAATTCCGGTGGCTGCGGCGGCTGCAAGTTCGAGCTGCTCGACGGCGAGGTCGAGGGCCTTTGGCCTGAGGCGCCGGGACTGAGCGAGCGCGACAGGCGGCGCGGCCGGCATCTGGCCTGCCAGTGTCGGGCCCTCGGCGACATCATCATCGCCGCCCCGAGTGCTGGCGAGTATGTGCCGGTGATCCGGCCGCGCCGCCGAGCGGCGAAGCTGGCGGGTGTGCGTGACATTACGCATGATCTGCGCGAGTTTCGTTTTCTCAGCTTCGAGGGGGCGGCGTTCCTGCCCGGGCAGTACGCGATGCTGGATCTGCCCGGGCTCACCGCCTCCCGCGCCTATTCGATGAGCAACACGACGAACGAGCGCGGTGAATGGCACTTCCAGATCCGGCGCGTGCCGCATGGGCAGGGCACGCACACCCTGTTCGACCGTCTGCACGTCGGCGACGAGATCGGACTCGACGGTCCCTACGGCGTCGCCAACCTGCGGACCGACAGTCCGCGCGACATCGTCTGCGTCGCCGGCGGTTCGGGGCTGGCGCCGATGATCTCGATTGCCCGGGGTGCCAGCGAGGCCGGCATGCTCGCCGAGCGCACGCTGTACTTCTTCTATGGCGCCCGCACACCGCGCGACGTCTGTGGCGACGACATGCTGCGGGCGCTGCCTGGTTTCGGTGAGCGCATCCGCTTCATTCCAGTCGTTTCGCTGCCCGGCGAGGATGGTCAGTGGTCTGGCGCGACGGGCTACGTTCACGATCGGCTCGAGCAGGTGCTGCCGGCGCGCATGGCCGACTACGAGTTCTATTTCGCCGGGCCGCCGCCGATGACCCAAGCCGTCCAGGAACTGCTGATGATCGGTCACCAGGTTCCCTTCGCCCAGATCCATTTCGATCGCTTCTTCTGAGACGGTGCGGCGCCGCGGCCGCGAGGAAGCCCCCCATAGGGAGAAAAGACATGATGCAGAAGAAGTTGATGACAGCCCTGGCCTGCAGCGCCCTGGCGGTTTCCAGTCCGGCCGCCCTTGCGACCGATGTTTTCCAGCTCGAAGGTATCGGTGCGGTGTCGCGGGCGATGGGTGGCACCGCAGTGGCGCACGATGTCGGCGCCGGCGGCATGCTGACCAATCCCGCCAATCTGTCCTTCGGCGCGAACGACCGCGAAGTGATGTTGGGACTCGATCTGGTTACGACGGATATCACGGTCAGGAACAAGGCAAACGGGGAGTCCGTCGATTCCGACACTCACAGCAAGAACCGCGGTCCGTACTTGGCACCGCAACTGGCCTACACCCAGCGCCTCGGCAACTTGACCATTGGCATTGGCGCCTTCGCCCAGGGCGGTCTTGGCACCGAGTACGGGCGCTCCAGCTTCCTGTCGCGCGCCACGGGCGGTGCCGACACCGGCCTGGAGAACTCCAGCCGCCTGCTGGTGCTCGATATCCCGCTCGCCGCCAGCTACAAGGTGAGCGAGGCGCTGACCATCGGCGGCAGCGTCGACGCGCTGTGGCAGGGGCTCAACCTCGATCTGTTGCTTGGTGCCGACCAGGTCGGGAGCCTGCTCGGCAGTGGGCGGGCCAAGGGGTCGCTGGTGCCCGTGCTGGCCGGCCTTCCCGCGCTGCAGGGGGCGCATTTCAGCCTGACCAAGAACAAGCTGCTGGGGAGCGGCGTCGATGCGTGGGGTATCGCCGGTCGCCTCGGCCTCGCCTATCAATTGACGCCCCTTACCCGCCTGGGCGCCAGCTACAACTTCCGCAGTCGGATCAGCGACATGGAGGGCGATGCAAGGCTGACGGCCGTGGACGGCGTCGTTGGGCAGATTCCTCTGGAGGGCAAGATCAAGATTCGCGACTTCCAGATGCCGGCCAAGCTGATCATTGGTGGTAGCCACCGGGTAACGCCGCAATGGATGGTGACGGCGGACGTTTCCCGGGTCTTCTGGAAGGAGGTCATGAAGGACGTCAAAGTCGCTTTCGAGGCCAATGCCGGCGGCAACCTGAACATCCTGCTGCCGCAGAATTACCGCGACCAGACCATCCTCGCCCTCGGCACGTCCTATGTGCTCAACCCGGAATGGACGCTGCGCGCCGGTGCCCGCTTCGCCAGCCAGGCTTTGCGCAGCGACACCTTGTTCGCCGTGATCCCGGCAACGCCGACCAAGCACCTGTCGTTCGGCTTCTCATATGCCGTCTCGCCGGACAGCCGCATAGACTTCGCCTTCTCGCACG
The DNA here is from genome assembly GCF_027594845.1 of Thauera sp. WB-2. NCBI lineage: Bacteria > Pseudomonadati > Pseudomonadota > Betaproteobacteria > Rhodocyclales > Zoogloeaceae > Thauera > Thauera sp. WB-2. The sequence goes on along the minus strand of NZ_CP088935.1, from coordinate 2,861,051 downwards.
CGCTGCGCGAGAAGATGGAAAACGGCAGCCTGCCCAACACGTCGGCACCGATCGAGGTCAGGCATTCGCAGAACAATGCGACGCTCAATTACACCCTCACTTTCTGATGCGCTTTCAGCACCTCTCTCCCCTGGGTGCTTTCGGAGCGAGGTTCGCCTCGCTTTTTTTCGTCGGGTACCGGATGCTTTGAGTTCGTCAGTTCCTGCAGTTCGTTCATGGAAGCCAATACACCCAGCGGACCCGGCGCGCGGAGAACAGCCGTGAAGGGCGTCGAACTCCTTGCCGAGGACGCGCTCGATGTCCGGCGCCAGAAACTCGCGCGCATCATCCTCGACTCGATGTACCAGTTCCTCGGCCTGCTCGACATCGAGGGCAACGTCATCGAGATCAACCAGGCAGCCCTGGATGGCGCCGGCGTTGCCCTCAACGAGGTTGTCGGCAAACCCTTCTGGGATGCGCGCTGGTGGGCGCTGTCGGAGGCTACCCGAGCGCGCGTTCGCGGCATGGTCGAAGAGGCGGCCTGCGGGCGCTTCGTGCGCTGCGACATCGAGATCTACGGCGAGTCCCGTGGACGGCAGACAATCGTCGTCGATTTCTCTCTGACGCCGATTTTCGACGACAGCGGCCGCGTTGCCTTCCTGCTGCCGGAGGGGCGCAACATCTCGGAGAAGATCGCCATCGAGGCCGAACTGACCCGCCGCAACAACGAGGTTCATGCGGCGCTCGAGAAGCTCCGCGAGATCGACGGCTTCAAGACCAAGTTTTTCGCCAACGTCAGCCACGAACTCCGTACGCCGCTGACCTTGATCCTCGGCCCTGTCAACCAGTTGCTCCAATCCTCCAGCACGCTTGCCGAGCGCGAGCACTTCCGCCTGCTCACCATAAAGCGTAATGCCCAGGTGCTGCTCGAACAGGTCAACGATCTGCTCGACCTTGCCCGCATCGATGCCGGAGAGATGCCGCTGGTGTATATCTGCGCCGATATCGTCAGTCTCGTCCGCGGGGTCGCGGACAGCTTCGAGGCCGTGGCCAAGGAGCGCGGCATCACGCTGACTTTCGCCGGCGAAAGCGAGCTGTACGCAGACGTCGACCGGGCCAAATTCATCCGCGTGATCACCAACCTGCTGTCCAACGCGTTCAAGTTCACGCCGCAGGCCGGGCGCATTCGCTGTTCCGTCGAGCGCCGGCCCGAGGAGCGCGTGCTGATCAGTATCCAGGATAGCGGTCCGGGCGTACCCGATAGCCTGAAGGTGTCCGTATTCGACCGCTACGCCCAGGGCGCCGACGAACTTTCGGCCAAGGGCAGCGGACTGGGGCTCAACATCGTAAAGGAGTTCATCTCCTTGCATCGCGGTACGATCACCTTGCTCGACGCGCCCGATCATGGCGCGCTGTTCCAGGTCGAACTGCCGCTGCGTGCTCCGGCCGGATCATTCGTCCGGGCGCGCGACAACGGCTGGCAGCCGGCAATCGAGCCTCTCGAAACCCTACGCCCGGCCGATTCGCCGAAGCTTGCCGAGAACGCCGCACATCCACGCATCCTTGTCGCCGAGGACAATCCCGATCTGCGCCAGTTCCTGCAGGACGTGCTCGCCGACGACTATCGCGTGACGCTGGCCGAGCATGGCGCGCAGGCACTTGCCCTGGCCTGTGCCGAGCCGCCGGACCTCATCATCACCGACCTGATGATGCCGCAGATGGATGGCGAGCGTTTCGTCCACGAACTGCGCCGGCGGCAGATCTCGCACGTCCCGGTGCTGGTGCTCTCCGCGCGTGCCGACGACGCGCTGCGCCAAACGCTTCTCGAAGACTTCGTCCAGGATTACCTGACCAAACCCTTTTCGCCGCAGGAACTGCGTGCGCGCGTGCGCAACCTCGTTTCCGTCAAGCGCACGGTGGACATCCTCCAGAAGGAACTCAACTCGCAGGCCTCCGACATCAGCGAGCTGACGAACGGGCTGATCGCCAGCCGCAAGACGCTGCAGGAGGGCCTGCGCGCCCTGCAGATCTCCGAGCGCCGCTGGCAAGGGTTCTACGAGAACACGGCGGTGGGCATTGCGCTGGTCGACGCCGACGGCAAGATCATGAAGGCCAACCCGGCGCTACAGCAGATGCTGGGCTACGGTCCGAAGGAGATTCTCGACGTCTCGCTGGTCGACATCAGCGAGGCTTCGCAGCGAGCCAGCACGCGCGACAACGTCTACAGCCTGCTCGCAGGACAGCGCGGTAGCTATCAGTTGCAGAAGCGCTATGCGCGGCGCGACGGCAGCTATCTCTGGGCCAAGGTGTGCGCTTCGGTGATCCCGGTCGTCGACCGCGAAGGGCCTCGAATCGCCGTCATCGTCGAGGATCTGAGTGCCCAGAAGAGCGCCGAGGATGCCCTGGCCAAGACCCAGGCCGACCTTGCACGCGTTTCGCGGCTGACCACGATGGGGGAACTGGTCGCCTCCATCGCCCATGAGGTCAATCAGCCGCTGGCGGCCATCGTTACCAACAGCCACGCCGCGCTGCGCTGGCTGGAGCGCGCGGAGCCCGACTATCAGGAAGTGGCGGCGGCTTTGCAGCGCGTGAATCGCGACGCCGTGCACGCGGGCAACGTGATCACCCGTATCCGCGGCTTTCTCAAGAAGGAAGGGCTCAAGCGCGAGCGTGTTGATGTCAACGGCATGATCAGTGCGCTCTTGCAGATGCTGCGGCGCACGCTCGACGAAGCCGGAGTCATCGTCGAGCTTCGCTTGGCGTCCGATCTGCCCGATCTGCTCGGCGATCAAGTGCAGTTGCAGCAGGTCGTCCTCAACCTGCTCGTCAATGCCGTCGACGCCATGCGCCTGGAGGATGGACGGCCGCGGCGCATCGTCATCGCTGTCCAGGAGAGCCCAGCCTGCGGTCTGCTGTTTACCGTCGAGGATAGCGGTCCGGGCATTCCTGAAGCGATGGCCAGCGCCATCTTCGAGGCCTTTTGCTCGACCAAGAGCGACGGCTTGGGCATGGGCCTGGCCATCAGCAAGTCGATCATCGAGAACCATGGCGGATCGTTGTGGCTCGACGCCTCCGGCCCAAAGGGCGCGCGCTTCGCCTTCTGTCTTCCCGTGAGTTCGCCATGACAGAGACAACTTCGCTCTCGCCGACCATCTACGTCGTCGACGACGATGTCTCAATCCGTGAGTCCCTGAGTAGCCTGATCCGGGCCGAAGGCATGCAGGTTGAGGTCTTTTCGTCGCCGCTGGATTTCCTGGCGCTCGAGAAGCTCAAGGACTTTGCCTGCGTTGTGCTCGACGTGCGCATGCCGGGCCTCGACGGCCTATCGCTGCAGGACGAGCTTACGCGCCGCGGCTGGCAGCCGCCCATCATCTTCATTACCGGTCACGGGGACGTGCCGGATGCCGTACGGGCGATGAAGGCCGGCGCCATCGATTTCCTCAAGAAGCCCTTCGAGGATTTCACGCTGCTCAACGCGATCACGACTGCGCTCTCGCGCGTCAGCAGCGAATTTCACAAGAAGCTCGAGCTCGCCGAGCTGCAGGCCCGCTACGATCAGCTGACGCCGCGCGAGCGGGAAGTCCTGGGCATGGTTACGCAGGGCCGGCCGAACAAGCTCATCGCCTGCGCTCTCGGCGTTTCGGAGAGTACGGTCAAGGTCCATCGCCACAACGTAATGAACAAGCTGCGCTTTCGCTCGCTCCCCGAGCTGACGCTGGCAATGGAGCGCTTGAAGCCAGGTCAGTGAGCTCCTGACGATGCGGCGTGAGCGTCGTTTTTGTTGCAGCGCATTGGGTTCAGGGGCAATCGAACTCGCTTCGCATGGCCTTCCACAAGGCATTCAGTTCCGATTCCAAACGGTAATGCGTTCGGGAGCCCCGTTCGCCACCGCGTCTGGCGCCGTCGTTCCGGCCTCTCTGGACTGGAGATTGCCAGTCGGGTTTCTCGTGTCCGGGCGGTACTGGGCAGCCAGGCGAGAAACTGCATGCGCCTGCTGGAAGAGGGTATGGATTAATTTGATTAAAATCTCGAGATTTTAGGGGTAAAGTATCGGTCATTCTCGACGAAGCCAATTGTCGCTTCATCGGCGTATCGCCAGAGGAGTTCGTGACCATGAAGATACCCGCAGCACCTGCTGGAGAAGCACCCGCCCGCATCACCCGCATCGCCCGCCGCCGCGCCCGTCCCGGGCACGAGACCGAGTACGAGGCCATGTTGCGCGAGATGCTCGCCAGGATGCGCGAACACAAGGGCTTTCTGGGCGGTGATCTGATCCCGCCCGAGACGGCCGGTGAGGAATATCAGCTTGTCGTGCGTTTCGCTTCCGAGGCCGAACTGCAGGCCTGGGACATGAGCGAGGATCGCCTGCAACTGCTCGAGCGCATGAAGGACGTGGCCGAGGGGGAACCCGAGTTCCGCAAGTTGAGCGGCCTCGAGGCGTGGTTCGAGCCTGCGGTGGTGCCGGCCAGCATGCACCCGCCGCGGGTGCGCATGGCGGTGGTGACCTGGATGGGCATCTTCCCGGTCGTGTCCTTCTACCTGTGGCTGGTGTCGCTGTGGCCGGGCTTCCAGGGGCTGCCCTTCCTGCCGCGCACCGCAGCGTTCACCGCGCTGATCGTCGCCACGATGACCTGGGTGGTGATGCCACGCCTCACGCGTCTGACGCGAGGCTGGCTCAATCCGGCGCGCCGATCCTGAAGTCGAGCGTGCCCACGCCCTCGATGCGGCCTTCCAGGTGGTCGCCCGGTTGCACCGGGCCGACGCCCTCGGGCGTGCCGGTGTAGATCAGGTCGCCCGGCTGCAGGTGGTAGTAGGTCGACAGGTCGGCGATGATCTCCGGGATGCTCCAGATCATGTCGGCGAGGTCGCCCTTCTGGCGCTCCTCGCCATTCACCTTGAGGCAGATTTCGCCGCTGCGCAGGATGCGGCCCTCGGCGCGAACGATCTCGCCCGCCACCGCGCCCTGTTCGACGTTCTTCGCCACGTCCCACGGGTTGCCCTTGGCCTTGGCCACCGCCTGCAGGTCGCGGCGCGTCATGTCCAGGCCGCAGGCGTAGCCGAAGATCATCCGCCCCGCCGCCGCCTCGCTCACGCGAAAACCGCCCTCGCCGAGCGCCACGACGAGTTCCATCTCGTGATGGTAGTCGGCCGTCTCGGGCGGGTAGGGCGCCAGTGTGCCGGACTGGGCGAGCATGGCTGCGAACTTGGTGAAATACACCGGCCGCATGCTGGCCTTGTCGACCGAGGTGCCCATCTCGCGCGCGTGGGCCTGATAGTTGCGGCCAACGAAGAACAGGCGGTTGACCGGAAAGCGTGCGCGGGTGCCGCGCACCGGCAGGGACACGGGCGCGGGCGGCGCCCAGAGGTAGTTGATGTCGGACATGGGGCTTCTCGTCAGGAGGACGGCGGGCAGTCTACAACGGGCAGGGCGGCCGGGGTGCCTCGGTTATAATGCCGCGTTGCCCAGAAAGGCCAGAACGAGGCCGCCTCGCGGCGTCCGTCTCGCCCCTCTTTCCGACTCCGGTTTGTCCAAGAACATGACTTCGATCCTCAAGCTGCGTGGCGCCCCGGCGCTGTCTTCGTCCCGTCTGGAACGTCTTTCCCGCGCCGTCGGCGAGGTGCTGCCCAAGCTTGCCGGGCTGGCCGCCGAGCATTGGTACTTCATCGAGGTTTCGGCCGCGCTCGACGCAGGCGAGACCTCGCGTCTGACCGATCTGCTCGATGCCCGTCCGGCAAGCGCCGAGCCGCCTGCGGGCACGCTCCGCCTGGTGGTGCCGCGGCTGGGCACGATCTCGCCGTGGTCGTCCAAGGCCACCGACATCGCTCACCAGTGTGGCTTCGACAAGATCGTGCGCATCGAGCGCGGGATCGCCTACACGATCAATGCGCGCGGGGTCGAAGCGAGCGCCGGGCTGGCCGCCCTGCTGCACGACCGCATGACCGAGGCGGTGCTGGGCAGCGTGGACGAGGCCGAGGCCCTGTTCCACCACTACGAGCCGCAGCCGCTCACCACGGTGGACATCCTCGCCGGCGGCCGCGGCGCACTCGAGCGCGCCAACGGCGAGCTGGGCCTGGCGCTGTCCGAGGATGAGATCGACTACCTGGTCGAGAACTTCAGCCGCATGGGGCGCAACCCCACCGACGTCGAGCTGATGATGTTCGCGCAGGCCAACTCCGAGCACTGCCGGCACAAGATCTTCAACGCCGACTGGGTGATCGACGCGCGGCCGATGGAGAAAACCCTGTTCGGCATGATCAAGGACACCCACAAGGCCCATCCCGAGGGCACGGTGGTGGCCTACTCGGACAACGCCTCGGTGATCGAGGGCGCGCGCATCGCCCGCCTGTACCCGGATGCCGACGGCGCCTTCCGCTACCACGACGAGGACACCCACATCCTCGCCAAGGTCGAGACCCACAACCACCCGACCGCGATCTCGCCCTTCCCGGGCGCGGCCACCGGCGCCGGCGGCGAGATCCGCGACGAGGGCGCAACCGGTCGCGGCTCGCGTCCCAAGGCGGGCCTGGCTGGCTTCACGGTGTCGAACCTCAACATCCCCGATTTCGGCCAGCCCTGGGAGAAACCCTATGGCAAGCCCGAGCGCATCGCCTCCGCGCTCGACATCATGATCGAGGGCCCGATCGGCGCCGCCGCCTTCAACAACGAATTCGGCCGGCCCAACCTCGCCGGCTATTTCCGCACCTTCGAACAGGAAGTGCAGGGCGAGGTGCGTGGCTACCACAAGCCGATCATGATCGCCGGCGGCCTGGGCAGCATCCAGGGCCAGCAGGCCGAGAAGCCGACCTTCCCGCCGGGCACGCTGCTGATCCAGCTCGGTGGCCCGGGCATGCTGATCGGGCTCGGTGGTGGCGCGGCCTCGTCGATGGCGACCGGCACCAACACCGCCGACCTCGACTTCGCCTCGGTGCAGCGCGGCAACCCCGAGATCCAGCGCCGCTGCCAGGAGGTCATCGACGCCTGCTGGCAGCAGGGCGACAAGAACCCGATCATCGCCATCCACGACGTCGGCGCTGGCGGCCTGTCCAACGCCATGCCCGAACTGGCCGACCACGCCAGCCTGGGCGCGCACTTCGAGTTGCGCGAGGTGCACATCGAGGAACCGGGCATGAGCCCGCGCGAGATCTGGTCGAACGAATCGCAGGAGCGCTACGTGCTGGCGATCGCGCCCGAGAGCCTGCCGCTGTTCCAGGCCTTCTGCGAGCGCGAGCGCTGCCCCTTCGCGGTGCTCGGCACGGCGACTGCCGACGGCCACCTCACTGTGTCCGACCGCCACTTCGACAACAAGCCGGTGGACATGGACATGAAGGTGCTGCTCGGCAAGCCGCCGAAGATGACGCGCAACGTGTCTCGCCGCGCCGTGCATCTGCCGCCCTTCGACACCACCGACTTCGACCTCAAGGAAGCCGGGATGCGCGTGCTGCGCATGCCGGCGGTGGCCAGCAAGAGCTTCCTGATCACCATCGGCGACCGCTCGGTCGGCGGCCTCACCGCGCGCGACCAGTTCGTCGGCCCGTGGCAGGTGCCGGTGGCCGACGTCGCGGTCACCGCGATGAGCTTCCAGGGCTACCGCGGCGAAGCCTTCGCCATGGGCGAGCGCACGCCGCTGGCCTGCGTCGATGCAGCAGCCTCGGGTCGCATGGCGATCGGCGAGGCGATCACCAACATCGCCGCCGCCGACATCGCCAAGCTCGGCGACGTCAAGCTCTCGGCCAACTGGATGGCCGCTGCCGGCCATCGCGGTGAGGACGCCAGGCTCTTCGACACCGTCCAGGCGGTGTCCGAGTTCTGCATCAGCGCCGGGGTGTCGATCCCAGTGGGCAAGGACTCGCTGTCGATGCGCACTGCCTGGCGCGAGGGCGAGGAGGACAAGCAGGTCGTCGCCCCGCTGTCGCTGATCGCCACTGCTTTCGCACCGGTGCAGGACATCCGCAACACGCTCACGCCGCAGCTGCAGCTGCCGGAAGGCGTCGAGACAGAGCTACTGCTGATCGACCTCGGCAACGGCAAGAACCGCCTCGGCGGCTCGGTGTTCGCCCAGGCCTACGATTCGGTTGGCGAGCATGCGCCCGATGTCGACCCCGTCCAGCTCAAGGCCTTCTTCGAAACCATCCAGCAATTGCGCCGCGATGGTCTCTTGCTGGCCTACCACGACCGCTCCGACGGCGGCCTCTTCGCGACCGTGTGCGAGATGGCCTTCGCCGCCAGGTGCGGCCTGTCGCTGATTCTCGACACCGTGTGCTACGACCCCTACATGATGGATGTCGATGGCCTCGAGAAGAAGCCCGACAGCCTCAAGGGCCGTTTCGCCGACCGCCTGTTCGCGGGCCTGTTCGCCGAGGAGCTTGGCGCCGTCGTGCAGATCCGCCGCGAGGAGCGCGCCCGTGTCACCGAGCAGTTGCGCGCTGCGGGCCTCGCCTACCACTTCATCGGCGAGCCCAACACCCAGGACCAGATCCGCCTGCGTCGCAACGCCAAGCTGGTGTTCGAGGGCAGTCGCGTCGAATTGCTGCAGGCCTGGTCGGAGACCAGCTACCGCATCGCCAAGCTGCGTGACGATCCGGAGTGCGTGCAGCAGGAATTCGACGCCCTGGCCGATGCGACCGACCCCGGCCTGTCGGTGGCGCTGTCCTTCGACGTCCGTGAGGACGTGGCCGCACCCTTCATCGCCAGCGGTGTGCGTCCCAAGGTGGTGGTGCTGCGCGAGCAGGGGGTGAACTCCCAGTTCGAGATGGCAGCCGCCTTCGAGCGTGCCGGCTTCACGCCGGTGGATGTGCATATGTCCGACCTCCAGGCGGGCCGCATCGACCTCGCCGACTTCCATGGCCTGGCCGCCTGCGGCGGCTTCTCCTACGGTGACGTGCTCGGCGCCGGCCAGGGCTGGGCCAAGTCCATCCTGTTCAACGCCCGCTTGCGCGACGAGTTCGAGGCCTTTTTCCGCCGCAGCGACACCTTCGCGCTCGGCGTGTGCAACGGCTGCCAGATGATGGCTCACCTCGCACCGATCATCCCGGGCGCCGAGGCCTGGCCGACCTTCCATCGCAACCGCAGCGAACAGTTCGAGGCTCGCTTCGTGATGGTCGAGGTTACCGACAGCCCGTCCATCCTGCTGCAGGGCATGGCAGGCAGCCGCATGCCGATCGTTGTCAGCCACGGCGAGGGCAGGGCGGTGTTCCGCAGCGAGGCCGACCAGGACAAGGCGCTGCTGGCATTACGTTTCGTCGACAACCACGGCAACCCTGCGCAAGCCTACCCGGCCAACCCCAACGGTTCGCCGGCGGGCGTCACCGGCTTCACGACTGCAGACGGGCGTTTCACGGTAATGATGCCGCACCCTGAGCGCACCGCCCGCACGCTGCAGATGTCGTGGGCGCCACAGTGGCTGGTGAAGGATAGTCCCGATGCTTCTCCCTGGCTGCGCATGTTCGGCAATGCGCGGCGCTGGCTGGGCTGATACTGCAGTCGATTGCCGCAGGCCTGCCGCGTCGGCTGCCCTGTTCATGCAGGGGTGACGGGATGTCCGTCAAACTGGCTTTCACCGCTGCCTGAAGAGGTGCAGCGGTAAGTCCACGTTATGGGAGCCATCGTTTGAAGCGCACGCTGTCGACTCGTGATGTGAAGATCGGCATGTTCATTGCCGAGATCGATCGTCCGTGGATCGAAACGCCGTTCCGCTTGCAGGGCTTTCTGCTAGAGAACGTCGACCAGATGCGTGCGCTGCAGGAGTACTGCCGCGAGGTGGTGGTCGATCACACCCTGTCGGTAGGCGAGCATCACAGCAGCAAGGTGATCGATGTGAGCGCGCGTCTGCTGGGGCTGGACGGTTTGCCGCGCAGCCATCCCAGCGATGTCGAGTCCCGCCTCCAGGCAAGCCAGTTCCTCAATGTTGCCCGCAGCTTCAAGGGCCGGATCCATACGACGCGCGTAGCCCATGTCCCGCGTATTCGCAGCGAGGATGGGCGCAGCCGCCTCGAGTCGGAGCTGCTCTATTCGGCCCCGATCGTCGATGACGTCTATCGCGCCCTGCGTGAAGCTCGAATGGACATCGACAGCGCGGGCGCTGTCGATGTCGAACGCCTCGACGGCCTCGTCGGCGAGATGGCCTCCGGTGTGGAGCGCAACCCCGATGCGCTGCTGTGGCTCACCCGCCTCAAGCGCACCGACCACTACGCCTACGACCACGCACTCAATGTCTCTGTCCATGCAATGGTGTTCGCGCGCTTCGTTGGCCTGAGCAGCCGCCAGGTACGGCAGGTGGGGCTGGCGGGTTTGCTCCAGGACATCGGCAAGGTCCAGATCGATTATGCGATCCTGAGCAAGGCGGGCCCGCTCGACGACCGGGAGTTCGAACTCGTCAAGGCGCATGTCAGCAACACGGTCGACCTGCTGCGGGCGAACGAGGATTTCGATTCCGAGGTGCTGGGAATCATCGCCGCTCACCATGAGCGCTTCGACGGCACGGGCTATCCGCGCGGCCTGGCGGGCATGCGAATCCCCTTGTCCGCCGAGATCGCCGGCATCGTCGACACCTACTGTGCGATGACCCGAGACCGGGTCTATCGCGATGCGGTATCCAGCCAGAGGGCGATGGAGACGCTCAATCAGCTGCGTGGCACTCAGTTCCGCGACGCCTTGGTCGACCAGTTGCTCCAGTGCATTGGCCTGTACCCGATCGGCACACTGGTCGAACTCAACACCGGAGAGGTGGGCGTGGTGGTCCAGCAGAACCAGGTACGCCGGCTGCAGCCCCGGGTGTTGGTGCTGCTCGCACCAGACAAGACGATCGATCGTTTTCCGCGCACGCTGGATCTCATCATGCAGCCGTTGGCGCACTCCGGCGAGCCGTATCGGATCGTGCAGGCGTTGCCGCCCAACGCGCACGGTATCGACCCTGCCGACTTCTTTCTGGTCTGAGCATGAACGTCCGTATCCCGCCCGGTCTACTGGCGGCCTTGTCCGAACTTTCCGCGCGGCTGGTCGAGCAGAAGTCCACGGATTGTGGTGTCGGGGTCATAGCCTTTGCCGTGATCCCCGATCCGCTGATCCTGCGCCTGCCGTTGGAGCATGTGCGCAAGTTCGAGCGCGCACTCGAGCGCCGCCTGCTGAACAGCCTGCGGGCGCAGGATCTGCTGTTTGCCCTTGACGGCAACGAGTGGTTGATCTTGCTGCCCGCGCTGTCGAGTCCCGCCGTGCTGACCTTGGCCATGCTCAAGCTCGATCAAGCCTTTGGCCGCGAGCCGGTGCAGGTGGAGGGGCTGGACCTGCAGGTCAAGGTCGTCAGCGGTGCGGCGATGTCGCCGATCCACGGCCAGGATGCCTTTCACCTCCTGCAGTCGGCACGAATCGCCTGCCTGATGGCGCAGCGCAATGGGTCGGGCAGCCAGGTTTACGATCCGTCGATGGATCGGGTTTCGCCGCATGCGGCACGGCTCGAACGCGACTTGCGCGAGGCCTTCTTCGGTGGCAGTGCGCCCGAGCTCCATCTGCAGCCCAAGATCCACGTCGCCAGTGGCGAATGCCGCAGTGCCGAGGGCTTGCTGCGCTGGTCCGACAGCGGCGGCGAAGCCGTGCCTCCGCCCGTAGTCCTTGGGCTGATCGATCGACTCGGGCTGCGCCACACCTTCAACCGCTGGTTGTTCCAGCACGCAGCGCGCACTTTGCACGGGCTGCGCATGGCCGGGCTCGATATCGAGTTGTCGATCAACCTCTCGGCCACCGATCTCTACGACGCGGAGGTCCCCGACCTGATCGAGCAGGCGCTCAAGACATGGAATGTGGCTGCAGCCGCGCTCTGCCTGGAGATCACCGAAACCAGCATGCTCGAGGAGGCGGAGGGCGTTGGTGTGACCGATGTGCTCAAGCGCCTGCGCGAGCTCGGGGTGAGTCTCTCCATCGACGACTTCGGGACGGGCTTCTCCGGCATGAGCCGCCTCAAGCAACTGGCAGTGCAGGAGGTCAAGATCGACCGCAGCTTCGTCACCGATCTAGTGAGCTCCGCGCGTGACCGCGAGATTGCGGACTCCATCATCGATCTCTCCCATCGCCTTGGCCTGAAGGTGACGGCCGAGGGTGTAGAGCGTGCGGACACGGCGCGCGTGCTGGCCGAGATGAGGTGCGACTTCATCCAGGGCTTCCTGTACTCCAGGGCCTTGCCGCTTGACGAGTTCATCGCCTGGGTGCGTGCCCGAGCCGGTATCTCGGTCTGAAGACGAGGCGCGATGAGCTGCGGCCTGCGGCGTATTGCCGCAGCTTGCAGCCTGCCGTGTGCGGGAACTGACTGGAATCAATTGTGGGGCAGCGCCTGCCGGTATACTCCGTTCCGTTCCAGAGCACAGACCGAATCCATCGACTCGTCATGCGGCGCCTAAATCAACCCCTCTTCGCCTGGCTCGCGATCTTCGCGATGATGATGGCGGCGCTCGCGCCCACCATCAGCCGGGCGATGGGGCCGGATGCAGATGGACGGTACCTGATCGAGGTCTGCTCGGCTGAAGGATCGGGTTGGGTCGCGGTCGGCGCAGATCAGTTCGGCATGTATTCAGTACAGGGCCCGGCTGGTGGGGACGATGGCGATCCCCTGCAGGCCTTCAAGCAGTGTCCTTACTGTGGCGCCCATGCCGGCGTGGCCTTGTTGCCGGCCCTCGCCATCGCCAAGCCAGGGCCGGACGCGACGGGCAGGTCTCATCCATGGCTTTTCTTCCACGCACCGCGTCCGCTGTTTGCATGGTCGCCGTCGCGTCCGCGTGCGCCTCCGCTACCGGCCTGAGCACTCGCCTCCCGAGTATGCGTGGGCACCGCCGTGTCACGCGTCTGGGAGGGTAGATCCCGGTTGATCCGGCGCGAGCCGATCGTTCCGCCTCAACCGTATGCCGTATGCGCCCCATTCTGGAGAATTCAGTCATGAAGAAGATTGCCCTTGCCACCCTGCTCGCCCTGAGCTCCCTCCACGCCCTCGCCGAGGTTACCGTTGCCGAGCCCTGGGTGCGTGCCACCGTGCCGCAGCAAAAGGCTACCGGCGCCTTCATGCAGCTCAAGTCCGACACCGGCGCGCGCCTCGTTGCTGCAGATTCGCCAGTGGCCGGTGTCGTCGAAATCCATGAAATGCTGATGGACAAGGATGTCATGAAGATGAACCGGATCGACGCGCTCGAGCTGCCGGCCGGTCAGGTCGTGGAACTCAAGCCCGGCGGCTACCACGTCATGCTGATGGACCTGAAGGCGCAGGTGAAGGAAGGCGAGCAGGTGCCGCTGACCATCGTCGTCGAGAACAAGGACGGCAGCCGCCAGTCCATCGAGCTGAACGCCCCTGCGCGTGCGCTCAATGCGCCGATGAAGATGCAGCACGGCAAGCACTGAGCCCGGCTCGGCGCCTCCGTGACAATGGGCTGATTTTCCCGCCCGGCGTTCTGTCGCGCCCCTAGCACCTCACCTCTGTACATGAAGCCATCATCCAGGCGCCCAAGGGCGCCCGGAGGGGCAGACTCATGCCTGCGCCAGGCGCGTCCGGCACGGCTGCCCCAGATATCGAGAGCACTGAAATGAACAAAAATCTCCGCCGCCTGCCGCTTGCAGTCGCCATCTCCCTTGCACTCCCGGCGCTCGCAAGCGCCCAGGATGCCATGCTTGGCAGCGTTGTCGTCACTGCACCCGTGACCGAGGCCCCGCTTACCGTCACTACTGATCCGAAGGCGCCGCGCCAGCCGCTGCCTGCGCACGACGGCGCCGACTACCTCAAGGCCATCCCGGGCTTCTCCGTCATCCGCAAGGGCGGGGCGGATGGCGACCCTGTCCTGCGCGGCATGTCGGGGTCGCGTCTTGGAATCGTGCAGGATGGATATGAGGTGCATGGTGGGTGTGGCGGCCGTATGGATCCGCCGACAGCCTATGTGTACCCGGAGTCCTTCGATCGCGTGACGGTCCTGAAAGGGCCGCAGACCGTGCTCTACGGATCAGGCAACTCGGCCGGCATCGTGCTTTTCGAGCGCGACAATCCGCGCCTGGCTGAGGCCGGCTGGCGCGCCAACGGCAGTCTCACGGTGGGCAGCTGGGGGCGCAACGACCAAGTCTTCGATGCCAAGGCAGGCAACCCCGACTTCTTCGCGCGCATCGGTGCGACGCGCTCGGACAGCAACAACTACAAGGACGGCAGTGGCCGAGAGGTGCATTCGTCCTACACGCGCTGGAGTACCGATGCCGCGCTTGGATGGACGCCCGACGACGATACGCTTCTCGAACTGGCCTTCGGGCGCAGCGATGGTGAGGCCGCCTACGCAGACCGTGGCATGGACGGCTCGAAGTTCGCACGCGAGCATGTGAACCTCAAGCTGGACAAGCGCAAGCTCTCGCCGCTGGTGAGCCGTGTCGAAGCGCAGCTGTTCTACAGCTACATCGACCACGTCATGGACAACTACAGCCTGCGCCGGCCCATGGCGACGCGCAATGTCAGCAACCCCGACCGCGAGACCTGGGGCGCGCGGGCAGCGCTCACATTGACACCGTCCGACAATGTCGAACTGGTGCTGGGCGCCGATCTCAAGGATGACACCCATACCGGTCGCATGGTGTCGGTCGCTGCGCCGGCCTTCCCTGATCGCAATGCGGTAGCGCGCACGAAGGACTACAGCTTCGAGCGCCACGGCGTGTTCGGAGAACTGCGCTACAGCTTTGATGACGATAGCCGGCTCATTGGCGGCGTGCGTGCCGACCGCCACGAAGTGCGCAAGCACAGCGTTTCGCGAGACCAGGCAGATACCCTCGGCTCGGGCTTCGTCCGCTACGAGGCAGCATTCGATGAAGGGCGTGGCACATGGTATGCCGGCCTCGGGCATGCGAGCCGCTTCCCCGACTTCTGGGAGTACATGCGTGCATCTGGCGCCGGGGGTACCCGGACATTCGATACCCTGCAGCCCGAAAAGACCACCCAGCTCGATATCGGTGCGCTGTGGGCTGCGGGCGATCTGGCAGGGTCGGTTTCCGGCTTCTACGGCAAGATCGATGACCACATCCTGATCAAATGGATGCCGGCGCCCGTGGGCGTGCGCAACGTCGATGCCACGGTGTATGGGCTGGAGGGTGACCTCACCTGGCGCTTCGCCTCCAACTGGAAGGCAGTCGGTACGCTTGCGTGGGTGCGGGGTACGAACGATACCGACAACAAGGCGCTTGCGCAGCAACCGCCCCTGGAGGGCCGCGTGAGCGTGGACTACGATGACGGTCGCTTCTCGTACGGGGCGATGGTGCGCCTGGTGGCCAAGCAGGATCGCGTCCACATCGGCTACGGTGGCATCGTTGCCAATGGTGCGGATACCGGCACTACGCCGGGCTTCGCGACCCTGTCGCTCAATGCGGGCTGGCGTCACAGCAAGCATGTGCTGATGACCGCGGGTATCGACAACGTGTTCGATCGCACCTATCGCGAACATCTGTCCAAGAGCGGTGCGGCAATTCCGGGCTACATCGCTCCGAGCGGCGCGCCGATCAACGAGCCTGGCCGTACCTTCTGGCTCAAGGCGCAGGTGGCGCTGGACTGAGTCCGGTCGATCGCGGCAAAGTCAAAGCCCCCGGCTCCCCTCGAACAAGGGGAGCGGGGGGCTTTTCAGACGCACTCCTGGATTACTTCTTGCGCATCGGCGGCAGGTCGGTACAACTGCCATGGGCCACTTCGGCCGCCATGCCCACCGTCTCGCCCAGGGTCGGGTGCGGGTGGATGGTCTTGCCGATGTCGACCGCATCCGCACCCATCTCGATGGCCAGGCAGACCTCGCCGATCATGTCGCCGGCCGACGGCCCGACGATGGTGCCGCCGATGATGCGGTGGGTCTCGGCGTCGAAGATCAGCTTGGTGAAGCCGTAGTCGGCGCCGTTGGCGATCGCGCGCCCGGAGGCTGCCCACGGGAACTTGGCGGTGTCGACCTTCTTGCCTTCGGCCTTGGCCTGCGCCTCGGTGTAGCCGACCCAGGCCACTTCCGGATGGGTGTAGGCCACGCCCGGGATCACGGTGGCGTCGAAGGCCGCCTTGTGGCCAGCGGCCACTTCGGCCGCGACGTGCGCCTCATGCACCGCCTTGTGGGCGAGCATGGGCTGGCCGACGATGTCGCCGATGGCGAAGATGTGCGGCACGTTGGTGCGCATCTGCGCATCCACCGGGATGAAGCCGCGCTCGCCGACGATCACGCCCGCCTTGTCGGCGCCGATCTTCTTGCCGTTGGGCGCACGGCCCGCCGACTGCAGGACCATGTCGTAGCGCACCGGCTCCGCAGGGGCGCCTTCGCCTTCGAACTTGACCCACAGACCGTCGTCCTTCGCCTCGACGGCGACGGTCTTGGTCTTGAGCATGATCTTGTCGAAGCGGTGGGCGTTCTGCTTCTCCCACACCTTCACCGCGTCGCGGTCCGGACCCTGCATCAGGCCGTCCATCATCTCGACCACGTCGATGCGCGCACCGAGCGTCGAGTACACCGTGGCCATCTCCAGGCCGATGATGCCGCCGCCGATGACCAGCATCTTGCCCGGCACCTGGCGCAGTTCCAGCGCGCCGGTGGAGTCGACAATGCGCGGGTCCTTCGGGATGAAGGGCAGGTGCACCGCGGCCGAACCGGCAGCGATGATGCACTGCTTGAACTTCACCACCTTCTTGGCGCCGGTCTTGTCCTGGCTGGTGCCGGTGGTTTCCTCGACTTCGAGGTGATGTGGGTCGAGGAAATGGCCGTAGCCGCGGATCACATCCACCTTGCGTGCCTTGGCCATGCCGGCCAGGCCGCCGGTGAGCTTGCCGATGACGCCGTCCTTGTGCTTGCGCAGTGCGTCGACATCGACCGACGGCTTGGCGAAGCTGATGCCGGCGCTGTGAACATGCTCGGCCTCCTCGATCACCGCGGCGACGTGCAGCAGGGCCTTGGAAGGGATGCAGCCGACGTTCAGGCACACGCCGCCGAGGCTGGCGTAGCGCTCGATGATCGCGGTCTTGAGGCCGAGGTCGGCAGCGCGGAAGGCCGCCGAGTAGCCGCCCGGGCCGGCGCCGAGCACGACCATGTCGTACTCGGCATCGGCCGCGCCGCCGTGCGAGGCAGCGCTCGGTGCCGCAGCGACGGCAGCAGCCCCCCCTGTGGGAGCGGCGCCAGCCGCGAGCTTCTGCTCGGCGGCAGCGCTTGCGGGGGCTTCCGAAAGGCTCGCGGCTGGCGCCGCGCCTACGGCGGAGGCGGCCTCGACCTTCAGCAGCACCGCGCCCTCGGCAACCTTGTCGCCAACATTGACCAGCACTTCCTTGACCACGCCGGCAGCCGAGGACGGTACGTCCATCGTTGCCTTGTCGGATTCGAGTGTGCAGATGGCGTCATCGACCTTGATGCTGTCACCGACTTTGACGAACAGTTCGATCACCGGTACGGAATCGAAATCGCCGATGTCCGGAACCTTCACTTCAACTAGGCTCATGGCGATCTCCTTACAGCATCACGCGGCGGAAATCCGCCAGCAGTTGCGCGAGGTACACGTTGAAGCGGGTGGCCAGCGCGCCGTCGATGACACGGTGGTCTGCGGTCAGTGACATCGGCAAGGTCAGGCGCGGCACGAAAGCCTTGCCGTCCCAAACCGGCTTCATCACCGACTTGTTGACGCCCAGGATGGCGACTTCGGGCGCATTGACGATCGGCGCGAAGTAGGTGCCACCGATGCCGCCCAGCGAGCTGATCGTGAAGCAGGCGCCCGACATGTCGGCGGGCTTGAGCTTGCCGTCACGCGCAGCCTTGGCCAGCGCGCCGGTTTCGGCGGCGATCTCGAACACGCTCTTCTTGTCGGCGTCCTTCACCACCGGCACGACCAGGCCGTTGGGGGTGTCTGCCGCGAAGGCGATGTTGAAGTACTTCTTGTAGACCAGGTTGTCGCCATCGAGGCTGGTGTTGAACTCGGGGAACTCCTGCAGCGCGCGCACCGAGGCCTTGATGATGAAGGCGAGCATGGTGAGCTTCTTGCCCGACTTCTCGTACTCCTTGTTCATCTGCACCCGGAAGGCTTCCAGGTCGGTGATGTCGGCATCCTCGTGATAGGTCACCGCCGGGATCATCACCCAGTTGCGGGCGAGGTTCTGGCCGGAGATCTTCTTGATGCGCGACAGCGGCTTGACCTCGACCTCGCCGAACTTGGCGAAGTCGACCTTCGGCCACGGCAGCAGGTCGAGTCCACCCAACTGAGCACCGCCCAGAGAGGCACCAGCCGCGACGGCCGGGGTCTTGCCCGGCACCACGCCGGTCGTCATCGCGCCCTTGATGAAGGCGGCGACGTCTTCCTTGAGGATGCGGCCCTTCGGCCCGGTGGCCTTGACCCGGCCGAGATCGACGCCGAGCTCGCGGGCAAAGGCGCGCACCGAGGGGCTGGCATGCACCTTTCCGCCGACCTTGACCGCGGACGGTGCCGCTGCGGGCATCGAGGCGGGAGCGCTGACGGCGGGGGCGCCGTCGACCAGCGGCGCGGGCGAAGGCGCGGCGACCTGAGCTGCCGCGGCGGCTGGGGCGACGGGAATGGCGGCGACCGCTGCACCAGCGGCCTCGACCTTCAGCAGCACGCTGCCTTCGCCGACCTTGTCGCCGACCTTGACCAGCACTTCCTTGACCACGCCGGCGGCGGAAGACGGCACATCCATGGTGGCCTTGTCCGATTCCAGCGTCGCGATGGCGTCATCCACCTTGATCGTGTCGCCGACCTTCACGAACAGTTCGATGACGGGCACGGCGTCGAAATCGCCGATGTCCGGCACCTTCACCTCGACCAAGCCGCCCGCGGCGGGCGCGGCAGCTGCCGGCGCGGCACCGGCCCCTGCGGGAGCCGGGCTAGCCGCGAGCTTTTGCTCCGCGGCGGCGCTTGCGGGGGCTCCCGAAAGGCTCGCGGCGGGCGCCGCTCCTACAGCGGCGGATGCGGCGGATTCGAGCTTGATCAGCACGGTGCCTTCGGCAACCTTGTCGCCGATGCCGACGAGGATTTCCTTGACCACGCCTGCGGCGGACGACGGCACATCCATCGTGGCCTTGTCGGACTCCAGTGTGGCGATCGCGTCATCGATGGCGATGGTGTCACCGACCTTCACGAACAGTTCGATCACCGGCACAGCGTCGAAGTCGCCGATATCCGGGACCTTCACTTCAATGAGTTGGCTCATGTTCTTGTCTCCTTGCGCGCTCAGACCGACATCGGGTTCGGCTTGGACGGGTCGAGGTTGTACTTGACCATCGCCGCGGCGACCTTGTCGCGGCCGATCACGCCGTCATCGGCCAGCGCCTTCAGCGCAGCCAGCGTGACCCAGTGGCGATCCACCTCGAAGAAGTGGCGCAACTGCTCGCGGGTGTCGGAGCGGCCGAAGCCGTCCGTGCCCAGCGTGACGTAGCTGCGGTCGAGCTGCGAGCGGATCTGCTCGGGGAACATGCGGATGTAGTCGGTGGCGGCGATGACCGGGCCTTCGAAGCCGGCCAGCTTCTGTTGCACGTGGGTCTTCTTCGGCTCTTCCATCGGGTGCAGCAGGTTCCAGCGCTCGATGTCGTGGCCGTTGCGGGCCAGTTCGTTGAAGCTGGGCGCACCCCAGATGTCGGCTTCGACGCCCCAGTCGGCCTTGAGCAGCTCGGCGGCGGCGATCACCTCGCGGAAGATCGTGCCCGAACCCATCAGCTGCACGCGCGGTGCCTTGGCTTCGGCGCCCTTGCGGAACAGGTACAGGCCCTTGAGGATGTCGCTTTCGGCGCCGGCGGGCATCTCGGGATGTTCGTAGTTCTCGTTCATCACCGTGATGTAGTAATAGATGTCCTCCTGCTCGGCGAACATCCGGCGCATGCCGTCCTGCACGACCACCGCGACCTCGTACTGGAAGGTCGGGTCGTAGCTGATGCAGTTCGGGATCATGTTGGCCATCAACAGGCTGTGGCCGTCCTCGTGCTGCAGGCCTTCGCCGTTCAGCGTGGTGCGACCGGCGGTACCGCCGATCATGAAGCCGCGGGTGCGCTGGTCGGCTGCCGCCCAGCACAGGTCCATGGTGCGCTGCAGGCCGAACATCGAATAGAAGATGTAGAACGGCACCATCTGCACGCCATGCACGCTGTAGGCGGTGCCGGCGGCGATCCAGTCAGCCATGGCGCCGGCTTCGTTGATGCCTTCCTGCAGCACCTGGCCGGTCTGGCTTTCCTTGTAGAACATGAGCTGGTCATGGTCTTCCGGCACGTACTTCTGGCCTTCCTGGTTCCAGATGCCGTACTGGCGGAACATGCCTTCCATGCCGAAGGTGCGGCTTTCGTCCGGCACGATCGGCACGATGTGCTTGCCGATCTGCTTGTCCTTGAGCAGCGTGTTCATGATGCGCACGATGGCCATCGTGGTCGACAGCTCGCGGCCTTCGCCCGAGGCCTTCAGCAGCGCGGCAAAGGCATCCAGCGCGGGCACGGCCAGCGGCGCGGCCTTGGTGCGGCGCTGCGGCAGGAAGCCGCCCAGGTCCATGCGGCGCTGCATCATGTACTTGTATTCGGGCGAGCCTTCCTCGAACTTCAGGTAGGGCAGCTCTTCGAGCTTGTCGTCCGGCACAGGCAGGCCGAAGCGGTCGCGGAAGCGGCGGATGGCGTCGACGTCCATCTTCTTCTGCTGGTGCGAGATGTTCATCGCCTCGCCGGCCTGACCCATGCCGAAGCCCTTGATGGTCTTGGCCAGGATCAGCGTGGGCTGGCCCTTGTGCTCGGAGGCGGCCTTGTAGGCGGAGAAGATCTTGAACAGGTCGTGGCCGCCACGGTTCAGGTTCCACACCTGGTCGTCGGTCCAGTCGGCGACCAGGGCGCGCAGCTCGGGGGTGTTGAAGAAGTGCTCGCGCACGTAGGCGCCGTCCTTGGCCTTGAAGGTCTGATACTCGCCGTCGCACAACTCCATCATGCGCTGCTTGAGGATGCCCTTCTTGTCGCGCGCAAAGAGCGCATCCCAGGCCGTGCCCCAGATCACCTTGATGACGTTCCAGCCCGCACCGCGGAAGCCCGATTCGAGCTCCTGGATGATCTTGCCGTTGCCACGTACCGGGCCGTCGAGGCGCTGCAGGTTGCAGTTGATGACGAACACGAGGTTGTCGAGCTTCTCGCGGCCGGCCATGCCGATCGCGCCCAGCGACTCGACCTCGTCGGTCTCGCCGTCACCGAGGAAGGCCCACACCTTGCGCTGCTCGGCGCGCGTGGCGTCGATCATGCCGCGGCTGGCCATGTACTTCATGAAGCGCGCCTGATAGATCGCGCACAGCGGGCCCAGGCCCATCGATACGGTGGGGAACTGCCAGAAGTCGGGCATCAGCCAGGGGTGCGGATAGGACGAGATGCCCTTGCCGCCCACTTCCTGGCGGAAGCTGTCCATCTGCTCTTCGCTCAGGCGACCGAGCATGAAGGCGCGTGCGTACACACCGGGGACCGAGTGGCCCTGGAAGAAGATCATGTCGCCGTCGTGCTGCTCGGAGGGCGCATGCCAGAAGTGCGAGAAGCCGACGTCGTAGAGTGCGGCGGCCGAGGCGAACGAGGCGATGTGGCCGCCGACGTTGGTGTTCTTGTTCGCGCGCACGACCATCGCCATCGCGTTCCAGCGGATGTAGGAGTGCAGCTTGATCTCCATGTCCGGATCGCCCGGGTAGGGCGGCTGCTGCTCGGCGGGAATGGTGTTGATGTACTCGGTGGTGGCCGAGTAGGGGATGTTCACCCCTTCCTGGCGCGCGGTGGCGATCAGGGTCTCGATCAGGTAGTGGGCACGCTGCGGGCCTTCGTGTTCGACGACGGCCGCGAGCGCTTCCAGCCATTCCCGCGTTTCCTGGGCATCCGTGTCGGGTTGCTGGAGCGCGTTGCTGATTCCGGTCATGGTTTGTCTCCTCATGACGTTCGGTTGGCGATGACTGCCTGGTAAGGCAGGACGATTTTGCTTGCGAGCGAGACCATGCCGATTGCCGCACGGCCATCTTTTCGAACTATAAAACGGTATTTCGCAATGTGCAATATGATTTCAGAAATTCGGTGAATCAGGCGGTGGCTCCTCATGCTTCGGTTGGAGGGGGCACAATCCGGGGCGCAGCAGGTGGCTCGATTGCCTGCACCACCCGCCCGCCGCGTACCTCGCCGAGCAGGATCTGTCGCGCTGTGCGCAGCGATTCGTGGTTGTCGCGCGAGAACGGTGTGCGGTAGGTCATGACCACGCCGTCGATCTCCTCCCGCAGCGTTTCCAGGGCGGTGCGGATGGATGGCCCCTCAAGGTTGCCGGCCTGCCGGATCGCAGCGGCCAGCAGCAGCATCGAGTCGTAGCCCTGGGCGGCGGCTGGCGGTACGGGAATGCGGTCGCTGCCTGTCGCCTGCACCCAGGCATCGAGAAATGCTTGCTGGCGTGGTGTGCGTGCGCCCTGGATGAAGGTCTGCGGCATGCGCGCCCCCTCTGCATTGCGGCCGGCGATCTCGATGAAGTTCGACATCGCCAGTGTCCAGCTGCCGATGATCGGCACCGGCCAGTGCATGTCTGCGCGACCGTTTGCGATATGGGCGAGTTCGGGGCCGATGCCGTAGGTGAGCAGGGCCTGGGCGCCGGCGGCGCGGGCGCGCTCCAGCATGGGTTTCATGTCCGTCTGCCGCAACTGGAAGCGTTCCAGCGCCACCGCTGCGATCCCGCGTTGCGCGAGCGCGGCCACCAGGTCCTGGCTGCCGAGCACGCCGTAGTTGGTGGCGTCATGCAGGATGGCGAGGCGGGTCAGGCCGCGGCGCAGCACGGCCTCCTCGACGATGACCTGAGCCTGTAGCGTGTCGTTGGCCGAGACACGGAAAACGTAGTTGTCCGGGTGTTCCGGGGGCAGGAACTGGCGGGTGATCAGCGAGCCGGTTGCCACCGAGGTGATGACCGGCACGCGTGCAAGCTGGTAGTGGCGCTGACAGGCAAGCGCGACGCCGGTGTTGACGATGCCAAGTCCGGCGACGATGCGGTCGCGGTTGATGAACTCGCGCACGATGCGTGCGCCGAGCGCGTTGCTTGCTTCGTCGTCGCCCTCCAGGAGCTGGATGCGGCGCCCCAGGATGCCCCCCGTGGCGTTGAGCTCGGCTGCGGCGATACGGATGCCGGTGCGCATCGACAGGCCCATTGGTGCGGAGGGGCCGGTAAAGGGGCCTGAGACGCCGATGCGGACGGGTTCGCGCTCACCTCCCGGGGTGCTGCGCAGGGGCGTCGCGGGCGCGGCGGCCAGGCAAGCGCCGACGCCCGCCCGACCGAGCGAAAGCAGGACTAGTGCACGGGCGAGAAGGGCGCGCCGCTTTTGCGCGATCGGCAAACTCATGAACTCACTGTAGGCAGTGCGCATCGGCGGACAAATTGGCGAAAACCCGGACGGTGGCGGCGCAGTCGCGATCCGCCTTGGCGGTTGCAGTGGTGGGCGCAGCGTGGGTAAGGGTTAGACCGGATGACCGCTGGGGCGCCAATCGACAAGAATGCAGGATTCATCCCACGTGCGTTGCACCCGTCCAGTCCCATGCATGCTCCGCCGTCCGACCCCGCGCCGCCACGCTGGTACTGGGCTGTCCCCTATGTTGTCGTGACGCTGTTCGCGGTGTCGATGCTCGCGCTCGTGTGGTTGCTGCAGCAGCGCGAGTCCGATGTCGAACGCGGTGCGTTGGCACGCGACCTGCAATGGACGGAGCAGGCCATCCGTCGGGTGGTGCTCGGGACGGAGGAGTTCCTGGGACAGCTGGCACGAGACATGGCAGCCGGCACGCTTGAGCACGACGGCTTCCAGCAGCGCGCGAACGAACATCTGGCGGTCAACCCTGCGCTCACCAACATCGCCTGGGTGGGCCGTGACCAGGCGGTGAGGTGGACGGCGCCGTTCGATGCGCTCGACTGGCTTGCCGGTGACACGCTGCTCGGGCCGCAGGTGCAGGGCTTTCAGCACAGTGCGCTGTCGTCGCGGCTGACCTACGGGGCGGCGTATCGGAACGCGCGCGGGGACGCCGTGCTCGAGGTCTTCGTGCCCGTGCATCGCCAGGGCGAGTTCTTCGGTGCTCTGGTTGCGGCCTACTCGGTCGAGCGCATGATCAGCCGGCTGGTGCCGGACTGGTTCACCGAGAAGTACCGGCTCGCCGTGCTCGATACCGATGGTGTTGCGCTGGCGCTCAGTTCTGCCTTGCCGGATCGCGAGCATCATCTTGCGCTCGAGCTCGTCCTCGAGCCGCCACGCAACGGCATGCGCTTGCAGGCCATGGCCTTCAGGCCGGGTGGCGACGTGATGCACGCCTTGCCCGCGGTCATCATCGTTGGCCTGTCGCTGCTTGTGCTCTGGAGTCTCTGGATGCTGCGCGGCCACATGCAGCGCCGCGTCCAGGTGGAGCGCGAGCGCGACCGCTTGTTCAACCTGTCGCTCGATCTGTTGTGCATCGTCGATCTCGAGGGGCGCTTTCGCCGCTGCAATCCGGCTTTCGAGCGCGTGCTCGGGCATGATCCGGCGACGCTGCCCGGCGCCCTGATGATCGATTTCGTGCATGCCGAGGACGTGGCGTCCACACTCGACAACATGCGCCGGCTTGCAGGAGGCGAGCCGGTGAGCTTCGAGAACCGTTGCCGTTGTGCGGACGGCAGCTACAAGTGGCTGGCGTGGAGCGTGAACCCGGTACGTGGCGAGGGCCTGGTATATGCGGTGGCCCACGACGTGACCGGCCGCAAGGCGGCCGAGGATGCGCTGCGGGCCGAGTCGGCGTTCCGCAAGGCGATGGAGGACTCGGTCGTCACGGGCTTGCGCGCCATCGATCTGAGCGGGCGCATCATCTACGTGAACTCGGCGTTCTGCCGCATGGTCGGCTTCGCGGAGAGCGAACTGGTCGGCACGGTGGCGCCGTTCCCGTACTGGCCGCCCGAGCAGCTGGCGATCTGCGAGCGCAACCTGGCGATGACGCTGTCCGGGCAGGCGCCGCGCAGCGGTTTCGAGATGCGCATCCAGCGCAAGAATGGCGAGCGCTTCGATGCCCGCTTCTACCTGTCGCCGCTGATCGACCTGACGGGCCGGCAGACCGGCTGGATGGCATCGATCACCGACATTACCGAGCCCAAGCGCGTACGCGCCGCGCTCGAGGCCGCGCATGAGCGCTTCGAGGCGGTGCTCGATGGCCTGGATGCGGCGGTGTTCGTTGCCGATGCCCGCACCGACGAGATCCTGTTCGCCAACCTTGCCTTCAAGCGCATCCACGGTTTCGACGCCGTGGGCCGCACGGTGCGCGGAGTGGCAGTGCCGCAGCCCGAGCGCGGTGACTACCGTGTCGATCCGCGCAACCTGGCGCCGGCCGACTTGCCGCGCGAACTCTTCGACGGCGAACTGCAGCACCCGCTGTCGGGGCGCTGGTACCACGTGCGCGAGCAGGCCACGCGCTGGGTCGATGGGCGGGTGGTGCGCATGGGCATTGCCACCGACATCACCGACCGCAAGCAGACGGCGGAGGTGGCCCGTCAGCAGGAAGAGCGCCTGCAGCGCACCTCGCGCCTGATCACCATGGGGGAAATGGCGTCGACGCTGGCGCACGAGCTCAACCAGCCGCTATCGGCGATCGCAAATTACTGCGCCGGTTCGGTGACCCGCCTGCAAGCGGGCAATGCGAAGCAGGAGGACATCCTGGCGGCAATGCAGAAGGCCAGCTTCCAGGCCGAGCGCGCGGGCAAGATCATCCGCCGCGTGCGCGAGTTCGTTAAGAAGAGCGAGCCGCGGCGCGCGGCCGTGAGCATCGTCGATATCCTCGAAGACGCCATCGGCTTTGCCGATATCGATGCCCGCCGCACCGGCATCCGAATCGTGACGGCTGTCGAACCCGGCCTGCCCGCGGTGTACGCCGATCGGATCATGATCGAGCAGGTGCTGCTCAATCTTGTCCGCAACGGCATCGATGCGATGGCTGACGCGCTGCCCGAACGCCGCGTGCTGACGGTGCGCGTGCGTGGTTGCGGGCCGGGGCAGGTCGAAGTGGCCGTCATCGACCAGGGCCACGGCATCAGCGAGGAGGGGCGCAGCCGCTTGTTTACCCCCTTCTACACGACCAAGGCCGAGGGCATGGGCATGGGGCTGAACATCTGCCGGTCGATCGTCGAGTTCCACGATGGCCGCTTGATTGTCGACGACAACCCCGAAGGCGGTACCATATTCTCCTTTATCCTGCCCACGGAGATCGCGAGTGAGCGAGTTGCCCGCAGCGCCTGACCAGATTGTCCACATCGTCGATGACGACGAGGCCTTGCGCGATTCGCTCGTCTGGATGCTCGAGGCCAATGGCTACCACGTGGTCGCCTACGAGTCGGCCGAGTCCTTCCTTGCGGCATGCGACCCCGACATGACCGGCTGCATCGTGCTGGACGTGCGCATGCCAGGCATGAGCGGCCTGGAACTGTTCGAGGAACTGGGGCGTCGCCGCTGTGGCTTGCCGGTGGTGTTCATCACCGGCCATGGCGACGTGCCGATGGCGGTGTCGGCGCTCAAGAAGGGGGCAGTCGATTTCATCGAGAAGCCCTTCGGCGAGCGCGACATGCTGCGTCTGGTCGAGCAGTGCCTGCAGCTCGAGCGCGACAGCCGCGGCAAGCGCCGTCTCGAGGCCGATACCTCGCGTCGGCTGCAGCACCTGACTCAGCGCGAGCGCGAGGTGCTCGAGCTGATCATCGTCGGCAAGCTCAACAAGCAGATCGCCGACGTGCTCGGGATCAGCATCAAGACGGTCGAGGTCCATCGCGCGCGCGTGATGGAAAAGATGGGGGTCAACTCGCTCGCCGAGCTTGTCCAGCACGTTGTCTCGGTAGATTCTTTAGCTCCGCGCTGAACTCTGCGTTGAGAGGCTGCTCAAAGCAGCCCCCGAGATGGCGCGCATAATGACATGCGAGTGATGTCTGCGGCTCGCTGGCCGTTGCCTCTTGGCCGATCCCCATACATAACTTAACCACTGGCTGTCCGAATGACCGGCATCAACGCACTCTTCCTGCTCACCGGCCTGCTGCTGTTCATCAGCGTTCTGGCCAGCACCGTGTCGGCTCGCCTCGGCCTGCCGCTGCTGCTGCTGTTCCTGGGGGTGGGGATGCTGGCCGGCGAGGATGGGCCGGGCGGGATCGTCTTCGAGGACTTCTTCTTTGCGTCGATGATCGGACAGGCGGCGCTTGCCGTCATCCTGCTCGATGGCGGCCTGCGCACGCGGGTCAGCAGTTTCCGGGTCGCGCTCAAGCCGGCGGCGGTGCTGGCGACCTGGGGGGTGGTTGGCACGGCGGCACTGCTTGGCGTCTTCGCGACCTGGCTGCTCGATGTGGATTGGCGCCTGGGTTTGCTGCTTGCGGCCATCGTGGGTTCGACCGATGCGGCTGCGGTGTTCGCGTTGCTGCGCAATAGCGGCGTACGCCTCAACGAACGCGTGCAGGCAACGCTCGAGATCGAGTCCGGCGCCAACGATCCGATGGCGATCCTGCTCGTGACCGCCCTGGTCGGCATGTTGCTGCAGCCGGAGTCGGCCAGCGTCGGTGGTTTCGCCTGGTTGCTGACGACCCAGCTTGGGCTCGGCGCGGTACTGGGTCTGGCCGGGGGCTGGGTGCTGTCGCGCTTGATGGCTCGACTCAGTCTCCCCGAGGGGCTGTATGCGCTGCTGATCCTGTCTGGCGGCATGCTCGTCTTTGCGGCGACCAACCTGCTCAACGGCAGCGGCTTCCTGGCTGTCTATCTCGCCGGGGTCGTGGTCGGCAATCGGCGCAGCCACGCTACCGAGCACGTGCTGCGTGTCATGGACGGCCTGGCCTGGCTCGCGCAGGCGGGCATGTTCGTGGTGCTGGGAATGCTGGTGGTGCCGTCCGAACTGCTCGATCACGCATGGGAGTCGGTGGCAATGGCCGTCTTCCTGATGCTGGTGGCGCGCCCGCTGGCGGTTGCCATTGGTTTGTGGCCGTTCCGTTACAAGCGCAACGAGCTTGCGTATGTAAGCTGGGTTGGCCTGCGCGGTGCGGTGCCGGTCGTGCTGGCGATCTTCCCTGTGGTGATGGGGGTGCCGGATTCGCGCCTGCTGTTCGATGTCGCCTTTGCGGTCGTGTTGCTGTCATTGCTGGTGCAGGGGGCGACGGTGCCGATGGCGGCGCGCTGGCTCAAGGTGGAAGTGCCGCCGCGCGATGAGCCGCGCGACAAGCGCGAGGTGTGGGTCGATGAGGAGGCTGCAGTCGACCTGCTGGAGTACCGCGTCGCTGCAGGCTCGCGTGCCGAGGGCAGGCATCCGGACGAGGTCGCCGACGACTTCGAGGGCATCGGTGTGCGCTGCGTTGCACTCGTGCGCAGCGGGCATCTGCACCGGCTCACCCTGGATACGCGCATGATCCCGGGTGATTCCGTGTGGTTCGTCGCACCCGACGAACTGGCCGAGCGCATCGCCAGGGTGTTCGGGGGCACGGGCGGCGAACTGTCGGCCAATGCCAGCTTCTTCGGCGAGTTCGTCGTCGATCCGTCCTGCCTGGCGAGCGATCTGGCCGATGCCTATGGGCTCGACATCGGCGCCGACGAGCGTGTGAAACCGGTGGGCACTTTGCTCGAGCACCGCCTTGGCCGCGCCGCCGTGGTCGGCGACCGGGTGCAGATCGGCGCCTTCACACTGACCGTGCGCGAGATGACGGACAAGGGCGTGATCACCGCAATCGGCCTCAAATGCCCCGCGCTGGGCCTGATACGCTGAGAAGCCAGCGCACTCGCCAGTCCGAAGACGCTGGGCAGGCGAGCGCGGGCGGCGCGTGATGCTGTAAAATCCCCGGTTTTTTAGGGGCTCTACCGATGACCGCTCGCATCATCGACGGCAACGCGCTCTCGGCGCAGGTTCGTGGCGAAATCGCTGAACGCGCTGCAGCATTGACGGCGCGTGGTGTGCAACCTTGCCTGGCGGTCATTCTGGTAGGAGGGGATCCGGCCTCCGCAGTCTATGTGCGTAACAAGGTTGCGGGTTGCGAGAAGGCCGGCATCCGCTCGCTGCGCTTCGATTACCCCGAAACGGCCGCCCAGGACGAGGTGATGGCCAGGCTCGCCGAACTCAACGCCGACCCGTCGGTGCACGGCATTCTCGTGCAGCTGCCGCTGCCCAGGCATCTGGATGAGACGGCCGTGCTCGAAGCGATCGATATCAAGAAGGATGTCGATGGCTTCCATGCGGAGAACGTTGGCCGCCTGTCGCAGAACCGCGAAGCCTTCATTCCCTGCACGCCGCATGGCGTCATGAAGATGCTCGAGAGCACCGGCACGACGGTGCAGGGCGCAGAGGCCGTGGTGATCGGACGTTCGAACATCGTCGGCAAGCCGATGGCGATGCT
This sequence comes from Thauera sp. WB-2, assembly GCF_027594845.1. Taxonomy (NCBI): domain Bacteria; kingdom Pseudomonadati; phylum Pseudomonadota; class Betaproteobacteria; order Rhodocyclales; family Zoogloeaceae; genus Thauera; species Thauera sp. WB-2. Next base: position 2,831,743 of record NZ_CP088935.1, on the reverse strand, counting down.
GCTGACCAACGCTGGTGCCACTGTCACCGTCTGCCACTCGAAGACGAAGGATCTGGCCTTCCACACCCGCCGCGCCGACATCCTGGTCGCGGCCATCGGCAAGCCGCGCTTCGTCACTGGCGACATGGTCAAGCCTGGCGCCACCGTCATCGACGTCGGCATCAATCGCCTGCAGGACGGCCCCGACGCCGGCAAGCTGTGCGGCGACGTGGATTTCGACTCGGCCAAGACCGTGGCCGGTGCCATCACCCCGGTGCCGGGCGGCGTGGGCCCGATGACGATCACCATGCTGCTCGAGAACACCGTGATTTCCGCCGAGCGCGCCGCTGGCAAATAAGGACAGTGAGATGAGCGAAACCAAACCCGTCGTCGGCATCATCATGGGCTCCAACTCCGACTGGCCCACGATGAAGGCGGCTGCAAAGATGCTGGAAGACTTCGGCGTGGCCTACGAGGCCAAGGTCGTCTCCGCCCACCGCACGCCCGACCTGATGTTCGAGTACGCCGAGGCCGCGTGCGGCCGCGGGCTCAAGGCCATCATCGCCGGCGCGGGCGGCGCGGCCCACCTGCCGGGCATGGTTGCGGCCAAGACCACGCTGCCGGTGCTCGGTGTGCCGGTGCAGTCGAAGGCGCTGTCGGGGCAGGATTCGCTGCTCTCCATCGTGCAGATGCCCAAGGGCATCCCGGTCGCCACCTTCGCCATCGGCGAGGCGGGCGCAGCCAATGCCGGTCTGTTCGCGGTGGCGCTGCTCGCGATCGAGGACGCCGTGCTGGCGCAGAAACTTGCCGACTTCCGTGCCCGCCAGACCCAGGCGGTGCTCGACATGACCCTGGATTGAGAGTCGCATCATGATCCTCCCGCCTGCCACCCTTGGCATGCTCGGCGGCGGCCAGCTCGGCCGCTTTTTCGTTTCGGCCGCGCACGAGCTGGGCTACAAGGTCTGGGTGCTCGACCCCGACCCTCACAGCCCCGCCGGCCTCATCGCCGACCGCCACCTGGTCGCCGCCTACGACGACTATGTTGCGCTCGACACGCTGGGCAGCGAATGCGCTGCGGTGACCACCGAGTTTGAGAACGTCCCCGCCGACACCCTGGACTACCTGACCAAGTTCATCCCGGTGCACCCGGCGGCGAGCGCGGTGGCGGTATGCCAGAACCGCATCGCCGAGAAGAGCTTCCTCGCCGACAACGGCCTGCCACATGGTCCCTTCGCCGCCATCCGCAGCGAGGACGATATCCGCAATGCCAACGCCGGGCTGTTCCCGGCCGTGCTCAAGGTGGCGCGCTTCGGCTACGACGGCAAGGGCCAGGCCCGCGTCGCCGACCGCGACGAGGCGGTGGCCGCCTTCCAGCACTTCAAGGGCGAACCCTGCGTGCTGGAGAAGATGCTGACGCTGGACTTTGAGGTGTCGGTGGTGCTGGCGCGTGACGAGGCGGGTAACGTGCGCTGCTTCCCGACCGGCGAGAACCGCCACCGTAACGGCATCCTCGACGTCACCATCGCGCCGGCGCAGGCGTCGGCCTGTCTGAGGGACAACGCCCAGGAAATCGCCGAGCGCATCGCCGACAAGCTCGGTTACGTCGGCACGCTCGGGGTGGAGTTCTTCGTTTGCCGCGGCGAACTGTTCGTCAACGAGATGGCGCCGCGCCCGCACAACAGCGGCCACCACACCATCGACGCCTGTGATGTCAGCCAGTACGAGCAACAGGTGAGGGCGCTGTGCGGCTTGCCGCTGGCCGCGCCGCGCCAGCATTCCGCGGCGGTCATGGTCAATCTGCTTGGCGAGCTGTGGTACGAGGATGGCAAGGGCCACGGCACCTACCGCGAGCCCGACTGGTCGGTGCTGCATGCCGTGCCCGGCCTGCGCCTGCACCTGTATGGCAAGCATCATGCCCGCCCGGGGCGCAAGATGGGCCACTTCGTGGTGACGGGGGCCAATACCGAGGCCGTACTCGGGCACGCCCTCGCCGCACGTGCCGCGATCGGCATCCGCGACGAGTGAGCATGGGCCGATGACCACGTCCGGGGCTGGGCCGCGCGGCCGTATCGAGTCCGCCACGGCGGCGTCGATTGCCGAGGCTGTCGCGCTGCTGCGCGCAGGTGACATCGTCGGCATGCCGACGGAAACCGTCTATGGCTTGGCGGCCGATGCGCTCGACGTGCAGGCCGTCGGCAGGATCTTCGCCGCCAAGGGACGCCCCGCCGATCATCCGCTGATCGTGCATCTGCCCTCGGCCGATCACCTGCCGCAATGGGCTGCCGCGATCCCCAAGGATGCGCTCGCGCTCGCGCGTGCCTTCTGGCCCGGTCCGCTGACCTTGATCCTCAAGCGTTCGCCGGACGTGCCCGATGAGGTCACTGGTGGCCAGGACACGGTCGGCCTGCGTGTACCCTCGCACCCTGTGGCGCTTGCGCTGCTGCGTGCTTTCGACGGCGGTTTGGCTGCGCCCAGCGCCAACCGTTTCGGCCGCATCAGCCCGACCACCGCGGCACATGTGCGCGAAGAGCTGGGCGAACGTGTGGCCATGATCCTAGACGGTGGCGCCTGCGAGGTCGGCATCGAATCCACCATTCTGGACTTCTCGCGCGATGTGCCGGAGATCCTGCGCCCAGGGGCGATCGGCCCCGAGGATATCGCGCGCGTCATCGGCCGCCGGCCGCGGGTGCGGGGTGAGACCCTACCGGAGGCCGATGAGACGGCTGCCGGGCATGAACGTGTAGGTGCTGCAGCTGTCGTGGGCAATGACGTGGTTGCGCTTGCCTCAGCCGATGCCGCCAAGCCCGCCCCGCGAGTCTCTGGCGCGCTCGCCGCCCACTACGCTCCGCGCACCCCGCTGCGCCTGGTCGAACCCGCGCTGCTCGCCGACGAAGCCGCCGCACTCGCCGGCGAGGGCAGTCGCGTCGCCGTGCTCGCCCACTCCACGCTCGACCCGCGCGATGCCCGCCTGACCTGGCGCAGCCTGCCGGTCGAACCTGCCGCCTACGCCCAGGGCCTGTACGCCAGCCTGCGCGCGCTCGACGCCGTCGGCGCCGATTTCATCCTGATCGAGGCGCTGCCCGGCGGTCCCGGGTGGCGCGCGGTCGCCGACCGCCTTGGCCGCGCGGCAGTTGGCTCTGGCGGCGCCGAGACGTAGGCGCGAGCCCGCTCCGCAGGTCGCGGCGGAAAGGTCGTGGAGCCCCCATGGGAAGCAGGGATGGGGCTTCCATTTCGATCGTCCGCTCTCTATAATGCCGGCTCTTCTAGGGCCGATAGCTCAGCTGGGAGAGCGCTGCGTTCGCAATGCAGAGGTCGGGAGTTCGATCCTCCTTCGGTCCACCAAAATTCAGCGCCCAACTGTTCTCAGTTGGGCGTTTTCATTTGTGCTGCCCGCATGACCGAGCTACCTGGTATGGGTTCGGTGAGCTAAAGCGTGACGTACGGGGACACGGGTTGCGGCTACATTTTCTTCCCCTCGCGTTTTGAAGTGATTTCAGCGTCCTGACGAACCTGTGGCCTTGATGGTGATTGCAATGATTGCGGCGTTCGCTACAATGCAAGCATTGCAATCATCAGGAGAGCGCGATGGCGACTAATCTTGTCGTTCGTAACATCGAGCCTTCGGTCGCGCAGGCTTTGAAAGAGGCTGCGGCGCGGCACGGTCGAAGCGCTGAGGCGGAGCATCGGGAAATCCTGCGGGCAGCGCTTGCGCGACCTGCGCGGCGGACCTTCAAAGACGTTCTGGCCAGCATGCCGGACGTGGGTGCCGATGAAGACTTCAACCTCAGGCAGGGCTGATGTACCTGCTCGACACCAACATCATCAGCGAGCTGCGAAAAGGTGGGCGTGCCAATCCGGGCGTGACCGCCTTTTTCGCCACCCTGGCCGCGGAGGACATCTATCTGTCGGTCCTGACAATCGGTGAGATTCGCCGGGGCCTAGCAGCCTGTCGGACTACCCCCTGTAAAATGCCGCATCGCCCCCGGATCCTGAGAGCATGAGCCGCTTCCGCGCGATCGACCGCCAAACGGACTACCTGCTGCCGCCCTCGGTACAGGAGTGGCTGCCCGAAACGCACCTGGCGCGCTATGTGGTCGACGTGGTCGAGGCACTGGACCTGTCGGCGCTGGAGCGGGCGTATGCGGGGCGTGGGAGCGATGCGTACCACCCGGCGATGCTGCTGTCGCTGCTGATCTACGGCTACGCGACGGGGACGCATTCGAGCCGCCGGATCGAGCGGGCGACTTACGATTCGCTGGCGTTTAGGTTCATCGCCTGCAACCAGCACCCGGACCACGACACCCTGGCGAGTTTCCGGCGCCGCTTCGGCGAACAGTTCGCCGAGCTCTTCGTGCAAGTGCTGCAGGTCGCACGCGAGAACCAGCTCTCGCGCTTTGGCACGGTCAGCCTGGACGGCACCAAGCTGCACGCCAACGCCTCCCGGCACAGTGCGCTGTCTTACGGGCACGCGCAGAAGATCGAAGCGCAGCTCAAAGCCGAGGTGCAGGAGATGCTCAAGCTGGCCGAGGCTGCCGACCAAGGCAATGTGCCTGAGGGGGTGGATTTACCGGCGGAGATCAAGCGCCGCGAAGACCGTCTGGCGGCCATCGCGACGGCCAAAGCCAAGATCGAAGCCCGCGCGAAGGAACGTTTCGAGCGCGAGCAAGCCGAGTACGAGGCGAAGATGGCCCAGCGCCAGGCCAAGCAGGCGAGCACGGGCAAGAAGCCCGGTGGCAAGCCCCCCAAGCGCCCGCAGACGGGGCCACAGGCCGAGGATCAGATCAATCTGACCGATGAAGACTCGCGCATCATGAAGGTGGCGGGCGGTGGTTTCGAGCAGTGCTACAACGCGCAAGCCGTGGTCGATACCGAATCGATGCTGGTGGTGGCGCCCCACATCACCACCGCCGGTAACGACAAGGAGCAGGTCGCGCCGATGCTCGAGTGCATCCAGGCACTGCCCGATGGGCTCAATCAACCCGCGCGGCTGCTGGCCGACACCGGCTTTTACAGCGAACGCAACGTCCAGCACTGCCACGACGCCGGGGTCGAGCCGCTGATCGCAGTGGGGCGCGATGCGCATCATCCGGATTGGCGCAGCCGCTTCGAGGAGCCCGCACCGCTCGAGACGCCCACCTCCCACGTCGAGCAGATGAAGCACGCCCTCAAGACCCAGACCGGTCGCGCCGCCTACGCGCTGCGCAAACAGACCGTCGAGCCGGTGTTCGGCATCATCAAGTCCGTGATGGGTTTCCGTCAGTTCCTGCTGCGCGGTGTTGGCAACGTGCGCAACGAATGGACGCTGGTCTGCCTCGCGTGGAACTTCAAGCGCATGGCCGCATTGCGTCTGCAGTGAGAAAAAACGACAGGAGCATGGCGATTTCACGCGGAAAAGGCCCTTTCGGCTCTGAAATGCCGATTATTTTTCACATCATGAAAACCCGCCTGCCGGTACGCCGTCCGCCGGCTTCAAGTCCGACAGGCTGCTAGAGAACATCCGTAACCGCGGTGACCGCGAGCAGGCCGCGCGACTCGAAGCCTGGCTGGATATGGTGGTCGCTGACTATGTAGACCGTATTCTGGGCTTTGACCTCGACTGTGCTCAGCTCTGGGGCCGACTGATTTCACCGAGTCCTCAGCATCCCATCGACAAGCAGATTGCAGCCATCGCCCTCATCTACGACCTAACCGTCGTTACGCGCAACACGGAAGACTTCAAGTCGACCGGGGTGCGGTGCATCAATCCGTTTAGCCCGCCCTTGGTGACCTGAGAGGCGAGCGGCCGCGTTCCACTAGCCTCGGTGCCTAGCCTCAGGAGCGCCGAGAGTCGGGAACCTTGCTCGTCGGCAGACCTTCGGGAGTGGTGTCTCATGCCACCGAGTGCCGAAAACGGCAAAACGTGCCTGAGGTTCCGCGAGATTCTTTTGGCCACGAATTGCTTTATTTCGTGCTGTTTGGCCAAGAAATGCTTTTCTGGCTGCAGCGGACGGCTGGAAGAGGCGTCCGTACGAACAGGCGTGATTGCCGAAGCGGATACCTGCCGCGAGTCGTCACGCCTTGGCTGATCGAGGCGGGTCGGGGGAGCGGCTCCTCATGTGATCGGTGAGTAGCGGACCTTCACCAACGGCCGCATCCTCGTGGCGGGCGGCAAGGCGCAGCGAGGCGAACAGAAGCGGGCCGACTACCTGCCGTACTTCTGTCGCGATTTTCCGCTTGCCGTGGTCGAGGCAAAGGACGCAGGGCTGCCCGCGGAGACAGGGGTGCAACAGGCTCGTGAATACGCGGAGATCGTCGGGCTCAAGTTCGCGTCGTTGCGCCTGTCGCCGATCGGAATCATGATGCTTCGGATCGGCAGCGACTGCCTTCCGAATGACCTTATCCTGCCCGAGCGATGACCTCCCGCTTCCCCCTTTCTCCTGACGAGATCGAGATCACCGCGATTCGCGCACAAGGCGCGGGCGGACAGAACGTCAACAAGGTGTCGAACGCCGTGCATTTGCGCTTCGACATCACGGCATCGAGCCTTCCGGAGGACATCCGCGCGCGACTGCTCGCCCTGCACGACCATCGGATCAGCAAGGAAGGCGTGGTGATCATCAAGGCGCAGAAGTTTCGCAGCCTGGAGAAGAACCGCACCGAGGCGCTGCGCCGGCTGGAAGAGTTGATCGAGCGTGTCGCGGCGCCCCCAAAGGCGCGCCGTGCGACCCGGCCGACGCGTGCGTCGGTCACCCGCAGGCTGGAGGGGAAGGCGCAGCGGGCGTTGATCAAGGCCGCGCGCGGAAGGGTGAGCGACTGATCGGCTTGTCCCGTCTAGGCTCAGTCAGTGTCCCGCATCAATCAGCGTCCAGCACGCGTGCGCACTCGTCCATCATCGAGCGCGCCAATTCCAACGCCGGCTTGCTTTTCGGCATCACCGATGCAAACGCGGCGCTTCAGGCTGGCGTGAGAGCCCTGGCCTCCGCGTCGCAGGGGGCGCCCCCGTCAGTCCCTTGCCCCACGGGGGTGAAGTCCTCCCGTTCGGCGATGAAGTTGGGACGTGGCTCCAGTCCGCAGAAGGGGGCGACTGGCGTGTTGTTCACGCTGTTGAACACCATGAACAGGTTGCTGCGCGGCAAGGGGGTGATGTTCGAGCTGGATCCGTGCATCACGTTGCACTCGAAGAAGGTGACCGCGCCCGCTGGGCCGGTCGGCGCGACGATGCCGACGTCCTCGACCAGCCGACTCAGGCTCGCCTCGTCCGGCACGCCGATGTCCTGCTGCCTGAGCGAGGCCTTGTAGTGGTTCTCGGGCGTGGCGCCCACGCAGCGCACATAGCGATGGTGGGAGCCGGGGATGATCATCAGCGGGCCGTTGTGCGGCGTGTTGGCCGTGAGCGCGATGGAACAGCTCACCATGCGCATGGCAGGGATGCCATCCTCCATGTGCCAGGTCTCGAAGTCGGAATGCCAGTAGAACTCCTTGCCCCGAAAGCCGCCCTTGTAGTTCACGCGCGACTGGTGGATGTACACCTTGCTGCCGAGCAGCTGCTCGGCGATCGCAACCAGCCTGGGATGGTTGGCCAGGCGTGCGAGCACTGCGCTGCTGCGATGCACGGCGAAGATCGAGCGCAACTCCCGGCTGCCGGGCTCGATCACCGCTTCATCGCGGCCCTTGACCGACTCGTCGGTGCGCAGGCGCGCCAGCTCATTCAGGCAGTCCTGCACCTCGCCGGCATCGAGCAATTGATCGAAGTGCAGATAGCCGTTCTCTTCGTAGAAACGCAGCTCTTCGGCGTTCAGCGGCCCCGCAGTGGCATGCGGGTAGGTCACCGGATCCAGGCGCGGGCCGATCTGCGGCTCTGGGTCGAAGCGCGAGGGGTAGCGGTCATCTGCGCGCGGATGCGTCAGCGCGGGGCGGGCGGCGTTCATGCCGGTCATGCTCATCATGGCCTTGCCCATCCACTCAGTCGGCGAGCGCGTAAGCGCCGGTCTGGTCATGCACCTCGCGCCCGGTCAGCGGCGGATTGAACACGCACACCATGCGCATGTGGCTGCCCTTGTTGGCGCGCAGGACGTGGCGGTCGTGCTGGTTCAGGCAGTACAGGGTGCCAGGGCGGATGGCGTGGGTCACGCCGGTGGCAAGGTCGATGATCTCGCCTTCGCCTTCGATGCAGTACACCGTCTCGAAGTGGTTCCGGTACTCGAACTCATGCTCGGTGCCGGGCTTGATGATGGTGTCGTTGATGGAATAGCCGACACCAGCATCCTTGTAGATCAGGCGACGGCTGTTCCAGCCTTCGGTATCCACGTCAGCGGCTGTGCCGATGACGTCGTCCAGGTGCTTCACGATCATTGGGGGGGCCTCGCGTGTAGGGTGCGCCCCGCCTCTTAACGGGGCGCGGGAGGTGGAAGAAGGGGGCAGGGCTGCCGGTAGCCTCAGGCCGCGGCTTCGATCGCCGGCGAGACGTTGTCGACGCTCAGGGCTTCGTGCAAGCCGGCTTCGATCACATCCAGCCCGTGCCGCAGTTCTTCCTCGGCGATGGTCAGGCTTGGGAGCAGCTTGAGCACCTGGTCGTCGATGCCCGCGGTCTCGATGATCAGCCCGCGCTTGAAGCACGCCTGCGAGATGCGCGCCGCCAGTTGGGTGTCATCGAACTCGATGCCCCAGATCAGCCCGCGCCCGCGCACCCGCGCACCGGGAGCATGCTTTGCGACGATGTCGGTCAGGCGCTTTTCGACCAGCCCGGCCTTGCGTGCCACATCCTCTGCGAGCAAGCCGTCCTGCCAGAACCTGAGCGCGGCAGTGGCGGTGACGAAGGCCGGGTTGTGTCCGCGGAAGGTGCCGTTGTGCTCACCCGGCGCCCATTGGTCGAGTTCGGGCTTGATCAGCACCAGCGCCAGCGGCAGGCCATAGCCCGACAAGGACTTGGACAGCGTGACGATGTCAGGCACGATCCCTGCGTCCTCGAAGCTGAAGAAGGCTCCGGTGCGGCCGCAGCCGACCTGGATGTCGTCGACGATGAGCAGAACGCCATGTTCTTCGGTGATGCGGCGCAGACGCTGAAGCCACTCGACGCTGGCGACGTTCACGCCACCCTCGGCCTGCACGGTCTCAACGATGACCGCGGCAGGCTTGTCCATCCCGCTGCCCTCGTCCTTGAGCAGCGCCTCGAAGTAGTCGAGCGTGTCCGTGCCTTCGCCAAGATAGCCATCGAACGGAACGGAGGCGGTGTGGCCGAGCGGCACGCCGGCACCGGCGCGCTTGAACCCGTTTCCGGTCACCGCCAGCGCGCCCAGCGTCATGCCGTGGAAGGCATTGGTGAAGCCGACCACCTGCTCGCGTCCGGTCACCTTGCGCGCCAGCTTGAGCGCAGCTTCGACCGCATTGGTGCCGGTCGGTCCGGGAAACTGGAACTTGTAGCGCAGGCCTCGCGGTTGCAGGATGACGTCGTTGAAGCGGGCGATGAAGGCTTGCTTCGCCTCGGTGTACATGTCCAGCGAGTGCGTAATGCCGTCGCGCATCAGGTAGGCCAGCAGGGCCTGCTTGATCTTGTCGGGGTTGTGACCGTAGTTCAGCACGCCCGCGCCGCAGAAGAAGTCGAGATAGCGGCGGCCCTCGGCGTCTATCATCCACGCGCCCTTGGCGCTGGTGAACATCGCGGGAAAGCTGCGGCAGTAGCCGCGGACTTCGGATTCGTACTGTTCGAATGTGTTCATCATGAGATAACTCCTCTGGTCGAAATGGGCGGGTCTGCGCTCGATATAGGACGAGCGATATCCGGGCGCTCGCGCCTGCGAGTGCCCTGTACGGCACGAAGCCGGTCAGACCGGAATGGGGTTCTCGAGCTGGGACTGAACGCCGCGGGCGGGCGTATGGCGCGCAATCGGACCCACGCGCAGCATCGGCTCGGCGGGGTGGCCTGATGGAAACAGGTCGGCGGTGAAGTGGGGGGTCACCTGGCAGCCGGTGTCATGTTCGCGCGCCAGTCGTTGGAACAGGGCACGCGAGGCCTTGTTGTCGTCCGCTACCGTGGCTGTCACCCAGCAGCAGCGGGCGTTGGCCGGCAGGCTCAACCATTGCTGCAGCAGCTGCAGGCCGAGGCCCTGGCCGCGCTGCTCGGGCAGCACCCCCACCTGCCAGACGAAGGCGGTGTCGGCCTCGCGCGGCGGATGAAAGCCGATGACGGCGCCGACGATGCGGCCGTCCTGCTCGGCCACAAGGCAGGTGTCGCCGAAGTCGGCGGCGAACAGAACGTAGAAATAGACCGAATTCGGCTCCAGCGTGCCGGTGGACTGGACGAATTGCCAGAGAGCGGTGCCATCGCTCGGGCGCGTGCTACGGAAACGGATGCGGGATTGGGGGGCGGAGCGGATGGGCGAAGGCGTGTCGGTACGGTTCATGTCGTGGGTTGTTCTGGTGGCATGCCGCACCCACAGCGGGGTGAAGTGCGACATGTCAGACCACGTCAGCGCCTTGGGGCGGGCACCGCGGTCGGTCGGCCCAAGTGAGGGCCCTCAAAAAACTCAAGCGACGCATTGGCCGTTGAACGATCGCCCGCTGCACGGCATGAATGGCCGATCAATCGGCCCCTTGAGCAGCGGGAGGGATTTAGTGCATTTGCGCAAATCCTTTTTTACCTTACCTGAGCATCCCGTTCACATCAAGCCTACGATGTCGGGCGAATGCAGTCGTTGGACCGGAGCATGGAATCGGTGGCCGTCGGCTGCGAATATCGGCCAGTCCGTGGCAAGTGATGCCCGCAAGCTCCGTCCGAGCCTGTCGCGCTTGTCCCCAGCCGATGGGGACAGGGTTGTGGGAGGAGTTGTGGATAACCCGGCTGAGCCGTTGAAACTCGGCCTGATTCGAGCGCTGCCCAATTTTTGAGCGACACCAGAGATCGAGGGCCCGTCGAGGTCGGCGGTGTCGTGCCTGCGGCTGAGTCCGAGCGTGATCAACCGCCGTTTCGCCACGGCAGGGGCGGGGCAACCAGTCGCGGCGCCTGGCCGTCGCCGATCGTTCCGAATCGGGCGGCTCCTTGTTCCCACTCGGTCTGTGCCTGCGCGATGTCTTCCTTGCTGAAGCCCACAAAATTCCACCACATCAGCACTGGTTCCTCGAACGGCTCGCCCCCCAGGAACAGCACCCGAGCGCCTGCGGGTAGCGCAAGCTGAAGTTCGCTGCGTCCCTTGCCGAGGTAGGCGAGTTCGTCGGCGCTGATGGTTTCGCCGTCGACCATTGCGTCGCCAACGAGGGGCATCAGGCCGTACTCGAAACCGGGGTCCAGTTGGAGCGTGATGTTGCTGGCGCTGTCGCAGGCGATGTCGATGCCGACCAGCGGGGAGTGGATGCGCGCCGGTGCGGTTCGCTCACCGTAGCGGCCGGCGAGCAGGGTCAGTTCTGCGCTGTCTTCGCGCCAGTGCGGCAGTTCGGCGTAGTGATCGAAGGCGGGCGGGCAATCCTTATGCTCCGGCGGCAGGGCGATCCACAGTTGTGCCGCGTGCAGCTGCTCGCCGTCGTGCAGCGAATCCTCGGTGTGGGCGATGCCATGTCCAGCGGTCATCAGATTGACCTGGCCAGGGCGGATGATCTGCTCGTTGCCCAGGCTGTCGCGGTGCAGGACCTCGCCCTCGATCAGCCAGGTGAAGGTCTGCAGGCCGATGTGCGGGTGTGCGCCGACGTGCATGCCCTTGCCGGGCTCGAACCGCACGGGGCCGGCGTGGTCGAGGAAGCACCACGCGCCAACCATGCGCTGCTGGCGATTGGGGAGCGCACGGCGCACGAGCATGCCATCGCCGAGGTCGGCGCTGCGCGGTTGGATGCGGACGATCGGATTCATGGTCGGTGTCCTTGATGGTGAGCCTGCCGAGCGCTGGCAAAAATTCTAACCGCTGAAGTGATGCCGGCGCTTGGCTGATGTGCGAGTCGATGCAATGTGCTGTCTTGGCGGGTTGCGCTGGACAGCTCCGGCAGTGCTTACTCTGCCTATAATCCGGCCCGGTCGCCAAGGTGCGCATGCCCTCATGCGCCACGGCCTGAAAAGGTGCTGAGCATGGAAGCGGTGGCAGTGATTGATTTCGAGACCACGGGGTTGTCGCCCGCACAGGGTGACCGCGCAACGGAGGTCGCAGCGGTCATCGTGGAGGATGGGCGTGTGGTCGATCGCTACCAGAGCCTGATGAACGCGGGAGTGCGGATTCCGGCCTACATCGAGGCGCTGACCGGCATCACGAACGCGATGATCCGCAGCGCGCCGGCGGCGGGCGAGGTCATGCGCGAGGTGTCCGATTTCGTCGGCAACATGCCGATCGTCGCCCACAACGCCTCGTTCGACGCCAAGTTCTGGGATGCGGAGCTGGCGCGCATCGAGCGCAGCAGGGGGCAGGACTTCGTATGCTCGCTACTGCTGTCGCGGCGCCTTCTGCCCGCTGCGCCCAGCCATAAGTTGGGCGTGCTGGTCGAGTACGCCAATTTGCCGGTTGCGGGGCGCTACCACCGTGCGCTGGCCGATGCCGAGATGGCGGCGAGCCTGCTGCTTAGGCTGGAGGATGAACTGCGGCTTCGCCATCAGGTGCCAAGGGTGTCGGTCGATCTGCTGCGGCAGATCCAGCGCACGTCGAAGGCGCAACTGCCTAGATGCCTGGCGGCTGCACGCGGCAAGGCCAGCGGCTGACGGGCGGTGCTGGCGCTGGCTGGAGAGCGGGCGGCTCGAGCAGGCTGCCATGACCTAGCGGTCGGCGCATGCGCGCGCGGCTGCGGCCAAGAGCCCTCGCGACTGCTCGGCCCGCCTCCCCAGGCGATGCGAACCTTGATACGATGCAGCCATGCTCCGCAGCAATCTCGTTTCCCGCGTTCGTTATTACGGCTACCGCTTACCAAGGCGGTAGCGGCGCGCGCGCCCAGTCCGCCCGAGGCGGACTGGTTGAGCTGATTGGCGGTCTCCCTCGGGCTATTTGCCCCGTCCTCATCAGGAGACCCCATGCATCACGATACTTTCGACGTCTTCCACCTTCTGGAAGAGCGCGGCTTCATCCATCAATGCACCGACGCCGACGGCCTGCGTAGAACGCTGGCCAGTGGGGCGCGCAGCATCTATCTCGGGTTCGACGGTACCGCAGACAGCCTGCACGTCGGCCATCTGCAGGGCCTGATGCTGATGCGCTGGATGCAGCGCGCAGGGCATCGGCCAATACTGTTGATGGGCGGTGCCACGACTCGTATCGGCGATCCGAGCTTCAGGGACACGAGCCGGCCGATGCTCGACGCGGCGACCATTGCGGCCAATTTTCGCGGTATCAGCACGGCCTTCACCCGGTACTTGCGTATGGACGACAGCGCCGACGCCGCGCTCGTGGTCGACAACGCGGAATGGCTCGATGGGCTCGGCTACCTGGATTTTCTTGGCCGAGTGGGGCGGCATTTCAGCGTGAATCGGCTGTTGAGCTTCGACGCGGTGCGCACCCGCCTGGCGCATTCGCTGAGCTTCCAGGAGTTCGGCTATACCTTGCTGCAGGCGTTCGACTTCACTCAGTTGGCTGAACGCTACGGCTGCACGATCCAGGTCGGTGGCGCCGACCAGTGGGCGAACATCATCAACGGTGTAGAGCTCTCACGGCGGCAAGGCGGAGGCGAACTGTTCGGGCTGACGATGCCGTTGCTGGTGACTGCTGACGGACGCAAGATGGGCAAGTCCGCCGCGGGTGCGGTGTGGCTCAACGCTGACCGGCTTGCACCGTTCGAGTTCTGGCAGTTCTGGCGCAATGTGGATGACCGCGATGTTGGCCGCTTCCTCGCGCTGTTCACCGAGCTCCCCATGACCGAGGTTCGACGCCTGGGGGGGCTGCAGGGTGCAGAACTGAATGAGGCGAAAGTCCTTCTCGCCACGGAGGCGACGCGGCTTGCGCACGGCGATGGTGCTGCCGAGCGCGCCGCAAGGACCGCTGCGGGGCTTTTTGGTGGCGGTCAAAGCGACGACGGGCTCGCTACCCTGGTCGTCGATCCGGTCCGCGTCAGCGCTGGGCTCACGCTTGCCGAGCTTGCGGTGGAGGGTGGGCTGACGCCGTCCCGCAGTGCTGCCCGGAGACTGGCGGCTGGAGGTGGTTTGCGCCTGGACGGCATCCAGGTCACGAATGCGGACCTGCCTTTGCCCTCGACCGCAGGTGAGTGGCGCCTGGCCGCCGGACGCAAGCAGCACCTGCGTATCGTCGTGTCCGCCTAGCAGACGGGGTCGAGCCTGTCCTTGGTTGTTGCGTGCAGCGCTGAGGACGGGCTTGAGCTGTCGCAAGTTGCTGACGCGGTGGTCGGTGCATGATGCGGGAACAACGAGGTTTGCGAATGAGGTCGTCTATGAAACGCGTGGCAGTCATCGTGCTTGGCATTTGGGTTTGCCTGTCGGCGGGCGTTGCCCGGGCAGAGACCCCGCCGGAGCCCGCGGCAAGGACAAGCGAGCAGGTGCCCGTTCAACAGAATGGGCAAGAGGCCAAGGATGGCGCGGGTGCGATGCAGGCCAGCCCGGACAATCGGGCCTCCTTGTTGTCGATCGTGCTCGTTGCCGGGGTGATGATCGTGGTGGGAAGAGCGGCCATCGCCTTCGCCAAGAACAAGATGGACGCGGAGTTGCTGGCTGCCAAGGCACAGGCCGATCTCGACCAGGCGGACCGGGACGCGCAGGCAAAGGGGTGACTGGCGCTGTGCCTGGATGCACGAGTGATACCCGGCCCGGCGCGCCTATAATGCGCCCCCTGTCATGAATACAGTGATGCCGCCATGCGCCACAACCTGAAGGTTCCGTTCGCAGAGAAGGACGAGGCGAAGAAGCTGGGCGCGCGCTGGGATGCTGCGCGCAAGCTCTGGTACCTTGGCGACGGCGTCGATGTGGCGCCGTTCTTGCGCTGGCAGCCGACGCCCCACGACGCATCGTCTCCGCCACCGTCGCCTGTGCCGCGCCGTGATCCGGCTTCATCTCGGACGCAGGAGGGCAAGGTGCAGGTAGGCAGCCGCTATGTTGCGCTGCCGCGGGTGTGTGACTGCCTGCCTTGGGACGACTGCGAGAAGTGCCGCTTGCAGACGTGGCCCGAACCCCAGCGCGGGCGTTGAGCGGGACAAGGCTGTTGCGTCGCCGAGTACGCGTGCAGCGGCGATAGACGCTTGCGCGGGGTGGATCAATGGCTACCGCCGCGGTTCGCCGCTGACCCTGCGAACCGGCTTGATCCGCAGCGCGGACAGGACGCCGGCGAGGACGAGGCCGATGCCGGTCAGCGTCAGGGCGTCCGGCCACTGCTCCTTCCAGATGAATGCATAGGTCAGTGCCGCGAGCATCTCGAAGACGATGAGTTGCCCCACCACTGCGGTCGGCATGCGCTGGCTGGCTTCGTTCCAGCACAGGGTGCCGAGCCAGGATGCGAACAGGCCGATGCTCACCATCAGGCCAATGAACACTTCCGGACGTGGGCCGAAGGGCATGGGCATGGGGTTGCCATCGATGATGAGCCAGGCCCAGAAGCCGATGTATCCGGTCAAGGCCAGCGGCAGGGTGACGAGGCCCTGCGCCGTTGCCCAAGCGCGCGGATTGCGATCCGGATGCGCACGCAGCCAGTCGGCGTTACGCAGCGGGTACCAGGTCCAGCAGGCGACGGCGCCGATGGCAAGCGCGGCGCCGCTCAGGTAGCGCGTGTTGCCGTCGCTGCCTTGCGCGGCGAGCGCGGACATTTCCACCTGATTCACACAAGCCAGGCCTAGGGCGATGAGGATGAGCGCTGGCGCAAGCCGCGGCCAGGGCAGCATGCCGTCGCGCTCGCGGTTGCGCCAGTTGGCGCTGATGGCGATGACCACCGGCAGGGTGCCGATGATCATGGTGGGCAGGGGGGCGCCTGCACGCTGGATGGCACTTGCAAGAAACAGGTAATAGAGCAGGTTGCCGATGAGTGCGAGCTTGAGCGCCTCGATCCAGTCGCTGCGGTGGAGACGGCCCAGTTCGCCGCGGTCGAGCCAGGCCAGGGGCAGGGCGATCAGCCCGAAGGCGAGGTAGCGCCCGAACGACTGCAGGGCCGCCGGATAGTCGGGCAACAGCAGTGGGCCGACGAACACCAGACCCCAAAGCATGCCCGCCGCAAGCGCGAATCCGATACCCACCCACATGAAACGTGCTCCCGATGACGATGCGGGAGTTTCATCGCCCGCCCTGATGCGTGTCTTGTACCATCTTGCGCCTGCCGGGGGCTCAGGACCGGACCTGGCGCTGGTAACGTGCGGGGGTGACACCGTAGCGGCGCGCGAAGGCGCGTGTCAGGTGGGCCTGATCGGCGAGGCCGACGTCAGCCGCCACCTCGGCAGGTGCTTTGCCGGCAGCCAGGCCTTGCTTGGCCTCGAACAGGCGGAGTGCCATCAACATCTGCTGCGGGGTGACATGGTGCTGATCCCGGAAGCAGCGCAGGAAATGAAAAGGGCTGAGTCCGGCGACGCTTGCGAGCACCTCGAGCGTTATGCGCTCGCCCAGATGCGCGCGCATGTAGTCGATGACGCGGTTGAAGCAGTGGGCTTTTTCGGCGCGCGCCGGCGCAGGTGAGCGGGCATGGGGCTGCAGCTCGCGTACGAGCAGCAGCAGCAGGCTGTCGATGGCGAGCGGGTCGGCCTCCCGCCACAGTGCATGAAGCAGTGCGGTGAGGCGACGCGCGCGTACAGGGTCGTCGTCCACGACGGCACTCGAGAACCACCACTGCGTGTCGCCGCTTGCTCGCGCCAGAAGGTCAGGGTCGATGTAGATCATGCTGTAGGCCCAACCCTGCTCGGTCTCGGCGCGGCCCGTGTGCAGTGCGTCGGGGTTCATCAGCACAATGGAGCCGGGAGCCGCGAGGTGATCCGAGCCGGCGAGACGAAAGCGCTCGACCCCATGCTCGATGACGCCGAAGCCATACGCCTCATGGGTATGGGCGTCGAAGTGGTGGCGAACGATATGGGCGCGATACAGCTCGATGCCCGCTCTGCCCGGTGGACGGCGGAACTCGGCCTTGTCTGTGATGTGTTCGAAGTGTTCGGGGACGCCTTGCATGGGAGTCGTCAGGGCCGGGAGGCACGGGCCTGAAGTCTAGCCGCATGCCCTGTGTTTGCGGGGGGGAGGATGGTGGCGCGGTAGGCCGCGGCTGACTGCTGCGGGGTCTGATGCGATTGGGCGCGGTAACCCACTGCCCGAGAACGGGGTGCGCCGAGTATGATGGCGACCCCGTCTTCCGAAGAGCTTTCCAATGTCGATCGACCTGACCGAGCACTCCCTGCAAGAGTTGGAGGCCATGCTTGTCGAGGTCTGCAATGAGATCTCGGTTCGCGAGGAGCGTGCCCGGTGCGATGAAGCCGTCGTGGAGGTCGTGCCTGAGCCTGTCGTGCCGCCCGAGCCGACCCAGGGGGCCGAGGCGCTTGCTTCACCCGCACAGCCAGCCAGCGTCGCCGAAGAGGTGACGATTCGCTATGTGCATCCGGCCAGTCGTTCCCTGTGCTGGTCCGGCGAGGGCGCGGCGCCGGAGTGGGTAACGGCCTATCTCGCGCATGGCGGATCCTGGAGTGCGATGGAGAACGCGGCCGAGCAGCTGCTGCGCAGCCGGCTGAGACGAAAGTTCTGAACTAATGGTGCTGAGGTAGAGGAGCTGGGGCAGGGGCGCTGAGGCGACCCGTCGGGCACGCGCTCAACTCCCCGTGATTTCTTTTTCGGTGGGCGCCGGCGCTACCACGACACGATTGCGACCTGCCTGCTTGGCTTGGTACATGGCGCCATCGGCGCGATCGAGCGCGACCTCGAATGCTTCTCCCGGCAAGAGCGGGGTCACGCCGGCGCTGAAAGTGATGACGACCTTCTGGTGGTCGGCCATGAAGAACTCCCGCGTCAGTTCGCGCTGCAGGCGCACGAGCGCCTGATAGGCCTCATCGTCCGAGGTTTCCGGGAGCAGGATGACGAACTCCTCGCCGCCGAAGCGCGCGAGCACGTCCTGCGGGCGCAGGTGCTGTCTGACGATGCGCGACAGGTGGACGAGGGCGTCGTCGCCTACCTTGTGGCCGAGGCTGTCATTGAGCTTCTTGAAGTGATCGATGTCGAGCAGGGCCACGGCTAGTCGCGTGCCACGGCGCACTGCCCGTGCGGCCTCCTTCTGGAACATCTCGTCCAGGCCTCGGCGGTTGAGGGCACCGGTGAGCTGGTCGTGGCGCATGAGCCGGCTCGACTCATCGAGTTCGGCCTGCAGGGCGGTGATACGCGCCTGTGCGGCGCTGGCCTCCTCGCGTGCGGCGAGCAGTTCGCTGCGTGATCGGCGCGCCTCGTCCTGCATGCTGCGGGTTTCCTGCATGACCTCGTCGAGCAAGGGGCCGATCTCCGCGATACTGCCAGCCTGGGCGATGCGTTGGGCGCAGGTGCCGATGCGGTCGTGGTAGGTGCCTGTGCTCTCGGAGAAGCGCGCCAGCTGGTCGACGAAGCCCGCCAGCATGTCGCGCAGGTGGCGTTGGCTGGCAACCAGGTTGCTCTTGAGCTGGCCTTGCTTGGAGATCAGTTCGCGCAGACGCTGTCCTGCGTCGTCTATCTTGCGGGCGTCGGGTTTGCTCTCGGTGATCTCGCGCAGCATCTCGACCTGGCCGCTGAGCCAGGTGTCGTCGAGGACGAGGTCGTCGATGTTGCGAAGGAGCAGGCGGAGCAATTCGAGCAGGCCGCTGCGCACTTCGGCGTCGTCGGCGGCGGTGATCTCGATCTCGTGCGTGAGCTTGCGCAGACGGTCGCGCAGTTGGGTGAGTGCTGGGGTATCGAGCTGTTCGCCGAGTTCTGATGCGATCGATCTCGCCTCGGCGGCCAGATCGGCGTGTTCGGTCAGCAGGGCGGGGATGGCCTGGTGCAGGCTCAGCTCGAGCAACTCGCGTACAGCGTCCAGGTGTCCATGTCTGGACTCGTCGTGGGCCGATACGGGGTCCGCCTGCTCGAGCGGATATGGTGCGTTCGCCGCTGGGATTGATGCGAGGGGGCGAGCCGAGGGGCGCTCCTGGGCAAACGCGTCCTGAGTGCCGTGCATGCTGTCAGCGTCGGAGTCGGTTCCGGCCTGGGTCCAGCCGCGCAGAAGCCCCTGCAGGCGGCTGTAAAGCGTGGCGGCGTCCGAGGCGTTGAGTACCCGGTCCAGCGCCTCGCGCTTGCGTGCAGTCGTCCAGCCGTTCTGGCGCGCTTCCCACTGGCGGACCAGATTTGCGATGACCTCGTTCCAGGCCGGTTGCTCGGACTGCTTCAGGCCGTCCAGGTAGCGCTCCAGGGCCGCGTCTGCCGCCTTGGCGTCATTCTCCGCGAGCGCCTGATCGAGCTGGCGCAGATGTCGCTGGCGTTCTGGCGTATCCCGTGGGAGGCGACGGGCGATCCTGCGCAGATCGGACTCGGGGGGGGCATCCTCCGAGGTGCTGGTGCCTGCGATTTCGTGATAGAGCTTGCGGTAGTTGTCTGGCGTCGGAGCAACGCGCCGCATCGCCAGCTGGCGTAGAGTCTCACGGGCGATTTCGGACGGGTTGCCATTCGTGGTCATGTCGAGGAGGGCCTGGGCTGCGCAAGGATGCAGCCCGATTATAGGCTCGCCCGGATATCACGAGCGAGCTGGTGGTGAGCCTCTTTCGAGCGCGAGCAGGCTTTTGTCTGTTTCCTGTGTTTCGGGGCCTCAGCGTGGGTGGTTCTCGTCTGGAAGGTCGTATCGGTCTGCGATATACGCCGGTCCCTTCATGACGAAGACGATGGTGCACCCAATGGCTAGGGTGAGCATGACCGTCCAGTGCAGCACGACTGCCGCGATCACCCAGATGTCGATCATCTGCAAGGCACGGGCGGTTTCGATGCTGGTGTCACCCCACCACAACAGCCTGGCCAGCAGGGATGCGGCGATACAGCCCATCGTTCCGGCAAGCGTAACCATGGGTAGCCGGCGCAGTATGGCGCGCTCTACGCCGGCAGGGGCAGTCTGCGAGCCGGGCAACCGTTTCCAGCGCTTGAGCGTCATGATGGTGGTCCTCGCGGTGATGGTGGTCCAGCTGTTGCAAATGCGTCGCAGGGGCAGGTCGATGCAGCGGGCGGGCGGACTGCTTCAATCGCGACGCGTTAGAATGCAAGCTTTGCGGTGTGAAGCGGGCCTGTCGTCGGCTCACTCCGCTCCGCTTACCTGCACGCGTGTATAGACGCGTGCCGCTTATTCCGAGTTCTCAAACTGATGACTTCTGCGCAAACACCCCCCGCCACCACGATGCCCGAGACCAGGCTGGACGCCACGCCCGCCCAAGCGAAGCCCGGCATCGAGCCACGTGCGATGATCAAGCGCCTCGAGGCGGAGTGTGCCGCATTTCGTGACTGCAAGCCGCTCGCGCTGCGCATTGACAACGCGATTCTCGAGCGTTTCCCTGAGTTCGAACGCAAGGTGCTGCGTGTCGCGTTGAGGATGCATACGGCCTCGACGCGTTACCTCAAGGCGGTTGAGCGCAGCGCACAGCGCTTCGATCTGGATGGCAACCCGGCGGGCGAGGTCACCGACGAGCAGCGCGCGCACGCTGCGCAATTGCTCAAGGCGCGGTTTGCGGCGGTTGCCAAGCAGCAGCGCGAGAAGCGCGAGGCTGAGGAGGCTGAGCGGCGCAAACAGGAAAAGCTGCAGCAACTGATGAGCAAGTTTGGCCGTTGAGTGTGCCGCCCAGGCCTAGCCTGGGTCGTGGTCGGCAGTGCCAGCTCGTGCGAGCCAGGCCGCCGCAGTCGCCGCAACCGACACGGCGAGCCCGCCGCCGATGTGACCAGTGCCGATCATCAGTCCCGAGATCAAGCCGAGGGCCAAGAGTGCGCGCGTACCAATCGTTGCCATGATCCATGCTCCTCGTTGTTTGTTTTGAGGACTGTATATTTAAACAGTTATTGGCGCAAGCGCCCAACAGCAGCGTTGCGGCTGCGCTTGGGCTATAATCCGCGTCCGTTGCCGGCATAGCTCAGTTGGTAGAGCAGCTGATTTGTAATCAGAAGGTCGTGGGTTCGATTCCTATTGCCGGCACCAAGTCTTTCCTGCAGTCGCGGCTTACACGGTCAGAAGTTTTGCAGTGCAAAAAAACTTTGACTTTCCCGCTGCGATTGTTTATAGTTCTGTTTCTCCGACGCGGGGTGGAGCAGTCTGGCAGCTCGTCGGGCTCATAACCCGAAGGTCGCAGGTTCAAATCCTGCCCCCGCAACCAAACAAACGAAAAGGCCCACGTCCGCGTGGGCCTTTTCGTTTGTGTTTCCGATATCAGGGGCCGGCATACAAGCCGGCCAAGCCATTCATGCTGTCCGCTGCCTACATCGGCTTGTTCGTTGCCGCCTTTGGCGCGGCCACACTGTTACCGCTGCAATCCGAGGCGGTGCTCGTCGGCTTGTTGGTCAATGCGGCTCATCCGCCGTGGGCGCTGGTTATCGTTGCCAGTGCTGGCAATGTCCTGGGCTCTGTCGTCAACTGGCTGCTGGGTCGCTACCTCGAGCGCTGGCGTGCGTATCGCTGGTTTCCGGTGCGTTCAGATCAGCTCGAGAAGGCCCAGGCGCGCTACCATCGCTATGGGCGCTGGTCGCTGCTCCTGAGTTGGGTTCCCGTCATCGGGGACCCGCTTACAGTGCTCGCCGGGGTAATGCGAGAGCCGCTGTGGAGCTTCGTTCTCATCGTCGCCGTGGCGAAGGCGGGGCGCTATATCTTTATCGCCGCGCTTACGTTGGGTTTGCGGTGAGCGTTGGCGAGTACGCTTGACGGACGATGTAACACGCAGGAGGTTGGCCAGCGATGGCTGGGTACTTGCGGCAACCAGAACATGTGTCCCGCGCGCTCGGCGAGCGTATCGAGATCGTGCCTTACGATCCCGGCTGGCTGCGCGCGTTCGAGGAGGAGGCTGCGCGGCTGCGGGCCTGCCTGCCACCAGGCATGATTGGGCGTATCGAGCATTTCGGCAGCACCGCGGTGCCGGGGCTGCATGCCAAGCCTATCGTCGATATGCTGGTGGAGGTGCGTTCGATGAGCGACGTTGCGCAGCATATTGCGCCGCTATTGCAGGCGCAGGGTTGCGAGTTCTTCTGGCGGGCGAGCCAGCCGGGTTTGCCCGGCATCGAGTACGCATGGTTCATTCGCCGTGACGCCAGCGGACGGCGCACGCACCACATCCACTTCCTTGAGAGGGGGTCTTCGGAATGGGAGCGCCTGCTGTTTCGCGACTACCTGCGCGCGCATCCCGAGGCTGCGAGGGAGTACGGTGCGCTCAAATGCCGCATCGCTGCCGCCTGCCCGGACGATCGCAGGGCTTACGCGCAAGCCAAGGGTGATTTCATCGCCCGCATCATGCGTGCGGCGAGGGCGGGGCGGGAGGACTGAATCGATACCGGCAGAGGGCGAGCTGTCGTGCCCTCTGCCGGTGTGGTCTTACATTCCCTGGTAGATCGGTCCTTCGCCGCCCTGCGGCACGACCCAGTTGATGTTCTGGGTCGGGTCCTTGATGTCGCAGGTCTTGCAGTGCACACAGTTCTGGGCGTTGATCTGCAGGCGCGGCCCAGCCTCTTCGTGGACGATCTCATACACCCCGGCCGGGCAGTAGCGCTGCTCGGGGGCGTCGTACTTGGCCAGGTTGATTGCGATCGGCACCGCGCCGTCCTTCAACTGCAGGTGGCAGGGCTGCTCTTCCTCGTGGTTGGTGTTGGACAGGAACACCGAGGACAGGCGATCGAAGGTGAGCACGCCGTCGGGCTTGGGGTAATTGATCTTCGCGCATTCGGCCGCCGGCTTGAGCTTGTCATGGTCGGCGCTGTTGCGCAGCGTCCACGGCGCCTTGCCGCGGAACACCACCTGGTCGATGCCGAACAGCAGCGAACCCAGGTACAGGCCCTTCTTCATGTAGGGCTTGAAGTTGCGCGTCTTGTGCAACTCGGCGTACAGCCAGGAGTCGCGGAAGGCGGCCGGGTAGGCGGTGAGCGCGTCGCGCTCGCGTTCCTTGGCGAGCGCCTCGAAGGCGGCCTCGGCGGCGAGCATGCCCGACTTGATCGCGGCGTGGCTGCCCTTGATGCGCGCGGCGTTGAGAAAGCCCGCATCGTCGCCGATCAGCGCGCCGCCCGGGAAGATCAGCCGCGGCAGGCTCTGCAGGCCGCCGGCGGCAATGGCGCGCGCGCCGTAGGCCAGGCGCTTGCCGCCTTCGAGATACTTGCGGATCTCGGGGTGCGTCTTGTAGCGCTGCATCTCCTCGAAGGGCGACAGGTGCGGGTTCTCGTAGTTGAGGCCGACCACGTAGCCCACCGCCACCAAGTTGTCCTCGAGGTGATAGACGAAGCCACCGCCGTAGGTGGCGTTGTCCATCGGCCAGCCGGCGGTGTGCACCACCAGGCCGGGGCGATGGTTCTCGGGCCTGACCTCCCACAGCTCCTTGATGCCGATGCCGTAGGTCTGCGGGTCGGCGCCCTCGCGCAGATTGAACTTCGCCTCGAGCTGCTTGCCCAGATGGCCGCGACAGCCTTCGGCAAAGAGCGTGTACTTGGCGTGCAGCTCCATGCCCGGCTGGTGGTGCGGGCCGGGCGTGCCGTCACGGTTGAGGCCCATGTCGCCGGTAGCCACGCCCTTGACCGCGCCTTTTTCATCGAACAGCACCTCGGCGCCGGCAAAGCCGGGATAGACCTCGACGCCGGCCGCCTCGGCCTGCTCGCCGAGCCACTTCACCACGTTGCCCAGGCGCACGATGTAGTTGCCGTGGTTCACGAAACAGTCGGGCAGCAGGCCGTTGGGGGCCTGGCGGGCACCGGTCTCGGACAGGAACAGCACGCGGTCTTCGGTGACCTCGGTGTTGAGCGGGGCGCCCTGTTCCTTCCAGTCGGGGATCAGCTCGGTGAGCGCCTTGGGGTCCATCACCGCGCCCGACAGGATGTGGGCACCGATCTCGGCGGCCTTCTCGATCAGGCACACCGACAGCTCCTGGCCCTTGGCCGTGGCGAGCTGTTTCAAGCGGATCGCCGCCGCCAGCCCGGCCGGGCCGCCGCCGACGATCAGCACGTCGAATTCCATCGATTCTCTTTCCATCCTGTTCTCCTGTTCCCGTGTGGGAGGTGGCGCCCCTCTTGTGTGGCGATTGTATACCCTTGCGCTTATGCAGACGGCTGGCCGGCAGTCTGCACAACATACGGATGCGTATGTTACATTAGCTCGCTGCACATACAACAGCAAACTACAACAGGAGACTGCGGCATGAACGAACGTGCGAAGCTCATCCATACCAGCCGGATCCCCGTGCGCTGGGGCGACATGGACGCCTACGGTCACGTTAACAACACGGTATATTTCCGCTACTTCGAACAGACGCGCGTTGAATGGCTCGAGGCCATGGGATGTCGGGTCAGCGTCGAAGAGGCCGTCGGGCCGGTGATCATCAACGCCAGCTGCACGTTCCTGGCGCCGGTGAACTACCCGGCAACCGTCGTCATCAAGATGTATGCCGGTGAGCCAGGGCGCTCCAGCGTGATGACCTGGTACGAGTTGTTTGTCGAGGGCGAGGACAGGCTCTATGCCGAAGGGGCGGCAAAGACGGTGTGGATGGACACCCGCAGCGGCAAGTCGTCGCCGATGCCCGATTTCGTTCGTGCCGTGTTCGAATAGCGAACGCGCTGATTCAATCGTCACAAAAACAAACGGGCGCGCCGTCGGGCAGTCGGCGGAGCGTCGATTGATGGAGAGGAGACAACGTGAATTCTGCTGAACAGAGCCCGCTGTGGACACCGTCGCCCGAGCGCGTCGCTGCCGCCAACGTGACCGCTTTTCGCCTGGCCGCCGAGCAGCGCTGGGGCGTGAGCCTGCCTGACTATGAGGCCTTGTATGCCTGGTCGGTGGCGCACCCGGAGCAGTTCTGGGTGAGCGTCTGGGAGGGTGACGGCATCGGTGGTGGCGTCATCGGCAGCCGTGGCGAGCGCGTGCTCGTGGACGCCGAGCGCATGCCGGGTGCGAAGTGGTTCCCCGATGCGCGATTGAACTTCGCCCGCAACCTGCTGCGTTCGCGTGACGCGCATGACGCGATCGTGTTCTGGGGCGAAGACAGGGTGAAGAACCGCATGAGCCACGGCGAGCTGTATCGCGCTGTGGCCCACTTCGTCGCTGCGTTGCGCGAGATGGGTGTGGGCGAGGGCGATCGTGTTGCCGCCTACATGCCCAACATGCCGGAGACGGTGGTCGCGATGCTTGCCGCGGCGAGCATCGGTGCGATCTTCACCTCGGCCTCGCCGGACTTTGGCGTGCAGGGCGTGCTCGATCGTTTCGGCCAGACTGAGCCCAAGGTGCTCATTGCCTGCGACGGCTACTACTACGGCGGCAAGACGGTGGACGTGCTGGGCAAACTGGGCGAGATCGTTGGCCAGCTGCCTTCGATCAAGCGCGTGGTCGTCGTGCCTTATGTGCACGCCGAGCACGATCTCTCGCACGTGCCGCATGCGCGCATGTACGCCGATTTCATCGCGCCCTACCATTTCGTCGATGACATCGAGTTTGCCGAGCTGCCCTTCGACCACCCGCTCTACATCATGTACTCCTCGGGAACCACTGGCGTGCCCAAGTGCATCGTGCATTGCGCCGGCGGCGCGCTGCTGCAGCACCTGAAGGAGCATCGCCTGCACAGCGACGTGAAGCGCGGCGACCGCGTGTTCTACTTCACGACCTGCGGATGGATGATGTGGAACTGGCTCGTGTCGGCGCTGGCCGCCGAGGCCACGCTGCTGCTGTACGATGGCTCGCCCTTTGCCGGCGATAACCAGATTCTGTTCGATTACGCCGACGCCGAGCACATGACGCACTTCGGTACCTCGGCCAAGTTCATCGACGCCGCGGCGAAGTTTGGCTTGAAACCCAGGGAAACCCACCGGCTCGACACCGTGCGCGCCATGATGAGTACCGGCAGCCCGTTGGTCCCGGAAGGCTTCGAGTACGTCTATCGCGATATCAAGGCCGACCTGCAGCTGTCCTCTATTTCGGGCGGAACCGACATCATCTCCTGCTTCGTGCTTGGCTCTCCCGTGCTTCCGGTGTGGCGCGGCGAGATCCAGTGCCGCGGCCTGGGCATGGCGGTGGATGTGTGGGACGACGATGGCAAGCCGGTGCGCGGCGAGAAGGGCGAGCTGGTGTGCAGCAAGCCGTTCCCGGTGATGCCGATCGGTTTCTGGAACGATGCGGACGGCAGCAAGTACCACGCCGCCTATTTCGATCGCTTCCCCAATGTGTGGTGCCATGGCGACTTCTGCGAAATCACCGCTCATGGCGGGCTGATCATCTACGGCAGGTCGGATGCCACGCTCAACCCGGGCGGGGTGCGCATCGGCACGGCCGAGATCTACCGCCAGGTCGAGAAGTTGCCCGAGGTGGTTGAGTCCCTGGTGATTGGCCAGGACTGGCCGCCGCAGAACCCGAACGACGTGCGCGTGGTGTTGTTCGTCAAGCTGCGCGAGGGGGTTGCGCTCGACGATGCGCTCGCCAGGCGCATCCGCCAGACGATTCGCGACAACACCACGCCGCGCCACGTCCCGGCCAAGGTGTTGCAGGTGGCGGATATTCCGCGCACCAAGAGCGGAAAGATCGTCGAACTGGCGGTGCGCAACGTGGTGCATGGGCGCCCGGTCAAGAACCAGGAGGCGCTCGCCAACCCCGAGGCGCTGGCGCATTTCCGCGACCGTGCCGAACTCGCAGACTGAATGGGCAAGCCATCATGCTGATGAACCGTGACAAGTCCGTGCTGTTGATCGTTGATGTGCAGGCCAGGTTGGCGCCCTCCATACATGACAGCGACAAGGTCGCGGCCAGCTGCATCTGGCTCGCCCGGGTTGCCGAGCGCGTTGGCGTGCCGGTGGTGGTCACCGAGCATTTCCCTGCCAAGATCGGAGGCACGCTCGATGCACTGCGGGCGGTTACGCCCGCTGCCGAATATGTCGAAAAGCAATGCTTCTCGGCGCAGGCGGACGGTTGCCTGAAAGGCACTGCGGTCGAGGCGCGTCGGCAGGTGATCGTGTGCGGCACCGAGGCGCATGTCTGCGTACAGCAGACCGCGCTCGATCTGCGCTGGGCGGGGAAGGAGGTCTTTGTCGTGGCTGAGGCCTCGGGGTCGCGCGATCCGGCCAATCGCGACCTGGCCTTTGCACGCATGCGCAGCCATGGTGTCGAGATCGTGTCATGCGAGATGGCGGCCTTCGAGTGGCTCCAGCGAGGTGGTACCGAGCTCTTCCGCGAGATCAACCGCGACTTCATCCGCTGACATTGAGCGGCAGCGCCGTTCGCGGCGCTGATCCACGCGCTGGAGCAGAATACGTGGGGGACGGCTCAGGCCGTCCCCCGCGCTCGTTTCAGGGCTCGATGGCCATCCCACGCAGGCGTTCGCCACTGCCTACCGGGCCGAGCACACGCGCCGCACCGGTGCCGAGGTCGATGTGATGGAGCGTGGCTGCAGGCATGGTGGCGGTGGTCAGTACCGCGAGCGCGGTGTTGCTGACGTCAGAGATGTCGAAGTGCGCATCTTCGATGCCCTCCACGCCGAGTTGGCCTACGGTATGAAGCTGACCGCTGTTCGGCGAAACGACGGGCTGGGTACCTTCGATCGAACCCTGGCGAACCAAGCTCGCACGCCCCGCGTCAATGGCGAAGTTGGTGGTGAGCTTCTCATCCTGCTGATTGTAGGTATATGCCGCGGCGATCACGTATGCGGGCTTTTCTGCGGCAGGGTCGCCCGCAGCGTATGCGAGGCGGCCGTCGGCCTGGACGCCGTCCTGATCTGGAGAAAAATCGACCAGGGTGCCGGTTTCCGGATGCGCACGCAGGTTCTGACCGGCGTCGGAGACGATGCGAATGCGGTCGGCAGCCGGGTTGAAGTCGAAGCCGAAGCGTTTTCCTTCGAGGGCGAGCGCGAAGACTTGCGTGCCGACCGGGGTGAGGGTGCCGGTTTCCACGTCGACCGTGAATAGCCGACCCGATGAACCCAGTGCGTACATCACGCCGTAGGCGACCCGGTAGTCGATGCCCAGGATGCTCTCATCGCTGCCGAGGCCGACCAGCTTCACGCTGCGGATGATTTTATGCGGTTCGGCCGCTGAAACCGCGATAAGCTCATGCGACTCCGTGACGGCATGGATCCTGATTCTCTCCAGTTCGGCGGCGGCGTCTGCAGGCGAGGCAAGGCCGACCGCTAGCGCGGCGGTAAGCAGCGCATTGAGCGGCAGGTGGCGTGGCAGCTTGGGCTGGGGCATGGGCATTCCTCTCGGGGCGGGCTGGGCTTCGTGGATGAGCAAAGATAGGACAGCATGCGGATTTCGTACGTGATCGATTTGGCAGCCAGACGCGGGATGATTCTCGCTGCGATTGGCTGCATCGTTCCGGCGCCGGCGGCGCTCGCGGACAGCCTCACCGTCAGGGTTGTCGATGAGCACGGTGCTGCGTTGCAGGACGTGGCGATGGCGCTCAAGCCCTTGGTGGGCGTACCAGCCATGCGGGCTGCAGAGTTCGAGATCGTGCAACGGGACAAGCGCTTCATCCCGCTGATGACCGCGGTGCCGACGGGTGCCTCGATACGGTTTCCCAACCACGACACGGTGCGCCATCACGTCTATTCGTTCTCGCCGGCGAAGACCTTCGAACTCAAGCTCTATCTCGGCACGCCTGCAGCGCCGGTTGTGTTCGACAAGCCTGGCGTGGTCGTGATGGGCTGCAATATTCATGATCACATGGTGGCCTACGTGGTGGTGTTCGATTCGCCGTGGGTCGGTGTCAGTGACGAAGCTGGCGAATTGCGCCTGCAGGGCGTGCCTGCTGGCGACTACAGGCTCGAGTACTGGCACCCGCGCTGGGTCGGTGCCGACAATTCGGTAGCCGGCACGCCGGTGCGTATCGATGGTGATGCGCGCTTTACCCTCGTCGTCGGGGCGCAACCCTGATGCGCTTCGGCTTCCGGCGCCTGCAATGGCGGATTGCCGCCTGGACGGCGATGATCCTGCTGTCGGTCCAGATTGGCGGCCTGTTCCTGTTCGAGCATGTTGGGCGCAGCAGTGCGCTGCAGGAGGTCAAGGTGCAACTCGACACCGGCGACCGCGTGCTCGATCGCCTGCTCGAACAGCGCAGCGCCCAGTTGGCGCAGGCGGCGCGAGTGCTCGCGGCCGACTTCGGCTTCCGTGAGGCTGTGCTGACCGGTGACGCCGACACTGCAGCCTCTGCGCTCGAGAACCACGGCTCCAGGATCGGTGCCAGCCTGATGTTGCTCACTGGGCTGGATGGCCGCGCGCTCGCCGCTCATCCCGCTGGGGGCGACGCTTTTGCGCAGCGCCTTGCGCGCTTCATCGCCGATGCGCAGGCGCGTGGCGCGGCGACGGGTTTCCAGGTCGTGGGCGACAGCGTTTTCCAGTTGGTCGTGGTGCCGGTCATGGCGCCGGTGCCGGTCGCCTGGGTGGCGATCGGTTTCGTCGTAGACGAGGCGCTTGTGCACGACCTCAAGCGGGTAATCGGGCTAGACGTGAGTCTGGTGCGCGGTCGTGAGCTTGAGGCAGCGCTGGTGGCCAGTACCCTGCCGACAGACGTCGACGCTGCGCAACTGCTTGCCGATGCGGGGCATGGCATGCTTGTCGGCGGCTTCGAGTACGCCGGCCTGGTGCGCGACCTCGATCCACTTGCCAGCGAGCGTGTCTTCGCCGTGCTCCAGGTCTCGCTCGAGCGTGCGCTCGAACCCTGGGAGCGGCTCTATCGCGAGTGGTCCGGGCTGACGGTCGCAGCTACTGTCGCCATGCTGCTGGCCAGCATGTGGATGGGGCGCACGATCGCGTCGCCGGTGACCAGGCTTGCCGAGTTCGCCCGGCGCGTCCGTGTCGGCGAGTATGCCGCCCCGCCCATGGTGCGGCGCGAGGACGAGATTGGCCGACTCGCCACGGCCTTCGCCCTGATGACGGAGGCCATCGCCAGCCGCGAGGCGCGCATCTCCGAGCTGGCCTACCGTGACGTGCTGACGGGGCTGCCCAATAGGGTGCAGTTCGTCGAGTCGCTCGATCGCTTCGTGCGCAGCTTCGGGGAGCGTGGTGAGCGTCTCGCCGTGCTGACCCTGGATATCGACCGCTTCAAGCTCATCAACGATTCCCTGGGCCACGATCTGGGCGACCAGGTGCTGCAGGAGGTCGGTCGTCGCCTGCAGCATGCAGGCATGCGCCGGCGCGACCTCGCGCAAGGCCTGCAGGACGAGGCCAACGCATGCGCGCGGCTGGGCGGAGACGAATTTGCGGTTCTCGTGCCCGGGGCGGACGCCGTGGCTGCCAGGGTTGTGGCCGAGCGTATCGCTGCCTTGCTCGAAGCGCCGATGAACGTGCAGGGACAACTGGTCGATGTGCGCGCGAGCATCGGTATCGCCCTCTACCCCGATCATGGCAACGACGCCGGCGAGTTGATGCGGGGTGCGGATGTCGCCATGTACAAGGCCAAGCAGGCCCATGCCGGTCATGCCATATACGACCCGGCGCATCATGGCCGCAATGCCGCCCGCCTGTCCTTGCTCACCGAGTTGCGCCAGGCCGTCGAGGGCGATGAACTGGTGCTCTACTACCAGCCCAAGCACGCCTTCTGCTCATCAGCCATGCTCAGTGTGGAGGCGCTCGTGCGCTGGGTTCATCCCAAGCGTGGCTTCGTGCCGCCGATGGAGTTCATCCCGTTTGCCGAACAGACTGGCTATATCAGGGCGATCACGCTGTGGGTGCTCGAACGCGCAGTGCGCCAGTGCGCAGAGTGGCGGCGCGCTGGGAGGGCAGTGCATGTCGGCCTCAATCTCTCGGCTCGCGACTTGCTGCATCCTGAACTGCCGGATCAGTTCCGCGCCATGCTTGAGCATCACGGCTGCGAGGCGCGCTGGATAACGCTCGAGATCACCGAAAGCGCGGTGCTGGACGATCCGCGCAAGGCGCTGGCGACGCTCGAGCGCCTGCACGCCACCGGCTGTCAGCTTTCGATCGACGACTACGGTACGGGTTACTCATCACTCTCCTATCTGCGTCAGATGCCGGTCCAGGAGCTCAAGATCGACCGCAGTTTCGTCATGAATCTCACCACCCGGCCTGGCGATGAGCTGATCGTGCGCTCTACGATCGAGCTCGCGCACAGTCTGGGGCTGGTGGTGACGGCGGAGGGCGTGGAAACCGAGGAGATCCTCGTGCGTTTGGGCGAGCTCGGTTGTGATCTGGCGCAGGGCTATTTCGTCTCCAGACCGGTTGATGCCGCAGGGCTCGAGGCCTGGATGGACCATTCGCCTTGGGCGCGTGGCGACCATTCGTCCGGCACTGAGCCGACGAATTACGCGTGACCCGCAGGTCTCCCACCTAGGGAAAACGTGGCTTAACCTTTTGCTTCCGTTGGCATAGCCTCGGCCTTTGTCCTACGGCGCAGCGAAACGGAACACCGGCACGCCTGCCGTTGTACTCCGGCCATGGCCTTCGCTGCGTCCAGTCCAATGAGCGGGGGGATAGACATGGAAAAGCGCGAGCAGAGCAGGCTGGGCGGATTGATCGACGCGGTCGTCGAGCAGATCGATGCCCGCCTGCCAGCGGATCAGGCCGCGGCGGTAGGCACCTTTGCGGCGCGCTTCTTTGCGCAGGTGGATCCGGACGATCTCGAGGACCTGCCGCTCGCCGACCTCTACGGCGCGGTGCTCAGCCAGTGGCACTTCATTTCCCAGCGCACCGGGGGCAGCAGGGTGCGGGTATCGAACCCGCGACTCGATGAGCAGGGCTGGGAATGCCCGCACACGGTAATCGAGATTGTCGGTGAGGACATGCCCTTCCTGGTGGATTCGATCACCATGGAGGTGGCGCGCCAGGGGCTGACGCTGCATCTCATCATTCATCCGGTCATGAACATCCAGCGCGATGCGCAGGGGCGACTGCAGCACGTGCGCGAACGTGGTGAGCAGGGTGAGGGCGCATGTCTGGAATCGATCATGCACCTCGAGGTGGACCGGCGCAGCGACCCGGCGGACCTCAGTGCGCTGCAGCAGGGTTTGGAGCATGTCCTGGCCGACGTCCGCGCTGCAGTCGGCGACTGGCCGGCGATGCGTAGCCGCCTGGGCGAGATCATCGACGGGCTGGCCGCTTGCCCGGCAAGCGTGGACGCTGCCGAGGTCGATGAGGTGCGCGCATTCCTCGAGTGGCTCGCTGCGGACAATTTCGTGCTTCTCGGGTGCCGCGATTACAGCCTCGTGGGCGGTGACGACGGCCATGAACTGCATGTGGTGGCAGGTTCGGGGCTGGGGCTGCTCCATGGAGACGGCGAGGAAGGCGCCTCGCGCTCGTTTGCCGCACTGCCTCCACAGTTGCGCGCGCAGGCGCACCTGCCCAAGCTGCTTACACTGACCAAGTCCAACTCACGCTCGACCGTGCATCGACCGGGTTACCTCGACTTCATCGGCATCAAGGCCTTCGACGCCGAGGGGCGGGTGACGGGCGAGAGGCGGGTCATCGGCCTGCTGGCGTCCACCGCCTACAGCAGCAGCCCCCGGCAGATCCCGCTGCTGCGGCGCAAGATCGATGCGGTGTTCGAGCGTGCCGGCCTGCTACCCGGCGGCCATGCGGCCAAGGCATTGATGACCTTGCTCGAGCGCTACCCGCGCGACGAACTGTTCCAGATCTCGACCGACGAGCTCTACAGCCACGCAATGGGCATCCTGCGCCTGGGAGAGCGCCTGCGCACCCGCCTGTTCGTGCGTTGCGACCCCTTCGCGCGCTATGTGTCCTGCCTGATCTACGTGCCGCGCGAGCACTACAACACCGATCAGCGCAAGCGCATGCAGGCGGTGCTCACCGAGGCCTTCAACGGCGTGTCGTCCGAGTTCGACGTGCAGTTCTCCGACTCGGCGCTGGCGCGCATCCTGATCACGGTGCGCACCCCCGACGGCAACATCCCGCCCTTTGACACCAGGGAGCTCGAGCAACGCCTGATCCGTGCCTCGAGGCGGTGGGAGGACGAGCTCCAGCAGGCGCTTGTCGAACAGTGCGGCGAGGAGCGCGGGCTGGCACTGATGCGCCGCTACGGTCCGGGCTTCCCGGCCGGATACCGCGAGGACTACTCGCCGCGCATGGCAGTGTTCGACATCGAGCAGGTCGAGGCCCTGGCCGACGGCGATGCACTCGGGCTCAACCTCTACGTTCCGCTCGAGGCGCCGGTAGGCCGCCTCAACCTGCGCCTGTACCGCCTGGACGGTCCGGTTCCGCTGTCACAGAGCCTGCCCATGCTCGAGCGCATGGGCGTCAAGGTGATGGACGAGCGCCCGTCCGAAATCGAACGCCAGGACGGGCGCACGGTCTGGCTGCACGATTTCGGCCTTAACTACGTTGGCGCCGAGCGCCTGGATATCCATGTCGTACGCCCGCTGTTCCAGGACGCTTTCCTGCGCGTCTGGCGGGGAGAGGTCGAGAACGACGACTTCAATCGCCTTGTCCTGCTCGCCGGGCTGTCGTGGCGTGAGGTTGCCGTGCTGAGGGCCTACGCCAAGTACATGCGACAGGCCGCATTCACTTTCAGTCTCGCTTACATGGAGCAGACGCTTGCCGCCTATCCGCAACTTGCACACGCCCTGTTCGAGTTGTTCCGCATGCGCTTCAACCCGGTCGCGACAGCTGACCGGGATGAGCGCTGCGCTGCGCAGGTCGCCGCCATCGAGACCGGCCTGGCCAGTGTCGCCAACCTCGATGAGGACCGTATCCTGCGTCAGTTTCTGGCGATGATCCTGGCCACGCTGCGCACGAACTGGTTCCAGCGCGGCACGGATGGGCAGCCCAAGTCCTACACCGCGTTCAAGCTGTTGCCGGCCAGGATTCCCAACCTGCCGCAGCCGTTGCCGATGTTCGAGATCTTCGTGTACGCGCCCCGCTTCGAGGGCGTGCACCTGCGTGGCGGCAAGGTGGCGCGCGGCGGCCTGCGCTGGTCGGACCGCATGGAGGACTTCCGCACCGAGATCCTCGGTTTGGTCAAGGCGCAGATCGTCAAGAACGCGGTGATCGTGCCAGTGGGGTCCAAGGGTGGCTTCGTGGTCAAGTGCCCGCCGGCCGAGGGTGGGCGGGAGGCGCTGGTGGCCGAGGGGGTGGCCTGCTACCGCAACTTCCTGCGCGGGCTGCTCGATGTCACTGACAACCTGGTGCAGGGCCAGGTCGTACCGCCGGCCGAGGTGGTGCGCCACGATGAGGATGACCCTTACCTGGTGGTCGCGGCCGACAAGGGTACGGCCACGTTTTCCGACTACGCCAACGAGGTTGCGGCCGAATACGGCTTCTGGTTGGGCGATGCCTTCGCTTCCGGCGGCTCGGTGGGTTACGACCACAAGAAGATGGGCATCACCGCGCGCGGCGCCTGGGAGGCTGTCAAGCGCCACTTCCGCGAGATGGGGCGGAACATCCAGGAGGAGCCGTTCACGGTGGCCGGCATCGGCGACATGTCGGGCGACGTGTTCGGCAACGGCATGCTGCTGTCCCGGCAGATCCGCCTGGTCGCCGCCTTCGATCATCGCCACATCTTCATCGACCCCGATCCCGACCCCGCGCAGGGCTGGCAGGAGCGCGCACGCCTGTTTGCGCTGCCACGCTCGAGCTGGGACGACTACGACAGGGCGTTGATCTCGGCCGGTGGCGGTGTCTGGCCGCGCAGCGCGAAGTCGATCCGCCTCACCGAGCAGATGCGCACGGCGCTCGACGTGCAGGCCGAGAGCCTGACCCCGACCGAGCTCATCCGCGCCATCCTCTGCGCACCGCTCGACCTGCTCTACAACGGCGGGATTGGCACCTACATCAAGGCTGCCAGCGAGTCCGATGCGTCGGTCGGCGACCGCGCCAACGATGCGGTACGCGTCAACGGGGGCGATCTGCGCGTCAAGGTCTTCGGTGAGGGCGGTAACCTGGGGGCGACCCAGCTCGGCCGCATCGAGTTCGCCCTCGGTGGCGGGCGGGTCAATACCGACGCCATCGACAACTCGGGCGGGGTGGATTGCTCCGATCACGAGGTCAATATCAAGATCCTGCTCGGCGGCGTGGTTGCCGAGGGCGAACTCACCCTCAAGCAGCGTAACCAGTTGCTCGCCGACATGACCGAAGAGGTCGCCGCGCTGGTGCTGCGCGACAACTACGCGCAGACACAGATCCTGTCGGTGACGCGCAGCCGTGGCGCGGCGCTGGTCGACGAACAGGCGGACTTCATGCGCCGCCTGAGCCACGCCGGCAGGCTCAACCGCAAGCTCGAGTTCCTGCCCATGGATGAGGCGCTGCAGGAGCGCAAGGCCAACCGCATCGGCCTGGTCACGCCCGAGCTGGCGGTGCTGCTGGCTTACAGCAAGATCGAGCTCTACGACGAGGTGCTCGCCTCCGACGTGCCCGAGGATCCGTACATCCGTACCGCGCTCGAACGCTACTTCCCCGTGCCGCTGCGTGAGCGCTTCGGTGCGCAGATCCAGGCCCACCCGCTGCGGCGCGAGATCATCTCGACGCACGTCGTCAACAGCATGATCAATCGTGTCGGACCGACCTTCGTCAGCCGGCTCAAGGCCGAGCTGGGCGCTTGCGCGCCCGACATCGTGCGTGCCTACATGGCGACGCGGGAGGTGTTCGGCCTGGTCACGCTGTGGAGCGATATAGAGGCGCTGGACAATCGCATCCCCAACACGGTGCAGATCGAGCTGATCAACGAGTCCGAGCGCCTGGTTCAGCGCGGCACGCTCTGGTTCCTGCGCCATCGCCAGTGGCTGGTCGATCTGCAGGCGACGCTGGCGCACTTCTCGCCGGGCGTGGCGACGCTCGCCGGCGGGCTGGCCGGCTACGTCGGCAGCGCCTACCGCAGCGAGCTGGAGGCGTCGATCGAGCGCAAGCAGGAGCAGGGCGTTCCCATGGATCTCGCCTGCCGTGTCGCTGCGCTCGACGAACTCTACTCGGCACTGGACCTGGTCGAGGTCGCGGTCGAGAGTGGACGCGAGGAGGCGGTGGTGGCGCGGGTGTATTTCGGCCTGGGTGGAGCGCTGGATCTGCACTGGCTGGGGGGGCAGATCTCGGCCCTCAATGCCGATACACGCTGGCAGACCCTGGCGCGCGGGGCCTTGCGCGGTGATCTTTCCGCGCTCGCGCGTGCGCTGGCCAGCGACGCGCTGCGGCTCGCCCCCGATGAGCAGGAGGTTGCCACGATCATCGCCGCCTGGCAGGCCAAGAACGCAATCCCGCTCGAGCGCTACCGCCACCTGGTCGCCGAGGTGCACGCCGCACCCAGCATCGACATGGCCATGTTGTCGGTGTTGCTGCGCGAGTTGCGTGGCATGAGCTGATCGGAGGCCACCGGCCGCGCATGCGGCCGGTGGCTGCTGCACGCCCCGACCTGCAAGCAGTGCTTCGTGCGATTGTCCCCTGTCGAGTGCGCCGCCTGCTGACGCGGTTCGGGTGCATCGGTTATCATCGCGCTTTCCCGCAGCACATCTCCCATGACCAAATACGTCTTCGTTACCGGCGGTGTCGTGTCCTCCCTGGGCAAAGGCATCGCGGCCGCCTCATTGGGGGCGATCCTCGAGTCCCGTGGCATCAAGGTCACGCACCTCAAGCTGGACCCCTACATCAACGTCGATCCGGGCACCATGAGCCCGTTCCAGCACGGCGAAGTCTTCGTCACCGAAGACGGCGCGGAAACCGACCTCGACCTCGGCCATTACGAGCGCTTCACCAGCGCCAAGATGAGCAAGCGCAACAACTTCACCACCGGCCAGATTTACGAGTCGGTGCTGAAGAAGGAGCGTCGCGGCGAGTACCTGGGCAAGACCGTGCAGGTCATCCCGCACATCACCGACGAGATCAAGGCCTACGTCAAGCGCGGTGCCGAGGGTGCCGACGTGGCGATCGTCGAGGTCGGCGGCACGGTGGGCGACATCGAGTCGCTGCCCTTCCTTGAGGCCATCCGCCAGATGGGCTTCGAGGAAGGCCGCCATGGCACCTGCTTCATCCACCTGACGCTGCTGCCCTACATCCCGACCGCCGGTGAGCTCAAGACCAAGCCGACCCAGCACTCGGTCAAGGAGCTGCGCGAAATCGGCATCCAGCCCGACATCCTGTTGTGCCGCGCCGACCGTTCGATCCCGGTCGATGAGCGGCGCAAGATCGCGCTGTTCTGCAACGTGATGCCGGAGGCGGTCATCGAGTGCCTGGATGCCGACTCGATCTACAAGATCCCCGGCATGCTGCACGACCAGATGCTCGACCAGATCGTCTGCCACAAGCTCGACATCCTCGCCCGTGCGGCCGACCTGTCGGTGTGGGAGAAGCTCATCCACGCACTCGAGAACCCGAAGCAGACCGTCAACGTCGGCTTCGTCGGCAAGTACGTCGATCTCACCGAGTCCTACAAATCGTTGATCGAGGCGCTCAATCACGCCGGCATGCACACCGAGTCGAAGGTGAAGATCCACTACATCGACTCCGAGGACATCGAGCGCGATGGCTGCAGTGTGCTCAAGGCCATGGACGCCATCCTGGTGCCGGGCGGCTTCGGCAAGCGGGGTACCGAGGGCAAGATCGCTGCGATCCGCTATGCGCG
This sequence comes from Thauera sp. WB-2, assembly GCF_027594845.1. Classification (NCBI taxonomy): domain Bacteria; kingdom Pseudomonadati; phylum Pseudomonadota; class Betaproteobacteria; order Rhodocyclales; family Zoogloeaceae; genus Thauera; species Thauera sp. WB-2. The sequence goes on along the minus strand of NZ_CP088935.1, from coordinate 2,794,226 downwards.
CGAGAACAAGGTGCCCTATCTGGGCATCTGCCTCGGCATGCAGCTCGCGGTGGTGGAATTCGCCCGCGACGTGGCGGGCCTGGAGGGTGCGCACTCGACCGAGTTCGAGCGCGACACCAAGCACCCTGTCATCGGCTTGATCACCGAGTGGAAGGATCGCAGCGGCAAGATCGAGAAGCGCAGCGAGGAATCCGACCTCGGCGGCACGATGCGCCTCGGTGGTCAGGTCTGCCAGCTCAAGGAAGGTACGCTGGCACGCGACATCTACGGCGCGGCGGAGATCATGGAGCGCCACCGCCACCGTTACGAAGTCAACAATACCTTGCTTGCCAAGCTCGAGGACAAGGGGCTGGTGGTGTCGGGCCGTGCTCCCGTCACCGATCTGTGCGAGATGGTCGAGTTGCCTGCCGACGTACACCCCTGGTTCGTCGGCTGCCAGTTCCACCCCGAATTCACCTCCAACCCGCGCAAGGGCCATCCGCTGTTTACCGCCTACGTCAAGGCGGCAATCGCGCGCAAGCAGGCCGCGGCCTGAAGGAGCGAAGCATGAACCTCTGCGGTTTCGAAGTCGGGCTCGACAAGCCGGTGTTCCTGATCTCCGGCCCCTGCGTGGCCGAGTCCGAGCAGATGTGCCTGGACATCGCCGGCCAGATGAAGGAGATCTGTGGCGAGTTGGGCATTCCCTACATCTTCAAGGCGTCCTACGACAAGGCCAACCGCAGCTCGGGCAAGAGCTTCCGCGGCCACGGCATGGACGCCGGCCTGAAGATGCTCGAAGCGGTCAAGAAGCAGCTCGGCCTGCCGGTGTTGACCGACGTGCACACGATCGAGGAGATTCCGGTCGTTGCATCGGTGGTCGACGTCCTGCAGACGCCAGCCTTCCTGTGCCGCCAGACCGATTTCATCCACGCCGTGGCTGCCAGCGGCAAGCCGGTGAATATCAAGAAGGGCCAGTTTCTCGCCCCGGGCGACATGAAGAACGTCGCCGACAAGGCGCGCGAGGCCAATGGCGGTGCAGACACCATCATGGTGTGCGAGCGCGGCGCCTCCTTCGGTTACAACAACCTGGTCTCCGACATGCGCTCGCTGGCCATCATGCGCGACACCGGCTGCCCGGTCGTGTTCGACGCCACCCACTCGGTGCAACTGCCCGGCGGGCAGGGAACGGCTTCCGGTGGCCAGCGCGAGTTCGTGCCGGTGCTCGCGCGCGCCGCAGTGGCGGTGGGCGTGGCGGGTCTTTTCATGGAGACCCATCCGGACCCGGCCAAGGCCTTGTCCGATGGCCCCAACGCGTGGCCGCTGCCGAAGATGAAGGCACTGCTCAGCGTGCTGAAGGACATCGATTCCCTGGTCAAGCGCCAGGGTTTCCTGGAAACCGCTCTTTGAGAACAGGTCTGGAGGGCGTGCGGTATCGCACTTGCTGATGCGGGCTATCGCGCGGTGGTGCCCACGAGGCACCGTTTGCGCGGCAGCATGTTCAGCCCGTGATCAGCGCCCTCTGCCGATCGTACCGAGTATCCCCGTACTGCAACAGGACAAAACATGAGTGCAATCGTTGATGTGATCGCCCGCGAGATTCTGGACTCCCGCGGTAACCCTACGGTCGAAGCCGACGTGCTGCTGGAATCCGGCGTGATGGGCCGCGCTGCGGTGCCGTCGGGCGCCTCCACCGGTTCGCGCGAAGCGATCGAACTGCGTGATGGCGACAAGTCGCGCTTTCTCGGCAAGGGCGTGCTGCGCGCGGTCGAGAACGTGAACACCGAGATCGCCGAGGCGATCATCGGCCTCGACGCCGAGGAGCAGGCCTTCATCGACCGCACCCTGATCGAGCTCGACGGCACCGAGAACAAGTCGCGCCTGGGCGCCAACGCCATGCTGGCGGTGTCGATGGCGGTGGCCAAGGCCGCCGCCGAAGAGGCCGGCCTGCCGCTGTACCGCTACTTCGGCGGCTCGAGCCCGATGGTGATGCCGGTGCCGATGATGAACGTCATCAACGGCGGCGAGCACGCCAACAACAGTCTCGACATCCAGGAATGCATGATCATGCCGGTGAGCATGGGCAGCTTCCGCGAGGCGCTGCGCTGCGGTGCCGAGATCTTCCACCACCTCAAGAAGATCGTGGACGGCAAGGGCTACCCCACCACCGTTGGCGACGAGGGCGGCTTCGCCCCCAACGTGTCGGGCACCGAGGAGGCGCTCAACCTGATCCAGGAGGCCATCGTTGCCGCTGGCTACGTACCGGGCCAGGACGTGCTGCTGGCGCTCGACTGCGCAGCCAGCGAGTTCTACAAGGACGGCAAGTACGAGCTCAAGGGCGAAGGCCTGTCACTGAGCGCCGAGGGTTTCACCGACTACCTCGAGACCCTGTGCGACAAGTTCCCGATCGTGTCGATCGAGGACGCAATGGCCGAGGGCGACTGGAACGGCTGGAAGATCCTGACCGAGCGTCTTGGCAAGCGCGTGCAGTTGGTGGGCGACGATCTTTTCGTCACCAACACCAAGATCCTCGCCCAGGGCATCGAGCAGGGCGTGGCCAACTCGATCCTGATCAAGATCAACCAGATCGGCACGCTGACCGAGACCTTCGCCGCCGTCGAGATGGCCAAGCTCGCCGGCTATACCGCGGTGATCTCGCACCGCTCGGGCGAGACTGACGACTCGACCATTGCCGACATCGCGGTCGGCCTGCGCGCGATGCAGATCAAGACCGGTTCGCTCAGCCGTTCGGACCGCATCTCGAAGTACAACCAGCTGCTGCGCATCGAGGAAGATCTCGGCGACACCGCCAGCTACCCGGGCAAGCGCGCCTTCTACAACCTGCGCTGAGCAGGTGGCTGACGATGCCGGCGGCGAGTCCGCCGGCTTTTTCATGCGCGCCAGCCGCGGCCGCCCGCATCCTGCGGCAGCGGCCGCGATGCGCCCGATGTTGCATCCATCCCGGTATTCGTTCCGGCCCCCGTTCTCGCAGCCCATCGTGCGTTCCTTCCCGACCTACCGACTCCTTTACCGATGCGCTGGCCGATCCTGATCCTGATCGCACTCGTGGTCCTGCTTCAGTATCCGCTGTGGCTGGGCAAAGGAGGGTGGCTGCAGGTCTGGGAGACCGATCGCCAGCTGCAAGCGCAGCGCGAGGAGAATCTGCGCCTCGAGCAGCGAAATGCCAGTCTCGAGGCCGAGGTCAATGACCTGAAGTCGGGCAACGAGGCGATCGAGGAGCGTGCGCGCTTCGAACTCGGTCTGACCAAGCCCGGCGAAATCTACGTGCACACGCCGCGGCGCTGATGCGCCCGGTGTAGCGGGTGTGCGTCAGCAGCCGGTCACAGCGCAAGCCGGCGCGTCGCTGCGGGCGAGGCGGTCGGGCCCTGAGACGAGTGTGCGCGCACCGTCCACCCGCGCGGCGAAGTAGCGGTTGTCCATTCTGTCCACCCGTACCCGGCCCCGGCTTGAGGGGGCATGGATGAAGCGCCCGTCACCGATGTAGACGCCCATGTGCGAATGGCGGCGCTGCATGGTGTTGAAGAAAACAAGGTCGCCCGGCTGCAATTGACCGAGTGCGATGGGGCGGGTGCTGTCGGCGATCTGCGCCGCGTTGTGGGGCAGGCGATGGCCGCTGATGTTCTCGACGATGTAGGCGACCATGCCGCTGCAATCCAGACCGGCTTCCGGATTGCGTCCGCCGAACTGGTAGCCGGTGTCGAGCAGGCCAAGGGCGAACAGAACCATTTCGCGCGCCTGTTCGTCGTCAGCGAGCGTGAAGAAGCGTGCGTCGGGTACGCTGGGCCGCTGTGGAGCCTGGGCTGCGGGCGGCGGCTTGGTGGCCGTGCCGCAGCCTGCAAGTGCGGCTGCGACAACGGTCATGACGGCTAGCGTCGCAGCGCGCAGGCGCGATGCAGGGCGGGACAAGGTGGCTTGCATGGCGCAAAGATACGCCACAGCCTTGCACCGGGTCCAGCCCAGTTCACGGAATGCGTCAGTCGAGGAGCTCGATCTTTCCGTTCACGTTGATCGAGACGAGGCTCTCGCCGCCCTCCATCGGTGCTGGCGCGGCGTCGGCGAGCATCGCGGCGGCGCGCATGCGTGGCATCACCGGAGGGTAGTGGCCGCTGTCGCCGATCGACAGGCTTGCAATCCGGTAGCGCTTGCCAAAGCTGTTGGCGATCAGTGCGGCGCGGCGCTCGAAGGCACGCAGGGCTGCCACCGTGGCCTCGTCGACCGCGGCCATGCGGGTGTCCGGTGCGGGCTGCATGCTCAGCTGCGAGAGCGCAAGACTGCCCTGAAGGGTGCCGACGAGTTCTGACATCGCCCCCAGATTACGGCTTTCGAGATGGATCTCCGAGCGCATCCGCCACGACTCGATACGGCCTTGTCCGTCCTTTGCGTAGACCGGCCAGGTCGACACGTTGCCCGACTTGCTGGTGACGTCGGCATGGGCGCTGGCGGTCTGCAGGGCCGCGGCAATGTGGCGATTGACCTCGCGTGCCACCGCGCCGGGGTTGGGGCCGTGGTGCTCGGCGTACAGCACTGCCACCGCAAGGTCGTTGGCCGCCGGCTGGCTGGCCTCGGCCGAGAATTCGATGATCTGCGCGCGCCCTGCGCCGTCCGCTTCACTTGCGAGGGCTGCTGTGCCTGCCAGCGTCAGGGTGGCTGCGAGCAGGCCGCCGAGAGCGAGGCGTGCGAGTTCGGGCAGGCTGGCAGGCCGAACGGCTACGGGGCGGGCAGGGGCGGCAATGTGCCCGCTGGGGGAGAGGGGGCTGGGGCGCATGAGGCAATCTCCTTCTGATGCATTGTCAGTCCGGCGTGCACGATGCCGGCCGGTTGCACGCATTCTGTCAGGATGCGCTGCAGCCTGCAGCCCCCAGGACGTTTCAGGGCGTTGCCGGGGCGATCACGCTGGCCGGGTCGATCGCGCACAGCGCTTGTCCGTAAAGACGCGCGTTATCGACATAGTGCTGGGCGTTCCAGGCGAGATGCTCGACTTCGGCGTCGGTCAGGGTACGGATCACGCGTCCGGGTGAGCCGACGACGAGCGAGCGGTCGGGAATGACCTTGCCTTCGGGGATGAGTGCATTGGCACCGATGATGCAATTGCGCCCGATCACCGCCTTGTTGAGGATGACGGCGTTGATGCCGATCAGGCTGCCGTCGCCGATGGTGCAGCCGTGCAGCATCGCCATGTGGCCAACGGTGACGCCGCTGCCGATGGTGAGCGGTACGCCCTCGTCGTTGTGCAGTACCGAGCCGTCCTGGATGTTGGTGTCGTCGCCGATGGTGATCGGGTCGTTGTCACCGCGCAGTACGACGTTGTACCAGATGTTGACGTTGCGGCCCGCGGTCACGGCGCCGATCACCGTGGCATTGTGGGCGATCCAGCTGCCGGCTCCGAAACGCGGCTTGCGATCGCCCAGGGCATAGATGCTCATGCTTGTTCTCGCTATGTATGTCTCCAGCCGGGTGATCACGGCTGTCGGGGGGCGCATCATAGCAAGGGCACTGCAGCATGCAAACCTCCTTATCTGCTCGATGTTGCTGATCCAGCGAGGATTTTGTCCGTTCTGCGGGGGGTGCTAGGATGCGTGCCGCAAACGGAAGACCTTCATGCTCAGTTATCGTCACGCCTTTCATGCGGGCAATCACGCCGATGTGCTCAAGCACACCGTGCTGCTCGAACTGCTCGCCTACTACAACCGCAAGGACAAGCCCTGGATCTACATCGACACCCATGCCGGCGGAGGTTGCTACGCGCTTGAAAGCGAGCAGGCGGGCAAGACTGCAGAATTCGGCGAGGGCATCGGCCGACTGTGGGCGCGAGATGACCTACCCGCGCCGCTTGCCGCCTATGTGGCCGCGGTCGGGCAGTTCAATCCGCATGGACGCCTGCTGTTCTATCCCGGCTCTCCGGCCCTCGCCATGACGCAGGCGCGGGCACAGGATCGACTGCGACTGTTCGAGCTTCATCCGGCCGATTTCGAGTCCTTGCAGCGTACCTTCGATCGTGAGCAGGAGCGTGTGCAGGTGCGTCGCGCAGACGGATTCGGCGCACTCAAGGGGCTGTTGCCACCGCCATCGCGGCGGGCAGTGGTGCTGATCGATCCCCCCTACGAGGTCAAGGACGACTACCGCCGGGTGGTTGATACCCTGCGCGATGCACTGCGTCGCTTCCCGACCGGCACCTTTGCGGTGTGGTACCCCATGCTCTCGCGGACCGAGGCGCGCATGCTGCCCGAGCGCTTGGCCGAGCTTGGTGCGGAGAGCTGGCTTGACGTACGGTTGGCCGTGCGCAGTCCAGCCCGTGATGGTTTCGGCATGTTCGGCAGTGGCCTCTACGTGGTGAATCCACCGTGGCTGCTGCCCGAACGCCTGGAGAAGACGCTGCCCTGGTTGGTCGAGCATCTTGGGCAGGACGAAGGTGCCGGATTCGACCTCGAGCACCACATCGAGTGAGTTGAAGATGGACAACACAGCTGTCCGACCCGACTCACTGCTCGAACTGCGCGAGGCCCTGCGCCGTTTTGCCGCTGACCGTGAATGGGAGCCGTTCCACACCCCAAAGAATCTCGCCATGGCGCTGGCGGGCGAGGCGGGTGAGGTGATCGAGCACTTCCAGTGGCTCACCGCCGAGCAGTCGAGCGCGCTGCCTGCTCCTGTGCACGCGGAGGTGGCGCATGAACTCGCCGACGTACTGCTCTACCTGGTGAGGTTGGCAGACGTGCTCGATATCGATCTAGCCGATGCTGCGCGGACCAAGATGGCGATCAATGCCGATCGCTATCCTGTGGCGCGTGCGCGCGGCAGCGCGAAGAAATACGACGAACTCTGAGCGCGGTTTGGCTCGTGGTCGCCGTGGTGGAGCCAGGGCGCTCATCGTCCCAGCAGAAGTTCCGATTGGGGCACTGCAAATTTTCTGAAACAATACGGCCTTTACAGTATTCGGGGTTGTCCGGTTGTGGACCTGAAGCACATCAGCGATATCGAGAAGGCAGCTTACCAAGGGCGGGGTGAGGTGTTCCGCCTTGGCATGGGCGTGCTGTTCATCGTCGGCGTCATGTTGTATTCCGCCATGCGCGGAGGCGGTGAAGGCAGCCTTACGCTGGTGGTGGCGGCGATGATTGGCGGCTACATGGCGATGAACATCGGCGCCAACGACGTTGCCAACAACGTCGGCCCGGCAGTGGGCTCGAAGGCGCTCACGCTCGCCGGCGCCCTTGTCATTGCCGCAATCTTCGAGGCGGCGGGCGCACTCATCGCCGGTGGCGAGGTGGTGAGCACCATCCGCGGCGGCATCATCAACCCCGACCTGATCGCCGATTCGGACACCTTCGTGTGGATCATGCTCGCAGCCCTGCTCGCGGGTGCCATGTGGCTCAATATCGCTACCGCGGTGGGGGCGCCGGTGTCGACCACTCACTCCATCGTCGGCGCGGTACTGGGCGCAGGCATGGCAGCCGCAGGGCCCGGCATCGTGGCCTGGGGCACGATGGGCAACATCGCCGCAAGCTGGGTAGTGTCGCCGCTGCTGGGCGCGCTCTTTGCCGCCGGTTTCCTCTACTTGATCAAGCGCAGCATCACCTATCAGGCCGACATGGCCGCGGCGGCGCGGCGCATGGTGCCGCTGCTGGTAGGCTTCATGGCCTGGACGTTCTCGACCTATCTCATCCTCAAGGGGTTGAACAAGGTCTGGAAGGTTGGCTTCACCGGGGCCGTGATCTACGGACTGTTGGTGGGTATCGCCGTGTTCCTGCTGGTGCGTTACGTGTTGCGTGGTCGGCAGGGCATCGTCGCCAACACCAAGCAGAGCGTCAACAAGCTGTTTACGGTGCCACTCATTTTTGCAGCCGCGCTGTTGAGCTTTGCCCACGGCTCGAACGACGTCGCCAATGCCGTGGGGCCATTGGCTGCGATCGTCGATGTGGTCAGTTCGGGTGGTGAGTTCCACAAGGCAGCAGCCATTCCGACCTGGGTGATGATGGTCGGTGCGCTGGGGATCGCGCTTGGTCTGGCGCTGTTCGGGCCCAAGGTCATCCGCACCGTCGGCTCCGAGATCACCGAGCTCGACCAGATGCGGGCCTACTGCATTGCAATGGCGGCGACGATCACGGTCATCATCGCCAGCCAGTTCGGCCTGCCGGTGAGTTCGACGCATATCGCAGTGGGTGGCGTGTTCGGCGTTGGCTTCCTGCGCGAGTATCTCAAGAGCAACTACGACCGCATGCTCGCCGAGATCAAGGCTCACCATCCGGAGGGGGACCTGGCAGCGATCGAAGCATTCGTGCAGCGTTTCGAGAAGGCATCGGTCGAGGAGAAGGGCGCAATGCTGGCAGATCTCAAGGAGCGCTCGAAGGCCGCTCAGGATCCGGCCCATTTCTCCAAGGGTGAGCGCAAGGGACTCAAGAAGGTCTATCGCCGGGAGCTGGTCAAGCGTTCGCAGCTGTTGCGCATCGCCGCGGCCTGGGTCATCACGGTGCCAGCTTCGGGTCTGATGGCTGCGATCCTGTTCTTCACCATCCGCGGCATGATGCTGCAATGAGTCGCATGCTCAGCTTTGGTCTGCTGCGCGCTGCGCTCATCCTCTTCGTGCGCCCGTGACCTTCGCCGAGTTGAGTGCAGCCCTGGTGCTGGCCGGACTGGTCTGGTTCTGGTTCGATAGCCTCAAGGCGCGCGAAGCGGGGATCGAGGCGGCGCGGCGCGCATGTTTGCGCGAGGGCGTGCAGTTCCTCGACGAGACTGTGGTCGGCCGGGGGGTGCGCTTTGCGCGTAACGAGCAGGGGCATGCGGTGCTGCGTCGTGCGTTCGAGTTCGAGTACTCGCCGAGCGGCGATGATCGCTATCCGGGTGCGGTGGTACTCGAAGGGCGAGACGTGGTGCTGGTGGATGTCAGCGCCCACCGCCTCGCGCGCCGCGCCACGGTGATCGATCTGCGCTGAAGGCGCGCTTGGCGCTTCAGGTTCGCCCGCTGTCGATGGCGCGCAGGAATTCGCTGCGCGCCTGTGCCGAGCTCTCGAATGCACCGGCGAAAGCCTGCGTCACGACCCGCTCGTCGCCGCGGCGGTCTTCGCCCAGAAGCAGGCAGAGCTGCTCCGCCTCGATGACGCAGGCCGCACCGGCCGCCTTCCCATGGGTCATCAAGGCATCGGCAATGTCACGCGTCATCCACTCCTGGTAAGTGAAACGGTGGCCGATCGCGTCGACGAGGCGGGCGATGCGGCCGAAGCCGTGCAGCCGCCCGCCTGGCAGGTAGGCCACATGGGCGAGACCGCGGAAGGGGACGAGGTGGTGGGGGCAAACGCCGTGAACGGCAATGCCGCGTATGACCACCATGTCGCGTCGCGGATCCTCGAAGCCGTCGCCGAGCACTTCAGCCGGGTCCAGGTCATAGCCGCCGAGCAGCCGCTTTTGCCACAGTTCGCGCACGCGTGTTGCAGTACGCCCGGTGTGGGCCGTATCGGGCGCTACGCCGCAGGCCTGCAGCAAGGCCGTGACGGCGCGTTCGAAGGCGTCGGGGTCGAAGGTGCCGCTGCGCGCGATGCCGATGGAGGCCGGGCGCGGGGCGGGAGTGTGGTCGTGATCGTAGTCGTGATCGTGGTCGTGCATGCGTGAGTCCGCTGCGATGCATCCTTGCATCGGAGACCCGATGATACGCGCAAGCGCGCGCCGCGGAGACCGTTCAGGCGATGAAGACCGGATCGGAGAAGACCAGCGTTCCGTCCTTGCGCATCATCAGGTTGTTGGTGTTGAGGATGTCCGGCAGTACCTGATACGCCTCGACGAAGTCGGACAGGGCTTTGAGCGCCTGCTGCATGCTGTCGCTCATGGCAAGCGGATTGACGGTCAGATGGTACAGGGCGATGCGCCCCATGTCGTTGCCCAGTCTGCTCCATTGTTCGCAAGCCGACCAGTAGAAATCGATCAGGCGCTTGGCGAGCTCCGCAGCGGGCGAGCCGTCGTCGAGCGGGTAGAGCTTCTCCATCTCGATCAGGTGCAGCGGATAACCTGAAGCGGCTCGGCCGATGATGCCGTGGTCCGCGTGGACGATGGGGAAGTGCTGACCGCTCGGGCGATCCTCCGCGGTGTAGAGGAAATAGTCCGCTGGAGAGCTGCAGACCTTGTACACGCGCTCGCCGTCACCCTTGTCCAGGACGATGGAGTACTCGCCACGACCGATCTCGCGCTTGCCGTCGAGCAGCGGATGCGCCGGCACCGGATCGGGCAGCAGGATCTGCTGCCGTCCCAGTCGGATCCTGGCCGCCTCGAGATCGATCATGGCCCCTCCAAGTGCTTACGCCATGATGTTATAGCCGGCGTCGACGAAATGCACGCCACCGGTTACCAGGCGACCGGCATCGGACACCAGGAAGGCCGTGAGCGCGCCGATGTCCTCGGGGGTGACGAGTGCATGCATGGGTGCGCGCTCGACGGCGGCGGCCATCAGCCCGTCGAAGCCGGCGATACCCGATGCGGCACGGGTCATCAGCGGTCCGGGCGACACCGCGTTGACCCGGATCCCCTTGGCGCCGAGTTCCGCAGCCATGTAGCGTGTAGCCGCTTCCAGTGCCGCCTTGCACAGACCCATCACACCGTAGTTGGGGATGACTTTCTCCGAGCCGAGGTAGGTCATCGTCACCAACGAGCCGCCGCCGGCTTTTTCGAGCAAGGGTTCGGCCTTCTTGGCGAGGCGGACGAAGGAGTGCGTGGATACGTCCATCGCCAGCGCAAAGCCGTCGGGCGAGGAGTCAACGACGCGCCCATGCAGATCGTCGCGCTTGGCGAAGGCCATGCTGTGGATGGCAAAGTCGAGCTTGCCGTGACGGGCGTCGATCTCGGCGAACACGGCGTCCATGGTGTCGGGGCGGGTGACGTCGAGCAGGAACACATCCTCGACACCGAGCCGGTGCACAATGGGCTCGATGAACGCGCGCGTCTTGTCGTTCTGGTAGGTGATGATGAGTTTGGCGCCGGCCTGGGCGCAGGCCTCCGCAACGCCGGTGGAAATCGACTTCTCGTTGGCGATGCCGGTGATCAGGCCGATCTTGCCTTCCAGGTTGATGAGTGGGGTCATGGTGAAGTCCTCGGTTCCGGTTTTGTGTTGTTGCACTGCAACAGTGCGCCACGTTGAGCATACTTTACACTGGAAATATGACTTTCCGTGACATTCGATACAGGCGCTTGCAGCATGCAATGAAGTATATTCCGCATTGCAGCATCCATGGATAGCGGACCCGGGCTCAGTCCCGCGGGGAGTGCAGAATGACACGCAGAGCTTATATTTTCACCGACTTCGACGGGGTTACCCACCCCTGGGGCGAAGTTGAGGATTTCCGCTGCCTGCCGCTGATCGAGGGGGTTGTGCGGGAGTATCCCGAGTCGCGCATCGTCATCGCGTCCGACTGGCGCATGCTGTTCTCGATGCAGAAGCTGCTGGCGCGCTTTTCGTCAGACGTTCATCCGCAGATCGCCGGCGCCACGCCGCACATGCTGCCCAAGAATGGCGCCGAACTGCACGGCTTGCGGGAACGTGAGGCGATGATCTGGTTGAGCCAGCATGAGCCGAACCTGCGTGATGTGGCCTGGTGTGCGATCGATGATGCGCCCGGCAATTGGTCTACGCGGTCGCGGCTGATCCTGACCGACTTCAAGCGCGGCTTTACCGCCGAGGATGCGGATGCTCTGCGCCGGATGCTCGAGGGCTTCCGCAGCGGCAACACGCAGCTGCGAGACACTGACCCCCCTTCGTTCTGGGAGCGCAGCATCGCGTGACTGCGCGTGTGCTGGTTCGGCGGAGGTTTGCCTCGCTTGCCCAGCGCCGTCACAATAGGCGCCCGCAAAATTCAACCGAGATATCCGATGCCCAGTTCGCAGACCCCGTTGCCGAGTGACCCGCTGGCGGCGCTTGTCGATGGAGAAGCCCAGCGCCGGGCAGTCCACCTGGCACAGGAGGCTTTTGCGCGCGTTTTTCGCCTGAGCGTGGCTGAGCCAGATGACGTGCGCCGCCGCGGTGTGGAACAACTTCGCGGCGAGCTGGCCGAGTGGGCGGGCCAGGCTGCGGACGACGAGGCGCGCGCGCTGCGTCTGGCCTTGCTGCTGGCAGGCATGGATCAGTGGGGGCTGGCGTGGACGCAGGCCTTCGAGTTGGTGGCGATACCCGGTCTGACGGAGCTCATCGGTGCCTTGCGCACCGGGCTCGATGCGCAGGCGGAGGCCCGCTTCCTGCGCCATTTCGAGTCGATAGGCGCCGCTGAGCAGAACGTCATCGACTTCAAGGTGGAATTGCGCCGTGCGCTGCATCTGGCGCTCTGGCACTCGTCGATTGCCACCGAGAGCCGTGAAGAGGCCTTGCGGCTCTCGTCACGCCTTGGCGGCATGCTGCTGGCGCTTGCGCGCGAGATGCCGATTGCTGGCTGGCGACTGGTGGCCGATGCCGTCGCCTTCATCCAGATTCGCTGCCTGGCCGACAGTCTGGCTGTCGAGGGCATTGGGCAGGAGGCCACACAGGCCCTGTTTGCCGCGCTGGCACGCGAACTGCCGAAGGACGTGAGCGATCTCGTCATGGCGCACGCTACGCGTGCGGTGATTGCATGGCAGCATGCGCAGCGCGGACCGGAGCAGGTGCACTGATGGCGCTCAAGGCAACCATCTTCAAGGCCGAGATCCAGATCGCCGACATGGACCGCGGCCATTACGCAGACTATGCGCTGACCCTGGCGCGCCACCCCTCCGAAACGGACGAGCGCATGATGGTGCGCCTGCTCGCTTTTGCGCTGCACGCGGACCCCGCTCTGGTTTTTGGCAAGGGCCTGTGCGTCGATGACGAGCCGGATCTGTGGCAGAAGGATCTGACCGGCGTCATCGAGCGCTGGATCGATGTCGGGCAACCGGATGAGCGTTGGGTGCGCAAGGCTTGCGGTCGCGCACGCGAGGTCGTCGTACTTGCCTATGGCCGGGCGCTGGAGGTGTGGTGGAGCGGCGTGCGCGCCAAGCTCGAGCGCCAGGCGGGACTGCATGTGATCGAACTGGGCCGCGAGCAGACGGCGGAGTTGGCGCGTATGGCCGAGCGCACGATGCGCCTGCAGTTCACGATCCAGGAGGGGCAGGTCCTGATCACCAACGGTCGTGACTCTGTCGTGGTCGAGCCGTGCCGGCTGCTCGGTGTCTGAAACGCCCCGGCAGCGTCTGCCCTAGGCTTCCACCGGCGTCGCGCCGTACCACGACACCCAGCCCATCACGTGCTCCGCAGGCATTGGGCGGGCAATGCCGAAACCCTGCCCGAGCCGACAGCCCAGTGCGGCCAGTGCAGCAGCATGGGCGGGGGTTTCGACGCCTTCCGCAATTGCTTCGCGACCGAACGCGCTGGCAAGCTGGATGACGCCCTCGACGATCGCTCGGTCCTCGGCGTCGTCGAGCATGTCGATCACGAAGCTGTGGTCGATCTTGAGCTGATCGACCGGCAATTGGCGGAAATGCTTGAGTGACGCGTAGCCCGTGCCGAAGTCGTCGAGCGCGAGGCGAACGCCCAGGCCGCGACAGGCGCGCAGGACTTCGAGTGCGGACGTCATGTCGTCGAGTGCGGCTGACTCCAGGATCTCGAGCTTGAGCATGGCCGCGGTCAGGCTGGGCTGGCAGGCAAGCGCTGCGCGTACCGAATCGACGAATCCAGCCTGCTGCAGTTGGTTGGCGCTGACGTTGATGCTGACCGATACGTCGAGCCCGGCCTCGCGCCAGCGCGCGAGCGCGGCCAGTGCCTGGTCCAGCACCCATCTGCCGATGTCGATCTCCAGTTCGCTTCCCTCCGCATCGGCCAGAAACTGAGCGGGCGATAGCATGCCACGCGTCGGATGGCGCCAGCGCAGCAAGGCTTCTGCGCCCACCATGCGTGCGCTTTGCATGTCGACCTGGGGCTGGAACAGGAGCAGGAGTTCGCCGTCGCGCAGCGCTTCGGCCAGGCGCGCATGGCGTGCCCGTCTTTCCGCGAGTCCTTGCTCGATCGAGGTGTCGAAGTGCTGGATACAGTTGCGGCCGCGCTGCTTGGCACGGTACATCGCCTGGTCGGCGTGGCGCAGGAGGGTGTCGGGGTCGGCGTCGTCCTCAGGGAAGAGGGTGACGCCGATACTTGCCGAGACGCAGACCCAGTCCTGTTCGATCTGTATCGGCTGGCGGATCGTATCGAGGATGCGCTTGAGCACGGCATCGCCATCCACATCCTCGAGAAGCAGTACGAACTCGTCGCCACCAAGGCGGGCAACCGTGTCGCTGGCGCGCAGCAGGCCATTGAGGCGGTCGACGATCTCGACCAGCAGGCGATCGCCCGCCTCGTGGCCGTAGCGGTCGTTGACCGGTTTGAAGCCGTCGAGGTCGATCACGCAGACGCCGAGCGTCTTGCCGGTGCGGTGCGCGTGGGCGATTGCCTGGCGGAGGCGGTCGTCCAGCAGGCGGCGGTTGGGCGCGCCGGTGAGTGGGTCGAAGTAGGCGATGCGGTTGAGCTCCTCCTCGTGGAGCTTGAGATGGCTGATGTCCGAGAACAGCCCGACGTGGTGCATGAGCCGCCCGTTCTCGTCACGTACGCGGCTGATCGAGAGCATTTCGGCAAAGTCGCTGCCATCCTTGCGCAGGTTCCAGAGCTCTCCTTGCCAGTGGTCGTTCTCCTCCAGGGAGGCCCACATGTTGCGGTAGAACTCGCGCCCCTGGCGCCCGGAGCCGAGGACGGCGGGGTTGCGCCCCAGGACCTCCTCGCGGCTGTAGCCGGTGATGCGGGTAAAGGCCGGATTGATGTCGATGATGCAGTTGTTGGCGTCGGTGATCAGGATCGCTTCGTAGCAACTGGCGAACACACTGGCGGCGAGGCGCAGTCGCTCCTCGTCCTGCTTGCGTGCGCTGATGTCGAGCTGGGCGCCCGTCAGCAAGAGGGGGGCGCCGTGTACTGAGCGCTGCACGACATGGCCGCGGTCGTGCACCCAGATCCAGTGCCCTGCGCAGTGGCGCAGGCGCAGGTCCTGCTCATAGAAGGGCGACTCGCCACGGATATGCTGGTCGAGCGCTGCCTGGGCGCGAGCGAGGTCGTCCGGGTGCACCAGCTCGCGCCACTGGGCGCGATTCATCGTCGTGCGTCCTTCCTCGGCGAAGCCCATCATGCGGGTCCAGCGTGCGTCCATCACGTAGCGATCATGCCTGAGATCGAGCTCCCAGCTGGCCGCGCCGGTGGCTTCGACCACATTGCACAGGTGATGGTGTTCGAGGTCGATCTGTTCGGCGAGCGCGCTCGCCTTGCGATGGGCCCGTGAAAGCTGGGCATTGCGCTGCGTGAGCCTTGCCAGCAACAGCAGGATGGTGACCACGGCCAGGCTGAACACGAAGATCCAGACCTGAAAGCGCGCCCACACATCGCTCCAGGTGAAGCTTGGTACATGATCGAAGGGTGGCAGGCGAAGCTCGCGCAGCAGGGTCTCCACCCCCGAGTAATCGGCTGGGATCGTGAAGCCGTGTATCCCTGCGGCATGAGCTGCCGGGTGGTCGGGAGGCAGCAGCAACGCATGTGACGCGATCAACCTGATAGCGGCCTCGTCGGCATGTGGCAGTGCAACCAGCGGCCACTCGGGGTAAAGGCGTGTCGAGGTGGCGAATGGAAAGCCCGGTAGCGATTCTGCCGGGATGCGGTTCAGGATCTTCAGTGTGTCGAGGCCCTTGTGGCCTTCACGTGCCAACTCCTCGAGCAGTCCAGTGCGGACGAAGCCGGCATCTGCACGGCCCGCGATCACCGCATCGATCACGCTGTCCTGGAACTGGTCGAGCGTACGGATTTGCAGGGCGCGGGTCCGGATGCCCGCTGCCTTGAGTTCGGCGAGTTGGGCGGCATAGGTGCCGAGGAAATTCGCGCTGGTGGTGGCGATCCGGCGTCCTTCGAGGTCCTGGATGCCGGTCAGGTCGTCACGATCGGCGTGTGCGACGATGACGCCGCCGAAGCGATTGACCGCTTGCTCACCGTGGCGACCAACGAGGGTGGCGATTGCGCCCGACAGCGCGTTGCCGCCGCGCAGTGCGACGAAGTGCGATGGGTTGGTGAGGACGAGGTCGAGTTCCCCACGCGCCAGGGCCTCGTGCATCTCGCCTTCGTCCAGTGCCCGCAGGCGTACGCTGTGGTCCGGCAGTCTCTCGTCGAGATACTGCGCGAAAGGCGTCCATGCGGCCTCGACGACGGGCTTCGGGCGTATCGCAAAGACGCCAATGGTGAGTTCCTGCGCGCCGAGTACGGGCCCGGATGCAGCGCATGCGGCAAGCATCAGGCTCCAGAGGCGGATCGACAGGCAACTCTTCATGGGTGTCCGAGGCGTCGCGCCTGGTCCGGCGCAGGAGGAGGGGGTAAAGGGGACGAGCGGCGACACGGCCGTTCCGCCCGGGGCGTAGAGCTTACTGCGGTATAGCCCATTATGGGGAGTTCTAGCGCAATGGCCCGGGCTGTGCCCTCGGCAGTGGGGCGAGCACGGCTCCGTCTGCCATCAGGAAATTCCTTACCGCATGTGCGCTGCGCTCGGGGTCCTCCTGCATGAAGCAGTGACCACCGGGCAGCTCCGTGCGCTGGACGGCCGCGTTCGAAGATTCCCAGCGCAGGATGGCGCGTCGTGCAAACGGAAAGGTCGCCCGACCATGCACAACCAGCGTGGGTGTGGTGATGCGCGCGAGCGCAGGCCATAGCCGGCGCGGGTAGGAACTGAAGATCTCCGCTTCGCGCGCCGGTGTGCACTTGAGTTCGACTCCGCCGCCTGGCAGGTCGCGCAGCGCATGCTCGACGTAAGCCTGCAGTGCGTCCGCATGCCAGCCGCGAAACATGCCGCGACCATGAAGGTTGGCGCGTGCCGCGTCGCGGTCGGGCCAGTGATGGCGTCTTTTGCGCGCACGCTGGGCGAGTGCGTTGCGGCCATACAGGCCGACGACGTCGGACAGGGCCATCAGGCCGATCATTGCGGGGGGAAACAGGACGGGATCGAGCAGTACAGCGCGCGCGAACGCGTGCGGTGCGCGCGCGAGCATGAGGCAGCTGATGACGCTGCCGAAGCTGTGTCCGACGGCATATACCGGGACATCGCCGAACACGCTGCGTCGTGCGTTCCAGGCCTCCAGGCTGAGTTCTGCCGTCCTATTCCAGCCCAGGAAGCGTCCGCCATGATCGCTGTCGCCATGGCCCTGGACATCTGACAGGAACAGATCGAAATGCGCGGCCAGGCATTGCAGCATGGGCGCATACACCATGCCGCAATAGCCGTTGCCATGCACGAAATGAAGCACCGGCCGCCCGCTGGGCGGGCTGTGCAGTCCGCGCAGCGTGAAGCCCGACGAGGCGTGATGCGACCAGGGTAGGAGTTCCATGCTGCGGTGCGGATGGGCCGGCTCAGTCCGGACGTCGCTTCTTGCCGCCCGCTGCAGGGGTGTGCGGCCGACCGCCGGGGCGGTTGTCGTGCTGGGGGCGATCGCCGCGCGGCTTGCTCCAGGCCGGCTTGCCTTCGCCGTATGCGGGCTTTGCACGCGGGTTGCGCGGCGCGGCATCGTTTGGCCTGCGTTCGCCTTGCCAGCTGGTGTCCTCTCGCATGGGGCGGCGCCGTTCGGGCATGGTGGCGGCTTCGGCTGCACTCAAGGCACGGATGTTCAGTGCCATCTGGCGCACGCGGGTGCGCTTGAGCGTGCCGAGCAGATCATCCGGCAGGTTCGCGGGCAGCTCGACCGTGGAGAAGTCGTCGAAGAGGTGGATCTGGCCGATGTACTTGCCTTCGATGCCGCCTTCGTTGGCGATCGCACCGACGATCTCCTTGGGGCTGGCGCCGTGGGCGCGACCAACCTCGATGCGGTAGCGGACCAGCGCGCCATCTGCAAAGGCGCGGCGGCGGGCGAGGATCTCGTCGCGATTGGGGCGTTGGGTGCGTTCGCGTGGCGCACCGGTTGTGAAGTGCTCGGCTCTCGGGGCGCGGCCTTCGAAGCTGGTGGGGGCGGTAGCGATTTCCCAGCCGCGTCCGGACTGCTCGAGCTGCAGCGGGCGGTCGCGCTGCGCGAGCAGCGTCAGTGCTGCGGCAACCTCGTGGATATCGAGCTCGTTCTCTTCGATCAGGTCGTTGACGATGCCCATGAAGAAGCCGAGGTCCTCGCCGCCGATGGCATCCACGACCTGGCGCTTGAACTGCGCCACGCGCAGGTTGGTCACTTCTTCGTTGCTGGGCAGTGCGATCGGTGTGATCGGCTGGCGCGTGGCCCGCTCGATCATCTTCAGCATGCGTGTTTCGCGCGGCGCAACGAACAGGATCGCTACCCCCTCGCGGCCGGCGCGGCCGGTACGGCCGATGCGGTGTACATAGGCCTCGGTGTCGTACGGGATGTCGTAGTTGATGACGTGCGAGACGCGCGGCACATCGATGCCGCGTGCGGCGACGTCGGTGGCAATGACGATGTCCAGCGCGCCATTCTTGAGCTGCTCGATGACCCGTTCGCGCAGGCCCTGGGTCATGTCGCCATTGAGCGCAGCGGCTGCGTAGCCGCGTGCGGCGAGCTTGTCGGCGAGCTCTTCCGTTGCGATCTTGGTGCGCACGAAGACGATCGCGGCGTCGAAGCTTTCCTCGGCATCGAGGATGCGTGTGAGGGCATCGAGCTTGTCGACGCCGCGCACCAGCCAGTAACGCTGGCTGATCTTGGAGACGGTCGCAGTCGCGGCGCGGATCTTGATCTCCTGCGGTTCGCGCAGGTGGCGGCGGGCGACGTCGCGGATGACGTTCGGCATGGTTGCCGAGAACAGCGCTGTCTGGCGCGCCTCCGGTGTGTGTTCGAGGATCCACTCGACGTCGTCGATGAAGCCCATGCGCAGCATCTCGTCGGCCTCGTCGAGGACGATGGCCTTGAGCGCATCGAGCTTGAGGCTCTCGCGCTCGAGATGGTCCATTACCCGCCCCGGCGTGCCGACGATGATGTGGGCGCCGCGCGACAGCTGGCGCAGCTGCACCACCATGCTCTGGCCGCCGTAGATCGGCAGCACGTGGAAGCCCTTGAGGTGATGGGCATACTTGGCGAAGGCTTCCGCCACCTGGATTGCCAGCTCGCGCGTGGGGGTGAGCACCAGCACCTGGGGACGGGCGTCGGCAAGGTCGAGCTTGGCGAGCATGGGCAGCGCGAAGGCGGCTGTCTTGCCAGTGCCGGTCTGGGCCTCGCCGAGGATGTCGCGGCCGGCCAGCAGTTGCGGGATGCAGGCGGCCTGGATGGGCGACGGCGTTTCATAGCCGACCTCGGCCAGCGCCGACAGAAGGGGCGCGGGCAGGTCGAGATCGGCGAAGCGCAGGGTCGCCTCGGGGCTGGCGGATTCGGGGAGGGCAGAGTCGGTCATGGCTGTTGGGCCGCGGAGGCGGCGGTGTGCAGCAGCGCTGCGAAGTCGCGATTATCGGCGATTCTGGCGCTGCGAACGAAAAAGCGGCTCGTGGCCGCAGTGGGGCGAACCGGGGAGGTCACGGTTGGCACCCGGCGCCGGAAAAGCAAAAACGCGGCGCAAGGCCGCGTTTCGGGTGCATCGAGTGACGTCGGCGACGTCGCTTCGATTACAGCGGGCGGATGTTGGCCGCCTGCAGGCCCTTCGGGCCGGTCTTGACTTCGAATTCGACGCGCTGGTTTTCGGCCAGGCTCTTGAAACCCTTGCTCTGGATTTCGGAGAAGTGGGCGAACAGGTCGTCGCCGCCGCCTTCAGGAGTGATGAAGCCGAAGCCCTTGGCGTCGTTGAACCATTTCACGGTACCGGTTTGAGTGCTCATTTTGCGTTCCATATGAAGAATTGCGGGCTTGCGCCCCGGAGATGCAGGAACGATCAAGAAACGTAATCAGGAGGCATCAAACCGACACGCGTTCTCTTGGAACTCGCTGGGCAACCACCAGAACAACCACTGCTTGAATCGACTGCGAACGGCACGATACACGGTTTTTCGCGGATGCGTGAATTTATTTTGAGTTGCGCCGAAAGTGGCCGATGTCTTGTTCGCGCCAGTGGGTGTGCGGTGGGATAATCGGTGCTTCTCCAGATCTACGGAACTCCCATGCCCATCCAGTGGTTCCCGGGGCACATGGCGTCGGCGCGCAAGAAGGCGGCCGAGGCAATGGCTGCCATCGATGTCGTCATCGAGGTGACCGACGCGCGCCTGCCGGAAGCGAGCAGCAACCCGATGATCGCCGAGCTGCGGCGGTTTCGTAATCGTCCCTGCCTGAAGTTGCTCAACAAGTCCGACCTTGCCGATCCGGAGGTGACGCGGGCGTGGATGGCGTTCTACAACCGCCAGCCCGGGGTCAGGGCCGTTGCGATTTCGGCCAAGAGTGCGGCGGATGTCGCACGCATTCCGACGCTCTGCCGTGAGCTTGCGCCCCATCGCGACGACGGCACCAAGCCCCTGCGCATGATGATCATGGGCATACCCAATGTGGGCAAGTCGACGCTGATGAACGCTCTGCTCAAGCGCAAGGTGGCCAAGGTCGGCGATGAGCCGGCCGTGACCAAGCACCAGCAGACGCTCGATCTGGGGCCGGGCATGACGCTGACCGACACACCGGGGATGATGTGGCCGAAGATCGATTACGACGCGGATGGCTACATGCTCGCGGCCAGCCATGCGATTGGCCGCAACGCCGTCATCGACGAGGAGGTGGCTGCCTTTCTCGGCGAGATCCTCTTGGCGCGCTATGCCGACAGGCTGGCCGCGCGCTACCGGCTTGAGCGCGCGGCGGTTGCCACACTCGATGGTCCGGCGCTGGTCGAGGCGGTCGGTCGCCGGCGCGGTTGTCTCGTCAAGGGCGGTGGGCTGGACCTTGAGAAGGCGGCGCAGATCCTGCTGCAGGACTATCG
The DNA here is from genome assembly GCF_027594845.1 of Thauera sp. WB-2. Taxonomy (NCBI): domain Bacteria; kingdom Pseudomonadati; phylum Pseudomonadota; class Betaproteobacteria; order Rhodocyclales; family Zoogloeaceae; genus Thauera; species Thauera sp. WB-2. The sequence goes on along the minus strand of NZ_CP088935.1, from coordinate 2,773,387 downwards.
AGACGGGGCGCTGGGCCGCATCAGTCTGGAATCGCCCGACAGCAGGGAGGCCATGATTGCAGCGGCGATCGCCGCACGGGCGCTGGCCGAGGTGGGTGATGCGGCCGGCGGGGAGGCGGGCTAGATCCCGAAGTAACGGTCCGGGCGGTGATTGACTGCGATGACGAGATTGACCGCTGCGGCAGCCAGGATGGAGAGCGCAATCTTGTCGAGGCTCAGCGCGAGCAAGCCGAGCGCCATGATCAGTATGTCGGCCACCATCTGCACCGAACCCGCGCGCCAGCCGCGGCGCTTCTGGAGGTAGAGGCCGAGAATGGTGACGCCTCCCAGGCTGGCGCCATGGCGGATGAGGATCAGGATCCCGGTGCCCGCGAGCAGCCCTGCCATGATGCTTGCAAAGACCGGGTTGAGCACGTCGAAGCTCACCAGCAATGGGAGCGTCTCGGTATACAGGGCCAGTACGGCGACGGCGCAGAAGGTCTTGATCGTGAATGCCAGGCCGAGTGCGCGCAGCCCAAAGGCATAGAAGGGCAGGTTCAGGACCACGAGCGACACGCCCAGCGGCCAGTCGGCAAGGTAGTGCATGAGAAAGGACAGGCCGGTGGTGCCGCCAGTGAGCAGCGAGCTCTCGCGGAACATTACAAGGGCGAGGGCCACGAACAGGCAGCCTGTGAGCACCCCCTGCACGTCCTCGAAAAGCGTGTGGGTGGTGGGTTTTGGGCCAGGGGTACGCGAGCTGTCAGGCGGGGACGATGGTAGGGGCTGTGGTGGCGTGGGAGGCGGGTTGATCATGGCGGCGGTCCTTCGTGCAGGCGACGATGATACGACCTGGTGCAGGGATCGTGCGCGGTCGAGCCCGAACCCCTGCGCTTTGCGACCTGCTTTGCGACCCTTTGGCGCGTCGTGACGATGGCGCTTTGCTATGATGCAGGGCCGACCGTTTCCTGCTTCCCCTTGATGACCCCTTCGCACCCAGCATCGCCACACGCCATCAACGCCGACCTGCATTGTCACTCGACGGTGTCGGACGGCTGGCTGGACCCGGAGGATGTGGTGCTGCGCGCGCTCGCAAATGGTGTGGACCTGCTTGCGCTGACCGATCACGACGAGCTCGGTGGCATTGACGCTGCGGCGCGGGTCGCTTCGGCGCACGGCTTGCGCTTTGTTGCCGGGGTGGAGATTTCCGTGTCGTTTGCGGGCGAGACCATTCACATCGTCGGCCTTGGCGTAGATCACCGTCATCCCGTGCTGGTCGATGGGCTCGCGCAGCTGCGGGCAGGTCGCGACGCAAGGGCGAAGCGCATTGGCGAGGCGCTCGAGCGCGTGGGTATTCGTGATGCGCTGGCGGGTGCCCACCGCTTTGCCCGCAATCCTGCCCTGGTCAGCCGCGCGCACTTCGCCCGTCATCTGGTGGCCGCCGGCGTCATGCCCGATGTCAAGACCGTATTTGACCACTACCTGGTGCGGGGCAAGCCCGGCTTTGTCGACCATGCCTGGGCCAGGCTCGAGGATGCGGTGGGCTGGATTCGTGCTGCGGGTGGTATTGCGGTGGTCGCTCACCCGGCGCGCTACCGGCTGTCGGGCGCCGATCTCGAGCGCCTGTTCGATTGCTTCATCGCAGCCGGGGGCGAAGCGGTCGAGGTTGTTTCCGGGGCGCATACCGAGGACGAGATGCGGCGATTTGCCAGTCTTGCCCGTCGCCGTGGCTTGCTTGCATCCCGCGCCTCGGACTTTCATGGCGCAGCCGAGAGCGCTGTTGACCTGGGGTGCTGCAATCCTTTGCCGGCCGATCTGCAGCCGGTGTGGTCGCGGCTTATGTAGGCTCGTCAGTAGCGCGCCTCCAGCGCATTCAACCGGGAGGCGGTCCTGCCGACCCCCTGCCGATCCATATCGAGCACTCTACGACAAGCACATGGCACAGTTCTTCTCCCTTCATCCCGAGCAACCTCAGGCGCGCCTGATCCGCCAGGCGGCCGAGATCATCCGCCGCGGCGGGCTGGTCGTGCTGCCGACCGACTCGGCCTATGCCCTCGTCTGCCAGATGGGCGATGCGGGGCTGCTCGAACGCATCCGTCGTCTGCGTGGCGTCGACGAGCGTCATCACTTCACGCTTATGTGCCGCGACCTGTCGGAGATCGGCACCTATGCGCGCGTTGACAATGGCCAGTACCGCTTGCTCAAGGCCACCACGCCAGGCCCCTATACCTTCATTCTCGAAGGGACCAAGGAGTTGCCGCGGCGCGTTCTGCATCCGAAGCGCAAGACGATCGGTCTGCGCGTGCCCGAGCATGCCGTCGTGTCGGCCTTGCTTGCCGAGATCGACGGACCTCTGCTCACGTCGACCCTCATCCTGCCGGGCGAAACGCTGCCCATGAGCGATGCCGACGAGATTCGCGAGCGCCTCGAGAAGCAGGTCGAGCTCATCATCGAGGCTGGTTATTGTGGCCCTGAGGCGACGACGGTGATCGACCTCACCTCCGGGGCGCCCGAGCTTGTGCGTGCCGGGCGGGGTGCGCTCGAGCCATTCGGACTTTAGGCCGCCGCGAGGACGATCAAGCATTCCATGGATTCACTGATCCCCATCCTGGCCATCTGGGCACTGCCCGTGCTGCTGGCGATCACCTTGCACGAGGCCGCGCATGGCTACGTTGCGCGTCATTTCGGCGATCCGACCGCCGATCTGGCCGGCCGTATCACGCTCAACCCGCTCAAGCACATCGACCCGGTCGGCACCATTCTCGTGCCTGCGGGCATTCTTGCGCTGACGACGCTGTTCGGGGCGGGTGGCATCCTGTTTGGCTGGGCCAAGCCGGTGCCGGTCAATTTTGGTCGCCTGCGCAATCCCAAGGCCGACATGCTCTGGGTTGCCGCAGCGGGACCTTTCGTGAATCTCCTCATGGCTGTGGCCTGGGGGCTGCTGTTTCGCATTGCGGCAACTTCAGAGCCCGGCGCCTATACCCTGCCGATGCTCAAGATGGCCGACGCCGGCATCCAGATCAATGCCGTGCTGATGGTGCTCAATCTGCTGCCGATTCCGCCTCTCGACGGCGGACGCATTGCCGTCAGCCTGTTGCCGAATCGGCTTGCCTGGCGCTTTGCACGGCTGGAGCCCTATGGCTTCCCGATCCTGCTTGTGTTGTTGTTCACCGGCATCCTCGCCACCATCCTGTGGCCGCTGATCGCTGGTTTCCGCTACCTGCTCTCAACCGTCCTCGGTTTCTGACCCCCATGTACGCAGAACGCGTTCTTTCAGGCATGCGCCCCAGCGGCAGGCTTCACCTCGGGCACCATCACGGTGTGCTCAAGAACTGGGTGAAGCTGCAGGAGGAGTTTCCCTGCTTCTTCTTCGTCGCCGACTGGCATGCCCTCACCACCCACTACGACAGCCCCGAAGTCATTGCCGACAACGTGTGGACCATGCTTGTCGATTGGCTCGCCGCTGGCGTCGATCCGGCGCAGGCTACCCTCTTCATCCAGTCCCGGGTGCCCGAGCATGCCGAGCTCCACTTGCTGCTGTCGATGATGACGCCGCTCGGCTGGCTCGAGCGCGTTCCGGGCTGGAAGGAGCAGCAGGAGCGTGGCGAGGGTGCCGAGCTGTCGACCTACGGCTTTCTGGGCTATCCGCTGCTGCAGTCTGCGGACATCCTCATCTATCGCGCCGACAAGGTGCCGGTTGGCGAGGATCAGGTGCCGCATGTCGAGATCACCCGCGAGCTCGCCCGCCGGTTCAATCACCTGTACGGCCGCGAGCCGGGCTTCGAGGACAAGGCCAGAGAGGCCGTTCGCAAGCTCGGTGCCAAGCGCGCGCGGCTCTACCATGATCTGCGCACCCGCTTTCAGCAGGATGGCGACGACGAGGCGCTCGAGCAGGCGAAAGCCTTGCTCGACGAGACCCAGAACCTGAGCCTGGGCGATCGCGAGCGCCTTTACGGTTATCTGGAAGGCGGCGGCAAGATGATTCTGGTCGAGCCCGAGGCCTTGCTTGCGCCGGTCTCGCGCATGCCTGGCCTGGATGGGCAGAAGATGTCCAAGGCCTACGGCAATACCATCAACCTGCGCGAGGATGCCGACAGCGTCACGCGCAAGGTGCGCACGATGCAGACCGATCCGGCGCGCATGCGGCGTACCGATCCGGGCGAGCCCGAGCGCTGCCCGGTGTGGCAACTGCACATGATCTACTCGAACGAGGACACTCTGGCGTGGGCGCAGCGTGGTTGCCGTAGTGCCTCGATCGGCTGCCTCGAGTGCAAGCAACCCGTCCTTGAAGCGATCCTCGAGGAGCAGGAGGGGCTGCACGAGCGAGCTCAGCCCTATCTTGACGATCCTGGCCTCGTTCGCAGCATCGTTGCAGATGGTTGCGAGCGGGCGCGCAAGCTCGCGCAGGAAACCATGCGCGATGTGCGTGAGGCGATGGGCCTGGATTACGGCTGATGGCGGCGCCGGGTTCCCGCGAGCGTGAGTGGTCATGAACCTGGCGCTCGATCTCGCGCCTGTCGAGGCGCAGGACGTTCTCGATTCGGTGGCGCGCATTTATGGCGAGCCCCTGCTCGAACTGCCCAAAGACCTGTATATTCCGCCCGACGCACTGCAGGTGTTCCTGGATGCGTTCGAAGGGCCGCTGGATCTGCTGCTGTACCTGATCCGCAAAGCGAATCTCGATGTCCTCGATATTCCGATGGCGCCGCTCACCGCACAGTACCTCGAGTACGTCGAAGCCATGCGGCAGAGCAATCTCGAGCTCGCAGCCGAGTACCTGTTGATGGCGGCGGTGTTGCTCGAGATCAAGTCGCGCATGCTGCTGCCGAGGCCGCCGCGAGAGGGGGCCGAGGAAGAGGATCCGCGCGCGGAACTGGTGCGCCGGCTGGTCGAGTACGAGCAGATGAAGATCGCCGCGCTGCGCCTCGATGCGATGCCTCGCGTGGAGCGCGATTTCGAGTGGGTCGGCGTGTTCGTCGCCGAGAAGCTTGTCGAGCGCCAACCCGAGGTCAGTCTCCATGATCTGCAGCTGGCCTGGCTGCGCATCATGAAGAAGGCGCGCCTGAACCAGCACCACCGAGTTGGGCGGGAGCAGCTTTCCGTGCGCGAGCACATGACGGCAATCCTGCGCAGGCTGGGCGATGTGGGCTTCGTGGTGTTCGATGCGCTGTTCGATACCGCACTCGGGGCGGCGGGGCTGGTGGTCAGCTTTCTTGCCGTGCTCGAGCTGGTCAAGGAGAGGTTGGTCGAAGTGACTCAGAATGAGGCGTTTGCGCCGATCTACGTGAAATTGGCCGATGGAACGCGAAGCGACGCCTGAGGCCTGGTTGCGAGTGGTCGAGGCAGCCTTGCTGGCCGCCACTGCACCGTTGTCCGTGGCCAGCCTGAGGCGCCTGTTCGACGACGATCCCGGCCCGGATCTCGTGCGCAGGCTGCTTGATGCGCTGCGCGAGGAATGGGGGGCGGCTGATCGCGGCGTGGAGTTGGTGCAGCTCGCCAGCGGCTGGCGCTTCCAGACGCGGCCGCAGTACCAGGTCTATCTCGACCGCCTGAAGGATGAAAAGCCGCCGCGCTACTCGCGGGCGGTGATGGAAACGCTGGCGATCATTGCATACCGGCAGCCCGTGACGCGTGGCGACATTGAAGACATACGCGGGGTGGCGGTGTCGCCGAACATACTGAAAACACTCGAGTCGCGCGGTTGGGTCGATATCGTCGGCCAGCGCGATACGCCCGGCCGGCCGGCCTTGTTCGCCACCACCCGGCGCTTCCTCGATGACATGGGGCTGCGCAGCCTGACCGAGCTGCCGGCGCTGGCCGAAATCGAGAAAATTATGGATCTAGTCGATGTCTCGCAAACCGAACAGGCCCCTGCGGCCGCCCACGAAGAAGAAGTCTGACGCCATCGAGATCCTCGATCGCGACCCGCGTGCCGATCGCCGCGCGGCGCGGGACGAGGAGGCGCAGCCGAGCGCGCCGGATGCGCACCTGAATGCGGACCCGCGCGGTGCGCGGCGCGCGCGTCCGGAGAGTGGGCGCGGCTCTCGTCGTCCGGACGATCCTGCGCGCAGGCCGGATGCGCACCAGACTGCCCTTGGTCAGCCTCAGCGCGGCGAACGAGCGCCACGTGGTGGTGTGTCGGGGCGGGCGCGCAATGCGCCGACCACGCTGACCGAGCCCGAGCGGTTGCAGAAGGTTCTGGCTCAGGCGGGGGTCGCGTCGCGTCGCGAGATCGAGGACTGGGTGCTGGCCGGCCGGATTTCGGTCAACGGCTTGCCGGCAGCACTTGGGCAGAAGATCGGTCCCGGCGATCGCGTCAAGGTCAATGGCAAGCTGGTGCCGCTGCGCTTTTCCCAGCGTAGTCCGCGCGTGCTCATCTACCACAAGCCCGAGGGTGAAATCGTTTCGCGCGATGATCCAGAAGGCCGGCCGACCGTATTCGAGCGCCTGCCGTTGCTACGCAAGGGGCGCTGGCTGGCGGTGGGGCGGCTGGACTTCAATACTTCCGGCTTGTTGCTATTTACCAACGACGGCGATCTGGCCAACCGCCTGATGCATCCGCGCTACGAACTCGAGCGCGAGTACGCGGTGCGGGTGCTCGGTGAGCTGACAGAAGAGCAGGCGCAGTCGTTGTGCGAGGGTATTCAGCTCGAAGACGGGCTGGCTAAATTCAACCAGCTGCGCGCCGAGGGCGGCGAGGGTGCCAATCATTGGTATCGGGTGACGATCTCGGAGGGCCGCAATCGCGAGGTGCGTCGCATGTTCGAGGCGGTCGGCCTGACCGTGAGTCGCCTGATGCGGGTCCGCTACGGTAGCGTTGAGTTGCCGGCGCGTCTCAAGCGGGGTATGTGGATGGAGATGCCGGAGGCCGATGCCTGCCGTCTTGCCGGCGTCCCCGTGCCGCAGAGTCGCGAGAGTGACGAGCGTGCCAAACGCCCGGTGAAGCTCCATCGCACGCAGCCGCGTGGCGGGGCGAAGGAGCGTTGAGCGAAACGCCGGTCGCGTTACGCGCTTTCGCCCGGTGTTTGGAAGGGCGCTGCCCGGTGCAGACCTCGTTTCACGACGGTTTGCCCGCGCGGCGCTTTGGCGCTATACTCTCGCGGCTTTGATGGATAGGTTTCCGATTGTGCGCCAGTCGTTTGCTTCGGGCGTGTTGGTCGGATGGTGGCCGTCCGTCTTGCGGTTGTGGCCAGCGGTGTATTTCCTGCAGGAGCAATTGTTTGATGGGCGTTTCGCCCATTTTTTATTTGTGGCGCCGGTTATGGCGTCCATGAAGAATGAGTAGAAGGGGCTGGGAGGCGCAATGCGTACCGATGTCGAGCAACTGATCGAACAGGTGGTGACGGGTCTTGGATACGAGCTCGTGGATGTCGAGTTCTCTCCCAAGGGGCGTCTGCTGCGCATCTTTCTCGATATCGAGCGCGGCATCACGGTCGATGACTGCGCGACCGTCAGCAACCAGCTCCAGCGCGTGTTCGAGGTCGAGAACGTTGACTATGACCGGCTCGAGGTGTCCTCGCCGGGTCTTGACCGCCCGCTCAAGAAGCTGGCCGATTTCGAACGTTTCGCCGGCGAGCAGGCGCAGGTGCGACTGACGCTGCCGATCGGCAATCAACGTAATTTTGTCGGCGTGATCGAGGGTGTGCGTGACGGTGCAGTGGCGCTGCGCACCGAGAAGGGCGAGGTCATGCTGCCCTTCGGCGACATCGAGAAAGCACGTCTGGTACCCCAATTTTGAGACTGTGGATGTGGAGGTTTTACTGAAATGAGCCGCGAGATCCTGCTGCTTGTGGATGCCCTGGCGCGCGAGAAGAATGTCGCCCGGGACATCGTTTTTTCCGCGCTCGAAACCGCCTTGGCCTCTGCGACCAAGAAACGCATCCACGATGATGCCGACGTGGTGGTGTCGATCGACCGCGACTCGGGTGACTACACCTCGACGCGTCGCTGGCTGGTGATGCTTGATGAGGAGGTCACCAACGATGAGGCCGAGATGGGCATCATCGATGCGCGCGAGCTGCGCGCCGATGTGCAGATCGGCGACTACATCGAAGAGGAGCTCGAGCCCATCGACTTCGGTCGTATTGGTGCGCAGGCTGCCAAGCAGGTCATCCTGCAGCGCATCCGCGATGCCGAGCGTGAGCAGGTGCTCAACGACTTCCTCGATCGCAAGGAATTCCTCGTTTCGGGTTCGATCAAGCGCATGGAGCGTGGTAGCGCGATTATCGAGGTCGGTCGCATGGAAGCCGTGCTGCCGCGCGACCAGCAGATTCCGCGCGAGAACCTGCGCGTGGGCGATCGCGTCAAGGCCTTCCTGCTGCGCATCGATCGCGGCGCCCGCGGTCCGCAACTGGTGTTGTCGCGCACCGCGCCCGAGTTCCTGATGAAGCTGTTCGAGCTCGAAGTGCCCGAGATCGAAGATGGTCTGCTCGAGCTCAAGGCCTGCGCCCGCGACCCCGGCCTGCGTGCCAAGATCGCGGTCAAGTCCAACGATCAGCGCATCGATCCGATCGGTACCTGCGTGGGCTTGCGCGGCTCGCGCGTCACCGCGGTGCGCAACGAGGTCGGCGGCGAGCAGGTCGACATCATCGTGTGGTCGTCCGATCCGGCGCAGTTCGTGGTCGCTGCGCTGCAGCCTGCCGAAGTCGTGTCGATCGTCGTAGATGAAGAGGCGCACGCCATGGATGTGGTGGTGGACGAGAACAACCTCGCCATCGCCATTGGCCGCAACGGCCAGAACGTGAAGCTGGCGTCCGAACTCACCGGGTGGACGATCAACCTGATGAGCGAGCAGGAGTCGGCCGAAAAGACGGCGCAGGAGCAGCAGGGGCTGCGCGCGCTGTTCATGGAGAAACTGGATGTGGACGAAGAACTCGCCGACATCCTGATCGAGGAGGGTTTCTCTTCGCTCGAGGAAGTGGCCTACGTGCCGCTGGCCGAGATGCTGGAGATCGAAGCCTTCGATGAGGATACGGTCAACGAGCTGCGCAATCGCGCACGTAACGTGCTGCTGACCGAGGCCATCGTCACCGAGGAGCAGCTCGAGAACGTAGCCGATGATCTGCTCAATCTGGACGGCATGGAGAAGTCCCTTGCCGCCAAACTTGCCCAGCAGGGCATTCGTACCCGCGACGACCTGGCCGACCTTGCGGTCGACGAGCTGGTCGAGATGGCTGGGATCGACGAAGAAAGAGCCAAGGCGCTGATATCCGTTGCGCGCGCCCATTGGTTCGAAGAATGATGGGGGGGCAGTAATGGAACAGATGAGCGTGACCCAGTTTGCCGGCGAACTGAAGATGCCGGCCGCGGTGCTGCTCGAGCAGTTGAAGCGCGCGGGCGTGGATAAGACCGGCCCGAGCGACCTGCTTACCGAACAGGACAAGGCGAAGCTTCTGGAGTACCTGCGCCGTTCGCATGGTGATACCCAGCCCAAGGGCAAGATCACCCTGACGCGCAAGCAGACGACCGAGATCCGTGCGACCGACTCCACCGGTCGTGCACGTACCGTTCAGGTCGAGGTGCGCAAGAAGCGCACCTTCGTCAAGCGTGACGAACTGGCTGGCGATCAGCTTGGCGAGGCAGCCGAACAGGCTGCTGCGGCCGAGGCGCTGCATGTCGAGGCGGTGGTCAGCGACGAACAGCCGGTGGTCGAGCCGATCGAGCCGGTTGCGGAAGCGGTGGTCGCCAGTGTCGAGGTCGAGGTTGAGGCCCCGGCGCCTGTCGCCGAGCCGGAGCCGGTCGTGGAAGCGGTCGCCGAGCAGGTTGAGGTGCAGGCTGTCGAGCAGCCCGCGGCACCGCCGCAGGCGATCGAATCGCGCCCTGCTGCTGCTCCGGCGCGTGCGACCGCAGCGGCGGAAGTCAAGCCCGAGCCGGTCGCGCCGGCAGCACCGGTCGTGACTACTGTGTTGAGCAAGCCATTGCCGTTGTCCGAGATTCTGAGCGAGGAAGAAATCGCCGCGCGCAAGCGCGACGAGGATCGCCAGCGCGCCCTGAAAGAGCGCCAGGCTGCCGACCTGCGCGCCCGTCAGGAGCGCGAGGCCGCTGCGCGAGCGGCCGCCGATGCGCGCAAGGCCGAGGAAGAGGCGCGCTTGCGCGCAGAGCAGCAGAAGAAGGAAGAGGCTGCCAAGCCTGCCAAGACGACCACGGGTACGCTGCACCGTCCCGCCAAGACCGAAGACAAGCCCGCTGCACGCGACGCTCGGCGCGGTGCGCCGGCGCCTGCTCGCGAGGCTGAAGGCGCAGGCAAGCGCCGCGGTGGTCTCAAGACGCGCGGCGAGGTGGGGGCGACTGCAGGCAGCAACTGGCGTGGAGCTGGCAAGGGCGGTGGGCGTCATGGCCGCAACCAGCATGACGACCGTACCTCCTTCCAGGCGCCGGTCGAGCCGATCGTGCGCGAAGTCCACGTGCCCGAGACCATCACTGTTGCCGATCTCGCCCACAAGATGGCGATCAAGGCGACCGAGGTGATCAAGGCGCTGATGAAGATGGGTTCGATGGTCACCATCAACCAGGTGCTGGACCAGGAAACGGCGATGATCATCGTCGAGGAAATGGGCCACAAGGCGCTGGCGGCCAAGCTCGACGATCCGGATGCCTTCCTGGAGGACAGCGAGGACCACAAGGACGCTGAGATCTTGCCGCGCGCGCCGGTGGTCACCGTCATGGGTCACGTCGATCACGGCAAGACTTCGCTGCTCGACTACATTCGTACTGCCAAGGTCGCTGCCGGCGAGTTCGGCGGCATCACCCAGCATATCGGCGCGTATCACGTCGAGACGGCGCGTGGCATGGTCACCTTCCTGGATACTCCGGGTCACGAGGCCTTCACGGCGATGCGTGCGCGTGGTGCGAAGGCGACCGACATCGTCATCCTGGTGGTGGCAGCCGATGACGGCGTGATGCCGCAGACGCGCGAGGCGATCCATCACGCAAAGGCGGCGGGCGTGCCGCTGGTGGTGGCGATCAACAAGATCGACAAGCCCGATGCCAATCCCGAGCGCGTCACGCAGGAGTTGATTGCCGAAGAGGTCATCCCCGAGGCTTACGGTGGCGACACGATGTTCGTGCCGGTGTCGGCCAAGAAGGGTACTGGCATTGACGAGTTGCTTGAGGCCGTGCTGTTGCAGGCCGAGGTGCTTGAGCTGACTGCGGCGGTCGATGCGCCGGCCAAGGGCCTGATCATCGAAGCACGTCTGGACAAGGGCCGTGGCCCGGTGGCTTCGCTGCTGGTGCAGTCGGGTACGCTGCGCAAGGGTGACGTGCTGCTGGCCGGGGCGACCTTCGGCCGTATCCGCGCCATGCTCGACGAGAACGGCAAGCAGATCGATCAGGCAGGTCCGTCCATTCCGGTCGAGATCCTCGGTCTGTCCGACGTGCCCGCGGCGGGCGACGAGGCGATTGCGCTTGCCGACGAGAAGAAGGCGCGCGAGATCGCGCTCTTCCGCCAGGGCAAGTTCCGTGACGTCAAGCTTGCCAAGCAGCAGGCTGCCAAGCTCGAGAACATGTTCGAGCAGATGGCCGAAGGCGAGGTCAAGACCCTGCCGCTCATCATCAAGGCCGACGTCCAAGGCTCGCAGGAAGCGCTGGTGCAGTCGCTGCAGAAGCTGTCCACCGACGAGGTCCGCGTCAATGTCATTCATGCTGCCGTGGGTGCGATCAGCGAGTCCGACGTCAACCTGGCGCAGGCTTCCGGCGCCGTCATCATCGGCTTCAATACCCGTGCCGATGCCGGTGCGCGCAAGCTCGCCGAGAGCTTCGACGTCGACATCCGCTACTACAACATCATCTACGACGCAGTCGATGAAGTGAAGGCGGCGCTGTCGGGCATGCTGGCACCCGAGAAGCGCGAGGAGGTCACCGGCCTGGTCGAGATCCGCCAGGTGTTCACGATCTCCAAGGTTGGCTCCATCGCGGGTTGCTACGTGCTGGAAGGCGTGGTCAGGCGCGGCTCGCACGTTCGCCTGCTGCGCAACCACACGGTGCTGTGGACCGGCGAGCTCGAGTCGCTCAAGCGCTTCAAGGACGACGTCAAGGAAGTCAAGTTCGGGTACGAGTGCGGCCTGCAGCTGCGCAACTACAACGACATCAAGGAAGGCGACCAGCTCGAAGTGTTCGAGATCAAGGAAGTGGCGAGGACCCTGTAAGCGATGCCCAAGGAGTATTCCCGCAGCCAGCGCGTGGTGGAGCAGATCCGCCGCGAGCTGGCCGAGCTGATCAGGCTGGAGGTGAAGGATCCGCGCGTCGGCTTCATTACCCTCACCGATGTCGAAATCACCCCCGACTACGCCCACGCCAAGGTGTTCTTCACCAGCATGACCGGTGAAGGAGACGTGCCCGAGATCCAGCAGGGGTTGCGGCGTGCGAGCGGATTCCTGCGTCGCGAGCTGGGTCGCCGTATCCGCATTCACACCATTCCCGAGTTGCACTTCCACTATGACCGCTCGGTCGAGGAGGGCTCGCGCCTGTCCCAGCTGATCGATGCGGTGGTGAAGGAAGACGAATCGCGCCACCAGGACGCGCCCTCTGCCGACGAAACGGGCGGCGAGCGCGCTGCTGGCAAGGACGACGATGACAAATCCCGCGCCTGAGGCGGCGCGGGCGCAGTCGGCGAAGCGCTCGAGACCGCCGCAGCGCAAGATCATCCGCCGCGCGGTCGATGGCGTGCTGCTGCTCGACAAGCCGCAGGGCATGAGTTCGAACGGCGCGTTGCAGGCGGCGCGTCGCCTGCTCAACGCCGCCAAGGCAGGCCACACCGGCACGCTGGATCCGATGGCGAGCGGCTTGCTGCCGCTCACCTTTGGTGAGGCGACGAAGTTCTCGCAGATGCTGCTTGACGCCGACAAGACCTACGAAGCGGTGGTGCAACTCGGCGTCGAGACCGATAGTGGCGATGCCGAGGGCAAGGTGCTGGCCACCCATCCGGTTGCCATAGAGCGCGCCGCCCTTGAGGTGGTGCTCGAGCGCTTTCGCGGAGAGATCGAGCAGGTGCCACCGATGTATTCGGCCCTCAAGCGTGACGGCAAGGCGCTCTACGAGTACGCGCGACAGGGCATCGAGATCGAGCGCGAAGCGCGTCGGGTCACGATCCACGCGTTGGAGTTGCTCGACTTCGCCGGAGAACGGTTTTCGATCCGGGTGCATTGCAGCAAGGGAACCTATATCCGTAGCCTGGCGATGGATATCGGCGCTGCGCTTGGTTGTGGCGCACACCTGGCCGGACTGCGGCGTACCGCAATTGGTGCTTTCCAGTTGGCGGCCGCGGTCTCGCTCGAGTGCCTCGAGGCGGCCGGGGAGGGTGGGCGCGATGCCTTGCTTGCACCGGTCGACACTCTCGTGGCCGATTTCCCGATGCTGCAACTCGACGCCGAGGCGGCACGCGGGCTGTTGCAGGGGCGCGTGCTGTCGCTGCCGGGCGCCGTGCCCGGGGCGAAGGTACGCGCCTACGGCCCGGGCGGTTTTCTCGGTCTGGCGCAATGGCAGGACGACGGACGCCTCGCGGCGCGCCGCCTGATTGCCACCGGCGGCCTGGCCGACGACGCATGCGCATGAATTTGATTGAGTTTATGGTGCCGCTATGGGTATAATCCGCGGCTTCTGATTGGCAGAAAAACACGAGTAAAGACACACATGGCTCTTGACACCGCATCCAAGTCGCAGATCGTCTCCGACTTTCAGCGCGCCCAAGGCGACACCGGTTCTCCGGAAGTCCAGGTTGCGCTCCTGACCGCCCGCATCAACGGGCTTGCCCCCCACTTCAAGGCTCACGGCAAGGATCATCACTCCCGTCGTGGCCTGCTGAAGATGGTCAGCCAGCGTCGCAAGCTGCTGGACTACCTGAAGGGCCGTAACGCCGATAGCTATCGCAATCTGATCGAGCGTCTGGGCCTGCGCAAGTAATTGCCGTCCGTGACGAGCTACACAGCGCCGATCAGGGCGAAGTAAGCCAGCAAAGCCGGTGCGTGCCCCTGCGGCCGCGCCGGCTTTTTGCCATCTGGCCCCGCTGTGCCGGCTGCACGTCCGTGGCATCGAGTCCTCCTGTCCGGGCGGGCCGCCACAAGCAGTTGTAGTTCGCTGCATCAACCGAATAAAGGAAATCACCTTGCCTACCGCAATCAAGAAAACCTTCGCCTATGGCGCCCACACCGTCACCCTCGAGACCGGCGAAGTCGCACGCCAGGCTGGCGGTGCCGTCATTGTCAACATGGACGAGACCGTGGTTCTCGCCACCGTTGTCGGCGCCAAGGAAGCGCGTCCGGGCCAGGACTTCTTCCCGCTTACCGTCGATTACGTCGAGAAGTTCTACGCTGCCGGCCGAATCCCGGGTGGCTTCTTCAAGCGCGAAGGCCGTCCGAGCGAGAAGGAGATCCTCACCTCGCGCCTGATCGATCGTCCCATTCGTCCGCTCTTCCCCGACGGCTTCATGAATGAAGTCCAGGTCATTGTGACCGTGCTGTCGCTGAATCCCGAGATCGACTCCGACATCCCGGCGATGATCGGCGCCTCGGCCGCGCTCGCGATCTCCGGCCTGCCGTTCAATGGCCCGGTTGGCGCCGCCCGCGTGGGTTATCTGGATGGCCGCTACGTCCTCAACCCCACCGCATCCGAACTGCAGAGCAGCCAGATGAATCTGGTGGTTGCCGGCACGCAGACCGCGGTGCTGATGGTTGAGTCCGAGGCGCAGGAATTGCCCGAGGATGTGATGCTGGGCGCGGTGGTGTTCGGTCACGAGCAGATGCAGACCGCGATCAACGCGATCAACGAGCTCGTCGAAGTTGCCGGCAAGCCCGAGTGGGATTGGCAGGCGCCGCCCGCGAACGAGGCGCTGATCGCCAAGGTCGGCGAACTGGCGAAGGCTGAGATGGAGGAGGCCTTTCGCATTACCAGCAAGCAGGATCGTTCTGCCCGCCTGGCAGAGATCCGCAAGCGTGTGATCGCCCAGCTTACCGAGGGCGTGGAGGGTGCTCCTTCGGTCAACGAAATCAAGGATATCTTCTTCAATCTCGAGTCCGGGATCGTCCGTAGCCGCATCCTCAACGGCGAGCCGCGCATCGACGGTCGCGACACCCGCACGGTCCGCCCGATCGAGATCCGTACCGGCGTGCTGCCGCGTACTCACGGTTCGGCGCTGTTCACGCGTGGCGAGACGCAGGCCCTGGTGGTCGCCACCCTGGGTACCGGTCGTGACGAGCAGATCATCGACGCCATCGCTGGCGAGTACAAGGAGCGCTTCCTGCTCCACTACAACTTCCCGCCGTTCTGCACGGGCGAGACCGGCCGCTTCGGCGTGACCAAGCGCCGCGAAGTGGGCCATGGCCGCCTGGCAAAGCGCTCGCTGGTCGCCATGCTGCCCAAGGCGGAGGAGTTCTCGTACACCGTGCGTGTGGTTTCCGAGATCACCGAATCCAACGGCTCCTCCTCGATGGCTTCGGTGTGCGGCGGTTCGCTTGCCATGATGGACGCCGGTGTGCCGCTCAAGAATCACGTTGCCGGCATCGCAATGGGGCTGATCAAGGATGGCAATCGCTTTGCCGTGCTGACCGACATCCTGGGCGACGAGGATCACCTCGGCGACATGGACTTCAAGGTGGCCGGTACCGAGAACGGTATCACCGGCCTGCAGATGGACATCAAGATCCAGGGCATCACCAAAGAGATCATGCACGCCGCGCTGGAGCAGGCCAAGGAAGGCCGCCTGCACATCCTCGGCCTCATGCAGCAGGCGTTGGGCACCAGCCGTGGCGAGGTGTCCGAGTACGCGCCGCGCATGATCAACATGAAGATCAACCCCGAGAAGATCCGCGACGTGATCGGCAAGGGTGGCGCAGTGATCCGCGCGCTGCAGGAGGAGACCGGTACCGTGATCGAAATCGAGGACGACGGCTCGATCAAGATCTCGTCGGTGAGTGCCGAGGGTGCGCAGGTCGCCAAGGCCAAGATCGAGGCGATCACTGCCGAGGTCGAGGTTGGCAAGATCTACGAGGGGCCGGTCGTGCGCCTGCTCGACTTCGGCGCCATCGTGAACATCATGCCCGGTCGCGACGGCCTGCTGCATGTGTCGCAGATCGCCAATGAGCGCGTCAACAACGTCTCCGACTACGTCAAGGAAGGTCAGGTCGTACGCGTGAAGGTGCTCGAGACCGACGAGCGCGGCAAGATCCGCCTCAGCATGAAGGCGTTGCTGGGCGAGAACGCAGGCTGAGCCCGGGCGGCGACTTGATGTCGCCGTAATGCGGTCGCTTCGGAACGACAAAGGACGCCAAGGCGTCCTTTGTCGTTTGCGGGCCAAGTTCTCGGAACCGCTACTGACGATGCAAAAGGGCGCCATCGGCGCCCTTTTGCATCGTCGTCTGTCGTGAGACTGGCTTACTTGGCGACCTGGCGCTCGCGCATTTCTTCCAGGGTCTTGCAGTCGATGCACATCGTCGCGGTGGGGCGGGCCTCGAGGCGTTTGAGGCCGATCTCGACGCCACAGCTGTCGCAGTAGCCGTACTCGCCGTCCTCGATGCGTCCGAGCGCCTCGTCGATCTTCTTGATGAGCTTGCGTTCGCGATCACGGTTGCGCAGCTCCAGTGCAATGTCGGATTCCTGGCTTGCGCGGTCGTTCGGGTCGGCGAAGACGGTGGCCTCGTCCTGCATCGTGTGCACCGTGCGCTCGATATCCCCCATCAGCTCGCCCTTGAGCGAGCTCAGGATCTCGCGGAAGTGGCCCAGCTGCTTCTCGCTCATGTATTCCTCGCCGGCAGCGGGTACGTAAGGCGGGAATTGCTTGTGCAGTGTTTCTTCGGCCATGACTCAACTTCCGTGGATGATTGAAGGATAGGCCCGACTTAATAGCAGAATCGGCTTTCAGCAGCAAGCGTGCGGGCGTTGCCTGGGTGGCATCCTTTGCTAGGTTGTCGTGCGCGGCGGGGGCTTGATGCCCTGCGGTGCGGTGTGCCAGTGGGCTAGGGCGGCGCCGTCCCTGCCCGATGAGTCACGAGCGTGCGCAAGTCCTTGGCGGTGTGCATTTGCGGCGGACCTCTGGGCCGTCCTATAATCCTACGGTTTAGCTAACTGGATTTCTCTGTCCCATGATCCGACTCGTCGCCGGCAACTGGAAGATGAATGGCAGCCTGGCCGCCAATCGCGAATTGCTGGACGGTATCCGCAGTGTCGAAGGGGTCGAGCTTGCTGTATGCGTGCCCTATCCTTACCTTGCTCAACTTGCGCAGCGGCCGGCAGGGCTTGAACTGGGGGCGCAGGATGTCAGCGAGCATGCCGAAGGGGCGTTCACCGGTGAGGTCAGTGCGTCGATGCTGGCCGAATTTGGTTGCCGCTATGTGATCGTTGGTCATTCCGAGCGCAGGGCTTTTTTTGGCGAGGATGATCTCGTTGTTGGCCGC
This sequence comes from Thauera sp. WB-2, assembly GCF_027594845.1. Lineage (NCBI taxonomy): Bacteria > Pseudomonadati > Pseudomonadota > Betaproteobacteria > Rhodocyclales > Zoogloeaceae > Thauera > Thauera sp. WB-2. Next base: position 2,756,030 of record NZ_CP088935.1, on the reverse strand, counting down.
AAGGCGCTTGCGGCGCTGGGGGCTGGTCTGGTCCCCATCGTTTGCGTTGGTGAGACGCTCGCCGAGCGCGACGCCGGCGCTGCCCTGGCGGTCGTGGGGCGGCAGCTTGCGGCCGTGCGCGATGTGGTCGGTCCCGAGGCCATGGCCGGGGTCGTCATCGCCTACGAGCCGGTGTGGGCGATTGGTACCGGGCGCTCGGCGACGTCCGCGCAGGTGGGGGAAGTGCATGGGGCGATCCGTCGCTGGCTCGAGGACGGAGGTGTGGCTGCCGCAGGTGTGCGCATACTCTATGGGGGGAGCGTCAAGCCGGCGAATGCGGCTGAGATCTTCGCCGTTCCGGATGTCGATGGTGGTTTGATCGGTGGCGCTTCGCTCGCCGCCGCTGATTTCATGGCGATCTGTCGTGCCGCCGCTGCGGTCTGCTGATCATTTGTTCTTGTTCAAGTTTTTGTCTTTTCAGGGTTCGTGATGGGTAATTATCTATTCTCCGTGGTGCTCACGGTTCATGTGCTGGTCGGGCTTGGCGTGATCGGTCTCGTTCTTGTGCAGCACGGCAAAGGGGCTGACATGGGGGCGGCGTTCGGTAGTGGTTCGTCCGGTAGTCTGTTCGGATCGTCGGGGTCGGCGAACTTCCTCAGTCGTACGACTGCGATGCTCGCCACGGTGTTCTTTCTCACCAGTCTGGGCTTGAGCTACCTCGCCAGCAACAAGCCTGCTGCGCCTTCCAGCGTGATGGAGGGGGTGCAGGTCGCGCCGGCTGTGGATCCGGTTCCGAGCGTGCCGGCCGACACCTCGCCCGCGCAGTCGATCCCGAAATAAAAGTAGGGTGGGCTCTTTGCGCAGTGCGTAAAAACCCTTATAATTTTTTGGCTGTCTGAACAGCGCGCCGACGTGGTGAAATTGGTAGACACGCTATCTTGAGGGGGTAGTGGCGAAAGCCGTATGAGTTCGAGTCTCATCGTCGGCACCATATTCAGGAAACGCCCGCAGTTGCGGGCGTTTCCATGCAGAGCAGCCAAAACAATAACGACGACGCGGTCTTGCAGTCGTCCAACGCAATGGGGGTTTCTGAACATGCTGGAAAGCTATTTTCCCGTATTGATGTTCATGCTCGTTGGGCTTGGTTTCGGGCTTGCTCCTGTCATTCTCGGGCGACTTCTCGCTCCCTATCGTCCTGATAGCGAAAAAAACTCCCCGTACGAATGCGGCTTCGAGGCGTTTGAAGACGCCCGCATGAAGTTCGACGTTCGCTACTACCTGATCGCCATTCTTTTCATCCTGTTCGATCTCGAGATCGCCTTCCTGTTTCCGTGGGCGACCGTTTTCCAGGAGTTCATCGCCGCTGGTGAGATCGCCTGGTTCGTTTTCGGTTCGGTGATGGTCTTTCTCGCGGTTTTGGTCATCGGTTATATCGTCGAGTGGAAGAACGGCGCACTCGACTGGGAGTAATGCATGAGCATTGAGGGCGTCTTTCGCGAAGGGTTTGTAACCACTTCGCTCGATGCGGTCATCAACTGGACGCGTACCGGTTCGCTTTGGCCCATGACTTTCGGTCTGGCCTGTTGCGCGGTGGAGATGATCCACGCCGGCTGTTCCCGTTACGATCTTGACCGCTTCGGGGTGGTGTTCAGGCCCAGTCCGCGCCAGTCCGATCTGATGATCGTGGCGGGTACCTTGTGCAACAAGATGGCGCCGGCGCTGCGCAAGGTCTACGACCAGATGTCCGAGCCGCGCTGGGTCATCTCGATGGGCTCCTGTGCCAATGGTGGTGGCTATTACCACTACTCCTATTCGGTAGTCCGTGGCTGTGATCGCATCGTTCCGGTCGATGTGTATGTGCCGGGCTGTCCGCCCACCGCCGAGGCGCTGATCTACGGCATTCTTCAGCTTCAAAACAAGATCAAGCGCACGAATACGATCGCGCGCTGACGGGTGTCATAGACATGAGTGCCAAGCTTGAACGCCTGAGCCAGACCTTGCGCGATGTATTCGGCGACTCCCTCAAGTCGCTGCTCGTCGATCGCGCAGAGCTCACCATCGAGGTCGCCGCTGGCGACTACCTGCGCATTGCGCGCACCTTGCGTGATCATCCCGATCTGCACTTCGAGCAGTTGATCGATATTTCCGGTGTCGATTACTCGACCTTCGGCAATGGGGCATGGGTGGGCGCGCGTTTTGCCTCAGTGGCGCATCTCACCTCGATCCGCCACAACTGGCGACTGCGTCTGCGTGTCTTTGCGGAAGACGAGAGTTTTCCGGTGGTCGATTCGGTGGCCGATGTCTGGGCGAGTGCTAACTGGTATGAGCGCGAGTCCTTCGATCTCTACGGCATCCTGTATGCCGGTCACCCCGATCTGCGCCGCATCCTCACCGATTACGGTTTTGTCGGACATCCCTTCCGCAAGGATTTCCCGGTTTCGGGGTACGTCGAGATGCGCTACGACCCGGAGCAGGGCAGGGTCGTCTATCAGCCGGTGACCATCGAGCCGCGCGAGAACACGCCGCGCATCGTGCGCGAAGAGAACTACGGGGACGTCGGCCATGGCTGAGATCCGCAACTACACAATCAACTTTGGCCCTCAGCATCCGTCCGCGCACGGTGTGCTTCGTCTGGTGCTCGAACTCGACGGTGAAGTCGTAGAGCGTGCTGACCCGCATATCGGGCTGCTGCATCGCGGCACGGAGAAGTTGGCCGAAACCCGGACTTGGGTGCAGTCGGTTCCGTACATGGATCGTCTCGACTATGTGTCGATGATGTGCAACGAGCACGCCTACTGCATGGCCATCGAGAAGCTGCTCGGTGTGCAGGTTCCGGAGCGTGCCCAGTACATCCGTGTGATGTTCGACGAGATTACGCGCATCCTGAATCACCTGCTCAATATCGGCACGCACGCGCTCGATATCGGCGCGATGACGATGGTGCTGTACACCTTCCGCGAGCGCGAAGACCTGATGGACGCCTACGAGGCGGTGTCGGGTGCGCGCATGCATGCAGCGTACTATCGTCCGGGCGGGGTCTACCGTGACCTGCCCGACCGCATGCCGAAGTACGAGGTGAACAAGTTCAAGAACGAGAAGACGGTCAAGGAACTCAACGCCGCTCGCGAAGGCTCCTTGCTGGACTTCCTCGAGGACTTCACCAATCGTTTCCCGACCTATTGCGACGAGTACGAGACCCTGCTGACCGACAACCGGATCTGGAAGCAGCGTACCGTGGGCATCGGCGTGGTGTCGCCCGAACAGGCCTTGACCTGGGGTTTCACCGGTCCGATGTTGCGCGGGTCGGGAATCGCCTGGGACTTGCGCAAGAAGCAGCCCTACGAAGTCTACGACCGCATGGATTTCGACATTCCCGTCGGCAAGAACGGCGACTGCTACGACCGTTACCTTTGCCGCATGGAAGAGATGCGCCAGTCGAATCGCATCATCAAGCAGTGCATCGATTGGCTGCGCAAGAACCCCGGCCCGGTCATCACGGACAACCACAAGGTTGCGCCGCCCTCGCGCGAAAGCATGAAGTCGAACATGGAGGAGTTGATCCATCACTTCAAGCTCTTCACTGAAGGCATGCATGTACCCAAGGGCGAGGTCTACGCCGCGGTCGAGCACCCCAAGGGCGAGTTCGGCGTGTATGCGGTGTCCGACGGCGCCAACAAGCCCTACCGCCTGAAGCTGCGTGCGCCGGGTTTTGCGCATCTCGCTGCGATGGATGAGCTTGCGCGGGGCCACATGATTGCCGACGTCGTGGCCATCATCGGCACCATGGATGTGGTGTTCGGCGAGATCGATCGCTGACCGAGTCGGCGCACGCAGGAAATTGACCGATGCCGAAAGGCATCGCAGGACCAAACAAGAATCGGCAGGCTATCCGGAAGATCAAGACGACATGCTGAGCCAGGAATCGCTGCAACAGATCGATCGAGAGATCGCCAAGTATCCGCCCGAACAGAAGCAATCGGCCGTGATGGCCGCGCTGCGGATCGCTCAGGTCGAGAAGGGCTGGCTGCCCAAGGAGCTGATCGAGTTCGTCGCCCGTTATCTCGAGATGCCGCCGATCGCCGCCTACGAGGTGGCGAGCTTCTACAACATGTATGACCTTGAGCCGGTCGGTCGCCACAAGATCACCGTGTGCACGAACCTGCCCTGTGCGCTGTCGGGCGGCGTTCATGCGGCTGACTACATAAAGCACAAGCTGGGCATCGGCTTCAATGAGACCACGCCTGACGGCAAGTTCACGCTCAAGGAAGGCGAGTGCATGGGCGCCTGTGGTGACGCCCCGGTGCTGCTGGTGAATAACCATCACATGTGCAGCTGGATGACCACCGACAAGATCGACCAGATGCTGGCCGAGCTGGACAAGAAATGAGCACGCAAGGAATGATCCTCGCCGGCTGTGACGGCGACCGCACCTGGCGGCTCCAGGACTATGTCGCGCGCGGCGGTTATGCCGCACTCAGGAAGATCATCGCGGAGAAGGTCTCGCAGGACGCCATCATCGGCGAGCTCAAGGCCTCGGTGCTCCGCGGTCGCGGCGGTGCGGGTTTTCCGACCGGTCTGAAGTGGAGCTTCATGCCGCGCTCTTTCCCAGGTGACAAGTACCTCGCCTGCAATTCCGACGAGGGCGAGCCCGGGACCTTCAAGGACCGCGACATCCTGCGCTACAACCCGCATTCGGTCATCGAAGGCATGGCAATCGCCGCCTATGCGATGGGTGCGGCGCGCGGCTACAACTATATCCACGGCGAGATCTTCGAGGTCTATTCGCGCTTCGAGGAGGCGCTCGAGGAAGCGCGTGCGGCCGGCTTCATCGGCCAGAACATCCTCGGCAGCGATTTCTCGTTCGAGCTCTTCGCGCATCACGGCTACGGCGCTTACATCTGTGGTGAGGAAACCGCGCTGCTCGAATCGATCGAGGGCAAGAAGGGGCAGCCGCGCTTCAAGCCGCCGTTCCCGGCGAGCTATGGCCTCTATGGCAAGCCGACCACGATCAACAACACTGAAACCTTCGCCTCCGTGCCGTTCATCATGAACATGGGCGGCGAGGCTTTCCTCGGTCTGGGCAAGCCCAACAACGGCGGCATGAAGCTGTTCTCGGTGTCCGGTCACGTCAATCGTCCCGGTAACTACGAGATTCCTCTCGGTACGCCGTTCTCCGAGCTGCTCGAGATGGCCGGTGGCATGCGCGGCGGGCGCAAGATCAAGGCGGTGATCCCTGGCGGCTCCTCGGCGCCGGTGGTGCCGGGCAGCGTCATGATGGACTGCACGATGGACTATGACTCCATCTCGAAGGCGGGCTCGATGCTGGGTTCCGGTGCCGTGATCGTCATGGACGAGACCACCTGCATGGTGAAGGCGCTCGAGCGTCTGTCCTACTTCTACTTCGAGGAATCCTGCGGGCAATGCACACCCTGTCGTGAAGGCACGGGCTGGCTTTATCGCGTGGTGCATCGCATCGAGAACGGTCTTGGCCGTCCGGATGACCTCGATTTGCTCAATTCCGTCACCGCCAACATCATGGGCCGCACCATCTGCGCCCTTGGCGATGCCGCCTCGATGCCGGTGCAGAGCTTCGTCAAGCACTTCGGCAGCGAGTTCGAGTACCACATCGAAAACAAGAAGTGCCTCGTGGCGCCCGAAGTCCAGCGCGCAGGCAGTCAAATTTACGTGAGCCCGTCATGCTAGAGATCGAAATCGACGGCAAGCAGGTACAGGTCAATGATGGCAGCACGGTGATCGAGGCCGCAGCCGTCGCCGGGGCCTATATCCCGCACTTCTGCTATCACAAGAAGCTGTCCATTGCGGCCAACTGCCGCATGTGTCTCGTCCAGGTCGAGAAGGCACCCAAGCCGCTGCCCGCTTGCGCCACGCCCGTGACCAACGGCATGAAGGTATGGACCCACTCCGAGCTGGCCGTCAAGGCACAGAAGGGAGTGATGGAGTTCCTCTTGATCAACCACCCGCTCGATTGCCCGATCTGCGATCAGGGCGGCGAGTGCCAGTTGCAGGATCTGGCGGTGGGTTACGGTTCGTCCGCTTCGCGCTACCAGGAAGAAAAGCGCGTGGTGTTCAACAAGAATCTGGGCTCGCTCGTGTCGACGGACATGACGCGCTGCATCAACTGTACGCGCTGCGTTCGATTCACCGCCGAGATCGCAGGTGAGATGGAACTTGGTCAGGCCTTCCGCGGCGAGCATGCAGAGATCATGCCGTTCATCGAGAAGACGATCGACTCCGAGCTGTCGGGCAACATCATCGATCTTTGCCCGGTCGGCGCGCTGACCTCGAAGCCGTTCCGCTTTGCCGCCCGTACCTGGGAGTTGTCGCGGCGCAAGTCGGTCAGCCCGCACGACGCCCTCGGCGCGAACCTGATCGTCCAGACCAAGCACGACGTGGTCAAGCGCGTGCTTCCGCTCGAGAACGAAGACGTCAATGAGTGCTGGCTGTCGGACAAGGATCGCTTCTCGTACGAGGCCTTGTCTGCTCCGGAACGCCTGAGCACACCGCTGATCCGCCAGGGCGGGCAATGGAAGCAGGTCGATTGGCAGGCCGCGCTCGAGTTCGCTGCGAGTGGCCTGCGTGGCATTGCCCAGGATCACGGCGCGTCGGCGATCGGCGCGCTGGCCTCGCCGCACGCGACGCTGGAAGAACTCTTCCTGCTGCAGAAGCTTGTGCGCGGACTCGGCTCGAACAACGTTGATTTCCGCCTGCGCCAAGCCGATTTCCGTGCCGATGGCAAGCGAGACGGTGCGCCTTGGCTGGGCATGAAGATCGCGGAGGTCAAGGATCTCACCCGCCTGCTCGTGGTGGGCAGCTTCCTGCGCAAGGATGCGCCGCTGCTCGCGCAGCGTGTGCGCCAGGCGGCCAAGAAGGGACTGCAGGTGAGCGCGATCGGACCCAACGCCGAGGATTGGTTGCTGCCTGTGCGCAACCGCGCGCTGGTGGCGCCGTCGGCAATGGTTGCCATGCTTGGGCAAGTGGTCGTCGCGCTGGCGCAGGAGAAGGGCACCGACGTCAGTGTCAGCTTGCTCGGCAAGCTGCCGGCAGAGGTATCGGGCGAGGCGCGCGCCATTGCCCAGAGCCTCGCTTCGGGGCGCAAGGTTGCGGTGTGGCTGGGCAGCCTCGCAGCCCAGCATGCGCGAGCCAGCGAGATCCAGACGCTGGCCCAGGAAATTGCGCGACTCTCGGCGGGCTGCTTCGGCTTCATCGGTGAGGCTGCGAACAGTGTTGGCGGCTACCTCGCCGGGGCGGTCCCGGGGGCCGACGGCCTCAACGCTGCTGCAATGATCGCGCAGCCACGCAAGGCATACATGGTCTTCGGCGCCGAGCCGGAACTTGATTTCGCCAATCCGTCGGCGACGGTCGCGGCGCTGCGTTCTGCCCAACTGGTGATCGGCTTCTCGGCCTTCGACTCAGCCTCGTTGCGCGACCTGTGCGACGTCATCCTTCCGGTTGCGCCTTTTACCGAGACCTCCGGCACCTTCGTCAACTGCGAAGGCCGGGCGCAGAGCTTCGTCGCCGTCAGCAAGCCGCTCGGTGAGACGCGTCCGGGCTGGAAAGTCCTGCGAGTGCTCGGCAACCTGCTGGCGCTCGAAGGTTTCGGCTACAACGATTCCGAAGCTGTGCGCAGCGAGGCTTTGCCTGCTGACATCGGCAATGCGCTTGGTAACGGCGTCGAAGGCGTTGTCGTGTCGTGCGCTGCTGCGAGTGCTGGCGCGCTTGAGCGTGTTGCCGACGTACCCATTCACTTTGCCGATCCGATCGTGCGCCGCGCACCGTCGCTGCAGAAGACGCGTGACGCTGCCGCGCCGGTGGCGCGAATTTCGCCGGCCACGCTTGCAGCGCTTGGCCTGAGTGCAGGCGACAAGGTCAGGGTCGTGCAGGGGGGCGGTGCCGCCGTGCTGGTCGCGCAGCCCGACGAGGCGCTTGCTGCTGGTTGTGTGCGCGTCGCCAGCGCTCATTCCTCGACCGCCTCGCTCGGTGCCATGAGCGGTGAACTCAGCGTGGAGCGTGCCTGATGGAAGCGATGCTGCAACCCATTGCCGATTTTTTCGGTCCGAGCTGGATTGCGATCTGGACCCTGGTGAAGATCATTGCGATCATCGCGCCGCTGATGATCTGCGTGGCATACCTGACGCTGGCCGAACGCAAGGTCATCGGCTACATGCAGGTTCGCATCGGCCCCAACCGGGTCGGCCCCAAGGGCCTGCTGCAGCCGCTCGCCGACGGCGTCAAGCTGCTGTTCAAGGAGATCATCGTTCCGAGCGGCTCCAACAAGGGCCTTTTCATCCTCGGGCCGATCCTCGCCCTTGCGCCGTCGCTGGCAGCGTGGGCGGTCATTCCCTTCGATGACGGCCTTGTGCTCGCCAACGTCAATGCGGGCCTGCTGTTCATCCTCGCAATTACCTCCCTGGAGGTCTACGGGGTGATCGTGGCAGGCTGGGCCTCGAACTCGAAGTACCCCTTCCTTGGGGCGATGCGGGCATCTGCGCAGATGGTGTCGTACGAGGTGTCGATGGGCTTTGCGCTGATCTGCGTGTTGCTCATTTCTGCCAGCCTCAACCTGAGCGACATCGTAACCTCGCAAGGTGCTGGCCGTTTCGCTGACATGGGGCTGGGTTTCCTGTCTTGGAACTGGCTGCCGCTGTTCCCGATGTTCGTGGTGTACCTGATCTCCGGCATCGCGGAGACCAACCGGGCGCCCTTCGACGTGGTCGAAGGCGAGGCGGAAGTCGTGGCCGGCCACATGGTCGAGTACTCGGGCATGACCTTCGCGCTGTTCTTCCTCGCCGAATACGCCAACATGATCCTGGTCTCGATCCTGACCTCGATCCTGTTCCTCGGTGGCTGGCTGTCGCCGGTCGGCTTCCTGCCCGACGGCTTCCACTGGCTGGCGCTGAAGACGGCTGCAATCCTGTTCATCTTCCTGTGGGCGCGTGCCACCTTCCCGCGTTTCCGCTACGACCACATCATGCGTCTGGGTTGGAAGGTGTTCATCCCGGTCACCCTGGTGTGGGTGTTTGTGGTGGCGGTGTGGATGATGTCGCCGCTGTCGATCTGGAGTTGAGAAGACCATGGGTGCCAAGGATTTCATCGGCAGTCTGTTCCTGAAGGAACTCGTCAAGGGCATGGCCCTGACCGGCCGCCACTTCTTCCAGCGCAAGATCACCGTCCAGTTCCCGGAGGAGAAGACGCCGCAGAGCAACCGCTTCCGCGGACTGCACGCCCTGCGTCGCTATCCGAACGGTGAGGAGCGCTGCATCGCATGCAAGCTGTGCGAGGCGATTTGCCCGGCGATGGCGATCACCATCGAGTCCGATCAGCGTGACGACGGTTCGCGCCGCACGACGCGCTACGACATCGACCTCACGAAGTGCATCTTCTGCGGCTTCTGCGAAGAAGCCTGTCCGGTCGATGCGATCGTCGAGACGCGTGTTCTGGAGTATCACGGCGAGAAGCGCGGCGATCTCTACTACACCAAGCAGATGCTGTTGGCGGTGGGGGATCGACACGAGTCCCAGATCGCAGCCGACCGCGAACAGGACGCCAAGTACCGCTAAGGGGAGGGCGCTCAGGCGCCACGAGTCAAGAACATGGAATTCAAGACCTTCGTCTTCTACTTTCTCGCCGTGATCATGGTGCTCGCGGCGCTGAGGGTGATCACCGCCCGCAACCCGGTGCATGCTGCGTTGTTCCTGGTGCTGACCTTCTTCAACGCGGGCGGGATCTGGTTGCTGCTGCAGGCCGAGTTCCTCGCCATCGTGCTGGTCATGGTCTACGTCGGGGCCGTCATGGTGCTGTTCCTGTTCGTGGTGATGATGCTCGACATCAACCTCGACCGCATCCGCGAAGGGTTCTGGAGCTATCTCCCGGTGGGCGCCCTTGTCGGCATCCTGATGCTGGTCGAGATGGTGATGGTGCTGGGCGGTTCGTACTTTGGCCTCGAAGCCATGCCTGCGCCGGCAGCGGCCGCGGAGTCGTACAGCAATACGCGCGAACTCGGCCGGGTGCTCTACACCGACTACGTCTATCCGTTCGAGCTTGCATCGCTGGTGCTGCTGGTGGCCATGGTTGCAGCAGTGGCATTGACGTTGCGCAAACGCAAGGGCCTCAAGTCCATCCCGCCGTCCGAGCAGGTCGCCGTCAAGCGCGAGGGCCGTGTCGAGCTGGTGAAGATGCAGGCCGAGAAAGAAGACTGAACCAGCACGCGAACAAGAAACGCGCCGGTATGGAGCCGGCGCGATCAGGGAGTCACAGATGCTTTCGCTTTCCCATTTCCTCATCCTGGGCGCGATCCTGTTCGCGATCAGCGTGGTCGGGATCTTCCTCAACCGGAAGAACCTGATCGTGCTGCTGATGGCCATCGAGCTCATGCTGCTCTCGGTCAACATGAACTTCGTCGCCTTCTCTCACTACCTGGGAGACATCGCCGGCCAGGTCTTCGTTTTCTTCATCCTCACCGTGGCAGCGGCCGAGTCCGCGATCGGCCTGGCGATCCTGATCGTCATGTTCCGCAGCATGCGCACGATCCATGTGGATGACCTCGACAGCCTCAAGGGTTAAGGAAGCGTCACGATGACGGACATGCAGACTCTCTATCTCCTCGTGCCGCTGGCGCCGCTGGCCGGTGCCATCCTCGCCGGCCTGTTCGGCAAGCAGATCGGTCGCGCGGGCTCACACATCGTCACCATCCTCGGTGTGGCGGTCGCCTTCGTCGCCTCGGTGGTGATCTACCAGGACGTTGCGGCGGGCAATACCTTCAACGGCACGGTCTACACCTGGATGGTGTCGGGCGGGATCAGCTTCGAAGTCGGATTCCTGATCGATTCGCTGACCGTGATGATGATGCTGGTGGTCACCTTCGTCTCGCTGATGGTGCACATCTACACCATCGGCTACATGTCGGAAGACCCCGGCTACCAGCGCTTCTTCAGCTACATCTCGCTGTTCACCTTCTCGATGCTGATGCTGGTGATGTCCAACAACTTCCTGCAGCTGTTCTTCGGCTGGGAAGCGGTCGGCCTCGTCTCCTATCTGCTCATCGGCTTCTGGTACGAGCGGCCGACGGCCATCTACGCCAACATGAAGGCCTTCCTGGTGAACCGTGTCGGCGACTTCGGCTTCCTGCTCGGCATCGGCCTCATCGCCGCCTACACCGGCAGCCTCAACTACGCCGAAGTGTTCGCCCAGGCCGACCAGCTTGCCGCCACCGAGATGGCCGGCACCGGCTGGCCGCTGATCACCGCGATCTGCATCTGTCTTTTCATTGGCGCGATGGGCAAGTCGGCCCAGGTGCCGCTGCATGTCTGGCTGCCCGACTCGATGGAAGGCCCGACCCCGATCTCGGCGCTGATCCACGCGGCAACCATGGTTACCGCCGGCATCTTCATGGTGGCGCGCATGTCGCCGCTGTTCGAACTGTCCGATGGCGCGCTGTCCTTCGTCCTCGTCATCGGCGCAACCACCGCACTGTTCATGGGCTTCCTCGGTATCGTCCAGAACGACATCAAGCGCGTGGTGGCGTACTCGACGCTGTCGCAGCTCGGCTACATGACGGTGGCACTCGGCGTTTCTGCCTATTCGGCGGCGGTGTTCCACCTGATGACGCACGCCTTCTTCAAGGCGCTGCTGTTCCTTGGCGCCGGCTCGGTCATCATCGGCATGCACCACGACCAGGACATGCGCAACATGGGCGGCCTGCGCAAGTACATGCCGATCACCTGGATCACGTCCTTGCTGGGTTCGCTGGCGCTGATCGGCTTCCCGCTGTTCTCGGGCTTCTACTCCAAGGACTCGATCATCGAGGCGGTCCATGCCTCGACCATCCCGGGTGCGGGCTACGCCCTGTTCTGCGTGCTGCTGGGCGTGTTCGTGACCGCGTTCTACTCCTTCCGCATGTACTTCCTCGTCTTCCACGGCGAGGAGCGTTTCGGCAAGGCGCATCACGCGCATGACGCTCACCACGGTGACGCGCAGGGCGACGACCACGCTCATGACGACCACGGCGACCACCACCACGGTCTGGCGCCGGGCCAGAAACCGCACGAGTCGCCCTGGGTGGTGACCTTGCCGCTGGTGCTGCTGGCGATCCCCTCGGTGCTGATCGGCTTCTTCACCATCGAGCCGATGCTGTTCGGTGAGTGGTTCAAGGGCGTGATCTTCGTCGGTGACAACCACGTTGGCCTGAAGGAGCTCGAAGCGTCCTTTCATGGTCCGGTGGCGATGGCGATCCACGGTCTGCAGACGGCGCCGTTCTGGCTCGCGATCGGTGGGGTGGCGCTGTCGTGGTTCTTCTATATGAAGCGCCCGGATATTCCGGCTGCCATCCAGCGTACCTTCAAGCCGATCCACAGCCTGCTCGAGAACAAGTACTTCTTCGACCGCTTCAACGAGATCTTCTTTGCCGGTGGCGCGCGTGCGCTCGGCAAGGGCTTGTGGAAGGCGGGCGACCAGGGGCTGATCGACGGTGTGGCGGTGAATGGCTCGGCCAGGCTGGTGGGCTGGATCGCGCAGATGTCGCGCCTGTTCCAGACCGGTCACCTGTACCAGTACGCCTTCATGATGATCATCGGCGTGTTCATCCTGCTCACCTACTGGATCAACCGCGGCTGATGCCCGGTGCAGATCAAGCACGCCCACTTTGATACACATAACAAGATCGAACGCGTCGTTCGCGACGCACTGAACGGAAAGCAACGATGACGGACATTCCTCTCCTCAGTCTGGCGATCTGGATCCCGATTATCGGGGGCCTGCTGGTGCTGGCGACCGGCTCGGATCGCAATGCCCCGCTGGCGCGCATGCTCGCCTTCGCGGTCGCGGTGGCTGGCTTCGTCGTCACCATTCCGCTCTACACCGGCTTTGATGCGACCACGAGCGCCATGCAGTTCGTCGAGATGACGTCCTGGGTGCCGCGCTTCAACATCAACTACCACCTCGGGGTCGATGGCCTGTCGGTGTTGTTCGTGATCCTCAACGCCTTCATCACCATCCTGGTGGTGATGGCGGGCTGGCAGGTGATCCAGGACAAGGTTGCGCAGTACATGGCCGCCTTCCTGATCATGTCGGGCCTCATGAACGGTATCTTCTCGGCGCTCGACGGCGTGCTGTTCTACGTGTTCTTCGAGGCTTCGCTGATCCCCCTCTATCTCGTCATCGGTATCTGGGGCGGCGCCAACCGCGTCTATGCGGCAATCAAGTTCTTCCTCTACACGCTGCTCGGTTCGCTGCTGATGCTGATCGCGCTGCTCTACCTGTTCATGCAGTCCGGTGGCAGCTTCAGCATCCTCGACTGGCACCAGTTGCCGCTGCCGATCGAGCCGCAGATCCTGATCTTCCTCGCCTTCCTCGTCGCCTTCGGGGTCAAGGTGCCGATGTGGCCGGTGCACACCTGGCTGCCCGACGCTCACGTCGAGGCGCCCACCGGTGGCTCGGTGGTGCTGGCGGCGATCGGCCTCAAGCTCGGTGCCTATGGCTTCCTGCGTTTCTCGCTGCCGATCGTGCCCGATGCGGCGCAGCAGCTGGCGCCGCTGATGATCACGCTGTCGCTGATCGCCGTGGTGTATATCGGCTTCGTCGCCCTGGTTCAGGCTGACATGAAGAAGCTTGTGGCTTACTCGTCGATTTCGCACATGGGTTTCGTGACCCTGGGCTTCTTCATCTTCAACCCGCTCGGCGTCGAAGGTGCCCTGGTGCAGATGATCTCCCACGGCTTCGTCTCGGGTGCGATGTTCCTTTGCATCGGCGTGCTCTACGACCGCATGCACTCGCGCCAGATCGCCGACTACGGCGGTGTGGTCAACACGATGCCCAAGTTTGCGGCCTTCTTCATGCTGTTCGCGATGGCCAACTCCGGCCTGCCGGCCACCTCCGGTTTCGTCGGTGAGTTCATGGTCGTGCTGGGGGCGGTGCAGTTCAACTTCTGGATCGGCTTCGTGGCGGCCACCACGCTGATCCTCGGCGCCGCGTATTCGCTGTGGATGTACAAGCGCGTCGTGTTCGGCAAGGTGGCAAACAAGCACGTGGCCGAGCTCGAGGACATCAACGGGCGCGAGTTTGCCTTCCTCGCGATCCTGGCGTTCTGCGTGCTTGCGATGGGCCTGTACCCGTTCCCCTTCACCGAAGTGATGCATGCCTCGGTCAACGAACTCCTGCGGCATGTTGCCGTGAGCAAGCTCTGAGCGCCGTTCAGCGCAAGCGCCCGAGAGACTCTTAACGGACTGGTCAGAAGATGAATTTCGTCGTCCCCGACTTCTACCCCGCAGCGGCCGAGATCTTCGTTGCCGTGATGGCCCTGGTGATCATGCTCGCGAGCACGTTCGCGCGCAGCATTGCCCGTGGGCTGAGCTACCACCTCACACAGGCGACGCTGATCGCGGCGGCCTTCATCACCATCTTCACGATGGAAGGCGAGGTGGTCTACACCTTCAGCAACCTGTTCATCAGCGACCTGATGGGCGACTTCCTGAAGCTGATGATCTACTTCTCGACCGCAGTTGCGTTGCTCTACGGCCGCGCCTATCTCGGTGACCGCAAGATCGACAAGCCCGAGTTCTACCTGCTCGCCTTGCTGATGACGCTCGGCATGATGGTGATGGTGACCGCCAACCACATGCTGCCGATGTATATCGGCCTCGAGATGATGTCGCTGGCGCTGTACACCATGGTCGCCTTTGATCGCGACTCGCCGCGTGCGACCGAGGCGGCAATGAAGTACTTCGTCCTCGGCGCGCTGGCCTCCGGTCTGCTGCTGTACGGCATGTCGATGGTGTACGGCGCGACCGGATCGCTCGAGTTCTCCGCCATCGCGCAGGCGATCTACAACCAGTCGGCCAACCAGACGGTGCTGATGTTTGGCCTGGTGTTCCTGGTTGCCGGCATCTGCTTCAAGCTCGGCGTGGTGCCTTTCCACATGTGGGTGCCGGACGTCTATCAGGGTGCGCCGACCGCCGTGACCCTGATCATCGCCAGCGCGCCCAAGCTCGCCGCGTTCGCGATGGCGGTTCGCCTGCTGATCTGGGCGCTGTTCGACATCGCCCACGAGTGGCAACTGATGCTGATGATGGTGGCGGCGGCGTCGATCGTGCTCGGCAACCTGGCGGCGATCGCGCAGCAGAACATCAAGCGCATGCTGGCGTACTCCGGTATCTCGCACATGGGCTTCGTGCTGCTCGGCCTGCTCGCCGGCGTGGTGGATGGCGACCGTCACTTCGCCCTCAACGCCTACAGCTCGGCGATGTTCTATGCTGTGTCGTACGTGATCATGAGCCTGGCTTCCTTCGGCATGGTGATCCTGCTCTCGCGTGCCGGATTCGAGGCCGAGAACATCGATGACTTCAAGGGCCTCAACAAGCGCAGCCCCTGGTATGCGCTGATGATGCTGTTCGTGATGTTCTCGATGGCTGGCGTGCCCTTCTTCATTGGCTTCTTCGCCAAGTTGTCGGTGTTGCAGGCAGTGGTGGCAGCAGGCTACTTCTGGCTGGCCGTGCTGGCTGTCGTCATGTCGGTGATCGGTGCCTTCTACTACCTGCGCGTGGTCAAGCTGATGTACTTCGACGAACCGGTCGATGTGTCGCCGATCCATGCTCCGGCAGAGGTTCGCGTCATGTTGTCGGTCAATGGCCTTGCCATTGCTGCGCTGGGGCTCGCGCCGCAGATGTTGATGTCGCTGTGCGCATATGCGCTGCTCGGTTCGCTCTGAATCGAGCATGGTTGACGGGGCCGGGCGCAGACCGCTGTTCTTGCGCCCAGGCGCGTATGCTCGTGAATCTGCCTCGGCATGCGGCGTTGCTCAGGGGTGCGGGGTGAGACGATGAGCGACCCCAGCCACGATCCGCTGGCGGAGCGTACGGCGGCCAGCGAGCAGGTCTTCGATGGCGTCATGCTCAAGGTCTGGCGCGACGCGGTAGTTCTGCCCGATGGCTCGAAAGGGGTGCGCGAGTACATTCGCCACTCGGGCGCGGTGGTGGTGGTCGCCTTGCTTGACGATGACCGCTTGATTTTCGAGCGCCAGTTCCGCTATCCGCTCGGGCGCGCATTCCTGGAGCTACCGGCGGGCAAGATTGATGCGGGCGAGGATATCCGCGCCTGCGCGATCCGGGAGTTGCGGGAAGAGACGGGATTCGAGGCCCGCACTTGGCAACATGTGGGCGTGATGCATCCGTGCATCGGCTACTCCGACGAGCGCATCGAGATCTTCCTCGCCTCCGGGCTGACGCACGTCGGCCATGCCTTGGACGATGGCGAGTTTCTCGAGGTGCTCGAGCTTCCCGTTCGCGAGGTCGAGGCCTTGATCCGAAGTGGCGAGATTACGGACGCCAAGACCATCACCGCGTTCTATCGTGCCTTGCCTCTCATCGGGGCTGCAGCGCGTACCTGAAGCTGCAAGGTGATCAGTCCGTGGCCTCGCGGCGAAAGGGCAGGCGCTCGTTCAGTTCATCCACGTATGCGTTCATGCCCTCGCGCTCGCGAGTCAGGTAGTCGTCGACCGCCCTGCTGAAACGCGTATCCGCAAGCCAGTGCGCAGATCTCGTGCGCACGGGAAGCAGGCCCCGGGACAGCTTGTGCTCGCCTTGCGCGCCGCCCTCGAAACGCTCCAGACCCTTCTGTATGCAGTACTCGATGGCCTGGTAGTAGCACAGTTCGAAATGCAGGAAGGGCAGGTGCTCGAGCGCGCCCCAGTAGCGACCGTACAGCGCACGCTGGTCGCACAGGAAGAAGCTGGCGGCAATATCCTGGCCATCACGCGTTGCGATCAGCAGGCGTACGGAGTCGGGCATGCGTCGGGCAAGCTCGCGGAAGAAGGGCGCGCCGAGGTAGGGTGTTGACCGATGCAAGGCATAGGTGATGCTGTAGCAACGGTGAAAGAAGTCCCACTCCGCCGGACTCGCCTGGTGTCCGTCAAGCCAGCGCAGTTCGAGGCCATGGGCCGCCGCTCGCCGCCGCTCCTGGCGAATCTTCTTGCGTTTGTCGTGGTTGAGACTGGCGAGGAAGTCATCAAAGTCTCTCCAGCGTGATTGCGTGGTGGCGGTGGCGGCCGTTCTTGCCTCAGCCTCGTTGCGCCAGTGGAACTGCACGCCGTCCCGGATCATGAGTCCCGCGTTTTCGAGCAGTGGCAGTTCGTCTTCGGCGGGGAACAGAAGGTGGAACGAGGACATCGGGCTCGAGCGTACGGCTTCGAGGACGGACTCGAGCAGCGCCGCGCGGTCGGAGGTCGTGAGACCGAGCAGGCGGGGCCCGGAGATGGGCGTGAAAGGCAATGCCGCTAGCCATTTCGGGTAGTATTCGAGACCGTGGCGCTGGTAGGCCTCCGCCCATGCCCAGTCGAAGACGTACTCGCCATAGGAGTGCGACTTCAGGTAAAGGGGCATGGCCGCGACCAGTTGTCCGCTGCGCCAGAGTGTGGCGTGTGCGGGCGCCCAGCCGCTACGTCCACCCACGCAGCCGGTGTGCTCGAGTGCGTCCAGGAAGGCATGGCGCAGGCAGGGCGGTGCGCTTGCCGAGCTGGCTTGAACCAAGGCGTCCCAGCGCCCGGCTTCGATTTCGCCGATGGTGGTGACGAAATGCAGCCCGTCCGTATGTTCGGCAAGCTGTGTGCAGGCCTTGTTCATCGTGCTTGGGTTCCTCGCTTGCCTCATTCTTGTGCAGTGCGGCGATTCGCTTGCGCGTCATCGACTTGCGCACTTCACCCAGGATTTATCCACAGGCTTTCCAACACGAACTGTGGGTCATCGGACTCGGTTGCGGCAGGCTGAGAAGGCATTACTTCGCCTCTCCGCAGCATCGCCGAAGCGGTATAGTTCCGCCCATGAATGCTACCGTCCGAACCTCAGTCTCGATCGCCGTCGCACAGTTCAATCCGACCGTCGGCGATTTGATCGGCAATGCCGAACTTATCATCGATGCCATTGCGCGCGCGCAAGGTGCCGATATCCTTCTGACGCCCGAGCTGGCGCTCTCGGGCTATCCGCCCGAGGACCTGCTGCTGCGGCCCGACTTCTATCGCGCCTGCGAACGCGAGACGCAACGTATCGCTGACGCCGCGGGGGAACTCGTCGTCGTCCTCGGCCATCCCGTCGAGGAGGGGGTGCAGCGCTACAATGCCGCGTCCGTACTGAGTGGCGGCAGGGTGCAGGCGCGCTATTACAAGAGCCTTCTGCCCAATTACGAGGTATTCGACGAGGAACGCTACTTCGAGGCGGGCGGTGCGCCCTGCCTGTTCGAATGCAAGGGGGTGCGTTTCGGTGTGAATATCTGCGCAGATGTGTGGGAAAGCGGTCCTGCCGAGGCTGCGCAGGCAGCGGGTGCCGAGGTCTTGCTGGCTCTCAATGCCTCGCCCTATCACATGAACAAGCAGGTTCAGCGCATCGAGGTTCTGCGCGACCGTGTGCGCGAGACCGGGCTCCCCGTACTGTATTGCAACATGGTGGGCGGGCAGGACGAGCTGGTGTTTGACGGTGCGTCCTTCGCGCTCGATGGTGACGGCACCCTGGGCTACCAGGCGGGCAGCTTCGTGGATCACCTCGATGTCGTGCGGTTTGAGCAGGGCCGTTGGCACAGTGACGTCCGGGTGCCGCCACGCGTCCTCGAAGCCGAAGTGTACGAAGCACTCAAGGTGGGCGTGCGCGATTACCTCGGCAAGAACCGCTTCCCATCGGCAGTGATCGGGCTTTCGGGCGGTATCGACTCGGCACTGACGCTGGCGATTGCAGTCGATGCGCTCGGCGCCGATCGTGTGCGTGCGGTGATGATGCCCTCACCCTATACGGCACAGATGAGCCTGGACGACTCGCGCGAGATGGTGCGCCGGCTTGGCGTGCGTTACGACGAGATTGCGATCGAACCGGCAATGAAGGTGTTTGCCGACCTGCTCGAGCCTCAGTTTGCCGGCCTTGCTGCGGATACCACCGAGGAGAACCTTCAGAGCCGCATCCGCGGCATGATCCTGATGGCGCTGTCGAACAAGACCGGGGCGATCGTGCTTACCACGGGCAACAAGAGCGAGATGGCCACCGGTTATGCGACGCTCTATGGCGACATGGCGGGTGGCTTCGCCGTGCTCAAGGATCTCTACAAGACCTTCGTGTTCAGGCTTTCGAACTGGCGCAACACGCTTGGCGAGGTGATCCCGCAAAACATCATCGACCGTCCGCCCTCAGCCGAGCTCAAGCCCGATCAGAAGGATCAGGATAGCCTGCCCCCCTACGAGGTACTCGACGCCATCATCGAGGCCTATATGGAGCGCGATGAGTCGCCGCGCCAGATTATCGCCGCTGGCCTTCCCGAGGCCGAGGTGCGGCGCACGGTGGCGATGCTCAAGCGTAACGAGTACAAGCGCCGCCAGGCCCCGGTAGGCATCCGTGTCACCCCGCGTGGCTTCGGCAGGGACTGGCGTTATCCGATAACATCGCGCTACCAGGACGAGTTCTAGAACAAGGAGTGCAGTGGATGAAGAAGATCGAGGCGATCATCAAGCCGTTCAAGCTGGATGAAGTGCGCGAAGGGCTGTCCGAGGTCGGCATCACCGGCCTGACCGTGACCGAGGTGAAGGGTTTCGGCCGTCAGAAGGGGCATACCGAGCTGTACCGCGGGGCGGAATACGTGGTCGATTTCCTCCCCAAGATCAAGGTCGAGGTCGTGCTTGCCGACGATATCGTCGAGCAGGCCGTCGAGGCCATCGTCAAGGCTGCGCACACGGGGAAGATCGGCGACGGCAAGATTTTCGTCACCCCGGTCGAACAGGTTGTCCGCATCCGCACCGGCGAGATCAACGAGGCGGCAATCTGAACGTTCAGCGCGGGTTGGCGTTCTGCGCGCGCAGCAGCACGAGCAGCGCGCCACCCCCGCCGTCATGCGGCCCCGCCTGACAGAAGGCCAGGATCTCCTCGCGCTGGGCGAGCCAGCCGCGCGACAGCTGCTTGAGAATCGACACCTTTCCGGGTGAGCCGTGGCCCTTGCCGTGGATCACGCGGATGCAGCGCAGCCCCTGATTCAGGCTGTCATGGAGGAAGTGCGCGAGTGCGCTGCGCGCCTCGTCACGCGTCAGCCCATGCAGGTCGATCTGAGCCTGCAGGACCCACCGCCCACGCCTAAGGTCGGTCAGTACCCGGCGTGGCAGGCCGCTGCGCAGGAAAGCGGCCTCGTCGCCCATGTCCAGGCGGTCCTCGAAGCTGAGGGGGGCAGCCAACGATTCATCGAGCGCGGCGCGTTCGTCCGCTTCACGCTTGACGGGGGCGGGCGGCGGAGCGGGGCGCTGGAGCTCGATGCGGTTGCGCGTGTCGATGGGGCGTGCGTGTCCGACCACAGTGCGGAACAGGCTGGCCGGATCGCGCAGGTCGGCGTCGGCCGGCAGCACGATTGCGTCTGGGCGTTGCACCGCCGTGGCTGTTTCCGTGCCTGGGTTGCGGGCTTGCCGTCGGGGCGCATCGATCTCTGCACGTCCGCTGTCGCGCAGCGGCACGACGCCTGCGTAGGCCGCCAGTAGTGGATCCTGGTCCGCTCGCGGGCGGGCGGGTACAGGCGCCTCGTCCTCGGCCTGCAGCGTACGCCGCACCGGGGCTGGACGCGGCGGATCGAGTTCGGCGCGGTTGTCCCCGCGTATCGGCCTGGTTGAGCCCACCGTACGGCGAAACAGCGCGAGCTCGTCCGCATCGGGTGTGGCGGCAAGGTCGGCGCGGTCTTCGGCCTTTTGGGCGGGCGCCACGGTGTGCCGGATGCGCTTGCCGGGCTGGACCGGTGGTGCATCCGGGGTGCTGGCGTCGGCCGCGCGAAGCAGGCGGCGCAACTCGCCAAGATCGCCCGCTGACCCGCCGCGCGCGTCCTTGCCGTTTTCCGGTGCTGTGGATCGTTGGCGAGTGCGGGCCATGCGGGTCAGCGGCTGCGCTCAGGCGCCGAGCGTATCGAGGTAGCGTTCGGCATCCAGGGCGGCCATGCAGCCGGTGCCGGCGGAGGTGACGGCCTGGCGGTAGATGTGATCCTGTACGTCGCCAGCCGCGAACACCCCGGGGGTGCTGGTTTGTGTGGCGTTGCCATTGCGGCCTCCCTGGGTGACGAGGTAGCCACCTTCCATTTCGAGCTGGCCCGCGAAGATGTCGGTGTTCGGCTTGTGGCCGATCGCGATGAATACCCCCTGCAAGGCCACCTCGCGCGCCGAGCCGGTATTGACGTCCTTGATGCGCATGCCGGTGACGCCGCTGTTGTCGCCAAGGATCTCGTCGAGCGTGGCGTTGAGGGCGAGTTCGATCTTGCCGGCAGCGACCTTTTCCATGAGCTTGTCGATCATGATCTTCTCGGCGCGGAACTTCTCGCGGCGATGGACCAGCGTCACCTTGCGCGCGATGTTGGCCAGGTAGAGCGCCTCCTCGACCGCGGTGTTGCCGCCGCCGACGACTGCGACATCCTGGTTGCGGTAGAAGAAACCGTCGCAGGTTGCGCACGCCGACACGCCACGGCCGGCGAACTTCTCTTCCGAGGGCAGGCCGAGGTACTTTGCCGTCGCACCGGTCGCGATGATGAGCGCGTCGCAGGTGTATTCGCCAGCGTCACCAATCAGGCGGAAGGGCTTTTCGCCGAGCTTAACGGTATGGATGTGATCGAAGATCATCTCGGTGTTGAAGCGTTCCGCATGCTTCTGGAAGCGCGCCATGAGGTCGGGGCCGAGCACGCCGTCGGCGTCTGCAGGCCAGTTGTCGACCTCCGTCGTGGTCATCAGCTGGCCGCCTTGGGCAATGCCGGTGATCAGCACCGGGCTGAGGTTGGCGCGGGCTGCATAGACGGCCGCGGTATAGCCGGCGGGGCCGGAGCCAAGAATGAGCAGGCGGGCGTGTTTCGTGGTCATGAGGGACATTCCAGCGGGTTGCAGATGAGGGCGCGATTATAGCCGACCCCCCGGCATGCCGCGGCGATGGGGCCGATAGCAAGCGTGAATCGGCGCCTGCGTCACGCTGCGGACAGCGGATGCGCCGTGACAGATTTCACGATGCGCGGATTTGGCTGCCGACAATCGTATAAACTCATGAGAAATGTCGTTGACTGGACGACCTTCCCCGTGTTTACCGGAGCCAGCATGTCCCAGCCCACCGCCGTGTCCGTCGTTGCCCTGAAGACTTTCTCGCTTTTCCAGGGTTTGTCCGATGAGGTCCTGAGCAGCGTTGCGCGCGTCTCGATGATGCGCCGGTTTCCGCGCGGGCAGGCCGTGGTGTGTGCCGGCGACCGCTCCGACTACGTGTACCTGGTGCTGACCGGCAGCCTGAAAGTCGTGGTGAGCGACGAGGATGGCCGTGAGGTCATCCTGTCGATTCTCGGCCAAGGCG
This sequence comes from Thauera sp. WB-2, assembly GCF_027594845.1. Taxonomy (NCBI): domain Bacteria; kingdom Pseudomonadati; phylum Pseudomonadota; class Betaproteobacteria; order Rhodocyclales; family Zoogloeaceae; genus Thauera; species Thauera sp. WB-2. The sequence goes on along the minus strand of NZ_CP088935.1, from coordinate 2,733,723 downwards.
AGTTGTTCGGCGAAATGGGGATGTTCGAGGAGCGTCCGCGCTCGGCCTCGGTGATCGCCGTGGTGCCCTCCGATCTTGTGCTCATCGCCAAGCAGGATTTCCGTCGCCTGATGCAGGACAGCTTCGACGTCTCGTGGCGCATCATGTGCAACCTGGCCGAACGCCTGCGCAATGCCGACCGCAAGATCGAGAGCCTGGCGCTGATGGACGTCTATGGTCGTGTCGCACGCCTGCTGCTCGAGATGTCCGAGGACGTCGGGGGGCGCGCCGTGGTCGTGCGCAAGGTCTCCAAGCAGGACATTGCGAAGATGATTGGCGCGTCGCGCGAGATGGTCAGCCGCGTCATGAAGGATCTCGGGCAGCAAGGGCTCATCGAGGAAAGCGCCGAGGGTATCGTGCTCAAGGAGCGCCTCGGAGACGTCTGATCCCGTGAGCCGTCCTTTGTGAGCAGCCGCAACATCGGGAACGAGCTGCGAGACCTTCCCGTATAATCCGGGCGTCGTACCACTATGGCCGTCCGGCGCTCCCGATCGGCCCTCATTCCAATGCTGTCGCGCTCCTCGCCTCGTTCCCAGCCGCTGCCCGAAAAGATCTCGCTCCTGCTCCAGGAGGCGCGCTGGCTCATCCTGGGCGTCATGTCGCTGTATGTCGGGCTGATCCTGGTCGGATACAGCGAGTCCGACCCGGGCTGGTCGCATGCCGCCGAGGTGACCCGGGTTGCGAACCCGGGTGGCCGTTTCGGTGCCTGGCTCGCCGACCTTCTGCTGTATCTGTTCGGCGTGTCGTCCTGGTGGTGGGTGGTCTTCCTTGGATACAGCTTGCTGTGGGGTTTCCGGCGGCTGAGGAATCGTCTCGAGCTCGATCACCGCTCCTTCATCTTCGTCATGATGGGCTTCTTCGTCGTGCTGTTGACCAGCAGCGCGCTGGAGTTCCTGCGCTTTCACTCCCACGGAGCGGCGGTGCCGCTGGAGCCTGGCGGGCTGATCGGCATGGAGCTCGGCTCCCTCATGCAGCGCTACTTCGGCTTCACAGGCGGCACGCTGATGCTGCTCACACTGCTAGCCTGTGGCCTGTCGCTGTTTACCGGCGTGTCTTGGTTGACCGTCGTCGAGCGGGTAGGCCTGTGGCTTGAGCATGCTGTCGTCTCGAGCCAGGCGGCGTGGCAGCGCTGGCAGGATCGGAAGGTCGGCCGTGAGATCGCCCAGAAGCGCGAAGCAGTGGTCGAGACCCGCCGCCGCAAGACCGAGAAGGTCGCGGCGCCGCCGCTGCGTATCGAGCCAGCCGTCGTGGCGGTGCAGAAATCGGAACGTGTCGAGAAAGAGCGCCAGCAGACGCTCTTTGCCGACAGCGGCGAAGGCGGTATTCCGCCGGTTGCGCTGCTCGATCCGGCAAGTGGCGGTGTCGAGCCGCCGTCGCCGGAGTCGCTCGAGTTCACCTCGCGCGTGATCGAGAACAAGCTCGCCGATTTCGGTGTGGAAGTGAAGGTGCTGGCGGCCTATCCGGGGCCGGTGATTACCCGTTACGAGATCGAACCCGCAACCGGTGTCAAGGGTAGCCAGGTGGTCAACCTCGCCAAGGATCTCGCGCGCGCGCTGTCGCTGGTGTCGATCCGAGTTGTCGAGACCGTGCCGGGCAAGTCCTGCATGGCACTCGAGTTGCCCAATCCCAAGCGCCAGACGGTGCGGCTGTCCGAGATCATTGGCTCCAAGGTGTATCAGGACGCGCATTCGCCACTCACCGTCGTGCTTGGCAAGGATATCGGCGGCCAGCCCGTGGTGGCCGACCTCGCCAAGATGCCCCACCTGCTGGTGGCCGGCACCACCGGGTCGGGCAAGTCGGTCGGTATCAACGCGATGATCCTGTCGCTGCTCTACAAGAGTGAGCCCGAGCGCGTGCGCCTGATCATGGTCGACCCGAAGATGCTCGAGTTGTCGATCTACGAGGGCATCCCGCATCTGCTCGCGCCGGTGGTGACCGACATGAAGCATGCAGCCAACGCGCTCAACTGGTGCGTGACCGAGATGGACAAGCGCTACAAGCTGATGGCAGCGGTGGGTGTGCGCAACCTTGCGGGATTCAACAAGGCCGTGCAGGAAGCACGCAAGGCGGAGAGGCCGCTCACCAACCCGTTCTCGATCAGCCCGGAGAACCCAGAGCCGCTCGAGCCGCTGCCCTACATCGTGGTCGTGGTCGACGAACTGGCCGACCTGATGATGGTGGTGGGCAAGAAGGTGGAGGAGCTCATTGCGCGCCTGGCGCAAAAGGCGCGTGCGGCGGGCATCCACCTGATCCTGGCTACCCAGCGCCCGTCGGTGGATGTGATCACCGGCCTGATCAAGGCCAACGTGCCTACCCGTATCGCTTTCCAGGTGTCGAGCAAGATCGACTCGCGCACCATCCTGGACCAGATGGGCGCCGAGACGCTGCTCGGCATGGGTGACATGCTTTACCTGGCGCCGGGCACCGGCCTGCCTGTGCGCGTGCATGGCGCCTTCGTCGCGGACGACGAGGTGCATAAGGTCGTCGACCACCTCAAGAAGAGTGGGCCGCCGGATTACGTCGAAGGCATCCTGGCGGCTGCCGAAGACGACCTTGAGGCGGCGCTCGGTGGTGGTGACGGCGGCGATGACGAGGCGGACCCGCTCTACGACCAGGCCGTGGAAGTGGTCATCAAGACCCGCAGGCCATCGATTTCACTCGTGCAGCGTCACCTGCGCATCGGTTACAACCGCGCTGCGCGCCTGATCGAGCAGATGGAGCGTGCCGGCCTCGTGTCGGCGATGGGCAGCAATGGCAACCGGGAAGTGATCGTCCCGGCCAAGGAGGGCGAATGAGATTTTCCGGACTGCGCGTTGGCGCATTGGGGCGCGGGGCGAGCATGATCGTGTTGCTGACTACGGCAGCACTTGCACAGGCCGCGGACGGTGTTGCTCAACTGCGCAGTTTCGTTGCCGAGGTGCGCAGCGCCGAGGGCGAGTTCGAGCAGGTGGTGAGCGCACGCTCCGGGCGTCGGCCGCAGCAGGCGGCGGGCAGCTTCGCCTACGCGCGGCCGGGGAAGTTCCACTGGGAGTATGTCCAGCCCTACCGGCAAGTGCTGGTTGGCGATGGCAGCGCCTTGTGGACCTGGGATCCCGATCTCAATCAGGTCACTGTGCGCGCGATCGGCGACGCGCTGGGGGCGACGCCGGCCGCCATCCTGTTCGGTAGCGGCGAGCTCGACGACAGTTTCGAGCTGGGCGACGGCGGTGTGCATGATGGGGTCGCCTGGGTCGATGCACGCCCCTTGCGCAGCGACAGTGGTTTCGAGGCCTTGCGCATCGGCATGGCCGACGGCCAACTGCGTGAGATGGAAATGCGCGACAACTTTGGCCAGACTACCTCGATCCGTTTCACTCGGCTGCGTACGAATCCTGTGCTTGCCGACGACCGTTTCCGCTTCAGCGTGCCCGCTGGTGCCGACCTGATCGGCGAGGCACCCGCGGAGGCAGCCGGCAGGCAGGGGGCGGCACTGCGTTGATCACCCATCGAGCGTGCACACTGGGGATGCACGCCACCCCGGTGGCGCTACCTATTCGCTGAGGATGCCGATGGCCGACCTGTTCGACACCATTGAGCCGCCACGCGTGCCGCTCGCTGAGCGCATGCGCCCGCGCAGCCTGGACGAGGTGGCAGGCCAGGCTCACCTGCTGGGGCCGGGCAAGCCGCTGCGGCTTGCTTTCGAGTCCGGTCGTCCGCACTCGATGATCCTGTGGGGGCCGCCGGGGGTGGGCAAGACGACGCTTGCGCGCTTGATGGCGCTGGGCTTCGATGCCGAGTTCATTGCCTTGTCGGCGGTGTTCTCCGGGGTCAAGGAGATCCGTGAAGCGATCCAGCAGGCGCAGGCTGCCAAGGCCCGTGGCCGCCACACCCTGCTGTTCGTCGATGAGGTGCATCGTTTCAACAAGGGTCAGCAGGACGCCTTCCTGCCATACGTCGAGCAAGGTCTGGTCACCTTCATCGGCGCCACGACCGAGAACCCGTCCTTCGAGGTCAATTCGGCACTGCTGTCGCGAGCAGCCGTCTATGTGCTCGAGGCTCTCGATGCGGAGGCAATGGAGAGGCTGTTCGAGCGCGCGCGTACCTTGGCCTGCCCGGAACTCGATTTCGAGCCTGCAGCGCGCGAACGCCTGATCGGCTTTGCCGATGGTGACGCGCGGCGGTTGATGAACCTGATCGAGCAGTTGCAGGTCGCCGCCGAGACGGCGGGCCTGGGCGCGGTGACGCCTGCGTTTGTCGACCAGGCGCTGGCACGCAACCTGCGCCGGTTCGACAAGGGTGGCGAGGCCTTCTATGACCAGATCTCGGCCCTGCACAAGTCCGTGCGCGGCTCGGATCCGGACGCATCGCTCTACTGGTTGTGTCGGATGCTGGACGGCGGTGCCGATCCGCTCTACCTGGGGCGCAGGTTGATCCGCATGGCGGTCGAAGACATTGGCCTGGCTGACCCGCGCGCGCTGGAGATGGCGCTCAGTGCGGTAGCTACCTATGAGCGTCTGGGCTCGCCGGAGGGGGAACTCGCGCTCGCACAGGCAACGATCTTCCTCGCCTGTGCGGCAAAGTCGAATGCGGCGTACAAGGCCTATAATGCTGCGCGCGCCTTTGTAGCCAAGGATGCATCCCGGCCTGTACCCCTGCACCTGCGCAATGCACCCACCAAGCTCATGAAGTCGCTCGACTACGGCAAGGCCTATCGCTATGCCCATGACGAGCCCGATGCCTACGCTGCCGGCGAACGATATCTCCCCGATGGGATGGATCCGCCCGGCTGGTACCAGCCCACGCCGCGTGGCATGGAAGGCCGGATAGCCGAGAAGCTTGCACGCCTGCGCGATCTCGACGCCGCTGCGCAATCGGCCGTCGGCACACGCCCGGAACATGGCGTGAAACGGGCTGATGCAGCGATGTCCATTTCACGCCACGGCCCGCATGGACCAGGCGATGCGGGCGATCAGGGCGATGAGGGGCTCAGTGAGGCAGGGGGTGGTCGGCCATGAAGCGCTCGCAGACCTTGGCTGCGCGGCGCGCCTTTTCGACATCGCCGCGCGCGTTTGCGCGCTCGATCAGTTCGACCATGAACTGGGTCAGCACCATCACACCTTCCGGGGTCTGCACGAGGCCACATACCACCTGGGCCGCTGCGACGTCGGGTATGTCCTCGTGTTCGGCGATCAGGGCGACCTCGTCATCGGTTACGTCGCAATAGTCAAGGCAGTCACGAATCGATAGCATGCCGTACTCCTCCAAGGTTGTGCCGTCTGGCGCGGCTTGGTTTCTCCTACAAGGTTAATTGACCGGCTGCGTTTTGCAAGTTCAATTTACGTAGCGTCAACTTCTCAAGTTATTGATTGGAAAAACTAATTTTTGCACTGCGACATCAGTTCAGTGCGCCGTGAAAAGTCTTCATTAGCTTGGTGTTAAAGCGCTTTCCGTGTGATGGAACGTGAGCTTTCGTCGCCATGCAGCTGATTACAGAAACAAACAGGAATTGCCCGATGCTCGATATCCAGCTTCTCCGCAACCAGATCGACAGTGTTGCCGCCCGCCTTGCCACACGCGGCCTCGTCCTTGACGTAGCCGGCTTCCAGGCCCTTGAGGACGAACGCAAGGCCCTGCAGACCCGTACGCAGGAACTACAGGCCCGGCGCAACGCGCTCTCCAAACAGATCGGCATGCTCAAGGGCAAGGGCGAGGACGCGACGGCGGTCATGGCCGAGGTCGGTCAGCTCGGCGAGGAGCTCAAAGCCTGCGAGCAGGCGCTTCCCGGACTGCTCGAACGCATCAACGACTTCGCCTCGCGCCTGCCGAACCTGCCTCAGGCCGATGTGCCGGTGGGAGAGGACGAGTCCGGCAACGTCGAAGTCCGGCGCTGGGGCAATCCGCGCCAGTTCGACTTCGAGCTGCGCGACCATGTAGACCTCGGTGCGCCGCTCGGCCTCGAGTTCGACACCGGCGCCAGGCTGTCGGGGTCGCGCTTTGCCTTCCTGCGCGGTCCGATCGCGCGTCTGCATCGCGCCCTCGCACAGTTCATGCTGGATACGCACACGCTCGAGCACGGCTACACCGAGTGCTACACGCCCTACATCGTCAATCGCGAGGCGCTGTACGGTACCGGCCAGTTGCCCAAGTTCAAGGAAGATCTGTTCTGGGTGCTGCGCGGAGGTGACGAGGAGGGGCTGGAGCAGTACCTGATCCCAACCGCCGAGATCACGCTCACAAACAGCGTGCGCGAGGAGGTGTTGACGCTCGACCAATTGCCCATCCGCCTGACTGCGCACAGCCCCTGCTTCCGTTCCGAGGCGGGCAGCGGCGGGCGCGACGTGCGCGGCATGATCCGCCAGCACCAGTTCGACAAGGTGGAAATGGTGCAGATCGTCGAGCCGGGCAAGAGCGACGAGGCGCTCGAGCAGATGGTCGGTCATGCCGAAGCCATCCTGAAGAAGCTCGAGCTGCCCTACCGTGTCATCACTCTGTGCACCGGCGACATGGGCTTCTCGGCAGCAAGGACCTACGACCTCGAGGTCTGGCTACCGGCCCAGAATACCTATCGCGAGATCTCGAGCTGCTCGAACTGCGAGGCCTTCCAGGCGCGGCGCATGCAGGCGCGCTTCAAGAACGCTCAGGGCAAGAACGAACTGGTGCATACGCTCAATGGTTCGGGCCTGGCTGTGGGTCGCACCCTGGTGGCGGTGCTCGAGAACCACCAGCAGGCTGATGGCTCGATCCTTATCCCGGCCGCGCTGCGCCCCTACATGGGCGGTGTCGAGCGCATCGAAGCGCCGCTCTGACAGCGATCCGCACTACAGCCCGCGCCAGCGCCCATTCAGGCGGCTGCCGCGGGGCGCACGTTGCGGCGCGCGCTCCAGTCGTGGAAGCTCTCCAGCAGCGACAGCAGCGCCGGCACGAAGAACAGCACCAGCAGGGCGGAGAAGCCTAGCCCGAAGGCAATCGAGGTCGCCATCGGGATCAGGAACTGGGCCTGCAGCGAGCGCTCGAAGAGCAGCGGCGTCAGCCCGCCGATGGTGGTGAGCGAGGTCAGCAGTACGGCGCGTAGACGGCCACAGGACGCGCCGACCAGGGCATCCTGCAGGGCGGCTCCCTTGTGGTGCAATTCCTTGAACAGCGTCACCAGGATGATCGAGTTGTTCACCACGATGCCGGCCAGGCCGAACAAGCCGAACATCGACAGGATGGTGAGATCGATGTCGAGCAGCCAGTGGCCGAAGATGGCGCCGGCGAGTCCGAGCGGGATGGCGGACATCACTACCAGCGGCCAGCTCCAGGACGAGAACGACCACACCAGCACCAGGTAGATCAAGCCGAGCCCGATTACCAGCCCGGTCTGCATATCCGCCATGGTTTCGCGCTGGTCGGCCGAGCGCCCTTCGAAGCTGTACTCGATGCCATAGCGGGCAGCCAGGCCCGGAAGGGCGTCGCGGGCCAGTTCGGCCTGAATCGCATTCGCGTTGTTCACCTCGCTATCGACTGCCCCCGACACCTCCACCGCGAGCCGCCCCTGGGCATGGCGCAGGGCCTCGAAGCCTCGCCTTGACTCCCAGCTCGCTACCGTCCCGAGCGGGGCGAAGCGGCCGTCAGGCAGGCTGACGGTGATGCGATCGAAGACGTCGAGCCGGCTGCGTTCGTCACGCGGAAGCATGACGCGGACCTCGAGTTCGTCGCGGCCGACCTGAACGAGTTGGGCGAGCGCACCATCGAAGGCGGCGCGCAGCTGGCGACCGAGGCTCTCGGTGGTGAGGCCGAGCGCTTCGCCTGCCGGGGTGAGTCGATAGACCAACTGCTCGCGGCCGAAGGGCATGTCGTCCTCGGTCTCGCTCACCCCCGGCAGGCTCTTGAGGGTTTCCGCAAGCTCCAGTGCCGCGCGCTTGAGCGCATCGGCATCGTCGCCGGTGAGGCGGATGTTCAGGTCGCGGCCGGGTGGTCCGGACTGGCGGGCCGTGAAAGTAAGCAGTTCGAGGCCGGCAACCGGGGGCAGCTTGGCGCGCCAGGCGGCGAGGAAGCGCTCGTTGCGAACTTCCCGTGTGTCGGGTGGGGTGAGCTCGACCATGATGCCGGCGAGCTGATCGCCGCGTGCGCTCGAGCCCGCACCGCTGCTGATCGTGCCGCCCAGGCGCGCGACGGCCGTCTGCACCAGACCGCCGCCCAATTCCGCCTCGGCCTCGAACAGTGCGCGCTCGAGTTCGTTCAGGAAGGCTTCGGTGTGCTGGCGCGGCGTCCCGGCGACGAAGGTGGCGTTGGCGAACACCACTTGGCCCTCGGGGGAGGGGAAGAACACGAAGCCGATCCGTCCGCCGGCGATCAGGCCGACAGCCATCACCATCAAGCCGATACTGAGCGCGACCGTGGTGCCGCGCCAGGCCAGGCTGAGTTCGACCAGGCGGCGGAAGCGGCCGTCGCGAAAGCCGGCGAAGGCGCGGTCGAGCCGCTCGCGCAGACGGGAGTGGTGCAGCCCGGCCTCGCCGGCGAGCGCCATGCGCAGGTGGGCCGGCAGGATCAGGAAGCTCTCCAGCAGCGAGGCGATGATGACCATGATCATCACGAACGGAATGTCGCCAAGGATGTTGCCGATGATGCCGCCCACCATCATCAGGGGCAGGAAGGCGGCTACCGTGGTCAGCGACGCCGCCACCACCGGCCACAACATCCGCCGTGCTCCGCCCAGCGCGGCCTGCGTCGGACCTTCTCCCATCTGGCGGTGAGTGTCGGCGTCCTCGCTGACCACGATGGCGTCGTCGACGATGATGCCCAGCGCCATGATGAGCGCGAACAGGCTCATCATGTTGATCGTGCCACCGAACGCGAACATCAGCCCGAGCGTGGCGAGGAAGGCGGTCGGAATGCCGATCATCACCCACAGCGCCACGCGTGCGGGGAGGAAGAAATAGAGCACCGCGACCACGAGCAGCAGCCCGGAAAGGCCGTTGCTCACGAGCAGGCCGATGCGGTCGCTGATCAGCTGCCATTGCGCATCGAACACTTCGAGCTGCACGCTCGGTGGCAGGGTGGGGCGGGTCTTCTCCAGCCAGTCGTCGAGCACGCGTGCAGCCTTGAGCGAATGTCCGCTCTCGCTGCGCTGCAATTGCAACTCGACCACGCTGTCGCCGCGCTCGAACAACGCGAGTTCGTTGCCGCGGGGCTCGCGAGTGAGGGTAGCAATCTCGCCCAGGCGGACCACACCGTCCTGATCGCTCAGCACCGGCAGGTTGGCGAAGGCCTCGGCGCTTCGGCGCTGCTCCAGGCCGCGTATCTCTCGTGCGCCGTCGATCTCGCCGGCAATGCCCGCTGGCACGTCGCGTGCGAGCTGACCGATCCGCTCGCCGACCTCGACAAGGGACAGTCCCAGGCTCTCGAGTGCCGCCGAGGGCACCTCGATTGCAATGCGTTCTTCCGGCAGGCCGGTGATGGTGACGCGGTCTATGCCGGCGGCCAGCAGCTCGCTCTCGAACCGCCGCACCCAGGGCCGCAGCTCGTCTACGCTGTTGCCTCGTACCAGCAGGCGGGCGATCGGCTCATAGCGCGAGATGCGGCTGACCTCGGGGGTCTCGGCGTCGCGCGGCAGGTTGCGGAATTCATCTACGCGCTGGCGCACCTGGTCCAGCGCGAGCAGCGCGTCCGTCCCCTCGTTGAGCTCCAGTGTGATGCTCGAGATGCCTTGGGCAGACGTGGAGCTCATGCGCTTGAGGCCGTCGACCGTCTTCAGGCGCTCCTCCAGCGGCGTGGTGATCCCTGTTTCGACATCCTCGGCCGAGGCACCGGTCCAGATCACCCGCACCGAGATCACATCGAGCTCGAAACTGGGGAAGAACTGCACGTTCATGCGTGTCAGGCCGATAGCGCCCAGTACGAAGGCGAGCAACATCAGCACATTGGCCGCCACCTTGTGGCCAGCCAGCATCTGCAGGACGCTGCTGTGCTTCATTGTGCCGTCCGTTCGACCACAGCCACGGCGAGGCCGTCGATGGCATGGGGCAGGTGGGTACTCAGAACCTGCATGCCGTTCGCGAGCGCGTCCCCACGCACGAGCAGCTGAACCTGATCACCGCTTCGACGCTCGCCCGCACGCGTGATGTTCAGCCCCCGCAGTCGCCCATTCTCGATCAGGTAGAGGCGGTCCCCACCATGCAAAGCGGTGGGTGGGATCGCGAAGATGTCGTTGGCCAGCGGGCGATCGAGGACCGCATTGATGAAGGCGCCCACCGGTACCCGGTCGGCATCCTCGATGCGCAGCAGCACATCCACGCCGCGCGCGTCGGCCTCACCGCTGATGCGTTCAAGGTGGGCGCGCAACGGGGTGGCACCGAAATCGGCACGGGCATGCAGGTGCTCGCCGCGGGTGAGCGCTGCGCGCAGTTCCTCGGCGTAGAGCGCCGGTACGCGGGCGCGCAGGTAGAGTGCATCGGACGAATACAGGCTGAGCAGGGTCTGGCCGGCCTGCACCTGGTCGCCCGCAGCGACTTCCACCGTACCGATCCGCGCTGCGAAGGGCGCCACAAGTTCACCGCGCTCGGCGTCGCGCATGGCCTCGGCGAGCTGCGTCTGCAGGTGTGCAAGGCGGGCAGGGTGCTCCGCGATCGCCTGTTGGCGCTGCGTCAGGGCGAGTTGTGCGCGGGCGCGTTCCTCGCGCGCCTGATCCACCGCGCTCTCCGCTCCCAGTCGTGCGTCCTTGAGGCGTTCGAGGCGGGTAAGCCTTGCGTCCGCCAATTGCACAAGGGTGCGCTCCTGTTCGAGGGCCTGCTGGTCGCTGCGATGGCGGATGCGTTCGCGCTCCAGGTCTGCCTTCGCACGTTCGAGGCGCGGGGCGAGGTCACGCGGGTCGAGCCGGGCGAGCACTGCGCCGGCTTCTACGCGGTCGCCGTCACGCACCCGCAGTTCGAGGATGCGGGCACTGACTGGCGCTGCCGCGCGCAAACGGTCGGGCGCCTCGACGCGGCCGTAGAGCACGAGCGTTGGATGCAGCGCTGCGGCCTGCAGCGTGTGGGTCTCGACCTGCCAGACTCTCTCGCGGGTTTCGACGGCAGGTGCGCTTGGACGGGTAGCGCGCAGACCGATGAAACCGGCAACGGCAAGCGCGATGATCAGCAACGGAAGCAAACGGCGCATTCGACAAGGCCTTGGGTGCAGCGGGGCTGCATGTTTATCAGTTTTTGCTAATTATACGGCCGATGGGGCCTGCCGCCGCAGTGCCGGCGTCTGTTTGCGCCAGCGTCAGTCGGTCAGCCAGTCGGCTTCCCAGCGCGCAAGCTCGGGCAGGTGGCGCTCCGCACTGGCGCCGAGTTCGTTGTCGAGCTGCTCGATCAAGGTGCGCACACGCGCGTCGAGTGCTTCGGGCAGCATCGGTATGAACTCGACGATCAGGTCGCCGGCAGTGCGCCCCGCACGTGCGGGGAAGCCCGCCCCTTCGACGCGCAACTGGCGGCAATGAGCAAGGCCCGCATCGAGCGTCACGCTACGCATGCCCGCGGGGTGCGGGATGCGCAGGCTGCCGCCGACCAGCATGCGAAGTGCACTGACCGGGCGCTGCACGACGAGGTTCCTGCCTTCGCGGCGGAAGATGCGGTGTGGGCTGAGCCTGACTCTCAGGCGCAGATCGCCACGCGGGTGGCTGGGGTCGGCATGCGGCTCGCCCTCGCCGGCAAGGCGCAGAGTATCGTCGTCAACCAGCCCGGGTGGCAGTGTGACTTCCAGCCAGCGTTCGCCGACCTGCTCGCCACTGCCGCCACAAGCCCTGCACGCGCGCGTGCGCGTATAGCCGCGCCCGTCACAGGCGTCGCAGTGCACGAGCCCCTGCGCAGTGCGCAGGCGCCCCGAGCCATGGCAGAGGGCGCACACCTGGCTGACGCTGACCTCTTCGGTGCCGCTGCCATTGCAATGCGCACAGGGCAGGGGGCTGCGAACGCATATCGCCCTTGCGCCGCCGGCGAAGGCTTCCTCGAAGCTGATCTCGAGCGTTTCCCAGCGGTCGGCGCCGCGCTCCGTTGCCCGTTGCTGCGCGCGCTCGGCCGCCGCGGTCGCGGCCGTTTCGACATCGGCGTCCGTGTCCTCGAGCAAGGCTTCGAGCAGGGCGTCATGCGCACGCCGAAGCGCCTTGAAGTGCTCGACGGCATCCGGAGCGGGATTGCGGTCCGGGTGCCATTGCATCGCCAACTGGCGGAAGGCGCGCTTGATCTGGGCGCGCGAGGCGCCAGGCTGCAGGCCGAGCAGGTGATGGGCGTCGGGCATTTCGGGGCGTATGGGATAAAGGCGACAGCTTAACCGAGCGCCCTTCAGCGCGCAGGAATGAAAAAGGCCCGGTCGATTGACCGGGCCTTTTTCGGCTGTCTGGCGCGCCCGGAAGGATTCGAACCTCCTACCCCCTGGTTCGTAGCCAGGTACTCTATCCAGATGAGCTACGGGCGCGTTGCCGATATCGTTTAGAGCCCGAAGTCGGAAGGCTTGTTTGGCGCGCCCGGAAGGATTCGAACCTCCTACCCCCTGGTTCGTAGCCAGGTACTCTATCCAGATGAGCTACGGGCGCTTTGTGCTGCACTGCGAAGGAGCGGCATTATATCTTTTGCTGCCGCAACTTCAACTGTTTTTTGGCGGAGAGGGTGGGATTCGAACCCACGGTAGGCTCGCACCTACGCCTGATTTCGAGTCAGGTACATTCGACCACTCTGCCACCTCTCCGCTCGAAGGTCGGCATTATAGTGAATCCGCAGAAAAAGTGAACGCTTTTTTTAGCGGACCGCTTCAGGCCGTGCGTGGCAGCATTTCCTCATATGCGCGGACGGCTTCGGCGGCGTACATGAGGGCAGGGCCGCCGCCCATGTAGGTGCATACCCCCAGCGTCTCCATGAACTGCTCGCGGCTCACACCGAGCCGGATCAGCGCCTTGACATGGAAGCCGACGCAGGCGTCGCAGCGCTGGGTGACGGCGATCGCAAGCGCAATCAGTTCCTTCTGCAGCTCGCTCAGCGCGCCGTCCTGCAAGGCGCCCTTGGCCATCGTGCCGAAGCCCTGCATCGTCTCGGGCGTTTCCTTTCGCAGCGTGGCGAGGGCTTTGGACACGTCGGTGGTGATCTGGACAAAGGACTTGGACATTACATGCATTCCAGTAGTTAATGGAATGCTTATATTAACGTCTTGCGCTTGGGCGTGTCATTGTCCTTGCCGATTGGCCGATCAGGTGTCTTGATCGGCACTACCCGCAGGCGGCAATGCGTTTGTCGCGCTCGATCAGGGCGTAGGCCGAATGGTTGTGGATCGACTCGAAATTCTCCGACTCGACGACGTAGGCGTCGATGCGGGGTTCGCGCTGGAGTTGGGCGGCGACGTCGCGCACCATGTCCTCGACGAATTTCGGGTTGTCGTAGGCACGTTCGGTGACCCACTTCTCGTCAGGCCGCTTGAGCAGGCCGAACAACTCGCACGATGCCTGGGACTCGACCAGCTGGACCATTTCCTCGATCCACAGGTGGTCGTTGAGGACCGCGTTCACGGTGACGTGAGAGCGCTGGTTGTGGGCGCCGTACTCCGAGATCTTCTTCGAACAGGGGCACAGGCTGGTGACAGGTACCACCACCTTCATCGAGAACTCGTAATGGCCACCCTCGCGGATCGAGCCGATGAAGCACACTTCGTAGTCCATCAGGCTCTTCACACCGGACACCGGCGCGGTCTTGTTGATGAAGTACGGGAAGCTCATCTCGACGTGGCCGGTCTCGGCCTCGAGACGCTCGACCATCGCACGCAGCATGGGCTCGAAGGACTCCACCGAGATCTCGCGCTCGTTGTCGTTGAGGATCTCGACGAAGCGCGACATGTGGGTGCCCTTGAAGTTGTGGGGCAGGCCGACGTACATGTTGAAGCTCGCCACCGTGTGCTGCACGCCGCCCGCCTTGTCGGCGACCTTCACCGGGTGGCGGATCGACTTGATCCCGACCTTGTTGATCGCGATCTGGCGGCTGTCCGCGCTGCTCTGGACGTCGGGCATGGCGAGATCGATGGGGTCGTTCATTGGCGTTTCTCTCGTTTCATGGTGATCGGGCCAGGTGCAAACGAGTTGCACCTGGCCCGAATCTTAGCTTTCCCGACAAAAATGCTCAACTTTTGGTGGTGGCGTCAATGTCCAGGCTGTGCTGGATGCGAGCGAGGATGCCATCGCGGTCGAGTCCGACCGAGGCCAGCAGTTGGGCCTGGTCGCCGTGGTCGATGAAGCGGTCGGGGAGGCCCAGGCGCAGCATGCGTGGCCGCGCTGCCAGGCCGTCGACGACGCGAGCCACTTCGCTGCCGGCGCCGCCGATGAGCGCGTTCTCCTCGAGCGTGACGAGCAGATCGTGGTCGGCGGCCAGGCGCGCAACGAGCGCTTCGTCCAGGGGCTTGATGAAGCGCATGTTGGCGACCGTGGCATCGATCTGCGCGCCCACGTCGAGCGCAACGCCGACCATGCTGCCGAACGCGATCAGGGCGACGCGCCGGCCTTCGCGCACGACCTCGCCCTTGCCGATCGGGAGCGCCTGCATGCGCGCCTGAGGTGCGACGCCGGTGCCGCCGCCGCGCGGGTAGCGCACCGCCGACGGCCCCGGGTGGCTGACGGCGGTGTACAGCATCTGCCTGCATTCATCCTCGTTGGAGGGCGCCATCACGACCATATTCGGGATGCAGGTGAGATAGGAGAGGTCGAATGCGCCGTGGTGGGTGGCTCCATCGGCACCGACCAGGCCTCCGCGGTCGATCGCGAACACCACTTGCAGGTTCTGCAGGGCGACATCGTGGATCAATTGGTCGTAGGCGCGCTGCAGGAAGGTCGAGTAGATCGCCACCACGGGTACGAAGCCCTCGCAGGCCAGCCCGGCGGCGAAGGTGACGGCATGCTGCTCCGCGATACCGACGTCGAAGTAGCGGTCCGGGTGCTCCTGGGCAAAGCGCACCAGGCCCGAGCCTTCGCGCATCGCCGGGGTGATGCCGACGATGCGCGGGTCGGCCTTTGCCATGTCGCACAGCCAGTCGCCGAATACCTGGGTGTAGGTCAGCTTGCCGCCGCCCTTGCCGGTCTCGATGCCCGCCGTGTGGTCGAACTTGGAGACGCCGTGGTAGAGGATGGGGTCGGCTTCGGCGAGCTTGTAGCCCTGGCCCTTGCGCGTGATCACGTGCAGGAACTGCGGGCCCTTGAGCTTTCTCAGGTTCTGCAGTGTGGGGATGAGGGCATCGAGGTCGTGGCCGTCGATCGGCCCGTAATAGTGAAAGCCAAACTCTTCGAACAGGGTGCCCGGGCTGATCATGCCCTTGGCGTACTCTTCGACCTTGCGTGCAAGCTCGGCGACCGGCGGTGCGATGCCCAGCACCTTTTCGCCGACTCTGCGCGCGGTGTTGTAGGTCGAGCCCGACAGCATGCGTGCGAGGATCTTGGTCAGCGCGCCAACGGGAGGAGAGATCGACATCTCGTTGTCGTTGAGGATGACCAGCAGGTTCAGGTCGTCCATGTCGCCGGCATTGTTGAGGGCCTCGAAGGCCATCCCGGCGGACATCGCGCCATCGCCGATCACGGCGATCGCGTGGCGGTCCTCCTTGCGTGCCCGTGCTGCGACCGCCATGCCGAGCGCGGCCGAGATCGAGGTCGACGAATGCGCCGTGCCGAAGGTGTCGTACTCGCTTTCGCAGCGGCGCGGGAAGCCGGAGATGCCACCCCAGTGGCGCAGCCCGCCCATCGCCTCGCGGCGGCCGGTAAGCACCTTGTGGCCGTAGGTCTGGTGGCCGACGTCCCAGACGATGCGGTCATGAGGCGTGTTGAACACGTGATGGAGCGCGATCGTCAGCTCGACAGTGCCGAGATTGGACGACAGGTGGCCGCCCGTGCGCGATACCGACTCGATCAGGAAGGCGCGCAGTTCGTCGGCGAGGGTCGTCAGCTCCCTGCGCTCGAGTGCGCGCACGTCGGCGGGGGAGGAGATGCGTTCCAGGTGGGGGTAGGTGGCCATGGGATCCGGCGTTCCTTGCATGTTGTTTCGGGCTTCGCAGCGACTTCAGAAGGCGCGATGCACGATGTAGTCGGCGAGCTGGGACAGGCGGCCGGCGCCCGTGCCAAAAGGGGCCAGCGTGCGCTGCGCGTCGGCGAGCATGTCCTCGGCGAGGCGGCGGGCCTCGGTACGGCCGAGCAGGCTCACATAGGTCGGCTTGTCGTTGTCGGCGTCCTTGCCGGCCGTCTTGCCCAGCGTGGCAGTGTCAGCTTCGGCGTCGAGGATGTCGTCGACGACCTGGAACAGCAGCCCGATCACTTTGCCATAGTGGTCCAGGCGGCCAAGGTCTGCCGCCGACAGGCGGCCTCCTGCGCGAGCGCCCAGCAGCACGGCGGCGCGGATCAGCGCGCCGGTCTTGTGTACATGCATGAACTCGAGCTCCTCGCGCGTCAGCTGCACGCCGACCGAGGCAAGGTCGATGGCCTGGCCGCCTGCCATGCCGCGCGAACCCGAGGCGAGCGCGAGCTGGGCGAGCATCTCCACCCGCACCGCTGGCTCGAGCCCGGGAATGTTGTCGGCGAGCGTCTGGAAGGCGAGCGTCTGCAGGGCGTCGCCAGCAAGCAGCGCCGTCGCTTCGTCGTACTCGACGTGCACCGTGGGCTTGCCACGGCGCAGCACATCGTCGTCCATGCACGGCAAGTCGTCATGAACGAGCGAGTAGGCATGGATGAGTTCGACTGCACAGGCGACGCGATCCAGGTGGCGGGCGTCTGCGCCGGCGAGTTCGCCTGCCGCATGTGCAAGCAGGGGGCGTACCCGCTTGCCGCCGCCGAGCACCGCGTAGCGCATGGCGGAATGCAGGCGCGCCGGGGCGATCGTGGCCTCGGGCAACACCTCGGCCAGGGCCGTCTCCGTGCGTGCCTGGATGCCTGCCATCCAGTCGCGGAAGTCTCCACCCTTGTGCGTATCGATCATTGTTCGCCCCCGACGGCCTTGGTGCCAGGCGCCCCGGTGTCGAAATCGACCAGGGCATCACCTTCGAGCTGCCGCACGCGCTGTTCGGCGTCGGCAAGCGTGCCCTGACAATAACGCAGCAGGCTTACGCCACGCTGATAGCGCACGAGGGATTCCTCCAGTGGAAGCTTGCCCGCTTCCATCTCCTGGACGATGGCTTCGAGTTCCGAAACCGCGGCTTCGAAGGACTTGGGGGCGGGTGCCGACTTTGGCATGGATGAATATCTGCGCGGCAAAAGCCGGAAAATAACCGATCGCAGGTCTGGCGGTCAAACAACGGCTGGCTTACACTAACTCGTTTATTTTTCCGGATTTCTTGTCCGCAAGAGGAGGTTCGGGGATGTCCGACATCGCTTCCAAGGCTCAATTGGCCCAGGCTGCCTCCCAACTGCCTGTTTCCTGGTACTTCGACGAGAAGGTTTTCGAACTGGAGAAGAAGCTCCTCTTCGATGCCGGTCCGGGGTACGTCGGCCATGAGCTGATGGTTCCCGAGGTCGGCAACTACCGTTCGCTGGAGTGGCTTGACCACGCCAAGCTGCTGTTCCGCACCGAGCGCGGCGTGCACCAGATGTCCAACATCTGCCGCCACCGCCAGGCCATCATGCTGCAGGGCAGTGGCACGACCGAGCACGTCGTCTGCCCGGTTCATCGGTGGACCTACAACCAGCAGGGCGAACTCATCGGCGCTCCACACTTCGCGCAAAAGCCCTGCCTGGGTCTCAAGCGCGACGGTCTGGAGAGCTGGCACGGGCTGCTCTTCAAGGGGCCGCGCTCGGCCAATGAAGACCTGGCCGGCATGAAGGTCGCGCCCCAGCTCGACTTTTCCGGCTACAAGCTCGATCGGGTCGAGATTCATCAGTGCAACTACAACTGGAAGACCTTCATCGAGGTCTATCTCGAGGACTACCACGTCGTGCCCTTCCATCCCGGCCTGGGCAACTTCGTGACCTGCGACGACCTCAGCTGGCAGTTCGGTAACTGGTATTCGGTGCAGCAGGTCGGCATCACCTCCCTCGCCAAGCCGGGCTCGGCCACCTATGCCAAGTGGCACAAGGCGGTACTCGAGTACTACGGCGAGAAGAAGCCTGAGCACGGCGCGATCTGGCTGACCTACTACCCCAACATCATGGTGGAGTGGTATCCGCATGTGCTCGTGGTCAGTACCCTGATCCCGACCGACGTGGACAAGACCACCAACGTCGTGGAGTTCTACTACCCCGAGGATATCGTCGAGTTCGAGCGCGAGTTCGTGGAGGCGGAGCAGGCGGCCTACATGGAAACCGCGATCGAGGACGATGACATCGCCGAGCGTATGGATCGTGGTCGGCTGGCACTGCTCAAGGAAGGCCGCAACGAAGTCGGGCCGTACCAGTCGCCCTTCGAGGACGGCATGCAGCACTTCCACGAGTTCTACCGCCGCATCATGGCGGAACACATCGGCGCCTAGGCGCGACCGGGCCCGATGGCCTCATGAAAAAAGCAGAAACCCTCGCTTTGCAGCGAGGGTTTCTGCTTGATGCCTGCCCGCTTTCAGCGTGCGTCCTGCAATTCCTTGGGCAGCGGGAAGGTCACCTTCTCGGGGACGCCGTCGAGATTGCGCACGGCGCCGCCGCTGAGCGCCTCGAGGCGTGCGATGACTTCCTCGACCAGCACCTCCGGCGCCGAGGCGCCTGCCGTAACGCCGATACGACGCTTGCCTTCGATCCAGGCCGGATCGATCCCGGCCGCGTTGTCCACCAGGTAGGCGGGCACGCCGCGAAGCTCCGCCACTTCACGCAGGCGGTTGGAGTTGGAGCTGTTCTTCGAACCCACCACGAACACCACGTCCGCATACGGAGTCATGAACTTCACCGCATCCTGGCGGTTCTGGGTGGCGTAGCAGATGTCGTCCTTCTTCGGGCCGGCGATGTTCGGAAAGCGCGCACGCAGGGCGTTGACGATGGTTGCCGCATCATCGACCGACAGCGTGGTCTGGGTGACATAAGCCAGCAGCTCCGGATTCGCCACTTGCAGCGCGGCGACGTCCTCGGGTGTTTCGACAAGGTGGATGCCGGTCGCGACCTGGCCCATCGTGCCTTCGACCTCGGGGTGGCCCTTGTGGCCGATCATGATGATCTCGCGGCCCTGCTCACGCATGCGGGTGACCTCGATGTGCACCTTGGTGACCAGCGGGCAGGTGGCATCGAATACGCGCAAGCCGCGCTTCTCCGCCTCTTCGCGCACCGCCAGCGACACCCCATGTGCGGAAAAGATCACCGTATTGCCGCTCGGTACCTCATCGAGCTCATCGACGAACACTGCACCCTTGTTGCGCAGATCGTCGACCACGAACTTGTTATGCACGACCTCATGGCGGACATAGATGGGGGCACCGAAGCGCGCGAGCGCACGCTCTACGATCTCGATCGCGCGTTCCACGCCGGCGCAGAAGCCGCGCGGGTTGGCCAGCAGGATTTCCTTGTCGCTCATTGTTGTCTCTGTGTGGGGCAGGGTGGGGCGTGGTGTGGTCAGAGAATACCGATGACCTCGACCTCGAAGTGGATGTGCTTGCCCGCGAGCGGATGGTTGAAGTCGATGAGCGCCGACTGGTCGTCGACTTCGCGCACCAGGCCGGAGTAGCGCGAGCCGTCGGGCGCGGTGAACTCCATGATGCTCATGGCTTCGATGTCCTCGTCGGGCATGTGCTCACGCTTGACGCGCTCGATCAGCTCGGCGCGGTGGGGGCCGAAGGCGTTCTCCGGCTCCAGCTCGAAGATGTGGCGGCTACCGGGCACCAGGCCGACGAGCAGCTTCTCCATCGCCGGCAGCATCTCGCCTGCGCCCAACTGCAGCGTCGCCGGCGTGGCGTTGAAGGTGCTGATCAGCGGTTGGCCGTTGGGCAGCGAGATGCGGTAGTGCAGGGTGACGAGGCTGTTGGCGTCGATGGTCTGGCTCAAGATCGGGCTCCGGGGCTTATTCAAGGCTGCTGCGCATGAGGGCTGCGGAGTTGTCCCCACAGCATCAGCACGACACCGACGGTGATCGCGGAGTCAGCCAGGTTGAACGCCGGCCAGCTCCAGCCGGCGTAATGAAAATGCAGGAAGTCGACGACCGCGCCATGGACGAGGCGGTCGTAAACGTTGCCCAGCGCACCGCCGATGATCAGGGCGAAGGCAGCGGGCAGGATCTTCTCGTGGCGGTGCTGGTACATCATCACCAGCAGCCAGGCGCTGATCACCAGGGCCAGGATGGTGAAAAACCAGCGCTGCCAGCCCCCGTGGTCGGCCAGGAAGCTGAACGCGGCGCCGGGATTGAATACCAGCACCAGGTCGAAGAAGCCCGTGATCGGGATGATCTGACCGTAATGCAGGTTTGCGAGCACGAGCTGCTTGGTGACCTGGTCGAGCACGCCGACCGCGGCTGCAAGCAGCAGCCACGGCAGCATCAGGAGGAGGGCGCTGCGTGCGCGGGGCGTGGTCATTGTGGCTGAGAGCTCAGGCATGGCTGCGGATTTCACCTTCGCCGAACAGGTTGCTCACGCAGCGGCCGCACAGGCTCGGATGCTCGGCGTCGCTGCCGACGGAGTCGACGTAGTGCCAGCAGCGCTCGCACTTCTGCGCCCCGCTCGGCGTGGCGACGATGCGCTCGTCGTCGACGCTGGCCACCTCAGACAGGTGTGCGCCCGAGGTCATGGTGACGAAGCGCAGGTCTTCACCCAGACTGGCCAGCGCGGCGAACTTGTCGGCGGTGAGCGCGAGCTCGAGTTCGGCTTGCAGCGAGGCGCCCACCTTGCCTTCGGTGCGCAGGGCTTCGATCACCTTGAGGCCTTCGCTGCGGACGCTCCGAATGATCTCCCAGCGTGCGATGAGCCCGGCCTCGCCCTCTTGCGCGGGCAGGGCGTGGAAGCTGTGCAGCATCACGCTGTCGGCCTCCTCGCCCGCCCGGGCGGGGTTGAGGATGGCCCAGGCTTCCTCGGCAGTGAAGGAAAGGATCGGCGCCATCAGCTTGAGCAGCGTCTGGGTGACATGCCACAGCGCTGTCTGCGCGGCACGGCGTGGCAGGCTGCCGGCCGCGGTGGTGTACAGGCGGTCCTTGAGGATGTCGAGGTAGAAGGCGCCGAGATCCTCGGCACAGAACACCTGCAGGGCCTGCACCACGCGGTGGAACTCCATCTTCGCGTAGTCGGCCTCGGCCTGCTGTGCGAGCTGGCGGGTAAAGGCCAGCGCATAGCGGTCGATGTCCATCCACTGCTCGACCGGCACCGCATCGCTGGCGATGTCGAAGTCGGCGGTGTTGGCGAGCAGGAAGCGCAGCGTATTGCGGATGCGGCGATAGACCTCGATCACGCGGTCAAGGATCTCCTTGGAGATCGACAGCTCCCCCGAGTAGTCGGTGGATGCGACCCACAGGCGCAGGATCTCTGCGCCGAGCTTGCCGGTGACCTCTTGCGGAACGACCACGTTGCCGAGCGACTTGCTCATCTTGCGCCCGGCGCCATCCACCGCAAAGCCGTGCGTCAGCAGGCTGCGGTACGGTGCATGGCCGTCAATGGCGCAGCCGGTGAGCAGTGATGAATGGAACCAGCCGCGGTGCTGGTCCGAGCCTTCCAGGTACATGTCGGCACGCGGGCCTTCGGGGTGGCCGTCGTTGTGCGAGCCGCGTAGCACGTGCTTGTGCGTGGTGCCGGAGTCGAACCAGACGTCGAGGGTGTCGCTGATCTTGTCGTACTGTGCGGCCTCGGCGCCGAGCAGCTCTGCAGCGTCGAGCTTGAACCAGGCCTCGATGCCTTCCTGCTCCACACGCTTGGCAACCTCTTCCATCAGGTCGACCGTGCGCGGATGCAGCTCGCCGGTCTCCTTGTGCAGGAAGAAGGGGATCGGCACGCCCCAGTTACGCTGGCGCGAGATGCACCAGTCGGGTCGGTTTGCGATCATCGCGTGCAGGCGTGCCTGGCCCCAGCCGGGGTAGAACTTGGTGGCCTCCACGGCGCGTAGTGCGCGCTCGCGCAGCGTCGACCCGTCGGCGGCAGTCCGATCCATGCCGACGAACCACTGCGCGGTCGCGCGATAGACCAGCGGGGTCTTGTGGCGCCAGCAGTGCATGTAGCTGTGGGTGATCTTGCCGTGCGACAGCAGCGCGCCGACTTCGGCGAGCTTGTCGACGATGGCGGCGTTGGCCTTCCAGATGTTCATGCCGCCGAAGAAGGGCAGGTCGGGCACGTACTCGCCGCCACCCATCACCAGCGACAGGATCTCCTCGTTGCTGCGGCCATAGGCGCGCCACGAGTTGAAGTCGTCCACGCCGTGAGCGGGGGCCGAATGCACGATGCCGGTGCCGGCGTCCACGCCCACGTAGTCGGCGAGGTACACCGGCGATGCGCGGTCGTAGAAGGGGTGGCGGAACTCGATGCGGTCGAGCGCGGCGCCCTTCGCGGTAGCGACGACGCTGCCCTCGAGCTGATAGCGCTGCAGGGCGGATTCGACCAGTTCCTTGGCGAGCACCAGCAGACGATCACCCACGTCTACGAGCGCGTAGTCGAACTCGGGATGGGCATTGAGTGCCTGGTTGGCGGGGATGGTCCACGGGGTGGTGGTCCAGATCACTGCGGCGGCGGGCTTGTCGAGCTTCGCCAGGCCGAAGGCGGCGGCAAGCTTGCCAGCCTCGGCCGCCGGGAAGGCGACGTCGATCGTCGGTGACTGCTTGTCGGCGTACTCGACCTCCGCCTCGGCCAGCGCCGAGCCGCAGTCGAAGCACCAGTTCACCGGCTTCAAGCCCTTGAAGACGTAGCCGTTCTTCGTCATCTCGGCGAGCGCGCGGATCTCGTTGGCTTCGTTGGCGAAATCCATCGTGCGGTAGGGATTGTCCCAGTCGCCGAGTACGCCCAGACGGATGAAGTCGGCCTTCTGGATCTCGATCTGCTCGGCGGCGTAAGCGCGGCACAGCTCGCGCACCTTGTCCGCAGGCAGGTTCTTGCCGTGAGTGACCTCGACCTTGTGCTCGATCGGCAGGCCGTGGCAGTCCCAGCCCGGCACGTAGGGCGCATCGAAGCCGGCGAGCGTCTTCGAGCGCACGATGATGTCCTTGAGGATCTTGTTCAGCGCATGGCCGATGTGCAGGCTGCCGTTGGCGTAGGGCGGGCCGTCGTGGAGCACGAACTTGGGCCGGCCGGCGCTGGCCTTGCGGATGCGCTGGTAGAGCTTGCTCTTTTGCCAGTCGGCGATCCAGTTCGGCTCGCGCTTGGGCAGGTCGCCACGCATCGGGAAGGGGGTGTCGGGCAGGTTGAGTGTCTTGCGGTAGTCGGCCATGGCTGGAACTTGACTCTTGTGGGTTCTGTTGGGGGTGCGCAGCCTGGGCGCCGTCAGTCGCGCACCGCGGGGCGGTCGGCAAACCACTGGCGTGCCGCCTCGGAGTCGAGGGCGATCTGGGTCCGCAGGGCGTCGAGCGAGTCGAACTTCTGTTCGCTGCGCAGCTTGTGCAGGAAATGTACGCGAATGTGCGCACCGTAGCAGTTCTGCGACCACTCGAAGAGATGCACCTCGAGTCGGGCGCGGCCGCGCGCCGTTGCGGTAGGCCGTACGCCAATATTGGCGACGCCGAGGATGCGCTCTTCGGCCAGGCCCTCGACACTGACGACATAGACACCGGTAAGTGCGGGCCGGCGGTGCTTCATCTGGATGTTTGCGGTCGGGAAACCCAACTGGCGGCCCAGCTTGTCGCCGTGGCTGACACGGCCGGCAATGCTGTAGGGGCGGCCGAGCAGGCGTGCGGCGTGGCCGAGGTCGTCTTCGAGGAGCGCATTGCGCACGGCCGAACTCGATACCCGCTCGTCGTCCACGCACAGGGTCGGCATTGACTCGACCCCGAAGCCATGGGTCACGCCCGCCTCCTGAAGCATCGCGAAGCTGCCCTGGCGGCGTGCGCCGAAGCGGAAATCGTCGCCAATGAACAGATGGCGCACGCCCAGTCCGCGCACCAGCGTGTCGTCAATGAAGCTCTGCGCCGACTGTGAGGCCAAGCGTGCGTCGAAGCGGCAGATGTAGGTGCGATCGACGCCTGCGGACTGCAGCAGCAGCAGTTTCTCGCGCAGCGAGGCCAGTCGTGCCGGTGCGTCGGCAGGGCTGAAGTACTCTCGCGGATGCGGCTCGAAGGTGAGCACCACCGCCGGCAGGCCGAGTGCACGAGCCTTTCCGGTCAGCAGCGAGAGCAGCGCCTGGTGACCGCGATGCACGCCATCGAAGTTGCCGATGGTGAGCACCGCAGGCGTATCGGCATGCTCGGGAATCCCGCGATGAACCTGCATAAGCGCCTGAAAAAGCCGCAATTATAGCGACAAAGCCCGCGTCTGCGGGCTTCGAGGCCAAGGCGCGGAGCGGACGGTCGAGCGCTGGCGCCGCGTTACCGACGACTCAGTCGAGGCGGGCGACGCGCGTCGGTGTGCTGGGCGCATGCTCCTGGAAGTAGCGCTTTATGCCGCGCATCAGCGCGTTGGCCATCTTTTCCTGGTAGGCCTCGTCGTTGAGCCGGCGCTCTTCCTGCGGGTTGCTGATGAAGGCGGTTTCGACCAGAACGGACGGAATGTCGGGCGCGCGCAGCACGGCAAAGCCGGCCTGCTCTACTTCGGGCTTGTGCAGCCGGTTCACCGTACCGAGCTCGCCAAGCATCGCCCGCCCGAGCTTGAAGCTGTCGTTGATCGTTGCCGTCTGCGACAGGTCGAGCAGGGTGCGGGCAATGTGGCCGTCCTGGCGTGCAAGGTTGACGCCGCCGACGAGGTCGGCGTCGTTTTCCTTCTGCGCCAGCCAGCGTGCGGCCGAGCTCGACGCGCCGCGCTCGGACAGCACATAGACCGAGCTGCCATTGGCTTCGGGGCGCACGAAGGCGTCAGCATGGATCGACACGAACAGGTCGGCGCGCACCCGGCGAGCGCGTGCGACGCGTTGATGCAGCGGTACGAAGTAGTCGCCGTCGCGCGTCAGCACTGCACGCATGCCGGGCTCGGCGTCGATCTTGCGCTTGAGGCGGCGCGCGATCGACAGCGTCACGTTCTTCTCGTAGCTGCCGCCGCGCCCGATCGCGCCCGGGTCCTCGCCGCCATGGCCGGGGTCGAGCACCACGGTGTAGAGGCGGTTCGCAGCGGGCTGCTTGGCGGGTTCGCGGCGCGCCGGCTCGCGGCCCTGCGCGCGCGCCACCGGCGTTGCATCCTTGCCGTCCTCGCCCATCGCAGCGTCCATCGGCGAGTCCTTGAGGATCAGCGCCATGAGCGGGTCGTGTTCTTCGGTGGGGTGGAGGTCGAGCACCAGTCGGTGGCCGTAGTTGCCGACCGGAGCCAGGGTGAACACCTGCGGATTGATCGGCGCCTTCAGCTCGACGACCACGCGCACCACGCCCGGCCTGTTCTGGCCTGCACGAATCTGGCGGATGTAGGGGTCGCTGTCGAGCACCTTCGACGGCAGGGACTGCAGCACGCTGTCGAGGCGCACGCCTTCGAGGTCGACCACCAGGCGGTCGGGGTCCTGCACCAGCATGTGGCTGAAGCGCAGCGCCGACGCGCCTTCGAGGGTGATCCGCGTGTAAACGGGCGAAGGCCACACGCGCACCGCGACGAGGCTGGCCGGTGCGGCGTGGCCCACCGGACTGACCATGAGCGCGAGCGACGCACCTGCGAACTTGAGCAGTTGGCGCCGATTCAGGCCACGTACGCCGGCCGTGACCGTAGCGACCGCGTGGCCAGCATCGACCTGCCCGATCAATTCGTCCCGGGCACCGGGCCTGCACCCTGCAATGTCTTCCCCAGTTCGATCACGCATTTCCGCCCCGCATCCGTGTGTCCGCTGATCTCCGCAAAGCGCCCGTCGGCTTCGGTTCGAAGCTGGATTTCGAGGTCGGGGGAGGGGATGTAGGGGGCCGCCTTGTCGGGCCACTCCACGATGCACACGCCCCGTCCTTCGAAGTACTCGTCCAGCCCCGCGTCCAGATATTCTTCGGGCGAATTGAAGCGATAAAAATCAAAGTGATATAAGTCTAATCTAGAAACTACGTAAGGTTCAATCAAGGTGTATGTGGGGCTCTTCACCTTACCCTCGTGGCCGAGGGCGCGCAGCACGCCACGGGTGAGGGTGGTTTTGCCCATGCCGAGGTTGCCCTGCAGCCAGATCCGCAGGCCGGGCGCGAGTGCCGCCGCCAGTGCCGCGCCAAGTGCTTCGGTGTCGGCTTCCGCCGGCAAGTGCGCGTCCAGGCGGGCGCCGCTATCATCGGCAGCTTGATTCAACTCGATCATGGGAACCTCGTGGTGATGGCGTCAGGTCAGGGCAGGGACAGTGTGGCGGGGGCACCGGACATGTCGTCTGCGGCGGGCGCGCAGCCTGCCGCGGTGTCGGGTTGGGGCCCGAGCAACGGGCTTGAATTTGTTGCGCAGATCAGACAGTGGGGGCGGGAGTTCGGCTTCAATGCGATCGGCGTGGGCGGAATCGACCTCACGGATGCCGAGCCGGGGCTGATGGCCTGGGTGGAGGCTGGCTTCCACGGCGACATGGATTATATGGCGCGACACGGCCTCAAGCGCGCGCGCGCAGCCGAGCTGGTGCCCGGTACCGTGCGCGTGATCAGTGCGCGCATGGACTACTGGCCCGCGGCTGCCGACGCCGGCGCGGCGCTTGCCGACCCGCAACGCGCCTATGTGTCGCGTTACGCATTGGGGCGCGACTACCACAAGGTGTTGCGTGCGCGCCTGCAAAAGCTCGCCGAGCGCATTGCCGCTGCCGTGCCGCACCAGTACCGCGTATTCACCGATTCCGCCCCGGTGCTGGAGGTGGAGCACGCCAGCCGCAACGGACTCGGATGGCGCGGCAAACATACCCTGCTGCTCGATCGCTCGGCGGGTTCGTGGTTCTTCCTCGGCGAGATCTTCACCGACCTGCCGCTGCCGGTCGACGAACGGCTCGAGCCGCACTGCGGCCGCTGCACGGCCTGCATCGACGCCTGTCCCACCGGCGCCATCGTCGCGCCCTATCGTGTCGATGCGCGGCGCTGCATCTCCTACCTGACCATCGAGTTGCAGGGCGCCATACCGGAAGCGCTGCGCCCGCAAGTCGGCAACCGCATCTACGGCTGTGACGACTGCCAGCTCGCCTGCCCCTGGAACCGCTTCGCCCAACTCAGCTGCGAGCCCGACTTTGCGCCCCGGCATCGCCTCGACAGCACCACGCTGGTCGAGCTCTTCGCCTGGTCGGCGGCCGACTTTGCCGAGCGCACGGCGGGCAGTCCGATCTACCGTATCGGCCACGAGCGTTGGTTGCGCAACATTGCCGTGGCCTTGGGCAATGCGCCGACCACCGCCGCTGTCCTCGCTGCCCTGCAGGCACGCGCGCAGGACGACAGCGCCATCGTGCGCGAGCATGTGGCCTGGGCACTGGATCGCCATGGCGGGGCGGCGAGCGGCTAGAATCTGCGGCCCTCTCGTCTGTGGCCCTCTCGTCTGCAGTCCTCTTGTCTGCAACCCCCTCCCAGGAACCGCCGCGCCTCATGGAACAACACCTCGAACACCGCCTCGAGAAGCTCGAGACCAAGCTGATGGCTGCCGAGGATCTGCTCGACGAACTCAACCGCACGGTATGGCGGCAGCAGCAGGCGCTGGAACTGCAGCGCGAGCAGCTGCGCCAGCTTGCCCAGCAGGTCAAGACCATCCAGCCCGGCAACCCGCTGCGCCCCGAGGACGAGGTGCCGCCGCACTGGTAGAGGGCGTCAGGGTATGAGCGCGCCGGTTAGGCGGGCGAGGGTGTCGCCAAACGCGCTGGTCAGTACCACCAGCAGGGGCATCCCGTAGGCGAATGCGTACACTGCCAGCCTGATGCGCTGGTGCGCGCTGCGCAGCTCCAGAAAGTGGTCGCACACCAGCCGCAGCTTGACCGCCATGACCACGGCGACCATCACGGCAACGCCCAAGCCGGCATCTGCCCGTCCGCCCAGGCCGGCCCCTGCCACGCTCAGCAGCACCAGCAGCAGCCACGCCAGGTCGACCTTGCGTGTTTCGCTCATTGTCTCGGTCCCTTGGTCGGCATTGGGCTCATCGCAGCACATAGAACAGCGGGAAGATCATCAGCCACAGGATGTCCGTCGCGTGCCAGTAGCAGGCAAAGGCTTCCAGGCCACCATGCTCGGCCACCGTGTAGGCGCCCCCGGCGGTGCGTGCCATCACCCACAGCATGCCCAGCAGTCCCCAGAACACATGTACCAGGTGGGTGAAGGTGAGGTAGTAGTAGGTCACCACGAACACCCCGGCGTCGCTGTCCAGCCCGTGGCTGAAGTTCCAGCGCAGTTCGAGGATCTTGATCAAGGGGTAGCCCAGCCCGAACACGAAACCGGCCAGCAACCAGCGCAGGCAGGCCGGCTTGCGCCCGGCGCGCATCGCATGCAGCGCGCGCGCCACGCACCAGCCACTGGTGAGCAGCATCAGCGTGTAGCCGGTGCCTGCAGCAAGCGACAAGCGTCCCGGCCCGGCCTCGAATGCGTCCGGGTTGTGTGCGCGGGCGATGAAATACACCGCGAACAGCAGCGCGAACTCGGTCAGCTCGCAGAAGATGCCCACCCACATGGCCTTGCTGCCGGGGATGCGGCCGGTAACCGGTGCGGTGTGGTCAGAACGATCGGGGAAAGCGAGGGCGGCAGGCACGGCAGGGGCTCGGAGCAGGGTGAGGCGGCGCCAGGGCAACACGCCCCAGGCAGGATCACCAACTGATACGCTCAACGCTACCGCGCTGCCTTGATCCAGGGTAAATCCTCGCGGCCGGTGCCATACTGGCGGCCCGCGCCAAAACCGGAGTCCAGACTCGTGAAGATCATTTCCCTGCTTGCCCTCGGAGCCGTCCTGCTGGCGCCGCTGGCGCAGGCCGAAACCGTCGGTAGCGTCGACACCGCCTTCAAGCTCATCGGTCGGAACCACCAGGTCGTCGTCGAGGTGTTCGATGATCCGAAGGTGAAAGGCGTGTCCTGCTACGTATCGCGCGCCCGCACGGGCGGCGTGAAGGGCACGCTGGGCCTGGCGGAAGACACTGCCGACGCCTCGGTGGCCTGCCGGCAAGTGGGCGAGATCTCGTTCGCCGAGCCGCTGCGCAGGCAGGAGGAGGTGTTCTCGCAGAGCGCGTCGATCCTGTTCAAGAAGATCCGCATCGTGCGCATGGTCGACAGCGCACGCAACACGCTGGTCTATCTCGTTTATAGCGACAAGCTGATCGACGGTAGCCCGCAGAACAACGTCACCGCGGTGCCTGTCCCGCAGGCCGTCGCCATTCCCGTGCGCTGAGCGCGCCGCGCGCGCAGCACACGGGCTGCCGCGCTTCAGGCCGCCGCCACCTCGGCGAGGCTGCACTTGGTGACGCCGAATTCGGTACGCACCAACAAGGGGTAGCTCGCGCCGCTGAAACGGCCGAAGTGGCCGATGTTATAGCCGACTACGCAGCCGGCGATGTGGCCGATGCGCACACGCCGGCCGACACGGTAGCCAGCGCGGATCGCACGGTTGACGGCGTGCTCGACGCTGCCATGCCAGGGGTGAGGGCAGTTGCCGCTGCGTTTGCCCTCGATTACGGAGAGGGGCTGAGTGCTCATGATGACCTCTGTCAGGGGCCTGGGGGTTGGGCCTTCAAGACCCGTAACGGCCCGCGTCGGGCGGGCTTGATGCACTTTCCCGCAGTCCCTTGCGTGCAGCAGTGACGCCCGTCACGGCGCGGCGCAATCACTCCGCCTGCGGCGCACTGCCGCTACCCGGTCGTGACCGGGCTCACACCCGCCGCTGGCTCAGCGCGCGCACTGCGCGGCCAGCCACCGCCCCTCGGTCTCGACGTCGAGATCGCCGCGCGTCGAGCGCATGCTCACGCGCGTGGTGAAGTGCTCCGCGGAGTGGACGCGTGCGCGGAAGTTGCCGGTTGCGCTCGGTCCGGTGCAGCTCAGCGTGCCCGTTACCGTGTTGCCCTGCCTGATCACGTCGCTGAGCACGCAATTGCCCTCCACCTTGCCGGAGAAAACGTTGTCCTGGCGAGCCTGCTCAGGCGTGATGCAGGTGCGCGCCGTACCGTCCGCGCCCAGGCTGACACCCCGCTGCGCCATCTGCTGCTCGACGATGCGGCGGGTGTCGGCAGGCAGGTTCTTGAGCTGCTGCTGCAACTGCGCCATGTGCGCCGACATGTCCGGCAGGCCGCCCACACTCAGGTGGGTGGAGCGGAACTCCCACAGCCCGGGGCGGATGTTGTCCACGGCGTGGGAGGAGAGCGGGAGGCTGGCGAGCGCGAGGGCAAGCAGGGCGAACCGGTGGGACGTCATGACGGGGCTTCCTGGGAGGTTGCGGTTGGGCGAAGGCCAGATTATCGCTGGCGAGCACGGAGTATTTCCGTGGCTTTGTGCAAGCAGGTGTGCGCTTACTGCCCTGAGGTGAGGCCGATCCAGGACAGCATCCCGGTTACCGCGGAAGCCCCGCCCCACCAAAGCAGTATCACCGAGGCGACCGCCGCCAGCGTGGCCAGGTAGCCGCCCAGCAACATCAGTCCGTCGCGCAGACGCAGCCCCCAGGATTGGCTCGCCGGGCGAGGATGAGGAGCACCGGGACTGCGTCATCGAGCGTTGGGACTACACACCCGATGCGCAGGGTTTCGTCCGTGCGGCCCTCACCCGGCTCGCTCCGGAGCGAGCCTGAGCTCAGGCGGCGGCGAGCGCTGTTCCACGGCGGCTGCCCGGCGCTAGAGCGCGCAAGGTCGAAATCTGCACGGACGGCTGTGCAGAATTCGCAATCCGACTCAGTCCGTGTCCACCTGCACTGCGACGCGCTGCACGATCGCCCGCAGCGCTGCGCTGTCCGCCAAACCCGTAATGAAGCGCTGCGGGATGCGGCTAAAGCCGACCTGCGCCCCCACCAGCGCCCCCGTCAGCATCGCCCGCGCCAGGTTCTGTCCGCCGCCATTCACCGCGTGCAGCACCGCGGACTCGAAGTCGTCGGCAAAGCGCGCCGCCAGGTAATAGGCGGCGGGGAACTGGTGGTACACCGCGCACGGCATGCCATACACCAGCGACACCTTCCACGCCGGCTCGATACGTACGTCCGGGTCGAGCGCTGCGCGCGCGATTGAGGATTGCGTGAGCAGCGCATCCGGCGAGGGGAAGCGGCCGGCGGTCGGGACCTCGACACTGCCGGGCCTCGGCGCCTGCAGGTTTCCAGAGGTGACGGTGTGGAAGGGCAGTGCGCCGGACTTCACCCGCGCCATCAGCTTGGCCGAGATCGCCGCATCGAGTGCATGGCCCTCGACCAGCATGCCGAGCACCGCGCCGAAGGCCACCGTCATCGCCACCACGGTGCCGTCGGTCTGGGTGAGCACGGTGTTGCGGGTGACGGCATCCGCCAGCGCAGCCGGGTCGAGCGCGTAGCGCACCGCGATCGCCAGCGTGCGCTCGGCGGCCTCGGTGGTATCGGCATTGCCGGCGACCTGGCCCCAGGGCAGGCCCTGCTGCATGCGCTTGCGCCAGGCTTCGCGGATCGACTGGCTGGTATAGCCGCCGGGGCCGTGCATCGGCGTGCCGTCAATCTGCGGGAAGAACACCTCGTCCATCCGGCGGCAGAAGTCGGCCTCGTCATAGCTGCCACGCTCGGCCAGCGATTCCAGCGTCAGACGCAGCAGCACGCCCGCCTGCGAGGATTCGCCCGCCTTCATGCCCGCGTGGTAGTGGTCGGGCATCGGCGCGGTGTAGTCGGAGATCCACGCGCCGTAGCGCGTACGCAGCGCGTCGAGGTCGTAGTACCAGTGTGGCCCCAGCGCCAGTGCGTCGCCGATGAAGGCGCCCATCAGCGCGCCGGCGGCGCGGTCGGCGAGGGGCGCAGGGTCGGCGCGGTTGTCGACCGCGCTCATGTGCGCTTTCGCCAGATGGTCAGCTCCGACAGGGTGTGCTGGTGTTTGCGCCGCGTCTCGCGGATCACGAAGGGCACGGCTTGCGGCCCCTGCACCAACTCGAAGTCGGCGGCGAGCAGTTCCTTCAGGCCGTCGAGCGTGGTGAAGGACTCGCCGTCCTTCTTGAAGCCACCGATCCACTCCTCGCGCTTGGTGTGTTCTTCCAGCCAGGTGTAGGGCGAGGCGAGCAGCAGCAGGCCGCCGGGGTTGAGGCGCCGCGGCACATCGGCGAGGAAGCGGCGCGGGCTGTACAGGCGGTCGATGAGGTTGGCGGCGAGGATGAGGTCGAAGCCGGTGAACACCTCCTTGAGGTTGCAGGCGTCGCCCTGCCAGAACTCCACGCGGCCGGCGGTCTCGGCCAGGCCCAGCGTGTCGAGCCGGCGCTCGTGGTAGCTCACCAGCTCGCCCTCGTCGGGCATGGTGTAGCGCAGCGCGCCGGTCTCGGCGAGCTTGGCGCCGGCCTGGATGAAGCGCGCCGAGAAGTCGATGCCGACCACGCGTTCGAAGGCGCGCGCGAGTTCGAAGCTGGCGCGGCCAGTGGCGCAGCCGAGGTCCAGCGCGCGGCCGAACTGGCCGTTGCCGAAGCGACGCTGTGCGCTGATCGCGATGTCGGCGAGCGCCTTCGGGAAGTTGGGTACGCCGAAGGCCTCGTCGCCGTAGTGGAACTCGGCGTACTGCGACAGCAGCGCGTCGGTCTCGTAGGTCGAGGACGGATTGAGCGCGGGGGCGTCGCTGACGATGTAGCGGAAACCCGCGTGCTGGAAGAAGTGGCGGCGGAAGGCGTAGCGCGCGGCGTGGCGCGACTCGTTACCGGCCGAGATCCAGCTGCCGCCCTTGATGATGGCGTGGCGGTCGTCGAAGGTCGGCGTAGTGAAGTCGTCGTAGATCGGGTGCACGTCGAAGCCGTCGAAGGGATAGGTCGGCGTCTCGCACCACTGCCACACGTTGCCGACCACGTCGAACAGCTCGCCATGCTGGAACAGCGTCACCGGACAGCTCGAGGCCCAGTGGTCGAGATGCAGGTTGGCCTTGGCCGGGGCGTCGTGCGGCACGTCGGCGAGGCCGGCATGGTCGTAGAGGCGGTTCCATTCGTCCTCGGTGGGCAGGCGCACCGGCTGACCGGTCTCGCGCGCCTTCCAGCGGCAGAAGGCGCGCGCCTCCAGGCAATTGACCTCCACTGGCCAGTCCCAGCACATCGGCACTTCTTCGGTCATCAGGCGCAGCTTCCAGCCGGCGGCGCCGGGTACCCAGAAGGTCGGGTGTTCGGCACGCGCAAAGCGCTTCCAGCCCAGGCCCTCCTCGTCCCACACGCTGTCGTCGGCGTAGCCGCCGGCCTCGACGAAGCCGAGGTACTCACGATTGGTGACGAGGTGGCGCGCCGCCTGTAAGGCCGGCACCTCGGCGCGGTGGCTGCCGTATTCGTTGTCCCAGCCGTAGATCGGCTCGTCGAAGCTGCGGCCGAGCTGCACGACGCCGGCGGGGATGTCGACCAGGGTGTTGGCGGGCGGCTCGCCGTGCTCGGCGCAGGGCTGCCAGGCGGGGTGGGGCTTCACGTAGTGCAGCGCGTGCTGGCGCATCAGCACTGACGAGGTTTCGAGGTGGATGCGCTCGTGCTCGATACCCATCACCACCGCCCAGAACGGATCCTTCCAGCCGATCGGCAGCGTGAAGGGTGTCTCCCGGATCACCCGGTCGACCACCGCCCGCACCTTGTTCCGGTACGCGGCGACCTCGGCCACCGTGGGCCAGTCGTAGCGGGTTTCGTCGAGGTCGTCCCAGCTCATCTCGTCGACGCCGACTGCGAACATCGACTCCAGGCGCGGATCGATGCGCTGCTCGATCAGGCCGGCGAGCAGGAGCTTGTTGATGAAGAAGGTCGCGGTGTGACCGAAGTAGAAGATCAGCGGGTGACGCAGGCTGATCGGCTTCTTGTAGTAGGCCTCGTCACAGGCCAGTACCTCGAACAGCGACTCGTAACGGTCGAAGGTGGCGTGGAAGTAGTGCAGCAGTTCGGCGCGCTTGGCTTCGACGTCCTGGCCGGCGAGCAGCGGGGTGCGGGGGAAGAGGGCGTTCATGGTCGGCATCCGCGAGGCGATGCATGGGACTGTGCAAGATCACGGGCGCGGGATCAAGGGCGGCTGGGGTGGGGGAGGTGAGGGACAGGCGGGGTGCGGGCGAGTGCTTTTGCGTGGAAGCGGCGCCCGCCGCGAGGGTTTGAAGGCGATCGGCGTTGGGTGGGCGATGAAAAGCTCGCGGCTGGCGCCGCTCCTACCGGAAACCGTCGCGCGCGTCCCCCGCGTGGAAGCGGCGCCCGCCGCGAGGGTTTGAAGGCGATCGGCGTTGGGTGGGCGATGAAAAGCTCGCGGCTGGCGCGGCTCCTACCGGAAACCACCGCGCGCGTCCCCCGCGTGGGAGCGGCGCCAGCCGCGAGTCTCTTACGACCTTTTCGGCGCCCGCCCACGCGCCCGAACGCGCCTCAGCGGCTCAGCCGGGCGCCAAGCTCGCGCACCGCGCTTGGAATGACGCTGGGGGCGGCAGTGGGGGTAGCGGAGGACTGCGCGAGACGCGCCAGCAGTCGTGTCACCACCGCCTCGATGGGGAGTGAGGCGCCGAAGTGCAGGGGCTGACCCGCCTTGAAGACGGCCAATGTGGGGAAGTCGTCCACGTCGATATCGCCCACGAGTTCGGCATCGTCCTCGATGTCGGCCCAGGCAAAGACGATCTCGGGATGGGCCAGGGCGATGCGGGTGAGCACCGCCTGGAAGTCACGGCAGGTGCCGCACCAGTTGGCGCACAGGGCCACCACCACGAGGGGCTGCATGGCGAGACGGGGGTGTTCGGGTAGCTCCTGGGCCGGGGTAAGCATCCTGCGCGCCTGATCGATTGCGATGAGGCCGAGTGAGGTGTGTGTCGGCCGTCTTGAAGGTGAGGGTTGGCGTTTGCTTCAGACGGTGCCCGCTGTGGCTACAGCTGTCGCTTTGGTGTGGAACTGAACCTTCTGCGCGACCACCGTGTCGCGCATTTTCGCGATGTGGGGCTTCATTCCGCCGACGACGTGCATCTCGCAACGCTTGCAGTCGAAGCGCAGGGTCAGCGTCTCGTTGCCATTGACCAGCTGCATCGGGTCGGGGCGGATGCCTTTCACTTCCTTCGGGCACAGGTTGAAGCTGTAGCGCAGGCAGTGCTTGGTGATCATCAGCGAGACGTCGTCGGTCTCCTGGTTCTCCTCGAAGGCGGCGTCGATGAGCTTGACGCCGTGCCTGGCGTAGAAGGCACGCGCCTTGTCGTTCGAGACGTTGGCAAGGTAGCTCAGCGCGTCCTGCGGATAGGGGACGGGGGGCTCCACCGGTGCGGCGCGTGGCGGGCGGGCGTAGGCCAGCAGCCTTGCGTGCTCCAGGCGCTCGACGGCTTCGCGGCGCAGGGCGTTGAGCTGGCTCGCGGGCAGGAAGGGGGGCGCCGGCAGGTCGATGAGGATGTCGCCGGCAACGAAGTCGGTGTTGCCCAGCTTGGCGATGTGTTCGCGCAGGGTGGCGAGCGCGCGCTCGGCGTTCTGTGCCGGCGCGAAGGCTGTCGTAAGGCTTGCGCTCGCGCGCACGCCGTCCTCGTCTACAAGTGTCAGCACGAAGCCGTCCGCAGTCGCTGCGAACTGCGCATCGACCGCAATGCGGCGCTCGGCGGACTTCTTCTCGAGTGCACGCTCGAACTCGTGGTCGTGATTGCGGAACAGCGAGGTGCCGGGTACCAGGTCGGACGGCAGCGGTTCGGACGGAAAGATGCGGTCGATCCCCTCGCCGCCGCCGTTGGCTTCGGCGCGATTCACCCGCAGGCCGGTGAGTTCGCCCTTCGGCGTGTACCAGGTCAGGCCGTCGGCGTTGTGGATTGGCGAGACGCGCTCGACGTCGAAGAACTTGCGCCCCTTGGTGTCGATCTTCTTCACCCGGCCGATCGGTTCGCCGACGAACTTGGGCGACTCGAAGGCCTCGATGCCGTGGCGGCGGTCGTTGGTGAAGTAGTCGGTGTAGCCGCGGTTGAAGGTCTTGTCGGCCTGCGGGGTGAACAGGAAGGTGGTGCGCCCGCTCGAGGCGCGGCGGTATGCAGGGCCGTCGGCGTCCGGGTGCTCGATGATGTCGTCGAGCAGCGTGCGGTAGTGCGCGGTGATGTTCTTGACGTAGGCGAGGTCCTTGTAGCGGCCCTCGATCTTGAACGAACTGACTCCCG
This sequence comes from Thauera sp. WB-2, assembly GCF_027594845.1. NCBI lineage: Bacteria > Pseudomonadati > Pseudomonadota > Betaproteobacteria > Rhodocyclales > Zoogloeaceae > Thauera > Thauera sp. WB-2. The sequence goes on along the minus strand of NZ_CP088935.1, from coordinate 2,697,599 downwards.
CGGCGGCCAGCGCGCGCAGATTGGCGCTCTGGTTGTTGTCCTTCATCGACAGCATGTGCTGGTTGCTGGCGACGGTGTGGCCGTCCTTGTCCTTGAGGTCGTAGGGCAGTCGACAGGCCTGCGAACATTCGCCGCGGTTGGCGCTGCGCCCGGTATGGGCGTGGCTGATGTAGCACTGGCCGGAGAAGGCCACGCACAGCGCGCCGTGCACGAAGTACTCGAGCTGGCAGGTGGTGGCTGCGGCGATCTTCTTCACCTCGGCGAGCGACAGCTCGCGCGCCAGCACGATCTGCGAGAAACCCACGTCCTGCAGGAAGCGCGCCTTGCTGGCGTCGCGGATGTCGGTCTGCGTGCTGGCGTGGAGCTGGATGGGCGGCAGGTCGAGCTCGAGCAGGCCCATGTCCTGCACGATCAGTGCGTCGACGCCGGCGTCATACAGTTCCCAGATCAGCTTGCGCGCCGGTTCGAGTTCGGCATCGAACAGGATGGTGTTGGTGGCGACGAAGATCTGCGCGTGGTAGCGGTGGGCGTGCTGCACCAGGCGCGCGATGTCCGCCACCGAGTTGTCCGCGGACGAGCGCGCACCAAAGGCAGGGCCGCCGATGTAGACCGCGTCCGCGCCATGGTTGATGGCCTCGATGCCGAAGTCGGCGGTCTTGGCCGGGGCGAGGAGTTCGAGGGTGTGGCGGTCGGTGCTCATCGGCGTCTGGATTGCGCAAGCGCTTGATCGGAAAGGCCGGGATGATAACAAGGCGCGCGCCGCCAGGCGCGCCTGTGGTCAAAAAAGGCGCTCAACCTGCGCTCATCACGGTGGCCTGGCGGCGCTGCACCCGTGTGCCTGGCTCAGCCGCGCAGGCGTCGGCGTCGGGCAAGGGCGAACGGCACCAGCACGAGCAGCCCCACTGCATCCGCCACCCAGTCCCAGGGGTCGCCGAAGCGGTGCGCGGTCATCGACTGTGCGAACTCCATCGCTGCACCGTACAGGAGCAGGCCCACGGCGATGGTGACCGGCCGTTCGGGCCAGGCGGCGAGGGCTAGCAGGGCAAGCACTGCGAACAGCACCGCGTGCTCGATCTTGTCCTGCCAGGACACCAGCTTGGCCACCTCGGGGGCGGGCAGCAAGGCCATCCAGAACACGGCGAGCAGCACGAGCACGAACAGCAGGCGCAGGGTCTTGCGAACGGATGAGGGCATGCGAAGTCCTAGTGACGCGTTTTGTTGCTTGAATTGTTGATGTCGGGGCCGCTGCCGCATGGCGTTGGCCGGGCCGCAGATGCGATGCTGCGACCACTACACCGGGGAGCCTGAAGATGCCGAAATCGAACAGAAGTTTCCGTCCATTGCTGCTTGCGTCCATACTGGCGTCCTCCGTACTGCTCTCTGGGACGACGTTTGCGCGTGACGTGGTGGTGCGTACCGAGACCGGTAACGTCAAGGTGACCGAGTTTGCCACCGGCCTCGATACGCCGTGGTCGATCGCCTTCCTGCCCGACGGCCGCATGCTCGTGACCGAGCGCCCGGGCCGCATGCGCGTGGTCGGTACCGACGGCAGCCTGTCGGCCCCCATCGCCAGGGTGCCGGCGGTGCACGCGCGCGGCCAGGGCGGCCTGCTCGACGTGGTGCCGAGCCCGAGCTTCGCGCAGGACGGGCTGATCGTGTTCTCCTACGCCGAGCCGACGCAGCGCGGCGCGCGCACCGCGGTGGCGCGCGCACGCCTCGACCTCGAGCGACTCGAACTGCGCGAGGTGCAGCGGATCTTCGCGCAGAACGAGGACCCCTCCGGCAACCAGCATTTCGGCTCGCGCCTGGTCTTCGCTGCCGACGGCACGCTGTTCGTGACCCTGGGCGACCGTGGCGGTGCGCGCGAGCGGGCGCAGGCGCTCGATAGCCACATCGGCAAGGTCGTGCGCATCGCGCTCGACGGCAGCGTGCCGCCTGACAACCCCTTCGTCGGCCGTGCAGGCGTGCTGCCCGAGATCTGGTCCTACGGCCACCGCAACATCCAGGGCGCGGCGCTGCACCCGCAGACGGGCGAACTGTGGACCCACGAGCACGGTCCGCAGGGCGGCGACGAGATCAACCGTGCGCTGCCCGGGCTGAACTATGGCTGGCCCGAGGTCACCTACGGCCGCGAGTACGTCACCGGGCGCAAGATCGGCCAGGGCAGCAGCCGTGATGACGTCGAGCCGCCGCTGCTGCAATGGACGCCCTCGATCGCACCGTCGGGGATGAGCTTCTATACCGGTGAGCGTTTCCCGCAATGGAAGGGGAATGTGCTGGTCGGCGCGCTGCGCTACCAGCTGGTGGCCCGTCTGGTGCTCGATGGCAACGAGGTCCGCCACGAAGAGCGCCTGCTGGCCGAACTCGGCCGTCGCATCCGCGACGTGCGCCAGGGGCCGGACGGCTATGTGTGGGTCGTCGACGAGAGCGAGGGCCGCATCCTGCGCCTTGAGCCTGCGCAGTAGGCCGGCGGCCCCATGCATGGCTGCGTGCGCCTTCAGCCGGCCTGCTTGATGGCCAGCACGGCCTGGTTGCGCAGCGTGCGCAGCAGGGCAAGCTCCTGCTCGCTGATCTCGATCTCGCCCGCGCGCTCCTTGTCGGCATAGATCATCGCCACCGGGCGGTCCTTGATCGTGAGCGGGAACAGCACGAAGGTGTGCGACGGTACCGACTTGCGATACCAGTCGGGCACATGGGCGGCGATCTTCGGATCGTCGATGTCCGAAATCAGGATGTCAGCGCCTTTCGCCGTGGCGGCATTGAAGACGTTGTCGGGATGAGCCGACAGGCTGAAGCGGACCTGGCGGGCCAGTTCGGCGACGCCCGGCCCGAAGCCGAAGCGGCCTGTCATCGCATTCGTGCGCGGGTCGCGGATGCACAGCAGCACGCGCTTGAAGCCCATTGCCCGGTACATGGTCTCGAGGATGATGCGCAGCACGTCGTTGAGCTTGAAGTCCTCGACCAGGGTGTTGCTGATGTCCTGGATGCCGGCGCTGAGTACGGCTTGCGCATCCGCGGCCTTGCGCCCTTCCTCGGTGGCTTGCGCGGGCGTGCTCTGTTCGAGCAGGGCGGCGACCGGCAGGCCGGTATCGGTGAGCGTGGCGGGAGCCGGCGCACCATCGACGAGCTGGCGCAGCTGGCGGCCGATACGGGTGTTCGCCATGCTGACCTTGATGGTGGAGGCGAAGGCCTCGATCTCCTCGGCCGCCGCATGCATCAGTTCGCGCGCCGCCTGCGCCCCGACCGGAACCGCGTCGGCGAAGCGCGCCGATAGCGCTTGCAGCGCCTTGTCGCGCTCGTCCGCTGGCAGCAGCGCCACCGCGTCGCAGTATTCGTTGGCACAGGCTGCCAGCGCACGCAGGCGTTCCTCGGTCGTGGCGGGGCGGCGCACCGGGCCATCCTCGATGTGGCGCATGCTGTCCTGGATCAGCTCCGGGAAGCCCCAGTGCCGGGCCAGGGCAATACCGAGGGCCTCGAAGCCGGTGCCCAGCACGCGCTGGGCCGCGGCCTCTTCCTTGCAGCCCTGCTGCTGCATCAGGCGGCGGATGTCCTCGCTCTCCTCGGGGAAGTAGAACTGGCACAGCAGGCGGCCAAGGTTGTGGAACACGGTGCAGATGTAGACCTGCTCGCCGTCGCGCAGGCGCAGGTGCGCCGCCAGCTCGCGGCCGAACAGGCCGGCCAGACAGGCGCGCAGGAACTCCTCCTTGAGCTGGGCCGCGTTGGCCTTGTTCTGCAGGTGCTCGAACAGCAGCACGGTGATCGCGATGTTGCGCACGGTGTCGAAGCCGAGCACCACGATCGCACGCGAGATGGTGCTGATCTGGCCGCCGCCGGCCGGTCGGTAATGGGCCGAGTTGACCAGGCGCAGCAGCTTGTTGGTGAGCGAGAAGTCACGCAGGATCAGCGCCGACAAGGTACCGATGGTTTCCGATTCGCTCGACGCGATGCGGTTGATCGCGGCTACCGATTCCGACAGGGCGGGGAAGTCGCCGCGGTGCTTCATGCGTCGGAGCAGAAAGTCGAGCGCAGCGGGTTGCCCGTCTTCGGCCACCGGGTCGGCGGTGGTGGCGGGGGGCTGCAGCCACGCCTGCAGTGCAAGGCGGAACGCGTTGGCATCGGCGTAGCGTGCCTGCGGGTCGAGCGCTGCCGCGCGCAAGGCGATGGCGGCCAGCTGTTCGTCGATCGGTGCGCCGTCGGCCGGTACGGTGACGGCAGTGCTGCGGGCGAGTTCGAGCAGCTTGGCCGGGTCGGTCTCGCGATGAACCGGGCGACCGGCCAGCATCCACAACAGCAGTACGCCCGCGGCGTATACGTCGTTGCGCGGGCTCAGTTCGCGGCGCTCGATGTACTCGGGCGCGATGAAACCCGGTGTGCCCGATAGCCCCTGGCGTGCCTTCGGGTCATCGACATGACGGGCAATGCCGAAGTCCATCACGCGCGATCTGCCCGCGGCGTCGATCAGCACGTTGCTCGGCTTGAGGTCGCGGTGGATGACGCCCTGTGCGTGTGCCTCGGCCAGCGCAGTGAGGACGTCGACCATCATCGGCACGGCCTCGGCGGCCGGTATCGCGCCGCGGCGGCGCATCAGCGCGGCAAGGCTCTCGCCGGGGACGTACTCGAACACCAGGTAGAGGTCGCCGTCCTCCTCGCCCGCCTCGAACACAGGCACGATGCCCGGGTGGCGCAGCCGGCTCACCGAGCGCGCTTCGGCCAGCAGCGCGGCGTTCTGCTTGCGCTCGGCGGCCGCGAAATGAAGGGTCTTGACCGCGACCTCGCGTTCAAGCTGAGGGTCCCAGGCGAGATAGACGATGCTCTGCGCACCGCGCCCAAGTTCGCGCCTGATCTCGAAGCGACCGATGCTGCTGCTCATGATTTGACCGCTGCCGGTTGATGAAGGCCCGGCGATGAATCCAGTCGATCCGGTGCGCGGGTGCGCAACGCTAATTCAGAACCGTACGCTCGTCCAGCCCTGCACACAACACGGCTGGTAACGTGTTTCGTGTCATCATCGCGACCCATATTCAGCCAGGATGAAGACACTGCGATGGAGAGCCCTTTCAAAGGCAAGACCGGCCTGCGTCGGATCTGGAACGCCTTTCACTATTCGCTGGACGGGTTGCGTGCCGCCTATCGCCACGAGGACGCCTTTCGCCAGGAAGTCTTGCTGACGCTGGTGGCGCTGCCGCTGGCCCTATGGCTGGGCGATTCGGCGCTCGAGCGCGCGCTGATGATCGGCAGTGTTTTGCTGGTGCTGATCGTGGAACTGCTGAACTCAGCGATCGAGGCGACTGTCGACCGGGTGTCGCTCGAACGTCACCAGCTCGCCAAGCGGGCGAAGGATATCGGCAGCGCTGCGGTGCTGATCGCACTCATCAACGCCGCCGTCGTGTGGGGGCTGGTGCTGCTGGGCTGATACGGGGCTCAGGCCTTGCGCGGGCCCCAGCTGCGCACCGGGCCGGTGTCGATGTGCACGAAGTCGGAGCCGGGATAGTAGCCGACGCCACCCACGCCCAGGGCAAGTGCGGCGTCGCGCAAGCGGGCGGTATCGACACCGACGAGGCGGATGTCGATCGCCTTGCCATCCATGTGCAGGCTGCGTTTGGCCACGCCGCCACCGCCGGTCTTGCGCAGGGCGTTGTTGGTTGCCGGCGAGCGGTATCCCGAGATGATCTCGAAGGTGTCGCCGCCGCAGGCTATGCTCAGGGCGTGAAGGATGTCATAGAGCTTGGGATCCATCCGGGTAGACTCGCCCGAACGGTGGTCACGCAACAGCCAGTTGATGCGTTGCAGGGCAGGCTCGATGTAACCGTTTGCGTTCCGGTAGACCAGGCTGAGCCGCTCGTCGGTATGGGTATGCCGAAAGCCGAGCTGGCGGTCGTGCCGGGCGGCATGTGCGGCATTGACTGAAAGGCCCAGCGGCAGGGCGGCGAGGCCTTTGAGGAACAGGCGGCGGCGCGGCGCGGCGTGATCGCGGGAAATCTTCGACATGAACAATAACCAGTCCAAACAAGCACTTGAAGGCGGCATCCTAAACGATGTCGGGCTGCGTTTGGGCAAAAGTTTTGTAACCTGTACGCTGCTTCTCGGCTTGACCTGGGGCGTGCCGCTGGGCGCGGCAATGGATTCCCCGGATACGGGGCGGGGCGGTGTGGCCCAGCCGGCCGATGCCGGCGCGGCGGTCGGCGCCGAACTCGAGCGTCTGCTCAGCCTGCGACCGGCGACGACGGACGAGACGGTTGCACTGTTCTATCTGGGGCGCGCCTACCGCCCGGTCTGGAACGACAGCGTGCGCACACGTGCGCTGATTGCGGCGGTGGAAGGCGCGGCTGCGCATGGCCTGGTGCCGGGCAGCTTCCCCCTGCAGGCGCTGCGCCATGCGGGGGACGCCGAACCGGCTGTGCTGTCGGCCGCACAGCAGGCCGAACGCGAACTGCTGCTCAGCGACACGCTGGCCCGCTTGCTGCGCCAGATCCGCTATGGCGTGCTGGACCCGCGGCAGCTCTACCGCGACTGGAACTTCACCCCGATGCCCGGTCCTCACCAGCGCGCCACCGAGCTTGCAGCCGTGTTGCGCGCCGAAGACCTTGGCGCCGCGATTGCGCTGCAGGCACCCGAGCCTGCACTCTACCGGGCGTTGCAGCAGGCGCTCGTGCATTACCAGGCGCGCATCGGCGACGACTGGCCGCGTGTCCCGGCGGGCGTGACCCTGCGACCCGGCGAGCGCAACCCACGGGTGGCTGCGCTGCGGGCGCGGCTGCAGGCCGAGGGCGGCCCCGAACGCGTCCACCTCGAACCCGCCGGCGCAGACCTCGGCGCAGCGCCCGACCCCGCGTACTACGACGAGGCGCTGGCCGAGGCCGTCAAGGGTTTCCAGCGCCGTCATGGCATGGACGACGATGCGGCCGTCGGCCGGCAGACGCTTGCCGCGCTCAACACCACCCCGGCGCAGCGGGTCGAGCAGGTTCGCGCCAACCTCGAGCGCCTGCGCTGGGTGGCGTCCGACCTGCAGGGCGACCGCCTGCTGGTCGATATCACCGGTTATCGCGCCGAGCTCCGCCTGGGCGGCGAAACCCTTTGGTCAGCGCGCGTGATCGTCGGCAAACCGACACGCAGGACGCCGTCGCTGCGCGACAAGGTGGTGAATCTGGTCTTCAACCCCAAGTGGGTGGTGCCGCCGACCATCCTGCGCGAGGACGTGATTCCAGCCGTCGCGCGCGGCACGGACTACCTCGACAAGCATCGCTTGAGCATCTTCGATCGGGACGGCGAGGCTGTGGACCCGGCCGAAATCGACTGGTCCGGCGCACGTAGCGGCGGATTCCCCTATCGCGTCGTGCAGGCGTCAGGGGCCGATGGCTCGCTCGGCCGCATCAAGTTCTCGCTGTCGAATCCGTACTCGATCTATCTGCACGACACCAACGCGCGTTCGCTCTTCGGGCGCTCGGAGCGGGCGCTCAGTTCCGGCTGCGTGCGTGTCGAGCAGCCTGAAGCGCTCGCATTGCTGCTGCTAGACAACCCGCAGCGCTGGAGTGCGGAGGCCTTGCAGCAGGCGCTCGACAGCGGTCGCACGCAGACCCAGCGCGTCGGCCGTGATGTGACCGTATTGCTGCACTACACCACGGCAGGTCTCAACGCGGACGGCACACTGCAGCTGCGCAACGACATCTACGGTCACGACCGCACTGTCGCCGCCGCGCTCGATGCCGCAGCGCGTGCAGGCACGCATTGATCCGTCGTCATCATCCGGCAATGCACGCTTAACCGTGCTGACTTGTGCGCCGCCTATGCTGCGGTGCCATGAGAACGCTCGACTTCACGACCGAAGAGCTCTGCCAGTCGCCCCGGCTGCGCGTGGCCCTCGTCACCGAGACCTGGTCGCCCGAGGTGAACGGCGTGGCGATGACCCTGAAACGCATGGTCGACGGGCTCATCGCCCGCGGCCACAGCGTGCAGCTGGTGCGCCCGCGGCAGACGCCGGCCGATACGGCGATGTCGACTGGCGGGCTGCAGGAGGTGCTGTCGCGCGGCCTGCGCCTGCCGCGCTACGACGGCCTTAAGCTCGGCCTGCCGGCGCGCTCGCGCCTGGTGCGCGAGTGGTCGCGCCAGCGCCCCGACCTGGTGCACGTGGCAACCGAAGGGCCGCTGGGGTGGACCGCCGTCACCGCCGCCAACAAGCTGCGTCTGCCGGTGACCTCGGACTTCCACACCAACTTCGACCACTACAGCACGCATTACGGCGTGGGCTGGCTGCGCCAGCCGGTGGCCGCCTACCTGCGCCGCTTCCATAACCGCACCGCCGCCACCTACGTACCTACCGCTGCGCTGGCGCGCAACCTGGGCGACCAGGGCTATGAGCGCGTGGAGGTGATCTCGCGCGGGGTCGATACGCGCCTGTACTCACCCGCGCGCCGCAGCGCGGACTTGCGCCGGCAGTGGGGCGTGGGGCCCGATGCACTGGCGGTGGTCTGCGTCGGCCGGATCGCCGCGGAGAAGAACCTCGGCCTCGCCTTGCGCGCATTCGCTGCGATCCGCCAGCAGCGGCCGGACGCCCGCATGGTGCTGGTCGGCGACGGCCCGATGCGGGCGGGCATCGCACGCGAGCACCCCGACGTGGTGCAGGCGGGCATGCGCCACGGCGAGGATCTCGCCGCCCATTACGCCTCCGGCGACCTGTTCCTGTTCCCCAGCCTGACCGAGACCTTCGGCAACGTCACCCTCGAGGCCATGGCCAGCGGCCTGTGCGTGCTGGCCTACGACTATGCGGCAGCCGCCGAAGTCATTGCCGACCTGGGCAACGGCGCCGTGGTGCGCTGCGGCGACGAGCAGGGCTTCGTCGAGCGCGCGCTGCAACTCGCGCTGGCCGACACCCTGCGCGCCGAGCTGGGCGTGCAGGCCCGCCAGACCGCGATCGGTATCGACTGGGAGGCGGTCAACGACCACTTTTCCGCGGCGCTGCTGCGGGCGTGGGAAGGGCACTGGCGGGCCAAAGTGCCTGCAACGGATCTGCGAGCACGGGAGGTACAAGGCTGATGAAGCGCGTACGCACCATCTTCATATCGGACGTCCACCTCGGCACGCGGGCCTGCCAGGCCGACAGCCTGCTTGCCTTCCTTAAAGAGCATGAGTCCGAATATCTCTACCTGATCGGCGACATCGTCGATTTCTGGGCGATGAACCGCAGCGTGCAATGGGCGCCGGCACACAACACCGTGGTGCAGAAGGTGCTGCGCCGGGCGCGCCACGGCTGCAAGGTCTTCTTCATCCCGGGCAACCACGATGAAGCCCTGCGGGAATACGCCGGCGTCGCCTTCGGCGACATCCGCGTCGAAACCGAGTGGATCCACGAGACCCTGGACGGACGCCGCTACTGGCTCGTGCATGGCGACGAGTACGACCAGGTGACGCGCCACCATCGCTGGGTCGCGGTACTGGGCGACGTCGGCTACAACACGCTGGTCCGGCTCAACCTGCTGTTGTCGAAGGCGCGGCGCCTGCTGCGCCGGCCGGGCTACTGGTCGCTTGCCGGCTACGCCAAGCAGAAGGTGAAGAAGGCGGTGAGCTTCATCTTCGACTTCGAGGATGCCGTCGCCCATGCGGCGCAACAACGCGGTGTGGACGGTGTGGTGTGCGGCCACATCCACTGGCCCGCCGACCGCCGCATCGGCAAGATCCGCTACCTCAACTGTGGCGACTGGGTCGACACCTGCAGCGCGGTGGTCGAGCACTACGACGGCCGCCTCGAGGTCGTGAATTGGGGCGTCACCCGCGGCGACGGCGAGCAGGCGCCGGTACTTCTTGAGGCCCGCCCGCTGCCAGAGTCCAGGCCGGCGGCCCGGCCTGCGCCGAAGCCGATCGCACAGCCCGAGCGGATCTACCTCACGCCCGACATCTGAGCCGCGTGCCTCAGTTGCGCGCGTCCTTGTCGAGCTTGTCCGTGCATGGTGATTCGCCCGGGGGCGCGCGCATCAGATCGATCATCAGGCGCATGCCGAGCAGGGCGTTGCCGAGCGCGAACAGGGCGATCACTGCCATCGCCAGCGGCACCAGCGGATAGGTTCGCAGGACCCAGGCCAGCACGGCCGACAGCAGGTTGAGGACGATCATCAGCCAGAAGCGGCCGTCGCGCGGGCGATACAGCCGCGACAGCCTGTAATGGGCACCAGCCCTGCTCATTGGGTGCGCCCTTCGATGCTTGTCTGGCCTCCGTCTGCAGCCAGCCGGCCGCGGCGCACCATGACCAGCACGACCACGGCGAGCACGACTTCGATGGCGCCGATGCAGACGAAAACGGCAGGGTAGGGCGCAGCCAGGACCAACCCGAACACGGCCAGCAGGGCGCTGCTCAGCAGCGGGCCGGCGGCGAAGCCGAGAGAGCCCGCCATGTTGAAGGCGGCGAGCGCGCTTGCGCGGCAGTCCTCGCCGCCATACTGCGCTGCGAGCACGAGCGAGGGCGCGTACATCAGCGCCGCGATCACGCCGCCGACGGCCATCGCGGCCATGATCGACTCCCCTGGCAGGAAGCCGAGCACGGCCAGGAAGATGCCATACAGCACGCTGCCGCTCACCATCATCGCCAGCGGGTTCCAATGCCGCGACAGGTGTCCGGCCGGGTAGGTGAGCAGCGAGAACGGCACCAGGAAGGCCGCCATCGCCAGGCCGATCTGGCGTGCATCGAAACCGATGACCAGGCCGAGATAGAGCGACAGCGTAGACACGATGAAGCCCACCGTCAGGCGGTCGGCAAACGAGAACGCCAGTGGCACCAGCAACTGTTGCCGGCTGCGCAGGGTATGCACGATCTCGGCCATGGCCAGGCGCGGGCGCTGCCGCGTCGCGTCCGCGTCGCGCAGGTACATGAAGCCGGCGACGGCGAGCAGGATCGACAATACGCCGCCGCCGATCGGCACCCACAGTGGGTTGATGCCGCCGACGAAGCCGCCCAGCGGCGCGCCGCTGGCCACGCCGAGGCTGATCGAGGCCCCGACCGCGCCCATGCGCGCCCCCAGCCCCGCCTTGCCGGCGCTGTCGGCGCCCAAGGCCATCAGCAGCGACAGCGCCGACATGTGCGCGAAGCCCTCCACGAAGCGCAGACCGAGCAGCAGCCCGTAGATCTCCGCACGTGCGTAGGCCCAGGCGATGCCGAGCAGGGTGGCGCCGTTGAGCAGCAGCGCCAGCACCGCGAGTGCCTTGCGACGGCCGAGGCGGTCCGACAGCAGACCTGCGATCGGCGCGCCGATCAGGGCGCCGATCATGTTGATCGACATGAACAGGTGGCTGGCAAACTGTCCCAGGCCGGGAAAACGTTGAGCGGTGAAGTCGGGCAGCACCGGCACCATGGCCGTGACCGGCAGCATCAGCCCATAGAGCAGCAGCAGGGGCAGGTTGGAGGCGTCGAGGGGCAGGCGAGGCATGAAGGTGCGGTCAGCGAGCGGGCGCCGGTGGGCGCGAAGCCGACAAAATACCAGCGAATCGCACATCGGGGGCTGCAGCGCGGGGTTCCGGGTAGGCGCGGCGCCAGCCGCGAGCTTTTCATCGTCCACCCAATGCTCATCGCCTTCAACCCCTCGCGGCTCGCGCCGCTCCTACGGCGGGTGACGCGCGTGGTGGTTTTCGGTAGGAGCGGCGCCAGCCGCGAGCTTTTCATCGGCTCATCCCGGCGCCGTCGCCTTCGACCCCTCGCGGCTCGCGCCGCTCCTACGGGAGGGTGGCGGTGCGGGGGCTGCGTAGGAGCGGCGCCAGCCGCGAGCATTTCATCGGCTCATCCCGGCGCTGTCGCCTTCGACCCCTCGCGGCTCGCGCCGCTCCTACGGGAGGGCGGCGGCGCGGGGGGCTGCGTAGGAGCGGCGCCAGCCGCGAGTTTTTCGTCGGCTCATCCCGGCGTTGTCGCCTTAGACCCCTCGCGGCTCGCGCCGCTCCTACGGGAGGGCGGCGGTGCGAGGTTTTGCGTAGGAGCGGCGCCAGCCGCGAGCTTTTCATCGGCTCATCCCGGCGCCGTCGCCTTCGACCCCTCGCGGCTCGCGCCGCTCCTACGGGAGGGCGGCGGTGCGAGGTTTTGCGTAGGCGCGGCGCCAGCCGCGAGCTTTTCATCGGCTCATCTCGGCGCCATCGCCTTCGACCCCTCGCGGCTCGCGCCGCTCCTACAGCGTGGGCGGGGGGTCAGCCTTGCATCTTGCCGATGGTGTGGCGCAGGCGGGTGTGGGCGAGGGTGAAGAAGAAGCCGCCGATGAGCGCGACCATCAGGAACTGCGGCCACACCACGTCGAGCCCGGCGCCGCGGAAGAGCACACCCTGGGCGAGGCTGACGTAGTGGGTCGTGGGGGTGAAGGCCATCAGCGTGCTGACGAGCTCGGGCATGCTTTCGCGTGGCGTGAGCGCGCCCGACAGGATCTGCAGCGGCAGCAGCACCAGGATCGCCATCAGCCCGAACTGGGGCATGTTGCGTGCCAGCGTACCCATGAAGATGCCGATGGAGGTCGCTGCGAATAGATAGAGCAGGGTGCCGAAGGCGAACAGCAGCGCCGACCCGGGCACGGCCACCCCGAGCACACCCTTGACGACGATCTGCAGCGACAGCGCGGACGCGAGCAGCACCACCGCGCCCATCGCCCAGACCTTGGAGAGCATGATCTCGAGTGGCGTGACCGGCATCACCAGCAGGTGTTCGATGGTGCCGTGTTCGCGCTCGCGGATCAGGGCGGCGCCGGTGAGGAGGATGCCGAGCAGGGTGATGTTGTTGATGATCGAGGTGACCGCGGCGAACCAGCTCTGGCTGAGGTTGGGATTGAACAGCGCGCGCGGCACGAGCTCGACCGGCTGCGGAGCGGCCGTACGGTAGCGCAGCACGAAGGCACGGATCTCATCGTTGACGATGCTCTGGATATAGCCGGTGCCGGTCTGTGCCTGGCTCTGGCGGGTGGCGTCCACATTGAGCTGGAGGGCTGGCGCACGTCCTGCGAGGACGTCGCGCTGGAAGTTGGGCGGGATGTCGAGCACGAAGGTGTGGCGGCCGGCGTCCATGCCCTTGTCCATCTCGCCCAGCTCGATCAGATCCGGCGCGATGAACTGCGGCGGCTGCAGCGCGGCGACGATGCGTGTCGACAGCTGCGAGCGGTCCTCGTCGACAACGGCGATTGCAGCGCGGTGCAGGCTCTCCGGCTTGGCGCGCGCATCGGCGTACACCGAGACCGAGAACATGAAGACGATGAGGAACAGCATCGTCCAGTCGCCGAGCAGGCTGTGGAACTCCTTGATGCCGAGGTGCCAGGTGTTGTGGACCAGGCTGCGCCCGCGCCTGCGGGCGGGGGCGGGCGCAGCGGCATGCGTGTTGTGGTCGTTCATCGGCGGTCCCCCTAGCGTGCCTGCTTGCGCAACAGCAGCACCGCGGCGAGCGTGAGCACCGGAACGGCGATCAGCAAGGGCAGGAAAGCCGCCCACAGGTCGCCGAACTCGAGCGCCTTGGCGAAGGTGCCGCGGCTGATGTTGAGGAAGTGGCTGGTGGGGTAGATGGCGCCGATGAAGGCGCCGCCGCCTTCGAGCGAGGACACGGGGTCGAGCATGCCGGAGAACTGGATCGCCGGCAGCAGGGTGCCGATCGAGGTTCCGGCCATGGCGGCCACCTGGCTGTCGGTGAGGGTGGACATGAGCAGGCCGAGGCCGGTCGTCGCGGTGACATAGAGCAGCGCGCCGAGCACGATCGTCGCCAGGCTGCCCTTGAACGGCACGTCGAATACGGTCACCGCGATCGCGAACAGCAGCGCGAAGTTGAACATGGACAGCGCGATATAGGGCAGCTGCTTGCCGAGCAGGAACTCGAGCTTGGTCACCGGGGTGGTGTAGACGTTGAGGATGGAGCCGAGCTCCTTCTCGCGCACGACGCCCAGCGCGGTCAGCATGGAGGGGATGAACACCAGCAGCAGCGGGATGACCGCCGGCACGATGGCAACCACGCTCAGCATGTCCGGGTTGTAGCGGTAGCGCACCGCGATGTCGGCAAGCGGGGTGGGCGGCGTACCGGTGGCGGCGCTTACCGCTTCGCTCAGGGTCTGGGTGTGCAGGCCGACGACGTAGGCGCGCGCAACCTCGGCCCGCATCGGCATCGAGCCGTCCAGCCACAATCCGATCTGCGGCGCCTGGCCGCGATCGAGGTCGCGGCCGAAGCCGGGCGGGATCTCCAGCGCCATGGCAAGCTCGCCCGCGCGCATGCGGCGGTCGATGTCGGCGTGGCTTTGCAGCGGCGCCTGTTCGCTGAAGTAGCGCGAGCCGGCTATGTTGAGGGTGTAGCGCTCGCTCGCTACGCTGCGGTCGTGGTCGAGCACGGCGTAGTTGAGCCGCTCCACGTCCATGCTGATGCCGAAGCCCATCACCAGCATGAGCAGCACGGTGCCGAGCAGGGCCAGAGTCAGGCGGAAGGGGTCGCGCTGCAGTTCGGTCGCCTCGCGTGCGCTGAAGCTGAGCAGGCGGGCGAGGCTGAAGCGCGCAGCCCGGGGCATTGGCGCCGCTGCAGGGGCGTCGGCCTCGGGTACGTCGGCCTCGGGTACGTCGGCTTCAGGTACGTCGTGTGCATGGCCGGCCGCAGCCGGGGGGCGCAGCTGCACACCGCTGGCTTCGGCCAGGTAGGCCACGAAGGCATCTTCGAGGTTGTCGGCGCCGCGTTGCGCCACCAGCGCGGCGGGGGCGTCGCTCGCCAGGATGCGCCCGGCGTGCATCAGCGAGATGCGGTCGCAGCGCTGGGCCTCGTTCATGAAGTGGGTGGTGATGAAGACCGTCACGCCGTCCTTGCGCGAGAGGTCGATGATCAGCGCCCAGAAGCGGTCGCGCGCCACCGGGTCGACGCCCGAGGTGGGCTCGTCGAGGATCAGCACGTCGGGGCGGTGGAGCACGGCGACGGCCAACTGCAGGCGCTGGCGGATACCGAGCGGCAGGGCGTCGGGCAGCATGTCCATGACCGGGCCGAGCTCGAAGCGCTCTGCCAGTTCTGCGATGCGGGCCTCGCCCTCGGCCGGCGGCAGGTCGAACAGGCGGGCGTGCAGGGCCAGGTTGCGTCGTACCGACAGTTCGCCATACAGCGAGAAGGCCTGGGACATGTAGCCGACGCGGCGCCGGGTGTCGATGTTGCGTGCGTCGAGGACCTCGCCGAGCAGGCGCGCCTCGCCCCGGGTGGGCGGCAACAGGCCGGTGAGCATCTTCATGGTGGTCGATTTGCCGCAGCCGTTCGAACCCAGGAAGCCGAAGATCTCGCCGCGGCGTACCTCCAGATTGACGTCGTCGACGGCGACGAAGTCGCCAAAGCGCATCTGCAGTCCGCGCGCGGCGATGACCACCTCGCCGGCCTGCAGCGGTGGTATCACCAGCGTGCTGTGCCCGCTGCGGCGCTCGGCCGGCAGCAGGGCGAGAAAGGCTGCCTCCAGGCTGTCGGTGGCGGTGCGCGTGCGCAGCGCGTGCGGCGTACCGGTCGCCAGCACGCGCCCCGCGTCGACCGCCACCAGCCAGTCGTAGCGCTCGGCCTCTTCCATGTAGGCGGTAGCCACCAGTACGCTCATGTGTGGCCGCTGCTGGCGGATCTGGTCGATCAGTTCCCAGAACTGTCTGCGCGAGAGGGGATCGACGCCGGTCGTCGGCTCGTCGAGGATGAGCAGGTCGGGATCATGGATGAGCGCGCAGCACAGGCCGAGCTTCTGCTTCATGCCGCCCGACAGCTTGTTGGCGGGCCGCTCGGCGAAGTCGGCCATGCCGGTGGCGGCGAGCAGGGCCTTGATGCGGCCTGCGCGCTCGGCACGCGACTGCCCGAACAGGCGACCGAAGAAGTCGATGTTCTCGAACACCGACAGGGTGGGGTAGAGGTTCTTGCCCAGGCCCTGCGGCATGTAGGCGATGCGCGGGCAGACGGCTGCGCGGTGGTGCGCTTGTGCCATGTCGCCGCCCAGCACCTCCACCCGGCCCGCCTGGATCTTGCGGGCGCCGGCGATCAGGCCGAGCCAGGTGGATTTGCCCACGCCGTCCGGGCCGATGAAGCCGACCATGCAACCGGCCGGGACGTCCAGGTCGACGCCATCGGCAGCGAGGGTGTCGCCGTAACGATGTTCGACGCCGCGCAGGCGGACGACCGGCGCGGCGCTGCCTGTCGCGGTCACGGCAGCCTCACCTGCAGCGCGTCGGGCCAGGCGCGGGCGTCGTCGAGGCGGACGTGCGCCATCCCCGGCAGGCCGGTCTTGACCTGTTCAGGGTATTGGCGCAGCAGCGCGGGGTCGACTCTCGCCTTGACGCGGAACACCATCTTCTGGCGTTCGCTCTGGGTCTCCACCGTCTTCGGGGTGAACTGCGCGACGCTGGCGACGTAGGACACCTGGGCCGGGATCACGAGGTGGGGGGCCGCGTCGAGGACGATGCGCACCTCGGTGCCCATCGCCACCCGCCCGGCCGCCATCTCGGGCAGGAAGAAGCTCATGTACACGTCGGTGATGTCGATCAGGCTCACCACCTTGCCGCCGCCGCCCACCACCTCGCCCGGCTGCACCACGCGGTACTGCACGCGGCCGTCGCGGGGTGCGCGCAGGGTGGCGTCGTCGATCTCGGTGCGCAGGCGGGCGACCACCGCCTCGGCGGCGGCGATGCCGGCCTCGGCCTGGGCGACGTGGGCACGCGCGGCGTCGGTCGCGGCGCTGGCGGCGGCGATCTGTGCCTGCGCGGCGCGAACGTTGGCCTCGGCGTTGCGTACGCGCGCGGCCTGATCGTCGGCAATCTGCTCGGAGGTGGCGCGCTCGGCCAGCAGCGCTTGCGAGCGTGCGCTGGTACGGCGGGCAAGATCGAGCTCGGAGCGGCGCTGGACCAGGACGGCCTCGGCCATCGCAACGTCGGCCTCGCGCTGCGCGACCATGGCGATCGCAGTCTGACGCGCGCTGCGGGCGTTGGCGACCTCTGCGAGGGCCTGGGCATGCTCGGCCTCGAGCGACTTCACGTCCATGCGGGCGATGATGTCGCCGGCGCGGACAAAGTCGCCTTCGTTGACCAGGATGTCGTCGACCCTGCCCGCCGCGCGCGTTGCGACATCGACCTGAGTGGCTTCGACACGGCCGTTGCCACGCACGAAGCCGTCCTGCTCGGCCGGCGGTCTCGACAGCAGCCAGGCCGTGACGGCCGTGGCAAGGAGGAGGGCAGCGACGCCGCCGCGGATGATCGTGGTACGGGTCTGGGGGGACATGGTGGCGGTCCTGTTTCGGCTTGAAGACGATGCGCTTGCGTGTGCCCGGGCGGTGTTCGTCGGATCGTGCCGCAGCCCGGCGGGCTGCCCGCTAGCCTGTAGTAGAATCGCCCGACGTATTCGCCTGGCGGCAACGCCCTGTCAGGTCGCGATTTGCGAGAAGCCGCGCAAAGGCAGTGTGCATAGGGCCTGCAAGCGTTCGGGTCATTATGCCATGGCCGTGTTGCGGACGAATTGCCGGGCTTGTCGGCAAGCGAAAAGGCTCGCGGCTGGCGCCGCTCCCACTGGGGCTGCAGCGTGCGCGGTCTTGCCGTAGGAGCGGCGCCAGCCGCGAGCCTTCGAAGGCGATCGCCCCCCGCGCATCCGCCAACACTGCTGCGCCTCACCCCGTTGCCTTGCGGCTGGCACGGTTTTGCTTGAATGTGCTCTGAACTGAAGAAGCTCACCCGACTGGAGTGCGATGCCGATGTCCCTGTCTGCCGATTCGACCCCGCCCGCGCCGAGCTCCATGGCGCGCCCGGGCAATGCCGAACTGGTGGCGGATGAGGGCGGTGGCGTACTGCGCTTGGGCGGGGACTGGACGCTGGCCCACTACAAGCGCCTGAACCAGGTGGTGGACCGCCTGCGCGGGCGCGCGGGCGAGGCTGCGCGTGTGGATCTGTCCGCGCTGCTTGCGCTCGACACGGCTGGCGCGCAGCTCATCTGCGGGCTGCTCGGCAGCCAGCGCGTGGAGGTCTTGATGGCCGAGGCCGCGGATGTGCCCGCAGAGCGCCGTGCGCTGCTCAGGGCCGTCGCGGCGGCGCTTTCCGGCCAGGACGGCGGCGGCGCACGCAGGCGCGGCAGCGCGCTGGGCGACGTGCTCGAGCATGTCGGGCGCACGATGGGCGTGTTCTGGCACCATGTTGTCGGGCTGGTCGGCTTCATTGGCCTCATCCTCGAGACCGCTGCACGTGTGATGCTGCAGCCGCGGCGCTGGCGGGTCACCGCGCTGGTGGCGAACCTGGAGAAGACGGCGCTGGACGCCGTGCCGATCATCGCGCTGCTCACCTTCCTGGTGGGCGCGGTGGTGGCCTTTCTCGGCGCGACCGTGCTCGCCGACTTCGGCGCCAGCATCTTCACCGTCGACCTGATTGCCTACTCCTTTCTGCGTGAGTTTGGCGTGCTGCTTACCGCCATCATCGTCGCCGGCCGCACGGCGAGCGCCTTCACCGCGCAGATCGGCTCGATGCGGGCCAACGAAGAAGTGGACGCGATTCGTGTGCTCGGTCTCGATCCGGTCGAGCTGCTGGTGCTGCCGCGCGTGTTCGCGCTGATGCTGGCGCTGCCGATGCTGACCTTCGTCGCCATGGTGTCGGGCATCGTCGGCGGCATGCTGGTGTCGGCGCTCACGCTCGACATCTCGCCGGTGATGTTCCTGTCCCGGCTCGAAAGCAATGTCGGCCTCATCCACTTCCTGGTCGGCATGTCGAAGGCGCCGATCTTCGCCTTCCTGATCGCCGTCATCGGCTGCCTGGAGGGGCTGCGCGTGCAGGGCAGCGCGCAGTCGGTGGGCGAGCACACCACCTCGGCGGTGGTGCAGTCGATCTTCGTCGTCATCGTGGTCGATGCGATCGCCGCGCTGTTCTGCATGGAGATGGGCTGGTGATGAAGGCGCAGGCGAACGTGGCCGACAACATCATCGAGGTGCGCGATGTGCGCAACCAGTTCGGCAGCCAGGTGGTGCACGATGCACTCGACCTCGACGTGCGCCGCGGCGAGATCCTGAGCATCGTGGGCGGCTCGGGCACCGGCAAGTCGGTGCTGTTGCGCACGATCGTGGGCTTGAACCGACCGCGTGCGGGCAAGGTGCGGGTGTTCGGCGAGGATCTGCTGGCGCTGCCGCCGGCACGGCGCATGGCGGTGGAGCGCCGTTTCGGCGTGCTGTTCCAGAAGGGGGCGCTGTTTTCCTCGCTGACGGTGGCCGAGAACGTGGCACTGCCGCTGATCGAGCATGCCGGCCTGGGGGCGCGCGAGGCGGCGCAGCTGGCGGCGCTCAAGATCGCCCTTGCCGGCCTGCCGGCGCTGGCGGGCGACAAGTACCCGTCGGACCTGTCGGGCGGCATGGTCAAGCGCGCCGCCCTGGCGCGGGCGCTTGCGCTCGACCCGGACATTCTGTTTCTGGATGAGCCCACCGCCGGGCTGGACCCGATCGGTGCAGCGGCCTTCGACCAGCTCATCCTCACCCTGCGCGATGCGCTCGGGCTCACGGTGTTCATCGTCACTCACGACCTGGACACCATCTACACCATCACCGACCGCGTGGCCGTGCTGGCGCAGAAGAAGGTGCTGGTCAATGCCGGCCTCGACGACGTTGCCGCCTTCGACGACGCCTGGATCCGCGAATACTTCCACGGCCCGCGCGGCCGTGCCGCAGCGCAGGCGGTGAGTGCCGCCGCTGTCCGAACGGAGAATGCCTGACATGGAAACACGCGCCCATCACGTCCTGATCGGCCTGTTCACGGTGACCATCATCGGCGCCGCGCTCATCTTTGCGCTATGGCTGGCCAAGGCCGACAGCGACCGCCAGTTCGAGGTCTACGACATCGTCTTCCAGGAGGCCGTCACCGGCCTGTCGCGCGGCAGCACGGTCGAGTTCAACGGCATCCGCATCGGTGATGTCACCGGGTTGCGCCTGGACCCGCAGGATGCCCACCGCGTCATCGCCCGCGTGCGTGTCGACAGCGAGGCGCCGGTGCGCAGCGACACCCGTGCGCGCCTGGTGCCGGCGGGCATCACCGGCATCTCGATCATCCGCCTCACCAGCGGCGACGAGCCGACGAGCACCAAGCTGCAGGGCAGCGACGACGTCGTGCCGCAGATCATCGCGACGCCCTCGCCGATGAGCCGCCTGCTCGCCGATGGCGAGGACGCCGTCTTCAACATCAACGAGCTGCTCATGCAGGCGCGCGCACTGTTGTCCGCTGACAACGTCGCGCTCATCGGCCGCATGCTGCAGCACATGGAGACCACGACCGCCAGCCTGGCCGAGCAGCGCGGCGATGTGGGCGAGGCGCTGCGCCAGCTCACCCTCGCCAGCCAGCAGGCCAATGCCGCGCTGGCCGAGGCGACGCGGGCGATGGGCGCCGCCAACCGCCTGATCGACGTGCAGGGCGCGCGCACCCTGGAGAGCGCCGAGCGCTCGATGATCGCCTTCGAACGCGCCATGGGTACGCTCGACAGCCTCGTCGCCGATAACCGTGATGCACTCGACGGCGGCGTGCGTGCGCTGGCCGAGCTTGGCCCGGCGATCGGCGAACTGCGCACCACGCTCGCTTCGCTGCGTGCGATTACCCGCCAGCTCGAGGACCGCCCTGCCGACTATCTGCTCGGGCTCGAACCGACCAAGGAATTCACGCCATGAAGCTCACCATGAAGCACACCGACCGCGCCCGGCGGGCGTTCGTGCGCCTGCGTGGGGCAACGGCTTCGGCCGCCGCCCTGGCGCTGCTCTCGGCCTGCACCATCCTGCCCAAGGCCGAGCCGCTCGACGTCTACTTGCTGCCTGCGGAGCAGGCGTCTGCACAAGGCACGGGTGCGCGCGCCGATGCCGCCTCCATGCCGGTGTCGCTGCGCATTGCGCGCCCTGCAGCGGGTGTGCATCTGGCCGGCCAGCGCATCGTCGTCCTGCCCGAGGACAACCGCGTCAGCATTTACAAGGGCGCGGGGTGGAGCGACCCCGCGCCCATCCTGGTGCGCAACCGCCTGCTCGACGCCTTCCGCGCCGACGGGCGCATCGCCGCACTGAGCACAGACGAGCGCCGCCTGCACGCCGACTTCGAGATCGACAGCGATCTGCGCGCCTTCCAGAGCGAATACCGCGACGGCAGGCCCGAGGTGGTCGTGCGCCTCGATGTGCGCCTGTATCGCCCGGACACCCAGCGCATCGTCGCCAGCCAGCGCTTCGAGTTCCGCCAGGCCGCGACCGACACCGCGGTGCCGGCTGTGGTGCAGGCCTTCGGCCAGGCGTCCGACGCCCTGGCGCTGGCCGTGGTCGAGTGGGCGGTCGCAGCGATGCGCTGACGGCAGCGGCGGCTGCCGTCTAGCGCGCGCCGCCTACCAGGGCCTTGATCCAGGCGCCGATATCGGCCACTTCTTGCAGGCACACCGAGTGGGGCATGTCGTAGGTGTGCCACTCGGGCTCGAGGCCAAGCGTCTGCAGCAGACCGAGGGCCTGGGTACCCAGTTCGAGCGCGACGACCTCATCCTGCGTCCCGTGCGCGGCGAAGACGGGGATCTGCCGGTTTGCCTCGGTCAGCTCATCGACGAGCAGGCGGGCGCTCGGGATGTAGGTCGATAGCGCGACGATGCCCGCCAGTGGCACCGGGTGGGTGAGCGCGCTCAGATAGGCGACCGCGCCGCCCTGCGAGAAGCCTGCGAGGATGATGCGGTCGCTCGTGATGCCGCGCCCGTTCTCGTGTTCGATGAGCTGGCGGACGTAGGCGCGCGATTCGAGCAGGCCGCCTTCGTCGATCTGCCGGCTGGCCGGCGCGAGCGAGATGATGTCGTACCAGGCGCGCATCACGTAGCCGCCATTGCAGGTCACCGGGCGCAAGGGCGCGTGCGGAAAGATGAAGCGCAGGGCCGGTGCGTCGGCAAGGCCGAGCTCGGGCACGACGGGTTCGAAGTCGCTGTCATCGGCGCCCAGGCCGTGCAGCCAGATCACCGACCACTGCGGGTTGGGGCCGGTCTCGACTTCGAGGGGTGTGGTGTCCGGGGTGAAGCGCATGGTTCGATACTCCGGGTGGTGGGGGGGCGGCAACACGGGCGCGCGCCTGTTGCCGGGGTGTGTTCTCGACCATCGGCCGCCTGAGGTTCCGGTGGCGACGATTGGCTGCCAGCAAGCGGTGGAAGACGAGATAGCCCGCGAACTGGGGTAACTGCGCGGCTACGATAAGGCCTTCGCGCAGCTGGATCCAGAGTTCGATCGGCAGAGCAAGGCGCTGTAAGGAGCTGTCGGCTTTGATCTGCATGGCGCAGTCGAGCCAGGGGCGGCGCTCTGCGAGGCGGCGAGAGCCGTTTTCGATCTGACTGGCGAGATGCTGGACCTTGCTGAGGAAGGGGCGCGCGAGTCGTTTGGCCTCATCGCGGGGGAGGGGGCGGAGGCAGGGTAGGTTTGCGTGCTTGTCGACTCGAATGCTGCGAAAGCTCGATGCTGTGAGGACAGTTCGAGCGTTGGAGTGATTTTTTGAGTTCGGTGGGGGCGGCGTGTGGTGGGATACGAAGATCGGGTTGTCGGCCAATGCCACCGGCCAGCCCTCGCTAAATGAGCGGCCGCAGTATTGTGGAAAGCCGCCGCACGGCGCTCAAGACCGTCGAACTTTAGGTCTCCGGTTCATCGAATGGGTGGTACCGACCTTCAGCTGACCTTCAGCTCACTGAACTCGCGAGCGGAAAGTAGCCGTTCAACGTTCGAGATGAAGTTTACCCAACGGCATGCGGCTCCCCCATCGGTACGCGCTGCGTTCATCACTCACTTCTCATTGTTAACTTCGGCGGCAACATCGCGAAGCGCTAATTCGTCACCTGGGTCATCGTTGTCGTCGATTGCCATGTTCCAAGTGAATGAGTTGTATACGTAAAATTCTGGCAGCCAGCTTTTTATTTGCCCATCCAGGAACCAATGGTGAGCGATACCGGGAAACATATCGGGATCAACCGGATGCTTCGCATTGGGGTTGTGGAACATGGAGAGACCTTCGGCCCAGGTCTCGGTCACGACGCCCTGCTTTACTTCGTGAAAGAAGGGGACGGGCATCGCGGCGTTTGGATCGTGACGATGCTTTACGCCGGACCGAAAAATTCGCTGATTAGGGAGGCCAAAGCCTGCAAGGTGTCCCATGCGATTGAACTTCGAGATCGTCCCGGACGACGAGAACAACACTGCGCTCACGTTCTCCGCTCCCGGCTGCAGGAAGTAGCCCGATGGAATTACCTTGCCCTGGTACTCATGCGTTTCGATCTTCCGTGGCGTGATTATCAACTGGCCTGCATCGTCGAAGATAAACTCGTGAGTGACACCGTAGAGGTACTCAAGAAGCGCTGGCGAAGTCCAAGTCATGGACTGGTCCTCGTGGAAGTCAGCGACAGCAAAAACCAGCGGAAACCCCTTAACGTGCTCCAGATCCCAATACTTGGTCTTCCGGTTGAGCTTGGAGTACAGCGCGCTGCCGAACCGAATGGGCGCACGGGTCTTCAGTAGTTCCTTGATCTCTTCTGGCATGCGCCTCATGGGCATGCCGTTGCTTGGCGGATCGAGCGGGGGGTCATTCGGGGATGGACCGACGATGACAGCTTCGACGAACACCTTGCTTCGCCCATCGTTAACCTCGAAGTCAGGCGCCTCGTGCTCCTTTTTCACGAAGAGGCCAAGTTCCAGCAGCGCCGCATAGAGATACAATTCCCAAATCCGAGAGTCGAATGCGGTGGTCTGAAACTGCTCTACGAAGTTGCCGTCAACGTCAACGTAGTGGCGCATCATTTCAGACATGATCGCCCGCGCCGGCACCCAATGAGGGCGCTCGCACAGCATGTGGAAGGCGGGGTGCTGTTTGTTGACTGGTAGCTTCGTATTGAACAGATCGACACCTGCTTTGTCGGTCGTCTCGTCGCCTTGAGAGAAGACCGTTTCCCCGCTCGCGATGTGCCTCCTGAACGCTGCGAACAGCGCGTGACGCGCGTTCGTTCTGGTCATGCTGCAACTCACGTCGATGCAACGGAATCGACCCTTGAGGTCTCGACCAAGCATCACAAAGCCAAAGTCCCGATCGAATCGATCCTTTATCAGTACACCGATCAGCGTCTCAGCTTTGTCGGAGAAGAACTCTAGTGCAATGCCCACGGCATCAGCAATCGGCGAGCGTGTCCACGCGATGTACGCGTTGTATCGCTCGGCCGTCATCTGGACTACGCCGCTCTCATCTAATAGAGCGACTATCCGTTGTGCTTTCGTGCCCCTGCGTTTTGCCTCACCCATACGTCCCCTGCTTGTCGTTCGCGAGCGCGCTCAGCGCCGACTAGTTCAAGTGCTTTGATAGAGCTTTGTCGGTGCGCTGATCGATAATAATTAGTCCCCCTGATCAGTCTTGTCAGTACCTGTAGGCGCGGAACCGCAGGTCAAACTAACTATCCGAGAGGACGGGCAACGCGATTCTCACTTAGCGACGTAAATAGAACTGGTAATGGAAAACTTCTCGGTAGTTCCATCCGGACGATTCACCCAGAAACACCGACTACCAAAGTCAGCGGATCGAACGCTAAAGTGGGTGATGCCGCACCCAATTTTTTCTTTGGCATTCGGGTGATGCTCCAAGGCCGCTTGCAAAATCACTGTATCGGCGGCGCTCACTCTGTCGCCTACGTCGTAGCGATTGAGCATGTCCTTCAAATATGCAACGGCGTCCCCCCTCTTAGCAAAGTTCATGGGGCCTAGGCTAATGGGCTTGGCTGGCATGTATAACCTCCATTTCCGTAGTGATATTACGTGGCTACGTCGTTAGGCAGCGTGAGACATTCGCGTACCTCACGGACGATGATTGCGGGAATATCCATTGCTTGGAACTGACCTACACGCTCGGCGATCCACGCTGCGCATCCCTCTTTGCTGAGATCGTCCCGGGCAATCTTCTCGTACAAAGCGACAGCACTCATGCGGGAGAGGCCCAGTTCCATGAGCGAGAGAAGGGTCGTGGACGAAACGCCGAATTCTAGTTGCGTGCCGATATCCAACCCGTGGTCGATCAAATCCTCACGGCCTATCTCGCGAAGATGCAGGTTCAGCACATCCATATATGCGGAAAGGTACTTTGGGGCCTTGAACCGGGCGACCTGCTCCACCAACTCCATCGTGTCTCGGATCAGTTCTGGAAGGCTGAAGGGCCTGTCGGCGTCCTTGTGCCATTCGATGCTATCGCGGATGATCTTGGCCAGCGAATAGCCCTTTAGCCATTTGACGACGATCAACGCATATAGCCTGATGCGACTGTCGGGGGCGAAAGCGAGAATCAAGTGCTTGTTGATTCTCCCCATGATGGTAATAAAACGGTCGTAGCTGTCGTTGCTCGCCACTTCGGCCGGCAGCAGGTTTTCAACATCTCCAGCGTAAGTACGGAATGCTTCAAGAAGACGCTGAAGGCCGATCGCGCTAACCCCTGGATGTCGAGCGGCCAAATCGACGTCAATTTCGATCTGCTCTACCAGCGCGCCGAGGGCCTGGTCAAGCTTAGCAATCGATGACGCGTCATGGCGCTTCGCGAGGCCAGCTGCTGATATGGAGCCGAGCCGCATAAAGGTGGCTAGCAGATATGCGCCAACCTGCTCGAATTTCTCCGTATTCTCAAGGCTGGACAGGTCTGATAGGCCCCGCTTGGAGAGATAGTCCGCCATCCCGTCACCAAGCTCGAGAACAGCGTCGCTTTCGCGCTTAATAGGATAGCGTGCACGGCTTGGAACACCGGTGGGCCAAGCCCTCGTATCCTCGGGGTCTATGCATATGATATTCCCTTGGAACTCGTCACCCCATCGACCTGCCCGGCCTGCCAAGTTCCAGAAGTCATGGGGTTCCATGGGGTGGCCGATTCCTTTACGTGGCCCGCGCACCACGATCGTACGGCATGACAGGTTTACCCCCTCAACCAGAGTTGAAGTGCATACCAGGAAGCGAATCTTGCCCGACCGGAAGAGCCGCTCAATCTCGAGCCGGATCAGCGATGGCATATTGCCGTAGTGGAACGCCACTCCGCGCTCGACTATGGGTGCAAGTCGGAAATCCTGGTGGACGCCCTTCCGAGCAAGCTCGGCGAGCTGTGAGAGTTCGGGATCGATGGACTCAAACTTTGGCAAGAGCTGGCTGATCAGATCGGCGACCTCCTCCGACTCTCCAGCGCCGTTCGTGTAAACAAGCGTTCCGCCTCTCTCGCCGACAGCCGCGGCGATGAATGCGAGACGCTTCCTGAGTCCGGCCGGCGTGCTCGCGAGCTGAAGAATCCCTACGGGAAGCGTCGAACCATGCTGTCGAAGCGTAAGGTCCCAGAGTCTTGATTTTCGTGGTACCTGAGTCGCGACGATTAGATTCTGAAGGACGGTGGAGGCGTCGCTATCGACGGCGATGGTCTGCACACCGTCGGGTGCGTCCGTCAGTAGCTCTTCCGGATTTTGGGTAGCGGGGCTGATAAACACAGCCTTAAGCATCGGGTTAGTGCGAGTGACTCGCTCTATTGCATCCTGCAAGATCACGCCGCGCTGGTTGTCACCGATCTTGTGTGCCTCGTCCACGATGAGCAGGTCGATCGACAGCGCGTCGCCGAGCACGTTGGCGAGAAGATGTAGCCGCTCCTGCGTGAAGACGAGAATCACTCGCGCGCCGCCAGCGAGAGCAGCTTGGTACTTGTCCGGGAGAGGGAGGGATGACACCTCGACCAACTCGGTCTTACCGAGAAGGCCCTTGAGGTTGCTCTCGATCTCCGAAACCAGCGCACGGGTAGGGGCAAGATAGACTGCCACCCGAGTCTTACCCGCAAGCACTTGGTCGATCAGCCACTGAAGTACAAGAAACGTCTTACCAGACGCCGTAGGCGCGGATGCCGAGAGCCAGCGTTCCCCGGCCGCATTCGTCCAGAAGCGTTGCTGGAAATCATTTACTTGCAGCCACACGCCGCTCGATTGCACCAGGATGGAACGATCCATCTCGCGACGCTGACCCTCAAGGCGCAACGCGACACCCAGTCGCTCGTCGAGGTCAGCTGCCAGCAGGTCGCGATCGGTGGCCAATGCGATGGCCCGGAAATTCGATAGCTTCCCAAAAAGGACGGCACCAGCATCTTTGAGCGCTTGATCGTCCGTCAGGGAAATGGCAGCAGTTGCGATTCGGAGCGCAGCCTCTTGATCGGTCCGTTGTTCGGATCGTGCCAGAATGCTACCGGCGAGTAGCAATCTTGGCCAATCAATCGCCACTGAGGACTGGACGGAGGGTTCATCCGCCAAGTTATCGAGTTCCATTCGCACTGTGAGTCGGGTAATCGCAGCGAGGTCGTCCCGAATGCCCTCCTGGAGAAGCCACGATTGGAGTTCCGCAAGGCTCATTATTCCTTGATCCCCATCGCTTTGAGAAATGCGGCCCGGAAGCCTTCGGCTGACGGCAGCGGGATACAAAGCAACTCGATTTCCATCTGATCCAGCTTCTCCAGTTTGAGCCGCTCGCCGATGCTATTGCTCCACCCAGAGAGTTCTGTGCGGGACGCCTCGACGATCTCGTCAGCAATCGCCTTCGCATTGCCTTTGGGGTAAAACGCAGCGTCAAAGCCTACAAGGCCGACTCCGCAGTATTGGACTCGCGTAGACATTACGGACGACTTGTCAAAATACTTCTTGAGGGCGTTGGTTAGTGCTGGGTCGCTCAGATCGGCCTTGTCACTCAAGAGCACCAAGTCGCGTTCCCGCTCTGCCTCCTCGTGTTCGGCTTCGATCAGGAAGGGGGCAAGGGAATTAAGGCAGGCGCGAATCGCAGAACTAGCATCTCCGTAGATTTTTGATTCACCCCAATAGAGCTTAAGGATGCCTTCCGGTGTCACACCCGCATACACCCCATCCGCGCCGTGATAGTGCATGCGCGTATCGGTCTTGAGATCCATCTTGCAAAGGATCTGTGGCAGTTTGAGGAAACGCTCCGCCAGTAGGAACAACAGCATCTCTCCACCCTCACCGGATTTGGCAAGATCGGTAAACGAGCGCTTGGCTCGTTCAACGAGTTCCGCTACTGCCTCGGTACTGTTGAACATATTGTCGCGTGCCTTCGCTTCGGCGAGCTTCGAGCGGGGAATCGCATAGTCAACCGCGGCGTTCCGTATGAATTCCGCTAGCCGACGTGGTTGAACGCGACCATTTCCGTCAACCGTAAGACAGTGGCAGTGAATCTTCACCGACTGCCCTTCAATGAGCAGATCTCGCTCTACGAGTGTAAGGTGGACCTCCAGCGCGTCAGGATCTCCTGTCAGAGCAGACGCGAGATCGGTGGCAGTGATAGTCGTCAGACAGCCTCCACTTATCATTACCCATCTGTCCTCAGACAGGTCAACGGAAGTAAATGTAACCGCCTGCGCCTCAATAGTTCAAGGTGGTCAGCTCGCAAGATTCTCCACGCCGGCGCTGCGACCGTTCGAACTCCTGCGTAATTTCGCTGACGGTCGGGTTTGCCCCCTCACGAATGCTTGAGGAGTATCCGTGGACTCTTGCTAGTGCTCCGCCAGAGCACTTGACCGCAGGGTCAATCGCGGACGCTGAGCCAACTTCCAGCCCTGCGGCAGCTGACCGATGCATTGCAGTCGTTGGTAATGCGGCACCCCCAATGACCGCTCAGGCCGACAACCCGTCGCCCACCCCTTGTGGAATCTACTGCACGC
The DNA here is from genome assembly GCF_027594845.1 of Thauera sp. WB-2. NCBI lineage: Bacteria > Pseudomonadati > Pseudomonadota > Betaproteobacteria > Rhodocyclales > Zoogloeaceae > Thauera > Thauera sp. WB-2. Next base: position 2,668,970 of record NZ_CP088935.1, on the reverse strand, counting down.
TCCAGCTACAGTCTGGCGGCAGATGCGTCGAGGACGTGTTGCTATCGAACGGTAAAGGCTCGATGAAACCTGAGTTGCTTGAACTGCTACTTACCCGTGAGATGCCCTTTGGCAAGTACAAGGGCCGGATCATCGCTGACCTGCCCGGGGCCTATCTGGCGTGGTTCGCAAGGCAGGGCTTTCCGTCAGGGGAGCTTGGGCAGTTGCTGGCCTTGATGCATGAGCTCGACCATAACAATCTGGTCGGCCTGCTGGAGCCGCTGCGCAGGCGCGGTAAGGGCGCGAGTGACTAGGTGGGCTGCGCCGCCTGTGTGTTGTCCCCAGCAGTCGGGGATAGAGGTGTGGGCAGGCTTGTGGATAAGTGTCGCGATCCGGTGCCAGCCAAGGGAATGCGAACGCTGCCTATTGATGAGGCGGTGGGGCTTTGAGGGGGCAGTCTGGGGGCAATGAGATTGTCCCGACCCCGTCGCGTGGGCCTGTAGCCGTGCTTGGGAGAGGCCGCTTTGGAATGCAAAAAATCCCTGCAAGTCTATGATTTGCAGGGCTTTTTCTGTGTTCTGGCGGACAGGGCGGGATTCGAACCCGCGTTGGGATATTATCCCAAACACGCTTTCCAGGCGTGCGACTTAAACCACTCATCCACCTGTCCAGGAAGTCGGCCATTATAGCTGCAAGCTTGGCTCAGGGAAAGGGGTTTTGGCGGGGGCTTGTGCTGGCGCGTGTTGTCGCGCCGCTACAGCTCAGGTCTTGTGGTGCTCGACATAGGCCTCGATTTCGCTCTTGAGGGCTTCCAGTTCGATGATGAGCGCGTCGATCAATTCGGCGGTGCGTGCGGCGCCGGCCGGGTTGTCGCGGCAGTGCGATTCCAGCGCTCGACCGAGGGCGACGGCCTGGCGGGCATGGAATTGGGACAGTGCGCCACAGATGGTGTGGGCCAGGCGCCGGGTGGCATCGCTGTCCGTGCCGGCTGCGCTTGCCCGCAGGCGGCTGACGGTGTCCGCGTGCCATGGGCCATAGACCGCGAGGATGCTGGCGAGCACGCCGGCGTTGCCGCGCAGGTCGTCCAGCAGCGGTTCGGGGTCGAAGTGCGCGGGTTTGTCGTATGCCATTGCTCAGCTGTCGGTGCGGGTCGTGGGCGGGCCGATGCGGGCCTCGATGGCGGCGAGGCTGACTGGCTTGATCAGGATGTCGTTGAAGCCGCCCTCCAGATAGCGCTGGTGATCCCCCTCGAGGGCGTGCGCGGTGTAGGCGACGATGCGCGTGTCCTTGAACTCGGCACGCTGGCGGATGATCCTGCAGGCGTCTTCGCCGCCCATGTCGGGCATCGAGATGTCGAGCAGGATGATGCCCGGCTGCGCCGATTCGAGTCGGGCAAGCATGTCGATCGCGCTGGAGAATTCTTCGGTTTTCCATCCCAGCCGCTTGAGGAGCACACTGGCGATGGTGACGTTGACCGGGCTGTCATCGACGATGAAGGCGAGTGTTGTGCTCATGGCTGTTCGCCCTTTTCCATTTGTGGCTGGGCGCGCGGAATGTGGATCGAGAAGGTGGAGCCTGCGCCGGGGCTGGAGTCGAAGCTGATCCGCCCGCCCATGAGGTCGAGCAGCCGCTTTACCAGCGTGAGCCCGAGGCCTGTGCCGCCGTGGTTGCGGTTGAGGAAGGTCTGCCCCTGGTAGAAGGGCTCGAAGATGCGTTCGAGTTCTTCGTTGGTCATGCCGCAGCCGGTATCGGCAACGGTGACGGTAACCTCGCCGGGCTGCTGGGTGAGGCAGAGCTCGATCTGCCCGGACTGGGTGAACTTTACCGCGTTGGACAGCAGGTTTTCGATGAGCTGGCGGACACGCACTGGATCGGCATCGATGTAGCAGGGATGCACGGGCACCTCGGTGAGCAGGGCGACGCCCTTTGCTTCTGCGTTTACGCGGTGCAGCGCGCCGACCGAGGTGACGAGGGCGCCGAGTTCGAAGGTGCGGGGCGACAGGGTGAGGCGGTTCGCCTCCACCTTGGCGAGATCGAGGACGTCGTTGAGCACGGCGAGCAGGTGTTCGCTGCTGTGGTGAATGGTCTTGGCGTAGCTGCGGTGCGCCTCGTCCTCGACCTCGAGGCTGAGCAGTTCCGAGAAGCCGATGATGCCGTTGAGTGGTGTGCGCAGTTCGTGCGACATGTTGGCGAGGAACTCGCTCTTCATCCGGTTCGCTTGCTCGGCGGTGATCCGGGCCTCCTCGATACGCCGGATCGAGGCCTGCATGGCGTCAGCCAGGCTGTTGAAGGAGCGGCCGAGTTCAGCCATCTCGTCCTTGCCCTCGGCCTTGAGGCGATGGTCGAGGTCGCCTTGCTGGAAGCGGTGGATGCCACCGATGATGTCGGTGATGCGGCGCGAGAGCAGGTTTGCCATCCACACCGCGATCATCACCACGGCCAGCACCATGAGCAGGGTGGACACGGTAAGGCCGGTGGCGGTCTGGCGCAGGCTCTGGCGGATGCTGTTCACCAGCCCTTCGCGTTCGCGCACGTTCTGCAGGTCGGCCGTTGCGATGATCTCGCCGATCCGGCGCTCGGATTCGGTGGCGGCGCGGTGGAAGTCGTCGACGTTCGCGCCGATCGTCACGTAGCCGAAGCCGCGCGGGCTCAGGGCATACTGCCCGGTGTAGTAGGGGATGGCGGCGACCGTGGTGAGCTTCTTGATGCCGCTGAAGTGGATGGCGAAGGAGCCCGAGCCGCCGTGCTCGGTCATGTCGTGCCAGCCTTGGCACTGAGGCGAGAAGTTCAGGTAGCGGCAGTCGAGGCCGACGAGGCCCGAGGCGGTCGATTGCGGGTGGGGCTTGCGGGTCAGGCGCTGATCCCGGTGGCTGGGCACGGTGGCCGAGAACGCAGGCCAGGGCATGCCGCTGGACTGCCATTCGTCGTATAGCTCGGTGTCGATCCAGGGCGTGGCGGGGTTGCCGGTCGCGGGATCGTAGCCATGAATGAAATAGTCGCGTGCGTGCGAGATGTTGCGCCCTTCGAGGTCCCACATGAAGGCGTAGTTGCCCGAGCCGGGGTCCGCGATCGGCGCGTGGCGCTCGGGCGTGGGGCGCGGTGTGTCGGTGAAGGCCATGATGTGGGCATGGTCCAGCGCCAGCGTGACGTAGCCGATGACGCGGCCGTCACGCACGACGGGCGTGGCCCAGCGCACCAGGCCCTGGAAGCGCTTGCCGACCGGGTTCTCGAGACCTGCATAGCCCGATTCGGCCGGTGAGAAGGGCAGGCCGCGCTTGAGTGCCTCCGCGGGCGTGTATTCGCCGATCCAGTGTGTTGCGACCTGGGCGCCGATCACGCGCGAGACGTAGATCTCGCCGGGCTTGAGCGCTTGCAGGGCAGGCCAGTAGTCCTCTGCGCGCACGAAGGTGTTCTCGCGCCGGCTGATGTCGCGCAGGGCTGGATCGAGCAGCGTGGCGCCGGTGTCGCTGAGGACCTTGATGCGCTCCTGGCCGTTGGTGTCGACGAAGCTCGCTTCGAGGAAGAGCGGCCGTAGCGGGTAGCGGCTGTCCGAGTCCGGTGCGCGGTAGTGGAAGTTGGCGGCGTTGTCGGGCAGCGGTTCGCGCACGCGTGCCGTGTTGCGCGGCTGCGGTGCGCTCTCGACCCAGCGCATGCCGTCGGCGCTGGGTTCGTAAGGGCCATGCTCTTCGAGCCTGCGCAGGTGCGATTCGAGGAAATCGCGGTAGCCGTCGACCGTGGGCTCGAGTCGTGCCGCACGCAGCAGGTCCTGGTCGCGCTCGTAGAGGAAGTCGGCCACGGCGCGCGCCGTGCCGGTGGTGAGGGCTTCGATGGCTTCGCGCGAGCGGTCGTCGAGCGCGTCGATGGCGTCGTCGATTGCAGTGCGGCCGGTGCGCTGCTGGGTTTCGCGCATGACGTCGGACATGCTGACGGCGCGCGTGGTGACGATGTGGCCGAGTTCGTTGGCGGCGTTCCAGGCGAACAGCGCGAGCAGCACCAGGGGAATGACCTTGATCGCGACGAAGATGGCGATCAGCTTCGCGCGCAGGTTCATGTCGCGAAACCAGGTCGGCGTGGCCATGGGAGGCTCCCTCACGGTCGCATCGTGCGCTTCAGGGGCTGTTGCGGCTACGCCGGCGCTGGGCGATCAGGGCCTGCATGTAGCCATGCAGTTCGTGGAAGGGGATGGGTTTCCGATACACCGTGACGTCCTGCGGGAGGCCACCTTCGGCGGCGATCTCCTTGGCGTTGAGTGCGGACACCACGACGATGGCGACGTCGCTCGACAGCGGGTTCTCGCGCAGGCGGCGGATCATCTCGAAACCGTCGATGCCGGGAATGCGCAGGTCGGCAATCAGCAGATCGGGCGGCTCGCGGCCGACTTCGACAAGGGCGTCGAGGCCGTGGTCGATCACGTGCAGCTCGAGCGGCATCTCCCAGTTCGCGAAGGTCTCGCGGTAGATGCCCTGGAGCAGGCGGTCGTCCTCGACGACGAGGACGCGCAGCTTGTCGCTTGCTGCTCGCGCCACGGCCATGGGCGCTTTCGCGCGTGCGAGCAATGCGTCCACAGAGTCCTGGCGGATGCGGCGGTGGCCTCCGGCCGTCTTCCAGCCGGCAAGCGTGCCGCTTTCGACCATCTGCTGCACGGCGCCGAGAGAGAGACCCAGCTGGCGCGCCGCTTGGGCAGTGCTGATGAACTCTCGCCTGGACTCGGAATCATTCGGCATGGTTGTGCGCCAACGAATCGTTTAAAAGGCCAGAAAGTATCAGAAATGATCGCTTGTCGGTGAACTCCGTGATGGGAATGATTGCTCTTCTGTTCTTGGGCTGGAGGTGGCGGTGCGTCTGCTGAAGCCGGCCGCGAGGGCTACAATGTGAGTCCGGGGTTGTGACCAGGTCGGTATCGGCGCGAGCGTCCATTCGCCGCGCCGGATCCGGCCGCGCTGCTCCGTGGGTGATATATGGCAAGCACTCCACCTTGAAGGACCTGCATGAACGCTTCACGTAATGTTCTGGGCGGGCCGCTGCTCGCCTGCAGCTATGCGCCGCTGACGGGCTTTTATCGGACCGGTTGCTGCGAGACGGGGGCGGACGATCTCGGCCGCCACATCATCTGTGTACGCGTCACGGAAGCCTTCCTGGCGTTTTCGCGCAGGGTGGGCAACGACTTGTCGACGCCGCGCCCGGAGTATCGATTCGCCGGACTCAAGCCCGGCGACCGCTGGTGCCTGTGCGCCTTGCGCTGGAAGGAGGCGCTCGACGCCGGCATGGCGCCTCCGGTGGTACTGGAGGCGACCCACGAGGCGGCGCTGCGCATTGTCGACCTGGATACGCTCAAGGCGCATGCCTTTGGCACTGCCACCGGGCCGCAGGCCTGAGCACGCATGCACGCGACCACCCTCGACCGCGACGGGCTTGTCCGCTTGCTCGAAGTCCTCGAGGTCGGCCTCGTGGAGCGTACACGCGTACTGCGCCTGAGCCTGCTCGCCGCGCTGGCGGGCGAGCACACTTTGCTCATCGGCCCGCCGGGTACGGCCAAGAGCGCACTCGCACGTCGCATCCACCTGGCCTTTAGCGATGCGCGCTACTTCGAGCGCCTGCTCACGCGCTTCACCGTGCCCGAAGAGCTGTTCGGCCCGCTTTCCATCCGCGCGCTCGAAGAAGACCGCTACGAGCGCCACACCGCAGGCTTTCTGCCCGAGGCCGGGGTCGCATTCATCGACGAGGTGTTCAAGGCGAACAGCGCCATCCTCAACGCGCTGCTGACCCTGCTCAACGAGCGCGAGTTCGACAACGGTGCCGGGCGTGTGCGCTGCCCGCTGATCAGCGTGGTCGGCGCCACCAACCATGTGCCCGAAGACGAAGTGGGCGAAGCGTTTTTCGACCGCTTCCTGCTCCGCTTGGCGGTCGAGCCGGTGAGCGCGGAGGGCTTCGCGCGTCTGCTCGCCGGCAATGGCCGGAATGCGCTTGCGGCATGCGATGCCGGGGCACCGTCAGCGGTGCCCGAGGACTTGAGACTGCCGGCCGCCGTGTGCGATGCCCTGCGTGAGGCTGCCGCTGCGGTCCGCTTGCCCGCCGATGTGCTCGCCCGGCTTGCCGAACTGCGGGTCTGGCTGACCGGCCAGCAGTACTACGTGTCGGACCGGCGCTGGGTCAAGATCGCCCACCTGCTGCGCGTGGCGGCGGCGAGCGAGGGCAGGGCCGAAGTCGCGCCCTGGGACCTGGGCCTGCTGCCCAGCTGTATCGCCGCCGACGAGGCGGGACGGCAAGCGGTGGCCGACTGGCTTGCTTGCCGCCTTGGTGTGCGCGAGGCGCTGTCACCGCCGCGCCTGACAAGGGTGGTCGAGGCGTTCGAGGCTCAGCTCAAGGCCGAGCGCGAGGCCAACGACCTCGACTACGACGAGTCTGGGCGGTTGCGTTTTTCGGCCATTGCCCATGCCGAGACCCTGGCCGGAGCGTTCAGCAGTGGAATCGGTGGCGGCATGGGCAGCGAGCAGGCCAGCGCCCTTGCCGGGGAGATCGGCGATGCGAAGGGTGGGGCGGGCGCGTTGCGCATGACCTACGCGCGCAAGCGCCGCTACGGTGCATTGCACGTGACGGCGCGCACCACGCAGATCGACGCGCTGTTGCCGCGCATCGCCGCCTACCAGGGCGAGATCGACGCCCAGCGGGGCGCGCTGCGGGCGTGGGCTGCGCAGTCGTTGTGGGCCGACCCCGCTTTTGTCGACGCGGCACAGGTGCAGCTTGCGCACACGGCGGCGCAGATCGAGTCCCTGGCGTTGCGTGCGGGTATGGCGCGCGCAGGCTTCGAGGCCTTGCCGCGGCTCGATGAGGCCGGCGCGATGCCGGCGCCGGTCGAGCACGAGCCGCTGCCCGACTGAAGAGGCTTCGTGTCCGCGCCGGCAGCCGTTCCGCAGTTGTTCGAAGCGCTCGAGGCGCCGCTGGCAACGCTCGATCGCCTGCCGCGTGCGTTGTGGCTGGGCGGCATGACGCATGCGCAGGGTGAACTGGTCGGCCGCCTCGAGGCGCTCGAAGCCTGGCGGCAGGCGCTGTTGGCCGGCGATGTGCCGGCAGATGCGGGCGCGGCGGGCGGCTGGCCGGCCTCGGGCATGCGCGCCGCGTTGCTGGCGTGCGTGGACGGCCTCGGGCTGGCCGCTTACTGCCGGGCGCGCGAGGACGTCACCGATACGGTGTTGCAGAGCCTGTTGTTCCATCTCGACCTGGTTGTGGACTACCGCGACCGTGGCGCCAGCGCCGCGGACGCGCAGGCGATGGCGCTCGCGGCTTTCAGTGCGGACTGGGCCGAGCGCTGCGGCGACATGGACGAGCTCATCGCGGCATTCGGCGACCTGGGGGATCTGCTCAAGAACACGCGTTGGGACGCCTTGCGCGGCCTGCTGCGCAGCAGCGAGTGGCGCGAGGTGGTGCGCATCCGCCGGCTCATCGAGCGTTTGCCGGCGCTTGCACGCATCATCCGCAGCCTGGGCCGGGCGCGCCAGGTGGACGATGCGTTGGCCTCGAGCCGGGCTTTGCAGGAGGTGGTCGAGCCCGCCAGCGTGCTGTGCACCAGCGCGCGCCGGCTGCGCGTGCCCGAGCTGCCGGGCGAGACGCGCGGCGTGCATCGCGCGGGGCGCATCGCCCGCATGCTGCCGTCCGAGGCAATGCTGCTGGGCCACCCGCAGCTGCGCTTGATCTGGCATGCCCGCCATGCCGAGCGCAGCCTGCTGTGCTACGAGGATGACGACCACCTGCAGGAGGAATGCCAGCGCCCGGCGCCGGTGCTGCGCCCCAGCCTGCAGCCGGCGACAGCGCGCCGGCTGGAGATGGGGCCGATGCTGATCTGTGTCGATACCTCGGGTTCGATGCAGGGCGGTGCCGAGGCCGTCGCCAAGGCGGTGGTGCTGGAGGCGGTGCGCTGTGCCCATGCCCAGCGCCGCGCTTGCCATGTGTTTGCCTTCGGCGGCCCGGATGAGGTGGTGGAGATGGTGCTTGGCGTCGACGCCGCCGGTATTGCCAAGCTCGCGCGCTTCCTGGGCCAGAGCTTTGGCGGCGGGACAGACATCTGCGCGCCGCTCGAACGCGCGATTGCCCGCCTGGAGGAGGCCGAGTGGCAGCTTGCCGACCTGCTGATTGCATCCGATGGCGAATTCGGCGCCACGCCGGCGCTCGCCGACCGTCTGCATGCAGTGCGGCGCGACCAGGGCCTGCGCGTGCAAGGCATCCTCATCGGCGACCGCGAAACGATCGGCCTGCTCGAACTCGCCGACGACATCCACTGGGTGCGCGACTGGCGCCGCTACGGCCAGGCCGGTGAGGGCCAGCCGACGCGTGGCGAGGGTGCCGAGGCGGGTGGTTCGCCGGTGCACTCCAAGAGCCTGACCGCGAGCTACTTCCCAGGCGCCTTGCGCAACCCCGAGAACCGGAGCCGTACGGTCAGCCCGGAAGCCGCTGCGGCGGCCGTGCGCGCGGGGTGGTCGAGCGCTGCGGACGCGGCTGAGACCAACTCTGCACATCCAATGCCACCGACAAGGACCGACCCATGAGTTTCGCTGCCGACCTCATTGCCGATCTCGAACGCGCGACTGCCGGCAAGCCCGTGCCGCGGGTAAAGGCCCTGCATCTGCCGCCGGCGGCGGCCGCAGCGTCCAAGAATGGAGAGTTCTGCGCACTCGAACTCGACGACGGCGCGCTCGGCATCTCCTATGTGCTGCTCGATGGCGCCTTGACGCGGCTGGCTGCCGCTGACGATCCACACACCATCGTCGGCATGGATGCACTTGCGCTTGCGCGCGAGTACGCTGCTTCGGACGGTGCTGCCGGTCGCGCCGAGGCCGCACGCCGCCAGTTGCGCCGTACGCTGGGCTTTGCCGCGGCGAACGCGCTGTCGCGCACGGTGATGGCGCGGATGGGCTTTGCGCCGCCGCACGCAGCCGATTCGATCGGTGGCATTGCGCCGCAGCCAGGTGACCACGTCGGCATGGTCGGGCTGTTTTCGCCGCTGCTCAAGCAGGTCACCGCCGCCGGGGCACGGCTCACCGTCGTCGAACTCAACCCGGACTACGCCGGAAGCTACGACGCTTACCGCGTCACCCTGGATCCGGCCGCGCTCGCAAGCTGCAACAAGGTGCTGTCGACCAGTACCATCCTGCTCAACCACACGGTCGATGCCATGCTGGCCCACTGCCGCAAGGCCAGCCGCGTCGCCCTCATCGGGCCGAGCGCGGGCTGCCTGCCCGGCCCCTTGTTTGCGCGCGGGGTCGACGTGGTGGGTGGCAGCTGGGTGACCGACCGCGAGGGTTTCATCGACGCCTTGCGAAGGGGTGATTCCTGGAGCGCGTTCGCGTATAAGTTCGCCCTTGCATCGGCCGACTGGCCGGCCACGCCCGCATAGGGCAGGCAGGCAGGACGGCGGCAAGACCGTCCGCCCGCGCAGCGCACAACAATAATCGGACCTCTCCCCATGCAGCTCACCCCCAGACTCGTCGCCTTCCTGCTCCTGCCGCCCATCCTGTGGGCGACCAACGCCGTGGTCGGTCGCATTGCCATCGACAGCATCGCACCGCTGTGGCTCAACGCGCTGCGCTGGGTGGTGGCCTTCCTGATCCTGCTGCCACTGGGCTGGCGAGCGGTCGCCACCGCCGAGGCGCGCGCGCAGATCCGCGTCCGCTGGGCCCACCTCGCGGTGCTCGGGCTGATCGGGGTAGGGGCGTACAACGCGCTGCAGTACATGGCGCTACGGACCAGCACGCCGCTCAACGTCACGCTCATCGCCTCCAGCGCGCCGGTGTGGATGATGCTCATCGGCCTGGTGTTCTACCGTGTCGTCCCGCGCCCGGTGCAGGTGTTCGGCGCCATGATGTCGCTCGTCGGCGTCGCCCTGGTGCTGTCGCGCGGCGACCTTGGGGCGCTTGCGCGCATCGAGTTTGTCGAGGGCGACCTGCTGATGCTGCTCGCCATGATCGGGTGGACGGCCTACAGCTGGATGCTGGCCCGCCCGCCGGCGCACATGCGCGGCGACCAGCGCCCGGCCTGGAACTGGGCCGAATTTCTCGTCGCCCAATGCGTGTTCGGGGTGCTGTGGGCCGTTGCCGCGGCCGCCGCGGGCGATGTGCTGATCCCGGCCGGACCCACCCAGTGGTCCTGGGGCCTGGTGGCAGCCATCCTCTATGTCGCCATTGGCCCGTCCATCCTGGCCTATCGCTTTTGGGGTGCGGCGGTGGCAGAGGCCGGGCCGGCCACGGCTGCAATCTTCTACAACTTCACCCCACTCTTCGCCGCAATCCTGTCTGCTGCGGTCATTGGCGAATGGCCCAAGCTTTACCACGGCCTTGCTTTTGCGCTCATCCTGGGCGGCGTGCTGGTGTCGACCCGCGGCGGCAGGGGCTGATCGGTACGACGCATCCGACGCGACCCGCCATGGCTTCGCTCTTCGACATCCTCGCCGAGCAGCGCATCCTCGAAGCCGGGCGCAACGGCGCCTTCGACAACCTGCCCGGCGCGGGCAGGCCGCTGGTGTTCGACGACGAGCTCTTCGTCTCGCCCGAGCAGCGCATGGCCAACAAGGTGCTGCGCAATGCCGGCTTCGCCCCGCCTGAGCTTGCACTGCGCAAGGAGCTGGCCGACCTGCGTCGGCGTATCGCCGAACTGGACGAAGGCGCGGAGCGCAGCCGCCTGCGGCGCCGGCTGGCGGAGCTGATGGTGCAGTTGCAGGAGATGGGGCGCCGGTAAGCGCCCCGCGCCTGTGTGCCTCAGAAGCTCGACTCTAAGGTGCATCTCGATTCCAGCGGTCGGACCGCAACAGTCAAGCCACCGGCTCCGCGCTTCGCTTGCCGGCATTTGGGCTTGAGTGAACGGCGGTAGGCGCGGCGCGAGCTGTGGGGTGTGACTGCACGTGTGAGTCGCCTGGCCGCTCGCGTTGTTTGTGCGAAAGACGTGTGTCCAGGCGGCGCCGTCGGTGAACAGCATCAGCCGCGCGATAGGTGCTCGTCCGTGGGAGCGATTGTTCCGCGCGGAGGGGGCGGGAAAAGAACGTCGCTCAGTGAACGGTTACTGCAGGATGGTGTTGCTGTGTCATAATGCATATTCAAAAAACATATGCCGAAGACATTTTGCACGTCTCTGTTGCCGTTGGCGCCAACTTTTTTGGAAAGAAGATCATGCACCACGAAACCACCAACGCATCCTTCCATCCTCGCTCTGCCTTCCGCCTCAGGCCCCTCGCATTTGCCCTGGCCGCCCTGCCGCTGTTCTTTCCCGCTGTGGCGCAGGCACAGGGCGGTATCACCAACCTCGGCGCCCTGGGTGGGACGAATTCGGGCGCCACCAGCGTCAGTCTCGACGGCGCCGTGGTGGTGGGCGCAAGCACCATCATGGCCGGTGACCAGGCCGATCGGGCCTTCCTCTGGACGCAGGATAGCGGCATGATCAACCTCGGTACCTTGGGCGGGACGCATTCGGAAGCACACGGTGTCTCTGCCGACGGGGCGGTGGTTGTAGGCGGGTCGGATACGACCAACGATGAGGCTTGGCGCGCCTTCCGTTGGACACGGGGCTCGGGCATGGTGGATCTGGGCACCTTGGGTGGGCCGAATTCGTATGCCCATGCCATTAGTTCAGACGGAACGGTGGTGGTGGGTTGGGCCGATAAGAGCGACATGCAGTATCGCGCGTTTCGCTGGACGCAAGACGGTGGCATGGAAGATCTGGGCACACTGGGCGGGCTTTGGTCGGTTCCCGAAGGCGTCTCGGCCGACGGCGCGGTGGTGGTGGGTGCCTCCCTTACGGCCGGCAATGAGGCTTGGCACGCATTCCGCTGGACGCAGAACACGGGCATGGTAAATCTGGGGGGCATCACGGGCAGGACGAATTCGCAGGCCAACGGCGTCTCCGCCGATGGCGCTGTGGTCGTGGGTGGGGCCTTCGATGTAGGCAGAGTGATAGATGAGGGGGAGCTTGACTACGAGCTCGGCGTGAGAGAAAACGTGCATGCCTTCCGCTGGACGCAGGACATCGGGATGGTGGATCTCGGGACCCTGGGGGGAGCGGAGGCGAATGCCCATGGCGTCTCCGGCGACGGTGCCGTGGTGGTGGGCTGGGCCTTGACGCCCGGCGGGAGCCAGCGAGCCTTCCGCTGGACTCAGGACGCCAGCATGCAGTCGGTGGAAGACTGGCTGCGCGACGCCGGGGTGGCTGTGCCTGTGGATATCACTCGAGTGGCGAATGCGACGAACGTCGACGGCAGCGTGGTGGTCGGCACGCTTGCGAGCGGCCAAGCCTTCATCGCCCGCGTGGCCGACAGTGGCAGTGGTGGTAATGGTGGTAATGGTGGTAATGGTGGTAATGGTGGTAATGGCGGCAACGGTGGCGGCCTGATTACGCTGCAAGATCTGCAGCAAAGTCTCGCCGACACGTCGGTGGGCGGCGGGATGGCGCTTTCCGCCGCCGTCACGGTACTCAACGGTGCCCACAGCCGTCCGTTGTCGCGCCGCGTGGATGAGGGGCAGCGCGCCTTTTGGCTGGCTGGCGACTGGGGGCGGGACGGCCACGGCGCCCGTTCCGGAGATCTCGGCCTTGCTGAAGTCGGTTTCGGCAAGAATTTCGGCGCAGCGCAGGTCAATGTTTCGCTCGGCCAGACCTGGGCAAAGCAGGATCAGGCGCACAACGGCCGGACGAAGACCGCCGGTACCTATGTGCTGGCCCAGGCGCTGATCCCGGTCTCGGGCAATCTGTGGGGAGCCGTCGGCGCGTATGTGCATCGGGGTGAGGCGGACATGAGGCGCGGCTATCTCAACGCTGGGGCGCAGGATTACTCACGAGGCACGCCAAATGTGAACACCTGGGGCCTGCGCGCGCGCCTCGAATGGGACCAGGCCTGGCATGTCGCCAATGCCGATGTATTGCCCTACGTCGATCTGAGCCATGCCAAGGCAAGGCTCGCCGCCTACACCGAAACCAGCGGCGGCTTTCCAGCGCGCTTCGACAGCCGCAAGGAAAAGGCCACTGAACTGCGCCTCGGCGTGAATGCGGCCAAACTACTGGGGAACGGCTTGAATCTCATCGGGATGCTCGAAGCTGCGCACCGCTTCGAGAAAAGCGGCCCGCGCAGCTCGGGTCAGGTGATCGGTCTGTCGGACTTTGGCCTCGATGGACGGAGGAACGACCGGAACTGGCTGCGCCTTGGCGTGGGGGTGGAAGGTAAGCTGGCCGGTGGCCGCGCATCACTCATGCTCAACGCCACCACCAAGGGCGAAACGTCGAACGCATGGCTGGCGGCGAATTGGCAACACGCGTTCTGAGGAGCGTCGACGCTGATCGCGAAGCAGTTCATGCAGCCCGGGCGACCGAACCACCTGCGCCACCTAGGCCAGATTGCCGTCGGGGAAGCCGCCGCCGATGTCGCTGTGCGCGCCGATGAAGTCGCGCTCGATGCGTGTCTGTTCAGCAGTGATCGCGCTGCCCATGATGGACTCGAGCGGGAAGGCGACCAGATTGAAACGGTATTCGTTCAAGGCGATCGCCCGTGCGACGTAGGCGAACTCATCCGGGATGCCCAGGGCGTAGTTGCCGGTGTGGGTGCTCAGCACCGTGTCCCATAGGTGTAGGGAGCGCAGTCAAATGAACTCCCACGAGGGGTTGTACCAAGGGGCGTCTTTCAGGTAACCGGAAGTGCAACGAATCTTCTTGATCAGCCCGCCCGGGTCGTCGCACGAGAGGTCGCCGCCGTAGAGGCTGTAGACACGGCCGGTTCCTCCTGTCTTCGGGTCACGGACGGTTTCCTGCACGCTCCAGGACAGCAGCACTCCGTCGTCCTTGATGCGGAAGACGAGGTAGATTGCGCGGCCCCTGCCTCGGCTGGCGTAGCGTAAGACTTCAGCCGGAATGCGGCTGGCGATTTCAACCTTGTAGTCGCCGATGATTTCCCCAAAGTCCAATGTGTCGGTGACTCTGCCGGTGCTCGAGATTAGCTTCCCATAAATGGCTGTCCTCCACGTCACACGTACCCAGTTTGGGACGCTCGCTCCGGCAAAGGACAGGTTTCCCGAATTCCTCGAACTCAGGGTGGCGGAAGCAAAAAGCTGGCTCCCGGTGTCTGAAACTGCGAGCAGACCGGGTTTTTCCTCCGCGCCTTTTGCTAATTCATATCGTATAACCGCTCCGAAGCCGGGGCGAGCAAACGAGTTCGCGATGCTGCCGCAGGCGGCGCTCAAGCCGGATGCAAGCAGTGCGACAACGGCGGTTCGTCGTTTCATGCAAAATCTCCTCATTGCACGTTCAGGGTAACGCCATAGCCATTTTTATCGAGCCATTCCAGGTACCCGTGCATATCGACTGTTCCTGCGATGGAATCGAGTGTGTTCGGATCGGGCTTATAGGCGATGTATTCCAATGTGTCGCCCCAGTTCATTCCGAAGGTATTGGCCTGTCGCTGCTTCTCCGTGCTCCCGTCCAGATAGCGTACCGTGCGGTCTTCGCTCGTGGCGGTGGGGCCGCCTTGGAGCAGGTTGGTGCTTCGGTCATGGATGACGGGGTTGGCGATGATGGATTCCTGCTCTGCTGTGGGTGGTCTCATGTCAACTCCGGCCGCCTTGGCCTGCTCGACCATCCAGAGCAGAGCGACTTTCGCCAGATCGCCATCGGGGAAGCCGCCACCGATGTCGCTGTGCGCGCCGAGAAAGCCGCGCTCGATGCGCACCTGCCCAGGCGTGTAGCTGCTCGCGCCGATGGATTCCAGCGGGAAGCCGCCCTGGTGCATGCTGTGCGGCTTGGGGTTGCGCTGCCCGTATTCGTCGATGATCCCCGAACGGTGCTCGTTGAGCGCCACCGCTTGCGCGACGTAGGCGAACTCGCCTGGTATGCCGAGGTTGTAACCCGTGCCGCTGAAGTTGGTGGAGAGCACGGTGTCGAAGAGGCCCATGAAGCGGAAGTTGACTCGCTGGCAGAGCGCGACCGCCTCGCCGTTGACGACATCGCTGAATTGCCGAGCGATGACGCGAAGCGGTGCTTTTGGCGTAGCTGGCGGGACTGATGTCTTGAGTGTCCGCGCCAGGAGAAACGGCATCGGCATTGTTCAGTAGTCGGTCTCGATCTTCCTGCCGGTGCGCTTGTCGATGTACCAGCCTTTGTGATGGGTGCGGACGATCCGGCCGTCCACGATGTTGTCGGTATAGGTGGCCTCCCGGAAGTCACCGCCGATGAACGAGTACACGGGCCGTACATGCGGGTACGGCTTGAGCTCCATGACGGCCCGTTGGGCCGCTTTCGCGTCGTAGCCCGGCCTGCGCTCGATGTCCCAGCCGAGCAGCGTGCCCTGTTCGCTCATGCGGAACTTCAGGCGCAGGTTGCCGCGCGGGTCGCGCTTGAGGTCGTCGATCAGCGCCTGCGGGATGCGCGTTCCGACCTCGATGATCTCGTCGCCGATGATGTTGCCGGCGTAGAGCGCTCGACCGTCGGGTACGAACTTGCTGGAGTCGCGCCACACGACGCGCACCCGTTCGGGCACTGGCTGCGAGAGCACCATCTGGGTTTGTGTTTGTAACCGTTGCCCTCCCTTTTGGTAAAACGGGTACTTCGCATCCTCCGGAAAGAACTCGACGCCGAGAAACTCCTGCCCGTCCATTGCATCGACCACCAGTTCGAAGCCCGGGCGACCAAACCTCTTGAGCATGCGTTCGCGGCTCTCCAGGTAGCGCGCCTGCTCGGGGGTTGTCGGCTTGGGGGCCGGCGGTGGCGTGCTGCGGCAGCCGTTCAGCAGCACGTACGCTGCGGAAGTCAGCACAAGGCGTCGTCTCGTCAGGCTCATTTCGCTGTGTCTCCTTACAATCCATATCCGTTACTGGGATCACGCAGCCACTCCAGGTAGCCCTGCATGTCCACCGTGCCGGTGACGTTGCCGAGCTTGCGCGGGTCGAGCGCCGTGCCCTTGCCCAACTGTTCGACCTCGCGCGGCAGCCAGGTGATGTAACTCAGCGTGTCGGCATGGACCATGCCGCCGTTGTCGAAGCCCATGCTGCGCTGGCTGCCACCCGAGGTGGCACCACGGACCTCGCGGTCCTCAGCGAAGACGTAGTCGATCCAGGGGATGTCGCCGTGGGTTACCTCCTTGGGAACCAGGACCCGCGGGTCGCCCACACGGATGACGTTGCTTTGGTCGTGCAGCACGACGGCGTTCATCGGAATCGGTGGTACATCCTTCATGGTCACGCCTGCATTCTTTGCCTGCTGCACCATCCAGTTCAGCGCAACTCGCGACAGTCCCTGTTCGTCGTCCGGGTAGCCGCCGCCGATGTCCGCGTGCGCGCCGATGAAGCCCTTTTCGATGCGGATCTGTCCCGGAGTGCTGCGACTCGCCCCGATCGACTCCAGGGGAAAACCGCCCCAGTGCATGCTGTGCGGCTTGGGGTTGCGCTGCCCGTATTCGTCGATGATCCCCGAACGGTGCTCGTTGAGCGCCACCGCTTGCGCGACGTAGGCGAACTCGCCTGGTATGCCGAGGTTGTAACCTGTGCCGCTGAAGTTGGTGGAGAGCACGGTGTCGAAGAGGCCCATGAAGCGGAAGTTGACGCGCTGGCAGAGCGCGACCGCCTCGCCGTTTACGACATCGCTGTAATGAAAGTAGCCATTGCGCGTATTGGCTACGATGTAGTTCGCGAAATGTCGCGCCTGGGCCGCGCCACGACTGAAGCCTACGATATCGATGTCCATGATCTCGTCGGGATCGGTTATCAGATTGGCTTCGTCCTTGAGGTAGCGGATCATCCGATCGATGCGAGCCGGTCCCGAGTAGTTGCCGCCCATGTCGTTGACGTAGACGGGGTCCCCGGGCGTGAGCCACCAGAGCAGGGTGTGTGTCGCGTAATGTTCCGGTCGGATGTGGCCGTACTCGTCGTCTCGATGCACCGTGCCGACGCCGCTGACGTAGCGGGCTCTGCCGTTATCGTAGGCGTTCCGGAAATGGACCACATTCGTGAACCCGTCGCCCCCCATTGCCGGATCGTTGCGGTCGTCGCTGTTGCCCGTGCCATCGAACGCAAACAGGATCAGCCCGTCCGGATCGATGAACCTGAGCGGGTTGTACGCGACGTAGGCGTAGGGATTGGGGCCGTCCGGGGTGCCGAGCGGGTCGGGGCTGAGGTACTGGCCTTGTTCCGGGTCGTAGTAGCGTGCGCGGTTGTAGTGCAGCCCGGTCTCGGCATCAAGGTACTGGCCGGGTAGGCGCAGATTGAGGGTGAAGCCGCCCGAGTGGACGTTGGCCGCCCCGAAGGGCGCGTAGTGCGCACGCCACAGCACTTGGCCTTGAGTGTCGGTGGCGAGTTCCGGCGCGCCGAGGTGGTTGCCGTGCAGCCAGACGATGCCGTTGGAGCCGGCGAGCCAGCTTTGAGCGACGCGTATCAGGTCGCCGATGATGCGGGCGGCGGTGCCTTGCGCGGCCGGCGCCGGCGCGGCGCCTTGGGGCCGGTCGATGACGGCCACGGGCAGATCGGCCAGCCACACGTACTGGCGCAGGATGCGCCCGTGGGCGTCGAATTCGGCCAGCGGCTGGCGCGCTTCGTCGTAGAGGGTGTAGCGGGTCTGGCCGTTTGCATGCTTGACGTTGCGCAGGCCACGGTGGTCGTAACCGTAGCGTGCCAGCGTCTTGCCGTGCTCGCGTACCTCGACCAGGCGGCCGCGGGCGTCCCAGTCGTATTCGCGGCTGCCCAGTTGCTCGGGTTGGCCGCTGGCGCTGTAGCGGGCGGGGGGGCGGTCCGCATCGATGCGTCGGTGGCTGCCGAGATCGAAGGCGCTACGGCGCGTGCCTGCGCGCAGCTCGGCTTGCGAGCCGACGCCCTGCTGGCTGAGCACGCGGCGCTGGGCCGGGTCGTACGCATAGCGCCACACGGCCTGTTCGGCCAGCGCCTTGTCTTGCGCCTGCCATTCGACCGAGACCAACAGCTGGTTGTGCCGGTCGTAGGCGTGGCTATGCCAGGTGGGCTGCGCGCCGGCGTGGGCTGCCTGCTGGCGGCTATGCAGCAGGTTGCCGCGTGCGTCCCAGACGTAGCGGTGGTCCAGCAGTGCCGAGGGATCTTCGGGAAGGCCCAGGGCGCCCGGCAAGAGGGCCGCATCGGGGTTTGCCTTGGCGGAGGAGTTTGCCGCCATGGATGCGTGACTTTGCGTGCCGCTCGGGGATTGAGCGCGGGCGGGTGCAATGCCGAGCAGCCTTTCGATTACCTCCTGTCGGCTGAGCCCAAGCTGCACGGGATCTGACGGGTAACGGGCCAGGCGCACCCGCTCGGGTGTGCGGTGGCGATGCACCACCCGTGCCAGCACGCCTTCGCGGCTGCGCTGGTAGAGGGTCTGGATACCGTTGCCGGCGGTGTGAGCGCGCAGGCCCGCGAGGTCGCGCTCGAAGTCGCTCGCGATGAGTTGCTCGCGTTCGAGCTGGCGCAGCCACGGCGTCTGGACGCTGCCAAGCATGAGTGCGACGACCTGGCCCTGGCCGTTGCGCTCGTAGCGCAGGCGGCTGCCGTCGGGCAGGGTGGTGGCGACGAGCCGGCCGACCTCGTCGTGCTCGTAGCGGGTGACTGAGGTCAGCTCGCCCTGTTCGGTGGCGAGTCGCACGATCCGCGCGCTGTGCAGGCCGCGCGCGTCGTATTCGTAGCGTTCGCTCTGAGTGGGATGAACAAGCTCGATCAGACGCCTGCCGGCGTAGCGCCAGTGGGTCGTTTCCGCCTTGCTCGACGCCGCGTCGGTGATGACCTGGCGCAGGATGCGGCCTTGCGCGTCGTATTCGTAGCGGGCGAGGTTGCCGCGCGCATCACGCATCGCGGCGATGCGATCGGCGGCGTCGAGCTCGCGCAGCACGGTCCCGGTGTCGGGGCTGCGCCGCCATACCAGGCGGCCGAAGTCGTCGCGCAGCGCTTGCACCTGGGTGGCCTGGGCGAGCTCATGCGGAAGTGGGGATATGCGCGCCGGCACCGCGTGTTCGAACCCGAGGGCGTCGATCACGCGTTCGAGTTGTCCGTGCTCGTCGTAGCGCCATTTCAAGCTGCGCCCGGCGTTGTCCCAGGCGTGTGCGAGCCGGCCCCGGTCGTCGTAGCGACGGTGCCGTGACTGCGTGAGGCTCGCGCTCTGGAGCGTGTGCTCGGTCAGGCGGCTTTCGGTGTCGTAGGTGTAGCTGCTCAGCACTCCGAGGGCGCTGGCATGCCACAGCAGGCGGCCCTGGGTGTCCCACTGCCGGCGCCAGCTCGCGGCAGCTTGGCCGAGGTGCGCTTCCTCGGTCGGGTTGCCGAGTTCGTCGTAGTGGATTCGCTGCTCGAGGGGTATTGACCAGCCCGGCCCCCGGCTGCGTACGCTCGTGATTTGCTGGCGTGCGTTGTAGGTGAATGTGGTCTCGAAGCCCTCGTCATTGACCACACGTCGCAGCAATCCGGTCTGGGGGTGATGCTGCAGCGCGCTTTGCAGCCCGCCGGGCTGCGTGAGCCTGATCACGAAGCTACCGTGAGTATCCCAGTCGAAGCGTGTGACATCCGAATCACCTGGATCTCCATTGGGCCCATTGGGCAGCGGCCCGTCGATCTGGGCGAGCAGGCTGCGGCCGTTGATCGCGGTGTAGGCGTAGGTGGTGGTGCGGCTGATCGGCGTGGCCGCCTCGGCGGAGGCAGCGGGCTCGCCGGCGGCGTCCAGTGGGCTGAAGCCGGACTCGGTCACTTCGATCCGCTGGCCGCGATCGTTGTAGGAGAAGCGGATCTGGTGTTCCTTGCCAGGGATTACGCTGGGCCGGGCGACGAGGGCAGGGCGGGGGCTTGCGTCGGCGTACTCGTAGCGGGCGATGAGCCGTTCCGGCAGGGGGCGGCCATTGGCGTAATCGACGCGGCTCTCGCGCACCACGCGCCCTAGTGCATCGCGCTCGATCTTTGTGGCGGCAAGCGGGCGGGCGCCCGGATCGAGGCGGGTGATCTCGGTCAGGGCGCCGTAGCGGTCGTATGCGTAGCGTACGTTCGTCTCGCCACAGCGCGCGCAGCCTGGGCCGATGGCTTCGAGCAGGCGCGGTTCGCCGTTGATGCGCGTGTGGCGGTAGCGGGTGGTCTCGCCCAGGCTGTTGGTGAGCTCGGTGCGGTCCGGGGCGCTGAAGCGCAGGTCCACCTGTTCGATTCCGCTGCCACGCAGCAGTTGGCCTGATGCGTCGAACTGTCGCGGGGTACCGCGCACGCTCATTACCGCGCGGCCGGCGGCGTCGTAGGCATAGGTCGACAGGCGTTGGGCGTCGGCGGCGGTGCCATCGGGGCGCTTGCCGACGACGGTGATCCCCGTGAGATGGTGGGGCCACCCGAGTGCGGACTCGCCGATGTCGGCGCCGTAGTGATAGCGCCGGGTTGTGCCGTCGGGCAGCGTCGCGGCGACCAGATTGCTCAGGCCGGGCAGGGTGCGCTCGTTCTGGTGCGAATAGGTAAAGCGCCCGAGCGGGCTGGTGATGGCCACGACGCCACGGAAGCCGCGGCTCCTGCGTGGGGCGTACTCGAAGTTCAGGCTGCGTCCCTGCGGGTCGGTGACTTTCATCAGTTCGCCGTCGAGACCGCGTGTGAGACTGAGGAATTCGCCGCTTGGCAGACGGATCTGCACGAGCTTGCCGCGCGCATCGAAGTCGAGCTCGCGACCGTCTGGCCAGGTCCAGCGATGACCTCGCCTGCCCGGGGATTGGGGGGAGCGCAGGGCAATGACCGTCCCGCGCGCCGGGTCGGCGTGGGAGTACCGGCGCCCGCCCGCATCCGCTGCAGCAAAGCTCAGGTGCTTGCCGTCGGCCTGGATGATGAGCAACTGGTCGCCATTGGCGTGGAGGTCGGTCTCGTAAGACAGGCGCCAGCCGCGACCGAGCAGCCCGAGCTGCGAGTCTGTGCCGGCCTGAGCGCTGTTGTAGTGGCGCACGATCTCGAGACCGAGGGGGCCGGGTAGCGGGGGCAGGTCGGTCTCGTTCTGGTACTTGTTGCCGGTGATGACGTCGATCGGGTTGCCGGCAGCCCGTCCGACGCCGTCCGGTTCGTCCTGGCTGGCGGGGGCCGCTTCAGCGCATGCCTGCGCACCGCCTGGGTTTCCGCCATCGGAGGGGGCGCAGCTCGTATCGCTCGGGCGCGATTGGGGCAAGGACGAGCCACCACCGTCCGTAGACAGTTGCGCACCGCTGATCAGGGGCATCGCCAGCAGTAGCGCCAGCAGGGCACGGGCGACTGCGTTACGTACGGCGGCAGGGGAGGCGGGCTTGAGGGCGCGATTCATTCGTGTTGATGCGTCGTCATGGTGTCTGAGGGGATGCAGGCCTGCTTCGCAGCCAGTCCGAGGGGGCATCGCAAGAGGGAGGTGATCCACAGCCCGGGTCGGTCAGCGGGTTGCAGTCGTCCGGAAGCGGGTCCTCGTCGGGATCCTCATCCGGCTCGGCTTCAGGTGGCGGCACGCTGGTGCAGGCCGGGTCCGTCACCGGGCACAGGGGCAGCGTCGGTCCGTCTGGCGGTGGTCCGGGGTCGGAGGGTTTGCCGGCATTGCCCGGGCCGGGGATGGAGGCGTTGCCGGCCTCGATGGCGGGCGATTGCATGCGCATGACGGTGTGGGCAACGACCGGGATGCGGCCCTGGGCGAGGAGGCTGGTGCGGAAAGTGTCGCGGTCGGCGGGGTCGAGCAGTGCGCTGGCACGGGCCATGAACGGGCCGGCGAGCGGGATCTGCTTCTCGCGCGGGATGCCGTAGGTGATGCGCAGCTTGAGCAGGTTGGCGTCGTGCAGGCTCTGGCCGCTGGCGTTGGTGGCAGGGTTGCGGCTGCAACTGGGGCGGTCGGCCGGACACTCGAGGTGGGCGATGTAGGTGTTGGGGATGACGCGCGCGGACAGGCCCAGGCGCGTGGCCAGGGCGGGGCTGTGGTAGTCGTCGAAGCTCTCCTTGGTCGGCGAGAGGATCTCGATGCGGGCGAAGGGCGATTCGGCCAGCGCGCGGGCGCGCGACGCAGCGAGCTCGTCAGTAGTGGTGCCGCCGCCGTGGTAGCCCGTCATGGCACGATCGAAGGCGGTCCGTATGGCCGCGGGGCGGGCGCTGTCGACGGTGCCGGCGCGTGCGGCCTCGAAGGTGGCGTAGTTGAGCTGGCTCTTGGCATGAAAGAGCAGCGCGTATTGCATGAGCACGAGCAGGATGAAGAGCAGCAGCGGGCCGACGACGACGAACTCCACCAGGGTGGCGCCGCGTTCGCGCCTGCCGTGGGGCGCGGCGTGTCCAGGCCGTGCGCCAGCGGCGAGGTCGAGGCGCATGCCCGCGACGAGCCCCAGCCGGCGCGCCTCGCCCGCGCCCAGTTCGAGCGCGTGGCGGGCGCTGGCGCAGGCGGTGGCACGCCAAGGGGGGAGCGCCTCGACCACTTTGGCGATGCGCTCGTCGGCGTCGATGAAGACCACGTCGATCGGGTAGCGCATGAATGCGGTGTGGACCGCAGCGCAGGGGGTGATGAGCAAGGCATGGCCAGGCGCCAGGGCGGCGGTGCCGAGGAGGCCGCGCAGGCGCGAAAGGAAGTGCCCGGCGCGGCGGATGTTCAGCGGCTCGACGCTCAAAGCCCGGCCCCGATGAACTTCATCACGATCGGAAACATCAGGATCGCGAACACGCAGGGGAAGATGAAGAACAGCAGCGGGAAGAGCAGCTTCACGGGGGCCTGCATGGCCAATTTTTCGGCTTGCGCGAAGCGTTCGGTGCGGCGTTGTTCGGCCTGGGCGCGCAGGATGGGGCCCAGGCTCATGCCGGTGGCCTCGGCCTGGATCAAGGTGGTGACGAAGTTGGACACCGCGGGCAGGTCGAGGCGGCTGGCGAGCTCGCGCAAGGCTTCGCTGCGCGCCTTGCCGGCGCGCACGTCGCGCAGCAGGCGGGCAAACTCATCGCGCAGCGGCCCGGCAGGCCCCTTGGCGACGGCCTGAGCGATGGCACTATTGAGGTTGAGCCCGGACTCGACGCACAGCGTGATGAGATCGAGCATGAAGGGCAGACCCTTGAAGGTCTGCCGGCGGCGGCGCTGGATGCGGTCGCGCAGCCAGGCGAGTGGGAGGAAGGCGCCGAGCGCGAGCCCGGCCAGTGCCGGCCACTGCGGTGCGAGTGCAAAGCCGCCGGCGAGCCAGCCGCCGAACCCTGCGCACAGCAGCCCCCAGATGACGCGTCCGGCCATGAACTGCGCGGGGTCGAGCGCGTAGTCCAGGCCGGCCAGGCGCAGCTGGCCCAGGCAGGCCTGCTGCTGGCGCTCGGGCAGTAGCCCGCGCAGATAGTGCGCTACCCACTGGATCGGCCACCAGACGATGCGGTAGGCCGGCGGAGGCGCATCGAGCCACAGCCTGTCCTGGCGCGGCACGGCCGCGGCGGCGCGCGACAGCAGCCAGGCGACGAGCGCCACTGACAGGCCCATGGCGAATGCCAAGCCACCCACGACCCAGCGCGGCTCGAGCGCGGACAACAGGGGCGTTGCAGACGGACTCATATGTCGATGCTCACGATGCGACGGATGAGCAGCACGCCGGTGAGCTCCATGACCAGCACCACGGCCAGCACGGCCCAGCCCATGCGCGTTGTCCACAGCAAGGCCATGGCCTCCGGCTCCATGTGGGTGAGCACCCAGAGCAGGAACACCGGCAGCAGCCCCACGACCCAGGCCTGCAGCTTGCCCTGGGCCGTGAGGGCGCGGATCTTGAGCTCCATGGCATGCTGGCTGCGCAGCGTGGTGGCGGTACGTTCGAGTGTCTCGGCCAGGCCTCCGCCGGTCTCCGAGGCGATGCGCATGGCCGACACCATGAGCTTTACCGGCTGTGCAGGCACCCGCAGGGCGAGGTTCTCGAGTGCGTCGTCCAGGCTGACGCCCAAGCGTTGTTCGTGCTGCAGCAACAGCAGTTCCTGCTGCAGCGGTGGCGCCAGCTCGCTGCCGACCTGGCGGATCGCTGCCGGCAGCGACAGGCCCGCGCGTGCGGTGCCGGCCAGCATCTGCAGGGCATCGGGCAGTTGTTGCTCGATGCGTTCGAGACGGCGCGCGCGCAGCCAGCGAAAGATCGCGCCGGGCGAGATCGCGAGCAGCAGGGCGACGATGAAGGCCAGCGCGAGGCTGCCGCTGGCCAGCCAGGCCGCGCCTGCGGCGAGTACGGTGAGGGCCAGGTTGAGCGCATAGAGCCGGGCCGGATCGATGAACAGGAATAGCTCGCGCAGGTGAAAGCCGGTCTCGCGGGTGAAGCGGTTGCGCCAGGCATGCAGCAAGCGTGGGACCAGATCGGCCAGTGCCCACACGAGCAAGGCCACGGTAAGGGCGACAATGAGCAGGACGAGGTCGAGCTTCATGCGTCGCGCGGTCCGTCGAAGAGCGACAGGTCGAGTGCAGCCCCGGCGCCGGCCAGCGTCTCGTAGAAGGCCGGCACTGCATTGCAGGCGCAGAAGCGGCCCTGTACGCGCCCGTCGCCGTCGCGTCCAAGCTGGTCGTAGCGGAAGAGCTCCTGGATCTGGATGCGCCCCGATTCAGTGCCGGCGACTTCGACGATGCCGGTGACCACGCGCCGGCCGTCGGGCAGGCGCGCCTGCTGCACGACGATGTCGATCGCCGAGGCGATCTGTTCGCGGATGGCTGACAGCGGCAGATCCATGCCGGCCATCAGCACCAGGGTTTCGAGGCGGGCGAGGGCGTCGCGCGGGCTGTTGGCGTGCAGGGTGGTGAGCGAGCCGTCGTGCCCGGTGTTCATGGCTTGCAGCATGTCCAGCGCCTCGCCACCACGGCACTCGCCGACCACGATGCGGTCGGGACGCATGCGCAGCGCGTTCTTGACGAGGTCGCGGATGGCCACCTGGCCGCGGCCTTCGGCGTTGGGTGGGCGGGCCTCCAGGCTGATCAGGTTGGCGTGGGCGAGGCGCAACTCGGCGGCGTCCTCGATGGTGATGATGCGTTCGCCGTCGGGGATGAAGTTCGATAGCACGTTGAGCAGCGTGGTCTTGCCCGAGCCGGTGCCGCCCGAGATCAGCACGTTCCTGCGTTGTTGCACGCAGACGCGCAGGAACTCGGCCATCTGCGCGCTCATCGCACCGATCGCGACGAGGTCGGCGTGCGAGAAGAGCTTGCGGCCGAACTTGCGGATGGTGAGCGCCGGTCCCTTGATGGCAAGCGGCGGGATGATGGCGTTGACGCGCGAGCCGTCCTTGAGGCGGGCGTCGACCATCGGTGACGCCTCGTCGATGCGCCGGCCGATGGGGGTGACGATGCGCTCGATGATGCCCATTACCGCGCGCTCGCTGGTGAAGCTGCCGGGGTGGCGTTCGAGCCGGCCGTGGCGCTCGAGAAAGATCTCGTCGTGGCGGTTGACCATGATCTCGCTGATGGTTTCGTCGGCGAGCAGTTCATCCAGTGGTCCGAGGCCGACGGCCTCGTTGAGTACGTCGCGGCGCAGGCTGTCGCGGTCGATGCCGTCGGGCAGGGCGGTTTCCTTGTCGATCAGCTCGACGAGCAGGGACTCGGCTTCGGCGCGCAGTTCGTCGTCGCTCATGCGTACGAGGTCGCGGCGGCGCAGGTCGATGGCGTCGAGCAGGGCTTCGTGGATACGACGGCGCCAGTACTGTTCGGGCGTGGCGGCGGTACGTGTACCGGGGCCCGCGGCTGCGGCCATCGGCTGGGGCGCGTTTACTTGCGTTGTGTCCGCCGCATGCGCTGCGGGGGCGCCGGCGGGTGTGGGCTGTAGCTGGTCGGCGACGATGAGGGTGAAGGGGCCGACCACGATGCGGTCGTCGGCGGCGAGCGGGCCGTGCTGATGTACGCGCACGCCATTCACGCTGGTGCCGAAGAACTGGCCGAGATCCTGGATGAACAGCCCGGACTTGGTGCGGTATATGCGTGCATGCTCGCGCCCGACCTTCCAGCCGGGAAGCTGCAGCCGGCATTCGCGCCCCTTGCCGATGACCGCGGAGGTCTCGCTGATCGACTCGACGCGAGGGGCGCCTTCGGGCTGGAGAATGGTGACCTGGAACATGGCGTCGGCCCCGCTCAGTTGTGGAGCGGGTCGTGCGCGCCCGGAATCGGTCGGTCCTCGACCGGGGCGGCGGGCCACGGGGTGGCCGACAGGTCGGGTTCGGGTGCGCGCGGAGCGTCTTCCAGGCGCTGGCGCGCGCGCAGCATGCTCTCGGCCTGCTGCAGGGTGTGCCTATCCACGGCGTAGGGCGTGACGAAGACGACGAGCTCGGTCTCGTTGTTCTGGAAGCGGCGCGAACGGAACAGGGCGCCAAGCACCGGGATGTCGCCGAGCAGGGGCACCTTGTCGATGGAGGCATTGACGTCGCGGCTGAGCAGCCCGCTGAGCACGATGGTGCCGCCGTCCATGACGTTGAACTCGGTTTCGGTCTTGCGCGTGCGCAGCGCGGGGCCGGCAGCGCTCATGACGGAGGGGTCGAGGTCGCTGACCTCGCTCATGATGCGGGCGCGGATCACGCCGTTGTGATCGACGGTGGGCGAGATCTCGAGGCGGATGCCATAAGGCTTGAACTGGATGGTGGTGCCGTTGATGTTGCTGACGCTGTAGGGGAACTCGCCGCCAGCGAGGAAGCTCGCTTCGGCGCCGCTGCGGGTGGACAGGATGGGCTGGGCGAGGATGCTGGCCGAACCGTTCTGCTCCATGAGGCGCAACTGGGCGTTGAGTCCGGCATTGAGCGCGGACAGCACGTTGAGGCTCGAGCCCAGTGGCACCGGGTTGCCGCTGCCGTCGGGACTGACGATGGGCGGGGCGTTCTCGGCGCCGGTGCGAAGGTCGATCTGCAAGGGGGTGTTGCCGCGCCGGCCGGGCATCCAGATGCCGCCGATGGCTGCGCCGCCGGTGGCGGTCCAGGCCAGCCCGACCTCGCGCAGCATGTTGACCGGGAACTCGGCGATCTGCACTTCCATGACGATCATCTTTTCCCAGCCGACCGGGTTGGCGAAGTTGAGGATCTGCGGGTAGTGCTTGGCGAGCGCTTCGATGCGGGCCTGGTCGCGGTTGCTCAGGTTGTCGCCCTCGATGACGATCCGGTCGCCGATGACGGTGCTGCGTGCGTTTGGAATGTCGGCGAGGAAAGCCGCGATCTCGCGATTCACGCGTGGTGTCTCGGCGGCGACGACCGTGACCTTGAGCCGGCGGTTGCGCCCGTTGGCTGTCCAGATGTGCAGGGATGAGGTGCCGATCTCGTTGGCGATGAGCAGGATCTCGCGCTCGTCGAGCACCGCCGCCGACAAGGCCTTGCCGTTGCCTACGGCCAGGCGACCGACGTTGGGTTCGGTGATGACCCGCGTCTCGCCCTGGAAGAGGGTGAGCTCGGGCATTTCGGCGCTGCGGCTGGCCGATGCGTTAACCGGCGCGGCGCTTGCCGCCGCGGTGGTCAGGCAGCAGAGCGCGAACAGGCGAAGCAGGGTGTGGGTGAGGAAGTGCATCGGGTCGCTCGGCGCGTGGCGAAGGTGGAGGGGGATCGGTAGCGGACGGATCGCGGGGAGGCGTCAGTCGAGGGGGGCTTCCCGGTGTGGTGTGAGTTGCAGGCCGTTGGTGATCGGGCCGCCGCCATAGATGACGGGGACGCTGCTCACGCTCCGGCTGTCGCCCTTGGGGAGGCCAAGCAGGGCATGGGTGTCGGTGATGAGCGAGGACACCGGCGAGAGGTCGCCGGGCGCTCGCAGCAGCGCCGTGACACGGCCGATCTCGCGCGCAGCGATGACGCGTTTGGCGTCGTCGGGGTTGGTGTCGAGGGTGATTGTGGTATAGCCGCCGTGGCGTCCGTCGGTCCTGGCGCTCTCGGCGTCGGCCTGGCTGCCGGTGGCGAGCACCGCTACGCTCTGCAGCAGAGTGAAGGTGTAGTTGCGATGGGCGTCGCGTATCGAGACCACGATGTCGATACGGTCCCCCGGTTCGACCATGCCCGACAGTGAGCTGATCTCGTCGACCGGCACGGTGACCGCGCGTTGCCCGGTTTGCAGGCGGGCAGAGAAGCTGGGGGCACGGTTGCCCTCCAGTTGCGCCCACAGGATGGGTTCGCCGATCGCCGCGGGGTGGGCGAGTGCCGAGCCCTCTGCGCGACTGAACTGCTCGGGTGTGATCGCGCCGGAATGCGCCCAGGCGCGCGGGATCTCGCGCACGGCAACGGTTTCGGGCGTGATGAGCGCGCCGCCTGACAGGTTGGATTTGGCGACGATCAGGTGGACAGTGTCAGCGTCGCGATCGCGCGCTTCGATCTCGGCCATGCGGCTGGACAGGTAGTTGCTTGCGGCAAAGGCCGCGATACCGCCCAGTGCGAGGGCGAAGGCGAGCACCACCCAGTGCTTGCGGGCGCGCGGCGGCGTGTTGGTTGGCGTCATAGCGGCAGTGAGATGAAGGCGCTCAGGCGGTTGAAGGCGGTGTGGATGGCAGTGAGCAGGGTGTCGACCACCGAGCTGTCTCCCGCCCTGCCAAAGCCGATCAGCATCGCCAGTACGAGAAGCGCGACGAGGTACTCGGTAAGGGCCTGGCCGCGTGTGCAGGAAGCTGGGGGGCGAGTCATGGCTGGCGTGAGAGCAGGGTGAGGACGGCGTGGGTTTGGTTCTCGTGCCGCATCAGGACGAGCTGCGCCTGGCCGGAGGTGCCACCGAAGTGCTGCAGCAATGCGCCGTCCTTGCCCGTGACGGGCGGGCTCTCGGGATGGAGGCCGCGGCGGGCGAGTGTTGCGGACAGCCGATCGAGGTTGACCCGCAGGCTATGGGCATTGGCCAGCACGAACTGGCGCGAGGCGATCCCGCCGTCGGTTGATTCCATGTCCGAGAGCAGGGTCGTACCTGCCGGTATGTCGAGGCCGAGAGGCCTGCCCGCAGCCGCGCGTGCGCCGTGGCTGTCCGCCACGGCCACCAGCGCCTCGCTGCCGCCATCGGGCAACTGCTGCAACGTGACGGTGATGAAGAAGTTGCCGCGGCCTTGTGCCAGCACCTGGGCGCCACCAGCCTGCGATTCGGCATGCGGCTGGCCGAGCACCTGCCGGTAGTGGCTGGCGAGTGCGTCGACGGGGAGCGTGGCCTGTACGCGTACGATACGCATCGGCGTGCCATTGATGCGTATCTGCCCACCGACTTCGTCGATGCGTGACTCTCGCGGGTGTGCGAGCGTCGGCCAGGCTGCTGCCAGCTCGCCCGCCTGTGACGGGACTGGGCTGGCAAGGAAAAGGCAGACGGAAAGGAGGCAGGCGAGGAGCAGGCGTTTCACGCCCAGCGGCTGGATGCAGGCCCGGTCGGCCGGCATCTGCGCGGGTGATGCGACGGCAATGGACGTGACGGCTGCAGGCAGGGTGCGCAGGGTCTTCATCGGATGCGGTCTGCGGGGATGATGTCAGGGTTGATGCGGCCGATGTCGGGTAGCTGGCTACCCTCGAGCACGGCGGCGAAGGGACGAAGCGCCGAGACGAGCGTATCGAGTGGGCCGAACGGGAAGGGGCCGACGGGATTCCAGGGTTCCCGGCGCAGGGCGCTGCGCACGGCTGCCGGGCCAGCGGCCGACCATGGGTCGACCAGCACCGTGGCATGACGCTCGATCGACAGACCGAGTGCGTCGAAAGGCGCAAGGCCGGCAACGTTCGCGACACCCACCCGCAGCCTGGCTGTATGCAGGTTGCTCCTGTCCAGGCCCATGCCCGCCGCGAACACTGCACCCACCGGTTGTGAGAGTGCCTGGCGCCGGCTTTCTACGCCGACGTGGGTGGAGAACACAGGCAGCAGTGCGCCACCGCGGTGGTCGGACCACAGCGGATTGCGGTCGGCGCTGACGTCGCCAGCCACGTCGCCGGTCTTGATGGCAGCCGCACTGGTGCTGAAGAATCGCCGTCGCAGCTCGTCTGCCAGCACGGCGTCGGATTTCCATGGCTGGAGGCTGCCGCCGTGGCGGACCGTCCCCTCGAAGGCTGCATAGCGGGCGGCGGTCGCTGCCGCCTGTGCGATGTCGAGCTGTTTGCCGATCAAGGGCACGATCAGGAGCAGGGGCAGCAACACCAGCGCCAGTGCCAGGAACTCGACGCTGGACTGGCCGCGGATGCGGGTGCGATCAGCGGGTTTGGGCAGCATCGCCCGCATCCTCCTGTGGCTCGAACACGTTTACCGGCAGATCGAACGGTCCTTCGAAGCGCACCACCCGGACCTCCAGGACGCGCTCCGTGCCGTCGCTGCCGGTGCTGAGCACCTCGGTACTGAGGCTGTCGTCGATGGGCATGCCGATGCCCTCGGGGAGTACGCAGCTGCGCACCTCGACCGGCGGTGGGCTTTGCACCCAGCGGCACGATCGGCCGGCGATGCGATCCTCGCGCTGTCCGGCAGCGGGCTTCAGTGCCGCCTCGCCTGTGGTCGGCACGGCAGGTGCCAGGCTGTCGAGGGACAGGGCATCACGCAGCAGGGCGGCCGTGTCGTGCTCGAGATGCGGCATGGCTCTGCGGCGCCACGGCTGGGGTCCGCGTACGGGGTCGATCTCGCGGCTCAGCACCGTGCGCTGCCGGGGGCCGTAGTGGCTGATCCTGGTGGTTTCGCGCACGCGTACCTCGTAATGGCAGCGCGAGATTGCGACGAGTTCATGGTGGCGCTTGACGACCGAGGACTTGCGCATGCCCGGGTGGTGGTGCTCGATGACCTGATAGGTGCCGACCTTGTCGAGATCGCCGCCGAACCGGAACGCGGCACCTTCGCGTTCGCAGGCGGCGCGCAAGCCGGGGAGAACGGCCTGCGCGGCCTTGCGCGCAGGAGGAACGCTGGCCTCGCGATGAATCACGTAGCCCCCTGGAAGCGTGCCGATGGCCATGGCATTGCCTGCAAGAAGAATTGTCGCCGCGACGATGCTCGCCGCTGCGATCGGATGGTTCGGGACGGGAAGGCGGCAGGTTGCGGCCAGCAGCAGGTGGATCCAGGCCATCGAGGACAGTTGGGGCGAGAATGACATGGCGGTGGGGCTCACGGGAGCTGGACGCTGCCTTGGCGCAGTTGGGCCTGGGCGCGTTCGGCTGCGGACACGGGCGCAAGGCGAGCCTGCCAGTAGGGGTTGAACAGGCTGCCACGTTCGATGCGGCCGGGATGGCGGGGGTTGCCGGTGTCCGGACGCTCGAAGAAGACTTCCACGCTTGAGATTGCCGCGCTCGTGCCGGCAAGCATTGCGCCGTCGAAAAGCTGAAGCCGCCCAGCGGGCTTGACGCTGCTTGTGCCGCCGGAGAAGCGCTGGGTCGAGCCGGGCTTGGTGACGCGGATGCTGAGGCGGGTACGCGGACTGTCCGCAGCCAGGGCCCGGTCCGAGAGTTCGCGGAAGGTGGGGACGGCGCCGCCGCCCAAGGTGCTGGCGGGGAAGCCCCGGGCCACGCCTGAGGGTGAGTCGGCCTGCCTGCTCGCCCGGGGATTGGTGGGGCGCGACCCAGCATAGTCGTATGCGCGGTCTGCCAAGCTGTCGGCGGATGCGGCCGTGCCATAGCCGATCGGCTGTTCGCTGCGTCGGCAGCGCCAGCGGCGGATGCGATGGTGGTGAGCGGAGAAGGTGTCCATCGACTTCCAGCCGTCGACCAGGCCGATCAGTTCGGTGCTGCCGCGCTTGCGCAACTCGATGCCATGGCAGAGCACGACGACACCGAAGTTCCAGTTGCGAGTGCGCAGGAAGGCCTCCCGGTCGTCGTTGACCAGCCTGCCCATGCGCTGCCTTTCGGCGCGCGAGGCGTAGTTGCGGGTGAAGCCGAGAAAGTCGTCGGTGAGCGGGATCGGGTCGACGACGGCCTGCGGGTCGTTTTCCTGGGCGATGCGCCGCATCAGTACGAGGCGTCCGGCAAGGGCAAGGCTGTCGCCCGGGCCGTGCATGAGCTGCTGCGCCAGCGCCAGCGCCTGGATGGCTGCGTCATGGTTGGCGACGGTGACCGCAAGGGCGGGCGTCAGGGTGTCCATGATGTCCTCGAAACGCTCCATGGCGCGGGCGAGCGCAGTGCCGACGCCTGGGATGAGGTGCATGTAGGGGCCGATCGTGGCTGCTGATGTCCCCATGTACCTGGCCCACGACGCCACCGCGACGGCCTGCCCGACCGCGGCCTGGTTGGCGATGATGGCGCGGTTGGCGTAGGCGTCGTAGTTGAGCATGCGTGCCTCGAACACGCCGGCGCTGTAGGCAACCGCGTCGGCCGTATTGGTGAGGCGGAGCTTTTCCTGCACAAGCTGCCCGCTGTTGAAGAGGAAGAGTGCGGTGGCCGTGACGGCAAGGACCAGCAGCAGCCCGATCGGGAGTGCCTGTCCGCGCTGCCTGGGCGTCATGGGGGTATGCGGTTCTGTCCGTCTGCCCTTGTGCATGTCCGCTCGGCGTCCGCGCTGTGCGCCGGGTTACTTGCCGACCTGATTCACATACGTGTCCAGGGTGTGCTTCTGGTTGCCGACTGTCTGTGCCTGACCGGCCGCCGTCTGGGCCGCGCTCTTGGCGGTGCTGCCGTCCTTGCCGGACAGCTCCTGTGCGATGGCCGCCGTCTGGTTGCGCACCGTCTGGCCGAAGTACTGATACACGGCAATGGCGGCGATGGCGATCATGGCGACGATGATGATGTATTCGGTCATGCCCTGGCCGTGTTGAGCGGGTTTGCGCACGAGGCGGGGCGTGTTCTGGAGAGACTGATGCGCAGGTGCTGACATGAGTTTGCCGTCCGGTGATGATTCTGTAATGATGATGTCAAATGAGAAATGCATAGTCAATATGCAAATGCGATAAACATGGGGTTGCGCTGAAGTTCGTTGCCTTGTTCTGGACGGGTACGCAGGTCTTTGCAGCCTCAAAGCTCATTGACCTGACTAGCGGGGACAGGTAGAAGATGCCGAGAGACAACGGCGCTGATAGCATCCTGTCATGGCGTGCCGTGGGTGCCAGCCATGGGGGAGGAAAGATGAGTCAGGCGGTTCATTCGGTGGTGTTCCAGGATGCGGTGCTGGAAGGGCTAGCGCGCGAACAGGCTGCACGGCGGCGGGTGGCGTTCGAGTTTGCCGGCGAGGGCTTCGAGTTCTTCCGCATCTGGATCGTCAACCTTCTGCTCACCATCGTCACGCTGGGTATCTATTCGGCCTGGGCCAAGGTGCGCACGCAGCGCTACTTCTACGGCAGCACCCGTCTGGACGGCGCCAGTTTCGACTATCTCGCCAGCCCGCTGAGCATCCTCAAGGGGCGCCTGGTCGCCTTCGCCATGCTGCTGGTGTACGTACTCGCCAGCGAGTTCGTGCCCCTGCTCGGGGCGGTGTTGATGCTGTTCTTCATCGCGATCATGCCGTGGGTCATCGTCCGCGGCCTTGCCTTTCGCAACCATTACTCGGCCTGGCGTGGGCTGCGCTTCGGCTTTGATGGGCGCGTCGGCGAGGCCTACGTGGTATTCCTGCTGTGGCCGCTGCTGAGCGTGCTGACGCTGGGCCTGCTGTTCCCGTATGCCTTTTTCCGCCAGCAGCGCTTCATCATCGACAACACGCGCTATGGCGTCACGCACTTCAGTTTCGCTGCCGGCGCCGGCAAGTTCTATACGCTCTTCCTGATCGTTCTTGGTGTCTTCCTGGCCGGAGCGATCGTCGCCGGGGTGCTGGGCACGGTCTTCCCGCCGCTCTCCATCCTGCTCATGGTGGCCATGTACCTGCTGGCGATGGCATTGTTCGCGGTCAGGCTCACCAATCTGCGCTTCAACAACACCACCATCGATCGCCACGCGACCGCCGCCGATTACCGCCTCGGCTCCTACGCTGCGCTCATGTTCACCAACACGCTGGCGATCGTGCTCACCCTGGGTTTGTTCTACCCGTGGGCGAAGGTACGCAGCGCCCGTTACGCGGCTGCACACATCGCCCTCGATGCCGATGGCGACCTCGATCGCTTTGTCGCCGACCAGGGCGCTGCCTTGAGTGCCGTGGGCGGTGAGATCGGCGATGTCTTCGACGTCGACCTGGGCTTCTGATGCAGGTCGCCGGGCATTTTCAGGGTGGTAGCAGCTCTCGCCGCGTGGCGGCGACCTTGCGGTGCGAGCGCGGGCAGGTGAGGGTGGTGGCGGAGGGGGGCGATCTGCTCGCGGTGGCGGAACGCGACGAGGTCGAGGTGTCGTCGCGGCTGGGCAACACGCCGCGCTTCATCCGCTTCAAAGGGGGAGAGGCCTTCGAGACGGCGGACAACGACGGTGTCGATCGGTTGTTGCCGGCAGCAGGTGCGGGATTGCTCCATCACCTCGAGTCGCGCCTGCGCTATGTGCTGCTCGGCGTGTTGGTGACGGTGGCCTTTGTGTGGGCGAGCGTGCAGTGGGGTGTGCCGATGGCTGCGCGTGCCATTGCTGCATCATTACCGCAGAGCGTGCATGCGCACGCGGACAGCCTGGTGCTGGAGCTGATCGACCGCCAGATGATGGCGCCGAGCAGACTCGACGCCACAGAGCAGCAGCGTCTGCAGGCCTTGTTTGCGCCCCTTGCGGCAGAGCTTGGCGAGGACCCGCCGATCCGCGTGCTGTTCCGCCTTGCCAGCGACGAGATCGGCGCCAATGCGCTCGCCTTGCCGGGCGGCACCATCGTGTTTACCGATCAGCTGGTCGGGCTCGCACGCAGCGACGAAGAGCTGATCGGCGTGCTCGCTCACGAAATTGGCCATGTCGCACATCGGCATGCGATGCGGCGCTCGATCCAGGCCTCGATGATGGGTGTTCTGGCTGCGGTTGTGGTGGGCGACGTGTCTGCGGTGTCGTCTGCCGTCACCGCACTGCCGCTGATCCTCACCGAACTTGGCTACTCGCGCAGCTTCGAGCGCGAGGCCGACGACCACGCGGTGGACATGATGCGCCGCCATGGTGTCGACCCGCGCCATCTGGCCAACATGCTGCAGCGCCTCGATCCGGCGCAGGGCGGCGTGGGTAGCTACCTGTCCACCCATCCGCCAACGCCAGAACGCGTGCGCGCCATCCACGCGCGCGCCGCGCAGTAGGCACGCGTCAGCGCGCGATCGGCTTGTAGCGGATACGCTTCGGCTTCGCGCCTTCTTCGCCCAGGCGCTTCTTCTTGTCCTCTTCGTATTCCTGGTAGTTGCCGGCGAAGAAGGTCCATTGCGAATCGCCTTCGGCCGCCAGGATGTGCGTGCAGATGCGGTCGAGGAACCAGCGGTCGTGCGAGATCACCAGCGCGCAGCCGGCGAACTCCAGCAGC
Source organism: Thauera sp. WB-2 (assembly GCF_027594845.1). Classification (NCBI taxonomy): domain Bacteria; kingdom Pseudomonadati; phylum Pseudomonadota; class Betaproteobacteria; order Rhodocyclales; family Zoogloeaceae; genus Thauera; species Thauera sp. WB-2. The sequence goes on along the minus strand of NZ_CP088935.1, from coordinate 2,633,855 downwards.
GCGTCTTCGAGCGCGCGCAGGGTCTCGACGTCGAGGTCGTTGGACGGTTCGTCCAGCAGCAGCACGTTGCCGCCCTGGATCAGGGTCTTGGCCAGGTGCAGGCGCCCGCGCTCGCCACCCGAGAGATTGCCGACGATCTTCTGCTGGTCGCCGCCTTTGAAGTTGAAGCGGCCGATGTAGGCGCGGCTGGGCATCTCGAAGCGGCCCACGGTAAGCACGTCGGCGCCATCGGAAATGGCATCGAACACCGTCTTGTCGTTGGCCAGGCCTTCGCGGGTCTGGTCGACGGCGGCGATCTTGACCGTGGTGCCGATCTCGACCGTGCCGGAATCGGGCGTGTCGCGGCCTTCGATCATCTTGAACAGCGTCGATTTACCGGCGCCGTTGGGGCCGATGATGCCGACGATGGCGCCCGGCGGGATGCTGAAGCTGACGTTGTCCATCAGCAGCTTGTCGCCGAAGGCCTTGCTGACGTTGTGGAACTCGATGACCTTGTCGCCCAGGCGCTCGCCGGGCGGGATGAAGATTTCCTGCGTCTCGTTGCGGCGCTGGTACTCGACGCTCGCCATTTCCTCGTAGCGGGCCAGGCGGGCTTTGGACTTGGCCTGGCGCGCCTTGGGGTTGGAGCGCGCCCATTCCAGCTCGGTCTTCATCGCCTTCTGGTGCGCAGCTTCCTGCTTGGCTTCCTGCGCCAGGCGGTCACCCTTCTGCTCGAGCCATGACGAGTAGTTGCCCTTCCACGGGATGCCGTGGCCGCGGTCGAGTTCGAGGATCCACTCGGCGGCGTTGTCGAGGAAGTAGCGGTCGTGGGTGACGGCGACCACAGTGCCGGGGAAGCGGGTGAGGAACTGCTCCAGCCAGTCGACCGATTCGGCGTCGAGGTGGTTGGTGGGCTCGTCGAGCAGCAACATGTCGGGCTTGGACAGCAGCAGCTTGCACAGCGCGACGCGGCGCTTCTCACCGCCGGACAGGTTGCCGATCACGGCGTCCCAGGGCGGCAGGCGCAGTGCGTCGGCGGCGATTTCCATCTGGGTCTCGACGTCGCTGCCGGCAGTCGACAGGATGTTCTCGTACTTGGCCTGTTCCTCGGCGAGCTTGTCGAAGTCGGCGTCGGGTTCGGCGTAGGCGGCGTAGACCTCCTCCAGCTTCTGGCGGGCTTCCATGATCTCGCCAAGCGCGGACTCGACCTCTTCCTTCACCGTCTTGGCGGGGTCGAGCTCGGGCTCCTGCGGCAGGTAGCCGATGCGCTGGCCGGCGAGCCACTGCACTTCGCCGTCGTATTCCTTGTCCACGCCGGCCATGATGCGCAGCACGGTGGACTTGCCCGAGCCGTTGAGGCCGAGCAGGCCGATCTTGGCGCCGGGGAAGAAGGAAAGGGAGATGTCCTTGATGATCTGACGCTTGGGCGGAACGATCTTGCTCACGCGCAGCATCGACATGACGTATTGGGCCATGGGGGAGGGTCCTGCTGAGTCGGAAAGGGCTGCAGTCTACAGCATCCCCTCGATGTCCTTCACCAGTTCCTCCGGCGTGGTCGTCGGTGCGTAGCGTTCGATGCGCTCGCCGTCACGGCTGACCAGGAACTTGGTGAAGTTCCACTTGATGGCCTCGGTGCCGAGGATGCCCTTGGCGTGCTGCTTGAGGTGCTTGTAGAGCGGATGCGCGCCATCACCGTTGACCTCGATCTTGGCGTACATCGGGAAGCTCACGCCGTAGTTCTTCTCGCAGAAGGCGCCGATCTCTTCCGCGCTGCCTGGCTCCTGGGCGCCGAACTGGTTGCACGGAAAACCGAGCACGACCAGGCCGCGGTCCTTGTAGGTCTGGTAGAGCTTCTCGAGGCCGGCGTAGTGCGGGGTGAGGCCGCACTGGCTGGCGGTGTTGACGACCAGCAACACCTTGCCGGCATGTTCGCCAAGGGTGGTGGTGCCGCCGCTGAGGCGCTCGACTTCGATCTCGTACAGATTGGAATTCATCGTGTCTCTCCGTATGGGTCCTTGTCCGCTTGTCGGCAATCGGGGTGAATGCCCCGTTCCGCAGCGGCTTCGACGCGTGCAGGGTGACACAAGTTCGGTGCTGCGGGGTGGTGCTCAGCGATGGCCGGGGCGCGGTCGCAGGCGGGGCGCCAGCTCACCCGCAGGCACTGGCCTGCCAATGAGATAGCCCTGCAGCTGGTGGCAGCCCTGTGCGACGAGGAAGCTGCGTTGCGCCTCGGTCTCCACGCCTTCGGCGATTGCCTCCAAACCCAGGCTGTGGGCCATGCCGATGATGGCCGAGGCAATCTTGCCCTCGTTGCCTTCTGCGCTGATGTCACTGACGAAGCTGCGGTCGATCTTGAGCGCATTGACCGGGAACTGGCGCAGGTAGTTGAGCGACGAGTAGCCGGTGCCGAAATCATCGATCGACAGACGCACGCCCATGTCGCGCAGCCGGATCAGGGTGTGGATGTTACGGTCGATGTCGCGCATCAGCATGGTTTCGGTGAGCTCGAGCTCGATCACCTCGGGTGCAAGGCCGGCATCGTTGATCGCGTTCGATATCTGGGAGACGATGTTCTGCTGGGCAAGCTGCTGTGCGGACAGATTCACTGCGACCGGCACGATGTCGAGGCCGGCATCGAGCCAGGCGCGTTGCTGGCGGCAGGCCTCGCCGAGCACCCACTCGCCGATCGTGCCAATGAGCCCGATCTCCTCGGCGAGCGGTATGAAGCGGCCGGGGGCGACCAAGCCCAGCTCCGGATGCTGCCAGCGCAGCAGCGCCTCCAGCCCGAGCAGCCGGCCGCTGATCGCGCACTCCTTGGGCTGGTAGTGCAGCAGCAGTTCGCCGCGGTCTGCCGCCCCGCGCAGCTGGTTCTCGAGCAGCAGCTGGCCGAGCGAGGAGGTGTTCATCTCGGCCGAGAAGAACTCGAAGCCATTGCGTCCGGCTTCCTTGGCGCGATGCATCGCGGCGTCGGCGTTGCGCAGCAGGGCCGAGGGCGTGCCGCCGTCCTGGTCGTAGAGCGCGATGCCGATGCTTGCGGTCACCGTGATCCGGTGCTCGCCCAGCTGGCATGGAAGCGCCACTTCGTCGAGGATCTTGCGCGCGATGAGTGCGGCATCGTGAGCGCCGTCGACCTCCTGCAGCACGATCACGAATTCGTCGCCGCTCAGGCGTGCCAGCGTGTCGGTGTCGCGGATCGTGCTGCGGCAGCGTTCGGTGATCTGCAGCAGCAGGCCGTCACCACTCTCGTGCCCGAGGATGTCGTTGATCGTCTTGAAGCGGTCGAGGTCGAGCAGCAGCACCGCTACGCCGCGTTTGTGCCGTCGCGCCTGAAGCAGCACCTGTTGCAGGCGGTCCTGGAGAAGGGCGCGGTTGGGCAGGTTGGTGAGCGGGTCATGATGGGCGAGATGCAGGATGCGCGCCTCGGCCTCCTTGCGTTCGGTGATGTCGGAGAAGATGCCGATGTAGTTCAGGACCTTGCCGTCCTCGCCATGTACTGCGCTGATCGACAACCACTCGGGATAGATCGAACCGTTGCGCCGACGATTCCAGATCTCGCCTTGCCACTGGCCACGGCTGTTGATGGCCGACCACATGCGGCGGTAGAAGCCCGCATCCTGGCGACCGGAGTTGAGCAGCCCGGGGGAGTGCCCGATCACCTCGTCCAGGGTGTAGCCGGTGATCCGGCTGAACGCCGGGTTGGCCGCGATGATGGTCCCCGCGGCATCGGTGATCAGCATGCCCTCGCTCGAGCTGGTGAATACGGTCGCATAGCGCGTCAGCTCAGCCTCTGCACTGCGGAGCGCTGCGACGGTGGCATTGAGCTCGACGTTGGTGTCCGCTACCGCCAGCGTCGTCTTGCGCAGCCGGATGGCAGTCAACAGCAGGAAGACTCCGAGCCCCAGGGCAACCGCGAGCAGCAGCACGAGGTGGGCCTGGGTGCGCGCTGCGGCCGACTTGTAGCCAGCCGCATAGCTTTCCACGAGGACCTCGCCCTGGCGCGCGCTGGCCAGCGCAAGCAGGGCGGATGAGAGCTCGTCCAGGCGCTGGTGCCTGGCCTGGGCGGGCTCCGTGATCCGCGCCAGTTCCTCCTGGAGGGCCGCGACCAGCTGTTGCTTGTGCTGCTGCATTCGGGCGTAGCTGTCGAGCTGATCGAGAACGCGCAGCCTCTCCTCGTGGGTCAGGAACGATGGCGTGTCGTGGAGCGCATCGATCAGCGTCCGCATGCGTGCGCTGTGTGCTTCGACCGCCTGCCAGCTGCCGATGTCCAGGCGGCTCGCGATGGTTGCGGTGTTGAGCTCGGCATCCACCTGACGGATCTCGCGCAGGTCGCGTGCATAGCGCAAGTGCTCGCCGGTGGTGACCGCGCCGGCCTGGACGAAGAGGCTGCCCACGACGGCGAGCACGACCAGCCCAAGCACCAGCAGCCTGATGTGGGTCGAGGTCCTCAGCAGCCTGGAGACGGCGGCACGCGTCATGCGCCGTACGCTCCGGGTGACCTACCGGCCAGGCAGCGCAGAGAAAGGAACAGGGAGGCGGGTATGAGTGTTTTCACGGGCCGCGATGCTAGCGGCCCAGGTGTGATCAAATTTGATAAATATCAAGAAAAAGGGGATAGCACGAGCGCATGTGCGCCTGTCATCGCCCGCTCACTTGTCGACGAAAGCACGTTCGATCACGTAGTCGCCGGGTACGCCGATGCGCGGCGACATGGAGAAACCACGCGCGTCGAGCAGGTCGCAGCAGTCCTTGTTCATCGCCTGGCTGCCGCAGATCATGACGCGGTCTGTGGCCGGGTCGAGCGCGGGCAGGCCGATGTCGGCGAACAGCCTGCCGGATTCGATCACATGCGTGATGCGGCCGGTATTGCGGAAGGCTTCGCGGGTGACCGTGGGGTAGTAGATGAGCTGTTCGCTGACCTGCTCGCCGAAGAACTCGTTCTGCGGCAGCACGCGGGTGATGAAGTCGGTGTAGGCGAGCTCGGCAACGAAGCGCACGCCGTGCACCAGCACCACCTTGTCGAAGCGCGCATAGGTCTCCGGATCCTGGATCACGCTCAGGAAAGGCGCCAGGCCGGTGCCGGTGGCGAGCAGGTAGAGGTGCTTGCCGGGGTTGAGGTCGTGCAGCACCAGGGTGCCGGTGGGCTTCTTGCTCACGACGATGGGGTCGCCCTCGCGCAGGTGCTGCAGGCGTGATGTCAGCGGGCCGTCAGGCACCTTGATGCTGAAGAACTCGAGATGCTCCTCGTAGTTGGGGCTGGCGATGCTGTAGGCGCGGGTCAGCGGCTTGCCATCGACGTCGAGCCCGATCATCACGAACTGGCCGTTCTCGAAGCGCAGGCCGGGATTGCGCGTGGTACGAAAGCTGAAGAGGGAGTCGTTCCAGTGATGGACGCTGAGGACACGTTCGGTGACGAGGTTGCTCATGACGGCTGCGGACCCTGTGGGGGTGATTCGGATGGCCTTGATTCTAGGCCCGCGTCGTTAGTGATCTGGTGGATAATAGTAATATCACTTACCTATTGAATCGATATGAGGTTCACGCTCCGTCAGATGCAGGTGTTCGTCGAGATCGCGCGCAGCGAGAACGTCTCGCGTGCGGCTGAAGCGCTCGCACTGTCGCAGTCGGCCGCCAGTGCGGCGTTGGCCGAACTCGAGAGCCAGTTCGATCAGCAGCTCTTCGACCGCGCCGGCAAGCGTCTGCGCCTGAACGAGCAGGGCAGCCTGTTGCTTGCTCATGCCGTAGAGCTGCTGGACCGCGCCGAGGAGATCGACGCCTTGCTGCGCGGCGAGCGTGGTCTGGGTAACCTGCGGGTGGGTGCCACCCTCACCATCGGCAACTACCTGCTGCCGCTCATTGTGTCGAATTTCCTGCAGGCGCATCCCGAGAGCAGGGTGCGCCTGCAGGTGCATAACACCGCCACCATCGCTGCCATGCTGCTGCGGCACGAGATCGATCTGGGGCTGGTCGAAGGCCAGGTCGTCGATGCGGCGCTCGAGGTCGAGCCCTGGGTGGAGGACGAACTGGTGGTGTTCTGTGCGCCGGGGCATGCGCTGGCCAAAGGGGGGCAAGTCGGGCTGGATGCGATCGCCCACCAGCCCTGGATTCTGCGCGAACGTGGTTCGGGTACGCGTGAGACTTTCGACCAGGCCTTGCGCCACTGGCCGGGCGGCATCGTGCCGCGGCTTGAACTCGAGCATACCGAGGCCGTCAAGCGTGCGGTCGAGAGCGGACTGGGACTGGGCTGCCTGTCCAGGCTCGCCCTTCGCGATGCCTTTCGCCGTGGCAGCCTGGTGCCGGTCGACACCCCGCAACTCGACCTGCGGCGGTATTTCTACTTCGTCTGGCACCGTGGCAAGTACCACAGCCGCGTCATCCGTCGATTCCTGGAGGACTGCCGCGCCTTCACTGGCGGCGCACGGCGCAGTGACCAGATTCCGCTGCCGCCGGTGCCCTGAGTCCCGACTGGCGCCTCGTTGGCGGTGAAATCGCGACTTGCGTTGCGCTTACGGGATGCCGACGCGCGCTAGGGGGCGCTGTAGGAGCGGCACGAGCCGCGAGGGGTTGAAGGCGACGAGGCGCGTCGAAGCCGCCCCTCAAAAGCTCGCGGCTGGCGCCGCTCCTACCGGGGGTGACGCGCGCTGTGAGGGGGCTGTAGGAGCGGCGCGAGCCGCGAGGGGTTGAAGGCGACGGGGCGCATAAAAGCTCGCGGCTGGCGCCGCTCCTACCGGGGGGGCGCGTTGGGGGGGGCTGCAGGAGCAGCGCCCGCCGCGAGCCTTTACCTTCAGGCTGCGCCGCGGCGGCGGAAGTCGCGCGGCCGGAAACCGAGCGCGAACAGCGTGGCGAAGTAGGCCGCAGCGCCCGCAACCACGACCACGCCAAGCCGCCCGGCACGCTCAAGGCCGCCGATCTCGAGCCACAGCGTCGCCGGACCGCCCGCAAACCACAGCACCCCTCCCATTACCGCCAGGGCCGCCAGCAGCTTCAGTGCGAATATCCCCCAGCCGGCTTGCGGCGTGTAGATGGCGCGCTTGCGCAGGCCGCGGTAAAGCAAAGCCGCGTTGAGGCAGGATGCCAGCCCGATCGCCAGCGCCAGCCCGGCATGGCGCAATGGGAAGACGAAGGCCAGGTTCATCAGCTGGGTGGCGCATAGCGTGATGAGGGCGATCTTCACCGGGGTGCGGATGTCCTGGCGGGCGTAGAAGCCCGGCGCCAGCACCTTCACCAGAATCAGGCCGGTCAAGCCGATGCTGTAGGCGACCAGCGCGCTGCGCGTCTGCATCACGTCGGTTGCCGAGAAGGCTCCGTAGTTGAACAGGGTCGCCACCAGCGGCACCGCCAGCAGCGCCAGGCCCAGGGCCGCGGGCAGAGTCAGCAACAGGGTCAGGCGCAGGCCCCAGTCGAGCAGCGAGGAGAACTCCTCGCCCTTGTCGTCGGCATGCAGCTTGGACAGGCTGGGCAGCAGGATCGTCCCCAGCGCCACGCCCAGCAGGCCGGCGGGAAACTCCATCAGGCGGTCGGCGTAGTACAGCCAGGACACGCTGCCGCTCTCCAGGAATGAGGCGAAGATGGTGTTGATCAGCAGGGAGATCTGGCTTACCGACACGCCCAGGATGGCGGGCGCCATCAGTTTCATGACGCGGCGCACGCCAGGGTCGGACATGTCCAGGTCGAAGCGTGGCAGCATGCCGATCTTCATCAGCGGACGGATCTGCAGGATCAGCTGCAACAGCCCGCCGATGAACACCGCCCACGCCAGCGCCAGCACCGGCGGGTCGAAGTAGGGCACGGCGAACAGAGCCATGCCGATGAAGGCGAGGTTGAGCAGGACCGGTGTGAATGCCGGGATGGAAAAGCGGCTCCAGGTGTTGAGGACGCCGCCCGCCAGCGCCACCAGGGACATGAAGAAGATGTAGGGGAAGGTGATGCGGGTGAGCTCGACTGTGAGCTCGAATTTGCCCGGGTCACCCGAGAAACCCGGTGCCGACACGTAGATGATGAGCGGTGCCGCCAGTGCGCCGAGTGCCGCCACGACCGCCACGATCAGCCCGAGCAGTGTTGCGACGCGGTTGACCAGGGTGTGGGTTGCCGCCTCGCCCTGGCGGTTCTTGTATTCAGCGAGGATCGGCACGAAGGCCTGGGAGAACGCCCCTTCGGCGAACATTCGCCGCAGCAGGTTGGGCAGGCGGAAGGCGACGAAGAAGGCGTCGGTGGCCATGCCGGCGCCGAAGGCGCGGGCGATGACGAGGTCGCGCACGAAGCCGAGGATGCGGGACAGCAGGGTCATGCCGCTGACGGTGGCGAGGGCGCGCAGGAGGTTCATGAGGTGCGGGGCAGTGCAGGTTGCAGTTCGGGAGGCGACGCAAGGCGCGCATCATAACCGGCTGTGCCGCCAATCCGTTGCCGTCATCGTGATTGCACGGCTGCCGATGCAGGCGAGGGGGCGAAGGCGGGTGCCCGGTTATGGCGGCGGACGAGCTTGCGCACGCGATGGATGCCTCGCCGCCTGAACAGCAGTTCTACATTAATGCGGTTGCCTATTGCATTAGTCCGCGTGGCTCAATATAATCGCGGACTTTTCTAGAACCACCAACACGGAATTCACATTTATGGCCAACTCGGCACAAGCTCGCAAGCGCGCCCGTCAGGCGACCAAGGCACGCGCCCATAACGGCAGCCTTCGTTCCCGCCTGCGTACCGCGATCAAGGCCGTGCGCAAGGCCATCGTGGGTGGCGACAAGGCGGCGGCTCAGTCGGTCTTTCGCACCTCGATGAGCACCATCGACAGCATCGCTGACAAGAACATCATTCACAAGAACAAGGCTGCTCGCCACAAGAGCCGTCTTTCGGCCGCCGTTAAGGCAATGGCTGTCTGATTCTTGAAGTATGCCGGCGCCTAGGTGCCGAGACTGAAAAAGCGACCTGCGGGTCGCTTTTTTGTTAGCTGCCTGGGTTGAAGATGCGGGCGTCTATGCAGAGCTGTGTCCCAACGTGGGCGGTGCTGATGTCGGAGCGGCGCCAGCCGCGAGGGTTTGAATGCGATAGCGCTGGGATGAGCCGACGAAAAGCTCGCGGCTGGCGCCGCTCCTACAGCGCGCCCATCGCATGGCGGCTCCCCGTAGGAGCGGCGCAAGCCGCGAGGTGTTGAAGGCGATGCCGCCCTGAGGCAGGAAGTTCGCGGCTGGCGCCGCTCCTACAGCGCGCCCATCGCATGGCGGCTCCCCGTAGGAGCGGCGCAAGCCGCGAGGTGTTGAAGGCGATGTCGCCCGAAGGCAAGAAGCTCGCGGCTGGCGCCGCTCCCGCAGTGAAAGTGAAGGCGTGCTCCGCGCTTGTTCCTGCGGTCCGCCTGTCTCTCTGGCGTGTGTTTACAGGGGCGTATCGCCCATCCACTCGATCTGCAGGTTGTTGTCGTTGGCGAAGTTAACCATGAACTTGTAGGCCAGCGGCTCGACGTCGTAGAGGCGAGCGTCGACAAGGACGGTCTTGTCACCCTTGAGTGTGCAACCGGGGCGCACATAAGGGGAGTAGGTCATGCGATGGTCGGCGCCAAAGGCCGACATCACGCCGCACAGGCGGTCTGCCCAGTCGCTCGGACGGAATTTCTTCCCCTCCCTCGTGACCCCGACAATGATGAAGTTTTCGATCTTCTGGTTCATGTGTGATGCCTTGGCGGCTTCGGGGGGCGTCGCTGTTGCGGTTCTTTGATGCCGGAATCAGGACGGGCGGCATTCTAGCAGAAAACCGCAGTTGCGCTTTTCGGCGTGTGCTGGCGCGCCATGGGGCTTATGTACAGCGTGCCGGGTTTTGGCTTAATATTCAGCGCTATTCCTGCACGGCGGCGTTGGCCGCCGTGTGCGTTTTCTGGCTTCGTCGAACTCGAGGTATCCCATGTCCCATGTCATGAACACCTACGCCCGCCTGCCGGTGGCCTTCTCCCACGGCGAGGGTGTTTGGCTCTACGACGAGACTGGCAAGCGCTATCTCGATGCCCTCTCCGGCATCGCCGTCAATACCCTCGGTCACAACCATCCGCGACTCGTCAAGGCCATTGCCGACCAGGCCGGGCGCGTGCTGCACACTTCCAACCTGTACGGCATCCCGCTGCAGGACGAACTCGCCGACCGCATTGCCGAGACGTCCGGCATGGACGAAGTCTTCTTCTGCAATTCGGGCTGCGAGGCCAATGAGGCTGCGATCAAGCTCGCGCGCATGTACGGGCACAACAAGGGTGTCGAGCTGCCGCACATCATCGTCATGGAGCAGGCCTTCCACGGCCGCACCATGGCCACGCTGTCGGCGACCGGCAACCGCAAGGCGCAGGCCGGTTTCGAGCCGCTGGTACAGGGCTTCATCCGTGTGCCCTACAAGGACATCGAGGCCATCCGCAAGGTTGGCGAGCACAACCATGCGGTTGTCGCCGTGATGCTCGAGATGATCCAGGGCGAGGGCGGCGTCAACGTGGCCGACGAGGCCTTCCAGCGCGAACTGCGCGCCCTGTGCGACGACATGGGCTGGTTGCTCATCTGCGACGAGGTCCAGTGCGGCATGGGCCGTACGGGCAAATGGTTCGGCTGGCAGCACGCCGGCACCATGCCCGACGTCATGACCCTGGCAAAGGGCCTGGCCTCCGGCGTGCCGATCGGCGCCTGCGTCACAGCGGGCAAGGCGAAGGGGCTGTTCGGGCCTGGCAACCACGGCTCCACCTTCGGCGGCAACCCGCTCGCCTGCGCGGCGGCTCTGGCGACCTTCGGCGCCATTGTCGACGACAAGCTAATGGACAACGCCGTTGCCGTGGGCGATGCGATCCGCAAGGGTATGGCCGAGGCGCTCGAGGGCGTGGCTGGCATCGTCGATATCCGCGGCCGCGGCCTGATGATCGGCATCGAACTCGACCGCCCCTGCGGCGCGCTCATGGCGCGTGCCGCCGAGCAGGGGCTGCTGCTGTCGGTCACCTCCGAACGCGTGGTGCGCCTGCTGCCCGCGCTCACCTTCACCGCTGCCGACGCCCAGACGCTGGTGGCCATGCTGGCGCCGATGATTCGCGACTTCCTCGCGAACGGCTGAGGATTGCCTATGACTTCAATCAAGCACTATCTGCAGTTCAAGGACTTCACCCGCGAAGAGTATGACTACGTGTTCGCGCGTGCCAAGTGGATCAAGGATAAGTTCAAGCGCTACGAGCCCTACCATCCGCTGTTCGACCGCACGCTGGTAATGATCTTCGAGAAGGCCAGCACCCGCACCCGGCTGTCGTTCGAGGCTGGCATGCACCAGCTCGGCGGCTCGGCCATCTATCTGAATACGCGTGACTCGCAGCTCGGCCGCGGTGAGCCGGTGGAGGATGCCGGCCAGGTCATCTCGCGCATGAGCGATATCGTGATGATCCGCACATTCGAGCAGGACATCGTCGAGCGCTTTGCCGCCAACTCGCGGGTGCCGGTCATCAACGGCCTCACCAACGAATACCACCCCTGCCAGATCCTCGCCGACATCTTCACCTTCATCGAGCATCGCGGCTCCATCCAGGGCAAGACGGTGGCCTGGATCGGTGACAGCAACAACATGTGCAATACCTGGCTGCAGGCGGCCGAGGTGCTGGATTTCAACGTGCATGTGTCGACGCCGCCGGGCTACGAGGTCGAGCCCGAGCGCGCGGGTCTCTACGGTACCGATCACTTCGAGCAGTTCGCCGACCCGATGGACGCCTGCCGCGGTGCCGACCTGGTGACCACCGACGTGTGGACCTCGATGGGCTTCGAGGCCGAGAACGAGGAGCGCATGAAGGCCTTTGCCGATTGGTGCGTCGATGCAGACATGATGGCCGTCGCCCACAAGGACGCCGTCTTCATGCACTGCCTGCCCGCGCACCGCGGCGAGGAAGTAACGGCCGAGGTCATCGATGGCCCGCAGTCGGTGGTGTGGGACGAAGCCGAGAACCGGCTGCACGCGCAGAAGGCGCTGATGGAATACCTGATGCTTGGCCGCATCGAGAACTGAGCTACGAGACAATCACGGCATGCACGGGCGTGTGTGCCGGCAACACAGCAGGAAACAGGAAAACAGCATGAGCGACGTCAACAAAGTAGTGCTCGCCTACTCGGGCGGGCTGGACACTTCGGTCATCCTGAAGTGGCTGCAGGACACCTACCAGTGCGAAGTGGTCACCTTCACCGCCGACCTCGGCCAGGGCGAAGAGCTCGAGCCCGCGCGCACCAAGGCGCTCAAGTTCGGCATCAAGCCCGAGAACATCTTCATCGACGACCTGCGCGAAGAGTTCGTGCGCGACTTCGTCTTCCCGATGTTCCGCGCCAACACCGTCTACGAAGGCGAGTACCTGCTCGGCACCTCGATCGCACGCCCGCTGATCGCCAAGCGCCAGATCGAGATTGCACGCGTCACCGGCGCCGATGCCGTCTCCCACGGCGCCACCGGCAAGGGCAACGACCAGGTCCGCTTCGAGCTCGGCTACTATGCGCTGATGCCGGGCGTGAAGGTCATCGCGCCATGGCGCGAATGGGATCTGCTGTCGCGCGAGAAGCTGCTGGCCTATGCCGAGAAGCACGGCATTCCCATCGAGATGAAGCACAAGCAGGGTGGCTCGCCCTACTCGATGGATGCCAACCTGCTGCATATCTCCTTCGAGGGTCGTCACCTCGAGAACCCGGCCGCCGAGGCCGAAGAGTCGATGTGGCGCTGGACGGTGTCGCCCGAGGCCGCACCGGACGCCGCCGAATACGTCGACCTGGAATTCGAGAAGGGCGACCTCGTTGCCATCAACGGCACGCGCATGAGGGCGCACGAGTTGCTCGCCAAGCTCAACGAGCTGGGCGGCAAGCACGGCATCGGCCGCCTCGACCTGGTGGAGAACCGCTACGTCGGCATGAAGAGCCGCGGCTGCTACGAGACCCCGGGCGGCACCATCCTGCTGCGTGCCCACCGCGCCATCGAATCGATCACGCTCGACCGCGAAGTCGCCCACCTCAAGGACGACCTCATGCCGCGCTACGCCAGCATGATCTACAACGGCTACTGGTGGAGCCCGGAGCGTCAGGCCATCCAGGCGCTGATCGACCACACCCAGCAGACCGTCAATGGCTGGGTGCGCCTCAAGCTCTACAAGGGCAACGTCATTGTTACCGGCCGCGACTCGAAGACCGATTCGCTGTTCGACCCGACGATCGCCACCTTCGAAGACGACGCCGGTGCCTACAACCAGAAGGACGCACACGGCTTCATCCGCCTCAACGCGCTGCGCATGCGTATCGCCGCCAACGCCAAGGCCAAGCGCAGCTGATCCCGAAGGGGGCGGCTTGATCCGCCCCCCTGTGCTGCGAAGCTCAATCCCCATACAACGCTGCGATGAATAACGACGATTTCATCCTCGGACTCAGCTTTACCGAGTTCGAGGATCTCGCCCTCCAGATCGGCCTGACCGGGTTGATCCTGTTCATGATGTTCATCATCTGGAACCTGGGCAAGGAGTCCAAGGCCGGCCGCTACGGCATGCTGTGGATGTTCCTTGGCCTGGGCGTGGGCTTCGTCGGCTTCGTCGCCAAGGGCATCATCCAGAAGTTGCTCGGCATCGAATAAGGAGTCCGTATCTCATGGTCATCACTGCCACCTTCGACGGCGTAACCGTCACCACCCAGGCCAACGTCTATTTCGATGGCAAGTGCGTCAGCCACGGCATCCAGCTCGCCGACGGCACGAAGAAGTCGGTCGGTGTCATCCTGCCGGCGACGCTCACCTTCAACACGGGCGCGCCCGAGATCATGGAAGGGGTCGCTGGCAGCTGCCGCGTGCGCCTGAAAGGCGAGGCGGACTGGAAGACCTACGGCGCCGGCGAGTCCTTCGACGTGCCGGGCAATTCCAGCTTCGACATCGAAGTCGCTGGCGAGCCCTACCACTACATCTGCCATTTCGGCTGATCGCGGAGGAGGGGAGTCATGCCGTCTTTCGACATCATGTCCGAGGTCGACCAGCCCTCGCTGCGCAACGCCGTAGAACAGGCCAACCGCAAGGTTGAGGGGCGCCACGACTTCAAGGGCACCAGCGCCAAGATCGAGCATGCCGACAAGCTGCTCACCATCCATGGCGACAGCGACTTCCAGCTCGACCAGATCAAGACCATCCTGCTGCCCGAGATGACCAAGAAGAACGTCGACGTCCGCTGCCTGGACTACGGCGACGTGCAGAAGGTCTCGGGTAACAAGGTCAAGCAGGAAGTAAAGGTGCGCGTGGGCGTCGACCAGGACCTCGCCAAGAAGATCGTCAAGCTGCTGAAAGACAGCAAGATGAAGGTCCAGGCCGCCATCCAGGGCGACGCCGTGCGCGTCTCCGGCGCCAAGCGCGACGTGCTGCAGGAGGCGATCGCGCTGGTCAAGAAACAGATCACCGACTTTCCGCTCCAGTACGGGAATTTTCGCGACTGAGATCACCTCGGGCTGATCGATTCCGCGGTGAAACGGCGCGTGATCGCGGGAACGTCAGAGCACCGTTCTCCTGCACGCAGCGGCCGGCGGGCGGCGGGTTCAAGTTTTGGCCGGCGTGGCCGTTATTCCTCACAAGCGCCGCCAATGGCGCAGCCCTATCGCAGTGAGAGGATATTGATCATGGACGCCAGCGCCATTGCCGCCGCAGCCACTGCTAACAGCCAGGCACAACTCCAGCAGGAGGTGTCCGTCGAGGTCTTGAAGAAGGCCATCGACATCCAGGCCAACAGCGCGATGCAGTTGATCCAGGCTATCCCCGCGCCTGCTGCGGCACCGGCGGTTGGGGGCACGGCGGGAGGGTATATCGATACGTGGGCATAACCGTCGACCGCAGGGACCGCTTTTAGCAGCGTGATGCAAAAGCCGGCGGTGCCGCGCCAGCACTGAGGTTCAGGTCGAATTTCATCGTGACATCGTTTTCCGGAATCGCCTTCGCACCGCGTTCGAATTGTCTTCGTGGCCGCAACGGCGACCACGAAGGTCCGTTTGCGCGCCTGTGCTCATGCCTTCACCTCCGAAACGCTCAATTTCGCGATTCGGAGCAGGTTGTATGCAGCACCAGAAATGAAGGCCGCCATCTGGGTCTTCGCCTAGCCGATGAAACGGGTCTTTCGCAATCCGCCGACCGTTTTCAACCAACCGAAGATCTCCTCGACGCGCTTTCGCTTTCGCTGGCTGACCTGGTAACCCTTGGTTCGGGTGGTTCGACCATCCAGGCCGGGCGTCTTCCGATCCTTGATGCGCGCGATGTGCGGTCGCACCGCGTGCTCGCGCAGGTGCCCGACAAATTCCTTCACGTGATAGCCCTTGTCGGCGCCGAGCGTCTTGGGGTGAATGTGCCGTCGACGTGCGCGAGTGAGCAGCTGCCGCGCGGCACGGTGCTCGGCCTGGGTCGATTCGGTGATGAGGATGTCGACGCACAGCCCATTGCGGTTCTCCATGAGCACATGCCCGCCATAGCTGAGCTTGGCCGGCTGGCCCTTGCCCTTGCGCATGAGCCGAGACTCGGGATCGGTCGTACTTTGATGCGTGGCGTTCGAGCGCTTCTCGCCCTTGAAGTCGACCATCCCGGTGCCGTCATCACTGTCCTTGGGCGGGGTGCCATCCTTGGGCTTGAAGCTCTTGAACGAAGCCCAGGCGTCGATCAGCGTCCCATCCACGGTGAAGTGGTCCGAGGACAGCAGCTTCTGCTTTCGGGCCAGATTGACGACCTCATCGAAGAAGCGTCGAGCCACGTCGGTGGCGACAAGGCGTTCGCGCAGGCGGCTGAAGTTCGACTGGTCCAGCGTCGGGCTCTCGAGATCCATGTCGAGAAACCAACGGAACAGGATGTTGTAGTCAAGTTGTTCGCAGAACTGCCGGTCCGAGCGAACCGAATACAGCGCAATCAGCAATTGCGCCTTGAGCAGTCGCTCTGGCGGAATCGATGGGCGACCGACCGAGGAGTACAGTGCGTCCAACTCCCCAGAAATTGCGCCCAGGGCACGGTCCGCCAAACGCTTCACCCGTCGCAGCGGATGATCCGCCGGCACACGCGACTCCGGCGAGAAGTAGTGGAACATCGAGGACTGGGGGTCGAGTTGGGCGCGCATCGTTGCAGGACAAGGAGTCTGGAGATAATCTATGACAATCGGCTTTTCGGATCGTTCACAGCCTTTTGCATCACGCTTTTAGCAGCGGTGTTCAAGTGGGCGGATCCAAACTCGCCCTGGTTACTTCGGCCAGCACTCTGATCCTGTCAAGCCACCGGAGTTTCCCCGTGTTCCGGTATTGTCTAGCGTCAGGGTGCCGCACTTGTCGCCAGCCATGATGCCCGCTGGAACGGCTTGAAGTCGATAGACGTTTGCGCCGGTAACGCCAGGCACAAAACTGATGTTGTAATAAGCAGTGCCGCCCGATTTCGGAACAGTGGAGAACGGCAACGCCGGCCTTGTGCCATCCTTGTCATAGCGGCCGTTGTTCGTATAGAAACGCTCCATCATCTGTGCAATCTCCAGCAGTGCCGTATTGGCATCCACTCTGCGTGCCTTGGCGACATATTCCTGATAGCCCGGGTACGCGATCGACATGATGATGCCGAGGATCGCTACGACCACCATGAGTTCGACGAGGCTGAAGCCTCTTGTCGACGATGCAATCGCACTCGTCTTCGGTGAGTTGTGCTTCATGGTGGTGATCATTCCGTCAGGACCTTGAATTCGATGACAGCCTGCACTTCCTGTTGCGAAGTGGGCTGTGACAGCCTGGCCTCGACGAGGACGCCGAGCCACAAGGCCTCCACCGGCGCAGGTTGGGGGCCAAGACCGAGTACGCGCGCGGTGCTGGTGTAGGGCATTCGTGTTTCGTCTATGCCCACCACACGCGAGATCGGCTCCAGATAGGTGACACGACCATGCAGCGCGGGGGCGGTTTGCGTCGTCGCAGGTGACTGGGCCGCGGCCAGCCCAGGGACAAGGGCCAGGCAGCCAGCCAAGGCGATCGTGCTTGCGAATCGGGACATGTTCGACTCCATTTGCATCGTGGGGCGTTCGCTGTTTTCAGCGACCAAGTTGGCGCCAGGATTGGCGGTCGGTGTCGTTCGTGCCGGGGTTCTCCTTGATTACCTCCACACCACCCGAGGTGGAGATGTACTTGAACTCATTCTGGCCTTCCGCGCCCATCACCGACGGTGTCGCGGCGGCTCCGCCCTCGAGCTTACGCCCGGACACCGGCACCGACACATCCTTGCCATCGACCTTGATCGTCACGAAATCCTTGGTCGAGAAGCTGCCGTCGTTGTTGAGGTCGAAAGGCGAGAACTGCAGCCGGGATCCGCTGACCGCATCGAACTCCATCAGCCAGCTGTCTCCACCTGCGCGGCAGGGGTCGTCGGTCGGAATCAGGGTGGTGAAGATCACCCGGTTGTTGCGAACGACTGCGTTGGTCACCTGACGCTCGCCGCTGTCGCCTGTCATGCCAGGGCTGAGCAGGTCGATGTACCAGCCGCCATGAGTGTTCCAGTCGGGTTTGTAGTTGGTCGTCACCCGCAGCGGGTGGGTTGTGCTGACTCCAGCCTCCACGAAGGTGAAGTTCTGCTCGACGATGATCTCCTGGCGTAGCAGCGAGGAACGGCTCACCAAGGCCTTGGTGGCGTCGGTCTCGGTGGGGACCTTGTCCCAGATGGCGTAGAACGACTGCAGGCCGCCGGTCTTGGGTAGACGATCGGAGGTCTCGAGGTACTTGCCGGTACCAAAGAACACCATGGTCCCATTGCCGTTGGGGTGGCGCACTACCGTGGGGCGAGTGGTGATCGGCTGGCGGTTGGTCGCCGAGCACGCATTTGCGCCGCAGGCGCTGAAGATACGAGTGGAGGTCGTGGTGAGCGCGCCTGACGTGCCCGCGTTGATATTGATTCGCCACAGGTTGCCGAAAAGATCGCCGGCGTAGATGAAATCGACCTTGAAGTCGCCATCCACGTCGACCGGGGCCAAGGTGGCAAGCCCGTTTGGACGGTTTCCACCTGTCGGGTCGGCAGTCAAGCCCGTATTCAGGTCTATTTTGGAAATCAGCGCGCCGGTAGCGAGATTCACGATGTACGCCGCCGCTGTCCCCGTCGTGCTCACCCGGCCGTCCGGAAAGGTGTTGTTGTAGCCGTTACCGAAGACAGCCGCCCACACACCGTTCGGCAGCTTCACTACGGCCGGCTGGCTGTAGGTGAATCCGAGGTCGGCATCGTTGGCGTCGGTGAACTCCCACATCGACAGTTTGGTCGCGTTGCCTGCGCTGACCGTGAAGTCGTTAGGATTGGTCACGTCGAGTGCGTAGATACCCTGACCCCCCTTGTTGAGACCGCCCACGAGCACGGTCCGCCAGCTTCCACCCGCAAACGCATCCACCACGGTTGGCGAGCCGTCAACGAAATAGCGGTGCGCGTCGTTGTAGCTGGGATCGGCGAGCAACTTCAGTCGAGGCAGCAACACCCCCGGGATGTAGGCCATCTGTTCAACGCCATTCGCGGCGCTGAAGCCGTGGAGCATCCCATCATTTGCGCCGACATAGATCATCGACGCGCGATCCTTGTACGTTGTCTTGAAAGCGGAGTAGGGGGCACTCTCGAGCGAGTCCGGATAGCGTGCATTGGGCGGGCCGACATAAACGGGGGCGGAACTCACGATATCGCCCAGTGGCGTACTGCGCTTGCGGAACGCGGCATTCTCTGTGCCGCGTAGGAAGTCGAACTTATCCCGGGAATTATCGAAATATAGCTCCTGTTCTCCACCCAAACCGGCGGAAAAGTTGGCCCAGTCGAATGGGATTCCAGCAGTCCCGCGGGTGAAGATCCGGCGGGAGGCCGGTCCCGGAATGAGCTCCGCCGCATCCCAGATCGCGCCGTCGGTATAGGCTCCGCTACGCACGATCTGGCCGTAAGTTGGGCTGGTCGGGCTGCCATCGACTGCAAAAGCAAGCAGCATGCCGGCCCACTGCTCAGGACGGAAGCGGGCTTGATAGATGCGGGTGCCCTCACTTACAAACCCGGCGTTTGCGGCGGCGCTGCTCGACGATGTCGTCCGGCTGTAGATGTCCTGCAGGGCGCGCTGCAGCGCTTCGTTGAGTTCTTCGGCGTTATTGGCCGTGTAGTATTTGCCCTGTCCGTACTCGGCGGCATCCTGCAGCATCTGGTTGGCCACCGTGAAGCCAACGGTGTAGGTGCTCAGGTTCTGTTCCGGAAAGCGGGGGTCATCGAAGCTGCCGCCTACGAGGTCCGTACCGCCTTTCCGCATGTCGATATCCGAGGCGAACTTGGCGATGTCGTCCAGGTAAAGGGAATAGCCCTCACTCGCCTGACTGCCCGTCTTGAATCCGTCCGAGTGTTTCGGGAAAGGCGGACTTGTACCTGTTGCTGGATCGAGGTTGTCCCAGTTCGGCAAACTGCGAGACGTATCGGCTACGTCGTCCGGGTCATCGGCCGGGAAGTTCATGTCATTGGTCGGGAGACCGTCAGTGATGACGATCGCAAAGTTCTTCTGGCAGCGATACTGGATCGGGCTCGTATAGGTGCCGGTGTTGTAGTAGCTCGACATGCCGCGGAAATAGCGTGTGACCTCGTACAGGGTTTCGGCAAGCGGGGTCCAGGTGCTGGCTACCAGTGCATCGATCTGCGCGTTCAAGGTGGTGGTGGTCGCACCGCAGTTTGCGACGACGGTACCTCCTTCACTGAAGTTGAAACGGGTCAAGCCAAAGCGAACCCCGGGGTTGGCGGTGACCAGATTGCGCGCAACGTCTCGGGCGACCGACATGCGAAAACCAGTGGGTAGTACGCTCGTCAGGTCGCCGCTTGCATGATTGGCGATGAGGTAGCGCAGATAGTTTCCGTTGTACCGCGTGTTGGAGGCGCCGTTGGGTACCGGCAGCTTGAAGCAGCGCACCGCACCCGAGTTGGTCCGAAACTCACGAAAACCGCTGCTGCAGCTTCCGCGTCCAAAGCTCTCGTAGAAATAGGTCGAGGTTGCACTGAGGGTGTAAGCTCGGCCATCGCCGGAGAATATGAAGCTTGCGGTTGGGTAAGTGACGTTTGGATCGTAGCCAGGCGCCCAGATCACTTCCTCCATACTCCCCGAATTGTCGACCACCAGCATGACGTTCGGGGGTACCGAGGTTGATACCACGAGCGGGGTGTCCGCGAGGGCGAGATTGCTCGGGGTGGCGTTGGCGCCAGCGGGCAGTAGGCCGCATGCAGCAACCGTAAGGGCAGATGCACGCATAAGGGAACGGGGCTTGCTCATGATGGCTCTCGTCCTCAGTTGAAGCGCTTGGAATAGGCGCTTTGCAGGATCACTTCGCTTTCGTCGGTCTGGCCAGTGCCACGAGCGGTGACCTGGTACTGGTCGCGTCCGGTCTCATGGCTGGTGCCGAAGCCGGTGACGAGGTGGTCACGAACGTAATCCCGGTGTTCGATCAGGTAGCGAGGGGGTGTAGCGACGCCGGGCAGGGTGCCTGCGTATACGGTTGAGGCATCCCGCCAGCGATTGCGGCTGGTTGCGCTGTTGGCGAGCAGGTCCGCCGTAGCGTCCGGAACGGTGGCATCACCCGCAAGCCGACGGTGCTTGAACACTTCGCAAGCGGTAGGGCTGCAGCCGCCCGGGTAGACCCCAGTAGCCGGGAGAAGCGTACGTGGCCTGAGGAAATTCTCGCCGGCCCGGAGGGCAGCTTCGGCGCTCTGCAATGCGTAATTCTGGTCACGCCAGTTGCCGGCCATACGCTCCTCCATTGTCGTTTCACGCATGCTGTTCAATCCGAACAAGGTGAGGACGAGCAGCAAGATCAGTGAGACAACGAGAACGGCACCCCGTTCACGGCCGCGCAATCTTTCATTCTTGATCATGGCAAGCGATTCCTAAGCGCGATCGTGGTCGAGAAGGTCTGCTCCAGGCGCTCGCGAGTTCCCTTGCCGTCCGCGGTGTCTATCGCGTCCGTGCTTTGGGCTATCAATTCGACTCTTACAGCAAGGACGGCATTCCAATTCGACACGGCGCTTGCCACAACGAAGTCGTCGATCGATCGGTCACCATCATTGTCGATGCCGTAGGTGATCTGCATGCTTCGGATCCCGCGTACGAGCTCTTCCTCAATGATTGCCGTGCCATCCACGTCATTCCCTTCATTGAACCGTATCATCCGCAGCCCAGGCTCGTTTGTGGTCGGGTCGCGCCCGATGTAGTAGGTTGCGCTCTGGAACAGAAGAATTTCCATGTCTGTGCCATATGGATGGCTGAAGCTGGCATTACCACCCTTGTTACCGGGGTTGAATCCCGCAGCTGAACCGCGCGCAAGCGACTTTGCGGAGTCGTTGCTCGTGGTCTGGAAGATGTCGCAGCCATGGGCGTCCGCCACCACGATGATCGAGCCCTGCTTGATCCCGCTGGTGCAGTCGATACTGATTGTGGCGGCAGTTTCCGGGGTGTTGCCAGTCGCCGTGACGGGCAGGCCCGTTGCAGGGCATCGGGGCGGAACCCCAGCATGCTTGATCTGGATGACGTCGGTCTCAGCCACGTACCCCTTCATCGAGGCTGACTCGCTGCCGCTGCTGTCGTCCCAGCCGCGCAGAGCATTGTCGAGGTCAAACCTGTCCGGGATGTAACTCGCCTTTGTCTCGTTCAGCAGGATATTCATCGGGCCTGTGCAGCTGCCCTTGTAGCCAACCTGCCTGAGATCTGCCGTGATGAAATCGAACGCGAATCGCCCTGCCTCCTGTACCTGAGACAGAGCATGCGTACTCCGCTGCGTTTCACGACTGCTGAGGAAGATCTGGCCCACGCCCGCCAGGACGATCAGACTTATGAGCATTGCGACCATCAGTTCGACGAGGCTGAGTCCTCGCTGGATTCTGAGCATCCCCATCACAACAGTTCCGTTGTAAACACAAAGCAATTCAACCCCGTGTGTTCTAAACAGAGGGGGTCTCGGGATGGGGCTTCACTCGGGCGGACATTGCCGCGCGAATCGTCCCAGTAGATAAAAATCGTGGCACGGTTGCCAGCGAAGGTGACATAGCCGCGCGCCTCTGCGCCGAGTTCCGCCTTGATTCGGTCATCCCACTTCGTGCGCTCGGTCTTGGTGCTGCCATTGGCGAGGATCGTTGCGGCACTGCGCGGGTAGGCCCGTGCGCGATCCGCAAGGTCGTAGGCCAGCAGCGTGGCCTGCGACCGGCTGTAGGCGCTGTAGTTACTCTTCACGCTCATGATCTGCATGCCTGCAAGCCCAAGCAGGCCGATGGCCAGTACGACGAGTGAGACAAGCACCTCAAGCAGTGAGAGCCCGTCTTGGCGGTGCTTGGGTGTGCGTGCCCTGCGATCGTGTGTGCTCATGTTCAACACGTCTCCGGCTTTTTCGATGTAACCCGTCCCGTCGCGCTGACTGTGACTTCGCGGCAACTGGCCTTGTCCCCGCTGCCTGCCTTGACGGTGTACGTAACGGCTGTACTGGCGCGCCCGCCGGCGTTGAAAGTGATCGTGGCCACCGTCGCCGTCAGCGACGCATTGCTCGCTCCCCACACTTGGAGGACTCGCTGGGGGCTGCGCACCAGCCAGCCCGCACCCCAAGCAGTGCCTGCGTCGCAGTCAGAGCCGGAAGCATTCCGACGGCAGACTGTTATCGTTTGGCGCTGCTTGATAGCTTCGGACCGTGCGAGCTGCAGTGCAGAGACTAGATCGTTGGTGGCCGTCGTGGCGCGACTGTCGTCCATCATGCCCAGGAAGGACGGTGCGGCAATCGAAAGCATGATCGCGAGCACCGCAAGGGTGACCATCAATTCGACGAGAGTGAATCCGGCTGGCTTTTTCATGTCCGTATCGTAGGTTGGCTCGCTTCAGGTGGGGAGCGGGGGGCGACGAACGGTCGCTGGTGGCGGTCTTTCGGTCATCCGCCGACGCGGTTACAGTGTGGGGCATCTTTCAAGGCCAAGGTGAGCGTGTGTCGAAGCGGCTGTTGGTTTTTTTGTGTGGTCTCGTTGCGCCCTGGTTCGCAGGTCTGGCGCTGGCCGCAGAGGTTGCGCTGGTCGGTGTGATCGGGGAGCGCGCGATTCTGGTGGTTAATGGCGGCCGTCCGCAAACGGTTGCGGTGGGGCGGCAAACGGCCGAGGGGGTCAAGGTGCTGGCTGTACGCGGCGACACGGCGCAGGTGGAGTTCGATGGCGTGCGCGAGCAGCTGCGTCTGGGTGAACGCGTGGTGCATCAGACACCCACAGTGCGTGAGGCCTTGCGTGTGCAGGCGGATGCGCAGGGGCATTTCTGGCTGTCGGTGCGTTTCAATGGCTCCCCGGTGCAGCGCAGCGTGGTGGATACCGGGGCGACGCTGGTTTCGATGGGACGATCGGCTGCGCGCCAGGCAGGCATCGATTACCTGCAGGGCGAGGAGGGCATGAGCCTGACCGCCAATGGCCCAGTCAAGGTGTGGCGAGTGCGGATCGATGCGCTAGACCTAGGCGGGATCGTGGTGCACAACGTCGAGGCCGCGGTACATGAGGGTGAACTGCCGGTGGTGCTCTTGGGCATGAGCTTGCTGAACCGCCTAAACTGGGAGCGCGATGCGGGTGTGCTCGTACTGAGCAAGCGTTATTGACGATCTATGACCTCTGCCATGAAAGTACGCGCTGACCGACTGAACCATGGGCTCTCGCCAAAGGTGTTGCGGGAGTTGCTCGTCCAGTTTCAGCATGGGGCTGCGGAGACAACCGGTGACTGGGCCGATCTGCAGGCACTGTCCAACCCAACGCCCGCCGCCGTGCTCGTACCCTTGGTCGTGCGTGAAGACCAACCCTCCGTGCTGCTGACCAAGCGTACCGAGCACCTTCACCACCATCCCGGGCAGATCAGCTTTCCCGGCGGCAGGGTGGAGGCAGGTGATGCGTCGGCGGTCGATACTGCCTTGCGCGAGACCGAAGAGGAAATCGGCTTGCACCGTCGCCATGTGGAGTTGCTCGGTGCGCTGCCCGACTACCTCACAGGCACCGGGTTCCGGGTGACGCCGGTGGTGGGGCTGGTGCATCCGCCCTTCGAGCTCAAGCTCGACGCCTTCGAGGTGGCGGAGGCCTTCGAGGTGCCGCTGGCGCATTTCCTCGACCCGGCCAACCACGAAGAGCACAGCATCGTGCATGAGGGGCGGGTGCGGCGTTTTCACGCCATGCCGTATCACGGCTACTTCATATGGGGTGCGACGGCGGGCATCATCATGTCGATGTACCGCTTGTTGCACATGCAGGTGGGTGCGCAGGACAGCTGATGCCCGCCCTGATGTGCCTGGCCTTTGTGTTATCTTCGATGGGTCGGCATGGTTGCAGCGCCATCATGTGGCGAGCGCACCCTCTGAACGATCCGACCTCATAACAGCCTGCTGGCCACCTCCGCATGACACTCATTGCGCTCCTTTTGGCCTTGTTGGCCGAGCAGCTTCGTCCCCTGGCTGCGCGCCCGCTGATTGTTCGGCTGCTGGATTCGGCGGCAGAGCGGGCGGTGGCGCGCTTCAATGACGGCAGTGCGGGCAACGGACGGTTCGCCTGGCTGCTGCTTGTGTTTGGCGGGACCTTGGGTACGGCGTTCGCCTACTGGCTGCTGTGGGAGCTGCATCCGCTGCTGGCCTTCGTTTTCAATGTTGCCGTGCTCTATCTGTGCATGGGCTTTGGGAACGACAGTCGCCTGTTCAGCGAGATTCACCTCGCCTTGCGCATGGGAGAGCTGGCGCGCGCGCGCGACCTGCTCGCCGAGTGGCGTGGCGGGCGTTACGACGCGGCGGGCGTGAACGAGGTCGCGCGCATGTCGATCGAAATGGCGCTGGTTGCCGCCCATCGGCGCGTGTTCGGCGTGGTGTTCTGGTTCGTGCTGCTGCCGGGGCCGAGCGGTGCGGTGATGTACCTCGCGGCGCGGGCACTGCATGCGCTTTGGGGCGCGCGTGCTGATGCGGACTTCGGCGATTTTGGCCGTTTTGCGCGCACAGCCTTCGAGGCGCTGGACTGGGTGCCGGTGCGGATCACTGCGACGGTGTTTTCCGTTATGGGTAATTTCGAGGATGCAATTTATTGCTGGCGGTCGCAGGCCGTGCTGTGGCCCGACAGGTCGTCGGCTATACTGATTGCAAGTGGCGGCGGTGCGCTGGGAGTCAGGCTCGGCATGCCGGTCCACGAGTCCGGCGTGATCGTCGATCGCCCCGAAATGGGGCTGGGTGGCGAGGCAGGCGTCGAACACATGCAAAGCACGGTAGGCCTGCTTTGGCGGGCACTGTTCGTGTGTCTGTTCCTGCTCGTCTTGCTCGGTGCAGCCGGGTGGGTCGGCAGGTAGTGGGTTTGAGTTCAAAAACAGGGAGTGTCGGATATGGCAAATCGTGAAGTCGTTGTTCTGAGTGCTGTTCGTTCTGCGGTGGGTGGCTTCGGTGGCTCGCTCAAGGACATGGAGCCGTCCGAGCTGGGCGCCGTCGTGGCCAAGGAGGCCTTTGTGCGCGCTGGCGTCGATCCCAAGGCGGTGCAGTTCGCGGCTGTCGGCAACTGCATTCCTACCGACTCCCGCTATGCGTACGTTGCCCGTGTGGCGACGGTCAACGCCGGCATGTCGACCGACTCGGTGGCTTTCGCGGTCAACCGCCTGTGCGGTTCGGCGCAGCAGGCCATCGTCAACGCGGCCCAGGCCATCATGCTGGGTGACGCCGACTACGCCATCGGTGGCGGTGTCGAGGTGATGTCGCGCGGTGCCTACCTGCTGCCGGCGCTGCGCAGCGGCGCGCGCATGGGCGACACCAAGGCGATCGATGCCATGGTCGCCGTGCTGACCGACCCCTTTGGCGTTGGCCACATGGGTATCACCGCCGAGAACCTGTGCACCAAGTGGGGCATCTCGCGCGAGGAGCAGGACGCGTTTGCGCTCGAGTCGCAGGTGCGCGCTGCCGCGGCGATCGCCGATGGCCGCTTCAAGAGCCAGATCGTGCCGATCACCTTCGAGACCCGCAAGGGCACCGTGGTGTTCGATACCGACGAGCATCCGCGCATGACCACCATGGAAGCGCTGGGCAAGATGAAGCCGGCCTTCAAGAAGGACGGTTCGGTTACTGCAGGTAACGCTTCGGGCATCAACGACGCCGCTGCCTTCCTGGTGATGGCCGATGCTGCCAAGGCTGCCGCCGCGGGCCAGAAGCCGATCGCCCGCCTGGTGTCCTACGCCATCTCGGGCGTGCCCAACGAGATCATGGGCGAAGGCCCGATCCCGGCCACCAAGCTCGCGCTGCAGCGCGCCGGCCTGACGCTGGACCAGATCGACGTGATCGAATCCAACGAGGCCTTCGCGGCACAGTCGATCGCAGTCAATCGTGGCCTCGAGCTCGACACCGCCAAGGTCAACCCCAATGGCGGCGCCATCTCGCTCGGCCATCCGGTGGGTGCGACCGGCTCGGTGATCATCACCAAGCTGCTGCATGAGCTGATCCGCGTGAACGGCCGTTACGGCGTTGCCACCATGTGTATCGGCGGCGGCCAGGGCATCACCACGGTGTGGGAACGCGTGTAAGCGCAGACCTTGCCTGATCAAGACCCGCGCGGCCCCTGTGGCTGGCGCGGGTTTTTTTCGTCCATGCGCTGCAAATCAAGACAAAAATCCAGACATTAAGCGCTCATTTTTTCGTTTGGCGCTATGCTTTATAAGCACTTCGTCCGAATGCTATCTCGACATTATGCGTACCAAGAACCCTGACATCAGGCAGCGCCTGCTGGCCGCCTTGCGACGTGGGCCCGTGCGGGCCACGGACTTGGCGCGGCAGGCCGAGGTGTCGCCACGGACGGTGTTGCGTCTGCTGGGAGAACTTGGCGCGGACGTGTGCCGTGGCGGTGCGGCAGGGCGAACCCGATATGCTGCCTGCCGCGCCTTGCGTGGATCCTCAGCACCGCTTCCGCTTTTTCACGTCGATGCAGATGGGCGGCTGCAGGAAGGCGGGGTCCTGCGCCTGCTACAGCCAGAGGGGGCGTGGTGTGCGCTGGACAGGCTCGGGTTTCCGGTCGATGACGAGGCGCGAGACGGGTGGTGGGCTGGGTTGCCCTATCCGCTGTACGACATGCAGCCGCAGGGCTACCTTGGGAGGCAGTTCGCGCGCCAGCTTCACCTGGACCTCGAGGTGCCCGACGACCCGCGCGACTGGGGCGATGACGAGATCGCCTGGATCCTGAGTCGCCGCGGCGCTGACCTGCCCGGTCACCTGATCCTTGGTGAGCAGGCGGCGCGGCTCTGGCAGGCTGAGGTGCTGGCGCCGACGCCGGTGCTCACCGAATCGAGGCTGCTTGGCGCGTATCACGAATCGGCCGAGCGCAGCGTGTCGCTGGGCGTGGCAGGTAGCAGCGCGGCGGGCGAGTTCCCGAAGTTCCTGTCGCTGCGAGAACTGCCGGGGCAGCAAACGCCGCATGTGCTGGTGAAGTTCTCTGGTGCGGGGGAGAGCGGGCAGCGCTGGGCCGACTTGCTGGTCTGCGAGCACCTCGCGCTCAGCGTGGCGCAGGGGCTGGGCGGCGTCGAGATTGCTCGAAGCCGTATCCTTTCCAGCAAGGGCCGTACTTTCCTCGAGTCGGAGCGTTTCGATCGGCTGGGTCGATTCGGGCGACTGCCGGTCGTCAGCCTGCAGGCGGTCAGTGCGCATCTGCTGGGTTTGGGCGCACGCGACTGGCGGGACCATGCCAACGCGCTGGTTGCTGCGGGTTTGCTGTCGCCCGAGGATGCGGTGAGCATCGGCCGGCTGTGGTGGTTCGGGCGCCTGATCGCCAACGGCGACATGCATCTGGGCAATTGTGCGTTTCGCGTTGTGGGTGGTCAGCTCACGCCGGCGCCGGCCTACGACATGGTGCCGATGGACTATGCCCCGCTGCCCGGCGGCGAGTTGCCTGCGAAGGTGTGGCAACCGCCCTTGCCGCTCCCCGGCGAGCGCGCCATCTGGCTGGAGGCCTGCAGGCAGGCGCTTGTGTTCTGGAACGCGGCTGCGAGCGATTGCCGGATCTCGGAACCCTTGCGCAAGGTGTTCCGTGATAACGCCAACCGGCTTGACGATACAGCGGGCCACGTGTGAGTTCGTGCAGCCCTCGTCGGTCACTCCCCGCTCTTCTCCAGCTTGATCGACGCCGAGTTGATGCAGTAGCGCAGGCCGGTGGGCTGGGGGCCGTCTTCGAAGACGTGGCCGAGGTGGGCGCCGCATTGGTGGCAGAGGACCTCGGTGCGAACCATGTAGTGGCTGCGGTCGACCGCGGTGTCGACGTTGTCGGGCTCGGCTACTGTCAAGAAGCTGGGCCAGCCGCAGCCCGCGTCGAACTTGTGCTCGGAACGGAAGAGCGGGGCGCCGCAGCATACGCAGTTGTACGCGCCCTTGTCCCACACGTTCCAGTACTCGCCGGTGAAGGCGCGTTCGGTGCCCTTTTCACGGGTGACGTGATACTGCATGTCGGTCAGCCGGGCACGCCATTCGGCCTCGGTCCGGGTGGGGTCGTCGCTCATTCCGTTCTCCGCAATGTGAGGGGCTCAGTGCAGATGACGCGGTGCCTGCCCTGATTGTTCCTCGGGCATCTCCGCATGAACCGTCTCGCCGTCAGCGGACGGATAGTACGGCGCGCCGCAGTCATCGCAGTACTCCAGCGGGAACTGGTGGTCGAGCAGGACGATATCGCTGACGCCCGATTCGCGCAGCACGGCCTCGATCTGTGCCGGACAGTCGGTGGTTTCGTCCTCGGCGCCCAGCAGCGGCCAGACCACGCCGTGGACGACGCCTTCGCGCTCGCGCAGCGCGAAGCCGATGCGGTATTCCTCCAGATTGCGTTCCCAGAACGGGGCGACGACTGCGCGCAGGTTTGCGGCGGGGATCTCCAGCGTAGTGGCGAGGAAGGCGACGGATGCGCGCACCGAGTACGGGCGGCTGTCCTTGTCGGCCGCTCTGCTGGCTGCGAAGTAGGTTTCGGGGAGCACAGGGTCCATTGCGCAGCCCGGCAAGAGCGGGCCGAGACAGGCGCCGCCCTGGGTGCGCCACTGATCGCGCGCGGTGTCGCGGCTGCCGTCAGCCTCCTGCCAGCGGAACACCGGGCCGCCACGTGGCACCGCGACGGCTGCGAGCAGGTAGCGCGTATCCGACAGGAACTGGGCAGTCTCCGGCATGCCTTCGGTGTCGATATGGAGGTCGCTGTTGTCGATGGCGGCACCGCCGATCACCTTGGCGAACTCTGCCGTGTTGCAGTAGCCCTGAGGCAGTTGGTCGGGGCTGAAGAGGAAATCGGCTACCGAGAGGCGGGCGTCCTTCGACAGGACGTGGGCCTGCAGGTGCACGCGCAGGTTGGCGACCATGGCGGCCGGCAGGCTCGTGGCGGGGATGCGGAAGCGCGACCAGGCGAGGATGGGGGCTGCGAGCAAGACGACGTCGTGACTGTCGAAGGCGCCGCCTGCGCACTCGGCACGCGACTCGAGATGATCGGCGAGCTCATCGTAAGCGCGCGAGTCGGCACTGTAGAGGTGGTCGAGCGCGGTGTTCAGACTGTCTTCGTCGTTGCTGGCGAGCAGTTCGTCGATGAGGTGCGCGAGTTGTGCTTCCCAGTAGCGGTCCTCGATGCGGCTGCCGGATTCGGCCAGCCCGCTGGCGAGCCAGACGAGTTGTTCTGCGGTGCGACCGAGGCCGCCACGGCGCTTGAGGCGCGTTCTTTTCATTGTTGGGGTTCCGTTGCTGTTCTGGCTATGGCTGCAGCGCATGCACGCCGCGCCGGAAAGCCCGCATTCTAGCCCATTGCGCCGCCCAGGCAGGCTATGGGTGAATGCTGTTGTCGTTGGTTCAGAAGCCGGGCCGGTCGACGCGCACGGTCTGCAGGATGGTGGCGGAGATCTCCTCGATGGATTTCGTCGTGGATTCGAGCCAGCGGATGTTCTCCCGGCGCATGAGCTTCTGTGCGGCGTCGATCTCGTAGCGGCAGTTCTCCAGTGAGGCGTAGCGGCTGTTGGGGCGTCGCTCCTGGCGGATCTGCGACAGTCGCTCGGGGGCGATGGTGAGGCCGAACAGCTTGGTTCGATACTTGTGCAGTTCGCCGGGGAGCTTGTTGCGTTCGAAGTCCTCGGGAATGAGGGGGTAGTTGGCCGCCTTGACGCCGAACTGCATGGCCAGGTAAAGGCTGGTGGGCGTCTTGCCTGAGCGTGATACCCCGACCAGGATCACGTCGGCCTCGGCGAGTTCGCCGTCGCTCGAAATGCCGTCGTCGTGGGCCATGGCGAAGTTGATGGCTTCGATGCGGTGCTTGTAGTTGGTGCTGTCGGCAATGCCATGGAAACGCCCTACCGCGTGGGTGGAGCGCTGCCCGAGTTCGGTCTCGAGCGGGCCGATGAAGCGTTCGAACAGGTCAAGGAAGAGGGCGTCGGCTTTGTGCAGTGCATCAACCGTCGCCTGATTGACGAGCGTGCTGAACACGATCGGGCGCACCCCATCCTCGAGTGCAGCGTCTCGGATCTGCGCCGCACATTCGATCGCCTTGTCGATGTCGTCGACGAAGGGCGCGCGCACCTGGCGGAATTTTGCCTCGGGAAACTGGGCCAGGAGGCTATGGCCAAGCGTTTCTGCGGTGATGCCGGTGCCGTCGGAGACGAAGAAGACGGTGCGGCGCGGGGTGTCGGTCATGATCGGAGCCTTGGGTGCCAGGACGGTGGGGGCGAGCAGGGGGGCCTGGCATTGGGGCAAACCCTGTCGTGCGGCACAGCACAAAAAATCGTAAACTGCTGACTTCGATATTTTGCTTTTTCTCCAACATTTGCGGAAGCCACACATGACACGCTACGTGATTCCTTTCAACGAACTGCGCATGACCGACGTCGACAAGGTCGGCGGCAAGAACGCCTCGCTCGGCGAGATGATCAGCCAGTTGCCCGCCAGCGTACGTGTGCCGGGTGGTTTTGCGACCACGGCCGAGGCTTACCGCGAGTTCCTCGCCCATGACGGCCTGGCCGATCGCATCAATGCAGCGCTCGATGCGCTGGACGTGGACGACGTCGATGCCTTGGTGAAGACGGGTGCGCAGATTCGCCAGTGGATCGTAGACATTCCCTTCCCGGCCAAGCTCGAGGCCGAGATCAAGACCGCCTACGAGCAGCTTACCGCCGAGGGTGAGGGCAGCTTCGCCGTGCGCTCGTCGGCCACTGCGGAAGATCTGCCGGATGCCTCCTTTGCCGGCCAGCAGGAGACCTTCCTCAACATCCACGGCTACGAGAACATCCTGCACGCCATGAAGGAGGTGTTTGCGTCGCTCTACAACGACCGCGCCATTGCCTACCGCGTACACAAGAACTTCGCCCACGCCGACGTCGCGCTGTCTGCCGGCGTGCAGCGCATGGTGCGTTCCGATTCCGGCGCTTCGGGCGTGATGTTCTCGATCGATACCGAGTCGGGCTTCGATCAGGTGGTCTTCATCACGGCGTCCTATGGCCTGGGCGAGACGGTGGTGCAGGGCGCGGTGAATCCGGACGAGTTCTATGTGCACAAGCCCACGCTGGCGCTGGGCAAGCCGGCAGTGATTCGCCGCAACCTGGGCTCCAAGCTGATCAAGATGGTTTTCGCCGACAAGGCGGTGGCCGGACGCTCTGTGCGCACGGTGGACGTGCCCGAGGCCGATCGCATGCGCTTCTCGCTCACCGACGAGGACGTGCTCGAGCTTGCCCGCTATGCGGTGATCATCGAGAAGCACTATGGCCGCCCGATGGACATCGAGTGGGGCAAGGACGGTGTCGATGGCAAGCTCTACATCCTGCAGGCCCGCCCGGAGACGGTGAAGAGCCAGGATTCCGGCCTGGTGATGGAGAAATACCGCCTCAAGCAGTACGGCAAGGCGCTTACCCACGGTCGCGCAATCGGTCAGAAGATCGGTGCCGGTGTGGTGCGCGTGGTTGGCGACGCCTCGGAGATGAACCGTGTCCAGGCCGGTGACATCCTCGTCACCGACATGACCGACCCCAACTGGGAGCCGGTGATGAAGCGCGCCAGCGCCATCGTCACCAACCGCGGCGGGCGTACCTGCCATGCTGCGATCATTGCGCGCGAACTGGGCATCCCTGCCATCGTGGGCTGCGGCAACGCCACCGAAGTGCTGCACGAGGGCGAATCGGTCACCGTGTCCTGCGCCGAGGGTGACACCGGCTACGTGTACCGCGGCAAGCTCGATTTCGAGATCATCACCACCGACATGGGCAACCTGCCCGAGATCCCGGTGAAGATCATGATGAACGTGGGTAACCCGGAACTCGCCTTCGAGTTCGCGCAGATCCCCAATGGCGGTGTCGGTCTCGCCCGCCTGGAGTTCGTCATCAACAACATGATCGGCATCCACCCCAAGGCGATCCTCGACATCGCCCAGGTGCCTGCCAACCTGCGCGACGAGATCAACCGTCGCTCGCGCGGCTACGCGACGCCCAAGCAGTTCTTCATCGAGAAGCTGGTCGAGGGTGTGGCGACCATCGCTGCGGCTTTCTATCCGAAGCCCGTGATCGTGCGCATGTCCGACTTCAAGTCGAACGAATACCGCAAGCTGCTCGGCGGTGAGATCTACGAGCCGGAAGAAGAGAACCCGATGCTCGGCTTCCGTGGCGCCTCGCGCTACATCGCGCACAGTTTCCGTGACTGCTTCGAGATGGAAGTTGCAGCCATGAAGAAGGTGCGCAACGAGCTCGGCCTGACCAACGTGCAGATCATGATCCCCTTCGTGCGCAACGTCGAAGAGGCCAAGGGCGTGGTCGATCTGCTCGCCGAGCATGGTCTCAAGCGTGGCGTGAACGACCTCAAGCTGATCATGATGTGCGAGATCCCGTCCAACGCGATCCTTGCCGAGCAGTTCCTCGAGCACTTCGATGGTTTCTCGATCGGCTCGAACGATCTGACCCAGCTCACCTTGGGCCTCGACCGCGATTCCGGACTGGTGGCGCACGCATTCGACGAGCGTGACCCGGCCGTCAAGCAGTTGTTGTCGATGTCGATCCGCGCAGCGAACAAGCTGGGCAAGTATGTCGGTATCTGCGGCCAGGGGCCGTCGGACCATCCGGATCTGGCCGAGTGGCTGATGGACGAGGGGATCCAGACCATTTCGCTCAACCCGGACACGGTGGTGGACACCTGGCTCAAGCTCTCCGAGCATCTGGCGAAATAAGCCCGCGCGGGCAGTGCCAGTAAGGGGTGGCGGTCATCTGGACTGCCGCCCCTTTTTGCATTCGGGCCGCGCTGCGGCTTCTTGGGTTCCCCTGGCGGCGTTATCATGCGCTGATGCGTCTGCCATCGAGTTCGTCATACCTATGCCCCGGCGCCCCCTTCCTTCAGCCCAGAGTGCGTCCGTAGATGCGGGGCCTGCGTTGACCTTGCCCGCCGCAGGCACGAGCGAGATGTCTTCGTATGCCGAACAGATTGGTCGCCGTGCCCGCCGGCAGGCGAGAATGCTGTCCGCCCTCGTCGCCGTGCAACGCGATTTTCTCGTCGATGGTGCTGCGCACGAGGTCTTCGAGCGCATGCTTCACGAGTTGATCGGGCTTAGCGACAGCGAATACGGGTTCATCGGTGAGGTCCTGCACGACGAGTTGGGCGAGCCCTTCGTGCGCATGCATGGGCTTACCGATGTGGCTTGGGATGCCCACACCCGAACACTGTATGAACGTGCGCGCGCCGGTGGTTTCGAGTTTCGCGAGCTGAACAGCCTTTACGGCGCTGTCCTGCGCACGGCGGCGCCGGTGATCTCGAATGCTCCCGCCACGGATACGCGCAGTTGCGGTCTTCCGCAAGGCCATCCGCCGCTCAGGGGTTTTCTTGGCCTGCCGCTCATCCAGGGCGCGCAGCTGGTCGGCATTGTTGGCCTGGCCAATGCCCCCGGGGGCTACGATCGGGTGCTCGTGGACGATCTTGCACCGATGCTGGCGACGTGCACCAGCATGATCGTGGCCTTGCGGCTCGAGCAGGAGCGCAATGCGGCCGAACAGGCCTTGCTCGAGAGCGAGACACACTTCCGCAACCTTGCCAACAGCGGGTCGGCCCTGATCTGGACGTCGGGTGCCGACGGGCGCTGCAGCTATTTCAACGAGCCCTGGTTGCGATTCACCGGCCGCAGTCTCGAGCAGGAGTTGGGCGAGGGCTGGGCCGAGGGTGTTCATCCCGACGACCGGGCGCAATGCCTGTCGGATTACGAACGTGCGTTCGCGGCGCAGGAGCCGTTTAGGCTGGAGTATCGCTTGCGTCATGTAGATGGCGGCTATCGCTGGGTATCGGACGAAGGCAGTCCGCGCTACGACAGCAGTGGGCGCTTTCTCGGCTACATCGGCTATTGCCTGGATGTCACCGACCGCAAGCGTGCTGGTCTGGCCCTGGATGCGCTGGCCGCACGCTACACCATGCTCTCGGGAGATGCGTTCTACGAGGCCGTATGTCGCCATGTGGGCGAGGCCCTGCATCTTGATCTGGTGTTCGTTGGGCAATGCCTGGAAGAGGGCGGCCGTATCAATGTGCGTGCCGGCTGGAAGGACGGCGCGGCAGTTCAGCCGTTCAGCTACGTGCTGGCTGGAACACCGTCGGAGCTGGCGCTTCAGGGCAGGAGCGTGGTCATCGGCAGCGGTGTTGCGGCGCGTTTTCCCGATGATCCCGGCTTGCGGGACGGTGCTTATGAGGCCTATTGCGGTGTGCCGCTCGCCGACAAGGAGGGGCAGGCACTGGGTTTGA
This sequence comes from Thauera sp. WB-2, assembly GCF_027594845.1. Taxonomy (NCBI): domain Bacteria; kingdom Pseudomonadati; phylum Pseudomonadota; class Betaproteobacteria; order Rhodocyclales; family Zoogloeaceae; genus Thauera; species Thauera sp. WB-2. The sequence goes on along the minus strand of NZ_CP088935.1, from coordinate 2,599,194 downwards.
TGGTCGGAATGTCGAGACGGCCGCTGGATGACCAGCAGGGTGTGCGCGAGCTGCTTGAGATCTTCGACGGTCCGGTCAGTGCGGAGCTGATCCGCGAGCGTGGCGAGGCTGCACTGACGCGTCGTATCGCCTTCGGCCGGATGGTGGCGCGTATCTCATCGGAATTGATGCCCGCGCGGGCGGACGAGGTCGATGGCCTTGTTCTGCGTGCCCTGGCGCAGATCGGACGCTATGCGGATGCCGACCGCGCATTCGTGTTCGATATCACCGAGGACGGTCGCAGCGTCAGCAACACGCACGAATGGTGTGCGCCGGGCGTCTCGCCACAAGCGCACAACCTGCAGGGCGTGGGCTTCGAGGGCTCGCTGTTCTGCCAGATCATCAAGCGTCTCGAGATCGTGGATTTCCCCGATGTTTCCCTGTTGCCGGAGTGTGCGCGTCAGGATCGTGAGCTGCTCCAGTCGCAGGGCATCCAGTCAACGCTGGCGGCGCCAATGGTGGTTAACGGCCGGCTGCTGGGTTTCGTAGGCCTCGATTCGGTACGCTGCCGCCGGCAATGGTCGGGCGAGGAAAAGACCTTGATGAGCCTGGTCGGCAATGCCCTGGCCGGTGTGATCGAGCGCAAGCGGGTTGACGAGAGCCTGCGCGAGAGCGAGGCGCGTTACCGCTCCGTGGTCGAGAGCGTGCGCGAGGTCATCTTTCAGGTGGATGCAGATGGGCGCTGCGCGTTCCTGAACAGGGCCTGGCATGAGCTGACCGGTTTCACGGTCGAGGCGAGCATCGGCAGGCCGTTCGTCGATTATGTGCACCCGGATGACCGCCATCTCCATCAGGAGGTGTTCGAGTTGCTCATGCGGCGCGAGGAGGCCTCGTGCACGCAGGCACTGCGTTACCTGCGGGTCGGCGGAGGGTTTCGTTGGGTCGAGCTCCATGCCCGCCCGGTACTCGGTGCCGGGCGGGAGGTGCAGGGGATCTCCGGGACGCTCAACGACATCACCATCCAGAAAGAACACGAGGCGCAACTGAAGTACGTCGCCCACTATGATGCGCTGACCGGCCTGCCCAATCGCGTGCTGCTCCATGACCGCCTGAGTCGCAGCATGGCGCAGGCGCGGCGACGGGGCCAGTTGCTGGCGGTGGCCTACATCGATCTGGACGGCTTCAAGGAGGTCAACGACGGCCATGGGCACCACGTCGGCGACCAGTTGTTGACGACGGTGGCCGCGCGCATGAAGGGCACCTTGCGCGACGCTGACAGCGTGTCGCGGCTCGGTGGCGACGAGTTCGTCGCGGTGCTGGTGGATCTGCCGGACTTGCCTGCCTGCAAGCACCTCGTCCAGCGCCTGCTTCAGGCGGTCGCCCAGGTGGTGCAGGTGGGTGGCGCGGAGCTCCAGGTTTCGGCCAGCATCGGGCTGACGCTCTACCCTCAGGAGGAGGCGCTGGAGCCCGACCAACTGCTGCGCCAGGCCGATCTGGCCATGTACCAGGCCAAGCTTGCGGGCAAGAATCGCTATCATTTCTTCGACACCGACCAGGACCGCGATGTGCGCGGGCGGCACGAGGGCGTGGCGCGGATCCACGAAGCGCTTGCCAATGACGAGTTCGTCCTGTTCTACCAGCCCAAGGTCAATATGCGCAGCGGGGCGCTCACTGGCGTCGAGGCGCTCATCCGCTGGCAGCATCCCGAGCTGGGCCTGATCGAGCCGGCGGCCTTCCTGCCTATGGTCGAGGACCAGCCGGTGGCCGTGGCATTGGGTGATTGGGTGATCTCGGCAGCGCTCGAGCAGCTCGAGCGCTGGAAGAGCTTGGGTCTGACGGTGCCGGTGAGCGTCAATATCTCGGCGCGCCACCTTCAGGCCCCGGATTTCATGATGCGCCTTCAGGAGGCCTTGACCGGTCATCCGGGCTTGGCACCGGGCAGTCTCGAACTCGAGGTGCTCGAGAGCAGCGCGCTCGAGAGCATGACGCGGGTGACGCAGATCGTGGAGGCTTGTGCGCGCATCGGTGTCAGTTTCGCGCTTGACGACTTCGGAACCGGCTATTCGGGGCTGGCCTACCTCAAGCGCCTGCCCGCCGCACGTCTCAAGATCGACCAGCTGTTCGTGCGCGAGATGCTCGACGACCCTGAGGATCTGGCAATTCTCGAAGCGGTTATGGGGCTTGCACACGCCTTCCGCCGGGAGGTGGTGGCCGAGGGCGTCGAGTCGGAGGCCCATGGCAGGGTGCTGCTCCAGCTCGGGTGCGAGGTCGGGCAGGGCTATGTCATTGCACGGCCGATGGAGGGTGAGTCCCTGCCGCAGTGGGTTGCCACATGGGCGCCGCCGGCGAGCTGGCGACGACAGTCAGCGCTGTCACGCGAGGAGCTTGCCTTGGTGTATGCGCAGGTCGAGCACCGCGCCTTGGTACGCGCGCTTGCCGCCAAGATTGCCGATGGCACGCAGATCGACAACCGGCTTGTGGTTCATGGCTGCAGTCTCGGGCGCTGGATCGAGCTCGCGCTTGCCGAGCAGCGTCATGAAGAGGTCGTGCTGCGCGAGCTGGCGCAGGCGCACGACTTGCTCCATGAGACCATCGAGACGCTTGCGGCACACTACCGGGCGGCCGATGCAGCGGCCGTCGTCGAGGGGCTTGGCGCGGTGCGCAGGCGCCTGGACGTGATGCTCGGACAGATAAACAGGCTGCTCGCCTAGGATCGATGCGCGACTGCGATGCACACGGGCGCCTACAGAGGCTCGCGGCTGGCGCCGCTCCTACAGCAAGCCCAAGGCGCCTCGTTGCCCCGTGGGAGCTGCGCCAGCCGCGAGGTTTCCTGGCCACCGCCTGCCTCAACGTCCAGGCGGTGGCCCTTGCGATTACCCCGAGCAGGGTGTGAGGCGATCTCAGGCGACAGCGACCGGGATCTTGCCGATCCGGGCCTGCCATTCCTTCGGGCCGGTGTTATGCACACTGGTGCCATTGGCGTCGACCGCGACCGTCACTGGCATGTCCTGCACGGTGAATTCGTAGATCGCTTCCATGCCGAGGTCTTCGAAACCGACGACCTTCGCTTCCTTGATCGCCTTGGATACCAGGTAGGCCGCGCCGCCGACCGCCATCAGATAGGCCGACCTGTTGTCCTTGATGGCCTCGATGGCGACCGGGCCGCGCTCGGACTTGCCGATCATCGAGATGAGCCCGGTCTTCTCGAGCATCATGCGGGTGAACTTGTCCATGCGGGTGGCCGTGGTGGGGCCGGCGGGGCCGACGACTTCGTCGCGCACCGGGTCGACCGGGCCAACGTAGTAGATGACGCGGTTGGTGAAGTCGACCGGCAGCTTTTCGCCCTTTTCCAGCATGTCGGCGATGCGCTTGTGCGCAGCATCGCGGCCGGTGAGCATCTTGCCGTTGAGCAGCAGGATCTGGCCCGGCTTCCACGAGGCGACCTCTTCCTTGGTGAGGGTGTCGAGGTTCACGCGGGTGGCGACATTGGTGTCGGCCTTCCAGGTGACCTGGGGCCAGTCCTCCAGCCTGGGCGTCGGCAGGTGGGCCGGGCCGGAGCCGTCGAGATGGAAGTGCACGTGGCGGGTAGCGGCACAGTTGGGAATCATGGCAACCGGCAGCGACGCGGCGTGGGTCGGGTAGTCCATGATCTTGACGTCGAGCACGGTGGTCAGACCGCCCAGGCCCTGGGCGCCGATGCCGAGCGCGTTGACCTTGTCCATCAACTCGAGGCGCAGTTCCTCCACCCGGCTCAGCTTGGCGCCCGAGGCGGCCTTCTCGCGCAGTTCGTGGATGTTCACCGGCTCCATGAGCGATTCCTTGGCCAGCAGCATGGCCTTCTCGGGCGTGCCGCCGATGCCGATGCCAAGGATGCCCGGTGGACACCAGCCGGCGCCCATGGTCGGTACGGTCTTGATGACCCAGTCCACGATCGAATCCGACGGGTTGAGCATCACCATCTTCGACTTGTTCTCGGAGCCGCCGCCCTTGGCCGCACAGATGACCTCGACATCGTCGCCGGGGACGATCTCGTAGTGCACCACCGCCGGGGTGTTGTCCTTGCTGTTCTGGCGCTTGCCGGCCGGGTCGAGCAGCACCGACGCGCGCAGCATGTTGTCGGGGCTGTTATAGGCGCGGCGCACGCCCTCGTTGATCATCTCCTGGACGCTCATCCTTGCGTCCCACTGCACATTCATGCCGACCTTGAGAAAGACCACGGCAATGCCGGTATCCTGACAGATCGGGCGATGGCCTTCGGCAGCCATGCGAGAATTGGTGAGGATCTGTGCGATGGCGTCCTTCGCGGCCGGGCTTTCCTCGCGCTCGTAGGCTTCGCCGAGGGCCTGGATGTAGTCGAGCGGGTGGTAGTAGCTGATGTACTGGAACGCATCCGCAATCGACTGAATGAGGTCTTCTTCGCGAATAATCGTCATGACGCTTGGTCTCCGGATGGCATGGGGGCAGAATGGCGCAGTTGGATCGCAGTATTCGATCAACCGCGGGATTCTAGCACCGAGCGCGCGCAGCGTCGGTTCGGAGCCTTGTTGGCCCTGTGTAAGTCCTGTGTAAGATACAAGCTCTTAAATGCCTGCGATCCGGCAGCAGCCGAGTCAGCGGCTACAGCAACCGATTTCAAGACTGGAACCAACCAGTCGAGGACCCGCAAAGGGTCAGCTTCAACCATTTGAACAGTTGAGGAGAGGTGAGCATGTCCAATGAGCAGCAAGTCCGTATCTACAACCCCTCGGAAGAGATGGTCCGTAACGCAGCGGTGTCCGGCATGGACGGGTATCGTGCGCTGTGCAAGGAGGCCGAGGACGATTACGAAGGCTACTGGGGCCGTCGTGCGAAGGAGCTGCTCGACTGGAAGGAGCCCTTCACCCAGGTCCTCGACCAATCGAACGCGCCGTTCTTCAAGTGGTTTGCCGACGGCAAGCTGAACGTTTCGTACAACTGCCTTGATCGCAACGTCAATAATGGCCTGGGCGACAAGGTCGCGCTGATCTTCGAAGCCGACAGTGGCGAAGTCACCAAGGTGACCTACAAGGACCTGCTCGCGCGCGTCAGCAAGTTCGCCAACGCCCTGCGTGGCATGGGCGTCAAGAAGGGCGATCGCGTCATCATCTATCTGCCGATGTCGATCGAAGGCGTGGTGGCCATGCAGGCCTGCGCGCGCATCGGTGCGACGCACTCCATCGTTTTCGGCGGCTTCTCGGCACAAGCCCTGCGTGACCGCATCGAGGATGCGGCAGCGGTCGCCGTGATCACGTCCGACGGCCAGTTCCGCGGTGGCAAGGCGCTGCCGCTCAAGCCGATCGCCGACGAGGCGCTGTCCCTCGGCGGGTGTGATTCGGTCAAGAATGTCATCGTCGTCAAGCGCACCGGCGCCGACGTCAATATGGTCGCCGGACGTGACACCTGGTACCACGAGGCGGTGGCCAGCCAGTCCGAGACCTGCGAGCCCGAGTGGGTCGAGGCCGAACACCCGCTGTTCATCCTCTACACCTCCGGCTCCACCGGCAAGCCCAAGGGTGTTCAGCACTCGTCGGGCGGCTACCTGCTGCAGGCGGTGCTGTCGATGAAGTACACCTTCGACATCAAGCCCGAAGACGTCTATTGGTGCACCGCCGACATCGGCTGGGTCACCGGCCACACCTACATCACCTACGGCCCGCTCGCCTGCGGCGCGACCGAGATCGTGTTCGAAGGCGTGCCCACCTACCCGGATGCCGGTCGTTTCTGGAAGATGATCCAGGACCACAAGGTCAGCATCTTCTACACCGCGCCCACCGCGATTCGCTCGCTGATCAAGGCGGCCGACAACAACCCCGCCGTGCATCCGAAGCAGTACAACCTGTCCTCGCTGCGCATCCTGGGTTCGGTGGGCGAGCCGATCAACCCGGCGGCCTGGGAGTGGTACTACGAGAACGTCGGCGGCGGCCGTTGCCCGATCGTCGATACCTTCTGGCAGACCGAGACCGGCGCGCACATGATCACGCCGATGCCGGGCGCAACGCCGATGGTTCCGGGTTCCTGCACGCTGCCCTTCCCGGGCATCATGGCGGCAGTGGTGGACGAAACCGGTACCGAGGTGCCCTGGGGTCAGGGTGGCATCCTCGTGGTCACCAAGCCGTGGCCGTCGATGATCCGCAACGTCTGGGGCGACCCGGACCGCTTCAAGAAGACCTACTACCCCGAGGACTTCAAGGGCAAGCTCTACCTCGCGGGCGACGGTGCCATCCGTGACGCCGAGACGGGCTACTTCACCATCACCGGTCGTATCGACGACGTGCTGAACGTCTCCGGTCACCGCATGGGCACGATGGAGATCGAGTCCGCCCTGGTGGCACACGAGAAGGTGGCGGAAGCTGCCGTGGTCGGTCGTCCGGACGATGTGACCGGCGAAGCCATCGTGGCCTTCGTGGTGCTCAAGGGCGCACGCCCGACCGGCGATGAAGCGGCCAAGGTGATCAAGGAGCTGCAGGCCTGGGTCGGCCACGAGATCGGTCCGATCGCCAAGCCCAAGGACATCCGCTTCGGCGAGAACCTGCCCAAGACGCGCTCGGGCAAGATCATGCGCCGCCTGCTGCGCCAGTTGGCCAAGGGCGAGGATGTCACGCAGGACACCTCGACGCTGGAGAACCCGGCCATCCTGGAACAGCTCAAGGGCTGATCCGACACGGCCGGGCCTGCGGGTCCGGCCGCCAATGAACGACAGGGGGAGGCCCGGGCACGTATCCGGGCACATGGGGGGAGACCGGGCACGCGCAATGCGTGCTTCCTGATCGTGCGAAGCGCCGACCCCGCCTGCAAGAGCGGGGCGGCGCGTTCGCCATTGTGGCAGGGCCGACATCATGGGAGGTCATGATGCGCAAGGGACTGGCCGGGCAGCGCCTGGTGGCCGTGTTCATCGCCGGCATGCTGTTGCTCAATTATCCGATCCTGTCCTTGTTCGACCGGCAGTTGAGCCTGTTCGGACTGCCGTTGCTGCACGTCTACCTGTTCGGCACATGGCTTGCGCTGATCGTCGCGGTGGCCTGGATCGTCGAGCGGGGCGCGCGCTGATGGGGAGGGCGCGATGCTGCCGGGCTGGCTGATCGTCGGCGTCTCGTTCGCCTATCTGCTGTTGTTGTTCGCGGTTGCCTATTTTGGCGACCGCCGCGCCGACCAAGGGCGCTCGATCATTTCCAACCCCTGGGTCTACAGCCTGTCACTGGCGGTCTATTGCACCGCATGGACCTACTTCGGCAGCGTCGGCCGCGCCGCGTCGGGGGGCATTTCCTTCCTGCCCACCTATCTCGGTCCCACGCTGGGGCTGGCACTGGCCTGGCTGGTGCTGCTGAAGATGATCCGCATCGCGCGCAGCTACCGCATCACCTCGATCGCGGACTTCATCGCCTCGCGCTACGGCAAGAGCCATCTGCTCGGTGGCCTGGTCACTGTCATCGCGGTGGTCGGTATCGTTCCCTACATCGCACTCCAGCTCAAGGCAATATCGACGGGTTACGCGCTGCTGGTCGGCGGCTATGACCCGGCGTCCAAGGCCGTCGCTGCCACCGCCGCGGGCTGGTGGCGGGACAGCACGCTCTACATCGCCCTTACGCTTGCTGCGTTCACCGTGCTGTTCGGCACCCGCCACCTCGATACCACCGAGCGCCACGAAGGCATGGTGGCGGCGATTGCGTTCGAGTCGATGGTCAAGCTGCTCGCGTTCCTCGCCGTCGGCATCTACGTCACCTACTGGCTCTACGACGGTTTTGGAGACCTCTACGCACGGGCGATGGCGGCGCCCGACCTTGCAGGTGTGCTTGCCTTCGACAGCGCCGGACGGCTGGGCTACGGAGGCTGGTTCGCCCACGTGTTGCTGGCGATGCTGTCGATCATCTTCCTGCCGCGCCAGTTCCAGATCGCGGTGGTCGAGAACGTCAACGAGCAGCACCTGCGCCGTGCCACCTGGGCGTTCCCGGCCTACCTGCTGGCGATCAACATCTTCGTCATCCCGATTGCGCTCGGTGGTCTGCTGCATTTCGGCCAGGGTACGGTCGACCCGGATACCTTCGTGCTCTCGCTGCCGCTGGCGCACGACAACGCTGCACTTGCACTGTTCGTATTCATCGGCGGTCTGTCGGCGGCCACAGGCATGGTCATCGTGGAGGCCATCGCGCTGTCGACCATGGTCTGCAACGACCTGGTGATGCCGATGCTGCTGCGCAGTCGCAGGCTCAACCTCGCGGGCGAACGCGATCTCACCGGGCTGCTGCTCGGCATACGCCGTGGGGCGATCGTCGTCGTGCTCTTGCTGGGCTATGTGTACTTCCGCCTGGCCGGTGAGGCCTATGCGCTGGTGAGCATCGGCCTGATCAGCTTCGCCGCGGTCGCCCAGTTCGCGCCGGCAATGCTGGGCGGCATGTACTGGCGTGGCGGAACCCGGGAGGGGGCTCTGGCCGGTCTGTTGGCGGGCTTCCTGGTGTGGGGCTACACGCTGATGCTGCCCTCGTTCGCCAAGTCGGGCTGGTTGGACCCTGGCTTCATGGAGCAGGGCCTGTTCGGGCTCTCCCTGCTCAGGCCCGAGCAACTCTTTGGCCTGAGCGGCTGGGACAACATCAGCCATGCCTTGTTCTGGAGCCTGCTCGCCAACATCGGCTGCTATGTGCTGGTGTCGCTGCTACGGGTTCCGACCGGTGCGGAGGCGACCCAGGGGGCGCTGTTCGTCGACGTGTTCCGGCGCGGCGAGGCGGCGCCGACCAGTTTCTGGCGGACCGGGGCCGAAGTGCGCGAGTTGCTCCCGCTGGTGGCCCGCTTTCTCGGCCAGCGCCGCACCGAGGAGGCGTTTGGCGCGTACGCGCGATCACATGGCTACGAGCGCATCGACCAGCTCAAGGCCGACCCCGACCTGGCCCACTTCGCGGAGTCCCTGCTCGCCGGTGCCATCGGCAGTGCCTCGGCTAGGGTCATGGTGGCCACGGTGGTGCAGGAGGAACCGTTCGGCCTTGGCGAAGTGATGGATATCCTCGATGAGGCCTCGCAGGTGCGCGCTTACTCGCACAAGCTCGAGGAGAAGTCGCTGGCGCTGGAGGCGGCGACTGCCGAACTTCGCGCGGCCAACGAGCAGCTCAAGGAGCTCGATCGGCTCAAGGACGATTTCATGTCGTCTGTGACGCACGAGCTGCGCACGCCGCTCACCTCGATCCGCGCCTTCTCCGAGATGATGGTCGACGATCCGGACATTTCCGTCGACGACAGGCAGCGCTTCCTCGGCATCATCGTGTCCGAGACGGTGCGCCTCACGCGCCTGGTCAACCAGGTTCTGGACATGGCCAAGATCGAGTCGGGTCATGCCGAGTGGCATAACACCGACGTCGATATGCACGAACTGGTCCAGCATTCGGTGGACGCCACCATGCAACTCTTCCGTGACCGCGGCGCCGAGGTGCACCTCGATCTTGCAGAGGGGGTGCCGCTCATCCGGGCGGACCACGACCGCCTGCTGCAGGTCATGCTCAACCTGTTGTCGAATGCTGCCAAGTTCGTGCCGCAGCATGATGGTCGCGTCGACGTGAGCCTGCGCTGCGATGGCCGGCAGTTGCGCGTCGATGTGAAGGACAACGGCCCGGGTATCGATCCCGGGCTGTTCCCGGTGATCTTCCAGAAGTTCCGGCAGGGCGGCGACGAGCGCTCGCGCCCGCAAGGAACCGGGCTTGGGCTGCCGATCAGCCTGCAGATCGTGGAGCATTTCGGCGGCCGGCTGTGGCTCGAGTCGACGCCGGGCGAGGGGGCGACCTTCTCGTTCGAACTGCCGTTGGCTGCGGCGGCCGGGCCCAATGAATTAGAATAGTGGCGGGGAGGAGTCTGAATGAACAAGAAAATATTGATTGCCGACGATGAGCAGAACATCGTCATTTCGCTCGAGTTCCTCATGAAGCGCGAAGGCTTCGAGGTGGCGATCGCCAATGACGGTGAGGAAGCCGTGCAGCGCATCCGTGCCGACCAGCCTGATCTGGTCCTGCTCGATGTGATGATGCCCAAGAAGAGTGGTTTCGAGGTTTGCCAGGAAATCAAGGCTGATCCGGCGCTGGCGTCGGTGCGCATCCTGATGCTGACCGCGAAGGGGCGCGACACCGAAGTTGCCAAGGGCCTCGCCCTGGGGGCAGACGCCTACATGACCAAGCCCTTTTCCACCAAGGAGCTGGTGGAAAAGGTACGCAGCCTGCTGGAGGGCTGATCGATGCAGGCACGTACGCGTTTCATACTCGCGGTGATCGTGCTGTTCCTGCTCATGACCGGCCCTTTTCTGCTGACAGCGCTGATCATCTGGGTTGAGACACAGGACGAGGGGCGCCAGCAGCTGATCCAGGTGATCGCCCCCCACCTGACCCTGGGGACGATGCTTACGGCGCTGGGCTTTGCGGCCGGCGTGGGTGTGGTGCGCGCGCTGTTTCGGCAGTACGTGCAGGGCCTGCTGCGCATGTCGGAACACCTGCGCCTGATGCTGGGAGCCAATCGTGGCTTTCGAGTGCAGCCCGATGGGCCGCCCGAAGTGCAGGCGCTTGCAGTCGCCGCCAACGAGCTTGCCACCCAGCGTGACGAGTTGCTGACCGACGTCGAGGCGCAGATCACGCGCGCCAAGGAGTCCGTCGAGCTCGAGAAGAACCGCCTGGCGGCACTCATGTCCGAGCTCACGCAGAGCGTGGTCGTGTGCAATCTCGATGGCCGTATCCTGCTCTACAACAACCGTGCGCGCACGCAGTTCAGAGCGCTCTCGGATGCGCCGGCTGTTGCCGGTGGCGGTGAGCTGATCGGCCTTGGGCGATCGATCTACGGCGTATTCGAGCGCAACCTCATTGCACACGCGCTCGACACCATCCAGCAGCGCCTGCGCCGCGGTGTTGCGCAGCCGCAGGCCAATTTCGTCACCACCACCAAGGCGGGGCAACTGCTGCGCGTGCAGATGGCCCCGGTGCTGTCGGTGATCGCCCCCCCGCGCAGCGATGCCGCGGCCGATGCAGTGGCGGTGGTCGAGCCGACGCAAGGCAGTGCCGCAGCCGAAGCGGCGGACAGCGAGCCGGCCGTTGCGCCCGAACGCACACTGACCGGCTTCATCCTCATGCTCGACAACATCACGCGCAACTTCGAGACCGAGTCGCGTCGCGATCAGATGCTGCATTCGCTGACCGAAGGCAATCGCGCCTCGCTGGCGAACGTGCGCGCGGCGGCCGAGATGCTCGACTATGCCGATTTGCCCGACGAGATGCGCCAGCGCTTCCGTGGTGTGATCCGCGATGAGGTCGAGGCAATGGGAAGCCGTCTCAACCAGACCGCAAACGAGTTTGCCGACTCGCTCAAGGCGCGCTGGCCGTTGGAGGAGATGCTCGGCGCCGACCTGATCTCGGCGGTGCAGCGGCGCATCGAGAGCCGCATTTCGCTGCGCACCAAGCTCGAGGAGGTCGACGAGTCGCTGTGGATGAAGGTCGACAGCTTCTCGCTCATGCAGGCAATCACATATCTGGCGAGCCGCCTGTCCGACGAGTTCGAAGTGCGAGAAATCCGTTTCCGGCTCAGCGGCGCAGGGCGGCTGCTGCATCTCGACCTCATCTGGCAAGGCCAGGCCATGAGCACCGAGACGGTGATGAGCTGGGAACTCGAACCGATGCAGATCGAGGGCGAAAGCAGTCCGCTCACGGTGCGCGACGTCATCGACCGCCATGATGGCGAGATGTGGCTCGAGCGCGAGAAGGTGCGTCACCGCGCGTTCTTCCGCATTGTGCTGCCCGCGGCCACGCCGCAGGAAGCGGCAGTCGTCGACAACTACCTGCGTGGCGAGAGCCGGCCGGAGTACTACGATTTCGACCTCTTTGCGTGGTCTGACCGATCCCATGGCCTCGAGGACCGCCTGCTCTCTGAGTTGACCTACACCGTTTTCGACACCGAGACCACCGGCCTGAATCCGTCCCAGGGCGACGAGATCATCCAGATCGGCGCCACCCGCATCCTCAACGGCAAGCTGCTGCGCAGCGAATCGTTCGAGCAGCTCATCGACCCGCAGCGTCCGCTTGCGGCCGAATCGGCCAAGATCCACGGCATTACCTCGGACATGTTGCGTGGCCAGCCGACCGTCGACAAGGTACTGCCGGCCTTCCACGCGTTTGCTGCCGATACCGTGCTGATCGCGCACAACGCTGCGTTCGACATGCGTTTCCTGCAGCTCAAGGAGGCGCAGACGGGGCTGAAGTTCGACCAGCCGGTCATCGACACGCTGTTGCTGTCGGCGGTGATCCACCCCAATCAGGAGTCGCACAGGCTCGAGGCGATTGCCGAGCGCATGGGCCTGACCATCATCGGTCGTCATACTGCGCTGGGTGACGCGATCGTGACCGCAGAAGTGTTCCTCAAGCTCGTTCCGCTGCTGGCGGAGCGCGGCATACGAACCTTGCGCGAGGCACGCGAGGCCGCCGAGAAGACCTACTACGCGCGGATCAAGTACTGATGGCGTGTGCCGGCCTTGCCCGCGGAGGCCCGGATTGAGGCGCAACGCCGGCTTCAACCGCCAGCTCAGGCGTTACTACGGCTGGTATACGGGGACCTTCGCGCTGTTCGTGGTCCTGCTTGCGGTGGGCGAGTACCTTGGCCTGTCCGAGCGGGTCATCGGCCACGTCTTCCTGTTCGTCACCATTGCCGTCTATGCCGGCATTGGCGTCATGAGCCGGACCTCCGACGTGTCCGAGTACTACGTCGCCGGGCGGCGGGTGCCGGCCATGTTCAACGGCATGGCCACCGCTGCAGACTGGATGAGCGCGGCCTCGTTCATCGGCCTGGCCGGCACGCTCTATTTCAGCGGCTTCGAGGGTCTGGCCTTCGTGACCGGGTGGACGGGCGGTTTCGTGCTCGTGGCCTTGCTGCTCGCCCCCTATCTGCGCAAGTTCGGCCAGTACACGATCCCCGACTTCCTCGGCGCGCGTTACCAGGGCAACGTCGCTCGCCTGGTCGGGCTTGCCGCAGCGGTGCTCGCAAGCTTCGTCTATCTGGTCGCGCAGATCTATGGGGTGGGGCTGGTGACGAGCCGCTTCGTCAGCGTCGAGTTCGAGATCGGGCTCTTCATCGGACTGGCGGGGATCCTGGTGTGTTCCTTCCTGGGGGGGATGCGCGCGGTGACCTGGACCCAGGTTGCGCAGTACGTGATCCTGATCATCGCCTATCTGGTTCCGGTGGTGATCCTCTCCTACAAGCTGACCGGGATACCGATTCCGCAGGCAGTGTACGGGACGGTGCTGCAGCAGATCAGCGCACAGGAGGATCACCTGCTACAGGCGCCGGCCGAGGTCGAGGTGCGCGCCATGTACCGCCAGCGTGCGCAGAACTACAGCGCGATGCTGGAGGCGCTGCCGGAGTCGCTGGAGATCGAGCGCCGCGTACTCATCGAGCGTCTCAACGACATGCGCCTGAACGATGCCCCGGCGCGCGAGATTGCGCTCACCGAGCGGGCGCTGCGCGATCTGCCGCGCAGCCCCGCCGAGGCCCAGCAGGTGTGGGCTCGTGCGCGTGCCGAAGCGCTCGAGCGCTCGAAGCCGCCGCCTCGGCATGCCGAGGCTCACCCGGGGGAAGACGAGCACGAATCGCGCGTGGCGCGCAACAACTTCCTCGCCCTGATGTTCGTGCTGATGGTGGGCACTGCGGCGCTGCCGCACATCCTGATGCGCTACTACACGACGCCGGGGGTGATGGAGGCGCGGCGCTCGGTGATGTGGTCGCTGTTCTTCATCTTCCTGCTCTACGTGACCGCGCCGGCCTACGCCGTGTTCGCAAAGTGGGAGGTCTATCACAACGTGGTCGGCTCGAGCCTGAGCATCTTGCCCGACTGGGTGGCGTCCTGGGGCAAGGTCGGCCTGGTCAGGATCGAGGATCTCAACGGCGATGGCATCCTGCAGCTCGCAGAGTTGCGGATCAATACCGACGTGATCGTGCTCGCGACGCCCGAGATTGCCGGCTTGCCTTACGTGGTGTCGGGCCTGGTCGCCGCAGGGGGCCTGGCGGCGGCCTTGTCGACCGCCGACGGCCTGTTGCTGACGATATCGAATGCGCTCTCTCATGACCTGTACTACAAGGTGGTCAACCCGCAGGCGACTGCCCACCGCCGGCTGGTGATCTCGAAGTCACAGCTGCTGGTGGTGGCGGTGGTCGCTGCCTGGGTGGCCTCGTTGCGCCCGGACAATATCCTCTTCATGGTCGGGCTCGCGTTCTCGATCGGCGCCTCGGCCTTCTTCCCGGCGCTGGTGCTTGGCATTTTCTGGAAACGCGCAAACCGGCCGGGTGCGGTCGCAGGCATGCTCGTCGGCCTGTCGGTTACGCTCCTCTACGTCGTACGCACGCATGCGTTCTTCGGCGGCTCGATGGCCAACGCTTGGTTCGACATCAATCCGATCTCGGCCGGGGTGTTCGGCGTACCGCTGGGCTTCGTCACCATCGTGGTGGTGAGCCTGCTGACCAAGCCGCCGCCGCAGGAAATTCAGGACCTGGTGGACTACGTACGTTACCCCGAGATTGCGGGCGAACGCAGGATGGAGCCCTGAGTCGCCCCTTGAACCGCGGCCGATACGCCCCACATAGGGTTCAGTTCAACGAATCCCGAGGATGTCCGTCATGCGCTTCGACAAGCTCACCACCAAGTTCCAGCAGGCCCTCGCCGATGCGCAAAGCATCGCCGTCGGCAACGACCAGCAGTTCATCGAGCCCTTGCACGTGCTGCAGGCGCTGCTCGAGCAGGACGATGGCGGCAGCGTGTCGCTGCTGCAACGCGCCGGGGTCAATGTGCCGCCGCTCAAGAGCGCTGTCGGCAAGGCCATTGGCCGCCTGGCCAAGGTCGAAGGCCATGGCGGCGAGGTCAGCATCGGCCGCGACCTCAATAACCTGCTCAATATCACCGATCGGGAAGCCCAGAAGCGCGGCGACCAGTTCATCGCCAGCGAGATGTTCCTGCTCGCGCTCGCCGATGACAAGGGCGAAGCGGGCCGGCTGCTCAAGGAACATGGTCTCGCACGCAAGGCGCTCGAGGCCGCGATCGAGGCCGTGCGTGGCGGCGCCAGCGTAGGCAGCCAGGATGCCGAGGGCCAGCGTGAGTCGCTGTCGAAGTACTGCCTCGACCTCACCGAGCGTGCTCGCAGCGGCAAGCTCGACCCGGTGATAGGCCGCGACGACGAAATCCGCCGCGCGATCCAGATCCTGCAGCGCCGCACCAAGAACAATCCGGTGTTGATCGGCGAGCCGGGTGTGGGCAAGACCGCGATCGTCGAGGGCCTGGCGCAGCGCATCGTCAACGACGAGGTGCCCGAGACGCTCAAGGGCAAGAAGGTGCTGTCGCTCGACATGGCGGCGCTGCTGGCCGGTGCCAAGTACCGTGGCGAGTTCGAGGAGCGCCTGAAGGCGGTGTTGAAGGAGATCGCGCAGGACGAAGGCCGCATCATCCTCTTCATCGACGAGATCCACACCATGGTGGGCGCCGGCAAGGCCGAAGGCGCGATGGATGCGGGCAACATGCTCAAGCCCGCGCTCGCCCGTGGAGAACTGCACTGCATCGGCGCCACCACGCTGGACGAGTACCGCAAGTACATCGAAAAGGACGCTGCGCTCGAGCGTCGCTTCCAGAAGGTGCTGGTTGAAGAGCCGACCGTGGAGGCGACCATCGCCATCCTGCGTGGGCTGCAGGAGAAGTACGAGATTCACCACGGTGTCGACATCACCGACCCGGCCATCGTGGCTGCGGCCGAGCTGTCCAACCGCTACATCACCGACCGCTTCCTGCCCGACAAGGCGATCGACCTGATCGACGAGGCGGCCGCGCGGATCAAGATGGAGATCGACTCCAAGCCCGAGGTCATGGACAAGCTCGACCGCCGCATGATCCAGCTCAAGATCGAGCGCGAGGCGGTGAAGAAGGAGAAGGACGAGGCTTCGCAGAAGCGCCTGCAGTTGATCGAGGATGAGCTCGCCAAGCTGCAGCGCGAGTACAACGATCTGGAAGAGATCTGGAAGGCCGAGAAGGCCAAGGTCGCCGGCTCGGCCCATATCAAGGAAGAGATCGACGCCCTGCGCGCGCAGATGGCCGAGTTCCAGCGCAAGGGCCAGCTCGACAAGGTGGCCGAGCTGCAGTACGGCAAGCTGCCTCAGCTCGAGGGGCAATTGAAGATGGCCGAGCAGGCGGGCGAGAGCGCCACGCCCAACAAGCTCTTGCGCACCCAGGTCGGCACCGAGGAAATTGCCGAGGTGGTGTCGCGCGCCACGGGTATCCCGGTGAGCAAGATGATGCAGGGCGAGCGCGACAAGTTGCTGAAGATGGAGGACAAGCTGCACGAGCGGGTGGTGGGCCAGGACGAGGCCGTGCGCCTGGTGGCCGATGCCATCCGGCGTTCGCGAGCCGGCCTGTCGGACGAGAACCGCCCCTATGGCTCATTCCTCTTCCTTGGCCCGACGGGCGTGGGCAAGACCGAACTGTGCAAGACGCTGGCGAATTTCCTGTTCGATTCCGAGGAACACCTGATCCGCATCGACATGAGCGAGTTCATGGAGAAGCACTCGGTCGCACGCCTGATCGGTGCGCCGCCGGGCTACGTCGGCTACGAGGAGGGCGGCTACCTCACCGAGCAGGTGCGGCGCAAGCCCTACAGCGTGATCCTGTTCGACGAGGTCGAGAAGGCGCACCCGGATGTGTTCAACGTGCTGCTGCAGGTACTCGACGACGGCCGCATGACCGACGGGCAGGGGCGCACGGTGGACTTCAAGAACACCGTGATCGTGATGACGTCGAACCTCGGCAGCCAGATGATCCAGGCCATGGCGGGTGACGACTACGGCGTGATCAAGCTTGCCGTAATGGCCGAGGTGAAGACCTACTTCCGCCCCGAGTTCATCAATCGTATCGATGAAGTGGTCGTCTTCCACGCCCTCGACGAAAAGCACATCGCCGGCATTGCCCGCATCCAGTTGCAGTACCTGGAGAAGCGCCTGGCCAGGCTGGAGATGGGCCTGGAGGTGACCGATGCGGCGCTGGCCGAGCTGGCGAGCGCGGGTTTCGATCCGGTGTTCGGCGCACGTCCGCTCAAGCGTGCGATCCAGGAGTACATCGAGAATCCGCTCGCCAAGGCGATTCTCGAGGGCCGGTTTGCCGCCAAGGACACGGTGCGTGTCGATGCCCCTGCCGGGAGGCTGGAGTTCGAGCGCGTCCAGCGCTGAGGCGGGTCAGGCCGGCGGGTGCGCCTTCAGCCAGCCGGCAAAGTCGTCTGCCGCCAGGGGGCGCGAGAACAGGTAGCCCTGCATCAGTGTGCACTGTCGTTCGCACAGGAAGGCGCGCTGCTGCTGGGTTTCAACTCCCTCGGCGACGACCTCGAGACCCAGGTCGCGCGCCATCGACAAGGTGGCGGTGACGACGGCAGCGTCCTCCGGGTCGCCCGGCAGGTCGGCGACGAAGCTCTGGTCGACCTTCAGGCGGGCGATGGGGAGGCGTTTCAGGTAGGCGAGGGAAGAGTAACCGGTACCGAAATCGTCAAGGGCCAGGCTGAGGCCGTGGCCGACGAGTTGGTGCAGGCGCTCCAGCAGCTGCTCACCCGGCTGCATCAGCGCGCTTTCGGTGATCTCGAGCTCGATCGCGCTCGGCGAAGCGCCCGTTTCCTGCAGGATGGCGATCACACTATCGACGAATTCGGCACGCCGGAACTGCAGGGCCGAGATGTTGACGGCAATACAGACCTCGCCCAGCCCGGCCTGCGACCAGCGTACCTGTTGCCGACATGCCTCGCGCAAGACCCAGTCACCGAGTTGAATGATCAGGCCGGAGTCTTCCGCAACAGGGATGAAGCGGGCAGGAGATATCGGCCCCTGGGCAGGGTCGTTCCAGCGCACGAGCGCTTCGCAACCCATGGTGCGTCCGCTGCGCGCATCGATCTGGGGCTGGTAGTGCAAGCTAAGCTGGTCTGTGGCAATTGCGCGGCGCAGCGCGTTCTCGAGCAGGAGGCGCTCGGTGGCGCGTACGTTCATGTCCGCGGTGAAGAACTGGAAGTTGTTGCGACCAGCGGCCTTTGCGCCGTACATCGCCGTGTCGGCGTGCTTGAGCAGGATCTCGACGGTGTCGCCGTCTTCGGGAAAGAGGGCGATCCCGATGCTGACCGAGGGGCGAAGCTCATGATCATCGAGCTCGATCGCTGCGGCAAGGATGTCGAGCATCTTGCGTGCGACGGCGGCAGCATCGGTCGGTCCGGCGATGCGTGGCAGCAGGGCCACGAACTCGTCGCCACCGAGACGCGCGAGTTGATCCTCGGCGCGTACGCATGCGCTCAGGCGGCGCGCGACGGTTTCCAGCAGTCGATCGCCCATGGCGTGGCCGAGTGAGTCGTTGATGGTCTTGAAGTTGTCCAGATCGAGGAAGAGCACGGCGAAGCGGTCGTGGTGACGGGTCGCGCTGCGCAGCGCGACCGCACCGTGTTCGAGCCATGCGCTGCGGTTCGGCAGTCCGGTCAGGGTGTCGAAGCGCGCCAGGTAGTGGATGTGCGCCTCCGATTCTCGGGCTCGGGTAACGTCCTGCAGGATGCCGCGCAGGCGTCCCAGGCCATGCTCCGACCATTCACTCTCGATCTGCAGGTGGAGTACGCGTGGCGGTTCGCTCAGCGTACGGCAGTCGATGGTGCGCAGGCCCGCAGCCTGCGTAAGCTCGTCGATGATTTCGCGCAGCGCGCTCTGGTCGTCCTCACGGAAGCTGGTGACGATGTCGTCGATCGAGCTCAGCTCGGCCTGCTGGCGGCCGAGCAGGCCGTGCAGCCCATGCGAGCAGCGCAGGCCGCGCAGACCGTCGAAGCTCTCCCAGCTACCCATCTGTGCGATTCGCATGGCTTCGTTGAGTGCAGCCTGCTTGTCGTGGAGGTCGGCATGGGTGGCTTCGAGTTCCTGCGTGCGGCGTTCGACCAGCGCGGCAATGCGGCGCGTGTTGCCGGAGCTTATCAACAGGAAAGCGCCGAGCAGGGCGGTGGCAAGCAGAGCGACGACGACGGTGCCCAATGCGGCCCAACTGCGCAGGCTGAGCAGATAGGCGGGTGTTGCCCTCAACAGGACTTCGAGCGGACGCTCGCCGAACTCGAACGCGTGGGCATGACGCACTTTACGCTCCAGCCAGCCCGGACCTTCGCAGCCGGGCGTCCCGCTCAGGCGTGTGCCCGGGGCGCCACCCGAGCGGTCGATCAGGCACAGTTCGATGAGCGCAGCCAGTCTGGGGTCGAGTGCGCTCGCAATCGCGTCGTCCATGCGAAAGGCTGCCGACACAATCCCGCTGCGTCGTTCGCCAGTGCGCGCAGTGGCCTCGTTCCAGCCTGGTGCAAGTGTGGCGAGATAGACGACCATGCCGCGCTGGTCGTCACGCTCCTGTACCAGACGGAAGGGGTCGCTCGCCACCGGGCGACCGCTGCGCTGACTTGTCTCGATGGCCACTGCCGCTGCGGGTAGCGCGTAGGGGCTCATGCCGATCACGCTCAGGTTACTTTCTCTGGGCTCGACGAAGGCGATCGGGTAATAGCGCGCGGCTTGAGCGGCTGGAAAGGTCTGGCCCTGCAAGTTACGGTCTAGGATGCGGTAGCCGGGGGTGTCCTCCTGCATGACGGCCTCGAACGCTTCGCGCTCGTCGTTGCGTACGAGCGGGTTCCAGGCAAAGTTCTGGGTGCCGGGGTGGCGGTGCAGCCAGGGGCTGACGAAGGCCTTGAATTCATGGAGGGTGATCTGATCGCTGTTGCTGATCAGGCCGCTGATCGACAGCATCATGTCGATCTGGGCGTCGAACCTGCGCTGGACCTGGGTGGCAAGGAGGTGCGCGTCGCGCTCGAATTGCGCGTGGATGCGGTTCTCCTCCCATGAGATGACCTGCTTGAAGGCGATACTCAGCATCGCCAGGGCAACGAGCAGCGGAATGGCGACGGCATTGCGCCTGCTGCGCCAGTCCGCCGCCGGGCGACCGAACAGCACCAGCATCAAGGGCGTGGCGATGATCACGCCGAGCGTGTCGCCGAGCCACCAGTTCCACCAGTTGAAGAACAGGTCCTCGCGGGCGATCAGGCCTTCCTGCACCAGCAGCGGTGTGCTGACGGTTGCCGAGACGAGACAGCTCGCGGGGGCGATCAGGGCAAGCAGGCGCAGAATGCTCGCGGTGTCGTCGAAGGCACTCTTGCGGCCAATGAATCGGTCGATGAGCCAGGCGCCCAGCACCGCCTGAAACGCCGCAGCGACGGGCGCGAGCGCAAGCACCGAGACCAGGGGGCTGGTGGCTCCGGCCGCAGCGCCTGCCAGAGCCTGCACCGCGAGCGAACCGAGCAGCACGCCGGGCCACAGACGCCAGCCATAGATGTAAAGCGCAGCGATCGCGATGCCCGCGGCCGGAAACACCGGCACGGCGTATCCGGGCGGGATCGCCATGTTCAGGCTGAGCCAGCCCGCCACCGCGTATGCCAGCGCAAGGATGACGACAGAGAGGAGATAGGGCAGCGCCGGGGCCGGTTTCATCGCGCGCAGTATAAAGGGCAGTGATCCGCGCTTGTTGAGGCATCGTGCACGCCCGCGCCTGATTGAGCGGTGGATGCGTTAAACTCGCGGGCTTGATCCGGGCGCCCGGCGGTTCCGCCCGCGCAGTACATGCATGCCCGGGCCCTTTCCTGAGTCCCTCGCGGAAATCGAGATGTTCGAAACCATTCGCAGCAACAAGCGTGTCGCCCAGGTCATTCTGGCGATCCTCATCGTTCCTTTCGCCTTCTTTGGCATGGATGCCTATTTCAGCGACTCGCCCACCGGCAACGAAGTGGCCAAGGTCGCGGGTACGGGCATCAGTGCCTTCGAGTTCGACCAGGCCCTGCGCGAACAGCAGGACCGACTGCGCCAGAGTGCGGGTGGCCAGGTCGATCGCGCGCTGCTTGAATCGACCGAGCTCCGCAGAGTCGTGCTCGACAACCTCATCAACCAGCGTGTGCTCGCGCTCTACGCCGCGGAGAACCGGCTCGTCGTAACGCCGCAGCAACTGCAGGAGGCGATCGCCGCCGTGCCGGCCTTCCAGGAGGACGGTCGTTTCTCGCTGCAGCGATACGAGATGCTGGTGCGTGCTCAGGGCATGACGCCTGCCAGCTTCGAGGCCAGGGTGGCCCAGGATGTGCGCATCCAGCAGATCGTCGCCTCGGTCGGCGACGCCGGGATCGTGCCGCAGGCGTCGGCTCAGCGCTTCCTGGCGGCTCAGCTCGAGGAGCGCCGGATTCGCGAGCTGCGCTTCCCGGTCAGCCGCTTTGCCGCCGATGTGAGCATCACCGACGACGAAGTGAAGGCCTACTACGAGGCCAACGCCGCTCGTTTCGAGCAACCCGCGCGGGTGCAGGCCGAGTACCTGCTGTTCGACCGCGCTGCGGTCGAGCGCGGCATCGAGGTGGCCGACGACGAGGTCCAGGCCTTCTACGAAGGCAACCAGGGCCGTTTCGGCGTGGCCGAGGAACGCCAGGCCCGACACATCCTGCTCTCCCTTGACGCCGCTGCCGATGCAGCCGAGGTCGACAAGGTGATGGCCGAGGCGCGTGCGCTGGTTGATACCCTGCGCGCGCAGCCCGAGCGCTTTGCCGAGATCGCCCGCGCGCAGTCCCAGGATCCGGGTTCTGCAGGGCGGGGCGGCGACCTTGGCTTCTTTGGCCGGGGCATGATGGTGGGCGCCTTCGAAGACGCGGTCTTCGCCCAGAGCAAAGGCGAAATCGGCGACCCGGTGCGCAGCGAGTTTGGCGTCCATGTCATCGAGGTGACCGACATCAAGCCGGCCACGATCAAGGCGCTGGAAGAAGTGCGTGACGAGATCGTCGCCGAGCTGCGCGGCGCGGCCGCCGGCCGGCGTTTTGCAGAGCTTGCCGAGCAGTTCGCCAACACGGTGTACGAACAGTCCGACAGCCTGGCGCCGGCTGCAGAATTGCTTGGACTCGAGGTGCTGACCACCGACTGGATGTCGCGTGCGGAAGGTAGTGGCCCGTTCGCCAACGAACGTCTGCGGAGCGCGCTGTTCGGCGATGAGTCGCTGAACAAGGGCCGCAACACCGAAGCGATCGAGATCGGCAACGGCACGCTGGTGTCGGCACGGGTCAAGGCCTCCGAGCCTGCCAAGCGCTTGCCGCTGGAAGAGGTGCGCACGCGCATTGCCGACGAGCTGAGGCTGGAGCGCGCACGCGCACGCGCGGCCGAGTCTGGAGCCGAGATGCTCGCAGCGCTGCAGAAGGGCGGCGAGGCCGAGGGGGATTGGGCCGAGGCGCGTACGCTGCAGCGTGGCGCACCGGGCCTGCCTGCAGCGGCCATGCAGGCGGTGTTTTCCGCGCCTGCCGAGCCGCTTCCTGCCTTCGTCGGGGTGGCTTCGAGCGAAGGCGACTACGTGATCTACCGTGTCGATGTCGTCGAGCGACCGCAGATTGCCGGCGACGACGAGCGTATCGAGCTGGTCGCCGCGCAGTACTCGCAGTTGCTCGCGGGCCGTGATTTTGCCGGTTTCCTTGCCGATCTGCGCCAGCGCTACAAGGTCGAGATCAGCCCGGGCGCGCTGCAGGTGCAGTAAGGCCTTCAGGTAAGCGCTGCCGCAACGAAAAAAAGCCCGGTACTGTTGCCGGGCTTTTTTATAGGGTGCGGTCACGCCATCGCCGCGCGCAGGCGCGTCAGTCCATGGGCGCAGGATTGCCGAGCGCGGTGATGTTGAAGCCGGCGTCGACATACATGACTTCGCCGGTGATGCCGCTGGCGAGATCGGAGCACAGGAAGGCGGCTGTGTTGCCGACTTCGTCGATGGTCACGTTGCGGCGCAACGGCGCGTTGTGTTCGTTGAAGGCGAGCAGCTTGCCGAAGCTGCCGATGCCGGAGGCTGCGAGTGTCTTGATCGGACCGGCGGAGATGGCGTTTGCACGCGTGCCTTCGGGGCCGAGGGTGACGGCCAGGTAGCGCACCGAGGCTTCGAGGCTGGCCTTGGCCAGGCCCATCACGTTGTAGTTGGGCATGGTACGCACGGCACCCAGGTAGGACAGCGTGAGCAGTGCCCCCTTGCGTCCCTTCATCATCGGTCGCGCTGCCTTGGCCAGCGCGGGGAAGCTGTAGGCGCTGATCTCCTGCGCGACGCGAAAGGCGTCACGCGACAGGCCGTCGAGGAAGTCGCCCTCCAAGGCCTCGCCCGGGGCGTAGGCGATCGAATGCACCAGCCCGTCCAGGCCATCCCAGTGCTGCCCGAGCGCGGTAAACAGGCCGTCGATCTGGGCGTCGTCCTGGACGTCGAGCGGGAACACGAGCGCGCTGCCGAAGTCCGCGGCCATCTTCGCCACGCGCTCCTGGAAACGTTCGTTCTGGTACGTGAATGCGAGTTCCGCGCCCTCACGGTGCATCGCCTTCGCGATACCGTAGGCGATCGAGCGGTTGCTCAGCAGGCCGGTGATGAGGATGCGTTTGCCGGCAAGAAAACCCATGGACGATGACTCCCGATGACAAGGGCACGATTATAGCCGCAAGGCTGCAAGGGCTAACGGTCCGGCGCGCTTCAGCGGTCGCGCCGACACGGTAAACCTGCCAGAATCGGCCCTTCTTTTGATCCAGATCCTTGCACGTGTTCCGCTTTTCCGGCCTGCGTCGTAACCTGTGCGTGATGTGTGTGCCGCTGCTGGCAGGCCTTGTGGCGAGCGCCTGCGGCTCGGCATGGAACGACCCCTACCCGGGTGAGGAGCGCGGCGCCAACGTGCTCTATACCGCGTTCACCGAGCGCCCCAAGCATCTCGATCCGGTGCAGTCCTACAGCGAGGACGAGGCGACCTTCCTTTACCAGATCGTCGAGCCGCCGCTGCAGTATCACTACCTCAAGCGGCCCTACGTGCTCGAACCGGCGACCGCGGCGGCGATGCCGACGCTGCGCCGCTACGATGCCTCGGGTCGTGAGCTGGCAGTGTCGGCCGACGCCTCCAAGGTGGCCAGGACGGTGGTCGAGGTGCGCATCAAGCCCGGCATCCTTTACCAGCCACACCCGGCGTTTGCGCTCGATGAGGCGGGGGCGCCGCGCTACATGAACCTGCAGCCCGCGGACCTGCGCGCGGTGCGCGGCCTGGGTGACTTCGAGCACACCGGCACGCGCGAGCTCGAGGCAGGCGACTACGTGCATCAGATCAAGCGTCTCGCCAATCCGCGCCTGCACTCGCCGATCTTCGAACTGATGGCCGAGTACCTGCCGGGGCTCAAGACGCTGCAGGAAGCGCTCGCCGTCGCTGCCGCGAGCGATGGCGGCTGGCTGGACCTTGCCCGCTTCGAACTGCCCGGTGTCGAGGTGGTCGATCGCCATACCTACCGCATCACCCTGCAGGGCGCTTATCCGCAGTTCCTGTATTGGCTGGCGATGCCCTTTTTCAGTCCGGTTCCGCCCGAGGTGGACCGATTCTTCGCCCAGCCCGGCATGGCCGAGCGCAACCTGACCCTGGACTGGTGGCCGGTTGGAACCGGCCCCTACATGCTTGTTGAGAACAACCCGAATGCACGCATGGTGCTGGTACGCAACCCGAACTACCGTGGGACGCCCTATCCGTGCGAGGGCGAGGATAGCGATGCGGCGGCAGGGCGCCTGGCCGATTGCGGCAAGACCATGCCTTTCATCGACAAGGTGGTGTTTTCCCGCGAGCGCGAGGGCATCCCCTACTGGAACAAGTTCCTGCAAGGCTATTACGACGCCTCGGGTGTGTCTTCGGACAATTTCGACCAGGCGGTGACGCTGACCAGCCAAGGCGACGTGTCCTTGTCTCAGGAAATGGAGGCGCGCGGTATCCGCCTGCTGACCGCGGTATCGCCGTCGATCTTCTACCTGGGCTTCAACATGCTCGATCCCTTGCTGGGCGGCGGGCCGTCGAAGGCTGAGCAGGAGCGCGCGCGCAAACTGCGCCAGGCGATCTCGATCGCGCTCGACATGGAAGAGTTCGTATCGATTTTCCTCAATGGCCGGGGGGTGCCGGGCATGAGTCCGATTCCGCCGGGTATCTTCGGCGCCCGCGAGGGCAGGGCGGGCATCAATCCGGTGGTGTACGAGTGGCGCGGGGACGAGGTCGATGGGCGTCCGGTGCGTCGCAGCGTGGACGAGGCGCGCCGGCTGCTGGCCGAGGCGGGCTGGCCAAACGGGCGCAATGCGCGTACCGGTGAGCCGCTTATCATCAATCTCGACACCACCCCGGGCGCGTTGGGCGACAAGGCGCGCTCGGACTGGCTGGCCAAGCAGTTCCGCGAGCTTGGCGTGCAGTTCGTCGTCCGCCCGACCGACTTCAACCGCTTCCAGGACAAGATCCGTCAGGGCAATGCGCAGCTGTTCTTCTTCGGCTGGAATGCCGACTACCCCGATCCCGAGAACCTGCTCTTCCTGCTCCATGGTGCGCAAGGCAAGGTGCGCTTCAACGGCCAGAACGCCGCCAATTACGAGAACCCGGAGTACGACGCCTTGTTCGAGCGCATGAAGGCGATGCCCGACGGCCCGGCGCGCCAGCAGATCATCGACCGCATGGTGGCGATGCTTCAGCACGATGCGCCGTGGATCTTCGCCTTCCACCCCAAGGCCTATTCGTTGCAGCATGGCTGGGTGCTCAACCGCAAGCCGGGTGCGATGGTGCGCAACACGATGCAGTACCAGCGCCTCGATGTGGAACGCCGTGAGGCGGCGCGGGCCGAGTGGAACCGGCCGGTGCTGTGGCCGTTGGCGCTGGTGGCATGCTTGCTCGCTGCGGCGATCGCCCCTGCGCTGATCCATTGGCGACGGCGTGAGACTGCGACCGCAGCGCCGGTGTCGCCCTTGCCGGCGGCGGCGTCATCGTCCTCGGTTGAAGGAGGCGAGCGCTGATGCTGGCCTACCTTGTCCGGCGGTTGCTGTACGCGATCCCGATCCTGATCGGGGTTAACCTGCTCACTTTCCTGCTCTTCTTCGTCGTCAACTCGCCCGACGACATGGCGCGCATGCATATCGGCGTCAAGCGCGCCACACCCGAGGCGATCGAGCGCTGGAAGGTCGATCGCGGCTATGACAAGCCGCTGTTCGTCAATGCCGAGGCCGCGGGCAGTGCGCGCTTCACCGACACCATCTTTTTCGACAAGTCGCTGCGTATGTTCGCGCTCGAGTTCGGCCGCGCCGACGACGGGCGTGATATCGGCCAGGAGATCCGCGACCGCATGGGGCCCTCGCTGGCGATTGCGCTGCCGACCTTCGTACTGAGCCTGGTCGTGTCGATCAGCTTCGCTCTGTTGCTGGTGTTCTTCCGCGCCACCTACCTGGATTTCTGGGGTGTGGTGCTGTGCGTGGCGATGATGTCGATCTCGAGCCTGTTCTACATCATCGGCGGCCAGTGGCTGGTGTCCAAGATGTGGTCGCTGGTGCCGATCTCCGGCTACGCGCCCGGGCTCGATGCTGCGCGCTTCCTCGTGCTGCCCGTGCTTATCAGTGTGCTCGCGGGCATTGGCTCGAGCGCGCGCTGGTATCGCACCATCTTCCTCGAGGAGGTCTCGAAGGACTACGTGCGCACCGCGCGCGCCAAGGGGCTGTCCGAGCTCGCGGTGCTGTTCCGTCATGTGCTGCGCAATGCCCTGATCCCGATCCTGACCGGGGTGGTGGTGGTCATTCCGCTGCTGTTCATGGGCAGCCTGCTCGTGGAGTCCTTCTTCGCCATTCCCGGCCTGGGCAGCTACACGATCGATGCGATCAACGCACAGGACTTTGCGGTGGTGAGGGCGATGGTGTTCATCGGGTCGGTGCTTTACATCATCGGTCTGATCCTGACCGACATTTCCTACACGCTGGTCGATCCCAGGGTAAGGCTGCAATGAGCGCGCCGTGGGGAACACCGATGGGCTTCCAGCCGGTGCTGTTGTGGACCGATGCGCTGCTTTTCCTGCTCGTTGGCGTGGCCGTGCTCGCCGCGCTCTACGTGCGCGGGCAAGCGCCCTTGCGTGACGCATGGCGCCGGGTCGGCAAGCGACCGGCCGGCATGGCGGCGGCGACCGTGTTGCTCGCCTTCATTGCGGTCGGCCTGCTCGACAGCCTGCATTACCGGCCTTTGTTGCCGGCATTGGCGACCACGATCGCAGTGGCGGATCCTGAGGGCGCGCCGGCCCCGGTCGGCACCGACCAGACTGCGTCGGGAGAGGACGCGGGAAAGGAC
Organism: Thauera sp. WB-2; assembly: GCF_027594845.1. NCBI lineage: Bacteria > Pseudomonadati > Pseudomonadota > Betaproteobacteria > Rhodocyclales > Zoogloeaceae > Thauera > Thauera sp. WB-2. The sequence goes on along the minus strand of NZ_CP088935.1, from coordinate 2,572,033 downwards.
GCGGGAGAGGACGCCAGACAGGACAAGGGTGAGGGCACGCCGGTCGCGCAGTACTCGACCGAGGTGCTTTCCCTGCTCGATGCGCTGTTGATGCCGCTGCGCCTGCAGACCGAGAAGACCTATTCGGCGCCCTTTGCCTGGCGCCTGTACCAGCGCGAGACGATGGAGCTCGAGGATGGCCGGCAAGTGCGCGACTACCCGCGGCTGATCCATGGCGCTGCCCATCTGCAGGTCCCCGAGCATGAGCGCAGCGCGGACGTGGCGGCGCGGGTGCTGAGCGCAGTGGGGCAGGCCGCGCTGTGGTCGGTCCTTGCCTTCCTGCTCCTGGTAACGATGGTATGGCGTGGAAGCGGCCTGGGCTGGGGTACGGTGGCAGCGGCGGTGCTCGGCGGGCGCACGGTGCTGGCGTGGCGCGCGGCGCTGCTCACGCTTGCCGTCCTGCTCCTGATCGTCGCCCTCTGCCTGCAGCTTGCGCCGCTGTATCACGTGCTCGGTACCGACAAGGTCGGCCAGGACGTGCTGTATCTCGCGCTCAAGAGCGTGCGTACGGCACTGGTGATCGGCACCATCACCACGCTGGTGATGATGCCCTTTGCGGTTGCCCTCGGGATTGCAGCCGGATACCTGGGCGGTTGGGTGGATGATGTCGTGCAGTACCTGTACACGGTGCTCAACGCCATTCCCGGCGTGCTGCTGATCGCTGCTGCGGTGCTGATGATGCAGGTTGTCATCGACACCAACCCGCAGTGGTTCGATACCGCCGCCGAGCGGTCGGACGCGCGCCTGCTGGCGCTGTGCTTCATCCTCGGCATCACCAGCTGGACGGGGCTGGCCCGCTTGCTGCGCGGCGAGACGCTCAAGTTGCGCGAGCTGGAGTACGTCCAGGCGGCGCGCGCCTTCGGGGTGAGGACGCCGGCCATTCTGCGCCGTCACATCCTGCCCAACGTGATGCACATCGTGATGATCGCGCTGGTGATGGATTTCTCCGGGCTGGTGCTGGCCGAGGCGGTGCTGTCCTATGTCGGCATCGGCGTCGATCCGACCACGATCAGCTTCGGTACCATGATCAACATGGCGCGTGCCGAACTTGCCCGCGAGCCGATGGTCTGGTGGTCACTGGCGGCCGCCTTTGTGTTCATGTTCGTGCTCGTGCTTGCCGCCAACCTGTTCGCCGATGTCGTGCGTGACGCTTTCGATCCCCGCCGTGGATGAGCTTGCCGGATTCAGATGAAAGAGCTTCGATTCGATAACCTTTTCGTGCGTGAACTGCCTGCCGACCCGGTGCTGGGGCGTCATGTTCGCCAGGTGCATGGTGCCTGCTATTCGCGCGTCGAGCCGACACCGGTACGTGCCCCGGCGCTGCTGGCGTGGTCGCCGGAGGTGGCGGCGCTCCTCGGTCTTGATGAGGCGGATGTCCGCAGCCAGCAGTTTGCGGAGGTGTTCGGCGGCAACGCGCTGCTGCCGGGCATGGAGCCCTACGCCGCCTGCTATGGTGGCCATCAGTTCGGCAACTGGGCGGGGCAGCTCGGTGACGGGCGGGCGATCACCCTGGGCGAGGCGATCAACCTGCAAGGCCAGCGCTGGGAACTGCAGCTGAAGGGTGCGGGGCCGACGCCGTATTCGCGCCGGGCCGATGGGCGTGCGGTGCTGCGCTCGTCGATCCGCGAGTTCCTGTGCAGCGAAGCGATGCACCACCTTGGCGTGCCGACCACACGCGCGCTCAGCCTGGTGGCCACCGGCGAACAGGTGGTGCGCGACATGTTCTACGACGGCCATCCGCGGCCAGAGCCGGGGGCGGTGGTGTGCCGGGTGGCGCCGTCCTTCATCCGCTTCGGCAATTTCGAAATCTTTGCCTCGCGCGGCGAAGAGCCCTTGCTCGAGCGCCTGATCGACTTCACCATCGCCCGCGACTTTCCCGCCCTTGCTGCCGAGCGCGACCCGGTTGCGCGCCGCGTGGCGTGGTTCGAGGAGGTTTGCCGGCGAACGGCGGTGTTGCTCGCACACTGGATGAGGGTCGGCTTTGTGCATGGGGTGATGAACACCGACAACATGTCCATTCTGGGCCTGACGATCGACTATGGCCCTTATGGCTGGATCGATGACTTCGACCCCGAGTGGACGCCGAACACGACCGACGCCGCAGGCCGGCGCTATCGCTTCGGACATCAGCCACGCATCGCGCACTGGAACCTGTGGCAGCTGGCCAATGCGGTGTATCCGGTGCTGCAGCAGGTCGAGCCGCTCGAGCGTGCGCTGGTTGGCTATGCCGAGCTGCACGAGGCCGAATACCGGCGGATGATGGGCGCCAAGCTCGGCCTGGCATCGTGGCATGCCGGAGCGACGGACGATGACACACACGGCGACGGCTACCTGCTCGATGAACTGCACCGTATCCTGCAGGCGGGCGAGATGGACATGACGCTGTTTTTCCGCCGACTCGCCGACCTGGACGTGGCCGAACCCGACCCGGTCTTGTTCGAGACCGGGCTCGACGCTGGCGTGTTCTACGCCGAGGCGCGCCGCGCCGCAGTGGCGCGCGATTTTGCCGCCTGGCTGCGGCGCTACGCGGTGCGGGTGGCGGAGGAGGGCGTGCCGGTGGAGGCCCGGCGGGCTCGGATGAACGCGGTCAATCCGCTCTACGTGCCGCGCAACTATCTGGCGCAGCAAGCCATCGACGCCGCCGAGCAGGGTGATCTCGGGGAACTCGAGACCCTGTTCGACGTGCTGCGCAAGCCCTACGAGGCGCAGCCGGGGCGGGAGCGCTTTGCCGCCAAGCGCCCGGACTGGGCGCGCGACAAGGCCGGGTGTTCGATGCTGTCGTGCAGTTCGTGACGCGCCGCGTGCTTCAGACTTTCACCCGCATCAGGCGCTGCTTTTCGCGCTCCCAGTCCTTCTTCTTCTCGTCCTCGCGCTTGTCGTGCAGCTTCTTGCCCTTGGCAAGCCCGATCTCGAGCTTGATGCGGCCCTGCTTGAAGTGCATGTCGAGTGGCACCAGTGTATAGCCGGCGCGCTCGACCTTGCCGATCAGGCGGGCGATCTCCTTCTTGTGCAGCAGGAGCTTGCGCGTACGCGTGGGGTCGTGGTGGACGTGGCTCGAGGCCGTGGTGAGCGGCGTGATGTGCATGCCGAACAGGAAGATCTCCTCGCCGCGAATGACGACGTAGGACTCCTTGATGTTGGCGCGTCCAGCGCGGATGGCCTTCACTTCCCAGCCCTCGAGGACCATGCCGGCTTCGTGCCGTTCCTCGATGAAGTAGTCGTGAGTGGCCTTGCGGTTTTCGATGATGCTCATGGTGTGGTGATTCCCCGGATACCGCGCGCGGCTGCGAAACCGGGTGTCCGCATGCGGTAGAATCGCGCATCTTAACAGTTTGGCCGCGCCGCGTTTCCGACGCCGTGCCGGCAACGCAACCGCTCCTCCTTCATGGCCGACGTCAAGAAGCTCGTACTCATCGAATTCACTCCGGCGCAGATGTTCGACCTGGTCGATCGCTGCGAGGACTACCCCCAGTTCCTGCCCTGGTGCGGCGGCGCCGATGTGCATCAGCGCACCGACACCGTCACCTCGGCCACCCTCCACATCAATTACCACGGCATCAAGGCGCATTTCAGCACCGAGAACGCCAAGCGCTATCCTGCCGAGATGCGCCTGCGCTTGACCGACGGGCCCTTCACCCATCTCGATGGCCATTGGCTGTTCACTGCGCTCGGGGATACCGCGTGCAAGGTCGAGTTCAGCCTGCACTACGCGTTTTCCAGCAAGCTGCTGGAGAAGGTGCTGGGGCCGGTGTTCAACCACATTGCCAACACCTTCGTCGATTCGTTCGTGAAGCGTGCCGGGCAGGTCTACCCCAGGGTTTCGTGATGACCGCGATGATCAATGTCGAGGTGGTGTACGCACTGCCGCAGCGCCAGGAACTCGTCGAACTGAGCTTGCCCGAGGGGGCGACCGTACGCGAGGCCATCGAGGCCTCGGGACTGCTCGCCAAGTACCCTGACATCGAGCTCGACAAGAAGAACAAGCTTGGCGTGTTTGCCAAGCTGGTGAAGGCGGATACCGAACTGCGCGACCGTGACCGGGTGGAGATCTACCGTCCGCTCATCGCCGACCCGAAGGCCGTGCGCAAGAAGCGCGCCGACGAGGGCAAGGTGATGAAGAAAGGCGGCGGGCCGGCCGAAGAGCAGGCCTGAGGCGCTCAGCGGCAGTGTTCGGCGATCTGGCGCTCGAGGCGCTCGGTCTCGGCGGCGCGGGCTGAATCGTCGAGGAATTCGCGTTCGCCGCGCGCATTGAAGCGTGACACGCGTTGCCCTGACCTGAGGGCCGTGATTTGGTTTGCGGTGTCCTCGCAGAAGCGCTTGCGTTCCGCTTCCCGCGCCGCCTCATCCTGTTGTTTGGCCTCGGCCTCTTCCTTTTCCAGGCGGCGCTTGCGTAGCGCCTGCTCGCGTTCGGCCGTGGTCTGCGGGCCCGCTTGTGCTTCGGGTGTCTCGTCCTCGCTTTCCGGGGCGGGCTCTGGCGCCACCGCGGCAGGTGCCGGCGCTGCGGTCGTGCGCGGGCGCTGAATCACCGCGTAGTCTTCACTGGGCGGTGGGGTGTCGGTGAAATGCACCTGGCCGGCGCTGTCCGTCCAGCGGTAGATCTGCGCCGAGGCGGGAAGGGCAATGAACAGTGCGAGGAGGACTACCGCGGGGCGCGACATGGAAAATCTCCGGAAGGCGCGGCTTACATGGCGCTTGAGCGCTCTGTATAATACGGATTTGGTCGAAAGGAAAAAAGCCATGCGAGTGATTCAGAAGGCGCTGACCTTCGATGACGTCCTTCTCGTTCCCGCCCACTCCACGGTCCTCCCGCGCGACGTGAGCCTGCAGAGCCAGGTCACGCGCCGTATCCGCCTCAACATTCCGCTCGTGTCCGCAGCCATGGACACCGTCACCGAGAGTCGCCTGGCGATCGCGCTGGCGCAGGAAGGCGGCATCGGCGTGGTGCACAAGAACCTCACCCCTGCCGAGCAGGCAGCCGAGGTGCACAAGGTCAAGCGCCACGAGTCCGGCATCCTCAAGGATCCGATCACCATTGGGCCGACCATGACCGTCGGCGAGGTCATCGCGCTGCAACGCCAGCACCGTTTTTCGGGTGTGCCCGTCGTCCAGGCCGGTAAGGTGGTCGGTATCGTCACCAACCGCGATACCCGCTTCGAAACCAAGCTCGATGCGCTTGTCTCCGAGATCATGACCCCGCAGGACAGGCTTGTCACCGTCCGCGAGGGGGCCAGTCTCGAAGAGGCACGCGAACTGCTGCGCGTGCATCGCCTCGAGCGCGTGCTGGTGCTCAACGATGCCGGCGAGCTCAGCGGCCTCATCACGGTCAAGGATATGATGAAGTCCACCGAGCACCCGTTCGCAGCCAAGGACGAGCAAGGGCGCCTGCGCGTCGCTGCCGCCATCGGTGTGGGGGCAGGCACCGAGGAACGCGCCGAGCGCCTGGCCGAGGCCGGTGTGGACATGATCGTGGTCGATACTGCCCATGGCCATTCCCAAGGCGTGCTCGACCGCGTGAATTGGGTCAAGAAGCACTTCCCGCAGATCGAAGTCGTTGGTGGCAACATCGCCACGGCCGATGCCGCGCGTGCGCTCGTCGATGCCGGCGCCGACGGCGTCAAGGTGGGCATCGGCCCCGGCTCCATCTGCACTACGCGTATCGTCGCAGGGGTCGGCGTGCCGCAGATCACGGCGGTCGACAATGTCGCCAATGCGCTTGCCGGCACTGGCGTACCGATGATCGCAGATGGCGGCATCCGCTTTTCGGGCGACATCGCCAAGGCCATCGCTGCCGGCGCCAATGTCGTCATGCTGGGGGGGCTGTTCGCAGGTACCGAGGAGGCGCCGGGTGAGACGGTGCTGTTCCAGGGGCGTTCCTACAAATCCTATCGCGGCATGGGTTCGCTCGGGGCGATGGAGAAGGGGGCGGCGGATCGCTATTTCCAGGATGAGAACTCGGGCAACATCGACAAGCTCGTGCCTGAGGGCATCGAGGGTCGCGTGCCCTACAAGGGTGCCGTGGGAGCGGTGATCCACCAGCTCATCGGTGGCCTGCGTGCGTCCATGGGTTATCTGGGTTGCGCCGACATTGCCAGCATGCATGAGCGCGCGCAGTTCGTGCAGATCAGCTCGGCGGGTATGCGCGAATCGCATGTCCATGATGTCCAGATCACCAAGGAAGCGCCCAACTACCAGATCAGCTGATCTGGCGGTTGCGAAACCCCGGGCGGCTGCAAGGCCGCCTTTACTTTTTTCACGACGCTAGAGACGCTCGCGCCCATGGCTCACCAGAAAATCCTCATCCTCGACTTCGGTTCCCAGGTTTCCCAGCTCATCGCCCGCCGTGTGCGCGAGCAGCAGGTGTACTGCGAACTCCACCCCTTCGATGTATCGGACGAATTCGTGCGCAACTTCGGCGCCCAGGGCGTGATCCTGTCCGGCGGCCCGAACTCGGTGTACGAAGCCGAGGACTGGCGGGCGCCGCAGGCCGTGTTCGAGCTCGGCGTCCCGGTGCTCGGCATCTGCTACGGCATGCAGACCATGGCCAGCCAGCTCGGTGGCAAGGTCGAGAGCTCGAGCAAGCGCGAGTTCGGCTACGCCGAAATGCGCGCGCGCGGTCACTCGAAGCTGTTCGAGGGCATCGAGGACCGGACCAGTGCGGAGGGCCATGGCCTGCTCGACGTGTGGATGAGCCACGGCGACAAGGTCACCGAACTGCCGCCCGGGTTCAAGGTCATCGGCAGCAACGAATCGACCCCGATCGCGGCAATGGCGGACGAAGCGCGCGGCTTCTACGGCGTGCAGTTCCACCCCGAGGTCACGCACACGATCAAGGGCAAGGAGATGATCGCGCGCTTCGTGCACGACATCTGCGGTTGTGGTCACGACTGGAACATGCCCGACTACATCGCCGAGGCGGTGCAGAAAATCCGCGATCAGGTCGGCGACGAGGAGGTCATCCTTGGCCTGTCGGGTGGCGTTGATTCGTCCGTGGCGGCGGCGCTGATTCATCGCGCAATCGGCGACCAGCTCACCTGCGTGTTCGTCGACCACGGCCTGCTGCGCCTGAACGAAGGCAAGCTGGTCATGGAGATGTTCGCCGGCCGCCTGCACGCGAAGGTCGTGCATGTCGATGCCACCGAGCAGTTCATGGGCCACCTGAAGGGCGTCACCGACCCTGAGCAGAAGCGCAAGATCATCGGCCGCGAGTTCGTCGAAGTCTTCCAGGTCGAAGCCGGGAAGCTCCCCAACGCCAAGTGGCTTGCGCAAGGCACGATCTACCCCGACGTGATCGAGTCGGGTGGTGCCAAGAGCAAGAAGGCGCACACGATCAAGAGCCACCACAACGTCGGCGGCCTGCCCGAAACCCTCGGCCTGAAGCTGCTCGAGCCGCTGCGCGACCTGTTCAAGGACGAGGTGCGCGAGCTCGGCGTGGCGCTCGGCCTGCCGCACGACATGGTCTATCGCCACCCCTTCCCGGGACCGGGCCTGGGTGTGCGCATCCTCGGCGAGGTGAAGCAGGAGTATGCCGACCTGCTGCGCCGCGCCGATGCGATCTTCATCGACGAGCTGCGCGCCGCCGACTGGTACGACAAGACCAGCCAGGCCTTCGCGGTGTTCCTGCCGGTCAAGAGCGTGGGCGTGATGGGCGACGGCCGTACCTACGAGTACGTGGTGGCGCTGCGTGCCGTGCAGACCCAGGACTTCATGACCGCGCACTGGGCGGAGCTGCCGCACAGCCTGCTCGGCAAGGTCAGCAACCGTATCATCAATGAAGTGCGTGGCATCAACCGGGTGGTGTACGACATTTCCGGCAAGCCGCCGGCGACGATCGAGTGGGAGTGATCCTGGCCCTTACCCTAGCCGATCAGGCCTCTGCGCTTGTCGGCGTCGGGGCAAGAGGAAGCGCGAGGTAGAACGTGGCGCCTGCGCCCGGGCTGCTGTCGGCCCAGGCGCGGCCGTTCATGCGTTGCATGGCCTTGCGTACCAGGGCGAGGCCGATGCCGGTGCCGGGATAGTCTTCGACGCGGTGCAGGCGCTGGAAGATTTCGAAGATGCGGTCGTGGTACTTCATGTCGAAGCCGATACCGTTGTCGCGCACCCAGATGACGGCCATGCCGTCTTCGCTCCGGGCACCGATGTCGATGCGCGGTTCGGGCGCGTTGCGGCTGAACTTGACGGCGTTCTCCAGCAGGTTGCGCAGCGCCATGCCCAGACCGTTGGGGTCTGCAATGACCTCGAGCGCGGGCATTGCGGTGTGCACATGGATGCCCTTCGTGTCGAATTCGTCCCGGCGTGCTGCGAGCAGTTGGCGCACGAGCTCCGCTGGGTCGAGCGTACCGAGGCTCAAGCTGCGGCGCTCCATGCGCGAGTACTCGAGCAGGTCGTCGATGAGCTCGCCCATGCGGGTCACGCCGCTGCGGATGTTGGTGATGAAGAGTCGCCCCTCGTCATCGAGGCGCGCGGCGTAGTCTTCTTCGAGCAGTCTGCTGTAGCCCTCCACGCCGCGAAGCGGCGCCTTCAGGTCGTGCGAAACCGAATAGACGAAGCTCTCGAGCGACTGGTTGAGTGCCTGCAGTTCGGCCGTACGTTCGGCGACACGGGCTTCGAGCGAGGCATTGGCTTCGCGCAGTGCAGCCTCCGCCGCCTTGATTGCATCGATGTCGGTATGGGTGCCCAGCAGGCGCAGCGGCGTGCCGTCGGCCGACCATTGCTCGATACGGCCCAGCGAGAGGATCCACTTCCAGCGTCCGTCACGGGTGCGCTGGCGGAACTCGACGCGGTACTCGGGCAGGCGACCGGCGACGTAGTCCTCGAAAGTCCTGAACACCCTTTCCGCATCGTCCGGGTGGAGCCGCGCCCGCCAGGCGGCGTTGGTCTCGACGAAGGTAGCCGGATCGTAGCCCATCATCGTGGCGTACTCCGGGCTTACCTGGGCCTGGCCCGTACGCAGATCGAGGTCGTACAGCCCCTGGTTGGCGGCCGCGAGGGCCAGGCGCAGGCGCTGTTCGTTGTCATGCAGGGCCTCGGCAAGCGCTGCGCGTGCGCTGACGTCGAGCAACATGCCCTGGATGCGGACGACTTCGCCGTTGGCGTCGCGGGTAAGCCAGGTGTGGTCCTCGATGTGTATCCACTGGCCGTTGGCCATGCGCAGCCGGTAATTCTGGGTATAGGCGTCCGGGCCGTGTGCGAAGTGGCTGGCGACGTCGTCAGTGATCCTGGGTAGATCGTCGGCGTGAATCAGTGTGCTGTAGTGCAGTGTGCCGGCGGTGAAGTCTTCAGGCTTGTAGCCCCAGCGCCGAATGTTGCTGCTCACGAAGGTGGCGGGCCAGCCCGGCGCATTTGCCCATGAGATGGCAATGACCGGGGAGTGGTCGATGATCGTGCCGAGGCGGTGCAACTGGAGGTGCTGAGCCTCGAGCCGTTCGGCCATGGCGTCGAGCGCAGCACCGACGTTCGCGAGTTCGTCTGCGCCCTGCAGGCGGGTGCGCGCTGAGAGGTCGCCGGTGGCAAGCGTGGCTGCGGTGCGGGTGAGGAGGGCGGCACGACGGAACCAGAGCAGATGGGTGATCAGGCCGGCGAGCAGGGCGAAGGCGAGCCATGCCGCCGCACCGGCGATGAAATCGAGGCGGCTCGCTTCGAGACGGCTTGCCAGTGGCTGCGCAAGGTCCACGCGCACGATGAGGGTGTCGCTCGGGCCGACGGCGACCACGCCCAGCAAGGCTTGTTCGGCTTCCAGGCGCTGGATGCTGGCCTGGGGGGTACGTCGTGCAAGCGCCTTGGCGACGGCAAGACGCGTTTCAGGTGCCAGCAGAGGCAGATGCGCGAGCATCGGCTGCCCGAGCTCCGATCTGCTCAGGCTGGCGCGAATCTGTCCGTTGGCGTCGACCAGCCAGGCGTGGCTCAGACCACGGTGCAGTGCAAGGCTGCTCACGAGTCGGCGGATCTGCAGCGGCGTTCCATGTTCGGACTGGCTCTCCAGCCTGGTCTGTTCCAGGGTCAGGCGTTCGGCAAGGCGCAGGCGCTCGGCGTGCTCGACCTCTCTTTCCAGGACGCCCATCTGCACCCAATAGAGTATGCCCAGCGCGATGACGGCAAGCAGGGACAGCACGATAGGCAGAACCAGTCGGGCGGGGAATGCGAGCAGGGGGTTGCCGATCCTCACCGTGCGGCTCCGGTGTCAGTGGTCAGGGCCACCCAGTCGGGCGGGCGCTGGAGCAGGCCAAGCCCTTGAAGATGGCCTGCAAGCGGGCCTGCAGACAGTGCGAGCGCTTCGGCGTCCAGTCGCTGAGCGCTCTCGGCGGCAGGAATGAAGCGGAGCCCGTCCAAGGTGGCGAGGTATTGTTCGACCGTCAGGTCCGCGGCGGGAGAGAGTAGGGCGGCCGCTGCGGGCAGGTCGGCCTCGAGAGCGGCCAGCCCGGTCCGCCAGGCGGCCCGTAGCTGCTGAACGCGATGTTCGACGAGGTCTGCGCGGACGACGAGCACGTCCACGATTTCTCCCGGCAGCTCGGCGCTGTCGAAGATCACCCTCAAGCCTGCGGCAAGCAATTGGCTCCTGATGGGTTCGAAGGTGATGACCACGTCTGCCCCGCCGTCCTGCACCATGGCGGCGTGTTGCGAGGCTTCGCCGTGCACGGTGTGAACGTCATCTCGCGTGAGACCCGCAGCGGTCAGCAAGCGTGCCAGCATCAGGCTGCCAAGCGCGCTTTCTTCGAGGGCGATACGTTTGCCGCGGAGTTCCGCCAGGCTCGAGATGCCGGGGCGTGCGAGCACGGCGTCGGCGCCTCTGGAGTCGCTCAGCAGGGTGACGATGCGAAGTTCCGTGCCTTCGTCGGCCAGGCGCAGTGCTTCGTCCAGGGTCAGTGCGGCGGCGTCGGCGAGCCCGTTGCGCAGGGCGCGCTTGCATTCGGTTGCCGATGGCAGTTCGATGACCTGAAGCGTGGCCGGGTCGATCAGCCCGCGCTCGCGGGCGAGCACCAGTGGGTCGTAGCCGACCCAGGGATTGACGGCCACGCGGAGGGGCGGCTCGGGTACTTTCGCGCACGCCAGGGCGAGCACGGAGACGAGCAGGGCAAGCAGCAGGCGTGTGGTCATCGGCCATGGCTCCGCAGCCATGTCTCGAGTTCGGCTGGCGGTAGCGGGCGTGCGTAGAGGTAGCCTTGATGTTCGACGCAGCCGAGCGAGGCGAGGATGCTCGCTTGTGCGTCCGTCTCCACGCCCTCGGCCAGTACCTCCAGGCGTAGCGTACGTGCCATGGCGACGATGGTGGCGACGATGGCCTTGTCGTCGGCCGAGCGCTCGAGGCTGCGGACGAAGCTCTGATCGATCTTCAGTTTGTCGATGGAAAAGCGCTTGATATAGGCGAGCGATGAATAGCCGGTGCCGAAGTCATCGATCGCCAGGCGCAAGCCCAACTGTTTCAGTGCGCTGAGCGTTGCAATCGTGCGCGGGGCTTGCTCCATGAGCAGGCTCTCGGTGAGTTCGAGTTCGAGGCAGTGCGGGGGCAGGCCGGAGATCGCCAGTGCAGTCTTCACTTCCTCGACCAGGCCGTCGTCCATGAACTGGCGAGCGGATAGGTTCACCGCCACCGTGCCGAGCGCCAGGCCCTGCTCACGCCACGCCTGGGCCTGCACGCAGGCCGCCCGCAACACGAAGGCACCGAGTCGAACGATGAGGCCGGTCTCTTCGGTAAGCGGGATGAAGCGCCCTGGGGGCACCAGATCCTCCCCCGGGGGCTGCCAGCGTACCAGTGCCTCGACGCCCAGCGCCTTGCCTGTCGTCGCGTCGACGAGCGGTTGGTAGTGGAGCAGGAACTCGCCGCGGTCCAGCCCATGGCGCAGCCGTGTTTCGAGCGACAGGCGTTCGGCCGCAGCGCGGGTCAGTGCGTGGGTGTGGAAGCGGTAGGTGTTGCGCCCCTGCTGCTTGGCCAGATACATCGCCGCATCCGCATGCTGGACGAGCTCGGTTGCGGTCAGGGCGTCGTCCGGGTAAAGGCTGATGCCGATGCTAAGGCCGATGAACACCTCATGGCCCGATGGCAGTGCGAAGGGGGTGTGGAGCAGTTCGATGAGCGATTGCGCAACGGCGACTGCGTGGCCGGGCTGGGTCACGGATTCGACCAGGAGCAGGAATTCGTCGCCACCGAGGCGTGCAAGGGTATCTTCGTCGCGCAGCCGGCTCGACAGGCGTTGGGTCAACTGCACAAGCAGTTCGTCACCGACCGGGTGGCCGAGGCTGTCATTGACGGTCTTGAAACGGTCAAGGTCGAGGTAGAGCACGGCGACCTTGTTGCCGTGTCGTTCGGCACGATCGATGGCGTTCTGCAGCCGTGACTGCATCAGCAGTCGGTTGGGCAGGTCGGTAAGCGGGTCATGGTGTGCGAGATGCTCGAGCCGCGCTTCGAAGGATTTCAGCTCGCCGATGTCGGTGAACACGCCCACGTAACGATGCGGCTCGCCCTTGTCGTCCTTGACGGTGCTGATCGACAGCCACTGCGGGTAGATCTCGCCACTCTTGCGCCGGTTCCAGACCTCGCCGTGCCAGTGGCCGGTTTCGCCGAGCGTCTTCCACAAGGACTGGAAAAAGCTGCGCTCGTGGCGCCCGGACTGCAGCATCGATGGGTTGCGGCCCAGGGCCTCTGTCTCTGCGTAACCGGTGATCTCTGAGAATGCGCGGTTGACTGCGACGATGCGGGGTTGCAGGTCGGTGATGAAAACGCCGTCGCGGGTGGCAGAAAAAACCGCAGCAGCCTGCTTGAGCGCCTCGCGGTCCCTGACCTTGATGATCGCCAGCGACGTCAGACGGCCGAACTCTTCCATCAGCGCGAGTTCGGCAGCCCCCGGCGCGCGCGGCCTGCGGTGGTAGATGCCGAAGGTGCCGATCACCCTGCCGGTGTCGTCCTTGAGCGGTATCGACCAGCAGGCGGCCAGGCCCGCCTTGCGTGCAATTGCGAGATAGGGCTGCCAGTAAGGGTGGTGCTCTATCTCGCTGACGATCACCGGCTTGCCCAGCCAGGCCGCGGTGCCGCAGGAGCCGTCGCCTTCGCCAGGCGTCAGGCCATCGACTGCTGCGTTGTAGTCTGCCGGCAGCGAGGGCGCTGCGGCGGTGTGGAGCTTGCCGTCGGTGTCGATCAGCAGGATCGACACCAGCATGTCCTGGTCGAGCTCTTCGAGGCGGCGAGCCAGGTCGGCGAGGATGTCCGCGAGTGCGCGCCCGGAGAGGACCTCGTCGAGCACGGCGACGCGTGCGCGTTGCAGGACCTCGTCGCGTTTTTCCGTGGTTACGTCCAGCCAGACGCCGACAGCCTCCTGCGGCTGACCGTCGGCCGCACGTACGAGCCGCAACTGGTCGCGGATCCAGCGTGTCTGGCCGTGGGCGTCGGCGAACCGGTACTCGTGCACCAGGCTCTCGATGGCGGACAGTGAGGCCGAGCGGGCAATTGCGGCAGCGCGGTCGTCTGCATGCAGCTTGCTCGCCCACCATCCGGGCTGCAGCGCCTCGCTGACGGTATAACCCAAGTGGCGGGTGATGTTCTCGCTGACCCAGGTCGCACGCGGAATGCCGGCGTCAAGCGACAGGCTGTAGAGGATCGTCGGGCTGGCATCGATCAACCGGCTGAGGCGATCGCTGGTTGCGCGCAGGGTTTCGCGCTCGCGCTTGAGTTCGGCCTGGCGCTGCACCTTCTCCAGGATGGCCGCCACCTCGAACAGGTAGCCTTCATGCTTGGCGAGGTAGTCGTCTATGCCCATGCCGAGGGCTTTGGCAGCGAGGTCTTCACTGCCCTGGCCGGTTATGAGCACGATCGGGAGGTCGAGCCGCCGGACTCTGCGCAGGGTGCGTACGAGCTCGAGCCCGTCCATGCCCGGTAGCCGGTAGTCGGTAAGGATGACGTCGAACGCCGTGGATTCGTCCGGTCCCGCCGGCAGCAGATCGAGGGCTTCGTCCGCCGTGCTCGATACCGTCAGCCGGATGTGGGGTGCGTGCTCGGCAAGATGGCGGGCGAGCAGGTCGGCATCGAAGCCGTTGTGTTCGACATAGAGCACGCGTAGCCCGCGCCCTTGCCAGTCCGCCGCGCCGCGGCGACGGGCGAGGGCCGCATCGATGCTGTCAGCAAGGTGGTCGAGATAGTCGTTGCGTTTGACGAGGTAGTCGTCGGCACCCGCCTTGAGGGCGGCAACCGCCGAATCCTGATCACCCGAGCCGGTCAGCATGACGACCGCGATCGGCAAGCCGTTCTCACGCACGTGTGAAAGCACTTCCAGGCCGGAGCCGTCGGGGAGGGCGAGGTCGCAGAGGACGAGGTCGAACGGCTCCGATTCGGCCAGGTATTCGAGCCCGCGTGCCAATGTGTCGGCGTGGGTCAGTTCGACCTGGGGCGCCGAGCGTGCGAGCACGCGGCGGGCCAGGTCGGCATCGGCGCTGGAGTCCTCGATGTAGAGCACCCGCATGTCGATCACTTTGGTCGTTCGTTGAGGACGCACCAGTACAGCTCGATCTGCTGCGCAACCTCCATGAAGTTGCCGAAATCGACCGGCTTGACGATGTAGGAGTTGGCGCCCAGTGCGTAGGCGGCGGTGAGGTCGCGGTCCTCGCGCGAGGTGGTGAGGATGACGACCGGGATACGCTGCAGCGCCGAATGCGCCTTGATCTCCTTGAGCACGGTAAGGCCATCCACGCGCGGCATGTTGAGATCGAGCAGGATCACTGCCGGCTTCTGCTCGCCTGCCAGCCAGCGCGGGATCCATTCGAGCGCTTCCTCGCCGTCGCGGGCGACAAGCACGGTGTTGGCGAGCTTGCGCCGAGCGAACGCCCGCAACGTCAGGTCGACATCGATCGGGCTGTCCTCCACGAGCAGGATGGGCGGAAATTCCGAAGTCATCGTTTGCTGTCTCCCCTCTTGTGCGGTCTCCACACGGTCCTCGCGGTGCATGACGTGGGCGTGATGCAGGCGATTATAGACAGGGCGGCCGGCTGCATGGTGCCCCGGCGCCGCGTCATCGGTTATCTTTCGCGCATGAACATTCATGCCCATCCTTCCATGCTGCGTCTCGCCTGCTTCGGCGCTGGCCCGATCTTCGATACCTTGAGTCTCGTTCTCCTTGCGGGCGGAGGCAAGGGGTGATGCCGGGCCTGGCATACTGGATCGGCGTGATGCGCCGTACGGTGCGACTGTGGCTTGACGCACAGGTGTTCGTTCATGCCGCCGCGCTGGCCTTCTTCACGCTGTTCTCGATTGCGCCGGTGGTGATCATCGCGGTCACCATTGTCGGACTGGTGCTTGGTGAGAGCGCAGCGCAAGGCGAGGTGGCGGCGCAACTCGAGGCCGCCATCGGCGCCCAGGCCGCCTCGGCGATACAGTCGGCGGTGAGCAACAGCCGTATCGAGCAGAGCGGCCTGCTGCCGTCGGTGGCGGGCTTTGCCGCCATCCTGTTTGGCGCGACCACGGTCTTTTCGCAGATGCAGACGTCGCTCAATGCGATCTGGGGGGTGGCGCCAAGGCCGACACGCAACAGCGTGTTCATCTACGTCAAGACACGCCTGCTGTCGCTGGCCGTGGTGCTGGGCATCGGCTTCGTGCTGCTCGTGTCGCTTACGGCCAGCGTCCTCGTGCGTGCGCTGATCGCTTTCGCACAGGACTGGCTGCCGGTACCTGCCGCGCTCGTGCTGGGCATGGACTGGGCCGTCTCCCTGGTGGTCATCACCTTGCTGTTCGCCACCATCTTCAGGGTCTTGCCCGACGTCGTGCTGTTGTGGCGCGACGTGCTCCTCGGCGCTTTCGCAACCGCGCTGCTGTTTGCGGTCGGGCGTTCGCTGATCGCGCTGTATCTGGCCACGACGGCGACTGCCTCCACCTATGGTGCGGCGGGGTCCTTGGTGATGCTGCTGCTATGGGTGAACTATTCGGCGCTGATCCTGTTGCTGGGAGCGGCTTTCACACGGGCGCATGTCGAAGCGCGCGGACGTATCGTACGTCCGCGCGCTTCGGCCGTCTGTGTGCACAGGCAGCTCGTGGAGGACTGAGGACGCTCCTCAGTGCCGCAGCAGATGCAGCTTGAAGTGGTGCTTGATGAAGGCCTGAAACTTTGTGACGCCCTCGAGCGCGAGGCGGAACTCGCCTTGCTCCATCGCGTTGAGCTGGTCGAGCGCGATGTAGTTGCTTGGCTCGACGCCCTGGCGCAGTGCATCGACATGGCCGCGCAGGCGCATCAGCACGAGGAAGTCGAAGGCCGCGCGCAGGTCCGCGGCGGCGTCTTCCTTGAGCGCGCCCCCGGCGACCAGCGCCTCCATGCGGTCGTGGGTGCTGCCATCCAGCTTGCGTGCCTCGATGGCGAGCGCCTTGATGCCGTCCGTGATGGCGAAGATGCCGGCCTTCTTGACGTCCACCTTGCCGCTATACGGTCCGGACTTCTCGACCTTGATGCGGCCGAACCAGCCTAGTGGAGGCAGGAAGTTCGTCATGTTCTGCGCCATGCGCATCAGGAAGCCCTGGTCGTTGCTCATGTGACGGAAGGCATGCTGGCGCAAGGCCTCGACCAGGTCGGCGCGGCCGTACAGCGCGCGCAGGTCCATGAACATGCTGCCGGTCATCACGTTCTCGGGTGTCGGGGTGGACAGCCAGCGGTTGAGCTCTTGCTTCCAAGCCCCGAGGCTGCGCCGCCAGGCGGGGTTGCGCGCCATGATGCCGCCCGAGCAAGGCGGGACGCCGATCGAAATGAGGGCGTCGATGAGCTCGTGCGAAAACGCTTCCAGACGAGCGACCTGCGCCGGATCCAGGCCGTCGTCGTAGATGATTGCGTTGTCCTGGTCGGTCGACAGGGTCTGCTCGCTACGGCCTTCGGAGCCCATCACGACGAAGGCGAAGTCCTCGGTGAGGTCGGGGAAGCGGGTGCCGCGCAGCAGGTGGATCAGGCGGATCAGCACCTGGTCGTTGAGGTTCGCGATCAGCTTGACCATGTCGCGGATCGGAATCCCGGTGCCGGACAGGTGTACAACCAGCTTCTGGATGCGTTCGTGCAGCAGGCGCAGGCTGTCGATCGAGTCCGCTTTTTCGATGTCCAGCACCAGTTGGTGCGGCGAGTGCGCCTGAAGGCGGAGGATATCGGTGTCGGTGATGATGCCTGCCAGCTCGCCCCCGGGTGTCACCACCACCAGGCGGTGGATCTTCAGCCTCGACATGCGGTAGAGCGCTTCGTACAGCACGTCGTCCTCGCCGATTACCGCCAGCGGGGCATTCATGATGTCGGCAACGTGGAGCGTATTGGGGTCGCGACCCTGGGCGACAACCTTGTTGCGCAGGTCGCGGTCGGTCAGGATGCCCAGCGGGCGGCCATCGCCGACGACGACGACACTCGAGATATTGCGCTCGCGCATGCGCGCGACGACATCGACGACGCCGTCGGCCGCGGCACAGGTCACCACGTTGCGCTGGCAGAAATCCCTGATCGGACGGAAAAACTGGTTTTCTTCGGCCATGCGCGGGCGGTCCTGATTGCAGTCGATAGGGTTGTCATTATAACCCCACCCGCATCATGGAGACCCCGCCGCGCTTGTGCTTGTATCAGGCGGTGGTTGCAAGCGTCTGGGTGAGCAGCATGCCCGGGTCGATGGAGATGACCTCGCCGACCATGATCAGTGCCGGCGCGCGAATGCCGCGCTCGCGAACGTCATTGGGCAGGTCGGCAAGGGTGCTATGCACACCGCACTGGGCTGGGGTGGTGGCGGCGTGGATCACCGCGGCGGGTGTCGTTGCCGGCAGCCCGTGGGCAATCAGTTGCGTGCAGATCGCCTCGAGCGCGCCCAGCCCCATGTAGATCACCAGCGTCTGACGCGGGCGCGCAAGCGCTGGCCAGTCGAGATCGACCGTGCCGTCCTTGAGGTGGCCGGTCGCGAACACCAGCGTCTGGGCGTGTTCACGGTGGGTAAGAGGAATCCCCGTACAGGATGCCGCACCTGCTGCCGCGGTGATTCCAGGCACGATTTCGCAGCGGATTCCGGCCGCCTGTACTGCCTGCATCTCCTCGCCGCCACGACCGAAAATGAAGGGGTCGCCTCCTTTGAGACGCACGACGTCCAGGCCCTCGCGTGCCAGGTCGACGAGCAACTGGTTGATTGCATGCTGCGGCAGTGCATGGTTGCCGGCTTCCTTCCCGGCATAGACACGGCGTGCCGCAGGCGGGATGAGGGCCACGATGGCGTCGCCGACGAGGTGGTCATATACGACCGCCTTGGCGTTGGCGATCAGGCGGGCAGCCCGGAGCGTGAGCAGCTCGGGGTCGCCGGGGCCTGCGCCCACCAGATGCACCTTGCCGACTGCCGGTGGCGCCTGGTCCAGGGATGCGGGTGCCGCACCCGACGAGTCGCCGCCGCGGCTTCGTGCCGGGGTGTCGCCGGGTGCCCGGGATGAGCGGCTCGTGCGACGGCTTGCCAGCGCGGCGGTGGGAGTGTGGTGAGCTGCATACATGGTTGTGACTCCGGCGAGGCGTGTATTAGGGGCAGTCTGTGCTTGCGAGATCGGTGCCGGAGCGGCTTTCCGGGCACCTGCCCGTGTCATGCAACGGGCTTTCTTCGGACCATAAACCCCCTGTACAGGAAGGGTTTCGACCGTGTCGCAACTTTATCCTTACGCCTCATGTGGAAAATTAATTCACATCAAGGATCACGAACTGCCTCGAAAACCATACTGCCGTCACCGTGTTGTTTCACATCCCGTGTCGTAAAGGAGAGGGAAATGCAAAACAAGAGCTTGATCGGTAAAACGCTCGCCATGGCAATCCTGCCGCTGGCGATGAGCAGCGCCTGGGCGCAGGAAGCGCCCAAGCTGACTGCCGAGGAAATGGAGCAGGGCAAGCTGATCTACTTCGAGCGCTGTGCCGGCTGCCACGGCGTGCTGCGCAAGGGCGCCACCGGCAAGAACCTCGAGCCGGCGTGGAGCAAGACCATGCCCGACGGCACGAAGATGGAAGGCGGCACCCTCAAGCTGGGTACCGACCGTCTCGAGAAGATCATCGCCTACGGTACCGAAGGCGGCATGGTCAACTACGACGACATCCTCACGCCGGAAGAAATCAACCTGATGGCGCGCTACATCCAGGTCGAGCCGCCGATCCCGCCCGAGTTCTCGCTCAAGGACATGAGGGATAGCTGGAAGCTTCTGATTCCGGTTGATCAGCGTCCGACCAAGCAGATGAACAAGATCAACCTGAAGAACGTGTTCGCAGTCACGCTGCGCGACGCGGGCAAGCTGGCGCTGATCGACGGTGACACGCACCAGATCTGGAAGATTCTCGACACCGGCTACGCGGTGCACATCTCGCGCCTGTCGGCCTCGGGTCGCTATGTGTATACGGTTGGTCGCGACGGCCTGACCACCATCATCGACATGTGGTTCGAAGAGCCGACCACCGTGGCGACCATCCGCCTCGGTTCGGACGCGCGCTCGGTTGATACCTCGAAGTTCAAGGGCTACGAAGACAAGTACCTGATCGGTGGTACCTACTGGCCGCCCCAGTACTCGATCATGGACGGCGAGACGCTTGAGCCGTACAAGATCGTCTCGACCCGCGGCCAGACCGTCGATGGCGACTACCACCCCGAGCCGCGCGTGGCTTCGATCGTGTCCTCGCACATCAAGCCCGAGTGGGTTGTGAACGTGAAGGAAACCGGCATGATCCTGCTGGTCGACTACACCGACATCAACAACCTGAAGACCACCACGATCAACTCCGCCAAGTTCCTGCACGACGGCGGCTGGGACATGAGCAAGCGCTACTTCCTGGTTGCTGCCAACGCCTCCAACAAGGTGGCCGCGGTCGATACCAAGGATGGCAAGCTGGCTGCGCTGGTTGATACCGCGAAGATCCCGCACCCGGGTCGCGGCGCCAACTTCGTGCATCCGCAGTTCGGTCCGGTGTGGGCAACGGGTCACCTGGGTGATGACGTGGTCTCGCTGATCTCGACCGCGCACGACGACAAGAAGTTCGCCAAGTTCAAGGAGCACAACTGGAAGGTCGTCCAGGAGCTCAAGATGCCGGGCGCTGGCAACCTGTTCGTCAAGACGCACCCGAAGTCGAAGAACCTGTGGGCCGACGCACCGATGAACCCGGAGCGTGAGATCGCCGAATCGGTCTATGTGTATGACCTGACCGACCTGTCGAAGGAGCCGAAGCGTCTGGACGTCGCCAAGGATTCCGGCCTGCCGGAAAGCAAGGCGATCCGTCGCGCCACCCACCCCGAGTACAACGAGGCCGGTGACGAAGTGTGGATCTCGCTGTGGGGCGGCAAGACCGACCAGTCGGCCATCGTGATCTACGACGACAAGACGCTCCAGCTGAAGAAGGTCATCACCTCGCCCGAGATGGTGACGCCGACCGGCAAGTTCAACGTCTATAACACGCAGTTCGACATCTACTGATCGACCGGTTCGATCGTAGCCTGAAAACCCCCCGCGCTTCGGCGCGGGGGTCCGAAGGGTAAAAGCTCCATGTCAGATCGAGACAGCAACACCAAACAAGAACAATCCGGCGGCCTCATGGCCCGCCTGCGCCGCCCCTCGAAGAAGTCGCTGGGCGGTCTGCTCGCTGTCGGTATTGTCGTAGGCATCCTGTTCTGGGGCGGCTTCAACACCGCCATGGAGGCCACCAACACCGAGAAGTTCTGTATCTCCTGCCACGAAATGCATGACAACGTGTACATGGAGTACAAGGAGACCATCCACTACAGCAACCGGACCGGCGTGCGCGCCGTATGTTCCGATTGCCACGTGCCGAAGGACTGGACCTACAAGATGATCCGCAAGATCCAGGCTTCGCGCGAAGTCTGGGGCAAGATCACCGGCACCATCGACACCCGCGAGAAGTTCGAGGCCAAGCGCCTGGAGCTAGCACGCCGCGAATGGGCGCGCATGAAGGCGAGCGATTCGCGCGAATGCCGCAACTGCCACAGCTTCGACAGCATGAACAAGGAGTCCCAGAAGCAGCGTGCGCGCAAGCAGCACGAGATGGCGCTCGAGGACAAGATGACCTGCATCGACTGCCACAAGGGTATCGCGCACCACAAGCCCGAAGGCATGACCGAGGAAGACGAGGAGTGAGCCTCCTCGTGCAGCACAGGCCAACCCAAGCACAGTGAGGGAATGACGATGAAGAAGACGATGATTGCCGGCGCCGTGGGCGCACTCCTTGCCCTTGGCGCTGGCGGCGCCTTTGCCGCCGCACCGGACTGGGGCAAGGTCGAGGCCAAGGACATCACCCTGTTCTACCCCGGCGTGTCGGCGCTCGAGTGGATTCAGACGGGCAAGGATCACGGCGGCGCGCGCGCGCTGCGCAAGGGTGAGACCTGTGCCGACTGCCACAGCGACGAAACAGCCGACATGGGCAAGAAGATCGCCAGCGGTCAGAAGCTCGAGCCAAACCCGATTCCGGGCAAGGCACCGGCCATCCCGGTCAAGGTCCAGGCTGCGCATGACGGCGAGAACCTCTACCTGCGCTTCTCCTGGAAGCAGCCTGCCGCCTCCGGCGCGGCCAAGATGGACGAGGCCAACCCGGTCAAGATCGCCTTCATGCTCGAGTCGGGCGGCAAGGTCGAGCTTGCCGACCAGAGCGGCTGCTGGGCCACCTGCCACCAGGATTCGCGCACCATGCCGGGTGCGGATGACGCCAAGAAGAAGTACGTCAAGGGTGGCTCGGTTGCCGAAGGCAAGTTCTACGACCTCTACCAGTGGCGCAGCGGCGAGAACAAGGGCTTCAATGGCCACGTCGCCGACACCCGCGTGATGGAAGGCGGTACGGCGCTGGTGAGCGCCGAGGGCAAGCAGGACGGCGATACCTGGTCGGTGGTGTTCACCCGCAAGCTCGCGGGCGGCGAGGGCGACGTCACGCTCGAGTCCGGCAAGAGCTACAACTTCGGCTTTGCCATCCACAACGACAACTCGGCTGGTCGCTACCATCACGTCTCGCTCGGCTACAAGCTGGGTGTGGATGCCGATGGCGATGTAAAGGCGGCCAAGCAGTAAGGCTCGACCCTCGGTACTGCGCCGAGGTAGTACAGGCCATGGCTCAGGCGGAAATCCGGGGGTGCCCGGGTTTCCGCCTGTTTGTTGGTGAGCCCGGACGCGCATCGCTTGCCGCCACGGGTTTTTGATCAAGGAGTGGTGATCATGATGATGCGTTCATGGCGGGCGGTGGCGGGCGCAGTGCTGTTTGCGCTCGGTATCTCGGCGCCGGCGATGGCAGCCGAGCACGAAGTCCTGATCGAGAGCTACGCGTTCACGCCGATGGAGTTGCGCGTGAAGACGGGCGACACCGTGGTCTGGGTGAATCAGGAGAAGCGCGTCAGCCACTCGGTGTACTTCATCGCTGCGAACCAGGAGTCCGAGCGCTTCTTCCCCGGTGAGCGCTGGTCGCACCGCTTCGAGCAGGCTGGGCGCTTCGAGTACCGCTGTGGGCCGCATCCGGAGATGCTCGGCGTGGTCATCGTCGAGGACTGAGGCGCGCCGCAGGGACACGACAACCTCACATCCCGTGGGGTTGATTCGAGTCAAGGTTAATGAAGGGGCGAAGGTTCATCCTGTTTCCGACTGATCGACCGTCGGAAGAACGAGATGAAACTACCGCCCCTTGTCGCCCATGTTGCCGTGTTCATCGGCGCCGCGTTGGTCTCCGCGTTTGCTGCGGCCAACGAGTCTCAGCCGGCGCCGCCCGATGCCGAGCGTGCCCGCGAACTCGTGCACATCGTCCGCCAGGACTGTGGGTCCTGTCATGGCCTGACCCTCAATGGCGGGCTGGGGCCCGCACTTACGATCGAAGCCATGGCGGACAAGCCTGCCGAGAGCATGGTGGCCACGATCATCGGTGGGCGCCCGGGCACCCCCATGCCACCGTTCCGAGGCATCGTGACCGAGTCCGAGGCCGAGTGGATCGTCGATCAGTTGATGCGCGGATTCCCGCCTGACACCGGTTTGCCGCCCGTTCAGGCGCGGAACTGATCCACTCGCAGAGCGCCGGCGCAGTGCCTTCGTCAGTCGGCCGGGGCAGCTCTTCAAGGCCGCTCGCCCATTTCGTTTTCTCCAGCTTCCTCAACATTCCAATTCCACCCTCGTTCGCGTATCGCGCCCGAGCTTGATTGACGGAGTCCGCATGTCATCGCAGAAACCTCGCCTCGCACCGCCCGTCCTGTGGGGTGTCGTGCTCTCCGCAATGGTGTTCCTCCTTTCAGCCTGTGCGTCGACGCCGCCCGCTGCGCTGCGCGGCACGGGCGACCTCGGCGTCGTCATCGAGCGCGCGGACGGACGGGTCAAGATCGTCGAGACAAGCGGGCGCAGCGTACTCGCCACCGTAGAGGGCCTTGGCGACCTGTCGCACGCCTCGGTGGTGTTCTCGCGCGATGCGCGTTATGCGTATGTCTTCGGTCGCGACGGTGGCCTGACGAAGGTCGACCTGCTCGAGGCCAGGATCGCCGGCCGCGTCGTCCAGGCGGGCAACGCCATCGGCGGTTCGATCTCGCACGACGGCAGCCTCGTGGTGGTGCAGAACTATGAGCCTGGCGGGATCAAGGCCTTCGATGCACATACGCTCGAATTGGTCGCCGACGTGCCAGCCACGACCGAGGACGGTCGTCGCTCCAAGGTGGTGGGCCTTGCCGACCTGTCGGGCAAGCGCTTCATCTATGCGCTGTTCGAGGCGGGAGAGATCCGCATCACCGACTTCGCCGATCCGCGCAATCCGGTCACGCAACGCTTCGCGGGTGGTAACCAGCCCTACGATGCGCTGGTGACGCCCAACGGCCGCCATTACATCGCTGGCCTGTTCGGGGAGGACGGCCTGGCCTTGGTCGATCTGTGGAACCTGGACAAGGGCAGCAGCAAGATCCTCGACGGCTATGGCCGGGGTGAGCAGCCGCTGCCGGTCTTCAAGATGCCGCACCTGCGTGGGTGGTCGGTGGCAGGAGGGCGTGCCTACCTGCCCGCGATCGGGCGTCATGAGGTGCTGGTGGTCGACACCACGACCTGGCAGGAAGTCGGGCGCATCCCGGTCAAGAGCCAGCCGGTGTTCGCAATGGCACGCCCCGACGGTCGCGAGATCTGGGTCAACTTCGCGTTTCCCGACAATGGCTGGGTGCAGGTGATCGACACCGTCAGCGGCCAGGTCACCCATACCCTCCAGCCCGGGCGCGGCATTCTGCATATGGAGTTCCTCTCCAAAGGGCACGAAGTGTGGCTGTCCGCGCGCGATGACAATCGCGTGGTGATCTACGACACGGCCACCAAGACGCCCATCGGCGGCTTCGATTCGTTGAGCCCGAGCGGCATTTTCTTCACGACGCGCGCGGCGCGCACGGGGTTCTGATGCCGCGCAAGCTTTGCCTGCCCGCGGGCGTCGGCGACATCGGACTGCGCCTGCTCAACGACTGGCAGCGCGACTTCCCGCTCGAGAGCCGGCCGTTCGCACGGATCGCTGCGGCCGTCGGCATGGACGAGGGGGATGTGATCGATGCCTACGGTGAGTTGCGTACCAAGGGCGTGGTGAGCCGCATTGGCGCCGTGTTTGCGCCCCGACGCTTGGGCGCGAGCGCACTTGCCGCGATGGCGGTGCCGCCCTCGCGGCTCGAGGCGGTTGCAGCGCGTGTCAGCGCCGAGGCGGCGATCAACCACAACTACCAGCGCGAGCATCGTTACAACCTCTGGTTCGTGGTGACGGCGTCGTCCGCTGCGCGCCTGCAGCAGGTCGTGGCCGGCCTCGAGCGTGATACCGGCTGCGCGGTGATCGTGTTGCCCTTGGAGGAAGAGTTCCATATCGACCTGGGTTTCGATCTACGCGAACCGGCGGGCGAGGGCGCGTGCAACAGCCCGGCGGGGCGTCGCCGCGAACGCGCGTCGATCGTGCTCGACGGCGACGCTGCCTGCGCGCTACCCGCCATCGAGCGCGAGTTGGTCACTGCCTTGCAGGGGGGGCTGGCGCTGGAGGCTCGTCCATTCGAGTCCCTTGGCAAGAAGGTCGGGCTGAGCGAGGCGATGACGCTGGAGTTCATCGTGCGTTGGGTGTGTGAAGGCCTGATTCGGCGCTTTGGTGTGGTGGTGCGCCACCACGAGCTCGGCATGGAGGCCAATGCGATGTGCGTTTGGGATGTCCCCGAGCAGGACGTTTCCGCGCTGGGGCGAAGCCTCGCACGCGAGCATGCGGTGACGCTGTGCTATCGTCGCCGACGGGCCTTGCCCGACTGGCCCTACAACCTGTTCTGCATGATCCATGGCAGTGCCCGCGAGGACGTGCTGGCGGCGCGTGCAGACCTCGCACAGCGCCTGGGCCTGGATGCCTATCCGAGCGCGACCCTGTTCAGTTGCCGCCGCTTCAAGCAAACCGGTGCGCACTATCTCTCCCCCGGAGCCCTTGCCCATGCCTGAAGCTCGAGAACGCCCGTCTGGCAGCAAGGCCGCCGGACGCCAGGGCATCGCCGCACGCCGCGCGCCCGACGACGTCGATCGCCGGCTGATCAATGCCTTGCAGGGTGACTTCCCGCTGGTGGAGCGCCCCTTCGCGCAGGTAGCCGATGCCGTGGGCTTGAGCGAGGAGGCGCTCATTGCCCGTCTGCAGAGTCTGCTCGACGACCGTGTATTGACACGCTTCGGCCCCATGTTCCAGATCGAGCGCATGGGCGGGGCTTTCTGCCTGGCCGCAATGGCCGTGCCTGAGGCGCGTTGGGGCGAGGTTGTCGAGGCCGTCAATGCCTTTACCGAAGTGGCGCACAACTACCGCCGTGAACATGCCTTGAACATGTGGTTCGTGCTCGCGACCGAGACCCCGGGAGGCATCGCCGACTGTGCTGCGCGCATGGAAGCCGCGACCGGTTTGCCGGTGCACCTGTTCCCCAAGGAGCGCGAGTACTTTGTCGAGATGAAGCTGGAGGCGTGACGGTGAGCGATCCGATTGATTTTGCGGTGGGCGGTGCCGGGGTGCCGAGCGGCAAGCTGGGCGATGTGCAGGCAGCTGCCGACCTCGACCGTCGGCTCGTCCTCGCTACCCAGGGTGGGCTGGCCTTGGTCGCGCGCCCCTATGCCTTGCTCGCCGAGCAATTGGGCACGAGCGAAGCGTTGGTGCGTGAGCGCCTGGCGGTCATGCTGGCCGATGGTCGCATCCGGCGCATCGGTGCGGTCCCGAACCATTACGCCATCGGCTACCCTGCAAACGGCATGAGCGTCTGGGATATCGATGACGACTGCATCGATGCGGTCGGCGAGCGGGTCGGGGGCTTGCCCTTCGTCACCCACTGCTATCGGCGTCCGCGCCACCTGCCGGACTGGCCCTACAACCTGTTTGCGATGGTGCATGCGGCGACGCGCGAAGCAGCGCTCGAGCGCGTTGGCGAGATCGCAGCAGCGATCGAGCGTGACTTCCCGGGTGTCTGCCGTAGCCGCGACGTGCTGTTTTCGGCCGGGATCCTGAAGAAAACAGGCTTGCGCATCGGCGCTTGAGGAACTCGCCGAAGGGCGCAGCAGCGCGATTTGCTGCGCCAGGCCGGCCCCTTGACCGGCGTCATTTTTCCCGCCACCAAGGTCGGCTGTAATCGCGGCAACAAGGAGGCTTCCATGTTCCGCATCTCCCAATTCATCCGCGAACTCGACCACCCGACCCCCGCCGGCCCGCGCCGTAACCCGCCCGGGCCGGTGGTCATCTGGAACCTGATCCGGCGCTGCAACCTCACCTGCGAGCACTGCTATTCCATCTCTGCAGACAAGGACTTCCCGGGCGAGCTGAACACCGCCGAGATCTTCAAGGTCATGGATGATCTCAAGGCAGCGCGCGTGCCGGTGCTGATCCTGTCGGGCGGCGAGCCGCTGTTGCGGCCGGACATCTTCGACATTGCCCGTCGTGCCAAGGGCATGGGCTTTTATGTCGGCCTGTCGTCCAATGGCACCTTGATCGACGAATCGAACATCGACGCCATAGACGAGATCGGCTTCGACTACGTTGGCGTGAGCCTGGACGGAATCGGCGCCACCCACGACCACTTCCGCCGCAAGCAGGGGGCCTTCGAGGCCTCGATGCACGGCATCCGCCTGTGCCGGGACCGTGGCATCAAGGTCGGCGTGCGCTACACCATGACAGAGGGAAACGCCCACGATCTGCCCGCGCTGTTGAAGCTGGTCGAGGACGAGCGCATCGACAAGTTCTACTTCTCGCACCTGAACTACGCCGGCCGCGGCAACAAGAACCGCGCAGGCGATGCTCGCCACCGCACCACGCGTGAGGCGATGGAACTGCTGTTCGAGACCTGTCTGGACCTGCACCGGCGCGGCATCGAAAAGGACTTCGTCACCGGCAACAACGACGCCGATGGCCCCTTCCTGCTGCACTGGGTGCAGCGCCGATTCCCTGACAAGGCCGCACACGTTGAGGCCAGGCTGCGCCAATGGGGCGGCAATGCGAGCGGGGTGAATGTCTCGAATATCGACAACCTCGGCATCGTGCACCCCGACACCATGTGGTGGCATGTGCCGCTGGGCAACGTTCGCCAGCGTGCCTTCGGCGAGATCTGGAACGACCTGAGCAATCCGCTGCTCGCCGGCCTCAAGCAGCACCCACGCAAGCTCGAGGGGCGCTGCGGCGCCTGCCGTTATCTGGACATCTGCAATGGCAGTTCGCGGGTGCGTGCCGAGCAGGTGACTGGCAACCCCTGGGCGGAGGATCCGGCCTGTTATCTGGATGACGAAGAGATCGGCGTCAGCGCCGATGACTACGGCGCCGAGCGCGTCGTCACCACGCCCTGGGTCCGCCTCAACAAGGTGTCCGCATGAAGCCGCTCCGTTCCGTCGCCGCCGTTGTGGCGGGTCTCGCCCTTGCCTTCCCTGCGGCGCAGTCCGTTGTTGCCGCTTCGCCCGCAGCCGTTACGCCGGTTGTCGATGTTGCCGCACTCTATGAGCAGCACTGTGCCGCTTGCCACGCCTCGAGCCGATTGGGCGGGATGGGGCCGGCGCTGCTGCCCGAGAACCTGTCGCGTCTGCGCAAGGGCGAAGCGCTCAAGGTGATCGCAGAGGGGCGTACGGCCACCCAGATGCCTGGCTTCGCGGCCCAACTCGGCCAACATGAGATCGCCGCGATTGCCGACTGGATCTACACACCGGTGGTGCCCGAGCCGCGCTGGTCGGATGCCGACATCACCGCCTCGCGCATCGAGCATGTCGCCCCGGCCACCTTGTCGGACAAGCCGGTGTTCGACGCCGACCCGCTCAACCTTTTCCTCGTCGTCGAGGCAGGGGACCACCACGTCAGCGTGCTCGACGGCGACAAGCTAGAGCCGATCTTCCGCTTCCAGTCGCGCTTTGCGCTGCACGGCGGTCCCAAGTTCGCAGCCGAAGGGCGGTATGTGTTCTTCGGTTCGCGCGACGGCTGGATCACCAAGTTCGACCTGTGGAACCTGAAGGTGGTGGCCGAGGTGCGTGCCGGCATCAATACCCGTAACGTCGCGGCCTCGCCCGATGGCAAGCACGTCGCGGTGGCCAACTACCTGCCGCACACGCTGGTGTTGCTCGATGGCGATCTGAACCTGATCAAGACGCTCCCCGCGATGGATCGGGATGGCAAGCAGAGTTCGCGCGTCTCGGCGGTGTACGACGCCACCCCGCGCCAGTCCTTCATCGCCGCGCTCAAGGATGTCGGCGAGGTGTGGGAGATCAGCTACACCAAGGCGGTCGAGGACATCCCGACCAGCTACATCCACGACTACACCCAGCGCGAGGGGACCTTCATCCCCGGCTATCTCAATCCGCGCCGCACCATCCTCGCCGAGGTGCTCGACGACTTCTTCTTCACCCAGGACTACTCCGAGCTGATGGGCGCATCGCGTGAGGGTGTCGGCCAGGTGGTGAACCTGGATGTGCGCAAGAAGATCGCCAACCTGCCGCTGGACGGCATGCCCCACCTGGGTTCGGGCATCACCTGGGAGTGGACCGACCCTGCCGCAGGACCTGACGCGAAGCCGCGCACGGTCATGGCGAGCACCAACCTCAAGGCGGGCGAGGTCACGGTCATCGACATGAAGACCTGGGAAGTCATCAAGCGCATCCAGACCCGCGGCCCGGGCTTCTTCCTGCGCAGCCACGGCAACAGCCGCTATGCCTTCGTCGATTCGATGATGAGTCCGGAGGCCAAGCACATCCTGCAGGTGATCGACAAGCAGACGCTGGAGGTGGTCAGGGAGATTGTCGGCGAGCCTGGCAAGACGCTTGCCCACATCGAGTTCACCCGCGATGGCCGCTATGCGCTGGCCAGCCTGTGGGAGGATGAGGGGGCGGTCATCGTTCTCGACGCGCAGACCCTCGAAGAGGTCAAGCGTCTGCCGATGAGAAAACCCGTCGGCAAGTACAACGTCTGGAACAAGATCACGCGCGAGGAAGGCACCAGCCACTGAGTGCAGCCGGCATCCGCGCAGGTGCGCGGGCGCCAGGTATGCCGCGGGTGCCTTCGCTGCAGCTGACTTCATCAACCCCAAGAGCATTACAGAGAAAATAGACATGCCGCTGATTCGCATCGACGAACCCACCACCCGCCGTATTCCGCCCGATACCTTCTCGCTCTGGGCGCTTGGTTTCAGGCCTTTCTACCTGCTTGCGGCGCTGTTTGCCGCCATCGCCGTGCCGGTATGGGCGGTGGCCTACTCGGGTGGAATCGAACTGCCGATTCCCGGGATGTGGTGGCACGCACACGAGATGATCTTCGGTTTCGCGGTGGCGGTGATCATCGGTTTCCTGTTTACCGCTGGGCGCAACTGGACCGGGCTCGATACGCCCGCGGGCCCGCCGCTTGCAGCGCTGGCGGCCCTGTGGCTGGCTGGACGGCTGGCGATGGCATTCGGCAGTGGTGCCTGGGTGGCGATCGTCGACATGGCTTTTCTGCCCGTCGCGGCAGCCCTGTTGTTGCGTGTGCTGATCAAGGCCAAGAGCAGGCGCAATTACTTTGTCGGCGTCCTGCCGGCCCTGCTCGCGCTGGCGAACCTGGTCTTCCATCTCGCCGTACTCGGCGTGCTTGCGGTCGATCCGCTGATGGCGATGCATCTGGCGCTCGGGCTGATCGTGGTACTCGAAACGATCGTCGGCGGGCGCGTGATCCCGATGTTCACCTTCAACGCCGTGCGCGGCATCAAGCAGTGGCGCGATCCGCGCCTGGACTGGGCGGCGGCGATTGCGACGGGTGTCGCGCTGTTGCTGTGGGCACTCGGGGCCGGCATGTGGGCGGGCGCGGTGTCGCTGGTCGCCGCCTTGTTGCAGGCGCTGCGGCTGGGCGGCTGGAACCCGTGGGCGACGCGAGGCGCCCCCCTGCTGTGGGTGCTGCATCTGGCCTACCTGTGGATTCCGCTCGGTCTGGCGCTGATCGCGCTCACCCAGTTCGGCATACTGCCGCGTTCGGCGGGCATTCATGCGCTTGCGATTGGCGCGACAGGTGGATTGATCATCGGCATGATCACCCGTACTGCGCTTGGACACACTGGACGCATGCTCGTGGCGGGGCCGGTGGAGACCGCCGCCTACGCGCTGGTGCTGCTGGCGGCGCTGGTTCGCGTGTTGAGCGTGGCGCTCTTTCCCGCCGCGCTGGTGGGCGGTGTGCATGCCGCGGCGACGCTATGGGCGCTTGGCTTTGCCCTCTATCTGTGGCGCTATGCGCCTTTCCTGCTCAAGGCGCGGGTTGATGGCAAGGAGGGTTGAGACCCTCGTGCCGATCGCCCCTGTGCGTGCGGTGGGGCAGGGGCGATCAGCTGCCAAGCAGTGCTGCCAGTACCCCCGGGTCGGCAACGGGCAGCGCTTCGAAGCCCGGGCGGGCGTATAGATAGCCCTGCTGCAGCCTGATTCCCATGCCGGCGAGACAGCGCGCCTCGTCGAGCGTTTCCACGCCTTCTGCAATCAGTGTGCACGGCAGTTCAGCGGCGAGGCTGACCAGGTGGCGAACGATCAATTGCCGACGGCGGTCCTGATCGATGTTGCGAATCAGGTTCATGTCGAGCTTCAACACGTCGGGCTGGAAGTATGTCAGCAGGTTGAGCCCCGCGTAGCCGGCGCCGAAATCGTCGATCGCAGTGCCAAAGCCGATTGCACGGTATTCCTCTACGATGCGGCGCAGGTGGCCGTCATTGCGCACTTCCTCGACCTCGGTGATTTCGAACTGAAGCCGCTCGAGCGGAAATCCGACCCGGTTTGCAGCCTCGATGGTGGCGCGGATGCAGGCTCGCGGTTCGTACACCGCATTAGGCAGGAAGTTGATGCTAAGCCGTGACGACAAGCCGAGCTGGTGAGCGAGTTCGATCGCCTTCGTCCGGCAACGCTGGTCGAACTGATAGCGGTTTTCGTCCGTGAGCTTGGCCAATACGCTGGCTGCACTCTCGCCATTGGGGCCGCGGACCAATGCCTCCCACGCCCACGACGAACCGCTGTCGAGGTCGATGATCGGCTGGAAGGCCATCGTAAAGTCGAAGGGCAGGGGCGGAAGTGCGCGGCAACGGCCGCAGTCGGGGAGTAAGGACTCACTTCGTGGCGCGTGCAGCGGGAATTCCGTGTTGGTCATGTGCGCTGCCTGGGTTGGGTTGTAAGTGCGACAGTAATGATGTCAAACAGGCCTCGTCAAGGTCGGGTACATGTACGAAGTGCGATAGCGGCGTCTCAGTGGGCGGCTGCACCCGAGCGAGCTGACAGGGCCGCCTCAGCCCAGGCTTCGCCTGAGTTTGCCGATGTCGGGGATATGGATCGTGCGGCCCTCGACTTCGATCAGGCCGGAGTCTGTGAGCTCGTGCAGGATGCGTGAGAAGTGCTCCTGGGTGAGGTTCAGGCGCGAGGCGATCGTGCCCTTGCTGGTCGGCAGGCGAATTGACACCCGCCCGTTGGCAATGCCGTCGCCCTCGCGCTCTTCCTCGCGCAGCAGGTAGCCAATGATGCGTTCGCGCCCCGAGCGCAGCGAGTAGCTCTCGACGTCGGCCATCAGGTGGTGCAGGCGCTGGGCCAGGCCGGCGATGATCTTGCGGCAGAACACCGGGTCGCCCGCCATTTCATCGAAGAACACCTGCTTGGCGATGTGGAGAAGACTGGCATCGGTCAGGGCCTGGGCCATCACCACGTAGGGTTTGTCCATGAACATCACGGCTTCGCCGAAGCTCTGCCCAGGACGCAGGATGTCGACGACCTTCTCGTTGCCCTCCGCAGAGGTGAACGCGAGCTTGACCTGGCCGCTGAGGATGAAGTGAAAGCCGGAGCAGGTATCGCCGCGGTGGAAAAGAATGTCGCCCCGCCCGACCTTGAGCTCGCGCACGCCACGCGCGAAGCGGGCGATGTCGTGGCAACCCAGGCCATTGAAGAGCGAGGCCTGGCTCAGCAGGCGGCACAGGCGCTCGATCTCGGGCGAAGGCTGGTCGGCGGGCGGCGTGTCGCGCAGTGCTTCGGTGCAGGGGAGGTCGCGGTAGTTCATGGCTTCACCGAGTGAGCTGGGCATAGAACATGGGCAGGCGGGCGGGGAGTTCATCGGGCTGGCGGATCACTGCGAAGCCCGCCGGACCGAACAGGTGTGGCAGGTAGCTTGCGCCCTCGCGGTCGATGGTGACGCAGAAGGGAACGATGCCATGGCTGCGGGCCTCGACGATCGCGACCCGGGTGTCCTCGATGCCGTAGCGGCCGTCGTAAAGGTCGAGGTCGTTCGGTTTGCCATCGGAGAGGATGAGCAGAATGCGGCGCGCTGCGGTCTGCTTTTCGAGGATGGTAGTGGCGTGGCGGATGGCGGCACCCAGGCGGGTGTAGTAGCCGGGCTTGATCGCCATGATGCGGCCGCGGGCGCGGTCGTCGAAGCGCTGGTCGAAGTCCTTGAGACGATGAAAGCGCACGTTGCTGCGCTTGACCGAGGAGAAGCCACACAGTGCGAAGCGGTCGCCGGTCGCCATCAGCGCTTCACCGAACAGCAGCAAGGAGTCGCGGATGACGTCGATCACGCGTGCTTCGGAGGACACCCAGGCGTCGGTTGACAAGGAAAGGTCGGCGAGTGCGAGGCAAGCCAGATCGCGCTCGCGCTTCTCCAGCGACAGGTAGAGCTGGTCGGATGGGTGGTGACCGCAGGCACGGTCGGTGGTGGCGCGTACCACAGCGTCGACGTCGAGCTCGGTGCCGTCGACCTGTCCCTTGAGCCAGCGCCGGCCCGGTGTCAGCGCGGCGAACTGACGGTGCAGGCGGCGGGCGGTGCGGCGCAGGTGTTCGGGTAGCGCGCAGGGTGCCGCACGAGGATCGTTGATCGACGGCGTCAGTTCGTTGAGGCGGACATGATCCTCGCGCAGCAGGTTCTTGCGGTAGTCCCACTCCGGCAGCGGGATGCCGTCGCCGAGGACGACGTCGTCCTCGGCGGCCGAGGGCAGGTCGAGGTCGAAGCGGACCTTGGAAGCAACACGCTCGTTGTCGCGGGTGATCGACAGGTGGTCGAGGTTGGCTGCGGCATCGGCGGCGTTGTCGTCCGGGTCGTCGTCGGTGCTGCGCTTGACCTTGATGAATTCGGCAACCGATAGCAGGCTTTCGGCGCGGAAGGGAATGATCATGCCGTGCTTCTCGGGCGCGTTCTCCTGGCGCTCGACACGGTGGGCCTGCTGGCTGGCGTCGCGACCCGGCTTGGTGCTGCCGCCCTCGGCAGCCTCGGCGCCGCTGCCGCTGCCGGCGAGGCCTGCTGCGGGCTTGGCACGGAAGTCGCTCAGCCACAGCAGCACCGGTTGCGTGGGCTGTGCCTTGACCGGCAATGCCGGTAAGGCGGCAACGCTGCCCGGTGCATGCATTGCCTGGCGCAGCAGGCGTTCGCGCTCGGCTTCGGCTGCAGGTAGCTTGGCGGGGTTGCGGCGCTGGGCGATCACGGCGTCCACCAGTCGGCGATAGCGCGGCTCGATACCTGGCCAGCGTTGTAGCGCGCGCAGGGTGGCACGCTGGTTCTCGCGCAGTTCACGACTGGCCTCGGTATCGAAGGTGCCGGTCGGCAGGGGGGCGAGTGCGGCCTCCACCTGTGCGTCACGGGTGGCATCGCCGTTGCCATGACCCGCGGCCAGTGCGGCCAGCCACAGATAGAGGTCGCGGTTGAGGCTGCGTTCTGGCAGGGCGTCGATCTCCGGCGGCAGGCGCAGGGTGGCGATGTCCATGCGGCCGCGGGCAATGCGTTCGTCTGCGCCGGCGATGCGCTGTAGCAGGCTGCGCCGCGCGCCATGGGTATCAACGGTGGCAGCGGCCACGCGCAAGCCCGGGTCGCCGCCGAGCGCGCGGAAGAACACCCCCGCGACCTTCTCGATGTCCTTGAGCCTGACCGCGGCCTTGGGGAAGTGCCCGCCCGCTGCGCGGGTGATCAGACGGTGCCAGAATAGTCCGACGTGTTCTTCCATGGTTCAGCGTTCCCTCGGTTCAGCGTTCCTTGAACGCGCGGAAACCCGCTTCGTTCTGGCGCGCGGCTTCGCCCGTCACCCAGCTCAGTAGCGGGCCTTCGGGGTTGTCGCGCTGGGTCTCGCCACAGGCGTCGATGCACTGCCGGCATTGCGTGCAGGTGAACATGTGGCGCTTGATGTTGCGCGGGCGCAGCCGCATCGGGCATACCGCGTCACAGGCCGACTGGCGCTCGGGGAGGCAGCTCGAGCAGTCGGTGGCACGAGCGCGCGCAAAGCCCACCACCATCGCGTCGCGGTTGCCCATCCAGGCCAGGCTCTGGAACAGGCCGACTGCACAGACGAAGCGGCAGAACAGGTGGCGTGCGAACAGGAACTCCAGGCTCAGCACGACCGTTGCGGCGGTGATGAAGATGAACTGGTTGCGCGTCAGTTCGCCAGCGATGAGGTTTCCATACACCTCGGCAGGTGGCAGCAGGTAGGTCAGCAGTACCACCGCCCACAGGAAGGCGAAGGCGACGGCTGCAGGTACGACGAGGCCCCACCAGCGTGCATCGACCTTGGCGCGTGAACCGTCCGGCTTCCAGGCCGGCAGGCGGTGTTTTTCCCACACGCTGGGTTTGCCCGAGGCGCGCGCCATGAGCTTGTTGATGGATTCGACCACCGAGAAGTGCGGGCATAGCCAACCGCAATACATACGCCCCCACTTCCAGGCCACCCAGAGCACCACTGCAGCGACCGTCAGCAGCGGCACGAACAGGCGCAGCATGATGCTGCCGGCGGCCTCGAGCGCGCTTGCCTGGCCGGCAAGAAATGGGTCAAGCCCGAGCCGCCACTCCATGCCCAGCAACCACGCATGGTCGGCGTTGAGATCGTAGCGAAAGAGGTCGAACACCGGTGCGAGCACGAAGAGTGCAAAAAAACCGACCTGAAAGGCCAGCCGCAAGCCCTGGCGCGGGCTGTGCGCTCCATCGTCCGTACCTGCCCGGGCGATGGGGATGATTCGGCGTGCCGGCGCGGGTGTGCTCATCACGGGCTCGCGGTACTCAGACGGGTTCGCGCGGTCCGAACACCGGGTAGCGCCAGCTGCGGCCGTTGATGGCGCGCGACAGCCCCATGACGCCAAGCAGGATCAGACCCGCATGGACGAGCAAGAAATACAGGATTCCGATGACCCAGGTCCATGGGTTGTCGAAGCCGCCGAGCAGTAGGATCGCGATGCTTGTGCACACGAGTATCAGACCGCCCCAGATGCAGGTCCAACCGGTCTGGCGCAGGTGGTTGCGCACCAGTGGGTCTTCGTGGTCGTGGAACTTGGCCCACAGCACCATCAGCACCAGGAAGGCCAGGACGGGCAGCAGCATCAGGTTGATGATGAACAGGGCCTCGGCCATCACGGCGAGTTGCGGCCCCGGCATGAGGTGCTTGAGCGGGTCCTGGCGTTGGATGTTCATGGTTTCCTTGTGACGCGTGGGATGGTGTTCAGCGGCCGAAGGTGGCGGATACCACCTCCATGAGTCCCTCTGCGATGTCGGCGTCGTCGGTCAGGGCTTCGACGATGCCGACGCGGCAGGCTGCCACCGGGTCCATGCCGTCCTTGATGAGCAGTGCGGCATAGACGAGCAAGCGTGTGCTGGCCGATTCCTCGAGGTCGCGGTCCTTGAGCGAGCGCAGCGCACCGGCGATGGCGACCAGGCGGCGAGCGAGATCCGGCGGGCAGGCGGTTTCGCCGATCAGGATCGCCTCTTCCTGTTCGGCGCGAGGGAAGTCGAAGCGCAGGCTGATGAAGCGCTGGCGGGTGGACGGCTTCATGCCCTTGAGCAGGTTCTGGTAGCCCGGGTTGTAGGACACCACCAGCATGAAGCTGGGTGGAGCCTCGATGAGCTCGCCGGTGCGGTCGATGGGCAGGATGCGGCGATCGTCGGCCAGCGGGTGCAGCACGACGGTCGTGTCCTTGCGCGCCTCGACCACTTCGTCCAGGTAGCAGATACCACCCTCGCGCACCGCGCGTGTGAGCGGACCGTCGCACCACATGGTGCGGCCCTCGCCGATCAGGTGGCGACCGACGAGATCGGCTGCGGTGAGATCGTCGTGGCAGGCCACGGTAAACAGCGGCAAGCCGAGGCGCGCGGCCATGTGGGCGACGAAGCGGGTCTTGCCGCAACCGGTGGGGCCCTTGATGAGCAGGGGCAGACGGTTCTTCCAGGCGTGCTGGAAGACCTCGACCTCGTCCGCGGCGGGTTGGTAGAAGGGGATGTCGAGGTTGGGCGTGTCGGGCTTCATTGTCCGAGTCCTTTGAGATAGGCGATGGCGATGACGGCCCACACCAGGATCATCCAGCCCATGGTGATGGCACGCCAAAGGAGGGGCGCGTGGCGCAGGGCCATGAAATCGAGAATGATCACTGCGCCTTTCCAGAAGGAGATGGCGGCGAGGGCAGCGATGGCCCAGGTGCCCGCTGCGCCGTGCGTGCCCATGCCCCAGGTGAGCAAGGTTGCGCCGATCAGCGAGAGCCACAGCCAGGTGGCGCGCTTGGGGGTGCCGTGCATGTGCGTGTCCATGGCCGGGCTCCTCAGTGGATCACGTAGACAAGGGGGAAGAGGATCAGCCACACCAGATCCACCATGTGCCAGTAGGCGGCACCGGTCTCGATCCCGTTCATGTTGCCCGGGCCGTAGCGCCCCTGGCGGGCGTTGTTCCACATCGCCACCAGGATCACGAGCCCGAGGATCACGTGCATGAAGTGAAAGAAGGTGAGCGACAGGTAGAACATGTGGAAGGGGCTGCTCGACAGGCTGATGTCGTGCGCGAAGGCAGCGGCGTACTCGCCGAGCTTGACGACGATAAAGCCCAGGCCGGTGACGATGGCGGCCAGCAGCCAGTTCGCAGCGGCACGTGCGGCACGCAGCTCGGCAGCCTGTACGGCACGAACAACGAAGTAGCTCGAGGTCAGCAGCAGGATCGTGTTGATTGCGCCTGCCGTACGGTCGAGCCCTGCCTGCTCGGCATTGAACAGCTCGATGTTGTTTGCGCGGGTGAAGGCGTAGGCGGCGAAGAAGGCGCCGAAGGCAAGCAGCTCCGCCATGATGAAGACCCAGATCGCCAGGTCGCCGGCAAGGCGTGGCTCGGCTGCCGGTGTGGGGTGACCTGCGGCGCCGTGGGGGAGGGATGTGCTTGTCGTTTCCATGCGCGGCAGTCTAGGCAAGCGCGCATGGTTTGAACTTGATCGTGGTTAACTGGTGCCGGGACCCGCGTCCGCGCGCCTCGTGCGGGCCAGCCAATGGCGAGTCACATCCACCATGCGGCTCGCGAACCCCCACTCGTTGTCGAACCACACCATCAGGTTGACCATGCGCTTGCCGATGCTGCGCGTCTGGCCGCCGTCGACGATTGCGGAGTGGGGATCGTGGTTGAAGTCGATCGAAGCGTGCGGCTCGTCCGAGTAGGCGATCAGATTGCGGTAGCGACCCTGGGCCGCCTCGCGCAGCAAGCGGTTGATCTCGCCTGCGGTGACGTCGCGCGCGAAGCCGAGCACCATGTCGATGGCCGAGACATTGTGCGTCGGGACGCGGATCGCCTTGGCCTGGACCTTGCCCGCGAGCTCGGGCAGCAGGCGCTCCACCCCGCGTGCCAGTCCGGTCGACACCGGGATGATGGATTGCATCGCCGACCGCGTGCGGCGCAGGTCGGTGTGGTGGTAGCCGTCGATCAGCGGCTGATCATTCATGGCGGAGTGCAATGTGCTCAGCAGCACGTTGTCGATGCCGATCTCGCGCTGCAGCAGGTCGAGTACGGGAACCACCGCGTTGGTCGTGCATGAGGCGTTCGATACCAGCCCCTCGCGGCCGTCCAGCGTCTCGTGGTTGATGCCGTACACGATGGTGGCGTCCACGTCCTCGGCGCCGTTGCCGGGGTGGGACAGGAGCAGGCGGGGGCAGCCGGCGTCGATGAAGCGCTGAAGTTCG
This sequence comes from Thauera sp. WB-2, assembly GCF_027594845.1. Classification (NCBI taxonomy): domain Bacteria; kingdom Pseudomonadati; phylum Pseudomonadota; class Betaproteobacteria; order Rhodocyclales; family Zoogloeaceae; genus Thauera; species Thauera sp. WB-2. Next base: position 2,533,667 of record NZ_CP088935.1, on the reverse strand, counting down.
GCACGACTGCCGTACTGGCCTGAGCACTCCACGATCAGGTCGGGTTCGAGCGCGGCCCAGTCCACGGCCTCGGGGCTGTCGGCATGGCTGATCAGGATCGGATGACCGTCCACCAGCAGGGCTTCATCGCTGCTGTCCACCTGTCCGGGAAAGCGGCCATGCGTGGAGTCGAAGCGGGTCAGGTAGCTGATGCTTGCGAGATCGGCCGGTTCGTTGATGGCGACGACCTTGAAGGTGTCGACCAGACCGGCTTCGTGGAGCGCGCGCAGATAGCAGCGCCCGATGCGGCCGTAGCCGTTGATCACGATGCGAAAAGGGGACGACTGATCGGCGCAGGGCGTCGAGGATACAGGGGAGTGGCTTGCAGCGGGCACGATGTCGACAGTAGGGCTTGGCCTGGCGGGGCCGAGGTGTGGCACCCGCGCGAAGCGCTCATTCTAGCGGCTGGCGCGGCGGCCTCCGGCGCCGGGACGAAAAAAAGGGGCGGCTTTCGCCGCCCCAACCCCTTCCCCTGGATCGCCCAGGAGGTACTACAGAGAGACACCCTTGCTCATCAGGCCTTCGCTGTCTTCGCTTCGCCCTTGATGAAGAAGCTGGCGAGATAGGTCAGCAGACCGATGAAGAACATCACACCTGCCCATTCACGCATCCAGTAGAACAGCATGAGCTGGTCCTGGGTCGCCATGAAGGACATGGGCGTATCGGAGATGCGCTGCAGCCAGACCTGCAGGATGCCGGCGGCGGTCAGGAACAGGGTGATGAAGACCATGGCGATCGTCATCAGCCAGAACGACCACATCTCTACGACCTGAGCCTTCTCGCTGTTGGCGGCACGGCCGCGCAGGATCGGCATCGCGTAGCTGATGATGGTGATGACGACCATCACGTACGCTCCGTAGAAGGCCATGTGACCGTGTGCAGCGGTGATTTGCGAGCCGTGGGTGAAGTAGTTCACCGGAGCCAGAGTGTGCAGGAAGCCCCACACGCCGGCGCCGAGGAAGGCCATCACGCCGGTACCCAGTGCCCACAGCACGGCAGCCTTGTTCGGGTGCTCGCGGCGGCGGCGGTTCACCATGTTGAAGGCGAACACGGTCATGGCGAAGAACGGGATCGGCTCCAGTGCGGAGAAGATCGAGCCCCACCACTGCCAGTACTCCGGCGTACCGATCCAGAAGTAGTGGTGGCCGGTGCCGATGATGCCGGTGCAAAGCGCCAGGGTGATGATCACGTACAGCCACTTCTCGATCACTTCGCGGTCGACGCCGGTCACCTTGATCAGCACGAAGGCGAGCATCGCAGCCATGATCAGTTCCCACACGCCTTCCACCCAAAGGTGCACAACCCACCACCAGTAGAACTTGTCGCGGACGAGGTTGACCGGGTTGTAGAAGGCGAACAGGAAGAAGATCGCCAGGCCCCACAGGCCGAGCAGCAGCACGATGCTGATGACGGTCTTGCGGCCCTTGAGCACGGTCATGGTGACGTTGAACAGGAACGCGAGCGCGACGACAACGATGCCGATCTTCGTCAGCAGGGGCTGCTCGAGGAACTCGCGGCCCATGGTGGCGAGGAGGTCGTTGCCGGTCATCGATGCGAGCGTGGCGTAATCCACCAGCAGGTAGCCGAGGATGGTGGCCGCACCGGCGACGAGGAAGACCCAGAACAGGATCAGCGCCAGCTTCGGGCTGTACAGTTCGGTCTCGGTTTCCTCAGGGATGAGGTAGTAGGCTGCGCCCATGAAGCCAAACAGCAGCCACACGATCAGCAGGTTGGTGTGCACCATCCGGGCGACGTTGAACGGGATTTCCGGGAACAGGAAGTCGCCGACGACATACTGCATGCCCAGGATCAGGCCGAAGATGATTTGCCCCACGAATAGCCCGATCGCCGCTATGAAGTAGGGCATGGCGACCGCTTGTGATTTGTATTGCATGTGTGATCCCCTTGTGGTCTCCAGGTTTCCGGTCAACCTTCGATGTTGGGCGGCCAGTTGGCAGTGTTGATGCCAGCTGTGTACTTGAAGAACGCCACGAGCTGGTCGAGCTCTTCATCGGTGAGGTGGAAGTTCGGCATCTGGCGACGACCCGGGGCGCCCGTGGGCTGGGACATCATCCACGCCTTGATGAACTCCGGTCCGCGGCGGGTATAGACGTTGCCGAGTTCCGGAGCGAAGTAGGCGCCTTCACCCAGCAGGGTGTGGCAGCCCAGACAGTTGCGCGTTTCCCAGATGTGCTTGCCGGCGGCGACTTCGGGGGTGAGGTTTTGCCGGTTGTCGCGATTCGGCAGTTCGCGTTCGGTGTCGAAGGTGAGCGCCAGGAACAGGAGGAAGAAGAACACCGTTCCCCCGTAGAAGATGTTCCGCGCCATGGATTTTGTGAAGATACCGCTCATGGAGTACTCCTCATCGCTAGTCTCGTTTTGTCTGGATTGGTGTCAGGTTGGCTGGGTGGTTCAGGGGTTGCACCGGAACAGGGATGAACCGATGGTGGCCGAATTGTCGGATCGGCGTCCCCGGGCCTCCATGATTTGAATCAAGATTGCCCGGAAGGCGCGTCGGCGCGGCCCGCAGCGTGCCTTGCGGCGGTGCGGGAACGAGGTCCTGGCATTCACGGGGCATGACCTGCGGATGTCAGGCAACACTGGAGTGTCGATACGATGTGGCGAGATTTGGCAGATGTGCGCCGCGGCCTGTTGGCGGTGGGCGCTGCGGCCGTGCTGGCCTTACCTGCTGCGGTAAGCGGTGAGGGCTGGATTGCGGTGGATGTCGGGCACACGCTGGTGGCGCCAGGGGCCATCAGTGCGCGCGGGCGAAGCGAGTTCGAATTCAATCTCGACCTGGCGCGTGCGCTCGTCGATGTCCTTTCCGCACGGGGCATGGAGGCCAGGCTGATCAACGCCGACGGCCGTATCGAGAGTCTGCAGGCACGCCCTCGTGCCGCCGAGGGGGCGCGTTTGCTGGTGTCCATCCACCACGACTCGGTCAATGCATTCGAACTGAGGCCCTGGCAATGGGCGGGCAGGGCCCTCGACTACAACGACGACTTTGCAGGCCACTCGCTGTTCGTGTCACGCGACAATCCGGACACCGCGATGAGCATATTGTGCGCGCGGGTGATAGGTGCGCGCCTGCAGCGCATGGGCTTCGAGCCTACGCACAAGAATGGCCGCCGGCGTGAGTACGTGGACTTCGAGCATGCCGTGCACTATTTCGATGGGCTGGCCGTGTTGCGCCACGCGCGCATGCCGGCCGTGCTGTTCGAGGCCGGCGTGCTGAAGAACCGGGATGAGGAGTTGCTGCTGCAGGATCCGCAGCGTCAGGCACGCATGGCTGACGGTATCGCGACCGCGTTGGCGGCGTGCCTGGGCCACGGTGTGCCGGCTGACGATGAGGCGACGGCGGATCGACGGTCGCCTTGAGTGCCGGCGGCCCAGGGCTGTCCAGGGCCGCCTTGGCGATCAGCGCGAGCTGGGCAGGCGCGACGAGACGCCCTGGACGAAATAGTCCATGCGCCCGAGCGTGGCATCGTCCATTACTGCGCCAGCGGCGAGGCGTTCCGTTCCCGCCTGGTCGACCACTGGGCCGGTGAAGGGGTGGAAGCTGCCGTCGCGGATGCGCCCTTCCAGGTCGCGGACCATGGCCTGCACGTCCTCCGGCACTGCGGGGTTCATCGGGGCGAGTTTGATCATGCCGTCCTTGATGCCGCCCCAGACGCTCTCCGGCTTCCAGGTGCCGGCAAGCACGTCGTTCACGGTGCGCGTGTAGAACTCGCCCCAGTGATGGGTGGTGGCGGTGAGTTGTGCCTTGGGGCCGTACTTGGACATGTCCGAGTGGTAACCGAAGGCGTATACGCCGCGTTCTTCCGCGGCCTGCACGGTGGCGGTCGAGTCGGTGTGATGGGTAACCACGTCCGCACCCTGGGAGATCAGTGTCATCGCGGCTTCGCGTTCCTTGCCCGGGTCGTACCAGCTGTTGGCCCAGATGACGCGGACTTCGATGTCCGGGTTGACGCTGCGCGCGCCCATCGTGAAGGCGTTGATACCCTGCAGTACCTCGGGAATGGGGAAGGCGCCGACGTAGCCCAGCACCTTGGACTTGGTCATCTTGCCGGCGATCACGCCATTGAGGTAGCGGCCCTCGTAGAAGCGGGCGTTGTACGGTGCGAAGTTCTTCGCTGACTTGTAGCCCGTGGCATGCAGGAAAGTGACATTGGGGAACTGGCGCGCCACGCGCTCGACATAGTTCATGTAGCCGAAGCTGGTGGCGAACACGATCTTGCTGCCGCTCGCTGCAAACTCGCGTATCACGCGTTCGGCGTCGGCACCTTCCGCCACGCTCTCGACGTAGCGTGTCTCGATCTTGTTGCCAAGGGCTGCCTCCATTTCCTTGCGTCCCTCGTCGTGCTGGTATGTCCAGCCGGCATCGCCGATCGGGCTCACATAGACGAAGCCGATCTTGGCGGGCGCCTCGGCGGCAGCGCTGAGCGGAAGAGATGCGGCGACCGCGAGCGCGGCAGCGGACAGGATGAACTGACGACGATGGCGCATCGGAAATCTCCTTGTTGGGTGGTATGCGATGGTGCGGAGTGTTGCCGCGAGGTGGCCGCTTGCAGTGATCAGGCCATGTTTGTGTCGGTGGCCCGAACGCATTCGCGGACCAGTCCTGGCCCGCGGTAGATGAGGCCGCTGTAGAGCTGGACGAGGCTTGCCCCAGCGTCGAGCTTGGCGCGTGCGCCGGCACCGTCGAGGACGCCGCCGGCGGCAATGATGGGCAACTCGCCGCCCAGCGTTGCAGCGAGCTTGCGCACTACGGCAGTGGAGGCCTCAAAGACCGGTGCGCCGGATAGTCCGCCCTGTTCGTTGCCGTGACGCATGCCTTCGACCTTGTCACGCGCGATCGTCGTATTGGTGGCAATCACGCCGTCGATACGGTGACGTCGAAGCGCATCGGCGATGTTCGTCACCTGGGCGTCATCGAGATCGGGTGCGATCTTGAGTGTCAGCGGCACGTAGCGGCCATGGCTGTCGGCGAGCCGTGTCTGGGCCTGCTTGAGGCGCCCGAGCAACTCATCGAGTTCGGACTCGCCTTGCAGTTGGCGCAGATTCTTCGTGTTCGGTGAGGAGATGTTCACGGTGACGTAGCTCGCCAGCGCGTACACCTTCTGCAGGCATGCAAGGTAATCGTCGACGGCTTGTTCGATTGGCGTGTCGAAGTTCTTGCCGATATTGATGCCCAGGATGCCCTGGTAGCGTGCCGACCGCACGTGCGCCAGCAGCGCATCGACGCCATGGTTGTTGAAACCCATGCGGTTGATGATGGCGCGGGCCTCGGGCAGGCGAAACATGCGCGGGCGCGGATTGCCGGGTTGCGCACGCGGTGTGACGGTGCCGATCTCGATGAAGCCGAATCCCATGCGTGCCAAGCCGTCGATGGCCTCGCCGTTCTTGTCGAGACCTGCAGCGAGACCGATTCGGTTCGGAAAGCTCAAGCCCATGACCTCGACCGGTGTTGCCGGTTCGGGTGTTCCGGCCGGCAGCAGCTTGCCGGCGTAGTGCAGGGCGTGGAGAGCGAATTCGTGGGCGTTTTCGGCGTCGAGCGAAAACAGCAGCGGGCGAGCGAGATCGTAGAGCATCGCACGATTGTAGCGATTCGTGCGGGTCGCGGCGAGGTGCACCGCGCGCCGGGTCGCCACCTCAGCGTATTCGTCTCAGACGTCCGCCCTGAAGGGGCGCCACTCGCCTTCCTGAAGGATCTCGAGCGCGGCAAAGCGGGACTTGTAGGCCATCTTCGGGCTTTGCGCGATCCAGTAGCCGAGATAGACATGGGCGAGATCGAGCCGGCGGCAGGCCTCGATCTGCCAAAGGATGCCGTAGGTGCCCAGAGCGCCACGTGGCAGGTCAGGCTCGTAGAAGGTGTAGACGCTGGACAGCCCGTCTGCCAGTCGGTCGATGATGCTCACCATGCGCAGGGTGTCGCCGTCGCGGAATTCCACGAGCCGGGTGTCGACATGGCTTTGCAGCAGGAAGTGGCTGTACTGCTCGCGATTGTCCAGGTCCATGCCGCCGCCGCAATGCCGAGCGGCCTGATAGCGCTGATAGAGCAGGTAGTGCTCTTCGCGGAACTCCAGCGCATGCTCGCTTGCGCGCAGGCCGGCGTGCTGCTTCCAGGCGCGGCGTTGGCTGCGGCTGGGGTGGAAGCCCGAGGCGACAATGCGAACAGGAACGCAGGCGCGACAATGGTCGCAGTAGGGGCGGTAGGTGAATACGCCGCTGCGGCGAAAGCCACGACGCACGAGTTCGCTATAGACCTGAGGGTCGATCAGATGACCGGGCGTTGCTACCTGTGAACGCGCGCTGCGATCGCTCAGGTAGGAGCAGGCGTAGGGCGCCGTGGCGTAGAACTGGATCAGGGCGTAGGGGTAGTCCTGCTGCATCGCGTGATCTGCCGAGTGAGCGTTCGGTTCAGGTCCAGTCGAAGTCGGAAGCGGCGTCTGCCGCCCAGCGTTGGGGTGAGGGGCCCTCGGCGGTCCAGCGTTCGAGAGCAGCGGAGAAGACCTTTCGTGGCAGTTCGCAAGCCCCCATCGAAAGTAGGTGCGGTGTCGTCATCTGGCAGTCGATCATGCCATAAGCACGTAAGCCGAGCAGCCGGCAAAGATGCGCGAGCGCCACCTTGGACGCATCTGTCTCGTGTGCAAACATCGACTCGCCGTAAAACACCCTTCCAAGTGCAATTCCGTAAAGCCCGCCCACCAGCCTTCCGTCTCGCCAGCATTCGACACTGTGCGCGTAACCCAGTTCATGCATGTGCAGGTAGGCGCCCTGCATCTCGGCGGTGATCCAGGTCCCGGAGGCGTTCGCACGGGGTGCGGCGCAGGCCTGCATCACGGCGGCGAAGGCGGTGTCCAGCCTGACCTCGAAACGGCGCCTGCGCAGCACCTTGCGCAGCGAGTGGCTGATGTGCACGCGCTCGGGGATGAGGACGAGCCGGGGGTCCGGACTCCACCACAGGATGGGTTCTCCTGCGCTGAACCACGGGAATACGCCCCGGCGGTATGCGGCCAGGAGCCACTCGGGTGAAAGGGCGCCGCCGGCGGCGAGCAAGCCATTCGGTTCAGCGAGGGCGCGCTCGAGCGGTGGAAAGGTGGGCGCGTCCAGCCAGGGGATCATGCCGTCAAGGCGAGTGGGTGGGCGACCATGTTCAAGCCCGTGCTTTCGTCCTGAAAGGTCACCACGTGATCGACGCCGAGGCGTATGCCGATGTGTTCGCCAATGGCATGGTTGTGATGGCTCTGCACCAATGAAAGCACGCGTGCGCCACTGCCGAGGCGCAGGGTGTACAGGATGTCGGCGCCTCGGAAGGCCTTGTGCACGACTTCGGCCTTGAGCGGACTGTCGTCGTCATGGACGATGTCGTCCGGGCGCAGCAGCACGTCGACGTCGCTGCCGTGTGCGCAGCCACCGCAGTCCTCTCCGCAAACAAGCGGCAGCGCGCTGTTGAGGATGCCGAGTTCGACGCGCACCTGGCGGTCATTCAGAACGCGGCCACGCAGGAATACGCCCTGGCCGATGAAGTCCGCGACGAAACGGTTAACCGGCTTGTGATAAAGGTTGTAAGGCGTGTCCCACTGCTGGATGCGTCCTTCGTGCATGATGCCGATCTCGTCGGCAACAGCGAAGGCTTCGTGCTGGTCATGCGTGACCAGGATGGCCGTGGTGTTGGTGGCCTTGATGATGTCGCGGACTTCGTAGGACAGGCGCTCGCGCAGTTCGACGTCCAGGTTCGAGAACGGCTCATCGAGCAGCAGCAGGCTCGGGCGTGGTGCGAGTGCACGCGCGAGCGCTACACGTTGCTGCTGTCCGCCCGAAATCTCGTGTGGATACTTGGTGCCGTGCTCGGCCAGACCGACCAGTCCGAGCAGTTCCGTAACGCGCTCACGACGGCTCGCAGCGTTCTCGCCGCGCAGTCCGAAGGCGATGTTGTCAGCGACCGACAGGTGGGGGAAGAGGGCGTAGTCCTGGAACACCATGCCGATGCGCCTGCGCTCGGGGGCAAGGCTGTGCTCGGGCGTGCTGACGATGTTGCCGTCGAGCAGGATCTGACCGCCGGCCAGGCGTTCGAACCCTGCAATGCAGCGCAGGACCGTGGTCTTGCCGCAGCCGGAGGGGCCCAGCAGGCAGCCGATACTGCCTTTTTCAAGGCGAAGCGACAGCTTGCGCACGACCGAGTGCTTGCCGAAGGCGAGATCAATGTCGTCGAGTTGCAGATGTGACATGGCTTTTACGGCTGCCGAGATTTTTTGTACGGGCGATTATTGCACCGGGGCGTTCCAAATGCGATCAATTATAATTTGCCCCGACAAGCGGGCGTGCTCGATCCTCGGCGCCCCACAACAATGGATACGGAATGAACGGAATGGGAGGGCAGGGCGCCGCGCGCCTGGAGTGGTCGACACTGACCCTGAGTGCGGTGCTGATTGCGACGCTCATCGCGGCGCCCGTGCTGTCGGTGTTCTCCAACGTCTTCATCGGCGGTACCAGCGATACCTGGGGGCACCTGGCCGACACCGTACTGGGCGAGTTCGTTGTCAATACGGTCATTCTCTGTGTCGGCGTCGGCTTGGGCGTGGCTTCGATCGGCGTGACCACGGCGTGGCTCACCACGATGCTGGACTTCCCGGGGCGCCGCTTCTTCGAGTGGGCGCTGGTGCTGCCCTTGGCGATGCCTGCGTATGTGATGGCGTACGTGTACACCGATTTCCTGCAGTTCGTCGGCCCGGTGCAGAGCTTCCTGCGCGAGACCTTCGGCTGGCGGCGCGGAGACTACTGGTTTCCGGACGTGCGCACGGTGGGTGGTGCAGTTGCGATGTTCATGTTCGTGCTCTATCCCTACGTATACATGATTGCACGCGCGGCTTTTCTGGAGCGTGCCGGGGGCATGCTCGAGGCCGGGCGCTCGCTCGGGCTCGGCCCCTGGGGCTCTTTCTTTCGCGTGTCTCTGCCGCTGGCGCGTCCGGCGGTTGTCGCCGGTACGGCGCTGGCCTTGATGGAGACGCTGGCCGACTTCGGCACGGTCTCCTATTTCGGCGTACAGACCTTCACCACCGGGATCTATCGGGCCTGGTTCTCGCTTGGTGACCGCATTGCCGCTGCGCAACTGTCGGCGGCCCTGCTTGCCTTCGTGATCCTCGTCCTCACGCTCGAGCGCATCTCACGCGGCCGGGCGCGTTTCAACAACACTTCGCGTCAGAGCAAGCTGCCGGTGCGGCATCGCCTCGCCTTGCTGCCCGGGCTGCTTGCCGCATTCGCGTGCTTCATGCCCCTGCTGCTCGGCTTCCTGCTGCCCGCAGGGCTGCTGCTGCAGATGGCGTTCGCGGAGGGTGATGCCCAGTTCGGACCGCGCTTCGTTCAGCTCGCGCGCAACAGCTTCGTGCTTGCCTCGGTCACAGCCGTCATTGCGGTGCTGCTTGCCGTATTGCTGGCCTATGCCGCGCGGCTGGCGCGATCGCGTCTGCCGCAGGCGCTCAACCGTGTCGTCGGCATGGGCTATGCGGTGCCAGGCTCGGTGATCGCGGTGGGGGTGCTGATCCCGCTGACTCGCCTCGACAACTGGCTGGCGCAGGTGTGGACGGCGGTCTCGGGCAGCAACCCCGGACTCATCCTCACCGGCGGCATCGCCGCGCTTGTGTATGCCTACCTTGCGCGTTTCCTGGCGGTTGCCTTGCAGACGGTCGATTCGAGTCTGGGCAAGATCACGCCGAGCATGGACGACGCGTCGCGCAGTCTGGGCTATGGCAAGTGGGCGACGCTGGCCCGCGTGCATGTGCCGATGCTCAGGGGCAGCCTGCTCACGGCCGGCCTGCTGGTCTTCGTCGACGTGATGAAGGAGCTGCCCGCCACACTGGTGATACGCCCCTTCAACTTCGATACGCTGGCAACTCAGGCGCATACGCTGGCCGCAGACGAACGGCTTGCGGAAGCTTCGACTGCGGCGCTGATCATCGTTGCGGTGGGCTTGTTGCCGATGATCGTGATCTCGAGGCAGATCCTGGCCGCCCGACGGCGTTAGCAGCGCGCTTGCGCAGCGGTTGCGGTGCTGGAAGCCGTGAGTGCGGAAATGGCGGTGGAAAGTGGGTCTTACGTGGTCCCATGCCATGGGCACGGTGGGAGATAATCCGGGTAGCTAAACCGCACTCAGTTCTCGCATACGAGCGTCCCGTGTCGATCAAGTCCGTCAGCAAACCCGTCAGTTGGTCGATCGTGCTCGGTGTCGTGTTCATCCTCAGCGGCTTCATGCCGCCAGGCAGGCTGTTCTCGGACCCGGAGCACTATCTCGCATTGCATACGGCGCTCGAGTTCTTCTCGATCGCGGTGGCGGCCATGGTGTTCGCGCTCGGCTGGAATCTGCGCCACACCACGCGGGGCGGACGTCTGGTCTGGCTGGGGGCAGTGTTCCTGGGCGTCGGTCTGATCGACTTTGCCCACACCTTGTCATACGCAGGCATGCCTGTGTTCGTTACCCCAAGCGGGGCCGACAAGGCCATACAGTTCTGGCTTGCAGCGCGCCTGCTGTTGGTGGTTGGCTTGCTTGTGTTTGCACTGCTGCCCGAACGGCGCTGGCCACCTGCATGTGCGGACGGGGTGACGGCTGCCGCGCTCGGCATTGCGCTGCTGACGATGTGGGTCGTGCTGTGGCATCAGGACTGGCTCCCGGTCAGCTTCATCCCCGGTGAAGGGGTCACCCCCTTCAAGGTCGGCGCCGAGTACGTTCTTGCGGCGCTCTATGTGCTGGCCGCCCTGATGCTTTGGCAACGGGCGCTGCGCGATCGGGATGCCTCTGCTCGATGGCTGGCCGCCGCTGCCTGGGTACTCGCGCTCGCTGAGCTGTATTTCACCCTGTACGTCGATGTGAGCGACCTCTTCAATGTGGCTGGGCATCTCTACAAGTTCGCAGCCTACGCCATGATCTACCGCGCCGTGTTCGTGTCCGGCGTGCGTGAACCTCAGCAGGCGCTCAGGCGTGAGCAGGCGCTGCTGCGTGCCTTGATCGATTCGGTGCCGGACCTGATTGCCTTCAAGGATCCGCAGGGGCGCTACCTGGGCTGCAACAAGGCGTACGCAAAGGCTTATGGCGTGCGCGAGTGCGATCTCGTCGGCCTGCGCGAGGAGACGGCCATGCGTGCTGCGGGCAATCTCGACGGAGCGGGGGCTGACGGAGGTGTGGTCAGTACCCCCGAGCATCACGAGGAATGGCTGGAGACGGTCGATGGCGGACTTCGCCTGCTTGACACCCTGCGCACGCCTTATCGTGACGAGAATGGCGTCACCCTTGGCGAGATCCGCATCAGTCGCGATTTCACCGAGCGCCGCAAGATGCGAGAGCAGATCGCCGAGCGCGAGCAGCGTGTGATGCTTGCCGTGGAGAGCGCCGGGCTGGGCGTATGGGACTGGGACCTGCGCAGCGGGCGCTGCGTGTTCAGCCCCACCTGGTGCGAGATGATCGGTTTCCGTGCGGACGAGCTCCCGGCGCACGTGTCGGCCTGGGAGGAGCGCGTACATCCCGAAGACTGGGGTGACATCCGCGCTGCGCTCGAGCCCCACCTTGGAGGTGCGACCGAGAGCTACCGGGTGGAGTATCGCATCCGCCATCAAGACGGCCACTGGGTGTGGGTGATGGCTGCCGGGCGCGTGCTCGATCGTGACGAGCAAGGTGCAGCAGCGCGCGTGGTCGGGATCCATCAGGACATATCGCAGCGCAAGACGATGGAGGAGAGCTTGCTGCAGTTGGCGACGAGCGACCCGCTGACGGGGTTGTGGAATCGGCGCCACTTCACCGAGATGATGCGCGGAGAGCTTGGTCGCGTCCGTCGTGGCCAATCGCAGGCCGCGCTGCTTCTGCTCGACCTCGACCACTTCAAGCGGGTCAACGACACTCACGGCCATGCAGCGGGCGATATCGTCCTGCGGCACTTCGTTAACGTGGTCGACGTGCAGCTGCGCGAGGCCGATGTGTTCGCGCGCATGGGGGGGGAGGAGTTTGCCGTCCTGCTGCCCTGCATTGATGCGCTCGGCGCGATGCGGGTGGCGGAGCGGCTTTGCCGCGTGGTAGCCGCGAGCCCGGCAATGGTCGACGGCCAGCCGCTGTCATTCACGGTCAGTGTGGGGGTGGCGATGCTGCATGAGGCTGACCAGGCCCATGACGAGGCGTATTCGCGTGCCGATGAGGCGCTCTATGCAGCAAAGCATGGTGGGCGCAATCGCGCCGTCCTGGCGCGTGAACGTGACACGGCCCCGCCGTCTTTCGAAGGCGGGGCCGTGTCGGTCAGCCCGGGTTGATGGGCTCCCGTCGCATGCGGCGACGGGCCATCGGGCTCAGCGGTAGCCAGCGCGGTCGAAGATGCGCTGTGCTTCGGCAACGGTTGCAGCCAGCTCGCCGATCGGCAAAGTGTCGGCCTTGAACTCGCCGAGCGTGTTGAGCGCGGCATTGTCGATCTTGAACGTCGTCACCACCGGCCACTCGTTGTTGCCGTTGGCAAAGTAGGCCTGGGCTTCGTCGGAGGCCAGGTATTCCAGGAACTTGACCGCTGCTTCCTTGTTGGGCGCGTTCTTGAGCATGCCGGCGCCCGACACGTTGATGTGCGTACCCCAGCTGTCCTGGTTGGGCCATACGGCCTTGATGTTGGCAACCGCGGCCTGGTCTTCGGGCTTCGTCGAGTTCATCAGACGCGCGAGGTAGTAGCTGTTGGCAATGGCGACGCCGCATTCGCCCGCCGCTACCGCGCGGATCTGATCGGTATCGCCACCCTTCGGAGCGCGAGCGAAATTGGCGACGATGCCCTTGGCCCAGTTCTCGGTCGCTTCGGCGCCGTTGTGCTTGATCATGGCCGCGCCGAGCGACAGGTTGTAGGGGTGGCTGCCCGAACGCGTGCACACCTGGCCCTTGAGGGCGGGGTCGGCGAGCTGCTCGTAGGTCTTGACCTGCTCTTCCTTCACCATCGTCGGGTTGAACACGATGATGCGCGCGCGAGTGGAGTAGGACACCCAGTTGTCGGCACGCAGGTGGGCCGGGACGCGAGCCTCGATCTCGGCCGACTTCACCGGCGCGAAGATGCCCATCTCATCGGCCTTGCCAAGGCGAGAAGCGTCGACGGTGATGAAGATGTCTGCCGGGCTGTTGGCGCCTTCGGTGCGGATGCGCTCGAGCAGTTCGTCTTCCTTGGCCTCGATGCGGTTGATCTTGATGCCGGTCTGCTTGGTGAAGTTGCCATACAGTTGCTCGTCCGTCTGGTAGTGGCGGGCCGAGTAGATGTTGAGTTCGGCCGCGTGAGCCGTTGCAGCCAGGCCGAGGGCGGAAAGAAGGGAGGCGAGGACGACTTTCTTCATGATGCTCGAGGGCCCCTGAGGGTTGTTATGGGTGAGCGGATAATAACGATAAAGATTCGCAGTTGCAAATTGGTCTCATTGCGTGCACTATTGTTGCGAATCATTCGCAACAAGGAAATGTCATGGATGCACTGCTGGTGGGCGCCGATCGTCTCGGAAACATACCTGATGTACTCGACCGCTACGGTATTCGCATCGCGAGCCATGTCAGTGGTCGCGATACCAGCCATCAAAGGCGATCGGCGTCTCTGCCGAGCGGGATCGGCATGGTGATCCTCTTCACTGATTTCCTCGGTCATAACGTGATGCAGCGCTTCCGTGAGGCGGCAACGCGGGAGGGCGTGATGTTCGTGTGCTGCCGGCGATCGACCTGCGCCCTGCAGCAAGCCCTGGGCAAGCGGTTCGATGAGCGCTGTCAGCAGTGTCCGGCGCACGCAAAGGGGGCATGTCGCAAGACGCACTGAGCGCAGCTGGCATCACCCGGGCTGTAAACGTTCGATGCCCCGCATCGGAGCGGGGCATCGAACGTTGTGTGTAGCAGGAGGGGTATCAGCGCATCGCCGAGAGCGAAGGCATGAAGTCGGTGGTGGCGTCGTCGTCCACCAGGCGGCGGGCACCGTTGAAGCGTTGCGCCCAATAGCGAGTGGCGATGCTCTCGACCCTCACCTTGCCGCCTGTCGAAGGCGCATGGACGAACTTGCCGTCGCCGAGGTAGATGCCCACGTGGGAGAAGGTGCGGCGCATGGTATTGAAGAACACCAGATCGCCGGGCTTCAATTCCTGGCGGCTGACCTTGTCACCCAGATTGGCCATTTCGCGTGCCGTGCGGGGCAGGTCGAGTCCGATCGCATTCCGGAACACGTTGAGCACGAGCCCGCTGCAGTCCAGTCCCGTTTCTGGTGAAGTGCCACCACGGCGATAGCGGATGCCCAGGTAAGACAACGCTTCATCGACGAGCTGTTCGGCAGTGCTCGCATATTCTTCCAGCGCCGACCGTTGCGCTTGGGTGGCGGTTGCGACAGGCCGCTCGGCCGTGTGGGCGGCCAAGGGCGCAAGCGCAAGGGCCGCGACAAGAGTGAGAGTGAGTCGGCGCAAAAACATTCGACGGAATATACGCATGCGAATGGCGCTTGTAAATAGGTAAACCCTAGGTCGAGGAACCGGAGAGGTCGAGACGTGTCACAGCAAGCTGTTCGATGCAGCACCCGAGACCGACGGGATGCCGATGGAGCCCCGACCGGCGTTGCGGGCTGCGTTGTGGTCCTGTCGTACCTGGCGGGCTCGCGAGTTGCGTGCTGTCGCCGCAGTTGAGCGGCCCCTGGGCAGGCTCAGATCTTGAGACGCTGCTGGTATGCGCGCTCTTGTTCAACGAGCGCGGGTGCGGTGCTCAGGCCCATCGACAGGGCGCGTGCTTCCGCAGCGAGGAATAGCTGCGCTATCGCCCAGGCGTCGCCCAGCGCGTGATGGCGCTGGAAGGTCTCGATACCGAAGCTCGCCATCCATTCGGCGAGGCGGACGGGGCGTTCGAAGCGCTCTGGAAACAGCGCCGGCATCAAAAGGTAGAGATCGATCCAGGTAAAGGCATGACTCAGGCCCAGGTGCTGCAACAGGGCTTGCTCGATCATGCCGCGGTTGAAGGGCGCGTTGAATACGATCAGGGGCCCTTTGCCGGCGAGGCCGAGCAGGGCGCTCAGGGCCTCCGCCGGAACAGGATCGAGCTTCTCATAGCAGGCCGCGTCGAGGTGGATGAGGCCGCAGTCTACGGCGATGCCCCCCACAGCGAGCAAGCGGTCACGTTCCAGGTCCAGCCCCGTGGCCTCGGTGTTGACCACGGTGTAGCGCGTCTCGTAATGCGCGCGCGCAAGATCGACGTCGGGCAGGGACTGCCACTGTTCCATGGTGGCGGCGGCGCGCGCGCTCAGAGGCTGTGGGCCGCTGCGCGAGGGTATGAGCCGGGAGAGCCAGCCAGTCATAGTTGGTAATCCAGTTTCAGGCGCAGCTGGAGTTTTCTCGCCTGGCGGAAGGCTTCCTTGAGAATGCGGCGATCGAGCTCGTTGAGAGAGTCGGGATTCACCCGGTTGTCGCCTGGCGCGTCGTGTTCGGTCTCGAGGTGCTGCGAGCGCAGGCGCAGCAACTGTATGAAGTTGAAGCCGTCGATGATGGCGGACACCTCCTCGGCCGGTACCCCCATCCGCGCCGCCGCCTGGCGCAGGCGCTGAACCGTGCTGCTCGAATCGACCCCGGTGCGCAGGGCAAGGATGCGAGCGACGTCGACGAAAAGGCGGGCGCCGGATTTCTTGAGATCGATACTGCCGTCGTCCTCAAGCACGAAGTCGCGGATTCGGCCGAGCGGGGGCATGACTTGCAGGGCATTGACCGCCATCATGCGCAGGAAGGTGGAGTTGCCCTTGACGGTCTTGTTCAGCCAGGTGCGCAGCTGGCTTGCCGGGCGCTCGCTGCCATACAAGACGCGGAAGTCGAAGAAGATCGAGGCGTTGAGCAGGGCCTGGGGGTCGGGTTCGCGGATCCAGGACCCGAAGCGCGCTTTCCACTCCTCGAGCGTAAGGCACAGCTCCGGATTGCTTGCCATGATGTTGCCCTTGCAGAGCGGGAAACCGCAGGCGGCAAGATGGCTGTTCACCACGCCTGCAAAGGCGAGCAGACGCTTCTTGACCTGTTCGCCATTGGCCATCTCGGGTGCGCGCCAGATGATGCCGTTGTCCTGGTCTGTGGATAGTGTCTGCTCGTGGCGGCCTTCCGAACCAAAGGCGACCCAGCTGAAGTCGATGCCTGCGAGGTCGTGTTGTGCCAGCGCCAGCTCGATGATTCTGCGGGTGAGGGCGTCGTTCAGTGCCGAAATGAACTGGGTGAGCTGTTCGGCACCGATGCCCTGTGCGATGAGGTTCAGCGCCAGCTGGCGGATGTCCTTGCTTGCACGCTGCAGCGCCTCGATATCGGCGGCGCTCTCGATGCCGGCGCGGATCTGGCGCAGGCTGATGCGTTGCAGGGAGAACAGATCGCGCTCGGACACCACACCTTCGAGACGCCCCTCGGCATCCACGACGAGCAGGTGACGCACCCCATGGGTTGCCATCTCGAGCGCGGCATCGTAGGCCGAGGCGCTGGCTCCGAGCTGGTGCGGGTTGGCTGTCATGACTTCGCCGATCGGGCGATCGAGATCGAAAGCGGCGAGGATGACGCGAGGAAGCAGGTCGCTCTGGGTCAGCACGCCGACCGGATGGCGCTCGCTGTCGACCACGACAACGCAGCCGAGCTGGAGCTCGTTCATGCGCTCGAGGGCTTCACGCGTCGTGCTCTCGGCACTCACCGCGAAGGGGGATTGCTTGATGAGCTTGCCCAGCGAGGTGGTCATCGTCTGCTGTTCGGCTGCGCGCTGGGTGAACGTGGTCTGCAGCTGCTGGCGCGATTGGTTGAGCAGGCTCGCGATGTACTGGGTGCAAAAGAGGTGGAAGGCCGGGCTCATCTGCATGAGCTGCAGGAAGTCGTCCGCCGCGATCCGGAAGCAGAAGCTGTCTTCGCTCGCGACGTAGGCATTGGTCGATGGCCTGCGCGCTGAAATGGCGCCGATCGGGAAGCACTCGCCAGGGCCGATTGCCAGGCTGGCATACTCCGTGACGACGGCCGCGCCTGTCTGGCGGGCCTGGACCTTGCCCCGCTGCACGATGTAGAAATGCGCGGGCACCCCCATTTCTGGGGTCAGGATCTCGCTGCCGCGAGGATGAAAACCGAGGACTGCACGCTCTGCCAGGAAGGAGAGCGCCTCGGGCTCCATGCGATTGAAGGGCGAGTGATTGCGCAGGAAATCGGTGCTGGCCCCCTGCAGGAGGGCGGCGGCGGTTGCGGTCATGACGGGCTTGTCGTCGGTGAAGTGGCGCGATTATACGGCCGCGCCCGCCAGACCGCCTTATTGCACGCAAAAGCCCGTTTATGAACAGGCTCTTGCGTTCTTGCGCGCGCTCAGAGCACCTCTGCCGCGTGGTCGGCCAGGCGCGAACGCTCGCCGCGCTGAAGGGTGATATGCCCCGAGTGCTCCCAGCCCTTGAAGCGGTCGACGACGAAGGTCAGGCCCGAAGAACCTTCCGTGAGGTAGGGCGTATCGATTTGCGCGATGTTGCCCATGCAGATCACCTTGGTGCCGGGGCCGGCGCGGGTGATGAGGGTCTTCATCTGCTTGGGCGTGAGGTTCTGCGCCTCGTCGATGATGAGGTACTTGTTGAGGAAGGTCCGCCCACGCATGAAGTTCAGGCTCTTGATCTTGATGCGGCTGCGGATCAGGTCGCGGGTGGCGGCACGGCCCCAGTCGCCGCCTTCACCTGCCGTGCCGTTGAGTACTTCGAGGTTGTCCTCGAGAGCGCCCATCCAGGGTGCCATCTTTTCTTCCTCCGTGCCGGGCAGGAAGCCGATGTCCTCGCCGACGGGCACGGTCACCCGCGTCATGATGATTTCGCTGTAGCGCTTGCTCTCCAGCACCTGGGTGAGTCCCGCAGCGAGCGTGAGCAAGGTCTTGCCGGTACCTGCCTGGCCAAGCAGTGTCACGAAGTCGATGTCGGGGTTCATCAGCAGGTTGAGGGCGAAGTTCTGCTCGCGATTGCGCGCGGTGATGCCCCAAACGTTGTTCTTCTGGTGGCCGTAGTCGACCAGGGTCTCGAGTACGACGCTACGGCCGCGCTTCTCGCGTACCCAGGCCTGCAGGGGGCTGTCGCCATCCTGGTAGACGAACTCGTTGATCAGCATGTCCGGAGCGAGCGGGCCGCTGATGCGGTAGTAGGTCTGTCCCTCTTCCTTCCACGATTCCATGCCCTTGCCGTGCGTATCCCAGAAATCGGCGGGCAGCTCGCGTATGCCGGTGTACAGCAGGTCGCTGTCCTCGAGCACCTTGTCGTTGAAGTAGTCCTGCGCTGCCAGGCCGAGTGCACGCGCCTTGATGCGCATGTTGATGTCTTTGGACACCAGGATGACTTCGCGCCCAGGGTGCTTGTCCGCGAGGTACATCACCACTGCGAGAATCTGGTTGTCGCCGCGCGCGGTGGGCAGGGCCGCAGGCAGGCGGACATCGATGGCTTCGGTCTGCAGGTAAAGCCGACCGGTGGCCATCCCCCGCGAGGCTTGATCGAGGGCGATGCCAGCGTCGATTCCGTTCGGCGCCGCACTGACGATCTCGTCGAGCAGACGGCTGGCCTGGCGGGTGTTGCGTGCGAGTTCGGTTGTGCCCTTCTTGTTGTTGTCGAGTTCCTCCAGCGTCATGATCGGCACGTAGAGGTCGTGCTCCTCGAAGCGGAACAGGCTGGTGGGATCGTGCATCAGCACGTTGGTATCGAGAACGAACAGCTTGCGGCTCACGCCCTTGGGCGCGCTGCGGCGGGTAGCGCGTCGGGGGGCGGCGGGCTTGATGGTGGCTGCGCCGGCGGGCTGGTCATTGGTCGAGTCTTTGCGGGTGGCGGGCATCTTGTCGGGCCTGAGGTAGGGAGGCGTTGGCTTCGGGTGTGATTGCGTCGCGTGCGCAGGGTGGGGTCAGAGCCCACGCGCTGCGGCAAGCACCTCTTCGGCGTGGCCCGCCACCTTTACCCCGCGCCACTCGCGGGCGATGTTGCCTGCGCTGTCGATCAGGAAGGTGCTGCGTTCGATACCGCGCACCTGCTTGCCGTACATGTTCTTGAGCTTCATCACGCCAAATGCTTCGCAGGCTGCTTCGTCGGGGTCCGAGATCAGCTCGAAGGGCAGGGCCAGCTTGGCCTTGAAGTTCTCGTGGCTCTTCAGGCTGTCGCGACTGATGCCGAAGATCTCGCAGGAGGCCTCGGCGAACGCGGCATGCAGGGTGGCGAAATCACGCGTTTCGTTGGTGCAGCCCGGCGTGTTGTCCTTGGGATAGAAGTAGATCACCACCTTGCGTCCGCGCAACGCGGACAGGGTGATGCTCTGGTTGCCGGTTGCCGATAGCGTGAAATCCGGTGCGGGGCGTTCGCTCATGCCTTCTCCTGCTGTCGTGGTGGATGGGGTGGCCCAACGATCCAGGAATGCGCGACTCGCCGCAGTGTGCGTGCAAGCGCCTGCTGCGGTCGGCATTTCGTGGCCTCATTTCGTGGCCTCTGCGGCCGGCCTCAGGGTAGCCGATGGGCGGCGGTGGCTGCAATCGCGGGCTGTGTCGGGGCCGGTTGTGCGACCGCAAGTCGGGGTAGGCTCGATCAGCCCTCGTAGATGAGGGCGAGTGCGACGGCGCGGCTTTCGCCAACCAGGATGTTGTAGGTGCGACAGGCTGCCGCAAAGTCCATGAACTCGAACCCGATGCGGGCTTCGATGAGCGGCCTCAGCAAGGTCGGCTGCGGAAAGCGCTGGCGCTTGCCCGTACCGACGATGAGGATTTCGGCCCCGAGTCCGGTGGCCTCTGCAAGGTCTTCGGCACGCAGGCCTTCCAGACTGCCGCGTGCCTCAGGTGCCCAGCCGGTGACGATGCGATTGGCCGAGAGCAGTAGGTTGCCCTCGTGGCGTTCCTTGCCGACCATCACATGGTCTTCGCCGTAGCCGCTGATGACGTTGATGCTGGAGAGGTTGTCGAGGTAGAGCTTCATGCTGATGTCAGGCTCATCGGGAGGTTTGCACAGGGAGGCTGCCGCCCGCCTGCATGGCGAAATTGCCGCAGTGCGGCAGCGGGGCTAAGATAACAATCTTTTGGCAGTGGCGGACAGGCCGCCCTGCGCCATTTCCTTGCCAGGACAGACGAAGATGAAAGCGGTGAAGACCCTCGAGCTTGCGACGCCCCCCTCCGAACCGACCGTGAAGGCCGAGGCGGGCGCTGCCGGCGCGCGGCCGATCCGCAAGTCTGCCAAGCTTGCCGAAGTCTGCTACGACATCCGCGGACCGGTGCTGGTGCGCGCGAAGCAGATGGAGGACGAGGGCCACAAGATCATCAAGCTCAACATCGGCAACCTTGCCGCGTTCGGCTTCGATTCGCCCGAAGAGATCCAGATGGACATGATCCGCAACCTGCCCAACGCGGCGGGCTACTCGGACTCGAAGGGGATCTTCTCGGCGCGCAAGGCGGTGATGCACTACACGCAGCAGAAGGGCATCAAGGGCGTGGATATCGAGGATATCTACATTGGCAACGGTGTCTCCGAACTCATCGTGATGGCGATGAACGCCTTGCTCGATGCGGGTGACGAGGTGCTGGTGCCGGCGCCCGACTACCCGCTGTGGACTGCGGCAGTGAGTCTGTCCGGCGGCAAGCCGGTGCACTATCTGTGCGACGAGTCCAAGGGCTGGTTGCCCGACATCGAGGACATGCGCGCGAAGATCACCCCTAACACGCGCGCGATCGTGGTCATCAACCCGAACAACCCGACCGGCGCCGTGTACCCGGAAGAAACCTTGCGGCAGATCGTCGCGCTCGCCCGCGAGCACGACCTCATCCTGTACGCGGACGAGGTCTACGACAAGGTCCTGTACGACGGTATCACCCATACCTCGATGGCTGCATTGTCCGAGGACGTGCTGACCATCATCTTCAACGGCCTGTCGAAGAACTACCGTTCCTGCGGCTACCGCGCCGGCTGGATGGTGGTGTGCGGCGACAAGCGCCGCGCCGTGGATTACATCGAAGGTCTCAACATGCTGGCCTCAATGCGTCTGTGCGCCAACGTGCCGGGGCAGTACGCCATCCAGACCGCGCTTGGCGGCTACCAGAGCATCGACGACCTGGTCGCCGAGGGCGGGCGCATGCGCCGCCAGCGCGACCTGGCGTGGGCGCTGATCAACCAGATTCCGGGCGTGAGCTGCGTCAAGCCGCAGGCCACCCTGTACATGTTCCCGAGGCTCGATCCCAAGGTGTACCCGATCGAGGACGATCAGGCCTTCATCGCCGAGTTGCTCGAGGAGGAGCGCGTGCTGCTCGTCCAGGGCTCGGGCTTCAACTGGCCCCACCCCGACCACTTCCGTCTCGTCTTCCTGCCGCACGAGGACGACCTGCGCGACGCCATCGGCCGTGTCGCGCGCTTCCTGGAGCACTACCGCCGCCGCCACGGTACCTGAGGCTGTACGCCCGACCCTTGCCCCCGGCACCCGATTTCAACCCACCCTGAATCACGGAACTCACTGCATGAAAGCGATCAATGTTGGCCTCCTCGGCATCGGCACCGTCGGTGGCGGTACCTACACCGTTCTGAAGCGCAACGCGGAAGAGATCAGCCGCCGCGCCGGACGTCCGATCCGCATCACCATGGTGGCCGACAAGAACCTGGAGCTTGCGCGCAGCGTGACCGGGGGCGAAGTCGCCCTTACCGATGACGCCTTCGCCGTCGTGTCCAATCCGGAAATCGATATCGTCGTCGAACTGATCGGTGGTTATGGCATCGCTCGCGAACTGGTCATGAAGGCCATCGAGAACGGCAAGCATGTGGTCACGGCCAACAAGGCGCTGCTTGCGGTGCATGGCAACGAGATCTTTTCGGCAGCGCAGAAGAAGGGCGTCATGGTGGCCTTCGAGGCTGCGGTGGCAGGGGGCATCCCGATCATCAAGGCGCTGCGTGAGGGCCTTACCGCCAATCGCATCGAGTGGCTGGCCGGCATCATCAACGGCACGACCAACTTCATTCTGTCCGAGATGCGGGACAAGGGCCTGCCGTTTGCCGAAGTGCTCAAGGAGGCGCAGGCGCTCGGCTACGCCGAGGCCGATCCGACCTTCGACATCGAAGGCGTCGACGCTGCCCACAAGGCGACGATCATGAGCGCGATTGCCTTCGGCATCCCGATGCAGTTCGACAAGGCCTACGTCGAAGGCATCAGCAAGCTCGACGCGGTGGACATCGCCTACGCCGAACAGCTGGGCTACCGCATCAAGCTGCTCGGCATTGCGCGCAAGCGCGACACCGGCGTCGAACTGCGCGTGCACCCGACGCTGATCCCGGCCAAGCGTCTGATCGCCAACGTCGAAGGCGCGATGAACGCGGTACTGGTACAGGCAGATGCCGTCGGTGCGACGCTCTATTACGGCAAGGGCGCAGGTGCCGAGCCGACGGCTTCCGCGGTCATCGCCGACCTCGTCGATGTGACCCGCCTGCACACGGCCGACCCGGAGCACCGCGTACCGCACCTCGCTTTCCAGCCCGATCAGGTGCAGGCGCTGCCGGTACTGCCGATCGAGGAGGTCATCACCTCCTACTACCTGCGCATGCGCGTAGCGGACAAGCCTGGCGTGCTCGCCGACATCACCCGCATCCTCGCCGACAGCGACATCTCGATCGAGGCCCTGATCCAGAAGGAAGCGGCCGAGGGCGAGAGCCACACCGACATCATCATGCTCACCCATCAGACCGTTGAGCGTGACGCGAATGCAGCCATCGGTCGCATCGAGGCGCTGCCGGTGGTACAGGGACAGGTGACCAAGCTGCGCATGGAGAGCCTCTGATCGCGGTGCTTGCAGAAGAAAAGGCCGTGCCTCGGGGCGCGGCCTTTTGACATCTGGGGTGGGGCAGCTCGTACCTCGGTATGGGAATGGGTTTGGGATGGAGCCATGAAGACCACGATCGACCAACTGTTCATCGGCCGTGTGCGGCCGCTATTGCCCGAGTGCGAGCCCACAGGGATCTACAAGACGGCAGTGGATCGTCCGCTGCGCCTGGGTGCGACGGGTCTCGAAGGCGATGAGCAAGCCGACCTGCGCCATCACGGCGGCCCGTGGAAAGCCCTGCACCACTACCCGGCCGAGCACTATGCCGTGCTGGCTCAGGAGTGGCCGCAGGCCGCCGATCTGCTGGCCGCCGGCGTGCTGGGCGAGAACGTCAGTACCCATGGACTGACCGAGCACGACCTGTGCATCGGCGACATCCTGCGCATGGGCAGTGCGCGTGTGCAGGTTTCGCAACCGCGCGCGCCGTGCTGGAAGATCGACCGCCGCATCAAGGTGGATGGGGCGTCGCGCTTCGTCGAGGCTGCCGGGGTGACGGGCTGGTATTACGCGGTGCTCACGCCGGGCGAACTGGCGCCAGGCGACACCATCGAGCTCGAGGAGCGGCCCAGCCCCGCGTTGACGCTCGCGGACTACTGGGATGCCGTGCTTGCCCACCGTCCCGACCCGCAAGTGCTCAGACGGATCGCTGCTGCGCCCGGGCTTGCTCCGGACAAGGCCGAGCGTTGCCGCGAGCGTGCTGACTGGCTCGAGCGCAACGGCGCGGCGCGCTGATGAGCGCGAAGTCCTGGCGCAGAAGTCGACTGCCTTGCCAAGGCCTCGCGGCAGATCTGTGTGCTGCGAGCTACACTGTAGTTGTCCTTGCGCGTCCCTGCTGACTGCAGCCCGGGTCTTCGGCAACATTCCTTGAGTCCACCCGATGGCATTCAAACTCGTCACCTTCACACTCATCCTGATCATCATAGCCGTGCTCGGCATGCGGGGATACCGCGCTGCGGTACGCCGCTTCGAGGCCGCCGAGTTGCCGCCAACGGCTACGCTGCCCGGGAGATCGACCGACCCCGAACACTAGGGAGAAAGCCATGTCCAGCCACGTCTACAAGATGGTCGAACTCGTCGGCTCGTCAACCTCCGGGACTGACGATGCCATCCGAAACGCGATCGAGACCGCCGCAAGGACGATCCGCCACATCGACTGGTTCGAGGTGATCGAGACCCGCGGCCATGTGGTCGACGGCAAGGTCGCCCATTTCCAGGTCACGCTGAAGGTGGGCTTCCGCCTGGAGACCGATTGAGTCCGGGTTCCGTCCAGAAGGGCGCATCAGGCGCCCCCACCGTCGGTCCGCACATGCCTGGAATCGCACTGCGGGAGCGGCGTCAGCCGTGAGCTTGCGAGGGCGGTGGCGCACCTGACGCCTCAACGGACTTGGCGTTTCAGCAGATTGCGCCGCTGTCTGCTGCCCCGGACCTGCGAAGCCCGGCCCGGATTCGTTAGAATCACGCCTTTCCGCCTCGCCCAGCCGGGCATCTCCGTCCGGCCGTGCCTTCTTCAAGGATTGCGTCGTGAAGTACATCTCCACCCGTGGCCATGCCGGCCAGCCCACGAACCCCGAGTTCTGCGACATCCTGCTCGGGGGCCTGGCGCCCGATGGCGGGCTCTACCTGCCCGAGTCCTACCCCCGTGTCACGCGTGCCGAGCTGGACGCCTGGCGTGCGCTGCCTTATGCGGAACTGGCCTTCGAGATCCTGTCGAAGTTCATCACCGACATCCCTGCAGCCGACCTGCGCGCGATCTGCGCGAAGACCTACACGGCCGAGGTGTATTGCCATGCGCGTGCGGGGGATCGTGCCGCCGACATCACGCCCGTGCATTGGCTCGAGCCTGGGCGGCTCGGCCTGCTCGAGCTCTCCAATGGCCCCACGCTCGCCTTCAAGGACATGGCGATGCAGTTGCTCGGCAACCTGTTCGAGTATGTGCTGGCCAAGCGCGGCGAGAGCATCAATATCCTTGGCGCGACCTCGGGTGATACCGGCTCTGCCGCCGAGTACGCGATGCGCGGTAAGCAGGGCGTGCGCGTGTTCATGCTGTCGCCGCACGGCAAGATGAGTGCCTTCCAGCGTGCGCAGATGTATTCGCTGCAGGACGAGAACATCTTCAACATCGCCGTCACCGGCATGTTCGACGATGCCCAGGACATCGTGAAGGCAGTGTCCAACGACCACGCTTTCAAGGCCGGGCACAAGATCGGTGCGGTCAACTCGATCAACTGGGCGCGCGTCGCCGCCCAGGTCGTTTATTACTTCAAGGGCTATTTCGCCGCCACGTCGTCGAACGACCAGGAGGTCGCGTTCTGCGTGCCCTCGGGCAATTTCGGCAACATCTGTGCTGGCCACATCGCGCGCCAGAT
This sequence comes from Thauera sp. WB-2, assembly GCF_027594845.1. Lineage (NCBI taxonomy): Bacteria > Pseudomonadati > Pseudomonadota > Betaproteobacteria > Rhodocyclales > Zoogloeaceae > Thauera > Thauera sp. WB-2. The sequence goes on along the minus strand of NZ_CP088935.1, from coordinate 2,508,461 downwards.
GGGGCTCCCGGTCGCGAAGCTGCTGCTTGCGACCAACGAGAACGACGTGCTCGACGAGTTCTTCCGCACCGGCGTCTACCGTCCGCGCAAGGCGGCCGAGACCCATGTCACCTCGAGCCCGTCGATGGACATCTCCAAGGCGTCCAACTTCGAGCGCTTCGTCTACGACCTGGTTGGTCGCGACCCGCAGAAGGTCGCCGCCCTGTGGGCCGAGGTCGATGCTGGCCGTGCCTTCGACCTGTCGGCCTCGGCTGAATTCGCGCGTATTGCCGAGTTTGGTTTCCTCTCCGGTGCGAGCAGCCATGCCGACCGCCTGGCGACCATCCGCAAGGTGTTTGAGCAGTATGGCGTGATGATCGACACCCACACCGCCGACGGCGTGAAGGTGGCTTGGGAGCTTGCCGGCGCGGTGCCGGCCGGTGTGCCGCTGCTGGTGCTGGAAACGGCGCTGCCGGTGAAGTTCTCGGAGACCATCGTCGAGGCCCTCGGCCGTGAGCCCGAGCGTCCCGCCGACCTTGCCGGCATCGAGGCGTTGCCACAGCGTGTCGAGGTGATGGCGCCCGACGTCGACGCGATCAAGCGCTTCATCACCGAGCGCGTCCGAGGCTGACCTGGCCGCCCAGGCGTCCGGCAATGGCGCCTGTGTGCAGACCGAACGCGAGAACGCCCGCGGGCCACGACGGCCCGCGGGCGTTCTCGCTTCGGCAGCTGCGTTTACGGGGCGATGGCCTCGAGGGCGATGTCGATGGTGACCTCGTCGCTGACGTGGGGGGCGTACTTGCCGGCGTTGAAGTCGCTGCGCTTCACGGTCACGCTGGCATTGGCGCCGATGGCCTGCTTGGGCACCATCGGGTGCTGCATGGCGGTAAACGAGCTCAGGCTCAGGGTGACGGGGCGCGTCACGCCCTTGATGGTGAGCTCGCCGTCGACTGCAACCGGCTTGTCGCCCTCGAACACCACGCGCGTCGACTTGAAGGTTGCGGTCGGGTACTGCGCGGTGTGGAAGAAGTCTTCGCCCTGGATGTGCTCGTTGAAGGTCGCAAAGCCGGTGTCGACCGAGCGCATGTCGATTTCGATGTCCACCGAGCCGGTGCGCGCTTCCTGGTCGAGCACCACGGTGCCGGTGGTGGTGTTGAAGCGGCTCATCTGGGTCGATAGCCCGAAGTGGCTGTAGGAGAAGCGCGGGAAGGTGTGCGAGCCGTCGACCACGTAGGTCTGCGGCGCGGCAAGCGCCGGCAGGGCGAGGGAGGCGCCGGCGACGAGGCTGAGGCTGGCAGCGAACTTGCGGAAAGTGGAATGCATGGTGTAGCTCCTGTTGAGGGTGATCGTGCTTTGGTGGTGGATGGGACGATTGCGCCGAGGCCTTTAGGCGCCGCCGGGATTACTGCGTCGCGCTGATCTGGTAACGCACGCGCACTTCATTGGCGACCACGTCGAAGTGCGCCCAGGCGCCCTCGCCAACCGCGAAGTCGCCGCGACGGATGACGAACTCGCCCTCGAACACGCCGACGCCGTCGCGCACCGCGAAGCTGGCCGGTACGACGACGGGCAGGCTGCGGCCCTTGATGGTGAGTGCGCCGCTGACCTCGAAGCGCTCGCCGCCCAGGGCCTTGACGCTGCTCGATTCGAAGCGCGCCCTGGGGAACTCGCCAATGTTGAACCAACTGCGGCCGGCGACCTCGGTATCGGCATCCGGCATGCCGGTGCGGATGCTTGCCAGTTCGACTTCGACGACGGCGCGCGCGGACTCCGGGGCGGCGGGATCGAAGCGCAGTTCGCCGTCGAAGCGTTCGAAGTGACCGTCCAGGGTTACGCCCATCTGGGTGAAGCTGAAGCCGACCTTGCTGCGCGCGGTCTGCAGCTGTGTGTAGTCGGCTGCGTGAGCGGCGAGGGGCATAGCGGCGGCAAGCGCTGCGGCGGCAAGCAGGGTTCTCATGTTCTGTCCTTGCGGTTGATGGTGGGCAGCATGCGGGTCAGGATGTCGTCCCGGTCGAGGAAGTGATGCTTGAGTGCGGCTGCGATATGGCCGACGAGTGTCGCGGCGAGCAGCCAGTTGAGGTACATGTGGGTGGCCTGCAGCAGCTTGCCGAGGGCTTCGTCCTTGCCCAGAAGGTCAGGAATCGGCACCACGCCGAACCACACCGTCGGTACGCCCTTGGCAGAGCTCATCAGCCAGCCGCTGAGCGGGATGGCAAACATCAGCACGTACAGCAGGGCGTGCCCGGCATGCGCCGCCATGCGCAATGCGGGCGCCATGCTTGCGGGAAGCGGCGGCGGTGGATGGAACAGGCGCCACGTCAGTCGCAGTGCCACGAGCAGGAAAAGGCTGACGCCGGCCCACTTGTGCCACGCGATCAACTTGAGTTTTTCGGGCGAAAAGGGCAGGCCTTCCACGTACATGCCAAGGGCCATCGTTGCCGGGATCAGTACGGCCATCAACCAATGCATCACTTTGGCCGTGCTCGTGTAGGAGGTATCGGCACGTCGGGGTGAGCGGTCCTGGGGGGCGGGGGGCTTCGGGGTCATGCGGGGGCTCCTGGCTCGAAGGCGAAGATGTCCATCGCCAGCGCGTGATCGTCGATGCCGGCGTGCAGCCGACTTGCGTGGGGTTCATCGCCTGCGGCACCGAGGGCGACGAACAGGGGCAGCAGGTGCTCTTCGCTCGGGTGGGCGCGCATGGCTTCGGGTGCCTGCCGGCGGTAGTCCAGTAAGGCCGCGGTATCACCCGCGGCCAGGCGGTCGCCGAACCAGTCGGCAAAGCGGCGCACGTAGGCGGGCACGTCGGTCGCGCCGCTGCTGGCACCGAAGCGGAAATCGGCGAGGTTGTGGGTGAGGTTGCCCGAGCCGACGACGAGGATGCCGCGGGCCGTCAGCGGCGCAAGGCTGCGCCCAAGCTGCCAGGCGGCCTTTGGTCCGCCACGGCTTTGAATCGAGAGCGGTACGACGGCGATGTCCGCGTCCGGGAACATGATGCGTAGCGGTATCCAGGCACCATGGTCGAGGCCGCGGGTCGCCGATCGTGCGACCGGCAGGCCGGCGGCGCCGATCGCTTGTACAAGCTCCTCGGCGACCTCGCTGCAACCCGTGGCGGGGTAGTTCAGGCGATAGAGTTCGGGTGGGAAACCGTAATAGTCGTGGATGGTTTCAGGTCGCTCGGCAAAGCCGACGGTCGGGATGGTGGTGTCCCAGTGCGCACTCACGATGACCACCGCGCGGGGTTGAACCATGAGGTTTGCAAGACCGGCCATCGCCGCGCCGGCCGCGCCCGGCGCAAGCGCGAACAGGGGCGAGCCGTGGGGGACGAAGAGGGCGGGCTGCCGAGGGCTGGTCTGTCGTGCTTGCATGTTGGAAACGATTCTCACGTGTGCGTTGAATGCACTATAGGCTTCCGGCTCCGTCACATATACCGCACAATCAAGTTATTTCTGTTGCAGGAATGACAACAATGGATCGGCTGGAAGCGATGCAGCTCTTCGTGCGTGTGGCCGAGACCGGCAGTTTTTCGACCGTAGCCCAGCAACTCGGCGTGGCGCGTTCAGTGGTGACACGCAAGGTGGCGGCCCTGGAGTCGCATCTTGGTGCCAAGCTCATGGAACGCAGCACCCGCCGCCTGACGCTGACGACTGCGGGTACGGCCTTTCTTGAGCGCTGCCGTGTCATCCTGAACATGGTCGAAGTTGCCGAGGCTGGCGTTGCGCAGGAGCTTGCGACGCCGCGCGGGCGCATCCGTCTGAGCCTGCCGCTGAGCTATGGCCTGCGCCGGCTTGCGCCGCTGCTGCTCGATTTCTCACAGCAGTTTCCCGAGGTGGGGCTGGACATGGAGTACGCCGACCGTCGGGTGAACCTGATCGAGGAAGGGTTCGATCTTGCCGTGCGCATCACTGCGCAGCTCGAGCCGGGCGATATCGTGCGCAGACTTGCCAGCTGCCGCCTCTACGTGGTCGCCGCACCGGATTACCTGGCGCGTCACGGCAGGCCAAGGCATCCGGGCGAGCTCGCCCATCACGAGTGCCTGGGCTACATGACGCGGCTCGGCAGCCAGCTGTGGCGCTTTACCGTCGATGGTCGTGCCGAGACGCACACGCCGCGCTGCCGCATCAATGCCAACAACGGCGACGCGGTGATGGCGGCGACGGTAAGAGGGCTGGGCATCTCGGTACAGCCGGATTTCATCGCCGATGAGGCACTTTCGGCCGGTGCCGTCGAATGCGTGCTGGAAGACTACGCGCCGCCCGAGCTGGGGGTATTCGCGGTATTGCCAAGCAACCGCCACGTCCCGCACCGCGTAAGGATGCTGATCGACTTTCTGGCTGAGAGACTCGCGGCCGAACGGCCGGGAGATGGTGCCTTGGGCGAGACTCGAACTCGCACGGCTTTCGCCACTACCCCCTCAAGATAGCGTGTCTACCAATTTCACCACCAAGGCATTCGTGATCAGCAGCGGGTCTTGTTCGAGGGATGCTGCAAGCGCTGCTGTACGAGGGCGCGGACTATAGCCTTGATGCCCGGGCTACGTCAACAGGCCGATCAGACCGATCGTTCGTCGCTGCCGGGCTGCGGATCGAGTCGAAAGCCGAAGCGGGCGGGCAGCTCCGTGCAGCTGCAGGGCTCGACAGGCAGACCGCGCCAGGTCAGCGCGATGCGGGTGTCGCCACCGATGCAGGCAAGCAGCGCGTCCTCGCTGGGAAGCCTGCTGTCTGTATCGAGCATCTCGGTGATGAAGGCGGCGAGGTCGCGATCGTCAACGGTACCGGGGCCGGCATCGGTGGCGAGGACGATGTGGCCTTCCTCGTCGATGCAGACAGGGGGCTGCGCCTGCACTCGGCGCCCGGTGTGGTCGATCATGCTGCCGTCTCGTTCCAGGCGCAGCACCAGCGGTGCGCGCTCGAGACGGACGTAGACGCGCTGTGGGCCGTTGTTTACAAGCCAGTTGCCCGTTGCGTCGCAGGTGTAGTTGGCGTTGAGGAATGCGTTGAGTCCGGGGTGGGTGATGCGCTCGTCGCGCAAGCGCCATTGCCCGCGGGCGTCGAGCGCAAGCCATCCGTAGCAGGCTGGAACGGACGGCCAGTGCAGAGCGTCGGTTGCAGGGGCAGGCATGGGCGCCTCGTCGTCCGGTCTCAACCTGGTGTTCAGTCCTCGATGTGGCGCAGCGACAGGTCGAGTGCGCGCACGTCCTTGGTCAGCGCCCCGATCGAGATGCGGTCGACGCCCGTCTCCGCGATCGCGCGCACGCGCTCCAGGCTGACACCGCCGGAAGCTTCGAGTTCGGCACGGCCGGCGTTGATCGCCACGGCAGTGCGCATGTCGTCGAGGCTCATGTTGTCGAGCAGGATCATGTTCACCCCAGCGCCGAGGGCTTCCTCCAACTGCTCAAGGGTCTCGACCTCGACCTCGATGAAGACGTTCGAGGGTGCGATGCTGCGTGCTTGCTCGACCACCTCGCGGATGCCACCGGCCGCAATGATGTGGTTTTCCTTGATCAGGATGCCGTCGTAGAGGCCGACGCGGTGATTGGTGCCGCCACCGATTGCGACCGCGTATTTCTGCGCGAGCCGCAGCCCGGGTAGCGTCTTGCGCGTATCGACGATCTTCGCCTGCGTGCCCTCGATGGCATCGACGAAGCGGCGTGTCACCGTTGCCGTGCCCGACAGCAGCTGCAGGAAGTTGAGTGCGGTGCGCTCCGCGGTGAGAAGGACGCGTGCTCGCGCGATGATCTCGCACAGCGTCTGGCCGGGCTCGACGCGGTCACCATCGCGCACATGCCAGTGCACCACGGCCGCCGGGCTGAGTGCGGCGAAGGCGGCATCGAACCATGCCGTACCGCAGACGATGGCATGCTCGCGGGTGATCACTCGCCCGCGGGCCTCGGTGTCGGGGGCGATCAGGCGCGCGGTGAGGTCGCCAGTGCCGATGTCCTCGGCGAGCGAGGCGGCAACGTTGCGCTGGATTTCGACGCGGAGTTGTTCAGAAAGCATGTGATCGACCAAGACTGGAAACGGGTGAAAATTCTAGCACCGGCAGACGGGCTGCCGATGCCTTGCCAAGTCAGCGCAGCGGGCGCACGGCCGCCTGGCGCGGGTCGCGCTGTGCCTCGATCAGCCAACCGTTGAAGACGCCGCGTGCGGCGTCGATGGTCTCGCTCGCGGTAAGCCCAACCGGACCGATGCCTTCGCGCGCGAGGCGGTCGGCGGCGGCACCGTGCAGATGCACCGCGGCCATCAGGCCTGCTTCGGTGGGCCAACCCTGGGCAAGCAGGCCGACAGTCAGTCCGGTAAGGACGTCGCCCATGCCGGCGCTGGCCATCCCCGAGTGACCGCTGCCGTTGATGAACCAGCGCCCGTCTGCGGTGGCGATGATGCTGCCGCAGCCCTTGAGCACGACCAGCGCCTGGTGGCGGCGGGCGAGCTCGATGGCGGCGCTGAGGCGGTTTGCCTGCACGCTGGCCGTGTCGCAGCCGAGCATGCGCGCAGCCTCGGCCGGGTGCGGGGTGAGCACGGTGGGCGCGGCGCGCGTGTCGAGCGCCTTCGCCAGCGCGGGGTCTGCGCCGACGAGGTTGAGCGCATCGGCGTCGAGTACGAGTGGTATGTCGCGCCGCAGCGCCGCTGCCAGCAGGGCGGTGGAGGTGGTGTCGGTGCCAAGCCCGGGGCCCACTGCCATGGCGCTCAGGCGCTCGGGCACCTCTGTGGCCTGGCGCAGCATCAGCTCGGGATGTACGAGGTCGACGGCAGGGCCATCCGGATCCGCCAGGCCCACATAGACCCGGCCGGTTCCCAGCCAGAGCGCGGCACGGCCGGCGAGCAGTGCGGCACCCACCATGCCGGTGTTGCCGCCGACGATGGCGGCATCGCCGTAGAGGCCCTTGTGCGAGTTGCGCGGCCGCGGCCTCAGCATGTGGCGGAACAACGAGGGGGCGATCGCGTGGCCGTGTGGTTGGAGCCAGGCCGGGGCGTCGATGTCGATGCGCTGCACGCTGATCTCGCCGCAGTAGTCGGGGCCGTCGAGTGTGAGCAGGCCGGGCTTGAGGGCGATGAAGGTGGTGGTGTGCGTGGCGCAGAAAGTGGTGCCCATGGGCTGGCCGGTGTCGGCGTCAAGTCCGCTCGGCACGTCGAGTGCCATGCGCGGGCCGGGTTGGGCGTTGAGCGTGTTGATCCAGCTCGAGTAACGGCCTTCGATCGGGCGGCCGAGACCGATGCCGAACAAGGCATCGACCACCAGGGCCCAGCCATTGGCGGGCGCAGCGGGGAGGTCGGAGACAACCGTGCCACCTGCTGCGAGGTAGTCGGCATGCGCTTTGGCGGCCTCGGCCGGGAGTTTGTCGGCGGGACCGGCGAAGGCGACGATGACCTCTCGTCCCGCCTGCGCGAGCTGGCGTGCCATGACGAAGCCGTCACCGCCGTTGTTGCCGGGGCCGCAGGCGATCAGGATCGGGCCCGGTCGGTCCATGATCAGGCGCACCGCATCCTCTGCAGCGGCGCGTCCGGCGCGTTCCATCAGGGGTGGGCGTGCGCTCGGAATGAGCTTGTTCTCGATCGCGCGGATGCCGGCGACCGGGTAAATGGGGCGCAAGGGGCTGAACATGCGAAGACTCCCGGAAAGTTGCCCGGATTCTACGCCGTTCGCGGCCGCATGCAGCCGCGCTCAGTTGCCGTTGCGGCGCCGCTCGGCGCGGATTTCATGCTTGAGTTCGATGTTGCCGTCCTCGTCCACGGATTCCAGGCGCACGGTGAAGCCCCAGAGCCGAGCCAGGTGGCGCATGACCTCGTCGGTGCTGCCTCCCAGCGGCCGGCGGCGGTGAGGCTGATGGCGCAGGGTGAGCGAACGGTCGCCGCGCAGATCGACGTTCCAGGCCTGGACGTTGGGCTCGCGTGCGCCAAGGTTGTACTGGTCGGAGAGGATCTCGCGCACACGGCGGAAGCCGCTGTCGTCATGGATGGCCGAGACTTCCAGCTTGTCCTGGCGGTCGTCGTCGAGTACCGCGAACATGCGGAAATCGCGCATCACCTTCGGCGACAGGTACTGGGCGATGAAGCTCTCGTCCTTGAAGTTGCGCATCGCAAAGTCGAAGGTGTCCAGCCAGTCGCTGCCCGCGATTTCGGGGAACCAGCGCCTGTCCTCGTCGTCGGGGTGCTCGCACATGCGGCGGATGTCCTGCCACATCGCAAAGCCGAGCGCATACGGGTTGATGCCGTTGAACCAGCGACTGTTGTAGGGCGGCTGGTACACGACGTTGGTGTGCGACTGCAGGAACTCCAGCATGAAGCTGTCGGCCAGCAGGCCTTCGTCGTAGAGGTGGTTGAGCAGGGTGTAATGCCAGAATGTGGCCCAGCCCTCGTTCATGACCTGGGTCTGGCGCTGCGGGAAGAAGTACTGCGCGATCTTGCGCACGATGCGTACGACCTCGCGCTGCCAGGGTTCGAGCAGCGGTGCGTTCTTCTCGATGAAGTAGAGCAGGTTCTCCTCCGGCTCGGGCGGGAAGCGGGGGGCTTCGCGCGGGCCGCTGCGGGTGTCATGGGCAGGCAGCGTGCGCCAGAGGTCATTGACCTGTCCCTGGAGGTATTCCTCGCGCTCCTGCTGGCGCAGCTTCTCCTTGGCCAGCGACAGCTTGGGCGGGCGCTTGTATCGGTCCACGCCGAGGTTCATCAACGCATGGCAGGAGTCCAGCAGCAGTTCCACTTCCTCTTCGCCATGGCGCTGCTCGCATTCGCTGATGTAGTTCCGTGCAAACACCAGGTAGTCGATGATCGCGTCGGCGTTGGTCCATGTGCGGAACAGGTAGTTGCCCTTGAAGAAACTGTTGTGGCCGTAGGCCGCGTGGGCGATCACCAGGCCCTGCATCGTCAGCGTGTTCTCCTCCATCAGGTAGGCGATGCAGGGGTTGGAGTTGATGACGATTTCGTAGGCCAGACCCATCTGGCCGCGCTTGTAGCCCTTCTCGGTGGAGAGGAAGTGCTTGCCGAAGGACCAGTGGTGGTAGTTGACCGGCATGCCCACCGAGGCGTAGGCATCCATCATCTGTTCGGCGGTTATGATCTCGATCTGCACCGGGTACAGATCGAGCCGGTAGGCGGCCGCCACGCGCGCGATCTCCGCGTTGTAGCGCTCGATTGCTTCCGCGGTCCATTCGGAGCCTGAGGGCAGGGGGGGCTTGCGTGCGGGCGCTTTCGCTCTGGAGGTCATGGTGGTCATGCGATCGTCTTCTTGAACAGTTCGCGAAACACCGGGTAGATGTCAGCCGGCGACTCGATGCGCTGCATGGCGAAGTTGTCGTGCTCGGCACCGAGGCGGGCATACTCGCGCCACAGGTTCTGCGGCTCGCCAGCGGTGATTTCGACGTAGGCAAAGTACTGGCACCAGGGCAGGATCTCATTTGCCAGCAGCCGGCCGCACACTGGAGAGTCGTTGTCCCAGTTGTCGCCGTCCGAGGCTTGCGCACCGTAGATGTTCCACTGCCCGTTGGCATACCGCTCGCGCACGATGTCGCGCATCATCACCAGTGCACTCGATACCACCGTGCCGCCGGACTCGCGGGAGTGGAAGAATTCGTCCTCGTCGACTTCCTTGGCGACGGTGTGGTGGCGGATGAAGACGACTTCGATGTGCTCGTAGGTCCGGGTAAGGAACAGGTAGAGCAGCATGAAGAAGCGCTTGCCTATGGACTTGCGCTCCTCGTCCATGGAGCCCGACACGTCCATCACGCAGAACATCACCGCCTGGGTGGTGGGGCGTGGCACCTTGATGCGGTTGTTGTAGCGCAGGTCGAAGCTGTCGATGAAGGGGATGCGTTCGACCTTGGCGCGTAGCGCGGCGAGTTCCTCGCGCAGGGCGCGCAGCGTGTCTTCGTCGCTGTCCTCATCTGCCTCCTGGCGGGCCAGTGCATCGTCTAGGGCCTCCTGAAGCTGGCGAATGCGTGCGGCGTAGGGCGAGCCGAGCGCAAGCCTGCGGCCAAGCGCGCCGCGCATCGAGCGGATGATGTTGATGTTGGCAGGCACGCCGTCGGACTTGAAGCCGGCGCGCTGTGTCTTGTAGTCGGTGACCTTGGCAAGCTGCGTGCGGATCAGGCGTGGCAACTCGAGGTCCTCGAAGAAGAGTTCGAGGAACTCCTCGCGCGAGAGCTGGAACACGAAGTCGTCCTCATGTTCGCCCTCGTTGCTGGCCTTGCCCTTGCCCGAGCCGTCTCCGCCCCCACCGAGCGGCCTGTTGATGCGGTCGCCGCTGCTGAACTGGTCATTGCCCGGGAAGATCTGCTCCCAGACACCGCCACGGCCGTGATGAAGGGACGGCTCGGCCAGGTCGCGTGCGGGGATCGAGACCTCTTCGCCGTTGTCGAGATCGCGGATCGAGCGCCCCTGGATGGCACCGCTCACCGCCTTGCGGATCTGTTGCTTGAAACGGCGCATGAAGCGCTGGCGGTTGACCGCGCTCTTGTTCTTGCTGTCGAAGCGTCGATCGATGATGCGGACCATGTCTCCTCCCCGTATCACGCAAGAGGCGGGCGGGGCGTCAAGCCCCGCTCCGCCCGGCCGGCAACGTCAGGATGACTTGCGAACGCGCAGGTACCATTCGCACAGCAAGCGCACCTGCTTCTCGGTGTAACCCTTGTCGATCATGCGGTCGACAAAGTCCTGGTGCTTCTTCTGCTCGTCGGCGCTGGCCTTGGCGTTGAAGCTGATGACCGGCAGCAGGTCCTCGGTGTTGGAGAACATCTTCTTCTCGATCACCGCGCGCAGCTTCTCGTAGGAGGTCCAGCTCGGGTTGCGGCCGTCGTGCTTGGCGCGGGCGCGCAGCACGAAGTTCACCACCTCGTTGCGGAAGTCCTTCGGGTTGCTGATGCCGGCCGGCTTCTCGATCTTCTCCAGCTCCTCGTTGAGCGCGGCGCGGTCGAGGATCTCGCCGGTGTTGGGGTCGCGGAACTCCTGATCCTGAATCCAGAAGTCCGCGTAGATCACATAGCGATCGAAGATGTTCTGGCCGTATTCGGAGTAGCTCTCGAGGTAGGCTGTCTGGATCTCCTTGCCGATGAACTCGGCGTAGCGCGGCGCGAGGTATTCCTTGATGTAGCCGAGATAGCGCGCCTCGGTCTCGGCAGGAAACTGCTCGGCCTCGATCTGCTGTTCGAGCACGTACATCAGGTGCACCGGATTGGCGGCGACCTCGCGGTGGTCGAAGTTGAAGATCTTCGACAGCGCCTTGAAGGCAAAGCGGGTGGACAGCCCGGTCATGCCCTCGTCGACGCCCGCATAGTCGCGGTACTCCTGGTAGCTCTTTGCCTTGGGGTCGGTGTCCTTGAGGTTCTCGCCATCATAGACGCGCATCTTGGAGAAGATGCTCGAGTTCTCGGGTTCCTTGAGGCGCGACAGCACGGCGAACTGGGCCATCATCTTCAGGGTGTCGGGCGCGCACGGCGCTTCGGACAACGAACTGTGCGCCAGCAACTTCTCGTAGATGCGCATCTCGTCCGACACCCGCAGGCTGTAGGGCACCTTGACGGTGTAGATGCGGTCGAGGAAGGCTTCGTTGTTCTTGTTGTTCTTGAATGCCACCCACTCGGATTCGTTCGAGTGGGCCATTACGATGCCGTCGAACGGGATCGCGCCGAATCCTTCGGTGCCCTTGTAGTTGCCTTCCTGGGTGGCGGTAAGCAGTGGGTGCAGTACCTTGATCGGCGCCTTGAACATCTCCACGAACTCGAGCAGTCCGCGGTTGGCCAGGCACAGGCCGCCCGAGTAGCTGTAGGCATCCGGGTCGTCCTGCGAGTACTGCTCGAGCTTGCGGATGTCGATCTTGCCGACAAGCGATGAGATGTCCTGGTTGTTCTCGTCGCCCGGCTCGGTCTTGGCGACGGCGGTCTGGCGCAGTACCGAGGGGGTGAGCTTGACCACGCGGAAGCGGGTGATGTCGCCGTTGAACTCGTGCAGGCGCTTGACGGCCCACGGGCTCATGATGGTATTGAGGTAGCGGCGCGGGATGCCGAAGTCGCCCTCGAGGATGTGCGCGTCCTCGGCGGCGTTGAACAGCCCGAGTGGCGACTCATTGACCGGCGAGCCCTTGATGGCATAGAAGGGCACCTTTTCGATCAGGCTCTTGAGCTTCTCGGCGAGTGAGGATTTTCCGCCGCCAACAGGGCCGAGCAGGTAGAGGATCTGCTTCTTCTCCTCCAGGCCCTGGGCGGCGTGGCGGAAGTAGGACACGATGTTCTCGATGACCTCTTCCATGCCGTAGAAATCGCGGAAGGCGGGGTAGAGCTTGATGATCTTGTTGGAAAATATGCGCGACAGGCGGGGGTCGAGCCGCGTATCGACAAGCTCGGGTTCGCCGATGGCCGTGAGCATGCGCTCGGCGGCGGTCGCGTAAGCCATGCGGTCGGCGCGGCAGAGTTCGAGGTAGTCCTGGAGGGACATCTCTTCCTCGCGTGCAGCCTCATAGCGCGCCTGGTAGGCATTGAAGATGGTCATGGCGTCTCTCCTGTGCGAGCCAGGGCGGCGCGTATACAAGGTCCGGCCGCCATTTCGGATGGTTCAGCAGGGGGCCGTCTGCGCGGCCTTCGCCGGGGCATTGGACATGCCGACCGGGTCAGTAGATGAGAACAGTTCGGCGGGGGTGAGTTCCAGTCTGTGCGCGGCTTTTTTTCGCAGGAAGTGTGTCGCTTTTCTCACTCGCGATCACGCCTCCGGTGCGCCGCAGGGGCTGTGCTAGAATTCCGCTCTTCGTTCATCGTGTTCATGCTGGCGACGTTGCGAACGCAAGACTTTGCGGGTGCGCAAGCGCGACGGCCGTGACGCATTCATTGGCACTTATTGACTTCTCAGGATCGATTTAATGGAGCAGAACCAGGAAAACCCGAGCGCGCTGGAGCGCCGTATCGACATCACCGTCGCGCTGGCTGACATCGAGAAGGAGGTGGATGCACGCCTCAAGCGCATGGCGCGCACGGTGAAGATGCCGGGGTTCCGGCCGGGCAAGGTGCCGATGAAGATCGTGGCGCAGACGCATGGCGGCCAGGCCCGCGGTGAGGCCGTCGGTGCGGCGGTCGAGAAGGCGTTCGGTGACAAGGTGCGCGAACAAGGGCTGCGTGTGGCGGGCTACCCGCGCATCGAGCCCAAGGAGGCGCAGGGCGAGGGCGCGCTCGAGTTCAGCGCCGTGTTCGAGGTGTACCCCGAAGTCACCATCGGCGAACTGACCGGCCAGAAGATCGAGCGTCCGGTGCTTGCCGTCGGCGATGCCGAGGTCGACAAGACGATCGATGTGCTGCGCAAGCAGCGCACCACCTTCAGCGCGGTCGATCGTGCAGCCGCTGACGGTGACCGCGTTCTTATCGACTTCACCGGTCGCAAGGACGGCGAAGTGTTCGAGGGTGGTCAGGCCCAGGACTTCCCGTTCGTAATCGGTGCTGGCGCCATGCTCAAGGATTTCGAGACCGCTGTGCTCGGTCTCAAGGCGGGCGAGAGCAAGACCTTCGACATGAGCTTCCCTGCCGACTACCATGCCCAGCACCTGGCCGGCCAGGCGGTTCAGTTCGAAGTGACCGTCAAGGCGGTCGAAGAGGCCGTGCTGCCGGTGGTCGATGCCGACTTCGCCAAGTCGCTTGGCGTTGCCGATGGCGAGGTTGCCAAGCTGCGCGAGGAGGTCAAGGCCAATCTCGAGCGCGAGGTCAAGCGCCGCATCCAGGCTCGCGTCAAGGAGCAGGTGATGGAAGCGCTGATCGCTGTGACGCCGATCGAAGTGCCCAAGGCGCTGGTGCAGGCCGAGGCGCAGCAACTCGCTGAGAACGCACGTCGCGACCTCGAGATGCGCGGCCTCAAGACCAAGGACATCCCGGTGGATCCGTCCTGGTTCGGTGAGCAGGCCGAGCGCCGCGTCAAGCTGGGCCTGATCATGGCCGAGTTGGTCAAGGTCAACGAACTGCATGCCAAGCCCGAGCAGGTGCGCGCGCTGGTCGAGGAAATGGCGCAGAGCTACGAGGATCCCGCGGAACTCATGCGCTGGTATTACGCTCAACCCGAGCGTCTGGCTCAAGCCGAGGCGGTGGTCATCGAAGACAACGTCGTCGCCTGGGTCAGCAGCAAGGCTGATGCCACCGACAAGGAAGTGGCGTTCGACGAATTGATGGGCAACGCGGCTTAAAGTCGCAAAGGGTCTGACGAATGATGCAAGGAACACCCCAGCACAGCAGCGACTGGAACCCGGTCGGTCTCGGCCTGGTCCCGATGGTGGTCGAGCAGAGTGGTCGCGGCGAGCGCGCCTACGACATCTATTCGCGCCTTCTGAAGGAGCGGGTGGTGTTCCTCGTCGGCCCGGTGAATGACGTCACCGCCAACCTGATCGTTGCGCAGTTGCTGTTCCTCGAGTCCGAGAATCCGGACAAGGACATCTACTTCTATATCAACTCGCCCGGCGGTTCGGTCACCGCCGGCATGGCGATCTACGACACGATGCAGTTCATCAAGCCGAACGTCAGCACATTGTGCATCGGTCAGGCGGCGAGCATGGGTGCGTTCCTGCTGGCGGCGGGCGAGAAGGGCAAGCGCTACTGCCTGCCCAATTCGCGCGTGATGATCCACCAGCCGCTCGGCGGCTTCCAGGGCCAGGCCTCGGACATCGAGATCCATGCGCGCGAGATCCTCTACCTGCGCGAGCGCCTGAACGGCATGCTGGCCAAGCACACCGGCCAGAGCATGGAGCGCATCGAGAAGGATACCGACCGCGACAACTTCATGTCCGCCGCGGCCGCGGTGGAGTACGGTCTGGTCGACAAGATCCTCACCAGCCGCGACGACACCTGATTCAGGAGATTTTCCCAATGTCGGACAAGAAGGCAGGCAGCGAGAAGCTGTTGTACTGCTCGTTCTGCGGCAAGAGCCAGCACGAGGTCCGCAAACTCATCGCAGGCCCCTCGGTCTTCATCTGCGACGAGTGCATCGAGCTCTGCAACGACATCATCCGCGACGAGATCGTTGGCAAGTCCGACCCCGAGGGCGTCAAGGGCTCGCTGCCGACTCCGCGCGAGATCTGCCAGATCCTCGATCAGTACGTGATCGGGCAGGGGCAGGCGAAGCGCAACCTCGCGGTGGCGGTATACAACCATTACAAGCGCCTGCGCCATGTCGAGGCCAAGCAGGACGACGTCGAGCTGGCCAAGAGCAACATCCTGCTGATCGGGCCGACGGGTTCGGGCAAGACGCTGCTCGCGCAGACACTTGCCCGCCTGCTCGACGTGCCCTTCGTGATGGCCGACGCCACGACCCTGACCGAAGCTGGCTATGTCGGTGAGGACGTCGAGAACATCATCCAGAAGCTGCTGCAGAAGTGCGACTACGACGTGGACAAGGCGCAGCAGGGCATCATCTACATCGATGAGATCGACAAGATCTCGCGCAAGGCCGACAACCCTTCGATCACCCGTGACGTTTCGGGCGAAGGCGTGCAGCAGGCCCTGCTCAAGCTCGTCGAGGGCACGGTGGCTTCGATTCCGCCGCAAGGCGGGCGCAAGCACCCGAACCAGGATTTCATCCAGGTCGATACCACCAACGTGTTGTTCATCTGCGGTGGTGCCTTCGATGGGCTCGAGAAGGTGATCCGCAACCGTACCGAGAAGGTCGGGATCGGTTTCGGTGCCGAGGTGAAGAGCAAGGACACCAAGAGCCTTACCGACACCTTCCGTCAGGTGGAGCCGGAAGATCTCATCAAGTTCGGTCTCATTCCCGAGCTGATCGGCCGCCTTCCGGTGGTGGCGACACTCCAGGAACTGGATGAAGAGGCACTGATCCAGATCCTCGTCGAGCCGAAGAACGCACTGGTCAAGCAGTACCAGAAGCTGTTCTCGATGGAAGGCGTGGAGCTCGAGATCCGCCCCGCAGCACTGCACGCAGTGGCGCGCAAGGCCATCAAGCGCAAGACGGGGGCGCGCGGTCTGCGCTCCATCCTCGAGGCGGCCCTGCTCGACATCATGTACGACCTGCCGACGCTGGACGGTGTGGAGAAGGTTGTCGTGGACGAATCGACCATCGAGGAAGGTGGCAAGCCGCTCCTGATCTATGCTGATCAGCAGAAGGTGTCGGGAGCCAATTGAGGCTTGATGCCCCGCGCCTTGAGCGCGGGGCCTTTGTTGCAGCCCGCCACTTGAATTCCTGGGGCCCGCCCATAGATGAGCGGAACCCTTTCATGAAGGAAATAAAAAATGCCGGGTCCTGCTGACCTCCCCAAAGAAGCGATTGAATTGCCGCTGTTGCCCTTGCGCGACGTGGTGGTGTTCCCGCACATGGTGATTCCGCTCTTCGTCGGTCGTCCGAAGAGCATCAAGGCACTCGAGAACGCGATGGAGGACGGCAAGAGCATCCTCCTCGTCGCACAAAAGTCGGCCGCCAAGGACGAGCCTGCGGTCGAGGACCTGTATTCGATCGGCTGCATCGCCAACATCCTGCAGATGCTCAAGCTGCCTGATGGCACCATCAAGGTGCTTGTCGAAGGCGTGCAGCGTGCCCATATCGATTCGGTTAGCGACCTGCGCACCGTGTTCGTCGCCACCGCGCGTCCGGTCGTGCCGGTCGAGGCCGGCAACAACGAGCTCGAGGCCATGCGGCGCGCGATCATCGCGCAGTTCGACCAGTACGTTAAGCTCAACAAGAAGATTCCGCCGGAGATCCTCAGCTCGCTGGCTGGCATCGACGAAGCCGGCAGGCTTGCCGACACCATTGCCGCACATCTGCCGCTCAAGCTCGAGCAGAAGCAGGAAGTGCTGGAGATGTTCGATACCGCCGAGCGCCTCGAGCGCCTGCTTTCCCAGTTGGAGGGCGAACTCGACATCCTGCAGGTCGAGAAGCGCATCCGTGGACGCGTCAAGCGCCAGATGGAGAAGAGCCAGCGCGAGTACTACCTGAACGAACAGGTCAAGGCGATCCAGAAGGAACTCGGGGAAGGCGAGGAAGGTGCCGACTTCGAGGAAATGGACAAGAAGATCAAGGCCGCGGGCATGCCCAAGGAGGCGCTCGCCAAGGCCGAGGCCGAGTTCAAGAAGCTGCGTCTGATGTCGCCGATGTCGGCCGAGGCCACGGTGGTACGGAACTACATCGACACGCTTGTCGGTCTGCCCTGGAAGAAGAAGTCGCGCGTCAGCAAGGACCTGGCCGAGGCCGAAACGGTGCTCGACAAGGACCATTATGGCCTCGAGCGCGTAAAGGAACGCATCCTCGAGTACCTTGCCGTGCAACAGCGCGTGGACAAGGTCAAGGCGCCCATCCTGTGCCTGGTCGGACCGCCCGGAGTGGGCAAGACCTCGCTTGGGCAGTCGATTGCCAAGGCCACCAACCGCAAATTCATTCGCATGGCGCTCGGTGGCGTGCGCGACGAAGCCGAGATCCGCGGCCATCGCCGTACCTACATCGGCTCGATGCCGGGCAAGATCCTGCAGAACATGAGCAAGGTCGGGGTGAAGAACCCGCTGTTCCTGCTCGACGAGGTCGATAAGCTCGGCATGGATTTCCGTGGCGATCCGAGTTCCGCGCTGCTCGAAGTGCTGGACCCGGAGCAGAACCACACTTTCCAGGATCACTATGTCGAGGTCGATTTCGACCTGTCCGACGTGATGTTCGTTGCCACGGCAAACACCTTGAACATTCCTGCGGCGCTGCTCGACCGTATGGAGGTCATTCGTCTTTCGGGTTACACCGAGGATGAGAAGGTGAACATCGCCCAGCGTTATTTGCTGCCCAAGCAGATGAAGAACAATGGGCTCAAGCGTGACGAGCTGTCGGTCACCGAGGAAGCAGTACGCGATATCGTGCGTTACTACACGCGCGAAGCGGGTGTGCGTAGTCTCGAGCGCGAGATTTCCAAGGTGTGCCGCAAGGTGGTCAAGCAGTTGGTGCTGCGTAGCCGCAGCACGAAGGTCGTGGTCAATGCCAAGAACCTCGACAAGTTCCTCGGCGTGCGCAAGTACAGCTTCGGCATGGCGGAGAAAGAGAACCAGATCGGCCAGGTCACCGGCCTGGCCTGGACCGAGGTTGGCGGCGAACTGCTGACTGTCGAGGCCGTCCAGCTGCCGGGCAAGGGCAAGGTGGTCACCACCGGCAAACTGGGTGAGGTCATGCAGGAGTCGATCCAGGCGGCGTTGTCTGTGGTGCGCAAGCGCGCTCGGTCGCTCGGGATCGATCCCGATTTCTACCAGAAGAGCGACATTCACATCCACCTGCCGGAAGGGGCGATCCCGAAGGACGGTCCGTCTGCAGGTATTGCGATCTCGACGGCGCTCGTGTCCGTGCTGACTGGGATTCCGGTGCGTTGCGACGTTGCCATGACGGGTGAGATCACGCTGCGTGGCGAGGTCCTTGCGATCGGAGGCCTGAAAGAGAAACTTCTGGCTGCCGTCCGCGGGGGTATCCGCACCGCGCTGATTCCGGAGGAGAACGTGAAGGATCTCGCCGAGATTCCGGACATCATCAAGAACGCGATCGAGATCGTTCCGGTCAAGTGGATCGACCGTGTGCTCGAACTTGCGCTCGAGCGCAAGCCCGAGCCGCTGCCGGAAGGCGATGAGCCGGTGGCGCAGACCGGCGTGACCGGCGAGCATGCAGCGGGTGGATCGGCCGCAGCGAATCTGCGCGCGCACTGAGGCCCCTTGGAGGGGTGGTCGCGGGCCGCTCAGGCCCGCGTCTTCGAAGCCGCAATGTCCGCGAGGGCCTTGCGGCTTCGTCGTTGACAGCGTGGAATTGCGCGCGCTATAACGATCGCAGGTTTGCAAGCCCTGCCGTGCATCAGTGCGTCATGCTGCCCGACGGGCTGTCGGTTCGAGTCCATCGCAGTACCTGATCGCAGCATCCATTCGGAGGGTCCAAGTGAATAAACAAGAACTCATCACAAGCATTGCGGATAAGGCGTCGATGACCAAGGCGGATGCGGCGCGCGCACTCGATGCCACGCTCGCCTCGGTGTCCGAGGCACTCGAGCAAGGCGATACCGTGACCTTGGTCGGTTTCGGTTCGTTTTACGTCGGTGACCGCGCAGCAAGAACCGGACGCAACCCACGCACTGGCAAGAACATCAAGATCAAGGCAGCCAAGGTACCTAAATTCCGCGCTGGTAAAGGGCTCAAAGATGCTGTAAACTAGCAGGCTTTGCAGCTTCGTCATCTGCTCGATGGCGACAGCGCGGGTGCTTAGCTCAGTTGGTAGAGCGTCGCCCTTACAAGGCGAATGTCGGCGGTTCGACCCCGTCAGCACCCACCAGAACTTGCAGGGCCCGGGTATCCCCCGGGCCCTGCCATTTTCGGCTTCGGCTTCGGCTTCGGCTTCGGCTTCGGCTTCGGCTTCGGCGCGCTCAGTCCCTGAACGTCGGTGCCTGACGCGTCATCCCGGCGCGGATCGCAGCCTGCAGGTCTTCGGACATCAGCATTGCGGCGTTCCAGGTTGCAACACGGTCGAGACCGTCGGCGACGCTATGGTCGCGGGCGTAGTTGAGCATGTCCTTGGTGCCGCGGATCGCCAGTGGTGACTTGCTGGCGATTGCGTGGGCGATCTGCAGCACCCCCTCCAGCAGGGCAGAAGGGTTGTCGAAGACCCGATTGACCAAGCCGATGCGCGCAGCCTCCGCGCCGTCCACCTTGCGTCCGGTGTAGGCAAGTTCGCGCACCATGCCGTCGCCTATCAGGCGTGGCAGGCGCTGCAGGCTGCCGACGTCGGCGACCATGCCGAGGTCGATCTCCTTGACCGAGAACTTCGCGTCTGCCGAGCAGTAACGCATGTCGGCGCAGGCGACCAGGTCCACCCCGCCACCGATGCAGGCGCCGTGGATGGCGGCGAGTATCGGTTTGCGGCAGCGCTCAAGACTGCTCAGTGTGTCCTGGAGGTCGATGATGAGATTGCGCAGGTTCTCGCGCGTACGGGCCTCGCAAGCATCCTTCACGCTGGGCAGGATGCTCATCATCATTTGCAGGTCGATTCCCGCGCAGAAGTTGTCGCCTGCACCATGCACCATTGCCACACGCACCGCGGTCGTGCGGTCGACCCATTGCATCGCGGTGCGGATGTCGTGCCACATCTGCAGGTTCATCGCGTTCGCCTTGTCGGGGCGGTTCAGGGTTAGCACGGCCACCTTGCCTTCGATGGCGATGCGCAGGGTATCGAGCTGGGGCAGGGGGATGCTGCGGGTGGCCGCAGCACCAAGTTGGCCAGGCGTTGACGCTGCAGGGGTGAGTGCCGAGCTGTTCTCGATCGTCGCGGCCAGTTCCATCCCCTGCTTGATTGCGCGCTTGGCGTCGAGTTCGGCGGCGACATCGGCGCCACCGATCAGGTGCACCCGCATGCCGGCCTCGAGCAGGGTTGCCTGAAGTTCGCGTTGGGGTTCCTGTCCGGTGCACAGGATCACGTTGTCGACCGGAAAGATCTCGTCCTTGCCGCCGATCGTCACATGCAGGCCAGCGTCGTCGATGCGGTGGTAGGTGACGCCTGGGATCATCTTCACGCCGCGGTTCTTCAGCGCGGTGCGGTGGATCCAGCCGGTGGTCTTGCCCAGGCCCTCGCCGACCTTGCTGGTCTTGCGCTGCAGCAGCACAATCTCACGCGGGGCGGCTTCGAGTTGGGGCGTCATGAGCCCGCCGCGGCGCGCGTAACGTGCATCGATGCCCCATTCGGCAAAGAACTTCGATGCCTCCAGGCTCGGGCTCACGCCTGCGTGGCTGAGGTACTCGGCGACGTCGAAACCGATGCCGCCTGCCCCGAGGATGGCCACGCGGCGGCCGACGGGCTTCTTGTCCCTGAGTACGTCGAGGTAGCCGAGTACCTTGGGATGGTCCACGCCCTCGATGTCGGGCTGGCGGGGAACGATGCCGGTGGCGAGCACCACTTCGTCGAACTTCCCGGCCAACTCGGCGGCGGAGACACGGGTGTTGAGCTTGAGCACGACGCCGGTCTGCTCGATGCGACGGCCGAAGTAGCGTAGCGTCTCCGAGAACTCCTCCTTGCCGGGGATCTGCATCGCGATATTGAACTGCCCGCCGATGCGAGCCCCGGCCTCGAACAGGGTGACCTTGTGGCCACGTTCGGCTGCGGTGGTGGCGAAGGCCAGGCCCGCCGGGCCGGCACCGACTACCGCGATGCTGCGCGACGAGCTGGTGGGCTCGATCACCAGTTCGGTCTCGTGGCAGGCACGCGGATTGACCAGGCAGGAGGTCACCTTGCCGTTGAACGTGTGGTCCAGGCAGGCCTGGTTGCAGGCGATGCAGGTGTTGATGTCGGCGCCGCGCCCGGCGGCCGCCTTGTTCACAAAATCGGGGTCGGCGAGGAAGGGGCGGGCCATCGACACCATGTCCGCCTTACCCTCGGCAAGAATGCCTTCGGCAATCTCGGGTGTGTTGATGCGGTTAGTGGCGATCAACGGAATGCGGACGT
The DNA here is from genome assembly GCF_027594845.1 of Thauera sp. WB-2. Taxonomy (NCBI): domain Bacteria; kingdom Pseudomonadati; phylum Pseudomonadota; class Betaproteobacteria; order Rhodocyclales; family Zoogloeaceae; genus Thauera; species Thauera sp. WB-2. Next base: position 2,487,084 of record NZ_CP088935.1, on the reverse strand, counting down.
GGTCCTTCAGCTTCTGCGTCACCCAGGCGAAGCCAGCGCGTGGCACACAGGTTGCGATGGTGGGGATGCGCGCCTCGTGCCAGCCGATGCCGCTGTTGATGAGCGTGGCACCGGCTGCCTCGATTGCCTGTGCGAGCTGAACGACCTCCTCGAAGTTCGAGCCGTCCTCGATCAGGTCCAGCATCGAAAGCCGGTAGATGATGATGAAGTCGCGCCCGAGGCGCGCGCGCGTTCGACGAACGATCTCGGTGGCGAAGCGAATGCGGTTCTCGTAGGGGCCGCCCCATTCGTCGCTCCGCTTGTTGGTGTGAGCGACGATGAACTCGTTGATCAGATAACCCTCGGAGCCCATGATCTCCACCCCGTCGTAGCCGGCCTCGCGGGCGAGCTCCGCGCAGCGCACGAAATCCTCGATCGTGCGCTCGACATCGGCGGCGGAAAGCTCGCGCGGTACGAACGGTGAGATCGGCGCCTGGATCGGGCTGGGTGCGACCAGCTCCGGGTGGTAGGCGTAACGGCCGAAGTGCAGGATCTGCATGGCGATCTTGCCGCCCTCGCGATGGACTGCATCGGTCACCACGCGGTGGCGGGTGGCTTCTTCCGACGTGGTCAGTGTGGCGCCGCCGCTCCATGGCCGGCCCTCGGCGTTGGGGGCGATGCCGCCGGTCACGATCAGGGCTACGCCGCCGCGCACGCGCTCGCCATAGAAGGCAGCCATGCGCTCGAAGCCACCCTCGGTCTCTTCCAGGCCGACGTGCATCGAGCCCATCAGGAAGCGGTTGGGCAGCGTGGTAAAGCCGAGGTCCAGGGGGCGGAACAGGTTCGTGTAGGTGGCCATCGTCTCGCTCGCATTCTTTATGGGTGGGGCTGGTTGCATGGGCGCGTCGTGAATGGCCCGCCCGCCAGAGGGGAGGGAGAAGCGTGCGGACCGCGGAGGTGTCACGGTACGCCTATGCAACCAGTTGCATTAATGTAGAAGATCCTGCTTAACCATGCAACGCGTTGCATGGTTTGCGATGCGGCGTTTAGACTCGCGCCATGTCGCTCTGCCACGCACTGCTCACTTCGCTGCTCGAACAGCCCTCGTCCGGCTATGAACTGGCACGGCGCTTCGACAAGTCCATCGGCCATTTCTGGCAGGCGACGCACCAGCAGATCTACCGTGAGCTGGGTCGGATGGAAAAGGCAGGCTGGATCCGATCCGACGCCGACCCCGACGCCGGCCGCACCCGCAAGCGCAGTTACACCGTGCTGCCCGCTGGTCGCGAGGAGCTGGCCCGATGGGCTGGCGAGGCTGGGCCCCTGCCTGAGTTGCGCGACGAGTTCATGGTGCGCCTGCGCGCCGATGCCGTGGCCGGACCGTTTGGCTTGCGCCCCGAGCTGGAGCGCCGTCGTTCGCTTCACGCCGACAAACTGCACGCCTACCGTGCCATCGAAGCGCGTGATTTTCCGCCCGAAGCCGAGCCCACGCGCCAGCGCCGCATCCACTACCTCATCCTCAGGGCCGGCATCCAGTACGAACAGAACTGGATCGCGTGGTACGACGAGGCGCTGCAGATGCTCTCCGAAGACTGAGCTAGCAGCCGGCGATCCATCCTTCCAGCGGGTCCATCCCGGCGGGTAGGCCGAACAGCGGCGGGCCCGCGCGCGCTGCGGCGGCTGCCTGCATCAGGGCGAGTGCGGCATCGAGCAGATCGCCGCTGGCGTCATCGATCAAGGCTTCGCGCTGTGTCCTTGTCGCATGCAGGCCGCCGGCATCGTCATTGCCGGCAACGCCTGCTGGTCGAGAACTCAGCGCATCGACGATGCCCTCCCGTGCCGCGCGCCGCTCCGCGGTCTGCTTGCGGCGCTCGTCGCTCTTGTACGACGCAGTGGTGGTGCGCCGGGCGAGCAGTCCGGGGTAGGCCTCGATGGCCACGCGCTGTGGGTCGCCGTCATGCAGGCCGGGCAGATGTACGCCTGCGGCGAGCAGGCGGGCTGCGCCTTCCAGGAACATCAGCCCCACCGGTGGGTTGACCAGCTTGAGTGGGCTGTGGGAACGCGCAGGCAGGTCTGTGGCACGGTGGGCGTAGCGCTGGCCGACGGGGCGTGACTCGCGGTAAGCGTCCAGTGCGGCGCGAAAGCCTGGCTTGCCGAGGTCTGCACAGTGGCGTACCAGTGCCGGCCAGACCTGCGGCCAGCCGAGGTCGATCACGGCTTCGCGTGGCAGGCCGAAGGGAAAGTCGAAGGCGCCCAGCCAGGGACCAGGGCGCGCCAGCACGGCTTCGAAGGAGGGCCAGTCCTCGCACAATTCGAAATGGTCGAGCGTCACACGCGCACCGGCCAGGTGGCCGTGGGCGACAGTGATCGGCTTGGCCCGGCGGGGCGCGGAGGTGAAGTCGACGCCGAGCAGCCTGAGCGTAGGTAGTGTCACGGGCAGTTTCCTGTTGAGTGTGCAGACCGGTCGGCCGGGTTGAAGCCATGGCTATGGCTGACGCAAGGGGCCGGACCGGCTCAGCGGCGCCCGCCGAAGATGCGCGCCGCGGTGTGCACGGTGTTGAAATGTACCGTCACCGTGTCCTCGATCGGCTGCGCATAGCCGCCTGCCATCGCCACCGCAACCGGCACGCCGGCTGCCCGGCAGGTGCCGAGTACGCGTTCGTCGCGGGTCTTCAGCCCTTCGATGCTGAGCGCCAGGCGGCCCAGGCGGTCGCCTGCGTAGGGGTCGGCGCCGGCGAGGTAGATCACCAGTTCGGGGCGCGCGTGGTTGAACACGGTGTCGAGCGCATCGTCGAGCGCGGCGAGGTAGTCCTCGTCGCCGGTGTCGTCGGCCAGTTCGATATCGAGGTCGCTCGCCTGCTTGCGGAAAGGGAAGTTCTTCGCGCCATGCAGGCTGCAAGTGAAGATCTCGGGTGAGTCGGCGAGGATGGTGGCGGTGCCGTCGCCCTGATGAACGTCGCAGTCGACGATGGCGACGCGGCGGACGCGGCCTTCGGCGCGCATCGCCAGTGCGGCGATGGCGGCGTCGTTGAACACGCAGAAGCCCGAGCCAAAGTCGCGGTGTGCGTGGTGGGTGCCGCCGGCCAGGTTGGCGGCGCAGGCGCTGCCGCCCTCGCCATCGAGCGCACTGCGGCAAGCAGCGAGCGTGGCTCCGGCCGAGCGGCGCGAGCGCTCGACCATCGCGGCAGTCCACGGAAAGCCGATGCGCCGCACCTCGACCGCGTCCAGCGTGCCGGCCGCAACCCTCGCCAGGTAGCCGGCGTCGTGGGCGCGCAGGATCTCGATGTCGCTCGCCGCGGCGGGCACGCGGAAGTCGTCTTCGGCAAAAAAACCGCTGTCGCGCAGGCGTTGGCGCAGCAGTGCGTATTTCTCCATCGGAAAGCGGTGCCCGTCGGGCAAGGGCAGGACGAAATGATCCGCGTAGTAGAGCTTCAAGATGACTGGCGTCCGGCTGAAGGGTTCAGATCTCGAGTGCGCGCACCTTCACCTTCTTTCCCTTGAGCTTGCCGGCCGACAGGCGACGGACCGCCTCGCCTGCGATCGCGCGCTCGACGGCGACATAGGTCGTCTGGTCGGTGACGGTGATCTTGCCCACCTGCTCGCGGCTGAAGCCAGCCTCGCCGGTGAGCGCGCCGAGCACGTCGGCGGGGCGGATCTTGTCCTTACGTCCGCCCAGGATCAGTAGCGTCACCATCGGCGCCGGCACGGGCAGGCTTTCGTCCTCGGGCAATTCGTCAAGCGCATGCCACTCGGGTTCGAAGCCCATGGCCTGTGCAATGCCTGAGATGCGGCGCTTGTCCGCGCTGCTGCACAGGCTCAGCGCCCAGCCGTCCTCGTCGCCGCGGCCGGTGCGGCCGATACGGTGGATGTGGATCTCGGGGTCGGGGGTAACATCGACGTTGATCACCGCTTCGAGCTGGGCAATGTCCAGCCCGCGTGCGGCGACGTCGGTGGCGACCAGCACCGAGCAACTCCGGTTGGCGAACTGGATCAGCACCTGATCGCGCTCGCGCTGCTCGAGTTCGCCGTTCAGGGCCAGGGCGGCGAAGCCTTGGGCGCGCAGCAGATCGACCAACTCGCGGCATTGCTGTCGCGTGTTGCAGAAAGCCAGCGCGCTGGCGGGGCGGTAGTGGCGCAGCAGGCGGGCGACCGCCTGCAGGCGCGCCGGATGCTCGATCTCGTAGAAGCGTTGGCGGATCTTGTTGCCCGCATGCTGCTCGAGCAGTTTCACCTCCTGTGGAGTGCGCAGAAAGCGTGCGGCCAGGGTGGCGATGCCTTCGGGGTAGGTGGCGGAGAACAACAGAGTCTGCCGTGCCGAGGGGCAGCGGCTGGCGATGAAGGCGATGTCGTCGTGGAAGCCCATGTCCAGCATGCGGTCGGCCTCGTCCAGCACCAGGGTGCTGAGCTCGTCAAGCACGAGGCTGCCGCGTTGAAGGTGGTCCATGATTCGTCCGGGCGTGCCGACAACAACATGGGCGCCGTGCTCCAGGCTGTCGCGCTGGGGCCGCATCGGCGTGCCGCCGCACAGCGGCAACACCTTTATGTTGGCTTCGAAGCGCGCCAGGCGGCGGATCTCCTGCGTGACCTGGTCGGCCAGCTCGCGCGTCGGGCACAGTACCATGGCCTGCACGGCGAGCTTGCGCACGTCCAGCCGGGCCAGCAGCGGCAGGGCGAAAGCTGCGGTCTTGCCGCTGCCGGTCTTGGCCTGGGCGATGAGGTCGTGCCCGGCAAGCGCAAGCGGCAGGCTGGCGGCCTGGATCGGGGTCATCGTGCGGTAGTCGAGCTGGCGGAGGGTGTCCAGCATCGCTGGGGCGAGTGGGAGGCTGTCGAAGGGCAGGTCGGAGGCCGCGGCGGGGAGCCCGGCGGAAGGGGTGGTCATCTCGTTCATGCGCAATTATCGGTCCTGAAGCGCGATAGTCAGCAGAAATGTTGCCGGGTCGCCAGTCTGCTGCCGCGGTTGCTGCAGGTGCGGGAACTTCGCCTGCGTGCCGGCTTCAGACCGCGAAAGCAAGGCAAAGTGCGCGCCGCGCAAGCCGCCGTCCCGTCCGCCTGTAATACACTCGGACACCCGCAACGACCCACAACGATACGGTGCAGCCATGAGCCTCATCGAAAGTGTACGCCCCCTTCAGGACAAGCTGACCGCCATACGGCGCGATATCCATGCCCATCCCGAGCTCGCCTTCGAGGAGCACCGCACGGCCGAGCTCGTCGCGCGCCAGCTCGAGGCGCTCGGCATAGAGGTTCATCGTGGCATCGGGGGTACGGGTGTGGTCGGCGTGGTGCGTGGCGGGCGTGGTCTGCGCGCGATCGGCCTGCGTGCCGACATGGACGCCCTGCCGATCACCGAGCGTAACGAGTTCGCACACAAGTCAACCGTACAGGGCTGCATGCACGCCTGCGGCCATGACGGCCACACCACGATGCTGCTCGGCGCGGCCGAGGCGCTGGCTGCGCGGCGGGATTTCGATGGCACGGTGTACCTGATCTTCCAGCCGGCGGAAGAAGGCGAGGGCGGGGCGCCGGCGATGATCGCCGACGGCCTCTTCGAGCGCTTCCCGATGGAGGCCGTGTTCGGCATGCACAATTGGCCGGGCATGGAGGCGGGAAGCTTCGCCATCCACAGCGGTCCGGTGATGGCGAGCGCAGACCGCTTCGATATTCGCTTCACCGGTGTGGGCGCACATGCGGCCATGCCGCATCTGGGGGTCGATCCCGTAGTGGCGGGTGCAGCCTTCGTGCAGGCCGCGCAGACCCTGGTCAGCCGGGTGCTCGACCCGATCGATGCCGGCGTGGTGTCGGTCACGCAGTTCCACGCCGGCGAGGCCTACAACGTGATTCCCGACCGCGCCGAGCTGTGCGGTACGGTACGCACCTTCTCCGCCGCGGTGCGCGACCGCCTGGAGCAGGGCTTGCGCCAGGTTGCCGAGGGCATCGCGCGCAGCCATGGCGTGGAGGTGGATTTCCAGTTCCGCCGCGGTTACCCGCCGACGATCAACACCGCCGCCGAGGCTGCGCTGTGCGCCGAGGCTGCGCGTGCGGTGGCGGGGCCAGAGCGCGTGTTCACCGACCGCCGACCGAGCATGGGTGCGGAGGATTTCGCCTACTTCCTGCAGGAGAAGCCAGGTGCCTATGTGTGGATCGGTAACGGCCCGGGTGAGGGTGGCTGCATGCTGCACAACCCGCATTACGACTTCAACGACGGGGTGATGCCGGCGGGCGTTGCCTATTGGTGCGAGCTGGCGCGGCGTCTGCTCGGCAACGCGAAGTGAGGCCGGCGACATGATGCGTACCCTGCTGCTCGCTGCTCGCATGATGCTGCGCGACCTGCGCGCAGGCGAACTGCACCTGCTCGGGCTGGCGATCGTGATCGCGGTGGCAAGCCTGACCAGCGTTGGCTTCCTGGCCGACCGCGTCGGTCGTGCGCTCGACCGCGAGGCCAACCAGTTGCTCGGCGGCGATCTCCTGCTGCGTGCCGACCGGCCGTGGCCGGCGGCGTTTGCCGACGAGGCGCGCGACCGTGGCTTGCAGGTCGCCACCACCGTGCTGTTCACCAGCATGGCGAGCACAGAGGAAACCGCGGCGCTGGCCGGCGTCAAGGTGGTGGAGGATGGCTACCCGCTGCGTGGCGCCATCCGTATCGCAGCGGGTCCCAACCAGGACGATGCCGTCGCGGGCAGGGTGCCGGCGCCGGGCGAGCTGTGGTTGGACGAGCGCCTGTTCGCCGAGCTTGGGGTCAAGGTCGGCGACGTGGTCGGCATGGGCGAGCTGGCGTTCCGCGTCGGCGCCATGGTGAGCTTCGAGTCCGACCGTGGCGCCAACTTCTTCAGCCTGCTGCCGCGGGCGATCTTCAACCTGGACGAACTCGAGCGCACCGGCCTGATCGCCGAGGGCAGCCGTGCCACCTGGCGCCTGCACGTTGCTGGCGAGCAGACCACGGTCGACGCCTATGAACGCTGGGCGCGTGACAACCTGGGGCGCGGGCAGGCGGTGGAGACGGTGGAGAACGCCCGCCCCGAAGTGCGCGCGGCACTCGACCAGGCGCAGCGCTTCCTGCGCCTCGCGGCCTTGCTGGCAGTGATCCTCGCCGCGGTAGCAGTCGGCTTGTCCGCGCGCCGCTTCATGGCACGCCACCTCGATGGCTGCGCGGTGATGCGCGTGCTCGGCGCGCGCCAGGCACAGGTGCTGGGCATCGTCGTCGGCGAGTTCCTGATCTTCGGCCTGGCTGCAGCGCTGGCCGGTACCGCCTTGGGCTGGAGCGTGCAATGGGGGCTGGCGGGCGGCCTGCGCGAGATCCTCGCCACCGAGCTGCCGGCGCCCTCCTTGCTGCCGATCGCGCATGGACTGGCGGTCGGCATGGCGCTGCTGGCAGGTTTCGTGCTGCCCCAGCTGCTGCGCCTGCACAAGGTCAGCACACTGAGGGTACTGCGCCGCGAGTTCGACATCGCCGAGCCACTCTCGGGCGCGGCCTGGGCCTTCGGGCTGGCGGCCTTGCTCGGGTTGATCTTCTGGATCGCCGCCGATATGCGGCTTGGCCTGATGGTCGCACTCGGCTTTGCGCTCGCGCTCGGCGTGTTCGCGCTTGCGGCGTGGTGGGTGCTGCACCTGGCCGGGCGGCTGAAGGGGCAGGGCAGCCTGCGTGGCGGCGGCTGGCGTTACGGTGTGGCTGCGCTCGGCCGGCGCATGGGCGGCAGCGTCGTGCAGGCGGCGGCGCTCGGCCTGGGCATGACCGCGCTGCTGTTGCTGACCCTGGTGCGCGGCGACCTGCTCGACAACTGGCGCGCCATGGCGCCGGCGGATGCGCCCAACCGCTTCGTCATCAACATCCAGCCCGACCAGCGTCAGGGCGTGGCCGCGTTGTTCGGTGCCGAGGGGCTGCCCGAGCCGGCGATTCAGCCGATGATCCGTGGCCGCATGGTCGCCATCAACGGCACGCCGATCGCGCCCGAGGCGTTTGAGGACCAGCGCACCCGGCGGCTGGCAGAGCGCGAGTTCAACCTGTCCTATGCTGCCGCGCTGCCGGACGCCAACGTGGTCAGCGCCGGGCGCTGGCATGGCGCTGCGCGCGAGCCGCAGTTCTCGGTCGAAGTCGGCCTGGCGCAGACCTTCGGGCTCAAGCTCGGCGACCGCGTGACCTTCGAGATTGCCGGTGAGCGCGTCGAGGCTCCGATCACCAGCGTGCGCACGCTGGAGTGGGATTCGATGCGGGTCAATTTCTTCTTCATCGCCTCAGAGGGGCTGCTCGAGACGTATCCCGCCAGCCTGATCACCAGCTTCCATCTGCCCGCCGAGCGCCACGATTTCACCACCCGGCTGATCAGCGCCTTCCCCAACCTCACCGTGATCGACATCGCCGCGGTGGTCGCCCAGGTGCAGTCGATGACTGACAAGCTGATCCTGATCGTGCAGTTCGTGTTCGGCTTTGCGGTGCTGGCGGGACTGGTGGTGCTGTATGCGGCCCTGCAGTCGACCCACGACGAGCGCGAGTACGAGCTCGCCATGCTGCGCACGCTGGGCGCGCGCAACCGCCAGGTTCGCCAGGCCTTGCTCGCCGAGTTCCTCGTGCTCGGCAGCGTGGCGGGCGTACTCGCGGGCGTGGGGGCGAGCGCGATCGGCTGGCTGCTCGCCGAGCAGGTTTTCCGCATGGCCTATGTCCCTGCGCTGGCGCCGGTCGTGGTGGCCGTGCTGCTGGGCACGGCTGGCGTGGTGGCCGGCGGCTGGCTGGGTACGCGCAAGCTGCTGTCGCGCCCGCCGCTGGCCAGCCTGCGTGCGCTGGCCTGAGGAGCGCGGGCTTGCAGATCGGGACGTTGACGCTGACCCAGGCGGAGATGCTGCTGGGTGGTTTGTTGCTGCTGGCGCTGATTGCGCTGGCGTGGTTGCTGGCGCGCAGCTTCGGCAGCGAGCGCCGCTTGCAGGGCGAGCTGTCCGAGGTGCTTGCCGAACAGCTCGAGCAGCGCCTTGGCGCGCAGCACCGCGAGATCCTGCGTGATCTGCATGAGGGTCTGGCGCGCCAGACCGATCGCATCGGCGAGCACGCCCGTGCCGACCGCGAACTGCTGCAGCGCGGGCTTACAGCCGCCTCCATGCAGTTGTCGCGCGGCATGCAGGCGTTGACGCAGAGCGTCGACGGCCGCCTCGACACCTTGTCGGGCCAGGTCAGCCAGCGCCTGGACGAGGGCTTTCGCAAGACCAATGAGACCTTCGCCAGCGTGATGGCGCGCCTGGCCACCATCGACGAGGCGCAGAAGAAGATCGACGGCCTGACCACCAACGTGGTCAGCCTGCAGGCGCTGCTCGGCGACAAGCGCGCCCGCGGCGCCTTCGGTGAGGTCCAGCTCGAGGCCCTGGTGCAGAACATCCTGCCGCCCGATGCCTTTGCCTTCCAGGCAGCGCTGCCCAATGGCAGCCGTGTCGATTGCCTGCTCAGCCTGCCGGCGCCGACCGGGGATGTAGCGGTGGATGCCAAGTTCCCGCTGGAGAACTACCAGCGCATGTTCGATGCAGATGCGGGCGGGCTGGAGCGGCGCGCCGCGCAGACCGCTTTCCGCGCCGATGTGCGTCGCCATATCGACGCCATTGCCGACAAATACATCCTGCCCGGGGTGACCTCGGACGGTGCGGTGATGTTCCTGCCGGCCGAGGCGGTGTTCGCCGAGATCCATGCCTACCACCCCGAGCTCGTCGCCCACGCCCAGCAGCGCCGGGTGTGGATCGTGTCGCCGACCACGCTGATGGCGGTCCTCAACACCGCGCGTGCCGTGCTCAAGGACGTCGAGACGCGCAAGCAGATCCACGTCATCCAGGACGCGCTCGGCAAGCTGGCGAAGGATTTTCACCGCTTTGACGAGCGCATGGCGGCGCTCGCCCGCCACATCGAGCAGGCCAGCCGCGACGTGCAGGACGTGCAGACCTCCAGCCGCAAGATCAGTGCGCACTTCCAGAAGATCGAGTCGGTGCAGCTCGAAGATGGCGAGACAGGAGAGGCTGGCGGGGGCCGCCGAACTTGACCTCGAACAGGGAATGCGGAGCAGCCTTCCGTTAAGGTCGGCGGGGTCAAGAACCCGCCCGGATTGCCCTTACGATGTCTGACTTCCCTCTGCCGGTCCTCTTCATCATGGCTGTGTTCTTCTCCATGTGGATGATCATGCGCGTTTTTCACAAGCACGAGAAAGCCAAGCGCGCGCTCCCCGAGCTTGACGTTTACCTGCAGGCGCACGGCCAGGCGGAGCCCTCGTGTCATGCCTGCGGGGCTGTCGAGCTCAAGGAGGAAGGCCTTAGCCACGGCAAGGACAGCCAGCGCTTCGTGTCCTGCGCCAAGTGCAAGGCCCTGCTGTACCGCTTCGAGCGCCCTCAGGCTGCCGAGGAGGCTGTGCCCGTCGATGCCCACTGGCGGCCGCTCGATTCGGCCGAGCGTCGCGAGTAGGGCAATCGCAGCGCGCAGGGTCGTTTTTTGCGCTGGGTATGCGCTGCGTCGCCTTTAACCCCTCGCGGCTCGCGCCGCTCCCACAGCAAAGCCAAATGCACGATGCGTCCCGTGTAGGAGCGGCGCAAGCCGCGAGCTTTCGAGCGCGGCGCCTCTGTTGCAGAGCCTCGCAGCCGGCGCAGATTCCACGTGCCTGAACGCGTGGCGTATTAACATGCGGCGTTCCCCATACCGACAAGGAGAGCCCCCATGGACCTCGGTACCCCGCTTTCACCCTCCGCGTTGCGCGTGATGCTGCTCGGCGCCGGCGAGCTCGGCAAGGAGGTGATCATCGCCCTGCAGCGCCTGGGCGTCGAAGTCATCGCCATCGATCGCTACGCCAACGCACCCGGCCATCAGGTCGCCCATCGTGCCCATGTGATCCCGATGACCGACGGCGCGGCCCTGCGTACGCTGATCGAGCAGGAGCGCCCACACTTGGTCGTACCGGAGATCGAGGCCATCGCGACCGACATGCTCGCCGAGATCGAGGCCGCCGGCCTCGCCGAGGTCATTCCTACGGCGCGCGCCACCCAGCTCACCATGAACCGCGAGGGCATCCGCCGCCTGGCTGCCGAGACCCTCGGCCTGCCCACCTCGCCTTACCGCTTCGCTGATTCGCTCGACGAGTTGCAGGCTGCAATCGACGGCGGCATCGGCTATCCCTGCATCGTCAAGCCGGTGATGTCGTCCTCGGGCAAGGGGCAGTCGCTGCTGCGCGGGCCGGACGACGTGAAGAAGGCCTGGGACCATGCCGCGGCCGGCGGTAGGGTCAATCAGGGGCGCGTCATCGTCGAAGGCTTCATCGACTTCGAGTACGAGATCACCCTGCTCACGGTGCGTGCCCGTGATGCCGGCGGCGAGGTCCGCACCTACTTCTGCGAGCCGATCGGCCATGTGCAGGTGGCGGGCGACTACGTCGAGTCGTGGCAGCCGCAGGCGATGAGCCCGGCGGCGCTGGCGCGCTCACAGGAGATCGCCGCTGCGGTCACGGGCAACCTGGGCGGACGCGGGCTGTTCGGCGTCGAGCTGTTCGTGCGCGGCGATCAGGTGTGGTTCTCCGAAGTGAGCCCACGGCCGCACGATACCGGCCTGGTCACGCTGTGCTCGCAGCGCTTCTCCGAGTTCGAGCTCCACGCACGTGCCATCCTCGGCTTGCCGGTGGATACCGCGCTGCGCGAGCCGGGTGCGTCGGCGGTGATCTACGGCGGCGTCGATGCCGGGGCGCTGCGCTACGAGGGCGTCGCCGAGGCGCTCGCCGTGCCGCGCAGCGACCTGCGCCTGTTCGGCAAGCCCGAGTCCTTCGTCAAGCGCCGCATGGGCGTCGCAGTCGCCAACGGCGCGGACGTCGAGGAGGCGCGTGCGCGCGCCAAGCGGGCAGCGGGCAGGGTCAGGCCGGTCGCGGGCTGAGCGGCCAGCGCCTGGCGCGTTTATGCATGCGGCTGGCTTGCGCTGTGGCTGTGTCAGGGTGGGCTTGCAAACGCCTCGATGAGCAGCGGCGTGATGGCGTGCATGGGGCCGAAAGGCGTCGCTGGCGGCACCAGGCCAGGGACAAAGCCTGCGGCCTCGAAATGCGCCAACAGCCTGCGATTGTGGCTGACGATGTGGATGGGCACGTCCCATGGCTGATTCGGGCCGGTGACCGAGCCGATCGGCTGGTGGTCGCCGACGATGATCGTGAATAGATCGGCAGGCGCGTGGCGGCCGAGGTAGTCCGCCAGCCAGTCGAACTGGTAGCGCATCGAGGCCAGGTAGGCTGGCGTGGGGTTGGACCATGCCACGGCTACGCCTTCGGCGGCATCGCGCTCGTCGATGGTATAGGCGTCCGCGCCCAGCAGGCGTGACCAGTCAGCGGTGAAGGGCGGCAGTGCGCGGAAGGGCGCGTGCGTGGTCACGGTGGGAAACACCACCAGACGCGGCTGCCGGTGGCGGGGGCCGGCTTCTTGTTGCGACGCCGGGAGCGCCGAGAAATCCTTGCCGAACTCCTGGTGGTGGATGAGCGCCATCGAGGCCTGGTCGGGAATGCGCCAGAAGCCGAAGTGTGGTCCCTCGTAGCCGATGCGCTCGGCGTCGGCATAGCGGTCGAAAGCGTAGAACGCGCCTTCCGGCCAGGCGCGCTGAATGCCAGGCAGCCAGCCTACGCTGCGGTAACCATTGGCGGCGAAGTGGCTCACAAGACTCGGCCGGCTGCTGGCGAGCAACTGTTGGTAGTTGCGCGGATCACGAGTATCCATTCCCGCCAGCAGGCTGGCATGGGAAAGCCAGGACGCGCCGCCGAAGGTGGGCGCGACCAGCCGGGCGGACACGACATGGCGGTCGCCGGCGGCGATCGCGGCGGCGAGTTGTGCTCGTGACGGCGCCAGCGCTTCGGCAATGTCCGGCTTGTCGAACGTTATTGCGCCGTAGGCCTCGGCAAACACGATCAGCACGTCCGCTCCACCGAGCGCATCGACAGTGCCCGAGAAAACCGGCCCCGGGCCGAAGCGCCCGCCCTGGGCGTCGGCGGACAGCGCAAGCACAAGCAGGCGCGACTGCTCGGCGAGCAGGGCACTGACCGGTGGAGCGAGCAATGGGCGCAGCCGCTCGGGCTGCCATGGCTGGGCGACCGACAGCGCGCACACCGCGAGCCCGAGAAAGAGCAGCAGGCGCCGGGTGAGGTCGTGTTCCGCTGCGCGGACAAGTGGAAGCATGCACAGCCTCACGATCGCGTATAGCAGTGCCAACGCGAGTCCGGCGACGATCAGTGTGAGAGCAGTGGCGAAGGCCTTGTTCTCGACGCTCATCCTGATGACGGCCCATAGGTGCTGGCTGTCCCAGTAGGCGTTGAGTCGGCGGCCGAAGATCGATGGCACCGTGACGTTGATGTAGTGCATCACCACCCAGGTACTGCCGAGCGCTGCAAGTGCGCCAAGCATGCGCTGCCCGAGTGCGCCGCGCCAGCCGATCCAGATGGCGAGCGCCACCAGCAAGGCGGCAAGCTCAGTGGATAGCCGCCACTCGAGCCGCGGCCACAGGGTGGGCCACTCGTTGCCAAAGGTGAGCAGGAGGTTGAGCACGAACAGCGGCAGCACGACGAGGCCAAGCGCACGCGCACCAGCGGCGAACGCGGTTGCAGCTGCGGTGCGGACCGCGGGGTCTTCGTTGTCCCCCCGCCCGTACTCACCTTGCCGCGGCGCTTCATGCGATTGTCTGGTCATCACCGGCACCTGCTCACCGAGGCCGCCCCGATCCGGCTATGATCGGACGCAGCCGATCTCTTCGCCCCAACTTTGCCGACATGGACAAAATCGCTGCGGTTTCGAACTGGCTCGACCTCACCCCGCAACAGATCCGTCGCCTTGCAGCCGAGGATGCGGTGGCGGTGTTGCCGTTGGCAGCGGTCGAGCAGCATGGCGAGCATCTGCCTCTGTCGACCGATCTCGATATTGCCGAGGGCTTGCTGCGTGCAGCCCTGCCGCAGCTTGACCCGCAGCGGCGGGTCTGCGTACTGCCTGCCCTCGCCGTGGGCTTGAGCCTGGAGCACACTGCATTCGCGGGTACGCTGAGCCTGAGCCCGGAGTGTGCGCTGACCACCGTTTGCGAACTGGGCGACAGCGTGGCGCGCGCGGGGCTGCGGCGATTGGTGTTGTTCAACACCCACGGCGGCAACAAGGCTGTTGTGGATATGGCTGCGCTCAAGCTGCGAGCCGCGCATGGCATGCTGGTTGTACGCGCAAACTACTTCCGCTTCGCGCCCCCGGAGGACGCGCTGCCAGCGGCCGAGTTGCGCCACGGCCTGCATGGCGGCGCACTGGAAACCGCGATGATGCTTCACCTTGCACCGCACAAGGTCAGGTGCGAGGTGCTGGCGAACCATGCCTCGCTCGGCCAGGCCATGGACGCCAAAGGCAGCCTGCTCGGGCCCGAGGGCGAGGCTGGCTTTGCCTGGATGGCGCAGGATCTCAACCCGCATGGGGTGACCGGCAACGCAACGCTCGCCGATGCGGCGCTGGGGTCGCGCCTGGTCGAGCACTTTGCCGCTGCGCTCGTACGCGTGATCGAGGACGCCGCGGCCTTTGATCTCGAGTGCCTGAGCCGGGGCGGTTAAGGCCCGCGGCTGCGGCGGATGGGCGGCGTGCAGTCCCCGATTCACCGCGCCGCAACCCGCATACGAAAGATGTGCCTCAGGCGCCGCCAGCCGTGCCGGGCGCGGGCAGACGTTCGGGTTCGGCTGACGCCGGCTCGTCCTGCTCACTGAGCAGGTCGTGCAGCCAGTGACCGTGCCGATCTGCCTTGGTCTGCAGGTAGCGCTCGTTCTGGCGGGTGACGTCGCCGTAGATCGCCTGGCGCTCGACGACGTTGATGCCGGCGCGTTGCAGCGCCTCCACCTTGCTTGGGTTATTGGTCAGCAACATCACCTTGGCAATCCCGAGCTGATCGAGCATCTCGTGCGCGACTCGGAAATCGCGCTCGTCCTTGGAGAAGCCGATGACCTGGTCCGCATCGATCGTGTCCAGGCCCTCGTCCTGCAGGCCGTAGGCGCGCAGCTTGTTGGCGAGCCCGATACCACGCCCCTCCTGGGAGAGATAGAGCAGGACGCCGCCGCCCTGTTCGTTGATCGCGGCCACGCCGCGGCGCAGCTGTTCGCCACAGTCGCAGCGCAGGCTGCCGAAAAGGTCGCCGGTGAGACAGGATGAATGCAGGCGTACGGGCACGGCCTGCGGCCACCGGCCCGGGTCACCGATGACGATTGCCACATGCTCATGCACCCCGTCGGCTTCGCGGAACAGCACGAAGCGGCTGTTCTCGGCCTCGGCGAGCGGAACGCGGGCTTCGCTGACTCGGGTCAGCAGGCCAGGCCCACTTCTGCACAGGCGCAGCGCCTCGTCGGCCTCTACCGCCAGCAACTGGCCGCCGGCCAGCTCGTGCTCGACCGCACTACGCGCAGCCTCCGGCACGGCAAATGCCAGTGCGGCAGGGACAAGCTGGGCACGGGCAAGAAGACGCAGTGCCGCAAGATTGGTCTGGTCGGCGTCCACTAGCTGGACGCCGTGGGGCAGTGCCGCCCCGCGCGTCCACGCCAGGGCACGCAGCTCACCTTCCATAGGCTGCTGATCGAAGACGAGGCTCACCGCCTCGGCCGTGACGACATGGCCGAGGGCAGCCATGCGGTGGCGGCTCAGCACGAGTGCGGGTGAGGCGCCCGTGAGTGTGCTGGCTGCAGAGAGCGTGGCGTCGCACAGGCCTTCGACCGCGAGCACGAGCGTCTGCGCGCCCTGGTGGCGCAACACGATGGGAAGTCCGCGTCGCAGGTCGAAAATGGCACGCTCGGCTTGGCGCATTCGGTGTTCTCCGTTCGGGTTATCGGGTTCATCATTGCGCAACTGCCGGACATGGCAACAGACTGTAGGCGCGAACCGCTTTGTTCAATGGATTCTGTATGGCGAGCTTACAACGCACTCAAGATTGGGGCTGGTCCTGCATTCTTCAAGCGTGCATGCACGATTGGTCCGCGCAGCCCGAGACAAGTTTCCAGGCGGGCGGCGCCTGTCTCCGTGTGGTCGCGGGTGGTGGCTGGCGGTGCGACACCGTGGTCGATGCGGCGACGGTGGCCTTGCTCGACACCTTCCTGCCGCTGGTCGCCAGCTGCCGGCCGTGGACGGTCGCCCAGATCGGCCAGAGCCTGGATGGACGCATCGCCACTCAAAGCGGAGCCTCGCACTATATCAACGGAATCGAGGCCCGCACACACCTGCACCGCCTGCGCGCCGTGGCTGATGCGGTGGTGGTCGGTGTGGGCACGCTCAATGCGGATGACCCACTGCTTACGGTGCGCCATGTCAGCGGCCCACAGCCGCTGCGGGTAGTGCTCGATCCCAGCGGCCGCGCCGCGCCGCAGGCGCGCATGTTTGCCGATGGTAGCGGAGCCTGCCTGCTGATTCGGGGGGAGGGCGCGGGTGAGGTGAGGGCAGAGGGTCAAGTCCGTACGCTGCGCTTGCCGACCCGAGAGGGACGCTTTGCCCCGGCTGAAGTGGTGCAGGCGCTCCATGCCGAGGGATGCAGGCGTGTGCTGGTCGAGGGCGGTGGCTTGACGGTATCGGGCTTCCTGGAGGCAGGCGTGCTCGACCGCCTGCATGTGCTGGTGGCGCCGATGCTCATCGGCTCGGGCCGGCCAGGGCTCAGCCTGCCGGTCATCGATACGCTCGAAGGCGCGTTGCGGCCGCGCTGCCGCTACTTTGCCTGCGGCGATGACGTGCTGTTCGACCTCGACTTCGGCGACGAGGGCGGTATTTAGCGGCGCTGCCGGAACAGCACCAGCGCGCCTGGCAGGCTGGACAGCAGCACGACCACGCCATAGGCGATTGCAATCGCGACGCCCTGCGCGGGGTCCAGTCCGGCGGCCGACCATAGCAGGGCCGCAGCACCTTCACGCACGCCCCAGCCGGCAATCGACAGCGGCAGCGCCATTGCCAGCAACACCCAGGGGATCAGCGGCAGGGCCTCACCGGGGTGGGTGGCTGAGCCAAGCATGAGCAGGCAGCACAGGTACACAGCCACATAGCTGACAACGATCAGGAGCGATGCGAGCAGCTGCTTGAGCAACACCTCGCGCGCAAACAGTGCCTGCCTGAGCGCGGTGGTCAGGCTCGCAAGCACGGCGGGGCGTCGTCGCCACCACAGCCAGCCGAGTGTGAGTGCCATGAGCGCCGCAATGAGTGTCGTCATGGCGAACGTCGTCATCGAGCCCGCCGCGCTGCTGTCCGAGTCAAGCACGCGAGCCAGTGCGGCGCGCAGGCTCGGTGCGGTGACGAGCGCCAGCAAGGCGACCAGAAGCAGTGCGAACTGACCGGAAACGCGCTCGATCAGCACCGCGTGCCAGGCCGAGGTGCCGCGCCCTGCTGTGCCGGTGGTCGTACGGGCGTGTCGCCACGCGCGGTTGGCATCGCCCATAACGCCTCCGGGCAGCAGCTGGTTGAGGAGGGTGGCCAGGTAGTACTCGGCGAGTGCCGTCCTGAAACCGAGCGGCACGCCAAGCTGCTGTGCCGTCAGCCGCCAGCGCCAGGCCGACAGCGCAACCTGGGGCAGGCTCAGCGCCAGCGCCAGCGCCAGCCAGCCAGGGTGAGGGGCGGAAAGTGCGGCCAGCAGGGTAGAGGGCTTCAGCCACAGCACGAGCGCGACCAGCAGGCCGCAACTGAAGGCAACGCGCAGCGCGGGCAACAGGCGGACGAGGCGGCGGTGCGCGGGCTTGGCAGTGCGTTCGTGTATCGGTAATCCGGGTAGTCCGTCGTCCGCCGCCGCGCCGGCGCCCCTTCGCTGCGTATCCATCGCCCTGGCCTGGCTCAAGTGCTTGACCGCGGCGGGCTTGCGAACAGGTCGACGTGGCCGACGACGAGGCGACCACTGTATCCGGCACACCAGGCTTGGCGACGCGCATGCCAGTGCCGGATGCGCTCGGCCATGGCCGGCAACTGCGCACATGCGGCCTCACGCCAGCCATCGATGAGGGCGCGGGCCAGCTGTGACTGCCTTGAGTCGTCGAGCTGCAGTTGCCAAGGGCTGGCTGCAAGCTCGACGTCAAAGCCGCGAGTGCGCAATGCGGTGGCGAGGCAGGCCGCAGCGTCCGGCCCGAGTGCGGCCCCGATGCCCTTGTCGCCACGCTGGTGCGCATTGAAGGCCTCGTTCACCACGGGATCGTCCACGTCCGTGTCAGCCTCCCACACCGGCACGCCGGCTGCGCTGGACTCGGGGGCGCACAGGCGCTCGAAGCGCCAGCTGCCATCCACGCTCAGGGTGACGAACACCGCGCTGCCGTGAGCGTCGCAGGCGGCGGCAAGACGCTCGATCCAGCTTGCGTCGACCAGGTCGAGCAGCGCCGAGGCGCACACCAGGTCGGCCTCGCCGATTGTGAGTTCATCCAGCGTAGCGAGGTCCTGCAGCCGGGTGTGTACGCTCACCGGCTTGCCTTCGGCGTCACATAGTGAGGCGCAAGCATGTCGCGCATGTACGAGCAGTGCGTTGTCGCGGTCTACCAAGGTCCACCGTTGGGGGCCAGGCAGTCGGGGGGCAAGGTGCGCAGGGTTGGCGCCGCTGCCGCTGCCCAGGTCCACGAGGTGCAGCGCACGCGGGCTGCCGCCGCGGCGAGCGTCGAGCCAGGTGCGGGCGCGCGCTTCGAGCGCATGTGCGCGGGCGGCGGTATCGGCCGGGCGTCGCAGCGCAAGCCAGTCGATGCTGAAAACCGCATCGGTATGCATGCCCTCTCGTCCGTGGCGATCGCCGGCTTTGGCTTGGTCGCTATGCATGGCGTCCTTGCGCTAGGTGGTTCGTAGCTGCGTGGCGGTCGAGTGCGGTGGCGAATTCGAAGCCTGCACGCGTCCAGTCGCGCAGGCTGGAACGGGCGCGGCGGGCGCCATCGCGAAGTTGCAGCCTGTGCTCGCGGTTGCTCAGCAAGTCACGCAGCGCGCTGGCGAAGGCATCGACGTCATCGACCGGCAGCGCCAGCCCGGCTCCATGCGGCAGGGTTTCGCCCAGAGCACCACCCGAAGTGGTCAGTACCGGCAGTCCGGCGGCGACTGCCTCGGTGATGACCATGCCGTAGCCCTCGTAACGCGAGGGCAACACGAAAAGGTCGGCTGAGGCGTAGGCTGCGCAGAGCGCATCATCCGTGCATTCGCCGCTTAGCCGGACGCGCCCGTCGAGGCCGGCAGCGGCGATCTGAGCGGCGATCGTGCCCGCATGCACGGGGTCGCGTGCGAGGCTGCCGATGCAGTCGCACTGCCAGTCCAGGTCGGCAACACGCGCGAGTGCCGCCACCAGCAGCCCGTGGCCCTTGCGCGGGGTTAGGCTGGCTACGCACAGGAGCTTGGGTATGTCGGCATCAGCCGCAGCGAGGGGCAAGGCGCGTACCCCCGGCTCGACCACCTGCAGGCGATTGGGTCGCACGCCGAAATGCGCAAGCCGCCGTGCGGTGTGGCGGCTGGTAGTGATGACGGTACGGGCTGCGGCCAGGGCTGCGCGCTCCGAGGCCAGAAGGCAGCGTTGCAGCGTGGTGCATAGTCCGCCTTCGTCGGCCAGCGGGTGGTGGATGAGGGCGATGAGGTCCAGGCGACCGGCGTGGGCATGCGCAAACTCAGGTAGCCCACCCAGAGCAAGTCCGTCGATGACCACCTGGCGGCCCGCAGGCAGCGCCGACAATGTGGCATCTAAGGCTTCGCGCGCTTGGGCATCGGCGTCGGGGAAGCGCCCGGGCAGGCCGTGCACGGTGACCGTCCAGCCCTGTGCGCGCAGCGAGGCGGCGATGTTTGCGTCGTACAGGTAGCCGCCGGTGAGCTGGGCGGGGTCGCCCGGGACGACGAGATCGACGCGGCGGCTCATGGAGATCGGTCCCATGTCAAGGCTGGCGTCTGGTTCAAAGCGCGCCCTCATAGGCTGCCCAGGCGATGTGCGACTCGTGCAGGGTGACCTTCAGGCGCTCGAGCCCGCGCGCGCCCTCGCCAAGGCGGCCGCTGCGGACGGCTGCGGCCATGCGCTCGAAGATCACCCGTGCCATGAACTCGGTGGTGGTGTTGCGGCCGCTGAAGGCCGGCTCATCGTCGAGATTGCGGTAATTGAGTTCGGCGAGCACCGCCTTGAGCGTATCGCTGGCGAGACCGATGTCGACCACCAGGCCATCGGCGTCGAGCTCGGGGCGCTGAAAGCATGCATCAACGACATAGGTGGCACCGTGGACGCGCTGGGCGGGGCCGAAAACCTCGCCCTGGAAACTGTGGGCGATCATGATGTGATCGCGGACGCTGAGGCTGTACATGCAGGTGCTCCGGTTGGTCAGTCATAGCGGATGCGCTCGCACAGGGCGCCAGCCGGCGTGTGCGCCAGGCGTGCCATGAGTGCGGGCAGGGCTGCGAAAGGGTGTTCGCCGCTGATCAGTGCATCGAGCCGATCGTCGACGAGCAGCGCGAGCGCGAGTTCCAGGCGGCGGCGGTAGTCCCAGCGCGGCGCGCGCGGCGCAGTGATATGGCCGACCTGGCTGGCGCGCAGGACGAGCCGGCGCGAATGAAAGGCGGCGCCGAGGGCGAGCGTGGCGGTGCGCTGGCCGTACCAGCTCACCTCGATGATGCTGGCTTCCTGGCCGGCGAGTTCGAGCGCTTGCGCGAGGCCGGCTGGATTGCCGCTGGCGTGAAAGACAAGGTCGCATTCCGGGCGCGCCGCCCCGGGTGCGCGATGGACGAGGCCGAGCGCCGTGGCGAGCGCTGCACGCTCGGCGTCGACATCGATCAGTTCTACCTCGGTGCCGGGGATGCGTGCACACAGCCAGGCGATCAAGGTGCCGACCACGCCGGCGCCGATCACCGCGATACGGTCGCCGACGGCTGGGCTGCCGTCCCAACAGGCGTTGATCGCCGTCTCCATGTTTGCGGCAAGTACCGCACGCGCGGGTGGCACTCCGGGGGGGAGCGCCAGCACGGCGCTGGCAGGGACGATGTAGCGCTGCTGATGGGGGTGCAGGCAGAAAACGGTCTGCCCCCGGAGCGCGGCGGCCTGGGAGCCGATGCCGTCCTCGACGATGCCGACACTGATGTACCCGTACTTGACTGGCCCGGGAAATTCGCCCTCCTGGAAAGGCGCACGCATGCGCTGGTATTCCGAGCGCGGAACCTCGCCACGGAACACCAGGCTTTCGGTGCCGCGGCTGATCGCGCTGTACAGCGCGCGCACCAGAACTTCGCCGTCGGCGAGCGGCCGCAGTGGCGCGGGGCGAAGCTCGCCCCGATCCGGTGGCAGGCTCCAGAACGCGAGGTTGGGAACGGGCATGCGTTAATTGGTCGCGCGGGCGAACCCGATGCGGAATCTGGTGATCGAAAGCGGTATGTTAGCAGGCGGCCCGCAGGTCCTCGCGGGCCAACGGGCGACGGTGTCGGGAGCGGTCAGTCGTGGCGACAAGTGGGAGGTGAAGCGTGCAGCGTGGTGGCCTCGGCGAGGTGTCGAGCGGGAGGGGGTACATGCCAAGGCTCTGGCAGGAGTTGGGGCTCGCACTGCTGATGTTGCTGGGCGGAGGCATCGTGGCTTGCGTCTTCGCTGCCATGCCGGTGCAAGCGCTGGTGGGTGCGACGGTGGCGCTCGCAGTCATCGTCCTGCTGCTCGCCCGCTTCTGGGGGGATCCCCAGCGCAGTCTGGGGCCCGCCAATCAGGTCACGCTGGTGCGCGCAGTGCTGGTGTGCATGCTGGTCGGGGCGCTGTTCGCGCCTGCCTGGGGGGCACAATGGGCGTGGCTGCTGGCCGCCATCAGTATGCTGGCGCTGGTGCTGGATGGCGTCGACGGCTGGGTGGCACGACGCTGGCGCTGCGCCAGTGCGTACGGGGCACGCTTCGACATGGAACTCGATGCCCTGCTGATCCTCGTCCTTTGTGCGCACCTGTTGCAGATGGGCAAGGCCGGGTCCTGGGTGCTCGCGATCGGACTGATGCGTTACGGCTTCGTCGCCGCCATGCTGCGCTGGCCGTGGTTGGGCGCTCCCTTGCCCGACAGCGACAGGCGCAAGCTGGTGTGCGTCGTGCAGGTCGCGAGCCTGCTGCTATGCCTGCTGCCACTGGTCGACGCCTCGTTGGCGACGGCCTTGCTGTTGCCCGCGCTGGCGTTGCTGGCGTGGTCCTTCGCGGTCGATGTGCACTGGCTGCACCGCGCAGTCCGGGGCGGGACCGCTGACAACCGGAGGAGAGAAGGATGAAGACCGAACCGATCCGCTGTGCCCGCAACGCCCTGATCGGCGCCGCGACGCTGCTCGCCGCGGCGTTAGCGAGCCCTGCATGGGCGCAGTCGCACAGTTACCGTATCGACCCCGACCACTTTGCGATCGCCTTCAAGGTCGATCACATCGGCTACGCCAAGGTGATAGGCCTGTTTCAGAAAGCCAGTGGCAACTTCGTCTACGACGAGCAAACCCGTGCGCTGAGTTCGGGGCGTGTCGTGGTGAGCGCCGATAGCGTGTTCAGCAACCACGGCGCACGCGATCGCCATGTTCGCGACAGCGATTTCCTCGACGCCAAGCGCTTCCCCGAGATCGTCTTCGAGGCGACCACGTTCGAGCCCAACGCCGACAACACCGGTAAGCTCAGCGGCAAGCTGACCCTGCTCGGCCAGACCCACCCGGTGACCCTCGATGTGGCGCTGAACAAGGCAGCGGTGTATCCGTTCGGGCACCGCAAGCATACGTTGGGCATCTCGGCGCGCACCACGCTGCTGCGCAGCCAGTGGGGCATGACCTACGGCATCGAGCGCGGCATGGTCGGCGACGAGGTCGAACTGCTGTTCGAACTGGAGGCGATCCGCGAGTGAGCGGGCTTGGGCGGCGGACGGGGGCGTCTCAGCCGCCTATGTAGGACATCTCGATCTTGCGCAGGGCTGCGGTCTCGGCCGTGCGGATCTCCGAGTAGCGGTCGTCGCGCTGCTGCCACACCTGGGCGATCGCGGCATCGAGGCGGGCGTCGACGCTTGCCGCCTCGTCCGCGCTGCGCAACAGGGCGCGCAGGTCATGCCCCGCCTGCGCGAACAGGCAGGTGTAGAGCTTGCCCTCGGTCGACAGGCGGATGCGCGTACAGGTGGAGCAGAAGGCCTGGGTGACCGAGGAAATCACGCCGATCTCGCCCGCTCCATCCTTATAGCGCCAGCGCTCGGCAACTTCGCCCTCGTAGTTGGGGTCGATCGGCTCGAGCGGATGGACGCGGTCGATGCGCGCGATCACGTCCCGCGAGGGCAGCACTTCGTCCATCTTCCAGCCGTTCGACGTGCCGACGTCCATGAACTCGATGAAGCGCAGGATGTGCCCACTGTGGCGGAAGTGGGTCGCCATTGCCTCGATGTCGCTGTCGTTGGTGCCGCGCTTGACCACCATGTTGACCTTGATCGGCCCGAGACCGGCCGTACGTGCAGCCTCGATGCCTTCGAGGACCTTCTCTACCGGGTAGTCGGCGTCGTTCATGCGTCGGAACAGCGTGTCGTCCAGTGCATCAAGGCTGACCGTGACCCTGTGCAGACCCGCGTTCCTGAGCCTTTGCGCCAGCTTGGGCAGCAGCACGCCGTTGGTAGTCAGTGTGATCTCGACGCCGTCGAGCTTGGCCAGCATGCCGATCAGACGGTCAATGTCCTTGCGCAGCAGCGGTTCGCCACCGGTGATGCGTATCTTGCGCACGCCGCGGGCAACGAACAGCTGCGCCACGCGAACGATCTCCTCGAACGACAGCAAGTCTGCCCGTGGCAGAAAGGGGTAGTCATCACCGAACACCTCGCGCGGCATGCAGTACACGCAGCGGAAGTTGCAGCGATCGGTGACCGAGATGCGCAGATCACGCACATTGCGCCCGCGCCGGTCGAACAGGGCAAGACCGGGAGCGGGCCTGTTTGCAGGGTCGGCAGGCGAGGGCGCCGCCGCTGCGTGCTGGATCGGGATGACTTTCATGGTCGTTGCGCAGTGGTGTGACTGGATTATCGGCACGCTGGCGCGGGGGTGCAAGGCGGGTTGGGAGGGCTGGTGCCACATGCGACCTCCACGGGCAGCGGGCCGCGCTCAATGAGCCGGCAGAGCCAGGGTGTATCATGGCGCGCCGACGCGACTTGCGGCATCTGGAGAATACTCGAACATGGCCGACCTCGTGCCACTGCCGGCAACGGCACTGCGTAAGCACTGCACCCCCGATTCACTTGGTTTCGATACCACCGAGGCGCTCGCCGACCATGCCGGCGACCTTGGCCAGGAGCGCGCCGTGGAGGCGATTCGCTTCGGGCTGGCGATGGGACACACCGGATACCACGTGTTCGTGCTCGGCGAGGCGGGCAGTGGCAAGCATGCAACCACCTTTCGCCTGCTGCGCGAACGTGCGGCGAGCGAGCCGGTACCGCCCGACCTGTGCTATCTGCACAACTTCGATGAATCGCTCAAGCCACGCCTGCTCACCCTGCCCGCCGGGCGGGGCGCAGCGCTGCGGGCGCACATGCAGACCTTCATTCGCGATCTCGGCCCGGCGCTTGCTGCAGCGCTGGACAGCGATGCGCACAGCGAGCGTGTCGAGGCCCTGCAGAACGCGCACAAGGCACGCGAGGAGGGGGCTCTGCGCGAGCTGGGGCAGGCCTGTGCCGCGGAGCAGATATCGTTGCTGCAGACCCCGGAAGGCTTTGTCTTCGCACCGATCCGCGACGGCGAGGTGATGTCGCCAGAAGCCTTCGAGGCCTTGCCCGAGGCCGAGCGTGACCAGATCGAAGCGCGCGTGACGGCCTGGAGCGAGAAGCTCGAGGACCTGCTCAACGACTTCCCGGGCTGGCGCAAGGCGGTGCGCGAGTCGATCGAGCGCGCCGAGCACGAGGTCTTGGGGCCTGCCGTGTCCCACCTGCTGCGTGAGGTGCGCGAGGCGCATGCCGACTTGCCCGAGGTGCTGGCCTTCGTCGACGCCGTGCAGCACGATGTGCTCGACAGCGCGATCAAGGGCACCATGCTCGAAGAGGATGAGGACGATGTTTCCGAGCCGGAGGAGAACACGCGTTACCACCGCTACCAGGTCAAGCTGCTGGTCGATCATTCGGCCTCGCAAGGGGCGCCGGTGGTGTTCGAGAACAATCCTGGCTATGGCAACCTGATCGGCCGGATCGAGCATGTGGTGCAGCAGGGCAACCAGGTCAGCCACTTCAACCTGATCCGTGCCGGGGCGCTGCACCGCGCGAATGGCGGTTACCTGGTTCTCGACGCCGAGCGCCTGTTGTCGCAGCCATTCGCATGGGAGGGGCTCAAGCGCTGCCTGCGTGCGGGCGAGATCCGCATCGAGCCGCCTGCCGAGGCGCAAGGCTGGAGTGGTGCGCTGACCTTGGAGCCGCAGGCAGTGCCGAGCGCACTCAAGGTCGTGCTGATCGGCGATCGTGACGTGTATTACCTGCTCATGGAGCACGATCCCGAGTTTGCCGACCTGTTCAAGGTCGCAGCCGATTTCAACGACGACCTCCCGCGTACGCCGGAGAACGAGCGCGAGTATGCGCGCCTGATCGCGCTGCTCGTACGCAGCGCCGGCCTGCTGCCCTTCGACAGCAGCGGTGTCGCCCGCCTTGTCGAGGAGGCCTCTCGCCTCGCCGAAGATTCCGGTCGCCTGTCGCTGAACACCCGTTCGCTGTCGGATCTGATGCGCGAGGCCGACCACCATGCCCGGCTCAAGCGGCGAGACACGAGCACGCGCGTCGAGGTGGAGGATGCACTGGCGGCGCGCGTGCGTCGCTGCAGCCGTTATCCGACCCGGGTGCGCGAATCCATCCTCGACGGTACGACGCTGATTTCCACCGATGGCGAGCGTGCCGGCCAGATCAACGGATTGGTCGTTGTCGAACTCGCCGGCGAACGCTTCGGCCATCCGGTGCGCATCACTGCCACGGTGCGTATGGGCGAGGGCGACGTGGTCGATATTGAACGTGAGACCGAACTCGGCGGTGCCATCCACTCCAAGGGGGTGCTCATCCTGTCCGCCTTTCTTGCCGCACGTTACGCCCGTCACCAGCCCTTGTCGCTGTCGGCGAGCCTGGTATTCGAGCAGTCCTACGCGCCGGTCGAGGGCGACTCTGCCTCGCTTGCCGAGTTGTGCGCGCTATTGTCGGCGCTGACGCAGATTCCGATCCAGCAACGCTTCGCGATCACTGGCTCGGTGAACCAGTTTGGTGAGGTGCAGGTAATTGGTGGCGTCAACGAGAAGATCGAGGGCTTCTTCGACCTGTGCAGCGCCCGCGGCCTGGATGGCTCGCACGGGGTGGTGATCCCCGCGGCCAGCGTACGCCACCTGATGTTGCGCGAGGACGTCGTGCAGGCGGCCGCCACAGGCCGGTTCCACATCCACGCCGTATCGACGGTGGACGAGGCGATGACCGTACTGACCGGTGTCGAGGCGGGCGAGCCGGACGCAAAGGGCGTGATCCCCAAGGGTACCCTCAACCACAAGGTTGCGACGGTACTGGCCGAAATGACTGCGGCCCGCCATGCTTATGCAGACGGCGAGGGTTCCGCAGGTTCGCGCCAGCACCGGCGGCGACACGGGGTGTGATTAGAGGGGGGCTCGCTCCCCGACCGGGGCTCGTCGCGAGTCCCGTGAGCTGTACTCGGCCCACCCAGGCCCCACGGCCCAGGCGTTCAGCTGGTCGGTGTTGTTGCCTCGAAGTCACTGACCTTCGGGGTTGGAAAAGCCAACAAAAAAGCCAATCCCGAAGGATTGGCTTTTTTGCTTGATGCTGGCTCCCCGACCTGGGCTCGAACCAGGGACCTACGGATTAACAGTCCGGCGCTCTACCGACTGAGCTATCGGGGAATTACCTTTTGCAGCCTACTGCTGCGACCTGCTGTTCCTTGGAGAAACACCAAGTCCTTAAACTTGGCTCCCCGACCTGGGCTCGAACCAGGGACCTACGGATTAACAGTCCGGCGCTCTACCGACTGAGCTATCGGGGAACAGAGGCGCGCATTTTAGGCATAGGGCGCGCCTTCGTCAAGGCGAAGAAGCGTTTTTTTGCTGCTCCGTCGCCTTGGTGCGATTGGGCTCAGCCCTTGACCACCTGTGCGATCGCCTTGGCGACGTAGCCGATGTTCTTCGAGTTGAGCGCGGCCAGGCAGATGCGGCCGGTCGATACGGCGTAGATACCGAAGTCGGCCTTGAGCGTCTCGACCTGGGCTGCAGTCAGGCCAGTGTACGAGAACATGCCGCGCTGCTTGATCACGAACGAGAAGTCCTGCGCCACGCCTTCGGCCTTGAGTTGATCGACGAGGCCGGTGCGCATCGCGCGGATGCGCTCGCGCATGCCGCCGAGCTCGTCTTCCCACATCTGGCGCAGCTCGGGCGAGGACAGCACCGCGGCAACGATGGCGCCACCATGGATCGGCGGGTTGGAGTAGTTGGTGCGGATCACGCGCTTGACCTGCGACAGCACGCGGCCCGCTTCTTCCTTGCTGGCGGTGACGATGGAGAGCGCGCCGACGCGCTCGCCGTAGAGCGAGAAGCTCTTGGAGAACGAGCTCGACACGAAGAACTGCAGGCCGCTGGACGACAGGGCGCGCACGGCTACGGCGTCGGCGTCGATGCCTTCGGCGAAGCCCTGGTAGGCCATGTCGAGGAAGGGAATCAGGCCGCGCTCACGACATACGGCCACGACTTCGTCCCACTGCGCGTCCGACAGGTCGGCGCCGGTCGGGTTGTGGCAGCAGGCGTGCAGCACGATGACCGAGCCGGGCTGCAGGCTGTCGAGCTTGGCCTTCATGGCGGCGAAGTTCACGCCACGGGAGGCAGCGTCGTAGTAAGGGTAGTTCTCGACCGGGAAGCCGGCGGATTCGAACAGTGCGCGGTGGTTTTCCCAGCTTGGGTCGGAGATATAGACGGTGGCGCCGGGCACCAGACGCTTGAGGTAGTCGGCACCGACCTTGAGGGCACCGGTGCCGCCCAGGGCTTCGATGGTGACCGTCTGGCCGCTGGTGGCGAGCTGCGAGTCTTTGCCGAACAGCAGGCCTTGCACCGCGTTGTTGTAGGCGGCAGGGCCTTCGATCGGCTGATAGCCGCGCGGCGGCATGGCTTCGAGGCGGGCCTTCTCGGCAGCGCGCACGGCGGCGAGCAGCGGGATCTTGCCGTTGTCGTCGTAGTACACGCCAACGCCGAGGTTGACCTTCTCGGCGCGGGTGTCGGCGGCGAAGGCCTCGTTCAGGCCAAGGATCGGGTCACGGGGCGCCATCTCGACGGCGGCGAAGATCGAAGCGGACATGAGGACTCCAGTCGTTCCAGTAGGGCAGCGGTGGGTGCGCGTGGCGGGAACGGCGCCGGGCCGTGCCTTGTCACGCGATTTGGGAAATAATCGGTGTTTTAGTCCGGTCTCGCCGGGTGGCGATGCACCGGAATGGAGCGGGATTTTAGCATGACGAGTCAAGGCAATAGCGCCGGAAACGATGCGCCGCAGCAAGGCGGCAAGGTGATCGGTTTCGAGGGCAGCCCCTTCCGCCTGCATCAGCCTTTTCCGCCCGCGGGTGACCAGCCCGAGGCGATCCGCCTGTTGTGCGAAGGGGTGGAAGACGGCCTCATGTACCAGACCTTGCTGGGCGTCACCGGCTCGGGCAAGACCTACACCATGGCCAACGTCATTGCCCGCATGGGGCGCCCGGCGCTGGTGCTGGCGCCCAACAAGACGCTGGCGGCGCAGTTGTACGCCGAGTTCAAGGAGTTCCTGCCGGAGAACGCGGTCGAGTACTTCGTGAGCTACTACGATTACTATCAGCCGGAGGCCTATGTGCCTTCGCGCGACCTCTTCATCGAGAAGGATTCGTCGATCAACGAGCACATCGAGCAGATGCGCCTGTCGGCGACGAAGAGCCTGATGGAGCGGCGCGACGTGGTCATCGTCGCTACAGTGTCATGCATTTACGGCATTGGCGACCCGGTCGACTACCACGCCATGATCCTGCATCTGCGCGAGGGTGAGCGCATGGCGCACCGCGACCTCATCCAGCGCCTGGTGGCGATGCAATACACCCGCGCCGACATCGACTTCCGCCGCGGCACCTTCCGCGTGCGCGGCGACGTCATTGATGTGTTCCCGGCAGAGAACGCCGAACTGGCGGTGCGTATCGAGATGTTCGACGACGAGATCGAGCACCTGACCCTGTTCGACCCGCTTACCGGGCACCTCAAGCACAAGCTGGCGCGCTTCACGGTGTATCCGTCGAGCCACTATGTGACGCCACGCGCCACCGTGCTGCA
Source organism: Thauera sp. WB-2 (assembly GCF_027594845.1). Classification (NCBI taxonomy): domain Bacteria; kingdom Pseudomonadati; phylum Pseudomonadota; class Betaproteobacteria; order Rhodocyclales; family Zoogloeaceae; genus Thauera; species Thauera sp. WB-2. The sequence continues at coordinate 2,457,914 of NZ_CP088935.1, read as the reverse complement.
GGCGATCGAGGCGATCAAGGATGAATTGCGCGAGCGTATCGAGACCTTTCAGCGCGAGGGCAAGCTGGTGGAGGCGCAGCGCATCGAGCAGCGCACCCGCTTCGATCTCGAGATGTTGAACGAGATGGGCTTCTGCAAGGGCATCGAGAACTATTCGCGCCACCTCTCCGGTCGAGGCCCCGGCGAGCCGCCGCCCACCCTGATCGACTACCTGCCGCAGGACGCTCTGCTCTTCATCGACGAGTCGCACGTTGCCATCGGCCAGGTGGGCGGCATGTACAAGGGCGACCGCTCGCGCAAGGAGAACCTGGTCGGCTACGGCTTTCGCCTGCCCTCGGCGCTGGACAACCGCCCGCTCAAGTTCGACGAGTTCGAGCGCCTGATGCCGCAGACCGTCTTTGTCTCTGCAACGCCGGCGAAGTACGAGGCCGAGCACCAGGGGCAGGTTGTGGAACAGGTGGTGCGCCCGACGGGGCTGGTCGATCCGGTGGTTGAGGTGCGTCCGGCGATGACACAGGTGGACGACCTGCTCGGCGAAATCAAGAAGCGCCTGGCGGTGAATGAGCGTGTATTGGTCACCGTGCTCACCAAGCGCATGGCCGAGGACCTGACTGACTACCTCGCCGACAACGCGATCCGTGTGCGTTACCTGCACTCGGACATCGACACCGTGGAGCGGGTGGAGATCATCCGTGACCTGCGCCTGGGAGAGTTCGACGTACTGGTGGGCATCAACCTGCTGCGCGAGGGTCTGGACATCCCGGAGGTGTCGCTGGTGACGATCCTCGATGCGGACAAGGAGGGATTCCTGCGCTCGGAGCGCTCGCTGATCCAGACCATTGGCCGCGCGGCGCGCCATCTCCATGGTACGGCCATTCTCTATGCGGATCGCATGACCGATTCGATGAAGGCAGCCATCGGTGAGACTGAGCGCCGTCGCCAGAAGCAGATCGCCTTCAACGAGGCCAACGGCATTGTGCCCAAGTCGGTGAGCAAGCGTATCAAGGACATCATTGATGGGGTCTATGATTCGGATGGCGCAAAGCGCGATGCCGCGCGCGTGGCGGAAAAGGACGCAGACTATGCGGTGATGGACGAGAAGGCGCTGGCGCGGGCGATCAAGCGCCTGGAGAAGGAGATGCAGGAGCATGCCCGCAATCTGGAGTTCGAGAAGGCGGCGGCGGCGCGTGACGAGCTGTTCAAGCTTCGCCAGCGAGCGTTCGGTGCCGACCAGCATGGCAGTGTTTGAATAACAAAAATGAGAGGAGGGGATGACATGACCAGGATCCTGTTCGTGTGCACCGGCAATATCTGTCGTTCGCCGACAGCCGAGGGCGTGGCGCGCCATTTCATCGAGACCGCCGGCTTGAGCGAGCTCGTCGAGGTCGATTCGGCTGGGACCCATGGCTATCACGCCGGCGAGGCGCCCGATCCGCGCACTCAGAAGGCAGCGAAGCTGCGCGGCTACGATTTGTCCGCGCTGCGCGCGCGCAAGCTCGAGGCGCGCGATTTCCAGGAGTTCGACCTGCTGCTGGCGATGGACCGTGGCCACCTCGAGATCATGCAGCGTCAGTGTCCCGAGGTGTATCGTCCGCGGCTCGGGTTGTTCATGCCTTACGCAGGTCCCGAACGGCTCGATGATGAGGTGCCTGATCCGTACTACGGTGGGCCGCGTGGCTTCGATGTCGTGCTCGACATGTGCGAACACGGCGTGAGGGGGCTGCTCGAGGCCGTCGTGGCCAGGGCCTGAGCAGTCGTCGGAAACGACAAGGCCATCCCGTGGGATGGCCTTGTCGCTCAAGCCCGCTTTGCTCGGGCGGGTGCGCGTGCGCTTACTTGCGCGTTTCCACCTGCTGCAGCGGCTCCTGTGCGACGAATGCGGCTGCACGAGGCTTGCGGCCCAGGCGAACCGGGGCTTCCACAGCGCCGGTGCCGAACTGGGCGCGCTTGGCTGGATCGGTTTCGATCTTGATCAGGCCGCCTTCAGCCGTGGCTGCAGGTAGCGTGATCGGGGCCGTTTCCGCCGGCGTTGCAGGGGCTTGCGCTTGAGCCGTGGTAGTTTGCACGACTTCCGGCTCAGCGGCTTCGACAGCGGATGCGACTGACTCTGGCTGCCCCTCGACGGCTGCCGCAGGCGCTTCCGCCCGATGCGGCTCGTTGGTCGCAACAGCCTCGGCCTGCTCGCTCACCACCAAGGTCGGTACATCAGGGTCGATCTCAGTCCTTGCTGCGGAGCCGGCCTGAGCTGCAGCCTGCGGTTCGACCTGAACTGCAGCCTCAGGGGCCGTCTCGGTGGCCGGCGCGGCTGGTTCGGCGGCTGCGACTTCAGCCTCTGCTTCGGCCTGCATCGTTACCCTGACAGGCAAGGGGGCTGCTGCGTTTTCCGCGAAGCGATCCTGAGCCTGCGGCTCGATGGTCTCCGGTTCGGAAACGGCAACCGGGAGTTCGGCCGGAGTCGCATCCGCGGCGGATGCAGCCGACTCGGCTGCAGCGCTGACGGGCGTCATGGCCTGCGCTTCGGTGGTCTCGCTTGCCACGCTCTCGACGGTCTCCACCACGGCCGCAGGCGTGGCGGTTGCAGGTTCGTCGGTGGTGCCGGAAGCGAGCTGAGCAGCGTCTGCGCTGGACTCGCCGGCTTCGCTGGTTTCGACTCCGCCCTGGAGGTCGGCGGCTTGGCCTTCGCCCGAGCGGCGGCCGCGACCGCGGCCACGGCGGCGACGCTTCTCGCTGGGGGCGCCGTCCTCGCCGGCAGGCGTGTCTGCGACCACCGTGCCGGCTGCTTCGGCAACCTGTACGCGCTCTTCGCTCACCACTGCAGCGGCAAGGCCAGCCGCGAGCTTCAGCTTGTCGTCGTCGGGTGCGCCCGTGCGCTGTTCTACAGCCTTATCAGTACGTTCGGCTGCGTCCTCCGTCCGTTGGCCGCGCCCACGTCCGCGGCCACGGCCACTGTCGCTACGCTCGGACTTCTCTGCGGGCGCCGTGCTGCGCTGCGGCTTGTCGCTTTCGCTGCGTTCGCTGCGGCTGTTGCGGCCGTTCTGGCTTTCGCCGTCACGCTCGCTACGACGGCCGCGACTGCCGTTGTTACGACGGCCGTCACCGCCGTTGCTGCGCTCGCCGCGCGGGCGCGGCTCGCGCTTCGCAGGTGTTTCGGCTGCAGCCACGGGCTCGGCGGCCGGTGCCGGCTTGCTGCCGGTAAACCAGCCGAGGATGCGGGCGATGAGGCCCTTGCTCTCGACGGCGGCCGGGGCTGTGGGGGCCTCGGCGGCAACCGGTGCCACCGGCGCCGGCTGCGCAGGAGCGATACCCTTCACGGCCGCTTCGGGACGTGCCGGGCGGTCGTTTGCCTTCGAGGGCAGGCGCTCGTCGTCCTCGCTGGGCTTCTGCACCATCTGGTAGCTCGCCAAGGCGATGTCCTCGGCGTTGAGCTGGTCGTGACGCAGGCGGATGATCTCGTGCGCCGGCGTTTCGAGGTGGCGGTTCGGCACGATGATGAGCTGCACCTTGTGGCGCATCTCGATGCGGGCGATATCCACGCGCTTTTCGTTGAGAAGGAAGGTGGCCACGTCGACGGGCACCTGCAGGTGCACCGCGCCGGTGTTTTCCTTCATCGCTTCCTCTTCGAGGATGCGGACGATGTGCAGTGCCGACGATTCGGTGCTGCGGATGTGGCCAGTGCCGTTGCAGCGCGGGCAGGTGATGTAGCTGGTCTCGGCCAGTGCCGGACGCAGGCGCTGGCGCGACAGTTCGAGCAGGCCGAAGCGGCTGATCTTGCCGGTCTGTACGCGCGCGCGGTCGTGGCGCAGGGCGTCACGCAGGCGGTTTTCGACCTCGCGCTGGTTCTTCGCCGACTCCATGTCGATGAAGTCGATGACGATGAGGCCGCCCAGGTCGCGCAGGCGCAGCTGGCGGGCGATCTCGTCGGCGGCCTCGCAGTTGGTACGGAAGGCGGTTTCCTCGATGTCCGAGCCCTTGGTGGCGCGGCCGGAGTTGACGTCGATCGATACCAGGGCTTCGGTGTGGTCGATGACCACTGCGCCGCCCGAGGGCAGATTGACCTGGCGAGAGTAGGCCGACTCGATCTGATGTTCGATCTGGAAGCGCGAGAACAGCGGCACGTCGTCGCTGTAGCGCTTCACGCGGGCGACATTGCCCGGCATCACATGGGCCATGAACTGCGTGGCCTGTTCGTAGATGTCGTCGGTGTCGATCAGGATCTCGCCGATGTCGGGCTGGAAGTAGTCGCGGATGGCGCGGATGACGAGGCTGCCTTCCTGATAGATCAGGAAAGCGCCGGCCTGGCCCTGGGCCGCACCCTCGATGGCGCGCCACAGTTGCAGCAGGTAGTTGAGGTCCCACTGCAGCTCTTCGGCACTACGGCCGATGGCTGCGGTGCGGGCGATCAGGCTCATGCCGCCGGGCACTTCCAGCTGGTCCATGTTCTCGCGCAGTTCGGCACGCTCGTCGCCCTCGACGCGACGCGACACGCCGCCGCCGCGCGGGTTGTTGGGCATGAGCACCAGATAGCGGCCGGCCAGCGAGATGTAGGTGGTCAGCGCCGCACCCTTGTTGCCGCGCTCGTCCTTTTCGACCTGGACGATGAGTTCCTGGCCTTCGCGCAGGGCTTCACGGATGGTGGCCTTGCTCGCGTCCACGCCGGGCTGGAAGTAGGCGCGCGAGATTTCCTTGAAGGGCAGGAAGCCATGGCGCTCGGCGCCATAGTCTACGAAGGCCGCCTCGAGGCTAGGCTCGATGCGGGTGATCACCGCCTTGTAGATGTTGCTCTTGCGTTCTTCTTTTGCGGCCGATTCGATATCGAGGTCGATCAGTTTCTGACCGTCTACGATCGCGACGCGCAGTTCTTCGGCCTGCGTCGCATTGAAAAGCATGCGTTTCATTGGGATCGTTCTCCCGCGCAATTCACACGGGCAGGACGAACGGCGCGCACCATCGCGCTTTCCGGGATCAGGAGCGATTCTTGAGGACTGCTGCTTTCATCCGGTGTGTGTTCAGGGCTGTGATGGGTCGGCTGGTCGATATTCTCTTGACCCCGCCCGCCAGGCCGTCGAGGCCAGGCGGGCGGATCATTTGATCCTGCGTGTGCGTCTTGCACGTCAAAATCCAACCCGTGGGCTGGATGGGTATGTCGAAGTGGGTCTGTTGCGTTACCATCGGCGCCTTTTGGGCCTTGGATGGCTTGCAACGGTCAAGCCGGGAGCGCTCTTCAGGGCTCATTGCCAGCAGTCTGCGCGCATCGCCGGTGCAGATGTTTCGACCTGCTTTTGACGTCGACGCGCCGCACTTGGGTGGCAGCGACCGGGTTAACCGTGCAGAAGTATATTTCATGACGATGATTGATGGCAAAGCGATCGCAGTCCGGCACGAACGCATCGACGATGCGGCGGCTGGCCAGCGGATCGATAACTACCTGATGCGGATAGCGAAGGGCGTGCCAAAGAGCCACGTCTATCGGATCCTGCGCAGCGGTGAGGTCAGGGTCAATGGCCGCCGGGTGCAGCAGACCTACCGCCTGGCCGAGGGTGACGAGGTGCGCATTCCGCCGCTGCGCATCGCTCAGGCCGAGCGCAGCGCACCGGCGCCTGCCGGCAAGCCGCTTCCGGTCGTCTACGAGGACGATGCGCTGCTGGTGATCGACAAGCCGTCGGGCAAGGCGGTACATGGCGGCAGCGGGGTGAGCTACGGCGTGATCGAGCAGCTACGCGTGCAGCGTCCGGAGTTGCGCATGCTCGAACTGGCGCACAGGCTGGATCGCGAGACCTCGGGGCTGCTCATCGTTGCGAAGAAGCGCTCTGCACTTACCGCACTGCACGACATGATGCGCGAGGGTAGGGTGGAGAAGCGTTACCTGACGCTGGTGCCCGGGCGCTGGGCTAACGCGTTGCAACATGTGAAGGCTCCATTGCACAAGTACCTCACCGCCGAGGGTGAGCGCAGGGTGCGCGTCAGCGAGGACGGCAAGCCGGCGCACAGCGTCATGCGTCTGGTGCGACGCTGGCGTGATTACAGTCTGCTCGAGGTCGAGCTCAAGACCGGGCGGACGCATCAGATCCGCGTTCATCTTGCTCATCTTGGTTTCCCGCTGTGTGGAGACGACAAATACGGCGATTTCGCTCTCAACAAGCGTCTCGAGGCCGAAGGGTTGAAGCGCATGTTCCTGCATGCGGCAATGCTGAGCTTCGCGCATCCGCTTACGGGCGAGGTGCTGTCCTTCGAGGCGGCGCTGCCTGCAGAGCTACAGGCGTTTCTGACGTATCTCGACATTCAGGAGAGGGAGTATGGCTGAGCGCTTCGATCTCATTGTCTTTGACTGGGACGGAACCCTGATGGACTCTGCCGGGGCGATCGTGCGCGCAATGCAGGCCGCTGCGCGTGACCTCGGTCTGCCTGAGCCGGCGGAGGATCGGGCGCGCTACGTGATCGGGCTCGGGTTGGTCGATGCGCTACAGCATGCGGTGCCGGAGTTGGCGCCGGAAGACTATGCGCGCATGGTCGAGCGTTACCGTCACCATTACCTGTCGCGGGACCATGAACTGGTGCTTTTCGACGGGGTTGGCGACGTTCTGGGGGCGCTTTCTGAGCGCGGACACCTGCTCGGAGTGGCGACCGGCAAGAGCCGCTTGGGTCTGGATCGCGTCCTTGGGCGGACCGGGCTGGGGGCGTATTTCCATAGCACCCGCTGTGCGGACGAGTGTTTCTCCAAGCCGCATCCTGCCATGCTCGAGGAGATCATGAGTGAGCTCGGTGTACTGCCCGAGCGGACCCTGATGGTGGGCGATACCACGCATGATCTGCAGATGGCGAGGAATGCTGGCACGGCGGCGCTCGCCGTGAGTTTCGGTGCGCATCCGCGCGCGGCACTGCAGGCCGAGACGCCGCTGTCGTGCCTTGATTCCCCCCGCGAGTTGGTCGATTGGTTGCTTCGTGAGACTTGAGGCTTGAGGCGTGAGGCTGGCGCCCCGTCATTCAGCCGAGTAGAAGGTAGATCGCAGGCCGGCGGGCGATTGCCGGGCGCGCGGCCTTGCGCCAGTCCCGGATGCTGTGGGTGAGCAGCCAGGCTTCTGGCGTGCCGAGGTCGCAGCCGATGCACAGGCGGGTGTCTGGCTTGAGCAGCTTGAGCAGAGCATCAAAGATGCGCTCGTTGCGGTAGGGGGTTTCGATGAAGATCTGCGTGCGCCCGCAGCGGCGGGATTCGTCTTCGAGGGTGCGTAGCGCGCTGTCGCGCTCCTGCTCGCCGACCGGCAGGTAGCCATGGAAGCAGAAACTCTGTCCATTGAGTCCCGAGCCCATGAGTCCGAGCAGGATCGATGAGGGGCCAATCAATGGCACTACCTGAATGCCAAGTGCATGCGCGCGCGCGACCAATCGGGCTCCGGGGTCGGCGACTGCCGGACAGCCGGCGTCGGACATCAGGCCGACATCGTTGCCGGCGAGTGCGGGGGCGAGCAGCGCATCTAGGGTTGCGTTGGTGGTCTGCGGCTCGGTCGGCAGTTCGCGAACGTCGGTGTCCCGTAGCGGGTGCGGGTAGTCGAGCTGCTTCAGGTGTGCTCGTGCGGTGCGAGCCGTTTCGACGACGAAGTGACGTAGCCCGGCGGTGATCCGCTGCGCCTGTTGGGGCAGGAAGTCGGTCCATGGGGTTGCTTCGCCAAGGCTGACCGGGACCAGGTAAAGGGTGCCGTGCCGGGTGTCTGGGGTGGGGGCATTCACGGCAGTTGGAGGCCTTCGGCACGGAGCATGCGGGACAGTGCGATGAGCGGCAGCCCAATCAGTGCGGTGGGATCGTCGCCCGGCATGGCATCGACCAGGGTGATGCCCAGTCCCTCGGATTTGGCGCTGCCGGCGCAGTCCAGTGGGCGCTCCCTGGCGACATAGCGCTCGATTTCAGCGTCGCTCAAATCGCGAAAGCGGACTTGGGTCGGGACGCCTTCGACCTGCAGCGTACCGGTGCGCGTATTGAGGAGCGCGAGCGCGGTGTGAAAGGTGACGATGCGACCGCGCATGCGCTGAAGTTGTGCGATTGCGCGCGCCTCCGTGCCCGGTTTGCCGAACACCTCGTCGCCCATGTATGCGACTTGATCGCTGCCGATGACGAGTGCGTCCGGCCAGCGCGCGGCCACGGCACGCGCCTTTGCAGCTGCAAGACGCTCTGCAGTGGCGGGCGGCGCTTCGCCCTCGAGTGGCGTCTCGTCCGTTTCCGGGCGGTCGGTCTCGAACGGAATGTGAAGGCGTTCGAGGAGCGTGCGGCGATAGGCCGATGTGGAGGCGAGGACGAGCGTCATGGTGGTCTTTACAGAAGCGTCGAAAAAATAATATCATGCACGGCTTATGTCGCAACAAGGCATCCCTTCCCGGACGATTCCGGATCCCTTCAGGTTTGCTGCAGACGGCCGCTCCTTGGTGGGCGAGGTCGCTGTCGCGGACCTGTTGCGCCTGTCGGACGTGCTTGCGTCGCTCGAGGGCGCGCTCGCATGGCGGCTGGAGGGCTCCATGGCTCAAGGGGCCGTGGGGCTCGAGCCCAGGCTGCGGTTGGTCGTCGAGGGGGAGCTTTCCCTCAGCTGCCAGCGTTGCCTCGGTGGGCTGTCGTGGGGCTTGAAGGTCGATAATGTCCTTCAGCCCGTACGGCCGGGGCAGGCGATTCCCGAGGGGGAGCTGGAAGACGACGAAGTGGATGCGATCGAGGTCGCTGCAGAGCTCGATGTCCTGGCATTGGTAGAGGATGAGATCCTGCTGGCCTTGCCGATTGCGCCACGGCATGAAAACTGCGAGTCGCCCCGAAACATGGCTGGCTCGAACAAAGAATCGCCTTTCGCTGCGCTGGCGTCGCTGCGAGGCAGTCCCAGCGCGAAATAGGCGCGATATTTAGCTTTAGGAGCATTACTCATGGCCGTTCAACAGAACAAGAAGTCCCCCTCCAAGCGTGGCATGCATCGCGCACACGATTTCCTCACCGGCCCGGCGCTCGCCGTCGAGCCGACCTCGGGTGAAGTCCATCTGCGTCACCACATCAGCCCCAACGGTTTCTACCGCGGCAAGAAGGTCGTCAAGGTCAAGGGCGAGTAAGTTCAAGCCCCAGGTATCGAGGGCGGCGCATGGCGCTTGGCGCCTGCGCCGCCTTTTTTCCGACTCCAGTCTTCAAACAATAAATAGCACGCGAGATGCCGATGGGTGTCACCATTGCGATCGACTGCATGGGTGGCGATCATGGTCCGGTCGTGACCGTGCCTGCCGCACTTGCCTTCCTGCGCCGCCACCGGGACGCGAAGGTCATCCTGGTGGGGCTCGAGGAGGCGATCCGGCCCTTGCTCGTCAGCACTGCAAGCGAGTTCGGCGAACGAATCAGGGTACGACATGCCACCGAGGTGGTGGCGATGGACGATCCGCCGGCGATCGCGATGCGCACGAAGAAGGATTCTTCGATGCGCGTTGTCATGGATCTCGTCAAGGCGGGTGAAGCGAACGCCGCGGTTTCCGCCGGCAATACCGGTGCGCTGATGGCGATCTCGCGCTTCGTCCTCAAGACTTTGCCGGGTATCGATCGGCCTGCGATCGCGACCGTCCTGCCGTCAATGCATGGTCACACGTATGTGCTCGACCTCGGCGCCAATGTTGACTGCACGGCGGAGCATCTGCTTCAGTTTGGCGTCATGGGGGCGATGCTCGTAGCAGCGATCGAGCACAAGGAGCGCCCGACCGTGGGCTTGCTCAACATTGGCGAAGAGGTGATCAAGGGCAACGACGTCGTCAAGGAGGCAGGCGAACTGCTGCGCAACAGCGGCTTGAATTTCCAGGGCAATGTCGAAGGCAACGATATCTACGAAGGTACGGTGGACGTCGTCGTGTGCGATGGCTTTGTTGGAAATGTCGCGCTCAAGACCTCTGAAGGCCTCGCGCAGATGATCGGCGCTTTCCTGAAGCAGGAGTTCAAGCGCTCGCTGCTGACCAAGCTGATGGCAGTTGTGGCGCTTCCCGTCCTGAAGCGCTTCAAGCAGCGTGTCGATCACCGTCTCTACAACGGTGCGCCCTTGCTTGGGTTGCGCGGTGTCGTCCTGAAGAGCCATGGCTCGGCCGATGCGGTTGCCTTCGAGAATGCGTTGGGGCGAGCTGCCGAGGCGGCATCGAACCGGCTGATCGAGCGCATCACGGAGCGCATGGCGAGCATGAACGAGGTAAACGCATGATTTACGCACGCATCGCGGGAACGGGCAGTTACTTGCCGGGCGATCCGGTCACCAATGACGATCTGGTCGCGCGTGGAATCGATACCTCCAATGACTGGATCGTGAGTCGCTCGGGCATCCATAGCCGACACCTCGCCGCCGCCGACGTGGGGGCAAGCGATCTCGCCAAGCTCGCCGCCGAGCGAGCACTCGATGCTGCGGGCTGCGAAGCCGACGACATTGACCTGATCATCGTCGCCACATCCACGCCTGATTTCATCTTCCCGAGTACCGCCGCTCTGGTGCAGTCCAAGCTCGGTATCCGCAACGGCGGCGCTGCGTTTGACGTGCAGGCGGTGTGCAGCGGTTTCGTGTACGCGTTGAGCGTGGCCGAGAAGTTCATTCGTTCCGGTAGTCATACGCGTGCGCTAGTCATCGGTGCCGAGGTCTTCTCCCGCATTCTTGACTGGTCCGATCGGTCAACCTGTGTGTTGTTCGGTGATGGCGCCGGTGCGGTCGTGCTCGAAGCGTCGACGAGCCCCGGCATTCGCATGTCTGCCCTGCATGCCGACGGCAGTCATCATCCCATTCTCTGTGTGCCCGGTGGTGTGGCCTCCGGTCAAGTGATCGGCGATCCTTTTCTGCGCATGGACGGGCAGGCCGTGTTCAAGTTTGCCGTGAAGGTGCTTGGCGATGTCGCGCACGAGGTGCTCGAGCGCGCCGGGGAGTCCGCACAGAGCGTCGATTGGTTGATCCCGCATCAAGCCAATATCCGCATCATCCAGGCTACGGCCAAACGCCTCGGCCTGCCGATGGACAAGGTGGTGACCACGCTCGATCACCATGGCAATACATCGGCCGCCTCCATTCCGCTCGCGCTCGATGAGGCTGTGCGCTCGGGGCAGATCCGCCCCGGGCATCGACTCATCCTCGAGGGGGTCGGTGGTGGTTTCACCTGGGGCGCAGCCCTGGTCGATTTCTGAATCGCTTCCTGCTTTCACTTTTTTCTGATTGGTGGAGAACAGCATGGCATTTGCGCTGGTTTTTCCCGGCCAGGGTTCGCAGTCGGTCGGCATGATGGCCGCCTACGGCGAGTCGGCCGTCGTTCGTGACACGTTTGCCGAGGCTTCCGATGCCCTGGGCGAGGACTTGTGGGCCATGGTCTGCGACGGGCCGGCCGAGCGCCTGTCGCTGACGGTGAATACCCAGCCCCTGATGCTTACCGCAGGGGTGGCGACTTACCGCGCATGGATTGCGGCAGGTGGGCCTGCGCCCGCCCTGGTCGCCGGACACAGCCTGGGTGAGTATTCCGCGCTGGTTGCTGCCGGTGCGCTGGCCTTTGCCGACGCCGTTCCGCTGGTGCGCTTCCGCGCCCAGGCGATGCAGGAGGCGGTGCCGGCCGGCGAAGGTGCAATGGCGGCGGTGATGGGGCTCGAGGCTGAAGCGGTGCGAGAAGCCTGCGCCGAGGCGGCCCAGGGCCAGGTGGTCGAAGCTGCGAATCTCAATGCGCCTGGGCAGATCGTCATCGCGGGTGCGAAGGCGGCTGTCGAGCGTGCAAGCGAGATCGCCAAGGCAAAGGGTGCCAAGCGCGCCGTGCTGCTTCCGGTGTCGGCGCCGTTTCATTGTGCGCTGATGCGCCCGGCTGCGGAGCGTCTTGCCGAGCGCCTGGCAACGGTTGCTGTCTCCACACCCACGATCGGTGTCATCAACAACGTTGACGTGGCCGTCTATGATGAGCCTGAGAAGATTCGCGATGCACTCGTTCGCCAGGCCTATTCTCCGGTGCGCTGGATCGAACTGGTGCAGGAGATGGCACGCCGTGGAATGAGCCATGTGATCGAATGCGGTCCGGGCAAGGTGCTGGCAGGCATGACCAAGCGCATCGCCAAGGAAGTCGAAGGAGGCTCGGCACACGATGCGGCCAGCCTCGAACAATCCATCGCCGCAGTGAGGTAACGCATGAGCTTTTCGCTTGAAGGGCAGGTCGCACTCGTTACTGGCGCCTCCCGCGGCATCGGCCGCGCGGTAGCGCTCGAGTTGGCTCGGCTTGGTGCCATCGTTGTGGGCACGGCAACCTCCGCCTCCGGCGCTGCCGACATTGCGGCTGCGCTTGCCGAGTTGGGCGCCAAGGGGACAGGGCTGGCGCTGAATGTGACCGATGCCAACGCCTGTGAGGCGCTGATCGGCGACATCGAGAAGCAGTTCGGTGCGGTTACCATCCTGGTCAACAATGCTGGCATCACTCGCGACAACCTTGCGATGCGCATGAAGGATGAGGAGTGGGATGCGGTTATCGACACCAATCTGCGCGCTGTGTTTCGCATGAGCAAGCTCGTCATGCGCGGCATGATGAAGGCGCGCAATGGTCGCATCATCAACATCACTTCGGTGGTGGCGAGTGCCGGCAATCCCGGACAGGCCAACTACGCAGCGGCCAAGGCCGGTGTGGCCGGCATGACGCGCGCACTGGCGCGCGAGTTGGGCAGCCGCAACATCACGGTCAATTGCGTGGCGCCTGGCTTCATCGACACCGACATGACGCGTGCGCTGCCCGAGGCGGCACGCGATGCGCTGCTAGGCAACATTGCTCTTGGCCGTCTGGGTCGTCCCGAGGAGATCGCCGCTGCGGTCGCCTTCCTGGCCTCTCCTGCCGCCGCCTATGTGACCGGAACCACGCTGCACGTCAATGGTGGTATGTACATGTCCTGATAACGGATCGGGATAGCGGTTCCCCGGCGTTTTGGTAGAATACGCCGGCTTTTTTTCAATACACCTGTCACCCTCAGGAAGGAGTTGGTTCATGGAGAACATCGAACAGCGCGTCAAGAAGATCGTCGCTGAGCAACTTGGCGTGAACGAATCGGAGATCAAGACCGAATCTTCGTTCGTCGATGATCTGGGCGCGGATTCGCTGGACACCGTGGAACTCGTCATGGCGCTGGAAGAAGAGTTCGAGTGCGAGATTCCGGACGAAGAGGCCGAGAAGATCACCACCGTCCAGCAGGCGATCGACTACGTCAACGCCCACCTCAAGAAGTAAGCAGCATCAGCGCTTTCAAGGCGTAGCCTGTCCGGTTGCCGCGTTTGCGCGTGGCCCCGGGCAGGTCAGTTTTACCCTTTTCATCGTTTCATATCGGAGTTGCCTGTGTCGCGTCGCAGAGTCGTCGTCACCGGTCTGGGCGTCATTTCGCCGGTCGGAAATACCGTCCAGGAAGCCTGGGCAAATATTCTTGCCGGCAAGAGTGGTATCGGCCCCATCACGCGCTTTGATGCCAGCGGATTCGCAGCACGCATCGCAGGCGAGGTGAAGGGCTTCGACGTTTCGGCCTACCTGTCGCCCAAAGAGGCGCGCCGCATGGATGTCTTCATCCACTACGGCATGGCGGCGGGCATCCAGGCAATCCGCGATTCCGGCATCGAGGTCAATGAGACCAATGCCGACCGGATTGGCGTGAACATCGGATCGGGCATTGGTGGCCTGCCGATGATTGAAGACACGCATAACGACTACCTCAACGGTGGTCCGCGCAAGATCTCGCCCTTCTTCATTCCGGGCACCATCATCAACATGATCTCGGGCAACCTCTCGATCATGCATGGCATGAAGGGGCCCAACCTGTCCGTCGTGACTGCGTGTACGACCGGCCTGCACGCCATCGGCATGAGTGCGCGCATGATCGAGTACGGTGACGCCGACGTGATGGTATGCGGCGGCGCCGAATCGACTGTCACGCATCTCGCGATCGGTGGCTTCGGTTCGGCAAAGGCATTGTCGACCCGCAATGACGATCCCGCCACGGCCAGCCGCCCCTGGGACAAGGATCGTGATGGCTTCGTGCTTGGCGAGGGGGCGGGCGTCCTGGTCATCGAAGAGTACGAGCACGCGGTCAAGCGCGGTGCGAAGATCTATGCCGAGCTTGCGGGCTTCGGCATGAGCGGTGACGCCTACCACATGACGGCGCCCGATACCGATGGGCCGCGGCGCAGTATGGTCAATGCGATGAGGAACGCCGGCGTCAATGCCGACGAGGTGCACTATCTCAACGCACACGGCACCTCGACGCCGCTCGGTGACAAGAACGAGACCGAGGCGATCAAGCTTGCCTTTGGTGTCGATGCGGCGCGCAAGCTCGTCGTGAACTCCACCAAGTCGATGACCGGGCATCTGCTCGGTGGGGCCGGTGGTCTGGAGTCGGTTTTGACGGTGCTTGCCGTGCATCATCAGGTCTCGCCGCCCACCATCAATATCTTCGAGCAGGATCCGGAGTGCGATCTCGACTACTGCGCCAATGTGGCGCGGCCGATGAAGATCGATGTCGCCCTCAAGAACAACTTCGGCTTTGGCGGTACAAACGGCACCCTGGTTTTCCGCCGGATTTGATGGCGATATGCATGGCCTCCCATGCATGAGCCGCTGATCATTGCATTGCGCCCCTCCCCGGGGGTGATGGCGTCAGTGTCGGTCGCGCATGTTGCGGCTGCACTGGCGCTTTTTCATGTCCCTGCGTTTGGACTCGAGGCACTGCTCGGCGGGCAGGGTGTGATGCAGGCGGTCATCGCCGGTGGCGCTGGCTGCGTGCTGTTCGCCTCGCTGATCAGGGCGTTGGTCCAGGAGTGGCGCAAAAGGAGGTTGCACCTGGCACTGAACGAGGCGGGTGAGATTTCACTTCTGCAGCCAGCCGCTCCGCCATTGCGGGGAAGGGTGGCGCCGCATTCGATCGTGGTGTTCGAATGGGCCGTGTGGTTTCAGTCGTGCCTGGAGTTCGAGGGGCGTCTGCGTCCAGGTCGCTCGCGGCGCTTCATGATCGTGGCGGCAAATCTCGATGCGCAACAATGGCGCGGGCTGCGCATCTGGCTGCGTCATGAGGCCGTGCGTGCCGATGCTCCCGATGGGCGTGCCGCCTGACCCGGCACAGGGTGTGCCGGGCAGTGTCAGCCTTGTGCAGAGCGCCTGGCCTTTGGCGGGCGAAGGATGGTGTCCCGCGGGCGGGCGAGCGTCTCAGGGAAGTCGTTGGAGTAATGAAGTCCGCGACTTTCCTTGCGCTTGAGGGCGCAGCGCACGATGAGGTCGGCAGTGACCACGAGGTTGCGCAGTTCGATCAGGTCGTTGCTCACGCGGAAATGGCTGTAGAACTCGTGGATCTCGCTGGCCAGCAGGCGAATCCGGTGCTGGGCGCGGAGGAGGCGCTTGGTGGTGCGCACAATGCCGACGTAGTCCCACATCGCGCGCCTGAGTTCAGCCCAGTTGTGGGTGATGACCACTTCCTCGTCGGCGTCGGTGACCCGGCTCTCGTCCCAGTCGGGCAGTACGGGCGGTTGCGTGCGCGGCTTGGACAAGATGTCCTCGGCGGCCGCTTCGCCAAATACCAGGCACTCCAGCAGCGAGTTGCTGGCGAGGCGGTTGGCGCCATGAAGCCCGGTGAACGCCGACTCGCCAACGGCGTACAACCCCGGTACGTCGGTCCGTGCAGCGAGGTCGGTAACGATGCCGCCGCAGGAATAGTGTGCAGCCGGTACGACCGGAATCGGTTCGCGGGTGATGTCTATCCCAAGCTCGAGGCAGCGCCGGTAAATGTTCGGAAAGTGACCGCGAAGCCACTCTGCCGGCTTGTGGCTGATGTCGAGGTAGACGCAGTCCAGGCCGCGCTTCTTCATTTCGAAGTCGATCGCCCGCGCAACCACATCGCGCGGCGCAAGCTCTTCGCGAGGGTCGTGGTCAGGCATGAAGCGCGTGCCGTCGGGTAGCTTCAGAAGTCCGCCCTCTCCGCGTACGGCTTCCGATATCAGGAAAGATTTTGCATGAGGGTGGTAGAGGCAGGTCGGATGGAACTGGATGAACTCCATGTTCCCGACTCGGCAGCCTGCTCGCCACGCCATGGCTACGCCGTCACCGGTGGCGACGTCCGGGTTCGTCGTGTACAGATAGACCTTGCCGGTGCCGCCCGTGGCCAGCACTGTGTTGCGCGCCGCAAACGTCACCACGCGATCGGCATCGATATCCAGCACGTAGGCGCCGAGGCAGCCTGCCCCGGGCTGGCCCACCTTGTCGCCGATCACGAGATCGACCGCGATGTGATGCTCGAAGACGTCGATGTTCGGATGCGCGCTCACCTGCGCGCCGAGCGTCGATTGCACCGCGGCGCCAGTGGCGTCGGCGGCATGGATGATGCGCCGGTGGGAGTGTCCGCCTTCGCGTGTGAGATGGTAGCCGAGCCTGGAGTCCGCCTCGCGCGTGAAGGGTACGCCGCGGTCGATGAGCCAGTCGATCGCACGCTTGCCGTTTTCGACGACCAGTCGTGTGGAGCGCGGATTGCACAGCTCGGCGCCGGCGACGAAGGTGTCGCGCACATGCGCTTCGACGCTGTCTGCAGTATCGAGTACGGCGGCAATGCCGCCCTGCGCCCAGTTGCTCGCGCTGTCCGAAAGCTCGCGCTTGGTCACGAGGGCGACGCGCATGCTGTCGGCGAGGCGCAGTGCCATCGACTGCCCGGCGGTGCCGCTGCCAAGGATGAGTACGTCGTACTGTTTCAGCAAGATGTCGCTCTGGCTCGTGGGAAGGGGCGAAATATAGCATGTCGCGGCGCCGTGCCGCGTGGCCAGGCCCGGTGGAGCGTACGGGCAGGGGGCCGGTAAGTCCTGATCGAATGACCCTGTCGGGGGCTGAACTATTTTAACGGCCGCCTGTCTTGAACCATGTCTTCGATTGCTGCTGATTGCCCACTCGGTCGCTTATAATCCGGACGCTTCATATTCTGAATATCCGGAAGAACTTATTACATGAGCGATCGTGAGCTCGATCAGCAACTCGTTGAGCGCGTACAGCGCGGCGACAAGCAGGCATTCGGCTTGCTGGTATCCAAGTACCAGCGCAAGTTGAATCGTTTGTTGTCGCGTCTGATCCGCGATCCCGCCGAAGTCGAGGACGTTGCGCAGGAGACCTTCATCAAGGCCTACCGGGCGTTGGGTTCTTTCCGCGGAGACAGTGCCTTTTACACATGGCTTTACCGGATCGGAGTCAATACGGCGAAGAACTACCTGGTATCTCAGGGCAGAAGAGCGCCGACATCGACGAGTTTCGACTCGGAAGAGGCCGAGACCTTCGAGGATGGAGACCAGTTGCGGGACATCAACACGCCCGAGCGTTTGTTGATGACACGCCAGATCGGTGAGGCCGTCGAGGGGGCAATGGGCGATCTGCCCGAGGAGTTGAGGACGGCGATCATGCTGCGGGAGTTCGAGGGTCTGAGCTACGAAGAGATCGCCAGCATCATGGAGTGCCCCATAGGCACGGTGCGCTCGCGGATCTTCCGCGCGCGTGAAGCGATTGCAGAGCGTCTGCGGCCGTTGCTCGACACGGCGCCGGACAAACGTTGGTAGGTGGCAGACATGAAGGACAAGGTATCGGCGTTGCTTGATGGAGATCTCGACGAGCAGGCCACGCGTTCGGTCATCGAGCGCATGGGGGTCGATTCGGGACTGCAGCGGCAGTGGGATGCATATTGTTTGATCGGCGATGCGATCCGCGGCGATCGCTTCGGCTCGAGTGATTTCGTCGATCGCGTGATGGCCCGGCTCGACGACGAGCCGACCGTTCTTGCTCCCCGGCCTGCTGCCGGCGACAGCGTCAGGCGGTCGGTCTGGCAGTCCTTGTTGCCGATCGCTGCGTCGGTGATGGGTGTGGCCGCGGTGGGGCTCGTGGCTGCAACGCTCTACTCCCAGGACGATCGCGCACCTGCGAAGCTGGCGAGCGAGGCTGCCAAGGTTCAGGTGGTGGCTGCGCCGGCCGTGCGTGCGTCGGTCCAGCCGGTGGGCCTGGACCCGCATCGCGAATATGTGTTTGCGCATCAGGGCCTGAGCGGCGTCGGTCCGCTGCCCGCTGGCGTGCAGTACGTGAGGACTGTTTCCGATCAGCGCCAGGGAACGGGCCGATGAGGTTCAGCGCAGCCGTACTGACCGCCTGCGCCTTGCTGCTGCAAACGCCTGCTCACGCCGAAGGCCCCTCGGACCCGTTGTCCTGGCTCGGCAGGATCCAGTCCGCAGGGCAGCGCCTCAATTACGTTGGAACCTTCGTTTATCAGTCGGGTGGGCATGTCGAGACATCTCGCGTTGCTCACCGTGTCGATGCGGCAGGTGCCCTCGAGCGGCTAGAGGTGCTCGATGGCAGTCCGCGGGAGATCATCCGCCGCGGCAATGAAGTGCACTGCGTTCTTCCCGATGAGCGCACGGTCATCATCGACCAGGCCAGCGGCAGGCGCGCCTTTCCAGCCCGTCTGCCGGCAAGTCTGACCGACCTCGCGGAGTACTACCGGATCCGCAAGGGTGAGTTGAGCAGGGTCGCGGGCTACGAGGCTCAGGCCATCGTGCTCGATCCGCGTGACGACCTCCGCTACGGCCACACGCTGTGGGCCGAAGTGCAGAGCGGGCTGTTGCTCAAATCGCGCATGGTGGACGAGCATGGCTTGCTCATAGAGCAGTTCAGTTTCAGCGACATCCGCATTGGCGGCGATGTCGATGCGGCCTTGCTCGAATCCCGCTTCACGCCCGATGGCGACTGGAAGGTTGTCAACGCGCGCGGCGACGACATGCCCAAGACAGAAGCCGGGTGGGTACTGACCGAGCCGCTGCCGGGTTATTTGCTCACTTCGGTCATGAAACGGCCCTTGGGGCGTGACCGCGGGCAGGCGGTGCACATGGTGTTCAGTGACGGACTGGCGGCCATTTCGGTCTTCATCGAACCGGTTGGCGATGGGTCCGAGATCGGTTTGGGGCCGGTGTCGACCGGGGCCATCAACATCTACAAACGCGCCCAGGATGGCCATCTGGTAACGGCGCTGGGCGAGGCGCCCGAGCGCGCGGTGCGCCATGTGGGCGACCACATTCGTCCGGTGTCGCGGTGATGCAGGCTCGGGCGCGGGTGCTGAGGGTCGAGCGTGGCAAGGCTTGGGTCAAGCTGAGCGACAAGGCAGGTGGTTGCGGGCGTTGCGACGAACCTGGTGGCTGCCGGTCAATGCAGATCACGCAGGCGCTCGGTGCCGGCAAGGATGAGTTTGCGCTGCCGCTGGTTCCCGGCATCGGTCCGGGCGACGACGTCGTGATCAGTATCCCCGACGGCGCGGCGCTGCGCGCGGCGCTTGCCAGTTATGGCCTGGCGACCGTGCTGCTGGTTTCGGGCGCAGGTCTTGGTGGCCTATTCGCTGATGGGCGTTCGGGCGATACGTATGCGCTCGCGGGGGGGCTTGCCGGCTTGCTGCTGGCGTGGGCGACGAACAGGGTGCTCGCGCGCAGCAGGAACTGGCGCCTGGGTCTGCGCATGGACCTGGCGCCGGCCTCTGCGTGTGTGCAGGGCGGCCCACAGCGGTGATGGCGCGGATGCCCGCTGTGCCCGGCGTGGGGGCGCTCCTGCGCTTGCTGGTTCTGTTCGCGTGCCTCACTGCTTTCGGTGCGCCGACGTGGGCGGCCAGTGCCGCCTTGCCGGACTTCACCCGTCTGGTGGAGAAGCAGGGTGCGGCTGTGGTCAATGTCAGCACCAGGCAGGCGCGCAAGGCGGCCAGCCGCTTGCCGTTTCAGATTCCCGAGCTCAACGAGTCGGACCCGATGTTCGACTTTTTCCGCAAGTTCATTCCGCGCACCCCGGAGGCGCCGGGTGGTGACCCTGACAACCAGTCGCTCGGTTCAGGGTTCATCATCAGTGCCGATGGCTACATCCTGACCAACGCACATGTGATCGAGGAGGCCGAGGAGATTCTCGTTCGCCTCGCTGACAAGCGTGAGTACAGCGCCGAGGTCATCGGCGCCGATGCACGCAGTGACGTCGCATTGATCCGCATCGACGCAAGCGATCTGCCTCACGTCGTGTTCGGGAATCCCGATGCGCTGAAGGTTGGCGAGTGGGTGCTCGCGATCGGTTCGCCCTTCGGCTTCGAACAGTCGGTTACCGCAGGCATCGTGAGTGCAAAGGGGCGTAGCCTACCGGATGAGAACTTCGTGCCCTTCATCCAGACCGACGTCGCGATCAATCCTGGCAACTCGGGCGGTCCATTGTTCAATCTGCGGGGTGAGGTCGTCGGTATCAACTCGCAGATCTACAGCCGTACGGGTGGGTTCATGGGCTTGTCGTTTGCGATCCCGATCGATCTGGCGATGGATATCCAGCAGCAACTGCGCGCCTCGGGCAGGGTGCAACGCGGTCGCATCGGGGTGTCGATCCAGGAGGTCACGCGCGCACTTGCCGACAGCTTTGGGCTGATGCGTGCCGCAGGGGCATTGGTAAGTGCCGTCGAGCCCGAAGGGCCTGCCGCGCGCGGCGGTGTCGAGCAGGGCGACATCATTGTCCGCTTCAATGGCCGCCCGGTGGAAAGCTCGGCCGATCTCCCGCGTATCGTGGCAGCGGCACGTCCGGGGCAGGAGGTCGACGTCGACATCCATCGCGCTGGCGCGGCACGCTCGTTGAAGCTTACGGTTGGCGAGTGGGAGGATCCTGAGGCGGAAGAGGCCGAGGAGCTCGGCGTCGATCCCGGTGGGCCAGCCAATGCACTCGGCCTGGATCTGGTGGTGCCGACACCTGCGCAGCGCCGCGAGGGCAAGGTCGACCAGGGGTTATTGGTGCAGCGCGTACAGGGTGCCGCAGCGCGGGCCGAGATCGTTCCTGGCGACGTTGCACTTGCAATGGTGGTTGCCGGCCGTCATGTAAGGCTCGACACCCTGGATGCGTACAATCATGTGTTGGGTGAGCTGCGCCCCGGTCAGCAGGTGAGTGTGCTCATCCGGCGAGCCGACTTTGTTTCCTACGTGAGCTTGAGAGCGGAGAAATGACGGGGATAGCCGGGAGCAGGGTATTTACCGTGCTGAGTCGGGAGTGGTGCCACCTCTGTCACGACCTTGTCGCTGCGCTCGAGCCCATCGCGGCTGAGCATGGCTGGCGGATCGAGGTGGTCGACGTGGACCAGGATGCGATCCTCGAGGCGCGCTGGGATGAACTTGTCCCTGTATTGCTTCACGGCGAGCACGAACTCTGCCACTACCACCTCGATGAGCCTGCGGTGCGCGCTTATTGCAGCCGTTTTCCGCTAGAATCACGGGCTTGACAAGGCCAACCATTCCGAAAACGGGTGCTGCAAGGCACCCTTTTCGTTTCGCATGAACCACATCCGCAACTTCTCCATCATCGCTCATATCGACCACGGCAAATCGACCCTGGCCGATCGACTCATCCACTTCTGCGGCGGCTTGTCCGAGCGCGAGATGGAAGCCCAGGTGCTCGACTCGATGGATATCGAGCGCGAGCGCGGCATCACCATCAAGGCGCAGACAGCAGCCCTGCACTACAAGGCCAAGGACGGGCAGGTATACAACCTGAACCTGATCGATACCCCGGGCCATGTGGATTTTTCCTACGAGGTCAGTCGTTCGCTGGCCGCCTGCGAAGGCGCGCTGTTGGTCGTGGATGCCTCGCAAGGGGTGGAGGCGCAGACGGTGGCGAACTGCTACACCGCGCTCGATCTCGATGTCGAGGTGGTGCCGGTGCTCAACAAGATCGACCTGCCGGCGGCTGACCCGGACAACGCCCGTCAGGAGATCGAGGACGTGATCGGCGTCGATGCTTCGGAGGCTATCCTGTGCTCGGCCAAGACCGGCCTGGGCGTGGAGGACGTGCTCGAGGCAATCGTCGCCCGCATCCCTTCCCCCAAGGGCAAGGCTGATGGCCCGCTCAAGGCGCTGATCATCGACTCCTGGTTCGACAACTATGTCGGCGTGGTGATGCTGGTGCGCGTGGTCGACGGCGAGCTGAAGCCTAAGGACCGCATCCTGCTGATGTCCAACGGCGCACAGTACCCCTGCGACCAGGTGGGCGTGTTCACGCCGCGCTCGGTGAGCCGGGATGCACTGCGCGCGGGCGAGGTCGGCTTCGTGATCGCCGGCATCAAGGAGATCGAGGCGGCCAAGGTCGGCGACACCATCACGCTCGCCAACAAGCCCGCGAGCGAGCCGCTGCCCGGCTTCAAGGAGATCAAGCCGCAGGTGTTCGCCGGCCTGTATCCGGTGGAGTCCTCCGAGTACGACCAGCTGCGCGACTCGCTCGAGAAGCTGCGCCTGAACGATGCTTCGTTGCAGTTCGAACCCGAGGTTTCGCAGGCATTGGGCTTTGGTTTCCGCTGCGGCTTCCTCGGCCTGCTGCACATGGACATCGTGCAGGAGCGCCTGGAGCGCGAATTCGACATGGACCTGATCACCACCGCGCCTACGGTGGTGTACGAGGTCGTGCTCAACGACGGCAGCATCATCCGCATCGAGAACCCGGCCAAGCTGCCCGAACCCGGCAAGTACCAGGAGATCCGTGAGCCCATCATCACCGCCACCATCTTCCTGCCGCAGGACTACGTCGGCCCGGTGATCACGCTGTGCAACCAGAAGCGTGGCAACCAGGTCGACATGCGTTACCACGGTCGCCAGGTGCAGCTGATCTACGAACTGCCGATGAACGAAGTGGTGATGGACTTCTTCGACAAGCTCAAGTCGGTGTCGCGCGGCTACGCGTCACTGGACTACGACTTCAAGGAATACCGCACGGCCGATCTGGTCAAGCTCGACCTGATGGTCGGCGGCGAGAAGGTCGATGCGCTGTCGGTGATCGTGCACCGTGCCAGCGCGCAGTACCGCGGCCGCGAGCTGGCGAGCAAGCTGCGTGGCCTGATTCCGCGCCAGATGTTCGACGTGCCGGTACAGGCTGCGATCGGCGCCCACATCATCGCCCGCGAGACGATCAAGGCCTTGCGCAAGAACGTGCTCGCCAAGTGCTACGGCGGCGACATCAGCCGCAAGAAGAAGCTGCTCGAGAAGCAGAAGGAAGGCAAGAAGCGCATGAAGCAGGTTGGCAACGTCGAGATCCCGCAAGAAGCCTTCCTCGCCGTGCTGCGCACTGACGAAGGCAAGTGACGGATAGCGCATGAATTTTGCACTCATCCTCTTCCTGCTGCTTGTCGCCACCGGTGCGCTCTGGTTCCTGGATCGCTTCCATGCGCGCAAGCTGCGCGCGGCAGGCGCGCCGAACCCTTGGTGGGTGGAATATGGCGCGAGCTTCTTCCCGGTGATTCTGATCGTGTTCGGCTTGCGCTCCTTTGTCGTCGAGCCGTTCAAGATCCCCTCCGGATCGATGATCCCGACGCTGCTGGTTGGCGACTTCATCCTCGTCAACAAGTGGACCTATGGCATCCGGCTGCCGGTGATCAACCAAAAGGTCATCGATATCAACGCCCCCGAGCGCGGTGACGTGATGGTGTTCCGCTATCCGGCCGACCCTTCGCTGGACTACATCAAGCGCGTGGTCGGGCTACCGGGCGACCGCGTCGAATACGTGAACAAGCGTCTCAGCATCAACGGCCAGCCGGTGCCGATCGAGGAGGTCGGCGCCTACCTGCATCCGGACAGGTTGTACTATTCGCCTCAGTTCACCGAGCGCCTTGGCGCAGTCGAGCACTCGGTCCTGATCGAGCGCGATGCTCCGGCCTTCATCCCGCAGGTGATGAATTTCCCCGGGCGTGAGAACTGCACCTACACCAGCGCCGGCGTCAGTTGTACCGTGCCTCAGGGGCACTACTTCGTACTCGGCGATAACCGCGATGCGAGCAGCGACAGCCGGGTGTGGGGTTTCGTGCCGGAGCAGAACATCGTCGGCAAGGCTTTCTTCATCTGGTTCAACTTCAACGACATGAAGCGCATTGGCGGCTTCCACTGATCGAGGGGTATCAGCATGCGCATGAAGTCACAGCGCGGCGTCACGCTGACCGGGGTTCTCGTGGTCGGCACACTGGCTGCGTTCCTGTTGATCCTCGGTTTTCGCACGGTACCGGTGTTCAACGAATACCTCGCCATCAAACGTATCCTCGTAGTGCTTGCAGACGAGGGCGACAAAGGGGCAACGGTGGCGGATCTTCGCCGAGGCTTCGACACGCGACGCCAGATCGACGATGTGAAGAGTATCCGTGGCGCGGACCTCAAGATCGACAAGACCGCGTCGCGCACGCAGATCTCCGCACGCTACTCGCGAACGGTGCCACTCATTGCCAATGTCAGCCTGCTGTTCGACTTCGAGCCGAACAGCGAGGCGCGCTGACCCCATGGCGCCCGATCAGTTGCAGTCGCGCCTGGGCCACGTATTCGGTGATCCCCGGCTGCTGCGCGAGGCCCTGACCCACCGCAGCTTCGGCCAGCCCAACAACGAGCGCTTCGAGTTCCTGGGCGACAGCATCCTGAACTGCGTGATCTCGATTGCGCTGTTCGAGCGTTTCGGTGGTTTGCGCGAAGGTGACCTGTCGCGCGTCCGTGCCTCTCTCGTACGCCAGGACGCGCTCTATCGCATTGCCCTGGAGCTAGAGCTGGGTGCGTTCCTGCACCTTGGCGAAGGCGAGTTGAAGTCGGGTGGCAGCAAGCGGCCATCGATACTGGCCGATGCGCTCGAGGCCGTTTTTGCGGCGGTCTTTCTCGACGGTGGTTTCGACGCTGCAAAGCAGGTCATCGACCGCCTTTATGCGCCACTGCTCTCCGAAGTCGATCCGCGGCGGCCGAGCAAGGATGCCAAGACGGCCTTGCAGGAGTGGCTGCAGGCGCGCAGGATCGCGGTGCCGACCTATTCGATGGTGCAGGCGCTGGGCGAGGCCCATGCGCAGGAATTCGAGGTGGCCTGCGAAGTGCCCAAGCTTGGCGTGCGTACGCTGGGCCGCGGCCCGAGCCGCCGTATCGCCGAACAACAGTCAGCCGAACTCGCCCTCGCGGCACTCAGGAAGCAATGAACGAACATACTCTCGACAGCCCGGCCGACGGCAGCTCGGACGACGCCTTCCGCGCCGGCTTTGTCGCCATTGTCGGCCGCCCTAACGTCGGCAAGTCGACCCTGCTCAATCGCCTGATCGGGCAGAAGATCAGTATCGTCTCCAGCAAGGCGCAGACCACCCGCCATCGCGTCACCGGCATTCTCACCGAAGCCGATGCGCAGTTCGTGTTTGTCGACACGCCGGGCTTCCAGACGCATCACCGCAACGCCCTCAACCGGTCGATGAATCGCACCGTGTCGCAGGTGCTGGCCGATGTGGACCTGGTCTTCTTCGTCATCGAGGCTGGCCGCTTCACCGACGATGACCGCAAGGTGCTGTCGGTGATCCCGGAGACGTCCAAGGTCATTCTGGTGATCAACAAGGTCGATCAGTTGAAGGACAAGGCCCGTCTGCTGCCCTTCATCGACCAGGTGCGCCAGGCACGCGAGTTCATCGAGATCGTGCCGCTGTCTGCGGAGAAGGGGCGCAACGTCGACACCCTGGTCAAGGCGGCGACGCCGCTGTTGCCCGTGGCTACGCCGATGTTCGAGGAGGACGAGATCACCGACCGCAGCGAACGCTTCCTGGCCTCCGAATTCCTGCGCGAGAAGCTGTTCCGCCTGCTCGGCGACGAGCTGCCCTACGGCATCGCGGTGGAGATCGAGAAGTTCGAGGTCGAGGGCAACCTGCGTCGCATCCACGCTGCAGTGATCGTCGACAAGCCAGGCCACAAGGCGATGGTGATCGGCAAGGGCGGTGAGAAGCTCAAGCGCATCTCCAGCGAGGCGCGCGTCGAGCTCGAGAAGCTGTTCGACGGTAAGGTCTTTCTCGAGGTCTGGGTCAAGATCAAGAGCGGCTGGGCCGACGACGAGCGCGCGCTGAAGAGCCTCGGTTACGAGTGATCCGGGCGCAGGGCAATGGCGGGAGCCAAGCAGCGCGTCGAGCAGCAACCGGCCTGGGTGCTGCACACCTATCCCTGGCGTGAGACGAGCCTGATCGTAGAGGTGTTCGCGCGCGATCATGGCCGCGTTGCGCTCGTCGCCAAGGGTGCGCGCCGGCCGCATTCGCAGCTGCGTGGGGTGCTGATGGCCTTTCAGCCATTGTCGATGGACTGGTCGGGCGGCGGCGAGGTCAAGACGCTCGTGCGCGCCGAGTGGCAGGGCGGACAGCCACTGCTCACTGGTCGTGCGCTGATCTGTGGCTACTACCTCAACGAGTTGCTGGTGCGCCTGACCGCCCGAGAAGATCCCCACCCGCAGCTCTTCATCGCCTACGCCAAGGCCGTGCGTGCCCTTGGTCGCGGCGAATCCGAGCCACCGATCCTGCGCCGCTTCGAGCTTGCCTTGCTGCAGGACCTTGGCTACGAGGCCGGGCTCGCGAACGAGGCCGACGGTGGCGGTACCGTGCGCCCCGAAGGGCGCTACATTTACATTATCGAACGCGGCCCGCTGCGCCTGGAAACCCTTGAAGGGGAGGGCGTCGACCCCGCTGCGCTCGGTGACCAGGCGCTGCTGTCCGGGCAGACCCTGCTCGACATGGCCGCCGACGATTTCTCGCGCGCGGAAACGCTGGCCCAGTCCAAGCAGTTGCTGCGCATGCTCATCAACCTCACCCTGGGCGGCCAGCCGCTGCAATCGCGCCGGGTGCTCAAGGAACTGCAGGAACTCTGATGATCGAACTCGGCGTCAATATCGACCACGTTGCCACCTTGCGCCAGGCGCGCCGCACCTGGGAGCCTGACCCGGTGTGGGCCGCGGTCGAGGCCCATCTCGGCGGTGCGGACGGCATCACCATCCACCTGCGTGAGGACCGCCGCCACATCAACGACGACGACGTGCGCCGCCTCGCCGAACTCACCCAGGTCAAGCTCAACCTCGAGATGGCGGCCACCGACGAGATGGTCGACATCGCCTGCCGCACCAAGCCGCAGATGGCCATGCTGGTCCCAGAGGGACGCCACGAGGTCACCACCGAGGGCGGGCTGGATGTGTTGGCGCAGGAGACGCGCCTGCGTGACGTGATCGCCCGCCTGGCCGACGCCGGCATCGTCACCAGCGTGTTCATCGATGCCGAGCTCGAGCAGATCGAGGCCGCTGCGCGCATCGGTGCGCGCGTGTGCGAGATCCACACCGGCCCCTACGCCCACGCCTTCCATGCCGCCGGCCGCGATGCCGAGGCGCCGGCGGTGGTCGACGAGCTCGACAAGATCCGCATCGCCGGCGAAGCAGTGCGCCAGCTCGGCATGCGCTTCAACGCCGGCCATGCGCTGAACTACTACAACGTCCAGCCGATTGCCGGCCTGCATGGTATCCGCGAGTTGCACATCGGCCATTCGATCGTCAGCCGTTCGGTCTTCGTCGGCCTGCGAGAAGCGGTGGCCGAGATGAAGCGGCTGCTGCGCGAAGCCGCGCTCACGGCCTGATGCTCGCGGAGGGCTGCGCGTGATCCACGGCATCGGCACCGACATCGTGCGCGTGCAGCGCATGCGCGCCGCGCTCGAGCGCCACGGCGAGCGTTTTGCCTTGCGCATCCTCGCCGCCAGCGAGGTGGCGGATTGGCGCGCCCATCGCGACCCGGGGCGGTTTCTAGCCAAGCGCTTCGCCGCCAAGGAGGCCTTTGGCAAGGCGCTTGGCACCGGCGTTGCCGTGCCTGCCACGCTGCACGCGGTCGCCGTGGGCCACGACGCGCTCGGCAAGCCTGGTTACCTCTATGATGACCGCCTTGCTGCCCACATGCGCGAGCACGGATTGCGCGCGCACCTGAGCATCAGCGATGAGGACGACAACGTCGTTGCATTTGCGCTCATTGAGCGCGTCTGAGCGCAACGGAGCCGACAGCATGACCCAGCCCATCCACCGCCCGCGCGGCCCCGTCATGATCGACGTTGCCGGCACTGCATTGACCGATGAGGAGCGTGAACGCCTGCTCGACCCGCTGGTCGGCGGTGTCATCCTGTTTGCGCGCAACTACATCGGTTCCGACCAACTGCGCGCCCTCACCGCCGAGATCCGCGCGCTGCGCGATCCGGCGCTGATCATCGCGGTCGACCACGAAGGTGGCAGGGTGCAGCGCTTTCGCAGTGACGGCTTCACCCGCCTGCCGGCCATGCGCAGCCTCGGTGCCTTGTGGGAGCGGGACCACCTCGCCGCGCTCGATGCCGCCCGCGCCACCGGATTCGTGCTTGCCGCGGAGTTGCTGGCGCATGGCGTCGATCTCAGCTTCACGCCGGTGCTCGACCTCGACTACGGCTGCTGCAGCGCCATCGGCAACCGCGCCTTCCACCGTGACCCGCAGGCCGTCGCCGCACTTGCGCAGGCACTGTGCGCGGGGATGGCCGAAACCGGCATGGGCTGCGTCGGCAAGCACTTTCCCGGACACGGATTCGTCGAGGCCGACTCGCACCACGACGTACCGGTCGACGAACGCGACTTCGATACCCTCTGGGCCGAGGACATCGCCCCCTACCGCCATCGTCTCGGCCGCCAGCTTGCAGGTGTGATGCCCGCCCACGTCATCTATCCCAATGCCGACCCCAGCACCGAACCCCATCCGGCGGGCTTCTCGTCGTTCTGGCTCAGGGATGTGTTGCGCGAGCGTCTGGGCTTCAAGGGCGTGATCTTCAGCGATGACCTCAACATGGAGGGCGCCCGTGTCGCCGGCGACATCGTCGGCCGCGCCAGGGCCGCATATGGCGCCGGCTGCGACATGCTCCTGGTGTGCAATCGACCGGACCTCGCCGCCGAACTGCTCGACCGCTGGGCCCCGGTCGCCGACGCCGACAGCCTTGCCCGCCTGGCCGCAATCGGGCCGGGTACGACCCGCCCCGCCTGGGTTGTCGACCCTTTCGCACTCGAACTGCACGCCCCCTATGTCCAGGCCCGCGGGCTTATCGCGTCCATTCCCGAAGACATGAGCGCAGCCCCGGCGATGACAGCAGCCACCATCGGCCAGCAGCGTACCGAAGTCCTGCGCCAGGACGGATAATTCCCATAGGCAGCGGCTTTTCATCACCAACGCCGCTGGCGCCAGAAGCAGCCGACGAGTATGCGCATGTCCGACCCGAAGAACGAAACAGCCGCCTTCGACCCAAAGCCCTTCCTGCGCACCCTCACCGAGGAGCCCGGCGTCTACCGCATGATCGGCGCCGACGACAAGGTGCTCTACGTCGGCAAGGCCAAGAACCTCAAGCGCCGCGTCTCCAGCTACTTCCAGAAGACCGTTTCCAGCCCGCGCATCGCCATGATGGTTGCCCAGGTGCTGCGCGTGGACATCACCGCCACGCGCTCCGAGGCCGAGGCCCTGATCCTCGAGAACAACCTCATCAAGAGCTTGGCGCCGCGCTACAACATCCTCTTCCGCGACGACAAGACCTACCCCTACATCGAGCTCTCGGCTGACGAGTTTCCGCGTCTGGCCTACCACCGCGGCGCCTTCACCAAGGGCGCGCGCTACTTCGGCCCCTTCCCGAACGCCTGGGCGGTGCGCGAGAGCATCCACCTGTTGCAGAAGACCTTTCAGCTGCGCACCTGCGAGAACACCGTCTACGCGAACCGCTCGCGGCCCTGCCTGCTGCACCAGATCAAGCGCTGTACTGCGCCCTGCGTCGGCCTTGTCGAAGCCGAGGCCTATGCGGCCGACGTCCGGCTAGCAACGCGCTTTCTCGACGGCCAGGCGAGCGAGGTGATCGATGACCTGACGAACCGCATGCAGGCTGCCGCCGAGCGCCTCGCCTTCGAGGAGGCCGCCGCCTGTCGCGACCAGGTACGTGTGCTGCAGGCGGTGCTGCACAAGCAGTTCGTAGACAGCCGCAAGGATGAGGATGTCGACGTGCTTGCTGCAATCGAGGAGGACGGCATGACCTGCGTGAACATCGCCATGGTACGCGGCGGCCGCCACCTCGGCGACCGGCCGCAGTTTCCCAGCGGTGCGGCGGTGTCGGGCGCTGCGGACAGCCTGCTCGCCTTCGTCGAGCAGCACTACAGCCAGCACCCCATCCCCGCGCGCATCTTGGTGAATCTCCCGCCTGAGGCGGTCAAGGAAACGCTGGCCGAGATCACTGACCGCCCGCCCGGCGTGGTGTCGCCGCGCTTCGCCGCCGAGAAAGCCTGGATGGAGATGGCAGAGAAGAACGCTCGCCTCGCCATTCAGGCTCGTGCGCGCGACACCGGCCGCCTCGAGCAGCGCCTTGAAGCCCTGCGCGAGGTGCTGGGCATGGACGAGGCGCCGCAGCGCATCGAATGCTTCGACATCAGCCACACCATGGGCGAGGCTACGGTGGCGTCGTGCGTGGTGTGCGAGGCGGGCGCCATGAAGCGCGCCGAGTACCGCCGCTACAACATCACCGGCATTACCCCGGGCGATGACTTCGCCGCGATGCGTCAGGCGCTGGAGCGCCGCTACGGCAAGGTCGCGGCGGGTGAGGGAGTGTGTCCCGACCTGATCCTGATCGACGGCGGCAAGGGCCAGGTCAGCGCCGCGCGCGCCATTCTCGCCGAGGTCGGCCTCGAGTCGGTGGCGATGGTCGGTGTGGCCAAGGGCGAGGGTCGCAAGGCCGGGCTGGAAACGCTGATCTTCCCGGACGGTCGCGAGGGGCTGGCACTTGGCGGCGAATCGGCCGCGCTGCACCTGATCGTGGAAATCCGCGACGAGGCCCACCGTTTCGCCATCACCGGCCACCGCGCCAAGCGCGGCAAGGCGCGCGTGGGCTCCAAACTCGAGGACATCCCTGGCGTCGGCCCGTCACGCCGGCGCAACCTGCTCGCCGCATTCGGCGGCCTCGACGGTGTGCGCGACGCCACGGTGGAAGACCTGTGCCGCGTCGATGGCGTCAGCCGCAAGCTGGCCGAACAGATCCACGCTGCTTTGCATTGAAGTCGGGGAGCGATTTGCGCCTGGTCAAGGGCGGCGGCCGGGGCCGGGCGCATACTGCGCCGCCTCCGATCTGCCCCGCCCAGGCCGTACCCATGCACCTCGCCGCCGCATCCGTTGCTACCGAGATCAGCTCGCCCTTCGGTGGGCGCCGCTACAACGCCTGGAATGACCATGTGAAGCGGCGCTACGGCGGGCGCGTGCAGAAGGTGTCGGTGGCCGCCGGCTTCACCTGCCCGAACCGCGACGGCACCCTGGGGCAGGGCGGCTGCACCTTTTGCAACAATGCCGGATTCACCCCCGGCTATCTCGATCGCCGCGATTCGATCCATGCGCAGATCGACACCGGGCTGCGCTTTCTGGACCGGCGCTATCCCGACAGCGTGCGTTTCATCGCCTATTTCCAGAGCTACACCAACACCTATGGTGAGTTCGAACGCTTGAAAGCGGTATATGAGGAGGCGCTCGCGCATCCGCGCATCAGCGGACTGGCGATCGGCACGCGGCCGGATTGCCTGCCGGAGGCGGTGCTCGACTACCTGGCTGAACTTGCGCGCGAGCATATCGTGGAGCTGGAGATCGGTGTCGAGTCCTGCGACGACGAGGCGCTTCGGCGGGTCAACCGCGGTCACGACTTCGCCTGCAGCGAGGACGCCATCCGCCGCGCCGCTGCGCGCGGCCTGGAGAGCACCGCCCACCTGATCCTTGGCCTGCCCGGAGAGACCCGCACGGGCATGCTCGATGCGGCGCGGCGGCTATCCGTGCTGCCGCTGGCAGCCTTGAAACTGCACCAACTGCAGCTGGTGCGCGGCACGGCGATGGCACGCGACTGGCAGCGGGATCCCGCCTCCGTACCCCTGCTGGACGAGGAGGCGTACATCGAGCTGCTGGCCGATTTCGTGGAGCGGTTGGCGCCGCACATCATGTTGCAACGCCTGGGTAGCGAGGTACCGCCTGCGCTCAAGCTTGCCCCGCAGTGGAACATGCGGCTGGCCGAACTGGCGCCACGGCTCAGCGCCGAGCTGGCGCGGCGGGGAAGCTGGCAGGGGCGCCTATACGAGGCAGCCTGATCGCAGGCTGCGGCCCCCGGCGACAGGCGGGCGCGGCGCCGGCCGGGAGCGGCGTCAGCCGAGTGCGGCCTTCACCCAGGCGTTGGCTTGCTTGGCGTCGAAGCCGCTGCCGTACTTTGCCTTCAGCGCGCCCATCACCACGCCCATCTGCTTGGGGCTGCGCTCGGCCAGACCGGCGACGGTGTCGGCGATGAAGGCCTTCACCTCCTCCTCGGTTGCCATCGGCGGCAGATAGGCGGTGAGGATGGCGGACTCCTGCTCGAGCACTGCGCGGCGGCCCGCATCCTTGATCACGCCCAGTGCTTCCTGGTTGTTCTTGAGGAACTTGCGGATCGTCTGCTGGACTTCGTCGTCGCTGCTTTCGCGGTTTCCGGCGTTCTTGCCGACCATTTCGGCTTCGCCGATGAGGGTGCTCAGCAGGGTGGCGCGCACGCCGTCGGCGGCCTTGCGTGCGAGCAGGGAATCCTTCTTGAGTTGGGCCAGAAGGCTCATTCGTTTCTCCGTGATGTTGTTCAGCCGGGGCGCCGCATCGGGGCGCCCCGCGAGCGCACGGAGTTTAGCGCAGTCGCGCCCTCGGTGCCGGGCCCAGCCTGCGTTCGGTGCCTTGCGGCTGGGTCAGGCCTGCCGGCACATCGTCGCCGCCAGCGGCCAGGCAAGTGCCGCACCGACGGCGCCGAAGGAGGCGGCATAAAGCAGCAGGTTACCCCAGTCCACCCAGTAGCTCACGTTGGCAAAGGACGATTGCGTCAGCCCGGGGGTGATCGCAAACGTGATCGCGGTGACAACGAGGCCGACCACGATCGCGGGCTTGATGGCCTTGCACCAGGCCGGCTTGCCGCGGCGGGCGGCGACCACCATGAGCACCAGCCACAGTGCGGCGGTGCCCACCACCACCGGCAGGTACATCAGCCCGAGTTCGAACAGGATATTCAGCGTCAACCAGATTTCGTACATGTCTCGTCTCCCTTCAGACCCGGCCCTTGGCGACCGCCATGTAGGCGGGCTTGAGCAGGCGATATTTCATGACCCAGGCGAAGTAGCTCTCCTGCATGGGGTCGATCATCGGTAGCGATGGGGTGAGCTTGCCGTCGTAGTCGAACTCGATGAGCATCGCCGAGCCCTCGCGCAGGATCATCGGGCACGAGGTGTAGCCGTCGAACAGCTGCGAGGGCTCGCGACCGGCGATGACGTCGATCAGGTTCTGGGTGACCATCGGCACGCTCTTCTTGACGGTGGCGGCGGTCTTGCCGCGCGGTGTGCCGTTGATGTCGCCGAGGCCGAAGACGTTCGGGTAGCGCCGATGGCGCAGGGTCTGGCGGTCGACCTCAAGCCAGCCGCCAGCGGCGAAGTTGCCCTCCTGCCAGGCGAGCGGACTGTTCTTGACCGCGTCCGGCGCACGCATGGGCGGCACGACGTGAATGAAGTCGTAGTCTTCCTCGACGCGCTGGCCATCCGGCGTGACCAGGGTGGCGCGGCGGGCGGCGATGTCGACGCCGACGAGCTTGCTGTTGAAGACCACTTCGACGTTCTGTGCAGCCCAGTCCGCCAGCACCTTGTCGTTGATCTTGGGCACGCTGAAGACGACGCCAAGGGCTGAATGGAAGGACACCTCGGACGACGCCAGCGTACCTGCCTGGCGCAGGCGGTCGACCAGCATGAAGGTCGTCTTGAGCGGCGCCCCGGCGCACTTGATCGGGGTGGCAGGCAAGGTCATCAAGGCCTTGCCGCCCTTGCGCCTGAATTCGTCCATCGCCTTCCAGGTTGCCACGGCAGCGTCCGAGCTCGGATAAACGCTGGTCAGGCCGTTGCGGCCGATCGCGTCTACGTCCATGCCCTCGATCTGGCTGTAGTCGAGGTGGACGCCAGTGGCGACGATGAGGTAATCGTAGCCGATGCGGCGGCCGCTGTCGGTGACCACGGCATTGGCGTCGGGGTCGAACTCGGCGACCATCTCCTTCACCCACTCGATGCCACGGGGCTGGAGATCGCTGTTGCGGTCGATGACCTTGTCAACCGGCCATACGCCAGTGGCGACCAAGGTGTAGCCAGGCTGGTAGTTGTGAACTTCCTTGCGGTCGACAATGGTGATGCTGGCGCCGTCCAGTTCGCGGGCGAGGCGGTTCGCCACGGCGATGCCAGCCAAGCCGCTGCCGGCGATCACGATGCGTGCGCTGGTCTTGATGCTTGCACCCGCTTTCCCTGCGGGGACGGTCAAGCCCAAGCCTGCCACAAACGGCAGGGCAGAGGCGCCGAATAGCAGCCGACGCCGTGTGCTGTCGCAAGGCCGCTCGTCGGGTTTGTCAGATGCCGTTTGTCTCATGTGTTCCTCCTTCATCTCCGTGGGGTCCAGGGACTCGAATAGTTCTAAACATGACTATATAAGGAAATACTTACTGTTAGAAGGGGTATCGGTGTCGCAGCGGGGAGGGGGCTACATGAGCTTGCGCGCCTTCGATCGTGATCATTGACCGTCAGGGCACGCAGCCGGCAGACTTTCGGCAGACATCTGCCATTGGTGACAGTCATGCCACACGATTCGCGCCCGCTGCCTGAGCTGGTCTCATTTCTGGAGACGCTGCCTGAACCGCACATTCTGTGCGACCGTGATTACCGCATCATTGCCGCCAACGAGGCTTACCGGCGTTCATGCGCGGATGGTGCCAGCGTCGTGGGGCGGACCTGCTACGAGGTTTCTCACCGCTACAGCGTACCCTGTGACCGTGCTGGCGAGTCCTGCCCGCTGGCGCGCAGCCTGAGTTCTGGGCAGCGCGAGCGCGTGTTGCACCTTCATCACACGCCGCGCGGAGAGGAGTACGTCAACATTGAACTTTCGCCGGTGCGCGACGCCGGTGGTGAGATTGCCTGGTTCATCGAGAAGATGGAGCCAATGCATGTTGCGCGCGGCGTTTCTGATCATCGCGGCCTGATCGGCCGCTCGGCCGCGTTCCAACGCATGCTGGAGCTCATTGCGCGGGTTGCGCCTTCTGACGCCAGTGTGCTGCTACAGGGCGAGTCGGGTACGGGCAAGGAGCTCCTTGCCAGCGCGGTTCATGAGGCGAGTCGGCGCGCCGACCGTCCCTTCGTGGTGGTCGATTGTTCCGGCCTGCCAGAGACCTTGTTCGAGAGTGAGGTCTTCGGCCACGAACGCGGGGCGTTCACCGGTGCCAGCGCACGCAAGCCCGGCCTGGTTGAGGCGGCGAGTGGTGGGACACTTTTCCTGGACGAGGTCGGCGACATTCCCCTCGGCATGCAGGTGAAGCTGCTACGCCTGCTCGAGACCGGCACCTATCGTCGTGTCGGCTCCACCGAATTGCGCCGGGCCGATATTCGCTTGGTGTCGGCAACGCACAGGCCGCTCAAGCGCATGATCGTGGAGGGCGGCTTCCGTCAGGATCTGTATTTCCGCATCAACACCTTCCCGATTCGGGTTCCGGCGCTGCGCGAGCGCGAAGGGGATCTGCCGCTGCTGATCGCGTCATTGCTCGAGCGCGTGGCACCTAACCGCCGTCTGGCGCTCTCTGCGGCCGCGTTGCAGGCACTTGCGCGCTACCCCTTTCCGGGCAACGTGCGAGAACTGCGCAACGTGCTCGAGCGGGCCAGCCTGATGTGCGACGGCGAAACCATCGGGCTCGAGCACCTGGCAGAGGATCTACTGTATCCGGAGGTGGACCTGGATCTGACTGGGGCAGGGGCCTCGGATCGCGAATCCGCTATCGAGCCTACGGCGCCCGTGCTGGATCTGCTCGAAGTTCAGCGCCAGGCGCTACTGCGGGCGGTGCGCAGCCACCGCGGCAGCCGTCGTGAGCTTGCAGCACGCCTCGGAATAAGCGAGCGCACCCTGTATCGACGGCTCAAGGAACTGGGTCTGGTTGATCATGGAGCAGCCACGCTCGCGTGAGGCACGCAGGAGGTTGCCGCTGCCAGATGCTGCCACTTCTGTCATTGGTGGCGGTAGATCTGCAGATTTAGGCAGTGCTGTGTCAGCTCAAACGAGCCGGTCGATCGTGCAAGTGTTTGAATCGAAAGAATTCAAAGTTTTGGCATGATGCTTGCTTTTAAGTGACCTGCGAAGCGGGGCCGCATCGTGAAAACTGTACGATCGTCCCCCTCAGCGATCCACCCCCGGCAGTGTCGCCACGACTGAATCCGCGGGCCCGCTTCGCCTTTTCCCTCGCGCTCGCTTCGCCGTGGCAGCCTTCGTGCGCTGGTGGTGTCAGCGGCGGAAGTCGTTGTGGCAGGCCTTGCAACTGTTCTGAACCGCCTCGTATGCGCTGCGGGCGTCGGCCTGGGTGCGGCGCTCGGCCGCTGCCAGCAAGGCATCCGTTGCTTCAAAGAAACGCACTCGCTTGGCTTCGAACTCGTCTGGCTTCTGCCACACGGCGGCTTTGGCCTTGGTTGGCGGGTAGTTCGTGTCCGCGCCGAAGTGTGCCCAGGGCTGGTCGCGCAGGGTGTTCAACTGCTGCGCGAGGCGCGCGAATGCGTCGGCGTCGAAGCGCTCGGTACGCAGCATCGTGCCCATCGGCTCGAAGGTCCGCAGCATCGCCTTGAAGGCTTCCTGGCGCTTGGTAACGGGCTGGTCCGGGTGGGTATCCTCGACCTTCTGCGAACACGCCGTCAGGCTCAGCGCAAACAGGGCAGTCAGGGCAATGCGGGCGGTCGGTTTCATACGGAGCATCGGTTCGATCCTTAGTGGGGCGCGCAGTATACGCGCTTGTCTGGGCTAGTCCGGCGGGAGGTGTCTGCAGCCGTGGGCTGGACAAAGGAATACCATCGCGTCTGGGTCTGTCCACGCCGGATGAAGTTCCCTTCTTCGCGCCGGCTTCTCTTACTCGCTGCCGGGGGGCCTCATGACGCCGCACCCTGTTTCCCAGTCCGCCGAGTTCACTCCCACCACCGGCCTGAGCTCACTCGATGCCGTCATCAGTGGGGTGGCGCGTGGTGACAACATCGTCTGGCAGGTCCAGTCGCTCGACGACTACCAGGCGCTGGTGATGCCCTATGCGTATGCCGCGCGGGCGCAGTGTCGGCGTCTGGTCTATTTTCGCTTCGCGTCCCATCGCGCCTTGCTCGATGCAGGGAGCGGGGCGGAGATTCACTATCCGCAGCCCGCGGCGGGTTTCGACGCCTTCGTCGATCAGGTGCACTCGGTGATCGAGGCGGCCGGACCCGAGACGATGTACATCTTCGATTGCCTGTCGGAACTGGCAGATGCCTGGCAGTCTGATCGCATGATGGGCAATTTCTTCAGACTTACCTGCCCGCGCCTGTTCGATCTGGATACAGTGACCTACTTCGCCGTGCTGCGGCACCGCCATGCACGCGCGGGCATGGGCATGATCACCGAAACCACGCAGTACCTGCTCGACGTCTTCCGTTGCCGCGACCGGCTCTATGTTCGGCCGATCAAGGTGCAGCACCGTTCCGCGGCGGTGATGAACCTGATCCACGCCTGGGACGCGGGCGACCATTTCCGTCCAGTAGCCGACAGCGGCACCGTCGCTGAGATCCTCGCCGGGTCGGGCTGGCCGGGGCTCGAGGACGAGCAGATCCGAAGCCACTGGCAGCATTTGTTCGACGCTGCGCGCACACTCGTCGCCCTGCGCGAAGCCGGTGTGCCGGACACAGCCGCAGAGGCCGAAGCGTTCGCACGTCTTGCGTGCATGCTGTTTCCCGACGAACCAGGTCTGCAGGGGCTGATCGCGCGCTACCTTGGCCTCGAGGATCTGATCGCCGTCCGCGCGCGCATGATTGGTATCGGTACGATCGGCGGCAAGGCCGCGGGCATGCTGGTTGCGCGCGCGGTGCTGCGCCGCGATGCCCCCGCGCTGCACGCGCGAATGGAGGCGCACGACTCCTTCTATGTCGGCACCGAGGTGTTCGACACCTTCTTCGTCAGCAATGGGCTGTGGTGGGTGCGGCGGCGCCAGCGCGAGGATGCGGGCTTCCTGCAGGGGCTGGACGGCGAGCAGGGTGCGCGCCAGCGCATCCTGAAGGGGACTTTCCCGGATAGCACCTTGCGCCAGTTCGAGGCCATGCTGGACTACTTCGGCGAGTGGCCTTTCATCGTGCGCTCCAGCTCGCGCCTTGAAGACCGCTATGGCAATGCCTTCGCGGGACAGTACGACAGCGTGTTCTGCGTCAATCAGGGTACGCGCGAACGGCGGCTCGCCGATCTGCTCGACGCGGTGAGGGCTGTCTATGCGAGCAGCCTGTCCGAGCAGGCACTGCGCTACCGCAAGCGCCGCGGCCTGCTCGACGAACACGAGCAGATGGCCTTGCTGATCATGCGCGTCTCGGGAACGGCCGGCGGCCGTTACTTCCATCCGCACGCGGCAGGGGTGGGGCTGTCGGTCAATCCCTATCCATGGAACCCGCAGATCGACATGAGGGCAGGCGTGGTAAGGCTGGTTGCAGGCTTGGGTACGCGTGCAGTGGATCGCTCGGATGACGACTATACCCGGCTGGTGGCGCTGAACGCGCCGGAGCTCCGCCCGGAGACAAACTTCGGCGCGATCGCCCGCCATGCACAAAGGCGCATGGATACGCTCGATCTCGAGCGCAATGCCGTCGTCTCGGGTGTCTTTGCCGACCTGGTCAGGGGCCAGGAAGGGTTCCCCTTCGATCTGTTCACAACCCGCGAGGAACCGGGGCGTCCGCCTTTCCTGACCTTTGATGGTCTGATTGCACGCACGCCCTTTGTCGCTGATCTGCGAGCGCTGCTGGCAACGCTGCATGCCGCTTATGCACATCCCGTGGAGACAGAGTTCGCCCTCAATGTGCTCGCCGATGGCAGCTACCGTGTCAACCTGCTCCAGTGCCGGCCGATGCAGGTCCGCAGTGTAGAAGGAGTGGCCGATGCGGAGCCTCCGGCGGAGGCAGAGCAACTTGTGTGCGCCCGTGGTGCGGTGATCGGCCCGAGTCGAGTCATCCAGCCGGATTGGGTCATTCACGTCAGGCCCGCCGCGTTCGGGGTACTCAACCAGTCGCAGCGCCTTGCCGTCACGCGGGTGATCGGCCGGCTCAATGGGCTTGCAGCAGGACGCTGCGTACTGATGCTGGGCCCCGGGCGCTGGGGATCACGCGATCCGTTTCTCGGCATACCGGTGCTGTTCTCGGAGATCAACCACATCGCCGCACTGTGCGAGATCGTGGCCATGCACGACAAACTGATCCCCGATGTCTCACTCGGGACGCACTTCCTGAACGAGCTCATCGAAGGCGACCTGCTGTACTTCGCCCTGTTCCCCAGGCTGGAGGGCAACATGCTCGATGAGGCGCGGTTGCTCGATCGACCCAACGTCCTGCCCCAGCTGCTGCCTGACGATGCCGGCTGGGCGGATGTGATCCACGTCGGGCAGTGGGCACACGGTAGCTTGCTGCTGTACGCCGATGCGCTCAAGCAGCGTGTTGCGGTGGTGCGAGCGCAGCCGCCGCTACCGTGAATATCGAGTATCGCCTCATGCGGCTGAATGAACTTGATCCAGTTCAAGCAGTACGGCGGACGAAGTCGATAGCATGGACGCAATTCTATTCCTCCTGGAGAGTCAGCATGCAGTTC
This sequence comes from Thauera sp. WB-2, assembly GCF_027594845.1. Lineage (NCBI taxonomy): Bacteria > Pseudomonadati > Pseudomonadota > Betaproteobacteria > Rhodocyclales > Zoogloeaceae > Thauera > Thauera sp. WB-2. Next base: position 2,418,439 of record NZ_CP088935.1, on the reverse strand, counting down.
CTACCCATGCTTGCAGTGGTGGTCGGCCTCGGGTTTGCGGGGCCTGCGCCGGTATACGCGGATTCCGACTCGCGTGCGGCGCCGCGCCTGAGTACCCCGGCCGACGAGATTCCCCGTCCGGCCGATGAGCGCCTGCGCGCCGGCATGCTTGATCTGCGCGCTCTGCTCGCACAGGGCATGGAGGGCGGGCAGCCAGTCGCGGAAGCGGACTACGTCGCACTGGCCGCAAAGATCGAACAGCAGGTGCAGGCCATCAGTGCGGGACGTGACTTTCACAACAGGGCAGGCCGTCATCTCCAGTGGCTGCTCGGCGACATTACCGATGGCGTGCAGTTGATGCGCGATGCGCCGCGCGCGCCGGCCAAGCGGCTGGGATTGATGCGAGTGGTTGAAACACTCAACTACTACGGGCGTGAATACGACCACCCTGGCTGGGAGCCGCTCAAGCCTTGATGCCTGCCCGGCGATCCAGGTGACCCCGTCCGGGGCATCGGCTTGAGTGGGGCTGATATACTGCGCGTCCCCTTTCCTCATGCGAAACGCCCCCCGGCATGCCGCTCAACATCCCAAACGCGCTGACCTGGGCGCGCATCGTTCTCATCCCGGTCTTCGTCGGCGTCTTCTATTTGTCCGACGGGGCGTTGTCGGTCGAGACCAAGAACCTGATCGCCACGATCATCTTCGTGGTTGCCGCCGTCACAGACTGGTTCGACGGCTACCTTGCCCGCGCCCTTGGGCAGACCTCGGCTTTCGGTGCCTTTCTCGATCCGGTTGCGGACAAGCTGATGGTGGCGGCGGCGTTGATCCTCCTTGTGCAACTGTCGCGCGTAGATGCGCTTATTGCAGTGGTCATCATCGGCCGCGAAATAACGATCTCGGCACTGCGCGAGTGGATGGCAAGGGTTGGGCAATCGGCAAGTGTTGCCGTGGCCTTTGTCGGCAAACTCAAGACTGCGGCGCAGATGGCGGCGATCCCCATGCTGCTGTTCAATGCCCCAGTGCTTGGCATCGACATGGTGCTGGTTGGTACCATCCTCATCTATGTCGCAGCAGGCCTCACCCTGTGGTCGATGGGTTACTACTTGCACCGGGCGATGCCTTTGTTGCTTGATAAGGGCGGTGACTGAGTGTTGCGTTACGCCAGTGAATGCAACGAACACGAACTAATTTTGTGATTGCGGTTGACGAATTAAAAAACTTGCCTATAATGGCGGTCTTTCCCGAGCGGGAATAGCTCAGTTGGTAGAGCGCAACCTTGCCAAGGTTGAGGTCGCGAGTTCGAGACTCGTTTCCCGCTCCAAGTATTCGTAGGCCAAGCGCTTTGCTTGGTCTGGAAGGCGGCTCCGGGCTGAGGCCAGGGGCAGCCGGCCAAAATGGTCGTGGCGCGATGGCAGAGTGGTTATGCAGCGGCCTGCAAAGCCGTGTACCCCGGTTCGATTCCGAGTCGCGCCTCCAGTAGTAAAAAGTAGTTTTGTAGTGTTGCGATGTGGTTGCAAAGTTGCTATAATTTGCGCCCTGTCGTTAAAGCGGGAATAGCTCAGTTGGTAGAGCGCAACCTTGCCAAGGTTGAGGTCGCGAGTTCGAGACTCGTTTCCCGCTCCAGATATCCTTGTGCGTCGTTGATTCAGCGACGCACAAATGCAAAAAGAGGCTCAGGCCTCTTTTTGCATTTGTGCGTTCACTTTGGCGGCCTGCGCATTCTCGTGGCCGCTCGTCCGGGGCTTGAGGGGCGCCGCCATTGTGGATGGCGCCCCGCGCTGATCAGAGCGCGACCAGGGTCTGCCTGCCGAGCCAGATCTTGCCCGCAGGCAGCGTCACCGGGGCGACTGCCGCTGCGGCCTCGACGCAAAGCATGCGGCGGAAGCCGTCGTTCGGCATGTCGGGAAGCGCCGCACTGCGCTCCTCCCAGGGGTTCCATACCACGACATCGGGGAAGCCTTCGGTGTTGATGCCCAGGCTGCGGTCATACTCACGCAGCAGCAAGGGGCGCTTGACGTCGCGATAGATACGATCGACCTCGCCTTCGACCAGCACAACGTCGCCACTTTCCCGCACCACCTGCCCGTCAGCGTTCATGTCGTGGAACATGTGGCCGTGCAGCCCCTCCAGGCGGGATTCTTCGACCTCGCGCACTGCGAGGTAGGTGTGTAGCGCTGCGGTGAACTCGAAGGCCGCATCGCCGGTATTCTCGATCTCGATCTCGATGTCCAGGCGGCTGTCTTCAACCAGGATGCCCAACTCGACGTGGAATGCGTGCGGCCACAGCGCTCGGCTGGCAACATCATCGCGCAAGCCGAGCGTAACGAGGGCAAAGTCGTCATCGCTGCGTTCGGTCTCTACCTGCCATATGGCATTGCGTGCAAAACCGTGGCGTGGCAGCGCGCCTTGCGTGGCAAACTGAGGAAAGCATACGGGTATGCCGCCACGGATCGGCGTGTGGCCATCCAGGACCGCCGTGGGGCTCAGGTAGATGCGCTCGCCGCCGCCTGGTGGTGTCCATGACAGGACCTGGCCGCCAAACAGGCTGACGACCGCGCGGGCGCCTGCACGCGTGCTCAGGCTCAGCGCGGGCAGACCATGAAAGTCGATGTGCTCGATGCCGGCTTTCATCGTTCAGTCCTGAAGCGGCAGTACGCCGAGCTTGACCGAACTGTCCTCAGGGTCGTTGCTGAGCACGAAGCCAAGCTTCTGCACGAACTTGAGCATGCGTTCGTTATTGGCGAGGAAGACGCCATTCATGTACTGGATGCCTCGGCTGCGTGCGGTCTCGATGAGCACACCCATCAACTTGCGAGCCAGGCCGCGGTGCTGCCAGTCATCGGCGACCACCACGGCAAACTCGCAGGATTCGCCATCCGGGTTGACCGCGTAGCGGCACACACCGATTTCCTTCTCGACGCCTTCGACCATCAGCGTGGCGACGAAGGCCATCTCGCGGTCGTAGTCGATCTGTGTCAGGCGCGCAACCATCGCCGGCGGCAGCTCCCGCATCGTGTTCATGAAGCGGTAGTACTTGGTCTCGGCCGATAGACCGCGCACGAACTCGACTTCGAGTTCGGCATCCTCGGGCTTGATCGGGCGGATGGTCACCGTCGTCCCGTCCGGCACGGTCCAGGTGCTGATGAGGTGCGACGGGTAGGGGTGGATCGCCATGTGGTCATAGCGATCCGCCGTCGGCGATACGTTTTCCACGCTGATGCTGGCGTCGACCGCCACCACACCGTTCTCATCGACGATGAGCGGGTTGATCTCCATCTCTGTGATCCACGGCAATTCGCAGACCATCTCCGATACGCGCAGCAGCACGAGTTCGAGCGCATCCATGTCCACTGCAGGCATGTTGCGGAACTCGCCCAGGCGTGACGCGATGCGCGTGGAGCGGATCATGTCGCGGACCAGGAAGCTGTTGAGCGGGGGCAGGGCCACTGCGATGTCGCGGTTGGCTTCCACCAGGTTGCCGCCCTCGCCAAAGCTGATCGCGGGGCCGAACACGGGGTCGCGCTTGACGCCAACCACCAGTTCGCGGCCGTTGCGTTTCTGGATCATCGGTTCGATCGCGATGCCGTTGATCACCGCTTCGGGCTGTGCGCGCTTCACTTCGTCCAGGATCTCCTGGTAAGTCGAGCGCACCGCAGCCAGGCTGCGGATGTTCAGGCGTACGCCGCCGACGTCCGACTTGTGCTTGACGTTTGGCGAATCGATCTTCATGACCACTGGTAGCCCGATCTCGGCCGACAGCACCATGGCCTCGGCCGCCGAGCGCGCGACCACGGTCTGCGCGATGGGGATGCGGAAGGCGGCGAGCAGCGCCTTCGACTCCATCTCGTTCAGCTTCTTGCGGCGCTCGTTGAGCGCCATCTCGATGACCAGGCGTGCGCTCTCGATCGACGGTGCGGGCAGGTCCGACAGCGAGGACGGCGTCTGCATCAGCAATTTCTGGTTCTGGTAGTAGGCCGAGATGTGACTGAACAGCTCGACCGCCGGCTCGGGAGTGCGGAAGTGCGGGATGCCCGCCGCGCTGAACTTCTGGCGTGCCTCGCCGACGAGGTCCTCGCCCATCCAGCATGCGACAACAGGCTTGTCTGCGGTTTTTTCCAGTTCGATGATGACCTCGGCCACGCCCGTCGGGTTGCTCATTGCCTGTGGGGTCAGCATGACCAGCACGCCATCGACGTTGGGGCCTTCGAGTACTGCCTTGAGCGCCTTGCCGTAGCGCTCCGGGTCGGCGTCGCCAAGGATGTCCACCGGGTTGCCACGCGACCAGCTCGCAGGCAGCGCTGCATTGAGCTTCTCCATCGTGCCTTCGGAGAACTGGGACAGCGGGATGCCGATGTCGAGCGCGCGGTCGGCCGCCATCACGCCGGGGCCACCGCCGTTGGTGATGATCGCCAGACGGTTGCCGCGCGGGCGGAAGTGCGAGAACAGGGCATTGGCGGCGGCGAAGAGCTGGCCGAGGTTGTACAGGCGGATGACACCGGCGCGACGAAGTGCCGCGTCGAAGATGGCGTCGTCACCGATGGGGGCGCCGGTGTGTGACAGGATGGCGTTCGACGCCTCGGGGTGGCGGCCAGCCTTGATCAGCAGCACAGGTTTCACTCGCGCCGCGCCGCGCAGGGCGCTCATGAAGCGGCGTGGGTCGCGGATGCCCTCGACGTAGAGAAAGATGCTCTCGGTACGCGGGTCCGAGATCATGTACTCGAGCACCTCGCCGAAATCGATGTCCGAGGAAGACCCCAGGGAGACGACCGACGAGAAACCGACGTTGTTCGGCTTTGCCCAGTCGAGAATCGCCGCGCATAGCGCACCCGATTGCGAGATCAGGCCAATGCTGCCCTTGAGTGCGCTGGCATGGGCAAAGGTGGCATTGACGCCGAGTTGCGGGCGCATCACGCCCAGACAGTTGGGGCCAAGCAGACGGATTTTGTGACGTTGAGCAGCATCGATCACCTGGCGTTCGAGCAGTGCGCCGCGCGGTCCGGCCTCGGAGAAGCCTGCCGACAGGATGATTACCGCTTTGGCGCCGGCCCGCCCACAGCTCTCCATGATTGCGGGCGCCTTCTCGGCACGCACCGCAATTACGACGAGATCGAGTCGTTGCGGCACGTCCTCCACCGATTTGTAGCAGGCAACCCCATGCACTTTGTCGTGCTTGGGGTTGATCGCGAACAGTTTGCCCTTGTAGCCGGCTTCGAGCATGTTGCGCATCAGCACGCTGCCGAGCGACGCCTCGCGTTCGCTGGCGCCGATGATGCCTACCGAGCGTGGCTCCAGCAGCGGTGTCAGGTAGTGTTTCTCTTTCATGATGGAAACCTGGGGATGGAATAGGGGGAGAGGTCAGGGTCTGGTGTGCGGCATCCGCTCCGAGGGCGCGGCAAGGCGCGTCAGCCTGGAGTCTGCGGGCATTATACTGCGGTGCACAAAAGTCGCTTCGTCGGCTTGTTGCTTTTTGCGAACTGGTTCCGTTTTAGCCCGCATTGCCTCGATTCACTCAATGGCTCAGGGTGAAATGGAAGCGCGCTCCCTCGCCTGGGCGGGACTCCACCCAAATCCGGCCATCATGACGAGTGACGATGCGCTTGACCGTGGCAAGGCCGATGCCCGTTCCGGGGAACGATTCCGTGGTGTGCAGGCGGGAGAAGGGTTCGAAGAGCCGGTTCGCATAGCGCATGTCGAGCCCGGCACCGTTATCCTCGACACAGTACACCGTGCGTGTACCCTCCTGGCGAGCAAGAAAGGCAATGCGCGGCATACGGGTGTCGCGTGTGAACTTCCAGGCGTTGCGGAGCAGGTTGTCGAGCATGACGTGCATCAGTCCAGGGTCTGCATTCACGCTCAGATCCCGGGTGATCTCGACTTCGACCCTGCGTTCCGGGTCCTCGGCATGGAGCTCCTGAATGACCGATTCGGCCAGTGCCGACAGGTCAACCTGCTGGCGCTTGAGTGGCTGGCGAGCCACCGTTGCCAGCCCGATCAGTGCATCGATGAGGATGGCCATGCGCTCGGCGGCCTTGCGGATGCGCCCAAGCTGCTCGCGCTGGTGCGCCTCGAGCCGGTCAGCGGCGTCCTCGTAAAGGATGCGGGCAAAACCGTCGATCGCTCGCAACGGTGCGCGCAGGTCGTGCGACACGGAGTAGGAGAAGGCTTCCAGCTCACGGTTCGCGGCCTCGAGCTCGGCGGTTCGCGCTCGCACCCGGGCTTCGAGTTCGAGGTTGAGGTTGCGCAGGGTCATCTCCGCGATCTTGCGCGCAGAGATGTCATCCAGGGTGCCGGCTATCCAGCTCGGCGATCCGCTGCCCGCACTCGGCCGGCGTGCATTGATCGCGATCCAGCGGATCTCGCCGCCGTGGGTGCGCAGCCGCAGCTCGTCGGCCCATTCCTGGCGCTGGCCGTCGAGCAGTTCGGCGAATGCCGCACGCGCCCGCTGGCAATCGTCCGGGTGCAGGAAGTCGGCGAGCGGGCGGCAGAGGCTTTGTTCGATCGCGAAGCCGGATAGCACCTTCCAGAAGTCGTTGAGAAAGGTCAGCTGACCGATATTGTCGGTGCGGAACAGCACCTGCTTCACCGACTGCAGCATCTCGAGCCAGTGTGCGCTGTCGTCCGCTGGCGCTGAGATTCCAGTAATGGGCGGGCGAGCTGGGGCCGGCGACTCGGTGGGGGCCTCGGGGGGCGATTCGCGGTCTTGCGGTCGGGCAGTCACGGAAGCACGATCGTGGTAGGCAGGGGTGCCCCGGGCATGCGCTCGTGGGCGACTTCCTGTATATCACAGATCGACTTCGCGCCACCGGTACCGGATCAACAGCGCATAGAATTGCGTCCGGTCAACGCGCACGACAACCCCGGCAGGACCAAGACATGTCTCTCTCCACCTCGAACACTCACGCCCATCCCGGCCTTGCGCTCCCGTCGCCCTGGGTGCTGCGTTTTGCCCCACTGATCCCCGCCGGTTCGCGTGTGCTCGACTACGCCTGCGGCAATGGTCGCCATGCGCGCTGGCTGGCAAGCGCGGGCTACGAGGTGGCTGCTGTCGATCGCGATTCCCTTGCGCTGGAGGCCTTGCGGGACATCCCCGGCATCCGGACGCGCGTACTCGACCTGGAGGGGGCCGACTGGCCGCTGGCCGGCGAGCGCTATCGGGGGGTGGTCGTGACCAATTATCTGTACCGACCGCGCTTTGCGGACATGCTTGCTCTGCTGGGGCAAGGCGACGTCCTGATCTATGAAACCTTCATGGCGGGCAACGAGCGCTTCGGCAAACCGTCGCGGGCCGACTTCCTGCTCCAACCCATGGAGCTCATCGACCGTCTCGAGGGCGACTGGACCTTGGTTGCCTTTGAACAGGGCGAAGTGCAGGGCGCACGCCCCGCAGTGGTTCAGCGCATATGTGCGATCCGCGGTAAGGTCGAGCCGCAGCTGCCTGCGGCCTGAACATGGGCTCGGGCCCCGGCGTCCGATCCGAAGCCGTGCCCCATGTTCAGCCGAGCTCCAGGATGCGCCGGGCCAGTGTGTGTATTCCGGCCGGGCTCAGGTCGTCGGTGTGCAGGCTGGGGGCGTCCGCGTAGCGCAGGTAGTTGCCGTTCTGCGAGCGGCGGTAGAGCGGGTCGTAGTGCAGGTCCATGAGTTCGCCGAACAGCGCCGGCAGGGCATGCGCGTCGGCGAGTGCATGCCAGCGTGCCAGTGTGTCGCGGCTCTGCAGTTCGCGCAGCCTTTGCAGGCTGCGTTGCAGGCCGGCCACGTCGTCGCCCAGGTAGGCATAGTCGCGGATGAGGAACTCGAGGCGGGCGTCCCGCGTCGCGTCGATCATGATGCAAGGCGCGGCACGCATGCGCATGATCAGCGGCTCGGGTACGAACACCATGCCGATCCTGCGGCTCTCGGCTTCGATGTACACCGGGCGTGCCAGGTTCAGCGTGACGAGTTGAGCATGCAGCATCGTCTCAAAGTGCTTCTGCGCAGGCTGCGGGCGGTTGGGCAGGGCGCCCAGTACCGATCCTTTGTGGGCAGCGAGATCTTCCAGATCTAGTGTTTGCGCGCCAAGCGTGGCAAGGGCCTCGAGTACGCGTGTCTTGGCGCTGCCGGTGGGGCCGCAGACGACGCGCAGATCGAGCCCTGGCGCAATCTGCTCGATACCGGCGATGACGTGGTGGCGAAAGGCCTTGTAGCCCCCCTGAAGCTGGCAGGCATCCCAGCCCACCATGCGCAGCCAGGTGGTGAATGAGCCGCTGCGCTGGCCACCGCGCCAGCAGTAGATGAGCGGGCGCCAGCTACGCGGCTTGTCGCATAGTGCGGTTTGTAGATGATGCGCGATGTTGGCGGCCACCATCGCACCGCCGACACGCCGCGCTTCGAAAGCGGATTGCTGCTTGTACATCGTACCGACGATGATGCGTTGCTCGTTGTCGAGCACCGGCAGGTTGACTGCGCCGGGCAGGTGGTCCTCTGCAAACTCGGCCGGCGTGCGGGCGTCGATGATCTCGTCAAACCCGGACAGCTGTGCTACGGTCGCGACGCCTTTTTGCATGGTTGATGCGGCTCCATCCGGTGCGCGCACCGGCCTGCCGTCACTCCTCACTGAACATGAATGAAATCAAACTGACCCAATTCTCCCACGGTGGCGGTTGCGGCTGCAAAATCGCGCCCGGCGTACTCACCGAACTGTTGGCTGCGATGCCTGCCGGTGTCGTGCCCGCCGACCTGTTGGTCGGTACCGACACCGCAGACGACGCCGCGGTTTATAGACTGAACGAGCGCCAGGCGATCGTTGCCACCACTGACTTCTTCACCCCAATCGTCGACAATCCGCGCGACTTCGGTCGCATCGCCGCCACCAATGCGCTTTCCGACGTGTATGCGATGGGTGCGACGCCGCTGTTCGCGCTGGCCGTCGTCGGCATGCCGCTCGACAAGCTGCCGCGCGCGGTGATCGGCGAGATCCTGCAGGGCGGGGCCGAGGTGTGTCGCCAGGCGGGCATCCCGATCGCCGGCGGGCATTCGATCGATGTGCTCGAGCCGATCTACGGCCTGGTGGGCCTTGGTGTGGTTGACCCGGCGCGGGTGCGCACCAATGCCGGCGCACGGGCAGGCGACGTGTTGATCCTGTCGAAGCCGCTCGGTATCGGTATCCTGTCTGCAGGTCTCAAGAAGGGCACGCTGTCGGCAGAGGGCTACACCGAGATGTTGCGCTGGACGACCACGCTCAACCGGGCCGGTGCGCGCATGGCCGATATCGATGGCGTACACGCGGTGACCGACGTGACCGGCTTTGGCCTTGCCGGCCACCTTTTGGAGATGTGCCGCGGTGCCAAGCTTGGCGCCATGCTGCGCTTCGATGCGCTGCCGGTGATTGCGGAAGCATTGGTGCTGGTCCAGGCGGGCACGGCCACGGGCGCGTCTGCACGCAACTGGGCGAGCTACGGCGACAGCATCGATCTGGCTGCCGACGCACCCGAGTGGCAGCGCAAGCTGATTACCGACCCACAGACCTCGGGCGGCTTGCTCGTTGCCTGCGCGCCGAACGCGGTGGATGCCGTGCAGTCGGCCATTTGTGCCGAGCAGGGGGTGCCCGGTACCGTCATCGGTACCATGGCGGCGGGTGCCGTCCGAGTGCAAGTGGCCTGAGCGGCCTTACTGCAGGATTGGCGCAAGATCCTTCCAGACGGTATCGAGGATCAGAGGCTGTGCCTCGGCGCTCGGGTGAATGCCGTCCGCCAGGAACATTTCGGGGCGGTCGGCGAAACCTTCGAGCAGGAAGGGTATCAGTGGCACCTTGGTGTCGGCGGCGACGTCGACGTAGGTCTGGGCGAAGCGGCGGGTGTAGGCTGCGCCATAGTTGGGCGGCATCTGCATGCCGACGAGCAGCACGCGTGCGCCTGCCGTGCGCGCGTCGGCGATCATCGCCCGCAGGTTGTCGCCCATGAGTTGCGGGCGCAGCCCGCGCAGTCCATCGTTGGCACCAAGCTCGAGGATGAGGATGGTCGGCCGGTGGCGCGCCAGCGCTGCGGGCAGGCGCGTGCGTCCGCCCGCAGAGGTTTCACCCGATACACTGCCATTGACGACCTCGTGCAGGAACCCTTCCTGTCGCAGACGCGTCTGCAACAAGGCGGGCCAGTCCTCGCCAGGCTTGAGGCCGTAGCCGGCCGACAGGCTGTCGCCCCAGACCAGGATGGAGGGTGCGGCGTGGGCCATGGCGGTGAACAACAACATGACGAAGAAGGTTGCGATGGATCGTAGCGGCATTGAGCTCTCCAGTCCGGTCATCGAGGTCGATGGCCTGTCCAAGCAGGTGCGGCTGGCTGATGGCCAGGGCGATCTGCACATTCTGCAGGACGTGAGTTTCGCGGTGGGGGCGGGGGAGTCGGTCGCCATTGTCGGCGCGTCCGGCTCGGGCAAATCGACGCTGCTGGGATTGCTCGCCGGCCTGGATGTTCCCGTGTGCGGCACGGTGCGGCTGCAGGGTACCGATCTGTTTGCGCTCGATGAGGATGCGCGGGCGGCCTTGCGAGGCGAATCGATCGGCTTCGTGTTCCAGTCCTTTCAGCTCTTGCCCGCGCTCACGGCGCTGGAGAACGTGATGCTGCCGCTCGAGCTTGCCGGCGTTGCCGATGCTCGAACGGTCGCTTCGCAGTGGCTGGAACGGGTGGGTCTGGGTGGCCGGCTGCGTCATTATCCCAAGCATCTTTCAGGGGGAGAGCAGCAGCGCGTGGCACTGGCACGTGCTTTTGCGCCCAATCCTCGGGTGCTGCTGGCCGATGAGCCGACCGGCAATCTCGACGCGGAAACCGGACAATCGGTGATCGAACTGATGTTCCGCCTCAACCGCGAGGCTGGCACCACCCTGATCCTGGTCACGCATGACGAATCCCTGGCTCGCCGCTGCGGGCGTGTGTTGCGCATGCAGGCCGGGCGCTTGGCGGAGCAGCCTGCGCCCGCCTGAGCGCAGGCTGCTCCGGATGATCAACCCACGTCGTTGCCGAACAGGTCGAGGATGCCGTCCAGCCCGGAGTGGTCAAGGCAGCAGTGGGCTACGTCACGTAGTACAGGCTTGGCATGGAATGCAACGCCAAAGCCTGCCGCGCGCAACATGGGAATGTCGTTGGCGCCATCCCCAGCTGCAATCACCTGCTCAGGTTTCAGGCCAAGTTCGTCACGCATGCGTACCAGATGGTTTGCCTTGGCCTCGCCATCGACGACGTCGCCGATCACCTTTCCAGTCAGCTTGCCGTCGATCACTTCCAGTTCGTTGGCGTAAGCGTAGTCGAAGCCGAGACGCTGCTTGAGGCGCTCGGTGAAGTAGGTGAATCCGCCCGACACCAGCATGCTGCGGATGCCCGCGCGCTGCAGTCCCTGCAGCAGGCGCTCGGCGCCGGGGTTGAGCTGCAGGCGGTGATCGAACACCTCGGCCAGTGCGCGCTCGTCGAGTCCGGCGAGCAGTGCTACGCGGCGCGTCAGCGATTCGCGAAAGTCGATCTCGCCCTGCATCGCGGCCTCGGTAATCGTGGCCACTTCGCGCTTGAGGCCCTGCATGTCAGCGATCTCGTCGATGCACTCGATGTTGATCAGCGTCGAATCCATGTCGGTGACGAAAAGGCCGAAGTCGCCCAGCCGGCGGCCTTCGGGGAGCCACACATGGTCCAGTCCGCCCTCGGCACAAGCCGTGACCAGACCTTCGTGCGGCCGGGCGCCGAGCAAGCGGAACGAGCGCGGGGTGATCTGCTGGATTTCGCGCGTTTCGGTGAGCTTGGCGACGTTCTTCAGCGCGACGCTATCGACGTCGGCAGCCAGCACGACCAGGTTCATGCGCGCCGCTCCACAGCCGGCAGCACCTCGCGCAGCACGGCAGCGGCGTTGCGGATCATGTCCTCGGTGGTGTTCCAGCTCACGCAAGCGTCGGTCACCGAGCAGCCATACTTGAGCTGCGACAGGTCGGCTGGAATCGGCTGGTTGCCGGCTTCGATGTTGCTCTCGATCATGAGTCCGACCACCGACTCGTTACCTTCTCGAATCTGATGCATCACGTCCTTCATTACCAGCGGCTGGAACTCGGGCTTCTTCCAGGAATTGGCATGCGAGCAATCGACCACGATGTTCTTTGGCAACTTTGCCTTGGCCAGCGCCTGCTCCGCGAGCGAGATCGACACCGAATCGTAGTTGGGGCGTCCGCCGCCGCCGCGCAGCACTGCATGACCGTAGCGGTTGCCGCGGGTACGGGTGATGGCCGATTGGCCCTGGCTGTTGATGCCGAGGAAGCTGTGCGGGCTTGCGGCCGAGATGATGGCGTTGATCGCCACTTCAAGGTCACCGTCGGTAGCGTTCTTGAAACCGACCGGTGTGGACAGGCCTGATGACATCTCGCGGTGGGTCTGGGATTCGGAGGTGCGGGCACCGATGGCGGTCCATGAAATGAGATCGCCGTAGTACTGCGGTGCGATAGGGTCGAGCGCCTCGGTTGCGGTGGGAAGGCCTATCTCGCAAACGTCGAGCAGGAACTGGCGAGCACGCTCCATGCCGACGTCGATGCGGAACGAGTCATCCATGAAGGGATCGTTGATGAAGCCCTTCCAGCCGGTGGAGGTGCGCGGTTTCTCGAAGTAAACCCGCATTACCAGTAGCAGGGTGTCGGATACTTCATCGGCGAGGGTCTTGAGTCGGCGCGCATAGTCGAGGCCGGCCACCGGGTCGTGGATCGAGCACGGTCCGACGACAACGAACACCCGCGGGTCCTTGCGGTCGAGGATGTCCATCACCGCCTTGCGCCCGGCGACCACCGACGCAGCAGCGCGCTCGGTGAGCGGGACGCGGGCCTTGATCTCGTCCGGCGACGGCATGTGATCGAAGGCGAGGACGTTGAGGTTTTCGGTCTGGGTGAGCGGCATTGCGAAGGCTCCGGTTGCGGCCTGGAAAGCCTGCAATTGTAACGCCCGTGCGGAGGTGTGTCCGGGGAGATTTAAGGCATCATGGGTGGGGGCGGGCAGCGTGCTCTCGCTTGCGCCTTGCGCGGCATCGCGGGTGGGGAGCGCACTGACAGGTTACGATCGGTAGAGAAATTGCTGTCGTTATTGGCCCGATGCGCGCATACTGTGGCCCAGCGATATTCAAGTCGTGCAGTTTGTTTGTTGGCATATCCGATTTTCGGTTGCGGTCTCATGGTCGCACCGTTCGGCCGTATTCCCCCAAGTCATACCTTGCTGTCTTGATACTCGCCCCATCCAGGGGGCTTTCCCCGTTTTCAGGAGATTCAAGACATGGCAGCTGGTACCGTAAAGTGGTTCAACGATTCGAAGGGCTTTGGTTTCATTACGCCGGAGGCCGGGGGTGACGACCTGTTCGCGCACTTCTCCGCCATCCAGGGCCAAGGCTTCAAGACCCTGGCTGAAGGCCAGCGCGTCACCTTCGACGTGACCACCGGCCCCAAGGGGCTGCAGGCGTCGAACATTCGCGCCGCCAACTGAGTTGCATCCCAGCCGTCGCGCGTAAAGCGCAGGCTGTCGCAAGGCCCGGCAAGCGCCGGGCCTTTTGCTTTTTGAAACCCGATAACCCGAAGCGCATTCAGCGGCGGCAAGACAGGCGCCAATGCCTTGCGTTACAGAAGGGGTTCGCCGTAACGGGGAGCTCACCAACAAGGCCCGTGCGCTGCAGCTTCGCTGTGCGGTGCACGCAGCTACATCATCAGCGCGCTCAAGGAGATCCCGATGTCCCAGTTCATACAACGCACCGAACTCAAAACGTTCTATTACACGCCTGTTCACTGTCCGTTCTGCGGTACGCGTGTCATGGGCGCCGATCCGCTCGACGAAACCCGCATCACGGCTTGCCAGCACACCTTGTTCATTGCCCACGATACGGCCTTCGAGTACCGGTCGGCACGCTTGAACGCAAATCTGAGCCTCGAGGGCATGTCTGACCAGCAGGTCGAAGCCGCATGGCTGGCGGACGAGCGGGGCATTGACGGTTTCACCGACACCGTGACCTTGACCGACGCAATAAAGGTCGCGGCCTACGCGCCGGAGCCTTCAGCCTACGGTTCGTACTATGGTTTCGCGCCTGTCGACGCCCAGTTGGACAACTGACCGTCCTGGCGCCTTGTGCTCCAGTCGGTAGGGCGTCTAGATCAAAAACTCTGGCAGGCTCCGACAAATCGATGAGCGTCGCGTCGAGATCGAAGACTGCGTCCAGCCAGTCTGACTATAATTGGTCGACTTCCATGCCATCCTGATCGTGTCTGGTCTGGCCATGCTGCGGCCGGCGACGCGACCGCGAATGACGTGACGATGCGCTCCTCTCGGGGTGCGTGTGCACTCCTGCTGGGCGCTCTTGCATGCCACAACCCCGACCGCTGACGCATCACCGTGCGGACCCGAGCGTGATGATGCTCGGGGTATCGGCGCGGTCGACGATCGGCGAGCGCATCAGCAGGGCCGCCGGGGTGCTTGAGCTTGTCGTGAGCCTGCTCATTGCCTTGGTGTCTCCGTTTGCGTTTGTCTTTCTGCTCGTGACGCACGCAAAGTGGGTGATCGCTCTCGGTGCCTTGAGTACTGCAGCGCATGCTTTATGGTGCGCTCGGTTCGAGGGCTGGGGTGAGCGGTCGGCGGGAGAGCCCATGGGCGCCGGCCGGCGTGTCATGCTGACGCTGCTGGTGCTGTGTCTCAACACACTGTTCTGGGGGCTGGTGCTGTCGAGCATCGTACCGCGGACCTGGGTCTCGAGTTTCAACGCCAGTGCGCCAGCGTGGCTTGGCGATCACGACTGGCTGCGATGGGCCGAACCCTTAAGTGCGAGCGTCGAGGCCTTCGTGGCGGGGGCGCTCGTGGAACTGCTCGCCTACGTGCTCGCCCTGCTGCCTTTCGTGCTCGTGGTGGCCGTCGTAGCCCTGCTCATGATCCGACTCGGGGCTGGACGCGCGCGCGACAGGGTGATGTTCACCTTCTATGTGCTGTTCGTCGCCGGTTCTGCCTGCTTACTGTGCTATCTCCTGTTTGGCAGTTCGCTGGCTTGGCTGTTCTGGGGAATCAACGGCTACATCTTGTGGAAGGGGGGCGCGTGGCTGACGCTGTTCAGCGTCTTCGTGGTCGGGTCGATCCCGTTTCGCATCATGACACTGCTGCGTAACGGAAGCTGGCTGCGGGCGTTCTTCCGATGAAGGCCGGCGCAGGTGTTGCATCGGAGGAGGAGCGCGCATATGGCTCGCGCCCGGCAAGCACCTGGGCTTGCGGCATCAAGGTGCTGGGGGTAGCGCTGATCCTGTGCTTCGCGCTTTCTGGGTACGCCGATGATCCCATGTCGGCACCGGTGCAGGACTTCGTCGTGGTGGAAGCACGCGGTGGTATCCAAGGCTTCCGCTTTCACGATCTGCTCGTACTCGATCCCGCAAACGGACGTATTCTCAATGTGCTGCCGATGAGTCCGCGCTTACCGGAGGCTCTGATACAGCGCGCCGACGATCGCTTGCGATTGTTCCCGATTGACCAGGGGTTGCTTCGGACGGTTGTCGCGCCGTTGGGCCAGACCGTGGTCCATAGCCGGACGGTGGCGGGCGAGGCCTCCAGTCGACGCGTGCACAGCTATGTGTGGCGCATGGCGTCCGGCGAGCTTGCCTTCACTCTGGAGGATGCTTACGGTTTCGCGCTGCTCGGCGAAGACGGCGCTCATCTTGCGGTGCTCACCAAGGACAAGGACGTCTCGGTGACTGAGTTCCAGGTCTGGGACATCGCTGCCAACAGGATGATCTTCAAGGCGCGCTTTCCGGAGGCGGAGCATGTCCGCGCTCATCGCACCAACGCGGTGAATCTTGCTGTTTTCTCGCTCGACGACGGCTACCTGATGGTCTGGGATCAGCGCCAGCGAAATCTGCGCCGGATCGCAATGCCGGACGGGCGTCAGCTCGACCAACTCCGTGATGGCTACGCGTGGAGCATGCAACAAGGGGCGATAGCCCTTTCCGCAGACGAGCGCTGGCTTGCGTTCCTTACGCGCTCGACGCGACAGCAGCCCTTGCCAGGCTACTACCTTGTTGACCTTGATCGGGCCGATCCGTCTGCGCCTTTGACGCCGTCGGCCTCGGGGGTCCTGCACGATAGTCCGTTTGCCTGGGTGTCTTTTGGTTCAAGCCTGCTGGGGATGAGCGCAACTGCGCTTCATCGCGTCGCGCTGTCCGACGATTCCGACGCAGGAAGTTGGGCGCCGCGGGCATGGGTTGCGCAGGGGGCCTCGACCCCAGCATGTGCCGGAACGTCAACGCAGAGCCTGCGCGCATGCGCAAAGGCCCGGGAGCTGGAGCGTGCCCGCAGGGCCTTCCTGCCGCCCGGCGCCATGCTCGAGGCTGTGGACGTGCTGGTGCGCACGCGTTACGTCGCCAGCAATGATGCCAAGCTGCTAGTAGCTTGGGACGGCTACAACGGTCGTCCGATCATCCTAGACGCCAGTGTGTTCCCGCCGCGCGAGATTTCCCCGGATCGGCCGGATGGGGCCGATCCAGCAGCGCTGTATGAAATCCGCCCAGGTTTTCCACTCGATGAGGGGGCTCGGGCCGCGCCCGGCATGCTGCGTTTCAGCCACTACGGAAGTCATCTCGTCAGTTTCGAGCCTGAAGCGGGTGCCACGTCGTCACCGCCGGTCGAACTGCGTGCTTACTCGACTCCAGATCTCGTTCCCCGTCCCATGCTCAACCCTTCACTTGGTGATTATCTGCGTGCTCGACGAGACAGTCAGGGGCTGAAGAATCCTGCACTGTGCCGGCTGGAGCCTGCGGCATGTCACATGACCGATGGTGCGCGGCAGACGATAGGGGTCGTAGAGGCGCCAGTGCGTCAGTCCGCTGCAAGTGCACACGCCGACCTTCCCGATGCGAGCGATGTCCCGCTCTCGATCGAGCGGTGGATGAGACGTGATCCGTCGCGCGCGAGAACATCCGCGCCCGAGCTGTGCAAGGTCCTTGGGCGCATCCAGCGCCCGATTCAGGGCGAGCCCTATTTCATCGACGGTCATTACCAGGGTATCCGTATCGCGGCTCAGGCCGAGATCATTGCGAGCGACCCGGCCGTGCCCTTTCGCGACGGCGACATCGTGTTCGACGGTGGCTGGTGCAGCGCGCGCGCGTGCTCTGCCGATGCCTTTGGCCAGGCGATGAAGCAGGCTTGTGCATCAAGGCGGCGTGACCTCATCCGCAACGTCGTGCTCGAGGTTGGGTCAATCGACCCTGAGCGCGACCGAATCTGGATCATGATGGAAAAGCCATGACGCATCGCACTCGACATGTCCGCGCTGGCACAACAATCATCCGGGTGGCTGCTGCCGCACTGCTCCTCGCCGGCTGTGGCGATCGCTTGCTCGAATCGAGGGAGGCGGAGTTGGAACTGGCCGATCCGCTGCAAGGCGCCCGGGTGGCAGACCCCCGGATGCATCTGCGCTGGCCCGAGGGTACGCCGCTGGCCATCAACAAGGTCCTGCGTGCGCCCATGGTGGTAGGCGATGCCGTCGATCATGCGCAGGCGCCCATCCCGGTCATGAGTCTGGTAAGGGTGGAGGTGGCGCTCTATCGGCCGATTGATTGCGACAAGCCGCCGGCATGGTTGCTTGACAGCCGTGCATTTGACTACCCGGCGTCAGTCGACGAGGCACGGCTGGCCGACCTGGGGCTGCCCGTGCACGCCGCGGAGGTGTGGCTTGTGCCGGCTTCCACTGGGGGTGCCTATTCAGATGCTCGGCCAAGGGGCGCTGCTGGCAACGCCGTTGCCATGGAGAGGCGTTATTCCGGAGAGGAGTCCGAGCAGCGGGCGCCGTTTGACGCTGCGTTCGAGTTCGGTCCCGCCTGGTTGGGTATCCCCTTGCGCCAGGTGGGCGCTGCTCGGACTGTGGTCTTCCCCCCAAGTCAGGATTGCACGGGCTTGAAGCGAGCTCAGGACGATCGGGTGCCGATTCGCGTGGTTGCCTACGGTCCCTTCGATCAAGGCTCGGAGCCGAGCAAGTACCTCCGGGTCCCGGCCGACACACCATTCACTGCTCGCGTCGTCGAGGTGTGCCCGGTACGCATCAAGCAGCGCGACGAACTCTTCGAGGTCCGCACCGGCATGATCTACCGGCCGGCGTCCAAGGAGTGGCGGTTTGCTGCCAGCGTTCTGGGTGAGTGCGAGAGTGGGGTAGTTGAGCTCAAGCTTGGCCCTCTCGTGACTCGGGTTACGGGGGGCGATGCGGGCCGCCGGTAAGCTGAAGGGTGAGTGCATCAGTGTCGCGGGCAAGGCCGTGTGCTCTCCAAGTTCCGCTCCGATAGGCGCAAAAGGAAGTTTTATTGATTTCCTGTTGACCGGCGTTTTTTTATCTCTATAATGCGCGGCTCTCCTGAACGAAAAACACTTTTCAAAAAGAGTTCGGCGCTTAAGGGGAGTGAGAGTTCTGTTAGATGTTGTGCGAAAAATCAGCGCTCGACGTAAGCAGGATTCAAGCAAAAAGACAGTTGATGAATGTCTGTCGCTCTTTAAAAAATTGAACAACCGATAAGTGTGGGTGCTTGGTGGTTGTGGTCGAAAGCGGCTTCGGTCGTTTTGGTTTCACAATGATTAGGTGCTCATGCTGATTAAAGTCAGTATTTTGAGTACTTTGCTGGATTGAACTTAAGAGTTTGATCCTGGCTCAGATTGAACGCTGGCGGCATGCTTTACACATGCAAGTCGAACGGCAGCGGGGGCTTCGGCCTGCCGGCGAGTGGCGAACGGGTGAGTAATGCATCGGAACGTGCCCATGTCGTGGGGGATAACGTATCGAAAGGTACGCTAATACCGCATACGTCCTGAGGGAGAAAGCGGGGGATCGCAAGACCTCGCGCGATTGGAGCGGCCGATGTCGGATTAGCTAGTAGGTGAGGTAAAGGCTCACCTAGGCGACGATCCGTAGCGGGTCTGAGAGGATGATCCGCCACACTGGGACTGAGACACGGCCCAGACTCCTACGGGAGGCAGCAGTGGGGAATTTTGGACAATGGGGGCAACCCTGATCCAGCCATGCCGCGTGAGTGAAGAAGGCCTTCGGGTTGTAAAGCTCTTTCGGCCGGGAAGAAATCGTGGTCTCTAACATAGGCCATGGATGACGGTACCGGACTAAGAAGCACCGGCTAACTACGTGCCAGCAGCCGCGGTAATACGTAGGGTGCGAGCGTTAATCGGAATTACTGGGCGTAAAGCGTGCGCAGGCGGTTTTGTAAGACAGATGTGAAATCCCCGGGCTTAACCTGGGAACTGCGTTTGTGACTGCAAGGCTAGAGTACGGCAGAGGGGGGTGGAATTCCTGGTGTAGCAGTGAAATGCGTAGATATCAGGAGGAACACCGATGGCGAAGGCAGCCCCCTGGGCCTGTACTGACGCTCATGCACGAAAGCGTGGGGAGCAAACAGGATTAGATACCCTGGTAGTCCACGCCCTAAACGATGTCGACTAGTCGTTCGGAGCAGCAATGCACTGAGTGACGCAGCTAACGCGTGAAGTCGACCGCCTGGGGAGTACGGCCGCAAGGTTAAAACTCAAAGGAATTGACGGGGACCCGCACAAGCGGTGGATGATGTGGATTAATTCGATGCAACGCGAAAAACCTTACCTACCCTTGACATGTCTGGAACCTTGCTGAGAGGCGAGGGTGCCTTCGGGAGCCAGAACACAGGTGCTGCATGGCTGTCGTCAGCTCGTGTCGTGAGATGTTGGGTTAAGTCCCGCAACGAGCGCAACCCTTGTCACTAGTTGCCATCATTTAGTTGGGCACTCTAGTGAGACTGCCGGTGACAAACCGGAGGAAGGTGGGGATGACGTCAAGTCCTCATGGCCCTTATGGGTAGGGCTTCACACGTCATACAATGGTCGGTACAGAGGGTTGCCAAGCCGCGAGGTGGAGCCAATCCCTTAAAGCCGATCGTAGTCCGGATCGTAGTCTGCAACTCGACTACGTGAAGTCGGAATCGCTAGTAATCGCAGATCAGCATGCTGCGGTGAATACGTTCCCGGGTCTTGTACACACCGCCCGTCACACCATGGGAGTGGGTTTCACCAGAAGTAGGTAGCTTAACCTTCGGGAGGGCGCTTACCACGGTGAGATTCATGACTGGGGTGAAGTCGTAACAAGGTAGCCGTATCGGAAGGTGCGGCTGGATCACCTCCTTTCAAGAGAACAGATCACGGTCTGCCAAGTATCCACAGCTTATCGGTTGTTCAGGCGAAGAGCCTCGAAGCATATGAGAGGGTCTGTAGCTCAGCTGGTTAGAGCACCGTCTTGATAAGGCGGGGGTCGTTGGTTCGAACCCAACCAGACCCACCAAGTCTTTTTGGTTGCTCGACACGAGAGGGGGCTGTAGCTCAGCTGGGAGAGCGGCGGCTTTGCAAGCCGTAGGTCGTCGGTTCGATCCCGACCAGCTCCACCAGAACTCGTGCGGCATGAAAGCAGGTGCTGCAAGTAGGCGTTCGAGAAGTCAGACATGGTGATCGATGTCGTCATGTCTGACTTCTTGATCGATGGGCGACTCCGTTCGAGTCGGTTGTCGGTTGTTTGAGGTTCGCTCTTTAACAAAGTGGAAGAAGTGTAGTACGTACCGAGCCGGTGCGTACTGCAAGTTGTGTGATTGCATTGATCCGGTGCTGAGCTTGTCAGCGTAGTGCCGGATCGCACAAACGAGTTCGTTCCTGTACGAAGGGTCTTCGAGATCGCAAGATCGGAGAGGATCCAAGGTTATAGGATCAAGCGACTAAGTGCATGTGGTGGATGCCTTGGCGATCACAGGCGATGAAGGACGTGTAAGCCTGCGAAAAGCGTGGGGGAGCTGGCAATAGAGCTTTGATCCCACGATGTCCGAATGGGGAAACCCACCCCGCAAGGGGTATCCCAGACTGAATACATAGGTCTGAGGAGGCGAACGCGGCGAACTGAAACATCTAAGTAGCCGCAGGAACAGAAATCAACCGAGATTCCGCAAGTAGTGGCGAGCGAACGCGGAGCAGCCTGCACGACTAAACCATCAGCTTAGCAAAACGGTCTGGAAAGTCCGACGATACAGGGTGATAGTCCCGTATGCGAAAAGCCGGTGGCGGGTCTGAGCGTGCGACAAGTAGGGCGGGACACGAGAAATCCTGTCTGAAGATGGGGGGACCATCCTCCAAGGCTAAATACTCGTGATCGACCGATAGTGAACCAGTACCGTGAGGGAAAGGCGAAAAGAACCCCGGGAGGGGAGTGAAATAGATCCTGAAACCGCATGCATACAAACAGTGGGAGCCTCGTAAGGGGTGACTGCGTACCTTTTGTATAATGGGTCAGCGACTTACGTTCAGTGGCGAGCTTAACCGAATAGGGGAGGCGTAGCGAAAGCGAGTCTGATAAGGGCGACTTAGTCGCTGGGCGTAGACCCGAAACCGGATGATCTATCCATGGCCAGGATGAAGGTGCCGTAACAGGTACTGGAGGTCCGAACCCACTAACGTTGAAAAGTTAGGGGATGAGCTGTGGATAGGGGTGAAAGGCTAAACAAATCCGGAAATAGCTGGTTCTCCCCGAAAACTATTTAGGTAGTGCGTCGTACGGACACTTGCGGGGGTAGAGCACTGTAATCGTTGGGGGGGTCATTGCGATCTACCCCGCGATAGCAAACTCCGAATACCGCAAAGTGATATACGGCAGACAGACATCGGGTGCTAACGTCCGGTGTCAAGAGGGAAACAACCCAGACCGCCAGCTAAGGTCCCAAATGCATGGCTAAGTGGCAAACGAGGTGGGAAGGCATAGACAGCTAGGAGGTTGGCTTAGAAGCAGCCACCCTTTAAAGAAAGCGTAATAGCTCACTAGTCGAGTCGTCCTGCGCGGAAGATGTAACGGGGCTCAAGCCATGAACCGAAGCTGCGGATGTGTCTTTGACACGTGGTAGGGGAGCGTTCCGTAAGCCTGCGAAGGTGTCTCGTAAGGGATGCTGGAGGTATCGGAAGTGCGAATGCTGACATGAGTAGCGATAAAGGGTGTGAAAAGCACCCTCGCCGTAAGCCCAAGGTTTCCTGCGCAACGTTCATCGGCGCAGGGTGAGTCGGCCCCTAAGGCGAGGCAGAAATGCGTAGTCGATGGGAAACAGGTCAATATTCCTGTACCGCTCTTAGATGCGATGGGGGGACGGAGAAGGTTAGCTCAGCCATCTGTTGGAATAGGTGGTTTAAGCGTGTAGGCGTGCTGCGTAGGCAAATCCGCGTGGCTTAGCTGAGGCGTGATGACGAGGATCTTCGGATCCGAAGTGAGTGATACCCGGCTTCCAGGAAAAGCCTCTAAGCTTCAGTCTAAGAGTGACCGTACCGCAAACCGACACAGGTGGGCTGGTAGAGAATACCAAGGCGCTTGAGAGAACTCAGGAGAAGGAACTCGGCAAATTGATACCGTAACTTCGGGAGAAGGTATGCCCCTGGTACGTGAAGGCCCTCGCGGCCGGAGCGGAACGGGGTCGCAGAGAATCGGTGGCTGCGACTGTTTATTAAAAACACAGCACTCTGCAAACACGAAAGTGGACGTATAGGGTGTGACGCCTGCCCGGTGCCGGAAGGTTAAGTGATGGGGTGCAAGCTCTTGATCGAAGCCCCGGTAAACGGCGGCCGTAACTATAACGGTCCTAAGGTAGCGAAATTCCTTGTCGGGTAAGTTCCGACCTGCACGAATGGCGTAACGATGGCCACACTGTCTCCTCCTGAGACTCAGCGAAGTTGAAATGTTTGTGAAGATGCAATCTCCCCGCGGCTAGACGGAAAGACCCCATGAACCTTTACTGTAGCTTTGCATTGGACTTTGACGGGACTTGTGTAGGATAGGTGGGAGGCTATGAAACCGGGACGCCAGTTCCGGTGGAGCCAACCTTGAAATACCACCCTGGTGTCGTTGAGGTTCTAACCCAGGCCTGTGAATCCAGGTCGGGGACCGTGCATGGTGGGCAGTTTGACTGGGGCGGTCTCCTCCCAAAAGGTAACGGAGGAGTACGAAGGTCACCTAGGTACGGTCGGACATCGTACTGATAGTGCAATGGCAAAAGGTGGCTTGACTGCGAGTCCAACAAGACGAGCAGGTGCGAAAGCAGGTCATAGTGATCCGGTGGTTCTGTATGGAAGGGCCATCGCTCAACGGATAAAAGGTACTCTGGGGATAACAGGCTGATTCCGCCCAAGAGTTCACATCGACGGCGGAGTTTGGCACCTCGATGTCGGCTCATCACATCCTGGGGCTGTAGCCGGTCCCAAGGGTATGGCTGTTCGCCATTTAAAGTGGTACGTGAGCTGGGTTTAAAACGTCGTGAGACAGTTTGGTCCCTATCTGCCGTGGGCGCTGGAAGTTTGAGAGGGCCTGCTCCTAGTACGAGAGGACCGGAGTGGACGCACCCCTGGTGTACCGGTTGTGACGCCAGTCGCATCGCCGGGTAGCTATGTGCGGAAGAGATAACCGCTGAAAGCATCTAAGCGGGAAACTCGCCTCAAGATGAGACTTCCCCGGGGCCTCGAGCCCCCTGAAGGGTCGTTGAAGACCACAACGTTGATAGGCCGGGTGTGTAAGCGTGGCAACACGTTCAGCTAACCGGTACTAATTGCCCGTGTGGCTTGATCCTATAACCTTCAACACAAAACGAACTCGACTCTCTGGTGAAAGCATCAACACACCAGACAATCACACAACACTTCTTCCTAACTTTGCTTCAGCTCAATACGCTGAAGAACAAGTCAAAGTCTGACGACCATAGCTGTGTGGAACCACCCCTTCCCTTCCCGAACAGGACCGTGAAACGCACATGCGCCGATGATAGTGAGGTCCGCCCTCGTGAAAGTAGGTCATCGTCAGACTAACCCACAAAACAAAGCCCTGCTCTCAAAAGAAAGCAGGGCTTTGGCGCGTCAACGCGTAGTTGAGCCACAGGAGACCCCTATGACCGAGCGCTGTGCCTGGTGTGGCAACGACCCCATGTACGTCGCCTATCACGACGCTGAGTGGGGCGTCCCCAGCCACGACGACCGCCACCTGTTCGAGATGCTGGTACTCGAAGGGGCACAGGCGGGGTTGAGCTGGATCACCATCCTGCGCAAGCGGGAGCATTACCGCCGCGTGTTTGCCGATTTTGACGCGGAGCGGGTTGCACGTTACACCGACGACGACGTGATGCGATTGCTTGCCGACCCGGGCATTGTGCGTAATCGGCTCAAGGTGGCGTCTGCGATTGCGAATGCGCGCGCGGTGCTCGATGCGCGTGAACGCTTCGGCTCACTCGATGCCCTGGTGTGGCAGTTCGTCGATGGGGTGCCGCGCAATGACGTGCGCCGATCATTGGCCGACGTGCCCGCCGAGACAGCCGCGTCGCGAGCGATGAGCCGCGAGCTCAAGCGCCTAGGCTTCCGCTTTGTGGGGCCGACGGTGTGCTATGCCTTCATGCAGGCGGTGGGGATGGTGAACGACCACGTCGAGGGTTGCTTTCGCCAGCGCGAGATCGCCGCCGGGTGCAGCATCACTTGACCACGCCCCAGGCCTTGAGCCGGCTGTAGGAGTACTGCGCTGCATTGCCTTGCTGACTCTGGCGAAGGTAGGCGAGGTAATGCTGAGCTGCAGCCTGGCGGTTGCCAATGCCCTCTAGCGCGATGCCCTTGAGGAAAGTGGTGCCTGCATCGCCGGGCAGCAGGCGGTCGAAACGGTCAAGGTGCTCGAAGGCGCTGCCTGGATCGCGTTGCTGGAGCGCGAGCACCCCGGAGAGTTTGTGCGCCTGGGCCTCTTGCGGGTAGATCTCGCGGGCGACGCTGGCGTAGGTGCCGGCTCTGCCCGTCTCGCCCTGCGCCTGCAGGCACTGAGCCATGCGCAGGTTGCTGGCGTAGTCGCGCGGGGTCTTGGCGATTGCCGATTCGAACTCGACTTGGGCCACCGTGTATTGCTTGGCTGCCATCGCGGTTTCGCCGTTCTTGCAGGCGTTGATGGTGGGGCGGATGCGGCGCAGGCTGGCGGTGCTGTCCATGAAGCGTTCGCGCCGGGCGTCCTGGCTGTTGCTGATGCGGTACTGGTTGTCGGCGGCGGCCTGTGCGGCCTGCATGCGCTCGTGGCTCATCGGGTGGGTTGAGAACATGGTACGCAGCAGCGAGGGTGCAGCCGTTTCCTCATCAACGAGCAACTGGTGCAGGCGGACCATTCCGGTGGCCGGGTAGCCGGCCTTGACGAGGTAGTCCTGGCCCAGCGCATCGTAACCGGTCACTGAGCGGCGTTCTTTTTCCGCTCGCGCCCACGCGGAACAATCCCTCCCATGTTCATGAGGGAGGAGCCGGCAGTGACTAGGGCGACAGCGACCAACAACAAGTGGCGGCGGCGTAGCCGTCAGGAATGGCAAGCAGTCATCGCGCGGTTTGCCGAGAGTGGCCTGGGTATCGAGCCGTTCTGCACCCGCGAGGGGCTCAGCGAGTCGAGCTTCCGGCGCTGGCGTAGCCTGCTGGGCGAGCCCAGTACGCAGTCCGCCGCGCCGGCGATGGAGCGGATCGGCTTCGTCGACGCCGGCACGCTCAAACTCGGCGGCACGGGTCGCCTCGAGCTCCGACTCGATCTGGGCGAGGGCGTGATCCTTCACCTGTCGCGCGGCTGATGTTCTTCCCCGAAGGCGCGGTCCGGGTCCATGTTTATGGCCAGCCGGTCGACATGCGCAAATCCTTCGATGGCCTGTACGCGCTCACCCGCCAGGCGCTCGGCTGCGATCCGCTGTCGGGCGAGCTGTTCGTGTTCATCAACCGGCGCGGCACGCAGATGAAGGTGCTGTACTGGGACCGCACTGGGTTCTGCGTATGGGCCAAGCGCCTCGAGCAGGGGCGCTTCGTGTCGAACTGGACGCATGTGAGCACGCGTCAGACGGACTGGACCGGGCTTGCGTATTCCGATCGTTCGTGACCGGTCAGTCCAGTTCGACGTGATCACCAGTTCCGATTCGTACTGATCAGTCGTCCCGGTGCTCGTGAGCACCAGGACGGCACCGTGACCGCTAAGCTGACGTCACGCTCATCGTTCCAGCGACATGATCACGCGGGGGGCATCTTCCGCTTTGCCTGAAGCTTGCGCATGGATTCACCCTTGAGCGTAATCCGGTGCGCCTGATGCACCACGCGGTCAAGGATTGCGTCTGCCAAGGTCGGATCGGGGAAGAACCCATGCCACTGGTCTGTTGGGAACTGGCTTGTGATCAGCAAGGATCCGGTACGCATCCGCCGATCCACCACATCCAGCAACACCTGCGCAGCTTGCGAAGAAATCTCGCTCAGACCGAAGTCGTCGATGATAAGCAAACTCGGTTTAATCAGACCGGCCTTGAGCTTAGGCAACGAACCGTCATGGCTGGCAACTGCGATCTCTTGATAAAGATCGCTCGCCCGGAAGAACGTAGCGGGTAAACGCTGTCGGCAAGCCTGAGAACCGAAGGCACATGCAAGCCATGTCTTTCCGACCCCCGTTGCGCCAAGGACGATCAAGTTAAGCTGCTGTCGAATCCATTCGCAACTGGCCAGCGAGGCGATGAACCCTTTGTCGATATCTCGCGAAGCTCGGTAATCGGCGTCTTCGAGCGATGCGGATTCAGGGAATCCTGCACTCCGCACGAGCCGCTTCAATTTCTTCGAGTCACGTTCAGAGGCTTCATGCTCGACGAGCAACCCGAATCGGTCATCGAAAGAGAGTTGGTGAAGCTTCGGCTGCTGCAACTGGACCGAATACGCTTCGGCCATCGACGTCAATCGCAATTCACGTAGGCGGGAGATGGTTTGATGGACGCCGCTCATGTGTTTTCTCCAAAGTAGCTCGCACCCCGCACATTGTCGTGGGCTGGCCTCGGCGCCGTGCCGCTGACAGAGTGGGCGCGTTTGTCGGGTGCCTGCTTGAGAATGGAATCGAGGCTGCGCAATGCCGTAATGTTGAGCGATAGCGCATATGCACACGCCTCTTCGAAGCGTTGGTCGCCGTGGATACGAGCCAGATCGCGCATCCGCCGGGCTGCTTTCAGACCATTGACGGCATCGGATCGGTTTTCCAGGTGATGGCGAATCATTGCCGCCGAGCCTTCCCCTACCGACTCGGCCCATAGCATGAGTGCCCTCGGTTCGCCCTCAAGCACGCGGACATGCGCTATCGGACGATGCTCAGGCAACGTCTGGACTGTGCCTTCGCATTGTGCCAATGCGTGCAAGGCAACGCGCTGGCCGCGATGCATGACCTCGAGCATCGATCCGGTGTAACGCAGATCGACACGCTGTCCGCGCAACTCCGACGGCACGGAGTAGAAGCTCCGCGCATGTTCGACATGGTAATCGTCGCCAGCCCGCACCCCATATCGCCAATCGCATAACTCGAAGGGAATGGGCGGCAGGCGCTTCAAAGTCGAACGCTCGGTTTTCTCAAATCGTTCGATGCGGGAGCCTGACATCTTCTTGAAGGGATGAGCGTTCAGCGTTACCACGAGCCTCCTGAGGGCGTCATTCAGTTCATCGAGGCTAAAGAATGTTCGGTCGCGAAGTGCGAACAACACCCAACGCTGTGCGATCTGCACACCGACCTCGGCCTTCGCCTTGTCTTTCGCCTTCCTGACACGAGCTGGTAGTGCAGCGGTGTTGTAGTGCTGCAGGCACTCCCGGTAGGCCGGGTTGATAACGACGCGATCCTTCTCACGCCGCCAGACAGCCGCCTTCAGGTTGTCCGGCACAACCCAGGCCGGCACGCCCCCCATTGCCGCAAAGCAATCGACATGGCATCTCACCCAATCAGGGGTTTTCTGCGAGGCGACTGCCTGCAGGTAGGTCAGGTTCGAGTAGCCAAGCACGGCAACGAAGATTTGCGCATAGATCGAGGGACCGCCGCTTCGATCCCTGATCTCGACTGTACGGCCGGCGAAATCGACGAACAACTTCTCACCCGGGCGATGGGCCTGACGCATCACGATATGTTGTCGCTTCGCCCACGCCCGGTAACCGGCAGTGAATTGCGAGTAGGCGATTCCCTCCGGGCACTGACTGCGCCACTCCCGCCACAGCTGCTCGAGTGTGGCGTCGGGGCGCTGCATCTCGGCGTGCACCCAATCCCAATCTGGCGCTCTCTTGCGTTGCGCGATGCTCTTGTTGCCAGTACCCAGAACCGCGTACCAGGCGTCGTCATCCAATGAATGAAGATCGGCACCAAAGGTGTCGCTTTTTCTGAGAATTCGGCGCATTTCGCGCACGGTGTTTGCGGAAACACCAACTGACCGTGCGATGGCTCGGTTGGACTGTGAGGTATCGTAGAAGTGCAAACGCGCGATCTCGCGCTGTAGGTGGATAGGCAGACGCAAGGGGGTAACTCCTCATGGGATGGCACCGGCGGTGCTGACCGGGCCAGACAAAATCACCCCGTCCGCGCAAGTTCGTCGCATGATTGACGAACGTGAACGCGCAGCTCATACTGATCGGACAAGATCCCACTTGTACCGGCAGCGATGCTGGCGCGACGCCCGAGGCAGCCCCCTCGGGCGTTCGCGTCTACGAGGTGGAGAATCGAGTTAACTGGGAGAGATTCGTCCTCCTGCGGATGCGCCCATTCGGGTCGCAGAAAGCCAATCCGCGACATCCAGCGTCAAGGCAAACCACCCTCGGCGATTGGGTACAGTGAAGAGCGGCACCATTACTTGACCACGTCGCCGTGCCTGTCTAAGTGATGCAACGCTTCGATGTCCTAGTGCCGCCGCGAGGGGCTCGCCGCCCAGCAGAGGACCGTGAAGGCGCAGGAGTGTCTCGCGCAATTCCTTGCGCAAGTGGGCCAGTGCTTCGGTCTGTTCAGGCAGCGAGTTCATCGAATACCTCAATGCGTTTGTCACGCAGTGTTCGTGACTGTCCACATTTTCTCCACCCGAACCGATAATTCGATTTTCTGTACTCCAGATAAGCCTTGTGCACACAATCATCAGACCAAAGGGGCGCGGTCGCCCGACCACCCAGCCTGTCGATCGCCTTCGGACACGACTTTGGTTTCGCGCGCTGCGGGACATATCTGGCCTGTCGTCCGCATACGCCATTGAGATGGCGCTCGACGGGGACCGCGTCCGCAAACGCGACACAGACGTCGCTCGCCCCAGGAAGTGGGACGCTTACGAGAAAGGGACACGGGTCCCCAATGACCGGCCCGGACCGCGCAACGCTGTCGAGCAGGCGCAAGCCCGATTCCCGGGCACGTCGCGCTGGTTCCGTAGCCCGTTGTGGCGCTACCTGAAGAAGGAGCCGCTCGATGCAATGCAGTTTGAGGAGGCGCTACGCACCCTCGAACCGCCGGTTACGGCATTACTGTTTGAGGCGGAGCCGCGCGAACACGAGCAAGTGCCCCGTCAGCGTCCCTTTGACGATGAAAGTGCTCGACAACTCATCGCGCTCGGTAGCTTCGATGCGCTAGTTGCAGCTGTGCTGATGGCAGGTCTGTCGGAAGTCATCGCCTCGCCCGATCTTCGAGAACGGGCGTTGCACGTTTACGTTGGGATTCAGGCGAAGCTGCGAGAAACGCCCCTCTTGGAAGGCATCTATCCTGAGCTGTTCTCGCTGATCGACTCGCGTTGCAAGCACTGGATCTACTTAGCGCCCAATCAGCGAATGGATGTCGTGATCTTCTGGCAGGGAGTCGAGGCGGAGGATGAACAGAGGATCTTTGGCGACGTCGGTGAGGATGGGATTGACTATTAAAACGGCTATCAGTCCTGACTAGCAGGGTGTTGAAAATTGAACCGTCACCTTCGGTTTCCAGCTTGGCTGGGAAAAATAGACTCTGAAGAACCCCGGCGTGGTTTGGCATGAAGCACTTTCCAGCCGTCTTTCGAGCCGATTCCGCTACCGCAATTCAGCAGCGCTCCCGTCGCTGCAAAGACGTTGTTTCCTATCCCATGCCGCACTTCGAATGGCGCGCGAGCGCCAACGAATTACGACGCCAACAAATTGCCCAATCGCGTCAGGTTGTACGCGGCGAAATTGAGCAGCGCATGCGCGCGAATCTTGTCCAGGCCGCGCGCCATCAAACGGCGCAGCGTGCCGATGTCCTTCACCCAGCCGAAGGCTTCCTCGATCATCTTCCGCCGACGCAGACTGACCGCGTAGCCTTCGGTGGCCTTGACGCACTCCGGCACTGCACTGCCCTTGATCTTGGCGGCCACATGCGGGGCGATGCCCAGTGCCGTCAGGGCGCCCACGAATTCGGCCGTGTCGTAACCCCGATCCGCAGCCACGGTGGGTTTGCGACCCCAGCTCGCCGGCTTGACGCTGCGCTTGACCATCACCAGCGCGGCCTCACGTTCGGCGGTACCGGTGGCTGGGGTCGTGTGCACATCGACGATCAGTCCGTGCCGGTTCTCGGCCAGTGCATGCGTGGTGTAGCTCAGAAACGCCATGCCGGCGCCCTTGCTCGCCAACAAGGACTCGGGGTCGGTGCGCGAAACGTGCGTTGCGTTCGAGCGTTTCTTGCCCCGAAAATCGACCTCGGGGTTGCGCCCCTGATCCGGTCCGGATGGCTCATCCGAGCCGTCGCGCGCGGCCATGCTCTTGTGCGACGCCCACGCCCGCAGCAGCGAGCCGTCGACGCTGAAATGCTCATCGGACACCAATTCGGCCCATTCGGCGATCGCGACCACGCCGCCGAAGAACTCGCGCATCACGCTCTCCTTGAGCAGGCGCTCGCGGTTGGCCGAGAACGTCGAGTGATCCCAGATCGCCTCGTCCAGCGTCAGCCCGACGAACCAGCGGTACATCATGTTGAAGTCGATATGTTCGACCAGCGCGCGTTCCGAGCGGATCGAAAACAAGCATTGCAGCAGCGAGGCCCGCAGCAATCGTTCCGGCGCAATCGAGGGACGTCCGCCTTCGGCATAGAGCGCATCGAAATGCGTAGACATCGAACGCAAAACCAGATCGGCGAGCACCTTCACGCGACGCAGCGGATGGTCTCGGGGAATTCGATCCTCGAGATTGACGTAGCCGAACAGGGGGCTCTGTTTATGGTCGGTGCCGCGCATTGGAACAATTGGAGTGGAAATGCAGATCGTATTGTAACGTCCGGGAAAGCCTTGCCAGTGCTCGGATCTGGCTAAATCAACAACCTGCTAGCTGTTCGCGCCACTAAAAGTTCAACGGCAGCTTGCCGATTTGGCGAATTCACACTTCCGACCCAAACCGGGCATCCAGACTTCCCGCAAGCCGCCGCTCAGGCAAGGCGGCCTTCCGCAAGTTTCGCTGCCTGGAAGCAGCCGTTCGTGATCTTACACACCCGGCTATGAGCTGCCGCACACTGCTTCCACGATGCCGCCATCTGAACGACCGCTGCACTTGGAGATGTGCCGGATGAAAGAAGAGGCAGGTTTCGTTATCGCGAGGAAAGTCGGCGCTGACGGCACGGTGGGAGCTCTCCACCCCCCACTTGGCTGAGTTTAGAACCAGCTATCAGGAACGCCGACTACTTCCATCTGGACGCCGCAGGCTATCGACGCAATCCGTACCCACCTCTAGACGTATTCCACAGCACCGGATCATCCCCGCATCCGCGATGAAACTCCGGGCAATTGATGGCATCGGCAGGTTCATGCCCTTCCAGCACAGCGATGATGTTGTCTGCGGCACGGTGTTCTATGGCAAGGCGGACATCGCGCACCGCAGACCCTAGGTGCGGCGTCAGCAGTGTATTGGCTTGAGCGCATAAACGGACAGGCACCACCGCCGGCCGCTGCGCCAGACCCCAATCCTCGCAGGCGAACACATCGGCGGCATAGCCGCCAAGGCTGCCTGTCTCAAGGGCGGCGGCAATTGCCTCTTCATCGACTACAGAGCCACGACCAACGTTGATGATGAATTGCCCTGGTTTGCAATGCGCCAGCGCACGCGCATCGACCATATGAAATGAACTCGTGGTCAGGGGGGCTGCGACGAATACAAAATCCGCCACGGTAAGCGCCTCCTCAAGCACCAGAGACTCCAGCCCGGGCAGTTTCTGCACCGGATCAATGCCGACCAGACGTGCGCAACCGAAACCGGCAAGGCGCGCTATGATCGCCTGCCCGACACACCCGAGGCCGACAATGGCCACTGTTGCCCCCGCCAAGCCGGTACCGTACAGGCGTGGGCGCCAGCCTTGAAACTCTCCGCGGCGCACCTGCGCGTCGCCCGACACCATGTTACGCGCCAATGAAATGGCGAGGCCGACTGCCAACTCTGCGGTGGGCTCGGTCAGCAGATCCGGCACGATGCTTACCCACACGCCGGCTCGGGTACAGGCGTCCACATCGTAATTGTCGTAACCTTTCAAGGCACAGGCAAGCACACGCAAGCGCGGCGCTTTGGCCAACAGCCCGGCATCTACGCTGTCGGTCATGAAACCCATGATCGCGTCGGCGTCCTTCGCGCGCATGACAAGTTGCTGTTGCGTCCAGGGCTCGGTATCGTGGTTCATCTCGACAATGCCGACGCGCTGCAGTCGTGCCTGGACCTCGGCATGAATCGGATTGGTGACGAGAATTTTCGGCGCGGTGGAAGGTGTATTCATTTGAGTTTGTTTCGAAGGTGGGCGCCGATGCCATCGACCACAACGACGCAGGCAAGAATGGTAAGCAGGATGGCGGCAACTTGGTCGTACTGGATTAGACGCAACGCAGCCATCAGTTCGAAGCCGATACCTCCGGCGCCGACGATTCCGAGCACAGCGGAGGCCCGAAAGTGATATTCCCAGCGATAGATGGTGATGTCAGCCAGTTGCGGCAGAACCTGTGGCAACACCGCATGGGTAATTACCTGAAATTGTCCGGCGCCAGCCGCCCGCGCCGCTTCCAAAGGCTTGGGGTCCACGTGCTCGATCGCCTCGGCATAGAACTTCGCCACCATGCCGGTCGAATGGAGCGCCAGCGCCAGTACACCGGGCAATGCACCGAACCCCACTGCGGCAACGAAGAGAATGCCTAGGATGATCTCCGGCACTGAACGCATCGCTGCCAGCAGAATGCGAGCGACCCGGCTGGCCAACCAGTTGGGTCCGGTGTTGGGCGCCGCCAGCACCGCGAGCGGCAGCGATAGCAGCACCGCGAGCACCGTACCGGCAATTGACATTGCCAGCGTATCAAGCAGCGGACGCAACCAGTGACGCCAGCGCTCGAAGTCTGGCGGCACCATTTCCGAGCCTAGTTGCGCGATCGCCGGGCCAGCCTCCATGAAACGGGTGGCATCGAAGAATCCGGTGATCGCTAGGGCAACGATGCAGACAAGCAAGATACCCGCCACCAGTTGCGCGTGACGCCAAGCCTCGCGTCGGGCGGCATCGAGAATGACGCCGTAACGGGCAGAGGCTTCGTTCATTTCGACAAATCCATCTTGAGGATGGTCGCCATTTCGCGCAACACGTCGTAGGCCTTGTCATCGGTAGGGGCAAATCCCTCAACACGGAAGGCCTTGAGTACTTCCTTGTCCTTGACGTCGATGAAGGCATCACGAATCGCCTGCTTAAGTTGAGGCGCGAGGTTGCCCTGCATGGTTATCGGGTAGTTGGGGATCGACTCAGTCAGGTCGATCGTGATCACTTTCGCCGGGTCGATGATCTTGCGCTCGATCAGCGAGCGATAGATCGGCTCGGACAAGGCGCCGGCAGGTATTTGCCCGGCTTGCACCGCACGCGCCACCGCATCATGCGTGCCGAGGTGCACCACCTTGTAGTCCTTGTCGCCTTCCAGCCCCTTCTTGAGCAAATGCGCGCGCGGCGCGAGATGGCTCGATGTGGACGCCTGATCACCGAAGCCGAACGGCTTGCCGCGGATGTCATCAATGCGCTTCACCGGTCCATCCGCTGTGGCGATCAGTATGGCCTTATAGTTCGGCGCGCCCTTCTCGACACCAACCGCGAAGGGCTCGATCTCCTTCGCCCGCGACTTGGCAAGCACGTAGGAGAACGGCCCGAAATATGCCACCTCAATGCGGCCGAAACGCATCGCCTCGATCATCGACGAATAGTCGGTGGTGACGATGATCTCGATTTCCTTTTTCAGCTTGGCTTCGAGATGGCGCTTCAGCGGCTGTGCATTCTGGATCAGGGTCGCCGCGTTCTCATCGGGCAGCAGTGCGACGCGCAGTTTGGCGGGGTCAAGACCCTGAGCATTGGCGTAAAGAGGCAGAGTGATAGCGGCGGCAAGAGCGGTCAGTGCGGCAAGCAGGGTGCGGCGTTTCATGAGGGAACTCCTTCTGGTTGGCAATTGGGAAAGGGCGGCAGGGCGGCGGAACGAACTTTTTTCCCGGGCGGCGCTGAAGGGGTGCCGTACAGGCGTGCGACGACATCGTCGCTGAGTTGTCCGGGGGTGCCATCGAAGATCACCACACCACCGGAAAGGCCGAGGATGCGGTCGGCGAAGCGGCGCGCGAATTCGACCTGGTGCAGGCTCACCACGGCGGTGAGGCCGTCGCTTTTACAGATGTCGTGCATAAGTTCCAGCAGTCGCACAGCGGTAGCCGGGTCAAGGCTTGCCACTGGTTCGTCGGCAAGCAGGGTGCGCGGCGCCTGCACCAGCGCACGTGCCATGCCGACGCGTTGCTGTTGCCCTCCGGAAAGCTGATCAGCTCGTTTGAGCGCCTGATCGATTAGGCCGACACGGTCAATCGCGGCAAGCGCCAGTTCCTTTTCCTGCCGCGACCAGGGCAGCAAGGTCCGCAGCGAAGCGTGATAGCCGAGACGACCCATCAGCACATTGGCCAGCACTGACATGCGACCGATCAGATGGTGCTGTTGGAACACCATGCCGGTTTGCTGGCGATGTCTGCGCAGGATACGACGGTCGGCGATATCTTCATCTCCCCCGACAATCACGCGGCCGGCGCTCGGCCGCACCAGACCGTTAAGGCAACGCAGCAAGGTCGACTTGCCCGCTCCCGATGAACCGAGCAGGACGGTGAATTCACCTTCGCCGAAAGTACAGGATGTGCGCTGCAATGCCCGGACACCGCCGGAGTAAGTAACTTCCAGCGCCTCGGCGCACAACGCCGGGAGTACGGTCGCTGCGGATACGGCTTGAAATGGATGGTTCATGCTGGACTCCTGTTCGTCACCGCAACAATGCAGAGACGCAGCCAGTGTGTCCGGGCGATGTGACGCAGTTGTTAACCGAACCGTCACTTCCGGCAATTATGATATAGGCCATGTCTATGTACCTTTCGTCTTCCGCTGAACTGCGCGCCTTCGACGCTACCGCGCGTAGCGGCAGCATGTCGGCCGCCGCACGCCTGCTCGGCATTCGCCAGCCCACCGTATCGGCCCACATCGCAAGCTTGGAGCAGAGCTTCGGCGTCGAACTGTTCCAGCGTCACGGCCGCCGCATCCTGCTTACCGGCTTGGGTCGGTTGCTGCACGAGATCACACTGCCCATCTATCGTGGTGAGGAACGGGCAGTCGCCCTGCTGCTGGCCGCTCGTCAGGGCTACCAGGGCTTGCTCCAGATTGGCTCGATCGGCCCCCACAACGTCATGCCCATGGTCAAGCACTTTCGCGAACGGAACCCCGCCGTGCGGGTGGTGGTCGCGATGGGAGATTCGCGTGAGGTCGTCCATCGCGTGCTCGATCAGAAAGACGACATCGGCGTATTACTGCATGCCGTCGACGACGAGCGGGTGCATTGCCTGCCCTTCCGCAAGCAGCCACTGGTGGTATTCGCTCCCATCACGCATCCTCTCGCGCGTTGTGAGAAACTCACCGTGAGCGATCTGAACGGCATCGAATTCGTGCTGCGCGAAAATGGCTCGCGCACACGTCAGGTTTTCGAATCCGGCCTTGTTGCCGCGGGAGTCAAGGTCCGCTGCTCGGTTGAAATGGGTAGCCGCGAAGCGGTGCGCGAGGCCGTGGCGCAAGGCCTCGGCCTGGGCGTCGTCGCCAGCACGGCCTTCGTACCCGATTCACGCGTGGTCGAACTCAAGGTCGAGGGATTGAAAATGCACACCCACGTGCATGTGATCTGTTTGCGCGAGCGCAAGGAGGCGACGCTGATCAGACGGTTTCTGGAGCTCGTCGGCGAACTCAGGTAGATAGACGACCGCTGCACTCAGTTAGAAGCCGTTGTCCTTTAAAAAACGCAAATGACAGCTCAGGGTCGGGTTGCGACCGACAACTCCCCGGATTCGTCGCCGGAAAGCCGACGTTGAAGGTTCGCTACCCGAAAGCCGCCACTGGCTGGTGAGTCGTTTCGACCCATAGCGGCACAATCGAGAACGCATGCGAGATGTCTGTTATCAGTTATGAAGCGGACGTTATGGCAAGTCTTAACATCACGGACACGGAAGTGGCTGACTTATAAAAAGAAAACTGTTCATTTCTCGGTTTCCCAGTCAGCGATGTGACCAGAGTCTTCGGGCAAGAGGAAAGGCTCTGAAATCAATTGGACTGCTGGACGTTTGGCCAACTCCGACATACCCCAGAAGAATAATGCCGCCATCAGTGTCGTTCCTGACATGGACCAGATGAACTTCTCGGCGGAAGGGTTTCTTAGGTTAAAATAAGCTAACTGCCCGATATTCAGAATGACCACGCCTCGTAACATATACTCGGTATTAATCTTCTTGGCTCTATGCCGTTTCCAGTGGAAATTGACTTCTCAACAAACATGACCCTCGGTGGTACAACCGCCCGACACTGACGCCGACCTCGCGCCCGATGAACACCCAGATCGAAGCTCTCTTCACCACCGCACTTGGCCTGCAGCCGCCCTGGTACGTCGCCAAGGTCGAGCTCAACACAGCCAAGCGGCGGATCGACTTCGAGGTCGAGCACACCGGCGCTCGTGCTACGTGTCCGGCGTGTGGGGCCGAGCCCCAGTTGATCCACGACCGGGTCCGGCGTAGCTGGCGTCACCTGGATTTCTTTCAGTTCGAAGCGTGGCTGCATGCCGCGATTCCGCGCGTTCAGTGCAACGGCTGCGGCAAGACCACGCAGCTGCCGGTGCCGTGGGCGCGTGAGGGGAGCGGCTTTACCCTGCTGTTCGAGGCGCTGAGTCTGTCGCTGTGCCGAGAGATGCCGGTGCGCCAGGCGGCCAACCAGTTGCGGGTTGCCCCGAAGCGCCTGTGGCGCCGCGTGCGCCATTACGTCGAGGTGGCCCGTGCCAAAGACGACATGTCGTGCGTGCGCTACGTCGGGATCGACGAGACCAGCGTCAAGCGTGGTCACGAGTACATCACCGTCGTGCATGACCTTGAAGCCAAGCGCTTGCTGTTTGCCACCCCGGGGCGCGATCACGCTACGTTGCAGGTCTTTGCCCAGGACATGCGTGCGCACGGCGGCGATCCGCTGACCATTGAGCACGCGTGTATCGACATGAGCGCGGCCTACGCCAAGGGAGTCGACCAGTCGCTGCCCAATGCCCGGATCAGCTACGACCGCTTTCATGTCGTGGCGCTGGCCAACGCGGCGATGGACGAGGTGCGTCGCGAAGAGATGCGTAGCTCGGCGGCAGCGGTGCGCGAAGCGGTCGGCGCACAGAGCAAGAAGACGCTGCGTCAGCTGCTGTGGGGGATGCGCAAGAACCCGGTGAGCTGGACCCGTGCCCAGTTCGAGGCGATGCACTGGCTGCAACGCTCGAATCTGAAGAGCGCGCGTGCGTGGCGCCTGAAGCAGGCACTGCGGCTGGTCTATCGCGATGCAGCCGCGAGCAACAGCGAGGAGATCGCGCAAGGTGCCATGAGCAAATGGCTGAGCTGGGCGCGCCGCAGCCGCCTGGAGCCCTTCAAGCGGCTGGCCCTCACCCTGAAGGAGCACCTCGGCGGCGTCGTGCGCGGCATGCTCGACGGACGCAGCAACGCCTACGTTGAAGCGATGAACGGCCTGCTCCAACAGACGAAGACCGCCGCCCGAGGCTTCCGCAACATCGAGAACTTCATCGCCATGGCCTACCTGCGAATGTCCAAGCTCAAGCATCTACCGCAGAACCCCCTGGTGCCGGCCGTCGCCCGCGACTACGGGCGCTACCGTCATGTTTGTTGAGAAGTCAATTTCCACTGGAAACGGCATAGAGCCATCTTCTTCAGTACATGTGCCCCTAGTGGCGCCATAATCAGCACTACAGGTACGGCACAAAGCCAAGTCTGGACTTGATACTGAGTCAGCGCGTTTTCGTACAGTCCCCGACACGCAAAGCCCAGAATGCTGAGCGCAGCCATCATGATGACGCTGAACTCAGTGGCTATTTTTTCCTTCATTGTGTAATGAGTCACTAGCACTGTATAGAGAAGAATATCCGCACCAGTACCGAAAAGGCTTGTACACATCCCCCCAAGAAACACCATGGGAGCCGTAATCAAGTAATCCTTCCAATCTTTTTGGAGATATACGGGTTGTGACCCGCGATGGTTACTGAAGAGATAGATAATGGTGAAACTGGCAATCAGGCTCAGAAAGACGGCTTGAATAATCTGAACTTTTATTTCTTGCAACACATTCATCCCTACCACGAAACCCAAGAAAGAGATTGGAATCAACCAAAGTAGCGGTTTGAAAACTTCAAGCCTGGTGTTACGCCGTGTGAGTATGAAGATGCTTGCGCTAGTCATGCCAACGCTCTGAATCATCATGCTGAAATCGCGCGCGAGGACGCGGTCGATATTGAGAAAGATACTAAGCACCGGGAAGGCTACAGCACCTCCACCCTCGGGAGTCGAGCCAGCAACAAATGCGCCCACGACCATCGTAGCGGGGTAGTACCAGTGTTCTAATAAGAATGGGATGTTGTTGAATAGATTGAAAAGAACAATCCAGGCAGCAAAAACAGTGAGGAGCCAGAAGCGGAAGATTCGGCTTTGGAGAAACATAGTGGAGTGGCGTCGCTTGGATGGACAAGAATTCTAGCAGCAGACTGTCCCTTCTTCGATGTAAGTGCGCGCCCGATGCGGAAGGCGCCAGGCGACCCTAAATAATCTTGGGTTGGCAATCAAGCTATGACTTGCTTGGAATGACAGAGGTATGTCTGTTTCGCGGCAAGTAGTTGTCGGTGTTTTCCTATCGGCAGAAGTTCCGCTTATGGCCGGGTCCTGAAATTCTCGCGATCAATTTGATCGCCGAAAACCTGCCATTCGATTCCACCCGGCACGAGAAATTTTAATGTAACCGCCACGGGCAGCTGATGGCCGATACGACCCTTCCAGCATCCCGCCGGAAAGCAGCCGCCCGTCGCGTCGAAGGCTTTCTTCGGGCAGCCGCCGGGACACGATCAGATTTCGATCTGCTCAGAGATCTCCAAGGCATCGTCGACCTCGATACCGAGGTACCGGACTGTCGATTCCAGCCTATGCCCGAGAAGAGTTCCCACGATTCCCCGGAGCAGTCGCCGAGCAAGTCACATCAAGGGGGGTGCGATGTGGTAACGCTGCTTCGGGCTACGCCCTTCGCAGCGTTACCACATCGCACATCAGGGATCAGACTATTTTGCCAAGAACTCAGCGAACCCAAGCGCACCCCTCAAAGCCGCTGATCATGACCATCAATCAGCGAGATCATGTCGTTGGACTGCTTGATCATGAAGAATGGAATCTGCAGGGCTCAAGCTGCTGCTCGAAGGCATCGAGCCGGTCCGCTACAAGCGCCGGTTCCGACTGTCCGCAAACGCCGTGCAACCCGCATGAATGCTGGGCTCTACGGTAAAATGTGCGCTATGTCCGCACCGCACTGCACCCCTGTTCCGACCCTTGCCGAGGCCGCCCAGTGGGCGCCCGAGCAGATCGTCGAACTGGCCCAGGCGAACATCGCCTTGCAGCGCGACATGGATGCGATGCGGCTTGAGTTTGCGGCGCTCAAGCATCAGCTCGAGTGGTTCCGCCGCCAGCTCTTCGGCCAGAAGAGCGAGAAACGCGTGGTTTCACCCGACCCGGCGCAGTTGCATCTGGGCGAGCTACCGATCCCCGACACGCAGCCCGATGTCCCCGGCAAGACCGTGGCGGGACACACCCGCCGTGCGTCGCGCACCGACTACGCACAGGACAAGGACGAATCGGCGCTGTTCTTCGACGAGACGCGCGTCCCGGTCGAGACCATCACGCTCGCCAACCCCGAGACCGAGGGGCTTGCCGCCGACCAGTTCGAGGTGATCGGCGAGAAGGTCAGCCATCGCCTGGCGCAGCGCCCGGGCAGCTACGTGATCCTCAAGTACGTGCGCCCGGTCATCAAGCGCCGCGACACGCAGACGATCCACTGCCCAGCGGCGCCCGTCGGGGTGATCGAGGGCAGCCGCGCCGACGTGAGTTTCCTGGTCGGGCTGCTGCTCGACAAGTTCGCCTGGCACCTGCCGCTGTAC
Source organism: Thauera sp. WB-2 (assembly GCF_027594845.1). Lineage (NCBI taxonomy): Bacteria > Pseudomonadati > Pseudomonadota > Betaproteobacteria > Rhodocyclales > Zoogloeaceae > Thauera > Thauera sp. WB-2. The sequence goes on along the minus strand of NZ_CP088935.1, from coordinate 2,378,163 downwards.
CGCCAGCATCAGCGCCTGGCTGACGCTGGCATCACGGTCAGCCGCGCCTGGCTCACGCAACTGGCTGCGCAGGCGGCCGCGCTGCTCACGCCGATCTACGAGGCGCAGCTCGCGTCGATCCGTGCCAGTCGCGTCAAGGCCATGGACGAAACCCCGATCAAGGCCGGCCGTGCCGGCCCGGGCAAGATGAAGGCCTGCTACTTCTGGCCGGTGTATGGCGAACTGCACGAGATCTGCTTCCCGTTCTTCGACAGCCGCGCCCACAGCAACGTCGAGAAGGTGCTCGGGCTCAAGCCCACCGAAGGGGGTGTGCTGCTCTCGGACGGCTACGGCGCCTACGAGACCTACGCGAGCAAGACCGGGCTCACGCACGCGCAGTGCTGGACGCACTGCCGGCGCGAATTCATCCACGCAGAAGCGGCCGAGCCAGCGCTGGCGGCCAAGGCGCTCGAGTTCATCGGCGCGCTCTACGCGGTCGAAGCGAAGATCCGCGACGACAAGCTCAAGGGCGAGGCCAAGCGCGAGTACCGGCTCGATCACGCCCGCCCGATCGTGGCGGCCTTCTTCACCTGGGTACAGGAGCGCCTGGACGCGCAGGGGCTGCTGCCGAGCAGCCCGCTGACCAAGGCGCTGATCTACGCGCACAAGCGACGGGCGGCACTGGAAGTGTTCCTGGCCGACCCGGATGTGCCGATCGATACCAACCACCTCGAACGGGCGCTAAGGCCGATTCCGCTGGGTCGCAAAAACTGGATGTTCAGCTGGACCGAGCTCGGCGCCCAGCACGTTGGCGTCGTCCAGAGCCTGATTGCGACCTGTCGGCTGCATGAGCTCGATCCCTACGACTATTTCGTCGACGTACTGCAGCGCGTCGCCCAGCACCCGGCCGCCGACGTCGCGCAGCTCACGCCCAGACTGTGGAAGCAGCACTTCGGGAAAGCGCCGTTGCGCTCGGATATCTCAAGCCGCGCTGCGTAGCAACGACGCCGCTGGGTGAGCGCTTACAGCGCATCGGCTTCGCGTTCGTGTTCGCGCGAGTAGCTGGCGAGCAGGGCGCTGGCGCCGATCTGTCCGCCAATAGCCATCACCCCGCCCCAGTTGGAGTCCTGCGCCGCGACGTTGAGCCCGGCGAGCGCAGCTTGCGCGATCAGGCTCTGGCCCTGGCGTTGGGCGGCATGGCGGGCGTTGACGTGGCCAAGTTCGTGGCCCAGAAGTGCGGCGAGCTGGGCCTCGTCGTCGAGCTCGGCAAGGATGCCACGGGTGATGCCCATGGCGCCGCCGGGGAAAGTGTAGGCGTTGACGTAGTTGGCGTTGAGTACCCGATAGGAATAGGGCATCAGCGGACGGTGGGTCAACCCTCCCATGCGTTTGCCGAGTTCGGCCACGTAGCGGTTGACCGTTTCGTCCTGGATGGCGCCGAGGTCCTGGGAGAACTGGTGCGGCGCGACCTGGGCGTCGGCCAGTTTTTCCTGGGCCTCACTCATGCCGACCAGGATGGTCTTGCCGGTGACCGGCGATGCTGCGCAACCAGACAGCGCGGCCGTGCCGGCACCAAGCAGCCAGAGCGCCTGGCGTCGGGTGATGCGGTTGCGTTCAAGACTGCGAGCGAGGGCGTCGAAGCGGCTCATGACGTTTCGTCTGTCGAGGGGGGCGGGATTGGGTGGTCTGGCGCAGGTCCGGTCGCCGTCTATAGCCAGCCCGCCTTGCGGAAGCGCCACCACAGGAAGCTTGCGGCGCTGGCGATGACGCCCAGGCCGAAGAGGTAGCCGTACTCCCAAGTCAGTTCGGGCATGTGATTGAAGTTCATGCCCCAGATGCCGGCAAAGGCGGTGGCGACGGCAAAGATGCCCGCCCATGCGGCGAGGCGCTTGCTGATCTCGGTCTGGTCGATGGTAACCATGGAGAGGTTCACCTGGATGGCGGTGCCGATGGTGTCGCGGATGCCGTCGAGCGAGGCGTTGATGCGGGCGAGATGGTCATAGACGTCGCGGAAATAGTGTCGGCTCTTGGCGCAGACCTCGGGGACGCGGCCGCTGTGCAGTTTGCCGGCAGCTTCCATCAACGGCAGAACGGCATGGCGAAGCAGCGTCACCTTGCGCTTCAGGCGGTACAGGCGGCGGATGTTGGAGCGCGCCGCGCCGCGGGTGAAGATGCGTTCTTCCAGCGCCTCGACCTCGGTCTCGAGTTTTTCGATGAGCGGGAAGTAGCCATCCACCACGGCGTCCATGAGCGCGTAGAGCACATAGCCCGGGCCCTTGGCGAGCATCTTCGGCTCGCGCTCGCAGCGTGCGCGTACGCCGAGGAAGTCTCGTTCGTGGTTGTTGCGCACCGACAGGATGTAGTTCGCGCCGACGAAGACGTGCACTTCGCCCACCTGGAGCTTGCCTTCGCGCTCTTCGACGAGGTGCATGACAGCGAAGAGCTCATCCTCGTACTCCTCAACCTTGGGGCGTTGGTGGCGGTGGTTGGCATCCTCGATGGCGAGCTCGTGCAGGTCGAACTCGTCCTTCATCACCGCCAGTTCGTTGGCTGAGGGGTCCTTGAGTGCGACCCAGACGAAGGTGTCGGGTTGCTGCAAGGTGTCGCGGATGGCCTCGACCGGAATATCGGCGAGCTTGCGGCCGTGCTGGTAGGCGGTGCAGTTGATGAGCATCGTGTTGAGGCTGGGCGCAGTTCAGGCTGTGGCGATGCACTCAGCTTGCGAGGCGTCGATCGCCTTGGGGCCGGTGTCGGGAAGGAAGTGACCAGGGTGGTTGATATCCTGCAGGATCAGCATTTCCGCCTGGGTCGCGGTGACCGGGCGCGAATACATGAAGCCTTGTACGTGGCTCGCGCCAAGCGCGCGCAGTAAGGCCTCCTGCTCGATGCGCTCGACCCCTTCGCAGATGACCTCGAGTTTGAGCTGTTTGGCAAGGCTCAGGATGGTCTCGACAAAACTACGGTCAGTCGGCCGGGTGTCGATGTGCTCGATGAAGGAGCGGTCGATCTTCAGCGCATCGATCGGCAAGCGGTGCAGATAGGACAGGGACGAATAGCCGGTGCCGAAATCGTCGAGCAAGAGCTTCAAGCGGGAGCGTTTTAACGCTACGAAAAGCTCGATCGCCCGCTCGGCATCGTCCATCATCGCGCTCTCGGTGATCTCCAGCTTCAGATGGCGCGGGGCGAGACCGCTCTGACGCAGGCTCTGGCGGATGTCCTTGAGCAGGTTTGGATAGGCGATCTGGCGGGCGGCGAGGTTTACGCTGACGGTCAGTGCCGGTCGGCGAGGGTGGGTGTTTTGCCAGCGCTTCAGGTCGGTACAAGCCCGCTCCAGGATCCAGCGTCCGATCGGAACGATGAGGCCGCTTTCCTCGGCCAGCGGGATGAAGCGGGCGGGCGATATGAGGCCGCGTTCGGGGTGATTCCAGCGTGCCAGGGCCTCGAAGCCGACCAGCCGCCGGTCCCTGATCCGTACGAAAGGCTGGTAGTAAACCTCGATCTGGTTGCGTTCCAGGGCCCGCCGCAGATCGAGTTCGAGATCGAGCCGGTTGAACGCTTCCTCGTGCAGTTTGCGATCGAAGATGACATGAGCGCCGCCACCTTGAGTCTTTGCGCGCTTGAGGGCCATGCCCGCATCGCGCAGCATGGCATCGGCTTCGTCGTAGTCCGGTGTCGAGAGCGTCATGCCTGCCGACAGGCTCATAACGACCTCCTGCTCATGGAGCTCGAAGGGCAGGGTGCAATGTGCTTGCAGGCGCTTGATGACACGGATCGGCGAGGTTTCGTCACGGATATCCTCGAGCAGGATGCCGAACTCGTCGCCGCCGAGGCGCGCCACCATGTCGGTCGGTCGCGTCGAGCGGCGCAGCAAGTTGGCAAGCTCGACCAGCAGCAGATCGCCGATGCGGTTGCCGAGGCTATGGTTGATGACGCTGAAGCGGTCGATGCCACAATGGATGACGGCAAATCGCAGCTCCGGATTGCGCCGTGCGCGCTGAATGGCGTGACCGATGCGGTCGACGAAGAGCCCGCGATTGGGCAGCCCGGTGAGGCCGTCGATCAAGACTTCCGGAAGTCCGCCCGCGTCAGTGCGCAGACGTACACCTGTTTCATGCGCGGAGACATAGTAGAGGTGATGCTCGCGGTCCAGATTGACGTTCCAGGCCAGCCCCACGTAGTGGCCGTCCGCGTGGCGGCATCGGCATGAGAACCTCAGGGTGGTCTTGTCTTGGCCGAGTTGTGCGAGGCGGTCGCGCACGCTGTTGCGATCGTCGTCGTGTATGAATGCGGCAAAGGGGCGCCAGCGCAGCGCTGCTTGGCCGACACCGAGGACATCTTGCCAGGCCTCGCTCATCATCTGGACGTTCCAGTCTTCATCCAGGACCATCAGCAAGGTGCCGGGCAGCCTGAAGAAGGCGCTCTCTGTCGGGAAGGCTTGAGGTGGCTTGCGGTAAACCTTGATCATCGGGCGTGCCCAGGTTCGTAATGAGGCTGTAACGGCGGGATGTTAAGCGCTTCCTGTGGTGTCGGGCTAGTTGATGAGAGCGGGAAGAGGCGCAGCGATGACCGACACGCGCCGAGATGGCACTCGCCGCCGAGACGTCCGTGTCGGCCTCGCTACCCCGCCTTCACCGCATCGAGCAGGTCCTTTACGGCCTTCACCCTGTCCTTGAGATTGGGCAGGCTCACGCGGCGCACAAGCTTCTCGGGCCCGGCCATCTTGGTGCTGCGGTCCTTCTGGATCAGGAAGATGACCTTGACCGGGTCGATGGGGGCGTCCTTGGCGAACTGCACGCTGATCTGCGCGTCCGAGGCGTCGAGCTTGTTCACCCCGTAGTCTTTAACAAGCATGCGCAGGCGGTGGGTTTCGACGAGCGCTGCAGTTTGCGGCGGTACCTCGCCGAAACGGTCGATGAGTTCTTCCTGCAGCGCGCGCAGGTCTTCCTCCATCTCGCAGTTGGCCAGCCGCTTGTACAGCGTCAGGCGCTCCTGCACGTCGGGGCAGTAGTCAGTGGGCAGCAATGCGGGGGTGTGCAGGTTGATCTCGGACACGACCTCGAGCGGCTGCGACAGGTCGGGCTCCTTGCCGGCCTGGAGGTCCTTGACCGCGCGCTTGAGCATCTCGGTGTACAGGCTGAAGCCAACCTGCTGGATCTCGCCCGACTGATTCTCGCCCAGCACCTCGCCGGCGCCGCGGATCTCCAGGTCGTGCATGGCCAGGTAGAAGCCGGAGCCGAGATCCTCCATCATCGCAATCGCTTCGAGCCGCTTCTGTGCCTGCGCGGTGGGCTTTGCGCCGGGCATGGTCAGCAGGTAGGCGTAGGCCTGGTGGTGGCTGCGGCCGACACGGCCGCGCAACTGGTGCAGCTGCGCCAGTCCGAAGCGGTCGGCACGGTTGATGATGATGGTGTTGGCGGTGGGGATGTTGATACCGGTCTCGATGATGGTGGTGCACAGCAGCAGGTTGGCGCGCTGCTGGGTGAAGTCGCGCATCACGCGCTCGAGCTCGCGCTCGGGCAACTGGCCATGGCCGACGACGATGCGGGCCTCGGGCAGCAGCTCTTCGAGGTCGTTGCGCATGTTGTCGATGGTGTCGACCTCGTTGTGAAGGAAGTACACCTGGCCGCCGCGCTTGAACTCGCGCAGCACCGCCTCGCGGATCACGCCGCGGCTGGAAGGCTGGACGAAGGTCTTGATCGCCAGGCGCTTCTGCGGTGCGGTGGCGATCACCGAGAACTCGCGCAGGCCTTCCATCGCCAGGCCGAGCGTTCGCGGGATCGGCGTGGCGGTCAGCGTCAGGATGTCGACTTCGGAGCGTAGCTGTTTGAGCGACTCCTTCTGGCGCACACCGAAGCGGTGCTCCTCGTCGATGATCACCAGCCCCAGGCGTTTGAACACCACATCCTTCTGCAGCAGGCGATGCGTGCCGATGATGATGTCGACCTTGCCCTCCGACAGTTGCTGCAGGGCCTCGGCCTGCTCCTTGGCTGACTTGAAGCGCGACAGCTCGGCGATCCTGATCGGCCAGTCGGCGAAGCGGTCGGCGAAGGTCTGGTAATGCTGCTCGGCGAGCAGGGTGGTCGGACACAGCACCACCACCTGCTTGCCATCGGCCACGGCGATGAAGGCGGCACGCAGCGCGACCTCGGTTTTGCCAAAGCCGACGTCGCCGCACACCAGGCGGTCCATCGGCCGGCCGGACTTCATGTCGCCGACCACAGCGTCGATCGCGGCCTGCTGGTCGGGCGTGGTCTCGAAGCCGAAGCCTTCGGCAAAGGCTTCCAGGTCGTGCTGCTTGAAGTCGAAGCGGTGACCGGGACGTGCGGCGCGCTGGGCGTACAGGGCCAGCAGCTCGGCGGCAGTATCGCGCACCTGCATCGCCGCCTTCTTCTTGGCCTTCTCCCACTGGCCCGAGCCGAGGCGGTGAAGGTCGACTGCCTCGGGGTCGGCACCAGCGTAACGGGTGATGACATGCAGCTGCGACACCGGCACGTAGAGCTTGTCGCCACCGTTGTACTCCAGGTGCAGAAACTCGGTGTCGCCCTCACCCAGGTTCATGTGGATGAGCCCAAGGTAGCGGCCGATGCCGTGGGATACATGCACCACCGGGTCGCCGATCTTGAGTTCGGACAGGTCGCGCAGCCAACCTTCCATGGTCGCGGCCTTGCGCGCATCACGACGGACTCGGCTGCGCGCGGTGGCGGCATAGAGTTCGGTCTCGGTGAGCACCGCCAGCTTCGCCGCGGGCAGCACGAAGCCGCGCGCGAGCGGCGCAACGCCCAGCGCGAGGCGGGCATCGGTATCGAGGAAGGCGCCAAAGTCAGCGCTGGCCTCCGGCTTGACGCCGTACTCGCCGAAAAATTCGGCCATGGTCTCGCGTCGGCCAGGCGAGTCCGACAGCAGCAGCACGCGGCCGTCGAAGTTGTCGAGGAAGGCCTTGAGCTTGTGCAACGGGTCGGTGGCCTTGCGCTCGACAGCGACCTCGGGCGGCGGCAGGGCCAGTGCGCCGGCGGTGTCGGCGCAGGCTTCGACACCCATCGAGAGCTTCGGAAGGTTCTTCAGTGCGATGAAGAAGGCTTCGTCGCTCAGGAACAGTTGGTCGGGTGGCAGCACCGGACGAGTGCGGTCGCCCTTCAGAAGGTCGTAGCGCGAGCGCGTGTCTTTCCAGAACTCCGCGATCGCCGCCGGCACGTCGCGGTGCAGCAGCACCGGTGTGTCGGCAGGCAGGTAGTCGAGTAGGGTCGCGGTGTCGTCGAAAAACAGCGGCAGGTAGTACTCGATACCGGCAGGCGCAATGCCGTTGGAGACGTCCTTGTAGATCGACGCACGCGTCGGGTCGCCCTCGAAGGTCTCGCGGAAGCGGCTGCGAAAGCGCGTGCGGCCCTTGTCGTCGAGAGGAAACTCGCGCGCCGGCAGCAAGCGGATCTCCTTGGTCGGATACACCGTGCGCTGGGTGTCCGGGTCGAAGGTCTTGATGCTCTCGACCTCGTCGTCGAAGAGGTCGATGCGAAAGGGCAGCGGCGAGCCCATCGGGAACAGGTCGACCAGCCCGCCACGCACCGAGAACTCGCCCGGGCTCACCACCTGAGTGACATGCGCATAGCCGGCGAGCGCCATCTGTGCCTTGAACTGCTCGACATCGAGCTTCTCGCCCTGCTTGAGGAAGAAGGTGTAGGCGGCCAGGTAGGCCGGTGGCGCCATGCGATACAGCGCGGTCGAGGCTGGCACCAGCACGAGGTCGGTCTCGCCGCGGCTGATCGCGTACAGCGTCGAAAGGCGCTCGGAGATGAGATCCTGGTGCGGCGAGAAGTTGTCGTAGGGCAGGGTTTCCCAGTCGGGCAGCAGGTGCGCGCGCAGGCCAGGGGCGACCCAGGCGATCTCGTCCTGAAGGCGCTGGGCGTCGAGCGGGTTGGCGGTGATCACCACCAGCATGCGGCCGCGGCCGGCGAGCTGGGCGATGGCAAGCGCGTCGGCCGAGCCGGCCAGTGCGCCGGTCTCCAGCCGCGTGCCGGGCTTGGGAAGCACGAGCGTGGAAAGCGGGCGGAGCAGGGCGTCGAGGGATGTGGGCATGATGTTGTTGTTCGGTTGCTGCTTGAGGCGATTGGGGCGAGGCGGTGCCAGGAAACGCCAGCCATTGGCGCAGGCCGGCATTATCCCCGCAAAAATGCCTGTTGTTGTATTCAGGCCATCAGATCCAGTCCGGGCGGTCGTGCGGCCAGCGCCGACCCTGCCATGGTCTCGTAGGCCGAACGCGCCTGGCGCACGAGATAGGCGGACGGCGAGTCGGCCGCTGTTGCGGCGGCTGCGGCGGCTGCGGCGGCAGGCCTGCCGCCATCGACACCGTCGCCAGCCTCTTCAGGGGGGATTGCTTCGCGCTCGAAGACCTGGCGGGCAAGCTCCATACGAGCCTCCATGGCCATGCGGGTGGCCTGTGCCGCGACCTGTCGATCTTGTGGCGAGGGGTCGGCTGGGGCGAGTGCGGCGGCACGGATCTGCTCGGCCTTGGCAAGCGTCTCCTCGGGTGTCCGTCCGGGCGAGGTATCGATGCTGACCTCGCCGCCGACTGCATAACGCTGTCCGTCGGGGCCTGTCTGGTAGGTGTAGCTTGCGCCTCGTGTGACCAGGCCGGCGCCTGCGGCGACGTGGGCCATCTCGTGTGCCCTGACCTCGCGGTCGCGCTGCTGGAGTTGCTGGAGTAGGCGCTGTTCCTGATCGGTAAGCGCAGATTCATCACGTGCGTAAGCGCCGCCACCGCCCTCGAGCTCGGTCTGCGGGTCGTCTGGCGTCACCTCGGCTGCGGTCGAGCCCGCGGCTTGGCTTCGATCCTGGCGGGTGGTGGTGGGCGCCGGGTAAATGGCCTGAGTGGATGCCCAGGCGGCAACGCCGGCAGCGGGAATGGCCATGCTGCAGGAATGCCTTGATTGAAAACGCCTTCTATTCTAGTGCAGCACTTTCCGTGGTGCCCAGATGTTGCTCCAGCCAGGCGCAGGCCGCCCGTGCCTGCAGACGTTCGTCTTCGCGCTCGTCGGCACCATCCGGTAGAGCCAGCCAGTGGCGGGGGCCTTTGAGCAAGGCATAGGCTTTCTCGAGGATGGCGCTGTCCGGACTGCGTGGGGTGACGATGAAGCGTACCGGGCAGCGCAGTGCGCGCAGAGGCTCGGCGCCAGCGAGATCGGGGCGGCCGTTGAGGAAGACCAGGGCGGTGAAGCGGTCTGGGTCGCGTACCACGGCACGCACGGCGGCGGCGCAGCCGGTGTCCTGTGCGACCAGGCCGAGCCTGAGTGCCCCGATCGGCGGCTGATGGGCGATCCATTCCACTGTGCTCTGGATGCGCTCGCTCAGGCGGGGAATGTTGTAGGCGGCGTCCGGGTCGCGGTGGACTTCCTGGCGGGTGAGCAGGTCAAGCGTGACGGTGGCGAAGCCATGGCGATGCAGCTCGCCTTCGAGAGCGGACTCTGGCCCGTCGAGCGCAGGGTGTCCGGTGGAGTGCAGACGCAGCACCAGCCCGCGCACGTTGGGTGCGTGACAGAGCAGTCCTTCGAGCCAGGCGCCCTGTGCGGGAATACTGATGAGTGTCTTGCGTAGCTTCACGTCGATGCCATTGTGCAGGGTTCGGGCTGTGCTCGCGGTGGCGGGCTCGGCTAGGTGCTAGCGCGAGCACTGGCTCGGTGTTCAGGTCCGTTGAGGTCGATGCAGCGCCACTGGGATGCGACGTGCGCCGAAGGGCTTGCCGATGGCCGCTCCCACTGCGCCATATCGGCCGGCAAGCGCAGTGCCACAGCGGGGGCAGCATCCCGCGGTATCGAGCCGATAACTGCGGATCTCGTACCAGTCGCGCACGATCAGCGCTTCACCGCAGCCGGCACAGTAGCTGGTGTCGCCGTCGCTGTCATGGACGTTGCCGGTATAGACATGCTGCAGGCCGGTATCGCGTGCGATCCGGCGTGCCCTGCGCAGGGTGTCGAGTGGTGTTGCGGGCACGTCGGCCATCTTGAAGTCCGGGTGGAACGCGCTGAAGTGCAGCGGTACGTCAGCGCCCAGAGTGCTGCACACCCAGTGCGACAGCTTACGAATCTCGTCGTCGGTGTCGTTGCAACCGGGGATGAGCAGCGTGGTCAGCTCAAGCCATACCGTGGTCTCGCGCTTGAGCCAGGTAAGGGTGTCGAGAACCGGCTGAAGATGAGCACCACAGAGCTTGACGTAAAAGTCGTCGCTGAAGCCCTTGAGGTCGACATTGGCGGCATCCATGTGCGAGAAGAAATCATGCCGGGCACACTCGGAGATGTAGCCTGCCGTGACCGCGACCGTCTTCAGCCCGCGGGCGTGGCAGGCTTCGGCAACGTCGATGGCATACTCGGCGAATATGACCGGGTCGTTGTAGGTGAATGCAACGCTGTGGCAGCCCCAGCGCTGTGCGGTGGCGGCGATCTCGTCCGCCGAGGCAGCGTCCATCAGGGTGTCGAGGTCGCGTGACTTGCTGATGTCCCAGTTCTGACAGAACTTGCAAGCAAGGTTGCAGCCCGCGGTGCCAAAGGACAGCACGCTGCTGCCTGGGAAGAAATGGTTGAGCGGCTTCTTCTCGATCGGGTCGATGCAAAAGCCGGAACTTCTGCCGTAAGTGGTGAGCAACATCTCGTCGCCCGCACGCATGCGCACGAAACAGGCGCCGCGCTGATCGGGGTGCAGCTTGCAGAGGCGCGGGCAGAGGTCACACTGGTAGCGGCCGTCGTCGAGACGGTGCCAGTAGCGCGCCGGGTAGTGCGCACCGATGCTTGCACCCGCATTCGCGTTCATGTGTGCGCTCCCGTAGCTTCGCTCCACTTCTGCACGCGGTAGCGCGCAGCCATCAGGCCCGGCACTGGCCGGTCGGTAGGCAGGCCGGCCTTGTGCTTGAGTGCGGCGAGGAAGGCCTCAGGGGTGGGCAGCTGCGTCCAGACCTGGGGCAGGAAGGTGGCCGACCTGCAGCCGGAGAACAGGATCAGCCCGTCCTCGTGCGGACGCAACTGCGCGAGCAGCGCGGTTTCATCGGCGAAGTCGATGAACTCGGGTTCGCTCAGCACCGACACTTCAATGCATACGGTGTCGAGTTCGTCACCAGTAAGCGGCTGAAAGCGCGGGTCCTGCGTTGCGGCTGCGATGGCGTTGGCGATGACGTCCTCGCCGAGCGGACGGGAGCGCCTGAGGCTGCCGATGCAGCCTCGCAGGTCGCCATTCTCGGTGAGCGTCACGAAGCTGGCGCCGCGTTCGTGCAGGCGTTCGTCTTCGGGCAGGGAGGGGCGCGGGCCGCGACCGAGATTGTGGGCGATCGCCGTGCGGGCGAGGCGGAGGAGAATGGGACCGAATTCAGTGTCGTGCATGGCTTGGGGGGTCCGCTTCGCAGAAGGCAACGCTGGCGTAGCCCACGACGCTGGCACGATCGCCGGCCGTGTCACCGGAGTTGCGCAGGTCGAGCAGGCGGGCATGAAGATGATGGTTCTGTGCCGCGAGCAGCAGGCCGTTGATGGGTGTGGCGCCGCAGGCCTGCTCGTGGTCGAGGCCGGGACGCAGCGCCAGGATCTCCTCGATCGCGGCACGGTCGGACCATTGAGCCTCGTGGTAGCTCAGGTAGTGAGACAGGTCGGAGCTGACCAGGAGCAGCGTCTCCGGTCCACCCCATAGATCCTCGAGCAGATTCGCCACGGCTTGCGGGCGCGCATCGCCGACCAGGATAGGCACGATCTCGAAGCGTTCGAGCAGACTTTGCAGGAAAGGCAGCTGCACTTCCAGGCAATGCTCCAGCGCATGGGGGCGATCATCGACGACGATGTCGTCGCGCGCTTGCAGGCGCAACCAGTCGGCCCGCGCAAGAGGGACCTCGCCGAGCGGGGTGGCGAATGCCTGCGCTGCGGGCAGCGCAAAGCCGCGCACCGCAACTCGGTGAGTAGGGCCGAGCATGACGACGCGGCGGATACGGTCGCGCATCGGGGTGAGCTGGGCGTAAGCGGTCGCGGCAATCGGGCCGGAGTAGATGTAGCCGGCGTGCGGCACGATGATGGCCTTGGGCCAGCGCGCGTGCTCCATTGCTACGGCGGTGGACATCAACTCGGCGAGCTGCGTCCGCAGCACGCGTTCATCGCGTGGGTAAAACTGCCCGGCCACCGCGGCCGGGCGGATCGAAGCGAGTGCCATGGACGTGAGCCCCGGGGATGCCTGCGGCACAGGCGAACAATTAAATTATAGGCCTTCGCCACAGCCGCTGCAGGGCGCAGCTAGAATGCGCGCCATGCAGAAATCCCGCTCCCGCCATTATGCGATCGTGCCTGCGGCCGGCACGGGTTCGCGCATGGGCGCCGCCCAGCCCAAGCAGTATCTGCCTCTGCTCGGGCGGCCACTCATCCACCACGCGTTGTCCGTACTGTGCGCTGCACCCGAGATCGACGCCGTGTTCGTCGTGCTGTCGGTCGATGACCGCGAATGGGCGCGCCACGATTGGTCCGGCCTCGGCCCCAAGCTCAAGCCGCTGTTCTGTGGCGGTGCGACACGCGCCGACAGCGTGCTGGGCGGCCTGCGCGCGATCGCGCATGAAGCGGAGCAAAGCGACTGGGTGCTGGTGCATGATGCGGCGCGCCCGTGCCTTGCACCTTGGCATGTTGACAAGCTGACTCGCGAGCTTGCGCACGACGAGGTCGGTGGCCTGCTTGCCGTACCGGTGGCCGACACGCTAAAGCGCGCTGATCAGCATCGCCATGTCGTCGAGACCGTGGCGCGCGATAGCCTGTGGCAGGCGCAGACGCCGCAGATGTTCCGTTACGTGATGCTCAGACGGGCGCTGGAGGGAGCGCGTAACGTCACCGACGAGGCGAGCGCGATCGAGGCCGCGGGCCTGCGCCCCCGGTTGGTGCAGGGCGATGCGACCAACCTCAAGGTGACCTATCCGCTCGATCTTCATCTGGCTGAGTGGATTCTTCAGAACAGGGAGGGTGTGCAGCAATGAGTTTTCCGTTCCGTATCGGCCAGGGCTTCGATGTCCATGCCCTCGTTCCTGGGCGCGCATTGATTGTCGGTGGAGTGGATATCCCCTTTGATCGTGGCCTGCTCGGGCACTCGGATGCCGACGTGTTGCTGCATGCGCTGACTGATGCGCTGCTCGGCGCGGCAGGCCTCGGCGACATCGGCCGCCTGTTCCCGGACACGGACCCGGCCCACGCCGGGGCTGACAGCCGGGTGCTTCTGCGCGAAGCCTTTGCGCGTGTTCGCAGCGCAGGTTGGGAGGTCGTGAATGTGGATGCCACGTTGATCTGCAAGGCGCCGCGAATCCTGCCCCATGCGCCGGAGATGGTTGCGAATATTGCCGCAGACCTCGAGATCGACCCAGCGGCAATCAACATCAAGGGCAAAACGACCGAGAAACTGGGCTTTACCGGTCGCGGCGAAGGTATTGCGGCCCAGGTCGTAGCCATGCTGGCGCGCGTCCAGCCCTGACTGCGATGTGCGGGGGTAAAGCGCCGCCGGACGATCACGAACACTTGCGCGTGTTCTTCGCGTTATGGCCCGACGCTGCGACGGCTAACCGTCTTCATGCGCTGGCGCGCGCCTTTCAGCTGCTCTGCGGTGGGCGTGTGATGCGTCGTGACACGCTCCACCTCACGCTCGCCTTTCTGGGGGAGGTCCCGACTGTTGCGCTCGAGTCTGTGCTGCGGCTCGGACGGCAGATCAGGGGTGAAGCCTTCGCCCTGACTGTGGATGTGGCCGGAAGCTGGCATGGCAACCGCGTCGTGTGGGCTGCGCCATCGACCCCACCGGGTGCCTTGCAGGCGCTGGCGGCGCAACTTTGCACCGGTGTCCGTAATGCCGGCCTGGCGCTCGATGAGCGGACCTTCAATCCTCATGTGACCTTGCTTCGCAAGGCACATGACGCGCCACCATCAGGCCCTGTGGCGCCCGTGCACTGGCAGGTGGCGAGTTTCGCCTTGATGGCTTCCGAGCGCACGGCACAGGGCGCTTCGTATCGGACTTTGGCGCGCTGGCGGCTGCACCAATGAGAACGGGACGCAGAGCGTCCCGTTCTCATTGAAGGTGGCATATCAGCCCTTCCAGTGTCCCATTAGGGAGACACATCTTTCGCTTGGGTTCCTGCTTTCGATACGGAAACTACGATTTTCTCACCAGGATCAAATGCGTCCTCCTTTGTCTGCAGGCCTTCGGCCCTCGACGAGTGACAGATCGGGTACGGCGAAAGCGTGAAAACACCCTCCTTCAGAGAAAGATCGCGGAACCAAGACGTTCGCTGAGTTCGTTCTGCGTGGTCTTGGTGTAGTCCTTTTCAAAACGGTCGGTGACCATTTGCGCCGTGGGTGCATCGATGACGCTGTTGAGCATGCCCATGAAGGCCGGCGGAGCGACCAGGATCGCCCGCTTGAAGGCGTTCTTGGCCCTTCCCTGGTACAACTCCTGAGCGATCTCCTGTGCAAAGACCTTGGCTTCGTGCTGCTTGGGCAGCGTCTGGGGTTGCATCGAACCGCCTCCCGAACCGTTCGCGGCCATGGCGCCCGAGCGGTCGGTGACGAGTTCGGCATTCTTCTGACGGCTTTCCGGGTGGATCAGTTCCTTCACCAGTGTCAGGCCCTTGTTGGGCCCCAGGTTGGCATAGAGTTTGGCGAGACTGGCGTTGGCAACAAGAATCCAGGTTATGGCCATGAGACACCCTCCGTTGCTACTAAAAAGGGCGTTGCCTCGAGCACCGGGCCGGGCCCGAAGGGCATACGCGCTTTCAGCTTAGGACACGAAATCGGGGTCTGCCAAATGGAGTTGTTACCGTTTGATGAACGCGGCTTTCACTTCGCGAAAACGTCACCCTTGCCCGCTGGAATGGCGAACGTCATATCCGTGGCGGTGCGCCGTCAGGCGGCCGTTTCAGAACACGCCCATCGACAGGCCTGCGGCCATGGCTTCGCCGAGTTCCTCGGCGTCGGTGAGTGCCTGTGGTGTGATCGACTTGCGTACGATCAGCGCTTCGGCGACTTGCTTCCAGCCGTAGCCGTTGGCGATGCGCCCTATTTCGCGCACCGCGCCGGTGCCATCGTTGCCTGCGCTGACGAAGACGGCGTAAGGCAGACCGGTGAGCTTGCCTTCGCACGGGTAGTAGGTACGGTCGAAGAAATCCTTGAGTGCGCCGGACATGTAGCCGAAGTTCTCCGGGGTACCAAGCAACAGACCGTCGCAGCGGAGCAGATCTTCGGTGCCGGCGTCGAAGGCCCGCAACAGCATGGTATCGACCTCGGCGACCTGGCCTGCCCCGCGCAGCACGGCTTGCGCAAGCTGGCCGGTATTGCCGCTCTGGGTGTGATAGACGATCAGCAGGTGCTTGCGTTCAGTCATGCTGGCTTTGCCCAGCCGCGCGCTCGCCGGCCGCAGGGTCGAGCTGGTACAACTGCCTGAGCTGCTCATAGACCGCTGGGAAGCGCGTCTGCAACACACAAGGGGTTTCGAAGAAAGCCTCGGAAACCACGGCGAAGAACTCCCCCGGGCTGTCGGCACCATAGGGGTCGACGGCGCAAGGGCGACCAAGATCGACGTCTGCGCAGAAGTCTTCATAGGCCTTCGAGAAGGCGTCCGCCCAGACTGCGCGCGACATCCCGGGCCGCAGCTGGGGCAGGCCGTCAACGCCGCCGTTCTCCATGTCCAGCTTGTGGGCGAACTCGTGGATCACCACATTGATGCCGGCAGGCTGTTCGCCATGCTCGAACCAGGCGATCAGCACCGGCCCTCCTTCCCAGGCCTCGCCCAGGACCTCGTCGTCGTATTCGTGCAGGACGCCGGCATCGTCGAACTCACTGCGTGGGATGAGGATGTCGCCTGGATAAATGACGACACCCACCCAGTTGGCGTAGGCCTGAAGCCCGGTGTTGAGGATCGGCAGGCAGGCCTGCAGTGCGATCGCGAGCAAGGTATCGTCGTCCAGCTGCAGGCCATGGGCGCCGTGGAACTCCTTCGTCGCCAGAAAGTCGAGCGCGAGCGAGCGCAGGCGCTCGCGCTCTGCAGCGGGCAGGAAGGCGAGGAAGGGAAGGCGGGCCTCGACACGCGCCCACTGTGCGGGCTGGATGGCACGCTGTTTGTGTCGGAGTCCGAACAGGCTGCGGATGCGGTCGAGCATCGAAGTGTGTCTGCCGAGTGGGTCGGGCGCTTGTCGTGGTGCGCCGATGATGGCACAGCCGCGGCGCCGATTGAAAGGAAGGGGGCAGAGCGCTGCCGCTTCTGCATCTGCAGCCGGCCGATGTGGGATAATCCGACGCCATGGTTTCCGTCACTCACGCCATCGCCCCGGGCGACACCGCGGCTCCCCTCGACATGCTCGCCACCGGCCTGGATGAGGCTGGCCGCGGCCAGATCCAGTCTGCGCTCGACTGGATTGCCGACCTTTACGAAGACAAGGTGCTGGGCACCGGAGAATCCACCTGGACGCATGCGATCGGTGCGGCGCTGATCACCGCGTCGCTGCGCATGGATCTCGAGACGCGACTGGCTGCGCTGCTGTTTGCGGTGTGGGAGGAGCTCGAGGACCCGGTCGAGGAGGTCGGCGCCCGCTTCGGCAGTGAGGTTTCCGCCCTCGTCCGTGGGCTGCATCGCCTCAACGGCCTGCGCGTACTCACACGCATGACGGCAACCGCGTCAGCGCCCGAGATCCGCGCCCAGACCGAAGTGCTGCGCAAGATGCTGCTGGCCATGGTGGAGGACATCCGCGTGGTGATGGTGCGGCTCGCGTCGCGCACGCAGACGCTGCGCTACTACACCGAGCTGCCTGGCGAGGCGCGTGTGGACGTTGCCCGCGAGAGCCTCGACATTTACGCACCGCTCGCCAATCGCCTGGGCGTCTGGCAGATCAAGTGGGAACTCGAGGACCTTTCGTTCCGCTTCATCGAGCCCGACACCTACAAGCGCATCGCGAAGATGCTGGACGAACGCCGGGTCGAGCGCGAGCAGTTCATCCAGGACGCCATCGAGCGGCTCAAGCGCGAATTGTCTGCCGTTGGCATCGAGGCCGAGATTACCGGTCGAGCCAAGCACATCTACAGCATTTACAACAAGATGCGCAAGAAGCGGCTCGATTTCTCGCAGGTGTTCGACATCAGGGCGCTACGGGTGCTCGTGAATGACGTGCGCGACTGCTACACCGTGCTCGGTTTCGTCCACCAGATATGGCAACCGATTGCGCAGGAGTTCGACGACTACATCACCAAGCCCAAGGGCAACAATTATCAGTCGCTGCATACGGCGGTACTGGCCGGTGACGGGCGCGCGCTCGAGGTGCAGATTCGCACCCACGATATGCACAAGCACGCCGAACTGGGCGTTGCAGCCCATTGGCGATACAAGGAAGGGGCGCGCGACGGCGGCGACTACGACGAGAAGATTGCGCTGTTGCGGAACCTGTTGTCCTGGCGCGACGAGGTCACTGATTCCGCGCAATGGATGGAGCAGTTCAAACGCGCTTCGCTCGACGATACGCTGTATGTACTGACCCCCCAGGGCAAGGTGGTGGACCTGCCGCGTGGAGCGACCCCGATCGACTTCGCCTATCGACTGCATACCGACCTTGGCCACCGCTGCCGGGGTGCCAAGGTGGATGGCCACCTGGTGCCGCTCAACACGGCGCTCGAGAGCGGTCAGACCGTGGAAATCGTGTCGGCGCGCGAGGGCGGGCCGTCACGCGACTGGCTCGACGCCCGCCAGGCCTATGTGGCCACCTCGCGCGCGCGCTCCAAGATCAAGCAGTACTTCGCTCAGCTCGATGAAGAAGACTTGCTGGCGCGCGGCCGCAGTTTCGTGACCAAGGAGATGCAGCGCGATGGCCACGCCCAGGCCAACATCGACGGGCTGGCCGAGCGCATGGGCTTCAAGAACGCAGAGGCGCTCTTCCTGGCGGCAGGTCGGGGCGAGGTCGGACCGCGTGCAGTGCAGACCGCGCTGCGCGAGGGCACGGCACCTGTGGCTGCGCCCAGCGAGGAAGAAGCGTTCGTCGTCAGCCGCAGTCGCTCGGGCGACAACCAGGACAAGATCCTGATCGTCGGGGTCGGCAAGCTCATGACTTCGCTGTCACGCTGCTGCAAACCGGCCCCGCCCGATGCGATCGAGGGTTTCGTCACCCGCGGCCGGGGCATTTCGATCCATCGTGTCGATTGTCACGATTTCCAGCAACTTGCGGCCAAGCACCCCGAGCGCGTCATCGCCGCCGACTGGGGCGAGCGTGCAAACGATAGCCGTACGGCGCTCTATCAGGTGGATATCGTCGTCCAGGCAATCGACCGCCAGGGCTTGCTGCGCGACATCTCCGAAGTGCTGTCACGCGAGAAGCTCAACGTGATTGCCGTCAATACCCTGACCAAGAAGGGTACGGCCTACATGCGCTTCACGATGGAGGTGGGCGGCGTAAAGCAGATGCAGCGCGCGACCACCCTGATCCGTGAGGTGTCCGGGGTGATCGACGCGCAACGCAAGTAGGCCGCTCAGCTGCTGGCTGCGAGCTCATTGAGCAGGATGAGCTGGGCCGCACGGCGTACGCTGCGCGGATGCTTGCGCCGGTAGCTGCCGCTGGGCTGCATTTCCCAGGCCTGGCAATTGTCGCCGAGGTAGGGGCGCAGGCCTTCCTTCATCACGCGGCGCTTCAGGCGCGGGTCCAGCACCGGGAAGGCGATCTCGATGCGACGGAAGAAGTTGCGGTCCATCCAGTCGGCGCTGGACAGGTACACCAGGTCTTCGCCGTCGGCGTGGAAGTGGAAGATGCGGTGGTGCTCCAGGAAACGCCCGACGACCGAGCGCACGCGTATGTTCTCCGACAAGCCGGGCACGCCGGGGCGCAGCGCGCAGGGGCCACGGATGATCAGGTCCACCTCGACACCGGCTTGCGACGCTTCGTAGAGCGCCTCGATCGTTTCCGGCTCGAGCAGTGCGTTCATCTTGGTGATGATGCGTCCGCGCCGGCCGGCGCGGGCGATCTCGGCTTCTCGGCGAATCGCCGCCACCACGTTGGGTTGGAGCGAAAACGGTGCTTGCCAGAGGTGGCGCAGTTCCGTGGCGCGCCCAAGTCCGGTCAGCTGGGTAAAGACCGCTGCGACGTCCTCGCCGATCTCCTTGTTGCAGGTCATGAGGCCGAAGTCGGTATAGAAGCGGGTGGTGCGCGGATGGTAGTTGCCTGTGCCCAGATGTACGTAGTGGCGCAGACCGTCTTCCTCGCGTCGCACGACCATCAGCAGCTTGGCATGGGTCTTGTAGCCGAAGACGCCATACACCACATGGGCGCCGACTTCTTCGAGGCGGTTGGCCAAAGTGATGTTAGCCTCTTCGTCGAAGCGCGCCATGAGTTCGAGCACGACGGTGACTTCCTTGCCCTTTTGCGCCGCGCGCGCCAGGTGCTCCATGAGCACCGAATCCGTCCCGGTCCGGTACACCGTCATCTTGATCGCCAGCACCTGGGGGTCGTCAGCCGCAGCGCGCAGCATTTCAATGACCGGGGCGAAGCTCTGGAAAGGGTGATGGAGCAGGATGTCGCCGTTGCGGATCGCCGTGAAGATCTGGCGGCGCTTGTCGAGACCTCTCGGAAGGCCGGGCACGAAGGCCTGGTACTTGAGGTCAGCGCGCTCGACCCAGTCGGGCACCTGCATCAGGCGGACGAGGTTGACGATGCCGGGCGCGCGATAAAGATCGCTGGGCGTGAGATGAAAATGCTGCAGCAGGAAGCTGGCCATTTCATCCGAGCAGTTGTCGGCCACCTCAAGGCGCACCGCGTCGCCGAAATGACGCTGCTGGAGTTCGCCCTTGAGCGATGCGCGCAGATCCTTCACCTCTTCCTCATCCACGAACAGGTCGGAATTGCGGGTGACGCGGAACTGGTAGCAGCCGAGCACCTGCATGCCTGCAAACAACCTTGCAACGTGGGCATGCAGCACCGAGGACAGGAATACGAAGGTGTACTCCTGCGTTGAAATTTCTCGCGGCAGCCTGATCACGCGCGGCAGCGCACGCGGCGCCTGCACGATGGCGGCACCCGAGTCGCGGCCGAAGGCGTCGCGACCTTCGAGCTCGACCGCGAAGTTCAGGCTCTTGTTGAGCACACGCGGGAACGGGTGGGCAGGATCGAGACCGACCGGGGTCAGGACCGGCATCACCTCGCGCACGAAGTAGTCCTCGATCCAGTCACGCTGGGCCTCGGTCCATAGGCTGCGGCGCAGGAAAACTACGCCTTCGTTCTCGAGTGCGGGCAGGATGTCGTCGTTGAGCAGTTCGTACTGCTCGGAGATGATCTCGTGCACCTCGTCGCTGACGCGTGCGAGCAGGTCGGACGGCGTGATGCCGTCCTCGCCCGACTGTCGGCTGCCGATACGGATCTGTTCCTTGATGCCGGAGACGCGGATCTCGAAGAACTCATCGAGATTGCTCGACACGATGCACAGGAACCGCAGGCGTTCGAGCAGGGGAACGGTCGGGTCGGCCGCCTGCGCCAGGACGCGGCGCTGGAATTGCAGCAGGGACAGTTCGCGGTTGAGGAAATGATCGGCCGGGTACTGCATGGAGGTGCGATTGAACTGGGGCATGGGGCGTCCTGAACGAGATGCGGCATTCATGATTATGTGACACTTTCGTTGCGAGAACATGACAGCGCGCAGCCCTTGTGCGGCATGGTTTGCGCCATGTGTTGGGGCGAAACGAATGGCCCCTGATGCAACGCGGCGCGGTGCTAGAATCCGCACTTCCGGCGCCGGTGGCGTCAGTTTCCTAAAGCATGATGCAAGATCTCATCGCGGCAATCGACCTGGGTTCCAACAGTTTCCGGCTGCAGGTGGGCCGCATCGTCAATGACCAGATCTATCCGCTGGACGGCCTCAAGGAGGCCGTGCGCCTGGCCGCCGGCCTTTCTCCCGACAAGAAGCTTGATCTCGCTTCTCAGCAGCGTGGCGTCGCGGCGCTGCAACGCTTCCACGAGCGCCTGCGTGATTTTCCGCCTACCCGGGTGCGTGCGGTTGCCACCAACACCTTGCGCGTGGCGAAGAACGCGACCGATTTCCTCATCCGTGCCGAAGCGGCACTCGGCTTTCCGATCGAGGTGATCGCGGGCCGCGAGGAAGCGCGCCTGATCTATGTCGGGGTTGCGCATACCTTGCCCGACCCGCACAAGCAGCAGCTGGTCGTAGATATCGGTGGAGGTTCCACCGAGTTCATCATCGGCAAGAGCTTCGAGCCGGCCTTGCTCGAGTCGCGCTATATGGGCTGTGTCGGCTATAGCCTGCGTTTTTTCCCTGATGGCCAGATCGACAAGCGTGCGTTCCGCGAGGCCGAACTGGCAGCGCGGCGCGAATTGCAGACCATCTCCCAGACCTATCGCGACACCGGCTGGGAGGAGGCCGTGGGCTCAAGCGGTACCGCAAAGGCGCTGGTTGAGATCCTGGAGCAGAACGGCTTCTCTTCGGGGGGGATTACTCGCGACGGCCTCGAGCAGCTCAAGGCCGTGCTCTTGCGCGCAGGTCGCCTCGATGCGATCGACCTCGCAGGCCTCAAGGGCGACCGCCTGCCAGTGATCCTGGGCGGATTTGCCATCATGAGCGCTGTGTTCAAGGAGTTCGAGCTCGAGCACATGCTGTTCTCCGAGGGGGCCCTGCGTCTCGGCGTGCTGTATGACCTGCTTGGCCGTTACCACCACCATGACCTGCGCGACGCGACGATCAGCGCCTTCGTGCGTCGTTACGGCGTCGATCTGCGCCAGGCCCAGCAGGTGGCAGATACCGCCTGCCACCTGCTGGGCCAGCTCGAGCCGGCAATGACGGACCCAGAGCACCCGGACCGACGTTTCCTGCGCTGGGCCGCGCTGGTGCACGAAATCGGGATCTCGGTCGCGCACTCGAGCTATCACAAGCACAGCGCCTACATCGTGGCCAACGCCGACATGCCTGGTTTTTCGCGCATGGACCAGGTACGCCTGGCGCGCCTGGTGCTGGCGCACCGAGGCAAGCTCGAACGGGTGGCTTCAATCGATGCAGGCAGTTCGGACTGGATGCTGATCGCCTGCCTGCGCCTGGCCGTTGTCATCCATCGCGCACGCGACGCCCGTGGTCTGCCGCCGATCACCATGAAGCGGGAGGGCAGGGGGTTCTCGGTGACGGCAGCGCCGGGGTGGCTGCAGAAGCTGCCATTGACCGCGGCCGCGCTCAACGAGGAGCAGCGCCAATGGATGGGGCTTGGGCGCGGGCTTTACGTGCGCGCACTGAGCGTACGCGGCGCCACCGCATAAGCGCTCATGAGTCCCGGTGGCCAGGCAGAAGCGCGACAAGGCGGCAGCCTGGTGCTGACGCCCGCCTCGGCCCGGTTGAGCGGTGACTGGACCTTGCGTGCGCTGGGGCCGCAGTTGCCAGGACTGCGCCGGCAGTTGCGCATGGCGTCCGCCGATGCGGCCTGGAGTCTCGAAGCGGTCGAACGGCTGGACAGCTTTGGGGCGACCCTGCTTTGGCAGGCCTGGGGGCGGCGCTGGCCGACGCAACTCAGCCTGCGCCCGGCGCATCGTCAAACGCTGGAGCGCGTCGCACGCAGCGCGGAACGGCCGCTGCCGCAACTGTCGGCTTTCACGCCAATCGATGCGGTGGTGGCGCTCGGCGGTGCACTGATCGCGTTCCTGGCGCATGTGCGGGACTTCGTTGCTCTGCTCGGACAGATCTTCCTCGACCTGCTGCACGTCTTGCGCCACCCGCGCGACTGGCCTTGGCTCGAGATCTCCGCAAACGTGCACAAGGTCGGCGTCAAGGCCATGCCGGTGACTGCGCTGGTGGGCTTCCTGATCGGCGTTGTGTTGTCCTATCTGTCTTCACTCCAGCTCAAGGTGTTCGGCGCGGACGTGTTCATCGTCAATATCCTGGGCCTTGGGATCATTCGAGAACTGGGGCCGGTGCTGGTTTCGGTGCTCGTGGCGGGCCGCTCGGGGTCGGCGATGACCGCACAGTTGGGGGTGATGCGGGTGACCGAGGAGATCGATGCGCTTGCCGCCATGGGGGTGTCGTGCTCGCTGCGCCTGGTGTTGCCCAAGGTGATCGCGCTCGGCCTTGTGATGCCGCTGCTGGTACTGTGGACCTCGACCATTGCGCTGTTGGGGGGCTGGGTGTCGGCCTGGGTGGAGCTCGACCTGAGCTTGCGTTACTTCGTAGACGCGCTACCTGATGCCGTGCCGGTCGCGAATGTCTATATAGGCCTCTCCAAGGGCGCGGTGTTCGGTGTCTTGATCGCCCTTGTCGCCTGCCACTTCGGGCTGCGTGTAAAGCCCAATACCGAGAGCCTGTCGGCGAACACCACGGCTTCGGTTGTGACGGCGATCACGGCGGTAATCCTGGTTGACGCGCTGTTCGCAATCGCCACCAAGTCGATCGGGATCCCGGGATGAACCCGCCAGCAAGCTCGCCCGCCACAGTCGTCTCCCTGCGTGGAATTGCAACCCGCTTCGGTCGCAACGTTGTGCACGAAGAGCTGGATCTCGACGTGGCCCGAGGCGAGATCGTCGCCCTGGTGGGAGGCTCTGGCAGTGGCAAGACGACCTTGCTGCGCCACATCATAGGCCTGACCCGGCCCGCAGCCGGTACGGTGCAACTGTTCGGCGAACTGCTGCAAGCAGGCGACCGGAGCGCGCGGCTTGCGCGCCAGCGTCGGTTCGGGGTTCTGTTCCAACAGGGCGCATTGTTTTCGGCCTTCACGGTCGGCGAAAACATTGCCTTTCCGATGCGCGAGCTGGGCATCATGAGTGCTGCAGAGATCGACGATCTCGTCGCGCTCAAGCTCGCCATGGTGGAGATGGAGCCCGAGCATTCCGTGCTGATGCCGGCTGAGCTCTCCGGTGGCATGGTCAAGCGCGCCGCGCTCGCGCGTGCGTTGGCGCTCGAGCCTGAGCTGCTGCTGCTCGACGAGCCGACTGCAGGGCTCGATCCTGAGCGCAGCGCCTCATTCGTGCGCCTGATCCGGGCGCTGCATGGCGATCTGGGGCTGACCGTGGTGCTGATCACACACGATCTCGATACCCTGGCAGCGATGGCGAGCAAGGTTGCGGTACTTGCCGATCGGCGCATACTGAGCTATGCCCCGCTGGAGGAGACGCTGCGCGTGGATCACCCCTTCATCGAGCGCTTTTTCCGCGGTGCGCAAGGACAGCGGGCCTTGGCGCGCGCGACTGGAGCAAATTGACATGGAGAATCGTGCGCATGCACTGGCTGCCGGGCTGTTCGCGCTGATCCTCGGGGCAGGTATCGCATTGGCACTATGGTGGTTCTCCCAGGAGCGCGAACCGGTGCGCGAACTGGTGCTGGTTGCGCAAGGCGACATCAACGGCCTGGGGGCGCAGTCCAGGGTGCGCTTTCGCGGCTTGGCGGTAGGGGCGGTCAGCAGTGTTCATATAGACCCCGATGACTCGCGCAACGTGCTGGTGCACGTGCGCGTTACACGCGATCTGCCGCTGACGCGGGGAGCACGGGCAAGCTTGGGCACGCTCGGTGTTACCGGATTGGCGTATGTCCAGCTCGATGACCGCGGCGGTGAGCCACTGCCTTTGGTGGAGGCTTCCGGCTTGCCGCCACGCATCGAATTGCAGCCAGGGCTACTTGACGTGCTCGCCGAGCGCGCGCTCGAGATGGTCGGGCAGTTTCAACGGGTGAGCGAGCGCATGGCGGTCCTTCTTGATGATGACACGCTTGGTCGAGTGCGCGCCGCACTGTCCAGCATCGAGAGCGCTGCCTCTGGCTTCGACCGCAGCCTGGCCGAGATGCCGCAGACGCTGCAGAGTGTCCGCAGCGCCTTCACCCCGGCCAACCTGGCTGCGCTGTCCGGCCTGCTGGCAAGCCTTGAACGGACCAGTGCGGAAGTCGCACCTACGCTCGGCGAACTCCGCCAGCTTCTGCGTCGGCTGGATACCATGGCGGTACGCGTCGATCAGGCGGCGGTCGCGGCCAGCGACGGCTTGCTCGAAGGGACGCTGCCCCAACTCAACGAGCTGCTGCGCGACTTGAGTGCAACCTCGCGGCGGATCAGCAGATTGGTCGAGGAGGTCGACAGTACGCCGCAGGTGCTGCTGACGGGACGTCCCGCCACCGAGCCGGGGCCCGGAGAAGCGGGCTTTTCCAGCGGGCGTTGATTGGGAACAAGAACATGCGAGGGCCGGGCCTTGACGATGGGGATCTTGACTTGAGGTATGCAGCATTGTTTTCGTACATGGTGCCTGATGGTCGCTGTTGGCTTGCCGGCCTACTGCTGCTGGCGCTTGCCGGGTGTGGAGGATTCTCTTTGCAGCCGAGGCCGATGGCGCTCTACGAGCTTGGCCTCGGCGCGTCTGCCGCGGTCAGACCTGCGCTCGTGCCTGCGCGGATCGAGGTGGCGAGTCCCCCATGGCTCGAGACGACAGCAATGCAGTACCGCCTGGCCTGGAACGATCCGGGGCGTCGGCGTGCCTATGCCGAGAGCCGCTGGGTGTCGCCACCGGCAGCCATGCTGGGTCTGAACCTGCAGCGCGCGCTGCAGCCCGCGGCAGCACCAGGGCGTTGTCGCCTGCATGTCGATGTAGACGAGTTCATCCAGGAATTCGCGACCGCGGAGCGCAGCCATGCGCGCATAGTCCTGCGTGCTGCGCTCTATCCATCTCGCAGCGAGACAGCGGTCGCGATGCGCGAGTTCAGCGGGAGCGCCGATGCGTCGCGGGCAGATGCCAGCGCCGGCGCCGAGGCCTTACGCGTCGCCACCGACAGGGTGGTGGCCGAGATTGTCGCCTGGCTCGCGGCGCTTGACCGCGGCGAGGATGGAGCGTTGAATGCGGCAGGCCGCTGCAGCGCTTGAGTAACGGCAACCCGCGCCTGGCTGAGCAGGGCGGGGAACCACCATAAGGAGACGAGATGAGCGAGACGAGACTGTCGCCCTACGCACAAGGGCTTGAGAAGACCGTGGCGAACTACGTGCCGCTGACGCCGCTAACCTTCATCGAGCGCAGTGCCTACATTTATCCCGAGCGTGTCGCGGTCATCCACGGCGCGCGCCGCTACACCTGGCGCGAGAGCTATGTGCGCTGCCGCCGCCTGGCGTCGGCCCTGAAGCAATTGGGCATCGGTAAGGGCGACACCGTTGCTGCGATCCTCAACAACACCCCCGAGATGTTCGAATGCCATTTTGGCGTGCCGGCTTGTGGGGCGGTGCTCAATACGATCAACACCCGCCTGGACGCAGAGGCGGTCGCGTTCATCCTCAATCACGCTGAAGCGAGGGTGCTGATCACCGACCGCGAGTATTCGCGCATGGTGAAGAAGGCGGTGGAACTGGCCGGGCGGGCAGACCTGGTGGTGATCGATGTGGACGATCCGGAGTACACAGGGCCGGGCGAATGCCTCGGGCGCATGAACTATGAGGCACTGATTGCAGGCGGTAGCGCCGATTTCGTGTTCGAGCAGCCTGCAGACGAGTGGGACGCCATTTCGCTCAACTACACCTCGGGCACGACCGGCAACCCGAAGGGGGTGGTGTATCACCACCGCGGGGCCTACCTGAATGCGATGTCCAACATCGTGTCCTGGGGCATGCCGCCGCATGCGGTCTATCTGTGGACCCTGCCCATGTTCCACTGCAACGGCTGGTGCTTTGCATGGACGATGGCGGCCAACGCGGGCGTCAACGTGTGCCTGCGCCGAGTCGATCCGCGACTCATCTTCGACGCCATCCGCGAGCACGGTGTCACGCATTACTGCGGTGCGCCGATCGTGCACTCGATGCTTGCCAATGCGCCCGAGGAATGGCGCAAGGGCATCAACCACAAGGTGTCCGGCCTGGTGGCGGCAGCACCGCCGCCAGCTGCGGTGATCGAGGGGATGGCGAAGATCGGCTTCGACATCACCCATGTGTATGGGCTGACGGAAACCTACGGGCCTGCCGCAGTGTGCGCCAAGCACGATGAGTGGCGCGAACTGCCGCTGGCCGAGCAGGTGTCGCTCAATGGCCGGCAGGGCGTGCGCTACCACGCCCAGGAAGGAATCACGGTCATGGACCCAGCCACCATGGAGCCCGTGCCCTGGGATGGTGAAACGATGGGCGAGATCATGTTCCGCGGCAACCTGGTCATGAAGGGCTATCTCAAGAACCCCGATGCGACGGCGGAGTCGTTCCGCGGCGGCTGGTACCACACCGGCGATCTGGCGGTGATGCAGCCTGATGGCTACGTCAAGATCAAGGATCGCTCCAAGGACATCATCATCTCCGGTGGTGAGAACATCTCGTCGATCGAGGTCGAGGATGCGTTGTACAAGCACCCTGCGGTCATGGCTGCTGCGGTGGTGGCGCTGCCCGACGACAAATGGGGGGAAGTGCCGTGCGCCTTCGTGGAGCTTCGCGAAGGGGCGGAGGTGGCCGCCGACACGCTCGTTGCCCACTGCCGTGAACACCTCGCTGGCTTCAAGGTACCCAAGCGCATCATCTTCGGCGAGCTGCCCAAGACATCCACGGGCAAGATCCAGAAATTCGTGCTGCGCGACCAGGCGCGCTCGACGGCGTCCTTCGGGTAGCACAGGGGCGGGCACGGATGCAGAGCGCATCCATGCCCGCTCGCGTTTGACGATGGCCTTGGGACACAGTGCGCGGTAGTATTGGTGTACGTTGACGTTAACGTAAATAACGATGACTGTTCCCCATTCTGATTACGGAGGCGAGACATGAGCGCAGTACCCGTTCCCGATGACCAGCCGATGCTGTTGCGTGAAGACCGCAACGGCGTGACCACCCTCACGCTGAACCGGCCTGCGCAGTTCAACTCACTGTCGTTCGCGATGCTCGAGACCCTGATCGCGGCTGTGGATGAGATCGCGCGTGACGAGAGCGTTCGTGTTGTCGTTCTGGCGGGCGAGGGCAAGGCGTTCTGCGCCGGGCACGATCTCAAGGAGATGCGTGCCAATCACGCGCTCGAGTTCCAGCAACGCCTGTTTCGCCTGTGCGGCAAGTTCATGATGAAGCTGACCGAAATGCCGCAGCCCGTGATTGCCCGTGTCCATGGCATCGCTACCGCGGCAGGTTGCCAACTGGTGTCGATGTGCGACCTCGCGGTCGCGGCTGACGTGGCGCGCTTTGCCGTGAGTGGTATCAATGTGGGGCTGTTCTGCGCTACGCCGGGTGTCGGCCTGTCGCGCAACATGGGGCGCAAGGAGGCCTTCGAGATGCTGGTGACCGGGGACTTCATCGACGCTCGGGAGGCTCAGCGCCGCGGCCTGGTGAACCGTGTCGTCCCGATCGAGCAACTCGATGATGAGATTGCTGCCCTTGCTGCGTCGATCGTTGCCAAGTCGCCGGTTGCCATCCGCATGGGCAAGCAGCTGTTCTACAAGCAACTCGAAATGGGAATCGACGCCGCCTACCAGGTTGCGGCCGAGACGATGGCGTGCAACGCGATGTGCGAAGACGCTGCCGAGGGCATCGACGCCTTCATCGCCAAGCGCAAGCCAGCGTTCAAGGGGCGCTGACGCGAGCGGCCGCGCCGGGAACTGCCGCACATGCTCATCGACACCCATGTCCATCTCGACGCAGCGGAGTTCGACGGCGACCGCGAGGCGCTGATCTCACAGGCACGCGCCGCAGGGGTCGCAGGTTTCGTGGTGCCGGCCGTTGCCGCGGCTAACTTCGCCGCGGTCCGCGCGCTTGCAGGTGCGCGGACCGACACCTGCTGTGCGCTGGGTATTCACCCGCTTTACGTCATGCAGGCGCAGATGGCGGACCTTGATGTGCTGGACGACGAGTTGCAGCGCGGTGGGGTGGTCGCAGTCGGCGAGATCGGGCTGGACAACCATGTCACCGACGTCGATCCGGTCCGCCAGCACGAGTTCTTCGTCGCTCAGCTCAGACTGGCGCGTCGGCATGCCTTGCCAGTGATCCTTCATGTGCGTCGAGCGATCGACCCCATCCTTGCCCAGTTGCGCCGCTTCGAATTGCGTGGCGGTATTGCCCACGCCTTCAATGGTAGCCGTCAGCAGGCCGAGCAGTTCATTGCACTCGGCTTCAAACTGGGATTCGGGGGGGCAATGACCTTCGATGGTTCCACCCGTATCCGCGACCTGGCGCGTTGCCTGCCGCTCGATGTCATCGTGCTCGAGACCGATGCCCCGGATATCCCTCCGGCGTGGGGGCAGGGCAGCCGCAATCTGCCGTGCAACCTCAAACGCTATGCAGAAGTGCTTGCAGGATTACGCGGTATTGGGGTCGATGAGGTGGTGGCGGTTACGGGTCGCAACGCAAGCGCAGCGCTGGGCGGGTGGCAGCCTGGATGAGTCGCAGGCACGATTGCCCCGCGGGCTCAGGCACGCGGACTCGACGACCGGGCGATGAGATCTGCAATGTCGCGCTTCAGGCGTGGGATGTCGCTGTCGAACTTGTCGTAGATCATCAGCGAAACGCCAAATACGTACGCATAGAGCAGCATGCATCGGCTCGAAGCTTCTTCGAGTGGTACACCACAGGCGAGAAAGAGCTCGCGCGCACAGCGCAGGCGGACATCATCGACTTCGGCGACGATTGCGCTTGCCTCCGCGTCGCGACGCGCCCAGTCGCGCACTGCAAGCTCGATCATCATGCCGCGCCGGCTTCGATTCGCGCTGTACACGTCGATGACGTGGTAGATCTGCTCAAGCTCGCGCCCCGGCTGGGCTCGCGTCTGTTTGATGATGTCGCGGATGCGCCCTTCCTTCCAGTGCTGCAGAACACCGAGGAGCAGGTCGCGGCGATCGGTGAAGTGCCAGTAGAAGCTGCCCTTGGTGACCTTGAGGCGCTTGGCCAGGACTTCCACCCGCAGGCCGGCAATGCCTTCTTCGGCCAGGACTTCGATTGCGCCGACAATCCAGGCGTCGCGATCGAGCTGGGTGCGGGGTTTCTTTGCTATGGTTTCCATACGGCGTAGTATTGACGATTCTGCCTCCATACGCTACCGTATGCGCCATACCAATCCGTATGGCTTCTGTGCCGCAGTGCAGCAGTGCCTTCCGGTGAGGGCGGTGACATAATTCATGAGTCCCTGTACGCGGTGCAGGGACTCAATCAGTAATAACAGAGGAGCGCGGCAGAGTGAAGATTCTGGTACCCGTCAAACGCGTTGTCGATTACAACGTCAAGGTTCGCGTCAAGGCCGACGGCAGTGGTGTGGACATCGCCAACGTCAAGATGAGCATGAACCCCTTCGACGAGATCGCAGTGGAAGAAGCTGTGCGCCTGAAAGAGGCCGGTGTGGCCACCGAAGTCGTTGCGGTAAGTTGCGGCATCGGTGCTTGCCAGGAAACCTTGCGCGCGGCGATGGCTATCGGTGCCGATCGCGGCGTCCTGGTAGAGACAGACGTCGAGCTGCAGCCCCTGGCCGTTGCCAAGCTGCTCAAGGCGGTGTGCGACAAAGAGCAGCCTAACCTGGTGATCTGCGGCAAGCAGGCCATCGATGATGACGCCAACCAGACCGGCCAGATGCTTTCTGCGCTGATGGGCTGGCCGCAGGCAACGTTTGCGTCGAAGGTGGCGCTTGCCGACGGCAAGGCGGCGGTGACGCGCGAGATCGACGGCGGCCTCGAGACGCTGTCCGTCTCGCTGCCGGCGGTGGTGACCACCGATCTGCGCCTGAACGAGCCGCGCTACGCCACGCTGCCCAACATCATGAAGGCCAAGAAAAAGCCGCTCGACACCGTCAAGCCTGCCGATCTGGGCGTCGATGTTGCTCCGCGCCTGACCACCCTCAAGGTCTCCGAGCCGCCCAAGCGCAGTGCAGGTGAACGCGTGGCTGATGTTGCGCAGCTGGTCGACAAACTCAAGAACGTTGCGAAGGTGATCTGAACATGGCCATTCTCGTCATTGCTGAACACGACAATCAGTCCATCAAGGCCGCCACGCTCAACACCGTCACCGCAGCAGGCAAGCTCGGCGGCGACGTACACGTGCTTGTTGCAGGCGCCGGTTGCAGCGCCGCGGCAGAGGCGGCGGCCAAGGTCGCCGGCGTGGCCAAGGTGCTGGTGTGCGACGCGCCCCACTACGAGGCCCAGACCGCCGAGAACGTTGCCGAGTTGGTGAAGGGTCTGGCGCAGGGCTACAGTCACGTGCTTGCGCCCGCCACCTCGGCTGGCAAGAACATGCTGCCGCGCGTGGCCGCGCTGCTCGACGTCGCACAGATCAGCGATATCGTCGCTGTTGAGGCGCCCGACACCTTCGTCCGCCCGATCTACGCCGGCAATGCGCTGGCGACCGTCAAGAGTGCGGATGCCATCAAGTTGATTACCGTGCGCACCACAGCCTTCGATGCCGCAGGCGACGGCAATGCCGCGCCGGTCGAGGCGGTTGCCGCAGGCGCTGATCTGGGCACGACCGCGCTGGTTGGCCGCGAGATCACGAAGAGCGCGCGTCCCGAGCTCGGGGCGGCCAAGATCATCGTTTCCGGTGGTCGTGGTCTTGGCAGCGGTGACAACTACCACCAGTTGCTCGAACCGCTCGCCGACAAGCTCGGTGCGGCGCTGGGTGCATCGCGCGCGGCGGTCGACGCGGGCTATGTGCCGAACGACTACCAGGTCGGTCAGACTGGCAAGATCGTTGCGCCGCAGCTCTATATCGCCATCGGTATCTCGGGGGCGATCCAGCACCTGGCAGGCATGAAGGATTCCAAGGTGATCGTGGCGATCAACAAGGACCCCGAAGCGCCGATCTTCCAGGTTGCAGACTACGGTCTCGTGGGCGACCTGTTCCAGGTCGTGCCCGAGCTGACCGGCGCGGTCTGATCGGTCAGTACCGGCGCGGTCGCCAGCGTGAACCTTCCTGCATCGCTGTATTCCACGGCGTGGCATGGAGTGATGCTGGCGATCACGCTGGCGGCTTTATACGGTATCGCGCGCCGCGCTCCCTGGGCGCGGCTGCGTGACGGCAGTCAGGTCAATCTCTTGCTGGGTTTCGCCGTCGGCGTGATGCTGATGTGGAGCCTGAAGGCCGGGGTGCAACCCGGCTTGAACCTGCACATGCTGGGAGCGATGGCTGCAACGCTGGCGCTCGGTCCGTGGCTTGCCCTGGTGGCGCTCGCGCTGGCATTGACCGGTGTGACCTTGAATGGCGCCGTGGATTGGGTGGCATGGCCGCTCAACTTCGTGCTGATGGCCGTGGTGCCGGTAGGCCTCGCCTACGCGATTCAGCGTGCGATCGAGCGCTGGTTGCCGGCGCACTTCTTCGTGTTCGTATTCCTCACCAGCTTCGCGGGTGCCGCGCTGACGGTGATCTTGCAGGGAACGGTGAGCTCGCTCTCGTTGGTGCTTGCTGGCGCATACAGTGCCGGTTTCCTCCTTGGCGAGTATTTGCCGTTCTTCCTGCTGCTCGGTTTTTCTGAGGCCTGGATCAGCGGGGCAGTCATCACGCTGATGGTGGTCTATCGACCCGACTGGGTGGCGGCATTCGACGATCGCCGTTACCTGATCGGCAAGTAACAAATCCGTATCGGCTTAATACACCTTCCCTGGAGCGACGACCCTGATGAGCAACTACAACGCCCCTCTCCGTGACATGCAGTTCGTCATGAACGAACTCGCCGACCTCGATGCCATGATCCAACTGCCGGGCAACGAGGAAGTGTCTGCCGACCTCGTGGACGCAATTCTCGAGGAGGCCGACAAGTTTGCGTCCGGCGTGCTGGCCCCGCTGAACTGGACTGGTGACCAGGAGGGTGCCAAATGGAGCGACGGTGAAGTCGCGACCGCACCAGGCTGGAAGGACGCCTACAAGCAATTCACCGAATCTGGGTGGACTGCACTTCCTTGCGACCCCGAATACGGTGGTCAGGGCCTGCCCAAGCTGCTGGCGACTGGCGTGATGGAGATGTGGAAGTCGGCCAACATGGCCTTCTCGCTGTGCCCGATGCTGACCAGTGGTGCAATCGAGGCGCTCATGCTGCGCGGCACGGATGAGCAGAAGAGCATGTATCTGCCGAAGATGGTCTCCGGCGAATGGACCGGCACCATGAACCTGACGGAGCCGCAGGCCGGTTCCGACCTGGCCGCCGTGCGTACCAAGGCCGAGCCGCAGGGTGATGGCACCTACAAGATCTTCGGTCAGAAGATCTTCATCACTTATGGCGAGCACGACCTCACCGACAACATCATTCATCTCGTGCTGGCCCGCCTGCCGGATGCACCCGAAGGCGTGAAGGGCATCTCGCTGTTCGTGGTGCCGAAGTTCCTCGTCAATGCCGATGGCAGCCTGGGCGCACGCAACGACGTGCACTGCGTGTCGATCGAACACAAGCTCGGCATCCACGCAAGCCCGACCGCCGTGCTCGCCTTCGGCGACAAGGGCGGCGCGATCGGCACTCTGGTCGGCGAGCCGAACCGCGGCCTCGAGTACATGTTCATCATGATGAACGAAGCCCGCTTTGCAGTCGGCATGGAAGGCCTGGCCCTGTCCGAGCGCGCCTACCAGCATGCGCTGCAGTACGCCAAGGATCGCGTGCAGGGTACGGACGCCGGCGTGCGGGGCGGCCCCAAGGTCAACATCCTGCATCATGCCGATGTGCGCCGCTTGCTCATGAACATGAAGAGCAAGACCGAAGCCATGCGTGCGCTGGCCTACGTCGTCGGCGCTGCCTTCGACAAGGCGCACAACCATGCTGACGAAGCCGTGCGCGTACAGAACCAGGCTTTTGTCGACCTGATGATCCCTGTGGTCAAGGGTTGGTGCACGGAGAACGCGATCGACGTCACGTCCGATGGCGTGCAGGTGCACGGCGGCATGGGCTTCATCGAGGAGACGGGTGCAGCGCAGCACTTCCGTGACGCTCGCATCACGACCATCTACGAGGGCACGACTGCGATCCAGGCCAATGACCTGATCGGCCGCAAGATCGCCCGCGAGAACGGCGTGACCATTGCCGGCGTGGTGGCTCAGATGCGTGCAGTCGAGGCCGAACTCGCCGCCGTCGACGGCGAGGCCTTTGCTGCCATCCGCAAGGCACTGGGTGCCGGCATCGCTGCTGTGGAGGAGGCGGTTGCCTACATCCTCGCGACCTACGCTAAGGACATCAAGGCGGCCTCGGTTGGCTCGGTGCCTTTCCTGAAGCTGCTTGGCATCGTCGCCGGTGGCTGGCAGATGGCGCGCGCGGCACTGGTGTCCCGGCGCAAGCTGGAAGCTGGCGAGGGCGAGGCGAGTTTCTACAAGACCAAGATCGTCACCGCACGCTTCTATGCCGATCACGTCCTGGCGCAGGCACCTGGCCTCGCCTACACGGTGGTCAATGGTGCAGCCGGTGCTCTGGAACTCGCCGAAGAGAACTTCTGAGCCCCGACCCGGAGGCCGCTGCCTACTGAGGCGGCGGCAAGCGGAGCAAAAAGGCCCGACCGGCGCATGCCGGGTCGGGCCTTTTGGTGTAGGCGCGCCTGACTTGGCAGACGCAGTGCAGGCGCGCCGTCAGTGCGTCACTCCACCTTCGCCTTCTCGCGCAGCTCGAGCACATGGCGTTCGACCATCTGCTGCTGCAGGCGCTGTTGAAGCTGGGGCTTCACCTCTTCGAACGGAGGGGCCTGGACAGCGCGCACGTCATCGAGCTGGATGACGTGATAGCCAAAATCGCTCTTGACCGGCGTACGGGTGTACTTGCCCTTCTCGAGGCCCACCATTGCATCGGCAAAGGGCTTCACGAACATGCCGGGGTTGCTCCAGCCGAGTTCGCCGCCACGCTCACGAGAGCCCGGATCACGGGACTCCTTGACGACTTCTGCAAACGGCGTACCGTTCTGCAGGCGGGCGATGATCGCCTTGGCCTCAATCTCGGTCTCCACGAGGACATGGCGCGGGAGGTATTCCTTGTCGCCCATGCGCCCCTTGATGGCATCGTATTCCTTCTGCAGTTCGGCGTCGCTCACGGCGTTGGTGCGTACGTACTCCTGCAGGTAGGCGCGGATCAGGATGGCTTGGCGCGCCATGTCCATCTGAGCCTGCACATCAGCCTTCTTGTCCAGCCCCTTCTTGGCGGCTTCCTGCGCCAGCACTTCGCGGCGCACGAGTTCCTCGCGGATCGCGCCCTGCAGTTGTTCGCTCTCGGGAACGCCCTGGGCACGCTGCTCGGCCATCATGGCTTCTGCACGCGCAGCCGGAATGGCAACGCCATTGACCTTGGCGAGCGAGTCGGCAGCGAATGCGGGGAGGGCGAGGAAGCCGGCCAGCAGCGTGACGGCGAGGCGGCTCGGGAACTGTTTCATGGAGATTCCTTCAGTTTTCATGTGTGGTGGCCTCTGTGGCCGAAAGCGCGCGAATGGCAAGCGCATGGATGTCCTTCTTCATCATGTCGCCAAGCGCGGTGTAGATCATACGCTGTCGCTGCACTCTGCTGCAGCCTTCGAAAGCATCGGAAACGATGTAAAGCCGATAGTGCCCACCGCCTTCTCGGGCGCCGGCGTGGCCGGCATGCAGGGCACTCTCGTCCTCGATCTCGAGTACCCGGGTCTGGAAGCCCTGGGCCAGGATTGCGCGCATGCGCTCGACGGTCTGCGCGCTCACGGCAAGGTCTTGCGGAAAGGACGCACGGTCACCTGCGCGAACACGCCGGCCCGGGTATAGGGGTCTTCGCGTGCCCACGCTTCAGCGCTGGCGAGCGAGTCGAACTCGGCCACAATCAAGCTGCCCAGGAAGCCCGCAGGCCCCGGGTCGGGTGAGTCGATTGCGGGCATCGGACCCGCCAGCAACAGCCGCCCTTCGTTGCGCAGCAGCTCCAGGCGAGCGACGTGTTCGGGACGGACGGCAAGTCTCGTATCGAGCGTGCCCGGTGCGTCCTCGCCGATCAATGCGTAGTACATCAGTTGGTTTCCTCTTCCATGTGGCGTGACAGATAGAAGCCTTGAGCCAGAACGAATGCGAGCATCAGGCCAAGGCCGCCGAACATCTTGAAGTTGACCCATGCTTCTTCGCTGAAGTTGTAGGCGACATAGAGGTTGAGCAGACCCATGGCAACGAAGAAGCACGCCCATGCGGCGTTGAGCCGTCCCCACACCTGATCGGGCAGTTGGATCTGCGCTTCAAGCATTTTGCGGATGAGGTTGCGCTTGAGGATCAGGGCGGATCCAAGCAACACGAAGCCGAACAACCAATAAAGTGCCGTCGGCTTCCACTTGATGAAGGTGGGGTTGTGAAAGAACAGTGTGGCACCGCCGAACACGACAATGATGCCAAGGCTAACCCACAGCATGTTGTCGACCTTGCGATGACGGAGCCATACAAGCGCGATCTGCAAGCCTGTGGCGACGATGGCGACGAACGTGGCGATGAGGATGGGCGCCTGCGACGGCGCGATGTCACCCCCGAGCCAGCCGGAGGCCAATGCATGGGCGGCATCCGGGTTTGCACCGCCGAGCTTGTAGGCGGCAAAGAACAGGATGACGGGGAGGAGATCGAAGAGGATTTTCATGGTTCGTGGCCGGGGCCCAAGTCTGATTGATTGATTCTATCGCGGCCGCCGTCACTTGCGACGGCGGGCAGGCAGAGGATGGCCCTCAGGCCACCGCCTGTGCGTGGCAGCAGCTCGAGTCGTCCGTGGTGTGATGCCACGATGCGTTCAACGATCGCCAGGCCAAGGCCTGCTCCCTTCGTGTTCGAGCGCGCCTTTTCGAGACGGGTGAAGGGCTGGCGCATGCGCTCGACTTCTGTCTCCGGGATGCCGGGGCCACGATCTGCAACTTCGATGCACGCCTCATCGTCACTCACGCTGACGACAATATCGAGCGGGCACTCGTCACCCGCGTAACGGAGAGCATTGTCTATCAGGTTGGCCAGCGCCCGTCGTAGCGACAGTGCACGAACTGCTACGACCAGATGATCCGGAGTGCTGAGGCGTATGTCGACACCACGCAGGCGGTAAGGGTCGGACACCTCGCGGCAAAGTGTGACGAGGTCGAGCAGCGCAAAAGCCTCCTGCGGTGTCCCGCGCCCGAAGTCAAGGAACTGCCCGATGATGCGGTCCATCTCCTCGATGTCGGTCACCATCGCAGCGACGTCGTCGTCAGGTGCGCCGGACATTTCGATGCCGAGTCGAAGTCTGGCCAATGGCGTGCGCAGGTCATGCGACACACCAGCGAGAATCAGGGCACGATCGGCATCCATGCGCGCAAGGTCGCTCGTCATCTGGTTGAAGGCACGGGCGACCACGGCGATCTCTTGCGGGCCGGATTCTTCCTGCGGCGGCGGCGTGACCCCACTGCCCACCTGCCGTGCCGCACGTGCGAGCTGGCGAAGTGGGGCGCTTACCCGAGACACGATCAGGAAGGCGCCAAGCAAGGCCGCAAGCAGGGCGCCACCGCCCCAGCCCAGCCAGCCAAAGCTGTCCGGATTCTCGATGCGCTCCGGGGGCAGCATGACCCAGTATTCATCGTTGGCGTCTTCGGGGTCGAGGCGGAAACTCACCCAGAAACCGTTCAGCGTCTTCCAGCGCGTGGCGAAGCGTGTGTGCTCACCCAGCTGACGCCTGACATCGTTCACCAGCAAGCGATGAGGTCGGGTGTCGGGCAAGGGCTCAAGCTCATCGCTTTGCTCGGCCGGATAGATACGGATGCCCTCGAGCGCAGCCATGTCGATGAGCAGGTCCACCCTGCGGTCGATATCGGCGTTGATCAGCGCGGTACGCGTCAAGTTCACAACGGATACGACCATCTGTGCTACGTCACGAGCGCGCGCAGGCTCCTGTACGTAGCGAAAGATCTGCGACCATGCGCCCAGCGCCACGATGAGCAGCAGCGCGACGAGCAGAAAGGTCTGCCACAACAGGGTATGCGGCAACAGGCGGGCAGCCAGGGGTGTCCTGGCCGCCCGCTCCAGTGTGCGCAGTGGCGCCTCGGTCATCCAGGGCTCAGGTGGCCGCGTCCGGCTTGGCGTCTTCCTCGCCGCCACCCTTCTGCCCGTCGGGTACGAACACATAGCCGAAGCCCCACACGGTCTGAAGGTAGCGCGGCTTGGCGGGGTCGTCCTCAACCAGCTTGCGCAGGCGAGACACCTGGACATCGATGGCGCGATCGAACACGCCGTACTCGCGCCCGCGCGCGAGTTCCATGAGCTTGTCACGCGACAGCGGCTGACGCGGATGTGTCAGCAGCACCTTGAGCAGGGAGAACTCCCCCGTGGTGAGCTGGATCTCCTCATCATCCCGGGTCAACGAGCGCGTGCCGAGATTCACCTTCACGCGGCCGAAGGCGACGACCTCGTCCTCAGCGGTCGGGGCGCCGGGCAGCGTTTGCGGCTGCCTGCGCATGACGGCCTGGATGCGCGCCACGAGCTCGCGTGGATTGAAGGGCTTGGCGATGTAGTCGTCTGCTCCCATCTCAAGACCGACGATACGGTCTACGTCGTCGCCCTTGGCTGTCAGCATGATGATGGGGATCGTGTTCTCAGCGCCGCGAAGCCGTCGACAGATGGCGAGACCATCTTCGCCCGGCAGCATCAAGTCGAGCACTACCAGATCGTAGTGCTCACGATGCAGCGCCCGATCCATCATCGGTGCGTCACCCACGGCCTTGACGGCGAATCCCTGCTCCTGCAGGTAGCGGGACAGGAGTTCGCGCAGACGTGCGTCGTCATCGACGACGAGAATGCGATAGCGTGTCTTCTGGTTCATGTGAGGAATGCTAGCCTGAGTCTCGAGCGCTTGCCAGTAGGCTCGTCGGCGGGCACTGAATTTGCCGGGTAACCCTTCGTAAGCGCCTAGGGCAGAGGCAATATCACCTTACAAAACGCCCGTGGCTTTGACCTGGCGCACTACACATCGATGGTCATTTGCCGTAAGGTCCGTAGCCTGAAGCCTCATATTCGGTGGGCCGCGTTGACGGACTCGCCGTCCAGACAGACCAGATGAATCAGACTCCCAGATCAGCCTCTTCCGCAGTGAGCGTCCTACGCTCGCAGCCGAGGACGTCGCACAGGCTGCACGCGATTTCGGGCGTGGTGGCCTGCATGCTTGCCACGCTCCTGCCGTCCGCCGAGGCAATGGCGCAGGGCGTGAGCGAGGCTGTCACGGGCGAGGCGCATGCCGTGAAGCCTGTCGTCCAGCGTGCCACGAAGGACTGGCGGCAGACTCTCGAGGATTCCGGCAAGGACAGTAACACCACGCCGCAGCGCCGCAGCATCAGTGCGGAGGAGCGCGGGCATCTGCGCCGACACGTCAGCGATGCGGCGCGCGGGGCCTACCAGGACGACAAGGTCTCCGGGCGGGGCAAACGCTGAGCCTTGCCCGCGAGGGCTTTACGACGCCTGTCGGGGGGCGCCCCGAGCCGGTAGAATGGCGCCACCATGAACGTCCTATCGATCGAGACCGCCACCGAGCATGGCAGCGTCGCCTTGCTTGCGGGTGGAGCGTTGCTCAGCCGCCGTATTCACGGTGCCGCAAATCATTCCGAAGCGGTGTTGCGAGACGTACGCGCAGTGTTGGCCGAGGCGGGCCTTGCAGCAACACAACTGGATGCGGTTGCGTTTGGCGCAGGCCCTGGTGCGTTTACCGGCTTGCGCCTGGGTTGCGGTGTCGCACAGGGCATTGCACTGGGCGCCGACCTGGGGGTTGCTGCCGTGTGCAGTCTGCAGGCTCTGGCTTTGCAGGTGCCTGCACCCCGCGTGCTGGTGGCTACCGATGCGCGCATGGGCGAGATGTATCACGCCACTTACGAGCTTGACGGGGACGGCCTGCCCGTCGCCCTCAACGGTCCATGCTGTGACGCACCTGGCGCATTCGAACTGCCGCCGGGCGACTGGTTTGCTGCAGGGTCTGCTTTTGCGGCATGGCCCGAGGAACTCGAGGCGCGTACGCTTGGCCGACTCACCGGGTGCAGGCCCGACCTTGTGCCGCGTGCGGACGAAGTCGCTCGCCTGGGCGCTGCGATGGCGTTGAGGAAGGAGTTGGTCGCCGCTGAGTACGCGCTGCCGCTTTATGTGCGCGATAAGGTCGCCTTCACGACGGCCGAACGACTCGCTCGGGGTGGACGGGCCTGATTCATGAACGCCTGCGTGATCACGCCGATGACGGCGACCGACCTCGACTGGGTATGCGCTGAGGAAGCTTGCCTTCATGCACACCCCTGGACGCGCCGTAACTTCGAGGATGCGCTGGCCGCCGGCAACGATGCCTGGGTGATGCACGCTGGTGGCGAAGCGTTAGCGTACGCGGTTGTTCTGCGCGTCCTCGATGAGGCGCACCTGCTCGACATCGGCGTGAGTCTTCGGGCGCAGGGCAGGGGGTATGGACGACAGTTGCTGGACTGGATTGCGGATTTCGCCCGTGATCAGGGCGCAGTCGCGTTCTTTCTCGAGGTGCGCGTTTCGAACGCGACTGCCCTGGCACTTTATGAGCGCTCGGGTTTCAGTGAGATTGGCCGTCGTCGTGGCTACTATCCGGCAGTCGATGGGCGCGAGGATGCGATCGTGATGAGGCGGGACCTATGATCGCGGGTACGCAAACATCCCGCCGTGATGCGTTGCTGAGGGAAATGGGCCTTGGGCCGGTCTGGCGGTTGCGCAGGACTGCCGATGAGGCCCAGGACGACATAGGCGTGGCAACCCAGGCCGTTGAGTCGTCACCTCAGCTGCCGCGGGAAGAGCGTGCGCCGTCGCTGTCCGACATACGGGCCCGCGCGCGCGTCGAGTCGCCTGCCAATCCTCTACCTGAAGATGTCGCGCCGCCGTCCGCCGATGACGCGATCAGCAGCGTGCGCGCCCAGCGGATTGCCAGCCTTCAGTGGGACGCCCTCGAGGAAGACATGCGCGCCTGCCGCGCTTGTGGCCTTTGCGAGCAGCGCAGGCAGGCCGTACCTGGTGTTGGTGACCGCAATGCACGCTGGATGTTCGTCGGCGAAGGGCCGGGCAGCGAGGAGGATCTTCGAGGCGAACCTTTCGTTGGTCCGGCGGGCCGCCTGCTCGACAACATGTTGGGTGCCATCGGCCTGGACAGGCGCCAGGACGTTTTCATTGCCAATGCGGTCAAGTGCCGGCCGCCGCACAACCGCACGCCTCAGGGGGCCGAGTTGGACGCCTGTCTGCCCTATCTGCAGCGCCAGATCGAGTTGGTCAGGCCGCGGCTGCTGATTGCGCTCGGCCGTCCCGCCGCACAAGCGTTGCTGAATCGTGAGATCGCAATCTCTGCCGCACGCGGCAAGCGTTTCGAGCGCAATGGCGTGCCAGTGATGGTGACTTATCATCCGGCTTATCTGCTGCGCAATCCGCAGGACAAGGCCAAAGCCTGGGAGGATCTGTGCTTTGGCCGTCGCTTGATGGCCGGCGCCTGCGCGTCGGACTGAGCATGCTTGGGGTGCTGCTCAGTGCGTGCGGTCCTCGAGCAGGGCGACATTGTCGAATTCGCGCTGGTTTGCCTCGTGGCGGCGTTTGACGACGAGCATTGTGCCGGCGACGAAGATGCCGAAGAGCGCGATCACGGTGTTGATCGACAGCCCGAACATGATCAGCAAGGCATAGGTGCCGGTCATGACAAGGATCGACAGGTTCTCGTTGAAGTTCTGCACTGCGATTGAGTGGCCTGCGCCCATCAGAATATGGCCGCGGTGCTGCAGCAGTGCATTCATCGGCACCACGAAGAAGCCCGCGAGTCCGCCCACGACCACCATGAGCGCCATCGCGATCCACGCCTCTGTCACGCCGATCATCAAGGTGACAACGATCCCCATCGCGATGCCAAGCGGGATCACCCTCACGGACTGACGCAGTGAGATGTAGCGCGCGGCAAGGATCGAGCCGGCGGCGATTCCGAGCGCCACCACGCCCTGCAGCATGGAGGCTTCGGAGAGGCTCATACCCAGGTTGTGTTCGGCCCACTTGATGACGATGAACTGCAAGGTTGCCCCGGCGCCCCAGAACAGCGTGGTGACGGCGAGAGAGATTTGACCGAGTTTGTCGCGCCACAGCAGGCGCAGACAGTGGTTGAAATCATGAAACAGGTAAATCGGGTTGTTCTTGAGCGGCTTGTGGTCGACACCGGTATCGGGGATGAACATGTTGAACACGGCCGCGGCGAGATAGAGCGAGCCGATGACGAACACTGCCGCCTCGAAGGCGTTGTCGGCAAAGGGCAGCCCCAGGCCCATCAGGGCCGTAGAGACGTCGTCGCGGATCATGATGCCGCCCATCACGGTACCGATGATGATTGCCCCCACCGTGAGCCCCTCGATCCATCCGTTGGCGACCACCAGCAGGCGGTGAGGGAGGTACTCGGTGAGGATGCCGTACTTGGCGGGCGAGTAAGCGGCCGCACCGAGTCCTATCACGGCGTAGGCCAGCAACGGGTGGCTGCCCAGAAACAGCATCAGGCAGCCGCCGATCTTGATCGTGTTGCTGATCAGCATCACCCGCCACTTGGGCATCGAGTCGGCGAAGGCGCCGACGAATGCGGCCAAACCGACGTAGGACAGGGTGAAGAACAGCTTGAGCAGCGGCTCGAACTCGGACGGTGCGGCCATGTCCCGGAGCATTGCGATCGAGATGATGAGCAAGGCATTGTCGGCGAGCGCAGAGAAGAACTGCGCAGCCATGATGATGTAGAAGCCGAGCGGCATCGTGCGGTAGCAGGCTCACGGTAGCAGGAGCGCGGTTTATATCACGAAGGCGTGTGCATGGTGATGACGCCGATC
This sequence comes from Thauera sp. WB-2, assembly GCF_027594845.1. Classification (NCBI taxonomy): domain Bacteria; kingdom Pseudomonadati; phylum Pseudomonadota; class Betaproteobacteria; order Rhodocyclales; family Zoogloeaceae; genus Thauera; species Thauera sp. WB-2. The sequence continues at coordinate 2,335,567 of NZ_CP088935.1, read as the reverse complement.
AATGCCCGAAATCAGCGCCAGCTTTGGCACCAAACCCCGGCGTCTGTGGGATCGCCGAACGCCTGCATTTGTGCTTTAATTCGAGTTGATAAACCATCCTTATCCGGATCATGGCAGATCGCAGACTTCAGGTTTTCCACGCGGTAGCGAAGCACGGCTCGTTCACGCGCGCGGCAGAACACCTTCACATGACGCAGCCAGCCGTCACCTTCCAGATCAAGCAGCTGGAAGAGCACTTCGACACCCGGTTGCTCGATCGCGGGCATGGCAAGATCTCCCTGACACCTGCGGGCGAACTTGTGCTGGCCTACGCCGAGCGGATTCTCGGACTCTCCGCCGAGCTGGACTCGCGCGTGTCCGAGCTTACCGACGAGCTTGCGGGCCAGATCAAGATCGGCACCAGCACAACGATCGCCGCTTACTGGCTACCGCACATCCTTGAAGGCTTCAAGCGCCGCTACCCACGCGTGTTGCCGCGTGTGGTGGTCGGCAACTCGAAACTGACCGAAGATGCCGTTGCTGCGCGTGATCTGGACATCGGCCTCATCGAGATCGTTACCGAGCAACACGCCATTGAGCGCCGCAGTGCTGCACGCGACGAGCTGTTCGTGATCTGCAGTCCCGACAACCCGCTTGCGGCGTTCAAGAGTCTGCGAGCGAAGGACCTGGTCGGCCACCCCTTCATTGATCGTGACCCGGGTAACGGCATCCGTCAGATTGCCGACGAGTTCTTCGAGGCTGCCGGCATTGCCGGTAGTGAGATCACCCTGTGCGCTGAGATCGGCAGTCTGGCGACGATCAAGCACCTTGCGGCTGCGGGGCTGGGCTTTGCCATCGCGTCCAAACGCGCGATCCAGCGAGACCTGGAGGATGGCCGTCTGGTTGCGATTGCCCTCGAGCCGAGGATCTACACCCCGCTCGAAGTCATCCTGCCCCGTGACAAGTTCCGCTCGCGACTGATCACCGCCTTTGCAGACTTTGCCTGCGAGGAATTCGCGCGGATGGCCGATCGCGACAGCGCGGCCTGACCCGATGTCAGACGGCCAATTTCCGACTGCCCGCACCGTAACTGACTGATGGCACGCGCGAAGACTGCGTTCGTGTGCACCGAGTGCGGTGCACAGGCGGTGCGCTGGCAGGGTCAGTGCCCGCAGTGTCAGGCCTGGAACACGCTGGTCGAAACCGTCCTTGAGCCGGCAACGTCATCGGCCGGCAACCGCTTTGCGGCCCTGGCCGGCGATACCGCGCGACTGCGCCCCCTGTCTGCGCTGCAGCCCAAGGAGGAACCCCGCCAGCCAACCGGACTGGACGAATTCGACCGTGTGCTCGGCGGCGGACTGGTGAGCGGCGGTGTCGTGCTGATCGGTGGCGATCCGGGGATCGGCAAGTCGACGCTGCTGTTGCAGGCCCTGTCCAACCTTGCGACGCTGCAGCAGGGGGCAGGCGCGGGCGCAGAGGAGGTGCGCACGACCGCAGTCTATGTGAGCGGCGAGGAGTCGGGCGAACAGGTCGCGCTGCGTGCCCAGCGCCTGCAGCTGCCTGCGACGCCCTTGCAGATGCTGGCCGAGATCAACCTTGAGCGCATCCTGCACACACTGCGCGAGGCGAGGCCGCGGGTGGCGGTCATCGACTCGATCCAGACCGTCTATTCCGAAACCCTGCAGTCGGCCCCGGGTTCGGTGGCGCAGGTGCGCGAATGCGCGGCCCAGCTCACGCGCTTTGCCAAGCAGAGCGGCACCTGCCTGATCCTCGTCGGCCATGTCACCAAGGACGGGGCGCTCGCCGGTCCGCGGGTGCTCGAACACATCGTCGATACCGTGCTGTACTTCGAGGGCGACACGCATTCGAGCTTCCGTCTCATCCGTGCTTTCAAGAACCGCTTCGGTGCGGTCAATGAGCTCGGCGTGTTCGCGATGACCGAGCGTGGGCTGCGCGGCGTGTCCAACCCGTCGGCGATCTTCCTGTCGCAGCACTCCCAGCAGGTGCCGGGCAGCTGCGTGCTGATCACCCAGGAGGGAACGCGTCCGCTGCTGGTCGAGGTGCAGGCGCTTGTCGATGCGTCGCAGAGCCCCAACCCGCGCCGGCTTTCGGTCGGCCTCGAGCAGACGCGGCTGGCCATGCTGCTGGCGGTGATGCATCGCCACGCCGGCATTGTGTGCTTCGACCAGGACGTGTTCGTGAATGCGGTGGGCGGGGTGAAGATCACCGAGCCGGCTGCCGATCTCGCGATCCTGTTCGCGATCGTGTCCTCGCTGCGCGATCGCCCCTTGCGTCGTGGCCTGGCCGTGTTCGGCGAGGTCGGCCTTGCCGGTGAGATCCGCCCCGCGCCGCGCGGCCAGGAGCGCCTGAAGGAAGCAGCCAAACTCGGCTTCGACGCCGCCATCGTGCCGCGCGCGAATGCGCCCAAGCAGGCCATCGACGGATTGCGGGTGATCGCCGTGGAGCGCGTCGACGAGGCGCTGGAGGCCTTGCGCGAACTCGAGTGAGGCCGCGCTCAGCCGCCTTCGGGCGCCGGCGGGCTGGTTGTGCACCACGCCTGCGCCCAGTCCAGGGCCGCTGCGAGCCGGGCCATTGCCTGCGGCGACGGCTCGGTACCCAGCGCCCACTGCTCACCGCGGATGGCGAGGAGCGTTGAAGGGGGCGGCGGGCATCGCTCCAGGTCCTCGAACACACTCAGCACCACCTGCGGCGACACCGCATGCGTGGTGAAGCTGGTGTCGCGCGCCGGCAGGACTGTGCTGACCTCGAAAGGGTGCCCGGCGTCGACCGAAGCATCGACGAAGAGCACGCGCTGCCGGTCGCGCAGGTCGAGTGCATGTTCGACCTGGAGCTGGAAGTCGGTCAGGCACTCGACACCGGGCAGCGCGCGACCAGCGAGGGCGTCGATGAAAAGGGGGCCGAGTGCGTCGTCACCGCGGCTGGGGTTGCCCCAGCCGAACACGAGAATCGGCGGCGGCGTCCGTATGCTCATGTCAGCATGCGCTGTGCCCGGGCTCACTGACGGCAGCGGCGGTCGAGCTCCTCACCCGCGGCGTCGACCAGCCGTACCTCGAGCGGCATCTTGCCCAGGGCGTGGGTCGCGCACGACAGGCAGGGGTCGTAAGCGCGAATGGCAACCTCGATGTGATTGAGCAGCCCTTCGGTGAGCTCGCGGCCGTCCAGGTAGCGCCTGGCCACCTCGCGCACCGCGGCATTCATCGCCTGATTGTTGTTGGTGGTCGACACAATGAGGTTGGCCATGGTGACGAGGTCGTCGTCGCCGACCTGGTAGTGGTGGAACAGGGTGCCGCGCGGCGCCTCGATGACACCGACGCCCTCGCGCCGGCGGGCCCCGCTCACCATCAGCTCGTCACCCTCGATATCGTCGTCGTGGAGGAGATCCTTGATCGTCTCCGCGGCAAACAGCATCTCGATCATGCGCGCCCAGTGATAGCCCAGCGTGGCGTGCATCGGGCGCTCACCGGCGTAGGCAAGCAGGGTCCGCCGCTCATGGTCGGCAAACGGCGTGGGGATGCTGTCGCAGTTCTGCACTCGCGCCAGCGGTCCGACCCGGTACCAGCCGCGCTCGGGGCCGAGTGCGGCGAGGTAGGGGAACTTCATGTAGGTCCAGGGTTTGACCTCTTCCATGATCAGGCTGTCGTAAGTCTGGTAGTCGACCTGGTCGAAGAGGATGCGCCCGTCTGCGTCACGAGCACGCAGCGCGCCGTCGTAGAGGTCGAGGCTGCCGTCGGGGGCGACCATGCCCATGAAGTTCGACTCGAAGCTGCCGAAACTGTCGTAGAGCGTGGGGTCCTGTTCATGGATGCGGCGGACGATCTCGACCGCCTCCCGGCTCCAGGCGATCATCTGGTAGGCGTCTCTGAGCAGCAACTGGCGCTCGGCGCCGCTCAGCGAGCGATTGACGCCACCTGGCACAGCACCGGTGCCATGGACGCGCTTGCCTGCGGTGAGCCGGATCACCTCCTGTCCGTATTTGCGCAGCAGGATGCCCTTGCGGGCAATGTCGGGAAACTGCTCCGCCACGCCCACGATGTTGCGGCGACCGGGCTCGGACTCGAAGCCGAACAGCAGGTCGGGCGAGGACAGATGGAAGAAGTGAAGCGCATGCGACTGCAGGATCTGGCCATAGTGCATGAGCCGGCGCATTCTGTCGGCCGTCGGCGTCAGGGTCGTGGCGCCGACGATCAGGTCGAGCGCCTTGCTCGCCGCGAGATGATGGGACACCGGGCAGATACCGCACAGACGCTGCACCATCACCGGTACTTCCCAGTAAGGTCGGCCCTGGATGAAGCGCTCGAAGCCGCGGAACTCGACGATGTGCAGGCGCACCTGATGCACCTTGTTGTCCTCGTCGAGCAGGATGGTGACCTTGCCGTGGCCCTCCACGCGCGTGACCGGGTCGATGGCGACGCGGCGTAGTCTGTCGCGTGCAACGGTTGCGGTTTCGAGATCCAAGCTCATGGCGTCTGTCCTTTGCGGCATATCCGTGTTGAGCGCATGGGGTGCCTATGTACCGTCTCAGTCGTACTGCAGCAGGCCGTGGCCGAGCCTGGGCGCACGACCTTCGATGAGATCGTTCAGGAATGACCAGATCGCATCAGCCGAGGGCGGGCAGCCAGGCAGGAAGTAGTCGATCCGCACTACCTCGTGCACCGGATGCACCTGGTTCAGCGGCAGTGGCAGTTCGGGGTCGTCGGGTACGGCGCTGCCCGGCGCCAGCCCGTGCCCGGTGCGATACACCATCTGCAGGATCTCGCCGACGTCGAGCGCATTGCGCTGCGCCGGCAGGCCGCCATTGACCGCACAGGCGCCGAGTGCGACCAGCACCTTGCAGTTGGCGCGGAACTCGCGCAGCACGTGCACGTTCTCGGCATTGCACACGCCACCCTCGATCAGTCCGATGTCGCAGGGGCTGCAGTGCTTGATGTCGGTAATCGGTGAGCGGTCGAACTCCACCCTTTCGAGTAACGTCAGCAGGCGTTCGTCGATATCCAGCAAAGACATGTGGCAACCGAAGCAACCTGCCAGCGACACGGTCGAGACCTTGAGCTTGCCCGCCATCAGCCTGGCTCCTTGTCGGTGTGCACGGTGTCTGCCCGGACGGCCCCGATCGGTTCGCGATCATAGGTGCGCTTGCCGATCGGCACGGCGAAGCCCACGCGCTTGCGCAGGATCACGCCCACCGGACAGATCGTGGCCGCACGATCGCTGGCGGCAAAGCGCGTTTCCGCCAGCTGGCCAGAGACGCTGTTGACGATGAGATGCGAACGCGTGCCGCGCCCGGACAGGGCAAACACGTCCTTGCCATCAATGTCGCGGCTGGCCTGCACGCACAGCTCGCACATGATGCAGCGGTTGAAGTCGAGGAGTACGTCCGGGTGCGAGGCATCGACGGCCCGGTCGGGATAGAAGTGGTCGAAGTGGGGGCTGAGCATGCCCAGCCTGTAAGCCGTGGCCTGCAGCACGCAATCGCCGCTCTTCTCGCAGGATGGGCAGAAGTGGTTGCCCTCGACGAACAGCAACTGCAGCAGGGTACGGCGCTTGTCTGCCAGTTCCTCGGTTTCGCTTTCCACTGATTGGCCCGCCGCCGCACGCACGGTACAGGCGGTCGCCAGCCGGCCGTCGATCCTCACCGTACACAGCTTGCAGGATCCGTGCGCAGCAAAGTCCGGATGCCAGCACAGGTGCGGGATGTACTTGCCAGCAGCAGTTGCTGCCTGCATCACCGTCTGGCCCGGCGTGAAGGCCACTTCTTCGCCATCAAGCAGGAAGGTGTCCTTCATGGCTGTTCATCCTTCGCAGGGCTTGGCGTAGCGGGGAAGGGCGCGTATGTCGCATCACCCCAATCGGGCGGATGCCGATGGGTGTCGATAGCGCTAAGGTTGCTGCCCAGGTGAGCGCCCGGATCGTCCCGGCCGGTCATCTGGCGCGCCCGCGACAATGCGGCATCCAGATCGAAGGCGGGCTCGTATTCGCTTGACTGGAGCCTGCTCTCGAATACCGAACGGAAGCGGGAGAGCATGTCGTTGACTGCGATGGTCGCGGTATTGCCAAGTCCGCAATGGCTCGCCCCTTGCATGAGAACGTGCATCTTCGCCATCTCCTCAAGGTCGTAGGGCGAGCCACGCCCGGCAGCCAACTTATCAATCAGGCGGGCAACCACCGCGGTGCCGACCCGGCACGGTGTGCAGAAACCGCAGCTCTCATGGGCGAAGAAGTGAGCGAAGTTGCGCGCGACCTCAAGCATGTCGCGGCTGCGGTCGAACACCATGATCGAGCCGCCCGTGGCCACGTCCTCGAAGGCAATCCGGCGCCCGAACTCGTGCTCATCCAGACAATGACCTGCCGCGCCCGCACTGGTGACGGCCAGGGTGTCGCGGGCGCCCGCGGCCTGCAGCACGTCGGCCACGGTAACCCCGAAAGGAAACTCGTAGATCCCCGGACGGGCGACGTCGCCCGACACCGACAGCAATTTGGTGCCGGTGGAGGCGGGCGTGCCGATGGCGCGAAACCACTCGCCGCCACGGACGGCAATGAGGGCTGCGAGGGCGAGCGTCTCAACGTTATTCACCGTGGTGGGCTGGCCCCGGTAGCCGTTGGTGACAGGGAAGGGCGGTCGGATGCGCGGCTTACCCGGTTTGCCCTCGAGCGATTCGATGAGTGCCGACTCCTCGCCGCAGATATAGGCGCCGGCACCAAGGTGAATATCGATGTCGAAGCTGAAGCCGCGGCCCAGGATGTTGCGCCCCAGCAGGCCTTGTTCGCGGCGTTGCGCCAGGCGTGCCTGGAGGCGGTCGAGCAGGTAGCGGTATTCGCCGCGCAGGTAGATGAAACCCTTGCTCGAGCCAATCGCGAGGCCGGCGATGCACATGCCATCGACGACGAGGTCGAAGTAGCTGTTGAGCAGGACACGATCCTTGAAAGTACCTGGCTCGCCTTCGTCGGCATTGCAGATAACGTAGTGCGCGTCGCCCCAGGCGTCGCGGCACGAGCGCCATTTGATGTCGCTGCCGAAGCCTGCGCCCCCCCGACCACGCAGGGACGACCGCTCGATCTCGGCAAGCAGCCCGGCTGCGCCACGGTCGAGCGCCGCTGCGAGCGCTTCGCCCGGGCTCAACCGATGATCGAGCAGGACGTCACGACGCTGGATGTTGTCGGCCACCTCGAACCATTCGGGTGGCCAATCGCCGATGGGTACGCGGCTGCGAACGAGGTGCGCCATCTCGTTGATCCGGTCGACAGTCAGGCGGGTGATCGCACGGCCGTTCGCGAGCAGGGCTGGCCCCTGGTCGCACATGCCGGTGCACGATGTGGTGCCCACGCGCACCAATCCATCCTCGGAAAGCCGGCCTGGTTCGAGCCAGAGTTGCTCGCACAGGGCACTCATCAGCCCGGTGTTGCCGAGCATACGGTCAGTGATGTTGTCCGAGAACAGCAGCCGGTATTCGCCTGCAGGCTGGGTGTGGAGAAAACTGTAGAAGCTCGCCGTGCTCTCGACCCGCACACGCGGCACGGCTAGCGCGGACGCAATGGCGCTGATGACGTCCGGCGGCAACCATCCCGCCTGTTCCTGCACATCGATAAGGATCTGCAGAAGTTGAGAGGGCTCTCGGCGATGTTGCACGAGAATGCGATCGAGCTCCGATGCGTCCACAGCGTACTCCCGGCCATTGCGTGCTCTTGCTCCTGCATTATGGCGGGAAGCGTGGCGTATCAGTTATCAAGTTTCCAATGGCGTGATCAACTCGTTAAGTTTACATAACGCAGATTATCGTGTGTTTGTGATTGCAGAGGGTGGGGGAAAGAGTCACTCTGCAGGCTGTCTCGCGCTTCGGCAGTTTGGGCACCACTGCACCAATACTGCCCACACGCATCCGCGAATGCGGTCAGGCCACGTCGCGGCCTGGCTTAAAAGGCCTTTTAAAACAATGTGGTGCGGGGAAAGAGACTCGAACTCTCACGCCTTGCGGCGCTGGAACCTAAATCCAGTGCGTCTACCAATTCCGCCATCCCCGCGGGTGTCACGTCTGAAGCGGAGCGCATTATACACAGCACCTGCCCGATCGGCCGTCAGGTGCCGTGCCATGCGTCCCGTCAGCTGGCGGTGCGGCCGTAGTTGTCCTCGAAACGCACGATGTCATCCTCGCCAAGATAGCTGCCAGATTGCACCTCGATGATCTCCAGCGGCAGCTTGCCCGGGTTGGCGAGGCGATGCGTGTGTCCCAGCGGGATGTAGGTGGATTCGTTCTCGCCGAGCAGGAAGGTCCGGTCGCCATTGGTGACCTCGGCCGTACCCTTCACCACGATCCAGTGTTCGGCGCGGTGATGATGCATCTGCAGGCTGAGCTTGGCGCCGGGATTGACGACGATGCGCTTGACCTGAAAACGCTCGCCGGCGTCGATCGAGTCGTACCAGCCCCAGGGCCGGTACACCTTGCGATGGCTCTGCGTCAGGCTGCGGCCTTCGGCCTTCAGGCGCGCCACGACCTTCTTGACGTCCTGCGTTCGCTCCTTGTGCGCGACCATCACCGCATCCGGCGTCTCGACCACGATCATGTCCTCGCAGCCGATCGCGGCGACCAAACGGCTGCCGGCATGTACAAGAGTGTTCCGGCTCGATTCGAACAGCACCTCGCCGCGCGCGGCGTTACCGTCTGCATCCTTGTCCGAGACGGCCCATAGCGCATCCCAGGCACCAACGTCCGACCAGCCGGCGGATAAGGGTACGACCACCCCCTGCCCCAGCTCCGGCGCTTCGGCGATGCGTTCCATGACCGCGTAGTCGATCGAATCGCTCGGGCTGGCCTCGAAGGCGGGGGCGTCAAGGCGGATGAAGTCCGCATCCGTGCTGCGGGCGGTAAAAGCGCGCGCGCAGGCGGCTTCCATGTCGGGATTGAAACGCGTGATCGCCTGACGCCACACCGAGGCCTTCATCATGAAGATGCCGCTGTTCCAGAAGTAGGCCCCGCTCGCGACATAGCGCTCGGCAGTGGCGCGGTCCGGCTTCTCGACGAACTCGGCCAGGCCACGTGCCGTGCCGGTGTCGGCAACCGGGGCCCCGGCTCGGATGTAGCCGTAGCCGGTCTCAGGCCGGTCCGGCACGATGCCGAAGGTCACCAGCGCACCTCCTGCGGCGGCTCGCGCGCCTTCTGCGATCGCCTGCTGGAAGGCCGTGACATCGCTGATCACGTGGTCGGCTGGCATCACCAGCAGCACCGGATCACCCTCCTCCAGTGCAGCCAATGCCGCCAGCGTGAGCGCTGGCGCCGTATTGCGACCGACCGGCTCGAGCACGATCTGCGGCGCTCGTACGCCGATCTGGCGCAATTGCTCGGCGATGATGAAGCGGTATTCCTCGTTGGTAACGATCAGCGGCCGAGGATCGACCTCGGCGCCAGCAAAGCCCTTCAGGCGGACCGCGGTCTCCTGCAGCAGGGACAGTTCGCCGGTCAGCGGCAGCAACTGCTTGGGGTAACTTTCACGCGAGGCAGGCCACAGGCGGGTGCCTGAGCCGCCGGAAAGGATCACGCTCTTGATGGTCATGGTCGGGAGTGTCCTTGGTCAGGTCTGCAGTTCGCGCAACATGCGCGCGACGCCGTCGCGCCAGTCTGGCAGGTGGAGCCCGAAGGCATGGCGCAGCTTGGTGGTGTCGAGGCGGGAATTGAGCGGACGCACGGCCGCGGTGGGATAGTCGGCGCTACCGATCCTGGCGATCTCGCGTACCTTGAGCGCGCGCCCGAGGTTGCGCGCTTCGTCAATGACGAACTGTGCATACCCGTGCCAACTCGTCACGCCGGCCGCGGCGAGGTGGTAGGTGCCATCAAGCTCCGGCCGGCTCAGGCAGGCGCGCAGGGCGTGGGCGCTGACGTCTGCAATGAGATCTGCGCCGGTGGGGGCGCCGAACTGATCGGCGATCACGCTCAGCACCTCGCGTTCGGCCGCCAGCCGCAGCATGGTGCGCGCAAAGTTTCCGCCGCGTGCAGCATGGACCCAGGATGTACGCAGGATCAGATGCCGGCAAGCACTTTCGCGGATCGCCTGCTCGCCCTCAAGCTTGGTACGCCCATACACCGACAGCGGTCCGGTTGCATCGGCCTCCGTCCAGGCTCGCTCGCCACTGCCGTCGAAGACATAGTCAGTCGAGTAATGCACCAGCAGGGCGCCCGCATCGCGGGCTGCACCGGCGAGTGCCCCCACCGCCTCGGCGTTGATGAGACGAGCCTGGGCGGCTTCGGTCTCCGCCTTGTCCACCGCGGTGTAGGCCGCGGCATTGACGATCACCGTTGGTGCCACACGGCCTATGGTGCTGGCCAGTTCATCCGGGCGAGAGAGGTCTCCGCACAGGCCTGCGTCTGCATGGCGATCGAGCGCGACCAGCTCGCCGAGCGGCGCGAGTGCGCGCTGCAACTCCCAGCCCACCTGGCCGTTGCGGCCCAGCAGCAGTACCCTCATGCGCCCTGCCCTGCGTCACTGCCGCCATACTGGGTCGCCACCCAGTCACGGTAAGCGCCGCTCTGCACATTGGCTATCCAGCCGGGGTTGTCGAGATACCAGCGCACTGTCTTGCGGATACCGGTTTCGAAGGTCTCCGCCGGCTTCCAGCCCAGTTCGCGCTCGATCTTGCGCGCATCGATGGCGTAACGGCGGTCGTGGCCGGGGCGATCCTTGACATAGCTGATCAGGCGCTCGTGCGGCCCGGCCGGGTCGGGACGCATCTCGTCGAGCAGACGGCACAAGGTGCGCACGATGTCGATGTTGGCGATCTCGTTCCAGCCGCCGATGTTGTAGGTCTCGCCAGGGCGTCCGCGCGCCAGCACCTCACGGATCGCGCTGCAATGGTCACCGACGTAGAGCCAGTCACGTACATTGAGTCCATCGCCGTACACCGGCAGCGGCTTGCCTGCCAGCGCGTTGACGATCATGAGCGGGATGAGCTTTTCCGGAAACTGGTAGGGGCCGTAATTGTTCGAACAGTTCGTGGTCAGCACCGGCAAGCCATAGGTGTGGTGCCAGGCGCGCACGAGATGGTCGCTCGCCGCCTTGCTTGCCGAATACGGGCTGTTGGGCTCGTAAGTCTTGGTTTCGGCAAACGGCGGATCCTGTGGCCCGAGCGAGCCATAGACCTCGTCGGTGCTGACGTGGAGGAAGCGAAACGCCTCGCGATCGCCGGCCGGCAGTCCGGACCAATACGTGCGCGCGGCTTCGAGCAGTGTGAACGTGCCTTCGACGTTGGTACGCACAAAGGTGCCCGGCCCGTGGATGGACCGGTCGACATGGCTCTCGGCAGCGAAGTGGATGATCGCGCGCGGCCTGTGCTCGGCCAGCAGGCCATCGACCAGTGCACGATCGCAGATGTCGCCGTGGATGAAGCGGTGCGCCGCGTTGCGCTCCAGACTGGCCAAGGTCTCGAGATTGCCCGCATAGGTGAGCGCATCGAGGTTGAGCACGGCCTCATCGCCGCCAGCAAGCCAGTCGAGCACGAAATTTGCGCCGATGAAGCCGGCGCCGCCCGTGACAAGGATCAAGATACGGCTCCCGTCCTGATTGCAAAGGCTGGATTATGGCATCGGGAAGCGGCCGGGCACAGTCCGGATGTGGCAGCTGGCACCTGCGGCACCGTGGTCGGGCCCTGGCGGGTCTTTCGAGGTGGGGCCCGGGGCGCCAAGAGACATGATTGCGTCGCTCCAGCGGCTGTTCCCGTGGCGCCTCGCGTTACATCGCGAGGCGTTCGGCGTAGCCCGTCATCTCGAGATAGCCTTCACCGATCGCACGCGCCTCGTCTGCCGCACCCAGTTCGAACAGGCGAACCGCGCCCTCCCAGTAGATCGCCCCGGTCGACGCGCGGCTGTCCAGTTCCTGGTCATCGATCAACGGTCGCAGGCGCAGGCGGCGCCCGGCGAGCTCGATCTCCCACTCCACCGGGTAGCGGATCCCTGTGCGCGGCGATTGCCAGTGGCGCAGCGGGGTAAAACGCAGCTCGTCGGGGCCATGGATGCGCGAGGCACCGTCCTCTTCGCTCAGCGTGCCTGCATGCCAGAGCGCCCTGCCCTCGCCATCGCGCATCTGAAAGGCCATCAGTCCGCCGCCGCCATACAGATTGATACCGACCCAGTCCCAGCCGCGCGCGCCTTCGGGCAGGATCTCGCTCGACCACTCGTGATCGAGCCAGGCATGGCCCTCAACCTCGCGCACCGTGCCGCCGGTACGCATGCGCCCGCCCACCATCATCTGTGGTCGGCTGTAGTAATAGCTGGCATTGAGTGGATCCGGCGCCTTCTGGCTGAAGCCCTGCTTGCCGTTGAGGACAGGCGTACGACCCGGCTCGAACACCAGTTCGAAGCCAAATTCATCGGTCTCGATGTTCGTCCGATAAGGCGCCAGCACCGTATCGCCGCCTTCCAGGAACCAGTCTTCCACCCGCACGGACGTACGCCCCTCGCCCGCCTCGACCAGCCCCGGATAGGCGCGCGCCGAGCGCTCGGCGTGGCGCAGCCGGCCAATGGACGGGTCCGCGATGGCAGCATGAGCAAGGATCAGCTGACGCGGGGCAAAGCGGCTCGGATTGTCCTCGCCGATACGCGTACGTACGCGGAAAAAGGTGAGCTGGAAACCATAGCCTCCAGCCCTTCCTTCGGCCCCTCCCTCTCCGCCGCCCGCTTCGCGCAACCAGCCGGTGACATACCACCACTCGGTGCGAAACTGCGGATGAGCACCAAAGTCCTGCGGAAACTGCAACAGCGCACCCGCCACCACCGGAGGGTAGGCCGTGGCCTCTGCACTGGCCGCATGCCCGCCTGCACGTGCAAGCAAAGGCACGCCCGGCAAGGCCAGTGCAAGCAAGCTGCCGACGACCGGGCGCAGCAGAAAGCGCCGCCGATCCGCAGCAGTTGGGGGTAGCCGCTTGTTCCTCATCCAAACTTCGTCAGCTTGTCTGCCATGTCATTCGGGGCCGTGCTTACCAGTCCGCCTTCACCGCCTGAACGGCCGAGCGCTGCATCGCGTGCCGGCCCGCCAGCCGGGCAACCCCGCCTGCCAGTACCACCAGGCTGGTAGCGAACACGCCAAGGGCCAGCCACGGCACGGCAAGATCCATGCTCCAGTGAAAACTCTGGCGGTTGATGATCTCGATCAGCACCCAGGCGATCGCGCCGCCCGCGAGCAGACCCGCGAGCACTCCGAGCCCTGCTGTTAGCGCACCCTCAAGCGCAATCAGCCGGCCGATCTCGCCGCGGGTCAGGCCGAGATGGCGCAGCATGCCGAATTCGCCCTGGCGCGTGGTCGCCAGCGCGGCGAAGGTGGTGGCAATGCCGAACAAGCCGATCAGGATGGCCACCGCCTCCATGAGGTAGGTGATCAGGAAGGTGCGATCGAAAATCTCCAGGCTGAGCGCGCGGATCTCGCCCGGCAGCGCGACCGTGATGTGCTCGGGGCCGAAGCGCTGACGCAGCGTCTCGGACACGCTGTGCGGATCGACACCGGCTGCGACCCGGATCGCCACATCGTTGATGCGCGTGTCGCCGGTCAGCGCAACGTAGTCGCGACTGTCGATGAGGGCTGCGCCATGCTGGCGGGCGTAGTCGCGCCAGATGCCGGCGACCACGAAGCCCTGCATGCGGCCGCCGATCGGCAGCTCGAACACGCTGCGCGGCACCAGTCGGTGACGATCGGCTGCGGCCTCCGACACCCAGGTCGCAGGAAGCGTTGCGCCGGCAGGCGCAACAAGGCTTCCTGCGACCAGTGGCAAGCCCCACTCTCCCTGCCCATCTGCATTTACCGGGCGTGCCAACAGGCTGAACAAGGGTTCGGTATCGGACAGGCGCAGATTGACCAGACGGGTGGTATCCACCGCAGCCACGCCCTCGACCGCGGCAATGGTGGCGAGCGCGCTTGGGTCGAGGTAGCCACTGGCTGCGGATGATGACGCCCTCACATAGAGATCGGCAGGAAGAACCTGGCCGAGCCATTCGTCCACCGACACGCGGAAAGAACTCACCATGATCGCCATCGACACCGCCAGTGCGACGCTCGCGATCACGCCGGCCCCTGCGACCACGGCCTGTGCAGGCGTTGCGCTCAGGCGCGCGTGGGCAAGTCGCCACAGCACGCTGCGTCCGTGTTCCAGCAATGGCAGCACAGAGCGCGCCAGCGCCGGCAGGGCGAGCACAGCTGCAGCCAGCACCAGCGCGACGGCCGCATAGCCGCCGACCGGGATCCCGCCCTGGGGCGGCAGTAGGCAGGCGAGCGCTGCAAGGCCCAGCAGCCCGCCTGCAAGCCGTCCGTCGACCTTCGCCTGGGGCAAGCCTGCACGTTCGGCCTCACCTGCGCGCAGGGCGCGGGCGGGGGCCACGCGCGCGGCTTCATGCGCGGGCACCCAGGTACCGAGGACACCTGCGGCGACGCCAAGCAGCAGGTAAGCCAGGCTCAATACAGGATCGACCTGCAGACTCGGTGCGAGTCCGCGGAAAAAGCCCGCACCCAGGTCGCCGCCCACCAGGCGAAAGGCGCCCCCCGCCAGCGCATGACCCAGCGCGACCCCGAGCAGGCCGCCGACGAGGCCGACCAGTGCGCCCTCGGCGAGCAGCCCCTGCATCAGCGCACGCCGCTCCAGGCCGAGCGCTCGCAGCAGCGCGAACTCGCGTCGCCGCCGTGCCACCGCCAGCAACTGGGTTGAGAAAACGAGGAAGCCACCTGTCAGCAAGGCGATCGCAGCCAGCATCGTCAGGTTTACCCGGTAGGCGCGCGACAGCGTGCCCGCCTCGCTCGCCGCCGCCTCCGGCACACGGAGCGCCACCCCTGCCGGTAACAGCGGTGCGAGCGCGCGCATGGCAGTGTCGACCGCGATCCCATCGGCGAGCTTGAGATCGATGCGGCTGAGCTGGCCCAAGCGCTCGAAGTGCTGTTGTACCCCTGCGATGTCCATGACGCCGACCAATCCACTCGCCCCCGGCACCTCGCCGGCCACCCGCAGTCGCAGGCTGCGCAGCCCCGACTGCGCGAGCAACCAGCCATCCTGAATCGCGGGCGGTTGCAACTCGCCCTCAGCCCGGCCGTTGCCCTCGGCTGCCTGCTGACGCCCGCCAACGCGCAGCGGCTGCTCCAGGAGCGCACGCGCATCTGCACTCAGGAACAGGTTCGACGGTTGCAGCGCAGCAAGGCGACCATCGCCCCCGGCGTCATCGACGTCGCGCCCCGCCGTTGCGACGACGCGAGGCATCAGCCCGGGCTGCACCTGCATCACCCGGAACAGGTCCAGGCCGAGGATGCGCAGGCTGTCGTCTCGCCCGGGCAGGCGGGCCTCGATCTCGAGCACCGGGCTGGCGGCAGCGACCTCGGGCCGCATCGCCAGCAGAGGGTAAAGTGACTCGTCGAAGCCCTCGCGCGCGCCCACGACCTGCAGGTCTGCCTCGCCGGCCAGCAGGCGTACGCCGCGGCCGAACTCGTCGAGCGCGGCGCCATGGATCAGCTGCACCGCCAGCCCAAGCGCGACCCCGAGTGCGATCGCGACCAGAGATAGCGCGGTGGCGAGCCGTCTGCGCAGCAGGCTGGCGAGAAAGAGATGACGCAGCCGGGTGTTCATGATCCGTGGCGCACCGCATGCAGGCGGCCATCCACGAGTTCCATGACGCGGTCTGCCCGTGCTGCGGCCGCCCGCGAATGGGTCACCAGGATGCCCGCTGCGCTGCGGGCGCGGAGTTGCTCGAGGAGCAGGTCGAGCACCTCCATCGCACGCCCGGGGTCGAGGTTGCCGGTAGGCTCGTCGGCAAGCACCACCGCAGGCTGGTGCACCAGCGCACGTGCGATCGCCACGCGCTGCAACTCGCCACCCGACAGCAGGTGGGGCGAGTCGTCTGCTCGCCTCCCAAGCCCCACGCGGCCGAGCATCTCGCGCGCACGCCGGTCGGCCTCAGCCTCCGGCTGCTGCAGCAACCATAAGGGCAAGGCCACGTTCTGCGCCAGACTCAGATGCGGCAGGATGTGGAAGGCCTGGAAAACGAAGCCGAAGTGCCTGCGGCGCAGGCGCGCGAGGCCGTCGTCATCGAGCCGCGCAAGTTCCGTCCCGGCCACCCGGATCTCGCCGCCATCGAAAGGCTCAAGGCCAGCGATGCAGTTGAGCAGGGTGGATTTGCCCACGCCCGACTCGCCGACGATGGCGACACATTCGCCGCCGGCGACCTGCAGTTCGAGCGCATCGAAGAGCACGCGTGGTGGCGCACCGGGAAGGGTCTTTATCAGTCCGGATAGTTGCAGCATGAGATCCCCGCGTGCGCGGCCGTGTTCTGGTGTTCTTGCGGTGACCGCGCAATGTCCGCCTTGTGTCAGCTGTCGCGGCCGAAAGTTGCATGCCGGCGCGGTATACTCCGCCCGCCCTGCAAGGCGATGCCCGCTGTGCACGGCAAGCGCTTTCCCTATTACTCGCACCCGCATGGTGTGCACCCAGTCCAGGTCATGCCGGTCGAGCACTACGAGAACTTTCCTGTTGCGTCCCTGCTGCTGCCGGCGCGCTTGCGCGAGCCGGTCGAGGCCATCTACGCCTTCGCGCGCAGCGCAGACGATGTCGCCGACGAGGGCGATGCAGCGAGCGTGGAACGTCTGGCCCGCCTGCACGACTATCGTCTCGCGCTCGAAACCAGCGCGCGTGGCGGCCCGGTCCGCGACCCGACCCTGGTGCCGATCTTCGACCGCCTGGGACGAAGCATCCGTGCCCACGGCCTGCCCGTCCAGCCCTTTCGCGATCTGCTCGACGCCTTCGCGCAGGACGTGGTCAAGACACGCTACCGCGACTTCGCCGAGCTGCTCGACTATTGCCGGCGTTCGGCCAACCCCGTCGGACGTCTGATGCTCTGCCTCTACGGTGCGGCGACGCCCGACAAGCTGCGTCAGTCGGACGCCATCTGCACCAGCCTGCAGCTGATCAACTTCTGGCAGGACGTCGCCATCGACTGGCGCAAGGCGCGCATCTACCTGCCGCAGGATGAACTCTCCCGCTTCGGTGTCGATGAGGTCTTCCTCGAACGCGCCAGCACGCAGGGCCTCGATGGCGTGGACGGCGAGGGTACCGCCCGCTGGCGCGCGCTGATGGCCTTCCAGGCCGGGCGCGCGCGCTCGATGATGCTCGATGGCGCCGGCCTTGCGCGCGCCCTGCCCGGACGCATCGGCTGGGAACTGCGCCTGGTCGTGCTGGGCGGACTGCGCATCCTCGAGCGCCTGGATGCAACCGGCTACGACGTCTTTTCCCGCCGCCCGACCCTGGGCAAGAGCGACTGGCTGCGCCTGGCATGGCGCGCACTGAACTACGGACCCCGCGCATGAACCCGCACGACTACTGCCAGGACAAGGCCGCCAAGAGCGGCTCGAGCTTCTACTACAGCTTCATGTTCCTGCCCGCCGAGCGACGCCAGGCCATCACTGCGCTGTACGCCTTCTGCCGCGAGGTGGACGACGTCGTAGACGAGTGCCACGACCTGTCGCTGGCGCAGACCAAGCTCGAATGGTGGCGACAGGAGGTGCAGCGCACCTGGGCCGGGACGCCCACGCACCCCGTCGGCCATGCGCTCAAGGACGTACTGACGCGCTTCAACCTGCCACAGGAGCAGCTGCTCGAGATCATCGACGGCATGGCGATGGACCTCTCGCAGACCCGCTACCTCGACTTCAAGGCGCTGCAGCTCTACTGCTACCGGGTGGCGAGCGTGGTTGGCCTGCTCGCGGCCGAGATCTTCGGCTACCAGGACCGCCAGACACTCAAGTACGCGCACGACCTCGGCATGGCTTTCCAGCTCACCAACATCATCCGCGATGTCGGCGAGGACGCCCGTCGTGGCCGCATCTATCTGCCGATCGAGGACCTGCAGCGCTTCAACGTGCCGGCCAAGGACATCCTCGAGGCGCGCTACTCCGACAACTTCCGTGCGCTGATGGCCTTCCAGGCCGAGCGCGCGGAAAGATTCTATGACCAGGCCTTCGCCCAGCTGCCCGCGAGCGACCGCAAGGCCCAGCGCCCGGGGCTGGTAATGGCCGCCATCTACCGCACCCTGCTGCGCGAGATTGCCGCCGATGGCTTCATGGTCCTCGATCGGCGCACCTCGCTGACGCCGCTGCGCAAGGTCTGGCTCGCCGGCACGACCTGGTTCAAGGGCTGAGCGCATGAGCGTCCCCGTCGTCGCCGTCATCGGTGCTGGCTACGCCGGCCTGGCCTGTGCCGTCGAACTCGCGCGTGCCGGCGTGCATGTCACCGTGTTCGAGCGTTCGCATACCCTGGGCGGGCGAGCGCGGGTGGTGCATAAGGACCACCACTGGCGGGTAGACAACGGCCAGCACATCCTCATCGGCGCCTATGGCGAGCTCACCCGCCTGATGCGTCTCACTGGCTGCTCGCCCAAGCAGCTCGCACACCTGCCGCTCACCCTGCACGTTCCCGACCGGCTGCAGCTCAAGGCCGCAAGCCTGCCCGCGCCCTTTCATCTCGCCGTCGGGCTGCTGCGCGCGCGCGGTCTGAGCTGGGCCGATCGCCTGGCCATGCTGCGGCTGATGCGCTGGCTCAAGAAGCGCAGCTTCCGCGTACCCGCCGACATGACCGTTACCGGCCTGCTGCAGGCAACGCGCCAGACGCCGCCATTGGTGCAACTGGTTTGGGAACCGCTCTGCGTCGCCGCGCTAAATACCCCGGCCGCCGAGGCCGATGCACAGGTGTTCGCCAACGTGCTGCGCGACAGCCTGGCCGCAGGCGCCGCAGCCAGCGAACTGCTGCTGCCGCGCGTCGATCTGTCCGAACTCTTCCCCGTGCCTGCAGCGCGCTACCTTGCCACCCGTCGTGGCAAGCTGCGCACCGGCAACGCGATCGAGGCGGTCGAGCCGGTGGCCGGCGGCTACCGGCTGCAGGGCGACCCCGGGAGCCAGCCCTGGCCGCAGGTCGTACTTGCCACCGCGCCCTATCATGCGAGCCCGCTACTGGCCAGCGCGGGTGGCTGCGAACGCCTGGTCGAGCAGATCGATGCGCTCGATCATGAGCCGATCACGACCGTGTACCTCGCCCTCGGCAAGGGCCAGCGCCTGCCCGAGGCGATGATCGGGCTCGTCTCAGGAACCGCAGTCGACCCTGCGCAATGGGCGTTCGACCGCGGCCAGCTCGGCGGTCCCGAGGGCCTGATGGCTTGCGTGATCAGCGCCAGCGGACCGCACGAGGCCCTGGAACGCGACGCACTCATCGTCGCCTGCCACGCCCAGCTCGAACGCCAGCTCGGCCGTCGCCTGCCCGCGCCCGAGTGGTCGCAGGTGATCACCGAGAAGCGCGCCACCATCGCCTGCCGCCCCGGCATCCTGCGCCCGGGCATTCGCACGCCCCTGCCCGGCCTGTGGCTGGCGGGCGACTACCTGGACTCCGATTATCCGGCCACGCTGGAATCCGCGGTGCGTTCGGGCGTCGCCTGCGCCGCCGCCATCCTCGCCGAACTGGGACGCAAGGCGGGCGGCTGAGCCCTGCCCGTCCGTCCTTGCCGTGACCTCGTTTCGAGCCGCGGCCGCGCCCTGAGTACCTTCTGCGCCGGAACTCAGGCGCTGGATGAAGTTGCTGCGTCAATGAGATGGCGCAGGATCGGGTTGAGCATCGCCGCGCCCAGGCGCTTGCTGCGGGCGCCGTTCCATCCGGCCACCGGATCGGGCAGCAAGGCATTGTCCTTGAACGGCATCTCCAGCGTCAGCGACACGCAGCCAAAGCGATGCGCCACCCACTTGCTCGCCAGCGTCAGCAATTCCTCGCCGAAACGGCCCGGTTTGTAGCCTTCGACGGTCTGGAAGTCCGGGCTTGCGGCAGCAAAGGCTTCGATGAAGCGTGCCTGAGCACGCGCCGCTTCGGCGCTGAAGCCGGGAACCTCCTCGGCGGTCGAGAAGAAGACGTAGGGCAGCGATTCGTCGCCGTGGATGTCGAGGAACAGCGCGCAGCCGGTGCGCTCCATCTCCGCGCGCACCAGGAAGACCTCCGGGCTGGCGAGCGGATCGGGCTCGCGCCATTCGCGGTTCAGGTTGCGCCCGGCCGCATTGGTGCGCAGGTTGCCGCGCACGGCGCCATCCGGGTTCATGTTCGGCACGATGTAGAGCACGGCGAGTTCGCGGATGCGCCGTGCCACGGGGTCCGCAGGGTCGAGCAGGCGCTCGAGCAGGCCTTCGACGAACCACTCGGCCATGGTCTCGCCCGGGTGCTGGCGGGCGATGATCCACAGCGGCGGACGGCCCGCCGCTGGATCGCCTACAACCACGAGGTCGAGGTCGCGGCCATCGACGGTGCTGCCGAGATCACGGTTCTTGGCGAAGGGCGACTGAGCGACATGGCCGATCAGGTCGAGGTGGCGTTCGTAGGAATACGGCTCGAAATAGGCGTAGTAGACGCCGTCGCGCTCGGGCGTGTGCTCGACGATCAGTGCGCCGTCGCGGAAATGCGTGCCCTCCACGCGGAACCAGTGCTGGCGGTCGTAGGACGCGACGCAGCGGTAGTCCGGCCAACCGTCCGGGTAGGCCGCCGCCGCGGCGTTCTCGAACACCATGCGCACCGCCCTGCCCGCAGCACCATGCAGGCGGAAGTGGAACCACTGGTGGAAGGCCGCGGCATTGTCCGCACGCAGGCGCAGGCGGATGTCCTGCGGATCGTCGAGGCTGAGTACCTCGATTGCACCGGAATCGAAACAGCTGCTGATCTTCATTGGCGCTATCCGGTTGCGCCCGCACGAGGCGGGCGGTGGATTCAGGCTTCGCGGCGACGGAACACGAGCGTGTCGGCGTCCGACGCGTCGGCGGCGAAGACATAGCCCTCGCTGTCGAAGTCCTTCAAACCGTCGACCTCGTCGATGCGGTTGCGGATCACGAAGCGACTCATCAGGCCTCGTGCACGCTTGGCGTAGAAGCTGATGATCTTGTAGCGCCCGCCCTTCCAGTCCTCGAACACCGGCGTCACCAGCCGGGCCTTGAGCAGCTTCGGCTTGACCGACTTGAAGTACTCGTCCGAGGCGAGGTTGAGCAGCACGCGCTCGCAGCCGCCCGCTGCATCGGCATCGAGCAACTGGTTGAGCGCCGCGGTGATGCGCTCGCCCCAGAACTCGTAGAGGTTCTTGCCGCGTGGGTTGGCAAGCCGCGTTCCCATCTCGAGGCGGTAGGCCTGCATGAGGTCGAGCGGACGCAGCACGCCGTAGAGGCCTGAAAGGATGCGCAGGTGGTCCTGCGCCCAGGCCAGGTCCTCTGCACTCAGGCTGCCGGCATCGAGGCCCTCATAGACATCGCCATTGAAGGCCAGCACGGCCTGCTTGGCGTTGCCGGCATCGAAAGGCAGCGACCAGTTCGCGTAGCGTGCGACGTTGAGGCTGGCGAGCTGGTCCGACAGCGACATCAGCTCGGCGATCTGTGCGGGCGAGCGCTCGCGCAGCACGTCTATGAGTTGTGCGGAATCGTCGAGGAAGTCGGGCTGGGTGCAGACAGTAGTGGTAGGCGGCGTCTCGTAGTCGAGCGCCTTGGCTGGAGAGATGACGAGGATCATGTGCAAAGCGAGCGGTGACAGGCGTGAAGCCCAGGGCCTTCGAATGGTAGCGCGATTCGCTGCGCCGATCGTGCTTCGAAACGCGCGCAACCAATGATCGGGGTCGGCGATACGTGCCGCTGGTCATTCGAGCAGACTTCTACATCACCTTGAGCAGTCTCTCCGAGAGCTCGTCAGCGCGCTTGCGTCCCATTGTCGTCTCAGTGATCGCCTGTAGCCATTCGTCAAAGAGTTCACGCAGTTCTTCTTCACGCCGCGATGCGTGGATACGCTTGACGAGATCGAGCTTGGCGTAGGGGCCGTTGAAGGTGCGCAGCGTGTTCATCATGAAATCGCGGGCCATCTGCAAGTCCTTGGCTCCGCCCGGGGCGCCCGCGAGCGCTTGAACGGCGTTGGGCGTCGGTACGGCACCCCCTGCAGGGGGTGCAGCGGCTACGCGCTCCAGAAAGCCGCCGTCCTCGAGCTCCTGAAGCGTGGCCGCGGCGTTCTCGTCACCCGAGAGCCGCGTCAGTTCGTCCAGTGTGCGCTGCCCGTCGGCCAGGATCAGAAGTCGGCGCGCGCGCGCACCGAGTCTGCCGCTACGTGTGGTGAGCTCTTCTTGCCCGCGCGCCGTCTTGACGAAACACGTCATGGGGGTCTGTCTCCTCGTCGAGGATGCGGCCTTTGGCCGTCTGAAGGTTGGATGCACTACCTGCGGCCGGCGCACGCGCGGGACCGCCGCCGACGCCTTGCCGACTCATGCGCCGAGCATGCCGCCCGGGGTCCGCGCACGTCAAGTCGCCATGGCCGAAATGCGTGACGATTCTAACGCAGGCTCCGTTGCCGAACCTGCTCGAACAGGCAGACTGCCACCGCGGCGCCCACATTGAGTGACTCGACACCCGCACACATCGGGATACTGACGCGGCGGTCGGCCATCGCGAGCAGCGCGGATGACAGGCCTTGCCCCTCTGCACCAAACAACCAGGCAACCTGCGCTCGGATGTCTATCTGGAAGAGCCCCTGTGAGCCCTCCCCGAGCGCAGTGGCAATGCGCGAGCCGGGGAAGTCCACCAGACGGTTGGGGAGGTCCACCCGCTCTTCGAGCTGGAGCAGGAAATGCGCGCCCATGCCGGCACGCAACACCCTGGGTGCCCAGGCCTGGGCACAACCTTCTCCAAGCAGGACATGGTGCACGCCCGCGGCCGCAGCCGTACGCAGAATGGTGCCGAGGTTGCCGGGATCCTGTATGCCATCGAGCGCGAGCACGTCGGCTCTGAACGGCAAGTTGCCGGTCGGGGCGGGGAGATCGATGAGCGCCAGAATGCCTGACGGCGTATCTACCGGGCTTACGTGCGCAAACAGCGTATCGGCGAGCACGATCTGCTGTACCGCAGCTGGCGCCTTCGCTCGCAGTTGGGCAATCTCTCCGTGCTCCTCGATCCCTGCGGCAACAATCAGGCTCTTGATCGGCCAGCCTGCAGCGAGTGCGGCGTCGATCAGGTGCACCCCGTCGAGCAAGGTCTCGCCGTGCTTGCGCCGGTCGCGCGCGGAATGCGCGAGCGCGTGCAGACGCTTCACGGTCGGGTTGTCGCGGGAGCTGATCTCCTTCGTCATGGCCGAGGGCTTCCGCAGCCCTGCTCAATCAGCCTGCGCACGGGGCCGAAGCTCCTGCGGTAGAACGGCGCGACGCCATGCTTCTCCAGTGCTGCAAGGTGCGCCGGAGTTGGATAGCCCTTATGGAGGGCCAGTCCGTAATGAGGCCAGCTCTGGTCGAGGGTGCGCATCATGCTGTCGCGGGCGGTCTTGGCCAGGATGGAGGCGGCCGAGATCGCGGGTTCGGTCGCATCGCCCTTGACGATGGCTCGCACCGCATACGGCAGGCGCGGACAGCGGTTACCGTCGACAAGCACCTGAGCGGGCTGAAGCTTCAGCGCCATCACTGCACGCTGCATTGCCAGCATCGTTGCGTGCAGGATATTGAGCTGATCGATCTCCTCGACGCTCGCTTCGCCCAGCGCCCAGGCCAGCGCATGCTCGCGGATCTGCGTGGCCAGGCGCTCGCGCGCCTCCGCGCTGAGCTTTTTCGAGTCGGCTAGGCCGGCGATCGGACGGGTTGGGTCAAGGATCACTGCGGCTGCGACCACGGGCCCGCATAAAGGCCCGCGTCCAGCCTCGTCCACGCCGCAGACATGCGCGCCGTCCGCGTCGGCGGCTGCGAACAGGTCACTTGTCATCGTTCCACTCTCAAGCCCGCGTGCTGGCGAGGTAAGGCAGAATAGCCTCTGCCGCACGTCGCGCTGTATCCTGGCGCAAGCTCAGGTGCAGTTCCCGGAAGCGGTTCTCGGCTGCTGCCCGCCGTGCAGGGTCGCGCAGCCAATCCGCGACCGCCTCCGCGAGTCTGTCGGGTGTCGCCTCGTCTTGAAGCAGCTCGGGCACGATCGTCTCGCGACACAGGATGTTGGGAAGCCCCACCCAGGGTAGATAGGCCATGTGCTTCATGAGTCTGTACTGCCACTTGCCGATGCGGTAGGTGATGACCATGGGGCGCTTGAGTAGTGCCGCCTCCAGACTGGCCGTGCCGCTTGCAACCAGGACAACGTCGGCTGCAGTCATCGCATCGACGGCGTGGCCGAACAGCATCCGCACTGGCAGATCGGCTGCCTGGTTACGCCGTAACGCCTCTTCAAAGATCTGTCGCGTTTCCCGCGTTGCGAGCGGCACGAGGAATATGATCTCCGGGTTGCCAGCTTGCAGTAGCCTGGCAGTGGCGATGTAGGTGTCGGCCAGGTTGCGCACCTCCGACTGGCGGCTACCAGGAAGTAGCGCGACGACTGCCGCGTTGGCGGGCACCCCCAGCCGCGCCCGTGTCTCTGCGCGATCGGGTTCGAGCGGGAACACGTCGGCGAGCGGATGCCCCACGTAGCTCACCGGAACGCCAGCACGCTCGTAGATCTCGGGCTCGAAGGGAAACAGGCACAGCATGTGCGATACCGAACGAGCGATGCGCTTTATGCGCCCTCCCCGCCAGGCCCAGATCGACGGGCTGACGAAGTGGATGGAGGGCATGCCTTCGTCGCGTACCTTCCCCTCGAGCCACAGGTTGAAATCGGGGGCATCGACGCCGATGAATGCCGTCGGGCGCTCCTTGCGGATCTGCGCCAGAAACGTCCGCCTGATTCCCGACAGCTCACGGTAGCGCTTCAGGGCGTCAACGTAACCATGAACCGCCAGCAGCTCGCTCGGCCAACGCACTTCGAAGCCTTCGGCTTGCATCTTGGGGCCACCGATGCCGAAAAACTCGGCGTCCGGGATGTGCTGACGCAGCGCGCGGATGAGATGACTGGCAAGAAGATCGCCGGAGGTTTCTCCGGCGACCATCGCGATGCGGACCTTCATTGCCGAAACCGACCCTCAGCGAACGATGCCACGCCCCGACTGCGCGATGAAGTCGGAGAACAGCTGGACCTCCGATTGCCCGGCAGCGAGCTCGGCGACGCTTTGACGAGCCTCCTCCAGGGACAGGCCGGAGCGATAGAGCGCGCGATAGGCACGCTTGATCGCTGCAATGCCTTCGGCCGAGTAACCACGCCGCTTGAGGCCCTCGCTGTTGATGCCGTGCGGCTTCGCCGGATTGCCGGCAACCGTCACGAAAGGAGGCAGATCCTGCAGCAGCACCGTACCGACGCCACAAAAACTGTGGGCGCCCACGCGGCAGAACTGATGTACCCCGGTAAACCCACCGAGGATCGCCCAATCGCCCACCTGCACATGACCTGCGAGCGTCGCATTGTTGGCAAAGATCGTGTGGCTACCGACCTGGCAGTCGTGCGCGATGTGCACGTAAGCCATGATCCAGTTGTCGTTGCCGATGCGCGTGACGTGCGCATCCTGGCTGGTACCGACGTTGAAGGAGCAGAACTCGCGGATCGTGTTGCGGTCGCCGATCTCGAGCCGGGTAGGCTCGTCATCGTACTTCTTGTCCTGCGGACTTGCGCCGATCGAGCAGAACTGAAAGATCTCGTTGTCGCGGCCGATGCGGGTGTGCCCTTCGACCACCACGTGCGGACCGATGCGGGTACCCGCGCCGATCTCGACATGCTCGCCGATCAACGAGTAGGCCCCCACGCTGACGCCTTCCCCGAGCTTGGCGCCGGGGTGGATGATCGCGGTCGGATGAATCATAGGGTCTTGATCGCACACATCAGTTCGGCTTCTGCGGCGAGTTCGCCATCCACGCTCGCACGCGCCTTGTATTTGTAGATGTTGCGCTTGGACTGGGTGATCTCGACGTCGAATATCAACTGGTCACCCGGTACGACCGGCCGCTTGAAGCGCGCGTTGTCGATGCCGGCGAAGTAGACGACCGAGTTGTCATCGGGCTTGACGCCACTGCTCTTGAACGAAAGCAGCGCTGCGGTCTGCGCCATGGCTTCGATGATCAGGACTCCAGGCATCACCGGGTGGTGGGGGAAATGGCCCGGGAAAAAGGGCTCGTTCATGGTGACGTTCTTCAAGCCGCGCGCACGCACGCCCGGCTCGATCTCCAGCATGCGATCCACAAGGAGGAAGGGGTAGCGATGCGGCAGGTACTGCAGGATTTCCTTGATGTCCATGACGGCTCAGCCTGGGTCGCGGTCCTTGGGACCGTCGTTGTTCTGTTGTTCGAGATGGCGCACTCGTTTGGCGAGCGCGTCGAGATGACGTAGATGCGAGAAGTTCCTGACCCAGTCGCCGTGCGTCTGAAGAGGCAGGTTGCTGGTGTACACCCCCGCCTTGGGAATCGACTTGGCAACCAGAGTCCAGGCGGAGACCACAACGTCATCGGCGATGTTCAGATGCCCCGAAATGCCGGCCTGGCCACCGATCATGCAGCGTGCGCCGATCTGGGCACTTCCTGCAACACCGGCGCAACCCGCCATGATCGTGTGATCGCCGATGCGTACGTTGTGTGCGATCTGGATCAGGTTGTCGAGCTTGACGCCATCGCCGATAACCGTATCGTCGAGCGCCCCTCGGTCGATCGTGGTGTTGGCACCGATCTCCACGTCGTTGCCAATGAGTACGCGTCCAACCTGAGGAATCTTGACCCACGCACCCGAACGTTCGCGGGCAAAGCCGAACCCGTCGGCGCCGATCACCACGCCGGCATGCAGGATGCAATCCTCACCGATCACGCAATCGTGGTAGATGGTGACATTCGCGACCAGGCGGGTTCCCCGCCCGATCCGGGAGCCGCGCCCGACATGACAGTTTGGTCCGATCACGACGTCTTCGCCGAGCTCGACCCCCTCTTCAATCGACGCGCCGGGCCCTACCTGAACGCTGTCGGGCACCGCACAGGCGACTGCAGCGAGGCGATGAACGCCCGGCTGCACCGCCGGAGGCGGACTGAACAGTTGGGCGACGCGTGCAAAGTAGAGGTAAGGGTCGGGGGTGACGATGAGGCTGCGACCACTCATCTGCTCGACGGCATCGGGGCTGACGATAAGTGCCGACGCCGCACAGGCCCTGGCTTGCGCGACGTACTTGCGGTTGGCGAGAAAAGCCAGGTCACCCTCCCCGGCCTGCTCGAGCGTGGCAACGCGTGCAACCGCAAGTGCCGGTTCGCCCAGCAGATCACCCCCGAGGCGATCGACGATTTCCTGAAGCTGGAACATCCTGTCAGTGGGCTTACTTCGCGGCTGACAGGGCCTTGATGACCTTGTCGGTAATGTCGATGCGCGGGCTGGCGTAGACCGCCTCCTGAAGGATGATGTCGTACTTCTCGCTCTCGGCAATCTGCTTGACCGTGCGGTTGGCTTGGTCGAGCACCGATGCCAGTTCTTCGTTACGCCGCTGGTTGAGATCCTCGCGGAACTCGCGCTGCTTGCGCTGGAAGTCGCGGTTCAACTCGTTGAACGTACGCTCCTTGTTGCGGCGGTCGTTCTCGCTCATCGTGGGCGCGTTACGCTCGAGGTCTTCCTGCATCGATTGCAGGTCGCGGGCCAGGCGCTGGAGCTCCTGGTCACGCTTCTCGAATTCCTTCTCGAGGCGTTGCTGAGCGCGGACGGCGGGAGCCGCCTCGCGCATCAGGCGATCCGAGTTGACAAAGCCGATCTTGGATTCGGCGATTGCAGCCTGGGACGCCCCAAGCAACGCTGCAGCGATCAGGGAAAGGGGGATGAATCTCACATGTGCCTCCGGGAAACTCTCTTATGCCGGCGCGTCAGAAGACACTGCCAAGTTGGAACTGGAACCGCTGGATCTCGTCGTTATCCTGCTTCTTGAGCGGGTGACCGAAACTGAACTTGAGGGGGCCGATCGGCGAACTCCAGGAGAACGCCAGGCCGGTACTGTAGCGCAGGTCACTGAAGCGAACCTTCTGGTTGACGAAGTTGTCACTGCCCAGCGGCCGCTCGTCCTCACCCCACACGTAGCCGGCATCGAAGAAGGCTGAGATACGGAAGGAACGATCCTGACCCGAGCCCGGCATGGGGAAGAAGAACTCGGCGTTGCCTACCACCTTGCGGGTACCGCCGGTCGAGGTTACGTCACCGTCTGTGTCGCGGAACTTCGGACCGATCGAGCCCTGATCGAAGCCGCGTACCGAGCCGATGCCGCCGACGTAGTAATTCTTGTAGAACGGCACATCCTTGCCACCAAAGCCCTTCGCGTAACCGACGTCCGCGTTGAGCATCAGAGCATAGTCACGTCCGATCGGGAACCAGTGCTGGTACTGGTAGCCCAGCTTGCCATAGCGCAGATCGCCAACAGGAACCGTTGCTTCACCGTACAGGCGCTGATAGCTGCCAGAACGCGGATAGATGAAGCTGTCGCGGCTGTCGCGCGACCAGCCGACCGTCGCCAGCAGGCTGCGCACGGTCACCGTACCGGTGCCGTCGGTATTGTTGCAACCGCCGTAGTCCTTGCAGAAGTCCTTATAGAGCTTGGGACTCTGCGGGTACGTCGTAATCTCGGTCTGGTCGGCGGTCAGGCCGAAGTTGACCTGGTCATCCTCGGCAATCGGCCATCCCAGGCGAATGCCGGCACCTGTGGACACGGTCTTGTAGGGCGACACCGAGTCGAGCTCATCGGCGTCGTAGGTGCGGTGATAGACATCCCAGCCCAGGCTCACGCCATCGGGGGTGAAATAGGGGTTGGTGAACGACAACGCGAGTGTGCGGCTCGACTTGCTGGTGTTCAGGCCAAAGGTCAGCGCGTTGCCGCTGCCGAACAGGTTCTGCTGGGAAATCGACGCCGACAGAACGATGTTCTCGGCACTGGAGAAGCCAGCGCCGAGCATCAGGTTGCCGGTCGGTCTTTCCTTGACGGTGAAGTTGGCGTCGACCTGGTCGGTGGTACCCGCCACCGCAGGTGTCTCCACGGTCACTTCGTCGAAGAAGCCCAGGCGATCGATGCGGGTCCGCGAGCGATTGATGGCCGAGGCATCGTACCAACCGCCTTCCATCTGGCGCATCTCTCGGCGCACTACCTCGTCGCGCGTCTTGGTGTTGCCGCCGATGTTGATCCGACGGACATAGACCCTGCGTCCCGGATCGACGAAAACCGTGAACTCGACTTCACGCTTTTCCTTGTCCACTTCGGGGGCAGCGTTCACGTTGGCGAAGGCATAACCCTCGTTGCCGAGTCGGTCCGTGATGGCCTTGGTAGTCTCGGTGAGGCGTTCGCGGGAGAAGGTCTCGCCCGGACGGATACGCGTCAGCGCGAGGTATTCCGATTCAGGCAGGACGAGATCACCGGTGAAACGTACGCCGGTGACGGTGTACTTCTCGCCCTCGGTGATGTTGATGGTGATGTAGATGTCCTGTTTGTCCGGCGTGATCGATACCTGGGTCGAGTCGATGTTGAAATCGAGATAGCCCTGGTTCAGGTAATAGGAGCGCAGGCTCTCCAGGTCAGCCGACAGTTTCTGACGGGAGTACTGATCATTCTTGGTGTACCACGTCAACCAGCCCGGTGTGGTGAGCTGCATCTGGCTGATTAGGTCCTTGGTGCGGAAGGCATTGGCACCCACGATATTGATCTGGCGGATCTTGGCGACACCGCCTTCCTCGACGGCAAAGTTGATCCCCACCCGATTACGCTCGAGCGGCGTGACCGTCGTCTTCACCGTGGCCGCATACTTGCCGCGCGACAGATACTGACGCTTGAGTTCTTGTTCGGCACGTTCGAGCAAAGCACGATCGAAAATCCGGGACTCGGCGAGACCGACCTCGCGAAGCCCCTTCTTGAGCGCATCCTTGTCGAACTCCTTGACGCCGTCGAAGGTGATGTCGGCGATCGCCGGTCGCTCATCAACGACCACCACGATGACCTCGCCTTCGGTCTCGATGCGTACGTCGCTGAAGAAACCGGTTGCGAACAATGCGCGGATCGCGTCAGCCGCCTGTGACTCGGTAAAGGTGTCGCCGACACGCACCGGAAGATAATTGAAGACGGTGCCAGCTTCGGTGCGCTGGATACCCTCGACACGGATGTCCTTGACCACGAAGGGATCGAATGCAAACGCCGGGGCAGCGGCAAGGAGGGCCATGACGAGCCCGGGCAGGAGCTTGCGTTTCATGCAGGAGGTTCAGCCGGAAATGAGACGATTGATGTCGTTGAAGAAGGCGAATGCCATCAGCATCACGAGCAAAGCCAGACCGATCTGTTGACCGATCTCCATGACACGTTCTGGAATGGGTCCGCCCTTGATGATTTCGACCGTATAGTACATCAAGTGCCCCCCGTCCAGAACGGGGATGGGGAGCAGGTTGAGTACCCCGAGACTGATGCTGATCAGGGCCACGAACTTGAGGTAATGGCTCAGTCCAAGTTGCGCAGTCTGGCCTGCGTAATCGGCGATCGTGACCGGGCCGGAGAGGTTCTTCCACGACACCTCACCGGTGAACATGCGCCCGATCATGCGCAAGCTCAGCACACTGGTTTCCCAGGTCTGGCGCACCGCCTTGGCCATTGCCTCGAGCGGGCCGTAGCGCACCTCGGCAAACATCGACAACCCGCCAGGTGCCGGGTCGGCAACACCGACACCGATGCGTCCCACCCGCGCCCCCCCCTCGTTCGCCTCATCGGGCGTCACCACTACCGAGAACGCCGCGGCGTCGCGGCGAAGGTCGAAGCGCAACTCACGCCCCGCACCGTCTCGGACGATCTGCACGAGATCACTCCACGACGTTATGGCGACACCGTCTATCGCAGTCACTTCGTCCCCGGACTGCAGGCCCGCGCGCGCGGCAGCCCCGCCTTCAACCAGACGCCCGATGACTGCGGGAATCTGCGGACGCCAGGGTTTGAGTCCAAGTCGTGCGATCAGATCGCCACTGTCATCGTCAATGCGCACTCCCGCAAGATCGAGCCTGCGGAACGCCTCCACATCTTCGAGCGTACGTACGCGCAGCACGACCTCGCGCTGATCGAGCGTATGTTGCAGCAGGATCCAGCGCAGGTCCTGCCAGCTGCGCACCGACTGTTCGTCCACCGCCAACACCAGGTCGCCGTCACGCACACCCGCCGCCTCGGCAACCTGCGGCGTTTCAGATAGTGCGACGCGCGCCCGCAGTTCGTCCGTGCCAGCGACAAAAAGGCCCCAATAGAGCACGATCGCAAGCAGGAAGTTGGCCAGGGGGCCGGCGGCAACGATTGCGAAGCGGCGGTAGACCGATTGCCGGTTGAAGGTGCGATGCAGCTCTTCCGGCGCGACCGCAGCTTCGCGCTCGTCGAGCATCTTGACGTAGCCGCCCAATGGAAAGGCGGCAAGAGCCCATTCGGTGCCATCGCGACCCGCACGGCGAACGATCAGAGGCTTGCCGAAGCCGATCGAGAAGCGCAGCACCTTGACGCCACACCAACGTGCAACGAGGTAGTGGCCCAGCTCGTGCACGAGGATGAGCACACCCAGCGCAAGCGCAAATGGAAGGAGGTAGTCTAGAAGGTTCATCGGCCAGGGGTTCGGTTGCGGATCTCGGCATGCGCCCATTCCCGAGCGCACGCATCGGCTGCGAAAACAGCCTCCAGGCAATCGACCGCAAGGCCGGCACTGCGTTCCAGGCAGCGCTCGATAACGCGGGCGATATCGAGAAAGCCGATACGATGATCCAGGAAGGCCGCGACAGCCTCCTCGTTGGCGGCGTTGAGCACCGCGGCTGCGGCGCCTCCCTCGCGCAGCGCGTCGAAAGCGAGACGCAGGCATGGAAAGCGCGCAAAGTCCGGCCGTTCGAAATCGAGCCGCGCAATCTCGAACAGGTCGAG
This sequence comes from Thauera sp. WB-2, assembly GCF_027594845.1. Classification (NCBI taxonomy): domain Bacteria; kingdom Pseudomonadati; phylum Pseudomonadota; class Betaproteobacteria; order Rhodocyclales; family Zoogloeaceae; genus Thauera; species Thauera sp. WB-2. The sequence goes on along the minus strand of NZ_CP088935.1, from coordinate 2,303,817 downwards.
TGGCCTGACGCCAGCCTCGATGCGCTCGGGCCAGGCCATCGCGTGCGCGATCGGGGTGCGCATGTCAGGATTGCCAAGCTGAGCGAGCACCGACCCATCCGCGTACTCCACCATCGAGTGGATAACGCTCTGGCGATGCACGACCACCTCGATCATGTCGGCAGGCACGCCAAACAGCCAATGGGCCTCGATGACCTCGAGCCCCTTGTTCATCATGCTGGCTGAATCGACGGAGATCTTGCGGCCCATCACCCAGTTCGGATGCGCACACGCCTGCTCTGGCGTCACTGCCTCGAGGTTGGCCAGCGGCGTCTCGCGAAACGGACCGCCAGATGCAGTCAGGAGAATGCGCCGCACCCCAGCCGGCGACGGCTCCCGGGCATAACCCTGCGGCAGCGCCTGAAACACGGCGTTGTGCTCGCTGTCGATCGGCAGCAACTGCGCTCCGCTGTCGGCTACTGCGCGCATGAAGATCGCACCGGACAGTACCAGCGCCTCCTTGTTGGCGAGCAGCACCTTCTTGCCGGCCCGCGCAGCAGCCAGCGTCGGCTTCAGCCCGGCCGCGCCAACAATGGCCGCCATCACCATATCGACATCAGCAGCTGAAGCGACGCCCTCAAGGGCAGCCTCGCCATGAAGCACCTCTGTTGGACAGCCCCGCGCCCGTAATGCAGCAGCCAGGCGTTGGGCGGCTTCCGGACTCCCTACGACGGCATGGCGGGGGCGAAAGCGCAGGCAGGGCTCGACCAGCTTGTCGTCCTGGCGATGCGCCGTGAGTGCGAACACCTCGAAGCGGTCGGGGTGGCGCCCAACAACGTCCAGGGTGCTCTGGCCGATCGATCCGGTCGCCCCAAGAATGGTGATGCGCTGCATTGCGTGTTCAGCCTCGAGAAATGCGGCCCTGAGGAGCATGAGCGGCAAAGCCGCTGCGGGGCCTCAGTGTGACAACAGGACGAAAACGAGCGCCACGATCGGCAGCGTGGACGTGAGGCTGTCGATCCGGTCAAGGATGCCGCCGTGCCCGGGAAGGATGCTGCCGCTGTCCTTGAGCCCCGCCTGCCGCTTGAGCAGCGATTCGAACAGATCGCCGATGATGCTGAGCGCCGTCCAGGTCACCAACGCCAGGCCGATCACCAGCGCACCGCCCGCCTGGCCTGCGCCGAGCCAGACCAGGACGCCGATGCCATAGAGCAGGACGGCAGCCACGGCACCCATCGCGCCCTCCCAGGTCTTGCCCGGGCTGATCGTTGGGGCAAGCTTGTTTCGTCCGAGCGTGCGTCCGGTGAAATAGGCGGCAATGTCGGCGACCCAGACCACAGCCATCGTACCAAGCAAGACCCACGGCCCGACGACGCGCAGGTGGGCGAGCGCCAGCGCGGTCGGGATGAGGACGATGAAGCCCACGAGTGACGCAAGCATCGGTTTGTCCAGCGGCCACTTGCGCAGCAACCACATCGGTACGACGAACATCCAGAACAAGGCGCTGATCGCATACAACGGCAGCAGCAGCGGAGTGCCAGCAAGCGTGCCGCTACCGAGCCCGGTCAGGTAGCCGAGCATCAGGCAGGACACCGCGAATACCACCGCCGTGGACATGCGCAAGGGCCGATCGAAGCGGGCGAGCCCGCCCCACTCCCATGCTGCCAGGCCGCATAGCGCCGCGCACAGGGCAAGCCAGGCGATCGCCGGCAGCAGGAATACTGCGCCCAGCAGGCCGGCAAGCAGCAACAAGGCGGTGACGACGCGATCCTTAAGCATTGGGTTCCTGCAGTTCGGCAGCGCTTTGCTTGAGCTGCTCGCTGGTACGCCCGAAACGGCGCTCCCGCCCCTGGTAGGAGTCGATCGCCATGTCGAGCGCAGCCTCATCGAAATCGGGCCAGAGCGTATCGGTGAAATACAGCTCGGTGTAAGCGAGCTGCCACAGCATGAAGTTACTGATCCGCTTCTCGCCACCGGTGCGGATGAACAGATCGGGTTCTGGTGCGAAGCTCATCGACAACTCGGCTGCGAGCTCATCCTCGCTGAAGTCCCCGTCACGCCCAGGGTTGTTGGCGATCAAACGCGACATGGCGTTCATGAGGTCCCAGCGCCCGCCATAGTTGGCCGCCACCGTAAGGTGGAAACGGTCGTTGGCGGCCGTGAGCGCCTCGGCCTCACGCACCACGCCCACCAACTGCGAGTCGAACCGTGACAGGTCGCCGATGACCCTGAAACGGATACCGTTCTCGTGCAGGCGCTTGACCTCGCGGCGCAGCGACTTCAAGAACAACTGCATCAGAAAGGAGACTTCGTCTGGCGGACGCCTCCAGTTCTCGGAGCTGAAGGCAAACACGGTGAGATAGCCGACGCCACGCTCGATGCACCCCCGGGTCACTGCGCGCAAAGCCTCGACGCCACGGCTGTGCCCCGCTACGCGCGGCATCAGACGCTTGCGCGCCCATCTGCCGTTGCCGTCCATGATCACCGCAATGTGCTGCGGCACGGATGCAACTTCCGGAATCTCCCGTGTGGAGCTCCTGAACAATCTACCGACCATGACCTGCCTCCTGTCCCGCCGTGCTGGCAACTGCCGATCCGGGGCCGGATCAGATCTGCATCAGCTCCTGTTCCTTCTGCGCGAGCAGCTTGTCGATCTCGGCAACGTATTTGTCGGTGAGTTTCTGGATGTCATCCTCGGCGCGACGCTCGTCGTCTTCCGAGATGAGCTTGTCCTTCACCGCGTCCTTGAGCTGCTGGTTCGCGTCACGGCGCAGGTTGCGGATGGCGACCTTCGCATTCTCGCCTTCGTGGCGAACGACCTTGGTGAGGTCGCGGCGGCGCTCTTCGGTAAGCGCAGGCATGGGCACGCGCAAGAGCTCGCCCATGTTCGACGGATTGAGACCGAGATCACTGTCGCGAATCGCCTTTTCGACCTTGGGCAGCATCGGCTTTTCCCAAGTCTGTACGCCGATGGTACGAGCATCGATCAGGGTGATGTTGGCGACCTGGTTCACCGGCACCATCGAGCCGTAATACTCGACCATGACATGGTCGAGCAGACCGGTGTGGGCACGCCCGGTGCGGACCTTGGCGAGATCGGTCTTGAGCGATTCGACCGACTTCTGCATTTTCTGCTCGGTCGTTTTTTTGAGTTCAGGAATCATGCGCGCACTCTCCAGTAATCAGGAATGGACCAGCGTTCCTTCGTCCTCGCCCATCACCACGCGCTTGAGCGCGCCCGGCTTGAAGATCGAGAACACGTTGATCGGCAGCTTCTGGTCACGGCACAGCGCGAACGCCGTGGCATCGAGGACCGCCAGATTGCGGCCGATGGCCTCATCGAAGCTGATGCGATGATAGCGCTGGGCGCTCGGATCCTTCTTGGGGTCTGCCGTGTAGACGCCATCGACCTTGGTGGCCTTGAGGACGATCTGGGCGCCGATCTCCGCGCCGCGCAGGGCGGCAGCGGTATCGGTGGTAAAGAAAGGGTTGCCGGTGCCGGCAGCGAAGATGACGACCCGCCCCTCTTCGAGGTGGCGGATCGCGCGACCGCGGATGTAAGGCTCGACGACCTGGTCGATACGCAGCGCGGATTGCACGCGAGCCTCGAGGTCCATGCGACGCATCGCATCGGCCAGGGCCATTGCATTCATCACCGTCGCCAGCATGCCCATGTAGTCGGCCGTGGCGCGATCCATGCCGGATGCCGCACCCTTCATGCCGCGAAAGATGTTGCCGCCGCCAATCACCACACCCACCTGCACACCGAGCCGTGTAACCTCGGCGATCTCGGAGACGATGCGGGTTACGACATCCTCGTTGATACCATAGGCGTCATCTCCCATCAGGGCTTCGCCCGAGAGCTTGAGCAGGATCCGTTTGTAGGCGGCGGACATATCCATCTCCCTCTTACTTCTTTGCAGCAGCTGCGGCCTGCTCGGCCACTTCGGCAGCGAAGTCGGTCACTTTCTTCTCGATGCCTTCGCCGACGATGTAGAGGGTGAACGACGCGACGCTTGCGCCCTTCGCCTTGAGCAATTGCTCGATCGTCTGCTTGCCGTCCTCGGCCTTCACGAAGATCTGGCCGAGCAGGGTGACTTCCTTCAGGAACTTCTGCACCGTACCTTCGGCGATCTTCTCGAGCATCGCCTCCGGCTTGCCGGCTTCACGCCCCTTCTCGATGGCAATGCGGCGCTCGGCTTCGATCAGCTCGGCCGACACACCGGAAGAGTCGAGCGACTTCGGCTTGGAGGCCGCGATATGCATCGCGATGTCACGCCCGAGTTGCTCGTCACCGCCGACGAGGTCCAGCAGTACGCCGATCTTGGCGCCACCGTGGATGTAGGAGAACAGCTGCCCCTTGGCTTCGACGCGAGCGAAGCGGCGGATCGACATGTTCTCGCCGATCTTGCCGACCAGCGCGGTACGGGTCGACTCGACCGTACCCTCGCCCAGCGGCAGTGCCGACAGCGCAGCGACGTCGGCCGGATTGTTTGCCGACACCAGCTCGGCGCAGTTCTGCACCAGCGCGAGGAAGTCGTCGTTCTTGGCCACGAAGTCGGTCTCGCAATTGACTTCGATGATGGTGCCGAGCTTGCCGTCTGCAGCAATGCTGATGCCGACGATGCCTTCAGCGGCAATACGGGCGGCAGCCTTGGAAGCCTTGTTGCCGAGCTTGACGCGCAGGATCTCTTCAGCCTTGTCCATGTCGCCGCCGGCCTCGGTCAGCGCCTTCTTGCACTCCATCATCGGCGCGTCAGTCTTCTCGCGCAGTTCCTTGACCATGCTCGCGGTGATTTCCGCCATGCTAGCTCCTGAATGTTCGGTTGTGTGTCAGATATGGGGTGGAGTCCCGGCCAGGCGGCCGCTCCACGGAGACCAGATTGCAAAAGGGGCCTCGCGGCCCCTGTGCAGAGGATCAGGCCTGTTCCTGCGTACCTTCTTCCTCGACCTCGACGAATTCGTCGCCGCCCGCATCGACGATCTCCTGCAGCACCTGGCTGCGGCCTTGCAGCACGGCATCGGCCACGCCACGAGCGTAGAGACGGATTGCGCGCGACGAGTCGTCGTTACCCGGGATCACGTAATCAACGCCATCCGGCGAGTGGTTGGTATCGACCACGGCAACGACCGGAATACCCAGCTTCTGTGCTTCGGTAATGGCGATCTTGTGGTAACCGACGTCAATGACGAAGAGCGCATCGGGCAGGCCACCCATGTCCTTGATGCCGCCGATCGACTTCTGCAGCTTCTCGAGTTCGCGGCGAACGGTCAGCGCTTCGCGCTTGGACAGACGCTCGACCGAACCGTCTTCCATCATCGCCTCGACTTCCTTGAGACGCTTGATCGACTGCTTGACCGTCTTGAAGTTGGTCAGCATGCCGCCGAGCCAGCGCTCATCGACGAAAGGCATGCCGGCACGACCCGCCTCTTCGGCGATGATCTCGCGCGCCTGGCGCTTGGTGCTGACAAACAGAACGTTGCCGCGGTTGGCAGCGAGCTTGCGGACGAAGTCCATCGCCTCGTTGTACTTGGCCATCGTCTTTTCGAGGTTGACGATGTGAATCTTGTTGCGCTGACCGAAGATATAGGGGGCCATGCGCGGGTTCCAGAAACGGGTCTGGTGACCGAAGTGGACGCCGGCTTCCAGCATCTGACGCATCGTAACGGACATGAATAACTCCAAATTTCAAAGGGTTGTACCTCCGCCCTGAGGTGCGCAAGCTCGCCGCAAAATGCTAACGAACAAGCCGCAAAAAACGCCACCGGCAGGCCGTCAGGTACCTGCAGCCCTTGAACGGCGTGCTGGCACCACAGCGCTGACCCGGCAGACCCCTTCCATCAGGACGTGCGGATTTTGCCTGTCACTACAGACAAGCCGGCGATAATATCACGTCAGAATCACAGCACTCAAGGCGCGATTCACTCCGGGTTTGCCGGCAAGGGGCGCATGCGATAGCCTTCAGTCCTTGGCAGGGGCCTTCAACCCCTCCCTCCCCCAACTCCCACGCCACTCGCACCCATAAACATAATGAGCATCGTCATCAAAACACCGGAAGAGATCGAGCAGATGAGGGTGGCGTGCCGCCTGGCTGCCGAAGTCCTCGACTACATCGAACCCTTCGTCAAGCCCGGCGTCACCACGGCCGAACTCGACCGCCTGTGCCACGATTACATGGTCGGCGTGCAGAACACGGTTCCGGCACCGCTCAACTATGCGCCCCCGGGTTACTCGCCCTATCCGAAGTCGATCTGCACGTCGGTCAACCATCAGGTGTGCCATGGCGTACCGGGCGACAAGGCACTCAAGAAGGGCGACATCGTCAACCTCGATATCACCGTCATCAAGGATGGCTTCCATGGCGACACGAGCCGCATGTTCATCGTCGGCGGCGAGGCCAGCATCATCGCCAAGCGCCTGACCCAGATCACCTATGAGTGCATGTGGCTGGGTATCGCCGCGGTGCGAGCGGGTGGGCGACTGGGCGACATTGGTGCAGCCATCCAGAAGCACGCCGAAGGCAACGGCTTTTCCGTGGTGCGCGAGTTCTGCGGACACGGTATCGGCCGCAAGTTTCACGAGGAACCACAGGTTCTCCACTACGGCAAGGCAGGCACCGGCCCCGAGCTCAAGCCGGGGATGATCTTCACCATCGAGCCAATGATCAACGCCGGCAAGGCGGCGATCTCCGAACTGCCGGACGGCTGGACAATCGTGACCAAGGACCGCAGCCTGTCGGCGCAGTGGGAGCACACGATTCTCGTCACCGAGTCCGGCGTCGAGGTACTCACGGTTTCGCCCAAGGCGCCCGCTCCGCCCGCCATCGTCGCCGACCGTTTCGCTGCGACACTCTGAGACGGACAAGGCGCATGAACGACGCGCTCACCGAATCACTGCAGGGCTTCGTGGCCGCGGCCAGGCGCCGGCTCAGCGAGGGCATGGCCGCACTGCGCACCGCCTACGAGGCGCGCCCGCACACCGGCAACATGCTCAAGGGGCGAGCCACGCTCGTGGACGATGAGATCGTCCGCCTATGGCACGACTGCGCAATGCCTGCCGATGCCGCAGTCGTTGCAGTGGGCGGCTACGGCCGTGGCGAGCTGTTTCCGGCCTCCGACGTTGACCTGCTTATCCTGCTGCCGAAGGCCGCGGATGCGGCACTGCAGGGCAAGCTCTCCAGCCTCGTGAGTGCGTTGTGGGACATGGGCCTCGAGATCGGCCATTCAGTGCGCACGATCGACGAGTGCCTGGTGGCCGCAGCCGACGACATCACCGTCCAGACCAGTCTTCTTGAGGCTCGACTGCTCACCGGCGACGGCAGGCTGTTCGAACTGCTCAACAGCCTCTTCCGCGATGGCCTCGACCTGCGCACTTTCTATAAGGCCAAGCTGCTCGAGCAGGAACAGCGCTACGCGCGCTTCAATGAAACGCCGTACGCACTGGAGCCTAATTGCAAGGAGAGTCCCGGTGGGCTTCGCGACCTGCAGATGCTCGGCTGGATCGCGCGCGCCGGTGGTCTTGGACGCAGCTGGCGGGATCTCGCGCGGCGGCGCCTGATTACCGGAAGCGAAGCCGGGGAGCTACGCAATGTCGAGCGTTTCCTCCAGCACCTGCGCATCCGTCTGCACTTGCTGACCGGGCGCAGCGAGGATCGGCTGCTGTTCGACCACCAGGAGAAGCTCGCGCGCATCCTCGGCATCGAACCCACGGCGACCCGACGCGCATCCGAAGTTCTGATGCAGCGCTACTACGTGACCGCGAAGATGGTCATGCAGCTCAACACTGTACTGCTGCAGAACTACGGCAGCGTGATCTTCCCCGACCGCGGCGCGGCGATCACGGTCAACCCCCGCTTCCAGGTCGTGCGCGAACTGCTCGACATCCGCCATGAGGATGTGTTCGAGCGCGAACCCGCCGCACTGCTCGAGTGCTTCCTGTTGCTGCAGCAGCGCTCCGAACTCAAGGGCATGACTGCGCGCACGCTGCGAGCCCTGTGGATCAATCGCAACCGTGTGAATGCCGCCTTCCGGGCGCGTCCCGAGCATCGCGCCCTGTTCCTGCAGATCCTGCAACAGAAGCGCGGCATCGTGCGCAGCTTCAGGCGCATGAACGAATACGGCATCCTGTCGCGCTACATTGTCCCTTGGCGCCGTATCGTCGGACAGATGCAGCATGACCTGTTCCATGTCTACACGGTCGATCAGCACATCCTCATGGTGTTGCGCAACATGCGGCGCTTTACGATGGGCGAACATGCGCACGAATACCCGCTGATGACCCGGCTCATCATCGGCTTCGAGCGCCACTGGCTACTCTATATCGCCGCCCTCTTTCACGACATCGCAAAGGGACGCGGCGGCGACCATTCGACGCTTGGCATGGCCGATGCGCGGGAGTTCTGCACCCAGCACGAACTGCCGACCGAGGACACCGAACTCGTGGTCTGGCTCGTCGAGCACCACCTCACCATGTCGCGTGTGGCGCAGAAGGAAGACACTTCGGACCCCGAAGTGATTCAGCGCTTTGCAGATACGGTGGGCGACGAGCGCCGCCTGACAGCCCTCTACCTGCTCACCCATGCCGACGTGCGCGGCACCAGCCCCAAGGTCTGGAACGGCTGGAAGGGCAAGCTGCTCGAGGATCTTTTCTTCGCCACCCAGCGCCTGCTGCGCGGTGCAACTCCGCAGGCGGCACTGGGCCTGGATGACCGACTGGAGGACACGCGGCGCCTGCTGCGCTACCACGGCCTGCGCCCCGGCGTGGAAAACACGCTCTGGGATCACCTCGATCCGGTGTATTTCATGCGCCACTCTGCCGAGGAGATCGCATGGCACACCCGTCTGCTTTACTATCGCAGCGACTCGCCCGAGCCGGTCGTCAAGGCGCGTGTGGCTGAAGACGAGGATGGCGTCCAGGTGATGGTCTTCACGCGCGACCAGCGCGACCTCTTCGTGCGCCTCACCGGCTTCTTCGGGCGCATGGGGTTCTCGATCCTCGACGCCAAGGTACATACGACGCGCCATGGCTTCGCACTCGACAGCTTCATGCTCCAGGACCCGGGGCAACGAGCGTCCTACCGGGACATCGTGACCCTGATCGAGCACGAGCTGGCCGTGCGCCTGCAACAGCAGGGCGCGCCCGAGCGCCCCGCGCGTGGGCGCATGTCGCGCCACGTCAAGCACTTCCCGATCAGCCCCGAAGTCAGCATCCGCGCCGACGAAGCCGGGCGGCATCACGTCCTGTCACTGACCGCGGCCGACCGCCCCGGCCTACTCTTCGATGTGGCCTCTGTGCTTGCCGATCATGGCATCCGCCTGCATACGGCCAAGATCGCCACACTGGGCGAGCGCGTCGAAGACACCTTCCTGCTCACTGGCCAGGCCCTGAACCAGGACGCGCTCGTGCTCAAGATCGAGCGCGAGATCCTGGACCGCCTGCAGACGTGACAAGGGGGCTTTCGCCCCCTTGCCTCTTCCTTGCGCCCATCCGGGCCCCAGCAGCCTGCAGGCGTCCGCCGCAGAGATCAGTGCCCCTTGCCGGCAATGCGATCCATGGCTGCGTAGAGCAGGCCGGAGAACAGGAAGGTGACATGGATGCCCACCATCCAGGCGAGCTGACGGTCGGTCATGTTGTGGGCATTCATGAAGCCCTTGAGCAACTCGATCCCCGAGATGGCGACGATCGAACCGATCAGCTTGAGCTTCAGGTCCGAAAAGCCTATGTGTCCCATCCAGTCCGGCCGGTCGCGGTGGGAGTGCAAGTCCTCCATCTTCGACACGAAGTTCTCGTAGCCACTGAACATGATGATGATCAGCAGATTCATGATCAGCGCAACGTCCACCAGGGTGAGCACGCCGATGATCAACTCGCTCCCCGATGCGGACCAGATCTCGGCGAACAGCCCGAACAGCTCCTTCATGAACTTGAACAGCAGCAACAGCATCGCCATCGCCAGGCCCAGGTAGACCGGCGCCATCAGCCAGCGGCTGGTGAAGAGCATATGCTCGAATGCGGTTTCGATACGTTTCATGCGATTTGCTCCGGCCCCTGGCCTCAAACCCTGCACAAGCACTCGAGTACGTTGCGCACCCTCAGCATGGATTCCTGCAGCACGATCTCGATGTCGGGAAAGTGGATGCCCGCCTCGCTCGACCAGCGCCCGGCAGCATAATTGACCACCACACCAATCGCTGCATAGGGGAGATCGAGCTCGCGCGCCAATGCAGCCTCGGGCATGCCGGTCATGCCGACGATGTCGGCACCATCACGGTCGAGCCGGTTGATCTCCGCTGCGGTCTCCAGCCGCGGCCCCTGGGTGCTGGCATAGACACCGCCATCGACCGCGTGCTCGCCCGCAGCGGAGATCGCCGCAAGCAGGCGCTGGCGCAGCGCCTGGTCGTAGGGGTGAGTGAAGTCGATATGGCGCACCGGGGTATCGCCACCCTCGAAGAAGGTGCTCTTGCGACCCCAGGTGTAATCGATGATCTGGTCGGGCACCATCAAGGTGCCCGGCCCCAGTTCGGCCCGGATGCCACCGACCGATGCCACCGAGACGATGCCGCTTACCCGCGCATCCTTGAGCGCCCAGATGTTGGCGCGGTAATTGACCAGATGCGGAGGAATCGTGTGGCCGTATCCATGTCGCGCCAGGAACACGACGGGCTCGTTGCACATGCGGCCAAAGACGAGCGCGCCCGAAGGCTCGCCAAACGGGGTGCGCACAACCTCGCGCCGCTCGATCTCCATGTTCGACAACTGGGTGAGTCCGCTGCCGCCGATGATCGCAAGCATTCGTGGTCTTCTCCGTGATGGGCGCGCGATTCTAGCACGTCACCGGACAGGCTCGATAATTCCATGCTGCGCCGCCGCAGCACGTGATAGAATCCTCGCCCTTTCAAAGACTTCGCACGCCCTCCTCCATGTCCCGCGCCATTCGCAACATCGCCATCATCGCCCACGTCGATCATGGCAAGACCACCCTCGTCGACCAGCTCCTGCGCCAGTCCGGCACCTTCCGCGAAAACCAGCAGGTCGCAGAACGCGTCATGGACTCGGGGGACATCGAAAAGGAACGCGGCATCACGATCCTGTCGAAGAACTGTGCCATCCAGTACGGCGACACCCACATCAACATCGTAGACACCCCGGGTCACGCCGACTTCGGTGGCGAGGTCGAGCGCGTGCTGTCGATGGTCGACAGCGTTCTGCTGCTGGTCGATGCGGTCGAAGGCCCAATGCCGCAGACGCGTTTCGTCACCCGCAAGGCACTCGCCCTGGGCCTGAAGCCGATCGTCGTGATCAACAAGATCGATCGCCCGGGCGCGCGTCCGGACTGGGTCATCAACCACACCTTCGACCTCTTCGACAAGCTCGGCGCCACCGAAGAGCAGCTCGACTTCCCCGTGATCTACGCTTCGGGCCTGAACGGCTTCGCGATCATCAACGAGGGTGACGAGCGCAAGGACATGCGTCCGCTGTTCGAGGCCATCCTCCAGCACGTGCCGGCGCCCGAGGTCGATGCCGACGGCCCGCTGCAACTCCAGGTCTGCTCGCTCGACTACTCCACCTACATGGGGCAGCTCGGCATCGGCCGCATCAAGCGTGGCCGCGTGCGCCCGAACCAGGAAGTTGTGGTCATGTACGGCGACGAGAACCGTGGCAAGGGCAAGGTCAGCCAGATTCTGACCTTCAAGGGCCTGGAGCGCTCCCCTGCCGAATCGGCCGAAGCCGGCGACATCGTGCTGATCGCGGGCATTCAGCAGGTCAATATCGGTGTCACGCTGTGCGACCCGGACTGCCTCGAGGGCATGAAGCCGATCGCGGTCGACGAGCCGACGCTGACCATGAACTTCATGGTCAACACTTCGCCCTTGGCCGGCCGCGAAGGCAAGTTCGTCACCAGCCGCCAGATCCGCGAGCGCCTGGAAAAGGAACTGCTTAAGAACGTCGCATTGCGCGTGAATTACACCGGCGATTCGGACGTCTTCGAGGTGTCGGGCCGTGGCGAGCTGCACCTGACGATCCTGCTCGAGAACATGCGCCGTGAAGGCTACGAGCTGGCGGTTGGCCGCCCGCGCGTGGTGTACAAGGAAATCGACGGCGTGAAATGCGAGCCGTACGAAATGCTCACAGTGGACGTCGAGGAAGACCACCAGGGCGGCGTCATGGAAGAACTCGGCCGCCGCCGCGGCGAACTGCAGGACATGCAGCCGGACGGTAAAGGTCGTGTGCGTCTCGAATACCGCATTCCGGCCCGCGGCCTGATCGGCTTCCAGGGCGAATTTCTCACCATGACGCGCGGCACCGGCCTTGCCAGCCACGTGTTCGACGACTACGGTCCGATGGCCGGCGCGATGGCCGAGCGTCGCAATGGCGTGCTGATCTCGCAGAACGACGGCGATGCGGTCGCCTACGCGCTGTGGAATCTGCAGGACCGCGGTCGCATGTTCGTGAGCCCGGGCGAAGCGCTGTACGAAGGCATGATCATCGGCATCCACACGCGCGACAACGACCTCGTTGTAAACCCGATCAAGGGCAAGCAACTCACCAACGTGCGTGCCTCGGGCACCGACGAGGCCGTGCGCCTGATCACGCCGATCGCGCTGACGCTGGAGTCCGCGATCGAGTTCATCGCCGACGACGAACTGGTCGAGATCACGCCGAAGAACATCCGCCTGCGCAAGCGTCACCTGAAGGAAAACGATCGCAAGCGCGCTGCAAAGGCGGCCGAAGCCTGATTACTGGCCCGGCTGCCAACGGTCGGGCCGGTTTCGTAAGACAAGCATGCCTCAGAACGCTCGCATCAGGGGCCGCTCCTACGGCCCCTGATGGCGCTGGGTCCTGCGGTTACAACCGCGCCGCGGCTTGGGGTCTTTATGTAGGAGCGGCGCCAGTCGCGAGCCCCGAAAAGCTCGCGACTGGCGCCGCTCCTACAACGGCGCTTGCGGCCCGGCTTACTTCTTCTTGCTGCCGCCGGACTCTGCGCCGAAACGGGCGTTCAGGTACTGGGCAAATTCGCCACCTGTCTCCGGGTGACGCAGGCCGAACTCGATCGTGGCCTTCAGATAGCCGAGCTTGGAGCCGCAGTCGTAGCGTACGCCATTAAACTGGTAGGCCAGCACGGCTTCTTCCTTGAGCAGCGAGGCGATGGCGTCGGTCAGCTGGTACTCGCCACCGGCGCCGGGCTTGAGTGCGCGGATGTGATCGAAGATGCGCGGGGTCAGGATGTAGCGCCCCACCACCGCCTGCGTCGTCGGTGCTTCTTCGGGCTTTGGTTTTTCCACGATGCCGGTCATGCGCTGCACCTGCCCGTTCTGGGTCTCCGTGCTGACGATGCCGTAGCTGCGGGTTTCCTCGCGCGGCACGTTCATGGTGCCCAGCACCGAGCAGCGGTGGTAGTTGTACACATCAACCATCTGCTTGAGTACCGGCGTATCGTTCTTGTTGTCGAGCAGATCGTCGGCCAGGATCACGGCGAAGGCCTCGTCGCTCACGACATGGCTGGCGCACATCACGGCATGCCCCAGGCCCAGCGCTTCGGACTGGCGGATGTAGATGCAGTTGACCCCTTTCGGCACCGTCTTGCGCACGATCTCGAGGAGTTCCTTCTTGCCGCGTGCCTCAAGTTCGGTCTCGAGCTCGTAGGCCTTGTCGAAGTGATCCTCGATCGAGCGCTTGGTACGCCCGGTAATGAAGATCATGTCGGTGATGCCGGCTGCCACCGCTTCCTCGACCGCGTACTGGATCAAGGGCTTGTCCACGATCGGCAGCATCTCCTTGGGGCTGGCCTTGGTTGCGGGCAGGAAGCGTGTGCCCATGCCGGCAACCGGAAAGACCGCCTTGGTGACCTTCTTCATTGTTTTCTGACTCCCATATTGACTGACCGGGCTGTATAGCGAGCCCGAAACGACCCGAAATGACTATGATGTGATTGTGCGGTGCAGCAGCCCGCCATGATGCCTCAAGCCGGGACCGGCGGTATCAACGATCTGTATCCGATTCGTTCAGGAGCGTGCGCAATGCCTGCTCGTCGACCACGGTGACGCCTAGCTCGAGAGCCTTGGTGAGCTTGGAGCCGGCCTCAGCACCGGCGACCAGATAGTGGGTCTTCTTCGATACCGAGCCCGCAACCTTGCCGCCTCTCGCCTCGATCTGCGCCTTGGCCTCGTCGCGCGTCATCGACGGCAGCGTTCCGGTAAGGACGAAAGTCTTGCCCACCAGTGCGCCGACTGCACCCCCGGCTGGTGCCCCCTCGGTCCAATTCACGCCGGCGGCCCGCAGTTGCTCGATCACCTCGCGGTTGTGCGGCTCGGCAAAGAACTCGGCAATCGAACGCGCAACGATGGGCCCCACGTCGGCAACCTGCTGCAAGGCATCCACGTCGGCCTCCATCAGCGCGTCAAGCGCGCCGAAATGGCGCGCGAGCTCGCGCGCGGTGGCCTCGCCCACGTTGCGGATGCCAAGCGCAAAGATGAAGCGCGCGAGCGTTGTCGAACGGCTCTTGTCGATCGCCGCCAGCAGGTTGTGCGCGGACTTCTCGCCCATGCGCTCGAGGTTCGCCAGTGCAAGCAGACCAAGACGATAAAGGTCGACCGTCGTCTTCACGATCGCTGCATCGACCAGCTGGTCGACGAGCTTCTCCCCCAGGCCCTCGATATCCATCGCACGCCGGCTGGCAAAGTGCAGCAAGGCCTGCTTGCGCTGCGCGGGGCAGAACAGCCCCCCCGTGCAGCGTGCGACCGCCTCGTCCTCGCCACGCACGACGTGGGAACCGCACACCGGGCAGTTCGGAAAGCGTTCAAGGAGCACGAAGCGCGGTAGTGCCGTCTGCCGGCGCTCGGACACCGGTGCCACGACTTCCGGAATCACGTCACCGGCACGGCGCACGACCACCCAGTCGCCGATGCGCACATCCTTGCGATCGATCTCGTCCTGATTATGAAGGGTCGCGTTGGTGACCGTGACGCCGCCCACGAAAACCGGCTCCAGTCGCGCAACGGGCGTCAGCGCGCCGGTTCGACCAACCTGCACCTCGATATCGCGCAACAAGGTGATCGCCTCCTGCGCCGGGTACTTGTGCGCGACGGCCCAACGCGGCTCGCGCGTGACGAAGCCCAGCCGTTGCTGCAAGGCGAGCGCATTCACCTTGTACACGACACCATCGATGTCGAAACCGAGGCTGTCGCGCAGGCCGGCGATCCTGGCGTGGAAAGCCGCGAGGCCCTCGGCGCCGCTCACCACCGCGCGGTGCGCGCATACCGGAAGCCCGAAGGCCTCGAGCGCATCAAGCACCTGTGCATGGCTGTCGGGCAGCAGCCAGCCGTCCACGTCGCCCACGCCGTAAGCGAAAAAAGACAGCGGCCGGCGGGCGGCGACCGTGGGGTCGAGCTGCCGGATACTTCCTGCGGCGGCGTTGCGCGGGTTAACGAAGACCTTCTCGCCTGCCGCTGCCTGGCGGACATTCAGGCGTTCGAAATCGTCGCGCCGCATGTAGATCTCGCCACGCACCTCCAGCACCGGAGGGGGCTCGCCGCGCAGACGCAGGGGAACGGCCTTGACCGTGCGCACATTGCTGGTGACATCCTCGCCGGTTTCGCCATCGCCGCGCGTGGCGGCCTGCACGAGCAGGCCGTTCTCGTAGCGCAGGCTGATGGCAAGTCCATCGAACTTGAGTTCGGCAGCATACTCGACGGCGGGTGCCGCCGGCGCCAGGCCCAGCTCGCGCCGCACCCTCGCGTCGAAACCCTCAGCCCCGCTCGCTTCGGTGTCGGTCTCGGTGCGGATCGACAGCATCGGAATGCGGTGGCGTACCGCCGGAAAGGCAGCCAGAGGCCGCCCGCCCACGCGTTGAGTGGGCGAGTCTGCGGTCTTCAGATCGGGGTGCCGGGCTTCTATTGCCTGCAACTCGCGGAACAGGTCGTCGTACTGGGCATCGGCGATGGTCGGCGCGTCGAGGACGTAGTAGGCATGGTCATGCTGCGCGATCAGGGCGCGCAACTCGGCCGCGCGCGCTTCGAGCGCGCGCAATGCATCACCCTGCGCCCGGGCATGTTCAAAGAGATCCATCAGACTGCAAACAGGCGTTGGGCAAGGGAGCTGCCGGCAGGGATGTCATTGGCCGCCATGCGCCCCTGGAACTGCTCGATCTGTACCCGGATGAGGTTGGCCGCCTCGTCACCGAATGGCGCACGGTTGTCGTCGACCACGACGCCACCGAGCTGCTCGGCCAGGTCGACCGCGATGCGCATCATGCGGTCGAACACGGCGCGGCCGTCGCTCACGCGTGGAACGTCGATCACCAGGGTCAGGCCCTGTGTCACGATCTGCCGCATTGCGTCGGGCGCGAACAGGCCCGGCTCCAGGTTGCCGAGGGAAAACAGGCTTGCCCCGCGCTCATCGAGGGCATGAAAGCAGCCATCGTTGGCGAGGCTGAGACCGTGGCGTTCGGCGAGCTGCTGGATCGCACGGCCCTCAAACTGGCCGTCGCGTGCAACGACGTTGACACCGATCTGGACGTCCACGTCGGCGCAGAAGCGGTCGAGTTCGGTCGCATTGCGCAAGGTATCGGCGCGCTGCGGCAATCCGGGCGGCAGAGCCATCACCGCATCCGCCACACGCTGCACACCACCGGTGAAGCGCAGGAAATCGCCTTCGCCGATCGAGCCCTGGCGATCTACCAGCTGCAGCGCAGCGCAAAACCAGTGGCAGGCGCCTGCACTGTTCGGACCGAGCGCTTGCCAGACGTTCTGCGCATCGTTGAACCCGAACCAACGCACGGGCTTGTTCACGCCCGCGAGCTGCTCGGCCTGCGCCGCCCAGACTTTGTGCACATCGAGCGCCTCGATGGCCTCCAGGCGGATGACGCAGTCGGCGCGCTCATCCAGAAAGTTCGGAATCTCGGGCACGCTGCGCTTGACCGGCGCCTCGCTGAAGCGGCGCGGCGACTCGTCGAGCCCAAGTCCCGGCTCGCGGCGCTCGTCGGCTGCAGCACCGTCGGTGCGCGGCTCGAGCAAGACGTCGCGGTGCTCGGACTTGAACGCACGTTCGGCCTGACGGCGATGCTTGCGCTCCTGCCACTTGTTGTAGCCAACGATCAAGACGACCGCGGCAAGCCCTGCTCCAATCAGCGCAATCTGAAGTTCGCTGTCCATGTATGTTCCCGAATGACCCCGTGTATTCCCATGCCTCAGGCTGCCGCCGGCTCCGCCAGGCGCAGCGCTTCCTCGATGTCCACTTCCACCACCCTCGACACCCCTTGTTCCTGCATCGTCACGCCGACCAGCTGCTGTGCGAACTCCATCGTGATCTTGCTGTGACTGATGAAGATGAACTGTGTCTGCGATGACATGCGTTTGACCATGTTCGCGTAGCGCTCGGTGTTCGTATCGTCCAGCGGGGCATCGACCTCGTCAAGCATGCAGAACGGCGCCGGATTGAGCTGGAACATCGAGAACACCAGCGCGATCGCCGTCAGCGCCTTCTCGCCGCCGGACAGCAGGTGTATCGAGGTGTTCTTCTTGCCCGGCGGTTGCGCCACGATCTGGATGCCCGCATCGAGGATTTCCTCGCCCGTCAGCACCAGTTCGGCACGCCCGCCGCCGAAAAGCTGCGGGAAGAGCGTGCCGAACTGCCGATTGACCGTATTGTAGGTGTCCTGCAGTTGCTCGCGTGTTTCGCGGTCTATACGGCGGATCGCATCCTCGAGGGTGTCGATCGCCAGCAAGAGATCTTCGGTCTGAGTGTCGAGATAGCCCTTGCGTTCCGAAGCCGTCCGCAATTCATCCAGTGCAGCGAGATTCACCGCCCCAAGCTCGGCAATCTCCCGCGCCAGGCGCGCCACCTCGCGCTGCAGGCCGTTCTCCTTGAGCTCTGGCGTAAGCAGCGGCGCAAGCGCGTCCTCGTCGGCGGCGACCTCGCGCAGGCGCTCTTCATGCTGGCTCACTGCAAGTTCGGCCGCCTGTACCGCCAGGCGCAGTTCGCCGACCCTGACCCGCACTGGCGCCGCCTCATGTTCGGTGCGCATACGCAGTTCCTCGGCCTGACGCAGGGCCGCACTGGCCTCCTCGAGCGCATCCCTGCGTACCCCGAGCGCGGCCTCGCGGCTGCCACGCAGCGCAAGCGCCTCGTGCAGGGCTTCCACGCTGCGGCGATCGTCGGCCGCTTCGAGTTCGCCCCGACGCACCACCGCCTCATTCGCGATACGCGCGAGTTGCTCGTCCGCAAGCTGTCGGTTGCGTGCAATGTCCTCGAGCTTGCCGTCGCACTCGCGTGCCGAAAAGCGTGCCTCCTGCAGGTCGCGGCCAGTTGCCTGCTCGAGCGCACGTGCTTCACGCAGCGCCTGCTCGCGCTCGCGCAGGACCTCGCCCGCCGCATCCAGCCGTGCGCGTTGCATGTCGGCGAGCTCGACCGCGCGAGCCTGCTCCAGCTCGGCTCGCGACAGATGTTCGCGCTCGATCGCCTCCAGCTGAACGATGTCGTCGAGGTCGCGCGCAAGCTGGCCACGGCGCTCATCCGCGCGACTGCGCGCCTGGCTGAGCTTGAGCAGCTCGACCTGTTCGGCATGTACGCCTGCCTGCCGCGCCTGCAAGTCCCGGCGTAGTTCCGCGACACGCTCCTGCAGTGCGGCAGCATGCGCTTCTGCAGCCGCCAGCGCGTCATGGGCAATGCTGGCTTCGTCCTCGAGGGTGGCCTGCTCCGCTGCGAGCATGTCGATCTCGCGCTGGCGCTCGATCACGCCATGAGTACGGCTGTCCACCGCGAAGTGACGCAATGCGTTGCGATCCAGCACCTGCCCACGCGGGCCGACCAGCGTCACGCCCGCGGGCAGTTCGGCCCGCCGGGGTAGCCACTCCTCGAGGTGCTCGGCTGCCCAGCTGCCGTGCAGGAAGCCTGCGATCAGCGGTCGCAAGCCGGGATCGGTGACGTCGACCAGCGCCTCCAGCGGCCGTAGGCCGGGGGCGGAAAAGTCCGCAGCTACGCCACCCTCTGTCGCCGGCAAGAGCACAATGGCCAGCGATTCGGGCGGAGCCTCGTCGAGCACAACCCGCGCAGCCGCCAACGCCGCCTCGGCGTCGACAGCAAGCAGCGCCGCCAGGCGTTCTCGCAGCACCGCCTCCACCGCCGTATCCCAACCCTGCTCGACGCGTAAGTGTTTCCACAAAGGGGTGAGGCCATCCAGCCCATGACGTTTGAGCCAGTCTCCCAGCTTGCCCTGCGCCTGCAGTCGGGCCTGGAGCTGCGCCAGCGCATCGCGACGGGCACGCAGCTCGGTCAGCCGGCGCTGGACCATACGCTCATGGTCCAGCGCCGCCTTGAGCCGGGCCTGGATATCCGGCAGTCGTGCCTGTTCGTTGGCAAGCGCTTGCTGCAAGGTCTCGAGCTCATCTTCCATGTACTCCAGGCGAGCCTCGCGTTCCGCTATCGCCCGCTCATCGGGGCCGACGATCGCACCCTGCTCGGCCTCCAGCCTGGCGCGCCGCTGCGCCAATGCATCGAGCGCACGAACGGCACTGTTGCGGTTGGCGTCCTCGACGCGTAGCTGTTGCTCGGTGTGGGCCAGTTCGCGCCGTGCTGCGCCGACGGTGGTGTCGGCCGCCTGGCGGGCGGCGTCGAGTTCGGGCAGGCGCTCACTGACCTCTGCATGACGCGCCTCGGCGTGCTCGGCACGCAGGGCGGCATTCTCGGCGAGCGCCTCCCAACGCGCCTGATCCTCGCCCAGCGCACTGGCGCGCGCGCGCCAGTGCGCATCGTCGAGTTCGAGCTGGGCAAGCCGAGCCTCCAGCCGCTTGCGGGCCTCGCCGACGTGCTGGAGTTCGGTCTCGAGGCGTGCCACCTCCGCACTCACTGCAAACAGATCGCCTTGCGCGACATGCACGGCTTCCGACGCTGCGAACTGGGCATCGCGTGCCGCTTCGACGCGCCCCTCGAGTTCCTGCAGGCGCGCGTTGTCGGCGTCGATGCGCGCGCTGGCTTCACCCAGCTCAGCGCGGCTGCGCTCGAGTTCGGTGCGCGCCTCGTTACGCTTGAGCAACCAGAGCAGCTGCTGCTTCTGCACATGCGCACCGTTGAGGGCGTTGTAGCGCGCTGCCACTTCGGCCTGCGCCTCGAGGTGGGCGATGCGTTCGCCCAGCTCCATGCGGATATCGTCGAGGCGGGCAAGGTTATCGCGCGCGTCGCGCAGCCGCCCCTCGGTCTCCTTGCGGCGCTCGCGATACTTGGTCACCCCAGCGGCTTCTTCCAGGAAGCCGCGAATATCCTCTGGCCGCGCCTCGATGATGCGCGAGATCATGCCCTGCTCGATGATCGCGTAGGCTCGCGGCCCGAGCCCGGTACCCAGGAAAAGGTCGATCACATCCTTGCGCCGGACATGGACGCCATTGATGTGGTAGGTGGACTCGCCCGAGCGGTCGAGCACGCGCTTGACCGAGATTTCTGCATAACGCGACCACTGCCCGGCCGCCTTGCCCTCGGCGTTGTCGAACACCAGCTCGACGCTGGCGCGCGATACCGCCTTGCGCGTGGTCGAACCGTTGAAGATGACGTCCTGCATCGACTCGCCGCGCAGCGCCGACGCGCGAGTCTCACCCAGCACCCAGCGCACGGCATCGATGATGTTGGATTTGCCGCAACCGTTCGGTCCCACCACGCCGACCAGGCTACCCGGGGTGAGCACGGTCGTCGGATCGACAAAGGTCTTGAAGCCGGCGAGTTTGAGCTTGGAGAGGCGCACTTCGGGAAACAGGCAGGGGCGAGAGCGTGGCAGCGCCGCCACGGACGGGCGCAGAGGCTTCGCATGATAACATTTCCGCCCCTACCGACTTCGCGCGGACGCGCCCGGCGCGTACCCGATCCGTATCAAAGTGAATCCAAACCTCGCCCGACTGCAGCCCTACCCGTTCGAGAAGCTGCGCGCACTGTTTGCCGGCATCGAGCCACCCGCGCACCTGAAGCCGATCCGCCTGTCGATCGGCGAGCCGCAGCACCCCACCCCCGGCTTCATCCGCCAGACCCTGGCGGACAACCTGGGCGGGCTGTCCAGCTATCCGGCGACGCTGGGCTCGGATGCCCTGCGCGGCGCGATCGCCCACTGGCTCGAGCGCCGTTTCGGGCTGCCGCAGGTCGACCCCGCCACCCAGGTCATACCGGTGGCGGGTACGCGCGAGGCGCTCTTCGCCTTCGCACAGTGCGTGGTCGATGGCAGTCGCCCTGGCGCCAAGGTGCTGTGCCCAAATCCGTTCTATCAGATCTACGAAGGCGCTGCCCTGCTTGCCAACGCCGAGCCACTCTTCATCAATAACCTGCCCGAGAACGGCTTCGGTTCGGACTTCGCGGCGATCGACGACGCGACCTGGCGGGACATCCAGCTCGTCTACGTCTGTTCGCCCGGCAACCCCACCGGTCGCCTGCTCAAGCTCGACGAGTGGAAGACCCTTTTTGAGCTGTCGGACCGTCACGGCTTCGTCATCGCGGCCGACGAATGCTACTCGGAGATCTACTTCGACGACCACGCCAAACCGATCGGCAGCCTGGAAGCCGCATGGCGCCTGGGGCGCACCGACTTCCGCAATATCGTCATGTTCTCCAGCCTGTCCAAGCGCTCCAACGTCCCCGGGATGCGCTCGGGCTTCGTCGCCGGCGATGCGCGCATCCTCAAGAACTTCCTGCTCTACCGGACCTACCACGGTTGCGCCTTGAGCCCCGCGGTCCAGGCCGCCTCGGTGGCAGCATGGAACGATGAGACCCACGTCGAGGAGAACCGCCGTCTCTATCGCGACAAGTTTGCTCGCGTCACGCCCATGCTGCGCCCCTACCTTCCCGTTCAATTGCCCGATGCCGGCTTCTACTACTGGGTACGTACGCCATTGCCGGACACCGAGTTCGCCCGCAGGCTGCAGGCTGAATATAATGTGACGGTCCTGCCCGGCAGCTATCTCGCGCGCGAGGCCCAGGGCGTCAACCCGGGCGCCGGCTTCGTCCGCATTGCGCTGGTGGCCGATACACACGAGTGCGTCGAAGCCGCCGAGCGCATCATCGATTTCTGCAAAACCCTCTGAGAGAGAAACCCCCAATGCACGCTCTGCAACAGATCATCGACGACGCCTTCGAAAACCGCGCCAGCCTTTCGCCCACCTCCGCTCCGGCCGAGATCCGTGACGCGGTCGAGCAGTTGATCGCAGGCCTCGATGCCGGCACCCTGCGCGTGGCCGAGAAAAAGGATGGCCAGTGGGTGGTCAACCAGTGGATCAAGAAGGCGGTGCTCATTTCCTTCCGCCTGCGCGACAACGAAGTGGTGCAGGCCGGCGGCCTCAACTTCTTCGACAAGGTCGCGACCAAGTTTGGCGACTACACGCCGGATCAGTTCCGCGATGGCGGCTTCCGCGTCGTTCCCCCGGCCGTGGCCCGCAAGGGCAGCTTCATCGGCAAGAACGTGGTGCTGATGCCCTCGTACGTGAATATCGGCGCCTACGTCGACGAAGGCACGATGGTCGACACCTGGGCGACCGTCGGTTCGTGCGCGCAGATCGGCAAGAATGTGCACCTGTCTGGCGGCGTCGGTATCGGTGGCGTGCTCGAACCGGTGCAAGCCGGCCCGGTGATCATCGAGGACAACGTTTTCGTAGGCGCCCGCTCCGAGGTCGTGGAAGGCGTCATCATCGAGGAGAACGCCGTGCTGTCGATGGGCGTGTACATCGGCCAGAGCACCAAGATCTATGATCGCGAGACCGGCACCGTCACCTACGGCCGTGTGCCGGCCGGCGCGGTGGTCGTTCCGGGCAGCCTGCCCTCGGCATGCGGCAAGTACAGCCTGTACTGCGCGGTGATCGTCAAGAAGGTGGATGCCCAGACGCGCGCCAAGACTGCCATCAACGAACTGCTGCGCGGAGCGTAAGCCGCACATCGCAGCCGGGGGCTGCGTGCCCCCACGCACAACCTTCGCAGGAGTCCGAAGCCATGATTTTCGACAGCCTTTTCCAGCTCATGGCCGAAAAGAAGGCCTCGGACATCTTCATCACCGCAGGCGCCCCGATCCACATCAAGATCCAGGGCCACACCATGCCGATCAACCAGCAGGTCATGGACCCGCTGATGATCCAGCGCATCATCCAGGAAGCGATCACCCCTTCGCAGATCGCCGCGCTCGAGCGCGACCGGGAACTCAACCTCTCGTTCGGGCGCCGGGACCTGGGCAACTTCCGTATCAACGTCTTCTGGCAGCGCAATTCGATGGCGATCGTCGTGCGTTACATCCAGAGCGACATCCCGGAAGTGCAGTCACTCGGCCTGCCTGCGGTGCTGACCGAGGTGGTGATGGACAAGCGCGGCCTGATCCTCGTGGTCGGCGCCACCGGTTCGGGCAAATCGACCACGCTGGCGTCGATGCTCGACCACCGCAACCGCAACCGCAGTGGCCACATCCTCACGGTCGAGGACCCCATCGAGTACCTGTTCAAGCATCGCAAGTCGGTGGTCAATCAGCGCGAGGTCGGGATCGATACGCTGAGCTGGAACGAAGCTCTGCGCAACGCGATGCGCCAGGCGCCTGACTGCATCCTGATCGGCGAAATTCGCGACCGCGAGACCATGCAGGCCGCCATATCGTACGCACAGACAGGCCACCTATGCCTGGCGACCCTGCACGCGAACAACGCGTACCACGCGCTCAACCGCATCGTGAACTTCTTCCCGATCGAGAACCGCCAGCTCCTTTACCTCGATCTTGCCGTCGCGCTGCGCTGCATCGTCTCCCAGCGCCTCGTGCGCAAGCCTGACGGCAAGCGCGTACCCGCGGTCGAGATCCTGATGAACACGCGCCACATCAGCGAGCTGATCGAGCGCGGCGAGCTCAACGGCATCAAGGAGGCCATGGAGCAATCCCTGGCGCCAAGCTCGCAGACCTTCGAGCAGGCGCTGTACCAGCTCTACACCGAAAAGACGATCACCCTGGAGGAGGCACTCGCCAATGCCGACTCGCCAACCAACCTCCACTGGCTGATCAACAATGCCCAGATCAACGAACCCGAGTCGCCCTCGTTGAAGAGCGCGCGCGAAGGCAAGGCGCTGGACTTCGAGGGCATCAACGAAGAGGGGGCGTCCTTCAAGGAATTCACCCTCGACATGAGCAACAACTGAGCGTCAGGGGCGCGGCATGCCGCGCCACCGCGCCATACTCCCCCAACCGACTCTTCACATGCACGCCAACCATACCCCGACGCTCACCCTCGCCTGCGAGCTCATCGCCCGTCCCTCGGTCACCCCTGAGGACGCCGGCTGCCTCGACCTCATCTCCGCACGCCTGCAGGCGCAGGGTTTTACCTGCGAACGCATCGACACCGGTGGCGTGTCGAACCTGTGGGCGCGCCGCGGCAGCCAGGCACCGGTGCTATGCCTCGCCGGCCACACCGACGTGGTGCCGCCCGGCCCTGCCGCAGCCTGGGATACGCCCCCGTTCGAGCCGAACCTGCGCGACGGCCTTCTTTACGGGCGTGGCGCTGCGGACATGAAGACCTCGCTCGCTGCTTTCGTAACCGCAATCGAACGCTTCGTCAGCGCCTGCCCTGATCATGAAGGCAGCATCGCGCTGCTGCTGACCTCGGACGAGGAAGGGGTCGCCACCCATGGCACGGTCAAGGTGGTGGAGGCATTGGCAGCCCGCGGCGAGCGCATCGACTACTGCATCGTCGGGGAGCCGACCTCGGTCAGTACGCTTGGCGACATGATCAAGAACGGCCGCCGTGGTTCGCTCTCGGGCACGCTTCGCGTCAAGGGGCTGCAAGGGCATGTAGCCTACCCGCAGCTCGCACGCAATCCCATTCACCTCTTCGCCCCGGCACTGGCCGAACTCGCCGCCATCCGCTGGGATGAGGGCAACGAGTTCTTCCCGCCGACCACCTGGCAGGTGTCGAACATCCACGCCGGCACGGGTGCCAACAACGTCATTCCGGGCGTGTGCGAGGTGCTGTTCAACTTCCGCTTCGGCTCGGTGTCGACTGCGGATGATCTCAAGCGTCGCACCTGCGAGATCCTCGACCGCCATCGCCTCGACTACGAGATCGACTGGCATCTGTCCGGCAAGCCCTTCATCACTGGCCGAGGGCAGTTGGTAAGGGCACTGTCGGCTGCCATCCACGACACCGTCGGCGTCACCACCGAGCTGTCGACCACCGGCGGCACGTCGGACGGCCGCTTCATTGCCGATATCTGCCCGGAGGTGGTCGAGTTCGGGCCAGTCAACGCCACCATTCACAAGATCAATGAGTGCGTCGCCATTGACGCAGTCGAACCGTTGTCCGCGATCTACGAACGCACGCTTGCTGCCCTGCTCCAGCCCGCGGGCTGACTCCTATCGGGCACGACCAACCTCTTCGCCGGAAAAACCATGCAAGACAATCACTTCGAGCAAGCGCAGGACGAACATGATCATGAGCACGACCATGGCCACGAACATGGACCGCTCGCCGAGCTGGTCACCGTGCGCGACTGGCTGCGCTATGCCGTGACGCGCTTCAACCGTGCCGGCATCTTCTGCGGCCATGGCGTTTCCGACACCTACGACGAGGCGGTCTGGCTCATCCTCGGCACGCTCGCGCTACCGCTGAACAGGCTCGAACCCTTTCTCGATGCGTGCATACCGAGCGAGGAGCGCGTTTCAGTGCTCGAAGCCATCGAACAACGCGCGGACGAGCGCATCCCCACGGCTTACATTCTTGGCGAAGCCTGGCTGGGTGACTTCCGTTTCACCGTCGATCCGCGCGTCATCGTGCCGCGTTCATTCTTTGCCGAGTTGCTTGAAGATGGGCTCGCCCCCTGGATCGAGGAGCCCGAAGCGGTGCACAGCGCACTCGACATGTGCACCGGATCGGCGTGCCTGGCCATCCTGATGGCTCATGCATTCCCCAACGCGGACATCACCGGGGCGGACCTGTCCGAGGATGCGCTTGAACTGGCGCATCTGAACGTGAACGACTATGGTCTGAGCGAGAGGGTCGAGCTTGTCCATAGCGACGTGTTCTCCGGACTTGAAGGTCGCAGCTTCGATCTGATCCTGAGCAATCCACCTTACGTCACGGCCGAATCGATGGACGAACTGCCTGCGGAGTATCTCCACGAGCCGCAGATGGCCCTCGCCGCGGGCGAAGACGGGCTGGATGTCGTGCGTACCCTGCTCGCTCAGGCACGCGATCACCTCAATCCGAATGGCATCCTCGCTGTAGAAGTCGGGCATAATCGCCACCTCGTCGAAGACGCCTTCCCCGACCTGCCCTTTACCTGGCTGTCGACCGCTGGCGGGGATGACTCGATCTTCCTGCTTCGCAGGGAGGACCTCTAGATCGCCTTGCCCGGTTCGAGATCGGGCGGGCACGAGCCACAAGGAATCCAACATGGCAACTGCGCGCCCCATCCTGCTTGTCGAAGACAACCCCGACGACGAGACCCTGACCTTGCGCGCATTGGGTAAGAACCAGATAGAGGCGCCTGTCGTGGTCGCACACGATGGCGTCGAGGCCGTGGATTACCTTTTCGGTCTCGAGGCCAATGGCAGCCGCCACGCGAATCCGCTGCCCGTCGTCGTCCTCCTTGACCTGAAGCTTCCCCGCATCGACGGGCTGGAGGTGCTGCGCCGGATCCGCGCCGACGAGCGCACAGCCACCCTGCCAGTGGTCGTGCTGACCACCTCCTGTGAGAGCCTGGACCTGCGCCAGGCCTATAGCCTGGGCGCCAACAGCTACATCCGCAAACCCGTGGATTTCGAACGCTTCGAGCGCGCCATCGGCCTCATTGGCCATTACTGGCTGGACCTGAACGAGACCACTGACAGCGCGGCACGCAGCGCCTACTGAGGCGCTGTCGCGCGCGCACTCAAGCGAGCTCGTCGATCCAGGCCTGCTGAATGCCTTCGAGGATGCGCTCGCCACAGCGCTTGGGGTCGTCGTCGAACTCCGGCAAGGCCAGCACCCAGTTCATCAGATCGACGAAGTTCACCCGCGTCGGGTCAACATCGGGGTGTGCGTCGGCAAGCTGAATGGCGATTTCTTCCACCTCGGTCCACTTCATGTCAGTGCTTTCCTTCGCGAGCCATGTTGATCGTATAGCGGGGAATCTCGACCACGAGCGCAGCCTCGCCGACCACGGCCTGACATGACAGGCGGGATTGCGGCTCGAGTCCCCAGGCCTTGTCGAGCAGGTCCTCCTCGTCCTCGGTTGCCTCGTTCAGCGATTCGAAGCCCTCGCGCACGATGACATGACAGGTCGTGCAAGCACAGGACTTCTCGCACGCGTGCTCGATGTCGATACCGTGCTCCAGCAGGCTGTCGCAAACGGTTGTGCCGGGAGTCGCTTCGATCACACTGCCGTCGGGGCAGAGTTCGACGTGAGGTAGGACGATGATCTGGGTCATGATGTGTTCGGATCAGAGTTCGAGTTCGTCGACCTTGTGGCCGGCGAGCGCAGTGCGGATGCTGTTGTCCATGCGGCGTGCAGCAAAGTCGTCGGTGGCGCGCGCGAGAGCGTCGATGCTCGCCTTGATCGCACGATGGTCGTCGCCGGCAAGCAAGGCGCGCAGGTTAACGATCGCGGTCAGGATGGCGTCACGTTCGTGCACTGCCAGCAGTCCGCCATCCTTGTCCAGCGCGTGTTCGGTCGCCTCGATCACACGCTCTGCCTCGACCTGTTGCTCGCGCAGCGCGCGCGCGCGCATGTCTTCGCCAGCGTGCTCGACACCCGATCTCAGCATGCCGGCGATCTCCTCGTCGGACAGCCCATAGGATGGCTTGACGAGTACGCTTGCCTCGACGCCCGAGGACATCTCGCGCGCGGACACCGACAGCAGACCATCCGCATCAACCTGGAAGCTGACACGAATACGGGCTGCGCCCGCCACCATCGGTGGAATGCCGCGCAGTTCGAAGCGAGCGAGCGAGCGGCAGTCGGCGACGAGCTCGCGCTCGCCCTGGACGACATGGAAAGCCATCGCGGTCTGGCCATCCTTGAAGGTGGTGAATTCCTGCGCGCGAGCGCTGGGGAGCGTCGAATTGCGCGGAATGACCTTCTCGACCAGCCCTCCCATGGTCTCCAGACCGAGCGAAAGAGGAATGACATCGAGCAGCAACCAGTCGTCCTCCGCCGCACGGTTGCCGGCAAGTACGTTCGCCTGCATCGCGGCGCCCAGCGCGACAACCTTGTCGGGGTCCAGATTGGTGAGCGGCTCCTGGCCGAAGTAGCGCGCCACGGCACGCTGGATGTGGGGCATGCGGGTGGCGCCGCCGACCATGACCACGCCCTTGACTTCGTCCGGAGCGAGCCCCGCGTCACGCAAGGCCTTGCGCACCGGGCCCAAGGTCTTCTGCACGAGGGGCTGGGTCATTTCCGCGAACTCGTCGCGGCTGACGACAAGATCCACCTCCTCGCCCGAGGCCAGCCTGACGTGGACGGGTGCCTGCTCGCAGGCGGTGAGAAGCTCCTTCGCCTCGCGCGCCTTCATCTGCAGACGACGTGCATCCTCGAGCGAAGGCGGCGAGATGCGCGCCTTGTCGAGAATCCAGCAGAACAGTCGGTGGTCGAAGTCATCGCCGCCCAGGGCCGCATCGCCATTGGTCGACAACACCTCGAAGACGCCGCGCGAGAGCTTGAGGATGGACAGGTCGAATGTGCCGCCGCCGAGGTCATAGACCGCATAGACGCCCTCGGCAGCATTGTCCAGGCCATATGCGACTGCCGCGGCGGTGGGCTCGTTGAGCAGGCGCAACACGTCGATCCCGGCCAGGCGCGCAGCATCCTTGGTCGCCTGGCGCTGTGCATCGTCGAAATAGGCCGGCACCGTGATGACCGCCCCTACGAGCGGCCCGCCAAGGCTGGCCTCAGCACGCTCGCGCAACCGACGCAGGATCTCGGCCGAAACCTCGACCGGGCTCTTGACGCCTTGCACGGTCCTCAGGCGCACCATGCCGGGGCTGTCCTCGAAGTCGTAAGGCATGGCTTCGATGTGTGCAACATCCTTGAGACCACGACCCATGAAGCGCTTGACCGAGACGATCGTGTTACGAGGATCGACCGCCTGGGCTTCGAGCGCAGCCCGGCCGACCTCAAGACTGCCGTCGCTGCGGTAACGGACCGCCGAAGGCAGCATCGTCCGCCCACTCTCATCGGGCAGGCACACGGCAATCCCGTTACGGACGGTCGCAACGAGCGAATTGGTGGTACCGAGGTCGATGCCTACCGCGAGCCGGTGCTTGTGCGGCTCGGGAGACATGCCGGGTTCAGCGATCTGCAACAGGGCCATCAGCTAGTTTCCGTGCGTTCTTTTCAGTTCTCGAGGGCGATCAGCGCCTCGTCGATTTCTTGCTGGAGCTTGTCGATGAACATGAGCCGGCGCACGGTGTCGGCCGCTCCTTCGAAGTCGTGATCGTCGTCGAGTTGTTGGGCGAGTTGCGCGCGCACTTCGCGCGCATGGGCGAGCAGGCGCCGATGCAAGTCCTCGAGTTCGCTGATCTCGGCGGCCGCCCGCGCCTCCTCCACCGCCTCGCGCCACTCCATCTGCTCCATCAGGAACGCCGGCGACATGGCGGTATTGGTCTCGAGCGCCGTATCGACGCCAGCCAGCTCAAGCAGGTACTGAGCGCGTGCGAGCGGCTTGCGCAAAGTGCGGAAGCCCTCGTTCACCCGCGTCGCCCACTGCATGGACAGCCGTTTCTCGAGATCGGACAGGTGGGCGTGGCGATCAGGGTGCACCTGAGCCTGCAGGCCATGCCACGCCTGCTCGAGCGCGGTTTCGTCGAGCTTGAAACGGCGCGGCAGGCCGAACAGGGCGAAAAAGTCCTGCGTAAGGTCGATGCTCATCGTGTGCGGCTCAGACGTTGAAGCTCTCGCCGCAGCCGCACTGGTCCTTGACGTTCGGGTTGTTGAACTTGAAGCCTTCGTTGAGCCCTTCCTTCACGAAGTCCAGTTCGGTGCCTTCAAGATAGGCCAGGCTCTTGGGGTCGACCACAACCTTGACGCCATGGCTCTCGAAGACGAGGTCCTCGTCCTCGGTACCGTCGACAAACTCAAGCTTGTAGGCCATGCCCGAGCAGCCGGAGGTCTTCACGCCGAGCCGGATGCCGACACCCTTGCCACGCTTGGCAATGAAGTTCGACACGTGACGAGCAGCGGATTCTGACAGCGTTACGCCCATGGTTCCTCCTGTGTTCGTAAACAAGCTCAGGCTTCGTGCTTCTTCTTGTAGTCGGCAACCGCCGCCTTGATCGCATCCTCAGCGAGGATGGAGCAATGGATCTTGACCGGCGGCAGGGCGAGCTCTTCGGCAATCTCGGTGTTCTTGATCTCGAGCGCCTGGTCCAGCGTCTTGCCCTTGACCCACTCGGTCACCAGCGAACTCGACGCAATTGCCGAGCCGCAGCCGTATGTCTTGAACTTGGCGTCCTCGATGACGCCGTCCTTGCCGACCTTGATCTGCAGCTTCATCACGTCGCCACAGGCCGGCGCGCCCACCATGCCGGTGGCCACGCCCTCCTCGTCCTTGCCGAAGGAGCCGACATTGCGGGGGTTTTCGTAGTGGTCGAGGACCTTTTCACTGTAGGCCATGTTCTTTCTCCGTCAGGGGATATCTACTTTATTCCGACCGCGGCCATCTGCCGCGGCGCTTTCGAGTTTCAGCTTCGTTCGAGCCGTGTTCGCAGCGATCTCAGTGCGCGGCCCACTGCACGGTGTCGAGGTCAACGCCATCCTTGTACATCTCCCACAGCGGCGACAGCTCGCGCAGCTTGCCGATCTTGCGACGCAGCAGGTCGATGGTGTAGTCCACTTCTTCTTCCGTGGTGAAGCGCCCGATCGAGAAACGAATGGAACTGTGGGCAAGCTCGTCATTGCGCCCCAATGCGCGCAGCACGTAGGAGGGCTCCAGGCTCGCCGAGGTGCAGGCCGAACCCGAGGACACGGCGATCTCCTTGATGGCCATGATCAGCGACTCGCCCTCGACGTAGGCGAAGGAAATATTGAGGTTGTGCGGAACGCGCTGCTCGAGGTCGCCGTTGACATAGGTTGCCTCGATGTCTGTGAGCCCGGCCAGCAACTTGTCGCGCAAGCGGCGGATGCGCTCGTTCTCCACACCCATCTCCTCGCGCGCAAGACGGAAGGCTTCGCCCATGCCGACGATCTGATGCGTGGCCAGGGTACCCGAGCGCAGGCCGCGCTCATGGCCGCCGCCGTGCATCTGCGCCTCCAGGCGCACACGCGGCTTGCGCCGCACATACAGCGCGCCAATGCCCTTGGGACCGTAAGTCTTGTGGGCACTGAAGCTCATCAAGTCCACCTTGAGCGCAGCAAGGTCGATCCCGATCTTGCCCGTCGCCTGCGCCGCGTCCACATGGAAGACGATACCCTTCTCGCGGCACAGCTCACCGATCTCCGCGATCGGCTGGATGACACCGACCTCGTTGTTCACAAACATCACCGAGATCAGAATGGTGTCGGGACGAATCGCAGCCTTGAGGGCCTCCAGATCGACAAGGCCATTCTCCTGCACGTCGAGATAAGTCGCCTCGAAGCCTTCGCGCTCGAGTTCGCGCACGGTGTCGAGCACTGCCTTGTGTTCGGTCTTGAGGGTGATGACGTGCTTGCCCTTGCCCTTGTAGAAGTGCGCAGCACCCTTGATGGCCAGGTTGTTCGACTCCGTCGCACCCGAGGTCCAGATGATCTCCTTGGGGTCGGCATTGACCAGCGCGGCGACCTGCTCGCGCGCCGTCTCGACGGCCTCCTCCGCAGCCCAGCCGTAGGCGTGGGAGCGGCTGGCCGGGTTGCCGAAGTGCTCGGTAAGCCAGGGAATCATCTTTTCCGCCACTCGGGGATCCACCGGGGTCGTGGCCGAGTAGTCGAGGTAGATCGGGAACTTCATTCAGTCTCTCCGCAGAGTCGTTGTTCGAGTATTGGGTGTCGTGCCGGGCAGTCGCGGTCAGGCTGCAACCGAGGCCAGATTCCTGAGATTGTCGGTCACACCTGCAAGCGCGGCCAGGAATGCGCGCACCTGCTCCGCCGTCGTGTCGCGACCGAGGCTGATGCGCACCGCCGCTCGCGCCAGGCCGCGCTCCACACCCATCGCCAACAGTGTGTGAGAGGGCTCGGGATTGGCGCTCGAGCAGGCCGAACCGCTTGCGCAGGCAAAGCCCGCACGATCGAGCTTGGCAACCAGGGTTTCGCCGTCGATCTGACCGATGGCAAAGAAAACGGTATTCGGCAGCCTCGGGGCCTGAGCCGAGAAGATCGATGCACCGCACTGCAGCAGCCCACGCTCGAGTTCTTCACGCAGCGCGCCAAGCCGCTGCGCTTCTTGCGCCTGGGCCGCCCGCGCACGCTCACAGGCCACTCCGAAGCCCACGATCGCGGCCACGTTTTCGGTGCCCGAGCGCAATCCGCGCTCCTGGCCGCCGCCTGCGATCAGGGGCGTGAGCTCGACCCGCTTGTCGACGATCAAGGCTCCCGCCCCGAGCGGGCCGCCGATCTTGTGCGCCGACAGGCTCAGCGCATGCACGCCGAGCGTGCGGAAATCGACTTCAAGCTTGCCCACGGCCTGTACCGCATCGGTATGAACCCATGCGCCCACCGTGCGGGCCTGCGCAGCAATGCGTGCAAGGTCCTGCACGACGCCGGTCTCGTTGTTGGCCATCATCACCGAGACAAGGCGCGGCCGCTCTGCCAGCACTGCTTGCCAGGAGGCTTCATCGACCAGCCCCTGCGCATCCACGCCGATCTCGCGCAGCGCCCATCCACCACGCTGCAACTGGCGAGCTGGCTCGCGTACGCAAGGGTGCTCGATGGCACTGATCGCAAGCAGCGCCGGCTTGAACACCCCCGCCGCGCCCTTGAGGAAGAGGTTGTTGGCTTCCGAGCCACCGCTGGTAAAGACCACCTCGGTAGCATGCGCACCGACCGCCGATGCCACGCGCACCCGCGCCTCGTCTATCGCGGCGCGCGCCTGGCGGCCGTACTCATGCCGGCTCGATGCATTGCCGAAGCGCGCCTGCTCACCCACACCCAGCCAGGGCAGCATCGCCTCGCGCACGACCTCGTCGAGCGGCGTGGTGGCGTTCCAGTCGAGATAGACCGGTGCGAAACTCATCGACGAACTCTCAGGCAACCGCGCTTGCATGCAGCGCAAGCGTAGCGCGACGGCGGATGTTCTTGAGCACTGCCATGTCGGCATCAGGGCGCACCTGACGATTCACCAAGGCCTCGAGCGTGACCGAGTCGAGATAGGCGTACATGCGCTTATTGAGGTTGGCCCACAGGTCGTGCGTCATGCAGCGATGCGCATCATGGCAATTTTCCTTGCCGCCACACTGGGTGGCATCGAGCGGCTCGTCCACGGCGATGATGATGTCGGCCACGGTAATGGCGTCCATCTCGCGCGCAAGCCGGTAGCCGCCACCGGGGCCGCGGACGCTACTGACGATCTGATGCCGGCGCAGCTTGCCGAACAACTGCTCGAGGTAGGAAAGCGAGATGTGCTGACGCTCTGCGATTCCGGCGAGCGTAACCGGCCCCTCGGCCTGGCGCGAGGCCAGATCGATCATCGCCGTCACGGCGAAACGTCCCTTGGTCGTCAATCTCATGTCGGCTCCTGGATGTCCAACGGCCCCGCTGCGACTGCATGAATGCCGCGCACTGCGAATACCTTAACGTTTCGGTCGACTATACGTATCCCGACAAAAACGGTCAACTACTCGCCAGCCAGGCTACGAGGCCTTGTACGCTCAGTCCACCATCCTCGACAAACGGCTCGCGTCGAAGTCATCGGCCCGCTCGACCGCTTCGTCAAGTTTCACCCCGGCCGCCTCCAGCCTGGCGATGATGGCCTGCAGGCGCCTGTCGGTCTCCACCGAGTGATCCAGCAACCCGTGCAGCGCCTTGGACACTGGATCATCCATGTCGCGCGTCACGCCGTAGGCACTGAAACCCATCTGCTCGGCCTTGTTCTCGCGCGCGGCATCACGCTCGGGATCGATCAGGCGCGCAGGATTGCCCACTGCCGTCACGCCCGCCGGAACGGGCTTGACGACTACTGCGTTGGAGCCGACCTTGGCACCATCACCCACGGTAAAACCGCCAAGCACTTTTGCACCGGCGCCGATCACGACGCCCTTGCCAAGCGTCGGGTGACGCTTGGCGCCGCGGTAGAGCGAGGTTCCGCCCAAGGTCACGCCCTGGTAGATCGTGCAGTCGTCACCGATCTCCGCCGTCTCGCCGATCACCACACCCATGCCGTGATCAATGAAGACGCGACGCCCGATCACGGCCCCGGGATGAATCTCGATACCGGTCAGAAATCGCCCGATGTGGCTGATGAAGCGCCCCAGCCAATGCCATTCCCGCGTCCACGCGGCGTGCGCAAGGCGATGGAACATCAACGCATGGATGCCCGGATAACACGTAAGCACCTCCAAGGTCGAACGCGCGGCGGGGTCGCGCTCACGGACACTGGCGAGGTCTTCACGCAGGCGGCTGAACATTTTCGAGAAACACTCCGGATAGGATTGCGGCCGGGAAGGCACGGAACCAATTCCCGACTATTTTAATCGACTTTAGGCGATGAATTCAAAGCCCGGTCATCCGGGGCGAGTTGCGACGCCTGGACAGGCGCACGCGACTGAGCCCAAGCCTAGCCACGTCGCCGGGGTTGCTCGAAGGTCGTCAGCATCCCGCGCAGGATGGCCACCTCTTCACGCTCGAGACGGACGCGATTGAACAGGCGGCGGATGCGCGGCAGCAGGCGCTTGGGGTTGGCCGGGTCATGAAAGCCGCTTGCCGTCACCGCGCGCTCGAGGTGGGCCATGAAGCCCTCGAAATCGGCGTGGGTTGCGGGCTCGCCAAAGGTGTCGGGCTCAAGCACGGTCTCGGCACCGATCGCCGCCATTCTCAACTCATACGCCAGCACCTGTACCGCGGCCCCCAGGTTCAACGAAGAGAAGTCGGGATTGGTGGGAATGGTCACCGGCAGGCTGCACAACCCCACCTCCTCGTTGGTCAGGCCACTGGTCTCGTTCCCAAAGACGAGCGCCACCGGTCCGTCGGCGCAGCGCCCGACGATTTCAAGCGCCGCGTCGCGAGCCTGCATGCGCGGCAAGGACAGCTCCCGCCGACGCGCGGTGAGCGCTGCCGAGAAGACGGTGTCGGCAAGTGCGTCCTGCAAGCAGTCCACTACCCGCGCCGTCGCCAGGATGTCGCCGGCGCCGGATGCGCGCGCGCTGGCGACCTCGTCGGGAAAGGACTCCGGCGCCACCAGCCACAACTCGTGCAAGCCCATCACTTTCATCGCACGGGCGGCGGCACCGATGTTTCCGGGGTGCGTGGTGCGCGACAACACGATACGGATGCGGTCAAGCGCAAGTGGGCGATTCATATTAAAATTCTGTGTTTTCCGAGTTCTGCCGGTCAGCCCGACTGACGCGGCGCGCGCCAGACGCGCTACCGCACTGAAGGCCCCGCATTCTTTAACCGAGACCGCTTCGCATGCATCCCACCCTGAACATCGCCGTCAAGGCTGCCCGTCGCGCAGCGACCGTCATCAATCGCGCCTCGACCCAGCTCGAACTGCTGGCAGTGCAGTCCAAGTCGCCGAACGACTTCGTTACCGAGGTCGACCACGCTGCCGAAAAAGCCATCATCGAGGTGCTGCGCGACGCCTTTCCAGGGCACGGGATTCTAGCAGAGGAGTCGGGTGAGTCCGGCCCCCTCAATGGTCAGGAGAGCGAGTTCAACTGGATCATCGATCCGCTCGACGGCACGACCAACTTCATCCATGGCTTCCCGCAATACGCGGTGTCGATCGCACAGACAAAAAACGGCGTGCTCGAACACGCAGTGATCTACGACCCGAACACCAACGAGATGTTCACTGCCTCGCGCGGCAGCGGCGCCTTCCTCAACGATCGCCGCATTCGCGTGTCGCGACGTGCGCGCCTCAATGAAGCACTCATCGGCACGGGCTTCCCGTTCCGCAAGTTCGACCAGATCGACGCCTACCTGGCGATGTTCAAGGAGCTTACCCAGAAGACAGCGGGTATCCGCCGCCCGGGCGCAGCTGCGCTCGACCTCGCCTATGTCGCCGCCGGACGTCTGGACGGCTTCTGGGAGATGGGCCTGTCGCCGTGGGACATGGCAGCCGGCGCGCTGATCATCCAGGAAGCTGGCGGCCTGGTCTCGGACCTCTCGGGCGAAGGCAACTTCCTCACCACCGGCAACGTCGTCGCCGGCACACCGAAGATCTTCGGCCAGCTGCTGCCGATCATCCAGGCCTACCGACCGGCCAGCATGCAGGCCTGAGGTTTCGCTAAGCCCCGGGGATGCGCAAGGTGAGCGTATCCCCGCGCTGGGTGAATTCGAGGTGGCGCAACACCGACATTCCGAGCAGGATCTCTGCTCCCTGCATCCCGGGGTTTAGATGGCCGCTCACGTTACGTACCTCGAAGGGCCCGAGCGCCAGGGTGTCGATACGGGTCTGGTGCACGGTGACGTTGCCATTGGCGGTAATCACCGAGCCCGCTGCGCCGGGCCGCAGCCCGAGCTGGGGGCCAAGATGGGCGGGCACCGAGACCTGGGTCGCACCGGTATCGAGCAGAAAAACCACCGGCTGGCCGTTGATCTCGCCCGGCGCCAGGTAGTGGCCGAAGCGGTTGCGCTTGAGCACCAGCTCTTGCGCCCCCTGAGTGACGACCAGGTTGCGGTTTGGATTGTCGCGGCGCTCAAGCACCGAATCGAAACTCACCCAGCCCAGCGCCAGAAAGGCGAGCGTGGCCAGCACGCCAAGCTTGCGGCCAAGGCTGCGGGTTTCCTGATCGCGGTCGTTCATGGCTGTCTCCCCTGGGGGCGGTATTCGATCTGTCCGGGGCGATAATCTCGCCCTCACTCACGACAATACAGCGCGCAAGAGGTTTCTGTTGGCAGCACGCACTCCCATCGATTCGACCACCCACGCCGGCACAGCATTGAGCGAAGCCGAAATCGCCGCCCACACGCCCATGATGCAGCAGTATCTGCGCATCAAGGCCCAGCACCCGCGCACCCTGCTCTTCTACCGCATGGGCGACTTCTACGAGCTCTTCTTCGAAGATGCCGAGAAGGCAGCACGGCTGCTCGACATCACCCTCACCACGCGCGGGCAGTCCAGCGGCAAGCCGATCCGCATGGCGGGCGTGCCCTTTCATGCCGTCGAGCAGTACCTCGCCCGCCTGGTCAAGCTGGGCGAGTCGGTGGTGATCGCCGAGCAGGTCGGCGAGCCGGGCACGACCAAGGGGCCGATGGAGCGTGCGGTGAGCCGCATCGTCACGCCGGGAACGCTGACAGACGCCGCCTTGCTCGACGACCGCCGCGACGCCCTGCTGCTGGCGGCGAACATGCATCGCGGCGTGCTCGGCCTGGCCTGGCTCAACCTCGCCAATGGCGATTTTCGCCTCATGCAATGCCCGTCGGACGCGCTGCAGGCGCAGTTCGAGCGCCTGCGCCCGGCCGAGGTCCTGGTGCCGGACGGGCTCGCCCTGCCGCTCCTGGACAACCTGGCACCGGCGCTGCGCAGGCTCGCCGACTGGCAGTTCGACGCCGACACCGGGACACGTCTGCTCACCGGCCATTTCGGTACGCGCGATCTCGTCGGCTTCGGCGTCGAAGACCTGCCGGTGGCGCTCGGCGCCGCATCTGCGCTCTACGACTACGCCCAGGCCACTCAGCGCCAGACCCTGGCCCACGTCACCGGCCTCACGGTCGAGCGCGAGTCCGAATACCTGCGCCTGGACGCCGCCACCCGGCGCAACCTGGAACTGACCGAGACCCTGCGCGGCGAGGCGGCCCCCACACTGCTCTCGCTACTCGATACCTGCATCACCAGCATGGGCTCGCGCTGGCTGCGCCACGCCCTGCACCACCCGCTGCGTGAGCGCAGCGTGCCGACGGCGCGCCACGCGGCCGTGGCCGAACTCATCGGCGAGGCCGCCGCCTACGGCATCGACAGCCGTGACGGGCGGCGGGCGGCCAACGTGCGCGGCGCGCTGCGCGGCGTCGCGGACGTCGACCGCATCACCGCCCGCATCGCCTTGCGCAGCGCGCGCCCGCGCGACCTCTCGGCGCTGCGCGACAGTCTCGCGCGCCTGCCCGAACTGGACAGCGCGCTTCACGCGTGCGAAGCGGCGCTGCTGCTCGAAATTCGCGCTGCGCTCGACATCGCCCCCGAACCGCTGGCCTTGCTGCGCCAGGCCATTGCCGATGAGCCTGCAGCCATGGTGCGTGACGGCGGCGTGATCGCGTCCGGCTACGATGCCGAGCTCGACGAGTTGCGCGCCATCCAGACCAACTGCGGCGAGTTCCTGCTCGCGCTCGAAACGCGGGAGCGCGAGCGCACCGGCATCAGCGGTCTAAAGGTCGAGTTCAACAGGGTGCATGGCTTCTACATCGAGGTCAGCCGCGCCAACGCCGACAAGGTGCCGGACGACTATCGCCGTCGCCAGACGCTGAAGAACGCCGAGCGCTACATCACCCCCGAGCTGAAGGCCTTCGAGGACAAGGCCCTGTCGGCGCAGGAGCGCGCGCTGGCGCGCGAAAAACTGCTCTACGACACCATCCTCGACGCCCTGACCGCGCACATCCCCAGCCTGCAGCGCATCGCCCGCGCGCTAGCCACGCTCGATGCGCTCGCGGCCTTCGCCGATGCCGCACTGCGCCATGCCTACGTGCAGCCGAGTTTCGTGGACACGCCGGGGCTCGACATCGTCGGCGGCCGCCATCCGGTGGTCGAGCGCCAGGTGGACGACTTCATCCGTAACGACGCGCGGCTGTCGCCGACGCGACGCATGCTGATGATCACCGGCCCCAACATGGGCGGCAAATCGACCTTCATGCGCCAGGTGGCACTCATAAGCCTGCTCGCCCATGTCGGCAGCTTCGTGCCTGCGCAGTCCGCCACGCTCGGCCCGCTCGACGCCATCTTCACCCGCATCGGCGCCTCGGACGACCTCGCCTCGGGGCGCTCCACCTTCATGGTCGAGATGACCGAGGCCGCCGCCATCCTGCATGGCGCGACGGAACACAGCCTGGTGCTGATGGACGAAATCGGTCGCGGCACCTCCACCTTCGACGGCCTGGCGCTGGCCTTCTCGATCGCCCGCCACCTGCTCGAGAAAAACCGCAGCCTGAGCCTGTTCGCGACCCATTACTTCGAACTCACCCGCCTCAACCTCGATTACCCCGAGTGCGCCAACGTGCACCTGGATGCCGTCGAGCACGGTCACCGTATCGTGTTCCTGCACGCGCTCGAGGAGGGGCCGGCGAGCCAGAGCTACGGGATCGAGGTTGCCGCGCTTGCCGGCATTCCCGCAGCCGTCATCCGCGACGCCAAGCGCAGGCTGCGCATGCTCGAGAACCAGGCCGTAGATAGCGGCCCCCAGGCTGACCTGTTCACTTCGCTACCCGAGCCCGAACAGGACGTACCGATGTCACACCCGGTGCTGAGCGAACTTGCCGATATCGACCCCGACGCGCTGAGCCCGCGCGAGGCACTTGAGCGCCTCTACGCCCTCAAGCGCCTGGCCGCTAGCTGAGGCGCACAGAGGCACACATGAACCCACCTATCGAAGTCTCGGAAGAGGCCGGCGTGCGCTACCTGCACTTCGGCTCGGAATGGGTCCAGGGTGCGATGCGCATCCGCAAGCCCAATGCGCTCGAACTCGCATACACACGCGAAATGATGGCTGGGCTGCTGCTGCGCGACGGTCTCGCCGAGGATGGTGCGATCTGGCCGCGACGCGTCCTCATCATCGGCCTGGGCGCAGCCTCGCTTGCCAAGTACGTATTTCACACCTTACCCCAGGCGCGCATTCAGGTGGTTGAGATCGCACCGGCCGTGGTCGCCGCTGCGCGCCAGTTCTTCCGTCTGCCGCCCGAAGACATACGCTTTTCGATCCATGTCGGCTGTGGCGCTCAGTATGTGCTCGAGCGCGAGCACAAATGGGACTACGTCCTCGTCGATGGCTTCGACCGCAATGCGCGCGCTGGCGTGCTCGATACCCAGGCGTTCCACGAGGCGGTGCGTTCACGCCTGTCTGAACATGGCTTGATGGCGGTAAACCTGTTCGGCCGCGCCCGCGGCTACAAGGCAGCGCTGGAGCGCATCAACCGCGCATTCGACGCCCGCTGCCTCGCCTTTCCGTCCTGCGACAGCGGCAACGTCGTCGCCTATGGTGCCGCAGGCGAGCCGATCGAGCGCAGCGTGGCCGAACTGCGCGAACGCGCGGGCTGGCTCAAAGCCCGCACCGGACTGGATCTTGGCCCCACGGTTACGCGACTGGAGCAGTCGGGGACGCTGCCGGGAGGGCGCGTCGAACTTTGATTGCTACGGAACCGAGCGTCGCGACCTGGATCAGAACCGCAGATGCCCGCGCTCGGAATAGTCAGAACTCACCCGCGCGCGGTATTCTTCGGGTGTGAACGGGGCTCGCAGCGAGCCCGCAAGATGGAGTCAGCATCAACATGAGCACCTTTCTGATCACCCTGATCGTCGTCGCCATCGTCATCGCCGCAATGGCGATCGGCGTCATGTTCGGACGCAAGCCGATCGCCGGCAGCTGTGGCGGCATCGGCTCACTCGGACTGGATTGCGAGTTCGGCTGCAAGAAGCCGTGCTCCAAGCGCCAGGCCCGCATGGAGGCCGCCAAGGCCGAACAACAACATTAAAACCCGGGAGACACCATGCTCAGTTCCCTGCTCGTCAAGGATTACATGATCGGCGATCACCTCGCCTTCGGCGCCCACACCGACCTGTTGAAAGCGGTCCATGCCTTGCTCGAGCACCGCTTGAGCGGCGCTCCGGTGGTTGACGAGAACAACCGTCTGATCGGTTTTCTTTCCGAAAAGGACTGCCTCAAGGCGGCGCTCGACGCTTCCTACTTCCGCCGCGAAGCAGGCATGGTGCAGGAGTTCATGAGCAAGGACGTCGTTGCCATCTCGAGCGACGCAAGCGTGATCGACGCCATCGAGATGTTCCTTGGCGAACCCTGCCGCTGCCTGCCCGTGGTCGAGGGTTCGCGCCTGATCGGCCAGATTTCCCGTAGCGACATCCTCAAGGGCCTGGAGCAACTGCGCCGCGACGGTCACTGAGACTCCGCGGGCCGGGCTCAGCCCGGCGCAGGGGGCTCCTGTGCAGGCGGCAACCACAGGCAGAGCCCCTTGTTTGCCTTGGCGATGTCGGCCAGCATCGCCTCATGCGCGCCAAGCTCAGCGGCATCGGCGCGCACGACGACGATGCTGGCGCGCTCGCGCGGCGCCGCGCCGTCGTCGGCAGCGCCCGGGAGTGGCTCGTCGTCGAGGCCTATCATCAGGCTCTCCTGGCCACGCGTCATCGCCAGATAGACTTCTGCCAGCAGCTCCGCGTCCAGCAAGGCGCCGTGCAATTCGCGATGGCCGTTGTCGATTTCGTAGCGGTCGCACAAGGCATCCAGCGACGCCTTCTTTCCTGGATTCTGCTCCTTGGCCATGCGCAGGGTGTCGATCACCCCAGCGCACAGGGTGTCGAGCCGGCCGCGCCCAAGCAACTGCAGTTCGTTGTCGAGAAAGCCGACGTCGAAGCTCGCGTTGTGGATCACCAGTTCAGCGTCACGCACGAAGGCCTCGAAGTCATCGACGATCTCGGCAAAGCGCGGCTTGTCGGCGAGAAACTCTTCGGTAATGCCGTGTACCGCGACGGCCTCGGCATCGATGCTGCGGCCGGGATTGATATACACATGGAAATGGCGACCGGTCAGGCTGCGGTTGAGCAGCTCGACGCAGCCGATCTCGATTACCCGGTCACCGTTGCGCCAATCCAGGCCGGTGGTTTCGGTATCGAGCATGATCTGTCGCATCTTTGATTCCTGGCGGCCTGCGGCCGCGTCATGAGTTGTCGATGAAGGGGGGCGTCAGCCGTGCACGGCCCCGCCCGCCTTGCGCACGGCATCCACGCCTTGGCGCGCCAGCGCATCGGCGCGTTCGTTCTCCGGGTGGCCGGAGTGTCCGCGCACCCAGAGCCACTTCACCTGATGGCGGGCAGCGGCCTCGTCAAGCGCCCGCCAGAGGTCCGCATTCTTGACCGGCTCCTTCGATGCCGTCTTCCAGCCGCGCGCCTTCCAGCCGTGGATCCACTCGGAGATGCCCTTCTGCACATACTGGCTGTCTGTATGCACGCGGGCCGATACCGGGCGCTTGAGCGCCTCGAGCGCCCGGATCACTGCGAGTAGTTCCATCCGGTTATTGGTGGTGGCGGGCTCGCCGCCCCACAGTTCCTTCTCATGCGCGCCAGCGCGCAGGATTGCGCCCCAGCCGCCTGGCCCCGGATTGCCGCTGCAGGCCCCGTCCGTGTAGATATCCACTTCTTCCATTACTGCGTTGTCCTCGCTCCGGCATCGCGCTGAGCGACCGGAGACAATCGTTTAGAAGCCGACTTGCGCTCGCGCCAGTGAGGCGTGATCAGGCGCATTCCCTGCACCCGCTTCACCCCGTGCAATAGATAGGCGGCGCCCAGCACCGGCCACCACCGCGCCCCCGCCCGGTCCAGGAACTGCCAGCGCTGCAGCCAGCGCTCGCTGCTCACCGGCGGCGCGTGGCAACCGAAACGGCTGCCCTGCACCTCGAAACCGAGCAGACTCATCCAGTCACGGATCCGCATTACCGTGCGGTACTGCCCGCACCAGGGCGGTTTCGACCCACGTCCTGCGAGCAGGCGGCGCACACCCCACAGGCTCAACGGACTCAGGCCGCTAATCACCACGCTGCCTTCGGCGACAAGCACACGCTCGACCTCGCGCAGAACCCGATGCGGGTGAGCAGAGAATTCGAGCACGTGCGGCAACAGCACAAGATCCACGCTTGCCGACGCGAATGGCAGTTCGAATTCGTTTGCCATCGCATCGCCGCCGGGGGCACGTGCACAGGTAAAACGATGCGGCATGCGATTGGCCCGCAGCAGGTCAAAACCGGGCAGGCCGATCTGGACAGCGTTGTAGCCGAAGATGTCCGCGACCATGCTGTCCAGGACGTCCTGCTCCCAAGTCAGAAGGTAGTGCCCCTGGGGGGTGTGCAGCCAATCCTTGAGGTCGAGCATTGACATCGCCACTCAGGTCCTCAAAATTCGGGGGATGAACATTATCCCTCTTCCAGCCTTTCGCGATAACTACATCTGGTTGTTGCACGACGAACGGCACGCCGTAGTGGTCGACCCTGGCGATGCCCAACCGGTCGTGGAGGCGCTCGAGCGACTGCAGCTATCGCTGTCCGCGATCCTGATCACCCACCACCACCCCGATCACATCGGAGGCCTGGCCGCATTGCTCAGCCGTTGGCCGGTACCGACGTATGGTCCGGCGAACGAGGCGATCGACGGCGTGAGCCATCCAGTAAGCGAAGGCGACATTGTCCGCCTTGCACAGCCGGGCATCAGCCTTCGCGTCATGGAGGTCCCGGCCCACACGGCCGGACACATCGCATTCCTGGCCGATCAGGCCTCGCCCGGGCTGCTGTTCTGTGGCGATACGCTATTCTCAGCGGGCTGTGGCCGGCTGTTCGAAGGTTCGCCGGCGCAGCTTGCCGAAGCGCTGGCCCGCTTTGCCGCCCTCCCCGCAGACACTCGTGTCTATTGCACGCACGAATACACTTTGTCCAACCTCGCCTTTGCGCGTGCGGCAGAGCCTTCCAACCCGGCCAGGGACGCCTACCAGCAACGCTGCGAGACGCTCAGGGCGCGTGGCGAACCCACGCTGCCATCGACCATCGGCCTCGAGCGCGACATCAACCCCTTCCTGCGCCCTCATATCCCCGGGGTCATCGATGCCGTGACTGCGCAGAGCGGGCAACGGCCGGTGGACAGCACCGCCTGCCTGGCGGCACTGCGGGCATGGAAGGACAATTTCTGAGCCGCAGGCCACGCCCATGCCCCGTTCCCCTCGCCTGTGCCCTGCAGCCCCCGGCGCGCAAACCCGCCGCATCCTGATGGCCACCGTGCTTGCGGCCTTCTGCCAAGCCCCCCTGGCACAGCAGCACCCGCCCACGGATGCGCCGGTTCAGGCCATTCCCGCTGCCCAGGACGATGCTGCGGCTCAGATCGAGGACGAGATCGTGGTCGAGCGCGTGCT
Source organism: Thauera sp. WB-2 (assembly GCF_027594845.1). Taxonomy (NCBI): domain Bacteria; kingdom Pseudomonadati; phylum Pseudomonadota; class Betaproteobacteria; order Rhodocyclales; family Zoogloeaceae; genus Thauera; species Thauera sp. WB-2. The sequence goes on along the minus strand of NZ_CP088935.1, from coordinate 2,259,705 downwards.
GACGCTCGACCTCACCCGCGACGCCAATGACATCTGGGACAGGATCAGGCGCGGCTTCGGCATGCCGGACCTGGACAGCCCTCGGGTGATGGACCAGCAAGCCTTCTACCTGAACCGACCGGGCTTTCTCAAGCAGGTCTTCGGCCGCGGCGGGCGCTATCTGTACTACATCGTCGACGAGCTCGAGCGCCGCGGCATGCCGACCGAGATCGCCCTGCTGCCTATGGTCGAGAGCAGCTTCAACCCGATGGCCTACTCATCGGCCCACGCCTCCGGCCTGTGGCAGTTCATTCCCTCCACGGGGCGTTACTTCAACCTCACCCAGGATCAATGGGTCGATGAGCGCCGCGACGTGATCGCATCGACCAACGCCGCGCTCGACTACCTTCAACGCATCTACGAGATGCACGGCGACTGGCACCTCGCCCTGGCCTCGTACAACTGGGGGGAAGGCTCTGTACAACGCGCACTCAAGCGCAACGCCGAAGACGGTCTTCCCCTCGAGTACACCCACCTGCGCATGCCTGAGGAAACGCGCAACTACATCCCGAAGCTGCAGGCGATCAAGAACATCGTCAACGAGCCCGAGCTGTTCCATTTCGAGCTGCCTTACGTTGCCAACGAGCTCCACTTCGTCACCGTCGACGCCCCCGTCGGTGTGGACCTGGCTACCGCCGCCCGCCTCTCCGACATGCCACTGGACGAGTTCCTGGCCCTGAACCCCGGTTTCAATCGCCCGGCGATCACCACGCCGGGGCAGACCTTCATCGTCCCCACCGACCGTGCAGAGCGCCTAGAGGAAGGCCTGGCCGAACTCGAACGCAGCGGCAAGGGCTGGCGCATGCACACCGTGCGCGCGGGGGAGTCGATCGATGCGCTCGCACGCCAGCATGGCCTCACGCCAGCCCAGCTGCGACGCCTCAACGGCCTTGCCGCCGGTGCCACCCCACGTCCGGGTCATGCCCTTCTCGTACCCGACGGGGTGGAGCCCGAGGGCGCACTCGAGGTCAGCGCGCTGCTGCCTTTTGCCAATGCCGCCCCCAGCCGCCAGGGCTTGAAGCTCAAACCTGCCGGTGCAGGTCAGCCACAACTCAAGTCCACTCCGAACCGTCCGCGCGCCAGCACCACCCCCCGCTCCGGCAGCCGCACGCGCTGATCAGGCGCCGAAGCGGGGCCAATGGCAGCGCACGCGGTGGCCCTGCGACATCTCGGTCACCTGGGGATAGCTCAGCCGGCAGACATCGGTGGCATGTGCGCAGCGCGGGTGGAAATGACAGCCTGCCGGCGGCGCAAGCGGGGATGGCAGGTCGAGCGCTGCCGTTGCAGTGTCAGCGCCGCTGTCTTCCGCGCTTTCGGCATCGATGCGTGGAACCGCGGCCATCAGGCTGCGGGTGTAAGGATGGGTGGGCGCCGACAGCACGCGCTCGACCGGTCCCTCCTCGACGATACGACCGAGGTACATCACCGCCACCTCGTCGGCGAGGTACTCCACCACCGCCAGGTTATGAGTGATGAAAAGATAGGCCAGGCCGTGCTCACGCTGCAGCTCACGCATCAGGTTCAGCAACTGTGCCTGCACCGATACATCGAGCGCGCTGGTCGGCTCATCGCAGATCAGCACCCTGGGCGCCACCGCCAGCGCACGTGCCACCGCAATGCGCTGGCGCTGGCCGCCGGAAAACTCGTGCGGGTAGCGCCAGCGCATGTCGGGATCCAGGCCAACGCGTTCGAGCAGGCCATCCACCTGTTTCCGGCGCTGGCGCGGGTCGCCACCGAGCGCGAGCGCATTCATGCCTTCCTCGATGATGTCACCGACCCGCATGCGCGGATTGAGAGAGGCAAAGGGGTCCTGGAATACCATCTGCACTGCGCGGCGCAAAGGGTGCAAGGCCTGCTCCGGCAAGGCGGTAATGTTCTCGCCATCGAGCAGGAACTCGCCGGCCGTGGCCTCGACCAGCCGCAGGGCGGCCTTGCCGACGGTCGTCTTGCCACAGCCAGACTCGCCGACGAGGGCAAGCGTACGGCCGGCATACAGGCGCAAGCTCAGACCATCGACGGCCTTCAGTTCGGCGACCTTGCGCTTGAGCACACCCTTGCGCACGGGGAAATGGACCGAGAGATCGCGAATCTCCAGCACCGGCTGCCGGCTGCGCGCGCCCTCGGCGACCGCGGTCAACGCCTGTGCGGGCACGAACGGCCGCGGCACGCTGACGCCCTCGTACAGATGGCAGCGCACCGCCTGCTCGCCGAGCCTGTGCCAACCCGGCGCCTCCTCGTCGCAGCGATCGAAGGCCATCGGGCAACGCTCGGCGAAGCGGCAGCCCTGGAACACCCTGTCCAGCCCGGGCACGCTGCCCTCGGGCGCCTCCAGTGCGGCCCCGCGGCGGTCGGCACCCGGCAAGGCGGCAAACAACTTGCGCGAATACGGATGCAGCGGCGCAGCAAAGAAGTCCGTGCGCGCGCCGGTCTCGACAATCTCGCCCGCGTACATCACCCCCACCGTGTGGGCCACACGTGCGACCACACCCAGGTCATGAGTGATGAGCAGCATGCCCATGCCGCGCGCACGCTGGATCGCGACCAGCAGATCGAGCACCTGGGCCTGGATGGTGACATCCAGCGCCGTCGTCGGCTCGTCGGCAATCAGCAGCTGAGGCCGGCCGGCAAGCGCGATGGCGATCATCACGCGCTGCTTCATGCCGCCCGAAAACTGGAAGGGGAAATCGCGGAGGCGGCGTGCAGGATCAGGGATGCCGACTGCCTCGAGCAGCCCGCAAGCCTCGTCCGCCAAAACCACACCCGGCGGGCAGTGACGGGCGAGCGCCTCCATGATCTGTGCGCCGACGGTCATCACCGGGTTGAGGCTCGTCGACGGTTCCTGGAAGATCATGCCGATGCGCCCGCCGCGCACTCGCCGCATCGCGGCCTCGGGCAAGGCCAGCACGTCCTCGCCTGCGAGATGTACGCTGCCGCCGCAGATCTGCCCGGTGTCCGGCAACAGGCGCGCCAGCGCCAGTGCGGTCATCGACTTGCCGCAACCCGACTCGCCCAGCAGGGCGAAAGTCTGACCCTGGCGGATGGAAAAGCTCACCCCATCGACGGGGCGGATCTCGTCGTCGCCGCGCGCGATCGCCACGCGCAGGTCCGTCACCTCGAGCAGGGGCGCGCCGTGGCTGGCGCACGCGCCTGCGACGGCGGCGCTGGATACGGAAAGGCTCATGCAGACCTTACGGACAGTTCACGAAACAAGGGCCGCTGATGCGGCCCTCTGATCACGATCCTCAGTGGTGATGACCACCGGCCCCATGCACGTGACCGTGGCTGATCTCCTCCGCGCTTGCGGCGCGGACTTCGGCCACCGTGACGTCGAACACGAGCGCAACCCCAGCGAGCGGATGGTTGCCATCGACCACCACCTTGCCGTCGGCGATGTCGGTGATGCGATAGACGAGGTCCTCCTCGCCATCCTCGGACACACGCTCGAAGCTCATGCCGATCTCGATGTTATCGGGGAACAGCTTGGCATCCTCGACCAGGATCAGCTCTTCGTCGTAGTCGCCGAAAGCGTCTTCCGGCTGCAGTTTGACCTGCAGCTTTTCGCCAACCTTCTTGCCGTGCAGGGCCTCTTCGAGCACCGGGAAGATGCCGTCGTAGCCGCCATGCAGATAGACCAGCGGGTGCTGGCCATCGTCGATGACGGCGCCGTCCGGGTCGCGCACGGTGTACTGCAGCGTCACGACGCTGTTCTTGACGATCTCATTTTGCATTGCGGGATTCCAGTTCCTTGACCAATTCAAAAACCGCGGCGGCATGGCCGCGAGGCATCACATCGTAGAGTGCGTGGCGGACCCTGCCTGCCTTGTCGATGATGAAGGTCGACCGCCGCACACCCATCTTCCTGACTCCGTCGACTTCCCGCTCCTGCCAGACCTTGTAAAGCCGGCAAGCCTCGGTGTCCGTATCCGACAACAGGCGAATCGACAGGCCTTCCTTGTCGCGGAACTCGGCATGCGTCAGACAATCGTCGGGGCTCACGCCCACCACGATGCAGTCGTAGCGGGCAAACTCGTCCTCATGGTCGCTGAAATCGGCGGCCTGGAGCGTGCAACCCGGCGTGTTGTCACGGGGATAGAAATAGAGCACCACATTCTGCTTGCCGACCTGCGACGCGAGGTCGAAAATTTCCATGTCGGCATCCGGCAGTGAAAACGCGGGGGCGATGTCTCCGCTCTGCAGCATGTGTTCTCCCTGATGTGGAGGGGATTCTAGCCGAGACACCCGGCCAGCACTACCGGCGTGGAGGTTGACTTGCGATTGGTTCAGCACTGAGAGCTCCTCCCTGGCTTGTTGTCGCGCTTCGGGGTGCCGCCTGCCGACACCATGGAGAAGCAATAGCCCAGATCCGGCCCGGGCTCAAGACGCAGCGCATCATTGCATGGGCGCGGGGCCGGCAATCGATCATCTGCCGCACGGCTACAGAGGGGGCCCATGCCCGAATTCACATACCCCGAGAACCCAGCCCCCGAGGCTCCACCGCCACGCCCTCTCGTCGCCTTGCCCGCAACCATGCGGGCCATGGTGCTCGAGCGCAGTGGCGAACCTCTGCGCGCTCGGGCGCTCGCTCTGCCCCGACCTGGACACGGGCAGGTTCTGCTGCGGGTCGAAGCCTGCGGAGTCTGCCGCACCGACCTGCACCTGGTCGACGGAGAACTACCCGACCCGCTGCTGCCGATGATCCCCGGACACGAGATCGTCGGACGAGTCGCCGCCCTCGGCACGGGGGTGAGCGGCTTGGCCCCCGGCCAGCGCATCGGCGTACCCTGGCTGGGTTGGACTTGCGGCCGGTGCGATTTCTGCACCAGCGCACGCGAGAACCTGTGCGACGAAGCGCGTTTCACCGGCTATCAGATCCAGGGCGGCTATGCCGAATACACCGTGGCCGACGCCCGCTACTGCTTTGCGCTGGACGATGCGCTCGATGCCGCCGAAGCCGCGCCGCTGCTGTGCGCGGGCCTGATCGGTTACCGCGCGCTGGGCCTGGCCGGCGCAGCGCAGCGCATTGGGCTGTACGGCTTCGGTGCAGCCGCCCACATCATCGCCCAGGTGGCACGCTGGCAGGGCCGCGAGGTGTATGCCTTCACGCGCGTCGGCGACACCGCCAGCCAGGCCTTCGCGCACCATCTCGGCGCGACATGGGCCGGTAGCGCTACCGACAAGCCGCCCCACCCTCTCGATGCAGCGCTGATCTTCGCCCCTGCGGGCGAGCTCGTACCCGCCGCCCTGCGTGCGCTGGCCAAGGGCGGCACGGTGGTGTGCGCGGGCATCCACATGAGCGACATTCCGTCCTTTCCCTACGACATCCTGTGGGGCGAGCGCCGCATCGTGTCGGTAGCCAACCTCACCCGCAGCGATGGCGACGCCTTTCTGGCGCTTGCCCCTCGCGTACCTGTCCGTACCGAGATCACCCGTTTTGCGCTCGAAGATGCCAACCTGGCGCTCGAACGGCTCAGGCGTGGCGAGCTTCAGGGCGCAGCCGTGCTCGTGCCCTGAGCGCACATCGCACACCGCAGGATTGATGCGGGTCGGCGCACGGTTGACCGTGATGCTTGCCATTGGCACACAACTGTTTAAAATTACAGCCAGCTCATGGAGGCCGACATGTCTGCCCGCAACGAAACCCTTACCGCACGCCAGCAGGAAATCCTCGACTTCATCCGCAGCACCGTCGAGTCCGAAGGCCGCCCGCCCACCCGCGCCGAAGTCTGCACCGCGTTCGGCTTTCGCTCGCCCAACGCGGCCGAAACCCACCTGCGCGCACTGGCCGCCAAAGGCGCAATCCTGCTCGAGGAAGGCCGCGCCCGCGGCATCCGCCTGGCCGAAGCACTCGGCCTGCCACTGGTCGGACGAGTGGCTGCAGGCAGCCCCATCCTTGCCGCCGAGCATGTCGAGGCCCGCTATCAGCTCGACGCCTCCCTGTTCTCGCCCAAGGCCGACTACCTGCTGAGGGTGCGTGGCATGAGCATGCGTGATGCCGGCATCCTCGACGGCGACCTGATCGCCGTTCACCGCAGCAGCGAGGCCCGCAACGGACAGATCGTCGTTGCCCGCGTCGCGGATGACGTCACCGTCAAGACCCTGCAGCGCAAGGGCGCAGTGGTCGAGCTGCTGCCCGCCAACCCGGATTACTCACCCATCGTGGTGGACACCCGGCGCGACGAACTCGTCATCGAAGGGGTCATGGTCGGCCTGATCCGCAAGGATCACTGAGCCCTCGTCACCCAGCGGCTTTAGTCTCATCGTGCCGTCCTGCCCGCATCGCTCCCAATGGCTGCATCCCTGCGCCACGCCCCCTCTGCTGCGCCGCTGGCGGCCCTACTCGACGCCCTGCCCGCCGGCAGCGTCTGGCAGGCCAGCCGGATTGCCGACCATGCAGACACCTGCCATCCGAGCGGTTTCGCCGCGCTCGATCGTGAACTGCCCGGGGGTGGCTGGCCGGCTGGTGCGCTGATCGAACTGCTGCTCGACCAGCCCGGCGTGGGCGAGTTATCCCTGCTGCTGCCGCTGCTCGGCGGCGCCCCTGCCGAGCGCTGGATCACCCTGGTCTCCCCGCCCTTGCTACCCTATGCACCCGCCCTCGCCGACGCTGGCGTCGCCCTCTCGCGGCTGTTGCTGGTTCGCCCGCCACAAGCCAGAGATGCCGTATGGGCTGCACGCCAGGCAGCAGCCTCCGGCAGCTGTGCAGCCGTGCTCGCCTGGCTGCACATGCCGAACAACACGGCGCTGCGCCGACTGCAACTGGCGGCCGAGGCAGGCGCCACACCCTTGTTCCTGTTCCGTCCCCTCGCTGCCGCCCGCCAGTCCTCGCCTGCGGCGCTGCGCCTGTGCCTGACACCCGCGGCCGGCCAGCTCCGGGTCGATATCCTCAAGCGTCGCGGCCCGCCCTTGGCACGCCCGCTCCTGCTGCCGATCCGCTGACGGGCTCCGCCTTTCGCCATGCTCTGGCTCGCCATCCTGCTGCCCGACCTGCCGCTCCAGGTCTTCACCCGTGGCCTGCGCGACGTACCGGCCATCGCCATCACCGCCGACAAGCCTGGCGCGCCGCTGATCGCCGCCAGCGCATCCGCGCAGGCTGCCGGCATCCGTCCCGGGCAGCACGCAACAAGCGCAAGCGCACTGTTGCCCGAGCTCCGCCTGCATGCACGCATGCCACGACGCGAAGCCGAGGCGCTGAACGAGATCGCAAGCTGGGCAGGACGTTTCACCCCACGCGTAAGCCTGTCCTCTCCGGATGCGGTACTACTCGAGATCGCCAGCTGCCTGCGCTTGTTCGGCAGCGCTCATGACATCACCACCCAGGTTGCCAGCGGCCTCGCCGCACTTGGCTTTCATGCACGCATCGGCCTTGCTCCCACCCCCCTGGCCGCGCGCTGGTTCGCCCGCTGTGGGCACCCCGCTGGTGAGGACTGGCTGCAGGCCATCGACCAGCTGCCACTGTCCGTTCTCGAGGACGAAGCCGCTTGCGACGCCGACACCCGGGCCCTGCTCGCCGGCCTTGGCCTGCACAGCCTCGGCGAGGCCCGCGACCTGCCTGCAGCCGGGCTGGCGCGCCGCGGCGCCCAGGCAGTGCGCCACTGTCTGGCGCGCGCACGCGGCGAGATGCCCGACCCGCGTCCCTGGTTCGAAGCGGCAGATACGTTCAGCCACGGTCTCGAGTTGCCGGCACCCACCCATCACAGCGAGGCCTTGCTGTTCGCCGCCCGCCGACTGCTTGCCAGCCTGGAAGGCTGGCTGCAGGCGCGACACGCCGCCATCGACCATTGCCAGCTGATCCTCGAGCATGCACATCGCCCCCACAGCAGGCTCGAACTGGTGCTCGGCCAGCCCTGCAGGGATACCGCTGGCCTGCTGGCGATCCTGCGTGAGCAACTGGCCCGCCTGGTACTCGAGGCGGACGTCGGCGCCCTCAGGCTGATTGCCGATCGTCCGCTGGCCGCCATTGCGCGCACAGGTGTGCTGTTCGATGACGTCGGCACCCTGCGCGAGCAGGCCGTCCTGCTGCTCGACCGCCTGCGCGCCCGTCTCGGCCAGTCCAGCGTCCACCTGCTTGCCTCCCAGCCCGACCACCGTCCGGAGTCGGCCTGGCGCCAGGGCGATGCAAGCTGCGCCGGCAGTCCCGCACAATACACCTGCAGCGCACACGCGCCCCCGCTCGCACGCGAACACAAGGGGCTGCACGTCCGTCCGCTGTGGCTGCTGCCGGAGCCAAAGCCCATCGAGCGCGCAGACTACGTCCTGCTGAGCGAGGCCGAGCGCATCGAGTGCGGCTGGTGGGACGACCATCCGGTGCACCGCGACTACTACCTCGCAAACAACACGGGCCAAGCCCTGTGCTGGATTTTCCAGGCGCTCGACCCGCCCGGGGGCTGGTTCCTGCATGGTTATTTCGCCTGAGCAACGCGACAACGGGCAATGTCATGCAGGAGATGGCAAGTGGCGGGGACGGGCGTAGTACACTTTGCCCCTGCCCCTTTTTACCCTCCCCCCAGTATCTTCTGTGCTTCAGACTGCAATCCAGGATCCTGCGAGCACAAACCGACAACCGACGATGCCCCAGCCCCAACAGCCGAGCCCTACCCCGACCGTCCCCTCCTCTTCACGAGCCATCGATCATGCGCAGGATGCTGTGCTGGCAGGCGATCGCAGCCGCAGACGTGCGCTGTTCTGCCTGCTCCTTTGTCTGGTCGCTCTGCCCGCATCGTGGCTGATCTTCTCCGAGCTCGATCGCTTGTGGCCCGAAATCGCCACACTCGAAGGGCCCACCTTCATGGCTGCGACCACCCTGCTCGGCGCTGCCATGGCCCTCGGACCGCTCGCTGCCGCCATCGGCTTCCTGCTTGCCGTCTGGTTCGGCGTCGATAGCGTCTACCAGCCGCGTCGCCATCCCTCGCCCGCACTCGACCGCTTCATCGTCGGCGCCGGGTTGTTCGTGTGGTTCGCTCCCGCCGCCACTGCAGCGGCGATGGCCATCCAGGCCGTGCTGCGTGGCCGCATCCACTTCGTCCGCCCACCACGCGACTACCTGCTCGCCACCGATCCGATCGCATTCTGGCAAGGCGTCGGTTTCTGGCTCATCATGGGCGCCTTGTTCGCGTTTCTCGCCTGGCGCTACTGGCGTCCGCGCCTGTTCCCCAACGCGGCGTCCGAAGATTGACCGTAGCCGGCGCCACGTCCGAAGCCCCTTCGGCGCAGCCTTCGCCGGTTGCCCCGAGCGTACCGGGGGCGCTCGCCATCGGCAGACAGCTGCTGCACCACGCCTGGCCCGTGCTGGTCGCGCAACTGCTGTCGATGAGCATGATGGTGGCCGACACCCTCATCGCCGGCCACTACAGCACCAAGGACCTGGCCGCCGTCGCAGTCGGTAGCGGGCTATACATCTCGGTGGTGATGCTGCTGGTCGGCATCCTGCAATCGGTGGCGCCCACGGTCGCACACCATGTCGGCGCCGACCGTCATGACGAGATCGGTCCCGCCCTGCACCAGGGCTTCTGGCTGGCCCTGATGCTGGCCGTACCCGGAACCTTGCTACTCGCCCACCCCGAGGCGTTGCTCGCGCGCGTGGGCGTACCTGCGGACGTTGCCGCCACGGCGAGCAGCTACATGCTGGCTACCGCCTTCGGACTGCCTGCGGTGCTGCTGCACCGCACCTTCTACGCCTTCATCAACGCCCTCGGCCGGCCACGTGTGTTGATGGCGATCAGCTTCATCGCCACCAGCACGCACATCCCGCTGGCGTGGTTCCTCACCCATGGCCTCGGGCCACTGCCCGCACTCGGCGCCCTGGGCTGCGGCATCTCGACCGCACTCGTAAGCTGGCTCGGCTTCGCCTGCGCACTCGCCTACCTGTGGCGAACGCCGATTTACCGGCGCTACCGCATCTTCGAGCGCTGGCAACCGCCACGTGCGCGCGCAATCGGCAGCCTGCTCAGGCTGGGCGTACCGATGGGGCTGTCGACCTTCATCGAGATCACCTCATTCACCCTGATCGCGCTCTTCGTCGCCCGCATCGGCGCCGATGCAGTGGCGGGCCACCGCGTCGTCGCCAACCTCGCCGCCCTCGTCTATATGCTTCCGCTGGCGATGTCGATCGCCACCCTGGTGCTGGTGGGCCAGGCAGCCGGTGCGCGCGACTGGGCGCGCGCACGTGCCACGGTGAGAGTCAGCCTGTGGCTCACCTGCGCATTTGCAGTCACCATCGGTATTGCGCTGTGGCTGGTGCGCGGGCCGGTGATTGCCCTCTCCACCAGCGATCCGGCGGTTCGCGCGGTTGCGCTCGGGCTCATCTTCTACATCTGCATCTACCAGCTCAGCGATGCCATTCAGACCGTCGCCGCCCACGCACTGCGCGGCTTCAAGATCACCCTTCTGCCGATGCTGCTGCACACCGTGTGCTTCTGGGGCATCGGCCTGGCAGGCGGCTACTGGCTGACCTACCACGTCGGCGCACGCACCGAGCAGCCCTCGGTAGCCGGGTTCTGGGAAGCCAGCGTGGCGGCGACGATCCTGGCCTCCGTCCTGTTCGGCCTGCTGCTGCGCAGCGTGCTGCGCCGCCATCGCGAACTCGACCCCGGGCGCTGAGCACCCGCGGCGCCAGCCCCCAGTCGGCCGCGCTCAGCGCCCCAGCCAGCCCTTGCGCAAGCGCCGTGCGCGCTCGCCACTGCGCGGTGCGAACCTGAGCACGTACCTGTCTACTGCCGGCGGGTCGAGCTCCACGCTGAAGCGCATCAGCTCATCACGACGGAAGGCGTGCAACTCCACCCGATCGCCCACCTGCCTGCGCTTGAGTTGCGCTTCCAGACCCTTGGGGCTCAGCCTGAGACCATCGAGCGCGATCAGCACGTCGCCCGCCGACAGGCCGGCACGCTGGGCCGGGCCGCCATCGAACACATTGGCGACGCGCACCTCGCCCTCACCCGCGGCCAGCTTGATGCCCAGGCCGGGGGCCTGGATGCTGGCCTCTGCGTCCAGGTCCACCCCGAACCCCTTGAGCAGGCGTTGCAACGGCAGATCCTCCGTACCCTCGGCCGTATGCTCAAGCCAGCGCGCCAGGCGCGCACCCAGGCCGGCACCACCCACCTCGCGCACCGCCTGGTAAATACCGTCCTCGGCGACGCCGATACCGGTCTGGCCATGCTCGACCCACAGGCGGCGCATCACATCGTCCAGGCTGCGTTCGCCCGCACTGCCGGCGCGCAGCTGCAGATCAAGCGCGAGCGCGATCAGGGCGCCCTTGGTGTAGTAGCTGACGATGGCGTTGGGCGCGTTCTCGTCCTGGCGGTAGTACTTGGTCCACGCATCGAATGATGATTCGGCCACGCTCTGCTTGAGCCGACCGCTGCCGCGCATCACGTTCGACACCGTCTTGCCCAGCAAACCGAGGTAGTCCTCCGGATCGATCACGCCGCTGCGCACGAGCGCAAGGTCGTCGTAGTAGGACGTGAAGCCTTCGAACGCCCACAGCAGCCTGGTGTGGTTCTCGCGCGACAGATCATAGGAGGCAAAGGCGGCGGGCTTGATGCGTTTGACGTTCCAGGTGTGGAAGTACTCGTGGCTGCACAGGCCGAGAAAGGACTTGTAGCCATCGGGCAGGCCCTGCATCCCTTTCCAGGGTAGATCCTCGCGCGCACACAGCAGCGCCGTCGAGGCACGATGTTCGAGGCCACCGTAGCCATCGCCGACCACCATGGTCAGGAAGGCGTAGTAATCCACTGGCGCCGGGCGACCGAACAGATCGATCTGCCAGGTGCAGATGCGTGCCAGGTCGGCGCACAGGCGTTCGAGGTCGCAATCGTGGCGTCCGGTCAGCGCAATGTCGTGGGCGACACCCCCGGCCTCGAAGCGGGCCAGGCTGAAGCAACCCATTTCCACCGGGTGGTCGATGAGTTCGTCGTAGTCGGCGGCAAGGTAGCGTCCGAAGCGGCCGCTGCCCTCTCCGCCTGGGCGTCCATCTGCGGGCGGCAGGCTGGTGATCACCCGCCAGTCGGCGAATTCGGCGCCTTCCGGGCGCTCGATGGTGACTTCGCAGGGCATGTCGGTGCGCCCCTCGACGGCTAGGAACACGCTGGTGCCATTGAAGAAACCATGCGTACGGTCGAGATGGGCGGAACGTACCGACAGATCCCAGGCATAGACCTCGTAGTGCAGCACCAACGGCTCACCGGCGACCGGGTGCGACACGCGCCAGCTGTGCTTGTCGAGCTTCTCGACCGGGCACGGTCGCCCGGCGCTCTCGGCACGCAGACGCACGATATTGCGCGCGAAGTCGCGGATCATGTAGCTGCCCGGAATCCACGCCGGCAGGCGGAACACCTGCCCGCTCGGGTCGGGGTCGGCCACTGTGCAGCTCACCGCAAACAGATGGGCGCCGGGGTTTGACGGGCAAATGCGGTAGGCGACCGCAGGATGAGGGGTTGGCATGCGCGTGGTGCTCCGCAGGCGAAGAAGTGGGAGGCAGAAAAATGCGAGCGTTGCGAAGCATACCCCCGCCCGGTCCTGCGGCTCCACTCGCGATGGCGCGCCCAGCGCCGGCAGGAAGCCCTTCGCTGGCGCATGCGATCGATACAGGGCGGTGAACGACAAAGCCGGCGCGAAGGGCGCCGGCTTTGTCGTGGTGTGCTGGTGGGCGGTACTGGGATCGAACCAGTGACCCCTGCCGTGTGAAGGCAGTGCTCTACCGCTGAGCTAACCGCCCGATCGCTGCGTGATCGGTCTTGCCGGGGGCCACGACCGCAGTCGTGGTGGGCGGTACTGGGATCGAACCAGTGACCCCTGCCGTGTGAAGGCAGTGCTCTACCGCTGAGCTAACCGCCCCCATGCAAAGAGGCCGCATTCTAGAAGGCGGCTAGGAGGGCGTCAAGCGTCAGGGTGAGCGTTTTAGGGCGCATCAGCGCCACAGGCCGGTGAAAGTGCAGCAGCCCCACTCACTTGACCAGCGCCACGAAGTCCTGCCGCTCCATCAGCCACGAGACAACGCAGCCGGCGACCCGCGCACCCAGCCCGGAAACATGGCTGGCGTCCTCCTCAGGATGGGCGGCTCCAGGCCATGCCCACACTCGCTGGCGCGGCAAGGCCGGGGCCGGGAGTGCGCTTTCAGCGCGCGGCGATGACATCCACCTCGACCACCAGACCTTCGAAGGCGAGGCGCTCGATGCCGAGCAGGGTCACCGCCGGCGGACGCTCGGGATGGAAGTAGGCCGAGCGGATCTCGCGGATGCGGGTAGTCTGGGCCGGCTGCAGCCCGACCACGTAGATCGTCACGTGCACCAGGTCATGCATGCTCGCGCCCTGGGCGCGCAGGGCGATCTCGATATTGTCGAGCGTGCCCTTTAGCTGGGCCTCCAGGTCGTCCAGGTTGCGCACCTTGCCGTCGCAGTCGCAATCGACCTGGCCGGAGACGAAGATCATGCGCTGTGCGCCGCAGACCGAGTAAGTCTGGCTGAACGCCTTGCCGCTGAAGAGTTCGGGCGGGTTGATGGCTTTGTGTTCCATGTGCTGGCCTCTCGATGCAGAAGGGTTGTCGTTAAAAAAATGGCCCGCCGAGGCGGGCCAAACCCGAAATCCTCCCGACGCCCCACCAGGCGGGGACGCCGGAAGCAACCACGACAAAAACGTGATTCCGGGGAGGGAGATGACTGTATGAAGTGCTCAGCTGCTCTTTGCGCTCTCGCGTCGGAAGACCAGCGGCGCACCGCCGTGCGAGCGCTTCACCATCCACAGCGCGAGTGCAGAGTCCATGTAGTCGGCATGCCCCGGGAACCAGTCCTTGAGCGCCACCGCAAGCTCACGGACCACCTCGACCTTGCCCTCAGCGAGCAATTGCTGCACTTCGCGTACCGAGGCGAGCACCTTGGCGTGCTCATCGACATGGCAGTCGCGCGCCGGGAAACCATTGACGTCCATCCAACGGTTCTCTTGCTCGAAGTGGGCCTCGGCATGGGCTGCAAAGGCGTCGAGCGCAGCCGCGAGCTGTGCATCCTCGACGGTCAGCAAGGCATCGACCAGGCTGACGAACTCGCGATGGGTGTCATCCATCGCGTTGTAGCCCAGCAAGTAACGGTCGTCCCAGTCGAATCCTGCGTGTTCGGTCATGCCCATGATGCTCCAGAGTTGGCGCCGCCCGCGGCGACTCAGCCGCCAAGTCCGACGGGGGCGGGCGCGATGTTGACGATCTTCGAGAACAACGCCCGGTATTCGCCGGCTGCACCTTCCCAGGGGTTCTGGTTACTGAGGAAGGCGGCGTCGATCTCGGCCCAATCCTCCGCGGTCAGATGCGCCTTGGCAAGGGGGAACACCTCACGCTCTTCGGTGTTCATGTGCTTCCATTCCTGCTCGATGTAGGTCTTGAGCGCCTCGTGGTAGCCCTGGAAGCCCGCATCGCCCTGCTGGCGATAGCTGGCGAGCGCGTCGCGCAAGGTGGCCATGCGCGCGTCGCCCTGGCGATGCTCGGTCTCCAGACGCTCGATCACCGGCAGTGCCTCGGCGCAGCGCTGGCGCAGCTTGGCGAAGAGGTACTGGTCCTCTTTCGGGTGGTGCACCTTCTCCGGCACCTTGTCGATGTACTCGATCATCGACTCGAGCAGGTCGTAGTCTGGCTTCAGGCGCCCGGCTTCGATGCCAGAGGCGATCGATCGCAGGCCGCTGAGCATGGCGGCGAGCGCGCGGTGCTCGTCGTGGATGATGTCGAGTGACTTGATGGTCATGGCGTATCTCTCCTGCTGTGGCACATCCGGCTCAGACGCCGAGGTGCTTCTGGATCAGTTCGGGCTGGGCGCGGATCTCGTCGCTGGTGCCGTCGAACACCACCTGCCCCTTCACCAGGATCATCGCGCGGTCGCAGATGCTGGTGACTGCGCCGTGGTTCTTGTCCACGATCACGGTGGCGATCCCGGTCCTGCGGATCTCCTTGACGATGCGCCAGATCTCCATGGCGATCAGCGGCGCCAGGCCCTCGGTGGCCTCGTCGAGGATAAGCAGGTCGGGGTTGGTCATCAGCGCGCGGCCGATGGTGAGCATCTGCTGCTCGCCCCCCGACAGTTGCCAGCCACCGTTGTTGATGCGCTCACCCAGGCGCGGGAAGGTCTCCATGACGCGCTCGAAGGTCCATTCGCGGCGACCGTCGATGCCGGCACGCGCCGACATCAGCAGGTTCTCGCGCACGGTCAGGCTCTTGAAGATGCCACGGCCTTCGGGCACGTAGGCGATGCCCTGCTGCGCAGTCTGGAAGGTGCGCGCGCGGCTGTAGTCGTCACCACGCACCAGCACCCGGCCATGACTGGGCCTGACGATGCCGAGCATGCTCTTGATCAGCGTCGACTTGCCCATGCCGTTGCGACCCATGAGCGCGATGCCCTCGCCTTCGCGGATACTGAAGTCGATGCCGTGCAGGATGTGGCTGGCACCGTAATAGGTATGAACTTCCTTGGCTTCGAGCAGCATGTTAGACATGGAAGCTGTCCTCCGTACCCAGATAGGCCTGCTGGACGGCCACGCTGGCCTTGATCTGTGCGGGCGGACCGCACTCCAGCAACTGGCCATTGACCATCACCGTGATCCTGTCGGCGACTGCGAACACGGCGTCCATGTCGTGCTCGACGAGCAGGATGCCGCGCGTCTGGCGCAGGCGCTTGAGCACCGCGACCATGCTCGCGGACTCTTCCGAGCCCATGCCGGCGAGCGGCTCGTCGAGCAGCAGCACCTGGGCGTCGGTGGCAAGCACCATGGCGATCTCGAGCTGGCGCTGTTCGCCGTGGCTGAGCACGCCCGACACCCAGTCTACGCGCCTGCCGAGGCCGGCCTCCTCGATGCAGGCGCGCGCCTTCTCCAGCGCCCACTGCTGCTCCATGGCCTTGCTGAAGATGCGCCACGGCTGCTGGCGGCGCGACTGCGCGGCCAGGCGCACGTTTTCGAGCACGGTGAACTGAGGGAAGATATTGGTGCGCTGGTAGCTGCGCCCGATGCCTTCCTGCGAGCGCTGCGCCGCGCTGAGCCGGGTGATGTCCTTGCCCAGGTAGCGGATCTCGCCTTCGGAGGGCGGCAGGTCGCCCGACAGCATGTTGATGCAGGTCGACTTGCCTGCCCCGTTGGGGCCGAGCAGCACGTGGATCATGCCGCGCTCGAGGGTGACGTCGATGTCCTGGTTGGCCACCAGGCCGCCGAAGCGACGCGTGAGCTTGCGCGCCTCGAGCAACACTTCGTTCTTGCTGGTCTGGCTCATTTTGCGCCACCTCCCTGCAGGGCGCGCTTGATGCGGCCCGGAATTGCGGTCAGCCCACCCGGCAGAAAGAGCACCAGGGCCACGATGACGCCCCCCATCAGCAACTGCCAGTATTTGGTGATATCGGCAAAGAACTCGCGCATGGCCTCGAAGGCGAAGGCGCCCAGTACCGCACCCGCAAGGTTGCCCATGCCGCCCAGGATCACCATCAGCAGTACGTTGCCCGACTCGTGCCACGACAGCAGTTCGGGGGTGACGAAGCCGAACAGGACCGCGTAGAGGAAGCCGGCGACCCCGCCCAGCGCGCCCGCCAGGGTGAATGCGGCCAGCTTGTAGCCGAAGGTGAAGTAACCCAGCGACTGCATGCGGTGCTCGTTGCTCTTGATGCCCATGAGCACGCGACCGAAGGGCGACTGCAGCACGCGATGAAGAAACAGGTACACCAGCAGCATCATGACGAGCACGAAATAGAACATGTGCAGCTCGTTATCCAGGTCGAAGGGGACCCAGCTGCCGATCGCCGCGGTCGGCCGTGCGTCCACATAGACGCCGTCCGAGCCACCGCCCAGGGGCGTGTCATGGAACACGAAGTACGCCATCTGGGCGAAGGCGAGCGTGACCATGATGAAATAGATGCCCTTGGTACGGATCACGAAGATGCCGATCACGAGCGCAGCTGCAGCCGACAGCAGGATGGCCGCGGGCAGCATCACCCACAGGCTCATCTGACCGAACTTGGCGGTAAACAGGGCCACCGAGTAGGCGGCGATGCCGAAGTAGGCCGCATGGCCGAAGCTCACCAGGCCGGTGAAGCCCACCAGCAGGTCCAGGCTCATGGCGAAGATCGCCATGAGCAGCATCTTCGCCACCAGTTCGACGTAGAAGGACTCGCCCGACATGGGCACACAGGCAATCGCGGCGACCGCGATGAGCTTGACGATGAGGGAAGCATTGACGTTCATGATCTCAGCCCTTCTTCAGGATGCCTTCGGGGCGCCACAGCAGGACCACGGCCATGACCAGGTACACGATCATTCCGGAGATCTCGGGCAGCAGAACCTTGCCGAAGGTGTCGGCGAAGCCGACGATCAGCGCAGCAACCAGCGCGCCCCACACCGAACCGATGCCGCCGATGACGACGATGACGAAGGAGATGATCAGCACATGGCTGCCCATGTTCGGGAACACCGAGGAGATCGGTGCGGCGAGCATGCCGGCGAGCGCAGCCAGGGCCACCCCGAGCGCGAACACCACGCGATAGATCATGTTGATGTTTATGCCCAGCGCCTCGACCATGCTGCGGTCGTCATTGCCGGCGCGGATCATCATGCCCAGGCGGGTACGCTGAATGACGTAGTAGAGCGCCACCGCGAGCACGATGCAGACGACCGAGATGGCCAGGCGATACACCGGATAGCTCATCACCTCGGTGAGCTGGATAGACGCGTCGAGGAAGGCCGGGATGGCCACGCCGTGCACGTCATCGCCCACCAGCAGGCTGCGCAGCTGCTCGAAGATCAGGATGAGGCCGTAGGTGAGCAGCACCTGCTCGAGGTGGTCACGCTTGTAGAGGTGGGAAAACAGCGCCCACTCCAGGAGAGCACCGAAAATCAGTGCCAGCGGAATGCCAAGCGCAATAGCCAGCACCAGGCTGCCGGTCGCGCTCGTAAGCACGAAGGCCAGGTAGGCGCCGATCATGTAGAAACTGCCGTGCGCCAGGTTGATGATGCCCATGATGCCGAACACCAGCGTCAGCCCGCTCGCCACCAGAAAAAGCAGCAAGCCGTACTGCAGCGAGTTCAGCACCTGGATCAGGAAGCTCGCGAAATCCATGACTATCCCCCGCCCGGCAGGCGCAAGCCTGCCGGGACGACGTATGCGTTGAGTTGGGAAGGGAAGCGGGACGCTTACATGCTGCAGCCGCGGGCAGGATCCTCGAGCCCGGCGGAGACGACCTCGACGACGGCGTTCTTGCCGTCCTTGACCTCGCGCAGGTAGATGTCCTGCACCGGGTTGTGGGCCTTGGACAGGGTGAAGCTGCCGCGCGGGCTGTCGATGGTGGCTGCGCGGATGCCGTCGATCACGGCGTCGAGCTTGCCAGGGTCGCCATTGGCGGCCTTGAGACCGGCGTGGTACATCTGCGCCGCATCGTAGCCCTGCACCGCGTAGACGTCCGGCTGCGCCTTGTAGGCAGCGGCGTAAGCGGTACGGAAGGCGTTGTCACGCTCAGTATTGAGGCCGTCGGCGTAGTGCAGCGTGGTCTGCAGCCCCTCGCCGGCGCCCCCCATGGCCGCAACATCCTCGCTCAGAAAGCCCGGGCCATAAAGCGGGATGCTGCCCTTGAGGCCTGCTGCAGCGTAATCGCTCACGAACTTGGCGGCGCCAGCGCCGGCGAAGAAGACAAACACGGCGTCGGGCTTGAGCGCGGCGATCTCGGTGAGGAAGGGCTGGAACTCCACGTTCGGGAAGGGCAGGCTCATGTCCTTGACGATCTTGCCGCCACCCTTGGTGAAGCCCTCGGTGAAGCCTTCGACCGACTCGGTGCCGAAGGAGTACTTCCATGCCAGGGTGACGACGTTCTTGACGCCGCGCTTGGCGAGCGCCTCACCCATTGCGTAGGACGGCTGCCAGGCCGAAAAGGAGGAACGGAACACGTAGGGCGAGCACTGCGCACCCGTGATCTCGTTGGCGCCGGCGTTGGGCACGATCATCAGCGTCTTGGTGTTGGCGGCGACGCGCGCGGCGGCAAGCGCCACGCCCGAGTGCACCGAACCGATCAGCACGTCGACCTTGTCGCGGGTTACCAGGCGACGGGCGATCTCGGTGGCACGCGCCGGGTTGGATTCGTCGTCCACAACAACGTACTGCACCTCGCGGCCGGCGAGCTTGCCACCGTTCTCCTCGACGTACTGCTTGAAGCCGTTGGTGATGTTGTTGCCGAGTGCCGCGAAGGTGCCGGTGTAGGGCAGCATCAGGCCGACCTTGACCTTGTCCTGCGCCAGCGCCGACCCCATGCCGGTCGTCACGAGCGCGGCACCAAGGATCAGGTTGCAAACGATTTTATAGTGCTTGTCCATTTGTCTCTTCCTTTGGAGCAGTTTCGAATTTGGGTCAGGCTCAGGTCACGACGGTGAGGAAGCGCTCGTTGAGCTTGCGGTCGTGATAGAAGATGCCCGCGCCGACCTCGTCGAAGGTCCAGGTGATCGGGGCATGGTCAGGGTAGGTCTCGTAGCCGCCGCAGAAGGTCTCGAAACGGTTGCCGGAGGGGTCGAAGGCGTAGATCGTGGTACCACGGGTGATGCCGTGGCGGGTCGGGCCAATATCGATCGATACACGGTTCATCGACATGATGTCGGCCGCACGCAGCACCTGCTCCCAGCTGCCAAGCAGGAAGGACAGGTGGTGTAGCTTGCCTGGCTCCGGGTGGGCGACGAAAGCGAGGTCGTGCGCCTTGTGCGAACAGGAAATGAAGGTCGCCAGCAGCGACTTGCCGTCCTCGAGCAGCACGCGCTCGACGAGGTGGAAGCCCAGTACCTCGGTGAACAGCTTGAGGTTGTCCTCCAGGTTCGGACCGTAGAGCAGGCAGTGATCGAAGCGATGCGGCGCGATGCCGTGCTCTGCGGCCGGAATCCACGGATCAGGGTTGGTGTAGGGCTGGCCGTTGCCCACGTCGGTCTTGTCGGCGTAAAGCTCCATGACGTGACCCGTCGGAATGGTGAAACGCACGCGCTCGCCAGTCTCCAGCAGTTCGCCAGCCGGGATGCGCTCGGTCTGCACGCCGTAGGCCTGGAGATCCTTGTCGAGCTGTTCGAGGGTGGCCCTGTCCTTGACCTTGAAACCCATCAGGTCCATGCCTGCCTGCTCGGCTTCGCGCAGGACCACGCTGTTGTGATCACGCTCGTCCCAGGCCTTGAAGTAGACGCGGCCAGCGGCGTCACGGCCCGTCTCGACCAGTCCGAGCACGTTGCGGTAAAAATTGACACTCTCATCCAGGTCCAGCACACGCAGCTGGATATGTCCGGGACGCATCACACCACTTGTCGCCATTTCCTCTCTCCTTGTGGTCAGGGGGCGGGAGGCCTTCCGCGTGCTCGGGCACCGCGACGGCCTCGCCATTCACGCAGCACCGGGTCCTGGCCGGCAAACGCTTTGCGATGGCGCCCGGGCTTCGTGTGGAGCGCAGATTAGGCGGTGCCGGGGAACGGCAATATCCAGTTTCTGCACGATGCTTATCCGCTTTGTGCACGCAACGGCGTATGCAAGGAGTGGATAGCGATCGTGCAGAAACTGGATATTTCGCCGCCGCCGCCCTACCTACGATGCGGACTCCGTACTAACACCATCGGAGACCTCGGCGATGATCACAATGGAATACCTGGACGCACTGATCCAGAAGGACAAGGCCCAAGGCCTGTTCCGCTGCAAGCGTGAAATGTTCACCAGCCGCGAACTGTTCGAGCTGGAGATGAAGCACATCTTCGAAGGCAACTGGGTCTATCTCGCACACGAGAGCCAACTGCCGAAGATCAACGATTACTACACGACGAAGATTGGCCGCCAGCCGGTGTTCATCACCCGCAACAAGGACAACCAGCTCAACTGCTTCATCAACGCCTGCGCCCACCGCGGCGCCACACTCGCGCGCTTCAAGCACGGCAACAAGGCTACCTACACCTGCCCCTTCCACGGCTGGACCTTCAACAACTCGGGCAAGCTGCTCAAGATCAAGGACCCGACCGAGACCGGCTATCCGGAGAGCTTCAACTGTGAGGGCTCTCACGACCTCAAGAAGATCGCCCGCTTCGAGTCCTATCGCGGTTTCCTGTTCGGCAGCCTGAATGCCGACGTGCAGCCGCTGGAAGCCTTCCTCGGCGAATCGAAGGCGATCATCGACATGATCGTCGACCAGTCGCCCGAAGGTCTTGAGGTGCTACGCGGCTCGTCCACCTATGTGTACGAGGGCAACTGGAAGCTGCAGGCCGAGAACGGCGCCGACGGCTACCACGTCACCGCCACGCACTGGAACTACGCCGCCACCCAGGCGCAGCGTAAAAGCCGCGACGCCGGTGACGACATCAAGGCGATGAGCGCCGGCGGCTGGGCCAAGAAGGGCGGCGGTTCATACTCCTTCGAGAACGGCCACCTGCTGCTGTGGACGCGCTGGGACAACCCCGAGGACCGTCCGCTGATGGAACAGCGCGACCGCCTGGTCGCCGAGTTCGGTGAGGCCAAGGCCGACTGGATGATCGGCAACTCGCGCAACCTGTGCCTGTACCCGAACGTGTACCTGATGGACCAGTTCAGCTCGCAGATCCGCGTGTTCCGCCCGCTCGACGTCAATCGCACCGAAGTCACCATCTACTGCATCGCGCCCAAGGGCGAGTCGGCCGAAGCGCGTGCGCGCCGCATCCGCCAGTACGAGGACTTCTTCAACGCCTCGGGCATGGCCACCCCGGACGATCTCGAGGAATTCCGCGCCTGCCAGGAAGGCTTCATGGGCCGCGCCCTTGAGTGGAACGACATGGCGCGCGGCGCCGAGCACTGGGTAGAAGGCCCGGACGAGGAAGCCGACAAGATCGGCCTCAAGCCCATCCTCTCGGGCGTCAAGACCGAGGACGAAGGCCTGTACGTGGCGCAGCACACTTACTGGCTGGAGCAGATGAAGAAGGCCCTTGCGGCCGAACAAGCACAAGCCTGAGCGGAGACGAGAAAATGAGCCTGAGCTACCAAGACCTGTGTGCCTTCCTGTACCGCGAAGCCCGTTACCTGGACGATCGCGACTGGGACAGCTGGCTGGCGATGTACGACGAGAACTGCACCTTCTGGATGCCCGCCTGGGATGACGACGGCGAGTTGACCGAAGACCCCCAGTCCGAAATCTCGCTGATCTGGTACGGCCGCCGTGCCGGCCTGGAAGACCGCGTATTCCGCATCCGCACCGAGCGTTCGAGCGCGACCATCCCCGACACCCGCACCAATCACCACATCAGCAACATCGAGGTGCTGGCGCAGGACGGCAACACGGTCAAGCTGCGCTTCAACTGGCACACCATGAGCGTGCGCTACAACCACACCGACCACTTCTGCGGCACGAGCTTCTACACCCTCGACGTATCGGGCGCCAACCCGGTGATCAAGTTCAAGAAGGTCGTTCTGAAGACCGACTACATCCGTCACGTCATCGACGTGTACCACGTCTGATAACGAGGGCGGGGCGCCAGCTTGCGCAGACAGCGGCGACCCTGCCCCATCCCGGAGAGACAACCATGACATTCAAGATCGCGCTGAACTTCGAGGACGGCGTCACCCGCTTCATCGACTGCAACGCCACCGAGACGGTGGCCGACGCCGCTTACCGCCAGGGCGTCAACGTCCCAATCGACTGCCGTGACGGCGCCTGTGGCGCGTGCAAGTGCAAGGCCGAATCCGGCCAGTACGAGCTCGGCTTTTACATCGACGACGCGATGAGCGAAGAAGAGGCCAGGCTCGGCTACGTCCTCACCTGCCAGATGCACCCCAAGAGCGACTGCGTGGTGAACGTGCCCGCCTCGTCCGAGGTGTGCAAGATCAAGCACGCTACCCTCACCGCCACCGTGGCCGAAGTGCGCCAGCTGTCGCCGAGCACGCTCTCCCTGGTGCTCCAGGGTGAAGGCATCGCCAAGCTCGCTTTCCTGCCCGGCCAGTACGCCAACCTCACCGTGCCCGGCACCGAGCAGACGCGCGCCTACTCCTTTAGCTCGATGCCTGCCGAGAGCAAGGTCAGCTTCCTCATCCGCAACGTACCCAACGGCCTTATGAGCGGCTACCTCACCGGCACCGCCAAGGCCGGCGACACCATCAAGCTCGCCGGCCCGATCGGCAGCTTCTACCTGCGCGACGTCGCACGCCCGGTGCTGATGCTCGCCGGCGGCACCGGCCTCGCGCCCTTCCTCGCCATGCTCGACAAGCTCGTCACCGGCGGTGGCAGCGCCCACCCGATCCACCTCATTTACGGCGTCAACACCGACGCCGACGTCGTCGAGCTCGAGCGCCTGGATGCCTTCAAGGCCGCGCTACCCAACTTCAGCTACGACGTATGCGTCGTCGCCGATGACAGCAGCTGGCCGAAGAAGGGCTACGTCACCGCCCACATCGAGCCGGCCCACCTTGACCACGGCAATGTCGACATCTACCTGTGCGGCCCCCCGCCGATGGTCGAGGCTGTGGCCCATGACCTGCGCGAACGCAAGGTCGAACCGAACAGCTTCCACTACGAGAAGTTCGCCGCCAGCGTCTGAGCGCTGCCCATCCCGTCAGGAGCGACAATGGCAAACCGTTTCAAGAAGAAAGTGGCCGTGATCACCGGTGCCGCACAAGGCATCGGCAAGCGGGTCGCCGAGAAGATGGCCAAGGAAAAGGGCACCCTGGTGCTGGTCGACCGCTCGGAGATCGTGCATGAGGTGGCCAAGGAACTATCAACGAAGGTGGAGGTGCTGAGCCTCACGGCCGACCTCGAGCAGTTCTCCGAGTGCAGGCGGGTCATGGATGCCGCGGTGGAGAAGTTCGGCTGCATCGACATCCTGATCAACAACGTCGGCGGCACGATCTGGACCAAGCCCTTCGAGCACTATCAGGAGAATCAGATCGAGGCCGAGGTGCGACGCTCGCTGTTCCCCACCCTGTGGTGCTGCCGCGCAGCCCTGCCCCACATGCTGGACAAGGGCAAGGGTTCGATCGTGAATGTGTCATCAATCGCCACCCGCGGCGTCAACCGCGTCCCCTATGGGGCGGCCAAGGGCGGCGTAAATGCACTTACCGCCTGCCTGGCCTTCGAGACCGCAGAGCGCGGTATCCGCGTCAATGCGACCGCCCCCGGCGCCACCGAGGCTCCACCGCGCCTGGTACCGCGTAACACGGAAAAGCAGAGCGAGGAGGAGAAGCGCTGGTACAAGCAGATCTACAGCCAGTCGATCGACAGCAGCCTGATGAAGCGCTACGGTACGCTGGACGAGCAGGCCGATCCGATCCTGTTCCTCGCCTCCGACGACTCGGCCTACATCACCGGCACCGTCATCCCGGTCGGAGGTGGCGACCAGGGCTGATCACCCCCGGCAACGTCCCTGGCAAGGCCGTAGCGCATCATTGCGCTGCGGCCTTGCCACGTTTACAGGCCAGCAACCGTTCGTTCAGACTATGCAGCCATAGACAAAATTTCTTATCGAGAATAAACTCGAGATTCTAAAAATTCTCGACGCACAGCGCAGAACTGGGCGACGGGAGATAGCCCCACCGGGAGAGAGATGATGCGCGCACGAGAGACTACCTTGGCCTTGCCTGCAACTGCGGGGGCCGCATCGGACCGATCGCCTGTTCTACGCGCCGGGGTCTGATCATGCCCCTGGCCTTCCTGAACGCCAAAAGCAGCATCTTCAATGGTGCCAATCCTTTCGAGGTGTCGGACTACGTGCGCGCGAACGTGGGGTCTCATAGCCTGAGCCTGAGTTCGCGCAGTCAGGGCAGCGCGTCACTTTCGCATCGCAAGGCCGGTGGACTCGACCTGTGCCGGCTGAGCTATGGCGCCCGTGCGCGCGTGATCTCCGAGGGGCTGGCCGACATCTACCACCTCCAGTTCATTCTGCGCGGCTACTGTCGCTACACCCTGCCCGACACCACGCTTGACCTGTCGGCCGGGCATTTCCTGCTGCTGAACCCGGACGACCCGCTCGACATCACCTACTCCGAGGACTGTGAGAAATTCATCGTCAAGTTACCCGCGACGATGCTCGGTGACGCTTGTGCCGAGCATCGCTGGACCCGCTCGCGCGAACGCATCACCTTCAAGCAGGTGCCTTACCGCTTCCAGGAGCTCGAGAGCCTCATCGTTCTCCTCCAGCTCATCTGCGAAGAAGCCGAGTCTGCGCTGACGACCCCCCAGATGCTCCAGCATTACAACCGCGTGGTCACGACCAAGCTCATGACCATGCTCGAACACAACCTGGGGCTCGAGGAGCCCTGCCAGCATGCGCCGTGTTTCGAGCGTCTCGTGCAGTACATCAACGACAACATCAAGCAGGACATCAGCGCCGAGCAGCTCTCCCACTTTTCCCGCCTGAGCCTGCGCTCGCTCTATCTGTTGTTCGAGAAGAACGCGAAGACGACGCCAAAGCAGTTCATCCGCCAGAAAAAGCTCGAGCATGTGCACGCGACCCTGACCAATCCCGCGAGCAAGGCGCCCAACGTCACTGCAGTTGCACTCGAGTATGGATTCACCCACCTCGGCCGATTCTCGGAACTCTACAGATCCACTTTCGGTATGTTGCCGTCGGAGGCAATGAAGTCCCGTCTGTCCAGCTAAGCGCGGGCACGACGACGCAAAAAGGGACCGTCCGGCTCACGGCCGCACGGTCCCTTTCCTGTCCAGCGCAAAGGGCAGCATGGCTGCCCTGTACGGTAGCTTAGGCGCGCTTCTTGGGCGTCGCGCTCTTGACACTCGCGGTCACTGCCTCGACGGCCTGCTCGGTAGCGGCGGCCAGCTTGGCCTCGGCAAGCTTGGCGGCGCTGCTGACGTTCTCATACAGGCCATTGGCGGTATCCATCGCCGACTTGACGGCGGCAAAGAAAGCTTCCGAGCCAGCCGGCGCCGTCTTGGCCGCTTGCTCGAGCGCGGTGCTGAAGGCGCTGTTGAGCTCGGCCACCTGAGACTCGACCAGCTTGGCGGTCTCCTGCTGGCCTTCGGCAGCCAGTTCCTGGACGTTGCGTGCGTAAGCGACGGCCTTGTCGAGCATCGGCTGGGTGAGTTCGGCCTGCAGGCTCGCAAGCTCCTGCGGGGTTTTCGCCTCGGCGAGCTTGCGGGTGATGGCAACGCCGTCCTCGAGCACCGAGCGGGTGGTGTTGAGGTTGAGCTCGGTCAGGCGCTCGGCACGGGCCAGGGCGCTGTTGGCGAGCGACAGCAGGGTCTCGAGTTGAGCCTTGTTGACGGCGAGGAGCTGCTCGGGGGTGGTGATCTTGGTCATCTTTAACATCCTTGAAAACTGGTGGTGAGAGGATTCGTCCAACTGCACGTGCGACCAAGTTCCCGGGCCGCCATGTTGCGATGCAACATGGCGATGATTATATAAGTCTCTCGGGCGTTGTCAAATGAATTGTGCAATGCACAATTTCCCGCTGAATGCGTATCCGCTCCTGCCATGGATAAACGCCCGGACATAAGCAAGACGGCCGGTAATACCGGCCGTCTTGCTTCCTGAGTCCCCGACAGAATCGACCGTCGGTTACCAACTAGTCGATCGTCAGCCGTATGGCCGGCGCAGCCAATCCCCTGCGCTTGCGCTCGGCAGCGATCAGTTCGGCGATATCGGTGTTCCCGTTCTGTGCAGCCCATGCATCGGCTGACAGGCCTGCCTCGTTGAGCGCATTGAGATCGATCTGGGGCAGCGACAGCAAGCGCCGTACGACCCCCACATGGCCATTGCGCGCCGCCAGCATCAGCGCCGTTGCCTGGTTGGGCGCACGCGCATTTACATCGACTCCGGCGCCGAGGAGCCTGTCGAGGATTGCATCCCGACCCTCGAACGCGGCGTAATGCACCGGTGCCCAACCCTCGTGGTCCAGTGTTGCGCTCGCATTGATCAGCGCTTCGACCACCTGCGCATGGCCATGCAGGACGGCAAGCATCAGTGCTGAATCGCCTGCCAGATTGCGGTAATCGATACGCACCCGGTAACGCAGCAGCGCCTCAACGGTTGCGAGTTGGCCCTCGCGTGCGGCCAGGATCAGCAAGGTATTGCCATTGGCATCGACGGTATTGGGATCGATGCCACGATTGAGCAAACCGACGAGTTGGCGGGTGTCACCGAGGCGCGCAGAACTGAGCGCGGCCTCATAGCTGTTGGCAAATGCGGGCGCCGAAATCAGGCTCGCAGTGGCCAACAGCCCAACAAGGAGGAAGCGGCGCAGCGTTGCGGCGGAGGTGTCCGCGACACGGACGTCAGGCTGGTCTGGTGACATGGCGGAATAGGCGAAAGAAGTTGTCGGTGGTCGCCCGCGCAATATGCTCGAGCGGTTCGTCACGCAGGCGAGCGATCTCCTCGGCCACGTGCACGACCCAGGCGGGTTCGTTGATCTTGCCACGATGCGGAACCGGAGCAAGATAGGGCGCATCGGTTTCGATGAGCAGGCGCTCGAGCGGTACCCGGCACGCGACCTCCTTGAGCGCCTTGGCGTTGCGGAAGGTGACGATGCCCGAAAAGGAAATGTAGAAGCCCAACTCGAGCGCGGCTTCAGCAACCTCCCAGCTCTCGGTGAAGCAGTGCATCACGCCGCCCGCCTCACCTGCGCCCTCCTCGCGCATCAACCTGAGCGTGTCCTCGGCAGCACTGCGCGTATGGATGATCAGCGGTTTGCCGCACTGGCGCGCGGCACGGATGTGCGTACGAAAACGCTCGCGCTGCCACTCCGGCTCGTCCTTCTGCCAGTAGTAGTCGAGCCCGGTTTCGCCGATGGCCACCACCTTGGGATGGTCGGCCAACGCGAGCAGCCGGGCCACGTCAGGCTCTTCGCAACCATCGTTGTCGGGATGGACGCCGACCGATGCCCAAAGCTGGGCGTGGCGTTCGGCCAGCCCGAGCACGCGGGGAAAGGCTTCGAGCGTGACACTGATGCAAAGCGCTGTGCCGACCCGATTGGCCGCCATGTTGGCAAGCACCTCGTCCTCTCGCGCGGCAAGGTCGGGGAAGTCGATATGGCAGTGAGAATCTACGAACATTGGACCGGGTTGGTGTAATGGGTCGGCATCGAAAGCCGGTACGAGGCACTGGCGTGCAGCAAGCGCCCAGGGTTCAGAGGGTATGCGTAGGCCGGCTCGAGCCCAGATGGCCGGCAAGGATCTGCTCGATACGGCCGCGCAGCACCTTGCTTGACTCGTCGGCCGAAAAGTGCACCCCGATCCCCTGCGTCTTGCCCCCTTGCGCACCATGAGGGGTGATCCAGGCAACATTGCCGGCCACCGGGTGACGGGTGGGGTCGTCGATCAACTGCAGCAGCAGGAAGACCTCATCGCCCAGCTTGTAGTTCTTGGGCGTAGGCAGAAAGATGCCGCCATTGACGAGAAACGGCATATAGGCCGCGTACAGCGCCGACTTGCTGTTGATGTTGAGCGACAGCACGCTCGGCCGCGTCGGTGTCGTTCGAGACGCATCACTCATCCACGAACTCCAGCAGTGGCGCGAACGTAACGCATCAGCAGATCCTCCAGTACCAGGCGCAAGCTCAAGGGGTGCCGCGACACCCTGCGAATCTGCGCCATTTCATTGTAACAGGCGCTCGCCGCCGCCACGCTGCAACGGCTGGCGAGGGTAGAGAGGACAGCCTGCTGGGCGGGAAAGAAGCGTACACGGCCACCTAGTCGTACGCTGGCCAGGTCACTGACCCAGCGCTGCATCCAGTCGCACAGTTCTGGCAATCCGAAACCAGCGGCCAAGGCCTCGCGCGATTTCAGCCAACTCTCCCACTGGGCGGCCAGCTTGAGTGCGTCGGAGGCCTGCAAGCCGGCCAGATCACGTACGAAACGTGCAAGCAGGGCCCCACCGCCCGCACGCGCGAGGCGTTCGGCCGCCAGCGGCATTCCGCCGCCGAGGGCGAGCAGCGCAAGCACATCGGGGTCCGCACGCGTTTTCCAGTGCGCGAGCGCTTGCTCTTCCGGACGCGCAAACAGCCACTGCTGGCACCGACTGCGAATCGTCGGCAACAGCCGGCGTGGCGCCGAGGATACGAGCAGGAACACGCAGCCCGCTGGCGGCTCCTCGAGCAGCTTGAGCAAGGCGTTGGCGGTAAAGGGGTTCATCGCCTCTGCCGGATCGAGTACGACAACACGGCGTGCACCATGGTGTCCGGTGACACTCAAGGCCGCTTGCAGGTCCCGGATCTGCTCGATGACGATCTGCGCCGACGCCGCCTTGCCGCCCCCCTCGCGCCCGCCAGCGGCATCGCCGCCCTCGCCCTCGCCGCGCTCGGCGGCAGCAGCCTCTGCCGCTGCCGCGGGGACCACCCGATGCAGGTCGGGATGGTTGTCGGCCAGCCGCCAGACGCAAGGCTCACAGCGTCCGCAGGCGTGGCCATCGTCAGCCGGAGAATCACATAGCAGACGAGCGGCGAGCGCATCGGCAAGCTCGCGCTTGCCCAGGCCAGGCGGACCAACCAGCAGCAAGGCGTGAGGCAGACGATCGCCAAGCTCAACGAGTCGTGTCCAGGTGGGCTGCAACCAGGAATGGATCATGGCTGCAGTCGGTCGCGCACGACGCCCTCGATGTCGGCGCGGATGGATGCAGGAGAACGCGTGGCGTCGACGATGCAGAAACGCGCCGGGTCCAGTCGGGCACGCTCGAGATAAGCGGCACGTACACGCTCGAAGAAGTCACGTTGCTCGCGCTCGAAGCGATCGGGCGCGGCACCAGTGGCAGCGACACGCGCAGCAGCGATCTCCGGTGGAAGATCGAAGAGCAGGGTCAGGTCAGGTTGGAGTCCCGGATGAACCCAGGCCTCGAGTGCTTCGAACTTGTCGCGTGCGAGCCCCCGCCCGCCAACCTGATAGGCGAAGGTGGCATCGGAGAATCGGTCGCAGACAACCCAGTGCCCGGCAGCGAGCGCGGGCTCGATCCGTGCGGCGAGGTGTTCGCGACGTGCTGCGAACATCAGCATCGCCTCTGTCTCGAGGTGCATGGCCTCATGCAGCAGCAGTTCGCGCAAACGCTCGCCCAGCGCAGTACCGCCGGGTTCACGAGATTGCTCCACGACCCTGCCTTGCGCACGCAGCAAGCTGACGACCGCGTCGATCTGGCTGCTCTTGCCGGCGCCGTCGATACCTTCGAAAGTGATGAAGCGGCCGCGCCCTGCGGCCTCGTGAGAAAGACGTTCCATGGCCGTCGCGGGAGAGGCAGAGAGGATCGGTTCGGGCAGGCGCGGCGGCATTGCGCTCATCGACCACCCCCATTGCGGATGAAACGATTGACCGCCCGGTTGTGCTCGGCCAGGGTACGCGAGAACTCGCTGCTGCCATCCCCACGTGCGACGAAATAGAAGAACTCGCTGTTCTCCGGCTTCAAGGCCGCACGCAGCGCCGCTTCGCCCGGCATCGCAATCGGCGTCGGCGGCAGACCGGCGCGCGTGTAGGTGTTCCAGGGGTGATCGGTGTCGAGATGGACACGGCGCAAGCGCCCATCGAACTCCGGCCCCAGACCATAGATCACCGTGGGGTCGGTCTGCAGCCGCATGCCCACGCGCAGGCGGTTGGCGAATACCGATGCCACCAGTCCACGGTCCTCCGCACGGCCGGTCTCCTTCTCTATGATCGAGGCCAGGATGAGGGCTTCGTAAGGCGAAGCCAGCGGCATCGCCGGGTCGCGCGCCTCCCACGTTGCGGCCAGGCGCAGCTGCATGGCGTCGTAAGCGCGCTTGAGCACCGCGAGCGCGCTCGAGCGCTTGTCGAACCGGTATGTGTCGGGGAAGAACAGGCCCTCGGGGTGTGTCTCGCTGGCACCGATTCGCTGCAAGAGCTCCGCGTCCGACAAGCCACTCGTGTCCTGCTCGAGGTCAGGATTGCTCTCGAGCGCCTGGCGCACCTGGCGGAAGGTCCAGCCTTCCACCAGCAGCAGCTCGCCCTGTGTCACATCCCCGCTCGCCAGCTTCTCGATCAGCTGCCAGGGGGTCACTCCGGTGCGCACTTCGTAACTGCCGGCCTTGATCGTGTGCGCCTTGTCGCCGATACGTGCGAGCAGGGTGAGAAAGCGCGCATCGACACCCACGCCCGCATCCTCGATCACACCGGCGGCATGGCGCATGCCAGCCCCACGCGGCACGGTGAATTCGACCTTTTCGGACGCCAGCGTCAGCGGTGCGTGCGCGTACCACCACCCCGCACCGACGAGCAACATCGCGCCGAGCATGGACAAGATCAAGAGGTATACAACGAAGCGCACAAGGGAACGCATCAGCACAGCATCGACGGAAAAAGCCATGTCGGGCGCAGGGGCGACCGACTTGCGGCGGGCGCCTATAATACTTCATCGCGCAAGCACCTCCGAGCGAGGTCGTGCGCTACCGCCAACCCGCCTTGCTACTGCCAACCCCCTTGCTACCGCTGACCGCCCCATGACCGTCTGGACCGAACACCTCTCCCGCCTGGGTGCCACCCTGGCCGAGACCCAAACTACCGCCGCCCCGCTGCCCTCCGTTCGCTTTGCCGACGCGACCGACGAAGCCCGCGCCGCAAGCGAATCGACCGTCGTGGTGCCTCTGCTTCATCTGGGCATCATCCGCTCCGTGGGGCCGGATTCGGCGGCCTTCCTGCACAACCTGGTTTCGAACGACGTCAACAAGCTCCCTGCCGACGGCGCTGCCTGGAACAGCTTCAACTCGCCCAAGGGCCGGATGATCGCGAGTTTCCTGATGTGGGCGGAAGACGAAGGTCATGGCCTCGTCCTGTCGGCGGACATCCTGCCCGCCTTCCTCAAGAAACTGTCGATGTACGTACTGCGCAGCAAGGTCAAGCTTGCCAACGCCAGCGACACCCTCGCCCTGATCGGCGTATGCGGCAAGAACGCGGCGGCGGTATTGCAGGCGGCGGGTATCGAGATGCCGGCGGCCGACATGCGTCAGACCCTCACGACCGACGGCGTGCGCTGCGTGCGCATCGACGCCGAGCGCTACCTCCTGGCAGTGGCTGCCGACGATGCTGCCTGGGTGTTCGACGCCCTCGTCGCCGGCGGTGCCGTCAAGGCGGGCACTGCGGCCTGGCAGCTCAGCATGATCCGCGCAGGCCTGCCGCTGGTTACCGCGCCGACGCAGGAAGAATTCGTCGCCCAGATGCTCAACTACGAGCTGATCGGCGGCGTGAGCTTCCACAAGGGCTGCTACCCTGGACAGGAGATCGTCGCGCGTACGCAGTACCTCGGCAAGCTCAAGAAACGGATGTACCGCGTTGCCGCAGCCCCCGGCATCGAGGTTGTCGCGGGGATGGACATCCACGCCCCCGACTTCGGCGAGCAGTCCGCAGGCAAGGTGGTCAATGTGGCACCGACCGCAGATGGTGGCGTCGAAGCGTTGGCGGTAATCCAGTCCAGCAGCGCTGAGGCGGGGCAGTTGCGCCTGGGCGCTGGCGAAGGGGCGGCGCTCGAACTGCTGCCCTTGCCCTACGCCCTGGGCTGAGCGCACACCGCCGTATCCGATGTGCCTGATCGTTTTCGCGTGGCGCGCTCATCCACGCTACCCGCTCATGGTCGCCGCCAACCGCGACGAGTACCTCTCGCGGCCGTCCTCCCCTGCCCATTGGTGGACCGACGCGCCTGACCTGCTCGCGGGCCGTGACCTCGAAGCCGGTGGCACCTGGATGGGGCTGAGCCGCAGCGGACGCTTCGCCGCACTCACCAACTACCGTGACCCCAGCCGGCACGTGGAAGGTGCGCCCTCGCGTGGTGTGCTGGTGCGCGAGGCGCTCGAGGCCGAGCTACCTGCGACGCGGGTTCTGCAGGGTTTGGGCGCCGAGTGCTCGCGCTATGCCGGCTTCAATCTCCTCGTCGGCGACGGCAGCACGCTGGCCGTTCTCGAGAGCACCAACGGCACCGTTCGGGCACTCGAGCCCGGCATCTATGGGCTGTCGAACCACCTGCTCGACAGCCCATGGCCCAAGCTGCTCAAGACCCGTGCCGGCCTTGCCGAGCTGCTCGGCGCGGGGCAGGCAGAAGGCCGCGTGGACGCGCTCGATGAGCACGCCCTGAGCCAGGGACTGCTGGCCCTGATGCGCGACCCTCGACCGGCGGCCGACCCGCACCTGCCGGCCACCGGCGTCAGCCTCGAATGGGAGCGCTGGCTGTCGCCCGCCTTCATTCGCGCGCCGGGCTATGGCACACGATGCACGAGCGTCGTAGTGCAGCACGACGATGGCCGTATCCGCTTCGATGAATGGACCTGGGACGCGCATGGCGAACAGGCCAGCGCCGTCACCCACCGCTTCGCCACCCAGCCGACGACCTGAACAGCGTCAGCTGCGACTTCCTTGATCAAGGCGTCGGCGCATCACGCGATGGGGAATGCCGGCCTCCTCGAACACGCAGCCCTCGGCGACGAAGCCATGGCGCAGATAGAAGGCCTCGGCATGCACCTGCGCGTTGAGTACCACCTCGCCCATGTTCAACCGGACCGCCTCCTGGACCAAGGCCGCCAGTACCAGTCCGCCCACACCCTTGCCTCGCCAGCGGCAAGCCACCGCCATGCGCCCGATGTGGCCGTCGGGCAGCAGACGCCCGGTACCGATCACTTCGCCGGCGCCAGAGCGCGCCAGCGCATGCCGGCTCACCGCGTCGAAGACGTCGCGCTCGATCTCGACGGGTACGCCCTGCTCCTCGACGAACACTGCCGTGCGCAGCGGCGTAACCAGGGCTTGCACCTGTGCCCAGTCGAGGACGCAAACGGTGGGCAGGACGGCCATGCTCATGCGCGGATATCCACAATCGTGCCTGCGGCGACCAGCTCGAAGAGTTCGATCAGGTCGCGGTTGCGCATGCGGATGCAGCCATGCGAGCGCGGGACCCCCATGGGCTGGTCGTCGCCAGTGCCGTGGATGTAGATGAAACGCCGCATCGAGTCGACATCACCGCCGCGATTTCGCCCGGACTCCTCGCCACACAGCCAAAGGATGCGCGTCAGGACCCAGTCGCGTCCGGGATGAGCCGCGGCGAAGTCGCGGCTCCAGCGCTCCCCGGTGGGCCGGCGTCCGCGGAACACTGCGCCCTCCGGCGCACCGGCGCCGATCCGGGCGCGTATGCGATGGCGCCCGCGCGGTGTGCACAGGCTGCCGTTCAATTCCCCTGCCCCCCTGGCCGCCGTCGACACGCTGTAGCGCCGGATGCAAGCGTCGTCCGCCCCAAAAAGGGCGAGCGTCTGTGAGCCAAGATCGATCTCGATACGCACTCAAGCCACCTGCGTCTTGCCGCGCCGCGCGGCAAAAAAGCTCGACAGCATGCGCCCGCACTCGTCGGCAAGCACGCCGCCCTCGACGCGCGCATGATGGTTGAGCCGCGACTCGGCAAAGAGATCCATCACACTGCCTGCGACACCCGTCTTCGGATCCCGCGCCCCGAACACGACGCGGGCGATGCGCGCGTGCA
Source organism: Thauera sp. WB-2 (assembly GCF_027594845.1). Taxonomy (NCBI): domain Bacteria; kingdom Pseudomonadati; phylum Pseudomonadota; class Betaproteobacteria; order Rhodocyclales; family Zoogloeaceae; genus Thauera; species Thauera sp. WB-2. Next base: position 2,225,298 of record NZ_CP088935.1, on the reverse strand, counting down.
TGATCGCGCCGCTGCACATCGCGCACGGCTCCAGGGTCACATAGAGCTCGCACCCCGGCAGGCGATAGTTGCCCAGACGCGCGGCGGCATCGCGCAAGGCCATCACTTCGGCGTGCGCGGTCGGATCGTGGCGGCCGATGGGCTGGTTGAAGCCTCGGCCCACAATCTGGCCGTCGAGTACGACCACCGCCCCCACCGGCACCTCGTCGCAGGCCCCCGCGCGGCGCGCTTCCTCGAGCGCCGCACGCATGTAGTCTTCGTCGTTCATCGGCATGTGTCGAATGCGCTGCAGGACGAGCCAAGGCGCCCCGCCGTCGCGGTTGAAAGACGCGATTCTACCGGACGAGGGCTGCGCTAGAATGCGGCGCATCCGCACTCGCCCCCCGGGTGCCCACCACCGGAATCCGCAGTATGAATAACGCCGCCGCGCTCAACACCCCTTCGCTCACCGCCCCCTATGGGCCTCTGGTCCGCCGCATCGAAGCCGAAGCGACCGTGATCGGTGACCAGATCCTGAAGATCGACCACTTCCTCAACCACCGCATCGAACCTGCTTTCATCACCGAGATGGGCCGGGAACTGGCACGCCGTGTCGGCCGCTTCGAACCCAGCGTCATCCTGACTGCGGAAGCGAGCGGCATCGCCCCCGGGCTCGTCGTTGCTCAGGCCCTCGGGGTACCGCTGGTCTATGCCAAGAAATACGCCCCGCAGGTCGAGTCGCCCGCAATCGCGCGCATCATCCCGTCGCCGACCAAGGGCGGCGAAACCAAGCTGGTGCTCTCGCAGCGCTACATCGTGCCGGGTGATCGCGTCGTCATCGTCGACGACTTCCTGTCCAATGGACGCACCGCAGTCGCGCTCATCGAGATGGCGCGCGAAGCGGGAGCCGAGGTCTTGTGCGCAAGCTTCATCGTCGAAAAGCGGTTCAAGCAGGGCCACGGCGCAATCGAGGCGGAGGGCGTGCCGGTTTCGACGCTCGCCCAGGTGGAGGCGCTGGAAAACGGGCGTGCGGTTCTGAGCCAGCCATGACGCCACGGCACGCACACCGGCGCGCATGCGACTCCCGCGCTGAGCAGCAACTGCACGCGACGCCGAAGCCAAGCGGCGTTAGACTTGCAGCCGCGGTGCGCCCAGTGCCGCATTCTTGAATCCAGGCACGTCGCAACGCCACCCGCAGGAAGCCTAGCCGCCATGGAAGAATTCGAATCTCAGACCGAAGCCTTCGCACAACAGATCGAGGAAGAACTGCGCGACGGTGTGCTGAGCTTCCCGACCGTGTTCGACCTGTCGCTGCGCATCAAGAAGATGGCGGACGACCCCGACAGCTCCTTGTCCGACATTGCCGAAGTGGTCCGGGCCGAACCGGTGCTTGCGGCAAAGGTGCTGCGCATGGCCAATACGGTAGCGCTCAACCCATATCGCGGCGAGATCAACAGCGTGGGCGACGCCATCGGGCGCATCGGTCTGTCCGCGCTGCGCTGCCTTGCCTACGCGGTCGCCGCCGAACAGCTGGCCCGAGACCACCGCTCACGCCAGATGCGGCTGGTGGCAAGCGGACTGTGGATGCACTCGATCGACGTCGCATCTTGGGCATTCGCGTTCTCGCGCCACCTCGGACGCCACACGCCGGATACGGCCCTGCTCGCCGGGCTGATGATCAACGTCGGTCAGTTCTACCTGCTCGCCCGAGCGGCCCGCTATCCGGCGATCGAAGGCGACATGAAGCGCTTCGCCGAGATCGTCTCGCTCTGGGATGACCCGGTGCGCAGCGCAGTGCTCGACGCCTTCGAGATGCCCGCGCTCATCGTCGACGCCTGCGAAGCCGATCCGGTGGCGCACACCGAGTGGCCTCCCGCAGCCATGGGCGACATCGTCTTCTTTGCCACACTGGCAGCCGAGACGCCCAACCCCTTCGAGAGCCTGCTTGGCGTGCAACGCCGGCCGGAACTGCTCGATGCCAGCCTGGGTGAGGCCGGCAAGGAGGCTTTCGACGCCCTCCTTGTCACGGCACGCGACACCCGCCAGGAAATGCTCGCAGCGGTGTGCGGTTGACTGGTCCGGGCCGTGCGCCGCTTCAGGCCGGCGGCAGCGCGAGGCAGGTCTGCAGGTGGCGAGCAAGCAGTACGAGTGTTTGCGTCGACTCGGGGAAGACCTTGCCCAGCGTCAGGAAACCATGGATGACGCCGGGCATCTCGACGTAGTCCACCGTGCAGCCCTCGGCCTTCATCCGCTCCGCAAAGGCGACGCAATCGTCCACCAGAGGATCGAATTCCGCCCCGACAAGGAGCGTTGGCGGCAAGCCGGCAAGCCGCTCGGCCCGCATGGGTGACACACGCCAATCCTCCGTATTGCCGTCCGGAAGGTAACGCTCGAAGAACCACTGCAGCGTCCCGCGATCGAGGAAGAAGCCCTCGGCGTAACGCTCTCGTGATGGCCGCGTGCTGACGATCTCGGTACTCGGATAGACCAGCGCCAGGCAGCTCGGCCTTGCAGGTTCATCGCGCAGTGCGAGGGCGGTCACGATCGACAGGTTGCCCCCTGCGCTATCACCGCCGAGGGCAATCCGAGCGGGATCGATGGCAAGCAGAGAAGCATTTTCCACCGCCCACTCGAAGGCCAGGCGCGCATCCCTGATCGCAGCCGGGAATGGGTGCTCGGGCGCAAGGCGATAGTCGACGGAAAGCACGGCACAGCGCGCGAGATTGGCAAGCTCCCGGCACAGCACGTCGTAGCTTGCGACATCGCCAACGCACCAACCACCCCCATGAAAGTAGATAAGCAGCGCCAAAGGCTCGTCGGCATGGCTCGACAGCGGGCGGTAAAGCCGCGCCAGCAAGGCGCTACCGTCGGGCCGTGGCATGGGTACATCCACCGTAGAGGCCACAGCGGGTGATTCCGGCCGGAATGCAAACTGCAGCTTTTCGAAAGAGTGACGTGCCTGGGCTTCACCAAGTTCGTGAAAGCGGGGGGCACCGACACGGTAAGCCATGTCGAGAAGGGAGCGAGCGTGGGGCGTCAGGGGCATGGAAGGCAGAACGAGGCGCGTCGGCGCGCCCTTCTATTCGAGAAAAGGCGGATTCTACAGCCGGGCGATAAAACCATGCTGCCATTACGACTTTTCGCGCGCTGCAAGCCATCCATCAGCGCTACAATTTCCACAGTTGACAGCGAGGACATTGAATATGACAGACACCGAAAAGAACAACCGTGCCCCGAACGCAGCCGACTCGAGCGCGCCCTCGCCCGCTCCCGCCAAACCGAGAGCAAAGAAGGCCGCGCGGCGCTCGCAGCAAGGCGATACCGCGCCCTCCCTGACCCCTGCCGACATCGAGACTTTCGAAGTCGAACAGGCCATCGGGGCCGCCGAAGAGTCCAAGATCGTCGCTGTCACCGAGATTCTTCAGACCGAGTCGCGCCAGGACCCGAAGCGGGCGCTCAAGGCACTGGAGTCCATCCTCGCCGGTGCCTCACCGGACGACGTCCACATGCTGCGCCGGGCCTTGATGCGGGCCGACAGCCCGATCGTGACCGGCGCAGCCAACCCCGATGACGAACTTGCCGAGGACTGGCGCCAGGGCGGCTACCCGTACCGTAACCTGATGTCGCGCAAGGCCTACGAAAAGCAGAAATACAGACTGCAGGTCGAACTGCTGAAGCTGCAGGCCTGGGTCAAGGAGACCGGCCAACGCGTAGTGATCCTGTTCGAAGGCCGCGACGCCGCGGGCAAGGGGGGCACCATCAAGCGTTTCATGGAGCACCTCAATCCGCGTGGTGCACACGTCGTAGCACTCGAGAAGCCGAGCGAGACCGAGCGCGGACAGTGGTACTTCCAGCGCTACATCCAGCACCTGCCTTCGACCGGCGAAATCGTTCTCTTTGACCGCTCCTGGTACAACCGCGCCGGGGTCGAACGAGTGATGGGCTTCTGCTCCAACGACGAATACAACGAGTTCATGCGCCAGGTACCCGAGTTCGAGCGCAACCTCGTGCGCAGCGGCATCCACCTGATCAAGTTCTGGTTCTCGGTCAGCCGCGACGAGCAGCGCCGCCGTTTCCGCGAGCGCGAATCGCACCCGCTCAAGCAATGGAAACTGTCGCCGATCGACCTCGCATCGCTCGACAAGTGGGACGACTATACGAAGGCCAAGGAGGCGATGTTCTTCTACACCGACACCGCCGACTCTCCCTGGACGGTGGTGAAATCCGATTGCAAGAAGCGGGCACGCCTGAACGCCTTGCGTTACGTACTGCACAAGCTGCCCTACTCCAACAAGGAGATCGACCGTGTCGGCCCGCTCGACCCCTTGCTGGTCGGCCGGGCGAACGTCGTGTACGAGCGTGGAGAGAAGGACGCCATACCGTTGCTGTAATTCGCCGCGAACCCCGAGTTGAACGCAGGTTTTTCGAATCGTTTTTCTCCGTGCTGCTGACAACTCGTGTGAGGCCGTTCGCTCGCAGGGGCTAGAGTTTCTGGCTTGCATGCCGTCCATAGTTGCCATGTCGATTGCAGATAAGAGCCTTACCCCCGACCACTCCCAACAACCCCGCAGTGCGCAAGTGTCGCGGGGAGGTAGGCTTGGTCGCCACTTGGGCTGGCTCGTGTTCATTCTGTGGATCGCCTACAGCGGTGCTGTGCTGGGCTGGCACGCCCTCAGCGCACCGCCCGTCGATGCCTGCCTCGTACGCTGAGGCAGGCATCGACCAGAACCCGGAGGCGCTCATGTCCGACCACCCAGAATCGAACGACGGGGCAAGCAGTCGGACCGCGTCGCTGCAGTCGTCAGCCTGATCAAGGACATCGCAGGCCAGACCAACTTGCTCGCGCTCAATGCCGCGATCGAGGCCGCACGGGCTGGTGAACAGGGGCGCGGATTCGCCGTGGTTGCCGACGAGGTTCGCAAGCTGGCCGAACGGACTGCGTCGGCGACCGAAGAAGTGGTAGCGATGATCAATGACATCCAGACCAGCAAGGGTCAGGCGCTGGCGAACATCGAGTCGGCAGTGGAGCGAGTGGGCACAGGTACGGCTCTGGCCGCGGAGGCAGGCGCTTCGATCGCGCGCATCACCGAGGAGGCGGGTCGCGTCGAGCAGGTATTCGAGTCGATCGCAAACAATCTTGGCGAGCACAGTGCTGCCGCGCGCAGTATTGCCGGCGCAGTCGTATCGGTCGCCAACCTTGCGGACGAGACTGAGGCCTCGGCCAGCAAGGTGGCGCTCGAAGTGGGTTCCCTCGACCGCGCCGCGCGCGAACTTTCTCAAGCAGTAGGCGGCTTTCGCATCCGTTGAGCGGACGAACTGGCTGCGACGACCGCGGTCTATGGTCTACACCGAGCGCTCGCGAACACGCGTACTCGCCCATTCGACCGGAGGCCACGCCATGCCGCTTGACACCTTTCGCCGGCACTTGCTGCCGTTTGTCTTGACCATCCTGTGCGCGCCAGCGCTCGCGGACGAGTCGCCTACGGTAGCGCCCATCTTTGGCCAGGGAAGCGGTTACGAACTGAGGCGTCTGCACGCCGACGAGCTGGTGCGGCTGGCCGAGCGTTACGCAGGCCAACCGGTCCTGGTGGTGAACACCGCGAGCCACTGCGGCTTCACCCGTCAGTTCCGTGAACTCGAGGTGGTGCACCAGACGTACAAGGACCGTGGCCTGAAAGTTGCCGGCTTCCCTTCGGACGACTTTCGCCAGGAGGCAGACGACGAAGCCAAGACGGCCGAAGTGTGCTTCCAGAACTTCGGCGTCACATTCGACATGTATGCGCCGATCACGGTGACGGGCGAGGCGGCCCACCCGCTGTTTCGCGAGATCGCCCGCCAGTCCTCTGCACCGACTTGGAACTTTCACAAGTACGTCATCGACCGCAACGGTCGAGTCGTTGCTGCCTTTCCAAGCCGCGTGAAACCTGACGCCCCCGAGGTGCTGAAAGCGATCGAGCGCGTCCTCTGAGCGCGACGTACTCGGCAATTGCCGTTCAGAGCGGGTTCAGTGGCCAGAACAGCGGGATCAACAGGCTTGCCGTCAGCCACACGATGAGGTTCATCGGGATGCCGAGGCGGGCGAAGTCCGAGAAGCGATAGTTGCCCGCGCTATAGACGAGCGTGTTGGTCTGGTAGCCGATAGGCGTGGCAAAGCTTGCACTCGCGGCAAACATCACCCCGACCACGAAGGGGCGCGGATCAACGCCCAGATGCTGGGCGACGCCGATGACGACCGGCGTGAACAGGACCGCCACCGCATTGTTGCTGATGAACTCGGTGGCGATCGAAGTGATCAGGATCACCAGCGCAAGCATCATCCACGGCGACAAGCCCTCTCCCACCGTCACCAGGCTACCCGCCAGCATCGCTGCCAGACCCGAATCCCGCATCGCGATGCTGATTGCGAGCATGCCGAAAATGAGCACGATGATAGGCCATTCGACGGACTTGTAGGCCTCGTCGGGACGAATGCAGCCAGTGATCAGCACGACCGCCGCCCCGATGATCGCCAGGCCCTCGATCGGCATCACGTTGAATGCGGCAAGCAGCATCACCCCCGCAATGGTCGCGAGTGCGATCGGCGCCTTGGTGCTTCGGGTCGCCGACACCTTGCCATCGGTGATGGCAAACAGATCGCCGTTGTCGCAGAAGCGCTTGATCTGGGTCGGTGTGCCCTCGACCAGCAGCACGTCACCGAACTGGAGCTGGAAGTCGTCCCCCACGTCCGGGATGGAGGCATTGCGCCGATGTACGGCGATCAGATGGATGCCGTAGCGAGCGGCCAGATCGAGGTCGCGGATCGGACGTTGCACGTAACGCGAGGTCTGTCCTACCAGAGCCTCGACGATCACGACGTCGCGTCTGCGCAGGGTCTCCAGGTCCTGAGGGTCGGCCGCAGGCGGCGTCTGCGCGCGCAAACCGACGAGATCGGTGCTGCGCAGATCGACCATTGCGCTGCTGCGGGTATGCACGACCAGCCGGTCGCCAACCTCGAGACGTGTGTCGGGAGCCGGCGCAGACCACTCCTCCTCGCCGCGGAAGAGCTTGAGAACCTTGATCACGCCATTCGACAGACGCGCTTCCTTCAGCGTACGACCTGCGAGACGCGAGTTTTCGGGTACGAAAAGCTCGGTCATGAACAAACGGTCGCTGCTGCCCGAGAACTGCTGGGTGAGTGTCTCGCGTGCCGGCAGGAAGCGCTGCGCAAAGAACAGCATGAACGTGCAGCCGATCAGTGCCATGACTATCGCCGGCGCACTGATCTCGAACATCGTAAACGGCGCCAACCCCATGTCACGAGCGACACCATCGACCAGAATATTGGTCGAGGTCCCCACCATGGTGATAAGGCCGCCCAGGATCGTTGCGTAGGACAGAGGAATGAGCAGACGCGAGGGGGCAATCGAGAATCGCCCAGCCATCGCAATCACTGCCGGAATCATGACCATGACAACCGGTGTGTTGTTGATGAAGGGCGACACGGCAACACCGACGAGCAGCATCGCGAGCAGCAGGCGGCGCTCGCTATGTCCCGCCACGTTGCCGATCCACTCCCCGAGCCTGTCAACACAGCCCGTACGACCGAGCGCCCCGCTGATGATGAACAGGCAGATGATGGTGATTGGTGCGCTGTTGCTGAACACGCTCAATACCTTCGCAGGCGTGAGCAGTCCCAGCGCAAGAAGCAGGGCAACGGCGCAGATCACTGCAACGTCGGCCTTGACCCATTCGCGCACGAAAGTGATGAACAGCCCGATCAGGACGATGCCGACGATCAGTGCATGCGCGCTGTCAGGAATGAGCATGGCGGAGTGGTGCAGTGCAAAATGAAGACTCGCACCTTACCGGATCGCTCAAAGATCTCAAAAGAATATAAAGTTATCTTTTTATATCTCCAGACAGATCTACATCCCGAGCTTGTGCGAAGCAGCGATATCGCGTCCGGCAAGTCCACAAACGCGGGCCAAGCAGCGAAAATGTCGCCCATTCCTTACCCGGCGGCGATGACCGCCGCCCCAGCACACAATGGAGCCCGCACATGCGCAACTATGACTTCATCGCCATCGGTGGCGGCAGCGGAGGTGTTGCCAGCGCCCGCCGCGCGGCGGAATACGGTGCCCGCGCCCTAGTCGTGGAGGCCGCGCGTCTCGGCGGCACCTGCGTGAATGTCGGCTGCGTGCCGAAGAAGGTCATGTGGTACGCCGCAAACCTCGCCCAGGCGATGCGCGACGCGCCCGGCTATGGCTTCACGGTCGGCTCCACCCACTTTGACTGGCCAACGCTCAAGGCCCGGCGCGATGCCTATGTGCTGCGCCTCAATGGTATCTACGCCAGCATGCTCGACAAGGCAGGCGTGGATGTCGTTCGGGGTTTTGCACGATTTGTCGATGCACACACCATCGAGGTCGACGGAGAACGCTTCAGCGCGCCTCACATCGTGATCGCCACGGGCGGCCGACCCGAGGTCCCCGATACTCCCGGCGCAGAGTTCGGCATCGACTCAGACGGATTCTTTGCACTCGAGACCCAGCCGCGTCGGGTTGCGGTGGTCGGTGCGGGTTACATCGCGGTGGAGTTGGCTGGCGTACTCAACGCCCTTGGCAGCGCTGTACACATGCTGGTGCGCGGACCGCATCTGTTGCGCCCCTTCGACGCCATGCTGCGCGACGAACTCGGCGCCCAGATGCGCGAAGACGGCGTAGACCTGCGTTTCGGCACTCGCGTGGAGGCAGTGACACGGCAGGCGGACGGCAGCCTGCGCGTTGCCTGCGATGGCGGCGGCGTGCTCGAAGTCGACGCCCTGGTGTGGGCGACCGGCCGCCGGGCGAATACCGACCGCCTTCGACTCGAAGCGGCAGGCCTGAGTGCCGACGCACGCGGCATGGTCGCGACCGACGCGTTCCAGAATACGGGCGTCGACGGCATCTACGCCATCGGCGACATCACCGGTCGCGCAGAACTCACCCCGGTCGCAATTGCGGCAGGGCGAAGACTCGCAGCCCGCCTGTTCCTGGGCCAGAAGGACAGCAAGCTCGACTACGACACCATACCCACCGTCGTCTTCAGCCACCCCCCGATTGGCACGGTAGGCCTGACCGAAGAGGAGGCACGTGCATGCCATGAGCAGGTAAAGGTCTATGGCACCCGCTTCACCGGGATGTACCACGCCCTGACCGAACACAGACCAAGGACATCGATGAAGTTGATCTGCGCCGGCGCAGACGAGCGCATCGTCGGTGCCCACGTCATCGGCGAGGGTGCCGACGAAATGCTGCAGGGTTTTGCCGTGGCGGTGAAGATGGGCGCCCGCAAGCGCGATTTCGACGACACCATTGCCATCCACCCTACCAGCGCCGAAGAGTTCGTGACCCTGCGCTGAAACGGAGCCTCCCCATGCCCATGACCTACGAACAGCACCTGGACGAAGTGGCCACGCTGCTTTACGAACGCTACGAGCAAAGCGAAAAGGCGGCCATCAAACTGGTGATGGCCGCCCAGGCGGACGATTTCTTCAGCGGTCACGACGACGATCCGTCGATCTGTACGCCGGAGCGCGCGGCCGCCGACGCACGTGCCGTCTATCGCAAGTACGGCAAGCCTTAGTGGCCGGAGCAGCAGCCGTGTCCGCCGCCGCCGCCGCATCCGCCGCCTGTGGCTGCCGCCGCAGCGGCGGGCGCACCCGCGCTGGCCGGCGCACCAAGCTGGATCTTGAAGTCGATGACGATATTGCCCGGGTCACGCGCGACATAGGTGATACCCACCTGGTTGCCGTAGCGCTGCTGGATCTGGCCAAGCAGCGGCAGCGGGTCGTGGTCATTGACGAACCGCATCACCTCGCCGTCTTCGAGCGATTCGAGGGCACCGAAGATGGCAGCATGGCGGAAGCGCTTGGCGACGCCGCGCGCGTCGAAGGGGTGAACGTCGTTCTGGAACATCGTGGTGTCTTCCATCGTTGGGATACCGGACTTGTCCTGCGGCCGGATTCGCAGCCTGGAAATCGTATTTGGCCGCAAAGGCCGTCGCCTTGAGGAAGAACAAGAAACACACCCCGCTATGCAGGGCGCACTGCCCGATTCGGGCTCAGTAACAGGCGATTGCCCGCTAACGCACACCCGCGCTGTGCTATTGTGCGGCTGAGGCGAGGGAGCACGAGCTTGCATACCCGAACAGGGATATCGATCTGCAATCGTGCCGAGGGACGCCTCACGACATATAAATCAGCGCCGCATGGCGGGAGTGGAGAGTGCTTATGGCTACCAAACAGGATCAGTTCAACGAACTTCAGAAGAAGAATCTCGAAGCGGCCATGCGTCTGGCGCAGATGTCGATCGAGAACTCCCAGCGCATCATGGAAATCCAGGTCGGCGCAGCCAAGCGCCTGTTCGAGGAAGGCGTCGAGAATGCCAAGGCACTGTCGAGCACCAAGGACCCCAAGGGCATGATGGAGCTGCGCGCCCACTACGCGCAGAGCACCACCGAGCAGATGCTCGCATGTGCGCGCGAAATCGCCGAGATCACGGCACGCACTCAGGCCGAGTTCGGCAAGCTCGTCGGTGAGCAGTTGAGCACCGGCAGCACCGACATGTTCGACGCCATGCAGAAGATGTTCAAGGGCATGCCGATCGCCGACCAGAACGCCCTCGGTGCCATGCAGACGGCGATGGACACCACGCGCGCGGCCTTCGAGCAGATGACCCGTGCCTCGACGGAGGCCTTCCAGGCTTTCACCCAGCAGGGCGGCAAGGGCCGCAAGTAAGCTGCCCGCCGGGGTCCCGCGCAGGCAGGCATAACGGCGCCCTCGGGCGCCGTTATGCCTTGCGGGGCTGCAGCACGCTCAACGACGCTGCTCGATCTCGTCCCAGCTGTCGTCTATCGAGACATCGTCGGCCGGCGCGGCACTCCAGCGCGCAGCCGCCGAATCGTCCGCCTCGCGCGCATCCACCCAGCGCCCGCCATCCGGGGTCTCTTCACGTTTCCAGAACGGAGCCCGTGTCTTCAGGTAGTCCATGATGAATTCGCAGGCGGCGAATGCATCGCCGCGATGTGCGCTGGCTACGCCGACGAATACGATGCGCTCGGCGGGCATGAGTCGACCATGGCGATGGATGACGCACGCATCCAGTACCGACCAGCGTGCACGCGCCTCGGTCACGATCTCTTCGAGGGCACGCTCGGTCATCCCAGGATAGTGCTCGAGCGTCATCGCCGATACGCCGCTGCCGTCGTTGACGTCACGGACCAGGCCGACAAAGCTGGCGACTGCCCCCACATCGGTACGCTCCTGACTGAGCGCGGCAATCTCCGCGCCGACGTCGAAGTCGTCTTCCTGAACGCAGACTTTGTAGCGCCCCATGCTCAGCCCCCGGTCACAGGCGGAAAGAAAGCGACCTCGTCCCCCGCCGCCACCGGCGCGTCGGCACCAACCATGCGCTGGTTGACCGCACTGCGCACGTTACGGCCTGCCGCCATCGCCCCCCACGCGTCGCCCCGTGCAGCGAGATGCTCCCGCAGCGCACCGACGGTGCCCACATTGGCCGGCAACGCCAACTCCTCGCCAGGCGTCCCAACCGCTTCGCGCAGGCTGGCGAAATAAAGAACCTTCACCTTGCTCGTCATGTCCTGTCCCGTCAATGTACTCATTCAGTGCAGCAGATCGCCGTAGGGCAGGAAGCGGACGCTCTCGCCGCGCTTGACGGATGTGGCCGCAGGGATATCCACCAGCCCGTTTGCCCATACCGTCGAATTGAGCGCCGCCGAACCCTGGTTGTCGAACAGCTCCACCCCACCCTGCGAATTCATGCGCGCACGCAGGAACTCGCGTCGGCGATCGGGCCGCGGCCAATCGAAATCGGCACGCAAGGCCAGCGCCGCCGGCGCCACCTCGCGCACGCCCTGCGTGGCCAGCAGGAAGGGACGCACCATCATCAGGAAGGTGACGAAGCTCGACACCGGATTGCCTGGCAGGCCGATGAATGCAGCCCCTGCCACATGGCCATACGCCAAGGGCTTGCCCGGCTTCATCGCGATTTTCCACATATCCAGACTACCCTCGGCCTCGACCGCAGGCTTGACATGGTCCTCCTCGCCGACCGACACCCCGCCGCTGGTAAGGATGAGATCATGGCCCTGCGCAGCGCGACGAAGGACTTCGCGGGTGGCGTCGAGACGGTCGGGGACGATGCCGAAATCCTCCACCTCGCACCCCAGGCCGACAAGCAGGCTGCGCAGCATGTAGCGATTGGAGTTGTAGATACCCCCCGGCGGCAGAGGCTCGCCCGGCATCACCAACTCGGAGCCGGTGGAGAACATCGCCACCTTCACCCGCCTCAGCACGGGCAGCTGAGCCAGGCCCACCGACGCCGCCAGCGCGACGGCCTGCGGCGTAAGCCGCTCGCCTGCGGGCAGGATCAGCTCACCGCGCGCGATGTCCTCGCCCATCCTTCGTACCGCCTCGCCGGAACGTGGCACGGTGTTGATGATGACTTCGGCGCCATCGTGGTCGCACAACTCCTGCATCACCACGGCATCTGCGCCTTGCGGCAAGGGGGCGCCAGTGAATATGCGCGCCGCGGTGCCCGGCGCAAGCTCGTGGCCGACACTGCCCGCCGGAATGCGCTGACTGACCGGCAGGCGCGTGCCGGCAACGGGAACGTCGGCGGCACGCAGCGCGTAGCCATCCATCCCCGAGTTGTCCATCGGCGGCTGGTCGATCGTTGAGAACTGGGCGACCGCGAGCACCCGGCCGGCGGCGAACATCGTGTCTACCTGCTCGATCTCGCGTACCGGACGCGCGAATCCGAGCAGCTTTTCGTAGGCTTCGTCAAAAGAGAGCATGGTGCCGTTCATTGAATCTTCAGATGGTCGAGAATGAAATTGGCGACCCGCGCCGGTTCATTGAGCGGAAGCAGAGGCAGCGGGCAATCGATGGCAAGGTCGCTTGCCACCGCCACCACATGGGGGCTCTCCGGCCACAGCGGCGGCTTGCCCAAGGCGGGCCGATGGATCTCGATCTTGGGCACGGCCGCTGCCTTGTAGCCTTCGATCAACACCAGATCGCAGGGCTCGAGCAAGCGCAGCTGCTCTTCCAGACTGGGCTCGGGCGCGCCGCGCAGCTCATGCATCAGCACCCAGCGGTCGTTGGACAGCATCAGCACCTGTGTGGCGCCGGCCTCGCGGTGGCGCCAGGAGTCCTTACCCGGCTTGTCCAGATCGAAACCATGGTGTGCATGCTTGATGACCGACACGCGCAGACCACGCGCGGTGAACTCGGGGATCAGCTTCTCCACCAGCGTCGTCTTGCCTGAGCCCGACCAACCGCCAAAACCGAAGACTTTCATCGGAGCATTGCCCGCAGGCATCGTGAGATAGCCTTGAAGGATACAACAGACCGCTCTCAGCCGCTCCCCTGCGCGGGGCTGCGTGCGCTGGCACGAGGCGGCGGCAACGAAGCCAGGAAGGCAACCGCGTCGGTCTCGGCCCGCGTGCGCCGCATCGGCGGCAGACTGCGCCACACCACCTTGCCATAGGACTTCTCGATCATGCGCGGATCGCAGATGCACAACACACCACGGTCGCGCTCGGTACGGATGAGCCGCCCGGCGCCCTGCTTCATATTGATCACGGTCTTGGGCAACTGATGATGCACGAAGGGACTCAAGCCCTGCTTCTGCATGTGCTCGACGCGCGCGGCCAGCACAGGGTCGTCCGGCGGAGCGAAAGGAAGCTTGTCGATCACCACCAGCGACAGCGCATCGCCGGGCACGTCCACGCCCTCCCAGAAGCTCTGGCTCGCCACCAGCACTGCATTGCCAAGACGGCGGAAGCGCTCCAGCAGTTCGGTACGCGAACCCTCGCCCTGAAGCAGCACCGGCAACTCGTCCCCACTATGCTGCAGGCCGTCGAGGATCAGCTCGTGGATGCGGCGCATCGCGCGCAGCGAGGTGCACAGCACGAAGGCACGCCCTCGCGCGGCACGAATCAGCGGCAGCGCCACCTGGGCGACACGCTCGGTATATTCGGACGAGTTTGGTTCGGGCATGCCGGCGGGGGCATACAGCAAGGCCTGCTCGGCATAATCGAAGGGGCTACCCCACACCGCGGTGAGCGGCGGCGGATCCATCCAGGCCAGGCCCATCTCGCGGCAGTAGTGGCCGAAGTCCGCCTTGCCCACCGCCAGCGTCGCAGAGGTGAAGATCCACGCCCGCAGATGGCCCTCGAGCTGGCGCTTGAAGACGTCCGATACATGCAGCGGGGTGGCATTGAGCGCCAGCGACTGGGTAAACACCTCGACCCAGCGGATGAGGTCCTTGTCCTCGGGGCTGCGCCAGCTGGCCAGGCGCGCAGCCATCTCCTCGGTGCGGCGCAGGCAGTTTGCGAGCCCTTCGGAGCGCTCGGCCTGGGTGTCGAGCACGGACTGGAACTCGGTCAGCGACTTCTCCAGCGCCTCGACCATGGCATCGAAGTTCTCCCGCTCGGCCGCCTGCGCAGCCGAGATGCGCGCAGTCTCGGTACCGAACACCAGGCGCAGGTCGCGCGCGGCCTTCTCGAGGTTGCGCGTCTGGTCGATCATCGCCACGCAGTCGCGCGCTGCGGCCACCGTTTCGGAGCGAGTGTCACGCGCCAACTCCAGCACCTGGGCCGTGGACACGCTGTCGCCGAAGAACAGGCTCGCGGTCTCCGGCAACTGGTGAGCCTCGTCGAAGATCACGGCATTGCAGGCTGGCAGCAGCTCGCCCATGCCCTCGTCGCGCAGCATCACGTCGGCGAAGAACAGGTGGTGATTGACCACCACGACGTCGGCGTCCATCGCATTACGCCGAGCCTGCATCACGAAGCACTCGTCCTTGTGCGGGCAGTCCTGGCCGAGGCAATTGTCACGCGTCGAGGTTGCGGCGATCCAGGCCAGCGAGTCTTCGCGCACGTCCGTGCATTCGGCCTTGTCGCCCGTCTGCGTGACCTGGGCGAAACGGCCGATTGCGCGCAGGTCGGCGGCGTCCTGCGCGGTGAGGAAGCGGCCATCGCGCGCATTACGCTCGAGGTGGTAGTGGCAGACGTAGTTGGCCCTGCCCTTTAGCAGCGCGATGCTCACCGGGACCTTGAGCGCGGCACGCACGGTCGGCAGGTCGCGGTTGAAGAGCTGGTCCTGAAGGGTCTTGGTGCCGGTGGAGATGATGACCTTGCCGCCCGCCATCAGCGCCGGCACGAGATAAGCGAAGGTCTTGCCGGTACCGGTTCCGGCCTCGGCCACCAGCACACGGCTCTCGCGCAGCGCCTCGGCGATCTTCCGTGCCATCTCGATCTGCTGCGGACGGGCTCGGAAGCCAGGAATCGCAGCTGCGAGCGGGCCATCGTCGGCGAAAAGCGGGGTCGGGTCGGACATGGGCACGGCGGGTTCTGGGCAGACCCGCGAGTATAGCGCTTGCCGGCCCTATCCGCCTCCGCGACTTCACCCGCTTGTCATTCTCCGGCAGGCCTCCCCACCCCACCCGGCGCGTGCCCCACCCCCAGCATGCTGATGCGCGCAGGCGGCGCCTTGCCCTGCTTGTCCTCGCCAAAGTAGAGCGTCATGTGCGGGAATGGGATCTCGATGCCGGCCGCGTCGAAGTGACGCTTGACCAGGCGGTTGTAGGCGCGACCGACCGGGAACTGTGAACCCGCCACCGTCTTGATGCGGACGCGGATGTTCACCGAACTGTCGGCCAGCGCCGTCACCCCGTGCACCTCGAGCTCGGAGCTCAGGATCAACCCTGCGAAAGCGGGGTCCTGACGCAGTTCATCGAAGGCCGCGCGCAGCTGGACGATGGCCTCGTCGCTGTCTTCGCGGTAGCCGATACCGTACTCGCCAACGTGGTAGCCGAAGTCGCGGTTGTAGTTGGCCACGGTGGTGACCGATGAGAACGGCAACAGGTGATAGGTGCCGGAGAGATCACGCATGCCCAGCGAGCGGATGGTCATCTTCTCCACCGTGCCGGTAACCCCGGCGGCGGTGACCACGTCACCAACGTTGATCGCGCGCTCGAGCTGGATGAAGACGCCAGTGATCACGTCCTGAACCAGCTTCTGGGCGCCGAAGCCAATCGCAAGCCCGAGTACGCCTGCGCCGGCGAGCAGCGGCGCGATGTTGAGGCCGATCTCGGCCAGCACCACCATCGTGGTCACCACCACCAGCGCGATCGCCACCGCATTGCGGAAGATCGTCAGCAGGGTGCGCGCACGGGCATTGGGCTCGCCGCCCGCCTCGGCGTTCAGGCGGAACTCGATCCAGCTCGCAACGATGAGCCACAGCAGCAAGGCGAGCGCCACGATGAGCGCGATCGACACAAGCTTGCCGAGCAGACGCGTGCCGGCGTCGGAGACCAGCCAGGCGCCGAGGTGGAATGGCGTCCACGCGTCCACGATTGCCGCCACGACCACGGCGAGGATCGCGAAGCGGGCGATCTTCAACGCCGTCGGCACATAGGCGTTAAGACGCGCTTCGAGCAACGGAAACTTCTGCTGCAGCGCCTCGCTGAGCCGGATCCGGCGCAGGATCACCTGCGTCAGCAATGCCGCCAGGCCGATGCCCAAGGCAACTGCCAGCACGGTCTGCGCCGTTGCAGCGACCATGAACGGCAGCGCATCCTGCGGATAGAGAATGGCGGTGACCAGGATTGCACCCAGGTAGGCAATGGCCACGATGTGCCAGGTACGCGCGCCAATCGTGATGCTGATGCGAGCAAAGGAAGACTGCATGCGCTCGGCCAGCGCCTCGATGGCAGCACGCACGCGCTGTCGGTTCTGCATCACGATCACGGCCGCCTTGAGGAGGGCGGAGAGCATGATCACGATGGCCACCGCACGGCTTAGCGCTGGGCTGAGATAGTGGCCGATCACCGGCACCAGCAGCATCAGGCCATAGCCGACGAAGAACACCATGCGCGATGCCCATAGGTACCAGTAGGCGGCCTCTTCGTCCGCCACGGGAAGCACGCGCAACGTGTCGCCATGCCGGGACAACAGGATACGGAGCCCCACCCGAATGGCCTCGACCATCAGAAAGGCGTTCAGAAACAGGGACTCGTGCACGCGTATCGCCCCGGACTCGCCGATCACGAACAGCGCCACGCCATACCCGGCAAGCCAGGCGAATGCAATGGTGAGCAGGTCGATGAGTCCTGCGCCGGCCGTCGCCAGGAGCCGTCGCCCCCAGACCAGTGCGCGCGGCCCATCGGCCGCGCCGGCCTGCCGATCGAGCGCGGCGAACAGCCCGCCGGCGGCCGCCGCCAGCGCGCGGAAGACGACCAGGGTGACAACGACCAGTACGGCAAATTCGCCAAGCTGCCACAGCACGGAATCGAGCCGGGCATCGGCAAGCTGCCCGGTCGCCTCACCGAGCGCAGACAGAGCTGCACCGAACTCGCTGACCGTTCCCTGCGCGAGGTTCTGCGTCAGCGCGGCAACGCGCCCCGCCATCGACTCGACGGGCGCCTCGGGTTCAAGCGCACGCGCGGCACCCTCCTCGCCCAGGCTGCGTAGCTGTTCGATCAGCACGCTGCGGGTGGCGTCATCCTCGAGCAGGTCCGCCAGACGTTGATGTGGCGGCTGAGTCGGATCCACGGGGGCGGCTGCGGCAGCCAGCGCCGCTGCGGAGAACAGGCCTGCGAGCGCAAGCAGGACGATCAGGGTAAACAAGGGAATGAGCTTACGTGCCAAAACGGAACTCCTTCATGTCCGGCCCGTAAAGACCCACCAGCGACCCGGGCAGTTCCACAGCCGGCCTCCAAAGCACTGCGCCGGGGCAGATAACACTCGCGTCACACAAGCCATGCATCATCCGCAACGAATTTGTAACGGTCAGCCGGAGTACGCATGTCATTGAGGGGGGAGGCACAGAGGCGAGCCGCAATGCTGGCGATGCGGTGGATTGCGCCGCTGGCCTGGATTCTGGCCCTGAGCTTCACCAGCTGGCTGGCGGCTGCGGCGTACTGGTCCTTCCACGCGACACCGCAAGCTGCGGCGCTGGCGTTCCATGAAACCGATCCGGTCAGCGCTGCCGAAGGCATCCTGCGTATCGCCGGCACCGGCGGCAAGCCCGGGCCGAGCAGCGCAAGCAGCGCCACGGCCCGGCCGCCGTTGTCGCTCCACGGCCTGGCCACCGGCTTTGGCGACGCAGGTGGATTCGCCTTGTTCAAGACCGCTGACGGCAGCGTGAGGACAATCGGGGCCGGAGGCACCAGCAGCGACGGCTGGCGACTGGCGTCCATCCACCCCGACCACGTCATCCTCGAGCGCGAGGGTGCTTCGGTGAGGCTTGATCTGGCAGCAGGCCAGCACCTCACCGCCGAACAAGGGGAGTAACCCCCTCCCCACGTCCGCGGCCAGTCACCCCATCGGCGCAATCCCCCTGACCAGTCCGAGCATCCGCCCCATCCCCCTTCCATTTCCCGATCTGCAGCCCAAGAAAATGCCCCTAGCAGTGCGCATCAACGCTGAGCCCAATCCGGTCGCCTCAATTCCCCGACCTTCGCCTTCAGCCCGCTTCACAACATCGATCCGCAAGGCGATCCGAAAGTCGATCCTCTCCCTGCTGCCAATGTGCCTGCGTGCGAGTTGTGTTGCCGTTCTGCTCGCGTTGAGCATGCCTGCCAGCGCCCAGCAGCGTGAAGAGACCATCTCGCTCAATTTCCAGAATGCCGAGATCGACGCGGTTATCCATGCCGTGGGCGAGATCACCGGGCAGAACTTCCTCATTGATCCGCGCGTCAAGGGCAAGCTCAACATCGTCACCAACACCCCGGTGCCGCGTGCCCTCAGCTACCAGATCCTGCTGTCCGCGCTGCGCCTGCAGGGGTTTACCGCGGTGGAAGGCGAAGGCGTGGTCAAGATCGTTCCCGAGGCCGATGCCAAGCAGCATGCAGCACCTGTCGGCACCCGCCAGGTCAGCGCACGCGGAGACCGCCTGGTGACCCAGGTCTTCGCCCTGCGCTTCGAGTCGGCCACACAGATGCTCGGCGTCGTCAGACCGCTTGTCTCGCCGAACAACACAGTCACCGCGTTTCCGTCGAACAACACCCTGGTCGTCACCGACTACGCATCCAACATCGAGCAGATCGCGGCAGTCATCGCCGCCATCGACATCAGCCAGACCGACGTCGCCGTGCTCGAACTCCAGCATGCCGCCGCCGCCGACCTGGCCCCGGTCCTCGCTCGCCTGCTGGCCGAGCAGGGCGGCGCTGGCCAACCCGGCACCACGGCGCCCCAGGTCATGGCCGAACCCCGAAGCAACGCCCTCCTCGTACGTGCCGACAACCCCAGCCGGCTCACTGCAATCCGTCAGCTCGTCGCTTCGCTCGACCGTCCAGGCGCAGGCGGCAACATCCACGTCGTGTACCTGCGCAACGCCGAAGCACGCCATGTTGCCGCGACGCTCAACAGCGCCCTGAGCGGCACTGCGACTCCGGCCGCAGCGGCCACCACAGCGCGCGGCTTCGCGAACACTGCGGCCGACGGCGGCGACGGCGGCGGACGCCCGAGCACCGACGTCCCGCTTGCCAGCGGCAGCGCGAACCCGAACGCGAGCGTCCAGGCGGACGTAGTCAACAACGCCCTCATCATCACCGCACCGGACGCCATCTACCGCAACCTGCGCCAGGTGATCGATCAACTGGATCGCCGCCGCGCCCAGGTCTACATCGAAGCCCTCATTGCCGAGATCTCCACCGAGCGCGCGGCCGAGTTCGGCCTGCAGTGGGTCGGGGCAGGTTCGGTCGGTGGCGGTTCGGGCGCAACCGGCATCATCGGCGGGAGCAGCTTCGGCAGCGGCGGCAACAACCTGCTGCAGCTCATCGCCAGCACCGCCAGCGGCAATCCGAGCCTGCCCGGGAACGGGCTCAACCTGGCGATCGGTGGCGGACGAGTCAACATCCCGGGGATCGGCGAGGTACTGAGCCTGGGCGTCCTGGCCCGCTTTCTGGAAAACGAGGTACGCGCCAACATCCTGTCGACGCCCAACATCGTCACCCTCGACAACGAGGAGGCCAAGATCGTCGTCGGCCGCAACCTGCCCTTCGTCACTGGCCAGTACACCAACACAGGCGGCGGCACCACGCCGGCCAACCCGTTCCAGACCATCGAGCGCCGCGATGTCGGCCTGACCCTGCAGGTGCGGCCGCAGATCTCCGAAGGCGGCGCCATTCGCCTGCAGATCTACCAGGAAGCCTCGGCGGTCGTCGGCAACGTCGATGCAGCAACCGGCCCGGTTACCACCAAGCGCTCGATCGAGTCCATGGTGCTGGTAGACGACGGGGCCATCATCGCCCTCGGCGGCCTGGTCGAAGACAGCTATGCGGGCGGCGAGGAGAAGGTGCCCATGCTCGGCGACCTGCCGGTCGCCGGCAGCCTGTTTCGCTACAACACGCGCAAGCGCAGCAAGACCAATCTGGTGGTGTTCCTGCGCCCGGTGATCCTGCGCGACCGCGACAGCTACGCCGAGATGACCCAGTCTCGCTATGAATATGTGATCGGCCAGCAGCGCGCCAGCGCCCTTCCCAGGCAGCTGATGCGCGGCGAGGACTCCGCCCCCGAACTACCGCCGATTGTCGACGCCCGCATCGTACCGGTTGCCGAGTTGCTGATCCGCCCCCCTGCGGACGAGGGGTCGCGATGAGCCAGCCCTCCCTGCCCTATGCGTTCGCACGCAGCCAAGGCGTGCTGTTGCGTGGCGGCGACGAAGCGCAAGCCGAACTGCTCGTCCGCAGCGGTGCCGCACTCGGCGCGGTCAACGAGGCCAGACGCTTCCTGCGCCGCCCGCTACGCATCGAGACCGCAACGCCGGCCGCATTCGAGCTTGCGCTGGCGCAGGCCTATGGAGATGGCGAGCGCAATGCGGCCGAGGTGGTTGCGGACGTCGGCCAGGAGATCGACCTCGCCCAGCTCATGACCGAGCTCCCCGCGGTCGAGGACCTCCTCGAGCGCCAGGACGACGCCCCTATCATCCGCATGATCAACGCGCTGCTCGCCCAAGCGGTACGCGACCGTGCCTCTGACGTGCACATCGAGCCCTACGAGCAGTCCTCCGTGGTACGACTGCGCCGCGACGGCGTACTGCAGGACATCGCCCGCCCCCACCGCGCCCTGCACGCCGCGATGGCTTCGCGCATCAAGGTGATGGCCAACCTCGACATCGCCGAGAAACGCCTCCCGCAGGACGGCCGCATCAGCCTGCGCCTGGCCGGACGCCAGATCGACGTGCGCGTCTCCACCCTGCCAACCAGCCACGGTGAACGCCTGGTGCTGCGCCTGCTCGACAAGAGCGCGGGGCAGCTCGGGCTCGACGCCCTCGGCATGGCGCCGGACAGCATAAGGCAGTTCCAGGCTCTGTTGTCCCAACCGCACGGCATCATCCTCGTCACCGGCCCCACCGGTTCAGGCAAGAGCACCACCCTCTACGCCGCGCTGCGCACGCTCGACGCGACCCGGATGAACATCATCACGGTCGAGGATCCGGTCGAGTTCGACCTCCCCGGCGTCGGTCAGATTCAGGTCAATGCGCGCATCGATCTCGACTTT
This sequence comes from Thauera sp. WB-2, assembly GCF_027594845.1. Classification (NCBI taxonomy): domain Bacteria; kingdom Pseudomonadati; phylum Pseudomonadota; class Betaproteobacteria; order Rhodocyclales; family Zoogloeaceae; genus Thauera; species Thauera sp. WB-2. Next base: position 2,203,773 of record NZ_CP088935.1, on the reverse strand, counting down.
GCGCGCGCACTGCGAGCCATCCTGCGCCAGGACCCGGACGTGATCATGATCGGCGAGATCCGCGATCTCGAGACCGCCCGCATCGCCGTCCAGGCCAGCCTGACCGGACACCTCGTACTGGCAACCCTGCACACCAACGACAGCGCGGCAGCCGTCACCCGCCTGATCGACATGGGTGTCGAGCCCTTCCTGCTCGCATCCACCCTGCGCGGTGTGCTTGCCCAGCGCCTGATGCGCAAGCTGTGTACCGCATGCCGGCAACCCGCTGATACCGAAAGCAGCGAGGGCCGCTGGCGCGCGGTCGGCTGTCCGAGTTGCGGCAACACCGGCTACGCCGGGCGCCTCGGCATCCATGAGCTGATTGCGGTGGATGAGACGCTGTCGCGCCTGATCCACGACGGCTGCCAGGAAGCCGAGCTGCGTCAGCGCGCGCGCGCGACGGGCAGTCGCAGCCTCTACGACGACGGCATGCGCCACGTTGCCAACGGCACGACCACGCTCGAAGAGCTTCAGCGTGTGATGCGCGACTGAGGCGGCGAACACCATGGCGGCATTCCAGTACCGAGCGCTCGACGCCGGCGGACGCGAACAGCGCGGCGTGATCGAGGCCGACAGCGCGCGCGCGGCCCGCAGCGCGCTGCGCGAACGTGGCCTCGCACCGCTCGAGGTAAACGGCATCGGCCGCCAGCACGCGAACACTGCCCTGCGTGCGCGCCTGCCGGCGAGCGTGCTTACCCTGATGTCCCGGCAGTGGGCCACCCTGCTTGCCTCCGGGCTTACGGTAGAGCAATCGTTGGCGGCGCTGATCGAACAGGCCGACACCGAGCCGGTGCGCCGCGTGCTCGCCGGAGTGCGTAGCGAAATCGTCGGTGGGCTGAGCCTTGCCGCTGCGCTGGAGCGCTTCCCGGCCCAGTTCCCCACCCTGTATCGGGCGTCGGTCGCGGCTGGCGAGCAATCGGGCGAGCTTGCACGCGTGATGCTGCAACTGGCCGACCATCTTGAGCAGAACGACATCCTTCGCCGCAAGACCCAACAGGCACTGATCTACCCATGCCTGGTTGCCTGCGTCGCGCTCGTCATCGTCGTCGCACTGATGGTCTGGGTGGTGCCGCAAGTGGTGGGCGTATTTGCCCAGTCGAGGCAGAGCCTGCCGCCACTCACCCGCATCACGATCGGGCTGTCCGAGTTCATCCAGGCATGGGGCCTGGTGATGCTGATTGCTGCCAGCATCCTCGGCCTCGCGTTCGTTGCGGCGCTGCGCGACACGGTCTTTCGGCGCCGGGTCGACCTGCTGTTGCTAGGCCTGCCCTTGATTGGCCGCCACCTGCGCACCCTCGACGCCACCCGCTTCGCGAGCACCCTGTCCATCCTGGTCGGCAGCGGCGTGCCCTTGCTGCGCGCGCTCGATGCCGGTGGCCGCGTGGTGCAACGTCTTCCGGTGCGCGAGGCGGTGACGAGCGCTACCGAGCGCGTGCGCGAAGGCATGGCCTTGTCGCGCGCCCTTGCGGCCACCCGCAGCTTTCCACCGCTGCTGCTGCACATGGTCGCCAACGGCGAAGCAACCGGGCAGATCGCAGCGCTGCTCGACAAGGCCGCCCGCCTGCAGCAACTCGAGCTCGAGAGTCGCAGCGCCACCCTCACCAGCCTGCTCGAACCCGCCCTGCTGCTGCTGATGGGCGCCTTCGTACTGCTGATCGTGCTTGCCGTCATGCAGCCGATCATCGAGATCAACACCCTGATGAGATAATCCACATGTCCAGACTGCTGCTCCACAAGGCGCCGTGCGCGCGCGGTTTCACCCTCATCGAAGTGATGATCGTCATCGTCATCCTCGGCGTGCTCGCCGCGCTCGTCGTACCACGGGTGATGAGCCGTCCGGATGAAGCACGCGTGGTCGCCGCCCGCCAGGACATCGCTTCGCTGATGCAGGCGCTCAGACTGTACAAACTCGACAACCGCAGCTACCCGACGACCCAGCAAGGCCTCGAGGCCCTGGTGAGCAGGCCGACGCTGGCCCCGCTGCCGCCCAACTGGAAAGTCTATGTCGAGCGCCTGCCGCGCGACCCCTGGGGCAACCCGTACCAGTATCTGAACCCCGGCATCAATGGCGAGGTGGATGTGATGAGCTATGGTGCCGACGGCCGCAGCGGCGGCGACGGCTTCGATGCCGACATCGGCTCCTGGCAGCCCTGAGCGCAGGCCCAGTCCGGCACCGCCCGCTTCCCTGCCAGCCACCAGGCCATGCGCCCCGCCCGCGGCTTCTCGCTCGTCGAAGTCCTGGTCACCCTGCTCGTGCTCGGTATCGCGGCCGGGGCGATGAGTCTCGCCGTGACTGCCGACCGTGAGCGCGACCCGGCTGTGGCCGTAGAGCAGCTGCGCAAGGCGCTAGAGACCGCCGCCTACCGTGCCAGCATCCGCGGCCAGCGCCTGGCAATCGAGTTCCAGGCCGACGGCTACCGCTTCACCAGCCTGGATCGGCACGGCCAATGGCAGCGCATCGATGCGGATCCTGCCCTGCAGCCCAGGCGCCTGCCAGCAGGCTTGGCCTGGCACAGTCTGGCCACGAGCAGCCGACAGGCCGGCACCACCGCCTCGCCGGCTCACCGCCGCATCGAGTTTGGTACGAGACCGCCACAGTACCGGCTGGCGCTCGCGCACGAAGGGGTACTGCACGTCCTGGACGGCAGCCGCGCCGGTAGCGTGCTCCATCGCCTCGAGCATCCCGGAGCCGGACGATGAACGCCAGGCGCGCAGCGGGCTTCACCTTGCTCGAGATGCTGGTGGCGATATCGATCGTGGCGATCGCTCTGCTCTCTGCAACACGGGCGCTGGGGAGCACGATCCATGCCGCGGCAGGCCTGCGCGAACACGCCGTTGCAAGCTGGGTGGCGCAGAACCGGCTGGCGGAGATGCGCGCCCACCGTCAGTGGCCCGCACTCGGCCAACGCCAGGGTCGGGTCGACATGGCGGGCGGCAGCTATGTGTGGACCGAACGCATCAGTGCGACGCCGAACAACCTCTTCCGCCGTATCGACGTCGAGGTGAGCGCGGCTGACGACAAACGCCCGCTCGGACGCATGAGCGGGTACGTCGCGAGGCCGCCGCGATGAGCCTGCGCATTGACCACGCGCGCGGCATGACCCTCATCGAACTCATGATTGCGCTCGCGCTCTTCGCGCTGCTCGGCCTGCTCACCTGGCGAGCGACCGACAGCCTGATCACCACGCGCCAGCATGTCGGAGCCGAACTCGAGCGCTGGCGTGCGATCACGACCGCCGTCGCACGCGTGGACGAAGAGTTGCTACAGGCGTTGCCCGGCACCGGCCGCCTAGCCCACAGGCCGCCCCCCAGCCGGCAACCCGAAGCGGTCGGCACCGGCCCGGCCCAGGTGATGCTGCGCTTTGCCTCGCCTGGGGCCGATGGCGGGCCGGTGCAGGACGCCGCCTTGCTGCTCGTGGGCGATCGCCTCGAGTGGTGGATCTGGGACGGCCCCGATGCAGCCGCGGAACCCAGCCGCGTGCGCCTTCTGGACCGTGTGAACGCGCTGCACTGGCGGTTCCTGCATGGTGACCGCTGGGTCGCAGCGTGGCCGCCCGAGCAGCCACAGGACGCCGGTCTACCGGCTGCAATCGCCTTCGAAATGGAATTGTCGGATGTGGGAACGATTCGCCGTGTGTTCGCGCTGCGCTAAAGGCCACGCACGCCAGCGCGGTGCCGCGATCGTGCTCGCCCTGCTGACCGTCGGCCTCGCCGCCGTGCTCGCCGCGGCAGCGCTCGCCGATCTGAGCCTCGGCATCGAAGTGCACGAGGGCCGCTTCGAACAGGCGCAGTCGCGGCAACTCGCGATCGCCGCCGTGGACTGGACACGCAACGTCCTTGCAGACGACCGCCGCACCAGTGCAGCCGACCACGCCGGCGAGCCGTGGGCAATCGAGATCCCGCCCACACCCATCGACCGCGACCCCAAGGCAGGCACGGTTGGCGGCCGCATCAACGAGCTGTCCGGCCGCTTCGACCTCAACGCCCTGCATCCGGGCAATCCCGCGCACGCCAGCGCACGCGGGCAAGCCGAGCGTCTGTTCGCGCTCGTGCTCGGTGACGCCGTGCGCGCGCGACTGCTCGCGGACGCGCTCGAAGCGCACCTGCAGCCGGCCACCGGCACCGAGTCCGGCAAGCAGGCCTTCGAGCTCACCGAGGTCGGCGAGCTGATCGCGATCCCCGCCTTCACGCCGGAGGCAATCGCGCAACTCACGCCGCATGTCGCCACCTTGCCGGCCCGAGCCCCGATCAACGCCAACATGGCGAGCGCCGAAGTCCTTGCCGCCACCATCGATGGGCTCGACCTGTCTGCGGCCCGGACCATGGTCGCTGCACGCACGCACACCTGGTTCCGCAACCGCGGCGATATCGCTGCGCTGCTGGGACCGGGCCTCGACCTGCCCGCAGCCAGCGCGCTCGACGTACACAGCCGCTTCTTCATTGCCCACATCCACGCCGGCTACGGTGAGGCCATCACGCGCCTCCAAGCCTTGCTCGACCGTCGCCAGACCAGCGTGGACATCATCTGGTATCGCATCGAATGAACACCCGACTCGCCCTCATCATCCCCGAACGCTGGCCAGATCAACCCGACTGCGAGTGGGCGCTGCTGGACCGCGACGGCCGCATCGTCGAACATGGCCGCAGCGCACCGTCGCACTGGCCGAACGCAGGCGAGCACGTCGCGCTCATCGACGGCGCGGACTGCCTGCTCGCCGCCCTCCGCGTCCCGCCAAGCAAGCGACGCGACCGCCTGCCTCTGATTCGCTACGCCCTCGAGGCACGTCTGGCGCGTGACATCGACCATGAGCATGTGACGATCACGAGCGAACGCGCCGATGAGGAGCAGCCCGGGGGACGGCGACTGCTTGCGGTGGTGATTGCCCACGCCCGCCTGCGCCAGATCTGCGCACAGTTCGAAGCCCTTCGCCGTCCGCTCGGGCGCGCGGTGGCCCTTGTCGACTGCCTGCCTGCGACCACCACGTGCTGGCAGGCGATCGATGCCGGAACGGGCAGCCTCAGCCTGCGCGCGGGTCCCGACGGGGCGATCACCGTCGACATGCCACCGCACACACCATCGACCACGGCCGCCCCTGCCCGCGGGGACACCCTGGCCTGCGCACTGACACTGGCAACCATGGCCGAACCGGCACAGCAGCCGGCCGAACTCGTCTTCACCACCGCCACGCCGCTCACCGATGCCGAAATGACACTGCTGTCGCGACAGTGCGCGATGGAGATCAGCCAATGCTCGCTGGATGGGCTGTGGGGGCGAAGCCTGCTTGCCGCCAACCTGCTGCACGGTCCGTTCGCCCCCGCAGCATCTGCGGGCACAGGCATATGGGGCGCCCTGCGCCTGCCGGCCGCTCTAGCCGGCGCCGCCACCCTCATCGCCGGTATCGCGCTTGCGGTGGGCATCGCGGTCGACCGCAACACGGTCGCTGAGCTGGAAGGCCGCGAGCGTGCGATCTTCGCCGATGCCTTGCCGGCCACGCCTGCGATTGCGCCGCAACTACAGTTGCGTCGAGCCCTCGATGAAGCACGACGCGATCACGGCCTGCTCAGCGCGGGCGACCTGTTGGCCCTGCTCCAGGCGCTCATCGAGGCGAACGGCTCCCTGCCACTGCAGATGGCCTACCGCACGCCGCGGCTCGAGGCGGAGCTCGCGTCTCCGCTGCCGGCTACTGCGCCGCTCGCCCACCGTGGTCTGAGCGCCAGGCTGGAGGGCCATCGCATCCACCTCCAGCCGCAGCCTTGAGACCGCTACTGTCTCCCGCTTCTCCGCCCTCCGAACGCGCCCCATACGCCCCCATACGCCCCGTCATGATGAAACGCCTCGCCTCCGCCCTGAGTACGCAGTTCGCCAACCTCGCACCACGCGAACGATGGGCGCTGCGCATCGCCAGCCTTTTCGTGCCGTGTGCGCTGGCATGGATGATCGGCGACTGGATGATCGCCGAACGCACGCGGCTCGACCGCCAGCTTCCCGCCCTCATCCTCAGCGTCCAGATGATGGAGCGAGATGCAGCAGAACTCGCCCACCTGCGCCGCAGCCCATCCACCGCATCACCAGCCGGCCCCGCAGAACTGGCAGCGTCGGCCATGGCGCACGGCCTCGTCACCGACATCCGGGTCGAGGAGGCAGCAGTCATCGTTTCCGGTTCGAGCTCCCTGGAACGCTTGCTGCCGTGGCTGGCTGAACTGCATTCCCGGCACCGCTTGCGCGTGAGTGAACTCGACTTCGATGCCGGCAACGGTCGCTTCCTGATCCGTCTCGACCCCACAGCGCTCGTACGTTGATGACGAGCAGCCTCCAACCAACATCCCGCCAGTGGCTGCTAGCGGCATTCCTCCTGCTTGCCTTCATCGTCACCCAGGCCCCGGCAGCGCTCATCGATACCGCATTGGCTACCCATAGCGGACATCACATCCGCCTGCTCGAGCGCTCGGGAACGCTCTGGAGAGGCCGGGGCGTACTCGCTGAAAGCACCCCGCAGGGTCATATACGCTGGCTGACCGTGGCTTGGCAGATCGCCCCATTCGGGCTCATTCATGGGAGGCCGATACTGGATGTCGAGTTCGACGACCAGCCAGTACTGAACGTCACAGCCAGCCAGAGCGGCCTGGAACTGCGCTGGCAGGTCCCCCCGGTCGATATCGCACCACTGATCCGGACGCTCACGCATCCTGCCGCCCGCCTCGGTTGGCATGCACGTGCCTCAGTGCCTGCAGGCGAAGGCACATGCAACTGGCGCATGAGGTGTAGGGGCGCGATGGCACTGGAGCTGTCCGCCCTTGCGACCAGCGTGTTGCCAGGGCCCTCGCTCGGTCGCTTCGGGCTGCAGCTCGGACTTGAAGAGCGCACCTTATCGATCGTCGTGGTCAGCCCAAGCGACAACCGGCTGCAGGCAAGCGCCAGCATGGTGGTGCACGCCACACGCAGCAGCAGTGGCGACATCCGTATCGGTGGCGACCCCGAGCTAGTCAAGCAACTCGGCGCCCTGACCGGTGACGTGATGCAGCCTCAGGCCGACGGCACGCTACAAGTTCAGTGGCGGCACGGGAGCCTTTAATCAAACTGCAAGAAATTCATAATTTTTTTGTATCGCTAAGCCCCTAAGTTGTCGGTTTCTCAACCACGGCCACGGAGCCTTACACCAATGAGCAATTCCCCGACCAAGGCCTACCTCGACGAACCGCTGCGCGAGGACTGCCCCTCCCCCCATTTCAACGAGGTCCTTGCCGTGCGCATGTCGCGCCGGCAATTGATGAAGGGGAGCATGGCTGCGGCCACCGCCACCCTGTTCGGGACCACGCTGACGGCCTGCGTGTCGGACAGCGACAATGACACCCCGGCAGTCGAGACACCCGCCGCACCCGGCTTCAGCGAGCCCAAGCTTGGCTTCCAGGCTGTCGCGGTGACGCGTGCCGACACCACGACCGTGCCCGCCGGCTACACGGCCACGCCCTTCCTGCCGCTCGGCACGCCGATCTGCGGCACCTACCCCGAGTACAAGCCCGACGGCACCAACACCGGCGCCGAGCAGGAACAGCAGATGGGGATGTGCCATGACGGCATGCACTTCTTCCCGATCGGCGGCAGTTCGACTCATGGCCTGCTGGTGATGAACCACGAGTACATCGTGCAGCCCGTGCTGCATGCCAATGGCGCGACGACGGTGGGCGGCATCCGCACCGTGCCCGACGAGGTCCGCAAGGAGATCGCCGCCCACGGCGTCGCGGTGGTGGAGATTCGCAGTACCGCCCATGGCCAGTGGGAAATCGTACGCGGTGCCTATAACCGCCGCATCACCGGCGCCACCCCGATGGCCATCCGTGGTCCGGTGCGCGGCCACGAGAAGGTGCGCACCAAGTACAGTCCGGATGGCACCCGCACGCGCGGCACGCTCAACAACTGCGCCCACGGCTACACGCCCTGGAACACCTACCTCACCTGCGAGGAGAACTGGGCCGGTTACTTCGTCAACAAGACCGGCCGTCCGCGCGAACACAGCCGATACGGCGTTGCCACCTCGAGCGGCCGTTACCGCTGGGAGACCGTGGCCGGTGACGAGTACGAGCGCTTCGACGTCAGCGTCAAGGCCGCGTCCGCCAGCGAGGACTATCGCAACGAGGTCAACGGCTTCGGCTGGGTGGTCGAGATCGACCCCTTCGACCCTGACTCGACCCCGATCAAGCGCACCGCGCTCGGCCGCTTCGCGCACGAGGGCTGTGTGTATGCGCCGGTGGTCGAAGGCCGCCCCGTCGTCTTCTACATGGGCGATGACTCGCAGAACGAGTACATCTACAAGTTCGTGACCCGCGCCAACTACTCGGCTGCCACCGCCAACGGCAGCATGCTGGACGACGGCACGCTCTACGTGGCCCGCTTCGATGCCGACGGCAGCGGTCGCTGGCTCGCGCTCGACTTCAACAACGCCGACTTCCTGGCTGCCTGCCTGGCCAAGGGCGTCAGCTTCAGCGACCAGGGCGATGTGCTGCTGAACACCCGCCTCGCCGCGGCCACGGTTGACGCGACACCGATGGACCGGCCGGAATGGGGCGCGGTGCACCCGCATACCGGCGAGGTGTACTTCACGCTCACCAACAACAGCAGCCGTACCGTTGCCGACGCGGCCAACCCGCGTGCGCCCAACCCCTATGGCCATATCGTGCGCTGGCGCGAAACCGGCAACGACGCTGCGGCACTGAGCTTCGAGTGGGATATCTTCGTGCTTTCCGGCACGCTGACCGACAGCGGCAAACTCGGCGACGCCACTCAGCCGCTGGGCGAGGATGCCATCCATGCCAGCCCGGACGGCCTTTGGATCGACCCGAACGGTATCCTGTGGATCCAGACCGACATGAGCGGCTCGCAGCAGGGTTCGGGCCCATTCGGTGAGAACCAGATGCTGGCCGCCGAACCGGCAACGGGCGAGATCCGCCGCTTCTATGTCGGGCCGAGGGAGCAAGAGGTGACTGGCGTCATCACGACACCTGATGGGAAGACCATGTTCGTGAACAACCAGCACCCCGGGGACCGCTCGACGCCGGGCAACTTCACCAGCAACTGGCCCGATCGTCCGCAGCCTTACACGACGGTCGACCCGTCGGGCCCGCGTCCGCGCTGCGCCACGGTGATCATCACCCGCAACGACGGCGGCGTGATCGGTCTCTGACCGGCGGAAAAGCTCGCGGCTTGCGCCGCTCCTGCGTGGCCCCGCCGCAACTGGGGGCTGCCGTGGGAGCGGCGCAAGCCGCGAGGGGTTGAAGGCGGCCTCGTCTGCCAACGACCGAAAAGCGCGCGGCCTGCACCGTTCCTACGTGGTCCCGGCGCGACGGGCTGTCATTCAGTGCGGTGCGCTTCGGCCAGGTAGTCGCGGGTGCGCATTTCCATGAGCCGGCTCACGGTGCGTACGAACTCGTGTGCATTGTGGCCTTCGGTGTAAAGCTCGTAAGCCTCGACCTCTGCGCTCATGATGAGCTTGACGCGGTGGTCGTAGAGCACATCGATGAGCCAGGTGAAGCGGCGCGCCTCGGACGCATTGCCGACGAGCATCTTCGGTACGGCGGACAGGATCAGCGTGTGGTGCTCGCGCGCAATTTCGAGGTAGTCGTTCTGCGACCTTGGTCCGCCGCACAAGGTCGCAAAATCAAACCAGATCACGCCTGGCGCCTGGCGTACGACCGCTAAGCTGCGTCCGAGGATCTCGATGTCGCCGCCCTCGCCCGGGCTGGCCGCGAGACGGCGGAAGTCCTCTCCCATCTTGGCCTCTGCCGCAGCGTCGTGCGGCACGAGGTAGATCTCCATTTTCTCGAGCGTGCGCAAGCGGTAGTCCGTGCCGTCGTCGACCTCGACCACATCGAAGCGGCGCTTGATCATCTCGATCGTGGGCAGGAAATTGATGCGCATCAGTCCGTTGGGATACAAGCCATCCGGCGGATAGTTCGAGGTCATGACGAAGATGACACCGCGCGCAAACAGGGCGTCAAGCAGGCGACCGAGGATCATCGCGTCGGCGATATCCGATACGTGGAACTCGTCGAAGCACAGCAGCCGGGTTGCGCCCGCGATGCGGTCCGCTACCTTCTGCAGCGGGTCGGGCTCGTGATTGTGATTCTTGAGGTCGTTCTGCACTTCCTGCATGAAGGCATGGAAGTGCACCCGGCGCTTGCGCTTGTAGGGCACGGCATCGAAAAAGCAGTCCATCAGAAAGCTCTTGCCACGCCCGACACCACCCCAGAAGTACACGCTGCGAGGCATCTGGGGCTTATTGAAGAACTGCTTGATCCTGCTGCCCTGGCGGGCAGCCTTGAAGCCGACGAGTTCGGTGTACAGTCCTTGCAGGCGCTGGGCGGCAGCACGCTGGGCCGGGTCGGACTGGAATCCACGCGCCTTCAGCTGGGCTTCATAGGCGTCGATCATCCCGTGCTGGGGAACGTTCAGGATGCGATGAGGCATTTTGGGTCGATGTTCAGCTGTGCTGGGGGCAGCAGGTTAACGCAAGAAGGGGTGGGCGCGAGCAGGACTCGCACCCACCCCCCGTTACCGCAGGCGCGGCTTAGAAGTGCAGCGGCCGCTTGTCGCAGGCCAGCGCAGCCTCGTGCACCACCTCGGACAGTGTCGGGTGGGCATGGCAGATACGCGCCAGGTCTTCCGAGCAACCGGCGAACTCCATCGCTACCACGGCCTCGGAGATCAGCTCCGACGCGTTGGCGCCGATGATGTGCACGCCGAGGATACGATCGGTGTTGGCATCGGCCAGCATCTTGACGAAGCCGGTGGGATCGCCCATGCCGAGCGCGCGACCATTGGCCAGGAAGGGAATCTTGCCGACCTTGTAGGCCACGCCAGCGGCCTTGAGCTGCTGTTCGGTCTTGCCGACCCAGGCAATCTCAGGGCTGGTGTAGATGACCCAGGGCACGGTGTCGAAGTTGCAGTGACCCGCCTGGCCTGCCATCAGCTCGGCGACCATCACGGCCTCTTCCATTGCCTTGTGTGCCAGCATCGGACCGCGCACCACATCACCAACCGCCCACACGCCGGGCAGATTCGTCCGGCAGTGGTCATCGACCTCGATCATGCCGCGCTCGGTGATCTTGAGGCCGACGGCTTCCGGGTTGAGGCCGGCAGTATTGGGGACGCGGCCAACCGACACGATCAGGCGGTCGGCTTCGAGCTTCTGCTCTGCACCGTCCTTGTCCTTGTAGGCGATCGTGACGCCCTTCTTGCCGACCTTCACCTCGCCGATCTGAACACCGAGGTTGATCTTGAGGCCTTGCTTGGTGAAGACCTTGAGTGCATCCTTAGCCACATCCTGATCGGCAGCGGCAAGGAAGTCGGGCATGGCTTCGAGCACGGTGACATCCGCGCCCACGCGGCGCCACACCGAACCCATTTCGAGTCCGATCACACCGGCACCGATCACCGCGAGCTTCTTGGGCACCGCGTCGATGTCGAGGGCGCCAACGTTGTCGCAGACGATCTTGTTGTCGACCGGAATGCCGGGCAGGTGGCGCGGCGCCGAACCGGTGGCGACGATGACCTGCTTGGCGACGACGAGCTCTTCGCCGACCTTGACGTGCCAACCGGCGTCACCCTTGCCGACGAAAGCACCGTGACCGTTCAGCAGCGTGACCTTGTTCTTCTTGAACAGACCCTTGATGCCGCCGGTGAGCTGGTCGACGATGCCGCTCTTGCGCGCGATCATCTTGGCGACGTCAATCTTCGGCGTGCCGACGCTGATGCCCTGGCTCTCGAAGCTGTGACCCGCTTCCTCGAACAGGTGCGAGGTGTGCAGCAGCGCCTTGGACGGGATGCAACCCACGTTCAGGCAGGTACCGCCCAGGCGCGGCTCGCCCTTGGGATCGGCATAGGGGTTGGACTCGCAGCACGCGGTCTTGAAACCGAGCTGTGCAGCGCGAATGGCCGCCACATAGCCGCCGGGACCGCCGCCGATGACGAGGACGTCGAATTCTTTGGACATTCATCTCTCCCTTCAGGAAAACGGGGCGCTGCCCCGCCGCACAGGCAAGCAGCCTGGCGGCGTGACGCGCCCCTGTGCGTTGTGATCAGACGTCGAGGATCAGGCGAGCCGGATCTTCCAGCGCTTCCTTCATCGTCACCAGACCAAGCACGGCCTCACGACCGTCGATGATACGGTGGTCGTAGGACATCGCCAGGTAGTTGATCGGACGCACGACGATCTGGCCGTTCTCGACCACAGCGCGATCCTTGGTGGCATGGATGCCGAGGATGGCCGACTGCGGCGGGTTGATGATCGGGGTCGACATCATCGAGCCGAAAACGCCGCCGTTGGAGATCGAGAAGGTGCCACCCGACAGGTCGTCGAGCGACAGCTTGCCGTCCTTGGCCTTCTGGCCGAACTCGGCGATCTTGAGCTCGATCTCGGCGATCGACATGGACTCGGCGTTGCGCAGGATCGGCACCACCAGGCCGCGCGGCGAACCGACCGCGATGCCGATGTCGATATAGCCGTGGTAGACGATGTCGTTGCCATCGACCGAGGCGTTCAGGATCGGGAACTTCTTCAGCGCGGCCACCGCCGCCTTGACGAAGAAGCCCATGAAGCCCAGGCGTACGCCATGGGCCTTCTCGAACTTGTCGCCATATTGCTTGCGCAGCGCCATCACCGGCGCCATGTTGACCTCGTTGAACGTGGTCAGGATGGCGTTTTCGTTCTTCGACTGGATCAGGCGCTCGGCGATGCGGGCGCGCAGGCGCGTCATCGGCACACGCTCTTCGGGGCGATCACCGACGGCGGCGATCACCGCCGGGGCAGCAGCAGCGGCAGCCTTGGGCTGGGCGGCGACGGCGTCTTCCTTGGTGACGCGACCGCCACGGCCGGAGCCCGCGACGTCGCCGGCGGCGATGCCCTTCTCATCGAGGATCTTGCGCGCGGCCGGGCTTGCAGCACCCGCGGCCGAGGCGGCGGGAGCGGCCGGCGGCGGCGTCACCGCCTGCACCGGCGCGGCAACCGGCGCAGCGGCGCCCGCAGCCTTGGCTTCGGTGTCGATCTGGGCGATCAGCTCGCCCGAGGTCACGGTGTCGCCGTTTTGCTTGATGAGCTTGACGAGCACGCCATCGGCCGGTGCCGGCGTCTCGAGCACGACCTTGTCGGTCTCGATGTCGATGAGGTTCTCGTCGCGCGAGACGGCATCGCCTTCCTTCTTGTGCCAGGAAACGAGGGTGGCCTCCGAAACGGACTCGGACAGCTGCGGTACTTTGACTTCGATCAGCATGGATTAATCTCCCTGGTTGTTCTATCAGTGCGGGGACTGCGGTGTGGTTTCCTGGATCGGGCCGAATGCGTGCTCGATCACCGCCTTCTGCTGCTGGTTGTGCTTGGCATAGTAACCAACCGCGGGCGACGCCGCTGCCGGACGGCTGACGAGCAGCAGCTTGCGCTTGGTACCGAGCACATTGACCAGATGCTGACGCGAGGCCAGCCAGTACCACGCCCCCTGGTTGCGCGGCTCTTCCTGGCACCAGACGACTTCCTTGGCGTTCGGGAACTGCTCGATCGCCTTGGCGAAATCGCTTTCGGGGAAGGGATAGAGCTGTTCAACACGCACCAGTGCCGTGTCGGTGATCTTGTTCTCACGGCGATGCGCCAGCAGCTCGTAGTAGATCTTGCCCTGGCACAGCACCACACGCTTGACCTTCTTCGGGTCGAGCTGCTCGATCTCCGGGATCACGGTCTGGAAGCGGCCGTTGGCCAGTTCCTCGATCGACGAGATCGCCTCCTTGTGGCGCAGCAGCGACTTCGGCGTGATGATGATCAGCGGCTTGCGCAGGCGGCGCACCATCTGCCGCCGCAGCAGGTGGAAGATCTGCGCGGGCGTGGTCGGCACGCAGATCTGCCAGTTGTTCTCAGCCGCCATGTTCATGAAACGCTCGGGACGCGCCGACGAGTGCTCCGGCCCCTGGCCTTCGTAGCCGTGCGGCAGCATCATCACCAGGCCCGACAGGCGACCCCATTTGGCCTCACCGGAGCTGATGAACTGGTCGATCACCACCTGGGCGCCGTTGACGAAGTCGCCGAACTGGGCCTCCCAGACCACGAGCTCGTTGGGTTCGGCAGTTGAATAGCCATACTCGAAGGCGAGCAGCGCTTCTTCCGACAGCACCGAGTCGAAACACTGGAAGCGCGCCTGGCCATCCTGGATGTGCTCGAGCGGCTTGTAGGTCCCTTCGTCCCAGCGCTCGCGCTTCTGGTCGTGGAGTGCAGCGTGGCGGTGGAAGAAGGTGCCACGATTCACGTCTTCGCCCGAGATGCGCACACCGTAGCCCTGTGCCAAAAGGCTCGCATAGGCCAGGTTCTCGCCCATGCCCCAGTCGAGCGGCAGCTCGCCACGGGCCATTGCGGCTCGATCATCGATGATCTTCTTGACGCGGGAATGCAGCGCGAAGCCCTCGGGAACCGTGCTCAGGCGCTCACCCAGGCGCTTGACCTCCTGCGTCGGGATCGCTGTCTCGGCGGCGTCGGTATAGGGCTGCTTGAGGTAGGGCGTCCAGTCCACTGCATGCTGGCGATTGTGCCCGGACAGCACCGGGTTGTAGAGCAGCTCGCCGCGGTCGAGATGCTCGCGGTACTCGGCGATCATCCTCTCCGGCTCATCGGCGGAGATGCTGCCCTCGGCAACCAGGCGGTCGGCGTAGAGCTTGCGGGTGCCGGGGTGCTTCTGGATGCTGCGGTACATCAGCGGCTGAGTCACCATCGGCTCGTCCTGCTCGTTGTGGCCGAGCTTGCGGAAGCAGATGATGTCGACGACGACGTCCTTCTTGAACTCCTGGCGGAACTCGATCGCCAGCGCAGTCACGAAGGCCACCGCCTCGGGATCGTCACCGTTCACATGGAAGATCGGTGCTTCGACCATCTTGAAGATGTCGGTGCAGTACAGCGAGGAGCGGTAGTCGCGCGGATCGGAGGTGGTGAAACCGATCTGGTTGTTGACGACGATGTGCATCGTCCCGCCCGTGCCGTAGCCGCGGGTCTGGGAGAAGTTCAGCATCTCCTGGTTCACGCCCTGCCCAGCGACCGCGGCGTCACCGTGGATCAGCACCGGCAGCACTTCGCGCTTTTCGGCATCGCCGCGGCGAACCTGGCGCGCGTAGACCGAACCCGCAACCACCGGATTGATGATCTCGAGGTGCGAGGGGTTGAACGCCAGGGTCAGGTGCATCGGACCGCCCGGGGTCATGACGTCGCTCGAGAAGCCCATGTGGTACTTGACGTCACCCGCGGTCAGGTCGGCTGCCGCCTTGCCCTCGAACTCCGAGAACAGCATCGACGGCGACTTGCCCAGGGTGTTGACGAGCACGTTGAGGCGGCCACGGTGTGCCATGCCGATCACCGTCTCGGCCACACCCAGGCTGCCCGCCACTCGAATGATCTCGTCCATCGCCACGATTGCGGTCTCGCCACCTTCGAGCGAGAAACGCTTCTGACCCACATACTTGGTATGCAGGTAGCGCTCGAGCGTCTCGGCGGCCGTGGTGCGCTCGAGAATGCGCTTCTTCATCTCGAGCGAGAACTTCGGCGTCCCGCGCACGCTCTCCAGTCGACTCTGGATCCAGCGCTTCTGCGCGATGTCGGTCATGTACATGTACTCGGCACCGATAGACCCGCAATAGGTCTGACGCAGCGCCTCGAGGATCTCGCGCAGGCTGGCGTGTTCGGTCGAGAACCCGTGGAAGGAGCCGACATTGAAGCTCTTCGACAGGTCGGCCTCTGTGAAGCCGTAGTACGAGGGCTCGAGCTCGGCAATCTGCGGCCGTTCAACGCGCTTGAGCGGATCGAGATTGGCCCAGCGGTTGCCGAGGAAACGGTAGGCGTTGATGAGCTGCAGGACCGAAACCTGCTGCTTGTCCTCACCGCCACCGGTGACCACGGTACGCACCGGGCCACGCTTGGCCATCTGCTCGAACGCAGCGATCACCGGCCCATGGGCCACGTCGCGCTGCGCAGCGCCGGCCTGGCTCTGCAGCTTGTCAAAGTATTCGCGCCACTCTTCGGAAACCGAAGCCGGATCGGCGAGGTAGTTTTCGTATTGCTCTTCAATGAACGGCGCGTTCGAGCCGAACAAATGCGAGGTCTGTTCGAGTTGCTTCATCATGGTGAAGGCCACCTGTCGTGTTCTGTTGTCGTGCTTTCTTCTTGCTGCAATGCTTGGAAAGCTGCACCTTCGTCCCTGAAGGAAAAACGGGATGACCGCGCACGCGCAGCCACCCCGCAATCATCAGAGTTGGCGAAGCCTCCTCCCTCTCTCCATCGTCTCTTACGGACGCTGTTCGAGCGACGGAACGTCGCGACGCGCAGCTCCGATGTAGAGCTGACGCGGACGACCGATCTTGTACTCGGGATCGGTAATCATCTCTTCCCACTGGGTGATCCAGCCCACCGTACGCGCCAGCGCGAAGATGCAGGTGAACATGGAGGTCGGGATACCCAGCGCCTTCTGCACGATGCCCGAGTAGAAGTCGACGTTCGGGTAGAGTTTCTTCTCCACGAAGTACTCGTCTTCCAGCGCAATGCGCTCGAGTTCCTTCGCAAGCTTGAACAGGCGATCGTTCTCGAGACCCAGCTCGCCAAGCACGTCGGCGCACACCTTGCCCATCAGCTTGGCACGCGGATCGAAGTTCTTGTACACGCGGTGACCGAAACCCATCAGCTTGAAGCTGTCGTTCTTGTCCTTGGCGCGCTTGATGTACTCGCCGACGCGCGACACGTCGCCGATCTCTTCCAGCATGTTCAGGCAGGCTTCGTTCGCACCGCCATGCGCCGGGCCCCAAAGGCAGGCGATACCTGCCGAGATGCAGGCAAACGGGTTGGCACCCGACGAGCCGGCGAGGCGGACCGTCGAGGTCGATGCGTTCTGCTCGTGGTCGGCGTGCAGCGTGAAGATCACGTCGAGCGCGCGCACCAGCACCGGGTTCGGCTCGTACTTCTCGCACGGCGTACCGAACATCATGTGCATGAAGTTGGCGGTGTAGCCAAGATCGTTGCGCGGATACATGAACGGCTGGCCCGTGTTGTACTTGTAGGCCATCGCCACGATGGTCGGCAGCTTGGCGATCAGACGATTGATCGACACGTTGCGATGCGCTTCGTCGGAGAAGTCCATCGCATCGTGGTAGAAGGCCGACAGTGCACCGACAACACCAACCATGATCGCCATCGGATGCGCGTCACGGCGGAAACCGTTGTAGAAGCGGGTCAGCTGATCATGAACCATGGTGTGGTTCTTGATGACACCCTCGAACTCCGTGCGCTGCTGCGCGTTCGGCAATTCGCCGTTCTTGAGCAGGTAGGCAACTTCCAGGAAGTTGCACTTCTCGGCGAGTTGCTCGATCGGGTAGCCGCGATACAGCAGTTCACCCTTGTCGCCGTCGATGAAGGTGATCTTCGACTTGCAGCTTGCAGTCGACAGAAAACCCGAGTCGTAGGTAAACAGGCCGGTCTTGCCGCCCAGGGTGCGGATGTCGATCACATCCTGACCATGGGTACCGGTCATCACCGGGAATTCGACGGTCTTGCCATCGACGGTTAGCGTTGCAGTGCGTTCAGTGCTCATAGATCGTCCCTTCTACTTGCCGGTTTAACTGCTTGTCGTATCGTGACCGTACCTGCCGCCTCAGCGCTGGCGCAGCAGGCCGATCATCTCCTTCCAGCGGTCCACTTCACATGCCTTGCTGCCATTGACCATCGCCCAGATGTCGTAGTCGTCACAGCGCAGCAGTTCCTCCAGATCCGCAACCTGATCGTCGGTGAGACGATCGAAATCCCGCTCCAGGAAGCGCGTGAACACAAGGTCGAGTTCGAGAAGAGCCCGCCGACACTGCCAGCGCACGCGCCCCCTGTTGATGCTCATGGCGTCAATCCGTATTTATACCGCACGCCGGACCATCATGTCCTTGATCTTGCCAATCGCGCGGGTCGGATTGAGACCCTTCGGACAGACATCGACGCAGTTCATGATCGAGTGGCAGCGGAACAGGCGGTACGGATCCTCGAGGTTGTCGAGGCGTGCATTGGTATCCTGGTCGCGGGTGTCGGCCAGGAAACGGTAGGCCGCAAGCAGGCCGGCCGGACCGACGAACTTGTCGGGATTCCACCAGAACGACGGGCAGGACGTCGAGCAGCATGCGCACAGGATGCACTCGTACAGACCGTTGAGCTCCTCGCGGTCCTCCGGCGTCTGCAGGCGCTCGCGCTCGGGTGCGGGATCGTTGTTGACGAGGTAGGGCTTGATCGAGTGGTACTGCTTGAAGAACTGCGTCATGTCCACGATCAGGTCGCGGATGACCGGCAGTCCCGGCAGCGGGCGCAGCGTGACCGGCTGCTCCAGGCTGTCGATGTCGGTCAGGCAAGCCAGACCGTTCTTGCCGTTGATGTTCATAGCGTCCGAGCCGCACACACCTTCACGGCAGGAACGGCGGAAGGACATCGAATCGTCCTTGGCCCGCAGGCGCACGAGCGCATCCAGCAGCTTCTTGTCGGACGGCTCGAGCTCGACCGAGATGTCCTGCATGTAGGGCTTCTCGTCCTTGTCCGGGTCGTAGCGGTAGATCTTGAAATGAACGGTACGCTTGGTCATGAGTATTTCTCCCGGGCGCTCAGTAAGTGCGCTTGGCGAGCGCGATCGGCTCGACGTCGTCGGACAGCGGCTTCAGGTTGACCGGCTTGTAGTCAAGACGGTTGCCTTCGCTGTACCACAGGGTGTGCTTGAGCCAGTTGGCATCGTCACGGCCGTTCGGATTCTCCGGCGTATCGGGCGCATCATCGCGCACGTGGGCACCGCGCGACTCCTTGCGAGCCTCGGCCGAAACCATGGTGGCACGGGCGACCTCGATGAGGTTGTCGAGCTCGAGCGCCTCCATGCGCGCCACGTTCCAGACCTTGGACTTGTCCGAGATCTCGGTACGCTTGGCACGCTCTGCAACCTCGCCGATCTTCTGCACACCTTCCTTGAGCAAGGCGTCGAAACGGAAAACGCCGGCATGCTTCTGCATGGTGCGACGCATTTCCAGGCCCACGTCGAACACGCTCTCGCCCTTGGTCTGGCCGTCGAGTCGAGCCAGTCGTGCCAGCGACACGTCGGCCGCGTCGGCCGGCAGCGGCTTGAGCTTGAGCTGACCCGACTGGAAGTCCTCGACCACGGTCTCGCCCGCCGACTTGCCGAAAACGAGCAGGTCGAGCAGCGAGTTGGTACCGAGGCGGTTGGCGCCGTGCACCGAGGCGCAGGCGCACTCGCCTGCAGCGTAGAAGCCGGCCACCGGGCTGTTCGGGTTGCCGTCCTTGGGCACCACGACCTGACCCTTGTAGTTGGTCGGGATGCCGCCCATCTGGTAGTGGCAGGTCGGCACGACCGGGATCGGCGCCTTGATCGGATCCACGCCGGCGAACTGGATCGCAATCTCGCGGATGCCAGGCAGGCGCTTCATGATGGTATCGGGCGACAGGTGCGTGATGTCGAGGAGCACGTGATCCTTGTCGGGGCCGCAACCACGGCCCTCGTTGATCTCGGTCGTCATCGCGCGTGACACCACGTCACGGGAGGCAAGGTCCTTCAGGTTGGGCGCATAGCGCTCCATGAAGCGCTCGCCCGAAGCGTTGCGCAGGATGCCGCCTTCGCCGCGCACACCCTCGGTGATCAGCACGCCCGCGCCGGCCACGCCGGTCGGGTGGAACTGCCAGAACTCCATGTCTTCGAGCGGGATACCGGCGCGCGCCGCCATGCCCACGCCGTCACCGGTGTTGATGAAGGCATTGGTGGAGGAGTAGTAGATACGGCCGGCACCGCCCGTGGCGAACACGGTGGCTTTGGCGTGGAAGATCGAGACCTCGCCAGTTTCCATCTCCATTGCGGTGACACCGAGCACGTCGCCGTCAGCATCGCGAATCAGGTCGAGCGCCATCCACTCGACGAAGAACTGGGTGTTGGCACGCACGTTGCGCTGATAGAGCGCATGCAGCATGGCGTGGCCGGTACGGTCGGCCGCTGCACAGGAGCGCATCACGGGTGCCTGACCGTAGTTCATCGAGTGGCCACCGAACGGACGCTGGTAGATCTTGCCGTTGTCGGTACGATCGAAGGGCATGCCGTAGTGCTCGAGTTCGATGACGACCTCGTTGGCCTTCTTGCACATGAACTCGATGGCATCCTGGTCACCCAGCCAGTCCGACCCCTTCACGGTGTCGTACATGTGCCAGTGCCAGTTGTCCTCGGTGGAGTTGCCGAGCGAGGCTGCCACTCCACCCTGCGCCGCCACGGTGTGCGAGCGAGTCGGGAAAACCTTGGTCAACACGGCGGTCTTGAGGCCGGCTTCGGACAACTGCAGGGCCGCACGCAGGCCGGCGCCACCCGCGCCGACGATGACTGCATCAAAGGTACGCTTAGCGACGTTCACGCTTAGAGCCTCCACAGGATCTGGGCAGCCCAGCCGGCGTAGCCGACGAGCAGGAAGAGGGTGACGAGATGCAGCGCCAGGCGCACACCGGTCGGCTTGACGTAGTCCATCCAGATGTCACGCACGCCGATCCAGGCGTGATAGAAGAGCGACAGGAAGAACAGGAAGCTGAGGAACTTGAACAGACCGTTCGAGAACAGGCCCGACCACGCCTCATAGCTGAGCTCGGGAAGGGCCAGCGCACAGACGGCGAAGATGACCGTGTAGATCGCCATGAACACGGCAGTTGCGCGCTGCGCGATCCAGTCCTTCAGACCGTAATGCGCGCCGACGGGTTGACGTTTCACCATAGTTTCACCCCGATGATGAGGGTCAGCGCAATGCTGACTGCAAGAACGATCTGCGAGGACTTGCGCGCCGCGGCAAGCTCGGTTCCCTTGTGCATGTCGAGCAGCAGGAAGCGGATGCCGGCGCAAAAGTGATGCAGATAGGCCCACAGCAGACCGAGCAGCAGCAACTTGACGAGCGGATTGCCAACCACAGCACTAAAGGTCTCGAAGGTCTGCGCGGAACCCAGGCTGCGATCGAGCAGATAAAGCAGGAAGGGCAACAGCAGGAACAAGCCTGCACCACTGACCCGGTGAAGGATCGAGACGATTCCCGGCAATGGCAGCCGGATCTGATTCAAGGCCAGATGCTTCGGCCTCGGTTTGCGCACTGTCACTTCTGACATGAAGACTCCCCTCTGCATGTGCGACGACGGCCGTCGCTGACTCCGAAAAAACACATAATTATAGCCCTGCCCGACGCCGACATTTCATGTCCGGCGCGTTCAATTCAGTTCATTCAGATAATAATGGTCGGCCGTCGAATACAAACCACGCCGCCATTCGACCGGCTTGTCGCCATAGGTGTAGGTGACACGCTCTACCGAAAGCAGCGGCGTCCCTTCGGCCACCTTGAGCGCCTCGCTCGCCCCGCGGTCAGCCGCAACGGCTCGAATGCGCTCCTGGGCGCGAATCATGCGCAAACCGAAACGAGTCTCGAACAGGCTGTACAGCGAACTGTTCCATCCCTGCAGCACCTCGGCCGTCAGCCCTTGAAAAACCTCGCCGGGGAGATAGATTTCGTCGATGACGACAGGCCGGGTCGCGAACTTGAGCAAACGGCGCACGATGATGATCGGCGCACCGGGCTCGATGCCGAGCATGCGCGAGGCCTCCTGCCCTGCCTTCGCGCGCCAGCAATCAAGCGGCACACTCTGCGGCGGAGAGAGATCGCCGTCATTCGGCACGAGGCGCAAGAACCTGAACAGCGCGCGCGGATCGTTGTGCGATGCGACATAGGTACCCTTGCCCTGTTTGCGCACCAGCAGGTTGTCCGCCGCCATCTCATCGATCGCCTTGCGCACGGTACCCTGCGACACACTGAACCGGGCGGCAAGCTCCTGCTCGCTTGGAATGGCCTGACCAGGACGCCACTCGCCTGCCTCAAGAGCCTGTAGAATCAGGGCCTTGATCTGACGGTAAAGCGGACTGAAGGTGGGCGCCTCATGTGACATGCGCGCATTTGATCACAAAATTAAAATGCAGTCCATAGCATGTCTTATGTCTTATATAAGATATAAAACGACATTTGACAGCACAGCCCGTTCGCATTAGTATCCCCGCGCTCGTTTCGACCCCTGTCATTCGGGGTGCGGACGCTTGTGGTCAGCATGCGCACTGCAGGCGCCGGGCAGCAATCCAGGACAACCTAGACCGTCTTACTTGAGGGAGTATCCACATGAGCAAAGCCCCCATGCGCGTCGCTGTCACCGGCGCCGCCGGCCAGATCGGCTACAGCCTGCTGTTCCGCATCGCCAGCGGCGAGATGCTGGGCAAGGACCAGCCCGTCATCCTGCAACTGCTCGACCTGCCCCAGGCACAGAAGGCAGTCAAGGGCGTCATGATGGAGCTGGAAGACTGCGCCTTCCCGCTGCTGGCCGGCATGATCGCCACCGACGACCCGAACGTCGCCTTCAAGGATGCTGACGTCTGCCTGCTCGTCGGCGCCCGTCCGCGTGGTCCCGGCATGGAGCGCGCCGACCTGCTGACCGCCAACGGTGCCATCTTTACCGTCCAGGGCAAGGCCATCGCTGAAAACGCCAAGGAAGACGTTCGCGTGCTGGTCGTGGGCAACCCCTGCAACACCAACGCCTACATCGCTCGCGCCGCCGCCATCAAGGTCGGCCGCACCAACCCGAACAACTACCACGGCATGCTGCGCCTGGACCACAACCGCGCGCTGTCGCAGCTCGCCGCCAAGTCCGGCCGTGAAGTGTCGTCGCTCAAGAAGATGGTGGTGTGGGGCAACCACTCGCCCTCCATGTACGCCGACTACCGCTTCTGCGAGTCGAACGGTGACAGCGTCAAGGCGCTGATCAATGACCACGCCTGGAACAACGACGTGTTCCTGCCCACCGTCGGCAAGCGCGGCGCTGCCATCATCGAGGCCCGTGGCCTGTCGTCGGCTGCTTCGGCCGCGAACGCCGCCATCGACCACGTGCGCGACTGGGTGCTGGGTTCCAGCGACTGGGTCACCATGGGCGTGCCCTCGGACGGCTCCTACGGCATTCCCGAAGGCGTCGTGTTCGGCTTCCCCTGCGAGTGCAAGGATGGCCAGTTCAAGATCATCCAGGGCCTGGAAATCGACGAGTACTCCCAAGGCAAGATCGCCATCACCCTCAAGGAACTCGAGGACGAGCGCGCGGCCGTTGCCGACATGCTGAAGTAAGCTGCGCGCGGGCGGCCGCGTGCCGCCCTTGCGACAGGCCACGGGGTAAAATCCGTGGCCTTTTCTTTTTCTCCGGGCCCCATGGGGGCCTGCCGTGCGCTGCATCGCACCGTGGCGGACGAGCCACACCCACCCGAGGAGCCCGACATGTCGCTTCACCCCGCCCAAGTTCTGTTTGCCGGTGAAAAGCCCTTCCCTGCCCTTCCCGCCGTCGACCACTACGCCGGCGCCGAGAAGCTGATGCTCAAGGCCTTGAAGCTACAACAGGAACTCGGCCCGGTGTTCGACATCACCTGCGACTGCGAGGACGGCGCCGCCGCCGGCGCCGAAGCCGAACACGCCCACATGGTCGTGGAGATCGTCAATGGCGCCGAGAACCACTTCGGCCGGGTCGGCGCGCGCATCCATGACATCACCCATCCGCACTGGCAGCGCGACCTCGAGATCCTGGTCGGTGGCGCCGGGCACCGCCTCGCTTTCGTCACCCTCCCCAAGGTACGCTCCGTGGCCGACGCCGCCACACAGATCAACGAACTGCGCCGCGTCGAAGCGGCCTGCAGCCTGGCGCGTGCGCTGCCGGTGCACGTGCTCATCGAAACCCACGGCGCCTTGCGCGAGGCCTGGGAGATCGCCGCACTCGAAGGCGTCGAGTCTCTCGACTTCGGCCTCATGGACTTCGTCTCGGGCCACCACGGCGCCATCCCGGGCAGTGCGATGAAGAGTCCGGGCCAGTTCGAGCACCCGCTCATCGTGCGTGCCAAGGCCGACATCGCCGCTGCAGCCCTGGCCAACGGCGTCGTACCCTCGCACAACGTCACCACCGAGTTGCGGGACGTGGCGGTGATACGCCACGACGCCGACCGCGCCCGCCGCGAATTTGGCTACCTGCGCATGTGGAGCATCCATCCCAACCAGATCCTGCCGATCGTCGCCGCGATGCAACCCGACTTCACCGAGGTCGAGGAGGCGGTCGAGATTCTCGTCTCCGCACAGGACACCGCGTGGGGTCCGATCCAGCACAAGGGCCGCCTGCACGACCGCGCCTCCTACCGCTACTACTGGGAGCTGCTGCAGCGTGCCCGCCATACTGGCGTGGAGTTGCCGCATGAGGTCCGTCAGCGCTTCTTCGGTGCCTGACCATCTGCGCCCGAAAGCTCATCCACGACCGCAAGAAAGCCCGCCAGCAAAGCCCCCTGCGCCGACTCGGCCGTGGCCACTGCAAGCCTGAACTCCGCCTCCGGATCGGTCAGCGCGAGGTAGCGTACACGTGGCATGCGCACCGTTTCGAGCGGCGCAGGCAGAACGGCAATACCCAAGCCGGCGGCGACCAGGCCGATCTGCGTCGTCGCCTCGCGTGCGACCTGCACGATGCGCGGCTCGAAGCCGGCCTGGCGGCACAGGCCACGCAGCACGGCGGGCAGATCGGTACCAACGTCGGCCGGGAAGGCGATGAAGTCCTCGTCGTGCAGGTCTGCAAACGACACCGAGCCGGCGCTGGCGAGCCTGTGCGCAACATTGACCACCACGCGCAGCGGATTGCGCGCGATCTCCCGTATCCGGATCCCCTCCGGCGCACGAGTCCCCTGCAGGCGTACGAAACCGACGTCGAGCTCGTCACGGCCGAGCGCACCAAACTGGTCGGGCGTGAACATCTCGCGTAGCTGAAGCCGTACCGCGGGATAGCGCTTGCGGTAGGCATGCAGCGCATCGGGCAGCAGATCGGTGAAGGGCAGCGACGAAGTAAACCCCACCCGCAGCTCACCGGCCTCACCGCGCGCCACGCGCTGGGTCTGCGCCACCGCCTCCTGCACACCCGCCATGATCCGCTCTGCGTGCTCCTGCAGGCACTTGCCAGCCGGCGTCAACGCCACGCGGCGAGCATTGCGCTCGAACAAGCGCACGCCCAACTCGTCCTCGAGATCGCGGATCTGCATCGACAACGGCGGTTGGCCGATATGCAGGCGTGCCGCGGCGCGGGTGAAGTTGAGTTCATCCGCCACGGCAAGGAAGTAGCGCAGGTGCCTCAGCTCCATTGATCTGATCCATATATGAATGAAGCCTTTCAAATATATTGGACCAAGAGTCCGACGGCAACCTAAGATCATCAGGCAGTTCACCACCCTCCCCGCCTGCCTGCACATGCCACCTCCAAGCGCCATGCCATTGCCCGCTCCGACCGCCGGCGCCGCCATCCCGGCATCCACATTGCCCGCGCCCCTTGAAGCCGGCACGCCAGGCTATCGGCGCGCCAACTTGGCCATGTTCGTCGGCGGCTTTGCCACCTTCGCCATGGTGTACGGCCCCCAGCCCTTGCTCCCCCTGCTGGCGGACGAATTCGGCATCGGTGCAGCCAGCGCCAGTCTCACGGTGTCTGCCGCTGCGGCCGGGCTGGCCCTGATGCTGATCCCGGGCAGCGTGCTCGCCGACCGCATCGGCCGCCGGCAGGTCATGATGGTCGCGCTCGGAATCGCGGCGGTCCTGGCCTGCGCGACGGCGATCGCCCCCGACTTCGGCTCGCTACTGGTGCTGCGCGCCCTGCTCGGCGCTGTCATCGCTGGCTTGCCGGCAGCAGCCATGGCCTACATCGGTGAAGAGATCGCCCCCAACGCGCAGGCGCGGGCGATGGGCCTTTACATCGCCGGCAATGCGCTGGGCGGCATGAGCGGACGCTTCATTGCAGCGCTGATCACCGACTGGAGCTCCTGGCGGGTGGCGCTGGCCGTTATCGGCGTGCTTGGCCTCGCCTCTGCGGTCCTGTTCTGGCGTCGCCTGCCGCCCTCGCACCACTTCCAGCCACGCGCAGCAACACCTGCACGCATCCTGCGCGACGCGCTCGCCATCTATCGCGACCCGGGCCTGCCGGCGCTTTTCCTGGTGGCCTTCCTGGCCATGGGCGCCTTCGTCGGGCTCTACAACTTCCTCGGCTTCCGGCTGCTCGAAGCGCCCTACCTGCTGGGCCAGACCGCCATCGGCGCGATCTTCCTGCTTTATCTGGTCGGCACCTGGGCGTCGACGCTGAGCGCCCGCCTGGCGGACCGTCACGGCCGGCACAAGGTGTTGTGGATCATGGTGGTGGTGATGGGCCTGGGCCTGGCGCTGACGCTCGCCCAACCACTGGCACTGATCATCACCGGCGTGGGCGTATTCACCTTCGGATTCTTCGCCGCCCACGCGCTCGCCAGCGGCTGGGTGGGCAAGCGTGCAGGCGAGCGGCGGGCGCTCGGTTCAGCACTCTACCTGTCGAGCTACTACCTCGGCGCCAGCGTCATCGGCACTGTCGCCGGCACGGCCTGGGGCGCCGGTCACTGGCCCGGCCTCGCACTGCTGCTGGGTGCCTGTGTGCTGGCGACCGGCGCCGTTGCACTTTACCTGCGTCGCCTGCCTACTTGAGGTTGCCCGACAGGAACTGGCGCAGACGCTCGCTGCGGGGCTGGCCGAAGACGTCGGCGGGCGCGCCGCTCTCCTCGGCCAAGCCCTGGTGCAGGAACATCACCTTGTTCGACACCTCGCGCGCGAAGCCCATCTCGTGCGTCACCACGACCATGGTGCGCCCCTCTTCGGCAAGGCCGCGCATCACCTTCAGCACCTCGCCCACCAGTTCGGGGTCGAGCGCCGAAGTCGGCTCGTCGAACAAAAGCACCGCCGGCTCCATCGCCAGCGCACGGGCGATCGCCACGCGCTGCTGCTGACCGCCCGACAGGTGCGCCGGATAGCTGTCCTTGAAGCGGCTGATTCCCACCTTGTCGAGGTAGGCCATGGCGCGCTCGTGGGCCTCCTTCCTCGACACCCCCAGCACATGGATGGGAGCCTCGACCACGTTCTCGAGCACAGTCATGTGCGCCCACAGGTTGAAATGCTGGAAGACCATCGCCAGGCGCGTGCGCAAGCGCTGCAACTGGCGGGCATCGGCCACGCGCAGATGGCCGTCCTTGCCAGGTACCAGGCGGATCTCCTCGCCCGCCACGCTGATGCGACCGGCGTCGGGCTGCTCGAGGAAGTTGATGCAGCGCAGGAAGGTGCTCTTGCCCGAACCGGACGAGCCGATGATGCTGATCACGTCGCCGGATTCGGCCGCCAGCGAGACGCCCTTGAGCACCTCGTGGTCGCCATAGCGCTTGTGAAGGTCTTCGACGCTCAGTTGTGTCATGGATGAAGTTCCGTTTGCCCTCAGGGCCCTTCAGGCCGCCTTGCGCACCGCTTTGCGCGGCTGCAGGTGCGCAAGCCAGCGCCGCTCGGCGACACGAAACAGGCCGACCAGCGCAAAGGTGATGCACAGGTAGATCAGGCCCGCGAAGACGAAGGCTTCGAAGGGTGCGAAGAATTGGGAGTAGGCGTTGCGCGCCGCACCGGTCAGGTCGACCAGCGTCACCGTGGAGGCGATCGCCGTGCCGTGCAGCATGAAGATCACCTCGTTGCTGTAGGCCGGCAACGCGCGCCGCAGGGCCCCCGGCAGCAGGATGCGGCGCAGCATGGTCGGGCGCGACATGCCGCAGGCGCGCGCCGCCTCGATCTCCCCGTGCGGCGTCGCACGCAGCGCGCCGGCGAGGATCTCGGTGGTGTAGGCCGCGGTGTTGAGCGCAAAGGTCACCAGCGCGCAGCCGTAGGGTTCGCGGAAGATGAGCCAGAAGTGGCTACCGTCCGCCCACTGCGCCTGCACCCACTCGAACTGGCCCATGCCGTAGTACATCAGCAGCAGCTGCACCAGCATCGGCGTGCCACGGAAGAAGTAAGTGTAAGCCCACACCGGCAGGGCCACCCAGCGCCGCGGCGACACCCGCCCCACCGCCAGCGGGATCGCCAGCACCAGGCCTGCGCCCAGCGACAGCACGGTCAGCTGCAGCGTCACCCACAGCCCCGCCGCGTACGAGGGCCAGCTGTCGACGAACAGGCTCCATTCGATCATGCCGCAGCCCTCCGCACACCGACCGAATAGCGCCGCTCAAGCCAGCCGAACAACAGCCCGGAGAGCGCCGTCATCGCAAGGTAGAACAGGCACACCACCATGTAGAACAGGAAGGGCTCATGGGTGGTGCGCCCAGCCTGGTCGGCCAGCCAGGTGATGTCGGACAGGCCGATGATCGACACCAGCGCCGTGCTCTTCTGCATCACCTGCCAGTTGTTGCCCAGCCCCGGCAGCGCATGGCGAAGCATCTGCGGGAACAGGATGCGGTGGAAGATCTGCCAGCGGCTCATGCCGTAGGCGCGCCCGGCCTCAAGCTGGCCGGCAGGCACCGCCATGAAGGCACCACGGAAGGTCTCGGTGAAGTAGGCACCGAAGATGAAGCCCAACGTCACCACGCCGGCCACGAAGGGGTTGATGTCGACATAGCCCAGGCCGAGCGCGTCGGTCATCGCATTGATCGCCACCTGGCCGCCGTAGAAGATCAACAGCATCATCACCAGGTCGGGAATGCCGCGCACGACGGTGGTATAGACGGTCGCCGGCAGCCGCAGCAGCGCATGCGGCGACAGCCGTGAAGAGGCACCGAGCAGGCCCAGCGCGAGCGCCAGCAGCAGCGAGAACACTGCCACGCACAGCGTCACCCAAGCGCCGTCCAGCAGGGAAGGAAGGTATCCGTGAAGCATCGGTTGTGCCGCCGCAGCGCCCTCACGGACGCCGCCCTGCGGCCAGAAAGTGAAGGTGGCCCTGCGACCACCCATGTCAGACTGTCAGCCCCGGCCCGAGACGGCCGCTGGCGGGGCGCGGGCAAGCGCCCGCACAGTCGCCGTGGATCTGGGTCAATCGCCGTAGATGTCGTACTCGAAGTACTTCTTGCGGATCTCGTCGTACTTGCCGTTGGCGCGGATCGCTGCCAGGGCCTGGTTGAGCTTGTCCTTGAGCACCGCATCCTGCTTGCGCAGCGCAATACCGACACCCTCGCCGATGACCCCCTTCTCGGCCTCATTGCTGCCGTGGTACAGGCCGCCACCGAAGGCATAGTCCGCCCCCGCAGGCTGCTGAAGGAAGCCTCCGTCGGCCATCAGTGCATCGACCCAGCTGGCATCGATGCGGCCCGCAGCGAGATCGAGATAGGCCTCTTCCTGACGCGCGTAGCGCACCACGGTGACGCCTTGGCTGGCCCAGAAGCGCGAGGCAAAGTTGTCCGCCACCGTGCCGCGCTGCACACCGATGCGCTTGCCCTTGAGCGACTCCAGAGTCGGCAGCAGCCCACTGTCCTTGCGCGCCACCAGCCCAAGCGGGGTGGCGTAGTACTTGTCGGTGAAGTCGACCCGCTTCTTGCGCTCCTCGGTGATCGACATCGAAGCGGAGATGGCGTCGAACTTGCGGCTGAGCAGCGCCGGGATCATGCCGTCCCACTCCTGCTTGACCCAGGTGCACCTGGCCTTCAACTCCTCGCACAAGGCGTTGGCGATGTCGACATCGAAGCCCTGTACCGCGCCCGCGGTGTCGACCGTGTTGAACGGGGGGTAAGCCCCCTCGGTGGCGAAGCGGATGGTGTCCCAGTCCTTGGCAACCGCGGCCTGGGTGGCGAGCGCCAGGGCGGCGAACATCAGCGTGCGGCGGATCATGGTGAAACCTCTGGAAGCTTGAAAGGCGCGCATTCTAACCGCTAAGCACGCATTCGTTACCGGGATTCGTGTTAGTGCACCGCAGCAATCTTCTTGATTCAAATCAGAATTTCACCGATCAGTGCCGCCAGGCGCTCGGCTGCGGGCGGGTGGAAGCGGAAGAACAGCTCCGGCTCAACCAGCTCGACTTCCATCAACCGGAACCCGCCATCGATGCTGCGCACGAAATCGACACGTGCGTAGGCCGGCAACTGAGGACAGGCGGCGACCACGGCCTCCGCAAAGGCACGCTCGCTCGCACTTGGCTCATGTGCATGCACGCTCCCACCATGATCGTCCTGCACGCGGAAATCGCCCGCGCGTGCAGTCTTGCGCACTGCATGGGTGACGCCGCCGCCGATGACCACCACCGAGACTTCGCCATCGGCGAGGATGCCGTCCTCGAAGCGCTGCACCATCATCGCCTCGTTGGCGACGCAGCGCGCGAAGAGGCCCTCATGAGCACCGGCCTCGCTACGATCGACACGATGGGTGAGCCGTGCCGCGCCCGACACCACCGGCTTGAACACGGCTTGCTCCCAACCCTGCTCCGCCATCACCTCGGCGAGGCTGAGGTCCTCGCCACGCGTCACGAATCGGGTCGGCACGATATCGATCCCACGGCCTGCAAGATCGCCCAGGTAGCGCTTGTCGACGTTCCAGCGGATCAGTTCGGCATCGTTGATCAAGCGGGTCCGGGCCGACACCTGCTCCAGCCAGGGCATGAAGGCGTCGAAGCGGTCGAAATAGTCCCAGGTCGAGCGGAACACCGCCGCCCGACACGCCGACCAGTCCATGCCGGGATCCGACCACGAGCGCCGCACCACGCCCAGACCCTGCCTGCGCAGGGCAGCCTCGAGCAGGGCTTCCTCACGCGCGATCTGGCCCTGATACCAATCCGTATCGTCAATCACCGCGTAGCGGTCTTCAGTCAGGATCACGATATCGGGCTTACTGGTAATCATGTCGGGCCTGTGGCGTAATGGAAGGCCGCGATTCTAGCAAGCCGCCATGTACCCGAGCGCCCCACCGGTTCCGCTGTCGATCCTGGACCTCGCCCCCATCCCGCTCGGCAGCAGCGCGACCGATGCGCTGCGCAACACCCGCGAACTGGCGCAGCTCGCCGACAGCTGCGGCTACACCCGCTACTGGCTGGCCGAACACCACAACATGACTGGCGTCGCGAGCGCCGCAACTGCGGTGGTCATCGGTCACGTCGCCGCAGCGACCACCCGCATCCGCGTCGGCGCCGGTGGCATCATGCTGCCGAACCATGCGCCGCTCGTCATCGCAGAGCAGTTCGGCACGCTCGAGTCCCTGTTCCCCGGCCGCATCGACCTCGGCCTCGGGCGTGCGCCCGGCACCGACCAGATCACCGCGCACGCGCTGCGCCGCAACCTCATGGACAGCGACAACAGCTTCCCGCAGGACGTGCTCGAATTACGCAGCTACTTCCAGCCACCACGCCCGGGTCAAGCCGTGATGGCCGTACCGGGGGTTGGCCTCGACGTCCCGATCTGGCTGCTCGGCTCCAGCCTCTACAGCGCAGAGCTCGCCGCCCACTTCGGCCTGCCTTTCGGCTTCGCGTCGCACTTTGCCCCGCGCATGCTCATGGAAGCAGTCGAGCTCTATCGCAACCGCTTCCAGCCCTCGGAGGCGCTGGCAGCGCCCTACGTCATCGTCGCTGCCAATGCCATCGCCGCCGACACCGACGAGCAGGCGCAGCATCTGCTACGTTCGCTGCGGCTGCGCTTCGCCGCCATGGCGCGCGGCCTGCGCGGCCCCTTGCCGCCCCCGGACGCCTTCAACGAATGCGAGTGGTCGACCGCCGAACTTGCCTTTGCCGACCAATCCCTGGCGTGCACCGCAGTCGGCTCCCCCGCCAGCGTACGCGATACGCTCGCACGCCTGGTCGAACGCACCGGCGCCAACGAACTGATTCTCGCCGGGCAGATCTTCGACCACCAGGCCCGACTCGACTCCTACGCGCAGATTGCGAAGGCGTGGGGCCTGCGCGCAGCCCTTACGCGATATCCACAATAGGCGGCGGCGGACCGAGCGCCTAACCTGTCATCAAGCTGACCGCGACCTTGCAGCAAAGCGAGGCGCACGACCAGCGCTCGCCCGCCCGGGCGATGTCTGACCTGCCGACCGAACACTTCGTGCGGCAAGGCCATTCCACTTGACCAGGAGACAGGTATGAAAGGATTCGTCAAAACCATCGCAGCCGTCGTTGCCGGCGCCACACTCGTCAGCGCAGGAGCGGCCATCGCCCAGGACCGTACCGGTTGGCCGCGCGCCCTCACGGTGGGCACGGCGAGCCAGGGCGGTACCTACTTCGTGTATGGCAACGGCCTCGCCGCCTACATCGGCGAGACGTTCGGCATCACCGCCAGCGGCGAAGTGACCGGCGGCCCGGTGCAGAACGCCACCCTGGTGCAGATGAAGGAGCACGGCATCGGCCTGGTCACCATGGGCCCGATGTACGACGCCTGGAACGGCAAGAGCGAACTCGCACCCGGCCTGCCGCATACTGATGTCCGCGCCCTGTTCCCGATGTACCAGACGCCCTTCCAGTGCATCGCCTTGGCCAGTTCCGGCATCAAGGCGGTGAGCGACCTCAACGGCAAGCGCGTGAGCGTCGGCCCCGCGGGCGGCACCCCGGGCACCTACTGGCCGCGCTTCATGGCGACCCTCGATGTCAAGCCGCGGCAGTCCAACTCGGGCGCATCCGACGCCGCCGGCCAGCTGCAGGACGGCCTGCTCGACGCCTTCTGCTTCGCCGCGGGTATCCCGATCTCGGCCTTCAGCCAGCTCGCAGCCGAAGCCAAGGTGGTGATGTTCGGTTTCAATGACACCGAACTGCCGAAGATCCTCGACAAGCACCCCGAGGTTTCCGCGCTGACGATCAAGGCCGGCACCTACTCCGGGCACGACTATGACCAGAACACCGTGGCCATGTGGAACTTCGCCACGGCGCACAAGGACATGCCCGCCAGCCTCGCCTACGAGATCACCAAGCTGGTGATGGAGAACAATCCGCGCATGATGCAGATCCATAGCGCGGCCTCCGAGACCCTGCTCGAGAACGTCGACAAGAACGGCTTCCTGCCCTACCACCCGGGTGCCGTGCGCTATTACGAAGAGAAGGGCATCACGCTCCCGGCCAAGCTCAAGGACTGAAGCCTGCGCTGACAAAGGGCCAGAGCAACGCGATGCCGCGACTCTGGCCCTTTTTTTGACCCTATCCCAACGAGAACAGCACCGGGAGGACTCCCAATGAACAGCCAAGCGCCGCAACCGGCGAACACGGCCCGTCCAGCCAGCGACTTCGAGATTCGCGACAAGGACAACATCGCAGCGGGCGTCGACGCCGAAGTCGTCGTCGCCAACCAGCGCGTATTCACCGGCAAGCTTGCATGGGTCTTTGCCGCCCTCTGCATCCTGTACACCGCGTTCCACATCGGGGTGATGAACTTCTACCCGCTCGAGACCTGGGTGTTCCGCCTGACCCACGTCGCCGCTGGCCTGGCGCTCGGCTTCATCTATTTTTCGGGTCGTGCGTTCCCGGCCGAACCTGCCGGCAAAAAGGCGCTCAGTCCGCTCGAGTGGGCGTTGCTGCTGCCTGCCGCGGTGATGATCCTGATCGCCCTGGGCCAGATCATGCTCGCCATCACCTCTGGCGAACTGGTCAAGACCGGCGCCCCCAAGGATGCGATGCTGTGGACCTTCGGCTACCCCCTGCTCGGCGGCACCACGCTTGCGCTGATCGCCTCATGGGTTTCACCCACCCACGCCCGCGACCGCGTCGCCCTGCCCGACGTGCTGATGGCCGTCGCCGCGATCACGGTCGGTGCATACATCATCTCGCACGCCGAGTTCCTGCGAATCCGCGCCCAGGTCTTCCCCCACTTCAATGACATGTTTGCCTCGATCGCCGGCATTCTGCTCATCCTGGAGATGACCCGCCGCCTCGCCGGCCTTGCCCTGGTCGCGATCGTCGCCGTGTTCATCCTCTACGGCTTCGTCGGCCCCTGGCTCCCCGGCGTGCTCGAGCACAAGGGTTATGCCCCGGCGCGCTTCTTCGCCTTCATCTACACCGACAACGGCATCCTGGGCCCGACCACGGCGATCTCGTCCACCTACATCATTCTGTTCATCACCTTCGCAGCCTTTCTGCAGGCCAGCCGCGTGGGCGAGTACTTCGTGAACTTCGCCTTCGCTGCCGCAGGCGGTGCGCGCGGCGGGCCGGCCAAGGTGGCGGTGTTCTCGTCGGCACTGATGGGCACCATCAACGGCACCTCGGCAGGCAACGTCGTATCCACCGGTTCGCTCACCATCCCGCTGATGAAGCGCGTCGGCTATACGCCGCAGACGGCGGCCTCGGTCGAGGCAGCCGCCTCCTCTGGCGGCCAGATCCTGCCGCCGATCATGGGCGCCGGCGCCTTCATCATGGCCGAGATCACGGGTATCGCGTACTCGGACATCGTCATCGCGGCCCTCATTCCCGCCGTGCTGTATTTCCTGTCGATCTACTTCATGGTCGACAAGGAAGCGCTGAAGAAGGGCATGCGCGGCCTGCCGCGCGAAGACCTGCCCGAGTTCGGCAAGCTCGCCCGCCAGGCCTTCCTGTTCATTCCCATCTTCACCCTGATCGGCGCCCTCTTCATGGGCTACTCGGTGATCCGCGCCGGCACGCTGGCCATGGCCGCCGCCGCGGTGGTGAGCTGGTTCACGCCCTTCCGCATGGGCGTGAAGGAGATCCTCTATGCCTTCGAGATCGCCGCCCGCATGTCGCTGCAGCTCGTCGCCGTGTGCGCCGCAGCGGGTGTCATCGTCGGCGTCATTGCGCTCACCGGCATCGGCACCCGCTTCTCGTCGATGCTGCTCGAGCTCGCCGGCCAGAGTCAGCTGGTGGCGCTGTTCTTCGCGATGTGCGTGTCGATCATCCTGGGCATGGGCATGCCGACAACGGCTGCCTACGCGGTGGCCGCCAGCGTCATCGCCCCGGGCCTGATCCAGCTCGGCATCGAGCCACTGACAGCGCACTTCTTCATCTTCTACTACGCAGTCATGTCGGCCATCACGCCGCCGGTCGCGCTCGCCGCCT
Organism: Thauera sp. WB-2; assembly: GCF_027594845.1. NCBI lineage: Bacteria > Pseudomonadati > Pseudomonadota > Betaproteobacteria > Rhodocyclales > Zoogloeaceae > Thauera > Thauera sp. WB-2. The sequence goes on along the minus strand of NZ_CP088935.1, from coordinate 2,168,845 downwards.
ACGCCGGTGCCGCCATTGCGCAGTCGGACCCGATGAAGACCAGCGTCGAGAGCTTCAAGTTCGGCCTTGCCGCCTTCGTGGTACCGTTCATGTTCTTCTACACCGCACCACTGCTCATGCAGGGCGCCTGGCACGAGAACCTGCACGCCTTCGTCACCGCGGCCTTCGGCATCTACCTGCTCGCCTCGGGCATCCAGGGCTGGTTCTTCGGCCTGGTCAACCTGGCGCTGCGTGTTGTGCTTATCCTGGCAGCGTTGGCGATGATCGCAGGCGGCCTCGCCTCCGACCTCATCGGCCTGGCTGCTGCAGGCGTGGTATTCGCCTTCCAGCGCAAGTTCGTCAACCCGGCAAACACGGCCAAGGGCCTGGACTGACCCCCTGCGGGCGGCTGCACAGTACGCGGGCCGCCCGCCCTCACGACAGGAGTCACGCATGTACAAACACGTATTCATCGCCATCGACGAGAGCCGCACCTCGCAGAAGGCACTCGACGAAGCCATCGGCGTCGCCAAGGTGCACGGCGCGCTGCTCGAGATCGCCCACGCCATCGACGAGCACCTCGTCCATGTCTTCCACAGCGGCGGGGTCACCACCTCCAACGCCAATCAACTCAAGGACGCGCTCGAGTCTGGCGGCAAGGGCGTACTGAACCGCGCGCTCGAGCAGGCACAGGCTGCAGGTGTAAACGCGCGCATCCACATGCTGCACGGCCATGGCGAGCACACCGACGACCTGATCGCCGAAGCGGTCAAGAGCTCGGGTGCAGACCTGCTGGTGGTCGGCTCCCACGGCCGCCGCGGCGTACGCCGACTGCTGCTCGGCAGCGTGGCGGAGAACCTCGTGCGCAAGGTCGGCATCAGCGTGCTCATCGTCCGCGGCCAGAACGGCGAAGACAAGTAACCCCCCTGGGCCCCCGCCAAGTGTCGCCCGCTGCCCGCCACCCAGGCGGGCAGCTGCGTTTAAAGCGCCGCGGCGATTGCCCTGCCGATGTCGCTGGTGCTGGCCGTACCACCCATGTCGGGCGTGCGCGGCCCCTCGGCAAGCGTGGTCTCGATTGCACGCAGGATGGCATCGTGTGCAGCGGTATGGGCCGCATCCCCATTGCCCAGGAAGTCGAGCATCATCGCCCCGGACCAGATCATGCCCACCGGATTGGCGATGTTGCGTCCGTAAATGTCTGGCGCCGAACCATGAACCGGCTCGAACAGGGACGGGAAGCTGCGCTCGGGGTTGAGATTGGCCGAGGGCGCAATCGCGATCGTCCCCGCGCACGCCGGGCCCAGGTCGGACAGGATGTCGCCGAACAGGTTTGAGGCCACCACCACGTCGAAGCGCTCCGGGCTGAGCACGAAGCGCGCGGTCAGGATGTCGATGTGGTACTTGTCCCAGCGCACATCGGGGTAGACGGCAGCCATGTTCTCAACACGCTCGTCCCAGTACGGCATGCTGATCGCCATCCCGTTCGACTTGGTCGCCGAGGTCAGATGCTTCTTCGGCCGCTGCTGCGCCAGCTCGAACGCGTACTTCAGCACCCGGTCGACACCCTTGCGCGTAAAGATCGACTCCTGGATCACCGTTTCGCGCTCGGTGCCCTCGAACATGCGCCCCCCGATCGCCGAGTACTCGCCCTCGGTATTCTCACGCACCACGTAAAAGTCGATGTCACCGACCTTCCGGTTTGCCAGTGGGCAGGGGACGCCCGGCATCAGGCGCACCGGGCGCAGGTTCACGTACTGGTCGAAATCACGCCGGAACTTGAGCAGCGAGCCCCACAGCGAAATGTGATCGGGCACCTTGCCAGGCCAGCCCACCGCGCCGAAGTAGATCGCATCGAAACCTCGGAGTTGCTCGAACCAGTCCGCCGGCATCATCTGCCCGTGCTTCTCGTAGTAGCCGCAATGCGCCCAGTCGAAGGTGGTGAACGCCAAGCCGATGCCGAACTTGCGCGCGGCCGCCTCCACCACGCGCAGGCCTTCCGGCATCACCTCGTTGCCAATTCCGTCTCCTGCAATGACCGCAATCCTGTGTGTCTTCATTCCCGCTCCCTCCACTTGGCCCAGACAACTCCCTCGGCATCCTCATGCCACGAGCGCCAAGCTTAGCGTTCACCCAAAAAGCTACAATCCAGGAAAGCGTGAACTCGATGTACATGAATAGTGAACAATAGACCCCAACTCGAAGACCTCCGTCTCTTCTGCGAACTCGTGCGCCAGCGTAGTTTCAGCGCCGTGGCACGCGAACTCGGCGTCTCCAAGGCCTTGATCAGCAAGCGGATCGCACTGCTGGAGCAGAACCTGCAAACCCGCCTTGTACATCGCAGCACACGCAGCCTGCGCATCACCGAGCAGGGCGACATCGTCCACCAGTGGGCCCAGCGCATACTCGACAATGTCGACCAGATGACCGAGGCAATCAGCAGCCACCGCGCCGAGCCGGCCGGATTGCTGCGGCTGTGCTGCAGCTCCGGATTCGGCCGCAATTGCCTCGCCCCCGCGCTGTCCGCACTCGCCAAGCGCTATGCCGCGTTGGAGATCCAGCTCGAACTGCTCGACCGCCCGGTCGACCTGGTGGGCGAAGGCTTCCAACTCGACGTTCGCATCGGTACGGTGCAGGAAGCCAACCTGATCTCGCGCCGGATCGCCGGTAACGCTCGCGTCCTGTGCGCCGCTCCCGCCTACCTCGAGCGCCGCGGCGCCCCGAGCAGCCTGCAAGCGCTGGCTGCGCACGACTGCATCGTGATCCGTGAGCGCGACCAGGATTTCGGGCGCTGGAGCCTGCGCGGCCCGCAGGGGCTGGAAACGGTCCGCGTCGGCGGCCCGTTGTCTGCAAACAATGGCGAAGTGGTGCGGCGCTGGGCAGTCGATGGCCACGGCATCATCCTGCGCTCGATCTGGGACGTTGGCCCGAGCCTCGCCAGCGGCGAACTGGTTCGCGTCCTGCCCGACTATGCGCAAGAAGCCGACGTGTATGCCGTCTACCCCTCGCGGCTGTCACACTCGGCCAAGCTGCGCGTGTGCGTGGAGTTTCTCGAGGCCTGGTTCAAGGCCTCGGCACCGCAGCAAGGCTGACGGCCAACGCAAGGCTCAGGCCTGCTGGTCGGCCGTCGGCAGGCGGTCGAGGATGAAGCGGTCGTACCCCTGCAGCACCAGTTCACGCGTCTTCATCACGTCGGCTTCGACCTGGCCATTGAACACCCCCAGCCCGCTCAGTATGTCACGCGCCTCGTTGAAGCCCTGCTCGAAGCCCCCGCGGATCACGTCGATGAAATCGCGCAACACCGTCTCGGCATCCTCGCCCGGCCGGCCCGACGCATAAGCCTCGAAAAAGCCTGTCGACATCGACACGATACGTTCGGCCGTTGCCTCAGCCGAGTTGTCCTGGGTCATCGCGTTCTGCAACGCATCAGGGCCGAGCGTCGGCGCGAGCGCCGCATTGATACCTTCGATTGCCGACCTCAGCAACAGGGCGAGTGATTCATCACCAGAGCGGATCGAGACCTCCATCGACGACTGCAGAATCTGCACGTTGAGCTGCTCACGGGCCTCGGCCCGGGTCGGCAAGGGCTGCGCCCGCGCCGCGCCAGCGCCCTGCTGGACGTTGGCGCCATACTGCTGCATGCCGCTCGCCTGGGGGGCGGAAATCGGGCTCATTGCGGTCTCCTTCTAGGCTTCGGATACTGGACCCTTCACTTTCATTCTAGTTCTCGATCACCCTCTTCGCTTCCCCACCCGCCTCGCTTCACCGCAAGGCTTGATGGTCAAAGCGGGGACGCCCAGAAGCTCGCAGTTACAGGGAGCGATCGGCAGCGGTTGGAGCGCTGTAGGAGCGGCGCGAGCCGCGAGGGGGTTGAATGCGATGCCGCCTGGGTCTGGCTCGGAAAAGCTCGCGGCTGGCGCCGCTCCTACAGGGGAGACGCGCGCTGGGTTGGCCGTAGGAGCGACGCTAGTCGCGAGCCTTCCATTAGCCGCTCACCCACCCGCATCGCCTTCAACCCCTCGCGGCTGGCGCCGCTCCTGCAAAGCCAGCCGCCGCGGGTGAGTCTCTCCACTGGGAGCGGCGCAAGCCGCGAGCCTTCAAAGGCAATTACGGCGCCGCGCACCGGTGCCCGTTCAACGCTGCACGACAGACTCGATCCACGGCTCAAGCCGCCGCCCCACCGCAAGCACCACGCCAAACGGCGCCGCTCCGCTCGCCTCATACACCTCGTACACCTCCGCCACCCGCGCAGCGGAAAAAGTACCGCGCAAGGCATGCGGCACATTGATGCGGTGTCCGGCGCGGGTGTTCAGGTATCCCCCCAGCACGACTTCGTCGCCGTTCGCACTGCGATGCAGGCGCAGGTGGGCAGTCAGGATCATGTAGCGGCTTCGGTCGGGGTACTGCGCGCGCAGGCCTGCAAGGTCGGTGCCGGCGTCAATGGCAAAGAGGCGGCTATTGTGGCGTTCTTCACGCTCCAGCCAGTCGCGCGCCTGCTTCTCCGCACGGATGGCCTGCTCTGCATCGGGCTCCGCCGCCAGCGCAGCCTGCTTGTCGGCGAGGTTGCGGCGAGCCCCCTCCAGCGCCTGCTCCCAGGCCGCGCCGGCCAGCTCGAGCACGACCAGCACCTCACGCTCTGACTTGCGCAGGTAAGGCTGCTGCCCTGCCCCTTGTGCCTTCGCACGCTCAACATCGAAACCCAGCTCGGCAAGGCGGCGCTCGTCCAGCCAGGACGGGCTGCCGCCATAGCTCCAGTAGCCGTTCTTCTCGTAAGCTTCCTGCCCGGCGCGCGGTATGCGCCATTTCAACGACAGTGCGAGGCCGCTGTCCTCATGGTGAGCCCGCCATTCAGCCGTCTTCGCCAGTTCGCGCTGCGACAGCGCCAGGCGGCTCTCGGGTTCGCCGCTACGGTTCCAGGCGACCCCGCCCAAAGCGACAGCATTGGCCACCACGATTATCGCGGCCCCCAAGGCCAGGGTAAGCGTACGCGTGTTCATGCCGGCACCCCGCGCCCACGCAGACGCCGTAGCACGACCAGGACCAGGATCGCCGACAGCGCGAGCACGAGGAAGAACAACCATTTCGGCATGATGGCCCACCACCAGTCGAAGAACTTGGTATAGAGAAGGAGCACGAAGAACACGATGCCGGTGTTGACCATGTCGTTCAACGAGCGCCGTGCGCCCATCCAGATCGCCAGCGCACTGACCACAAAGCCCGCCACCTGATAGCCGCCCTCGATGAGCCAGGGGTCGATGTCCAGGTGACTGCCCCGCCCCCAGTGCCCCAGGATCAGCATCGGCACCAGCAAGCAAAGCAAGCCGAACACACGATAGATGGCCTCGAAGCCGGCAAAGCGCCGATGCGAAATCAGCATCGGCACTGCGAGTAGCAGAGCACCGACCGGGAAGTAATGCTCAGGCCACTCACCGGCCGACAGCCAGTACACGCCACCAAAGGCCCCCACCCTCGCCGACACCCAGGCGATGACGCAGCAAATGCCCGCAGCCAGCAGCAGACGCAAGTCATAACGGTAGGCAAGCAGGAAGGCGAACGTGGCCCAGGGCAGCAGCACCGTATCCGACGGTGTGACGTTGAAGATCTGCCCCAGCATGTAGAGGTTGAGCACGAAGCAGGCAAACGCCACCATGGCCGCAAGCTTGGTGAAGTAGCCCGAAGCATCGCGGCCCTGGATCCATGCCGTGAGCCCCAGGCTGGCCAGGCTGGCGCCGATCAGGGTCGCGACCTGGGCGGTCTCGGTGAAGAAGCCCCAGAACTGGTAGAACAGAAAGAACACGCTCGCCGCCAAGGCCAGTGCGCCAAGGAATGAGGCCACACGCATGCCCAGGGAGAGCTGGCGCGCCTGGGTGTCGCGGTCGATGTCGAAGCGCACCGCAAAGTCGTCCAGCACGCTGTCGTGGTGGCGCGTCAGCGCCTGCCGCTGTGCGCGCTCGAGTTGGAGCACGCCCTCGCCTTCGAGGCGGGCGAGTTCCACACGAAAGGCATGGATATCGTCAACGCGCTGCTGGGCTTCGCTACGGGTGGAAGGGCTCATGGTGGGCAGATTGCCTCTCGAAACGTGTTCAATGACGTGAGCGTATCCGGCGCAGCGCGGCCCGGCAAGTCAAGGCAGGCCACGAATCCCGCACTGCCAGCGGGCCGGCTGTACGGCGTCGCCGCCGCCGTTGCCGCCTCAGGCGTGTTGGCGCACTGCCCAGCGCGCAATCAGCTCGGCCAGCGCCGGCAAGCCTTCGCGGATCGCCACCGGTCCGGGCGCCAGAATCAACGCCGATTTCACCTCGTGCAATTCGCCATCGCGCACTGCCGGTACGTCCTCCCAGCCGGCGCGCGCTGCCACGCGCTCGGGGCGGAAGCGCTTGCCACACCACGAGCCGACCACGATGTCCGGCGCCCGCCTGGCCGCCTCCAGGGGATCGGCCAGGATGCGCTGGGCCGCGCCCGGATGGCATGCGCGCTCGGCGAAGACATCCTCGCCGCCAGCGATCCCGATCAGCTCCGACACCCAGCCCACCGCACTGATCGGCGGCTCGTCCCACTCCTCGAAATAGACCCGCGGTCGCCGCGGCAGCGCAGCAGCCTGCGCACGCACCGCCGCCATCGTCGCCTCGAGCTCCTCGACCAGGGCCAGCGCGCGATCCTCCGCTCCGATCAGGCGGCCCAGCGTCTCGATCATCGCCAGGATGCCGTCCACGCTGCGCTGGTTGAACACATGCACCGCCACGCCCGCCTTGATCAGGTCGCGCGCCACGTCGGCCTGCATGTCGGAAAAACCCAGCACCAGGTCGGGATTGACCGCGAGGATCTTCTCCAGGTCGCCGCTGGAGAAGGCAAACACCTTGGGCTTCTCCTTGCGCGCGCGCGGCGGGATCACGGTGTAACCCGTGATGCCCGCAATACGGGCTTCCTCGCCCAGGGCGTAGAGGACTTCGACGGTTTCGGTGGTGAGGCAGACGATGCGGGAGGGGAGGCGGCGTGTTTTCATGCGCCGATTATCCTCCACCTGCGAGCGCTTGCAGGCGCGGCGCCAACCGCAAATCTTCCCACTCAGACCGCCCGCCCCTGCCGCTCACGCCCCTCTCAAGGGCGCCTCGAAAAACCTCGGCACCTCTGTGATTGGTAAAATTGGATTGTCCTGATTTCGTTCTCTGCCACCAGCCATGAAGAAACGCACCGCCATCAAGACCGACCTGTTCGCCGACGAGCATCACCGCAAGAAGATCGACACGCTCGGAGATCCACTGGCCGAAATCGAGTCGTACATCGACTTCGGGGCGTTGGCGGCGGAAGTGGATCGGGTGGCGCCGCGTCCGGTGAGTCCGCAAGGCGGTCGTCCGCCGTATCCGACCGAGACGATGGTACGCATTCTGGTGTTGAAGCGGCTGTACAACCTGTCGGATGAACAGATGGAGTATCAGTTGCTTGACCGGATGAGCTACAAGCGCTTCTGCGGGTTGGCCAGCGCGATCAATATTCCGGATCGAACGACGATGTGGACGTTCGAGAATCGCATCGGTGAAGCCGGCGCGAAGGTCCTGTTCGACGGCGTGTCGGCCCAACTGCTCAAGCGCGGTTTCATCGCCCGCGGTGGTCAGATCATCGACGCCACGCTGGTGCCCGCGCCCAAGCAACGCAACAGCCGTGAAGAGAACAAGCTCGTCAAGGAAGGGGCGATGCCGGCCGACTGGAAACCGGCCAAACGGCGCCAGAAAGACACCGATGCCACCTGGACCAAGAAGCACGGCAAGAGTCACTTCGGCTACAAGCTCTCGATCAACGTCGACAAGAAGTACAAGGTCATCCGCAAGATCGAGACGGGTACGGCCAGCATCCACGACAGCCAGCACTTCGAGAGCGTGTTCTACACCCTGAACACGAGCCGAGACGTCTATGCGGACCGGGGCTACACGTCCAAGGGGCGTGAAGACTGGTTGAAGGACAAGGGTTACCGGAACCAGATTCAGAGAAAGGGTACGCGCAACAAGCCGCTGTCTGAGTGTCAGCAAGGGCGTAACCATCGCATCGCCAAGACGCGCGCCCGTGTCGAGCACGTGTTCGCGGCCATCGATCAGATGGGTGGCAAGCTGATCCGCACGATCGGCCAGGCGCGAGCGAACTTTGCGATGACGATGATGGCCGCCTGCTACAACCTGAAGCGGCTGGTGTACTTCCAGAAGGCCGGAATCGAGGCTTTCTGACGCCCGAAATGGGCCGAATCGCCGATTTCCCGGGCGATTCGAAGAGAAAACGGAGCGACACCGCAGAGAAAAGCGGTGATTTGCCGGAGAAATTGAACCGAGTTCGGTCGCTGTCATTGTTTGGCGGCGGGATTCAACGAAAACCTCGCGTTATTCGAGGTGCCCTCAAGATGCTGAAGTCCCTGAACAGCCGCCCGGGCAAAGGCACACCCAGCCGCCAGTGGATGCTCATCGGCTTTGAACCCTCCGCCCGCTCGAGCGTGACCGGCCCGCACACCCGATACGGCGCCCCCTTGGCCATGCGCACGAAAAGCTGGAAGCCCCACCCATTGCCCAGGCTCTCCAAATAACGCCGCCCGGCAGGGGTTTCAGGTCCCGCCGAGTTCTGCGACTGCCAGTGGAAGAGCTCGGGGCTGATCGCATAATCCCGATATGCAATGCGCTCGTGATAGCCCTCACGCTTGTCCAGCGTCACGAATAGCAACTCGACTCTGCGCTCGTGCAGCGCAAGCACACCGGCCTGGAACGGCGTCCGCCGGCTCGGGCTCAGCCAGCCCAGCGCCGTGAGGATCTCGCGGATACCATAGGCCGCGTGCAGGCTGAGCGGCACATCCTCCAAACCCGGCACCGCCTGGAAGCGGAGGCTGCTGCGCGCCTGCAAGACCCCGCCCAACTCGGCGAGCTCGGCCGCGTGCTCGGGGTGCTGCTGAAGCCGCTGCAGGAAATCCTCGCCACACCCCTTCTGATGCTGCTGCGCATCGAGCTGGTAGGCGAGCATCTGCAGCAAGCTGCGCTCCCGCTCGCCCAGCATCCGGTAGACCACGTCCGGCTCCCGCAGCGAGCACAGCAGATCGGTCCGCGCCGGGTCGTCGATGTGTAGCAGATCGCCAAAACGCCGCCCGAAGTAATCATCCTCGCTGCCCGCCGGCGTGTTCAGCAGCCCCGCGTCGCGCTTGAGGTTGGTCCAGCCGGAGCGGCCGCTGCTGCGATACAGGTCGTCGAGCTCGATCGCCTGCTCGGCGAGGAAGCTCGAGAGCCTGATGTCGGTACGTCCACGCAAGGTGGCGTAGGCCTGCAGCTCCGCCTTCAGCCGCCGCCAGTTCTGTTGCACCAGCTTGCGCAGGCTGCGCAGCACCTGCTCGCGCGTCTGGCGCTGCAGGTGGATGTGGCAACCCGGCGGCAGCAGGCCGAAGCCCTTGTCCACCGCCTCGATCAACTGCGCACGCGACAGCCCGGTGAGCGTCGACAGCAGGCGGTCGAAGCGGAATTCCTCGCGGTGCCGACCGACGAAATCGAGGATCAGGCAGCTCTCCTTGCCCTTGGCCAGGCGTAGGCCGCGGCCGATCTGCTGCTGGAACAGCACCGGGCTCTGCGTCGGGCGAAGCAGGAGCAGCGTGTCGACGAGCGGAAGGTCGACGCCCTCGTTGTACAGGTCGCAGGTCACCAGCGCGGCCACTTCGCCGCGGGCCAGAAGCTCTGGTGCACGGCGGCGTTCGTCCGTGGGCGTGTCGCCCACCACGCACAGCGCCTTGATACCGGCCCGGTTCAGCCGCGCCGTCATGTCCTGCGCATGCGCCACCGAGACGCAGAACACCAGCGCGCGCCCGCGCGCCGGGTCGCCCGCCAGGCGCCGCCACTCGTCGAGCACCAGACGCGCGCGGACGTCGTTGCCGGTGACCAGCCTCTCGATCGCCGCCACCTCGCCCGCCTGCTGCCAGGGCACCGCGGAGAAATCCGTCTCGTCGTCGCAGGCGTAATACTCGAAGGGGCACAGCAACTGCTGGTCGAGCGCGTGCCACAGTCTAAGCTCGACCGCAGGGGAGCCATCCGAGCGATTGTCGAAATAGCCCAGGATCGGCTTGCCATCGCTGCGCTCCGGGGTCGCCGTCAGGCCGAGCAGCACGCGCGGGCGCACAGTGCTGACAAAGGCATCGAAGCGATCCGCCGCCAGGCGATGGCACTCGTCGATCACCACGTTGTGCCAGTAATCGGCGCCGCAGCGCGACACCAGCTCGCGGGCGGACACGCTGTCGATAGTGGCGAACAGATGCTCGAAGCCCTCAGGCTGCGCGCCGCCGACCAGCACCTCGCCGAAGGAATGGTCGCGCAGCACCGCGCGATAGGTGCGCAGCGCCTGCTTGAGGATCTCCTCACGGTGCGCCACGAACAGCAGCCGTGGCCGCCCGCCCTCCTGCTGGCAGATCCGCTTGTAGTCGAAGGCCGCCACCACCGTCTTACCGGTACCGGTCGCAGCCACCACCAGGTTGCGCCAGCGGCCGTGATCACGCTCGATCTGCAGTTGGTCGAGCATCTCCTGCTGGTAGGCCTTGGGCTCGAGGTCGAAGTAGGTCGGGCGCGCGATCAGCTCGTCGCCGGACTCGCGCCTGAGCGCCTCGCCCAGCGCCTTGCGATGCGCCGGGTTGGCATGGTCGTAGCCCTGAAACTCGCTGTCTTCCCAAAGCGTCTCGAAGTGCGCGCTGGCGCGTTCGAACAGATCTGTCTGCCCGCGCTCGGTGAACTTCACCGTCCATTCCAGCCCGCCCATCAAGGCTGCGCCCGACAGGTTGGCGCTGCCCACGTAGGCGGAACCAAAGCCGGTGCTGCGGCGGAACAGCCAGGCCTTGGCGTGCAGTCGGGTGCGCCGGCCGTCGAGCGACACGCGGATCTCACAGCCCGGCAACCGGGCGAGTTCGTCCAGCGCGCGGATCTCGGTCGCCCCCGTGTAGGTGGTGGTAAGCACGCGCAGCCGCGTGCGCGGCTCGCCATCGGGCCCGACCGCGGTGATCGACTGCAGGATGTCGAGCAGCTTGCGCACGCCGGAATGGGTGATGAAGCTCACCAGGATGTCCACCTGATCGCAGGCCGCCAGCTCGCGGCGCAGCTCGGTCAGCAGCGACGGCGAGCCCTTCCCCGCAGTGAAGAGCCAGGGGAAGGCCAGGCCGGTCTCCGGGATCGCCGGCCTGGGCGACTGCTGGTGGATGGCCTGGAGAATCTGTGGCGGCGCGGCCAGCGTCTCGGCGTCGTCGGCGCGCCTGCCGAGGCGCTGCTTGAGGCTGACGAGGAGGAAGTTGACCAAGTCGAGCTGCTGGCGGAGCTTCTCGGCGCCATCGCCGTGCAGGTCGTCGAGGATGCGGGAGAGTTGGACGGCGAGGGCGTCCGAGAGGCGCTCGGGGGCGTCCTCGGCGGTGAGGGGCTTGAGGCTGTGCGCGTGCGCGTCGGTCGCACGGGTAACGGCGTCGCGGAGGGCCTCGGTGAGGAGCTGGTCGTAGAGACCATCAGGCAGTGTCATACGATTCCCACTGGTCCTCCGCCATGACGATTGGCCCCTGAGACTTCAGAACTCCTGAAACAGCATATCCAGCGCTGTCGTAATTTCGGCCCTGAAAGCGCCCAGGCGCGCCATCGGCGCCTTGAGCAGGCTGATCGGCACCGTCGCCAGGAACTGGGTAACCATCACGAAACGGCCGCCTTCGATCTCAAAGACGGGATTCAGCCCTCTGGCCGGCTGGAGCTCGCCACCGCTCGGCAGCAGCGGCACGACGACCCGGGTATTCAGGTGGCTCAGCAGGTCGGCTTGAACGTCGAGCAGAAAGCCCTCGCCCGCGCTGTTCCGGTAGACGTCGAAGCGTGCCATCAGAAGTTCCGAAACTGCGCGAGCGGCAAGCCGTGCTGCTCGACATAGGCATTCGAGCTGTCGAGCGCGCCTCGGTTCTCTTCGAGCCATTGCGCTGCACGGCGCTCCGCCACGGCGTGCGCCAAACCGGCCTCGGCCGCCTGCGAGATGTTGATGCGCAGAGCCTTCGCCTCTACAAGCAAGGCTTCATCGAGCGTCACGTTCGTCGCTTTGCGGGCTGCGCCGGGGATGGTCGTGTGCATCATGATGGAGTCGCCTCCTGAAACAAGTGCCTCCATTATAGATGTGGAACTTCATGCGCATTCACGCCCACATAAAGCAAAACCCCCCGCCATTGCTGACGAGGGGCCTCTCGACCAGGACAGCCTCCGGCCGTCCCAGCCTTCCAGCGACCTACCGACTCAAACTTCCACCGTATCCGCGACCGAGCGGAATTCCTCGATCTGGTCGAAGTTCATGTAGCGGTAGATGTCGGCGGCTTTCTTGTTCACCACCTCCACCTGCGCCAGGTACTCCTGCACGGTCGGGATCTTGCCCATCAGCGCGCACACCGCGGCCAGCTCGGCCGAACCCAAATAGACGCGGGTGTCGATGCCCAGGCGGTTGGGGAAGTTACGCGTCGAGGTCGACATCGCGGTGCTGCCCTTGCGGATCTGCGCCTGGTTGCCCATGCACAGCGAGCAGCCCGGCATCTCCATGCGGGCGCCGGACTTGCCGAGCACGCCGTAGTAGCCTTCCTCGTTGAGGATCATCGCGTCCATCTTGGTGGGCGGGGCGATCCACAGGCGGGTCGGGATGTCGGTCTTGCCGTCGAGCACCTTGCCGGCAGCGCGGAAGTGGCCGATGTTGGTCATGCACGAGCCGATGAAGACTTCGTCGATCTTGTCGCCAGCGACTTCGGACAGCAGCTTGACGTCATCCGGGTCGTTCGGGCAGGCGACGATCGGCTCCTTGATGTCGGCCAGATCGATCTCGATCACGGCGGCATAGTCGGCGTCGGCATCACCGGAGAGCAGCTCGCCGTTGGCGATCCAGTCTTCCATGGCCTTGATGCGGCGCTTGAGGGTGCGGGCATCCTGGTAGCCGTTGGCGATCATCCACTTCATCAGGGTGATGTTCGAGTTCATGTACTCGACGATCGGCGCCTTGTTGAGGTGGACCGTGCAGCCGGCGGCGGAGCGCTCGGCCGAAGCGTCGGTCAGTTCGAAAGCCTGTTCGACCTTCAGATCCGGCAGGCCTTCGATCTCGAGGATGCGGCCGGAGAAGATGTTCTTCTTGCCCTTCTTCTCGACCGTCAGCAGGCCCTGGCGGATGGCGTACAGCGGGATCGCGTTGACCAGGTCACGCAGCGTGACGCCCGGCTGCATCGTGCCCTTGAAGCGCACCAGCACCGATTCCGGCATGTCGAGCGGCATCACGCCGGTCGCGGCGGCAAAGGCCACCAGGCCGGAGCCGGCCGGGAAGGAGATGCCGATCGGGAAGCGGGTGTGGCTGTCGCCGCCGGTGCCGACGGTGTCGGGCAGCAGCAGGCGGTTGAGCCAGGAGTGGATGACACCGTCGCCCGGGCGCAGCGACACGCCGCCGCGGGTGCTGATGAAGCTCGGCAGCTCACGGTGCATCTTGACGTCGACCAGCTTCGGGTAGGCCGCGGTGTGGCAGAAGGACTGCATTACCAGGTCGGCGGAGAAGCCGAGGCAGGCGAGGTCCTTGAGCTCGTCGCGGGTCATCGGGCCGGTGGTATCCTGGCTGCCGACGGTGGTCATCTTGGGTTCGCAGTAGGTGCCCGGACGGATGCCCTGACCTTCCGGCATGCCGCAGGCGCGGCCGACCATCTTCTGCGCCAGCGAGAAGCCCTTGCCGGTGTCGGCGGGGGCCTGCGGCAGGCGGAAGAGCGTCGAGGGCGGCAGGCCGAGGGCCTCACGCGCCTTGGTGGTGAGGCCACGGCCGATGATCAGCGGGATGCGGCCACCTGCGCGCACTTCGTCCAGGATCACCAGGGTCTTCAGCTGCGACTCGGCGATCATGGCGCCGTTCTTCAGCGCGGTGACCTTGCCGGTGGCGTGGTCGACCTTGAGCTCGATCTCGTCGCCCATGTCCATCTGGCCGGCGTCGATCTCGATCGGCAGCGCGCCGGCGTCTTCCATGGTATTGAAGAAGATCGGGGCGATCTTGGAGCCCAGGCACACGCCGCCGAAGCGCTTGTTCGGCACGAAGGGGATGTCCTCACCGGTGAACCACAGCACCGAGTTGGTAGCGGACTTGCGCGAGGAACCGGTACCAACCACGTCGCCAACGTAGGCGACCAGGTTGCCCTTGGCCTTGAGCTCCTCGAGGAACTTGACCGGACCACGCACGCCGGCCTCTTCCGGCTCGATGCCCGGGCGCGGGTTCTTGAGCATGGCCAGCGCGTGCAGCGGGATGTCGGGGCGCGACCAGGCGTCCGGTGCGGGCGACAGGTCGTCGGTGTTGGTCTCGCCGGTGACCTTGAACACGGTGAGCTTCTGCGAGGCGGGGACTTCCGGGCGGCTGGTGAACCACTCGGCGTCGGCCCACGACTGCATGACGGCCTTGGCGTTGGCGTTGCCGGCGGCGGCCAGCTCCTTGACGTCGTGGAAGTAGTCGAACATCAGCAGGGTCTTCTTGAGGCCCTCGGCCGCGACTGCGCCCACTTCGGCGTCGCCCAGCAGGTCGATCATCGGCTTGATGTTGAAGCCGCCCAGCATGGTGCCGAGCAGTTCGGTGGCCTTGGCGCGCGATACCAGGCCACAGGCCTCTTCGCCCTTGGCAACCTTGGCGAGGAACTCGGCCTTGACCTTGGCTGCGTCATCGACGCCAGCCGGCACACGATAGGTGAGGAGCTCGACGAGGAAGGCCTCCTCGCCGGCGGGGGGGTTCTTCAGCAGCTCGACCAGCTCGGTGACCTGCTGCTTGGACAGCGGCAGCGGCGGGATTCCGAGGGCGGCACGTTCGGCGACATGGGCACGGTAGGCTTCAAGCACGGCGACTTCCTCACTTTTCGTGGCGGTGATCAAGGCTCCGCACGGGGATCACCCTTGCGGATCGAACTGGATTATATGTCTTTTATAAGACTTGCGGTGCAGCGCAGCAAGCAGACATGTGATCCGGGTGAAAACTTGCAGATTCTACTCCTCTCCGGCGCGGCTTTCGCCTGCCGCGCGATAACGGATGTTCGCCGGCGAGGTGGCGCCTCCGGTCATCACGAAGCTCATTGCTTCGTCCATGGTCCAGTCGGTCGACACGACCTTCGACACCGGCACGATCTCGATGTATCCAGAGGTCGGATTGGGCGAAGTCGGCACATACACGGCGGCCAGTTCCTCACCGGTGGTCTCGTCGCGGATCACCCGGGTGACGAAGCCCACTGCCTTCATGTCCGGACTGGGGAAACTGATCAGCACGACGCGCTGCACGCCAGCGGGCTTCTCCTTGACGGCGGCGAGAAATCGCTTGGTGCCGCCGTAGATGGCCGCCACCAGCGGAATGTTCTGCACCAGGCGCTCGAGCCAGTCGATGATGCGCTGGCCGATGACCAGCGAAGCCAGCCAGCCCAGCAGGTAGAGCACCACCAGGGTGAAGATGACGCCCAGTACCGACTGGAACTGCGGAAGCAGGATGAAATCGGCAATCGCCGGGTAGTTGCGCCGCAGGCCGCGCGAGATGGCAACGACCCAGGGCGTGCCCAGCTTCGAGAGCTGGGTGAAGATGAAGTCGAATACGAGCCAGGTGACCCACAGCGGCGCGGCCGTCAACAGGCCGATCAGCAGGTAGCGCCGGGTGGTGCGGATGCGTTGTTGTGTGTCTTTGTCCATCGCGAGCGCGGTTCGTTAAGCGGATGTGAAAGCGTGCGAGGATACCGCAAGCCCGCTGCCCGCCGCGCGGCATCCCATGCGCGTTAGCGGTTTTCTCTGTGCATGCGTCGAATTCGGGCAGAATCGGGGCATTGCAGCATTTTGATCCAGCATGAAGCCAGACCAGCCCTGCCCCTGCGGCTCCAGCCGCCTCCATGCGCACTGCTGCGCGTTGTTGCTAGACAGCGGCGCACCGGCCGCCAGTGCCGAAGCCCTCATGCGCTCGCGCTATACCGCCTTCGTGCTCGGCCGCGAAGACTATCTGCTCGCCACCTGGCACCCCAGCACGCGCCCGGCTGCGCTCGACCTAGCCAATGAGCCGGCGGTACGCTGGATCGGCCTGCAGGTCAGGGACCATGTACGCTGCGCCCCCGACCGCGCCGAGGTCGAGTTCGTCGCCCGCTACCGTATCGGTGGCCGCGCCCACCGGCTGCACGAGCGCAGCCGCTTCGTGCGTGTCGACGAGCGCTGGTACTACGTCGACGGAACCCTTTTTTGACCCGGACCTGCCCGCCATGAACCTCGAAAAAGTCATCTTCGGCTTCTTCATCGTGCTCGCTGCCACGCTCAACTTCGGCTTCGTGCTCGGCGACTTCGACAACCCCACCCATCATCACATCTACGAACTGTTCGCCGCCCTCGTGGTGAGCATGATCGCCACCGTGCTCAAGTTCGGCGATCGCACCCAGATCGGTGCCATCCACCTGTCGACCAGCCTGGTGGCCGATCTCCAGCTGGTGGCTGCGGCCATGGTGTGGGGCTACGCTGCCCACGTCTCTGCAGCGGGCGTGACACCGGAGGCCACGGCCAGCATCGTGTCGCTGTCCGCAGGCGCGCTGCTGGCCAACATGGTGTCGGTGGTCATCCTCATCGCCGAGACCATCATCCAGCGCCGCTGACTTGCTCCCGCCCGGATAACGGCCATGGAACCGCTCGCCCGCCACCACAGCGTCTTCTTCCTGATCATGCGGCGCATGCGCACACCGCTGATCATGCTGATCACGATCATGGCGATCTCGGTGCTCGGGCTCACGCTGGTACCCGGCGTGGACGACGACGGCAAGGTCACCTACCTGAGCTTCTTCCACGCCCTGTACTTCATGAGTTACACGGCGACGACGATCGGCTTCGGTGAGGTGCCCTACTCATTCTCCGACCAGCAGCGGCTGTGGGTGACCATCTCCATCTACATGTCGGTGATCGGCTGGGCCTACACGCTGGGCTCGGTGTTCAACCTGCTGTCGGACCGCAGCCTGCGCCAGGCCATATCGATGCAGCGCTTCGTGCGCGCGGTGCGCCGCCTGCGCGAACCGTTCTACCTGGTCGCCGGCTATGGCGAGACCGGCCGGCTCATCTGCCAGGCACTGGACCGCAAGGGCGTGCGCGCCGTCGTGCTGGAAATCGACGACAACAAGGTGGGCGAGATCGACCTGCACAGCTACGCGCTCGATGTACCGGCAATCTGCGCCGACGCCGGCAACCCCGAAACGCTCAAGTATGCCGGCCTCACACACCCCCATTGCGCGGGCGTGGTTGCGCTCACCAACGACGACCAGACCAACCTCGCACTGGCCATCTCGGCGCGCCTGCTGGCGCCCAAGGTGCCGGCGGTATGCCGTGCCGAGCATCGCGCTACCTCGGCAAACATGGCCTCCTTCGGCACCCGCCACATCATCAACCCCTTCGAACGCTTCAGCGAGACGCTGGCGCTAGCGCTGCATGCGCCCAACGCTTCCCAGCTCATGGGCTGGCTCACCGGGTTGCCGGGCACGCGCTTCGAACGCCGACGCGACCCGCCGCGCGGACACTGGATCATCTGCGGCCATGGCCGCTTCGGGCGCTGGATGGTGGATGCCATGGATGCCGAGGCGGTGCCGGTGACGATCATCGACATCGAGCCCAAGGGCGACGGCGTGCACCGCTGGGTGCAGGGCGACGGCACCGGCAAGGACGCCCTCACCGAAGCAGGCGTGACCACCGCCAGCGGCATCGTGTGCGGCACCAGCTCCGATGTCGACAACCTGTCGATCGCGGTGACCGCGCGCGAACTCAACCCCGGGCTGTTCGTCATCCTGCGCCAGAACCACTACGACAACCGCGCCCTGTTCGATGCCTTCGAATCGGACATCACCGTAGTACCGAGCCGCATCATCGCCCACGAATGCCTGGCCATCCTCAGCACACCGCTGCTCGCCCCCTTCCTCGCCGAGGTGCGCACGCGTGACGAGGACTGGTGCGGTGCCCACCTCGAACGCCTCACCACCCGCCTGGGCTGGACCGTGCCCGAGATCCGCAGCGAACGCATCAACCTCAGCCGCGCCCCAGCCCTCTACCGGCGCCTGATGCGCGGCGAGACTGTGACGCTGTCGATGCTGCTGCGCTCGCCGGTCGATCGCAGCGTGGCGCTGCACTGCGAAGTGCTATTCCTCGATCGCGACGACGACGACCACCTGCTGATGCCGGCCGCCAACACGCCAATCCGAGCCGGTGACGAACTGCTGCTCGCCGGTACCGCGGCCGCGCTGAACGATTTCCGGCTCATCGTCGGCAACGAGCACACGCTCAACTACGTGCTCACCGGCGAAGACCTGCCCGGCGGCTGGATCTGGGAGCGTCTCGCGCGCAGCAAGGCGCGAGCAAGCCTGCCCGCCCCGGCGAACGGCAGACCAAAGAGCAACGGCAGCTATCTGCCCTGAGCGCCCGCGGCGACCAGTACCACCTCCGAACCGCCCAGGCGCACGCGCTGCCCGGGCCTCAGCTTGGCGCGCTTGCGCGTCTCGCACACGCCATCCACCGCCACACCGCCCTGCTCGACCAGGGCATGCGCTTCACCCCCCGAGCCCACCAGCCCGCTCGCCTTGAGCAACTGGTCAAGCTGGATGTACTCCCCGCGCACTTCAAACTGCATCGTCATCATCTTCTCCACAAACGGCCGCCACTGTAGCCTGCGAGCCCGTTCCAACTCAATTGAATCCGGCCTGCCGGCCCGCGCCGCGCGCCCTGCAGGCGACGTGCGCTACGGGGCACCGCAGGAGCGGCGCCAGTCGCGAGCGTTTTGCATTCTTCCATCCAACGCTGCTGCTACCATCACGTCCTCACGCCCTCCACCGCCTGCCGAACATGAGCTCCACAACGCCGCCCAGCCCCCCACCACCTGCCTCGCACGACCACCGCATCCCGGTCACCATCCTCACCGGCTTCCTCGGGGCGGGCAAGACCACCTTGCTCAACCACCTGCTCAAGCAGCCGCAAATGGCTGGTGCGGCGGTGCTGATCAACGAGTTCGGCGAGGTCGGCGTTGATCATCATCTGGTCGAGCAGGTCGACGAGTCGGTCGTACTGCTCGACTCCGGCTGCATCTGCTGCAGCGTGCAGGGCGACCTGGTGAAGGCGCTCAAGGGCATCTTCATGCGCGCCCTGCGCAAGGAGATTCCGCCCGTCACCCGCGTGCTGATCGAGACCACCGGCCTTGCCGACCCGGTGCCGGTGGTGCATACCGTGATGGAGGAACCCTTCATAGCCGAACGCTACCGCTGCGACGGCGTGATCACCGCAGTGGACGCCACCCATGCGATCACCCAGCTCGGCGACAACCGCGAGGCGGTGCGCCAGGTGGCGATGGCCGATCGCCTGCTGATCACGAAGTGCGACCTCGCCGACACCGCAACCCTGGCAGAGGTTGCAGCCCGCATCGCGACACTCAACCCGGGCGCGCAGCAGGTCGAGATCAGCCATGGCAGCATTGACCCGGATGTCGTGTTCGGCTGCGGGCTCTACGACCCTGGCGCCAAGTCGCCTGACGTCGCGGCCTGGCTTGGCGAAGAGCGGGTGCGCCATCAGCAGGCACGCAAGGCCGCACTTGCTGCGCCGCTGGCCTGGCGCAAGAGCGGCCAGCCGATCGTGGCGCCGACGGCGCCCGCCCGCCACGACGCGAACGTGACGAGCTACGTGCTGACCCTCCCCGAGCCGCTCAACTGGTTCGCCTTCTCGGATGCGCTCGGCCTGCTGTTGCAGGTCTACGGCGAACGCGTGCTGCGCATCAAGGGCTTGCTCAACGTGGCCGGCGACCCGCTGCCACGCATCGTCCAATGCGTTCAGCACTCGATCTACCAGCCCACGAGCCTGCCAGCCTGGCCCGACCAGCCGCCCTACGACGACCGCAAGAGCCGCCTGGTCTTCATCGTCCGCGAGCTGCCACGCACGGCAGTGGTCGAGCTCTTCTACAGCATCGGCGGGGTCGAGGCAGAAGCCGAACCCTCAGCCTGAAGGCTAGCGCCGCTGATCACCATCTCCGCCACATGGGCGCCGATTGCCAGCGCCGAGGTCAGGCCGGGCGATTCGATGCCGTAAAGGTGCACCAGACCCGCCACGCCATGCTGCACCGGGCCGTCGATGCGGAAGTCGGCATCGGCCTCGCCCGGGCCCACGATCTTCGGCCGCACGCCGGCATAGGCAGGCTGCAGTCGCGCTGCATCGAGCGCGGGCCACCAGTCGCGGATGGCGCTGGCAAAGCGCTCCGCCCGCGCTGGATCGACATGGTAGTCGGGGGAATCGACCCACTCGACATCGGGCCCGAAGCGGGCCTGGCCGGCCAGGTCCAGGGTGAGGTGTACGCCCAGCCCGCCAGGCTCAGGGATGGGATAGACGAGATGCGAGAACGGCGCTTTGCCGGCATAGCCAAAATACACCCCGCGCGCATAGCAGGCCCGCGGCGCCTGCGCCGAGGCCGCGCTGCGGATGGCACGCCCCAGACCGACCGCCTCCAACCCGGCCGCATTGACCACCCAGCGCGCGCGTAGCTCCATCGGCGCGGTGCCGCCCACCTCGACCACCACACCCCCATCCTCGGCAACCCCGCCAGTCACCGGGCTGCGCAGCACAAGCACGGCACCATGGCGCTCGGCATCGGCCAGCAGGGCGAGCATCAGGCCATGGCTGTCGATGATGCCGGTCGACGGCGACAGCAGCGCCGCATGTGCCTCCAGCGCCGGTTCGAGCGCTGCCAAGGCGCGGCCATCGAGCCGGCGCAGGTCGCCTACCCCGTTGGCGCGGGCACGCGCCGCGATCGCCTCGAGCGCATCGGCCTGGGCCGCCCGCGCGGCAACCACAAGCTTGCCGCAGCGCACATGTGCGACCCCACGCCGCGCACAGTACGCGTACAGCATCTCCCGCCCGGCTACACACAGCCGGGCCTTCAGCGAGCCCGGCGGATAGTACAGACCGGCGTGGATGACCTCGCTGCTGCGGGCACTGATACCGCTACCGATACGGTCTTCACGCTCGATGATGAGCACCTCGCGGCCTGCTTCGGCCAAGGCCTTCGCGCACGCAAGCCCCACCACGCCGGCACCGATCACCACGACATCGACCTGCTCCATGGTCGCTTTTCTCCTTTGCCGGATCAACGCACAAGGTCAGTGACTCAGGCCGGTACGCGCTTGATGAATGGCTGACCGGCGCCACCCGCGAGCCTCCGCGTGTGCCCAGCCCAATGGTCGGAGCTTAACGCTCCATGTAGCATGCAGGGAACGACATCCCCGCCCTTGGCCCAGACCACTCGCCCGCATGACCCGCACCGCCCGCCCTACCGCCATCGCGCCACCCCGCATCGAAGCATCCCCCAACGAAACGGACGCTGCCGGCGCAACGACAGCCGATTGTCCTATGGACGCGCTGCTGCAGCGTGCAGACCGCTGCAGCGCAGACGCCTTCGCGTGCGGTGCGCTGCAGCCCATTCGCACCGAGCAGACCTGGCTCGACGCCGAAGGCCTGCGCTTTTCCGTACGCTGGGTATCCTCGCTCGCACTCAAGGACCGCGCACGCGTCGACACCGTCATTCGCCGGCGCCCCGACTTCAACCCATTCCTGCCGCCTGAGCCCGCGCTGACGGTGGCAGCAATCGGCGAGCATCACCTCGTCGTGCTCAACAAGTTTCCGGTGATCGAGCGCCACCTGCTGATCGTCACCCGTGCGTTCGAGCCCCAGACGGCAGCGCTGTCGGACTCCGACCTGCTCGCCCTCGCAAAGGTGCTGCGCGCACATGGCGGCTTGGGTTTCTACAACGGCGGACGCATTGCCGGTGCCAGCCAGGCGCACAAGCACTTGCAGTGGGTACCGTCGACCGCAGCTGCACTGACACCCTTCGTGCCGCGCTCCTGCCTCGATAGGCCCGGGTACGCGGTATGCAACCCCGCACTGCCCTGGGCACACGCGTTCGTCGGTCTGGAAGAGCACGCGTGGCGAGACGACACAGCCGCGGGCCAGAACCTGCGCGCAGCTCTCCAGACTGCCTGCGCAGCGCTTTCCATGCCCGCGCGCGCCCAATCGATGCCTGACTACAACCTGCTGGTCAGCCGCGAGTGCCTGCTGCTGGTGCCGCGCACGCAGGAGAAATGGCAGGACGTATCGATCAACTCGCTGGCGTACGCAGGTTCACTGTTCGTACGTGACCACGCCCAGATCGCGCGCCTGCGCGCTGCAGGTGCGCTTGCGGTGCTCGCCGCAGTTGGTCGGCCGGGGTGAGGGCATTCCCTCAGGCTGCACGCGGCAGCGGCGACTGGGGCAATGGCGAGTGCGGCAGCGGCGGCAGGCCAATGGTGGCGCGCAGCTCATCGCACTTCGGGTTGGGCGTGCCGTCGTCGAAATAGACCGGAAACTCGCGACAGGGCGTCGGACGGTTCTCGTAGATGGTGCATGCGACCTGCTTGCCCACCTCGCCGGCGAGTGCTGAACAGCGCCGCGGCACCGTGTTGCTGCCCTTCATGCAACGCATCGTATGGTTGAGCTTCTCGGTCATGGCGGCGGGCACGAACCCGCCGGGGGCATCGTCCGCCTCTGCCCAGTAGAACGAGATGCGGAAGTGGGTGCAGCAGATGCCGCAATCCAGGCAGGGGTTGAAACCTTCCATGAACCGTTTTCGCAGGAAATGAACATTGATCGGGGGCCGAGAGGCGCGCGGATTCTATCCCAACGGCTACGCCACGCAAGCCCCCGAGCACCTGATTAGTGCTTATCAATCAATGCCCTGCAAAACATTTTGCAGAAAGATTCAATCCTCCTGAGGCGCACCCTCGGCGCCGCAGCACTTCTTGTACTTCTTGCCGCTGCCGCAGGGGCAGGCGTCATTGCGCCCAGGCGTCGCGGCGGCGGGCTTGCGCGGCGCCTCGGTCGACAGGACCTCTGCCGTTGGCAGCCCCAGGTCGCGCCAGTGCGAGAACACGTCGTTGACCGTCTCGCCCACTGCACCGAGCCAGCCCAGACGGGTTTCATCATCGGCGCCCGCCGCGTCGTCCTCGCCCCAGGGCGCGAGCACCTCGTCAAGCGCCTCGCGCACGGCCTCCACCGCCTCCTCGTCCAGCCCTTCTTCCCAACCTTCAGGCCACAGGTCCAGACCCTGCGCAAAACCGTCGATCCAGGCCTCGCCCAGCTTCAGGCTGTCGCCTTCGGAGATGGCGAAGCAGAACGGCTCCCAGCAGGCTTCGTCGTCATCGTCCAGGCCGAGGGTGGCGAGCAACTCGTTGTGATAGGCCTTCACCAGACGGATCGCGCGCTGCAATCCGCTGCCCGAGCCGAAGCCGATCTCGTCGCCATGAGCCGACCAGACGCCGGGCATCCAGCGTTCGGGGCCGATCGGCCGCGGCGACAGCAGAACGCCAGCGAGGTAGCCGTCCAGCATCTCGAGATCCATGCAGTCCTCGGGCACGACGTCGGAGGTCAGGATTTCCTCCAGCGCTTCGAAGTCCTCGTCACGCATGAGACTGGGCTTGGCCGGGGGTACAGGCGTGTTTTCGGGGGTGTTTTCGGGCAGGTCGGTCATGGCAGTCTCCACAGGTCGGTACCAAGGGTGGCGCATGCAGCGCCGCCCGGCAAGTCAAAGATCCGTTACAGCGCCCGCAGTGATTGCGGCGGACGGCAGTTCGAGTACGAGCCGGTAAAGCGCCTGGCCGGAATCGCGATACTTGCGCTCGAAGGGCGTGAGCGGCTGGTCGGCCTCGAAGGTCTCCCACGACGGCGCACTGCCGAGTGCCACGCCGAGCGCACACGCGAACTCCTCGATATAGACCTGCCAGTTGCTGCGGCATTCCAGCACCCCGCCGGCGCGGACGATCCACGGGAACACCGGATGAGCGTGCCAGCGACGACCCAGGTGGCCGATCTTGGGCCAGGGATTGGGATACAGCAGGTAGTGGCGCGCCAGCCGCAGCCCGGCGGCGTCGAGCAGGCGCCAGTAGTCAACTAGGTCGGCGCGCACGAAGACCATGTTCCTGGGCAGCAGCGCATCCGGGTAGGGCTTGCGTCGCGACAGCCGGTCCTGGGACTGATCGACGCCGATCACCCAGTGGTCCGGGAACTGGCGGGCGATCTGGATGGTGCTGTGGCCCACGCCGCAGCCGGCGTCCAGGATGAGCGGCGCACGCCCGTCCCAGCCCGCCAGACTGATGTCGAAGGCGGCGCGGTTGTACTCCGCGTAGGGCTTGCGAAAAGGCTCGGCGAGGTGCTTGCGCACACGCTCGGCTAGGGCATGGTGCACCGTCTGCTGGGCGCTCTGCGGGATACTGGAGTTGGCGTAGCTCATCGGCTGTCCTCGGCGAGGCACGTCGGTTCGGTCTGGATCATGCGGCGATCGGCAGCAGGCGCTTGGCCTCAGGCAAGGCATCGGCAACGGTATCGGCCACACAGCTCGCCTGCGCACCGAGCGGGACGCCGTGTCGCGCCATCACCGCTTCGATCTCGGCCAGCGCCTTGATGGGCCGGATGTCGGTGAAGAGGCGATCGGCCTGTGGGTAGTTGCGGGCGAGCAGGTGCAGCCACTGCTTGATGCGCCCGGACACGTGGCGCGGCTCGACCTTGCGCCGCACGCGGACGCGAAAATCCTCCAGCAGCATCAGCAACACCTGCCATTCGCGCGCGCGCTCGGCGGCGTCCGGCGCGTCCAGCCGCCCTGCACGGATGCGCGCGGCGAGGAAGGGGTCAGCCACCGCGCCGCGCCCGATCATTACGCCCGGCACGCCAGCGACGGCGCGGCAGCGCACCCAGTCGGCGGCGGTCCACACCTCGCCGTTGGCGACGACCGGCACGTTCACCACATCGGCGATGCGCGCAACCCATTCCCAGTGCGCAGGCGGCTTGTAGCCCTGCACCTTGGTGCGCGCATGGACCACCAGGCCATGCACACCGCCTTCGACCAGGGCCAGCGCACACTCGCGCGCGCGGCCCGGGTCGGCAACCCCCAGGCGCATCTTGGCCGTGAGCGGCAGGCCAGGCGGCAGCACAGCCGCAAGCGCTGCGGCGATGCGATGCAGCAGTTCGGGCTCGTCGAGCAACACGGCACCACCACGATGGCGGTTGACCGTGGGCGCAGGGCAGCCGAAATTGAGATCAACCCCGGCGGGCTCGAGCCGCGCCAGGCGCTCGGCGTTGGCCGCCATGCAGGCCGGGTCGGAGCCGAGCAACTGTACCCGCACAGGCACTCCGGCGCCCGTGCGGCTACCGGCATCCAGCTCGGGGGCGATGCGGCGAAAGTAGCGGTCGGGCAGAAGGGTACCGGAAACGCGTACGAACTCGGTCACCGCGTGGTCGTAGCCGCCCACCCGCGTCAGAACCGCGCGCAGGACGTCATCGAGCAAGCCTTCCATGGGCGCGAGCAACAGCACCGCGGTCTCCTTGCCGCAGAGGCGGCAGCCGGTCCGAAAGGGCGCGATTGTAATACCGCAGCCAGGCCCGCGCTGCGCATTTTCCTTGCATGGGTGTTGCGACTGTCGGATAATCTTGGATTCTTCACAACAGGGTGGTCACATCCGCCGCCCGCCAGCATCAGGAAACCACCATGAAAGCGGACATCCATCCCAAGTACAACGACGTCAACGTGACCTGCTCCTGCGGTAACACGTTCGTCACCCGCTCGACCCTGGGCAAGCCCGCCTACCACGTTGAAGTGTGCTCGGCCTGCCACCCGTTCTACACCGGCAAGCAGAAGATCGTCGACACCGCCGGCCGCGTCGAGCGCTTCCGCCAGAAGTACGGCAGCGTCCAGCGCGCCAGCTGATCCGGCACGCGCGGCGCCCGACGAGGCGCCGCACGCCAGAGCGCCCAAACGCGCCTCGGCAGCACAAAAAAGGCAGCTTCGGCTGCCTTTTTTGTGTCCGGCGCATACACAAGCGTGGCGCCCAAAGCCCCGGCGCAGCAGCGCTGCACCGTCCTGGCGGGCGTAGCGGGCGTTGCGCCCGCACCGCGCCCTCAGCCCACGCTGCCGGCATGTTTGCCAGCAATACAACTCACCCGCACAATGCGCGCATGATTCGCGAGCCCGCCACGCCTACCCTGTTCCAGCGCCGCATCTATGGCACCGTCGGCCTGACCGTGCTGATCGCGGCTTACCTGCTTGTCGGTCTCACCGTGCACGACCCCTGGCGCGGCGACGATGCGCGCTATTTCGGACCCGTGCTGAGCATCCTGCAGGGCGAGTCGGCGCTGTTCCCGATGCTGGCTGGCGAGCCACTGACAGACTATCCGCCACTCTACTACTGGGTGGCAGCGGTGTTTGCCGCATTGGCTGGCGATCTGCTCACGGCACATGGCGCTGCACGCCTTGCGAGTGCGCTATTCGTCGCGATCGCCATTTTCTTCACCGCCCGCGCGGCAGAATCCCTCCACGGTCGGTCCAGTCGCACGCCAGCGGCCCTGCTTGCGCTCGGTACGCTCGGTCTCGTCCTGCATGCCCATGAGACTCAGCCTTTGCTGGCGGTGTTCGCGATGCTCGCACTGACTCTGAGCGGTCTGGCCGAACTGCCGCGGCGCCCCCTCGCCGGCGGCGTCACGGCCGGGCTGGGCAGCGGCCTTGCCTTCCTCGCCGGCGGCCTCGGCGGGCTCTTGATCACAGCGCCCTTGATGATGCTGGCGCTACTCAGCGCCGAATGCCGCCAGCCACGCGCCAGCGGCGGACTGCTTGCCGGTCTGTGCCTGATGCTGGCCGTGTCGGGTGCCTGGCCACTTGCCCTGCACCTGAACGCCCCCGAACTGCTCAACCTGTGGCTGGGTGCCGAATGGCTGAGGCTGTCGGCCGCAGCACTCGCCGTCGCGGAAACACCCCGCCTGCTCGAACTCGTCGGCTGGTTCCTGTGGCCGCTGTGGCCAGTCGCACTGTGGGGGCTGTGGCGCGCCCGCCGCCACCTCACCTCTCTGCCCGCCCTGCTGCCGGTGCTCAGCCTCGCGCTGGGCCTGGGCTGGGTGGTCCTGTCCGGCGACCTGTCGCAGGCCAACATGCTCGCCCTGATTCCAGGTGCCGCCTTGCTCGCGGCAGTGGGGGTCGTGCAACTGCGTCGCGGCGCAGCGAGCGCCTTCGACTGGTTCGCGCTGATGAGCCTGGCAGTATTCGGGATCCTGGTCTGGCTGGCGTGGAGCGCTCAGGCATTCGAGTGGCCGCCAGGGCTTGCCCGCCACGTTGAGCGCAATGCGCCCGACTTCGTCCTGCCACAGGAGCAATACCGCCTGATCGCAGGCGTGGCGATCACTGCGCTGTGGATCCTGCTCGTGGCGCGCCTGCCACGCAGCATCTCGCGAGCGCCTGCCAACTGGGCAATCGGCCTGGTCATGCTGTGGAGCCTTGCCGTGGTCCTGCTGATGCCGTGGTTCGACCATGGGCGCAGCTACCGCGGTGTGGTGCAATCGCTGGACATCGCCGTCCAGGGCGAACGCAGCGAACGGCCACTGAGCTGCATTGCCACCACCGGACTATCCGACGCGATGCGCACCTCGATGGACTATTACGCCGGGCTGCGCGCCGAACGTATCGTCGCAGGCAGTACGCCGTGCCCGCTGCTGCTGGTGCAGCTCGAGCGTCGCGAGGGCGCCGTCGAGCTCGCGCCCGAATGGGAGACAGTGTGGGAGTTCCGCCGTGGCGCCGGCAAGCGCCAGGAGAACTTCAGGCTGTTGCGGCGGAGGGAGTAAGACCGCTGCTCAGTCCAGGCGCAGGAAGTGATCGCGGTAGTGGCGCAACTCGGCAATCGATTCGTGGATGTCGGCCAGTGCGGTGTGTGTGCCGGCCTTCTTGACGCCCTCGTACACCTCCGGGCGCCAGCGCCTGGCGAGCTCCTTGACTGTGGACACGTCGAGGTTGCGGTAATGGAACCAGGCCTCCAGGCCCGGCATCCAGCGTGCAAGAAAGCGACGATCCTGGCACACCGAGTTGCCGCACATCGGCGAACTGCGCGCCGGCACCCATTGCTGCAGGAATTCCAGCACCGTAGCCTCGGCCTCCGCCTCGGACACGGTCGATGCCCGCACCCGCGCCGTGAGGCCGGACTTGCCATGCGTGTTGCGGTTCCATTCGTCCATGCCGTCGAGCACGCTGTCGGGCTGGTGAACGGTGATCACCGGCGCCTCGGCGATGGTCTCGAGCTGCTCGTTGGTGAGCACGATGGCAATCTCGATGATGCGATCGCGATCGGGTTCCAGGCCGGTCATCTCCATGTCCAGCCAGATAAGGGTCTTGGGGTCCTGTGCCATAATCGATGCGCCCTGTCGGTGCGTTGCCACGAAACAATCAAGGGGGCGATTGTGTCACAGTTCGCATGACTCGCTGCACCCATGGCTCGCCTTGGCTGCCGCAATCGCAGGAGCGCCAGCCCGTGTTTCGAAGCTGGCGCCCCGCACCCCATGGCCGAACGCCCAGTCCTCGGCAGCAGGCCCGTTGTTCAACAGTCACCCTCGCCTCCCCTGACAACCGATGAATGCATTCACCGCCCTCTTCGTCTGCGTCCTGCTGCTCGGCCTCGCCGCGCGGCTGGCGCTGATGCAGCGCCACAGGCACCACGTGCAGGCACATCGCGATCGCGTGCCCGAGGCCTTTGCCGATGCCATCCCGCTCGCCTCACACCAGCGTGCGGCCGACTACACGGCAGCACGCGTCGGCCTCGGCATGCGCGACGCAGTGGCAGGCGTGGTGCTGGTCCTGGTGCTGACACTGGGCGGCGGACTGCAGTTCATCCATGACGCGTGGGCGCCGCTGCTCGGTGCCGGCAGCCTGGCGCACGGTGTCGCGCTGCTGGCGACGCTGGGTGTGCTGGGCTGGCTGGTGGACCTGCCCTTCGTGCTCGCACGTACCTTCGGCATCGAGCGACGCTTCGGTTTCAATCGCATGACCCCGCGCCTGTTCGTCACCGACACTGTCCGCCAGGGCGCACTCGCGGCCTTGATCGGCCTGCCCGTGCTTGCGCTGCTGCTATGGCTCGCGGGCGCAATGGGCGAACTCTGGTGGCTGTGGGTGTGGGCCTTCTGGCTCGGCTTCAACCTGCTGGCGATGATCATCTGGCCCACCTTCATCGCGCCTCTCTTCAATACCTTCACGCCGCTAGCCGACTCCGCGCTCAAGGCACGCGTCGAAGCCCTGCTGGCACGTTGCGGCTTCCAGTCCAAGGGGCTGTTCGTGATGGACGGCTCACGGCGCTCGGCGCATGGCAATGCCTATTTCACCGGCTTCGGTGCCGCCAAACGCATCGTCTTCTTCGACACCCTGCTCGCCAAGCTCAACGCAGACGAAGTCGAAGCCGTGCTCGCCCACGAACTCGGACACTTCCGTCACCGCCACATCATCAAGCGCCTGGCCGTGCTTGCACCGACCAGCCTGGTCCTGCTCGCCCTGCTGGGATGGCTCGCGGGCCAGCCCTGGTTCTTCACCGGACTGGGGACTTCGGCAAATGACATGGCGACCGCACTGGCCCTGTTCTTCCTCGTGCTGCCTGCCTT
Organism: Thauera sp. WB-2; assembly: GCF_027594845.1. Classification (NCBI taxonomy): domain Bacteria; kingdom Pseudomonadati; phylum Pseudomonadota; class Betaproteobacteria; order Rhodocyclales; family Zoogloeaceae; genus Thauera; species Thauera sp. WB-2. Next base: position 2,139,407 of record NZ_CP088935.1, on the reverse strand, counting down.
CACCTTTCCGCTCGCGCCGGTGCTCAGCCACATGTCGCGCAGGCACGAGTTCGAGGCCGACGCCTACGCGGCGAAGCAGACGCGCGCATCGGATCTCGTCGCAGCGCTGGTCAAGCTCTACCGCGACAATGCCTCGACGCTGACGCCTGACCCCCTGTATTCGCGCGTATTCGACTCGCACCCGCCCGCGGTGCTGCGCGTGGCGCGCCTGCAGGCATTGCCGCACTGAATCGTGGACCTCCTGGCCGAGGGCGAATACCATCGCGCCCGGTTCCACAACAAGCACAGCGACAGGTTCGAGTGAGAAAACGCGTCCGGCCCGGCGGTGGCCAAGAACATGGGGTGGATGGCGTGATCGTCGCCGCCTTTGGCCGCCACTACGAAATCGACACGCCCGAAGGACGCCTGCGCTGCTATCCACGCGGCAAGAAGAGCAGCTTTGCCTGCGGCGACGAGGTGCAAGTCCTGCCCGGGGGTGACGGCCAGGGCGTGATCGAGGCGCTGAGACCGCGCCGCAACCTGTTGTGGCGATCGGATGCCTTCCGCGAAAAGCTGATCGCCGCCAACCTCAGCCACATCGTCATTGTCGTCGCAACCGAGCCGGGCTTCTCGGATCTGCTGGTGTCGCGCTGCATTGCCGCCGCCGAGAGCCAGGAAATCACGCCGCTGGTGGTCCTCAACAAGGCCGACCTGCATGAACGTTTGCCTGCTGCACGCGCCCAACTGGAACCCTTCGCGCGCCTCGGCTACGAGGTGATCGAGGTTTCGGCCCTGGAGGGTGCGGATCTGCTGCGCAAGCGCCTCGCAGGATTGCGCGCGATCTTCGTCGGCCAATCGGGCATGGGCAAGTCCACCCTGACCAACGCGATTGTCCCCGAGGCCAATGCCGCCACTCGGGAAATCTCGGCCGCGCTCGACTCCGGCAAGCACACCACCACCTTCGCCCGCCTCTATCCACTACCGCCGGCACGGGCCGGCGATCCTGCCGGCTGGCTCATCGACAGCCCTGGGCTGCAGGCCTTCGGGCTTGCGCACCTTTCAGCCGAGGACCTCGCCGAAGCCTTCGTCGAGTTCCGCCCTCATCTAGGCCAATGCCGCTTCCGCGACTGCCGCCACGAGGCAGAGCCAGGCTGTGCGCTGCGTGCCGCCCTCGAGTCCGGTGCAATCCACCGCCGACGCTGGGAACACTACCGCAGCATTCGCGAAGAGATTGCCGCCGCACGTAGGCTCAATCCGGGCTGGTAGTCCTGACGGGAGCAGCCCAGGGCTGGCGCGCGGGGGGCCTGATGATCAGGCTTCGAGCAGAAAGCCCCGCACCACCTCGATCTGCGCCGGATCCATCAGCATCGGCGCGTGCCCCACCCCGGTGAATTCGACGGTGCGCGCCCGCGGCCCTCGCGTACCCATTGCCTCGAAGACGTCGGCCGCGAGCAAATCGGACTGCGCACCGCGCAAGGCCAGGGTCGGGCAGCGCACGCCCTCGTACACAGGCCACAAGTCGATATCGGCATCGATAGGCCCGGCGCGGAAGGCATCGCCCAGCCCTGGGTCATACACAAAGGCGAAGCCGCCGCCTTCGCCGCCAACCGGCCGTACCGAGTATTGCGTGAGGTGGCGCCATTGCGCGTCGCTGAGCGGTCCGAACGGCGCGCTTACCTCACGGATGTAGGCCTCGGCCGCCTCCATGGTCGGAAAGCGCGGCGTCATGCCGACGTACTGAGCAATGCGCTCGAGCGCCACGCGGGTGATGACGGGACCGACATCGTTGAGCACCAGGCGGCTGATCGGCGTATGCGGCTGGCTGGCGAGCAGCATGCCGATGATGCCGCCCATCGAAGTACCGACCCAATGCACCTCCTCGACATCCAGGCGCGCGATCAGCGTCACCATGTCCGCCACGTACACGGGAAAGCCGTAATCGGACTTGACCCCCAGCCAGTCGCTGCGCCCGCGCCCAACCACGTCAGGACAGACGACGCGGTAGTCGTCGGCCAGCACGCGCGCCAAGTCGTCGAAATCGCGGCCGTTGCGCGTCAGTCCGTGGACGCAGAGCAGTACGCGCGGGTTGGCGGGGTCGCCCCATTCGGTGTAGGCCATGCGGTGCAGGCCATGCGGCCCGAGGCACTGCACACGACGCTCGCGCAGGTTGTGCCGCGAACCTGCACCGAGGGAGGACGCGGCGAACAGGGGGCTCGATGTAGTCATGGCAGCAGGCAGATCCCGTGTTATCGGCAGTGACCCAAGTCTAGCCCGAATGCGACTGAGGCTGCGACTGTCGCTGACGGCACTCAGCGCCCATGCCAGTATCGCGTCCGTTCGGTGCGCTCCGCCCTGATGCGGACGCGCTCGCCGCCACGCGCCGGGAACGCCGCCGTCACCGCGCCCTGGCTGTCGGTACGCCAGTTGCGTGTCCCCGCCTGCGTCCAGCGTGCCAACACCTCGGGATGCGGATGACCGAAGGCGTTACGCCGGCCCGCCGAATGGATCACGTGCTCAGGCGAGGTCGCTGCCACGAACGCCTGCGAAGACGAACTGCGGCTGCCATGGTGAGGACTCAGTACCACGTCGCTCTCCAAACCCTCGCGCTCGCGGGCGATCAGTTGTGCCTCCGCGTTGCGTCCGATGTCGCCGGTAAGCAAGAGCGCGCCCCCGGGGCCAAGCACTCGCAGCACGCAGGAGTTGTCATTATCGTGGCGTGACGAGCCAGCAAGCGCCACCTCACCGCCCGGATGCAGTACCTCGAAACGGACGCCATCCCATTCCCATGCCTGGCCGCGCTGGCAACGCCGCGCCGTACCCGCCGCGCCGGCCTGGGCTGCCCAGGCCGCTCCCCAGCGCGCATCAGCGTCATGTGGACCGGCAAGCACGGTGCCCACCGACATCGCCTCAAGGAGGCTCGAAGCACCGCCGACATGATCGATGTCATCGTGTGAAAGCACGAGCAGATCGAGCGCGGCAACGCCGTGCGCGCGCAAGTAGGGCAGGATGACACGGCTACCCGCGTCGGCGCTCATGCCGTAAGCAGGACCGGCATCGAACAGCATGTCGTGGCGGTGTGTCTGTACATGCACCGCCAAGCCCTGGCCGACATCGAGCGTGCGGGCTACGAAAGCACCCGGCTCCGGCCGCGGTGGTGCCCACAACGCCAGTCCGGCAAGCAGCGCCGGCGCCGCCAGACGCCCGGGCGTCGCGCGTGGCAACAACAGCATGGCGACGGCGAGCGCCCCAGCGGCAATCAGCCATGGCGGCGGCCGGGCCTGCTCCCAGAGCGCGTGTTCGAGCTCGGCAAGCGGCCGCACGACATCCATCATCATCACGGTGGCGCCATGTGCCAGGACGAACAGGCCATCGACCGGCACGATCAGCGCGAGCAGCACGAGCGGCGCGATCACGAAGCTCACCCCCGGGATGGCGACCAGATTGGCCAGCGGCGACACGAGCGGGAAGGACTGAAACAGGGCGAGCAGCGCAGGCGCCAGCGCAAAGCTGATCGCCAACTGCACGCGCAACGCGGCGCGCCATCCCGAAGGCGGGCGGACGCGACCACCGAGCACGGCCAGGATGATCGCCACCGCCGCAAATGACATCCAGAACCCGGCCGACAGCACGGCCCACGGGTCGGCCACCAGCACCACCAGCAGCGCTGCCGCCAGCACGCGCGAAGCTGCCAGCCTGCGGCCGGAAAGCAGCGCCAGTACCGCCACCGCCAGCATCAGCCAGGCCCGCAGCACCGGCAGGCCAAGCCCGGCCAGCAGTGCATAGGCGCTTGCCCCCGCAAGGGCTGCCAAGGCGCGCGCCTTGTGTACTGGCAGACGCAACGCCAAGCCCGGAGCCCGCCGCCACGCCAGGCTGCACAAGCCGCCACACAGCAAGCCGACCAGGCTGACGTGCAGCCCCGACACCGCCACGAGATGGCCAATGCCGGTATTGCGGAATACGGTCCAGTCGGCCTCTGCAATTGCGCGCTGGTCGCCCACGGCCAGTGCGGCGAGCACGCCTGCATGCTCGCCCTCCGGCAATGCGGCGAGAATGCGTTCGCGCACGACCCCGCGCTGACGGTGCACCCATTGCATTACACCGCTTGGCGCGGCGTCGAGCAATTCGGCATCCGCACGTACGTAGCCGGTCGCACGAATGGCGCGCTCGAGCAGCCAGCCTTCGTAGTCGAAACCATGCGGATTGGCAAAACCATGCGGGGGCCTGAGGCGGACCACGAAGTGCCAACGCTCGCCGGCCTGCAAGGCCGGAAGGGGGTTCGGCGCACGACGGTTTTCGTACCACGACAACTGGATGCGAGCGGGCACACCTTCCGGCGCGGCGTCGGGCTCGAACACGAATCGCCAGCCGCCGGCCAAGGGTTGCGGCAAGCCGGTTATGCGCCCCGCCACCGAGATATCCTGCCCTTCCAGCGTGTGGGCGAGGGCATCGGCCATGCGCCACTCCGCACGCTGCGCCGCCCACGCGAACCCCGTCGCACATGCCGTCGCCACGACACAGGCAGCGATGGCGTAGCGCCCCGCCCAGCCCCTGGCGCTCGCGCCGAACAGCGCCCCGAGCAGCACGCACGCAAGTGCAATGCCCGCCGCTGCAGGCCCGGCATCGAGCGTGCTGCGGGTTTGAAGCAGGCACACGCCTGCCAGGAAACCCAACGCAACCATCCTCATGACATCGCATGATGCCAAAAGCATTGCCTGCTGCCTATCCGCAGCGAAACCTGTGGTGACAATCGGCAGCCCACATCAGCCGGGACACAAGGGCCCGGACGGCTGCCGAACTGCTAGACTGCGCCGCCGTCCAAGAACCCTGCGCCAGCAAGACAAGTCCATGCGCAAGCGACTCAAGCGCCTCCTGCCCGATCACCAGACCATCAGCGCGAACCGCTGGCTGCGCCCGTTCGCATCCACCCTGCTGCATCCGCGCCTGTGGCACCTGAACCGCCATTCCGCCGCAGGCGCGGTAGCCGTGGGCCTGTTCTGCGGCCTTGTCCCCGGCCCGCTGCAGATGCTCAGTGCTGCGCTCTTCTGCGTGGCCTTTCGGGTCAATTTGCCGCTCGCCTTGCTGACGACGCTCTACACCAACCCGATCACCATCGTGCCCCTGTATGTGCTGGCCTTCGGGATCGGCAGCCTCATCACTGGCAACGGGGACATTGCGTTTGCTCCACCCCCCGAACTCGCCAGCCTGAACCCGGCGACCTGGATCAGCGATCTGCTCGCGTGGACGACAAGCCTGGGCAGACCCCTGTTCATCGGCCTGGTGGCACTCGCGGCGGGCTTGTCGATCGTGGGCTACCTGTGCGTGCGCTGGAGCTGGCGCTACTGGCTTTTGCGCCAGTGGGCTCAGCGCAAAGCCCGGCGCGCAAGAACGGGAGGCGCCGCTCCGCGCTGAGCACGGCAGCAGCGCCTCCCGCGACGGCACTATTCGAGCCGGCCATCACTCAGCCGCAAGGTGCGCTGGGCGCGTGCGGCGAGCGCTTCATCATGGGTGACGATGACGAAGCTGGTCGAGAAGCGCTCATTGAGCGACAGCATCAGCTCGAACACCGCACCCGCAGTTCGCCTATCGAGGTTGCCTGTCGGCTCGTCGGCGAGCACGCAGGCCGGCTCGCTCACCAGGGCGCGAGCGATCGCCGCACGCTGGCGCTCGCCACCGGACAGTTCGCCCGGCGCGTGATCGAGGCGATGACCAAGACCGACCTCGGTGAGCATCCTGGCCGCCCGCGCCTCGGCCTCCTCGCGGGCGATACGGCGGACGTAAAGCGGCATGGCGACATTCTCCAGCGCGCTGAACTCGGGCAGCAGGTGATGAAACTGGTACACGAAGCCCAGCGCAGCGTTGCGCAACCGGCCACGCGCCGTTTCCGACATGCCCGAGAAATCCTGCCCCATCAGGCTGACCTTGCCCGCACTGGGTACGTCCAGCCCGCCGAGCAGATGCAGCAGCGTGCTCTTGCCCGAACCCGAGGCGCCGACGATGGCGACGCGCTCGCCACGCTCGATGCGCAGATTCACGCCGTCGAGCACTTTGACCGCATCGGCACCTTCACGGAAGTGTTTGCTCAGGCCTTCGCAGGCCACCACCGACGAAGCCGCCGGCATCATCACGGGATCACTCATAGCGCAGGGCCTCCGCCGGGTTCACCCGTGACGCGCGCCAACTAGGGTAGATCGCCGCCAGCAGGGTGAGCACAAAGGACACGGACACGATGCTGACCACGTCGGACGTCAACACCTTCGATGGCAACTCGTCGATGTAATACACCTCCTTGTTCCACAACGTAGCCCCGGTCACCGTCTCGAGCGCGGGGATCACCACATCGAGGTTGCCGGCGATGGCAAGCCCGCCAGCGACGCCGGCCAGCAGACCGACGACACCGATGATCGAGCCCTGGAGCACGAAGATGGTCATGATCGAGGCCGGGCTCGCACCCAGAGTGCGCAGGATGGCGATGTCGGCATACTTCTCCTGCACTGCCATGACCAGCGTGGATACGATGTTGAAGGCGGCCACCGCGACGATCAGGAACAGGATCAGCGTCATCATCGTCTTCTCGAGCGCGACGGCGCGGAAGAAGTTGGCATGGCTGCGCGTCCAGTCAGCCACGATCAGCCCGGGCTCGCTGATCATCAGCGCCAGCTCGCGAGCCACACGCGGCGCGGCAAACAGATCGTCGAGCTTGAGCCGCACGCCACTCACCGCATCACCGAGCCGATACAGCGCCTGGGCATCGGCGACATGCACCAGGGCAAGGCCGGAGTCGTATTCGTACATGCCAGCCTCGAAGATGCCCACCACCTCGAACTGCTTGACGCGCGGCAGCACCGCGGCTGGAGTGACCAGCCCCTGAGGCGCGACCAGTGTCACCTTGTCGCCCAGTTGCACGCGCAGGGCAAATGCAAGGTCGCGCCCGAGCACGATGCCGAAGCGCCCGGCTTGCAAGGCGTGGAAGTCACCACTCTGCATGTAGCCGCCGAAGTCGGCCACCTTGTCTTCCTCGCTCGGAATGACCCCGCGCACGATGGTGCCGCGTACTGCATCGTCGAACGACAGCATGCCCTGCTCCTGCACGTAGGGCGCGGCCGCACGCACCGACGGGTGCTGCATGCTCTCCTCTGCGACCTGTTGCCAGGTCTCCAACCCCTCGCCCCGGCTCTGCACCTGGATATGGGAGGCAACCCCCAGGATGCGGGTGCGCAACTCCTCCTGGAAGCCGTTCATGACCGACAGTACGACGATCAGGGCCGCAACCCCGAGCGCGATGCCAAACATGGATACGAGCGAAATGAAGGAGATGAAACGGTTGCGCCCCTGCGCGCGCTTGCGCGAGCGCGTGTAGCGCATGCCCACGAGAAATTCATAACGCATGGAATTCAGGTATCCTCAGCCCGGTTCGGACAAGCCCGGCATTGTGCCCGCCCTTGGCCTGCAGCGCGACACCAAAGCGCATGCGAATGTAAGTCGGGGCGCTTGCCGCCAAGCCCGGCAGCGCTGCAGCCCGCCGGCCACGACGCTGGCAGGCGCCCGAAATTCGTGAAACACTGATCGATAACGACAGCGCAGGAAACGTCGCCCCATGCCGCCAGAAGCGAATGCTCCGCAAGGCCGCACCCCGGGACTGCTCGACCGCAGTGCCGCCGCGTGGCTTGCCTTGGGCGTGAGCTGTGCGTTGACCATCGCACTGGCGCAGTACGTGGCTACCCACCTCGACACGCGGGCCCAGGACCGCTTCATGATCGGCACGGAAGTGGCGCGCAACCAGCTCCTGTCGCGCATGCGCGCCTACGAGCAGGTCTTGCGCGGTGGCGCGGCGCTGTTCGCGGCGAGCGAGCATGTCGATCGCAAGGAGTGGCACGACTACGTCGCTGCACTCGACCTCGACGATGGATTGCCAGGCATCCAGGGCATCGGCTTTGCCGAGCTGATCCCTGCATCCAGGCTCGATGAGCACCATGCCGCAGTGCGCAGCGAGGGCTTTCCGGGCTACAGCGTCCATCCGCCGGGCGCGCGCGACCCCTACACGAGCATCGTCTACCTCGAGCCCTTCATCGACCGCAACCTGCGTGCCTTCGGCTACGACATGTCCTCGGAGCCGGTGCGGCGCGAGGCGATGTCGCGCGCGCGCGACAGTGGCCAAGCCGCGCTATCGGGCAAGGTGACGCTGGTCCAGGAGGACGGCCGGAACACTCAGCCCGGCTTCCTGATCTATCTCCCCGTTTTCGATCGCCAGAACGACACCCGTGATGTCGTGGGGCGACGGACCGCACTGCTCGGCTATGTCTACAGCCCATTTCGTGCGCACGACATGATGCGCAGCATCTTCGCCGACGGCCTGCGCAACGCCATCGTCGAGCTCTTCGACGACCACCCCGACGACGCCAACCTGCTGTTCGCCTCTGCCCCAGCGCGCCACGACGCACGTCACACGGTGACGCATGCGGTGGAGGTCGGCGGCCGCAACTGGGTGGTGCGCTTCAGCAGCACGGCGGCTTTCGAGGCCGACTCCCAAAGTGCGGAACCGATGTTGATCCTCGTCGGCGGCTCGGCACTAGGGGTGCTGGTGTTCACGGTATTGCGTACCAACGCCCTCCACCGTCGGCGCATGCAGGCCGCGGCAAACAGCCTTGCCGCCAGCAGGGACGAGTTCCGCGCCCTGGTCGAGAACGTACCTGGCGTGGTCTTCCGCTGCCAGGTCGGCGCCCCCTGGCCCGTGATCCACATCGGCCAGAGCGTCGAGGCGCTGACCGGTGCCACGGCGGATGAGTTCGTCTCCGGAGCGGTGTCTTTCGCCGACTTCATCGAGCCCGAGGACATCCCTCGCATCGAGCAGGCCATCCGCGACGCCGCGGACAAGCAGACGAGCTACGAGGTGGAATACCGCATGCTCGGTCGTGACGGAGCGGTGCGCTGGGTCAGCGAGCGCGGGCGGGTGCACGCCGATGCGCTGGGTCGAGACCTCTGGCTCGATGGGGTGATCGTCGACATCAGCGCGCTCAAGCACGCCGAGGAGACCATGCGCAGCCTCGCCTTCGTCGACACGCTCACCCAACTCCCCAATCGCCGCTTCCTGCTCGACCGGCTACGGCAGGGCCTTGCAAACAGCCGGCGCCACGGCCACCACGGCGCACTGCTGTTCGTCGACCTCGACCACTTCAAGGCGGTGAACGACGCCCACGGCCACGAAGCCGGCGACGAGTTGCTGTGCGAGGTTGCCAGCCGCCTGCGCCAATGCGTACGCGAGGGCGACACGGTCGCACGCCTGGGCGGGGATGAATTCGTGATCATGCTCGAGGACCTGGGCGACTCCAGCACGGAGGCCTTTGCCAAGGGCACCGTCATCACCGACAAGATCCTCGCCGCGCTGAACCAGCCTTTCGAAGTGGGCTCCGCGACGCTCCAGAGCACGCCAAGCATCGGCCTGACCTGCTTCAGCGGCGAGGACGACAGCGCCGAGTCGCTGCTGCGCCGGGCCGACGCTGCGATGTACCGCGCCAAGGCGGGCGGGCGCAACCGCGTCGAGACCAGCGCGGCATCGGCACTCGCACTGCCAGCCGGCCAAGGAAGCGCCCGCTCCTAGCGCGCGCCCCGCCGGTCAACGGCCTTGCGGCCTTTCGCGGACGATCGGCACGTCCCGGGTGCCGGCTTGCGCGTTGCAACGCTCGCCTGGTTGGCAACCGGCTGATGCCGCGGCACAAGGCAGTTGGGCCCGTTGCCGATGAGTTCGGCGCGCCCCATGCGCATCAGGCCTTCGCGCAGGATCGGCCAGTTCTCCGGGTCGTGCCAGCGCAGGAAGGCCTTGTGCAGCTTGCGGATCTTGCCGGCACGCGCGGTCTCGACCACTTCGGAGTCGGCCGACACCTTTTTCAGCGGGTTCTTGCGCGAGTGATACATCGTGGTCGCCATCGCCATCGGCGTGGGCAGGAAGGTCTGCACCTGATCGAGGCGGAAGTTGTGCGTCTTCAGCCATAGCGCCAGGTTGAGCATGTCCTCGTCGGTCGTCCCCGGATGGGCAGCGATGAAGTACGGCACCAGGTGCTGCTTCTTGCCAGCCTGCGCCGAGAACTTCTCGAACATGCGGGCAAACTCCTCGTAGGCACCGATGCCCGGCTTCATCATCTTGGCAAGGGTGTTCTCCTCGGTGTGCTCGGGCGCAATCTTGAGCAGGCCGCTGACGTGATGGGTGACGAGTTCCTTGACGTACTCGGGCGAGCGCACTGCCAGATCGTAGCGCAGGCCCGAGCCGATGGTGATGCGCTTGACACCGGGCACGGCGCGCGCCTTGCGGTAGAGTTCGACGAGCGAGCTGTGGTCGGTGTTCAGGTTCTCGCAGATGCCCGGGTACACACAGGACAGGCGTCGGCAGTTTTCCTCGATCGCCTTGCTCTTGCACGCCATCCGGTACATGTTGGCCGTGGGCCCGCCAAGATCGGTGATGTGGCCCTTGAAGTCAGGCGACTTGTCGCGGATCTCCTCGATCTCGTGGATGATCGATTCGTGCGAGCGGCTCTGGATGATGCGGCCCTCGTGCTCGGTGATCGAACAGAAGGTACAGCCACCGAAACAGCCGCGCATGATGTTGATCGAGAACTTGATCATGTCCCAGGCCGGGATGCGGGCACTGCCATAGCTCGGGTGCGGCGCACGCGCGTAGGGACGACCGTAGACGAAATCCATCTCGGGCGTGGTGAGCGGCACCGGCGGCGGGTTGATCCACACGTCACGCGCGCCCGGCCCCTCGCCATGACACTGCACCATGGCACGCGCGTTACCCGGATTGGACTCGAGGTGGAACACCCGCGAGGCGTGCGCGTACATCACCGCATCGTCCTTCACCTGCTCGTAGGACGGCAGGCGGATTACCGTGTGGGCACGGTCGGCGCGGCGTGCGGCGACACGCTCTGCTGCGGGTACGATGCGCACCGGCTGGGCGCCGTCCGCCGTCGGCCTGGGCGCAGCCGCCGCCGGCTCCATCGCGTAGGGGTCGGGGTGAGTGTCGATGCGCCCTGGCCGGTCCAGCGCCAGTGAATCGGTTTCATGCCACTCGTCGGACGGGCGCCAGCCCGGCTTGACCATGAAGGCGGTGCCGCGCAGATCGCGAATCGAGTCGATCGCCTCGCCCGCCGCCATGCGCTGGGTGAGCGCCACCAGCGCACGCTCGGCATTGCCGAAGAGCAAAATGTCGGCCTTGGCGTCCGGCAACACCGAGCGCCGCACCTTGTCCGACCAGTAGTCATAGTGCGCGATCCGGCGCAGCGAGGCCTCAATGCTGCCAATGACGATCGGCGTACCCGGGAAAGCTTCCCGGGCGCGCTGCGCATAGACCGTCACCGCGCGGTCGGGCCGCTTGCCAGCCTCGGCATTCGGCGTGTAGGCGTCCTCGGAGCGGATCTTGCGGTCCGAGGTATAGCGATTGACCAGCGAATCCATGTTGCCGGCGGTGATGCCGAAATACAGCCTTGGCCGGCCCAGCACACGGAAGGGCTCGGCCGACTGCCAGTCGGGCTGGCTGATGATGCCGACCCTGAAGCCATGGGCTTCGAGCAGGCGCCCGACAAGGGCCATGCCGAAACTGGGGTGGTCGATATAGGCATCGCCCGTCACCAGGATCACATCGCATTCGTCCCAGCCGAGCGCGTCCATTTCCTTGCGCGACATGGGCAGGAATGGCGCGGCGGCGCCACTTTCGGCGGCGGACAGAATACTGGGAGCGCCTGCGGGCAAGGCGGGCGGAGGGGCTGCAGGAGGCAGGGAGCGAGCTGATTGACGCATGATGGGCGCCATTGTATCGACACCCGGCCACGCTGGCCGCAATCACGCCCACACAATCACGCAATCGCGGTTGATCTTCGCGCGCTGCCTGTTGCACTATCCGGCCCCTCCCCCTCTCCAGCGCCTAGAGGCCGTATTCCGCCCATGCTTCCTCCGATCGAACATCGCATCGCCGACGAACTCGGTGTCTCACCGCGCCAGGTCATCTGCGCAGTCCAGCTCCTCGATGACGGCGCCACCGTGCCCTTCATCGCCCGTTACCGCAAGGAAGTCACTGGCGGCCTGGACGACACCCAGCTGCGCACGCTGGAGGAGCGACTTGGCTATCTGCGCGAACTCGAAGACCGGCGCGCTACCGTGCTCGCGTCGATTGACGAGCAGGGCAAGCTCACCGCCGAACTGCGCGCCGAGATCGAGCACGCCGACACCAAGCAGCGCCTCGAAGACCTCTACCTGCCCTACAAGCCCAAGCGTCGCACCAAGGCCCAGATCGCGCGCGAAGCCGGCATCGGCCCGCTTGCCGAAGCCCTGCTCGCCGACCCCACCCTGACGCCCGAGGCCGAGGCCGGGAAATACCTGAATGCCGAGGCTGGCTTCGCCGACACCAAAGCGGTGCTCGACGGCGCGCGCCAGATCCTGATGGAGCACTTTGCGGAGGACGCCCGCCTGCTTGGCGAGCTGCGTGGCTGGCTGCACGAGCATGGACAGGTACGATCGAGCGTGATCGAGGGCAAGGAGAACGAAGGCGCCAAGTTCCGCGACTGGTTCGACTTCGCCGAGCCGATTGCGACCATGCCCTCGCATCGCGCACTGGCGCTGTTGCGCGGGCGCAACGAGGGCGTGCTGCGCCTTGCACTCGACGTCGACCGCGACGACCCCGACGCCCCGCACCCCTGCGAGGGGCGCATTGCGGTGCACTTCGGCATTCGCAACCAGGGCCGACCGGCCGACCGCTGGCTCGCCGAGACTGCACGTTGGGCGTGGAGCGTAAAGATCTCCATCCACCTCGAACTCGAGTTGATGAGCGAGCTGCGCGAGCGCGCCGAGGAAGAGGCGATCCGTGTCTTCGCGCGCAACCTCAAGGATCTCCTGCTTGCAGCACCGGCTGGCACGCGTGCAACCATCGGCCTCGACCCGGGCATTCGTACCGGGGTCAAGGTCGCGGTGGTCGATGCCACCGGCAAGGTGGTCGACACGACCACCGTGTATCCCTTCGAGCCGCGCCGCGACCGCGAGTCCTCGATCGCCACCATCGCCGCGCTGGCAAAAAAGCACGGTGTCGAGCTGATTGCCATCGGCAACGGCACGGCCTCGCGCGAAACCGACGCGCTGGTCGCAGAACTGATGAAGCGCCACCCCGAGCTGCGCCTGACGAAGATCGTGGTATCCGAGGCCGGCGCATCGGTGTATTCGGCCTCGGAGCTCGCCGCACGCGAGTTCCCCGAGCTCGACGTCAGCCTGCGTGGTGCCGTCTCGATCGCCCGTCGACTTCAGGATCCGCTCGCCGAACTGGTCAAGATCGACCCCAAGTCGATCGGCGTCGGCCAGTACCAGCACGACGTCAACCAGGGCCGGCTGGCCAAGAGCCTGGATGCGGTGGTGGAAGACTGCGTGAACGCGGTCGGTGTGGACGTCAATACCGCCTCGGCGCCGCTGCTCGCACGCATCTCGGGGCTCAACGCCACGCTGGCCGGCAACATCGTCGAGTATCGCAATGCCAAGGGGCCGTTCCGCAGCCGAAACGCGCTCAAGGACGTACCACGCCTCGGCCCCAAGACCTTCGAGCAGGCCGCGGGATTCCTGCGCATCCCGAGTGGCGACAACCCGCTCGACGCCTCGTCTGTGCACCCGGAGGCCTACCCGGTGGTCGAGCGCATTCTCGCCAAGGTGCAGAAAGGCGTGCGCGAGCTGATGGGCAACGGCAGTTTCCTCAAGAGCCTGAAGCCGGCGGAGTTCACCGACGAGCGCTTCGGCCTGCCCACGGTGCAGGACATCCTCGCCGAGCTCGAGAAACCCGGCCGCGACCCGCGCCCCGAGTTCCGCACCGCCACCTTCCGGGAGGGCGTGGAAACGCTCAAGGACCTCGAGCCCGGCATGCTGCTCGAAGGCGTGGTCACCAACGTGACCAACTTTGGCGCCTTTGTGGACATCGGCGTGCATCAGGACGGGCTGGTCCACATCTCCGCGCTGTCGAACACCTTCGTCAAGGACCCCCACAGCGTGGTCAAGGCCGGCCAAGTCGTAAAGGTAAAGGTGCTCGAAGTGGACATCCCGCGCCATCGCATCGCCCTGACCATGCGGCTCGGGGACGAAGCGACGCCCAAGCACAACGAGCCTGGAGCAAGACGGCACGACGCCACGCCACGCCGTGGCGACAGCGCCCCGGCGATACGCGCCGACCAGCGCCCGCGCACCAATGACGGCCGTCGTGCCCCCGCCCAGGACAAGACGGCTGGCCGCCAGGACGCATCACGCGCAGCGACCGGCAACGCCCTTGCCGATGCCTTCGCCCGCGCCCGCAACGGCAAGTAGTCAGGACCGCGCCGCCGCACGCCACCCTCAGAGCACTGATTCAGGACATGAAACCGATCATCCACGGCATCAAGAACTGCGACACCATGAAAAAAACCTTCGCCTGGTTCGATGGCGAGGGCATCGCATATGCGTTCCATGATTACAAGAAGGTCGGTATCGACACCGCAACGCTGACCCGCTGGTGCGACCGCCTGGGCTGGAAGGCCCTCGTCAACACACGTGGCACGACCTGGCGCAAACTCTCAGCCGAACAGCAAGCGCTTGCCGACACCGCTGCCGCAATCGCGCTGATGCAGGCCCAGCCCAGCCTGATCCGCCGCCCGGTGGTCGAGTTCGCCGACGGCGAACTCGTCGTCGGTCTCGATACCGCAGCATTCGAGCACCTCGCCCGACGCTGAACAACACAGCCCCTGCATGCGTGCAGGGACAAGGGAATACCGACTGATGAATGCCCTTCCCCCAAAAAGTTACGTCCAGCGCTTCCTGCTGGAAGAACTCGACATCCGCGGCGCCGTGGTCCGTCTGACCGACGTCTGGCAGGCCCTGCAGCGCGAGCGCGGGTATGCGCCTGCCGTGGCAAGCCTGCTCGGCCAGATGACTGCCGTGTCTGCCGTCATCGCCGGCAACCTCAAGCAGCCCGGGCGGCTGACCTTCCAGGTCAACGGCCATGGTCCGGTCAGCCTGCTCGTCGTCGACTGCAATGAATCGCTCAACCTGCGCGCCTACGCCAAGGCCGACGCCGTGCCTGCCTCGGTGGCCCTCGACGGCGGGGTCGCCGACCTGGTCGGAGACGGCCGCCTGCAGCTTTCGCTCGACATCCCCGGCCTCGATCAGCCCTATCAGAGCCTGGTCCCGCTCGAAGGCGACAGCATCGCCCGCTGCTTCGAAAACTATCTCGCCCAGTCGGAGCAACAACCCGCAGGCCTCTGGCTGGCCTGCTCGGCGGACGCCGCCGTCGCGCTGTTCGTCCAGAAGCTGCCCGGCGCCGACGAACGCGACGCCGACGGATGGGCACGGGTGCAGCATCTGGCACAGACCGTGCGCGAAGACGAACTGCTTGGCCTGGAGGCCGAGGAGATCCTGCGCCGGCTGTTCGCCGAGGAGACCGTGCGCCTGTTCGAGGCTCGGCCGGTTCGCCACGACTGGCCTGCCGACCCTGCCAAGGTGGGGGCCATGCTACAGGGCCTGGGCGAGCAGGAGGTTCGCGCAATGCTCGCCGAACACGGAGAGATCGTCGTCCACGACGACCTGTCGAACCACACCTACCGCTTCGATGCGGACGACATCGACGCACTGTTCCGGCCGCCGACCCTGCACTGACGGCACACAACGCGTGGGCGGCGGATCAGGCGACACCCACGACGCATGCACCGTACGCGCTTGCCCGATGGCCTGAGCATCAGTACACTTCCTTGATTTTGAAGAACGTTCAGTCCATGCCCGCGCCCGCCCGCCCGATCGAGTTTCGCAACACCACGCTGGGCGCCACCGTCGCCGTGCTGCAGGCCGCAGAGCCCACCGTCCTCGCCGACGCCCTGCACAAGATGCTCGGCGGCATGCCCGACTTCTTCAACGGCGAGGCGGTCGTGCTCGACTTCGGCAGCCTGCGCGACGGCCCCGAGCGCATCGACTGGGCGGGCCTGCAGTCCCTGCTGCGACGCTACCGCCTGCAGCCGATCGGTACCTGCCGGCTCGCCGAACACCACCACGCCGGCGCCCGCCAGGCCGGACTGGCGCTACTGGACGCCGCCCTGCTTCCGGAACGGCCGGCCGCAGAGCCGGCGCGCCAGCCCGAGCCTGCGGCAGCGCCTGCCTCCCAGCCCGCTGCTCAGCCGGCTGCGTCGCCCAGCCCCGCGCCGACATTGTTTGTCGACCGGCCGCTGCGCTCGGGCCAGCAGGTCTATGCACGCGGCGCCGACCTGGTCCTGCTCGGGGGCGTGAGCCCGGGCGCCGAGGTCATCGCCGATGGCAGCATCCACTGTTACGGCCCCTTGCGCGGGCGCGCCATCGCGGGCGCCCAGGGCGACCACTCGGCTCGCATCATGTCCAGCAATTTCGGGCCGGAGCTCGTCTCGATCTCTGGCGTTTTCCGTACGTTCGAACGCGGCATTCCCGAATCCATCGCAGGCCGTCCGGCCATGGTGCGACTGACGGGCAGCGACCATCAACTCAACATCGACGCGCTGCAGCTCGGCTGAGCCAGCGCATTGCATCAGACCAAGGGGATAGCGTGAGAGTCATCGTCGTAACCTCAGGCAAGGGCGGTGTGGGCAAAACCACCACCAGCGCAGCCTTCGCATCCGGCCTCGCCCTGCGCGGCTACAAGACCGCAGTGATCGACTTCGACGTCGGCCTGCGCAACCTCGACCTCATCATGGGTTGCGAGCGGCGGGTGGTGTACGACCTCGTCAACGTCGTCAATGGCGAAGCGCGCCTGAACCAGGCGTTGATCAAGGACAAGCACTGCGAGAACCTCTTCGTTCTCCCCGCCTCGCAGACCCGTGACAAGGATGCGCTGACCGAGGAAGGTGTCGAGAAGGTGCTGCAGGAACTCGAGCACATGGGCTTCGAATACGTGGTGTGCGACTCCCCGGCCGGCATCGAGCGCGGCGCCGTGATGGCGCTGACCTTCGCCGACGAGGCCATCGTGACCACCAATCCCGAGGTTTCCTCGGTGCGCGACTCGGACCGCATCCTCGGCATCCTGCAGTCCAAGTCCAAGCGCGCACGCGAAGGCGGCGAGCCAGTGAAGGAGCACCTGCTCATCACCCGCTACTCGCCCAAGCGTGTCGATGACGGTGAGATGCTTTCCTACAAGGACGTTCAGGAACTGCTGCGGGTCCAGCTCATCGGCGTCATCCCCGAGTCCGAGTCGGTGCTGCACGCCTCCAACCAGGGCACTCCCGCCATCCATCTCAAGGGTACGGATGTGGCCGAGGCTTATTCCGACGTGGTCGGCCGCTTCCTGGGCGAAGACCGTCCGCTACGCTTCGTCAATTACGAGAAGCCGGGCCTCATCAAGCGTCTGTTCGGAGGCAAGTGACATGTCCTTCCTCGCCCGCCTCTTCGGCGAAAAGAAGAAGACCGCGGAGATCGCGAAGAACCGCCTGTCACTGCTGATCGCCCACGAGCGCGCCGGCGGCAGTGCCACGGCCGATTTCCTCCCTGCGCTCCAGCGTGAGCTCATCGAGGTCATCTCCAAGTACGTCGCGGTGAACCCCGACGACATCAAGGTGCAGCTCGAGAAGCAGGACAACTACGAGGTGCTTGAGGTCAACATCGTGCTGCCCGAACAGGGCCGCTGACGCGACAACGCCCGGATGGTGAAACTGGTAGACACAAGGGACTTAAAATCCCTCGCCTCATGGCGTGCGGGTTCGATCCCCGCTCCGGGCACCATTTACCACAGCTGAAGTCCATGCACTGCGGCCCGGATAGGGCCTGCACCCTCTTTTCGCTGGACGCCCGCCTTGATCGTACTGAATCTGTCCTGTCCCGATGAGCACGTATTCGAAGGCTGGTTCGCCTCCAGCGCAGCCTTCGAGGATCAGCTTGCCCGCGGTCTGGTGAGCTGTCCGATCTGTAGCAGCCGCGGCATCCGCCGCCTGCCCAGCGCCCCCTACGTGCAGACCCGCACGTCCATGCCCGGCACACGCAAGCCAGTTGGCAACGATGAACATGCTGGCCAACCTGCAAGCGCTGCCTCCTCGCCACCCTCACAAGTGATTGCGCAGGTTGTCCATGCCCTGCGCAATCTGGCGCGCGACGCCGAGGACGTGGGCGAGCGCCTGCCGGAGGAGGCGCGGCGCATCCACTACGGCGAAGCCGAGGCACGCAACATCCGCGGAGCCGCATCACGCGACGACGTCGAGGCGTTGCTCGACGAAGGCATCATGGTGTTACCCGTACCCGTCAAGGACGACGATCTGCACTGAAGCGCAGTCGCCGCTGCACTCAGGTGCAGGCGACAATTCGCGGCACTCGCATCTCGTCCGCGGTCAGGCCACCGTGGACACCAATGAGCGCATAAGGCGTCTCGCCTTCGACCTGATCGACGATGGTGCATCCGGGCTCCATCAGCAACACGTGCGTCCCCACCCGCTCCAGCAGGCGAGAGTGCGCCTCACCCGGCCCGAGCAGGCCGGCAGCGAGGCAATCGTGGGCGCGAATCGCAACCGCCTTGCCGGCCAGCGCCGTGCCTGCCCAAGCCTCGAACTCGTCGCCAGCCCCTTCCCGAACCTTGCAGAAAGCCAGGCGGCGCTCGCCAAACAAGGGTGCGGCGAGCATCGCCGCAGACTCGCTGCCCGGCGCGATATCCACCCGACCAGCGGCAGGCGCGTCGATGAAGCCATGGTCAGCCGTCACCACCAGATGCACGCCACGCCCCGACAGGCGATCGAGCAAGCTTGCGAACAGTGCATCGAGCCGCCAGAAACAGGCTTGCACATGCGCAGACCGACAGCCATGAAGATGGCTCAAGGCGTCGAAGCCCGGGTAGTAGGCGTGGACGAGGCCACCACTGGAGGCCAGGGCATCGACCATGTCGATGATGCGCTGGCCGAAATCCTCGATGCCATCGTAGGGCTCGATATGGGCGCCGCGGCCGTGATGCAGCGAGAAACGCGAGTAGGCAATCTCGGCAGGCGACACCAGATTGACGGGGCGGCACGCGTGGTGCCACATCGGCGCCACCGGACACAGGCGTGGCAGCAGGCGGAACGCAGAAATCTCAGGCCCGCCCCGGTGCAGCAGCGGCAGCGGCGCGATCACCCCCCCGAAGCGACGGTCGTGGATGAACCAGCCGTTCAGCCCATGGACCGCCGGCGCGACCCCAGTAAGCAGCGTGGTAAGCGCGCTCGCAGTCGTGCTCGGAAAGACCGAGCTCATGCTGCCACGCCGATACGCGAGCAGCGTCGAGCCCGCGCCCACGGTGTTGAGAAAGCCGTCGCCCAAGCCATCGATGACGATCACCACCACCGTGCTGCTCGCGCCGGGCTCGACACCACCATGGTGCCAACCGGCACGGAGGTCATGCAGCCAGGTGCGCAAGCCGGCGGCGAAGCCGTACAAGCCTTCGTCGCCGTAGTCGGGAAGAACGGCCGCGGTAGGCAGGGGCAAGTCACCAAGGGCAGACGGCTGCAGACCCTGCCCATCCTCCCTTGCATGCTGAAATCCGCCGCTCATCATCAACTGGCTGCTCCAGATCGAGTGGGCTAGACAACGCATTCTATCCGCCTCCGGCATGCCGAACACGGCATCAACGCATGGCGGCAGCGGGGCCACCACGCGCAGTCGTGAAGCCCGTGCGCATCCGGTCGAGCACGAGATAGACGACTGGCGTCGTGTACAGGGTCAGCAACTGGCTGACCGCCAGCCCGCCAACGATGGCGATGCCGAGCGGACGTCTCAACTCGGCGCCCTCGCCCACCCCGAACGCGAGCGGCAGCGCAGCCAGCACCGCAGCGAGATTGGTCATCAGGATCGGCCGCAAGCGCAGGCTAGCGGCGCGCCGGATCGACGATCTCGGCTCGAGCCCGAGCCGACGTTCGCCGTCGAGCGCAAAATCGATCATCAGGATGGCGTTCTTCATGACAACGCCGATGAGCAGGAAGAGCCCCAGGAGGGCGATCAGACTGAACGCGATACCTGCCAGATGCAGCGCTGCAAGTGCGCCGACCCCGGCAGGCGGCAGCGTCGACAGGATGGTCAGGGGATGCAGCGTGCTCTCGTAGAGTACGCCGAGCACCACGTACACCGCCACCACCACCCAAAGTATGAGCCAGGGTTGCGCCTGCATGGTCTGCTGAAGGCGGCTGCCATCGCCCCCCGGCTTGGCAATGATGTCGTTCGGCAGCATCAGTCTTGCCAACAAGCCGTTGATCGCCTGCTGCGCCTCCGATGCGGTCACACCGGGCGCAAGGTCATACTCCACCCCGACCACGGCAAACTGATCGGCGCGAAAAACTCGATCGGAGGACAATTCATACCGATAGCTTACGAAGGCCGACAGCGGCACCCGCTGCCCATCACCCGTCACCACCTGGAGGCGATCGAGCACGCTGGCGTCGGCCGTGTGGCCTGGCTCGAGCTCCATCACGACGCGGTACTGGTTGAGCCGGCCGAACAGCGTGGCCACCTGGCGCTGCGAAAAGGCGTTGTTCATCAGGCTGGTGACCAACTCCGCGTCAACGCCAAGACGAGCAGCGGCCTCGCGGTCGATGTCGATGACGACGATCTGCGTCGCGTCGTTGCCGAAATCATCGACGTCTGCGACCTCGGGCAGGGTGCGCATGCCGTCAGCAACCTTGCGCATCCACTGCGTGAGCCTGGCAAGATCATCGCCGAGCAAGAGCAACTCCTCGCCGCGTCCGCCAAAGGGCGCCGACAGCTGAAGATCCTGGTCGATGTTGAGCAGCAGGATCGCCCCCGGCTCCCGCGGCGCATTGCGCCGGATGCGCTCGAGCGCGGCACGAGCGCTCTCGCCGCGCAGGGCCAGTGGCTTGAGCCTCACCATTAGCCAGCCGTTGCTCATCCCGCCACCACTTCCGCCACTGGTGATGATGACATCGGCCACTGCGGGATCGGCCAGCAGATACTCCCGGAAGCGCTCGATCTTGGGCTGCATGACCTGAAACGAGAAACCGTCGTCGCCGCGTACGAGCCCGCGCAACTGCCCCGTATCCTGCTCCGGCAGCATGGTCCTGGGTACGAGCAGATAGAGCCAGACCGTAAGACCGACAGCAACCACGAGCACGAGCAGAACGACCCACGCGTGCGCGAGCGCCCAGTCCAGAGTCCTCGCATAGACGGCCTCAAGGCGCCCGAAGACAAGGCTTGCGAGCCGGCGGAGCAGGCCGGGAGGGTGCGCCGAGGGCCGCAGCAGCATCTGTCCGGACAGGGCAGGGGCGAGGGTGAGCGAGACCATCAGCGACACCGTCATGGCCATCACAAGGGTGAGCGAGAACTCACGAAAGAGACGCTCGACCACGCCGCCCATGAAGAGGATGGAAGCGAATACAGCAATCAGCGCCAGATTCATCGCGAGCAGTGTGAAGCCCACCTCGCCGAGCCCCACGATCACGGCGCGATACGGCCGCATACCCGCGGCGATGTGGCGTTCGATGTTCTCGAGCACCACGATCGCATCATCGACCACGAGTCCGGCAGCGACGATCAGCGCCATCAGGCTCAGGTTGTTGAGCGAGAAGCCGGCGAGGTACATGAGTGCGCAAGCCCCCAACAGGGACACCGGCACCGCAAGCGCAGGAATCAACGCTGCGCGCAGGCTGCCCAGAAAGGCCCATACCACCAGGACGACCAGTGTCCCCGCTATCCACAGGGTGGCCCAGGCCTCATCAAGCGACGCACGGATTCCCGGCGAGCGGTCAACGACCACGTCCAGCGTGGTGTCAGCCGGTAGCAGCGCGGTCAGCGTCGGCATCTGACTGCGAATGGTGTCGATGGTGGCGACGATGTTCGCCCCTGGTTGGCGACCGACGGTGAGCAGCACCGCCGGATCACGGTTGTGGTGCCCACTGGCGTAGCGATTCTCGACGCCATCGGAGACCCGGGCGACATCACCCAGGCGCAACATCGCACCATGGTCGTGACGAAGCACGAGTTGTTCGAAGTCAGCTGCTACGCGCAGATCAGGCCCCGCCCCGACCTGCCAGCGCAGCCCCCCGTCTTCGATGGCACCGAGCGGCAGTTGGGCGTCTGCGTCGCCGATCGCGCGCCGTACCTCGTCGAGCGCAATCCCGTGCGACTCGAGGCTGGCCGGATCCAGTTGCACGCGCACGGCCGGCAGCGCACTGCCACCGACAGTCACCTCTCCCACACCGGGCATCTGCGCGATCTTCTGCGCGAGGATGGTCGACGCCAGGTCGTACAGCCTACCAGGCGCCAGATTGGCCGAAGATAGCGCCAGAACCATGATGGGCGCCTGTGCCGAATTCACCTTCCGATACACGGGAGCCCCCGGCATACCTGCAGGTAGATCACCTATGGCTGCATTGATCGCCGCCTGGACATCGCGGGCCGCATCATCGATGTCGCGATCGAACTCGAAGGTCAGCCGAACGCGCGCCGCGCCCTGGGACGTCGAGGCGCTCATCTCGGCGACGCCCGCAACGCTGCCGAGCGCGCGCTCGAGCGGCGCCGAGACCATGCGCGCCATGGTCTCGGGACTACCGCCGGGCAGTGCCGCAGATACCTCGATCACTGGCATGTCCACCTGCGGCAGCGGCGCGACCGGCATCAGGCGCAGTGCCAGGGCACCGCACAGCAACCAGGCCAGGGCCAGCAGCGACGCTGCAACCGGCCGCCGCACAAACAGCCGTGCCAGCGCCCTCACACCGCATGCTCCTGCACCATTATGCGCCGCCGCCAACCGACGGCCAGGCGGTCGAAGAACAGGAACACTACGGGGGTAGTGAAGACTGTCAGCACCTGGCTCACCAGCAAGCCACCGACCATCACAACGCCAAGCGGCTGACGCAACTCGGCGCCTGACCCGGATGCAAACATGAGCGGCAACGCACCGACCAGGGCGGCAAGCGTGGTCATGAGAATCGGCCGGAAGCGGAGCATGGCCGCGCGGCGGATCGCATCAAGCGCAGACATCTTATGGCGCCGCTGCGCATCGAGTGCGAAGTCCACCATCATGATGCCGTTCTTCTTCACCAGACCGATGAGGAGCACGATGCCGATCACTGCGATGAGATCCAGCGGCCGGCCGGAAAGGTGGAGCGCCCCCAGCGCGCCCACCGTTGCCGACGGCAGTGTAGACAGGATTGTCAGCGGATGAATCGTGCTCTCGTAGAGCACGCCGAGCACGATGTACATCGTGACCACGGCTGCCAGCATCAACCACAGGGTGCCGGAGAGCGAGGTCTGGAAGGCCTCCGCTGCCCCCTGAAGGCGCATGTCCACCGAAGGCGGCAAACCGATCCTCGCAAGCGCCTGCTCGATCGCCTCGATCGCATCGCCCAGCGACACACCTGGACCAAGGTTGAACGACAAGGTGGCGGCGGGGAACTGTCCCTGCTGGTGGACAGCGAGTGCAACCGCACGCTGTTCAAAACGCGCAAGCGACGCCAGTGGCACCGGCGTACCGTCGCCCGCAGCAACATGGATCGCATCGAGTGCAGCCAGACCACCAATGCGCTCGGTGTTCGCCTCGAGGACAACTCGGTACTGGTTGGCCTGCGTAAACAAGGTCGCGATCTGGCGCTGGCCGAAGGCCGAATGCAACGCCTCGACGACGGCAGAAGTACGCACCCCGAGACGCTCGGCTGCGTCGCGATCAATCGTAACGAAAACCTGCCGGCCTTCGCGCTGGTGATCGGCCGCGACAT
The DNA here is from genome assembly GCF_027594845.1 of Thauera sp. WB-2. Taxonomy (NCBI): domain Bacteria; kingdom Pseudomonadati; phylum Pseudomonadota; class Betaproteobacteria; order Rhodocyclales; family Zoogloeaceae; genus Thauera; species Thauera sp. WB-2. The sequence goes on along the minus strand of NZ_CP088935.1, from coordinate 2,115,750 downwards.
CGGTCAGCTCGGTGAGGCCACCCAGTGCCTCTATCGTGCGGCCCACCCAGTCGGCAAGCTCGGACTCGTCGGGGGACGAGAGCGTGAACTGGTATTGCGTACGACTCACACGATCCTCGATGGACAACTCCTGAACCGGCTGCAACCATGCGCGGATACCCTCCACTTCACGCATCGCGGTCGCCAGGCGGCGCCCGATCTCTACTGCACCAGCTGAGCGCTCTCCGTGCGGGCGCAGATTGATGAGCATGCGTCCGCTGTTGAGCGTCGCATTGCTACCGTCGATGCCGATGAAGGACGACAGGCCCGCCACGTCGGGATCTGCCAGCGCAATCTCGGCCAATGCCTGCTGACGTTCGGCCATGGCGCGAAACGAAACCGTTTGCGGCGCATCGGTGACGACCTGGATGACACCACTGTCCTGGACGGGGAAAAAGCCCTTCGGAACTGCGACGTAGAGCAGCGCCGTCAGGCACAGCGTGCCAAGCAGGACCAGAAGGGTGATCGTCTGATGCGCTAGAACACGCTCGAGCATGACTCCGTAGGCGCGCAGCAGGCGGTCAAACAGACCCAAGCCGGCACCGCCGCGTTCGGTATGCCCCCCTCCTTGCGTGCTTCCAAGCATCCTTGCGGCCATCATCGGCGTCAGGGTGAGGGACACGAGCAGCGAGATCAAAATCGCCACCGCAAGGGTAATGGCAAACTCGCGGAAAAGGCGCCCCACCACATCACCCATGAACAGCAAGGGAATCAGCACTGCGACAAGCGAGAAGGTGAGCGACACAAGCGTGAAACCAATCTCGGCTGCCCCCTTGAGCGCAGCCTGCAGTGCGGACTCGCCCGACTCGCGGTGGCGTGCAATGTTCTCGAGCATGACGATCGCATCATCAACAACGAATCCGGTCGCGATGGTCAGTGCCATCAGGCTGAGGTTGTTCACCGAGAAGCCTGCGAGGTACATGAAGCCGAAGGTTCCGACCAGCGACAAGGGCACGACGACACTCGGAATGAGGGTGGCTGAAGCGCGCCGCAGGAACAGGAAGGTGACCAGCACCACCAGCATTACCGCGAACAGGAGCTCCTTCTGCACGCCCCACACCGAGGCTCGGATGGACTCGGTGCGGTCCGTCAGCACCGCAACATCGGCCGCAGCCGGAAGGGTCGCGGTCAGGCTCGGCAGCAGGTCGCGAACGCGATCGGCCACCTCGATGACATTGGCGCCGGGCTGTCGATAGACGTTCACCAGAACTGCGGGCACCTGGCGCGTCTGTCCAGGCGCACAGGTAGCGACTGCGCCCTCTTCGGGCGCCCAGCAAACTCCGGCCCACGCTGCCTGGAAGCGATCCTCAGCACCTCGTTCAATGCTAGCCAGGTCGCCAAGCCGCAATGGGGCGCCGTCACGCCATGCCACGACCAGTGTCCGGTAATCGTCAAGCGAGCGAATCTGGTCGTTGGCTTCAATCATCACGAAGCGGTAGGGGCCATCCAGGCTGCCCTTGGGCTGGTTCGAATTGGCTGCCGAGACGGCCGAGCGCAGGGACTCGAGCGTCATTCCGTGCGCAGCAAGCGTACGAGGATCAGCCTGGATCCGCACGGCCGGGCGCTGGCCACCGGCCAGGTTGACCATCCCGACCCCGGAGAGCTGCGCCAGCTTCTGCGCGACGCGGGTATCCACGAGATCGTAGAGTTCGACAAGTGCCATGCTGGAAGACGACACCGCCAATGTCAGGATGGGCGTGTCGGCAGGGTTGACCTTGCGGTAAACGGGCGGAGTGGGCAGATCGCGCGGCAAGAGGCTGGCTGCCGTAGTGATCGCGGCCTGGACCTCCTGCTCGGCCACGGCCATATCGACTTCCAGTGCGAACTGCAGTGTGATTGACGAGGCGCCCGCGGAACTCGTCGAAGACATTCTTCGCAACCCAGGGATCTGCCCGAGCCTGCGCTCGAGCGGCGCTGTGACCGTGCGCGCCACCAGATCTGCCGATGCCCCGGTACGAAAGGTCATGACCTGGATGACCGGATAGTCAACGCTCGGCAACGCAGCGACCGGCAGCAGGCGCCAGGCAAGCAAGCCGCTGGCAAGCATGGCCAGCGTTAACAGCACGGTCGCCACCGGCCGCAGGATAAAGGGCCGCGACAGGTTCATTTCTGCGCGCTGAGCGCGACCTCGCCTTGCAGCGACACCTCGCGACCTTCGCGCAATCGGTCTACCCCCTCGAGGACGACCATCTCGTCGGCCGCAAGTCCATCGACGATGGCGACCAGTCCATCGGCCACCCTGCCCGTCTCGACCGGGCGCAACCTCGCCCGGTTGTCCTCGATGACGTAGACGTATGCGCCCCGTGCCCCGTACTGGACGGCATCAGCGGGGATCGTGACCGCTTCGCGATCCACACCAACGCGCAGACGGACGTTGACGAACTGATTCGGAAACAGCGCCTCATCCTCGTTGGCGAACTCGGCACGCAGGCGCACCGTGCCAGTACGCGGATCGATACGGTTGTCCAGTGTCGCAAGAACACCGCGTGCGAGCAGGCTGCTGCCGTCACGTGCATAGACATCCACCGCCAGCGTCCGCCCGTCTCGCATGGCCGCGCGCACCGCAGGCAGTTCGTGCCCCGGTACGCCGAAGGTGACGCCGATGGGTTTCATCTGCACGATCGTGACCAGCTCCGTGCTGCCCGCAACGACCAGGTTGCCGGCATCGAGCCCGCGCAGTCCGAGGCGACCGGCAATCGGCGCCGTGATGCGGGTCCAGTCCAACTGCAGGCGCGCATCGGCCACGCGCGCCTCGGCAGTCGAAACTGCGGCGCGTAACTCGGCGATGTTCGACTCTGCTGCCTCCACGACCTGTCGCTCGATCGCATCCTCTCGTAACAGCGCCTTCGAACGGGTCAGCTCGCGCTCGGCATGACGAAGGCGTGCCATCACCTGGCTATGTTCGCCCTGCGCTTGGGCCAGCTTCGCCCGGTATGGCGCGGAATCGATCTCGGCCAGTGCGGCACCCGCCTCGACCGTAGCGCCATCGACGAAAAGCAGGCGCTGCAGCGGCCCTCCCACGCGCGCGATGACGGTCACCGCAGCGAGCGGCGTCACGTCGCCGACTGCCTGCAGGCTCACCTCCAGCACACCCGCTTCGGACTGCACCGTTCGCACGGGTACCGCACCGGTCCATGGACTGAAAGGCGGCGCACCGGCGGCAGACTCATCCTCGCCTGCGGCCCACCACGCCAGGCCGCCCGCAGCGAGTACGGCCACGACCAAGCCAATACGGCGCAGAGAGCGCATTCGTTTCACAGTTGAATCACTCATACGTAACTTGAGCCTGCGACGGCGACCCCGCCGACGCCCAGTGCCGATCCCGTATCCGGCTGGGCCGACATGCGCGCCTCGCCGCAGCACTCGGGGCAACCCGCGCTGCATGAGGCACGCACCACCAGGGTGTAGTCACCCAGGCTAAAGCCCGCATCACCGACTGCCCTGCGCACGACCACGTCCAGTTCCGAATCTCGCAGGATGCGTTCGGTCCCGCAGGTATCGCAGACCACGCGCGCCGGCGGCAAACCGCCGCATTGCTCGAACACCCGCCGACCGTCCTCGTAGCGACTCACGATCAGCCTGGCCTCATCGAGCTGGCGCAAGGCCGAGTAGACGGTCGAGGGCGACATCGCATCCCCGCGCTCGAACAAGGCTCTGAGTACCTGGTCCACAGACATGGCCTCCACCCGGCTTGCAAGAAACAGGCTCAGGACCAGAAGGCGTGGAAGCGTGACGCGCAGGCCGGCGCTCACCAGCGCAGATTGCGCGGCCTCCAGGCGTGGCTCGAGCTTGGCTGCCTGCCGCGCCGATTGCGCCGCCCTGTAGTCAGCACCCCTCTCGTTCTTCTTGCGTATGAACATGCTCGCTCCTGAATCCAGTCCGAACCTCACTACCTCCCCGTCAGCGCCGACAGGTAACGCGCGGTGGCGGGCGACACGCGGGCTAGGTCGATCTCGACGGCGTGCACGCTGCCATCCATACCCTCCACGGTGAGCCACAAACCGTCCTCGATCCGCGCAGTCGGTGCAATCTGGATATCAGCCCTGCGGTTCCACGACGGTCCCTGAAAGACCATCCCCGCGCCGCGCAAGGAGCGCGGCTGGCGGATCTTCAAATAGGCCGATCGAATCTGGGTGTCGCAGCCTGTGCAGAAGCGAACCTGAAACGCCTTCATCGCCGTACCCAGCGCCGAGGGCTCGGGCGGCTTGCGGGTGACATCGGCGATGACGAAGGACCACGGCCCCACGTGGCCGGCAAGGGCGTCATCTCGCTGAACGGGACTTGGCGGAACATTAACGAAGGCCCATGCGATCCCAGCAGGCAAAGCAACGAGTACCAGCACCCGCACGCCTCTCCATAGCCTGGCGCTCAAACTGCAGCGGGCTGCCCCGAACTCGACGAACTCGGCTCCGGAGGCAGGTAAGGCGGGCGCTGCGCTGCGCCTGTGCCTGTACCTACGCGAATAGTACGGCAGCACCAGCATGACCAACGGCACGGTCGCCACCGTCATCGCGCCCATCCATTCGACGACACCTACCGTGGCCCCCCAGCCCAGCATGCCGAGTGCCATTGCCACGGCCAGCAGCACCCATCCGGCAATGCGAAGCCCCAGGCGCCTGCGTGGAGCAGGAACAACGCCAAGCACGTCCTTCGCGTGGCGCTCCATGCCAAGCGCAAGCGCGGCAAAGGCAAATGTCGTGACAACCAGCAGAGCAATCGCCATCACGTCGCCGCCCCCTGCATCAACCACCATCCGAGCGCTGCGAACAGCGCAGTCCAAGCGACGATTCCGGCCCAGGCACGCCAGGCCGAACGCGTGGCGAAGACCCACATCGCGACTGCTGCATAGATGAGGAAGCCCAGCATCGTGGCCAGGCCGACGGCCTGGGCGCGCGGCAGCGGCCAGAGCAACGCCAGAAGCACAATGGCCGCCCACGTCAAGGCATAGCCCCCAAGCGACGCTGCAAGCACCCGCGACAAGACCGCCCAGCGATAACGGGCGGACGCAGACAACACCTTCATGCAGTCACCTCCCCTTTGGTCCAACGGCGATCGAGCTTGCGCAGGATGTAGATGAACACGGCAGCAAGACCAATCATGGTGAGATCGAAGCCGGCCAAGACCCAGTCTCCATGTGGCAGCGACACACCGAGATGGCGATCGGTGGTGGCAGCGTTGAGCACTGGCAGCAAGGCATAGGCCAGCGCCGCAAGCCACAGAATCTCGACCCAAGCTCGCCGCAGCGGCCTCAGCGAGGCATAGATGAAGAGCCAGCCCCACACGGCAAACATCATGTGGGCTTCCCACTGTGCCCGATCCGCCATGTCCAGCGGCAGCAGCCGATTGGCCCAGAAGTACGCCGCCACGGCCACTGGCAGGCCGGCGATCGTACCGGCGTTGAGCACCTCGACCAGCCGCAACCCCGCTGCGTCGAAAGCGGAGGCGTTTGCGCCCTGCTTGTGGTGGCGCTTGCGTCGCTTGACCGTCCACAACACCAGTCCGGTCGCGATCATGGCGCAACCCAGCAAGCCCGACCCGAAGTAGACCCAACGCAACCAGGGGCCGGCAAACAGTCCCTCGTGCAAGGCATAGAGAACGTTGCGTGTCTGTCCGACCGCATGTCTGGGCTCGAGTGCTGCCAAGGGCTCTCCAGTGTGGGCGGCGAAACGGAGCGACTCCGGCTCTCGGAAATCGATCTTACTGCCATGCCGCCGTTGCGCGGTCACCGTCGCAACCGCATCGACCGGGTGACTCAACTCCAGCGCCGCAACCTGTCCGTCCCCCCACTGGGCTTCGGCCTGGGCAACGATCGCGTCCAAGGCGACGAGCGGGCGCTGCAGAGGCTCGTAGGATCGGTCGCGCTCGACCTCGAAGAACTGATCGGAGAACGCCCTCACCCCCTGCTCGGAACCGCCGTAGACGGTGTAGATCGCGCCGGGCATGTATTGCACCGGGAACAGGATGAGACCGCTGTAAGTAATCATGAGAAAGAACGGCAAGGCCATCACGCTCACCACGTTGTGCGCGTCGAGCCAGGAACGCTGCCCCTTGCCAGGCCGGAAAGTGAAGAAATCCTTGAAGATCTGCTTGTGGGTGACCACCCCCGACAGGATCGCGATCAGCATCATCATCGTGCACACGCCAACCAGCAGGATTCCCGCAGTGGTCGGCATGTAGTGCAGCAGGTAATGCATGCGGTACAGCAGTTGCCCTCCCCTGGTCGCACGCGGCTCCACATCGGGTACAGGCTCCCCGCTCCCGGCGTCGAGTCCTTCGCTGCCACGGCGCCCCTGGTCGCGACCGAACTCGGGCATTTCCTCCCAGCGCACGGCAAGTCCGCGCGCCCCACGCGGCACGACGGCTTCGCCCGGAAGGAGGATCGTCCACTCCTTCGCGCCTGGCGCCACGGACTCAAGGCGGTCAAGCGCACGCTCGAGCATTGCGGCGCGATCACCCACCTCCACCCTCGCCGACAGCGGCAGTTCGGGCTTCATCCAGCGGTCAATCTCGTCGTCGAAGTATCCGGCCGTGCCGGTCACGAACACAAAGAACAACACCCAGCCGGCAACCAGGCCAACCCAGGTGTGGAGCCAGGCCATGCACTGGCGAAATCCATCCTTCATCAATTCCTCTCGGGGAGCGTCGTTTGTTGTCGCACCGTGGCAACCACGCTGGCGACCGATGACTTCATGGCGAAGGCATCGGCTTCAGGTGCGCCAACGGTTTGCTGTGCCTTACTGTCGATGTCGTTCAAGCGCCCCAAAACGGTCACTAATTCACACTTAGTTACATTTAACCCAGACTCGACCATGACGTGCCCTTGACCCAGCGCGTCATGGTCAGCGTCGCTACGGCAGCGGAGCCTCGCGCCCCATTCGCTCAGAACCGACTCGTCAAGCTCAGGTAAGCATTCCGGCCTTTGCCGACGCGTGTGGTCGTTTCCACGTTCAAGGCGTTGATGTAAGGCTGGTCGAACAGATTGTTGACGCCGGCCGAGATCTCTATCTCCTTGCCCAATAGTGACCCATCAGCCAGTCTTGGCGCCCACCGCACACCGACATTCACCTGAGTGAAGTCATCGCGCACATACCAGAGCGTCCGCCCCCCGGACACCACGGTCTCGGGATTCTGGTCCGGCTTGCGCCAATGGCTGACGTCCACGTTCACCCGCATGCGTTCGAACGGGCTGAAATGGACGCCTACACGCACACGGTCTGCATAGGCCTGAGGCGTGAAGCGCCCGGTCGCCTTGTCGCGCTGCTTCAGGTGCTCGTAGGACAGATCGACTCCGGCACGGCGGGTGCTGTAGGCCGTCGTCAGCTCGTAGCCGCGACGCTCCACCTTGTCTACGTTCTCGTAGGTCGCGTAGTGATTGCTCTCCGGTGGCTTGGGCCCGGCGAGGTCGGGCTGCAGCTTGATCAGGTTGTCGATGGTGCCGTCGAAGTACGTCGATTTCATGCGCAGCCGGTCACCGTCAACGAACATGGATCGACGGTCAAAGGACACGCCCCACTCGAACTCCCGCACGGTCTCCGGCTTGAGATCGGGGTTCGGAAGGTAGTAGTAGTGCGGATTGAGTGGTCCGCTCGAGGAGGTCTCGTGCGGCGTCGGCGCGCGGAAGGATTCCGAATAGTTTCCCAACAGATGCCAGCCCTGCCCCACGGCCGCGCTGACGCCCACGCGCGGCGAGAAGTGACTGTTGCTGTACTCCCCTTCGTTCGCATTCACCTTGCGCTGAAAGCGGTCGTAGCGACCACCTAGATGCACGACCAACCTGTCATCGAGGAAGCTTGCCTCTTCCTGCAGGAAGAGGCCCAGATCGTTGTAGGTATTCGGAATCGAGCCGAACACCGTCGCCACGCCATCGAGCACATAGCTGGCATCCTCGTTACGGCGCTCGTAATCGACACCCACGATCAGGCGATGACGAGCGCCCAGGGCATCGAAGTACATCTGGTTGTTCAGGCGCAATCCACGGCGTGTGTCCTTGTTCTCATAGTCGAGCTTGCGTTGAGCGCCGCTGCTCAGGACATACTCGTAGCCGCGGTCATAACTGCCAACCGCGTGGTACGCCATCGCCGAGACATTCAGCCACGGCGATCCCGGCTGCAGGGTGTAGCTCGCCACCATGTCGCGCTGGCGCAGGGTTCCTCGCACCGGTCCCGTTGTCGTACTGTAGCCCGAGTGGAAAAGCGTCTGCCAAGTCACTTCGGTGTCCTCGGCAAAGTCGTAGTAGGAAAGCTCAGCGCGCTGGCCATGGGGGAGGTTCCATGCAGCCTTGATGAAGCCGACCTCGAGATCCTCGTGATTATCGACGTCACGGTTGAACACGCCGCTACCCTTGTCCACCGTGCGCGAAAGCCGCAGATCGCCAACCCGCCCCCGCTTGCCGTAGGCCAGCAGTTCGTAAGGCTTATCGGCCGGAGCGAGCGCGCCTGCCAGGTACACCTCACGATAGTTGTTGGTCTGATAAGCAAGCTTGGCGGCCACACCCCGCTCCTCGCCAGCAGCGAGGAAGTCACCGGCATCCTTGGTGGTCATCCCGATAACCCCCCCGATCGCCCCGCCGCCGTGCGAGACCGACGATGCGCCCTTCACCACTTCAACGCGCTTGAGCAGGTCGTTGTCCGACCGGAAGGTCGAAACATGGTTGGAATAAAGCGAGGACGACCGTCTCACGCCGTCCTGCAACACGATCACACGGTCCTCGGAACCATAGCCGAACCCTCGCACCGTGAACTGCGAACCAATGCTGCGCCCACTGTCGCTGCCCGAAGCGACGCCGGGCACACGGCCAAGGGCCTCGATCACATTGACCGTACCATCGAGCGCGGTGTCATCTAGCACTGCAACCGAGCCTGGGTACTTCATTACGTCCAGCGCCAGCCTGGTCCCTAGAACGGTCACCTCGGACAGCGTGGCATGTTCAGCCGCAGCCACAGATGCTGCATCTGGCACCTGGGGGCGCCTGCGCACGATGCGCCCCTCTGGCACCACCAGCACCTCGAACCCGGTACCGGCGAGCAGCATAGCCAAGCCTTCGTCGAGACTGAACTCGCCATCAAGTCCGCGAGCCGGCTTGGCGATGGCTTCGAGTTGCCCGTCATAGGCGATTGACACCCTGGCCTGGCGAGCCAGCGAGTCGAGTGCCTGCGCCAGCGTGCCCGGAGGCTCCAGGAAACGCTGGACGGGGCCCTGGGCCACCTCAACCGCAGGCGCTGCGACGGCCGGCGACCCTGTCAGCACCAGCCCGGCACCCAACAAGGCTCGGTACAGAGCCTGCTTCAACGGATTCGTGGGTGGAACGAACCCGGGCATATATACGGGGGACATACTAATGACTCCTCAGTTGGACAGGAAAAACTCGCTTTCCCTGTTTGCCGGACGAGCCGAAAAAATCCCTCACATTTTTATCCTTCTTGGCGGCGCGCCGGTATCGCGGGCCAGCAGGCGCACCGGCATTCGCGACCAGGAGGCCAAACCGGCGACGCGCACCGGGAGCATGCGGGTGAGCAGTTTCAGCGCCGCCGCCACATCGCCAACCTGAAACACACCGGAGACGGCGAGGTCGCGGATCTCGGGCGCCACGCTCACCGATGCGTGGCGGTAGCGGGACAACTCCGCGGCGAAGCTCTCCAGGCTCATGTCGCGTGCCGCCAGCACGCGATCGACCCACCCAAGCGGATCAAGCCGGGCAGATTGCGGCGCAGGCACGACACCACCACTGGCGAGTTCGTAGCAGCCCCCTGCAGGAGCAGCCAACCCATCAACATACGGACCGGCAGCCATCCCGTGCAAACGGACCTCGCCCGCCTCGACATGCACCAGGGCTCGCCCAGTGTCGAGCCGGACTGCGAAGACGGCAGCGCCCTCGCAAGCCACAGAGCCGAAGGGGCACAACACCTGCAGGGCAAGCATGTTCGCCGCGCCCCGCAGCGTCGTATCGACGTAAATTTCTCCACGTAGGAGTTCGACATGCTCCGTCCGGTCCTCAAGACTCAACCTGACGGCCGTATTGGTATTCAGCCGCAAGGTGCCTCCGCCGCCGAGAGACACCGCCCGATAGCCACCCGGTGCAGTGCTTGCATACACGGCCTGGCTGCCTGCCTCATCGCCCCAGCGGCGTCCCACAAACACGGGCAGCACAGCGGCAACCGCAAGCATGGCGACAACCTGGCGCCGACGCCTACGGCGGCCACCCGCGACGGCGAACGCATCGGCAACACCCGTCGAGGCCTCGCCCGGCGGCAAGGCGCATAGTGCGCCACACATCCACTGCACACGCTGCCATGCCAATTCATGACTGGGGTGGACCGCACGCCACCGTTCGCAGGCGGCACTGTCCGCATCACCCGAGCGCATGCGAATCGACCACTGGATGGCCGACTCGACCACCTCGGCGCTCGGCTCCGCCGCCGCGAGGGGATTGACGACACCAAGCCCCACCGTCATCTCAGCCATGAACCGGTTCGCCAAGCGGCACGTTTTCGAACACCTGCTGATAACAATGGCGCATCGCCGCCGCGAGGTCGCGCTCCACGGTCGCCCTCGACAACGAGAGTCGCTCGGCGACCTCAGCCAGGGTGCAGTTGTCGATATGGACCAGGATGAACACCTCGCGCATCCGCGGCTTGAGTCGTCCGAGCAAGGCATCGAGCCGCAAGAGCACCTCAAGCACCATAAGGCGATGCTCCGGGGACGGCTCGAAATCCTCCGGGCGCGACGCCAGGGCCTCGGCGTAAGCGCGCTCCAGATCCGCACGCCGCCAGTGATCCACCATCAAACCATGCGCAATCACTCTCAGATAGGCGCGCGGTGCCTTGAGCTTGACCGCCTCGGTCGCGCCCTGCCTCGCCTGAATCAAACGCACGAAGGTGTCTTGCGCCAGATCAGCGGCATACTGGGGGCAACCCAGCCGTACGCGAAGCCAGTCCTTCAACCAGACTCTGTGTTCTCGATACAGCAGTTCTATCGATTTCTGACGGGGAAGAGAGAGCATCGAAACAGTCAATCAAACGTGATAGGGCCAATTCTGACCAACTTGCCAGAAAGGCCTCGTCCACTCGCAAGGTGCCCTGGCGGCTCGCAGAAGCGTCCGGCGCAAGCTGCCAACATCGGGGGCCTTCAACGAGCACAGGTCGAAGACGGCACCCCGGCGCCAGCAAGGAGCGCTCAGAACTTCACCACCCCCTTCATGACGCCCCAATGCCCGGGGAAGGAGCAGAAGAAGCTGTAATCTCCCCCGTCACCTAGCCGTTCGACATCGAAGGTCACGGAGTCCGACTCGCCGCCGCCGATCATGGCGGTATGCGCAATCACCCGAGGATCGTCGGGAACCAGATAGCCATTCGCCGGCCCAGCCTTGGCGCCATCGGTGGCGACCGCCTGGAGATCGGCAGTCTTCGCCAGTACCCAGTTGTGCCCCATCGACACCTTGGCAAGCTTGCCGACGTGCTTGAGATGAACCGTGAACTGCATGCAACTGCGATCGATCGTGATTTCCTTCAGATTGAACTGCATCGCATCGTTGCTTTCGACCGTCACTTCGCAGGTCGCAGCAGACAACGGGGCCGCGCCGGCCAACAAGGCGAGCGCTAGCATCAGGTGTCGCTTCATCGAGTATCTCCTTATCAGGAATTCGGACAGGGCAGACGAGCCATGCTGAGCCGCCAAAATCGTAATGATTCTCAATCGTAACAAATTACGGTAAAACGGTGTCGACCTACGCTCTCCTGCCCGCCACACACCATCGTCTGACGAGGAAGAACATGTACCGCCTTTGGATCACCCTGACTGGGCTACTCGGCGCCATCGGCGTCGCCGTCGCCGCCTGGAGCACGCACGGCCTGCCGGCCTATGTCATGGCGGAAGACCTACCGCTTGCGCTGGAACGCGCCCGCAGCGCCAGCCTTCATCACATGCTGCACACCCTCGCCCTCTTTGGTGTTGCCCTTTGGTACCGCTGGCAACCCAGCCTGTGGCTGAACGTTGCAGGTGCCCTGTTCGCCGTCGGCATCGCAGGCTTCGCTGGTGGCATCTACCTCATCCGCATCATCGGCGGCATCGACTACGGGGCACTTGCCGAGGTCATCCCCTTGGGAGGCTTCTGCCTGATCTTTGGCTGGCTGGCGCTGGCGGCAGCGGGGTGGCGAAGGGGGTAAAGACTGTACTCTTGGGGCGGCACGGGACCTAGATGAGAGCGCTCTGGAACACGCCAGTCTCGCGGGCGGGCCGTAACGCGAATTGACGCCCTCCGAGGAAACCTACAAAATAAGAACCATTCTCGATAGCCAGCCACCCTGACCTCAGGCAGCCAGCCAGCGCTTTCCTCCCCGCCCGGAGTCGCCCGTGCCCGCTGCCCACCCCATCACCGACCTGTATGCAGACCACCACCGGTGGCTGCATGCCTGGTTGCGCAAGAAGCTCGGTTGCACGCACCGCGCGGCGGATCTCGTGCACGATACCTACATGCGCCTGCTCAACCGCGAGGAGATGCCCGTCCTCGACGAGCCCCGTGCATTCCTGGTCACCGTTGCTCAGCGAGTGCTCTCCAACCACTGGCGCCATGAACGCGTGGAACGCGCCTTCCTGGAGACGCTGGCGCAGTGGCCCGAGGCGGTAGCGCCTTCGGCAGAGGAAAAGGCCTGCCTGCTGGAGACGCTGATGGAAATCGACCGCCTGCTCGACGGCCTGCCCGCCGTCGTCAAGCGCGCCTTTCTGCATGCGCAGCTCGACGGCATGAGCCACACCGAGATCGCGGCAACGCTGGGCATCTCGATCAGCTCGGTCAAGCGCTACCTGATCAAGGCCGGTACGCAATGCTACTTTGCCCTGGCGCTGGACTGAATGTCCGGCCTGTCACCCACCTCGCCGGCCGACATGGACAACTCGCCACCGCTGGCAGGGAGTGAGGGCCGGCTTGACGGCGTTTCCGCCGATGTCGCCCGCCAGGCGGTCACCTGGCTGGTCGAACTGCAATCCGCCAAGCCTGGATCGGGCATCGAACGGGCAATCCTGGACTGGCGGGCGCGCGATCCAGCGCATGAGCGCGCCTGGCAGCGCATCGAGGCGGTCAATGCCCGGCTGGGCGGGCTCGCCTCACCGCTCGGTTCGGCGCTGGCGCAGGCGGCGCTGACGCGACCGGCCTCGCGCGGACGGCGCCAGGCCGTCAAGCTGCTGGCCGCGGCCCTGTTCGTCGGCGGTGCGACGCTGGCAACGCACGACCATGCACCTTGGCGCCCCTGGATCGCCGACGCGCGCAGCAGGACAGGAGAACGGCGTACGCTGCAACTGGCCGATGGCAGCCGCGTGCTGTTGAACAGCGACAGCGCGCTCAACATCGCCTTTTCGGATCACGCCCGCAGGCTGCAACTGGTGCGCGGCGAGATCCTCATCGACACCGGGCGTGATGAAGCCTTCCCAAGGCCCCGTCCGTTCCAGGTGCTAACCCCGCACGGCATGTTGCAGCCACTGGGCACGCGTTTTTCCGTTCGCCTGTACGACGACAGGACGCGACTTGACGTTTTCGCGGGCGCGGTCGAAATCCGTCCTGCGGGTACCGCCGCCCCCAACCTCACGGTCGGTGCGGGGAACAGCGCGGAGTTCACCGGGCACACCATTCTTGCCAGCGGCACTGCCGACGATGACCGCATTGCCTGGCAGGACGGCATGATCGTCGCCAGCCGCATGCGTCTGGCCGACTTCCTGGCCGAACTCGACCGCCATCGCCCTGGCCGCCTGAACTGCGATCCGGCCGTGGCGGCGCTGCGCCTGTCGGGCTCCTACCCCCTGGCCGAACCGGACAAAATCCTCGATGCGCTACGCAGCACGCTGCCGGTCGAGATTCACTACCTCACCCGCTACTGGGCAACGGTGCGGGCAGCACGCCGCGGTTGATCTATTTTCGATCAGGCTGAGCTGTTTTCAAATCTCGCGAGACATGGAAGGCAAGCCTCGACGCTTGCCCACCCTTCTCAAGGATTCGATGATGCGCCCACGACACAGCAACACCCCCATAGTCCAACGCACCCTGCTCAGCCTCGCCGTTGCAGTGGTCGTCACCGGAGTCTTCCCGGAGCCCGTTCACGCCGACGTGACGGCCAGCAGTGCCGCCACGGCCCGAAAGAAGTATGACATCGGCCCCGGCTCGCTCGAGAGCACGCTCAACCGCTTCGGGCGGGAAGCCGGCATCCTGCTGGCCTTTCCGAGCGACCTCGTCGCCGACCTGAACAGCGCCGGGCTGCGCGGCACCTACTCCCCGCAAGAGGGCCTCGACCGCCTGCTGGAAGGCAGCGGACTGGAGGGTTTTCGCGACAGTGGCGGCAAGTACGGGCTTCGCCGTGCAGCCCGCGCGCAGCGAGCGGGCAGCACCGAGGCCACGCTGGAGGCCGTGCGTGTAACCGCCGGGTTAGCAGACAGCACGGCCACCCCTGGACGGGTCAGCGCCCGTACGCTTGAGCGTTATGCGGCAAACGACCTGGAAGACATCCTGGCCGGCCAGCCTGAGGTCTCCGTCGGCGGTGGACATGGAATCGCACAAAAGATCTTCGTGCGCGGGGTCGAGGACACTCTGGTCAGTGTCTCGATCGACGGCACCGTGCAAGGCAACCGCGCCTTTCATCACGCTGGCCGCCTGCAGCTCGAACCCGAGCTGATCAGCCGTGTCGAGATCATGCCCGGTGTAGTGGACGCCACGGCCGGCCCGGGCGCCCTAGGTGGCGCCATCCGTTTCATCACCAAGGACCCGGAGGAGCTGCTGCGCCGGGACGAAAAAGCCGGTGCGCTCGTGAAGGGCGAATACACCAGCAACGCCGAAGGCTACAAGGCCCACACCACGGTCTTCGGCCGCCTCGGCGGCAACTGGTCGGCCATGGCCTCGATGACCCGCCTGGACCAGAGTGACTACGAGGACGGTAGCGGCGAACGCGTCCATAGCACCGGCTCACAGCAAGAGTCGAGCTTCTTCAAGGTGGTCGGCAAGCTAACCCCCGAGCAGACCCTGCGCCTGACCTACGACCGGCATGACAACGAGGGCATGCGCAACCAGCGCCCGCAATGGATCCGCAGTTCATGGAACCCGGCCTATCCGATGAGCAGCGAGCGCAGGACCTGGAATGCGGGCTACACCTGGAAGTCCGACAACCCGCTGCTCGATCTCGCGGCCAACCTTTACCAGACGCAAACCGACTTCGAGCAGAATGTGATCGACCGCTGGGGCGTCTATGTCGCACAGATGGCGTCGACAGGCTTCGATATGCGCAACACCAGTGTCCTTGGCCGGCATCGCGTAACCTATGGCTTCGACTACCGCCGCGACAAGGTCAACGCAGGCTCGCTCTCCAACCTCAATGAGGAAACCGGAAACGGCGATGTCCGCGGTTTCTTCGTGCAGGACCGTATCCAACTGGCTGCCCCTCTGCATATGGACATCGGCGTCCGTCACGACCGCTACGAGGTCACCGACGACAGCGGCACTACCATGAAGGCCAGCGGGTTCAGCCCGAACGTCGGCTTCACCTACGCTCTGACGCCGGAACTCATTCTGCTCGCGGCTCACTCACGCGCGCTACGCGGCCCGGGCAACATGGACGCCTTCAAGATGTCGGTGGCCACCAACGCTCCCGGACTCAAGGCGGAAAAGGCCCGCTCGTCCGAGCTTGGGGCCGAATACGAGCGTGATCGACTTCGGCTCGGCGCCAAGGTGTATGAGACCCTCATCGACAACGCCATTGCCGACCCTCTCGGCCGCCCCAACCGCTACGAGAACGTCGGCCAACTGAAATCGCGCGGGCTCCTGCTGACGGCAGGCTACCAGTGGAGTCGCCTGACCATGGCGGTTAACTTCCATCGCAACCTGCTTACGCTGAACGACGAAGTACCCAACGGTTACGCCCACAACGGACTCGGCATCAGCCAGGGCAACACCGTGACCGCAAGCCTCGACTACACGCCCAACGACCGCCTCGAAATGGGCTGGCAAGGCCGTTTCGTGCGCGGCATCGACAGTCAATCCACCGTCGTCGGCACGATTGACAAACCGGGCTACGGCATCCATGACCTCTATGCACGCTGGCACCCGAGCGGTCGCGACAACTACACGGTGAGCCTGAGTATCAGGAACGTGTTCGACAAGAGCTACCTCGACCACGCCACCACGGAGGACTTCCAGCACATTCCGGGCTACGAAGGCGTTGTCGGCTCGCGTGAACCGGGGCGCGAACTGCGCATCGGCCTGAGCGCACGCTTCTGACCATCCGGTACGAGCCAGCCCCTGCTCCTGGCGATGGTTCAAGTGCGGAACATCGCCAGGAGCGCAGACGACGTGCATCGAGCGCAGCGACTTGGGCGCTCCGCACCTCCCATGACCGCTTGAGCAGCGACGACACAAGTGCAATAATGAGAACCATTCGCAAAACAGATTAGCCAGCCAACCCACTCCGGGCCAGCCAGCAAGACCGCCTCCCGGAGACCCACGTGAGTACCGCTGCGACTTGTCGGGCAGCCATCGGCAGCCTCTATCGCGAACACCATGGCTGGCTGCACGGCTGGCTGCGGCGTCGCCTCAACTGCAACCAACAGGCGGCGGACCTTGCGCAGGACACCTTCTTGCGGCTGCTTGCCAAGGACGAGATGGTCGATCTTCGCGAGCCGCGTGCCTACCTCACCACCATCGCGCACGGGCTCGTCGTAAACCACTGGCGTCGCAAGGCGCTCGAGCAGGCCTACCTCGAAGAGCTGGCTAGCCGCCCCGAAGCCTTCGCACCGTCGCCCGAAGAGCGTGCCCTGGCAATTGAAGCGCTGGTCGAGATCGCCCGCGTGCTCGATGGCCTGCCGCCCCGCGTGCGGGATATCTTCCTGCTGTCGCAGATCGAAGGCCTCACCTATAGCGCCATCGGCAGCCAGCTCGGCGTCAGCGTCAACGTGGTCCAGAAGGCCATGATCCGAGCCATGGCGCATTGTTACAAAGCGCTCTACCCCGCATGACCCATTCCTTGGACCATCTGCACGATCTCCGTACGCCACCGGCTGACGATGGCCGCCCGATCGCTGAGGCAGTCGTCGATCGGGCCATACACTGGTTCGTGCTGCAGTCCTCCGGCCACACATCCGCTGCCGACCGACGTGCACTCCAGGCCTGGCGCGAGGCGCATCCCGACCACGCCCACGCCCTCGCACGGCTGGAGCACATGGGACAGATCATGCTGGGCCACAACGCCGGAGCTCCGGACCTGGCGCGCGCGACACTGACACGTGCCGGGCGCATGGGGCGGCGACGCATGCTCGGCCACCTGCTCTGCGCCGGCGCAGCGGGCGCGCTACTGTGGTACGGCCGTGACGAACTCCACGCGCTTGCTGCACCCGCGGACCTCAGCACCGCGGCCGGTGAGCTTCGCCGCATAACCCTCGCGGACGGCACTCAGTTGCGCCTTAACAGTGCGACCGCGGTCGATCTTCGTTACGACGACAAGGCAAGGCGCATCGTGCTGCGCGAGGGCGAGATCGAGGTGGTCACCGCCCCCGACCCCGCAGGCCGGCCACTGTCGATCGACACCAGGGATGCACGCCTTGTGCCGGTCGGCACCCGCTTCCATGTCCTGCAACTGGCAGACCATAGCCGACTCGGCGTAAGTGAAGGCGCTGTAGACATCGTCTTTCGCAACCGCGGCTCAACCGCACGCATCGAAGCCGGTCAGCAGGCACAGTTCGACCACGATCGGCTGCTCGCCCGCACTGGGCTCGATGAAAGCAAGCATGCGTGGACCGAAGGCATGCTGGTAGCGGCCAACCGCCGCCTCGATGACTTCCTCGCAGAGATCGCACGCCATCGCGCTGGACACCTCCAGTGGAGCCCGGAGGTCTCTGCCCTGCGCATCACCGGCAGCTGGCCACTGCACGGCGACCAGCCCACCGATACCGTGCTCGCCTCGCTCGAAAGACGGCTGCCGGTGCGCATCCAGACCCTCACTCGCTACTGGGTGCGCGTGCTACCTCGTGCCGAAGGCTGACCCCAAGCATCAAAAAAGTTGGCAGGTTCTTCGGTCTCGTTGGGCATACCAGGCTGAGGCCTCGCGGAAATCGCGTCCGCACCGGCCCGATCACTGTTCGACCACAGGAAATTTCGATGAACCAGAACCGCAGTCACCAGCCAACCCACCATCGTATGGCTCCAATTGCACGTGCGCTGTTGCTCACCTTCCTGGGCAGCGGCATTGCACTAACCTCTGCATCGGCGCTGGCGCAATCGGGCGCCGAGCATACCGTACGCCAGTTCGATGTCCCCGCGGGCAGCCTGGACCAAGCCCTGAGCCGCTTCGGGCAGCAGGCGGGCGTACAGCTCGCAGTCGATGCGCAACTCACCGCCGGTCTGTCCACCCCCGGCGTCAGCGGCCAACTGTCTGCCACCGACGCGCTGCAACGCCTGCTGCGCGGGACAGGCCTCGAGGCGGTACGCGACAGCAGCGGTGAGATCACCCTCCGCAAGCGGCCCATCGGCCCGACCACGCTGCAGGCGGTTCAGGTCAGCGCCAACCAGCTCGGCGAGATCACCGAAGGCACTGCCACCTATTCTCCCGGAGCCATCGCCACTGCCACCCGTCTGGTGCTCTCGCCCCGCGAGACGCCGCAGTCGATCAGCGTGATCACGCGCAATGAGATGGATGACTTCCAACTCACCAACATCGACAAGGTCATGCATCATACGCCGGGCATCAGCATCCTGACCTATGACAGCGAGCGCACCGTGTATTACGCGCGCGGCTTCGCGATCAACAATTTCCAGTACGACGGCATTCCGATGGAGCGCAACTCCGGCTACTCAGCCGGCAATACACTCAGCGACATGGCGATCTACGACCGTGTCGAGGTGCTCAAGGGCGCCACAGGCCTGCTCACCGGCAGCGGTGACCCAGGCGCCACCATCAATCTGGTTCGCAAGAAGCCGACGCGCGAGTTTCAGGGCCACGCAAGCCTCGGCGCGGGCTCGTGGAACAGCTACCGCACCGAGGTCGATCTGTCCGGCCCGCTCAATGCAGAGGGTACGGTGCGCGGACGTGCCGTCGCCGCCTATCAGGACCGCGAATCGCACCTGGATGGCTACCGCCGCAAGACACCGGTGTTCTACGCCATCCTCGAGGCCGATCTCGGCACCAGCACGCTGCTGACTGTCGGCGCCGACTACCAGGACAACAAGCCAACGCGCTCGACCTGGGGCGGCATCCCGATCTACGACACCACGGGCAACTTCAACAAGCGCCCGCGCTCTTTCAACAACGGCGCCACCTGGAGCAGTTGGGAACAGTACACGCGTACAGTGTTCGCCACACTCGAACATTACTTCGACAACGACTGGGTGGTGAAGCTTCAGCTCAATCACCAGATCAACGGCTACGACGCGCCGTTGGGCGCGGTCGGTGGCGGCAACCCGAACCCAGCAGACGGCTCCGGTACGCGCATGTGGGTCGGTCGGTACGTTGGCAAGACACGTGCAGACGCCGCCGACTTCTACGCCAGCGGCCCGTTTGAGCTGTTCGGCCGCAAACACGAGTTGGTGCTTGGCGGCGGCGCCAGCGACCGCCGCTGGACCAACAAGGGCGACGGACCGCAGGTCGGCTACCCAACCAGCGTAGCCGACTATTACGGTTGGAACGGCAGGGTGCCGGAACCCAACTGGAACGACCCCGCAGCATGGCATGGTCAGAACGACGAGACCACGCGCGAGAAGGGGCTCTACAGCACCGTGCGCTGGAACCTGCGCGACGACCTCAAGCTCATCACCGGCGCACGCGTTTCCAGCTACGACCGCGGCAGCATGAACGAGTCTGGTGTCGTCGTCCCCTACCTCGGCGTCGTGTACGACCTGAACGGCACCCACTCCGTATATGCCAGCCACACCGGCATCTTCAAACCGCAATCGCGGCGCGACGAGTCCGGCAACGCCCTCGATCCTCTTGAAGGCACCAACCTCGAACTCGGTCTCAAGAGTGCGTTCCTGGGCGGTCGGCTCAACACCAGCGCAGCCATCTTCCAGCTCGAACAAGACAACTTCGCACAAGCCACGGGCGGTCTGACACCCGACGGCGGCACCGCTTACCGCGCTATCAGCGGCGTCAAGACCAAGGGTTACGAACTGGAACTGTCCGGCCGGCTCGATGCGCACTGGAATCTCCACGCTGGCTACAGCCACAGTGTGTCGCGTCGGCAGGGTGAGAAGGTGTCCACCCTGGCGCCAGCCAACCAACTCTCGATCTTCGCAACCTACAAACCGGGAGGCGAAGATGGCCGTCTGACGCTCGGCGGTGGCGCACGTTGGCAGGATGAGACCTGGGGCGACGTGTTCAACCCCGCGGCCGGCGGCATGGTCAAGCACACGGTGGCCGACTACTGGGTCGTCGACGCGATGGCCAGCTATCGCTTCAACAAGCAGCTGACCGGCACCCTCAACGTCAGCAACCTGCTCGACAAGAAGTACTACACGATCTTCAATGCATACAGCACCTACACTTGGGGCGAGCCACGCAGCGTGAACGTGTCGATGAAGTACGCCTTCTGACAAGCGCGTAACCCGACGCCACCCGGCTCGCCCTGACGTGCCGGGTGGCAACGCGGCCGACGGTCCTCGCCGCTCCCGACTGCCTGACCGACTTGGCCGAGCGTACTCGGTGCTGCATTTGCGCCTCCCCACCGTCGCATGGATAATTGCGAATCATTGCTATTACGCACTCTATCCATACACTCCGGGCCGGTTGTGAGTTCATCTGCTTATGCATCATCCTCATCGGTAGAGCTTGTCTACCGCGACAACCACAACTGGCTGCAAGGCTGGTTGCGTCGGCGCCTCGGCAATGCGTCGGAGGCGGCCGACCTGGCCCACGACACCTTCATCCGGCTGCTCCGCTCACCGCAGCAGTTCGACAGCCAGCCGGCGGCACGTGCCTACCTGCGGGTCGTCGCAAATGGCCTGTGCATCGACTTGTGGCGCCACCGGGAAATCGAACGCGCCTGGCTCGACACCCTGGCAGTGTTGCCCGAGGCCCAGGCGCCGTCGCCCGAGGATCAGCACATCGTCCTGCAGGCCCTGCGCGAGATCGACACCATGCTGCGCAGTCTTTCGGCCAAGGCTGCCCGGGCCTTCGTGCTGTCCGCCGCCTGCGGCATGACGCACCAGGAGATTGCGTGCGAACTGGGTGTCAGCTCGCGCACGGTGCGTACCTACATCACCCAGGCCATGCTGCACTGCATGAAGTTGGAGGCCGCCAGTGTGGTCGGCGGGGGCGTCGAGCAAGAATGAGCGCCCTCCCGCCCGGCCTGCGTGCGCCCAGCCACGAGGCCATGGAACAGGCCGCCACCTGGTTCTCACTGCTTAACTCGGGTCATGCCACACCCGCGGACCGCGAGCGCTGGCAGGTCTGGCTCGCTAGCGGCGGCGAAAACCATGCCGCCTGGACCTTCGTCGAGCGCGTCAGCCAACGCTTCGCCCCCTTGCAAACCACCCCCACACCACGCCTGGCCGCCGATGTCCTGCAGACGGCCAACCAACGGCTGGTCAAGCGCCGCGTACTGCTGGGCGTCGCCGCCATGGCAGGCACCGGCGGCCTGCTCGGCTGGGCCGCCTGGCGGCAGGCCGGCTGGGTCGATCCGCTGCTCGCCCATTTTGCCGATCACCACACCGCCACCGGAGAACGGCGCGACGTCGTCCTTGCCGACGGCACCCAGGTCTGGCTCGCCAGCGCCAGCGCCTTTGACCAGGACTACCGCGCCGACCTGCGCCGCCTGCGCCTGCGCAGCGGCGAAATCCTGATCCAGACCGCTGCCGACACCGGCCGACCCTTCGTCGTCGACACCGCCCACGGGCGCCTGCGCGCCCTCGGCACCCGCTTCAACGTCCGTCTGGACGAAGCCGGCGGCACCCAGCTTGCCGTCTATGAAGGCGCGGTGGAAATCACGCTCGCCCACAGCGGGCAAAGCACCGTCGTCGCCGCCGGGCAACAGGTCCGCTTCACCGCCGACCGCTGGGACGACACTACGGTAGCCGACCCCGCCCGCGAAGCCTGGTCGCGCGGCATCCTGCTGGCGCAGGACATGCCCCTGGCGCAAGTCGTCGCCGAACTTGGCCGCTATCGTCGCGGTCACATCACCGTGGCGCCGGAAGTGGCTGGTCTCACTGTGCTCGGCAGCTATCCGCTGGACGATTTCAACGGCACCCTGACCATGCTCCAGAAAGCCTTGCCCATCCAGGTGCGCCAGCCGCTGCCCTGGTGGACCACCATCGAAGCCCGCGCCCGCTGAACACCCTGGCGGGCGTTCGAAGAAATTTCGCCGAAAACTTCCACATTTTTTGCCCTCATCCGGTTTACCCGATAAGGACACACAAGTCGCCATGTGCGCCGCCCCGTTTTTGCGGGGAGCAAACATGTAGCCACTGCCACCCGCCCTAGCATCCAGCCCGCCAGGGCAGCCAGGCACCCGCCAAACCCGTGACGAGACCTGCACCGCCGCTGGCGGGCAGGTTCCGGCATGCGGGCGCTGACGCGTTCCGGTCCGCTATTTGAACCAATCCGACCGAAAAGGGGTAAACCACATGTCTCGTCACCCAACACCGCAAGCCACGCGTAGCAACTCCTCGCTGCGCTTCGCCCTGCGCCCCACGGCTATCGCCGTCCACCTGCTGCTGGCCGGTGTAGCCGTCGGCGGCTGGGTCGGCGCCGCACAAGCGCAAACAGCCACTGCCGCCAGCACCCGCAGCTACAACATCCCCGCCGGCCCGCTGAACGTGGTGCTGACCCGCTTCCTCGGCGAGTCGGGCGTGCTGCTGTCCGGCAGCACCGAGCAGGCCCAGGGCAAGCAAAGCCGCGGCGTCCAGGGCAATCTGACGCCCGACGCGGCGCTGGCGGCGCTGCTGGCCGGCACTGGTTTGCAGGCGGTGGCGGATGCGCAGGGGCGGTATGTGTTGCGGGTTGCGCCGGAGAGTAACAGCCGGGGGGAGTCGACGCTGCCGACGGTAACAGTCAAGAGTGACATCCCCACCCAACAGTCTCGCCTTGCCTACTTGTCCAAACGTGCTGCGACGGGCGCATTGGGTACCAAGTCCGTTCTTGACACGCCTTTCTCCATCACAGTTGTGGACAGCTCCGACATAGTCGAGCGCGGAGCCAAGTCAATTGGCCAGATCTTCTTCAACGATCCGTCGGTCTACACGCCTACTCCCTCTTTCAACGTTGACTGGTGGGGAACACGGATACGCGGGTTGCCAGTACGCAATACCTACGTGGACGACATTTCCATGGTGCTGTCCTGGGGAGGCGACTTTCCCACAGAGGTGGTTGATAGCGTTTCGGCACTCAAGGGTTTGACTGGATTCATGTACGGTTTCGGCACCCCAGGCGGTGCATTGAGCTACCAGTTGAAGCGCCCGACTCAAACACCCGAAACCTCGTTGAGCGTCGGTTACCGCAACCCCAAGCTATTCACTGCACACGTAGACACCAGTCATAACATAGATGGTGATCTCGCCATACGCGCGAACTTTGCAACCGAACAGGGTACGGCCTATAACGCCAGCGAAATCAACCGTAACGTGGCATCGCTAGCCGTGGATAAACAGCTCGGAGGCTCACTGCTATGGCAGACCACACTGGTTTATGAGGACAGCGAGATCAAGGGAGAGCCATTCCAGTTTTACCTGAGCGAGTACGATGTCGCCGGAAGTGGCGGTCGCATGCCGACCCCGACCTACGAATATGACAATATCAACATTCACAATGCTTACTATAAGACCGACACACTGCTGGCTTCGACCGGTGTGAAATGGCAGATTGACGATCAATGGGAGTTGGATTACCAACTCGGCTTCTCGCGCAAGAATCACCGCTCGAACAAGGCATTTGCCGATCTGTTGAACGCGGCAGGCGACTACAGCGGGGGGATCTACAACTTCGCGGGCCGGCACGACACATTATTCACCAGGGCAATCGCACCGACTTCGCATAGCCCCAATCAATAACTCTTTAACTTTCATGACCTTGCGAGACCTCTGTTCACATTGTCATAAAGTGTGTAGTTTCCTACCTTTTTGGGCATCCCATGAAGGCAGGAAACATCATGCCGCTGACGCAGGTGTTCGTCTCGATTTCCGACCCGCGCAGCGCGCGGCATGCGCGCCACGACCTGGCCGAGTTGCTGACGGTGGCGGTGTGCGCGGTGCTCTCGGGTGTCGACGACTTCGTCGACATCGAGTTGTGGGCCGAGGCCAAGATCGACTGGTTGCGAGGCTTCATGAAGCTTGAGCATGGCATCCCGTCTCACGACACGATCGGACGCGTGTTCGGCCTGATCGCGCCCGACGAGTTCGAGTCCGCGTTCCGGCGCTGGGTGGGCATGGTGGTGCCGGCGCTGGCCGGGGATACGGTCGTGGCGATCGACGGCAAGACGAGCCGGCGCTCGGGCGGCAAGGGCAGGACCGACGCCAGCCCGTTGCACCTGGTGAGCGCGTTTGCGGCGGGCATGGGCGTCGTGCTGGGCCAGACGGCGACCGCCGAGAAGTCGAACGAGATCACCGCGATTCCCGAACTGCTTGCCAAGTTGGCGATCGAGGGCTGCGTGGTGACGATCGACGCGATGGGCACCCAGACGAAGATCGCCCGCACGATCCGCGAGCGCGGCGCGCATTACGTGCTGTGCGTGAAGGAGAACCATCCGAACCTGCACGACTCGATCTTGTTCGCCGACATCGATCCGCGAGGGCCGCTGACGCCGAGTTCGACCCACGAGACCATGATCAAGGACCACGGCCGCATCGAAATCCGCCGATGCCGCGCCTACGCCGCGATCGACCGCCTCTACAAGTCCGAGGACTGGCTGGATATGGCCAGTTTCGCGGTGGTCGAGCGCATTCGCACCGTGGGCGATCACACCAGCACCGAGCGCGTCTTCTACATCAGCAGCCTGCCCGCCGACGCCGAGCGCATCGCTCGGGCCGTGCGCAGTCACTGGGAGGTGGAGAATCGGCTTCACTGGTGTCTGGATGTGCAGTTTAACGAGGATCAATCACGGGTGCGCAGCGGCTACGCCGCCAACAATTTCGCCATCGTTCGTCACATCGCGATGAACCTGCTGCGGCTCAACACGACGCGCAAGGCGAGCATCAAGTCCAAGCGCATGCTGGCGGCGACGATTGACGAATTTCGCGCCGAGCTGCTTGGGGTTATGACATGAAGGTGCGATTGCCCTGCATTATTCACCCAGGCGATGTGTAACCGGTCACTGAGCGGCGTTCTTTTTCCGCTCGCGCCCACGCGGAACAATCCCTCCCATGTTCATGAGGGAGGAGCCGGCAGTGACTAGGGCGACAGCGACCAACAACAAGTGGCGGCGGCGTAGCCGTCAGGAATGGCAAGCAGTCATCGCGCGGTTTGCCGAGAGTGGCCTGGGGATCGAGCCGTTCTGCACCCGCGAGGGGCTCAGCGAGTCGAGCTTCCGGCGCTGGCGTAGCCTGCTGGGCGAGCCCAGTACGCAGTCCGCCGCGCCGGCGATGGAGCGGATCGGCTTCGTCGACGCCGGCACGCTCAAACTCGGCGGCACGGGTCGCCTCGAGCTCCGACTCGATCTGGGCGAGGGCGTGATCCTTCACCTGTCGCGCGGCTGATGTTCTTCCCCGAAGGCGCGGTCCGGGTCCATGTTTATGGCCAGCCGGTCGACATGCGCAAATCCTTCGATGGCCTGTACGCGCTCACCCGCCAGGCGCTCGGCTGCGATCCGCTGTCGGGCGAGCTGTTCGTGTTCATCAACCGGCGCGGCACGCAGATGAAGGTGCTGTACTGGGACCGCACTGGGTTCTGCGTATGGGCCAAGCGCCTCGAGCAGGGGCGCTTCGTGTCGAACTGGACGCATGTGAGCACGCGTCAGACGGACTGGACCGGGCTCAAGCTGCTGCTCGAAGGCATCGAGCCGGTCCGCTACAAGCGCCGGTTCCGACTGTCCGCAAACGCCGTGCAACCCGCATGAATGCTGGGCTCTACGGTAAAATGTGCGCTATGTCCGCACCGCACTGCACCCCTGTTCCGACCCTTGCCGAGGCCGCCCAGTGGGCGCCCGAGCAGATCGTCGAACTGGCCCAGGCGAACATCGCCTTGCAGCGCGACATGGATGCGATGCGGCTTGAGTTTGCGGCGCTCAAGCATCAGCTCGAGTGGTTCCGCCGCCAGCTCTTCGGCCAGAAGAGCGAGAAACGCGTGGTTTCACCCGACCCGGCGCAGTTGCATCTGGGCGAGCTACCGATCCCCGACACGCAGCCCGATGTCCCCGGCAAGACCGTGGCGGGACACACCCGCCGTGCGTCGCGCACCGACTACGCACAGGACAAGGACGAATCGGCGCTGTTCTTCGACGAGACGCGCGTCCCGGTCGAGACCATCACGCTCGCCAACCCCGAGACCGAGGGGCTTGCCGCCGACCAGTTCGAGGTGATCGGCGAGAAGGTCAGCCATCGCCTGGCGCAGCGCCCGGGCAGCTACGTGATCCTCAAGTACGTGCGCCCGGTCATCAAGCGCCGCGACACGCAGACGATCCACTGCCCAGCGGCGCCCGTCGGGGTGATCGAGGGCAGCCGCGCCGACGTGAGTTTCCTGGTCGGGCTGCTGCTCGACAAGTTCGCCTGGCACCTGCCGCTGTACCGCCAGCATCAGCGCCTGGCTGACGCTGGCATCACGGTCAGCCGCGCCTGGCTCACGCAACTGGCTGCGCAGGCGGCCGCGCTGCTCACGCCGATCTACGAGGCGCAGCTCGCGTCGATCCGTGCCAGTCGCGTCAAGGCCATGGACGAAACCCCGATCAAGGCCGGCCGTGCCGGCCCGGGCAAGATGAAGGCCTGCTACTTCTGGCCGGTGTATGGCGAACTGCACGAGATCTGCTTCCCGTTCTTCGACAGCCGCGCCCACAGCAACGTCGAGAAGGTGCTCGGGCTCAAGCCCACCGAAGGGGGTGTGCTGCTCTCGGACGGCTACGGCGCCTACGAGACCTACGCGAGCAAGACCGGGCTCACGCACGCGCAGTGCTGGACGCACTGCCGGCGCGAATTCATCCACGCAGAAGCGGCCGAGCCAGCGCTGGCGGCCAAGGCGCTCGAGTTCATCGGCGCGCTCTACGCGGTCGAAGCGAAGATCCGCGACGACAAGCTCAAGGGCGAGGCCAAGCGCGAGTACCGGCTCGATCACGCCCGCCCGATCGTGGCGGCCTTCTTCACCTGGGTACAGGAGCGCCTGGACGCGCAGGGGCTGCTGCCGAGCAGCCCGCTGACCAAGGCGCTGATCTACGCGCACAAGCGACGGGCGGCACTGGAAGTGTTCCTGGCCGACCCGGATGTGCCGATCGATACCAACCACCTCGAACGGGCGCTAAGGCCGATTCCGCTGGGTCGCAAAAACTGGATGTTCAGCTGGACCGAGCTCGGCGCCCAGCACGTTGGCGTCGTCCAGAGCCTGATTGCGACCTGTCGGCTGCATGAGCTCGATCCCTACGACTATCTCGTCGACGTACTGCAGCGCGTCGCCCAGCACCCGGCCGCCGACGTCGCGCAGCTCACGCCCAGACTGTGGAAGCAGCACTTCGGGAAAGCGCCGTTGCGCTCGGATATCTCAAGCCGCGCTGCGTAGCAACGACGCCGCTGGGTGAGCGCTTACGGCGATGTTGCAGGGCACAGTATCAGCGTTTGGTATGAAGCATGAGCTGGTTGCGGGCCTTGGTTTGCAGAAGACCGAAACGAGCTACAGCAACTTCAGATATCCGGACAATGATTTCCAAGGCAACATCCATGGGTCCCAGCCCTACCGAGTGAGCCACACACCTGATTTTTCGCTGAATCCCGCAAGACCCGAAGTCGTCCAGAAGAGTGTTTTCCTCAGTGACACCGTCCATTTCAACGAGCGCTGGCAAGCAATTGCGGGTCTGCGCTTCACCGATTATCACAACAAGGCCGGCTACCGAACTCGCGAGACGACGCCAACACTGGCCTTGATCTACAAGCCCGATGCTCAAACCAGTCTCTACGGTAGCTATGTCGAGGGCCTTGAGCCCGGCAGCCGTGTGGGTGACATTTACGCCAATGCTGGAGAGTTGCTGCCTGCGACGATTTCCAAGCAAGCCGAGATCGGCATCAAGGGCCAGGCAAACACGTTTGACTACAGTGCAGCGATCTTCCGGATCGAAAGAGCCAATCAAATTGATGTAGTCAGGAGTGGTGAGCGCTATCGAAGTAAGCGTCCGCCCAATGCCGTCTTCCCTTCAGCGTAGCTGTCGCTGACGATCACCCCCTCGGAGGGGGCACCCAACTTTGTGCCCACAATGGATTTCATGGACACAAATTTGGACCAACGCCCGCATCGCGGCCCGCGCGGCCCATACCGCCGCCATTCGATCGATTTCAAGCGCACCGTCGTCGAACAGTCGCTGCAGCCGGGCGCCTCCGTGTCGCGTCTCGCGCGCCAACACGACGTCAACGCCAACCAGATCTTCGCGTGGCGCAAGGCCTACCAGGAAGGTCGCCTGGGGGTGGCTGCGTTCGTGCCGATCATCCTCGCCGACACCGACGATGAGGACGCGCCCGAGATGCTCGATACCCCAGCGGCCGCGTTCGGTCGGCTGACGATCGAGCGCAAGGGCGCACGGCTGACTGTCGAAGGACGTCCCGACGCCCAGGTGCTCGCGCAGGTTCTCGCGGTGCTGCTGCGGTGATCGTCCCGCCTGCGGGCACGCGGATCTGGATCGCAGCCGGGATCACCGACATGCGGCGCGGCTTCGACGGCCTGGCCGCGCTCGTTCACACCCAACTCCAAGCCGATCCCTTCAGCGGACAGATCTTCGTGTTCCGGGGCCGGCGTGGAGATCGGATCAAGGTGCTGTGGTGGGACGGCGACGGGCTGTGCCTGTTCGCCAAGCGGCTCGAGAACGGTAAATTCGTCTGGCCGCAGGTGACTCATGGGACCGTGGCGCTGACGCCGGCCCAGTTGTCGATGCTGCTCGAGGGCATCGACTGGCGGCGTCCGGTCAGAACGGCGCCGAATCGCGCTGCATAGCGGCTTATAGGAGCTTTTTAGCGTCATTTGGCGGCGTTTGGCGGCATGCTCCGGTATCATGTCGCCATGTCGAACACCCCTGTTTCCTCTCCTGACGAAGTCATCGCCCTGCGGGCGAAGGTGAGCGAACAGGCCGCCGAGATCGAGCACCTGAAGCTGGTGATCGCCAAGCTGCGCCGCATGCAGTTCGGCCGCAGCTCGGAGCAGATGAACGAGATGCTCGGCCAGTTGGAGCTCTCGCTCGAGGAGCTCGAGACCCTGCGTGCCGAGACCCCGGCCGAACCGCCCGCGCCAGCCGATATGCGCGAGGTGCCCCCGCCCCGCAAACCGCTCCCCGATCATCTGCCACGCGACATTGAGGAGCACCTGCCTTCGGCGTGCGACTGCCCAGCCTGTGGCGCCTCGCTCAAGAAGCTGGGCGAGACCGTCAGCGAGATGCTCGAGTACGTGCCGGCGAGCTTCCGGGTGATCCGTCATGTGCGCCCGAAGTTCGCCTGCAGCCGCTGCGACACGATCGTGCAGGCGAACGCGCCCGCGCGACCGATCGCCCGGGGGCTGGCCGGCGCGGGGCTCCTGGCCCATGTGCTGGTCGCGAAGTATTGCGATCACCTGCCGCTGTACCGCCAGAGCACCATCTACGCTCGGGAGGGTGTCGAACTCGAGCGCTCCACGCTGGCCGACTGGGTGGGGCAATGCAATGCGCTGCTGCGCCCGTTGGTCGAGGCGCTGCGCAAGCATGTGCTCTCGGCCACCAAGCTGCATGCCGACGACACCCCGGTGCCGGTGCTCTCGCCGGGTGAAGGCCAGACCCGGACCGGTCGGTTGTGGACCTACGTGCGCGATGACCGCCCTGCAGGCGATGAGACACCCCCTGCCGTGTGGTTCGCCTACTCGCCCAATCGCCGGGGCGAGCACCCGCAACGCCACCTCGCGCGCTTCAAGGGCGTGCTGCAGGCAGATGCCTTTGCCGGATTCGCGCCGCTCTATCTGGGCGGGGCCATCCAGGAGGCCGCCTGCTGGGCGCATGTGCGGCGCAAGTTCTACGATCTGCACAAGGCGCAGGCCTCGCCCCTGGCGGCCGAGGCGCTCAAGCAGATCGGCCTGCTGTACGCGGTTGAAGAGGCGATTCGCGGCAAACCGCCCGAACTGCGCCGGGCCGAGCGGCAGGCGCGCGCTGGCCCCGTGCTGGTCGCGCTACGCGCCTGGTTCGACGCCACGCTCAAACAACTCTCGCAGAAATCGGCATTGGCCGAGGCGATCCGCTATGCGCTCGCCCGCTGGGACGCGCTCGTGCGCTACAGCACCGACGGGCGCATCGAGATCGACAACAACGCCGCCGAACGGGCGCTGCGCACGGTCGCCCTGGGTCGGAAGAATTTCCTCTTCGCGGGCTCCGACGCCGGGGGCGAGCGTGCGGCGGCGATCTACAGCCTGATCGGCTCGGCCAAGCTCAACGGCCTCGACCCCGAGGCCTACCTGCGTCATGTGATCGGCCGCATCGCCGAGCATCCGGTCAATCGTGTCGATGAGCTGTTGCCGTGGAAGGTCGAGCTGAAGGTGCCGGCTCCCGAACAGAAGGCCGCCTGATGAAGTATCCCGCCGCCGACCCGCTGGCAGCGCTCAAGAACGTGGACTGGCTGATCTCAAATGGGGGCCAGATCTCGCTCGGCGCTGTCGGCCCGGTTGAGTGTGCCGCAGTGGCAAGTGACGAGAGTGAATGCCTGGCGATGCTACAGCGCCGCGATGGTGAATCCCTCCACCAGCTTCTGACCCGCCTCGATGCCGCCATCGCCCGCGCATGGAATGAGGGCGAGTTCACCGACGAGATCAACCCGGACTGCTGAATAACTGGCAAGACGGCGATCGTCGGACGCTTACCTATCGAACACAGGATGGGCTGGTGCTGTATCAAGGCGCTGAACTGTCAGGCGCCTATCAATTCACCAGGAGCCTGAGTCTGGGCATGGGCGCAACCTATCTCGATGCCACGATTGATAAAGTCTCCGCTGCCAGTGCCGCGATTGAAGGGAATACGCCCGCGAATGCACCCAAATGGCAGGTCGTCGGCCATGCTCAGTATAAGGTGCCGAACATCTCGGGCCTGTCTATCCACGGTGCAGCGCGCTACTTTGGCGCCACCTACAACGACAACAAGAATCTACTGACAGTACCAAGTCGTACCATAGTCAACGCTGGTTTTAGCTACGATTTCGACGTGCAAGGCCATGCCTTGACACTGATCGGCAACATCAACAACGTGTTCAACAAGAAGTACTGGGCCAGCGGCGGATCGGAGGAGGGATCAAGCAATATCGGCGAGGCACGCAACGTTTCGTTAATGCTGAGGGCGCAGTTTTGAACCTCGTCGAGGACAAAGGACGGATATGGGCAGGGCTCCCGCAGCTACGCATTCATCATTCATCATTCATCGTCATCCTCGTCAGGCGCTTCGAAGCCCAGCAAAGGCGCACGGCTTAGAGATGAGGCCACGGGCCGCGTTGGCTCAGATACCAATCTCACAGCTGGCCTCACCTCGCTTCAGCTGAAGGGATCGGACAGCCGAAACATCTAGGAGTGGGTACCACGCCGTACGCTGAAACTGCGCGCCGACACGCACGTACCGATGTTGCCGAAGCTGCAGGTTGGTACGGGTGTGCGCCGCCAGTCCGACGTTTCGAAAAGCGGCGGTGCGTGGCAAGACGTGTATCTCCTGGCTGACCTCATTGCAGCTTATGAGCTTTCCGAGGCAGCCACCATACGGCTGAACGTCAGCAACATGTTCGAGAAGAAGTACCTGCGGACAGTCGAGTACGGAGCCATCTACGTTACCCCCGCACCGCTTCGATCACGCTGGAATATAAGCTGTGAAGGCTGTAGCAGAGTCATCGTGAGACTTCCGCACGGCATGGCTGGGCACCCCACCCAGCCATGCCGTTCTACATAGTTTGACGGCGCAACCTACGATCCGCGACAATGCGAACAATTCTTACTCTGAAATAAGCCAGCCAACCCTACCCGGGCCAGCCAGCGCTCCCGCATTCCGGAGACACACGTGAGCACCGCTGCCCGCCGCGCCGACCCCATCGCCAACCTTTACAGCGATCACCACGGCTGGCTGCAGGGATGGTTGCGCGGCAAGCTCGGCTGCTCGCAACAGGCTGCCGACCTCGCCCAGGACACCTTCGTGCGACTGCTCGCCGGGCGACGCGAACAGGTGGAAGGACTGCGCGAACCGCGCGCCTATCTCACCACCGTCGCCCGCGGCCTGCTCATCGACCACTACCGCCGACGCGAACTGGAACGCGCCTGGCTGGAAGCACTTGCACATATGCCGGAAGCCGAGACGCCCTCGCCCGAGGCGCGTCATCTCGTCATCGAGTCACTGCTGGAAGTCGACCGCATGCTAGACGGGCTGGCGCCCAGGATGCGGGCCGCCTGGCTGTACAGCCGGCTCGACGGCCTGCCCCACGCCGAGATCGCCGCACGGCTCGGCGTATCGGTTTCCAGCGTGCGCCAATACCTTGCCGAGGCGGCGCGGCATTGCTACCGGCTGCGTTTCGGTAGCCCTGCGTAAAGCCATGCCAAGCAACGTGAGCGCCCGTTCGACGGACGACCGCCCGGTCTCCGACCGGGTGCTGGACGAAGCCATTGCCTGGCAAGTCCTGCTCGACTCGGGCGACGCCTCAGACGAACACCGCGCCTGCCTCATCCGCTGGCTGGAGGCCGATACCGACCACGCCCGCGCCTGGCGCCAGCTCGGCCTGCTGGACCATGGCCTGCACGACCTGCCACGAGACGCTGCGGCACCGCTGCGCGAAACATTGATCACACCGCGCCGTCGCGGCGGTACGCGAGCGGCCGCCGGTCTGCTGTCGCTGGCGCTGCTGGTTGCCGTTGCGGCGGGTGTGCTCGACCGCCACCACCCGCTCGCCGGCTTGCTCGCTGACCACCGCAGCGGCACGGGCGAGCAGCGCAGCGTCGTGCTCCCGGACGGCACCGTCGTCGTCCTCAATACCCGCAGCGCGATCGACCTCGCCTTCGACGCCGATCGGCGTGCCATCGTCCTGCGCCAAGGCGAGATCCATGTGCGCAGCGCACCGGCGAGAGAGGCGGAGTTGCGCCCGCTGATGGTGCTGACGCCGCAAGGCAGTCTGCGCGCACTCGGCACCCGCTTCATCGTCCGCCACGAAGCCGACCTGACCACGCTTACCGTCACCGAATCCGCGGTAATGGCACGCCCCACCGCATGCGACCCTACACCCGCTCAGGCCTGCCCGGCCGAGCGCCGGGTCTCGGCCGGCCACGGCGTTTGGCTGCGCGCCGACGCAGTCGGCGAACCCACGGCCATGCGGCCGGACGCCGACGCCTGGATCGACGGCATGCTGGTGGTCGAGAACGCCGCGCTCGGCGAAGTCGTCGCCGAACTCGCCCGCCATCGAGCTGCACCGCTCACCATCGCGGCCGACGCGGCCGGGCTGCGCGTCACCGGCACCGTTCCGCAGGCCGATACCGAACGCGCCCTGACCGCACTCACTCACGCCCTGCCAGTGCGTCTGGTGAAGCGCGGCGGCGTGTGGCTGCACGTCGAGCGCGAGCGCTGAAGCCGGACGTGCCACGCCGGCGACACGAAACCTGCACCTGCCAGAAAAATTCTTCCGATTCGACTGTCACTTTCGCAACTTCGTCCGGCAGACGGGGAAAGCATCTCGCTCTCCCTTTTCAACGTCTTCGCTGGAGCTTCGCCCGTGCCCCCCCATTCCCCTGTCCTTCACCTTCGCCCCCTCGCCCTGGCCATTGCGTTCGCATTGTTGGGCACCGTACCGACCGCGGTCGTGGCCCAGAGCCAGACCGCATCACCGCATGTCGCGCAGACGGTGCGCGACTACGACCTGCCCGCCGGCCCGCTCGCTGCCACCCTCAACCGCATCAGTCGCGAAGCCGGCATCGCCCTCACCGCAGGCGCCGCAACACTCGAAAACCGCAACGCCGCCGCGGTCCGTGGCCGCATGCGTACCGAACAGGCACTGGAGCGTGCGCTGACCGGCAGCGGCCTGGAACTGGTACCCACTGGACCGGGCAGTTACACCTTGCGGCTAGCCGCGCCGTCGCCCGACGCTGCCATGCTGTCGGCGGTCACCGTCTCGGCCGCGATCGGTACTGCGACTGAGCGCACCGGCAGCTATGTCGCACGTTCAACCTCCACCGCCACGAGACTGGAGCTCTCCCAACGCGACACACCGCAGTCGGTCAGCGTCGTCACCCGCGCGATGATGGACGACTTCAGCTTGACCAATGTGAACGACATGCTCGCCTCGGTAACAGGCGTGAATGTCGAACTGGTGGAGTCCGACCGCACCTACTTTTCGATCCGCGGCTTCGAAGTCAGCAACTTCCTGGTCGACGGCATCGGCCTGCCCTTCGCCACCGGCGATCAACTCGGCGACATCGACACCGCCCCGTACGACCGCGTCGAGGTCCTGCGCGGCGCCAACGGGCTGCTTGCCTCCATCGGCAATCCCGCGGGTACCGTCAACTTCGTGCGCAAGCGCCCCACCCGCGAACTGCAGGCCTCGGCGGCCGTAACGTTTGGCTCTTGGCAGAACCGCCGCATTGACGGTGACTTCTCCTCTGCACTCGATGAGGATGGGCGCTGGCGAGGCCGGCTGATCGTCGCCGCGCAAGAGAAGGACTCACATCTGGACCGCTACTCCCTCGACAAAAAGCTGTTCTCTGCGATCGTCGAGCACGATATCGGCACTGACACGCTGCTGGCCATCGGCCACTCACAACAGCGCAACCGGCCGAAGGGTACGCTGTGGGGCGCCCTGCCACTCAGATACAGTGACGGCACACCCACCCACTACGAACGCTCGGCCAGCAGCGCAGCAAAATGGGCCTACTGGAACAGCGACGACACCCAGACCTTCGCCGAACTGAACCACCGCCTGAACGACCGCTGGCAGGCCAAGGCCACGCTGCTGCGCCGCAGCCTTGAATCGGACGGCGAACTCTTCTATGTGTATGGCACACCCGATCGCGAGACCGGCACCGGCTTGTTCAGTTGGCCTTCGAAGTACGGCCATACCGAACGCCAATGGACAGCTGACGTGAACCTCACCGGCACCGTGGCCCTGGGCGGACACGAACACGAGCTGGTGTTCGGCATCAGCCGCAGCAAGAGCGATAACTGGCTGCATTCGCGCGACGACGATACACATCTGCCACTGACCGAGAGCGAAGTGCTCGCCGGTAGCTTTCCCCGCCCCGCGTTCGACGTCGGATTGAGCGACCATGCCGACTTCGTCAACCGCCGCGACAGCATCTACGCAGCCGGACGCTTCAGCCTCACCTCCGATCTCAAGCTGCTCGCCGGCGCCAACCTGAGCCGCGTCACCAGTTCGGGCGTTCAGTACGGCGCAATACACGACTACCGCGAGACGCGCACCACTCCCTACCTCGGTGTCGTGTACGACATCGACCGCCATCACAGCGCCTACGCGAGCTATGCCGAGATCTTCAACCCCCAGCACCAGATCACCCAGTCGGGCAGCGTACTCGAACCGATCGAAGGCAGGAACCTCGAAGCAGGCATAAAGGGCGAATGGTTCGAGCGCAGACTGAACGGTAGCTTGGCGGTGTTCCGTACCGACCAGAAGAACACGGCGGAATATGATGGTTTCAGTGCCGGACGCTCCTATTACCGCGGCGTAAACGCCAGCTCCCAGGGCTTCGAGATCGATATGGCTGGACGCATCGGATCGACTTGGGACATCAATGCGGGTTACACCCAGTTCAGCCTGAAAGATGAAGACAGCCGCGACGTACGTACCCATGTCCCGCGCGGAACCTTGCGCCTGAGCGCCGTGGCCCGTGTGCCGGGCCTGCATGGATTCAAGGTTGGAGCAACAGTCAAGTGGCAGAGCGAGATCCACCGTACAGAAGCAAGCGCCATCACCAGCCGTCAGGACGCCTACGCGCTGCTCGACTTGATGGCCAGCTACGACATCTCTCCAACGCTTAACGTTACCGCCAAACTCAACAACGCCACGGACCGCAAGTACCTCAGCAGCCTGTTCTGGTCCCAGAGCTTCTACGGCGCGCCACGCAACGCCAGCTTGACCCTGAACTGGAAGTACTGATCGCAATGGGGGTTGTTGCGTCACTCAAAAGCGCCACCCATGGCTGACCTTGACGTCCACCCTATGGCGACCGAGCCAAAGCCTCGCCTGCGGCGGCCTGCAATATGTAACGCCATGTATCAAGTTGCACTTTTTGGGCATGTCAAACGACATGGCTAATAGAGACGTCCGCTCCGCGGAGCGTCATCGGGCACATGCCGCAAGCGCTTCGAACGCGCTCACATAGGGGCCACTGCGACCGACACAAGTGATCCAGCCAAGCGAACCGAAACCGGTTTTGCGCCTTCCCGCTGGTTCGATTGGATGTTCGCCGGAGGCAAGGTCCCACGAGGCAGTTTTTCGCAGCGCCTGCGGGCGCTGCATTTTTTTCGACAGGATTACAGAACCAGCAATGCGATATGGCTGCTCCCTTTTCCGCAGGAACTCTTTGGTGCCCTCCCCAAGGCAGGGGAGCCGGCGCTCAGGCGCACCGCGATGAAGACCGCCGAACGCGGGTCAACCTTCGTTCTGGTCTTGGCGCTGCATGTCGGCGCCGTGGCGTGGGCAACGCACGCCCTCGATCAGAGCCGCTCCGAACTCGTGCAGCCAACCATGCAGGGCGTGCTCGTACCGTCTGACGCCGTCGTACCCCCAACACCGGCCCCCCTCGCACCGCCGCCTCCCGCGCCCGATCCGGAGCCACCAAAGCCTGAACCGCCGAAGCCCAAGCCCGAGACGAAGCGCAAGCCGCTTCCACCGCCACCACCGCTGCCGCCATCGGAGACTGCCATCGAGATTCCGATGGACGAAGCCGAGCCGCCGCCAACGCCGCAGGCGAGCAAAGCGCCGTCGGAGGACGCGTCGACACAGCAGCATCGCCCTCCTCCGACTGGGCAGGCAGGCCCAACGACCGAAACGCCGCTTACGCCTCCACGCGTCGATGCCTCGCATCTGAACAACCCTGCTCCGACCTACCCTCCGCTATCGCGGCGCATGCGGGAAGAGGGGCGAGTGCTACTCGACGTACACATCATGCCGGACGGCTCCGTGGCGGAGGTGAAGCTGCGTGAATCCAGCGGCCACCGCCGGCTGGACGACTCCGCGATTGCGGCAGTGGAACGCTGGCGCTACGTCCCGGCAACACGGGGCGGCAAGCCGATCGCATTCTGGTATGTGCAGCCGGTCATCTTCTCATTGCTCAACTGAATCCAGGCCCAACTCTCACGCCTCCCGGGCGCACCCTTCAAGCAAGGAAACACAGATGGAAAACGAATCCGAGAACCTCCGTTCCATACCGGCTTCCGCTGACGTAGCAGACAGCGCATCGAATGCCGGCGTGGAGACCGGCACCACGCCGGCGACCGACGCCCTGCCTACTGCGGGCGAAGCGCTCGGTACAGCCACACCACCGATACCGGATACCGGCGCCGTGGATACGCTGGCCAACCCCTACGGCATCGAGGCGCTCTGGGCCCAGGGCGATCTCGTCATCAAATCCGTGGCAATCATGCTCTTCATTATGTCCATCGCATCCTGGTATGTGATCGCCACTCGCGGTATCCAGGCCATGCGCCTCAGACGCGCTGCCCGGCGCGCGCAGCTGTTCTGGCACGCGCAGAGCATCGAAGAGGGATTGAATCTGATAGGTGGCGAAACAGCCACGAACCCGTTTCGCCGTCTGGTGGACGAGGGTGGGCGGGCCTGCGACCATCACGCCGCACATCGCGAGGAGCTCCACGGACAATTGAGCCTGGCCGACTGGCTGACCGCATGCCTGCGCACCGCCATCGACGAGAGCGCAGAACGCATGCAGAGCGGCCTCTCCGTGCTCGCCTCGGTTGGCTCCGTGGCCCCCTTCGTCGGCCTGTTCGGCACGGTTTGGGGGATCTACCACGCGCTCGTCGGTATCGGCGTATCGGGCAACGCCGGAATCGACAAGGTCGCCGGCCCCGTCGGCGAAGCATTGATCATGACCGCATTCGGCCTCGCCGTTGCGATCCCCGCCGTGCTCGGCTACAACGCGCTGGTACGCACCAACAAGGGCGTCCTCGGACAACTCAACCGCTTCGCCCATCACCTTCACGCATTCCTCGTCACCGGGGCGCCTGTGAAGGTCGCCAAGCTGCATGTCGCCAACAAGACGCGTGAGGCCTCCTGATGGCTTTCGGCAACGGACTGGAGGACACGGGCGACACCGAGATGAGCGAGATCAACATGATCCCCTTGGTCGACATCATGCTGGTGCTGCTCATCATCTTCATCATCACGGTGCCGGTGATGACCCACTCGGTGAAGCTCGATCTGCCCCGCGCGGCCAACCAGCCGAACGTCGTCGAACCGCGTACGGTGACGATCGCCGTTACTGCCGCGGGCGACCTGCACTGGAACGAAGACCGGATCGACTACGAGACACTCGAGGCGCGTCTCATCCAGATCGCCAGTGAAGAACCACAACCCGAGATCCACGTTCATGGCGATCGCAGCGTCGAGTACGAGCAGGTAGTCAAGGTCATGGCCGCGGCGCAACGCGCTGGCATGCAGAAGCTGGGCTTTGTGACCGACCCCCAGCCGTAACCCTCGTTCTGGCCGCGGCGAACAAGCCCGCCCCGGAAAGGGGCGGGCGCTCGACCTGCCGGACTTCAGTTCGCGCCCAGAACGGCGGTAACGTTGTCGCGCAAGGCCTGCAAGGGATCGTTGCCTGCGCTTTCCAGCACCGCGACACGCACGCCACCCCGCTGCAGCGCCAGGGCCAACGCCTCGGGCGGCGCACGATGATGCAGTACGATGCCGACGTCGGCCGCGTGCAGGCGCTCAAGCAGGGCGGATACGGCTTGCGGCGTCCACTCGTCATCGGCGCGCAGGTCGCGCCCTTCCAGATCGAGGTTGAAGCCGGTGATGAAGTAGTCGAGCCGATCGGACAGGCTGAACACCACCGGATTGTCGAGCGCCGCGAAGCGCTGACCGGCCTCGGCCGCGAGGCGCACCACTTCGCGCTTGTACGCTGCCAGACGCTGTGCCACGGCTGCGGCATCGGCCGGTGCAAGACGTGCGAGGTCATGCGCCACGATGTCCGCCATGCGACCGAGATTGGTCGGATCGAGCCAGGCGTTCAGCCCATCCGCATCACCGGCCCGCAGCGCCACGCCGGGCAGCGTGCCATCGATCGGGCGAGCTGCATCGATCTCGACGATCCGCAGGTTGGCGCGCCGGGCATGGGGGTAGAGCACGTCATCGGCCCACACGGCACGCAGCCCCACCACGGCATCGGCCTCGCGCGCGGCGCGTTCCAGCGCCGCAGCACCGCGTCCGTTGAAGTATGCCGCATGACGCGTGGGCGGCAAGGTATCCGGCACCACGCGGCTGACGTCGATGCGCGTGCCTTCGGCCAACTGGCGCGTCAGCGCGTACACAACGGGGTGTGCCACCAGCACGGTAGCGGCAGGTTTCGCCTGCGGGGTCTCGCCGGCCCAGACAGGCGTGCTGCACGCGAGCGCGCAGGCGACGACAAGCGTCTTCAAGGTCGTCATGCAACTTGCCCTTTGAGTGCAGGTACGATGCCGCGCGCAATGGCCGCGAGCGCAAACAGCGCACCGGAGAACAGGATGATTGCGGCACCCGAGGGCACCGGTAGTTCGAGCTCGATCGGTACCAGGATGCCGGCCAGCGTGCTGAGCGTGGCAAACAGCACCGACAACCAGAAGAAGCCACGCAGCGAGCGGCTCAACAGACGCGCAGCGGCCGCCGGGATGACCAGCAAGGCCCCCACCAGGATGGCGCCGATGACCTTCACGGAGGCCACCGTAACCACCGTCACCAGCGCAACGAAGAGATAGTCCAGCAGCTTCACGCGCACACCGCGTACGGTGGCGAGCTGTGGATTGAAGCTTGCCAGCATCATGTGGTTGTAGAGCGGCAGCGCCAGCACCACCACCAGCACGGCCACCACCGCCAGGACTGCGAGGTCCTGGCCGTTGACCGTGAGCACCGAGCCGAACAGCACGTTCTCGAGGATGTGGACGTTCACCTTTCCGGACAACAGCAACAGCAGGCTGCCGCCAAGCGCCAGAGATACCGAGAGGAACACGCCGATCAGCGTATCGGGTGTGAGCCCGGTACGGTTGCGCAGGAAATTCAGCAGAATGCCAAACAGCAGGCAGTAGCCGAACAGGCTGCCATATGGGCCCGTGTAGGGTTCACCCAGCAGAATGCCGATGGCAACGCCGGTAAGCGCCGCATGGCCGACCGCCTCGGAAAAGAAGGCGAAGCGCTTGACCACCACCAGGGTACCCAGCCCGCCGAGTACGGGGCCGATGATGAGCCCGGCGAGCAAGGCACTGACGACGAAACCATAGGTCAGCGACGGCGGCAGCCACCCCGCCTCGGCCCAACCCTGCACCAGTTGGCGAAAGGATTCGTAGCTCACGCGGCCGCCTCCAGCCGGACGGCCGTCGGCGCGATGCGCGGGCGTGCCGAGAACAGCGCGAGCAGTCGCTCGGGCGCCAGCATTTCGAGCGGCGCACCGTCGAACAGCAGGCTGCGGTTGAGCCCGCTCACGCGGTCGGCAAGCCGGGCGACGGCGTCGATGTCGTGCTCGATCCACAGCACCGTGACACCGTCGCGCCGCCAGTCGGCAAGCAGATGTTCGAACACTGCAATGCCGGCTTCGTCGAGCGCGGCCATCGGCTCATCGAGCACGAGCAGACCCGGTTGTGGAATCAGGCTCTGCGCCAGCAGCACGCGCTGGCGCTCACCGCCGGACAACGCCCCCATGCAGCGCAGGCGCTTGTCGCCCATGTCCACGCGATCGAGCGCGGCATCGACAGTCGCCATCTGGCCGCGTGCACGGCCCAGGAAGGCCGGTCGGCGCTGGGTGGTGGCGCGCATGAAGTCTTCCACCGTCATCGGCAGGCCACGGTCGAACTCCAGCGCCTGCGGGACATAGCCGATGGTGCCAGGCTGCCCGGGCCAAGTGATCGACAGGCGGCCACGATGGGGCATCTGCCCGAGCAGGGTCTTCACCAGCGAGCTCTTGCCGCCGCCGTTGGGGCCGACCAGCGCGTGCACACTGCCCGCCACGACGCGCAGTGACACATCGCGCAGGATATCGGTGCGCCCGAGCGTCAGCCCGACCGACTCGAGGCGGATCTCCGGACCTGCAGGTAAGTGCGTCATTGCGCGGCCTCGCGGATCGCACGCACGACGGTAGCAAGGTTGCGGGCCGTCTCGCGCTCGAACTTGTCAATCTCGTACTCGCCATAGGAGATGTGGGTGAGCGCGTACAGGCGCACGCCAGTTTCACGCTGGATGGTGTCGACATAGGCCGAGGGGAAGTCCATTTCCGAGAAGATGACCTTCACGTCCAGTCCGCGCAAACGGTCGATGGTGCCCTTGAGTTGCGCAGGACTTGGCTCGATGCCATGCGCCGGCTCCACCACCGCCGTGACTTCGATACCGAACTCGCGCAGCAGGTAGTCGTAGGCGCCGTGTATGGTCGCCACCCGGAACTCTGCGCCCGACATGTCGGCCAGTTCGGCCAGCGCATCGGCACGAAGCTGGCGCAGACGACGGGCAAAGCCACGCGCGTTGGCCTGGAAAGTCGCGGCATTGGTGGGATCGAAACGCGCCAGCTCACGCGCAATGGTGTTGACCTGCGCGATCGATGCGGTCACCGACAGGAAGGTATGCGGATTAACAACCGAGCCCGACCCGGCACGGCCCGCCATGCCGGTGGCAGCCAGCAAGGGCACGTCGGCGTTGGCCTCGATCACGGGCAGGTCGGGCTTCTCGCTGGCAGCGATCATGCGCTCGGCGAAGTCATCGTGACCAACGCCATTGACCACCATCAGGTCGAGCGACCCGATGCGCTTGATGTCCTCGGCGCGCGGCTCGTAGGCGTGTGGATTGAAGCCGGCGGGAATCACCGGCACGACCTCGGCAAGGTCGCCGACGATGTTCTTCACATAGCTGTAGTAAGGGTGCAGCGTGACACCGATTCGCAGCGGGCGACTGCGCGCAGGCGCGCCTGCATGCGCAGCAGCGGGCAGCGCGCAGAGCGCCGCCAGCCCTGCAAGCAGACGTCGGCGCGAACGCGAGAAACAATAGGTATCGGACATGGAAACTCCATGAAGAAACAGTCGCGAACGGCTGCGGGATTGGACATCGGCGCGGGCGCCAGGCCCCGCGCTCAATTCAGTGCTTGTGGCGCGTCACACCCGCATCGAAACGGCTCACGATCTCGCGCCACCCTGCCTCGACAAGAAAGCCAGCATCGAACCGGGCAGGCGCTGCTGCATCGGACTCGCGGTG
Organism: Thauera sp. WB-2; assembly: GCF_027594845.1. NCBI lineage: Bacteria > Pseudomonadati > Pseudomonadota > Betaproteobacteria > Rhodocyclales > Zoogloeaceae > Thauera > Thauera sp. WB-2. The sequence continues at coordinate 2,073,224 of NZ_CP088935.1, read as the reverse complement.
CAGCCAGATCTTTGGCGGCGAGTCAGCCTCTCCCACAAGTGGCAGCACCAGCAGGAACGAACCGGCCACTGCCGGCTCAGCACTCAGGCCCAGATAGGCGCTCATCCCCGCGTGCTCGATCAGGGACCAACTGTGTGCTCCACGCCATGCCATGCCAAGGTCGGCGACGAAGGGCGGAACGAGCGCCGCGGCCAACTCAGCCACTGCAGGTGGCACGCCCCCCCACGCCGTCAGTTCTATGGGCACGAGGCGCAGATCGGCATACAGCCCCTGTTCGGCCGCACTCAGTCCGTCACGCGCGTCAAGCTGATGCGCCTCCACAATGGTCACGCCGACGTGCGCGGCACGCACCCCGACCACCGCCCCCGCCGCTGCCAGGATCACGCAGCAGGCCAGCGCCACGAACAAGGACTCGTGACCCGCACCAGCGGGTCGAACAAGGACAGCAGCCATCAGCGGATCTCGGTGTGATCGATCTCGACCACATGTCCCGGACCTGCATCGAAGAGCACGTAGAACTCACCTTCGGGCCGCTTGAAGCGCAGCGTGGAATCGTCGCCAAGCTTGCCCTGTATGAGGATGGTCTCATCGTAGGCGACGACATCGATGGTGACACCGGGCGCCTTGCTGCCATCCGAGAATCCGCCGGTGCAGACAACGGTATCGCCATCGGGTACGCAGACGCAAACCGGGTTGTGGGCGACGGCAAGGCCCGCAAGCCCTGAAAGCAGGCCCGCCAGAATGAGGTGCAGCGGTTTGCGTGGGAAGTCGAGACTCATGTGGGGTTTCCTTTCTTTACTAGCCATCCGGCAGTGACTGGCGAGACCTCGGCAAGCGGCAGCGCCACTTGGTGCGTGGAACCGTCCCAGCCCTCCAGCGTGATCCACACCTCGGAATCCGGGGTTGCTCTATCGGGAACATGCAGGTTCGCAAACTGGCGGTAGGGCGAGCCGAAGAAGATCGCGCCTGCCGCACGCAGACTGCGCGGCTTGCCGACGCGGATGTAGACCGCCTTCACCTGCGCCGTACACTGCTCACAAAGCGCCAGGCTGAAGGTCTTCATGTACCCTGCCTCACCATCGAGCGCGGGTGGCATGAGGTTCCACTCGGCAAGGCGGATCGACCAAGGGCCGACGGCGAACTCGCCCACCATCCGTTCGCCAAGGCCCTTGGCGCCGCGGTTCATCTCGATGCGATCGAAGTAGCCTGGAAGATAGAAGAGGGGCAGCAACACCATCACGACGCTGATGCGGAACAGCCAGCGCTTGCGCGAGACGTTTTCGGGCTTCTTGCCCAGCTTGGGCGCCGCCAAGGTACTGGTCAGACTCATTCGCTCACCTCCTGCGCCATAACCGGCTGCGGTTGCCGGCGCAGCGCAGCGATGGTGGCCTGCGCCGTGCGTTTGGTCCAGATCATCATGCCGCTCAGCACCATCATGGTGAGCAGCACACCGAACAGGAAGTACACCAGCTTCAGCCACAGACCGGCGAAGTCACCGGTATGCAGCGGCCGCATCGACTCGGTGAATAATTCCAGGCCGGAGCGGTCCGAGACGCGACGCACATACACCACGTCGCCATCGTAAGGGTTGATGTGGAGACGCTCGAACAGCAGCGGATAGCCCCCGCGCCCCAGCACCATGATCGGATCGTAGGCAGTACCCGGCAGTCGCACGAACATCGGCTCCAAGCCAGGCAGATGCTCGCTCGCCTTGGCTGCGGCCCCATCGAGCGAGATCATCGGTGCGCGCAGTCCATCTGCGGTATACGGCGCATCCTCGCGCGCCACCACGGGTGGAACGCCTTCGGTCGAGATCGAGATCGACAGGTCCGAAAGCGTTGCCTGCACCAGAAACCACAGCCCGGTCACCGACATGATGAGGATGAACGGGATAGACCAGATGCCAGCCAGTCGGTGGAAATCGCCCCAGAAGACGCGCGCGCCCTGCGCGAACCGCAAGCGCGGTCGCAGGAAGCCACGCCAGAACTTCTTGTAAACCACCAACCCAGTGACTAGCGATACCAGCATCGGCAAGGCAAGGGCGGAGACCGCATACCATCCGAGATTGAAGCCGTTGTCGAACGGCATCAACAGCCAGCCGTGCAGCGCACGGATGAACTGACGGAAATCGAACCCCGAGTGCGCGCCCTGTATCTCCCCAGTGTAGGGATTCACATGCAGCGTGCCACTGGTTCCATCGGCGTAGCCTACGCGCACGCTGAGCGCGAACTGCGACTTCACCGGTCGAGAGATGGACTGCACTACGGCGTCGGGCTGCGCCCCGTTGACTGCAGCCAGGATCTCGTCGTACCCAAGCACTTGCGCATCGTGTGCCGGAGCACGAGCGCGTACCGCCGGATCCGCCAACCACACGATCTCCTGGCTTACCGTCGCTATCGACCCGGTCAGACAGACGAAGAACATGAACATCCACAGCGGCAGTGCAGCCCAACCATGGACAAGGAACCAGACGCGTGCGCCACTCCTCCGTCCCTGCACACCATCGACCATAGGGACTGTGGACTTCATCGGCGCCACTCCCATCCATGCAGGGCTCTCCAGTTCCGAACCATGAAAACTCCACTGTGCAGGCAACGCACCAATCCAGAAAACAACAAAACCCGCGCCTCGCAATCGACAGGAACGGGACTCAAAGCAAATCAGGTGCTTTCATAGGACATGTCGTTTGAACGCGCAAAATGGGCTAATTTGTTACACATAGTTACATTCAAGCCTTCAAACTGATTGATGCTTCTCCGAAGCAGGGAATCCCCTCGCTTGCCCGCGCCCCGGCGCTGGGTTAAAAGTGCCGCAGCCGGGCACGCCACCCGTGTCGGCTGACAAACAACAAAAGGAGACATCAAGATGCGCGCGTTCCTGTTGTCCTGCCTGCTCCTGGCCGGCCTGCCGGCCCAGGCTGCCTATAACGCCATGTTCGTGTTTGGTGACAGTCTCTCCGACGGCGGCAATGCCTATGCCCTGTCGTCCGCCGCCGGGGCGCCGTTCGCCCCTTGGCCGCCATCGCCGCCCTACGCCGAGCGATTCACGGATGGCCCGACAGCGGCCGAACACCTCGCGGCACAACTGGGCATTGCGCTTGCCCCATCGACCAGCGGCGGCAGCAACTTTGCGGTGGGCGGCGCGATGACCGGCCTGGGCAATTTCAACTACCTCACCGGCTCACCCTTCCCCCTGCCGCCCAGCCTTGAGCTGACCGGCGCCCAGGCGCAGGTGCTTCAGTTCATGGGCAGCCCGGCGGCGAGCTTCGACCCGGCCAGCAGCTTGTTCATGCTGTGGGCAGCGCCCAACGACTTCTTCTTCACGCTCGCAACCGGCGGCAACCTGCTTGCCGCCGCCGAGACGGCAGTGACCAATCTGGTAAGTTCGATCGGTCTGCTGGCGAGCATCGGCGCCACCGACTTCCTCATCCCCAACATGCCCAACCTGGCGAGCACCCCTCTGGGCCTGGGGCAGACCGACGAGGCACGCCAAGGCCTGGACCTCATCTCGACCGGCTTCAATAACGCGCTCGCCAGCACCTTGGCGCACATCCGTGCCGGGAGCATTCCGGGCCTCCCCGGCGGGCTCCGCCTGATGGAGTTCGACACCGCAGCCTTCCTAGATGAGGTCATCGGCGATCCCGGCACCTATGGCTTCACCAACGTGAGTGACGGGTGCATCTTCAGTGCAGTGTCGAACTGCGACGAGTATCTCTTCTTCGACGGCGTCCACCCGACAAGTGCAGCGCACCGGCTGCTCGGCGAGCGTTTCCATGCCACCGTTCCCGAGCCCGCGGTGCCGACCCTGCTCGCCATCGGGCTACTGAGCCTGCTCGGCGTACGCCGCTACACAAGGCACGCCTGAGGCAGCCACTCCGGCAGCGGCGCCTGCCCATGCGGGCAGCGCCGCCGTCACCACAAGCGTGCGTCGGGCCGATAAGGCAGGCGCCGTGTGCGCAGCCGGCGCGCATCGGGGTGAGACGGGTTGAGCAGATAGTTCCAGCCCACAGGCACAACAACCGACGGCACACGCAGCAGCAGGTTGTCATTGCGCTCAACCCAGTCATCACCCAGGTGCTGCGATGGCGTACGGCCCACCGACCAATCCACGTTGTCCATGTTCCAGCCCACGGGCGGGACAAGCGTCTCGGCCTCGAGCACGGCTGCCGCCGGAAGCGTCACCTCGACAGCCACCAGCTCCCGCGGCGGGCGCAGCGGCGTGTGCACCCGCTTCTCCAGCTGCGCAAGCGCGAGACTATCGGCGAGATAGATCACCGGTCTGCCGACACTGTTCCAGCGCCCCCCGACCGCAGCCGCACCATTGCCTGCGCAGGCGAGATCCTCGGCCGCACAGAGCAGCGCACCCGTATCGAGATCGATCCAGTCCTGCGCCAGCCGCCACAATGTCGCCGTGCGCGCCGCCATCAGGCGACGGTACCGGCCATGATTCGGCGCAGGGCGTTCATCACCGCCTGGTGCCCCGGGGTGGTGACGAGCAGTTCGATCGGTATGGCGCCACCCAGCACGGGGACGGGAGCAGCCAACCACTCGCGTGCAGCGGCCTCGTCGCCAAACACCCGGGTCGCCGCACGCTCGACGTCGATCAACCGCGCGACGCGGTCGGAATCGTCCTGCGACAGAGGCTTGCCCTCGCGCACGCGGCGGTCATAGGTTGCAGGTGCCACACCCAGCAACTGCGCCAAGCTGCGCCCGCTGCGTCCGAAGCGATGTGCGAAGGCCTCGAGCGAGCCGGTCTCGAAGCCTTCGCGCACCATGTGGTCACGCTCGAGCGCGGACGCTGCATGAAGGTAACGATCAATGTCTGCCCCGCTCAGGGTGGCGCGTGCGGCGTAGGCCGCTGAGGGCGCTCGAACCGGGGTGGGCGTGGGCTTCATGCTGGGTTCCTGCAATCATCTGATTGATATCGATAGATCAATTGAAGACCCTTCAGCATCTCGTGTCAAGCCTGATCGCGGCTGCGCCACCGCCATGACCACACAGGCAAGCAGTGCCCATCACGCGTGCTAGACTCGCGCGGCTTCCAAAGTGACGTCTCCGATGCATATCCAGCTCTTGATCCCCGGCCTGCTGTGGCCTACCGCAACCCTGCTCGGACCGGCCTCGGGCCTGACGCTCGACGGGCTGGCCGGCCTGCTTGGCCGAGGTTCGCGCTCGGTGCTCGCGTTCGAGCCCTACGACCGCCAGCTGGCGCGGCTGTTCGGACTCGAAGGCGGACCGCTGCCGCTGGCCGCATTGCGCCGCAGTGGCGAGCCCGATGCCCCGCCCCCGGCGGAGGGTGGCCACTGGCTGTGCGCTGACCCGGTCAACCTCTCCTTCGCCCGCGAGCATCTCCTGCTGCAAAGCTTCGACGACAGCCAGCTTGATGCGGAGGAAGCCGCTGAACTGGTCGCTGCGCTCAACGAGGTCTTCACCGACCTCGGCCAGTTCGAGGCCTGCACGCCGACACGCTGGTACCTCAGGCTGGCACAAGCCTCCAAGGCCACGCTATACCCACTGGACGACGTTGTAGGCCGCCCGGTGAAGCACTTCCTTCCCGAAGGCGAGGACGCCCGCCTGTGGCAGCGCACCATGAATGAAGCGCAGATCGTGTTGCACAATCATCCGCGCAGCCGCGCCCGCGAGGCATCCGGCCTGCGCGCGGTAAATAGTATCTGGCTGTGGGGCGCCGGCGCACTCGAACACGCACCACAGGCACCGGCGGCGCTGGTGCAGGCCACCGACCCGCTCAGCGTCGGCCTGGCACGCAACTGCGGCCTCCCCGTCGCCATGCCCGATGTCTCCGCCGCACTTCGACAGGACACGCTGGTCGTACTCGACGGCTTGCGACTCCCCGCCCAAGCGCTGGATCTCGATGCATGGCGCACTGGTCTCGAAGCACTGGAACGCGACTGGTTCGCGCCACTCGCCACTGCACTGAAACGCGGCCGCATCGACAGCCTGCACATCTCCGCCCCCGGCGACCGCGCTACGCTGCTCGTCGCCAACCAGCGTAACGAGCGCTGGAAGTTCTGGCGCAAGCCCTACGCACTCGACGACCTGCTGAAGTCGCTCGCCCCAGCTCCCCTGCCGCTGCCTGAGGCAACGCCGCCACCGCCCCCCCACGAAGCCCGATGACTCGCATCCAGCCCCGCCCCGTCCCCCAGCAGGCCTTCGCCCGCCTTGCCGATGCCGGCCTGCACCCCCTGCTCGCCCGCCTTTACGCCGCGCGCGGGATCAGCCGCGCCGACGAACTCGACACCAGCCTGAAGAACCTGCTGCCGCCCGAGGCGCTCACCGGCACGGCAGAGGCAGCGCAGTTGCTGGCCGACGCCATCGAAGCTGGCGCGCGCATGGTCATCGTCGCCGATTACGACTGCGACGGCGCCACCGCTTGCGCCGTTGGCATGCGTGCGCTGCGCGCCTTTGGCGCCGACGTGCATTACCTGGTGCCTGATCGCGTGACCCTGGGATACGGCCTCACGCCTGCGATGGTCGACATCGCCGCACGCCTCGAGCCAGACGTGCTGATCACCGTCGACAACGGCATCGCCAGCGTCGAGGGCATCGCCGCAGCGCGTGCCCACGGCATGGCCACCGTGATCACCGACCACCACCTGCCCGGCGACGTGCTGCCCGAAGCCGACGTCATCGTGAACCCCAACCAGCCCGGCTGCGATTTCCCGAGCAAGGCACTGGCCGGCGTGGGCGCGATGTTCTACACCATGCTCGCACTGCGCGCCGAGCTGCGCGAGCGCGGCACCTTCGCCGGTGGCAAGGAGCCCAACCTCGCCGAGTTGCTCGACCTGGTCGCGCTCGGCACCGTCGCCGACGTGGTCAAGCTCGACCGCAACAACCGCATCCTGGTCGCACAGGGTCTGGCACGCATGCGCGCCGGGCGCATGCAGGCGGGCATACGCGCCCTGTTCGCACTCGCCGGGCGCGATCCGGCTCGCGCCAGCACGATGGATCTCGGCTTCATGATCGGTCCGCGCCTGAACGCCGCGGGGCGGCTCTCCGACATGAGCCTTGGCATCGAGTGCCTGATCACCGACGACCCCGGCCGCGCGATGAACATCGCCCAGGAACTCGACAAGCTCAACCGTGAGCGGCGCGGCATCGAGGCCGGCATGCAGGAGGAGGCACTCGCCCGGCTCTCCGGTTTCGAGGCAGGCAACCGCGCCACCGTGGCGCTGTTCGAACCCGACTGGCACCAGGGCGTGATCGGCATCGTCGCCGGCCGCATCAAGGAGCGCCTGCACCGCCCGACCATCGCCTTTGCGCGCGCCAACGACGGTGAGCTCAAGGGCTCCGGGCGGTCGATTCCGGGCCTGCACCTGCGCGACGCGCTCGACCTCGTCACCAAGCGCCACCCGGAACTCATCGTGCGCTTCGGCGGCCACGCCATGGCCGCGGGCCTGACCATCCGCGAATCCGAACTCGCACGTTTCGACGCTGCTTTCGAAGAGGTCGTCAGCGAACTGCTCGAACCCGCGCAGCTCGAGCGTCGCATCGAGACGGACGGCAGCCTCGAATCCGGCTATTTCGCACTCGACGCCGCCCGCATGCTCGACAACGAGATCTGGGGCCAGGGCTTTGCGGCGCCGGTGTTCGACGACGTCTTCCGTGTCGAGCGCCAGCGCCTGCTGAAGGACAAGCACCTCAAGCTCGAGCTGTCGCGCAGCGGTACGCGCTACGAGGCGATCCGCTTCAACCACGCCGACGGTGCTGCCGCCCAGATCCATGCGGCCTTCCGTCTCGGCGTCAACGAGTACAACGGCGTCGCCAGCGTGCAATTGATGCTGGAGCATTTCGAGGCGGCCTGAGCGCGCACCAGCCGGTCATTGGCTGCTGGCGTGACACCGGTCACGGCCCGACATCGTTCGGCCCGCGGGCATGCGGGAACATCCATGCCCGCGGGCGCTCCAACCCGGCAAACGGACCAGGTCGCGGCACCGCAAACCGGTAGCCGCCGACACTCGCCCCCGGATGCGGAAGGCAGCCCAAGGAGACACCCCCCGACGGGCACAGGTGCATGCGGGATCGACCGAGACCGAAGGGGAGCGCGCCATGAGCACTGTTACCCGGTTCCAGATCGACCATCGCCGTTTCCTCGACCCGCAGGGCGAGGCGCTCGGGCCGCTGCCCGACTTCGCGCGCGATCCGGCGCAACTCGTGCCGATGTACCGCGCGATGTACCTTACCCGGACCTTCGACGCCAAGGCCATCGCATTGCAACGGACCGGCAAGCTGGGCACCTTCGCCTCGGCGCTCGGCCAGGAGGCCATCGGCGTCGGGGTGGCCAGCGCGATGCGCAGCGAAGACGTGCTCTTCCCGTCCTACCGCGAACACGCCGCACAGCTCGTGCGCGGCGTGCGCATCGACGAAAGCCTGCGCTACTGGGGCGGCGATGAGCGCGGCAGCGACTTCGCCGCGGCACGCCTGGATTTTCCCAACTGTGTGCCGATCGCCACCCAGGTGTGCCATGCCGCGGGGGCAGCCTACGCCTTCAAGCTGCGCAACGAGGCCCGTGCCGCGGTGAGCTTCCTGGGCGACGGCGCCAGCTCCAAGGGCGATTTCTACGAAGCGCTCAACTTCGCCGCCGTATGGCGAGCGCCACTGGTGGTGGTGCTCAGCAACAACCAGTGGGCGATCTCGGTACCGCGCAGCGCACAGAGCGCCACCGCCACGCTGGCGCAAAAAGCCATCGCTGCCGGTATCGAAGGCGTACAGGTCGATGGCAACGATCTGGTGGCGGTGCACCACTGCGCCCGCGAAGCACTCGCCAAGGCGCGGGCGGGTGGTGGGCCGACCCTGATCGAGGCCGTCACCTACCGCCTCGGCGACCACACCACCGCCGACGACGCCTCGCGCTACCGCGACCCGGCCGTGGTGCAGGAACAATGGTCCTTCGAGCCGCTCACCCGCCTGCGCAACCATCTGCTCAAGCTTGGTGCCTGGGGGCCGGACAAGGAAGAAGCGCTCGCACGCGAATGCGCCGATACCGTCAATGCCGCCGTCGAGGCCTATCTCTCGACCCCACCGCCTGTGACCACAGCAATGTTCGAGCACCTGTTCGCAACACTGCCCGCCGCGCTCGCAGCCCAGCGCGACGAGGCGCTGCGCTTCGCACCTGGCAGCGCGGGCAGAAACACGGGAGGCGATCATGGCTGAGATCAACCTTGTCGAGGCGGTCAACCTCGCCCTCGCCCACGAACTGGCACGCGACGAAGCGGTCGTGCTGCTCGGCGAGGACATCGGTGCCAACGGCGGCGTGTTCCGCGCCACGGTCGGGCTGCAGCAACGCTTCGGCGCCGGCAGAGTGATCGACACCCCGCTCGCCGAGACCGCAATCGTCGGCACCGCGATCGGCATGGCGGCGATGGGCCTCAGACCGGTGGCCGAGATCCAGTTCTCCGGCTTTCTTTACCCGGCGCTCGACCACCTGATCAACCACGCCGCACGCCTGCGCAACCGCACGCGCGGCCGGCTCGCCTGTCCGCTGGTCGTGCGCACGCCCTGCGGCGGCGGCATCCATGCGCCCGAACACCATTCCGAGAGCCCCGAGGCGATGCTGGCCCACACGCCCGGCCTGCGCGTGGTGATGCCCTCGTCACCCGTGCGTGCCTACGGCCTGCTGCTTGCGGCCATCCGCGACCCCGATCCGGTGATGTTCCTTGAACCGACGCGGATGTACCGCCTGTTCCGCCAGGAGGTCGCCGACGACGGCGAGGCGCTGCCGCTCGACGTCTGTTTCACCCTGCGCAGCGGCAGCGACCTGACCCTGGTGAGCTGGGGCGCGATGCTGCACGAAACCCAGGCCGCCGCCGACGCGCTCGCCGCCGAGGGCGTATCGGCCGAGGTCATCGACGTCGCCACGCTGAAGCCGCTCGACACCGCCACCATCCTCGAGTCGGTGGCACGCACCGGGCGCTGCGTGATCGTGCACGAGGCTGCGCGCACAGCAGGCCTGGGTGCAGAGATCGCCGCCTGCCTCGCAGACGAGGGCCTGTACTCGCTGCTGGCGCCGGTACAGCGCGTCACCGGCTACGACACCGTGATGCCGCTGTCGCGGCTCGAGAACCAGTACCTGCCCAGCGTCGAGCGCATCGTCGCAGCGGCGCGCAAGACCCTGGAGGCATCATGAAGATCTTCAAGCTGCCCGACCTCGGCGAAGGCCTGCAGGAAGCCGAGGTCGTCGAATGGCACGTCAGTGTCGGTGACGAGATCGCCGCAGACCAGCCCCTGGTCTCGGTCGAGACCGCCAAGGCCATCGTCGACATCCCCTCGCCTTTCGCCGGGCGCGTGCAGAAGCTCTACTGCGAGGCCGGCAAGGTCGTGCATGTGGGCGCACCGCTCGTCGGCTTCGAGGGCGCAGCCGAGGAAGAGGACGCTGGTACGGTGGTGGGCGAAGTGCAGGTCGGCCGCGAGGTCAGGGCCGAAGCACCCGCCCCCGTCGCCCACGCGGGCGGGGCCATCCGGGCCACACCCGCGGTGCGCGCGCTCGCCCGCCAGCTCAAGGTCGAACTCGAGATGGTCACGCCGTCCGGGCCCGACGGGGTCATCACCACTGCAGACGTGCAGCGCGTGGCGAAGATCCTCGCCGAGGTCGGCCCTGCCGAGCCCCTGCGCGGCGTACGGCGCGCAATGGCGCAGAACATGGCGCTGGCCCAGAGCGAGGTGGCCGCCGCCACCGTCATCGACGATGCCAACATCCACGCCTGGGCTGCGGACGCCGATGTCACCGTACGCCTGCTTCGCGCACTGGTTGCCGGCTGCCGGGCCGAGCCCGCGCTGAACGCATGGTACGAAAGCCACACCATGGCCCGCCGTCTGGTGAGCAGGATCGACGTCGGCATCGCGCTCGACTTGCCCGAGGGCCTGTTCGTGCCGGTGATGCGCGACGTCGCCAACCGTGACCCGGCCGACCTGCGCGCCGGGCTGGACCGCATGCGGGCGGACGTGCAGGCGCGCCGGATCCCGGCCGAGGAGTTGCGCGGCAACACCATCACGCTGTCCAACTTCGGCATGATCGGCGGCAAGTACGCCTCGCCGATCGTACTGCCGCCCACCGTAGCCATCCTGGGCGCCGGACGGGTGCACGAACAGCTGCGCCCGGTCGATGGCAAGCCTGCGGTGCGCCGCGTGCTACCGCTCAGCCTGTCCTTCGACCACCGGGTGGTCACCGGCGGGGAAGCGGCGCGCTTCCTGAGGGCAGTGATCGACGATCTTCAACGTGGGGACTGAGCCGCCGCCTGTGGTGACATCGCGTCCAGGAACGCCTCCAGCTGCACCGCGCCAAGCGGACGGCTGAACAGGAAACCTTGATAGGCCCGGCAACCGATCTGCAGCAGGCAGTCGCGCTGGGCTTCGGTCTCGACACCTTCGGCGACCACCACGAGGCCCAGTGTCTCGCCCAGCACCGTGATCATGGTCGCAATGGCTGCATCGTTCGGATCGACCAGGATGTCACGTACGAAACTGCGGTCGATCTTGACCTGATCCAGCGGCAAGCGCTTGAGGTAGGCCAACGAAGAGTAGCCCGTGCCGAAATCGTCGAGGGAAAAGCGCAGCCCATGCGCTCTCAGCACCTCCATGCGGGCGATGATCTGCTCGATGTCAGTGATCAGCGTGCTTTCGGTCAGTTCGATCTCCAGCCGCTGCGCGCAAGCGCCGCTGCGTTCCAGGGCTCCGAGCACATCGGCCACGAAATCCGGCTGCAGGAACTGACGCGCACTCACATTCACTGCGATCGACAATTCCGCGCGCCCGGGCACCGATGCCCACGCCGCGAGTTGGACACACGCAGTCTCGATGACCCAGCGACCGAGCGGCACGATCAGGCCGTTCTCCTCAGCGATCGGGATGAACTCGGCCGGCGACACCAGACCACGCTCGGGATGCCGCCAACGCACCAGCGCCTCCACCCCGATCACCTTTGCGCTGCCCCTCACCTGGGGCTGATACTCGAGCACGAACTGCCCCTTCTCGAGCGCGCTCCACAGCCCGGCCTCGAGCTCTGCACGGATCTGGGCGTCGGCCTGCATCTGCGGGTTGAAGAAGCGCATCGCATCACGGCCGGCATACTTGGCCTGGTACATGGCGAGGTCGGCCCGCATCAACGGCTCCTCCAACGCCTCGCCGGCCTCACCGCCAAACAGCGTGACGCCGATGCTGGCCGACACACGGCGTTCGCAGTTGCCCACCGCGAAGGTCTTGCGCAACGCCTGCAGGATCTTGCCACCAATGGCCTCTGCGACGCGGGCCGCCGCGTCCTCGCGTTCGTCGAGGTTCTCCAGCATGACCACGAACTCGTCTCCGCCGAGCCGAGCCACCGTATCCTCCTTGCGCACGCATCGACCCAGTACGCTCGCCACCTCCTTCAACAGGGCATCGCCCTGCTGGTGCCCGACCGTGTCGTTGATCGTCTTGAAGTTGTCGAGGTCGATGAACAACAGGGCACCACGGCTGCCGAGCTTCGCACCGGCCGCCTGGGCTGCCTCCAGCCGTTCGAGCAGCAGGCGCCGGTTGGGCAGTCCGGTGAGTGCATCGTAATAGGCAAGCTGCCGCACTTCGGCCTCGGCCGACTTGCGCGCGCTGATGTCCCGCGCGGAACAGAACAGCACCCGCCGACCGTCAACCTCGAGCGCAAACGCGGTGATCTCCACGGGAAACGTGCCGCCATCGCGACGGCGGTGAACGGTCTCGAAGGTCAGCACCTCCGACGACTCCAGCAAGCGCTCGGTGATCTCCCGCAACCCATCTGCCGAGAAACCTGCATCCCACTGCGTCACGTTCATCCCGATCACGTCGGCACGGGGGTGCCCGATCATGCGGCAAAAGGCATCGCTGGCCTCCACCACGGTGCCCGCGGCATCGGTGATGTGAATGCCATCGCTCGCGTTCTGCAACAGAATGCGGCTGCGCTGATTGGCGCGCTCGGTGGCCCTGACCAAGCGCCACAACAAGCCGCCTGCGACCAGCGTCACGGCGCAGAACGTCAGAAAGAACACGATCGCCTTCCAGCGGTCGTAATGCCACTGGGCAAGGTAGTCGTCCTCGCCCCAGCCCACGACCACGAAGGCCGGCATGGAGGCGAGCTTGCGGTAGGCATTGATGCGGTTGATGCCGTCTGCGGTCTGCGCACTGTAAAAGGATTGTGCCTGCACGCCCGCCGCGACGATGTCGCGCAGTTCCAGCGAACCGCCACGCGAGCCTACTCCGCCGGCATCGGTCTCAAGGGGAGGAAAGCGCGCGATCAGGCTCATGTCCAGGTCGCGCATCAGCGCAATGCCTCGGCTGCCGAGGCTGAGGCCGGACAGCAAGCGCTCGAAGTACGCCACCGGCACCACCGCGGTCACCACCCCCGCAAACTGCCCCGAGGCGTCGTTGTAGCGCCGCGAGAAGACATTGCCCCAGGTGCCCGCAACACGGTCATAGACGAGCTTGCTGGCGCGTGTGACGCCATCATCCGCGCTCCGATGCTCGTAAAAATAGCTGCGGTCGGCATAGCTGACCCGGGTATCGGACGTCACCGCGTGCCCGAGGATCACCCTGCCCTCGGCGTCGGTGACCTTGAACTCGGCAATCGGCGCCAGCCAGTCGTGGAAACGCGCGATACGCTCGCTCAGCAGTGCGTGGTCAAGCCTGCCGTGTTCGAGCAGCGAACGTTCGAGATCACCCTGCACTTCGCGCAGGCTGAGGTCGATCTCGCGGATGGACGAACTTACGCTCTGGTCAAGGAGCAGCGACAGATTCTCCACGGTCACCCGGACTTCTTCCTCCTTGCGCTCCTTCGCCACCTCAAGGGTGTATGCAAGCAAGCCGGCAATGAACAGGTTCAGCGCCAGCACCGTCGCAACCAGTGCGATATGGATCGTTCTCTTGTTCCGCTGCATGGCACCCAGTTGCAAGTAAAGGAGGCGCCCGGCCAGGACAGGGCCGCAGCACACCTGAGCGCATGTTATCGGGCAGGCGCTGCGGGTTCCAGTCCGGCTTGGCGGCGAGCGTCGGAGGAACCCGGTGCCTGACCGCCGGTCCCCGCGCTGCGCCAGGTTCATGACACGTCGTTCGAGGGTCATGGCCGTGACAGCGAGGCCTGCAGGCAGGCGCGCGCTCCGGCTATAATGCGCGGTTTCCCAGATTGAGCCGGAGCCGCAGCCATGGAAGCCGAACGCCAGAACGCCATCGCCGAAAAACTCGCCGACCTCGCCGCCCGCGGTCGCGAACTACGGAGGTATCTTTGACTACGATGTGAAAGCATCGAAGCTCGAAGAAGTTAACCGCGCGCTGGAAGACCCTGCCGTCTGGAACAACGCCGAGCGCGCGCAGGAGCTCGGCAAGGAAAAGCGCCAGCTCGAAGACGTGGTACTGACGCTGCAGAAGATCGACGCGCAGTCGCGCGACCTCAAGGATCTCTTCGAACTCGCCGAGGCCGAGGACGACGACGACACCTTCGAGGCGGTCGAGACCGATCTCGGCGAGCTGCAAGGCGAGATCGAGAAGCTCGAATTCCGTCGCATGTTCAGCAACCCGATGGACCCCAACAACTGCTTCATCGAAATCCAGGCCGGCGCCGGTGGCACCGAGGCCCAGGACTGGGCGGGCATGCTCGAACGCATGTACCTGCGCTACGGCGAGAAGAAGGGCTTCAGCGTCGAGCTGATGGAAGAGACCGAGGGCGAAGTCGCCGGCATCAAGAACTGCACGATCAAGCTCTCGGGCGAATACGCCTACGGCTATCTGCGCACCGAGACCGGCATCCACCGCCTGGTGCGCAAATCGCCGTTCGACTCCAACGCCCGTCGCCACACCAGCTTCACCTCGGTGTTCGTGTTTCCGGAAGTCGACGACTCGATCGAGATCGAGATCAACCCCGCCGATCTGCGCATCGACACCTACCGCGCCTCGGGCGCCGGCGGCCAGCACATCAACAAGACCGACTCCGCAGTGCGTATCACCCACGAGCCGACCGGCATCGTCGTGCAGTGCCAGAACGACCGCTCTCAGCACAAGAACAAGGCCGAGGCCATGTCGATGCTCAAAGCGCGCCTGTACGAGGCCGAACTGCGCAAGCGCCAGTCCGAGCAGCAGAAGCTGGAGGACTCCAAGAGCGACATCGGCTGGGGCCACCAGATCCGCAGCTACGTTCTCGACCAGTCGCGCATCAAGGATCTGCGTACCAACTACGAGGTCGGCAACACCCAGGCCGTGCTCGACGGTGACCTGGACGACTTCATCGCCGCCAGCCTCAAGCAGGGCGTCTAAGGTTTGACCGAAGCGCCCCTCACCGACTTTCTCGCTGCAGGCGTGGACGCCGACGAAGTGCCCGAACTGGCGGCACTGGCGTCGGCACGCCCATTGCTGGAGGCCTTCATCACGCTCTTCCGCGGCACCGAGGCCGAGGTGCTCATGCGCCTGCTCGTGCTGCGCGGGATCGGCCGCGAGGCCGACAGTCCGCGCTGGTCGCCCGAGGCGCTGCGTGCGCGCTTCACCTATCTCGACCCGGTCAAGCTCGAGACGGTGTTGAAGCGCCTGCGCGACAATGCACTGCTGGCCATCGGCGAGGACGGCCACTACGCCCTCTCCGACATCGGTCGCAATGCGGTGGCAGCGATCGCCATGTTGCTGCGCTTCGGCGAGGAGGAAGACGCCGAACTCGGCTTCCTCACCGCCCAGCTCGCCGGCCTGCAGGCGGTGGGCAGCATCACCCCCGAGGCGCTCGGCCACCTGCTGTCCAAGCTCAACGACCTCTCCTGGCACTTCGAGGAGGCTATCGCCTCCGGCTCGGAGTTCCGCATCCTGGACGCCCGCCGCCGCCTGTCTGCCAACGGGCGCTGGCTCGACCGCGGCACCGACATCCTCAACAAACTGCTCGCCGACCCCGAGGTCGACTTCGACATCGCCCGCATCGCGCAGCGCATCGGCCTGGCGCAGTCGCGCCTGGCGCGGGTGGACGCCTCCTTCCAGCGCGCACTCAACAAGATCGAAGCCCAGCGCGTCACCCTGGGTGGCTCGGGCATCTCGTCCTCCGATGTCGCCGCCTGGCTACGCAGCCTGGATGCCCACCGCATTGCCGGGCTCGCAGCCGACGCCTGCGCGACCGTGCCCGAACTCGCCCTGCTGGCGGGTGGCCACGAGCTGCTCGACCGCGCCGAGGCCATGCTCGAAGGCGAGTCCGCCGCGACCGATACGCAAGCGGCACTGCCGCCGCCCGATGCCGAGCCCGCAGGCGTCACGCTGCAAGCCGAAGACCTGCGCCTGCTCGAGCACTTCACCCACCGCCTCGGCACCCTGCCAGTGCCGCAGCCGCTGCATCAGGTCATCGCCGGCGGCGGCTTCGCGCCGGCGAGCTATCGCCTGTCGCTGCTTGCCCTGCTGGCCGACGGCGCCGAGGCCGGCCCGGAAGACGGCCCGGTCGGCAGCTTCATGCGCCTGCCGATCGAGGTCGCATTCAGCGACACCCTGACTGCAGTCGGTGAAGACGAAATCGCGGCGATGACGCTCGGCGAGGTGCGTCCGCGCGCCACCACCCCAGCCTGAGCCCCCAGGATTTCCATGGAACACGAACTCAAGACCCTCACCACGCGGCTGCTCGCGCAGCGCTGGCTTCCGCGCAACGACAAGCTGGTGCGGCGCGCCCTGGTCGATGAGACCTTCCGCCATGAACTCGACCGCCGCCTCGCCGATGTCGGCCTGCGCCTGCTCGACAACCCCTATGCCGCCCACGTCGGTGTTGCCCTGCAACCCGAACTCGCCGAACCGGTGTTCGGCGCCGGCCGCGAGTACGCCGCCAGCAACATGGGCCTCACGCGCGACGAGATCGCCCTGCTCGTCATCATCTGGTCGCTGATCGTGCTGCCCAAGCGCGAGCGCCAGGTCACCCGCCGCGAGCGGGTGGACGACGGCCAGACCGACATGTTCGGCGGCGACAAACCGGTCGCGCATGGAGACGCCGTCTCGGGCACGCTCACAGAGGCCTCGCTGATCGCCGACTTCGGCCCCCGCCTCGGCGGACGCACCAAGGTGCGCAACTTCATGCTCGGCAAACTCGCCCGCCTCGGCTTCATCGAACGCCGCAACGGCCTCATCAGCGAAGGTCCGCTGCTCGACCTCGCGCTCGACTACCGCGTGATGGCCGATCGCATCATCCACGGCACGCTCGGCGAGGTACTCGCCGCCGCCGGCCATCCCATGCCCGAGGCCAACGCCTTCGCCCATGCCGATCGCCTCGCCGACGCCCTGCCCGACGACGAGGTTGCCGAGGAGGCGCGCTGAACCCATGCCCCTGCCCGTCATCGACCCCGCGCACTACGAAGCGCAGCTCGCCGCCAAGCTCGCGCGCTACAGCGCCGACTTCGCCGAGTTTGCACTGCCCGAACCCACCGTCTTCCGCTCAGCGCCGCTGCACTATCGCCTGCGTGCCGAATTCCGCCTGTGGCACCACGACGGCCGCATCGACTATGCGATGTTCGACAGCGCCGATCCTAAGCAGCCCATCCTGATCGACAGCTTTCCTGCTGCCGCCGAACCCATCGCCGGCCTCATGCCGCGCCTGCGCGACGCCATCCAGGCCAGCGAGGCCTTGCGCCGCAAGATCTTCCAGGTCGAGTTCCTCGCCACCCTGAGCGGTGAATGCCTGGTGAGCCTTGTCTATCACCGTCCGCTCGACGAGGCCTGGGAGGCCGCTGCGCGCACGCTCGCCGCCGCGCTGGGCATTCAGGTGATCGGCCGCAGCCGCAAGCAGAAGATCGTGCTCGAGCGCGACTGGGTTCAGGAAGCGCTCGTTGTCGACGGCCTGCGCCTGCGCTACCAGCAGTTCGAGGGCAGCTTCACCCAGCCGAACGCTGGGGTTAACCAGCACATGCTGTCATGGGCGCGTGCGCAGGCCAGGGGCCTGGGTGGCGACCTGCTCGAACTGTACTGCGGCAACGGCAACTTCACCGTGGCGCTGGCGCCGCTGTTCGACCGCGTGCTCGCCACCGAGATGAGCAAGACTTCGGTGCGCGCCGCCCACACCAACCTCGCCGACAATGACATCGGCAACGTCACCATGGTGCGCATGGCGAGCGAGGAGATCAGCGACGCGCTGGCCGGTGGCCGCGAATACCGCCGCATGCAGGGCGTCGATCTCGCCGGCTACCGCTTCTCCACCCTTTTCGTCGACCCGCCGCGTGCCGGCCTCGATGACGGCACGATCGCGCTGGCGAAGCGTTTCGACAGCATCCTCTACATCTCCTGCAACCCCGAGACGCTGCGCGCCAACGTGGCTGCGCTCGCCGCCACCCACCGCATCGCGGCGGCGGCGGCATTCGACCAGTTCCCCTACACCCACCACCTCGAGTGCGGGCTGCTGCTGCAGCGGCGCTGAACCTCACCGCGACCCAGGCCCATGTTCCACATCAAGACCCTCGAGCTCGTCCACTGGGACTTCTGGCGGCGCTTCACCCTGCCGCTGGACGCCCAGATCATCACCATCGTCGGCCCCAACGGCTCGGGCAAGACCACGCTGCTCGACGCCCTGCGCACCCTGTTCGCACTGCGCTGCTCGGGCAAGCGCGACTTCCGCCGCTATGTGCGCCGCGCCGACCGCAGCTTCGCCTGGATCCGCGCCGTGGTCGCAAACCAGCCCGGCCACAGCGGCAAGCGCCCCTTCTTTCCCTGCCTGGCCGACGAGGTCACGCTCGCCTGCCGCATCCGCAAGGCTGGCGGCGAATGGATCCGCGACTACACGATCGTCGATGGCAACGTGCCCATCGAGGCGCTCGAACAGACCAATGACTGGGTCGGCCTGCGCGACTACCAGAACCGGCTGGCCTGGGGCGGCCTGACACCGGCCATCACCAAGGTGCTGGCGCTCGAACAGGGCGACACCGACAAGCTGTGCGAATACTCGCCCAAGGCGTTGCTGGAGCTCGTCTTCGACGTCTTCGGCGACAAGGAGGTGCTGGACAACTACCAGGCCGCACGCGAGGAGCAGAAGTCGGCCGAACGCGAACTCGACGAGCTCGGCATCGACCTCGACCGACTCAAGACCCAGGCTGAGGAGAAAAAGGCAGAGGCCAACCGCTTCCTGGAATGGAAGCAGCTCGCCGACGAAGTGCAGGCGCTGGAAGCCGAGATCGTCCCCCGACTCGAGATTGCCGAACTCGAGCGCGAGATCGCCAGCGAACGCGAAGCCCTGCAGCGCGTTGGCCGCGAGCGCGCCGAGAAGCTCGTCGAGCAGCGCGAATCGCGCCAGCGCCTCGAACTGGTGCGGTCCGAGCAGGAAGCCGTGCAGGCCGAGCGCAAGCGCCTCAGGGAGGCGGACAGCGCATCCGAGCAGCACTATCTCGCCGCCCACGACCGCGTGCGCGACCTGGAGAAACTGCTCGCCGAGCGCGACGTGCTGCGCGCCCAGCTCGCCAGCGAGCATGGCGCCGACGCGCTCGCGCTCGAGAAGGAGCACGAGGACGCCGACGCCGCGCTCGCCGGCCTGCGCCGCAAGGAACGCGAACTGCTCGCCGCCTTCGAGGACAAGACCGACACCCTGCGCGGCGAGCGCAACCGCGCCGGCCCGCCGGGCGACGCCGAGGTCGCGCGCTTCCGCGTCAAGCTGACAGCCGAAGGCATCGCCCATCGCAGCCTCGCCGAAGTGGTCGAAGTGACCGACCCGGCCTGGCAGGCTGCGCTCGAAGCCATCCTGCGTCCATACCGCCACCTCATCCTGCTCGAGCGCGAAGGCGACCGCCATGCCGCCTGGGCGATCGGCGAGCGCGAACGCTTCCGCCACTTCATCGTCGCCGAACGCGAGCACGCACCACCGCCGCGCGGCATGAGCTTGGCCGAAGTGGTCGAATTCAGCGCCGCGGTGCCGCGCTGGCTCACCGATCTGCTCAACCGCATCCGCCGCGTCGACAATGCCGAGGCGGCACGCGACCTGCCGCGCGAGCAGGAATGGATCACCCGCGACGGCTACCACCGCGAGCGCCGCGGCGCCCGCCATCTCGGCCGGCCGCAGGAGTTCCACTTCGGCGAGCTCGCCCGCCAGTCGCGCATCGCCGCGCTGCAGGACGAAATCAGCGCGCTCGACAAACAGCTCCAGGCCCTGCGCCCCAAGCTCGACGCCGCCGCCGCGCGCCTCACCACCATCCGCCAGGGCCTGCTCGGCCTGCAGTCGGCACAACTGCTCGCCGCACGCAGCGAGGCCTACGCCAGCGCCGAGGCCGAGCTGCCTGCCGCACGCAAGGCGCTCACCGAAGCCATCGCCGCACGCAGCGACACACGCGGCGAGATGGACCGTCTCTCGGACAAGCTCAACGGCATCCAGATCGAGCTCGAACGCCGCACCCGCGAGCTCAAGGCAGTCGATCTGCGCCTGGCGGACATCGCCCGCGAGCACGGCCCGCGCCGCCACGCCCAGGCCGAGCGCATCGTCAAGCTGCGCCACCGCCGGCACGGTATGGCCGCACACTGGTTGGAGCCCAACGAACTCGCCCTGCTTGCCGACAAGTACGGCGACGCACGCGGCGCGCGACTCCAGCTCGATCGCCTGCGCCGCCACCTCGACGAAGGCGACTGGATCACCGACCCTGCCGTACTGGTCGTGCGCGACCGCCTAGGCGCCGACGTCGCACTGCGCGAGCGCGACTACCTCAACCGCCAGGGCTACTGCACCACCGCACGCCTGCACACCGACAATGCGCGCGCCGCCTACATCGCCAAACTGCGCGCCACGGTGCGCCAGTACGCGAAGAACCTGAAGGCGCTCGGCGAACTCGCCAACGTCAACGTCGACTGCCCCACGCCGCACCTGGAAAACGACGACCTCTCGCTCGCCCAGGCCGGCCTGGAGGTGCGTTTCGACTTCGACCGCAAGGGCGCAGTGGGCCTCAACGACGGCGAGGCCTCGGGTGGCCAGCAGGTCATGAAGTCGCTGATCCTGCTCATCGGCCTGCTCATGGACGAAGCGCGCCCTGGCGGCTTCGTGTTCATCGACGAACCCTTCGCGCATCTGGACGTCGCCAACATCGACCGCGTCGGCACCTTCCTGCGTGCCACCCGTGCGCAGTACCTGATCACGACGCCGGTGACCCACAACGCCAACGTGTTCGCACCCGCGCAGCTCACGCTGGTGACGCGCAAGAAACAGCCGGCGAGCGACTGGGCGCCGCCGATCGGAATCCTGCAGCGCGCAGTAAACTAAGGAGCCTCCCTTACTGCCCGGTCGCCCAAACCCGAAGCCAGCAGAGCAGCCCTCATAGCGGGGAGCTCTGCTGGATGTGCTCAGCGCGTATCGCGGATCGGCCCGAACTCCGCCGGCACCCAGGCGAACCCTTCGGCCTCCGCGCGCATACGCCCCAACCCCGGGAATGGCAGATGCGCCCCGGCAATGCGCCAGCCCTCTTCGACCGCTCGGGCAAACACCGCACGCCGGGTACTGATCGCCGCGTCCTGGTCGGTGTCGAACTCCAGCGCCACTTCCGGATGGCGGAACTGCACCGAGTGGCTGTGCACGACGTCGCCCCACACCAGCAGCTTCTGACCGCCCGAATCGAATAGGTACGAGGTATGCCCCGGCGTATGCCCGGGGGTCGGTATCACCGTCACACCCGGCAACAGCGCGTCATTCCGCCCAAAGCTACGAAAGCGACCAGCGGCCTGGTAAGGCTCGACCGCCTGTCGTGCCATGGTAAAGAATGGTCGGTTGCCCTCCGGCGCCGCCTCCGCGACGGCTTCGCTCAGCCAGTAGTCGACATCCTCCTGTGCAGCCCACACGGTCGCATTCGGGAAGGCGACGCTGCCATCGGCACTCAGCAGGCCACACACATGGTCGGGATGGAGGTGGGTAAGCAGGACGGTATCCACCGCCTCCGGGGCGTAACCGGCGGCACGTATGTTGGCGACGACCTGTCCCAGGGTGGGACCGAAGCAGGCCGCCGAACCTGCATCGACCAGGATCAGACGCTCGCCGGTATGCACCAGGTAAGCGTTGACGGCCGTCTGCACGCCGTCAGTGTGTTCAAGGAACATGCGCGCCAGCAAGGACTGGATCTGCTCGACCCCCATGCCCTTGAGCAATCCGACATGCAGATCGACGAAGCCGTCGTACAAGGCGGTGACTTCGAAGCTGCCAAGCCCAAGGCGATAGTAGCCGGGCACCTGTGTCTTGATCTGGGCTGGAGGCGCGGCAAGAGCGCTCGCCCCGCCAAGCGGAACGCCGCTCAGCGGCGCAGCTGCGAACAAGGCGACGCCGAGTGCGATGCTGGCTGCCGCGCGGGCCAAGGTACCGCGTTGCGACCGCGCCGGTGCCGCTGCGCGGGCGAGGAAGAGGTGTTGAGGCCGCGGCGTACTGCCGTGCCGTGTTGCGGAGGGGGGTAAGACCATTCTTAGCTCCTTTGCATATCCTGGCGGGATTGGAAGCGTAACCCAGTCTCCATCTATTTGGGGACACGACAGACGGCAACCGGGCCGTAGTCGGCGCCGATGTCTGGGCTCCCCATTCGCCACGAGCCCACTCGTTCCCGCGAAGTCGAAAGAAGCAAGCCTCCCACACAGCACCGGCGTGCCGAAGGCTGGGCGCTCAGCCCCGGCTGCGGCGGCGCAGCAGGTAAATATCCATGATCCAGCCGTGGCGGGCGCGCAGCTGCGCACGCAGGCGCACGATCTGGTCCGCGACCTCGCCGAGCGGGCCCGCGACCAGGGCCTGCTGCGCCATGCCGACGTAGGCACCCCACCAGATCTCGATGCCAGCGCCCTCCAGGGTCGTGAAGGCACAGTTGCCATCGAGCATCACCGCCACGGTATCGACGCCGACCGGCCAGCCCTGTTCGCGCAGGCGGCGGCCGGTTGTGATCATGACCGGGGCAGCGACGTCATTGAGCGGGATACGATGCGCCGCGGTGAGCACCTGAAGGCTGGTGATGCCGGGCACCACCGACACGTGCAGCGGGCGCTCGTGCTGCACGTGAGCGGCGATGCGCAGCGTGCTGTCGTAGAGCGAGGGGTCGCCCCATACCAGCAGCGCCACCTTGCCGCCGCCGGTTGGCAGGTGCACATCGATCTGACGCAGCCACTCTGCGGCGATCGCCTCGTGCCAGTCCGCCACCGCTGCCAGGTAATCGCCGTCTGCAGCGCGCTGCGGCAGGTCGAACTCGACGATCCGCACCGGCCCGTCGAGCACGCGGGCGCAGATATGGCGACGCAGGTCGAGCAGTTCGAGCTTGTCCTCGCCCTTGCGCGGCAGCAGGATCAACGCGGCCTGGTTGAGCGCCTCGATCGCCGCCAGTGTCAGGTGTGCCGGATTGCCGGTCCCGATGCCGACCAGCTGCAGCTCGAGCGCCGCGTCAACGTCCTCAACAGCCCGCATGCTGCCTCTCGCCCCGGCCTTCATCCGCCGGCGCTGCCGTCGGGCTGTTGGCAAGCGCCGACTGCGGCCGGAAGCGGCGTTCGTAGTCCGGCGCGTACAGCCGGCTCTCGTCGAAGCCCTCGGCTGCCAGCGCGGGGCCGACCAGGATCAGCGCGGTACGCTCCATGCCCTCATCCACGGCAGCAGCGATGCTCTCCAGCGTCGCACGCACGATACGCTGCTCCGGCCAGCTCGCCCGCCACACCACCGCCACCGGGCAGGCCGGGCCGTAGTGCGGCAGCAAGCTGGCGACGACCCCCGCCAGGTTGTGGATCGAGAGGTGGATGGCCAGCGTGGCGCCGGTGGCGGCGAAATGGCCAAGGCTCTCGCTGGCCGGCATCGCGCTCGCGCGCCCGGGCGTGCGCGTGAGCACGACCGACTGCGCAATCCCCGGCAGGGTCAGCTCGGTCCCCAGGCTGGCAGCCGCAGCCGCAAACGAAGGCACGCCTGGCGTCACCGTGTACGGGATGCCGAGCGCACGCAGCCTGCGCAACTGCTCGCCCATCGCCGACCACACCGACAGATCGCCAGAATGCAGGCGGGCAACGTCCTGCCCGCGCGCATGCGCGGCCTGCATCTCGGCCACGATGTCGTCGAGCGACAGCGGGGCGGTATTGATGATGCGCGCGCCCGGCGGGCAATGGCCGAGCACGGCCTCGGGAATCAGCGAGCCGGCGTACAGGCAGACCGGACATGCGGCAATGAGGTCGCGTCCGCGCAGGGTAAGCAGGTCGGGGGCGCCGGGTCCGGCGCCGATGAAGTGAATGGTCATGTCTGGGATCCTTGGGCGAGCGCACATGTGGCGCTGCGGTCGGGGGAAATGTGCCGCGCGACAAGCAAGCGCGATAGCGGTCCGGCCGTGGCCAGCGCCGCGGCCTCGGCGACACTGCCACAGCCGCGTACGGCGAGGATGCGAAGCGAGCGCGTCGGAGTATGCTGCCCGCGCAAGGCAACTTCATCGACACCGACGAGTCGGGCCCCGAGCGCATCAGCCAGCGGCTCGAGCATGGCAAGGCGGTCGAGCGGCGCCGCCAGCACATCGGGGCCCGGCAGACCGGGGCAGCGTGCACGCACCGTGACCAGTGCCGCGTCGAGCGCGGCCTGCAAGGCGGCAGCAGACGCCCCTGCCCGGCAGCCGAAGCCAGCGACGATCATCGGCAGGTGCTCCACTGCACGACCGGGTAGGCCGACTTCCAGCCCCGGCGACTGCCGAGCGCCGCCGCCTCGGCCAGCTCGATGCGCAGCAGCGTACCGCCATGGACAGCCTGCCACTGTGCGAGCAAGGCCTCCGACTCCAGGGTCACCGCGTTGCAGACCACGCGCGTGCCCGGCCGTAGCCTGGCCCACAAGGCCTCGAGCAACGCCGCCGACAGCCCGCCGCCAACGAATACGGCATCGGGCAAGGGCTGGCCATCGAGCACGGCCGGCGCGCGCCCCTCGATGACCTGCAGGCAGTCGACGCCAAGCGCGCATGCATTGCTGCGCGCGCGCTGCGCACGCCGCGGGTCGGCCTCGAAGGCTGTGGCCGCATTCGCAGGGTGGGCAAGCAGCCACTCGATCGCGATCGATCCCGACCCGGTGCCGATGTCCCACAAATGCTCGCCGGGCCGCGGCGCCAAGGCCGACAGGGTGAGCGCGCGCATCGGCCGCTTGGTGATCTGGCCGTCATGCTCGAACAAGCCATCAGGCAGGCCGCACGCGCGCGGCACCACAGCGTGCGCCTCGGCCGCGGCCTCGATGCCCACCACCACGGGATGCGCCACATCGGCGAATGCGTAGCCTGCGGCAAGGGTGGTACGCGTGCGCTCACGCACGCCGCCGAGGGCTTCGAGCACATGCAGCGTGCTGGCACCAAAGCCTTGCGCCACCAGCCAGTGCGCCAGGCTGGCGACGGCCGCGCCATCGCGCAGGGTGACGAGCATGCGCAGCCTCGGCGCCAACTGCGCGCGCAGCCGGCCGAGCGGCGCCGCATGCAGGCCCACGCAGACGGTGCGCTCCAACGGCCAGCCCAGGCGAGCCGCAGCAAGGCTGAACACCGAGGGCGCAGGCAGCGCGGTCCACTCGCCAACGGCGAGATGGCGCGCAACCACGCTGCCGCCACCCAGGCAGAAGGGGTCGCCCGAGGCCAGCATCACCACCCGCCGGCCACGCAGCGCGAGCAGCCGCTCGATGCCGTCAGCAAACGGCACCGGCCACTCGATGCGTTCGGCATCGGGGCTGGCGACCGCGGGCACGAGGCCGAGATGGCGCTGCGCCCCGATCACGAACTCGGCACCGGCGAGCGCAGCGCGGCTTGCCTCGGCCAGCCCCGCCATGCCATCCTCGCCGACTCCGACGATGGTCAGCCACGCAGGGCTGCGCGATTCATCCATGCCCGATCTCCACCACAAGCCCCTCCCCAGAGTCTCCCCCAAGCACGCTCCCAATGTCCTTGTCCTCGGCGGTACCACCGAGGCCGGCGCGCTCGCTCAAGCGCTTGCCGCAAGCGGCATACGGGCCTGCTACAGCTACGCCGGGCGCGTGCAGACGCCCCGCCCGCAGCCCTTGCCGACGCGCGTCGGCGGCTTCGGTGGCGTCGCCGGCCTGGTGCGCTACCTGGCGGACGAACGCATCACCCATCTCATTGACGCCACCCACCCCTTCGCCGCGCGCATGAGCGCCAATGCGATCGTTGCAGCCCGCCAGGCGGGCGTGCCGCTGATCGTCCTCACCCGCCCGGCATGGACCGCGCAGGCTGGAGACCGCTGGCAAACGGTCGCCGACATGCCGTCCGCCGTCGCTGCGCTTGGCGGTGCACCCCGCCGGGTGCTGCTCGCGCTCGGCCGCATGCACCTGGCCGAATTCGCCGCGCAGCCCCAGCATCATTACGTGCTGCGCCTGGTCGACCCGCCGGCCGCACCGATCCCGCTGCCCGACCACCACGTGGTGGTCGACCGCGGTCCCTTCGATGTCGCCGGCGACCTCGCGCTGCTGCAGCGCCACCGTATCGAACTCGTCGTCAGCAAGAACGCCGGCGGCGAGGGCGCGAGCGCCAAGCTCGCTGCGGCGCGCCAACTCGGCGTGCCGGTGCTGATGGTGCAGCGCCCCATCCTGCCCGCGCGCGCAGAGGTGCACGAGGTGGACGCGGTACTCGCCTGGCTGGGTCACGGCGCTACCCTCGGGGTGGCGCGCGGGGTGTAGAGCAAGGCGCCGGCCGGACGCTGCAGCAGCCGCGTCAGGCTGGAGCCGATGATCACCACGGTGCGCATGTCGGCCATCTCGGCGTGCGCAGCGCCGAGCGGGACCACCTCGAGGTGCTCGTCCGGTGTGCTCACCGCGCGCGCGAAGAGAATCAGGCGATCGTCCGTGCACACCTCGCGCAACACCGCGAGCGTGCGCGCGAAGCCCTCGGGCCTCGACCGCGAGCGCGGGTTGTAGAGCGCGATGGCAAAGTCGGCCTCGACCGCAAGGCGCAGGCGGCGCTCGATCAGCGTCCACGGCTTGAGGTTGTCGGACAGGTTGATGGCGCAGAAGTCATGCCCAAGCGGGGCGCCAGCACGCGCACTGGCAGCCAGCATCGCAGTGATGCCGGGCAGCACCTGTACCTCGACATCGCCCCAGGCGGCCGGCCCATGCTCGAGCGCCTCGCACACCGCGGACGCCATGGCGAACACGCCAGGGTCGCCCGAGGACACGACCACCACCCCACGACCGGATGCGGCCAAGGCCAGCGCGTGCCGGGCGCGCGCCAGCTCCTCGCGATTGTCCGAGGCATGGCGGGCCTGGCCGGCGCGCACCGGCACCCGCTCCACATAGGGGAAGTAGCCCACCACGTCGCTGGCGGCCTCGAGGGCGGCGGCCACCTGCGGTGTCACCAGCGCCTGCCCGCCCGGGCCGAGCCCGGCGATTGCCAGCCAGCCGCTCATGGACGCCGCCCCTGGCCGTGGATGAGCAGGATCGAGAAATACGGCGTGGCATCGCTGGCGTCGCGCAGGCGCGTCACGCGCTCCTCGGGCATGGTCGCGTACTCGACCAGCCAGGCCTCGTCCTCGCGCCCGGCCGCAGCCACTGCGCGGCGCAGCTTGGGCAGGTTGCGTCCGACCTTCATCACCGCGAGCGCATCGGTGTCGCGGATACGGCGCGCGAGATCCTCCTCCGGCAGCGTGGCCATCAGCACGGTGAGCATGTCGTCGCCCCAGGTGATCGGCGTGCCACTCACCGTCCATGCCCCCGACATGCCGGTGATGCCCGGCACCACGCGCACCGGCACCACGCCCTGCAGACGTGCGTACAGGTGCATGAAGGAGCCGTAGAAGAAGGGATCGCCTTCGCACAGCACGACCACGTCCTCGCCGCTGCGGGCAATGGCGTGCAGGCGCTCGATGCATGCCGCGTAGAACTCGGCGAGCAAGGCGTTGTAGCGCGGGTCGCTGAAGGGGATCTCGGTGGTGACCGGGTACTCCATCGCAAACTCGACCACGTCGTCACGCAGCATACCCTCGACGATGCGCCGCGCACGCCCGGCACGCCCGGCCTTGCGGAAATACGCTACATGCCGAGTGCCGCGCACGAGACGGTCGGCGCGGACGCTCAGCAGGTCCTGCGCACCAGGCCCGAGGCCAACGCCATGGATGGTGCCTAGCGCGGTGGCCGCAGCCTGCGCGCCGCCCAGGGTGTCGGCCGGCACGCGTTCCATCACGGAAGGGGTGATCTTCAACATTGTCATTCCTTGCGACTCGCGAGCGCATTGACGGCCGCGACGGTGATCGCGCTGCCGCCCAGCCGGCCACGCACGATGCAGCTCGGCACTGGCAGTGCATCCCACAGCGCATCCTTGGACTCGACCGCGCCGACGAAGCCGACCGGACAGCCGATGATGGCCGCCGGGCGCGGGCAGGCGGTGTCCTCGAGCATGTTGAGCAGATGGAAGAGCGCGGTGGGCGCGTTACCGATGGCCACCACGGCGCCTTCCAGATGAGGCCGCCACAACTCCAGCGCAGCGGCCGAGCGGGTTGTTCTCATGGCCTGCGCCATGCCGGCCACGGCCGGATCGGACAGCGTGCACAGCACGACGTTGTCCGCCGGCAGGCGCGCACGGGTGATGCCCTCCGACACCATGCGCGCATCGCACAGGATCGGTGCTCCGGCGGCGAGTGCGGCCCGCGCACGGACGGCGAAGCCGGGCGAGAACTCGATGAACGGCGCGAGCCCGACCATGCCCGCAGCGTGGATCATGCGCACGGCCACCGGCTCCTCATCGGCATCGAACCGGCCGAGCTCGGCCTCGGCGCGGATCATGGCGAAGGACTGGCGGTAGATCGCCGCACCGTCGGTTTCGAATACATGGGGCATCAATGAACTCCAAGACGCTCGAGCACGGCAGCCGGGCTCAGCCCCGCCGCGTGCACGGGCTCGCCCGGACGGGCATCGAAGGCAAGATCGAAGGCCGTGCCGCGACCGGTCAGGCAGATGGCTGCAGGGCCCGCGTGTGCGCACCCCTTGGCGCAGCCGGAGACGTGGATCAGGCGCGGCGCATCCGCCAGTGCCGCAGGCAGAGACAGGCCACCCTGCGCAGCTGCTGCCGCCAGGCGCAGCGCGAGCGCGCGGGTGTCGACGCCCGCCTGCACGCAATACGGCGCGCCTGCGCAGGCTTCGACCTGCCAGCCGGCTGCCGCCAACGCGTCGCTGTCGGTACAGGCGCTGTCGAGCTTGTGAGAAACACCGGACCGGGCCGCCTCGAGCAGCAGCTGCCGCCAAGGCGTGATCCGCACGGCCTTGGCGCCGCTCGCGACCACGGCATCGGCCAGCGCAGCCGCATCGGCCTGGCCGAACGGCAGGCTGCATACCCACCCCAGCGGATGCGCGCCCGGGGCAAGGCGGGCTGCCGCAGCAGCAGGCAACAGCGCTCCGCAGGCCCAGGCTGGCAGGGGTGCCCGGTGGCGTACCATGCGCCCGGCGGCAGCGCCGCCACTTGCCGCGAACCAGTTAGTGAGGGCGATAAGTGCGTCAACCGCCGCATCGGCAGTGACCTCAACGCCTTGCACCCTCCCTGCGGCGCGCAGGATCAAGCCACCCTGTTCGCCACGCTCGATGCGGAAGTCGCCCGGGTCGCCGAGCAGCCGGGGCGCGTCGCCGGCATCGATCACGAAGCCGACCTTGGCCGGCAGGTCGGGGAGTTCATCCAGGCGCCCCGCCAACTCGATGGCAAGGCGCTCGGTGTCGTCGCCCGCCACCCAATCGGGCGCCACCAGCAGGTTCCGCCGCCCCTCCAGGCGAGCATCGGCGTCGAGCAGGCCGAGCTCGCCGAAGGCGTCGAGCAGCTGAGGCCAGGCCGCTTCGGGCACGCCGCGTACCTGCAGGTTGGCGCGGCTGGTAAGGTCAACCAGGCCGGCGCCATGCCTGCGAGCTGCCGCGCAGATGCCCAGGATCTGGTCGCGGGTGAAGCGGGCGAGCCGCGGACGCAGCCGCAGTACCAGGCCATCGCCCGACATCATCGGCCGCAGCGCGCCCGGGCACCAGCCCTGCACGCGCGGCGCAGCCATCGTCCCGACGCGGGCTCCTGCCAGCGCGGTCGCGTTATCTGTCATCTTCAGTCTGCCAGTTCAGAGGCGGCACGCCTCCAGCGCCGAATCGTCACGCCGCCGGAGGCTGTGCCCGAGCTCAGCGCGCGCCTTCGTACAGGCGCTTGTCGACAGCCATGCTGCCCTTGAGCTGATGAAGCGCCTTCGCCGCGGCGAGCACGCCAAGGTCAACGAGCGGCTCGAGCACGACCACCAGCATGTAGGCAGCACCAAAGCTGAACACATTGCTCAGGTTGTCCGCGCCCACGCCCTGGCCATAGAGCGCCCAGAACGCCACCCAGGCGACGATGCCGCCCTGGTAGGCCAGCGACAGCCTGAACACCTGGCCATAGCTCAGGTCCACGTAGGGCGTGTTCGCTGGGATGATGCGGCGTGCGAGCGCAGCGATGGCAAACAGCGGCACCAGCAAGGTGGTGACGTTCATCGTGTACTGCGGCAGGTCGTCGGGAGCGAAGAACAGCCCCTGGGCGAGTAGCCCGAGCGCCAGGCCGATCGCCGTGGGCGCCGCGCCGAAGAGCAGCAGCAGCGTAGAGCCAAGGATGAGGTGGACCTCGGAAACGCCGACTTCCTGCGTGGGCAGGATCTCGAAGAAGGCGAAGACCAGGGCGGTGGCAAGCACGGCGCGCAGCATGATTGCCGCTGCCCCGTCGCGCTTGACGGCATCCACGACGAGCTTGCCGGCAAAACCGATGGCCGCCGCAGCGGTGCCATAACTGAGCAGGATCTTGCTGCCCTCGACGATACCCGGTTCGATATGCATGATGTTTTCTCCTGATTCAGGCACGGGTGGTGGAACGAAACGTCAGCCGAGGGCCGACGCGAAAGCGGATGCGGACAGATGCTCCGCACCCCAAAGCTGCGCGAGCTGGCGCGCACGACCGAGGGCGAACGGCCCCTCGTCGAAATCGATGACGCTGCAGTGCGTGGCATGTAGCGGGCGCGGCGGCAGGCTGGCAAAACGCACGTCCGACAGCAGCCAGAGATGGACTGTCTCGCCTGCCTGTGCGCCCCGACGCCTGGCGAGCATGCGATCGGCGAGCACCACCGCCGAAGCGGCGGGTGAGCCACCGCCGCCGGCGACGGGCGCGATCCAGCGCGTGTTGAAGGCGACCGCCTTGCGCGGCGGCTGCAGCACGCGCGCCGCAGTGCCCGAGAAGCCGATCACAGCGAGCGACTCGCGCCGCCGGTAGAGCTGAGCGGTCCACGCCAGCAGCAAACCCTTGGCGAGCGCCAGACGGCGCCCCTTCAGCATCGAGCCCGAGCAATCGAGCACCAGGCAGTGCAGGCACGCGCTGCCCACGGGGCGCGGTCGACGACGCAGGTGGGCAGGCTCGAGCGCGCCGACCCCCTTGGCGGCAAGGCTGCGCGGCCAGTCGATGCGGCCACCGGCAACGCGCCACCCGCGTGCACGCCGCGGCGCGTTCGGCGCGCGTCCCGCAGCCCCCTTGCCGGGCGCTGCGAGACGCGTCAGGGCTTTTTTGCATTGAGCGGCCTCACGTTCTTGACTGCAGCAATGGGTACGTCCTGCGCAGGCAGCACCCCCCAGTCCTCGCCGCTGGCGGGCGGCGGCTGATCAGTGGCCGGTGCAGGCGCCGGCGGCTGTGCTGCGCGCTCGGCGTCGTCCTGGCGTCGGTGGGCGAGCACCAGTTCGGCGACCGCATCGACATCGGCGACCTCGATGCGCGTGCGACCCTCGAGCGCGGCGTGGGCGCGGGCCGCACGCAACATCACCAGGTCGGCGCGGACCCCCTCCACTGCCGCGGCATGGCAGCGTGCCGCCACGGCAGCATGGGTCTGGTCGTCGAAGCCGATGGCCGACAGCGCGGCACGCGCCGCGACGATACGTGCGCCGAGCATGCGCTGGGCTTCGTCGTGGCTGGCGACGAAGCCCGCCGGATCGGCGTCGAAGGCGAGGCGGGCACGCACGATGGCCTCGCGCGCAGCCGGCGCCAGGGCGTTGCCGATACGCACGAAGAGGCCGAAGCGGTCGAGCAGTTGCGGCCTCAGCTCGCCCTCCTCCGGGTTCATCGTGCCAACGAGCGTGATGCGCGCCGGATGCACGTGGCTGATGCCGTCGCGCTCGACGTGATTGATGCCGCTCGCGCACACGTCGAGCAGCAGATCCACCAAACCGTCGGCGAGCAGATTGACCTCGTCTACATAGAGCACGCCCTCGTGTGCGCGCGCCAGCAGGCCGGGACGGAAGCGTACGTCACCGGCCTTGAGGGCAGCCTCGAGGTCGAGCGTACCCACCAGCTGTTCCTCACTGGCCGACAGTGGCAGATTGACGAAGCGCCCGCCCGGCAGCAGGGCTGCCAGCGCGCGTGCGGCGGTCGACTTGGCGGTGCCGCGCGGCCCCTCCACCAGCACGCCGCCGATCAGCGGATCGACTGTAGACAGCAGCAAGGCCGTCTGCAGCGCAGACTGGCCATGCAGGGCGACGAAGGGAAAGGCCGGCGGCAGGCCGACGCTGGCACCAGGGCTCATCGTTCCTCCACACGCTGTTCGGCAGCGAGCAAGTGCTGCTCGACACGCCCACGGTAGTCGCCGGGCGACTGCCACAGGCCTCGGTCCATGGCTTCGAGCAGGCGCTCGCAGATGCCGGCGAGCGCCTCGGGGTTGTGGCGCTGGAGGAAGTCGCGGGCAGCGGCATCCTCCAGATAGGCGTCGGTGACACGGGCGTACTGGTCGTCGCGGACGACACGCGCGGTGGCATCGAAGGCAAACAGAAAGTCCACCGTCGCCGCCATCTCGAACGCGCCCTTGTAGCCGTGGCGCATCACGCCCTCGATCCACTTCGGGTTGGTCGCGCGACTGCGCACGACGCGGCTGATCTCCTCGGCAAGCGAGCGGATCGCCGGCGAGCCGGGGTTGCTGTGGTCGCCGAAGTACAGTGCCGGCTGCTTGCCCGAGAGGTGGCGTACCGCCGCGCTCATGCCGCCCTGGAACTGGTAGTAGTCATCGGAATCGAGCAGGTCATGCTCGCGGTTGTCCTGGTTCTGCATGACCAGGTCGATTCCGGCCAGCCGCTTCGCAAAGCTGTCGCTTGCGGGGGTGCCATAGTCGTCCTGGCCGTAGGCGTGCCCACCCCAGGTGAGGTAGGCGGCGGCCAGGTCGGCATCGCTATCCCAGTTACGGCCTTCGATCAGGCCCTGAAGTCCCGCACCATAGGCCCCGGGCTTGGCACCGAAGACACGGTGACCAGCCTGACGGCGAGCCTCGGCGGAGGCAAAACCGCGCCCCTCGAGCGCGCTCGCCTCGCCCTGGATGCGGGCGCGGATCGGGTTCACATCGGCGGGTTCGTCGAGCGCGGCGACCGCCTGCACCGCGGCATCGAACAGGCGGATGACGTTGGCAAAGGCGTCGCGGAAGAAGCCCGACACGCGCAGCGTGACGTCGATGCGCGGGCGGTCGAACAGCGACATCGGCAGGATCTCGAAGTCGCTCACGCGATGGCTGCCGTCGGCCCATTTCGGACGCACGCCGATGAGGGCGAAGGCCTGGGCAATGTCGTCACCACCGGTGCGCATGGTTGCCGTGCCCCACACCGACAGCCCGATGGCACGCGGGAAATCGCCATGCTCCTGCACATGGCGCTCGACCAGGCGCTCGGCCGAGCGCAGGCCCAGGGTCCAGCTTGTCTGGGTGGGTACGGCGCGGGTATCGACCGAATAGAAGTTTCGCCCGGTGGGCAACACGTCGGGCCGGCCGCGGGTCGGTGCCCCGCTCGGCCCGGCCGGCACGAAGCGCCCGCACAGGCCGCGCATGAGCTGGTACAGCTCCTGCTCGCCGCAGGCATCGAGACGCGGCTTGAGCTCGGCGTCGATGCGCGCAAGCACGGCACGCGTCGCCGGCCAGGCCATGTCGTCTGCAGCGGGCAGGCCGTGATCGAGCACCTGCAAGGCCAGCAATTCGAGACGTTCGCGCGTATCGCCGGTGGTGCGCCATGCGCCTGCATCCACTTGCGCCAGCGCCGCCGGGCGCGGCCCCTCCCAGGCTGCGGCCCAGTCGGCATCGAGCGGATCAAAGCCCGTACCGAGTTCGAGATCGGCGGCGAGCGCGCGCGTCAGCCCCTGGCGCGCGCCCTGCCCGTCGCCAGCGGGATGGCGTGCCAGGGCGAGCAGCGTGTCGCGGCGAAGGCGGCCGGTGGGCGATTGGCCGAACACGTGCAGGCCGTCGCGGATCTGCGCCTCCTTGAGTTCGCACAGGTAGGCGTCGGTGCGGTTGAGCAGCAGTTGCTCGTCCTCGGTCGTGGCCGGCGCGGCCAGGCCGAGGTCGCGGTGCAAGTCGTGGCGCAGGATGTGGTCGAGGATCTGGCGGCGCAGCAGGTCGGCGCGGCTGCGGTCGAGCATGACCGCCTCGTAGTACTCGTCGACCATGCGCTCGAGGTCGCGCGTCGGGCCGTAGCTCTCGGCACGCGTCAGCGGCGGCATCAGGTGGTCGATGATGACCGCCTGCGCACGGCGCTTGGCCTGAGTGCCCTCACCCGGATCATTGACGATGAAGGGATACAGGTGCGGCATCGGCCCGAACACCAGATCCGGCCAGCACGTCTCGGACAGCGCAACGCTCTTGCCCGGCAGCCATTCCAGGTTGCCGTGCTTGCCCACGTGCACGATGGCATCGCAGCGCCAGTGCGCGCGCAGCCACAGGTAGAAGGCAAGGTAATGATGCGGCGGCACGAGGTCGGGATCGTGGTAGCTCGCCATCGGGTCGAGCTGGTAACCGCGCGCGGGCTGGATGCCAACGAAGACCTGGCCGCAGCGCAGGCCGGCGATCAGGAAGCGCCCTTGACGCAGCATCGGGTCGGTTTCGGGCGCCCCCCAGCGCTGGACGATGGCCTCACGGCAGGCCGCCGGCAGGCACTTGAGGAAGCTCAGGTAGTCGGCCAGCGCCAGGCTCTGCTGCGCCGGTCGCAGCGTCCAGTTGTCGGGGTCGTTGGTGATGCCCGCGCGCAGCTGCGCCATCAGCGCCTCGCCGTCGGCAGGACGGTCGGACACCGCGTAGCCCTCGGCCTGCAGGCGATCGAGAATGGCGAGCACCGAGGCCGGGGTATCGAGGCCGACGCCGTTGCCCAGCCGGCCGTCGCGCACCGGGTAGTTGGCGAGGATGAGGGCAAGGCGCTTGTCAGCGTTGGCCAGGGTGCGCAACCGGCACCAGCGCTGCGCCAGTTCGGCCACGAAATCCATGCGCCCGGGCTCGGGGCGGTACTGCACGACGTCGCTCTGCGTCGCCTCGCAGCGGTGGTCGAGCCCCTTGAAGCTGACCGCACGCGTGATGATGCGGCCGTCGACCTCGGGCATGGCGATGTGCATGGCGATGTCGCGCGGCGCCAGCCCGTGGGGGTCGGCGCGCCATAGTGCCTCGTTGCCGCCGGAGAGCACCAATTGCAGTACCGGCACGTCGCCCGCAAGCGCATGGTCGCCGGGCTCGTCGAGCGCGGCGCGCGAGAACGCGGTGGTGTTGAGGATGAGCGCTGCGCCCTGCTCGATCGCCAGCGCACGCAGGCTGTCGATGCACTGCGGATCCTTGAGCGAGGTTACGGCGAGCGGCAGCGGATTCATGCCGCGCGCCTGCAAGGCGGCGCACAAGGCGGCGAAGGCGGCGGTGTTGCCGGCCTGCAGATGGGCACGGTAGAACAGCACGGGCACGCAGGGTGCACCGTTCTCCCAGTCGGCCTGCCAGTGCGCGAGCTCTCCGAAATCGTGCGCAGGATGGAAGACCGCCACCGCGGGCAAGGGGCGCGGCGGTTCGGGCACATCATCCAGGCCAAAGAACTGCGCACCGATGAAACGATAGAAATTGCGCGCATTCGCCGGCCCGCCCTCGCGCAGGTAGCGCCATAGCGTGCGTGCAAGCTCGACGTCGACACTGCCCTTCATGAGCAGGTTGGTGTCCTCGGTCGCGTCGCCCGAGAACATCACCAGCGCGATGCCATGTGCCCGGCACACCTGGCCAACCTGCTCGGTGCCGTAGGGCCAGTAGCTCTCACCGCCGAGATGGTCGATGACGACCACCCGCGCATGCTGCAGCACCTCGTCGAGGTAGAGGTCCACCGACGCAGGCTGACGCAGATGCAGGAGGTTGGCCAGGCGCACGCTCGGGAACCCCTCCCCGGGGCAGGCCGCGGCGAGCAGGGCCAGGGTTGTGTCGGCAGCGCTGAGGATGACGATGTCAGCCGGGTCCTGCGCGATGCGCGTGACCACCGAGTCGTCCTCCACGAAGCCTCCGGCCTGTGCCGCCAGCAGGTGCATGTCAGGCGGTCTCGACCGCTTCGGCAACGGCGAGCGCAGCCGCCAGAGCGCTGGCGTCGAGGTCCTCGCCGATCAGCACCAGGCGGGTACGCGGCGTCTCGTCCGCCAGCCAGCGCCGGTCGAAGTAGCTGTCGAAGCGCCGGCCGACGCCATGCACGACCAGGCGCATCGGCTTGCCCGGCAGGGCCACGAAGCCCTTGATGCGATAGATGGTGTGGGCCTGAACCAGATCATGGAGGATGGCAAGCAGGCGCTCGCGATCGACCGCGGGCAGCTCGACCGAGACCGACTGGAAGGCGTCGTGGTCATGGTCGTGGGCGTCGCCCTCTTCATGGTCGTGGTGGCTCGCACGCAGGTGGATGTTGTCCTCGGCGGCAGCGCCCAGGCCAAGGACGAGGTCGAGGTCGATACGCCCGTGCTCGCTCGCGACCACCTTCACTGCAGGCGGCAGTTCCTCGCGTACCAGGGCCTCGACGGTAGCGCGTGCCGTCTCGTCGGCAAGATCGGTCTTGGACAGGATCACCAGATCGGCTGCCGACAGCTGGTCCTCGAAAAGCTCGTGCAGCGGCGACTCGTGGTCGAGGTTGGGGTCGGCTCGGCGCTGCGCGTCCACCGCCTGCGGGTTGGCCGCGAACTGGCCGGCCGCGGCGGCGGGCACGTCCACCACGGTGATCACCGCGTCCACAGTGCAGGCGTTGCGGATCTCGGGCCAGTTGAAGGCCTGCACCAGCGGCTTGGGCAGGGCGAGGCCGGAGGTCTCGATGAGGATGTGGTCGATGTCGTCGCGGCGTGCGATGAGCTCGCGCATCACCGGGTAGAACTCCTCCTGAACGGTGCAGCACAGGCAACCGTTGGCCAGCTCATAGAGCTGGCCAGCACGCTCGCCTCCCTCATCCTCGCAGCCGATGCCGCAGCCGCGCAGGATCTCACCGTCGATGCCGAGTTCACCGAACTCGTTGACGATGACGGCGATTCGCCGCCCGCCCGCATGGGCGAGGATGTGGCGCAGCAGGGTCGTCTTGCCGCTGCCGAGGAAGCCAGTGACGATGGTGGCGGGGATCTTGGGGCGAATGCTCATCGGGATGCTCCGGGGGCGCGAGGGTGTGATCGCAGGATGTGTGCGGCAGGCAAGCGCCAGGCGCTCAGAAGTCGATGCCGGCCTGGGCCTTCACCCCGGCCTTGAAGGCGTGCTTGCGGTCGGCGATCTCGCTGACCGTGTCGGCCAGGTCGACGAGTTCGGGCTTGGCTGCGCGACCGGTAATGATCACGGTCTGCTTCGGCGGGCGCGCGCGCACCGCGGCGAGCACCTGTTCGGTGTCGAGGTAGTTGTACTTGAGCATGTAGGTGAGCTCGTCGAGCACGACGAGGCTCAGCGCCGGGTCGGCGAGCATGGCGACGGCCTGCGCCCAGGCTTCGTCGGCGGCGCGCTTGTCGGCGTCCCAGTTCTGCGTGTTCCAGGTGAAGCCGGTGGCCATCGCGTGGTAGCGCACGGCGCAGGCGCCCGGGTTGCGCTGCAGGAAGGCCACCTCGCCGGTAGCATGGGTGCCCTTGATGAACTGCACCACGCCCGCTTGCTGGCCATGGCCGAGTGCACGATAGAGGGTGCCGAAGGCGGAGGTCGTCTTGCCCTTGCCGTTGCCGGTGATCAGGATGACGATGCCGCGTTCTTCCTGCGCGCGCTCGATGGCCGCATCGACCACCTCCTTCTTGCGCTGCATGCGTTCATTGTGGCTGTGCTTCCTGTTCTCATCCATCGTTCCGCGCTCCAAGTCTTCCAAGGTGTAAGCGGAGGGCGGAACAATGGCGACAGCATGAACGCGTGCGATACCGCAGAGACTCGGATCGGGCAGGACGCGGGCGGATCATGGATCCGCTCAAGCAGTCGGCATTTGCCCGCACCCCGGGGCACTTACCTGTCTGATCGAGCGGGTCGGTCTTCTGGCTCACCTTCGTCCGGTTGCCATCGCCTTCCCGGAGCAGTGTGCTCCAGTGGCATTGATTGATGGCACCGTCAGGCTTACAGCAGCGGGGGCTGCGCCGGAATGGCGGGCCTATGGCCTCGCTTCACCGGACTTCCCGTTTCACACCCGGATGAGGACTCATCCAGGCGCTCCCGTTCGATACGGGGCGGACTATACGCCGCCGCAGTCCCACAGGGCAAGCCGTCTTGCTGCCGGCATGCCCCATGCGGGTATTCAGTTCAGTCGGCGATGAGGGATTCGGCAGGCACACCGACCCGCACATTGCCCCAGTGCCGGCCACCCACCATGATCGGCATGGCGATGTCGCACAGCACCTCGCCGGTGTCACGCAGATAGGTCTGCAACAACATCGACTCGGTATTGCGCGCCGCGCGCAGCTCGGGTGGGCGGTCGAACTTGCGGCAGGTACGGTTGCCGACCAGATCAGCCTCGTAATTGCCGGTCAACGGCTTGGAAAACTTGCTGTTGTGGGTCGACAGGTAGCTGTCGGTATTGACCGCCACGGCAAACGCTGCGCCTTGCGCGGCATTGAGGCTGCCGTCGAGGATGGCCTGGCAGCGGCGGGTGAACTCCTCGCCCCAGCTCACCTTGAACTTGGGCGGGTTGGTGCCGGCCATCGGCGTATAGCGACGATCGAAGACATCGACGTGGTTGGCCGCCATCTGCTCGAGCTGTTCCTGGATGCGGTCGCGGAAGATGCGGGTCTGGTCGACCACCTGGTCAAAGGTCCCGCGGCCGATCTTGAAGCGCGACACCAGTTCCTGTACCGCCTCGGTCGCCTTGGTCAGCCCGACCGTTCGCTGCTCGCTGTCCTGCATCTGCTCGCCAACCTTGGCCGACAGCTGGTTGATGGCGGTGACACTCTCGTGCACGCGGGCATTGGTGCTGCTCAACGACTCCATCGCGCTGGCGATCTGGCTCAGCTGCTGTCCCGTGGCTTCGAACTCGCCGACCATGTGCTCGAACTGACGCGCAGAGCGCTCGACCACCGTCCGCGTATCCTGCACGTCGACATTGATGATCTCGTTCTCGCTGCGGGTGTTCGCCACCAGGCCCAGCATGCCATTGATGTTGCCCACGATCTCCTCGGTGGCCTTGTTGACGCGCTCGGCCAGCTTGCGCACCTCATCCGCGACCACGGCAAAGCCACGCCCCGCCTCGCCGGCACGCGCTGCCTCGATCGCGGCATTGAGCGCCAGCAGATTGGTCTGGTCTGCGATCTCGCGAATCAGCACGGCGATCTGCTTGACACTCTCCGAACGCGTGGACAGGTCGTCCACCGTGGTGTTGAACCTGAGCACCTTGTCGCTGACGGTGTTGATCTTGCCCGCAATCTCCTGCATCTCGACCAGCGAGTCACGCGCAATGGCAAGGTTGGCGTTGGTCGAGTCGGTGATCTGGTGCGCACTGTGGGAGACGTCATCAATCGCCGCGGTGGAGGCGGTGCTGGTTTCGAAAACCTGAGTGGTCATGCGCTCCTGCTCGCGCGCGCCTGCGGCCGACTCCTCGATGCGCAGCTTGACCTGCACGGCCTCGCGCGCAATCTTGACGCTCATGTTCCGCACTTCGCCGATGATCTCGCGCATGCGGTCGGCAAAGCGGTTGTAACCGAGGGCCAGGTCGCGGAGTTCGTCATGACTGCTCACCGGCAGGTTGCGCGAGAAGTCACCTTCGCCGCGCGCGATCTCTTCGAACACGCCACAGATGGCGCGCACCGGACGCACGATCAGGTGGCGCATGTAGAGGATGTGTCCGACCGTCATCACCAGTGCAAGGGCGCTCAGGAAGACCGCAATGACGAAGCCCTTGTCCAGCATCGCCGTAATGCCGGCCGCTGCCTCGGGCCCTCGTGCAATGAGACGCTCGATCTCGGCCGACTGCCACCAGAACAGGACGAGGTAGCAGAGGTTCAGCAGCGGCAGCAACAGGAAGCTGCTGAGCTTCTTGGTCAGAGAGTTCCAGAACGTCTTTTCGACGGATTCGTATAGCTCGCGGAAACTGCTCATTTCCTGGTTCCTGGGACGAATAGGATCGGTGATACCACTATCGGAGTGCAGAGCACGCACTTTAGGGCGGTTCGCGAAATATTTCCGAGAAACAATGCACGCCCCGTTGCCGCGCCACCGTCACCCCGCGGCTGCCCCCTCCCTCTGGCAGAAGGGGATGGCAACGCTGCCCTGCCGCAATTGCCCTGCCCCCCCTCCGCCTGCGACAATCACGCCTTTGCCGCTGGCACCGCGCCGGCGCCCACGAATTTCCATCCGACCCGAATCCACACCATGTCCGACCAGACGAACACCCCGCCGCAGGACGAAAACCACCTGATCGCCGAGCGTCGCGAGAAACTCGCTGCCTGGCGCCAGAGCGGCCGTGCCTTCCCCAACGACTTCTCACGCGAGAACACCGCCGGCAAGCTCGACGAGCTGTATGGCGAGAAAGACGCCGAGGCGCTGGAAGCCATGCCGGTCGAGGTCAAGGTGGCCGGCCGCATCATGTTGAAGCGCGTGATGGGCAAGGCGAGCTTCGTCACCATCCAGGACCTGTCGGGCCGCATCCAGCTCTACGTGCAGCGCGACGGCGTGGGCGAGGACGTGTATGCACAGTTCAAGACCTGGGACATCGGCGACATCGTCGGCTGCGTCGGCACGGTGTTCAAGACCAAGACCGGCGAACTGTCGGTCAAGGCCAGCGAGATCCGCCTGCTCACCAAGAGCCTGCGTCCGCTGCCGGACAAGTTCCACGGCCTTACCGACGTCGAGCAGAAGTACCGCCAACGCTATGTCGACCTCATCATGAGCGAGCAGTCGCGCTTCACCTTCGTGGCGCGCAGCCGCATGGTGCAGTCGATCCGCAACTACATGACAGGCCACGGCTTCCTCGAGGTCGAGACGCCGATGATGCACCCGATCCCGGGTGGCGCCGCAGCCAAGCCCTTCACCACCCACCACAATGCGCTCGACATGGAGCTGTTCCTGCGCATCGCGCCCGAGCTCTACCTCAAGCGCCTGGTGGTGGGCGGCTTCGAGAAGGTGTTCGAGGTCAACCGCAACTTCCGCAACGAAGGCCTCAGCCCGCGCCACAACCCCGAATTCACCATGATGGAGTTCTACGAGGCGTACGCGAACTACAAGACGCTGATGGACTTCACCGAAGGCCTGATCCGCCACGCCGCACGCGAGGCGCTGGGCACCGAATCCTTCGTGTACCAGGGGCGTGAGCTCGACCTCTCCAAGCCCTTCCACCGCCTCACCATCGTCGAGGCGATTCGCAAGTACCACCCGGGCTTCACGCTGGAGCAGCTGGCGGACGCGGCGTGGCTCAAGCAGAAGATCAAGGACTTCGGCGAAAAGGTGAAGCCGGGCGGCCTGGGCAGCCTGCAGCTGCAGCTTTTCGAAGCCTGCGCCGAAGCCGAACTGTGGGAGCCGACCTTCATCATCGACTACCCGGTCGAGGTTTCGCCGCTGGCACGCGCCTCCGACACCGACCCCGAGATCACCGAGCGCTTCGAGCTCTTCATCGTCGGCCGCGAGATCGCCAACGGCTTCTCCGAGCTCAACGACCCCGAGGACCAGGCCGCGCGCTTCCGTGCGCAGGTCGAGGCCAAGGAGGCCGGCGACGAGGAAGCCATGTATTTCGACGCCGACTACATCCGCGCGCTCGAGTACGGCTTGCCCCCGACCGGCGGCTGCGGCATCGGCATCGACCGCCTGGTGATGTTGCTCACCGACTCGCCGTCAATCCGCGACGTCATCCTCTTCCCGCAAATGCGCATGGAATGAGCGACTGAGCACGCATCACGCCCGATCGCGTGCAGGCGCCACGGCACCTTGCCGTGAGCGCCGCACTCCCGTACACACCACCGGTAAGGGCCCCCGATGGATTTCATCCAGATCGTCATCCTTGCAATCCTCCAGGGCCTCACTGAATTCCTGCCCATCTCCAGTTCGGCGCACCTGATCCTGTTCCCAAGGCTCGCTGGCTGGGACGACCAGGGTCTTGCCTTCGACGTCGCCGTGCACCTGGGCACTCTGGTTGCGGTGGTGTGGTACTTCCGCGACGAAATCACCGCCATGACGAAGGATTGGGCTGCATCGCTCGTCCGCAGGCAGCGCGTCGGCGACAGCCGCCTGGCTTGGGCAGTCATCCTCGGCACCATCCCGGTCGGACTCGCCGGACTGCTGTTCAAGGGCTTCATCGAGCAGGCGCTGCGCTCACCGCTGGTCATCGCGTGGACCACGATCGGCTTCGGCCTGCTGCTCTGGGTCGCCGACCTGCATGGCCGCAAGGTCGCCCAGCCTCGCAGCGAACATGCGCTTTCCCGCCGCGACATCCTGCTCATCGGCTGCGCACAGGCCCTGGCGCTCATCCCCGGTACCTCGCGCTCAGGGGTCACGATGACCGCTGGGCTTCTGCTCGGACTGTCACGCTCGGGGGCTGCGCGCTTCTCCTTCCTGCTGTCGATTCCGGTGATCGTCCTCGCCGGTGGCCTGAGTGCGCTCGACCTTGTCCGGGAAGAACATGCCGTGGACTGGTCGGCAATGGCCTGGGGGGTGGTGCTGTCGGCAATCAGTGCCTACCTGTGCATCCACGTCTTTCTGAAGTTGCTCGACCGCATCGGCATGTTGCCCTTCGTGATCTATCGGCTCGCGCTGGGCGGCTTGCTGCTGGTGCTTTTCTGGGGGCACTGATGTG
The DNA here is from genome assembly GCF_027594845.1 of Thauera sp. WB-2. Classification (NCBI taxonomy): domain Bacteria; kingdom Pseudomonadati; phylum Pseudomonadota; class Betaproteobacteria; order Rhodocyclales; family Zoogloeaceae; genus Thauera; species Thauera sp. WB-2. The sequence goes on along the minus strand of NZ_CP088935.1, from coordinate 2,030,354 downwards.
AGCTTCGCCCGCGCGCCCTTCACTGCGCTCGCCTGCCCACTTGATGGCGAACCGCTGCAGCACGGGGGCGCTTGCTGGCGTTGCGAGGCGGGCCACAGCTTCGACATCGCAAGCCAGGGCTACATCAACCTGCTGCCGGTGCAACACAAGCGCTCGAAGGACCCCGGCGACAGCAAGGAGATGGTCGCTGCACGGCGGCGATTCCTCGAGGCCGGCCACTACCGTCCCATCGCCGATGCAGTCGCCGCCGCACTGATCGAGCTTGGCGCTGCGCACACCGACGAGCTTGCCTGCCTGGACGCGGGCTGTGGCGAGGGCTACTACCTACGCTGCGTAGCGGAATCCGTCGGCGAGGCCCACAACCTGAGTCTCGTCGGCCTCGACATCTCGAAATGGGCAGTGCTGGCCGCCGCGCGGCGGGATCCCCACACGTGCTGGATCGTGGGCAGCAATGCCCGGTTGCCGATCCTGCCCGGCACGCTCGATGCCGTGCTGTGCCTTTTCGGCTTCCCGGTGCATGCCGAGTTCGCGCGCGTTCTCAGGCCCGGCGGCATACTGCTGCAACTCGACACCGGCCCGAGCCACCTGCTCGCGCTGCGCGAGATCATCTACCCGAGTATCAAGCCCGAGCGCATGCTCGACGATGCGCCACCTGCAGGCTTCGAGCTGATCGAGCAACGCCGCCTGGCCTTCGACTTCGAGCTCGAAGGCGCTGCACTCATCGCCGACTTGCTGACAATGACTCCGCACCTCTACCGCACCAGCCCCGCCGGGCGCGAACGCGCAGCGGCGCTCACGCGACTCGCGCTTGGCGCCGAAGTGCGCCTGCGCGCCTACAGGCGGCTCGCCAGCGCCTGATCGCCGCTTGCCGGAGCAGCACCGCCGCGCTCGGCGCGCAACTCGGCAAGCTCCGTGCGCAAGGCCTTCAGCTCCGCCATCACCAGCTCATGCTCGGTTACCACCAGTTCGCGGGTCTCCTCCTGCTCGGCATGATCGCTGGTATTCATCGCGTCCACAACGATGGCAATGAACAGGTTGAGGACCGCGAAAGTGGTGGTCAGGATGAAGACGACGAAGAACAGCCATGCAAGCGGATGCACCTCCATCACCGGGCGCACGATCCCCATCGACCATGACTCCAGCGTCATCACCTGGAACAGGGTGTAGAAGGACGCACCGATGCTGCCGAACCACTCCGGAAAGTCGGTTGCAAAGAGCTTGGTCGCCATCACCGCGGCCACGTAGAACACCAGCAGCAGCAGCGTCAGCACGGAACTCATGCCAGGGATCGCGCGCAGCAGCGCATTGACCACCTTGCGCATCGACGGCACCACCGAGATCAGGCGCAGCGCGCGCAGGATGCGCAGCGCACGCAGCACCGACACGCCCTCGCCCACCGGCAGCAGCGTGACGCCCACGATCAGGAAATCGAAAACGTTCCAGCCGCTGCGGAAGAAATTGTGCCGATACACGACCAGCTTGAGCACGATCTCGAGCACGAAGATGGCGAGCGCGACACGGTCCAGCACGACCAGCGCACTACCGGCCGCTGCCATCACGGTGGGCGAGGTCTCCAGGCCGAGTGTGATCGCATTGATGACGATCACCGCGATGATGAATTTCTGGAATCGGGAAGATTCGACGAGCGCTTTGAGTGCGGACATGGCGTTACCAGGGCGAATCGAAATTGAACGGCGCGCAAGCTACCATTACACGCTTTCAAACACCACCTTGGCGCCGGCCCTGCGCCGGAACACCTCGCCGCCGCACAATGCCGATCATCCCCGCCCGCCTCGAGCACAGCGCCGACGGCGTTCCCTACTCCAGCACCTTCGACGACATCTACCACTCGGCCGATGGCGCGCTCGGCCAGGCGCAGCACGTGTTCCTGGCCGGCAACGCCCTGCCCGAACGCTGGCAGGGCCGCGAACACTTCGTCATCCTCGAGACCGGCTTCGGACTCGGACTCAACTTTCTCGCCACCTGGGCCGCATGGCGAGCCGACCCGCAGCGTTGCAAACGCTTGCACTTCGTCTCCTGCGAACTGCACCCCTTCAGCACCGAAGACCTTGCCCGCGTGCATGCGCGCTGGCCACAACTTGCCGCACAAGCGGACGCCTTGCGCGCGCAATGGCCCGCACTGACGCAGGGCCTGCACCGCCTGCACCTGGACAACGACCAGGTGACGCTGACGCTTTACTTCGGCGATGCACGCGAGGGCCTGGCCCAGCTGCTAGCCCGTGCAGACGCCTTCTATCTCGACGGTTTCTCGCCCGCACGCAACCCTGAGCTCTGGTCAGCGCGCATCTTTCACCTGCTTGCCCGCCTGGCCGCACCGGGCGCCACGCTTGCCACGTGGTCGGTGGCGGGCGAAGTCCGCGAAGGCTTGCGCCGCGCCGGCTTCGAGGTCCGCAAGGCTGCAGGCTTCGGCGGCAAGCGCCAGATGCTGTGCGGCATCCTCGCCAACAGCGAGACGCGCTCGCAGACGGACGAACAGGCACTGCCAGCACGCGGACATGCGCTCATCGTGGGCGCGGGGCTGGCTGGGTGCAGCATGGCCGAACGCCTCGCCGCACGGGGCTGGACGATCGAACTGATCGACCAGGCAGCAGGCCCCGCAAACGGCGCCTCCGGCAACCTTGCAGGCGTGCTGCGCCCGCTACCCAGCCTGGACGACAACCGCATGAGCCGGCTCACACGCGCCGGCACGCTGCATGGCTGGGCGCACATCGCGCGCCTGCGCGCGCGCGGCCTCGCCGTGCAGGCGGACGCCTGCGGCGTGCTCCACCTTGCACGCGACGGCGCGCAAGCAGCCAAGATGCAGGCGGTGGTCGAACGCCTGGGCCTGCCCGCCTCGCATCTGAGCCACGTCGACGCGGACGCTGCCGCACGCATCGCCGGCTGCACCGTCGCCGCGGGCGGATGGTGGTTCGCTGGCAGCGGCTGGGTGCAGCCGCCCAGCCTGTGCGCGGCCAACCTGGCCGCAAGCGGGCAAAGCCTGCACACGCACTTCGGCCGCAAGCTGACTCAGCTCGAGCGCCAGGGCGGGCTATGGCACGCCTACGACGACCAGCACCGGCTGATTGCGGCGGCGCCGGTGGTCATCCTTGCGGCCGGCGTCGGCGTACTCGAACTGGACACCGGCATGCGGCTCCCGGTGGTCAGTGCCCGCGGACAGGTGTCCCTGCTGCCTGCTGCCAGTGCCAGCCCGCCGCGCGTCGTGGTGTGCCGCGGCGGCTACGTAAGTCCGGAGATCGACGGACTGCGCTGCGCGGGTGCGACCTTCGACGTCGATGACAGCGAGCCTGCGCTTCGCGCCCGCGACCATGCCGACAACCTCGGCAAGCTCGAAGCCATGCTGCCTGGCTTCACCCATGGCCTCGACGCAACTGCGCTGCGCGGCCGTGTGGGTTTCCGCCCGGCCTCCCCCGACCGCCTACCGATGATCGGCGCCCTCCCTGCGGACGGGACAGCCGCGCCACGGGCCGAACTCGCAGGTCTGGCACGCCAGGCGGGACTGCATGTGCTGTCAGGCTACGGCGCACGCGGCCTGGTGTGGACGACATTGGCGGCCGAGAGCCTCGCCAGTGCGCTGTGCGCCGAACCACTGCCGCTCGAGCGCGACCTTTGGGAGGCACTCGATCCGGGCCGCTTCCTGCTACGTCCGCCGCGCCCGGGGCGTACGGCCGAATGAGCGGCCGCAACATCGCCGAGTTGCGGGCCGCGCTCGAGCTGACCGGATGGCGGCTGGCAACGACGCAACGCCTTGCCCAGGTCGGCGACTGGACACTCGACCGCGACAGCGGAAGGATGACCTGGTCGCGCGAGCTCTTCCGCATGCTCGAGCGCCCTCAGCACCTGGGCGAACCGGACATCAACGAGGTCTTGTCCTACTACACACCGAGCTCGCTCGATCGCACCCGCGACCTCTTCTGGCACGCAATCGACACCGGCGATCGTTGTTCGCTGGAGCAAGAGGTGCTGCTGCCCTCGGGCAAGCAGCGTCACCACTTCACCGTCATCGAGCCGCACAAGGACGCAAGCGGTCGCGTCGTGAGACTCTACGGCACGGTACAGGACATCACCACGCGCAAACGCCTCGAGGCCGAGCGTATCCGCCAGCTCGCCCGCGTGGCCGAACTGTCCCGCCACATGATCGAGATCGAGGAACGCGAACGCCGCCAGCTTGCAAGCGCGCTCCACGACCGCGCCAGTCCGAACCTCGCCGCGCTGCGCATCCTGTTCGCCAACCTCGCCGACAGCCTGCCCACACAAGTGCGCGCAGCGTGCGGAACGCTGCTGGAGGACGTCGACGCACTGCTGGCGGACACCACCGCAGGCATCCGCGAGATCTGCACCGACCTGCGTCCGGCCACACTCGATTACGCAGGTCTCGAACCTGCGCTGCGGGAATATGTCGAAGCGTTCAGAAAACGCACACGGCTCGATGTGGTGTTGACAACGGCCGGTGCCGAAGCGCCCGGACTCGCCGCCGAGGCCCAGACCCTGCTGTTCAGGCTGGTGAAGGAGGCTTTGACAAACTGTGCCAAGCACGCATGCGCCGGGCAGGTTCGTATCGGGCTCGAGCGCGAGCCGACGCGCACGCGCCTGTCCATCGTGGACGACGGCGTAGGCTTCGAGCTTGCCCTGCTCGGACAACCGGGCAGCACGCCCGGACTTGGGCTGATCACGATGCGCGAACGCGTGGAGCTGGCAGGCGGCCAGTTCGTTCTGATGACCAAGCCTGGAGAAGGCACTGCCATACAGGTTTCCATCCCGCACCTGACTTGTTGACGGAGCGACCATCATGAAGCTTCGTATCGTGCTTGCCGATGACCACCAGATGTTCCGCCACGCCCTGCGTGCCCTGCTTGCCCGTGACAACGGCCTGGAGGTCGTCGCCGAAGCGGCGAGTGGCGACGAAGTCCTCGCTGTCGTCGCCCGCCAAGCGGTGGATCTCGTATGCATGGACGTCGCCATGCCGGGCATGAACGGCATCGAGGCAACCCGCAGGCTGTGTGCCAGCCACCCCGGCGTTCGTGTCATCGGCCTCTCGGCCTTCGCCGACCGCCAGTTCGTCATGGACCTGCTCAACGCCGGCGCCAGCGGCTACATCACCAAGGCAGAGGCTGGCGACGAGTTGCTGCGTGCGATCCGCACGGTGCAGCAGGGCCGTAGCTACATCTGCCCCGATGTGGCTGGGGCAGTTGCAGGCGCCCTGCGAGACCGCGACAGCCTCGAGACCGCGCTGCCCCGCCTCACCGCGCGCGAACGCCAGGTGCTCCAGCTCATTGCCGAGGGCTACACCTCACCGCGCATTGCCGAACGCCTGCATGTCGCCCCGTCCACCGTCGAGGTGCACAGGCGCAACATCATGCGCAAGCTCGACCTGCACAATGTCGCCGAACTCACACGTTACGCGATCACCAACGGCATCAGCCCAAGCACCGCAGGCGAGCTCTCTCGCCTGCCCTGACCTTGCCGGCGTCCGTCCCTGGCCGATGGCTACCGGGTTCACGGTATGCAGAACAGCGCGAAGCGGGTATGGGTGCGCAACGCGCATTCATATAGCATTGCCAGAACAAGCACTTTCCTGCAACGACCGTCCGGAGGCCTTCATGATCCACCAACCCAACGTCGAGAAATTCTCGGCAAACGCCCAAGCCAGCATCGAACACCTCGAGGCCTACGCACAGATCACCCTCTCCGCCGCGGAGAAACTGCTCGCACTCAACCTCGACACCGCACGCACCTTGTGCGAGCTGGCTTCGAACAGTGGCGCACAGCTCGAATCGGGCGACCTGCGCAGCGCACTCGCGACACAGGGCGCCACCCAGAGCAAGGGCTTCGAGCACCTCACCAGCTATTTGCGTGACGTGAGTAAGCTTTGCGTGCAGACGCAAAGCGAGGTCGTCGAAGTGGGTTCCCGCCAGTTTGCAGACCTGCAACGAACCATGCAGTCGATGTTCGAGGAGGCCGGCAAGCTGAGCAAGGTCAACCCGCTGGAGGTCATCGTGCCCGCCACAAGCACCGCGTCACGCACCCGCAAGGCAGCCTGACCAGGCGTACCAGCGCCCCGCTTCAAGCCCCGGCCTGCCGGGGCTTTTTTGTCGCCGCGATTTGCGTGCTTGATGATCATCAAGCACGCAAATCGATAGAAACCGCGCCAGCACTAGGGGTCCGAAAATATTGATGTCGATCAAAGCAGGGAACTTTCAGCCTGCAAGAGTGCGCCACCGAAGCAACTTTCACAGGGGTGAGCACATCATGATCGTAGGAAGTTCCAAGCATCTTCGCGCCATTGCAATCTCGGCCCTGGCTCTGGCCTGCCAGGCGGCCTTCGCCGAGGCTCCGGCCGGCCATAGTGACGCAGCAATGAAGGAATATCAGGCTGCAGCCTCGCCCTTGGCCGAGGTGCCGATGCACCATGACATCAACCCGCTCGCACCGCGCATGTCGGAGCCTGAGTTCGACAAAGCCAGCCGCATCTTCTTCGAACGCTGCGCCGGCTGCCACGGCGTGCTGCGCAAGGGTGCCACCGGCAAGGCGCTGACGCCTGACCTTACCCTCGAGAAGGGACTCGACTACCTCAAGGTCTTCATCAAGTACGGCTCGCCGGGCGGCATGCCCAACTGGGGCACTTCGGGCGTGCTCACCGACGACGAAGTCGACCTGATGGCACGCTACATCCAGCAGACGCCGCCCGCCCCGCCCGAGTTCGGCCTCAAGGAAATGGAAGCCTCGTGGAAGGTCGTGATCCCGGTGGAGAAGCGCCCCACGAAGAAAATGAACGACCTCAAGCTCGAGAACCTGTTCTCGGTGACGCTGCGCGATGACGGCAAGATCGCCCTCATCGACGGCGACAGCAAGCAGATCGTGAGCATCATCGAGACCGGATACGCGGTGCATATCTCGCGCATGTCGGCGTCGGGCCGCTACCTGTTCGTGATCGGCCGCGACGCCAAGATCAACCTGATCGACCTGTGGATGGAGAAGCCCGAGACTGTCGCCGAGATCAAGGTCGGCCTCGAGGCACGCTCGGTCGAGAGCTCCAAGGCCAAGGGCTGGGAGGACAAGTACGCCATCGCCGGGACCTACTGGCCGCCCCAGTTCGTGATCATGGACGGCGACACCCTGCAACCGCGCAAGATCGTGTCGACCCGCGGCATGGTGGTCGGCACCCAGGACTACCACCCCGAACCGCGCGTGGCCGCCATCATCTCCTCGCACTTCAACCCGGAGTTCTTCGTCAATGTGAAGGAAACCGGCATGGTGTACTCGGTGGACTATCGCGACCTCGAGAACCTGAGCATCAAGATGATCGAGGCCGCGCCCTTCCTCCATGACGGCGGCTTCGAGTCCTCGCATCGCTACTTCATGGACGCGGCCAACGCCTCGGACAAGATCGCCGTCATCGACACCAAGGAAGGCAAGCTCGAGAAACTGGTGGACGTGGGCAAGGTGCCGCACCCGGGCCGCGGTGCCAACTTCCTCGATCCCAAGTACGGCCCGGTGTGGGCGACCGGCCACCTCGGCGATGAAACCATCTCGTTGATCGGCACCGACCCCGAAAAGCACCCGGACAACGCCTGGAAGGTCGTGCGCACGCTCAAGGGCCTGGGCGGCGGCTCACTGTTCCTGAAGACGCACCCCACCTCCAAGAATCTGTGGGTAGACACCACGCTCAACCCCGACGAGAAGATCAGCCAGGCGGTTGCGGTATGGGACATCGACAACATCGACAAGGGCTACGAGCTGATCCCGATCGGCGACTGGTCGGGCATCAAGGCCGGCCCCAAGCGCGTCGTTCAGCCCGAGTACAACAAGGCGGGCGACGAGGTCTGGTTCTCGGTGTGGAACGGTGCGGACCAGGAATCGGCCATCGTCGTGGTCGATGACCGGACGCGCAAGCTCAAGGCCGTGATCCGCGACCCGCGCCTGATCACGCCCACCGGCAAGTTCAACGTCTATAACACCCAGCACGACGTCTATTAATATCGAGGCTACCCGGAGGGCACGATGTCCGACCGGCCTCTGGTGCCGGCACCGCCGGTCGGACAACGGACAAAAGGCCTGAATCACTTGAACACACGGTTACGACGCGGTACTTGGGCACAACGGGACTTCCTGTCCCGCTGTGCCATCTTTTTTGGACTGTCACCCCAACGCCTCGAAGAACTCGAGCGCGCAGGGCGCCTCGTGGAACTCTCCAGCCACGCAAGCCTGTATCGCAGCGGCGAGCCCGTGCGCGACGCCTGGCTGTTGTGCAGCGGCAGCGTGGTGCGCTTCCAGCCACTCGAGGATGGTGGCCGGCGGGCCATCGAAGTCGTCCAGGGCCCTCAGTTGCTCAACCTCGGTGAGACCTTCAGCGCAACGCACTACCGCTCCTCGTGCGAAAGCAGCAGCCGCTGCATTCTCGTTGCGATCGACATGCGCGTGCTGCGGCCGATGATCAGCGCCGAACCGGCCTTGAGCGCATCGATCATCGAAGCGCTCGCGCGTCGCCTGTCGGCAACGGAAACCGACAGCCGGGGGCATCATCGCAGCACCACTGGCGCCCAGCGCATCCTCGACTACCTTCTCGAGCAAGCCGGCGAGCCGGGCAGGCTGGCAGGAGAAAGCACCGTCACGCTGAATGCCACCAAGAAGGTGATCGCATCTCAGGTGGGACTCACGCCAGAGGCCTTCTCGCGCAGCCTGCGCCAGTTGATCGACCAGGGGGTGCTCGTGGTCGACAAGCGCAATTTCCACATCCAGCATGCGGCCTTGCTCGATACCGGGCTCGGTGACGCCGGCCATCGCCTGAGCTTTGCGCGCAAGACACGGCGCACGGCCACGGACATGCGTAACGGTCTCCCGCCCGGAGCGCTGATCAACCTCTGCGGTCGCCTTCGCTTCCTTTCGCAGCAGCTGGCCATCGCCTCGGCCCGGCTGGTGTGGGAGATCGCACCCGCTGATGCCCGGATCCGCCTGCGCCAGTTCGACGGCGAGTTCGAACGCACCTTGGCTCGTCTGCGCAAACTGCCACTGGAAGCGGCGTTGGAGGAGCCTCTGGCGGCTGTCCTGCGCACCTGGCCGGCCTATCGCCAAGCCCTGTTATCGACTGCAGCCACCGCCCAGGACCGCTTGAAGCTGTTCCGCCTCAGCGAAGCAGTGCTCAACGTCGCGGACCACCTCACCAGCGTGGCTGCGCAGTGCGCCGGTACGCCCGACGCACGCTATGTGAACGTTGCGGGAAGGAACCGCATGCTGTCGCAGCGCATCGGCAAGCTGTTCCTGTTCCGCGAACTGGTCGACACGCAGGAGGAGATCGACGACCAGATCAGCGCATCGATCGTCGAGTTCGACGCCAACCTCGACGAATTGCGCCAAGGCAGTCGCCGGCTGCCGGAGCTCATCGCCCAGCTCGACGAGGTCGCGCAGCAGTGGGAGCGTTTCAGCGCCGCGCTCGCGCCCGACCCCTCGCGGATGAACAGGAACCGCCACGCGCGCCTGCTGCTGGCCGAGGGCGACCGCCTGCTGCGCTACGTGGACACGGCAGTCAAGCTGTACGAACGCCTGACGAAGTAGAACCGGGCGAAAAACCGATCACCGACACCACCAAGCAGCAATGTCATCGACACGAAGACTGACCGCCATACGCGAGCGCATGCACGAGCTCGCAGGCATTCCACACAGCAGCCAGCATGGCGGCGAGCCCTGGGTGGCAAGTCTCGGAGGCCTGCTCGGAATCGCGATCGTGGTCGCGCTCACGCAGGGCATGGTGGGCAGCGAGGCGGCCGTGTTCGTGGTGCCCTCGCTCGGCGCTGCTGCGGTGATCGTGTTCGCCGCGCCGCACAGCCAGTTCGCGCAGCCCTGGCCCCTGCTGGCCGGAAACATGCTGTCGGCACTGGTCGGCGTGCTCAGCCAGCTCATCATCCCCGACCCGACGCTGGCCGGCGCAGCAGCGGTGGGCGGCGCGATCGGTGTCATGCACCTGGCACGCTGCATACATCCGCCCGGCGGTGCGACCGCACTGGCTGCGGTCGTCGGCGGCCCGGCGATCCACGACCTCGGCTTTGCCTATGCCCTCTATCCGGTCGGCCTGAACTGCCTGATCCTGGGCGCAACCGCCATCCTCTTCAACTATCCCTTCCCCTGGCGGCGCTATCCGGCCAGCCTCACCCACTACGCACCGCTGCCCCCTGGGCGTGGCGGTGGCGGCTACCCACTGCCCGGCGACGAACATGTACGCAAGGCAATGGACGAGCTCAATGTCGTGCTGGACGTCGGCACGGACGAACTTCGCCAGGTCGTCCACCGCGCGCTCGCAATCGCGCAATCCAGCGCCGACAGCAGACTGCCCCAGGTGAAGGCCGGTCACTTCTACTGCAACGACCGCCCGGGACAACAATGGTCCGTGCGCCAGATCATCGACGAGCACCGCTCGGCAAACCCGGACGAAGACATCGTCATCTATCGGGTCGTCGCCGGACGCGGCCTGGATCGTACCGGCCGCTGCACCAGAATCGAGTTCGCGCGCTGGGTCGGCAGCGAGTTTCGCCCCCGCCGCCAGCAGCGCTGAAGCGCGACGCTCAACCGCCGCGGAAAGCCTCGGTCACAGATGGCGGTCCAGGCGCGCCAGCACGCGCTCGCGGCCAAGCACTTCGAGCACCGCATCGATCGACGGCGTCTGCGGCACGCCCAGCACGGCCACCCGCAGCGGAATGGCCACCTGCGGCATCTTCAGGCCATGCTCGGCCATCGTGTCCTTGATCGCCTGCGACAGCGCAGCCTTGTTCCAGTCGGTGCCGGCAAGGCGGGCACGCAGGCTGACCAGCGCAGCACGCGCAGCGTCGGTCAGGTGCTGCCCGATCACCTCGGGTGCAGGATGAACATCGGCCACGAACAGCTCGGCCGAGTCCGCCAGTTCGTTGAGATTGGCGACACGGTCCTTGTACAGCGCCACCACGGCCTCGAGCGCCACCCCGGTCTCGGGATTGACACCGCGACGAGCGAGGCGGTTGGCAACTTCGGCAGCGAGAAAGCCGTCATCCGCCTTCTTGATGTACTGCGCGTTGAGCCAGTTCAGCTTCTCGGTGTTGAACTGCGCCGCCGAGGGGGTGATATGGTCGAGATCGAACCATTCGACGAACTGATCACGGCTGAAGACCTCGTCGTCACCATGGCTCCAGCCCAGGCGCGCCAGATAGTTGATCACGGCTTCGGGCAGGTAGCCGTCGTCGTCATACTGCATCACGCTCACCGCACCGTGGCGCTTGGAGAGCTTGGTGCCATCGTCGCCCAGGATCATCGACAGGTGGGCGTAGAGCGGCACCTCGGCGCCGAGCGCGCGCAGCACGTTGATCTGGCGCGGGGTGTTGTTCACATGGTCGTCGCCACGGATGACATGGGTGATGCCCATGTCCCAGTCGTCCACCACCACGCAGAAGTTGTAGGTCGGCGTGCCGTCGGCACGCGCGATGATGAAGTCGTCCATCTCGGCGTTGGCGATCTCGATGCGCCCCTTGACGAGATCGTCCCACGCCACCACGCCATCGGTCGGATTGCGGAAGCGCACCACCGGCTGCACGCCTTCGGGCGGCTGCGCCAGGGCCTTGCCCGCCTCGGGGCGCCAGCGCCCGTCATAGCGCGGCTTCTCGCCGCGGGCGCGCTGCGCCTCGCGGATAGCGTCGAGTTCCTCGGACGACATGTAGCAGTGGTAGGCGGTGCCGGCGGCCAGCATCTGGCCGATGACCTCCTTGTACCGGTCCATGCGCTGCATCTGATAGAACGGACCTTCGTCATGCGCCAGGCCCAGCCAGTCCATGCCGTCGAGGATGGCCTGCACCGCCTCCAGCGTCGAGCGGGCAACGTCGGTGTCCTCGATGCGGAGGACGAAGGTTCCGCCATGGCGACGGGCAAAAGCCCAGGAGAACAGCGCGGTACGCGCGCCACCAATGTGCAGGTAGCCAGTCGGGCTGGGTGCGAAGCGGGTGCGGACAGGACGGGAGGCAATGGCTTGGGACATGGCGAAAAGGAAACTGGATGCTTGAGCGAAGCGCGGATTCTAAGCGATTGCCGCGCCGCGGGGTGCCGTAGGCGCGACGCAAGTCGCGAGCTGTTCGCGGCCGCCCCCAAGCCCCATCGCCTTCAACCCCTCGCGGCTCGCGCCGCTCCCACGCGGGAGCGATGCGCGCCGCGGGGTGCCGTAGGCGCGACGCAAGTCGCGAGCCTTTCGCGGCCGCCCTCAAGCCCCATCGCCTTCAACCCCTCGCGGCTCGCGCCGCTCCCACGCGGGGGCGATACGCGCCGCGGGGTGCCGTAGGCGCGACGCAAGTCGCGAGCTGTTCGCGGCCGCCCCCGAGTCCCATCGCCCTCAACCCCTCGCGGCTCGCGCCGCGCCCACGCGGGGGCGATGCGCGCCGCGGGGTGCCGTAGGCGCGACGCAAGTCGCGAGCCTTTCGCGGCCGGCCCCGAGTCCCATCGCCTTCAACCCCTCGCGGCTCGCGCCGCTCCCACGCGGGGGCGATACGCGCCACGGGGTGCCGTAGGCGCGACGCAAGTCGCGAGCTGTTCGCGGCCGCCCCCGAGTCCCATCGCCCTCAACCCCTCGCGGCTCGCGCCGCTCCCACGCGGGGGCGATACGCGCCGCGGGGTGCCGTAGGCGCGACGCAAGTCGCGAGCCTTTCGCGGCCGGCCCCGAGTCCCATCGCCTTCAACCCCTCGCGGCTCGCGCCGCTCCCACGCGGGGGCGATACGCGCCACGGGGTGCCGTAGGCGCGACGCAAGTCGCGAGCTGTTCGCGGCCGCCCCCGAGTCCCATCGCCCTCAACCCCTCGCGGCTCGCGCCGCTCCCACGCGGGGGCGATACGCGCCGCGGGGTGCCGTAGGAGCGACGCAAGTCGCGAGCTGTTCGCGGCCGCCCCCAAGCCCCATCGCCTTCAACCCCTCGCGGCTCGCGCCGCTCCCACGCGGGGGCGATACGCGCCGCGGGGTGCCGTAGGAGCGACGCAAGTCGCGAGCTGTTCGCGGCCGCCCCCAAGCCCCATCGCCTTCAACCCCTCGCGGCTCGCGCCGCGCCCACGCGGGGGCGATGCGCGCCGCGGGGTGCCGTAGGCGCGACGCAAGTCGCGAGCCTTTCGCGGCCGCCCCCGAGTCCCATCGCCCTCAACCCCTCGCGGCTCGCGCCGCGCCCACGCGGGGGCGATACGCGCCGCGGGGTGCCGTAGGCGCGACGCAAGTCGCGAGCCTTTCGCGGCCGGCCCCGAGTCCCATCGCCCTCAACCCCTCGCGGCTCGCGCCGCTCCCACGCGGGGGCGATACGCGCCACGGGGTGCCGTAGGCGCGACGCAAGTCGCGAGCCTTTCGGGCATCGGCATCCGTGCAGGCGTTCAGCTCAGCAACAGCTTGTCGTCGTCGATTTCCTCGCCGCGCACCTTCTCGAACATCGCCAGCAGGTGATGCACGTCGAGGCCCTCGCGCTCCTCGCCCGCCACGTCGAGCACTACCCTGCCCTGATGCAGCATCACCGTGCGCTGGCCGACGTCGAGCGCCTGGCGCATGGAGTGCGTGACCATCATCGTGGTGAGCTTGTGCTCGGCGACGATGCGCACGGTGAGCTCGAGCACGAAGGCCGCGGTGCGCGGATCGAGCGCTGCGGTGTGCTCGTCGAGCAGCAGCAGGCGCGACGGCCGCAGCGCCGCCATCAGCAGGCTCACTGCCTGGCGCTGGCCGCCGGAGAGCAGGCCGATGCGATCGGACAGGCGGTTCTCCAGGCCGAGGCCAAGGGTCGAGAGCTGAGCGCGAAACTCCTCGCGCAGCGCCGGCTTGACGGCAAACGAGAAGCCGCGACGCTCGCCGCGCATGCTGGCGAGCGCCATGTTCTCCTCGATGGTCAGGTCCTCGCAGGTGCCCGCGAGCGGATCCTGAAACACGCGGGCGACGTGGCGCGCCCGCGCCCACACCGGCTGCCGGGTCATGTCGATGCCGTCGATCTCGATCCTGCCACTGTCGACCTTCTGCTCGCCGGAGACGGCGTTGAGGAAGGTCGACTTGCCGGCGCCGTTGGAGCCGATGACGGTGACGAACTGCCCGGTCGGGATCTCGAGCGACATGCCGCGCAGGGCCTGGGTCTCGATCGGCGTACCGGGGTTGAAGGTCAGGCGCAGATCCTGAACGTTGAGCATGTCAGCCTCCCTTCCTGCCGGACCAGTGGGCACGCAGCCTGGGCACCACGAGCGCGACGGTGACGAGCAACGCGGTGACGAGGTTGAGGTCCTGCGCCTGCAGGCCGATGAAGTCGGAGTTGAGCGCGACCGCGATGAAGAAGCGATACACGATGGCGCCGACGATGACCGCGATCGTCGCCAGGTAAAGCTTGCGCGAAGGCAGCAGGCTCTCGCCCACGATCACCGCCGCCAGGCCGATGACGATGGTGCCCACGCCCATCGAGATGTCGGCCCCGCCCTGGGTCTGCGCGAACAGCGCCCCGGCCAGGCCGACGAGCGCGTTCGACAGTGCCATGCCGGCGAGCACCGCCAGCCCGGTGTTGACGCCCTGCGCGCGCGCCATGCGCGCGTTGGAACCGGTGGCGCGGATGGCCAGCCCGGTCTGGGTGGAAAAGTAGGCATCGAGCCCCAGCTTCACGACGATCACGATCAGCACCAGCAGCAGCGGGCGGAACACGTAGTCCACCAGCGCCTCGGGCTGGAGCAGGTTGAATACCGTCGGCTCCATGATCAAGGGCACATTGGGCTTGCCCATGATGCGCAGGTTGATCGAGTAGAGCGCGATCATCATCAGGATGCTGGCGAGCAGATCCATGATCTTGAGGCGCACATTGAGCCAGCCGGTGATCATGCCAGCCGCGGCACCTGCCAGCGTGGCGGCAATGGTGGCGGTAAAGGGGTCCTGGCCGGCTGCGATCATGGTCGCGGCAACGGCGCCGCCGAGCGGGAAGCTGCCATCGACGGTAAGGTCAGGGAAGCGCAACAGGCGGAAGGAAATGTACACGCCCAGCGCGACCAGGCTGAAGATCAGGCCGATCTCCAGTGCCCCGAGCAAGGTGTAGAGCGACATGGGAAATAACCGTTTGAGGATGGGCGACGAGGAAACCCCGCCGCGAACACCCGGGGCGACTGCACCGCGGCAGTCGCGTACCGGGCTTGCAGCCGCTTACTCGACGACCTGGGCGGCGTCCTTGATGAGCGCCTCCGACAGCGTGATGCCCTGGCGACGGGCGGCGGCCGGGCTCACATGGAGGTCGAGCCTGTTGCTGGTTTCCGAGGCGATGTCGCCCGGCTTCTCGCCCTTGAGGATGCGCGCCACCATGTGGCCGGTCTGCACGCCGAGCGCCTTGTAGTCCATGCCATAGGCGGCGACGGCGCCACGCTTGACGCTGTCGGTGTCTGCAGCCACCAGCGGGATGCCGGCATCCATGCCGACCTTGACCAGGGCCTCATAGGCCGACACCACGTTGTTGTCGGTGCTGGTGTAGAACACATCGACCTTGCCGATCAGGCTGCGCGCGGCAGAGCCGACGTCAACCGAACGCGGCGCGGCGGCCTCGACCAGGCTCATGCCGTACTTGGGCAGCAGTTCGCGCATGCGCTCGAGCACCACCACCGAGTTGGCCTCGCCCGGGTTGAAGACCATGCCGACACGCTTGGCCTCGGGCGTCACGCGCTTGATCAGCTCGATCTGCTTGTCCAGCTCGAGCGCATCGGACACGCCCGTGACGTTGGTGCCCGATGCGGCCAGCGACGGCACCAGCTTGGCGGCGACCGGGTCGGTCACTGCGGAATACACCAGCGGGATGTTGCGCGTTGCCGCAGCCACGGCCTGGGCCGAAGGCGTGGCGATGGCGACGATGACGTCGACGCGGTCACCGATGAACTTGCGCGCGATCTGCGCCGCCGTGCCGGTGTTGCCCTGCGCGCTCTGGTACTGCCACTTGAGGTTCTTGCCCTCTTCGAAACCCGCCTCGGCCAAGCCTTGCTTGACGCCATCGCGCACGGCGTCGAGCGCCGGATGCTCGACGATGGCGGTGATGGCCACCGACTTCTGCTGCGCATGGGCTGGCGTGCCCAGCGCAAATGCCAGTGCCAGGGCGCCGAACAGTGCGGCGCGGGTCATCTCGAAGCGCATCGAAAACTCCTTGCTGGCCATATCGGCCCGAAAATGATCTGCAGACTCGGCCTGCGACAGCGCCGGCCAAAGCGCGTGAGTGTACCGGGCCCGCCCGGTTTCCGCGACAGCAAAGACGAGGCTGCCAGCGGACGACGCCCTGGGTGCAGGGCGCGCGCTTGCGCCTGAAGCTGTATTTTTTTACAGTCAACCTGTGACTCCGCAACATGCCGAACTCCACTGCCTCAGCAATTTCAGCTTCCAGCGCGGCGCCTCGCACCCCGAGGAGCTCGTGGCGCAGGCGGCGGCCTTCGGCTACACCGCCATCGCCCTCACCGACGAATGCTCGCTCGCGGGCGTGGTACGTGCCCACCGTGCGCTGCAAGCCCTGCCTGCCGACGCACGGCCGCAGCTGATCATCGGCAGCGAGCTTCAACTTGCCGACGGCCCCTGCATCGTGCTGCTGGCCGCCACGCGCGCCGGCTATGGCCAGCTGTCTCGCCTCATCACCCAGGCCCGGCGCGCAGCAGACAAGGGGCGCTACCACCTCACCCGCAACATGGTCGAGGCTGCCTGCCGCGAGGGGCTGCAGACCGACTGCCTGGCGCTGCTGGTCGCGCCGGCGGCATTTCCGCCCCGCACCGGCGTTGACGCTGCCAGCACGGCACTGGCGGCCGATGCCGCGTGGCTGGCGCGCTGCTATCCCGGCCGCAGCTGGCTGACGGTGACGGTGCGGCTCGATGGCCGCGACCGCGCCCGCATCACCCTGCTGCGCCGCATCGCTCGCACCACCGGGGTGTCCGCGGTCGCCGCCAGCGCCGCACTCATGCACGACGCCGCGCGCCGTCCACTGGCCGACGTGATGACCGCGCTGCGCCTGCACTGCAGCGTCGCCGAGGCCGGACTCGCACTCGCCCCCAATGCGGAGCTGCGCCTGCACGATCGCGACACCCTCGCCCGCCGCTACCCCCCCGCTCTGCTCGCCGAGACCCTCGCGGTCGCCGCACGCTGCAGCTTCAGCCTCGACGAACTGCGCTACGAGTACCCGGCCGAGCTCGTCCCCGCAGGCGAGACTCCGGCGAGCTGGCTGCGTCGGCTGGTGGAAGGCGGGCTGTGCTGGCGCTACCGCGGACAGGCCGGCCACGCCGCCGCCGAACCCGCGGCGGGCGAGCTGCCGCCCGCCGCTGCCGATGACCCTGCCCCACCCCAGGTGCGCCGGCAGATCGAGTACGAGCTCGCCCTCATCGTCGAGCTCGGCTACGAGCCCTACTTCCTCACCGTGCATGACATCGTCCGCTTCGCCCGCAGCGTGGGCATCCTGTGCCAGGGCCGCGGCTCGGCGGCGAATTCGGTGGTGTGCTGGGCACTGGGCATCACCGAGGTCGATCCGACATTGGGCATCATGCTGGTCGAGCGCTTCATCTCGCGCGAGCGCAACGAACCACCCGACATCGACGTCGATTTCGAGCACGACCGCCGCGAGGAGGTCATCCAGTACATCTACCGCAAGTACGGCCGCGAACGCGCAGCGCTGGCTGCCACCGTAATCAGCTACCGGGCGCGCAGCGCCCTGCGCGACGTCGGCCGTGCCCTCGGCCTGGACGAGGCGCAGATCGAGCGCCTTACGCGCGAGCACCACTGGTTCGACGGCCGTCGCATCCTGCCCGAGCGCCTGCAGGAAGCGGGCTTCGACCCCACCAGTCCGGTCACCCGGCGCCTGGTCGCACTCACCGAGGAACTCATCGGCTTTCCGCGCCATCTGTCGCAGCATGTCGGCGGTTTCGTCATCGCCCGCGGCCGGCTCGACGAACTGGTGCCGGTCGAGAATGCCGCCATGCCAGAACGCACCGTGATCCAGTGGGACAAGGACGACCTCGACGCCGTCGGCCTGATGAAGATCGACGTGCTCGCGCTCGGCATGCTGTCCGCACTGCGCCGCGGCCTGGCCCTGGTGTCGGCCTGGCGCGGGCAGGCACTGACGCTGGCGAGCATCCCGCGCGAGCAGCCCGCGGTGTACGCGATGCTGTCGCGCGCCGACTCGATCGGCGTGTTCCAGGTCGAGTCGCGCGCGCAGATGACCATGCTGCCGCGCTTGAGGCCACGCCGCTTCTACGACCTGGTGGTGGAGGTCGCCATCGTGCGCCCCGGCCCGATCCAGGGCGGCATGGTCCATCCCTACCTGCACGCGCGCGAACGCGACGCGCGCGGCGAGGACCCCATGGACGGGCTGCGCCCGGAGATCCGCGGCGTACTGGCGCGCACGCTCGGGGTGCCGATCTTCCAGGAACAGGTGATGCAGCTGGCGGTGGTGGCCGCCGGCTTCACCGGCGGCGAGGCTGACCAGCTGCGCCGAGCGATGGGCGCCTGGCGGCGCAAGGGCGAACTCGAGCGCTATCGCGAACAGCTCCTCGCCGGGCTGGCGAAAAACGGCTACGACGCCGACTTTGCCCAACGCCTGTGTCAGCAGATCGAAGGCTTCGGCAGCTACGGCTTTCCCGAGTCGCACGCTGCCAGCTTCGCGCTGCTGGTGTACGCCTCGGCGTGGATGAAGTGCTTCGAGCCCGCCGCCTTCCTGGCCGCCCTGCTCAACAGCCAGCCGATGGGTTTCTATTCCCCCTCGCAGCTCATCCAGGACGCACGCCGGCATGGCGTCGAGGTGCGCACGGCCGATGTATGCGCCAGCGACTGGGACTGCACGCTCGAAGCCGTCCCGCCCGCCAGCACGGACACAGCCGATGCCGCTCAAGCTGCTGCACAAGCGGCCGTGCGCCTTGGGCTGCGCATGATCCATGGCCTGGGCCGGGATGCGGCCACCCGCATCGTGGCAGCGCGCCACGAACGCCGCTTTGCCGATACGCAGGACCTCGCGCTGCGCACCGGGCTCGACGGCGGCACGCTGCGCAGCCTGGCGGGCGCCGGCGCGCTCGCCAGCCTCGCCGGCCACCGCCGCCAGGCACTGTGGCAGGCGAGTGGCGCGCCGCCGCTACCCGGCCTGCTGGCCGCGGCACCGGGCGGAGATGCAGCCGCCGAACTCGCCGCCCCGGATGAAGCCGAAGACCTGCTCGCCGACTATGCGCGCCTGGGCTTCACCCTCGGCCGCCACCCCTTGTCCTTCGTTCGCAAGCAGCTCGCCCGGCTGCGCTTTCTCACTGCCGCCGATATCGCAACTGCGCCCGACCGCATGCTGGCCCGCGGCGCGGGCCTGGTCACCTGCCGCCAGCGTCCGGGCACCGCCAAGGGGACGCTGTTCGTCACCCTGGAGGACGAAACCGGGCTCACCAACGTCATCGTGCGCCCCGAGTTGTTCGAGTTGCAGCGCCGCATCCTGCTCGGCGCGCAGCTGATGGGCGTGTTCGGCCAGGTCAGCCGCCAGGGACGCGTCGTGCACCTGGTGGCAAGCCGGGTGGTGGACCACTCCGCCCTGCTCGGCACGCTCGCAGCCCGCAGCCGCGACTTTCATTGAGTGCGCCGCAATCAGGACGCCTGCGCCGCCTCGCGCCGCTGGCGCAGCGCCAGCCACACCAGGGCCGCGCCCGTCAGCCCTACCGGGATCAGCGAACCGAGGTTGAGCAGCGCCCAGCCCTGGGTCGTGACCAGGGCGCCTGAGGCGAACGAGGTCAGCGCCATGACTGCGAACACCGCAAAGTTGATCGCCGCCTGTGCCTTGTCCTTCTCTTCCGGCCGGTAGGCCTGCATCGCCAGCGTGGTGCTGCCGGTGAACAGGAAGTTCCAGCCCACGCCGAGCAGGAACAGGCCGATCAGGAACTGGTGCAGGCCCTGCCCCGACAGCGCTACGAAGATGCAGGCGAAGTTGAGCGCAACCCCCACGCCCATGATCTGCAGCACGCCGAAGCGCTTGATGAGGTGCCCGGTGAAGAAACCGGGGGCGAACATGCCGATCACGTGCCACTCCAGCACCAGCGCAGCATCCGAGAACGGCATGCCGCACACGTCCATCGCCAGCGGCGTCGCCGCCATCAGCAGGTTCATCACCCCATAGCCCAGCGCCGCCCCCATCGTGGACACGACGAACACCGGCTGGCGCATGATCTCGGCGAGCGGGCGGCCGCCGTCTGCACCCGCCTTGCGCGCCGGCTCGGGCGGAAACGCGATGCCGCGCATGACCGCCATGGAGACCAGCGCCACCACGGCAAGCGCGAGGTAGGAGCCCAGGAAAGGGGCGCCCATCGACTCGCGGGTGTAGTTGGCCAGGTTGGGGCCGATCACCGCCCCGATCAGGCCGCCCGCCAGCACCAGCGACACCGCCTTCTCGCGGAACGAGGCCGGCGCCAGTTCAGCCGCAGCAAAACGGTAGAGCTGACCGTTCGCGCTGTAGTAGCCCGCCACCAGCGTGCCTGCCACCAGCAGCCAGAAGCTGCCGATCGACAGCGCAAAGGCGCACAGCAGCGCGGTCACGAAGGCTACCGCCAGGCCCAGTTGGAAGGACACCTGCCGCCCCCAGCGCCGCTGGGTACGGGCCACCAGGCCGGTCGACAGCGCGCCGCCAACCACGTAGCCCATGACTGGCAGAGTCGCCATCCAGGCCACCGGCGCCAGCGACAAGCCCACCAGGCCGTTGATGGCGATGAAGACCACGTTGTTGGTCAGGAACAGGCCCTGGGCGATGGCCAGCAGCCAGAGGTTCTTCTTCATGAGCAATTTCTTGTTTTCTGATTGGGAATGGAACTGTATCGCTTAATGCGACGGACGTCGTGCCTCAGCGTGCCAACTCGGCCAGATCTAGACGACCGGTCTAGTAGCACGTATGATCCGCCTCCATGAGTTCGCGCCACACCGATACCCGTCAGCACATCCTCGATACCGGCAACCGCATCATTGCGGCCAAGGGCTTCTCGTGCGTCGGCCTTGCAGAGCTGCTGCAGGCCTCGGACGTGCCCAAGGGCTCGTTCTATCACTACTTCAAGTCGAAGGAGGCCTTCGGCCAGGCCTTGCTGCAGGACTACTTCGACAACTACCTGGGCCAACTCGACACCCTGCTCGGCATGCCCGGGCTGGACGGCAAGACACGACTCCTGCGCTATTTCGGCCAGTGGCGCAGTACGCAGGGGCAGGAGAACTGCGACGAACAGAAATGTCTCGTGGTCAAGCTCGGCGCCGAGGTGGCGGACCTGTCGGAAGCGATGCGACTCACGCTGCGCGACGGCACCGACCGCATCATCGGCCGCCTCGCTGGCTGCGTGTCGAGCGGCGTCGCCGACGGCTCGCTGCCGGCGCTCGATCCGCTGGCCACGGCTCGCATGCTGTACCAGCTCTGGCTCGGTGCCAGCCTGCTCGCCAAACTGCACCGCGACGAAAGCCCGCTCGAACACGCCTGGGCGGCCACCCAAGGCCTGCTCGAACCCTGATCATTTTGCCTGAACTCTAGACGACCAGTCTAATTCCTACCTCTCAAAGGCCGCACATGAGGCCACACCCAAGGCGGCAACAGGAGCCCACATGCTGAACTTCGACTACTACAACCCTACCCGCATCGTCTTCGGCAAGGACAGCATCGCGCACATCGATGAGCTCGTCCCCGCCGACGCCCGCGTGCTGGTGCTGTACGGCGGTGGCAGCGCCGAACGCAACGGCACCCTCGCAGAGGTCGAAGCCGCGCTGGGCGCGCGCACCGTGCAGCGCTTCGGCGGCATCGAACCCAACCCGTCCTACGAAACCCTGATGGCTGCGGTCGAGCAGGTCCGCCGCGACAAGCTGGACTTCCTGCTCGCGGTCGGCGGCGGCTCGGTCATCGACGGTACCAAGTTCGTCGCCGCTGCAGTCAACTACCCGAACGAGCCCTGGGAGATTCTGGAAACGCGCGCCAAGCACCTCACCCAGGCGCTGCCCTTGGGCTGCGTGCTGACCCTGCCCGCCACCGGCTCGGAGATGAACTGCTTCTCGGTCGTCACCCGCAAATCGCTGCAGGCGAAGCTCGGCTTCGGCAGCCCGCTGGTGTTCCCGCGCTTCTCGGTGCTCGACCCGGTCAAGACCTTCACCCTGCCCCCGCGTCAGATCGCCAATGGCGCGGTCGATGCCTTCGTGCATGTGATGGAGCAGTACATGACCTACCCGGTCAACGCCCCTGTGCAGGACCGCTACGCCGAAAGCCTGCTGCAGACGCTGGTCGAAGTCGGCCCGCAGGCACTGGCCACGCCCGAAGACTACGATGTGCGCGCCAACCTGATGTGGGCCGCCACCCAGGCCCTCAACGGCCTGATCGGCGCCGGCGTGCCGCAGGACTGGGCGACCCATATGATCGGCCACGAGATCACCGCGCTGTACGGCCTCGACCACGCTCAGACCCTGGCCGTCGTGCTGCCCCGCCTGCTCCATCTGCGTCGCGAAGCCAAGCGCGCCAAGCTACTGCAGTTTGCCGCGCGCGTGTGGGACATCCACGCCGGCAGCGAGGACGAGCGCATCGACGCCGCCATCGCCCGCACGCGTGCCTTCTTCGAATCGCTCGGCGTCAACACCCGCCTGTCCGCCTACGGCATCGGCGCCGACGCGGTCGACCGCATCGTCGCCCAGCTCGAAGCCCACGGCATGACCGCACTCGGCGAACATCGCGACATCGACCTCGCCGCCAGCCGCCGCATCCTCGAGGCCTGCTTCTAAGCACTGCCCCCAGCCCCATACGACTCACACAAGAACCCCAGGAGAGGATCACGCATGACCGCACTGTTCCAGCCCTTCAGGCTCAAGGACGTCACCCTGCGCAACCGCATCGCCATTCCGCCGATGTGCCAGTACATGGCCACAGATGGCGTCGTCAATGATTGGCATGCGGTGCATTACCCGTCGCTCGCACGCGGCGGCGCCGGTCTCGTCATCGTCGAGGCCACCGCCGTCTCGCCGGAGGGCCGGATCACGCCTGGCTGCCTGGGTCTGTGGAACGACACCCAGGCCGCGGCGCTCGCCCCCATCGCCGCGTCCATCAAGGCGGCCGGCGCCGTAGCCGGCATCCAGATCGGCCACGCCGGCCGCAAGGCCAGCGCCAACCGCCCGTGGGAGGGCGACGACCACATTGCCGAGGGCGACCCGCGCGGCTGGGCGACAATCTCGCCCTCGGCCCTTGCCTTCGGCGCCCACCTGCCGAAAGCGCCCAAGGCGATGACGCTGGACGACATCGCCCGCGTGCGCGCCGACTTTGTCGCTGCCGCCCGCCGCGCACGCGACGCCGGCTTCGAATGGCTGGAACTGCACTTCGCCCACGGCTACCTCGGCCAGAGCTTCTTCTCGGTACATGCGAACCAGCGCGACGACGCCTACGGCGGCAACGCGGTTAACCGCGGCCGCTTCCTGCTCGAGACGCTCGCCGCCGTGCGCGAGGTGTGGCCCGAGCACCTGCCGCTGACCGCGCGCTTCGGCGTCATCGAATACGACGGCCGCGACGAGGAAACGCTGGCGGAGTCGATCGAGCTCGCACGCAATTTCAGGCAGGGCGGGCTCGACCTGCTGAGCGTCAGCGTCGGCTTCTCGACCCTGCAGGCCAACATCCCCTGGGGCCCGGCCTTCCTCGCCCCCATCGCCGGCCGTGTTCGCGCCGAGGCAGGCCTGCCCGTCGCCGCGGCATGGGGCATCGACGATCCGCAGATCGCCGATGGTACGGTCTCCAGGGGCCAGCTCGACCTCGTCATGGTCGGCCGTGCCCATCTCGCCAATCCGCACTGGCCGATGCAGGCCGCGCGCGCATTGAAGATCGACCGCCCCACCTGGGTGCTGCCTGCACCGTACGCGCATTGGCTGGAGCGTTACGGCACCCGCTGAGCCACGGGATAGCCCACGGTCGGCGGCGAGGCGCTCAGCCGCCGACCGCCAGCGCCAGGCGGCGTACGGCCTCGGCGACGTTGTCCTCATCCAGGTTGCCGTAGCCCAGCACCAGCCCGTTGCAGCGCACGGGTGGCCTGGCGTAGGCGGACAGCGCCCTCACGCCCAGGCCCAGCACGGCGGCGCGTTGCGCCACCGCCCCGTCGGCAACAGCGTCGGGCAGGCGCATCACCAGATGCAGCCCGGCTTCTCCTCCGGACAGCTCAACGTCCTGTCCGAAGACTTGCTGCATGGCCGAGCGCAGCGCCGCCTGCCGGCCGTTGTAGCGCGCACGCATACGGCGCAGGTGGGTTGTATAGTGGCCGCGCTGGATGAAGTCGGCCAGCGCACGCTGCTCGATGCCCTGCCCCGCGCGCGTGGCCAGCGCTGCGGCATGAACGAAGTCGGCCGCGATGGTTTGCGGCAGCACCAGGTAGCCCAGGCGAAGGCCGGGATACAGCGTCTTGCTGAAGGTGCCGGCGTAGACGACCGGTGCATCGGGCTGCAGGCCGAACAGCGCGGGCGGCGCCGGGCCGGCGCGGCGGAACTCGCTGTCGTAGTCGTCCTCGATGATCCACGCCCCGGCTTCGCGGGCACGCTCGATCAATGCCAGGCGGCGCGACAACGGCATTACGCGGCCGCTGGGATACTGGTGCGAGGGCGTCACCATGATCAGACGCGGCCGATGGCGGCCCCAGTCGTCCTCGTCCGGGGCCATTCCCTGCGCATCGACGGGAACGTCATGCACCCGCAGCCCGGCCAGCCCGAAGGCTACGCGGGCAGCGAGATAGCCCGGGTTTTCGGCCCACGCCGTGTCGCCATGATCGGCCAGCAAGCGCGCGCAGAGATCGAGCGCAGCCTGCGTGCCGCTGGTGACGACGATCTGACCGGCTGCCACGGCCAAGCCTCGTACGCTGGTGAGATGGCCCGCCAGTGCCTCTCGCAGCAGCGCATCACCGCCATGTGCGGCATAGCCCAGCTGGCGCCAGCCGGCATCGCGCCACGCACGCTCCAGGCAGGCGCGCCAGCTGCGGAACGGGAAGGCGCCGAAATCCGGCACTCCGGGCGAGAACGGTAACGCCTCGGCATCACGCGCGGGTTCGCGCCGCACCGCCAGCGCGGCCCGTTCGGCAAGCCCTGGCGCGTTCGTGGCCGCCACTGCAGCCGGTCGCGCCGCGCACGGCGCCGGCAGCGGCGCCACGCGGGTGCCCTGACGGTCGGCGACCAGACAGCCCTCGGCAACCAGCTGCTCGTAGGCAAACAGCACCGTGTTGCGCGCAATACCCAGCGTCGCCGCCAGGCTTCGGCTGGCTGGCAGGCGCGTCCCGGCGGGAAGCCGCCCCGCCAGCACAGCCTCGCGCAAACGCAGATAGAGCATGCGCTGGCGCGGGATGGCCTCGGCGCCCGCGCCACCTCCCTCACCGGGCGTGGTCCCAGGCACGGTCTCGGGCGAGAGCAGGGCCAGCAGCCAGTCGAACTCCATCGTGGCTCCATTGAGAGTGGTCGTTGTGGCACCACGCAAGGTACCACCGATACCCTAGGATGGCGCCATCGAAACCACTGCGAGCACCTTGCCATGCCCCAATCCGCCTCAGCCGCCGCCCCATCCTCCCGTGCCCGCATCCGCCGCCTGCCCGAGCGCGCGCACTACGATGCGAGCACGGTCGCCGCCATCGTCGACGCGGCCATGATCTGTACCGTCGCCTTCCAGATCGACGGCGTCGTGCATGCGATCCCCACAATCCACTGGCGCGAGGGCGATCATCTCTACATCCACGGCGCCAAGGCCTCGCGCATGCTGAAGGCGCTGACCGCAGGCGAGGCCTGTGTGACGATCGCACTGGCCGACGGGCTGGTACTGGCGCGTTCGGCGATGCATCACTCGATGAACTACCGCTCGGTGGTCATCTATGGCCGTTTCGAACTGGTGACCGACCCCGCACACAAACTCGGCAGCCTGCGCGCCTTCATCGAAGGCTTCTACCCCGGCCGCTGGGACACGCTGCGCCCGATCTCCGACAAGGAGCTCAACGCCACCGGCCTGCTGCGGATCGCGCTAGCCGAGGCCTCGGCCAAGGTGCGCGACTGGGGCGTCAAGGACGATGCGGAAGATCTCGACTGGCCGGTGTGGGCAGGCGTGATCCCGCTCCGCACGGCAACTGGCGAGCCGCTGACGGAGGCCGACAGCGTCGGCGAGCGCGTGCCGGCGACCCGCTTCGGCTGAATGCAGGCGCGGTGTCAGGCGCGACGGCGGGGGCCACCAAAGGGACGACGGCCTTGCGGACGGCGCGGGCGGTCGTCGTCATCGCGCTTGGGCTTGGGCATCAGCAGGTTCTTGCCACCCTGCTGTGCGAGCGCGGCATGCGCCGCAAGGGCGGCCTCGAACTGCGCCTCGCTGACGACGACGGCCGCGCTCGCGGCAGGTGCCTTGTAGGCAGACAGTCTCTCGCGCACGAGAAAGACACGCTCATCGCTCTCCGCCTTCTTCGGCAGACCGGATGCCATCTCCTGAGCGGCCGGCGCAAGGGCGTAGCCGTCGCCCGCAGCCACCAGCAGGCCATGCGTGGAGAGTTGCTCGAATGCACTCGCCCATGCTCTGGGTGCGGTCACGGGGCAGCCCATGAACTCGGCGGCAGCCACGATCTCCGCCAGCGCCGCTGGCCGCCTCTTCGAAGCCATGAAGGTGGCCAGCAGCAGCTGGGCGTCGGTATCGTGAATGGGGTACATGCGGAGCCTTGTTTCCGGTTATCGGGGAGTGAGGGGCGCCATGATGCCTGAGGGCGGACGATCGGACACGACCAAGTCAATGCGCGCCGACGTCCTTGCCGCCTGATGCCGCCTCAACCTTTGCGCCAAAGCGCCGGCTCAGCCGACCTGGCAGGCGAGCCCCTTCAGGTACTCGCCTTCGGGCACGGCCAGCCCAATTGGATGGTCGGGTGCGGCTGCCAGGCGGTAGATGATGCGCGCATCGACACCGGCATCGTTGGCCGCGCCTGCGACGATCTTCTGGAACAGTTCCTGGCCGATACCGCCCGAGCAGGAGTAGGTCATCAGGATGCCGCCCGGGTTGAGCAGGCGGAAACCGAACAGGTTGATGTCCTTGTAGGCACGCGCAGCACGCTCGGCGTGTGCGGCCGAAGGCGCGAACTTGGGCGGATCGAGGACGATCAGGTCGAACCTGCGGCCTTCGTCCTTGAGCGCGCGCAGCGCCTTGAACACGTCGGCCTCGTGCCATTCGGCACGGCTGGCATCGAGCTGCGGGTTGAGCGCGAGGTTGCGTTGCGCCGACGCCAGCGCCGGCCCCGAGGAGTCGATCGACAACACCGACTTCGCCCCGCCGGCCAGCGCCTGCAGCGAGAAGCCGCCGGTGTAGCAGAAGCAGTTGAGCACCTCGCGCCCGGCGGCGAGTTGGCCGGTCAGCAGGCGGTTGTCGCGCTGGTCGAGGTAGAAGCCGGTCTTGTGGCCGCCTTCCACGTCCACCTCCATGCGCACCCCGTTCTCGACGATGGTCAGCCCGCCCGCCGGAAGTTCGCCATGCACGCAGCCGGTACGCGGTTCGAGGCCCTCCAGGCCGCGCACTTCGGAGTCCGAGCGCTCGTAGATCGCCGCACAGCCGGTGGCCTGCACCAGCCCGGCGACAATGGCCTCGCGCCATTTGTCCGCGCCTGCGCTGGTGAGCTGCAGCACCACGACATTGCCGTAGCGGTCGGCGATCACCCCGGGCAGGCCGTCGGATTCGCCATGGATCAGGCGCACGCCTTCCTGCCCCTTCAGCGCGGGAATCGCGGAGCGGCGCGCGACCGAAGCCGCTACCGCACGCTTGAAGAAGGCATGGTCGATCGCCGCCTCGGCCTCGAAGCTCCACACCCGCGCGCGGATCTGCGATTCGGGCGACCACGCCGCGCGCGCCAGCGCCTTGCCCTCGGCCGTCACCACCGTCACCGTGTCGCCCGGCCGCGCGCGGCCGTCGAGACGGTCGACCGACCCGGCGAAGATCCAGGGGTGGCGGCGGAACAGCGAGCGTTCCTTGCCGGGCTTGAGGATGAGTTGGGCCATGGGGTTCCGGGTGATATCGCGTAAGTCAGGCCGCGGAGTGTACCGGGTCATGCGGCATTGGCCCATAGCGAGCGCACGCTTGAGGCAGCGCCCTGGATTGTTCCGCTATTTCGATATCCCCCATGCGATGGCTATACTCCCCGGCACTTTCACCGTAGGGGAGACCTGACACATGAAGCTCGAAACCATTGCCGTGCATGGCGGCTACTCGCCCGACCCCACCACCAAGGCCGTCGCGGTGCCGATCTACCAGACCACCTCGTACGCCTTCGACGACACCCAGCACGGCGCGGATCTCTTCGACCTCAAGGTGCAGGGCAACATCTACACCCGCATCATGAACCCGACCACCGCGGTGCTCGAACAGCGCGTCGCCGAACTGGAAGGCGGCATCGGCGCGCTGGCCGTGGCCTCGGGCATGTCGGCGATCACCTACGCGATCCAGACCATCGCCGAAGCCGGTGACAACATCGTTTCGGCGTCGACGCTGTACGGCGGCACCTACAACCTGTTCGCCCACACCCTGCCGCAGTTCGGCATCCAGGTGCGTTTCGCCGACTACCGCGACCCAGAGAGCTTCGCTGCGCTGATCGATGAGCGCACCAAGGCGATCTTTTGCGAATCGGTCGGCAACCCGCTGGGCAACGTCACCGACATCGGCCGCCTGGCCGAGATCGCCCACAAGGCCGGCGTGCCGCTGATCGTCGACAACACCGTGCCTTCGCCCTACCTGTGCCGTCCCTTCGAGCACGGTGCCGACATCGTGGTACACGCACTCACCAAGTACCTTGGCGGCCACGGCAACTCGATCGGCGGCATCATCGTCGATTCGGGCAAGTTCCCGTGGGCAGAGCACAAGGCGCGCTTCAAGCGCCTGAACGAGCCGGACGTGTCCTACCACGGCGTGGTCTATACCGAAGCGCTCGGCGCAGCGGCCTTCATCGGCCGTGCGCGCGTCGTGCCGCTGCGCAATACCGGCGCGGCGATCTCGCCGTTCAACAGCTTCCTGATCCTGCAGGGCATCGAAACGCTGGCACTGCGCATGGACCGCATCTGCACCAACACCATCAAGGTGGCCGAGTACCTGAAGAAGCACGCCAAGGTCGACTGGGTGAACTATGCAGGCCTGGCCGACCACGCCGACCACGGCCTGGTGCAGAAGTACATGGGTGGCCGCGCCTCGGGCATCCTGTCGTTTGGCGTGAAGGGCGGGCTCGAAGCCGGCGGCCGCTTCCAGGACGCCCTCAAGCTCATCACTCGCCTGGTCAACATCGGCGACGCCAAGTCACTCGCCTGCCACCCGGCCTCGACCACCCACCGCCAACTGTCGCCGGCGGAACTGGCCAAGGCCGGCGTATCGCCCGACATGGTGCGCCTGTCGATCGGCATCGAGCACATCGACGACATCATCGCCGACCTGGAGCAGGCGCTGGCCGCGGTCTGACCCCACCTGCCGTCGCCAGCGCGACGGCCGCAATCGCTTTCGACGCCACCTCCGGGTGGCGTCCTATTTGTAGAGGAGCCCGAATGCTCGCAGTGCTGCAACGCGTCTGCGAAGCGCGCGTGATCGTCGACGGTGAAACAATCGGCGAGATCGGCCCAGGCCTGCTCACGCTGGTGTGCGCCGAGCGCGGCGACACCCCCGCCGAGGCCGACAAACTGCTCGCCAAGGTGCTGAAGCTGCGCATCTTTTCCGACGCCGCAGGCAAGATGAACCGCTCGGTGCAGGATGTGGAAGGCGGCCTGCTGATCGTCAGCCAGTTCACCCTCGCTGCCGACACCGCGGGCGGCAACCGCCCGAGCTTCACCAACGCCGCTGCCCCTCACGCCGGCAAGGCGCTGTACGAACATTTCGTCACCCGGGCGCAGGCGGCGCATCCCGTCGTCCAGACCGGGTGCTTCGCCGCCAACATGAAGGTGGAGCTGGTCAACGACGGGCCGGTGACGATTCCGCTGCGGGTTGCGCCGCCCGCCTGATCATCAGCCCCCCATCATCAGACCTTTGCCGTCTTCCAGCGGCCACGGCTGAACAGCCACAGCGTAAACAGCCCGACCGCGGTCTCCGACACGAACACCCCCCAGAACACACCCGAGTGCGCCCACCCCAGGGGCAGTGCTAGCGCCCAGGCGAGCGGGATCTGGATCAGCCAGAAGAACACGAGGTTGATCCAGGTCGGCGTCATCGTGTCGCCCGCGCCGTTGAAGGCCTGCACCGACACCATCCACCAGCCATAGACGAAGTAGGAATACGCCAGAATGGCCAGCCACTCGCCACCGATGGCGATGACCTGCGGGTCATCGGAAAACAGTGCGACGAGTTCGTCGTGGAGCAAGAAGAAGGCCACCGACACGGCGAGCGTGAAGGCCATGTTCATCCAGCCGATACGCCACACGGCGGCCTCTGCGCGCTCGGGCTCGCCCGCGCCGAGGTTCTGCCCGACCAGCGTGGCCGCAGCATTGGACATGCCCCAGGCCGGCATCAGCGTAAACATCATGATGCGTATCGTGATCGTCGCCCCGGCAACCGCTTCTGTCGATACGCTGGCGAGGATGCGCATCAGGAAGATCCACGCCGTCATCGAAACAATCATCTGTCCAATGCCGCCCAGTGAGGTGTGCACGATCTGCATCAGGGTGGCACCATGCCAGCGCAGGCTGGCTCGGCAGATACGCAAGTGTTCGCTGCCGCGCACAAGGATCCACAGCTGCATCAGCACGCCCACGCCACGGCCGATGTTGGTTGCGATCGCCGCGCCCTCTATGCCGAGCGCCGGGATCGGCCCGAGACCGAAGATCAGGATCGGATCGAGCACGATGTTCAAGGCGTTTGCGACCCACAGCACGCGCATCGCCGCCGCTGCATCGCCCGCACCGCGAAAGATGGCGTTGATGACGAACAACAGCATGATCACCGCGTTGCCGCCGAGCATCCACTGGGTGTAGCGGTAGCCGTGCTCGACGGCCCAGGCGTCGGCCCCCATCAAGCGCAGCAGATCCTGCGCCCAGACGATACCCACCACGGCAAACGGCAGCGACACCAGTACCGCCACCGCGATGGCCTGCACCGCCGACAGTGCGGCCTCGTCGCCCCGATGCTCGCCGACCCGCCGCGCGACGATCGCCGTGACTGCCATCGCCAGCCCCATCGCGATCGAGTAGAGCAGGAACAGATAGGTCTCGGTCAGGCCGACGGCCGCCACCGCGGACGAGCCGAGCTTGGCGACGAAGAAGATGTCGACCACTGCGAAGGTCGACTCGAGCACCAGCTCCAGCATCATTGGCACGGCCAGCAGGAACACCGCGCGCTTGAGCGGAATGCGCGTGTAGTCGGCGTTGGTGCCGCGCAGCGCGGCGCGCAGGTCGGCCCACAGGCTCGTGGGTGCTCCGCCAGGGAGCTTATGCGTTTCAGCCTCCGGAGCCGTCTCGCGCGAGGTCATACCACCGCCCGCTGTAACGCAGGGATCATGTCGGAGCTCCAGGGGTGTGAGGTTTTCAAGGGTTGAGCCAGCCGCGGCACTGCGACTGCGGGCGGCCAGGGTACAGTCTGACTGGCTCGAGGTTCAAGCGCACAGACGTACCGGCGGTGAGCCCCCGACCGGTGCCTCGGGAATGCCCGCAAGGGCATAATAGGCAGCTCCTTCCCCCTGGTGGAGACAGCCCCCATGAAGCTCTATTTCAAGCCCGGCGCGTGCTCGCTGAGCCCGCACATCGCCCTTGAAGAGTCCGGACTCGACTACGAGACGGAATCGGTCGACCTCAAGACCAAGCGCACGGCCCAGAACGAAGATTTCAATGTCATCAACCCGAAGGGCTACGTCCCTGCCCTGCTGCTCGACGATGGCGTGCTGCTGACCGAAGGGCCGGCGATCCTGCAGTACATCGCAGACCAGGCCCCCGGCAGGAAGCTCGCCCCCGCCAACGGCACGATCGCCCGCTATCTGCTGCAGGGCTGGCTCAACTTCATCGCCACCGAGCTGCACAAGTCCTTCAGCCCGTTCTTCAACCCGGCCGCAAAGGACGACTGGAAGGCGCTGGCACGCGCCAACCTCGAACGCCGGCTGGGCTACACCGACGCCCAACTGGCCGGCAAGGCGTATCTGATGGGCGATGACTTCAGCGTCGCCGACGCCTATCTGTTCACCGTCCTGAGCTGGGCGCGCTATATCCAGCTCGACCTCGCGCAGTGGCCTCACCTGAGCGCCTTTGTGGCACGTGTATCCGAGCGTCCGGCAGTCCAGGCCGTGCTGAAGACCGAAAGCCTCGGCTGAGCCCCGCCACCGCATCCGCCCCCCGCCGCCTTCTCCCTCACCGTGCGGGCGGTGCGGTGCCAAGACAGCGATCCCAGAACAAGGTCAGCGTCCCGAACGCCCGCTCGGCGTCGCACTGATGGTGGTAGGCGTGATGCGCGCACAGGCGCGCCAGCCCCGCGCCCGCACCAGCCGGTGCATGCAGCCTCACATGCACGCTCTCCTGCACGACCTGCCCCAACAGTAGCCCCGCGGACAATGGGCCGGCCATCCCGTCCGCCCCGAGCAGCAGCACAGGCACCCCCAGGACCGCCAGCAACAACCCCAGGCTGAAGGCGACCGGTACCCGGATCGGGCCCGATGGGTCGGCGTGGTGGGCCAGATGCCAGGTACGAAAGGGCTCGATGCGATGCAGCACGAAACGGTGCAGGACATACTCGAGCAGGGTCCAGCCAGCCAGGCCGGCGAGCGCGCCGACAAGGGCTGGCCAGCGCCAGAGCGACACAGGCCACCACACCACGAGCCCGGCAAGACCCAGCAAGGGGAATGCAAGTGAGACGGGATAGGGCCATTCGAAGCGCGTGATGTGGCGCATCGGCAGCAAGGCCTCCACTTGAGAAGGATGAGGTTGGATCGCACTCCTTTCTTTATAGACTGCAGCGCTTGACTATATCGCACCATTTTCGTACTCTTTGAACACAGACCCCGGAACCCACAGACATGTTGCGCATCAGCAAGCTCACCGACTACGGCACGCTCATCCTCACCCACATGGCCCGCGACCCCGCCAGGGTGTTCAGCGCCGCGGGGCTGGCCGACGCGCTTGGGCTGGGAGTGCCGACGGTCAGTAAGGTCCTCAAGACGCTTGGACGCAGTGCGCTTGTCACCAGCCAGCGCGGCGCGCAGGGCGGCTACAGCCTGGCGCGCCCGCCGCAGCAGATCAGCGTCGCCGAAATCATCGACGCACTCGAGGAGCACCCTTTCGGGCTCACCGAGTGCAGTGCGAGCAGCGGCCTGTGCAATATGGAAGACGGTTGCCGCATCCGTGACAACTGGCTTCGCATCAACAAGGTGGTGCGCCACGCACTCCAGGACGTCAGCGTCGCCGACATGATCCAGCCGCAGGGCTGCGGCAAGGGTCCGGACGAACACCTCATCCTCGGCCCGCACGCAGTAGCCACCGACAAGGAGAAGCGAGCATGAACGCCCCCACGAGAAACGAAGCACTCGGTGCCTTTCTGGAGCAGGACTACGTTGCCGGCTTCGAAACCCGGCTCGAGGCCGACACCGTGCCCAAGGGGCTGTCCGAAGACGTCATCCGCACGATCTCGGCGCGCAAGGGCGAGCCGGAATGGCTGCTCGACTGGCGGCTCGAGGCCTATCGCCACTGGCTGACGATGACGCCGCCGCTCTGGGCCGCGGTGCAGTTTCCGCCGGTCGACTTCCAGGACATCGTCTATTACTCGGCACCCAAGTCGAAGACGGACGGCCCCAAGAGCCTGGACGAGGTCGATCCGGAACTGCTGCGCACCTTCGAGAAGCTCGGCGTGCCGCTGCACGAACGCGCACGCCTGGCTGGCGTGGCGGTGGATGCGGTGTTCGACTCGGTGAGCGTGGCCACCACCTTCAAGAAGGAGCTGGGCGAGCACGGCATCGTGTTCTGTTCGTTCTCCGAGGCGGTGAAGGAGCACCCGGCGCTGGTGCGCCAGTACCTCGGCACGGTGGTGCCGCCGGGCGACAACTTCTACGCTGCGCTCAACTCCGCAGTGTTCTCCGACGGCTCCTTCGTCTTCATCCCCAAGGGCGTGAAATGCCCGATGGAGCTGTCGACCTACTTCCGCATCAACGCCCGCGATACCGGCCAGTTCGAGCGCACGCTGATCATCGCCGAGGAAGGCGCCTCGGTCAGTTATCTCGAAGGCTGTACCGCGCCGATGCGCGACGAGAACCAGCTCCACGCCGCGGTGGTGGAGCTGATCGCGCTCGACGACGCCAAGATCAAGTATTCCACCGTGCAGAACTGGTACCCGGGCGACAAGGACGGCAAGGGCGGCATCTACAACTTCGTCACCAAGCGCGGCGACTGTCGCGGCGCGCGCTCGCACATCTCCTGGACGCAGGTCGAGACCGGCTCGGCGATCACCTGGAAGTACCCGAGCGTGATCCTGCGCGGCGACGACTCGGTGGGCGACTTCCACTCGGTGGCGCTGACCAACAACCTGCAGCAGGCCGACACCGGCACCAAGATGATCCACATGGGGCGCAACACCCGCAGCACCATTCTCAGCAAGGGCATCTCGGCCGGGCGCGGCAGCAACACTTTCCGCGGCCTGGTACGCGTCACGCCCAAGGCGGAAGGTGCGCGCAACTACACGCAGTGCGACTCGCTGCTGATCGGCGATCGCTGCGCGGCGCACACCTTCCCCACCATCGAGGTACGCCACCCCACAGCGCATGTCGAGCACGAGGCCACCACCTCGCGCATCGGCGAGGACCAGCTCTTTTATGCGATGCAGCGCGGCATCAGTGCAGAGGACGCTGTGTCGATGATCGTCAATGGCTTCTGCCGCGAGGTGTTCAAGGAACTGCCGATGGAATTCGCGGTGGAAGCGCAGAAATTGCTGGGCGTGAGCCTCGAAGGCAGTGTCGGCTAAACCGAAATGGGATAGATCGGCCCCGCAGGTCCTCGTAGGAGCGGCGCCAGCCGCGAGGGGTTCAAGGCGACGCGGCGCAGCCTATCCGCGGGAAAGGCTCGCGGCTGGCGCCGCTCCTACGGCGGAGCCGGTAGCCGCACGCTTGTCGTGCAGGGGCCTCAGGCGAGATATGGAATTGAAATCGGGAGAGAAAACATGCTGAAGATCAACAACCTGCACGCGGCCGTCGACGGCAAGGCCATCCTCAAGGGTCTGAACCTGGAGGTGGGCAGCGGCGAGGTGCACGCCATCATGGGCCCCAACGGCTCGGGCAAGAGCACGCTGGCCCAGGTGCTCGCCGGGCGCGACAGTTTCACCGTCACCGACGGCAGCGTGGACTGGGACGGCACCGACCTGCTCGCCCTGCCTGCCGAGGAACGCGCGCGCGCCGGGCTCTTCCTCGCCTTCCAGTACCCGGTCGAGATTCCCGGCGTGTCCAACGCCTACTTCCTCAAGGCTGCGGTCAACGCGGTGCGCCGCCACCGCGGCCTGCCCGAGTACGACGCGATGGACTTCCTCGCGCGGGTGAAGGCCGAGATGAAGGCGGTCGGCATGAAGGAGGAATTCCTCTACCGCTCGGTCAATGAGGGCTTCTCCGGCGGCGAAAAGAAGCGCAACGAAGTCCTGCAGATGGCGTTGCTGGAACCCCGGCTCGCAGTGCTGGACGAGACCGACTCGGGCCTGGACATCGACGCGCTCAAGATCGTCGCCGAGGGCGTCAATCGCCTGCGCTCGCCCGAGCGCTCGATGATCGTCATCACCCATTACCAGCGCCTGCTCGACTACATCGTGCCCGACAAGGTGCACGTGCTGTCGCAGGGCCGCATCGTACGCTCGGGCGGTCGCGAACTGGCGCTGGAGCTGGAAGCGCACGGCTACGGCTGGATCGACGCCGACGGCAAGGCCGCCGCGGCTGCATCAGGAGCACGGTCATGAGCACGATCGACGCCTGGGCCGCCCGCCAGCGCGAGCGCGCCAGCCAGCTGCCCGGCGCTACCCTGCCCTGGCTGGCGCGTCGCCGCGCCGACGCGATCGCGCGCTTCGCCGATCTCGGCTGGCCGACGAGCCGGCTGGAAGGCTGGCGCCACACCTCGCTCGCCTTCCTCGATCAGCAGGCGCTGGCGGCGCCGGCGTTTGCCCCCCACCCTGCGTTCGCGCTGGCCACGCTGCGCGCGGCCTTCGATGAGGGCGACCACTGGCTGGTGTTCGTAGACGGACGGTTCGCGCCAGCCCTGTCGGTTACCGGCATGCTGCCGGCCGGCGTGAAGGCAGGCGCACTGTCGGAGGCGCTGAACAGCGCACCCGATGCGGTCGAGGCCGCCTTCGGCAGCGCTGACGACAGCGCCAGCCCCTACGCACTGAACCTGGCGCTATGCAGCGACGGCGCCTTCGTGCATCTGGCGCGCGGCACCGCGCTCGAGCAGCCGCTGCACCTGGTGTTCATCGGCGCCACCGGCGCGGCCGACACCCACCTGCGCAACCTGATCGTGGCCGATGCCAATTCAGAGGCAACGGTTGTCGAGCACCATGTCGGCGGCGGCGCCACGCTCGGCACCATCGTCACCCGGGTGCAGGCGGCGCAGGACGCCCGCATCACCCACGTGAAACTGCAGCAGCAGGACGCGCAAGCCATCCATCTCGCGCAGATCGAAGCCGAACAGGCAAGCGGCGCCTACTTCGCCTCGCACTCGCTGTCCTTCGGCGCCCGCCTGGCGCGCAACGACATCCGCACCCGCTTCGCCGGCGAAGGCTGCGAGACACTGTTCAACGGCCTGTATCACGTCGATGGCAGGCGCCATGTCGACCATCACACGCTCATCGAGCATGCCAGGCCGCTGGGTACCAGCCGCGAGTACTACCGTGGCCTGGTCGACGGCAACGCGCGCGGTGTGTTCGCCGGACGCATCATCGTCGCCCAGGACGCACAGCGTACCGATGCCATACAGCGCTGTGACAACCTGCTGCTGTCCAGGCTGGCCGAGGCCGACGCCCGCCCGGAGCTCGAGATCTATGCGGACGACGTCAAATGCGCCCACGGCGCCACTGTCGGCCAGATCGACGAGGACGCCCTCTTCTACCTGCGCGCGCGCGGCATCGACACCGACCATGCGCGCCAACTGTTGACCTATGCCTTTGCCGCCGAGGTCATCGAACGCATCGCCCACGCCGCCGTGCGCAAGCGCGGCCGTGGCCTGCTGCTGTCGAGCCTGCCGGGCGGCGCACGGATGGAGGCCCTGCAGTGAATATGCACACCCTTCAAAGCGCACCGGCCACCCGCCCTGCCCTGCTCCAGCGCGCGGCCGACTTTCCGATCCTGTCGCGGCCGGTGCACGGCAAGCGCCTGGCCTACCTGGACAACGGCGCAACCACGCAGAAGCCCGATGCCGTGATCGAGGCCGAGCGCGGCTTCTACCGCCACTCGAACGCCAACATCCACCGCGGCGTGCATTGGCTGTCCCAGCATGCGACCGAGCTCTACGACGCTGCGCGCACGAGCGTGCAAGGGCTGCTCAATGCCGCCAGCGCAGACGAGATCGTGTTCACCCGCGGCACCACCGAGGCGATCAACCTCGTCGCACAGAGCTGGGGGCGGCCACGTCTCACGGTGGGCGATGAGATCCTGGTGACCCACATGGAGCACCACTCCAACATCGTGCCCTGGCAGCTCCTGTGCGAGCAGACCGGCGCGGTGCTCAAGGTCGTGCCGGTGGAGATCAATGGCGAGCTCGACATGCTCGCCTTCGACGGCCTGCTCGGCGAGCGTACCCGCCTGGTCGCGATCACCCATGTGTCGAACGCGCTCGGCACGGTGCTGCCGGTCGCCGAGCTGACCGCCAAGGCGCACGCCGCAGGGGCTGTCGTCCTGGTAGACGGTGCGCAGGCCGTCGCCCACACGACGGTCGACGTGCAAGCCATCGGCTGTGACTTCTACGCCTTCTCCGGGCACAAGCTCTACGGCCCGACCGGCATCGGCGCCCTCTACGGCCGTCGCGCGCTGCTCGACGCCATGCCGCCCTGGCAAGGCGGCGGCGACATGATCCGCACCGTCGCCTTCGAGCACACCACCTTTGCGCCCTCGCCACAACGCTTCGAGGCCGGCACCCCGAACATCGCCGGTGCGGTCGGCCTCGGCGCGGCGATCGAATACGTCCGCGGCATCGGGCTCGAACGCATCGCAGCCCACGAGCACGCCTTGCTCGAACAAGCCACCGCCGCGCTCGCCGACATCCGCGGGCTGCGCCTCGTCGGCACCGCGGCCAACAAGGCGGGCATCCTGTCCTTCCTGGTCGATGGCATCCACCCGCACGACCTCGGCACCATCCTGGACAGCGAAGGCGTGGCGATCCGCGCCGGCCACCACTGTGCGATGCCGCTGATGACACGCCTGGGGATCCCCGGCACTGCGCGCGCCTCATTCGCCCTCTACAACAGCCCGGCCGACATCGACGCGCTCGTCGCCGCCATCCACAAGGCGCAACGCATGTTCGGCACCAGGGGCGCGTGATGAACGACAAGGACGACATGCTGCGCGAGCTCTACCAGGAGGTGATCTTCGATCACAACCGCAGCCCGCGCAATTACCGCCCCATGCCCGGCGCCAACCGCCACGCCGACGGCCACAACCCCCTGTGCGGAGATCAGCTCACGGTCTACCTGCAGGTATCCGATGGCATCGTTCATGACGCCAGCTTCGTCGGCCACGGCTGCGCCATCTCCACCGCCTCGGCGTCGCTGATGACCGAGGCGATCAAGGGCCGCCCGCTTGCCGAGGTGGAAGCGCTGTTTCGCGACTTCCACGCCCTGCTCACCGCAGCGCGCGACGAGCCCGGCCCGCAGCGCGATTTCGGCAAGCTCGCGGCACTCGCCGGTGTGCGCGAGTTTCCGGCGCGGGTCAAGTGCGCCACCCTGGCCTGGCACACGCTGCACAACGCCTTGACCGGTGAGGCATCCACGGCACATACCGAATGAACCAAGGCCGCCAACCGATGAGGCGGCACAGGAGCAGATCATGGGCGAACGCTACGGCGAAACCGACACCCGCATCCTGCAGCGCGACTGCGCAGCGGTGAGCGTGCCCTGGGGCCAGCCCCAGACGCTGGAGGAAGGCAGCTACGCGCTAGTCACCCAGCGCCTGGGCGGCTCGATCACGGTCATGAGCGGGGGCAACCTCTACCGTATCGATGAGCGCAACGCCGACGCGCTCGGCCTCGCGCCGCAGTTGCCCCCGCCACCCCCGCCCGCTGCCGACGGCGCACTCGACGCTGCAGGCATCGAACGCGCGGCATGGGAACAGCTCGGCACCTGCTACGACCCCGAGATACCGATCGACATCGTCAATCTCGGCCTGGTCTACGCATGCACGGCCGAAGCGCTGGCAGATGGGCGCTTCCGCCTTGCCGTCAACATGACCCTCACCGCGCCGGGCTGCGGCATGGGCACGCTGATCGCGGACGAAGCGCGCGACAAGCTGCTGACCATCCCCGGCGTTGCGGAGGCGACGGTGAGCCTGGTGTGGGATCCGCCCTGGAGCCGGGAAATGATGAGCGAGGCGGCACGCCTGGAAATGGGGATGCTGTAGGGGGGCGGGGCAAGGCCTCCAAATGCGCCAGTCCCTGCCCCTCGTTGCACGGACGCGCACTTCTTGCGCTGGCTCAAATCGCCTGCCGGAACACGCCTGATAAGCTGTCGCCGCTACGTTTCGCCCCCATCAACCCGCCCCCCCCGGAGACCGGCCATGCGCCCAGTCCTGCTCCTGATTGCCACCCTGTCCAGCACCGCAGCCCTCGCGGCAACCCCGATCGACGCCCCTGCACGCCTGCCGGGCTTGTGGCTGATCAACACGGCGCCGGCCACGGAGGCGGCTGGGGTCGCCAGCTTCCATGTCTGCCTGGGCTCGACGCCCGCGCCGATCCTGCGCCGCCCGGGGCACGAAGAGCCGGCCTGCAGCGGCGAATCGTGGTCCAAGGACGCGCACTACCGCTACTACCGCGCTGAATGCACGGTGCGGGGGAGCCAGGCCCGGATCGAGGCGCGCTTCACCGGCGACTTCGAGTACAACTACCACGGCGAACTCACCGCCACCTATTCCCCGCCGCTCGACGGTGTCGAGCTGGCGCGCTTCGAGATGGACGGACGCCGCCTGTCGCCGTGCAAGGCGGAACATCCGGTCGGCAAGATGCTCATTCAGGGCAAGGACGGCGTCGGCAACCTCAACCTCGGCGAGCCCGTCGTGAAGCTGCGCTGAGCGCCACCACTGCAGCCCGTTCAGCGCAGCGAGAACTGCACCTGGCCGCCCTCGGCCACGGGCTCGACCTTGGGCTCGAGCACGAAGATGCGCTCGCCCGGGATGCCCCCCTGCGCAATCATCCACTCGCGTACAGCCTGCGCGCGCCGTTGGGCAAGTGCGCGCAACTCCGCCTCCGACGCGCTCACGCTGGCGCGCAGCAGCGCCTCCATGTCGGCGGCGGGGATATCCTTCACCAGGCCGACGAGGTTGCGCGGCTTCTTGATGTCGGCCGCCTTGTAGGCTTTCTCGAGCAAGGCCGGATACTCGTCTGCGCCAACCTCGATGTCGTCGAGAGACGGCGCCTCCTCGCCACGTGCGATCAGCGCTTTCAGCTTCTGCGCCCGCAGCGCATTGTCCAACCCGGCCTGGCGCAGGCCGTCGAGGTCGGAGGCGGGGTCGGCACGGCCAATCACGTCGAGCCGCAGCGCAGGACGTTCGGCCAAGGCCTGCGCCAGCTTGGCGAGCTTGTCCTGCTGGGCCTCATCCAGTCGACCGCTACCGGGCGCGAGCTCGAGATGCGACAACTCCTCGCCACCGCCGAACGCCGCGCCGAGCAGGGTGAAGGGCGAGGTGATGGCCTTGCCGATCAGGTTGAAGAACATCTTCACGACCAGGCCGAACACGCTGAACTCGGGATCATCCAGGGTGCCGCTCACCGGCAGGTGCAGATCGATCTCGCCACGGCTGTTCTTGAGCAGCGACACGGCGAGCTGGACCGGCAGGTTGACCGCATCCGGGCTGTCGACCTTGTCGCCGAAGGTGAGCTGGTCGAGAAAGATCTGGTTGGTGGCGGTGAGCCTGCGGTCCTCGATCTTGTAGTTGAGCTCGGCGGACAGCTTGCCACGTGCGATACCGTAGCCGACATACTTGCCCGAGTAGCTGGACAGGCCGGTGAGCTCGAAGTCCTTGACCTTGGCGACGATGTCGAGATGGGCGTCCTGGCGGAACGGGTTGAGCTCGCCGCTGATGGACAGCGGCGCGGTCTTGTCCACCTCTCCGCTCAGTTCGACCCGGGCAATGGTGTCCGACGAGGTCGACAGGCCGACGATCTCGCCGGCAAGGCCGGTCAGGTTGGCGTCGTAGTTCGGCCGTATGAAGCGGTCGCTGAACGCGACATTGCCACGCTTGATCTCGATGCGGTCGATACGCACGGGCGGCGGAGGCGGCCCGTCTGCCGCTACCGCATCCGGGCCTGGCACTGACGACGCGGCAGCTGAGCCCCCCCCCGCGCTGGAGGTCGGTGGCGCCGACTGCGTGGCTGCCGTTTGCGATCCGCCGCCACCGATCTCGCGCAGGTTCAGGCGCCCCTCCTCGTCGAGGATGAGCCGGGTATGGAAGTCGTCGATCGCCACGCGCCGGATGGCCAGTGAGAAAGGCTCTAGGCGGGCATCGATGCCGCCGACGCGCAGGGTGCGCCAGCGCACGAAGTCGGTCGCGTTGAGGCGGTCGACCGAGGCAAAGTTGGCCACCCCGAGGTCACCGCGAAAACTCGCCAGCAACTGTCCCCGCCGCCCGGTCTGCAGGTTGAGCCGGCCCTGCGTGGTGAGATTTCCTCGCGAGATCGCGATCTTGGTCTGCTCGAGCACATAGGGCTGCAGGGGCATGAGGTCGACGCTGCGCAGGTCGAGCCGGAGTTCGGCCTTCAGCGGCGTCAGCGAGAGCGGCCCCGAAACCGCCACCCGTCCACGCTTGTTGAGCCGCGAGTCAAGCTTGAACTGGCTGGTGTTCCCTTTTGCACTCGAAAAGCCCTCGAGCTCGAAATCGATGTCGTCGATCGTGGTAAGCACCGGGCGCCCCACGCTACGATCCTCCAGGCGCAGCGACGCTGCCTTGAGCGCGAGCTTGTCGAGCTCCACCACCCAATCGGGCTGAGGCGGCTGGGGCTGCTTCCGTCTGCCAGCAGCGGCGCGGGGCTCGGGAGCCGGGCCCGACAGCGCCCGCACCAGATCGAGATCACCGTTGCGCAGTCGCACTGCGGCCACCGCCGCCCCCTTGACCTCCACCGTCCCCAGCCGCAGCCTGCGCCCCTCGAGGTCGAGCACCGCTTCGCTCAGATCGAGTTCAGGCACCCGAACCGCTGGCTCCTTGGCGCCCTTCAGGGCAAACGCAAATTCGCGCAATACCAGCGTACCGAAGCTCAGGTCCACCTTCGGCTGCCCATCCTCACCCAGCACGACGCGGTAGTTCGCCGCCCCCGACAGCGTCCCCGCGCGCAACTCGCCACCCGGCAGCGCAGCCGCCAGGTAAGGTGCATAGCGGGCGAGCTGCAGCGCATCGAATCGAGTCTGCCCGGCAAACTCGAAGGGCAGGAGCCGCAGCCGGTCTTCGTGCACGAACTGCTCACCCGCGTCAGTGCGATAGTCGAGCCGCAGCTCGGCGGGCAGATCGCCACTGCTGGCAAGGTCACGCATGTCAAGGTTGATGGCTTCGATGCGCATGCGGAACGGGCCACCCACGCCTTGGTCCTCGAAGCGGATCACGCCATCGCGGACGCGCGCCAGCGCAAGCAGAAAATCCACCGCCGGTGCCGGAGATGCGGCAGCGGGCGCAGGCTGGCCGCCGCGCTCCGCCGGCACGGCTGCCGCGCCACGAGTCGTCGCCCCGTGCGCGGGCGGCATCAACGCAGCGAGGTTGAGGCTGCCATCGGCTCGCCGGATGACATCCACCTCGGGTTGTGCAAGCCGCAGCCGGGTGAACTGCCAACGGCCGATCAGCGGCTGCACATCGGCGAACTCGAGCTCCGCCTCGGCCACCTTGGCAAGCGG
Source organism: Thauera sp. WB-2 (assembly GCF_027594845.1). Taxonomy (NCBI): domain Bacteria; kingdom Pseudomonadati; phylum Pseudomonadota; class Betaproteobacteria; order Rhodocyclales; family Zoogloeaceae; genus Thauera; species Thauera sp. WB-2. Next base: position 1,987,393 of record NZ_CP088935.1, on the reverse strand, counting down.
AGCGCCATCGCGATCCTGCAGCACGACCTGTTCGAGCTTGAGCGGCCCGCGCAGCGCCAGCTCAGGGGCTGCCCCCGCTGGCTGGCGGAAGGAGATCTCGACATTGGTCGTGAGCAGTGCAGACGGCAGGCGCACCCCCACTTCCGCCGGGAGGTAGGCGAGCCAGGGCGCGAGGTCGAACTGCTGCAGCACCACATCCAGAATGGTCTCGTGCGAATCCGCGAAAGGCTTGGTGCGCGCACTGAGCAGGAGGGGATCACCGTTGAGCTTGGCCGACAGCGAGGGTTGTACGAACACATCGACACGCACCGGCAGGTTGGAGAGGAATGGCACACCCAGCCCGATCTCGCTCAGCTCGTGCGTAAGTCCACGCGCCTTGTCGTGCACCGTGAGCAGCCCGCCCGCGATGCGGATGTTGCCCACCGAGAACAGCGTCGGGCCGGCATCGCCCTTGTCCTCACCGCCAAGCGCAGCCAAGCGCTCGATGACGTCGGCCCAGTTGTGTCCGCCCTGCTCATCGACCGCCACGCGCAGTCTCGGCCCGATCAGGGCCAGCTCATGCAGCACGACTCCGCCCCGAACGAGCGACTCCAACTCGAGATTCACACGCAGGGTCTCGAACGCCAGCGCATCGGCGCTGCCATCGGCCTCCTTGACACTGAAGCCACCAACCTCAGCCGTGAGGCGGAAGGGATTGATCAGCACACGCTCGACACGGACCTCGCGGCCGAGCTTTTCGCTAAGGATCGTCTCCGCCTGCTGGCGCGCCAGCGGCGGCACGACCAGGTAAAGCAGCGCGGCGAGTGCGAGCAGGCCGCCGCCGAGCCACAGCGCCCGACGAGGCCGGCGACCGCTGAGAGAGGCCGGATTCGGGTCGGTCGTGGGATCGGGCATGTGTGTACTCCTCTGGGTCCTGAATTTGTTGGATGACTTCAGAAGCTTGAAGCATGCAGGTCATGCTGATGACCGGCCAAGGCCGCTCCTGATTGCCGCACTGCGGAACAAGGCGTATTCTGCGCCGCTTTGCAGCCACAGGTAAGGCCGTGAAGCACGCCAGCAAGCCATTTCCGCAATCCGGCCGGCGCAGTTTCGACGTCATCGTCATTGGTGCGGGTGCTGCAGGCATGATGTGTGCAGCGACCGCCGGCCTGCGTGGCCGCAGCGTGCTGCTGGTTGATCACGCGACCCGGCTCGCCGAGAAGATCCGTATCTCCGGGGGTGGGCGCTGCAACTTCACCAACCGCCGTGTCAGTGCCGACAATTACCTGAGCCGCAACCCGCATTTCTCGCGCTCGGCGCTGTCGCGCTATGGTGCGCGCGACTTCATCGAACTCGTCGAGCACCATGGCATCGCCTATCACGAGCGCGACTGGGGCCAGCTGTTCTGCGACGACTCCGCACAAGACATCATCGACATGCTGCGCGCGCGCTGCGATGACGGCGGCGTCGAGTGGGCCATGCCCGCCACGGTAGAAGGCATCGCACGCAGCGGCGACGAAGCGGAGCGCTTTGTCGTCGCCACCACGCAGGGCAGCTTCTCCGCCCACAGCCTGGTTATCGCGAGCGGCGGCCTGGCCATCCCCAAGATCGGCGCCACCCCCTTCGGCTACCGTGTGGCCGAGCAGTTCGGCCTGCCGGTGGTGGCGCCCCGCCCTGCCCTCGTGCCGCTGACCCTGCCGCCGGAAACGCTCGCACTGCTCGCACCGCTTGCGGGGATCTCACTCGAGGTGGAGGCCCAGTGCCGCGGCCCTGTATTCCGCGAGGCCGCCCTTGTCACCCATCGTGGCCTGTCCGGCCCGTCGATACTGCAGGTGTCGAGCTACTGGCAGCAACAGGCCTATGAGGCCGGTGACTGGGCCCCGGTCAGCCTGGACCTGCTGCCCGGCATCGACGCCGAAGACTGGCTGCTGGCACACGCCCAGGACAAGACGCTGCTCGCCAACCTGCTCGCCGAACGCCTGCCGCGGCGTTTCGCCCACGCCTGGTGCGAACTGCATGACTGGCAGCGCCCGCTCAACCAGTACCGCCATGCCGAGCTGCGCACGATCGCCGCCGCCTTGTCGGGCTGGCAGCTGACGCCCTCGGGCACCCAGGGCTACGCCAAGGCCGAGGTCACGCTGGGCGGGGTCGATACCCGCGCACTGTCGTCAAAGACGCTGGAGGCACGCGAGGTACCTGGCCTGTACTTCATCGGCGAGGTTGTCGACGTCACCGGGCACCTGGGCGGCTACAACTTCCAGTGGGCGTGGTCCTCGGGCGTGGCCTGCGGGCTAGCCGCCTGAGACCACGCGCACGACTCAGGCCGCGGGGCGCCCGCCCTTGCGCAGCAGGGGCAGGAAGGCCACCGCCTGCAGCGCGATCAGCCCTGCAAAGCTGACCCACAGCGCCGCCTCGATCGAGTGCCCACTGGCCTGCAACAGGTCGAGTGCCCCGCCCAGCCCCCACTGCACGGCAAAGGCACCGGCAAAGGCCATCAGGTTGATCGCCGTGCTCACGCGGCCGAACAGCGCCGGCTGGAAGTCCCTCGACGCCGCAAGATAGGTCTGCGAGTTCACCGCGGAGAACATGCCGTAGGCGAACCAGAGCACTGCCGGCGGCGCGACCGACCACAGGATCGCGCACTGGATCAGCACCAACAGCGCATAGCCCCAGCGCAGCAAGGCCATGGGCCCGACACCGAGGCGTGCGAGGCGCACGCCCAGGAAACCGATCGACAACTGCCCGACCAGACTGCCGAGGTTGAGCACGACCAGCATGCGCGCCGCCCCTGCAAGGTCGAAGCCATTGACGTTCATCAGCCAGGGCACCGCCCACAGGCTCTGCATCGCCATGAAGCCACCCACGAAGAAGGCCGACGATGCGGCATAGCGCAAGAATGCGGGAGAGACGTAGATCCCCGCGACCACGCGCAGGCCGTCGCCCAGGCTGCCCCGCGGACCGCTCGAGCGCGCATCGGGCAGCGAGCGGTGGATGGTCAGTGCGGCCACCACTGCAAGTGCAGCGACCACCCAGAACGCGCCGCGCCAGCCCAGGATCGGCAGCACGGCCTCGAGCGGTGCGCTCGCCACCAGCGCGCCCATCGCGCCGGAAGCCATGATGAATCCGGTCATCGAGCTCTGGCGCTCGGGTGGGTACCACAGCGCAAAACCCTTGAGCGCTGCCATCAAGCAGGCCGAAACCCCCAGCCCGATGAGCGCACGCCCGGCGCCGAGCACGACGAGCGATTCGCCGAGTGCGAACAGCACCGCGCCCGCCGCGGTGACCAGCAGCAGGATCGCCTCCACCCGCCGCGGGCCATAACGATCGAGTGCCATGCCGACCGGGATCTGGGCCAGCCCGAAGGCGAGGAAATAGGTGCTCGTGAGCAAACCGAGATTGGCCGCCGAGAGGCCGAGCTCCCCGGTGAGCGCAGGCGAAATCACGGCATTGACCGTGCGCAGCAGGTAGGAGAGGAAATAGCCCAGCGCAAAGGGCAGGAAGATCCTGCCCCAGGCGCTCGGCCCCGTGGAGTCATGCATCTGAAACATCCCGTGGAAGGTCGAGGCAGGATTGTGCCTGCAGCGCCGCGCGCAGGCCATCCCACCTCGCCGGGGGCCTGCGCGCGGCCGATCAGCACGCCCTAATTGACACTTATCAATGCTGATGAACACGCGGTAAGGAGAATGAGCGCATCCACCGTTGGAGCGCAAAATGACCTCGATCGCCGAACTGATGACGCACGACCACCGCAGTTGCGACCATGAGTTCGCAGCGGCCGAGACCCTTGCCGCCCGCAAGGACTGGCCGGCTGCGACCAAGGCGCTGAACCGCTTCACCTCCAGCCTCGAGACCCACTTCCAGGCCGAGGAGCAGGAGCTGTTCCCGCGCTTCGAGGCGGCGACCGGAATGACTCAGGGGCCGACCCAGGTGATGCGCGGCGAGCACGTCGAGATGCGCGCAACACTCGAACGCCTGGCCTCGGCACTCGAGAACCAGGACGCCGACGAGTTCGCGGGCGAGGCCGAAACGCTGCTGATCATGATGCAGCAGCACAACATGAAAGAAGAGAACATCCTCTACCCAATGTGCGATACCCGGCTCGGCGCGCAAAGCGAAGCCGTTGTGGGCAACCTGTCGCACCGTCTCGCAAGGGAGCACGCTGCATGAGCAACAAGACCGTCGACGCCCGCGGCCTGGAGCCGCCCCAGCCCTTCGAGCGCGCCATGGAGGCCATCGCCGACCTCGCCCCCGGCAGCAGCTTCACCCTGCTGATCGATCGCATGCCGCATCCGCTGCTGCGCATGCTCGATCGGGACGGCTATCGGCACGAGGCGAACTTTCGTGACGACGGCGCGATCGAGATCCTGATCGGTCGTCCATGAGCAGCGCCAATCCCGGACTCGCCTACCAGGACACGCCACCGCTCTCCGCCCCGCTCCGCTTCTTCCTCACTGCACCGCTGTTCGGTCTCGCAGCCGGACTGCTGCTGCTGTTCGACGCCGAGCTACTGAGTTCACGGTGGACACCGGGCGCCCTGGCAGTCGTCCACCTGTTCGCTGCCGGCTTCATGCTGCAGGTCATGCTGGGCGCGCTGCTGCAGATCCTCCCGGTGGCAGCGGGCGCCGCGCTCCCAGCGCCGCGCCGCATCGCGGCGACCACCCACGCGCTCCTCGCGTTTGGAGCCGCCAGCCTCTCGCTAGGGCTGGGTGCGGGCATCCCGGCCGCGATCGTCACCGGGGCCATGCTGTTGGCCGGCGGGCTCATCGCCTTTCTCGTCTCGAGCCTCATCGCCTTGGCAAAGGCCGCGCCCAACCACGGTGCCAGCCGAACGCCGCGCGACCTGCGCCTGGCCTTGGCCGGACTGACGGTGGCCACCCTGCTGGGCACGCTGCTGGCGTTCGCCCTTGGGCGCGGTCTCGCCCTGCCGATCGACCTCCCTACCGCTGTGGACATGCATGCGGTGTGGGCCTGGATGGGCTGGGGTGGCATCCTGCTGGCGGCAACAAGCTGGGTCGTGGTGCCGATGTTCCAGATCACGCCCTCCTACCCCGCGGATTTCACCCGCGTGTGGTCCCCGGCCACGCTGGCGCTACTGGTGCTGTGGTCGATCTGCATGATCAGCGGACTGAGTACGGGCGCATTGCTGTGCGGAATCGGCCTGCTCATCGCCGCCGCCGCATTCAGCCTGCAGACGCTGCGGTTGCAGATGCGCTCGCGGCGCGGTGTGCCGGATGCACCCTTCCGAGCCTTCCGCCTTGCCATGCTCGCCCTCCTGGCGAGCCTTGGCGTGCTGCTGCTGGCCCAGTTCCATGACGGCTCCCAGTGGCCCGTGCTGGCCGGCGTGCTGATCCTGCACGGGACCTTCGTCGGCACGATCAGCGCCATGCTCTACAAGATCGTCCCCTTCCTCGCCTGGCTCAACCTGACCCAGTCGGGCGTGCGCGCGCCAAACGTCAAGAAGCTGCTGCCCGACCCACCGGTACGCCGCCAGTTGCAACTCCACGCAGTCGCCCTCGGCGCCCTTTGCGCTGCCGCGGTGATCCCCGCGCTGGCGCCGCTTGCCGGCGTACTCATCGTCGCGGAGTTCTCGTGGCTGTTCGTTAACCTGGTTCACGTCGTACGTGAATGGCATCGCGCATCGACACTGTAAATTTTCTGCTGATTTGGTTTGACGCGGCAAAAAGGACTCTGTATAGTTCGCGGCTCTCGGGGTGTAGCGCAGTCCGGTAGCGCGCTTGCTTTGGGAGCAAGATGTCGGGGGTTCGAATCCCTCCACCCCGACCAGCTCACACCTCGATATGCCCGCGGGATCTGCCCGTAGCTCAATTGGATAGAGCACCGGCCTTCTAAGCCGGGGGTTGCAGGTTCGATCCCTGCCGGGCAGGCCAGGACGAGTTTTCTGGGCTTCGGTTTTACCGGGGCCAAGTAGTGGCGGCATTAGCTCAGTTGGTAGAGCGTTGGATTGTGGCTCCAAAGGTCACCGGTTCGAAACCGGTATGTCGCCCCACAAGATCAAGGACTTAGCGCAATTTCTGCAAGGCGCGAAAAGTCACAGTAAGCGTGTAGTAAGCAGACGAACCCACCCAAAGCGGTGGGTTTTTCGTTTTCGGATAGCTTGCTTACTGTTGTGTATGCGCAACAAAAGCTCGTTTCGGGAAGCGCTGACCATCCTTTTGCGCGCCTCAAACGCCTCGCGATACCAGCGCAACTCGCCCCCTTCGACCACCTCCTTGACCGTGTCGCTTACGGCATGCATGACCGCGGCGCCACTACAGACAATAGTGGTCGAGCGTGGAAACCCGTTTTGACACAAGGCAGAAAAGCCCTCTCGGGAAGGTTTTTCTCGTTGCATGACCTGAGCATCCAATGGCGGGCCGTGCGAGGCCAGCCTCGGCTGGGCCGGGTCCTGCATGGCGCTCGAACGGCAGGTGACCAACACATTGCTGCCTGACTGCGCCATCAAGCCACCGGCAGTTGAGGCCGACAAGCCGATTTTCGGATCCGACACGCCTCACCCGCTGAACTCGAAAAATCATCACGACGCTCGAATTTTCCTCACAACAACGAGCTCTTGCAGCACTCGAGTCGAAAAGCACGAAAAACTAGCCCTCCTCGGCCTCCTCCCTCACGCTGAGGCCGAACGACTCGCGCACAACTTCTTCAACACGGTCCAACACGTTGGCAGGCAGATGAAAATACTGCTTTCGCCGCCTCGAAGAGAGCCGTCCCTGACTCGACTGCGCCATGCGGATCAAGGCCGACAGGTCCTTCCTGGGCAGATCGAACTCTGCATCAAGCTGCGCGAAGGCCTTGTCGTAGCCGCTCAGCCACGCCAGTTCGCGGGGGATCTCGTCTTCCACGGCCTGCTGGATCATACGGTGCAGGAAAGCCACTTCCCTGCTGGCGTCGAAGAATCGGTAGGCTCTGCTCCCCGGATGCGCGGTTACATGCGGAGCCTCCTCGGCGCGCATGTAGTGCCAGAGCCGCGTCACCGGCTGGGAGAACGCCGAAAGTACCTCGACGTAGGCAGGGATGTTCTTCAGGATGACGGCCGACACGGGCACCACCGTTCCTGTCGGCAGCAGCCCCGAGTGCGTCAGCACGTGGTGGATGAGAAACCGGTGCAGGCGCCCGTTACCATCCATGAAGGGGTGCAGGTAGACAAAGCCGAACGCGGCGGCGGCTGCCTTGACCAGTAAATCGGTGCAGCGGAGGTCATCGTTGATGAAGGCCTCCCAACCCCTCATCGCGCGCGCAAGCTCGGCCTGCGGCACCGGAAAGAAGGTGACGCGACCGGTGGCGTCCTCCAGCCAGTTCTGCTTTGTCCGGTAGGAAGCCTCCTGGCTGTACACGTCGCGCACGACGGCGTTCTGCAGGCTCACCAGCCAGTCCTCGGTGACCTGTGTTGTTTCTCCGGCACGCCGGAGCAGTTGAACGAAGCGCTCCTGCTTGTCCGAGCTCGGATGCTCGCGCTCGATCTCGAAGCTGCTGCGGGTCTCTGAAAGGTACAGGTAGCTCAGCGCGCGTTCATGGAGCGACGGATCCGTCACGGACGCCAGGGCCTCGCGCGCCTTGTCGAGGAGTTCCGGCAAAGACGGCGCGCTCGGCAGCGCCGCGCGCCGTACAACCGGGGAAAAAGCGGCCGTTCCCAGTGCGTTGTTGCGCACGCGGAATCTGCGGTCGTTGGTGGGCTTCCCGGCGGTGACGTAATCGTCGGCAGGAAACAGGTCGACGTAGCCTCCCGCCGGCAAGGCCTCCGGCGGGAGCTCCTGTCCCGTCAGCCACTCCCAAAGATGGCACGCCCGCCGGATGTGCGCGCCGTTGGGCGCCGCGTTTAACCGTGCCAACAAGTCCTGCGGCGGGAGATGCTCGAACAGGGCGTCGATGACTTCAAGATTCACGCCCTCATGGCGCAAGGCAAACTCGAGGTGCCCGACCAGCGTGTCCTCGACGGCAACGCCGCGCGGAAAAAGGACGCTGTCGGCCGAATCCACACGCCGATTGACCGAACCGCTGACCTCCGCCCGCTTCACCAGCGGTCGGACGACCAGAGAGAGTCGGCTGATGAGTTCTGCGTAGCCAATGCTGGGCATCGAATCCTCGAAATCTGTTTGCACAACTCGAAATTAACTAACGGACGTTGGTCTTTCGAACAGTCTATTCGAGAATTTATCGTTACCTCTGATCAATCAGCACTGCCGGACAGGTGACGCCACCCGGCTCTTCGCTTCGGCAAGCTCCAGCACCGCCGCCAGATCGCGCCGCAATGCAGCTTCCAGCGCCGCCGGCACCCGTCCGCCAAAGGCCTCGACCAACTCCGCGTAGTACCACAGCGATCCCTCCTTGCCTCCGGTGAAGCGCGTCCACACCGACTCACCGATCTCCGTCAGATCGAGCAGGATTGCCTGCAGGTTGGCCAGCTTGTCGCAGGCAGAGACGAGAACGCCGTCGCCTTCCGCCGCGCGCAGGTGGGCGAGGTAGCGCTCCTTCCGCTCGCGCCAGGGGCTTTTCTGCCCCTGGGCATCCGGCAGGCCATCGGTACAGAACTGCACGAGGTCGAGGACTTGGCCACCAAAGGCGTCGCGGATCGGATCCGCCCACTGCGGACCACCGTCTTCAAGGACGTCGTGCAGCAGCGCGGCGATGACTTGGTCCTCTTTGCCACCATAGCGTTGAACCAAAGTCGCCACCGCAACCGGGTGCGTGATGTACGGCAATGGCAAGCCAAGAGCGTTCTCGGTCCCTTTGCGAATCTGGCCCGCGTGAGCTTCGAGGGCGAGCGACAGGGCGGTGTCGAACTTCTGGGTCATGAAATGGGCTCCTGAGTGGTCGTTTTTTCGATTGGCATTTTCCGACATCCAGGGCTCACCCGGTGCGCCCGCTTCGGTATGCTCACCGTATTTCACCGAACAGCTTCCCCCATGAACCGCAGCGAACGCTTCTACAGGATCGATCAGTTGCTGACCGCCCGGAAGGTGGTCACGCGACAGGAACTGCTCGATGAGCTCGAGATTTCCTGGGCAACCCTCAAGCGTGATCTCGCATTCCTGAAGGACCGCTTCAACGCCCCGATCATCCACGACCGGGACGCCGGCGGCTATCGCTTCGCGGAGCCCGGCGCAGGCCCGAGTTATGAGCTGCCCGGCCTGTGGTTCAACGCCGACGAGACCTACGCGTTGCTGACGATGCACCGTCTGTTGTCGGACCTGGAACCGCGCCTGCTCGCTCCGCACGTTGCTCCGCTTCTCTCCCGGCTGGAGAGCATCCTCGGCCAGGAGGGCCAGCGCTTCGACGAGATCGCCCAACGGATCCACCTGGCTCGCATCGGTCACCGGTTCAAGGATGCCGAGCATTTCAGCGAGCTCTCGCGGGCACTCCTGCAGCGGCGGCAAGTTCGCATCACCCACTATTCACGCGAGCGCGACGAGCATACGGCCCGCACAGTCTCGCCGCAGCGGCTCACCTTCTATCGCAATAACTGGTACCTGGAGGCCTGGTGCCACACCGTGCGGCGTTTATATTCGGTGCAGACAGCTCCCCCACCTGCGCACCAGAGCCGCTTCAGAGCCCCTCGAGCCGTTTCATGAAATTGCGCTTGCGCCTCCACTCGACCCGGATTTCACGAAGCTCGTTCTCGAATTTCCAGGGCTGCCCTTCTTGGAGGCGTAGCTGCCGGATCGCGGCGACAATCTCGAACGCGCGGTCGTAGCGCGCGCCCGGCCCTTCGGCCTCGACCACGTGCGGGAGCAGCCGACGGTAAAGCGCAACGGCCTCGTCGGGATGCGTCTTGCCTCGCATGGCCGCCACCGCCTCCCAGAGCTTCACGGACACGGGACCTCCGCAGAAGACGGCCCACATCGCCTCGACGTCTCCTTCCTCCCGGTGAATGCCGACCAGGTGATCACGTTCGAAGCCGAACACTGCCGACCGTCGGGAAGATTCACCTTTTGATGATTCGGACTCCTGTTTCTCGACCCGGGACCACAGCAGCCCCAACGCCCGCTCACGCAAACTGCACTCTCTTCCGATCAGCTTGCCAATCTCGAGCAGATCGAAGAAGGCCTTGCACCCGGCGAGACGCTCGAAGCGTTGCCAGGCGACCTTCTCGACCTTTTCGTAATCCCCCCTTTCGCGATAGAGCTCGACCAAGAGACTCTCGAGCGGGTAGGACTCGTTAACAGGAAACGCTTCGAAGCCCTCCTCCGCCCAACGAATCGCCTCGTCAAGCCGCCCATGTTCGCGGCAAAGCTTTGCGAGCTCCAGATGGCGACCACTTCGGGAGAGATTTCTGGCTTTCGCCCGGATCAGGGCGTCCAGATCACCGACCTGAGCCAGCTTTCCCTCCACGATTGCTTCGATCGCAAGACGCCTTGAACTAACCGAGGAGCTCCTGTCCCCGGCCTCAAGGTCCGGCACGGCTTCCCAGGCTTCGAAGGCGGCCCCCCAGTACGCAGACTGGCCGGCTTCACCGATCAGTTCGAAGTAGTCGTCGATGATTTCGGGAAGAAACCCCCAGCGGTCCTCGAGTTGCCGTCGGAAGAGCGCGCGCCCCACGTCCTCCGGAGGAATGTGCAGTGCAGCGCAGGCGTCGAGATGTGTTCTGTGAAGGGCGCGGATCGCATCATCGAGGAGTCCAGAGGACTCGTGGAATTGCTCGACGGAACGTTCGACGAGATCGATGAGCCCCTCGACGAGCTCGAGCAAGGCGGGATCGCCGTCTTCGATGCGCGCGTCGAGCAGCCGGACTGCATCCTCCACACGATCAGCGTAGCCGGCATCATCCGCCCAGCCGAAATTGCCTTCAGGCGTGAGGCTATGTCGAAGAGTCTTCTCAAGCACGCCCAATCCCGGACGTTTGGCTGCCGTCGCCTGAGTCAGCAGACGCTTCCACAGTTCGGCGTTGTTGAAGGCGGCCTCAAGTAGCATCTTGCGCAATGCTGGGGCACCGAGGGTTTCAAGGTAGGCAATGACCTGTTGCTGGTTATCCATCGGCTTCGGTATCGGGACTCAGGGCAGTGCGATGCAAGCTCATCTGCTTGCGGTGAAGCTGGCAAAAAAGGGCGCTTCATTCAGCCACGATCAAAGAGTCGGAATGGGTAGAAAATGGCGATGTTGCTGGACCACGCAGGACCTACGCACCCCCGCGCCGGAAGACTATCCGAACAACGCAGCTGCGCAGCATGCGTTCGGCTTCTTCCCGGTGTCGCCGGCTTCCGGCCCCTGACACACCGGACAATACCGCAATTTCATGAGAACAAAGACCGACAAGCCCACCAGGGAATTCGCTGCGCGCTTTCGGCGCCACACCTTCGGCTGGAAGTCCCAGCCTGCCATCACCCGAATCCGCGAAGCCGTTTCCGAGATCAGGGCGGTGGCCCGCAAGCACCCCGTGCGCGGCGCCGAGGGCGCGGTGAAGTTTCTGGTGCGCCTCTCGCCAGCGATCGAACACGTGGACAGCTCGTCGGGGTCGATCGGCAACGCGGTAAACAGAGCGATTGATGCCTTGGCGCCCATGATCGCGGATGCCCCGGCCGATCTGGCGATACGCCGCCGATGGCCCGAAGTGCCCCTTCCACAGCCTGGGCGTGAGCTGTGCGGCGTCGGCGCCCGGGTGCTGGCCGACGCGCACCGCCATGCCGGCTGATTGCAGGAGTCGCACGCCCGCCGCCCGAGGGACGGCGGGTGTAAAGACAAGCTGTACGCTCAGCTCAGCCGCGACGGCGACGGCCGACGAGGCACAGCCCGCCGAGTGCGCCGAGCAGCAGCGGCAGGGTGGCCGGCGCCGGGACCGCGTTCGAGCCATCGAAACGGCTGGCCAGCGTGAGCGTATCGAAGCGCGCGTCATCGACGCCGAAGTCCCACTGGCTGAAGTTGCGGAAGGCGCCGCTGACCTTGCCGAAGGCAGTCATGAACGACAGCTCCACCCGCTCGTCTTCGTATACGAAGGACAGCAGGTCAGACAAGGCATAGCTCACGAAGCGCACGCTGTTGATGCCCAGGCCGCCGTCGATCACCCCTGAGCTGAGCACACCGGCCGCGCCGAGGCTGTCGATGAAGACGCCATCATTGCCGGCGCCGAAGAAGACGTCGCCGAAGATCTCGCTGCCGCCGGTGAGGGTCAGCGTGCTATCGCCTTGGCCCGGCGCGAGTTCGATCGCTGCCCCACTGCGGCCGACGAGTGTGCCGCTGTTGATGATATCCACGTTCGACTGCGCGGCGGGGTCGGCACCGATGGCACGCGGGCCTTCGATGTAGCCCTCGTTGATGATCGTCAGCGGACCGCTGGGGCGAATCGGATCGACGCCGTTGTCGAATTCCGGATCGATGTCGACGCCGCTGCCCGTGTCGCCGGTGGAGATGATGCGCCCAGTCGCGTAGTTGCGCACCAGGCCTTCGTCGATATCCACGCCGTCATCGCTGCCCTGGATCAGCCCCCAGTTGTGGATCTCGCCAGATGCGAACTGCACGCCGTCCTCGTCATCGATGCCATCGCGCAGCAATACCGTACCGTAGTTCTCCATGTAGAAGTTGCCGCGCGCCTCGACGACCTCTTCGCCGCCGATCAGGGTGCCGTGGTTGATCACACGGGCGCCATCGCCACGCAGTTGCAGGGCGCGTCCGTCGCGCGACTCGATGAGACCGTGGTTGATGACCTCGGCGTTCTCGAAGCCCTCCAGCGAGCGCACGGCCTGACGGCGCGCCAGGATCTCGCCGGTGTTCTCGACCCGCATGCCACCCGTGCCGCCGAGCACCTCGATGGCGCGGTCGCCGCTGCTGATGACGCCGCTATTGACGATGTTCGCGTTGGCACCGTTTACCGCAATCGCGTAGCCGTTGTTGCGGGTGTCGGTGTTCTCGATGCGGCCTGCGTTGGAGACCTGCTGGCCGGCGCCGCGAAGGTCGAGCGCAGCAGTATTGCGGTTGGTGCTGGTGATCCCCGCGCCGGCCTGGACCTGCACCTGGAGCGCGTCACGACTGTCGCTGACCGGCACCGAGCCCGGCTCGGCGCAGGTCAGCACAGGGGTGCCGTCGATGGCGGTACTCGACGCACAGGTCGGTGCCGCATGAGCAGGATTGAAGGCGAAAGCGGAGAGCAGCGCAACCGAAACGGCGGTCAATCGATTCATCATGGTTCCCTGAGGGGTGTGGGTTGGCGGAGACTTCGCATGAAGTCGAACCGCGCACCTTACTCAGGGAAGATGACCTCGCAGTTACACGGGGATGACAGCGTCCGCGCTCAGCGCCCGCCCAGCCCGAACAGGTCGAGCGGCTGGCCATTGATGGTGAGCTGGCCCTTCGAGAGCGCGGCACGGCTGCTGAGCTGGCCACCCTTGCGCACGATGAAGCCCTGGGCCTCGAGCATGTCGAGTTGCTGCTGCAACTGAGCAGCGACGACCGCGGCCTCCTGCGGGGACTGAGCCTGAGCGCCGATGAGGGCGACGACGAGGCCCTGCGGCAAAGAGGCTTCCGCGGCGGCGTTGATCTTGGCGAGCAGCATCATGGGGTTGTTGAGCTCGTCGGGCTCGATGCCCTTGAGATTGACGTGAGCAGACAGCGATGCCGTCCCATGCGGGCTGGTAAAACTGATGCGGTCGATGCTGAACTCGGGGTCGTGGGCCAGCAGGGTGAGCGCCGGCTCGGCAAGGGGCGCGAACATTGCCGCCGGATCCTCAGCCTGGAGCGCAAGCTGGGCAGGGTCGCTGCTGACCTCGATCAAGCTGCGATACAGCTCCATCAGCGTCCGCCCATGCAGATGCTTGATCGAGAAGTCGTAGTGCGCGGGGCCGTAATCGCTGCCCCCGACACGCAGCACCTCCGTCCCCAGCATGGCGATGACATCCACGTAGTCGCCATCGGCCGGGGCATCGACCTCGTAGCTCAGGCGCTCGAGCTGCAGGTCGGTCCCCGCCATCTCGCCATCATCCTTGCCCTCGGCGTGCAGGGAGGCGATCGTCGCACGCTGCTTGCCGACATAGAGCCAGGCCTCATCGTCGAACAGGCGACGCTGGTCCGCATCGAGCGCCAGCTCCGACATGACGATGCGCAGGCTCGGATCCTCCATCGAGAAGCGGTCGATACCGAGCTTCATCGTGTACTGGCGCATGCCTGGACCGAAATCGATGTCCGCTTGAAAGGCGCTGAAGGCGACGCGCAGGGCTCGCTCCGTATCCGCCGCGAGTTCGAGCTCCAGGGCCGGTGTCGTCATCCGCGAATGGCCGCTGCCGTCGAACCGGACCACGGTCTGCGCCTGCAGTGCTGGTTTGTCACCAAGCGTCTCCCGCAACTTGGCGCCCGCCTCCCCTTCGACGTCTAGCTCGCTGTCGAGCGTTGCCGCCGCCAGGGTTCCGAGTCGAGGCAGGGGGCCGTGCTGGATGCGGTTGAGCACGCTCATGCGCAGGGGTTCGCCCATCTGCAGCGAGCCATCCTCGGCCGTGACCGTCATGGCAATGTCGAACTTCAGCTTTTCCGTGCTGCTGAAGAATCCACGCTCGTAGACGCGTTCGCTGACCTTGAGCGCCGGGTGGGACTTCATGTCCGCGTAGTGCTCGTCCAGGACTTGCTGGATGCGCGTGCCGGAATACCAGCTTGCGGCGGGATAGATCAACGCGACCGCGGCCAGCGCGGCGACGATTCGGGTGGGGCGGCTCATGTGGTGAAACTCCGTGTCTTTGAAGTAATCCAGGGATAGGGGCAGGCAGGTGCGTGGCCGTGCCCCGCGAGCACCCTGGCGCGGCCGAGTATATGCCAAAGCGCTAATCCGGAGACAGCCCCGATGACGACCAAGCGATGCGGGCGCCCCCTGCTAGCGCCGCAGCGACTCCAGGTAGAGCGCTTCGACCTGCTCCCGCGCCCACGGAGTTCGGCGGAGGAACTTCAGGCTCGATGCGACACTGGGTTCGTGATTGAAGCAGCGGATGCTGACCCGCCTGCCGAGCGTCGCCCAGCCGTAGCGGGCGACCAGCTCGGTGAGCATGCGCTCAAGGGTGAGGCCATGAAGTGGGTTATTGGGCTGGGCCGGTGTCATCAGGCGTGCAGCTGGTTGAGCTGGCGCGCCACGATGTCGTGGTTGAGCCACAGCACCGGGCCGGCGGGCGCCGCGGACTCGCGGAAGATGAGCGCCCCGCTGGCCTCGAGCACCAGCGTGCTGAGCAGGTCGGTGACCAGGGCCTTGCGGTCCTTGTGCATCTGCACGATGTCCTCCGAGGTACCGATCTGCAGGTCGGCCTGCTGCGGGTTGTTCGGCATCGGCCAGGCGTCGAAGTCGTGGAAGGGCTGCATCACGTCACTGGTCTGGAAATCGGCGACCTTTTTCAGCACGTCTTCCAGGGTAACGCCGTCGACCAGCAGGTCGCGACATGCCTGCCACTGCGACTCGGCCCAGGCGCCGCCGCCTTCCTTCCTGAGCGCCTCGAGCAGTGCGATCAGGGGCAGCTCCACGCCGGCGAACACATCGGTGGAGTTGGTGCGGATCTCGGGGCAGTTATAGACCGTGGCCTTTACACCCTGCTCCCACGCCGCCCGCGCAATACGCTCGAGGCGCATCTTGGCGTAGCCCTGGGTGTAGTTGGTGTAGGTCTGCCACTGATAACGCCCGTCGATGAGGATCTCGGTGCCGTGGTAGCCGTACGCGGTGTAGCGCACCTGGCCGCCCGTGGCCTCGACGCGGGCGCGGATCGCCGCGCTGCCTTCGATCAGGTGCAGGAAGGTGTTGGCCGAAACCTCGTCGAAGTTCTGCAGGATGAGCTTGCCCAGGTCACTGTCGAGCAGGGTCTGCGACGACATGAAGCGCTCGCCGCGGCCCTTGTAGATGCGGTTGGCGATCACCATGAACACCTTGGCCTTGGGAATGCCGCCCGCCATGGTGTGCGCGAAGAGGACATTGCGCCCGTCGGCGATCATGCCATCGAGCACGGCCATGACCTCGGCCACCCCCTTGCGGAAGCGCTCGGTGCCGATCGCACGGCACTTGTCGATATGCGCCCAGTCGAGCTTGTCCTGCTCCCAGGTCTTGAGCGTCATGGCGTTGAGCAGTTCGGTCGGGGTCGGCTCGCCAGCGGGCGCGTCGAGATCGAAGCCGGCCATCAGCGGCACGTTGATGATCCTGCCGCCCAGGTTGGCCTCGGCCGCTGCCAGTTCCTCGTCATTGAGCGGACGCAGGGCGTTGTTGTCGTCGCGCCGCCCCACCGTGATGCCGACGATCTGCATGCCGGCCGCACGCGCCTGGTCGACGAGGCCGGTGGCGTATCCGCGCCCGAAGAGCTCGCCGAAGAGCACGAACACGTCATCCTTGCGAAAGAGCTCGGACTGCGGAAGTTGAGTCAGGGGAATCGGCTGGGTCATGGTCTTGCGGGGCGTGGCCCGGGGCTGGTCTGGTTGGAATCGCGTGATTCTACATCGGCAGCGGCTCGTCCCCTCATTGCCGAGCAGCAAACGCAGATGTGGGTACGGCGCCGACTCAGATAGCCGGCAGGCTCACCCGCGCCGACAGCTCGGCTGCACTCTCCTTGCGCTCGCTGTAGCGATCGACCAGGTAAGGCGCGATGTCGCGCGTGAGCAGGGTGAACTTCACCAGTTCCTCCATCACATCCACCACGCGGTCGTAATAGGCCGAAGGCTTCATGCGGTCATGCTCATCGAACTCGAGGAAGGCCTTTGCCACCGAAGACTGGTTGGGGATCGTCAGCATGCGCATCCAGCGCCCGAGCACGCGCATCTGATTGACCGCATTGAACGACTGCGAGCCGCCGCACACCTGCATCACCGCCAGGGTCTTGCCCTGGGTCGGGCGCACCGCGCCGACCGACAGCGGTATCCAGTCGATCTGCGTCTTCATGATGCCGGTCATCGCGCCATGACGCTCGGGCGAGCACCACACCATGCCCTCGGCCCACTGGGTGAGCTCGCGCAGTTCGACCACCTTGGGGTGGGTGTCGGGCGCATCGTCCGGCAGCGGCAGGCCGCTCGGGTTGAAGACCCGCGTCTCGGCGCCCATGGCGCGAAGCACGCGGGCGGCTTCCTCTGCCAGCAGGCGGCTGAACGAGCGCGCCCGCAAGGAACCATAAAGCAGCACGATGCGCGGCGGATGGGTCGACGGCTGGGTAGCCTGCAACTGCGCGGGATCGGGCTCACGGAACAGCGCCGCGTCCACGTTCGGCAGGTCAGGCAGGGAATGGCCGGGCAGCGGCTCAGACACGACGCCCCTCCGCATCGACGACCTTCTCGCCATCCTCCTTGGTGAAAGCGCCGCGCTGCGGCTGCGGCAGGATGTCGAGCACAAGCTCGGACGGCCGGCACAGCCGCGTGCCAAGCGGGGTGACGACGATCGGCCGATTGATGAGGATGGGGTGCGTCATCATCGCCTCGATCAGCTCGCCGTCGGTCTTCGCCGGGTCTGCAAGGCCCAGTTCGGAGAACATGGCCTCCTTGGCGCGCATGATGCCGCGCACCCCGAGACCGGCGGCCGCGATCAGCGCGACAAGCTGCTCGCGGCTGGGCGGGGTCTTCAGGTACTCGATGACGGTCGGCTCCACCCCGCTGTTGCGGATCATCGCCAGCGTGTTGCGCGAAGTACCGCAGCGCGGGTTGTGGTAGATCGTGATGTCGCTCATCAGCGTGTTTCCTCTTTCATGACAGCCCGCCGCGCGGCAACGGCGGCAGGGGCGAACCAGTGCGGCGTGCGGTTGACGATGGCCACCAGCGACAGCATCACCGGCACCTCGACCAGTACACCGACCACGGTCGCCAGCGCCGCGCCCGAATTGAGCCCGAACAGCGAGATCGCCACCGCCACCGCCAACTCGAAGAAGTTCGAGGTACCGATCAGGCAGGCCGGGCCGGCCACATTGTGCGGCAACTTGAGCGTCTTGGCGGCAAGGTAGGCGATGAGGAAGATGCCGTAGGTCTGCACCATCAGCGGCACCGCGATCATCGCGATGACCAGCGGCTTGTCGACGATGGTGTTGGCCTGGAAGCCGAACAGCAGCACCACGGTGGCGATCAGGCCGACGATGGACCAGGGCTTGAGCCGGGCGACGAAATCTGCCACCGCCGTCGGCGAACGCCGCTCCAGCGCATGCCGCGTTGCCATGCCGGCAAGCAGCGGCAGCACGACGTAAAGCACGGTGGACAGCACCAGTGTTTCCCAAGGCACGGTGATGTTGGTGACGCCGAGCAGGAAGGCGGCGATCGGCGCGAAGGCGAACACCATGATGATGTCGTTCACCGACACCTGTACCAGGGTGTAGTTGGGGTCGCCCTTCACGAGCTGGCTCCATACGAAGACCATCGCGGTGCACGGCGCCACGCCGAGCAGGATCATGCCGGCGATGTATTCGCTGGCCGACTGCGGATCGACCCAGGGCGCAAACAGGTAGTGGAAGAACAGCACCCCCAGCGCCGCCATCGTGAAGGGCTTGATCAGCCAGTTCACCACCAGGGTCAGGATCAGGCCCTGGGGCTTCTTGCCCACATCGCGCACGGCGTGCCAGTCGATCTGGATCATCATCGGGTAGATCATCACCCAGATGAACACAGCGACCACCAGATTCACCTGCGCGAACTCCAGTCCGGCGATGAGCTGGAACGCACCCGGTGCGACCAGCCCCAACCCCACGCCAGCGAGAATCCCCAGCCCGACCCAGACCGTCAGGTAACGCTCGAACAGCCCCATATCAAGCCTCCGTCGGCAGATGGCCAATGTGGCCAATCTCGTTATTGATGACCAGGCGGTCGTGATTGATCGAGGTCAGGCCGCGTGAGGGCACGCAGTAGATCCTGTCGAACATGGAAGGCCCCTTTTTCGTTATGAGCCCGGATCGGGCGATGTGATTCGACTCAGCAATCGAGCCCGTCGGCGCAGGTATCGACCCCGCACAGTTCAGGCATGCCGGCACAGCATTCTTCGGTGAGATAGGCCACCAGTTCGCGCATCAGCGCCATGTTGGCGCGGTAGCGCTGGAAGCGCCCCTCCTGCTCTGCCGACACCAGGCCCGCATGGGTCAGCGTCTTGAGGTGGAAGGACATGTTGGTGGGCGGGATGTCGAGCGCGGCCGACAGCTCGCCCGCCACCATGCCGGCCGGTCCGACGCGCACGAGCAGGCGAAAGACGTCCAGCCGGATGCCGGAGGACAGCGCCTCGAAGATCGGCAGTGCAGTGTTCTTTTCCATGTTTGTTCTCCAGACCGTCAGCTCAGGTCTCCACCCGGGCGGCGGCGTCACGCACGAGCGGCAATGCCAGCGTCGCCAGCCAGCAGATCAGCAGCATCAGCGCCGAACCCGCAAGCGCGTAAAGCAGCCCGCCCCACTGGTACAGCAGCCCCGACAGCAGCGTGCCGATGAAGCGGCCGAGCGCATTGGCGGCGTAGTAAAAGCCTACGTCCTCAGCCGCCTTCTCCGAGCCCGCGTAGGCGAGCACAAGATAGGAATGCACCGAGGAGTTCACCGCGAAGGCAAAGCCGAACAGCCCCAGGCCGCACACCACCACCCATTCCAGGCTGGGCAGCTGCAGCCACACCGCCACTGCCAGCCCAGCGGGGATCAGCGCCAGCAGCGCCGACCACAAGCGCGCCGCCGGCACCTCACGGCTCAGGCCGTCGGCGCTGCGGCGCACGATGTGCGGCGCGGCTGCCTGCACCAGGCCGTAGCCGATGGTCCACGCGGCGAGGAAGGTACCGACCATGGTGAAGGACCACCCTGCCGAGTACAGGAACACTGGCACACCGACCACGAACCACACGTCGCGCGCGCCGAACAGCACCACGCGCGCCGCGGCCAGCGCGTTGATGCCGGGGTTCTTGGCAAACAGTTCGCGCACCGACTTCGAGGCCTTCCTCTTGCCCATCATCGGCGGCAAGGACAGCAGCACGCCGGCAAGCACCAGTGCCAGCAAACCCGCCATCGCCCACAGCGCACCACGAAAGCCCAAGGTTTCCAGCAGCAGACCACCGAGAAAGAACCCGAAGCCCTTCATCGCGTTCTTGCTGCCGGTGAACCAGGCCACCCACTTGAAGAGCTGGCCCTGATCCCCGCCCTGAGCCTTCGCCTCGGCCTGAGCCTCGGACTGGGTCAGCTTGATCGCCGACTTGCTCGCGGTCTTGGTCAGATCCTTGGCCACGCCGCAGATGCCCTGCGCCACCACCACCCACGCCACCGCCATCGCCGCCGTCCACCCCGGGTCGAGCAGCGACAACAGCACGAAGCCGACGATCTGCGTCACCAGCCCCACGCTGAGCATGCGCGCGATGCCGTAACGCGTCGCCAGCCAGCCCCCGACCAGGTTCGCCAGCACGCCCGCCGCCTCGTAGAGCAGGAACAGGAAGGCGAGCGTGAACGGCGAATAGCCCAGGCGGTAGAAGTGCAGCAGCACCAGCATGCGCAGCGCGCCATCGGTGAGCGTGAAGCCCCAGTAAGCGGCGGTGACGATGGCGTAGTTGCGCGCAGCGTGTTGCATGATGTTCAGATACCCACGGTTTCCATATGGCAGGCGAGGTCGACCATGCGGCAGGCGTAACCCATCTCGTTGTCGTACCAGGCGTACACCTTGAGCAGCGTGCCGTCGGTGACCATGGTGGAGAGTGCATCGACGATCGAGCTGCGCGTATCGCGGGCGTAATCGACGCTCACCAGCGGGCGCTCCTCGTAGCCGAGGATGCCGGCGAGCTCGCCTTCGGCCGCGGCCTTGAACAGCGCGTTGACCTCTTCCGCCGTGGTCGCGCGCTCGAGTTCGAACACGCAGTCGGTGAGCGAGGCGTTCAACACCGGCACGCGCACCGCGTGGCCGTTGAGCTTGCCCTTCAACTCCGGGTAGATCAGCGCGATCGCGGTGGCGCTGCCGGTAGTGGTGGGCGCCAGGCTCATCAGCGAGCTGCGCGCGCGGCGCAGGTCCTTGTGCGGCGCATCGACCACCAGGTTGGTGTTGGTGGGGTCGTGGATGGTGGTGATCTGCCCGTGGCGGATGCCCAGGTTCTCATGCACCACCTTCACCACCGGCGCCAGACAATTGGTGGTGCACGAGGCCGCGGTCACGATGCGGTCGCGCGCCGGATCGTAGGCCTCATGGTTGATGCCGACCACCATGTTGAGCACGCCGCCGGTCTTGACCGGGGCAGCCACGATCACGCGCTTGGCGCCGCGGTCGAGGTGGCCCTGCAGGGTTTCGGGGGTAAGGAACTTGCCGGTGCACTCCAGCACCACATCCACACCCAGATCGCCCCAGGGGATCTCGGCCGCGGTAGCGTGCGCGGAGAAGGACAGCCGGCGATCGTCGATGCGGATCGCGCCCTCGCCTTCGGCGGCGATATCCGCACGCCACTTGCCCTGCACGCTGTCGAAGGCGAGCAGGTGTGCGGTAGCCGCCGCGCCGCCCTTCAGTTCGTTGAGGTGCACCACTTCCAGCCGGTTGCCCGCGCGCGGGTCGTCCACCTGCCGTTCCGCAGCCCCCATCGCGGCGCGCAGCGCCAGGCGGCCGATGCGACCCATGCCATTGATGCCAATCCTCATGTCAATCTCCAATAACACAACACTTTTAGAATAATTGAAATCTTAGCAACGATGTGTGACACGCAGGTTACTGACCAACACCCCGTCCCTTCGTACAGCGGTCACGCCCTGACCGCATCCCCCACGCACCTGCCCCGGCCTGTGCTCGACTAAACTTGCAGCGTTAGCCACATCGCGAAGAACTGCATTGCGGCAACGTCAGCCGCGCCGACCTGCACTTTTAGTCCGCCCAGTGAGACCCTCGTGATACCAACCGCCGTAGCGCCCGAACAACACCGCCCCAGCGCCACGAGCAGTGCGCTGGCGGTAGCGCAGGCGCTGAACCGTAGCTGCGACTGCCGCAGCCTCGACCCCCTGCGCCTGCGCCAACAACTCGAAGCCGAACCCGCACTGCTCGGACTGGCGACCGAGATCGAGCGCAGCCGCCCGCACATGTTCTCGGCTACCGCGGTGTTCATGGCCCCGGAGACGCTGCAGGCCATGGCCGACATCGTGGCGGCGATCGAAACCGTGATCGCCCTGCCCGGCTACGAGGCCGAGGTGCTCGCGCGCGCGCCGGCAATCGCCCGTTTCGATAACGGCCCGAAGGGTGTGTTCATGGGTTTCGACTTCCATGTCTGCGACACTGGCCCACAGCTCATCGAAATCAACACCAACGCGGGCGGCGCCCTGCTAAACCGAGCACTTGCGTGCGCACAGCAGGCCTGTTGCACGCAGATCGTGCCGCATCTGCGCCCCACGGCCAGGCTCGACGCGCTCGATCAGCGCTGGCTGGAGGCCTTCTTCAACGAATGGGCGCTACAGGGCCATCACGGCAAGCCGGAGTGCATCGCGATCGTCGACGAAACACCCGAACAGCAATACCTACATCCCGAGTTCCTGCTTTTTCAGCACCTGTTCCGCAGCGCAGGCATCGACACGGTCATCTGCGATCCGGGCGAACTCGCCTTCGACAGCCGCGCGCTGACACACAACGGCCGGCCGGTCGACCTCGTCTACAACCGCCTGACCGATTTCTACCTGCAATCGCCCGCTGCAGTAGCCTTGCGCGCCGCCCATGAGGCCGGAGCAGTCGTGCTCACGCCCCACCCACGCGCACATGCGCTGTACGCGGACAAACGCAATCTCGCGCTGCTCACCGACGCGGCTCGCCTCGCAGCCCTCGGTGTTCCGCAGCATACGATCGACTGCCTGGTGGCGGGCATCCCGCGTACGGTCGAGGTCATGCCCGAGCGCGCCGACGCCTTGTGGACCGCACGCCGCAGCCTGTTCTTCAAGCCTGCCAGCGGCTTCGGCAGCCGCGCGGCGTACCGCGGAGACAAGCTCACCCAGCGGGTGTGGAAGAGCATCCTCGACGGCGGCTACGTTGCCCAGAGCCTTGCCCTGCCCTCCGAACGGCGTGTCCGGGTCGACGGCGCCGGTAACGATCTCAAGCTCGACATTCGCGCCTATGCCTATGCAGGCAAGATTCAGCTTGTCGCAGCAAGGCTCTACACGGGGCAGACCACCAACTTCCGTACCGCGGGTGGAGGCTTTGCGCCCGTGTTTCTCACCGACACAATGACCAGCGAAGGAGAAGCATCATGAAGGACATCAAGGTTCTCGGTACCGGTTGCGCCAACTGCAAGAACACGGTCAAGCTCATCGAAGAGGTCGCCGGCGAAATGGGTGAGCAGATTGCGCTCGAAAAGGTCGAGGAGTTACAGAAGATCATGAGCTACGGCGTGATGGCGACGCCAGCTGTCGTAATCGACGGCAGCGTAGTTCATTCCGGCGGCGTACCCGCGCGCAGCAAGGTTGAGGGCTGGTTCTGATCGCAGCGGACCAGACGATCAGCCGGGTAGCGAGGAAACCGGCAGCCCCCTCTCTACCCACATGCCGAACAGCATCCCGCTGATCGTCGCCATCACCACGACCATGGCGACGAACGTCAGCGTCTTCTTCGTGCCCAGTACGCTACGGATCACCAGCATGTTGGGCAGCGACAGCGCCGGGCCGGCAAGCAGCAGTGCAAGCGCTGGGCCCTCGCCCATGCCATTGCCGATCAGGCCCTGCACGATCGGCACCTCGGTCAGGGTGGCGAAGTACATGAAGGCACCGGCAAACGCAGCAAAGAAATTCGCCGCCAGCGAATTCCCCCCCACCGCCCAGGCCACCCATTCCGAGGGAATCAGGCCTTCCTCGCCAGGTCGGCCGAGCAGTGCGCCGGCAATCAGCACGCCGACGAGCAGCAGCGGCAGGATCTTCTTGGCGTAGTCCCAGGACGAAGCGAACCAGCCGGCGCCCTCGCCCTTGTCGGTGCTGGTGATCCACGACAGACCGATGATGAGCAGCGCAAAGGGCACGAGTGGTTGTTCGCCGAACACGACCGCCGCTGCCACGCCAGCGGCGGCCACCAGCAGCACGCGGGTGTGCGACATCTTCATCCAGCCAATGAGGATGGCCGCAAGCGCAATGCCGAGCGCCCCCGTGACCCACCACTTGGCCGCGTAGATCGCGTGCCAGGCCCCCTCTTCCACCGCCGGCTTCGCCCAGTTGGCAAACACCAGGATGGCGACCAGCACACCGAAGAACAGCGCGTTCTGCCACAGCGGCCGACTCGGGCCTTCGTCAGGCATCACGATCTTGCTGTTGAGCTTCTCGAGCTCCTCCTTGCGGTACAGGAAAGCCATCATCAGGCCGATGACCACGCTGAACACCACGGCACCGATGCCACGCGCGATGCCGAGCTCCGGCCCCAGGATGCGGGCGGTGAGAATGATCGCCAGTACATTGATCGCCGGCCCGGAATACAGGAAGGCGATCGCCGGCCCCAGTCCGGCGCCCATGCGATAGATGCCGGCGAACAATGGCAGCACCGTGCAGGAGCACACGGCCAGGATCGTCCCCGACACCGAAGCCACGCCATAGGCCATGCCTTTGTGCGCGGTCGGCCCGAGGTATTTCATCACCGCCGCCTGGCTGACGAAGACCGCAATCGCACCGGCGATGAAGAAGGCAGGGATGAGGCACAGCAGCACATGCTCTTCGGCATACCAGCGCACCAGATAGAGCGCTTCCCAGAAGGCATTGTGCAGCCGGTCCCAGCCCTGCAGGGCCTCGACCGGCAGGTAGAAGCAGGCGATGAAAACGCCCACGATCAGCGCCAGCGGTTTCCACTCGTTGCGCCAGAAGCTGTTGCCATCCATGGGACACCCCACACAAGAAGCCTCACCGCAATGATGCGACTATTTGGCCGCAAATAGGGCGTCGCCGCGACAACGCCCGTCGGGTGCCATGACTTCGTTCAGGCCTCGATACAGCCTGCCGATCTGGCGTCGCAATTCAGCCCCCGATCTTGCTGCAGCGCAGCAGCATTGCTAGAATCCGCCGCACTTGCGCGATCCAAGTACTTGCGCCGAACCGCGCCCCCCAACAAGCCTCCCCACAAGCGACCCATGTAAGCCCTGCCCCAGCCTGCGAGTTGCTCCACCCCTTTCCGCTCGCGCGAGGCTGCTGCAACGTGTTCGCTTGACTCATCCGTGCACGGGCTGCGCAACACGACCCGTTACATGGCTGGCGCGCATCTGCCCCAATCCATACGACCAGGCTGCGTACCCGGTCGTCGAGGGCTTCGCGCTTAAAGGCGAATCCACCTCGCGTGAGTTCATCGCGCCCCTGTCCGGGACGCGCGCAAACTCGATGGACTCATAACGACAAATGAAATCTCTCCACCAGGACTGGACGTCCAACATCCGCAACGATCTGCTCGCTGGTCTGGTCGTCGCGCTCGCCCTCATCCCCGAAGCCATTGCGTTTTCCATCATCGCCGGTGTCGACCCCAAGGTCGGCCTCTACGCGTCCTTCTGCATCGCAGTCGTCATCACCTTTACCGGCGGCCGCCCGGGAATGATCTCGGCGGCCACCGGCGCCATGGCGCTGGTGATGGTGACGCTGGTGAAGGATCACGGTCTCCAGTACCTGCTCGCTGCCACCATCCTCACCGGCGTGCTGCAGATCATCGCCGGCTGGATCCAGCTCGGCCGGCTGATGCGCTTCGTGTCGCGCTCGGTGGTGACCGGCTTCGTCAACGCGCTCGCCATCCTCATCTTCATGGCGCAGTTGCCCGAGCTGATCAACGTCACCTGGCACGTGTATGCGATGACGGCCGCCGGCCTGGGCATCATCTACCTGTTCCCGTATGTCACCAAGGCAATCCCCTCGCCGCTGGTCACTATCGTGGCGCTGACCGCGGTGGCCATCGTGCTCGACCTCGACATCCGCACCGTGGGCGACATGGGCGAGCTGCCCGACAGCCTGCCGATGTTCCTGCTCCCGGACGTGCCGCTCAACCTGGAGACGCTGGCGATCATCTTCCCCTACTCGCTGACGCTGATGGTGGTGGGCTTGCTCGAGTCGCTGATGACCGCGACCATCGTCGACGATCTCACCGACACCACCAGCAACAAGAACCGCGAATGCGTCGGCCAAGGCGTGGCCAACATCGCCAGCGGCTTCATCGGTGGCATGGCCGGCTGCGCGATGATCGGCCAGTCGGTGATCAACGTGAAGTCCGGCGGCCGCGGCCGGCTGTCGACGCTGTCGGCAGGCCTGTTCCTGCTCGCATTGCTGATGCTGGTGGGCGACTGGGTGGCGCAGATTCCGATGGCGGCGCTGGTGGCGGTGATGATCATGGTGTCGATCGGCACCTTCGACTGGAACTCGATCCGCAAGCTGCGCGAACACCCGCCCAGCTCCAGCATCGTGATGATGGCCACGGTGGCGGTCACTGTCGCCACCCACGATCTGGCCCAGGGCGTGCTGGTCGGCGTACTGGCCTCGGGCTTTTTCTTCGCGCACAAGGTGGGGCGCATCCTGAGGGTGCGCTCGATTGCCGAGGACGAAGGGCGTCAGCGCCGCTACACCGTCACCGGGCAGGTGTTCTTCGCCTCGGCCGACGCCTTCATCGCCAGCTTCGACTTCCGCGAAGTGATCGACAAGGTGGTGATCGACGTCTCGCGCGCCCACTTCTGGGACATCACTGCGGTCAGCGCACTGGATAAGGTGGTCGTGAAGTTCCGCCGCGAAGGCACGGATGTCGAGATCGTCGGCCTCAACGAAGCGAGCGCGACGCTGGTCGACAAGTTCGGCGCGCACGACAAGAGCGACGGCGCCGACCTGCTTACCGGCCACTGAGGAGAACAGCATGAACAAGCAAGACAGGAAAGTGCTGGCCTGCGTGGACCAGTCGCACTTTGCAGACACCGTCGCCGACTACGCAGCCTGGGCCGCGCGCCGCATGGACGCACCGCTCGAGCTCCTGCACGTGATCGACCGCCACCTCGAGCAAGGCTCGGGCGACGACCACAGCGGTGCCATCGGCTTCAACGCGCAGGAACATCTGCTGCACAGCCTCAGCGACAAGGACGCCGCCCTCGCCCGCAGCAAGCGCGAGCAGGGGCGCATCTTCCTCAACCATCTGCGCGAACGCGCACTGGCTGCAGGCGCCCCCTCGGCCGACATGCGCCAGCGCCACGGCGCGCTCGACGACACCCTGGCCGAACAGGAGGACAACGTACGCCTCTTCGTCTTCGGTCGGCGCGGTGCCTCGGCCGCAAAAACGCGGCCGGAAGGATCGAACACGCTCGGCCGCAATGTCGAGCGCGTGGTGCGCGCCATCCACAAGCCCATCCTCACCGTCACCGAGGGCTTCAAGGAGCCCGAACGCGTGATGCTCGCCTACGACGGCAGCGCAGTGACGCGCAAGGGCGTGGACATGATCGCCGGCAGCCCGCTGTTCAAGGGCCTGCCGATCCACATCGTAATGGCTGGCAAGGACAGCGCAGACGCACCGAAGCAGGTCGCCTGGGCAAAGGATACGCTCACCGCCGCGGGCTTCGAGGTCGTGGCCGACATCCTGTCGGGCGACCCCGAAGCGGTGATTGCACGCGAGATCAAGGCGCGCGACATCGACATGCTGCTCATGGGCGCCTACGCCCATTCGCCACTGCGCGCGCTGCTGTTCGGGAGCAAGACCACCGACCTGCTGCGCGCCGCCACCATCCCGACCCTGCTGTTGCGCTAAATTGGGCAGGCCTTCGAGCCGGACAGGGTCGCAGCGGATCATGAGCCGCGGCCCGCTCCGGCCGTCGGCCCTTGCTTCGGTCGTTTCGTGAAATTTCCTGTAAGGATTCGCGCGCGCCTCCGACCAAGGTAAAAACCGACCCGGAGCACTCCAATGCGCGACACCTTCCCCCTGCTGGTCAAGACCGACTTCCCCGCGCTCACGCGCGGCCGTCTCGAGGTACTGCAGGCCAACCTCGGCTACCGCTGCAACCAGGCCTGCCTGCACTGCCACGTGGCCGCCAGCCCGCGCCGCACGGAAGAAATGAGCTGGGACACGATGGCGCTGCTGCTCGAGGTGGCGCGCCGTCACCGGGTGCGCACCCTGGACCTCACCGGCGGCGCGCCGGAGATGAACCCCAACTTCCGCCGGCTCGTGGCCGAAGCACGGGCGATGGGGCTGAATGTCATCGACCGCTGCAACCTCACCATCCTGAGCGAGCCGGGCTACGAATGGCTGGCCGATTTCCTCGCCGCGCAGCGCGTCGATGTCGTCGCCTCGCTGCCGTGCTACCTCGAGGACAACGTAGACGCCCAGCGCGGCGAAGGGGTGTTCCGGCAGAGCATCGACGGATTGCGCACGCTCAACGCGCTCGGCTACGGCCAGCCCGGCTCCGGGCTCGTGCTGAACCTGGTCTACAACCCGCTCGGCCCCAGCCTCCCGCCCGAGCAGCACGGGCTGGAGCAGGCGTACAAGCGCGAGCTGGCGGCACGCTACGGCATCGTGTTCAACCAGTTGTTCGCGCTCGCCAACATGCCGATCCAGCGCTTCGGCAGCCAGCTGATCTCACGCGGGCAGTTCGACGGCTACATGGCCCTGCTCAAGGGTGCCCACCGGCCAGAAAACCTGGTCGGGGTGATGTGTCGGGCGCTGGTATCAGTGAGTTGGCAGGGGCAGGTTCATGACTGTGACTTCAATCAGATGCTGGGGCTGCCGCTCGGGGCCCGGTCACAGGCCACGCATCTGTCCGATCTTCTGGGCAATGACATGGAGGACGGCACAATCCGGGTTGGCGAGCATTGCTATGGCTGTACCGCCGGCCAGGGCAGCAGTTGTGGCGGCGCGCTCGAGCATTGAGCGCATTGGCAGACATCCAGATGAATCCTCGCAAACTCGCCGTCCTCGTGATCCTCGCCGCCGCGATCGGCAGCTTCTTCCTGTTCGATCTTGGCCAGTACCTCAACCTGCACACGCTCAAGGCGCAGCAGGCCGCCATTGCGGACTATCGCGACCACAATCCGGTGCTGAGCATCGCCGTGTATTTCGTCATCTACGTGGTCGTCACCGCCTTGTCGGTGCCCGGGGCGGCCTTGCTGACGCTGGCCGGCGGCGCCGTGTTCGGGCTGCTGTGGGGGACGGTGATCGTCTCCTTCGCGTCCACCCTGGGCGCCACTGCCGCCTTCGTGATCGCGCGCTTCCTGCTGCGCGACTGGGTCGGGCAGCGCTTCGGCCAGCGCCTGGCGGCCATCGACGAGGGCATCAAGCGTGAAGGTGCGTTCTACCTGTTCACGCTGCGCCTGGTGCCGGTGTTTCCGTTCTTTCTGGTCAACCTGCTGCTGGGCCTGACGGCGATGCGCACCTGGACCTTCTTCTGGGTCAGCCAGCTCGGCATGTTCGCGGGCACCGTGGTGTATGTGAATGCCGGCACCCAGCTCGCACGCATCGACAGCCTGGGCGGCATCCTGTCGCCCGGCCTGATCGGCTCGTTCGCCATCCTGGGCGTGTTCCCGCTGATTGCGCGGCGCGTGGTGGAGCGCATCCGCCGCAACCGGGTCAATGCGCGCTGGCCGCGGCCGACGCGCTTCGACCGCAACCTGGTGGTGATCGGCGGTGGCAGCGCGGGCCTGGTCACGTCCTACATCGCCGCGGCGGTCAGGGCCAAGGTCACGCTGGTCGAGCGCCACAAGCTTGGCGGCGACTGCCTCAACACCGGCTGCGTGCCGTCGAAGGCGCTGATCCGCTCGGCGAAGTTCCTGTCGTACGTCGCGCGCGCGCCCGAGTTCGGCATCGCCGCCGCCGATGCACGCTTCGACTTCGCCGAGGTGATGGAACGCGTGCAGCGCATCATTGCCCAGGTCGAGCCGCACGACTCGGCCGAGCGCTACACCGGGCTGGGGGTCGACGTGGTGCAGGGCGCTGCGCGCATCGTGTCGCCGTGGGAAGTCGAGATCGATACCGCCGACGGCGAGCGCCGACGCCTTACCACACGCGCCATCGTCATCGCCACAGGCGCCCGCCCGACGGTGCCCGAACTGCCCGGTATCGAGGACATGGACTACCTCACCTCCGACACGGTCTGGTCGCTGCGCAAGTTGCCACGTCGACTGCTGGTGCTGGGCGGCGGGCCGATCGGCTCGGAGCTGGCGCAGGCCTTCGTCCGCTTCGGCGCCCAGGTCATCCAGGTCGAACGCGGGCCGCGCCTGCTGCCGCGCGAGGACGCCGACGTCTCAGAACTGGTGATGCAGCGCTTTCGCGCCGAGGGCATCGACCTGCGCCTCGAGCACCAGGCCAAGGCCTTCATCACGGACGGCGAACAGAAGATCCTGATCGCCGAGCATGCGGGCAAGGAGGTGCGCATCCCCTTCGACACCGTGCTGATCGCGCTCGGGCGCAGCGCCAACCTGAAAGGCTACGGGCTGGAGGAACTCGGGGTGCGCTGTGGCCGCACGATCGAGACGAACGCGCTGCTGCAGACCAACTACCCGAGCATCTACGCCGCGGGCGACGTGGCCGGGCCTTACCAGTTCACCCACACCGCCGCGCATCAGGCCTGGTACGCCGCGGTCAACGCGCTGTTCGACCCGATCAAGACCTTCAGGGCGGACTACCGCGTCATCCCCTGGGCCACCTTCATCGAGCCCGAGGTTGCCCACGTCGGACTCAACGAGCAGGAAGCACGCGAACAGGGCATCGCCTACGAACTCAGCACCTTCGGCATCGATGACCTCGATCGTGCCATCGCCGACAGCGAGGCACACGGTTTCATCAAGGTGCTGACGGTGCCCGGCAAGGACCGCATCCTGGGCGTGACCATCGTCGGCGAGCACGCGGGCGACCTCATCGCCGAGTATGTGCTGGCAATGAAGCAGGGCATCGGGCTCAACCGCATCCTCGGCACCATCCACATCTATCCGACCCTGGCCGAAGCCAACAAGTACGTGGCCGGCACCTGGAAGCGGGCTCACGCCCCCGAGCGCCTGCTGCAGTGGGTGGAGCGCTTCCACACCTGGCGCCGCGGATAGGTGTCGACACCCGGATGCGGTGCAACTCCGAACACAGGCGCATCAACACCCCGCTCTTGAACACCCGAGGCATGAAGACCCAACTCGAGGCCATCGAATGAATCGGCACCGTCACGTCTCATGGGCCGCAGGCCTGCTGCTCATGCTGGTCGCCCCTGGCACGCTGTCCGCCACCGTCTGGGTAGGACGCTTTGACGGCGCAGGACCGCTGCCCGAGCCCTGGCGCATCCAGCAGCTCGACGAGCGCATCCCGCCCACTCGCTACACGCTGCGCGAGTGGGACGGCGTGCCTGCCGTCGAGGCGCTGGCCGAGCGTAGCATGGCGCTGCTCGGCCGCCCGCTCGAGGTGGACCTCGCGGCAACGCCGCACCTGTGCTGGCTGTGGCGGGTCGATGCCCCAGTGGCAAACGCCGACATGACGCGCAAGGCGGGTGACGATTACGCGGCGCGCGTGTATCTGAGCTTCGACGTGGCACCCGAGGCGCTCGGCTTCGGCACCCGCACCAAGCTGGCCCTTGCGCGCTCGATCTACGGCAACCAGGTACCCGACGCCGCGCTCAATTACGTGTGGGACAACCGCCACCCGATCGGCACGCTGCGCGACAATGCCTACACCGATCGCACACGCATGCTCGTGCTGCGATCGGGCGCGGAGGATGCCGGGCGCTGGGTGCTGGAGCGGCGCAATGTCGCCGAGGACTTCCGGCGCGCGTTCGGCGACCTGCCGGCGAAGCTCAGCGGCCTGGCGCTGGCTTCCGATACGGACAACACCGCGAGCGTGGCGCGTGCCGGCTTTGCGCAGTTCCGCTTCGTCGCCGATGCAGGCGACTGTGACACCCCGCAGCCTGGGGCCGTGGATGGAGGCTGAAAGTTGAGTGATCCGATGCAGGCGCCGGAACGGACGCCAAGGTCCGTGCACGATGGCGCTGAGAACCACGTGTTGATCGTGATGCCGGTGCTCGATGAGGCCGCCGGCATCGTCGCGCGCCTGCAGTCGCTGCAGGCGCTGCGCAGGCAGGGGGTCGAACTCATCGTGGTCGACGGTGGCAGCCGGGACGGCACCGTCGAACTGGCCGCTCCCCTGGCAGATCGGCTTTTGAGCACAGGCCGTGGACGCGGGCGGCAGATGAACGCCGGTGCAGCCTGCGCGCGCGGCGGGGTGCTGCTCTTTCTTCATGCCGACACCACCCTGCCCCCCGACGCGATGTCGGCCGTGCGCCAGGCACGCGCCAGCGGTGCCGCGTGGGGGCGCTTCGACGTTCGCATCGTGGACGGGCCCGCGGGGATTGCGGTGGTCGCCTGGGCAATGAACCTGCGCTCGCGCATCACCGGCATCGCGACCGGAGACCAGGCCATGTTCTGCACACGCGAGGCCTTCGCGGCGGCGGGTGGCTTTCCCGAGATCGCGCTGATGGAGGACATCGTGCTCTCGCAGCGGTTGCGTGCGCGCTCACGCCCGGCCTGCCTGCGCCAGCGGGTGGAGACGTCCGGCCGGCGCTGGGCGCGTCATGGGCTGGTGCGCACGGTGCTGACCATGTGGTGGCTGCGGCTGCGCTTCTGGCTCGGCGCCTCGCCGGATGCGCTTGCGCGCGCCTACGGATACACCCCGCGATGAACGACGACGCCTCGACCCGCATCGAGCTGGCAATCCTGGCCAAGGCGCCGCTGCCCGGCCTGTGCAAGACCCGCTTGATTCCGCACCTCGGCGCGGCCGGCGCGGCGGCGCTGCAAGGCTGGCTGCTGCAGCGCACGGTGGCCACCGCGGTGAACGCCGACATCGGGCCGGTCAGCCTGTGGTGTGCGCCCGACGAAACCCACCCCGACTTCCAGCGCTGCCGGGCCTTCGGCGATGTCCGCCTGCTGCCCCAGCCACAGGGCGATCTTGGCGCACGCATGCATGCCGCAGTTGCCGCAGCGCGCACGCCGGCGGGCACGCTGATCATCGGCACCGACTGCCCGGCGCTGACGCCCGGCTTGATCCGGCAGGTGGCCGACGCCCTCGGCCGCCACGACGCGGTGCTTGTCCCCGCGGAGGATGGCGGCTATGTGCTGGTCGCGCTGCGTCGTGCAGATCCGCGCCTGTTCGAGGCCATCGACTGGAGCACGGATCGCGTCATGGCGCAGACGCGCCTGCGCCTGCAAACCCTCGGTCTCGACTGGCACGAAACCGCGCCCCTGTGGGATGTCGACCGCCCGGCCGACTTCGAGCGTCTGACCGCAGGCATGCCGGCGCTACGCGCGCTGGTCGCCACGCCGGAGCAGGCATGAAGCGCCTCGTCCTCGCCGGCGCCGGGCACGCCCACCTGCACGTGCTGCGCACGCTCGGCGCGGCGCGCTGGCCGGGCGTGGAGGTCGTCCTCGTCACGCCCTACCCGCGCCAGATCTATTCCGGCATGGTGCCGGGCTGGATCGCCGGGCACTACCGCCTCGAGGACTGCGTCGCCCCCGTCCTGCCGCTGGCGGCTGCCGCGGGTGTGCGCGTCGTCCAGGATGCCGTGTGCGCAGTCGATGCGAAGCGGGGCCATGTCACGCTGGCAAAAGGCGGCCGCATCGACTTTGACGTGCTGTCGCTGGACACCGGTGCCGGCCTCGCCATGGATGAAGGCCTGTCGGACCACCCTGGGCTGCTGCCGGTACGCCCGCTCGAGTCCTTCGTGACGCGATGGGAGCGGGCGCTGGCAAGGCTGCTTGACGACGCGCAGGCGCGGGTGGCCGTAATCGGTGGCGGCGCGGCGGGCGTCGAACTCGCGTTGGCAGTCGCCTACCGACTACGTCGCGAGACCGGCGCCGCAGTGCAGCGGGTGACACTTGCATGCGGGGGAGGCTTGTTGCCGGGGCACGCGCCCGGGGTCGTCAAGCGCGCGCGCGCAGCGCTGGCACGCCAGGGCGTCGAACTCGTCGAGCAGCGGGTGCGGGCCGGCACATCCGCACTGGAGACCGAAGCCGGGACGCCGCTTGCCGCAGCGTGGGTGATCGCGGCAACCGGCGTGGGCCCACCCGGCTGGCTCGCCCAATCGGGGCTGGCGCTCGCGCCGGATGGCTTCATCGCAGTGGGTCAAGGGCAGCAGAGCGTATCGCATGCGAATGTGTTCGCCGCGGGCGACGCCGCCTCACGCATCGATGCTCCGCATGCCAAGTCGGGCGTCTATGCGGTGCGTGCGGGCCCGGTGTTGAGCGGGAATCTGCAGCGAGCCCTCGCGGGGCGTCCCCTCGAGGCCTATCAGCCGCAACGCCGCAGCCTCTACCTGCTCGCCACCGGCCCACGCGAGGCGATCGTCTCCTGGGGGCCGGTGGCGGCAAGCGGGCGTCTGGCGTGGCGATGGAAGGACTGGATCGATCGGCGTTTCATGCGCCAGTATCAGCCCGCGTCCCAGCGCGGGCAGCCCACTTAAGGCTCACCGCCCGTGTTGCCCTCGCGCAAGCGGGCCGTGGCCTTGCGCAGCACGTCCAGGTGGCGGCCATAGTTCGAGCAACCCTTGCACATCGCGGTGTGCATCTTCAGCGCCAGGCGCTCGCGCAGGTCGAGCGTGCGCTCGTAGCGTTCGGACATGAGCCGGGTCGCGTCCTTGCAACTCATCATCTTCATCTACGCTCTCCCTGGAACCAGCGATTCTCCAGACACTCCCTCAGGCCAAGCCGCGCGCGGTGCAGGATCACGAAGCAGTTGTTGCTGGTGATGCCGAGCTCCGCACAGATCTCCGTGGTCTCGAGTTCCAGAAGTTCACGCATCGTGTAGACGCGAGCGATGTGCTCGGGCAGGTTGTTCATGCAGACGTCGAAAACCGTCCAGAACGCCTCCTGTTCGAAAGAGGCCTCCGGGTCCGACCAGGTCGATGGCCGGTCATCGGGGTTCCAGTGACCGCGCTGCTCGAACAGCGCGTCGAAGTCCTCCAGGCCGGCATCGACCTCTGCGCGCGCAGCGAGGTCGCTTCGGCTGATCTCGCGCGCCGACGCGCGGATGTGATCGACGATCTTGTTGCGCAGGATCGCGAACATCCAGGTCTTGAAGGCCGACCGCCCGGCGAAGCGCTTGGCGCCGGTCATCGCCGCCATCAGCGCCTCCTGCACCATGTCCTCGGCCGCGCCGCTGTCGCGCAGTTGCAGGCGTGCGAAGCGCAGCATGTCGCGCCGGATCGCGGTGATCGAGGCGTCGTCCCAGGGCGGGCTCAGGGCCTGCGCGCTGACCTCGGTCATAGATTGCTCCTGTCTTTTGTCTCCGCAAGAATACCGCGATCGCGAAGACGACAGCTCCGTGCGCAGTTGCAGCAGACCCGCGCACGAGCTGGTGCTCAACGCGCCGCCACCCTGCCGGCTTCCGGGTGCTCGATCGCGCGCCGGACAAGCTCGGCCAGCACGGCCAGCCCGCGCTCGATGCCCGCCTCGTCCGCATGGCTGAAGTTGAGCCGCATGCTGCCGTTCGCGGCTGGCTCGCCGGCATGGAACAGCTCGCCCGGCATGAATGCCACGCCGCGCTCGATCGCTGCGGGCAACAAGGCACGGGTGTCGATCGGCGCCAGCAGGTCAATCCAGAAGAACAGCCCCCCAGGCGGCGTCTGCCAACGCGCGAGCTCGCCGAAATGGCGCTGCAGCGCGGCGGCGAAGAAGTCGCGCTTGCGCCGATAGGCGTCCACCACCCGCTGCATGCGCTCTGCGCGGTCGGGCGAGCGCAGTTGCGCCAGCACGACATGCTGGCTGACGCGGTTGCTGTGCAGGTCGGCCGCCTGCTTCAGACGCACCAGCAGCGGCACCAGCGCGGGCGCGGCCACCAGATAGCCCAGGCGCAGGCCGGGCGCCAGCGTCTTGGAGAAGGAGCCCTGGTAGATCCACGGTGCGCGCTCGAGATGAGCGCACACCGGCGTGCGCTCGCAGGCGTCGTAAGCCAGGTCGCGATACGGATCGTCCTCGAACAGCGGCACGCCCAGGGTGTCGCAGGCGCGGGCGAGCACAGCGCGCTCGGCGGCGTCGTAGCAATGGCCGGTGGGATTCTGGAAACTCGGGATCGCATAGGCCAGCGCGGGCGGCACATCGGCGTCGAGGCCAGCGAGCGCCTGCCGCGGGCGCAGTGGCGCAAAACGGGCTCCGAAGAAGCGGAACACTTGCAGCGCTGCGAGGTAGGTCGGCTCTTCCACCGCCACCGTCGTACCCGGATCGATGAAGAGCTTTGCCACCAGATCGATGCCCTGCTGCGATCCCGACAGCACGAGCACCTGGTCGGCCGTGCAGCGCAGGCCGATGGCGGCGACCTCGGCCGCGATCTGCTCGCGCAGCGCCGGCTCGCCTTCGCTTGGACCGTACTGCAGCACCTCCCGCGGCAATGGCATGCCCGACAGATCGGGAAAGCTGTCTGCCGACGGCAGGCCGCCCGCGAACGAGATCATGCCGGGACGATCGATGACGGCGAGTATCTCGCGGATCGCGGAGGGTTGGAGGCGATCCACGCGCTCGGAAAGCTTGGGCTGCTGTCGGCTGTTCATGGCTAAGCGTCAATGTTGTTGACCTTTTGCCAAGATAGGCACCTCCGCCTATCATGTCAATATGCTTGACCAATCAACAACCGACGCATTCGACGACAAGGACCCGCGTCGCGCGATCGAGCGCTTCTACTTCGCCTACCGCGCCTTCACTGCGGGCGCCGACCAGTTGCTGGAAGCGCGTGGCCTTGGGCGCGTTCATCACCGCGTGCTCTACTTCATCGGCCGCAATCCCGGGATCTCCGTCGGCGCCCTGATCGACGCCCTGGGTGTCAGCAAGCAGGCCCTCAACGCCCCGCTGCGCGAGCTCGTCGAACGCGACCTGATCCGTGCCGAGCCTGCCGCCGAAGACCGCCGCGTGCGTCAGTTGTCGCTCAGCGCACAAGGCCAGGCGCTCGAAGCCCAGCTCACCGAGATCCAGACCGACCTGCTCGGCCGCGCCTTTGCCGATTGCGGCGGCGAAGCGACCGATGGCTGGCACGCAGTCATGAAGCGACTCGCCGCCAACTGAACGGGCCGGACGGCAAGCACCGGCGCGACATCCCGGCGACGCTCGACGACGCAGCATCCGGCACGGACACCTGAGGTGTTCCCCACTCCTTAAACTGTATAAAATATCAGTCACCCAGGAAGACTGATGATGACTCACGACCAGATGACCCTGTTCGCGGTCCCGACCGCCCCAACCGAGTCGCAGCCCGCGCGTCAGGCACTACCTCGGCGAGCGGTCCGGACACGCTCCGCGCCCGACGATGCGCCCCAGGCTGCGCTGCTGCCCCTGCAACTGATTCCCCACGAGGCCACACCCGCCATGACCGATAACGAGCCCCTGCCCTCCATCGCCCCCGCTCCCGACGACACCCCGGACGCCATCCGCAGCGACCGCCTGTGGCAGCTCGACGGCTGGACCGCCCGCGTGATCAAGAACGAGGACGACGACGGCTGGGCAGTGGAGATGCTCAAGGACGGCGAGGCCGAGCCGGCGCTGGTCGGCCCATGGACCATGGGGCGTGACAAGAAGAACCCCAAGCCGCTCGACCAGGCGGCCTTCAACACCCTGGTCAAGACCGCGACCGAAGTGCTGCAGCGCCATGCCCAGCAGGCCCACGCAATGCTGCACAAGTCGCTCACGGTGTTCGCACTTGACGCCCAATGGGACGTTCGCCTCGACATCACGCCGGACGAGTACGAGCCCTTTGCAACCCTGAGCGCGTACGACGAAGCCGGCGATGAAGTCGCCCAGGTACGCGTGGCGCCGGACTTTCGCCTCAACACCACGAGCGCGACGGCCTGGATCGTCAGCGGCTTCGCCCGCCCTGGAGGCCGGGGGCCTTTCGACGACTGAGCCAAGGGCAAGCAGGTCGCGCTCGAGAGGGTTGAGGACATACAGAGAATCATGAACTATGGCGTGATGTCGACACCGGAAGTGGTCATCGACGGTACTGTAGTGCACACCGGCAGAGTGCCCGCACGCAGCAAGGTCGAAGGCTGCTTCCGAGCATGCCCGGCTGTGCAGGACTGCCGGGCGAGCGCAACCATTGATGGCGGAAAACGCGGCTGTCGCAGCCTTTCGGCTCATCGTCATCCTTGCAACAGGATTCAACGAAAAGGAGTTCACCATGGAAACCGGTATCCACGCCTTCAGGGACCTATTCGCTCAACTTGGCTTGCCAAACAGTGACGCTGAGATCGCCGATTTCATCCGGGCTCACAGCCCACTGCCCGACTTCGTGAAGTTGGCGGACGCGCCATGCTGGACGCAATCACAGGCGGCCTTTCTGCGCGACGAGTTGGCAGAAGACGCCGACTGGGCCGAGGTCATCGATCAGCTCAGTGCAGCGCTGCGGCGCACTTGAGCGGGAGAATTAGCGGCCGACATGGCGCGCACCAGATGGCCTATCATGCCGCGAACGGCTTGGCCGGAGAGCCCCGGGAACGATCGATCATGAGCAACTCGCAGTCACAAGCCCCAAGTCAGGGCCTCAGCAACACCGACGCCGACACTTACACCCCGCCCAGGGTGTGGACCTGGAACAAGCCCAATGGCGGACACTTCGCCAGCATCAACCGTCCGATCGCCGGCGCCACGCATGAGCGCGAGCTGCCGCGCGGCCGGCACCCGCTGCAGCTGTACTCGCTGGCCACGCCCAATGGCGTGAAGGTGACGGTGATGCTCGAGGAACTCCTCGCGCTCGGCCATGCCGGGGCGGAGTACGACGCCTGGCTGATCCGCATCAACGAGGGCGACCAGTTCGGCAGCGGCTTCGTCGGCGTGAATCCGAACTCGAAGATCCCCGCCCTGCTCGACTGCAGCAGCCCGCAGCCGACCCGCGTGTTCGAGTCCGGCGCCATCCTGATGTACCTGGCCGAGAAGTTCGGCGCCTTCCTGCCCACCGCGCCGGCACAGCGCGCAGAGTGCCTGTCGTGGCTGTTCTGGCAGGTCGGCAGCGCGCCCTACCTCGGTGGTGGCTTCGGCCATTTCTACGCCTATGCGCCAACCCGGATCGAGTACGCCATCGACCGCTTCTCGATGGAGGTCAAGCGCCAGCTCGACGTGCTCGATCGCCGCCTGGCCGAAAGCCGCTTCGTGGCCGGGGACGACTACACCATCGCCGACATCGCGATCTGGCCCTGGTACGGTGCGATGGCGAAGGGGCTGCTCTACGACGCGGGCGAGTTCCTGCAGGTCGAGGACTACACCCATGTCGTGCGCTGGGCCGATGAGATCGCGCGTCGCCCGGCGGTGCGGCGCGGGCGCATGGTCAACCGCGTCACCGGCCCGCTGGAGCATCAGCTGCACGAGCGCCACGACGCAAGCGACTTCGACACCCGCACCCAGGACAAGCTGCAGGAAGTCTGAATGGCGGACCCGCAAGGGGGCTGAAGCCCCCTGGCCAGTGTTGCGGACGCGACGATTTCAAGCGTACGGGATAGACGATAGAATGGCCGCCCACCCAGTCACGGCCGATCGAGTGCCCGCAATGAACCAACCCGCGCCCCGCCCCAGTACCACGCAGCTGCCGGCCTGGCAGGCCCTTCTGGCCTGCTGCGAGGCCGCGGCCGGGCGCCACATCGCCGATGAGTTCGCTGCCGACCCCGGGCGCGCCGAGCGCATGCACACCGAGGCCTGCGGC
Source organism: Thauera sp. WB-2 (assembly GCF_027594845.1). Classification (NCBI taxonomy): domain Bacteria; kingdom Pseudomonadati; phylum Pseudomonadota; class Betaproteobacteria; order Rhodocyclales; family Zoogloeaceae; genus Thauera; species Thauera sp. WB-2. Next base: position 1,947,966 of record NZ_CP088935.1, on the reverse strand, counting down.
ATCTTCCTCGACTATGCCAAGAACCGTGTCGATGCGCCCACCCTGGCCCTGCTTTTCCAGCTCGCACGCGAGGCCGGCGTCGCCGAGCAGCGCGCAGCCATGTTCGGCGGCGAACGCATCAACCGCACCGAGGGGCGCGCGGTGCTGCACGTGGCGCTGCGCATGCCGGCAGGCAGCACGCTGATGGTCGACGGCGACGACGTGGTGGCGGACGTGACCGCGGTGCGCGAACGTGTCCGCCGCTTCAGCACGGCGGTGCGCAAGGGCGAATGGCGCGGCCATGATGGCCGTCGCATCACCGACGTGGTCAACATCGGCATCGGCGGCTCCGACCTCGGTCCGCAGATGGCCTGCGAGGCCCTGCGCGACTTCGCCCACCGCGAGCTGAGGCTGCACTTCATTTCCAACGTCGACGGCATCGCACTCGACCGCCTGCTGGGCACGCTCGATCCAGGCACGACGCTGTTCATCGTCGCCTCCAAGACCTTCACCACCCAGGAAACCCTCACCAACGCCAATGTCGCACGGCGCTGGCTGCTCGGCCATGCGGGCAGCGAAGCGGCCATCGCCCGCCACTTCGTCGCCGTGTCGACCAACACCGAGGCCGTTGCACGCTTCGGCATCGACACTGCCAACATGTTCGGCTTCTGGGACTGGGTGGGCGGGCGCTATTCGATGTGGAGTGCGATTGGCCTGCCGCTCGCGCTGCAGATCGGAGCCGAGCGCTTCGACGAGTTGCTTGCGGGTGCGCACGCAATGGACGTGCACTTCCGCGACACGCCCTTCGAGCACAACCTGCCCGTCATCCTGGCCTTGCTCGGGATCTGGAATGTCGACTTCCTCGACGCGCCCACCCAGCTCATCGCCCCCTACCACCAGGGCCTGCACCGGCTGCCCGCCTACCTGCAGCAGCTCGACATGGAATCCAACGGCAAGTCGGTGCGATCGGACGGACACGCGGTCGGCTGCCACACCAGCCCGGTGATCTGGGGTGAGACCGGCATCAACGGCCAGCATGCCTACTTCCAGATGCTGCACCAGGGCACGCGCCCGGTGCCGGTGGATTTCATCGGCGTGCTCGAGCACCCCGCCCATCTGCACGCACAACACCGCATCGCTTTCGCCAACATGGTGGCGCAGGCCGAAGCCCTGATGCGTGGCAAGCGCGCAGCCGAGGCCGCCGCAGAAATGCACGCCGCCGGCCTGCCGCAGGAACGCATTGACGCACTGCTGCCGCATCGGGTGTTCGCCGGCAACCGCCCGAGCAACACCCTGCTGCTCGATCGCCTCGACCCTCGCACCCTCGGCGCCCTGATCGCGCTCTACGAACATCGCACCTTCGTGCAAGGCGTGGTGTGGGGAGTCAATCCTTTCGATCAGTGGGGCGTCGAACTGGGCAAGCAGCTCGCCGGGCGAGTGCTCGAGGACATGGATCGCAGCACCGATATCAACGCCCATGACGCCAGCACGACGGCCTTGATCGACCGCTACCGCCGTGGCGCGCGCACGACAGACCCCGCCCAACATGCGTGAGGCCCGCGTCCCCACGCTCCTGGTGGTCGATGACGACCTCGTCGCGCAGGCAAGGCTCAAGGCCTATTTCAGCCAGGAAGGCTATCGCGTGCTCGCTGCCGATGACGGTGAAGGCTTCTGGGCTGCACTCGCGCGCGACGCAGTCGACCTGGTGCTGCTCGACATCAACCTGCCTGGGCAGGACGGCCTGTCGCTTGCCCGAGCGCTGCGTGCACGCGACGCCGGCATCGGCATCATTCTGGTCACCGCGCGCAATGACGACATAGACAAGATCGTCGGCCTCGAGGTGGGTGCCGACGACTACGTGACCAAGCCCTTCAACCCGCGCGAACTGCTGGCGCGGGTGAAGAGCCTGCTGCGGCGCAGTGGTGAACACGCAGCTACAGCCGAGGCCAGCACGCGCCCGCTGTGCTTCGGCGGCTGGACCCTGGATCTCGCAAAGCGCCGCCTCATCGATATCAACGCGAACGAAGTCGCGCTCACCCGGGGTGAGTTCGAGGTACTGGCGCTGCTCGCACGCCACCCCCAGGAGGTACTGAGCCGCGATCGCCTGTCGCGCGCCGTTAGCGGTCGCGACTGGGATCCGCAGGATCGCACCGTGGATGTCCTGGTCCGCCGCCTGCGCGGCAAGCTCGATGGCGGAACGGGCGATGACGGTGCCCCCTCGCTGATTGCCACCGTACGCGGCGAGGGCTACCGGCTGGCGGTAGACGTCACGTCAGCGCCCTCTGCCTGAGCGCTCACAACCCACCTCTTGACTTCGCCGCGGCGCGGCATACACTCGCATTCCATCAAGGGGAGTAGCTTTTTCGCCCCGGCATCGTCATCACGGCAGACCGGTCTCCAGACCGTCTCCCGGTGCCGGGGGCAACGATCGAATCCGTTGCAAGCGAGACCTTGCCCAAGGGCAAGGTCCGTGCTGCGACAGCACGCAAGGGTCTGTGTCCTTCGGGAACAGGCCCTTTTTCGTTTTTTGCGGAGTGCGCGGTGGACTCGATCGGTACGTGGTGGATGTGGGTGGCGTTCGCCACCATCGTGGTGACGATGCTGCTGGTGGATCTGGTCGCCTTCGGCGGCGGCAAGCAGCATCGAGTATCGCTCAAGGAGGCGGCCGGCTGGTCGCTGGCCTGGGTCACCATGGCGATGCTCTTCGCAGGCGGCTTGTGGTGGTACCTGGACGGCGCATTCGGCCGCGCCATCGCCAACGAGCAGACGACCGCCTTCGTTACCGGTTACCTGGTGGAGAAGTCGCTCGCGGTCGACAACGTCTTCGTGTGGATGATGATCTTCAGCTTTTTTGCGGTGCCGCTCGAACTGCAGCGCCGTGTGCTGCTGTATGGCATCGTCGGCGCGATCGTGCTGCGCACGATCATGATCTTCGCCGGCAGCTGGCTGATCAGCGAGTTCCACTGGATCCTGTACATCTTCGGTGTCTTCCTGATCGCCACCGGCATCAAGATGGTGTGGTTCGCCGAACATGACCCCGACCTGGACAAGAACCCCTTCATCCGCTGGATCCGCAACCACTATCCGGTTACCGAAAAGCTCGAGGGGGAACGCTTCTTCGTAGTGCGCGACGGCGTGCGCATGATGACACCGCTCTTCCTCGCGCTGGTGCTGGTCGAGATCTCCGATGTGATCTTCGCCGTCGACAGCATCCCCGCGATCTTCGCGATCACTACCGACCCCTTCATCGTGCTGACTTCGAACCTGTTCGCCATCCTTGGGCTGCGCGCGATGTACTTCCTGCTCGCCGACCTCGGTGACCGCTTCGAGCTGCTCAAGTACGGCCTGGCCGCGATCCTGGTCTTCATTGGCACCAAGATGCTGATCGTCGAGTGGATCAAGATCCCGGTGCTGGTATCGCTATCGGTGGTCGCCACCATCCTCGCCTGCTCGGTATTCGCCAGCTTGTGGCACGCCGCGCACAAGTCAAAACCGGCTTCCTGAGCAACCGCGGGCGCTGCGGTCGCTACGCATCCTGGGTGCGCTCAGGCTTATCTGGGTCGTACCCTCGATGCACAAGGTCATCAGTGCGCCATTGAGAAGCCATTCCCGGCCTTCAGGCCAGCGCTCGTGGCCGCCTGCCGCCCTTCAGCCACCACTGCCCAACACCTGGTGCAGCGCCCGCAACGAGCATTGGTAAGCGTCCGCCAGGCTGGCGACACCCAGGCCAAGCGGTTCGCCACCAGCCTTGCACTCCAACTCGAAGTCTGCTGCCAGTTCGCCAAGGCGAACCAGCCCCATGCTTTGCGCCGCGCCGCGCAACTTGTGCGCGTGGCGCGCGCATCCCATGGCGTCGCCCTGCGCTGCCGCTTGCTCGAGTTCAGCCAGCAGGGTGTCGCCCTGGCGCTCGAACACTGCGGCGATGTCGGCAACCACCGCAGTACCCAGGGCCGCCTGCTCGCTGCGCAGGAACGCCAGATCCACCCAAGCCGATACCGCCGCAGTCGGGTCCAGGGCGGACTGCACCTCCCTGTCTGCCATCACCGCCCGTACAGGAGCAACCGGTGCCGCACCATGGAGCAGTCCGCTCAGCAGACTACGCAACTGCGCCCGCGAGAAGGGCTTCGGCAGAAAGGCGGCGAAGCCCGCCCGCAGCAGGGCTTGCACCTCTTGGGCGGGTACATGGGCAGACATCAGCACCGCCGGCAGGTCACGCGTGGCCGGCGAGCTGCGCAAACGGGCGAGCAGTTCGCGCCCATCGCCATCGGGCAGGTTCATGTCGATGAGCGCAAGCGCAAGCGGCTGGCTCGCCGCGATCTCCAGCGCGTGGTGGATATCGGGCGCGCTCAGCACCTCTTGCCCCAGCGCCTCGAGAAAACGCTCGATCACCATCCGGTTGACCGCGTCGTCCTCCACCACCAGCACGCGCTGACGCGTCGGCAGGGCGTACGGGCTGGATGCGTTGGCGGCTTGCACTCTGTCTTCCCCTGCACGCTCGCCCTGCTCCCCCTGCGCTTGCACCTCATCCACTCCAACCTGGCGCTCGAAGTACAGCTCGAAGTGAACGGTCGTCCCCTCGCCCAGTCTGCTTTGCAGGCCGATCTGCCCGCCCATCGCCTCGACCAGACGCTTGCACACCGCCAGTCCAAGCCCGGTGCCGGCATGGTGGCGACCACTGTCGCGCACCTGCACGAAGGGTTCGAACACCTCGCGCTGGCGCTCGGGATCGATGCCGATGCCATGGTCCTGCACCGCAAAGAACAAGGTGTCCGGACGAGCGCCACGGGTGATGTGCACCGTTACGGCGCCCTCGTCGCTGAACTTGATCGCATTGCCAACCAGGTTGAGCAGGATCTGGCTGAGCTTGCGGCGGTCGCCGTGCAACAGGTCCGGCACGGCGGGTGCGATGTCCGCCACCAATGCGAGCCCGCGTGCCGCTGCGCGCGTGCCCTGTACCGCGAACACATCGTTGACGGTGTCGCGAAGGCTGAAGACGCTACGCTCCACATGCACGCCGCCGGCCTCGATGCGAGCGAAATCGAGCATATCCTCGAGCAGCTCGAGCAACAGCACCGCGGCGGCGCGCATCTGCACCGCATACTGGTGCTGCTCGGGCTGCAACGGACTATCCTCGAGCAGTTCGAGCAGGCCGAGAATGCCCGCCATCGGGGTCCGCAGCTCATGGCTGACCGTGCCGAGGAAGGCTGTCTTGGCGCGGTCGGCACGCTCCGCCGCAGTGCGGGCACTGGCGTGCTCCGCCGTCTCGATTGCCAGTGCGGCATTGCTGCTGCGCAGCTCGGCAGTGCGCTCCGCGACCTGCCGCTCCAGCGCCTGCTGCTGCTCGCGCAAGGCCTCGGCGAGGCGATCGCGCTCGAGGGCATCGTTGCGAAAGTGCACCAGGGCACGCGACAGCGAAGCGATTTCGTCATCGCCGGCGGTGTCGATGACGACGTCGCGCCGGCCCGCGGCCAGCGCCAGGGTCGCCTCCTCCAAAGCCAGCAGGCGGCCGAGCGTGTGGCGACGCAGGACATGGATGATGACGAGCGCCGTGACCAGCAGCAGCGCGCCGCCAATGGCACCGAACGCCACCAGGCCGGAGGTGGCGCTGCGCTCGGCGGCAAGACCAGCGGCGGCGAGCAGACGGCCGCCACGGTGAATCAGCTCGCCGGCGAGGGCGTCGAGCTCGGTGGTGAGCTGACCGATCTCGGCCTGCAGACCCTCGGCGCTGCTGCGCAGCGCGATCTCCTGCCCGCGCAGGGCGAAAGCACCCGCCGGCGCCAACGCAGCCCCCAGGCCTGCATGCAGCATCTCACCCTCGGCCCTGCCCGCTGGGTCGGCGATATCACGCAGGCGCCGCCCGAGCAACACCCGTTCGGCGTCGAAGGCCTGGCGTGCGGCCCGCAGGCGGTCTTCGCCGTCCACCTCATCGAGCCGGTCAAGCAAGCCCCCGAGCGCATGGGCAGCGAGCACGAGCTCGTGCATGCGCTCGAGTGCATCGAGGTCCAGATCAAGCAGGCGGTCACGAGCACCCGGCCGCACAGCCTCAATCGCAGCAGAGGACGCCTCCCCGTCCTGCAGCAGCACAGTCAGCGTGGACACGAGCAAGGCCGTAGCGTTGTCGGACTGCGTGCGGGCCAGCGCGTCGAGTGCATCGACCTGGACGCGCAGGCGCTGACCCTCTGCCACGCTGGCCTCACGCAGCAGCAGGCGTGCACCGACCGTATCGGCCATTGTGCGCAGGCGTTCGGCAAGACGGCTGGCGGTGGCCATCAGGCGGCTGCGCAACTCGGCCTCGACGTGGGCGGCCGACAGGCTGTCCAGGCGCTCACGCACTAGGGCAAGATCCTTCTCCAGCGCTGCCTGCAGTTGCGCCAGCTCATCCCTCGACTCGACACGCCCCAGGCGCGGCGCCAGCGCTGCCAAGCGGGCGTTGCCGCGCACCGTCTCATGCAGTGCGTCAGCCGCCGGCAAGGTATCGCGTACGATGGCCTGCTGGCTTGCCACCACGCGCTGGAAACTGACCCAGCCCACCACGGCAACCATCACGGTGCCTAGCGCAGCCAGCAGCAGCCCGAGCAGCAGGCGCTCACGCAGGCCGAAGCGGCGTCGGGGCGGGGCTTTGACGTAAGATGAGGCGTCCATAGTCAGGGCAAGCGCGGGCGGTGGGGAAGGACGGCAGAAGGTGGCCATCACACGCTCGCGCGTCCGGGCGCTGGAGCACGACCAACCGCCTTACATTCATGCGACGAGCAGTAAAGACATGGTTTCATCTTACCGGCACCGGAGCACGGGCAGCATGTCCATGTGCGCACTATGCGCACCGATCCTCGCCGCGCTGCTGTCCCTCGCCCCGGTGCCGGCCGCATCGGCGTCAAACGGCATGGAATGGGCGCTCGAGCGCTGGGAGGGTGATGGCCCAGCCCGCCTGGATATTGGCGCCCCAGAATCCACCCGCGCGCCGCCACAGCTGCCGCGCATCCCCGCATCACGGCCGTGGACCTTGTGTGCGGTGTACCCGCATCTGAAGGACAGCTATTGGCTGGCGGTGAATTACGGCATGGTCGATGAAGCACGCGCGCTCGGGCTGGGCTTGCGAGTGTTGATGGGCAAGGGCTACGAGAATCTCGAAAGCCAGCGCGCGGGCGTTTCGGACTGCATCGCCGACACGCGCACCGATGCGCTGCTGGTCGGCACGGTGAGCTTTGCCGGCCTCAACGACCTGCTCCGCCCTTATGCGGCGCAGCACCCCGTACTGGGGTTGGTGAATGACATCGATGCCAGCGTGGTGCGCAGCCGGGTGGGCGTGCCCTGGTACCAGCTCGGCTGGCAGATCGGCCGTTGGTTGGCCGAACGCCACCCGGCGGGCAGTGCGGAGGCGACCGTGGCCTGGCTCCCCGGGCCGCTCGAAGCGAGTTGGGTCAACTTCGTCGACCGTGGCTTTCGCGCCGCCCTCGACGGCAGCGCGGTGCGCATCGTGGTCGTTAGCGGCGGCGACACGGGGCGCTCCATTCAGCGTCAGCTGATCGAGGCGGTGCTCGACGCTCACCCCCGGCTCGACTATCTGGTGGGCAACGCGCCAATGGCCGAGGCGGCAATTGCCGAACTGCGCCGACGTGGCCGCGAGGACAGCGTCGGCATCATCGCCTCCTACATCACGCCGGGCGTGCACAGCGGCCTCGCACGCGGTCGCATCCGTGTATCGGTAAGCGATTTCCCGGTGCTGCAGGGTCGCCTGGCCGTGCGCCAGGCCCTGCACCTGCTCGAAGGCCGGGCTGTCGAACCCTACCTGGGCCCCAGGGTTGAACGCCTGGATGCGGATAATCTGGCTCAGTATCCGCTCGACTGGATGCTGCCGCCAGCCGGTTTCGTCCCCATCTACGAGGTTATCCCCGTCGAGCCGGAGAAGCCTCGTACGACGACGCCGGCCCGGCCATAGGCCACTACCGGCGTCTCGCAGATGCACGCCCTGGCTGCTCACCCGGGCGTGCCATCAGGCTCACGCGCTCAATCAGCGCGTGCGTTCTTGTGCAGGAAGTCCAGCACCAGCTTGCGTTCGTCCTCGGTCAGGCCGGCGCGCGGGAACATGCTCTCGGTGATGCCCTGCCACTGCTTGACCGTGAAGTCGCCCGGCTCGCGCGGCACATGGCACAGTGTGCAACGCTCGTAGAACAGCTTCTCGCCCGGCGTCATGCCTGCGGTGGCCGAGGCCTTGGCCTTGGCTGCACGCTCGGTGAGGCTGAAAGCTGCGGCATCGATGCGACCGGAGGCGTTTTCGACCAGGGGTGGCTCGTACGCACGGTTCGGCCCCTCGACGTCGGTGCATTTGCGGAAGGACGCCAGGCAGGTGTTGGCGCTGGTCGCCTGGCTGAGATCGCTCGCTGCCACGCTGGTGGTGAGCACGTTGATCGCCCCGCTGTTGCAACGGCCCTTGCTGTCTTTCGACAGCCAGGCCCCTTCGTAGATGCTGATGACACCCTTCATGATGTTGGGCGACACGCGGGCGCCGACGATCAGCGCGCCGCGGTCGTTGTAGACCTCGATCAGGTCGCCGTCCTTGATGCCGCGCTCACGGGCATCCTCCTCGCTGACCAGAGCGAACTCCCGGCCGTCGATGTTTAGATGCTTGGCACACTCGGCGTTGGCCATCTGCGAATGCACGCGCATGTAGGGGTGCGGGCTGACCACGTGCACCTGGCCGGGCTTGGCGTTGCCGAGAAACTCCGCGGGCTCGAGATACTTCGGGATCGGCGGACATTCCTCGGTACCGAAGCGGGCAAAGCTCTCGCAGTAGAGTTCAATCTTGCCCGATGCGGTGTGCAGCGGGCTCTTCTGCGGATCGGTGTAGAAGTCACCATGGCGCACCCAGCCGCGTGCGGACTCGGGCACCTCCATCTCGGCAACACCGGCTTCCCAGAACGCCTCGAACGGGATCGTGGCGTCGGTGTTGGCATAGCTGTTCTTGACAATGTCCATCACGGTCAGGCCTTCGGTGAAGCCGTACTCGACACCGAAGAGCTCGGCCAGGCGGCGGAAGATCTCGAAGTCGTCCAGGCTCTCGCCGTAGGGCTGGATCACCTGACGCATCGCCCAGATCTTGTCGTTGCTGTAGGTGCCGCCCGTGCTGATGTCGTCGCGCTCGAGGTGGCTGGTGGCCGGCAGCACGATGTCGGCATAACGCGAGGACGCGCACCACCACGGGTCCTGATTGACCACGGTGTGCACCTTCTTCGCCATCGCCTCGATCAGCTCGTTGGTGTTCTGCTGGTGATGGACGAAGTTGTTGCCGGCGTTGTAGATCATGTGCACATCGGGGTATTCGAAGTGCTGGCCGTCGCGGGTATAGGCCTTGCCCGGGTTGAGCAGCATTTCCGAGATGCGCGAGGCCGGGCAGCGCCCCTTGGCCGGGTTGCGCCCCTGCGGAATGCCGACTGCACCGCGCTTGCCCGACACCGGCATGCCGCCACCGCCGTAGTGCCAGGAGAAGCCGACGCCTTCGCCTGGCTTGCCGATCTTGCCGGTCATGGCGGCGAAGGCGATGATCGCCCAGTGGCTCATCTCGCCGTGGTGGGCGCGCTGCAGCGACCAGGCACCGGCAAACTCGGTACGCTTGCTGGCGAACAGATCGGCCATCTCGACGATCTTGGCCGCCGGGATGCCGGTGATCTTCTCGGCCCATTCCGGGGTCTTGGGCGGGGTTCCGTCGGCGTCCTTGCCCAGCAGGTAGGGCAGGAATTTCTCGAAGCCGACGGTGTATTTGTCCAGGTAGGCCTTGTCGTACTTGCCGGTCGTATACACATGCCAGCACATCGCCAGGAACAACGCGGTATCGGTGTTGGGGATGATCTTCACCCACTCCGCGCGCATGGCCTCATCGGTGGTGGTGCGCTGCGGGTTGATCGACACGAACTTCACGCCGGCATCGCGGATCGCCTCCCAGCGCGAATACATCTGGTGGTCGGCCACCGTGTATTCGATGCGGTTGTTCTTCCACGGGTCGCAGCCGACCAGCACGAACACCTCGGTGTGGTCGCGGATCACCTCCCACGAGGTCTGCGGCGAATACACCTCCATGTCGCCGATGATGTGAGGCAGGCTGATCTGCGAAGCGCCGCCCGAGTAGTCGCCGGTGGTCACGCTGTGGCCGCCGATGAGACCGAACAGGCGACCTTGCAGCACTTGCGGGCGCAGCACGCCGGCGTGCGACCAGCCGCCATAGGAGGAACTGAAGAGCGCATCGTTGCCGTGCTCTTCGATCGTGCGCAGGCTGGCGTCGGCCACCAGGGCCAGCGCATCTTCCCAGGACACGCGCACGAACGGCTCCTTGCCGCGCAGGTGGGGCTTGGTGTCACCGCGTGGATTGGCGAGGTAGGAGCGACGCACCATCGGGTACTGCACGCGGGTCGGGTGGTAGGTGCGACTGAGTACGCCCTCGAGCAGCATCTGCGTGGGCATGGGGTCGAAATCCTTCAGCGGCTGCACGCCGATCAGCACGCCGTTCTTGACCACCGCCTTGAAGGGGCCGTAGTGCGAGGCGTGCGGAATCAGTATGGTGTCCGAACCGAACACCTCGTTGACGCCGAAAAGCTTGAGGCCACCCGTGGCAATGGCGATGGCGGCGGTGGATTTCAGGAAGGCGCGGCGGCTGAGCGACATGACGATTCTCCTCGAGCGGATCTGGTTTGCGTAAGGCCTCGCTTGGCGAGTGCCTTTGCTGAGGATCATCTTCCACACCCACGGTTAACACCGGCCGGAGAATTGCGAATGGACGCTGCGGATGTGTTAATCACATTCACATGGCGGCACACGCCACCACGGCTGGCGGCAGCGGACAGCCCTGCGTTATGCTCGACGCCACTCCCCCCGGCGCTCCGCGCCAACGATCTCAGAGAACGAGACCATGACCCAACGCATCCAGCCCGCGCCCTGCCTCAGTCTGTTCAATGGCGTGCAGATTCCACAGCTTGGACTCGGAACCTGGCCGATGAACGATGCCGAGTGCGCCGTCACCGTGGCCGCCGCGCTGCAGATGGGCTACCGCCATATCGACACCGCCGAGAACTACGAGAACGAGCGCGGCGTCGGCGAAGGCATCCGCAACTCGGGCGTCACGCGCCGCGAGGTGTTCGTTACCACCAAGTTCAATCGCAAGTGGCACAGCGTGGACGGCGCCCGTCAAGCCTGCGAGGCCAGCCTGAAACGCCTCGGGCTGGACTACATCGACCTGCTGCTCGTGCACTGGCCCAACCCTGACCAGGACCGCTACCTCGAAGCTTTCCAGGGCCTCGTGAAGCTGCTCGAGGCTGGTGTCGTGCGTGCAATCGGCACCTCCAACTTCAAGCCCGCCCACCTGCAGCGCCTGTTCGACCTCGGCCTGGTGCCGCACCTCAACCAGATCCAGCTCGACCCCTACCACCTGCGCGACGACCTGGTCGCCCTCCACCGCGAGCGCGGCATCGTCACCGGCGCCTGGCGCCCGCTGGGCTGCGGCAACGCCATGCTGGCCGACCCGGCGATCACCGCGATCGCCGAGCGTCACGGTCGCACGAGTGCGCAGATCGTGCTGCGCTGGCTGGTGCAGCAGGGCTTCGTCGCCACGCCAAAATCCTCCAACCCGACGCGCATGGCGCAGAACTTGGCCATCTTCGACTTCGCTCTCAGCGATGACGAGATGGCGGCGCTGGGCAGGCTCGACCGCCCCGACCCCGAGATGTTCGACGCCGATCGCTTCGGGCACTGAGCCACCCGCACAGCACGAAGGGGCGCCGCGGCGCCCCCTCTTGTATTCAAGCCCCCGGCGGCCCAGCATGGGCCTGCCCCTAGCTCAGCCTGCGCGCTCGTCGTCGATCGCACCGACGCGCGGATCCTCGAACCCGATCTGCCCGATCTCGTCCATCCGCTTCTTCAGGCTGAGCCGATCGAGACTCGCAATCGGCAGGTTCACGAACACCGCGATTCGGTTGCGGAGCATCCGGTAGGCCTCCACGAATGCCAGTTGCTTTTCTGCGGCGCTGCCTTCGACCACCACTGGATCGGGAACCCCCCAATGCGCCGACATCGGCTGCCCGGGCCATACCGGACACACTTCCTGCGCCGCTCTATCGCAAACCGTGATCACGAAGTCCATCTCGGGCGCCTCGCCACCGGAGAACTCGTCCCAGCTCTTTGAACGCAACTCAGCCGTAGGGTAGTTCGTCTTCTGCAGCAGTTCCAGCGCGCGCGGATGAATCTCTCCTTTGGGCTCACTACCCGCAGACCACGCCCTGAAGCGTCCCCTGCCCTCCTGGTTCAGGATGGCTTCGGCGAAAATCGAGCGCGCGGAATTGCCCGAGCACAAGAAAAGGACGTTGAAGCACTCTTCGTTTGCCATGCGTTCTTCCTGAGATCTCTTGCTCGTGTCAACCGAAACGGCCGGTGATGTAGTCCTCGGTGCGTGTGTCCTTGGGGGAGGTAAAGATCACCTCTGTCTTCCCGACCTCAACCAGGTCCCCCAGATGGAAGAAGGCCGTGCGGCTGGAGACGCGCGCCGCCTGCTGCATGTTGTGGGTGACGATGACGATGGTGTAGTTCGAGGCCAGCTCGGTGATGAGCTGTTCGACCTTCGCAGTCGCGATCGGGTCCAGCGCCGAACAAGGTTCGTCCATCAGGATGACCTCGGGGCTCACCGCTACCGCACGCGCGATGCACAGGCGTTGCTGCTGGCCACCGGAGAGACCCGTACCGGGCTGGTCGAGGCGGTCCTTGACCTCTTCCCACAGGCCAGCCCGCCGCAGGCTGCTCTCTACGATGTCATTGAGCTCGCTCTTGGATGCGGCCAGGCCATGCAGGCGCGGGCCATAGGCGATGTTCTCGTAGATGGACTTGGGAAACGGGTTGGGCTTCTGGAACACCATACCGACGCGCGCGCGCAGAAGCACCACGTCCAGAGAGCGGTCGTAGATGTCTTCGCCGTCGAGCTCGATCTTGCCGGTTACCCGGCAGCCATCGATGGTGTCGTTCATGCGGTTCAAGCAGCGCAGGAAGGTCGACTTGCCGCAGCCCGAGGGGCCGATGAAGGCAAGCACTTCCTTCTCGTAGACATCGAGATTGACGCCGTGCAGCGCTTCCTTGTCGCCGTAGAACACACGGGCGTCACGCGCCTGCATCTTCACTGCCGGCGTCTCAGCCGACTTTGCCGCTTCACCGACGGCAGCGGGCGCCTGGCGCAGTACATTCGATTCCATTTTCATCATCACCACCTTTGTTCGAACCGTTTGCGCAGGAGGATCGCCAGCGCGTTCATGCTGATCATCACCGCGAGCAGGACAACGATCGCCGCGGAGGTTCGTGCTTCGAAGAAGTTACGCAGTTCGTTGCCCTGCCACAGGTAGATCTGCACCGGCAGCGCGGTAGCCTGATCGAAGGGCGTCGCCGGCACCGATGCGACGAAGGCGCTCATGCCGATGAGCAGCAGCGGTGCGGTCTCGCCGATGGCCTGGGCGACACCGATGATCGCGCCGGTGAGGATGCCCGGGAGCGCCAGCGGCAGCACGTGGTGGAAGATCGTCTGTGTCTTCGAGGCGCCGATGCCGAGCGCCGCCTGGCGGATCGACGGCGGAATCGCCTTCAGGGTCGAGCGCGTGGCGATGATCACCGTCGGCAGGGTCATCAGCGACAGCACCAGGCCGCCAACGATGGGCGCCGACAGCGGCATCTTGAACCAGTTGATGAACACTGCCGCGCCGAGCAAGCCAAAGATGATCGAGGGCACAGCTGCGAGGTTGTTGATGTTCACCTCGATGAGATCGGTGAACTTGTTGCGCGGCGCGTACTCCTCAAGATAGATGGCACTCGCCACACCGACCGGCACGGCAATCAGGATCACGATCAGCATCATGTACAGCGAGCCCATGATCGCCCCGGCAAGACCCGCAGAGGCCAGGGAACTGCGCGAGTCCGGGTTCATGAACAGCGAGGTGCTGAACTTCATCTCGATCACGCCGCGCTCGTAGAGCGCGTCGGCCCACTGGCGCACCTCGGGCGGCAACTGCTGCTGGCTGTCGGGCAGGTCACGGTCGATGTTGCCCTTGAGCCAGACATCCACGTTGGCATCGGCGAGCAGGCGCAGGGTGACCCGCTGACCGAGCAGCTCAGGATTGGCGACAAACATGTCGCGCAAACCGAAACGCTCTCCGCTCGTCACCAGCCGGCGCACCAGAGGACGCTTGGAGGCGGCCTCGGGAAGGTGCTCGATCAGCGCATTCTCGATGACGCGGTTCCAGTTGACCATGGTCACCTGGGTCTGCCAGGCAAGGTCGCGGTCGCGCAACTGTGCGGGCGTCTCGCCGGGCTGCGCCTGCGGACGCGGCTCGACCTTGACGATCTCCGGGTCGAAATAGACGGGGATATTGAAGGTTGCCTGCCAGAACGCCGGGATGCCCTTGGCGAAGATGGTAACGAACAGCAGGGCCACCATGGCCAGGCCGAACAGCACCGCCGACATGCCGGCCGCACGGAAGCGCATTTCAGCGGCATGGCGGCGCCCGAGCGATTTTTTAACCAACTCGTGCTGCGGCGTCCGCTGTCGGCCGGACTGCGGAGGAGCGTGGGGGGTGTCGTGGGTCACGGCTTGATCACTCATTCATATTGCTCGCGATACTTGCGCACGATATAGAGCGCGACGACGTTCAACGCCAGCGTGATGACGAACAGCGTCAGACCCAGAGCGAAGGCGACCAGGGACTGCGGGCTGGCGAAATCGAGGTCGCCGGTAAGCTGATTGACGATGGTCACGGTGACCGTCGACACCGCTTCGAAGGGGTTCGCATGCAGCACCGGGCTGTTGCCGGCAGCGAGCACCACGATCATGGTCTCGCCGATGGCGCGGCTGGCGGCAAGCAGGAAGGCGCCGACGATGCCTGGCAAGGCTGCCGGCAGCACCACGTTGCGGATCGTCTCGGCCTTGGTGGCGCCCAGGCCCAGCGAGCCGTCGCGCATCGCGCGCGGGACCTGGGTGATGATGTCGTCCGACAGCGAGGACACGAAGGGGATGATCATGATGCCCATCACCACACCGGCGGTCAGCGCGCTGGTGGCGCGGACATCGAGGCCGACCGCGAGGCCGAGGCCGTGGAAGAAGGGGCCGACGGTAACAAGGGCGAAGAAGCCGTAGACGATGGTCGGAATGCCCGCCAGCACCTCGATCACCGGCTTGGCGACCGAGCGCAGCCAGCCCGGCGCGTATTCGGCCATGTAGATGGCGGTCATGAGGCCGATCGGCACCGCAATCAGCAGCGCGACGATGCTGACCATGATCGTGCCCCACAGCAAGGGCAGCAGCCCGAACTGGCCCTGATCCCCACTGCCAACCGTGGAGAAGCGCGGATTCCACACCGTGCCGAAGAAGAAGTCGACCGGATTGACGAACTGGAAGAAGCGCATCGCTTCGCCCAGCATCGACAGCACGATGCCGATGGTGGTCAGGATGGCGATGGTCGAGCAGATGATCAGCAGCGTCTGTACGACACTCTCGACCTTGTTGCGCGCGCGCAGCGCCGGCGAGATGCGACGGAGCGTAAAGACCAGCCCTCCGACTGCGAGCGCCGCCATCAGGGCGATCATGGACATGCGGCCCGTACCCTGGAGTTCACTCACACGCGCAGCCGCCGCAAGCTCGTAGGCAGCAGGCTGATCCGAGACCCCAAAGCCGCTCGCAATCGACTCCACCCGGCGCAGGATGACGTTGATCTGGTTGCCGTCGAGTGCAGCCACCTCGGGCGGCAACTGCTCGATCACCACTGACCGGATCATGCTCGGCTCGATCATGGACCACAGCAGGAACACCGCCAGCGCAGGCAGTCCGCACCACAGCGCGACCAGCAAGCCGTAATAGCCGGGACGGGAGTGCATCCTCACCGCGCCACCAGCCGCCACCGAACGGCTGCGCAGGACGCCGAACTGATAGGCGAAGCCCATCAGCAACAGCAGCGCACCGATCATGATCCAGTTATCCATGTTTTCTCCGCAGCCGATGCCCTGGATTAAGGCCCCGGAAACAGGTTTCGTTTCACGGGGCCGGGCATCATTTACTCAAGCCGGGGGCGTCAGCACACTGGCGACGCCCCCGAGGTGCATCACTTGACGACTTTCTCAGCACGCACGTCGGCGAGGATGCGGGCACGCTCCTCATCGCTGAGCGGGATCAGGCCAGCACCTTCGAGCTTGCTGCCTGCGCCCGACACGTCCTCGCTGAGGAAGAACTCGGCGTACTCCTTGAGGCCGGGAACGACACCCAGATGCTCGCCCTTGACATAGAAGAACAGCGGGCGCGAAACCGGGTACTCGCCGCTGGCGATCGTCTGCAGGCTCGGGGTGACGCCATTGACCGTCGCCACCTTCAGGCGGTCGCGGTTCTGGTCGTAGAAGGACAGGCCGAACACGCCGACAGCATCGGCCTGAGCCTGCAGGCGGGCCAGCGTCTCGGTGTAGTCGCCGGCGATCTCGATGATGCGGCCATCCTGGCGCAGCGTGTTGCAGAAGGTCTTCTGTGCATCCTTGTCGAGCGCCTTCACCTCGGCGAGCGATTCGCAGCCCGGGTGGGTGACCTTCTCTTCGAAGACTTCACGCGTACCGTGGTTGGAGGCCGGAATCACCAGCACGATTTCCTGGTCGGGCAGTGCGCTGTCGATCTGCGACCAACGCGTGTTGGGGTTGGCGACCATCTTGCCACCAACCGGCACCTGGGCTGCGGCAGCCAGGAAGACCTGCTGCGGCGTGAGCGCGAAGCTGCCCTTGTCGGCGCGCGAAGCGAACACGATGCCGTCGTAACCGAACTGGACTTCGATGATCTTGGCGACACCGGCCTTCTGGCAGCTCTCGACCTCGGCGGGGCGGATCGGACGCGAGGAGTTGGCGATGTCGATGGTATTGACGCCAACACCCTGACAGAACTGGCGCAAGCCGCCACCCGAACCACCGGAACCGACCACCGGCGTCTTGAACTGCGGGAAAGCGCTGCCGAACTCTTCCGCCACGATGCTGGCGAAGGGCAGGACGGTGGACGAACCTGCGATCTGCAGGTTGTCGCGTGCCATGGCAGGCGCGGCGACCGAGGCGGTCATGGCCACGACGGCGGTTGCGATCAGGCTCTTCTTGAACATGTACAGACTCTCCAGATTCGTGAATTCATCTTGCCACTGCGGGCCGGTGCCCCCGTCAC
This sequence comes from Thauera sp. WB-2, assembly GCF_027594845.1. Taxonomy (NCBI): domain Bacteria; kingdom Pseudomonadati; phylum Pseudomonadota; class Betaproteobacteria; order Rhodocyclales; family Zoogloeaceae; genus Thauera; species Thauera sp. WB-2. Next base: position 1,930,793 of record NZ_CP088935.1, on the reverse strand, counting down.
ACGGGGAACGGACTGGATTATCAGGACCCAAGATGACAGTTCTGTTAAACGTCACGAAACAATCGCAGGGGCAGCATCTGCAATACTTCCAGATGACATTAAACCCCTCGACTTGAGAACCTGAACCTCATATGTGACAAGGGCTTGCCGCGATTCCGCAGCAAGCCCTTGCTTGGCGACGCCGCATGCTGCGGCGCAAGAAAAATAATCGGCGATCAACCGATCGCGTGCTCAACCGCCGAGGCGATGGACTTGGCAAGGCGGTCCACCTGCGCCCCGTCACACCCCTCCACCATCACTCGCAGCAGCGGTTCGGTGCCCGAGGGGCGCAGCAAAACTCGCCCGCTCTCGCCCAGCTCGCGCTCGGCGTCGTCGCGCGCACGTGCAATCGTGGCGTCGGCCTGCCAGTCGAAACCCGCTGCCATGCGCACGTTGATGAGGCGCTGGGGGTAGAACACCAGGTCGGCGCAGGCATCAGCCAGCGTCTCTCCGCGCTGCTTGAGCGCGGCCAACACCTGCAGGGCGGAGACCATGCCATCGCCCGTGGTGTGGCGATCGAGACAGATGATATGGCCCGAGTTCTCGCCGCCGAGTTTCCAGCCGCGCTCGTGCAAGAGCTCGAGCACATAGCGGTCGCCCACCTTTGCGCGGGCGAAGGGGGCACCGAGGCGGCCGATTGCGTGCTCGAAGCCGAGATTGCTCATCAGCGTCCCGACCACACCATCGAGCCGGTCTTCGGCATGGCGCGCTCGCGCGATCACGTAGAGCAGCTTGTCGCCGTCGTAGATCTCGCCGCGCGCATCGACCATCATCAGGCGGTCTGCATCGCCATCGAGCGCGATGCCGAGGTCCGCTCCCTGTGCCAGCACTGCGCTGCGCAGATTCTCCGGACGGGTCGCACCCACGCCGTCGTTGATGTTGAGCCCGTTGGGCTCCACCCCGACGGGCAACACTTCGGCGCCAAGCTCGTGCAACACCTTGGGCGCAATGTGGTAGGCAGCGCCGTGTGCGCAATCGACCGCGATGCGCAGGCCGCGCAGGTCGAGCTCATTGGGAAAGGTGCTCTTGCAGAACTCGATGTAGCGCCCTGCCGCATCCTCCACCCGGCGCGCGCGCCCGAGCTGCGCCGAATCCACGCAGCCCATCGGTTCGTCAAGGTGGGCTTCGATCTCGGCCTCTACCGCATCCGGCAGCTTCGTACCACCAGCGGAGAAGAACTTGATGCCGTTATCGTAGAAGGGGTTATGCGAAGCGGAGATGACGACCCCGGCCTGCAACCGCAGGGCGCGGGTGAGGTAGGCCACGGCAGGCGTCGGGATGGGCCCGGCGAGCATCACGTTGACCCCCGCCGCGGCAAAACCGGCCTCGAGCGCCGCTTCGAGCATATAGCCCGAGACGCGCGTGTCCTTGCCGATCAGCACTGCGGGGTGCTCTCCCGCAGGCAGCTTTTCCCGCGCCACCAGAGTCACGCCCGCGGCGTAACCCAGGCGCATCACGAACTCGGGTGTGATCGGCTCCTCACCCACGCGGCCGCGCACCCCATCGGTACCGAAATACTTGCGCCCCATCCTTGCTCCCGTGAACTAGACGAAAGCACGATTATGACACTGCCGACACCGCCCGCCATACCTTGAGGACGTCCACCGTGGGCGCAACGTCATGTACACGCACGATGCCCGCCCCACGCTGTACCGCGATCAGGGCCGCGGCCACACTCGCTGCCGTGCGCTCGCCGACCTCACGCCCCGTGACGGCACCCAGCATCGACTTGCGCGACATGCCCGCCAGCACAGGCAGCCCGCCCGCGCCGAAGCGGGCGAGTTCGCGCAGCAAGGTGTAGTTATGCACCGTGCGCTTGCCGAAGCCGAAACCGGGGTCGAGGACAATGCGCCCGCGATCGACGCCCGCAGACTGAAGCGCCGCCACCCGTTCATCGAGAAAGGCCGCCACCTCGCCCACGACATCGTCGTAGCGCGGGTCGAGCTGCATGGTGCGCGGCTCGCCCTGCATGTGCATCACGCACACGGCTGCGTCGCCGGCAGCCACGGCATCGATCGCGCCAGGGGCACGAAAGGCGTTGATGTCGTTGATCATGTCTGCGCCGGCCGCAAGTGCCTCGCGCATCACTGCGGGCTTCAAGGTGTCGATCGACAATGGCACCTGCCAGCCGCGCGCGTGCTCGACGAAGCGCACCACACGCTCCAGTTCCTGCGCCTCGGTCACCGGTTCGGCACCCGGACGCGAGGACTCGGCGCCAATGTCGAGCATGTCGGCCCCCTCCTCGATCGCTCGCTCGGCGCGACCAAGGGCGGCGGCAACGTCGCCATGCACGCCATCGCCCGAAAACGAGTCATCGGTCAGGTTGATGATCGCCATCACCTTGGGCTGGGCAAGATCGAGGCGGAAGCGACCGCATTGCAGGATGCTCATGAACACTCACTCGGCAACGGAGGAATCGGAATGGGCTGCATCTTCATCGGCCCATCATGAAAAAGGGCCGGATCGACCGGCCCTTTCAGGGGACGGGCCCGGAGGCCCGCAAGCAATAAGACGTATACGCTCAGGCAGCAGGCGCAGCCGCGTTGGGTGCTGCACCCGGCGCATCGTCCTTGGGACGGGGCGTCGGTGCCGCAACCGGCTTGGGCGGACGCGGCGGGCGACCGTCCATGATGTCGTTGACCTGGTCGGCGTCGATGGTCTCCCATTCGAGCAGCGCCTTGGTCATGGCCTCGACCTTGTCGCTGTTGTCTTCGATCAGACGCCGGGCCAGACCGTACTGCTGATCGATGATGCGACGAATCTCGGCGTCGACCTTCTGCATCGTTGCCTCGGACACGTTGCGGTGCGTGGTGACCTGGCGGCCAAGGAAGATCTCGCCTTCCTCCTCGCCATACACCATCGGTCCGAGATTGTCGGACATGCCCCACTGCGTGACCATGCGACGCGCCAGGTCGGTGGCACGTGCAAAGTCGTTCGACGCGCCGGTGGTCATCTGCTTCATGAAGATCTCTTCGGCGATTCGACCGCCGAACAGCACCGCAATGGTTTGCAGCAGACGCTCGCGGTCCTGACTGTAGCGATCTTCGGTGGGCAGCTGCATGGTCACGCCCAATGCACGACCGCGCGGAATGATCGTGACCTTGTGCACCGGATCGGTCTTGTCGAGCAGGCGGGCAACCACCGCATGGCCCGACTCGTGGTAGGCCGTGTTGCGGCGCTCCTCTTCGGGCATGACCACCGAGCGGCGCTCGGCGCCCATCATGATCTTGTCCTTGGCGCGTTCGAAGTCGTCCATGTCGACCAGGCGCTTGTTGCCGCGCGCAGCGAACAGTGCTGCCTCATTGACCAGGTTGGCGAGGTCGGCGCCGGCAAAACCTGGCGTTCCACGCGCCAGCACCTGCGGGTCGACATCGGGTGCAATCGGCACCTTGCGCATGTGCACCTTGAGGATTTGCTCGCGACCACGGATATCGGGCAGCGAAACGACGACCTGGCGGTCGAAGCGCCCCGGGCGCAGCAGCGCGGGATCGAGCACATCAGGCCGGTTGGTGGCCGCGATCACGATGACGCCGGTCTGGCCTTCGAAGCCGTCCATCTCGACCAGCAGCTGGTTGAGGGTCTGTTCGCGCTCGTCGTTGCCACCACCCAGGCCAGCACCGCGCTGGCGTCCAACGGCATCGATCTCGTCGATGAAGATGATGCAGGGGGCGTGCTTCTTGGCCTGCTCGAACATATCGCGCACACGTGCCGCACCCACACCGACGAACATCTCGACGAAGTCCGAGCCGGAGATGGAGAAGAACGGCACCTTGGCTTCGCCCGCGATCGCTTTGGCGAGCAAGGTCTTGCCGGTACCCGGCGAGCCCACCATGAGCACCCCCTTGGGGATGCGTCCGCCGAGCTTCTGGAACTTGGAGGGGTCACGCAGAAATTCGACCAGCTCGAAGACCTCTTCCTTGGCCTCGTCGCAACCGGCGACGTCGGCAAAGGTGATGGAGTTGGCCGACTCGTCGAGCATGCGCGCCTTGCTCTTGCCGAAGGAGAACGCACCGCCCTTGCCCCCGCCCTGCATCTGACGCATGAAGAAGATCCATACGCCGATCAGCAGCAGCATCGGGAACCAGGAGACGAACACGCTCGCAAGGAAGGACTGCTCCTCGTCGGGCTTGGAGGCGTTGACCTGCACGCCGTAGCGCATGAGGTCGGACACCATCCAGATATCCTGCACGCCCGGCGTATAGACCGTGATGGTGCGTCCTTCCTGCGTGGTTGCCTTGAGCACACGACCGTCCACCGTCGCTCTCGTGATGCGTCCCGCCTTGGCTTCTTCCAGGAACTGGGAGTACTCCATGGTGTTCATGGGAGCCTGGCGCGCATTGAACTGGTTGAATACCGTCATCAGCACGACGCCGATAACCATCCAGATCGCGAGATTCTTGAAGAGATTGTTCAACTTTCTATTCCCCGAAAGCCATTCCGGCCATGTACGCGACAGACCGATTCTAGTGGTGAACGTTCCCACCGGCAAACCAATGACGGCGATTGGCAAAGGCAATCCCCGCGCCGGCATGCCGGTCAGGCTGTCTGCGGCCCCTTGCCGACGAGATAAACCTCGGCACTGCGGTCCCTCGAGGCCTTCGGCTTGCGCACCTGGACCGACGCAAATGCGCCCTCCATCTGCTTGCGAAAATCCATGAAGCCCTCGCCCTGGAAAACCTTTACGACAAACTGCCCCCCCGGCTTGAGATGCCGCGCCGCGAAATCGAGTGCCAGTTCGCACAGATGGATCGAGCGCGCCTGGTCAACGGTTGCAACACCCGACAGGTTGGGCGCCATGTCCGAGAGCACGACGTCGACCCGCGCGCCCTCGAGACGGGCCTCGAGCAGTTCGAGCACGCTATCCTCGGTGAAGTCGCCAAGGATGAAATCAACGCCCGCAACAGGCTCCATCGGCAGCAGATCGAGCGCGAACACCCTCGCCTTCGGCCCGCAGCGCTTGACCGCCACTTGGCACCACGAGCCCGGCGCCGCGCCTAGATCGACCACGACTGCGCCGGGGCGCAGGAGGTGGTCGCGTTCGTCGATCTCGAGCAGCTTGTAAGCCGCGCGAGCGCGGTAACCATCTGCCTGCGCCCGCTGGACGTAGGGATCATTCACATGGTCATGGACCCAGGCCCGGCTCGTCTTGTTCTTTTTCATCGCTCCATCCGCCACTAAGGGGCATTTCCACACGGCCGCTAGGCCTTCGTCGGAGTAGAATCCGGTTCCCGATGCTTCAAGTATCCAGAGAATCTCAATGACCGAGCTTACCCCGGCGCAGCGCCGCGACCTGCGCGCCCGCGCCCATCACCTCAACCCGGTGGTCACCATCGCCGGTAACGGCCTTACGCCTGCCGTCCTCGCCGAGATCGAACGCGCGCTGCAGGCGCACGAACTCATCAAGGTCAAGGTCCAGGGCACCGAACGCGAACAGCGTGACGCCCTCATGCAAGCGCTGTGTGCGAGCCTGGAAGCCCAGGCTGTGCAGCACATCGGCAGCATCCTCGTCGTCTGGCGCGAACGCCGTGAGCAAGACAAGCCCGCTGCTGCACCCGAAAAGAAACCCGCCCGAGCCGCGACCGCCAAGTCCGCTGCGGCCTTCGCCGCCGCTGCGCGCCGTGCCGCCCTTGCCAAGGCAAGCGCAGAAACCCGTCGTTCACCCGCCCGCGCGCCGGCTGCACGCGGCCGTACAACTGGGGCACGCGGCCGCTGAAGTATGGCGCCGTTATCGGCACCACGCCTGAGCCATCGGCGCCACGCCTGAGCCGGCCACGCGAGAAGGCGGTGCATTGCACCGCCTTCTTCACGTCCGGCGACAATCAGACGTAGCGTACGTCGATGATCTCGAATTCGCGCACGCCGCCCGGAGCCTGAACCTCCGCAATATCGCCGGCGAACTTGCCAATCAGCGCACGCGCGATCGGCGAGCTGATCGAGATCTTGTTCTCCTTGATATCGGCCTCGTCGTCACCGACGATCTGGTAGGTCACGACCTGCCCGGCATCCATGTCCTCGAGCTCGACCGTGGCACCGAACACGCAACGGCCATCGGCATCGAGCAGCTTGGGGTCGATGATCTGGGCATTGGCGAGCTTGGCCTCGACCTCCATGATGCGGCCTTCGATGAAGCCCTGGCGGTCCTTGGCAGCCTCGTACTCGGCGTTTTCGGACAAGTCGCCATGCGAGCGCGCTTCGGCGATCGCCGCAATCACGTTCGGACGGTCCACGGTCTTCAGGCGGTGAAGTTCGGCGCGCAGCTTCTCTGCACCTGCGACGGTCAACGGAGTCTTGTTCATGCTTGCTGCTTCAGCTCGGTATGCAGATCCTGCACGGAATAGACATCGAGCCCGCCAGCGAGATGGCGCATGCCCATGCACGCGGCGCGAGCGCCCTCGATCGTGGTGAAGATCGACAGCTTGGCGGCCAGCGCGCTGGTACGGATCGAGCGCGAATCGGTGATCGCCTGGCGCTTCTCCTCGACCGTGTTGATGACCATGACGATCTCTTCGTTCTTGATCATGTCCACGATGTGCGGACGCCCCTCGTTGACCTTATTGACCACAGCAACCGGGATGCCTGCGGCCTCGATTACCGAAGCGGTGCCGCGCGTGGCAACCAGGGTGAAGCCAAGGTCGTGCAGCTCGCGTGCCACTTCCACCGCGACAGGGCGGTCGCTCGGCTTGACACTGATGAACACCGCGCCGCTGGTCGGCAGCTTGACGCCCGCGCCGATCTGGCTCTTGACGAAGGCCTCGGCGAAGCTGCGGCCGACGCCCATGACCTCGCCGGTGGACTTCATCTCCGGCCCGAGGATGGTATCCACGCCCGGGAACTTGACGAAGGGGAACACCGCCTCCTTGACCGAGTAGTAAGGCGGCACGATCTCGCCGGTGACGCCCTGGCTGACCAGGCTCTGGCCCGCCATGCAGCGCGCCGCGATCTTCGCCAGCGGCAACGAGCAGGCCTTGGACACGAAGGGCACCGTACGCGAGGCGCGCGGATTCACCTCCAGCACATACACCACCGCGTTGTCGCCCTCGCCCTGGATCGCAAACTGCACGTTCATCAGGCCGACGACGTTGAGCGCGCGCGCCATCGCCTCGGTCTGGCGGCGCAGCTCGTCCTGCAATTTGGCCGACAGCGTGTAGGGCGGCAGCGAGCACGCGGAGTCACCCGAGTGCACGCCGGCCTGCTCGATGTGTTCCATGATGCCGCCGATCATCACCTGCTTACCGTCGGACAGCGCATCGACGTCCACCTCGGTGGCGTCATTGAGGAAGCGGTCGAGCAGCACCGGCGACTCGTTGGACACCTTGACCGCCTCGCGCATGTAGCGCTCGAGATCCTTCTGCTCGTGCACGATCTCCATCGCGCGGCCACCCAGCACGTAGGACGGGCGCACCACGAGCGGGTAGCCGATCTCGGCCGCGAGGCGCACGGCCTCTTCGGGCGTACGCGCGGTACGGTTGGGCGGCTGACGCAGGCCAAGGTCGTTGAGCAGCTTCTGGAAGCGCTCGCGGTCCTCGGCGGCGTCGATCATGTCGGGGCTGGTACCGATGATGGGCACGCCGTTGTCCTGCAGCGCCTGGGCGCGCTTGAGCGGCGTCTGACCGCCGAACTGCACGATCACGCCGACCGGCTTCTCGATGTGCACGATCTCGAGCAGGTCCTCGAGCGTGATCGGCTCGAAGTACAGGCGGTCCGAAGTGTCGTAGTCGGTGGACACGGTCTCGGGGTTGCAGTTGACCATGATGGTTTCATATCCATCCTCGCGCAGGGCGAGCGCGGCATGCACGCAGCAATAGTCGAACTCGATGCCCTGGCCGATGCGGTTCGGACCGCCGCCAAGCACCATGATCTTCTTCTTGTCGGTCGGACGCGCCTCGCACTCGTCCTCGTAGGAGGAGTACATGTAGGCGGTCGAGGTGGCGAACTCTGCCGCGCAGGTGTCGACGCGCTTGAATACCGGGCGCACGCCGAGCGCATGGCGATGCAGGCGCACCGCGGTCTCGTCGGCGTTGAGCAGCTTGGCTAGGCGGCGGTCGGAGAAGCCCTTGCGCTTCAGGTCGCGCAGTTCGGCAGCCTGGATCGCCTTCAGCGAGCGGCCGGCAAGCGCCTTCTCGGACAGCACGATGTCCTCGATCTGGGCGAGGAACCAAGGGTCGATCTTGGTGAGGTTGTGCACCTGCTCGAGGCTCATGCCCTCACGGAAGGCCTGGCCGACGTACCAGATGCGCTGCGGGCCGGCGCTGGAGAGTTCGTGCTCGAGGTCTGCGCTGTCGGCCTCGATCTCGTCCAGGCCGTAGGCGCCCACCTCGAGGCCGCGCAGAGCCTTCTGGAAGGACTCCTGGAAGCTGCGGCCCATGGCCATGACCTCGCCCACCGACTTCATCTGGGTGGTGAGGCGGTCGTTGGCCTGGGGGAACTTCTCGAAGGCGAAACGCGGAATCTTGGTGACGACGTAGTCGATCGAAGGCTCGAACGAGGCTGGCGTGGCGCCGCCGGTGATGTCGTTCTTGAGCTCGTCGAGCGTATAGCCCACCGCCAGCTTGGCCGCGACCTTGGCGATCGGGAAACCGGTGGCCTTGGACGCCAGCGCCGACGAACGCGACACACGCGGGTTCATCTCGATGACGATCATGCGACCGTCCTGGGGGTTGATGGCGAACTGCACGTTCGAGCCCCCGGTATCCACCCCGATCTCGCGCAGCACCGCGATCGAGGCGTTGCGCATGATCTGGTATTCCTTGTCGGTCAGCGTCTGCGACGGCGCGACGGTGATCGAGTCGCCGGTGTGCACGCCCATCGGGTCGAGGTTCTCGATCGAGCACACGATGATGCAGTTGTCGGCGCGGTCGCGCACGACTTCCATCTCGTATTCCTTCCAGCCGAGCAGCGACTCTTCGATCAGCAGTTCGTTGGTCGGGCTGGCCTCGAGACCGCGCTTGCAGATCTCGTGGAACTCTTCCATGTTGTAGGCGATGCCGCCGCCGGTACCGCCGAGCGTGAAGCTCGGGCGGATGATGACCGGGAAACCGATGCCGCCCTGCACCTGCAGCGCCTCTTCCATGCTGTGGGCGATGCCCGAGCGTGCCGAGCCGAGACCGATCTTGGTCATCGCGTCCTTGAACTTGAGACGGTCCTCGGCCTTGTCGATGGCCTCCTCGGAGGCGCCGATCAGTTCCACGCCGTACTTGGCCAGCACGCCGTGGCGGCCGAGGTCGAGCGCGCAGTTGAGCGCCGTCTGTCCACCCATGGTCGGCAGGATGGCGTCGGGGCGCTCCTTCTCGATGATGCGCTCGACGACCTGCCAGGTGATCGGCTCGATGTAGGTGACATCGGCCGTCTCGGGATCGGTCATGATCGTGGCCGGGTTCGAGTTGACCAGGATGACGCGGAAGCCTTCCTCGCGCAGGGCCTTGCAGGCCTGGGCGCCGGAGTAGTCGAACTCGCAGGCCTGGCCGATGATGATCGGGCCTGCGCCGATGATCAGGATGCTCTTGATGTCTGTACGTTTCGGCATTGTCTTGCCTCGATGATTCCTCGACGGCGCGCAGGATGCGCGCGCGTCCAAAACAGTAGCGGCAGGCCGTGGCCTGCCCGGTGACGGCTTACTTGGCGGCTTCCATCAGACCGATGAAGCGGTCGAACAGATAGGCGACGTCGTGCGGACCGGGGCTGGCTTCCGGGTGTCCCTGGAAGGAGAAGGCCGGCACATCGGTGCGCGCGATACCCTGGTTGGTGCCGTCGAACAGCGACACGTGCGTCACCCTCAGGTTCGCCGGCATCGTCGACGGATCGACGGCGAAGCCATGGTTCTGGCTGGTGATCAGCACCTTGCCGGTGTCGAGGTCCTTCACTGGGTGGTTCGCACCATGGTGGCCGGTGGTCATCTTCATGGTCTTCGCCCCGGAGGCGAGCGCCAGCAGCTGATGGCCAAGGCAGATGCCGAAGGTGGGCGTGCGCGTGGCGACGATCTCGCGGATGGCCTCGATGGCGTAGTCGCACGGCTCGGGGTCACCGGGGCCGTTTGACAGGAACACCCCATCAGGCTTGAGCGCCAGCACGTCGCTGGCCGGCGTCTGCGCCGGCACCACGGTCAGGCGGCAGCCACGTTCGGCCAGCATGCGCAGGATGTTGAACTTGACGCCGAAATCGTAGGCGACGACGTGGAAGCGCGGCTCGGCCTGATCGACGTAGCCCTGGTCAAGCTTCCACTCGGCCTGCTTCCAGTCGTACGACTCGGTCGCGCTCACGACCTTGGCCAGGTCCATGCCGGCCAGGCCCGGGAACGCGCGCGCCTGGGCGATGGCGGCATCTGCATTCAGCGCCTCGCCGTCTGCGGCAGTGGCGATGCAGCCGGCCTGCGCCCCCTTCTCGCGCAGCACGCGTGTGAGCTTGCGGGTATCGAGCCCGGCGATCGCGACGATGTTCTCGGCGCGCAGGTAGGCGTCCAGACGTTGCGTCATGCGGAAGTTGGAGGGCAGCAGCGGCAGGTCGCGAATGACGAGGCCGGCTGCGTGGACGCGGGTGGACTCGACGTCCTCGGCATTGACACCGGTATTACCGATGTGCGGGTAGGTCAGCGTGACGATCTGGCGGGAATAGCTCGGGTCGGTCAGGATTTCCTGGTAACCCGACATCGATGTGTTGAACACGACCTCGCCAACCGTGCTGCCAACCGCGCCGATACCCTTGCCGTGGAAGATCGTTCCGTCGGCAAGCGCAAGAAGGGCGGACGGGTATGCACTCACGAGAAGCTCCTGGATTCAGCTTGTAGATCCGGGACACGCATGGCGCGCCCCGATACGAGAAAAAGCAAGACGTACAAAAAGCGGGACGGGCCTCGGGGCCAATCCCGCTTGTTGAGCCGGCAGTCATCGCCACCTGGCTCCAATTCGCCATGACCCGAACGATGGTCGTCAATCACGACGACAACCGATCCGCGGCCGCACCGCAGACGAAAGTGTTTGATTCGGGGAAGAAACCTTTCATGCCCGGGTCGATGAAAACTGCGGAATTGTATATTTTTGGGCCTTTGAAGGCAAACCCCACGATGGATTCGACACCCGAGCAAGCCGTCCGGGATGGCCAGCCCCCTACGCCGAGTCGTTACGCAACACGCGCGCGAGCAAGCCGAGCTCGGAAATGAGGATGCGCGCCTGCGAGGTCGCCGCCTCTGGATCGCTGGCACGCGCGAGCGACTCGAGCTTGCGTGCAGCCTCGACCGCCCGATTGGCAGAGAACAAGCCCACCGACCCCTTGACCGCGTGACCGATCTCGGCGAGCTGGGCGTAGTCCATCGCCGATGATGCGCGCTGCAATTCGACCACCGTGCGCTCGTGATCGCGGAGAAAGACGTCGACCAACTGGCGGACGATATCCTCGTCACCGTCGAACATCGCACGTGCCTCGTCCAGGCAGGCGATCCGCCTGCGCCCCGCCTCGCCGAGCTCGAGCAGGCTGACGTCGGCCTCTTCATCCGCTTCGCCCCCTGCGCGCTCATCACAGGCGCGCTCGATCGCGGCCAGCAGCTCGTGGGGATGAACCGGCTTCGAGACATAGTCGTCCATACCGGCGTCCAGGCAACGCTGCCGGTCGCCCTCCATCGCATGCGCAGTCATGGCAATGATCGGCATGGGCCGCCAGTCACCCTGCACGACCCAGCTGCGACGGGCCTCGCGCGCGCGAATGGCCTGCGTTGCCTCGAGGCCGCCCATCACCGGCATCTGGACGTCCATCAGGATGAGGTCGAAGCGCCCCTGATCGAAGGCTTCGAGCGCCTCCTCGCCGTTATTGGCGAGCGTGACCGAATGGCCAGCGCGTTCCAGCATGCGCTGAGCGACGGTCTGGTTCACCGGGTTGTCCTCCACCACCAGCACTTCCAGCCGCCGTCCTCCACCCACCGGCTCGGCGCCAACACCCTCACCCAGGTCGAAACGCAGGTTCGCCATCAACACCGAGCCCTGCACGTCCACAGCCTCGCCGCCCGCGCGCGCCATCCGCAAGACGTCGAGCAGATCTTCCTGGGAGAAGGGTTTCACGAGCCTCGAGTTCAGGCCTATCTCCGCGCAGCGGGCTGCATCATTGCGCTGCGAATGGCTCGCCATCATCATGACGATGCGATCGAGGCGCGAATCTGCATCGGCAAAGCGCTGAGCCAGGGCAAAGCCTGCCGGATCGGGAAGGCCGGCATCCATGATAAGGAAGTCGTATGGCTCCGAGCCATCGCGGGCCGCCACCAGCGCTGCAAGGACATCCCCGCTGCCGGCAACGCGTTCGGCACGCGCACCGAACGCGCTCAGCTGGCGGCAGATCGATGCCGAGAACGCCTCGTTGCGCGCGGCCACCAGCACCCGCGTGGCCCGTAATGCAGTGGCGTCCAGCGGAGTCGGCCCCGCCACGACTTCCAGCGGCAGCGTGAAGCGAAACACGCTACCGCCCCCTGGCGTGCTCTCGACCTCGATCCGGCCGTGCATCAAGTCGAGCAATTGACGGGTGATCGCCAGGCCAAGACCGGTGCCGCCGTACTTTCTCGTTGTCGACGTATCGGCCTGCGAGAACACACCAAAGATCGATTCCAGTTTGTCCGCCGGAATACCACAGCCGGTGTCACGAACAGCCACGGCCAGCACTGCTGCACCTGCGGCATCGTGGGCACGACCGACGCTGACCTCAACTTCGCCCGCGTCGGTAAACTTGATCGCATTGCCGATGAGGTTGGTGAGGATCTGACGCAGACGGGTAGGATCCCCTCTGAGAACGGCCGGCACATCGGGCGCAATCTCGTAGAACAACTCCAGCCCTTTCTGGCTCGCCCGCAGGCCAAGGCTGCGCACCGTCTCGGAGACCACCGCAACGACCGAGTAGTCGATTGCCTCGACATTGAGCCGACCAGCCTCGATGCGCGAAAAATCAAGGATGTCGTTGATGATCGTGAGCAGCGCCTGCGCCGACGTCCTCACCGTCTCAAGATACTCGCGCTGCTCGCCGACGATGCCCGAATCGAGAAGAAGCTCGGTCATGCCGATGATGCCGTTCATCGGCGTGCGGATCTCGTGACTCATGTTGGCGAGGAAGTCGCCCTTGGCCCGACTGGCGGCCTCCGCCGCCTCCTTGGCCTCGAGCAACTCGAGCTCTCGCCGCTTGCGCGCGCTGACATCGCGAAGCGTGCCGACCACGCGCAACCAGCGCCCGTCTGCAGCACGATCGAAAGCCTCGCCCTCGATCTCGAGGGAACGCCACTCACCCGCGGCCGACAACGCTCTGATCTCCGCACGAAACTCTGGCGTGACACCACGCAGATGATCGACGAGGCGGCGATGCAGCAGCGAGCGGTCTTCCTCGTTGACCAGCTTCAACCAGTCCAGCGCCACCCCGGGACCATGCCCGAGTACGACCGACAGGCCGCGGTCGAAATCAATGCTGTCATTTTGTAGATCGAGCTCCCACACGCTCGCGCCCGTATGGCGCTCGATCAGTTCGAGCTGCGCGCGAACCCGCCGCAACTGGGCCAGCGCCTCATCGCGGTCAAGTTGCGGATCTGCGCTCATCAGCAGTCCTGCCGCTCAACGCAGACCGAGAACATCCTGCATGTCGAAAAGACCGGACGAATGGCCGCCAAGGAAGCGCGCGGCGCGCATTGCACCAGTGGCGTAGGGCATGCGACTGCCCGACTTGTGGGTGATCTCGATACGTTCACCGAGGCCGGCAAACAGCACGGTATGGTCGCCGACGACATCACCGCCACGAATGGTGGAAAAGCCGATCGTCTCGGGCTTGCGCTCTCCGGTGTAGCCCTCGCGGCCGTAGATCGCACACGCATCCAGATTGCGACCCAGTTCGCGGGCAACGACCTCACCCATGCGCAGGGCGGTACCCGACGGGGCATCGACCTTGAAGCGATGATGCGCCTCGATCACTTCCACGTCGTAACCTTCGTCGAGAATGCGCGCAGCGACCTCGAGCAGCTTGAAAACGGCGTTGACGCCGACCGCCATGTTGGGCGCGAACACGACCGGAACCTGCTGCGCAACTTCGGCAATGGCCGCCTTGCCGGCAGCGTCGAACCCGGTGGTACCGATCACGACGGCCTTGCCCAGCTCACGCGCGAGGGCGAGATGAACGAGCGTACCCTCCGGGCGCGTGAAGTCGATGACGCAATCGGCCGCAGCGATGGCTGCAGCCGCGTCATCGGTGATCTGCACCCCGGTGTTGATCCCGGCCATCTCACCGGCGTCACGGCCGATGAAGGGGGTCTGCGGACGGTCGAAGGCCGAGGCGAGCACGACCCCCTCCTCCTTGAGCGCCGCCTCGATCAGCATGCGCCCCATGCGGCCGGAGGCACCGGCAATGGCAACCCTGACATCGGACATTCTGTTGCAATCCTGGAATAGATGATATGAGCGCTAGCCGGCGCCGCGTCGTGCGCGCTCGCCGGGCTGAGCGGTATTCAGTCGCGCCGGGCAGGCCCTGGCACCTCGACGACACGGACACGCGTCGACGGCTGCGCGCCCTCGCCCGTCGCATCGGCGGCCTGCACATCACCTTCGACGCGGTCGAGCACATCATTGACGAAGAACACCGAGATCACGCGCTGCTGGGGCGCAGCACGACCCGAACGGTGGTGATAGACGTAGTCCCAGCGGTCATTGCGGAACACGTCCGCGACCAGCGGCGACCCCAGGACGAAGCGCACCTGCTCGCGCGACATGCCCTTGCGCAGCTGGGCAAGCATGTCCTGATCGACGTAATTACCCTGACGGATGTCGATCCGATACGGGTCTACGACTCCGATCGCGGAGTCTAGAGAGCAGCCGCCAAGCAGGACGGCAGTGACGGTTACCGCAGCGATGTAGGAACGCATGGATGATTTCAAGCCTGACGCGACCGGGTCGCGGTTCTCAGAAGGGGGTAAAAAATATAACATACGCCGTGTTGCCGAGGCGCTGGCGCATGAAGACCTTCGGGTTCCGCCCCTGCGCAAGCCTGCACCCCGGATACCGGCCCGCACACTTGCGGCATGCATGCTCCGCGACGCACACAGACTCCGGGCCAATCTCTCTTCCACTTGCACGCAATTCAGGCTCCCATGTCCGACAACTCGAAGAACCTCAAAAGCATCGGCCTCAAGGCGACCTACCCCCGCCTGAAGATCCTCGATCTCTTCCAGAGCTCGGATCAGCGCCACCTCACCGCGGAAGACGTCTACCGCTCGCTGATGAACGAAGGCATGGACATCGGGCTTGCCACGGTTTATCGCGTTCTCACCCAGTTCGAACAGGCCGGACTCCTCGAGCGCCATTACTTCGAGTCGGGCAAGGCCGTGTTCGAGCTCAACGAGGGCGGCCATCACGACCACCTGGTGTGCATGCAGTGCGGCAAGGTCGAGGAATTCTTCGACCCGGAGATCGAACGCCGGCAGAACAAGGTCGCCGAAGAACGCGGCTTCTCCATCCGAGAACATGCGCTCTACCTGTACGCCGACTGCAAGCGCGAGAACTGCCCCAACCGCGAAACCTGACGCCAGGTGCCTGCAGGCACCTAGTGTAGTGCTGCATTTTGTTTGGAACTTAAGCGGCTGTTTGCGCGGATGACCTTCTGCAGGATGTCGCGAGCGCTCTTGGTCCAGATGAAGGGCTTGGGGTCAGTGTTGTGGTGAGCGATGTATTGATCAATGGCGGTGATGAGTTCGGAAACGCTGGTGAAGACCCCACGGCGCAGTCGCTCGGTGGTGATGTCACGAAAGAAGCGTTCGACCATGTTCAGCCAGGAGGTCGAAGTAGGCGTGAAATGCATGACGAAGCGCGGATGCTTGGCCAGCCACTCTTGCACGACAGGATGCTTATGTGTCGCGTAGTTGTCGGCGATCAGGTGCAAGGTCTTGTCCTTGGGCGTTTCACGGTCGATCTTTTTCAGGAACTTCAACCATTCGGCGTGGGTGTGCCGCTGCTGACATTGGCCGATGACTTGCCCATCGAGCACGTTGAGCGCGGCAAACAGGGTCGTCGTGCCGTTGCGCTTGTAGTCATGAGTCATGGTGGCTGCCCGGCCCTTTTTCAGCGGCAGTCCCGGTTGTGTGCGATCCAGCGCTTGCACCTGGCTTTTCTCGTCGCAGCACAGCACCAAGGCGTGTTCGGGCGGGGCCATGTACAGACCGACGATGTCTTCAAGTTTCTCGACAAACTTCGGATCGCGCGAGACCTTGAAACCACGCACGATATGCGGCTTCAAGCCGGCCGCTTTCCAATGGCGCGAGATGGTGGTCGCGTGAACGCCCAGTTTCGCCGCCATCTTGCGGCTACTCCAGTGCGTAGCCGTTTCCGGTTTGCTCTGCGTGGTCAGCTCCACCAACTGCGCCAACTCCACCTTCTTCGGCGGCGCACCCCGTGGCAAGTCGCGCTCGATTCCCGCAAGCCGCATCTCGGCATAGCGCCCACGCCAGCGGGCCGCTTGAATTCGCCCGATGCCCAAATGTTCCGCAATCTGCAGGTTCTGCATGCCCTCGGCGGCCAGCAACACAATGCGGGCGCGCTGCGACAACCTGACGCTCGTGAGCCGCGAACTCGTCAGCTTCATCAACTCCGCTCGTTCGTCCTCGGTCAAAACAATCTCTGGCGCAACCCGCATTCGACCCTCCGCTCCGCATGCATGAAGCATGATAGCGGAAGTCGTCAATTAAGTATGCTTAAGAGCGCAGCACTACACTAGCTGCGGTTCAACATTTCTGCCGCGTGCTCTCGGGTGGTGGCCGTTATATTCACCCCGCCGAGCATGCGCGCGATCTCCTCAACCCGCTCGCTCGCCCCCAGCGCCACCACCTCGCTGACGGTAGCGCCATCATGTTCGCGCTTGGCGATGCGCCACTGCCAGTCCGCACACGCCGCCACCTGCGGAAGGTGGGTCACGCACAGCACCTGGCGATCGGCGCCAAGGCGCGCCAGCAAGGTGCCCACGATTTCCGCGACGCGACCGCCGATACCGACATCCACCTCGTCGAAGATGAGTGTCGGCACTGCCGAATCACGGCTGGTCATGACCTGAATCGCCAGCCCGATACGGGACAATTCGCCGCCTGAAGCGACCTTGGCCAGGCTGCGCAGGGCCTGCCCCGGGTTGGCCGCAACACGGAACTCGACAGTTTCCACACCGTTCGCGGAAGGCTCGCAGGCCTCGAGGGCGACCTCGAACCGTCCACCGGCCATCGCCAGGGTCTGCATCGCCTCGGTAATCTCCACCGACAAACTCTGCGCGGCCGGTGCCCGGCAGGCGGACAACTCGGCGGCTGCGGCATCGAAGCGCCTGCGCGCCTCGGCCTCCGCAACAGCCATGCGCTGCGGATCGGCACTCGCCTCGAGCGCCTCCAGTCTTGCCTGCCATTGCTGCCTGAGCTCGCCGAGCGCCTCGGGCGCGACCCTGTGCTTGCGCGCCATATCCAGCACGGCAGCGATGCGCTGCTCCACCTCGGCAAGGCGGCCGGGGTCGAGATCGAGACGGTCGCGGTAGCGGCGCAGCGCATGCAGCGCCTCGTCGGCCTGGATCGCGGCCGCAGCAAGAAGGTCGCGCACGTCGGCGAGCGTCGGATCGTAGTCGGCCAGCGCTGCAATACGAGCATCGACGTGGCGCAGCACCGAACACACCGCGCCATCCCCCTCGGCGAGCGCCACCAAGGTCTCCTCCGCCCCCTCGATGAGGCCGGCTGCATGCGCAAGACGGCCGTGCTCGGCATTGATCTCCTGCCACTCGGCGGGGTCGAAGCCCAAGTCGTCAAGCTCGCGCAACTGCCAGGCGAGCAGCTCGCGCTCGCGCGCCGAGCTCTCCGAGTCGGCTTCGGCCTCGCGCCGCAGCCGCACGAGGCGCTGCCATTCGCGATGACACCTGGCGACCTCGGACGCCAGTGGCAACGCGCCCGCATGGGCATCGAGCAACGCGCGCTGAGCATCGGCGCGCAGCAATGCATGATGCGCATGCTGGCCATGGATGTCGGCAAGCCACTCTCCCGCGCAGCGCAACTGCGCGAGCGTGACGCTGCTGCCAT
Organism: Thauera sp. WB-2; assembly: GCF_027594845.1. NCBI lineage: Bacteria > Pseudomonadati > Pseudomonadota > Betaproteobacteria > Rhodocyclales > Zoogloeaceae > Thauera > Thauera sp. WB-2. Next base: position 1,912,717 of record NZ_CP088935.1, on the reverse strand, counting down.
TGATCCAGGCCCGGCTGCGCCCGCCCGCATCAAGCGTGCGACGAAGGATCAACGCCCCATCGTCAATGGGCAAGGCCTGCTCGCGCAGCCAGTCAAGCAGTTCGCCGGCAGCAGGCAGGTCGAACTCCGCGCTCACCTCCGCACGCTCGCAGCCCTGCCGCACCATCGCCGCTTCGCCACGGCCGCCGAGGGCGAGCCCCAGCGCGTCGAGCAAGATCGACTTACCGGCGCCGGTCTCCCCGGTCAGGGCGCCGAAACCGGCCTCGAACTCCAGCTCGAGGCGATCGACGATTACGAAGTCGCGGATGGTCAGATTACGCAGCATGGGAATCGATCAGTCGAAGGCAAGGCGCGGTGGAAACAACCCACGGCAGCGTGCTCGACCCGGCGCAGCCCGGGCGCTCACTGGCCGCAAGGTCACGACCACCGCGGGGAATCAGTTGTGTCTGGGCGAAGCACTCCAGTGCAGCTTCTCGCGCAACATCGCAAAATAGCTGTACCCCTCCGGATGCAGCAGACGCAGCGCGCGCGACGATCGCGTCAGGCGCACACGATCCCCTGAGCGCAGATCGAAACGCGTCTGGCCGTCGAAATGCACGCGCGCATCCTGGTGCGGCAAGAGGTCGATGTCGATCCGGCAGGTATCGGGGATGGTGATCGGACGCGCCGTGAGCGCATGCGGACACAGGGGCACGAGGGCGATCCCGCCCACGCTCGGATGCAGGATCGGACCATTGGCGGAGAGGACATAGGCGGTCGACCCTGTCGGTGTAGACACGATCATGCCGTCCGAGCGCTGGGTGTAGACGAACTCACCGTCGATGGAGAGATCGAATTCGATCATGCGCCCCAGGTCGCCCTTGTTCACCACGACATCGTTGAGCGCCAGAGTGTGGAACACGCGTTCGCCCGCGCGCAGCACCTCGGCGTCGAGCATGAAGCGGGTTTCCTCGCTGAAGCGGCCATCGAGCATCTCGCCGAGGCGCTCGCAAGCGTCGGTGCGCGAGATGTCGGTCAGGAAGCCGAGGCGCCCGAGATTGACCCCCACCAGCGGAACGCCGTGTTCGATCAGCCGGCGCGCACTGTGCAGCATGCTGCCATCGCCGCCGATGACCACGGCCAGATCGGCCTCGGCACCGATATGTTCATAGCTGGCGACCGGAAAGTCGGGCGTGCCGCCGATGAAACTTGCCGTGCCTTGCTCGATCAGTACCTTGAGCCCGCGCTCACGTAGAAAACGCGCAATCGAAGTCACCGACTCGGCAACGTCGGCGCTCTGGTATTTGCCAATCAGGGCGATGGTCTGGAAGCTGAAGCTCATGAGCGCGGATTAAACCACATTCATGCAAGCCGCCGACAACACCCGACGTGGAAGATACCCCGCTCAGTGCGCCTGCACGCGGCATTCCGGTGCATTTCGAAGTATAGTTCTCGACTGAAATGAACGCCCTCGACGCCCGCTCCCAGATCCTGCTCAAGACCCTGATCGAACGCTATATTGCGGACGGTCTGCCGGTCGGTTCGCGTGCACTGTCCCGCTTCTCCGGTCTCGACCTGTCGCCGGCCACGGTGCGCAACGTGATGAGCGATCTCGAGGAGATGGGCCTCATCGCCAGTCCGCACACTTCTGCCGGGCGCATCCCCACCGCACGCGGTTACCGCTTCTTCGTCGACTCGCTGCTCACGGTGCAGCCGCTCGAGAACGCCCGCGTGCGCGCCCTTGAGGGCCAGTTCCTGCCCGACCAGCCCCAGCGCCTGATCAACTCCGCCTCGCACCTGTTGTCCGAACTCACCCAGTTCGCGGGCATCGTCGTGGCGCCGCGCAAGGAAGCCATCCGCATCCGCCAGTTCGAGTTCGTCAGCCTGGCCGAGACGCGCATCCTGCTCATCATCGTCACGACCGCCGGCGACGTCCAGAACCGGATTCTGGTCACCCGTCGCGGCTACAGCGGCGCCGAACTCAGCGCGGCCGCAAGCTACCTCAACGAACACTTCGCCGGCCTTGGCTTCGACGAGATCCGCCGCCGCCTTGGCGAGGAACTGCGCCAGTTGCGCAGCGACATGACCGAACTGATGACGGCGACCGTGGATGCCGGCACCGAGGCTGCAGAAGAGAACGCTTCGAGCTACGTGATTTCGGGTGAGACCAACCTGCTCGACTTCGAGGACCTGTCGTCAAACATGTCCCGCTTGCGCGAACTGTTCAAGCTGTTCGAGCAGCGCACCGGCCTGATCCAGCTGCTGGACCTTTCCAACCGTGCCGACGGCGTCCAGATCTTCATTGGCGACGAATCCGGCCTGGCCCCGCTCGACGGCTGCAGCGTGATCACCGCACCCTACGAGGTCGACGGCCGCATCGTGGGCTCGCTCGGGGTCATCGGCCCCACCCGCATGGCCTACGACCGCGTGATTCCGATCGTCGACATCACGGCACGACTGCTCTCGAACGCCCTGTCTTCGAACCATTGATGGGCCGTAGCCGGCCTTCGGCCCGGCTCGCCCGCCCGCCGACAAGGACCCCGATGTCTCGTTACTGGACCGAACCGCCGTTCAAGCACGGCTCCGAAACCCGCACCGGCGTGCTGCTGGTAAACCTCGGCACACCCGACGCCCCCACCGCTGCCGCACTACGCCCCTACCTCAAGCAGTTCCTGTCCGACCCGCGCGTGGTCGAGATCCCGCGCCTGATCTGGTGGCCGATCCTCAACGGCATCATCCTCAACACCCGTCCCAAGGCCTCGGCGCGCAAGTACGCGAGCGTGTGGATGGACGAAGGCTCACCGCTGAAAGTCCACACCGAACGCCAGGCCAAGCTGCTGGCAGGCTACCTGCTCAAGGCCGGCCATGGCGAACTCGACATCGCCTACGCCATGCGCTACGGCAAGCCCTCCATCGCCGACACGCTCAATGGCATGCGCAGCCGCGGCTGTACGCGCATCTTGGTGGTGCCGATGTACCCGCAGTACTCGGCCAGCACGACGGCGACCGTCATTGACGAGGTCGGGCGCTGCCTCGCGCACTGGCGCAACCAGCCAGAGATCCGCTTCGTGCGCAGCTTCCAGGACGATCCCGGCTACATTGCAGCCCTGGTCGCGAGCGTACGCGAGCACTGGGCTGTCCATGGCGAACCAGATCGACTCCTGCTGAGTTTCCATGGCGTACCACGGCGCTCCCTCGACCTCGGCGATCCCTACCACTGCGAATGCCACAAGACCGGCCGCCTCGTGGCCGAAGGCCTGGGCGTCGCACCCGAGCGCGTACTGGTCACCTTCCAGTCCCGTTTCGGCAAGGCCGAGTGGCTCAAGCCCTACACCCAGCCGACACTCGAGGCGCTTGCTGCCCAAGGCGTCGGACGCGTCGATGTGATGTGCCCCGGCTTTGTCGCCGACTGTCTGGAAACGCTCGAGGAAATCGCCATGGAGTGCAAGGAGGCCTTCCTCGAGAAAGGCGGCAAGGTGTTCCACTACATTCCCTGCCTCAACGAGCGTCATGAATGGATGCAGGCCCTCTCCGAACTCACCTGTCGCCATCTCGGCCACTGGCTCGAGATCCAGGCGCCTGACGCGGCCGCGCGCGAAGCCAGCGCCACCAGGGCACGCGCGCTCGGCGCGGCCCGCTAGGCAGGGCCGCTGCCCGGCCTGGCCTGGCAGGCCTTCAGTTATCGAGCAGTTGCAGATCGAAACCCGTTGCGGTGTGTTCCGCGCGCAGCGCGGCGGGCGCAGTCGCGGAAAGCTCACGCGAAACCTGTGCCAGGCGCCGCACTACCACGGTCGAGATCTCGCGGCGGAAGCGTTCGAGCACCTCCTCGCTGGCGAGCGCGAGTGCAGCCGGGTTGACCTCCAGATAGCTCAGCTCGCCGACCGACACAACGGTCATCATGTGCCTGCGCTCGAGCTGGTCGAGCCAGGCCTGCACCCCGAACACCTCGCCCGGCCCGAGTTGCATGACGCGGCGCCCCTCGATCGACAGCTCGACCTTGCCCTCGAGGACGATCCCGAAGCGCTGGTCGTTGTCGCCCTCGCGCATCAAGGCGACCTGCGGCCCGACCTTGCGCCACGCGCAGATGCGCATCACCTCCCACAGGTCGATGTCCTCGAACTCGGTGAAGAACGCGAGCTTGCGCAAGCGTGCAAAGCGGGCCTGGTCAAGCGGAGCCTGGTCCTCATCGAGGATCTGGTAGCGCACCGCAGCAAGATCCTTGGCGAACTCGGCGCCATTGCGATAGCGTGAGTACAGATCCTTCTCCAGCGCCTTGCGGATCACCGCGTCCATCTGCTCGGGCACATCCGGATTGAGTTGCGACACCGAGGGCGGATCGGCATTGATGATCTTGTACACCAGCTGGGCAGGGTTGCTGGCGCGGAAAGGCAATCGGCCCGTGAGCAGATGGAAAAGCAGGACGCCCAGCGAATAGAGGTCGGTCTTCTGGTTGAGCGGGTAGCCCTTGATCTGCTCCGGGCTCATGTAGGCCGGCGAGCCCACACCCATGATGAAGGTCGAGTCGGTATCGAGCTTCTTGTTGATGTTGAGCGCAAGCCCGAAGTCGGTGATCTTCACGTTGTCCTCGTCGTCGACAAGGATGTTGGCCGGCTTGATGTCGCGATGCACGATGCCCTGCCGGTAGGCATGATCGAGCGCCATGCAGCACTTGAAGACGATGCCGATCGTGCGGTGTATCGGCAGCAGCTTGTCGAAGCTGCAGTAGCGCTCCAGCGAGCCACCCGGAAAGTACTCCATCACCACATAGGCCTGTGTCGGCTCGATCGAAGCATCGTGGATGCGGATGATGTTGGGGTGGTTCAGACGGCTCGACACCACCTGCTCGGCCCTGAGCAGCTTGACCAGGCGGCGGTTCCACTTCGCCTCGTCCTTGACCTTGTCATCGAAACGCACATGCTTGACGGCGACAGGCTCGGGCCGGTCGTCAGACTCGGCGAGGTAGACGATCGCGGTAGCACCACGTCCGACCTCCTTGATGATCCTGTATTTGCCGATCCGGCTTGGAGTCGCGTTCATACATTCGCGGTGGCCGCAGAGCCGCCATCAGTCCAATAGGAATGGCCGAATTGTTGCATGAAGCGATGCGCTGCGGGCGAACCGCCGGCGCATTTCTCACATCCCCCTGGCCACAGGGCCAGCGGTCGTGTTGTTGGCCACGAACGCCCATGCTAATAATGGTCGATGCATTCGCCGCCCAACCCTTGCGACAACCTGCCCGGCACGCCACCTGATCGACCGGGACATTGCGGAGCTCCATCTTGAACGAGATTGCCGACCTGCTAATCCACGCACGCTGGGTCATCCCCGTCCAACCGGCGGGCGTCGTCCTCGATGACCACACTGTCGTCGTCTCGAAAGGCCGGATCACCGACATCCTTCCCAGCGCGGACGCACGCGGAAGGCTCGCCGCCCGCAAGGTGTTCGACCTGCCGGACCATGTACTCATGCCCGGCCTGGTCAATCTGCATGCCCATGCAGCGATGAACCTGATGCGCGGACTGGCCGATGACCTGCCGCTCATGCGCTGGCTCCAGGAGGCGATCTGGCCGACCGAGTCGCGCCACGTTTCGGCCGCCTTCGTGCATGACGGCAGCCTGCTCGCCGCCGCCGAGATGCTGCGCGGCGGCATCACCACGTGCAACGACATGTACTTCCACCCCGAAGCCGCCGCCGAGGCCTTTGCCACCACGGGCATCCGAGCGGTGGTCGGCATCGTCATGCTCGAGTTCCCCACCCCTTACGCGAGCGACGCCGACGACTACCTGCGCAAGGGCCTTGCCGCACGCGACCGCTGGCAACGCGAGCCGCTGATCGACTTCGCCATCGCCCCTCACGCGCCCTACACGGTCAGCGACAGGAGCTTCGCACGCGCGCTCGCCCTTGCCGAGGAGCTCGAACTACCAATCCACATCCATGTGCACGAGACCGCGGGCGAGATCGCCGACTCGATCACGACGCACGGCCTGCGCCCGCTCGCCCGCCTGGCCCGGCTGGGGCTGCTCGGCGAGAACCTCATCGGTGTGCATGCGGTGCATCTTGACGACGCCGACATCGAACTGCTCGCGCGCCACAACTGCAGTGTCGCCCACTGCCCGACCTCGAACATGAAGCTGGCCAGCGGCATTGCCCCCATTCCCCGCCTGCTCGAAGCAGGCATCCGTGTCGGCCTGGGCACGGATGGCGCAGCGAGCAACAACCGACTCGACCTTTTCCAGGAGATGCGCCATGCCGCCCTGCTTGCCAAGGTAGGCAGCCTGGATGCGAGCGCAGTCCCCGCCCACGCCGCACTGCATATGGCCACACTGGGCGGAGCCGATGCGCTCGGCATGGCGGACCGTATCGGCTCGATCGAGCCGGGCAAGGCAGCCGACCTGTGTGCGGTGGACCTTGGCGGCCTGCACTGCCGGCCGTGCTTCGACCCGATCTCGCATCTGGTCTATGTCGCCGGTCGGGAGAACGTCTCCCACGTCTGGGTAAACGGAGAAACCCGCGTGGACAAAGGCGTTCAGCTGTTGCATATTAGAGACAGCGAATTGCTGCGCATCGCGTCGGTGTGGCAAACTAGGTTCGGTAATTGAACTGGATACACTGGTGCAAACCAACGCGAAAGCTGCTTAACGCACGTTTTCAATCCGTCCTGTGGAAACTCCGGCGACTCGCCCATCAAAGAGGAAACCATGATCAAACAAACCAAGAAGCAAGTGCTCATGCTGGCCGCCATCGCATCCCTCGGCGTGTCCGCTCCCAGCGCCTTCGCGCAGGCTGCCGACGTCGTCGTGGCCGGCCAGGGCGAAATCCCTTACGTGATCGACGCGCGCAATGTCGTCGCCCGCAGCGGTGCCGGCCTGTGCTGGCGTACCGGCTACTGGAGCCCGGCTGCCGCCTCGACCGCCCTTGCTGGCGAGTTCCCGGTCGGCTGCGCCTGCGACTCCGACATCGTTCCCGCCGACAAGTGCGCAGCTCCGGTCGCTGCTGCCGCCCCGGCTCCGGCTCCGAAGCCCACCGCTGACAAGATCAAGCTGTCGGCTGACGCTCTGTTCGACTTCGACAAGGCCGTGCTCAAGCCCGAAGGCCAGGCCCGCCTGAACGACCTCGCCGCCCAGGCCAAGTCGCTCAAGCTGGAAGTGATCCTTGCAGTCGGCCACACCGACCGCATCGGCTCGGCCGCCTACAACCAGCGTCTGTCGGAGCGCCGTGCCGCTGCCGTCAAGACCTACCTGGTCGCCCAGGGTGTCGACGCCAACCGCATCTACACCGAAGGCAAGGGCAAGACCCAGCCCGTCACCGGCAACCAGTGCGACAACGTTCGTGGCCGTGCTGCGCTGATCTCCTGCCTGCAGCCGGATCGTCGCGTGGAAGTGGAAGTCATCGGCTCCAAGTAATCACGAGCCCGATGTCCGAAAAGCCCTGCCTCGGCGGGGCTTTTTCATTTGGACGGCACGCCGGAACGCCCATCGAGCGCCACGGTCCATCCTGCACCCTCATCAAGCTGGCCTTAGATCATGAGCACCCTTAACGCCGACCCCGCCGAACTGCAGAAATTCAGCGAACTTGCCCACCGCTGGTGGGACCCGGCCTCCGAGTTCCGCCCCTTGCACGAGATAAACCCGTTGCGCCTGGGCTGGATAGACGGCAAGGCCGCGCTCGCGGGCAAAAAGGTGCTCGATGTCGGCTGCGGTGGCGGCATCCTCGCCGAAAGCATGAGCGCCGTCGGTGCGGACGTAACCGGCATCGACCTGTCCGAAAAGGCACTCAGCGTGGCACGGCTGCACCTGTTCGAGAGTGGCCACAAGGTCGATTACCGACTGGTCAGCGCGGAAGCCTTCGCCGACGAAAACCCTGCCGCCTTCGACGTCGTGACCTGCATGGAAATGCTCGAGCACGTCCCTGACCCGGCCAGCACCATCGCCGCCTGCGCGCGCCTGGTCAAGCCCGGCGGCCACGTCTTCTTCTCCACGCTCAACCGCAACCTCAAGTCTTATGTGTTTGCGATCATCGGCGCGGAATACGTGCTCAAGCTGCTCCCTGCCGGGACGCACGAGTACGCCAAATTCATCAAGCCGTCCGAACTCACCCGCTACTGCCGCCAGGCTCGCCTGGACACGCAGGAACTGATCGGCATGAGCTACAACCCGCTCACCAAGGTGTACTCACTCGGTCGCGACACCGACGTCAATTACCTGCTCCACACCCGCCGGCCGGGCTGAACGAAGGCACGGCGAGCCCACGCCATGAAAACGGGCCACGACATGCGCGCGTGCGCGTGTCGTGGCCCGGTCTACTGCACAGCAAGGTCGGCGAACGGCTCAGGCGTCCTCGAGGATGAGCACCAGCAGTTCCTTGGGGCCATGGGCACCGTAGGCGAGCGTTTGCTGGATATCGGCCGTCTTCGAGGGCCCCGACACCAGCAAGGCGTTGGTCGGCATCCCCGACGCCCAGTGCTGTGCATGCATCAGCTCATACAGGTTGTCGCGCACCTCGCTGGCCTTGAGCAAGGCAATGTGCAGGGGCGGGACCAGGCTCATCAGCCGCGGTTCCTGCGGCGTCGGCCACAGCACCAGGCTGCCTGTGGCGGCGATACCGCCCAGTGTGCCGGTGAGCGAGGCGGGCGTGCGGAAGAAGAGCTCCTCCTTCCACGCCTCGACGGGCTGGTCGTAGGCCTTCAGGCGCAGACCCGCAGCACTGGCGGCGACATGCGCTGCCAGCTGCTGGCCATGCGCAGTGTCCGGAGAAACCAGCAACTCGCCGATATTGCGCGCAGCCAGTGCTTCCAGTGCGCGTTGCGGCCAGTCGGCCTGGGTCGTCAGCTGTGTCTCGCCATGCACGGCCTCCAGCATGCTGCGCAGGCGAGCGATACGATCGTCGGCCGCGTAGCGCCAGGGCTCGGTCAGCAGGCCAGCGTCGTAGTCGTCCGCGACCGGGGTGGTGCCAACGAGGCTGCCGCGCAGCTTGGCAAGAATCCTGTCCTTGGCGCTCATTCAATCTTCTCCCAGATGCTCGCGGGCGAGCTCGTGCAGGCTGCGCGCGGCAGGCTTGGGCGCGCTGCGGTGTTCGGTCCACGGGCCGATGTTCGAGGGCATCAGCGCGCTCAAGCGTGTGCCCGCGAAGCTGAAGGCACGATAGAGCGCGGGCGAGGTGTTGAGCTTGCGCCAGGCCTTCCAGAGCATCGCCTCCTTCTTCGAGTACTTGCTGCCCTGCCCACGCATGTGATGCGGTACCGCCTCAGGCGCACGCACCGCCTCCTCGCGCAATCGGCGCAGCAGCGCGGGAATCGGAATCTTCACCGGGCAGACCTCGCCGCAGGCGCCGCACATCGACGACGCCGTGGGCAGGTCGCGCGTGGTGTCGAGGCCCAGCATGTGCGGGGTGACGATCTTGCCGATGGGGCCCGGGTATACCGTCCCGTAGGCGTGACCGCCGATGCGGGTGTAGACCGGGCAGTGGTTCATGCACGCTCCGCAGCGGATGCAGTTGAGCGTCTGACGCAGCTCACCGTCGGCGAAGGCCTGGCTACGGCCGTTGTCGAGCAGCACCAGGTGCACTTCCTGCGGGCCGTCCAGTTCGTCGGCCTTGCGCGGGCCTGAGATCATGTTGACGTAGGTCGTGATCGCCTGGCCGGTCGCGGAGCGTGTCAGCAGCGACAGCAGCGGGATGACATCGCGCAGGTTCTCCACCACCTTCTCGATGCCGGTGACCGCGATGTGCACCGGCGGTACGGTGGTCGACATGCGGCCATTGCCCTCGTTCTCGACCAGCAGCAGCGTGCCGGTCTCGGCGATGGCGAAGTTCACCCCCGAAACACCGATGTCTGCTTCGAAGAAGTTGCGCCGCAGCGTCTCGCGACCGATCTGGATCAGGCGGTCGACGTCCTCGGTGTAATCCACTTCGAGCTTGTCGTGGAACAGCGAAGCCACCTGGCCAACGTTGAGGTGGATCGCCGGCATGATGATGTGCGAGGGCTTCTCCTCGCGCAGCTGCACGATGAACTCGCCCATGTCGGACTCGAGGCAATCCACCCCGCGCTCGCCGAGGTAATGGTTCATCTCCATTTCCTCGCTGACCATGGACTTGCCCTTGATCACCTTCTTCGCCGCGTGCTGCTCGACGATGCGGTGGACGATGGCGTTGGCCTCCTCTACCGTCTCGGCCCAGTGCACCTTCACGCCGTTGCGGCTCAGGTTTGCATCCAGCCGCTCGAGCAACTCGGGCAACTTGGACAGCGCCCGCGCGCGCACGCGGTTGCCGAATGCGCGCAAACGCTCGAGTTCGTCGCCATCAGGGAACTGGACGCGGCGCTTGTCCATCAGGAAGTCCATCGCGCCACGGAAGTTGCGTCTTAGCTGCGGGTCGGCAAGCGCCTCGCGCGCGTTGCGCCTGAAGGCGATCGGCACGGCAGGCACGTCGGTCATCGCGCTCATCGCCCGTCTCCCTTGTGCCCGCCGGTGCGACGCAGCAGGAAGCTGGCCAGGTGCTCACCGCGGAGGCGCTCACCCTGCTTCTCGAAGCAACCATTGATGTTGAGCAGGCAGCCACAGTCCGCGCTCACCACCTCGGCCGCACCGGAGCCCTTGAGCGCCGCAGTCTTGTCCTTGACCATCGCTCCGGAAATATCCGGCATGCGCACGCTGAAGGCGCCGCCGAAGCCGCAGCACTCGCTCTCGTGGTCATGATCGACGCGCTCGACAGCGGCGAGCTGCCCCAGCAACGCACGGCCATGCACGTGGGTATTCATCTCGCGCCGCGCACTGCACGATGTATGGAGCGCGACCTTCACCGGTGCGCCGCTGTCGTGCAGTTGCACGCGACACACGTTCAACAGGAACTCGGCCAGTTCGAAGGTACGCGCAGCCAGCGACTCAACCTGCTTCAAGGTCTGTGGCTCGTCCTTGAACAATTCGAAGTAGTGGTGGCGGAACATCCCCGCACAAGAGCCCGACGGCACGACCACCGGCCAGTCGCCGGCAAACAGGGCCAGTTGAGCACGCGCCACCACGCGCGCCTCGTCGGTATAGCCGGAGGTATAGGCCGGCTGCCCGCAACAGCTTTGCGCCTGAGGAAAGTGCACCCTGATGCCCTCGCGCTCGAGCAGGCGGATCGCATCCATGCCGGCATCAGGGAAGAACAGGTCCAGCACGCAGGTGCCGAACAGGAACACGTCCGCGGGCTTGTCGGGGTACTGGCGCGGCGGCTCGATCGCCGGGGCTGTCCGTGTGGCGTTCGGCGCCACGGAAGAAGCGTGACTCATGCGAATCGTCTCCTTGGGGATTACGTCTTCATTCTGCAGCAGCGCGGGTCGCCCCGCGACTGCTGCTATTACCTACTTGCCGCCCTATTGCGCGACCAGCGGATCGGTGACACCGAGCACATAGATGGCGATCATCGCCACCACGCCCGTCATCAGCACGTAGTACACCGTCGGCCAGAACGTCTTGCGCAGGATCGCACCCTCGCGGCCGAGCAGACCCACCGTTGCCGAAGCCGCCACCACATTGTGGATCGCCACCATGTTGCCTGCAGCAGCGCCAATCGCCTGGACGGCCACGATCACCGCGCCGGAGATGCCGAGCGTGCTGGCGACACCGAACTGGAACTGGCTGAGCATCATGTTGCTCACGGTATTCGAGCCCGCGATGAAGGCGCCCAGCGCCCCCACGGCCGGCGCCAGCAGCGGATACACCCCGCCCACGCTGTCGGCCACCCACTGCGCCATCGCGATCGGCATGCTTGGCAGCTCGGCGGCATTGACGCCCGAATTGATCAGGATGCGCACCATCGGCACCGTAAACAGCAGCACGAAGCCGGCACCGAGCAGCACCCGCGACGACTCACCCATCGCCTTGGCCAGCGAGCGCGCATGCATGCCGTGCAGCGCGACCGTGGCCAGCACCACCGCAACCAGGATGCCACCCGGCAGATACAAGGGCTGGAAGTTGGCGCTGATGCCCTTCTCGCCAAGCAGGTTGGGGAAGCTCAGCACCACAGCCTTGAGCGCATTACCAAACTCGGGCATGACGCGGCTGGCGACGAGCAGCGCACCCACCAGCACATAGGGCAGCCAGGCACGCACGATGCCGATCTGCTGATGGCGCGGCAGCTGGTCCAGCTTCATCTCGACGCTGCCCATCCACTCGCTCGGCCAGTCCTTGGGCTCGGCAAAATCCCAGGCCTTCTTCGGCACCAGAAAGCCAAACCGCGCCGCCGAGGTGACGATCGCCAGGCCCACCAGGCCACCCAGCAGCGACGGGAACTCGGGGCCGAGGAACACACCAGTGATGGCGTAGGGAATGGTGAATGCAAAGCCGGCGAAGAGCGCGAACGGCAACACTTCCAGCCCGGCCTTCCAGCTCTTCTCCTTACCGAAGAAGCGCGTCAGCATCATCGCCATGATCAGCGGCATCACCGTACCGACGATGGCGTGGATGATCGCCACGTTGCTGGTCACCAGCTGCAGGAACACCTCCCAGCTCGAACCGCGCTCGACCAGCTGCGCACCGATCGTCGCCGTGTCCAGGCCGCTATTGACGCCGATGATGATCGGCGTGCCGACCGCGCCGAAGGACACCGGCGTGCTCTGCACAAGCATGCCGAGCAACACCGCCGCCAGGGCTGGGAAGCCGAGCGCAACGAGCAGCGGCGCGGCGATGGCGGCCGGCGTGCCGAAGCCCGACGCCCCCTCGATGAAGCAGCCGAACAGCCAGGCGATGATGATGGCCTGAATGCGGCGGTCGGGGCTGATGGTGGCAAAGCCGGAACGGATCGTCGAGATCGCCCCCGAGTACTTCAGCGTATTGAGCAACAGGATGGCGCCGAAGATGATCCACAGCACACCGATGGTGATGATCAGCCCCTGCAGCGTCGACGCCAGGATGCGGTTGAAACTCATCTCCCACACGAACAGACCGATACCTGCCGTCAGCACATACACGACCGGCATGGCGCGCCGCGCTGGCCAGCGCAAACCGACAAGGAGGATGGCGGCCAGCAGGATCGGGGAAAACGCGAGCAGCGCGAGCGTTCCGGATTGCATCTCAGCACCCCGCCCGCAACGGCAGGTTGTTTGCACCCGCCACATTCACAAGGACCAGACCGGACATAGAAGTCTCCAGCAAGGATTCAAAGAGGACTCATGATCGCTAAATTGGTAAGACCACTATACCAATTGCTGAGCTAGACTAAGGGTGCCCTGGAGTGCTGTCAATCAAAAACATCAATTTTTCGGATACATGCATAAGGGGGCGCCAGCTCGACCTGCCTGCGGCAGCCGCAGCTGTTCATCCACCGCTTGCCGGCAGCAGCCACAGCAGCTAGATTCCAGCCGCCGACCAAACACTCAGTGCGTGCCGGCCCTCGGAGAAGGATCCATGAAAGCCACCCCCCTGCAGCAACGCCGCCTCGCCGACGACATCATCGACCGCATCGAGACCCTGATCCTCGAGGGCAGCCTGCGCCCCGGCGAGCGCCTGCCGGCCGAACGTGCGCTGGCCGAGCAGTTCGGCGTGTCGCGGCCGTCGGTACGCGAGGCACTGCAGAAGTTGATCGCGCGCGGCCTGCTCACCAGCCGCCATGGCGGGGGCACCTTCGTCAGCGAGACGCTGGGCTCCTCATTCCGTGACCCGATGAACGATCTGCTGGAGCGCAACCCGGAGGCGCAGCGCGACCTGATCGAATTCCGTCACACGCTGGAGGGTTCCTGCGCCTACTATGCGGCGCTGCGCGCCACCGAGCCCGACCGCGAGCGGCTGAGCGCGGCATTCGAGCGCGTACAGGACTGCTACCTGCGCAAGGGCCGGGTCAGTCGCGCCGAAGAAGGCGCGGCTGACGCCCACTTTCACCTTGCCATCGCCGAAGCCAGCCACAACGCAGTGCTGCTGCACACCATCCGCAGTCTGTTCGACCTGCTCGAGCGCAACGTGGTGACCAACATCGGCGGCATGATCCCCCTGGGCAGCGACATCCGCGACGCCCTGCTCGACCAGCACCGCACCCTGTACCGGGCAATCATGGACCGCCGTGCCGAGGATGCACGCCAGATCGCCTGCGCCCATCTCGACTATGTTCAGGAAGTGCTGGCCGAGACACGCGATGAAGCTCAGCGCGTCGCCCGCGCCCAGCGTCGGCAGGCAACAGCCTGACCCTCAGCCGGCGCGATCGCCGCCGGTCGAGCCGGCAACGCCCCCTACGACGACCCTGACGGGCCGAGGGCCCTGCTCCGGCTCAGCGATCAGCATTCTTCCATCACCAGCACCTACTGGCGCCCGGCCTGCGCGCGCAGCGCGACCAGCGCACGCTGGCCGGCACGACCGTCTGCCGTCAGCCCCAGTCGCAGTTGCTCCAGCTTCAGGGCCTCGCGGGTGCGTGCGCCGATCATGCCATCGGCGGCACCGATGTCATGCCCACGCTCGATCAGCAGTTGCTGCAGTTCGCGACGCTCGGCACGCGACAGTCCAGGATCATCGGTCGGCCACGCCGTCACGAAACTGCCCGCGCCGCGCAGCCGGTCGGAGAGATGGGCGATCGCCAGTCCATAGCTCTCGGCGGCGTTGTAGGAATACAGCGCATCGAAATTACGCGTCACCAGGAAGGCCGGCCCAGGCTGCCCCGCAGGCAGCAGCAGGCCGACCGGGGTTGCGCCGGCTGGCAACGGCGAACCATCGACCCGCCTTACGCCGCGAGCCGCCCAGTCGCTCATCGGCTGCTTGTTGCGCCGGCCCGCGCCCGCGGTGTCGAAGCCGCGCGGCAGGCTCACCTCGAAGCCCCAGGGCTGGTCGCTGCGCCAGCCCGCGCTCTTGAGGAAGTTGGCCGTCGAGGCGAGCGCATCGGGCACGCTATCGACCAGGTCGCGGCGTCCGTCGCCATCGAAATCCACCGCCAGACGCATGAAGGTGCTGGGCATGAACTGGGTGTGGCCAAACGCACCGGCCCACGAGCCGGTGAGGCGCTCGGGCGCAACGTGGCCATCCTGGATGATCTTGAGCGTGGTGAAGAACTCGCCGCGGAAGAAGGCCTGCCGACGGCCGAAGCAGGACAGCGTCGACAGCGAGGTCAGCAGCGGCCGGCTGCCGAAGTTGCGTCCGTAGTTGCTCTCCACCCCCCACACCGCAACGACGGTAGCGGCATCAACCGCATACTCGGCCTCGACGCGTGCGAGCACCGCACGCCATTCGGCGAGCATGGCGCGGCCGTCGGCCACGCGCTCCTCATCCACCAGGCCAGCCATGTAGTCCCAGATCGGGGTGATGAACTCGGGTTGAGCGTCGAGGAAGCCGAGCACCGCCATGTCCGGTGCCAGCCCCGCAGCGTGCGCATCAAAGGTTGTGCGACTCACCCCTTTTGCGGCCGCCTCGGCACGCAAGCCCGAGAGGCAGGCGGCAAAGGCAGCCTCGTCAGCAAGCGCGGGGGTAGCGGTGGAGAGCAAGCAGAGGCTCAGGGCGGAGGAGAGAATGGAGCGGCGCATGGACATTCCGTTGCTGTCGAAAGGGGCGCATGGTGCGCAGAAGGGTCAAGAGCGGTGAGGCATGCGGGACATTACCGGCCGAGGGACGGGCAAGCGCACATGGCAGTCTATATCAGCGCCCGACCGCCACCGCCCGGCCAGGTGCATCCCACACGCCGCGCGCCACGACACGGCTGCCTTCGAAGACAAGCCAGCTCTGGCCGCCGTAATGCGGCAACGGACGCAACAGGGCCTCGAGTGCGGCGGGATCCTGCGCCGACACCACCGCCAGCGGCGGGCCGTCGCCTTGCGCCAGCGTCCATACCTGGGCGGTTCCCCTGCCCCGCAAGGCCTCCGGCCGGGCAGGCAGGCCGTGATCGGCGAGCACGGCATCGATGGCGTCATGACTGCCGACGAGCAACACCGGCTCGCGACCACGCGTCAACGCTTCTACCCCGGACGCCTTGGGCGAGCGCTCGAAGATGCGCTGCGCCAGCGCGCTGGCCGCCTGCACCATATCGGCTTGCGCATCGGCAATCACCAGGTGTGGCGAGCGCGCCAGCACCCATTGGCGCAGGATCGGTGGCAATTGCTCGGCCTCGGGCAGGCGCCAAACCCGCAACTCGGGGTCGAGATGCAGCTGCACCGGCTCGAAGTCGAAGTCAAGTTCGACATCGGCCGACGCAGCCTCCAGCCTCACCCAGCGCATCTCGCGCGCGGACTCGCCGTGGACCACGAGCGGCAAGTCAAGCGTATGCAGGGGCTCGTCCTGCGCCAGGCTGATCCGTACCCGAGACCCGGACGTATCCTGAGAACGGCCGCCCGCCAAGCCAACATCCGCCCTCGCCTGCCCACCCCCAGCATCGACGATGCTCGCCGCGACGACGCGCACCTGCGGCCCGCCGGGCAAGGCGACCCACTGGCGGAAGAAGCCCTCCAGGCTCTCCCCCGACACCTGCTCGAACGCCGCCTGCAGTTCAGCCCAGCCGGCAATGCGGAAACGCTGCTGCGCCCAGAACAGGCGAATGCCACGTTCGAATACCTCCTCGCCCAGTCGGTCACGCAGCATCACGAACACCATCGCCGCCTTGCCATAGCCCACCGCCGCCGCAGCAGCATGGGTGCGCGACCGGAAGGCCGCCAATGGCTGGTGCCCACCGGCCGGCACCGCGACGAAGTCGCGCAGCCAGCCCAGGCGCATCTCGCGCGCCGCCTCAGCGGACTCGGCCTCCTTGTAGGCGTAGTCGGCCATGAAGGTCGTCAGCCCCTCGGACCAGTTGCCGCGCATGTAATCCACCAGCACGCCGTTGCCCCACCAGTTGTGCAGCACCTCATGGCCGAGCGAGGTGGCACGGATGAACGGCAGGCGCAGCACCTGCTCGCCGATGTAGGTCAGCGTCGGCATGCCGAAACCGGTCGGCAGCGGGCTGGCAACCACCGAGAACTCGGTGAAGGGATAGGCGCCGATACGCTCGCTGTAGTGCTCGATGTAGCGCAGGCTGTCGGCGAGGTAGCCTTCCGCCAGCCCCGTCTCGGTGTCGAGCGCGTGCGGGAAATAGGTGCGCAGGCGCAGGGGCCGGCCATCGGCCTGTACATGCTTGTGCTCGCGTACTGCCCAAGGCCCGGCCATCAGATCGATACCGTCGCTGCGCTGGTCGAACTCGAAAACAGCGCGGTAGCGCGGGTCGGCAGCCGAGGGCAGCGCCTCCTCCACCAGACGCCCGGCGACAAGTGCACGCTGCTCTCCAGGCACGGACAACTCGACCCGGTAGGAGAACAGCTCGGCAGGGCGCGGATACCAGGCGCTGCCGGCGGGCAGGAAACTGCCCTCGGGCGCCGCCATTGGGGGCATGCCCTGCAGCACGCCGCGATGGTCGCGGCCCCTTTCGAGCACAGCGAGCGTGCCCGAGTACTCGATGCTCAGGGGCGCACCGTCGGGCACCTGTATCCGCCACCCTCGCAGGCTGCCGCGCTGCCCGGCGGGCTGCAGCTTCAACGGTCTGCCTGCCGCACTTGCAGCCCGCGGCATCAGGCTCTCATGAAGCACGAAGCGAAAGTCGCGCTCGGCAGGCTGCACCTCCGCACGCACGACGAGCATGCGCGCCGCCGGATCGAGGCGGACATCCAGCCTGAGTTCGAAGGCATCGGCCTCGCTGCCGCGCTGACCGTCACGCAGCGCGGCGGTGCCAGTGGCCGCCGATGCCGCAAGAGGCGCGACCAGCAACCAGCCCAGCACAAGCAGCCACAGGGCGCGCGCGACCTGCACCGCCACGCCCTCAGCGCGCCTGCGCCGGGAAGCGGACCACCAACTCCAGCACCTCATCGCCGCGCCTGAGCTTGAGCGGCAGCCAGGTGCCCGGCGGTTGCTGGCGCACGGCAGCGATCAGGTGGATGTTGCGCCTGACCGGCGCACCGGCGGCTTCGGTGATGACATCACCGTTCAGTAGCCCACTGCGTTCAGCCAGGCTGCCGGCGCTGACCTCGGCGATACGCACCCCGTCGGCCTGCTCATCCAGCGACACACCAAGCCGCGGCGGGGGCGGTGGCGCCTGGACAGCGTCGGGTACCGCGAACACGGCGTCAGCCAGGCGCGGCGCCAGGAGCCGGCAATCGGTGCTTGCCGGCATCGGTAGCAATTGCCCTATCGAGCCCACGCCCAGATCATCGAGCTGGTGCGCGACGCCATGCCCGAAGCGGACATGACCGCTGCCCATGATGCCCACCGCCAGCGGGCTGTCGCCATCCGGCTTGGTGTGGGCCTTGCGCGCCGCCGCCAAGGCCTCCGCCATTGCGCGATCCCAGGTGAGCTGGGAGTCGACAAAGTTGCGGAAAGCGGCATCGCGCCGGCTGCTCGTGCGCGGACCGTGGCCGCGCATGCCGGCATGCTGACGATGGATCTCGTACAGGAAGTCCTCGTAGTCGCGTGAGGCGGGCGCAGGCGTGCCCACGCCCTCGCGCTCGGCCTCGGGCACTGCATTCCAGCCCTTCTGCGCCACGTTGCGTGTCAAGGCGGCCTCGACATTGAGCGCCACCATCGGGATTCGATGCAGGCGCGCGAAATGGAACAGCGGCAGGTAGAGCTCGGCCGGCATGCTCCACACCTTGCCCCAGTCGGACGCCGTCAGGAACTCGGCTTCGCTCAGTTCGCCCGCTACCCAGCGGTCAAGCACCGGCTGCACCCGGCGCGGGAACATCTCGAAGCCGATCACCATGTGCGGCCGCTGCGCATGCAGCGCTGCAAGCGTGTGCAACTGCCAGCGGTGATGATCCATGTCGTCGTGCTGCTCGCCCAGCAGCACGACATCGCGCCGCGCCATGGCAGCAAGCAGCGCGCTCGACTCGGCCCGCTCGGGCTGTGCGGCATCGAGCCTGGTCCAGGCGCCGGGTGCAAGGCATGAACCATCCGGCTGAGCAAGGGCTGCGGAGGGGGCCAGTGCCAGAAGGCCAGCGGTAAGAATGAGGGCGCTGGCGCGGATCGTCGGGGACATGATGAGCAGCTCACAGAAGAGACTAGCGGTAGAGCACACGGCGCTGGCCGAGTTCCGGTAAGGGCCGGCGGGGAAGCCTCGTCGCTTGAGCTTGAATGATGAACGCATTGACTTCAACAGCTCGCGGCTGGCGCCGCTCCTACAGCAAAGCCAGCCGCCGCGGGGGTCCCCCGTAGGAGCGGCGCCAGCCGCGAGCTTTTCGGTAAGCGGCCCCCTACTGCAGGCACTGCCCCGGCGCCCCATCCGGTGAGAAATGGTCAACCCGGTCGGTGATCAGCCCGTCGAGGCCCAGGCCAAGCAAGCGCTCCGCGTCTTCATCGGTATTCACCGTGTAGGCCAGCATGCGTAAGCCCGCGGCGCGTGCCTGCGTCGCCCACTGCGCATTCCACGCCGACTGCTCGCCGATCACGGCCACGCAACCCAGGCGCTGCGCGGTGGCCAGCCAATCGCCGCAGAAGCGTTCGAGCAGGAGCCCGCGCGGCAGCGCGGGTGCAGTGACAGCCGCGGCCTCGAGGGCGATGACGCTGAAGGAGGACAGCAAGGGCGGAGGCGTGCCACGCCAGATCCGCGCCAGCTGCGCGCCGACGACGCGCGCGGTGCGCAGCTCGTCGCCCGGTGCAGGCTTGAGCTCGACGTTGAGCGCGCAGCCATGGGCATGGCAGAACGCCACCACAGCCTCGAGCGTGGCCAAGCGCTCGCCGGCATGCCGCGGCGCATGCCAGGCGCCGGCGTCAAGGCGCGCGAGCGCCGCCCAGTCATGCCCGAGCGCCTCGCCACGGCCGTCGGTCGTGCGCTCGAGCCGGTCGTCATGGAGCAGAAAGGGCACGCCATCTGCGCTCAGGCGCACATCGCACTCGAACATGCGATAGCCATGGGCATGACCGAGCGCAAAGGCGGCGAGCGTGTTCTCCGGCGCCAGGCGGCCCGCACCGCGGTGCGCGATCCAGCGCGGATAGGGCCACGACGGCAGTCCGTCGGCCCGGGAACGCGCGATGACTCGACTGCTCACGTGCATGCGTCCTTCGTCAGTCAGGCCACCGCGCCCGGTACGCAACGCGAACCAGCTGCGCCCGCACTTGAGGCGCGGCAAGTCTCACTCGGCAGCATCTGCCTTGGGCTTGCGCGGACGGCGGCTGCGTGTGGCGGTCTTGGCCGCAGGCCTCGTGTTGCTGCCCTCACCGCTGAGCTCACCAACAGGCTCGCCTCCGGTTACCGCACTGGTCGTCGCATCGCCTTGCTCCGCAGCGCGCGCAGGTCGCCTTGCCTTGGTGCCAGATGTCTTGGCGTCAGAAACCTTCCCTGCCGACCCTTTCGGCGTGGATGCATCAACGGCAGCCAGCTCGGCCACAGGCGCCTGGGCCGGCTTGGCTTTGCCGCGCACCGCGGGCTTGCGCCCTTTGCGCGGTTCCTCTTCCACAGCGGCTGGCGCAAGGTCAGCTGCAGGGCGCTCGCTCGCGGCGGCAACGCCAGCCTCGGCAGGCGCATCGCTTTGCTTGCGGGCACGGCGGGCCTGCTTCTTCGGTTCGGCGCGCGGTGCAGCCGCTTCGAGTGCAGCGGGCTGGTCCACCTTGCCCTCTGTCGCCGCCTGCCCTGCGGCCGGAGGTGGTGATACCTCCTTCACCACTGGCGCCTGTGTTACGTCAGCAACGGCTTGCGCCATGTGCTCGACCTGCACCACACCGACATCCCCCCCGCGGCCAGACGGCGCAGCCGACCTGCCCTCGGCCTGTGCGGCCGCCCTGCCACTCCCGCGCCGCCGCCCGCTGCGCGCCGAGGCCTTGCCGGCCTGGGCGGGCTTGTCCTCGGTTGTCGCCTCTGCGTTGGCCTGCTGCGCCTCGGCAGTCGTCGCTGCCTGCATCTGCGCGGCCTCGTTCTCCGCAGCGGCGCTCAGCACCGCCGCACTCGGGCGGCTGACATAGGTGCCCGACTTCTCGTCGCGGCCCAGTTCGAGCAGGCCACGGCTCTGTGCCTCCTCCAGCAGGTTGCCGAAGGCACGGAAACCGAAGTAGCTCTCGTTGAAATCCGGCTTGCGGCGCTTGATCGCCTCCTTGAGCATCGATGCCCAGATCTTGCCGCTCTCGCCGCGCTCCGCGAGCAGGGCTTCGAAGGTCTCGACGGCAATGTCGATCGCCTGCCTGCGCCGGCCCTCGATCTCATCCTTGCGCCGCTTTTCTTCCTCAGGCGAACGCTTGGGCGCCGGCGCGCTGTCGCGCGCATCGCGCTTGGCGGCAGCACGCTGGCTGTCACGCACGAGGTCATCGTAGAAGATGAACTCGTCGCAATTGGCGATGAGCAGATCAGAGGTCGATTGCTTGACCCCCACGCCGATCACCTGCTTGGCGTTCTCGCGCAGCTTCGACACCAGCGGTGAGAAGTCCGAATCGCCGCTGATGATGACGAAGGTGTCGACATGCGACTTGGTGTAGCACAGGTCGAGCGCGTCGACCACGAGCCGGATGTCTGCGGAATTCTTGCCTGACTGGCGCACGTGCGGGATCTCGATGAGCTCGAAGTTGGCCTCATGCATCGCCGCCTTGAAACTCTTGTAGCGGTCCCAGTCGCAATAGGCTTTCTTGACCACGATGCTGCCCTTGAGCAGCAGGCGCTCGAGCACGCGCTTGATGTCGAACTTCTCGTAGTTGGCATCCCGCACGCCCAGCGCCACGTTCTCGAAGTCGCAGAACAGCGCCATGCTGATGCTGTCAGGGGATGAAGCCATGGGGGTCTCCGTTGCAGTCAAGATGTCGATGTTAAGGCCTGCGACCGGGCGGCGCCAGCCGGCGCAATCGCCTATCATGCTGCAGGCCCGGAACGCGCCGGGCCGACCACGAAACCTTTATTCGATGGAGATATGCAAATGCGCACAACCCGTTCCCTTGCCCTGACCCTCTCCCTGTCCGTGCTGACCGTATCGCTCGCCATACTCTCATCTCCAGCCACGGCCGCCGAACGTGCCACGGCCACGATCATCGACCGTGACGGCAAGGCGGTCGGGGCCGCGACGCTGACCGAGGGCCCGCACGGCGTGCTCATCCACGTCGCGGCCAAGGGCCTGCCGCCGGGCCCGAAAGCCATCCACATCCACAGCGTCGGCACCTGCGAGGATCCGGACAAGGGCTTCGTCGCCTCCAAGGGGCACCTCAACCCGCACGCCAAGCCTCACGGGCTGATGAACCCCGAAGGCCCGGACGCGGGCGACCTGCCCAACCTCTTCGTTCATGCGGACGGCTCGGTCGAGGCTGAGTTCTTTAGCACGCTCGCCAGCCTCACAGGCGCTGGCGAGCGCGCGCGCATCCTCGACGAGGACGGTGCTGCGCTGGTCATCCACGAGAACCGCGACGACCACCTCAGCCAGCCCATCGGCGGCGCCGGTCCGCGTCTGTTCTGCGGCGTGATCGAGGCGCAGTGAGCGGGCGCTGCACCGGCACTGCGGTCGCCCGCCTTGCGCTGCTGTGCAGCGTGGGGCTGGGCGGTGGAGCGAGTGCACAGGGTGACGAGCCTGGCGTGGTCAGCTACCAGACTCAAGCCCCCATGGCCGCCACCGCCCCCCTGCACGCCAACGGAATCGGGCCGCTCGTGCTCGGCGCGCGCCTGACCACGGCCGCCCGCCGCACCCTGCCACTCGACGCCGCCGCGGCACAGATCGGTCCGGGCTGTGACGAACGCGACCAGATCAGCGTGTTGTTGAAGGTCGAGAACCACACGCTGACAGTGATGGCGATGGCCGGCACCGACGGCCGTATCGACGAAGTCCTCGCCCTGCCCACCGACGGCGCAACGCGGCTCGACAGCATCGCGGCCTGCCAGGCCCATGGCGAACGTTTCGCGCAGACACTGTCTCATCGCCTGGGCACAGCCACGCCGCAAGCGATGGAGCGCAAGGCGGTTTCCGACGAGTTCCGCTTCCGCTTCGGAGGCGGCGCTCAGGTCGCCGCACGCTGGTTCGCAGGCGGCCTCAGCTGCGACCTGCTGCTTCAGTTCCGCAACCGCCAGTAAACACCGGGCAAGCCCTGACTGCGGGGTCGTGCCGCCTTCGGCTACGCTGCCACGAATTCCGAACGACAAGCCTCCTTCATTGCCGATGCCCAACTCGCTGCAGGCCTTCAGCTTTCGTGCCCTTGCCCTGCTCCTGCTGTGGTGGACGCTGAGCGGCGGCGAGGGGTTGCTGTTCGGGCTGGCCACCGCCTCACTGGCAGCCGCACTGAGCTTGCGCCTGACGCCACCGGCGACTCATCGCCTGCACGCGCGCCGGATTCCGCGCTTCGCCGCCTTTTTCCTGCTGCAGTCGCTGCGTGCCGGCTGGGACGTGGCACGACGAACGCTACATCCGGCGCTACCGCTCGACCCCGGCTTGCTCAACATGGCAACGAGGCTTCCCGAGGGCGCACCCTGCTGGTGGCTGATGCTGGTCATCAGCCTGCTGCCGGGCACGCTGAGTGTGCGGCGCCATGGCAACAGCCTGGAGATCCATTGCCTGGACGCTGGGCTGGATGTCGATGCCGACCTACGGCAGGCCGAGACGCAGGTTGCCCGCCTGTTCGGCCTCACGCTCGCTCGCATCGCACCGGATCCTGCGTCGAGGGGAGAGGCAACACCCCCCGCAGCAGCAAGGCAGTGAGGGCGGCACGCATCATGGACACCCTGCTCGAAACCTTCTCCCTCCTGCTGCTGCTGTCGCTGGTCCTTGGCCTGCTGCGCGTCTGGAAGGGGCCGGGTTTCGCGGATCGCATGCTCGCGGCGCAACTTCTGGGCACGACCGGCGTCGCGATGCTGGTCCTGCTCGCCGACCCGCTCGGGCTGGCGGCGCTGCGCGATGTAGCCCTGGTGTTGGCGCTGCTTGCGGTACTTGCAGTCCTCGCTTTCGTGGCCCGGGTCTGGGACCCCGATGAACAAGTGCCGGACGGTTCGGAAAACCCGAGCGACACACGCACGGAAGCAGCCCCAGCGCAGCAGCAACGCGCTGCAGGCACAGCCGGGAGGCGACGCGGATGACGGCGGTCGCACTGTTCCAGTCCCTGCTGATCGGCGCCGGGGTCGCCTTCTTCGTCGTCGGATCGATCGGCGTGCTGCGTTTTCCCGACGTCTATACCCGCATCCACGCCCTGACCAAGGCGGACAACCTCGGCCTGGGGCTGGTCGTGATCGGGCTGCTGCCCGGCGCCGGCTCGGTGGCGGCCGCGCTCAAGCTGCTGCTGATCTGGGGCCTGGCCCTGCTCGCCAGCGCCTGTGCGGGCTACCTGGTGGCGCGCGCGGCACGCCGCCGCGGCGTCGAACCCTGGCGGCGAGGACAGCCACGCCAGCGTCCCGAGCGAAGCGGAGACCCGCGGTGAGCGCGCTGCCGGCCAACGCCTTCGATCTCCTCCTTGGCCTCGGCCTGATCGCCTGTGCCGCGGGTGCGCTCCTGTCGCGCGAACTGTTCCGCGCCATCGTCATGTTCATCGTCTTCGGCCTGCTCATGGCGCTGGCCTGGGTTCGGCTGCGCGCACCCGACATCGCGCTCGCCGAGGCGGCGATCGGCGCCGGGCTCACCGGCGTGCTGCTGCTCGACACCCTCGGCTACCTGCGCCGCCGCTTCGAGCGGCCACGCCCCTCCCCACCCTCCGCACCCGCAGCACACACCTCGGACAAGGAGCAGACGAGGTCATGAAACGGTACCTGCTCATCCTGCTCGCAGCGCTCGCAAGCCTGGCGGTCTGCGCCGCACTTGCCCTCGCCGTCATCGAGCGCCCCGAAGCGCGCACAGACCTGCCACGAGTCGTCGCGCACAGCACCGAGCACGCCGGCGCGCCGCATCCGATCACGGCGGTCCTGCTCGATTTCCGCAGCTACGACACCTTGCTCGAAGTTGCCGTGCTGCTCGTCGCCGTGGTCGTCGCGCTGGCGCTGCGCGAGGCCCAGCCCGACGGCCCCGACCGCATGGGCCTCGACAACCCGCTGCTGCGTGCAGTGATGAGCTGGCTGTTGCCGTTGATGGTGCTGGTCGCCGCCTACCTGCTTTGGGCGGGCAGCACGCGGCCAGGGGGCGCCTTCCAGGCGGCGGCGGTGCTGGCCGCCGCGGGTGTGCTGCTGCGCCTGGCAGGCGTGCGCCTGGGCGGTTTCGCCGGAGAACGCGGCGCCCGGCGGTTGCGCGCGCTGCTGGTGCTCGGCCCGGCGGTATTCGTGGCCGTGGGTGCCGGCACGGCACTCGGCGGGCGCGCCTTCCTCGACTACCCGGCGGATTGGGCCGGCGGCCTGATCCTGGCGATCGAGCTGGCGCTGACGCTGTCGATCGCGCTCGCGCTGCTGTCGCTGTTCCGGCTGGCGCCGCCGCAGTCGGACGTCGAGCGTCTGCCCGAGCGCAGGCGGAGGGCCCGCGAATGAGCGCAACAGTGCTCGCCACCGACGCCCTATACGCTTGGGTCGGGGTGCTGCTGTGCGGGCTTGGCCTGTTCGGCTTCATCATTCATCGCCACTTGCTGCGCCGCCTGCTCGCCTTCAACGTCATGGGCAGCGGCAGCTTCCTGCTGCTGGTGGGGTTGGCACAGGACGGGCGTGGCATCGACCCGGTACCGCAAGCCCTCGTGCTAACCGGCATCGTGGTGGCGGTCGCGTCCACCGCACTCGCACTCGTCATCTTCCGCCGCTGGCATCGCGTCAGCGGCGAGAGCACGCTGCCGGAGGACGTGTGAGCCTGCTGCCTGCCCTGGTCATGCTGCCACTCTCCGCCGCGCTGGCAAGCACGCTGCTGCCGCTGCGCTGGCGCGGGCCGCTGGGGGTGGCGCTGGCCGTATTGCTTGCCGGCGTGGCTTGCGGCCTGCTGCGCACGGTGGTGGGCGACGGGCCGCAGGCGCAGGCGCTGGGTGGCTGGGCGCCGCCGCTGGGCATTGCGCTGGTGGCCGACGGCCTGGCGGCAGGCATGGTGGTGCTGACCGCGACTGTCGCCCTGCCCTGCGCGCTGCACGCTGCACTCGGCCTGCGCGGCGAGGCGGTGGAGGACGGCTTCTGGCCGCTGTTCTGGTTCATGTGGGCGGCACTCAACGGCATCTGGCTGTCGGCGGACCTGTTCAACCTCTATGTCGGCCTCGAGTTGCTCGGCCTGGCGGCGGTGGGCCTGGTGGCGCTCAAGGGCTCGGCCGGCGCGCTGGCTGCGGCGATGCGCTACCTGCTGGCAGCGCTGCTCGGTTCGCTCGCCTACCTGATCGGCGTCGCCCTGCTCTACGCCGCCTGGGGCAGCCTGGCGCTGGCGGACCTTGCAGGCTTCATGGCCGAGGCTGGCGTAGCACAGTCCGGCAGTCTCACCACGCTGGTCGCACTCGGCCTGATGAGCGCCGGGCTGCTGCTCAAGACCGCCCTGTTCCCGCTCCACGGCTGGCTGCCGCCCGCACACGGCGGGGCACTGCCGCCGGTCAGCGCGCTGCTCTCGGCGCTGGTCATCAAGGCCTCGCTGTACATCCTGATGCGGCTGTGGATCATGGCAGGCCCGGCGCTGACCCCGCTCGCGCTCGGTTGGCTACTCGGCGCACTGGGCGCCGCAGCGGTGTTCTGGGGCGGCTGGATGGCGCTGCGCCAGGCACGCCTCAAGCACCTGGTGGCCTACTCCACGGTGGCGCAGATCGGCTACCTGTTCCTGTTCTTCCCGCTCTTCGGCGTGGCGAACATGGACGCCGCGCGCCTGGCATGGGACGGCACGCTGCTGATGCTGGCCGCGCATGCGCTGGCCAAGGCCGGCATGTTCCTCGCTGCCGGCAACCTGGTGCTGGCGGTGGGCAGTCCGCACATCGCCGACCTTACCGGCATCAGCCGCTTCCGACCGCTGTCTCTGATGAGCTTCGGTCTGGCAGGGGTGAGCCTGATGGGCCTGCCGCCGAGCGCCGGCTTCACCGCCAAGTGGCTGCTGCTGCAAAGCGCGCTGGCGAGCGGGCAGTGGGTGTGGATCATGGTGCTGGTGGGGGGCGGGCTGCTGAGCGCGGCCTACGTGTTCCGGGTGTTCCGCCACGCCTTCGTCGAGGGCCCGGCGCGCGACCGCTTCGCCTCGCCGCCGCTCGCGCTCGAGCTGTCGGCGCTGGCGCTGGGCAGCGCCAGCATCGCGCTCGGCCTGGTGGCACAGGCGCCGCTGGAATGGCTGCGCATCGGCAGCCCACTCGCTACGGGCGTGCCATGAGCGGCGCGAGCTCACTCCTCCACGCCTTGCTGCCGCTGGCAGTGATCGCCACCTCGCTGCTGGCCGCGGTAGGCATCTTCGTGCTCGCCGAGCACCGTCACCGCCTGCGCAGCAGCCTCAACCTAGCAGCGGCGCTGGCCAAGCTGGCGCTGGTGGTGTGGATGGGGCTGGGCGTGCTCGAAGGCGAACGCTACGCGTTGCGCTACACCCTGGTCGACGGGGTCGCCTTCGTGCTGCGCGCCGACGCCCTCGGCATCATGTTCGCCGGCCTGTCCTCGGTGTTGTGGCTGTTCACCACGATCTACGCCATCGGCTACCTTGAGAACGCGCCCAACCGCAGCCGCTTCTTCGGTTTCTTCAGCCTGTGCGTGGCGAGCACGGTCGGTATCGCGCTCGCCGGCAACCTGTTCACCTTCTTCCTGTTCTATGAACTGCTGACGCTGTCGACCTACCCGCTGGTCGTGCACCGCGGCAGCGCAAAGGCGCTTGCCGCCGGACGCACCTATCTCGTCTACACGCTCGGCGGCGGCGCGGTGCTGCTGCTCGGTATCGCCCTGTTGCATGCGCTGGCGGGCGACGTGGCCTTCGGCGCCGGGGCGGGCCTGGCGGCGCTCGAGGCCGTATCAAATCCGCAGCTGGTGCTGATCTTTGCGCTGCTCGTCGGTGGCCTGGGCGTGAAGGCCGCAATCTTCCCGCTCCACGGCTGGCTGCCGACGGCGATGGTGGCGCCGGCACCGGTGAGCGCGCTGCTGCATGCGGTGGCGGTGGTCAAGGCCGGGGCCTTCGGCATCGTGCGCGTGGTGTATGACGTGTTCGGCATCGAGCTGGCTTGGCAGCTCGGCGTGCTCGGGCCACTGGCAGCGCTGGCCAGCTTCACCATCCTGTACGGCTCGCTGCGCGCGCTGGCGCAGACCGACCTGAAGCGCCGGCTGGCGTTCTCAACCGTCAGTCAGGTGTCCTACATCGTGCTCGGCATCTCGCTGTTCGGGCCGCTCGGCACTGCCGGCGGGCTGGTGCACCTGCTGCATCAGGGGCTGATGAAGATCACCCTGTTCTTTTGCGCCGGCAACTACGCCGAGACCCTGGGCGTACACCGCGTGGACGAGCTCGACGGCGCCGGGCGCTGCATGCCGGCGACCAGCATCGCCTTCACCATCGGCGCCTTCGGCATGATCGGCGTCCCGCCGCTGGCGGGCTTCGTCACCAAGTGGTACCTCGGCCTCGGCGCACTCGAAGCCGGCATGGGCTGGGTCATCGGCGTGCTGGTGGCAAGCAGCCTGCTCAACGCCGCCTACTTCCTGCCCATCCTGCACCGCATCTGGTTCCGCCCGCAGCGCGGGCCGTGGCCGGACGAGCGCTTCCGGCAATGCCACGACACCCACCCGCTGCTGCTGATACCTACGCTGGCGACCGCCGCCTTCAGCGTGGTCGCAGGCCTGTTCGCCAGCCTGCCCTACTCCCCGCTGTACTGGGCGACCGTGGTGGTCGGGCGGGAGTACCTGCCGTGATCGCCGCGGCGAGGTCGTCGCCCCCGCCGTGGCAGCTGGCGAGGTCCGCCACGCGGTCTGTGATGATGGCATCCGCTACCGTCGAGGAGGCCCGCTGATGGAGCGCGCAATCGACGCTTTCGGCTTGGTGCTGGTCCCGACCTTGCCACTGCTGATGGTGCTGGCCTGGTGCGTGCCCGGCTGGCGCTGCCGCATCGAATGCTGGACGCCATGGGCAGCACTGCCCGCGTTGTTGCTGGGGCTGGGCGGCGCGCAGGGGGTGAGCGTGCAGCTCGATGCGGTGCTGTACGGCACCGTGCTGGCGCTGGACGGAACACGGCGGGTGTTTCTCGCCTTCACCGCCCTGCTGTGGCTGGGCGCGGGCCTCTACAGCCGTGGCACGCTGGCGGGCGACGCGCGGGCGAGCGGCTTCCGGGTGCTGTGGCTGGCAACGATGGCGGGCAACTTCGGCCTCATCCTCGCCCACGACCTGGCGAGCTTCTACGCCAGCTTCGCATTGATGAGCTTTGCCGCCTACGGCCTGGTGATCCACGACCGCAGTGGCGCGGCGCTGCACGCCGGGCGGGTGTATCTGGCAATGGCGGTCGCCGGTGAAGGCCTGATCATCGCCGGCCTGTTGCTCGCGGCCAGCGCCAGCGCGGCGCCGCAGGCACCGCTCTTGAGCGACCTGGCGGACGCAATCGCGGCCTCGCCGCGGCGCGACCTCACGATCGCCTGCCTGGTCGCCGGTTTTGGCGTCAAGGCCGGGCTACCGCTGTTGCATATGTGGCTGCCGCTGGCTCACCCGGTGGCGCCGGTACCGGCGAGCGCAGTGCTGTCGGGGGCGATGATCAAGGCTGGGCTGCTGGGCTGGCTCGTCACCTTGCCGCTGGGGGTGGTCGCGCTGCCGGGCTGGGGCCTGGGCCTGATCACGCTCGGCTTCGCTGCCGCCTTCGGCGCCGCGGCCATCGGCATCCACCAACGCACACCGAAGACGGTGCTCGCCTACTCCAGCGTCAGCCAGATGGGCCTGATCACCGTCGGCGTGGGCGCCGGCCTGCACCAGCCAGCGCTGTGGCCCGCGCTGGCGCCCGCGATCGCGCTCTACGCCCTGCATCACGGCCTGGCCAAGGGTGCGCTGTTTCTCGGCGTGGGCATCGCGCCCGCGCTGGCCCAGGCGGGCAGCATACGCCGGCGGGCGTTGTGGCTGGCGCTGGCGCTGCCCGGGCTGGCGCTGGCCGGGCCGATGGTGAGCGGCGCGGCCGCCAAGATCAGCCTGAAGACCGCGCTCGCGGGCGGCATCGTCACCCCGGCGTGGTGGCAGCACCTGCCGCTGGTACTGAGCCTGGCGGCGGCCGGCACCACAGCGCTGGTCGCGCGCTACCTCTGGCTGCTGGCGCAACAAGCCGACGACGGCCACCATGCGCCCCCGACCACCGCCCAATGGCTGGGCTGGGCGCTGGTGCTCGGCGCGAGTGTGGCCGGCCTCATCCTGCTGCCCTGGGTGCCGGTGCCCGCGGGTTTGCCGCCCGACCCCGCCTACCTGCCCGAGCTGCTGTGGCCAGTGCTCGCCGGCAGCGCACTCGCCGTGTTCGCCGCCCGCCGCCTGCGCGCCTGGCCGCTGCCGGCCGGCGACGTGCTGACGCCGCTGCTTGGCCTGCTGCAGGGACTGCGCAGGGTGGCAGAGGCGTGCGTACGCCAACTCACTGAGTTGGCCGGTCGCATCGCCACCGGCCATGGTTGGCACGCTCCGGGCGCGGCAGACACGCGAGACGAGGCGATCGCACCGCCGCCTGCAAGTGCACTGGAGCAGGCGCTGCGCCGGCATGCCGCCCTGCTCTTTGCACTGCTGACAGCGCTGGGCCTGGGGCTGGCACTGGGTGCGTGGCTTGCGGGGCAGCTAGCGCGGTAGGCGCAGGTTCCGGCCAACAACAGGCATCGCGCCGGGCACAGGAAAAGCACGCGGCTGGCGCCGCTCCTACGGGGGAGACGCGCCACGGTCTGCTGTAGGAGCGGCGCCAGCCGCGAGGGGCTGAAGGCGACACCGCCAGGGTCGGGACCAGAAAAGCTCGCGGCTGACGCCGACACAGACAATGCTGTATCCAGGCTGGCCTGACCCACCGTGAGGCGATAGGATTCGGGCATCGAGGCGCCTCATACCAGCCATGCACCATGAAGCCTCCCTGGCTCATGCCCTAACCCGAGCCCGCAGCAATGCGGCGCTGACGCCATGAAGATGAACATCCTTCCCGTGCGCCCCCTGCTGCTGTCCCTCGCACTGGCCCTCGCGGGCTGCAGCGACACCCCACTGCGAGAGTGGCGCACCACGGAAAAAGGGGGGGTGTTCTCGCTCAGCATCAGCCAGGATGCCGAACACGTGCTGGTCGGCGCGGTGCAGCACGGTGGCAGCCTGTGGCGCACGACTGACGGCGCACGCCTCTACGACTGGAACCACAAGCCGGACCAGGTCTCTGCGCTGGTAGCGACTGCCTTTTCGGCCGAAGGGCGCTTCGCAGCGACCGCCGAGCGCCATCAACTCGCGCTATGGGACGTCGCCAGCGGCCGTGCCATCGCCACCTGGGCGATGGAGGCTCCGGTACTGTCGATCGCCGTCTCGGGCAACGGCCAGCGCCTGCTCGTCGGCCTGCAGGACAACTCGGCGCTGCTCATCGACACCGCCCGCGACGAGCCGCTTGCGCGCATTCGCCATGGCAACGGCGTACAGGCGGTGGCCATCACCGCGGACGGCCGCATCGGCATCACCGGCGCCGACGACGGCATGCTGCGCGCCTGGGATCTCGATACCGGCAGCACGCTGCTCGCACACAAGTTTGCCAGCGGCATCTCGACGCTGGCACTGTCCGCGGACGGCAGCCTGCTCTTCGTCGGCCGCCATCACGGCAAGGGCATGGTCTGGAACCTGCAGCGCAACCAGGCGGTCAGCGCGATCGGTCATGACCGAACCTCCATCGTCAGTGCGCGCTTCGCGCCTGACGGCCTCACCCTGCTCGCCGGCCTGCCCGCAGGCCGGATCCAGGAGTGGAACGTAAGCGCAGGCACACTCGTCAGGCACTGGCAGGCCGACGCACCCTCCGCGGTGCGCAGCAGCGGCCTGACCACGACCGCGGTCGCACACGACCTCCGCAGCCGCAGCATCATCGCCGGTTTCTCGGACGGGTCGGTCAGGGTGTGGTCACGCTGAACCGCCTGCCATGCACACTCCGCTGCCTGCCGGCAACCGGCAGCGCGGCACGGGCAGGCGGCAAACTATGCGCAGTGACCATGACAAAACCGGCAAGCTTTGCCGAATAGCCGCTGATTTACCGGCATTTTCCGGCCTTTGATCGCCGATCCGGCCCCATAGAATCCGCTTTGACCACCTGGCACGGAATTCGCTGAGAGCCGGTCAAGCACGACCACGCTCTACCCCGGACCTGGCATTCCGACAACGCTGGCCGTACTGCAGACGCAACGGACACCCTCGGAGATCAATCATGGCTCAAGTCATCAACACCAACATCGCTTCGCTCAACGCGCAGCGCAACCTGAACACCTCGGCCGGCTCGCTCGCCACCTCGCTGCAGCGCCTGTCCTCGGGTCTGCGCATCAACAGCGCCAAGGACGACGCCGCGGGCCTGGCGATCTCGGAACGCATGACCTCGCAGATCCGCGGCCAGGATCAGGCGCGCCGCAACGCGAACGACGGTATCTCGCTTGCGCAAACGGCCGAAGGTGCCTTGCAGTCTGCCGGCGATATCCTCCAGCGTGTGCGCGAACTTGCAGTGCAGTCGGCCAACGCAACCAACTCTGCATCGGACCGCCAAGCGCTCAATGCCGAGGTCAACCAGCTGACATCGGAGCTCGATCGCCTTGCCAAATCGACCGAGTTCAACGGCCGCAAGCTGCTCGACGGCTCCTTCTCCACCGCCACCTTCCAGATCGGCGCTAACGCCGGCCAGACCATCCAGGCCACCACCGCGAACTTCAGCACGAACCAGTACGGCGGCTACAGAATCGGCTCTCAGGTTGCAGCCAACACCGGCGCGAAGGGGGATCTGACCCCGGGCAGCACCGCGTTTGCACTTGGCTCCTCCGCGGCGGCACTGAACCGCGTGCAAGGCGGAACGGTCACCATCAGCGGTGCCGCAGGCACTGCAGCGGTGACGATCGGTGCAGGCGCCTCGGCAAAGAACGCCGCCGAACTGATCAATGCCGAAAGCGGCACGACAGGGGTTACCGCCAGCGCGCGCACCGAGTTCGACATCGACTTCAGCGCACCGAACACCAGCTACAAGTTCGACATCACCTCGAACAACGCTGCGCCGCTGACGATCTCCTTCACCATCGGCGCAGAAGACAATGACGGTCTGGCAGCAGCCATCAATGCCTTCAACGATGTCTCGGCCAAGACAGGCGTGAGCGCGCGAGTGAACGATACCGGCGACGGCATCACCTTGTTGAACGCAGCCGGCGAGAACATCACCATCGCAAATGCCGCCTCCGGGTCCGCAACGGCGACCATCGGGGGGACCTCGACAGGCGCTGGTGCAACTGCGATCGGCACCGGGCAGCTCATCATCGACTCCGATCGCTCCTTCAGCATCGAAGCGCCCAACACAACCGATTTCTTCAACAACACGACTGCTGCATCTCAACTGCAGGCTGTCAGCAATCTGGATGTCAGCTCGGTCGAGTCGTCGCAGCGAACACTGGCGATGGTCGACGCGGCCCTGTCCGCAATCAACGGCCAGCGCGCCAAGTTCGGCGCCCTGCAGTCGCGCTTCGAAAGCACGATTGCCAACCTGCAGATCTCGTCGGAGAACCTGTCGGCGTCGCGCTCCCGCATCCGCGACACCGACTTCGCCTCCGAGACCGCCAACCTGACCCGTGCGCAGATCCTCCAGCAGGCCGGCACGGCGATGCTGTCTCAGGCCAATGCGCTGCCGCAGCAGGTGTTGTCGTTACTGCAAGGGTGACGGGTCTATCCACGCCACTTAGCAAACAAGGCCTGTAGACACAGGCCTTGTTTGCATTAGAGCCAGGTTTGAGGCGGCTTGACGCACTGCACCCGTAACTCCGAAGATACCCACAACTACCCGCATTTTTCGACTACCGACGAACAGGTTGACTAAGCTTGCCAGAACCACGATGAGTTTCAGATCTGAATTGGCGTTGCATGCTTGTTTGACACCCAGTATCGATTGACTCGATAAGATGCGCTTCTCCTTACCGCACCGCTGCACACTCCATATTGGGGTTCCCAAGACTGGAACGACCGCACTGCAGGTTTTTCTGGCAGCAAATGCCGAACGCTTGCGCAGTCACGGCTTCAATTACTCCGATGCCGCACGACGCAGCAGCGGCCACCATGACCTAGCCTTCCTGTGCAGCGGCGGCTACCCCGAGTGGGCCGTACCCAACGAAAAACCGTTCGATGTTCTCGCCCATCAACTCAAGCAGGACATTCAGGCTAATCCACTCGAACTCATCCTGAGCAGCGAGAATTTCTATTGGCTGTGCTCCGCTGAAGACGTTGCTCAATTCATCAGGGGACTAGGACTCCATCCTCAGGATACAAGAATCGTAATCTATCTACGGCAACAAGAGGACATGGTTGCCTCTTGGTACAACCAAGCGGTCAAAGCGCTCGGCTACGCAGGCACGCTGGAACAGCATATGACAGAGAACGCCGAACTCTGGGACTACCATAGGAGTCTAGCGGCATGGGAAATGGCTTTTGGCCGATCTAACATTCAAATTCGAACCTACACTGCCAATGTGGACATATGCCGTGATTTTCTTGCTTTTCTCAATCTGCCAGAGGGAGATTTCAAATTCAGCCAGGAGCGTGTCAACCCCTCTCTGAATCGCGATCTGCTGGAGTTTCAACGCCAAGTCAACCAACTCCCCTTGCCTACTGTCGAAAAAAGACAGTTTCACAAGGCGCTCATGCAACTCAGTGAGAGCGTCGCCAGCACTGCGCTTTTCAGCACGCACCCGCTGCTTGATGCTGCGACGCGGGCAAGAGTACGCGCTCACTACGCCGCGGGCAACACACAGGTCGCCAAACGCTACCTCGACCGTACGGAACTCTTCGAACCGAGTACACCGGAGACGGAGGACGGCAGCCTCGATACCCCTCCCTACCCGGGCTTGACTGTCGAGAAAATGTGGCTCATTTTCGGATGGTTGCTTTCACAAAGCCGGAAGGACACGCAATGAACAATGCCCACCCCGCTTCGGGCGGCGAGTTTTACAAGGACTTTCCAAGAACTTGTGCCCCTGATGATTACTGGCGCCAGGTAGGCAGGACCATCAACGGAGAGCCTGTTTCGGGAACGCAGATCCGGATGATCGTCGATGCGGTGAATGCTGGACTCGAGTTGCGCGAAGACGACTACTTGGTCGATCTATGCTGCGGCAACGGCGCGTTGTCCCGGTTTTTCCTATCGCAATGCCGCGGCGGCGTTGGCGTCGATTTCTCGCCCTCGCTGATCGAGATCGCCCGGCGCGATTTCCTCTCCCGCGCGAGTGAATCCTATGAACTGATGGACGTGGTCGATTACATCCGGCAGGCTGCGCGACCCGAACGTTTCAGCAAGGCTCTGTGCTACGGCGCCTTTCAATACCTACCCTCCGCCGCAGCCGCTTCCTTGCTCGCGACACTCCGGAAACGCTTTGCCGGCGTTACCCATTTCTATATCGGCAACCTCCCCGACAAGGGGCTGATGTCCCGCTACTTCGATCAGCGTCCGTACACGCCCGGTGTTGAGAATCGCGCCGACTCGGTGATCGGTATCTGGCGTACCGAAACCGAATTTGCACGGCTGGCGGGCGAACACGGCTGGAACTGCCGCTTTCTCCGCATGCCGGAACAATTCTACGGCGCCGCCTATCGTTTCGACGCAGCGCTGACCCCGGCTTGACGCACCCATGAAAGTCACGCGCAAACGCTCCGTCGACGAACTGGCATTGTTTGGCGGCCCCGCGCTGTTCCAACGACCCAGGTCGATCGGGCAACTCGATGCACCACCAATAGAGCCCTTTCTTGCCTCGCTTAAGTCGATCATCGAGCAACGCCGTCTCACGAACGACGGCCCCTTTGTGCGCGAACTGGAAGCACAACTGGCCGCATACCACGGCGTTGCCCATGTCGTCGCCCTAGCCAATGCCGGCCTTGGCTTGATGATGCTGATGCAGACTTTTTCCGACGGCCGTCCCGGCACCGTCATCATGCCGGCGTTCTCGTTTCGCGGGTTACCTCATTTCGCACGCTGGGCGGGACAAACGCCCTGCTTTGCCGACGTCACCCCGGACACCCATACGCTGCAGCCCGAATCAGTCGAAAACTGCATCACCGATCGTACCCGCTCCATCCTGGCGGTCTGCAACGTCAACGGCGCGGGCAACATCGACGACCTCACTTCGGTGGCGGCACGACACGGCATACCGCTTTTCTTCGATTCGGTTTATGGAATCGGAAATCGCTACGGCCAGACCCGTCTGGGCGGTTTCGGCCGAGCTGAGGTCTTCAGCCTGCACGCCACCAAGCTCCTCAACGGTTTCGAAGGCGGCTACGTCACCACCAACGACGCCGGACTGGCACAGTCGTTGCGGCATCAACGCAACTTTGCCTACGGCTCGGACACTGCCGGCCTTCCGCCGCATCTGCTCGGCTGCAATGCCAAGCTCAACGAAATTCACGCCGCGATGGCGCTTCATTCCCTGCAGAACATCAACGCGATCATCGATGCCAATCGGCGCCGTTTCGCACTCTATCGCAAAGCGCTTTCCACCCTCCCCGGCCTGAGCCTACTCGCCCCGACGGGCCCGGACGCCGAAACCTGGAATCATTCCATGGTGATCGCCGAAATCGCACCCGAGTGGCCGCTGAGTCGGGATTTCACCTGTGCCCTGCTACGAGCGGAAGGGGTCGCTATCAACCCTTATTACAGTCCGCCGCTGCACCTCAAGGACAATGACCCCGTCCGCCTGCCTGTGACCGAATCGCTGGCGCAACGCTTCCTCCAGCTACCCGCTGGCCATCAGGTCCGGCCGGACGATATTGCCGCAATCGGCGAGCTGCTGCAGTTCCTGCATGCGCATGGCGATAGCATCGCCGCACGCCGACCGGCCAGCAGTGAACTTTGCGGCGTCTCCAGATGAAACGTCCCGACCAATGGGCCTTGTTCGGCGGCACACCCTCCTTCGCCCAGCCCCTGCATGTCGGCCAGTTGAACCTGCCGCAGTGGGACCAGATCGAAGTGACATTCAGAGGAATATTTGAACGACAGTGGTATACCAACCACGGCCCACTGGCCAGAGAGTTCGACATCGCCTTTGCCCGACATCTCGGCGTCAAACATGCGATTACGGTTAACAACGGCACCGTCGCCCTGATGGTCGCGGCGCGCACACTCGGATTCGATCAGGGAGAGGTGATCGTGCCGTCGTTTACCTTCCCAGCCACCGTGCAGGCCCTTTCCTGGGCCGGACTAACGCCCATCTTCTGCGATGTCTCGCCGGAGACCCATACCCTCACGGCCGAACAAGTCCGACCCTTGATCACGCCCTCGACCGTCGCCATTGCGGGTGTCCATCTTTGGGGGCAGCCCTGTGACCCGGAAGCCTTGGCCGCGCTGGCAGAGGAATTCGGGCTTGCGCTGCTGTTCGATGCGGCCCATGCGGTCGGCTGCACGCATCACGGTCGCCCTCTGGGTCAGTTCGGCGATCTGGCTACCTTTTCCTTTCACGCCACCAAGATCGTCAATGCCGCCGAGGGCGGCTGCATTGCAACCAATGACGATGAACTGGCCGCACGGGCAAAAACCATCCGCAGCTTCCATCCCGGCGAGCAATACGCCCCGGTAGACACCCGCATCAACGGCAAGATGAGCGAGGCCCAGGCCGGCCTCGCCTTGCTGAGCTTGGCCGAGCTGGAAAGCAACATCGCCGCAAATCGGCAACGTCACATGATCTACCAACAACGGCTAGGCGAGTTGCCGGGCTTGCGGCTCCTCACCCCAGCCACGGACGACACGAGCAATTATCAGTACGTCACCGTCGTCATCGACAGTGAGCGCGCCGGACTCTGTCGCGACCAACTAGCTAGGCTTCTCGACGCCGAGAACATCATCTGTCGACGCTACTTTGAACCTGGTACGCACCGCCTGCCGCCCTACCGCGATGACCCAGCGCTCCGGGTACTCAGCCTCCCGGTCACAGAACGACTGTGCCGTGACGTTCTCGTGTTTCCAAACGGCACCCCCATGACCGAGGACGACGTAAGCAAAATCTGCGACGTCGTTGAAGCGCTTCTGGCACAAGCGCCTGCCCTCCGTGCCAAGCTGGAGCAGGTGGCATGAGACTGGGGATCATGCAGCCTTATTTCTTCCCTTATCTGGGGCATTTCGACCTGATCCACAACACTGACCGCTGGATCATATTCGACACGCCACAATACATCCGGCACGGCTGGATAAACCGCAACCGGATACTCCACCCTCAAACGGGTTGGCAATACGTCATCGTGCCTCTGAGCAAACACGGACACCGCACCGCGATCAACGATATTCGCGTCAACGATCAGGTGCGATGGCGCGACACTCTGCTCGGCCAGCTCACACACTACAAGCGCCGGGCGCCCTTCTACGCGGAGACGTTAGATCTGGTGCGGGACTGCCTTGCCCGTCCCGAGACTTCGATCAGCCGCCTCAACGGCCATATCCTTGAAAAGATATGCCAACGGCTGGGCATCACCTTCGACCATGTCTATTTTTCCGACCTCGACCTGAACATCGGCGAAGCCACCCACCCCGGCGACTGGGCGCTGCGCATTGCCGCCGCACTCGGCGCGCACGAGTACATCAACCCGCCGGGGGGCGAAGCCCTGTTCGATCCGGCCGCCTTTGCCTCCCACGGGATCAAGCTGACCATCAGACAGCCTACACATATGAAATACTCTTGCCGCGGCTGCCTGTTCGAACCCAACCTGTCCGTCATCGATGTCTTGATGTGGAACAATCCCAAAACCATCAAAGCTTTTCTTGATCAGCATGCCCTCCCGAGGCATGAAGTGCCACAGGACTGACCCCGATGCCTGCATTCAGCCCTATTTGCATTTGCCCCTATCGCCGCCTTGAGCACCTGCAACACACTGTGGATGCGCTGAAGAAGAATCCAGAGGCAATCTACAGCGACCTCTTTTTCTTTTCCGACGCCCCGGCTCCCGGCGATGAGAAGGCCGTTGCCGCTGTCCGCCGCTACTTGCGCACCATCACCGGCTTTCGCCGTATCGAGATCATCGAACGCGAGATGAACAACCGCGTCGCCAACTGGGTCGACGGCGAGATGCAGTTGCTCAACGAATACGGCAGAGTGATCTCCCTGGAAGACGACCTCATCGTCGCGCCCTCCTTTCTCCGCTTCCTCAACGACGGCCTCGAGCGCTTCAAGGACGACGAGCGGATCTTCGCCATCTGCGGATATACCCCACCGATGCGCTTCGAATGGATTACCCGGGAGAACGCGATCCTGAGCCCGCGATATTCTGGGTGGGGTTACGGCTACTGGAAACGCAGCCTGGAAAGAATTCCGCGTCGCATCGAAGACTACGCACGCACCAGCCAATCTCCTGCATTCCGGAAGCATCTCGAAATGCAAGGGGACGATCTGGCACAAATGCTGCAGCGTGAATTGACAGGTTCGCTAGACGCGGGTGACGTGCGCATGAACTACATCATGGCGCGCGACGACCTGCGCGTGGTTTGCCCCACCGTTTCACTCGTGCATAACATAGGCTTCGACGACACCGGCACCCATTGCCCCAGCACTCGACGCTTCGATGCCGATCTTCGCCGGGCCCGGACAGGCATGCCGATTCCCGACTCGCTAACGGACGACCCGCTTGTCTTCGAACTGCTGCGCCGATTCCGCTGCTCCACCTGGCGTACTGAGCCCTGGCGGGACGACGAGATCATTACCACCATCGACGAAATTCAGCAAACGCTGGAACCGAAACGGCACGCGGCACGCTTGGCAGACACACTCCCAGCCGAACACGCTCACAAACTGGGCAAGGGCATCGTGTTCCTGCTCGGCCTGCCACGTTCCGGCACTACGCTTTTACAGCGCCTGCTGGGGGAACATCCAGAGATTCACACCACGGCCGAGCCGTGGCTTCTGCTCCCTGTCAGCACCCTGCTCTCACCAAGACTGGTCACCGCTGATTACGACACCGTGCTCGCGGCACAAGGCGTGGAGGAATTCACTCTGGAACTCCCCGGGGGCAAGGCCACGCTGCTCGATGGACTACGGCAATTCGTAGCAGACCTGTACGGGCAATGCCGCACCGCAAGCGGCGCAAGCTACTTTCTCGACAAGACCCCCCGTTATCACTACATCGTCCCGGAACTACGGCAGCTCTTCCCACTGGCAAAGTTCGTCGTCCTGCTCCGCAACCCGCTCGGCATTCTGGCTTCCGTGGCCGAGTCCTGGTTCAACGGCAGCGTCGAACACGCGCTCGCCAGCCCGCACCACCAGCGCGATCTAACCCGCGGGCTCGAGCATCTGGCCCAGGCTTTGCCCTTACTCGGTCACCAGGCCCATACCCTGCAGTACGAGACGCTGGTCAAACAGCCCGAAACGGAGTTGCGGAAGCTGTGCGACTTTCTCGAAGTAGACTTCACGTCTGCGATGCTGCGGTACGACCCCACACAGCATTTCAAAGGCGCCTTTGGTGACAATATTGGTATTCCGCAGCACGATGCAGCCAGCCCGGCATCCGTCGACAAGTGGCAGGATGTTCTCTTTCGCCCGGAGAACATCCTTGCCGCCAAGGCTTTCCTCGCGGCCACCTCCCCACAGATCCTCGCGCAGTTCGGCCAGGACTCGCAGAATCTCCAAGCACAGTTCGAAAACGCCATTCTGGAACGGGTGCTGCAAGGCGCCCTGCCATTCGACGCGCTAGCGCCCAGCCAGACCTTGGCACTGGCCGACGAGGCCTGCGACAAGGGAGAGCGAGCAGTCGAGGCCGAAAAGTTCGATGAGGCAGCAGAGCACTTCGAAACCGCACTGTCCCTCGTTCGCAACCATACCCGCACGCAAAACAACATCGGCGTACTGTGGTGGATCAATCAACAACCGGAACACGCACTTTCATTCTTCGCCAGTGCGCACCAAAACGATCCGAACGACCGCACCTCACTGCTCAACTTCACTGCCGCGCTGACCGTGCAGGGGCACATCGAGCAGGCGCGCCACGTGTATTTTAGCTACATGATGAGCCACCCGGAGGACCATGAAGTCGCCGGCCTCTATCTCAGCCTCGACGAGAAGCAGCCTTCTACCCCACCTCCCCCGCCGGCGCCCTCCAAGACGGCACGAGCGCAGGTCCGAGCAGACGACTTCTCCGACTATACGATTTCGCGTTTCCGCCACTTCACTCGGCTCGGCCTGCCGCCCATGCATGCGGGAGCGGATATCGAAGATTGTGACCTGAAGGTGTACCAGGACATGCTGACCTACTGGTTCATTCTCGACAACTTCGCACCGGGCGCTCGCCTGCTGGAAATCGGTGGAGGGAATTCCAGAATCATTCAAGCGCTGAAGGACCAATACGAATTCTGGAATCTGGACAAATTCGAAGGTCTGGGCGCGGGGCCAACAGAGGCCAGCAACACGGCAGGCTACACGCTGGTGCGCGCCTACATTGGCGACTTTTCTCCTGAGCTGGCAGACAACACCTTCGATGGCGTATTCAGCATCTCGACCCTCGAACACACTCCGCAAGACGAAGCCACACTCGAGCGCATCGCTGCCGATATCGACCGCATCCTCAAACCCGGTGGGCTGTCGATGCACTGCATCGACGTGGTATTGCACCGACAGGCCTTTATTCACCCGCTGATCCCTTATTTGCACGCTCACCGCCCCACCCTCAACCCGGCAGTGCCTCTCTGGGCACTGCGCCTCGACCCTGATCTTTGGCACATGAGCAAGGCGACCTACACACGGCAATGGCAGCCAATCACCCAGAAGACCTATGAAGCCTTCGGGCGCCCGGCTTCCTATAATCTCGTCTGGCGCAAACCGGCCGCGAGCTAGATCGCCCCCGCTCAAGCCCGGCACTTCGCCCGGCTACTCCCAAACGCGATGCCACCGAAACAACATGAATAAGCCCAGACTTCAGGAACTCCCGCTGCGCCAGACCCGCCATGTGTACGGCCCCGATGGCCTGCCGCTACTGGCCGTACCGCCGCGCAAGGGGGAAGACACCCCGCCACGGATTTCGATCGTTACGCCCTCCTACAATCAGGGCGACTTCCTGGAGGAATGCATTCTTTCGGTACTGGAACAAGGCTATCCAAACCTTGAATACATCATCATGGACGGAGGGAGTACCGACCGCTCCGTCGAGATCATCAAGAAGTACGAGAAATACCTGACCTACTGGCAGT
Organism: Thauera sp. WB-2; assembly: GCF_027594845.1. NCBI lineage: Bacteria > Pseudomonadati > Pseudomonadota > Betaproteobacteria > Rhodocyclales > Zoogloeaceae > Thauera > Thauera sp. WB-2. Next base: position 1,870,712 of record NZ_CP088935.1, on the reverse strand, counting down.
CCCAACGGGACGGTGGGCAGTATCAGGCCATCAACGAAGGATTCCGTCGCAGTACCGGATCCATCATGGCCTGGATCAATTCAGACGACAAATACCATCCCGGCAGCTTCCGAACCGTCGCCGACGCATTCATCAGCCACCCCGAGGTTTCCTGGCTCACAGGCCGTCCAAGCACGTGGAACGAACAGGGTGATCTGGCGGACGTCCGCATGATGCGCACTTTCACCAGGGACGATTATCTCGACCCAGCGCTCGATACCTACATTCAGCAGGAAAGTACCTTCTGGCGCCGCGATCTATGGGAAAAGAGCGGCGGAGCGATCAATGACGAATTTGACTACGCGGGCGACTTCGAGCTGTGGCTCCGCTTCTTCGACCATGCTCAGCTCCACCTCGTGGACGCACTTCTGGCCGGTTTTCGTTACCACGCCGCCCAGAAAACCGCCGTCGCCAGCGAGCGCTACCTGGAAGAAGTGCAGCGCATCCGCCGCACGCAACACGTCGCTAGCAACAAGGGCACGTCTCCCCCAACCCACCGGATCGAGATCGCCACCAGTCTTGTCCCCAATAACGTCAGCGGACAATTGCCCGCCGTCCGCAGTTGGCAAAAACTCGGTTTCGAGGTTGTCAGCATCAACCCTGCCGAGGAAATCCCGCTACTCGACCAGCATTACCCGGGCGTCCGCTTTATCAGCGCAAAACGCCACGGCAAACACCTGGTCGGCAAACCCTGTGTTTTCATCGACGACATCCTGAGCTACTTCCGCACAAGCGCAGCGGATCGTTTCGGGATCGTCAATTCCGACGTATTCCTTTTTGCCGACAGAGATTTCGTCGACTTTATCGGGCAGCACAGCCGGAACGCCCTTGTCTATGGCTCGCGCGTCGAAATCCCGGGATACGGCTCGGCGCTCGGCTATACGTATCACTATGGCTTCGATTACTTCTTCTTCGATCGCATCCTGTTGGACGCTTATCCGGCATCTCAATTCATGCTCGGTATCCCGTGGTGGGACTACTGGGTCCCCTTCCAGGCTGTACAAGCTGGCGTACCAATCAAGCGGCTGGACGCCTACGTTGCTTTCCATGTTTCCCATCCCGTCAATTATCGCCAGGACGATCTCTACCGTTTCAAGGAACATCTTCTCTCTCTGGCCAAGAGCCCGCTACTGAACGAGGCCATCCGACGTGTCGAAGTCCGTGTAGGAGACCCTGACGAGGCACTCCAACGTGAGACACAACTCGCCTTACTGGGAGACGTTTTGCGCCACAGCCTGGAATGCAGCGATGTGCGCCTGGAATACTCCTCCCCGGTGGTTGAACTCAATGCAATAAATCAGGGAGCCGAGCCGGACCGTCCCTACCGCGTCAGTGCAATCGTTTCCACCTATGCCTCCGCAACATTCATCGCCGATTGTCTGGACGACCTGCTCAGCCAGTCGATTGCGGACGACACGGAGATCATCGTCATTGATGCTGCCTCTCCAGAGAACGAGGCAGAGATCGTGCGCGCCTACCAGGCCAAGCATGCCAATATTCGCTACCACCGGACTGCGGAGCGGATCGGCGTCTATGCGGCGTGGAATCTCGCCATTCGCATGGCGCAAGGTGCTTACCTCGTGTCGTGCAGTACCAACGACCGCCTCCGCCCCAACGCTCTCGAGCTGATGGCTAGAGTACTGGACGAACAGCCCGAGATTGCGCTGACCTACGGTTTCAGCTATCTCACCCGCACGCCGCACGAATCGTTTGCCCGTTTCAGCTATGCCGGTTGTTACAAATGGGCCGACTACAGCTATCGAGGACTCCTTAAAGAGCCTTCCATCGGTCCTCACCCAATGTGGAGGCGGCGCCTTCACGACGAATTCGGCTGGTTCGATGAGAGATACACCGCCATCAGCGACCAGGACTTCTGGCTACGCGTGGGGGCCCGCTACCCGATGCGATGTCTGTGGGACTTCACCGGCCTCTACTTGGTCAGCGACGACTCCCTTTCCGGCAACCGCGCACGTGCCCAGTCCGAATATCGCCAGATCGCAGAATGTCACCGTCGGGAGTATGCCTACGGCTTGTGGCGCGAAGGCCGCTACTTCACCACCGGCATGGCCCGGCGTATCGATGCGGAACTGGATGGCTGGATCGAAAAGCCCCAGTTCACGCTCTTCTTGCGTCACACCCAGGCAGACTTCCATGCGCTCTCCGCCACGATCCGTTCACTCACAGCCCAGTTGTACGGTGCATTCAGACTTGTTGTCCTATCACCTATCCAAGCCCCTCCGGGCATAGAGGGCGAACGGCTGGCCTGGATTCAGTGCCCCCCTTCGCAGTGGGCGGAGGCGGTAAACCAGTTGGCAGCTGGAGTCGACGAACGCCATGCGACCTGGGTGGCCGTGCTGGCGGACGGCGACCGACTGCCCGAACGCGCCTTGCTCACGCTTGCCCTGGACATCCATTCGCACACGGCATGGCAGCTCCTTTATGTCGATGAAGATGAAATTGACGCTGAAGGGAAACACCACAGTCCCCACTTCAAACCGGCTTTCGATCCCGACCATGTTTTAGCCACCCCCTACATCGGCGAAGTACTCTTCTTCCGCGCGGACCACCTCGCCGACCTCGGTGGGCTGTGTTCTGCCCTACCCGAAGCGGAGACCTTCGATCTCATGCTTCGCACGCTGGAATCCTGTTCCCCGGAGGCCATCGGCCACGTCCCAGACGTGCTGTTACACCGTCCCGCGGGCCGCTGGTCCCCCTACCCGCAGCACAGCCACGCTCAGGCGGTGGCCGACCACCTCGGCCGTAAGGGCATCGACGCGTCGATACGTTTCGACGAAGGGCAGCCGCTACGCTTGGATTTCCAGGTACCTGCCGCCAAAGCCATCCCTTCCGTAGCGATCGTCATCTACCCCGCGACCTGCCAGCTTGCTGCCCTCGAACAGGCCATCACCAGCCTGCTGGAGAAGACCCCGCCCCAGCCACACACGCTCTATCTGATCAACCCAGGCCCTCGTCATCCGGACATCTGGCGTTTTCTAACCCAGCTCGAAAGCCTCGGGCTGCCCAATGTGGTCTTCCTGCCCGCCCCATACGATGAAGGGCTAGTGCGGATCCTGCAGGAGGCAGTCGCCCGGATTACCGATGACTTCCTCGTTTTCTGGGCGGATGACAGCGTGGCGGTACAAACCGACTGGCTCACACCGCTGCTCAAACAGTTCAGTCGCCCCTCATCACCCGTCGCCGTCGGACCGCGGCTGGCCAATGCCGCCGCGCAACTCATCAGTGCGGGAGAGATCATGGGACTCTGTGGCCCATCAGGCGCACCCTACAAAGGGGTATTTCTCGACTATCCGGGCGAAAACGCCTGGCTGCAGTCAGACCATCGCGCCCGGATTCTGGATCGCCGCTGCCTGCTGGTACGCAGGTCCACCCTCGCCGCCGCAGGAGGCCTGGATACGGCCAGCAGCGAAGAGCATTGGGCCGCGGAGCTTTGCCTGCGCCTCGGGACGCTCGGCCCGCTGCTATGGACGCCAAGCTCCACTGTCATGGTGCGCGAATCGCTCGAACAACTTGAGCAGGAGGACACCTCAAGGCGCAAGAGCGAGTTGGGAGGGGCCACGATAGCCACCCTTCTGCGCTGGCAGACCCAGATAGCAAATCAAGTCGCTGCCGAGCCGCACCTGAACATGGAAGCAAGAGACCTGATACCCGAGACGCGCAGCGCGCTCACCTATGCTCCGTTGGCCAGCCTCGGCCTTCCGCGAATCTACGCACACGCCGCCGACCGCGAAGGTTGCGGCCACTACCGCGTTCTCCAGCCGCTCGAAGCCCTGCTGTCGAACGCGCGGGTCAGTGGCGGCGCAGCCACAGACCCCCTGCCCCTTGCACGGATGGTCGCCGACGAATTCGACACCCTGATCTTCCAACGACCGCACACTGCGCCCGTACTCCGTGCCATGCACCAATACCGGCAACTGAGCAGCGCGTTGCGCATCTTTGAAGTAGACGACCTGCTCACCGACGTTCCGGAGAGCAGTCCCCATGCCCGTGACTTCGGTCCGGACACCATCGCACTGTTCAAGCAGGCGCTCGGCCTGTGTAACCGCCTGGTGGTCCCCACCGAGGCGCTCGCTCAAGCCTATGGTCAGTTGGTGGATGAGGTCAGGGTCGTGCCAAACTACTTGCCGAAGCGGGTCTGGAACACCCTGACACCGGCCAGAAGATCCGGCAACCGCCCGCGGGTCGGCTGGGCGGGCAGCATCTCCCACCTCGGCGACCTGGCATTGCTGACCGATGTCGTGAAAACCCTGGCCAATGAAGTCGACTGGGTCTTTCTCGGCACCTGCTCTCGGGACATGCTTCCCTACATCAGTGAGAAAAAAGCTGCCGTTTCCTTCTCGCAGTATCCCGCGGCCCTGGCCAGCATGGGCCTAGATCTCGCCATTGCTCCGATCGCCAGCAATGCATTCAATGAGGCCAAGAGCAATCTCAAGCTACTGGAGTACGGCATCCTCGGCTACCCCGTAGTGTGCTCCGACATCGGGCCATACCGGCAAGGGCTCCCGGTCAAACGGGTCACCAACACACCCCAGGCATGGATTGCGGCAATCCGGGAACGTATCCACGATACGGATGCGGCCCGGCAGGAGGGCATAGCCCTGCGAGCCCAGGTTCGCCAGCACTGGATGCTGGACGACCATCTTGACGAATGGCTTGCTGCATGGACGCGTTGATCAGCCGGCAACATCGATATGCGCCACCGGCAATCCGCGCTGGTGGCGCTGCCACGCTTCCTCAAGTCCTGCTCCAAGGTGTCGAGCAAAGGCCTCCGCATCGAAAAGAGCAACCTTGTCTCGTGTCTCACGCAATTGATTCCGTAGCATTGCCCTCATTTCGACATTGCGAATGAGTTCAACGATCAAGCGCTCATAAGTTGTTTCATCGTTGGCAACGAGTTGGGGCAAACCCGCGGCGTGTAGAATGCTCGCGGAAACTCGCGACACGAAGGAGTCACCGCAGATTGCCAATTGGGGCACCCCTGCCCACAGCGAATCACTTGCCGTTGTGTGGGCATTGACCGGAGATGTATCGAGGGTAAGATCGGCTTGCCCCAACCTGCCCAAATGTTCGGCAGCAGGAACCCGCGGCGCCCAAACGAGCCGCTTGCGTTCAATGCCCGCGGCGGCGGCCTCGCGCAAGAACACCCCCTTGGCACTTTCCGGCCCATCCAGCAGCCAGAGCACTGCGTCAGGACACTGCCCAAGCACCCGCATCCACAACGCAAAGGTTTCCCGGGTGATCTTGTAGTACTGATGAAAGCCCGCCAGCACGACAGCACTCTCCGGAAGCCCCAGGCTCTCTCGGTCCGGCGTCCGGCCAATAACCCGCAGACGATCATTGGGCTGATAGCAGGCAGGCAAACGCAAGACCTGCTCGCTGTAGCCGCCCTCCATGCCAGGCGGAATGACGACGGCGTCTGCAATGACGTAGTCGATCCAGGGCGCCCCCATGGTGCCGGGAAAGCCCAGCCACTGCATCTGGATCGGTGCCGGCCGATACGCGAGAATTCCTGCCCGGTAACCTTGGGTCCATCCCTTCAGGTCAATGGCAATATCGACGCCATCGGACTGCAGTCTCCTGGCCGCGTCGATGTCGGACATCGCTGCAACGTCCACCCACCGCGGGATTGCCGACTGCAGTCGACGTCGGTATTCATCGCCCTCAGTCACTCGGGGGCCGTAATCGTAAGCAATTAGATGGAACCGTGCCGGATCCAGCGCCTCAAGCACGCCCACCAGAAGATGCGCCGTCGCATGATCCCTGAAGTCGGCGGACAACAGGCCCAGTCGCAATGGCCCACGAGCGGACGCGGCGCCTGTTCGCGCCACAGCTACCCTCGCCACATACTGCGCCGCAAAATGCTCGGCGACAACGCGCTGGTCTACCGGGCCCGTACCTGGCGTGGCAAGGTAGGCAAACGGCGACGGTAGCACATGCGCCTGACTTTGCAGACCCTCGCCGAACTGCTGGAAGAACGCGGCTTCGATCAGCTCAGCCCCGTCCCAGTCGGCAAGCTGCCGGCAAGCATGCGCCGCCTGCAGCATCCAGTCGATTCTCGGCTCGCGCTTGATTGCCTCGATCAAGGCCTCACGCGCGGTCTCGTTGTCACCGAGATCGGCGCTGGTACATCCCAGGTTGTAGTACGGGTCCGGGAACGCAGGATCACACTCGATCGCCCTCAGCAACATGGTTCTCGCCTGCATCAGCTGTCCGGCGTCGCGCAGCGCCACCGCCGCATTGTTGCAGGCCTGCGCCCACTCGGGAGCCAGGCTCGCAGCGCGCAGTCCCGCCTCCACTGCATCCTGAAACCGCCCCGCCCCCCTCAACGCAACCGACAGATTGGACCAGGCGACCGCATCGCCAGGCACTGACTTCACGGCGGCGTCCAGAAGCACGAGCGCCTCATCGATCAGCCCTTGCTGCAGCACGATGCCGCCAAGCATTGCCGCCGCACCCGCGTCCGCAGGCAAACGCTCGAGGTTGACCCGGCAGAAAAGTGCCGCACGGTCGAGGTCGCCGAGCTCAGCCAGCAGTTCACGGCACAGGCGCGCGAGTTCGGCATCAGATGGGGCGAAATCGAAGGCCCGCCAGAAATGGTCCAGCGCTTCGGCACGCTGGCCAACCTGCAGCAGGACACACCCGAGATTGTGGTTGAACGCCGAACTGACAGGCTGTAACACCAACGCCCTCCGATGGGCGTCCAATGCATCCTCGAACAACCCGCACGATGCGAGCGCATTCCCAAGGTTGCTCCAGGCCTGTGCGTCGGATGGCGCCAGGCGGACGGCAATCCTAAGCGCGGCCACGGCCTCCTCACTTCGACCGGCAAGCTGCAGCGCGCAGCCATGGAGCTTGTGGACAACCTGATGTCGCGGATGCCTGGCACCGAGTTCTGCCGCCAGCGCAATCGTCCGATCGTAACGCCCCTGTGAAAAGAGGCTGGCGGCCTGACTCAATAATTCCTGATCACGAGCCGATAAAGGAAGCTGGACCTTCATTCACACCCTCTGTCACATGGAAGCAAGCCGGCCCGCATCTTAACCGCCCGCCTCCGCGACCAGTGCAGCAAGCAGCCCCGGCGAATATTCCTAAAGTTCAGCGACGGCCGACCGTTAAAGGTTCCAAGAGTGCAGCTGGCAGGTTTCGCAGGCTGGCTCGCAGAGGACAACCCGGCCACCGCCGGAACATTTTTGATACTTCTCTAACGGAGAAAAATCATGTCACAAGTGATCAACACCAACGTTCAGTCGCTCAACGCCCAGCGCAACCTGAGCACCTCGGGCGGCTCGCTGGCCACCTCACTGCAGCGCCTGTCGTCGGGTCTTCGCATCAACAGTGCCAAGGATGACGCCGCAGGCCTCGCGATTTCCGAGCGCTTCACCGCCCAGATCCGCGGCCTCGACCAGGCCCGCCGCAATGCCAACGACGGCATCTCGCTTGCGCAGACCGCCGAAGGCGCCCTGCAGTCCTCCGGCGACATCCTGCAGCGCATCCGCGAACTGGCCGTGCAGTCGTCCAACGCGACCAACTCCGCCTCCGACCGCCAGGCGCTCAACGCCGAAGTCAACCAGCTCACGTCCGAACTCGACCGCATCGCCAAGACCACCGAGTTCAACGGCTCCAAGCTGCTCGACGGCTCCTTCGGCAGCGCCACCTTCCAGGTCGGCGCCAACGCCGGCCAGTCGATCTCGGCCAGCACCGCCAACTTCTCCACCAGCCAGTACGGCAACTACCGGATCGGCTCCAAGGTCGCAACGGACGCTGGCGCCAAGGGCGACCTGACGGCAGGCAGCACCGCCAATGCGATCGCCTCGAACGCGGCGGCTACCAGCCGCGTCGCCGGCGGTGACATCACGATCAGCGGCGCCACCGGCTCAGCCACGGTCACGATCGCGGCCGGCGCATCGGCCAAGAAGGTGGCAGAGCAGATCAACGGCGAAACCGGTACCACCGGGGTCAAGGCCTCTGCCAAGACCGAGATCGACGTCACCGCAATGACTGCGAACACGTCCTACAAGTTCGACGTCAGCTCGGACAACGCAACCGCGGTCACCATCTCCTTCACCCTGGGCGCAGCGGTGGACAAGGACGGCCTGGCCTCGGCAGTAAATGCCTTCAACGACGTCGCCTCCAAGACCGGCGTCACAGCCCGCGTCAATGACGGCGGCGACGGCATCACACTGCTCAATGCGAACGGCGAGAACATCACCATCGCCAATGCGGCCAGTGGTTCGGCGACGGCAACCGTCGGTGGCACATCCACCGCTGGAGGCGCGAGCGCGGTCGCCACCGGCCAGCTGGTCCTCGATTCGGAGAAGTCCTTCAGTATCGAAGCAGCGAACACGACCGATTTCTTCACCGCAACAGCGGCTGCAGGTCAGTTGCAGAAGGTGAGCGACCTCGACGTGAGTTCGGTCGACGCAGCACAGCGGACGCTGGCGATGGTCGACTCTGCACTCGCCGCGGTGAACAGCCAACGTGCAAAATTCGGCGCCCTGCAGTCGCGCTTCGAGACCACGATCGCCAACCTGCAGACCAGCACCGAGAACCTGTCGGCCTCCCGCAGCCGTATCCGCGACACCGACTTTGCATCGGAAACCGCCAAGCTGACCCGCGCGCAGATCCTGCAGCAGGCTGGCACGGCGATGCTGTCCCAGGCCAACGCCCTGCCGCAGAACGTGCTTTCGCTGCTCCGGTAAGCGGTGTAGGCTAAGTTGCTTGGCACGGCGCGGGGTTCGCAAGGGCCCCGCGCCGTTACACCATGAGGGTGACCACAATGAACATCTCTTCGGTGAATACCTCGGTTCCGACCGAAAACCTGCTCCAGACCACATCCAGCGCCCGCAGTCCGTCGGCCGAACGGGCCGCCGCTACGGACGCAAGCAGCACGGCAAAAACAGGTGCAGCCGCCGCCGGGGCCCGTACAGAACAGAGCAAGCGCACCGCGGCCGAAGACGCCGCCGCAGCGCAGAAGCCCAGTTCGCTCGAGCAGGTCGAGCAGGCAATGGACGAAGTCCGCAAAGCGATTTCGCCTGTGGCACGCGACTTGCTTTTCTCTATCGATGAAGACACCGGCAGAACGATCGTCAAGGTCGTCGATGCCAGCACCGACGAAGTGATCCGCCAGATCCCTTCCGAGGAGATCATTTCCATCGCCAAGGCGCTGGATAAATTGCAGGGCCTGCTGGTCGAACAGAAGGCCTGACCCGAACAGCAGACAGGAGGTTCCGACATGGCAACGATCACGAGCGGTGGTTCGATCATCGACATCAACTCGATCGTGCGCGGCTTGATGTCGGTGGAAAGCCGCCCCCTGACCCTGCTGGCACAGCGCGAGGCGAGCCAGCAGGCCAAGTTGTCCGCCTTCGGCCAGATCAAGGGCGCATTGTCGTCCCTGCAGACCGCCACCGACGGGCTCAAGACCGCAACCAAGTTCTCTGCCACCAAGGCCAGTGTGGCCGGCGACGCCGGCTTCACTGCCAGTTCCGGTGCGGGCGCCGCAAACGCGAGCTATGCGGTGGACGTGCTGCAGATGGCCAAGATCCAGCGCGTTTCGACCCCCGTGGGCGGCAGCTTCACCCCCGCGGCAGGCAAACTCACCATCGAGTTCGGTACCGTCACGGACGCTGGCTCGGGCAAGTCCTTCACGAGCGACAGTCCCCCTCGCACTGCCAGCCTGGACTTCGAAGGCAGCACACTGGAAGAACTGCGCGATGCCATCAACGGCAACGCGGCGCTCGGCGTCAAGGCCAACATCATCAACAACGGCACGGCCAAGCAGCTTGTCTTGAGCGGTACCGCCACGGGCGCCAACATGGCGTTCAAGCTGACGGGCGAGGACGGGCTCGAGGATCTGAGCTTTGACCCGGCCGCAACACCCCTGCCAGCCGACAAGATGTACTCGGTACAAGCGGCGCAGGATGCGCGCATCCGCGTCGATGGCATCGAAGTCACGCGCGGCAAGAACACGATCACCGACGTCATCGACAACGTGACGCTCACACTCACCAAGGAGCCGGTCGCGCCGGCCGCAAGCCTGAGCGGGACCCTCTCGGTGAGCGAGGACCAAAGCGCGGCAAAAACTGCCGTCGAAGCTTTCGTCAAGGCCTACAACGATGTCGCGAGCACCCTGGCCAGCCTGACCGCTTACAACCCCGATAACAAGACCGGCGCCACACTCACGGGCGACTCCACTGCACGTAACATCCAGAGTCAGTTGCGCAACGCACTGGGCGCCTCGATCACTGGCCTGACGGGTGCGAATTCGCTGTCTCAGGTCGGCATCAGCTTCGACAAGGACGGCAAGCTCGCGCTCGACAGCACCAAGTTTACCGCCGCACTCAACGATACGAGCAAGGACGTTGCGGCCTTTTTCACTGGCAAGGACGGCGTAAAGGGTTTTGCCTCAAGCTTCAGTGCCCAGCTCGACGGACTCATTGCCCGCGACGGGCTGATCAACAGCCGCACCGAGGGCATCAACTCCACCATCAAGTCGCTGACGACGCAGTACGACACGATGGAGGCTCGCCTGGCGAAGATGGAAGAGCGTTATCGTAAGCAGTATTCCACCCTCGACACACTACTCAATGGCCTGACCCAGACCAGCACCTACCTCATGCAGCAACTGGCCAACCTGCCGTCCATCGGGCGATCCTAGCAATCGGAGCAAGATCTCCATGTTTGGTACTTCCTACCCCAATCGCGCCTCGGCCTATGCCCGCGTCGGCAATCAGACCAGCGTCGAGTCTGCTTCCCCGCACAAGCTCATCCTGATGCTGTACGACGGCGCCCTTCTGGCACTGGGCACCGCGACGGTGGCGATGCAGAACAAGGACATCCCGACCAAGGGCAAGTCCATTTCCAAAGGCATCGACATCATCATGAATGGCCTCAAGGTCAGTCTCGACATCGAGGCTGGCGGCGAGTTGGCGGAGCGTCTCGACGCCCTTTATGAGTACATGGCCGATCGCCTGCTGCACGGTAACCTGCACAACAACCAGGCGGCGATCGAAGAGGTCATCGGGCTGCTTGGCAGCCTGCGCGAAGCGTGGGCGGCGATCGAGTCGCAGGTTCAAGGATAGGAGCGGATCACAGCCATGCTTACGCTGGAGAACGCTCGCACCCTGCTTGAACTCTATCGGCGCATGGCGCTTGCCGCCGAGGCAGGCGAATGGGATGAGTTGGCCGAGCTCGTGCGCCAGTCTGGTGCGCTGCGTGTGGCGGCGGCGCCGGCCCTGCAGCCGCCTTCCCCGGACCAGGCGGCTGAGATCGAGATCGTGATCAAGCAGATTCTGGAACTCGACCACGGCATTCGCCTGCATGCCGAACCGGCACTCGAGAGCACGCGCAAGCTGCTGTCCAGTTCGGTCAAAGGCCGTGCGGTACGCAATGCCTATAGTGGCTGAAGGGCGCAGAGCACTCGAACCAGGCCCCTCCCGCCATGATCCCCGCTGACCTCGCCGCCCGCCTGCGGCTGCTCAACGAAGCGAGCTTCTTCAACTCCGAGCCGCCCGTACCGGGCCTGCAGCGCGCACGCGAGATCCAGTCGCAGTTGCCCGAGCTGGTGCCGGGGCAGCGTTTTTTCGCAACCCTTCAGCGCACGCTGCCGGACGGTACCTTCCGTGCGCTGGTCGCCGGCCAGCAGATGACGCTGGCGCTCAACACCGCAGCCAAAACAGGCGACACACTGGAGCTCGAGGTATCGCAAGTGACGCCGCGTGCGGTGTTCGCACGCATCGTCGGCCAGGAGGCGGCGGCAACCGTCACGGCATCGGCCCAACCGGCACTGAGCCAGACCGGACGCCTGATCAGCTTCCTGCTCACCGGCCAACCGGCAGCGCAGCCGGCAAGCCTTGCCGCCAACCAGCCCCTGCTTGCCGCCCCGCCCGCCAACGGCGCCCAACTGGCGCCGCTGCTGCGCCAGGCCTTGGGACAGAGCGGGCTGTTCTACGAATCCCACCAGGCCGACTGGGTGCTCGGCAGACGCGACACGGCCAGCCTGACGAGCGAGCCGCAGGGGCAGGCACAGACGCGTTCCACCGCGCAGGGTGCGTCCCAGGCCGCGACCGGGCAAGCGGTGCATCAGGGCGTCGCCAGCCCGAAGAGTGGTGCGCAGTCCGGTCAGCCCGCTGCTGCCGACGGCAGTGAACGCGCAGCCCAAGCTCGCGGCGCTGCCCTGGCCGATGAGGCCGCGCCCGTGCGCACCGCGCCCATACCGGAACGTCTGATCCCCATCGTCCATCAGCAGCTCGACGCCCTGGCCACCCAGCAGTATGTCTGGCATGGCCAGGCATGGCCGGGCCAGGCGGTGGAATGGCGAATCGAGGACCCCGAGCGGGATGACGGCAGCGCCGAAGAGGAGACCGCCCACGGCTGGGACAGCACCTTGCGGCTGACCCTGCCCCGGCTCGGCGGTGTGGAGGCCCAGTTGCACCTGAGCGGGAAGCAGGTGGCCCTGCGCCTGCGCGCAGACGAGGCCGACACCCTCGTGGCACTCGACGCCGGTGCCGCAGCCCTGGCTTCGGCGCTGGAAGCGGTGGACCTGAGGTTGTCGGGCCTGATCGTCGAGCCAAGCCATGACTGACGCCCGCCCCGCCACCCGCAACGAAGCCGTCGCCCTTGCCTACACGGCCGGCGAGACGGCGCCGCGCGTGGTCGCCAAGGGCAAGGGCGTGCTGGCGCAGGAGATCATCGACCGCGCACGCGAGGCCGGGGTATTCGTGCATGAATCCCCCGAGCTGGTGAGCCTGCTCATGCAGGTGGACCTTGACGCGCGCATCCCACCCCAGCTCTACATTGCCGTAGCCGAGCTGCTGGCGTGGCTGTACCGGATCGAACAGGGGGCCGACGCCGGCCCCCCGCCGCACAACCTTGACCTGCCCGAGAGCCTGCGGCCACGCAGCGCCGACGCCGAGACAGGCGCCTGAAGCCGCTCGCGCGGCCGCCGGCCATGATCTCCACTGTCGTGATATAAGGATGCGGAACTCCAGCAAACAGACTGGGCACACTGGCACAGCGCCACACAAGATGCAGATCGAACAACAAGACACCCGCGTCGAGTTGGTGTACGGGGAAGACGAAGCCAAGTACCTCCTGCGCGACGCCGCCGAGATCAAGGCGCTCTTCCGCGCCCTGCTCGGCCATCGCGGCCTGCTCGGGGCACGCTCGATCCCCGGCGGGCACAACTTCATCACCGCACTGATCGAAGCCGACGAGCAGCGCGGCATCCTCCTCGACGCCAGCACCGACCCCCTGCAGAACGAGCGCATCGCGCAGTCCAATGCGCTGGACTGCGTCACCCAGCTCGACCGCGTGCGCATCCAGTTCCTGCTCGAGAACCATGCACTGGTGGTCGAGGACGGCAAGGCGGGCTTTCGAGCGCCCTTCCCGCATACCGTCCTGCGCCTGCAACGGCGCGAATTCTTCCGCCTGCAGACGCCGTCGACATCCGCACGCAAGGTGGTATGCAGGTTTCCGCTGCCGCTGGGAAACGGGCGCACGCACGAGGTCGAGCTGAGCATCCTGGACATCAGCCGCGGTGGCGTTGCGATCGCCGTGCCCCCCGGGGGCGTTGCGCTCGAGCAAGGCGCAGTATTCGAAGATTGCACCCTGTTGCTGCCCGACACGCCGCCGGTCAGCACCAGGCTGACCATTCGCAACCTGTTCCGTATCACACGGCCAAACGGTGTCGAGTTGTTGCGCATCGGCTGCGCCTTCGCCGACCTGTCGGCCAGCGCCGGAGACGCAATCCAGCGCTACGTCCTGCGCATGGAAAGAGAGCGCAACGCGCGCGAACGGGGGCTGATTTGAACATCGATCACAGCCCCGAGCACCAGGAGGTCCCCCCGGACCAACCCGTCCAGGATACGGCTGGCCTCGACCGCTACATTCTGCGCGGACGCCGGCAGATCATCCAGATCCTGCAGGAGATGATCGACGACCGCTGCCTGATGTCCGCGCACATCCGGGGCGGTCTCTCGTATGTCAGTACCGTGCTTGCAGTCGAGCCCGAGCAGAACGCCATCCTGCTCGACGCAAGCCCCAACCCGAGCACCCATGCACGGGCACTCGAGGCCACACAACTGTTGTGCACCTCGCAACTCAACCGCATCCGCGTGCAGTTCTCGGTCGAGGGGATCAGACAGGTATCGATCGACGGCCGCCCGGCGCTGCGCGCCAGTATCCCCACCGAAATCCTGCGCCTGCAACGCAGGGAGTTCTTCCGCCTGCAGGTGCCGATTGCGCACGGCATCGCAATCACGCTCCCGCCCGCGGCGGGCAGCAAGGGCCCAGGGTGCGAGGCACGCGTGATCGACCTGAGCTGCAACGGTGCCGCAGTGTTAGTGCCACCCGGCGTGCGTACGCTGACGATCGGCGAAGTCGTGCCCGGCTGTACGCTGCGCCTGATCGACCAGGAGCCGCTCTCCCTGGCCCTCGAAGTGCGCAACATCAACCGCCAGACAAAACCCAACGGAACGGAACAGCTGCGCATCGGACTGCGCTTCGAGTCCATGCCCCGAAGCGCGGAGACGCGCATCCAGCGCTACATCTTCAACACCGAACGTGAGATCAACGCCCGCACGCTCGGCGGGCTTTAGGCTGGAGCGAAGCATCCGCGGAACAGCGACGCAGTGACGCGCTTGCGCCGGCCGGCGCGCAAAGGAACGTGACATGAGGACCGAACCCCTGCCGATCCGCCCCTCCGCCTGCGAAACCGAACAACGCACCCGGCATCCGCACGATTTCGGCCAGGGGGAAAAGCAACGTGCGGAGACACGAGCCCTGTGGGTCACGCTGCTCACCCTGGCAACCATGGTGGCCGAGGTCATCGGGGGCTGGATCACCGGATCGATGGCGCTGCTGGCCGACGGCATCCACATGGGCGGCCATGCGCTCGCCCTGGGGTTGGCAACAGCCGCCTACTATCTTGCCCGTCGCCATGCCAACGATCGCCGGCTAAGCCTGGGCAGCGGCAAGATCGGCGACCTGGCGGCCTACACCAGCGCACTCCTCCTCGGTGCAAGCACCCTGTGGCTGGTGGTGGAGTCCATTCAGCGCCTGCTGCATCCGCAACCGCTGTTGGCGGTCGAGGCAATGACGGTGGCCGTCGCCGGCCTGGCCGTCAATCTGCTTTCAGCATGGCTGCTGGCCGATGGACATGGACATGCGCATGGACACCCGCACCATCATCATGACGACGACCAGTGCGACTCGCACCGGCACACCCACGCCCACGGTCCAGACCATGCCGCGTCGGAGCATGTCCCCAGCCAGGACAACAACCTCCGGGCTGCACTGGTGCACGTCATCGCCGATGCGGTGACATCGGTGGCTGCGATCGTAGGTCTGCTTGCAGCCTGGATGTGGGGCTGGCAGTGGCTGGATCCGTTGATCGCACTCGTGGCCTCGCTGGTGATCCTGCGCTGGGCGTATGGCCTGCTTCGCCAGACGGGCGCAGTGCTGCTCGACGCGGAAGGCCCGAACGGACTCCGCGAGCAGGTACGCGACAGGCTGGAGGCAGTCGCCGGCACGCGCGTGGTCGACCTGCATCTCTGGTCCGTTGGGCAAGGCGCGTGGACACTGGTGGCCAGCGTCGTCAGCCACGCTCCAGCCTCGCCAGCAGACTACCGGGCCCGCCTGCTAGACCTCAAGGACATTCACCATCCGATCATTGAGGTACAGCAGTGCAGCACTTGCGAATGGCCTGTTGTCCCCACCAAGAGGAGCACCATTCCATGACCACACGTCGGGAGTACGACAGCTTCGGCCCGATTGACGTCCCTGCCGCCCGCCTCTGGGGCGCGCAAACCCAGCGCTCGCTGCTCAACTTCGCCATCTCCACGGAGCGCCAGTCAGTCGAGCTCATCCACGCCCTCGTCCTGGTCAAGCGTGCCGCCGCACACGTCAACCACAGCCTCGGCCTGCTGCCGGCCGACAAGACGCAGGCCATCATCGCTGCAGCGGACGAGGTGCTCGCCGGCCTGCATCCGGACGAGTTCCCGTTGGCGGTCTGGCAGACCGGCTCCGGCACGCAGACCAACATGAACGTCAACGAAGTCCTCGCCAACCGCGCCAGCGAACTGCTGGGGGGCGAGCGCGGCGAGAAGCGCCTCGTCCACCCCAACGACGATGTCAACCGCAGCCAGTCGAGCAACGATGTCTTTCCGACCGCCATGCACGTCGCCGCTACCCTTGCCATCAGCCTGAAGCTGCTGCCCGCGTTGTCCAGGCTGCACACCACACTGGAGGCGAAGTCCCATGCCTTCGCCGACGTCGTCAAGATCGGTCGCACCCATCTCCAGGACGCCACCCCACTCACCCTTGGCCAGGAAATCTCCGGCTGGGCCGCTCAACTGGCGCATGGAGAACGCCACCTGCGCGCAGCGCTTCCGCACCTGAGCGAACTCGCCCTGGGCGGGACTGCGGTGGGAACCGGGCTGAACGCGCCGAAAGGCTACGCCGAGGCCGTTGCCAGAGAAATCACCCGCCTGTCCGGCCATGCCTTCGTCACCGCACCCAGCAAGTTCGAGGCCCTGGCAAGCTGCGATGCGCTGGTGCACGCCCACGGCGCCCTCAAGACCCTCGCCGCCAGCCTCATGAAGATCGCCAACGATGTGCGCTGGTTGGCCAGCGGCCCGCGCAGCGGCCTCGGCGAGATCGCCATCCCAGAGAACGAGCCCGGCTCGTCGATCATGCCAGGCAAGGTCAACCCGACGCAGAGCGAAGCCGTCACGATGCTCGCTGCGCAGGTCATGGGTAACGACGTCGCCATCAACATCGGCGGCGCCTCGGGCAACTTCGAGTTGAATGTCTTCCGTCCGATGGTCATCCACAACTTCCTGCAAAGCGTGCGCCTGCTCGCCGACGGCATGAACAGCTTCAATGACCACTGCGCCGTCGGCATCGAAGCGAACCGTGCGCGCATCACCGAACTGGTGGAGCGCTCGCTGATGCTGGTCACCGCACTCAATCCCCACATCGGCTACGACAAGGCCGCCCAGATCGCCAAGAAAGCCCACAAGGAGGGCAGCAGCCTGCGCGAAGCGGCGCTGGCGCTGGGCTACCTCTCCGCGGACGACTTCGACCGTTGGGTCGACCCGACCAGAATGATCGGCTGAGCAGGGATCACCGCCGGCAGAACGACGCGCGCAATGCGACGACAAATGCCGCTATCGGCACGCCAACGCGCGGAGCACCCCGGCAAGTGCATTGACGGCGATGTCCATCTCGTCCGGCGTGTAAGCCGCGAACCCCATCAGGAAACCGGCCCTGTGCCTGGTTGAGGCATGCAGCGCCGTCAGCCCCAGGAGATCGATTCCCGCCCGAGCCGCGGCATCGATGACCGCGCGCTCGGAGATGTCGCGGGTGAAGACACAGGGCATCTGCATTCCGCCTGCCGGCACCCTCGGTTCGACGGAGTCGGCCAGATGCGCGCGCACGAGCCCTGCCAGCACGTCGAGCCGGTCGGCATAGACGCCACGCATCGCGCGCACATAGGCGCCGAAATGCCCGCCTTCGATGAAGCGTGCCAGCGTCAGCTGCGGGATGGATGCGCTGTGCCCGTCCAGCAAGGTCCGCGCCACCGTCATGGGCGCCACGAGTTGGGGCGGCAAGACCACGTAACCGATGCGCAGGCCGGGAAACAGCGACTTGGTGAAGGTGCCGATGTAGATCGTCCGATCGTACGGATCGAGTCCCTGCACGCAGGCCGTGGGCTTGCCGGCGTAGTGGAACTCGCTGTCGTAGTCGTCCTCGATGATCCAGGCCTGGTTCTGCCGCGCCCATTCGATCACCGCGAGCCGCCGATCCAGCGCCAGCGTCGCGCCGGTCGGGAACTGATGCGAGGGCGTCAGGAAGACCGCCCTGGCTGGGCTCGCCGCATCGTGCAGGCGCGCCACCTGCATGCCCTGGTCGTCGAGCGGCACGGGGACACACGCCAGCCCGGCGGCATCGAACGCCTTGCGGGCACCGTGGTAGACGGGGTCTTCGATGAAGATGCGGTCGCCCGCGTCGAGCAATACGGTTGCGCACAGGGCCAACGCCTGTTGCGAGCTGGTCAGCACCAGCACACGCTCGGGCGTGGCGCGCGCCCCCCGCTCAAGATTGACGTAGTCCGCGATGGCGCGTCGCAACGGCTCCACGCCTTGGGGTGGGCTGTGTCGCAAGGCCTGGGTGCCATAGTCCTTCAACACCTGGCGTTCCAGGCGCTCCCAGGTTCGCAGCGGAAAGCTGCGCGTCTCCGGCACCCCGGGGGCGAACGGCCTTGGCGCAACAAAGTCGCGCACACCGCCGCCCTGAAGGATCGATGTACCACGCTGACTCAGACGCACCGACTCGCGCTGGGGCCCGGGGCGCCGCGCGGTGCCGCACCTTGACGAGGCCTGCGCCCGCTCGGACACGAAGCTGCCGCTCCCCACGCGCCGTTCGATGAAGCCTTCTGCATGCAGCTGGCTGTATGCCGACTCGACCGTATCGCGCGAAACGCCTAGCGACCGGGCCAGTGCCCGCGACGCCGGCAGCGGTTTGCCGACGTCGAGTGCGCCGTCGAGGATCAGTTGCCGGAGGGCGCGCTGAATGCGGGCATGCAGCGGCAAGGCGCCATGGGCGGGGTCTCCAATCCAGGCTTTGACCGATTCGAGTTGAGCGTGCTTGAACAATTGGCCGGTATCGCTTAACGAAAGTGGTGGGGAACAACGGGCCATTTTAGGCTTAAAAAGCTGCTTTCGGAGCAGATCGATCCCCCACTCTCCTGGAGCCCCAAGCCCGCCATGTCGTCATCCACCTCACCTTCCCCCATCTGTCCGAGCGATCTCGCCCACCCCCTGGTGGCCGGGCTGGTCTCGGTCATCGTCAACTACGGCGGCACCTTCATCCTCGTCTTCCAGGCCGCGAAAGTGGCCGGCCTCAGCCCGGAGCTGACAGCCTCCTGGGTGTGGTCGATCTCGATCGGCGTGGGCGTCACCGGGATAGTCCTGAGTTGGACGGCACGCGAGCCGATCATTACCGCGTGGTCCACGCCGGCCGCCGCGTTCCTCATCACCGCACTTGCGACCACGCCCTATGCCGAGGCGATCGGTGCCTACCTGCTCTCGGCGGCGGCCTTCGTGGCATTGGGGTTGTCCGGGTACTTCGAGAAAGCCATCCGGCTGATCCCACCGGGCATTGCCGCCGGATTGCTGGCCGGCATCCTGCTGCAGTTCGGCATCGGCGCCTTCGGTGGCATGAGCATCGACCCCGTTCTGGCGGGCTTGTTGATCATGGCGTATCTGGTGCTCAAGCGCTTCACCGCACGCTATGCCGTGGTAGGCATCCTGGTGCTGGGGCTGGCCTTCCTGCTCATCGAGGATCGCGTCGATCTGTCGGGGCTGGCATTGCAACTCGCCGCGCCGGTTTTCACCATGCCGGCGTTCTCGCTCAACGCCACCTTGAGCGTTGCACTGCCGCTGTTCCTGATCACGCTGACCGGCCAGTACATGCCGGGCATGCTGGTGCTGCGCAACGACGGCTTCAAGACCAGTGCGAACCCCATCGTGACCGTCACCGGGCTCGGTTCGCTGCTCATGGCACCGTTCGGCTCCCATGCGTTCAACATCGCCGCCATCACGGCCGCGATCTGCACCGGCCGGGAAGCGCACGAAGACCCGTCCAGGCGCTGGATCGCCGGCATCGCCGCGGGGGTCTTCTACATCCTCGTCGGGGTGTTCGGCGTGACCTTGGCCGCCCTCTTCATGGCCTTTCCGGCGACCTTCATCACCACGCTGGCCGGCCTGGCGCTGCTGGGCGCCATCGGCGGCAGCCTGGCCAGCGCCATGGCCGACGCACAGGCGCGCGAGGCCTCGCTGATCACCTTTCTGGCCGCAGCCGCCAACATCAGCTTGCTGGGCATCGGCGGTGCGTTCTGGGGCCTGGTGATCGGGCTGGTGGCGCATGCGGTGCTCAACGGCCGCCTGCCCCAACGAGCGCCAAGGCAGGTAATGGCGTCTGCCCCCGTAAACAAGGGGGTGAGCTGATGAGCCCCTCTGTCGATGCCCTGTGTGATCACGACCCGCATGGACGTTATCCCGAGGCCCTCACCGTGGAGGACTTCCGCCACAAGCTGGCCGCCGTGCGGGCACGCATCGACGCCGCCTGCCGTCGCGCGGGCCGCGATCCGGCGGACGTGCGCCTGCTCCCGGTGAGCAAGACCAAGCCCGAGGCCAGTGTTCGCATGGCCTACGCGGCCGGTTGCCGGATGCTGGGCGAGAACAAGGTGCAGGAGGCCCATCGCAAATGGGAAGCCACGCAGGATCTCGGCGGGCTGCGCTGGTCGATCATCGGCCACCTGCAGACCAACAAGGCGCGGATGGTGGCGCGCTTCGCCGACGAGTTCCAGGCGCTGGACAGCCTGCGCGTGGCCGAGGCACTGGAACGCCGCCTGCAGGTCGAGGGACGCTCGCTGGACGTGTTCGTGCAGGTCAACACTTCGGGCGAGGCCAGCAAGTATGGCCTGGCACCCGAGGATGTCCCAGGCTTCGTGCGCGCCCTGCCGGCCTTCTCTGCCCTTCGCGTGCGCGGCCTGATGACGCTCGCACTGTTCTCCAGTGAGGCCGAACGGGTACGGCAGTGCTTCATCCTGCTTCGCACGCTGCGGGACCGACTGCGCCAGAGTGCCGCCGCAGGTATTGGCCTGGATGAGCTGTCCATGGGCATGTCCGGCGACTTCGAGATCGCCATCGAGGAAGGTGCCACCGTGGTGCGTGTCGGCCAGGCCCTCTTCGGCGCCCGCCCCTTGCCCGACAGCCACTATTGGCCAGCGAACCCCCAAACACAGGAGCCCCGATCATGAAGACCGCCATCGCCATTCGCCATCTGGATTTCGAAGACCTGGGAACGCTGGAACCCCTGCTGCAAGCGCGCGGCTACACGATCGAGTATGTCGATGCGACTCGAGATGCGTTGAACACCCGCGCTGTCGATGCTGCTGACCTGCTGGTGGTGCTCGGTGGCCCCATCGGCGCCTTTGACGACGAGGCCTATCCATTCATCGTGGATGAGTTGGCCTTGGTGCGTCGGCGGCTGGACGGCCATCGCCCACTGCTGGGGATCTGCCTGGGCGCGCAACTCATCGCGCGCGCGCTCGGCGCCAGGGTGGCCCCCATGGGTGTCAAGGAGATCGGCTTTGCGCCACTGACGCTGACACCGGAAGGTCAAGCCTCGCCGCTGGTCGCGCTGGGCAACGTGCCGGTCCTGCACTGGCATGGTGATCAGTTCGACATTCCACCCGGCGCGCTGCGGCTGGCAGGGACGGAGGTGTGCCCCAACCAGGCCTTTTCGGTCGGGCGCCATGTGCTCGGGCTGCAATGTCACCTGGAGGCAGACCCGCGCCAGATCGAACGCTGGCTGGTCGGACATGCCTGCGAACTGGCCCAGGCGGGAATCGACCCGCGTGCACTGCGCACCCAGGCATGCGCCCTGCACACACGGCTACCGCAGGCTGCGCGGGCGGCGTTCTCCCGCTGGCTCGACGGCGTCGAATCGGAACCGCCCTGCAGCCAGCCATGACGGCGAAACGCTCTCCGTGCCACTTCGGTTCGACTTGCTCCAGCCCATCCCACGTTATCCAAGACACCTACCTGAGGCAGCAATCATGCAATACCACGCGTCGCACCTGATGCGGGCCTATGCCCGTCAACCCGTTTCCTTCGTCCGCGGCTCCGGCGCACGCCTGTGGGATGCACAAGGCTTCGAGTACCTCGATGCCATTGCCGGCATCGCGGTCACCAGCCTGGGCCACGCCCACCCCGAGATCGCCGCCGCCATCAGCGAGCAGGCCGGGCTGCTGCTGCACACCTCCAACGTCTTTCGCATCGACTGGCAGGAGCGGCTGGGCGCGCGCCTGTGCGCATTGACCGGCATGCAGAAGGCTTTCTTCTGCAACTCGGGGGCAGAAGCCAACGAAGCGGCGCTCAAGCTGGCGCGTCTGCATGGCCATCGCAAGCAGGTGGCGCAACCCCAGATCCTCGTGATGGAGAACGGCTTTCACGGTCGCACCCTCGCAACGCTCTCGGCAACCGGCAACCCCGCGAAACAACACGGCTTCGAGCCACTGATGCCGGGCTTCGTGCGCGTGCCCTACAACGATCTCGACGCGGTGCGCCAGGCTGCCGCGCAGTGGCCCGACATCGTGGCGGTGCTCGTCGAGCCGGTGCAGGGCGAAGGGGGAATCCGGGTTGCCGCAGCCGATTACCTGCGCGGACTGCGTGTCCTGTGCGACCAACACGACTGGCTGCTGATGGTCGACGAAATCCAGGCCGGCATGGGCCGGACCGGCGCCTGGTTCGGCCACCAGCATGCGGGCATCACGCCCGATGTCGTCACGCTGGCAAAGGCGCTGGGCAACGGTTTTCCGATCGGCGCCTGCCTGGCGCGGGGGCAAGCCGCCGACCTGTTCTCACCCGGGCAGCACGGCTCGACATTTGGCGGCAACCCGCTCGCTTGCCGGGTCGCGTGCTCGGTGCTCGACATCATGACGCGCGAGAATCTGCCTGAGCGGGCCGCCCTGCTCGGTGCGCGCCTGCTCGACGGCCTGCAGCGGGCACTGGGCAGCCACCCCGACGTGGTCGCCATCCGTGGCCAGGGCCTGATGGCGGGGATCGAACTGAACAGGCCCTGCACTGAGCTGGTCGGGCGCGCCCTGGCCGAACAGCGCTTGCTCATCACGGTGACCCGCGGCAACACCATCCGGCTGCTGCCCCCGCTGGTGTGTGACGAAGCGCAGATCGACGACATCGTGGCGCGCCTCGCCCACCTGCTGTCGCCGGCCGCATCGGACGGCCCTGCAGCGCCCGTCGAAACGACGCCGCAGGAAGCAGCGGCATGAAGCTGGGCATCGACGCCCCCACCCGTATCGAACCCGAGCATTCCAGACCACAGGACGACCCACCCATGTATGACCCATCCCTGACGCTCTCCGATTTTGATCCCGAGTTGGCCGCAGCCGTGCTGCGCGAGGAACGCCGGCAGGAAGACCACGCTGAGCTGATCGCCTCCGAGAACTACGCCAGTCCGCTGGTGATGGCCATCCAGAACACCGTGTTCACCAACAAGTATGCCGAGGGCTATCCGGGCAAGCGCTACTACAGCGGTTGCGAGCACGTGGATGTGGCCGAGCGCCTGGCCATCGAGCGGGCCAAGGCCCTGTTCGACTGCGACTACGCCAACGTGCAGCCTCATGCCGGCGCGCAGGCCAATGCCGCGGTCTTCCTGGCGCTGACCCATCCCGGCGACACCGTGATGGGCATGAACCTGGCCCAGGGTGGCCACCTGACCCACGGCAATCCGTCCAACTTCTCCGGCCGTCACTACAGGATCGTGCCCTATGGTCTCGATCCGGAAACGGGACTGATCGACTACGACGAGATGGAGCGCCTTGCGCTGGAGACCCGGCCCAGGATGCTCATCGGCGGCTTCTCCGCCTACTCCCGTTACAAGGACTGGGCGCGCATGCGCGCCATTGCCGACAAGGTGGGCGCCATCTTCTGGGTGGACATGGCCCACGTGGCCGGTCTGGTCGCGGCCGGCGAATATCCGGACCCGCTGCCGCATGCCCATGTGGTCACCAGCACGACCCACAAGACGCTGCGCGGCCCGCGCGGCGGCATCATCCTGGCCAAGTGCCAGGATGATGGTTTTTACAGGAAGCTCGACACCGCCGTGTTCCCCGGCATCCAGGGCGGCCCGCTGATGCACGTGATCGCCGCCAAGGCGGTGGCCTTCAAGGAAGCCCTGTCTCCGGCGTTCAAGTCCTACCAGCGGCAGGTGGTCGTCAATGCTCGTGCCATGGCCGCCGTGCTCCAGCGCCGCGGCTACCGCATCGTGTCCGGCGGCACCGACAACCATCTGATGCTGATCGACCTCTCAAACAAGCCCTATACCGGCAAGGAAGCGGACGCCGCACTCAGCGCCGCGTACATCACCGCCAACAAGAACTCGGTGCCCAACGACCCGCGCTCACCCTTCGTGACCTCAGGGCTGCGCATCGGCACACCCGCCGTGACCACGCGCGGATTCGGTGCGGCGAAATGCGAGGACCTGGCCGGCTGGCTGTGCGACGTGCTCGATGCGTTGGAGGTCGGCAGCAGCGAGCAGGTGGCAGGGAGGATTCGGGAGCAGGTGGTGGCCTTGTGTCGTCGCCATCCCGTCTATCGGTAGGCGCTGCTGGATCGCGCCAATCGGTATGCGCACAGCTGCCATCGCTCGTCCTCAGCCACGAGCCTCCAAACATTCGCACCTTCACTTCACATTGAAATCACTACCCTGGGTACTTGGACCAGTGGCACGGCAATCCGGGCAGGTCGAGGAAACCTCGACCTCCTGGCAGTCGAGCGCGTGTCCGGCTCGGGCAATGCTGCGCAGCAAGGATTGCATGAGGGCCGAATCGTGAAGCTCGCTCACTTTCCCGCAGTGCGGGCAGACCAGAAACAGACCGGGTAGATCATGCGATTCGTGGCGGCAGGCCACGAACTGGTTGATGCGTCCGATCTTGTGGACCAACCCCTGTTCGATCAGAAAATCCAGTGCCCGATAAACCGTCGGCGGGGTTGCGTTGCTGCGCAGTTGCTTGATCTGGGCGAGCAGGTCATAGGCCTTCAGGCCATTCTCGTGCCGCAGGAGTAGATCCAGGACGTCGCGCCGTATCGGTGTCAACCGCGCGCCGCGCGCCGCGCAGTGGGCTGCTGCGCGGTCCAGAGGATCCTCGCTCTTGTTGGCTGCGCCGTGACACATGATGTTCATGCGCGCAATTCTAGGGGGGCGAGCTGGAATGTACAAATGCAATGTTATAACATTGCATTTGTACATTCCCTCTTTGCCATATGTTCAAGAACCTGGAATCAGCGCCGGCCGGGACGACAGTCGCCACCGATGCCGCGCTTGCCACCCTGCCATTCGATCGGGACGGTCTCATTGCCGCCGTCACGCAGCAGTTCGACACCGGCGAAGTGTTGATGCTGGCCTGGATGAATCGCGCAGCACTGGAAGAGACCCTGGCGACGGGACGCGCCTGTTACTGGTCGCGCTCGCGCAAGGCCCTGTGGAGAAAGGGCGAAACCTCGGGGTGCTCGCAGACAGTCAAGGAGGTCCGCCTGGACTGCGACGGCGACGCCGTCCTGCTTCTGGTCGACCAGCTTGACGGAGCCTGTCATACCGGCCGCCGCAGTTGCTTCTACCACCGGATCGACAACGAGCGCCTCGTCGTCCTGAGCGCTCCGCCCCATCGAGACGGAGGCGTCCAATGACCCGGAATCCCGAGGACAGCACGCACAGTGCAAGCATCGGCTCGCAGACCGCAGCGGCACCGGGACCTGGCCGGAACCGGCCGGCGACGATTCGTCTGCACAACACCTTGCGCGGCCAGAAGGAAATCTTCGCGCCGCACGATCCGCAACGCGTCACGATGTACGTTTGCGGCCCCACGGTCTACAACTTCGTCCACATCGGCAATGCCCGGCCGGTGGTGGTGTTCGACGTGCTCTACCGCTTGCTCTCGCGGCATTACCCGCAGGTCGTATACGCCCGCAACATCACCGACATCGACGACAAGATCAACGCTGCTGCGCAGGCCGCGGGCGAGCCGATCCGCGTGCTGGCCGAGCGCTTTGCCGCCGCCTACCGCGAGGACATGGCCGCCCTCAATGCGCTGCCGCCCGGCGTCGAGCCCTGGGCCACGGATCACGTGCCGCAGATGATCATGCTGGCGCAGCAGCTGATCGAGCGCGGTCATGCGTATGTGGCCGATGGGCATGTGCTCTTCCATGTGCCATCGCTTGCCGACTACGGCAAGCTCTCCGGTCGCCGGCGCGACGAGATGATTGCCGGGGCCCGCGTGGAAGTCGCACCCTACAAGCGCGACCCGGCGGACTTCGTCCTGTGGAAGCCTTCGACGGACTCGCAACCGGGTTGGGACAGCCCCTGGGGGTTTGGTCGTCCGGGCTGGCACATCGAATGCACCGCGATGATCCACACCCACCTCGGGCGCTCGATCGACATCCACGGCGGTGGCCAGGATCTGATCTTCCCGCATCACGAGAACGAGATCGCGCAGGGCGAAGGCGCCTATGGCGGCGAGTACTGCCGCTACTGGGTCCACAACGGCTACGTCACCGTCGACGGCGAGAAGATGTCGAAGTCCTTGGGCAACTTCCGCACCGTGCGCGACCTGCTGCAGCACTATCCGGGCGAAGTCATCCGCTACGCCCTGCTGGCAGGGCACTACCGCAAGCCGCTCGACTTCTCCCTGGGCGCGCTGGATCAGGCCCGCGCTGCGCTCGACCGCCTCTATGGCAGCCTGTTGCCTTACGATGATCGGCCGCGACGACCCCACGGCGCCGACGCCCAGGACATCGAGGCCGCGCTGGCCGATGACCTCAACACCCCGCTCGCGCTTGCCCGCCTGCACGAAACGGCTGCGGCCCTGCGCAAATGCACCGACCTCGCGGAACAAGAACAGTTGCTGGAGACGCTGCGCGATGGTGCGGACCTGCTCGGCCTGCTCCAGCAGTCCCCCGGCCAATGGCGGCAGCACTCTGTGGAAACGGACGATGCGCCCGGCGTGGAGCGCATCGAAGCCCTGATTGCTGCCCGCAGCGACGCCCGGGCAGCGCGCGACTTCACGCGGGCCGATGCCCTGCGCCATGAATTGATCGCGCTCGGCGTGGGCATCGAGGACGGCGCAGCCGGCACCACCTGGCACCGCCTTCCCGTGCAGGTAAGCGAATGAGGGCCGAGCTCACCCTCGGCGGACACTACAGACGCTCGCTAAAGGCCTATGGTGGTACGGATGTGCTCACTATGAAAAGCGTACCGGTGCCGAAGCCCGGCGCAAACGAGGTGCTGATCCGGGTGCAGGCGACTACCGTCTTCTCTGCGGACCGGCGGATCCGGGCGATGGACTTTCCTTCCGGTTTGCGGCTGGCCGGTCGCCTTGCGTTCGGGCTTAGCCGCCTGCGGCGCCCGGTGCTGGGAGCGGAGTTGACCGGCATCGTAGTCGCGCTGGGCAGCCGAACGACACGCTTCAAGATCGGTGACCCGGTCATCGCACTGAGCGGCCTGCGCATGGGTGGGCATGCCGAGTATGCGGCCATTCCCGAGCGGGCTGCGATCGCGGTTCGACCTGCGCCCATGCCGATCGAGACCGCCGCTGCGCTCAGCTTCGGCGGCACGGCAGCACGCAGCTTCCGCTGCCGGGCCAGGCTGTCCGCGGACGAACACATCCTCGTGATCGGTGCGGCGGGGCCGGTGGGCAGTTCGCCCCGCTACTCGACAGCGTTTTCGCCTTCGAAGCGTTGCCCGAAGCGCATGCACGAGTCGATACCGGACACAAGCAAGGCAGCGTCGTGGTCATGACTTGCGGACAGGGCTGACCAGACTGTGCACCTCCTCCTCCACCTGCCGGTCGCCCCCGGCACAATCTGGATCACGACTTGGCGTCTCACGGTTCCGAGGCTGCGCTGAACGCCAGCAGGAGATAGTCGCGCACATGCTTTGCCGCGATATCCCGAACCGACGACAGCTTGATGTGGCGCCGCAGCTTGCCCGTGCCCTCAAGCACCCCGAACGAGTCTTCAAGCGACGCACCCGCGCCGAATTCAAGCGAGACGTGCTTTGCGTAAGAGAAGATCCCGCAGAACGGCTTGCCGACGGAGAATAGGATGCCGCCGTACTTCACCTCTTCGGACACTGACGGCCCCAAGGCGAGAATGATCTCACGCAGTACCTGCACGAGTTCGAAGCGCTCCTGATCAAGCAGGCGGATGTCTTCGAGAAGTTGTGGAATGCGGTCGATGGTCATGGCAGGCAAGGTTCAAGGGGAGAATGCTGCGGTGCACTGTACGGGCGCGGCCATTGCGCACGTTCCAGTCGATATCCGGAGGTTAGGCTCGTCCGTAGTTTCGACAAACAGATCCATTCACGACCACTTCGCAAGACTTCTCCGAATGCGCTCACGGAACGCCTCGACCTCCTCCATGGAGAGCCAAGCGACGTAATGGCGCGTCCCCGTCGCGGCTCGTGGAGCCGGGGCTTGATTGGGCCGAGGTCGCCTGCATGATCGTAGGCGATCCCGGGTGCTCATACACGATCAAGGAAGCGCATAGACGCCGACCTCGCCCCGGGGCGAAGCCGTTTCAGCTTGTCGCTCGTTCGTACACCCCGTACGCCCAAAACCCCCTGCCCGGCTTCGACGGGCCATGCCAACCGAGCTTTCGAAGCTCCTGGGCGATGAAGTGATTGATGAACCCATGGCCAACGAGCAGGACGTTTCCATACTGCTCGGCCAACTCCACCAGCCGCGTCGCCGCTCGCCTCGCGCGCCCTTGTATCCTTGAGTTCATAAGCGGGCTTGCCATGGCGCAACAAGGTAATTCGCATGTTCCCCGAAACTCTCAGTTTATGGCGCACCGATGCATGCCATGACCGCCGGAGTATATGCTATTCAAATTGCCTGTTGGCGGATATCAGCAACGCAACCGCCAGCGCCGCAACGGCAAGCGCCGCCAGCATGCCGGGGTAGCCGAGGCGGTCGAGCAACAGCCCGGCTGGCGGCGCGACAGCGATCCGGCCGAACGTAAACAGGCTGGCCTGCAGGCCGTAGTCGGCGGCCCGCCAGTCATCGCGCGCGAATTCCATCATCAGCGCGAAGGCGAGTGCGGAAGCCACGCCCATGGCGACCGCGAGGACTGCGGCGGCGGCGACCAGCCCGGCTTGCGTCCCGTACCCGGCAGCGGCAGCCAGCAGTAGTAGAGCAAGCACATTCGCGCCAGCGGAGAGCGGCAGTACCCGGAGGATGAGCACGCGCGGCACAAGTCCGGCAGCGAAACTGGCCAGCGCCCCAAGGGCGCCGCCGCCGACACCAGCGATCCAGGCGACCTCGCTAGCCGGAAAGCCGCGATCGAGCAGCAGCGGCTTGAGATAGACCCACGCGGCGGCGACGAAGGGAAAGTAGCCGAGCAGCACGACTGTCCAGATCCCCGCCCCGGCCTGTCGGAAGAAGCCGCGCCACACGGCGAGCGGCGTCGAGCGGTGGATGCCGGAACCACTGCCATCGTCCTCGATACATCCAAGCAACCACAAGGCCACGAGCAGGCAGCCCCCCAGCAGCAGGAAGGGCGCCGCCCAGCCAAGCGCCTGCTGCAACAGCAGCATCGCGCCACCGCCGACGACCGCGCCCGCGAACGTGGCGGCCGAGCGCACCCCGCCGGCGCGGGGGCGCTCCTCGGCGGGAAACAGCTTGATCGCCAGCGCATTGACCGGGATATCCGCCCAGGTGGCGCACAGGGCGGCCAGCAGCGTCAGCGCGAAGAGGATGCCTTTGTGGGCATCCGCCCCCAGCGCGGCCAGGGACAGCAGGGCCAGGAGGTAGCTGCCGCCGGTGAGCCACGCCCAGCGCCGGTAGGGACGGCGTCCCGCCCGCCAACGTTCGATTGGCAAGGCCAGGAACAGTTTGAACACGGCCGGCAGGCCGGCCAGTTGGAAGAGCCCGATCTCCGCGCCCGACCAGCCCTGCTGCCGCATGACGAGCGGCAGTCCCAGCCAGAGATAGATGGCCGGTGCCGTCAGCGCGAAGTTGATCCAGCCGAACAGCACGTGGCGCACGCGCACGTGGGAAAGGGCCGCGCTCATGCCGCCTTCCTCGCAACGACGACCTGCAGCGGCGCCATCGGAAACAGGGCCGATGCAAAGGTCTCGATGCGGCAGAAACCGATGCGCCGCAGCGCCGCCGCCATGTCACCCCGGTGGCCGACGTGGCGTCCCTGCATCAGCATCGGCAGGTAATACTGCAACACCTCGGCGGCTGCGGCCGGCTCGTCGCCAATCTCGGCGTGCGCGCAGATCAATGCGCCGCCCGGCCGCAGCGCAGCCAGGATCTTGCGCAGAACCGCCTCGGTATCCGGCACGAAGTGCAGCACCGAGGAACACCAGACGAGGTCGTAGTCGCTGCCGCCCACACTGCCGATCGCGTCGGCCGCCAGGTCGCCGCCGAGCACGGAGAGCCGGTCTGCGAGGCCTACGGCGGCGATGTTCTCAGCCGCGACAGCCACGGCTTCGGGGAAATCGAAAACCACGCCGGAAAGCCCGCCCTGTCGCCGCGCCAGCTCGATCGCCACCCAGCCAGGGCCTCCGCCCAGGTCGAGCAGCTTCGTCGCCGCCGCGAACTCCGGTACGCGCGACACGATCTCCAGCGCAGCCGGCACGGTGGCCGCATGCTGGTCCTGGGCCAGTTGCCTGCGCGCGGCCGCGGCCCACTGCTCGGCCATGCGTTCGAGGGCCTGCCCGCCTTCGGCCTGCACCCGCTGTCGCACCTGATCGCGCAACAGACCGGCGGCCTGCCTGAGCCGGGCCTCACGGTAGCGCCAGGCGTCGCCGGACCAGGTGGGAGAGGCGGCCAGGAAGTAAGCGCGTCCGACTTCCGCGAGGTCGTACACGGTCTCCGATCCCCCGATGTGGTCCACGGCGGGGCGCGCAGATCGGTCCAGCAGGCCCATGCCCCAGAGCAGTTCGAGCAGATGGGCGGTGTTCCGGGAATCCAGGTCGAGCTGGGCGGCGAGCTCGTCGGGCGTTCGAGGCTCGACCATGGACTCGAAGATACCCAGCGCCAGGGCTGCGCTCAGTGCCTCGGCCTGGATGGGCGCGGCCGCCAGCGCCCAGTAGCGTTGCAGGGGGTGCTGTTTTTCAGGATTCATGTGCATTGCTCCGTTTACATGCGCCAGGTCAGCCGCACGCCCAGCTCGCGCGGCGGGCTGTAGATGGTGGCCACGCCGTTGAGGAATCCGACGGTGTCGTACTGCTTGTTCGTGGCGTTATGGACGTAGGCGGACAGCTCGGTGCGCCCGAAGGTGTAGCCCGCCAGCAGGTTGACGACGCCGTAGCCCGCCCGCCCATAGGTGTTGGCGGCGTCGAGATAGACCTTGCTGGCGCCACTCAGATGGGCCTGGGCATACCAGCCTTGCGGGGCGTCGTAGCGCACCCCGAGGTGGCCGGTGATATCCGGTGCGAGCGGGTTGTGCTTACCCTTGTAGTCGTTGGCGCCATCCCGGAACTCGCGGAAACGGGTGCGATTCAGCCCCAGCGCGGCCTGGAGCTGCCAGCCCGAACCGAGCAGGTACTGCAGCTCGGCATCGATGCCCACCGGACGCGCCGACGCCGCATTGGTGAGGAACATCTGGCCGGGCAGGCCGATCTGCTGGACCTGCATGTCACGCACGTCCATGACGTAGGCCGCGACGCCGTAGCGCAGGCGCCGCGCCAGGAGCCGCCCCTTGACGCCAAGCTCGAAGGAGCGCACCCGTTCCGGTTGGTAGCGCCGGTAGGCCTCGGGCGCAAAGGCATTGAAACCGCCGGCACGAAAGCCGTCGGCGACGCTGGCATAGACCTGTGCGTCCTGCCGCCATTGGTACTGCAGCGCCACCTTCGGCGAGAAGCGGGTCCATGCGCGCGACTGTTCGCGCTCCCCGGCCAGGGCGAAGCGCACCTCGTTGCGCTCGATGCGGGCACCCGCCGTGACCGTCCACCGATCCGCCAGCGGGACGATCCAGTGGGTGAACAGCGCCGCCGAGTGGCCCTTTTGCGTGGCCGAGGTCGTTGTCGAACCCAGCGGAATCTTCTGCCCGAAACTCAGGTCATGATCGTCGCGGTCCGCGTAGAATCCCGCCAGCCACTGCGCCGGGCCCACCCTGCCCTCCAGCCGGAATTCCTGCGACAAGGTGCGGAAGTGGTGGTCGCGGCTCACATGCAGCATGTCCGCCGGCATGAAGTCGATGTCCTGCTTGATGCGGTCGGTGAATTCGCTGTTGGCGGTGATCGAGCGCAGCTTCAACTCGGGGGCCAGTTCGTGCGCGATGTCGAGCGACACGGTGCGCGCGGTCGAGTCGTTCCAACTGTCGGTGCCGGAGCGCACCGTGGCGCGCGGCGCGCTGACTGCCCCCCACAGCGAGCCCGCGTCGCGATAGTCCCGTTGGGCATAGCGCAGCGTGGCATCGGTTCGATCGCCGGGCGTCCAGCGCAGCGCCAACCTGCCATTGCGGCGTTCGCGGTCGTCCTCCTTGCCGCCCTTGAAGGCGT
Source organism: Thauera sp. WB-2 (assembly GCF_027594845.1). Classification (NCBI taxonomy): domain Bacteria; kingdom Pseudomonadati; phylum Pseudomonadota; class Betaproteobacteria; order Rhodocyclales; family Zoogloeaceae; genus Thauera; species Thauera sp. WB-2. Next base: position 1,838,561 of record NZ_CP088935.1, on the reverse strand, counting down.
TGTCGACGAAGCCGTCCTGGGCGAAGAACTCGCCAGCCCCCCCGAGGTAGAGGGTGTCCTTCACTAGCGCATGGCTCGCATCGAAGCGCAGCGCACGCTTGTCGCGGCTGCCGAGCTCCGCCGAAACGACGGCGTAGGGATCGTTCCCCGGCTGGCGTGTGACGATGCTGACCGCACCAGCCTCGGCGTTGCGTCCATACAGCGTTGACTGCGGCCCCCGCAGCACCTCCACTCGCTCAATGCCCAGCAGGTTGTCGTCGAAACCCTGCCCGCGCAGGGTCGGCACGCCATCGACCACCAGCGCGACCGAGGACGAGAACCCGATGACGTTGGCCGTCAGGCCGCGCATGACCGGCGGCTGCAAGCCCGACTGCCCCGACGCCTGGAAGGTGAAGCCGGGTGTCATCCGCGCCACCCCTTCTAGGCTATCAACGCCGGCAGCTTGCAGATCCTCACCGTCAAAGGCCGAAACGCTGGCCGGCACATGTTCCAACACCTGGGATTGCTTGTTCGCCGTGACCGTGACGGCGGGCAGCGCCTGTACTTGCGCCTGCTGTGCTGCGGCCGGCAGGGCTGCGCCAATCAGCGCCAGCAACCCGGCCGCGCGGCTGGAAATCGTGGGCATCGCTTGTCCTCCTCGAGTTCATGTGGACCTCATGGTATTCGTCAATGCGAATCGTTCTCATATAAAATCGATTGCGTTCGGGAGGGATTCGTATGCAAACGGGAGCGAGGCGTGGCGCCATGACTGATTTCGTACGCGCGACGGGTGCGGCCGGGCCCGCGGTCCAGGGGGCAAACGCAACGCACGTGGCGTTGCCCGACCGCTTCGGCGATTGCTGGATCGAGCGAACCGCGCTCGACGATGGGCTGACCGTGGTGCACTCGCACTACCGCCCCACGCGCGAACTGGCCGAAGAGACCGTCCAGGCGGGCAGCAGTCCGACACTGGTCATCACCCTGGGTCTGGCGGGTGAGTCCGGCTTCGTGGCGCGGGAAGGAACCCGCCTGCGCTTCCGGGCCGGGCATACAACACTTACCGCTTTCAACGAGAGTCGCGGCGAGCGGCGTTTCAATGCGGACGGAGCGGTACGCCAACTGCGCCTGGTGCTCACCGGAACGGCGCTGTCGCGCTACCTTGGAGAGGCGGCTGTGGCGCGTCTGGCCCGCCGTTCGGGCGTGCGCATCCTCGGCGAGCACGCGACGCCGCCCTGGTGTCGCGCCTTGCTGCGCCCCCTGCTCGCCTCCGAAGCGACGCCGCTGGATCGGCACATCGCCGCGCTGACCCTCGCGGCCGAGTATCTGCGCCCGCTCATGCCGACCGGCGCGTCCGCCGCGCCGTCATCCACGCATCTCGGCGCCGACGACATCGACAAGCTCCAGCGCGCCCGCGACCTGATGCGAAGCCACATGGACCGTGCATTGACAATTGCGTATCTCAGCACCACCGTGGGCATGAACGAGTGCAAGTTCAAACAGGGCTTTCGCGAACTGTTCGGCGCCCCACCCCATCGATTCCTGCTGGAGTTGCGCATGCGGCGCGCGTGGACGCTACTGGAGTCCGGATCGCGGGTGGCACAGGCCGCCTACGCGGTCGGTTACGAGCACCCCGCCAGTTTCAGCGCGGCATTTGCGCGGTATTTCGGGCGAACGCCGAAGTCGGTGTCTGGCGGTCTCAACCATGGCACCGATCCGATTTGACTGCCGGCTCACGAGCAGCGCGGAGGCATCGTCTGCCGCCCCCAGACGGAGTTGATCTGGCGGGCGTCTCCTCTACTTCTCCGTCGGGACGGCAAGCTCGTACGGTCACATCATCGATACCCCGTTTCATTCTTCCTATGTCGTGGTGCACCACGCCCTGCCAAGCCACTGCTCCTGCTCCTGCTCCTGCAGAGTACAAATATGATATTGCTTAATCCAAAGCAATATCATATTTTCGTAAAACATTAATTTTTTACCTATATAGATGAATACACAATCAAATACGATGCGCCTTCCCGACGAACAGTCGGATGCGCCGCGTACCGATCTCGATCGCCGCATGCAACGTCTCGGCGGCCGACTTGCCATACTCGCCCGCGCGTTGATCGCGCTGGTCGTCCTTGTCCCGTTGTTGCGCTGGTGGTGGCCTCACGGGCGAGATCTGCTGCCGGCGGTCCTTGGCGGAAGCGTAGACATGGCCGCACTTGGCTGGTCTCAGCGCGTAACCGGCAGTGCCATAGACTGCGCCATCGCGGCGCTGGGTGTCGCAGCACTGCTGACGCTCGGACGCCTGGGCGATCTATTCCGGTGCGGCGCCTATTTATCTGGCCAGGCCGCGACCCTGATGGGCTTGCTGGGACGCCAGCTGCTCTGGCTGGCCGGTGCCCAGATCGCCTACGCACCACTGATGAGCCTCGGCGTGACGCTGCTCAACCCACCCGGCCAGCGCATGCTGACGGTGACAGTGACCGGCACGGAAGCGATGTTGCTGATCGGTGCGCTGGTGACGCTTCTGTTTGCGCGCATCACCGAAGAGGCAGTACGCATCGCCGACGAAAACGCGCAGATCATTTAGGGAGGCGGCATGGCCATCGTCGTCAACCTAGACGTGATGCTGGCACGCCGCAAGATGCGCTCCAAGGCACTTGCGGAAGCAATCGGCATCACGGAGCAGAATCTGTCGCTGCTCAAGAGCGGCAAGGTAAAGGGGATCCGCTTCTCGAGCTTGGAAGCGATCTGCCGCCATCTCGACTGCCAGCCGGGTGACTTGCTCGAATATGTTCCGGACCAGGAGTGATCGAGGCACCGACTCAACCCGTCGCGAAGCGCGTCATCGCGCTACTACGCGCCGAACGGCGGCGGGCGGCCGCCTGTCTGCTTCTCTCCGTGCTCACCCATGTCGTGCTGCTTGCCCGGACGCCTCTTCCCGGGGGGCGTACGCCTGTCACGGTAGAGAAGTTGCGGGCGCCAATTACGCTACGCCTCGTTCCCGCCGCAGCATCCGCCCTGCCGCCTGCGGCCACGGCGCCTGTCGGCGCCGGCGACTCCTCACCAACCGCGACGACCCGGTCCGCCACCACAGAACCCGAGCACATGCCGGCCGTCATCCCCTTGCCACCGCGCCAGGACACGCCTATGCGTCCCCCTCACCGTCCCACGACGGTCTCCCCGCCTCAAGCTCCTCGCGACAACCTCGCCCGGCCAGCCGCGTCCCAAGCCCGCCCGACTGGCCGACCGCGTATCGACCTCGACGCGGCACGCGCGTTTGCCCGGCAATCCGGTACCGCGCCCGATCCACGACCGTCAACACGCAATCTGGCGCCCATGCCGACGGATGCACCCACCGCCCGCGACCGCGTCGATGCTGCGATCGCTCGCGCGACTGCAGCGCACGAGCAAGCCGAACACCGAGCCGCGGATGGCAGTTGGATGATCGAGACGGACAAGCTGCTTTGCCGGGTCACACCGGGCATGCGCCGCCCTCCGGCGCTTGAGGGCACGCCCTATACGACGCTGTGTAGCATGCGCTGAGGCGCCAGTACCGTGGGACGTCGCAATGTTGTCCCCAGCCTCCGACCCGAAGTCTCTATCAGGCGCGAGCATCAAATGTACCTTCATTCGCCATCAGGCCAAGCACAGCGCAACAGTCCAGCCCCGGTGTTCTGGCGCGACCCGGCCCTGCCTTTCGTCGAGAGTCGCCGCGCCTGCCACAGCCGGGCCTGCTACAGGCCGCACCATCACCCGACCTTCTCCATCGGCGCGGTCGATTGCGGCACCAGCGTTTTCACCGGCGCCGCTGATGGTCCGATCGCGCTGCACGCTGGCACACTCGTATTCGTGCCCGCGACACGTGTGCATGCCTGCAACCCGACACCGGGCACAGCCTGGAGCTACCAGATGCTGCATCTGGACACTGCCTGGCTCGCGGCCATCCGACAGGAATATGCCGGCACCGCCCCAACGAAAACCGAGTCGATACGCATCGTGACCGACCGCGCGAGCCACCTTCGCTTCTGTCGGCTCAATGCCTTGCTGTTCTCTCACGCCCCTCCGCACGACAAGGAAGCCGCGCTGATCGAGTTCATCGGCGATTGCGACGCAGAGCAGGGCATGCGCGTCGAGATACCCTGCGTTCCGTCGCACCTTGCCGAGCAAATCCGGCCGGCGTTGGACTGCTTGCTCGCGACCCCTTCCACCCACATTGCCCTCCACGAGTTGGCGTACCTGACCAGCATGAGCCGCTACCAGGTGATCCGCGCCTTCCGTACCGTCACCGGCATGACGCCGCACGCCTGGCAAATGAATCAGCGCGTCAACCTCGCCAGGGAGCGGATCAGGGAAGGAGACGGCTTTTCGGACGTAGCCTACCACCTGGGCTTCTCCGACCAGGCACACTTCCAGCGGGTATTCAAGGCCCATGTGGGCACCACGCCCGGCCGATTTCGCGGATAGCCCCGGTCTACCGGGCTGCAATTTCGTTCAATACAAGGCGGCCCGTGCCCGGCACACTGCGCGAAAATTCCCCGTGCGTGCCTCGAATGGAACAGTTCCTGATCATCGCCGCAGCGCATTTCCTGGCGCTGCTCTCCCCGGGCCCGGATTTCTTTCTGATCACCCGAACCTCTCTATCGGCTGGCTGGCGGGTGGCAAGCGGAGCATGCGTAGGCATCGCAATGGCCAATGGGGTATTCATTGTCACGGCGTTCGTCAGCACAGCCGCATTGCGCCCCGACAGCGCGCTGTTCATCGCCCTGCAAGCGGCCGGTTGCGTCTATCTGCTTTACCTCGGGGTGCTGTTCGTTCGCCATGCCGGACACAGCGAACTGGATGTGTCGACCGGCCATCGAGTCGCCCATCCAGACCGCCCGGTCGTTGCATGGCACCGCGCGGCCAGCATGGGATTCCTATCCGGCATACTCAACCCGAAGAACGCGCTGTTCTATGGCACCCTGGCCGGGATGCTTGCCGGCCCATATGCCAGCACGGGCTGGAAGGTGGTCTATGGCGCCTGGATGTTCAGCGCAGTGCTGCTCTGGGATGTTCTCGTAGCCATCATGGTCGGCAACCAGATCGTATTGCGGCGCTTTGCGCGGGCACTACCCTGGCTGGAACGCCTATCCGGGGTCGTGCTGATCGTGTTGGCATTGGGTTTCATCGCGGCACTTTCGCTTCGCTGAGCAGCATCGGCACGTAATCGCCCACAGGAGCATGAAGTGGATCGGCGCGCTGGCCTCGCATTTTTCTCCATGCTCAGCTGGACTGCTGCACCGCCGCAAGAGCAGCCACTGCGCCGCACCGCTGTGGTCGTTGATTCGTCCCAGAGGCCTGTCCGCCAGCGACCAGTCCTCGACCGTGCTCAAGGCACTGAAGCGTATTCCAACCATTGGCGAAGTCACCGCGCAGAAGCTGATGCAGCAGTTCGGTGACGCCTTCCTCGCGTCGATGCTCGGGGACAACATCCACGAGTTCATCAACCTGATGGATGGCAACGGCGAGCCGGTCTTCTCGGACCGGCAAGCCCATCGCATGGAACGTGCGATGGCCAACATGGAGTTCGGCTTCGGCGAGGGCGGCTACCAGCCGTCCGAGTTCATCAAGAGGCAGCTTCCCCAAGGCACGTTCGACCTGCTCATCGCCGACGAGGCACACGAGTACAAGAACGGCGGCTCCGCACAGGGCCAGGCCATGGGGGTGTTGGCGGCCAAGGCGCACAAGACGCTATTGCTCACCGGCACACTGATGGGCGGCTACGGCGACGACCTGTTCCACCTGCTGTTCCGAGCCCTGCCGGGGCGGATGATCGAAGACGGCTACCGGCCGACGAAGAGCGGCAGCATGACCTCGGCCGCGATGGCGTTCATGCGCGATCACGGCGTGCTCAAGGACATCTATTCCGAGAGCACGGGCACGGCGCACAAGACGGCCAAGGGCACCAAGGTATCGGTGCGTACGGTCAAGGCGCCGGGTTTCGGTCCAAAGGGCGTGCTGCGTTGCGTCCTGCCGTTCACGGTCTTCCTCAAGCTGAAGGACATCGGTGGCAACGTGCTGCCGCCCTACGACGAGGCGTTCCGCGAAGTCGCGATGGACACGGCGCAAGCCGCGGCCTACCGCGATCTGGCGGGTCGGCTGACCCAGGAGCTGAAGCAGGCCCTGGCGAAGCGCGACACGACGCTGCTCGGTGTGGTCCTCAACGTGCTGCTGGCCTGGCCGGACTGCTGCTTCCGGTCGGAAACCGTGGTGCATCCGCGCACGCGCAACACCTTGGCGTTCGTTCCGGCTCAGTTCAACGAGCTGGAGGTGATGTCCAAGGAACGCGAGCTGATCGAAATCTGCAAGCAGGAGAAGGCAGAAGGGCGCAAGACCCTGGTCTATTCGGTCTACACCGGCACGCGCGACACCACGTCGCGTTTGAAGGTGCTGCTAGAGCAGGAAGGCTTCAAGGTGGCGGTGTTGCGCGCAAGCGTGGATGCCTCCTGCCGGGAAGACTGGATCGCCGAGCAGCTGGACCGCGGCATCGACGTGCTCATAACCAATCCCGAGCTGGTGAAAACCGGCCTGGACCTGCTGGAGTTCCCGACCATCGTGTTCCTCCAGTCCGGCTACAACGTGTATTCGCTGCAGCAGGCCGCCCGGCGCTCATGGCGCATCGGCCAGAAGCAGCCGGTGCGCGTGGTCTACCTCGGCTACGCCAATTCCTCGCAGATGACCTGCCTGGGGTTGATGGCCAAGAAGATCATGGTCTCGCAGAGCACGTCGGGCGACGTGCCTGAATCGGGACTGGATGTCCTGAACCAGGATGGCGATTCGGTGGAGGTGGAGGTGGCGCTGGCGCGGCAGCTGGTGCATTGAGCGTTGCTGGACTTGGCGGCCCCTCCGGGGGCCGCTGCTTTTCAGCGAAGCCGGCGCTCTTCCCGTTCCTTGTCCCGAAGTTCTCGATCCAGCAGCGGGTAGTAGATAACATCGGGAGGAGGGACCGAGAAACAGCAGGGGTGACCGTCGTGGCGCCGTTTTCGGCCCATGGGGCACGGTATGCCGCCCCGGCAGCAAATGCATTTCTAATCGTTACTCGGGCTGATTGCATAAACGCGAATGATTATCATATACTGCGTCGTGCGGGGGGCAATCAGTGCCACCTGTGCGAGAAGCCGGCCGCTCGTGTTTCTGTGACAGGCTGGCCGATCGGTTCGCAGCCGCGCCGCGGCGGTCCGGTCACTCGAATTTTCCGTCAGCCAGCCAAGCCTCCCCAGGCCAAGCCAGCCAGTCCTCAACGGCTCAACTTGGCGGGAGACTTTATGCCATCAGATTCTCTTGCAGCACATCGTGCGCCGCGCGTAACGGCGCCCGCTTGTCCGCTTCATGCGTTCCGGCCGGCCGGACTGCCGAGGTACGTCCTCATCGCAGCCTCGATGGCGGGGAGGGACGCGCGATGATCCTCGACAGCATCCTCGACGGGGTAGGGGGGACTCCCATCGTCCGTCTCTCCCGGCTGTTCCGTGACTCCCCGTGCGAGGTCATGGCGAAGATGGAACTGTGCAACCCCGGCGGCAGCGTCAAGGATCGCCCGGCGCGGTACATCGTCGAGCGCGGACTCGCCGACGGCAGCATTCCGTGCGATGCCCACGTTGTCGAGAGCTCCTCGGGCAACCTGGCGATTGCGCTGGCCATGGTGTGCAGGCTGCGCGGACTTCGCTTCACCGCGGTGGTGGACCCGAAGATCTCGCCGACCAATCTCCGCATCATCCGCTGCTACGGCGGCAACATCGAGCAGGTCACCGAGAAGGATCGCCAGGGCGGCTACCTGGAGACCCGCATCGAATGCGTCAAGCAGATGCTGCGCGAGCGGCCGGGCACGGTATGGATCAACCAGTACGCCAACGAGCGCAACTGGCAGAGCCACTACCACGGCGAGGGCGAGGAGATCCTGCGCGATCTGGATCGGCCGGTGGACTACCTGGTGCTGGGGGTCAGCACTTCCGGCACCTTGCACGGCATCGCCCGGCGACTGCGCGAGGCGTGGCCGCAGCTGAAGGTCGTGGCGGTCGACGCCGCCGGGTCGGTGCTGTTCGGTGCGCCCCCCTACCCACGGGAGCTGCCCGGGATCGGCGCCAGTCGGGTGCCGGAGCTCTTGCGGCGCGACGAGATCGGCGACGTCATCCATGTCGACGATTACGAGTCGGCGCTCGCCTGCCGCGAGCTGGTCAAGCACGAAGGCATCTTCGCCGGCGGCTCGTCGGGCTCGGTGATCGCCGCGATCCAGCGCCTCTGCGCCCGCCTGCCCCATTCCGCCCGCATTCTCACCATCCTCCCGGACCGCGGCGAGCGGTATCTCGACACGGTTTACAACGACGAGTGGCTGTCGCGCATGAGAGACCGCCACCTCGAGCACAACCCCGAAACCTCCCTCAACTCGACCATTGGACAAGCCGCATGACAAACACCACGAGCTCCCCGGGCCTGCTCTACCTCAGCCGCAGCGACCTGATCGAACTGGGCGGCGGCCATTCGCAGCCCTATGTCGACGCCATCGCGGAAGGCCTCGCCACTCATGCTCGCGGCGCCTACGTGCAGCCGCTCAAGCCCTATCTGCGCTGGCCGGGCGCCGACCACATCGCCGACCGCATCATCGCCATGCCATGCTATCTGGGCGGCGAGGATCCGATCGCGGGCCTCAAGTGGATCGGCAGCCGCCAGCACAATCCGGCCCGCTTCGGCCTCGAGCGCGCCAGCGCGGTGGTGGTGCTGAACGACGCCCAGACCAATTACCCGATCGCGATCATGGAAGGCGGCTTGATCAGCGGCATGCGCACCGCCGCGATCACCGCCGTCGCCACCCGGCATCTCGCGCGCAGCGGCTTCACCGACGTCGCCTGCATCGGCTGCGGCCCGATCGCGCGCATGCAGATGCAGACCCTGCTCGAGCAGTTCCCGTCGATCGAACGGCTCCATCTGTTCGATCTTTCGCCGTCCGCCGCCGACGCACTGTCGCGCACCTTCAAGGAAAGCTTCCCCAGGGTCGCCATGCTGCGCGCCCCTTCGGCCGAAGCCGCGGTGCGCGAGTGCGACGTGGTCGTCACCTGCACCGTGGCCGACTCGCCTTACCTCACCTTCGACTGGCTCAAGGCCGGCGCCTTCGTCAGCAACGTTTCCATCATGGACGTGCACAAGGACGCCTACGAGAAGGCCGACAAGGTCGTGGTGGACGATTGGGATCAGTCCAACCGCGAAAAGAAGATCATCAACCAGCTCGTGCTGGAAGGGCGCTTCAGCCGCGAGCGCCTGCACGCCGAGCTCGGCGAGATCGTCATCGGCGAGCGGCCGGGCCGCGAGCGCGACGACGAGATCATCCTCCTCAATCCAATGGGCATGGCGCTCGACGACCTCGTCTGCGCGCGGCATTTCTACCGGCTGGCCGAGGCGCAGGGCGTCGGCACCCTCTTGCCGCTGTTCGGCTGAGGCACGTGTCGAAGATGTCGTCTCACGCCTATGAGCGCGGCCTCCTCCAGGATCTCTTCGATGCGCTTTGGCTGGAGGATCTCTACGGCTTCCGCAGCCATTGCCGCTTTTACTCGCCGAGCGAAGACGAAGCAGTCCTGGAAGTGTATCTGAGCGCGGGCCGGGCGCTGCGCTGGCACGGCCGCCATGCCGGCGGCCTGCGCCCGTTCCGGGTTTCGGATCGCGGCGTCGCCTCGCCGGGCGCGACCCGATCCGCCCGGCTCGCCGCCGTCGAGGTTGCCGAAACCCTACAGACCGCCGACTGGTGGAAGGAGTCGACCGGCCGCCTCGCCCGCTTCCTCCGCCTGGCCAGCGACCAGGCCGAGCTCGCCGCGGCGCACGAGCCCGGCATTCTGGCAAGGCTCGCCGCCGCCCCGGACGAGCTGCTCTCGTGGGAAGCGTTGAGTTGCCTGAAGGACCGCCCTTTTCACCCCCTGGCGCGGGCCAAGGACTGGGGCGAGAGCGACGGCTCGGCCTATGGCCCCGAGGCGGCGGCGTCCATCCCGCTGCAATGGGTGGCCGTGCCGCGGGGCCAGGTGCGCGGCACGGCCGCCCCCGGTCAGCCCGTCGCGGAAGCGCTGCTCGACCGTGTGCAGCATGATCGGCTCGCCACCACCGCCCATGCGTTCGGCGCCAAAGGTGATGCCTGGTTGTGGATGCCGGTGCACCCCTGGCAGCGGGCGCACCTCGAACGGAGCGCGTCGCCCACGCTCGCCGACTGCATCGACCTTGGAACCGGGCCAGGGGCGGCGACTCCCACCGCCTCGCTGCGCTCGCTCGCCGTCGTCGGCCGACCGGGCACGCACCTCAAGCTTGCGCTCTCGGTCAATGCCCTGGGTGCAGTCCGAACCCTGCCGCCGCGCTACCTGCACAACGCGACGCTCGCCGGCGCCTGCCTCGAGAATCTGCGCGAGCGGGACGAGTGGCTGGCGTCACATCTGCTGCTGTGCGACGAGAGCCACTGGTGGGCGCTGCGCCAAAGGGACGCGCTCGAAGCCGAACCGGGTGAGCTCGCCTGCCTGGTTCGCCGCTACCCCTCACTGCCCGACGCCCGGCTGATTCCGATGGCGGCCCTGCCGGTGTTCACGGCCGACGGCGCGCTGCCTGCGTTCGACCAACTCCTCGGCCCCGCCCCCGAGGAACACGATGCCTGGGCGCTGTTCGCCGACGTGGCCGGCGCCTTGCTGGAGCTGGGCTTACGCTGCCTCGCCTACGGCGTCATACCCGAGCTGCACGGGCAGAACGTGGTGCTCGCATTCCGCGGCCGGAGGATCGCTGCGCTCGTCCTGCGCGACCACGACACCCTGCGCATCTGCCCGCCGTTGATGGACACGCAGGGGGTGGCGGTGCCGGACTACGTCATCCACCGCAGCACCCCCAACACCCTGGAACTGGCCACGCCACGCGAGCTGCTCGCCTACCTGCAGACCCTCGCCATCGAGGTGAACCTCTACGCCGTTATCGCCGCCCTGGCTGAGCGCTACGGCCGGGACGAGGCGCACGGCTGGCGGATCCTCCGCGGGGCCCTGGAAGCCTGCCTGGCGCGCGTGCCGCTGCCGGAGGCGATCGCCGCATCGACCAAAAGCCTGTTGCTGGACGAACAGGGCTGGCCCTTCAAGCAGGTACTGGCGCCGTTGCTCGGCCGCGCCAGCTTCGGCACCGGCATGCCCAGCGCCATGGGGCGCCTGGACAACCCGCTTCTTCCCGGCCGGTGCTGAGCGATGGCTGCCATGCCGCTGCCTTCGCGCAATCTCGGGCTGCTGCTGGCCTGCCAGGCGGTGACGACGCTCGGCTTGATGGTGCTGGTGCCCATCATGCCGCTCTACGTGGCGACACTGAGCGGGGTCGATGCCGTCGGCGCCGCGCGCTGGAGCAGCCTGGCGCTGGCCGCACCGGCGGTGGGCACCTTGTGTTTCGCCCCCGCGGTCGGCAGGTGGTGCGACCGCTTTGGCTATCGCCCCATGCTGCTCGCCTCGTTGGCGGTGTTCATCGCCAGCATGCTGCAGATGGCGCTGAGCCCCGGTGTCTACGGCTTCATGCTAGGCCGCCTGCTGCAAGGCTTCAGCACCATCGGCGTGGTTCTCACCGCCTTCATCGGTCAAGCGAGCGCGGAAACCTCACGTGGACGCGCGCTGGGTCTGCAGGAGAGCGCGATCGCCTGCGGCTGCCTGGCCGGTCCGGTGCTGGGCGGCGTAATGCTTGACTACTGGTCGCTGGAGCCGCTGCTGACCACTACGGCGGTCGCGACCGGCATCGCCGGCCTGTTGCTGTGGAGCCAGGTCAGCGAGCCCGCCAAAACCCCGCCCGCGGCCGACGCGCCGCCGTTCGCCGGGCTGCGCAGCGTGCTTGACGACGCCGAGCTGCGCAATTGGATGCTCGCCGCGTGCCTGGCTCAGGCCGCCGCCTTCGCGCTGGTCAACGTGTTCGCGCTCTACGTCGCCGCGCGCTTCCCCGCCACCGAGGCCATCGCCAGCAAGACCGGGCTGCTGCATGCGCTGGGCTGGCTCGCCGCCATGCTCGCGGCGCCGCTGTGGGGCCATCTGAACGACCGTGGCGCCCCCAGGCGCCACTTCATCCTGGCCGCCCTCGGCTGCGCGCTGTCCATCGGCCTGCTGACGGTGGTCGACGCGATGTGGCTGGTCGCCTTTCTGCGCATCGTTCAAGGCGCCTGCTACGCGGCCCTGGCGCAATCGATGCTGCTCGCCTGCAGCCGGCAATTGCCGGCCTCGGCCTACGGCCACCTGACCGGACTGAGCAGGAGCTTCATGGTCCTCGGCCAATTGCTCGGCCCGCTCCTGGTCATGCTGCTGATGCCCACGCTCGCACCGGCAAACCTGCTGTGGGCGGTGGCGGCCCTGTTCCTCGCCACCGGCCTCCTGGCCTGCGGCGGTCGCCACGCCGCCCTCGCCAGTCGTATGAAAAGTTAAAGGAAGGATCGGAATGTCCTCACGCTTGCTGCAACTTCCCCCGGTGGAACGCCGCCTGGTGGAGCAGTACTTCAACACCTATTGCCGCGAGACCGGTCGTGGCGACCCGCGTCTCGCGCCCGGCGAGGCGGGCCCGGCCGACTTGCGTTCGCAGTTCGAGGAGTGGCGGGCCGCCGGGCTGATGCCGTTTCTGCTGCCGTTCGACCGCACCGGGTCCTGCCTGGCCGGCGCCCTGAGCTACTTCTCGCCGATCGGCTACCACCGCCTGGCGCCATTCGCCTTGATCGGCGGCGGCGACGTCTGGCAGCCGCTGGCCGAGGCGACCCCGCTCGCCGACCTCATCGCCGCCGCCCTCGCCGCTGCACGGCGCCATCCCGCCGACGTTGCAGAGCGCTGCCGCGCGCGTCTGCAGAGCTTGATGCGCAACAGCCTGGATCACGTGCGCCGCTTCCACCAGCCCGCCCCCGAGGCGCCGCGTCCGCCCTTCGCCGCCGCGGAGCAGGCGCTGCGCTTCGGCCACATCTTCCACGTCACCTCCAAGGCGTTCGAGGGTTTCGGCGAGCAGGACCTGCAGAGCTACGCGCCGGAGCTGGGCGCCTCCTTCCGCCTGCACTACTTCGCGGTGACCGCCAACCTGATCGAGGCGCAGACGGCGAACGGAGACGTCCCGCCGCTCGACCAGGAGGCGGCGCGCGCCGCGGAGCAGTGGCTCGCGGGCGGAGACTACCGGCTGCTGCCCTGCCATCCGTGGCAGGCCGAATACCTGCTCGGCCTGCCCGAAATCGACGCGCTGAAGCAGAACGGCGCGCTCGTCCCCCTCGGCCCGCTCGGCGAGGTGGTGTGGCCCACCTCGTCGGTCCGCACGGTCTGGCTGCCGCGCCGCAACCTCTTCCTCAAGTTGTCGCTGAACATCCGCATCACCAACTTCGTGCGCAACAACCCGCCGGAACAGGTCGAGCGCGCGCTCGACGCCAGCCGGGCGCTGTCGCTGCTGCCGCAGGTGCTCGAATCGGCCGCTTTCCGCGTCCTTCCCGAGCTCGCCAGCCAAACCCTGAGGCTTCCCGACGAGGCGCTGCGCGCCGCCTGCGCCGTGGTGTACCGGCAAGCGATGCCGGCCGACGAGGCAGAGCACGTGCGGGTGCTGGCCGCGGTGCTGGAAGAGCCGGCCGAGGGCGAGGGCGAGATTCCCCTGCTCGTGCTGCTGCGGCAAGCGGCAGGGGAGTGCGTGCTCGACGAGGCCCTGGTGCGCGCGTGGTGGGCGCGCTACCTCGAGGTCACCCTGCTGCCCTTGCTGCGGCTGTTTTCCGAATACGGCATCAGCCTCGAAGCGCATCTGCAGAACGCCATGGTCGCCTTTCGCGACGGCTGGCCGGCGCGCGGCTACGCACGCGACATGGAGGGCACCAGCATCAGCCGAAAGCGCTTCCCCCGGCTCGACCGCATCAAGCCAGACAGTCCGGCGCTGTACTCGGAAGAGCAGGCCTGGCACCGCTTCCAGTACTACGTGGTGGTCAACCACATCGCCCACGCGATCGCCTGCCTGGGGCGGACCGGTCTCGTCACCGAGGCAGTGCTGTGGCGGGACACCGCCGCGCGCCTCACGGCGAGCGGCGATCCGCTGGCGCTGCAGCTCACCGCGCAGCCCACCCTGCCGGCCAAGGCCAATTTGCTGAGCAGCTTCGATCAACAGGGAGAACGGCCGAGCTGGGTCGACATTCCCAACCCCATGCTTCAAAGGTAATCCCATGCGACCCGCCGACTACCAAGACCTGATCGCCAGTCCCGCCTACCGCCAAGCGAGCCGGCGCGTGCTGCGCCAGCTCGTCGAAGCGCTGCTGTTCGAGCACGCCCTGCCGCACTGCGAGTGGCAGGGCGACGCGCTCACCGTTCCCGGCCGCGGTGCCGACGGCGTCCCCGTCAACTACCGTTGCCGGGCGCAGCGCACCTTCAGTTTCGGCCGCGTGCGCCTCACCTCCACCTTGTTGCGCGAACCCGACGGCGGCTCCGCCGAGGAGGCCGCCGACCCGGCGCTGTTCCTCGCCGAGATCGTCCCCTGGCTCGAAGCTGACGAGGGCCGCCTCAAGCAGTTCGCCGCCGAACTGCTCGCGACCCAGATCAAGGATGCCCAGACCCTGCATGCGCGCGGCGGCAGGATCCTGCGCGATGCCGACTACGACACCGTGGAAGCGCGGCTCACCGACGGCCATCCCTATCACCCGAGCTACAAGTCGCGCCTCGGCTTCACCCTGGACGACAACGCCGCCTATGCGCCGGAAATGGCCGCCGTGGTGAGGCCGCTGCTGATCGCAGTGCCCCGCGAGCGCTGCCGCTGGGCGGTCAGTCCCACCCGGGACGGCGCGGGCGTGGCGCACGCGCTGCTGGACGATGCCGACCGGCAAGGCTTTCGCGACGCGCTCGCCCGCCGCGGCGCGCGCCCCGAGGACTACCTGCCCCTGCCGGTCCATCCCTGGCAATGGGAGGAGGTGATCCTGCCCGCCTGCCACCAAGAGCTCGCGCGCGGCGAGCTGGTGGTGATCGGCGAGATGGCGCAGCGCTACCTGCCGCAGCAGTCGATCCGCACCCTGTGCAACGTCGACGCGCCCCGGCAGCTCTCGCTCAAGCTCGCGATGAACCTCGTCAACACCTCGACCTCGCGCGTGCTGGCGCCGCACACCGTGGTGAACGCCCCGGTCATCAGCGACTGGCTGCAACGGCTGGTGACGGAGCGCACGGACTGGCCCGAACCGCTGGCGCGCCCGGTGATCCTGCGCGAGGTCGCCGGCGTGAGCTGCACCTCGTCGGCCCCGGTGCAGGGACTCTACGGTGCCATGTCGTGCATCTGGCGCGAGAGCGTGCACAGCCACCTGCGGCCGGGCGAGGCCGCCGTGCCGATGACCGCGGTGATGCACGTGGACGCCGACGGGCGGCCCTTCGTCGACACCTGGGTGAAGCGATACGGCGCGGAAAGCTGGCTGCAGCGCCTGGTCGAGCGGGCCTGGCTGCCGGTGCTGCACCTGCTGTGGCAGCACGGCACGGCGCTGGAGTCGCACGCGCAGAACATGATCCTGCTGCACGAGGACGGCCTGCCCGCGCGCGTGGCGCTCAAGGACTTCCACGACGGCGTGCGCTTCTGCCGCGAGTTGCTGTCCGCGCCTCCGCCGGCGCTCACCGCCCCGCCCGCCGAGCACGCCCGCGTCAACCCGAACTCCTTCATCGAGGCCGCCGACGCCGACGAGTTGCGCGACTTCACCTTCGATGCGCTGTTCTTCGTCAGCCTGGCGGAGCTCGCGTGGGTGTTCGCGCGCTTCTACGACATCGCGGAGGAGCGCTTCTGGCAGATCACCCGCGAGGTGCTGCGCGCCCACGAGGAGCGGCATCCGCAGTGGGCGGCACGCTACGCCCTGTTCGACTGCCTGGCCGACGAGGTCGCTATCGAGATGCTGGCCAGCCGGCGCTTCCAGCCGGAGATCCGCCTGCGCACGCGGCTCGCCCCCAACCCGCTGGCGCAGGCCGGGGAGCGGTGATGAGCCTCAAGTCGCGCCTGCAGGGTAGCGAGCCGGTCTGCGGCCTGTTCTGCTCCACCCCCGCCCCGCTGACCGTGGAGCTGATCGCGGCCGCCGGCTACGATTTCGTCATCGTCGACCTCGAGCACACCCTGATCGGCGGCGAAACCCTCGCCGCTATGCTGCTCGCCGCGCGGGCGAGCAGCATAGCGGCGCTGGTCCGGGTTGCCGCCCCGCATCAGGTACTGCAGGTGCTGGATGCCGGCGCCGAGGGCATCGTCTTTCCCCGCATCCGCTCGGCCGAGGCCGCGCGCGAGGCGGTGCGTCTGAGCCACTTCGCCCCGGCCGGCGAGCGCGGGCTCAACGCCACCTGGCACAGCCGCTACGGGCGCGACGACCTCGTCACGGTGCTTGATGGCGTACGAGACCAGACTGTGGTGGTAGCGATGATCGAGGACCGCGACGGCCTCGAGCAGGCCGAGGCCATCGCCGCGGTGGAGGGCGTTGACGTCCTGCTGGAGGGCGCAGCGGATCTCTCGCAGTCGTTCGGCCTGCCCTGGCAGACCCGCGATCCCGAGGTGCGCGCAGCGGTTGCGCGCATCCATAACGCCGCGCGCCGGCACGGCAAGACGTTCTGTGCGTTGCCGCGTGCCCCCGAAGACTTCCACGCCTGGCGCTGGGACGCTGTGCGCATGTTCGTCCTCGGCGACGACCGCGGCATCGCCCGCCGCGCGATGGTAAGCCACCTCGCCCAGCATCGTATTCAGGACTCCGCACAATGAACCTGCAAGCCTTGCATCAGTACCTGCATGGGCGCACCGAACCCGTGTGCGCCTACCTCTACGACCTCGCCCATCTGCGCCGGCACGTGCAGGGGCTGCGCCGCAGCCTGCCCGACCAATGTCAGCTGTTCTATGCCATCAAGGCGAACAGCGACGCCCCGATCCTGCAGGCGCTGCTCGGCCATACCGACGGCTTCGAAGTGGCATCCCTGGGTGAGATCGAGCGCGTGCGCGCGGTGGACGGCGGCATGCCCATCGCCTTCGGCGGTCCCGGCAAGACCGACGCCGAGTTGGAAGGCGCGCTCGCGCACGAGGTCGCGCTGATCCACGTCGAAAGCGAGCATCAACTGCGGCGCCTGGACTGGATCGCGCGCCGCCGCGGGCGGGTTGCGGACATCCTGCTGCGCGTCAATCCCGAGCACGTACCGCAGCAGGCCGCGCTGCGCATGGGTGGGCAGGCGACCCAGTTCGGCATCGAGGAGGCACGGATTCCAGACCTGATCGAGCTCGCCCGGACCTTGCCGGGCGTCCGCCTGCGCGGGTTCCATATCCATGCCATCTCCAACAATCTGGATGCGCAGGCGCACCTCGCCCTGCTCGAGCACTACTTCGATCTGGCCGAAGCCTGGCACCAGCGCCACTGCCTCACCATCGACTGGCTCAACGTCGGCGGCGGCATCGGCGTGAACTACGCCGACCCGAGCGCGTCCTTCGCCTGGGAAGGCTTCTGTGCCGGCCTCAGCGCCCTCATCGCGGCGCGCCGGCCGGCGTGCCGCATCGTCTTCGAATGCGGGCGCTTCCTCACCGCCGACTGCGGCTACTACCTCACCGAGGTCACCGACATCAAGACCGCCCGCGGCCGCCACTTCGCCATCCTGCGCGGCGGCTCCCACCACTTTCGCCTGCCCGTGTCGTGGCAGCACGATCATCCCTTCGTCGTCCTGCCGCGCGATGTCTGGCCCTATCCCTTCGCGCGTCCGGCCGTGCACGGCGCCACGGTCACGCTGTGCGGCGAACTGTGCACGCCCAAGGACATCCTCGCGCGCGACGTCCCCGTCGAGCGCCTGCGCGCCGGCGACTGCATCGCCTTCCTGCTGGCCGGCGCCTACGGCTGGCACATCTCCCACCACGACTTCCTGAGCCACCCGCATCCGGAACGCGTGTTCGTGGACGGCTGATCCCTCGGGCGTCGTTTTCGAGTCGTGCGAGTGCCCGGAATGAGCGCGGCGAGCAAATCAAGGCATATTTAATGCGATAACTTCTCATTCGTATCTAACAGGGTGTTGCATTGCGCCGCACCCATTCATTTCGTCCACCAAGCCAGCCAGCACCCGCAGCCAGCCAAGCAAAACAGAAAATCCGGAGGTTCGACTGCATGAAGCACATAACATTGACACGAAAGACCGTCCTTTGCCTGGCGCTCGCCGCCGCCTGGCAGGCTCAGGCGGCTGACGACACCGCCACCGCAACGGGAGGCGAGCGCACCCTTGACACCGTCGAGGTCTTCGCCACCGAGGCGAACAGCTGGCGTGCCGGCAGCATCGGCGTGGGCGCCTTCCGCGACACACCGGCGAAGGAAGTGCCGATGACCGTAAACGTCATCGATCGCGATCTCCTCGACGCGCAGCAGGCCAACAGCCTGTACGAGGCGATGAAGAACACCGCCGGCGTCACCCGAGCCCAACTCGGCGCCACTGCCTACGACAACCTGTCGATCCGCGGGCTGCTGGTCGACAACCGCTCCAGCTACCGCCTGAACGGCGGCCTGCCGATCGTGAACCTCATCGACCTGCCGCTCGAGAACAAGGAGCGCGTCGAGGTGCTGAAGGGCGTGGGCGGCCTTTACTATGGCTTCGTGCCGCCCTCGGGCATCATCAACCTCATCACTAAGCGCGCCGGCAGTACGCCCGTCACGGCACTTCAGCTTTCCACCGACGACAACGGCAGCTTCGTTGCCGGCGTGGACGTGGGCAGGCGTTTCGGTAACGAGGGGCAGTTCGGCGCACGGGTGAACCTCGTCGGCGGCAAGTTGCAAAGCGCAGTCGACGGCGCCGACGGCGACCGCTACCTCTTCGCTGGCGCCTTCGACTGGAAGGTCACCGATCGCTGGCTGCTGAAGCTCGACGTCGAGGACATCGCGAAGGATGTCGTCGAGCAGTCGAGCATCCTCGCGCTGCCCGCGGTGAATGGCAAGATCACCCTGCCGCGGATCCCCGACCCGCGCAACCGCATCGCACCCGACTGGGCGAACTACGACGCCAAGGGGCAGAACGTGCAGCTGCGCAACGACTTCGCGCTGACCGACAACTGGGTGTGGACGGTGGAAGCGGGGCGTTCCGAGCTCGAACGCGACCGCAACTTCTCGCGGATGAGGAACTACGACGTGACGACCGGCGAGGGCATACTGGACATCTTCCGGACCAGAAACCAGAAGTTCATCAACCGCAACGTGCGGACCGAACTCGCCGGCCGCTTCGAGACCGGGCCGGTGACGCACGACTTCACCTTCGGTCATTCCCGCAACACCCTCAGCACGTCGCTCGGCAACACCCACACGGTCAGCGTTGCACAGAATCTCTACAATCCGCGCGACATCGCCGAGATTCCGGTGGCCCATGGCCAGGACGCGCGCTCCTCCCACACCCGTGACCGCGGCTGGTATGTCTTCGACCGCGCTGCGCTGGGCGACTGGCTGCTGATCGCGGGCGCGCGCGCGAGCAAGTTTGAGTTCGAGCATGCGACGGACAAGAGCCAGGACTACACCAAGCGCAAGATCAGCCCGACCGTCGCCGCGGTGTGGAAGCTCACCCCCGCCACCAACCTCTACGCCGGCTACCTGGAGGGCATGGAGGACGGCGGCATTGCGCGGCCCACCGCCGTCAATGCCGGCACTTCCCTCGAGCCGCTGGTGACGCGCCAATGGGAGGGCGGCGTCAAGACCGAATGGCGCGGCGTGCAGGCCAACGCGGCGCTGTTCCAGATAGAGAGGCCGATGAACGGCGAGGTGGACGGCATTTACCAGCGCCTCGGCGAGGCTCGCCTGCGCGGCGTCGAGCTGTCGGCCGGCGGCCAGATTTCGCCGCGCTGGGGCATCTTCTCGTCCATGCAGTGGATCGATGCCGAGTTCACCAAGGCCGAGAACGACCAGCGCATTGTCGGCAATCGCCCGGCCAACACGCCCGGGGTCACGGCGAGCCTCTTCGTCGAGCATCGCCTGGCGGCGATCCCGGGTCTGGCGCTGTCAGCCGGCGCCTACTACACCGGCAAGCGCGAGGTCGATGCGTTTAACCGGGCCGAGGTCGACGGCTTTACCCGCTACGACCTCGGCGCCCGCTACCGCACCAAGATCGTCGGCAACCAACTCGACCTGGCGGCAACCGTGGAGAACGTGACCGACAAGCGCTATTGGGCGGCCGCCGGCGACAGCAAGGTGGACTCGAACGCCCCGCTGCTCGCGGTCGGCATGCCGCGCACGCTGCGCGTGTCGGCGAAGATAAGCTTCTAAGCCGGGCCCGGGCGGGAATATCTCCGTGATCCACCTGCATCGCCGCCCGCCCACGAGCCGGGGGAATTCACAGAAGTGGCTGCGCCGCATCCATGCATGGTGCGGCCTGGCGCTCGCCGCCATGATGCTGCTCTTCGCGGTGACGGGCTTCCTGCTCAATCACCGGGCGGTGATGAAGATCCCGGCGCTCGATCGCACCGAGATCACGCACCTGCTGCCGGTCGAGCCGACGACGCCCGACCCGGCGGCGCTTGCCGCCGGGCTCGCCCCCGCGCTCGGTGTGTCGCCGGAAGCATTCAAGGCACGCATCGAGCCGGCGCGCACAGTCCTTTGGGCCGACGGAGAACTGCGCCAGCCCGAGCGCTGGCTGCTGCGCGCCGACACGCCATCCGAGACGGTGCAGGTGGAACACTGGGTGGGGAGCCGTCAGGCCGAGGTGAAGCGCACCAAGCCCAACCTGTGGCTCTACCTCGCACGGCTTCACATGGCGATCGGCACCGGTCCGACGTGGATTTTGCTGTCCAACGCAGCCGCACTCTCGCTCGGCTTCCTCGCCATCTCCGGCTTCTGGCTTTGGGGCCGGCTGCACGGCTCGCGCCGCCGACTCGTCGTGCTTGCTGGCGGCGGGCTGACGGCGGCCGTGATCCTCGCCTGGCTCGCCGGCTGAATCTGCGTTCCCGCATGCTGGATGGTCGTGGCGAGCCCTGCTTGGGCAGTCGCGTTCATGCCGAGGCTGGGCTATCTCGGGCTGCGGCTTGTCCGCTCCTGTCCTGACCTCAGAGCGGCTGCGCAAGCCCGGCGTGGGAAAGTGAGGGTCGGTGCCGGCAGGTCGGCTTGCGCAACATTCATTTCGGGGCCTGCTCAATGTTCACTCACGTTGCGGCCTGCGTGCTCGCCAAGTCCCTGAAGGACCCTCTACACTGAAGGCTTCAACCGCTTTGTTACCTCCACGATTGCTCCAGTTACTACCGGCCGGAGCGAAAGTTGTCGGGCAGGATTCGCACCCGCTGCGAAACAGCGCCTTGGCACGGCGCACGACAAAGTAAAATTACCAGCCCCCCAACAAACCGGCACAGCGGCGATTCACATTGTTTGCTGATGCGGCCTCCCCGGATGGCGATGGTATCGGCTCGACATCGCCGAGAGCCGATCCATGCAATCCGCCCTACCGTCCCGTTGGATGGCGCGCAGTGGCCTGTTGCTGGCCACCACCCTGGCGGCAGGCTGCGCGAGCGCACCGCCGTCGTCGCCTCCTGTCGCCCCAGCGCAAGCCGTCGAATCGGTGGCGCCACCACCGGATTACGTCCCGGTGGTGCGCTACGGCCGCTATACCCTGGTCGAGCTCGCACCGACCGCTGCCCAGCAGGACCTGCTGCTGCAGGTGGTCGACGTGGCCGTGCCGCACACCCTGCACGCCAGCGTTGGCGATGCCGTGCGACACGTCCTGCAGCGTTCCGGCTACCGCTTGTGCGACGCGCACGATGCCGATGCGCTGCTGACCTTGCCGCTGCCTGCGGCCCACTACCGGCTCGGTCCGGTCGTGCTGCACGATGCACTGCTCACCTTGGCCGGCCCGGCCTGGAATCTGCAGGTCGATCATGGCACACGCCGGGTCTGCTTCACCCGAGCACCTGGCGCACAGGTGGCCGTACTCGAAGGCCGTCTGGCCGACCTTGCCGAGCAGGTCGAACTGGTTCGGCGGCAACCCGCCGCCGTGGCACAGGCACGCTACGACACCGAGCACCGGGCCGTGACCCAGCGTCTGGCCGACATCGAACTGGCGCTGGGTGAGCGCTTGGTCGCCGGCGATCTGCGGCCTCTGCAGGATCGCCTGGCTCACTTGGAAGCGCGGCAGGCACAGCGCCCGATATCCCAAACCGCGCCGCGTCCCCCCGCCCCGGAGACACCCAGGCCGAAACCGGCCGGGCCGTCTTTCCAGGTGCTCGGTGTCGAGTTGCGCGCCGACGAGCGCTTCCTGTCGATCCGGCCTCATGGCGCGAGCGCGCTGTCCCAGGTCCGCCTGCTGCGTGTCGGCGAGGAAGAAGACGGGTGGCGGCTCGAAACCATCGAAGACGGAAGCGCCACGTTCCATCGGGCCGGCGAGCGGCTTCGCATCGCCTTCCCGGCGCATCAGGGCGGCTCACGATGAAGCGCCTCCACCTGGTTCCGATCCTCGCGGTACTCCTGTCGGCGCTTGCCCTCCCCCAGGCCGCCGCGACCGCACAGGACACCGGAGGCAGCACAGCCTCTGTGATCGTGCCCAGCCGCGAACGGCCGGTGACCACGATCCGCAGCGAGGAGCAGCAGGCACGCGACTGGGGCCTGCAGGCCGACGAATGGGCGCGCTACCGCGAACTGATGCAAGGCCCCCTGGGCATCTATTCGCCCAACCTCGACCCACTGACCGCGCTTGGCATCGAAGCGCGTTCCGACGAGGAGCGTCGCCGCTATGCGGAATTGCAGGTGCAGGTGGAAGCCCGCCGCGTCGAAAAGATGCTCGCCTACCAGCGCGCCTACGACGCAGCTTGGCAGCGGCTGGCACCCGGCATGCAGCGGGTCAGCCTGCCCGGTATCAGCCCGGCCGCATCGTCCGCCAGCCTCGCACAAAGCACTGGCCGCACCGCGGTCTTCGTCAAGGATGGCTGCGCTGCCTGCGACCAGGCGGTGCAGCGGCTGCAGGCGTCCGGCGCCGAGTTCGACGTCTACGTCGTGGGCAGCCGTGCAGACGATGCGCACATCCGCGACTGGGCGCAGCGTGCGCGGATCGACCCGGCCAGGGTGCGCGCCCGGCAGATCACCCTCAACCACGACGACGGGCATTGGCTGTCCCTCGGCCTGCAGGGCGAGTTGCCCGCCGTCGTGCGCCAGGTCGGCGGGCAATGGCAGCGGCTGCCCTGACCCGTTGCCACGCCATGCTTCTGCTGCTGGGAAGCGTACTGGCCGGCTTCGTGCAGGCGCAGGAGGTTCCGCCACCGGCCTACCAGATCGCGGCGCAGCGCGCGGGCATCCCCTCGACCGTGCTCTATGCCGTAGCGTTGCAGGAGAGCGGCACCCGCTTCAACGGTCGTCTCGCTCCCTGGCCCTGGACGCTGAACGTGGCCGGCGCCCCGCACCGCTTCGCCACCCGCGCGGAAGCCTGCACCGGACTGCACCAGGCCCTGCGCGAAGTCCTGCCCACCCGCATCGACGCCGGCCTGGGCCAGATCAACCTGGGCTACCAGCGCCATCGCTACGAGCAACCCTGCGAACTGCTCGATCCCTACCGAAATCTCGAGCTCGCCGCCGAGATCCTGCGCGAGCAGCACGCACCGGACCAGGACTGGCTGGTCACGATCGGTCGGTACCACCGGCCCGCCGGTGGCGCACCCGCCGCGCGCTACCGCCACAGCGTCGGCCGGCACCTGGCCCGTGTGCTCGGCGAACCGGTGCCGGACCACACCCCCTGGAGGACCTTGCCATGAAACGCGATCGCTTCCGCGCGGCTGTGCCGTGGGTAATGGGACTGCTGTCGCTCGCCGCGACGCCGGCCGCCCTCGCGCAGTCGCCGCCGTTGATCGTCGTCGAGGATCGCGGAGGCGCATCCGCGTTGCCGTACTACCAGGCGCTCGACCTCCAGCCGCGTGCCGGGGACGCGCCACCGCCACGCATCGAAGTACCCCGGATGCCAGATTACCCCTTCGATGAAGCGGCCATGCTGCCGGTACGCTCGGCCAGCCTGTCGCCGGGCGACGTGACTCGCCGGGTGATCCAGGCACCGGGACTCACCCCGCTGTTCCTGGTCGGCGACGATGACCGCTCGCGCGCCTGGCTGCGCCAACGGGCACAGGCCTTGCGCGATCTGGGCGCCGTGGGTCTGGTGGTACAGGTCGAATCGCCGCAGGCCCTGGCCGCGCTGCGGGCCCTGGCACCCGGCCTGACCCTGGCGCCCGTCTCGGGCGACGAACTGGCCCAGCGCCTGGGACTGCGTCACTACCCGGTACTGGTCACCGCCACCGGCATCGAGTAGTGAGGCCTGCGCCATGGCCCAGCCGCATGCCGTCGAAGTCCTGCTGCGGCCAGCGGTGGAGCTATACACCGTTGCCGTCTGCGCGGGCGCCGCGGTGGTGTGCGTGGTGGCACCGTGGTCGCTCGCGCTGAATCCGCTGATGGGTCTCGGCAGTGCGCTGGCGTTCCTGGCGTTCGGTGCGATCCGCCTGCACGATGCCTGGGCCATCCTGCGCTACCGCCGCAACATCCGCCGTCTGCCACGCTACGTGATGACCAGCCGCGACGTGCCGGTGAGCCAGCACCGCCTGTTCATCGGACGCGGCTTCCGCTGGGAGCAACGGCACACGCACCGGCTGGTGCAGACGTACAAACCCGAGTTCCGCCGCTACACCGAGCCGACGGCGTTCTATCGGATGGCGCGCCGGCTGGAAGCGCGGCTGGAGTTCGCGCCGCCACCGCTGTCGAAGCTGGCGCGCGTGCTGGCTTGGGACAGCCCGCTCAACCCGGCCCGGCCCCTGCCGCCGGTGGGCGGCCTGCCGCGCCTGCACGGCATCGAGCCGCACGAGGTCGACGTCACGCTGCCGCTGGGCGAGCGCGTCGGCCACACCCTGGTGTTGGGCACCACGCGGGTCGGCAAAACCCGCCTGGCCGAGCTGTTCATCACCCAGGACATCCGCCGCAAGGTGGGCGGCGAGCACGAGGTCGTGATCGTGTTCGACCCCAAGGGCGATGCCGACCTGCTCAAGCGCATGTACGTCGAGGCCCGCCGCGCCGGGCGCGAGGGCGAGTTCTACGTCTTCCACCTCGGCTGGCCCGACATCAGCGCCCGCTACAACGCCGTTGGCCGCTTCGGGCGCATCTCCGAGGTGGCCACCCGCATCGCCGGCCAGCTCTCCGGCGAGGGCAACAGTGCGGCGTTTCGCGAGTTCGCCTGGCGCTTCGTCAACATCATTGCCCGCGCCCTGGTCGAGCTGGGGCAGCGCCCGGACTACCTGCTGATCCAGCGGCACGTGGTGAACATCGACGGCCTGTTCATCGAGTACGCCCAGCAATTCTTCGCGAAAACCGAGCCCAAGGCCTGGGAGATCATCGTCCAACTCGAAGGCCGCCTGAACGACAAGACCATCCCGCGCCACATGGTCGGGCGCGAGAAGCGCGTGGTGGCGCTCGAGCAGTACCTGTCGCAGGCGCGCACCTACGATCCGGTGCTCGACGGCCTGCGGTCTGCGGTCCGTTACGACCGAACCTACTTCGACAAGATCGTGGCTTCGCTGCTGCCGCTGCTGGAGAAGCTCACCACGGGCAAGATCGCCCAGCTGCTGGCACCGAACTACTCGGACCTGACCGACCCGCGGCCGATCTTCGACTGGATGCAGATCATCCGCAAGCGCGCGGTGGTCTACGTGGGCCTGGATGCGCTGTCCGACGCCGAGGTGGCGGCCGCGGTGGGCAACAGCATGTTCAGCGACCTGGTGTCGGTCGCCGGTCACATCTACAAGCACGGCATCGACGACGGCCTGCCGGGCGCGGCCGCCGATACCAAGGTGCCGATCAACGTCCACGCGGACGAGTTCAACGAGCTGATGGGCGACGAGTTCGTCCCCCTCATCAACAAGGGCGGCGGCGCCGGCATGCAGGTCACGGCCTACACGCAGACGCTCTCGGACATCGAGGCGCGCATCGGCAACCGTGCCAAGGCCGGCCAGGTCATCGGCAACTTCAACAACCTGTTCATGCTGCGCGTGCGCGAGACCGCCACCGCCGAGCTGCTGACGCGGCAACTGCCGAAGGTCGAGGTCTATACGACCACCCTGGTGAGCGGCGCCACGGACAGTTCCGACATCCACGGCCCAACCGACTTCACCAGCAACGCGCAGGATCGCATCAGCACGTCGAGCGTACCCCTGATCGAGCCCGCGCACGTGGTCGGCCTGCCCAAGGGCCAGTGCTTCGCCCTCATCGAGGGCGGCAACCTGTGGAAGGTCCGAATGCCGCTGCCGGCGCCCGATCCGGACGAGGTCATGCCCAGGGATCTCCAGCACCTCGCCGGCTACATGCGCCAGCACTACGCCGAGGCCGGCGAGTGGTGGGATGGTCCGACGCTGCCCGCCCTGCAGGATGACGACACGCTGCCCGAGGACCTGATCAGGGAAACGCAGCCGGCAACATCCGACACGCAGGACGATGAGGCGCGGCCGTGAAGGACCCGGCTGTCACCATCCAGCAACAACGGGCACGCCAGCATGGACTGATCATCGGTCTCATCACCCTGCCCTGGCGCCTGTTCGGCGTGCTGGTCGCCTCGCTGCTGTTGTCCATCGTCATCGAGTGCGTCGGGATGCACCTGTTCTGGCCCGACCAGGGATGGCGCCACGCCCAAGGCATGCTCGATTACGAGCTCGAGCAGATCTCCACCCACTTCACGCGCAGCACCGTGGTGCAGGAACCCGGCCGCACGGCGCGCTGGGTGGTGGAAGGCGCCTACGAGTGGATCTTCGTGAAGACCGGCCTGCTCGAATGGATGCGCGACGCCTCAGCCCAGGCCAGCGCGCCCAGCCGCAGCAGCAGTCGCGACTTCCGCTACTACCTCAGCCAAGTCTACGTCTGGACCGAAAGCTACCTGATCGCCGCCGCCTTCACCACGCTGACCTTCCTCGTCCGCCTGCTGGTCCTGGTGCTGACGCTGCCGCTGTTCCTGCTCGCGGCCTTCGTCGGCGTGGTCGACGGGCTGGTGCGGCGCGACATCCGCAAGTTCGGCGCTGGGCGGGAATCGGGCTTCGTGTATCACCGGGCCAAGGCCGCGCTGATGCCGCTGGTGGTGCTGCCGTGGGTGATTTACCTGGCGTTGCCGGTGTCCGTGCACCCGCTGTTGGTCCTGCTGCCGGGGGCGATGCTGCTTGGACTGGCAGTGAACATCGCGGTGGGGAGCTTCAAGAAGTACCTTTGAAAAATCCAGTCGGCCATTGGCGGTTTTCTCCAGCAAGACCACACGTTACTTCTCAGTCAGAGTTCTGATCAGGTTTGGATGGCGACCGCCCACGCCATCATCAACAGGTCTAGCAAACCCACATGGCTAAACGGATGGATAGCGATTGACATTGGCCTTTACCGTCGCCTCTACCCTCAGACGCGCACATCCTTTGCTGGCGCGCGAGATGGGGTGTTGTGTGGGGCATCGAGTCTTCGACTTCATAGTCACTGGTCCTACCCTTGAGATCGCAGAAAAGTAACCTGCCGGTGCGGGAGTCTGCCAACTCAATCACTTGAATAGTCCGGGGTTCCTATCCGGCTGAAATAGGCACCAAATCGCTCGACCAACGAAGGAATAAACAACGGGGACAGCGAGGCGAAACGGAGGCCCGTGAGCTCATTGAAGGCCTGTTCGGCGGTGATGGCCTTTAAGTTATGGAACTGGACCATCCATGGACCTCTGGCTTGCCCGGCAGCGTCCCGCATTGGATGCAGGAAATGCTGTTTCGGCATTCCATCATGTTGTATCAGTTTCTTCATCTTATCCTTCGACTTACCGCTGTCAGTAGCCTCCAACTCTTTCCAACTGTTGGAGATGTCCTCGCAAAACGCCAACAGGATCGTTGCAACCTTTCCCTGGTTCGCCAAGTCGCAGCGTGGGGTAACCACAACCCATGATCCGCCTTCGTATTGAACAAGGTCACCGGTATCGAGTCGAGCCTTCAACGGGGGAACGAAATAAGCCTCTTCCGGGTGCGTTGCATCGCCACCAGCGTTAAGCATGGAGTCATGCACATGCGCAACAACATGACGAGCAACAACTTCGGTTAGATCCGCGCCGTGCACTGTTGAACTGGTCCAGTGACTCCAGCGGGGCCAGATCGAACGGAAGAATACCCTGGCCGTCTCTCTGTTGAACGCACTCTTAGCACCTCTCAGTCGCAGGAAGACATCCTTGTTCTCTCCCAGCCAAGTGAAGACCTGCTCCATACCGTCGGCCTTGTCCATGACCCTGACCTGAGGGCAGTCGTAGCTAGCCGTATCGGCATCAGCCTGCTGCCCTGTATAGACCACCACACCAAGAGGCTGGACTTCAAGAATGTGGCGAACCAGATCATTGCCCTGACTGTTGATCTCGGCAACACCTGGTTCAACCTGCAATCGGAGATCCACGACAGCGGCATCAAGTCGATGCAGATCAAGTTGCCGCTTAGCATCCGTGACGTTCTGGGAAGTCGTCATCTGGATACGGAAGCCCTTGTTCTCCTCGTCCGCATTGTGGGCGGCAATCGCATCCTTCCATTCGAGTATCTTTGAATCCTCGTCCTCCACGACGAGGATCTTCAATTCCGGGACTGGTGATATCATTTCTGCGGCGCCCTCTGCATCTCAATCGCGAAAGTTGTCTCATCCGCCTCGGCATCAAAGGCAACGTCCCCCTTGCTCGCCCGCATCGCCTCCCTGGCTATGGCGAGCCCGATCCCGGAACCCTCGGTCTTGAGAGAAAAGCCTGGGCTGAACATCCGCGCATGGAACCGTTCGTCGATCAAAGGCCCATTATTCGAGATCGAAATTCGAACGTACTTCTTTGACTGGCTGACGGAAAAGACGAGCCTTCTCGGTTTCGTCGGGCTCGTCCCAAGCCAATGGACGGCATTGTCGATGACATTGAGAACCGCAGCCATAAGATCAGACTCATAGCCAACGACGAGCGTGACCTCATTAGGCAGGTCATAGGTCACATCGATAGCCGTGTCGGCAATCGCATCACTAAAGAGCGTTAAGCATCGGCGCAACACCTCTTGGACATTGAATGCCTTGGGACGCCCACGCCTCTTCCCCGAAATGGGATCAAGCGACTTGAACAACTTGCTCAGATGTCCGGCCGACTGGCTGATTGAACCGGCGTCCTTTCCGAACGTGCTCCGAAAGTGCCTTCCGAAGGCGCTCTGCTCTTCAAGCCGCGGGGCTCCGTCGGCGAGTCTCTTGGACCGTGTAGAAATGTCAGAGAGGAATCGACGTCCATCATGCAGAACCTGGGCCACAACCAGACCGAGCGCTGATCTGGACGCCAAAGCCTGCTGATAGGTCTCAAGCTCGTCGATCGATGTTTTCAGTGCTGCACTGTCCTGCCTGATCGCGCGTTCGACCTTCTCCCGATACTTGAGCGGCAGATCCGCCACTACCCTGCTCGTCGCTCGCAGATTGGCCTTGCTTCTGACCTCACCGGTATCAACGGTCGTCTTTCTGCTGAGACCAGCACTCTGCCGGAAGTCCTGTCGCATCGACTCAACGTGAGCAAGTACGTCGGCTATCAGGCGCTTGAGCCGGACGAACGAGCCATTGTGTTCAAGACCTTCCCGGCTGCTCCGTTCGACTAGACCCGAGGCATTCTCATCGGGAATCTCTACCACACCCCAGACCTGATTCAGGCCCAACTTTCGTGAAGGATTCTGGACCCTCATGCGCTCCAGTTCGAGCCAATCGGTTTCCGCATCGCCATAGGGACGGATTCGAAAACCTCCTCGATAGATTCCTATCCCGATATTCTCATCAAGCACTCTTCTGGCATCAAGGCGGCCAATGGCCCCCAGACCCAGCTTCTGGAATAACTCCACAATCGCATCGCCTTCTCGATCGTAAATGTTCAATCGCAGGCTGGCCTTGCCGCAAGGCTCCTCTTCCGCTGTCAGCTCCGATGCAGGAATCTCGATGGACTGTGGCTTGGCGTCTCCACGCTGGTTTATAAAGGTCCCCTTGAAGCGCCCGTTCGCATCGAACGCCCCCTTCACCATGTAGTGGAAAACACGATCGATACTGAGGGGCCGGATCTCGGTGGGGTCCCGCGAGCCGGCGTCCTCACTCTCGATGAGATCAAGTGCGCCGGAGACCAGCCGCGGCCCATCGAAACCGTGTACGTCTTGCGTGAATCCAGACAAGTCGAGATATATCCGGAAGTCTCCCTCCTTGGTCGCGATGGGTGACACCATGCGACGCAGCTCGCGAACCAGAGCTTCCAGTTGCTTCTTCGTCCAATGGTCTCTCAGTGCTCTAATCTGAAGCGCAACCCCAGGTACTTCATCACGCTCGCCAGGCTTGGTAGCCAAGTCGATCTCCACCTCGTCGAGGTACTTGGATTGCTCAAAGTGCCTCCAGTCGATCTGGATTTCACTGACTTCAAGCCTGCGCCCTGATACCTTGCGTGCCGCCCGGAGGTGGAGCAACCGCCCGAGCCTGGCCGTCGCGAAACGGCCAACACCCTTGGCGCCGAGCATGATGCGACCGCCGGGGCTGAGACGTCGTTCCACCTTGTCGCTGGTCGCAGGCTCAAACCACTTGTCGACAAGATCTGCGGCCGACATACCGTGACCAGCGTCAGTCACCGTGATAAGGCCCGCATCACCCTCCCACCGCCCATCCTCAGGCGGAACGATCGCGATATGCACGGAGGGTGAGTCAGCATCAAAAGCGTTCTTGACTAGCTCGATGAGAGCTGCCTCAGGACCGCTGATGAGCTGGTCCCCAATGGTCCTGACTATCCTTGCCCGAGGTCTCAACCGCGGCATAGACGCTCCTATTTCTCTGTTCTGATACCTTCCTATCAAGGATGCTCTGCTGATAGGCCTAGTTGTGAAGCACAATACGTAATGTCGATCAAGTTTTAATCCGAAGGCAGGTGTAGCGCGTCCGATGTTTCTCCAGACCGGTGGCAGCCGGAAATCCGATTTCATTGACGAACTGTCGAAGGCGGCGCTGGCGTTGCTGCCGTGGCTGACCTACCTAGAGTTGCTGGTGCCCCAACCCCGTTGCTTAGCCCGCAGGGGGCTTGCGATGACCACGAATATCACGGCAGCGATGTTCTAAGAAGCATCCGTGCTTGGCGGAGATTCTATTCAATTTCCATATCATTCAGCAGCCTGCCTGGAACGTCGAGAAAGTCAGACCACCCACAGTCCACTTCGCTCGACTTTCAGGTTGATGTTCATAAGCAGACTGCAAATCGGGAATCTCAACGATCCGCTCGACAAGTTCAATCAATCCACGTTCAGCGGACTCCCGTGACGCGATTTCTGTCGCCAGCAGCAGTTGAGGCCAATTTGCATAAAGCGCCTTCCGCAGCAAGGCAATATCCTTCAACTGATGAGCATAATGCCTTGCGATAACCATTCGATAAATCTGAAGATCTGGAATGGTAGCGCGAAGCCGCAGAGCGCCTCGGAATCCTTCCTGCCCAACACTATAGAGCCAACTGTCGACGGTTTGCAGCCATCCATCGACCTGTTCCACAAGACGACCGCCGCGGGTTCGCTCCGTATGAAGATTGAATCCATAAAGATCCTGATGCTTCAATTGGCATAACAGGATGATTCCAGTAGTTCTCTCAATCACGACAAGATCGATGTCTGTCAGCATTTTCCCGTCGGACTTAACTTTTAAATTCTCAATAAAATCAAGCCCATTGAAGGACGCCCCCAGAATTCGTTTGACAGCCTTCTGCAGAGACACTTCTCTCGAGCACTGATTTCGGTCGTAATCCTTCTGAAAACGGAGCCTTAATGCCTCAAGCATATACCTCACAGGCTCGCTTCGCGCCCCCGAAAGACACCGAATGAACCCCTGCTCAGAGCATTGTACAATCAGAGGCGTCGGGGAGCCGGGCGCAGACACAAGCTCCAAGCTGTGCCTACCGCAGGAAAGAACATCAAACACAGTTCTCGCCTCATCCACTCCTAATTCTTCGAAGTCATCATAAGCGCTGCCAAAGTAGTTTACTGCCTCCCTTAGATCTGCAATAAACGGCTCAACGTCTGAGGTAATGGTGAGCACGTTCTCCAGCCTTATCGATCCATCCTTATTGACCAGCGCTTCCGCAAATCTCTCGTGCCTCATGGAATTCGACAGCAAGAAGGTGAGAGCGAGGACATAGTGCTGGTAACGCACACCTCCGAACCTCAGGGCATAGTGAAAGCTGTCGAAACCTTCCTGCAATTGGATACTGTGGTAGGCCAGACCGAAGAAGTAGTCGTCGAGCAGTGGATCGGCGTCATATCCAATGAAATGAGTTCCCCATGGTCGAACTAGGGCAGATAGCTTCTCCCCCACTTCCCTCTCCAACTTCCGAATCGGCTCCACCTGCATGAGACGCTCGAATCGCTTCTTGGATTCAGATGTAAACCCCTCAAGGACATCCTGCTCATGGCCGGAGCTGTTGACGAGTTTTTCTGGCAGCATCACGTTGAACTCGCCTTGCTCGCCTTCAGAAATTTCGCCCACGCCCATGGCAACGTACTGAGCGATACGGCGACCGTGTTGAATCATTCCCAGAGCTGAGGCCAGCTCCAGAACGGCCTTCGACAGTTCGGGCCGCCTTGGAAAAGAGACCACCGGGACATCGAACGATGGACGACTGCTGAGCGCGAGATGGATCAGTCGAACCACCCCAAGCTGGAGAATGTAGTAGTGCTCTTGCTGTTCGAAGGTTGGTTCTTGAGTTCTTGTGATGTTGTAGTAGTACCAGTCGAGCTCACTCAGCGCGCACCTGAGTTGGATGCCAAGACGGTCGCCAGCCAGCCGAGGAACCAGCTTGGCCTCTTCTTTGTTGAGTGATTCGAAAAAGTTACTGACCGCTGAGCCCATAGGCAAATGTTTCGCTTTATGGGCGCCTCGAAAAACCTCGGCACCTCTGTGATTGGTAAAATTGGATTGTCCTGATTTCGTTCTCTGCCGCCAGCCATGAAGAAACGCACCGCCATCAAGACCGACCTGTTCGCCGACGAGCATCACCGCAAGAAGATCGACACGCTCGGAGATCCACTGGCCGAAATCGAGTCGTACATCGACTTCGGGGCGTTGGCGGCGGAAGTGGATCGGGTGGCGCCGCGTCCGGTGAGTCCGCAAGGCGGTCGTCCGCCGTATCCGACCGAGACGATGGTACGCATTCTGGTGTTGAAGCGGCTGTACAACCTGTCGGATGAACAGATGGAGTATCAGTTGCTTGACCGGATGAGCTACAAGCGCTTCTGCGGGTTGGCCAGCGCGATCAATATTCCGGATCGAACGACGATGTGGACGTTCGAGAATCGCATCGGTGAAGCCGGCGCGAAGGTCCTGTTCGACGGCGTGTCGGCCCAACTGCTCAAGCGCGGTTTCATCGCCCGCGGTGGTCAGATCATCGACGCCACGCTGGTGCCCGCGCCCAAGCAACGCAACAGCCGTGAAGAGAACAAGCTCGTCAAGGAAGGGGCGATGCCGGCCGACTGGAAACCGGCCAAACGGCGCCAGAAAGACACCGATGCCACCTGGACCAAGAAGCACGGCAAGAGTCACTTCGGCTACAAGCTCTCGATCAACGTCGACAAGAAGTACAAGGTCATCCGCAAGATCGAGACGGGTACGGCCAGCATCCACGACAGCCAGCACTTCGAGAGCGTGTTCTACACCCTGAACACGAGCCGAGACGTCTATGCGGACCGGGGCTACACGTCCAAGGGGCGTGAAGACTGGTTGAAGGACAAGGGTTACCGGAACCAGATTCAGAGAAAGGGTACGCGCAACAAGCCGCTGTCTGAGTGTCAGCAAGGGCGTAACCATCGCATCGCCAAGACGCGCGCCCGTGTCGAGCACGTGTTCGCGGCCATCGATCAGATGGGCGGCAAGCTGATCCGCACGATCGGCCAGGCGCGGGCGAACTTTGCGATGACGATGATGGCCACCTGCTACAACCTGAAGCGGCTGGTGTACTTCCAGAAGGCCGGAATCGAGGCTTTTTGACGCCCGAAATGGGCCGAATCGCCGGTTTCCAGGGCGATTCGAAGAGAAAACGGGGCGACACCGCAGAGAAAAGCGGTGATTTGCCGGAGAAATTGAACCGAGTTCGGTCGCTGTCATTGTTTGGCGGCGGGATTCAACGAAAACCCCGCGTTATTCGAGGTGCCCTTATGTTCGAGCTGGCAGAAGGCATCCCGCTCGCGTTGAGAACCTAGCCATCAACCACAACCCCTTCCACACGCCCCTTTTCAAGGGCGTCGAGAAGAATCGCGCACTGCTTCTCGGTGGGAATTTTCGCAGGTATCTGCATGGCCACCCTGAGCACGCCGTCCTCCTTCGGCGTGAGCAGATCCTTCTCAAGCAGCGACTGATGAATGCGAGCCCATTCCGCAGCGGGAACAGCCAGCACTTTTCGCTGCGCCTCGATGCCGTTGTCGATCCTCTGCGTCTGCTTCGCAGTCTTCACGATCGCTGCCTGATCATCCTGCGGAACAAGTCGATCGTAGAACTCGGGCGGGAGGAGATTGGCAATGGCGTCGGTACGAGCCTGTATCCTCGTCCAGCACGCCTCCTTCTTGCACCACTCGGAAATGTTGGAAATGCCTTGCGGTGGTCTGATGATGTCGTCGTTCACGACCCCCGACACAACAGCGATGGCACTTTCGAGCACTGGGTCGACCTTCTGCGCATTCCAGATGCCCAGAAAGTCGATGCTCTCCTTCCTGAGCTTCGTAATGTCACCGAGTACCGCCAGCGTGTAGGCCACGATGTTTGCTCGGTACCCGCCGTTGTACCAGGGCTGTGCAGAAACGATGCGCTCCGTGGCGCGGAAGATCAACCCGCGCGCGACAGCCCTCTTGAAATAGAACTCATTGAACGCGTCGGATGATTTCTCCCACTCGCTGCCGATTCGGGCGGCGTAGCGCGCAAAGTTCTTCTGGGAGCCAAGATTCACCCACCTGGGGTGGTCATCCCAGACATTCTCGAACTTCGCAAGATCCGTCTTCGTGAACATCTGTGGCTTGGGATGCTCCGCCTTGAAGCGACGCTGTTCCGCAGGTGTGAGCTTCGACTGTGCATCGGCATACTGGCCGCGTGCGCGCTCATAGAACCACCGCGTCTCGCGCGGGGCGCCCTTCTGCGCCGGCGCCCAGATCCGCCGGGAAAACCCTTCCATCCGCACATGGAACGGGTGGTTCGAGAAGAAGTCTGCGGCATTCACCCGATTCTGGGTGTTCGCGTACTCCGATATCCTTGGAACGACCGTTTCGCTCTGTTGGCTGTCGATGACGGACAGCTTCAACTGGACGAATATCTGGGAAAGATCTGCCTTGTCCCGCTTCCGTGTATGGAACAGCGATGCTGTGGTCTGGCCCCCATTGACGATCTGAAGGTCGACAACCCTTGTGATCGCCAGACCGAAATCCGTCGTCGCGGTCTCGACACTCTGTGCAGTAGCCGTGATCCCGTTGTTGTAGGCAAAGAACATCCCAGGTTCGTTCAGGATCGTCGCCCTTATTCCCTGGTTCACATTGCCGCGCGCCTGCAGGAACGTACGGACGTTCTGCTCAAGCAAACGCGCTCCGAATCTTTCGTACAGGGTCGCCAGCACCTCGGCAGGCATGACCATCAGATAGGATTGATAGGCATCGGTCCCCAGGTGTGCGGGAAGGCAGGCGATGCCCGTGCCGAACATCTGCTCGAAGTCGAGGTCGAGTGGCTCCTTGTGGCTGCGGGAGCTTCGCTGACGATGAAGTCGTGAGATGTCCCAGATGTGGTGAGCAGCCGGAACACCTGCCACTTCCGCATCGGGAAGAGCCTGGAATTTGTCGCTGAGCGTGCGCTCGGAGAAGAGAACCAGGTTGACCTGCCGAATGGCATCCTTGCGATCGGCAATCTGCCTGGCAAGGCCGTACTCCGGCGATGTGACCTCCAGTTCGCCGGCCAGGCCCTTGTTGGCACTGGCCTCGAAGAAGTTAGCAACACGCTTGAATGCCGCGGCCACTTCCGTTCTCGTGAGCGATGCCAGCTCGTTTCGGGAGTCGAAGTCCGCGATGAAGAGGTCCAGAACTCCTTCGTCATTAAACCAGTAGCCGTCCACGCGCATACCACGCTGCGCCCGGAAATGGCAGAGTTCGAACCCTTCCGTGAAGCCTGTCTCGACAAGGTCGTTCGCGATGGCCTCCATGAATTCGGAGAGCTGGAAGCTGCCATTGGCCTCGGCGCCCGCCAGAAGTTCCTGTCGGAAGTCGTGGAAGAATTCTTCGCCGGTCTGTTCCATCAATCCTCCCCGAAGATGGCTGCTTCGTCACACTCGTACGGAGCAATCGTTTCCAGCCTGATGTCGTAGGCCACGTTGGCAATCCCTGGCGGCAGTTGCGACCGCATCAGACGCGGAAATCCGTCACCAACACGATAGCTGCGCACGTCGCTGACGACAAAGCGAGGCTCATCGTAGTCAGGGAGCGGCGCATAGCCGTGCGCAACCAGCTTCCGGTCAAAGGCCTCGACGGCGTCCGCCTCGCCGAGCCGTGCCTGGACTGCAGTGACGATCTCGTTGAGCGATCGAGCTCCTGCCGCGTCGACCAGACTGCTCAGCCGGTACACGCGCAGGAACAGCGCATCGTTCAGGGATTCGAGCTGGTCTTCCGATGAAATGCGGACGCTGCTCCGCTCTGCGCCAGAGAGCGATTTGACCTCG
This sequence comes from Thauera sp. WB-2, assembly GCF_027594845.1. Taxonomy (NCBI): domain Bacteria; kingdom Pseudomonadati; phylum Pseudomonadota; class Betaproteobacteria; order Rhodocyclales; family Zoogloeaceae; genus Thauera; species Thauera sp. WB-2. The sequence continues at coordinate 1,801,944 of NZ_CP088935.1, read as the reverse complement.
ACGGCTGTGTTGCCAAAGATGAAATCCTGATGTGATCGTTCCGGACCGAGCCAGGCTTCGACGGCGTCACTGCTCAACATCTGCCGATCGATCAGTTCCGTCAGAAAGACGATTTCGGCGAAGAGACCGCGGACTTCCTCGATGGACAGGTGCTGACTCCGGCCTGACAGGAAGGTCTTCCAACGGCGGATGTGTGCCAGAGAGACTGCGAGAGAACTCGCCGAGTCGGTGGCGTGCTCCAGCGAGGATGCAAGGGTGCGGCACAGTCCTTCGAAGAGATCGCGGTCGACCTGCCTTTCTAGGGTGAGGACCAAGTGCTGCCGCCCCTGATCTCCGGCACGAAGATCGACATCGATGCCGTTCACCGTGACCGCATTCTTCCGGTACTCGGCTGCGTGGTCGCCCTGAAGCTCCACGATGAACAGGCAGGCGCCACCGGCATCACGCCCCCAGAAACAGGGCACGGCCGTTCCCGCCGCAACCTGGCGGACATTGAAGTCCGCTCCCGGAACGGCGATGTCATCCCACGGAGAGGACTCAGGCATCGTAGTCATCCTCCTCGTCAGGATCGTCGGCGTAACCCTGCATCTGCTGGAGCCAGACCTTGTTCACGACGACATTGATGGTCGTCGAATAGTCCCCGTAGGGAAAACTGACGCCGAAGGCGGCGATCGGTCCTGTCACGGCCTCGCCCTTGGGCTCCAGGCTGTGAATCATGAGGAGCGGCTTGTTCCGGACCATACGGTAATGTGTGTCGGATACCGCTCCTGAGCCATCTTCGCCGCCAGCCAGCGTCCTGGCCTCATTGCGTTGTGCGTCGCTGAGCCCGAGCTTCTCGTCGCCACGCGAGGCAACCCTGTCCTTGTTCAGGCGCCACGAAGTGCCGTTCGGCTGATCCTTCCCGACGACGCGCACCTGATTCCTCAGGGTGAACGGGGTTTCACCGCCTGAGCCACCCGAAGGGGAAATCAGCAGAACATCGGCCAGCGGGCGCTTCGTCGCAATCCGTTCGAGATAGCTCGCCACGTCCGACTTCTGTCCGGCAAAGGTCGAATGGCATTCGAACCGGGTGAGGAAGTCGTCGATCACCTCGATGGGCACGTCCCTGAAGATGACGCCCTTTTCGGTGGACTCCTCCGGTCGTCCGCCGAATCCACTCCGCCAGTGATCGGCGATCAGCGCAAGGTTCCTGGCATTCACGTCGGGGTCGGTGGAGACAATGTAGCTCTCCCGCAGTCGCCCACTGAAACTCTGCTCGACCGTGACCTCCTGGCCCGATCGCATCTTGTTCGCCGCCGTGATCAGCAGGCTGTCCGGATGCGAGCGGACGTACAGGCCAAAATCCTTCGGGCTGAGGCGATCGCGCCGCATGCGCTTGACCTGCTGTACAAGCTCTTCGGCGGCATCGGCGATGTGGGAGTACCAGTTGATCGAGTCGCGCGAGAGATGGACGCGGCAGAGGTCCTCGAAGCCCGGCCGGTAACCGAACCAGCGGCCCATCTGCATGAGGGTGTCGTACATCTTCGTGTTGCGGTACATATAGCTGACGGTCAACCCCTCGATGGTCAGGCCTCGGGAGAGGCTCAGACCACCGACCGCGACCGCGGTCAACCCGACTCCTTCCTTCGCGTAGCGGGCGTAGTCGAGCACTTCGTCACTCTTGCTGTTGATGACATAGAGGTGGAGATGCTCGAAGACACCGCTGAGGGCAGTCTTCACTTCCGCCCAGGTAAACCCAGCATCGGCATACTCGGCATCGAAGGCATGCTTCAGGCCCTGCATGTACGCGTTTCTTGAGGAAACCTCTTCCGGCATCGCGTAGTTGGCGAGAACCGCTTCCCTGATCTTCTTCTCCCTGAGACTCAGGAAGTCACGCACGGCCTTCTGAACGGGTACGAAGCGCGACACATTGACCATCATTGAGCAATGCTTGCCGGTCTGCCCACGCAGGTTCCGGATGGCGCGGGCGACGATGAATTCGTCGAGTGCGCGATAGAGGCTGGGGGGCAACTCGTGGACGGGATCGTCACGCTTGTGGGCGTACGGGATGAGATCCTCGCAATCGTCGATCGGCCTCACGATCGATTGACTGGTCGCCTCGTCGAGGAACACCTTCTCGGCACCGAAGTACGTCGTTGGCGCGTCCAGGCAATAGATGAAGTCGCGCGGGAACAGCTCCTCACGCACATCATCGCCATAGGCGTCGGGGTTGATGAAGATGTTGGCGAACGGTGTCGCCGTGTAGCCGACATAGCACGATTTCGCGAACAGCCCGAGGATGCGCCGGATCATCGCATTCGTTCGGGTCGGATCCAGATCCTCCTTGTTCGTGTTGATCGACGCGTTGTCGGCCTCGTCGTCAATCAGCAGCATCGGCACGTCGGAAATCCGGCCATCGCCCTCGGCGTTCAGCTCCTTCAGCCACTTGTAAAGAGCCGTGAGCGTCGTGACGTTCTTCTTGATGACCAGAATGATCGGCTTGCTGAAGTCGTTGATCTTCCAGCCGCTCTTTTCCGCCGTGTTCTTGTTGAAGTCCTCGTTGATGTTGGTGAGGGTGGCCGGATGCGGATAGCCCGGCGCGAGGCCGACACCGATGTTGCGACGATCCTCGGGATCGCTGGATCGGCCGATGAAAGCCTCATCGATGCGCTGCTGCGTCTGCTTTCGCAGATTGTTGTGAATGCCGGCGACGACGATGATGAACTTGTAGCCAGCGTCGGCGGCGCGTGCTATCAGGCCGGTGTAGTTGGCCGTCTTGCCCGACTGCACATGACCGATGACAAGTCCGCGACGGTTCCAAGTTGTGCCCTCGCTCAACGGGTCCTGCAGGTGGCCGAGAATGCGGGTCGTCACATCGCTCAGCGACTGGACCATCTGCGGTGGCCAACCTTCCTTGAGAAGAAAGTTTCCATAGGATTCCGCATAGGTCCAGGCGACATCCTCACGCTTGTGGACCCACTGATCATCATGCTTCGCAGTGACATCCACCAACGAAACACCGGCGCCCATGCGCGTGTCGACCGAGATCATCGCCTCGGTGACGATATTGCGGAGATCACCCGTATAGCCGAAGATCGCGGCGATCTGTCTCGCCTTCTCCTCCACCTGCTCGCGCGTCGGCGTCTCGGCCATGTTGGCAAGACCCGAGATGAGCGCGTTGGCGATGTTCCGTTCTTCCGTGATGACTGTGAGGCTCATGCAAAGGTCTCGCTGATGAATTTTTCGGCCAGTTCGATCTGGCCATCGAAAAGGTGCGTCGAGCGCACGATCTGGAGAAAGGCATTCGGGTCGCCCGGCCCGTCGCCGTAGAGCACCTTCCTGAGACTCTTCAGGCGCTCCAGAGTCTGACTTTCATCCACCCCCCTCTGGTTGATCTCGCGCGGATGGGTCGAGTAATCGGAATAGATCATCTCCACCGGCAGGGCGGCGGCAATCGAATCCAGCAGGACACGAAGCAGATCCGCATTCTCGGGCGAAAGTCTTGTGCCCAGGGATGCGATGAGCGGGTGCTGCTCGTTGATTGCGAAACGGATGCCGCCGTGATCGGCGTAGCGCTCCCAGAACGGGGCCTGGCTTTCCTGAAAAAGCCTCTGCCCGCGTCCCCGATGCACCGTCACGCTGCGGGCAGTGATCCTGTTGATGATCTGACGCAGGCGCTCCCGCACCGCATGCGGCGGGCGGGCACGCGATTTCTTGATGTCGATGGTCCAGGCTTCGTCCAGACTGTTGGGAAAGTCGATCTGTACCCGCGCCAACTTGGTGGCCTCACCCTTCGGCACGAGTCTGAACCAGTCGCCCCAGGCCATCAGACGGCCGTTTCGATAGATGTAGCCCCCCTGATTGGAGATGAAGTCGCTGCGATCCTGGTAGTAGTCGTACTCGGACGCGGACAGCCGACTGTGGTGAGGAAGCACGTAGGGCTGCAGACGCACCTCGGCATCACCAATGCGGACGATCTCCTCCGGAAGCACCTGAGTTGCAGGATTTTTCCTGCAGAAGGGATCGAAAGCGGCAATGGGACGGCCATTGATGGTGAGCGAAATTCTGGAATGCCCCTTGACCTCGCCCGAAAGGAATCGATGAAAAACGAGGGAAAGGTGCCGACCCACCGCCTCAAGCTTCTCGTTCACGATTTCCTGCCGACGATCGCCTGCCTCGTCCTCCATCAACCGGTCGAGTTCTCGCCAGATGACGGCAGTCCCGCGCTTGTCAAGGCGCTCGACATAAGGCAATGCCGCGATATCGCTCCCATCAAGAACGCTCAGAATCCAGTCGTCTGCAACATCGATGCGATCCAGGCTCCATTCGGCACCGGAGATGGAAGCACCCGTCGTAGTCACCACAGTCAGGGACCGGCATTGAGAGAACGACGCCGTCTTGAGCCCGAGACCAAAGCGCCCGAGATCCTTTGGTGAGCGTACCTGCCTAGGGTTGCCAGTTCCATGACGCATTGCAGCCAGCAGCTCGCGTTCCGTCATTCCCTGGCCGTTGTCGAGAATGACGACAAGAGGTTGCTCACCGGAGACATCGCAAACGATGTCGATCCTGTCTGCGCAGGCAGAAATGCTGTTGTCGATCAGATCCGCGATGGCCGTTTCGAGCGAGTATCCCAGATCCCTCATCGACGCCGAAAGGCAGGCCGCACTTGGTGGGTGTCTGTGTTCCCGTGCCATCAAGATACCCCTCGTGATTTCTCGCGAATCAGCTGCATGCTAAGCTTCCAGAAGCCCTCTCGCGGATCGCGTCCCCTCGACTGGATTGGCTGAGGATGCGTGAAGTAGTGGTTTCTGCAGACATCCAAGTGAAATGCCCCCAAGGCCATGCGCGTCCCGACCACCCCTCAGCGCAGCCGCATGATGTCGAACATTCGCGGAAAGGACACTTGGCCGGAACGGACTCTTCGCTCCCTTCTTTTCGCCAAGGGGTTCCGATATCGACTTCATGTCAGAACGCTGCCGGGCTCCCCCGACCTTGTGTTCCCGAAGCGCAGAGCGGTGGTGTTCATCCACGGCTGCTTTTGGCATCGACACGAAGGCTGCCGCTACACCACCACACCCCGGACCAACGAAGAGTTCTGGCAACGGAAGTTCTTGGGCAATGTCGACCGCGACAGGCGGCACGTGGAGGCGCTCCGGGCTCTTGGCTGGCGCGTGGCCACCGTCTGGGAGTGCGCCCTGAAGCGTTCGGTCGAGGACACTGCGCGATCGGTTGAGGAGTGGCTGCATGGCGATGACGAAGCTATGGTGATCGGTCAATCTGCCACTGCAAGCAACGGGACTTGAACCTTCTCGGAAACGCCGTGCTGTGCGCTTTCCATCGGTTTGTTGTACATGCGGTCACTGACTTGGCTGCAGTTCTTTCTGTTCATCTCGTTCAGCATGTTGCGCACGATCTTGGCCAACTTGTACGCCAGCAGCGGAGGAACGGCATTTCCAACTTGAGTATATTGCTCCGTGCGGTTGCCCGCGAAGAAATAGTTGTCGGGAAACGTCTGCAGGCGTGCCGCCTCCCTGACGGTGAGACTCCTGCACTGGGAAGGGTCGTAGTGAATGTAATAGTGGCCGTCTTTGGCAATATGCGCCACGACCGTGGTTGCTGGCTGGTTTCTGCACTGTACGCGGAACCGGTCCTTGAACGGAATGACGTCGGCCTCGCTCCGGAATTGCACATTGAGGTGATCGGGCAACAGCTCTGGTGGGAAGACATCCAGTCCAGGGGAATACCCCCGCGAATGGGCAAAGGCTGCCGAAAAAAGGTATCGGGCAAGATCGGAAGCCATGTGCGACCGCGCTTCATGCTGGCATATGCCTCCCAGGCTTCGATCATGCAGCCACTGCTGCAGCTCGGTCGGTTCTTTCGGCCTTCTGTACTTCCGCGAAATGAAGGCTCCTCCCGCGCTGGAGCTGGTCGCTGCAGCGGCAAAGGTACGCATCGAGTCCGTCATGGCGGCCTTGTCTTCCGCCCGCCATCCCTTTACGCAGGCAGGCGCGGCCTGAACGGCCTTTCGCCATGCTTCCGTCGAGTCCCCTCTGGAGAGTCTGCTCCGAATCCTCGGCAGATCGTCAATGGTCTGCCCGACAGTCACAGGCTTGAATACGGGCATCAACAACTGATGCTGAGGGACGCCCAGGCCCTTCCGAACTCCAAGCAGGATCACTCGATGCCTGCTCTGGGGAATTCCATAGCGTTCGGAATGGATGAGGTAGTCTGCGGGCTCCAGGGAGTCGCTGTTTCCCCTCTTGGTGAAAGAGCGAATTTCATACTCCAGCCCCTCTGCGGGCGAGGACAGATCCGCAATGATCTTCTCGAACATCGGGTTCCCTGAGTGTTTCGACGACAGCAGTCCCTTGACGTTTTCCATCACGAAGATGGTCGGTCTGTGAACCTGGATGATCCGCAGGTACTCCTTGTAGAGAAAGTGCTTCTCGTCCTTGTGAAAGTTCTTGTCGTTGGCACGCCGTGACCGTCCCGCCAGCGAATATGCCTGGCAGGGTGGACCTCCGATAAGTACCCAGGTCTCCTTTCCATTCAGTGCAGCCCGGATTTCGGCGTCGATGCTGGCTTCATCGGACTTGCCAAGCTCCAGGCATCTCGCCTCCCTGACGGCGTGCTCGAAGGCACTGGCCACGGCAGGGATCCGGCGAAATGTGGCCTCGTCGATCTCACCGCGTATGTAGCTGTAGTAATGCCTGACATCCCTGGTGCCGCGCAGGCGCCTGAATGCCGCTCGCAGCATCAGCGTGCGATGCGCGACCTGCGTCTTTTCGATAGATAGCCCGATCTCGAAGAATGGCTGCCGTCTGCGTCCCCTGAGAGACGCAAACCCCTCTCCGAGCCCTCCCGGGCCCGCAAAGAGGTCGATTATCGGAATCGGCATTTCTTGCCTTCCTGATGTTCGCCATTGATCGCAGATTTGACTGTGCCGATCTCACAAGAACTCATTCGTATCACATCCCCAGCTCCTGAGCCTGACGGCTCAGTTCATCCATGGCCTGCGCACTGGCTTGCTCCCTCGCGCCCTTGAACTGCAGCAGATCGGCAAGACGAATACGTCGGTGCTTGCCCGTGCGAAGAAAGGGCAGCTCTCCATCCTCCAAGAGCTTCACCAAGTGGGGTCTGGACACATTGAGCAGATCGGCGGCCTCCTGCGTGGTCAGCTCAGCGTGTACCGACATGACCCTGACTGCATCGCCTCTGGCCAGTCCGTCGAGAATTTCCTCTACGAGGCGCAGTGTCGAGACGGGCAGTTCCATCTCATGTGCACGGTCAGCGTCATCGAAGAACTGAACGCGCCTGGTTTTACGTTTGCCGGAAAGACAGAAGGCGAGAGCACGCTTTCCCCGGGAGGCCAGCTGGACTTCCTGTTCATCAGGCAGCTTCATGCGGGCATGCGCTGAGGTACTCATTTGTGGGCTCGGTCAGATGAAGTGCATGACAGCGCATTCTAGAACGGAACAGTCGAAAAACGAAATAAACGCAACATTGCAACGAGTGTTTCGACAGTGGTGGCAGGCCTTGTAGTTTGGCTGGCCGACTCCCGCTTCGATACACCAATCCGGTCACTCTGCTGTTCGCTTTGATTGAGGCATCTCCGATGACATTGCCGCAGCATCATGCCATTCACCCCGACGGGAATTGGCATGACGCACCGGATCGACAGTCAAGTGCTTGGGACGAGCCTTTCGGAGGCGCTGCTGCTGGCCGGACTCATGCTCTGGCAACCTGCAGCCACAGCAAACGACGCCGTCGAGCGCGAACAGCTTGTAGCCCTGGTTCGCCAAGTCGACCTGATCGACCGCTTGGTCGAGCACGCGGCCAACACCGCGCCGCAGGAACGCGCCCGCTATCACTTCGACTACGCCCGCCTGCAACAGGACGTCGAGCGCATCCGCCAGGGCCTCCACAATTACCTGACACCCCAGCGCGCCCAGCCGCGCGATCCGATCGAACTGCTCGGCGACTACCGCCAATCCAACCGCCCCTCCGACGGCGAGGAGGCCCAATGAACGCCGCCCAGATCAGCGCCTTTCAGGCCAACGGCGGCTTCACACCCTCGGTCGTCGCCACCGTCGTGCTCAGCCTCGTGTTCGCCGTCCTGCTGCTATGGGGCGTGTGGGCCATGCGCACCGCCTATACGGGCTGGGCCGAGCAACGCCTCTCCCAACGCCAGTTCCTGGGCGTCGTCGTGCGCTTCGTCGCGATGTACCTGGTGCTGACCTACTTCCTCCTGTCCTGACCCCGACGAAAGGCCCGACACCATGAAGACCCCTCCAATCTCCCGCCGCCTCACCACCTCCGCCCTCGCGCCGCTGGCATTGCTGGGCCTGCCGCTGTCGGCTATGGCGCAGGGTCTGCCGACCATCGAGGACCCGTCGCGTGGCACGGGCAGCGGCATCATGCAGACGCTGCAGAACTACGGCTACGACATCGTGCTGCTGGTTGCGCTGCTCGTGGTCGCCTCGATGTTCGTGGGGGTGTGCTACCACGCCTACACGCGCTATTCGGAGATCCACACCGGCCGCGCCACCTGGGGCCAGTTCGGGCTGACGGTGGCCGTGGGCGCGATCCTGCTGGTGGTCGGCATCTGGCTGCTCACCAAGGCCACGGGCGTGCTGTAAGGGCCGGCTGGTGATGGCCGCTTCGACCGATACCGCACACGATGGGCTGGTGACCTTTCTGCCGCACCGGCTGAACCGCCAGCCGGTCGTGGTCCGGGGCCTGACCGCCGACGAACTGTGGATCTGCGCCGGGTTGTCCGCCGTGGCGGGGTTCGTCGTCGGCGTGCCGCTGGCCTGGGCCACGCACAGCATCGCCATGGTGCCCACGGTGGTCGTGGCCGGGGTCGCGCTGGGCGTCTTTGCCGGCGGTGGTTTCCTGCGCCGCCAGAAGCGCGGCCGGCCCGACACCTGGTTGTACCGGCAGCTCCAGTGGCGCCTGGCGCTAAGGTATCCGCTGATCGCGTCCTGGCTTGGGGAACATGGTCTCATCACCCGCTCGGGCCGTTGGACGACGCGCAGGACCACCCGGCGCACTCGCGGACGAGGTGCGACATGAGCCGCTTCAGGAACGAAGTCTTCCATCTGCAGGCGCACGTGCGCACCTTGCGCCTGACCGCCGGCGCGCTGTTCGTGGTGGCGCTGCTGCTCGGCTTCGGCTGGTGGAGTGCACCCAAGCAGCTCACCATCCACGTACCGCCGGACCTGCGTTCGGGCAGCACCCGCAAATGGTGGGACGTACCGCCCGAGAGCGTCTACACGTTCGCGTTCTATGTCTGGCAACAGGTGCAGCGCTGGCCCACGAACGGCGAGGAGGACTATGCGCGCAACCTGCACGCGCTGTCGGCCTACATCACGCCCGCCTGCCAGGTCTTCCTGCGCCAGGACTACGAGCATCGTCGCCGCAGCGGCGAGTTGCGCCAGCGGGTGCGCGGCATCTACGAGATTCCGGGCCGCGGCTACGGCGACAACCCCACCGCGCGGGTAAAGACGGTTTCGAGCCGCGACTGGATCGTGACGCTCGACGTGAGCACCGACGAGTACCACGGTGGCGAACAGGTCAAGCGTGCGACGGTGCGCTATCCGCTGAAGGTGGTCCGCCAGGACGTCGATCCCCAGCGTAACCCCTTCGGCCTGGCGCTCGATTGCTATGCCGGCGCGCCGCAGCGCATCGAGGCACCACCGCTGGAGCAATCGCCGGCCGCCACGCCCAGCGGGGGCACCGGTTTCCCGCGTGGAGGCAATCCATGAAACGTCTCGTCCTGATCATCGCGGCCGGTCTGCTGGTGGGCCTCGGCCCGGTGCCGTCCGGCCACGCCATCGAGATCCTGCGCTGGGAGCGCCTGCCGCTGGCCGTGCCGCTGGTGGTCGGCCAGGAGCGCGTGGTCTTCATCGACCGCAACGTGCGCGTCGGCCTGCCCGCGAGCCTGGGCGGTCGCCTGCGCGTGCAGAGCGCGGGCGTCGCGATCTACCTGCGGGCGAGCGAACCCTTCGCACCGACACGGCTGCAACTGCAGGACGTGGAATCCGGCGCCATCATGCTGCTCGACATCGCCGCCGAGGACGCGAGGGACGGAGAATCGCCGCTGGAGCCGGTGCGCATCGTCTCTGTGGGTGCGGCCACCGGACACGGACGTGCCGCAGGTGCGAACGACCCGACGCAGACGGGACAGCCCGCCGCACGCCGCCAGACGCCGGTGCCCGTGATCCTGACCCGCTACGCGGCGCAGAACCTCTACGCGCCGCTACGCACCGTCGAGCCCGTCGCCGGCATCGGGCGCGTGAACCTGCGACGCGACCTCGCCCTGGACACGCTGCTGCCCGCGCTGCCGGTCCGGGCCCGCGCCATGGCGGCGTGGCGACTGGAGGACCAGTGGGTGACCGCGGTGCGCCTGACCAATACCTCATCCCGCTGGCTCGAGCTCGATCCCCGGGCGCTGCAGGGCGACTTCGTGGCGGCGACGTTCCAGCACCCTGACCTGGGGCCGGCTGGCGATTCGACCGATACCACCATGGTCTATCTGGTCACCCGGGGCCGAGGCCTTGCCGAATCGCTGCTGCCGGCGCTGAGCCCCATCGATGCCGGCATGAACCTGCCGCCGGCCGCTGCGGCCGGGAGGGACTCCCATGACGAGTAACCCGCTCCTGAAGTGGCTGCTGATCCCGATGGCGCTGCTGCTGGTGTTCGTCGGGGTCAAGCTGTTCTCCGGCGGCGACGCCGCGCCGAGCGCGCCGGATGCGACCAGCCAGCTCACGCCCGAGGAGATGAAGGCGCTGGGCATCGCAGGCGACACAGCACGCGATACCGTCGCCACGCTGGTCGCACAGGTCCGGCAGCTGCGCGCCGAGTTGCAGACCGCGCTGGGCGACAACCGCCAGCACAAGGCCGAGAACGAGCGCCTGCGCGCACGCGAGGGGGCGATCGACCAGCGCATCCAGAGCGCCCTCGACAGCGAACGCCGTCGCCTGGAGCAGGAGCGCAGCCAGGCCGCCAACGACCGGCAGCAGACGCAGGGACTAATGCAGGAACTGCAACGGCGCCTGGACGGCCTGTCCGCCAAGGGCGATGCCTCCGATCTGCCGATTGGTCTGGGCCTTGGCGAAGACGATGGCCTGCGGTTCGGCAAGGACGACATCCGCTGGATCGAACCGGACGATGCCCGGCACGACAGCAAGGGCGGCGCCTCCGGCACGCTGCTGCCCAGCTTCCCCAGCAGCTTCGGTCCGGCCGAATCGGCGCCGCCAACGGCCGCCGCCGTCGCCACCGACGAAAACGTCGCACGGGCGACGGGAAGCACGACCGAGGCCGTCTATACCGTGCCCGCGAACGCCACATTGATGGGCTCGGTCGCGATGACCGCGCTGATCGGCCGCGTCCCCATCGACGGGACGGTCAACGACCCGTATCCCTTCAAGGTGCTGATCGGCGCTGACAACCTCACGGCGAACGGCATCGAGATTCCCGACGTGGCCGGCGCGGTCGTCAGCGGCACGGCCTCGGGCGACTGGACGCTCTCGTGCGTGCGCGGGCAGATCCGCTCCATCACCTTCGTGTTCCACGACGGCACCATCCGCACGGTGCCCGAGGACGACGGCCGCCGCAGCCAGCACAGCACCAGCCTGCAGGACGGCCTGGGGTGGATCAGCGACCCTTACGGAATTCCCTGCGTCTCGGGCGAGCGGCGCAGCAATGCCCAGCAGTATCTCGGCTCACAGGCCCTGATCACCGCGGCCGGCGCGGGCGCGGCCTCGCTCATCCAGTCCGACAACGGTAGCGTGGCCGTGGTCTCCAACAGCAACGGTTCGCTGGGCACGGTCGGCATCAGCGGCAACGAGGCGATGGGCCGCATTCTCGCCGGCGGCGTGCGCGACATGGCCGACTGGGTGAACAAGCTCTACGGGCAGGCCTTCGCGGCGGTCTACGTGCAGCCCGGCGCCCGGGTCGCCGTGCATCTGGAGCAGCCGCTCGCCATCGACTACGACGCCAAGGGGCGTCGTGTGAACCACCAACTGGGAGAAGCGCATGTGCCCGACCTGGATTGACCGGCCGATGGCCTTGCTTGTTGTCGTCGCCTCGATCGCCCTCGGCGGCTGTGCGACCCATTCGGAGAAGCTGCTGCCGCGTGGCGAGCGCACCATGCTCGACATCTGGCAGCATGAGACCGGGGGCGGCCCGGGCGGTCAGGCCGGCCGCCAGTTGCTCGACGCGCGCCAAATTCTGCGCCGTCCGCTCACCGACGCTGATGCACAGGCGACGACCGCCCTGAACACGGCCTTCACCCGCAGTGCCGCCAACGAGATCCATCGCCAGTTCCACCGACTGCCGAATCCCGACCTGGTGATGTACGTCTTTCCACACCTGGCCGGCACCGATCCGGTGCCCGTGCCCGGCTACAGCACGGTGTTTCCGCTCTACCAGAGGGTGCAGTACGCGCTGCCCGGCGAGCGCGTGGAGGACTACTGATGGGCTGGAAGCTGCCGTGGCCGCGCCGGCCGGCATCCACATCGGCACAGGCCGCCGTGGAGCCGGATGCCTGGGAGCGGCATGTGGCGACCTTGGCCGCGCACGGCATCGGCGCGCCGGGCGCCGCAGCCGCACTCGCAAAGGGCGGACGCCGGCCGGCCACGCAGGCCGACCATGCCGCCCTCTACGACGTCGCGCGCTCCTTCGCCGACCTGCTGCCCTGGGTCGAGTACCTGCCCGGCTCGAAGTGCATGCTGCTGGAGGACGGCCAGTCGGTGGCGGCGTTCTTCGAGCTCCTGCCTATCGGCACCGAAGGGCGCGAGCTGGCCTGGCTGTGGCAGGCGCGCGATGCCCTGGAGAACGCGCTGCAGGATTCCTTCGACGAACTCGACGAGAACCCCTGGGTCGTGCAGCTCTACGCGCAGGACGAGGTCGACTGGGACCACTACCTGCGCGCGCTGACGAGCTATCTGCATCCTCGCGCGCGGGGCAGCGCGTTCAGCGACTTCTACCTGCGCTCGATGGCCCACCACCTGCGCGCAATCGCCAAGCCGGGCGGCCTGTTCGAGGACACCACGGTCACCCGCCTCCCCTGGCGCGGCCAGACCCGGCGCGTGCGCATGGTGGTCTACCGGCGCACGCCAGATGCCGCATCGACGCGGCGCGGGCAGACACCCGAGCAGGCGCTGACGACGATCTGCGAGCGCCTCGTCGGCGGCCTGGCCAATGCCGGCGTCAAGGCCCTGCGCATGGGCGCGGCCGACATCCACGACTGGCTGCTGCGATGGTTCAACCCGAACCCCACCATGCTTGGAACGGCGCCTGAGGATCGCGAGTGCTTCTACGCGCTGACGCGCTACCCCGAGGAGCTGGACGAGGGCGAAATCGAGCTCGCCAGCGGCACCGACTTCGCCCAGCGCCTGTTCTTCGGCCAGCCACGCTCGGACGTGGCGGCCGGCCTGTGGTTCTTCGACGGCATGCCGCACCGGGTCGTCGTCGTGGACCGCCTGCGCACGCCGCCCACCACCGGCCACCTGACCGGCGAGACCCGCAAGGGTGGCGATTCGATGAACGCGCTGTTCGACCAGTTGCCCGAGGACACGGTGATGTGCCTGACGCTGGTCGCCACACCGCAGGATGTGCTGGAGGCCCACCTCAACCACTTGGCGCGCAAGGCCGTCGGCGAGACGCTGGCCTCGGAGCAGGCCCGCCAGGACGTGCAGCAGGCACGCGGCCTCATCGGCAGCGCGCACAAGCTCTACCGGGGGGCGCTGGCCTTCTACCTGCGCGGGCGCGATCCGGCGCAGCTCGATGCCCGCGGCCTGCAACTCGCCAATGTCCTGCTCAACGCCGGCCTGCAGCCGGTGCGCGAGGAAGACGAAGTGGCGCCACTGAACACCTACCTGCGCTGGCTGCCCTGCGTGTTCGACCCGGCCGCGGACAAGCGCCAGTGGTACACCCAGCTCATGTTCGCGCAGCACGCGGCGAACCTCGCGCCGGTGTGGGGGCGCAGCCAGGGCACGGGCCATCCCGGCATCACCTTCTTCAACCGGGGCGGTGGCACGATCACCTTCGACCCGCTGAACCGGCTCGACCGGCAGATGAACGCCCACCTGTTCCTGTTCGGCCCTACCGGGTCGGGCAAGTCGGCCACGCTCAACAACATCCTCAACCAGATCACGGCGATCTATCGGCCGCGCCTCTTCATCGTCGAGGCCGGCAACAGCTTCGGCCTGTTCGGCGACTTCGCTGGACGGCTGGGTCTGTCCGTCCACCGCGTGCGGCTCGCCCCGGGTGCGGGCGTCAGCCTGGCGCCGTTCGCCGATGCCTGGCGCCTGGTCGATACGCCGAGCCAGGTGCAGACGCTGGATGCCGACGCGCTCGACGAGGACCTCGCCGAGGCCGGCGCGGCCGGCGGCGACGATCAGCGCGACGTGCTGGGCGAGTTGGAGATCACCGCGCGGCTGATGATCACCGGCGGCGAGGACAAGGAGGAAGCGCGCATGACGCGCGCCGACCGCAGCCTGATCCGCCAGTGCATCCTCGAGGCCGCGCAGCGCCGCCACGGCGAAGGTGGCGAGAAGCGCACGGTGCTGACCCGCGACGTGCGCGATGCGCTGCGCGAACGCGGGCACGACCCGAACCTGCCGGAAGCCAGGCGCGGGCGTCTGCTGGAGATGGCCGACGCGATGGAGATGTTCTGCCAGGGTGCCGACGGCGAGATGTTCGACCGGCCCGGCACGCCCTGGCCCGAGGCCGACATCACCATCGTCGACCTGGCGACCTTCGCGCGCGAGGGTTACAACGCCCAGCTCTCGATCGCCTACATCTCGCTGATCAACACCGTCAACAACCTCGCCGAGCGCGACCAGTTCCTCGGGCGGCCGATCATCAACGTCACCGACGAGGGCCACATCATCACCAGGAATCCGCTGCTCGCGCCCTACGTGGTCAAGATCACCAAGATGTGGCGCAAGCTCGGCGCCTGGTACTGGCTGGCGACGCAGAACATCGACGATCTGCCCAAGGCGGCCGAGCCGATGTTGAACATGATCGAGTGGTGGATCTGCCTGTCGATGCCGCCCGACGAGGTGGAGAAGATCGCGCGCTTTCGCGAGCTGTCGCCGGCACAGAAGGCGCTGATGCTGTCTGCGCGCAAGGAGGCGGGCAAGTTCAGCGAGGGCGTGATCCTTTCGAAGTCGATGGAGGTGCTGTTCCGCGCCGTGCCGCCGAGCCTTTACCTGGCGCTCGCGCAGACGGAGCCCGAGGAGAAGGCGGAGCGCTACCAGCTCATGCGCCGGCACGGCATCGGCGAACTGGAGGCGGCCTTCATGGTGGCCGAACAGATCGACCGGGCGCGCGGCATCACGCCGCCCGCATCGACGCTGCCGCCGCAGGACCTGATCGCCTCCGACGAAGCCGAAGGCACCGCCATGCCCGAATCCACCGAAATGCCTGCCGCAGCATGCGTTGAGCTTTCGCTGTTCGAAACCAACCTTGGTCGCCAAATCGAGGGCTTACTGACTGGCTTGTACGATGTCGGCTTGGCGACGTCATGCGAGGCGAGCAACGGATTGACTGCCAAGCCCGTCTGGCGGGAACCGCTTGCGCTCGCAGTGCCGGCGCGCTCTCCCCTCCTCGCCTACACGCACGTCCCGTTGCCCGAGGCGAGGCGCTACCCGATGGTGCTATGGGATCCGGCTGCCTGCGCGGGCATCCATCTGCAAGTCGATCGCATCCTTCACGACGTGATCGACGCCCCAATCGTGGCCGAGCGCGTCGCGTCCTCGGCCTTGATGATGACGCTCGTGGCTGCGGGCTACGGCACCGGCCTGGCGCCGACCGCACAGATCGTGGCCTATCGCCCACTCGGCGTGTTGATGCGACCACTGGCCGGGCTGTCGCCGCAGTTGATCGCCTACCTGCTGCGGCCGAAAGCAGAAGCCAGCGACAGCTTGTCTCGGTTCGCCCAGCGCGCCATATGCGTGGGCTCGATACATCTGGCCAATCGGGTCGGGGAGGCATCACCGGATCCGGCCTAGACCCACTCGCTGCGGTACCGTCACCATGCGTACCGGCCTGCGTTTCCCTCAGGGCGCCGGGCGCGGTTCACGTCGCGTTGCAAGACCGGGCGGCAGCCACCTTTTCGTCACACAGATCCGCCCAGTCCTGCCACAAGACCCGCAACTCGTCGCCGAACCGAGCCCGGTTGTAGGCGGCCCGCACACGATCCGCTTCCTTGTGAGCAAGTGCCACCTCGATCACGTCCGGCCGGTACTTGCCCGACTCGGTTGCCCATGTGGAAGCCATGGCGCGCAGGCCATGCACTTCCATTACATCGGCGAACCCCCAGCGCTTGCGCCAGTTGGTCAGGGTCATTCGATGCATCGGCTGCGACGGATGCCGGCGGTTTGGAAATACTGTGCCGTCAGCCTTCGACCCCAACTCACGAAGCAGCGTGACGGCCTGCCGGCTCAGGAAGACGCGATGCGCCTCCCTGCCCTTCATGCCCTCAGCCGGAATGACCCACGTCCCGGCTTGCAGGTCAAACTCCTCCCAACGCGCGCCGGTGACCTCGGACGTACGAAACCAGGTCAGTACCAGCAGTCGCAGCGCCGCCTTGGTCGTCGGATCGGTCTCAGGCGCATCGTCGAGGGTCTTCAGAAACTCACCCAGGCGATTGAGCGGCAGCGCCTTGCGCGGCACCTCCGACCGCTTCGTCGCATTCACCAGCGCGCGAGCGCGCGGTGTCGGGTTCGCATCAACCAGTTCCGCATCTTCGGCGTATTCGAAGATCTGCTGGATGTAACCGCGACAGTGGCGCGCGGTCACTGGCGCAAGCTGGTCAAGCTCGGTGAGCATTGAATGCAGTTCTTTCCGTGTGATGGCGCTGATGGACTTTGCGCCGATCGTCGGCATGACGTGCTTGTCGATCATGGCGCGGCGGTGCTCCACGGTCCTCGGAGCAAGGTTCGCGGCGGTGGCCTGTTGCCACTTCTCGGCGATTGCTCGAAAGGTGTGCTCGTCGAAAGCTTGGGCTTCTGCCGCCCGCCGCTTGGCTTCCTGCTCCGCGTAGCTCAGTGGGTGAATGCCGCGCGCCACGAGCCAGCGCGCCGCACGATGGGCGATGCGGGCATGCTCAAGAGAGACATCGGAATAGGCGCCGACCGTGAGGATCTGCTCCTTGCCACCAAGGCGGTAGCGGTAGCGGTAGCGCCAGACCTTTGCACCGCTCGGCGGGATATGGAGAGTGAGCCCCCCACCATCGGCGAACTTGGTGGGTGCCGCGCCCGGCTTCGTGGCGCGCACCTTTGCGGCGCTCAAGGCGCGGGTGAAGTCGTCCGACGTCAGCCGGTTCTCTTCGGACAGGTCGAGCAGGATGGCCAGCGGAGTGTGTGCGGACATGGCGGAATCTCTTCCGTTCTTTACCCACACGAGGACCGGAATGCAATGGACGAACAAAAACGCCCCTGGAAAGACCCAAGGGCGTAATTCTTTATTTTTCAGTTAATTACCGCGAAACACCAGACATCCATGGACCTCTCTGGATGTCCTCAGACCGGCATGTTCATGATGTCCTGGTAAGCCGTGACCAAGCGGTTGCGCACCTGCACCATCTGCTGGAAGGACAGACTCGCCTTCTGCAGGTTGACCATGACGTCCTGGAGATTGACGTTCGGGTCGCCGGCTGAGAAGTTCTGCGCCATTGCCCTGGCCTCGCCCTGGGCCGCACTGACGTCCTTGAGCGCGTTTCCCAGCACGTCGGCAAAGTTCACGCCACCGGCCGGCGCATCGGCGGGCGATACGGCCTTGCCTTGTGCAGCCTGCGACACCGAGCGCAGCTCGCTCAGCATCTGGTCGATTCCACGGGTATCCATGTGCGTTCCCCAGCCTCAGGGTGTTCGGTGACGTCAGTGTAGCAGAGCAAACGGCATGCCACCGGCTACGATGGCAGCGGCGACGGAGTCGCCTCGGCTCGCTTCAGGCCCTGCAAGCCCCTTGGTCATCCTGTCGACACCCGACAATCAGGCTCAGCAGTCATACCCTTCGGTACGGTACTGCTGCAGCTTGTAGCGCAGGGTGCGCTCCGAAATGCCAAGCTTTTCAACGGTCTTCTTGCGCGAGCCACCCAATTCGCGCAAGGTCGAGAGGATATGTTCGCGCTCCAGATCCTTCATGTTGGCAGGACGCTGGGGCCCGGCCCCGGAGGCCGCAGAAGCAGGAAGCAGGCCAGCATCTGCAGCCGCCGGCGCGGCCTGCAAGGGCGCCTGGGCCGGCGGCGTCGGGAAGATGGGCGCAATTGCCGACATCGAAGCGGCAGATATTGCCGACACAGCGGCAACATCTGCCGCTCCCGGGTTCCAGTGCGGCAGGCATAGCCTCACCGTTTCCGCGCTCACCTCATCCCCTGTGGTAAGGATGAGCACGCGGTGCATCGTATTCTCGAGCTCGCGGACATTACCGGGCCAGCCGTATCGCGGCAGCAAGGCCTCGGCCTCGGGCGAGAACCGCACCAGGCGCTTCAGACGGGCCGCATGGCGTGCAAGGAAGTGGCGTGCGAGCGGAACGATGTCGCCCGGGCGCTCGCGCAGCGCAGGAATCGCAATCGGGAATACGTTGAGACGGTAATAGAGGTCTTCGCGGAAACGCCCGGCAGCGACCTCCGCAGGCATGTTGCGGTTGCTGGTGGCCAGCACGCGGATGTCGAGTTCCACCGGTTTCTTGCCGCCCACGCGCTCGACCTCGCGCTCCTGCAGCACGCGCAACAGCTTGGCCTGCAAGCCCAGAGGCATCTCGGAGATCTCATCGAGCAGGATGGTGCCACCCTGTGCCTGCTCGAACTTGCCCGGCTGGGCGGACTGCGCACCGGTGAACGCGCCCTTCTCGTAGCCGAACAGCGTCGCCTCCAGCAGGTTCTCGGGAATGGCCGCGCAGTTGATGGCGATGAAGGCCTTGCCGGCGCGCGGCGAATGCTCATGGATGTAGCGCGCAAACACCTCCTTGCCGGTCCCCGATTCGCCCGAGAGCATGACCGTAGCGTCGGTCTCGGCGACACGCGCGGCGAGCGCGAGCAGGTTGCGCGTGTGCGGATCCTCGGCGACGGTATCCTCCGCATCGGGCTGCACGGCGGCATAGCGGCGCACGTTCTCGAGCAGCACCTCGGGCTCGAAAGGCTTCATGAGGAAATCGCAGGCGCCGCCGCGCATCGCAGCTACCGCTTTGTCCACGTCGCCGTAGGCGGTCATCAGCAGCACTGGCAGTTGCGGCCAGCGCGCGCGGATCTCATGCAGGAGCTGCAGGCCGTCCATGGGCTGCATGCGCAGATCGGTGACCACGAGGTTGAAATGCCCCTCTTCCAGTGCGGCCAGAGCAGCGGGCCCACCGTCGGCGCCGACGACGCCGTGGTGGGCCATCTCCAGGGTGAAACAGACCGCATCGCGCAGCGCAGCGTCGTCCTCGACGACAAGGATGTTCAGGGTGTCGATCATGTGGGTTCGTCCCCATTCGAAGCGGAGGCCGTGACCAGTGGCACGGTCAGCGTGAATTCGGCGCCCTGCCCAGGACTGGACCGCAGCGTGATGTCGCCGCCATGGGCGCGCGCAACACCGCGCGCGATCGCCAGCCCAAGGCCCGTGCCCTCGGCGCGTGTCGTGAAGAAGGGCTCGAAGAGACGCTCCTGGAGTTCGGGTGCGACGCCTGCGCCGCCGTCACGTACGGTGAAGCGCACTGCGGCGCAGCCGATGCCGGACTCTGCCGCATCGACCTCGACCGCAGCGAAAGCAAGCTGCCCCCCCTGCGGGCAAGCCTGGATGCCATTTTCCAGCAGATTGGTGAGCGCCCCACCCAAGGCCTTGCGGTCGCCCAGGACACGGGCCTGAGGGCAGGCACACGCGCTTTCGAAGCGAAGCTGGCGTGCGCGCGCCAGCGGTTCGAGCGTATGCGTGAGCTCGGTCACCAGTTCGCACACTTCGAAGCGGTGGCGCCCCGTGCTGTCGCCACGGGCGAACAGCAGCATGTCGCGAATCAGGCGCTCAAGGTAACGCAGGCGCTCGAGCGCGCGATCCGCCACATTGATGCGCTGCACCGGATCGAGCTCGGTCTGGCGCAGATTACCCGTGTAGAGCAAGGCGGCGGCCAGCGGTGTGCGCAGTTGGTGCGCCAGGCCGGCGACCATCTCGCCCATCGCCGCGAGACGTTCGTTACGCTCGGCGGTCAGGCGCATGCGGAAGGTATCGGTGATGTCATGTAGCAACACGATGCGCTCCTCGCCCGATTCCAGCTCGGCCTCGGTCATCGCGACGCGGCGCGCTTCGGCTCCGGGGTCGATGCGCGCCCCGCGCAGCAGGTACTCGCCGGGCGTCTCGGTTTCCTCCAGCGCTCGCAAGGCCTCATCCCGCCCACTACCGGCAAGATCACGACCAAACAGCTCACCAGCCGCACGGTTGGCCTGAACGATACGCCCCATCCGATCGAGCACGAGAACGCCCGCTGGCAGCGCCCCCATCAATACGGAGAGGCGCTCCGTGAGCTGCCCCACCTGCTCCTGCAGCGCCGCATAGGCCGAGGACAGCTCCTCCGATGCGCGACTGAAGAGCGCGAAGGCTTCGGCAAGCTGGGCGGCGTCGAGTGCAGGTGCAGGCGCCGCCATGCCGCCTGCCGGCGCAGTACTTGCAGCGGCGTCGGATGGTGCGATCTGGGCAGGAGTGTGCGCGGAATCCGTTTTCACGAGATGCACTGTAGCGGGGAAGAGCGCTATCTTAGCCGGCAAACAGGCGGCAAAAAATGCCGCTTATCGAATCACGGGACTTGCAGCGGCAGGCGGACAATGCCGCCATCGGAAGAAGCGCACGCGACAGGACAGCCACCATGGCCGCAGCAGACAATACCGCAGAGCTCCCACCAGGCACCGCACCCGCAGCAGCGGATTCCCGGCTGCAGCAGGCAATGCAGAACATCAACGCGCTGTCGCAACGGCAGAAGCTGGCCGCCGCCGCTGCGATCGCGCTTGCAATCGCGCTCGTGGTGGGCGTGCTGCTATGGAACCGGGCGCCCGACTACGCCGTACTTTTCTCCAACCTCGATGAGCGCGACGGCGGCCAGATCATCACCGCCCTGCAGCAGCAGAACGTGCCCTACCGCATGTCTGCCAACGGCAGCGCGATCCTCGTTCCGCAGGCGCAGGTTCACGAGACACGGCTGCGCCTGGCAGCCGAAGGCTTGCCCAAGGGCGGGCTGGCAGGCTTCGAACTGATGGACGGGCAGAAGCTGGGCATCTCGCAGTTCAATGAGCAGGTCAATTTCCAGCGCGCGCTCGAAGGCGAGTTGTCGCGCACCGTGCAGTCGATCGATGCGGTCGCGGGTGCCCGGGTCCACCTGGCAATGCCCAAGCAGACCTCCTTCCTGCGCGACGAACAGCGCCCGACCGCCTCGGTGATGGTCAACATGCGTCCGGGCCGGGTTCTGAGCCAGAACCAGGTCGCCGGCATCGTGCATCTGGTGTCGTCGAGCGTGCCGCGCATGACCGCCGATGGCGTCAAGATCATCGACCAGAATGGCAGCCTGCTCACCGAGCAGGCCGATCCGCTCATGAATGCCGGGCTCAATGCGCGCCAGCTCGAATACGTGCGGGCGATGGAGAAGGCCTTCATCGAGCGCATCGAGAACATCCTGATTCCCATGGTAGGCAAGGACAACTTCCGCGCCCAGGTCGCCGCCGACGTCGACTTCAACCAGGTCGAACAGACTGCAGAGACCTTCAAGCCCAACCCCTCCCCCGACCAGGCCATCCGCAGCCAGCAGACGAGCGAGTCGATCAACCCGCTGCAGGGGCCGCAAGGCGTGCCCGGCGCGCTCACCAACCAGCCCCCGGTGCCGGCCACGGCGCCCCTCACCGCCCCGCCGGTCGCGGGTGGCCCGGGCGGCATCGGCGCGGCAAACGTCAGCAGCAACCGCAGCGCGGTGCTCAACTACGAACTCGACCGCAACATCCAGCACATCAGGCAGGCGGTAGGACAGGTCAAACGCCTGTCGGTGGCCGTCGTCGTCAACAACCGCAACGTCCCGGGCACAGACGGTACGCCGACGAGCGTCCCGCTCACCGATGAAGAGATCGCCCGCATCACCAACCTGGTGCGCGAGGCGGTCGGCTACAACGCCGATCGCGGCGACAGCATCAACGTGGCCAACAGCCCCTTCGCCGACGATGGGGCCGAGCCCGCCCTGCCGCTGTGGAAGGATCCGGAGATCATCGAGCTCGGCAAGGAAGGCCTGAACTGGCTGCTCGTGCTGCTGGTGGTGCTGCTCGCCTACTTCGGCGTGATCCGCCCCCTGCTGCGCACCGTGCTGCCGCCACCGCCCGCACCCGAGTCCGCCGCAGGCGAGGAAGGAGAGGCGGCCCTCGGCGAGGACGAGGAAGGCGTGCGGGTCACGCTGTCGGGCGAAGCCGAAGAGACCTTCGAGGAGCGTCTCGAGCGCATCCGCCAGCTCGCCCGCGACGACCCGAAGACCATGGCCAATCTGCTCAAGAGCTGGATGGGCACGAATGAGGAGGCGCGCAAGTGACCACGCCTGAAGAAGGCCTAGAGAAGGCCGCCATGCTGCTGCTCACCCTCGGCCCTGATGCAGCCGCAGAAGTGCTGCGCCAGCTCGGCCCGCGCGAGGTGCAGAAGCTCAGCCTGAAGATGGCCGAAATGCCCGGCCACACACGCGAACGCGTGCTCCCCCTGCTCGACGAGGTCGACGCGCACTTCGGCAAGGGCGCGATGATCCAGCCCGACGAAGCCCAGTTGCGCGAGATGCTTACCAAGGCGCTCGGCGACGAACGCGCCGGACATCTCCTCGCACGCATGATGAGCGGCTCGGACACGGCGGGCATCGAAAGCCTGAAATGGATGGACGCAGCGACAGCCGCCGACCTGATCAAGAACGAGCACCCGCAGATCATCGCCACCATCCTCGTTCACCTGGAGTATGACCAGGCGGGTGAGATCCTCAAGCACTTCAACGACCGCCTGCGCAACGACGTTGTGCTGCGCATCGCCACCCTCGACGGTGTGCAGCCCTCGGCGCTCAAGGAGCTCAACGATGCGCTGACGCGAATGCTTTCGGGCGCGTCCAGCGTCAAGAAGGCGGCAATGGGCGGCATACGCCATGCGGCCGAGATCCTCAACTTCGTCGGATCGACGCACGAGACGGCGGTCATCGACAACGTCCGCGAATACGACCCGGACCTGGCACAGAAGATTCTCGACGAGATGTTCGTATTCGAGAACCTGCTCGACATCGACGACCGCGGCATCCAGACCCTGCTGCGCGAAGTCCAGTCCGACTCGCTCATCATCGCGCTCAAGGGGGCACAGCCTGACCTGCGCGAAAAGGTCTTCAAGAACATGTCGAGCCGAGCGGCCGAGATGCTGCGCGAAGACCTCGAAACCCGCGGCCCGGTGCGCTTGTCCGAGGTCGAGGCCGAGCAGAAGGAGATCCTCAAGATCGTCCGCCGCCTGGCCGAGGAAGGCCAGATCATGCTCGGCGGCAAGGGCGGAGACGATGGCTTCGTTTGATCCGCGCACGAGCGCTGAGCCCCGGGAAGCGGCATGAGCATCTCCCGCCACCAGGCCGTTGGCGCCTACAGGCGCTGGACGCCCGCCGACTTCGACGCCAAGGCCGATGGCGCCAGGGGCGATGACGCCGAGGCGCAGGCCGCCAACGCACTCGACGCCCCTGCGCCCCCGCCGCCTCCCCCGTCGCCGGCCGCCGCACCAGAAGTGCCGCAACTGCCGCCGGACTTCCGCCTGCCCACGGCGGAGGAAATCGAGCGCATGCACGAGGAAGTACGCCGGGCCGGCTTCGAGGAGGGCCGGCGAGAAGGCTTGGCCGAAGGCCTGGAGGCCGGACGCAGGCAGGGCTACGAGGAAGGCCACGCACTGGCAGCGGCGGAAGCGGCCCGGGTCGCACAGCTGGTGGCCGCGCTCGAGGACGCCATGCAGACCCTCGATGCCGAGGTCGCCGAAGAGGTCATGGCGCTCGCCATCGAAATGGCGCGGCGTATCGTCCGGGTCACCCTCGAACACCACCCCGAAAGCATACTCGACACCGTCCGCGAAGCCTTGCTCCAACTGCCCCAGGGACATGCGCAGATCCATCTCCACCCCGAGGACCTGGATCTCGTGCGCAGGAATGCAGGCGACCAGTTCGCGCACGGCGGCCACCGCCTGCATGAGGACCTGCGCCTTCAGCGCGGAGAATGTCGTGTCGAAGGCCAGGGCACGCTGGTGGACGCAACCCTGCAGACACGCTGGCGGCGTGTGCTCGAGTCGATAGGCCACGAGAAAGCGGCGTGGGCAACGACAGACACCGCCGGGCTGGCAGCAGACGACGCGGACGGGGCACCGCAGCCCCCCCTTCAGCCGGAGCCCGACGACGGCAACTCGACCGCCCTTCCCCCGCCGGATGACGAAGACGGGGTGCAACGACCGCGCGCAACTGGCACGGAGTCACCCGGCGCATGAACCCGCACACAGCCCTGTGGCGCAGCTTCCTCGCCGACGGTCGTCGCCTGGTGGAAGACTGCAGCCCGCTCGAGACATCCGGCCGTCTCACGCGCATCAACGGCCTGGTCATGGAGGCCGCCGGCATCAAGCTGCCGCTGGGCGCCGGTTGCCGCATCCTGGTACCGGGAGGCGGTTCGGTCGACGCAGAGGTCGTGGGGTTCAACGGCGACAAGTTGTACATGATGCCGACCGACGACGTCTTCGGTCTCGCTCCGGGGGCGAGGGTACTGCCGATCGAGGTCGGCGTACCGCGCCTCGTGCCCGGGCGGCGCATCGGGCCGCGCCGGCGCGCCGCCGACCGCGCCAAGCACCTGCCAGTCGGCGACGCGTTGCTCGGCCGGGTAGTGGACGGCGCCGGCCGCCCGCTCGACGGCCGCGGCCCACTCGGCACCCAGGAGACGCGCTCGCTGCAAGGCCGCGCCATCAACCCGCTGTCGCGGGCACCGATCACCCAGCCGCTCGACGTCGGCATCCGCGCCATCAATGCGCTGCTGACCGTCGGGCGCGGACAACGCCTGGGCCTGTTCGCCGGCTCCGGCGTCGGCAAATCGGTCCTGATCGGGATGATGGCGCGCTACACCGAAGCGGACGTGATCGTCGTCGGGCTGATCGGCGAACGGGGCCGCGAAGTGAAGGAGTTCATTGACCAGAGCCTTGGCGCCGAAGGCCTCGCGCGCTCCGTAGTGGTTGCGGCACCAGCCGACACCAGCCCGCTGATGCGTCTGCAGGGCGCCGCCTATGCAACGACCGTGGCCGAGCACTTTCGCGACCGTGGCAAGCAGGTGCTGCTGATCATGGACTCGCTGACCCGCTACGCGATGGCCCAGCGCGAGATCGCGCTGGCGATCGGCGAGCCCCCGGTGACGCGCGGCTATCCTCCCAGTGTGTTCGCCAAGCTGCCCGCGCTGGTCGAGCGCGCGGGCAACGGCCCCGAAGGCGGCGGTTCGATCACCGCGTTCTACACCGTACTTGCCGAGGGTGACGACCAGCAAGACCCGATCGCCGACTCGGCCAGGGCAATCCTCGACGGGCACTTCGTGCTCTCGCGCAACCTCGCCGACCAAGGCCATTACCCTGCCATCGACATCGAGCAGTCGATCTCACGCGCGATGCACAACCTTGTTGGCGACGATCACTTCGCCGTGGTACGTCAGTTCAAGCAGCTGTTCTCGCGCTACCAGCGCTCACGCGACCTCATTGCCGTAGGCGCCTACCAGGCCGGCGGAGACGCGGTGCTCGACGCCGCAGTGCGCCTGTACCCCAAGCTGGAAGCCTTCCTGCAGCAGGGCATCAACGAGCGCGAAACACATGACGGCGCGCTCCAGAAACTGGCTGGAGTATTCGGCTGAGGCCGGCCGGCCGCGCCACACCCGACGATACGCGGCAGCGCCGGTTCGGTAACCAGGCAATGACGATATACAATCGGGATTCCCGACCGCAGCCCACCGACCGGCAACCGATGACTTCGCGTTTCCATCTCCAGCCCTTGCTTGACCTTGCCGCCACCCGGACAGACGAAGCCGCCCGCAAGCTGGGCGAACTCGTCGCCGCAGAACGCGACCAGGCCCAGAAGCTCGAGATGCTCGAGGCCTACCGTGCGGAATACAACGAGCGTTTCATGCAGGCCGCGCGCGACGGCATGAGCCCCGACGCCTGGCGCAACTTCAGTGCCTTCATGGGCAAGCTCGACGAGGCCATCACGGCCCAGCGCAAGCTCGTCGAGCAATCGCAGGTGCGCACGGCACAGGGCCAGCAGAGCTGGATCGCCCAGCATTCGCGTCTGAAGGCCTTCGACACACTCTCGCAACGGCATCAGTCCGCACTGAACCGGGCCGAGGCCAGGCGAGAGCAAAAGCAGGCCGACGAGCATGCTGCGCGCAGGTACCACAGCGACGGCAACGACGATGACGAGCTGGCATAAAGCCGCTCACCCTTGATGGCATAAGCCTTGCTTCAGGCTGTTCAGCGGATCCTTCGATCACCGCCTGCCAGTAAGGGACCATGATATGTCTGCACTGCCTTCCGCATACGCCCCCGCGCGCACCCAGACCTCGGCCGTGAGCCTGCTCACCGGCCAGTCCGAAACCGCCTCGACCTCTGCCCGCAGCGCGCGCAGCGACAACCGTGGCGGTGTCCGCGCAGACGTCTTCTCCCAGACCCTGCAAAGCCGCATGCCCGAGCGCCCCCGCAACGATGGCCCGCGCACGCCCGACAGCCCCGGCCCGGAGCGCAAGACCACAAGCCCCAGCCGGGAGGCCTCCGCACGCGAGCGCCCAGCCTCCTCCACCGGCGAGCGCCAGGCTGACTCAACCCAGCCGGCAGATGCGCGGCCTGCAACACAGTCAGCAAACAGTGCCGGCAGTACCGAAGCGGCACGCGAGCAGACAGGCTCGCAGCCCGAATCTCAGCAGGCCGAGTCCGGCAGCAACGCCGATACGTCCGTACCGGCCTCGCTTGCCGGGTTGCCGGCAGCCATTGCCGCCCTGCTCGCCGGACAGCGGGACAACAAGGTCGTGGAAGACGGCACGGACAGCCTGCTCGCGAACGCCAACGGCGGCAAGAAATCACCGCATAATGCGTCCGCGCTGGCAGGGCTGGGCAAGAATGCCGCCGAGGCCCAGACCACCCCCGAGCTCCAGGCCAAGGCAGTCGTGACGAATGCCGTGTCGGCGACCATGGCCGCGCTGCGCACGGCGGACGCAAATCCGGCCCTGGCCAGGGACGGCGCCGACGCCCACACCCAGCTGCAGGGCAGCGCCATGCACCTGCACGCATCAACGCAGGTGCTGCGTCCAACCCAGGGCATGCAGGCTGCCACGCAGCTGCACGTCCCCACCCCGGTGGGCCAGCAGGCCTGGGCCGAGGACGTCGGCAACCAGGTGCGCTGGATGCTCGGCCGCGCCGAGAGCAAGGCGGAACTCGTGCTGACACCGCCGAACCTGGGCAAGCTCGAGGTGTCGATCAGCCTCAACGGCGACCTGACGACTGCGCAGTTTGTCGCCTCGAGCCAGGCAGCACGCGACGCACTCGAGCGTGCCATGCCGCAACTGCGCGAAATCCTCGAGCAGGCTGGCATCATGCTGGGCAATGCGGACGTCAGCACCTCCGGCCAGCAGGGCGGAGACGGCGAGACTGCGGGCCGCGAGCAGGGTCGTGGAGCTGGCGAGGGCGAAGGCCTCGCCGCGGGCACAACGCCAGGCGGCAGCAGCGCCTGGGTGAAAGAGCAGACGGGGATGGTGGACACCTTCGCCTGAAGCGCGCGAATTGGGGCTGCTCTGCCCCACTTATCGGCGCTTTGGCTTGCGTGCCCCTCCCTGATAATTTGATTCGTATACAAGGAGAAAGGCATGGCGAAGGCACCGGCAAAGACGGACGATGGCGATGAGGTCCCCAAGAAGAAGGGCAAACTCGGGCTGATCATCGTCATCTTGCTGCTCGTGGTACTCATCCTCATCGCGCTCGGCGTCGGTGCCTTGGTGCTGCTCAAGGGCGGCAAGGACAAGGGCGCAGACGAGGCCGCAGCGGCTCCGACTGCCGCCCCGCAAGCGCAGGCGCAGTTGCAGACTGCGGGCACGGTCGACCTTACCAAGCCGCCGACCTTCGTCCCGCTCGACGCCTTCACCGTCAACCTGCGCCGGGACGAGGGCGATCACTACCTCCAGGTCGTGGCCGTGATGCGCATTGCCGATGCCACCATGGAGGCCACGCTCAAGGCCTTCATGCCGGAGATCCGCCACCGCATCAACCTGCTGCTGTCTTCCAAGCTGCCTTCGGAGGTCGCCACCGTCGAAGGGCGTGAATCGCTGTCGCTGGAGATCACCCAGCAGGTCAACGAGGCGCTGGGTTTCCAGCCGGTACGCGACGCCAGCGGACGCCCCATCCCCAATGGCCCCGTCCAGGCGGTGCTCTTCACCTCCTTCATCATCCAGTAGGACGCTGAACCATGTCCTCGGACTTTCTCTCCCAGGAAGAAGTTGATGCCCTGCTGCGGGGCGTCACCGGGGAGTCGGACGAGCAGCCTCAGGACGAGAGCGACACCAAGGGCACCCGGCCCTACAACATGGCGACGCAGGAGCGCATCGTGCGTGGGCGCATGCCCACGCTCGAGCTCATCAACGAGCGCTTCGCACGCTATCTGCGCATCGGCCTGTTCAACTACATGCACCGCAACGTCGAGGTTTCGGTCGGCCCGATCAAGGTACAGAAGTACGCCGAGTTCATCCGCAACCTGGTCGTCCCCACCAACCTCAACCTGGTGACGGCCCGCCCGCTGCGCGGCACGGGCTTGATGATCTTCGACCCGAACCTTGTCTTCCTGGTGGTGGACAACATGTTCGGCGGCGACGGGCGCTTCCACACCCGCGTCGAGGGGCGCGACTTCACCCCGACCGAGCAGCGCATCATCCAGGGCATGCTCAATGTGGTGTTCACCGAATATGCCCGCGCCTGGGCGCCGGTATTCAAGTTCAATCTGGAATACGTGCGCTCGGAGATGAACTCGCAGTTCGCCAACATCGCCACCCCATCGGAGGTGGTGGTCGCGACCAGTTTCACGATCGAGCTCGGCGGCTCACCAGCAGAAATGCACATCTGCTTCCCCTACTCCATGCTCGAGCCGATTCGCGATCTGCTCTACTCGACCATGCAGAGCGACCAGCTGACGTCGGACCGCCGATGGATCAAGCTGCTGACACGTCAGCTGCAGACCGTCGACGTGGCCCTGACCTGCAATTTCGGTACCGCCGGCCTGAGGCTGCGCGACATCGTCGAGATGCGGGTCGGCGATGTCATCCCGCTCAACGTCCCTGCCGAGCTGGTCACCGAAGTGGACGGCGTGCCCGTCTTCAAGTGCCACCACGGCACCAAGAACGGACGCTACGCGGTCAAGCTCACGCAGTTTGTCCGTGCAGACGAAGGCGACATCCCCAGCCAACCCGGAGAACAAGATGGCTGATGACAATTCGAATGACACGCCGATCAGCGAGGACGACTGGGCGGCAGCAATGATGGAACAGGCGTCCGCCGAATCGGGCGGAGACGGCGAGGCAGAGCGTGTCGCGGCCGAACTCGCGGCGGCGGCGATGGACAGCTCGCCCTACCAGGCCAAGCCGGCAAGCCAGCTGTTCGAGGAGTTCGGTGGCAGCGGCGACAAGCAGAACTCGCTCAACGACTTCGACATGATCCTGGACATCCCGGTGCAGATCACCGTGGAGCTGGGACGCACGAAGCTGTCGATCCGCAACCTGCTGCAACTGGCCCACGGCTCGGTGGTCGAGCTCGACGGCCTGGCCGGCGAGCCGATGGACGTCCTCGTCAACGGCACCCTGATCGCGCAGGGTGAAGTCGTCGTCGTAAACGACAAGTTCGGTATTCGCCTGACCGACATCATCACGCCTGCCGAACGCATGCGGAAGATCCGCAACTGAGCACCCGATGCCTGCCCGACACCCCACCTTGCGCGCTCGACATGCTGTGATGGCCCTGCTCGCTGCGAGCCCGGGCGCGACGCTCGCGCAGGGCGCACCCGTGCCCGAACTGGGCGCCAGCCTGGTGCAGATGGCACTTGGCCTGGCTGCGGTGATCGCCGTCCTGCTCGCCAGCCTGTGGGCGATCCGCCGCCTGGGCGCACCGCGTGGCAGCGCCGCCGCGATGAAGGTGCTGGGCGCCGCTGCCGTCGGCCCGCGCGAGCGCGTGGTCCTGGTCGAACTCGGCGAGCAGGTGCTGGTGCTCGGCGTCGCGCCCGGCTCGGTGACCAAGCTTCATGAACTCAAGCGCAGCGAACTGCCGCAGGGACAGGATGCGTCCGGACAGGCAACACCGCCCGGGCGCAGCTTCGCCAGCTGGCTCAAGCAGGCATCGGAGCACCGCAATGCGAGCTGAACCAGGCCGCAAGCCTTGCCCGGCGGTCGGCCGCCAGCTGATCCTGGGCTGCCTGCTCGCAGGGCTGCCGCTGCTGGCCACCGCCCAGGCCTTGCCCGCGCTGACAACCACCGATGCCCCTGGCGGCGGCACCACCTACAGCCTCACCATCCAGACGCTGTTGCTGATGACGCTGCTGAGCTTCATCCCGGCAATGGTGCTGATGATGACCAGCTTCACCCGCATCATCATCGTGTTCTCGCTGCTGCGTCAGGCCATGGGCACGCAGACCGCGCCGCCAAACCAGGTGCTGCTCGGGCTGGCGCTGTTCCTGACCTTCTTCATCATGTCCCCGGTTGCCGAGCGCGTCTACACCGATGCCTACCTGCCCATGTCGGAGGGTGTCATCCAGTTTGACGAGGCACTCGAGCGCGCCTCCGTACCGGTCAAGGCCTTCATGCTCAAGCAGGTGCGTGAGCCGGATCTCGACCTGTTCGCCAGGCTTGCCGAAGTTCCGGCGGTGGACAAGGCGGAGGACCTGCCGATGCGCGTGGTGATCCCGGCCTTCGTGACCTCCGAGCTCAAGACCGCCTTTCAGATCGGCTTCATCATCTTCATCCCCTTCATCATCATCGACATGGTGGTCGCCTCGGTGCTGATGTCCATGGGCATGATGATGATGTCGCCGGTGATCGTCTCGCTGCCGTTCAAGATCATGCTTTTCGTACTCGTCGACGGCTGGACACTGCTCATTGGCTCTCTGGTACAGAGCTTTGCCGTCTGACGGCTGCCCTCAGGAGAATCACCATGACCCCCACCGCCGTCATCGAACTCGGGCGCCAGGCCGTCGAAGTCACCCTCATGGTGTCGGCACCGCTTTTCATCGCCGCGCTTGCAACCGGTCTGATCATCAGCATCTTCCAGGCAGCGACCCAGATCAACGAGATGACGCTCTCCTTCGTGCCCAAGCTGGTTGCGATCTTCGTCACCCTCGTGCTTGCCGGCCCGTGGATGATCACCCTGCTGACCGACTTCATGCGCCGGCTGATCAGTTCGATCCCGGTGATGATCGGCTAGCGCCCGCGCGCCGCGCCGACCGCCCCCGCACTGCAGTCCCCCGATGCTCAGCGTAACAGCTGCCCAGCTCGACGCCTGGCTCGCGGCGCTGATGTTCCCGCTCGGGCGCCTGCTGGGTCTGTTCACGTCCGCGCCGATCTTCGCCAACCGCGGCGTGCCAATGCGCATCCGCCTTGCCACCGGGATCGCGGTAGCGCTCGCCGTGCTGCCGGTCATGCCGCCGATGCCGGAGGTGCCGCCCAATTCCGGTCTGGGGCTGGTGATCTTCGGTCAGCAGGTCTTCATCGGCATCGCCATGGGCTTCATGATGCGCATCGTGTTTGCCGCGGTGGACATGGCAGGCGCGCTCATCGGCATGCAGATGGGGCTGTCGTTCGCGATCTTCTTCGACCCCGATGCCGGCGGCCAGACGGCGGTGCTGTCCGACTTCCTCAACCTGCTCGCCACCCTGCTCTTCCTCGCCGCCAACGGCCACCTGGTGCTGCTGGAGATCATGGTGCGCAGCTTCGAATGGCTGCCGGTGAGCGTCGAGCTGATCCGTGCGGACGGCTGGGCCTTCATCGCGCGCACCGGCGTCACGGTATTTACTGCCGGCCTGCTGCTGGCCATGCCGATCATCGGCATGCTGCTCGTGGCCAACATCTCGCTCGGCGTGCTCACACGCGCGGCACCGCAGCTGAACCTGTTCGCGGTCGGTTTCCCGGTCACGCTCACCGCCGGCTTCGTCGGCCTGCTGTGGCTCATGACCAACTTCGCACCGGTACTGCAAAGCCTGTTCGAGCGCGGCTTCGACAGCATATCGATGCTGCTCGACGCCCTCGCCCCCCTTCCCGCGCCGACGCGCTGAACCGCTGGCGCGTCAGTGCGCTTCAGAGCGTCGGGAACATGTGCGAGCGCACGAATCGGATCTCGGCGTTTGCGTAGCGGCGGGCAAAAGGCCGGGTCGATTCCACGCCCTCCTCGTAATGAACCACTTCGTAGCCTGCGAAGCCGCCAGCCTCTACGATATCGCGCGCATTGCGCGCAACGACCTGCCGCGCCTCGCCGTCACCACCGGTATTGAGCGCCTTCATACGCAGCGTCATGCGCACCCGGTCACGCCCGGCCTCGCGCACCTCGATCCGCCACGTCGGCGCGAGCGGGTCGTAGATCGCGAAGGCGACCAGTGCGCCTGCGATGTACTCGGGCTTGAGCATCTTGAGCTCGCTCAACATCATCGCGCCGCCCACGACCGCCGCAGCCGGGCCTGCCTGCTCGATGGCGACCTGCGCGGGCGCAGGCCCGGTGTCGCGGACCTGAGCCTCCTGGCCGGACGCGCAGGCCGTCAGGCAAGCCGCTACGCTCAGGGCGAGAACGGTACGCATGATCGGCCTCAGTTGAGATAGTTGAACAAGGACAAGCCCGACACCCGCATGAACGACTGCTGCGCCGCCTGCAGGTAGGTCTGCTGCTGCGTCAGCCGCGAGATCGCCTCGGCGTAATCGACATCCTGCAGGCCCGAAAGCGTGGTCGCATACTGGAGATCGAGATCACTGCCGAGATTGGCCAGCGCCTCGGTCTCGGTGAGCTGCGAACCGATCTGGGCGCGCGTCCTGAGCAGGCTTTCCTGGCCGGCATCGAAGGTCTCGAGCGCGAACGCAACTGCGCCGGTCATGCCCGACACACCCGGCTTTTCCAGGGCTGCGGCAAACATCGCCATATTGTTGAGCAGATTGGTCGAGGGCACGAAGACCTCATACGCAGCGGGGCTTGCGGCCGGCGTCGCGGAGAGGTCGAAGGTGATGCCGTCGATCGTGGGGGTGCTGCGGATCGCGAAGCTCCCCGGGCTCGGCGCCACGGGCTGGCCGTCCTGGCCGATGCGGGTGACCGAGTAGCTTGCCGCGAGGGCGTCGTATTCGAACTGGTAGCGCGTGCCCTCGCGCACGGCACTCGCGTCGACCGCGGTGACGGCGGGACCATCGGCGCCCGCAGCGCCCGCGCTCGAGTACACCTTGATCGACGCCGGGCTCAGCGCCAGCGTGCGATCGAATACGTCCGAGCCCGGCAGGCTGACCGCCATGTAGCGCGACGCCGAGACCTGGATGCTACGCTCGCCCTGGTCGCCGTTGTAGGCCACACCGGACAAGCCGCCGCTGTAGGGCTGCTGCTGCGAACGGTAGCCCCCGAAGATGTAGTCGCCCGTGCCATCCTGGCTGTTCGCCAGTGCCAGCATGGCCTCGAACTGCGCCTTCATGTCGGCTGCCATGTAGCGAAGGTCTTCCGACGCGAGGGTGCCATTGCCGGCCTGCACCGCGCGCTCGCGCGCGTACTGCAGCACACTGCCGGCACTCTGCAGGCGGGACTCGAGCAGCTTCATGGCATCGTCGGCATAGCCGATGTTGACCGAGAACTGGCTGTTGACCGCCTTTGTCTGCCCCAACTCGAGCGCCCGGGCCGAGGCAATCGGGTCGTCCGCCGGGGTGAGCACCCGGCGGCCGGTCGACACCTGCTGCTGGGTCTGCAGGATGTTCTTCCACTGCTGCTGGATCGAGCCGACGCCCTTGTCGTAGATCATGCTGGTCGAAACACGCATGATGAGCTCTCCTTGATGCCGGCTCAGCGGCCGATGCTGATGAGTTCGTCGAACAGGCGCTGCGCGACGGTCATGACACGCGCGGAAGCCTGGTAGGCGAGCTGGAAGCGGACGAGGTTGGCAGCCTCCTCGTCGAGATTGACGCCGGACATGCTGTCGCGCGCCGTAGTCGCCTGGGCCAGCAAGGCATCCTGGGCAGCCTCATTGACCTGCACCTCGCGGGTCTTGTTGCCGACCGTGCTGACGGTCTGCGCGTAGCTGGACTGGAAGGTCGCCGTCGGCCGGCCGTTGGCGTCTGCCAGCAGTACCTTCCTGGTCTGCAGCGCACCAAGGGCAACCGCGTTGCGGCTGTCCGACACGCCCGCGGCAGCGGGCGCAAAGTCGAAGCGGTCCCCGCTTTGCGGCGCACCGTTGATGTCGACATCGAAGCTGTAGCCGCCTGGCTCGGCGATACGGAAGCGGACACCGGACGCATCGGTGGTCGGGTTGAAGGCGGCACTCGCGGTCGCAGGCCCGCCCACCGGCACCCAATCGCCGCTGCTGGGCTGGAACTCCAGGCGCTGGATCGTGTACCCGCCCGTGGTCGGCAGATTCAGGTTGGCGCCGTCGAAGCTCAGCGCGAACGACGAAAATGCAGGCGCGGTACCGGGTAGATCGCCCACACTCAGCATCTCGATGCCAGAGGCCTTGGCCGTGCCTTGGTTGCTGAGCGGCAGGTTCGCCATCACCGGGCTACCGGCCGCGACCGAGTGCGGATCCGCGATCGCCACCGCGATGTCGCGCGCCGCATTGCGCGTTGCCTGGACCAGCGCCGTCTGGCCTGCGCCCAGGGTGCCCCCGGCAAACGCAAGCCCATCAATCTGGAAGGTGCCGGTCGCGGCGGGGTCGGTCGACGGCGGAAAGAGCTGGCCGTCCGACAGCCGCCGCACCCTGAAACCGCCTGCCCCCTCCCCCACGACCTGGTAATCGCTCGCCTGCAAGCGCGCCGCATCGGTGAGCGCCACCGTCACGCCGGTTCCCTGCGGCACGACGCCGATCGGAGGCATCTGGAAGAAGCCGTCCCCCAGCCTGCCCTCCAGCGTCACCCCCAGCGCATGCTGGTCATTGAAGGCCTTGGCCATGCCCAGGGCAATCAAGCCGAGCTCGTTCTGGACGCGGTCAAGCGAGCTCTTGCGGAACTCGAGCAGCCCCCCGAGTTCGCCGCCGCCGAGCAGCGACTCCGCGATCTCGATGGTGTTGCCGCCAGGCACCTTCATGGAGATCGCGCCCCGCTTCGGATCGACCTGGCTCGGGATGACCTCGAACTCCGACACGGTCCCGCGCAGGACGAGAGGCTGGCCCGAGCCGATGAAGACCGACACCCCGCCATTCGCCTTGGTGCCATCGGTCTCGGCCACCACCGAGATCTGCACCAACTTGTTGAGTTCTGCCAAAAGCTGGTCGCGCTGGTCGAGCAGGTCGTTGGCGGGCGTGCCCGCTCCACCGGCCTGCGCGACCACGATGCGCTGGTTCATCTCGGCAATGGCCTTGGCGTAGGTGTTGATCGACTCGACGGTCTGGACCAGATTGCCCTCGACGCCCTGGCGGATCTCCTCGAGGCGGGTGTTGAGCGCCTGGAAGCGCGAGGCCAGCGCCTGGCCGTTGGAGATCAGCGACTGGCGAGCGGCCACGCTGGTCGGGTTGGACGCCACCTCCTGCACGCCGGCAAAGAAGTTCGCCAGGGCCGGCGACAGGCCGGTGGTGCTGTCGGCGAGCAGGTTGTTGATCTGGCCGATCTGGCTACCGTAGGCCGCATACTGCGCACGACGGTTGTCGGCTTGCGTGACCTGCGCCTCCAGGAACTGGTTGTAGGAGCGCGTGATGCCGGTGACGTTGGTGCCCTGGCCGAAGAAGCCTGCGCCGGTAAACAGGGGCTCGCGCGCGCCCTGGCTGACCGTCTGACGGTGATAGCCGGTCGTCCCCGCATTGGTGATGTTGTGACTGGTGGTGTTGAGCTGGGCCTGCGCTGCATTGAGGCCCGAGACACCGATGTTGAGCATGCCAGCCATGATCCGAGTCCTGTTCCAGTGATTCCTTGCAGGTACTCAGCAAATACCTTGCCAGCCCGCGGGCGGCAATATCAGCCCATGCCTGCCAGCGCGTTGCGCAGGGTAGCGCCGCCGATGATGCGGGTGAGCTTGTCGGCATAGTGCGGATCGGTGGCATAGCCGGCGTCCTGCAGCGCACGAGCGAATCCGGCTGCGCTGGTCGAGCCCAGCACCGCGCCATAGCGCGGACTGCGCGTCATCAGCCGGGCGTAGTCGGCGAAGGACTCGGCATAGGACGAATAGGCGCGGAAACGCGAGGGTTCGGCATACGCCTGCCCGCCCGCATATTCGGTAACGGTACGGTCGACCGTCTCGCCCTGCCAGTTGGACCCGGCCTTGATGTTGAACAGGTTGTGGCTGGGGCGCCCATCGGCATGACGCAGCTGCTTTTCCCCCCAGCCCGTCTCCAGGGCAGCCTGCGCCACCATGAAGGCGGCCGGGATGCCGGTCTGCTTGCTGGCCTCCAGCGCATGCGGCCAGACATCGGCGACGAAATCGCGCACCTTGGCCACGACATCGCCAGCCGCATCGCGCGCCTGGCGGATCGCATCGGCGAAGCGCGACTGCGTGAGCGCAGACTCGGCCGCGGCAAGCGCATCCCCGCCGGCAAGCGGGTCGGTACCGGCGGACGACGTGCCGGCGGCAAGGCCGGCACGCTGCATCACGGCAGAAATTGCCGGCCGGCGCGCCACGCCGGCAAGATCGAAGCCGCCGGCGACGCCAGCCGACGGCACCAGCGCATCGATCGCGCTCGCGCTGTCGGGCCGGCCGCCGAGCTGGCGGAAGATCACCTCGGACAAGCCGGTGCCGCGGGACTGCGATGCATTGAGCGCAAGCTGCTGGTCGAGCAAGCTCTGGTACATGCGCGTCTGCTCGCTGTCGAACATGCTGCTCGAGGGCGTGGCCTCGCGCATCGACTTGAGCGCCATCTGCAGGAACAGCGCCTCGAACTGGCGCGCAGCCGCGCGCAGCGTCTCGTTCGACTGGCCGTCGGTGCGCGCCAGGCGCTGCAGGTCGCGCAAGGAGTTGGGGTCGAAGGCGTTGAGCTGGACGCCGGCGTTCATGGCTCGAGCCTCAGATGATCTCGAGTTCGGCGCGCAAGGCACCCGCAGCCTTCATCGCCTGCAGGATGCTGACCAGATCCATGGGCTTGGCACCCAGCGCATTGAGCGCCTTGACCACATCGGCGAGGTTGCCGCCGGCGCGCACGTTGTGGATGCTGCCACTGTCCTGCTGGATATCGACCTGGCCCTGGTTCTGCGCAGTCACCGTCTGGCCCTGCGACAGCGGATTGGGCTGGCTGACCTGCGTCTCGCTGTTGACGGTGACGGTGAGATTGCCGTGCGACACCGCCACGTTCTGCAGCGTCACGCGCTGGTTCATCACCACCGAGCCGGTGCGCGAGTTGACGATCACCTTGGCCACCTGCTGCTCGGGCGTCACCCGCAGGTTCTCGATCTGGGCGAGGAACGCGACCCGATACGACACATCGGTCGGTGCCCGCACCTCGACGCTGCGGCCGTCCAGCGCACGCGCCGATCCGGGCGACACCGCATTGATCGCATCGACGACGCGGCGTGCCGTACCGAAGTCGGTCTGATTGAGCTCGAGCATCACATAGTCACCCTGCCCCACCGAGGATGCGACCGCGCGCTCGACCGTCGCCCCCGCGGGGATACGCCCTGCAGCGAGGTGATTGATCGTCTGCGCCGCACCGCCGGCCTGGGCGCCGGCACCACCGACGACGAGGTTGCCCTGCGCCACTGCATATACCTGCCCGTCGGCGCCCTTGAGCGGGGTCATGATCAGCGTGCCGCCGCGCAGGCTCTTGGCGTTGCCGATCGACGACACCGTGACGTCGATCGCCTGGCCGGGCCGTGCAAACGCGGGCAGGTTCGCAGTGACCATCACGGCGGCCACGTTCTTGAGCTGCATGTTGGTGCCCTGGGGCACGGTCACACCCATGTTGCTGAGCATGTTGACGATGCTCTGCTTGGTGAAGGGCGTCTGCGTGGTCTGGTCTCCGCTACCATCGAGGCCGACGACGAGGCCGTAGCCGACGAGCTGGTTGTCACGCACGCCGGCGATCGAGGCGAGATCCTTGATGCGCTCGGGGGCAGCCTCGGCGGCAGAGGAGAGAAAGATGCCAGCGGCCACGGCAACCGCCACGGCACGCATCAGCAAGGTCTGGATCCGGAGCATGGCGAGCCTCGATCAGAAGGGCAGCACGGCAAGGAAGAAGCGCTGCAGCCAGCCCATGGTATTGGACTGGTCGATGAAACCGCTGCCGCGATACTCGATGCGCGCATCGGCCACCTGGGTGGACTGGACGGTGTTGCTGGAGGTCACGGTGTTGGGATCGACCACACCGGAGAAGCGGATGAACTCGCTGCCCTGGTTGATCGCCAGCATCTTCTCGCCTGACACCAGCAGGTTACCGTTGGGGAAGACGTCGATCACGGTGACCGTGACCGTGCCGTTGAAGGCGTTGTTGGCGCGCGCGCTGCCGCTGCCGCTGAAGTCGGAATCCACACCGGCCTCGACGCCCAGGCCGTTGAGCCCGCCCAAGGGCAGGCGCGAGGTCGCGGTGATGCCACCCGACATCTCGGAGCCACGGCTCGCGCTGGCGTTCGCGCTCTTGGTGGCCGTGTTGCGCTCGACCAGGTTGATCGTGATGATGTCGCCGACATGGCGAGCACGCCTGTCCTCGAACAGGGGCCTCGCCGCCGCAGCCTGGTAGATGGCACCGTTGGCCGGTGGCTGGGCCATGCGCTCGCCGGGGCGCACGCTCATGGGCTGATGCACTGCCGTGGGCGGGACGCTGTCGATGGATGCGCACCCCGACAGCAGGGCAAGGGCCAGGAGTGCGAAGCTGCGGATGACGGACATGGCCGCGCCCTCAAAGCTGGGTCAGCCGACCGAGCATCTGGTCGGATGTCGAGATCGCACGCGAATTGAGCTCGTACGCGCGCTGGGTCACGATCATGCTGACGAGTTCCTCGGCGACGTTGACGTTGGAGGTCTCGACGTAACCCTGGTTGATCACCCCGGCGCCATTGGTCCCGGGCTCGGTCGGCGTCGCCTCGCCGCTCGATGCGGTCTCGTAGAACAGGTTCTCCCCCGCGCTCTGCAAGCCACCGGGGTTGATGAAGGTGGCCACCTGGATCTGCCCCACCGGCTGCGGCTCGACCTGGTCCGGCACGGTAACGGTGACGGTACCGTCCTTGCCGACAGTGATCGAGCGGGCATTGGCCGGGATCTGGATGGCGTCGAGCAGCGGATAGCCGCTGGCGGTGACGACGTTGCCCTGGTTGTCCAGTTGCAGCGCCCCGTCGCGGGTATAGGCGGTGGAGCCGTCGGGCATCGAGATCTGCAGGAAGCCGTTGCCCTGGATGGCGAGGTCGAGCGCCCCCCCGGTCTGTTGCAGGCTGCCCTGGGTGAAGATGCGCTCGGTGGCGACCGGGCGTACGCCGGTACCGATCTGCAGCCCGCTCGAGACCTGGGTCTGCTGCGTTGTCTGCGCGCCGGGCTGGCGGATGGTCTGGTACAACAGGTCCT
Source organism: Thauera sp. WB-2 (assembly GCF_027594845.1). Lineage (NCBI taxonomy): Bacteria > Pseudomonadati > Pseudomonadota > Betaproteobacteria > Rhodocyclales > Zoogloeaceae > Thauera > Thauera sp. WB-2. Next base: position 1,762,282 of record NZ_CP088935.1, on the reverse strand, counting down.
CGAACACCGCGCGCTGGCGCTTGTAGCCGTTCGTCGACACGTTCGCCAGGTTGTTCGAGATCACATCCAGCGAGGTTTGCTGGGCATCCAGCCCGGTACGGGCGGTCCACAACGAGCGGATCATGATGAAGTCCTCTGTTCTGCCTTGCCGCTGCGGCAAAGGCTGCCGCAGGGTGGCGGCGTTTGCCGCAATTTCACGGGATCAGTCTAGCCCTCGGACGGGCCAGGCGATTGCACGATAAGCAACGCAAAAACCGTGCTAATCGCCGCGCCCCGCGGGCAGGACATCAACGCCAGGACAGCACCTGGCTGGCGGCACGGTCATTGGCCTCAGCGTTCTGCAGCATGCGCACCTGCATCTCGAACTGACGCGCCAGCGAAATCATCTGCACCATCTGGTCAGCCACGTTGACATTGCTGCCCTCGAGGTAACCGCCTGCGACCTGGACATTGGGATCGACCGGCGCGGCGGCACCGTCGGCGAGGCGGAACAGACCGTCGTCCCCGCGCACGAGATCGGCCTCGGGCGGATTGACCAGCTTGAGCTGGCCGACGAGGTTCACGACCCCGTCGTCGGGGTTGATGGACGAAATCGAGCCGTCACGGCCGATGACGATCTCGGTATCGGGCGGCAGCGTCACCGGGCCACCGTCGCCAATCACGGGCAAGCCATCGCGCGTCTGCAGCACCCCTGCCGGGCTGAGCGCCAGACTGCCATTGCGGGTATAGGCCTCGCTGCCGTCCGGCTGCTGAACGGCCAGCCAGCCCTTGCCTTCGAGCGCAACGTCGTAGGGCCGTCCGGTGTATTGGATCGGCCCCGGAGCGAAGTCGTTGGCGATGCTGGCGTCGACCGCGAACGAGCGCGTGCGAAAGGCCTCGGTCTGGATCTCGACCGCTCTCAGCTTGTGCAACTGCGAGCGGAAACCGGTCGATGCCGCATTGGCGATGTTGTTGGACACCGCCGCCTGCTGGTCCATCGTGCCCTTGGCACCGGTCATCGCGGTGTAGATCAGGCGATCCATGTTCGACTCCCTTCGTTCTGTCGGCCGGCAGCCGGATCAGGCATCAGCGCAGATTCACCAGCGTCTGCAGGATCTGGTCCTGGGTGCGGATCGATTGCGCGTTGGCCTGGTAGTTACGTTGCTGGATGATCATCTGCACCAGTTCCTGGGTCAGATCGACGTTGGATTCCTCGACCTGACCGGCCGAGATCACGCCATTGAGCCCGTTGCCCGGCTCGCCGCGGGCAAAGCCGCCGGACTCCGGGGTCTCGACCCAGTAGTTGTTGCCGATGGGCGACAAGCCGTTGTTGTTGCGCACGGTCGTCAGGTTGACGATCGCGATGTCCTTGGTGATGCCGTTGGTGTAGCGCGCCTGTATGACGCCGTTGCGGCTGATCGCCAGGCCGGCGATCTCGCCCGGAGCCGAGCCGTTCTGGGTAAGCTCACGCGGGGTCGACTTGCCGCCGAACTGGGTGATCGAGTTCATCGCCAGTTCGATCACGCTCGGCGCGATCGCATCGCTGCCGAGCGTGGCGCTGAACACCGAGCCGTTCAGGGGCGGCGTGACCCCAGGAGCCGTCACCTGGGGCGTCACGCTGGCGATGCGGCCAAGGCCATCGAAGCCAAGGCGCGAGTTGTAGGTGAGCGAGGCCGTGTCGTTGTCGGCAACGGTGTACAGGTCCCACTCGCTGTAGGTCGGCGGCACGGTCGCGGCATCGACGACATCGGTGCGGCGCACGAAGTAGAACGATAGCGAGTGCTCCTTGCCGAGCGAGTCGAAGATCTTGAGCGCGGTCGAGTAGGTGTAGGTGCTGGCGTCGTTCGGGTTCGGCGGAACACTCCCTGGCAGGGCCGGCGGGGCGGGGTCGGGGATCGTCGCCGCATCCGCGCTCAGGTTCAGGCTCAGGCCCACCTCTGAGGTCGCAGCCGCACCGACGCCGGTCGACGGGATCACCATCGTGCGGAACGAATCCGCGGTGACCGAGGCGGGAGCACGCACGTCACCCGAGATGGGGTCCACGACCTGGTAGCCCATCAGCCGGTCACCAAGCGCCGTGATGATGTAACCCTGCTTGTCGATGTTGAACTGGCCGTTGCGCGTCAGCGCATAGCCGCCGTTCTGCAGTTCGACCTCGAAGAAGCCGTTGCCGTTGATCGCCATGTCCAGCGGATTGCTGGTGGTGGTGATGTTGCCCTGGTTGAAGGTCTGCCGCACCGCCTGTACCGCACTGCCGATGCCGATCTGCACCTTGGACACCGCACCGGTGAGGGAGGACGCATAGGCGTCGGCAAACACCGTGCCGGAGTTCTTGAAGCCCACCGTGCTGGCGTTGGCGACGTTGTTGGAGATGACGTCAAGCGCTTTGGAGGAGGAGTTCAGGCCACTGAGGCCCTGCTGAAATGCCATGGTCGCTGCTCCGGATCAGAGGATCTGCTTGATGTCCGCAACCTTGAACACGCCAAGGTCACCTACCTGGAGGTCCGTGCCGCTGTTGCCGCGCACGATGCTGGTGACCGGACCGAACTGCAGCGTGCGCCCGCCGACCGCCTCGTTGCCCAGCGTCGCCGACAGCGACAGGGTGTAGATGCCGTCGGCAGCGCGCGAACCGTCATCGGCCGAGCCATCCCAAACGAAATTGTGACTGCCAGCGGTAACCGCGTCGAAATCCATCTGCTTCACCGCGAGCCCGGCGCTGTCGCGCACCGTCAGCGTGACGCGGTCGGCCGGGCCGTCGATCTCGAAGCCGCCCACGGCCCCGGCCTCGGTGAGGGCCAGGCTGCGGCCTTCGACCAGCACCCCGCGACCAAGCAGCGCCGCCGCATTGAGCCCCTCCGACGACGCCCGGGAATCGAAGAAGGACTGCACCAGCTTGTTCAGCCGCTCGATGCCGTCGACCGTGCTCATCTGCGCGAGCTGGGAGGTCATCTCCGCGTTCTCCATCGGGTTCATCGGATCCTGGTTCCTCAGCTGCGTCGTCAACAGCTTGAGGAAGCGGCCCTGCTGGTCTTCCTCGGGCTTCTGGACGGGTTCGCTGCGGGCCAGGCTGGCCAGCACGCTGTTTGCAGTCTGGTTGTTCGAGACGGTGGTCATGGTGTGCTCCTGCTAGCGGCATCGTTTGCCGGACGGGCTTACTGTCCGATCTGCAGTGTCCTCTGGAGCAAGGTCCGTGCCGTGTTCATGATCTCGGCGTTGTTCTGGTACGAGCGTGAAGCGGAAATCATGTTCACCATCTCCTCGGCAACGTTGACGTTGGGCATCTCGACGTAGCCCTCCGCGTTTGCCGCCGGGTTGTTGGGCTCGTACACGAGCCGCATCGGCGCCGCACTGTCGACGATCTGCGTGACCTGGACGCCGATCGCGCCGGGTCCGGCGACCGGACGGGCGGCGAACACCACCTGCTTGGCGCGATAGGGTTCGCCGGTCTCGGTCGTGACGCTGTCGGCGTTGGCGAGGTTGGACGCCGTGGTGTTGAGGCGCATCGACTGCGCGTTGAGCGCAGAACCTGCAATCTGGAAGACGTTGAGCATGCTCATGGCTGGACTCCTTACTGACCGGTGAGCGCGGTGTTGAGCGAACGCAGCATGCCGTTGATGAAGGTCACGCTCGCCTCGTAGCGCAGCGCATTCTCGGCAAACGCGGCACGCTCGATGTCCATGTTCACCGTGTTGCCATCGACCGAGGACTGCAGCTCGGTACGGTACTTGGCGTAGTTCTCCGCGCTCGCAGAGGCACCACCCGTGATGTGTCCGGCATGCGTGGTCTGGAGCGCAACACCGCTGCGCGCGGCTGTCATCGCCCCTTGCAGGGCGCTCTTGAAGTCGATGTCGCGCGCCTTGAAGTGCGGCGTATCAGCGTTGGCGATGTTGGAGGCGAGCAACTCCTGCCGGTACGCCTGCAGGTTCAGCGCGGTCTGGTGGAAACGGAACTGGTTGTCGACTAGGGTCTTCATCGCATGGCCTCGGGAACGGGCTGCACCATCGCGGCACGGGTGAATGCGGCATGGCGGGCTTCCATGAACCCGTGGTCGCAGCTTTCATGCCAGCCATGTTACGAGGCATGGCGGGCCTCCACTCTCGCGATAAGACCGCGGAAAGCAGCCCTTCTTTGCCGCTTGCCCGCGCATCGCGGCAAAAGCTGCCGCCTTGCCCTGTCCCTCGGAGCGTGCTGCAATCCCACCCATGAACACGTCCGCGACCTCTTTCCCTCGCGCCCGCCCGGGCACGCCGGGACGCGGCCCCAGCCGCTGCATCGGCGCCCTGCTCGCCAGTACGATCGTGGCGACGGCCGCCTCCGCCCACCAGCCCTCGGAGCCGATCGAACACGCGGTGCAGGCGTTTCTGGAGCACGAGGTCCAGGGCATGCCCGGCGACATCCGTATCGGCGTAAACCGCTTCGACCCGACAAACCGGCTGCCGGCCTGCGCCAGCATCGTCCCCTTCCTGCCGCCAGGGGTGCGCCCGTGGGGTGCGATCAGCGTGGGCATCCGCTGCGACGCGCCGATGCCATGGACCGCCTACGTTCAGGCACGGGTGCAGGTGTTCGGCCCTTACCTCGTCGCTGCACGGGCCTTGCGCTCATCGGAGCGCCTCGACGCCGTCGATGTCGAAGTCCGCGAGGGCGAACTGAGCGCCCTTCCAGACAACGTCCTTTCGGCGCCGGAGCAGGCCGTGGGTCACATCACCCGCTTCGCGGTAGCCGAAGGCATGCCGCTGCGCGCAAGCGTGCTCCGGCAAGCCAACGCGGTCAGCCGCGGCCGCCCCGTCCAGGTGTACACTCAGGGCGAAGGCTTCACCGTCTCCGGCGAAGGACAGGCACTCAACGACGCAGCGCCCGGAGAACGCGTCCGCGTACGCCTGCCTGGCGGACAGATCGTCCACGGCGTGGCGCGTGCCGACGGCGGTGTCATGCTGGGTTTTTGATACGGCGAGGGCACACGCTTCGACATAGCGGATAATTCGCTAAAGTTTAGCGAAGGGGTGCCGTAGACCCTTTCGACTCATAGTGTTCCTGGAAACCATCATGAAGATCGAAAGCTCGGGCAAGGCCTACGTCCCCACGCCCGCACAGGACAACCGCGCGCCAGCTGCGCGTGCCAAGACCGAAGCACAGAGCAGCGCCGAAAGCGTCCAGATCTCGCCGATGGCCTCGCTCATGCGCAAGGCCGAAAGCACGATCTCCGGTACGCCCGAGGTCAACATGCAGCGCGTCGACGAGATCCGCCAGGCCATCTCCGAGGGCCGCTTCAAGGTCGACGCCAGCCGGATTGCCGACGGGCTCCTCGACAGCGTCAGGGAAATGCTGGGTTCGCGCGGGTAAGCCAGGAGCGTTAAGATTCGCGCACGCGAACTTCCTGCCCACGCCGGCCCGACCCCATGCAGACTACCGCCCAACCGCCAGCAGAACTCCAGCGCATCGCCCTCCTGGTCGAGGCCGAACTGCTCCAGCTGGGTGAGTTCCTCGCCCTGCTCGACCGCGAGGAGGCCGTGCTGATCAAAGGCGACACCGACGCCCTGCTGGCCATCGCCAACGAGAAGAACGAGCGCTATCGACAGCTGCAGCGGCTCACCGACGAACGCAGCCGCCTTCTGGGGCGTGCCGCGCTCACCAGCGCAGACGCGGCCATGCGCACGCTTTTCGGCAACCTGCCGCGCGTGCTGGTGCGCTGGGACGAACTGGTCAGCGCGGCCCGCCAGGCCCGCGACCGCAACGCGCTCAACGGCAAGCTGATCCTCGAACGCATGGCCGGCAACCAGGCTGCCCTGTCCATCCTGCTGTCGGCCGCCAACCACCCGCAACTGTACGACGCCGACGGCCTCTCCAAGCCTACCGGCGGCGGCCGCATGCTCGGCAGTGCCTGAATCTTTATCCAGTCCTGCAGTCTCATCAGCCACGCGCTCTCTGCTATCCTTGCGCCCTTCGTGACACCGAACGGGCGCGCAGCATGGCTGGCAAGCAAGACACTCCAAAGCAGTACGACGAATCGTCCTTCCGAGTCCTGAAGGGGCTGGAGCCGGTGCGCGAACGCCCCGGCATGTACACCCGCACCGACAGCCCGGCGCACATCATCCAGGAAGTGATCGACAACGCCGCCGACGAGGCGCTCGCCGGCTTTGCGAAAAAGATCCAGGTCACCCTGCACCTCGACGGCTCCATCACCGTCGCAGATGACGGCCGCGGCATTCCGGTCGGCCTTCATCCCGAAGAAGGGGTGCCGGTAGTGGTGCTGGCCTACACCCGGCTGCACGCTGGCGGCAAGTTCGACAAGCGCGAGGGCAACTCGGCCTACGCCTTCTCGGGCGGCCTGCACGGCGTCGGCGTGTCGGTGACCAATGCGCTGTCGACCCGCATCGAAGTCGAGGTGAAGCGCGACGGCAAGATCCACCGCATCGACTTTGCCGACGGCGGCGAGACGATCAGCCCGGTACGCATCGAGGGCGAATGCGGCCGCCAGACCGGCACCCGGGTGCGGGTGTGGCCGGACGGCAAGTATTTCGAGTCGCCGCGCGTGCCAATGAACGAACTCGAGCGCCTGCTGCGCTCCAAGGCGGTGCTGCTGTCGGGGGTCGCGGTGCGGCTCGACATCGAGCAGGCCGGCGGCCCGGTGCTGACCAAGACCTGGTCCTACCCCGAGGGCCTGGCCGGCTACCTCAGGGAACTCGCTGGCGACATCGAGGCGGTGGCGCCGATCTTCACCGCCGAGAAGTACGCGGGCAAGGACGACGCCAGCTTCGCCCCCGGCGAAGGCGCAGCCTGGGCGCTGGCCTGGTTCGAGTCGGCCGTGCCCAGCGAGTCCTACGTCAACCTGATCCCCACGGTGAATGGGGGCACCCATGAGTCGGGCCTGCGCGCCGGCGTGTTCGAGGCCATGAAGTCCTTCATCGACCACCACACCCTGCTGCCGCGCGGCGTCAAGCTGCAGCAGGAGGACGTGTGCGGGCGCATGAGCTTCGTCCTCTCGGCGCGCCTGCTCGACCCACAGTTCCAGGGCCAGGTGAAGGAAAAGCTCAACTCGCGCGAGGCGGTCAAGCTCGTCTCCAGCCAGTTGCGCGACCCCTTCGAGATCTGGCTCAACAACCACGTCGAAGCCGGCAAGGCCATCGCCGAACTGTCGATCAAGCAGGCGCTGGCGCGCCAGAAGAGCGCGCAGAAGGTCGAGAAGAAGAAGACCTCGGGCGTCGCCGTGCTGCCCGGCAAGCTGTCGGACTGCGAGTCCGAAGATCTCGCCGACAATGAACTCTTCCTGGTCGAGGGCGACTCCGCTGGCGGCTCGGCCAAGATGGCGCGCAACAAGGAGACCCAGGCCATCCTGCCGCTGCGCGGCAAGGTGCAGAACGCCTGGGAGATCGACCCGGATCGCCTGTTCGCCAACGCCGAGATCCACGACATCGCGGTGGCCTTGGGCGTGGATGCGCACAAGGCCGACAGCGACGTTGACCTCTCCGGCCTGCGCTACGGCAAGGTCGTCATCATGTCTGACGCCGACGTGGACGGTGCCCACATCCAGACCCTGCTGCTCACACTGTTCTTCCGCCACTTCCCAAAGCTGATCGAGCGTGGCCATGTGTACGTGGCGCAACCGCCGCTGTACCGCGTCGACGTACCGGCCCAGGGCAAGAAGCGCCCGCCGCGCCGGCTCTACGCGCTCGACGAGGGCGAACTCACCGCGATCCGCGACCGCCTCGAGAAGGAAGGCTTCAGGCCCGACGCGATCGAGATCGGCCGCTTCAAGGGCCTGGGCGAGATGAACCCCGACCAGTTACGCGAGACCACCATGGACCCCGCCACCCGCCGCGTGCTGCCGGTGAAGGTGCGCAGCGGCGCACTCAAGGACACGCTGAGGATGTTCACCCTGCTGATGGGCAAGGGCGAGGCCTCGGGGAGAAGGGCGTGGATGGAGGAGAAGGGCGACAGCGTGGAGGCGGATATTTAAGCGCCAGCGGGTACATCGACATTGCCCGATCAGACCACTGGAACTAAAGTAGTGACATTCACTACTTTAGTTTCTAGCGAAGGACCCGATATGCATACCGTCTCCGCTGCCGAAGCAAACCGACAGTTCTCCAGCCTGCTGCGCCAAGTGAGCCAAGGTGAAACCGTTACGGTCCTGTCCCACGGTCGCCCTGTTGCAACCATCAGCCCCGCTGTCGTCGGGACGGAACTCGACCACGATCGAACCAAGGCGCGCGCTCGCCTGCTTGCCCGGCTGGATGGGGAGCCCGTTGCGGACAACCGCAACTGGACCCGCGCCGAATTGTACGACCGCGGCCAATGAAGATCGCTCTCGACACCAACATCCTCGCCTATGCGGAAGGCGCCGGCGACAATGCACGTTGCGCTGCGGCCCGGGTGCTGCTCGGAACACTCTCGGCGAGCGAGGTGATGATTCCCGCCCAGACGCTGGGTGAGTTGTACCGGGTCCTGACCGGAAAGCTCAAGCGCGACGCCGAAGCGGTTCGCACAGCCCTGCTCGACTGGTCCGATGCCTACGAGGTGGCCGATTCGACCTGGCCGAGCTTTCAGGCGGCCATCGACCTGGCCTGCGATCACCGCATGCAGGTTTGGGATGGCCTGATCCTCTCGGTCGCTGCGGAAAACCGTTGCCGCCTGCTGCTGAGCGAGGACCTGCAGCACGGCTTCACCTGGCGCGGCGTCACCGTCATCAATCCTTTCGAGCATGTCGCACACCCGCTACTGCTCGCAGCCTGCAGTTCGAATACATGAGTACAGACACTCCCGATCTCTTCGATGCGCCTGACGCATCCGAATCCGTAACGCTCGCGACCTCAACGCCCACTGCAGTGAAGAGCACCTCAGGTACGGCGCAGGATACGGGCGCCGACGAGTCACCGACGGCCACCGGCGCGAACCTGCCCCCGCCCCCCGCACCGCCCGCCGCCCCCGAGCCCGAACCCGAGGACGACAGCACCCTGGCGCTCGACCGCTACGCCGAGCGCGCCTACCTTGCCTACGCGATGAGCGTGGTGAAGTCGCGCGCGCTGCCGCAGGTCGAGGACGGCCTCAAGCCCGTGCAGCGCCGCATCCTGTACGCGATGAACGAGATGCGCCTGTCGTCCACCTCCAAGCACGTGAAGTCGGCGCGCGTGGTCGGCGACGTGATCGGCAAGTACCACCCGCACGGCGACTCCAGCGTCTATGACGCCATGGTGCGGGTGGCGCAGGATTTCTCGCTGCGCTATCCGCTGGTCGACGGCCAGGGCAACTTCGGCTCGCGCGACGGCGACTCGGCGGCGGCGATGCGCTACACCGAGTGCCGACTGACGCCGATCGCCGAGCTGCTGCTGTCCGAGATCGACCGCGGCACGGTGGACTTCATCCCCAACTACGACGGCGCCTTCGAAGAGCCGCAGCTGCTGCCGGCGCGCCTGCCCTTCGTGCTGCTCAACGGCGCCTCGGGCATCGCCGTGGGCATGGCGACCGAAATCCCGCCGCACAACCTGCGCGAGGTGGCCGAGGCCACCTGCCACCTCATCCGCCACCCCGAGGCAACGCTCGAGGACGTGCTCGCCATCATCCCCGGCCCCGACTTCCCCGGCGGCGGCCAGCTCATCTCCACGCCCGAGACCATCCGCGACGCCTACGCGGCGGGCCGCGGCAGCCTGCGCCTGCGCGCACGCTGGAAGATCGAGGAACTCGCCCGTGGCCAGTGGCGGGTAATCGTCGAAGAGCTGCCGCACGGCGTCTCCGCCGCGCAGGTGCTGTCCGAGATCGAGACCCTGACCAACCCGCAGCCGCGCGCGGGCAAGAAAGAAGTCTCGCAGGAGCAGAAGAACCTCAAGCAGCTCGTGCTCGGCGTGCTCGACACCGTGCGCGACGAATCCAGCGACAAGGCCCCGGTGCGCATCGTGCTGGAGCCCAAGTCCAGCCGCCAGAACCGCGACGAGTTCATGGCGGTGCTGCTCGCCCACACCAGCCTGGAGACCTCGGCCTCGGTCAACATGACCATGATCGGGCGCGACGGTCGACCGCAGCAGAAGAACCTGGTGCAGGTCCTGCGCGAATGGATCGACTTCCGCTACGTCACCGTCGAGCGCCGCACCCGCCACCGCCTGGACGAGGTCGACCGCCGCATCCACATCCTCGAAGGCCGCATGATCGCCTTCCTGCATATCGAGGAAGTGATCCGCGTGATCCGCGAGTCGGACGAGCCCAAGCCGGCGCTGATCGCCGCCTTCGGCCTGTCCGAGACCCAGGCCGAGGACATCCTCGAGATCCGCCTGCGTCAGTTGGCCCGCCTCGAAGGCTTCAAGATCGAGAAGGAACTCGCCGAGCTCAAGGACGAGCGCGCCGGCCTTCAGCACATCCTGGACAACCGCGCGGCGATGACCAAGCTGATCCTCAAGGAGATCCAGGACGACGCGAAGAAGTATGGCGACGACCGCCGCACCCTGGTCGAAGCGGTGGCCGCGGTGGCACCTGCCGAGATCAGCGTGCCGGACGAGCCGGTCACCGTGATCGTGTCGAAGAACGGTTGGGTGCGTTCGCGCCAGGGTCACGGCATCGACCCCGCAGGCATCGCCTACAAGGCCGGCGACTTCGGCTTCGCAGTGATCGAGACGCGCACCACCTGGCCGCTGATCGTCATCGACAGCAATGGCCGCGCGTACACGGTAAAGGTGTCCGACCTCCCCGGCGGGCGTGGCGACGGTGCGCCGATCACCACCCTGGTCGAGTTCCAGGACGGCGGCAAGCTCGCCCAGGTGGTCACCGACACGCCGGACGCGGTGTACTTCTTCGCCAACAGCGGCGGCTACGGCTTCCTGTGCAGCGTTGCGGACGCCAGCAGCCGCCAGCGCGCGGGCAAGGCCTTCATGAGCCTGGAAAAGGGCGAGAAGGTATTGGCGCCGGCCAGGGTGTTCGGCGACTGGATCGCCGCGGCGTCCGAGAACGGCCGCCTGCTGGTCTTCCCCCGCCCCGAAATGAAGACCCAGAGCGGCGGACGTGGCGTGATCGTCATGGCACTGGACGAGGGCGAGACGCTCGCCGCCGTGGCCGTACCTGCAGACGACGCAGTGCTCACGGTCAAGGGCTCAGGCCGCGGCGGCAAGGCGGTGAGCATCGAACTGAAGCCCTCGCAGCGCGAACCCCTGCGCCACCGGCGTGCACGCAAGGGCGTGCCGCTGACCCCGAAGGTGAAGCCGGAACAGCTCTACTGAAGCAGCGCCCCGTGCCCCCAGCTTTCGGGCCGGGCACGGCCGGCATGCCCGGACACAAGCTAGTGCCGGGTGTTCCCGTTGCGCCCCTGCTCCACCCGCTTGTGCTCGATCATCTCGCCAATCAGCCGGATGACCTCGCTGCTGGCCGCTTCGGCGGCGCGCATCTCGTCCACGATGCGCTTGAAGACGGCCTCGTCGTGCAGCCAGTCTCCCCGCGAAGCCTCCACCGCACGCTGCACGCCGTCATGCACCGCATGGTGCGGCCTCTCCAGGCTGCGATAGGCGGGTGCTCCCGCGAACGCCCGTGCCCCGTCGCCTTCGTAGTACCAGTGGCCGAGCCGGCACGTGCGCGCCGTCACCGAGACTTCCTCGACGCGCTCGCGCCCGCCGCTCTCCACCGCGACATGGGCGTTCTGCATGTAGATGATGTGGTCGACCTTGACCAGCGTGCCGAAGACTCGCTCGCGGGCAGTACCGATCAGGCGGATGGTCTCGTCGGCTGACTGGGCCACGTCGGCGAACCCATCGGCAAAGAGCCTCACGCGGTCGGTAACCTCCGCAACCTGGCCGCTGACCCCACCGGTCTGGTCGACCATCTCATCCACGCAGGCGCGCAGGCTGCGTACGACCTTGCCGATCTCCTCGGTGGCCTGGCGCGTGCGATCCGCGAGCTTGCGCACCTCGTCGGCAACGACGGCAAAGCCGCGACCGACCTCTCCGGCGCGAGCAGCCTCGATGGCTGCATTGAGCGCGAGCAGGTTCGTCTGCTCGGTAATCTCGGAAATGAGCTTCACCGTGTGGTCGATCTCCTGGCTCGAGGCACCCAACTCCCCCGCCGCACTCCCCATGCGCTGCATCCGGCCATGCATCGAGGTCATGGTGGCGCGCAGGTCGGCCACCGTCTCGCTGCTGTCACGCGCCCCCCTGCCGTTGCGCTCCGCAATGTCGAGTACGTCGCTCATCAGCTCGGACACGTTGAGCATGTCGTTCTGGTTGATCCTGAGGTTCTTGAACAGCGAGCCGGCGTTCATCTCGTGCAGGTTGGCCGACAGGCGGTTGCGCCGTGAGAACTCGTCCGCCTTGAGCATGGCCTCGAGCGCGTGATTGATCTCGTGTTCGGACTTGCCGAAATCCCCCGGCATACCCATGGGGAGCGCAGGGCGGGTAAAGTCGCGCCGTGCAGCCCGCTCGAAGCAGTTCGACACATCCTTGAAGTAGGTTTCGACCACATCCATGAGGTCGTTGAAGTTCCAAGCAACGTGGCCGATCTCGCCCAAACCCGAGACATTGGTGATGCGATGGTGGGTATTGCCCTTGCGCGCCGCCACGATCGCCTCGTTGAGGCGGGTCACCGCGTCCAGCGTACGGCGGTGATGCACGAAGGAAAACACGACGTAGGCCAGCGTCCCCAGCGGCAGCAAGGTGTTGAGGACATTCCAGCCCGAAGTCCATACATTGAAGCCAGCCAGCATCCAGACGGTGCCGATGTAGATTGCACACATCAGGGTGAACTGCTGCGACGCAAACAGCCGCCCGCGGCTGGTCCCGCTCGTTTGTGCGAGAACTCTCGTGCTGCTCATCGACTCACTCCCCGTTCTTCAGGTGGCGCTTGTAGCAATCGAGCACGAAGGCCTCGTAGCTCGTGCTGCGGGCCTCGAGCTGACGCGTGAGCCAGGCGATCGAGGCATCCGGCGCATCCTTGGCGCCTGCGCGGGCCTCGATTGCGCACATCTCGCGATACAGCGGCTCGATCTCCCGTATCGCGCCGGTCGGCGCCTGCCGGCGCACCGAGTAATAGCCGATCAGCCGGCCGTCGGAATGGTCGGGCGTGACGTTCGCGAACACCCAGTAGTAGGCGCCATCGGCGGTGATGTTCTTGACGAAGCCGAACCACTCGCGGCCTTCGCCCAGGGTTTTCCAGAGCAAGCGGAACGCCCCACGCGGCATGTCGGGATGACGGATCACGTTGTGCTGCTTGCCAAGCAGTTGCCGCTCCGAAAAATTGGCAACACGCATGAAGACGCGGTTGGCATAGGTGAGGATGCCCTTGACGTCGGTCTTGGAGACGATGATCTCATGCGCATCGAAACGCACCTCTCGATCCACCGGGATAATGCCGCTCTTCATTCAGGTACCACTCCAGGAAGCAGGACGCGGGCAAACCAGTCGCAACGCATGCAGCGAGGGCCTGCGAGTGCAGGTCCAGGGCATACGCCGCATGGCCGTATCATCGCTCATATCGGCCTGCCAGCGACCAACTTGAGGGCGCTTGTAAACATATCCTGCGCCCTGGAGACGGCCTGCAAGCTGAGGCGTGCGGCGTTGCCCGGCGGCTCAGAATCCGTCGGGCAGGATCGAGCGAATCGGATCGCCCGCAGGGATGCTGGCCGGCCGCGGATCGGGGGCGACGTCGGCCGTCCGCGACTCGATCAGGATCGTCACCCGCCGATTGCGGCCACGCTCTTCTTCCGTGCTGTTGCCGGCGACCGGGCGCTGGTCCGCGTAGCCCGCCACCGTCAAGCGATCGGGCTGCACGCCACTGTCGATGAAGAGCCGCGCCACCGTGGATGCACGCACCGCCGAAAGCTCCCAGTTGGACGGAAAGCGGAACGTACTGATCGGCACTGCATCGGTATGGCCCTCGACGGTGATCGGAAACCCCGCCGGCGCCAGCACCTGGGCAACGGCCCGCAGCGCATTGACCGCCTGCGTGCCGAGCGCTGCATCGCCGGGTGCGAACAACAGGCTGGCGTTGATCTCGACGCTGACGCCGAATGCCCCTTCGGTGACGTTGACCTGGCCGGCCTGCGTCAACGGGTTGAGCACGCGCCGGATGTCGTCCGCCATGTTGCGCATGCGCTGCGCCATCTCCCGGCGCCGGACCTCGGCCTGCGGATCGACCGCCGGGACGGCCTGCGCAGTGACTGGTCGGGGTGGCACCACGGTGACCTGGGGCAGCGCGATCTGCTCGCTGCTGTCGTTGACGGTGACGTTGCGAAACGCCTGGACGAGCGAATCGGACAGCACCCGATACTTGCCCTCGTTGATCGAGGACAGCGAATACATCACCACGAAGAAGGCAAACAGCAGCGTGATGAAGTCGGCATAGGAGACCAGCCAGCGCTCGTGGTTGTCATGTTCTTCGTCGAGCTTGCGCCTGCGCCGCATGGCCGCCCCGCCCTCAGACGACGTAGCCCTGCATGCGGCTGGCGATGATGCGTGGATTGTCGCCGTTGGCAATGCCGACCAGCCCGTCGATGAACATCTCGCGCTGGGTCGTGAGGGTGATGATATGGGCTACGAGCTTCTTCGCGATCGGCAGGAACACCAGGTTCGCGAAGCCGACGCCATAGATCGTCGCGACGAAGGCCACGGCAATGCCGGCACCGAGCCGCGACGGATCGGAAAGGTTCTCCATCACGTGGATCAGGCCCATGACTGCGCCCAGGATGCCAATGGTGGGGGCGTAACCGCCGGCCGCCTCCCACACCCGCGCGGATTGGCGCAGCTGCCCTTCCCAGACGCCGACCTCGACCTCCAGTATCTCGCGCAGACGGTTGGGCTCGACACCGTCGACGAGCAGCTGCAGCCCCTTGCGCATGAAGGGGTCGGACAGCCTCTCGATCTGGTTCTCGAGCGTCAGCAGCCCCTCCTTGCGCGCCACATGGCTCCAGTTCTCGACCTGCTCGATGACCGCCTGGGAGCTCATCGCCGGCGGAACGAACACCCAGCGCGCCATGCGCATGCCTTCGACGAAGCTGCGCAGCGGGCTCTGCAGCATCACCGCACCCAGCGTGCCGCCAATCACGATCAGGAAGGCCGTGGGCTGCACCAGCGAGGAGATATGCCCGCCCTCGAGCACCTGGCCGATCACGATGGCCGCAATGCCGAGCGTCAGGCCGACGAGGCTGATCTTATCCATGATGAGGCGTCAAGATACGCACACGCATCCTTGTCAGGGCTTGTGTTCAGTTGGCCGCCTTCTTGGGCGGTCGCCCGCGCCGGCGTTGTGGTGGCAGCGTGGAGCTGCCTTCGAAGAGCCCCGCACGCAGGCGCGCCACGGCCTGGCCGTGCAACTGGCAGACCCGCGACTCGGTCACGCCGAGAACCGCACCGATCTCGCGCAGATTGAGCTCTTCGTCATAATACAGGGCCATCACCATCTGCTCGCGCTCGGGCAACGCGCAGATCGCGTTGACCAGGCGTTCGCGCATCTCGCTGTCCTCGAGCAGGTCGAGCGGATTGCTGTCCGTGGCTGCCAGGTGACGCTCGAGGAAATCGTCGTCCTCGTCGCGGTTGAAGTCCTCGAGATAGACGAGCTGGTGGCCGCGTGCCTCCTGCAGCATGCGCTGGTATTCGTCGAGCGAGACCCCGAGCGACTCGGCAAGCTCCGTCTCCGAAGGCTGGCGGCCGAACTGCTGCTCGAGCGCATGGATCGCCGCCTCGATACGCCGCATGTCGCGGCGCAAACTGCGCGGCAGCCAGTCGTTCTCGCGCAAGCCGTCGAGCATGGCGCCGCGGATACGCTGCACTGCATAGGTCTCGAACTGGGCACCGAGGCCTTCTTCATAGCGGCCGAGCGCATCGAGCAGCCCCATGAGGCCGTTCTGGATGAGGTCATCCACATCCACGCTGGCCGGTAGCCGGGACATGAGCTGGAAGGCGATGCGCTTGACGAGCGGCGCATACGCTTCGATGAGGCTGCTCTTGTCGAGGTTGCCGTTGGCGTCGTACATCCATTCAACCTGTATCTTGGGACGACGCGAGCCCCTGCCCGCGCTGGCTCCGCTAACCGGAGGCGGTGATTTTCCCGCAGCGGGGGCGGGATTACCAGCGGGAATATTGAAAGCCATGACGGGACTCAGGCACGCATCACACGTGGTGCGCGTGCCATGGCATTGATACGACGCATGAATGCAGCGCCTGCGTCGCGCGAATTCCACTGCAGCGGCTGGCGCAGACCATTGGCGATGTCATCGCGTTCGACCTCGCCGAGCCAGGCCAGCGGCACACCGACATGTCGGCGCACGAGTGCTTCGAGCGTGGCGAAGAAGGCTTGCGCATCGCTGCGGTCGCGCGCCCGGCTGACGGCAACATGCACCGAACCTGCACCTGCCGAAGCCAGACCCTTGATCACCCGATAAGCCTCGGTCGCACCGCTCGCGCAGGCCTCTGCCACCACCAGCCGGCATGGCGCCGCATTGACGAAGGGCGACGGCTGCGCTGCCGCCTCGCCCGCGCCATGCACGAGGACGAAGCCCGCATGGCGGTGCAGCAAGCGAAGCGCCTCGACCAGGCAGGCACGGCGTGCATCGTCGAGCAACGGCAAGGCCAGCGCGGCCGCCGCCACGGGCACCCGCCCCACCAGACCGGGCACCGGCTGCACCACCGCGGCAAGAGTCGTACGCCCGTCCAGCACCTGCAGCAGGTCCGTGCCCTCGCCCGTACCCAGCACGCCGCCCAGGGCGTCCTGGCCCTGGGCCTCGTCCAGAATCAGCACGCGCTCGGCGCGGCCGGCCAGCCGATGAGCAGCAAGCACGGCCGTGTGGCTGCGCTGCCGGCCACACGCATACAGCGCCACCACCACCGGCGGCGCGCGGCGGAACAGGCGCCTGAGGCCTGCCGCCTGGTCTTCGCGTCCGTCGATCATGTCAGGCTCCCATGCCGGCTGCGGCGAGCAACATGCCCGCCTCGTCGCCATCGAGGCGCCACGGTGACTCGCCCGCATGCTCGCGCAGCGCGCGGTGCAGCAAGTAGGCGCGATTGGGCAGGTGCAGATCCTCGGGCACACGCTGACCATTGGTCAGATAGCGGATGTCGAGCTCATGACGCACGGCCACGTCGAGCGCCGGCGCCAGCGCCGCGGACTCATCAACCTTGGTGAAGATGCAGCCGGCGAGGTCGTTGCCGGCGTAGGCGCGGACGACGTCGTCGAGCGTATCCCCGCGCGCGGTGGCGTTGAGCAGCAGCAGACGGCGCACGTCTCCGGCCGCCGACAGCATCGCCGCCTGCTCGCCGACCAGGCGATCGCGCTGGCTCATGCCCATCGTATCGATCAGCACCATGTGCTTGTTGCGCAGACCCGCCAGAGTCTGGCGCAGGTCGGCACCATCGCGCACCGAATACACCGGCACCCCCAGGATGCGGCCATAGATGCGGAGTTGCTCCTGGGCGCCGATGCGGTAGCCGTCGGTGGTGATCAGGGCCAGCTTGCCGGCGCCATGGCGCACCACGCAGCGCGCCGCGAGCTTGGCCGTGGTCGTGGTCTTGCCCACCCCGGTCGGCCCCACCAGGGCATACACGCCGCCGCGATCGAGCAGATCCTCGTCGGACGAGCGCGCACGCATCATGCGGTCGAGCATGCTGCCCACTGCCTCGCGCGCTTCGGTGCGGCTCGCATCCTCGGGGACGGCCTCGACCAGCTTGCGCGCGATGGCCGCCGAGAACCCAGCCTCGAGCAGCTCGCCCAGCATCGCTGCGCGCGCGGGCGCGTGGCGCCGGGTCTCACCCCAGGCGAATCCGGCCAGCTGACGCTCGATCATGCCGCGAATGCCGGCCAGTTCAGACATCAGCCGGGCGTTGGTCTCCTGCAATTCGCGCACACGTGCGCCGCCAAACTCGTCGCCCTGCGCCGCCGCACGGGTGACTGCCGGCGCACTCGCCTGATCGCTGCGACCGCGCGCCGATGCCGACCGCAGCACGGCTTCGCGGCCACGCATGGCGTAATCGGCGGTCTCGATCCGCGGCGGGTTGAACGGGCGCACCACCGGGCCGGTGCTCTCCGCGCTCGGCTCCGCACGCTGTCCGCCGCGCGCCGCCGAGCGCGCTGCGCTCGCCGCCAGGGCAGACAGACTGACCTGGAAATCGCCTTCATCGGCCAAGGGGGCGGGCGCACGCTGAACGGCCTCGGCCTGGGGGCGGGAACCGGACGCAGACTCGTCCGCCACCCTGCCCTGGCCACCGCTGCGCGCAGCCATCGTGGCGCGGTTGGCCGCCTGCAGCGCACCGACGGCGTCGCCGGGCAGGGCAAGAATCTCGACGCCGCCGTCGACCGCACGGTTCGACAGCACGATCGCATCGGGACCGAGCGCCTCCTTCAGAGCGCGAAGGGCTTCACGGGCGGTAGGGGCAAAGTAGCGTTTGACGTTCATGGCGGTTCTCCCGGCGGTCGATGTCGACCACTGCTTGATGGGAATTATCGCCACACCCCGTCAATGCCCAGGGGCCGAATAAAGCGGCTTTACCCCGTCTATTCGGACCTCACTGCGCGCGCCGCGCGATACCCTGGCGCGCGCCTGCGGTCAGCCCTGCGCCCCCACCATGGCGGTAACGCGGATGGTGCGGCTCTCGGGCACCTCGGAGTTGGAGATGACCTTGAGGCTGGGCACCGCACGGCGCAGGAAGCGCGACAGCAGCGTGCGCAACTGCGAGGGCACCAGCAGCACCGGCGGCAGGCCGATGTCCTCCTGGCGCTGGGCGATCTGCGCAGTCTGGCGCAGCAGGGTGTCGGCCAGCCCGGGTTCGATCGCCCCGCCTTCGCTGCCCACGCTCATGGCCTGCAGCAGGATGCGCTCCAGCCCAGGCTCCAGCGCCATGACCTGGACTTCGCCATTGCCCGGGAAGAGGCTCTGGATGATCGCGCGCCCAAGCGCCTCGCGCACGCGGGTGGTGAGCTGCAACGGGTCCTGGGTACGCGGTGCATGCTCGGCCAGCACCTCGATGATGCTGCGCATGTCGCGGATGTTGACGCCTTCCTCGAGCAGGTTCTGCAGCACGCGCTGCAAGGTACCGATCGCCAGCGTCTTCGGCACGAGATCCTCGATGAGCTTGGGCGAATCCTTGCCCACGTGATCGAGCAGCGCCTGCGTTTCCTGGCGACCGAGGAGTTCGGCAGCATGGTTGAGGATGACATGGTTGAGGTGGGTGGCCACCACCGTGCTCGCGTCGACCACCGTATAGCCCAGGGCATGCGCCTGGTCACGCGTAGCCGTGTCGATCCACACCGCGGGCAGGCCGAACGCGGGATCGGTCGTCTCGCGCCCGGCCAGCGGGCCGGACACCCGCCCCGGGTTGATGGCGAGGAACTGGCCTGGATAGGCCTCGCCAGCACCGACCTCGACGCCCTTGAGCGCGATGCGGTAGCCGTTGGGCTTGAGCTCCAGGTTGTCGCGGATATGCACCGGCGAGGACAGGAATCCGACCTCCTGGGCAAACTTCTTGCGCAGGCCGCGGATACGCTTGAGCAGCTCGCCGTCCTGGCCCTTGTCCACCATCGGAATCAGGCGGTAGCCGACCTCGAGGCCGAGCACGTCCACCTGCGAGACGTCGTTCCAGCTCGCCTCCAGCGCATCGGCCTGAGGCTGCTGCACGGGCGCCTCGGACTCGGGCCGTGCTGCCGCTACCTCCTCGGCAACGCGCTGCCGGCGCAGCCACGCGAGCGCCCCGAGGCAGGCCGCAATCAGCAGGAAGACCAGGTTGGGCATGCCCGGGATCAGGCCGAGCACGCCGATGATGATGGCGGTCAGGGTCATCACCGTGGGGTTGGAGAACACCTGCGCAATGACCAGCCCACCAATGTCGCCCTCGTCGCCGACGCGCGACACCACCAGGCCGGCGGCCACCGAGATGATCAGCGCCGGAATCTGCGCCACCAGCCCGTCGCCGATGGTGAGCAGGGTGTAGGTGCGCCCCGCCTCGCCCACCGCCATCTCGTGCTGCATGACGCCGACGAAGAGGCCGCCGAGGATGTTGATCACCAGGATGATGATGCCGGCAATGGCGTCACCGCGCACGAACTTGGAGGCACCGTCCATCGCACCATAGAAGTCCGCCTCCTGGGCGATCTCCTTGCGCCTGCGCTTGGCCTCCTTTTCGTCGATGAGGCCGGCGTTGAGATCGGCGTCGATCGCCATCTGCTTGCCGGGCATCGCATCCAGGGTGAAGCGCGCCGACACTTCCGCGATACGCCCCGCACCCTTGGTGATCACCACGAAGTTGATGATGGTGAGGATCACGAACACCACCAGGCCAACCGCCGTATTGCCGCCCACCAGGAAGCTGCCGAAGGCCTCGATCACCTTGCCTGCCGCGTCGCCGCCACCGTGGCCTTCGAGCAGCACGATGCGGGTGGACGCTACGTTCAGCGCCAGGCGCAGCAAGGTGGTGACGAGCAGCACCGTGGGGAATACCGAGAAGTCCAGCGGGCGCTTGGAGTACATCGCCACCAGCATCACCATCACCGAGATCGCGATGTTGAAGGTGAAGAACACGTCGAGCAGGAACACCGGCAGCGGCAGCACCATCATCGACAGGATCATGACGATGAGAATTGGCGCGGCAAGCTGGCGCAGGTTGGCCGAAGTCAGCAGCTGGCGCAGATTCAGGATGTCGTTCATGGGCATAAGTCAGGCGTTCATTCCCCAGGCACGCCGGGATCCATGCCGGCCGGAACCGGCAGCGCAGCCGGCACGGCCGGCGGCAGGCCACCCTGCTTGATCCAGGCGTCGAGCTGGTACACATAGGCCATCACCTCGGCCACCGCGGTGTACAGCGCGGCCGGGATGGAGGCTTCGAGTTCGCAATGGGCGTACAGCGCACGTGCCAGCGGCGGCGCCTCGAGCATCGGCACGCCATGTTCGGCGGCAATCTCGCGGATCTTCAGCGCCAGCTCGCCACGCCCCTTGGCGACCACCACCGGCGCCCCCATGCGTTCGGCGTCGTACCGCAGCGCAACCGAGAAGTGCGTCGGGTTGGTGACCACCACATCGGCCTTGGGCACCTCGGCCATCATGCGCCTGCGCGCCATCTCGCGCTGCAAGGCACGGATGCGGCCCTTGACCATCGGGTCGCCCTCCTGCTCCTTGTTCTCGCGCTTGACCTCTTCCTTGGTCATGCGCAGCTTCTTCTGGTACTGCCAGAGCTGGAAAGGCACGTCCATGAGCGCCAGCAGGCCCAGGCTGAGCGCGATCAACAGCGCGCCAAAAGCCACGATGCTGGAGAAGTCGGCCATGCCGACCTCGAGCGGCTCGACCATGAGGTCGAACAGGTGGTCCTTGTTCATCCACAGCACCAGCGACGCCACCCCGCCCACGACCAGCGACTTGAGGATGGCTTTCACCATCTCCGCCAGGCCATGCACCGAGAACATGCGGCCCAGGCCCTGGATGGGATTCATGCGCCCGAAGTTCGGGCCCAGCGCCTTGGGCGCGAAGACCAGCCCACCGAGCAGCACCGGTGCCGCAACCGCCGCGATCAGCAGGATGAAGAACAGCGGCATCAACGTCAGCAGGGCTCCGCTGAGCATGCGGTTGAGCACGTCGAGCATCAGCACATGGTCGAACACCGTCGCACGATCGAAGGCGAAACCGTTGCGCACGACCCCTGCGATGCGCGTCGCCATCCAGTTGCCCAGCAGCAGCAGCGCCGCAGCGCCGGTCACGGTGACGAGAAAGGTCGACAGCTCCCGCGATTGCGGGACCTGGCCTTCCTCGCGTGCCTGTTCCAGACGTCGCGGTGAGGGGGCTTCTGTCTTCTCGAGGTCGCTTTCTTCGGCCACGGCCGGCTCCGTCCGCCCCCCGCTCCGCCCGGATGGACCTGGACGCGAGAAGACGTGTGCGGATTATCGGCGCACGGCGGCAATATCTGCCGCCCGATAAAAGCCCGGAAAGCCAGCTAATTCCTGTCTTGGCCCGCGTCGGCAGGCCGCTGTTCAGCGTGCCGGGGGCAGTGCAGCAAAGCCGCGCAGCACGTCGCCCGCCTGGATGCCACGTTCGGCGAACCAGCCGATGTTCATCTCCAGCGCGAAGCGCGCCGGGGCTGCTGCACAGTGGCTGGTCTCGGTCTGTGGCTGCATGTCCTCTATGTTGATGATCCTGGCCTCGGCGTCGAGGAAGGCAACCGACAAGGGCAGGAAGGTATTGCGCATCCACATGCAGTGCCGCGCATCCTCTGGGAACACGAACACCATGCCACGATGCAAGGCCATCGCCTCGCGGTTCATCAGGCCGACCTGGCGCGTCTCGAAGGTATGCGCAACCTCGGCCTCGATGCGGTACATGCCCGCGCCCAGTTCGGCGACCGGCATGGCAATCTGCGCCAGTGCCGCAGCGCCGGGCACAAGCGCGACAAACGACAGGCAGGCATGGGCAAGCAGGCGGCGAATCATCATCCTCGGGACCCCGTTCGAGACATCGTGCGCCGCATCTTACCTGCGCCCTGCATGGGCTGACGAGCCGCAGCCCGCTCCCCTTTGCCGTACCCGCCCCGCGCCGTCGCGCCCCCGCCCGCCCCGGGTAGCGGCGGCAAGTCGGCGGCAGCCGCCTCGCGCCACTGCCCCGGCGCCAGTCCGTGCAGGGTCCACGGCCCGATCGCCAGCCTCACCAGGCGCAGGGTCGGGCACCCCACCTTCGCGGTCATGCGCCTTACCTGGCGGTTCTTGCCCTCGCGCAGCACGATCTCGAGCCAGCTTGTCGGCACGCTCTTGCGGAAACGCACCGGCGGCTCGCGCGGCCACAGCCAGTCAGGCTCGCCAACGCGCCGCGCATCACATAGCCTGGTATGGAAGTCGCCCAGGTCCACACCCGCGCGCAAGCGCGCCAGGGCGGCATCGTCGGGTTCGCCTTCGACCTGTACGAGGTAGGTCTTGGGCAACTTGTGGCGAGGATCCGCAATGCGGTGCTGCAGCCCGCCGTCATCGGTCAGCAGCAACAGGCCCTCGCTGTCGGTATCGAGCCGGCCCGCCGCATAGACGCCCGGCACGGCGACATAGTCCTTCAGCGTGCGACGCCCATCTTCGTCGGAGAACTGGCACAGCACGCCGTAGGGTTTGTTGAGCAGGATGAGACGGGACATGGCAGGCGGACCGAGGCGTGCGGGAGGGCAGATTATCGCGCGATCGCCCCGTGCCGCAGTGCCGCAGCATGAAACGGAGGCGGCTCGGGGCCAATGGGTCGCTGGGCAGGACCTTGGTCTACGTGCGAAAGGAGTTCCCCTTGAAGGTCAATCCTCCTCTACCCGAAGCTCAGCCGGCGGCCCTCGCGCACAAGTGCGGAAAAGGCGTGCGCCTCGAGCGGAGCGCTGAAAAGGTAACCCTGCATTTCATCGCAGTTGTGGCGGCGCAGGAAGTCGAGCTGGGCCCGTGTCTCGACCCCTTCGGCAACCACCGTCTGGCCGAGACTGTGGGCGAGCGAGATCACCATCAGCGCGATTGCGGCATCCTCGGCTGAGGTCATGAGATCGGTCACGAAGGTCCGGTCGATCTTGATGCTGTCGATGGGAAAGCGCTTGAGGTAATTGAGGCTCGAGTAGCCGGTGCCGAAGTCGTCCAGCGAAATCTGCACACCGAGCGCCTTGAGAGCCCTTAGCGTGGCAATGGTGGCCGCAGGGCTGCGCATCACACCGCTTTCGGTGACCTCGACATGCAGCTGCTTCGGCGCGACGTTGGACGAGCACAGCGCCGCTGCGAGCACACCGACGAGGTTCTCGTGCTGGAACTGGCGGGCCGACACATTCACCGCGACGCTCACATCGCACAGCCCCTGCTCGCGCCAGTCGCGCAGTTGCCGGCACGCGGTCGCAATCACCCACTCACCGACGGGTACGATCAACCCGGTCTCCTCCGCAAGCGGAATGAAGTCGCCGGGCGGGATCAGCCCGAGGGACGGGTGGCGCCAACGGATCAGCGCCTCGGCGCCGACGACGCAGCCGGTGCGCAGCTCGACCTTGGGCTGGTAGTGCAGTTCCAGTTCGTCGTGCTCAAGTGCGTAACGCAAGCCGTTTTCGAGCTCGAGCCGCTCGAGCGTGCGCGCGTTCATCTCGGGTGCGTAGAACTGGAAGCGATTGCCGCCGAGATCCTTGGCGCGGTACATCGCGACGTCGGCATTCTTCACCAGGGTCGGGACGATCGCACCATCACGCGGGTAGAGCGACACGCCAAGGCTACCGTTGACAACCAGGTCATGCCCCGACAGCCTCATCGGCGCCGCCACGGCCACCAACAGCTTGGACGCGATGGTCGCCGCGTCATCCTCGGCGCCGAGTTCCGGCAGCACGATCATGAATTCGTCCCCACCCAGCCGCGCCACCGTGTCGCCCTGGCGCACGCAAGCGGCGAGACGACGAGCGACCTCGCAGATCAGCTCGTCGCCAACAGTATGGCCGAGACTGTCATTGACGAGCTTGAAGCGATCCAGGTCGAGCAGCATCACTGCCACCGCCCAGGCACTACGCTCGGCATGGACAATCGCCTGCTGCAGTCGGTCGTTGAGGAGATTGCGGTTCGCAAGGCCGGTCAGCGCATCGTGATTGGCCTGCTGCTCGAGCTGCTCCTCGTAGCGCATGCGTTCGGTCAGATCATTAAGGATGGCGATGAAGTGCGTCACCCGGCCACCGTGATCGCGCACCGACGCCAGCGCGATCTCGTTCCAGAACAAGCTGCTGTCCTTTCGATAGCAGCGCAGCGTGACGCGGGCATCGCGTCCCCAGCGGACCGCCTCGCGCAACCGCTCGATGTCGGCTTGGTCCCAGTCGCGACCGATCAGCAGGCGCGCATTGCGACCGATCGCCTCATCGGGCCCATAACCGGTCATCAGCGTGAAAGCGGGATTCACGTAGAGAATCGGATTGTCGGCCGCCTGGTCGGCCGCGCTGATGACGATCGCATTGATACTCTCCTCGATCGCACGATTGTGCAGCCTGAGCGTCGCCTCGATGCGTTGCTGGGCAGCGCGCGCGCGCAGGGTGCGGATGCCGTAGGCGATGTCGTCGGCGAGTTCGACGAGAAGCTCGACCTCGTCGGCGTCGAAAGCATCCTTCTCGGCCGCGACGATGCACAGCACGCCAAAGCTGTCGGATTCGTGGGCCAGCGGAAGCACGGCCGCAGCATTGAAGCCACGTTCGAGCGCCACCGCCCGCCAGCGCACGACACGCGGGTCGCTGCCGATGTCATGCACCACCTGAGGCTTGCCGGTGCGCACTGCCTCACCCGCCGGGCCGCGGCCAAACTCGTTGTCGGCCCACGAGAGGCGGAACGAGTTCAGCTGCCCGGTGTCGTCCCCCGCACTCGCGACGGTCTCGATCGTGCAATCCTGATCATGCCGCGCCATCCCAATCCAGGCCGAGCCGTAGTTGCCTAGCGCGACGAGAAAACCACACATTTCCTCAAGCAACTGGCGCTCGTCGGTCGCACGCACGAGCGTGCGGTTGCACTCGGCCATCACTCTGCGGGCACGCAGCACCCGCCGCAATTGTCCTTCGGCACGCTCACGGGTCGCGACCTCGCCCGCAAGGTCAGCGGCCCGCCGCTCGAGCTGGCCGTAGAGGTTCCAGTTTTCGTAGATGTGGCCTGCCTGCGCAGCATGGGCGCCCGAGATCCATTCGTCCTCAGCGGTAAACTCCGACGCACCGAGCTTGTCCAGCAAGCAGACCCAGCCGAACACCGAGGTCGCCGAAGCGATTGGCGCTGCAACGCCGCAATGCACGGCAGGGAAATCGCGCGGCAGCCCCACACCTTCAGGCCGCCCGTCGGCATTGACGAAGCGCACGGGCCTGCGCTCGGCGAGCACGCGCCGAAACGGCCCCTCGTCGAATCTGCGACCCTGCAGCCCCTGTGCCTGCTCCGGCGACAGGCCGCAACCGAGCACGAAAATCGATCGGCCGTTGCCGCGGTGCTCGAAGCAGAGAATCGCGTAGCGCGCTCCCGTCAGCGAACGCGCGCCCTGGCACACCTTGTTGAGCAGCACTAAAGTATCCCGCTCGGCAGACAACTGCAGGTTCAGCTCGGTGAGCGCCGCGAGGCGCTGGTTGGCACGCTCGAGCTCGGCAGCCTTCTCGGCCAGCTTGTCAGTCAGCACCCGCAGGTGTTCGCGGTCGAACGCCTCGTCGGTGCCTACGGCAGCCGCCCCCTTGGGCTCGTTCGCGAGAGCCTCGTCAATGGCTGCGAGGATCGCCTCGGGGCCGGAGGGTTTGGCCAGGATCCTCGACACGCCAAGAATCGTCGCCAGCTTGCTCGCCTCGCGCTCATGGTAGTTCGCGGTGTAGAACATCACCTGGGTGTCGGCAACCGCCGGCTCCGCGCGCAGCCTACGCACGAATTCGTATCCGTCCATCGTCGGCATCAGGATGTCGCAGATCACCAGTTGCGGGCGCTCGGCCCGCACGATGGCGAGTCCCTCGGCGCCATCGCCAGCCTCGAAGGTCTCATGACCATCGTAGCCGGCAAGGGTGGCGATCAGCTCGCGATTCGCCGGATGATCATCGATGATCAGAAGCTTCGCCATCTCACTGCTCCTCTACGGCCCAGACGATGAACCCGCGTGGCGCCGCCCGGCCTGCAGGAACTTCTCAACCTCGCCGATGAAAGACTCGGGCACGATGGGCTTCGACAAGTAGCCGTCGAAGCCCGCATCCATCACGCGTGTACGATCGGCCGCCATCGAGAACGCGGTGACCGCGATCACGGGGAGCCCGTCCAGGGTCGCGTCCTGACGGATCCGGCTGAGTAGCTCGAAGCCGTCCATCACTGGCATCCTCAGGTCGCTGATGACCAGATCCGGGCGGGGCAGCTGATGCACGAGCGCAAGCGCCTGCTCCCCGTCCTCGGCGCGCAGTACGGTGTGGCCACCCGCCTCCAGCAGGTAGCCGACCAGTTCCAGGTTGGCCTCGTTGTCATCGACGATGACGATGCGGGCAGCCATGGTCATCCTCCCGGCAGCACGAGTGTGAAGCTGCTGCCCCGGCCCGGCGCGCTCTGCACAATGATCCGCCCGCCCAGCGCCTCTGCAAGCTTCTGGCTAAGGTGCAGACCGAGTCCGGTACCCTCGGCCCCCTCGGCGCCCTTGCCGCGTTTCGCGGTAATGCGCGAGAAGGGCGCGAACAGGCGTGTCTGGTCCTCCTCGCTGATGCCCATGCCGGTGTCGCTCACGGTCACTGCGACCACCCCCGCCGCACCTTCCCGCATCCGCGCCAGGCGCAGGACCACGCAGCCTTCCTCGGTGAACTTGATGGCGTTCTGCACGAGGTTGATCACGATCTGGCTGAACGCACGCCGGTCGGTGCTGAGCGGGCAGGCTCCCGGCGGCGCCTCGACGCTCAGATCCAGGCGCCGCCGCTCGGCCTCGGGGCGCAAGGTCCCGACGATATCGTCGATGAGCGCCCGGCAATCGATGATCTCGGGGCTGAGTTCGATCTTGCCCGCCTCGATCTTCGCAATGTCGAGCAGGTCGTTGATCAGCGCAAGCAGATGCTGGGCGCTCGATTGCACGGTGCGCAACTGCTTGTGCTGCGCCTCGTTGAGTGGGCCCGGAAGCTTCATCAGCAGCGTGCCGGTGAAGCCGATGATCGCATTGAGCGGGGTACGCAGCTCATGGCTCATGTTGGCGAGGAAGTGGTCCTTGGCCGCGTTCGCCCGCGCCAGTTCGACGTTCTTCTGCTGCAATGCGCACTCGAAGCGCTTGCGCTCGGTGATGTCGCGGATGGCACTGGAGACCAGCATCCCATCCTCGGTCTCGAGCGGGCTCAGACTGATCTCGACCGGAAACTCGTCGCCGTTCTTGCGCCTGCCATACAGCTCAAGTCCCACGCCCATCGGCCGCACGCGCGGATCGGCGAAGAAGGCCTTGCGGTGCCCCGGGTGTTGCGACCGGTAGCGCTCGGGCAGCAGCATCTCGATCGACTCGTCGGCAAGCTCCGTGCGCGTGTAGCCGAACAGCCTCTCGGCCTGGGTGTTGACCAGCACGATGCGGCCCGCGCGGTCGACGATGACCATCGCATCAGGAGCCGACTCGAGCAAGCCCCGGAACTTCTGCTCCGCCTTCTTTCGCCCGCTGACATCGCGGATCGCGCTCATGACGAAAGCGCCCTCATCCGTGGCGAGCGGACTCAAGCTGATCTCGACCGGAAACTCCGTACCATCCTGGCGCAGACCGAACAACTCCAGGCCACTCCCCATCGTACGCGTGCGCAGCTGGCCGAAATAAGTGACGCGATGCCTCACATGCGCGCCACGGAAGCGCTCGGGCAACAGCGACTCGACCATCCTCCCGTGTAGCGTGCCCGAGGCATAACCGAACATGGCCTCGGCCTGACTGTTCGAGAATACGATGTACCCGGCCGCATTGATCATCACGATCCCGTCCGGCATGGATTCGAGCAGGTTCCGATAGCGCGCATCCATCAGCTTCGCATCACGGGCGGCCTTGAGCTCGGTGACGTCCTTGATGGTGACGACGACGTGCTCGGCTTGCCCCGAGGCATCCGGCACCGTCCTGCACAAGATGGAGACGTAGAGGAGCGAACCATCCTTGCGCCGGCGCAATGACTCGATCGCGGCGTAGCCATTCTCGAGCACCTCGCGCATCATCCCGCGCTCATCGTCGAGACCGTCGGCGGGCACCAGGATCTCGCTCAGCGCGCGCCCCACCACCTCATCCGCGCGGTGGCCAAAGATCTCTTCGGCACGACTGCCCCAGTACAGCACCGTCCCCCTCGGATCAACCACCAGGACGGCATCGGGACCCTCTTCGAGAAAAAGTCCGCACGCATCGGTTGCCATGCCTACCCCCTCCGCAAGCTGCCGCACCCGCTTGCCCACAAGCTGCCAGGTTGTGGAATCTGCAGCGGCACTGGTGGCAAAGGGCCGGACGCTCAAGCCGACGATCAATTCGGTCTGCGCGGCATCGACAGCCATGCTCATGACAAAGATATAGCAGCGTCCCACCCGAAGATCAAACTGCGCGACCGGATTGATCGTCCGCTACCGATCGCCGCGAGACACCACCCGCGAAGCGGCGACACCCCCTTCGCGGGGCTCGGTCGACCAAGGGGGAGGCTCGATGTGGGCGGCTTTCGCCCGCACGATGGAGGGCGATTGATGATTGAGGTGCGCACGACAGAAGGGCGCGCAGGAGCCGGAACCATGCAAACGGGGGTGGCGGAGGCGGTGAGATTCGAACTCACGAGGGGCGTAAACCCCTGACGGTTTTCAAGACCGTTGCATTCAACCGCTCTGCCACGCCTCCGCAAGGCCGCGGATTATAGCGCAAGGGCCGACGGTGCGCATTTGCCGCAAGCGTCACCCATTTCCCGCAGCCATGCTAGCGAACACCCCCAGCGTTTGCCCCCACTGTAGGAGCGGCGCCAGCCGCGAGGGAGTGGGAGCGATAGGCGTGAGTGTTCGCGCCAAAGATCTCGCGGCTGGCGCCGCTCCTACAGTGGGTTTCATGCGGCTGCGGGCCGTTGACGGTGTGGTGCTGCACGGCGCAGCTCATTGCCGCGCCGTGCGACGCTCTGTCAGGCGTCCTGGCCCTGGATGCGCATGTCCAGGCGTTCGAGCAGGCTGCGGTCGCGGCCGGTCTGCGGGTTGGGGGTGGTAAGCAGGTGGTCGCCGTAGAAGATCGAGTTGGCGCCGGCCATCAGGCATAGCGCCTGGAGCGCCTCGTCCATCTGCTCGCGGCCGGCGGACAGGCGCACGTAGCT
The DNA here is from genome assembly GCF_027594845.1 of Thauera sp. WB-2. Classification (NCBI taxonomy): domain Bacteria; kingdom Pseudomonadati; phylum Pseudomonadota; class Betaproteobacteria; order Rhodocyclales; family Zoogloeaceae; genus Thauera; species Thauera sp. WB-2. The sequence continues at coordinate 1,732,634 of NZ_CP088935.1, read as the reverse complement.
GGTGGGCATGGTGATGCGGGCGACGGCGATGGTGCGTACGAACTCGAACGGGTCGATCGGATCGACGCCGGCCAGCGGGGTGCCGGGGATGGGCACGAGGTTGTTGATCGGCACCGACTCCGGGCAGGGCTCGAGGTTGGCCAGCTGGGCGATCAGGCCAGCGCGGTGGCTGCGCGTCTCGCCCATGCCGACGATGCCGCCGCTGCACACGTTGATGCCGGCAGAGCGCACGTTGTCGAGGGTGTCGAGGCGATCCTGGTAGGTGCGCGTGCCGATGACCTTGCCGTAGTACTCGGGCGCGGTGTCGAGGTTGTGGTTGTAGTAGTCGAGGCCAGCCTCCTTGAGCGACTGCGCCTGGTCCTGGTCGAGCATGCCCAGAGTCATGCAGGTTTCCATGCCGAGCGCCTTCACCTCGCGCACCATCGCAGTGACGCGCTCCATGTCGCGCGCCTTGGGCGAGCGCCAGGCGGCGCCCATGCAGAAGCGACTGGCGCCCTGGGCCTTGGCGGCGCGCGCGGCGGCGATCACCTCGTCTACCGGCATCAGCTTGGCGGCCTTGACGTCGGTCTCGAAGTGCGCGGACTGCGAGCAGTAGCCGCAGTCCTCTGCGCAGCCGCCGGTCTTGATCGACAACAGCGTCGACAGCTGGATCTCGCTCGGGTTGAAGTGTTCGCGATGCACCTGCTGGGCGCGAAACACGAGGTCCATGAAGGGCAGCGCGAACAGTGCTTCGACCGCCTCCACCGACCAGCGTGCCTGGCCCGTGGGCGACAGGGTTGCGGGCGCGGCGCTGCGGCGCAGGGATTCGGGCGAGATGGTGGCCAAAGTGCTCATGGTGTCTCCGTTGTAAGGTCTTGAGTCTTGAAGAGTGTGTGCAATGCGGGAACGTTGAGGTAAGGCGCGATGGCCTCCGGCGTCGGTGCAGGCAGGCGCGGGATCAGGCCCAGGCAGGGCGCACTGCCCAGCCCGTGGGCAAGTGCGTCGAGGTTCTCGGCAACCCACGGCATGTCGGGGTCGACAGTGTTGGCCACCCAGCCGCACAGGTGCAGGCCGCGGGCACGGATGGCCTCTGCACTGAGCAGGGCGTGGTTGATGCACCCCAGACGCAGGCCGACCACCAGCAGCACCGGCAGGCCAAGCTCGACAGCGAGGTCGGCGGAGTCCCACGCCCCGTCCGGCCCGGCGGCGTCGCCCAACGGCACGCGGAACCCGCCCACACCCTCGACCACGACGCGGTCGGCACGCTGCGCCACGGCCGCGACCGCTGCAAGCACGCCGGCACGCTCGATACGCCGGCCCTCGAGCGCGGCAGCGACATGGGGTGCGCAGGCAGCGGCGAACTGATAGGGGCAGATCTCAGCGGCGGTGATCGGCATGGAGGCTGCTGCGCGCAAGGCGTACACATCCTCGTTGATGCATTCACCATCGATAAGCTCGGTACCGGCTGCGATCGGCTTGAGGCCAGCGGCGCGCAGGCCGCACTTGCCGAGCAGGGCAACGATGGCCGCGCTGACCCGGGTCTTGCCGATTTCGGTGTCGGTGCCGGTGACGAAGATGCCTTTTGAGGCGTCGATCAAGGGTGCTCTCCTTCACTCGCGAGCTGCGCCAGTGCGGCGCACAAGCGGTCTACGTCGGCGCGGCTGTGCGCCGCGCTCAGGGTTATGCGCAGGCGCGCGCTGCCTGCCGGCACGGTGGGCGGACGGATGGCGGGGACGCGCAGCCCGCACGCCTCCAGCGCCGCCGACAGTGCGACCGCGGCAGCATTGTCGCCCACGATGAGCGCTTGGATGGCGGTCGCGGACTCGGCGAGCCGCCAGCCGCAGTGCGGGTGTGCGGCGATGACAGCGGCGAGCCCGGTGCGCAGCGCTTCGACCAGCGCATTCAGGTGACCGCGCCGCGCCGCGCCCTCCTCGCCCGCGATCAGCGCCAGGCTTGCCAACTGTGTGTGGGCGAGCGCCGGCGACGGCGCCGTGGTGTAGATATAGCTGCGCGCGCCCTGCACCAGGGCTTCGACAACCAGCGGGTGGGCGGCGACGAAGGCACCGCTCACGCCCGCAGCCTTGCCCAGCGTACCCATGTAGATGATGCGTTCGCTGCGCAGGCCGAAATGAGCGAGCGCGCCCTGCCCGCCTTCGCCCAGCACGCCAAAGCCGTGGGCGTCGTCCACGATCAGCCAGGCATCGTGGCGCTCGGCCAGGGCGAGCAGTTCGGGCAGCGGCGCAATGTCGCCGTCCATGCTGAACACCGCATCGGTGACGATGAGCCGCAGCGCCGCGGTGCTGTCGGCAAGCATGGCGTCGAGCAGGTCGAGCCGTGCATGCGGGTAGCGCCGCATCCTGGCCTCGGCGAGCAGGCCGCCATCGATCAAGGAGGCGTGGTTGAGCTTGTCGGCGAAGATCACCGCCTCAGCGTCGGCCAGGGTGGTGAGCAAGGCCAGGTTGGCCATGTAACCCGAACAGAAGCCCAGCACCGCCGCCTGCGGGATGTACGGCGCCAGCCAGCGCGCGAGTTCATCCTCGAGCGCCGCATGGGGCGTGGCGTGGCCGCTCACCAGTGCCGATGCGCCGCTGCCCACGCCCCAGCGCCGCGCGCCCGCGGCAAGCGCGTCGATCAGCACGGGATGCGCGGCCAGGCCGAGGTAGTCGTTGCTGCAGAAGGCAAGCAGCGCACGCGTGCCCTCGCCACCCTCGGCCAGATGCTGGAGGGGAGCGCACGCTGAGTCAGCGACACGCCGCTGCCGCCACAGTGCGGCCGCCTCGCGCTCACGCAGTCGGCGGTTCAGGTGTTCGAGCAACATGATGAGGCGCGGCCCGGGCCGCATCGGCCAGGGTCTGTTCAAGGGTGTCGAGGGTGCGGGCGGCCAGCCAGGCCGCGAGTTCGTCATCGAGCACGTAGGGCGGCATCAGATACACGGTGCGACCGATCGGGCGGATCAGCAGCCCCCTGGCCCTGCCGGCAAGGTGGAAGCGCTCGGCGAAGCGCTCGCCGGCATGGGGCTCGCGCACATCGAAGGCCCAGATCATGCCGCGCTGGCGCAGGTGTTCGATACGTTCATCCTCGGCCAGCGGCGCCAGCGCCGCGCTCAGCGCGGCGGCAGGTGCGCGGTTACGCGCGATCACATCGTCCTCGGCAAAGCGGTCGAGCACGGCCAGCGCCGCCCTGCACGCCAGTGCGTTGCCGGTGTAGGAGTGCGAATGCAGGAAGCCGCGCGCGATGTCGTCATCGAGAAAGACGCGATAGATCTCGTCACGCGTGAGCACCAGCGACAAGGGCAGGTAGCCACCGCTGATGCCCTTGGACAGGCACACGAAATCCGGCCATACGGCGGGCTGGGCGGGCGCGGCTGCCTGCTCGAAGGCGAAGAAGCTGCCGCTGCGGCCACAGCCCACGGCAATCTCGTCGGCGATCAGGTGCACCTCGTAGTCATCGCACAGGGCGCGCAAGCCGCGCAGATAGGCCGGGTCGTGCATCGCCATGCCGGCAGCGCATTGCACCAGTGGCTCGACGATGAAGGCAGCGATGTGTTCGTGACGGGACTCGAACAGGACGCGCACCTCGGCCAGCGCACGCGCGGCCACGTCGGCCGGGCTCTCGCCCGCGGCAGCAAGCCGTGCATCGGGCGAGGCGACGAGGTGGGCGCGCATCAGCAGCGGGTCGTAGGCGTCGCGAAACACGGCGACGTCGGTGACGGCCAGCGCGCCCAGGGTCTCGCCGTGATAGCCCTGGCGCACGCAGACGAATTCGCGCTTGTTGCCGCGCCCGCGGTTGCGCCACGCATGGAAGCTCATCTTGAGCGCGATCTCGACCGCAGAGGCACCGTCGCTGGCATAGAAGGCATGGCCGAGGACGCCGCCGGTGAGCGCGTTCAGGCGCTCGGCCAGTTCCACCGCCGGCGCATGGGTGCAACCGGCCAGCATGACATGGGGCAAGGTATCGAGCTGGTCGCGCAGCGCGGCATTGAGGCGGGCGTCGGCATGGCCGAACAGGTTCACCCACCACGAGCTGTTGGCGTCGAAATAGCGCCCGCCCTCGTAGTCGTACAGCCACGGCCCGCTCGCGCGCGCGATCGGCAGCGGCGGCACCGTCTGCGCGCGCTGCATCTGGGTGCAGGGGTGCCATACGCTGGCGAGGCTGCGGCGCTGCCAGGCAGCGTTCGGCGCTTCGCCCGCAGTGGACGAGAAACGAGGGTCTGATGCGGGACTCACCACGAGCTCATTTTGTATTCATAATTACGGACAGACGGCGCGCCATTCTCCCAGCACGGGGGGCAAATGTGAACCCTCGCTACGGCGACCCGGCCCACTCTTTCAGCCGCGCTCGAAGAGCGCGACCGACTCCACATGCGAGGTCTGCGGGAACATGTTGGCAATGCCCGCCCCACGCAGCACGTAGCCCTTCTCGCGCACCAGCACGGCGGCGTCGCGTGCCAGCGTCGCCGGGTTGCAGGACACATACACGATGCGCGCTGGCGAATGCTCACCGCCAAGCGCCTTCGCGACCGCAATCGCACCTTCGCGCGGCGGATCGATCAGCATCTTGTCGAGCGGGCCGAGCGCGGCCAGGCTGTCCTCGGTGGCCTCGAAGAGGTTCGCGGCGTGGAACTCGGTGAGGTTGTCGAGGCCATTGCGGCGGGCATTGTCGAGTGCGCGCGCGACCAAGGCATCGCTGCCCTCGACGCCAATGACCCGGGCCCCAAGACGCGCGATCGGCAGGCTGAAGTTGCCCAGGCCGCAGAACAGGTCGGCGATGCGCTCACCCGCACGCGGCGCGAGCAGTTGCATGGCGCGGCGGATGAGCAGGCGGTTGATGTGTACGTTGACCTGGGTGAAGTCGGTCGGGCGGAAGTCCATGCGCACGTCGAACTCGGGCAGCGTGTAATGCAGCGCACGCTCGGCGGACGGATCGAAAGGTATGGCCGTGTCTGGCCCACCCGGCTGCATCCAGGCCTGGATGCCCTCGGCTGCGGCGAAGGCGGCGATGCGCTTCTCGTCTGCGCGGCTGAAGGGCTGCAGGTTGCGGAACACGAACACCGTAGCGTCGTCACCGATCGCGATCTCCACCTGCGGCAGGCGGTCGGCGATCGACAAGCCGGCGATCATCTCGCGCAGGCGCGGCAGCAGGGCCGAGATGCCTGCGGGAAGAACCGGGCACTCGCGCATGTCAACGATGTAGCTTGAACGCCGCTCGTGAAAGCCGATACGCAAGCCGCCCTTGCTCGGCACGAGGCGAACGCCAAGACGGGCGCGATAGCGGTAGCCCCAGGCCGGTCCATTGACTGCCGGATAGATGATGGCGGGCCGCAGTTTGCCGATATGCCAGAGCGCATCTTCCAGGATGCGCTGCTTGGCCGCGGCCTGGGCGAGCGGGTCGAGGTGCTGCATCGAACAGCCGCCGCACACACCGAAGTGAGCGCACCGCGGCTCGACCCGCTGGGCGCTGGAGCGCAGGATTCGCACCGCAGTCGCCTGCTCGTAGTTCGGCCGGCTGCGCTGGACCTCGTACTCGACACGCTCTCCGGGGAGACCGCCTTCGATGAAGACGGTCTTGCCGCCGACATGGGTAACGCCACGGCCTTCGTGGTCGAGTGATTCGATGGTGGCGATGCTCATGACGGTGCGCAGGCGGGGCGGGAAACTCGGGAGGGCAATTCTACCGCGGGAGCACTGCACCGCGCGCGGCGCCCCGGTGCAGCACCCGAGCACACCCGGCATCTGACATCCGGATACAAAGTCGCTCGAAACCAAAACGCCAAGCCATTGTTTACAAGCATGTTGTCAACAACCCGAAAGCTATTGCGCTGCAGCAGTCCGAGCAGCCGTACATGCTAATATGCCCGCGTCCAGTCAGCCCTCGAGGTTGGCAGACACCTACACAAACCAAGAATCCCTTCTACAAAAGGAAGACACGTGATGAAGCATCCCCTTCTCGTTGCCGCCCTCGTCGCCGTTGCCGTTGCCGCTTGCGGCAAGAAGGAAGAGCCCGCCGTCCAGGCTCCGCCTTCGGCTCAGGAACAGATGAAGGAGTCGGCAGCACAGGCCGTAGAGGCCGCCAAGGAAAGCGCAGCTGCTGCGGGTGAAGCCGCCGCTGCCGCAACCGAAGCTGCCAAGGAAGAAGCTGCAGCCGCGGTCGAAGAAGCGAAGGAAGGCGCCGAAGAGGCCAAGTCGGCAACCGACGCCGCTGTCGAAGCGGTCAAGGAAGAAGCTGCTGCTGCGGTCGAACAGGTCAAGGACGCCGCCGAGGCAGCAAAGGCCGAAGCGGCCGCTGCGGTGGACGCGGCGAAGGAAGCGGCCGGCGCAGCCGTCGGCGCTGCCAAGGAGGCGGCGAAGGACTGAGTCGCCCTCGCCACCCAACAAAAAAGCCGGCTTGCGCCGGCTTTTTTGTTTCGTGCGCAGTGTCGATCAGCGCAGTTGTTGCTGCAGCAGGCCCAGCATGCGGCGAGCGGTGTCCGAGTTATCGACGCCGCCCTCGCGGCTGAGCACACTGACGCGCGATGCGTCGCCCTGCCCTTCCACACGCAGGCGGTATTCACTGCCAGCCTGGGCCGGCTTGTCGTCACTGCGCCAGAACGCGAGGCGGGACAGGAAGCCCTTGTTGGGGCTGCGGTTGTCCGCATCCGGATCAACGTAGCGGACGTAGTACAGGCCCTGTGCGCGATCGCGGTCCTCGACCGTGAAGCCGATGCGGTCGAGTGCGAGGCCAACCCTGCGCCAAGCGCGGTCGAAGGGCTCCTCGACCTGCAACGCAGCCTGACCATCGGCCGCGGAAACGACTCGCGCGCGCTCGGGCGCGGCTGGCGCAACCAGTGCAGCCTCGGCACGCGCCTCCTCGGCCCCGAGGTGCACCATCAGGCGCCGCAACATCTCGGCCTCGAGCTCGGGGTCGGCAGGACGCGGCTGCCAGATGGTCGAGTCCTTCGCCTCAGTCGGATAGATCTCGATCATGCCGCGGTGACTGACGTAGATCTCCAGCGTCCCGGCGTCCTTGCCCTGCTCGAAGCGGGTGCGGAACTTGTCGCGCTCGGGGGTCGAGAACAGGCCGTCGAGTACGCGGCCGATGGTCGAACGCACGAAGTCCTGCGGAATCTTGGCACGGTCTTCGGCCCAATCGGTTTCCATCACGCCGATTTCCGGGCTGTCGATGTTGAGGATGAACCCCATCTCGAGCCAGAAGTCCTTGACCTTGGGCCACAACTCGGCGGCATTGCCACCGACCACGAGCCAACGCTGGCTGCCTGCGCGCTCGATGCGCATGGTGTCGGAGCCGGCCAGCACTTCGGGACTCCCGCTCGCGACCGTCGAGCGTCCCGCACGGTCGGCCTCATAGGCCGAGTAGGTCGCGATACCGGTGCCCGCGGTATCCGGCACGGCAAAGCGGTCGTCGCGCCGCGGCGCGGTCAGGTCGGGCGGAACCTCGAGCGGCCGCTCGATCTGGCGTGCGCTCTTGTAGTCGATGCGCTTGCCTTCGAACATCGAAGTCGAGCAGCCGCCAAGCGCCAGCGAGAGCGCGACCAGGGAAAGGGAAGTGCGCGTGGAACGATTCATGGAATACCTGGACAGAGGGTTTCGGTTCAGAACTGGATGCCGGCCTTGCTCAAGGCCTTGCGCACACGCTCGTGGTACGCCTCGGCCAAGGGCGTGAGCGGCAAGCGGATGCCATCGCCGATCAGGCCCATGCGAGCAACCGCCCACTTGACCGGAATGGGGTTCGCTTCGCAGAACAGATCGCGATGCAGACCCGTGAGCGCAGCATTGGTTTCACGCAGGGACTTCATGTCACCCGCAGCGGCCGCTGCGCACAGCTGGTGCATGGCACGCGGCGCCACGTTTGCGGTGACCGAGATGACGCCATGGCCGCCCAGCATCAGGAAGGCGGCAGAGCTCATGTCGTCGCCGCTGTAGAGGCCGAAGCCCGCCGGCGCGCGCTCGATGAGGTCGCAGGCGCGATCGAGGTTACCGGTAGCGTCCTTGAGGCCGACCACGTTGGGGATCTCGGCCAGCCGCAGCGTGGTGTCGTTGCCGAGATCTGCAACCGTGCGCCCGGGCACGTTGTAGAGGATCAGCGGCAGTTCGACCGCCTCGGCAATGGTGCGGAAGTGCCGGTAAAGGCCTTCCTGCGACGGCTTGTTGTAGTAGGGGACGACCGACAGGTGGGCATCGGCGCCGGCACGGGCAGCAAAACGAGCCAGCTCGACCGCCTCGGATGTCGAGTTGGCACCTGTTCCGGCGACGACCGGGACCCGCCCAGCCACGTGCTCGACGGTGCAGCGGATCAACTCGCAGTGTTCATCGACACTGACCGACGGCGACTCGCCAGTGGTGCCGACGATGACGATGCCGTCCGTACCTTCGGCGATGTGCCAGTCGATGAGCTTGCGCAAGCTCGGGAAATCAAGACTGCCGTCGTCATGCATGGGCGTGACGATGGCGACAAGCGATCCGGTAATCATGGCGTGGGGGCGTGCGTAAAAGATTCGATTCTAACCGATCGCCGGATTCGGGCCAGCCTCGCGCGCGTGGAGGTCACGCACGCCGGGCCAGCCCGCAGCGGCAGGCTCAAAGATCTGCAAGCGCCTTGATGTGGGCAACGACCGAGCGCGCCAGCGACGACAGCGAATAACCGCCCTCGAGGATGGACACGATGCGGGTATGCCCACAGTCCGCAGCGACCCCCTTGATCTGCTCGGTCGCCCACACGTAGTCGGCCTCGACCAGGCCAAGCGAGCCCATGTCGTCCTCGTAGTGGGCATCGAAGCCGGCAGAGATGAAGATCATTTGCGGGTTGTGGCTGCGCAGCGCAGGTACGACGACATCGCTGAAGACCTGGCGGAACGCATCGCCGCGGGTCCCCGCCGGCAAAGGCACGTTGCACATGTGCGCGGGCGGATTGTCCGTTCCGCTGTAGGGGTAGAAGGGATGCTGGAAGATCCCCGCCATCATCACCCGCGGATCGTTGCGGAAGATGTCCTCGGTGCCGTTGCCATGGTGGACGTCGAAGTCGACAACCGCGACGCGTTCGAGCCCATGGGCCTCGAGCGCATGCCGTGCTGCGATGGCGACGTTGTTCATGAAGCAGAAGCCCATCGCCTTCGCACGCTCGGCATGATGGCCGGGCGGACGCACGGCGCAGAAGGCGTTCTCGATCTCGCCCTTCATGACCAGGTCGGTGGCGAACACCCCGGCACCGGCCGAGCGCAGCGCCGCCTTCATCGTGCCCGGCGACATCGCGGTATCCGGATCGAGGTGGCGAATGCCGTGCTCGGGCACGTTGCCCACGAGGTCGTCCAGGTACTCGGCCGGATGTACGCGCAGAATCTGCTCGCGCTCGGCAACGGGCGCGTCGTAAAAGGAGATGTACATGTCCAGACCAGCCGCGATAAGCCGGTCGTTGATCGCCGACAGCCGGTCCGCGCATTCGGGGTGCATCGATCCCATGTCGTGCAGCCAGCAGTCACGATGCGTGATGAATGCCGTCGTCGTCATACTCCTCCCTCTCATCTCGAGAACAATGATTCGGCCTCAAGTGGCGCGTGCGCGCCCGGGCCCATTATTGACCTGGCAACGTCACCCCTTGCCGCGGGAGCGCTGCTCTTTGTCGTCTATTATCACCGCTTCCAAGCCAATTTCACAGTACGCGCCACGATGCCCCTGCACCATGCGAATCGCCTGCTCGACGCAGCAGGCCGGATCATCCTCGGCAAGGACCGGGAGCTGCGTCTCGCCCTTGCCTGCCTCGTTGCCCGCGGCCACCTGCTGATCGAGGACGTTCCGGGCGTGGGCAAGACCACGCTCGCGCATGTCTTCGCAAGGCTCACCGGGCTGCAGTTCCAGCGCATCCAGTTCACCAGCGACCTGCTGCCGGCCGACATCCTGGGCGTGTCCGTGTTCGATCGCGAGTCGAGCGCGTTCCGCTTTCATCCAGGGCCGGTGTTCGCCCAGCTGATCCTCGCCGACGAGATCAACCGTGCCACCCCGAAGACGCAGAGTGCGCTGCTCGAGGCCATGGAGGAGGGCCAGGTCACCGCCGACGGCGGCACCTTCGCGCTCCCCGAGCCCTTCTTCGTGATCGCAACGCAGAACCCGGCACACCAGATCGGCACCTTCCCGCTGCCGGAGAGCCAGCTCGACCGCTTCTTGCTGCGTATCAGGCTGGGCTATCCCGATCGCGAGGCCGAGCGTGCACTGCTGATGGGCGAAGACAGGCGCGGCATGCTCGGGCGCCAGGCTGCTGTGATCAGCCCGGCGGCGCTCGTCGAGTTGCAACAGGCGGCCATGCGTGTCCATGTCTCGGCGGCCCTGGTCGATTACCTTCAGGCTGTGCTCGAGGCCAGTCGCGGCAACCCCGAGCTTGCCGGCGGACTCAGCCCGCGCGCGGGCCTGGGCCTGCTCGCGGCAGCGCGCGCCTGGGCGCTTATCGAAGGTCGCGACCACGTCCTGCCCGAGGACGTGCAGACCCTCTTCCCCCACGTCGCCGGCCATCGGCTGCACCTGGCCGGCGACGGCCGCCCGGTACCGGCGGCAACGCTGACGCGTCTGCTGCACGCGGTCAAACTCGTCTGATGATGAGGCCAGGGCAAGGCCGCGCGCTGCGCATGCTGGAACGGGCCGAGCGCTGGCTGTTCCGTATCGGCACCCCGGAGCCGGCGCCGATCCGCCTGGTGCAGCGACGCATCTACGTACTGCCTACCCCGGCCGGACTCGCCTTCGCCGCCGCCCTCGCGACCATGTTGCTGGCCTCGATCAACTACAACCTCAGCCTCGGCTACGGCTTCGTGTTCCTGCTCGGCGGGACGGCCATGGCGAGCATGGTGCATGCGTTTCGCAACCTGCTTGGCCTGTCCATCCGCGCCGAGCGCTGCGAGCCCGTGTTCTGCGGCGACACCGCCGGCTTCGTGTTCAGCATCGACAACACGCGTAACCGTCGACGCCCTTCGCTCAGCCTGCGCGCACACGGCCAGCAGGTCGGCTTCGACGCCGGCCCCGCACAGCTCACCCGGGTATGCCTGCCCTGCCCGACGACACGGCGCGGCCAGCTCAGCCCTGGGCGCACGGTCATCCAGACGACCTGGCCGCTTGGCCTGATCCGGGCGTGGAGCGTATTCGTGCCCGAGCAGCACTGCGTCGTATACCCTGCGCCCGAACCGGATCCGCCCGCGCTGCCGGAAGATGCCGGTGCCGATGCCGGAATGCGCGGACGCAGCCGCGACGGCGACGACGATTTCACCGGCCTGCGCACCCACCGCAGCGCGGACTCGCCGCGCCACGTTGCATGGAAGGTACTGGCGCGCGGCGGGCCGATGCTCACGAAATCGTACGCCAGCTGGAGTTCGCCCGACCTCGTGCTCGACTGGTCGCAGCTACCACAGCAGCTCGACGATGAACGCCGGTTGTCGCGCCTGACAGCCTGGCTGCTCGCGGCAGAACAACACAACCGGCGCTACGCTCTCAAACTGCCCGGATGCGAAGTCGCGAGCGGCCAGGGCAAGGCCCACCTCGCGTGCTGCCTCGGCGAGCTTGCCCGCTTTGGCGCGCCACGGGAGGAGGCATGATCGGCCGGCTGCTGCGCGCCCTTCCCATCCGGCGCCACTCAACGGCGCCGCCGGAGCGCGCCCTGGACCGTCGTCAGGGCGCCTGGCTGTTGGGCGGCGCCGCGCTTACCCTCGCCCCGCATGCGCTATGGCTGCCGGCCTGGGCGAGCGCTCTTGCAGCCCTGCTGCTGGGCTGGCGCGGGCTGCTGTGGCGAGGCAAGCGGCCACCGGCGCGCCTGCTGCTGCTTGCCGTCGCGGTAGCGGTTGCCGTGGGCGTCCGCCTCGAGTTCGGCCATTTTTTCGGCCGCGAACCAGGCGTGACCCTGCTGGCCCTGCTGCTCGGCCTCAAGCTGCTCGAGTCGCGCGCAGCGCGCGACATTCGCGCCGGGGTGCTGCTGTGCCTGTTCCTGCAACTCGCCATCTTCCTCGAAGATCAATCCTTGCCTGTCGCTGCCCTCGCCCTGGCGGCAAGCCTGGTCACCCTGGGCGCGCTGGTGGCGCTTGCCGACCCGGGCGGACCGCAACGCGAACACCTGCGGACGGCGACACTCCTGGTCGTCCAGGGCCTGCCCTTCATGCTGCTGTTCTTCGTGCTGTTCCCGCGCGTGCAGGGGCCGCTCTGGGGCTTGCCTGCAGATGCGTTCAGCGCGCGCACGGGTCTGTCCGAAACCATGGATCCGGGCTCGATCAGCGAGCTGAGCCTGTCCAGCGCGATCGTCATGCGCGCGGTGTTCGACGGCGCACCGCCCGCGCCGACCCAACGCTACTGGCGCGGCCCGGTGCTCACCGAGTTCGACGGCCGCACCTGGCGCGCAGCCCCCTTCGTTGAGGCCGAGACGCCGTTCTACGCGGTGTCCGGACCTCGGCTCGACTACACCCTCACCCTCGAACCCCACAACCGGCGCTGGCTGCTTGCCCTCGACTTTGCCGGCGGCGCAAGTCCGGCGATACGCCATGCAAGCGACTACCACGCCCTGGCGGTGACCCCGCTGCGGGTACGTAGCCGCCTTGCCCTCACCGCTTACCCTGACACCCTCACTGGGCTCGAGGAGGACGCCGACGTGCTGTCGGCCGCCTTGCGCCTACCGGCCGACAGCAACCCGCGCAGCCGCGCGCTTGCAGCCGAACTGGCCGCGGGTGCGGCATCCGACCGGGAGACACTGGCGCGCGTGATCGACTACCTGCGCTCGGGCCGCTACATCTACACGCTGCGCCCGCCTCTGCTCGGTCGCCATAGTGCGGACGAGTTCCTGTTCGACACACGCAGAGGCTTCTGCGAACACTTCGCCTCGGCGTTCGCCGTGCTGATGCGCGCAGCCGGCGTGCCGACACGGGTGGTGACCGGCTACCAGGGCGGCGAGATCAACCCGGTCGACGGCAACCTCGTCGTGCGTCAGTCCGATGCGCACGCCTGGAACGAGGTCTGGCTCACCGGCAGCGGCTGGGTGCGCGTCGACCCTACCGCGCTCGCCGCCCCCCAACGCATCGACGACGGTCTCGCGGCTGCGCTTGCCGAGTTCGACGGCCTGCCGCTGATGCTGCGCGCCGACATGGAATGGCTACGCGCGCTGCGCTACCAGTGGGAGGCGGTATCGAATGCCTGGAACCAGCGCGTGCTGGGTTATGACACCGAGCGCCAGCGCGCCCTGCTCGCCCGCATCGGGTTCGAGCGCGTCGATGCGACCACGCTTGCTGCAATCCTGAGCCTGGCCACCGCTGCACTGTTCGGCGTGCTTTATCTGTGGGCCATCAGGCAGCGGCGTGCGCAGGACCCTCTGGAGCGACAGTGGGCCCGCTTCTGCACGCGCATGGCGCGCCAGGGACTGGGGCGCGAACCGTGGGAAGGCCCGCTCGACTACGCCGACCGGCTCGCGCGCGCGCGCCCCGGGCAGGCAGATGCGTTACGTACGATCTGTGCAAGCTACGCCAGCCTGCGGTATGGTCGGGACGTCGACAAGGACGCGCTCAATGCCCTGCGCCACCGCATCGATGCCCTTCGCAACCCGTAGCCACCGAATGCCATGCCCCGCCTCTCAGCCTCCAGGCCGCTGCGCCAGCTCGCAGCACTGCTTGCACTTGCCCTGCCTGCCCCCCTGCTTGCCTCCTACGCCGACCGCGATGATGCGCGCAGCTTCATAGCCGAGGTCGCCGCCCGCCACGATTTCGACCCAGCCGAGCTCCACGATGCGCTCGGCCGCGCCCGCCACGACGCCAGCGTCATTCGCCTGATCACCCCGCCTGCGCGCCGCGGCGCCAGGTCATGGCAGAACTACCGCAGCCGCTTTCTGGACCGCACCCGGATCGAGGGCGGCCTCGCCTTCTGGCGCGAGCATGAGCACGAACTGGCACGCGCCGAGCGCAGCTTCGGCGTACCTGCCGAGGTCATCGTAGCCATCATCGGCGTGGAAACGGTGTATGGCCGCCAGACCGGCAACTTCGAGACGCTGTCGGCCCTTGCCACCCTGGCCTTCGACTATCCGCCCAGGGCTGAGCTGTTCCGCCGCGAACTGGAGTCGCTGTTCGTGCTCGCACGCCAGCAGGGCCGCGCACCGGACAGTTTCACCGGCTCCTTCGCGGGAGCTCTCGGCTATCCCCAGTTCCTGCCCAGCAGCGTGCTTGCCTACGCGGTCGACTTCGATGGCAACGGCCGGATCGACTTCGAATCCGACGCCATCGACGCCATCGGCAGCGTGGCGAATTACCTCAAGGTGCATGGCTGGCAGACTGGCGCCCCCGTCGCCGAGCGCGCCCGGCTGGCGCCGACCACCGACGCAGCAATGCTCGTAGCCGCCGGCATCGAGCCAGCTCTGGACCCTGCCACCCTCAGCGCTGCCGGCGTGTCCACCCTCGACGGCGGCAGCGCGGCAGCCACGGCAACCCTGGTGGACCTCGAAACGCCCGGCGCAGACACCGAGTACTGGTTCGGCTACCGCAACTTCTATGTCATCACACGCTACAATCGCAGCAGCTTCTACGCGATGTCGGTATATGAGCTTGCCGAGGCCCTCAGGCTGCGGCGCCTGGTAGACGAGGTCCGCGCCCAGAGGCGCTGAGGAACACAGCGATGAGCCCGATGCCGAACACCGAATCCGCGGCCACCCTGCAGCCGGCGCCGCTCACACTCGCCGACCTGAAGGCGGCGATCGCGACGGGTATTGCACAGTATCGCGCTGCACCAGGACTCAGTAGCGCCTTCGCCGGCGTCTTCGTCGCGCTGGGCCTGCTCATGTACGTCGTCCTCGAGTTCGCGACCATCGCACCGATGAGCTTGTCGCTGGCGGGCGGCTTCATGCTCGTGGGGCCGGCGCTGCTTGCCGGGTTCTTTTCGGTGGCGGACAAGCTTCGCGCTGGCCGACGGCCAAGCGTGGGCGACGTGTGGGACGGCTTCAGGCAACTGCCACGCGGCGGGTGGGTGATCTCGTTCGTGTGCGGGCTGCTGTTCCTCATATGGATCACCGACGCCGGCATTCTTTACGGCTTCATGGTCGGGCGTGAGCCGATCGGCTTCCTGCGCCTGCTCCACCTAGAGGAGATCGTCGTCAGTTATGCCGGCTACAGCGCCATCATGGGTGCCGTGCTGGCATTCATCCTGTTCGCCGTGTCGGCGTTCTCGCTACCGCTCATCTTCGATGGCCGGGCGCAACTTGTTTCCGGCGTGGTCGCGAGCGTACGCGCGGTGTTCGGCCGCTTCGCCGTGATGATGTGCTGGGCCGGCGTATTGTCCTTGGTGATCATCGCCAGCGCCCTGTTCCTGCCGCTGCTGCTCGTCAGCCTGCCGGTCATGGCCTACGCGAGCCGCGAGCTTTATCTGCGCACTTTCCCGCGCTGAGCCACGCCGGCAGGACAAACGCTAAAGCAGTGCGTCGCGCGAGATGCCGTGCCGCTTCAGGATGCGACGCAATTGACCCAGCGCTTCGAGCTGGATCTGGCGTACGCGCTCACGGGTAAGCTCTAGCCGGCTGGCGAGCTCTTCCAGGGTCAGCAGTTCGCACTCGTCGATACCGTAACGATGCCGGATCACCATGCGCTGCTTTTCGCTGAGCATCTTGATCCATGCACGTACCAGATCCTCGATCTCCGCACAGTGAATCTGTATCTCGGGCGTAGGCTGGTGCTCGTCGGCGAGCGATTCGCCGATCGAGAGGTTCGGATCGATATCGAGCGGCGCGTCGAGCGAGGCCGTGTGTTCGCTCAACGCGAGGGTACTGCGAACCTCTTCGACCGTCTTCCCCAGCCGCGCCGCGATATCCTCGAGCGTCGAAATGCCATTCGAGGCAGCCTCGATACTGCGCTGCGCACGCAGGACCTGGTTGAGCTCCTTGACCACATGTACCGGCAGACGGATCGTGCGCGACTGGTTCATGATCGCGCGCTCGATATTCTGGCGGATCCACCACGTCGCGTATGTCGAGAAGCGGAAGCCACGCTCGGGATCGAACTTCTCCAGCGCGTGCATGAGCCCGAGATTGCCTTCCTCGACCAGATCGAGCAAGGGAATGCCGCGGTTGAGGTAATGCTTGGCGATATTCACGACCAGGCGCAGATTGCGCTCGATCATGGTCTGGCGCGCCTCGAAGTCGCCGCTGCGCACGCAGCGAGCCAAGCGCAACTCATCTTCCGCCGAGAGCAGCGGGTTGGCACCGATCTCGTTCAGATAGAGCTGCGTGACGTCACTGAAAAAATCGTTCTCGACGACCGGCGTGGGGTGACTGGCAAACACCTCCACTTCGGGCGGAAGATCCGGTTCATGACTCTCCAGGTCGTCAAGACTTGCCGGCTCCTCCATGCGTCCCCCTTATCGTGCGGGCAAGTATCCCATCGGATCGACGGCCTTGCCCTGCTTGCGAATCTCGAAGTGCAGCTTGGGTCGATCGGCTTCCGAACTGCCCAGCTCGGCGATCTTCTGTCCCTGCACCACCTCGTCGTCTTCCTTGACGAGCAGCTTGTCGTTGTGAGCATACACGGAGTTGTACTCCTGGTTATGCTTGATGACGATCAGCTTGCCATAACCACGCAGACCGCTGCCAGCGTACACCACCTTGCCCGAGGCCGCGGCATGGACCGGATCGCCAACACGACCGGCGATATCCACACCCTTGTTGGTCGCCTCGTTGAATCCGGCGAGGATCGCCCCATTGGCCGGCCATCGCCATTGCCCACTGACCGCGGGCCCGGCGGGCGGTGCAACAGTCGGCGCGGGCGGCGGCACGACCGGCTCGGCGATGGTCACACGGCCACCCACCGGCTCCTGCTTGAGCGGCACCACGCCAGCGTCCGCTCCGCTGGGCGGAACAGGTGTGGCGATCGCACCCGTCGCGGGCGAGGGCACGGGCGTGACGGCCGCGGTCACCGTGCCCGGCGGCGCGACGAGCAGGGTCTGGCCGACCCGAAGCTGATTGGGATCGGTGATGCCATTCCACGACACCAACTCGGGGAGCGTCACCCCATACTGGCGCGCGATCGCGAGCAGGGTCTCACCCTGGCGCACGGTATGCAGCCCCTGAGGCTGGGCCGGCACGCCCCCGACAGGCGCAGCCGGTGCCACTACACCACTGCCGTCGCGAACCGGCGCCGTCACCTTGGAGGCGCAGCCGGCGAGAAGACCAACCGCCAGCAAAATCGCTATCGAGCTTGAACGTGTTTGCATCCGAAAATACCGTCTCTCATTCTGTACCTCCGAGAAGCGGAACGAAGCGGACTGCCTCGTGCCACGTTTCCCGGAATAGGTTGCCTTGTCGCTCTACCAGGAGCAAGCGCTGTTCGCCGCCCCCGACCGGCACGATCAGACGCCCACCGGGCGCCAATTGTTCCTTCAGCGCAGGGGGCAGGCCCAGAGCCGCCGCCGCAACGATGATGGTGTCGAACGGTGCCGCCTCTGGAAGACCCAGACTACCGTCAGCAAGTTTCAGGCGTACGTTGGGAAGCCGCAAGGGCCGCAGGTTCGCGCGCGCACGATCGAGCAAGGGCCGTATGCGCTCGACAGCGTAAACCTCGGTCGCGAGTCGGGACAACACCGCAGCCTGATAGCCACAGCCTGCCCCCACTTCGAGCACACGCCCCAGCGAACGCCCAGCCTGCAACAGCTCGATCATCCTGGCGACCACGAAGGGTTGCGAGATGGTCTGCTGATAGCCGATCGGCAACGGCGTATCGTCGTAGGCGCTGAACGCCAGACCCTCGTCGACAAAGGCGTGACGCGGTATGGCCTGCATGGCAGCGAGCACGCGCTCGTCACGGATACCCTGGCTGCGCAGCCGCTCCACCATGCGCGCACGCGCGCGTGTCGCCTGCCCAGCGTCGCCAGTCCTTGCGATCACTGCTTCAACCAGTCGAATACCGGCGAAATGAGGCCGGTGTGGGTGAGATCGATCTGCAGCGGCGTCACCGAGACAAAGCCATTGGCGACCGCATGAAAATCCGTGCCCTCACCAGCGTCGGCCGCGCCGCCCGCAGCGCCCACCCAGTAAACCGTGTCGCCGCGCGGGGTCACGCTACGCACCACGGGCTCGGCCTTGTGGCGCTTGCCCAGGCGGGTGACCTTGACGCCTTGCAGACGGTCGTATGCCACATCGGGCACATTCACGTTGAGCAGGACAGGATGCGGAAACGGGTTACGCATGAAGCGTTCGGCGAGGTCGCGCGCGACACGCGCAGCCGATGTGAAATCGCTTGCCGACTTGCTCACCAGGGACACTGCGATCGAGGGTACGCCGAGCAGGAAGCCCTCGGTTGCGGCGGCGACGGTTCCGGAATAGACCGTATCGTCACCCATGTTGGCGCCATGATTGACACCCGAGACAACCATGTCCGGGAGATGCTCGAGCATGCCCGTGACAGCCAGGTGTACGCAGTCGGTCGGCGTGCCGTTGACATGATAAAAGCCGTTGGCCGTACGCTTCAGCGAAAGCGGACGATCGAGCGTGAGCGAGTTACTGGCCCCGCTGCGATCGCGCTCTGGCGCGACCACCGTGACCTCACCGAGGGTGCCGAGGGCTTCGGCGAGCGCCGCAATCCCGGGGGCGAAATAACCGTCGTCGTTGCTGACCAGGATACGCATCTGAAATCGGAGCAGAGTGCCGTCTGATGCGGCAGGGGAAGAAATGTTAGCACAGCGTGCTGCCACTGCCGGGCAGCGAGCGGTGAAAACAAAAAAACCGGCAAAGGCCGGTTTTTTTGATTGGTCGGGGCGGCGGGATTCGAACTCGCGACCCCTTGCACCCCATGCAAGTGCGCTACCAGGCTGCGCTACGCCCCGACACAAGCCGCCATTATAGCAGCGTTTTCAGAAATTACCAGAAACTGCTTCCGAAATATTGCTCATGCACGCAAGACCTCGAGCACCTTGACCAAGCCTGCACGGACCTCGGCCACCACCGCCTTGTATCGCTCGACCTCGACCCCGTTCTCCTGCTCCTGGATCGCAGACTCGCCGAGGCGATTGCGCGCACCGGAGATGGTGAAACCCTCCTGGTACAACAGCTGCCGGATGCGCCGGATGAGCAGAACCTCATGGTGCTGGTAGTAACGGCGGTTGCCGCCCCGCTTAACCGGCTTGAGCTGGGTGAACTCCTGCTCCCAATAGCGCAGGACGTGAGGCTTCACGCAGCAAAGGTCGCTGACCTCTCCGATCGTGAAATAGCGCTTCGCCGGAATTGGCGGCAGCGCTTCGACGCCGATTTCAGGGCTGCTTGCTTGCATCGCTGAGTTGCTCCACCGCGGCCTTCAGTTTCTGGCTGGCATGGAAGGTGACCACCCGCCGGGCGGTGATCGGGATCTCTTCACCAGTCTTGGGATTGCGCCCGGGGCGCTGGGGCTTGTCACGCAACTGGAAGTTGCCGAAGCCCGACAGCTTCACGCTGTCGCCCCGCTCGAGCGCCATCCGGATCTCCTCGAAAAAGCCCTCGACCATGTCCTTGGCTTCGCGCTTGTTCAGCCCGACCTGATCGAACAGCAGATCGGCGAGTTCGGCCTTCGTCAAAGTCATGTCAGTCCCCTGCTCCACGCAGACGTGCGCCGAGTACCGCTTCGGCCTGCCTGACAAGTAGTGTGACGACTGCCTCAACTTCGCCCTCTTCGAGTGTGCGCTGAGTATCTTGCATCGATACCCTGAAGGCAAGACTCTTCTTGTCCGGGTCGATGCCCTTGCCATGATAGACGTCGAACAGCTCGATCTCGCGCACGATGGCCGGCGCAGCGGCACGCAGCACCTCCACGACCTTGCCGGCATTGACCTCCACGCCCACCACAAGGGCGAGGTCACGAGTCACTGCGGGCATGCGGGAAATCTCGGCGTAGGCCGGCATCTCTGCAGCGAGCAGTGCATCGAGCTCGATCTCGAATACGACCGGCGCACTGCCGAGCTCATAGCGCTGCACCCAGACCGGGTGCAGCTCGCCGAGGATGCCGATGCTGCGCCCGTCGAGACGGACGCTTGCAGCGCGCCCGGGGTGCAGGGCTGGATGCGACAGGCGCTCGAAGTCGAGCCGGCGCGGGGCGAACAGCGCTTCAAGGTCGCCCTTCACATCGTAGAAATCGACGTTGCGCGCCTTCTCGCCCCATTGCTCGGGCACTACCGTGCCCGCCGCCAGTGCGGCGAGCTTCATGACCTGATGAAAACCGGCAACCGGCTCGCCGTCAGCTTTGCGCTCGAAGGTGCGAGCGATCTCGAACACGCGTACGCGGTCGGTCTGGCGCTTGCGGTTGGTGGCGAG
Source organism: Thauera sp. WB-2 (assembly GCF_027594845.1). Lineage (NCBI taxonomy): Bacteria > Pseudomonadati > Pseudomonadota > Betaproteobacteria > Rhodocyclales > Zoogloeaceae > Thauera > Thauera sp. WB-2. The sequence continues at coordinate 1,712,399 of NZ_CP088935.1, read as the reverse complement.
GTTACCGACGAGGCCACCGATCAGGCTCGAGCGCATGACGCTGAGCTGGCTGGCGATCGGGTTGGCGAGGCGGATGGGTTCTTCGTTGGCGCAGAAATCGCGCTCCCAGGCCTCCTCGACGAAGGCAAAATTGATCACCTCCTGATAGCCGCGCGCCGCCACCAGATGGCGCAGCGCCCATACCGGACGGCTGCGCTCAGAGCGCGGCAGCATCATCAGGCTGCCCTGCGGTGCAACCGCGGGAATGTTGTCGTAGCCGTGAAGACGCGCAAGCTCCTCGATAAGGTCTTCCTCGATCTCGATATCGAAACGCCACGACGGCGGCGTCACAAGGAAGTCATCACCGCTGCGCTCGACTGCAAGGTGAACGCGCCGCAGGAGTTCGAGCATCGCCTGGTCGTCCAGCGTGATGCCGAGCACACGGCGCGCGCGCGCCGGCCGCAAGCGTACCGGCGCGCGCGCCGGCAATGCGTCGGCAGCGACAGCCTCTTCAACCGGTCCGGCCTCGCCGCCGCAGATATCGAGGATGAGGCGGGTCGCACGCTCGATGGCAATGCGCGCCAGCTCGAAATCGACGCCGCGCTCGAAGCGGTGCGAGGCATCCGAACTGAAGCCGTAGCTGCGCGCCCGCCCGGCGATGGCATCGGGGGCGAAGAACGCGCTCTCGAGAAAGACCTCGGTGGTGTCGAGCGTGATGCCGCTCTCCTCACCGCCCATGATGCCGGCCAGCGCAAGCGCGCGCGATTCGTCGGCGATGAGCAGCGTGTCAACCGCGGGCGTCACGGTTTGCTCATTGAGCAGCAGGACCGTTTCGCCCTCCTGCGGCAAGCGAACGTGGATCGCGCCCTGCAGTCGGGTGTTGTCAAAGGCATGCAGCGGCTGGCCGAGCTCGAGCATGACGTAGTTGGTGACATCGACCAGCGCGCTGATCGCACGGATGCCACTGCGTGCCAGTCGGCGCACCATCCATTCCGGCGTGCGTGCGCGCGCATCGACGCCGCGCAGGATGCGACCACAGTAACGCGGGCAGGCCTGCGGTGCATCGAGCACGATGCCGCGACGGGCCTCGAAGCTCGGTGCGACCGGGATGACCGCCACGGGGCGCAACTCGACACCGGTCACCGCCGCCACCTCGCGTGCGACGCCCGACAGGCTCAGGCAGTCGGCGCGGTTGGGGGTGAGCTTGATGGTGAACAGGGTGTCGTCCAGCCCCAGGTAATCGCGGATGTCCGCGCCCACAGGGGCGTCATCGGGCAGGGCATAAAGGCCGCCATGATCTTCCGAGAGCCCAAGCTCGCGCGCCGAACACAGCATGCCGAAGGACTCCACTCCACGCAGCTTGGCAGCCTTGATGGCGAAATCGCCCGGCAGCACGGCACCCACGCGGGCGCACGGCACCTTCATGCCGGCCGCGGCATTGGGCGCCCCGCAAACGATCTGCAACAGCTCGGCGCCACCGGCATCGACCTTGCACAGCTTGAGCTTGTCGGCGTTGGGGTGCTTGTCGGCCTCGACAATGCGCGCGACCACCACGCCGCTGAAAGCGGGTGCCGCCGGCTCGGCCTCCTCGACCTCAAGGCCCGCCATCGTCAGCAGGTGGCCAAGTTGGGCGCTATCGAGTTGCGGATCGACGAAGGTCCGCAGCCACTGTTCAGAGAATTGCATGATTCCTTAACCCGGATTGCGTGAATTGGGCGATGCGAGGGGGCAGCGCAGGCTCAGCGGAACTGGCCCAGGAAGCGCAGGTCACCCTCGAAGAACAGGCGCAGGTCGTTGACACCGTAGCGCAGCATGGTCAGGCGATCCGGCCCCATCCCGAAGGCAAAGCCGGTGTAGCGCTCGGGGTCAATGCCACCGAAACGCAGTACGTTCGGATGCACCACGCCGCAACCCGCGATCTCCAGCCAACGACCTTCCAGTGCGCCGCTCATGAAAGCGACGTCGATCTCGGCCGAGGGCTCGGTAAACGGGAAGAAGGAGGGGCGGAAACGGACCTGCAGGTCATCGGTCTCGAAGAAGCGGCGCAGGAAGTCGGCCACCACGCCCTTGAGATCGGCAAAGCTCACCTTCTCGCCCACCCACAGGCCTTCGACCTGATGGAACATCGGCGAATGCGTGGCATCGGAATCCACCCGGAACACCCGTCCGGGCGCAATGACGCGCAGATCGGGCATGGTGTCGAGATCCTTGCAACGCTCGACATGCGCCTGCATCGCACGGATCTGCACAGGACTGGTGTGCGTGCGCAGCAGCACGTCGTCGTGGCCTTCGAGATAGAAGGTGTCGTGCATGGAGCGCGCCGGATGGTTCTCAGGGGTGTTGAGCGCGGTAAAGTTGTGCCAGTCGGTCTCGATCTCGGGGCCGTCGGCAACGACGAAGCCGATCGACGCGAACAGCTGCTCGATGCGCTCCAGCGTACGACTCACCGGATGCAGCCCGCCCTGGACGCCACCGCGCCCCGGTAGGGTCACGTCGAGCGCCTCGGCAGCAAGCTGGGCCAGCAGCGACGCCTCGCGTAGCGCATTGCGCCTGGCCTCGAGCGCCCCCTCGATGGCCACCTTGGCGGCATTGATCGCGGCACCCGCTTCGCGCCTGGCCTCGGGCTCGAGCTTGCCGAGCGACTTCAGGCGCTCGGTGAGCGAACCAGCCTTGCCCAGGTAGCGCGCCTTGGCCTGTTCGAGCTGCGCGCCATCGGCGGCGGCGGCGAAATCGAGCGTCGCCTGTTGTACGAGTTGATCGAGCTGTTCCATGTTCCTGCCCTGGCCGAATGCGGTGTTGCTTGGAAAGTCGTGCAAAGTTCAGAAAAAAAAGGAGGCCAGGCCTCCTTTTTTCGGACTGCGTTCGATTACGCAGCGAGTTTGGCCCGGGCTTGTTCGGCAATCGCGGCAAAAGCCGGCTTGTCGAACACAGCCAGGTCGGCCAGCACCTTGCGGTCGATCTCGATCGCAGCCTTCTTCAGGCCATTCATGAAGGTGCTGTAGGTCAGGCCGATCTCGCGGGCAGCCGCGTTGATACGGGCGATCCACAGGGCACGGAACTGACGCTTGCGCTGACGACGGTCGCGGTAGGCGTACTGGCCAGCCTTCATCACCGCCTGCTTGGCGATGCGATAGACATTCTTGCGACGGCCGCGATAACCCTTGGCCTGGACGAGGACTTTCTTGTGACGAGCGCGGGCGGTTACACCACGTTTAACGCGAGGCATTGCGGTCTCCTATCAAGCGTACGGAAGCATGGCACGAATCAGCTTTTCATCGGCAGCATGAACTTCGGTCATGCCGCGCAGCTGACGCTTCGCCTTGGTCGTTTTCTTGGTCAGGATGTGGCGCTTGAACGCCTGGGACCGCTTGATCCCACCGCTGGAGCGGACCTTGAAGCGCTTCTTGGCGCCGCTCTTGGTCTTCATCTTGGGCATTGCTGAGACTCCATGTTTTTGGATGACACCAGGTAGCGCCGATGAGCCCCGACGCATTTTGTTACCCGGCACCACTTGTTTTCCGCCGGCAGGACCATTCCGGCCAGCGGTCTCACCCCTTGCGAGGCAATTTCGTCACAACCGAGCCGCGCGGCTCAGTGCTTCTTCTTTGGCGCGATGATCATGATCATCTGGCGCCCTTCCATCTTCGGCATCTGTTCGACCTGACCCTGTTCTTCAAGGTCCGCCTTGATGCGCTCGAGCTGACGCAGACCGAACTCCTGGTGGGCCATCTCGCGGCCGCGGAAGCGCAAGGTCACCTTGCACTTGTCGCCTTCATCCAGGAAGCGCTTGAGGTTGCGCAGCTTGATCTGGTAGTCGTTTTCGTCGGTTCCGGGACGGAGCTTGACCTCCTTGACCTGAACCTGTTTCTGCTTGAGTCGGGCTTCGTGGGCCTTTTTCTGTTCCTGATACTTGAACTTGCCGAAATCCATCAGCTTGCACACCGGCGGTGCAGCCATGGGAGCAATTTCGACAAGGTCCAGCCCGGCGTCTTCGGCCATGTTCAGGGCTGTGTTCAGGGACACGATTCCGAGCTGTTCGCCTTCTTCGCCAACCAGCCGGACCTCGGGCGCGTTGATCTCCCTATTTACGCGCTGCTTCTTATCTTGAGCGATGGTTCAACTCTCCACGAAAACCAAAATCAGACCGCACCGGCCTTCGCTTCAACCTCGCGAAGCCAGCGTTCGATCAGCGAATCGAGGGACATTTGGCCAAGATCCTGGCCACCCCGCGCACGTACGGCCACCAGGCCCGCTGCTTTTTCCTTGTCGCCAATGACGATCTGGTAAGGCAGCTTCTGCACGCTATGTTCGCGGATTTTATAGTTAATCTTCTCGTTGCGCAAATCCGCCTCGACGCGGAAGCCCGCTTTCCTGAGCCTGGCAACGACGTCAGCCGCATACTCACCCTGGGCTTCGGAAATGTTCATCACCACGGCCTGCACCGGCGCAAGCCACAGCGGCATGGCGCCGGCGTGGTTCTCGATCAGGATGCCGATGAAGCGCTCGAGCGAACCGAGGATGGCGCGGTGCAGCATGACCGGCACCTTCTTGGTGTTGTCCTCGTCCACGTACTCGGCACCAAGCCGCACCGGCAGGTTGAAATCGAGCTGCAAGGTACCGCACTGCCACACGCGCCCCAGGCTATCCTTGAGCGAGAACTCGATCTTGGGCCCATAGAAGGCCCCCTCGCCCGGCTGCAGGTCGTAGCTGAGCCCCTGTGCGCCGAGCGCCGCAGCGAGCGCCGCCTCGGCGGCATCCCACTGCTCGTCGGTACCGACACGCTTCTCCGGCCGCGTGGACAGCTTGACCAGCACGTCGGTGAAACCAAAATCGGAATAGACCTTCTGCAGCAGGCGAATGAACTCGGCCGACTCGGCCTGCACCTGACCCTCGGCACAGAAGATGTGTGCGTCGTCCTGCACGAAGTTGCGCACGCGCATGATGCCGTGCAGCGACCCAGAGGGCTCATTGCGATGGCAGGAGCCGAACTCGGCCATGCGCAGCGGCAGGTCACGATAGCTCTTCAGACCCTGGTTGAAGATCTGGATGTGACAAGGGCAGTTCATCGGCTTGACGGCATAGTCGCGCTTCTCGGACTGCGTGGTGAACATCAGGTCCGAGTACATGCCCCAGTGACCCGACTTCTCCCACAGCGAGCGATCGACGATCTGCGGCGTCTTCACTTCCTGGTAGCCATGCTCGCAGATGATCCTGCGCATGTACTGCTCGACCTGTTGCCACAGCGTCCAACCCTTGGCATGCCAGAACACCATGCCCGGTGCCTCGTCCTGGATATGGAAGAGATCGAGTTGGCGACCGAGCTTGCGGTGGTCGCGCTTCTCAGCCTCCTCGATCATGTGCAGGTAGGCGTCGAGCTCGTCCTTCTTTGCCCATGCCGTGCCATACACACGCTGCAGCATCTCGTTCTTCGAGTCGCCCCGCCAATAGGCTCCGGCCAGCTTGGTCAGCTTGAAAACCTTGAGCTTACCGGTCGACGGCACATGCGGCCCGCGACACAGGTCGATGAAATCGCCCTGCCGATAGAGCGAGACTTCCTCATTGGCCGGAATCGAGGCAATGATCTCCGCCTTGTAGTGCTCGCCGACACCCTTGAAGAACTCCACCGCCTTGTCGCGCGACCATACCTCGCGATGCACCTGGATCTCGCGCCTGGCGATCTCGTTCATGCGCGCCTCGATCGCGGCGATATCCTCAGGCGTAAACGGGCGCTTGTAAGAGAAGTCGTAGTAAAAGCCGTTATCGATGACCGGGCCGATGGTGACCTGCGCCTCCGGGAAGAGCTCCTTCACCGCGTGCGCAAGCAGGTGCGCCGTGGAATGGCGAATGATCTCCAGCCCGTCCTCGGACTTGTCGGTAACGATCGCCAGTGCCGCATCTGTCTCCAAACGATGAGAGAGATCGACTAGACGATCACCAACCCGCCCCGCCAAGGCCGCCTTGGCCAGACCAGCGCCGATCGAGGCAGCCACCTCCCCCACCGTCACGGGGTGATCGAAGCTGCGTACAGAACCGTCAGGGAGCGTGATGTTGGGCATGACTTGAGCCTCGATCCGGATTCAGTCCCGACCAACGACCGGGATGCGATGCAAAATTGTGGACGAAAAAAAAGCGCGGTCTAGGCGCGCTTTTTTCTCTAGCAGACAAGCGGAGCCGACCTGATCAGTTTCCGGCCTGAGTGGTAGTTCGGAACATGAATCGACTCCAAAATCTTGGTAGGCGCGATTGGATTCGAACCAACGACCCCCACCATGTCAAGGTGGTGCTCTAACCAACTGAGCTACGCGCCTGCTGAAGACACGCATTATAGACAGCTCTTCAGCATTGTCAAAGACTTTTTTGAAGAATCGCTACAAGCTGGATTGTCCTCAGGCTTTGAGCCGGCGCACCACGAACAGGATCACTACTGCGCCCACGACCGCACCAACGAAGCCGGCAGCCTCTCCCACATGGTAGATCCCGAGGAACTGCCCCCCATAGGTGGCAAGCATCGAGCCTCCGATGCCCAACAAGGCCGTCATGACGAGCCCCAGCCCGTCCTTTCCGGGATGCAGCAGGCGTGCGATGAGGCCCACAATGAGGCCGATGAGAATGGTGCCGAGGATGTCCATGAAGCGCCCCTCCGAAGTACCCTTGGCTGGCCCAGGCGCTCACGCCGTCGGCCAGGCCTCCAAAAACTGCCGCCAGTGCGGTGCATCCAGCCGCGCCAACGCGCTGCGCACGACCTCGACCTCGTCGGCCCACGCCTTGGCGTCGAGGTGGCCACGCATGCGTTCGAACCGCAGGTATACCAGATAAGTATTGACCACATCCGTCTCGCAATAGTCGCGGATCTCGGCAACCCGTCCGTCCTGGAAGGCCTGCCAGACTGCTGAACCGTCCATGCCGAGCTTGCCCGGATACCCCATCAGCTTGGCCAGGTCATCCAGCGGCGCATTGGCGCGCGGCTGATACATGGCGAGCAGGTCCATGAGATCGAGATGGCGGCTGTGGTAGCGCCCGATGTAGTTGTTCCACTTGAAATCGCGCGAGTCGTGGTAGTCACCCTCACCCTGATCCCAGTAGCGCGGCGCACAGACACCATGGAGCATGCCACGGTAATGCAGCACCGGGAGGTCGAAGCCGCCGCCGTTCCACGACACGATCTGCGGCGTGTAGCGCTCGATCCCATCGAAAAAACGCTGGATGATCTCGCCCTCGCCCACATCCGGCTCGGACAGCGAGAACACGCGGAAGTGCTGTGCGTCGCGCAGCACACAGGAAATCGTCACCACGCGCTGCAGGTGGTGAGGCAGGAAATCCGTGCCATGGCTCGCCCGGCGCTGCTGGAAGGCCCACTCCGCGACCTCGAAATCCGACAGTGCGGCAGGCAGCTCACCGAGCGCGCGAATGCCGTCGACATCCGGAATGGTCTCGATGTCAAAAACGAGGACGGGCATCACTTGCGGACCCAGTTGCCGCCCTGCTGCACGTACCAGCCGGGCTGCGCGCGGTCGATCCAGCGTTGCGCAAAAGTGCGCCGGACATCGGCCTCCCACTCGGGACGGCCATTGGCGCGCGCGATCTCGCGATACAGCGCCGCACGATCGGCGTTCTCTGCGGCGAGCAGGCTATTCGCTTGCGCGCGCTGCGCCAGCGGGATCGCGCTGGCGTCGCGCAGCGCGACACTGCCATCGGCGGCAAGACCGATTGCCCCCGCCGCGTAAAGCGGCGCAAGCTGGGCGTGACGCTGCTGCATCGACTGCCGTAGTGCCGAGACTGCAGGCGTATCGATCTCGAGGTTACCCTGGGCATGAACGGCGCTCATGCCTCCGAGCGCCAGACACAGCAGCACGCACCAGCGTGTGAGTACCATCGACAGGTTCATTTGGAATCTCCTTGTGCGGCGGGCGTCTCGGCTGCAGCACCCTCGCGCAGTTGCCACACCTCGTCGATGATGCGATCGGCCGCCTTCTCTGCCGCTGCGGCAGGAAAGTAGATGTTGATGGTGACACAGGCCGAGGCCACGACGGCGAGCACCGTGACGGCTAGGCGACGCAGCCACGGCGCAGCCTGGGACGGCATGGGCACGGTGGACGAAACGGAATTGGATGCCACGGGATCCTCCTGCATGGGTTCGGAAGCCGGCGCTCAGCGCAGTTCGGGAGAGACGTTGTCGGCCATGACGCGCTGCAGGCGTTCAACCAACTCGTTCCAATTGACGCGTCGATTGTAGCCGATGACATCCAGCGCCGGGACGCCCCCGCCACGCACGATCACGAAGCCGCCATCCGCGCGCGCGCCGCCCTCCACACCATCCATCATGCATACACCGGCGCGCAACCGGCATGTCAGCCCGAGCTCGCGATAGCCGAAAGTATCGAAGATGCCCAGCAGGCTGCGCTGAACGGCCGCCATCGCCCCGCCACCGCCCAGGGCGCTGATGTTCTGCACTGCACGCTGGCTGATGCGGCGCGGATAGCGCCCCGGGCTGCTGCTGATACGGGCATCGAAAGCGACCGGACGCCAACGCACCAACTCCAGGCCTGCGAGGCTCAGGTCCACGAAGCCCGTGACGCTGCCGAAACTGAAGGTATCGGTCAATTGGGAAAGGTCGAGACGGCGCCCCTCGATGTCCGCGCTCAAATGCGAAGCAACCCCGAAGGGCTCGACAAGACGCAGGCCGGTGGCCTGAAGATAGCCATCGAACACCGATACGACGAGCGCACCATTCAACGTAATTTCACCCGGACTGACCCGTACGTCGGGCAGGGAAGCCGCGAGCACGCCCCCCATCCGTGGCATCTCGAGGGCCTCGGTCAGAAGCGGCATCGACACCGGCTCGATCACCACGCCCCCCACGCCCTGCCAACCGGCATCCGTGTGCGCGAGCGTGAGGTGCTCGATGACGAGGGCGCCGTCGAGCACAGGCAAACGGGCGGGCGCCAGGCTCAGCGAGCGCCCGTCGAGGCTGGCCTCGAGCTCGAAACTGCCCAGCGCGATCCGCTCCCATTGCCCACCACCAATCCGCAGCCGGCTTGAAGTGCTCGCACCTGCGTGCCACGCGAGGGTGCCACCGACAGGCCCAAGCGCGAAGCCGCCCCCGCCCGCAGCGCCGACGAAACCGAACCCAGCACCTTCCAGCCGGACATCGATTTGGGCCAATACCCCGTCCTGCAGCCGTAACAACCCGTCCAGTTGTCCGCCGAAGTACATGCGGTCGGCACTCGCCGGCGCAATCAAGGGCGCGATCCAGCGCGGCCCAAGCACACCGAGGTCAGCGTTGGTCAGTTCGAGTTCAAGCTCGAGTACGGCTGCCGTGTCGAGCTCGACACGCGCACTCGCATCCAGCCTGCCCACCCCCTCCAGCGCCACCTCGCTGCGCTCCACGACGACGACCCCACCCTGCAGGCGCCCCTGCGCACGCACGCTCGGGCCAGCCTCGAGGTACAGCGGGTGCAGATAGGCGGCCCCATGTCGCCACTCGACCTCGCCCTGCCACGCCCAACCGTCGTCGAGCGCCCGTGCCGTGCCTGAGATTGCGAGCTCGAGCGACTCGCCCGCCTGCAAACCGTCCGCGCTACCGAAGCCGGCATCGAACAGGCGCACATCGATGCTGACGCGCGCAGGCGAATTGCCGTCTGCACCCCAGCGCAATTCCCCATCCAGGGTAGCAACAGGGCGGAAACGCTCGAAAAGTGTGTCGATGTCGGCGTCCAGACCCGCCAGCACCGCGTGCAGCTTGTCCAGAGCAAGCCGATCCGCCCTCGCCCGCAGGCCGCCACCCTCGAAGGTGAGTCCGAGTCGCCCGCCATCGGCGAAGGTCAGACCGAGCTCGCCTCGACCATCGCCAGCCAGCTCAAACTCGGCCACCAGCGGCAAGACCCTGCCGGCGACGCTCAGGCGCGCAGCACCGCAGTGCACCGCATCGAACGTCAGGGTGGCATGGCTGCAGCGCAACGCCAGGTCGCGCCACTGTCGCTGCCCCAGGCGCAGCCGGTCCACGCGCAACACCGCCGCGCCAGACTCGTATTCCAGGCTTAGCCGCTGCAGGGCCAGCATCGGGCTGGCGAGGTCGCCCAGGCGCAGCGCCAGGCGGTCGACGGCAGCCGCGGGCGCAAGTGACCACAGCACAGCCGCCGACAGCAGGAACAGAATGAGCAGCCGGCCCCGGCAGACCGTGCCGCGCAGCGAGAGCTCAGGCGGGGAAGACACCCGTCGACAGGTAACGGTCGCCACGGTCGCAGACAATCGAGACGATCACCGCGTTCTCGACCTGCTCTGCTACGCGCAGCGCGACATGCAGCGACCCGCCCGACGAGATGCCTGCGAAGATGCCTTCCTCGCGCGCCAGCCGGCGCGTCATCTCCTCGGCCTCGGCCTGACTCACACGCTCGACCCGATCGACGCGTGGACGCTCGAAGATCCGCGGCAGATAGGCCTCCGGCCACTTGCGGATACCGGGAATCTGCGAACCCTCCTCGGGCTCGCAACCGATGATGCAAACCGCCGGGTTCTTCTCCTTGAGGAACCGGGAGGTACCCATGATGGTGCCCGTCGTGCCCATCGAGCTGACGAAGTGCGTCACCGTACCAGCGGTCTGCTCCCAGATCTCGGGTCCCGTGCCCTCGTAATGGGCGAGCGGGTTGTCCGGATTGGCAAACTGATCAAGGATGATGCCCTTGCCCTCGTCGCGCATACGCTCGGCGATATCGCGCGCCATCTCCATCCCGCCCGAGGTCGGCGTGAGCACGAGCTCTGCGCCGAACGCGCGCATGGTCTGGCGCCTTTCCACGCTCTGGTTCTCGGGCATCACCAGGATCATGCGGTAACCGCGCATCGCGGCAGCCATCGCCAGCGCGATCCCGGTATTGCCGCTGGTGGCTTCGATCAGCGTATCGCCGGGCTTGATGTCTCCGCGAGCCTCCGCCCGCATCACCATCGACAGCGCCGGACGGTCCTTGACCGAGCCCGCCGGGTTGTTGCCCTCGAGCTTGGCGAGGATCACATTGTTGCGGCCGGCGTTGATGCGCTTGAGGCGCACCAGCGGAGTGTGGCCGACGTAGTCTTCTAGGGTCCTGAAGTCCATTGTGTTCATTCGCGCTCGTTGGAAAGGGGAGACACTGGATGGTTACCGCGATCGAACGCGGAGACGATGCTCAGGGCACGAGATCGAACTCTTCCGTTCGTCGCGGCGGATAGGTTTCCCAGCCACCGCAGGCAGGGCAACGCCAGTGGAACTGGCGTGCCTTGAAACCACACGCGTCGCACCGATAACGGGCCACGCGCCGGGTGTGGCCATGGATCAACTGCTTGACCAGTTCGATATCGCCACGCTGCTCGACGGGAGCCGCAAGCAGGGCTGCCTCGAGCAGTTTGTCCAGACCGAGCAGGGTCGGATTGCGCCGCAACTCCTCACGCACCAGCTCGTACGCCGCCTTCGGCCCTTCGCGCTCCATCTCCCACTGAAAGAGCTCGTCGAGCAAATCCAGCGAGGCATGGGACGACAGCCAGGCGCTCAGCAGCTGGTGCCCCTGCTCCACCAGGCCGCGCCTGCCATAGGCCTCCATGACACGCTCGGCGACCAGCGAAAGGTAGATCGGGTTCTGGTTCTCCACCCGCTTCCAGGCTTCGAGTGCTGCCTCATCGTCGCCGTTCGCGGCGTGCAGATCACCAAGCAGCAGACTGGCCCGCACACTACGTGGATTGACCACAAACGCCCGCTCCAGGTGCCCGCCAGCCTCATCGGGGCGGGAGTTGGCTATCGCAGCCGCAGCAAGCTCGCAGTGAAAGTTGGCGACCTCGGTGCGCCACAGGTGACTCTCGTGTTGAGGCAGGGCCTGCGCGACATCGATCGCCTTGGCCCAGTCCTTCTCCTGCTGGTAAATCTCCAGCAGGTAACGCAGCGCGACGTCGTTCGCCGGCGTGCCGCGCAGCCGCACGAAGACGGCCTCGGCGCGATCGAGCAGTCCCGCCTTGAGGAAATCCTGGCCAAGCTCGCCCAGGGCCTGCAGGCGCTGCTCCTCGCTGAGGTCTTCGCGATCGACGAGCAGCTGGTGGATACGGATCGCGCGGTCGGTCTCTCCACGCCGCCGGAACAGGCTGCCGAGCGCAAAATGGAGCTCAACCGTGTGCGGGTCGATGCGTACGGCCTCGACGAAGGCGTCGATCGCCTTGTCGGGCTGCTCGTTGAGCAGGAAGTTGAGTCCGCTCAGATAGGAGCGCGGCAGGGAGCGCGACTCCTTGACGACCTGGCGAATATCAATGCGCGCAGCCAACCAGCCGAGCGCGAAGAACAGCGGCAGGGCCAGAAGCCACCAGAACTCGATTTCCATGAGGCCTCAAGGCATGGGCAACTGGGCTTCGCCCGCTGCCGGGCCGACCTGAGGTTGCGCCCTGTCGCGCTCGGCTTGCTCGAGCTGACGGCGCAGGCGGGAGATCTCCCGACGCTGACGCATGAGCGACGCAAGGGTCGCCGTCACGCCCAGCAGGGCCCCTGCCGCGAAAGTCAGGAGAATGACGAATACCAGGGGAAGCTGCCACTGACTGCCGAAGAAGAAGCTCAGGGTCACAAGATGATCGTTCTTGATCGCGAACCCGAACAGCAGAAAGAACAGCACCAGGCGGATGAACCAGATGATTGCGCGCATGGCCGGCATTATCCCCGAGCAATGAACAAAAAAGAAGGCGGCCGCAGCCGCCTTCCATTATTGCCTGTAAATCCGATCGCCGCGCGGTCACGTGCCGCTGAGGTCCACCCGCTCGCGCAACTCCTTGCCCGCCTTGAAATGCGGGACGTATTTTTCCGGCACATGCACCTTCTCGCCGGATTTCGGGTTGCGCCCGGTACGGGGGGGACGGTAGTTCAGCGCAAAGCTGCCAAACCCGCGGATCTCGATGCGATCACCGCGCGCCAGCGCGTCAGTCATCGCATCGAGGATCATCTTGACCGCGTAATCGGCGTCCTTTGCGACCAGCTGGGGAAAACGCTCCGCCAGCTGGGCGATCAGCTCCGATTTGGTCATGATCGGTCAGCTTACTGCTTCTGCTCGTTCAGCTTGGCCTTGAGCAGGGCACCCAGGTTGGTCGTGCCAGCCGAGCCCGAACCTTCCGAGGCGAGCTTGTTCATGGCTTCGGACTGCTCGGCCTGATCCTTGGCGCGGATCGACAGGCTGATCGAGCGGGTCTTGCGATCGACGTTGATCACCAGCGCCTCGACCTCGTCACCTTCCTTGAGGACGGTGGTCAGGTCATCAACGCGATGGGCAGCCGCTTCGGAAGCGCGCAGGTAGCCTTCGACGTCGTCACCCAGCGAGATCACCGCACCGCGGGCCTCGACCGACTTCACGGTGCCGCGCACGAGGCTGTTCTTCTCGTGGGTGGCAATGAAGTTGGTGTAGGGGTCGCCTTCGAGCTGCTTGATGCCGAGCGAGATACGCTCGCGCTCGACGTCGATCGCCAGCACCACGGCCTCGACCTCGTCGCCCTTCTTGAACTTGCGCACAGCGTCTTCGCCGGACTCGCTCCAGGACAGGTCGGACAGATGCACCAGACCATCGATGCCGCCTTCCAGGCCGATGAACACGCCGAAGTCGGTGATCGACTTGATCTGGCCACGGACCTTGTCACCCTTCTTGTGGTTGATGGCGAAATCGTCCCACGGGTTCGACATGCACTGCTTCATGCCCAGAGAGATGCGGCGACGGTCTTCGTCGATCTCGAGGATCATCACTTCGACCTCGTCGCCCAGCTGGACGACCTTGGTCGGGTGGATGTTCTTGTTGGTCCAGTCCATTTCGGACACGTGCACCAGGCCCTCGATGCCCTGCTCGACTTCGACGAACGCGCCGTAGTCGGTGATGTTGGTGACCTTGCCGAACAGACGGGTACCCTGCGGGTAACGACGCGAGATGCCGACCCACGGATCTTCGCCGAGCTGCTTGAGGCCGAGCGAGACGCGGTTCTTTTCCTGGTCGAACTTGAGCACCTTGGCTTCGATCTCGTCACCGACGTTGAGCACTTCGCTCGGGTGACGGACGCGGCGCCAGGCCAGATCGGTAATGTGCAGCAGGCCATCGATGCCACCCAGGTCGACGAACGCACCGTAGTCGGTGATGTTCTTGACGATCCCCTTGATGACGGTGCCTTCCTTGAGGTTCGAGAGCAGCTTCTCGCGCTCTTCGCCCATCGACTCTTCCAGCACGGCACGACGCGACACCACGACGTTATTGCGCTTGCGGTCGAGCTTGATGACCTTGAATTCGTATTCCTTGCCTTCGTACGGCGTGGTGTCCTTGACCGGACGCATGTCGACCAGCGAACCCGGCAGGAAGGCGCGGATGCTGTTGGTCATGACGGTCAGGCCACCCTTGACGCGGCCAGTGATGACGCCCTTGACCAGGGAGCCTTCGTTGAGCGCCTTCTCGAGGTCGTTCCAGGCGGCGATGCGCTTGGCCTTCTCGCGCGACAGGCGGGTTTCGCCGTAGCCGTCTTCGAGCGCGTCGATGGCCACATGGACGAAGTCACCGACGTTGACCTCGAGTTCGCCGCGATCGTTGCGGAACTCCTCGATGGGCACGTAGCTTTCGGACTTCAGGCCGGCGTTGACGACGACGAAGTTCTGGTCGATGCGCACGACTTCGGCGGTGATGACTTCACCGGCGCGCATTTCCTGGAGGGCGAGGCTTTCCTCGAAGAGGGCGGCAAAGCTATCTTCGAAGGAGGGGGTGGCGTTGGACATAGGGATAAGGATCCGGCACCGCCGTGGGACGGCAAACATGGTTGGTTCAAGAAAAAACGCGCCGAAGCCCACGCTTCTGCGCGACGGTTTCAGGCCGGACGCCTAGCCACCCGCCCGAACGAGGTCGAGCACGAAGGCCACGGCCTCGTCGACGGACCTCTCGGTGGTATCGAGCAGCACCGCATCCGGCAGTTTCACGAGGGGCGCGACAGGCCGGGCGGCATCGCGCGCATCCCGTTCCTGAAGGTCCTTCAGAAGACTTTGGATATTAGCAGGCATTCCCTTTTCCATCAACTGCTTATAGCGGCGCTCGGCACGCGACTCAGCGCTGGCGGTCAGGAACACCTTCACCCCGGCGTCGGGGAACACCACTGAGCCGATATCGCGCCCCTCGGCCACCAGGCCGGGGCCGATGCGATAGTCGCGCTGGCGGTCGAGCAGGGCCTCGCGCACCTGCCCCAACACCGCCACCTTCGACGCCCCGACCGAGCAGGCCTCGGTGCGGATCGCATCGCTGACATCCTCGCCTGCGAGCAGGATAAGGCCGTTCTCGAAACGTGCCGGGAGGTCCGCGGCAATCGCTGCGACGCCCACCTCGTCATCCAGCGCAATGCCTGCACGCATGGCCGCAAGCGCAACCAGTCGGTACAGCGAGCCGCTGTCCAGACAATGCCAGCCCAGCGCCTCCGCCACGCGCGCCGCCACCGTCCCCTTGCCCGAAGCCGACGGCCCATCGATGGCGACGACCGGCACGGCTCGCGCCACCTGCCCGAACACGTCGAAATAGCCCGGGAAGGTCTTGTTGACGCAGCGCGGATCGTTGATGCGGAGCCGGCATCCGCCCAGCGTGACGAGCGAGAAGCACATGGCCATGCGATGATCGTCGTAGGTATCGATCGCTGCCGGCTGCAGGCGCGCCGGCGGCGTCACCACGAGGTAGTCCTCGCCCTCCTCGATCTGCGCCCCGACCTTGCGCAGCTCGATCGCCATCGCCGCGATGCGGTCGGTCTCCTTGACGCGCCAGCTGGCGATATTGCGCAGCCGGCAGGGACCGTCGGCAAACAACGCTGCCACCGCCAGCGTCATCGCCGCGTCCGGGATGTGGTTGAGGTCCAGATCGAAGGCCTTGAGGCCTCCCTCGACCGGCGCCGCGGCCTCGATCCAGTTGTCTCCCATGGTGATGCGGGCGCCGAGTTGCTCGAGCGCTTCGGCAAAGCGTACATCGCCCTGGATGCTCGCCCGCCCCACCCCTTCGACCCGCAGCGGGCCACCGCCGATCGCACCCGCCGCCAGAAAGTACGAGGCCGACGACGCGTCGCCTTCGACGAACACCGTTCCGGGGCTTCGATAGCGGGCGCCGCCGGGCACGACGAAGCGCTCCCAGCCATGCTGCTCGACCTGCACGCCGAAGCGCGCCATCAATTCGAGCGTGATGCGGATGTAGGGTTTGGAGATGAGTTCGCCGACGACCTCGACCGTCGTTTCCACCCCTGTCAGCGGCAGCGCCATCAGCAGGGCGGTAAGGAACTGGCTAGACACGTCGCCCCGCACCCTGACCACACCGCCCGGGCGGATGCTTGCCGGTCGCAGGTGCAGCGGCGGATAGCCCTCGTTGGCCGTGCACCTGATGTCGGCACCGAGTGCACGCAGCGCGTCGACGAGGTCGCCGATCGGGCGCTCATGCATGCGCGGCACACCCGAGAGGCGGTACTCGCCCCCCGACAAGGCCAGGGCTGCGGTCAACGGCCGGAAGGCGGTACCGGCATTACCAAGGAAGAGCTCGGCATGCTTGACCGGAAACGGTCCGCCAACGCCCCGCACGCGGTAGTCAAGCGAGTCGCCATTGCGCTCCCAGCACACGCCAAGCGTCTGCAGGGCGTCGAGCATGCGCTCGACATCGTCCGACAGCAGCAGATCGCGAATCTCGGTCTCGCCCTCGGCAAGCGCAGCAAGCAGCAGGACCCGGTTGGAAATGCTCTTCGAGCCCGGCAGGCGAACCGTACCGGCTGCACCGAGCATCGGCGGCAAATCGAGAAATTCCATCATCACCTCTCAGGGATCGCCCCACGATGCGGGGCGGGAAGAACGGGGGCGGCTCCAGCGGCGAGCACAGCGGTCACAGCGCCACTCTCGGGTCGGCCAGGACTGCAGCCGATGCGGCGGCACCGCCGCGCTATTCTGCGGCCTGTACCGGCAAGCCCTCTGCCCATGCATTGCGCGCCCGGCGTGCACGCTCGAACACCGCCTCGAGACCGGCGCCATCACCGGCCTCGAGCAGCCCACGCAGGTGCGCGAGCTCACCGAGATAAGCGTCAAGCTCGTCGAGCAAGGCGACCCGGTTGGCGATGCAGATATCGCGCCACATCTCGGGATGACTGCCCGCGATGCGGGTGAAGTCGCGAAAGCCGCCCGCCGCATGGGAAAACAGCAAGGGCGCGTTGGGTCTGCGTGCGAAGTCATCGACCAGGCCGAACGCCAACAGGTGCGGCAGATGGCTGACCGCCGCAAAGACCCGGTCGTGCTCGCCGGGGCTCATGTCCACCACGCGTGCACCACAGGCTTCCCAGGCGGCACGCACGAGCTCGACCGCTGCTGCGCGACTCTCGGGCAGCGGGGTCAACACTGCCTTGCGTCCGATGTAGAGCTCGGCAAACGCGGCTTCGACGCCGCTCTTTTCCGCACCTGCAATCGGGTGCGCAGGCACGACATCGGCAAGTGCGCCGGAGAGGTGGCGGTGCACCGCCTCGATCACGTCACGCTTGGTGCTGCCCGCATCCGTGACTACCGTACCTGGCCGCAGGTGAGGCGCCATCGCCGCCATGATCGCGTCCATCTGGCCAACGGGCGCTGCAAGCAGGACCAGGTCGGCGCCGTCGAGCGCATCCGCCCAGCCGGCCGCGACCTCGTCGATCACACCCAGCGCGAGCGCCCGCTGCAGGGGCTCGGGGCGCCGCCCCACGCCGACAACCCGCCCCACCTGCCCGGCACGGCGCAAGGCAAGGGCAAAGGAGCCGCCGATGAGGCCGACGCCGCAGATGACGAGCTTGCCGATCAGGGCCATCCTGCACCCTCCACTCAGGACAGGGCGCGGCGAAGCGCAGCGATGAAACGGGCGTTCTCTTCGGGCAGGCCGATCGAGACACGCAGCCAGTGCGGCATGCCATAGGCTGCAATCGGACGCACGATGACGCCCTGCTTGAGCAGTGCCTGGTTGATACCGATCGCATCACCGACCTTGAAGGTGACGAAGTTTCCAAACGACGGAATCCACTCCAGCCCCAGTTCGGCAAAGGCCTGGGTGAGTTGGACCATGCCGCGTCGGTTGATCTCGGCACTGCGGGCGATGAACTCTTCGTCGCCCAGCGCCGCCTCGGCCGCCGCCAGACCGACGCTGGTCACGTTGAACGGCTGGCGAACCCGGTTCATCAGATCGGCCACCTCGGGATGCGTCACTGCGTAGCCGACGCGCAGCCCGGCCAGGCCATAAGCCTTGGAGAAGGTGCGCGAAACGAGCAGGTTCGGATAGCGCCCTACCCAGGCCATCGCATCGTAGCGCTGCTCGGGCGCAAGGTATTCGGTATAAGCCTCGTCGAGCACCACCAGCACATGTTTGGGCACCGCGCTGATGAACGCCTCCAACTCGCCCCCCGGAACGAAGGTGCCGGTGGGATTATTGGGATTGGCGACGAAAACCACGCGCGTCTGCGGCCGGATCGCAGCCAGCATCGCTGCCAGATCATGACCGAAGTTGCGCGCAGGCACCTCGATTCCACGCGCGCCGCGCGCATGCGTCGCCAGCGGATAGACCGCGAACGCGTGCTGCGAATAGACCGCCGACAACCCCGGCGCCAGAAAAGCCTGCGACACCAGTTCCAGGATGTCGTTGGAGCCGTTGCCGACCACGATCTGCTCAGGGGCCACGCCAAACTTGTTGCACAACGCGCTCTTGAGCGCGAAAGCGCCACCGTCCGGGTAGCGCGCCACATCGCCTATCGCATCGCGTGCGGCGTCGCGCGCCGCAGGGCTCATGCCGAGCGGATTCTCGTTCGATGCGAGCTTGACGATGCTCGATTCGGCCAGCCCCATCTCGCGAGCGAGCTCCGAGATGGGCTTGCCCGGCTGGTAGGCCATGATCGAGCGGATGTAGTCGGGTGCCAGCGAGGCGATGCTCATCGTCTTCTCCTGTTTGTTCTGCATGCCGGTCGGGCTGCAGCATCAAGCGTCGCGCACCGGCGCCAGCCGCGCGCGCTCGCGCTGTGTCAGATTGCCGCCACCGGATACGAGCCGATGACCTTGACGAACGCTGCGCGATCGTTGAGTTCGGCAAGCGCAGCCGCCACCTCGGGATCGTCGCGGTGTCCATTGATGTCCGCGTAGAACACATACTCCCACAGCCCCGAGCGCGCCGGCCGCGACTGCAGCTTGGTCATGTCGACCCCATGGCGGGCCATGGGTTCGAGCAGGCCATGGATGGCGCCCGGACGGTTCGGTGCCGAGAACACCAACGAGGTGCGATCCTGGCCGGAGGGGCCCGCGTCGTGGTCGGCGATGACCAGGAAGCGCGTCGTGTTGTTGGGATCATCCTCGATGTTGGGGGCGAGAATGTTGAGGCCGTAGAGTTGCGCGGCCGCCTCACCGGCAATGGCGCAGGACTCCGGATCCTCCGAGGCCATGCGCGCGGCCTCGGCATTGCTCGCCACCGGGATGCGCGGCAGATGCGGCAGGTTGCGGTTCAGCCACTCGTGGCACTGCGCCAGCGACTGGGCATGCGAGTAGACACGGCGGGCCGCGCCGATGCCGTCGGCGCGCGACATCAACTGCTGGTGGATGCGCAAGCGCACCTCGCCGCACACCTTGAGCGGATTGGCGAGGAGCAAGTCAAGCGTGCCGCCCACCGCCCCCTCGGTAGAGTTCTCCACCGGCACCACGCCGTAGTCGGCATTGCCTGCCTCGACCGCTCGAAAGACGTCGTCGATCGCCGCCATCGCCATGAAATTGGGCGCGGAGCCGAAATGCTTGCGGCTGGCACTTTCGGAGAAGGTCCCGGCCGGGCCGAGATAGGCCACGCGCAGCGGCTGCTCCAAGCCCAGGCAGGCCGACATGACCTCGCGGAAGATGGTCTTCACCGCATCGGGTGACAAGGGCCCGGGGTTGAGCTCGGCCAAGCGGCGCAGCACCTGGGCCTCGCGCTCGGGGCGGTAGTACATGACGCCGCGTTTGATCTCCCCGACCCGTTGCGCGCAGCGCGCGCGCTCGGACAGGCGGGCGAGGATTTCCTCATCGAGGCGGTCGATCTCGTTGCGCAGTTTCAGCAGTTCGTCGCTCATGCTCGGCCCATGGCCCCCTTCAAGTTCCGCGTGTGGTTCTCGTTCGTGTGCTGCCCGGCGCGCTCAGCCGCGGCGAGCAGCGAAGTCGCGCATGAAATCGACCAGCGCCTGCACGCCTGCGATCGGCATCGCGTTGTAGATCGACGCCCGCATGCCGCCGACCGACTTGTGCCCCTTCAGCTGCACCAGGCCGGCCGCTCTCGACTCTGCCAGGAAGGCCTCGTTCAAGGACTCATCCTTCAGGAAGAAGGGCACGTTCATGCGCGAACGGCAAGCCGGGTCGATGCGATTCTCGTAGAAGTCGCTGGCATCGAGGAACTCGTACAGCAGCTTCGCCTTGGCGATGTTGTGCGCCTCGACCGCCGCCAAACCGCCCTCGCGCTTGAGCCACTGGAAGACCAGGCCGGCGATGTAGATCGCGTAGGTGGGCGGCGTGTTGTACATCGAGCCGTTGTCGGCCACGGTCTTGTAGTCGAAGGCGCTCGGGCAGTGCGGCATCGCGCGCCCGAGCAGGTCCTCGCGCACGATCACGATGGTCAGGCCCGCCGGGCCGATGTTCTTCTGTGCGCCGCCGAAGATCAAGCCGTACTTGGCCACGTCGATCGCGCGCGACAGGATGTGCGAGGACATGTCGGCCACCACCGGCACCTCGCCGCGGCCGATCTGCGCCAGATCGGGCTCGAAGGGGTACTCGACGCCGCCGATGGTCTCGTTGGTGCAGGTGAACACATACGCCGGATCGGCAGACAGCCTCCAGTCCGTCATCGGCGGCACGGTCGCGAAGCCGCTCGCCTCGGAGGTGGCCGCGATGTTCACCTCGGCGTACTTGCGCGCCTCCTTCTGCGACTTCTGCGACCACGCGCCGGTAACCACATAGTCGGCCACGCGCTTGCCGCCCATCAGGTTCATCGGGATGATCGCGTTCTCGGCGATCGCGCCGCCCTGCATGAAGAGGATGCGGTAGTTCGCCGGCACCGCCAGCAGCTCGCGCAGGTCCGCCTCAGCCTGGGCAGCAATGGCGGTGAACTCCTTGCCGCGATGGCTCATTTCCATCACGCCCATACCGCTGCCTTGCCAGTCGAGCATCTCGTCGGCGGCCTGGCGCAGCACCTCTTCGGGCAGCGCCGCTGGACCCGCGCTGAAGTTCCATACGCGACTCATCAGGCGCCACCCTCCTCGCCATCGGCAGATCCGTCAGCAGCATCGCCCGCCTCGCCCGCAGGCCTCTGCACCGAGGCGGCTGCCTCCTCCTCGGTCTCACCTTCGCCATTGACGCGCATGCTCTCGTCCGACTCGGACTCGGCCACCTTCTCGACGCTGGCAAGCCAGGTGCCTTCATCGAGGCTGATCAGCGTCACGCCCTGGGTCGAACGACCCATCTCGCGGATGCTCTCCACACCAGTGCGGATGAGCACGCCGCCGGTCGAGATCAGCATGATTTCGTCACTGGGCTCGACCAGCACCGCAGCCACCAGCTTGCCGTTGCGGTCGCTGGTCTGGATCGCGATCATGCCCTTGGTGCCGCGGCCATGGCGGGTGTATTCGGCCACCGGCGTGCGCTTGCCGTAGCCGTTTTCGGTCGCAGTCAGCACCGACTGCGACTCGTCCTTGGCCACCAGCATGGCGATCACCGACTGGCCGTCCTCGAGCATCATGCCGCGCACGCCGCGCGCATCGCGCCCCATCGGGCGCACGTCGGTCTCGGCAAAGCGCACCGCCTTTCCGGCGTCGGAGAACAACATCACGTCGCACTGGCCGTCGGTGATCGCCACCCCGATCAGGTGGTCGCCGTCGTCCAGATTGACGGCGATGATGCCGGCCTTGCGCGGGTTGGAGAACGCGGTGAGCGCCGTCTTCTTGACCGTGCCTTCCGAGGTCGCCATGAACACGAAGTGCTCCTCGTCGAACTCCTTGATCGGCAGCACCGCAGTGATCTTCTCGCCTTCGATCAGCGGGAAGAGATTGACGATGGGCTTGCCGCGCGAGTTGCGCGTACCTTCGGGCACCTCGTACACCTTGAGCCAGTAGCAGCGCCCGCGGCTGGAGAAGCACAGCACGGTGTCGTGGGTGTTGGCGACAAAGAGATGGTCGATGAAGTCCTCGTCCTTCATCGAGGTGGCCTGCTTGCCGCGGCCGCCGCGACGCTGGGCACGGTAGTCGGCCAGCGGCTGGCGCTTGAAGTAGCCGGTGTGCGACAGGGTCACGACCATGTCTTCCGGCGTGATCAAGTCCTCGATGTTGATCTCGGCGGTGTTCATCACCAGCTCCGAGCGGCGCGGGTCCCCAAACTGATTGCGGATCGCACCGAGCTCGTCGACGATGATCGCAGTGATGCGCTCGGGGCGCGCCAGGATGTCGAGCAGGTCGGTGATGACGTCCATCACCTCGCGGTATTCGCCGACGATCTTGTCCTGCTCGAGGCCGGTCAGACGCTGCAGGCGCAGTTCGAGAATCGCCTGGGCCTGGGTTTCGGACAGACGGTAGCCCTGCGCCTGCAGGCCGTACTGCGGATCCAGCCCTTCCGGCCGGTAGCTGTCGGCGAGCGCGCGCGACAGCATCTCTTCGACCAGCGCCGAGCGCCACTCGCGCGCCATCAGTTCGCGCTTGGCGTCGGAAGGCGTGGGCGCGGCCTTGATCAGCGCAATAATCTCGTCGACGTTGGACAGCGCCACCGCCAGACCTTCGAGGATGTGACCGCGGTCACGCGCCTTGCGCAGTTCGAAGATGGTGCGGCGGGTGACGACCTCGCGACGATGCTCGAGGAAGCACACCAGCATCTGCTTGAGGTTGAGCAGGCGCGGCTTGCCGTCGACCAGCGCCACCATGTTCATGCCGAAGCTGTCCTGCAGCTGGGTGTGCTTGAACAGCTTGTTGAGCACCACCTCGGGCATCTCGCCGCGCTTCAACTCGATCACCAGGCGCATGCCCGACTTGTCGGACTCGTCGCGGATCTCGCTGATGCCCTCGATCTTCTTCTCGTTGACCAGCTCGGCCATGCGCTCCTGCAAGGTGCGCTTGTTCACCTGGTAGGGCAGCTCGTCAACGATGATGGCCTGGCGGTCGGTCTTGCCGATGGGCTCGAAGTGGGTGCGCGCACGCATGATCACGCGACCGCGGCCGGTGCGGTAGCCCTCGCGCACGCCAGCAAGGCCGTAGATGAGGCCCGCGGTCGGGAAGTCCGGCGCCTGGACGATGTCGATCAGCGCCTCGATATCGGTGTCCGGATCCTCGAGCAGCTTCAGGCAGGCGTCGACCACCTCACCGAGGTTATGCGGCGGGATGTTGGTCGCCATGCCGACCGCGATGCCGCTCGAACCATTGATCAGCAGGTTCGGAATGCGCGCCGGCATGACCAGCGGCTCCTTCTCCGAACCGTCGTAGTTCGGGCCGAAGTCCACCGTTTCCTTGTCGATGTCGGCCAGCAGCTCGTGGCCGATGCGCGCCATGCGGATTTCGGTGTAACGCATCGCCGCCGCGTTGTCGCCATCAACCGAGCCGAAGTTACCCTGGCCATCGACCAGCATGTAGCGCAGCGAGAAATCCTGCGCCATGCGCACGATGGTGTCGTACACCGCAGTATCGCCGTGCGGGTGGTACTTACCAATGACGTCACCGACGATACGCGCTGACTTCTTGTAGGCGCGGTTCCAGTCGTTGGACAGCTCATGCATCGCGTACAACACGCGCCGATGCACCGGCTTGAGGCCGTCGCGCGCATCCGGGAGTGCCCGACCCACGATCACGCTCATTGCGTAATCGAGGTAGGAGTGCCGCATCTCCTCTTCAAGGCTGATCGGCAGAGTTTCCTTGGCGAACTGAGTCATGCTGGGAGCGGGCGTACCGCGTTTACCAAAACGCGAAATATTAACACGCGCGCCCTCCGCCCGCCCCGCCTTGGGCATCGGCGCATGCTCAAGACACGATCACTCCAGCGCGGCGATGGCATCCTCGCGCCAGAAACGTAGCGCTGCGTAATACCCCTCCCACACGCAGCCGTTGCAACCGCGCCCGCAGCAGCTGTCGGGCACTGGCGGTGGCGCGCGCAGGGCAAGGCCGCGCGCCTGCAGCGCCAGCTGCACCAGACTCACCAGCGCTTGCGCCTCGGCAAGATTGCGCATCGGCAGCGCAACCAGATCGCTCGTTCGCATGCTTCAGTTCCTCGGCCGAAAAAATGCGGCTCCAGCCCTTGAAATGACCAGACCGACCCCAATTTACCAGCGTCAGGAATTTACGGGAGCCTTATCCATGCAGGAACAGAACCCTTCGACGACGCCCGCCGATGAACTGGAAGTCCAGGCTACCACCGCCGAACACGCCGCCAGCGATGCGTCCAACGCGATCGACAGCATGCCCAGCCTCGAGGAGAGCCTGCGACAGGCCGAACTGAAGGCCGCCGAGCATCACGACGCCTGGCTGCGCGCCAAGGCCGAGACCGAGAATGTGCGTCGCCGCGCGCAGGAAGACATCGGCAAGGCCGCCAAGTTTGCCGCCGAGAAGTTCGCCAGCGCGATGCTGCCGGTCAAGGACAGCCTGGAGGCAGCCCTCGCGGTGGACAACCAGACCGTTGAGAAGCTGCGCGAAGGCGTCGAGTTGACGCTCAAGCAACTTGTCGCCGCTTTCGAAGGCGCGAGCCTGGCCGAAGAGAACCCCGTTGGCCAGAAGTTCGACCCGAACAAGCATCAGGCGATCAGCGCGGTCGAGTCGGACGCCGAACCCAACACCGTGGTCACGGTGCTGCAGAAGGGCTATCTGCTCAACGAGCGCGTCCTCCGCCCGGCACTGGTCATGGTGGCAAAGGCCAAGGGCCAGTAAGGAATCTGCGCGCGGCGGCTTGAAACCGTTGCGCGCCCCCCCATATTCGATCCAGACCGGCGCGCTACGAGCCGCGCCTCCAAATAAAGACTGAACTGACTGAGAAGGAACACTCATGGGCAAGATCATCGGCATCGACCTCGGCACCACCAACAGCTGCGTCTCCGTGATGGAAGGCGGCAAGCCGAAGGTCATCGAAAACTCCGAAGGCGCGCGCACCACCCCGTCGGTGGTGGCCTACGCCGAGGACGGTGAAATCCTGTGCGGCGCGCCGGCCAAGCGCCAGGCCGTCACCAACGCCAAGAACACCCTGTTCGCAATCAAGCGCCTGATCGGCCGTCGCTTCGAAGAGAAGGAAGTCCAGAAGGACATCGCCATGATGCCCTTCACCATCGCCAAGGCCGACAACGGCGACGCCTGGGTTGAAGTGCGCGGCAAGAAGATCGCACCGCCGCAGGTTTCCGCCGAGATCCTTCGCAAGATGAAGAAGACCGCCGAGGACTACCTCGGCGAGGAAGTGACCGAAGCAGTCATCACCGTGCCGGCCTACTTCAACGACAGCCAGCGCCAGGCCACCAAGGACGCCGGCCGCATCGCCGGCCTCGAGGTCAAGCGCATCATCAACGAGCCGACCGCGGCCGCGCTCGCCTTCGGCATGGACAAGAAGCCGGGCGACTCCAAGATCGCCGTGTATGACCTCGGCGGCGGCACCTTCGACATCTCGATCATCGAGATCGCCGACCTCGACGGCGAGCACCAGTTCGAAGTGCTGGCGACCAACGGCGACACCTTCCTGGGTGGCGAGGACTTCGACCAGCGCATCATCGACTACATCGTCACCGAGTTCAAAAAGGAACAGGGCGTCGATCTCAAGAACGACGTGCTCGCACTGCAGCGCCTGAAGGAAGCGGCCGAGAAGGCCAAGATCGAGCTGTCCTCGGGCCAGCAGACCGAGATCAACCTGCCCTACATCACCGCCGACGCCTCAGGCCCGAAGCACCTGGCGATCAAGATCACCCGCGCCAAGTTCGAGTCGCTGGTCGAAGACCTGATCGAGCGCTCGATCGCGCCCTGCCGCATCGCCCTCAAGGACGCCGGCCTCAAGGTGTCGGACATCGACGACGTGATCCTGGTCGGCGGCCAGACCCGCATGCCCAAGGTCATCGACAAGGTGAAGGAATTCTTCGGCAAGGAACCACGCCGTGACGTGAACCCGGATGAGGCCGTCGCCGTCGGCGCCTCCATCCAGGGCGGCGTGCTGCAGGGCGAGGTCAAGGACGTGCTGCTGCTCGACGTCACCCCCCTGTCGCTGGGCATCGAGACCCTGGGCGGCGTGATGACCAAGCTGATCCAGAAGAACACCACGATCCCGACCAAGGCCAGCCAGGTGTTCTCCACCGCCGACGACAACCAGAGCGCGGTGACCATCCACGTGCTGCAGGGCGAGCGCGAGATGGCCTCGGGCAACAAGAGCCTGGGCCAGTTCAACCTCTCCGACATCCCGCCGGCGCCGCGCGGCATGCCGCAGATCGAGGTCACCTTCGACATCGACGCCAACGGCATCCTGCACGTGTCGGCCAAGGACAAGGCCACCGGCAAGGAGAACAAGATCAAGATCCAGGCCAACTCCGGTCTGTCGGACGAGGAAGTCGAGCGCATGGTGCGCGACGCCGAGGCACATGCCGAGGAAGACAAGAAGGCCCACGAACTGGTCGACGCCCGCAACCAGTGCGACGCGCTGATCCACTCGACCAAGAAGGCGCTGGGCGAGTACGGCGACAAGCTCTCCGACGACGAGAAGGCCAAGATCGAAGCCGCAATCAAGGACGCCGAAGAGGCGATCAAGAGCGGCGACAAGGACACCATCGAAGCCAAGAGCCAGGCCCTGGCCATGGCCGCGCAGAAGCTCGGCGAGCAGATGTACGCCCAGGCCCAGGCCGAAGGCGGTGCCCAGGGCGCAGCCGGTGGCCAGCAGGCTGGCGGCAAGGCCGAGGATGCCGACGTGGTGGATGCCGAATTCACCGAAGTGAAGGACAAGAAGTAATCGTCACTCTGGCGACCCCTTCGCGGCCGAGCCCCGCCGGAGCCCTGCTCTGGCGTCGGCTCGGCCTTTGCTTGAGACCAGACTGAGCGACGCACCATGTCCAAAAGGGATTACTACGAAGTCCTCGGCGTCAACCGCGACGCCGGCGACGATGAGATCAAGAAGGCCTACCGCAAGCTGGCCATGAAGTTCCACCCGGACCGCAATCCGGACAACAAGGAAGCGGAAGAGAAGTTCAAGGAGGCCAAGGAGGCCTACGAGATGCTCTCCGACCCGCAGAAGAAGGCGGCCTACGACCGCTACGGCCACGCTGGTGTCGACCCGTCGATGGGTGGCGGCGGTCAGGGCTTCGAGGGCGGCTTCGCCGATGCCTTCGGCGACATCTTCGGCGACCTGTTCGGCGGCGGAGGCCGCGGCGGCCGCTCCAACGTCTATCGCGGCGCGGACCTGCGCTACAACCTCGAGATCACGCTCGAGGAGGCTGCGCGTGGCGCGGAGAAGACCATCCGCATTCCCACGGTCGAGGAATGCGGCACCTGCCACGGCAGCGGCGCCAAGCCCGGCACCCAGCCCAAGACCTGCCCGACCTGTAACGGCCACGGCCAGGTGCGCGTGCAGCAGGGTTTCTTCTCGATCCAGCAGACCTGCCCGAAGTGCCATGGCAGCGGCAGGATCATCCCCGACCCCTGCCGCGACTGCGGCGGTGCCGGCAGGGTGAAGAAGCAGAAGACGCTGGAGGTGAAGATTCCCGCCGGTATAGACGAAGGCATGCGCCTGCGCCACGCCGGCCATGGCGAACCCGGTGTCAACGGTGGCCCGCCGGGCGACCTCTACGTCGAGATCCACATCCGCAAGCACGCGGTGTTCGAGCGCGACCACGACGACCTGCACTGCGAGATGCCGATCAGCATCACCACGGCAGCCCTCGGCGGCGAGATCGAGATTCCGACCCTCGAAGGCATGGCGCGCCTGAAGATCCCGGCCGAGACCCAGAGCGGCAAGGTCTTCCGCCTGCGCGGCAAGGGCATCAAGAACGTACGCAGCCATGCGCATGGCGACCTGATGTGCCACGTCGTAGTCGAGACGCCGGTCAGTCTCACCGATCGCCAGAAGGAGTTGCTGCGCGAGTTCGAAGAGATCTCCAGCGGTAACGCCGACCGCCACAACCCCAAAGCCAAAGGCTGGATGGACAAGGTGCGCGACTTCTTCGGCAACTGAGCCCGGGCTACCCATCGGAAGAACGCCCGCCCTGCAATGCAGGAGCGGGCGTTTTTACATCTCTTGCAGTCCGTGGCCTGGGCCTCGTGCGCCGGTGCGCACTACCTCAGGCGTCAGGCGCGGCGCCAGGTCGTGCCGCCAGGCCCGTCCTCGAGGACGATGCCGGCCGCAGTCAGCTCGGTCCGGATCCGATCAGCCTCGGCGTAATCCTTTGCCTTCTTGGCTGCGGCGCGCGCGGCAATGCGGGCTTCGATCTCCCCGGCGTCAAGGCCTGCCGCATCCGCAGCGCCGGCCTGCAGGAAAGCCAGCGGATCGCGCTGAAGCAGGCCCAGCACGCCTGCCAGAGCCTTGAGTTGCCGCGCCAGAGCGGGCGACACACTGCGGTTGACCTCGTTCGCCAGCTCGAACAGCGCCGCGACCGCCTCCGCGGTGTTGAAGTCGTCGTCCATCGCCGCGCGGAAACGCCGGGCGTGAGCCTCTTCCCAATCCACCTCGGCATCGCCCTGCACCGGCACGTTCTTCAGCGCGGTATAGAGGCGCGTGAGCGCGTTGCGGGCGTCCTCGAGGTGGGTGTCGGAGTAGTTGAGCGCGCTACGGTAGTGCGCACGCAGGATGAAGAAGCGCACCACCTCGGGGTCGTACTTCTGCAGCACCTCGCGGATGGTGAAGAAGTTGCCGAGCGACTTCGACATCTTCTCGTCATCGACGCGCACGAAGCCGTTGTGCATCCAGTAATTGACGAAGGCGTGGCCGTGCGCGCCCTCGGACTGGGCGATCTCGTTCTCGTGGTGCGGGAACTGCAGATCCATGCCGCCACCGTGGATGTCGAAGTGGTCGCCAAGCAGGTCCGAGCTCATTGCCGAGCACTCGATGTGCCAGCCGGGCCGGCCCTCGCCCCACGGCGACGCCCACTTCACCTCGCCAGGCTCTTCGGTCTTGGCGTGCTTCCACAGCACGAAGTCGAGCGGGTCGTTCTTGTCCTGCGCCACGTCGACGCGCTCGCCGGCGCGCAGCTCGTCGAGCGACTTGCCCGACAGCTTGCCGTAGCCCTCGAACTTGCGCACCGCGTAGCACACGTCGCGGTTGGCTGCGACGTAGGCGAGGCCTTTGTGCTCGAGGCGCGAGATCAGCGACTGCATCTGCGCAACGTAGTCGGTGGCGCGCGGCTCGTGGTCGGGGCGCAGCACGCCCAGCGCATCGGCGTCCTCGTGCATCGCCGCAATGAAGCGGTCGGTGAGCGCGCGGATGGTCTCGCCATTCTCCTGCGCGCGACGAATGATCTTGTCATCGATGTCGGTAATGTTGCGCACGTAGGTGACGTCCAGCCCGCTCGCACGCAGCCAGCGCGCCACCATGTCGAACACCACCATCACGCGTGCATGCCCGAGGTGACAGAAGTCGTACACCGTCATGCCGCAAACGTACATGCGGACCTTGCCAGGTTCGATGGGCGTGAAGACTTCCTTGTTGCGCGACAGGGTGTTGTAGATGTTGAGCATCGGGATGACGGAAATACCGAAGATGAAGCACGCTGTGAGCGCGATTGTGAGGGGTGGGGCTTGTTGCTAGAATCTTGCGTCCAGCGGGCTCCAGGCCCGCATCGGCAGGGCGCAAATATACCACGGCAGCGGACCTCGCCCTTTCGTCATCCCTGCCTGCAAGGAAGGTTCGCGACATCTGTGCGAGAGCCTGCGCCAGTCCTGAGATGCCTTCACGCCCGTGGCCATGCGGCCAAGCACCGGAGACCCCATGAAAAAGCAATTGATCGCCTTTGCAGTGCTCGCAGCGAGTGCCTTGAGCACGCTGGCCGCCAACCCGATGGTCGAACTCAAGACCAACCAAGGCGAGATCGTGGTCGAACTGTTCGCCGACAAGGCGCCGAAGTCGGCAGAGAACTTCGTCCAGTACGTCAAGGACGGTCACTACAACGGCACCATCTTTCACCGTGTGATCGATGGCTTCATGGTCCAGGGCGGTGGCTTCGACGCCGACATGAAGCAAAAGAGCACCCGCGCCCCGATCGAGAACGAAGCGAAGAACGGCCTCAGGAACGAACCCGGCACCCTGGCCATGGCGCGCACCGCCGACCCGCACTCGGCCTCGGCACAGTTCTTCATCAACCTCGTCCCCAACACCTTCCTCGACTACCCTTCGCGCGACGGCTGGGGCTACGCCGTGTTCGGCAAGGTGGTGAAGGGCATGGACGTGGTCGACAGGATCGCCAAGGTCCCGACCGCGAACCGCGGTTTCCACCAGAACGTGCCGGTCGAGCCCGTGATCGTGGAAAGCGCCCGCCTGCTCGACGCTCCGGCAGGCAAGGCCGGCAAGTAAGAAGGGCCCTTCAATGGACGGGCGAGCGCACGCACTGCCCGGACGACAACAACCTCCCCAGGAGAGCACCACATGGCAGTCAAGTTGCACACCAACCACGGCGTCATCACCCTCGAACTCGACGCCGACAAGGCACCGGTCACGGTCGCCAACTTCCTCGCCTATGTGGAAGCCGGCCACTACGACAACACCATCTTCCACCGGGTCATTGACGGCTTCATGATCCAGGGCGGCGGTTTCGAGCCCGGCATGAACCAGAAGCCCACCGGCGAACAGATCAAGAACGAAGCCGACAACGGCCTGAAGAACGAACGCGGCACCATCGCCATGGCGCGTACCCAGGCGCCCCACTCCGCCACCGCGCAGTTCTTCATCAACGTTGCCGATAACGACTTCCTCAACCACCGCTCGCCCGACACCCAGGGCTGGGGCTACTGCGTGTTCGGCCGTGTCACCGAGGGCCTGGATGTGGTCGACTCGATCCGCAAGGTCAAGACCGGCTCCAGCGGCTTCCACCAGGACGTGCCCAAGGAGGACGTGGTCATCGAGCGCGCCGAAGTCGCCTGATCGTGACCACGCGCAGCGCCTCGCAAGCCAGCCCGCAGCCGGCGGTTCCGGACGGGTCTGGCGCGCCGATGCCGGAGGCCGCACGCGCGGCCCTTCCGGCATTGTTCATCTCCGACCTGCACCTGAGCGAAGACGAACCAGCCAACGTCGAGGCCTTCCTCGCCTTCCTGGAGGGCCCGGCACGCGAGGCGGCGAGCCTGTTCATCCTCGGCGACCTGTTCGAATACTGGGCGGGTGACGACGATCTTGCCACGCCCTTCAATGCGCGCATTGCAGAAGCAATCCGCACGCTCTCGTGCAGTGGCACCGCAGTGCACTTCATGACCGGCAACCGCGACCTGCTTGCCGGCCCGGCCTTTGCGACCGCGATCGGCGCGACCCTGCTCGATGACCCCGCATGCGTGCGCTTCGGTGACGCGGCAAACGCCCCCGTGCTCCTGCTCTCACACGGCGACGCCCTGTGCACAGACGACCTCGCCTACCAGGCCTACCGCCGCCAGGTACGGGACCCTGCCTGGCAAGCCGGCTTCCTCGCTCAACCCCTGGCTGCACGCAAGGCATTCATCGCCAGCCTGCGCCAGAAGAGCGAAACCGCCAAGGCCGGAAAATCGATGGAGATCATGGACGTCAACGCGGAGGCGGTCGCAGCCCTGCTCCGCAGCCACGACTACCCAATCCTTGTTCACGGCCACACCCACCGCCCGGACCTCCACGCGCTGAAGGTCGATGGCCGCGAGTGCGCGCGCCACGTGCTCTCCGACTGGCGGGGCGCCGCCTGTTGGCTAGCCTTCGACGGCAGCCGGTTCAGCGCCCACACCGACACAAGCGCCGGCTGAGCAATCCGGCTGTGCGCTCAGCGCGCCAGGCCGCGCGCCAGGTCTTCCTTGATGTCGTCGACGTGCTCGAGACCGACCGCCACGCGCAGCAGGCCGTCGCCGATCCCCGCGCTGGCTCGCGCCTCGGCGCTGATGCGGCCGTGAGTGGTGGTCGCAGGATGCGTGATCGTGGTCTTGGTGTCGCCCAGATTGGCCGTGATCGAGATCAGCCGGGTCGAGTCGACCACCTTCCAGGCGGCATCGCGACCGCCCTCGACGTCGAAACTGACGATTGCTCCACCCGTCTTCTGTTGGCGCATTGCCAGTTCGTGCTGGGGGTGAGAGCGCAAGCCAGGGTAGTACACCCGCGCCACACCAGGCTGGGCTTCGAGCCATTTCGCCAGCTCCAGCGCGCTCGCCGACTGCGCCTCCATGCGTACGCGCAAGGTTTCAAGACCCTTGAAGATCACCCAGGCATTGAAGGGCGACAGCGTCGGCCCGGCTGTGCGCAGGAACTTGAACACCTCGTCGGTAACGAGCTTGCGGCCCGCCACGGCCCCGCCCAGTACCCTGCCCTGGCCGTCCAGATACTTCGTCGCCGAATGCACGACGACATCCGCAC
Source organism: Thauera sp. WB-2 (assembly GCF_027594845.1). Classification (NCBI taxonomy): domain Bacteria; kingdom Pseudomonadati; phylum Pseudomonadota; class Betaproteobacteria; order Rhodocyclales; family Zoogloeaceae; genus Thauera; species Thauera sp. WB-2. The sequence continues at coordinate 1,679,947 of NZ_CP088935.1, read as the reverse complement.
CCAAGTCGAGCGGACGCTGCAGGGCCGGTGAGCAGAAGCAGTTATCGACGGCCAGCAGCGCCCCGGCCTCGTGTGCGATGTCTGCCACGGCCGCAATATCGATCACTTCGGTCAGCGGATTCGAGGGCGTCTCGGTAAAGAACAGCCGTGTCCTCGGCTGCGTGGCATCGCGCCAGGCATCGAGGTCGGTGGTCGGGACGAAGGTCGTTTGAATGCCGAACCTGGAAAGGATGCCGCCGAACAACTGCTGCGTGGCCCCGAACAAACCATTGGACGCGACCACATGGTCGCCCGCCTGCAGCGTCGCCATTGCGAGTGCAAGAATCGCCGACATTCCGGAGGCAGTCGCTACACAGCCCTCTGCGCCTTCAAGCGCAGCAAGCCGGGTCTGCAGCGCACTGACTGTCGGGTTCGAGAAACGGGCATAGACATAGCCCTCCTCCTCACCCGAGAAGCGCGCCGCCGCCTGTGCTGCGTTCTCGAACACGAAGCTGGAGGTCAGGTACATCGCCTCCCCATGTTCTCCGAACTGGCTGCGCTCGATGCCCGAACGCACGGCGAGCGTGTCGGGGTGAAGAGAATGCGGATCTGGAAGGCTCATGTTCGCTGCAATCGGATGTTCAGGAGGCTTGCGTGCAGGACGTCAGCAGGCTCAGTGGTCGCCAGCGGAGGCGAGATTGAGGTCGAGCTGGCCGCCCTCGCCGCCCTCGCCGTCGTCGCCATGGTCGCCGGCATCACCCTTGCCCGCCGCGGGCTCGCTACGCTGATTCTCGACGCCGTTCAGATACTCGGCCGTGATGTCGCCGGTAATGTAGCTGCCATCGAAACAGGACGTCTCGAAAAAGCTAAGGGCGGGATTGAGCGCCCGCACGGAAGCCTTCAGATCGTCGAGATCCTGGTAGATGAGGCCGTCAGCCCCGATCTCGCGGCAAATCTCCTCATCGTTGCGATCCGAGGCGATCAGCTCACCGCGCGTGGGCATGTCGATCCCATACACATTGGCATAGCGCACGGGAGGCGCCGCAGACGCGAGGTAGACCTGGGTCGCGCCAGCTTCGCGCGCCATATTCACGATCTCCTTGCTCGTGGTGCCACGGACGATCGAGTCGTCGACCAGCAACACGCTCTTGCCCTTGAACTCCTGGTGAATCGTGTTGAGCTTCTGGCGCACAGACTTCTTGCGCGTCGCCTGGCCCGGCATGATGAAGGTGCGCCCGATGTAGCGGTTCTTGACGAAACCCTCGCGGAAGGGCAAGCCCAGGCGATGCGCCATCTGCATGGCCGACGGCCGGCTCGAGTCCGGGATCGGGATCACCACGTCGATGTGCACCTTGGGCATGGTCCGCTTCATCTTGTCGGCCAGGAACTCGCCCATCTTCATGCGCGACTCATAGACCGACACGCCGTCGATGATCGAATCGGGTCGCGCCAGGTAGACGAACTCGAACATGCATGGCGCGTGCACCGTCTTGGCCGCGCACTGGCGGCTGTGGAAGCGCCCCTCGATATCGACCAGCACGGCCTCGCCCGGCGCGACGTCACGCAACAAGCGGAAGCCCAGCACATCGAGGGCGACCGACTCGGAGGCGACCAGCCACTCGCTGCCCGCAGCCGTGTCGTTGCGGCCGATGACCAGCGGTCGGATCCCGTACGGATCGCGGAACGCCAGCAGCCCGTAGCCGGCGATCATGGCAACGACCGCATAGGCACCACGGCAGCGCCGATGCACGCCGGCCACTGCGGTGAAGATCGCGTCCTCGTCGAGCTTGAGCCCCTTGCTGGCTGCCTGCAGTTCATGTGCCAGCACATTCAGCAGCACTTCGGAATCGCTGCTGGTGTTGATGTGGCGCAGGTCCGAGAGGTACATCTCGCGCTTGAGTTCGTCCGCATTGGTCAGGTTGCCGTTGTGCGCGAGCAGCAGCCCGAACGGCGAGTTGACGTAGAAAGGCTGTGCCTCGGCCGCGTTGTAGGCCGAGCCCGCGGTCGGATAACGCACATGGCCGATTCCCCAGTTACCGGTCAAGTTGCGCATGTTGCGCGTACGAAAGACGTCGCGCACGAGGCCCGAGCCCTTGTGCATGTGAAAGCGCCCGCCCTCCGAGGTAGCAATGCCCGCCGCATCCTGGCCGCGGTGCTGCAGGACCTGCAGTCCATCATAAAGAAGCTGGTTGACCGGAGAAGTCGCGACGACACCGAGAATTCCACACATGGAGGTATGCCTATCTGAATCGAATCTTGTCGGCCACCTCGTCGGGCAGCCAGGGTTTTGCAGCAATCACGGCCGATTCCATCGGCGCCGAAAACAGCGCCTGCGACCACCAGGGCTCGCGCGCCACGCCCGCGATACCGCCGACCAGGACGACGACGAACGCGACCGCAAGCCCGCGTGCAACGCCGAACAATGCACCGAAGAAGCGGTCCGTCGCCCCCAGGCCGGCAGCGCGCAACAGCTCCCGCAGCAGGTAGCGCAGCAAGGCCGCGATCAGCAGCACTGCAACCACCACCAGCGCGCCGCCCGCAACCTGCCTCCACACCGGCTCCACGATCATGCCGGTGAAGAACGCCGCTGCCTGTTCGTTATAGCGCCAGGCCGCAAAAAGTGCTGCCACCCAGGCCAGCAGGGCGACAACCTCGCTCACCAGCCCTCGCCACATGCCGATCGCAGCCGAAAAGCCGAGCACACCCAGGAAGACGTAGTCGAACACTGTCATGGCTGCGTCTCAACGCGGCTGCAGGACGGCCTGATGGCCCGACGCCTTCAGGCGCGCGGCCACCGAGTCGGCTGCCTGCCGGCCCGTGATCGGGCCGACGCGTACTCGTGTCACGCTGCCCGAGCGCTCGGTGAAGGCCTGGAAGCCCTGCGCCTTGAGTTCATCGGCAAGGCGGGCAGCCTTGGCGGCATCGCTGAAGGCGCCGACCTGGATCACGAAGGCCTCGCCACGTGGCGGCACGGGCTGGCCCGAAAGGATCGCGCGCACCCTCGCCTCCTCGTCGGCATCGGTTGCCGCTCGGCTTGGCGCCGGCTTTGCCGCCGGCGATGCCTCCTGGCGCACCGGCGGCGCCTGAGGCGCCACCGCAGGCGGCCGCGCTGTCGTGGCAGGCGCAGGCGGCGGAGCCGCAGGCGTTTTCTCTACAGGGGGCGGCTCGACCGGATCGACCGCAACCAACTGCGGGCCATCGGCGGCCACATCGTCATCCTCGGATACGGCAGGTGGCACGGCCGCCACAGACTCCGCGGGAGCAGCCGGCCGTTTCAGCGCAGGGGCTGCGGCCCGATCGGGGATCGTGATCTGGATGTCCTGCACCGAAGGGTGCGGCTCCGGGTCCATCATCATGGGCAACACGATGGCAGCCAGCAAGGCGAGCGCAACCGCGCCGACCAGACGTCGGCGCGCGCGCTTCTTGATATCCACGTTGTCAGCGTCACTCACCGGGAGAACCTCATCGCTGGCGTGCGGCCTTGATCGCCGCAAGCACATCGGCCACTGTCAGGAACGAGCCAAAGACGACGATTCTATCACCCTCGGCTGCAGCATCTTGCGCTGCAGCAAACGCAGCAGCCGGCTGTTCGTAGCAACGGATATCGCCCGCACCGCCAGCCGCGCGCACACGTGCGGCAAGGTCTTGTGCCGAAAGGCCGCGCGCGCCGGGCAGGTCGGCGAGCAGCCAGTGGTCGACGCGCCCAGCCAGACGCTCGACCACCCCCTCGACGTCCTTGTCTGCCAACATGCCGAGCACGGCCCATGTTTCCGGAAAGAAACCCATGCTGCCGAGGTTCTCGGCCAGCACACCCGCTGCCTGCGGATTGTGCGCGACGTCGAGCACCACCGCCGGGCGCCCCGGCAGCACCTGAAAGCGCCCGGGCACCTCGACCAGCATCAGTCCCTGACGCACATGCTGCATGGACACGGGCAGCCGCGCACGCAACAACTCGAGCGCGGTGATGACCGCAGAGGCGTTGAGCAACTGGTTGGCACCGCGCAAGGCCGGATATGCCAGCCCGCCACGCTTTACGAGACCGCCCTGGGCACGCGGCCGCTCGTACCGCCAGTAGCCCCACTGCTGGCGGTCACCACCAAAACCGAAATCCCGGCCGCTGATCCACAGCTCTGCCCCAATGGCCGCAGCATGGTCCACCAAGGTCGCAGGTGGCTGGGGGTCTCCGCACACGGCCGGACAACCCGTGCGAAAGATACCCGCCTTCTCGTAGCCAATCGCCTCGCGCGAATCGCCGAGGAACTCCATGTGGTCCATTGCCACGCTGGTCACGATCGCGCAGTCGGAATCGAAAAGGTTGACCGCATCGAGCCGGCCACCCAGACCGACCTCCAGGACGATTACATCGAGCCCTTCGCCCGCCAGCACCGACCACGCCGCAAGCGTGCCATGCTCGAAATAGGTCAGCGGCGTGTCGCCGCGCACCGCCTCGACGGCGGCAAAGCCTTGCACCAGGCGCTCGTCGTCGACATCCCTGCCGTCGATGCGAACACGCTCGTTGTAGCGCAACAGGTGGGGCGATGTGTAGCAACCGACGCGATAACCTGCCGCCAGCAGAATGCCCTCGAGCATCGCACAGCACGAGCCCTTGCCGTTGGTACCGCCGACGGTGATGACCAAGGCCTCGCTGCCTGCAGCCATCGCCTGCTGGACCTTGCGCACACGCTCGAGACCGAGCTCGATGCGTTGCCCATGGCGCTGCTCGAGCAAGGCCAGCCAGCCCTCGAGGCTGGCTGGCAGCCCCGGATCCGCAACCACCGCAGGCCTCACGCCGAAACCGCGTCCGCAGGCTGGCGCGTCAGCATGGCAAGCACGCCTGCGATCTCGTCGCGCATCTCGCGTCGATCCACGATCAGGTCGATCGCCCCTTTGTCGAGCAGGAACTCGGCGCGCTGGAAGCCTTCTGGCAGCTTCTCGCGCACCGTCTGCTCGATGACGCGCGGGCCGGCAAAACCGATGAGCGCGTTCGGCTCTGCGATCACCACGTCGCCCATGAAGGCAAAACTGGCGGACACGCCCCCCATGGTGGGGTCCGTCAGCACGGTGACGAAGGGCAGCCTGCGCTCGGCAAGACGCGTGATCGCAGCCGTGGTCTTGGCCATCTGCATCAGCGACAGCAACCCCTCCTGCATGCGAGCACCACCCGAGGCGGTAATGCAGATGAAGGGGATGCGCTGCTCGTAGGCACGCTTGGCGCCGCGCACGAAGCGCTCACCCACGACCGAACCCATCGAGCCGCCCAGGAACTCGAATTCGAAGCAGGCCACGACCACCGGCAGGCTCTTGATTGCGCCCTGCATCACCACCATCGCGTCTGCTTCGCCTGTGTCGGCGGTCGCGGTCGACAAGCGCTCCGGATACTTGCGCGAATCCTTGAACTTGAGCGCATCGACCGGCGTCACCTCGGCACCGATCTCGACCCGCCCCTCGGCGTCGAGCAGCACGTCGAGGCGCCTGCGCGCGCGCAGGCGATGGTGATGCCCGCACTTGGGGCAAACGCCCAGGCTGCTGTCGAGGTCCGAACGGTAAAGCACCGACTCGCAGCCTTCGCACTTGCTCCACAAACCCTCGGGAATCGACTTGCTGCGCGCGGACACCTCGCCGCGCTTGATCTTGGGCGGCAGCAGCTTTTGCAACCAACTCATTGAGTCACTCCTTTACCGGTGGCGAGGTCGTCAAGCGCGCAGCGGATGTCGCGCATGAAGGCGGCAACGCGTGCAACCTCCTCGCCAGGGTTGTTCTCGATCTCTTCGATGATGCGGCTGCCGATCACCACCGCGTCGGCCACTGCACCAACCGCGCGCGCACTCTCCGCATCGCGGATGCCGAAACCGACGCCCACCGGCATGCCGACGGCCGCGCGGATGTCCGGAATGCGGCGCGCAACCTCCTCGACGTCCAGCTTTGCGCTACCGGTGACGCCCTTGAGCGAAACGTAGTAGATGTAGCCGCTGCCGGCAGACGCGACGTCCGCATAGCGCTGCTCGGACGAGGTCGGCGCGAGCAGGAAGATCGGATCGAGGCCACCGGCCTTGGCCGTGGCGGCAAAACCGACGCACTCTTCTGGCGGGTAGTCGACCACCAGCACGCCATCGACCCCGGCTTCGGCCGCGGCACTGACGAAGCGCTCGGCCCCCATGGCCTCGATCGGATTTGCATAACCCATGAGCACCACCGGCGTGGCGGCATCGGTTGCGCGGAACGCCCGTACGATCTCGAGCACCTTGCGCAGGCTCATGCCCTGAGCCAAGGCACGCTCGGATGCGCGCTGGATGGTCGGGCCATCGGCCATGGGGTCGGAGAACGGAACGCCCAGCTCGATGATGTCGGCGCCCCCGTCGACGAGGGCCTGCATCAGCGGCAGGCTCAACTCAGGACTCGGGAAGCCGGCAGTGACGAAGGGGATCAGCGCCTTGCGGCCTTCGGCCTGCAGGCGCTGGAATACGGTCTGGATTCTTGACATGTCTCGATCACACAGCGGGCCACCATGGCGGCCCGCGTTGGTTCAGAACTCGATACCGGAACGCTCGGCGACGGTGTGCATGTCCTTGTCGCCACGGCCGGACAGATTGACGAGCAGGACCCGGTCCTTGGGCAGGGTCGGCGCCAGCTTCGCGGCATAAGCCAGCGCATGCGAGGACTCGAGCGCGGGAATGATGCCCTCGAGCCGGCAAAGATCGTGAAAGGCCTTGAGTGCCTCGTTGTCGGTGATGCCGACATAGGCGGCACGGGCACTGTCCTTGAGCCAGGCATGCTCAGGACCGACACCAGGATAGTCGAGCCCTGCCGACACCGAGTGCGTCTCGATGATCTGTCCGTCCTCGTCCTGCAGCAGGTAGGTACGATTGCCGTGCAGCACACCCGGCCGACCAGCCGTGAGCGAGGCCGAGTGGCGACCACTGTCGAGACCGTCGCCCGCCGCCTCGACACCCACGAGCTTGACGCCGGGGACGTCGAGGTAAGGATGGAAGATGCCCATCGCGTTCGAGCCGCCACCGACGCAGGCGATGACGTAGTCGGGCTGGCGCCCCGCCATCTCCGGCATCTGCTCGATACACTCCTTGCCGATCACCGACTGGAAGTCGCGCACCATCATCGGATACGGATGCGGCCCCGCAACCGTGCCGATGATGTAGAACGTGTCGGCGACGTTGGTGACCCAGTCGCGCATGGCCTCGTTGAGCGCATCCTTGAGGGTCTTCGAGCCGGACTCGACCGGCACCACGGTGGCACCGAGCAGCTTCATGCGATAGACGTTGGCCGCCTGGCGCTTGACGTCCTCGGCGCCCATGTACACCACACACTCCATGCCGTAGCGCGCGGCCACGGTGGCGGTGGCGACGCCGTGCTGGCCTGCGCCGGTCTCGGCGATCACGCGCGGCTTGCCCATGCGGCGGGCCACCAGGGCCTGGCCGATGCAGTTGTTCACCTTGTGCGCGCCGGTATGGTTGAGGTCCTCGCGCTTGAGGTAGATCTGTGCGCCACCGAGCAGACCCGACCAGCGCTTGGCGTGGTAGATCGGACTCGGACGACCGACGTAGTGCTTGAGTTCGTATTCGAACTCGGCGATGAATTCCGGATCGGCCTGGCAGGCTGCGTAGGCTTCGCGCAGCTCGGCCAGTGCGGGCATCAGCGTTTCGGAAACGAAGACGCCCCCGTACGGGCCGAAATGCCCGCTCGCGTCGGGAAACTGGTAAGGCGTGTCAGCCATCTGCATGTCGAACTCCGGCTATGAAGGCAGCGATCTTCGCCGCATCCTTGATTCCCTTTTCACTCTCGACCCCGCTCGACACATCGACCGCCCACGGGCGCAGTCTGCGCACCGCGTCGCCGACGTTGTCCGCATCCAGACCGCCGGACAGCACAAGCCGGCCGCCGAACCCGGGAGGGATCAGCGACCAGTCGAAAGTCTTCCCGCCGCCACCATAGCCATCGACGAACGCGTCGACCAGAATACCGCTGGTGCCGGGATACGAAGCTGAGAATTCTACCAGATCGACCCCGGGGCGCATCCGCGCGGCCTTGATCCAGGCCCGCCCGAAACGCGCGCACTCGGCCTGCGCCTCATCGCCATGGAACTGCAGCAACTGCAAAGGCACGCGCGCCAGCACGGCTTCGACGTCCGCCGCCGCTGCATTGACGAACAGACCGACGGAACTCACGAAGGGCGGCAACAGGGCAACCAGTTCGGCCGCCTGTTCGATGCCGACTGCACGCGGACTGGGCGGATAGAACACGAAGCCGATGGCGTCAGCCCCCGCGTCGACGGCGGCGCGCACGTCTTCCGGCCTTGTCAGGCCGCAGATCTTGATTCGGGTACGGGGCATTCAGGCGAGGGGTAGCTGGGGCAGCGCGATGATACGCCCATCGTCCGGCAGCGGCCAGCGCGACGGGTAGCTCACGCCGCACAGGTAAAGCCCGTCAGGCGCAAAGGTGGGCGCAGCCCCGCAACGATCGCAGGACTCGAGCAACTCACGCATCCAGGGCACGGGATAGCGCCCCTTGCCAACGTACACAAGCGCACCGACAAGATTGCGGATCATATGGTGCAGGAAGCCATTGGCACGAAAATCGAACAGCAGGTAATCGCCTTGCCGGGAAACCGCCGCCTCATGCATCAGCCGCACGGGCGTCTTCGCCTGGCAGCCGGCGGCGCGGAAAGCGCTGAAATCATGCACGCCCACCAGGCACTCCGCGGCGGCGGCCATACGAGCCTCATCAAGCGGCAGGTGGAACCAGCCTACCCTGCCCGCAAGCAGCGCCGGGCGCGTTGGCGTGTTGTGCAGGATGTAACGATAGCGCCGGTCGGTGGCGAGAAAGCGCGCATGAAAGGTGTCGTCGACCTCCACTGCCCAGCGCACCACCACCGCCGCTGGCAGCAAGGCATTGACGCCGCGGACCCAAGCGCTCGCCGGACGATGCGCATCGGTGTCGAAATGCGCAACCTGCACGCTGGCGTGCACCCCGGTATCGGTACGGCCGGCACAGTGCAGCCGCACCCGCTGCGCCGCAATCTGGCCAAGCGCAGACTCCAGCACGTCCTGCACGGTACGCCCGTGCGCCTGACTCTGCCAACCACAGAAGGCATCGCCGGCGTACTCCACGCCGAGCGCAATTCGCTTCATGCCACACTCCACCAGATCAGCGCCGCGAACACAGCGATCGCAACCAAGCCATCGACCAACCCCAGGCGTTCTCGGAGGATACGCACCGATTCGCCGTCGCCTCCGCCCTCGTCACGCCCAGTCGTATCCGCTCGCCCACGCTCGCACTCGTCTTCCAGCCAGTGCCTCCAGTCACCGTGCTGAGTGCCGCGCGGACTCGCCTCGACCAGGCGCAGGACGAGCAGCAGCCGCAAGGCGAGCCGCTCGGGCGGCACGCCGAGCACACGCAGGGGCGAGGCAAGCGCATGCAGGCCACTGACCAGGCGCTCGATCGGCAACCGCTCGAGCAGCAACGCGACCGCACACACGACTGCGAGCAGGCGCCCCGCATGAAGCAAGGCGAGCATCGCCCCTTCACGGCTGGGCCCCAGTCTCGGCCAGTCGACCCACAAGGCCTCCCCTGGGGTGAACCAGGCAAACAGGACCACGATGGCGAGGAGCAGGATGCGGACACGCCGCACCAGCCTCCATGCACGCACGCGCGCCCACAGCAGTGCGGCGCACGCACAGGCAAGGACGGCAACGCCGAGCGCGGATATCGGCAACAACTGCACCGAAGCAACCGCGGCCAGCCAGAGAAGAAGGATCAGGCCTGAATGCATCTTCGTGAACGAACCGGGCCGCTGCAGGCTGGCCCGCAGCGGCCCGTGACATGGCCAGCCTCAGCCGAGGCGGGCGATCATCTCCTGCGCCGTCCGCTGTTGCCTGGACGACCCCTCGCCGAGCACCTCCTGGAGCAGTTCGAGCGCGCCTTCGTTGTCGCCCATCTCTTCGTAGGCACGCGCGAGCTCAAGCTTGGTCTCGGCCTCCTCGTTGTCGGCTTCATCAGCCGCCGCCTCGACGACCTCGGGCAGCGGTTCGTCATCGACCGCCTGCGGGCGCGGTTGGCCGATGTCGGTGGATTCTGCCTCGAAAGGTACCGCTGTCATCTCCGGCACACCCTGATCGTCGAAATTCTCCAGATCGAGGTCGATCGAGGTCAGGTCCAGCCCAGCTGGCCCCATGGTTGCCGGGATATCGGTTGCAGAAGGCGTATCGATATCGAAGTCGAACTCGAGCAGGCTGCTGTCGAAACTCGTCTTCTCGAGATCGACGATGCGCTCGTCGCCCTGCACCTCGCGCCCCTCGACACTCGAGACACCCTCGGCATCCGCCGGGAACGCCTCATCGCCGTCACCGGATGCCGGGAGGCTAGAAGCGACGACGGTGGCGTTCAGGTCGAGCAAGCCGGATGCGGGCGGCTCGGACTCCATGTCAGGCAACTCGAACTCGAGCCCGCTGACCAAGCCATCGGTGCTCTCGAACTGGGTCGCAGTGGCATCGCTGGCAGTCGGCTCGGGGAGATCGCCAAGCTCGGGCGCCTCCTCCACCTCAAGCGCCTCAGCAGCACCAGCGGGCGGCTCGGCTGCCGCTGCAGGCACTTCAAAATCGCCGATGTCCAAGTCGAACACCAGCCCACCGTCCTCCTCCTGGCGAGCCTCGACCGCCGCAGCCTCGGCCGCAGGCTCACCGGACACCGCCAGATCGAGCGAAGCGACGTCCTGCACCTCGTCAAGATCGAGTTCGAAATCGATCACCTCATCGTCGATCTGGAGCGCGGCCTGATCCTCCTCGACGGAGGCTTGCGGCGGCAGGGTGTCGGGCAGCTCACCTTCGGCGTTGGTGAGACGACTCAAGTCGCCCGGAACCGTCCAGGTGTCGCGCAGCTGGGACTGACTGGGCTCAACTGGAGACGAGATGGTGAAATCGAGCGCGGACAACTCCTGCGCGGCCTGCTCCTGCTGATCGCCAGCAGCGGCAGACGGTACCTCTTCTGCCTTGACCGCAGCCGTCGCCAGAGCCGCTCCGGCTGCTGCCAGCGCGACACCCTGATCGACCGGGGCGCGCGCACCGCCCTGCTGAGTAGGCGCATCATCCAGCGCCGTCGCAGGTGCAGGTGCCGACGCTGCTGCCGGTGCCGCTGCGGCAGCGTAAAGCGGATTATCGGGATCGAGCTTGCGCCCCATCGCCGCGGCCTTCTCCCAATCGCGGCCGTTGCCAGCGCTCTGCGCGTACAGCTCGGTCGCCACGGTCTCGAACTGGCGCGCGCTGCGTCGCTGCGCGTAGATCTCCAACAGCTTGAGATGAATCGCCGTGCGACCCGGATCGGCCTTGAGCGCGTCAAGCAGAATCTCCTCCGCCTGAGCATCGCGACCGTAGGCCATGTAGACGTCAGCCTCCGCCACTGGATCGACCCCCTCGTCGGCGTCGATCGCGGATAGTCCGGATTGGCTGAAATCCGTGTGCATGATGCTCGTGGCACCCGTATCCACGCTCTGCCCGCCGCTACCGAAGACGGCCTGGCTGTTGCCACCCAGGGCATCGGCGTCGAGCGCCGAGGAAGCAGCCTGGATTTCCGCCTCCTTGCGTCGCTGACGAAGCTTCAAGCCGAGCAGCGCCAGCAACAGTGCGAGTACGCCACCACCCCCTGCGAGCACCGCGGGATCAGCCATCAGGCTGTCGACAAGACTGGGCTGCGGCGCAGGCGCTGCCGGCGCGACGGCGGGTGCGGGGCGTTCGGCTGCGGCCGGCGCGGAGACCGGCGCCTGGTCGGGCTGGTCCGAGACGGCTGCGGGTGCGGCTGCGGGTGCGGCTGCGGGTGCAGGCGCGGGTGCGGGTGCCGCCTCCTGCGCCACCGGCTCGGCGGGCGCAGCCCCTTCCTCGTCGCTCACAGGCGCAGTCTCGCCCTTCGCCTCGGCTTCGTCCTGGACGGTTGCCGGCAAGGTCTCGGTGACGGCACCCGGCGCAGTCGCCGACTCGGCCGCGGGCGCAGCCTCGGCCTGCTGCTGCAGCTGCCCCATCGTACCGCTCTGCAGTTCGAGCAGCTGCTGCAGATCGCGAATACTCTTCTCCAGTTGCGCCAGCCGCTGATTTGCCTCCTCCAGCGCACGCTCGCGAGACCCGAGCTCTTCCTCGAGCGCAGACAGGCGGGCCTGGGCGTCACTGTCTCCACCACCGGTCTGCGTCCGCGACACACGCACCTGGTCGCCAGCCTGCTCGACCCGGGCTGCCTCCTCCACGCGCGGCGTGATCCGGCCCACGCTCTCTTGTTCGGTACGAGCCGTCACGGGCGCCTGCTGGGCGGCCGAGCGCGCAAGTCCGCGCCGGTAGGCCTCGAAATCGGCGGACTGGGCACGGATCTCGCGCCTTGCCTCGGCAGCGTCGATCGCGCGCACCGCATCCGCCCCCGGCAGGGTCAGCACGGCACCGCTGCGCAGGCGGTTGATGTTGCCGTCATCGAAGGCCTGGGGATTGGCACGCAGCAAGGCAACGAGCATCTGGTCCAGCGTCGATCCCGGCTGGGCGTGAGCGGTCGCGATACGGTGCATCGTGTCGCCGCGGCGCACGGTATAGGTACCGGAAGGCGCGCGTACCGCAGCCGCCCTTTGAGCAGGTGCTGGGGCTGCTTGCGGGCGCGGCACCGGCGCTGCTGCCGGCGTGTCCACGCTCGCCGCCAACGGGCGCGGCGCAGCGATATCGACCGGATCGAGCAGGAAGGTGTACTCGCGTACGAGCCGCCCGCCCCCCCAGTCGAGCTCGACCAGCAGATCCACGAATGGGTCGTTGACCGGCCGATCACTGGTCAGTCGCAGCACCGGCCGCCCGCCCCGCGTATCGACACTGACACGAATCGCGCTCACCGCACTGCCATAGGTCAGATTGGCCTGGCGGAACGCATCGGCTGAAGCGATACGTGCATTGAGGGTCTGCAACTCCTCTGCAGTCGCGCTGACCTGGATCTCAGCCCGTAGCGGCTGCCCTAGGCCGCTGTACACGTTGATTTGCCCAAGCCCCGCAGCCTGGGCGGCAAACGGCATGGCTGCGATCGAGAGGGCAATCAGGGACGCCCTGAGCGACTTTGTCATAGTGTGTTTCAAACCGCGTTTCCCCCGAAGCTGAAGTCGACGGTCAATAGCGCCATGGAATTGCCTAGGAATTTAGCATTTTCCGCGACTTCCCGCATGCCGGGGCCGCACTTCGACGAAACAGACGTGACCGAATACCTAATTCCCGCGCCCCCTCACAAACAAAAAGGGGGCAAGCGCCCCCTTTCTTAACGTCACTGACGAGCAAATCTTAACGCTCGAGCAGGATGCGCAGCATGCGGCGCAGCGGCTCTGCCGCGCCCCACAGCAACTGGTCGCCAACAGTGAAGGCGCCAAGGTACTCCGGCCCCATCGCCATCTTGTGCAGGCGGCCGACCGGAATGCCCAGCGTACCGGTGACGGCGGTCGGGGTGAGCTCGCGCTCGGTGGTCTCGCGATCGTTGGGCACCACCTTCACCCACGGGTTGGCACCCGCGATGATGTCGGTAATCTCGTCGAGCGGCACGTCCTTCTTGAGCTTGATGGTCAGTGCCTGCGAATGGCAGCGCATCGCGCCGATGCGCACGCACAGGCCGTCGATCGGGATCGAGCCCGGGCTGCGGAAGGCCGGATTGCCCAGGATCTTGTTGCACTCGGCGCCGCCCTTCCACTCTTCCTTGCTCTGGCCATGCTCGACCGGTACATCGATCCAGGGGATCAGGCTACCGGCGAGCGGGGTATTGCGGAAGTTCTTCTTGGGGAAAGCGTCCGAGCGCATGGTCTCGGCGACCTTGCGGTCGATCTCGAGGATGGCCGAGGCCGGATCGGCGAGCAGATCCTTGACCGAGTCATGAATGGTGCCCATCTGGCTGATGAGTTCGCGCATGTTCTGCGCGCCGGCACCCGAGGCCGCCTGGTAGGTCATCGCCGAGATCCACTCCACCAGACCATGCTTGAACAGGCCGCCCAGGCCCATCAGCATCAACGATACGGTGCAGTTGCCGCCGATCCAGTTGCGCCCGCCCTTGGCAAGTGCAGCATCGATGACGTTGCGGTTGACCGGGTCGAGAATGATCACCGCGTCGTCATTCATGCGCAGCGCGGAGGCCGCATCGATCCAGTGGCCATTCCAGCCCGTGGCGCGCAGCCTGGGGAAAACGTCCTTGGTGTAATCGCCGCCCTGGCAGGTGATCACGATGTCGCAGGCCTTGAGCGCGTCGATGTCGGTCGCGTCCTGCAGCGGCGCAGCCGCCTCCTTGCCGCCGAAGGACGGCGCCTTGCCGCCAGCGTTGGAGGTGGAGAAATAAACCGGCTCGATGAAGGCGAAGTCGCCCTCTTCCACCATGCGCTGCATCAGCACGGAACCCACCATGCCGCGCCAGCCAACCAGACCAACTCGATTCATGTTCATCACTCTCAGCTAAGACGTTTTCTGAAATCCAACCGCGAAGCAACAGCTTACAGCGCAGCGAGCACCGCGTCGCCCATCTCGCGCGTGCCGACCCGCTTCGTACCCGGTTCATGGATGTCGCCGGTACGATAACCTTGGGCGAGCACCTTCTTGACCGCACTCTCGACTCGCCGGGCAGACTCCTCCTGATTGAAGGTATAGCGCAGCATCATCGCCGCCGACAGGATGGTGGCGAGCGGGTTGGCAAGGTCCTTGCCGGCGATATCCGGCGCGGAACCGTGCGAGGGTTCGTACAGGCCCTTGTTGTTGGCGTCGAGCGAGGCGGAGGGCAGCATGCCGATCGAGCCGGTGAGCATCGAGGCTTCATCCGACAGGATGTCGCCGAACATGTTGCCGGTGACCATCACGTCGAATTGCTTGGGCGCACGCACGAGCTGCATGGCAGCGTTGTCGACCAGCATGTGGCTGAGCTCGACGTCCGGGTAGTCCTTGGCGAGCTCCTCGGCGATATCGCGCCACAGCTGTGTCGTCTCGAGCACATTCATCTTGTCGACAGAGCACAGGCGCTTGCCACGCTTCTGCGCCGCCTCGAAGGCCACCTTGAGGATGCGGCGGATCTCGTACTCGGCATAGATCATGGTGTTCCAGCCTACGCGCTGCTGCGTGCCCTCGACCTCGCGCACCTCGATGCCGCGCGGCTGACCGAAGTAGATGTCGCCCGTCAGCTCGCGCACGATCAGGATGTCCAGGCCAGCGACGATCTCGGGCTTGAGCGAGGAGGCGTTGGCGAGTTCGGGGTACAGAATCGCCGGGCGCAGGTTGGCGAACAGCCCGAGGTCCTTGCGGATGCCCAGCAGGCCGCGCTCCGGGCGCTGGTCGCGCGGCAGCGTATCCCACTTCGGACCACCGACTGCTCCGAGCAGCAGCGCATCGGCCGCGCGCGCGAGCTTTTGCGTGGCTTCCGGATAGGGGTTTCCGGTGGCATCGACCGCGCAACCGCCGATCAGCGCCTCTTCCATCTCCATCTTGAGATCGAGCGCCTTCAGCACGCGCACGGCCTGCGCCATGATTTCGGGACCGATGCCGTCACCCGGCAGCACGCAAATCTTCATCGAAGTGTTTTCCTTGGTTTCACTAAGCGCTGCAGCTTCGAAGCCGCACGCTCAGGCAAAGTAATAGGGATGTTCGGTACGGCGCTTGTCTTCGAAGGCGCGGATCTTGTCGGCATGACGCAGGGTCAGACCGATGTCGTCCCAGCCGTTGAGCAGGCATTCCTTGCGGAAGGGGTCGATGTCGAAGGCGATCGACTTGCCATCCGGGCGGGTGATCGTCTGGGCGGCCAGATCGACACGAAGACGATACCCTTCAGCGGCCTCGCACTGGCGGAACAGCTCGTCGACCTCGGCGGCGTCGAGTTTGATCGGCAGCAGGCCGTTCTTGAAGCTGTTGTTGAAGAAGATGTCCGCGAAGCTCGGCCCGATCAGGACGCGGAAGCCATAGTCCTCGAGCGCCCAGGGGGCGTGCTCGCGCGAACTGCCGCAACCGAAATTGTCGCGCGTGAGCAGGATCTGCGCGCCCGTGTAACGCGCCTGGTTGAGCACGAAGTCGGGGTTGAGCGGGCGCTTGCTGTTGTCCTGGCCGGGCTGGCCGACATCGAGATAGCGCCACTCGTCGAAAGCGTTGGGGCCGAAGCCGCTGCGCTTGATCGACTTCAGGAACTGCTTGGGGATGATCGCGTCGGTGTCGACGTTGGCGCGGTCGAGCGGCGCAACCAGACCGTCGAGCGTGGTAAACGGCTTCATTATTTGACTGCCCTCTGGATGGCCTCGCCACCCTTTTCGATGTCCTTGCCGATGCCCTGCACGGTGTTGCAGGCGCCGAGCGCAAGCACGGCGAACACGGCGGCGCAGAGGCTTGCGATGGTTCTCTTCATCGGAAACGCTCCTCGGGAAGCGCGCGCTCAGGCGAGCGTGCGCACGTCGGTGAAGTGGCCGGTCACCGCGGCGGCAGCGGCCATGGCCGGGCTCACGAGATGGGTGCGCCCGCCTGCGCCCTGGCGGCCCTCGAAGTTACGGTTCGAGGTCGAGGCACAACGCTCGCCCGGCTCGAGGCGGTCGGCGTTCATCGCCAGGCACATCGAACAGCCCGGCTCGCGCCACTCGAAACCAGCGGCGAGGAAGACCTCGTGCAAACCCTCGGCTTCGGCCTGACGCTTGACCAGACCGGAGCCCGGCACCACCAGCACGCGCTTGACGTTGGCGGCCTTCGTGCGCCCCTTGGCAACCGCAGCGGCCTCGCGCAGATCCTCGATGCGCGAATTGGTGCAAGAGCCGATGAAGACCTGGTCGACCTTGATCTCGGTGATCGGGGTGTTGGCCTCCAGCCCCATGTACTTGAGCGCGCGCTCGACACCCTCGCGGCGTACGGGGTCTGCAACCGCAGCGGGATCCGGCACGCAGCCATCGACTGTGGTGACCATCTCGGGCGAGGTACCCCAGGTCACCTGCGGCAGGATGTCCTCGGCCTTGAGCTCGACGACCTTGTCGAACTCCGCGCCCTCGTCGCTGTGCAGACTGCGCCAGTAATCGACCGCCTTGTCCCAGGCCTCGCCCTTGGGCGAGAACGGACGGTCCTTGAGGTAGTCGATGGTGGTTTCGTCCACGCCGACCATGCCGGCGCGCGCGCCCGCCTCGATCGCCATGTTGCAGATCGTCATGCGGCCTTCCATCGACAGCGCACGAATCGCACTGCCGCCGAACTCCATCGCGTAGCCGGTGCCACCGGCCGTGCCGATCTTGCCGATGATGGCGAGCACCACGTCCTTGGCCGTGACACCGGCGCCAAGTTGGCCGTCGACCCTGACCAGCATGGTCTTCGACTTCTTCTGCAGCAGGCATTGGGTGGCCATGACATGCTCGACCTCGGAGGTGCCGATGCCGTGCGCCAGACAGCCGAAAGCGCCATGCGTGGAGGTGTGCGAGTCGCCGCACACCACGGTCATGCCAGGCAGCGTAGCGCCGTTCTCGGGCCCGATCACGTGCACGATGCCCTGGCGCTCGTCCTTGAATGGGAAGTAGGCAAGCGAGCCCACCTCGCGAATGTTGGCATCGAGCGTCTCGACCTGCTGGCGCGACACCGGATCCTGGATGCCCAGATCCCAATGGTCGGTCGGCGTGTTGTGGTCCGCCGTGGCCACGATCGAGCTGATCCGCCATGGCGTGCGCCCGGCCAGCTTGAGGCCTTCGAAAGCCTGCGGGCTGGTCACCTCATGGACAAGGTGGCGATCGATGTAGATCAGCGCCGTACCGTCAGCCTCCTGATGGACGACGTGACTGGACCAGAGCTTTTCGTACAAGGTTTGAGCTTGCATCCCGGGGATTCCGCGTCAAGAAAAATATCGATTATTTCACAAAGGCTGCGAGACTGAACAGCCGCCCGACTCAGCGCCATCGGGCTCAGCGCCGCGCAGCCTGGTACAGCGGCATGACGCGGGCGGCGTACTCAGCCAGGTCGCGCTGGCGACTGGCGTGCGAGGGGTGGGTCGACAACCACTGCGGCGGCGCCCCAGCCGACTGGGTCGACATCTTGTTCCACAAGCTCACCGCGGCACGCGGGTCGTAGCCCGCGCGCGCGGCAAGCTCGACGCCGATTCGGTCGGCCTCGATCTCATGCTCGCGAGAGTTGGGGAGCTCGAAGGTCACTTTTGCCACCGTGCTCATCAGATCCTGCCCAACCTGGCCGACGCCAAGCAGGGCACCAGCCACTGAGACCCCCAGCCCGGTGGCCATCGATTTCGACACCTGCTCGCGGGAATGCTCGCGCAGCGCATGCGCGATCTCGTGCCCCATCACGGCGGCGATCTCGTCATCAGTCAGCCTCAAGCGCTCGATCAAACCGGTGTAGATGGCCATCTTGCCGCCCGCCATGCACCAGGCGTTGAGCTCGTTGGAGGAGAACACATTCACCTCCCACTGCCACGCCGGCGCATCGGCGCGGAATACGCCCGTCTGCGCAGTCAGTCGTGCGACGATGGTGCGCACGCGCTGGACCATGGCCGGATCACGATTGAGCGCATTCTTCTGCCTCGCCTCGGCAAGCATCTGCTGGTACTGCTGCCGCGAAGCCTGCTCGACCTCCTTGGCGGACACCATCATCATTTGCGAGCGTTGCACACCCACGGCGCCGCCGCCCGTGGTTTGCACCGTCTGACACGCAACCGTCATCGTCGCCACGATGACCACGGGCAAAACGCCCCTCACAAGTCCCTTCATCGTTCCAAGCTCCTCAACCCGCTCGTCCTTCGTCCGCATCGGCAGCTACCCGCCAGCCAGCCAGCAGCCAGACCAGGCCAGCCAACGCGAACACCGAGCCCATCGTATAGGTCCAGGCCGCACCCAGCGTTTCCCAGGTGTAACCGCTCAGCAGGCCACCGAGCATGCCGCCGGCACCGAAGGAGATGCTGCCGTACAAGGCCTGCCCACGCGATTGGAGCCGTCCCGGGAACCAGAGGTTCACCACGGCGATCGCTGCCGCGTGGTAGGCGCCGAAGGTGGCACCGTGCAACAGCTGGGCGAGTACCAGCAGAGCGAGGCTGTCCGCCCCCCAGCCGATCATCGCAAAGCGCAGCACCGCACAGGCAAAGGCAAAGAGCAGGATCGTTCGCAGCCGGACGTAGCGCACCAGACGCGGCATCAGCATGAAGACGACAATTTCGGCAAGCACACCCAGCGTCCACATCCAGCCCACCAGGGATGTGTCATAGCCATGCTCGACCAGGAAGATCGAGTAGAACACGTAGAGCGCGCCGTGCGCAGCGGACATCAGGAAACAGGCGCCGAGCAGCGCACGCACCTCGGGCCGGCGCAGGGTCTCGCCCATGCTGGCCGCCGCGCGCGGCTCGGGAGCGCGCGCAGCCTCCGGCACCACCAAAGCGCACACGAGGATGCCGGCGAGGATGGCTGCGGTCACCCACAGCACGGCATCGATCGGCAGATGGTCGAGCAGGTAGCCGAGCCCGAGCACGGCTGCGATGAAGCCGACCGATCCCCACACACGGATGCTGCCATAGCGGTGCGCGGCCGTCCCGAGGTGGGAGAAGGTCAGGCCCTCCACCAGCGGCAGCGCCGCGCTCCAGAAGAAGGCCATCAGCGCCATGGCCGCGAACAGGCCGGTGAACTCGGTGGTGAGGAAGAAGCCAGCGAACCCCGCCAGTGCCGCGATCGCCGACAGGCGCACGATGGCAACGCGTGCGCCAAGCTTTTCGGCGAGCCAGCCCCACAGGTTCGGCGCCAGCACCCGCATCAGCTGCGTCAGCGACATCAGGATGGCGATGTCCGTGGCCGACAGGCTGACCGACTGCAGGTAGAGCGTGAAGTAAGGCGAGAACGCGCCGACGAAGGCGAAGTAGAAGAAATAGTAGGCGGACAGGCGCCAGTAAGGGACCATGCCGACGAAGTCCGCAACAGCCGCGCGTCAGCGCGGCGAAGGCAGGCGCTGGTGCCCCTGGGGCGCGAGTGCGGCAATCCGCGGCGTGTCGGTACTGACGTCGCCGCACTGCGCGCGGTGGCGCAGCGCGTGGTCGATCAGAACCAGCGCGAGCATCGACTCGGCGATCGGCGTGGCGCGGATACCGACACAGGGATCGTGGCGCCCGTGCGTATTGACGATGACCGGGTTGCCGGCGCGGTCGATGGAGCGGCGGTCGAGGCGGATGCTCGAGGTCGGCTTGATCGCGATGCTGGCGATGACGTCCTGGCCGGTGGAGATGCCCCCCAGCACGCCGCCGGCGTGGTTGGACAGGAAGCCCTCGGGCGTCATCTCGTCACCGTGCTCGGTGCCACGCTGGGCGACTGAGGCAAAGCCAGCACCAATCTCGACGCCCTTGACGGCATTGATGCCCATCATCGCATAGGCGATGTCGGCGTCCAGGCGGCCGTAGACCGGCTCGCCCCACCCCACGGGCACGCCGCTGGCGACCACATCGATGCGCGCACCAATTGAATCGCCCGACTTGCGCAGCTCGTCCATGTAGGCCTCGAGTTGCGGCACGATGGCGGCATTGGGAGCGAAGAAGGGATTGCCATCGACCTCGTCCCAGGACACGAAGGGAATCTCGATAGGCCCGAGCGCGGTCATGCAGGCACGGATGACGATACCGTAGCGTTCCTGCAGCCACTTGCGCGCGATCGCGCCCGCCGCGACGCGCACCGCAGTCTCACGCGCCGACGAACGTCCGCCGCCGCGGTGATCGCGCAGGCCGTATTTCTGCAGATAGGCATAGTCCGCATGCCCGGGGCGGAAGGTATCGGCGATGTTGCCGTAGTCCTTGCTGCGCTGGTCCTGGTTGCGGATGAGTAACGCGATCGGCGTGCCGGTGGTCACGCCCTCGAACACACCCGACAGGATCTCCACGGTGTCGGGCTCGCGGCGCTGGGTAACGTGGCGCGAAGTACCCGGCTTGCGGCGATCGAGTTCGGCCTGGATATCGGCCTCGCTGAGCGCGAGCCCCGGCGGACACCCGTCAACCACGCAGCCGATGGCCGGGCCATGCGATTCGCCAAAGGACGTGACGGTGAAGAGCGTGCCGAAGGTGTTGCCGGACATGGAAGGATTCGCCTCTCGTAAGCGCCGCACCTGACCGCAGAGGCCACGGCTGCAGCGCGACTGGTTGCATCATGGAAAAGGGGATGGGGCGTGAGTCTAGCACGCAAGCCCATCCCCTCTGCGCCGCCGGGCCGATGACCGCAGCGGTGCCACGCACCGGCGCTCGGGCGATCAGTGGAAGAAGCTCTCCAGACGCTCGAAGACCTCGTGCTCGGCGCCGTGCCGGCGTACCGCCAGCACGTCTTCGAGCTTCTCGACCTGGCGCACCATCTGCTCCAGGCGCTGGTCGTCGAACACCAGCAGCCAGATACGCGAGCGCTTGCCGTCCGATACCGGCATGCACAGGATGCCCTCGACGTTGAACGCCCTGCGCGCAAATAAATTGCAGATGTGGCTCATCACCCCGGGGTGGTTGTTCACATCAATTTCGAGAACGACCTTGGCGCAGCTCGTCTGCGGCAGCGGGTCGGCAACCTGTTCGATCATCATCAGCCTCCGATCATCTCGGTGTTGGCCGCACCGGGCGGCACCATGGGATAGACAAATTGTTCGCGGTCAATCGTCGCATGGATCAGGCACGGACCCGGAGCACGCAGGGCTTCGGCAAGCGCCATACGCGGATCTTCGGCCTTGTCCAGATCCACCGCAGGCACGCCGAAGCCTTCAGCGATCTTCACGAAATCGGGCTCGGTGCGGTACTTCGAGGCGAACAGGCGCTTGCCGTAGAACAGCGTCTGCTGCTGGTACACCAGGCCGAGCGCATTGTTGTTCATGAGCACGATCTTGACGTTCAGGCCTTCCTCGGCCAGCGTCGCGAGCTCCTGGATGTTCATCTTGAAGCTGCCATCGCCCGAGAAGCACACCACGGTGCGCTCCGGCTCGGCAAGCGCCGCACCGATCGCCGTCGGCATGCCGAAGCCCATCGTGCCCAGGCCACCAGAGGTGAGCCACTGGCGCGGACGACGGAAGGGATAGGCCTGCGCAACCCACATCTGGTGCTGGCCGACGTCGGTGGCGATCACCGCCTCGTCATCGAGCGCATCGGCCACGGCCTGGATAAGCCCGTAGTGGCTGCGCGGATCCTCGATGCCGGGGAGTTGCATCGGGAAGCGCGTCTTCAGGTCCGCGACCTTCGACAGCCAGGCCTCCCGGATGATCGGATCGATGCGCGGCAGAAGCGCCGCCAGGGCGACATTCACATCGGCATGGATGGCGACATGGGCATTCTTGATCTTGTGCAGCTCGGAGCGGTCGACATCGATATGAACGATGCTGGCCCTCGGGCAGAACTGCGCCGCCTTGCCAATCGCGCGATCGTCGAAACGGGCGCCGACGCAGATCAGCACATCGGCTTCCTCGAGCACGAAATTGGTGTAGCGCGCGCCATGCATGCCGAGCATGCCGATCGACAGGTGGTGATCCATCGGCATTGCGCCAAGAGCCATCAAGGTCATCGTGGTCGGCAGCCCGGCGCGCTCGGCCAGCTGGACCGCAAGCGGCGCCGCACCCGAGTGCACCACGCCGCCACCGAGATAGAGCACCGGCCGCTGCGCACCGTTGATCATGCGCGCTGCCTCTTCGATGGCAGCGAGGTCGAGCGCGGGCGTGGGGTCGGGCACCGCTGGCGGAGGCAGCTCCTCGATGCTGATGAGCTGGTTCTGCACGTCCTTGGGCACATCAATCAGCACCGGACCGGGACGGCCGGACATGGCAATGCGGAAGGCATCAGGGACGACCTCCAGCAACTCTTGTGCCGAACGCACAAGGAAGTTGTGCTTGGTGATCGGCACCGTGATGCCATAGATATCCACTTCCTGGAACGCATCCGTGCCGATCATGGCCTGCGGCACCTGGCCGGTGATGACCACCATCGGGATGGAGTCCAGGCAAGCGTCGGCGATGGCGGTGACCAGATTGGTCGCACCCGGGCCACTGGAGGCGATGCACACCTGGGGCACGCCGCTCACGCGTGCCATGCCCTGGGCCATGAAGCCCGCACCCTGCTCGTGGCGGGCAAGCACGTGACGGATCAGCTCACTGGACGACAAGGCGTCGTAGAACGGCAGGATCGCGCCGCCTGGCACGCCAGCGACGGTACGCACGCCCTGACGCTCGAGAAGACGCACGATAAGTTGCGCGCCGGTAAGTTGAATCATGTTGCTCTCCTTCGTTGCGGATTCGACAGCCAGACCGACGAGCCAAAAAAACAAAACCCCCGCCGGCCTTGCGCGCCGACGGGGGTTTGGAATCTTGCTGCTGGAGTGTTCTGTCCCGTTACGACGCGCGTTGTCCTACGCTTACTACGCGTACTACGACGACAGCGAGGAAACGGGCGGACAGGGTCATTACGGATTATCGACTTGAACTCGGAACGTCTCTTTGCAGACTGCGGCCGATTCTAATGACTAATCGCCGCATTGCACAAGAGACTTTTTCGATTGGCAGCCCGCTGCGCCCTGGCGGGAGGACTGATCAAGCCGGCCCAACCAGCCCAACCAGCCCCGACGCGCGCGCAACCATCAGGCAGCCCCACGCAGCTCCCGGCGCAAGATCTTGCCCACGTTGCTCTTGGGCAGTTCGTCGCGGAACTCGACATGGTGCGGCACCTTGTAGCCGGTCAACTCCTTGCGACAATGCGCAATCAGCGCCTCGGCGGTGAGCGCGGGGTCCTTGCGCACCACGAACACCTTCACTGCTTCGCCGCTGCGCTCGTCGGGAACACCAACAGCGGCCACCTCGAGCACGCCCGGATGACTGGCAACGACATCCTCGACCTCGTTCGGATACACATTGAAGCCCGAGACCAGGATCATGTCCTTCTTGCGGTCGACCAGCGTGATGAAACCCGCTGCATCGATGACCGCAATGTCACCCGTGCGCAGATAGCCGTCAGACGTGAATACTCTCGCCGTCTCTTCAGGGCGATTCCAGTAACCTCGCATGACCTGAGGCCCACGCACGCAAAGCTCTCCACGCTGCCCGACTGGCTGCTCGACCCCATCGTCATCACGGATACTGATGTCGGTCGACGAGATCGGCAAGCCGATCGCGTGGTTGAACTCCTTGAGATCAAGCGGATTGAGAGTAACCGCCGGAGACGTCTCGGTCAGCCCATACGCCTCGACCAAAGCCACGCCGGTCACCTTCTTCCAGCGCTCGGCAACCGCTTGCTGCACCGCCATTCCTCCGCCCAGGGACACATGAAGCGAAGAGAAATCGAGCTTGGCAAAATCGGGGTTGTTCAGCAAGGCATTGAACAAGGTGTTCACGCCGGTGATCGCCGTGAAGCGATGCTTCGCAAGCTCCTTGACGAAGCCCGGAATGTCACGTGGATTGGTGATCAGGATGTTCGTCGCGCCCACCTTGAAAAAGGTCAGGCAGTTCGCGGTAAGCGAGAAGATGTGATATAGCGGCAGCGCGGTGATGATGATCTCCTGGCCCTCGCGCACCACCGGCCTGATCCACGCATGCGCCTGCTGCATGTTGGCAATGATGTTGCGATGCGTCAGCACCGCCCCCTTGGCCATGCCGGTCGTACCGCCGGTGTACTGCAAGAAGGCAATGTCTTCATGTCCCACATCGACCGGCTTCAAGGCATGGCGGGCACCGCGCTGCAACGCGTCCGAGAAGCGTACGCTGCCGGGCAAGGACCACGCAGGCACCATCTTGCGTATCCGGCGCACGACGAAGTCGACGATCGCCCCTTTCGGGAAGCCGAGCAGCTCGCCAAGACTGGTGACGACCACATGACCGAGGGAGAGCTTGCCGATGACGCTTTGCAGCGTATGGGCAAAGTTCTCGAGGATCACGATCGCCTCGACGCCCGCATCCTTGAGCTGGTGCTCGAGCTCGCGCGCCGTATAAAGAGGATTGACATTGACGACTGTGTAGCCGGCTCTCAGCGCACCATAGAGCGCTACCGGGTACTGCAGCACATTCGGCATCATCAGGGCGACACGAGCCCCCTTTGCGAGCCCCAACTCCCCCTGAAGAAAAGCGCCGAAGCGCGCACTCAGGGCGTCGAGTTCGGCATAGGTGATCGTCTTCCCCATGCAGTAGAAGGCATCACGCTGCGAAAACTGCGCGACGCTCTTCTCGAACAGATCACCGAGCGAGCGGAACTGGTCGACGTCAATTTCGGCCGGTACGCCCGCGGGATAGCTCTTCAGCCAGATTTTTTCCACGCTACCTCCTCCTGTTGCTGGAAACTGCCGAACCGCATGATTGCCGTTCGGCCCCGCCCTCCCGAGGCGTCGGGTCAACCCGTGAGGGCAGCCCCGCAATTCCAACTTGATCGCGCCCGATTATTTTGGGTTGGGCGTCAATCGGACGAAAACAGATTCGTCACGGAGGCGTGGCGACACGGTCGCCACAAGCCGGAGTCGCTACTCCAGCGTCTGTTCAGCGCTCCTCCTGTTCGGCCTCAGGCCAATTCCTGATGTAGTTCTTGAGCATTCGGTTCTCGAAGCTCTGCTCTTCGAGCACCGCCTTGGCCACATCATGAAAACTGACGACACCCAGCAGCGTATGATCTTCCATGACCGGCAGATAACGCTGGTGATGCTCGACCATGAGGCGCCTGAGCTCGTCCATCTCCATGTTTGGCGAAGCAGCGAGCGGATCTCTCAACATCACGTCCTCGACGCACAGAGCCTGCCAGTCAGCGCCGCCCTTCTGCACGGCCTGGAGGACCTGACGGAAGGTCAGCATGCCCACCATTTCGCCACGCGAGAACACGACGAGCGAGCCCACGTCCTGCTCGTTCATGATCTCTACGGCTTCTGCAATGCTCTTCTTCGGGGAAATGGTGAAAAGCACCTTGCCCTTGATCGCCAGGATCTCGCTCACCAGCATGTCGTTCTCCGAACCTCGTCGGTTTCAGTGTCAAGTCTGCGCCATATTAGTGCATCGATGCGGCAGCGCATAGCCGCCATGCACGCCGATGGGTGCAATCAGCGCACAAGCTCGTCGAGCTTACCCTTGACCTTCGCCCAGTCCTCAGCATCGGGCAAGGGATCCTTGCGCTCGACGATCGGCTTCCACTGCCTGGACAGCTCCGCATTCAGCGCAATGAAGTGCTGCTGATCCGCAGGCACATCGTCCTCTGCATAGATCGCTTCCACCGGGCACTCGGCCACGCAGAGCGTACAGTCGATGCACTCCTCGGGATCAATGACGAGGAAGTTGGGCCCCTCGCGGAAGCAATCGACCGGACACACGTCCACACAGTCGGTATATTTACAGCGAATGCAGCTTTCGGTGACGACGTAGGTCATCGCAGGATCTCCGTTTGTCAGGCGCCCAGACCACCCATCGACGAGGCGCAGGACGTGAATATAGTCCAGCCCATTGTTTTTTTGCCACGCCTCGGCGCTCAGTTTATTGGTCAGCCATCAATCACGCTTGACGGCCGCCGAACCTTCGCATAAGTTTCGCCAAGCTTCCTTTCCGGAAGGCTTCCCCTTCCGCCAACCGCGCCCCGTAGTCCAGCCCACCCCTACCGCACAACGGCTCGGGAGGCAATCGTCGAGCGCGGCGTCCAGCAGCAAGCCCCATACAAGCATCACAACACAACGAAGTCATCGGCTTTCGTCAACACCCGCTAGCCCTTAAGTGAGGAATCATGAGCGAGCATATCCACTATGTGACTGACGGCAACTTCGAGTCCGAAGTGCTGCAGTCCCAGACCCCGGTGCTGGTCGATTACTGGGCCGAATGGTGCGGCCCCTGCAAGATGATCGCGCCCATCCTCGACGACGTCGCCAAGGACTACGCCGGCAAGCTCAAGATCGCCAAGCTCAACATCGACGAGAACCAGGAAACGCCGGCCAAGTACGGCATCCGGGGCATCCCGACGCTGATGCTGTTCAAGGGCGGCAACGTCGAGGCGACCAAAGTGGGCGCCCTTTCCAAATCTCAACTGACCGCCTTCATTGACAGCAACATCTAAGCCGGACCAGGCTCCGGCCCGCTCTCGCGGCTCCTCGCGTGCCCGTCGCCGTGGCTCGCGTAACCGAGACGGTAATCCCCCCCAGAATCAGCAGAACGACAACGATCTGTTCGACGTCGACAACGGTGGCGAGGAAGGCAACTCCACGCCCCGCGATCCCGACGTGCCTGCTCTGCACCTGTCCGAACTCAAGGCCCTGCATGTCAGCGAACTGCTGCAGATGGCAACGGACGCCGGTGTCGAGGGCGCGAACAGACTGCGCAAGCAGGAACTCGTATTCGCGCTGCTGCGCAACCGTGCCCGCAGGGGCGAACCGATCTGTGGCGATGGCGCACTCGAAGTGCTGCCTGACGGCTTCGGCTTCCTGCGCTCCCCGGACACCTCGTATCTCGCTGCGACCGACGACATCTATGTGTCGCCATCGCAGATCCGGCGCTTCAACCTGCGCACCGGCGACACGATCGAGGGTGAGATCCGCACGCCCAAGGACGGCGAGCGCTATTTCGCGCTCACCAAGCTCGACAAGATCAACGGCCGCCCGCCGGAAGAGTGCAAGAGCAAGATCCTGTTCGAGAATCTCACGCCCCTGCACCCGCAGGAGTGCCTGAAGCTCGAGCGTGAGGTCCGTGGCGAGGAGAACATCACCAGCCGGGTGATCGACATGATCGCGCCGATCGGCAAGGGCCAGCGCGGCCTGCTCGTGGCCCCACCCAAGAGCGGCAAGACGGTGATGCTGCAGCACATCGCGCATGCGATCACGGCCAACCACCCGGACGTAAAGCTGATCGTGCTGCTGATCGACGAGCGCCCGGAGGAAGTGACCGAGATGCTGCGCTCGGTGAAGGGCGAGGTCGTAGCCTCCACCTTCGACGAGCCCGCCACCCGTCACGTCCAGGTCGCCGAGATGGTGATCGAGAAGGCCAAGCGCCTGACCGAGCACAAGTACGACGTGGTGATCCTGCTCGACTCGCTCACCCGCCTCGCACGCGCGTACAACACGGTGCAACCGGCCTCGGGCAAGGTACTGACCGGCGGCGTGGACGCCAACGCACTGCAGAAGCCCAAACGCTTCTTCGGCGCCGCGCGCAACATCGAGGAAGGCGGCTCGCTCACCATCATCGCCACCACGCTGGTCGACACCGGCAGCCGCATGGACGACGTGATCTACGAGGAGTTCAAGGGCACCGGCAACATGGAGCTCCACCTCGACCGCCGCATGGCGGAGAAGCGGGTCTATCCAGCGATCAACGTCAACCGTTCCGGCACCCGTCGCGAGGAGCTTCTGCTCAAGGCCGACGTGCTGCAGAAGGTTTGGATCCTGCGCAAGCTCCTGTACGGCATGGATGACATCGACGCGATGGAATTCCTGCTCGACAAGATCAAGGCCACCAAGGGCAACGCCGAGTTCTTCGACGCAATGCGCTCAGGCCGAGGCTGATTCACTTGCCCTCTGCATCAACACAAACGCCACCTCACGGTGGCGTTTGCATTTGGGCGCCGCCGGCTCCTCCAGGGCTTGCGCCCCGGAGCGCCGAGCGCATCACTTCGCGGGGTAGTCGAAGAAGCCCTTTCCACTCTTGCGCCCGAGATAGCCCGCCTCGAGCATCTCGACCAACAACGGCGCCGGGCGATACTTCGGATCCTTGGTGCCCTCGTACAGCACCTGCATCACAGCCAGTTCCACATCGAGACCGATGAGATCACACAGGGCGAGCGGTCCGATCGGATGGTTGCAGCCCAGCTTCATCGCCTCGTCGATCTCTGCCGCAGTCGCCAGCCCCTCGCCGAGCGCGAATACTGCCTCGTTGATCATCGGGCACAACAGGCGATTGACAACGAAACCCGGGCTGTTCTTCACCTTTATCGGGGACTTGCCGATCGACCGCGCAAGCGCCTCGACGGCTTCATAAGTCGCATCGGAGGTCTGCAGCCCCTTGATGAGCTCTACCAGCGCCATCATCGGCACCGGATTGAAGAAGTGCATGCCGATGACCTGGGCCGGCCGCTGCGTGCTGGCAGCAAGGCGGGTGATCGAGATCGACGAAGTGTTGCTGGCGAGAATGGCCTCAGTTTTGGTCAGCGCATCCAGCTCTGCGAAGATCTTGAGCTTGAGATTGACGTTCTCGGTCGCAGCCTCGATGACGAGGTCGCAATCAGCCAACGCGGAAAGCGCCGTCGCCGTGCCGATGTGCGCCATTGCCGCAGCCTTCTGCTCGGCACTCATCTTTTCCTTCTTCACCAGGCGATCGAGACTGGCGCCAATGGTATCGAGGCCACGCTTAACCTGCGCCTCGGCCACGTCCATCATCACCACATCCATCCCTGCAACCGCGAAGGCTTGGGCAATACCATTGCCCATCGTCCCTGCGCCAACGACACCAACCTTGGTGATACTCATCGTACTTGCTCTCCCGACTGGTTATAAGACACGCACGGACAGACGCACAGGCACGCCCTTTTTCCATACCGTAGCGTATGTTATGAACTTTAGCTGATTCTGCTCACCAGCACCAGCCGGGAAAGCAAAGGCGAGATGGGCACAGATGGGGCAATGGAAAAAGCCCCGAGTCAGAAACCTGACTCGGGGCTTTTTGGTGGCGGAGTGGACGGGACTCGAACCCGCGACCCCCGGCGTGACAGGCCGGTATTCTAACCGACTGAACTACCACTCCGCGCTGATCGACTTCGTGTTTCCACGAAGCTGCAGATTGATCTTTATGACGACCAAGCTGCAATGTTGGCGTCCCCACGGGGATTCGAACCCCGGTTATCGCCGTGAAAGGGCGGTGTCCTAGGCCTCTAGACGATGGGGACTGCAAGCCTACTACTGCAAAAAACCATTTGGTGGAGGTAAGCGGGATCGAACCGCTGACCTCTTGCATGCCATGCAAGCGCTCTCCCAGCTGAGCTATACCCCCACAACAAGTCGGCGATTATAGCTTCTGATCAAGCTCACCGCAAGTGCATCGAATTGTCACCTTCGCTGCACATCAGAGCAAAGCTCTGTTGAAACTGGCGGAGTGGACGGGACTCGAACCCGCGACCCCCGGCGTGACAGGCCGGTATTCTAACCGACTGAACTACCACTCCGCACTAACCTGCACCGGCCTTGCCGGCTTTGCCCCCAGCTCAATGCTGGGCGCTTTGTCTGGCGTCCCCACGGGGATTCGAACCCCGGTTATCGCCGTGAAAGGGCGGTGTCCTAGGCCTCTAGACGATGGGGACTGCGTACTACCAATTCTTCTTTGTGGTGGAGGTAAGCGGGATCGAACCGCTGACCTCTTGCATGCCATGCAAGCGCTCTCCCAGCTGAGCTATACCCCCGTCACCGAAGAGCGCGCATTATAGGAACTAACCCCCACCTTGTAAACCCCCTTGTCACACAATTTCAATTCCTGCCCCCATCTCGCCCTTCTCGCTCAGGCACGCAGCGACAGGACCTTGCCAGGATTCATCAAACCCAGTGGGTCGAGCGCGCGCTTCACAGCCCGCATCATGTCGAGCTCGACCTCAGACTTGTAGCGCAGGATCTCATCGCGCTTGAGTTGGCCAAGCCCATGCTCGGCGGAGATCGACCCGCCAAGGGCTGCAACCTCGTCATGCACGATGCGATTGATCTCAGCCGTGCGCGCTATGAAGGCCGCGTTGGCCTCGACCAGGGGTTGCGATAGATTGTAATGGAGGTTGCCATCGCCGATATGGCCGAAGGCGACGATACGAACACCGGCGTAGCGCGCCTCGAGCACTGCCTTCGTGCGCTCAAGAAACTCCGGTATGCGACTGACCGGCACCGATATGTCGTGCTTGATGCTGACTCCCTCCAGACGCTGTGCCTCGGAGATCTGCTCGCGCAAGACCCACAACTCAGCCGCCTGCGCCTCGGAGGTCGCAAGCACGGCGTCGAGTACCAGGCCACGAGCCATCGCCACCGCCAACGCCTGCTCAAGTTTGGTCGCCAACCCTGAATCGAGCTGTGGGTCGGTCAACTCCAGCAGCACGCCCCAGTCGTGGCCCCGAGCCAATGGGGCACGTGCCCTGGGAATGTGAGCGAGTACGAGTTCAAGCGCGCTGCGACCGACGATCTCAAACGCGCTCACGCGCTCACCGCAGGCGTCGCGCATCAGCCTCAGCAGGTGCACGGCCGCGCGCGGATCGGGCACACCGACCCAGGCGGTGGCACGAGCCCGCGGCAGCGGAAACAGCTTGAGCACTGCTGCGGTGATGATGCCTAGCGTACCTTCCGCCCCCACGAACAGGTGCTTGAGATCGTAGCCAGTGTTGTCCTTGCGCAGGCCACGCAGTCCGTCCCAGATCCGTCCGTCAGGCAGCACTACCTCGAGCCCCAGCACCAGCTCGCGCATATTGCCGTAGCGCAGCACCTGCACGCCGCCAGCGTTGGTCGACAGGTTGCCGCCGATCTGGCAGCTACCCTCAGAGGCCAGTGACAGCGGAAACAGCAGATCTTCGGCGGCAGCAGCGGCCTGCACGCTTGCAAGCGTGCATCCGGCCTCGACGCAGATCGTGCCGTTATCGACATCGAGCGCGCGCACACGGTTCATTCGCCCCATGCCGATCACCACCGCACGCCCGTCGGCGAGCGGCGTGGCACCGCCACACAGGCCGGTGTTGCCGCCCTGAGGCACCATCGGCACGCCCGCGTGCGCGCAGGCGGCCACCACGGCAGCGAGTTCTGCGGTGGTGGCCGGCCGGACGACGGCCTGAGCGGTGCCGTGATAACGCCCCCGCCAGTCGGCAAGGCTCGGCGCCATGTCACCGGCCGCGGTAAGGACGTTCGGCGCCCCCACAATGCCTTGCAAGAGCTCGATCAGGGATGCCATGCCCGCCTCCTCAGTCTGACCTGCCGGTGAGCTCGCGCAACACCGTACGCACGCGGCCGACGGCAGCGACGCCTTCGGCAATTGCCTCATCGGCGCGATGGTAGTCCATCAGGCCGAGCTGGCCGACGCGCGGCGAGATGAGCACGTCGGCAGGATCGCCTGCAAGGCGACTACGAGCGATCCGGACCTGCATGATGTTGATGCTGGAGCTGATCACTGAAGCGAGTGAAGGCGAACTGTCGCTACCGAATGGGATTGCCGCCGACAAGGCATCAATGTCGTCACGCGAGAGTCCCAGGCCGGCCAGCAGGCGCTCGGTCCAGCCGGCCTCGGTTTCCTCGATCGGCACGGGCGCCGCAGCCGTTCGGCGCAGCGCACGCCCGACCATATCCGACCCCAGATCGACCGCAATGACCACATCGGCACCCATCGCCCTGCACAAGGACACCGGCACGGGGTTGACCAGCCCGCCATCTACAAGCAGATGACCCTGGTACATCACCGGCGTCATCAACCCGGGCAACGCAATCGATGCTCTCACGGCTGCGGACACGCTGCCGTCGTGCAGCCAGACTTCACGGCCACTACCCAACTCGGTCGCCACGCAGGCAAAGCGAGCATCGAGCTCGGAGAAGTCGCGATCGATGAAATTGCGCTCGAAGAAACTGATCAGCTTCTGGCCCTTGATCAGGCCACCACGCAGCGACACGTCGAGCAGGGACACGACGTCCTGCCACTTCAGTGTCTCGGCCCAGCGCGTGAGCTTGTCGAGGTCGCCCGAAGCCGCAGCTGCACCAACGAGCGCGCCGATCGAGCAGCCGCTGATCACACGCGGCGCAATACCCTCCTCTGCCAGCGCCCGCAGCACCCCCAGATGCGCCCACCCGCGCGCGGCACCACTGCCCAGCGCCAGGCCAATGACCGGCTCGTGGCCACCATCACGCTGCGGCGGCAGGGCGAACGCCCCCGGAGGAGTCAAGGCCCTGCTCCTGAGACGAACGCGTTTGCCGCGCCGTCAGTCGAGCCTTTCGGCGTAGAGGTCATGGACATCGCAATCCGTGATGCGGACTCGCACGAAGTCGCCCGGCTCCAGCCCTTCGGCATCGGGGATGATCACCAGGCCGTCGATCTCGGGTGCGTCACCTGGCGAGCGCGCCAGCGCGCCATCCTCTTCGATCTCATCCACAAGGACGGTCATCTCGCGGTCGATCTTTGCCTCAAGGCGCTGCGTGGAGATATCTTCCTGGAAGTCCATCAGCCGCGCCCGTCGCTCCTCGCGTACCTCGTGCGGGACGGCATCCGGCAGCTCGTTTGCCGCGGCCCCCTCGACCGGCGAATAGGCAAATGCCCCCACGCGGTCAAGCTGCGCCTCCTCAAGGAAGTTGAGCAGCATCTCGAAATCTTCCTCGGTCTCGCCGGGGAAACCGGTGATGAAGGTCGAACGAATAGTGAGTTCGGGACAGATGCTGCGCCACTTGCGCACGCGCTCGAGCACGTTCTCGGCATTGGCGGGCCGTTTCATCGCCTTCAGGATGCGCGGGCTGGCGTGCTGGAAGGGTACGTCGAGGTAGGGCAGGATCTTGCCCTCGGCCATCAGCGGGATCAGCTCGTCGACGCTCGGGTACGGATACACGTAGTGCATGCGGATCCAGATGCCGAGCTCGCCCAGCGCACGCGCCAGGTCCACAAGGCGGGTCTTGAGTGGCCGCCCACCCCAGAAGCCGGTCCGATACTTGACGTCGACGCCGTAGGCGGAGGTGTCCTGGGAGATGACGAGGATTTCCTTCACGCCAGCATCGGCAAGCGCCTCGGCCTCGCGCATGACCTCGTGGATAGGTCTGCTGACCAGGTCGCCACGCATGGACGGAATGATGCAGAAGGTGCAGCGGTGATTACAGCCCTCGGAGATCTTGAGGTAGGCGTAATGCTGCGGCGTCAGGCGAATGCCCTGCGGCGGCACCAGATCTGTGAAGGGGTCATGAGGCTTGGGCAGGTGCTTATGCACCGCATGCATGACCTCTTCGGTAGCATGCGGCCCGGTGACCGCGAGTACCTGGGGATGCGCCGCCAGCACGACATCGTCTTTGGCGCCAAGGCAGCCGGTGACGATGACCTTGCCGTTCTCGGCCAGCGCCTCACCGATGGCATCGAGCGACTCCTCGACCGCGGCATCGATGAAGCCACAGGTGTTGACCACCACCAGGTCGGCGTCGTCATAGGTGCCGGAGATGCTGTAGCCCTCGGCGCGCAATCGGGTGAGGATGTGCTCGGAGTCGACGGTCGCCTTCGGACAGCCGAGGGAAACGAAGCCGACGCGCGGCAGGTTCGGGGTCTTGAAAGTGGTCATGCGTGGGGAAACCTGTCCGGGGGTCGGCACGAGGGGGTGGCAGAAAGGTTCAGCCGCCCCGCTCGCGTCAGGGCATCACTTGTGGGCGTCGCCCTTGCCGGTCGCGGCGGGCGCATCGGCGCGCTCGTCGCCGGATTTGACGTAATTGGGGAACTGGAAGCCGGTGAACATGTTGCGCGTCTGGCTCTCGAGCTGGCTTTGCATCTGCTCGAACATCTTCTTCGACTGGTCGACGTAGGCGCCCATCATGCTCTGCAGCGCGGGCCCCTGGAAATTGAGGAACTGCGCCCACAGGTCCTGACCGACCGGGCTGTTCTCGCCATAGATCGCGCGCGCCTGGTCCTGAAGCTTTCCCTGCATCTCGGTGAACGCCTTGATGTTGCTTTCAAGGTACTTCCCCATCATGCCTTGCATGGCGTTGCCGTAGAAACGGATCATGTGCGCCAGCAGGTCGCTGGTGAACATGGGCGCACCGCCCGCCTCTTCCTCGAGAATGATCTGGAGCAGGATGCTGCGCGTGAGCTCCTCGCCGGTCTTCGCATCGACGACCTGGAACTCCTCGTTGTTGAGCACGAGCTCCTTGACGTCCGAAAGCGTGATGTACGAACTCGTACGCGTGTCGTACAGGCGACGATTGGGGTACTTCTTGATCAGGCGCTGCTGTTCCTGCATTTCTCCATCTCCTCGACGGCGGTCCGTCCCGCTCTGGGTTGCGGGATCGATTATATCGCGGTGCGAAAACGAAACCCCGCCATTCGACGGGGTTTCGTGATTTCACGCATGCTGCAATGCAGCCATCAGCACATGTGCAAGCCGCCGTTGATGTTGATGGTGGCGCCGGTGATGTAGGCTGCCTTGTCCGACGCGAGGTAGGCGCACAGATCGCCAATCTCGTCCGGACGACCGAGGCGCTTCATCGGCACGGTGTCGATGATGCCTTGGCGGATGTCGTCGCGAATGGCCATGACCATGTCGGTGCCGATGTAGCCCGGTGCGACGGCATTCACGGTGACGCCCTTGGTCGCCAGCTCGGCGGCAAGCGCCTTGGTGAAGCCGAGCACACCCGCCTTGGCTGCCGAATAGTTGGTCTGGCCAGCCTGGCCCTTGACCCCGTTCACCGAGGAGATGTTGACGATGCGCCCCCAGCCACGCTCAGCCATCTTGGCCGACACATGGTGCGTGACGTTGAACAGGCTGTTGAGGTTGGTGCTGATCACCGCGTCCCACTGGCCCTTCTCCATCTTCGGGAAGAACTTGTCGCGGGTGATACCGGCGTTGTTGACCAGCACGTCGATCGGGCCGACCTCGGCCTCGATGCGGGCAACCATGGCGGCGCAGGACTCGTAGTCCGAGACATCGCCCTCAGCCGCGACGAAGTCGAAACCCAGGTCGCGTTGGGCAGCCAGCCAGCCTTCCTTCTGGTCGAAGCCAGGCAGGCAGTTGGCGACAACCTTCATGCCATCCTTGGCCAGCGATTGACAGATCGCGGTGCCAAGCCCACCCATGGCGCCAGTGACGAGAGCGATTTTCTGGGACATCTTGAGATCCTTCAGGAGCAATTTTAGATGCCGACACTCCAGGCTAGACCGGATCCTGGATCACATTCGGCGCTTCTTGCGGCAGCGCATCAACTGCCTTGCGTTCGCATTATAAACACTGTTGACAAATCTTGTTGCAACGCAATAGAACGTGGCATCGAGGCGAAAAAAAAGCGCCCCCTCAGGAGCGCTCCACTGCCGGCTCGGCAAGCCTGCAGGCAGGAATCAGAACATGTGCTGACCGCCGTTGATCGAGATGTTCGCGCCGGTGACGAACGCCGCCTCTTCCGACGACAGGTAGGCCACCAGACCGGCGATCTCTTCCGGCTTGCCAAGGCGCGACACGGGAATCTGCGGCAGGATCTTCGAGTCGAGGATCTCCTGCGGGATGGCCATCACCATCTTGGTGCCGATGTAGCCCGGCGAGATGGTATTCACGGTCACGCCGTTACGTGCGACCTCGAGCGCAAGCGCCTTCGTGAAGCCGTGCATGCCGGCCTTGGCAGCTGAATAGTTGGTTTGACCGAACGCCCCCTTCTGACCGTTGACCGAGGAGACGTTGATGACGCGCCCCCACTTGCGCTCGACCATGCCGTCCATGACCTGCTTGGTCATGTTGAAAACCGAGTCGAGGTTGGTGCTGATCACCGCATCCCAGTCCGCCTTGGTCATCTTCTTGAACGTCATGTCGCGGGTGATACCGGCATTGTTCACCAGCACATCGACCGGTCCCACTTCCCGAGTCACCTGCTCCACGCAAGCCTTGGCCGAATCGAAATCGGCAACGTCGCAGGGATAGGCCTTGAAGCCGTAGCCCATGTTGTTCATGGTCTGCAGCCACTCTGCCGCCTTGCTGTTACCCGGCGAATGCGTCGTCACAACCTTGTAGCCCAGCGCCGCGAGCTTGATGCAGATCGCCTCGCCCAGACCACCCATACCACCGGTTACCAGTGCAACTCTAGACATTGTTCTCTCCTCTCCCTAGACGGGGTTCTTGTGTGCCGGACGGGCTTCAATCGTGACGACAGCGCCCGCCCCAACGCTGTCGCCGCAAATCTGGTCGAGACAGACGGATCAGGCACGCTCCTTCACGTAGCGTCCCGGAGCCGGCTCGATCGGCTCATAGCGCGTGCTGCCGAGACGCCCTCGCGCCGCAACCTGCTTGCCGCCATGCGGACGCAACCATTCGATCCAGTTCAGCCACCAACTGCCCTTGTGCTCTGTCGCACCTTCGAACCACTCATCAGGGTCGGTCGGCCGCCCTTCAGCGGTCCAGTAGCTGCGCTTGTTCTTGGATGCCGGGTTGATCGCACCAGCGATATGCCCGCTCGCGCCGAGCACGAACGTGGTGTCGCCGCCCAGCAGGTTGCGCGCAAGGTAGGCGCTCTTCCATGGCACGATGTGATCTTCGCGTGCCGCAAGCAGGTAGGCGGGCATATCCACCTTGGCAAGATCGACCTTCTGCCCCAGCATCCGGAGCTTGCCCGGCACTCGCAGGTTGTTCTCGAGGTACATGTTGCGCAAGTACCAGGTCAGGAAAGGCCCGGGCAAGTTGGTCGAATCAGAATTCCAGTACAGCAGGTCGAAGGCCGCAGGCTTGTTGCCCTTGAGGTAGTTGCCGACGACATACTGCCAGACCAGATCGTTGGCACGCAGGAAGGAGAACACGTTCGCCAACTCCTGCCCCTTGAGCACGCCGCCCTTGCCGATCGCTGCCTCGCGCGCGGCCACGCCGGCCTCATCGACCAGGCAGCCCAGCTCGCCCGCATCCGAAAAATCGAGCAGCGTCGTCATCAGAGTGAGGCTCGCCACCGGGTCCTCACCACGCGCCCGCGCCACCGCGAGCGCCGAGGTCAGGATGGTGCCGCCGACGCAAAAACCGAGCACGTTGGGTTTCTTTACGCGGGTCACCGCGCGCACGACATCCAGCGCTGCCAGCGGCCCCTTCTCCAGGTAATCGTCCCAAGTGAAATGCCCGCCCGACTCCGGACGGGGGTTCCGCCAAGACACCAGGAATACGGTGAAGCCCTGCTCTACCGCGAATCGAACCAGGGAGTTCTCCGGCTGCAGATCCATGATGTAGAACTTGTTGATGCAGGGCGGCACGATCAGCAGCGGCGCCTGCGCCACCTTCTCGGTCAGCGGGGCGTACTGGATGAGCTGCATGAGCTCGTTCTCGAAGATCACCGAGCCCGGCGTCAGTGCCAGGTTACGGCCGATCTCGAAGGCCGAGTCATCGGTCATCGAGATGCGCCCCTTCTCGAGGTCGCCGAGCAGGTTCTGCACGCCACGCGTGATGCTCTCGCCCTTCGTCTCAAGCGCGGTCTTGATGAACTCGGGATTGGTCGCCGCAAAGTTGCTCGGCGACAAGGCATCGATGTACTGCCGGGTCAGGAACTGAATGCGCGACTTCGCGCGGCCGTCGGCGATCGGCATGGCCTCGGCAACCTGGGTGAGCAACTCGGCGTTGAGCAGGTAGGCTTGGCGCAGGTAGTCGAACACCGGACTCTCACTCCACTCCGGCGCGGTAAACCGTCTGTCGCCCGGCGGCGGCTGAACAACGGCCGGCGCAGGCTCGCCGTCCTTACGCGCAAGCATCGACGACCACAGCTGGGCGTGCTTCTCCGCGTAGGCCTTCTGGATGGCGCCAAGGGTCTCCGTCTCGGGCAGCGGCAGCTTGGGAGCCGCTACGCCCGAGGAATCCTGCATTGCCGCATGCTGTCGCGCCAGCGCGTCGAAGAAGGTCTTCGCCATGGACTGTCCCGCCTCGAACATGGCCTGCACGCCAGGCGGCGTCCCCTTACCCGCTGAATCCGACATTCACATCTCCCCAAGCTGGTGGCGACGGCCGGCGGCCATCGCGTGCTGATTTGTGCTGCATGGCAATCCCGATCCGGCGTCGCAGCGGCGCTACAATTGGCGCATGTACCTGATTCCGATTGCCTGGCTCTATGTCGCCATCCTCGTCGCCGTGTCCGAGGACACCGTCGTCGCTGGCGTGTTGACCTTCGTCTTTTGGGGCATCGCCCCACTCGCCCTCTTCATGTGGATCTTCGGTACCCCGGCCCGCCGGCGGCGCCAGCGCGAACGCGAAGCCCTTGACCGCAACGATAGAGCCGAAACGGGCCCTGATCAATAGCCCAAGCCGTTTGGAGGTCGATGCGAAGCGGGTGCCGGCCATGCCGGAGCCCGGAATCAGTGCGCATCGAGCCAGACCAGAGACGCAAAACGGCCCGTCCTTGCATCACGGCGATAGGAATAGAACTGCCGTGGCGACGAATAGGTGCACGCCCCGCCGCCATCGACACGCTCAACGCCAAGCCTGCGCAGGCGCAGGCGGGCAAGCATGAAGAGGTCAGCCATCCACTTGCCAGGCGCAGCGCCCGCCACGAAAGCCTGCGCGGCCTCCTCATCACTGTCGGCGAGCGCGCACCGGACATCGTCACCGACCTCGAAGGCACCAGGGCCGATCGCCGGCCCCAACCACGCACGCAGGCTGGATGGCGCAACCGCCATATGCGCGACCGTCGCCTCGACGATACCCGCCGCCAACCCGCGCCATCCGGCATGCACCGCTGCCACGACCGTGGCGTCGTCATCGCACAGCAGCACCGGCAGGCAGTCCGCCGTCATCACGGCGCACACCCGGCCCGGCGTCCTTGAAACTGCGGCATCCGCACGAACATGGCCCGTCACCGACTCGGCGTCGACCACCGTGCATCCATGTACCTGATCGAGCCAGGCCGGCTCCGAGGGCAGATGGGCGCGCAACCGTGCGCGATTCGACGCCACCGCCGCCGGGTCGTCACCTA
This sequence comes from Thauera sp. WB-2, assembly GCF_027594845.1. Lineage (NCBI taxonomy): Bacteria > Pseudomonadati > Pseudomonadota > Betaproteobacteria > Rhodocyclales > Zoogloeaceae > Thauera > Thauera sp. WB-2. Next base: position 1,640,442 of record NZ_CP088935.1, on the reverse strand, counting down.
CATGAGCACCCAGATTGAAGCTGGCAAAGTCGCCCGCACTAACCCCGCCCTCGCATGTCGTCAGCAATGCACCGACACCCTTGGGCAGAGCCCAGTCCGGGCACAACAAGCCAGGAACCAGCGGCCGACCAACCGTCGGCGAGTGCCCCCCGCTCACGCCAGTTCCTCACGCAAAGCCTGCAGCAGCATGGCGAAGTCGGCGGGCATGGGACACTCCCACGCCATGTCATCACCACTCTGCGGATGGCGCAAACCCAACCTGAAGGCGTGCAGCGCCTGGCGCGCAAAGCTGTCGAGCAAGGCTGAGCCCGTGCGACGCTGACCATAAACGGCGTCGCCCACCAAGGCGTGGCCAACATGCGCCATATGGACCCGGATCTGGTGCGTGCGCCCTGTCTCCAACCTGCACTCGACCAAGGTACAGCGCGCAAAACGCTCTCGCACAAGGTAATGGGTGACGGCCGGGCGGCCGTTGCCGACCACCGCCATCCGCGTGCGCAGACTGGGGTGGCGCCCGATCGGCGCATCGACGCTTGCGCCCGCCGTGAGTTCGCCCTTGACCAGCGCCCAGTAGTGGCGCTTGACGGTTCGCGCCTGAAGCTGGCGCACCAACTCCGTCTGCGCAGCGAGCGTCCTGGCCACGACAAGCAAGCCGCTCGTATCCTTGTCGAGCCGGTGCACGATACCCGCCCGCGGCACTGCCGCCAGCGCCGGGTCGTGGTGCAGCAGTGCATTGAGCAGCGTACCGCTCCAGTTGCCGCTGCCAGGATGCACGACCAACCCGACCGGCTTGTTGATCACGAGCAGGTGCGCATCCTCGAAGACGATGTCGAGCGGGATGTCCTCGGGCTGCTCGGCGCCAAGTTCGGGCGCGGGCGGCGGCGCGATCTCGACGCATTCACCGCCCCACACTTTGCGCTTCGGGTCAGGTGCGTTGCCATCGAGCAGGACGTAGCCATCGCGCATCCATGACTGCAAGCGACTGCGCGAATGCTCAGGGCGCAAGCGGGCGAGCGCCTGGTCCAGGCGCAGGCCTGCAAGTTCATCAGGAATCGTCAGCGCTTCGAGCGAGTCGGGCTCGTCGGCTGGGATATAATCGGCGCGTTCATTCACGCGAGTGTCTTCGATGGCCAGGTTCACCCTCGGAAGTTTAACGGCAAAAGCTGTTCTTATTGGCGCCCTGCTGGCCGGTGGCTGCGGGCTACTGCCCGATCAGGTCGACGAAACAACCGGCTGGAACGCCCAGCGGCTGTATTCCGAGGCAAAGACTTCGATGTCCGAAGGCGCCTACGACCGGGCTGTCACCCTGTTCGAGAAGCTCGAGGCACGCTATCCCTACGGCAGATTTGCCCAGCAGGCCCAGATCGAGGTCGCCTATGCGTACTTCAAGCAGGGGGAACAGGCGCTGGCACTGGCAGCAGCAGACCGCTTCATCCGGCTGCACCCCAACCATCCCAACGTCGATTACGCCTACTACCTCAAAGGCCTGATCAACTTCAACGAAAACCTTGGCCTGCTCGCCAACCTGTCGCGCCAGGATCTCTCCGAGCGCGACCCCAAGGGCGCTCGCGAAGCGTTCGACAGCTTCCGCGAACTCGTCGAGCGCTTCCCGGACAGCCGCTACGCGGACGACTCGCGCGCGCGCATGCAGTACCTGGTCAACTCGCTCGCCTCGCACGAAGTTCACGTCGCGCGCTATTACTACAACCGTGGCGCCTACGTTGCCAGCATCAACCGCGCTCAGACGGCAGTTACGAACTTTCCCCAGGCGCCGGCCATCGAGGAAGCCCTGTTCCTGCTCGTCAAGAGCTACGACGCGCTGGGCATGACCCAACTGCGCGACGACGCCGAGCGCGTCATGCGCACGAACTTCCCTGACAGCGTCTATTTCCGTGGCGGACCGGCAAACACCAAACCGTGGTGGCAGCTGTGGTGAGATAGCCCCGGGCAGGGGCTATGCCCTGCAGGACATGAAGAAAGGCGCCCACGGGCGCCTTTCTTCATTGGCCCACCGACCGAGCCGCAGCCGGTGGCGCAGCGGGCCTCGACCCGCTGCCGATCCAGATCAGGCGCCGAAACGGGCCTTGAACTGCTGGCGATAACGATGCAGCAGCGGCTCAGTGTAGCCGCTGGGCTGGGCGCAGCCTTCGAAGATCAGCGCACGCGCAGCCGCGTAGGCCACGGAAGCACCAAAGTCCGGCGCCATCGGGCGATACAGCGGATCACCGGCATTCTGGCCATCGACTACCGCAGCCATGCGCTGCAGCGTGGCCTCCACCTGCTCGGCGCCGACCACGCCGTGGCGCAACCAGTTGGCGATGTGCTGGCTGGAGATGCGCAGCGTGGCACGGTCCTCCATCAGCCCGACGTTGTTGATGTCGGGCACTTTCGAACAACCGACGCCTTGCTCCACCCAACGCACCACATAGCCCAGGATACCCTGGCAGTTGTTGTCGAGCTCCTGCTGCAGCTCGGCCTCGCTCCAGTTCGCCTGCTCCACCACCGGGATGGTGAGCAGATCGTCGAGCAGGGCCTCGGCCTGCGCGTTGAGATCGAGCTTCTCGATCTCCTGCTGCACCGCGGCCACGCTGACCTGGTGATAGTGCAAGGCGTGCAGTGTGGCGGCAGTCGGCGACGGCACCCAAGCGGTGTTGGCGCCCGCCTTGGGGTGGGCGATCTTCTGCTCCAGCATCGCCGCCATCAGGTCCGGCATGGCCCACATGCCCTTGCCAATCTGGGCGCGGCCACGCAGGCCGGCGGCAAGACCGATCAGCACGTTGCGGCGCTCGTAGGCCGCGATCCACTTGCTGTTCTTGATGTCGCCCTTGCGCATCATCGGACCGGCTTCCATGGCGGTGTGCATCTCGTCGCCGGTGCGGTCAAGGAAGCCGGTGTTGATGAAAGCAACACGCGCGGGCGCAGCGGCAATGCAGGCGCGCAGGTTCACGCTCGTGCGACGCTCCTCATCCATGATGCCGAGCTTGACCGTATGGGCCGGCAGGCCGAGCAGCTGCTCGACACGGGTAAAGAGTTCGTCGGCAAAAGCGACTTCGGCAGGTCCGTGCATCTTGGGCTTGACGATGTAGATGCTGCCCTTACGCGAATTGCCGCGGCGGCCGAGGTCGCGCTTGGCGATCAGCGTGGTCACCACCGCATCCATGATGCCCTCGGGAATCTCCTTGCCCTCACCCCACAGGATGGCAGGATTGGTCATCAGGTGCCCCACGTTGCGCACGAACAGCAGCGCACGGCCATGCAGTTTCACCACCTTGCCATCGGCGCCGGCGTACTCGCGGTCGGCATTCAGGCGGCGGGTCATCTGCTTGCCGCCCTTCTCGAAGCTGTCCTCGAGCGTGCCGCTCATCAGACCAAGCCAGTTGCGGTAGGCAACGATCTTGTCGTCGGCATCGACTGCAGCGACCGAGTCCTCGCAGTCCATGATCGTCGACAGTGCGGCCTCCATCAGCAGATCATTGACGCCAGCCGCATCGGTCTTGCCGATGGCGCCGTCGCGATCGATCTGGATCTCGATGTGCAGGCCGTTGTTGCGAATCAGGAGCGCGCTCGGCGCTGCGGCCTCGCCCTGGAAGCCGATGAACTTCTCGGGCTGTTGCAGGCCGACGGTACTGCCATTGCGCAGCGCAGCCACCAGCTCGCCAGCGGACACGGTGTAAGCGGTGACATCGGCGTGCGAGGCGCCGGCAAGCGCTGCGGCCTGGTCCAGCACCTGGCGACCGAAGGCGATCACCTTCTGTCCACGCACAGGATTGTAGCCCTTGGTGAGTTCGGCGCCGTCCTTCTGGGGAATCGCATCGGTGCCGTAGAGCGCGTCGTAGAGCGATCCCCAGCGCGCATTGGCAGCATTGAGCGCATAGCGCGCATTCATTACCGGCACAACGAGCTGGGGCCCCGCCTGAACGGCGAGCTCGTCATCGACATTGGTGGTGCTGACCTTGGCATCAGCCGGGACCGGGAGCAGGTAGCCGATGGAGGCCAGGAAGGTCTTGTAGGCAGCCATGTCCTTGATGGGGCCTGGATTGGCACGATGCCAGGCATCAACCTCGGCCTGGATGCGATCGCGCTCAGCGAGCAGGGCTGCGTTTCGGGGGGCCAGATCATGCACGAGCGCATCGAACCCGCTCCAGAACGCGGCAGGGTCCACACCGCTGCCCGGCAGGGCCTCTTCCTCAATGAATCGCTTCAGGCTGGTGGCCACCTGAAGACGCTCGCAGGTCACTCGTTCGGTCATGTTCGGGCTCTCTGTACTTGATGTTGACACCACGCCCCTCCTTCGAGGGTGCTTAACCAACGAAGGATGCGATCGAATCGCGCGCGGGTCAATACTCTGAAGCCAAAAGTCTTCTATAAGACACAACATATATCGAGATTCTCCGCACAAGCGCTCAGCCCTCCCCAAGCCGACTGCTCGAGAGGTCTCTGCACGACGACCTCGTCGCCGCGGATCACCGGACGTATCATGCGTTTACCTGCCATGGAATGAACGCCCCCAGAGAACACACACAGTGCGCGCCAACCGATGAACCTTCGTGCCCGGTTCCTTGAACTGCAGACCTTGCTAGCTGAACACGAAGAGATCTGGCGCCCAGCTCCGTTTCATTCAGTCAGTCCCCGGTGGAGGGACCACAGACCCGCGCTTGCGACCGCTCTGGAGGCGCTGGACGACGAGGCGGTCAAACGCTTCGGGCTCGACCCCGAAGCCTGCGCAGACTGGCTCGCGGCTTACCTGCCCGCGCTAGGCATGGTGAACAAGCTCTCCGAAGTCCCTGCGCTGCCCGCTCGCTCACTACCTGCTTCCCGTGCGCGCGAGGATGACGGCATGCCAGGACGCAAGCGCGCGCAAGTCGAAGCATTTGTCCGTCACATCCCGGCCACCGTGACCCCTGCGCTTGAGTGGTGCGCAGGCAAGGGCCACCTCGGCCGCAAGGTTGCACTCACCGACCAGGTACCGGTGGTCTCGCTCGAGCTCAACCCCGCGCTGTGCGCCGACGCCAAGAGCCTTGCCACCCGCAAGGGTGTCGACCAGGAGATCTTGTGCGCCGACGCGCTCACCGCGAGCGGGCACGAACACGTGCGCGGTCGCACAGTCTTCGCGCTCCACGCATGCGGCGAACTCCACCGCAGCCTGGTACGCAACGCACATACTGACGGTGCCGAGGCTTACCGGATTTCTCCGTGTTGCTATCACCTGGGAAGCGAAGACCCCTACCAACCCCTGAGCAGCGACGCCTCGCTGATGCTCGACGCCTCAGCACTACGGCTCGCTGTAACCGAGTTGGTTACCGCACCAGAGCGCGATCGCACTCGTCTCGCGCGCGACCAAGCCTGGAAGCTTGGTTTCATCGCGCTACGCACTGAAGTCGAGGGTGAAACGCGACGCCCTTTCCGTCCCGTACCTGCGGCCTGGTTTGACGGCAGCTTCGATGACTTCTGCCGCAGACTGGCGATCCGCGAGCATGTAAGGCTGCCCGCGAATCCGGCATGGGCGGACTGGGAGCATGTCGGCTGGAAGCGACGTGACGAAGTACTTCGCCTAGAACTCGTGCGCCACGCCTTCCGGCGCGGTCTGGAATTGTGGCTGGTACTCGATCTCGCGCTGGGCCTGGGCGAGCGTGGTTTCGACGTTGTCCTGGGAAGGTTCTGCGAACGCAGCCTGACACCACGCAACCTGCTCGTTATCGGACAGCGGCGACCAGATTCACGCACTGCGACATAGCGAAGCGCCCGTTTTACGCTACCGCCCAGCCTACTCCACCACGATCTGCCCCGAGCGTCCTGGACCGCAAGGGAGTTCGATCGTGACTGATGTGCCCTTGCCTTCCTCGCTCTCGATCCTGACTCGCCCACCCAAGATACCGGTCACCAACTGGTGGGTTATGTGCAAGCCCAACCCAGATCCCCCCTGCCCCATCCGAGTGGTGAAAAATGGATCGAACACGCGCTTGAGATTAACGGCAGAAATACCGCAGCCGTCGTCGCTGACGACCAGCCTCAGCCAATCCTCCCCAGCGGGAGCTGCCGTGAGGGTGATCGCACCCCGATCACGTCCCTCGAAAGCATGGACAAGGGCATTGTTGATGAGGTTGATCAGCACCTGCCCGAGCGGCCCGGGATAACTGTCCAGCTTCAGCCCAGCGGGCACCTCGTCCACCAGCCGGAAGGGGGTACGGCGGATACTCGGCTTCATCGCCAGCCCCACCTCCTGCACGACCTCGCGCAGATCGAATGGGCGACGCTGATCGCTGGTCTGGTCCACGGCGAGCTGCTTGAAACTGCCGATCAGCTCGGCCGCCCGACTGAGGTTGCGTTCGATGATGCGCCCCGCCTCGTCCACACAGGCAAGGAAGTCGTTGAAGACCGATCGCGTGAAACCCGTCGCCACACGTGCGTTGAACTGGCGGTAGACATCGTTCAGCGTACTCGACGCAGTGACCGCGTTGCCGATTGGCGTGTTGAGCTCGTGGGCCACGCCCGCGACCAGGGCGCCAAGCGAAGCCAGTTTCTCGCTCTGCAGCAGCTCGTCCTGGGTACGGCGCAGATGCTCGAGCGCAGCCTCGAGTTCGCGCGTCCGATCGGCGACTCGACCCTCTAGTGTAGTGCTGCATTTTGTTTGGAACTTAAGCGGCTGTTTGCGCGGATGACCTTCTGCAGGATGTCGCGAGCGCTCTTGGTCCAGATGAAGGGCTTGGGGTCAGTGTTGTGGTGAGCGATGTATTGATCAATGGCGGTGATGAGTTCGGAAACGCTGGTGAAGACCCCACGGCGCAGTCGCTCGGTGGTGATGTCACGAAAGAAGCGTTCGACCATGTTCAGCCAGGAGGTCGAAGTAGGCGTGAAATGCATGACGAAGCGCGGATGCTTGGCCAGCCACTCTTGCACGACAGGATGCTTATGTGTCGCGTAGTTGTCGGCGATCAGGTGCAAGGTCTTGTCCTTGGGCGTTTCACGGTCGATCTTTTTCAGGAACTTCAACCATTCGGCGTGGGTGTGCCGCTGCTGACATTGGCCGATGACTTGCCCATCGAGCACGTTGAGCGCGGCAAACAGGGTCGTCGTGCCGTTGCGCTTGTAGTCATGAGTCATGGTGGCTGCCCGGCCCTTTTTCAGCGGCAGTCCCGGTTGTGTGCGATCCAGCGCTTGCACCTGGCTTTTCTCGTCGCAGCACAGCACCAAGGCGTGTTCGGGCGGGGCCATGTACAGACCGACGATGTCTTCAAGTTTCTCGACAAACTTCGGATCGCGCGAGACCTTGAAACCACGCACGATATGCGGCTTCAAGCCGGCCGCTTTCCAATGGCGCGAGATGGTGGTCGCGTGAACGCCCAGTTTCGCCGCCATCTTGCGGCTACTCCAGTGCGTAGCCGTTTCCGGTTTGCTCTGCGTGGTCAGCTCCACCAACTGCGCCAACTCCACCTTCTTCGGCGGCGCACCCCGTGGCAAGTCGCGCTCGATTCCCGCAAGCCGCATCTCGGCATAGCGCCCACGCCAGCGGGCCGCTTGAATTCGCCCGATGCCCAAATGTTCCGCAATCTGCAGGTTCTGCATGCCCTCGGCGGCCAGCAACACAATGCGGGCGCGCTGCGACAACCTGACGCTCGTGAGCCGCGAACTCGTCAGCTTCATCAACTCCGCTCGTTCGTCCTCGGTCAAAACAATCTCTGGCGCAACCCGCATTCGACCCTCCGCTCCGCATGCATGAAGCATGATAGCGGAAGTCGTCAATTAAGTATGCTTAAGAGCGCAGCACTACACTAGCGTAGCGTTCAACTCGAGCACTTCACGTTCACGCTGCTTGCGGACACTGATATCGCGCGCGACACCGATTACCAGCCGCTCGCCGTTTTCGTCGAACCCACTCAGCGCCACCTCTGCATCGAAGGTGCCACCGCCGCCGCGCGAGTGAACCCATTCGAAGCGTTGCGGCTGCCCCGCACGCGCCGCGGCCAGGTAGCGCGCAGCCAACTCGGCGGAGGCGCCCCCACGCTGCATGGGCGGTGACAACGTCAGGGGCGAGTGCCCGATGATGTCCTCGCGTGCCCGCTCGTACATCACCAGCGCGGCGTCGTTGCAGTCGATGACGATGCCGTCGCGAACGAGGAACATGGCGTCATTGGAATGCCGCACCATGTGCGCCAGCCGGCGCATGTGCTGGGCGGCCTGATCCCGCTCGATGGCGGCGCCGATCCAGCGCGCGAGCAACTCCACGAAGTACTTCTCACCGGCGCTGAAAGGCGTCTGTCTCGCTTCAGCCGCAGCGAAACCGAGGCAACCGTATAGCCGTCCGCCCACCTCAAGGCGGATACCGATGTAGGTCTCGAAGCCAAGCATGCGGTAGCTCGGGTGATCGCGCGCGGCCGAGGCCCCAACGGACTCGAAGGCCTGGATGCAGCCCGCACGCACCGGCAGGTCGCAGTAGCTCGACGCGAGTTCGAACTCGCTGCCCTGGACCAAGCCGGACTCACTCGAGGCATGGATCGCCGTCACTCGGCAGCGCTCGTCATGGATCTCGCAGATCACCGCGATCTCGATACCCAAGAACTCGGCCCCCAGACTCAGCGCAGTGGACAGTTGCTCGGCAAGCGTGAGCGCACTGCGCGACGCGATGTCGTTGAGCACCGCAAACGCCCTCACCTGGCGTTCGACCTCGAGCGCAGCCTGCTTCTGATGAGTGATATCGAGCACGAAACCGTCGAGATAGCGCGGCCCGCCATCGCGTGGCGGAACAACCGCACCGTACTCCGCCATCCAGTGCACCTGCCCATCGGCGCCCAGCATGCGGTACTCCATCTCCCAGCTCCCAGCCTCCTCGACGGCATGCTTGACCAGCTCGGATACCCAGGCGATATCCTCCGGATGCACGCAGCCGCCCAGGGTCCGCCCCCCGGCAACGAGGAAATCCGCCGTCGGATAGCCGACGATATGCTGATCCCTGCCGCTCATGAAATGTGCTGTCCAGTTCTCGTCGTCAAGGCAACGAAAGACCGTGCCCGGGAAGTGCTCGATCAGTGTACGTAGCTTGGTTTCACTGTCCTGCAGTGCGCGCTCCGCCGCACGCCGCTCGGCAATCTCACGACGCAGTGCCTCGACGACCTTGCGGCGCTGCCGCAAGATGAAGCTCAGCAGCCCGACCACTGCAAGAAGCAAGGCAGCAAATACGGACAGTGCGATCGTCAGGTGCTGCGCACGCTGCGCGAGTCGGGACGCGCCCCTATCCTCGCTCGCGACCGTACCGACCGGAGCCGCGCCCTGCCCCTCTCCCCGCGCCGACAACCCAGTCGGGGAGAAGTCGACACCTGCCGGCACCTGCTGAACAGCGGCCTGCGGCACGGCAGCATGCACGCCAAGCGGAACGGCAGCGATCAACAGCAACACCGATAACCCCGCCGCGAACCATGCGCGTGGCAATGATGGCATTTGCATCGACTGTGACCCCACTGGAGCATGCCGCGAAACAGGGGGCGCAAGACCTGGCCAAGGGGCGTGCGACTGATCGCCGGTTGCCATCGGGCTGCGCAAGGACGGGCCTGTCAGCGAGGCCACCCAAGCATTGTCGCCAAGTTCGACAGACGTTTCCAGTGCGCGTCTACAAGTGCGAATTGGGGCTGCATGCGGACCTTCGGCAATGAGCGCTCCCGTCTCCCGACGCCTGTGGGCCGTCACATCGTCCGGCCGACTGGCTTGCGCAGCATCAATACACAGGTCCTCATGGACTCCAGCGGAGACGTCGGAACGTGTGATACGCCGCCACGACACCTCCACATCCGACTCAGCAGGCAAAATGCGCCAGAAATGGCAGCAATCACCGCCATCTTAGGCAGCAGAAGTCACTCCAAAGCCGGCGTCTTGTCCCGAGGCTCCAGCTTTGGCGCAGATATTTCAAGCGCAATCCTGCTTCCGCAGAGTTGGCACGCCGATTGCGCATGCCTTGACAGAGCGAGGCCTGGCCAGCACGGGAAGCCATTATTTTTAGCTATCAAAATTAATCACTGAATAAGGTTGCCATAAATATTAGAGCACTCTAATGTTATAGCCATCGAAAGACACTCCCGTCTCCCTAGGAGCACGATCATCGAAAACGCACAGCAATTCAGCTTTCCCCGCCTGAACGTACCGGCCCCTGGAGCCGAACCGCAAGGAAGAACGATGAACGCCCCCGCCTCCTCCGCCACGCCCGCCGCTGCGCACGACGCGCATGGCGGACGGCTCGCACATTTCCCGGTCGCCCTGTTCTCCACCGTGATGGGCATGGCGGGCCTCACCATTGCCTGGCTCAAGGCCCATCACATCGGTGGCATGCCGATCGAGATCGGCGTCGCGCTGCGCTGGCTGGCGAGCGCGCTGTACCTGTTCCTCCTCGTGATGTACGGAGCCAAGCTGCTGCGCCACCCCGAAGCGGTGAAGGCCGATCGCGCCCATCCGGTGCGTCTGAACTTCTTCCCCGCCATCTCCATCGGCCTGCTGCTGCTGTCGATCGCCTGGGCGCAGGACGCCCCGACCGTCGCGCCGTGGATGTGGGGCATCGGCGCCGCGGTGCATCTCATGTTCACACTGTTCGCCATGAGCAGCTGGATCCACCACACCCACTACGACATCAAGCACGCCAACCCGGCCTGGTTCATCCCCGTGGTGGGCAACATCATCGTGCCGATCGCCGGCGTGCGCTTCGCGCCGGCGGACATCAGCTGGTTCTTCTTCAGCATCGGGTTGGTGTTCTGGCTGGTACTGATGACGATCGTGCTGTACCGGCTGTTCTTCCACGAACCGCTGCCCGCGCGCCTTACACCCACGCTCTTCATCCTGATCGCGCCGCCTTCGGTCGGCTTCCTGGCCTATGTCGCACTTACCGGCCAGGTCGACGCCTTTGCCCGCGTGCTCTACTTCACCGCGCTGTTCCTGACCCTGCTGCTGGCCAGTAACGCCGTGCGCTTCTTCCGCCTGCCCTTCTTTATCTCGGCGTGGGCCTACTCCTTCCCGCTGGCGGCGATGACGATCGCCACCTTCGAGATGAGTGCGCGCAGCGGACTGCCTTTCTACGCGGGGCTTTCCTGGCTGATGCTCGCGGTGCTCAGTGGGGTCGTAGCGCTGCTCGCATGGAAGACCTTGGCTGCGGCTCACCATGGCAAGATCTGCTTGCCGGAATAGACGTGCGACACGAGCGCATCCTGCGCGATGAGCGCATTCTCAACACTTCAACATGGAGGTTTGGCCATGCAACGTGCTGACATCCAATCCTTTTTCGATCCGACCACCTTCACCGTAACGCATATCGCCTCTGACCCGGCTAGCCGCCGCGCGGCAATCATCGACAGCGTGCTCGACTACGACCCCAAATCCGGGCGCACATCGCGCACCTCCGCCGACAAGGCCATCGCTTACGTACGCGAGACCGGTCTGACGGTCGACTGGCTGCTCGAGACCCACGCCCACGCCGACCACCTGTCTGCCGCGCCTTACCTCAAGCAGCAGCTCGGCGGCAAGATCGGCATCGGCGCGCATATCCGCCAGGTGCAGGGCGTGTTCAAGGACATCTTCAACGCCAAGGACATGAACACCTACGGCGCCGAGTTCGACCACCTGTTCGAGGACGGCGAGCGCTTCCGCATTGGTGAGCTGGACGTCGAGGTGATGCACACCCCCGGCCATACGCCGGCCTGCCTCACCTACATCGTCGGACCGGACGCCTTCGTCGGCGACACCCTGTTCATGCCCGACTACGGCACCGCGCGCTGCGACTTCCCCGGCGGAGATGCAGCCATGCTGTTCCGCTCGATCCGCAAGGTGCTCTCGCTGCCACCCGAGACGCGGCTGCACCTGTGCCACGACTATCCGCCCGACGACCGCGCCCCGGTGTGGGAAACAACGGTCGCAGAGCAGAGGGCGAAGAACATTCACATCCATGACGGCGTGACCGAGGCCGACTTCGTCGCCATGCGCACCGCGCGCGACCGTACGCTGGCCATGCCGACGCTGCTCCTGCCGGCGATCCAGGTCAATGTGCGTGCGGGCGAGCTGCCACCGGCCGAGGACAACGGCGTGCATTACCTGAAGATACCGATCGATCTGCTTTAGGCACGCCATCCCATGCCCACGACGACGGCCGCCGCCCCCCGCACCCTGCTCGCGCGCTGGCACGACTACCGGCTCGGTGCACTCAGCGACGACCTGATCGCGGCAGTCATCGTCACCATCCTGCTGGTACCGCAGAGCCTGGCCTACGCCATGCTTGCCGGCCTGCCGCCGGTGGTGGGCGTGATGGCGAGCCTGCTGCCCATCGTCGCCTACGCCGCCTTCGGCTCCAGCAGCAGCCTCGCCGTGGGGCCGGTGGCGGTGCTGGCGATGATGACGGCGCAGGCGGTCGGCGGCGTCGCCGCCGCGCATCAGATCACGCCGCACCTGGCGGCACTGGTACTGGCGCTGGAGATGGCGGCGGTATTTCTCATCGCCGCGCTGTTCCGCCTCGAGACGCTGGCGGCGCTGCTCGGCACGCCGGTGCTGCACGGCTTCATCACCGGTGCCGCGCTGGTGATCGCGATCGGCCAGCTCCCCGCACTGCTGGGGGTGCAGGCTGGCGGCAGCACGGTAGTCGCACTGTGGCAGTCGCTCGCCGGCGCCAGTCACCCGTTGCCCCATGCGACCACCGCACTCATCGGCGTGCTGGCGCTTGCGCTGATGTGGGCCCTGCGCCGGCACGGCAGCCCCGTGCTGCAAGGCCTGGGCTTCAGGCCCCGGACTGCGCAGTTGCTGGCGCGTACCGCGCCCATCGTCGTGGTCGCGGCTGCGATCGCCTGGGTCGCCGGCTTCCCGCACCTGAATGAGGGAGTCGCCCTGTCGGGCGGCATCAGCCTTGGCGAGGGCCTGGCCTTCCCAATGCCGTGGACGGCGCCCTTGCCGGTGTGGCGTGAACTGCTTGCCCCGGCGGTACTGCTGGGACTGGTGGCGTATGTCGAGAGCCTCGCCGTGGCCGAGGCCCTCGGCGCACGCCGCGGCGAGAAGGTATCGCCCCGGCGCGAACTCTTCGGCCTGGCAGCGGCCAACGCCGCGGCCAGCGTGTCCGGCGGCATGCCGGTCACCGGCGGCTTCGCGCGCAGCATCGTCAACTTCGACGCCGGCGCTCGCACGCGCATGGCCGGCGTGTGGACCGCGCTCTTCCTCGCGCTGGCGATCGCGCTGCTGGGCGACGTGCTGCACTACCTGCCGCGCGCCGTACTTGCCGCGACCATCGTCGTGGCCGTACTGTCGCTGGTGGATTTCGCGCCCTTCGTGCTGGCGTGGCGCTACTCGCGCACCGAGTTCGCCCTGATGCTGATGGTGGCGGTGCTGACGCTGACGGTGGGGGTGAAGGAGGCCTTGCTCGCCGGTGTGGTCGGTGCCGTCGGCCTGCTGCTGCAGCGCACCGCCCGCCCCCACTGGACCGAGGTCGGGCGCCTGGCCGGCACCGACGTATTCCGCAACGTCAATCGCTTCGAGGTAGAGACGCTGCCCGAGGTCCTGTCGATCCGGGTCGATGAGAGTCTGGTGTTCACCAACTCACGCTGGATCTCCGAGACGCTGTCGTCTGCCCTGGCGCGCCGCCCGAACCTGCGCCACGTGGTGCTGATGATGAGCGGGGTCAATGGCATCGACCTCACCGGCCTAGAGGTCCTGATGCAGCTAGATCGCGAACTGCGCGCCAAGGGCCTGCAGCTGCATTTCTCGGAACTGAAAGGTCCGGTGCGGGACCGCCTGGACCGGACCGGGGTGACAGCGTGGCTGTCGGGCCGCATCTTCATGACTCAGGCCGAAGCCTTCAATACCCTCGCCAGAAACTGCTGCGGCGCCCACTGACGCGGGCGCAATGCACGCCTTGACGCAGCCACTGCGGCCTGCGTCCGCCTAGCTGGCGTCGCGCGCGTGATCGTGCGCCACTGCGGGCTTCTCCACGCCCCGCGAGCCGGCACAAGTGCTCACAGCGTTCCGTGACGCCGCGCTCTGGCGCACAACCTTCCACCGCTGCCACTTTGACACTTCAAGGGTGCACGAACTGCCACATCTGCAGACAGCAGCAGTGACAGCCCTCTCCCCTGAGCAAGGGATCTACCCGCAAGTACCTTGATTCAACTCAAATCCAGCCCATTCGGCGACGCTGGCACGGGACTTGATAAGCACCCCCTTATCAAAAGGAGTTCCGCATGAACCTGCCAGATCAAGGCCTGCTGCGCCATCTCGTCGTCGTCGTACTGATCAAGCTCGCGCTGATCACGGCGCTGTGGTGGGCCTTCATCCGCGACGCACGCGTATCGGTCGACAGCTCGACCATGGCCGCACAGGTTTCCCGTTCAACTCCGCCATCGCATCGACCACCTCCAGGAGAAACCCATGGTCAGTGAGCAACTCGTCGACCTGTCGCGGCTGCAGTTCGCAGCCACGGCGATGTACCACTTCCTCTTCGTGCCGCTCACGCTCGGCATGGTGTGGATGCTGGTCATCATGGAAAGCGTCTATGTCATGACCGGCAAGACGATCTACAAGGACATGACCCGCTTCTGGGGCAAGCTCTTCGGCATCAACTTCGCACTGGGCGTCACCACCGGCATCACGCTGGAGTTCCAGTTCGGCACCAACTGGGCCTACTACTCGCACTACGTGGGCGACATCTTCGGTGCGCCGCTGGCGATCGAGGGTCTGATGGCCTTCTTCCTCGAATCGACCTTCATCGGTCTGTTCTTCTTCGGCTGGGACCGCCTGTCGCGCCAGCAGCACCTGCTGGTGACGATCCTGATGGCGGTGGGCACCAACCTGTCGGCGCTGTGGATCCTGATCGCCAACGGCTGGATGCAGAACCCGGTGGGTTCCGAGTTCAGTTTTGAAACCATGCGCATGGAGCTCACCGACTTCTGGGCGGTGGTGTTCAACCCGGTGGCACAGGGCAAGTTCGTGCATACGGTGTCGGCGGGCTACGTGACCGGCGCCATGTTCGTGCTGTCGATCTCGGCCTGGTACCTGCTGCGCGGGCGCGATGTGGAGTTCGCCAAGCGGTCGTTCCGCATCGCTGCGGCCTTCGGCTTCGCCTCGATCTGCTCGGTGATCGTGCTTGGCGACGAATCCGGCTACGCGCTCGGCGAAGCACAACAGACCAAGCTCGCGGCAATGGAGGCGATGTGGGAGACCGAACCAGCCCCGGCCAGCTTCAACGTCATCGCCGTGCCCAACGAAGCCGAGATGAAGAACGACTTCGCCATCCATATTCCCTGGGTGATGGGCCTCATCGGCACGCGCTCCCTCGACAAGGAGCTGCCCGGCCTGAACCAGATCTACGCCCTGAACCGCGAGCGCGTAACCGTAGGCGTAGAGGCGGTGAAGCTGCTCGAGGCGCTGCGCAAGAACCCGCAGGACGCAGCACTGCGTGAAGCCTTCGACAAGGTCAAGAGCGACCTCGGCTTCGGCCTGCTGCTCAAGAAATACGTCGCCTCGATGGACGACGTCACCCCCGCGCTGATCGACCGCGCCGCGCGCGACACGCTGCCCAAGGTGGCGCCGCTGTTCTGGACCTTCCGCATCATGGTGGCTTTGGGCTTCGCGATGCTGGCGCTGTTCGGCCTGGCGCTGTGGTACTCGATCAAGGGCGACTTCGCACAGCGGCCGTGGCTGCTCAAGTGGGCGCTGTGGTTCCTGCCGATGCCGTGGCTGGCCTGCGAGATGGGCTGGTTCGTCGCCGAGTACGGCCGCCAGCCGTGGACGATCTACGGCGTGCTGCCCACCCACCTGTCGGTGTCCACGCTGACGGTGGAAAGCCTGTATGGCTCGCTGGCTGGCTTTGTCGGCTTCTACACCCTGCTGCTGATCGTCGAGATGGTTCTGATGATCAAGTTCGCCCGCCAGGGGCCGGGCAGCCTGGGCACCGGCCGCTACATGAACGAAACCCAGCACGCCCACGCCTGATCCCGGAGCGGACATCATGATCTTCGACTACCCGACCCTGAAACTCATCTGGTGGCTGCTGGTGGGCGTGTTGCTCGTCGGCTTCGCCATCATGGACGGCCACGACATGGGCGTGGGCACCCTGCTGCCCTTCGTCGGCCAGAACGACGAGGAGCGCCGCGTCGTCATCAACACCGTCGGCCCGCACTGGGACGGCAACCAGGTGTGGTTCATCACCGGCGGCGGTGCCATCTTCGCCGCCTGGCCGATCGTCTATGCCACAGCCTTCTCGGGCTTCTACTGGGCGATGCTGGCGGTGCTGTGGGCGCTCTTCTTCCGCCCGGTGGGCTTCGACTACCGCAGCAAGATCCACAACGCCGCCTGGCGCAGCACCTGGGACTGGGGGCTCTTCATCGGCGGTGCAGTGCCGCCGCTGATCTTCGGCGTGGCCTTCGGCAACCTGCTGCAAGGCGTGCCCTTCCACTTCGACGACACCCTGGTGTCCCACTACACCGGCAGTTTCTGGGGCCTGCTCAACCCCTTTGCGCTGCTCGCCGGCGTGGTGAGCACGGCGATGATCACCTTCCACGGCGCGATCTATCTTGCGCACCGTACCGAGGGCGACATCCAGCGCCGTTCGATAACCGCCGCGCTGGTTTTCGGCGTGCTGATGCTGGTGGGCTTCACCGCCGCCGGGCTATGGATCGCCAACGGCAGCTTCGGCTACGCCATCACCTCGGCGGTGGACACCGCGGCGCTGCCCAACCCACTCGCCAAGACAGTCGAACTGCAGCCCGGCGCCTGGCTGGCCAATTACGCCAAGGCGCCGCTGACGATGCTGGTGCCGGCGCTGGGCTACGCCGGCGGCATTGCCGCGCTGTTGCTGGTCTGGAAGGGGCGCACCCTGGCCGCTTTCGTTGCTTCGTCGTTCGCCATCGTGGGCGTGATCGGCACCGCTGGCGTATCCATGTTCCCCTTCGTGATGCCCTCCTCGACCGTGCCGGGCGCCAGCCTCACCGTGTGGGATGCGGTCTCAAGCCAACGCACGCTGGGCATCATGTTCTGGGCCACGCTGATCTTCATGCCGATCATCGTTGCCTACACCAGTTGGGCCTACAGCGTGATGGCAGGCAAAGTCACCGCGGCCTACATCCGCGAGAACGAGCACTCCGCATACTGAGCGCGCACACGAAACAAGGAGAACGACATGTGGTATTTCGCCTGGGTCCTGGGCATCGGCTTCGCCGTGCTGCTGGCCATCCTCAACGCCCTGTGGGGCGAAAATGAACAGGCGCGCGAAGAGGCACGCGCCGACGCGCTGCGACAGCCCCGTCTCGACGCCGATCCGGTTCACCCGAACGGCAGCGGCGCACACTGAAGGCGGCAAGGAGGCCACGATGAACACGAAGGTCGCCCCCCACCCGCCCGCCGCGCCGACCGGCGGGATCAGCCTGCTGCCGCTGCTGACAGCCATCGCGATCATGCTCGGCATCACCGCCTGGCCCGCCGCCCTCTCCGGTCCGCAGGGCGGCGCGGACCACTGGGCCGCTATGGCACTGTTCTGGGCCATGAGCGCGGGCTTCGTGCGTGGCGTCGGCTTCGTACCACGACACCTGGCCTGGCGCCTGATGTTCTCGGGTACCGCCTGTCTGCTCGGCATCGCCCTGGCCGTCGTACGCCTGGCGTCCTTGCACGGCAGTCCTGTGTAACCTCGGTGACATAGCGCTGATCACACCGCCTGTCTGCGCGAGAGCGGCTTTGCCAAAGCACGCTACGTCATCAACGGTTTCCAGGGCGAAGTGATCAAGGAAGGAACACAGGCCGGATTCCGCCTCAAGAACGGCTGGCAGAACAGCGGCCAACCGTGGTCGCCCAAGATGAACGCTGACAAGGACCATCGCCTCGGCCTGCGCCGCGTAAACGCAAAAAAGCCCCTCGAAACAAGGGGCTTCAGTGCTCTGGCGGAGACGGAGGGATTCGAACCCTCGATGCGAGTTTTAGCCCGCATGCTCCCTTAGCAGGGGAGTGCCTTCGACCTCTCGGCCACGTCTCCATCAGGAAGGCGCGATCATAGCGAGTTCGGGGCTATCGGTCAAACACGTTCACGCGCCTTTTTCATGCATCGCACCATTGGCCGAATCGAGCCGCCCCCCCCGAAGGAAGGTCAGCACACGACGGCGTCAAGCTGAACTATTAGTGCCATTGTCGTATCCAATTTGACGTGAAAGTGCCTCGTCACTACCGTTGAAGGCGTCAGGACAGGAATTTGCCGGAGGACGCCGGCAGACAGAGCACATCAGGCAAAAAATCACAGATTTCAACTAAAACAACAAAAACCACATTGTATGAGGAAAGGATAGTGATCTATACTTCATACACCCTATGACTTAGGTCATAGGAAACCCATTCACCCCATGCCAGAGTCGACCCCGTTGCCGTGTCCACCTTGGTCAAGAGAAAAAGGAATACCGTAATGAAAGTCACCGAAAAAATCGATGTTCGCGAAATTCGCCGAAAGCTCGGCCTGAACCAGTCGCAGTTCTGGTCCAAGATCGGCGTGACCCAGAGTGGCGGGTCGCGTTACGAAAGCGGGCGCAACATTCCTCGCCCCGTGCAGGCGCTGCTGCGCCTGGTGCATGTCGAGCAAATCGACATCAACAAGGTCAAGCGCGACGACGTGGATGTCGCCGAGTACCTCAAGGCGACCAACCCCGAGCTTTACAAGACGCTCAAGAAGGAAGCTCGTGCCAAGCGCAAGGAGCGCTGATCACCGGGCAATCGAACTCAAGGGCTGACGGATACCGTCAGCCCTTTTTTTCTGATGCGCTCGGCAATCGCTTCGAGTTCGTCGCTGGTCAAGGCGCTGAGTCGTGACGCCTCCGCCTGCATGGACGGACGTGCAACTCCGTACAGCAGCACCCCGCGCAAGTGCTCCAGTCCGGCCGCCTCGAGCACCCCGAGATAAGCCTCGATGTCCGCGTCCGCGGGTACCTGACCATCCCAACGGAACATGCAGGTCTGAACCCAGGTCGGACAGGCCAGCGCGCAGCGCTGCAAGTTGCGCGCGACGGCCTCCGGCTCCAGGTGTACGCCATTGATGCGCTCGATACCGTCCACCGT
This sequence comes from Thauera sp. WB-2, assembly GCF_027594845.1. Lineage (NCBI taxonomy): Bacteria > Pseudomonadati > Pseudomonadota > Betaproteobacteria > Rhodocyclales > Zoogloeaceae > Thauera > Thauera sp. WB-2. The sequence continues at coordinate 1,621,407 of NZ_CP088935.1, read as the reverse complement.
GCCTGCATCGACCTTGAACCACACCTCTCCCCCCGCATCCGCCAGCCGGCGCACTGCGGAGAGGACGCGTGCCTGGCCCAACAGGCTGCCATTGGTGATCAACCTGAGCGGCACGGCATCCGCCGCAAGGCCGAACTCCGCCTTGAGCCCGGCAACCAGCTCGACCGCCTCGCCGAAGACCGCCGCACTCGTCGGCTCGCCGTTTCCAGAGAAGGCAATGTCGCGAATGACACGCGCACCATCGGGAACGTGGCGCGCCATCCAGCTGCCGTGGATGAGGTCGGCGAGGAAGCCGCGCAATTCGTCCTGCAGTCGGGCAAGATCGATCTCCGGTGCCTTGCCCCGCACCAGGCCAGGCACCTGGCAATACACGCAATGCCAGTTGCAGGCATTGTTCGGGTTGAGGTTGATGCCGATCGACACCCCACCTGCTCGCCTTGACAGCACCGGATACACATAGGTGAGCCCGGCGAGATCGCGGTCGTGGTTTCGGATGTCCAGGGTGCTGGCACGGTTTGCCGGTGCACCCGAAGAAATGGAAGAATTCATCGTCAGCTCAGAGACTTGCAATTTCCGTGGACACCGGCAGCAGCGCCCCCGGTGCTATAATCCGCGCCCCCACAAGAGAGAGTCGCCATGCGCATCACCCGCCGCCTCGAGTTCGATGCCGGTCACCGGATCCCCGACCATGCCAGCCAATGCCGCCACCTTCATGGGCATCGCTATGCGCTCGAGATCACCCTTTCGGGCGAGGTGATCAAGGCCGACGGCCTTCCGGTCAATGGCATGATCATGGACTTCGCCGACGTCAAGCGCATCGCCAAGGAACTCGTCGTGGACCGCTGGGACCACGCTTTCCTGGTCTATCGTGGCGACACCCGGGTGCTCGACTTCCTCACCTCGATGCCCGAACACAAGACCGTCGTGCTGGACCTCGTTCCCACCGCCGAGAATCTCGCCGCGGAGGCATTCCGCCTGCTCGATCCCGCCTACCGCGACACCTACGGCAACCATCTGCGGCTCGAGCGCGTACGACTATACGAAACGCCCAACTGCTGGGCAGATGCCGTACGCACCTGAAGAAGCCCGGCCTGCCGGGCGCCGCTGTTCAGACAGCGTAGCGGCGCAGGCGCAGGGCGAACTCCTGCAGCTGGGCAATCCCGCTTTGCTCGGCGCGCGTAACCCAGTCCTGCAGTTGCGCCAGCAGTTGCTCACGCGATGCATTGGAGCGTGCCCAGATCGCCGCCAGCTCCTCGCGCATCGCAACCACGGTTGCCAGCGCCGGGCTCATGCCGACGGCGACGCGCACCTGCTCCTTCTGCGCGTCGCCAAGGTGGCGCTCCTCGCCGGACAGCACCCAGCGCCGCACTGCCCTGACGTCCAGACCGCTCACCGCATCGCGCTTGACACGCTTCAACTCGGCAGCGCAAAGCTTGCGCAGCGAATGCATGTAGTTCGTCATCACGTCGTAGCGGTGGGTGACGACCGCCTGCAAGGTATCCAGGTCCGGCACCGCCTTGGCCTCGACCAGGCGCGGCTTGGGGATCGTCTTCTTGACCTTCGCCAGACCAAGCATCTCCAGCATGCGGATGTACATCCAGCCAATGTCGAACTCATACCAGCGCGCCGACAGCTTGGCCGACGTCGCGAAGCTGTGGTGGTTGTTGTGCAGCTCCTCACCGCCGATCAGGATGCCCCAGGGCAGGATGTTGCGCGATGCATCGCTGCAATCGTAGTTGCGATAGCCCCAATAGTGCGCGAGCCCGTTGACCACGCCTGCCGCCCAGAAAGGGATCCACACCATCTGCACCGCCCAGATCGTCAGGCCGATCGGACCGAACGCAATGAGATCGATGACCAGCATGATCGAGACGCCGAGCACGGAATGGCGATACACGTTGCGTTCGAGCCAGTCGTCCGGCGTACCGTGGCCGTAGCGTGCGAGCGTTTCGGCATTCTTGGCCTCGGCACGATAGAGCTCCGCCCCCTGCCATAGCACCTTCGCCAGGCCACGCGTCTGCGGGCTATGAGGATCTTCGACCGTCTCGCATTTGGCGTGGTGCTTGCGGTGGATCGCCGCCCATTCGCGCGTGACCATGCCCGTCGTGAGCCAAAGCCAGAAGCGGAAGAAGTGACTGGGCACAGGGTGCAGGTCCAGCGCACGGTGCGCCTGGTGGCGATGCAGAAAGATCGTCACCGCAGCGATGGTGACGTGGGTGAGCGCGAGTGCGACGACGACATAGCCCCACCAGGGAAGATCGAACAGCCCGTTATACATGCGTGACAACACCTCTGAGGAACACAGCGCTTGGATTCTACGCCAGCGCGCGCAGCAAACCGGAAACCACTACCCGGAACGCGCCGCCGCGCGCATACGCCAGCTTGAGACCGGCGCGCACGACCAAGCGTTCAATACGCTTTCACGCCGTCCACAATCGGGTCAAGGCCGCCATGGCAGCGACTTGACAGGCGTAGCTTCGGCACGGTGGCGCAGCCAATTGTCGCGGTAGGCGCGTGCCAGCTCGCAATGTCCGCGCACGATGAGCAGATTTTCCGCGTTGCGATTGTGTGCCGACCAGGTGAAGTTGTAGGAGCCGGTGAGCACCGCACAGGCCGGCCCCTCGGCATCGGCAATGATGAGCTTGTTGTGGGCGGCGTTGTACTTGGTCTCGAAAGCGACCGGCACCCCGCCCGCCAGCAAGCGCGGGATGGCATTGCCCTTCTCGCGGCGGTTCATCTGCGCGTCGGCCAGCACCTCCACCTTCACGCCACGCTGGCGCGCCGCCACCATGGCATCGGCGATGCTGCGGCTGGTGAACACGTAGGCCTGCACTTGCAGGCTTTTGCGCGCAGCCGCAATGAGATCGATCACGACCTGCTCGGTGTTGTCCCTGGGCGAGAAGGCCAGCTCTACCTCGCCCTTGGCGGCAAAGCGCTGGCTGGCCAGCGCCGGCGTAACGAATACCACACCGGCCGCGAGCAGCACTCCGGCGCAGATACCAAGGCCGCAGCGCGCGTGCTCAAGCCTCGGCACGGCGCTCCATCACGGCAGCAAAGAACCCGTCGGTGTCGTGCACATGGGGCATCAGGCGCAGGCGCTCGCCAGTGGCGACGACCACCCCCTGCTTGTCGAGGATGTCCTGGGCCGACAGCTGCGCGAAGCCAGGGTGCGCAGCCAGGAAGGCGTCGACGATGGCATCGTTCTCTTCCGCGAGCAGACTGCAGGTGGCATACACCAGGCGGCCTCCCGGGCGCACCAGACGCGCCGCCGCAGCCAGGATCGCCCCCTGCTTGGCGACCATCTCCTCGACTGCTGCAGGCGACTGGCGCCATTTCAGGTCCGGATTGCGGCGCAAGGTACCCAGGCCGGTGCATGGCGCATCGACCAGCACGCGGTCGGCCTTGCCGGCAAGGCGCTTGACCTTGGCATCGGCCTCATGGGCAATCAGCACCGGGTGCACGTTCGACAGACCGGCGCGGGCCATGCGCGGCTTGAGCTTGGCCAGCCGCTTGTCCGACACATCAAAGGCATACAGTCGGCCAGTCGAGCGCATCAGCGCCCCCAGCTGCAGCGTCTTGCCACCCGCGCCAGCGCAAAAATCGACCACCAACTCCCCGCGCCGCGGCTGCACCAGCAGGCCAAGCAGCTGGCTGCCCTCGTCCTGGACCTCGAAGCTGCCGTCCAGGAACAGCGGGTGCTTTTGCAGCGCCGGTTTGGCCGCGAGCCGGATGGCCTGCGGCGACAGCCTGCCGGGCTCGGCGGCAACACCACCGGCCTGCAGCTGCGCCAGCACCGCGTCGCGGTCGGCCTTGAGCAGGTTCACCCGCAGGTCGAGCGGCGCCGGCCGGTTCAGCCCATGTGCAAGCGCCACCAGCTCGGCTTCGTCCATCTGCTGCAGCAGCCGCTCAGCCAGCCAGTCGGGCAGGTCGACGCGCTCGGCGAGACTCATCTCGCCAGCGTCGGCAGCCTTGACGGAAGCAAGCCAATCGCTCTCGGTAGCGCTCACCAGGCCCTCGAAATTACGCATCGGCCAGCCTTCACCACGCGCGAACCAGGCCAGCAGCAGCATGCGCGGCGTGGCCTCCGCACCGGCCAGCCGGCGCAGCCAGCGCAAACGGCGTAGCACGCCATACACCGCCTCGGCAATGAAGCCGCGGTCGCGATGTCCGAGCTCGCGGTTGTCACGGAAATGGCGCGACAACACCGCATCGGCCGGGTACTCGAAGGCGAGCACTGCCCCCAGGGCCTGGGTTGCCTGAATGAATAGCTGCCGCGAAATCCCCGCCCCGGTGACAGCGCCTGCCTCTTGCGGGCGCGCCGCCCTGTCGGTTCGGCCGGTCGTGGCAGTTCTGCCTGCCGTGCGCGGGCGGCCGGGTTTGCTCGTCTTGGTCATGTCAGTTCTTGGTTCCTGTTGCGGTCGCCGCCGGGCGTCCCGTTTCAATCGCGGCGGCGCGCTGATCCAGCACTCCGCCCTTTTCGTCCTCGATGCGGATGCGCACCGGCAGCAGCCCATGGTCTACCGACAGCCAGATCCGGATGTTCAGCCCGCCATCCTCGGCGTGCGCGCGCAGGCGCAAGGTCTCCACCTTGCCGATGGGCAGGCTCAGAGACTCCTTGCCGTCCGGCTCCAGCACTGCGTCCTTGACGCTCTTGTTGGTGATGACCTGAAGACTGACAGGCCTGCCATTACGGGCGACGTGGCTGGCCTGGTGCCACAGGCTGAGCAGATCCTGCGCCCCCGCCTCGAGCGTACCGCTGCGCCGCTCCGCACCATCGCGGCGGATGCTGACACGCCCTGCCGGCCAGTCGAAATGCGCTGCCTCGCTCTTGCGTCCGCGCTGCTCGACACTGAACAGCTCGGGCCGCAAGCCCGCCCCGCTCAGCAGCCCACGGCTGTGCTGACGGTACTGCAAGCCGAACAGACCCGCGAGCCCGCGCGCCTCAAGCTCGAGTTCGAGCTCATAGCGTCCATCCGCAAGGGACCAGCTGTGCTGGGCACTGCCAACCTTGAAGCCTTGAGAACCGTAATGAACGTCGAAACGCATGCTGCCAGTCGCCGGCGGATCGGCAAAACCCGCTGCTGCGGCCGCGGGCACCAGGCAGGCCAGGGAGAGCAGCACGACAAAGCGCAGGCTGCCGCTCACGACACGCCCCCACCCGAGGGCTCGAGGCGCGGCGAAACAAGTGCAGGCAGCGGCTCATCAGGCGCGTCGCGCAGGCTCACCCGTCCGTGCGCATCAATGGACAGCCGCCCGTCAACGAACCAGCGCACGGCCTGCGGATAGATGCGGTGCTCCTGCTCGAGAACGCGCGCGGCCAGTGCCGCCTCGTCGTCACCGCAGCGCACCTCGACCGCCGCCTGGACGACGATCGGGCCGCAATCGAGTTCGGCAGTTACGAAATGCACCGTCGTGCCGTGCACCCTCACCCCGGCCTCGAGGGCGCGGCGATGCGTGTTGAGCCCGGTGAAAGCAGGCAGCAGCGAAGGGTGGATATTGAGCAAACGGCCCTCGTAATGGCGCACGAAGCCAGCAGTGAGCAAGCGCATGAAACCGGCAAGCACCACGAGATCCGGACGGTGGGCGTCAATGGCCTCGATCAGCGCCGCGTCGAAACCCTCGCGATCCGGATAGGCGGTGTGGTCGACCACCGCGGTGTCGATGCCGTGCTCACGCGCAAAGACAATGCCCGGCGCCTGCGGCCGGTTGCTGATCACCGCGGCGATGCGGGCGCCGGGTATGCGTGAACGCACAATGGCTTCCATGTTGCTGCCGCGGCCGGAGATAAGGATGACGATGGACTTCATGGCAATGAGGGAGTCGGGAAACAGGGTCCAGCACGGGCACTTTCAAAGTAGCTGGCTGGCTCAATACACAGGCAGGAAGACCGCGGTGCCGAGGTTCTGGACCACGCGTGTGACGGTGCGGTCGGTTTCGTCCTCGACGATATCGGCGAGCGCATCGAGCAGCCCGATGATGCGACCGAACTCGCGCTCGAAGCTCAGGTTGGCAACCTCGCCCATCTCGTTGGACAACAACAGCGGGCGCCCCGAAGGGTCGCGCGCCGTCGCGAGCTTCCACGCTGCAATCTCTACGTTACGGGCGGCATTGTAGATGTGCTGGGGCTCCAGATCATCCAGCATGTAAAAAACTTCGCGATCGCCGAGGGCGGCCTGCACCATGCTGGCGAGCCCGACGACGAGGGCCTGGACCCGGTCGCCGCGATACTCCGGATGCAGCGCAATCTGCATGGCGTCGAGGTCGCGACGGTTACCCAGCGATGCAAAACGCCAGCGATGCTTCTCGTCGAAGATCCTCGAGATCGCTGCCTCGGCACTGCCCGCACCGCCCTTGCGCCACTCACCGGGATTGCGCTTGTACAGCTTGTCGGCAAGGCGGCGCAAGCTGGCGAACACATGTTGCTGATGGCGCTCTGCGACGCGGTTGATATCGGTCTTGAGCAGCTGGCGCAGGTCGAAACCACGCGCGCGCTGCTCAGAAGGCGCCGTCCCCGGCGACGAGCAACCACCGAGCGCCACCGCTAGCGCCAACATCAGGCAGGCCACACCGAGGTGGGCGCCTGCGGCCCGTGCCGGCAACCCCCGCTCAGCTTGATGCATCTGCCCTGTGCCCCCGCTATTGCCCCTGACCCTGGATCATAACCGAGCGCTTGCCGATCATGCCCTGCCCCTCGAGCCAAGGCGCGCACGGCCGGCGCCGCGGCCCGGCCTGCAGCTCAGCGCCTATAATGCGAGGCCGCCCAGCCGTCGGCTCATCATCCAAGCACGCCATGCCCCACATACACCGCCTTCCCGACCTGCTGGTCAACCAGATCGCCGCAGGCGAGGTTGTCGAACGCCCGGCCTCGGTCCTCAAGGAGGTACTCGAGAACGCAGTGGATGCCGGCGCGCGTGCGATCGAGGTCCAGCTCGAACAGGGCGGCGTGCGCCGCATCAGGGTCACCGACGACGGCTGCGGCATCGATCGCGAGGAGCTTGCCCTCGCCCTCGAACGTCACGCCACCAGCAAGATCGCGTCGCTCGACGACCTCGAGCGCGTCGGCACCATGGGCTTTCGGGGCGAAGCGCTCGCGGCAATTGCCGCCGTCGCCCGCACCACGATCACCAGCCGCGCCGAAGCTGCGACTCACGCCTGGCGCATCGACGGCAGCGATCGCAGCATCGCGCCTGCCGCGCTCAACCAGGGCACCGTGGTCGAAGTCGCCGACCTCTATTTCAACACCCCGGCACGACGCAAGTTCCTAAAGACCGAGGCCACCGAGTACGCGCACTGCGACGACGTGTTCCGCCGCGTCGCACTCGCCCGTCCGGACATCAGCCTGCAGCTCGCACACAACGGGCGCGTGACCCATCGCCTGCCGCCCTCACCTTCCGCGCAACGGGTTGCAGCCTTGATGGGGGACGACTTCGTTGCCCAGGCGCGCCAGGTGGAAGCAGATGCCGGGCCGCTGAGGCTGGCCGGCTTCGCCTCACTGCCCGCCTACTCGCGGTCGAGCCGCGACGCGCAGTTCTTCTTCGTCAATGGCCGTTTCGTGCGTGACAAGCTGCTCACCCATGCAGTGCGCGAAGCCTATGCCGACATCCTGCACGGCAGCCGCCATCCGGCGTATGTCCTTTTTCTTGAGCTCGACCCGGCGGGCGTCGATGTGAATGTGCACCCAGCCAAGATCGAGGTGCGCTTTCGCGAGGCGCGTGCGGTCCACCAGTTCATCTACCACGCGCTGAAGCGCACGCTCGCCGAAAGCGGTGCAAACCGCATCGAATCGGACGCGAGCTCGACTGCGCCGCAGCATCGGGCAGCGTCCGCCGACGGCATGCTTGACATGGCCGCCACGTCTGCGCTCACCGGCAGCAGCACGGGCAACGCCGGGACTCAGACCTGGCACGCCTGGTCTGCCGCCCCAGCGCGCCAAGGCCAGCTCGCCATGGAAGCCGCAAGCCGCAGCTACCTGGACTTCGCCGCTGGCGCCCGCCCTGTCGGCGGCGCTGCGCCAGTCCAGGCCGCGGCAAGCACAACCGCATGGCCAACCAGGGCCCTGTCTGCAGACGAGGGCGCGGCGCCACCGCTCGGCTTCGCGCTCGCCCAACTGCATGGGGTCTATATCCTGGCGCAGAACACGCATGGCCTGGTGCTGGTGGACATGCATGCAGCGCACGAACGCATCCTTTACGAGCGCCTGAAGACGGTGCTCGATGGCCGGCCCGCCGTCCAGCGCCTGCTCATTCCAGCCGTGTTCTCGGTCAGCACCAAGGACATGGCCGCCGCAGAGGAATGCCGCGAAGTCCTCGCCGGCATGGGGTTCGACGTGAGCACCGCCGGGCCGCAGGAACTCGCCGTACGCAGCGTGCCTGCCCTCCTCGCCGGCGCCCCCGTGGCCGAACTGATGCGCCAGCTCCTCCAGGAACTGCGCGAATACCCCGCCACCGAGGTGGTGACGGCGCGCCGCAACGAACTGCTCGCTACGATGGCCTGCCATGGCGCAGTACGTGCCAATCGCCAGCTCACCCTGCCCGAGATGAATGCGCTGCTGCGCGACATGGAGGCCACGGAGCGCGCAGACCAGTGCAACCACGGACGTCCGACCTGGACGCAGTTCAGCATGGCAGAACTCGACCGCTTCTTCATGCGCGGCCAGTAGTGCCAGCACCCCAGTAGCGCCGGCGCGCCAAGACGCGAGCCCCTGCGCGTACCTATAAGCTGTAGATCAGCGCCCCCATCACGACCACGGCGACCGTCGCCCACCCCAGGCGGTCGACGTAGCGATGCAGCACGGCCTCCATGCGCTCGCCGCCCCAGGCCATCAGCCCGGCTACAAGGAAGAAGCGCGCCCCACGGCCCACCAGCGAGGCCAGCACGAAGGGCGCCAGCGCCATCGACGCCACGCCCCCTGCGATCGTGAACACCTTGTACGGAATCGGCGAGAAGCCCGCGACGAAGATTGCCCAGAAACCCCAGGTATCGAACCAGGCTACCGCCTGCTCGTAGGCCGCCCAGTAGCGTGTCTCCCGCAGCCACGGCTCAATCGCGTCGAATGCGAAGTACCCGATGAGATAGCCAAGCAAGCCGCCCGCAACCGAAGCCAGCGTCGTGAGCAAGGCGAACCACATTGCCCGCCGCGGGTTTGCCAGGCACATCGGCGCCAGCATCACATCAGGGGGAATCGGGAAGAATGACGACTCCGCAAAGCTGAGCCCACCTAGAAACCAGGGGGCGCGTCGATGCCGCGACCATGCCATCGTCCGCGCGTACAACGGCGAGAAGATCTTCAAGACAACACTCCGGAGGGATTTCGAAGACGAACCCGGTTCCAGCAGCGACCGGGCGAGGCGCGATGATAACCGCAAGTCCATGACCTGCGCTTGTCGGCTTCGTCGGCACCGCCTTGCGGATGACCCTGGCTTGCGCACTTCCCCACAAGGTCCGAGAATCAGGGCCTTAGCGACTGCCAGTCCGTAACGCGAACCAACGCCATGCCGACCCGCCTCCTGCAATCCATCTCCCTGCGGCTCGTGCTGATCGTGCCCTATGTGCTGCTCCTCGTTGGCCTCGCCGTGGCCCTCGGGGTGCTCTCCTATTCGGCGGGAAGCCGCGCCCTGTCTACAGTCTCGGGTCAATTGCTGCTCGAAACCGTCGGTCGGATCACTCAGGCAGTCGACCGGCACGTCGTCGGTTCGAGCGCAGTGCTCGAGTCGGCCTTCCCCGAGGGCATGCCCGCACCACCGACCATCGAGCAGGACTTCCACGACATCCGCAACCGCTTCTGGGTGGCAACCTCCATCCATACCGACCCGAACGACTACGTTTACTATGGCAACGAAGCTGGCCAGGGGCTCGGGCTGTATCGCCGCTCGAGCGAGGAGGTCGAGCTGCGCATGAAACTGCGCGCGGATGAACATCGCGCCATCTACCGCTACCAGGGTGTCGACGGCCACCTCGAGTTCGTCCGCCGGGAAACCACGCTGTTCGATCCGCGCACACGCCCGTGGTATGCAAACGGCAAGACGACCGACGGCCACACCTGGACGTCGGTTTACATCGATTTCGGCACCCTGCAGCTGGTCGCGACGCGTGCGCGCCGCGTGCTGGGACCCGACAATGAATTCGCCGGCGTGGTCGCCACCGACGTCGCGCTCAAGGCGCTCAATGACTTCGTCGGCCGCCTCAAGGTATCGCCCAACGGCATCGCCTTCATCGTGGAGCCGGACGGCAATCTGATCGCCTCGTCAGCGAGCGCCAACGTGGTCGTGCTGCCCGATGGCAGCTACGGGCGGCTGCAAGCGGCGGAGAGCGACCACCCCTTGCTCAAGGCGAGCTACCTGACGGTACGCGACCGCATTGCGGTCGTCAGCGACGAGAAGCTGCCGCGGGTATTCGAGTTTGTCGACCCCGAGGGCAACCAGATCCATGCCGCCATCGACCGCGTGCGCGATGCAGCAGGCCTCGACTGGGTTACCGTGGTCGCAATGCCAGCCAGCGACTTCCTCGGCGACGTCATCGAGAACGTACGCCGCACGGTCGTGCTGGCGACCATCGCCGTGATGGTCGCGGTCGCGATCGGCCTCGGCATCCTGAGTTGGGTGTCGCGCGATCTGCGCAGCTTGGCGGCCGTCGCCAGCCGCATCGGTGACGGCGACCTCGAGACGCCGGTCGGCATCGTGCGCCGTGACGAGATTGGCGAGCTTGCACGCAGCTTCGAGCGCATGCAGGACCGCCTGCGCACCGACCGCCTGACCGGGCTCGCCAACCGCGAGGCCCTGCTCCAGCAGTTGCAGCGCCGCATCGAGCACGCACGCAACGACCGGCGCAACCCACATGTCGGCGTGCTGTTCATCGACCTCAACCGCTTCAAGAGCATCAACGACAACCACGGTCACGAAATCGGCGACCAGGTGCTGCAGGAGATTGCCAACCGTCTCGCGCACAGCGTTCGCGCGGAAGACCTCGTCGCCCGCTACGCCGGGGACGAGTTCGTGATCGTCACCGACAACGTCACCGACCGCCCCGCACTCGATCAGGTTCGTCTCCACGTCGAAGCGGTACTGCGCGCGCCCCTCACCACACCCCAGATCGCAGGCCTCGGACTGAGCGTCGGCGGCGCGATCGGTGGCGCACTCTATCCCGACGATGGCGACAGCCCGGAGAGCCTGCTCCGCCATGCCGATCACGCGATGTATGCGGACAAGCTCGACCGGCGCAGATCCGAGCCCTCGGGCGTGGTCCGTTTTCCCCAGCGACCGTGAGCAGCCCTCGGGACAAGCTGTGGATAAATGTGGCAAGCCCTTGACGCATCGAGAGTCGGTGCCGCTGCCTCTATTTTAGGCAGCGGCATTCCAGGCATGTGTGTCCGCAACTGCAGCGTTCAACACCCCTTCCTGGCTCGGGTGGAGGATAATCCGCGCCAACGCACTCATCTCCAGCGCAGCATGCGTGCCCCGGCCTCCATGACCCGCACGCCGACTGCTGCTACCGGATCCACTTGAGCAACTCGAACCCCTGTCGCGCAGAAGCCGCGGACACCGCCCCCTCCTCCCTCACCGCATGTGCAGCTGAGGGATTGCCGCGCCCACCCGCCCTCCTCCTCCTCGGGCCGACGGCCAGCGGCAAGACGGCCTGTGCGCTCGCGCTTGCGCAACGGCTCCCGGTCGAGATCATCAGTGTCGACTCGGCCCTGGTGTATCGCGACATGGACATCGGCACGGCCAAACCCAGTGCCGAAGAGCAGGCCTCCTGCCCGCATCACCTGATCGACATCATCTCCCCGGAAGAAAGCTATTCCGCGGCCCGCTTTCGCGCCGACACGCTGCGCCTGATGTCAGAGATCACGGCGCGCGGGCATGTTCCATTGCTCGCAGGAGGCACCATGCTGTACTTCAAGGCCCTGCGCGACGGCCTGTCGGATTTGCCGGCGGCAGACGCGACCCTGCGCCGCGCCATTGACGACGAAGCGGCTGCGCGTGGCTGGCCAGCCATGCACGCCGAACTCGCCCGCCTTGACCCCGAGGCCGCGGCCCGCCTGGAGCCCGGTGACGCCCAACGCATCCAGCGTGCCCTGGAGATCGTGCGCCTGACTGGCCGGCCCCTGGCCGAGAGTTATGAGCGCAAGGAAGACAGCACCCTGCCCTGCAGACTGCTGCCCATCGCACTTGCACCCTCGGCTCGCGAGGTGCTCCACACTCGCATCGAGCAGCGCTTCGACGCCATGCTGCATGCCGGTTTCATCGACGAGGTCCGCCAGCTGCGCCACGACTATCGGCTCGACCCGGCCATGCCGTCGATGCGCTGCGTCGGCTATCGCCAGGTCTGGGAGTATCTTGACGGTGACCTCGGCTACGATGAACTGCGCTTCAAGGGCATCGCTGCCACCCGCCAGCTCGCCAAGCGCCAGCTCACCTGGCAAAGACAGTTCCGCGAAACATGGCCGGACCTGATCGAGCTCGACTGCCTGCGCCCGGACCTCACCGAGGCCGTGCGCGCGGCGGCATTCCGCCTGCTCGACAGCTGAGCGCAAGTACCCCGCCGCCCCACTCCCACCAGCCCATTTCTTACCCCAAGCAACGGAAACCCATGGACGAACAGATCATCAGCGACGTCGAGCAGTGGCTCGACGAAGTCGTCATCGGCCTCGAGCTCTGTCCCTTCGCCGCCAAACCACGGCGCGAGGGGCGCGTGCGCATCGCCGTCAGCCATGCGCACGACGAGGAAGCGCTGCTCAACGACCTGCAGGCCGAACTCGAGCGCCTGTCGGACACCCCGGCGGAACAGCTCGAGACCACGCTGCTCGCCATCCCCGACATGCTCGAGGACTTCGCCGACTACAATGATTTCCTCGATGCCGTAGACCTCTGGGTCGAGCACTTCGGCTGGGAAGGCGAACTGCAGGTCGCAAGCTTCCATCCCCAGTACCAATTCGCCGACACCGACAGCGATGACCCGGGCAACCTCACCAACCGCTCGCCGTGGCCGCTGCTCCACATCATCCGCGAAGAGAGCCTGGAGAAGATCATCGCCCACTACCCCGACGTGGATGCCATCCCTGAGCGCAACGTCAAGCGCATGAAGGCGCTCAGCGCCGAGGAGCGCCACAGACTCTTCCCCTACCTGTTCGGTTGAACGCCCGCGCCGCGCCCCACAGCTCAGCGGGGCCGGGTACAGGTCGGCTGCAGTAGGCGCGGCGCCAGCCGCGAGGGGTTGAAGACGACGCCGCGGGAACATTGCCCCAGAAAAAGCTCGCGACTTGCGTCGCTCCTACAGCAGGGCTGCATGCCGTGCGATTTTCCGCTTGGGCGCCAGCCGCGGGGGCTTGCAGGTCACGGGCAGACACTCGCGGAGGCACAGGGAGAGGAGTAGACTGCAGCTAACAGATCGCGACTTTTCCCAAGCCTGAAATGCAGGAGAGCCTATGTTTCCCGAATACCGCGAACTGATCACCCGTCTCAAGAACACCGACCGTCACTTCACCCAGCTCTTCGAGCGCCACAACGAACTGGATCACAAGATCAAGAACGTCGAGGCGAACATCGAGCTCGGCACTCACGAAGAAGTCGAAGTGATGAAGAAGGAAAAGCTGCTGATCAAGGATCAGATCTATGCGCACCTGAAGAAGGTCGAGACCGCAGGCTGACAACGGCACACACGGTCAACGGGGCCCGCACTCACGCCACGGGCGGGGTGCGGGCCCGATCGCTTGTTCAGGTCTGGATCTGTGCCGATGCCCCGTCTGGCAGCGCCTCACGCTCACGACGCGCCAGCAGCGTGTAGACGGTCGGCACCACGAACAGCGTGAAGAAGGTACCGATCAGCAGCCCGCCGACAATCACCCAGCCGATCTGCTGGCGGCTCTCGGCACCGGCACCGGTCGCCAGCGCCAGGGGCACCGCCCCCAGCACCATCGCCCCAGTCGTCATCAGGATCGGGCGCAGTCGCAGCACCGCGGCTTCGACCACGGCCTCGCGCAGGGCTTGACCCTGCTCGCGCAGCTGGTTGGAGAACTCCACGATCAGGATGCCATGCTTGGTGATGAGGCCGACCAGGGTGACCAGGCCGATCTGGCTGTATACATTGAGGGTGCCGCCAGTCAGCCACAGCGCACCAAGCGCCCCGGTCATCGACAGCGGCACGGTGAGCATGATGATGAAGGGATCGCGAAAGCTCTCGAACTGCGCCGCCAGCACCAGGTAGATGAAAGCCAGCGCGAGCACGAACACCAGCGCCAGGCTAGCCGAGCTCGACTTGAACTCGCGCGACTGGCCGTCGTAGTCGGTACCGTAGCCCGGCGGCAGGAGGCGCTCTGCGGTCGCCTCCATCCACTTCAAGGCCTCGCCCAGCGTGTAATCGGGCGCCAGGTTGGCCGAAATCGTCACCGAGCGGCGCTGGCCGAAGTGGTTGAGTTCGCGCGGCGCGACGCGCTCGCTCACCTTAACGACGCTCGCCAGCGGCACCATGTCGCCGTTGCGCGCCCGCACATAGATGTCGCGGATGTCACGCGGGTCACGGCGATCGTCCGCCGCCACCTGGACGATCACTTCGTACTGCTCGGCGTCCTGCTTGTAGCGCGTGACCTGGCGGCCGCCGAGCATGGTCTCCAGCGTACGGCCGATGACATCGACGGCCACCCCGAGGTCTGCAGCGCGGTCGCGATCGACCTCCACCGCCAGCTCGGGCATGGTGAGCTTGAGGTCGGTGTCGGGCGACACCAGGCCAGGGTTGTCGCGCATCGCATCGAGAAAAGCCTCGGCGACGGCGGCAAGCTCCTCGTAGCTGTCCGAGGTCGACACCACGAAGCTCACCGGCCGCGAACGTGCCCCCTGACCGAATGACGCCGGCAGGCTGGGAAAGGCATTGACCCCGGTCACGGCACGCATGCGCGGCTGCAACTCGGAGGCGATCTCGGATGATCTGCGCGCGCGCGCGCTCCAGTCGGCGAACCCGACAAAGGAGATACCCTGCGACACCGTCGGGTTGCCGGTGATCACGAGGTAGCGGTCTACCTCCGGGATGCTGGCGTAGATCTCCTCGAGCTCGCGTGCGTAGCGCGCCATGTAGTCCAGCGTCGCGCCTTCCGGACCGTTGAACAAGCCGACCACGCGCCCTCGATCCTCGAGCGGAGCGAGCTCGGTCTTGAGCTGCCCCATCAGCCACACCGAGCTCCCGGCAACCACGGCAAACACCAGCATCACCAGCCAGCGCAGCTCCAGCGAGGCCGACAACACGCGACGATAGCCATGAGTCAGCCCGCTCAGGAAACGTTCGATGGCGTTGTACACCGGTCCATGCGTGCGCTCGTGGCGCAGCAGCTTCGCGCACATCATCGGCGACAGGGTGAGCGCGACAAAGCCCGACACCAGCACCGCCCCCGCCAGAGTGAGTGCGAACTCGGTAAACAACTTCCCCGTGCGCCCGGTCATGAAGGCCACCGGCGCATAAACCGCGGCCAGGGTGATCGTCATAGCCACGATCGCGAAACCGATCTCCCTGGCACCCTGGAAGGCTGCCGCCAGCGGCGCCATGCCTTCTTCGATATGGCGATAGATGTTCTCCAGCACCACGATCGCATCGTCCACCACCAGCCCGATCGCCAGAACCAGCGCCAGCAGGGTCAAGGTGTTGATCGAGAAGCCCAGGGCATACATCAGCGTGAAGGCGCCGACCAGCGACACCGGGATCGTTACCAGCGGCACCAGCATCGCACGCCAGCTGCGCAGGAAGAACAGGCACACGCCGGCCACCAGCAGCACCGCCTCCCAGATCGTGGCGAACACCGCATCGATCGAGCGCTCGATGAACACCGTAGTGTCGTTGGCAATCGTCATCGACATGCCTTCCGGCAGCTCCGCCTGCAGGCGTGGCAGCATCTCGTCAAGGCCGCGCTTGAGGTCGAGCGGATTCGCAGTGGCCTGCTTGATGAGGCCGATAGAGATCGCCGGCCGGCCCATGAAGCGTACCGAAGTGCGTTCGTTCTCGGGCGCCACCTCGACACGGCCGACGTCGCGGATACGCACCGGGTAGGCGTCGGGGGTGCCGGCCTGGCGCAGCACTACCGCCTCGAACTGCGCCGGCTCGACCAGGTCGGTCTGCGCCACCACCGCGAACTCGCGCTCGCGACTCTCGATGCGTCCGGCGGGCAGCTCCACATTCTGGCGCCGGATGGCGTCTTCCACATCCTGCACGGTGAGCCCGAAAGCCGCCATGCGGTCGCGGTCGAGCCAGATCCTCATCGCATAGCGGCGCTCTCCGAACACGCGCGCATCCGCTGCGCCAGGCAGGGTCTGCAGGCGCGGCTTGATGATGCGGCTGGCAAAGTCGCTCATCTCCAGCGGCGAATGGCGGTCTGACGAGAACGCAACCCATATGATCGGGCTGGCGTCAGCCTCGACCTTGGCGATCACCGGCTCATCGATATCGTCGGGCAGGCGCTGGCGTACGCGCGAAACGCGGTCGCGCACGTCGGCCGCTGCGCTGTCGGCATCGCGCTCGACGCGGAAGCGTACCGTGATCTGGCTGCGCTCCTGACGGCTGATCGAGGACAGCACATCCACGCCCTCGATACCGGCGAGCGAATCTTCAAGCGGCTTGGTGACCTGGGACTCGACGATCTCTGCGCTCGCACCGCGGTAACGGGTATCGACCGTCACCACCGGCTCATCGATATTGGGGTACTCGCGCACGGTAAGCCGCGAGTACGACATCATCCCGACCAGCAGCACGAGCAAGGAAAGCACGGTGGCGAACACCGGACGGCGAATGCAGATGTCTGAGATGCGCACGCTGCCTGCCTCAGTCCGCCGCCAGCGCCACGCCGCTGGGCGCATCCGCGAGCGTCACCTGCGCACCGTCGCGCAGCTTCAGTTGGCCGGCCGTCACCACGACCGCACCTGCGGACAAGCCCTCGGTGATCTCGACGACAGCATTGCGGCGCACCCCGGTACGGACATCCACCCTGCGCACTGTGTCATCGACGACCTGATAGACGTACTGCACATTGCCCGGCGCCGGCACCAACGCCGCCTCCGGCACCACCAGCACGCCACTACGCTCGGCGAGGATCACGCGCACACGCGCGAAAACCCCGGGGCGCAGACGGCCGTCCGGGTTGTCCAGGTTCGCACGTAGCCGCACTGCCCGCCCCTGGGCGTCCACGAGCGGATCGACTGCATCCACGACAGCATTGAAACGCTCGCCCGGCAGCACGTCGCTCGATACCTCGACCACCTGGCCACGACGCACACGGTCCAGATACTGCTCGGGAAGGCGGAAATCCACCTTGAGCGTCGCGATATCCTCGAGGTTGATCAGCGCATCGCCGTCCTTCACGAAATCGCCCGGGCTCACGCTGCGAATGCCCACTACGGCGTCGAAGGGCGCACGGATCTGCATGCGCTCGAGCCGCGCCTGCGCCAGCGCCACACCCGCGCGTGCCACCTCAAGTTGAGCACGCGCGGTGTCGAGGCTGCTCTGACTGACGAACTTACGTGCAAACAGATCCTGGGTCCGACCGAAATTGGACTCAGCAAGGGTCAGGTTGGCGCGCGCCTGTTGTAGTTCGGCGCGCTGCACCGCGGCATCGAGCTCGACCAGCACCTCGCCACGCTCCACTGCCTGTCCGTCGCGAAAGCGGATCGCTGCGATCCTTCCCGACACTTCGGGGCGCAGCACGACCGACTCGTTCGACACCAGCGAGCCCACCGCCGCTACATCGTCTGCGAGGGCCAGCGCCCGTACCGTCTGCGCCTCGACCCGCACAGGCGCGGCGGCGCCCGTTGCAGTCACGGTCGCCGCGAGGCCCGGACGATCGGCCTTCAGCCCCCCCGACTGCTCGCGGTTGACATACCAGGCGAGCGCAGCCACGACGGCAAGGCCAGCGAGGCTCAGTGCCAGGACGGGAGTACGACGTGAAGACATGATGCCTCTATGGTTTCCATTGCAAAGCGCAGGCGGGCGGGGATGCTACGCCGCCAACGGCGCCCGGCGCCATCATGGCACCAGCCCAGAAGACGGACCGGCCTGTGCGCCATTGGTTTCCCGGCGCGCAAGGGCCTCGCGGTGCCGCAACACAAAGTATTCAATCCTCGGGAAGCGGCCACTTCGGGTTCCACGCCACTTCCCAGAGGTGACCATCGGGGTCCTGGAAGTAAGCGGCGTAGCCCCCCCAGAATGTGTCGCGCGCGGGTTGCGGAATGGGCGCACCGGCCGCCTTCGCCTGCGCCACCACGGCATCGACCGCATCGCGACTGGCCACGTTGTGGCTGAGCAGGCACTCGGTGGAACTCCTCGCGCCGACTGTCACGCCCGCATCGTGGGCCAGGCTCGCGCGCTCAAAGAGCGCCAGCTTCAAGCCCGGCTGGAGGTCGAAAAAGACTACGGCGCCATGCTCGAACTCGGTGCCGACGATCCCCTTGGTCGGCCAGCCCAGGCCATCGCGGTAAAAGCGCAGCGCACGCTCGAGCTCATCCACCCCGAGGGTGATCACCGTGACGCGCGGCTTCATGAGGCAGACCTCATCGACATTGCAGGTGGCCCGACTGTACATGTACAACGCACTGCATCGCACCGCACTGGCAGTTACGCAAGGTGGACACGGCAGCGCCCGCGGCGCCGAGATCGACACCGCGCGAGCACACGCAGTCGAGCGGCTCCAGGCTGGGCAGGCCCTGCGCCCGGCTTTCGGCGGCCGACGGCGCAGCGCTGAGCACGACGACCGACACCGCGGTCGCAAGCACTGCGGCACCACTCATGAGCAAGGTCCGGATGTTCATGGTCTGATACTCCCTGATGTTGAGGGCTGGACTGGCGGACAGCGTAGCAGCAATCCCCGCCTCAGTCCTCGCCGCGGGCGCACGCCCACAGGAGCAGCGCCGCAAACACGAACAGCAGCGCCCACTTCAGGGACGAACATGCGGTCGACAACAGGTAGGTCAGCGGCGTATCGAATCGCGGCACCTCCGTGAGCCAGGCATGAAAGGCATTCTCCGCCGCATCGAAGGCAGCCGCCAGCGGCAGGCACATGCGCGCAAACGCCCTCCCAGCCCGCCCCAAGGGCTCGAACACATGGGTACGCGTGGCGAGCAGCCAACCGAACGCCGCGTAGGACAGCAGCAAGACATGATCGACGACGAGATGGCGGCGGTAACGTTCAAGATCCTCGGGCGGCCAAAGGTGAACGATCTCGCCGAACGTGCGCGGCGACCAGGCGAACTGCAGTGCCAGGACACCCGGGCTGAGCGGCCAGAGGTAAACCGTGATGGCGGCAGACAGGACCAGCGCAAGCAGACCGCTCATCCAGACCCATCTCATCGAGGTAGCGCCTCCCCGGGGCGTGATGCGGCATCCTCCGCGCTCGGCAGGTCGCACGCACCCCGCACCACTTCGATGACATCGCCCGATACGCTCAGCATCCCGCCCTCTCGCTGCAGATCCGCTGCCGAGTCTAACCGACGACACCGCAACGTGCAGGGCGATTGCCTTCTTTGCGCGCCGCCCTCCCACGCGACACCAGGCTTGCGTGCGAGCGCCGCAGCGGCGCTATGATGCAGCCTTCGCTCCCGGATGGTGCGGCGCAAAATGAACGACTATCTCCCGATTACGGACCCCGTCCTGGTGTTCGCACTCGTCGCGTTGCTGATCCTGCTTGCCCCCATCGTGATGGGGCGCTGGCGCCTGCCTGGCACGATCGGTCTGCTGCTGGCGGGTGCCATACTCGGCCCCAATGCCCTCGGCGTACTCGCCCGCGACCAGTCGTTCGTGCTGTTCGGCACCGTCGGCTTGCTGTACATCATGTTTTCCGCCGCGCTCGAGATCGACCTCGTCGTGCTCAAGCGCTACCGCATGCACAGCCTCGTCTTCGGCCTGCTCACCTTCGCCATTCCGCAAGGTGTGGGCACGCTGGTGGGGTACTACGTCCTCGGCTTCAGCCTGCCTGCAGCGATTCTGCTCGCAAGCCTGTTCGCATCGCACACACTGCTGGCGTACCCGGTCACCCGACAGCTCGGCATCGCACACAATCAAGCCGTCACCACTGCCATCGGCGGCACGATCATCACCGACACCCTCGCCCTGCTCGTACTCGCCGTGATCGCCGCGTCGACACGTGGCGACACTGGGGACTACTTCTGGCACACGCTGGTCGGAAGCCTCGTGCTCTATGGCGTGATCGTGCTGTTCGGCCTGCCCAAGCTCGCACGCTGGTTCTTCCGCAATGTCGGACGCAACGGGGTGTCGGAGTTCGTCTTCGTGCTGTCGACGGTGTTCGGCTGCGCCGGCATGGCGCACCTTGCCGGTTCGGAACCGATTGTCGGCGCCTTTCTCGCCGGCCTTGCGCTGAACCGGCTGATCCCGCACAACAGCGCACTCATGAACCGGATCCAATTCACCGGAGAAGCGATCTTCATCCCCTTCTTCCTGCTTTCGGTCGGCATGCTGCTCGATGTCAGCGTGCTTGTCGCAGACGTGCGCTCACTGTCGATCATGCTCGCCATGCTCACCTCCGTGCTGGTGACCAAGTGGCTTGCCGCCGCCGCCACTCGCGTGTTGCTCGGCTACAGCCGCGAGCAGGCCGGCCTTGTATTCGGTCTGAGCGTCGCTCAGGCCGCGGCTACGCTGGCGGCAACCATCGTCGGCTACGATCTGGGCCTTTTCGACGATGCGGTGGTCAACGGCGCGATCATGATGATGCTGGTGACCTGCATCGTCGCCCCCCTGCAGGTCGATCACCACGGCCGCAAGATCGCCCGCCAGAGTGCAAGCAACGACAACGCGGTGATCGGCTCGAAGCAACGCATCCTCGTCAGCCTGTCCAGTCGTGCGCCACACAAGGCCTTGCTCGACCTGGCGATGATGCTGCGCGAACCGGACCAGCAGCAGCCCATATTCCCGTTGACGGTCATCGAGGACAGGGAGGACGCGAACGAAAAGGTCGTAGCGGCAGAACGTGTCCTGTCACGCGCAACGAGCTACCTTTCCGCTGCCGACGTGGGCTCGCAGCCGACCACCCGCATCGACCTGAACCTTGCATCGGGCATCCTCAAGGCGCGGCGCGAGCTAAGTGGAACCGACGTCATCGTCGGCTGGAGCGAACGCACCACGGCACCCGAGCTGTTCTTCGGCTCGCTGGTCGAGAACATGTTGACCGAGCGCGAATACAACCTGATCGTAAGCCGCCCCAGGACACCCCTGAACACCTGCAGCCGGCTGCTTTTCGCCATTCCACCCGACGCCCGCCACGAACCCGGCTTTCCGCTCGCCGTGCGTCTGGTCAAGCGCCTTGCCAGACAGCTCGACGGCACGCTCGTGATCCTCACCGAAACCAAACAGGAGGCCGAGGTCAGCAAACGCGTCAAGGGCATTGCACCACAGTGCGAGGTACGCACGCTGGGGCTGGCGAAGTGGTCGAATCTGATCCGCGTCATCAGCGACAAAAAGGGCCCGGGAGACGCCCTCGTCCTTTATGGCGCGCGCGTCGGCGGTCTCGCCTGGCGCCCGGCGATGCGCTTGCTGCCCGGGCGTCTGGCCGGCATCTTTCCGGAGACGAACATCCTGCTCGTCTATCCAGCCATACCGCGTGACGAGCGTGGCGACGACCTCGCCCTGGGGGCGGGCGCGCAAACGGTGATCGATGTCAGCGATTCGAACCGGAGAGTAAGCATCTGAACGCCCCGCCCCCCGGTAGGAGCGGCGCAAGCCGCGAGGGGTTGAAGGCGACCACGCCGGATGACCGCTCAAAAAAGCTCGCGGCTGGCGCCGCTCCTACAGGAGAGCGCCGCAGCGTTTGTTCCCGCCGTAGGAGCGGCGCAAGCCGCGAGGGGTTGAAGGCGGATATGCATCTATCTGCTGCGGGCGGCCGACGCTGCACCTGGCCGACCGGATCAATGCCGTCGCCGCAGCACGACGGCATAGATGAGCACATTGGCAACGATCACGACGCCTGCGAGCACAACTTGGATCTGCGGCGTCAACCCGGGCGGGTAGATCAGCGCCAGCAGGTAGTGCTCGATGAAGCCGGCCGTGTAGCCCGCTTGACCGGCCTTCGCGCGCAAGAGATTTTCCAGCGGCGTGAGCGGGCAGATACC
Source organism: Thauera sp. WB-2 (assembly GCF_027594845.1). Taxonomy (NCBI): domain Bacteria; kingdom Pseudomonadati; phylum Pseudomonadota; class Betaproteobacteria; order Rhodocyclales; family Zoogloeaceae; genus Thauera; species Thauera sp. WB-2. The sequence goes on along the minus strand of NZ_CP088935.1, from coordinate 1,599,325 downwards.
CCCGCTCAGCTCGATGAACACGCCCCAGGCCACGGCCGGCAGATGCAGAAGCGGCGCCCACCTCCAGCGCAGCGCAAACAGCCCGCCCAACACGACGAACAGGATGAAGCAGAGGTGCAGTACCAGCACGCCGTCGGCCGCCACGCGGTAGATCACGGTCGAGCCTCCTCAGGCATCCTGCCCGGCACACGGCGCCCGCCGGGGTGCCATGCCCCGGCCCCGCCGCCGCTGTCGACCTCAGCCGACGATGGTCTGCGCCTCTCCAGCCTTGCGCGCATCGATGCGGCCGATCCGGTACACCGCCTCGCCCGCCGCCTTGAGCGCAGCCTCGGCCGCATCCGCATCCGCCGCTGCAACGACGACCGCCATGCCGATGCCGCAGTTGAACACGCGGTACATCTCCTGCATGTCGACGTTGCCTTCCTTCTGCAGCCACTGGAACAGCGGCGGCAGCGTCCAGCTCGCGGCGTCGATGCGGGCGGTGAGCTCGTCGCGCAGGATGCGCGGCACGTTCTCGGTGATGCCACCGCCGGTGATGTGGGCCATGCCCTTCACCACACCGGGTTGCGCCTGCATCAGCGCCAGTAGCGGCTTGACGTAGATGCGGGTCGGCTCCATCACCACGTCGCGCAGCTTGCGGCCGTGGAAGTCGGCGTCGAGGTCGGGCTGGGCGACGTCGATGATCTTGCGGATCAGCGAGTAGCCATTGGAGTGCGCGCCGCTCGAGGCCAGGCCGAGTACCACGTCGCCCGGTACGATCCTGCTGCCGTCGATGATGTCGGCCTTCTCCACCGCGCCAACGGCAAAGCCGGCGAGGTCGTACTCGCCGGCCGGGTACATGCCCGGCATCTCGGCGGTCTCGCCGCCAATCAGCGCGCAACCGGCCAGCTCGCAGCCCTGGGCGATGCCCTTGACCACGTCGGCGGCAGTGTCTACGTCGAGCTTGCCGCAGGCGAAGTAGTCGAGGAAGAACAGCGGCTCGGCACCCTGCACCAGGATGTCGTTGACGCTCATTGCCACCAGATCCTGGCCAACGGTGTCATGCTTGTCGAGTTGGAAGGCGAGCTTGAGCTTGGTGCCGACGCCGTCGGTGCCCGACACCAGCACCGGCTCCTTGTACTTCTTCGACAGTTCGAACAGTGCGCCGAAACCGCCGATGCCGCCCAGCACCTCGGGACGCATGGTGCGCTTGGCGAAAGGCTTGATGCGGTCGACCAGGGCGTCGCCGGCTTCGATGTCCACACCGGCGTCGCGGTAGGAAAGGGAGGCTTGATTGGGAGAGGTGGGTGCGCTCAAGGTCGGTCCTCTGGGCTCGCAAGAAATGCAGGGCGGGGCCACCCGGCGGCGCACTCAACTTGAGGCCGCCACGCCAAGTGGCTACATTTACGGGTTCCGCGGGCGGCTGACGCCCGCGCCAAGTCCGCGATTTTACTTGAAATGAACACTGCCCGCGCCGATCGCCTGCAAACCCGCGTCTGGATGGCGACCGGTATCGCACTGGTCGGCCTGTTCTGGCTGCTCGGCCCGATCCTGACGCCCTTCGTGATTGCCGCGGTGTTCGCCTACATCTGCGACCCGGCCGTCAATTGGATGGTCGCGCGCCGGGTGCCACGCGCGCTCGCCGTACTGCTGGTGATCATCGGCCTCGGCCTGGTACTGGTGGCCCTGGCCTTGATCCTGCTGCCAATGGTGTATCGCGAAGGCGTACTGCTGGTGCGCCGCCTGCCCGAGCTGATCGAGCTCTTCAATGCCGAGGTCGCCCCCCTGCTGCAGGCCCGGCTGGGCGCAGAGATCAAGCTCGATGCCGAGCAGTTCCGCAAGCTCCTGACCGACCACTGGGACAGTGCGCAGGACCTGCTGCCGATCATGCTCGGGCACCTCAAGACCGGGGGCATGGCGGTGATCGCCTTCGTCGCCAACCTGTTCCTGATTCCGCTGGTAATGTTCTATCTGCTGCAGGAGTGGCCGCGCATCCTTGCCGAACTGCAGCGCATCGTGCCGCGGCCGATGCTCGAGCGCACGCTGCGCATCATCGGCGACATCGATTCGGTGATGTCCGAGTTCCTGCGCGGCCAGCTCTCGGTGATGCTGCTGCTCGCGGTCTTCTACAGCGTCGGGCTGTGGCTGGCCGGACTCAAGTTCGCCCTGCCGGTGGGCGTGCTTACCGGCCTGCTGGTGTTCATCCCCTTCGTCGGTTTCGGTGGCGGCCTGTTGCTGGCGATCATGGCCGCGCTACTGCAGGGCGAGGGCATCACACCGCTGCTCGGGGTTGCCGTGGTGTACAGCCTCGGCCAGCTGCTCGAGAGCTTCCTGCTCACCCCCTACCTGGTCGGCGAGCGCATCGGCCTGCACCCGCTGGCGGTCATCTTTGCGCTCATGGCGTTCGGCCAGCTGTTCGGCTTTGTCGGCGTGCTGGTGGCGCTGCCAGTGAGTGCAGCATTGCTGGTGGGTCTGCGCGAGATACGAGGTGCCTGGTACGCCAGCCCGGTTTACCTGGGCCGCGACGGTGCTACGCCACCTACCGCTGACGAGGGCGAAAAATGAAACAGCTCGTCCTCGACATCCGCCCTGACACGCCACCGACCCTGGAGAATTTCGTCGCCGGCACCAATGCCGAGCTGGTCGCAACCGTATCGCTGCTCGCCAGCCTGGGTACGGCGCGGCAGCTGCCGGTGCGCCATGTCTACCTCTGGGGCGCGCCCGGCAGCGGACGCAGTCACCTGCTGCGCGCAGCGGCGGCCCTCGCGCGCGAAAGCGGCCGCCCCGCTCACCTGTTCACCGCTGCCGACATCGACGACAACCTGCCCGAAACGCCCGACGCCATGGTGGCGGTGGACGATGTAGACCAATTGGGCGCCGAGGCCCAGATCGCGCTCTTCAACGCCTTCAACCGTGCCCGCGGCAACGGCCAGTCGCTGCTGCTCGCCGGTCCGTCAGCCCCGCTCGGCCTGAACTTGCGCGAGGACCTGCGCACCCGCATCGGCCAGTGCCTGATCTACGAGGTACAGCCGCTCGACGACGATTCGCGCGCTGGCATCCTCGGCACGCTCGCCGAGCGGCGCGGCCTGCGTCTGTCGGACGAAGTGATCGACTTCCTGCTGCGCCATGGCCGCCGCGACCTCGCCAGCCTGCGCACCGTGCTCGATGCGCTCGACGCCGCCTCGCTCGAACGCAAGCGTCCGATCACCCTGCCCCTGCTGCGCGAGATGATGCAGCACGGGCTCGAGATCTGAGCCCTCTCACGCACTCAGCCCCTCACCAATACGACCTACCAGCCAACGGAGCACCGCCTTGAACCTCGCCCTCTTCGACCTCGACAACACCCTGCTTGCCGGCGACTCGGATTTTGCCTGGGCCCAGTTCCTGATCGGCAAGGGCGTCCTCGACCGCGAAGTCCAGGAAGCGAAGAACATCGAGTTCTATGAGCATTACAAGGCCGGCACGCTGGACATCTTTGCCTTCCTCGACTTCCAGCTCGCACCGCTGGCGCGCCACCCGCGCGCCCAGCTCGACACCTGGCATCGCGAGTTCATGGACGTCGTGATACGCCCGATGATCACAGCCAAGGCACGAACGCTGGCCCGCCAGCACATGGACGATGGCGCTCTGGTTGCGGTAGTGACCGCAACCAATGCCTTCGTCACCGGACCGATCGTGCGCGAGTTCGGCATCCCGCACCTGGTAGCGACGATCCCCGCCCAGGAAGGCGGCGCCTTCACCGGCAGGCCCCGCGGCACGCCGGCCTTCAAGGCCGGCAAGATCGAACGTGTCGAAGCCTGGCTGGAATCGCTCGGCCTGCACATGGGCAGCTTCGAGCACAGCTGGTTCTACAGCGACTCGCACAACGACCTGCCGCTGATGGGCCGCGTGTCCAACCCGGTCGCGGTCGATCCGGATGACACCTTGCGCGCCCATGCCACCGCGCAGGGCTGGCCAGTGATCTCGCTGCGCTGAATGCGCGGGCGGGGGAAGGCGCACCGCCGCAACGGGGCGATCGGTTATCATTGCCGGCTTATGCAAGTACGACGCCTTCCCCAATGATCCGCAAGCTGCTGCGCAAGGTCTTCAAGCGCCCGGCGCCCACCGTCCGCCACCAACCCGCCCGCATCCCGCTCGAACGCCACGGCATCCGGCGCGAGCAGCTGTCGCCTGCCGCGCGCAAGGTGTGCATGACGCTGCAGGAGCAAGGCTACACGGCCTTCGTCGTCGGCGGCGCGGTACGCGACCTGCTCATCGGCCAACCGCCGAAGGATTTCGATGTCGCCACCAGCGCCACCCCCGAACAGGTGCGCGCGGCTTTCCGGCGTTCGCGCATCATCGGCCGCCGCTTCAAGATCGTGCATGTGATGAGTGGGCCGGAGACCATCGAGGTCTCCACCTTTCGCGCCAGCCAGGACGCCGAATCGGCCGAAACCGACGAACACGGCCGCGTGCTGCGCGACAACGTCTTCGGCAACCAGGAAGAAGACGCCACCCGCCGCGACTTCACGGTCAACGCCCTGTACTACGACCCGGGCACCGAGACCATCATCGACTACCACCACGGCGTTGCCGACATCGAACAGCGCACCCTGCGCATGATCGGCGACCCGCGCACACGCTACCGCGAAGACCCGGTTCGCATGCTGCGCGCCGTGCGCCTGGCCGCCAAGCTCGGTCTGACGATCGACCCTGCCGCGCGCCACCCCATCCGCGAGATGGGTGTGCTGCTCGAGAACGTCCCGGCGGCGCGGCTCTTCGACGAAATGCTCAAGCTGCTGTTCTCGGGCCACGCCGTCAAATGCCTCCAGCAGTTGCGCGAAGAAGGCCTGCACCACGGCCTGCTGCCCCTGCTCGACGTCATCCTCGAGCAGCCTATGGGCGAACGCTTCGTTTGGCTGTCGCTGCAGAACACCGACGAGCGCGTCCGCCAGGACAAGTCGGTGTCGCCCGGCTTCCTGTTCGCCACCCTGCTCTGGCATGAGGTCCTCGCCGCCTGGGAGCGCAGGAAGGTGGCAGGCGAGGCCGGCCAACCTGCACTGTTCGAGGCCATGGACGAAGTCCTCGACGCTCAAGCCGGCAAGCTGGCGATCACGCGCCGCATCGCGGGCGACATCAAGGACATCTGGGCGCTGCAGCCGCGCTTCGACAAGCGCAGCGGCAAGACGCCCTACCGCCTCATCGAGCAGCCGCGCTACCGCGCCGGATGGGACTTCCTGCGCCTGCGCGCGCAGGCGGGTGAGATCCCGATGGAGATCGTCGACTGGTGGAACGACTTCGCCCATGCCGGTCATGACGAGCGTGAGGCATTGCTGCGCCAGGCGCCTGCCGAAACCAGTCCGGCGAAGAAGAAGCGCCGCCGTCGGCGCAAGCCCGCAGGGGGCGGCGAGGCCGGCACGGCGCCGGAAGGCGCCTGAACGCCTCATGAGCCCCCCGGTACGCGCGTTCGTCGCCTTCGGCGCAAACCTCGGCGACCCTGTCGCCGCTTTTGCACTTGCCCTACAGCGCCTGGACGCGTTGCCATCAACGCGGGTCCTGGCCCGCTCCGCGCTGTACCGCAGCGCACCGGTCGGGGTGGTAGGCCAGCCCGACTACATCAACGCGGTCATCGAACTGTCCACCAGCCTCGACGCACGCGTCCTGCTCGAGGCCTTGCTGATGATCGAGCGCGAGGGCGGACGCACGCGCGATTTTCACATGGCACCGCGAACGATGGATCTCGACCTGCTGCTGCATGGCGAGGCAATCATCGACGAACCCGACCTGCAAGTCCCGCATCCGCGCATGCATCTGCGCGCGTTCACGCTCGTGCCGCTCGCCGAGATTGCGCCGGGCTTGCACATTCCGCGCCGCGGCGCCGTCAGCGACCTGCTCGCGGGCGTTGCCGACCAGGCCATCAGTCGCCACTGAACAGCCGCCGCCACCGCAGCAGCACGCCCCCCACCCCGCCCAAGAAATACCGACGCACCACTGCGCCTTCCGAGGTTCCCATGCCTGTCTGGCTCCAGTCCGCTACATCGGCCGCAACCGCTAGCCCGGTATGGTTGCAGACCGCCCTGCTGCTCACCGCCTCCAACGTGTTCATGACCTTCGCCTGGTACGGACACCTCAAGAACATGCAGAGCAAGGCGTGGTACGTGGCCGCTCTCGTGAGCTGGGGCATCGCACTGTTCGAGTACCTGCTGCAGGTGCCGGCAAACAGGATCGGTGCAACCACCTTGAGCCTCGCGCAGCTCAAGATCATGCAGGAGGTGATCACGCTGCTCGTGTTCATCCCCTTCGTCGTGCTGTACATGAAACAGCCGCTCAAGCTTGACTATCTATGGGCGGCGCTGTGTATGCTCGGTGCCGTCTATTTCATCTTTCGCAGCTGACGAAGGCGCCCCGCATGCTCGACAAAGCCCGCTACATCGTCGTCGAAGGCCCTATCGGCGCCGGCAAGACCTCTCTCGCCCGTCGTCTGGCCGAACGCCTTCAGGCCGAGACCCTGCTCGAGCAGGCCGAACACAACCCCTTCCTCGGGCGCTTCTACCAGAACGCGGAGCGCTGGGCACTGGCGACGCAGGTGTCCTTCCTGTTCCAGCGCCTGGACCAGCTCGCCGCACTCGGCCCGGTCGACGGCGACCGCCGCGTGGTGTCGGACTTCCTGCTCGACAAGGACCGCCTGTTTGCAGAGCAGAACCTGGGGGCGGACGAACTCGCGCTCTACCAGCGCGTGCACGACAGCGTGCAGCGGGTCGAACCGCCCCGGCCCGACCTCGTGATCTATCTGCAGGCGCGCCCGGACACCCTGATGGAGCGCGTCCGCAAGCGCGGACTGGACGCCGAGCGTCGCATCACCGAGCTCTACCTTGAGCAGGTCGCCAACCGCTACACGCGCTACTTCTACCAGTACGACGCAGCACCGCTGTTCATCGTCGACGCTGGCGTCCTCAACCCGGTCGACAAGGATGAGGATTTCGAGCTCCTGCTCGAACGCCTGCGCGAGATGCGGGGCTATCGCGAGTTCTTCGGCTACGCGGGCTGAGCCCCTTGCCCGGGCCCGGATTCGCCACCGGACACCCAGCCGGCGCAGCGTCACACTTGTGCAATGCACCACTTTGGTGAAAACTCCGGGCTCCCTTCAGGAGTGACCCATGAGCTACCTCCAGGACCAGAAACCCGTCAGTCTGTTCGAACTTGGCAAGATGCGCGCCGAAGGCCGCAAGATCGCCATGCTCACCTGTTATGACGCAAGCTTTGCCGCTCTGCTCGGCCGCGCCGGCGTCGACAGCATCCTCATCGGCGACTCGCTCGGCAACGTGCTGCAAGGCCAGAAATCCACGCTGCCGGTCACACTCGAGCAGATGGCCTACCACACCGAGTGCGTGGCGCGTGCCAATGCCCGCCCGTTCATCGTCACAGACATGCCCTTCGGCAGCTATCACGAGAACCGCGAGCAGGCCATGCGCAACGCCGCACGCCTGATGGCGGCCGGTGCCCAGATGGTGAAACTCGAGGGTGGCGAGTTCATGGCCGACACGATCCGCTTCCTGGTCGAGCGCGGCGTACCCGTCTGCGCCCACATCGGCCTCACCCCGCAGGCAGTACATCAGCTTGGCGGCTATCGCGTACAGGGTCGCAGCGAGGAAGGAGCGGCGCGGCTCAAGGCCGACGCCCTCGCCCTCGAGCAGGCCGGCGCGGCGCTGATGGTGATGGAGATGGTGCCCGCCGAGCTTGCCAGCACGATCACGCGCAGTCTGAGCAGTATGGCCACCATCGGCATCGGCGCGGGGGCAGGCTGCGATGGCCAGGTGCTGGTGCTGCACGACATGCTCGGCGTATTCCACGGCAAGACCGCACGCTTTGTGCGCAACTTCATGGACGGCGCGACCAGCATCGAGGACGCCGTGGCGCGCTACGCCGCCGCCGTCAAGGACGGCAGCTTCCCGGCCGCCGAACACTGCTACTGAACGGCCCGTTCGCCGACCTCGCCCCCCTTTCCAGCACACCCTACGCAAGACCAGGACGCAATGCAGATCCACCACACCATCGAGAGCCTGCGCAGCGCGCGCGCGCAGGCAGGCCGAGTGGCCTTCGTGCCGACCATGGGCAACCTGCACGAGGGCCATATTGCGCTGATGCGACAGGCCCGCGCGCACGCCGACTGTGTGATTGCGAGCATCTTCGTCAACCGCCTGCAGTTCGGCGCCGGCGAGGACTTCGACCACTACCCGCGCACCTTTGCCGCCGACTGCGAGAAGCTCGAAGCGGCCGGCGTGGCGCACCTGTTTGCGCCCGACGAGCAGGTCATGTACCCGCAGCCGCAGCGCTACCATGTGGAACCCGCGCCGGCACAGGTCTCCATCCTGGAGGGCGAATTCCGCCCGGGCCATTTCCGTGGCGTGGCGACCGTGGTGATGAAGCTGCTCAACATCGTGCAGCCCGACGTCGCCCTGTTCGGCAAGAAGGACTACCAGCAACTGATGGTGTTGAGCAACATGGTGCGCGAGATGGCGATGCCGGTCGAGGTGTTGCCGGGAGACACGGTGCGCGCCGACGACGGCCTTGCGCTGTCCTCGCGCAATGGCTACCTGAGCGCCGAAGAACGCCGCCGCGCGCCCCTGCTCCACCGCCTGCTGTGCCGCATCCGCGACGCGGTGCGCAGCGGCGACCATGACCTGCTCAAGCTCGAGACCGAGGCCATGGCAGAACTCGAGGCCGCTGGCTGGCAACCGGACTACATCGCGGTGCGCCGGCGTGCCGACCTGCAACCGCCGGTGCACCTGGACGATGCACTCGTCGTCCTCGCAGCCGCGCGCCTGGGCAAGACACGGCTGATCGACAACCTGGAGATCTGACGCCCGTCAGGGTTCCTCCGGCCTTGCGTCCATGCCCAGTTATGGTTAAAAACGGGGTACAAGAACACCGCGTATCTGCGGCCTGCACATAAACAAGGATGGGGGATTGAAAAGATGGCGACGAGCGTAAGACAGATCCTGGAACAAAAGGGCGCAACCTTTCATGCGGTGCGGCCCACCGATTCGGTCTTCGATGCCCTCTCCCTGATGGCGCAATTCGACGTTGGCTCGGTGCTGGTCATCGACAACGATCGCCTGGTCGGAATCTTCACCGAGCGTGACTACGCCCGCAAGGTCGTGCTCAAGGGCCTGATGTCGCGCGACGTGAAGGTGGGCGACCTGATGACGGCAAACCCGCACACCGTCTCGCTCAGTCACCAGGTGGACGAGGTGATGTCGATCATGACCGAACGCCGCTTCCGTCACCTCCCCGTGGTCGAGGAAGGCAAGGTGCTCGGCATCGTGACGATCGGCGACATGGTCAAGTCCATCGTCAGTCACCAGAAAGAGACGATCAAGCATCTCGAGAGCTACATCGCCGGCGACCTCGCCGCCGAGTGAGAGCGCTCGAGCGGGTTTGATACCCCGCTGAACGCAACCAGCAAGACGCCGGACACCGTCCGGCGTCTTGCTTTGCACCCTGGTGTTGCAAGCAGGCCTATTGCTGCAGCGCCTTGCCGACGATCTCCGCCACGTCAGGCGACAGCCCCGGGCTTGCAAGCACACGCTCGAGCTGAGGCCGGATACGCGCCTGCAGCGCAGGCACATAATGGCGCCAGTTCTCGAGCGCACGCGCCATTCGCGCGGCGACCTGCGGATTGCGCGCATCGAGCGCGATCACCTGGTCGGCCCAGAAGGCATAACCGCTACCGTCGGCGAGGTGGAATTCACCTGGGTTTGCACGGAAATAGGTGCCGAGCAGGGCATAGACCTTGTTCGGATTGGCGAGACTGAACGCAGGATCGCTCAGCAGTACCCTGACCCGGTCCAGCGCCGGCTCCCCGCCCTCTTCCCAACGCCATGCGCCGGCCTGCAGTGCGAACCACTTGTCGAGCACCAGCGCGTCATTGCGATAGCGCGCATGGAAGGCAAGCAGCGCTGCGCCGCGTGCCGGGTTGCTGCTCTGCACCAGCGCCGCGAGCGCGCCAAAGCGCTCGGTCATGTTGGTCGCCGCCGCGAAGCGCGCCTCGGCGAGCGCCAGGCCACTCGCCTGCCCACCCGCGCACAGGTAGCGCAAGGCCAGGTTGACCAGCGCACGCTTGCCAGCGTCACCGGGGTGGTAACGATAAGGGCCGCTCACCTGCATGCCATCGACCACTCTCAGCCAGTCGCCGGCGAGCTCGCGGCCAAGTGCTCCCATCACGGCGATCAGCGCCGTGCGCAGCGCCCCCGGATCAGCCGGGGACATGCGCTCGAGCAGATAGGGCTCGGCCGGCAGGGCGAGCGCCTGGGCGCGGAAGGCCGGATCGAGGCGCGTATCGGCAAGCAGCGCCCGGAAGGCATTGACGAAGGCCTGCGGCAGGCCGGCACGGGCGCCGCCTGCCATCGCCAGGACGACGCGCTCGGCATAACGCTGGGCGGCATCCCAGCGGTTGAAGGGGTCGGCATCGTGCGCCATGCGGAAGGCCAGGCGGGCGTCGTCCTCATCGAGCTCGAGGATGACCGGCGCCGAGAAGCCGCGCAACAGCGAGGGTACCGGCTCGGCGGCGAGGCCGATGAAGCGGAACACTTGCACTTCCTCGGTCAGCTTGAGCACCCGCGTCGTGGCGCCCGCCTGGGTCTCGCCTTCGAGTCGCAGCGGCAGGTCACGGCCGTCCGGACCGATCAACCCGACCGCGACCGGGATCACCAGCGGCAGCTTGTCAGGCTGGCCAGGCGTCGCCGGGGTGTGCTGCGACAGAGTCAGGGCGTAGCAGCCATCGGCCGCGTTCCATGTCCCGCTTGCCTTCACCCGCGGTGTGCCGGCCTGGCTGTACCAGCGCATGAACTGATCGAGATCGAAGCCGTTGTTGGCCTCGGACATCACCTCCACGAAGTCGTCGCAGGTCACCGCCTGGCCGTCGAAATAGCTGAAGTAGAGATCCATGCCATTGCGAAAACCTTCCTGCCCGAGCAGGGTGTGCAGCATGCGGATGACCTCGGCACCCTTTTCGTACACGGTGGCGGTGTAGAAGTTGTTGATCTCCTGGTAGCTGTCGGGGCGGATCGGATGCGCCATCGGGCCTCCGTCCTCGGGGAACTGCGCCGCGCGCAGCACACGCACGTCGTCGATGCGCTTGACCGCGCGCGCCGAGGCCGCGCCCTCCGGCCCGGCAGCGCGCGCCAGCATGTCGGCAGAAAACTGCTGGTCGCGGAAGACGGTGAGACCTTCCTTGAGGGTGAGCTGGAACCAGTCGCGGCAGGTGACGCGGTTGCCCGTCCAGTTGTGGAAGTACTCGTGCGCAACGACGCTCTCGACGTTCTCGTAATCGACGTCGGTGGCGGTGTCCGGTTTGGCGAGGACGAACTTGGTATTGAAGATGTTCAGCCCCTTGTTCTCCATCGCCCCCATGTTGAAGTCGGCCACGGCCACGATCATGAAGCGGTCGAGATCGAGTTCCAGGCCGAAGGTCTCCTCGTCCCAGCGCATCGAGTTCACCAGCGCCTCCATCGCATGCTCGCAACGGTCGAGGTTGCCCTCCTCCACCCACACCTGCAGCAGCACCTCACGGCCGGACAGCGTGCGCACCTTGCGCTCGAGCGCGACCAGCCTGGCCGCCACCAGCGCAAACAGGTAGGACGGCTTTGGAAAGGGGTCTTCCCACTTTGCGTAGTGACGCCCGTTGGGCAGCTCGCCCTGCCCCACCAGGTTGCCGTTCGACAGCAGCACCGGGCAGGCCTCGCGGTCGGCCTCCAGCGTCACCGTGTAGCGCGCCATCACATCCGGCCGGTCCGGGAACCAGGTGATGCGGCGAAAGCCCTCGGCCTCGCACTGGGTGAAGAAGCCGCCTGACGACAGATACAGGCCGGACAGCGTTGTATTGGCGCGCGGATCGACTCGCGTGCGCACTTCGACCATGACGGACTCGCCGGCGGCATCGATCTCGAGCAGCGCCCCCGTCTCGCGCAACGCCACCGGCTGCGCGCCATCGACGGTCAGCTCGAGGCGCTCCATGGCCTCGCCCCAGAGGCGGATCGGCCCCGGCGCGGCATCAGGATTGCGAACGCAGCGCATGCGGTTGGTCACCACTGTCGCACCGGCATCGAGGGCGAAATGGAGGTCAACGGTGTCTACCGTCCACGAAAGCGGCTGGTAGTCGGCTCGCTGGATGGTCTGGGGCTGCTCGTTCTGCATATTGTTCTCCGTGCAGCCAGGACTGCGGTCCGCAGGCTGGCGTTGGGGTCGGTTCCGGGGCGCTTGCCTGGCGCCGGACACCAGCGTCGAGCGGACCGACTGGTTGCGCCAGGGGAGGCCCCGAAGATCACTGCATCAGGTTTTGGGCGAAGACGGCAGGAGCACGATACAAGTCCCGGCCAGGCGGTCATGCAGGAACTGACGGTCACGATCGATCAGCGCCCACACCAGGCCACCACCGAACAGCATCAGCGACGGCCACGCAAGCGCATAGCGCAGCCAGGCCTGCCCACGGCCCACCGCACGGCCATCGTCGGCGCGCACGAGCTTGAGCCGCCACGTCTGCATCGACAGGGTCTGGCCGTTACGGCGCCAGTACCAGACGAAATAGGCGCCGAGTACGGCGAAGATGTGTACCCAGGCAAACCAGCCCGGTGGCGCGAACTCGAACACCACGCCAAGAACCAGATAGGGGATCAGGAAAGTCAGCGCAAGCACGCCGAGCAGCAGCAAGGACTCATAAAGCATTGCCGCCAGCCGTCGGCGCAACCCGGCAAGCTCGACCACCGGCCTTCCGGCCCGTGCCGAGCCCTCTGCCACCCCACCCTGGACGGGTTCAGGGCGGACAACGGCAGCCTTGCTCTTCCTACGTGTCATGAGGTCATCCGCAAAGCGCGCCCGGCCGATGGCACGGCAAGGCTGAAACAGAAAGGTGGAGCTCAGGACGGACCCGAGGCGGCCCGCCGACAGCGTGCCGGCCGCCCTGAGACGAGGTCGGACGCGCCCCGCCCATCGGAAAACCCGGATTTACAGGCACACGCACCAGGGACGCAGCCTTGACCAAACCGCGGACGGCCGGTAACGTTCTGCGTTTATTCAAACCCCAACAAACAAGCGAGCTTTCGATGGTGCTGTCCGGAGCCGAAATTGTAATCAGGTGCCTGCAGGAAGAAAAGGTCGAGTATGTCTTCGGCTATCCGGGCGGTGCGGTGCTGTTCCTTTACGACGCGCTGTTCCAGCAGGATCAGGTGCGCCACGTGCTGGTGCGCCACGAGCAGGCCGCGGTGCACGCTGCCGACGGCTTCGCGCGCAGCACCGAAAAGGTCGGCGTCGCACTGGTGACCTCCGGCCCTGGCGCCACCAACGCAGTCACCGGCATCGCCACTGCCTACTGTGATTCGATCCCGATGGTGATCATCTCCGGCCAGGTGCCCACGGCGGCGATCGGCCAGGACGCCTTCCAGGAAGTCGACACCGTCGGCATCACCCGTCCCTGCGTGAAACACAACTTCCTCGTCAAGGACGTGCGCGACATCGCGGCAACGATGAAGAAGGCCTTCTACCTGGCGCGCACCGGGCGCCCCGGGCCCGTGCTGGTCGACATTCCCAAGGACGTGTCGATGCACAAGTGCGAGTTCGAGTATCCGCGCGAGATCTCGATGCGCTCGTACAACCCGGTGGTCAAGGGCCACTCCGGCCAGATCAAGAAGGCCGTGCAGCTGCTGCTCGAAGCCAAGCGCCCGATGATCTACACCGGCGGCGGCGTGGTGCTGTCCAACGCCGCCGAACAGATCACCCGCCTCACCCGCCTGCTCGGCTACCCGATCACCAACACCCTGATGGGCCTGGGCGGCTACCCCGCCAGCGATCGTCAGTACCTGGGCATGCCGGGCATGCACGGCACTTTCGAAGCCAACATGGCGATGCACTACTCCGACGTGCTGCTCGCCGTCGGCGCCCGCTTCGACGACCGCGTCATTGGCAACCCGGCGCACTTTGCCGAAGAGCCGCGCAAGATCATCCACGTCGACATCGACCCCTCCTCCATCTCCAAGCGCGTCAAGGTTGACGTCCCCATCGTCGGCGACGTCAAGGAATTGCTCGAGGAGATGATCCGCCAGCTCGAGGCAGGCGAGGCCCGCCCCAACCCCGATGCGCTCGCCGCATGGTGGAAGCAGGTCGACGAGTGGCGCAGCCGCAAGTGCATGGTGTACAAGAACTCGGACGAGATCATCAAGCCGCAGTTCGTCATCCAGAAGCTCTGGGAAGTAACCGGCGGCGAGGCCATCGTCACCTCCGACGTCGGCCAGCACCAGATGTGGGCCGCGCAGTACTACGCCTTCGACAAGCCGCGGCGCTGGCTCAACTCTGGCGGCCTCGGCACCATGGGCGTGGGCATGCCCTACGCCATGGGCGCCAAGCTCGCCAACCCGGACCGCCAGGTGGCCTGCGTGACCGGCGAGGCCTCGATCCAGATGAACATCCAGGAACTGTCGACCTGCAAGCAGTTCCGCCTGCCGATCAAGATCTGCAACCTCAACAACCGCTACCTGGGCATGGTGCGCCAGTGGCAGGAACTGTTCCACGGCGGGCGCTACTCCGAGTCCTACATGGATTCGCTGCCCGACTTCGCCAAGCTGGCCGAGTCCTACGGCCACGTCGGCATCCGCGTGGACCGCCCGGCCGACGTCGAAGGCGCGCTGCGCGAGGCCTTCACCACGCACAAGGACGAACTCGTCTTCCTCGACTTCCAGGTCGACCAGACCGAGAACGTGTACCCGATGGTGCAAGGCGGCAAGGGTCTCACCGAGATGATCCTGTCGGCCGAAGACCTCTGAACGCCCTCCCGCTGAACCCGGACCCGAACACACCATGCGTCACGTCATCTCCCTCCTGATCGAAAACGAAGCCGGTGCGCTGTCGCGCGTGTCCGGCCTGTTCTCGGCGCGCGGCTACAACATCGAATCGCTCACGGTGGCCCCCACCGAGGACGCCTCGATGTCCCGCATGTCGATCGTCACCACCGGCTCGGACGACATCATCGAGCAGATCACCAAGCAGCTGAACAAGCTGATCGAGGTGGTCAAGGTGGTCGACATCTCCGAAGCGGCCCACATCGAGCGCGAGCTGATGCTCATCAAGGTGCGCGCCACCGGCAAGGACCGCGAGGAGATCAAGCGCACCACCGACATCTTCCGCGCCCGCATCATCGACGTCACCGACACGTCCTACGTCGTCGAACTGACTGGCAACCAGGGCAAGCTCGACGCCTTCATCGGCGCGATCGACCCCTCGCTGATCCTCGAGACGGTGCGCTCGGGCGTGTGCGGCATCGGCCGCGGCGACCGCGTACTCAAGCTCTGAGGCTGCGCGCGCTCGCATCCACACTCGCAGAACCCCGCACCACCTCCAGACCCGCTAAGCAAGAAAGGAAAGACATGAAGGTTTATTACGACAAGGACGCCGACCTCTCCCTCATCAAGGGCAAGAAGGTCACCATCGTCGGCTACGGCTCGCAGGGCCATGCCCACGCCCAGAACCTGTCCGACTCCGGCGTCAAGGTCACCGTCGGCCTGCGCAAGGACGGCTCGTCGTGGGACAAGGCCAAGGCTGCCGGCCTCAAGGTCGAAGAGATCGCCAAGGCCGTCAAGGGCGCCGACGTCGTCATGATCCTGCTGCCGGACGAGAACATCCCGCAGGTCTACAAGGACGAAGTCGAACCGAACATCAAGAAGGGCGGCGTGCTCGCCTTCGCCCACGGTTTCAACGTGCACTACAACCAGGTCGTGCCGCGCGAGGACCTGGACGTGATCATGGTCGCCCCGAAGGGCCCCGGCCACACCGTGCGTTCCGAGTACCTGCGCGGGGGCGGCGTGCCGTCGCTGATCGCCGTGTACCAGGACAAGTCCGGCAAGGCGCGTGACATCGCCCTTTCCTACGCCGCAGCCAACGGCGGCACCAAGGGCGGCGTGATCGAGACCAACTTCCGCGAAGAGACCGAGACCGACCTCTTCGGCGAGCAGGCCGTGCTGTGCGGCGGCGCCGTCGAGCTGGTGAAGATGGGTTTCGAGACCCTGACCGAAGCCGGCTACGCGCCCGAGATGGCCTACTTCGAGTGCCTGCACGAACTCAAGCTGATCGTCGACCTGATGTACGAAGGCGGCATCGCGACGATGAACTACTCGATCTCGAACAACGCCGAGTACGGCGAGTACGTGACCGGCCCCGAGGTCATCAACGAGCAGTCGCGCGAAGCCATGCGCAACGCGCTCAAGCGCATCCAGACCGGCGAGTACGCCAAGATGTTCATCCTCGAGGGCCGCACCAACTACCCGAGCATGACCGCCCGACGCCGCCTGAACGCCGCCCACCCGATCGAGCAGGTCGGCGCCCAGCTGCGCGAGATGATGCCCTGGATCAAGGCCAAGGCCCTGGTCGACAAGTCGAAGAACTGATCTTCGCCTTCGGCTGACAGAGGCCGGTGCCGCGCAAGCGGCACCGGCCTTTTTCATTGCATCGGACCGTGGCCCCACACAGAAGCAGCGGACGCGCCCGGCCCCTTGTCCGCATGCGCTAGAATCCAGGCTTCGGAACTCCACGAAGCGACGCCGAACGTGTCCTACCCAGATCAAGAGCCGCTGCCGATGCTAGACAAGCGCCGCCGCGGCATCTACATCCTGCCCAACCTGTTTACAACCGCAGCGCTGTTCGCCGGCTTCTATGCGATCGTGCAGGCCATGAACGACCGCTTCGAGTATGCCGCGGTGGCGATCTTCGTCGCCATGGTGCTCGACGGACTGGACGGCCGCATCGCCCGCCTCACCAACACCCAGAGCGAGTTCGGCGCCGAGTACGACTCGCTGTCGGACATGGTGTCCTTCGGTGCCGCACCGGCCCTGGTCATGTACGAATGGGCCCTGCAGGACCTGGGCAAGCTGGGCTGGATCGCCGCCTTCATCTATTGCGCCGGCGCCGCGCTGCGCCTGGCGCGCTTCAACACCAACATCGACGTCGTCGACAAGCGCTTCTTCCAGGGTCTGCCCAGCCCGGCTGCCGCAGCGCTGATCGCAGGTATGGTCTGGGTCGGCCTGGACAACGGCTTCGCCGGCCCCGAACTGCAGTGGTACGCCTGCGGTCTCACCATCTTCGCGGGCGTTTCCATGGTCAGCAACGTGCTGTTCTGGAGCGGCAAGGACATCAACCTGCGCAAGAGCGTGCCCTTCATCGTGTTGATCGCGCTGGTGCTCGCCTTCGCGCTCATCTCCAGCTATCCGCCAGGCATCCTGTTCGCACTCTTCCTCGCCTACGCAGCGTCCGGCTACGTCTTCGCACTGGTGCGCTGGCGCCGACGCCGTCAGAATCGGCTGGAGGCGACGACGACAAGCACCACGCAGGCGGTCGAGACCGCCACGCCTGCAGCGCCCGAGCAGGGCGATTCCTCCGACCCCGGGAGCAAATCATGAAAGACAAGCTGATCATCTTCGACACCACCTTGCGCGACGGCGAGCAAAGCCCGGGCGCGTCGATGACGCGCGACGAGAAGCTGCGCATCGCCCGCCAACTCGAGCGCATGCGGGTCGACGTCATCGAGGCCGGCTTCGCCGCCGCCTCGAATGGCGACTTCGAGTCGGTGCGCGCGATCGCCGAAGCGATCAAGGAGTCCACCGTCTGTTCGCTGGCGCGCGCCAGCGAAGCCGATATCCGGCGCTCGGGTGAAGCGATCGCCCCCGCAGCACGCGGCCGCATCCACACCTTCATCGCCACCAGCCCGATCCATATGGAGAAAAAGCTGCGCATGACGCCCGACCAGGTGGTCGAGCAGGCAGTCAAGGCGATCGGCTGGGCGCGCCAGTTCACCGACGACGTCGAATTCTCGGCCGAGGACGCCGGACGCTCGGAACTCGACTTCCTCGCGCGCATCTTCGAAGCCGTGATCGCGGCCGGCGCCAGGACCATCAACGTGCCGGATACGGTCGGCTACAACGTACCCGACCAGTTCGCCGCGACCCTTCGCAGCCTGATCGAACGCGTACCCAATGCGGACAAGGTCGTATGGTCGGTGCACTGTCACAACGACCTCGGCCTCGCGGTGGCGAACTCGCTCGCCGCCGTGCGCGTCGGCGCACGCCAGGTCGAATGCACGATCAACGGGCTCGGCGAACGCGCCGGCAATGCCTCGCTCGAGGAAATCGTCATGGCGGTACGCACGCGCGCCGACATCTTCCCGGTCGAAACCGGGATCGACACCACCCAGATCGTACCCGCCTCCAAGCTGGTGTCTCAGATCACCGGCTACCCAGTGCAGCCCAACAAGGCCATCGTCGGCGCCAACGCCTTCGCTCACGAGTCGGGCATCCACCAGGACGGCGTGCTCAAACATCGCGAAACCTACGAGATCATGCGTGCCGAGGACGTCGGCTGGGGTGCCAACAAGCTGGTGCTCGGCAAGCTGTCCGGGCGCAACGCCTTCCGCGCCCGCCTGATCGAGCTCGGCATCGAGATCGAGAGCGAGGAGCACCTCAACCACGCCTTCGCGCGCTTCAAAGAACTCGCCGACAAGAAGCACGAGATCTTCGACGAGGACCTGACCGCGCTGATGCGCGACGAAGCCGTCACCCCAGAACTCGAGCACTACCGCCTGCTGTCGAGCCGTTTCCACTCCGAAACCGGAGAGACCCCGCTGGCGGCAATCACGCTGGCCGTCGGCGGCGCCGAGAAGCACGCCGAAGCCGAAGGCTCGGGACCGGTGGACGCGGCTTTCAAGGCCATCGAGTCGGTGGTGTCGAGCGGCAGCGAGCTGCTGCTCTACTCGGTCAATGCCATCACCACCGGCACCGACGCCCAGGGCGAAGTCACCGTACGCCTGTCAAGGAGCGGACGCGTCATGGACGGCCAGGGCGCCGACACCGACATCATCGTCGCCTCGGCCAAGGCCTACCTGAACGCGCTCAACAAGCTGCACGCCGGCACTGCACGCCTGAACCCCCAGGTCGGCCCCTGAACACCGCCCTCCCCTGGTCGACGGACCTGCCAAGATGAACAAGGCCCGCAGCAAGTGCGGGCCTTGTTCATTCAAGCGCGGCGGAAGTTGCCACCCGCTGCGAGCGAGGCGCCCTCAGTCCGGCCTGGCCGAGTCCGCCTCCTGCGCCCGCAGACGGGACGGCGCGGTATAGCGCGCATGGAAGGTCGTGCTGACGAACAGCGCTGTGGCCAGCGTAGCCTCGATGATCGCGAACACCCCCATCAGGCCTGGATCAGTGGCGCGCAACACACCCTCGGTGAAGTACAGCAGCGACAACATCGACACCCACTGCGAGGTGTAGCGCTTGCCGCGCAGGATACCGAACACCGCGGGCAGCAAGGGCACCGCCTTGAGAATCATCCACGAGCCGCCGGGGCGCAGCGGCGCAAGCCAGCCCTCCCACACCACGCTCAGCACGATCAGGCCGAGCAGTGCGAAGCTGGAAACACGTACGAAGATCTGTGGGTTCATGCGTTCCTCCCCAGCCGAAGCGCCACTTCAGCGAGCCGGCGCCCCTGGGCCCTGGCCAGCGTGATCTCCTCAGTGCTCAGCAGCGGCGCGCCATCGATGCCGGCCACGTGGGTCGCCCCATAGGGCGTCCCGCCACTTCGCGTATGCGCGAGCGCGGGCTCGGTGTACGGCAGGCCCATGAGCAACATGCCGTGGTGCAGCAGGGGCACCATCATCGTCAGCAAGGTACTCTCCTGTCCACCATGCAGCCCGCCGCTCGAAGTGAACACACAGGCCGGCTTGCCTGCGAGGACGCCGCCGACCCAGGCGCCGGCAAGGCCGTCGAGGAAGTACTTCATCGGTGCAGCCATGTTGCCGAAACGGGTCGGACTGCCCAACGCCAGGCCAGCGCACTGCTCGAGGTCAGCCGCTTCGACGTAGGGCGGACCGTCGGCCGGGATGTCGTCCTCGACCGCCTCGCATACCGTAGACACCCGTGGCACCGTCCTGACCCTGGCGCCAGCGCCGGGAACCTGATGGATACCGAGCGCGATCTGCTCGGCGAGCGCACGCACGGAGCCACGATGGCTGTAATAAAGAACAAGGATCTCTTGCATCGGCATCTGCATTCCAGGGCGGGGGGCCGAATTATACCCCTCACGCGCGTGCGCCTCCGGCGTTCCAGACCGCTCGTCGGTTCAGATCGGATAGGGGTCGATCTCGTACTGGAACAGTTCGACGCTGGGCGTCTGCATGTCCAGGCCCAGCGCGCGCGCCTGTGCCACATAGACATGCCCCAGATCGCGTACGAACACAAAGCGCCGCGATGCGTAGGTACCAGCCAGCGCCAGCATCGCCGGATGCCGCCGCACCGGCTCCATGACCGGCAGAGAAAGCGCTGGTGAAGGATGGAGCGCCGCCGTGCCGCGGAAACCAACCTTCACGGACTGGAATGAAGGGCCGATGAGTTGCAGACCGAGTTCAAGCTGTCCGGGATGCTCGCTGCGCACCCAACGCACGACGCATACCGACCACGGCTGCCCGTGCTCGCGCCGCAGCGCCACCGCACTGCCCGCCTCGACCTCGCAATCGACACCCGCAGCGCTCATGATCGCGTAACCACCGGGGCTCTCGTTCAGCACCACCCACTCGTGCACCCGCCCCTGCTCGCGCAACCCACATCCGAGCTCCCACACGGTCTTGAGGCCAACGCTGACCTGGATGACGTACTGCTGCGCCCGCCGCGGCTGCTCGCGCACCGGTGTTGCCATCCAGTGCATGCGCAGGCGACGCAGCAAGGCAAGCATCTCCAGCGGCGCAAGCCCGGCAGGAAATCCCCCCTCCTCCGCTGCGAGCGGCTCGATATCGCAACTGCTGCCTGCCAACTCAGCCGCAGTCATGTGTGCTGTTACCCAGTCGATGCACTCGCTGAGCTTCTGTGCCATCGCCCTCGGGTTGAACGCCCACGCCCGCCCTTCGGCCAGCAGTTCCGCGGGTACTGCGCGACGGGCAAGCGCCACCGGCGGCGCGTCGGCGCCGGGATCGATCCACCACACGGCACCGCCTTCGGTCGCTGCATCGGGCGCCAGCAAGGCGACCGCGAGGACGCGCTCATCGAGAAAATCGAACAACCAGGCAAGCTCGCGCGCAGTAAGCCCCTCGGGCTGCGAAACCGCGACCGCAAGAAGGCGGAGATAGGCAGTGCGTGCTGCGCTGGCCTCGCCTGCCGCAAGATCGACCGCGCTCGCCAGTCGGTGCGCCAGACGCCAGCAACCTGCGGGCGTCTGCATGGCTGCGAGTCCCGACAGCACACAGGCCTCGGTGACGAGCCCGAGCGCACTGGCAGCCAGCGTCTGGCGCGCAGCGCTGGCCCTCAGCAGCGAGCGCCGGCCGGCATCGACCAGCTCTGCGTAGGCCCCCGCAACATCGAGCAGGGCGACACAGACCTGCTCGGTAAGCTCGAACACCGTGGCGGCGAGCGGCAGGTGGGCCGCAAGCAACTGCGGACGCAAGCGCTCTGCCAGGTCCATCACTCGCTCGGACACCTCATCGACCAGCACCTGCTTGCGCTCGGCCGCGATGCCCGGCGCAGCCAGGATCGGCATATGGCGCTTGAGCGCAACGAGATCCGCCGCAGGATCGTCAGCCGGCTCGCCACCCAGCCAGTCGCTCAGCGCCTGCAAGGCATCGGAAAGTGCTCGAGGGTCGTCCATCATCCTGCTCAATCAACGGGCTCGACCTGCATTCTAGCCGCTTGTGGGATGGCCGCGCGCACGCTGAGCACGACCATCGAGCATGCGGCCAGACCATGAACGGCAGAAGGAAAGACGCGCAAGTCCTTGCTCTTGCGGGAACGTTCCCATATAATCCGACGTTTTTCGCATCTACCGATCAGGAAAATCAGATGGTCGTCATTCGCCTTGCCCGTGGTGGCGCCAAAAAGCGCCCGTTCTTCAACATGGTTGTTGCCGATTCGCGCAACCGCCGCGACGGTCGCTTCATCGAGCGCGTTGGCTACTACAACCCGATCGCCTCGGGCGCCGAAAAGGGCCTCGTGGTCAACAGCGAGCGCCTGGCCTACTGGGAGCAGAACGGCGCCCAGCTGTCGCCGACGGTCGCCCGTCTGGTCAAGCAGGCCGCCAAGGCCGCAGCCTGATCAGCGCCAGTCTGCTACGGCGGAATACGGCATGATCGTACTGGGGCGCATCGTCGCCCCTTTTGGCGTTCAGGGCTGGATCAAGATCCATCCCTTCGGCGACGACCCCGCTGCCTGGCGCAAGATGTCGCACTGGTGGCTGAGTCGTGACGACAATGCGCCTGCAGCGCAGTGGAAGCAATACACGCTGAGCGCCTGCCGCACGCACGGCAAGGGACTGGTTGCCACGCTGGCCGAAGTCCCCGACCGTAATGCGGCCGAGGCGATCAACGGCTTCTACATCGCCGCTCCACGCGAAGCCCTGCCCGCAACCGAAGACGGCGAGTACTACTGGGGCGACCTTGTCGGGCTCACCGTCGATAACGAGGCAGGCGAGGCCCTTGGCGTCGTCGGTGGACTGTTGTCGACCGGTGCCCACGACGTGTTGCAGGTGCGCGAAGGCGCGGGCGAAGATGCCGTCGAACGGCTGATTCCCTTCGTCGCCGCCTACGTGCTCGACGTTGACCTCGCTGCCCGGCATATCCGGGTGAGCTGGGAGAAAGATTGGTAGACGTCAGCCAGGAGGATGCGGGGCGGTCTGCCGGCATAGAAAGTGGCCAGCGTCGCTACGACGTGATCACGCTCTTCCCCGAGATGTTCTCTGCCCTCACGGCAAGCGGCATCACGCGGCGAGCGAAGGACAAGGGGCTGTACGAACTCGGGTTCCACAACCCGCGCGACTACACCCACGACCCGCACCGCACGGTCGATGACCGCCCCTACGGTGGCGGGCCGGGCATGGTGATGCTTGCCGAGCCGCTGGCACAGTCGATCGCCGCTGCGCGCGCGGCACAGCACGCAGCCACGGGCAAGCAGGCCCGGGTGATCTACCTGTCGCCTCAGGGGCGCAGGCTGGATCAGGCGGTAGTGATGGAGTTGGCGGCAGAGGCGGGCCTGGTGCTGCTGTGCGGCCGCTACGAAGGCGTTGACCAGCGCCTGATCGATCGCGAGGTCGACGAAGAACTCTCGCTCGGCGACTTCGTGCTGTCGGGTGGGGAACTGCCGGCGATGGTGCTGCTCGATGCAATCGTGCGCCAGTTGCCCGGCGCACTGAATACCGCCGGATCGGCACAGGAGGACTCCTTCGCCGACGGCCTGCTGGACTGTCCGCATTACACGCGGCCAGAGCTGTACGAGAACGAACGCGTGCCCGACGTGCTGCTGTCGGGCAACCATGCGGCGATCCGCCGCTGGCGGCTGAAGCAGTCCCTGGGCCGCACCTGGCTGCGCCGGCCCGAATTGCTGGCTGCGCGGCCACTGAGCAAGACCGAATTGAAACTGCTTGACGAGTTCAGGCAGGAGCAAGCCGGGGCAAAAGGCGACCTGCATGCGCAGGGTGTCTGAAAGCCCGATCACAAACGGCAGGCATCAGGTTTCGACCTGCTCTGCTGCCAGGCCGATGCAACAAGGCAGAGGCCGATAACATAGATGGAGTTAGTCCAATGAACCTGCTTCAGCAACTCGAACAAGAAGAGATCGCCCGCGTTTCCGAAGGCAAGACCATCCCCGAGTTCGGTCCCGGCGACACCGTGATCGTCCAGGTGAAGGTCAAGGAAGGCAACCGCGAGCGTCTGCAGGCCTATGAAGGCGTCGTCATCGCCAAGCGCAACCGTGGCCTGAACTCGTCCTTCATCGTCCGCAAGATCTCCTCGGGCGAAGGCGTCGAGCGTACGTTCCAGACCTACTCGCCGCTGGTCGCCGGCGTTGAAGTGAAGCGCCGCGGCGACGTCCGCCGCGCCAAGCTCTACTACCTGCGCCAGCGTTCGGGCAAGTCGGCTCGTATCAAGGAAAAGCTGGACTACAAGGCGGTCGCTGCACGGCGCGCTGCCCAGCAGCAAGGCTGATTGCCGGTTATCCGGCAAGACGACAAAAAACGGGCTTCGGCCCGTTTTTTGTTTTTGCGCATCCCGTTTTCGCGCGCCATCATCTCCAGCAGCCCGGCGCCCGGTCCGCGACGCAAACCCTCGCTCAGCGCCGCTCGACGCGATGCAGCATGTAGCCTGCCGCAGCCAGGAAGATCAGGCTGGGCGTAAGCGCCGCAAGCAGGGGCGGCCAAGCGTTGATCATGCCAAGATTCGAGAACAGGCCGTTGAGCAGATGGAAGGCAACGCCGAGCATCACGCCGACGAAGATGCGCGCACTCGCGCCGCCCATGCGATCGTGAATGAAGCCGAAGGGCATCGCCAGTGCCATCATCACCAGCACCGCGAACGGATACACCACCTTCTTCCACAGCGCGATCTCGAAACGATCGGCACTCTGGTTGTTGTCACGCAGGTGGCTGATGTAGGCCCACAGCTTGTCGAAGGGCATGTGCTCCGGCGACACCATCAGTACGCCGAGCACCTCCGGCGTCAGATCCGATCGCCAGCCGATCTCGGGCAGCACCTCGACCTCGGTACGATCGCCCAGGAAGCGGGTGCGTGACACCTCGAGCAGCTTCCATTCGCCTGAACCGTCATACACGCCGCGCTTGGCCTCGGCAATCGATACCAGCTCGTAGTTGTCGTTGAAGGTGTAGACCCGGGCATTGCGCATGCTGCGATCGGGCATCAGCGTGCGCACGTTGATCACCAGGCGCCCATCCTTGACCCACAGCCCGGAGCGCAACTGCTGCGACACGGTGGCATTGGTTGCGTTGAGCTTCCACTCCTGCGCCGCGGTCGCAGCGGGCGGCGCGAGATACTCGCCGACGAGGAAGGTGAACGCCACGAACACCCCGCCAATCAGGCCCAGCGTACGCATCAGCACCAGATTGGACATGCCCGAGGCACGCATCACCGTGATCTCGGAGTGCCGCGCCAGGGTTGCGAGCGCATACAGGCTACCGATCAGCACCGCGATCGGCATCAACTCGTAGACCAGCGCGGGCAGGCTCAGCAGCACATAGACAAAGGCCTGGTAGAGCGTGTAGCCCCCCTTGCCCACATCCTCGAGCTCGTTGATGAAGTCGAAGAAGGCGAACAGGCCGACGAAGGCGAGCAGGACAAGTGCCGTTGCCGACAGGATCTCGCGCGCCAGGTAGCGCAGCAGCACGCCGCTCATGACCGCCTCCGCCAGAACGGTGAGATTGCCAGCCGCTTGTAGAACAACAGCCCGAGCACACCGGCCACAACCAGGTGCGGCAGCACGAGTCCGAGCGTAAAGCCGATTCGACCCTGCGCGACCCAGGACTGGAATACGGAGATGGCGTTGCTGTAGAGAAGGTACACGAGCAGGGCCACCAGCATGTTGTTGGCACGACCGGCCCGCGGATTGACGAAGGACAGCGGAATCGCCATCAAGGCAAGCAGCAGCGCGGTGAGCGGCGCGCTGAAACGCGCCAGCAACTCACCCAGGGCGCTCGAGCTGTCCAGGGCAAGCAGCACTGCCGTTGGCAAGGCGCGCGTACGCGACGGCTGCCCCGCCATCTGGCGTTGTTCGACCAGGACCTCGTAGCGCTCGAACTCCATCACCCTGTACTGGGGTGTGCCGGGCCGACCGTCGTAGCGCCTGCCCTTCTCGAGCACGACATAGCGACGCCCCTCCTCGTCGCTGCGCAGGAAACCCTCGGCCGATACGATGACGACAAGCCCGCCATCGCGCGCCTGCTCGCTGACGAACACATTGCGCACGCGACCATCCTCGCCTGCCCCCACCTCGACGAAGAACACGCGCTGAGCGCTCGACGACTCGCGAAACACGCCGGGAGCGACCCGGTGGGTATCGTCGCGACTCTCCAGCAACTGGCGATACTCGGCGCTCTTGAGCTGCGACCAGGGCGTCAGGTACAGCGCCCCCGCCCCGATCACGATCACCATCGGCAGCGCGAACATCAGCACCGGCCGGATCCAGGCCGTGAGCGGCACGCCGGCCGCGAACCAGACCACCATCTCGGAATCGCGGTAGCTGCGCGACAACGACACCAGGATGGCGATGAACAAGGTCAGCGTCAGCACCGTCGGCAACTGTGCGAGCGCACCGAAGCCGATCAATGCCATGACCGCGTCGGCCGGAACACGGCCGCCTGCCGCCTGCCCGAGCAAGCGGATGAGGACGGTGGAGATCAGGATCGCGAACAGCGCCACGAACACCGCGGCTGCCGTTTGGGCGAATTCCCGTTGCAGGGCGCGCCGGAAGATCATCGGGCGAAGGTCAGGAACCGAGTTGCAAGACAGCGTTGTGGTCTGGATCTCGCCAGCGTTGACGGAACCGCCGCTGGGGCGGCCACGACGGCGGTGGCGGGGAGGCGGTTTTGACGCCCTGCTCGGGTACGGGCCATAATCGGCGACGATCCGAAGCAAGCGTTCATCAAAGGAAAAAGCGGATGGAATTTACCATAAAGACCGGCAGCCCGGCGAAGCTCAAGACCGGCCTCCTGGTGCTGGGCGCCTTCGCTGGCGGCAAGCTGAGCGTACTCACGGCGGCCGTGGATGGCGCGACCGAAGGCCGCATCGCGGCGCTGATCAAGCGTGGCGATCTCGACGACAAGGCCGGCTCGACCCTGCTCATCCCCGACCTCGCGGGCACCCAAGCCGAGCGCGTGCTGCTGGTCAGCCTCGGCAAGGCCGAGGACTTCGGCGACAAGGCCTACCGCGACGCCCTCGGCGCAGCGGCCAAGGTCATCAGCAGCAGCGCAGCCAAGGATGCTGTGCTGGCGCTGGCCGACATCGAGCTCGAGGGCCGCAGCCTGTCGTGGCGGTTGCAGCAGGCGGCCCGCATCGTCGCCGACGGCGCCTACGGCTTCGATGCGCTCAAATCCGACCAGGGCAAGAAGACGCGCAAGGAGCGCGGTGCGCGCAAGCTTACCCTGCTCGTCAGCAGCGAGCTTTCGGCCGAACTCGACACTGCCGTACTGCAAGGGCACGCAATCGCCACCGGCATGGCGCTGGCCAAGGACCTCGGCAACCTCCCCGGCAACATCTGCACCCCCACCCACCTCGCCGAGACGGCCCAGGCACTGGGCAAGCAGTACAAGTTCGGCGTCGAGGTGCTCGAACGGGCCGACATGGAGAAGCTCGGCATGGGCTCCTTCCTGTCGGTGGCCCGCGGCTCGCACCAGCCGCCCAAGTTCATCGTCATGGAATACAAGGGCGGCAAGGCGAAGGCCAAGCCGATCGTACTGGTCGGCAAGGGCATCACCTTCGACACCGGCGGTATCTCGCTCAAGCCCGCAGCCGAGATGGACGAGATGAAGTACGACATGTGCGGCGCGGCCAGCGTGCTCGGCACCTTCAAGGCGGTTGCACAGATGGGTCTGCCGATCAATCTCGTCGGCCTCATCCCCACCACCGAAAACATGCCCGGCGGCGGAGCGACCAAGCCTGGCGACGTCGTCACCTCGATGTCGGGCCAGACCATCGAGGTACTCAACACCGACGCCGAGGGGCGCCTCATCCTGTGCGACGCGCTGACCTACGCCGAGCGCTTCAAGCCCGAGTGCGTGATCGACATCGCCACCCTCACCGGCGCCTGCGTGGTCGCGCTGGGCAAGATCCCCAGCGGCCTGCTGGCCAACGACGACGACCTTGCCGCTGAGCTCCTCAAGCGCGGCACGGAGTCTGGCGATCGTGCCTGGCAGCTGCCACTGTGGGACGAGTACCAGGAGCTGCTCAAGAGCAACTTTGCGGACATGGGCAACATCGGCGGCCGCTACGCCGGCACCATTACCGCAGCCTGCTTCCTCGCGCGCTTCACCAAGGCGTACAAGTGGGCGCATCTGGACATCGCCGGCACCGCCTGGGTGTCGGGCGAGGCCAAGGGTGCAACCGGCCGCCCGGTACCGCTGCTGTCCGGCTTCCTGATCGGCCGCGCTCAGGCAGCAGCGCGCTGAGCAGCCGCCAGGCCACAGCCGGCATGGGCACGCGCATCCACTTCTACCACAACACCCCCGACCGCCTCGCCCTCGTAGGCGAGCTGGTCGGGAGGGCGCTCGAGCGCGGGCGCAAGGCAGCGGTGCGTTTTCCCGATGGCACGATGCTCAAGCGCTTCGACCAGTTGCTGTGGACCCGGGAACCTCAGTCCTTCACGCCCCATGTCGCGGTCGACTCGCCACTCGCTGGCGAAACCCCCATCGTGCTGGCGGAGGCTGGTACCGCTACCCCCTGGCCGCACACCGACATGCTGCTCAACCTGGCCGACGACATCCCCCCCGGCTTCGAGCACTTCCGCCTGCTGATCGAAATCGTCGGCCAGACGGAGGCCGACAAGGCACCTGCGCGCGCGCGCTGGGGCCACTACCGGCAGCGCGGCCTGGAGTTGAAGGCTTTCGACTCGGTAATGAGGGCGCCCTTGTGAACCAGGATTGGCAGGGACTTTCCCCTGAAGACGAGCTCGAGCGTGCCGACGATCTGCTCAACCAGGCCGACGCCCTGCTCAAGCGCCACCAGGCAAAGGACGACGCCGGCGGCATGGACTGGTATCCAACCCCTGAGCTGGACGAGGACGACCTGCCCATCCTCACCGAGGTCGTCGAGGATTTTGCGCTGCCGCCAGACTGGCCCGCGACGTCGGCACCCCATGCAACCGGCTTCGAGCGCCCGCCGACACCCCCTCCGAAGGCCCACGCTTCCTCGGTGCAGGCGCCCCCCAGTGCCGGCGCCGACCACAGTGCAGCGCTGCAGGCGGCGCTGTCATCCCGGCTGGCGGAAAAGCTGGTCGAACTCGACACCGAGATCGCGCGCGAGATCGGCCTCTGGGTTTCCACCGAGATGCCTCAGATCCTCTCCCGCGAGCTCGATGGCCTGGCCAGCCGCCTGCAGGCCGAGATGCAGGCGCACCTGCGCGCCACGCTTCTGCCCGAGCTCTCCGCCCGCGTCGGCCGCCTGCTCGACGACGCCGGCGCGCCCCAGGCCGTCCAACCGCCCTCACGCACCTGAGGCGCTGCCGACGCAACGATAGCGGCGCAGGCACGCGCCCCGGCCGCGTCACGCCAACAGGCCGGGCGGCAGCCGCGCATCCGCTATAATCCGCGCTTTGCCTTCAAGCGCGTAGAACACCATGGAACTGGCCAAGAGCTTCGAGCCCGCCGACATCGAACGTCGCTGGTACCCGGAATGGGAATCCCGCGGCTATTTCGACGCCGGACTCGACAAGTCGAACCCCAACGCCTTCTGCATCCTGCTGCCGCCGCCCAACGTCACCGGCACGCTGCACATGGGGCACGGCTTCAACCAGACCATCATGGACGCGCTGACGCGCTACCACCGCATGCGCGGCGACAACACGCTCTGGCAGCCGGGCACCGACCATGCCGGCATCGCCACCCAGATCGTCGTCGAACGCCAGCTCGACGCCCAGGGCATCTCGCGCCACGACCTTGGCCGCGAGAAATTCCTGGAAAAGGTGTGGGAGTGGAAGGAGTACTCCGGCGGCACCATCACGCGCCAGATGCGCCGCCTCGGCACCAGCCCGGACTGGAAGCGCGAACGCTTCACCATGGACGAAGGCCTGTCGAAGACGGTCACCGAGACCTTCGTGCGCCTCTACAACGAGGGCCTGATCTACCGCGGCAAGCGCCTGGTGAACTGGGACCCCAAGCTCGGCACTGCGGTGTCCGACCTCGAAGTGGTGTCCGAGGAAGAGGACGGCAAGCTCTATCACATCCTCTACCCCTTCACCGATGGCCCGATCGGTGAATTGCGCGGCCTGACCGTCGCCACCACCCGCCCCGAAACCCTGCTCGGCGACGTCGCGGTGATGGTGCATCCCGAGGATGAGCGCTATGCCCACCTCATCGGCAAGACGGTCGCGCTGCCGCTCACCGGCCGCCAAATCCCGATCATCGCCGACGACTACGTCGACCGCGAGTTCGGCACCGGCTGCGTCAAGGTCACCCCGGCGCACGACTTCAACGACTACGCGGTCGGCCAGCGCCACAAGCTCGACATGATCGTCGTGCTCAAGCTCGACGGCAGCGTGCCCGCAGTCGCCGAACGCTACACCAGCGACGGCATCACTCTGGACGGCGTGGCCATGCCGGCCACGGTCGCCGGCCTGGATCGCGTGCCGGCGCGCGATGCGGTGGTCACAGAACTGGAACAGCTCGGCCTGCTGATCGAGGTCAAGGCGCACAAGATGCAGGTGCCGCGCGGCGACCGCACCAGCGTCGTCATCGAACCCATGCTCACCGACCAGTGGTTCGTGGCCATGTCCAAGCCGGGCGCGGATGGCAAGTCGATCACACAGAAGGCGCTCGACGTCGTCGCCTCCGGCGAGATCAAGTTCTACCCCGAGAACTGGGTCAACACCTACAACCAGTGGCTCAACAACATCCAGGACTGGTGCATCTCGCGCCAGCTGTGGTGGGGTCACCGCATCCCGGCGTGGTACGACGAGGAAGGCAAGATCTACGTCGCCAGCTGCGAAGAAGAGGCCATCCACGCCTGGAAGGCCGACCTGCAGGCCGAGATCGACGCGCTCACCGCCGAGGTTCAGGCGCGCCAGAGCCAGGGCCAGACTGCCGCCGACTACCCGGCCATCGCCGAACGCCTGGCCGTGCTGCATGCCCGCCACGACGCCGGCCACCTGCGCCAGGAAGACGACGTGCTCGACACCTGGTACTCGTCCGCACTGTGGCCGTTCTCGACGCTGGACTGGACCCCGGAGTGGCCGGGCAAGAGCAACGACGCGCTCGACCTCTACCTGCCCTCGACCGTGCTCGTCACCGGCTTCGACATCATCTTCTTCTGGGTGGCGCGCATGGTCATGATGACCAAGCACATCACCGGCAAGATCCCGTTCAGGCACGTCTACGTGCACGGCCTCATCCGCGACGCGGAAGGCCAGAAGATGAGCAAGTCCAAGGGCAACGTGCTCGACCCGATCGACCTCATCGACGGCATTGCCCTCGACGAACTGGTCGGCAAGCGCACCTACGGCCTGATGAACCCCAAGCAGGCGCAGAGCATCGAGAAGAAGACACGCAAGGAATTCCCCGAGGGCATCCCCGCCTTCGGCACCGACGCGCTGCGCTTCACCTTCGCCAGCCTGGCCAGCCCGGGCCGCGACATCAAGTTCGACCTCGCGCGCTGCGAGGGCTACCGCAACTTCTGCAACAAGCTGTGGAACGCCACCCGCTTCGTGCTGATGAACTGCGAGGGCCAGGACTGCGGCATCGGCGACAACGTCGCCTGCTCCACCGAGGTGCTCGACTTCTCCTTCGCCGACCGCTGGGTCGTGTCGCGCCTGCAGCGCACCGAGGCCGAAGTCGCAACCCAGTTCGAGGCCTACCGCTTCGACCTCGTCGCGCGTGCGGTCTATGAGTTCGTGTGGGACGAGTACTGCGACTGGTACCTGGAACTCGCCAAGGTGCAGATCCAGACCGGCACCCCGGCCCAGCAGCGCGCCACCCGGCGTACCTTGCTGCGCGTGCTCGAGACGGTGCTGCGCCTGGCCCACCCGCTGATTCCCTTCATCACCGAGGAGCTGTGGCAGACGGTCGCCCCGCTCGCCGGGCGCAAGGATGGCGACAGCATCATGCGCGTACGCTACCCGCAGGCCGACATGAGTCGGATCGACGAGGCCTGCGAGGCCAAGGTCGCCGAGTTGAAGGCGATGGTCTATGCATGCCGCAACCTGCGCGGTGAGATGAACATCTCGCCCGCCCAGCGCCTGCCGCTGGTCGCCGCCGGCGACAAGGCGGCGCTGGCCGTGTATGCCCCCTATCTCGCCGGCCTGGCAAAGCTCTCGGACGTACAGATCGTCGACGAGATCGGCGCCGACGAACTCGCCCCGGTCGCAGTGGCCGGCGCGACCCGCTTGATGCTCAAGGTGGAGATCGACATCGCTGCCGAGCGCGAACGCCTGGGCAAGGAGATCGCCCGCCTCGAGGGCGAGATCGCGAAGGCCGAAGGCAAGCTCGGCAACGCCAGCTTCGTCGATCGCGCCCCGGCCGCGGTGGTGCAGCAGGAACGCGACCGCCTCGCTGGCTTCAAGGTCACGGTGGACAAGCTCAAGCCGCAGCTCGCCAAGCTCGGCGGCTGAGCCGAACAGGGCCGGGCACGGCCGGCCTGAACGGCAAGAAGGGGCTGCCCGGCAACACGGGCAGCCCCTTCCGTTTCCAGCGCCGTACTGGGAAGACTTACTTGCGCTTGAGGAAGAACTCGAAGGCCTTGTCCGCCGTCTCGCCCTGGCCAACCAGCTCATTGCCCGTCTGCCGTGCAAAAGCCTGGAAGTCCTTCACCGCGCCCGGATCGGTGGCAAGCACGCGCACCACCTGCCCGGACTGCATCTCGGCCAACATCTTCTTGGCGCGCAGGATCGGCAACGGGCAGTTCAGTCCACGGGCATCCACTTCCTTGTCGAAATCCATCCCTCGTCCTCTGTCATGGCTAATTGCTTGAATCCAATATTCTAATGGATCGAGGCAGGCGCAGGAAGGCGGACACCGCCGCACACCTTGGTATCAGCGCTCGCGCCGCTCCTCCAGCAGACGCTGCTGCAGCTCGCGCAGGCGCGCATCCACTGCCGACAGCGTGTAGAAATCGCCATCGCCCGCACGGCGCGCAATCTCGAGCTGCTCGATGGCCGCAGGCAGGCTGCCGCGCAACACATAGACCTCGGCCTGCGCCCTGTGCTGCTCGGTGCGCTGGCCAAGCTCGGCTTGCGCACGCGAGAGCAGCTGCCACAGGCGCGGATCGGCACTTCGGGTATCGATCATCCGGCGCACGCCTGCAACGGCCTGCGCAGCCTGGCCGCCACGGATCTGTGCGTCGGCCAGCGCGTAGGCCAGGCTGCGACTCGCCGGAAAACGCTGCTGAGCGGTCTCGAGCGTGCGGATCGCGCTGCTCGGATCTCGCCGTGCAAGGCTGATCTCGGCCGCAAGGGTCTCAATCCAGGGCGACGGCGCTGCACGCGCGCGCAAGCTGCCAAGCCTGTCCGCAGCGTCTGCCGTGCGCCCTGCCCGTAGCAAGGCA
This sequence comes from Thauera sp. WB-2, assembly GCF_027594845.1. Lineage (NCBI taxonomy): Bacteria > Pseudomonadati > Pseudomonadota > Betaproteobacteria > Rhodocyclales > Zoogloeaceae > Thauera > Thauera sp. WB-2. The sequence goes on along the minus strand of NZ_CP088935.1, from coordinate 1,566,330 downwards.
CGCGCAAGACCGTAAAGCGCTGCATCGTCGCGCCCATCGCGGGCAACACGATCCTCCAGATCGCGCACCGCATCGGCCGGCTGGCCCACACTGGCGCGCAGCTTGGCGCGCGCATAGCGGAAGTCGTCCGAATCGAGCACCTGGCGGAATGGCATCGAGGCCACCCGGTTTTCCATGTCGGCAATCCGCTCGGTGGTGAGCGGGTGGGTGCGCAGGTAGGCCGGCGCGTTGTTCTCGTACATCCGTGTCGAACGCTGCAAGCGCTCGAAGAAGCTCGGCATGCCGCGCACGTCCAGCCCGGCACGATCCAGGGTATCGAGACCGACGCGATCGGCCTCGCGCTCGAAGGCACGCGTGTAGCCGAGCTGCGACTGGATCGCCCCCGCCTGCCCGGCCGCAATCGCCGCCTGGCTGACATCGGAATTGCTGCGCGCAGCCAGCACTGCGACCAGCAGCGACGCCATCATCAGCATCGCCGACTGGCTCTGCTTGCCGACGATCTGGGCGATATGGCGCTGGGTGACGTGCGCGATCTCGTGCCCGAGCACCGAGGCGAACTCCGACTCGGTTTCGGCTGCAAGCAGCAATCCCGTATGCACACCGATATAGCCGCCAGGAAGCGCAAAGGCGTTCAGCGAGGGGTCGCGCACGACAAAGAAGTCGAAATCGAGCGACGCGTTGTTGCCAACCGCAGCCAGGCGATGGCCGAGCCGGTTGACGTACTCCTCGACCTCGGGGTCGTCCAGGTAGGCGGCATCACGCCAGCGGATCTCACGAATGATCTGCTCGCCGATCCGCCTTTCAGCGGCAGGCGAGAGTTCGGAAGCCGCCACATCGCCCAGGTCGGGCAGATCGAAGGCGAGCACGGGAAGCGGCGCGGGCAGGGCCAGCGCCAGGCTGAGCAGGAGGGCAAGGGGTCGGCGCATCATCGGGTGCTATGATACGCGCGACCTTGCGCGCGTTCCCGTCCGAGTGCATCGATCTGTTGCCACTCGTCATCCGTGCCCGCGCAGCCCCGTCACCGTGCGCACTCGAGCGCGCACCGGCGGGCGCTCTAGATCCGCTCTACACCCTTACCCACTGCTCTGCGACTGCCATGACCACGACGTCCTCCGCCAGCCCGACCCCGCTCACCCATTTCGATGCCGACGGCCAGGCTCACATGGTCGACGTCGGCGCCAAGGCGGAAACCCGTCGTGTCGCCGTCGCCACGGGCTGCATCCACATGCAGCCCGAAACTTTCGCGATGGTGAAGGCGGGCAGCGCGAAGAAAGGAGACGTCATCGGCATTGCGCGCATCGCTGCTATCCAGGCCTCGAAGCGCACCAGCGAACTGATCCCGCTCTGCCACCCGATCCCGCTCACCCGCGTCGCAGTCGATTTCGAACTCATCGAGCACGACGCCGCCATCCGCTGCACGGTCACGGCAGAGACGGTAGGCCGCACCGGGGTCGAGATGGAGGCACTGACCGCGGTGAATGTGGGCCTGCTGACGATCTACGACATGTGCAAGGCGGTGGACCGCGGCATGCGCATGGAAGGCATCCAGCTCATGGAAAAGCTGGGGGGCAAGTCGGGGCACTGGAAGGCGTGAGCGCGGGGCCCGGACGGCTCAGTCATCGTCCAGCAGCAACTCGCCTCCCGGGCCCCACTTCACCTTGGTGATGCCGGGGCTCTCCGCCTCCAGCCTCCTGCGCTCCTTGTCCTCGGACGTGATGCTGCCGCGCTCGGCGCGCTTCTCGTCGGCAAGCAGTCGATCCTCGAGCAGACGGTCATAGCGCTCCAGCGCTTCGCGTACGGTGTCGACCAGTTCGTCACGGCTCCACGGCTTGACGAGGTAGCGATGGACCTCGGCCTGATTGACCGCAGCCATCGCCGCATCGAAATCCGTGGTTGCCGACAGCATCAGGCGGATGCTGTCGGGCTGCAGTGCGCGTATGGCCTTGAGCAGCGTCACACCATCCATACCCGGCATCCGATAGTCCGAAATGACCACCTCGTAGCGGATGTACTGGCAACGGCCGAGCGCGGCCAATGGAGAGGCGTGCGACTCGACACTGACATCCTGCCCGCTGAAAGCGCGCTCGAGCACGCGCTGCAGCGCAAACAACACGTTGGGCTCGTCGTCGATGAGCATGATGCGCTTCATACCATCCTCCCCTCGTCGCGCACGTGAATCACCAGCCCCTCCAGGCCCTCCTGGCTCGCATACTCCTGGATCTGGCGGATGATCCCTGCGGTCAGGACAAAGTCGGTCGCCAGGAGCAGGTAGCCCTGTCGAGTGACCAGGTCGCGTGACAGTATCATCCCGGGCATCAGGCGCGCGACGCTCAGCCCGACCTCCTTCAGATCGTCTCGCTCCGACTCGGCGACGACCTCCAGGAACAGATCGAGGACACCCGGATCGTAACTCCGGCCACGGCCGGCTTCGAGCAACTCCAGCGCCTCCCTGGCGGTGCGCTTGCGCGCTGCAAGGGTGCCGATCTGCAGCCCGTCATAGTCGTTCGCAACCGCCACGATACGCGCACCGAGCGGAATCTGCTCGCCCGCCAGGCCATCGGGATAGCCTTTACCATCAAAGCGCTCGTGGTGGCTTCGCACCAGGCGTGCCGCCTGCGCGAGTTCGGAAAGCGCCATCAGGGCGTGCTCGCCGGCCTGCGGGTGCTTGCGGTAGCGCAGCAACTCCGGCCCCGACATCTCCGCGACTGCACGCGACAACAAGGTATCGGGCAGGCCAATCTTGCCGATATCGTGCAGCAGCCCGGCGAGAAACACGTCCTGCACCGCAGCGGCATCCATGCCTGCGCGCTTGGCCAGCTTGCGTGCCAGCTCCGCCACCCGGCGCGAATGGCCTGCAATCGCGCCCTCGCGCAACTCGATGAGGTTGGCAAACACCTTGATCGAGGTGATGAAGCTCGCCTTGATGTGCTCATTGGCCTTGCGCAGCTCGACCGTACGCTCCATCACCTTCAGTTCCAGGCTGGCATTGACGTCCTTGAGCTCTTCGTTCTGCTGCGCAGTCAGCGCCTCGAGCCTCGCCTTGTCGCGCTCGAGCTGCTTGCGTTCGAGCGCATGGCGGACGATGAGCAGGAGTGCCTTGTCATCCCAGGGCTTGCTGACGTAATGAAAGATGCGCCCCTTGTTGACGGCATCGATGGTCGAGTCGATGTCGGCGTAGCCGGTGAGCAGTAACCGCATGGTGTCCGGCCAGCGCATGCTCACTTCTTCAAGGAACTGGGCGCCGGACATCCCGGGCATGCGCATGTCCGAGATGACGAGATCGAACGGCCCCTGTTCGAGTATGGCCAGCCCTTCCTCGCCGCTGGCCGCCACCGTCACCGCGTAGCCGCAAGGCCTGAACAGGCGGCGCAGCGCCGACAGGATGTTGGCTTCGTCATCGACACAGAGCACCCGCCAGGCCGGCACCTCGTCCGCGCCAAGCGATGCGGCCTGGGTGGCATCGCTCATGCTTCGCTCCGCGTCTCGACATGATGCACGGGCAGGACGACGCGGAACAGCGTCCCCGCCCCCGGGGTGCTTTCGAGCTCGATGCGACCGTTGTGATTCTTGACGATGCCATAGGACAAGGACAGCCCGAGCCCGGTCCCCTTGCCCACGGGCTTGGTGGTAAAGAAAGGATCGAAGATCTTCATCTGCAGCTCGGGCGCAATGCCGCAACCGTTGTCGGCAACCTCGACGCACACCTGCCCTGCATCCAGCACCCGGGTGGCCACACGGATGCGGCCGCGTGCCTCGCCGATTGCATGTGCTGCGTTCACCAGCAGGTTCATGAACACCTGGTTGAGCTGCGACGGCAGGCACTCGATCTCGGGCAGCCCGGCGAACTCGCAGACAACGTCAGCCTTGTACTTGATCTCGTTGCTCACGATATTGAGGGTCGACTCCAGGCCTGCCTCGATGTTCGCCCACTGCCACTCCTGCTTCACGTCGACATGCGAGAAGTCCTTCAGGTCCTGGACGATCTTGCGTACGCGGGTGATGCCCTCCTTGGACTCCTGCACGAGCTTGGGAATGTCCTCCCTCAGGAATTCGACGTCGAGCTTCGCCCCCAGTGCCTGCAAGGCTTCGCGCTTGTCCTCGGCCAGGCCGGAAGACATCGCCTTCTCATAGGCGTCGAGCATCTCGAACAAGTCGCCCATGTAGCCTTCCAGCGCGCCGATGTTGGAATGGACGTAGCCGATGGGGTTGTTGATCTCATGCGCGACACCTGCCGCCAACTGCCCGATCGAGGCCATCTTCTCGGACTGCACGAGCTGCGCGCTGGCCGACTCGAGCTGTGCGGTACGCTCCGCCACCAGGCGCTCGAGGCCAGCCTGCTGTTGACGCAGCGCCTCCTCTGCCGTGCGCCGTGCCGTCATGTCCTGCAAGGTCTCGATCGCCCCCACCACCTGGCCCCGGGCGTTGCGCAGCGGCGCCGCCGTGAAGTAGAGCCAGCGCCCCGAGTCGCCAAAATGCGGGAAGAAGGCTTCCGCCTCGTAGGCGCCGTCGATGAGTTCAGAGCGGCGCAGCTTGCCGCGGTACAACTCTTCGAAACCACGCTCGAGATCGCCGCTCAGCACCAGGTCGGCCAGGGTCGGTCGCTCGGTACGATAAAAGGGATACCACTGCCGCGTCGTGCCCACGATCTCGGCCGCTGGGGTGCCCGTAATGGCCGCGCAGGCCTTGTTCCAGTGCGTAACCTGATGCTGGGCATTGAGCACGAAGGTGGGTACGGGGTCGGCATCGATGATCTGCGCGAAGAGACGGAACAGGGACCGCTCACGCGCCTCTCTCCGTTTGTACTCCGAGAGGTCGTAAATGAAACAGACGAGCAGCGGATCGTCATCGATGTCGATTCGGCTCGGCGCGATCTCGACCGTGCGTTGCTCTCCACCACCGGACCGCAAGCTCAACTTGAGCTTTTCCGGTGCGGCCTCGCCAGCAAGGACGGCCGCGGCGAGCGCCTGCCAGCGTTGCCGATCGCCGTCGATCAAGAGCGCATCGAAGGGCATCCCGAGCAAGCTCGCCTGGTCGCGCTGCAGCAGTTGCTGGCAGGCCTCGTTGGCGTAGAGCACCGGCCCATCCCGGTAGGCCAGCATCGGCGCGCCCACCGTATCGAGGAGATTGAGCGCCAGCCGGCTGTCAACCCCGCAGCCGCGCTCGCGTGCGCAAGAGTGAAGGACGATCCGCTTGCCCATTCCGTACTCCTTGCTCAAGGCGCCTGCAACAACCCGGCGGCAGACTCGATCTGCTCGTCGATGTCGTGCAGGAGGTGCAGCAAAACCTCCGGCGATGCGACGAAACGCCGCCACGCCCCCTCATCGATGCACGGCACCATCGCATCGCGCTCGGGCACGACATCGAGCGCGATCACCACGGCATCCGCAACATGTACCAGCGCTGCATATGGATCCTGGGCGATGCGCACAGGATCCTGATGGCCTCCTATTGCCGAAACGAGAGCGGCGGGGAATCGCCAGCGCTCGGCCAGCAGTTGCCCGACCTCCAGATGATCCAGCCCGAGCACGGCGCGCTCAGCCTCATGCTGCATGCAGTCGTGCTCGCGACGCCAATCCTCGACCACCGCACACTGCGCGGGGAATGCCCTCGCCAGCAACAGCCGCCCCAGACCATGCATGAGCCCGGCGGCAAAACACACATCCGGGTTCAGGTGCGCAGCACGGCCCAGTACCTGCGCGACCACACCTGCGGCAAGGCCCTGCCGCCAGAAGCCACCCGGTTGCCCGCCCTCGCCGGGCAAGGCACTCGACAAGCTCGCAGCAATGGCCAGCGAGCGCAGCCCGCGGTAGCCAATCAGCACCAGCGCATCGCGGATCGAATGGATGCGCCCCTGCATCCCGTAGAAGGACGAATTCGCGACCCGCAACAGGCGCGCGGTCAGAATCTGGTCGGTGGCAATCAGCCGCTCCAGCTGTTCGGAATCCGCATCCGCCCCATCCAGTGACTGCAGCAACTGCAACGCCACCTCAGGAAACGGCGGCAGGCGTGCCACAGCCTCCATGACGGCGTCGAGTTCGAGCGGGAAGATCGACTCAGCGCTCATCCGTCCCTCCTGTGCGCAAAGCCAGGACTACCGTCATCAGTTCGCGGGCCGCCTCCCCCGTACCTGCCACCCGGAACAGATGTTCCAGCCGTTCCTGCAGCGCAGCCTCGCGCGCGCCACGTGCTGCCGCAGACTCGGGCACCACCAGTTGCAGCCGCTCCACACCACGAACACGCAAGCGCTCAAGGATCGCCTCATCAAGGGTGCAGCCTGCCGGCAGAAGGATCATGCCACTCGCGTCGCAAAGCTGGACCGCCAGGACTGCGCCGGGCTGCACCTCATCCAGGGCAAGGGTTTCGGTCTCAACGCGCTGCATGGCTCGTCTCCGGCAACAGAACGAGCAGGCGACCGATCGAGCGCGAATCGCGCCCCATCTCGCTTGCCCTGGCAACAAAGCCCTGACCACCGATCCGCACACTGCGGACCTGCGTCCCACCGACACCCAGGAGCGATTGCAACTCCGAGCTCAGGACTTCGTCATACGCCATCCCGAGCAATGGCCCCCCTGCTCCAAGCACACGCTCCGCCTCGGCGTTCGCGAACACGATCAGACGATCCATATCGACCCCGACGACAGGCAGCGGCAGTGCCTCAACCACCTCGCGCGCCACCTCGAGGGCTGCGCCATCGATGAGCAACTCGCGCTCGGTAACGGCCAGGTGCGCCTTGAGACTCTCGTTGGCGCACGCGAGCTGTTCGTTCGACAACGCCAGTTCGTGCGCGAGACGGCGATTCTCATCAGCCAGCGCCTTGTGACGGAAGGCCTCGGCAATGTTCGCCCGCAGGTGGTCGTCGTCCCATGGCTTGGTGAGGAACTTGTAGATGGCGCCCTCATTGATGGCATCGGTAACCGACTTCAACTCGGTGTATCCCGACAGCACCATGCGCACGGTATGCGGATAGGCCTTCTTGACGCTGCGCAGGAAATCAGTGCCGCTCATGCCGGGCATGCGCTGATCCGAAACCACCACATCGACATGCCGCTCGGCAAGAATCCTCAAGCCTTCCGCACCACTGTTCGCGACCAGCACCGTGTAGGGCTCCCGCCTCAGCGTGCGGCGCAACGCAGCGAGAATGTTCTCCTCGTCGTCGACCACCAGGAGACTACCTGTCGTCTCGTCCACTCTCGGCACCTCGCACACCGGCCGCAAATCAATTAAGCCATTAATCGCATATTATTTGATTGTGTCACTTTTTCCCAGATAACGAAGATAGGCCGTGACACGCTGCACACTCAGGCAATACGCATGGAACACTGCCACCATCACGCGAGCAGACTCAGCGCGGCCTCTCGTCACGCGCGGCGAGTCGTGCAAGCACGAGCGGAAACGCGCCGGAACCCGCCAATGCGACTGCCGTAACCAGGAAAGCGAGGCCCGCCATCGGGTCTGACAGCGCAGGATGCAGTTGCGTGCCAAAGCCGGCGAAACACAACAGCGCAGGAATGAGCGCAACTGCAGCGAGCGCGAACAACACGACCGCGCTGACCGGCACCCGCGGCCCGATCGCCATCATCGGGTAACACGCCCCGGCAAAAAGCCTTCTTCCGCAGGCTCGGCGACGGGCGCCAGCGCCTGGCTCGAAACCGGCTGGACATTGGACGCCTCACGCACCACGAAACCACAGTTCGCACCGAAGCTCCCCAGCAGCACCACCGCAGCCGTGGCCAGCAGCGTGCTTCTCAAGCGCCTTGAAACCGCATTTTCCATGGCAACTCTCCCTGGATGAACAGCCGCGCCTCTTCGGAGCGCGGGCGGCTGAAGAACTCGCGGACTGCAGTATGTTCGCACACACGCCCACCGGACACAAAGACGATGTCATCGCCGAGGCGAGTCGCCTGGGCCAGGTTGTGGGTCACCATCAGGATGCGCGTACCATCGGTACGGATCTCACGAATGATGCGCTCGACCTCGGCGCTCGCCGACGGATCGAGACTGGCCGTCGGTTCGTCGAGCAGCAGCAGCCGGGGCTTGGTCAGCCACGCGCGTGCGAGCCCGAGTCGTTGCTGTTCGCCCCCTGACAGGTGACGGGCACTGTCGGCGGCACGATCGGCCAGGCCCACGCGCTCGAGCATCGCCAGTGCCCGCCGCCGCCGCTCATCGGCGCGCAGACCGAGCGGCTTGAGACCCAGCGCCACGTTGTACAGTACCGAAGCACGCAACATCATCGGGCGCTGGAACACCATCATCACCCCCTGCTCCGGCCGGCGTGCGCCCTCGTCGCCCCAGGCCATGCTGCCACCGCTGGCCTCGACCAGACCGCAGATCGCCCGCAGCAATACGCTCTTGCCCGCGCCGTTGGGGCCCAGCACCAGGGTAATGCCCTCGTCGCCGAGTTCCAGGTCGATGCCGGCAAGCACCTCCCTGCCGTTGGGTCGGAAGCGCAGTCCAGAGATTCGCAGCGGAAAGATCGCCATGAGTCCGCCTAGCCGAAGCGGCGCATCGCCCAGTGGCGCAAGGCGAACGCCAGCGCGTTGAGCACGAGAATGATGACGATCAACATCAGGCCAAGCGCGATCGCCAGCGGCAGATCGCCCTTGCTGGTCTCGAGCGCAATTGCAGTGGTCATGACGCGGGTAGCACGATCGATGTTGCCGCCCACGATCATCACTGCCCCAACCTCGCTCATTGCCCGTCCCAGCCCGGCCAGCACCGCCACGACCAACGAATGGCGACAGTCATACAGCAGCGTGGTGACACTGTCCCACCACGAAAAGCGCATCAGCGCCAGCTCCTCGGCGTAGCGCTGCCACACGTCCTCGACGACCTGGCGGGCGATCGCGGCCATGAGCGGGATCACGAGCAAGGTCTGCGCAATGATCATCGCCACCGGGGTGTATAGCAGGCCGAAGCTCCCGAACGGCCCGGAGCGAGACAAAAGCAGGTACACCACCACGCCCACCACCACCGAGGGCAAGCCCATCAGGCCATTGATCAGCACGGACAGCGTACTCTTGCCGGGGAAGCGCCCCACCGCGATACAGGCGCCGAGCGGCAGTCCGATCAGGGTGCCCAGCACGACCGCCCCGCCGCTCACCTGAAGCGAAAGCAGCACGATCTCGGTCACCGCATGGTCGAAGGTGGCCAGCAGTGCCAGGGCATCGGAGAAGGTGGTGGCAAAAACGGACATCGGCAGGGAGCATACCCGAAACGCGGCACAGGCCTGAACGCTGGCGCGGTCGGGCGCGCTGTGTCGCGATCAGCCGCCGCCTTTCTGCATCGCCCGATCAAGACGTTCGAGCAGGGCGCGGCGCGCGGGCTCGGTCCCGGCGCCGAAGCGATAACGCACGATCAGCTGCGGCAGCTCCAGCAGGCCGAGACGGCGCAGGCCAGCGGGCTCGATCTCGATCGCGAGATGCTGCGTCCCATCCTGCAGCCCGAAGGCCGAGGCGTCGGCGCCACCCTGCACCTGCGGCCAGGCCTGGCGCAGGTCGCGCTCGAATTCACGCGGCGTCGCGGTGACCCGGCGCTCGAAGGACTCGGGCACCGGGCCGTTGATGAAAGCCACCGTTCAGCCGCCGGCGATCGGCGGCCAGATCGCGAGTTCGTCACCTTCGGCCAGGCGCCGGCGGGCACGCTCGGCCGGCGGCACGAAGTGGCCGTTGACCAGCACCAGGTGGGCGCTGCGCTCGGGCACGCGGTAGCGGTGGATCATGTCAGCCACCGTTGTGCCCTCGTCCACCTCGAGCTCCAGCCGGTTGCCGCGGTGGCCGTCGGGCAGGTAGTCGGACAAGGACGCAAACAGCTTGAAGGCGATGCGAATCGTCACCCGGGTCTCCATTCGCCCCCCCTCAGCGCGCAAGCGCCATCGGCTGCTGGCTGCACGCCACGTAGGCGTCGACGAAGGCCAGCGGGCTGGCAAGCAGACGGTCCTTCCAGTCTCCGAGCTTCACCTGACCGTGGATCAAGCCACGCAGCGCGCCCACATGCTGGGTGAGACCGATCGAGGTGGCGCCGATCAGCACGTCGTCCTTGAACTGCAGGCTCAGGTAGCGGTAGCGCGCCTCATCGACCAACTCGACACCGCTGCCGCCGGCGTCCGACTTCTCGCCCCACCACTGCCCGAAGGACGAGGAAATCAGGCCCAGCGTGTCAAGCACGTTGATCGCCAGCACACCGTTGAGCTTTGTATCCCTGGCGGCGGCTGCGCGCGCCATGTTCATCGCCGCGATGCGCGCCTGGTCGGCGGCATTGGGCTGGATGGCGGCGACCAGGTGCGCACCGGTGAAGAGATCCGGCGCCTCGGCCACGTCCCCCGCGGCGAAGATGCCGGGCACGCTCGTCTCCATGCGCTCATCGACCAGCACGCCCTTGGCGACATGCACCGGAGTTTCCTCCAGGAAGCCGACATTGGGCGCAACTCCCGCGGCCACGATGACCAGGTCGCAGTCGAGGCGATAGCCCGTCGACAGCGTCACCACGAGCGGCGCATCGCTCGCCACGTCGCCCCCGCGATCGATACGCTGCACGCCCGCAGAGGTGACGACCCGGATGCCCTTCTCCTCGACCCAGCGCTTTATCATGCCGCCGGCCTTGGGTGTCATCATGCGCGGCACCATGCGGTCGCCCATCTCCACCACGGTGAGCTGCACGCCGCGCTTGGCCAGCGCCTCCATGATGATGCAGCCGATGAAGCCAGCGCCGAGCTGCAGCACGCGCGCGCCCGGTTTGGCCAGCGCGGCGATCGCACGGGCGTCGGCCAGCGTCCAGCAGGTCTGCACCTCGGGCAGGTCCACACCGGGGATGGGCGGCCGCACCGGGTGCGAGCCGGTGGCAATGAGCAGGCGGTCGTAGCTTTCGAAGTGGCCGTCGTCGAACAGCACGGTGCGCTTGTCAGTGTTGAGCGCCACCGCACGCCCGCGCAGCTGGCGGATGCGCAGGCGCTCGAAGTGATCCGCACCCTTGCGCAGATACGTGCCCGCCTCGTCGATGTTGCCTTCGAGCAAATAGGGGATGGCCATGCGCGAGTATGGCGGCGCGTCCTCGTGACCGACCATCAGGATGTCGTCGGTGGGCGCGGCCTTGCGCAGGGCTTCGGCGGCAACAACCCCCGCGGGACCATTACCGAGAATCAGGTGTTTCATTTGGGAACCCTCGAACGAAGCACGGGCGCCCTCGAGGGCGCCCGCGTACGCTTACACGATCACAAGCCCAGGCGTGCCCGCGTCTCGGCGGTCGGCTGGCCCTCGGGCGTCCACCCGCGCACCTGATAGTACTCGGGCAGCATCTTCGCCAAGCCGTTGACCAGGCCTTTTGCCGGACCGGTCTTGGCCGGTTCCTGCGTGAGGCGCGGCGGCAGGTTGTCGTCCTTGGCGGTGAAGCCGGCGGCATTGTTGAACATGCGCTCCATGTTCCAGATGCGCTCGCCCACCTCGTTCAGCTTCTCCATGCTCCAGTCGCCCTCGCAGGCGGCAGCGACCTGCGGCTGCACGTCGGCCAGGGTCCACGCGAAGCTGGTGAACACGCAGATGCCGGCCGAATCGAACACCGCCGTGGCGTCCTGGAAGGCCTTCACCAGCTCGGGCTTGCCGTCGGTCGTGAGCGGGTCGGTCTTGACCGGAATGCCGAGCACTTCGGAGGCAACCGTATAGCCGCGCAGGTGGCAGGCGCCACGGTTGGAGGTGGCGTAGGCCAGGCCCATGCCCTGGATGCCGCGCGAATCGTAGGCCGGGAATTCCTGCCCCTTCACGCTCATCGACAGCTCGGGGCGGCCGTACTTCTCGCACAGGCGCTTGCTGCCCAGGCCAAGCTCCTTGCCAAAGCCCTCGCCCACCGCCGTCATCTCCACCATCTTCGCCAGTGCTTCGGCCGAACCGAAGGGCGCCGAGATGCCGATCTTCTCGTCGTTGAGGATGCCCAGCTCGTAGAGCTCCATCGCCGCACCCACGGTGGCGCCGAAGGAGATCGGGTCCATGCCCTGCTCGTTGCAGATCAGGTTGGCATACTGCAGCGCCTCGAGGTCGCCAACGCCATTGGCCGCACCGAGCGCCCACGCGGCTTCGTACTCCAGGCCGCCGGAGGCACCCCAGTACTTCGGGCTGTTCTTGACCGTGAAGTGGCCCTTGTCGATCTCCGAGATGCGACCGCAGGCGATGGTGCAGCCAAAGCATGCAGCATTGGTGACGAGGTGGGTCTTGCCGTCCGATTCGCGCTTCTCGTGCATGGCCTCGGCGGAGATCTTCGAGGCATCCTCGAACTGCACATCGCGGTGGTTGCGGGTGGGCAGCGCACCGATCTCGTTGATGACGTTCATCAGCACCTGCGTGCCGTACTTGGGCAGGCCCTGGCCGGTGACCGCGTTGTCGGCAAGCACCTTCTTGGCGTCATTGGTGGCTTTCAGGAAAGCGCCGAAATCCTTGATCCCCGCCACCCCCTTGGTGCCGCGGATGGCCACCGCCTTGAGGTTCTTCGACCCCATCACCGCACCCACGCCTGAACGGCCGGCTGCGCGATGCAGGTCATTGACCACACAGGCGTAAAGCACCTGGTTCTCGCCCGCCTTGCCGATCGAGGAGATGCGCACCAGCGGATCCTGCAGCGCCTCCTTGATCTGCTCCTCGGTCTCCCAACAGCTCTTGCCCCACAGGCCCGAAGCATCGCGCAGTTCGGCCTTGTCGTTCTCGATGTAGAGCCACACCGGCTTGGCCGAGCGCCCTTCGAAGATCACCATGTCCCAGCCGGCGAACTTCATCTCGGCGCCGAAGAAGCCGCCCGAGTTCGAACAGGCAATGGCGCCCGTGAGCGGGCCCTTGGTGACGACGGTGTAGCGCCCTCCGGTCGAGGCCATGGTGCCGGTGAGCGGCCCGGTGGCCATGATCATCTTGTTGTCCGGCGACAGCGGATCGACCCTGGGATCGATCTCGGACACCAGGTACTTGGTGGCCAGGCCGCGCGAGCCGAGGTACTCGTCGGCCCACTGCATGTTCAGCGCTTCTTCGGTACAGGTCCCTGCGGTGAGGTTCACGCGCAGGACTTTGCGATTCCATCCCATGACGCATCCTCCTCAGGCTGCGGCCGAAGCCGGGGTGTTGGCCTTCGCGGCCCAGGCGCGCATCTTGTCGATACCGGTCCAGTCGGCATCGACATAGGTGATGGCGCCGGTCGGACAGGCGCTGGCACAGGCGGGGTTGCCCTCGCACAGGTCGCACTTCTGTACCTTGCCCGAGTCCTGGTTGTAATTGATGGTGCCGAACGGGCAGGCGATGGTGCATACCTTGCACCCCACACAGGTGTCCTCGAAGACCATCTTGGCGCCGGTTGCCAGGTCGATGCGGATCGCATCGACCGGACAGGCGTTCAGACACCAGGCTTCGGTGCACTGCGTACAGGTGTAGGGCACCTTGCGGCCCTCGTGTTCGAAGTTGAACACCTTGATGCGCGACTTGCTCGGATTGATGACCCCGGTGTGCTCGTACGAACAGGCCATCTCGCATTGCAGACAGCCGGTGCACTTGGCGGGATCAATGTGCAGTGCCTTCCACATCGATCGTCTCCTCATTCGTTGTTGGTCGTGGTCATCGGCCTGGAGGCTGCCGAGCCACCCACAAGCAACTCGGGAACCGAGTCGCCTATGCAACTACGAGCATATGTCGTGCCAGACGAAGGTCAACCCGGGATTACCCTCCTGCCGCCTGCCGCGCCCCCGCGCGTCCGAGCTTGCGGTAAAGGCGGTTGCGACTGACGCCCAAGGTGCGTGCTGCAGCCGACAGGTTCCCGCCCACCTCCCGCATCACTCGCTCGATGAGTTCGACCTCGAGCTGATCGAGCCTGCGCGCGCCGGGTTCGAGCGCGGCCAGGCCACCAGCCGTTGCCGCCACTGCCGGCGGCATGCCGGGGCCAGGCCCCTGCGGCGATGGCTTTGCGTCATCTACCGGGTCGGCCAGGAACAGGTCTTCGGGCAGATGGGAAGGCAGGATTTCGTCCTCGTCGGGGTCGAGCAGCGCAACCGCAACCCGGATCACGTTGTGCAGTTGCCGGACATTGCCCGGCCAGGCATAGCGTTCGATGAAGCGCATGACGTCATCGCCGATACTCAGCTCGCCACGCCCGGCCTCGGCAGCCTCCAGCCGCAGCAGACGGTCCACGATGCAGCGGATGTCGCTGCGCTCGCGCAGCGGCGGCAGCGCCACCGTCAGGCTGTTGACCCGGTAATAGAGATCCTCGCGGAACTCCCCGCGCGCCACGGCATCGCGCAGCACCCGGTGCGTCGCACAGACAAGCGAGATATCGACCGGGATCGACTTCAACGAGCCGACCGGCGTCACGCAGCGTTCCTGCAGCACGCGCAGCAGGCGCGCCTGCATGCCCAGGGGCATGTCGCCGATCTCATCGAGGAAGAGCGTACCGCCGTGGGCCTGCTGGATCTTGCCGATCGAGCCTTCCTTGCGCGCGCCGGTGAAGGCGCCGCCCACATAGCCGAAGAGCTCCGACTCGATCAGGGACTCGGGGACCGCCGCACAGTTGAGGGCGACAAAAGCCCCGCTGGCGCGCGGTCCGCTGTTGTGGAACGCAGTGGCGAACAACTCCTTGCCCACGCCCGACTCGCCCTGGATGAGCAGGGGAATGTCCTTGCCGAGGATGCGCCGCGCCCGGTCGACCGCACGCGCGATCCCGGCGTCGCCGGTGGCCAGCGTCTCGAGCACGATCCTGCCCTTGTCGGCAGGCGCCCGATTGCCCCCCGCCTCCGCAAGCGCAGCCGGGCGGCCCCCATCGGCCGCTGCCGGCGCGTCCATGGCCGACCTGACGTGCGCCCTCATCGAGCGCAGCTGGACATAGAGATCGGAGCCATCGCGCAGATTGAGCCTGACCAGGGCATCGCTCGAACTGCGGACGCGGTCGGCGATCTTGCCCAGCCCCTGGCGGAACAGTTCGGCAAAGGTACCACCGGTCCCGGTTTCCAGCCGCCGGTGGATCCACTCGCGTGCAATCGAGTTCGCACCCACGACCATGCCATCGGCGGTGACCGCGATGAGCCCCTCCTGCAGGCTGCCGACGTACTCCGGACGCTCGTGGAAGGCAACCAGGATCTCGTTGGCGAACTCGGTCTCGAACAGGCGCCGTTCGATCAGTTGCACCGACAGACGCACCAGCCCGAGCGAGTGGCGCTGGTGTGCCCGCTGGTCGCACGAGACATCGAGCACGCCCGCCAAGGTACCGCGCGGATCGAGAATGGGCGCAGCCGTGCACGACAGGAAGGCGTTGTGATCGAGGAAGTGCTCGCCACCGAGCACGACCGTGGGCGCACTGGCAGCAATGGTGGTACCGATCGCATTGGTGCCACGCGCGGCCTCGCTCCAGCATGCCCCGGGCTGCAGCGCGACGCGACTGGCCTTATCCACGAACTCGGCATCGCCCAGGCTATGCACGATCGTTCCGCGCGCATCGGACAGGATCACCAGGCTACCCGAGGCGCGGATCTGTTCGAATACATGCTCCATAACGCCGCTGGCGTGTTCTACCAGGCGGGCGCTGCGGTCGCGCGCCTCGGCGAGACGCAACCGGTCCGCATGGTCCCTCGCCTCACTGGACGCACGATCGAGACCCAAGTCGCGACAACGCACCCAGGAATCCACGATCTGCTCCGGGACACCGTCCTCGGGCAGAACCCCCTCTTCAAAGAACTGGCTGCGCGCCCGCTGCAGGCGATACTCGCGCGCCACCGGCTGCGCCAGCGCATGCTCTGTTGCCATCACGTCTCCTCCGGGCCGCCTTGCCGGAACAACCGACAGGCCGCCATCTTTTCTAGTGCTTCGGTTCGAAACGTAGCATTTGATTCGCTTCGAAACAAATCGACTGCTCCGTTTGCCCGAATGTAAGCACAAAGCCTGCCAGCACCTCGCAGCCGACCTCACTCCACAAGCCGTCCAGACTCCTGGCTCAGACCCCTTCGAGCATTGGGTGGCACGGCGATTGCAGTGCAAGGCTTGTCCGGAGGCACCGGAAACACACACCCAATCGAACCACGCACAAGAGGATACACAAGGTGAAGACACGTACCTTGAAGGAGACACTGATCAACCGTTTCGCACTTGGCGCGGCAAGCCTTGGCATCGTTGCCGCGGCAACGCTGGCACACGCACATGGCGACGTGGTGCCGCAAGCGGTCGATACCAGTTCATTGCCGCAACTGGGCGAACAATGGGTCGAGAAGAACCCCTACCGCGGCAACGCCGACGCGATCCGCATCGGCGACTCGGCCTTCAACCAGAACTGCGCGCGCTGTCACGGCCTGGGCGCGGTATCGGGCGGCATCGCGCCCGACCTGCGCTACCTCGAGCACGACGACTACATGGACGAGTTCTACATCGGCAAGGTCCGCAACGGCGTCACTCGCAACGGTGCGGTATACATGCCGCCGTTCGAAGGTATCCTGTCGCAGGAAGCCATGTGGGCCATCCGTGCCTGGCTGGAGACGGTCTATGAGCAGCAATGAGCGCCGACGCTTTCTGCGCGCCGCGGGGGCCCTGGCCCTCGCGGGCCTGATCCCGCCCGCCACCGCGGCAGCTGCCGAACTCGAACTGCAGCAGCCCGGCACCCTGAGGGTGGCGGTTTACGCAAACTTCCCGCCCTACTCGGCTGCAGGCAAGGGTGTCGACATCGCGCTTGGTCGTGCGCTTGCCGAGCACCTCGGCCTGCAGCCGCAGATCGTCGAGTTCCCGGCCGACGAGGACATGAAGGACGACCTGCGCAACATGGTGTGGCGCGGGCACTATCTCGGCACCAAGCCGGGCGACGTGATGCTGCACGTGCCAGTCGACAACCACTTCGCTGCCGGCAACCCGCAGGTACGCATCTTCGGCCCCTATCACCTCGAGACACTGGCGATGGCGCGCCTGCCCGAGCGCGTACCGCAGCCGTCGAATTCGGTCGCTGAGACTTTCGAAGTCTTCACTACGGAGAAGATCGGCGTCGAACTCGACACCCACTCGAGCGACTTCCTGCTCCACATCCTGGATGGCCGCCTGCAGCCCAACATCGTGCACTTCCCCAGCCTCGCCGCAGCAGTCGAGGCCATGCGCCGCGGCGAGATTGCGGCTGCAATGGGCACGCGCACCGAACTCGAGGGCGCCATCGGCGGCGGCGGCGACATCGCGCTCGACCCCCTCGGGATGCCCGAACTGCGCATCAGGCCATGGCCGCTGGGCATGGCCGTGAAGAAGGACAGCGGCCAGCTTGCCGACGCCCTGTCGAACGCACTGGCCGAACTGCAGCGCTCGGGAACGCTGGCCAGAATCTTCGCCGACCACGGCCTCACCCACCGCCTGCCCTGAACAGCGGGCCTATCGGCCCCTGCTCCATTGCTCCGCTGCGGAACAAATGCTCCGCAGCGGAGCATCTGTTCGACTTACTCGATGTAGTGCCCGACGCCGATCAGCGAACGGCCTTCACGGCGCACATACGAGCGCTTGTTTTCCACCGCATTGGTCACCGGATTGCGCCAGACGTAATCGACCGTCGCCTCTTCGGCATCCTTGAGCTTGGAGATCATCTCCGCCACCAAGGCATTGCCGGCTGCATCATGCAAGCCCAGTGCATCGGTGTCCGACAGGGCCGGATTCATGCCCATGGCCTCGAAGCGACCGCTGTCCATGTTGATCATGAACACGTAGAGATCGTTCTTCACGAACTCGCCACGCCGGTCGTTGAAGGCTGCTGCCGCACGCGCATGGCCTTGTTCCTTGGCCAGCTTGGCCGCACGCTCCAGCATCGCGCGCGCATCGTCTGCACCGGCGCGCGGTGCGGAGTAGCCAACGCCGACGACGTAGTTGCCCACCTTGCGCACGTAGCTCACCTTGGGCTCGACCTTGTTGGTCACCCTGTTCAGCCACATGTAGCGCACCGTCCCTTCCTGGTTCACCCGCGTGGTGTCGATCATCTCGCGGAACAGGGGGTTACCGGCCGCGTCGGTGGTGTTGAGCACGGTCAGCCCCACCAGCGCCTCGGGCGCAGCACCACTGGCGTGATAGACCCCCTTGTCGTCGATCACGAAGACATAGAGATCCTTGCGCACGAACTTGCCCGTGCGGTCATTGAAGGCCGCGAAGGCTGCCTCGGCGCCGTTCTGCTCCATGTAGCCGACCGCCTGCTCGAACATCGCCCGCGCCTCGCGCGGCGTCGCGCGTTCGCCTGCGTGGACGGCCGTTGTGACACCGGCGGCACACAATACCGCCACCATCAACCGAGAGATCCTTGGGTAATTCATCTTCATCATTCCATCCTTGCAAGGTGCGGATATTCAAGGGGCAACAATCCCGATTGCCAAATTGCAAGAAACAGGCCCGCGGGCAGACGCCTCAGCGAGGCTTCACACCGGGCATGTGGAGCATCCGGCATGGAGCATCTGTTGCGGTTCGGCACGTATCGGTCAGGCCCGCAACTGCTCTCCCAGACTCACCAGGCCATGCCTCACGGCAAGGTGGAGCAGCCTGAAGTCGTTCTCGGCGCCAAGTTTCTGGCGGACTGCCGACAGATGGTTGAGCACGGTCTTCTGGCTCAGGTGCATCGACTCGGCAATGCTTGCAACCGGGTCGCCACTGGCTACGAAGCGCAGCACCTCGAACTCCCGCGGCGTGAGGCGCTCGAGCATCACCTCCGAATCGAAGGCTGCGGTCATGGTCGAGTGCGCCAGCCCCTCGGCAAGGACGCGCCGCCCCGAATGCACCGCGCGCACGGCGGCCATCAGCTCATCGGGGGCGCAATTTTTGGTCAGGTAGCCGAGCGCACCGGCACGGATCGCCTGGCGCACGAAGCCGGGCTCGTCGTACATCGACAGCACCAGCACGCGAACACTGCGATCGCGCTGGAGGATGCGCGCAATCGCATCGATACCGCTCGCACCGCGCAGGCTCAGATCGACCAGCGCGACATCGATCTCGTGCGTCCGCAGGCAGGCGCAAGCCTCATCCGCCCCGGATACATCGCAGACCACCTTCATGTCGGGCTCGGCATCGAACATCCGCCGATACCCCGTGCGCACCAGCGCGTGGTCATCCAGCAACATCAATCGGATCATGTCTCCCCTCCTCCAATCCAGCGACAGGCAGCCGCAGACGCAACGCGAGCCCGCCTGCACGCCCCTTCTCGAATACCAGCTCGCCACCGGCGATGCGTGCGCGCTCTCTCATGCCAAGCACTCCACCCGATGACCTCGACAGCTGCTCCTCGGTGCAGCCGCGGCCATCGTCCTCGATGCGCAGCTCCACGAAGGCGCCGGCTACGGCGACGGCAAGCTCGACGTCCACATGCGTCGCTTCTCCATGCCGATGCGCATTGGTCAGCGCCTCCTGCACCGTGCGATAGATGGACAGCGCCGCCGCCTCGGGCAGGGCCGGCAGCGCTGTCGGCAACCGGGCGAAAATCGCCGCAGTACCCTGACGCCCCTGCCAGAAATCGAGCAGGTCGTTGAGCGCTTCCAGCAGGCCAAGCTCATCGAGGCCATGCGGCCGCAGGCGCTTGAGGATGCCCGACACTTGGCCTGAGACCGTCGCCACGCCCTCGCGGATCTCACGCCCGCAGTCGGCGATCGCCTCGCGCTCAGCCGTCCCCGCATGGCGCTCGATGTAGGCCGCTGCAAGACCAAGCGCCGCCAGGGTCTGGCCGATCTCGTCATGCAGCTCGCGCGCCAATGCCCGGCGCTCCGCCTCCTGGACCTGGATCAGCCGTCGCCCCATCTGCCGCTCGGCCTCGCGCGCCAGAGCCAGTTCGTGCGCGATCGACTCCATCGTTCGCGCGATACGGTCGAACTCGCGCAGCTCGAAGGCCGGCAGCGTGCGCGGGGTCTCATCGAGCAGGCCAACCAGCCCTCGCTCCAGTTCCACCCCCGGGCGCAGGGCCACACCGACGGTGCGCCAGGCGGCGAAACCGGCCACGAACACGAACAGCACGAAGAGCCCGAGCATGCGCGCAGACTCTGCAAGGATCTCGCTCGTCTCGCTCGCCGGATCGGGCTTGATGACCACCGTCGCACCGTCGATCCGGATGCGCTGTTCGGCAAGGTCGAACAGCGCGTGCGGAAGGACAGCTGCAAGCCAGCGCGGCACGCCTCCAGCCGCTGCCTCCTGCGCAACAGGCTCTCCGTCGCGCTCGAGCGTGACCGCCAGATGTCTCATACCGCCCTCGGCAATCAGGGACTCCACGCGCGCCAGGCGATGCTCGCCGGCATCGGACATGGCGAGCATCAGGTCGACGAGTCGGGACGAAGCGTCCACCTCCTCGAGGACGTCCTCACGCAATGCGAGCGCGATCAGCACGCAGGCCAGCACGATCAAGAGCACGAAGTACCCGACCAAGCCGCCAACCAGCCTCGCCCGCAGATCCATTCCGCCTTCTCCCATGCTCCTTAGCTGCCTCTGGCTACGCAAGTCACATGCCAGCTCGGGAAAAACTCCCGGCTTCATCGGGAAGACCGCCCGGGCCATCGACGCCCCCGGCCCGCAGACTTGGCTCCGCAATGGCGCAGGCGGTCTGCGCCACATAGCAATAAAACAGGAGACGCCAACAAATGACTCGCACGCATGTTCCAACCCCCGTCCTGCGCCCGCTGCGGATGGCCGCGCTCGCGGCCTCGCTCGCCGTCGCCTTTCCGGCGTCGAGCCTGGCAGCAAGCACCGTCACCTGGGACGACATCGTCCGCGACCACGAGACGACGAGCGACGTGCTCACCTACGGGCTCGGCCTGAAGGCCCAGCGCTATTCGCCGCTGACGCACGTCAACACCAAGAACGTCGCCGGCCTGGTACCGGCGTGGTCGTTCTCATTCGGCGGCGAAAAGCAGCGCGGCCAGGAAGCCCAGGCCCTGGTGCATGACGGCGTGCTCTACGTCACCGCCTCGTATTCCCGCCTGTTCGCGATCGATGCCCGCACCGGCAGGCAACTGTGGAGCTACGAGCACCGCCTGCCCGACGACATCCGCCCCTGCTGCGACGTCGTCAACCGGGGCGCAGTCATCTTCGGCGACAAGATCTTCTTCGGCACCCTCGATGCGGCGATCGTCGCGCTCGACAAGAAGACCGGCAAGGTCGCCTGGCGCAAGAAGTTCGGCGACCACAAGATCGGCTACACGATGACCGGCGCACCCACGATCGCGCGTGACAAGGAGTCCGGTCGCGTCATGCTGATCCACGGCGACTCGGGCGACGAGTTCGGCGTAATCGGCCACGTCTACGCCCGCGACCCGGACACTGGCGAGGAGATCTGGAAGCGCCCGATGGTCGAAGGCCACATGGGCACGCTGAACGGCAAGCCCAGCACGCCGACCGGCGACCCGAAGGCCCCATCCTGGCCCAACGACCCGACGCGCGAGACTGGCAAGGTCGAAGCCTGGAGCCATGGCGGCGGAGCCCCCTGGCAGAGCGCAAGCTTCGATGTCGACACCAACACCATCGTGATCGGCGCCGGCAACCCGGCACCCTGGAACACCTGGGCGCGCACCCCTCCGGGCGACGACCCGCGCAACTGGGACAGCCTGTTTACCTCCGGCCAGGCCTACGTCGATGCGGCCACCGGCGAACTCAAGGGCTTCTATCAGCACACTCCGAACGACGCCTGGGACTTCTCCGGCAACAACGAGATCATCCTTTTCGAATACAAGGACCCGAAGACCGGCAAGCAAGTCAAGGCCGGCGCGCATGCGGACCGCAACGGCTTCTTCTTCGTCACCGACCGCGAGAAACTCGCGGCCCGAGCCGACCACCCGAACAAGCCCACCGCCCTCATCAACGCCTGGCCGTTCGTCGACGGCATCACCTGGGCCTCGGGCTTCGACCTGAGCACCGGCAAGCCGATCGAGAAGGGCAATCGCCCGCCGCCGGTCGCAGAGGGCCAGGAAAAGGGCGAGACCGTATTCGTTTCGCCCCCCTTCCTCGGCGGCAAGAACTGGAACCCCATGGCCTACAGCCCCGACAGCGGCCTGTTCTACATCCCCGGCAACCACTGGGCGATGGACTACTGGACCGAGAAGGTGCACTACAAGGCCGGCTCGGCCTACCTTGGCCAAGGCTTCCGCATCAAGCGCCTGTTCGACGACCACGTCGGCATCCTGCGCGCCATCGACCCGCTGACCGGCAAGATCGCCTGGGAGCATAAGGAAACCTTCCCGCTCTGGGCCGGAACGCTCACCACCGGCGGCGGCCTCCTCTTCACCGGCACCTCCGACGGCTATGTGAAGGCCTTCGACAAGCGTAGCGGCAAGGAGCTGTGGAAGTTCCAGACCGGCTCGGGCATCGTCTCCAGCCCGATCACCTGGGAGATGGACGGCGAGCAGTACATCGCGATCCAGTCCGGCTACGGCGGCGCCGTTCCGCTCTGGGGCGGCGACATGGCCGAGCTCACCAAGCAGGTCACGCAGGGCGGCAGCGTCTGGGTGTTCAAGCTGCCCAAGCAGGTGGCAAGCCGCTGAGGCACTGAAGCGGCAAACCGGTCGCGGGCCAGCCTCCTCCCTGGCCCGCGACACCTCACGGATGAACACACCATGAACACGTTCCACACCTGCTATCGGCACGCCCTGCGCTTGCTTCTCGGCTGTGCGGTGCTGCCGGGCGCCCTCATGTCATCGAGCGCTCAGGCCGAACCGGAACCGGTCCATGAGATCAATGGCTGCGGCATCTGGCCCTACACCCGCTGCCCGGGTGCGGACCTGCGCCATGCCGACCTGGTCGGGCGCAATCTTGCCGGCGCAGACCTGCGCGGAGCCAATCTGGTCCGCGCCGATCTGCGCGGCGCCAACCTCGCGGGCGCGAACCTCGATGGCGCAGATCTCAGCGGCGCCCGCCTCAACAAGGTGAACGCCCCGGTCGCCTCCTTCGTCGGTGCGCGCTTCGTGGGCGCCGATCTCGAAGCGGCACGGCTGATGCGCTCCGACTTCACCAATGCCGACCTGAGCGCCGCGCGGCTCGAGATCGCGCGCGCCAACCACGCACGCTTCCGCGGCGCACGCCTGGTCGGCGCCGATCTTCAGGAGGCCAAGTTCCAGAGCGCCGAACTGGACGACGCCGACCTCGACGGCGCGTTGACACGCTTCACCAATTTCAACGAAACCTACATGAAGGGGTGCAACAAATGCCCGCACGACTGGTGAAGACAGGCGGCTGGGCGCACACGCTCCGATTGATCGCTACCCTCTCGGTCGCGGCCCTGATGGCCTGCGCGACGCCGCCGCAACAGCAGGCCGCGGACGAGCCCAAGGCCGAGCGCATCAACCCCGTGCGCGGTCAGGCAGAGGCAATCGCCAGCGGCGAGAAGCACTACGCTCGGCATTGCGCCAGCTGTCATGGCGAAGGCGCCACCAAGCCCGGGCCGGCCGCCGACCTGCGCAACATCGGCCGTACCTGCCGGCGCTTGACGGACCCCGGGCTCCAGCAGCGCTGCCATCTGGACGCAGACGTCTATTTCCTGAAGACGGTCGAGGAAGGCAAGCTCAGGCTCGGCATCCGTCACATGCCGGCCTGGAAGGACCTGATCTCCACCGAAGAGGCGTGGGCAATCCAGGCCTTCATCGAGACGCGCCCGCGATGACGCCCGCAACCCATTCGACGACTGGGCAACGCTCCCGAGTCCGTCCGCAGCAGCGTTCACGGCAAAAGCCCGGCGGCTTGCGCCGCCGGGCTTCTCACCGGCAATGGGAAACGGCCTGCAGCTCAGTTCTTGTGCAGCTTGAACACCCAGACCATGCCACCCTGTTCGAGGAAGTTCACACGCTTGGCAACGTCACCACCCCACAGCGGCACGGCGCCGCCCCAGCCCGACACCACGGCGACGTATTGCTCGCCGTTGTCGTCCCAGGTGACCGGAGGGGCGATCACGCCAGAGCCCGTCTGGAACTGCCAGACTTCCTCGCCGGTCTTGGCGTTGACCGCCTTCAGGTAGCCCTCGGGCGTGCCGTAGAACACCAGGTTGCCGCCGGTGGTCAGCACACCGCCCCACAGCGGCGCGTTGTTCTTCACTTCCCACACGATCTTGCCGTTCACCGGATCGACCGCGCGCATGGCACCAATGTAGTCCTCGTACAGCGGCTTGATGGTGAAGCCTGCGCCCAGGTAGGCAGCGCCGCGCTTGTAGCTCACCGGCTCGTTCCAGATGTCCATGCCCCACTCGTTGGAGGGCACATAGAACAGGCCGGTGTCCGGGCTGAACGCCATCGGCATCTGGTTCTTGCCACCCAGGAAGGACGGCGCGTTGAACACCACCTCGCCCTTGCCGGCATCCTTCACGCTATCCAGGAAGGGGTTGCCGGGGCGCTTCTCGTCGTTCCAGATCGGGCGACCGGTCTCCATGTCGATGCCCTTGGCCCAGTCGATCTGGGTCACGAAGGGGAAGGCATTGAGCAGCTTGCCGGTGGCGCGGTCATTGACGAAGAAGAAGCCGTTGCGGTCGGCCTTGCCGCCCGCCTTGACCAGCTTGCCAGTCTTCGGGTCGTTGTACTCGAACGAGATGAATTCGTTCACACCGTCATAGTCCCAGCCGTCGTGCGGGGTGCTCTGGTAATGCCAGACGATCTTGCCGGTATCGGGGTTGATGGCCACCGTCGCCGCAGAGTAGAGGTTGTCGCCCGGACGCAGCCACGAGTTCCACGGCGCCGGGTTACCGGTGCCCATGAAGATCAGGTTGACGTCAGGGTCGTAGTAGGCGGCCTGCCAGGTGGCGGCGCCACCGGTCTTCCACAGATCGCCCGGCCAGGTCGCGTTGACCGTGCCCGACACCCCGTTCTCGATCGCCTTGCCATCCTTGTCGTAGGTGTAGCCCATGTGGCCTTCGACCACCGGACGCATCCAGATCATCTTGCCGGTGAGCGGGTCACGGGCCTCGACGCGCCCCATCACGCCGAACTCGCCGCCCGACACGCCGGTGATCAGCTTGCCCTTGACGATCTGCGGCGCCGCGGTCATCGAGTAGCCGGCCTTGTAGTCGTCGATGCGCTCACGCCAGACCACGCGGCCAGTGTCCTTGTTGAGCGCCACGAGCTGGGCGTCGAGCGTGCCGAAGATCACGAGGTCGCCATAGATCGCCGCACCGCGGTTGATCACGTCGCAGCAGGGCATGATGCCTTCGGGCAGACGGTGCTCGTACTTCCACAGCTTCGCGCCGGTCTTGACGTCGAGCGCGTAGATCCGGCTGTACGACCCGGTGACGAACATCTTGCCGTCATGGATCAGCGGCTGCGACTGCTGGCCACGCTGCTTCTCGCCACCGAAGGAGAAAGCCCAGGCCGGCACCAGATCGCGCACCGTCTCGGGATTGATCTGCTTGAGCGGGCTGTAGCGCTGACCCTTGGTACCCAGGCCGTGCGTGACGATCTGGTGGGTCAACTCCGCATCCTTCAGGATGTCCTCGTCGGTCACGCCCTTGGCCTGTGCGCTACCGATGCCCGCCAGCGCCACGGTCAGCGCGGTCAGCATCACGGGTAGGGCACGCTGGCGCTTGATTTTGCTCATCATCGACTCCTCCTTGGTGTCTCTCGGACGTATGGTTTATTGATCCACTTCTTCTCCGGCACGGACCCGGACCGGACACATGGACAACTGCAATCGCCATGCCAGCATCGGGGAGGCTCCAAATCACGCGCTCCGGTGTTCCAGCGCCTGCCCAGGCAGCAACGCCGGATGTAACACTTGGGCACAATCGTTGCGCTTCGGAACAGCCCTGCACGCAGCCGGCTGGAGCAGCGCTGCGGCAAAACGCCAGATCAACCGCCCCCGACGACATGAGCGGAGCTTGGCATGACGTTTGCTGCCCGACAGGCACAGAACACGCAACGGGGCGGCCCGGACACCTTCCGGCGCCGCACCCATGCAACGAGGAGACCGCATGATCCGCCACACCCTTGTTCTTGCCGGCCTGTTGTGGGCAGGTACGTTCGCACTCGGCCTGCCATATGCTGTCGCCGCCCCCGCAGGCGAGCAGACGGCGAATGACCCGCTCAACTCACCACGCTGGGGAGACATGGCAAAGGCCTTCTTCGACGGACAGGAGGTCGTGTTCGACCCGCGCATCAGCGTCAGCGGCCCGCTGGTGGCAGAAGATTCGCTCAATGTGCCGATCACGGTCGACGCCAGCGCGCTGCCCGGCGTGGAAGAGATGATCGTCTTCGCCGACTTCAACCCGATTCTCAAGGCCTTGCGCTTCGAGCCCGGTGCGGCGCAGGCGCGGCTCGGCTTCCGCCTCAAGCTGCAGCAATCCTCCCCGGTGAGGGTCGCCGCACGCACGGTGGACGGCGTCTGGCGGGTGGGCGGCGCCTGGGTCACTGCAACCGGCGGCGGCTGCACCCTGCCCTCGGTCGGCTCCGGCTCGCCGGAATGGCAGGAACGCCTCAACGAGGTCAGCGGCCGGTTGTGGGCGCGCATCGATGGCGGCGAGCGCCTGCGCATGCGCGTCATCCACCCCATGGACACCGGGCTCGCGGCCGGCATTCCGGCCTTCCACATCGAGGACATCGTGATCAGCGACGAAAACGGCCGCATCCTCAGCCGCATACAGCCGCTCGAGCCGGTGTCCGAGAACCCCAGCTTCACCATCGACCTGGCCGAGGCGGCAAGCGGCGGAAGGCTCCACGTGAGCGGCCGCGACAACAACGGCAACCGCATCGATGCATGGGTGACACGATGAGGCGCCCTCTTTCGTTCGCCGGCCTGCTGCTGGCCCTGCTCATCGCGCTGCCGCTCGCTGCCCAGCAGCGCAGCAGCTTCGACTACGGCCTCGTCGCACAGGAGATCGCCCCCGGCGCCTACGTCATCGTCGGCCTGCGCGAGGACTTCTCCTTCGACAACGGCGGCAACATCGTCAACACCGGCTTCATCGTCGGTCGCAGCGGGGTCATCGTCATCGATACCGGCCCGTCGCGGCGCTATGGCGAACAGATGCTGGCTGCCATCCGCGCGGTGACACCGCTACCCGTCGTGCTCACGCTCAACACCCACCACCACCCGGACCACTTCCTCGGCAACCAGGCCTTCCCGCAGGACACGCTCGCTGCACTGCCCGAGACGATCGCCGGCATCCGCAGCGAGGGCGAAGGCTTCAACGACAACATGTATCGTCTCAATGGCGACTGGATGCGCGACACCGAAGTGGTCATCCCCGCCCGCGCCCTGAGCGCGGGCAGGCAAGACATCGGCGGGCGTGATGTCGAGTTCCTCGCCCTCGGCGGGCACACCGCGGCGGACCTCGTCGTGGTCGACCACGACAGCGGCACGGTGTACGCCGCCGACCTGCTGTTCAATGGCCGCGCCCCGACCACGCCACATGCCGACATTCCGCGCTGGATCGACGCGCTAGAGCAGCTTGCGCGCCTGCCAGCCCGCCTTTGGGTGCCCGGCCACGGCGATGTCAGCGCCAGCCTCGCCCCCGTGCACGAGACCCGCGACTACCTCGAATGGCTGGCCGGCACAATGCGCGATGCGGCCGAGGCCGGAATGGACATGACCGAAGTCTTCGCGCTCGACATCCCCGCCCGCTTTGCCCAGCTTGCCCTCGTCGACACCGAGTTCCGCCGCTCCGTGGTGCACCTGTTCCCGGCAGCGGAACAGGCCGCCCTGAGCGGCGGCCGGCGCGACTGAGGCGCCGGCGTCAACGCGCATGCCCGGCGTCGAGCGCTTCGAGCCTGCGCGCAGCCTCGGCGTCTCCCGCGCCTGCCGCAAGGGAAAGCCAATGCCGGGCCTGCTCGAGGTCGGCTGCAACAAGGCGGCCGTCGAGATGCAGCAACCCCAGGCGGTACTGCGCCTTCACCGAACCCGCCTCGGCACCACGCCGATAGCGCTCCAGCGCAAGCGCAGCATCCTTCGGTTCGCCCAGTCCGTCCTCGGCCAGGATACCGAGATTGAACCAGGCCTCGGCCACGCCGCGCTCGGCGAGCGCCTGCCAGATGCGGCGCGCACTGTCGTAGTCGGCCATCTTGAACTCGGCATAGGCCTTGTAGAGGCCGATGCTCGGACGCTCGACGAGTTCGGCAAGCTCTGCCTCCCCGACCGCATGTACGACAGAGGACTGGAGCAGCAGCGCCAGGGCAAGACTGGTTCTTGAACGCATTTACTTCGTCTCCGGGCGAAGAAGGCCACATCCGTCAGAAGCAACAAACGCACCTGGAGCAAGAACTTGCCCGACCTGCACAACTCGCCGCCTGCCAGCGCCACAGCAAGCCTGCTCCGGGTCGCACGCCTTGCCATGGCACTTGCCGTGCTCACCCCGGGCCTGGCCGCATGCGCAGACGGCAATGCGGAGGGTATCGTCACCCGCCATTTCGTTGCTGTCGAGTTCGCCGATGCACGAGAGGCACTCGCCGAAGCCATCGCCAACGAGGGCATTGCACGGCCGGTCGAGAGCCATTTCGCCCGCATGCTCGATCGCACCGCGGCCGACCTCGGCCACGCACACGGACTCTATGCAGAGGCCGAGATCCTCACCTTCTGCAGCGCGCCGGTCGCCGCTGCGCTGGTGACCGAGGCAAGGGAGCACATCGCACTCTGCCCACTGTCGATCGCCGTATACACCTTGCGAGAGGGCGAGGCGGCCGCCGTCCTTGCTTACCGTCCGCCTTCGCTGCACGGCGCAGGCGGAGACGCCGCGCGCGCGCTCATGCAGCGCATCGTCTCACGCACTGCTCGACTGCTAGGGCAGGAGTGAGCCTTCGCAAGCAGCGTCCTTGGCGCCGAACACGCACACCAGAGAGGATCGTCCCGGAATGAACACCATGAACAAGACCTATCCGAATCCCTTCGTGGCATCGCACTGGCTACTCGCCCTTCTCGTCATCGCCGCTGCGGCGCTGGGCTGGTACATGGTCGACATCCCGCAGAGGACACCCGAGCGCGCCTACTTCTTCAACCTTCACAAGTCGTTCGGCCTGCTTGCGCTCATCATGATCCTGTTGCTGACGATGCAGCGCAGGCGGTTCTCGCCACCGCCGCTGCCGGCAACGCTCCCGCCCTGGCAGCACCGCGCGGCTGCCTGGGGCCACCTTGCGATGTACCTGCTGTTGCTGGGCTCGGCGTTGAGCGGATATGTGGGAACGAACTTCTCACGCTGGGGAATAGACTTCTTCGGGCTCTTCTCGCTGCCCTCATGGGGTCCCGAAAATCGCGAAGCCTACCAATTCCTGAAGATCGTCCATATCTGGACCACGAACCTGCTTGCCGCCCTGGTCGCCCTTCATGTGGCAGCCGTCATCAAGCACGCCGTTCACTGCGAGGGTGTATTGAGGCGCATGTGGTTCCGGCATCCCGTCCCCGAGCGCTCGGCCGACGCGGAATGAGATGGCAAAAAGCCGGCTGGCCGACACCGAACTTCAGCTCATGCGCCCGAGCTTGCGATAAAGCGTGTTGCGGCTCACGCCCAGCCGGCGTGCAGCGGCCGAGACATTGCCCTTGACTTCCTGCATGACCTTGGCGATCGCTTCGAGCTCGAGTTCATCCAGGCTGCGCGCAACACCGGGCTCGCTCGGCGGCAACACGCCCTCGCTCGGCGCAGGTGACGCGCCGCCATGCTGGGTGGGAACGAACGGCTCGGGTCCGAACAGCTCCTCGGGCAGATGAACCGACTCGATCTCGTCCTCATCATCCTCCAGCAGCGCCGCCGAGACCCGGATCACGCTGTGCAGCTGCCTGATGTTGCCCGGCCAAGGGTAGGTCTCGAAGAAGCGCCGCACCTCGGCGCTGATCGAGATCGCCTCGCGCCCCGAGTCCTGCGCCTCGGCACGCAGCAAGCGGTCAACCAGCGTGCCGACATCGCTACGCTCGCGCAGCGGCGGCAAGGTCACCGTCAGGCCATTGACGCGGTAGTACAGATCCTCGCGAAACTCACCATTCGCCACCGCATCACGCAGCACGCGGTGAGTCGCGCAAACCAGCGAGATATCGACCGGAATCGCCTTCATGCCCCCGACCGGGGTGACGCTGCGTTCCTGCAGCACGCGCAGCAAACGCGTCTGCATGGCCAGCGGCATGTCACCGATCTCGTCCAGGAACAGCGTCCCCCCATGGGCCTGCTGCACCTTGCCAACCGCGCCCTCGCGCCGCGCGCCGGTGAACGCACCGCCAACGTAGCCGAACAGCTCGGACTCGATCAGGTGCTCGGGAATGGCCGCGCAGTTGAGCGGTACGAAGGGGCCGTCCGCTCTCGCGCTCGAGTTGTGGAAAGCGCGCGCAAACAACTCCTTGCCGACACCGGACTCACCCTGGATCAGCAGCGGAATGTCCTTGCCGCCAATCCGCCGGGCGCGGTCGATCGCCCGCTGCAGGCGCTCGTCGCCGGTCGCCAGCGACTCGAGCGTGGGCCCTGCCGCCTCGCTGCGCTCGGCCGCACGCGCCGCCGGCGCTGCCCCGGCCTGGGCGCGCAAGCGTTGCTCAGTCCTTGGCTGGCCACCATCGGCGGCCACGTCGCCCGCTCCCGCCAGCGCGAGCGGCCTGATGCTGCGCAACTGCACGTACAGCTCGCCGCCATTGCGTGTACCGAGGCGGACCAGGGCATTGCCGCTTGACTGCAAACGATCGATGATCGCACCGAAACCGAGCCGGAAAAGCTCATTGAAGCTGCTGCCCGCAGCATCATGTGACTGCGAGGCAAACCATTCCCGCGCCGCCGGATTGGCCCCCAGGATGGTGCCGTCCGGACTGAGCGCAACAAGGCCCTCCTGCAGGCTGCCCACGTACTCCGGCCGCGGATGGCAGGCAATCAGGATGTCCTTGCCGAACTCGGCCTCGAACAGGCGCTTTTCCAGCAGCTGGACCGACAGGCGGACGAGCCCGAGCGTATGGCGCTGCGGGTTGCGGTAGTCGCCCGAGATGTCGAACACACCGGCCATGCGGCCATGGGCGTCGAACACGGGCGACGCGCAACAGGCCAGGAAGATGTTGCGGTCGAGATAGTGTTCGGAGCCGAGAATCTCGACCGGCGCCTTTTCGAGCAGCGCCGTACCCATGCCGTTGGTACCGAGCCGCGCCTCGCTCCAGCACGCGCCGGGCTGCAAGGCGACGCGCTGCGCGCGATCGACGAAGGCCGCATCGCCCAGGCTGTGGATGATCATGCCATCCAGGTCGGCAAGGATGACCATGCTGCCCGAGGAGCGGATCTGCTCGAACACATGCTCCATGACGCCGCTCGCGAGTTCGAGCATGTGCGCACTCTGGTTGCGCGACTCCTCCAGCTGCGCCCGACCCGCCACTTCGATCGAACCGCCGTCGCGGTGGTCCAGGCCCACGTCGCGACAGCGTTCCCACGAGCGCAGGATCAGCGGCGACAGGTACTTGTCGGGCACCACGCCACGCTCGAAAAAATGCTCACGAGCGACAGCAGCCCGATCCTCGCGCGCCACTTTCGTCCGCGGCATAGCGCTCATCGTGTCTTCCTCCGGATGCCCCGTATCGTTGTTGATCGGGTGCAATGCATTGTTATGTTCAAAAAAGTAGCACCTGCCCAACATTGAAGCAAATGTAGATGAGCGGTCCGACGGATCAAGCGGGGCTATCCCGCATCGGCAGGCCGGGCGGCCGCATGCCAAGGCGATCGGGCGCCTGGCACAGGGCTTGCAAACCCTCGCCTGTGAAACACGTCAGCGCTGCTCGCCGCACGCAGGTTCGGCTCGGACGTGAATGCGACCACCCCACCAGGAGGTATCCGATCATGAGCGCTTGCCCCGCACCAACCGACTCGATCCTGCGCCGCCACCACGACCAGCTTGCCGCCATCGCGGGGCTCAGCACACCACCGCAGGACTCGGTGCAGAGGCGCCACTACCAGCAGTTGCTCGCCGCACGGCTCGCCGTGCGCAGCGCCGGCGGCCCAGCCCCCGCAAGCGGTCGCCCCGAACCTGTCCGCCGCCAGCCAAGTGCTGCAGAATCCACCACAGCGCAGGCGCCCCAGGGCCCAAGCGCCCCACCGCCAGCCCGGGCAAGCGCCAACGTCGAACCCAAGGGCTGGTTCGCCAGCGTGCTCGAGCGCATCCTTGGCCGCTGAACACACCCGGCCAGCGCCCTACCAGGACCGATCCACGACGATGACTCGCCCGCATCCTTCCGGCCCAGCCCCCACACCCTCCGCGGCACCAGGCAAGCGCACCCGCGGCACACAGCGTGGCCGCCAGCTCGCACCTGACGCACTGCACGACATCGAGGCCCTGCTGGGCGCAGGCGGCAGAAGCCGGGACATGCTCATCGAGCACCTGCACGCCATCCAGGACGCGTTCGGACATCTGTCGATGGCTCACCTGCGTGCGCTCAGCCACTGGATGGGGTTGCCGATGGCCGCGGTCTACGAGACCGCCTCGTTCTACGCCCACTTCGACATCGTCCGTGACGAGGCGCTTCCGCCCCCCGCCGTCACGATCCGCGTGTGCGATTCGCTGCCATGCCAGCTTGCCGGTGCGCAGGCGCTGCATGCCGCACTCGCGCGCGACCTCGACCCCACGCAGGTGCGCGTGCTGCGGGCCCCCTGCATGGGCCGCTGCGACAGCGCACCGGTCGTCGAGGTCGGCCATCGCCATCTAGGCAACACGACACCGGGCGCAGTGCTCGCCCAGCTCGCCGGGGGCGAACTTCACCCCGCGCCCATCGCATGGCAGGGGCTCGAGGCCTACCGCCGCGAGGGCGGATACGCACTGCTCGCCAAGGCCAGAGACGGGGCGGTGTCGGTCGATCAGCTCGGCGCCATGCTCGAGCACGCCGGCCTGCGCGGTCTCGGTGGCGCCGGCTTTCCCACCTTCAGGAAATGGGCCTTCGTGCGCGCCGAACCTGCGCCACGCTACATGGTGATCAACGCCGACGAGGGCGAGCCCGGCACCTTCAAGGACCGCCATTACCTGGAACAGGCGCCCCACCGTTTTCTGGAAGGCGCGCTCGTCAGCGCGTGGGCGGTCGATGCCGCTGCGCTCTACATCTACCTGCGCGACGAATACCCCGGCCTGCACGCGGTACTGCGCGCGGCGATCGCCGAGGCCGAGGCCGCCGGCTTCGCCGAACCGGGCTACATCGTGCTGCGCCGCGGCGCCGGCGCCTACATCTGCGGCGAGGAATCCGCACTCATCGAATCACTCGAGGGCAAGCCAGGCAAGCCGCGCCACCGCCCGCCCTTCGTCGCGCAAAAAGGCCTGTTCGACCGTCCGACGCTGGTGAACAACGTCGAGACCGTGTACTGGATCCCGCTGCTGTGGCAGCACGGCGCCGACTGGTTCGCCAGCCAGGGCCGCCACGGCCGCCACGGCCTGCGCAGCTTCTCGGTGTCGGGCCGGGTGATGAAGCCCGGCGTGCATCTGGCGCCGGCGGGAATCACGCTTCAGGAGCTCATCGACGAATACTGCGGCGGCATGCTCGCAGGCCACCGCCTGCTGGCCTACCTGCCCGGCGGGGCCTCCGGCGGCATCCTGCCGGCGAGCAAGGCCGACATCCCGCTCGACTTCGACACCCTGCAGCCACACGGCTGCTTCATCGGCTCGGCCGCCATCGTGGTGATTTCGGACCAGGACGACCTGCGTGCGGTGGCGAAGAACCTGATGGCCTTCTTCGCCGACGAGTCCTGTGGCCAATGCACGCCCTGTCGCGTGGGCACCGAGAAGATGCTCGGCCTGCTCGAACGCGACGATTGGGACACCGAGCAGCTCCAGCGCCTTGCCCAGGTCATGCAGGACGCCTCGATCTGCGGCCTCGGCCAGGCCGCGCCCAACCCGGTCACCAGCCTGCTGCGCTTCTTCCCGGCCGAACTGGCAGAACAGGGCATCCGCCTGCGGCCCGCGGCCGTCAATACGGAATCCGCTTCATGAGCACACTTGCCTCCTCGCCCTCCGGCGCTCCCGTTTCCTCCTTGACTGCCACGCTGGACGCCTTCGAGATCACCCTCGACGGCGTCCGCGTGCAGGCTTTTTCGGGCGAGACGCTGTGGCAGGTCGCCAAGCGCGCGGGCGAACGCGTCCCGCACCTGTGCTTCAAGGACGCACCCGGCTATCGCGCCGACGGCAACTGCCGCGCCTGCATGGTCGAGATCGAGGGCGAGCGCACCCTGGCCGCGAGCTGTATCCGCCAGGCCACGCCTGGCATGGTGGTACGAAGCGCAAGCTCGGAACGGGCACGCACTGCGCGCGAAGGCGTCATGGCGCTGCTGCTCGCCGACCAGCCGCCGCGCGCCGACAGCCCCGACCGCGCCAGCCACTTCTGGGAGATGGTCGACCTGATGGCGCTCGACATCGATGCGCCCGACACGCTGCACAGACAGCTGCCGCAGCGCCGCACGGCGCCCACGCCGCCCGACACCTCGCACACCGCGATGCACGTGAATCTTGACGCCTGCATCGCCTGCAACCTGTGCGTGCGCGCCTGCCGCGAGGTGCAGGTGAATGACGTCATCGGCCTCGCCCACCGTGGCGCAGCCTCGAAGGTCGTGTTCGACTTCGACGACCCGATGGGCGACAGCACCTGCGTGGCCTGTGGCGAATGCGTGCAGGCCTGCCCCACCGGTGCGCTGATGCCCGCCCGCATCGTCGACGCGAACGGCCGCGGCGACTCCGCCTGCGCCGACCGCAAGGTGGATTCGGTCTGCCCTTATTGCGGCGTCGGCTGCCAGCTCACCTACCACGTCAAGCAGGACAGGATCGTCTTCGTCGAAGGCCGCAACGGGCCGTCGAACGAGAACCGTCTGTGCGTAAAGGGCCGCTTCGGCTTCGACTACCCCAACCACCCCTCCCGCCTCACCGTGCCGCTGATCCGCCGCGAAGGCGTACCTAAGGGCCTCGACCCGGACTTCGACCCTGCCAAGCCATTCAGTCACTTCCGCGCCGCGAGCTGGGACGAGGCGCTGGACCTTGCCGCTGCCGGCCTGCGCCGCCTGCGCGACACCCACGGCCCCGACGCGCTCGCCGGCTTCGGTAGCGCCAAGTGCTCGAACGAGGAAGCCTGGCTGTTCCAGAAGCTGGTGCGCACCGGTTTCCGCTCCAATCATGTCGACCACTGCACGCGGCTATGCCACGCCAGCTCGGTCGCCGCGCTGATCGAATGCATCGGCTCTGGCGCGGTCACCGCCTCCTTCATGCAGGCACAGCAGGCCGACGTCGTCATCCTCACCGGCTGCAACCCGACGGTTAACCACCCGGTGGCCGCCACCTATTTCAAGCAGGCGGCCAAGCGCGGCACCAAGCTCATCGTGCTCGACCCGCGCGGCATCACCATGGGCGCCTACGCCCACCGCATGGTTCGCTTCACCCCGGGCAGCGACGTGTCGCTGTTCAACGCCATGCTCAACGTCATCGTCACCGAACAGC
Organism: Thauera sp. WB-2; assembly: GCF_027594845.1. Lineage (NCBI taxonomy): Bacteria > Pseudomonadati > Pseudomonadota > Betaproteobacteria > Rhodocyclales > Zoogloeaceae > Thauera > Thauera sp. WB-2. The sequence goes on along the minus strand of NZ_CP088935.1, from coordinate 1,531,040 downwards.
TCTACGACGAGGACTACATCGCCGCCCACACCGAAGGCTTCGAGGCGCTCAAGGCCCACGTCGCACCGATGACACCCGAGGCCATGTCGCCCGCCTGCGGCGTCGCTGCCGAAGAGATCCGCGACATCGCCCGCCTGTACGCCAAGGCTGAGCGCGCGATGATCTTCTGGGGCATGGGCATCTCGCAGCACACCCACGGCACCGACAACGCCCGCGGCCTGATCTCGCTCGCGCTTGCCACCGGCCACATCGGCCGCCCCGGCACCGGCCTGCACCCGCTGCGCGGCCAGAACAACGTGCAGGGGGCATCGGACGCCGGCCTCATCCCGATGGTCTTCCCCGACTACCAGCCCGTGGGCAATGCGCAGATCCGCGCCGCCTTCGAGGAGCTGTGGAACACGCCGCTGCATGACAAGCCCGGCCTCACCGTGGTCGAGATCATGCACGCCATCCATGCCGGCACCATCCGCGGCATGTACATCCAGGGCGAGAACCCGGCCATGTCCGACCCCGACCTCTCCCATGCGCGCGGCGCGCTGGCCATGCTCGAGCATCTGGTCGTGCAGGACCTCTTCGTCACCGAAACCGCACAGTTCGCCGACGTCATCCTGCCGGCCTCGGCCTGGGCCGAGAAGGACGGCACCGTCACCAACACCAACCGCCAGGTACAGATGGGCCGTGCCGCCGTGCCCCTGCCCGGAGACGCCCGCCCCGACTGGTGGATCATCCAGGAAATCGCCCGCCGCCTTGGCCTCGACTGGCACTACACCCACCCGCGCGACGTCTTCGCCGAGATGAAACGCGGCATGCACTCGCTCGACCACATCAGCTGGGAGCGGCTGGACGCGGAGCAATCCGTCACCTACCCCTGCCCCGCCGACGACGCCCCCGGCCTGGACGTGGTCTTCGGCGACCGCTTCCCCACCGCCAGCGGCCGCGCCCGCTTCCGCCCCACCGTGCCACTGCCGCCCGACGAGCCGATCGACGACGCCTGGCCCACCGTGCTCATCACCGGCCGCCAGCTCGAACACTGGCACACCGGCTCCATGACCCGACGCGCCGCCGTACTCGACGCACTCGAGCCGGCCGCCGTGGCAACGCTCGCCCCCGGCGAACTCGCCCGCCTCGGCCTCGAACCCGGCGAACCGCTCGCCATCGAGACCCGCCGCGGCAGCATCACGCTCACCGCGCGCACAGACCCGCTGATGCCCGAGGGCATGGTCTTCGTGCCCTTCTGCTACGTGGAAGCGGCGGCCAACATGCTGACCAACCCCGCGCTCGATCCCTACGGGAAAATTCCGGAGTTCAAGTACGCGGCGTGCAGGCTCTCTGCATGCAAGCCCGCACGGGTCTGAGCCGGCACAATGCAAGGGCCGATCGACAGCGGGCAGGCCCCTTCGATCGGCCTTTTCTTCTGGACTCCAGGCTGACAAATTTTGATGCAAATCGTGAAATCGTTCCTATGATTGAAGGGTAATCACGTCCCGCAGGCCTTCGGCCGCCACGCTGCACCTGCGTCGAGACGTGGTCCACCAACACCCGCAACGGAGCGGGGCTGAGGGAGTCACGACGATGCGCAACGGACAGCAGCACATGGGTGCCGCGGATTTGCCGCGCCCGAAGGAAATTGTCTTCCACGTCACCTGCGCACTCATCGTCGCCCATGGGCTATCGCCCTGCATGGCCTGGGCGCAGGCCATCGTCCCCGACGGCCGCACCCTCACCACCGTAACGCCCGACGCGGGCGCCGCAGTGGTCAACATCCACACCGGCACGGTGCTCGGCAACGGCAACGCACTCAACTCCTTCAGCCGGTTCAACGTTGGCGAAGGCCAGGTCGCCAACCTGCACGTGCCCGACACTGCGGCCGCGCTCATCAACCTCGTCCGCGACCAGACGACAACGATCGGCGGCATGCTCAACGCAATCAAGGACGGCAAGATCGGCGGCAAGGTCTACTTCGCCAACCCGCACGGCTTCATCGTCAGCAACACCGGCGTGGTCAATGTGGGCAGCCTGCACGTATCCACGCCCAGCCAGCAGTTCGTGGATGAGTTCTTCAGCGCCACAGGCGGCGCAGAGGCAAGCTCGGCCCAGCTCGTGGCCGGCACCGCGCCGCGCAACCGCGACGCACAGGTGCGCATCGACGGCACGATCAACGCCATCGAGCAGGTCGCCGTGAGCGCGGGCTCGGTGGTCGTGGGCGGCAAGGTGTTCACCGGCGCCCGCTTCAGCGGCACCGACCCCGACTTCAAGGACGTCGTCAATGTTCACGGCCTCGACGCTGCCAGCACCGTGGCCGTCCACGACGGTCGCATCCTGATCCTCGGCGACGACGACATCAGCGTCACCGGCACCCTGTCGACACGCCGGGTCGCCGACGGCAGCGACGCCACCCTGCGCAGCGGCGCCTCGGTGGGTGCGTCGAGCGACATCAGCCTGGAGGCCCGCTCGGTCACGCTCGGCAGCGGCGCCCGCGTGCTTGCCGCAGGCGGCGCCGGCCATGCCGGCGGCGACGTCAACGTGCAGGCCGCCGCCAGCGGCGGGCTGCTCGACGTGGTAAGCGAAACCCGGGCCCGGGTCGGCATCCAGGGTGCCACCGTCACCGGCCGCAACATCACGGCCACGGCGAAGGCCGAGCATGACAGCAGCCTCTCCCCCGTCGTCACCAAGACGGTCGCGGCCGAAGCCGAGCTCAACGACGCCACGCTCGAGGCGAGCGGCATGCTGGCCGTGCGCGCAGAAGCCGTCGCCACGGTGGCGACACCGGACTTCGTTCCCCTCGCGGTGGTCGACGTCGATGTTGCCGCCACCGTGAAGGTGGCCGGCAACAGCCGGCTCAGCGGCACCGCCGGCACCGAGCTGTCCGCCCGTGTCGACGCCGAACTGAGCGCACGGCCGGGCCTGCCCGACTTCGGCGAACTGCCGGGCGACGCAGGCGTCGCCGTGGTGACGAGCAACACCACCGCCACGGTCGATGTACTGGGCGACAGCGAGGTGGGCAGTGCGCTGGGCCGCAGCGATCTCAGCGCCACCAACAACACCCGGGTGGATGCCGCTGTCGACGCCTCCGCCAGCGGCGACACGGCGGTGGGCGGCGCCGTCGCGGTCACCGTCGTGCGCAGCACCACCCGCGCCCGTGCAGCCGACAATGCCAGGCTGTCCGGGAAAACCGGCGTCGGCGTGCGTGCGGCCTCAACCACCCTCGTCACCACCTCGGCCAAGGCCGCGGCAGGCGGCGCCACCGAGAAGGGCGCGGAAGAGAGCAAGACCGAGGAGACGCTGGAAACCTACAAGGACGATGCCGCCACCGCCGATGGCGGCGTCACCGTGGCTGCAGCGGTCGCGGTGAGCGACCTCGAGAGCCACACGCTGGCCGCCGTCGACGCCAGCCGTCCGCTGCAGAGCGACGGCGCACTGACGGTGGCGGGCACGGCGCTGACCCAGGCCGAGGTCGAGGCCGACGGCAGCAGCGCCGGTGGCAGTGTCGGCGTCGGTGTCGGCGTGGCGCTGAACCTCGCCCGCGTCTCCAACGAGGCGCGCGTCGCCCAGCAGGTGGAGGCCGCCGGGATCGAGGCCAGTGCGCGCACGCCGGCAGGCGACGACACCAACCTCTTCACCTCGACGGCCACCTCGGGCGCAGGTGCGAGCGACGTCGGCGTTGCCGGCGCATTGGCCATCAACGTCATCGACAACCTCACCAACGCAACGATCTCCGCGGCGGGCGACGTAGACGCGAAGAACGGCAACGTCGCCATTGACGCCGAAAACCGCAGCACCTCGAACGCCAGCGCCACCCCGGCCGAGGATGCCACCGCGAGCGGTGACACGGTGGGGGTCGGCGCTTCGGTCGCGGTCAACGTCGTCAGCAACGAAAGTCGCGCCCAGCTTGCAGACGGCGCCCGCCTGCGCAATGCCGCCGCCCTCGACGTCAAGGCTGAGGGTGACTACTCGGCCCGTACCGAGGCCGAGGCCGGCGCCGAGGGCGGCATTGCCGCCACCCCGGTCGCTGCGGTCACAGTCGCCGACAACAAGACGCTGGCCGGCATCGGCAGCGGCGAAGCGGTGCATACGAGTGGCGCGGTGAGCGTCGAGGCGCGCCACGCCAGCACCACCGAAACCGTCGCCAAGGGCTCGGCGACCGGCGAGAAGGCGGCGATCGGCATCGGTGTTGCCGTCAACGTGGTCGCGGAGACGGTCAGCGCCAGTGTCGGGCGCGACCTGCACGCGGGCAGCACGATCCGCGTCGCTGCCGAGAGCCGGCATTCGAGCTCGGCCGACGCCACCGCCAGCGCCAAGGGCGGCAAGGAAGAGAAGAAGGACGGCGGCGACGACGACACGCCCGAGGACGGCGTTGACCAGGAGATCGGCCGCCAGGCGGGCTTCGCGCAGGACAAGCAGAAGGACGGCAGCGACAGCAAGACCCAGGCGCCCGACTCGGCCGAGACCAGCGAAGGCAAGATCTCGGTGGCCGCCGCAGTGGCCGTCAATTCAGCGCGGGTCAGCACCTCCGCCACGATCGCTGACGGGGTCGATGTGAGCGCGGCCGGGGCCCTGGAAGTCGAAGCATCCGGCAACACCGACGCCAGCGCGAGCGCCGACGGCAGCGCCGCCGGCAGCACCACGACGGTGGGCATCGGCGCTGCGGTCGCGATCAACAGCGTCACCAGCCACACCGCGGCCTGGATCGGCAACGCCCAGGTCCGCGCAGAGGGCATCGCGGTACGCGCGCTGATGACCGCGGTCGACAGCGACACCGTGAACAGCTTCTCGAGTTCGGCCAAGGCCGGCGCCGGTGCCGGCAAGGTCGGCATTGCCGGCGCCCTCGCCCTCAACCTCATCGACACCCGCAGCACGGCCGAGATCCATGGCGGCGCCGAGCTCGACGCCGACGGCCACGACATCGAGCTGCGCGCCGAGAGCGCGTCCGAGACCAGCGCCACGGCGCTCCCCGACGAGCCCGCCTCGGGCGGCAAGCTCGGCGTCGGCGCCTCGGTCGCACTCAACCTGTTCCGCGAAGACCTGGTGCGCGCACGGGTGCGCAACGGCGCCCAGCTGATCGACCTCGACAAGCTGCAGGTCGTCGCCGACGCGCGCAGCGACAGCAAGGCCGAAGCCGAAGCAGGCGCCGAAGGCAGCGTGGCGCTGGACGCAGTCGTGGCGCTGTCCGACCTCAAGCTCAAGACCGAGGCCATCGTCGAAGCCGGCGCGCAGATCACCGCAACCGGGCCGGTCGAGATCCGCGCCAGCTCGGCAGGCGAGCACGAGGCCACCGCCACCGGTGACGTCAAATCCGACAAGGTCGGCGTCGGCGCCTCGGGCGCGATCATCCTCAGCACCACGCACACGCTCGCCAGCCTGGCGCGCGATCTCGTCACCACAACCAGCGGCGACGACGGCAAGGTGGACATCACCGCCACCAGCACACGCAGCTACGAGGCCATCGCCAAGGCCAGCGCCGCCGGTGGCAAGGCGGAAGACGAGACCACCGCGACCGAGCGCGACAAGGCCGCCACCACCAGCACGCTAAAGGACAACGAAAGCGCCCAGCAAGGCACCGAAACCACAGGCAGCGGCAGCAAGGTCGCCATCGCGGCTGCGGCCGGCGTGCTCGTGCTCGACGACGACGCGCGCGCGACCGTTGCCGCCGGTCGCCGTCTCGAGCTTGGCGGCGACCTCACACTGAGCGCGACCAGCAGCAGCGACTTCAGCGCCCGCGGGCTGGGCAACACGCTCGACGTGACCAAGCTCCAGGACAGCGCCAAGGTCGGCATCGGGGTGGGCGTCGGGCTGGCCATCGCCCGCAACGACACCCAGGCCACGATCGGCGCCGGCAGCCAGATCGTGCGCGCCGGCAACATCGCGGTCAGCGCAACGTCGGCACAGAACACCTCGCCCGGCTTCGCCTACAAGCTCGCCGCCGAGGGCGTGGCAGGCGCAGGCGCGGAGAAGGTCGGCATCGCCGGCGCGCTCGCGGTCGCCAACTCGGAATCGACCACCGAGGCATCGATCGGTGACGAGGTCCGCATCGGCGACATCGACGGCGGCACGCGAGTCGGCAACCTGCGGGTGAGTGCAGACAACACCAGCAAGCTGGCCGCCAAGGCCTGGAGCGCCGCGCTCGCCGGCAAGGTCGGCGTCGGCGCCTCGATCGCGGTCCTGGTGTCGGACAACACCTACCGCGCCTGGATCGGCCGCGAGGCCGAGGTTGCCGCGATGAGCCTGGAGGTGGCAGGACGCAATCACGCCATCACCGGCCCTGCCGCCTTCGACTGGTCGCTCGAGGGCCTCAAGGACCGCTTCACCGACGCCAACCTGCAGTTGCTGCTCGGGCAGAACAACTACTACACCGAAACCATCGCGGGCGCAGGCAGCAACCAGGTCGCCGTCACCGGCGCCTTCTCGGTCAACGTGTTCGAGGACACGACCGAGGCCGGCATCGACGCCGACGCACGCGTATCGACCACTGGCGCGGTCGACCTGATCGCCAGCAACGCCTCGACCGCGAAAGCCTTCGCCGGCGGCATCTCCGCCGCAGGCAAGGTGGGCGTCGGCGTGGCCAGCGCAGACATCGCCAACGAAGGCGTGACGCGCGCCGCACTGGGCGCCGCTGCGCGCATCGAGCAATCGTCGTCGATCGCCATCGACGCCTCCAGCACCATGGACCTCGCGGTCATCGCCGCCAGCGCGGGCGCTGCCGGCACCGCGGGGGTGAGCGGCGTACTCAGCCTGATCCTCTCCGACAACACGGTCGAGGCCACCGCGGGCAACGGCAGCTGGCTGCGCAGCAACGGCGACATCCGGATCGAGGCCGCCAACACTTTCGACGCACTCGGCGTGGCCGGGGTTGCCGGCATCGGCGGCACAGCCGGCGTGGGCGTATCTGCAGGCACCTTCCTCATCGACAATGTCACGCAGGCCTGGGCCGGACAGGACGCCAACCTCGCCGCTGCCGGTCTCATCACGGTGGCCGCAGGCGCCACTCAGGACGTGACTTCGGTGGTGGTCGGCGGCGCCGGCGGCGGCACGGCGGGTGTCGCCGGCTCGGCTGCAGTCAATGTGTACAACCCGGTGACGCAGGCCTGGATCGGCAAGGATGCGCGCATCAACGCAGGCCTGGACGGCGCTGCCCTGGGCACGCGCGCGCTTACGGTCGGCGCGAGCGCACACACCGAACTGCTGTCCATCGTCGGCACCGTCGGCATTGGTGGCACGGCAGGCGTCGGCGGTGCCGCCGACGTCGTGGTCATCGACAAGGAAACCGCAGCCTGGCTGGGTGAAGGCGTGATCGCACGTACCGGCGCCGCGCTCGACATCACCGCCGTCAGCACGGAGAAGATCCGCTCCATCGGCGTCGGCGTCAGCGCCGGCGGTACCGCCGGGGTGCAGGGCTCAGCCTCGGTGTTGGTGCTCGATGTCGCCACCCTGGCCTCGGCCGGAGCCGGCAGCGCGTTGCACTCCGAAGGCAACCTCGTCATCGCCGCCGAATCGGACAGCGACCTCGACCTGCTCGCCGGCGCCATCGGTGCAGCCGGCACCGCCGCAGTCGGTGCCGGGGCGGCGGTGGCCGTGGTGGACAAGACCACCCATGCCTGGATCGACGACGGCGCATCGGCCACCGCGCTCGGCAAGGCAGCCGCCACGCAGGTGGCGAGCGGCAACTTCGGTGTCTCATACGCCGCCACCAGCGCCGGCGCGGGCGAAGTCGCCGCGCCCGGGATCACACCCAGCAACGGCAAGGACAGCCTGGCGGGCGGCAGTGCTGCGCTCGGCAGCACCCGCAGCAGCGCCTCGCAGCTACGCGACCACCGCGGCCTGGCGGTCACCGCGGTCAACCGAGACGACATCAAGGGCTTCGCCGTCACTGGCGCCGCAGCAGGCACCGGGGCGGTGACGCTGTCGGGCGAGGTCTCGGTGCACAGTACCGACACCCGCGCCTCCATCGGCAGCATCGACGTCGCCGCGGGCACGCCCCGCAGCGGCGTCAGCATCAATGCGGACAACAGCGGCGCCGACAGCGCGCAATCGGTGCTGGTCGCCGCCGGCAACGACAGCTTCCACCTTGGCATTGCCGGCGCCCTGGCCGCCTCGGGCACGGTGGGTGTGGGGGTGGGTGCCGACGTGGCGGTGATGAAGCACGCCACCCACGCCACCATCACCGACCACAGTACCGTCAAGGCCGCGCGCGACGTCGAGGTCGCAGCCAACTCGGTGCAGGAGGTCGTCTCGGTGAGCGCCAGCCTGGGCGCATCGGGCACCGTCGGCGTTGCCGGCAGCGTGTCGGTGCTGAGCTTCGACAACCAGACCTGGGCCTCGATCGGCGATGATGCCGTCGTGGATGCTGGCGGCAACGTCGTGGTCAAGGCCGATGACGACACCGCGACCACCCTGGTCGCCGGCACCGTCGCGCTCGGCATCGGTGGCGGCGGCATCGGCGCCGGCGTCGGCATCACCCTGATCGACAAGGACACACGCGCCTGGATCGGCAACCGCGCTGTCGTCGATGGCCGCGGCCAGGGCAGCACAGCCCTCACCGCCTACTCGGGCGACGGGGTCGATCTCACCACCGCGATGCGCGGCGTACAGGTCCAGGCGCGCTCGCACGAGAACCTGTTCACCGTCTCCGCGGCAGGTGCAGGCGGGCTGTATTTGGGCTTCGCCGGCGCCGCCTCGGTGGCGACGGTCGATTCGGACACCCTGGCCTACATCGGCAACGGCGCACAGATCAACACCCAGGCTGGCGCAGCGCACGACGACCAGGACGTCAACGTCAGCGCGCGCAACGATCTGCGCCTCTTCAACGTGTCGGGCGCCCTCGGCGTCGGTGCGGTGGGGATCGCCGGCGCCGTGGATGTCGGCATCATCCGCAACGACACCACGGCCTTCATCGGCGACGATGCCACGGTCAAGGCCCGCCGCGACATCGACGTCAACGCGCTCGCAAAGACCGACATCGACACCTACGTGGTGAGCGCCGCCGGCGGGCTCGGCGCGCTCGCCGGGGCAGTCGGCGTGTATTCGGTGGGCAGCGGGCTGGACGAGGACGCCCAGCGCCGCCTGCAGACCGACGATGGCAACGCCGGCAGCTACGTCGACGGCCAGGCCACCAACGGCAGCATCAGCAGCGTGCTCAACGGCTACAGCGACAGCCGCATCCGCAACGCATCGACGCGGGTCGCCACCGAACGCGCCGACACGGCGGCCAGCGCAAGCTTCACCGCCACCGAGACCCGGCTGCTGCCCGCGGGCACCGCAGCCTTCGTCGGCAAGCGCAGCACGCTGGAGGCCGGCCGCAATATCGATGTCGATGCGCGCCAGCATGTGCGCTTCGACATGCTCAACGGCGGTCTGGCAATAGGCGCCATCGGCCTGGGCGCAGGGGTTGGCGTGACCAGCTTCCGCAGCCACACCACGGCCTTCGTCGACACCGGCACCACGCTCAATGCAGGGGATGCCGGCACGGTGTCGGTATCCGCCGCGCTCGACGAGGATCTGGATTCGCTCGCCTTTGCCGGCACCGGCGGCATCCTGGCAGTGGACGCTGCCGTCGCCGTGCTCAAGTCCGGTGCGCATGTCGAGGCCCGCTTCGAGCAAGGCGTGATCGTGGAGCAGGCTGGCAGCGTGCGCGTCGATGCCGACGATACGCGCAAGCTGAGCGCCGAGACCGCAGGTGCAAGCGTCGGCCTGATCGCGGCCGGCGCCTCGGTGACCACCGCCGAGATCACCGGCCGCACGCAAGCCAAGGTCGGCAACGAGGCCCGCGTCGGCCAGACCGCGGGGCGCAGCGTCGGCCGCCTGGAAGCCACTGCGGACGCCCACCACGAGGTGTCCGCCGAGGCCCTCGCGGCCAAGGGTGGGCTTGGACTGGCGGCGAGCGGCACGGTCGCCACCGCCACCATCGAGACGGCAGTGGGCGCCAGCACCGGCACCGACGCCCGCATCAAGGTGAGTGACGATGTGCTCATCGACGCGGACGCTGCCACCGCGGCCCATGCCAGCGCAACCGGGATCAACGTCAGCCTCGGTGGCGCCGTCGGCGCCTCGATCGCACGCGCACGCGTGTCGCCGCAGGTCGATGCCACGGTGGGTAGCGGCAGCCGCATCGAGTCCGCCAGCCTCAGCCTGATGGCGCGCCAGCGCCTGCCCGGCGGCATCGCGCGCTCGGCCTATTCCAGCGCCTCGGGTGCGGCGGGCGGCCTGCTGGTCGGCGCCAACGCCTCGCAGTCCTTCGCCAGCAACACCGGCCAGGTGCGCGCTGGCGTGGGCGACGACAGCCTGCTCACGGTGACCGGCATCGCCACCGTGCGGACGGACAACACCAGCGCCCAGCTGGCGCACGTCTCCGGTGTCTCGGTCGGCTTCGTCGCCATAGGGGCGAACAAGGCCACGGCCAGTTCCAGCACGCTCAGCCAGGCCACGCTCGGCGACCGCGTCGGCGTAAGCGCCGGCACGCTGCAGGTCCTGGCCAACGGCAACAGCACCAACCATGCCCACGGCGTGGCTGGCGCGGGCGGCCTGGTGTCGGTGCCCTTCTCCGCGTCCTACACTTCGACCGTCGGCACCACCATCGCCCGTATCGGCAGCCGCTACAGCGCCAGCCATCCGGCCGATGCACGCATGCTCGAAGTCGGTACGCTCAGGATCGACGCGACCCAGGCGCTGTCCTTCGACAGCTGGATGCGCAACCTCAACGCCTCGCTGATCGGCGTCAGCGGCGCCAACGCGGAGAACTTCGCCTTCGGCAGGACGCTCGCCGAAATCGGCGACAACGCCAGGGTCAAGGGCGACCGTGTCGAACTCAATGCGGCAACCACGCTCACCAAGGGCGCCCCTGCCGGCCTGTTGGCCGGGTCGGGCATCTCGCGCCCGGCCTGGAACGTCGAATCGAGCTCGGGCGGCCTGGCCGACTTCCCCGCAGCCGGTAGCCAGACGCGCCTGCTCGCCGACACCCGCGCCAGGGTAGGCGCCAGCGCGAACATCACGCCGCGCGATCCGGCGGCCCTGGTCGCGGGCGTCGCCATCGACGCCGCGAACCACATCAATGCTTCGGATCGGGTCACGATGACCTCGGGCGGTGCGGTCTCCGCGGCCAGCGGGGAATCCGAGATCATCACCGTGTGCCCGGCCGGGCGCATCGTGTGCGCCACGGGCCAGACCCCCCTGGCCGCAGTCGAGGTGGCCAACGGCGCCCACATCGAGAGCGCCTGGAACATCGCCCTCGGCAGCCGTACCGTGGCCAGCCTGTCCAGCCAGTCCGCGGTGGACGTCTATGGCCTCGTCGGCGTCGCGCCCGAAGGCAGCAGCGTGTCGAGCTACATCGGCAACAACCGCGTCACCATCGGCGACGCCACCCTGAAGTCGGGCAACGACATCAAGCTGTCCGCAGGCGCTGCCACCAACGGCGCGGGGAGCAGCGCATCGGCCAGGGCACGCACCGACGTCTATAACAACACGGCGATCCCGGTCAATCGCGACCCCGTCGCCGACGCCTTCGTCAACGCCGGCAGCCACCTCTCGGTCGCCGCTGGCGCCGAGATCCTGTCGGTACGCCACACTGCGCTGCATGCCGACCGCGGCTCGAACACCGCCTCGGGCGTGGGCATCGGCAAGGACATCTACCGCGAGACCCTGGCGGCGATCGCGAGCTGGTTCAGCAACCTCTTCGGCGGCGACGACGTCAGCTTCGAGACCCGCACCGGGCGCTCGGTGGTCAACCAGGACAGCAGCGTGCATGTCGACGGCCGCGTGGAGGTCGGCATCAATCGCGAACAGTGGCTGACCATTGCGCTCGACGGCAGCGAAACCCATACCGACGGGATCTCGGTGCTCGACCGCGACTTCATCGGCCTGGCAACCGACATCCTCGACCGCATCGCGATGCTCGAGGAGCTCATCCGCCAGTACTCGGTGGGCAACCCCAGCTCGGACGCGGCAATCGCCGCCGAAGCCTACCGCTCCGAAGTCCGCTTCCTCGAACGCAAGCTCGACGAGATGGGCTTCCCACGCGACCCCAGCCAGCCGGGTTTCAGCAGCGTGCCGCCGGAAAGCCCGCTCGCAGTCGCCCAGCAATCGCTCAGCGCGATGCAGGGCACACGCACCGAGCTGAACGCCCAGGTCGATCGACGCAGCGCCCTGAACACTGAGCTCGCGGCGATTCCGGCCGAGATCACCGCTCTCGAGGCTCAGATCACCAGCCTGAACACCGAGATCACCGGATTCAGGGCCGACCTGGTTGGCCTGGACCCCGACGACACCGACGACGCAGCCGAGATTACCCGGCTGAACGGCCTGATCACCGACCGCGAAGGCCAGATCGCCGTTCGCGAAGGGCTGATCACGACCAAGGAGACGCGGCGCGACGTCGACATCCCCGCGGAACTGGGCAGCATCGTCGCAGCCTACCCCAACCTGGATGCCAGGTTGACCGACCTCAACGCGCAGATCACGGATCTCGACCGCGACATCACCGCCGGGGCGTTCAGCAACGTACCCCTGGCTGGCCCGATCGCGCGCGTACTCAAGATCAGCGACAGCGTGGCCAAGCTCGGCAACATCGACGTGCGCGGCAACCGCCTGACCGGAACCGGCGTGCTCGACGCCCCGGGCGACGCCAGCATCACCATCACCAACTACGGGCCGAATGTCCTCATCCTCGGCAACATGACGATCGCACCGAATGAAGGCGGCAAGTTGTTCTTCAATGGCGTCGAGGTCAACGCCAACGCCGACATCGCTCGCATCAACCGCGGCGCGGGCACGGCCGCCTTCTCGTCGATCACGACCGCGGAGACGAGCGGCGCCGGCGAGCCGGTGATCCTGGTGAAGAGCCTGTTCTCGCCGCTCGACATCAGCGAAGCCGAGAAGGAGGCGATGCGCGACGACGGCATCCGCCCGCTCGCACCCGACATCATCCTGCGCGGCGACATCAGCAACCTGCGCGGCCTGGTCAAGATCGACAGCGCCGCCGGCAGCATCCGCCTCGAACAGAAGCGCAAGCCGGACGGCAGCCTGGTCACACCGGTCGAAACCGCGACCATCCGCGCCGACCGTGTCGAGGTCAAGACACGCAACGGCGACTTCGTGCAGAGCTACACCGACGGCGCCTGGCACGCCGCGGGCGAACCGCTGAAGGTCATCCCGGGCGTCCCAACCGACCCCTTCCCGGCCAACGTAGACAGCATCGAACGCCCAGCGACGGAGCCGGTGGGCGGCATCATCGCCAATGGCAGCGTGCTGATCGCGGCGCGCTACCTCAACATCAACGGCACCATCCAGAGCGGCATCGCCGAATGGGGCGTACGCATCCCCGAAGGCGCCACCGTGAGCCTGCCCGGCGGCGGCACCGGCAGCTTCGCCGACGCGCGCGACGACTACGCCTTGCAGGTTCTCGAGGGCCGGACCAGCACCGGCAGCGAGTACTACACGGTCAGCGGCGCCACGGTCGCCGGGCTCGGCAGCGCCGAGTGGGACGCCTGGGAGTCGATCACGGTGCGCTACAACGCGCTGCACGACAGGCTCGAGCTGTCGGGTGTGCAGGTGCAGGGCGGCTACATCGAGCTCTTCGGCCAGATCTTCAGCACCAGCCAGTCGGGCGGCGGCCGCCTGCGCGTGCTCGACGGCTACGGCCGCATCAAGATCGACAACGAGACCGGCAAGACCCTGCTGGTCAACACACTCGATGCCGGCCTCGGGGTGAAGGGGCGCATCAACATCACCGACATCCGCGGCATCGACCCGGCGACCGGGGCACCGATCCTGAGCGAGCCGGTTTCGCGCACCCGCGCGGACGGCGAGGCGCGCACCGGCACCCAGTGGTACGACCCGGTCAGCGGCCTGCGCTACGTGGTCACCACCGGCTACGACGAGGTACGCATCGACGAGTACCGTTACTCGCAGACCGGCTGGTTCGGCACCGCGATCCTCAGTTCGGTGGCGCTCGACGGCTATCGCCTGCGCTCGATCGAGCGCACCAAGGACCCGCTGCTCACCGACGCCTTCCTCGTCGTCGATCCGGCGGCCGACTACCACTACCTCCCCGGCGGCCCGCGCACGCAGGAAGAGACGGTCAGCAGCGTGCTCACGCCGGGCCGTAGCTGGCGCGAGTGCAACTGGTGGTCGCTGTGCATCTCGGCGCGCTACTACCAGGAGTTCAGCGTCACCACCGGCAAGAAGTACACCACCACCGACAGCGTGCGCGGCGACTACCGCATCGGCATCGAGTACATCGGCTTCGACGAGGGACGCGTCGACATCAGTTCGGTCGGCGACGTCGTGTTCAACGGCAGCGTCAACAACCGCGGTGGCAACACCATGGTCAGCAGCGCCGGCAGCCTGACCCAGAACGGGCCGTCCGCGGTATTGGGCGGACACAGTATCGACCTGTCGGCGGGCACCGGGATCGGCCGCCTGCACGCGGACGGCACACCCGACCAGGCCCTGCGCATCCGCCAGTCCGAGGGCGGCGTCGTCAATGCCGGCACCACGAGCGGGTCGATCTACCTCGAGCAGACGATCGGCGACCTCAGGGTCGGCACCATCGGCTCGGCAGCGACCGACAAGGTGGTCCTCGAGTCTGCGGGCGACATCGTCGGCCGCGACGCGAGCGCCCTCGTGCAGGCCCGCCGCATCGACCTCAGCAGCGCCAACGGCAGCATCGGCCGTCTCGACGCACTGGGCGGCGATCCGCTGCGCATCCGCAGCGGCTACACGACGAGCGAGGACGCCGCCGTGCTCGCCCGCCACGGCCTCTCGGCACAGGCGCGCGGCGACATCAACATCGCCAACCTGGCCGATCCGCTGGCCGCGCACATCTACACCGGCGACCTGCTGGTGGTGGGCGTGGAATCGCTCGGCGGTGACGTACGCATCACCACCACCGGCAGCGTGATCGACAACAACCCCTTCGCCACGGTCGACACCCGCACGGAGGACGAGCTCGCTGCGCTGTGGGACGAAATGCGCCTGCGCCAGCAGCCGAACGACCCCATCACCGGCGCTGCGCGCGGCTCCGACGCCAAGGCGCAGGAAGCGGTCGAAGCCTACGCCAACGGACGCAGCAACAACTACCGGCTGTACTGGCAGTTCCGCGTCCGCCAGGCCGATGGCGGAGCCAGCTACGACCCGACGTTCGAATACGCGCTGACCGCCACCGAGGAGCAGGCCTTGCGCGACACCGGCATGGACGCGGCCGACATCGCCGCCTTCGCCGACAAGCGCACCCAGCAATACCGCGCCCTGCACGAGGAGGTGGGCAGCTACACCAGCACCTTCGACGAGGACTTCGACTACCGCAGCCGCCTCAGCGCGGAGGAGATCACCGCGATCACCCGCGGCTCTGAATGGACCGACGCACAATTGCTGCTATCGGTCGGCGCCGGGCTGCTCAAGGAGATCACCGACACTGTCACCACCATCAAGGCACCCAATGTCGTCGGCCGCACGGTCACCCTGGTCGCCGGCGACGACATCGGCCGCTACGGCCCGGACCAGGTCATCGACACCATCGCGGGCATCGACACCCTGACCAAGGCGCAAAAGGCAGCACTCGCCGCAGTGGAACGCGGTGACGCGATCGTGGACGACGAGGACAACCCGCGCTTCGTCACCATCCGCCAGCCGCAACCGCTCAACGTCGCCAACCGCGACCCGGACGATCCCGCCACGCTCCACGCCACCGCCGCCGGCAAGGTCTTCATCGGCTCCGAGGGCAGCCTGCGCATCGGCCAGGTCAGCGCCGGCGACGAGGTCCGCATCAAGGTCGCCGGCGCATTGCATGGCATCGACTCCGGCGCCAGCGCAGTCCACATCAACAGTGGCGGACGCATCATTCTCGAGGCGGCCAGCGGAGGCATCGGCGGCACCCTCGACGGCGACAAGCTGTTCCTGACGCCGCTCGGCATCCAGCTCAGCGACGGTGCCGGACTGATCGCACGCGCCGGCTCCGACATCTGGCTGGCGGCATCGTCCGGCCTGTTCGTCGACACCGTGTTCTCGATCGGCGACGTGCGCCTGGACGCTTCAGGCTCGATCCTGGACTTCCAGCTCACCGAAAACCCGCTCGACCCCGATCTCAACATCCTGGCCCGCAACGTCAGTCTCAACGCCAGCGGCGGCGAGATCGGCAGCGCGGACAACCCGCTCGACGTCGCGCTCTCCGACGAAGATGGCCGCATCTCTGCAAGCACGGAGGGCTTCGGCAACGGCGTCCATCTCAACGGCACGCTCGGCAAGTTCTTCAACATCGGCGCCGTGCGCTCGGGCGACGCGGTCGCGCTGTCCTCGGCCACCTTCATGTTCATCGACGGCCGCGTCAGCGGCCCGGGCCCGATCAGCCTCGTCGCCGGCGCGCAGATGGTGCTGACCCCGTTCGCCGACGTGCATGCGACGACGCTGGGCGTGTTCCTGAAGGCACGCGACCTGCTCATGCAGGACGCTGGCGACGGCATCCACGCAGCGCAGATGCGCGTCGATGTCGGCACGATCGACCTGCGCACCGATGGCGACGCCGTCATCACCGGCATCTTCACCGGCAACCCCACCGAGAGCGCGATCCTGATCACCGCCGGCGGCAGCGTGTATGACGGCGGCGACACCCGTCTGGACATCATCGCCAACACCGCCCCCGGGGCGACGCTCACCATCCGTGCGGGTGGCCAGATCGGCGGCAACCCGCTCGACATCGACGTACTCAACTTCAACGCCAGTGCGGGCGGGCTCATCCACATCGACTCGCCGGGCTCCCTGATCATGGGCGACGTACACGCCGAGCGCGAAATCGACATCCGCGCCGCCGGCTCGATCAGCGCCCAGTCGGTCACGAGCCTGAGCGAAGACGTGAAGCTCGCTGCCGATGACGGCGACCTGCGCGTGGGCGCCATCAGCGGACGCGACGTCGAGCTCAGCGCCATGAATGGAGACGCCGATATCGGTTCGATCGACGCCCGCAGCCTCGATGTCGACGTCCCTTCAGGCAGTGTCGGCATCGGCGAACTGCGGGCGACGGAGGTCTCGATCGGCGCACGCGACAGCATCGATGTCGATCGCCTCGAAGTCGGTCGCGACCTGCGTCTGAGTGCAGACCGTATCGTCGCCCAGGTCTTCGCCAGCGGTAGCGCCCCCATCTTCGGCGCGATCGGCGGCTACGGCGGCGGGATGGCCTCGGCCATGGACCTGACGCTGAGCGGGCTGGGCGGCTTCCACTTCGACCGCATCGCCGCCCTCACGGGCAGGATCGACATACCGGTCGGCACGCTGCAGGTGGATCAGTTCCAGGTCGGCGACCGCGTCGTCGTCACCAATCCGCAGACCCGCCTGCTGATCGACCAGCACGACTTCCGCCTGCAGGGCTACGATGCGCAGCTCTACTCCGGCGGCCCGGCCTTCGCCCTCAAGCTTGACCGCAACCTGATCGCCACCGACAGCTTCGTGATCGACCGCCGTGCCTCGCACGAGGTGCTCGGCCCCGACGGTCCGCAGCTGAGCGTGGTCGAATACACCGAGCGCGTACTGGCCGAGTTCCATCTCGCGCCGCCCGCTGCAGGGGCACCGCGCGAGGATGAGGAAGAAAGCCTGGTCAGCGTCGACGCCAACGCGGTCGCGACTGACACGGAGACGCAATGAAGCTGCACCGACAAATGCCATCCTGTGGAGAACTCGCAGCCATGAAACCCGTGCTGATCCTGGCAGCAACGCTCTGGGTGTCGCCTGCCCTGGCGCAGATCCTGCCGCCTCAAGCGGACCCCGGCGCCCTGCAGCAGCGCCGCATCGACGAGGACGAGCGCAGGCGGCAGCTCGAGCAACTCCAGCGCCAGGAGGTCACCGACCCGGTGCGCGAGACCTTACCGCCCGAAGCCCCGCGCCCGGCTGCACCCCCGGTGCGCTTCGCCGTCGGTGAGATCCGCTTCACGCCCTCGGAGATCCTCACCGAGGCCGAACTGGCTGAACTGGCGGCCCCCTATGTCGGCCGCGAGATCGCTTTCGCCGACCTGCTCGAACTGGTCGACCGCATCAACGCGCACTACCGCGAACGCAGGATCGTCACCGCACGCGCCGTCATCCCGCCGCAGGACGTCTCCGACGGTGTGGTCGACATCCGCCTGGTCGAGGGTCGCGTCGGCGACATCGGCGTGGACGGCAACAGCAGCACCGATGCAGCCTTCATCACCCGCCGCATCGGCCTAACCCCGGGCGCGCTCGTCGACCTGCCCGTGCTGGAGCAGGACCTGCGCCGCTTCAACCGTACCCAGGACGCGCAGCTGCGCGCGGAGCTGGCCGCCGGCACGCGCTTCGGCACCTCGGACCTGCGCATCCTGGTCGAGGAGCCCCCGCGCCACCTGCTGCGCCTGACCCTCGACAATGGCGGCAGCGAAGGCTCGGGCCTGTGGCGCTCCGGTGTGCAATACACCAACCGCAGCCTGCTCGGTTTTCGCGATGAGCTCAGCCTGGGCTTCGTCCGGGCCAGCGGGCAGGAAAGCTACTCGCTCGGCTACGCCTTCCCGGTCAACGCCAGCGGCGGCAGGCTGAGCGTGGCGGCCTACAGCGACGAGGTCGAGATCAAGAAGGGGCCGCTGCGCGAACTCGACATCACCGGCCGCTCCGCCGGCTTCGTCGCCGCCTTGCGCCAGCCTGTTCATCTCGGCGAGCGCTCGCGCACCGACCTCGTCATCGGCACCAAGCACCGCGAGACCAAGAACTGGATCAGCGACGTCTTCCTGCAGAAGACGCGCACCCGCGACGGCAGCGTGGGGATCGAGCACCAGGCCGCCGACGACCACGGCTACTGGATCGCGACCTACCACCTGAGCGCCGGGCGCGCGCGCGGCTTCGAGCGCGAGCACTACACGCTCGGCCGCGCCTTCCTGCGCCGCATCCAGGCCATCACGCCCAACTGGTCCTTGCAGGGCAGCCTGAACTACCAGCACAGCAGCGACGGGCCGCTGCCTTCGGGCGAGCAGTTGCAGCTCGGCGGCGAATACAGCGTGCGCGGCTACAAGTCCGGCGCCTGGTCGGGCGACCGCGGCTTCATCGCCAACCTGGAGCTACATCACCCGCTCATCGCGCTCGCCGCCGAGGGCAATCGCCCTGCCCTGCGCGCCACCGGCTTCTTCTTTGCCGACCACGGCCGGGTGACGCCCTACCGGGCGCCCAGCTCCAGCGAGCCGCGCCACCGCCACCTCGGCAGCGCCGGCTGGGGCGTGCGCGCCGCACTTGGCGAGCGCGTCGACGCCCGCCTCACCTATGCGCGCGCCTTCAACCGCGTGCCTGGAGAGGATGGTCGCCACGAGCTGCACTTCATGCTCGTGGCGCAGTTCTTCTGAACCTGCGGCTCAGGCTGGCGCGTCGATGATGCGCCAGCCGCGCAGTTCGGCGTGGGCGCGCAGACGGGCATCGGGGCGGACCGCCACCGCCTCGTCCGCCCACTCCAGCAAGGGCAGGTCGCTGGCCGAGTCCGAATAGAAAATGCTGCGCCGCGGACGCGATACGCCCCCCTGCGCCGCACTGCCGCGCAACCAGTCTTCCACGCGCGCGACCTTGCCTGCGCCATGGCACAGCGCGCCGACGTAGGCCCCGCAGAAGCGACCGTCCTCGCATGCCGGCACACTCGCCAGCAGGTTGGGGATACCGAAGGCGCGGGCGTAGGGACGCGCCACGATCTCATTGGTCGTGGTGACGATGCAGCACAGCGCGCCGGCCTCGAGGTGCTGCGCCACCAGGTCGCGCGCCGCCGCCGGCAGTTCGGCGCGCACCGCCGCCTCGAAGCGTGCCTGCAGGCCGGGAATCGCATCCGCGTCCACGGCCAGCAGCGTGCGCGCGGCGAAGGCATGCAGTGTCTCGATGTCGATCCGGCCGGCGACGTAGCTTCGGCACACGTTCAGGTAGGCCTCGTCGCTGCCGCCCGGCAGCACGCCCTCCGCCACCATGAAGCGCGCCCAGCGCAAGCCGCTGTCCGACGGGATGAGGGTGAAGTCGAGATCGAACAGAGCGAGGTCGAACGCGCTGCGACCGGGCGCTCCGCGGTCGGCGGCCTCGTGGTCATGCTCCCCGCGTGCGCGCTGCGCGCGCCCTTCAGCCACGGTCCGCACGCGCGTGGTACTTGGCGCCATCCGCTGCCGCGGTCGTCTGCCGGGCTCGCCAGCGCTCGGCCTCGCCCGCCGCCAGGCACGCATCGAGCGTGCCGCGCAGCGCATTGGTGAGCACGATGCGCTCGGCACGCAGCAGGTCCTCCACGCGCAGCGGCTGTTCGCGCGCGGCCCACTCGGGGTCGTCGAGCACGGCGGCGCGCATGGTGCCCGGCAGCACGCCGCGCCCGGCGGGCGGGGTGAGCCATTCGCCATCGATGCGCAGGAAGACGTTGCTGCGTCCGCCCTCGGTCAAGCAGCCGTCGGCGTCGAAGAACAGCGTATCGAAGGCGCCACGGGCCTGCGCGGCGCGGATGCCCGCGTCGTAGCGCGCGCGCAGCGTCGTCTTGTGGGCGAGCAGGCCATGTACGTCCCCGATGGGTGCGGCTGCGATCAACACCTCGACCGGCCCAGGCGGCAGCGCCTCGAGCGGTGCCACCACGATCTCGAAGCGGCCGTCCTTGTGCAGTGCCAGCCGTATTCGGCTGGGCTGGCCGGGCGCAAGCCCCGCCACCTGCTGGCGCAGCGCAGCCACGATCGCCGCCCGCGGGCAGGCAAAGCCGAGCGCCGCCGCACTCGCAGCCAGGCGGGCAAGGTGGCGCTCGACATTGCGGATGCCATCCTCGCGCGTCGCGTACAGGGTCTCGAACAGGCCGACGCCCGGGTCCAGCCCGGTCAGGAAGCGCGCCTTGAGCGCGCACTCCTCGAACTCCTCCTCCGCCTGGCTATCGATGACGATGCCCGCGCCTACGCCCATGCGGCCGTCCCAGCCGGCGCCCTGGGCCGCGTCGGCGCGCCGCTGCAGCGTCAGCGTGCGAATCGCCACCGACAGGCAGAAATCGCCACAGGCCTGGTGCGGACGCGTCGGCGCGTCGATCCAGCCGATGCTGCCGGTGTACAGCCCGCGCGCGGTGTCCTCCAGCTCGGCGATGATCTGCATGGTGCGGTGCTTGGGCGCGCCGGTGATCGAACCGCAGGGGAAGAGCGCGCGCAGCAGCGCGGGGAAGCCGGTGTCGTCGGGGAGCTCGGCCTCGATGGTGGAGGTCATCTGGAACACGGTCGGGTAGGCCTCGACCGAAAACAGCGCCGGCACACGCACGCTGCCCGTGCGCGCGATGCGGCCGAGATCATTGCGCAGCAGATCGACGATCATCAGGTTCTCGGCGCGGTTCTTGGTGTCACCGGCGAGCATGCGGGCAATCTCGCTGTCGCCCTCGGCCTCGCGCGCACGCGGCGCGGTGCCCTTCATCGGCCGCGCCGACAGGCACCCGCCCCGGTTGCGCAGGAAGAGTTCGGGCGAGCACGACAGCACGTAGTCGGGCCCGGCCGTGCCCGGCGGCAGCGCGATGAAGGCGCCAAAGGCCACGGCCTGGCGGGCGCGCAGCCGGCGGTAAAGGCTCACCGGCGCACCGAAGGTGCGGAAGTCCAGCCTGTAGGTGTAATTGACCTGGTAGGTCTCGCCCTCGCCGATGGCAGCGTGGATGCGCGCGATCGCAGCGCAGAAGGCGTCGTGGTCGACCGAGGGACGGATATCGAGCACGCCCGCGGGCGCCGGCGCGCGGCCATCGTTGCCATGGCTGGCTCCGGTCTCGTCCTGCTCGCGCGCAAGCAGCCAGGCATCGACGGCGTCGACGCCGAGCAGCTGCAGCTCGGCGAACATCAGCACGCGCAGGCTGCCGCCGTCGGCGGGCGCGAGCCGTTCGTGGCCGGCCTGCAGCAGGCGCGCGCCCCACTCGTAGTCGGCCAGCACCACGGCATGCAGGCCGGCACGCAGGTCGCGGTCGGCCGCCGCCCACACCGCGTCCAGCGTGGCGGGGTCGTCGCAGCGGTGCTCGCGCACGAAGCCGGTGTACAGCCGGCTGGTGGGCGCGGTGGCGGTGGCGTGGCAGTCGTCGAGCAGGGCAAAGCAGGTCATGGCGGGCGCCTCAGCTCCAGTCGTCCATGTCGTGCTTGATGGTGTGGCGGTTGGCGATCAGCTCGTCGAGGCTCGGCTGCTCGTCGAGCGCACGCCGGATCGCCAGCTTGGTCGCCTCGTAGTTGGTGCGGTACATGTCCTTCTTGTCCAGGTTCGGGTCCTTGGCGCAGCGCGGGTCGATCCACACCAGGCTGATGATGCACAGCTCGTCGGCCACAGCGCGCGGGATGATGCCCTCGATCACGCAGTCGAGCACCGCATCGGCGGTGGCCGACTGCACCACGCCGCCGAAGAGCTCGATGTTGGCCGAGTCCTTGAGCGTGACCTTGGGCACCGTGATGGTAACCGGACGCACCATCTGGTTACAGGCGCGGATCGCGAACATGGCGGTGTGGCCCTTGCTCTGCGCCATCATGTTGGCGAAGGCCTGGCCGACCGGGCCATCGGTACGCCCGATCAGGATCTCGGGCATGGCGTCGGTGAACTGGCCTTCGGCAGCGAGCACCGTGGCTTCGCCGGCATGGAATACGTAGCGCTTGCTCATGGGGTCTCCGTACGGGGTTGTTGGGGACAATCGAAATACGGTGGATCAACCGCGGCCCGGCAGCAGCCATTCGCCCTTGCCGTCGACCGCCAGGTCGCCGACCAGGCGGCGCGGCGCAGGCGCCGGCAGGCTGGCGAAGAGGCCGCCATGATAGGCCAGACTGCGCCGCAGCAAGGCCCAGAACACGGCGATATCGTGCTGCGTCGCGACGAAGGTCGGCGGTGTCGGAGGCTGCGGGCCGGCAAACACCAGCGTCCCGCGCCGCATGCCATAGCCGCAGTGTGCGCCTACCCGGCCGGCGACCGCGATCGTGCCGGCGACCATGCGCGAGGCCAGGAAGTCGCCGGCGTCGCCATGCAGCACCACCGTGCCGCGCCGCATGCGATCGCCACAGCGTGCGCCCACGTTGCCGTGCACGATGAGCGTGCCGCCACGCATGCCGTCCATGCTGCCGGGCCGCGCAGCGGCGGCGAGGTCGCCGACATCGCCCGCCACCTCGATCCGCCCGCCTGCCATCTCGCAGCCGGCGAGCTCGCCAGCCCTGCCGCGCACGCGGATCTCGCCGCCACGCATGGCCAGCCCCAGGCGGTCGCCGACGTCACCGTCGACGCGCAGCATGCCCCCCTCCAGGCCCTGGCCAATGGCGTCGACGCGCGACAGGTCACCCTCTAGGCGCAGCTGCGGCCCCGGCTCGGCCTGCCCGCCCGGCACTGCAGCGGCTGCGCCTTCGACCGGCATGATGTCGAACAGCGCCCCCATGGCCCGCATGTCGTTGCCGTGGCGCAGCGGCAGGCGCGCAATCTCGTCGGCCGTCATCGCCGCCAGCCGCAGCGGCAGCACACCACCGAAGTCGACGCGGAATTCGGGCTGCACCTTGAGGCGCAGGCACCAGCCTGGTGTCGCGCTCATGCCGCGCCCTCCCCGATCAGCGTGTGCAGATGGAAGTGGAAGGGCCCGAGCTTGCCGCCGTAGTTGCCGGCGGAAATTCGCGTCACCCCGGCCGCCGCGCCGCGCGCGACGATGGCCGCGATGCCCGCACGCATGGCGGCGGAGACATCGGCCTCGGTCAAGCCATCGATGACGATCTCCATCACGCAGCGCGTGTCGGCGTCGAGCTCGCTGCGCCTGGCGAGCGGGGTCAGCGCGGGACAGAAAGCGTCGTTGGTCGAGGCCATCAGCGTGGCGTACTTGCTGCCCACCTTGGAGCCGGAACGCACCACGCCGCCGGGGAAGGGCATGATCGCGCCGCGCACCGCGCGCATCGCCTCCACCGCAGCCTCGGCGCCGGCGAGCGCGGCATCGGTGTCGCGCGCCAGCAGCAGCAGGTTGCCGCCGCCCACCGCCTTCACCATGGCCGTGGTCTCCTCGGCGACGAACTCGCCATCCATCACCGGCACCCGCCAGTAGCGCCTGCCGTCGATCATCTTGGAGATCTGCCAGCCGTCGCCGAAGAAGCGCAGATTCCTGCCAAGCGCGATCGCTTCGCCTTGATCCTGGCCAAGCTCCAGTCCGGCGTAGATCGCCGTGGTCGGGCAAGTCAGCACGCACTGGCCGACGCGACGCTCGAGCTGCTTGGCGAGCTCCTTGCCCGACATCGAGAACAGCAGCACCGACGCGCCTGGCCGGCCGTCCGGCGTCTCGTCCGCGCCCAGCATGCGCTCGATGCCGGCCTCGCAGCCGCAGGCGATCACCGAGGTGGCGAAGCCGGTCATGGCGACTGCCGCATGGCGCGCCCAGGTCTCGTTGTGGGCGGTGATCAGCACCCTTGTGGCCTTCATCGGGAAGGCCTCGGCGAAGGTGTCGTCTATCGTCACGCCGTTGCGCGTCACGCTGTTGGGCGCCATCTTCATCGCGCTTGTCGTCTCCTGCGGCAGGCTGCTCACAGTGGCCTCCCGCGTCCGTGCACCTTGCACGCCAGCAGCGCGCCGCCGTTGCTGCACGAGCACAGCTCGTCGGTGCCGATCTTCATGTGGCGGTAGCTGATGCTGGCGTGGCGATCGGCCCAGGCTTCGACCGTCTTCTCGATCGCCGGGTCGTAGTCGGCCTCGACGAAGTGGGTGCCGCCCACCGGCACCGCCTCGATGCGGCCCTTGCGCGCGACGAGCAGCCCGTCCTTGAAGACGTATTCGGGGGTGACGAACATCGCCTCGCGGTCGGCCTCCTCGCGATACACCGCAATGTCGGCCGCAGCGCCGATGCCGAGCTGGCCACGGTCGGTCAGTCCCAGCAGCCGCGCGGGCGCGGCACGGGTCATGATCGCAATCTCGTACAGCGAGAGCTCGCGGCGGATCTCGCGCAGGTCCGCCATCGCCGCCACGTCGGGGTGCAGGCGGGCGAGCTGTTCGTCGCGGAAGCGCTTGTCCATCAGCAGCTTGATCAGGTGCGGGTAGCTGGTGAAGGGGCCGCCGTTGGGGTGGTCGGTGGTCAGCACCACCCGCCAGGGGTCGTCCATGAGCAGGAAAATCTCCAGCCCGATCGCCCACTGCAGCGCGTTCACATAGCTCTGTTCGCGGTAGCGGAAAGGCACCACGCCGCAGCCGGCATCGCACTCGATGTCACCGCCGACGTACTTGCGCGGGTTGCCGAGCTCGGCGTTGGCGAACTGGCGCATGGTGTCGCCCGAGGCGGTAACGGTCTGGCCGAAGATGATCTGGCCGACGTCGATGCTGACGTTGGGCGCGGCGTTGACGCGCTCGACGAGTTGGCGCGCCGCCGAGGAAAACTTCTTCGGCCCTTCCCGGCCGTAGCTGTGGAACTGGATGTGGGTCAGGTGGCCGGGCAGGCCTTCGAGCGCGTCGATGGTGGCAAGCGTCGATTCGATGTTGCCCGCCACGCCGAGGTTGCTGGCGTGGATGTGCAGCGGATGCGGCACGCCCAGCTCGGACAGCGCGCGCGCCAGGCTGTGCACCACCTGGCGCGGCGTCACCTGCCAATGCACATGGTCCTCGTCGACGTCGAGCTTGCGTTGGTTGAACTTGAAGGCCGAGATGCCGCCCGGGTTCACCACCTTGACGCCCATGGCCTTGCTGGCGCCGATCGCCCAGCCGACGTAGTCGCGGATGCGCTGCGGGTCCTCGCCGCGCGCCAGCATCTCGAGGAAGAGCTCCTCGTTGCCCAGCATCACGTAGGCGCCGTGGTCCAGGATCGGCGTGTCGCCCATCTCCATGTGGGCCTGGCGCGCGTTGCTGGCCAGCATCGCCGGCTCGAAGGCCGCGGTGTAGCCCATCTGCGCATAGCGGTAGCCGGTCTCGAGCGTGCCCGGCGTGCAGCAACCGTTGGAGGCGAGCTCCAGCAGCGAGTCGCGCGGCCGGTTCAGACGGTGGTCTTCGGGCAGCATCATGCGCGCGAGGTTGACCTTGCCGCCGCCGATGTGGGTATGGAGGTCGATGCCCCCGGCCATCACGACGCAGCCGGTCAGGTTGTACTCCGCATCCACCTTGTCCTGCGCATGCAGCGCAACAATGCGGCCGTCGCGGATGCCGATGTCGCGCACCTCGCCATCGACGCCGTTGGCGGGGTCGTAGACGCGACCGCCCTTGAGCCTGATCGTCGTCATCGCGCGCCCTCCTTCGCCGCCGCGCCGCTCGCAAGGCGCGCGACCAGCGCCTGCGCCACCTCGGCCACGGTCGCCAGGCCGTCGTCGCGCACGCCATGCAGTGGCAGCGACACCACGCTGTCGGCGCGCAGCAGATGGCCGTCGGCGTTGATGCCCGGCGTCGCCACCGGGATGAACACCGTGCCCGGCTGCGCGCAGCCGGCGGCGAGCGCCGGATGGCCGAGCACGATGCGCGGCAGCGCAGCCGGCGGCGGCGGAAGATCCGGCGTGAAGCTCGCCACCCATAGCAACAGGTCGACCGCGCGCTCGTCGAGCAGGCGGGCAGTGGCGTACTGCAAGGGATCGTGATCGACGCCCTGCGGCCCCACGCGCGAGCGCAGCGGCAGGCCGGACAGCCAGCTCATCGCCGCATTCGCGGTCTGCGCACCGTCGTTGCCGCCGAGCGTGAAGGCCCCGGCGCGGGTCTTGCGGTTGAGGTTCATCAGCAGGCGCAGCAGGGCTTCGCCCACCAGCGCGCCATGCTGCGCCAGGCGGGCCGGCTCCCACACCAGCACGCAGTAGCGCGCGGCGCGCATGGCGTCGGCAAGTTCAGCGAGCGCAGCGGGTACGGCCGCAAGGCGGCGGCTGTCGACCAGCGCCGCCAGGGTCGCCACGGTGTCGAAGATGTCGCCCTCGGCGCACAGCGCATCGACCGCGCTCGCCCACGGGATCTCCGCAGCCCCAGGCGTGCCCCCGCCTGCGCCCAGGAACACCACCCGGCCGCCGGCCTCGCGCCCCGCGGCCGGCGCGCAGCGGCGGAAGAACTCGGGATGGCTCGACCGCGCATCGGTGCCGACGCACACGATCAGATCGGCGCGGTTGCGGATCTCGGCCAGCGTGGTGAACATCTGCCCACGGTCCTGCAACATGCGCAGCGCGGGCATCATGGCCTCGCCGTGGGCATGGTCGAGGATGGCGCCGCGCACGTTGGCCAGGCGATACAGCGCGCGCATGCCCTGCACATCGGTGGCCAGGCCGCCGAACAGCGGCAAGCGCGCCGCCGCAAGCCGCGCCGCCGCCGCGTCGAGCGCCGCATCCAGCCCCCGCGGCACGCCATCGACGCAGGACGCCGCGGCCGCCGGATGATCGAAAGCCGCCAGCCCCGCCCGCGCACGCGCACAATCCCCGCCGCGAAGCTGCAGCACGGGCCCGGGCGCGAGCGCCAAGCCATCGCACAGCAGGCTGCAGAACGGGCAAGTCCAGTCCCGGGGCTGCACGCCGGCCGCGGACATGACTGCGAATGGAATCGTTTCGGTCGTCGTACTCATGCGCACGCATCATGCAAGCGATATGCCAGCCCGCTCGGGCAGGCGCAGACCGCCGCCAAGGCAAGCTCGCGCCCCAGGCCCCAGCCCAATGCCACGCAGCAGCGTTCAACTCTGGCACACCCCCACCGCGGCGCGGCGGCCGACTGTGTCACAACTGAGCACCCCCCCGGCCGGCCGCCCAGATCCCCTGGATGGCCAGCTCGAAGCCCCCGAACTGGCCATCGGCGATCATCAGCCCCACCTGCTCGATACTCGCACTGCGCAGCGCCGGCGCGTCGGCCACCGCGCGCCCGCGCCAGGTGGGCCGGAAGTCAGCCAGGGGCAATGCGAGCCGGGTCCAGATACCGGCCGGCGTCACCCAGCCGGCTTGGTAATTGACACCGTCGAAGCCGCGATCGATGCGCAGGTTGAGCTTGTAGCGGCGGCCATCCCCGCGCACGACGAATTCAATGGCGTCGATGCCCCCTGCCGGCAGCGGCGTGACCGACGCGCGCACCGAGGCGAAACCGCCATTGTTGTCGGGCGCAACCTGCCCGCTGAACACGGCATGGCCGGCCGGATCGAAACGAAGGGCGCTGCGCGACACACCCCCCATCACACGATCGTCGATCGCGGACCAGGCGGAGACCGCTTCTGAGCGATCGAAGACGAAGAGCGTTTTGAGCATGGTGGGATTATCGCGCCGATGATCGGTGTCGCAGCGTAGGGCGAAGCCGCGTCGCGTGTCGGGCTGAAGATGTCCAGCTGCAAATAGCACGACTGCGACTCGGCTACTGATAACCCCAACTTTTTTTGTGACGACCCATAGTCCGTCCCCGTGAGCGAAGCGGACTTTTTTGGAAAGGCTGTCAGGTCTTTTCCACGATCAGATATGTGTGTAACTCAGGATACTGATCGAACTCCAGGTGTCTTATTATGCATCCTAAATTCATGAATATCTTCAGGAAGCCATTTACACCAAGAGACGAGTAGTAAACCTCCGGCCCCATGTGCGTACTCTGTTGATCACCTGGCTCTTGAGTACCGCCAAAATAGAATATAAAAACGCCACCAACGTTAAGACCACCAACTATTTTAGTAATAACATTCACCTGCTCGGCGAGCGGAATGTGCCAAATGCTATCCCATGCCGTAATGAAGGGCACCTCGAATAACGCGAGGTTTTCGTTGAATCCCGCCGCCAAACAATGACAGCGACCGAACTCGGTTCAATTTCTCCGGCAAATCACCGCTTTTCTCTGCGGTGTCGCTCCGTTTTCTCTTCGAATCGCCCGGGAAATCGGCGATTCGGCCCATTTCGGGCGTCAGAAAGCCTCGATTCCGGCCTTCTGGAAGTACACCAGCCGCTTCAGGTTGTAGCAGGCGGCCATCATCGTCATCGCAAAGTTCGCTCGCGCCTGGCCGATCGTGCGGATCAGCTTGCCACCCATCTGATCGATGGCCGCGAACACGTGCTCGACACGGGCGCGCGTCTTGGCGATGCGATGGTTACGCCCTTGCTGACACTCAGACAGCGGCTTGTTGCGCGTACCCTTTCTCTGAATCTGGTTCCGGTAACCCTTGTCCTTCAACCAGTCTTCACGCCCCTTGGACGTGTAGCCCCGGTCCGCATAGACGTCTCGGCTCGTGTTCAGGGTGTAGAACACGCTCTCGAAGTGCTGGCTGTCGTGGATGCTGGCCGTACCCGTCTCGATCTTGCGGATGACCTTGTACTTCTTGTCGACGTTGATCGAGAGCTTGTAGCCGAAGTGACTCTTGCCGTGCTTCTTGGTCCAGGTGGCATCGGTGTCTTTCTGGCGCCGTTTGGCCGGTTTCCAGTCGGCCGGCATCGCCCCTTCCTTGACGAGCTTGTTCTCTTCACGGCTGTTGCGTTGCTTGGGCGCGGGCACCAGCGTGGCGTCGATGATCTGACCACCGCGGGCGATGAAACCCAGGGCAATCGCACCGACTTCGCATAGCCCCAATCAATAACTCTTTAACTTTCATGACCTTGCGAGACCTCTGTTCACATTGTCATAAAGTGTGTAGTTTCCTACCTTTTTGGGCATCCCATGAAGGCAGGAAACATCATGCCGCTGACGCAGGTGTTCGTCTCGATTTCCGACCCGCGCAGCGCGCGGCATGCGCGCCACGACCTGGCCGAGTTGCTGACGGTGGCGGTGTGCGCGGTGCTCTCGGGTGTCGACGACTTCGTCGACATCGAGTTGTGGGCCGAGGCCAAGATCGACTGGTTGCGAGGCTTCATGAAGCTTGAGCATGGCATCCCGTCTCACGACACGATCGGACGCGTGTTCGGCCTGATCGCGCCCGACGAGTTCGAGTCCGCGTTCCGGCGCTGGGTGGGCATGGTGGTGCCGGCGCTGGCCGGGGATACGGTCGTGGCGATCGACGGCAAGACGAGCCGGCGCTCGGGCGGCAAGGGCAGGACCGACGCCAGCCCGTTGCACCTGGTGAGCGCGTTTGCGGCGGGCATGGGCGTCGTGCTGGGCCAGACGGCGACCGCCGAGAAGTCGAACGAGATCACCGCGATTCCCGAACTGCTTGCCAAGTTGGCGATCGAGGGCTGCGTGGTGACGATCGACGCGATGGGCACCCAGACGAAGATCGCCCGCACGATCCGCGAGCGCGGCGCGCATTACGTGCTGTGCGTGAAGGAGAACCATCCGAACCTGCACGACTCGATCTTGTTCGCCGACATCGATCCGCGAGGGCCGCTGACGCCGAGTTCGACCCACGAGACCATGATCAAGGACCACGGCCGCATCGAAATCCGCCGATGCCGCGCCTACGC
This sequence comes from Thauera sp. WB-2, assembly GCF_027594845.1. Classification (NCBI taxonomy): domain Bacteria; kingdom Pseudomonadati; phylum Pseudomonadota; class Betaproteobacteria; order Rhodocyclales; family Zoogloeaceae; genus Thauera; species Thauera sp. WB-2. The sequence continues at coordinate 1,500,810 of NZ_CP088935.1, read as the reverse complement.
CGCGATCGACCGCCTCTACAAGTCCGAGGACTGGCTGGATATGGCCAGTTTCGCGGTGGTCGAGCGCATTCGCACCGTGGGCGATCACACCAGCACCGAGCGCGTCTTCTACATCAGCAGCCTGCCCGCCGACGCCGAGCGCATCGCTCGGGCCGTGCGCAGTCACTGGGAGGTGGAGAATCGGCTTCACTGGTGTCTGGATGTGCAGTTTAACGAGGATCAATCACGGGTGCGCAGCGGCTACGCCGCCAACAATTTCGCCATCGTTCGTCACATCGCGATGAACCTGCTGCGGCTCAACACGACGCGCAAGGCGAGCATCAAGTCCAAGCGCATGCTGGCGGCGACGATTGACGAATTTCGCGCCGAGCTGCTTGGGGTTATGACATGAAGGTGCGATTGCCCTGCGATGAAACCGCGCTTGAGCAGTTGGGCCGACACGCCGTCGAACAGGACCTTCGCGCCGGCTTCACCGATGCGATTCTCGAACGTCCACATCGTCGTTCGATCCGGAATATTGATCGCGCTGGCCAACCCGCAGAAGCGCTTGTAGCTCATCCGGTCAAGCAACTGATACTCCATCTGTTCATCCGACAGGTTGTACAGCCGCTTCAACACCAGAATGCGTACCATCGTCTCGGTCGGATACGGCGGACGACCGCCTTGCGGACTCACCGGACGCGGCGCCACCCGATCCACTTCCGCCGCCAACGCCCCGAAGTCGATGTACGACTCGATTTCGGCCAGTGGATCTCCGAGCGTGTCGATCTTCTTGCGGTGATGCTCGTCGGCGAACAGGTCGGTCTTGATGGCGGTGCGTTTCTTCATGGCTGGTGGCAGAGAACGAAATCAGGACAATCCAATTTTACCAATCACAGAGGTGCCGAGGTTTTTCGAGGCGCCCTGAAGTCATACTTGTCTGGAAGTTCACAGCTACAGATGTCCTCATGACGGAGGTCAATGAGCGGATGGCGACGCTTTGCCAGCCGGATCATCTCGCTAGAGACATCAATGCCAGCAGGCTGAAAGCCATTGCTCAGCAGTAAATCTATGAACCTGCCTGTGCAGCCACAGCCAATATCAAGCGCCTTACCTTTGCTCTTAGCAAATTTGATTGCCCTCTCATGCTGCGCAATTCCATTGCTCATATTAAAGCCATCACTCTGCCAGACGTGAGTGATCTGATTGTAAGCCTGCCCAATATCTGATGGATTCATAGATCTCGTTCAAAAATACAACAAATTCCGCAATCGGAAACGCACGGCGGGGCATCGGTCTAAACTCGCCGAATAGCGGCCTTGTTCGTCAGTATTGTCGACTATGAACGAAAAGGTAACACGCCATCGGTGTACTGGGTGGCGATCGCTCGATCAATCTGAAATGCCGATACCAGCTCAGGCGAAGCTAGAACATTTCTGTTGACCAACCATTTCTTTGGAGATGGTGCGTTCAATCGCCAAAGAAGTTTGGGGGCACCGAGATGGCTAGCGGCAACACCCGTGACGCTTAAAGCTGCACCCGCAACCATTCCTAGAGGACCTGCAATCATTCCGCCCGCCGCCGCAGAGACACCAACGAATGTCAGGTCAAAAACAACATTGACCCCAACAGGGTTACCGAAATGCTTCGATAAGGCTAAAGGGCACCTCGAATAACGCGAGGTTTTCGTTGAATCCCGCCGCCAAACAATGACAGCGACCGAACTCGGTTCAATTTCTCCGGCAAATCACCGCTTTTCTCTGCGGTGTCGCTCCGTTTTCTCTTCGAATCGCCCGGGAAATCGGCGATTCGGCCCATTTCGGGCGTCAGAAAGCCTCGATTCCGGCCTTCTGGAAGTACACCAGCCGCTTCAGGTTGTAGCAGGCGGCCATCATCGTCATCGCAAAGTTCGCTCGCGCCTGGCCGATCGTGCGGATCAGCTTGCCACCCATCTGATCGATGGCCGCGAACACGTGCTCGACACGGGCGCGCGTCTTGGCGATGCGATGGTTACGCCCTTGCTGACACTCAGACAGCGGCTTGTTGCGCGTACCCTTTCTCTGAATCTGGTTCCGGTAACCCTTGTCCTTCAACCAGTCTTCACGCCCCTTGGACGTGTAGCCCCGGTCCGCATAGACGTCTCGGCTCGTGTTCAGGGTGTAGAACACGCTCTCGAAGTGCTGGCTGTCGTGGATGCTGGCCGTACCCGTCTCGATCTTGCGGATGACCTTGTACTTCTTGTCGACGTTGATCGAGAGCTTGTAGCCGAAGTGACTCTTGCCGTGCTTCTTGGTCCAGGTGGCATCGGTGTCTTTCTGGCGCCGTTTGGCCGGTTTCCAGTCGGCCGGCATCGCCCCTTCCTTGACGAGCTTGTTCTCTTCACGGCTGTTGCGTTGCTTGGGCGCGGGCACCAGCGTGGCGTCGATGATCTGACCACCGCGGGCGATGAAACCGCGCTTGAGCAGTTGGGCCGACACGCCGTCGAACAGGACCTTCGCGCCGGCTTCACCGATGCGATTCTCGAACGTCCACATCGTCGTTCGATCCGGAATATTGATCGCGCTGGCCAACCCGCAGAAGCGCTTGTAGCTCATCCGGTCAAGCAACTGATACTCCATCTGTTCATCCGACAGGTTGTACAGCCGCTTCAACACCAGAATGCGTACCATCGTCTCGGTCGGATACGGCGGACGACCGCCTTGCGGACTCACCGGACGCGGCGCCACCCGATCCACTTCCGCCGCCAACGCCCCGAAGTCGATGTACGACTCGATTTCGGCCAGTGGATCTCCGAGCGTGTCGATCTTCTTGCGGTGATGCTCGTCGGCGAACAGGTCGGTCTTGATGGCGGTGCGTTTCTTCATGGCTGGTGGCAGAGAACGAAATCAGGACAATCCAATTTTACCAATCACAGAGGTGCCGAGGTTTTTCGAGGCGCCCTAAAGTATATTCTTGTCCACAGAGCTTGACTTGTTGATCATCGATATCCGAGCTTTGATAGTACGCGCGAAGTGCATCGAGGAATCGGTGTTTCAATACATTCAATTCTTTCCCTGTTGTAACGACATCAGCCAATCGCGCCCATTTACCATCAACAGACTTGAAAGCGAATGCAACATCGGGAATGGCAATCTTTATCGGCTTCCTCGGAGCATCCGGAACAGTAAGCTCAGACAATTCGAATCTTGCAAGATGCTGTGGCATTCGAGGGCACCTCGAATAACGCGAGGTTTTCGTTGAATCCCGCCGCCAAACAATGACAGCGACCGAACTCGGTTCAATTTCTCCGGCAAATCACCGCTTTTCTCTGCGGTGTCGCTCCGTTTTCTCTTCGAATCGCCCGGGAAATCGGCGATTCGGCCCATTTCGGGCGTCAGAAAGCCTCGATTCCGGCCTTCTGGAAGTACACCAGCCGCTTCAGGTTGTAGCAGGCGGCCATCATCGTCATCGCAAAGTTCGCTCGCGCCTGGCCGATCGTGCGGATCAGCTTGCCACCCATCTGATCGATGGCCGCGAACACGTGCTCGACACGGGCGCGCGTCTTGGCGATGCGATGGTTACGCCCTTGCTGACACTCAGACAGCGGCTTGTTGCGCGTACCCTTTCTCTGAATCTGGTTCCGGTAACCCTTGTCCTTCAACCAGTCTTCACGCCCCTTGGACGTGTAGCCCCGGTCCGCATAGACGTCTCGGCTCGTGTTCAGGGTGTAGAACACGCTCTCGAAGTGCTGGCTGTCGTGGATGCTGGCCGTACCCGTCTCGATCTTGCGGATGACCTTGTACTTCTTGTCGACGTTGATCGAGAGCTTGTAGCCGAAGTGACTCTTGCCGTGCTTCTTGGTCCAGGTGGCATCGGTGTCTTTCTGGCGCCGTTTGGCCGGTTTCCAGTCGGCCGGCATCGCCCCTTCCTTGACGAGCTTGTTCTCTTCACGGCTGTTGCGTTGCTTGGGCGCGGGCACCAGCGTGGCGTCGATGATCTGACCACCGCGGGCGATGAAACCGCGCTTGAGCAGTTGGGCCGACACGCCGTCGAACAGGACCTTCGCGCCGGCTTCACCGATGCGATTCTCGAACGTCCACATCGTCGTTCGATCCGGAATATTGATCGCGCTGGCCAACCCGCAGAAGCGCTTGTAGCTCATCCGGTCAAGCAACTGATACTCCATCTGTTCATCCGACAGGTTGTACAGCCGCTTCAACACCAGAATGCGTACCATCGTCTCGGTCGGATACGGCGGACGACCGCCTTGCGGACTCACCGGACGCGGCGCCACCCGATCCACTTCCGCCGCCAACGCCCCGAAGTCGATGTACGACTCGATTTCGGCCAGTGGATCTCCGAGCGTGTCGATCTTCTTGCGGTGATGCTCGTCGGCGAACAGGTCGGTCTTGATGGCGGTGCGTTTCTTCATGGCTGGTGGCAGAGAACGAAATCAGGACAATCCAATTTTACCAATCACAGAGGTGCCGAGGTTTTTCGAGGCGCCCTTAGGTTTTCAGGACCTTCCGGGAAATTGGAGAACCAATTTTTCAGAAATCTTGTGATATTTCCTATGTTGTGTCGTACCCGCGAGGGAAGTGTGACGGCATTCAATGGGTGATTGCGGACTGGCCAACCTTTAAGTCTTTTAACCTTAAGAGTGAAGCCGCGAACAACAATTGGATCTGTTGTCGGATTATTGACCCCCGCCTCGATAATAAATACAACTCTGGCATTATGGTCGTTACCGTCTACGACTCCAAGTTCTTGCCAGATGCAGCGACTGGTAAAAGACTCAACCTCAAGCTTTGGTCTTTTAAATTTTGTTCTTATAAAGCGAAATGCACCGAGCCCCCATGCAAGCAAGCCGACAATTATCCACTTTAATACGTCGATGGTTGTGGCATGAGCCTCGATCCATTCAACTAGGTCGCTTAAAGTTAATGAGATTTCCATAGCATGCCTAACTTAGAGGTGAGGGGCGCGAGCCGTATTGCGGCGAAGCGTCCCAGCGGCGAAACCGCGCCTCGACCGCCGGGTTGGGCACGGACAGTAGCGAGGAAGCGACGTTTTTTGGCGCCTTGAATAGTCGGCGCTGGCGAGAGGGCAAACTAGGAATGCTGGAACGCACAGGAACCCTCTGCGGTTACGAATAGATAACGGTAATGAGAACTGCTGCGCCGAGGATGACACCGATCACAATATATTCGCCAATACGCTGAGCCAGGGCAATCGCACCGACTTCGCATAGCCCCAATCAATAACTCTTTAACTTTCATGACCTTGCGAGACCTCTGTTCACATTGTCATAAAGTGTGTAGTTTCCTACCTTTTTGGGCATCCCATGAAGGCAGGAAACATCATGCCGCTGACGCAGGTGTTCGTCTCGATTTCCGACCCGCGCAGCGCGCGGCATGCGCGCCACGACCTGGCCGAGTTGCTGACGGTGGCGGTGTGCGCGGTGCTCTCGGGTGTCGACGACTTCGTCGACATCGAGTTGTGGGCCGAGGCCAAGATCGACTGGTTGCGAGGCTTCATGAAGCTTGAGCATGGCATCCCGTCTCACGACACGATCGGACGCGTGTTCGGCCTGATCGCGCCCGACGAGTTCGAGTCCGCGTTCCGGCGCTGGGTGGGCATGGTGGTGCCGGCGCTGGCCGGGGATACGGTCGTGGCGATCGACGGCAAGACGAGCCGGCGCTCGGGCGGCAAGGGCAGGACCGACGCCAGCCCGTTGCACCTGGTGAGCGCGTTTGCGGCGGGCATGGGCGTCGTGCTGGGCCAGACGGCGACCGCCGAGAAGTCGAACGAGATCACCGCGATTCCCGAACTGCTTGCCAAGTTGGCGATCGAGGGCTGCGTGGTGACGATCGACGCGATGGGCACCCAGACGAAGATCGCCCGCACGATCCGCGAGCGCGGCGCGCATTACGTGCTGTGCGTGAAGGAGAACCATCCGAACCTGCACGACTCGATCTTGTTCGCCGACATCGATCCGCGAGGGCCGCTGACGCCGAGTTCGACCCACGAGACCATGATCAAGGACCACGGCCGCATCGAAATCCGCCGATGCCGCGCCTACGCCGCGATCGACCGCCTCTACAAGTCCGAGGACTGGCTGGATATGGCCAGTTTCGCGGTGGTCGAGCGCATTCGCACCGTGGGCGATCACACCAGCACCGAGCGCGTCTTCTACATCAGCAGCCTGCCCGCCGACGCCGAGCGCATCGCTCGGGCCGTGCGCAGTCACTGGGAGGTGGAGAATCGGCTTCACTGGTGTCTGGATGTGCAGTTTAACGAGGATCAATCACGGGTGCGCAGCGGCTACGCCGCCAACAATTTCGCCATCGTTCGTCACATCGCGATGAACCTGCTGCGGCTCAACACGACGCGCAAGGCGAGCATCAAGTCCAAGCGCATGCTGGCGGCGACGATTGACGAATTTCGCGCCGAGCTGCTTGGGGTTATGACATGAAGGTGCGATTGCCCTGTACGCTGAGCCCTCTTTGGTTCGAGATGGAAGGTGCGCCCGGCGATTCGACCAACTACGTAAGCAGCGGCCTCGCCAATTGCGTAGGCAGTAGCGTCGAGAATGCTCATGGTGCCCAACGTCTGAATTCACCGGACCTGCGCGGCTTTTCGCGCAGGTCCGGTGGAATGATTGGTTGGGCCGCGCCTGCGGAACTGCGACATAGCAATTTCCTGATCAGGCAACATACCATCGTACTCCTGGCTCGGTTGGCTTTATCGTCGTTAGGCGATGACTTACATCAGGTTCCTTCGCTGCCTTTTTATTGATGAGTCTACCCAAGAATATTTGAAGCTCCATGCAACACGTCGAAAGCGTACCCAGCACTTTTTCTCTGTTACCGCCTTTAATCTCTTGATGATCAACGGTGTAGCCGCTCAGCTGACCGATAAGGGCTTGAATGTCGTTGCGAGAGAGAGAAACGCCTTCCCAGTTATGGGCGAATTGGTTCCGAACTTTGCGAAGAATCTCCATGTCTTTGTATTGCGCTTCGGTCACAAGACCGAAGGAGTAAGCGGCCTTTGTACGAGAGCCGAATGTGCCTAGGGGAGCACTGAAACCTTCAACGAGCTCCTTGGTGGCTTTGCAGTCTCTGAAATACGCTATCAGTAACCGACCGAGCGTATCTTCGATAAATGTCGCTAACGAGAGCACCATTGCGCGATCATCCTGTGTGCCAACTAACGACAGGAAACGATTCAGATTCTCGAGGGTGTGCTTTTCATCAGCATCACCTCTCAGCACAAGCCCCTTCTCTTTTACCTCAGCGACCTCTGTCATTTAGCCCCCCAACGCCGCAAATTACCGGCGGAGAAAAGCAGAGCGAGGAACGAGCGGAGCTTTTTGGCGTCCGAGTACATTTGCCTTTTTGGGCTGTGCTTCATTGATGTGCCGGAAGTAATTGTGCCACGGCATCAGGTATGCGCTCCCAAATAACTACGGAGCCGTTGTTAAGGGCAATCTCCCTCCCAGACATGATTCCCTCAGCAAATTGCTCAATTCGCTCTTCGCTGATTCGACGGCCTGCAACCTTCTCGGCATTTACTGGCTGATACCAGATTCCACCTGCGGACCGCCACACTCGAGAATCTATGTTATCGGTATAGAATGCGCCCAAAGGATATGCGCCATCACTTTCTCGAATGCCGTACACCCGAGCTATTGCGGCTGTCAGAGGAAGAACAACTCCATTAATATTTCTTCGAAAATCGGGATTTGGTCGGAATGGCATAACGATTCTCCTTGATACAATGCTGCGCGTTCTGTTGTAGCCCAGCGAATAGGGTTTATCCCTCGCGCCGCAAGCGCCGTTCAGTGCGCGGGCGCCTGCCGCGAGGGATAAGGGCGCCTCGAAAAACCTCGGCACCTCTGTGATTGGTAAAATTGGATTGTCCTGATTTCGTTCTCTGCCGCCAGCCATGAAGAAACGCACCGCCATCAAGACCGACCTGTTCGCCGACGAGCATCACCGCAAGAAGATCGACACGCTCGGAGATCCACTGGCCGAAATCGAGTCGTACATCGACTTCGGGGCGTTGGCGGCGGAAGTGGATCGGGTGGCGCCGCGTCCGGTGAGTCCGCAAGGCGGTCGTCCGCCGTATCCGACCGAGACGATGGTACGCATTCTGGTGTTGAAGCGGCTGTACAACCTGTCGGATGAACAGATGGAGTATCAGTTGCTTGACCGGATGAGCTACAAGCGCTTCTGCGGGTTGGCCAGCGCGATCAATATTCCGGATCGAACGACGATGTGGACGTTCGAGAATCGCATCGGTGAAGCCGGCGCGAAGGTCCTGTTCGACGGCGTGTCGGCCCAACTGCTCAAGCGCGGTTTCATCGCCCGCGGTGGTCAGATCATCGACGCCACGCTGGTGCCCGCGCCCAAGCAACGCAACAGCCGTGAAGAGAACAAGCTCGTCAAGGAAGGGGCGATGCCGGCCGACTGGAAACCGGCCAAACGGCGCCAGAAAGACACCGATGCCACCTGGACCAAGAAGCACGGCAAGAGTCACTTCGGCTACAAGCTCTCGATCAACGTCGACAAGAAGTACAAGGTCATCCGCAAGATCGAGACGGGTACGGCCAGCATCCACGACAGCCAGCACTTCGAGAGCGTGTTCTACACCCTGAACACGAGCCGAGACGTCTATGCGGACCGGGGCTACACGTCCAAGGGGCGTGAAGACTGGTTGAAGGACAAGGGTTACCGGAACCAGATTCAGAGAAAGGGTACGCGCAACAAGCCGCTGTCTGAGTGTCAGCAAGGGCGTAACCATCGCATCGCCAAGACGCGCGCCCGTGTCGAGCACGTGTTCGCGGCCATCGATCAGATGGGCGGCAAGCTGATCCGCACGATCGGCCAGGCGCGGGCGAACTTTGCGATGACGATGATGGCCACCTGCTACAACCTGAAGCGGCTGGTGTACTTCCAGAAGGCCGGAATCGAGGCTTTTTGACGCCCGAAATGGGCCGAATCGCCGGTTTCCAGGGCGATTCGAAGAGAAAACGGGGCGACACCGCAGAGAAAAGCGGTGATTTGCCGGAGAAATTGAACCGAGTTCGGTCGCTGTCATTGTTTGGCGGCGGGATTCAACGAAAACCCCGCGTTATTCGAGGTGCCCATAAGCCTTGTTGAACTGAACCGCCGCTCAGGCGGTGACACTGGGGATTCTACGCGCGGCTCATCCACATTAGATAGAGCGCGACAGGACCCTGGCATCAGCGAGGATCGAGATGGGGGCGCGTGAGTGTTCATGGTGGCCCATCCCGACAGCGCGGCGCCGGGCGGCGGCTTGGCGTAGACCACCCAGTCGTGCGCGAGCAGCACACGGCGCCGGGCTTGCCATGCACCCGGCGCAGCGCTCGGATCGTCGGCCAGCTCGCCGCTGCGGTGGGCCGCGTCGAGCCGCCCGAGAAACTTGCCGCGAAACGCTATCGAGGCAGCCTGGCACGATTCCTGTTTCAGTCTGCGGTGCAGTCCACACCGATACGCCCGTCGTGCAGCGCCGAGGCGACCAGCCAGGCGCGCGCGCCCGACGCCGCGGCGCGCTGCAGGTCGGCGTTCTGGCGGATGCCGCCGGCGCCGATCAACTGCACGTCCGGCCGCAGGGCCTGCACGCTGTGCAAGGTGTCGAGGTCGGGCCCTGTGTCTGCGCCGACGCGGTCGAGCGTCATCACGATGACCCGGTCGGGCCACCATTCGGGGTGGGCATGGCAGCCGCCGGCATCGAGCAGGCTGCCGTCGCGGCGGTCGAGTGACAGAATGCAGTGCGTACGGTGCGTGTCGAGGCAGCGGCGGGCGTGGTCTGCGTCGGCAAGGGATTCGCTGGCGACGATGGGGACGACGCGGGCGGCATGCGGGCCGAGGCGCTGGCGGAAGGCTTCGACCGACTCGGCGTTGCGAAAGCCGCCATCGACCCAGAATTGGGTTGCGGGCAGATGTTCCAGCAGCGCGGCCAGGATGTCGAACTGCAGGGCGCCGCCCATCAGCGCGTCGAGGTCGGCAATATAGAGCGTGTCGCTCGCCGCACGCGCCAGCAGACGGGGGGCGAGATCGAGCGCGGCGCTCGATTCGCTCAGGGACGACCGGATCGGCCGGTAGGCGCTGCGCTCGCCGCGCACGCCGCGGACGACCTGGCCGGCCTTCAGGTCGATGACGGGAATGAGCTGCATGACAAGGACTCGACGGATTCTGGTGCTCGAATTTATCAGCGCGGGGGGGCTGGGAGAAGCCGCAGCCGCCGAGCCTGCAGGCGCCCTGGGCGAGTCCCTGCTCGCCCAGGGCGTGCGCATGCGCGACGCGCTGCTCGGCGAGCTGAGCGCCCTGCCCGGCCTGGAGATCGGCGTCGCCGACGCGGGCCTGGCGCCGCTGCCCGCGCCCATGCGCACACCTGGCACTGCCATGCGCCGCCTGCCTACCGCCGGGGGCGACGATCTGGCTGCCTGGCTGCACGCGCAGCAGTCGGCTTTCGACCTCGTGTGGGTGATTGCCCCCGAGACGGGCGACTGCCTGCTCAGCCTGTGCCAGGCGGTCGCGCCGGTGCGCTGGATTGGCTGCAGCGCCGGGGCGATCCGGGTGGCGACCAGCAAGACACGCACCCGCGAACGCCTCGCCGCGCAGGACGTTCCGACACCGCGGGCGTGGGCACCTGGCCTGCCCCTGCCCGCGCAGCCGGGGCGCTGGGTGCTCAAGCCCGACGACGGCGCCGGCAGCGAGCACACCCGGGTGTTCGCCGATTTTGCCGCTGCGCATGCGGCGCTGGGTGCAACAGGCGCGGTGGTCGGCTCGGTTGAGGTGCAAGCTGCCGCCGGCATGCCCACCCGATGGACGCTCGAAGCCTGGGTCGAAGGCGATGCGCTCAGTCTGTCGCTGCTGTGCGCCGGCGGGCGCGTCGAGGTGCTGAGCGTCAACCGCCAGCGCCTGACGGTAGCGGCCGACGGCCGGCTCGGCTATGCCGGTGTCGACGCCGGCGTGGCGCCGGCAACGCCTGCGTTGCACGACCTGGCCGTGCGCTGCGCCGCGGCTGTCCCCGGGCTGGCCGGCTTCGTGGGCATCGACTTCGTCCGCCAGGCCGACGGCCAGCTGTGTGTCATCGAGATCAACCCGCGCCTGACCTGCGCCTATGCCGGGCTCGCCGCACCACCGCCGGCTATCGGCCCAGCGCGCGACGGCGCACGCCCGCCGCGCCGGCTCGCCGCCGACATCATTGCCGGCCACGACGCCGCACTTGCCAACCCTGCCACCGAGTCGGCCCATGCCCCCACCGAACCTGCCTGATACGCTCGGCCCCGACGCCGCGCTCGTGGTGCCTCCAGGCAAGGGCGCGGCCGGCACGTCGGCGCCGCTGATCGGCTGGGACATCGGCGGCGCCCACGTCAAGGCCAGCCTGCTCGAGGCCGGCACCGTCACCGCCATCGGCCAGTGGGCTACGCCGCTGTGGAAGGGGCTGGCGCATCTGGACGCGGCGCTGCACGCCGCGCGCGCGCGCTGGCCGGCATTCGCCCACGCCCGCCATGCGGTGACGATGACTGCCGAGATGACCGACCTCTTCGCCGACCGCGAGGCCGGCGTGCGCGCACTGTGCGCCCACCTCGCCGATCGCCTCGGCGCAGCGACCCGCTTCTACGCCGGCGACGCCGGCTGGCTGGACGCAAGCGCAGCCGCCGCGCACTGGCCCGCGGTCGCCTCCGCCAACTGGCTCGCCACCGCCAGCCTGGTCGCACACGCCCTGCCCGACGCCGTGCTGGTCGACATCGGCAGCACCACCACCGACCTGATCGGGATCCGCGCCGGCCGCCCGGCCCCCTGCGGCCACAGCGACGCGGCGCGGCTGGCAAGCGGCGAGCTGGTCTATCTGGGCGTGGTGCGCAGCCCCCTGTGCGCACTCGCACGCCGCATCCGCTTTCGCGGCCAGGCCTGCAACGTGATGAACGAATTCTTCGCCACCACGGCAGACGTGTTCCGCCTCACCGGCGAGCTCGACCCCGCGCACGACCACTACCCAGCCGCCGACAACGGCGCGCGCGACGCAGCCGGCAGCCGGCTGCGGCTGGCGCGCATGATCGGCCACGACGCACGCGACGCCGGCACCGACGACTGGGACGATTTCGCCCGGCGCTGGCGTGCGCTGATGCTGGCGGAGATCCGGCGCAACCTCGAGCGCGTGATCCGCGCCGCAGCCCTGCCCGCCGGCATGCCCTTGGTCGGTGCCGGCTGCGGCGCCTTCCTGGTGGGTGAGCTCGGCGAGGCGCTCGGCCACCCCACGGTCGGCTTCGACGCCCTCGCCCGCGTCGCGCCTGCATACCGCGACTGGGCACGGGTGTGCGCGCCGAGCGTGGCCGTCGCCCAGCTTGCGGGCGACGCAGACCTGGCCACGGCGCCTGGCGCCTCTCCCCGCACCGCAACAGCACCCGCAGCGGAGCCCCCATGCGCGTCGTGAAGCTCGGCGGCAGCCTGCTGCGCGACCCGCTGCTGCCGGCCTGGCTGGACCGCATCGCCCGCGCCGGAGGCGCCGCCGTCGTGCCCGGCGGCGGCGCCTTTGCCGATGCCGCGCGCGCCGCGCAGGCACACTGGCAGGTGGATGACGTGGCCGCGCACAACATGGCGGTACTCGGCATGGCACAGTGCGCTCATCTGCTGCATGGCATCGAGCCGCGACTGGCGCTCGCCGAGTCGGTGGCCGGCATGCGCGCCCCCCTGGCCGCAGGCCGTGCCGCGATCTGGCTGGCGCTGGACCTGCAGCGCGACGCAGCCGATGCGCTCACCAGCTGGGACGTGACCAGCGACAGCCTGGCGGCCTGGCTGGCGCTGCGCCTGGGCGCCAGCGAACTCGTGCTGGTGAAGGCTTGCGCGCTGCCGGCAGGCGCCACGCCGGCCGAACTCGCCGCCGCCGGCATCGTCGACCGCGCCTTTCCCGCCTACGCCGAACAGTGCGCGCGCGCAGGCATCGACTGCCGGGTGCTGAACCGCACCGAGTTCGACCGCGCCCTCGGCTGAGCAGCCGCCGCGCGCAAGCGCGCGCCTTGCGCGCGTGAGCCTTAGTGTGGCCGCCCGGCGCGCTGCGCGAGCACGCGCTCCAGCGCCCGGAAGAAGGCCACGGCATGCACCATCTGGTTGCGGTGGCGGTACTCGAAGGCAGGCAGCACGCGCTTCACCGGGCTGAAACGCAGCTGCATGATGCCCACCACCCGCCATTGGCCATCACCTTGCTTCTCGAGCACCGGTCCGCCCGACATACCGGCCTCGAAAGCGCAGTCGACCGCGATCAGGCCAATCACCGGGCCGCTGTCGCGTGCCCGGCAGCCCTCCTCGACCGCTACACCCACCCGCTTTCCGCCCGAATACGGGAAGCTGATCGTCATCAACGGGCCCTGCGGCAGATAGTCGGCAGAGGTCGGCCGCAGGGTGGGCAGGAAGCCATATTCGCGGCCGAGGCAGTCGTCGAGCTGGAGGATGGCCCAGTCGCCGGTCATGCCGCGCGGGGCGGCCGGATGGTAGTTGCCGAAGTCGACCACGCGCGCCACGCTGCGGTGGCGGAACACGCCCGGCCGCTCGGGATCGGGGTCGATGTGGAAGGCGAGCGCATGTCCGCGATGCGGAACGTCATCGGGCACGCCGATGGGCTCCTCGCTGGAGGCCGCCTGCGCGTCACGGAAGAAGGCCGAGTGGAAGGTCGTCACCGCGTGGCATTCGCCGACCAGGAAGGCGCTGCCGACCTGGCGGCCGGCATTGACCACGATGCCTACCGAGCGCAGCAGCGGCTGGTCGGCGGGGCGGTAAGCGCGGCGGTCGGCAACGAAGACGTTGGCAGCCGCCGCGCCTGCGAAAAGCATCATGCACAGCAGCACGACCGGCAGGCCGAGCACACGCCAGGCGTACACGGGCGCGCACTCGGAGCCAGGTCGCGCGCTCATTGCAGGCTCACACGGCGGGCGCTTCCGCGGCCGTACGCGCAGGCTCTGCGGCCACCTGCGTGGCCAGGCCGTCGATCGCCGCGCGCAGCGCGCGCAGGCGCCGCGGATCGAGCCGGCCCTCACGGCGCCCCTCGCACACTGCGCCGCGAAAGCCGGCGAAGTCCGGCCCCAGCCGCGCCAGTGGCGCAAGGTCGGCGGCGCCCAGGGCGCCGGCCAAGCCCACCATCCGCCCCGCGCCATGGGCGCGCTCGATGAAGGCGCCAAGGGCTTCGGCGCCGAGCAGGTCGAGCAGGCTGCCGGCGTGCTTCGCCTGGGTGTCGGCCATCACCGCGGCAAAAGGCGGCACACAGGCGGCGTCGATCACCGCCGCGTCCAGCCCGTCGTCGGCGATCAGCACCGGCACGATCGCCAGCGGCAGTGTGGCCAGCGCTGCCAGCAGCCCACACGCCGCTTCGCCACGGCAGGGCACGCCGACCTTGACCAGATCGACCCCGCACGCACCGACTGCGCGCGCGCGCGCCAGGATGTCCGCGCGGGCAGCGACCGGCAGGTCGCCGATGGTGGCGCTGATCAGCGGCCGCGCGCGTGCATCAAGGCCACCTTCGCCCGCCCGCAGCGCAGCCACAAGCTCGCGGATCAGCGGCAAGGCCAGGCCACCGAGCGCGCCCGCGGACGGCTCCTTCAAGTCGATGAAATCGACCCCGGCCTGCAGCGCCTCGCGCGCCTCGGCGACGTCGCGCACGCTCACCAGCATGCGCATGTCACACGGCCTCCGGGTTCTCGGCGTAGTAGCGCTCGACCGCGGCATAGAGCCAGTCCCAGGCCGTCTGCTCGCGCGGCCCGGCGGTCTTGTCGATGGCGATCTGCAGGTACTCCATTTCGGTCTCGACCTTGCTGCGCGGCAGCATGCCGAGCCGGCTGACCAGCACCGCGCCCTCGATCACCGCCGCCTGGGCCCGGTTGAAGCCGGGAAAACTGGCGTGCAGCACCTCGCGGCCGCGCCGCATGCGCAGCGTGGGGCGCAGGGCGTCGTCCTGGTCGCCGCGCAGTTCGAGCTCGACGTGGGCGAGCGCGCCCTCCAGGCGACGGCCGGCGAAGCCCTCGAGCGCCACCGTGGGCCATTCGCGGCGGCCGGTGACGCAGCCGGCGAACACACGCACATCGGTCGTCAGATTGAGCACCGCGCAGCGGGTGGCGAGGATGTTGTCGAGCGTGCGCGAGGGCTTGAACGGCATCAGCGCCACCACCGCCTCCTCGCCCTCCCCCTCGTAACGCACGCCCATCGGCGCCAGATGCACCTCGCCCTCGGGCGACAGGGTACTGACCACGGTTTCGAAGATCATGTTTGCGGCTTGTCCTCAACGCTTTCCGGCCGCTGCGCAGGCGCGCGCCGGGTCTTGGTGGATGCGGGGGCACACCAGGCGAGCAGGTCTTCGGCGGCGCGCTCGACCGCGCAGCCCCAGGCCAGCGGCTGGTCCTGGGTGTAGCGCTTGCCGAGCGACCAGGCGATCTCCGCACGCGCCAGCTCCACCCCCATGTAAAAGGCGTGGCCACCGTCGTCCTCCAGCCCCAGCTTCGGCCACAGCGCGAAAGGGTCGGCGGCGACGTGGTGGCCGTCGCGGTTGTAGACGTGCAGGCCTTGCGCCGAGACCTGCACGCGGAAGTTCGGGTCGCGCACCGCTGCGGCCGTCTCGGCAATCTCGTCCGGGCTGTCGGGAAAGGGGCGCTTGTCATGCACCGTCATCAGCGCGTCGGACAAGCCCTTGGGCAGGCTGCGGGTCTCGCGTGCGGCATGCATGACGCGGCGCGCGACGTCGGCCTCGCGCACGGCGCGCCGCGCATGGCCGCTCACCTCGGTGGTGAGCACGGCCGCTACGCCGAGCTCGGCGGCGATGCCGAACAGAACCGCGTTGATGCCGCTGGTGTCGGCCTCGGTAAGCTCGGTGACATTGCCCACGCCCATCATGATCGCCAGCTCGGGATAGCGCTCGCGCAGGCGCTGGTAGCGGCACAGCGAGGCGAGCAGGCCGAAGGGGATGGGATCGAGAATGGCATCGGCGAGAAAGGGCCGCCCGCGCCGCAGCATGGTCTCCACCGCGGCATGCAGCGAGGCCTCGTCGGACGGCTCGCGCGGGATGATGACCGGGGTCGAGGCGACCTCGTCGGCAATCCACAGGCTGTCGAGCGACAGGCTCAGCAGGTAGTCGGCGCCGGCACGCCCGCCGCGCAGCAGTTCCTGCGGGTTGAGCGAGTCGACCGACACCGCGAAGCCCTCGGCCTTGAGGGCGGCGACGCAGTCCTCAAGGTGCGGAAAAGGCGTCTCGGGCAGGCAGCCGAGGTCGATCACGTCGGCGCCGCAGGCGCGCAGCTGGCGCGCCCGCGCCAGCACCCCGTCCACGCCGAGCTGGGGAGCCTCGACGATCTCGGCGAAGATGCGCGTGTCGTAGCGCGACAGGTCGACCGCGCGCGCCGCGCGGTTGAAGTGGCGCGGCAAGTCCTTGAGCTCCTCCGGCCCGCGCTCGACCGGCACGCCGAGGTGGGCACCGAGCGCAACGAGGTCGCCGCGGCAGCGCCCGGGCACCAGCACGCGGTCGAAGCCGGCGACGTCGTGCAGGCGGCGCTGGATCATGTCGGCCGTCATCAGCCCGGCGACCTGCAGGCCGAGTTCGCGCACCTCCCATTCGAAGGGCGCGGGGGCCATGCCGGCGAGCACCTTCTCCAGGCTGTGGTGGGCGAGCCGGCCGGTCAGGAAGAGGATGCGTTCCATGTCAGTGCCAGCTCGTCGAGGCGGCGCTGCAGGCGCTGCTCGAGTTCATCGGGGGATTCGACCACTTCGCAGAAGTCGATGCGGCGCAGGCGCTCGACGTTCTCCAGTTCGATGTTGCGCGGCTTGAGCTCGACCCATTCGCGCGGGGCCTTGGTGACGACCACCGGCTTCATGTCGCAGGCCAGCACGATGCCGGGGATCTCCAGCTTGCCGGCCTGGGCGAAGATGTTGGTGGGCAGCGTGTCGGATATGCCGAAGGCGCACTTGGCGACCGTGTTGCTGGTCGCCGGGGCGACGATCACGGTGTGATAGACGTCGTCGTAGAGCATGCCGACCGGCACCGAGCTGGCCGTCTTGTCGCGGAACACGCGGCAGCGCTCGCGCAGCTCGGCGATACGGAAGTCGTAGAGCGGCAGTACTTCCTCGGCCGCCGCCGACAGGAAGAGATCGACCGCCGGCAGGCGCAGGGCGAGCGCGATGCATTCCTGCAGGTAGTGGCCGGAGCCGGTGAGCGCCCAGGCGAAGCGGCTGCGGCGTGCCATGTCGCCTGCGGTGCCGCCCGTCGGCAGCCTGTAATCCTGCTCGTCGAGATCGCCAGGCAGCGGATGCGCGGTATGGGTTTCGGCGTGGGACATCGAAGGGTCCGGTTGGGGCGCGCGCGGCAGGACTCAGGCCGCGTGTCTCGAATGTTCTTGTGATGGATGCTCTTCAGCAACTAGCATGCCCGCCTCGCCACGCACGGCGCGCTGCATGGCCTGATCGATTATAGCCACGGCAAGGACGGGCAAGGCAGCAGGACTGCCCCCACCGATGGCGCGCTTTTCGCTTGAGTGGTGGTCGAACCGCCCTGGCGGCCTCGTCACGCCCCGCACTGCTCGCGCCCTCGCATGGAGACCCCGGCCTTGACCCCACAGCCCAACCCCAGCCCGATGTCCGACACCCTCAACCTGCACACCCACTCGATGCACGACCCGGTCGCCGCAAGCCTCGACATCATCTTCATCGACGGCTTCCTGGGCCAGACGGTGATCGGCATCCACCACGACGAGCTGCACGACACCCAGCCCGTGCGCATCGACCTCGCCGCCGGCCTGCCGCGCAGCCTGGCCTGCGACACCGACCACATCGGCGACACCATCGACTACAGCGAGGTGCGCAGCGCGCTGTGCGAGATGATGGCGAACCACCGCTACCGCCTGCTCGAAGCCTTCGCCGAGGCCGTGGCCAGCCTGCTGCTCGGCCGTTTCGGCGCCCACTGGGTGCGCGTCCGCGTCACCAAGCCGCGCAAGTTCGAGGACGTGGACAGCGTGGGGGTGATGATCGAACGCCGCCGCCGGCAGCCACCGTCCGCGACGGAGCGCCGCGGCCCGGCCGAAGTGCTGAGCCTGCTCGGCGCCGGCATGGTGCCGGGCGAGCGCGGCTGAAGCCCGGGCGCGAAGCAGCAAAAAGGCCGAAGCGAGCGCTTCGGCCTTTTTTCCTGCCGGCAGCAGCCTGCTGACGCAGATGCCTGGCTCAGTTGGCGGCGAAGGGGTGGGCAGAGCTGCCCTTCTTTGCCAGCATCTCGGCGGCTGACGGCTCGCCGTTCACCGCGCGCTTGATGGCTTCGCGCGTGGCCTGGTAGTTGTAGTCCTGGATCTTCTTGTCGTCCTCGGCCAGCCAGTGGATGAAGACGCCGACGCAGACGAACAGGTTGTCGGCCTCGTCCGCCGGGATGGTGCCGTCCTCGACACTGTCGGCGACCGCCATGGCCACGGCACGCTGGGCGGGGCCGAACATCTGCACCGCCTGCTTGGCGCCCTTGATGGTGACCTTGTTGAACATCACCGTCGCCGGCTTGCACAGCAGGTTGGGCGCGACGACGGCGAGCAGCGACGTGAAGCCATCCTTGTTGTTCGTCAGCGCAGTGGCGAAAGCCGTTTCGGCCGCGCTTCCCCGCGGTCCGAGGATGAGGTCGATGTGCGCGACCTCGTTCCCGTCACCGACCAGGGACTCCCCCACGAGCATGCGATCGATCTTTGCCATTCTTGTGTCTCCATTCGATGTGGTGGTCTGGCAATCCCGGGGGGGACGCCATCTGTCCGGGAGCGGGTGCGGACCCG
The DNA here is from genome assembly GCF_027594845.1 of Thauera sp. WB-2. Classification (NCBI taxonomy): domain Bacteria; kingdom Pseudomonadati; phylum Pseudomonadota; class Betaproteobacteria; order Rhodocyclales; family Zoogloeaceae; genus Thauera; species Thauera sp. WB-2. The sequence goes on along the minus strand of NZ_CP088935.1, from coordinate 1,482,044 downwards.
GGCATCGCCCCTTTCAATACAGATTCCGTGCCAGCTCGCATGCACATCGCAAACCGGCACCGGCGCGGCGAGGATGCGGTGCCGTGTGTTCAGGCGCCTGCGAAAGCGCGATACACCTGATCAAAAATGACACACCTGTGCCACGCCCTGATCAAGCCCCACACCGAGCCGGCGAGCGAGCAGATCGTCCACCAGCGCCTGCGCGATGTCGAACGCCGTCACCCGCTGCAGGCCACGCCATGCGGCCACGCCATTGACCTCGATGACCTGCGCCCCGGACGCGGCAGCGGCATCGGGCACGAGATCCACGCCGGCGTAGTCCATGCCCAACGCGGCAGCGGCAGCCTCGGCCAGCGCTGCCAGGCCGGGCTCGAGCGCGCAGGCTTGGCAGCGCGCGCCGCGCGCCACGTTGCGCACCCAATGGGCGCTGACGCGCTTCATCGCCGCGCGCGCCTGCCCGCCGATCACCAGCACGCGCCAGTCGAAACCGGGCGCCTGCGGCGACTCGGCCTGCGGCACGAAGCGTTGCAGGTAGGCAAGCCCGGCCAGTTCGCCCAGCGGCGGCAGGGCCACGAAACCACCGTCGACCGCTCCCACGCGCAGCACGCCCTTGCCCTGCGAGCCGAACATCGGCTTCACCACCAGGCCGTGGCCGGCTGCCGCCTCGCGCACCAGGATGCGCCTTGCCTGGGCCTCGTCCTCCACTGCCCAGGCCTGCGGGGTCGCGACCCCGGCGCGATGGAGCAGGAAGCTGGTCATCGCCTTGTCGACGCTGCGCTCGATGGCGCGTGCCTCGTTGTACACCGGCACACCCAGCTCGCGCAGCGCATGCAGGATGCCCAGGCGCTTGGTGATCTGTTCCAGGCTGCCGCCGGCGATGCCACGCACGATCGCGGCGCATGGCAAGGCCTTGCCGAAGCCGGGGATGAGCACGCCGTGGGGCGAGGCTGCGGTGTCGAAGCGGCACGCCGCGAGATCGACGCAGCGCCCCTCGAAACCCCGCCGCACCAGCGCCTGGCGCAGCCGGCGCGTGTGCCAGCCGGTCTCGTCGGTGAAGATGGCGACGCGGCGCTCGGTCATGTCAGGGCTCCAGCCACAGGCTGCGCAGCAAGGCCATGTCCACCCCGCCGGCGTGCCAGCTGCGGCCGCTGTCGAGGTTGCTCACCCACACCTCGGCAGGCGCGAACAGCGCCGGGTCGATCTTGTAGAAGTCGTACTCGTAGTCGCGAAAGATGTCGGCGAACGAGCGCCCGTAATCACGCGAGTTGGACGACGGCAGACGCTGCGCGAGCGCCTGCGCGGCCTCGTCGCTGCCCCTGACCTTGAGGTGCACGCGCCCGCCATAGAGGATGGCGTCGTTGGTGCGCCCCATCGCCACACCGGCGTCGGGGCTGGGCACCGGCAGCGGCGCGCTGGCATGGCCGTCCACCACGTCGGCGAGTGCAAAGCCGAGCTCGTGCGCCTTGTGCATCGCCACCTCCAGCACGCGCGCGACCACCTGGGTGGTGCCGGCCAGGCTGGTGGTGGGCGTCAGCACCACCGTCAGCGCGGCGGGCGGGAGTGCGCAGTCGCGCAGGATCTTGTCGATCACCACCGCGGGCGGCGGGCGGTCGACCTCCAGCACCAGCACGCCTGCCTCGGCGTGGTCGCGATAGCCGAGCTCGGCAAACAGCGCTTCACGGCAGGCCAGCGCTCGCGCCGGACCCGAGCCGAGCGCGAAGAACTTGCGCCCGCCCGCCTCCTCCTTGCTCGCCGCCAGGCTCCAGCCCGCGTACTGGCTTGCCAGGCAGGCCAGCACCGGCTGCGCGCTCGACACCTCCAGCCAGCCCGACCACTGCGCCTCCGTGCGTGCACACAGCCGGACCTCGCCAAGGCCGCCCATGCAGATCTCGCCGATGAGCAGGCCGGCGGCCACGCTGCCGCGCGTCGCGATACCGCCATCGACCAGGGTGACGCCATTGTCCAGGCGCGCCACGCCGACACCGAGCGCGTCCGCATCCTCCAGCAGGCGGGCCAGCACGGGGGCGGCGAGCCGGTTGACGCTCAGGCTGGGGGCACCGCCCGCGTGTGCATGTCCTTCGCTCATCCTGCCTCCCGTATCAGCCCTTGGCGGCGAGGATCTCGCGCGCCTTGTCGAAGGCCTCGGCAAAGCCGAGGTAGAGCGGCTTGTCGGCGTTGCGCATGGCCACCAGCAGGCCGTTCTCGACCTGGTACTTGACGTTGCCCACGGCCAGCGCGCCGATGCCGACCGCGCGCATACCCGCGATCGGCTTGCCGTTGTCCATCACGCCCACGCCTGCGATGCCCTCGGGCGGTACGGCGTTGACGTCGGCCGCCACCAGCAGCCCGGCGGCACTGGCACGGTCGTCCGCGCTCATCACCTGCACCCCGGCAGCAGCCGTTGCCAGCACCACGTCGGCCTCGGCGAGCGCTGCGCGCCGGCTGGCCTCGTCCCCCGTACCCGCGCCGCGCAGGCTGCAGCCAAAGCGCTGCGCGGTCTCGGCCGCAGCACGCTCGGCATTGGCTTGGTCGCGATGGCTGGCGAGCGTGACCTGCGCACCGAGCCCGGCGGCGAGCACGCCGGCAATACGCCCGACCGTGCCCGTGCCGCCCAGGATCAGCACCCGCTTGCCGGTGAGGTCGGTGCCGTGCGCCACGCCCAACTGCCGCTCCACGCAGGCCACCAGCGCCGCCGCGGTGGTGTAGGCGCCGCTCGGATCGGCGATCACCGACACCTCGAAGGGCGGCACCATGGCCTTGCGCGCCCGCGCCAGCATGTCGGCGGCGAGCATGACGTCGCGCCCGCCGATGAAGATGCCCGTGGCCTTCACGCCCTTGGGGCCGCGCGAGAAGATCGCATCCTGGGTGAGGCCGGTGATCTCGTCGAGACTGACCCCGCAGTAGGGCACGACCACCTGGTAGCCGGCATCGACCGCCATGTTGATGTCGAACGGGCTCATCTGCTTGCCTGGGGTGAACATGTGAAGGATGTAGCTGCGCTCCATGAGAGCCCTCCTCGCCTGGGGTGGGGATGAATGATCGTCTGCGCCGGCACGCCGGCGACCCGGAAGCCCGCGCGGCACCCTCAGGCGCGTTGCAGCGCAGGCGCACCAAGTCCGACGCGCGCACCTCGATTGTTCGCCGTGGTAAGCACCACGCGCAGCGCGGGGTCGAGCGCACCGGCCGCGCGCGCCGCCGCCAGCACACGCTCGGCCACCGCCCGCGAGCGCAGGATTGCGAAGCCGGTGGGCCCCCACGAACTCTGGCCGATCGCGGCCGCCTCGATGCCGCGCAACCATTCCAGCATGTGCCCGACGGCCGCGCTGGTGTACATCGATCCGCCCTGGGCTGGGGCAAAGTAGTCGCCGATGAGGCGCTGGACGTGGCTGACGCCCGCGGCGAAGGGCTCGAAATCGCGCTCGATCACTGCCGGCAGCACCCGCATCAGCACCTGGTGACTGAGATCGGCGGCGAGCGCGCGCGGGAAAGGCGCCAGCGCATCCATTGCGACCCGTTCGGCAGCGCCGCACAAGCCGTCCATGCGCTCGTCCAGCACCAGCATGACCGTCCACTCGGCCGGGAACGTGGCATGCGCGAGCAAGGGTGCGGCGCTGCCGTCCGCCCCCGGGCCGCCATCGAGCAGCAGCCCGCCGCGATCGAAACCGGCAATGCCGACGCCCGAGCGCTTGCCGCGCCCGAGGATCGCGGCCAGCCGGCGGGTCGGCACCTCGAGGCCATGCCAGGTGCAGAAGGCCCGGCCCACCGCGAGCGCAAGCTGGGTGCCGGAGCCGAAGCCCGAGTGCGGCGGCGGTGCGGCATTCAGGCGCAGGCTCAAGGGCGTGTCCAGTCCGGTCTCGCGCTGCAGCAGGTCGAGGTAGCGGGCGATGCGTTCGCGGTTCTCGTCCTGCCCCGGCACCGTGCCCAGGCCCGCTCCGATCTCGACTGCGTTGCGCGCCGCCGCGCTGACCGCAAGCCGGGCTTCGAAGCCCTCGATGACCAGCCCCAGGCTGGCGAAGCGGCGCCCGAGACTGCCGTTGGGGTCGAGAAAACCCAGGTGGAGACGCGCCGGCGCATCGACAGTCACGCTGCGCGCGTGGTGGCGCGTGGACGCTGCTGCGGAACGAAGGAAGCTCATGGTCTTTGAAGGGCCCGGTGACGATGAACGATGACGGTGAACGACAGCGGCGGACGGTGCCGACCCGTGCTGTTTAGCAAGCATCGTTCCATACGTCATCGCCACGGCCATCGCCACAACCATCGGCCCGGCAGTCGACCCCGCAATCGACCCACGACGGTTGCAGCAGCGCAGCCACGAACAGGGTGCACACCGTCAGGTCGGCACTCGTGCCGGGGTTGAGGCCGCGCGCCTTTAGCGAAGCATCCCAGCGCGCAAAGTCCGCCGCCTCGGCCGCGGTGGGATCGCGCGCCAGGCGCGCCTGCCAGGGCACGGCCTCGCAACGCACCTGCTCGGCTACGGCGTCGCCGAACTTGCGCCGCAGGTGGGAGTCCGGGTGCGTGGCCAGCCAGGCCAGGTAGACCGCCTGCACGCGCTGCGCCAGGGTCGCGGCCACGGGCGCCTGAAAGGCATCCAGGCCGAACTCGAACACCAGCCGGTAGTCGTCGGCGTACTGTCGTGCGATGAGGTCGCGGTCGGCGGCCAGGGCCATGGCGGCGCGCAAGCCGACCGTCGGCGGCCGCGACACGTCCTCCTCGTCTGCCGCCCCCAGCCCGCCCGGATTGGCGAGCGCGATCGCACGGTACGCGGCTGCCGCGTCGGCGAGGTCGAGCGCCCGCAGGCAGCCCTGCAGCGCGCTGCGCAGACTGCGGCAGCTGCGCTCGCCGGCACGCTCGGCCGCACACACCAGCGGCATGGCCAGCAGGAGGATCCCGAGGTTGGTGTTGCAGCCCACTGCCGCGCGCGTGGCCGCCACCGCCGCCTCGAGCCTGGCGCCGGGCGCAGCCCCGGGCTCGCACAAGGCCGGCGCGGAAACCCTGGCGCTGGTGAGGAACTGCTGCGCCACCATGTCATGCCCGCCGGAGGCAAAGCTGACGTTGCCAGGCTTGCGCACCGCAACATCGAGCCCGCACGCCCACAGGAAGGCCCCCTGCATCGCGTTCATTGCGCGTCTCCCTCCAATGTGTCGGCACCGATGGTGCACAGCACGCCAGTGTCCAGGGCCTCGAGCAGCGCGCAGCGGCGGCTGTCCAGCGCGCGCAGGACGGCCTCGGCGGACGGCCCCTGTGCAAGCACGGTGCATACCGGATCACCGCGCGCATGCCTGCGACCGGCGGGCGGCACGTCGCACACCCAGGCTCGGTCGAGCAGGGCGCGCCCCAGCGCGGCCCCCACCCGCCCCGGCTGGCGTGCAAAAACGGTCTCGAAACCCCGTACGGGCGACCCGCACGCGCCGGGCCGGACCAAGCGGCCGGCGCTGGCCTCGACATGGGCGCGCAGGAGCCCGCCCTCGACGGCGTCGTGGAACAGACTGACCGCCGCGGTCGGGCGCGGGTTGAGCTCCAGCACCTGCATGCCGCCCTCGCCATCGACGATGAAATCGATACCGTTGAGCCCACGCAGCGCGAACGCCCCGGCCAGCAGTGACACCGCCCGCTGCACGGCCTGCTCGACGGACAGCGGCAGGGCGACCGGGCCGACACCGCCCCGGTACACGAAAGGCCGCCGCCCCAGCGCCCGGACGATCTGGCGGGCGATGCCGAGGACGCAAGCCTCGCGCCCATCGGCGAGAAAGAGCGCGGAGTACGCCTCGCCGCGCAGCTCGCGCTGGTAATGGAGGCCCGGCCCAGGGCGCACGGGTGCCCCCACCCGCTGCGCCAGGCGTTCGATGTGCCAGCCGCCGCAGGCGTGCGCATCCTTCAGCAGCCAGCCGCTGAGCCGTGCGGGCGGCGCGGTCTGCGAAGGCGGGTGGGCGATTCCCAGCTCGGCCAGCACCGCGAAGAACGTCGCCGGCGTGCGCACGCGCCGCACAAGCTCGGCGCCGTTGCCGATCAGCGGCAGCACTGCCGAGGCCGCCTGCAGGAGTTCGCCGTGCGCCTCGAAGCCGCTGCCCGCCACCCAGCCCAGCACACCGCGCGCGCGCAGCAGGTGCAGCGCAGCCAGCAGGCGGTCGGCATCGATCGCCAGCCCGTCGCCACCGATGGCGTACCAGGCGTCGGCGAGCGCAAGCGTGTCCTGGTCGCCGAACAGGTCGAGGGCGATCGCTCGGAAGCCGCTCGCACGCGCACAGGCGGCGAGGCTGCGGGCGGAATACGCCGCAAGGGCGATCGTGGGGGCATCGGTGCGCGGAATCATCGCGGCATTCTGTGCCAGTTCGCCACCGGCACGCCACAGCCCTGCCGTCGGGTCTGCGCAGCCCGCCACGCGCCCTGGCAACGGCTGCCGGATGTCCCAAAAAGTAGCACCTGCCCCATATTTAAGCAGGCGCCCTCAGCAGCGCCACGCCCTCTCCTGCGCGCACGCCGCCCACCCACTGCCCTGGTTGCCGGAGATCTGCCGACGGACCCCATGCTTGCCGGCGAATGGCGCGCTGCAGGGCCCTCCCGGCCCGTGCAGGCGGTGCTTCGGCGTGGATGGCACAGCCTTTGCATTGGCAGAACCAGTTTCACGGCCACGACCACCAGCGATGGAGGCAGGCCACGGTAGTCCTCGTGAGCCGCGGCGAGGTGCAGTGCGTTTCGTGTGGCAATACAACTCAGCGTTGAATAGTGAGGAGACAAAAATGAAACAGACCGGGAATCCCGCCCGTCGCAACATGCAGCTTCTGGCCGCCGTATTGCTCGCACTTCCGGGGCTCGCATCAGCGAATGCCGACCTCAAGGCCAAGATCGACAATCCGGGCAACTGGGCGGCCCAGGCCGGCGACTTCTACAACCAGCGCTACAGCAAGCTGGACCAGATCAACAAGGACAACGTGGGCGACATGCAGGTCGCGTGGACCTTCTCCACCGGCGTGCTGCGCGGTCACGAAGGCTCGCCGCTCGTCATCGACGGCATGATGTACATCCACACGCCCTTCCCCAACAAGGTGTTTGCGATCGATCTCGACACCCAGAAGATCGTCTGGCGCCACGAGCCGCGCCAGGATCCGTCGGTGATCGCGCAGATGTGCTGTGACACCGTGTATCGCGGCCTGGCCTACGCCGAAGGCAAGATCTTCCTGCAGCAGGCCGACAGCACCCTGGTCGCGCTCGACGCCAAGGACGGCAAGGTGCTGTGGAGCGTGGTCAACGGCGATCCGAAGCTCGGCGCAGTCAACACCAACGCCCCGCACGTATTCGGCGACAAGGTGATCACCGGCATCTCGGGTGGCGAATGGGGTGTGCGCGGCTTCCTCGCCGCCTACGACATCAACACCGGCAAGCAGGTGTGGAAGGGCTACAGCGTAGGCCCCGATGCCGAGATGCTGATCGACCCCGACAAGACCATGACCTGGACAGACGGCGAGCTCAAGCCGGTTGGCAAGGACTCCTCGCTCAAGACCTGGCAGGGCGACCAGTGGAAGATCGGCGGTGGCACCACCTGGGGCTGGTTCAGCTACGACCCCGCACTCAACCTGGTCTACTACGGTACCGGCAACCCCTCGACCTGGAACCCCTCGCAGCGCCCGGGTGACAACAAGTGGACGATGACCATCTTCGCCCGCGACCTCGACACCGGTGTCGCCAAGTGGGTCTACCAGATGACGCCGCATGACGAGTGGGACTACGACGGCGTCAATGAGATGATCCTCGCCGACATCAAGGTCAAGGGCAAGGACACCAAGGCGCTGGTGCACTTCGACCGCAACGGCTTCGCCTACACCATGGACCGTACCAATGGCGCACTGCTGGTGGCCGAGAAGTACGATCCGACGGTGAACTGGGCCTCGCATGTCGATATGAAGACCGGCCGGCCGCAAGTCGTCGCCCAGTACTCCACCTCGAAGTTCACCAACCCGAACCACGGCCCCGACGTGAACGTGAAGGGCATCTGCCCGGCCGCGCTCGGCACCAAGGACCAGCAACCGGCCTCCTTCGACCCCAATACCGGCCTGTTCTACGTGCCGACCAACCATGTGTGCATGGACTACGAGCCCTTCGAGGTCGAGTACGTCGCCGGCCAGCCCTATGTCGGCGCCACGCTGTCGATGTTCCCGACACCCAACAGCCATGGCGGCATGGGCAACTTCATCGCCTGGGATGCGGGCGAAGGCAAGATCGTGCAGTCCAAGCCCGAGAAGTTCTCGGTATGGAGCGGTTCGCTCAACACGGCTGGCGGCATCTCCTGCTTCGGCACGCTGGAAGGCCACCTGAAGTGTGTTGATGCCAAGGACATCAACAAGGAGCTGTACAGCTTCAAGACGCCCTCGGGCATCATCGGCAACGTGTTCACCTACCTGCACAAGGGCAAGCAATACCTGGGCGTGTTCTCGGGTATCGGCGGCTGGGCCGGCATCGGCATGGCGGCAGGGCTGGAGCAGGACACCGATGGCCTGGGCGCGGTGGGCGGCTACCGCGACCTGCAGAACTACACCCAGCTCGGCGGCTCGCTGACGATCTTCGCACTGCCCAATCGTTGATGGCGCGGGCACCGGTGGCCGCAGCACGGGCCACCGGCCAGCCCTCCCTGCAACAGGCCGTTTCGATCTCCGCCCCCGGCCCATGAACCCCGGGCGGCACAAGGGATCAGACAACACAAAGACAAGGCGGCGTGATCGAGCCCGCCGATCGAGACCGACGGGCCGCATCGAGCCCGGATGGAGGAGGAGTCATGAGACACAGGCAGTTCGCCATTGCATTCGCCCTGCTCTGCTTCGGTTCCGCGACCCAGGCGGAAGACGCCCGGGCCGCGGCCAAGAGCAGCGCGTCCGACAAGCCCCTGTACACCGTGGTAGACGGCTACAAGGTGGATGCCGACACCTTGCAGGGTTTCCGTACCTGGCGAGCTGCCGCCTGCGACCGCTGCCACGGCGCCAACCAGGAAGGCATGGTTGGCCCCTCGCTGATCGAAAGCCTGAAGACGCTGAGCAGGGACGAGTTCGTCACCGTCGTGCGCGACGGTCGCCTGGACAAGGGCATGCAGAGCTTTGGCAGCGACCAGCGCGTGATGGACAACATCGACCACCTCTATGCCTACCTCAAGGGGCGGTCGGACGGTGCCATAACCCGCGCGCGAGTGAGCGCGATCGAATGAGCCGACGGGACTTCCGATGACTGAGAGCCAAGCCCGACGCCCACGCGTCCCGCACCTCGCCGCCGGCACCGTCGGCGCACTGTCCGCAATCCTGCTGCTGCTCGCGCCCATCGAGGCACACGCCGAGCAAGGCAAGGCCAACGGCCGCGACGCGCTGCGCGTGTGCCAGGACCCGAACAACATGCCCTTCTCCAATGCCGGTGAGGAGGGTTTCGAGAACCGCATCGCCGAGCTGTTCGGCAAGCATCTCGGCGTCCCGGTCACCTACTTCAACTATCCGCAGCGCTTCGTGTTCATCCGCAACACCTTGCGCTACAAGTTACCGGGCGAGGACTACCCCTGCGACGTGATCATCGGGCTGCCGGTGGGCTTCGACCAGGTCGCCGTCACCAAGCCCTACTACCGCTCGACCTATGCCATGGTGATCCCGCCCGGCAAGGGCCTGGACGACGTCGCCACGGTGGACGACTTCCTCGCGCTTGGCCAGGAGCGCCTCGGCAAGCTCAAGATCGGCCTCTATGACAAGTCGCCGGTGTCGAAGTGGATGGATCGCCACAACCTCGTCGACCAGGGCGTGCCCTACCAGACGATCAACGTCGCCATGGATCATTACGTGGGCGACATCATCGACAAGGACCTCGTGTCGGGCAAGATTGACGTCGCCATCGTCTGGGGTCCGGTCGCCGGCTACTACGCACGCCAGGTCGACCCGCCGCTCAAGGTGGTGCCGCTGAAGTCGGAGCCCGGCATCCAGTTCGACTTCGCATTCGGCATGGGGATTCGCCGCGGCGAGCCTGAGTGGCAGAAACAGATCGAGGGCTTCCTGGACAGTCATCAGGGCGAGATCCAGGACATTCTCAAGGCCTATCACGTCCCGCTGGTCGAGCTCGATCAACGCACGGCGGCGAACTGATGCACCTTGCGCCATCCTCACCCCATCCGCAGCAGACACCGACAGAGGGCAGCATGCACCGTCACACTCCGATCCGCCTTGCGCAGTGGGCCACCGTGCTAGCCCTGGGCTGCCTCGCACTTGCGGGCAGGCCAGCCCTGGCGGCGGCGCAGGCGCAGGACTATTCGGCGGCCGAACGCATCATCTTCATGTCCGAGCACCTGTCTGCAGTCAAGCCGCCGCAATTGCTCGAGTACAGCTTCCGCAAGCACGGCACGCTCGAGGCCGGCTTCGAGGACCGCGTGGCGCTGCGGCTGTCGCCGACCGATGCCGGTGTCTGCTGCGACGCCGAAGCCGACTTCCTCAGCGCAGAGCGGCGCACCCGGCTCCCCGAGGTCGAGGACGCGCGCGCCAACCCCGTCATCCTGTACTTCCTCGAGCATGACGTGCGCGACATGAACCGCCTGACCAAGGGCCAGCCCAACCACTTCCGCAAGCGCATCCGCATGGCCATCTACGACGGCGCCCGGGTCGAGCATCGCGATGCCCACTACCAGGGCCGCAGCGTCGCGGTGCAGGAGGTGTCGATCTCCCCGTACGACGACGACCCCAACCGCGAGCGCTTCGCCCAGTACGCGGACAAGCAGTATGTGTTCTGGCTGTCGGAAGCCGTCCCTGGCGGCGTGCTCGGCATGGCGACACGCATGAACAACCCCGAGGCGGGCGCAGAACCGCTGGTGGTCGAGGAGCTGGTTCTCGATGGCGCCACCCTGCCCGCCCTCCCACCCAGACAGGCGGCACTCGGAAGATGAACCGCCTCTTTGTGGAGCACGCCCGATGAACAAGTCCTTCAAACCCCTCGCGACCGTCATCATCGCCCTTGCCGCGTCGGCGAGCCTGCCGGCAGTGGCCAACGACTTTCCCACCATCGAGCGCGTGAACTACGTGCTCGAGTGCATGCGCGACCACCCTGGCCCGCAGTTCGAGATGTCGAGCAAGTGCTCATGTGCGCTCGATGCGCTCGCACGCGAGGTCAGCTTCGAGGATTACCGCAGCATGCACACTGCCTCCCTGGCCAACACCATCGGCGGCGAGCGTGGCGGCTATTACCGCGGCAAGCACTGGCGCGGCGAAGTGCGCAAGTACCAGGAACTGCAGGCCAAGGCCAAGAAGGGCTGCTTCATCGACACCTCGGCCGCCAGCCGCTGAGCGCCCCGGTCGCCGACACACCGAGCCCCTGCGGCCCATGGCCGTGCGCACCCTCCGAGCCTCCCGCGCAGGCATCCTCGTAACAGTGCTTGCCGTGCTGGCAGGCGCCGCGGGCGAGTTGCTGGCAACCCAGCCCCTGCCGGTCGATGAGCTGGCCCCGGGCGTGTTCGTGCATCAGGGCCGGCACCAGCCCTGGGCCGCCACCGACGCGGACGATGTGGCGAACCTGGGCTTCGTGGTCGGCTCCGACTGTGTCGCCGTGATCGACACCGGGGGCAGCCCGGCAACCGGCGCAGCCCTGCTCGCCAGCATCCGCGCGGCAACGCCGCGACCGGTGTGCTATGTGATCAACACCCATGTGCACCCCGACCACATCCTCGGCAACCCGGCTTTCGCCGCGCTCGAGCCGCGGCCCCGCTTCGTTGCGCACGCACGCCTGCCCGCCTCACTCGCCGCGCGCGCGCCGTTTTATCTCCACGCGCTCGGGCGCGACACCGGCGCCACTGCGGGAGCGCCAGCGTTCCCGGCTTACGAGATCCTTGTGGACGACAGCCTCACGCTCGAACTCGGCGACGTCCGCCTGCACTTGCGCGCCTGGCAGACCGCCCACACCGACAACGACCTGAGCGTGCATGTCCCCGAGCGCGGCGTCGTCTTCCTGGGTGACCTGCTGTTCTCGACGCACCTGCCGGTGATCGACGGCCGCCTGCTTGGCTGGCTGGCCGTCATGGACGCACTCTCCGGCCCGAATGGCGGGCTGGCAGGACATCTCGTCGTACCCGGCCACGGCCACCCCACGAGCGAATGGGCGCACGCCTTCGCCCGCCAGCACGAATACCTCGCGCTGGTCCGCGATCGCACACGCCAGGCCATCGCCGAGGGGCGCGGCATTGCCGAGACGGTCGAGGCGCTGGCCGGCACCGGCATCAAAGGCTGGCTGCTGGCAGACGACTTTCATCGCCGCAACCTGACTGCGGCGTTTGCCGAGCTGGAATGGGAAGACTAGGACCACCCCACAGGAGAAGCCATGAACACGCTCAGATCACTGCTGCTGTGGTGCACGCTCCTGCTCGGCCTGCCGGGCACGGGCCTGGCGCAGCAGGCCGCGGCAGACGACGCGGAGGCCAACGCGACCTGGCAACAGGTGCGCAAGGCCATGTTCCAGGGCCGCGACATCACCAGCCCTGCCCCCGACGTCATCAGCATCGAGGCCCCGGACCGCGCCCAGGATGCAGCCATCGTCCCGCTGTCGATCCGCACCCACATCGACCAGCGCGCCGAGCGCTACATCGAGAAGCTCTACCTCGTCATCGACAACAACCCTTCGCCGGTCGGTGCGGTGTTCCACTTCACGCCCGCCAGCGGCCGCGCCGACATCGAGACGCGGGTCCGGATCGAGGCCTATACCCACGTGCGTGCGATCGCGCAGATGAATGACGGCGAGCTGTTCATGACGACCCGCTTCGTCAAGGCCTCGGGCGGCTGCTCCGCACCGCCGGGCAAGGACATGACGGCAGCGCTGGCCAATCTGGGCAAGATGCGCTTTCGCGTCGAGGCTGCCGCCGACGGCAAGGTCGAGGCCGGCAAGCCGGCACTCGCGCAGTTGATGATCAGCCATCCGAACAACTCCGGCCTGGCCATGGATCAGCTCACCCGGCTCTATACGCCGGCCTATTTCGTGCGCCACATCCAGGTCAGCTATGCGGGCGAGCCGGTGCTGCGCGCGGAGGTGGACTTCTCGATCAGCGAGAATCCCAATTTCCGCTTCTACTTCCTGCCGCACGCCGAGGGCGAACTGAAGGCCGAGGTCATCGACACCAACGATCTGCGCTTCGAGAGCGCGCTGAAGATCTCGCCGCGCTAGTGCCATGCGCCCGAGCAGCGCCTACAAGCCGTAGCCCGGGTTGAGCGCACGCTTCTCGGCCATGTCGCGCACCATGAAACGCACACCGCGCAGCCAGCTTTCGTCGTTGTTGCCGCGCAGATCGACCGACTTGACCAGGGCGACACGACCGCTGGCCGCCTCGATGATCTCGATATTGACGTTGAGGATCAGGTTGCTGACCTTCTGCACCCAACCCACAGCCACATAGTCGCTGCCAAGCCCTGCGGCGAGATCGGATTTGCAATGCACGCAGCGGAACACGAATTCTGCGCTGTTGCGCACCTTGTCCACCAACGCCTGCTGGGGAGCAAGATCCACCGGCCGGTAGAGCCCGCGCTCGGCGATGAGCGCGCGGAACTCGGCGTCGATCATCTTCAGCCGCGCCTGCTGTTCGGCATCCCGGCTGCCATCCGGATGGTCCTCGAGCAGTTCGAAACCGATCATCGCCAGCGATGGCGGTGCGGCAAGGGCAACACCGCCCGCAGCGCACAGCAGCGCCGCCACGAGCAAGCGGCGAAGACGGCGTATCGTTGCATTCATGGCGTTCGTCTCCAGCAGGAGGTGGGATGAGACATTCGGACAGGCGGTGGACGTGCGGCCCTGCGGCCCTGCGGCTTGCTGCGGCATTGCTGTGCCTGATCGCGTTCTCCCCCGCAGCCGTCCTCGCGCAGCTGGACGCCGCGGCGGCCGGGCGCATGCCGCAAGGCCTGGCCGAAGGCGTCCACGTGCTCGTCGGCGATGTCGACGCACCGACGCCGGCCAACCGCGGCGAGATCGGCAACATCGGCTTCGTGGTCGGTGAGCAGGGCACGGTGGTGATCAACTGCGGGGCTTCGTATCGCCACGGTCGCGCCGTGATCGAGACGGCCGAACGCATCGGTGGCAAGCCGGTGGTGCTGGCGATCATCACCCAGCCGCTGCAGGAGTTCGTGATGGGCGCAAGCGCGTTCGCCGAACGCGGCATCCCCGTACTGAGCCATCGCGCCAGTGCCGAGCTCATCGAGGCGCGCTGCGAAACCTGTCTGCGCACGCTGCGCACGCAGCTCGGCGAGGACGAAATGGCCGGCACGCGCGTCGTGGTGCCCACACAGCGGATCGACGGCGACACCGTCGTCACCGTCGGCGGACGCGAACTGCAGCTGATCCACCCGGGCTGGGGCAGTTCGCCGGGCGACCTGATCGTACGCGACACGCGCAGCGGGATCGTCTTTGCCGGTGCGCTGGCGGGCTTCGGGCGAGTCCCGGAACTGCGCGACGGCGACATGGCGGGCTGGCTGGCCGCACTGGACAGGCTGGAAGCCCTCGCTGGGCAGGACCGCGACCTCATCGTGCCGGGCTATGGCGCACCTGCCGGCACGCACGCACTGGCCGCCCTGCGCCACTACCTGCGCGACATCGACACCCGGGTGCACGCCCTGCTCGCCGCCGGAACGCCGCTGCTGGAGGCAATCAAGGCCGCGGACCTGCCGGCCTACAGCCACTGGGCGCGCTACCCCTTGCAGCATGAGCGCAACGTGCAGCGGCGCTACCTTGCGCTCGAAAACGAATTGTTCGAGGACTGACAGGGGCGGCGCCCGCCGGCCACGGCGCTCAGCGCCCTTCCAGTTCGCGCTTGAGCGCATCGAGCCCGGCCTGGTAGACGCCGGTCACGGCAGCGATCGCAGCCGCGTCGTTCAACTCGGGCGGCGGATCATTGTTGGGAAAGCCCCGGTAGAAGGCACCGCGCCACTCGACCTTCGAGCCCTTGTCGCCGTCGGCCGTCACCGTAAGGTGGGACACGTAGTTGCTTACCGGCAGCACCGCGACGTCGCCCTTGCTGATCTTGTACGAGTAGCTCATGCGCTCGGCACTGTAGCGGGTGAGCTGCTCGCCGATGCTCGGCTCGCCCTCGCCCTTGAGGACCAGCACACGCTCCGCACCCACTTCGTTCGCCGCGGCGCCGTCGGTGCGGGCCACCGCAGGATGCCAGGACATGTCGTGGAAATTGGCGATCCGCGCCCACACCTTGTCGGCCGGCGCCGCAATGTCGATGCTGAGCTCCACCTTCTGCCGGCTCGGCCCATGCGCCCAGGCGCTGCCGACCAGCAGGCCGCACAGGGCCAGGCTCAATACGCTTCTGCGAGTGGTTGTCATGTCGTCTCCAGGAGTGGGTCTTGATGACTTGCGGGGGATGGCGTTCAGCCCGGCTTGCCGGTGCGCTTGAGCATGCCGCGCTGCGGGTCGTAGCCCCAGGCTGCAAGCAGGAAGAAGACGACCAGGCAAGCACCGACGATGGCGAGCGACTGCACCGACACCTGGCCATGGAGTGCGAAACGGATCGCCTCGACGGCGTGGGTGAAGGGGTTCCAGGTGGCGAGGAAGTGGATCACCCGCGCGCCGGACTCCTCCAGCTTCCACAACGGATAAAGCGCAGGCGAGATGAAGAACATCGGGAAGATGACGAAGTTCATCGTGCCAGCGAAGTTCTCGAGCTGACGCACATGCACCGACAACAGGAGGCCCAGCGCGCCCAGCATCATGCCGGCCAGCACCAGCACCGGCAGCGCGTAGAGCCAGCCGCCAAACGGCACGTCGACATCGAACAGCGCCGCGATGGCGAGAAAGACGTAGGCCTGCAGCACCGACAGCAGGGTGCCGGCGAGCAGCTTGCAGAACAACAGGTACCAGCGCGGCAGCGGCGCCGTGAGCAGCAGGCGCATCACCCCCATCTCGCGGTCATAGACCATCGCCAGCGAGGACTGCATGCCGTTGAACAGCAGCACCATGCCCAGCAGCCCGGGCACGATGTAGGTCTGGTAGGGGATGTAAGTGTCGTAGGGCGGGATGATGGAGACGCCGAACACGTTCTGGAAACCGGCGGCGAACACCACCAGCCACAGCAGCGGGCGCACAAGGGCGGACGCCAGCCGCCCGCCCTGGCGGACGAACTTGGCGACCTCGCGACTGGTGACCGCCTGCAGCGCAAGCAGGGCGTGGGCGAGCCTCATGCACGGCCCTCCCGGCAGCGCCAGCGTTCAATCGATCCGGGCCTGGCCTTCATGCGTCCATTCATGCATCCACTCCGTTCGGCTCTGGCGGTTCAGGGCTTGCACTGGCTGTCGCGGCGGTCGAAACCGAGCGTATCCATGTTGTTGCTCTGGTGCAGGAAGCCCTGGATGGGCGCGCGCTCGATCACCGCGTTGTGGGTGGCGATCAGCATCGGCTGGCGCAACTGGCGATCCCAGTCGCGGAAGTTGAGGCGGTTGCCCTTGAAACCGTCGATGGTGATCTCCTCGCTGCCGAGGTAGGCAACGAGCTTGTCGAAGGGCGCGTTCTCGGTGCGTACCACGGCCTCGACCACCGCCTTGACCGCGATCCACGCCGCCCAGTCGGCGCTGCCCATGTGACGCTTGGCCTGCTTGTCGAAGCGGCCAGTGAGCTGGGGTGCGCCATGGCGCGGCCAGGCCCAGTGCCAGGCCTCGGCCACCAGGCCCTCGGCGCCGATCACCGGACGCGGGCGCACGGTGTCGTAGGGCACGCTGCGCGCAAACTCGCCGTCGCTATCCGCGACGAAGACGACATCGTGATCGGCGCCGGCGGTCAACAGGCCGACATTGCCCTGCTCGCGCTGGCGCGGGTCATTGCTGAGCACGAACTCCTTCCTGGCGACGATCTTCAGGCCGAGCCGGCGCGCGGAGTTTTCGAAAGCGGCGCCGATGAGCTTGTCCTCGTCGCGTGGCCCCTGCAGCAACAGCACGTTGCGCCACTTCTTGAACACCAGGAACTGGGCCAGCGCGTCGGTCTGCATGCCGTGGTTGGGCAGGGTGTGATAGAGGTGGGCCTGGCACTGCGCCTGGCGCAGCGCGTCGTCGGCCGCAGACACATTGAACAGCAGCAGTTCGCGGCCGCGCGTCTTCGCCGCCAGCTCGGCCACCACCGGACCCGGCGCGTCGATCAGGAAGAAGCGCACGCCCTCGCCGTTGAGCCTGTCGAGTTCGGCGAGCAAGGCTGCGGCATCGGCACCCTTTGCGCGCGCGAGCTCGAAGCCCACGCCCAGGGCCTGGCCAACGAAGCGCACCTCGCGGATCGCCACCTCGGCACCGGCAAGCGGCGACCCCAGCGGACGCGACAGGGTGCGAAAAAAGGCCTTCTTGTCGTCGTAGCGCGGATCCTTGTCCAGCTCCAGGTAACCGAAGCGGATCACCTCGGCTGCCGTGGCAGCCAGGGTGAAGAGCAGCAAGCCCATCGCCAGCGCCAGATGGATGAGGCCAGCCATCGGCGGCGGACGCAGAGCGCCCGCCGCGCAAGCGAGATGCGGGGGGAAACGCAGTTTCATCTTATCGTTCTCCATCCATATTCCAGGTCAGCACCGCGGGCCTCGCAAACCAAGGTCCGACATAGGCGCGACGGTTTCCCGTGGGAGCGGCGCAAGCCGCGAGCCTTGTGTCGCGTCCACCGCCCGCATCGCCTTCAAACCCTCGCGGCTGGCGCCGCTCCTACAGCGGGAACAGGCACCGCGGCGCTCTCCCGTAGGAGCGGCGCAAGCCGCGAGCTTTTCATCGCACCCGCCGACGCCCGTCGCCTTCAAACCCTCGCGGCTGGCGCCGCTCCTACAGGGCGATGCGCGCCGCGAGCCTTACATCAGTCGTCGATCACCGCTGTGTGCGGCACGCGGCCGACCGGCACGGAACGGAGCACCTTGTTGGTCTTGGTGTCGACGATGGAGATGTCGTCGGACAGGCCATTGACGATCACCAGCATCGACTCGTCTCGGCTCAGCGTAGCGCCCCAGGCGCGGCTGCCGACGAGCACGTAGTCCTTGATCTGGCGGCTGGCGACATCGACCACGGCGAAGTGGTTGGCGCGGCCGAGGGTGACGTAGGCGGTCTTGCCATCGCGTGTCATGGTGATGCCGACCGGGGTCACCTCCTCGCTGCGGAAGCCCTTGGGCGCGAAGCTGACCGTCTCCTTGATGGTGTTGGCCTTGGCGTCGAGAATCGTCACCGAGGCGCCAAGCTCGTTGGTCACCCACACCTCGCTGCCGTCCGGGGTGTCGGCGAAGCGGCGCGGGCGGTTACCGACCACCACGTTGGCAAGGATCTCGTTGGTCGCGGTGTCGATCACGTGCACCATGTTGGCGACCTCGGAGGTCACGTACAGGCGGCTGCCATCCTTGCTGACCAGGACGCCCTCGGGCTCCTCGCCAACCTCGATGGTGGCGAGGATTTCATTCTTGGCGACGTCAACCACCGAGACCTCGGCGTCATCCTCGTTGGAAACGTAGATCTTGCTGCCGTCCTTGCTGAAATCGAACATCTCCGGGTCCTCGCCCACGTCGATGCTGCGCACCACCTCGAGTTTGGCGATGTCGATCACATCCACCCGCTCGCTGTTGCTGGCGATGACGAAGATCTGCTCGCGGTCGGCGGTCAGCTTCATGTCGCGCGGGCGTTCGCCGGTGGGGATGGTCTTGACCACCTGGAAGGTCTTGCCGTCGAGCACCGTGACCGCGTTGTCGTTCTCACTGCTGACGAAAATGTAGCCGGTGTCCTTGGCCAGGGCGGCGCCGGCGGGCAAGGCAAGCATGAGCGAGGTGGCCACTGCGCAGCCCAGGGTCTTCAGTCGGTTCATTATTGTCGTCTCCTCATTGGTCGATGGTGACCGGACCGTTCCTGGCCCGGCTGCTGCAAAAAAACGGGGCTGATCCCCGCACGAAAACATCAAGCCGGCTCTGCGGCTCCCGCGCCGGTCATGTCCAGGAAGGCTTCGGCCAGGCTGGCTCTGCCAGAGGCCTGTACCAGCGCAGCCGGCGCGCCCTCGGCGAGCAGCTCGCCACGGTGCAGTACAAGCACGCGATCGGCGGCCTCGGCCTCATCCACCAGGTGCGAAGCCCACAGCACGCCCACGCCGGTGGCCCGCAAACCCAGCACCTCGTCGAGCAGGTGGCGGCGCGAGGCCGGATCCAGACCCACCGTGGCCTCGTCCATGAGCAGCACCGAGGGGCGGTGGACCAGCGCGCGCGCCAGTTCCACCTTGCGCCGGTTGCCGCCCGAGAGCTCGCGCACACGGTCGCCGCGGCGATCGCCCAGGCCCAGGCGGGCCAGCGCGTCGTCGATGCGCGCCGCCGCCAGCCGCGGGCCGAGCCCGTGCAGGCGGGCATGGAAGACGAGGTTGGCCTCGACACTCAGATCCATGTCCAGCGTCATCTGCTGGAACACCACGCCGATGCGCCCGAGCGCGCTCACCGGCGCGACCCGCATGTCGTGGCCGCACACCTGTACCTGGCCGGCGTCGGCATTGAACAGGCCGGTGAGCAGCTGGAACAGCGTGCTCTTGCCGGCGCCGTTGGGGCCGAGCAAGGCCACGAACTCACCGGCGCACACCTGCAGGTCGACGCCCTTCAGCGCCGGCCGCGCGCCGTAGGACTTGCGCACGCCACGTACGGACAGCAACACTTCACGCGCCGAATCAGGCATGTGCATCCCCCTCGCAGTTTGCCCGTGCATGCCCGGCCAGCGGCAAGCCGCCGAGCAGGTCGGGGTGACGGGCCAGCAGCGCTTCCTGCAGCCGCCCGACCTCTGCGCAGCCCGGCTGGCGCGGGCGCGGCAATTCGACCTCATGCTCGAGCACGACGCGGGCTGGCGCAGACGACAGGAAACACACGCGATCGGCCAACGCCAGCGCCTCGCGCAAGTCGTGGGTCACGAACAGCACGCTGGCACCGCAGCGTTGCCACTGCTCGACCAGCATCTCCCGCAGTCGATTGGCGGTCGGGGTGTCGAGCGACACAAAGGGCTCGTCCATCAGCAGCAGTTGCGGTTCATTGACGAACGCCCGCGCCAGCGCGACGCGCCGCATCATGCCGCCGGAGAGCCTGCCGGGATAGGCGTCGAGCACGTCACCCAGTTCCATCGCCCGCAGCAAGGCAACGGCACGCTCGCGTACCGCAGCAGCCGCACGCGGGTCTGCCGCGCGGGCGACGAGCAGCACGTTGTCGAGCACGCTCAGCCAGGGCATCAGCCGTGGCTCCTGGAACATGAAGCCGATGTCCTCGGGAAACGCGCCGTCGAGATCGACTCGCCCGCTCATGTCGCGATCGAGCCCGCCGACGATGTTGAGCAGGGTGCTCTTGCCGCAACCCGACGGCCCCACCACGCAGACGAACTCGCCCTGGCGCACGGACAGCCGCAACCCGGACAGGGCAAGGTGCGGACGCCCGCCACGGTCCGGGTAGCGCTTGTGGTCGATCTGGATCTCAAGCATCGCTCAGCCCCTCCAACGGGTCAGCCTGCGCTCGAGCGGGCGCAGCATCCAGGCTTCGACCGTCAGCACCACCGCGGCGAAGGCCAGGGTGTAGGCAAGGATGCCGGTGATGTCGAAGAACTGGAAGAAGACATTGAGCTGGAAGCCCACGCCGTCGCTGCGGCCGAGCAACTCCACCACGAGCACGATCTTCCAGATCAGCGACAGCCCGGAGCGCGCCGCCGCCATCAGGTAGGGCACGAGCTGGGGCAGGTACACACGCAGGAAGGTCGTCCGGCGCGACAGACGGTAGGCGCGCGCGACGTCGAGCAGCTTGGGGTCCACCGCCCGCGCGCCCTCGCGCACGGTGACGATGACGGTCGGGATCTTGTTGATCGCCACGGCCAGGATGGCGGCCCAGTCGTTGAGGCCAAACCACACGTAGCACAGGATGATGGTGACCAGCGCCGGGATGTTGAGGCCGAGCACCAGCCAGGCGTCGAAGAAGGCGTCACACTGCCGCCACCGCCCCATTGCCATGCCCACCAGGGCGCCGATGAGCATCGCCGCCGTGAAGGCGACCACCACCCGGCCAAGGGTGACGGCAAGATGACCAGGGAGCGCCATCGACGCGACTTCGTCCCAGATGCGCGCCAACACTGCAGCCGGCGTGGGCAGCGTGTGGTTGTCGGCGATCAGCGCGCCGAGCTGCCAGACCAGCACGAATACGAGCAGGGAGGCAAGGCGGAGCCAGCGGTCGCGGCGGCTGGCCGGCGACACGCTCGTGGTCTGGGCCTGGTTGCGTGCGTTGGACGGCATGAAGCGTGGCGGATCGATGCTTGCCTGAGTGCCAGCCTGAGCGCGTACCTGAGGCCGCCCCGTCACTGCGCCCCTCCCCGTCGCCAGAAGGTGCCCGGCGCAAGCGCGTCGGACCTGCCGACCAGTGCCGGACCGCCTTCTGCGGCGAGGATGGCGAATACGCGGGCTGCGACACGCTCGGCCTCGCGTTCGCCATCCTCGCCATCGGCACGCGGGATCCCGGCCCGGAAGCCTTCGCGCAGGGCGATGAAGGTGTCCTCGTTCTCGGCTCGCATCAGCGGCCGCAGCGCCTCCCAGGCCGCATCCGAGGCAAGCATCAGGTCCTTGGCCGCAGCCGAGGCACGCAGGAAGCCCTCGATGGCGCCCGGATTGGCACGTGCCCAGCGCTCGCTGAACACCCAGCCCACCAGCGGCAACGCGTCCTCGATGCCCAGCCCTGCAAGGATCTGCGGCATGGTGATGAGCTCGGCCATGCCGGCCGCAGACAGGCGAGCACTGAAGTGCCAGAAGTTCATCGCCGCGGGCAGTTCGCCGCGCATGACGAGTTCATTGAGCAGGGGTGGCGCGGCAAACTGCGGGCGCACGAAGGTGGCTGCGTCCTCGCCAACCGTCCTGCGCGCATAGGCGCGCAGCAGCAGCCAGCTCTTGTCGAGCGCCCCGCCGGCAATGCCCAGGCGCTTGCCCTTGAGGTCGGCAAAGCTCGCGATACCCGCATCCGGGCGTACGCTGACGCCACCCACGGCCTGCGAGTAGGGCGAGAACACATAGTCGCGCCCCTCGCTGCGCATGCGCGAAACCCAGATCCAGTCGTTGGCGATGACATCGACCTCACCGCCCTGGATCGCTACGTTGGCCGCATCCTTGAGCGCCAGCGGAACGATGCGGATCTCGACCCCCTCGCGCTCGGCAAAGCCTTCGCGCTGCATGACGTCGAGCTCCCAGCTCACGGTACCGAACTGCAGGATGCCGACGCGCACCACCTGGCGCTCGGCTGCCACGGCCCCCGCCACCATCGCACCGCCCAGCATCAGCGCACACGCCAGCTTGCTCCAGAACCCTCGCATGAACCCGTGTCTCCATGTCCGCGCCTTTGCCTTGGGGCACAGACGCATTGTTTTTCCGACACCTGCAGATTCCGTGCCACGAAGCCGAAACGCATCACATGCGGGACACCGTCCGGCGATCTGCCCGACGCTGCGCAGTGTCGCGCGGGCGAACCTGTTCCAAATGGGAACATCAATTGTTCAATCCCGCAGCAGCACCCCACGAACGCCAGGCACCCCGACTGCGGCTATTGCGCCGCACAAGGCGCCGCGACCGGACATGCATCCAGCCGGCATGGATCCTGCATGTCCGCCCGGACACCCGAATCGCAGGACTGCCGGCCACGCGCAACATGAAGCAACAGCACGACTCGCGCCCCTCACCCGACGCGCTCACGCCGTCCGCACATCCGCCCAGCACGCTGCAGCCGGAGCGCCATGCACGCCTGGTGACACTGTCGGCCCCCGCCATGGAAGACCTCCACCGCCAGCTCGACAGCCCCTCGGTCACCGTCATCCTGACCGACAGCGCAGGCACCGTGCTGCGCGCCATCGGCACACGCCCGCGCGCGGCGGACACCATCGCGCCCCAGGGCATCGGCATCGCCGCCCCCATCCTGCCGCCCGCCGGCGGTCTGCTCGGCTTCATCGATGTCGATATTTCGCAACTCGGTTGGCTCACGCATGCCAACGCCCTGGTGCAGACGGCGGCTCGCATCATCGAGCACCGCCTGATCGAGTCCGAACCAGAAGGCTTTCTGTTGCTGCGCTTTCATCGCTACCCCGCGGTGCTCGGCACGCCGCTCGAGGCGCTGACGCTGTTCGACGCCGAAGGCTGCGTGCTCGCCGCCAATCGGGTCGCTCTTGAACTGCTGGCCTCATGCACCGAAGACGGCGCCACCGATGCGCCCGCCTGCTTCACCACCCACTGGCGAGGCATCGTCGGCTACGCCGCACTCGGCCTGCGCCAGCCCTTCACGCTGCGCGACCGCCGCGGCATGCAGTATTCCGCCCGTGCAAGCCTGCGCCGGGGAGCCCACCCATGACCGACCGCCTCCACCACGCGCCCAGCCTCAAGGCGCATATCAGCCTCGTGCTCACCGCCCTCATCGCGGTAATGATGGCGGTCACCGCCGTGGTCTGGATGCGCGAGACGCGCAATGCCATCCACGAGGAGGTGGAGGCCGCCACCCGCGTCGCCGAGCAATGGCTCAACGTGCTGATTCCCGAAACCCTGGCCGACGGCCCGCAAGCCCGCGAGCGCCTGATGCACCACCTCGAAGCGGTCGGCCGTATCCGCGCCAACCGCCTCGAAGTCTTCGACAGCCTTGGCGGGCGCCTCTACCTGTCCCCCGACTCACCGTACAAGGCCGGTCGCTTCGCCCCCGACGGCTTCGCACGCTGGGTCGAACCCACCGTGGCGCCGCGCAACCTGCCTGCGGGCGAGCTCACCATCGTGCTCACGCCGGACACCTCGCGCGCCGTGCTCGACGCCTGGGACAAGCTCACGGCCGCGCTCGGCTGGGCCGTCGCCCTGCTGATGCTGATCTGGCTCGCCACCCGGTTCGCGATCAATCGCGCGCTCGCACCGGTCGCCGAGATCCACTCGGCACTCGAACGCAGCGCACAGGGCCGCTTCGACCTGCGCCTGCCCGAATACCCTACGCGTGAGCTCGCCCTGCTCGCGCGCAGCTACAACAGGCTCGCCGACAGCCTCGACCAGAGCCTGGCCGAGAACGCCCGCCTCGAGCACGACCAGGCCCTCGCCCATGCGGTGCAACTGCGACTTGAGCAGGAACGGCGCCTGATCGCGCGCGAACTGCATGACGAGCTCGGCCAGGGCATCACCGCAGTGCGCGCCATCGCCGGCGCCATCATCCAGCGCAGCACCGACCAGCCCGGGCTCAACGGCAGCGCACAGGCCATCCTCGCCATGACCGGACAGATGCAGGAAGGCGTGCGTACCATCCTGCAGCGCCTGCGCACCAGCACCGGCGACGATGGCCTGCACGTGGAGGAAGCGATCCGCAGCTACTGCGAACTGTGGGCCAGGCATCATGGCGACATCGAGATCCAATGCACCATCGAACCCCTGGCACAGGCGGTGTCCGACGCCGTCGGCCTCACCATCCTGCGCATGGTGCAGGAGAGCCTGACCAACGTGGTGCGCCACGCCCGCGCCAGCCGCGTCGAGGTGCGGCTGGGACTGCGCGACGGCGACATCGAGATCGAGGTCATCGACAACGGGTGCGGCCTCGGCGAGAATCCGGGCCCGGGCCGCTACGGGCTGATGGGCATGCGCGAACGCGTTGCCGAGCTGCACGGCAGGCTCGAGCTCTGCCGCCCGCCGCAAGGCGGCCTGTGCGTGCGGGCCCGCCTGCCGCACCCCCTCCACACCGAACAAGGATGACCGTGCACACCCTCCAGGGCCTCCGCATCCTGCTGGCCGACGACCACGCCGCCGTGCGCATGGGTTTTCGCCTGCTGCTCGAAGGCGCGGGCGCCGAGGTGGTCGGCGAAGCCGACAGCGGCGAGAAGGCGGTGACCGCCTTCTCCGAACTGAAGCCTTCAATGCTGATGATGGACGTCTCGATGCCCGGCATCGGCGGTCTGGGCGCGCTCGAGCGCCTGCTCGCCCACCACCCCGATGCACGCGTGCTGATCCTGTCCGCACACGACGACGCCCAGATTCCCGCGCGCGCCCTGCGTGCAGGTGCCACCGGCTACCTGTCCAAGCGTGCCCAGCCCCAGGAATTGCTGCGCGCAGTCGCCACCGTGGCCCGCGGCCAACGCTACATCGACCCCGACATCGCCCCTGCGCTCGCGCTCGCGCAGTTCTCCGGTGGTCAGGATCCGGTCACCGCGCTCACCGAAAAGGAGTTCGCCGTCTTCCTGCAGCTCGCCCAAGGCCGCACGGTGGCCGAGATCGCAGACAGCCACAATCTCAGCCCCAGCACGGTGGGGACGCACCTGTATCACATCAAGCAGAAGCTCAACGTCTCCAACGCCGCCGAGCTTGCCCTGGTGGCAATCCGCAGCGGCCTTATCGAAGTCTGACCGGTCTCGAACCAGGCAAAGCTCGCGGCTGGCGCCGCTCCTACAGGAGAGCGCCGCAGCGTTTGTTCCCGCCGTAGGAGCGGCGCCAGCCGCGAGGGGTTGAAGGCGATGGGCGTGGGGCGGGTGCGATGAAAAGCTCGCGGCTGGCGCCGCTCCTACAGGAGGGCGCCGCAGCGTTTGCTCCCGCCGTAGGAGCGGCGCGAGCCGCGAGGGGTTGAAGGCGACGGGCGTGGGGCGGGTGCGATGAAAAGCTCGCGGCTGGCGCCGCTCCTACGGGAGAGTGCCGCGGTGTCCGTTCCCGCCGTAGGAGCGGCGCGAGCCGCGAGGGGTTGAAGGCGACGGGCGTGGGGCGGGTGCGATGAAAAGCTCGCGGCTGGCGCCGCTCCTACGGGAGAGCGCCGCGGTGTCTGTTCCCGCCGTAGGAGCGACGCCAGCCGCGAGGGGTTGAAGGCGATGGGCGTGGGGCGGGTGCGATGAAAAGCTCGCGGCTCGCGCCGCTCCTACGGGAGGGCGCCGCGGTGTCCCTTCCCGCCGTAGGAGCGGCGCGAGCCGCGAGGGGTTGAAGGCGACGGGCGTCGGGCGGGTGCGACGAAGGGCTCGCGGCTGGCGTCGCTCCTACGGCAGAGCCCACCGCGGCGATGCCTTGATAAATCAGAATTCGCTGATATACTTCATGACAACCCAACTTCCACTCGAGGACCTGTCATGCTGCGCTTCGACATCGCCCCCGTCTGCTCCAACGCCTATCGCTTCCAGGCCGCTGTCACCCTGGCGGTGAGCGCCATCTACTTCTTTACGCCCTACCAGTGGGTAGCGATCATCCTCGCGCTGGGCGGTGCACTGCGCGGCTTCGTGTCACCCCACAAGTGCCCGTCCTATCTCGCTTTCTCCGCCCTCACCCGCAAGCTGGGCATGGCCAAGCCGATCAACGCCGGGGCCAAGATGTTCGCCGACAAGCTGGTGGCGATCGCCGGCACGATCATGTTCGTCACCTGGCTGATGGGCTCTGAGATCGGCCTGATCCCGGCCGCCGTACTGATGGTGTTCGCCTTCATCGACCTCGTCAGCGGCTTCTGCGCGGCGTGCTGGGCCTACGCCATGTGGTACAAGGTGCGCGGCACCTGATCCGCTCCGGCGGCATCTCACACTGCATGAAGCAAAGCCCGGCCAACGTGCCGGGCTTTCTGCTTCTGCCGGCCAACACCGCAAGACAGGGCGCTAGGCCGGCATCCGCGCCCGGAGCCGGGCTGGACGGCGCTCACTTCATCCCGGCCAGCCCGGCAAGGCGCCGCCGCGACTCCTCTGGCCCGCGGAACACCAGCGGCTTCGCCACCACTGCAACCTCGCCGCGCTCGGCGCGCACCACGGCCTCCACCACCTTGTGGTGCGCGGGCGACTTGTCGCACACCGGGTCGGCTGCGGCGGGGTCGCCGGTGAGCATGAAGGCCTGGCAGCGGCAGCCGCCGAGATCCTTTTCCTGCTCCGGGCAGCTGCGACAGGGCGCCTTCATCCAGCCCTTGCCCCGATAGCGGTTGAAGCCCTCGGAGTCGAACCAGATGCTGCGCACGTCCAGGTCGCGCACATTGGGGAAGGCGAGACCGGGCAGCATGCGCGCCGTGTGGCAAGGCAAGGCGGTGCCGTCGGGGGTGACGGTGAGGAAGACGTTGCCCCAGCCGTTCATGCACTTCTTGGGCCGCGTCTCGTGATAGTCGGGCACGACGAAGAAGATGCGGATGCGCTCGCCGTAGTGCTGGCGGCGCTCGTTGGTGACGCGCTCGGCGCGCTCGATCTGTTCGCGCGAGGGCAGCAGCTGGTCGCGGTTGAGCATCGCCCACGAGTAGTACTGGCTGTTGGCGAGCTCCAGGTACTCGGCGCCGAGCTCGACCGCCATGTCGATGATGCGGTCGATGTAGTCGATGTTGAGGCGGTGGATCACGCAGTTCATCACCATCGGCCAGCCGTGGTCATTGATGGTGGCGGCCACCTTCTGCTTGAGCTCGAAGGTGCGGGTGTGCGACAGGAAGTCGTTGAGCTCCCTTGTCGAGTCCTGGAACGAGAGCTGGATGTGGTCGAGGCCGGCGTCCTTGAGCGCCCGCGCGCGCGCATCCGTGAGGCCGACGCCCGAAGTGAGCAGGTTGGTATAGAAGCCGAGCTTGTGCGCCTCCGCGACCAGCACCTCGAGGTCGTCGCGCAGCAGCGGCTCGCCGCCGGAGAAGCCGCACTGCACACTGCCCGCTGCGCGTGCCTCGCGCAGTACGCGCAGCCAGTCGTCGGTGCACAGTTCGTCCGGCGCATGGGCGAAATCGACCGGGTTGTAGCAGAACACGCAGTGCAGCGGACAGCGGTAGGTCAGCTCGGCCAGCAGCCACAGCGGCGGGCCGGGCTGGTGTTTAACGACTTCGGGCGCATTCATGGCCTCACCTCACATATCGATCCACTGCTGCTTGCGCGCCAGCTCGAGAAAGGCAACGACGTCGGCTTCGAGCCCGGCGGTGGCGAAAGCCTGCTCCAGGTCGGCGACCACCTCGGCGACGCTGCTCACACCGTCGCAACGGCGCAGGATCTCGCCCGCGCTCTGGTTGAGTTTGACCATGCCTTCCGGGTAGAGCAGCACCCAGGCCTGCTGCGCCTCTTCCCACTGCAGGCGGAAGCGCTTGGAGACGCGCGGCGTGGCGGTCGCGCCGATCGCCGAGGTGTCACTCATCGTGCGCCCCCTTGCGCGGGCCCACGATCGCCACCTTGCATTGACTCAGCATGATGGCGTCGGCCATCGCCCACAGCACGTCGAGCTTGAACTGCAGGATGTCGAGCGCGCGCTGCTGCATCGCCCGGCTCTGGCTGAAGTAGTCGAGCGTGAAGCGCAGGCCGTGCTCGACGTCGCGCCGCGCCTGGGTGAGGCGGTTGCGGAAGTACTGCAGGCCGGCGGTGTCCACCCAGGGGTAGTGCGTGGGCCAGGTGTCCAGGCGCTGCTGGTGGATGTGCGGCGCGAAGAGCTCGGTGAGGCTGGAGGCCACCGCTTCCTGCCATGGGCGCTGGCGGGCGAAGTTGATGTAGGCGTCGACCGCGAAGCGGGTTGCCGGCGCGACGAAGCGCAGCGAGGTGACGTCGTCGCGGCTGAGGCCGGTGGCTTCGCCGAGCCGGATCCAGGCCTCGATGCCACCGGGGTCCTTGACGTCGCCGATCTCGAAGCCGTCGTGATCGAGGATGCGCTGGATCCATTCACGGCGGATCGCGCGGTCGGGGCAGTTGGACAGGATGGCAGCGTCCTTCACCGGGATCGAGATCTGGTAGTAGAAGCGATTCGCCACCCAGCCCTGGAGCTGTTCGCGGGTGAGCTTGCCCTCGGCCATCATGACGTGGAAGGGATGGTAGATGTGGTAGCTCGTGCCCTTCTCGCGCAGCAGGGCCTCGAACTCTTCGGGAGACCATGGCGGCTGATCGCCGGCACTGGTGATCAGCGCCGCGGTATGTTCGATGCTCGATTGTTCGATGTAGCTCACAGCGCGATCTCCATGCCGTCGAAGGCGACCTCGATGCCGTGCGCAGCCAGTTCGGCGCGCTCGCGGCTGTCCTCGTCGAGGATCGGGTTGGTGTTGTTGATGTGGATCAGCACCTTGCGCGTAGTCGCCGGCAGCCTGTCCAGCCACTCGAGCATGCCGCCGGGGCCGGATTGCGGCAGGTGGCCCATGGCGCGCGAGGTCTTCTGCGAGGCGCCAAGGCGGATCATCTCGTCGTCGGTCCACAGCGTGCCGTCGACCAGCACGCAATCCGCAGCCTGCATGGCGGCCCACACGTGGGGCTCCATCTCGCCCAGGCCGGGGGCGTAGAACAGCCGCTTGCCGCTCGCCGCATCGACCAGGGTTACGCCGATGTTGTCGCCCGCCTGCGGGCAGTCGCGGTGCGGCGAGTACGGTGGCGCGTTGCTGGTCAGCGCCAGGGCCTCGAAGCCGAGCCCGGGCGCGCCGTCGATGGCGAAGCGCGTCTGCAGCGGCAACTCGCGCCAGGCGATGCCGCTGTAATGGCCGAGCACGCCGAACACCGGGTTGCCCACCGACAGGTCCTCGCGTACGCAGGCGGTGCACCACACCGGCCATGGCTGGCGGTGCTCGCGCAGCATGTAGAGGCCGGTGGTGTGGTCGATCTGGGCGTCGATCAACACGATCGCGGCGATGCCGGTGTCGCGCAGCGCACGCGCGGGTTGCAGCGCGGGAAAGCTGCGGATCTGCTGCAGCACGTCGGGGGATGCGTTGAACAGCACCCAGTTCTCGTCGTCGCCGCTGACGGCAATCGACGACTGGGTGCGGGCCTGGGCGCGGATGCGGCCCTTGCGCAGGCCGTCGCAATTGGGACAGTTGCAATTCCACTGCGGGAAGCCGCCACCGGCGGCGGAACCGAGCACGCGGATCTTCATCGGTTCTCCTCGGGCCACGCGCTGGCCGGGTCGACCCTTGCGGGCCATGCACGCACAGGGCGCGCACGCAAAAAGGGCGACACGGCGCGGGGACACGCACCGTGTCGCCCCGGATCACGCCTTAGCGGTTGGCGATGTACATGGTGATTTCAAAGCCGAAGCGCATGTCGCTGGCTGCGGGGGTTTCCCATTTCATGGTCGTCTCCTGTCTCGTCTCTGGGTGGGATCGGCACCGCTTGTCGGCACCGCCGACCGGTGAGCCGGCCGTGTGAGTAAGATTGGCTGGACGAGGAATAATTCGCATCACGAAAGTGCGGAAGCTGGCCTCATGAAAATCTTGAGCCCCCCTCGCCTCGAGTCCCTCGCGCTGCGGGCGGTTCAGGCCCGGGGGCATTCCGTTGCTCCGTTTGCCTACGCAGCGTATGGCACGAACAGTGCCGTGCGTGCAGCCTCGAGGACGGCACGTACTGCGGGTTGCTTGACGTGGCGTTCGGTGCTGATCAGCCAGAACGCTTCGCGCACCTGCTCCACCCGCCCCACCTCCCTGACGCCATAGCGGGCACCGATCTCTTCCGAGAGGATCGCAGGTGCCGGGAAGAAGCCTTCTCCCGCCTGGGCAAAGGCCTTCATCAGCGCACTGTCGTCAAACTCCCCGACCACCTGCGGCGACAGGCGTGCTTCGCCCAGCCAGCGCTCGATCTCGCTGCGCACCGCCGCATTCGGCCCCGGGAGCAGGAGCGGAGCCCCATGCAGGCAACCCGGGAAGGCTCCGCAGCGATCCGCCAGGGCCGGAGCGGCCAGGAAGGACACGGCGCTCTCGCCCAGTTTGTGGCTATGGCAGCGGACCGAAAGCCCCGCCGGCATGGGACGGTCAGCCAGCACCATATCAAGGCGATGCAGCGCCAGCTCGCCAAGCAGCCAGTCGATCTGCCCTTCGCGACAGATCAGCCGGACCGGCTCGGAGAGCGCCTTCAGCGAGGCCAGCAGCTGACGGGTGAGCGACTTGGGCACGACCACAGAGACGCCGACCCTGAAGGCGGGCAGCGCGCGGCAAGAGTGCGCGCGCAGCGACGAGAGCATTTCGTCGCCCAGGGCGAACATTTCGTCGGCAAACGAGAGGGCGATCCGCCCCGCTTCGGTCAGTTCGAGCCCGCGGCCCGCCGGGCGCAGCAGAGGCACCCCCACCTCCTCTTCGAACAGGTTGATCTGGGCGCTGACCGTCTGCGGCGTCAGATGCAGGCGCTTCGCTGCGCTAGCGACGCTGCCGGTATGGGCGACGGTCCAGAAATAGCGGAGGTGTTTGAGGTTCATGAGCGTAAATAATTCGTAAAAATCTGCGCGTTCATAAATATTAATCGACTTTATCTGATTGATTGAGCTTGTCAGAATTCTCCGGCAGGAAGGCGACGACCCATCCCAGGGTCATCCAGGGCCGAGAGCAACGACAGGAGGGCGTACGTCAATGGACTGTGCTGTACACGAAAGCGCCGTAGCAGCTTCGACTCATCGAAGAAGTGACGCCGCGCTGCTGAGCGCACCGGAGGAGCTGGAATGCCTGCGCCACGAGCTGACCGGCTTGCTGTCGGTCCTCGGCAGCCGCAAGCCCTCGGTCCGCATGCACGATGCCCTGCTCGGCCTGTGGATCGACTCGCAGGGGCACACAGGCATGCCTGACATGCGGATGTGCAAGGTGCAGCCCGCTGGCGGTCACGACCTGCGCATGGTCGAGGCGATCAGCGTCGATGGCGTCTGGATGCTTTTCCATCTGGACCAGAAGACAGACGGGCCATCGCGCGCTGATCTGCTTGCATGCGTGCTGGAAGCATTCGGGCACGATGAGCATCGCGGCACGAGCGGGCGCTTCGTCCCGATATTCGGCGCCGATGCTCAGCCCACCGAGGTGCAGCAGGAAATGGAGCACCTGAGGCGCCTGCATGGCGATCTGACGCTGGCACCTCGACGCCCCGACCTCTCACCCTGGCACGGACGAACCGACATCCGGGCACGCCACGCGGCCTGACGCGCTGGCGTCCGCACCGATCCCACCCTGTTCCCGCCGCTGGCCTCGCGGTAGTATCCCACCCAGGGTTGCGGGCCTTGCCCCTGCCCTGACCGCGGAGCCCTTTCCAGACTCGAGACCGAACCGATGAACCGCCATGTGCGCAAGCTGCTGACCATCGTCACCGAGGCCGCCCTCGAAAACCTGCTCGTCAAGGACCTGGAGCGTCTCGGCGCCCATGGCTATACGGTCAGCGATGCCCGCGGCAAGGGCGCCAGAGGGGCACGCACCTCGGCCTGGGACACGAGCAGCAACATCCGCATCGAAGTGGTGTGCGACGAAGCGACCGCCGATGCCATTGCTGCTCACCTGCAGGCCCACTACTACGACAACTACGCCATGATCCTCTTCATGGCAGACGTGACGGTAATGCGGCCGGAGAAGTTCTGACCGGCTCCGGCAAGGCGATCGCAGCGGCCGCTGTGATGTCCTGCGCCCGCGCGCCCAGCCATACCGATCACACCGAGCAGCCTTGCCGCCAGACGCCCCGCTCTTCCCGCCCTTGCCACCCCTCGCCCACGGCGTGCTAGACGTCGGCGACGGTCATCGCCTGTACTTCGAACGCTGCGGCCATGCCGAAGGCCTCCCCGTACTGTTCCTGCACGGCGGACCGGGGAGCGGCTGCAGCCCTCGCCAGCGCCAGCTCTTCGACCCTGCGCGCTTCCATGTCGTGCTCTTCGACCAGCGCGGCTGCGGGCGCAGCACACCGCGCGGCGACTGCCATGCCAACACGACCCGCGAGCTGGTCGAGGACATCGAGCGCCTGCGCTTGCACCTTGGGATCGAGCGCTGGCTGGTCTTTGGCGGCTCGTGGGGAGCCGCACTCGCCCTGGCCTACTGCAGCGCGCATCCGCAAGCCTGCCTGGGCGCCATCCTGCGCGGCAGCTTTCTCTGCGGGCAGGCCGACCTCGACTGGTTCTTCGGCGCGGAAGGCGTGGGTGCAATCTGCGCCGAGGCCTGGTCAGCGCTGTGCGCAGCCCTGCCCGAGGCGGCCGAAGGGCGCGCCCTCGCCGCTCTGTGTGCCGCGCTGGGCGGCCCCGACGCGCAGGCCGCTGCCCGTGCGGCGCTGGCCTGGGCGGCATGGGAGAACGCCGTGATCGCGCCGGGACAAGCGGCCCCCGCGCCACCCGCGCGCGACGATGCCGCCATCAGGGCACTGATCGACAAATACCGCGTGCAGGCACACTACCTCGCCCACCGCTGCTTCCTCGACGAGGACGGCGTGCTCGAGGCCGCTCGCCGCATCACCGCCATGCCCACTGCGCTGATCCATGGCCGGCTCGATCTGGTGTGCCGCGCGCGCAATGCGCTGCGCCTGCACCGTGCCCTGCCGGGCAGCCGCCTGCGCCTGGTCGACGGCGCTGGCCACAGCCCGTTCGAGCCGGCAATGGCGGCGGCACTGATCGGGGCCCTCGAGCACTTCGCCGTCCATGGCGACTTCAGCCACTGGCGCGCGGACTGAGGCGATGCCGCCACTTTTACGCTGCACACCGGGCACGTGTGGAGCGGGCGGCTAATGATTTTCTGTAGGTGGCGCTCGGGCTTGCCATGAGGCGGGCACTGCCGGCCATCGGCGAGAATCGGGGTCAAGCCAAGACCCGCAAAGGATTCCGACCGTGACCGCCACACCCCGCGCCGTGAGCACCCCTGCCCCCCGACCCATCGCCCGCCTGCTTCGACTCGGCATTCCTGGCGCCTTGGCGGGCTTCGCCTGTGTAGCCGGCGCGCAAGACGCAGCAACGGCCGATCAGAGCGCCGTCACGCTCAATCCGGTCGTGGTCACCGGTAGCCGGGTCGAGACCAACAGTTTCGATCTACCCTTCTCGGTCGATGCGGTCGACATGCGCGCCAACCAGGCGGGCAACCTCGGCGTGAATGCCTCGGAGGCACTGGCCGGCGTCCCCGGCCTGGTCATCCAGAATCGCCAGAACTACGCCCAGGACCTGCAGATATCGGTGCGCGGCTTCGGTGCCCGCGCCGCTTTCGGCGTGCGCGGCGTCAAGCTGATCGCCGACGGCATCCCCGCCAGCAACCCGGACGGCCAGGGCCAGGCCGCCACCTTCAACCTCGACACCGCCGAACGCATCGAAGTGATGCGCGGCCCCTTCTCCACCGTGTACGGTAACCACGCGGGCGGTGTCATCCAGCTCTTCTCGCGCACCGGCGAAGGCGCACCGCGCATGCGCGCCAGCGTGCTCGGCGGCAGCTGGGGCACGACCAAGATCGGCGTCGGCCTGGAGGGCGAGCAGTCCGGCGTCGGCTTCATCGTCGATGCCTCGCGCTTCGACACCGATGGCTACCGCGACCACAGCAAGACCCGGCGCGACCAGGGCTTTGCCAAGCTCAGCTTCCGCCCGGACGAGGACAGCACGCTGACGCTGGTGGCGAACGGCCTGCGCCAGCCCGACACCCAGGACCCGCTGGGGGTGACGTGGGCAAGCTACCAGAACGACCCCCGGTCCTTGACGATCGACCCTGCTGACACGGAAACGCCGAAACGCCCCTTTGCCGTGCGCTATAACACGCGCAAGAGCATCCACCACCTGCAGGGTGGCGCAACCTACGAACGCCGCTTCGGCGAGGACAGGCTGCAGCTTTCGGCCTACACAGGGCGGCGCAGCGTCACGCAGTACCAGTCGATTCCCACCGGGCCGCAGGGCAACGCCCGCCACGCCGGCGGCGTGGTCGATTTCGACCGCGACTTCTACGGTCTCGGCGCACGCTGGATCGCCCAGCGCAGCCTCGGCGACGGCGAACTGACCCTCACCGTCGGCCTCGACTACGACCGCTCGGAGGACGACCGCCGCGGTTACGAGAACTTCATCGGCACCACGCTCGGCGTCAAGGGCAATCTGCGCCGCAAGGAAATCGACACCATCACCAGCACGGACCCCTATATCCAGGCCCTGTGGAAGCAAGGCCCCTGGCAGTGGTCGGCGGGCGTCCGCCACTCGCGGGTGGCGTTCAAGGTCGACGACCGCTACATCGTGGGCATCAACGGCGACGACAGCGGCAGCGCGCGCTACAGCGAGACCACGCCCGCGCTCGGCGTCGTCTACGCCTTCAGTCCGGTGCTCAATGCCTATGCGAGCTACGGCGAAGGTTTCGAGACGCCGACGCTGAACGAACTCTCCTACGCCACGCCATCGACCGGCTTCAACTTCGGCCTGCAGCCCTCCACCAGCAAACAGGCCGAACTGGGCCTGAAGGCCTTCGTCGGCGACACGACCCGCGTCAATGCGGCCGTATTCCGCATCGAAACGAAGGACGAGATCGTCGTCGCCGAATCGAGCGGTGGGCGTACCAGCTACCAGAACGCGGGCCGCACGCTGCGCGAAGGCATCGAACTAGCTGCGGAGTCCGAATTCACGGACAAACTAACCGGTCGCCTGTCACTAACCTGGCTAAATGCCCAGTACGACGAGGCCTTCAGCAGCCGCGGCGCAACCGTGCCTGCCGGCAATCGCATCCCGGGGGTGCCGAGGTTCGCAGCGTATGCAGAGCTCGCCTGGAAGCCGATCGCCGAACTCACGGTGGCGGGCGAGGCGCTGTATCGCAGCAAAGTGTACGTCAACGATCTCAACGACGACCCCCCGGCACCCGGCTACACGCTCTTCAACCTGCGCCTGTCCGCCGAGCAGGAACATGGCCCATGGACGCTGGCGCAACTACTGCGCATCGACAACGTATTCGACCGTAAGCACGTCGGCTCGGTCATCGTCGGCGAGAGCTTCCGCCGCTACTACGAGCCCGGCCCCGAGCGCAGCTGGTACGCGGGGGCGAGCGCAAGCTACCGCTTCTGATTGCGGCGGCGTGGCGGGGTCCCTGCGCCACCACCTTCAAGAGCTCGCGGCTGGTGCCGCTCCTACAGCGGGCGACGTGCGTGACGGTTTCCCGTAGGAGCGGCGCCAGCCGCGAGCTTTTCGTCGGCCGCCCACCTACCCACGTCGCCTTCAACCCCTCGCGGCTCGCGCCGCTCCTACAGCGGGGAGATGCGCGTTGGGTTTGCCTTAGGAGCGGCGCCAGCCGCGAGCGGTTGAAGGCGATGTGCCTTGGGAACGTGAGCACCCGCACGCAGTCACGGCCGGAATTCTGGCAGGATACCGGCTCAAGGAGGGCAAGCTCATGGAATGGATCATCCTCGCGCTGGTGGCCGGTGTCATCGGCTACGGCATCGTCATCTACAACGGCCTGGTGGCGCTGCGCAACCGGGTCAGGAACGCCTTCTCGCAGATCGACGTGCAGCTGCAGCGGCGCTACGACCTGATCCCCAACCTGGTCGAGACCGCCAAGGGCTATATGGCGCACGAGCGCGAGACGCTGGAGGCGGTGATCGCGGCGCGCAACCGCGCCCACTCCGCCGCCCAGCGCGCAGCGGGCACCTCGGGCGCTGACGCTGGCGCACTGGGTGCCGGCGCGGTCGGCGAGCTGGCGAGCGCCGAAGCCGCACTGGGCGGGATGCTCACCCGCTTCTTTGCCCTCGCCGAGGCTTATCCCGACCTCAAGGCCAACCAGAACATGGCGCAGCTGCAGGAAGAGCTGGCCAGCACCGAGAACCGCATCGCCTTCGCCCGCCAGGCCTACAACGATGCGGTCATGACCTACAACACGCGACGCGAGCAGTTCCCCGACAGCATCGTTGCCAACAGCTTCAACTTCACGGCCGCCGAACTCTGGCAGCTGGAGAACGCCGAGGCGCGCCAGGCGCCGCGGGTAAGCTTCGGCAACCGCTGAGCCCGGCGGGGCAATGGACTTCTTCGCCGAACAGGACCGCGCACGCCGCGCCGGGCGCTGGCTGCTGCTCGGCTTTGGCTGCGCGCTGGCCGCGTGCATCGTGCTGGTCTATCTCGCGCTGCTGCCGATGACCGCAGGCGAGTACGGCGAGGAGATCGCCCTGTGGCAGCCCGGCCTGTTCCTGATCGTCGCGCTGGCGGTAGGGGGCGTCATCGGCGGGGGCTCGGCCTGGAAGGTCGCCGCGCTGGCCGCTGGCGGCGGCGAGGCGGTGGCACGCACGCTGGGTGGGCGGCTGGTGGCACGCAATACCACGGATGCGGCCGAGCGCCGGCTGATCAACCTCGCCGACGAGATGGCGATTGCTGCCGGTATTCCGGCGCCACCGGTGTATGTGCTGGAGGACGAGACCGCGATCAACGCCTTTGCCGCCGGCGACCATCCGCGCGCGGCAGTGGTGGCGGTCACACGCGGCGCACTCGACCGCCTCACCCGCGACGAGCTTCAGGGCGTGATCGCCCACGAGTTCAGCCACATCCTCAATGGCGACATGCGACTCAACATGCGCCTCGTGGGGGTACTGCACGGGCTCTTCATGCTCGCCGGTGCCGGGCGCGTGCTACTGCGCAGCGGCGGCGGACGTAGCTCGGGCAAGGACAAGAACGGCCTCGTCGTGCTCGGCCTGGTGCTGGTGGTGGCCGGCTATCTCACCGGGCTTGCCGGCCGCCTGGTGCGTGCCGCAGTGTCTCGCCAGCGTGAATTCCTGGCCGATGCCTCGGCGGTGCAATTCACACGCAACCCGCAAGGCCTGCTGGGCGCCCTGCACAAGGTGGCGCAGCAGGCCAGCGGCCTGGCGCATGGCCAGGGCGAGGCGGTGAGCCACATGCTGTTCGACGGCCGCAGCAGCGCCAGCGCCCTGCGCAGCGCGGGCGGCCTGCTCGCCACCCACCCGCCGCTGGCCGAGCGCATCCGGCGTCTTAGCGGCGGCCGCGTGGCGGCCCCGGACCTTGCCGACACAGTCGCTGCGACGACACCCGCGACGGCCGCCAGGGAGATGGATACCCTCGCACCTGCCGGCCTGGTCGAGCCCGCGGCGCCGGCCAGCGCGTCGATCGCCTTGCCGTCCGCCCCCCCTGCCCCGGCGATGAGCGCGAGCCCAAGGGCAACACTCGAGCTCGTCCCGCTCGCCTTCGCGTCACCACCGGCAGCAGCCCTGGAGGCTGCACAGCACACGCTCGACGCCCTGCCCGGCGCGTTGCGCCACAGCGTTGCCAGCCCCGACGGCGCAGCTGCAGTCGCACTCGCCTTGCTGTTCTCCCGCGACCCGAAGCGCCGCACCCTGCAGATCGCCGCGTTGGCGAGCCACAGCGAGCCGACACGCGCCACCGCGGCCGCCGACGCCACCGGATCGCTGCCGCCAGCAGGCCAGCGTCTGGCGCTGATGGAGCTCGCCCTCGGCAGCCTGCGCGAACTCCCGCGCAGCGCGCGCGAACGCCTGCTCGGCCAGGCCAATGCCGTGGTGGGCGCCGGCGGCCGCGGCAGCCTGTCCGCGTTCCTGATGCTGCGCCTGCTGCGTGACGCCCTGCTGCCACGCACGCCGCAACCGCTGCGGGTGTCACCGCAGGCGCTCGGGGCACACTGCACCCTGCTGCTGTCGGTGCTCGCTCATGCCGGACAGCGCGAACCCGAGGCCGCACGCGCAGCCTTCGCCCGCGGCGCGGCCCTCGCTCCCGCGGACGGCCTGACCGGGCCGCTGCCGATCGCGCAGATCCGCATGGATGCGCTCGACCAGGCGCTCGATGCCCTGGCCGATACGGCGCCGGGCTATCGCCGCCGGCTGGTGGAGGCGCTCGACGCCAGCGCACGCCACGACGCCCGCATCACCCCGGGCGAAGCAGAACTGCTCGCCGTTGTCTGCGGTGCGCTCGACTGCCCCCGGCCGATCACCAGCGCAGGGGCATGCGCTGCGGATGCTGCCGCCCAGCCAACTTCCTCCGCACTGCCTGCTCTCGCGCTGGATGCCAAGGCCGCACCGGCTGACGTGCTGTCCCGGGCCGATCGCGCGCCCATCCAGGCCCTGGTGGCGGCCAACCTGGTGCCAGTGTTCGGCGTGCTCTTCCTCGGCTGGGAGGCGCAGACCCTATTGCTCGTTTACTGGCTGGAGAACCTGGTGCTCGGCGTCTACACGCTGGTACGCATGGTGCGGGCGGGTGGCGTGCGCGCCTTCTTCGAGCCAGGCCTGTTCTTCATCTTCCACTACGGCTTTTTCTGCGCCGGGCACGGCATGGTGCTGATGGGCATCGCCACCATGGCCGGAATGCCGGGCGACGTGATCGAGCCCTACGTCGGCCCGGTGGAGTGGCCCGGCCCCTTCGTGGTCTTCCAGCACCTGTTCGGGATCCTGAAGTGGATCGCGCATGAGCAGATGGGCATGGTGGTGGCGACGATCGGCTTCTTCATCAGCCACGGCTTCTCGCTCGTCACCCACCACTTCGTGCGCAATGAGGACGCAGGCCGCAAGCTCGCGGAGATCATGTGGGATCCCTACAAGCGCATCGTGGTACTGCATGTAGCGATGATCGCCGGCATGTTCGTGGTGATCCTGTCGGGTGGCGGCTCGATCGCACCGGTCCTGCTGATACTCGTCGCCGGCAAGATCGCGCTCGACATCCGCCTGCACCGTGCAGCCCACCGGGCA
This sequence comes from Thauera sp. WB-2, assembly GCF_027594845.1. Taxonomy (NCBI): domain Bacteria; kingdom Pseudomonadati; phylum Pseudomonadota; class Betaproteobacteria; order Rhodocyclales; family Zoogloeaceae; genus Thauera; species Thauera sp. WB-2. The sequence continues at coordinate 1,442,829 of NZ_CP088935.1, read as the reverse complement.
AGGCTGACAGCTGCGCTCGGGCGGCCGGACACGGCCGACAACACGTCATCCGATTGAGCCTCGCGAAGCAGGGAGCCCAATCGGAGCGCGTCAATAATCGCAGCCCATGCGCCGGTACAAGGTATTGCGCGCAACCCCGAGGTGACGCGCCGCAGCCGACAGGTTGCCCTCGAAACGCTCAAGCGCTTCGCGGATCATGGCGTCATCGATGTCCTTGGGGCGGCGGCCGCGCAGCGGCAAAGTGGCCGGGGACATCGCCGACGCGCTTGCGGGGGCTGCGGCTGCAACACGCGTGACCGGCGATGCCCCCTGCACTTCCTCGGGCAGGTGCTCGGGCAGAATGCGCTCCTCATGGGCATCGAGCAACGCGAGCGCGACCTCGAGTACGTTCTGCAGCTGACGGATGTTGCCTGGCCAGGCATACGCTTCGAGCAGACGCATGGCTGAAGCGTCGACCGTAATGGCGCGCGGTTCGGGGTGATTGCTGCTGCCATCGATCAGGCGGCGCACGATCTGGTGCAGGTCGGTGCGCTCACGCAGCGGCGGCAGCATTGCTGTCAGGCCATTGACGCGGTAGTACAGATCCTCGCGGAACTGCCCCGCTCTGGCCAGATCACCCAGGTTGCGGTGCGTTGCGCACAGTAGCGCGATGTCGACCGCCACCGGTTCGCTGCCGCCCACCGGCTGCACGCAGCGCTCCTGCAGCACACGCAGCAACCGTGCCTGCATGGCCAGCGGCATGTCGCCGATCTCGTCGAGGAAGAGCGTGCCGCCATCGGCCTGCTGGATACGGCCGATGGCGCCCTCCTTGCGCGCGCCGGTAAAGGCGCCGCCGACATAGCCGAAGAGTTCGGATTCGATCAGGTGCTCGGGAATCGCCGCGCAGTTCACCGCGACGAAGGGGCCGTCCGCACGCGGTCCGCTGTTGTGACAGGCACGGGCAAGCAACTCCTTGCCCGAACCCGACTCGCCCTGGATCAACACCGGGATCTTGCGCCCGATCACCTTGGCGCAACGGTCGAGGGTGAACTGAAGCCCCGCATCGCCCGTGGCCAGGGTCTCGAGCGTGATGCGCTGACGTGCCGAACGCGATGGATCCTGGCCCTGCGCGACGCGGGCGCGAGCGCTCGACGCGGCATGGGCGTTCGCGCTCCAGGCGGGACTGACCCGAACCCGCGCGAACATGCGCGCTCCATCACGCAACTCGAGCTCCATCAGCGCAGCCGGGTCGCGACCCGCACGGCTGATGACCGTGCCGAAGCCGCTGCGGAAGAGGTTGCCGAACGCCCCCAGACGTCCGATACGGCGATCCTCTATCCCGAGCAGCATGCGCGCCTGCCGATCTGCCGCCACGATCTCGCCATCCGCATCCACTGCGAGCAAGCCCTCCTGTAGTCCACCCACGCCCTCGGGACGGTTGTGGAAGGCAAAAAGGGCATGACGTGCATGTTCGCTCTCGAACATGCGGCGTTCGACCAGCCTCACCCCCATGCGAGCCAGACCCAAGGTATGTGGCTGAGGCTTGCGGTGGTCGCCGGAGATGTCGAGCGCCCCCAGCAAGACGCCCTTGGAGTCGAAGATGGGCGCCGCACTGCAGGTCAGTACGCCGTTGCACTCGAGGTAGTGCTCGGCACCGAAGACCTCCACCGGTGCGCGCTCGATCAGGGTGGCGCCGATGGCGTTGGTGCCGCGCTGGCATTCACTCCAGCTCGCGCCCGGCTGCAGGGCCACACGGCTGGCGCGGTCGACGAAGGACGGGTCGCCGATACCGTGCAGGATCAGCCCGCTGGCGTCGGCAAGCAGCACCATGCTGCCCGAGGCGCGGATCTGCTCGTAGAGGTGCTCCATGACGCCGCCGGCATGGTTGAGCAGCGTCAGATTGCGCTCGCGGGCAAGCATCAGGTCGGCGCGCGTGGTATTGGCTGGCCGGCCGCGCTCGCCGATCTCCAGCCCGAGGCGCTGGCAGCGCTCCCAGGAACGCAATACCGAGGCCGAAAGCCCGCCCTCGGGCAGATCGCCACGCTCCAGGTAACGCCGCCGCAAGGACTCGAGCTCGCCCCCTTGTGCCGCACGCACATGCATCTGACCCATCTTTTCGTCTCCCCTGTCGCCGGGTGTCTACGGCGCCTGTAGCAGACGCGCTTGCGGACCCCGACGATGATCATTCGAGCCGGATTGTGCCACCTTGGCGCACCCCGCTTCAGAGAAGGACTAAAGCAAGAAAAATACCTGCAGGCGGCTCACTGCCCGTACGGCGGGCTGCTCCTAGCGCCCGAGCCTGCGGTCCTCCGCCTGGACTTCGGCAAACTCCTCGTCGGTAAACAGTCTCGATCGGGTATGGAAAGCCTTGCCAGTGTTGCCCTCGAGTGAGAACGTGCCGCCATGGCCGTCGACCACGTCGATGATCAACTGCGTGTGCTTCCAGTATTCGTATTGCGAGGCGCTGATGTAGAAGGGCACACCGCCGATGTCCCCCAGATGGACATCGTAGGGCCCGATGGTGAGGTCCGTGGGCAGATAGCAGTTGGCAGCGCTGTTGTCGCAGCAACCGCCGGACTGGTGGAACATCAGTTCCGGGCCATACTCGGCCTTGAGCCGCTCGATCAACTCGAGCGTCGCAGGGGTGGCAATGACGCGTTCGACCATGTCGTGTGCCTCCGGCATGAAAAAAAACGGGGGCGGTCACCCGCCCCCGGCAAGTCACCCGCAAAGAACGGGCAGAGGGAGAAACACGGAGCAGATCAGAAGAAGCCGAGCTTGTTCTCGCTGTAGCTCACCAGCAGGTTCTTGGTCTGCTGGTAGTGGTCGAGCATGACCTTGTGCGTCTCGCGGCCGATGCCCGACTCCTTGTAGCCGCCGAAGGCCGCGTGCGCCGGGTAGGCGTGGTAGCAGTTGGTCCACACGCGACCGGCCTGGATGGCCCGCCCCATGCGATAGGCCACGTTGCCGTTACGGCTCCACACGCCAGCGCCCAGGCCATACAGGGTATCGTTGGCGATCTCGAGCGCCTCGGCCTCGTCCTTGAAGGTGGTCACCGCGAGCACCGGCCCGAAGATCTCTTCCTGGAAGATGCGCATCTTGTTGTGGCCCTTGAACAGCGTGGGCTGGATGTAGTAGCCGTCGGCCAGGTCGCCACCGAGTTGAGCGCGCTCGCCGCCGATCAGCACCTGGGCGCCTTCTTCCTTGCCAAGCTGCAGGTACGACTGGATCTTGCTCATCTGCTCGGCAGAAGCCTGCGCGCCCATCATGGTGTCGGTATCGAGCGGGCTGCCCTGCTTGATGGCGGCGACACGCTTGAGCGCACGCTCCATGAAGCGGTCGTAGATCGACTCCTGGATCAGCGCGCGGCTCGGGCAGGTGCACACCTCGCCCTGGTTGAAGGCGAACAGCACCAGGCCCTCGATCGCCTTGTCGAGGAAGGCGTCGTCCTTGTCCATGACGTCGGCGAAGAAGACATTGGGCGACTTGCCGCCCAACTCGAGCGTGGCCGGGATCAGGTTGTTGGCGGCGGCCTGGGCGATCACGCGGCCGGTGGAGGTCGAGCCGGTGAAGGCGATCTTGGCGATGCGCTTGCTGGTGGCGAGCGGCATGCCGGCCTCGCGGCCGTAGCCATTGACGATGTTGAGCACGCCCGGCGGCAGCAGGTCGGCGATCAGCTCCATCAGCACCAGGATCGAGATCGGGGTCGATTCGGCCGGCTTGAGCACCACGCAGTTGCCCGCACCCAGCGCCGGCGCCAGCTTCCACGCCGCCATCAGGATGGGGAAGTTCCACGGGATGATCTGGCCGACCACGCCCAGCGGCTCGTGGATGTGGTAGGCCATGGTGTTCTCGTCGATCTCCGAGATACCGCCTTCCTGCGAACGCAGGCAGCCTGCGAAGTAGCGGAAGTGGTCAACCGCGAGCGGGATGTCGGCGTTGAGCGTCTCGCGGATCGGCTTGCCGTTATCGACGGTCTCGGCGTAGGCGAGCAGTTCGAGGTTGGCCTCGAGGCGGTCGGCGATCTTGAGCAGGATGTTGGAGCGGGTGGTGGCGTCGGTCTTGCCCCACTTCGGGAAGGCGGCGTGCGCGGCGTCGAGGGCGAGCTCGATGTCCTCGGCGGTGGAGCGGGCCGCCTGGGTGTACTTCTGACCGGTGACCGGGGTAACCACGTCGAAATACTGTCCCTTGACCGGGGCCACCCACTTGCCGCCGATGAAATTGTCGTAACGGGACTTGAATTGAACCTTGGCGTCGGCTTGGCCGGGCAGTGCATACAGCATGGTACGGTCTCCTCAATCTTGAACGTGTGCGGGCGGGTTGCCTCGAGGGGTCCTAAGCAGGCCTCGTGCCAGCTATTTAACACCCATAAAATCAGCAGCTTGAGCGGTCTTTTAGGTTTTTATGTGTTCATGATGTACAACTAAAACTGCCCGGACTGCTCCAAATGCTCCATAAATGCGGGCAATTTATGGAGCAGTCCGATACAGCGCTCAGAAGAACAGGATGCCACCCAGCGAGATCGTCCGCGTCTTCAGGTCGCCCGGGAAGATGTCGCTGCCCTCGCCTTTCTCCTGGTTGTATTCGCCCACGAGCGTGATGTACTTGTTCAGGCTGTGGTAGACACCCACGGTGGCCGAGCGGAACTTGTTGGTGTCGGCAAGCAGTCCGCCACGGTCGCGGTTCTCGCCGAAGTTGAGGCCGAACTTGGTCTTGCCGACGGTGTAGGTGCCCTGCAGGAAGTAGCCCTTGCCATCGGTCTTGGCAAACGGCGAGAAGTACATTGCGCCGACCGTCGACAAGCCCAGGCCGCTGGCATCGAAGCCGTAGGCCACGGCCTCGAAGGCGCCAATGCCGACCTTCGCCCCCAGTTCGAAGCCGCTGGCGTTGAAGCTGCCGGTGCCGCTGGTGCGCTGGTGGACTGCACCCAGCCAGACCGAGCCCTTCGCCGTGCCCGCCTCCCAGTCATAGTTCGCCATGGCCTGGAAGCCAGGGTCCTTGGTCTCGCTGCCGGCGAACTTGTTGGGATCGAAGATCCCGAACGAGGCCGACAACCCGCCCTTGGTCGGCGTGGTGTAGGTGATCTGCGGCTGGAAGCCGGTGTACATGTAGCCGTGGCCGATCATGCCGAAGGTGGTGTTGAACGGCGTCGAGGCGTAGCTGTTGCCGCCGAGGCCGAGCAAGGTCATGTCGGAGAGGATGATCTTCTGCCCGAACAGTCCGATGTCGCGGCCGAACTTGATCGTGCCCCACTCGGCATTGCCGAACTGGAAGTACAGGTTGCGGGTGTCGATCTGGGTGAAGGGGCTGTCGCAGCCCGTAGCCCCGCCACACCCCGGATCGCTCGGCAGGCCGACGACGTCGGACTTGTCGTTGATGCCCGGCGCGAAGCCGACATGGGCCTTGATGTCGAGCCCGTCGACCTTGGTGGTGAACACGAAGTTGATCCAGCCCGGCAGCAGGCCGTTGGTGAGCGCCGAGTTGGTGGTCTTGACCCCGCCCGACTCTGCGCTGCGGTGCGAGTAGAAGCCGTTGATGGTGCCGTTGATGTCGAGCGTGGCATCGCCCTGCGAAAAACTCACCGCATGGGCCGGCCCCATGCCAAGCGCCAGCAAGGCCCCGGTCAGCAGGCTCAGGCGCTTGCCTCCGGTGGCACGCAGGCCCTTGCGCGTCGTCGTGTTATCCATTGTTTCCTCCTCGAGAGTGGTGATCTTGTCGTTTGCACTGCAGGGCCGGGGCAAGGCACCGGCCTGGTGCGGGCAAGTGCAATCGCTGTGCCATGCCGCGACAAGTCGCGCCAGACAAGGGGTTTCAGGTCATAGGTGTTCGCCCCCTCTGTTCCAGATGCTCCACAGAAACGATGTACCCCCTTGATCCGAAACGAAACTTCGGAACAGAAATGCGCGGCTGCGGATAAAATCGCATTCGCATGCATACGGTCTCTTACGACTGCACACACCCCCCACTCCACGCCCTGATGCCAGTCCTCGATGACGACGTTCCAGCCCTTGATCGCCGCTGCCGCCTCTCCCAGCTCGCAAACCACCTCTTACCCTGCCCGCTATCCCGTTGCCATCATCGGAGCCGGCGCGCTCGGGCTCAGCTTTGCGGCACGCATTGCGCGCACGCTGCGCGTGGCAGTGGTCGCACGCGACCGCGCTGCAGCCGCCAGACTGCGCCAGGGGGTGCGCGTAGGCGATACGCTCTTCCAGCCCGAGGCGTGGGCGCCTGAAGAGGCGCCGCAGGCTGACTGGGTGATCGTGCTGGTCAAGACCGGGGACACGGCCGCAGCTGCACGCAGCGCTGCGCGCATGCAGCCCCTGGGGGTGCTGTCCTTGCAGAACGGACTGGTCGAGCCGGTGCTGCAGGCTCACTGCCCGCTGCCGCGGGTCGCGCAGGGCATCACCACAACGGGGGCGTTTCGCGACGCGAGCGGGGTGACGCCATCAGGCGACGGCGAGGTGCTGGTGCCGCCCGGCTTCGAGGAGCTGGCGTCCATGCTGGCGCGGGCGGGGCTGGACGCTCGCGTCGAGGACGACATCGTCCCCGCACGGCTGGCCAAGCTGCTCGTCAACCTCGCCATCAACCCGCTTGCCGCCTTGTTCCGGGTACGCAACGGCGAGCTGCTCGAAGCCCCTTACCGGCTCTGGCTCGATGCGTTGGTTGCCGAGGCCTGGCCGGTGTTGTGCGCCGAAGGCCTGGCGCTGGACGAAGCTGCAGCTCACGCACGAGTGCGGGCAGTCGCACAGGCCACCGCCACCAACCGCGCGAGCATGCTGCAGGATGTGCTCGCCGGCAGGCCGACCGAACTCGACGCGATCACCGGCGTGCTGATCGAACTGGCCGCACGCCAGGGCGCGGCCGTACCGACGCACCGCGCGGTGCATCGGCTGCTCAGCCTGGTGGAGGCCCCCGCAGGCTGAGCCCGGCGGCGTTCAGCGAATGCCGCCCATGCACAGGTACTTGATCTCGACGAAGTCGTCGATGCCGTAGCGCGAGCCTTCGCGGCCGATGCCGGATTCCTTGACGCCGCCGAAGGGCGCAACCTCGGTCGAGATGATGCCTTCGTTGATGCCGACGATGCCGTACTCGAGCGCCTCGGCCACCCGCCACACGCGCGCGATGTCGCGGGCGTAGAAATAGGCGGCAAGGCCGAACTCGGTGTCGTTGGCCATGCGCACGGCCTCCTCCTCACTATGGAAGCGGAACAGCGGCGCCACCGGGCCGAAGATCTCCTCGCGCGCGACGCGCATCTGTGCGGTCACGCCAGTGACGATGGTGGGCTCGTAGAAGTTGCCACCCAGGGCGTGGCGCTTGCCACCGCACAGCACCTGCGCGCCCTTGTCTACGGCGTCCGCGAGCAGTTCCTCCACCTTGGCGACGGCATCGGCATTGATCAGCGGCCCTTGCTGCACCTCGCCAGACAGGCCCGGGCCGACCTTGAGCCTGGCTACCGCCTCGGCGAGCTTGGCGGCAAAGGCGTCGTAGATGCCGTCCTGCACCAGCAGGCGGTTGGCGCACACGCAGGTCTGGCCCGCGTTGCGGTACTTGGACGCCATGGCCCCCGCTACGGCGGCGTCGAGGTCGGCATCGTCGAAGACGATGAAGGGCGCGTTGCCCCCCAGTTCCAGCGCCACCTTCTTAACCGTGCCCGCGCACTGGCGCATCAGCAGCTTGCCGACCGCGGTCGAGCCCGTGAAGGATAGCTTGCGCACCACCGGGTTGGCTGTGAGTTCGCCGCCGACCTCGGGCGCACGGTTGGTGGTAACGATGTTGAGCACCCCCGCTGGCAGACCGGCACGCTCGGCCAGCACGGCGAGCGCGAGCGCGCACAGCGGGGTATCTTCGGCCGGCTTGATCACCATCGTGCAGCCGGCGGCAAGGGCAGGGCCGGCCTTGCGCGTGATCATCGCGATCGGGAAGTTCCACGGCGTGATCGCCGCCACCACGCCGATCGCCTGCTTGACGACGACAATGCGCTTGTCGGCACCATGGGATGGAATCACGTCGCCATAGATGCGCTTGCCTTCCTCGGCAAACCACTCGATGAACGAGGCACCGTAGACGACTTCGCCGCGCGCCTCGGCCAGCGGCTTGCCCTGCTCGGTGCTCATGAGCACGGCAAGGTCTTCCTGATTGGCGAGTATGAGCTCGTACCAGCGCCGCAGGATGGCAGCGCGTTCCTTCGCCGTACGCGCGCGCCAGGCCGGGAGCGCCGCATCGGCAGCAGCAATGGCGCGACGGGTTTCGGCCGCACCCATGTCAGGCACGCTGCCGACGCGACTGCCATCAGCGGGATTGGTGACGTCGAAGCTGCCGCCGTCGTCGGCGGCCAGCCATTGGCCATCGATATATGCCTGCGCACGCAGCAGGCCAGTGTCGTTCAATTGCATGTCCGTCCTCGATATAGGGTTTGGTTGAAGCCTCGTCAGGCCGTATCGGCATCCGTCGGCCTATCTGCTGCCCCGCCCGCGACCACGGGCGCCGACCACACGACCCGGTTGCGGCCGGCACGCTTGGCTTCGTAGAGCGCGGCGTCGGCTGCAGCGAACAAGCCATGGTCCGGTTCGATCCGCCCGGGCAGCGTGGTGGCGCCGCCCATGCTGACCGTAAGCGGGAGTTGCAGCCCGCCCGGTGCCGGCACATGCTGCGCCTCGACGTCGCAGCGCGCCGACTCGGCAAGTGCCTGCGCGCCTTCCATGGCAATCCCCGGCAGCAGGATGACGAACTCCTCGCCACCATAGCGACAGACGAAATCCGCCGGCCGGCGCAGGGCACGCTGCAGCGTCAGCGCAATACGGCGCAGCACCTCGTCGCCCTCGGTGTGACCGAAGTCGTCATTGAAGCGCTTGAAGTGGTCGATGTCGATGACGACCAGCGAGATCGGCTCTTGCGCACGCAGGCAGCGCCGCCACTCGAGCTCGAACACCTCGTTGAAGCGACGGCGGTTCGGAATGCCGGTGAGGCTGTCGAGCATGGCCAGTTGCTCGAGCAGACGGCGCTGATGCACTGATTGCAGGTGGTTGCGCACGCGAACGCGCACGATCGGTGGATGGAAGGGCTTGGCGATGTAGTCCACGGCGCCCAGCTCCAGTCCTTTCTCCTCATCGATGGTCGAGTCCAGTGCGGTTATGAAGATGACCGGAATGTCACGCGTGGCATCGTCGTGCTTGAGCTGGCGCAGGACCGCATAACCGTCCATGCCCGGCATCAGGACGTCGAGCAGGATCAGATCGGGCAGGTGGGCACGCGCGCGCTCCAGGGCTTGCTCGCCGTTCTTGGCGAGGATCAGCCGATAGTCCTCGCCCAGGAGCTCGGTCAGCAGGTTGCGGTTGTGCTTCTCGTCATCGACGATGAGGACGGTGAATTCGGTGGTCATGATGGTATCCGTTCGAATTCGGGACGAAGCGCATCGAGCAGCGCACGTGCACGCTCGTACTCGACATCCTCGACGAGTTCGCGCAGGTCTGCCAGGCGTGCTTCGTACGCGCTACCGCGCAATGCGTCGGCCAGCTCGCCGACCAGGGTCTCGGCTGCAGCATCGTGCCGCGCCAGACGTTCATCGAGCCGGGCGGCAGTCGCAAGCAGGTGCTGCAGCGTCGGCGGTGCAGCCGGCGGCTGGACATGCGCCCCGGCGTCTGCCTGCAGGCGGGCCAGCCCACGCAGTACGGTATCCAGCGCCGCCTGCAGCGCGGCCCGTGCCGCCTCGCCCGGCCACTGTCCGCGCTGTAGCTGTTGCTCGAGCTCGCGCGCGTGCATGGACACCTGCGAGGCGCCGATCGTCGCCGCTGCCGACTTGAGCGAATGCGCAAACCGGCGGGCCTGCTCGAGATCCTGGCGCTCGACCGCGTCGGCCAGACTCGATGCGGCATCGCCGAACTGGAGCCTGAAGCCCTCGAGGATCCTGCGGTACAGCCCCATCCGTCCCATATGGTTGGCCAGTCCGCGCACGGTGTCGACACCATCGAGCGCGGGCAGCGGCGTCTCGCTCGTCGGCTGCTGGAGCGCAGGGACAAGGCCCGGAGCCGGGCTGCGCGGGGTCACCCACTTGAGCAATACGGCATAGAGGGCATCAGGGTCGATCGGCTTGGTGAGATGGTCATTCATGCCCGCACCGAGACTCTGCTCGCGACTGCCGCTCATGGCATGCGCGGTCATGGCGATGACCGGCAGCGCGCGCAAGCGTGCATCGCTGCGGATCAGCCGGGTCGTCTCCAGGCCATCGAGCACGGGCATCTGGATGTCCATCAGGACCAGATCGATGCCTTCGCGCGCCAACCGGTCAAGCGCTTCGCGGCCGTTTGCGGCCTCTTCGACCTCGAGTCCGGCGATGGAAAGGAACTCGCGTGCCACCTCGCGGTTGAGCGGTAGGTCATCGACCACCAGGATACGCGCACCGCGCACCGCCTCGAGGGCTGCCACCTCGTGCAGCACGCCGGCCTCGCGCCGGGCACTGCCCACCGCACGCGGTTGCGCGGCCTCGGCAAGTGCATCCAGCAGGCCCTCCGCGGTCGCGGGCTTGACCAGGACGGCATCAACGCCACACTTGATCAGCCGCGGAGCGACCGCCTCGTAGGTGCCCAGGGTGATCGCAAGCACGAAGGCCGGGCGCGCCCCGGGAAGCGCGAGCGCCTGCATACGCTCGGCCAGCTGCAACCCGTCCATGCCCGGCATCTGCCAGTCGGCGACGATGAGATCGAACGCGCGCGGCCCCGTGGCCGCGCTCTGCAACAGCGCCAGGCCGGCCTCGCCTTCCACACAAGCCTCGGCCTCGATACCGTTGCGCTGCAGCAGTTCGACGAGTACAGCGGCGGCGGTGGCATTGTCATCGATCACGAGGGCACGCCCGAAAGGCTGGTTGGCACGCCCGTGCCCGCTCGCACCCGCCACCGCGGCAAGGGGCAGCTCGACACTGAACGCAGCCCCCTGGCCGGGTTCGCTGTCGAGCGCTATCGTGCCCTCCATCATCCGTACCAGCTGGACACAGATCGACAGGCCCAGACCGGTGCCACCAAAACGGCGTGTCATCGAGTCGTCGACCTGCGAGAAGGGGTCGAACAGGCGCTCGCGTTGCTCGGGATCGATGCCGATGCCGGTGTCGCGAACCACGAAGCGGATCAAGGGAGGCCCGCCTTCCTGTGCCACGAGCCCGACCTCGAGCACGACCTCACCTTCGGCAGTGAACTTGATGGCGTTGCCGAGCAGATTGATCAGGACCTGCCCAAGGCGCAAGGGGTCGCCGATGACCCGGCGTGGAACGTCGGCGCCAACGCGGTGGATGAGTTCGACGCCCTTCTCCTCCGCCCGCAGGGCAACGACCCCAAGGGCGCGCTGGCACACCTCGCCGAGGTCGAAGGGGATCCGCTCCAGGGTGAGCTTGCCGGCCTCGATGCGCGAATAGTCGAGCACATCGTCGATGACACCGAGCAAGCTTTGCGAGGACGCGAGCAATTTGTCGATCTGATCGCGCTGCGGGCGCGACAAGGGACTGCGCTGCAGCAAGCGCCCGAGGCCGACGATGGCGTTCATCGGCGTACGGATCTCATGGCTCATGCGCGCAAGGAAGGCCGACTTGCTGCGATTGGCCTCGCGCGCATCTGCGATTGCGCGCTCGAGCGCTCGCGTCCGTGCGTCGACCAGGCGCTCGAGATTGCCACGGTACTGCTCGAGTTCGGCATCGCGCGCCTGGATGGTATCGATCAACGTATTGAAGCCACGCCCAAGGTCGGCAATCTCGGTACCGCCGTCCGGGCGTACGCGCTCGCTCAGCCGGGTGTCGGCTGCCAGCCGCCGCATCAGCGCCCCGAGCTCCGCCACCGGCACGAGCAGGCGATGCAGGACCCGCCAGGTCAGTGTCACCGAGACGGCGAGGACCAGCAGCAACACCGCCAGCGAATCGCGCAGGGCGCGCGCGGACAAGGCCTCGATCTGCTTCAACGAGCCCAGCAGCTCGACCCGTGCCACGACACGCTGGCCTTCGAGAATCGGCGCCCAGGCGGCAATCACCCGGTCGTGAAAGACATGCCCCGCTGGGGTGGGACGCAAGGCCGGCACGAAGTCGTCGGCGGGATACTCGTGCGTGTCATCGGCATAGCGCGCGAAGTTACGGCCATCCGCAAGCACGACACGCGCCTCGAACACGAAGCGGCTGTTGGCCAGCGCGGACAACAGGCGCTCGGCCTCGACGGCGTCGCCGAAGGAGACGGCCGCCACGGTGTTGGTGGCGATCAGTTCGGCCTGCGCCGACAGCGAAGCGGCCCACTCGCTGCGCAGCAAGCGCTGCTGCTGCAGGCTCATCAGCACGAGCACGAGGCTGGCAGCGAGGATCAACGACAGCGAGCCCAGCACCAGCAGGCGCCCGCGCAGCGTCTGCGGCAGCCAGGCCAGCGCCAGGCGCTGCCAGCCAGGCAGGTGCTCACTCATCGATGACCTCCGCCAGGCGCAGCAGCTGTGCCATGAACTCCACCCCAGCCTTGCGTGAGGCAACCCGGTTGATGATGATGGACAGTCCCTCGCGCCGCTCGCGCACGCCCAACTCCACCATACCGCCCGAGCGCGCGAAGCCCGGGATGTCGGACACCGTGACCAGTCCAGGGCGGTTCAGTTCGGCGAGCACTGCTGCCACGCGATCGGCTTCGGAGCGGGCGATGAAGACGAAGTTGCAGTCCCTCGCCTCATGCGTCGAGCGCAGCAGTCTTAGCTGACTCGCCAGCCCCTCGACCGGCGCCTCGGCCAGGCTGACCAGCGTTTGCTCGAGCGGACTGCGGCCGAGATGGCACAGCAGCACCGTATCGTGCCTCACCCCCGGCGCACGGTAGGTGAACAGCGGCAGCTTGTAGAACAGCACGGCCTTGAGCGCTTGTTCGGGCGCAGCCGCAGGCGTCTGCGCGCGCGCAGGCAATGCAGCCGTCACGCACGACAGCAGCGCTGCAAGCAGCACGGCACGAACCCGGAAAGGCATCTGCTTACGCACCCTAGAAGCGGTACTCGAGCGTGGCCATCCAGGACCGGGGCGGCTGCGGCATGCTCACGAAGGTCGTACTGGCCGAACCATGGGCTGCGCCATAGCGGCGATCGAACACGTTGTCCACGTCGAGCCAGAGACTGGCCCGACCGTCGAGCAGTTGATGCCATCCGACATGCAGGCTGGCGACCACATAGCCGTCGGTCCTGATGCGATCGCCCTCGCGCAGCGGGTTGTTGCGACCGGTGCTGGTGTCATCGACCCAGCGCAGGCGCGGCGTGATCGTCAACCGGTCGCGATGGCGGAAAGTCGCTCCGAGCTTGACCTTGCGCGGGGCAACATAGCTCAGCTCGCGTCGCGGCCCGCCATCGGTCTCGCGGATGTGGCCATCCACCCAGCTGAAGCTGCCCCAGAGCTCGCCGTCCCAGTCAGCGCCGAGGCCGAAGCGCCAGTGTGCGATCCAGTCGATGCCGTGAAGCACCTCCTCTCCAGCATTGCCTTTGACGGTCGTGTCGCTCAGCACTGCACCATCGATGAACTGCGTCGGCACGGCCTGCTTCTGCGTCACCACGAGGTTGCGGATGCGGCTGTGATAGACGTTGGTGACCAGGTTGAGATCGGGACGCACGCGCCAGTCCCAGGTCACGCTGTACGTGCGCGCAACTTCGGGCTCGATGCTGTCATTGGGTACGCGGAAACCAACACCAATATAGCGCCCCTCTGCATCCCGGGCGCCCGTAAATGAGCCGAAGGTACCGAGCGACTCCTCGGGCGACGGCGCCCGGAATGCCTCGCCAGCCAGCGCCTTGAAGATGTGACGCTCATTGGCCCGCCACACCACGCCCAGGCGAGGATTCACGCTGCTGCCGTAAGCGGAATGATCGTCGTAGCGCACACCGACCATCGTCGTCCAGGCGTCGTTCCAGTCAGACTGGATCTGGGCGTAACCGTGAGCGTTGTGGTAGCGCGCTTCACCGATGCGGATGCGCAGATCGGTATTCGGGTAGACCAGCCCCTGCTCCTCAGCTCCCCGGCCGCGGTCGTAGGGACGCGGCAGGTCTGGCGTCATAAGCGCACGATAATCGTTGTAGCCGACTCCGGCCTGGACACCATGGCGCTCGGAAACCTGCCAATCGATTGTCTGCTCGATGCCGGTACGGCGCGAACGCGCATACACGTAGCCCTTGTCCATGAAGCCGGTGTAGATATTGACGTACTTCGAGCGCGGATCGATCTCCTGCTCCGAATGGTCGATCAACATTTCGGCCCGGATGTCGGGCGCAGGCTGAAAGCGCAAGCGGGCATGCGTCGTCTCGCTCAGGGTATCCCAGCGCGCATCGCGGAGGAAGAGCGCAGTATCGGGCCGGTCCCCCGTACTGGTGAGTTGACGGAAGAAATTGCGGTAATGGCCCACCGAGAGCGTGTCGCCGACATCGACCCGTGCGAACACACTGTGACTCGAAATATCGCCCGCGTAGCCCTCGCGCTCTGCAGCCGGGGTGACCAGCGCCCCACCGAACGCCCTGGCATCCTTGCGCGCGAACTCCGCGGGGTAGTACTTGTCGAGCGGCGCCCTGTCGCTGGACTGGCGATGCCCCCCTACCGTCAGCGCAAGCTGGTCGCCGGCCCGTGCCGAGGCAAGGAAACTCGCCTCCTTGCTGTCGAAGCGCCCTGCGCCCACCGACACCCAGCTTGCCGAGGCGTCTGCCGGACGGTCCGTGATGATGTTGATCACACCTGCCACTGCGTCCGCACCGTAGAGCGCCGCCGCAGGCCCGTACAGGACCTCCACCTGACGTGCCTGGTAGAGGGCGAAATTCTCCGCCACGGGGATCTTGCCGCCGGCAGGATGATCGATGCGCACACCATCGAGCATGATCAGCAGCTTGTTATTGCTGTTGTAGCCCTGCACGCTGAAGTTGTTGAAGGTCGACGACTTGGTGCCGCGCATGAAGTCCACGCCAGGCAAGTCTTCGAGCAGGTCGGCAAGGTTGCGGTAGCGGCGCTCGCGAATCTGCGCGCGCGTGATCACCATGATGTGCGCCGGCGTGTGATCGCGCGCCTCGCTTCGCCGCGAGGCGGTGACCACCGGCGTATTGATCAGCTCTTCGAGCGAAAGCGGGAGCAGGCGGACGACCGCCGCTTCGACTGCGAGCGCCGACGCGCCCGGTACGAGCGCACAGGCAAGTGCCACAGCGAGCCTGGCAAAGGCGGGATTGGGGCGTGAAGACATGAACGCATCTATGAAGGCTTTATGGAATGATAAAGCCCGAGCGTGAAGCGGTGTGTGCATGAGCGCCCGACCGGCCGAAAACGGAGTACGAACGGTCGGCGCCGCCCGACGTCTGCGCGCGCGGGCCAGGCCAAGCTGTCTGTCCGACGCCTGGCGCGAGTCGATAACTGGGGCAGCCGAAACCACAAGAATGACCGCAAGAAAAAAAGCGCCCAAGTGACTGAATCACTTGGGCGCTTTTCGGGAATACTTGGTCGGGGAAAGAGGATTCGAACCTCCGGCCCCTGCGTCCCGAACGCGGGGAAAACGGTAAATAGCGGTAAGCCGAAGTCTGCAAAGCCTTGATTTAACAGATAGTAGGTACGTTGCAGTAAGCCGAAGTCTGTTATAGTTTTCCGTACGGATTCCGTACGAGGGCAAACGCATGACAACGCAAATCGAGAAAGTGAGCGACCGCAAGGGGCTACCGCACCGCCGCGAACCCTACTGGACGCGACTGCGCCAGGGCGTGTATCTGGGCTACCGCACCGCCGCCGATGGGGCGGGAACGTGGATCGCACGCCGCCGCGAAGATGACGGCAAGCAGAAATATCAAGCCCTGGGCCACTTCGACCGCTACGACGACGCGCGCCGCGCTGCCGAGCAATGGGCCTCGCAGTCCGAGCAGGGAGTGGACAACTTCGAAGCCACCGTCGGCGACGCCTGCCGCCAGTACGTTGCACACCTGCGACTGCACAAGAGCGCCACCAGCGCCAAGGACGCCGAAGGCCGGTTCACGCGGCTGGTGTATGGCAAGGCAATCGAGCGCGTCCGCCTGTCCAAGCTGACGACCAAGGACACGCGCGAATGGCTGAACGATCAGATTGACGAGGACGAGGACGACGACGAGCTGTTGCGCCGCGCGAAGGCGTCCGCGAATCGCAGTCTCGACAGCCTCAAGGCCGCGCTGAACATGGCGCTGCGTGATCGACTGGTGGCAATGGATGCCGGATGGAAGACGGTATTGCGCTTCAAGGACGTGAGCCGCCGCCGTGAACGCTTCCTGACGCTGCAACAGCGCACCGATCTGATGAAAGCCTGTCCGCCCGATCTGGCGGCACTGTGCAAGGGGCTATTGCTGACTGCGGCACGGCCTGGGGAACTGTCGGGCGCGTCCGTGTGCGACTTCGATCAACAGCAGGGAACGCTTACCCTCGACGGCAAGACCGGCCGGCGAACAGTCACGCTTTCGAGCGCGGCCGTTGCGTTCTTCTCCGAGCAGTCGCGCGGGCGGATCGGAAAGGCCCCGCTGCTGTGCCGTGAGTCCGGCGAGCGATGGGGAAAAGACGGCTGGAAGAAGGTTTTCAAGAAAGCAGTGTCCGCCGCGCACCTGCCCGACGACGTGGTTCTGTATTCCCTGCGCCATGCCGCCATATCGGAATTCGTGGCAGGCGGCATGGATGCCTTCATTGTCGCCAAATTGGCAGGCACGTCCACCGAGATGATTGACAAGCACTACGGGCACCTGCGGCACGACAGGACGCGGCACATGATGGATGCCGTTCAAGTTGTATGACCGACAGCCCGGATTCGTCCGGGCCACTTGCCAATGATCGGCGGAGACTTTATAAGTACGCCAGCGTCAATTAAAGGAAGACGCGATTCAATTCGATAGGAGAAACGCAAAAATGAAACCGTTCCATTACCAATATGCGCGGCACATGAGCAGACAGGCGACTCGTGAAGTCGGAAAGCTGATTCACTTGTGCCAGTCAATGGTCAATGAGTCCAATTTGCTGAACAGCGAAAACATCGGCGCAGCCCGCGCGCTGACTTCCAGCCTGAAACCCGTTTTCGAGCAAAACAAGCACGAATCGCGCAAGATCGAGAACGCGAAGAAGGCGCACGCAATGAGCCGTGAAGCCCTGAAGGCAAAGACGACCGACACCGCCGACAGCGGCGAATCCTGCGAATCCTCGACCGATTCACCGGCTCAGGCGGATTCCGACGACGGCGACGGCGATGGCGACGGCGACCCCGACTCAGAACCACCACACCGAACCCGCAAACCCCGTAGCACCCCGCCCGCTGCCGCGTCCTGCGGTTCAGCCGCTGTAGGCGATCCCCTCGCCCTCTCTGTCGTCCAATTCTGCGAACGACACAACATCACCAAACCGACCTTCTACGAGCTGGTTAAGCGTGGCACCGCGCCGCGCATCATGAAGGTGGGCCGTCGTACCCTCATCAGCATCGAAGCCGCCGCCGACTGGCGACGCCAGATGGAACAAGGCGCGCAACTTTCGCGCCGTTCAGCGTGAGGTGCTGCCATGAAGACCAATTACATCGCCAATCCCGGCGAGGATGCCGGCCGCACAAAAGAAATGGGCCACGCCGAAGCGCAGCCCAGAAGCGAAACCACTAGTCGCCATTGTACCAAAAAGGACGCCATCAGATTTGCGCTTCGCAATCCGCACGGCCTCAATCGGTTCGAGGCTGAACGCCACGGCGATCATTGTCTGAACTCGACGATTGCCGAGCTGCGCGCCGATGGATGCGTCATTCACTCCGAATGGGAGCGCGTGCCTACACGGCACAATCCCAAAGGCGTGCGCGTCCTGCGGTACTGGCTGACTGGCCGCGTGGGGGGCTGAATGGCACCGAATCTGAATCATGCTCAGTCGTTTCTGACTGCGCTTGACGAGGATTCGGACGCCTGGACGTTCCAGACCTTCGATGACGGACCCGAGAAAAGCAAGAGGCTGATCCGGGTTTTGCATGGGAGTCTGGAACGCCACGCGGACGAACTCGCCACGCTGAATGAGCGCGGCGCGGGAATCTTCGTCACCGTCAATCAGACCGACCTTAAAGGCCGCAGCAAGGCCCATATCACGCGCATACGGGCCTTGTTTGTGGATCTGGATGGCAGCCCATTGGAGCCGGTACAGAAAGCCGCTACAGCCCCGCATATCACGGTTGAAAGCAGCCCCGGCCGATTCCATGCTTATTGGCGCGTAACTGACTGCGCGCTCGACCAGTGCGAGCCGGCACTAAAGCAGTTGATCGGCAGGTTCGACGCCGACCCCGCTTGCTCTGATCGAAGCCGCGTTATGCGCCTGCCAGGGTTCTACCACCGAAAGGCCACGCCGCAATTGGTTCATGTCCTCGACACCGCGCCGGGTGAATGCTCTTTGTCTGATCTGGGCATCTACCTACAGAAGACACAGATGACTCAGCAGTCATCCTCTGGTTCTTCTGGCTCTTCTGTAGGTGAAGCGATCACCCGGCACCTGCCCGACAACATCGGCGAGCGAAATCGGCGGCTGTTCGATCTAGCGCGGCACCTGAAAGGACTGATGCCGGACGCCACCAAAGCGGACTTGCGCGGCATTGTGGCCGAATGGCATCGGCTCGCACTGCCGAACATCGGCACGGCTGAATTTACGGAATCGTGGGGCGACTTTCAACGCGGATGGGATGCCGTACATACGCCCTACGGATCGGTACTGAATCGGATTCTCGGAGAAATCGACATGACGGAAAAAGCGCCCGAAAGCCTCGTGAGCCTGGGCTATGGCGACAAGGCACTATTGCTGTGCCGAATCTGCAAGCAATTGCAGGCGAACGCCGGAGAAGGCCCGTTTTTCATATCGGCTAGACAGGCGGGCGAATTGATCGGGCTTCATTTCACGGACGCGAGCAAGGTGCTGTATGCGCTCGTGGCTGACGACGTGCTCGAACTGGTCAAGAAAGGGGCCGGCAAGGCGGCGAGCCGATACCGCTACATTTGGCCGGAGTGATTCGCAGGCATCGGCAAGCATGAAGGACAGCCCCGCACGACGGGGCTTTTTTTCGCCCTAACATATTCGCTTGCGCTATTGCAACTCTGTTGCATGTGATGTGCTACCATGCGGATGCCTGTATGGCCATACACCTATCCTCATGAGGAACCACGCCAAATGCGTACCCACGAAATCAAAGAACGCCGCGCCGGCCTCGTTGCCGATATGCGCGGCATCCTCGCCAAAGCTGAAGGCGAGAAGCGCAACCTGTCCGGCGACGAACAAGCCAAGTTCGACGGCCTGAAGACGCAGATTCAAGACCTCGAAGCGCAAGAAGCCCGCGCCGCCTTTTTGGAAGAACAGGAACGTCGCAGCGTGGGCGCATCGCACAGCGCAGAGCACCGCAGCGCCGCCGACCTGGAAGGCCGCGTGTCGATCCTGAACATTCTGCAAGCCGGCCTCGAAGGTCGCGCGCTCTCCGGCGCTGAAGCCGAATACGCAGCCGAGACCGAGCGCCGCACCGGCCGCAAGGCACAAGGCATCTTCGTGCCCATGTCCGCATTCGAGCGCCGGGTGAACACCACCACCACCGGCAATGACCTCGTGCCGACCGATCACCGCGGCGACCAGTACATCAACCCCTTGCGCAACGCACTGATGGCGCGTCGCCTGGGTGTGCGCGTGCTCTCGGGCCTGCGCGGCAACGTCACCATGCCCAAGCACGGTACCGGCCTGTCGGTGGGCTGGGTAGCCGAGAACGGCAACCTGGGCGACTCCGACATGGGCTTCGATCCTGTGACCCTCGCGCCGAAGCACGCCGGCGGCATCACCGAGATGTCCCGCCAACTGATTCAGCAGAGTTCCCCGGACATCGAGCAACTGATTCGTGATGACCTCGCCTTCGCGCTGGCCAAGGCAATCGACTCGGCGCTGATCCTGGGCGGTGGCGCGAATGAGCCGGTCGGCGTGCTCTCGACGGTCGGCATCCAGACCGCGAACCTCGCAACGCTCTCGTGGGCGAACATCAACGTGATGTTGCAGAAGGCCGAACTGGAAAACGCGCCTGTGGCCTCGTGGCTGACGCACCCGAAGGCCAAGACCAAGTTGGCCACCACCCTGAAATCGGCCGGCATCGCGGGCTATCTGCTGGAAGGTGGCCGGATGGCTGACCTCCCGCTCTACAGCACGAACCAAGTTCCCGAGAAAGCCGGCGCACCGGCAACGGGCCGCGTGATCCTGGGCGACTGGTCGCAGGTGATGCTGGGTATCTGGTCGGAAGTCGACATCCTCGTGAATCCGTTCGATTCGACGGCCTACGCACGCGGGGGCGTCAAGGTCCGCGCGATGGCCACGGTGGACACGGCGGTGCGGCATCCGAAAGCCTTCGTCGTCGCTGACGATCTGGCGCTGTAACCATGAAGGCCGGTATCGAAGTTCGAGCCGGCCTGAGCCTGCGAGCCGCTGCTAGTGGGCGGCTCGTGGGGCTTGCGGCCGTGTTCGACAAACCGAGTCAAGACCTGGGCGGCTTCGTGGAAGTCATCAAGCCTGGGGCTTTCCGTCATGCGCTGCAAAACGCCGAACACGTCCGCGCGCTCTACAACCACAACGACGACCACGTTCTAGGCCGCGTCGGTAGCGGCACCCTGCGATTGCAGGAAACCAGCGAAGGACTTTCATTCGAGCTGGATCTCCCGCCGACCTCCTACGCGCAAGACCTCGCAGCCCTCGTGCAACGTGGTGATGTATCGGGCTGTTCCTTCGCCTTCCGCGTGCGCGACGGTGGCGAGAAATGGACGGTGGGCAATCCGACGATTCGAGAGCTTACCGACCTGGATATGACCGAAATCACGATCACGGCCAACCCTGCCTATCGTGATACGTCGGTGGCACTTCGGAGCATGGAAGAGGCGACGAAGCGCAGTTTCTGGGATGACCCGCAATTCCTTTTCCTGGAGACATGCCGATGAAGCTGATCGAACGCGCCATGTCGGCGCTCGGCTATGAACGCCGCGCCGACACCTATGACCAGTATTGGGCGAACTTTGAAGCCCTGCGCACTGGCACCGTGAGCCCTGCGACCGCAGAGGGCATCAGTGCCGTGTATGCGTGCGTATCGGCCATTTCCGAGACGATTGGAAGCCTACCCCTTGCCGTCTATCGCAAGACGGACACAGGCCGGGAAAAAGCCCCTGACCACGCGCTCTATCGTGTTCTCCACGACCAGCCCAACGAACGGCAATCCGCTCTCGAATTCCGGGAGCAGATGACGGCACACATGCTGCTGCGCGGCAACGCTTACGCGCGGATCGTGCGCGGTGGCGACGGCCAAGTTCGACAACTGATCCCGCTGCATCCTGATCGTGTCCGCGTGCTCGAACTGGAGAACGGGCGCATCGGCTTTGAAGTGACGGACAGCGCCGGCAAGGTGCAACGCCTGACGATGGACGAAATGTTCCATTTACGGCACCGCGCTGATGATGGCGTGGTCGGCGTGTCTCCGATTGCCAGGGCAAAGGGCGTGCTCGAACTCGCAGATGCAGAAGCACGGCATGGCGTACAGACGTTCGAGAACGGCTCTCGATTGCTGGGCGTGCTGCAAAGTCCGGGCCGGCTGAACTCAGCACAGCGCCAAGCTGTTGCAGAGGCATGGCGAGCGCATAAGGCCGGCGGCACTGCGGTGCTCGATGACGGCATGAGCTTCTCGCCACTCTCGATGACCCTCGAAGATGCCGAATGGATCGAAGCGCGCAAGTTCTCCGTAATCGAAGTCGCGCGGCTGTTCCGAGTCCCGCCCGTCATCATTCAAAGCATGGAGAGCGCGAACTACAGCAACAGCGTAGAGCTGGCGCGGCAATTCGTGACCCTGTGCCTGCGTCGTCACCTCGTGGCCTGGGAGCAAGCGATTCATCGGCAGCTACTCACTGAGGCCGGACGCCGCACCTACTTCGTTGAGCATGGCGTGGAAGGTTTGTTGCGTGGCGACTCGACCACCCGCGCGAGCTTCTACCAGTCCGCAATTCAGAACGGATGGATGGAAGTCAATGAAGTCCGCCGCCTGGAGAACCTGCCGCCGCTGGAGCGCAAGTACCAGCCGATGCAAGCACCGAAGGGGGCCGCATGACGACGCCGACACTTACCGATCTGAAAGCCTTCCTGCGCCTGACGCACGACGACGACGACGCGCTGCTGACTCGCCTTCTCGGTTCCGCCACCCGCGAAGCCCTCGCATGGATGGATGACGAACGGCTCCCCGATGTGCCAGGGCCTGCGGTGGAAATGGACATTCCCGAGGACGCATTGCAAGGCATCTTCCTGCTGGTGCAAGCGGACTATGACGGCGATCCCGTCAAGCGCGAGAGCTACCGCAAGGCCGCTACCGCACTGCTGCGCCCTTACTCGCGGGTGATGTGATGTACGCGGCTCAACTGGATACGCGGATCACGATCCAACGCCCCGAGACCACCCGCGATGCCTGGGGCGGTGTGGTTGAAGGCTGGGGCCTCGTGACCTCGACCTGGGCCAGCGTGGAGCCGCTACAAGGCCGGGAGTTCATCGCTGCCATGTCGGTACAGGCCGAGGCAACCATTCGCGTGCGTGTGCGCTACCTCGCTGGTGTGGATGTGTCCTGCCGTGTCCTGCTCGACGACGGGCGCGTGCTCAACATCGTTGCGGTGATTGATGAGCGCAACCAGCACAGGTTCATGCAACTGATGTGCAAGGCCGCAGCATGAAGACGTTGAAGCAGCGCCAAGCCGAGACTGGCCGAACCCTGAGCCTGAACGGTGCTGCGTGGCGTCGTCTCCGTGCTGCTGTCCTGGAACGCGAGCCGCTATGCCGAGACTGCTGGAAGCGTGGCCGCCTGACGGTGGCGACGGACCTCGACCACCACGACAACGACCCGCGCAACAACGACCCGGACAACTTGGTTCCCCTGTGTCACGAATGCCACTCGCGCAAGACTCAGGCGGACATGGGCAAGAAGGTGAGCGCCGGCTGTGACGCCAACGGCCAGCCCCTAGACCCGGACCACCCTTGGAACCGAGCGCGGTGAAGGAGTAACTTATGTGCGCTGCAACATGCCGAGTGGAAGCACAAGCAAGAATCGTGGCCTTGCCTATGCCGCGTAGTGTTCAAGTGAGTGGCACGCGTCCTGCTTGTGCGCTACTTGCGCCGCAGCGCAGCACGAAGACGCCGGCATTCGAGTGGCATTCGACGCTCGAAGCGTGGATGAACGCTTGCGAAAAATCACGAGGAACCGAGCGCCACGAACCGCCCGGTAAGTCGTCTGTTTCTGCTAACCGAGAGAAACCATGAAGCTGAACCCGAAGCGACACCGCACCGACACCGTGAAAGGTGCTGTCACGGCCTTCCAGAACGCCGCACAAGGGCCGATTGAGCCGCCTGCCCATATCACCCTGCGCGAGCAGGATCGCGCCTTCTGGGTGGCGATTGTGCAAGCCCGAGCGCGTGACACCTGGACTGACTCCGATCTGGTGATGGCGGCGCAACTTGCTCGTGCGCAAGCGGACATCGAACGATTGCAGGCCGAGGTGGACAGCGAAGGTGATGTGATCGGTGACAAGCTGAACCCAAAGCATCGCCTGATCGAAACCCTGTCCCGGCGTGCCGTGTCGCTGGCCAGGGTGATCCATGTCCATGCCGAAGCGACGGTCGGCAAGTCCGAAGACGCAGCGAAGGCGCTGGCCGCTGAGAAGTCCGCACGCACCGACGCCGCCGCCGACGATGATTTGATTCCGGGCCTGACGCTAATCAAATGACGCGCGCCGAGCGGATCATCAGGTTCATCGAAACCTACCTGCGCACGCCTGAAGGCGCGCATGTGGGCGAGCCTATCCGCTTGGCACCGTTTCAGCAGGACTTCATCCGGGCTGTGTATGACAACCCAGCCGGCACCCGCCGCGCCATCCTCAGCATGGGCCGCAAGGGGGGCAAGACATCGCTTATCGCCTGCCTGCTGCTGGCGCACCTCGTGGGGCCTGAAGCGCGCCTGAATGCGCAACTGGTGAGCGGTGCCATGTCCCGCGATCAAAGCGCCCTCGTGTTCCGGCTCGCCTGCCAGATGATCCAGCAAAGCCCGAGGCTATCCGGGCTGGTGCGGATCGTGCCGAGCGGCAAGCGGCTCGTGGGCTTGCCATTGAGCACCGAATACCGCGCCCTCGCTGCCGACGGCAAGACCGCTATGGGCATTTCGCCCGTCCTGATTATCGGTGATGAGTGGGGGCAGGTACGCGGGCCGCAGTCGGACTTCATTGATTCGCTGACGACCGCACAGGGCGCACATGCTGACCCGCTGCAAATCATCATCAGCACGCAAGCTGCAACCGATGCCGATTGGCTGAGTGTGCAGATTGACGACGCCATGCGCTCGAACGATCCCCGGATCGTCTGCCACGTCTTCACCGCGCCTGAAGGATGCGACCTACTCGACGTGGAAGCCTGGAAGGCGGCAAACCCCGCTCTCGGGCTGTTCCGCTCTGAAGACGACTTGCGCGAGCAGATGGTCCAAGCCAAGCGGATGCCGAGCATGGAAAACTCAGCGCGTAATCTGCTGCTGAACCAGCGGGTGAGCACTGACGCGCCCTTCGTATCGCCTGACGTGTGGAAGTCCTGCGCCGGGCCTGTGCTGCCGTTTGACGGGCCTGTGTTCGGTGGCCTCGACCTGTCCATGCGGACGGACCTAACCGCCTTCGTGCTGATCGGCCGCGTCAATGGCGTGTGGCACGTACAGCCGACGTTCTGGACGCCTGAGAAGGGCCTTCTCGACCGCGAACGCAAGGACCGCAGCCCCTACACCCTATGGGAGCGCCAGGGCTTCCTGAAGACGACACCGGGCCGAACGGTCGATTACGCCTTCGTCGCGGCCGACATCGCCAGGATATGCGCCGGCCTGGAGGTGCAAGGCATCGCCTATGACCGATGGCGGATTGATCTGCTGCGGCAGGAGTTCGAGAAGATCGGCGCCGACCTTCCCCTGGTCGAATGGGGCCAGGGCTTCAAGGACATGGCACCGGCTCTAGACGCCCTGGAAGCCGAGCTGCTGAACGGGCGCATTGCCCACGGTGGACATCCTGTCCTGAGTATGTGCGCGGCGAACGCGACCACCGTGAAAGACCCGACAGGCGCGAGGAAGCTGGACAAGTCGCGCGCTACCGGCCGCATCGACGGATTGCAGGCGATGGCGCAAGCCTTCGGACTCGCTGCCAGGATAGGCGAAGTGACCGAGCGCGAGGACAGCGCCGTGTTCTTCGTGTGAATCCTCCCCGAGCCGGACGGGCCGCGTTAGCGGAAACGCCGGACAGGATCAGTCGTGAGTGCCTGTTAAGAAAAACCGCGACCGCCGACGGCGCCCCGACTCCTTTAGATGCACCTGGGGCGCGTGGTCGGTACGAAGCCCTCGCCTGCGTGATGCTTGCGGGGGCTTCGTTTTGCTGTTTCCGTACGGATTCCGTACATAGCAAAAAGGCCACCCGCTGAGGTGGCCTAAGTGCTTGATTCTATTGGTCGGGGAAAGAGGATTCGAACCTCCGGCCCCTGCGTCCCGAACGCAGTGCTCTACCAGGCTGAGCTATTCCCCGACACTTTCACTCGCTGCCTTGCGAAGCCCACTAATATATCAGTGATTTCGCCTAACTGCAAAGTCCGATAATTGTAGCAGCGCATCCTTGAAAATGGAAGGGGGAAGTGTCGATATTGCGTCTATGGCCAATTGCGCCTCTGCCGCAGCGTAACGGCGCGTCTCTTCCAGCGCACAGGTGTCCTGGATTGCCGCCAGCACGGCAGCAAAGTCATCGCGACCGCCATTCTCGATCGCGCTGCGGACCAGCGCGGCCTGCTCGGGACTGCCCTTCTGCATGACGTGAATGAGCGGCAGGGTCGGCTTGCCCTCGGCGAGATCGTCGCCCAGATGCTTGCCGGTGTCGACTTCGTCGGCCGAGTAGTCGAGCACATCGTCGATGAGCTGGAAAGCCGTTCCCAGATGCATGCCAAAGGCGGCAAGACGTTCCTCGAGGGCGCTGTCGGCGCCCCCCAGGATGCCGCCGAGGCGCGCAGCCGCTTCGAACAGCTTGGCGGTCTTGTAGCGGATCACGCGCAGATAATCGTCGATGACGACATCTGCGTTGTTACAGTTCAGGAGTTGCAACACCTCGCCTTCGGCAATCACGTTGGTCGCATCGGCCAGCACGCGCATCACGCGCATGTTGTCCACCCCAACCATCATCTGAAAGGCGCGCGAGTAGAGGAAGTCGCCCACAAGCACCGAGGCCGCATTGCCGAACATCGCATTGGCCGTCTTGTTGCCACGCCGCAGGTCGGACTCGTCGACCACGTCATCGTGCAGTAAGGTCGCGGTATGAATGAACTCAACCACCGCAGCAAGCTCATGGTGCTGCGTGCCCTTGTAACCCATGGCGCCCGCGGTGAACAGGACCAGTGCCGGACGCAAGCGCTTGCCGCCGCTGTGGATGATGTACTCCGCCACCTGACGGATCAGGACGACATCGGAGTAGAGACGATCGCGAATGACGGCGTCGACTGCCTGCATGTCGGCGGCGATCGGCGCGAATAGCTGCTTGACGGACAAGGCGGACACGCTCGCGAAAAAAGCGGGATGTTAGGCGCCGCGCGCGCGCGGCGTCAAGCCGACCAGCCGGGAGCGAAACCTGCTTCCGGCTGGTCGCAAGTGCCCGTACCCGCAGGCAATATCCACAAGCGCTACTGGCCGCCCTGCGCCCGCATGACGGCGTTATCGAGCGCCTCCTTGGCGGCCTTCTCATCCGCCCATACACCGGCCAGTTCCTCGTCGAGGATACGACGCACCTTACTGCGCTCGACCGCAGGCTGAGCGGAAGACTGCGGCGTTGCCGGCTTGTTGGTGAGCTGCTCGACCGCAACGCGGACGTTGTCGAGGTCATCACCGAGCAGTTCGCTCGTCGACGCCAGCAAGCCGGCACGATTGAGCGGCAGATAGCCCGTCTCGCGCTGCCACGCGACCTGGTTCTCAGGCTGCAGCCAGAAGGCTACGAACCGTGCGACCGCCTTGTATTCGGTCGGCTTCTTGCCCGCCGAGACCCACAGTGCAGGGCCGTCGGCAACGGTGTTCTGCGGCGCACCGGGGAAGTCGTCGTAATACGGCAGACGGACGACACCGACATCGACCTGACCACTGCGCCGGAAGTCCACCCAGCTTGCCGAGGGGGCTGCAATCACCGCGCAGTCGCCACTGGCAAAGCGGCGCTCGGACTCTGCCTGCTGATCGAACACATGCAGATAGCGGGCACGCGTCCAGCTCGCCATCATCGCCACATGCTTGACCTGGAACATGCCGTTGAAACTGGGCACGACGCGCTTGTCACGCATTGCGGCCACGGGCTCGTTGTGCCACGCACTGAGATTCTCCACCATCACCCGGCCCGGCTCCGACACGGTGTAGGGGCAGGTATGGCCGGCATCGGCCAGGCGCCCCAGTGTCTCCTGAAGGTCGAACCAGGTGGAGATGGCCGTCGTCTCGGGGTTCATGCCGGCGCGCCGCAAGGCATCGCGGTTGAGGAAGAGCACCGGCGTGGACAGTCCGATCGGCAAGGCCAGCAGACGCCCCTGGGCATCGACAGGCGTACGCGTCATCATCGCCGGCGGGCGCACGGCCTGCAGCGCCACGCCGCTCTCGCGCATGAGCGCATGCAAGGGCTTGAAGCGCGGCTTGCCGGAGACGAACTCCTCCTCGTCATCGCCTTCGAGAATCATCATGTGCGGATTGCCGGCACGCCAATCGACGTCGCTGAGCACGACCCGCACGTCCTTGGACTGGGCATTGAAGCGCTCGACCAGGTCGGCCAGCGCGCCGACCCGGCTCTCGGGCAGGCGATGATGAAGCTCCACTTGCAGAGGGGCCGCGGCCTGCGCCGGAAGCGCGCACGCGAAGGTGACGAAAAGGCTGGCGGCCAGAGGGCCGAATGAACCACGAAAACGCTTCATATACATATACTTGACACACAGGACGAGAAGCCCGGACCGACGGCCCGCAAGCACGCGGATTATAGTGTTGCCAGCGCGTCAAGCGGGCACCCCCGGATGTAACATGCGGGGCCGGCATCAAGTTTCCGACGCGCCTGCCGATAAGCACTCAACGCCCTACCCTGCAGCCCACTCCGATCGCCCCGACCATGCACCGTCGCACCCTGCCCAAGCTCCTGCCCACCCTTGCGCTGCTCGCGTTGCTGCCGCTTGCGACGGGATGCGATCAGATCGCCGAACTGCTCGAACTGCCCAACCCCGAGCGCGATGCGGCACGGATGGAAGCGGAAGGACGCGCCATTGGCAGTGGCTGCCGACATTCCGGCCGCTCACTGGAGGACTGCTACACACTCAACCCGTCGGCCGACAAGGCCGCGGTGTTTGCCGGCTGGCGCGACATGAACGACTACATGCTGGAACGCAAGCTCGAGGTCGTGCCGGCCCAACTCACCCAGCTCCCGACCCTGCCAGGCACGCCCGCGGCAACCGATCCGTCCGCAGCCACGGCATCCCCGGCGGCAGGCAGCCCCGCTCAGCCCCCCGCACAGGCACCGGCCACGCGCTGAGGCCGCTGGACGCAGGCACGCGTCACGCGGCTCGGCACTCAGGGCGCAGGACTGCCATGCACCGCATGCAGTGTCTCGACCTTGGCCAGCACCTCCGGCGGCAGGGCGAGATCCCAGGCGGCGACGTTCTCCTGCAGCTGTGACAGGGTAGTGGCGCCGATGATGGTGCTGGTGACGCACCAGCGCGTGTAGACGAAGGCGAGAGCAAGCTGGGTCAGGCTCAAGCCGTATTCGCCCGCCAGGCGGGCATAGGCCTGCACGGCGCCGCCCACGCCGGGCTTTGCATAACGTGCGCCGAAGCTCTCGAACAGGGTCAAGCGTCCGCGTGCCGCCGGATCCTGGAGGTACTTGCCGGACAAGTGACCGAACGCCAGCGGCGAGTATGCGAGCAAGCCCACCCGTTCCCGGAAGCCAATCTCGCTGAGCCCGAACTCATACGTGCGATTGAGCAGACTGTAGGCGTTCTGCAAGCTCACCACGCGCGGCAGATCGAACTCACGCGCATGGCGCAGGAACTCCATTACCCCCCACGGCGACTCGTTCGACAGGCCAACCTGGCGCACCTTGCCCTCCGCGACCAGCTCGGCGAGCACCTCGAGCTGGCTGCGGATGGGCGTGCTCTCACGCTCGCGCGCCGGATCGAACAAGCCCTGCCCGAACAGAGGCTGATTGCGCGCTGGCCAATGCAGCTGATAGAGGTCGATATAGTCCGTGCGCAGGCGACGCAGACTCCCCTCCACCGCTGCGCGGATGTTCGCGCGATCAAGTGCGAGCGGGCCGCCGCGGATCCAGTCCACGCTGCGCGCCGGCCCAGCCACCTTGGTCGCGATCACCAGCTTTTCGCGCGCCTGGCGTGCCAGCCAGCTGCCGACGATCGATTCGCTCGCACCGCTGGTTTCGGCGCGCGCCGGCACCGGATACATCTCGGCCACATCGATGAAGTTGATCCCGTGCGCCACGGCATAGTCGAGCTGCTCATGCGCCTCGGCCTCGCTGTTCTGCTCGCCGAAGGTCATCGTACCCAGGCAGATCGCCGACACCCGCGTTCCATTGTCGCCCAAGGGCCGGTAAACCATCTCGCGCATCTTCATGTTCTCCTGTCGTTTCCAAACCCGTTGCTACACGACCAAAGGCGGCGGGCTCGCCACCGAGGCCGCGGCGGCTTATCATCGGGATCTCGGCCCATGCTGCGCCCCGCCCCGGCATGCAAGCTTCGGGCCCCATCATACTTCAGCGCCTGCGCGCCCTCGCCCAATGAACCAGCACACCCCCGCCGCCGGCCTGCTCTGCGCCGGCCTCATCGGCTATTGCCGCGCCGGCTTCGAAAAGGAGCTGGCAGCCGAGCTCGACGACCTCGCCGCCGAGGCCGGACTCATCGGCTACGTGCGCGCCGAGCCCAATTCCGGTTTCGTCGTATACGAAACCTTCGAGCCAACGCCGCTCGGCAACTTCGGTAACGCTACCGACTGGCAACGCGCCACCTTCGCCCGTCAGCTGCTGCCCTGGTTTGCACGCGTCGAAGGCCTGCCCGAGCGCGACCGCGCCACCCCGATCGTCGATGCGGTCAAGGCCTCGGGCCAGCGTTTCTCCGGCGTCATGCTGGAAACCCCGGACACCGACGAGGCCAAGCAGCGCTCCGGCTTCTGCAAGCGCTTTACCGAACCGCTCGCCAAGGCCCTCGAGAAAGCCGGCTGCCTGCGCACCAGCCGCGCCGGCCTGCCGGTGCTCCATGTGCTGTTTTCGGACGCCACCACCGCCTGGCTCGGTGCCGGCCAGCCCGGCCAGTGCTCGACCTGGCCGATGGGCATCCCGCGCCTGCGCATGCCCTCGAGCGCCCCCAGCCGCTCGACCATGAAGCTGGCCGAAGCATTCATGGTGCTGCTCGACGACCACGAGCGCGACAACATGCTGCGCGCCGGCCAGCGCGCGGTAGACCTGGGCGCCGCCCCTGGGGGCTGGACCTGGCAGCTCGTACAGCGCGGGCTGCGCGTCACCGCCATCGACAACGGGCCGCTGCGCGACACCGTGATGGCAACCGAGATGGTCGAGCACCTGCGCGCCGACGGCTTTACCTGGCGCCCGCACCGACCTGTGGACTGGCTGGTGTGCGACATGGTCGAGCAGCCCAGCCGCATCGCCTCACTGATGGCGGAGTGGGTCGCCACCGGCCGCTGCCGCTACGCCGTCTTCAACCTCAAGCTGCCGATGAAGCGCCGCGTCGAGGCCGTCGAACAGTGCCGCGAGCTCATCCGCAAGCGGCTCAACAGCGTCGGCCCGTTCGATCTGCGCATCAAGCACCTCTACCACGACCGCGAGGAAGTCACCGCCTTCCTGATGCTGAAGAAATAGGCGGCGGCAGGCCCGGGATGAAGCAAGGCTCAGGGCTTGCGCCGCGCCTGCTGCGGGGGATGCGCGCAGCGGGTCGTCGCTGGCGATCATTCAATAACCCTCGGCGCGAAGCCCCTGTGCGGTAAACGATTTTTCGCGCCGTGTATAATCCGGCCTTTACCAATCCGGCAGTCGCGCGCACCTTTGCAGCGGGGCTGCACTCTCCGCAAAGGCGCCCATGAGTTTCGCCGATCTCGGCCTCATTCCCGAACTGCTGCAAGCCGTCACCGACGCCGGCTACAACGAACCCACGCCCATCCAGCGCCAGGCCATCCCGATCGTGATCGCTGGCCACGACGTCATGGGCGGCGCCCAGACGGGAACCGGCAAGACGGCCGGCTTCACCCTGCCGCTGCTGCACCGCATCGCCCGCCACGCCAACACCAGCACATCGCCTGCCCGCCACCAGACGCGCGCGCTCATCCTCGCCCCGACCCGCGAGCTGGCGATGCAGGTCTACGAATCGGTCAAGACCTACAGCAAGCATCTGCCGCTGCGCTCGGTGTGCGTCTATGGCGGCGTCGACATCCGCCCTCAGCAGGCCGAGCTGCGCCGTGGCATCGAGGTCGTCATCGCCACCCCGGGGCGACTCCTCGACCATATCGAACAGAAGTCGATCAACCTCTCGCAGGTCGAGGTGCTGGTGCTCGACGAAGCCGACCGCATGCTGGACATGGGCTTCATCCCCGACATCAAGCGCATCCTCTCCCTGCTGCCCGCGCAACGGCAGAGCCTGCTGTTCTCGGCCACCTTCTCGGACGAGATCAAGAAGCTCGCCGACCAGATGCTGAAGAACCCGCAGCTGATCGAGGTCGCGCGCCGCAACATGGTTTCCGAGACCATCACCCACGTGGTGCACCCGGTGTCCTCGGGCATGAAGCGCAACCTGCTCGCCCACCTTCTGCGCCACAAGCCCGACACCCAGGCGTTGGTCTTCGTCGACACCAAGCTGGTGTGCGGCCGCCTGGCCCACTATCTCGAGCGCGCCGGCATCTCGGCCGACGCCATCCACGGCGACAAGGGCCAGCAGCAGCGTACCGAGACCCTGGAAGCCTTCAAGTCGGGCAAGCTGCGCGTGCTGGTCGCCACCGACGTCGCCGCACGTGGCATCGACATCGACGAGTTGCCCTTCGTCATCAACTTCGAGCTCCCGCATACCGCCGAGGACTACGTGCACCGCATCGGCCGCACCGGCCGCGCTGGCCACCACGGCTATGCAATCTCTCTGGTGAGCTCGGAAGAGAAGCACTGGCTGGCCGAGATCGAGAAGCTGATCAAGTTCCAGATCCCGCAGGAGATCGTACCCGGCTTCGATCCCGACCCGGACTTCCATGAGGCGGGCTCACGCGGCCAACGCGGCCGACGCAGCGCGGCGGGCATGCGCCCCGACGACGAAGCTGCGCGCACACCTGCCAGCTCGCGCACGCCGGACAAGCGCCGGGATGGCGACCGCGAACGCGGGCGCGACGACACGCGCCAACAGGCTCGACGCGGACGCTCGACGGTCGACGCCGACGGCTTCGACTTCAGCAAGCCTTACGAACCCGCCAGCGGCGTCAACACCGCCGTCAGCGACGCGGCGCCCGCACTCACGCCGTCGCCCCAAACCGACCCGCTGCGTCGGCCGAAACGGCCGATCGCGGTGCTCCTGGGCGGCTTGGGCAAAAAATAGCCCCCACAGCGCGGCCTTTTCCGGTCACGGCTCGGACACAGCATCAAGTATCCTGCAGGTCGTGCCGTAAAGGCAGGAAACCTCAACGCTGAAGCCGCCCGTGAATCCATCTGGACGCCCCCCGGGCACGCCCCCCAAACCGGGCCTGCCCACTACGACTGAAGCTTTCGTTCCCGACCTCTCGGAGGGCGCCGAGACCGGCGTCTACCTTGCCCTGCTCGAGTTGCTCGACGAAGGCCTCGTCATTACCGGCGATGAGGTCGTGCTCGATGCCAACAGCGCCGCCTGCACCCTGCTGGGGCGAGACTATCGCCAGGTTGCAGGCCGCCCGCTCGCCGAACTTTTTCCCAGTGAAGAGGCCTTCCTGGCCGCACGCGCACGCGTGCTCATCCAGGGCGAAAAGCGCGGCACACTCGCCTTCGCGCTGCCCGGCGGTGGCGAGCGCGTTCTCGAGTTCATCGCGGCCCCCCGGCTGCGACCGGGCATCCACGCCATCATCCTGAGCGCGCCCGCGCAGCCCGGCGCAGCCGTGGAATCCAGGAGCCGCAAGGCGATACAGCCAACACGCAGTGCCTCTGCGGCAAGCGAAGGCAGCGCCGACTTCCGGGCCATGTACCTGGCCTGCCACGACCTGCTCACCGGCCTGCCCAATCGACGCCTGCTCGAAGCGCGCTTCGACGACAGCGCCGCCCGCGTGCGGGCCCAGCACGGCACCATGGCGCTGGTGCGCATCGACATCGATGGCTTCAAGGCCGTCAACCGTGCACACGGCGACCATATCGGCGATGCCGCCCTGCAGCATCTCGCACATCGCCTGAAGGAAGCGGCAGGACAGACGGCGATCGTCGCACGCGAGCGCAGCGACAGCTTCCTGGTACTGCTCCCCGAGATCGACCTGCCGAGCCAGGCAGCGCGCGCTGCCAGCGCACTGGTCGCCAGCGTCGCACAGCCCCTGCTCGTTGGCGTCTGCAGTCTCGCGCTCACCGCCAGCGCCGGGGTCGCGCTCTTCCCGCAGGACGGGCGCGACCTCGACACCCTGCTCCGCCACTCCAGGCTTGCCCTGCAGCAAGCACGCCGACTGGGCGGCAACAACCATCAGCATTACGACGTCCTCGCCGACGACCCAGGATTCGATGACGCCTACCTGGAGAGCGGACTGCGCGACGCGCTCGAGCAGCATCAGTTGCTGCTGCACTTCCAGCCCCTGGTTGATGCACGTACCGGCATCGTCCAGGCAGGCGAAGCCCTGCTGCGCTGGCAGCACCCCGAACTCGGCCTGCTGCCCTTCCGACGCTTCATCGGCGCGATCGGCGACCCGGTCCTGCTCGCTCGCCTGGGCGACTGGGTCCTGCGTACGGCTTGCCGACTGGCCCATGACTGGCCAGCGGTCGCGGGGGGCAGGCCGCCGCGCCTCACGGTGAACGTCGGTCTCGAGCAATTGATCCACGGCGACTTCGCCGAACGCGTTGCGGTGACCTTGCGCGCAACCGGCCTGTCCGCCGATCGGCTCGAACTCGATCTCGACGAAAAGATCCTGGAAGAACAGGGCTCCGAACTGAGCGCAACCCTGGACCGCCTGAGCGAGATCGGTATCCGCCTTGCAGTTGATGACTTCGGGCGCGGCCTGTCTTCGATACCCCGTTTGCGCCGCTACCCGGTGAAGGCCCTGAAACTGGACCCCGCCCTCGTCCGCGGCGTAGGCAAGGACGAAGATAGCGAGGCCGTCGTCGAGGCCGTGGGCAGCCTGGCGACCACGCTCGGGCTCGAGATCTACGCCCGCGGCGTCGAAGACCCTGGGCAGCAAGCCTTCCTCTGCGCCCTCGGCTGCCAACTGCAGCAGGGCCCGCTGTTCGGCCGCCCGCTCCGCGCAGAAGAGTTCGCCGCTTTCCTGGCCAGCGCCGCTCAGTAGTCGAGCAGCGTGGTGCAGGTTTCCTCGCGCCCGGTGAGCTGACTGAAGCGCTGCAAGCGAGCACGCACGAATTCGTCTGGCACGCGGCGATCGGCGCAGTAATCCCGCAGCCGCATGGCGTGCGCCACGTTCTGCATGCGCGCCACCGTGTCGGCCAGCGCCGGGAATGGGTAGCCCGCGGTGCTGCGCCACTCGGGCGGCTCGCGCCCGTCGGCGCCTTGATTCGCTGTTTCTGCCCCCTCCGGAGTCCCATCGACGGCAGCGTCATCGATGCCGGCAGCACCGTCGGCCTGGGCATGTACCTGCCCAGCGGCAAGCATCAGAATCATCGACATCAACAGAGGCAAGAAACGCATCGGGCCGCTCCCGGGAACACATGGTTCCGGTAACGGCCCGATGCCAGTCAGACTTGAGCACCCCGCCGCAAACTGGCGGCGGGGCAGAACGCGTCAGACCTCCAGCGCCTTCACGTGCTGGATCACTTCACCGATGGCTTCCTGCGCGCTGCCGTAGAGCATGCGGCAGTTGTCCTTGTAGAACAGCGCATTCTCGATACCCGAGTAGCCGGCACCCTTGCCGCGCTTGACCACGATGACGTTCTGCGCCATGTCGGCATTCAGGATCGGCATGCCGTAGATCGGGCTCGACTTGTCGGTGCGCGCCACCGGGTTCACCACGTCGTTGGCGCCGATCACCAGCGCCACGTCCGCCTGCGCGAAGTCGGCGTTGATCTCGTCGAGGTCGAAGATCTTGTCGTAGGGCACGCCGGCCTCGGCCAGCAGCACGTTCATGTGGCCCGGCATGCGGCCCGCGACCGGATGGATCGCGAACACCACCTCGACGCCGCCCTCCTCGAGCAGTTGCGCCATCTCCCACACCTTGTGCTGGGCGCCGGCCACCGCCATGCCGTAGCCCGGCACGATGATGACCTTCTGGCCGTAGCGCATCAGTGCTGCCGCGTCCATCGACGACAGTTCGCGCATTGTGCCCTCGACCGCCTCGCCGCCTTCGGCCGCCGCACCGGTGAGCGGGGTGAAGATGATGTTCTTGATCGGGCGGTTCATCGCCTTGGCCATGAGCTGGGTGAGCAGCATGCCCGAGGCGCCGACCACGATACCGGCCACGATCAGCGCCGGGTTGCCGATCACGAAGCCCTTGAAGCCCACCGCCAGGCCGGTGAAGGCGTTCAGCAGCGAAATCACCACCGGCATGTCGGCGCCGCCGATCGGCATCACCAGCACCACGCCGAGCGCCAGCGCGAGCACGAAGAACAGGAAGATCTCGAAACCGCCGGGCGAATCGGAGTAGGCCACGGTCAGGCCCACGCCGAAGGTCAGCAAGGTCAGGAAGAAGTTCACGTTGTTCTGCTGCGGCAGGCGGATCGCCTTGTTCATCAGGCCCTGCAGCTTGGCAAAGGCCACGCACGAGCCGGAGAAGGCGACCGCACCGATGATCGCGCCCAGGGCGAGCAGCGTCGAGGTGATGGCGTCATGCTGCACGCCACGCACCAGCTCGATCGCGGCGATGCCCGCCGCCGCGCCGCCGCCCATGCCGTTGTAGATGGCGACCATCTGCGGCATGTCGGTCATCTTGACGATCTTGCCGCTGTACCAGGCGGCACCGCCGCCAAGCACGATCGCCAGCACCATCAGGCCGACGTTGTGGAGGCCGGGCATGAAGAAGGTCACCACGGTCGCGCCGACCATGGCGAAGCCCGCCCACACGATGCCCTTGCGCGCCGTCACCGGCGAGGCCATGGCCTTGAGGCCGAGGATGAAGACCACGGCGACGATGAAGTACGCCATGCTCACGAACCAGTTCGACGTCATTGCTCACCCCCCTTGCGGCCGCCGGCCTTGAACATGCCCAGCATGCGTTCGGTGACGATGTAGCCACCGGCGGCATTGGCCGCACCGAGGAACACGGCGAAGAAGCCGATCACTAGTTGCACCGGGTCTTCCGGGTCGGCGTGACCGAGCGCGACCATGGCGCCGATCAGCACGACACCGTGCACGAAGTTGGACCCCGACATCAGCGGGGTATGCAGGATCACCGGCACGCGCGAAATCACCTCGTATCCGGTGAACGCGGCCAGCGCGAAGATGTACAGCGCGGTAAAGCCATCCATGGCGTGTCCTCCTTACAGGCCGAGCGCGGCCTTGACGCCGGCGTGGCGAAGCTCGCCCGCATGCGTCAGGCAGCTGCCTGAGAGCACCTCGTCCTGCCAGTCGAGCGCGAGTGCGCCGTCCTTGACGAAGGGCGAAATGAAATTGAACAGATTCTTGGCGATCATCTCGGACGCATGCACCGGCATGCGGCTGGCGATGTTGGTCGGACCGATCACGAGCACGTCGTTGATCCACACCTTCTCGCCGGCGACCGTGCCCTCAACGTTGCCGCCGGTCTCGGCCGCCATGTCGACGACCACGGCGCCCGGCTTCATGCGCGCGATCATGTCGGCGGTGATGATCTTGGGTGCTTTCTTGCCCGGGATCGCCGCGGTGGTGATGAGTGCGTCGCACTGCGCCACGGCCTTGGCCAGGCGTTCGGCCTGCTTGGCCTTTTCCTCGTCGGTGAGCTCGCGGGCATAACCGCCCGTACCCGCAGCCGACACGCCGGTGTCGACGAACTTGGCGCCGAGCGACTCGATCTGTTCGCGCGTCTCGGGACGCACGTCATAGGCCTCGACCATGGCGCCGATGCGGCGCGCAGTGGCGATCGCCTGCAGACCGGCCACGCCAGCGCCGATCACCAGTACCTTGGCCGGGCGGATGGAGCCGGCGGCGTAGGTCAGCATGGGGAAGAACTTGGGCGAGTGGTCAGCGGCGATCAGCGCACACTCGTAGCCGGCGACCGCCCCCTGGCTCGACAGGATGTCCATGCTCTGCGCGCGCGAGATGCGCGGCAGCAGCTCGAGCGCGAACGCGCTGATCTGGCCGTCGATGAGCTGTTGCACACGCTCGGCGCTCGCCCACGGCTGCAGCATGCCGCACAGCACGCTGCCCGGCTTCATGGCGCCGATGATGGCGGCCGGCGGGGCCTGCACGCACAGCACCACGTCGGCCGCGGCAGCAACCGCTTCTGCGCTATCGACGAAGCTCACATCGGCAAAATCGGTATCGCGGAAGTGCGCGGCCTTGCCCGCCTCCTTCTGCATCACCACCTGGGCGCCAAGGCCCTGATACTTCTTGACCACATCCGGCACGACGGACAGGCGTCGCTCGCCGGGATGGGTCTCCGCTAGCACTCCGATGACCAGAGGCATGGGCGTAGTCCTCCCTGTAGAACAGTATGAAATTGCAATCGAAAGACGCGTCGGCCGCCCTATTGTTGATCTCTCCCTGCCCCGCGCTCAAGGCGCATGGGGCCGACACGAAAGCCATATTAACGGCATTCGCGGCCTATGCAATCATCCAAATGCACCAGAAGGGGGAGCGGGCCCCGCGCTCGCAGCGCGGCATGGCCCTGCAATGGGTCAGCGCAGCGGCGGCAGCGCGCTCTTGGGCGCGGCAGGAACGAGCTTGATGATGGCAAGCGAGATGTTGTCGCCGCTGCCGCAGGCGCGCTGGCGCGCAAGCGCGATCAGGCGCTCCGCCGCCGCCCGCGGCGCCAGCTCCTGCAGTGTCGAAGCGAGCTCGGTATCGCTGAAGTAGGCCCACAGACCATCGGAGCACAACAGGAAACAGTCGCCGGCAACGGGTGCCTCTTCGCTGCCGTACTCAATGCGCGGTTCGCGCTCGCTGCCAAGGCAGGCGAGCAGCACGTTGCGCTGAGGATGGTTGAGGGCGCCGGCTTCGTCCAGGCGCCCCTTGCGCTGCAGCTCGCCCACCAGCGAGTGGTCTGCGCTGCGCGACACCGTGCGTACGCCGCGGAAATGGTAGATGCGCGAGTCACCGCAGTGCGCCCAGTACGCCTTGCCTTGCTGGAGCATGAAGACAACGGCTGTGCTGTGCGGATCCTGCTCGCTGGTGAAGCGGGTGAGCTTGATGACCGTGTGCGCCTCGTCGATCACGCTGCCGAGCAGGTGCTGGGGGGTTTCGTGCAGGGGTGCGTAGGCCTCGAAGTTCTGCCGTGCGCGCAACAGCACCTGCTCGGCGGCCATGGCACCACCGCTGTGCCCCCCCATGCCGTCGGCGAGCACGGCCATCATCATGCCGGGCCTGGTCGGATGCCCGAAAAGGCCCACGCGGTCCTGTTGTTCCTTGCGGTCGCCCGTGTGCATGGCGACGCAGGTCTCGGCGGTGAATGACATCGAAGAAGAAGCAGCCCAAGGCTTGGTGACGAAGCATCATAGCAAGGGCGCCGGCAGGGCGGCAGAGGCGGCACGCGGTGAACCAGACCGGGCGACCTGCGGCGGCGTGATTTATTTCACGCTCAGCCGCCAACGCCTGGCTCACGCCCGGCCAGGCAATCGTCGACAAGCTCGACCCAGTGCCGCACCGGCGTCCCGGTCCCGCCCTGAAGGTGGGATATGCAGCCGATGTTGGCCGAAGCGATCAGCCCCGCACCGCCTGCCTGCAGGGCATCGAGCTTGTCGTCGCGCAAACGCGTCGACAGCTCGGGCTGAAGCAGGGAATAGGTGCCCGCCGAACCGCAGCACAGGTGAGCGTCACGCACGGGAGTCAGCTCGAAACCGGCCGACGCCAGCAAGCGCTCCACGGTGCCACGGATGCGCTGCCCATGCTGCAGCGTGCAGGGCGCATGCCAGGCCAAGCGACGCCGCGGCAGCGCGCGCGCGCCGAGCGCAGCAACAAGCGCATCGGCCTCGGCGGCCACGACCTCGGCGATGTCGCGCGTCAGCTCGCTCACCCGCGCGGCCTTGTCGGCATATGCGGGATCGTGCTGCAGCAGATGCCCATAGTCGCGCACCTGGACCCCGCAGCCGGAAGCGGTCATCACGATGGCTTCGATCGCGCCGGACTCGATGGCAGGCCACCAGGCGTCGATGTTGCGTCGCGCATCGTCGCGCGCGCCCTCCTGGTCATGGAGGTGGAAGCGCACCGCGCCGCAGCAGCCGGCGCCTGGCGCCTCGGACATCGATACCCCCACGGCGTCGAGCACGCGCGCCGCCGCCGCGTTGATGGAAGGCGCCATCGAGGGCTGCGCACACCCCGCCAGCGCGAGCACCCGCCGAGCGTGGCGGGCCGCCGGCCATGCCCCCGCCGGGCGCGGCACCATGACCTTGGCCTTGAGCGTGGCCGGCAGCAGTCCGCGCATCGCCTGGCCAAGCTTCATCGCCGCGCCGAACAGACGCGGACGCGGCACGAACTCGCGCAGCACCCAGCGCGTCATCGCCGCGCCGCCGCGCTGCGGCACGCGCTCGTTGACCATGTGGCGGCCGATGTCGAGCAAGCGGCTGTAATGCACGCCCGACGGACAGGTGGACTCACAGGATCGGCAGGTGAGGCAGCGGTCGAGGTGCAGGCGGGTCTTCTCCGTGACCTCAGCCCCTTCGAGCATCTGCTTGATCAGGTAGATGCGCCCGCGCGGTCCGTCGAGCTCGTCGCCGAGCAATTGATAGGTCGGACAGGTCGCGGTGCAGAAACCGCAATGCACACACTTGCGCAGGATCTCCTCGGCCTCGGCACCCTCGGGGGTGCCGCGCACGAAATCGGCGAGTTGGGTCTGCATGCTTCAGAACTCCGCGTAAAGACGGCCGGGGTTGAGGATGCCGGCAGGATCGAAGGCCTTCTTGAGGCGATGGTGCAAGGTCGCGACGGACGCGGCGAGCGGATGAAACACCGCGCCGCGGCGATCGCCACCGCGGAAACAGGTGGCATGGCCACCCACGGCCGCAGCACGGGCGCGCACGACTGCGGCATCGGCCGGCCCTGCCAGCCAGCGCAGACCGCCACCCCACTCCATCACCTGACGCCCGGGCAGGCCGAGCGCGGGCGCCGTGGTCGGCACGGCCAGGCGCCACAAGGACTCGCCCGGCGCCAACGCGAACGCTTCGTGGGCGTGCTCGCGCACCGACTGCCACAGCACGGCGGCCGTTGCATCGTCGATGCGCTCGCCACCCAGGCGCGCACAGGCAGCGCGCACGGCGGCATCCGCCCCCGACAGGCGCAGGTGCAGCACACCGGCCTGCCAGAGCGTGGCCGACACCGGCAGGGGCTGTCCGCCCCACGCATTCATGCGCTCGATCGCCCCAGCCTCGTCCATCTCGAAACGCAGCGTCGCCTC
This sequence comes from Thauera sp. WB-2, assembly GCF_027594845.1. Taxonomy (NCBI): domain Bacteria; kingdom Pseudomonadati; phylum Pseudomonadota; class Betaproteobacteria; order Rhodocyclales; family Zoogloeaceae; genus Thauera; species Thauera sp. WB-2. The sequence goes on along the minus strand of NZ_CP088935.1, from coordinate 1,402,141 downwards.
GGCTACCGGCCGCGGCAGCACCTTCAGCGAGACTTCGAGCACGATGCCGAGGGTGCCGAGGCTGCCGGCAACGAGCCGCGACACGTCATAGCCGGCGACGTTCTTCATGACCTGGCCGCCAAAGGAAAGCAGTTCGCCACGACCATCGAGCATCTTCACGCCGAGGACGAAATCGCGCACTGCGCCCTGGCTCATGCGCCGCGGCCCCGCCAGCCCCGCCGCCACACAGCCGGCGACCGTCGCGGCTGGACCGAAGTGGGGCGGCTCGAAGGCGAGGAACTGGTTCTGCGCCGCGAGCAGCGCCTCGAGCTCGGCCAGCGGCGTACCGCCGCGCACGGTCACCACCAGTTCGGTCGGCTCGTAGGCCACCACGCCGGTGTTGGCGCGCAGCTCGAATACGTCGCCGCCTGCCTCGCGTCCGTAGAAATCCTTGCTGCCGCCGCCACGCAGGCACAGCGGCGTGCCCGCCGCAGCCGCCGCCCGCACGCGCTCGCGCCACAGCGCTTCGATTGCCGTCATTGCCATCTTGTCCTGCCGCCCCCTCGTTGATTGTCGCCCTGCGTCCACCACACCCCTGCTCCGGCTCAGAACCGCGGCAGATCCGGGTAGGGCACGTGATCACGGCTCACCCGCATGCGGCCGTACTCGGCACAGCGGTTGAGGGTCGGGATCGCCTTGCCGGGGTTGAGCAGGCCGGGTGGGTCGAACGCGGCCTTGACGCGAAAGAACTGGCGCACCTCGGCGGTGGTGAACTGCGAGCACATCTGGTTGATCTTCTCCAGCCCGACGCCATGCTCGCCGGTGATGGTGCCGCCCAGCGCCACCGACAGCTCGAGGATCTCGGCGCCGAAGGCTTCCGCGCGCTCGAATTCGTCCGCCTGGTTGGCATCGAACAGAATCAGCGGGTGGAGGTTGCCGTCGCCGGCATGGAACACGTTCATGCAGCGCAGGCCATAGCGCCCCTCCATCGCCTGGATCGCGGTCAGCATCTCGCCCAGGCGCTTTCTCGGAATGGTGCCGTCCATGCAGTAGTAGTCGGGCGAGAGTCGCCCCGCCGCCGGAAAAGCCGCCTTGCGCCCGGCCCAGAAGCGCAGGCGCTCGGCCTCGTCACGCGACACGCGGATCTCGGTGGCACCACTGCCCTCGAGCACCGCGCGCACGCGCTCGATCTCTTCTGCGACTTCCTCAGGCGTGCCGTCGGCCTCGCACAGCAGGATCGCCTTGGCTTCGAGCGGATAACCCGCACGCACGAATTCCTCGACCGCGGCGGTCGCGGGCTGGTCCATCATCTCGAGGCCTGCCGGGATGATGCCGGCAGCGATGATGCGCGCGACCGCCTCGCCCGCGCGCACGACATCGTCGAAGGCCGCGAGCACGCACTGGGCAAGCTGAGGCTTGGGCACCAGCTTGACGGTGACCTCGGTCACCACCACCAGCATGCCCTCGGAGCCCGTCGCCAGGGCGAGCAGGTCGTAACCCGCAGAATCCGGCGCATGGCTGCCGATCTCGACGATCTCGCCCTCGATGGTCACGCCGCGCACACGCAGCAGGTTATGCACCGTGAGGCCATACTTGAGGCAGTGCACTCCGCCCGCATTCTCGGCGACATTGCCGCCGATGGTGCACGCGATCTGCGACGACGGGTCGGGCGCGTAATACAGCCCGTACGGCGCAGCCGCCTCGGAGATGGCAAGGTTGCGCACCCCCGGCTGAACGACGGCAGTGCGTGCCAGCGGGTCGAGAGCGAGGATACGGTTGAAGCGCGCCAGCGACAGCAGCACGCCCCGGGTATGCGGCAGCGCACCGCCCGACAGTCCGGTGCCTGCGCCACGCGCTACCACCGGCACGTCCAGTTCATGGCAGATGCGCAGCACCTCGACCACCTGCGCTTCGGTCGTCGGCAGCGCGACCACCAGCGGCAGCGCGCGATACGCGGCCAGGCCGTCGCATTCGTAAGGACGCAAGTCCTCGGTCTCGTACATCAGCGTGTTCGGAGGCAATACGCGGCTCAGCGCTTCCACGACGCGTGCCTTGTCGACGCTTGAGAAATCGCGTTCGGCTTCTCCGAACGGCAGCACATCGGCTTCTGGGTTCATCATCGAGAGTCCTCGCGACAAGCGTCCGCCAGGGCCCGCCCCTGCCGCCGCAGGCTCGAAGTATAGGCGGCGCTCGGCGCAACCGGCTTGAAGCAATTTCGCCACACCCTTGAAAAAACTTCACGCCGGCAAGCCGGGCTTGCACCCTGCCCCCCTCCGCTCAGGGCAGCACGCTTTGCAGCCAGTCTGCAAACGCAGCGCACTCCCAGCGCTCGAGCGCGCCTGGCGTCCAGCAGATGTAATGCCCGAAGGGCGAGTTCATCGGTCGCGCCGACAGGCTGAGCAGGCGGCCGCTGTCGAACCACGCGGCACCGAGCTTGTGGCGCACCAGCGCCACGCCGAACCCGCTCGCCGCTGCATCGTAGACCAAGCCGAGGTCGTTGAACTGCGCGCCGCTGGCCGGTTCTGCGAGCGTGAGTCCGCAATGCGCGTACCAATGCGCCCAGGGCTCGAGCGGGCTGCGAACCAGGCGCACGCGCGTACATTCGGCCTCGTGCTCAAAACCATCGAAGGGGCCGAACTCGTCCAGGAAGGCCGGGCTGCACGCCGGCGTCACCACGTCACTCAGGATCAGCCTGTGCTCGACATCGGCGTAGCCGCCCAGGCCGTAGCGCACCTCCAGGTCGGCCGCCTCGGCGGTCACGTCGCGCAGCGGGATCGATACCTGCAGCGTGAGCTCAATGTCGGGATAGCTGCGCCGGAACAGCTCGAGCTTGGGCATCACGAACTGGCGGCAAAAGGATGGCGTCACCGCGACACGCAGGCGGCGCGGCCCCACCGCGGCGCGCTCGCCGGGCATCTGCTGCAGCGCGGCGAGCGCGGTAGCGACGTGCTGCAGGTAGGCCGCACCCTCGGCAGTGAGGGCAAAGTCGCCACGGCAGAACAATCGCACGCCCATGTGTGTCTCGAGCTGGCGCAGCCGATGGCTGACCGCACTCACCGTCACGCACAGCTCTTCCGCAGCACGGCTCGCACTACGCAGGCGCGCCACCGCCTCGAAGGTGAGCAGGCACTGGATCGGGGGAATGCGGCTGATCGCCATCTGCACGGGGCTCCGGACACGTCGGGGAGGCCTGCATTATGCCCTCGCGGCCCGCGCCGCTCCCACTGGAGAGCGCCAGCGCGGGGGTTTGTCCTTAAAATGTGAGCTCCCGCACCGCTTCGCACTCACGACACGCCTGCCCGCTCGCAGTCACCGCTGCCGCACAGCCCCCATGCCGCCTTCCGTGCGTTTTCTCCCCTTTCTGTCCTGGCCAGCGCAATGGCGGGCGCACGGCGTGCGCGGCGATCTTGTGGCCGGGATCACGGTGGCGCTGGTATTGATCCCGCAAGCGCTGGCCTATGCGAAGCTCGCCGGCCTGCCGCCACAGGTCGGACTTTACGCAGCCCTCCTCCCTGCCGTGGTGGCGGCACTGTTCGGCTCCTGCGGGCAGCTGTCCACCGGACCGGTGGCACTCACCAGCCTGCTCGTCGCGGCCAGCATCGTGCCCCTGGCCGGGCTTGCCGGCGGCGACCTGCTCGGACTCGCCCTCCTGCTCGCGCTGCTGTCCGGGCTCATTCAGCTCGGGCTCGGGCTGATGCGGCTGGGCTGGTTGCTGAACCTGCTCTCGGTGCCAGTGCTGATGGGTTTCGTGAATGCGGCTGCGCTGATCATCTGCCTTACCCAGGTTCCGCCCCTGCTTGGGTTGGCGATGCCCCATTCGCAGCACCTGGTGCTGGACTTCACCCAGGCCCTTGGCGGCCTGACTGCCCCTCACTGGCCGTCGATGGGCTTCGGCCTGGGTAGCCTGGCCGCACTGGTCGCGCTCAAGCGCCTGTGGCCGCGCCTGCCCGGCGTCCCCCTGGTCGTCGCCACCGCCACCGCACTGTCGGCGTGGTCCGGCTTTGCCACCAGCGGCGGCGAGGTGGTCGGCGACATCCCGCGTGGCCTGCCCCTGCCCAGCCTGCCACCGCCGAGCCCGGACCTGGTTGCGGCAATCCTGCCGGCCGCCTTCGTGGTGGCGATGGTCAGCTTCATGGAAGCCGCCTCCAGTGCCAAGCTCATCTGCGGCCGTACCCGGCAGCCTTGGCGACAGGACCAGGAACTCATCGGACAAGGGCTGGCAAAGATATCCGCCGCCTTTACGTCCGGCATGCCCGTGAGCGCATCGTTCTCGCGCTCGGCGCTCAATTATGCAAACGGAGCCCGCACCGGCCTGTCCTCGCTCGTCACTGCCGCTCTGCTGGTACTTACGCTGCTCTACCTGACCCCGCTGCTGTGGCACCTGCCCAAGCCGGTGCTGGCCGCGGTGATCCTGCAGGCCGTGGCCGGCCTGATCGACACCGGGGTGCTGCGACGCGCCTGGCGCGCGAGCAAGGACGACGGTGCGGCAGCCGCCGTCACCTTCCTCGGCACGCTTGCGTTCGCCCCCAACATACAGAACGGCATCTTCACCGGCCTCATCCTGTCGCTCGGGCTGATGGTGTATCGCGGCATGCGCCCGCGCGCAGCCCTGCTCGGCCTGCATGAGGACGGCACCTACCGCGACCGCGAGCGCTTCGGCCTGCCTCACCCCCACCCACAGCTCGTCATCCTGCGCTTTGACAGCCCACTCACCTTCGTCACTGCAGCCACCTTCGAGGACGCCATGCTTGCAGCCGCACGTGCGCAGGACAAGGTACGCATGGTGCTCGTGTCGGCGACCGGCATGAACGACATCGACGCCACCGGCCTGCACACCCTGGCCGGTCTCATCGAGCGCTTCCATGCCCAGGGCCAGGCCATCGCCTTCTGCGGACTGAAGAAGCAGGTCATCGATGCCATGGAGCGCGATGGTCTATGGCCGCGCATCGCCGCCCAGGCCAGCTACCGCACCGAACACCAGGCGCTCGCCGCCTTGCTGCCCGGACTGGCGGCAAGTGACTGAGCAAGCACGCATTGCAGCGCAATGTGCATTGACTTCACGCGCCAGCTCAGTTATCGTGCGCGATTCTTTGCAGACCCATCAACTGGAGTAACACCATGTACGCGGTGATAAAAACCGGTGGCAAGCAGTATCGCGTTGCCGCTGGCGAAAAGATCAAGGTAGAACAGATACCGGCCGACGTGGGTTCCGAAATCACCATCGACCAGGTCTTCATGGTCGGTGAAGGCGAGGCCGTCAAGATCGGCACGCCGGTGGTTACCGGAGCTACCGTCAAGGCGACCGTGGTTTCCCACGGCCGTCACGACAAGGTCAAGATTTTCAAGATGCGCCGCCGCAAGCACTACCAGAAGCACCAGGGGCATCGTCAGAACTACACCGAGCTTCGCATCGAAGCGATCTCGGCCTAAGGCGCAGGGGGTAATCCGACATGGCACACAAAAAAGCTGGCGGTAGTTCGCGTAACGGCCGCGACTCGGAATCGAAACGCCTCGGCGTGAAGCGTTATGGCGGTCAGTTCGTGCTCGCCGGCAACATCATCGTTCGCCAGCGCGGTACCGAGTACCACCCGGGCGACAACGTCGGCATCGGCAAGGACCACACCCTGTTTGCACTCAAGGACGGTGTCGTCAAGTTCGCTGTCAAGGGCGCCCTGCGTCGCCGCACCGTGATCATCGTGCCGGAAGCGGCCTGATCGCACGCGTTCGATCGCATCGCAGTCCAAAAGCCCTATCCACGTGGTAGGGCTTTTTTGTTTCCAGGGCGCGCACTGCTGCGTGTTCCGCTAAGAGGTTGATCAGGCATGAAGTTTTTTGACGAAGCCCGCATCGAGGTCTACGCCGGCGACGGCGGCAACGGCGCGGCCACCTTCCGCCGCGAGAAGTTCATTCCCAAGGGCGGCCCCAGCGGCGGTGACGGCGGGCGCGGCGGCAGCGTTTACGCAGTGGCCGACCGCAACCTCAACACCCTGATCGACTATCGCTACACGCGCAGCTTCCGCGCAGAGCGCGGCGAGAACGGCGGCAGCCGCGATTGCTACGGCAAGGGCGGCGACGACATCACGCTGCGCTTCCCGGTCGGGACGGTGATCAAGGACCTCGAGAGCGGGGACCTCGTCGCCGATCTCGATGAGGACGGCAAGACCGTGCTGATCGCCCGCGGCGGCCGCGGCGGTCTCGGCAACATCCACTTCAAGTCGAGCACCAACCGTGCACCGCGCAAGAAGACGATGGGTCAGGAAGGCGAGTACCGCAACCTGCACCTGGAACTGAAGGTGCTGGCCGACGTCGGCCTGCTCGGCATGCCCAACGCCGGCAAGTCCACCTTCATCCGCAGCGTCTCGGCCGCCAAGCCCAAGGTCGCCGACTACCCCTTCACCACCCTCGCCCCCAACCTCGGTGTGGTACGCACCACCGAGGCGCGCAGCTTCGTGATCGCCGACATTCCCGGCCTGATCGAAGGCGCAGCCGAGGGTGCAGGCCTCGGCCATCAGTTCCTGCGCCACCTGCAGCGCACCCATGTGCTGCTGCACCTGGTCGACCTCGCACCATTCGACCCCGAGGCAGACCCGGTCGCGGACGCCAAGGCGATCGTCGAAGAGTTGCGCAAGTACGACGAGGATCTTTACAACAAGCCACGCTGGCTGGCGCTCAACAAGCTCGACCTCATCCCCGAGGATGAGCGCGAAGCGCGCGTCAAAGCCTTCCTCGACGCCTACGGCCCGGTCGAGCGCCACTTCGAGATTTCCGCCATCAAGGGCGAAGGCACCCAGGGGCTGATCTTCGCCATCCAGGACTTCCTCGACGCCGAGCGCGCCCGCATCGAGGCCGAGCGCGCAGAGCGCCAGGCTGCCGAAGTCGCACGGCTGGCGGCACTGGAAGCGGCACGCGCGGCAGCCGACGCGGCTTTCGAGGAAGAGGCGCTGGGCGAAGACGAGGACGCCCTGCCCGAAGACGATGGCAAGCCCGACGCCGGGAGCGACGCGCCGAGCCAACCCTGACCGACAGAAGCCCATTCAACCGCGCACACGCATCGAAATGAGAACCAAGATCCGCAACGCCCGCCGCCTCGTGGTCAAGGTCGGCAGCGCACTCGTCACCAACAACGGCGCCGGCCTCGACAAGGACGCACTCGACGCCTGGGCGCGCCAGATCGCCGCATTGCGCGCCGAAGGCCGCGAGGTAGCGCTGGTGTCCTCGGGTGCCATCGCCGCCGGCATGCAGCGCCTGGGTTGGGCGAAGCGCCCGCATGAGATGCACAAGCTGCAAGCCGCAGCCGCCGTCGGCCAGATGGGCCTGGTCGAGGCCTACGAGAAAGCCTTCTCGCGCCATGGCCTGCACACCGCGCAGATCCTGCTCACGCACGAGGATCTCTCCGACCGCACACGCTACCTCAACGCCCGCAGCACGCTGACCACCCTGCTCGAGCTCGGTGTGGTGCCGATCATCAACGAGAACGACACCGTGGTCACCGACGAGATCAAGTTCGGCGACAACGACACCCTGGGTGCGCTGGTCGCCAACCTGATCGAGGCGGAGGCGCTGATCATCCTCACCGACCAGCAAGGCCTGTATACCGCAGACCCGCGCCGCGACCCCACTGCGACACTGATCAGCGAAGGCCGCGCCGAAGACCGCCAGTACGAGACCATGGCCGGCGGCGCCGGCACCGGCATCAGCCGTGGCGGCATGATCACCAAGATCCGCGCCGCCCAGCGCGCTGCCCGCAGCGGCGCCCACACCTGCATCGCCAGCGGGCGCGAAGCCGACCCGCTGCTGCGCCTTGCCGCAGGCGATGCGCTCGGCACCCTGCTCTACGCCACCAGCACGCCGCTGCAGGCACGCAAGCAGTGGATCGCAGACCACCTCCAGCTCGCCGGCGACCTCGTCATCGATGACGGCGCCGTCGCTGCCCTCAAGGGTGGCAAGAGCCTGCTGCCGGTGGGCGTGATCGAGGTGCGCGGCGACTTCAAGCGCGGCGCAGCCGTGGCCTGCCGCACATCCGCTGGCGAGGAGGTGGCACGCGGACTGGTCAACTACTCGGCATCGGAATGCAGGCGGATCGCGCGCAAGCCGACGGCAGAGATCGAGAAGCTGCTCGGCTACATCGACGAACCCGAGCTCATCCACCGCGACAACATGGTGTGACGCTAGGCGCGGTACCGGCAACGCGGGGATAATGAGGCCAGCCGCAGCGCGCGGCATCCTTATTCCCGCAACCGGATGCGCCCATGCCCGACCATACGCTGCAATCCGTCCTGCTGCTCGCGGAAGGCTCGACGCTGGCGCACGTTGGCCGCCCCCTGCTCGTCGCGCGCCTGCTCCACAACCACGGCATCCGGGTCACGCTCGCGCGCCCACCTGCCTATTCGTGGATGACCCGGGACGAGCCCTTCACCGTCGTCGACCTGCACACCCAGCCCCCCGCCGAGTTCGCCCGCCGTCTGGATGCGGGCCAGCCGCTGTACGACCTCGACACCCTTGAAGCCTATGTCACGGCCGACCGCGCATTGTTGAGCGGCCTCCGCCCCGATGTCGTGGTCGGTGACTTCCGCCTTTCGCTTTCGGTGAGTGCACGCCTTGAGGGCATCCCCTACGCCACGTTGTGCGATGCCTACTGGAGTCCGGAAGCACCGCTCAAGCTAGCACTTCCGGTCTTTCCGTGGACGCGCTTCGCCCCCATCCAGCTGGCACAGGCCGTGTTTCAACGCGTCGCACCGCTCGCCTTCCGCGTCCACGCCCGTCCGATGGAGCGCCTGCGCCGTCGCCATGGCCTGGGCAGTCTCGGCCACGACCTGCGCCTGTGCTACACCGACGCCGACCTGCGCCTGTTCGCCAACCCGCGCGCCTTGTTTCCAAAGGTGCACGAACATGCGGGCGCCGCCTTCATCGGCCCCCTGGCGTGGTCCCCTGCAGGTGAGGGCGAACTGACCGCACTTAAGCAGGACGGCCACCCTCTTGTGTACGTGACCATGGGCAGTTCGGGCTCCCCGGCGGTACTCGCCGCCCTGCTGCCCGTGCTCGAGCGCTTCGATTGCGACATCGTGCTCACCACCGCAGGCAAGCCACTGCCGATGGGCCTCGACACCGGCCGTGCACGCATCTTCGACTACCTGCCCGGCGACCGTGTGTGCGCCCAGGCCAGCCTGGTGATCTGCAACGGCGGCAGCCCCACCACCAACCAGGCCCTGAGTCACGGCGTACCAGTGCTGGGTATCGCACGCAATATGGATCAGTTCCTGAACATGCGGGCGATTGAAGACTTCGGCGCCGGACTGCTGATGCGCGCGGACCGCGTATCGCCTGTGCTGGCGGCCACTACACTCAGGGCATTGCTGACACATCCGGGCTTCACGCAACGTGCACGCGACCTCCGCTACACGGAACAGGGCATCACAGCAGGTACCGCCGACAGCCTCGTCGGCCACCTCACGAGCCTCACCGGCGCTACCGGCTAGACCACACCGTCTGACGAGTTCACGACGAACGGACACCGTCACCGCGGCATTGCGTCACCCTATGGCGTGCGCCCGCTTTGCTACAATGCTTTTTGACTGTGACCGCCGGGCGCAACCTCGACACGCGCCCACCCCGACACACCCCAAGCCCACCGAGGATGCCGTATGCCGCACCGCCGCCCAAGCACGTCGCTCCGGATCATTGCCCTTGCAAGCCTGCTCGCCCTCGGCGGCTGCGGCAAGGACCTCTCCCCGGACGACTACATCCGCAAGGCTGCGGGCCATATCGACCAGAAAGCCTTCAACGCGGCCTCGATCGAGCTCAACAACGCCTTGCAGCAGGCGCCCCAGAATCTGGAGGCACGCTGGCTGATGGCGCAAGTCGCACTCGAGCTCGGCGACGGCGACAAGGCTGAGCGCGACGCCCGACGTGCCATCGAACTCGGCATTGCGCGCACGGAAGTACTTCCGGTTCTTGCGCGCGCCCTCCTGTTGCAGCAGGACCCCGCGCGCCTGCTCACGGAGACCTCGATCCTGCCGCAGGACGCCTCGCCGGAGGTCCAGGCAACGCTGCTCGCCCTGCGCGGCAAGGCGCTGCTGCTTCAAGGGGAAACCGAAAAGGCGGACGAGCAGTTCGCGCGCGCGCAGGAGATCGACATCGGCAACGTGGATGCGAGCATCGGCGCCGCCTTCGTACTCGCCACACGCGGGCGGCTGGACGACGCCAAGGCGAGCTTGCGTGCGGCTGTCGAACGCCACCCCGACAGTGCAGACGCGTGGGCCTTGCTCGGCGATCTCGAGCTCGAACAGGGCAATTACGAGGCCGCGGAAGCCGCTTACGACAAGGCTGTCGCCAACCGCGCCTATCTCACGCTCGACCGCGCCAAGCGAGCCCATGCAAAACTGTTGCAGAACAAGGTCGAAGAGGCGTTCGCCGACCTCGCGCCGCTGTCAAAGGTTGCGCGCACGTCCTATGTCGCCTACGTGCGGGGCCTGGCCCATTTCCAGCAACAGAAGCTTGTGGAGGCGGCCAACGAGTTCGAGGTCAGCCTCAATGACGACCCCAACTTCATCCCCAACCGCTACTTCCTGGCCACGACGCGCCTGCTGTTGAACCAGCCTGAGCAAGCGCTCGTCCACGCCGACTTCATCCGCTCCCGTGCGCCGCAGTCGCGATCGGCGAACATCCTCGTCGGCGCGGCCCAGGCGGGTCGCTCGGACTTCGCCCTTGCAAAGGCACCGCTCGAAGCGGCACTCAAGGCCAATCCCGACGACACCCTGGCGTTGCAGATGGTCGCATGGACGGCACTTCAGGAAGGCGACGCCCCTCGTGCCCTGCTGCATGCGGAGCGGCTTGCCCGGCTTGCCCCTGATTCTCGCGAATCGCTCAACCTGCTGATGCTGGCTCAACTGATGGCCGGACAGCAGCTTCCCGAACTCGGCGCCGACAGCGAGGACGCCTACAGGACCTCCTTCCTGCTCGCTCTGCAATCCTTCAGGGATCAGCGCTATGACGAGGCGCGCACGCGCATCGCGGCCCTGCGTGCCAGCCACTCCGACCAGCTGGGACCACTCGGCCTCTCTGCCGCCATCGACCTTGCGACCGGTCAATGGGAAAGCGCCCGCGGCATCCTCGAGCAGGTTCTGCAACGTGACCCCGCCAATGCGAGTGCGCGTATCAACCTGGCCAGACTCGCCCTCAACGACCGCGACTTCTCGCGCATCGACACGCTCATCCGCCCCTTGGCCGACCAGCGCCCGAACGACGAAGTGGTCGCACTTCTGCTGGTCGCGGCCGCACACGGCCAGGACAAGCAAGCGGAGGCGAACCGGATCCTCGAGCGCCTGCTGCAACAGAACCCGCGCGCGATCACCGCTCGCAGCCTGCTGGCGCGCCGCCACCTGAATGCTGGCACGCCGGACAAGGCCCTCGCGGTGCTGGGCGAACTCAGCCCCAAGCAGATCGAGACCACCCCAATCTTCCTGGAACTACAGGGCACTGCCTACCTGGCCAAGGGCGATGCCGAAGCGGCACGCACCGCCTTCATGCACCTCAGCCGGATCGCCCCGGATGCGGCTTATGCACGCGTTCTGCTCGCCGAAGCACTCCTGCAGCAGCGGGATTTCCGTGGCGCCCAACGCGAGCTGGCCGAGGCACTCCGCCTCAATCCGCGCCACCTTCCGGCGCGCATCGCCGAGTTGCGCTTCCTGACCCAGTCCACCCAACTCGAGAAAGCGGCCGGCGCCGCCTCGAAACTTGCGGCGGATTTCGGTGAGCTGCCCGAGGTTCTCGCGGCCACCGGTTGGCACGCCTTGGTGACCAGCGACTTCGCAAAGGCCGAGGACCTTCTTGGCAAGGCACTCGAACATTCGCCCCGCTCAGAACTTGCCCAACAGTTCGCCCGCAGCCTTTGGGGGCAGAAGAAGCATGACGACGCCTTCCAGTTCATGAAGCGCTGGCTCACCGACCATCCGGACGATACCGGCATGCTGCTCCATCTTGCCGGCGCCCACCTGGAACTGGACCAGACGACGGAGGCCATCAGCGCCTACCGGAAGGTACTCGAACGGCATCCCGACCATGTCCCGTCGCTGAACAACGTCGCCTGGCTAAGCCGCAAGAGCGCACCCGACGATGCCTTGCGATCGGCGCGCCGAGCCAACGAGCTTGCTCCCGAAGACCCGCACGTCCTCGATACCCTGGCCATGATCCACTTCGAGCGCGGCGACCTGACCCAAGCACGCTGGTTGCTGGACCAGGCACTCAAGTTCAACCCGGAGAGCGGCCAGGTTCGACTGCATGTCGCCCAGGTGCAGGCCGCCCAGGGTGATGCGGCGGGCGCGCGGGCAACACTCGAGAAGCTCATCGTAGACGGCGTCGGCACCCGCTTCGAGGCCGAGGCGCGGGCGCAGCTTGCGGAGATTGGATCACAGCGCTGAGCGCTACGGCTTTCCAAGCGCAGCATCCAGTGGCCTGAGGGCAAGAGCAAGGAGAACCGACCGTGCCATCGAACACACCCCCTCAGCAAAGCTTGCTGGTCAGGACCTGGAACCTGCTGTCGAGCGCCCTCGGGCGATCGGCAAGCCAACCGCTGTCTTCCGCAGCACTCATTGCCTCGGCGATGGAGAAGAGCGGCAGCAAAGTGTCCTTGCCCGCGGATGCCGCAACAGGGCTGGAGCATCTGGTGGGCGCATTGAACGAGTCAGCGGACCTCCATCCGTTCGGTCGCTACTACGTCTCTGAGCTACTCGTCGGCTTGCTGAGCAACCACCTCAAGCTGTTGACCTACCAGGCCGCACACCCGGAGGTCATCAACGCTCCGGTAAGCCGCCCGCTCATCATCCTGGGCCTGCCGCGGTCGGGAACCTCTTTCCTCTTCAACCTGCTCGCATGCGACCCTGAGCACCGCTATCTCAGCAACTGGGAGACAACCGTTTCCCAGATGCCGCCCAGGCAAGCAACAGCCAGGGAGCACGACCCTCGGCGTCGAACCGGACGCTTTCTGATGGCGTTCCAGCGCTATCTCGCACCACAGCTGGAACACATCCACGAGTTCTACCTCGACGGCCCCGAGGAATGCACCCCGATCCTGATGCAGCGCTTCGCAACGCAGGCACTTGCGGGCATGTTCAACGTACCCGGATACTCCACATGGCTCGACCATGTGGACCACCGGCCAACCTACGTGCATCACAGAGGCGCGCTGCAGGTACTGCAAGCCACGTACCCCGCCAAGCGCTGGTTGCTGAAGTCGCCCGACCATCTGGCCGCCCTCGACTGTCTGCTTGACACCTATCCGGACGCCTGCCTGGTTCATCTGCACCGTGACCCGGTGCAGTCGGTTGCCTCCTGGGCCAGCCTCAATGCCGCATTCCGCGGCATATGCGCGTCACGCATCGACAATGCGGAGCTCGGCCAGCAGGTGCTGCAGCGCCTTGCGACGGACATGGACGCATATTTGGCTGCACGCCGACGCCGGCCAGAACACGGCGTTCTCGATATCCCCTACAAGCGCCTCATCGCAGACCCGATGGGCACGGTGTCCGCCATCTACGGTCACTTCGGGCTCGAATTCGGAGGCAGCGCAGGTTCGCAGCTCAGCGATTTTCTCGCCAAGGACCGCGAAAAACCGCGCAGTCATCGCTACACGCCCGAGGACTTCGGCTTGTCGGGCGAGTCGATTCGGGAGCGGTTTGCGGACTACATGAGCACCTTCGACCTAGGGCCGGGCAAGCCAGCCAGCTCTGGTTGAGGCTTCGTCGCATGAGACGCTGGACTCGCAAGGCCCTGCCCCCAAAAGCTCTCGACCGGCTGGCGGTACTCACACCCTGCACCATACTGCTGAGCACCGGGCTGGCACTGGCTGCAGCCCCCCTCGAAAGCGCCGTCCTGCCGACGGCGGGTCTGGCCAGCCTGTGCATCTGCACGCTGCTGGCGCACGCCTGGCGACGCGCCCCGGAGCTGGCTTGCCAGCACACCGGATCAGACGTCCGCTGGATCAAAGCCCACATCATCACTCACGTCGTCCCAGTGGGATTCGCGTTTGCGCACTTGAGCACGGGAACAACCCCGGCACCGGACCCAGCATGGATCGTCGGATTCGCGCTGTTCTTCTACTCGGGGCGGCGCACCTGGCTTGCACTGGAACTGGCGTTCAAGCGCCCGCTCTACGTCATCTTTAGACGCGGCAACAGCGCCATGCTGATCACCACCACCACGCTCGCAGTCGTTGCGCAGCTCGTCGACGCCAACGCGATCAGCAGCTTCGTCGCGCGTGTCCTGTCGATCTACCTGATCATTCACCTCGCCCTTACCGGCCTGGCCGTTGCCCGTATCGATCGCGATCTGGGGCGATGAACGAAACAGGGGGGCCGGTCCGAACGGGGCACAAGGACGTACGAACAACTGCGCACGCACCGCGAACGCAAAGAAGCCGCGGCTCCCTGAGGAACTCGCGGCTTCTTCCACTTGGCGGCCTTGCTTCAGGCTGCCAAGCCAGCACCGATCACAGGATCAGGCGGCCACTTTCTCTTCGCGACGACGACGCAGGCCACCCACACCCAGCGCAGCGAGCGCGCCGCCGAGCAGCACCAGCGTACCGGGTTCCGGCACCTGGGTAACGTTGACACTGGTCAGCGCCGCCAGCGTCAGCGAGTAGCGACCTTCGGTCAGCCCCTGTGCGATCAGCGAGAAGTTGGTGCCAGCCGTGCCCAGGCTGTGCTGAGCGCTTTCGCTCTCAGGACCAACGCCAAGGGTGATGTTCAGCGACTCGCCCTCAGCAGCGTTGCAAGTCAGGCCAAAGCCGCACAGCAGGCCGGTACCGGCGCCATTCGGGCTCCAGACGATGAGCGGGACACCTTCACGCGACAGCGTGAAGTTCGTCGTCAGGTTGGCTTGGGCCAGACCCGAAGTGTAAGGCGGGATGAGCGTGACATCGGCCTTCATTTCCGGATTGGCGACGAAGCTCAAGCTCATCAGCGCCGTGTTGGTGTCGATCACGAAATCGAACGTCCAGGTGGTGTTCGACTGGATGTTCGACGATGCCTGACCTGCACCCGAAACCAGAAGCTCGGCCTCGGCAACCTGCTGGCTTTCCGACGGGAAGCCATTCACCAGCTGGGCGGTGGTGATCTCGGCGTTCGAGTTGGCGTAGGTGCCGTTACCCTGACCGAGCAGCGTGTAGTCGTTGTTGGCGCGCGTGAGGCTGCTGCCCGGCGCGTTGGCGGCATTGACTGCCAGCACCGGCGGCACGGCGCTGCAGTTGCCCAGCAGGCTGCTGCAGGATGCGGCAAAGGCCTGGGTCGAACCGTTCAGCGTGGCGGAATCTTCCACGTTGAAGGTGAAGTTCGGGCTCAGGTTGGTGATGACAGCGCCAGTATTCTGGTTCACAAAACCGATCACCAGGTTGCTGACATCCAGCGACGAACCAGCGTAGACACTCGCCGAGGCCTGGCCAGCCGCACCCATTGCCAGGGCTGCCACCAACGCCGTCGCGAGCGATGTTTTCTTAAGTTTCATAATGTCCTCCGTTATTCAAGTAGTACCGCAGGTATCGAGCGCTCGCGATCAAAGCTACCTTGCCAGCACTGCCGAACCGCTCGGACAACATAAAGCAATCAGCATGCCAGATTTACAAACCCCTTTTCTTTCATCCACTTGAGAAAGCGGCATTACTCAAGCAAACCCTCCAGGCATGATGAGTGTAAAAATTCCCGACACTCACTCGACCAGCCTGAAGGCATGGTGGACCTAGCCCGGAGCCTCCGGGCGCTCGCCAAGCAAGCGTGCCAAGGGCAAGCGCAGCGAGCGCGCATGCGGCGTTGCCGAGCGGCCCACGCGGCAGAAGAACATGAAGGCATCGTCGGACGCAGCCGGGACCAGTTGCTCGAACCGCTCGGCGAGTCGTGCAGCCGCAGCATCGATGCCAGGGTGGGCGGAAAACGAACGTCCGGCACGCGCGTACCAGCGAAAGATGACCGGCGTCATCTCCGGCTGCAGGTGCAGCCCCTGCGCCTCCGCCGCCAGCCACAGCCGCTGCATCGCCACGCCGGCGGCGAGGTAGTCCTCGATACCTTGGGGCGAGCGCGGCGGCAGCAAGAGGATATGGGCGGCGCAGCCGAGCGCAGGCAGCAGGTCAAGCTGGATGCGCGGCGCCACGGTGCCAAACAGATAGCGGTTGAAGAAATCCACCCGTTGCCAGCTCTGCATCACCCAGCGCATCAGCTTGGCGGTGGCGGGATCAACGCCGACTGCCTGATCGGGGATGCGATCGTCGCTGTACCGGGCGTTCCATTCAATGATGCTGCGATGAACCTCGAAGGCCTCGGGCGTGGTCAGCCTGATATGAGCGTTGGCCCACAGCAACCTGCCGACGGCCAGACGCTCGGCGAAGCGCTCGAACAGGCGCAGCCTGAAGGCCGGGCCAACGGCATCGACCAAGGCAGCACGCTGAGCGTCGGTGAGCGGCGTGGTGCGCATCGGCCGGCGCTGAACGACTCGGGTTTCGATGTAGCGCGCGAGCGGATCGGGCTCCACGCTGGCATCGGCGAAGAAGCGCACATCGTAAACGGGGGCATCGTCCGCGCAACCGGGCCGGACGGACCATTCGGTGCGCAACCCTTCGCAGCTGGCCGCCAGGCGCAGGGTCTCGAGCAGCGCGCCATGGGCAATCTGGCTGGCACGACCATCGAAATCATAGAGGACGTGGTCGCGGGTATCGAACCCACGCACCACCACATGGCCCTCGGCCGGGATCTCGAAGCGCCACGGTTGGGTGTTGTCGCCACTGGGCGCCCAGCGCGCGCGTTCGAGGATGCGGTGCAGCTGTTCACGACTTGCCATGCTTGAGCGCCTCCTGCTTCATGCGTTGTAGCTGCATGCGACCAAGCCAGAGGCCGATGCGCTGCAGCGGATTGCGATGCCCACCCGGGCGCCAGGTGCGCTTGAGACGGTTCTGGTAGGCATCGAACTGATACCCCCAGGGCGCCTTGAAGACCTTGCCGCGGCCGAGCAACAGTTTCAAAGCCTCGACTGCGGTGATACCGGCGCACAGCTGGCATGCGGCGATGGTCGAAGGCCCCTTGCGCGCAGCCAGGTCAACCCGCGACGGATCGGCCAGGTAGGCGCGCTGGAGCATGCCCGGCGACAGGCCAAGCAGGAATCGCAGCGCCATCTCATCCTCATCGCAGCCCTCGAGACCAAAATAGTCCTCGAACGACATGCTGTCGGGCGCAAACACGAGCACGGCAGCCCCCATGCCGAGCGGGGCTGCCGTCACCGCTGGAATGCCGCGACGATGACAGGCGGCGAAAACGGCTCGCCGAGCGGCAAAGGCAAAGAAATCCAGACCGTCGACGTAGAGGTCGACGTCCTCCAGAAAGGCATCGAGGCTATCCTCGCCGACTCCCTCGGGAAAGCAGCGCAGATCGACAAGGGGATTGATGTCGCGCGCCATGCGCGCCAGGGCCTCGACCTTGGGCTCGCCCAGCGTGCTCATCATCGCGCCGGCCTGGCGATTGAAGTTGACGATGTCGAAACGGTCAAAGTCGGCGATGCTGAATGCACCGATGCCAAAGCGCGCGAGGGTGAGCAGATGAACGCCACCAACCCCCCCCATGCCAGCAATGGCGATGCGCCGCGAGCGCAAGGTCTGCTGCTCGGCCTCGGTCACCCAGCCGATGTTGCGCGAGAATGCCGCGCTGTAGTCGAATTCTGGCCGCATCTCGGCCCCCTCGTTCCAAGTCCGCCGAGAGGCTATCATAGACTTACTTTTCGACCACACGAACGAGCATGCTCAACGAAGCCGCAAATCGCGCCGCGCGTGCGACGCTGGTCGCAGCGCGCAACCTGTTCCGGCAGCGGCGGCGGGCATTGCTCGCAATGCTCATCATCTGCGGTGGGGTGGTCACCTTCGTGCTGGCGGGCGGATTCATCCACTGGCTGCTCGACAACATGCGCGAGTCGACCATCCATTCGCAGCTCGGCCACATCCAGGTCATCCGTCCGGGCTATTTCAAGAAGGGGCTGGGCGACCCCTACAGCTACCTGCTGCCGTCGGGCACGGAAGCGGTGAGCGCGCAGCCGCCGCAGGGCATGGTCACGATCACGCCACGCTTGTCCTTCAACGGTTTGCTCAGCAGCGGCGACAACACCATTTCATTCATGGGGGAGGGCATCGACCCCGAGCGCGAGGCATTGGTGGGGCGCTCCATCCGCATCGTCGCCGGCAACAACCTGGACGGCACGAATGACAACACCGTGCTCGTGGGGCGCGGGCTGGCTGCCAACGTCGGCGTCCAGCCCGGCGACACCGTGGTGCTGCTGGCGACCACAGCCGAGGGCGGACTCAACGCCGTCGAACTGACGGTGGCGGGCCTGTTCGGCACCACCGTCAAGGCCTACGACGACGCAGCGCTGCGCGTGCCGATCGAGACTGCACGCAAGCTCATGCGAGTCGAGGGAGCGACGAGCTGGGTCGTGCTGCTCGAACGCACGGCCGACACGGACGCTGCACTCGCGTCATTGAAGGCGCGACTCCCCGCCAACGAGTTCGAACCGATTCCCTGGTACGACCTGGCTGACTTCTACAACAAGACCGCGGAGCTGTTCACCCGCCAGGTCGGTGTGGTGCGCATCCTGATCGCGCTGATCGTGGTGCTGAGCATTTCCAACACCTTGTCGATGGCGGTTGTCGAGCGCACGGGAGAAATCGGCACGGCAATGGCGCTGGGCGTGCGCCGTGCGGGCATCCTGCGCATGTTCCTGACCGAGGGGGCGCTGCTCGGAGTGATCGGCGGCGCAGTCGGGGTCGGTCTCGGCTTTCTGCTCGCCACCGCGATTTCGGCAGTGGGCATCCCGATGCCCCCCCCGCCGGGCATGGAGACCGGTTTCACCGGTCGTATCTCAGTTCCCCCGACGCTGGCATGGGAGGCCTTCCAGCTCGCCTTTGCGACCACCCTGCTCGCGAGCATCCTGCCAGCCTGGAAGGCATCGCGGATGAACATCGTCGACGCACTCCGCCACCAGAGGTAAGGCCGCATGCTGATCCGGCTCGCCATCCGCAACCTGCTGCGCCAGAAGATCCGTACCGCGATGACGCTGGCCGCGATCATCTTCGGCGTATCCGGCCTGATCGTGTCCGGCGGCTTCGTGCAGGACATCTTCGTGCAGCTGGGCGAATCGATCATCCACTCGCAGACCGGGCACGTACAGGTGTTCCGCAAGGACTTCCGCGAGAAGGGTACCCGCCAGCCGGAAAACTACCTCATCCCGGACCCCGAGGCCCTGGCCGCACGCATCACTGCGTTGCCCGAAGTCAAGGAGGTCTCGATGCGGCTGAGTTTTGCCGGTGTGCTCAACAATGGCCGGCGAGACCTGGGCATCGTTGGCGAAGGCATCGAACCCGACAAGGAAGCACGCCTGGGTACCGCGCTGGAGATCCTCGCCGGCCGCCAGCTGCGGGATGACGACCTGTTCGGCGCAGTCATCGGCCAGGGGGTGGCGCACGCCATGAGCCTGGAGGTAGGCGACTCCATCGTGCTCGTGCTCAACACGGCCGAAGGCGCGGTCAACACGCTCGACTTCGAGGTGGTCGGCATCTTCCAGAGCTTCTCGAAGGAGTTCGATTCGCGCGCCGTGCGCGTTCCGCTCGCCGCCGCACGCGAGCTGCTCTACACCGACGGCGCCAACATGCTGGTGACGACCCTGCACCGCACCGAGGACACCGCGCGCGCCTATGCGGCAGTAGCCGCGCTGGTCGACCCAGCTCAGTTCGAAGTCTTCGACTGGAAGATGCTGTCGGACTTCTACGAGAAGACGCTCGGGCTCTACGAGCGCCAGTTCGGTGTCCTGCAGGGCATCATCCTGGTAATGGTGCTGCTGTCGGTCGCCAACAGCGTCAATATGGCCGCATTCGAGCGCCAGGCCGAGTTCGGCACCATGCAGGCGCTCGGCAACCGCAGGCGCGACATCTTCCGCCTGCTGGTCGTGGAGAACACGGTTCTGGGGCTGGCCGGCGCCGTGCTCGGCGCGCTGATCGGCATCTTCCTGGCGGTGACCATCTCGGCAATCGGCATCCCGATGCCGCCGCCGCCGAACGCCAATGTCGGCTACACCGCCATGATCCGCGTCGTGCCCTCCGTCGTGCTGGGCGCATGCCTCGTCGGCCTGGTCGCCACCACTCTCGCCGCACTCTTCCCGGCACGACGCGTCGGCGCCACGCCGATCGTCGACCTCCTCAGACAAGGAAACTGAACATGTCTCTCCTTGACCGCTTCAACCTGGGTCACGGCTTCAAGAAGTACTTCGAGCTGATCCCGGCGACCGACCAGGCGACGCGCGATCTCGTGTTCGGCATCCGGCACGAGGTCTACTGCTCCGACCTGCACTTCGAGCCCGAGCGCCCGGACAAGCGGGAGATCGACACCTACGACGCGCACAGCCTTCACTGCCTGCTGCGCACCAGGGACGAACCGCACGAACCCGTGGGCTGCGTACGCATCGTGCTCACCGACCCGGACGATCCCGCCAAGCCCCTGCCATTCGAGCACACCTGCGCTGAGGTGCTCGATCGCCGCATCATCGACCCTGCCGCCCTGCCCCGCGGCCGCATTGCCGAGGTTTCCCGTCTCGCCGTGCGCTCGCGGTATCGCCGCCGGCGCGGCGAAGACCGCGAGGCAGCGCCGATCAACGACGACGACTTCGGTTCGCGCGAACAGCCGCGCTTCCCCTACATCCCGATCAGCCTGTACATGAGCGCCATCGCACTGGCGCACCGTCACGACATCGACACCTTGTTCGTACTCACCGAACCGCGCCTGGCCAGCCACTTCGCCAAGCTGGGCGTGGACATCCGCCGCATTGGCGACGCGGTCGAACATCGTGGTGCACGCGTCCCCTCGGTACTCGACGTCAATAGCGTGATCAAGAACATGCGTTTCATCCTGCGCCCGATCTGGCGTGTCGTGCAGCAGGAAGTCGATGCCGGTCTCGAGCGCGCTCGATCAGGCGAGCACCAAGCCCGGGCCTGAACCCCCCGCACGAAGACAAATGGGGCGCCGAAGCGCCCCATTCAACGCTGACTGAAACGAACTCAGCCCTTCAGCGCCACCTTGATCTGCTCGAGCGTGCTCGGGTCGTCGATGGTGGTCAGGTCGCCCGCGTCGCGACCTTCGGCCAGCGCCTGAATGGAGCGGCGCAGCATCTTGCCCGAGCGCGTCTTGGGCAGGCCGTTGATGAAGTGCACGCGGGCCGGACGGGCGATGGCACCGAGGCTCTCGTCCACCTTCTTCATGACCTCCTTCTCGAGCGCAGCGCGCTTCTCGGCGGTATCGACCGTGCTGGCGTCCTTCACCACCGCGAAAGCCATCGGCATCTGGCCCTTGAGCTCGTCGTGCACACCGACCACGGCAACCTCGGCGATCGCCGGGTGGGTCTGCACCGCCTCCTCGATCTCGCGGGTGCCGAGGCGATGGCCGGCGACGTTGATGACGTCGTCCATGCGGCCGAGGATGGTGTAGTAGCCCTTGTCGTCACGAATACCCCAGTCGGAAGAGGAGTAGACGACCGGGTCCTGGAAGGTGGAGAAGTAGGTCGACACAAAACGTTCGTCCTGGCCCCACACGGTGGACAGGCAGCCCGGCGGCAGCGGCGGCACGATGCCGACGATGCCCTTCTCGTTGGCGCCGCACTCGCTGCCATCCTCGCGGAAGATGCGCAGATCGTAGCCATACACCGGGAAGGCGGGCGAGCCGAGCTTGATCGGGCTGTCTTCCACACCGCGGCAGATGGCGAGCATCGGCCAGCCGGTCTCGGTCTGCCAGTAGTTGTCGATGACCGGGATACCGAGCTCGCGCATGATCCACTCGTGCGAGGTCTCGTCGAGCGGCTCGCCGGCCAGGAACAGGTGCTTGAGCGAGGACAGGTCGTACTTCTTGAGGAAGGCCGGGTCCTGCTTCTTGAGCACGCGCACCGCGGTGGGCGCCGAGAACATGACGCTGACCTTGTACTTCTCGACGATCTGCCACCAGATGCCCGCGTCCGGACGCAGCGGCGTACCTTCGTACATGATCGTGGCCATGCCGCCGATGAGCGGGCCATAGATGATGTAGCTGTGACCGACCACCCAGCCGATGTCGGAGGTCGCGAACATGGTCTCGCCGGCTTCGCCGGTGAAGATGTGCGGCATGGTCGAGGCGAGCGCGACCAGGTAACCGCCGGTGTCGCGCTGCACACCCTTGGGCTTGCCAGTGGTGCCGGAGGTGTACAGGATGTAGCTCGGCTCGGAGGACTCCAGCCACACGACCGGCACCTGGGCATCCATGTGCCGGGCGCGCAGTTCGGCGTAATCGACGTCACGGCCCTCGACGCGCGGGAAGCCCTTGTCCAGGCCGCGGTCGACGATCAGCACCTTGGCCGGCGGGAATTCGGCCAGCTTGCAGGCCTCGTCCACGAGGTGCTTGTAAGGCACCGGCTTGCCGTTGCGCATGCCGGCGTCCGAGCTGACCATCAGCACCGGCTTGGCGTCATCGATACGAGTGGCGAGCGAGCCGGCGGCGAAACCGCCGAACACCACCGAGTGGATGGCACCGATGCGTGCGCAGGCGAGCATCGCGAAGGCCGCCTCGGCGATCATCGGCATGTAGATCAGCACGCGGTCGCCGCGCTTGACCCCGAGGTCCTGGTAGATGGCCGCCATGCGCTCGACCTCGCGCTGCAGCTCGGCGAAGGAATACACCTTCTCTTCGTTGGTCTCGGTCGAGATGTACACCAGCGCGCGGTCGTTGGGGCGCGTGGCGGCGTGGCGGTCCACTGCGTTGAAGCAGAGGTTGGTCTCACCGCCCTTGAACCACTTCACGAACGGCGGCTTCGAAAAGTCGCAGATCTGCTCAGCGGGCTTGTTCCAGTGCACGAGCTGGGCCTGCTCGGCCCAGAACCCGTCGCGGTCTTCGATGGAACGGCGGTGGAATTGCTGGTAATCGGTCATTGCTTCCTCTCCCTTCTATTTTCCCTGTACTGCAAATGACGTGTTGCCTGCACCGCAGCGCCGGGACAGCGCAGCGAAACCTGCGACCACTCCTGCTTCAGATGGAGGTCCGGGTGGACTCCCCGTCATCATCATCACCATCGGCTGCGCTTCTGTTCTTGAGGGCATCGAGATGCCTGAGCGGCAGTCCGCAGTGAGTCTTTGATTCTATCAATTCGAGCAGCGGCATCAGCGCCGCGATGATCTCGGGCAACTGGCGCTCGACCTCGTCGCGCGCACCCGCGCGCACCTGCCTGAGCGCGCCATCGATGCTGACGAGGCGGCCGAGCGCACGCTCGATGGAGTCGGCATCCACCTCGCCGGCATCGGCGACCACGCGATTGCCCCCCGCGGCGCGCGCGGCCGCGGTACGCTTGAGCGCCAGGCCCAATAACTCGCTGACCGCACTGCGCCCGTCCACCACGGCGTTGGCAACGCCTATGCTGAGCGTGATGCGGATGCGCTCCTCGCGGTAGCCCATCACCAGCTTCTCGACGCTGCTGCGCAGGCGCAGCGCAAAGGCACAGCTCGAAACGCGATCGATGCCGGGCGACAGCAGTGCGAACTGCGAGGCCGAGTGCTGCGACAGCGTGTCCTCGGCGCGAATGCGCCCGGTGAGCATCTTCGACAACTTGCGCACGATGAGTTGCACGACGTGCGCGCCGTAGCGATCGACAAGCTCGTCGAACTGGTCGAGCTCGATGACCAGAGCGGCAATGTCGGTCTGGCGGCGCAGCGACTCGGCCTCCACCTGACTGGCACGATGCTGCAGGTAGCCCTCGCTTGCGAGCCCGGTTTCCGGGTCAACCGGACTCTGGCGGGCGAGCGCGGCACGGCTGCGTTCGAGCTCGAGCTGGGCCTTCGACAGGCGCACCAGCGAGGTCAGGGTGGCGAGGAGCTCGACACTGCCCGCCCCTTTGGTGACAAAGCCGTTGGCACCCAGGGTGAGCGCCCGCTCACGGGCAGATTCGTCCTCGTCGCCGGAAATGATGACCACCGGCAGCTCGCGCACCCGCGCCACCTTCGATGCCCGGATGCGCTCGAGCAGGCCGTAGCCATCCAGGCGCGGCATTCCGATGTCGGTGAGCACGAGATCGATGCCCGGATCGACCAGCAATGTCTCCCATCCGGCTTCGCCGTCGGGCTCCTCGCGCACTTCGAAGCGGCCGCGAATGAGCTTGACGATCGTCGCCCGCACCATGCGCGAGTCGTCAACCACGAGGATGCGTGGCAGCTTGTCGTCTTCGCTCGTCACCACCTCGCCCCCGTTTTACCTGTGCCCGCTCAGGCGCCGATGCGGACGACAGTGCGGCCCTTGACGCGGCCCTGGATGAAATCGTCGAAAGCCGCTGGCAAGGCATCGAAGTCGATCGTGCGGGTGACTGCCGCGAGATTACGCGGCTTGAGGTCGGTTGCGAGGCGGTCCCACACGCGCTGGCGGGTCGGAAAACCCATGTAGCCCGAATCGATGCCGAGCAGGCTGACGCCGCGCAGGATGAAAGGGAACACCGTGGTGTCGAGCTTGAAGCTGGCCGCATTGCCGATGCTCGCCACCGTGCCCGCCTGCTTCATGGTCGCCAGCACCCAGTGCAGCACCGGACCGCCGACGTTGTCCACCGCCCCCGCCCACTGCGCGGCTTCGAGCGGGCGCACCTTGTCGAGATCGATCTCCGATCGCAGCTTGATCTCGGCCGCACCGAGCATCTTCAGGTAGTCGGCCTCGGCCTCCTTGCCGGTGAGTGCAACCACGTGGTACCCGAGGTTGGCCAGCATGTCGATCGCCAGCCCGCCGACGCCACCGGTGGCCCCGGTGACGATGACCGGGCCGTTGGCAGGCGCGAGGCCGTTGTCCTCCATGCGCACCACGCCGAGCGCGGCGGTGAAGCCCGCCGTACCAAGGGCCATGGCTTCGAACAGGTCCAGCCCCGCAGGCAGGGGCACGACCCAGCCCGCGGGCACGCGCGCATATTCCGCATAGCCGCCGTGATGCGCGACACCGATGTCGAAGCTGGTGGCGATGACCTTGTCACCGGCCTTGAAGCGCGCATCGGCACTGTCCACAACCTCGCCGCACAGGTCGATGCCGCCCACGCAGGGAAAGCGCCGGATGATCTTGCCCGCCCCGGTAGCCGCCAGCGCATCCTTGTAGTTGATGCTGGAGTAATGGACGCGGATGGTCACCTCGCCAGCGTCGAGCTGCTCGGGCGCAAGCGCACCCATGCGGCTGACAACCTTGCGGTTCTCGTCCTGGTCGATCACGAAGGCCTTGAAGGGGGTCATGCGGACGTCTCCTGTGTGTTCGTAGCGTGGCCGTGAGGCCATTTCGACGCCGTAATTATAGCTCCAAGCGACGGGCGGACCATTGGCCTGCCGCATGCCCCCAGGCAGCCCTTCAGTTCCGCCCGCCGGAGGCCGATAATGCAGCACAACACACGCCTTCTGCAGAGGTCCGCATGTCTTCGCTGTCACAGGCCCTGCCATCCGTGCAGGCCTATGTCGATCATTTCTCGGCCCAGCCCCTGCCGGTGCTGCGGCGGACGATGCTCGACCTTGCCGCGCTGCGTGACAGCGGGGAGTCTGTCGGTGCCAAGCAGCTCGCCAGCGTGGTGCTCTCCGACCCGCTGCTGACGATGCGACTGCTCACCCACATCGAACGCAACCGGCGCGAATCGCAGAACCACGACATCACCACCATCGAACGCGCGGTGATGATGCTCGGCATCGAGCCTTTCTTCAGCACCTTCGGCGACCTGCCGACTGTCGAGGCAACACTGGCAAGCCAGCCCAAGGCCCTGGTTGGAGTGCTCAAGGTGATCGGGCGCGCGCGCCGGGTCGCCGACTACGCACGCGATTTCGCCATTCAGCGCCGCGATCTAGACGTACAGGAAATCACCGTCGCCGCCCTGCTGCACGAAGCGACCGAGATCGTTTGCTGGATCCACGCTCCGGCTCTCGCCCTGAGGGTTCAGGAACAGCTGGTGGCATCTCGCGGTCTGCGTAGCGCAGAAGCCCAGCGCGATGTGCTGGGCGCCACCGCCGCACAGATCCAGCTCGGCTTGATCCGTGCCTGGCGCCTGCCGCAACTCCTCGTCCAGCTGCTCGACGACAGCCAGCAGGACAACCCCAGGGTACGCACGATCAAGCTCGCCGCCGACCTTGCCCGGCACCTTGCCCGTGGCTGGGACGACCCTGCCCTGCCCGACGACCTGGCCGCCATCGAAGCCCTGCTGCACCTCGGCCGCGAACCCCTGCTCCTGCGCCTCGGTGCACCTGAGGAGGCGCGCGCACGCCTGCTGCCTCCAGAGCCCGCGGAGCCTGCCTGACGCACACGCCACCGTGCCCGCGCCGTTGCGCGGCAGGCGTGTCATGTGTAACAGGATTGTTCATGCCAGCGATCTACAATGGTATGAACAACACAGGAGTCGTCCAATGAGCATTGGCAATGCGGTCTTCCTCGCCCTGATCGTCCTTGCGCTGGTCTGGAGCGTGGTGGTCTACAACGGCCTGGTACAACTCAAGCACAACATCGCCAAGGCCTGGGCGAACATCGACGTCCTCCTCAAGCAACGCCACGACGAACTGCCGAAGCTGGTGGAGGTCTGCCGCCAGTACAAGCAGTTCGAGCAGGAAACGCTGGCCCGTGTCACCGAGGCGCGCGCACGTGTCGCCAGGGCGCGCGAAGCCCACGACGTGCCCGCGCTGGGCGCTGCCGAGAACCTGCTGCGCGCGGGCCTGGGGCAGATCTTCGCGGTTGCCGAAGCCTATCCGGAGCTCAAGGCCAACGAGCACTTCATGCAGTTGCAGACACGCATCACCGCGCTGGAAAACGGCATCGCAGACCGCCGCGAGTGGTACAACGAATCGGTCAACGTGCACAACGTACGCATCGAGCAGTTTCCGGACCTGATCATTGCGCGCCTGTTCAACTATGTTGCCCAGCCGTTGCTGCAGTTCAGCACGGCGGAAAAGGCCGACGTCGACCTCAAGGCGCTCTTCAATGCCTGAGACGCGGCCGACACGCAGCGTGCGCTAGGCTTTCGCCCCCCGCCCGCAGCACCACGACCGCCTGATGCTGGTCCAGCTTCGTCATCGACCGACGGACGTCATCCTGCCCTTCGTGCAGTTTGGCGCCGTCGTGCTCGCCCTCAGCGCAGGCGAAGGGCCGGGTGCAGTGACCGGATTGGGTGTGCTGCTGGCCACCGGACTGATCGGCTGGAAGCGCGCGCTGCGCCACGCACGCCTGATCGCCGACACACCGACCTCGCGCATCGCCTCGGCGGCCCAGGGCTATACCGAGCTGCGAGGACGCGGCCAGCCGCTCGACGGTACGCCGCTGCGCTCGCCGATCAACGGCTTGCCCGTGCTCTGGTACCGCGTGCTGATCGAGCAACGCCAACGCGACGGCAAGTGGAAACGGGAGACCGTAGACGAGAGCGATGCCTCCTTCCTGCTCGAGGATGCAAGCGGGCAGTGCGTGGTCGACCCCGAGGGCGCGGACATGATGGTCAAACGCTGCGACGTCGTACGCCGTGGCGACATGCGCTATACCCAGTGGTCGCTGATCCGCCACGATCGCATCTATGTGCTGGGCGATTTCGCCACCTTGGGCAGCGTCAATACCGACTTCGATTTCTCGGCCCAGGTGCGCGAGCTGCTGGCCAGCTGGAAGGCCGACCACCCCGGCCTGCTGGCGCGCTTCGACCTCGATGGCAATGGCGAGATCGATGTACGCGAATGGGAGCTCGCGCGTTCCCAGGCTCGACGCGAGGTACGCAGGCTACACGAGGAAGTGATGGCAGCGCCCGAGGTCCACGTGATGCGTCGGCCGACAGGCCGGCGCCTTTACCTCATCTCCGATCACGACCCCGCCCGGATCGCGCGCAGGTATCGCGCGCTGGCGATCTTCCATGCCGCAGTGGTCATTGCTGCAGCGGCGGCCACGGCCTGGTTCGCCCAGATCGGGGTGTTCTGAGCTCGCATCGCCAGCTGGCCGCCGACGGCAGGCCAGGCATGCTCAACCTGCGGCGCGCGACTCCAGCGCCTCCCAGCGCAGCATCGCCGCCTCGATCTCGCCTTCGATCGCCTCGAGCCGCGCCTTGACCTGCGCAACCTCCTGCGGTGCGTCCTGATACAGCGCGGGGTCTGCCATGCGCGCATGCAGGCGCGTCTGCTCGTCCTCCAGGGAAGCGATGCGGTCGGGCAAGGCGTCGAGCTCGCGCTTCTCGTTGAAGGAGAGCTTGGTCGGGCGATTGGCGGCCGGCTTCGCTTCGGCCGCGCGCGGCTTGTCGACTGGCGCCGTGGCACGACGAGCTTGTTGCTGGGCGGCGGACTGCGCCTCGGCACGCATGGCCTGTACGCGCTGCCAGTCGCCGTAGCCGCCGGCATACTCCCCCCAGAGCCCATCGCCTTCGGCCGCAATCACCTGGGTCACCACGTTGTCCAGGAAAGCACGGTCATGGCTGACCAGGAACAGCGTGCCGTCGTAACCGGCAAGCAGCTCCTCGAGCAGGTCGAGGGTCTCGATATCGAGGT
This sequence comes from Thauera sp. WB-2, assembly GCF_027594845.1. NCBI lineage: Bacteria > Pseudomonadati > Pseudomonadota > Betaproteobacteria > Rhodocyclales > Zoogloeaceae > Thauera > Thauera sp. WB-2. The sequence goes on along the minus strand of NZ_CP088935.1, from coordinate 1,373,631 downwards.
CGTTGGTCGGCTCGTCCAGCACCAGCACGTTTGCCGGGCGTGCGAACAGACGTGCCAGCAGCAGGCGGTTGCGTTCGCCCCCCGAGAGCGACTTGACCGGCGAGCGCGCTCGCTGGGGGGCGAACAGGAAGTCGCCGAGGTAACCGATGACGTGCTTCCTGTCGCCCCCGATGTCGACATAGTCCGACCCCGGGCTGATGACCTCGGTGAGCGGCAGCTCGGGATCGAGTTGCTCGCGCAGCTGGTCGAAGTAAGCCACGCTCTGGCGGGTGCCGCGGCGTACCGAGCCCTGATCGGGCTCCACGTCGCCGAGGATGAGCTTCAGCAAGGTGGTCTTGCCCGCACCGTTGGGGCCGATGAGGCCGATACGGTCACCACGCATGATGCGGGTCGAGAAGTCGCGTACCACCAGCTTGTCGCCATAGCGCTTGGATACGTGGGTGAGTTCGGCAACCATCTGCCCGCTCTTGTCTCCCGTATCGACCGCCAGGCTGACGCTGCCCAGGCGGTCGCGGCGCGCCGCGCGCTCTCGGCGCAAGGCTTCGAGGCGGCGCACGCGGCCCTCATTGCGGGTACGGCGGGCCTCCACGCCCTTGCGAATCCACACCTCTTCCTGGGCGAGGAACTTGTCGAAGCGTGCTGCGGCCTTGTCCTCGGCGTCGAGTTCCTCCGCCTTGCGGCGCTGGTAGTCGGAAAAGCGCCCGGGGTAGCTCGCCAGACGGCCGCGGTCGAGCTCGATGATGCGGGTCGCGACGTGGTCGAGAAAGACGCGATCGTGGGTGATGACGATGACCGCACCGCGAAAGTCGCGGATCAGCTCTTCGAGCCACAGGATGCCATCGAGGTCGAGGTGGTTGGTGGGCTCATCGAGCAGCAACAGATCGGGCTCGGCCACCAGCGCACGCGCCAGCGCGACGCGCTTGACGCCGCCCCCCGACAGACTGGAAACCTTTGCCGCGGGATCGAGTCCGAGGCGGGCGACGACCTGCTCGACGCGCTGGTTCAGGCGCCAAGCGGCGGCGGCTTCGACCGCATGCTGCAGGGCATCGAGCCGTGCCAGCGCCTCGGGCGTGGCATGCTCGGCGACCGCAAGCATGGCCGCGTGATAATCGACCAGCAGCTTCGCGGCGCCACCGAGTCCGTCGGCGATGGTCTCGAAGACGTCGCGCTCGAGGCCGAAGTCGGGCTCTTGAGGCACATAGGCCGTGACCATCTCGGCCTGCCGCCAGACTGTGCCATCATCGAGCGCGGCCTGGCCGGCGAGCACCCGCAGCAAGCTGGATTTGCCCGAGCCGTTGCGTCCGATCAAGGCGACACGCTCGCCTGCATCGAGCTGGAAACCGACGCGATCGAGCAGGTCGACATGACCGAAGGCGAGACAAGCGTTATCGACTGAAAGAAGAGGCATCTGCGCGGTTGCGGCAATCGGCCGCGGGTTCGGGAGAGGGGCGTCGATTTTAGCCGGCTGCGGGCGCTCAGGGCGGATTACCGCATAATGCAGTGCACAAATCCGCCCAAGGCGGCAATTTCGCGGGCGTGGCAAGCTCATCGCGGCACGCCCGACGGCAACACGGAACAGCATCAGGAAAAGACATATGGAACGATTGCTCGAACGCTTCGGCGACCACGACGAGGATCAGGTCGCGTTGTGGGCAAGCCTGGTGGGGAAGTTGCGTCCGGCCAGGGCCGACCAGGCCGACGAAGCCATCGAGAACCTGCGCGCACTGCAACGTCTGCTGTCGCGGCGGGCGGACCTGCTCGCAAACCTGCGCGCCGCATGCCTGCGCCTTTTCAACGAGCGCAAGCAGGTCACGATGTACGTCTCGTCGGGCCTGCTGCCTTCGACGGGCTTCTTCTCCGAGACCTCTCACCGCATCGGCAACCGGTTGCTGCCGGAGGTGGTGGACACCACGCACCTGAAGGATTTCCTGTCGGCGATCTTTCACCGCGTGGATGACGAGCAGTGGGTCAATGCCATCCCGGACGACGACTGGGTGGCGTTCCTGGGTCTGCTCGTCGGCCACCAGTCGCCGATGTTCGAAGAAGATGCCAACGCCTTGCCCCAGGCCGTGCGCGAGGTACTCGAGGCGTTGCGGGTGCTGTCCTTTCATGTCTCGGCGATCGGCCTGGACCGCGAACTGGTGCGCATCGACCCCAACCTGGAGGAGCACGAGTCGCCCTTCCTTGCCCAGAACGCCGAACTGCTGAGCTACATCCAGCATTACAGCGACTGGTGGACGACGCCAGGCGCACTGATTGCCGATGACAAGCACCTGATGGTGATGCTGCATCAGTGCGACGAGATCCTGCAGCGGGTGCGCAAGCGTGCCACCCGCATCGGCACCAGCCTTACCCTCACCTTCAAGCTCGAACGCCTGCGCCAGCACCTGGAACGCATCAACGAGTTGGTAGCCCTGCTCGGTGAGCTGCGCACCCGGCGCGTGGTCGAAGACGCCGCGCCGCGCATCGTGCGCCTGTTCAAGACCCTGGTACGCGCCGAGTGCCGCAAGAACATCCTCTCCGACTACTGGGGCAAGAACGTCGAGCTGCTGTCGCTGCGCATGACCGAGAGCGCCAGCAAGACGGGCGAGAAGTACATCACCAATTCACGCGGCGAGTACTTCGGCATGCTCGCCTCGGCCGCACTCGGTGGCCTCATCATCGCCTTCATGGCGGCCAACAAGATCGTGCTCGGCAGCCAGGGCTGGGCACCACTCAACGAGTTGCTGTCGTTCTGCCTCAACTATGGCCTGGGCTTCGCCCTCATCCACATGCTGGGCGGCACGGTGGCGACCAAGCAGCCGGCAATGACGGCCAATGCCATCGCCGCCTCCATCGGCGAGGCCAAGGGCAAGGGGCGCGACCTCGAGGAGCTTGCCGACCTCATCGTACGCACCATCCGCAGCCAGGCCGCAGCGATCGCGGGCAACATCGGCGTGGCCATCCCGATCGCGCTGATGGTGGGCCTGATCATCCACTTCGCCACTGGCAGCCACTTCGTGTCGCCCGAGAAAGCCCACCACCTGCTCGACGAGATCGACCCGCGTGGCGGAGCGCTGTTCTTTGCGGCCATTGCCGGGGTATGCCTGTTCATGTCGGGGCTGATCGCCGCCTTCTACGACAACCTGTCGGCCTACAACCGAGTACCGCAACGCCTGCGCCAGTTGCGCTGGCCCAGGCGACTGCTGGGTGCAGCGCGTGCCGAACGACTGGTGAGCTATATCGAGAACAACCTTGGCGCGCTGGCCGGCAACGTCTTCTTCGGCTTTCTGCTCGGCGGTGCGACCGCCATCGGCGTGCTTTTCGGCCTGCCCATCGACATCCGCCACATCGCCTTCTCATCGGCCTATCTGGGCTATGCATCGGTCGCACTCGATTTCGCCGTGCCGCTGACCACGGTGGCCATCGCATTCTCGGGCGTACTCCTGATCGGGCTGGTGAATCTGCTGGTCAGCTTCACGCTGACGCTGAGCGTGGCGATGCGCGCGCGCCGCATCACCTTCGAGCAAGGCCGCAGCCTCGGCGGCCTGTTGCTTCGCCGCCTGCTGCGTGCGCCGCGCGCCTTCCTGCTCCCCCCGCGCCCGGGCGACGCCGCACTTGGTCAGGCGCCACCAAACGGCTAGAATGCGCGCCCTGAGTCCTCGTCATAGTTCAATGGATAGAACGGGCGCCTCCTAAGCGCCAGATCCAGGTTCGATTCCTGGTGACGGGACCAATTCGACAATTCAACCCCTCCGCGCTGCACGGCTGCGGCACGCCGTGCGCGGCACATTGGTCCCCGGCCTGCATGCTCCGTTACCCGCACGTGCTGTTCGACCTCGACGGCACCCTGATCGATTCAGCCCCTGCCATCCTCGCCAGCTACCGCGAAGCGTTTGTGGCTGCGGCTTGCGAGCCCGTGATGCCGATCGACGCCGGCATCGTCGGCCCCCCGCTGCTCGAGACCCTGCAGATGCTGACGGGCAGCAAGGACAGCGCACTGCTCGACACCCTCGCCGGGCACTTCAAGGCCAGCTACGACAACACGGGATACCGCCAGACGGCGGCCTACGGCGGGGTGACGGAAATGCTCGAGCGCCTGACGGCGGCAGGCTGTACGCTGTCGATCGCCACCAACAAGCGCCTGCACCCGACACGGCTGATTCTCGACCACCTGGGCTGGAGCCGTCATTTTGCTGCCGTTTATGCCCTGGACGCATTCGAGCCACGCCTGCCAAACAAGGCCGCCATGATCGCGCGCCTGATGCAGGACCGTGCGATTCCCCGCGACCAGGCGATCTACGTGGGCGACCGCAGCGAGGACGGCGAGTCTGCAGACGCCAATGGCCTGCCCTTCCTGGCCGCCACCTGGGGCTACGGCAGCCTGGAGGCCGGCGAGATGGCGCCGCACTGGCGCGCAGTGTCCACCCCCGCGGCGCTGGCCGAGGACATCCTCGCACCGGCCTGAACGCCAGGCTTCCAGCCTACCTCACCTCGCCGAGCAGGCGGTGCAGATGCTCGACGGGAATCGCGTAACTGATGCCCGAGGGGTCGGACAACACGCTCTCCTTCGTACCCTTGACGAACACCATGTTGAGCACGCCCAGCACAGCGCCGCTTGCCGGATCGTACAGGGGGCTGCCGCTGTTGCCTGGATAGGCGGTGGCGTCGAGCTGGTAGACACGAAAGACGTCGTTTGCCAGGCGGCGAACCAGGGCGGGATTGAGGTCGCGGGCATTGGCCTGCGGAATGCCGATCGGCGTGATCGCGGAGACGATGCCACGGTGCGTGACCGGCGTCATGCCGAGCACGTTGCCGATCGGAAAGCCGGTAAAGGCGATTTCCTGCCCTTCGCGTACGCCGCCACTGGCAGCCAGACGCAGAGCGGGTAAGGCCGGCCCTGCGCCGAGCTTGAGTACGGCAAGGTCACGACCGCGATCGGTCGCGGCGACGCTGGCCGTGCGCACGGTGCCGGTCTGCCCGTCCCCCGGCAGCACGATGACGAGGGCCTCCATGTTGGCCGTATCGAGACGCTCGGGCAGGACGTGCGCATTGGTGGCGACGAGCTGCCCATCGCCAACGACGAAACCCGTGCCGCGAAACTGGAAAGCCGGGCTGCGGGTACGCTGGTAGGTGCCCACCGCCACGATCGAGGGCTTGATACGCGGCACCGTGGCGACGAGATCGGCACGTGCGCCCGTCGGCAGGAACAGTGCCCCAGGCAGGGCTAGCGCGGCCGCCAGCAGGCGGCGACGGGTCGGATCGTGCCGCGGTGACGGGCCGCGCGCGTTCATGAATCGTGATCCTCCTGGCTCGCCAGGCGCAGGGTCTTGAGGCGCGGACTGGGCGCAACCACGCGACTGTCGTACGGATGCCGCCCCTGCCCGACATGGCGCAGGATGCGCTCGACATAGGCCTGCGTTTCCCGGTACGGCGGCACGCCGCGAAAACGGTCCACCGCGCCCTCGCCCGCGTTGTAGCCGGCCGCAGCCAGTGCAACATCGCCCTCGAAGTAGGCGAGCAACCAGCGCAGGTAGGCAAGTCCCCCGCGAATGTTCTGCTCGGGATCATAGGGCTTGGTGACCTTGAAGCGCGCTGCCGTCTCCGGGATGAGTTGCATGACCCCCATGGCGTTCTTGGGCGACAGGGCTTGCGGGTTCAGTGCCGACTCGGTGAGTGCGATCGCAAGCGCCAGTTGCGGCTGAATGCCGTAGCTGGGCGCCAGTGTGATGAGCAGGCGGGCAACCTCCTGCCGCTCCGCAGGCAGGCGCGCCACGAGCGCCTCGCCCGGCCAGCGCGGCGGCATGATCTCGGCCGGCGTATGCAGGCAGCTGGGCACATCGCCCGCCGCCTCACCGGTGAAGCGCAGCATGCGCTCGGCGTGCGCATGGCCGAGCTTGGCAGCCATTGCGAACAGGGTGCTCGCATAGGCGTCGTTGCGCTCCACGCCGCGCCCGTTGGCGTACATCCAGCCAAGGGCGTACATACCTTCTGCATCACCGAGTCGAGCCGACTCGCAGTACAGCCGCGCTGCATAGACCTGATCGCGGGGCACGCCCTCGCCATGCTCGTAACCCAGCGCCTCCTCGGCGAGGTAGCGTGCCTGCTGCGCGAACGCCGCCGCGACGACATCGCTGCTCACCGCGCCAACAGGCGCCGTACCGACACCGGCGAGGCAAACCCCCACAAGCATACGGTGCAGGCGTGCGCGCCACTCACCGTCACTGCGGCATGTGGAGGACCTGCGTGTGAGACCGAATGCGCTATCGACCATGATTCATGTATGGCAGATCTCTGACATCGACGCCAGCCGGATACGCAAGTCCGACGAAGCGCACGCTCGCCACGCCCACAACCCCGTACCTGCGCTCACAGCGACTTCCGCAGCTCGCTGGCCTCAGCGTGAATCGGCGTCCCATCCTTGAGGCGTGGCAGGAGGGCATCGAGCTGGCTGCGCGCATCATTCGCACGCCCGGCCTTGACGTAGGCGCGGGCAAGGTTGAGATGCAGCGGCAGCAGATCCGGCCCCAGCTTCACCGCGCGCTCGAGATTGGTCACCCCGGCATCGAAGTCTCCGCGCTCGACCTGGATCATGCCCACGGTGTCGATGATCGCGGGGTTGTCCGGCGCCAGGCGCAAAGCCTGCTCGGCGTACTCGAACGCCTTCGGATCCTTGACCTGGCTGGCAGTCCACGCGAGGTTGTTGAGGATGAGCGCGTTCTGCGGCGCCATCTCGTGCATGCGCGCGAAGAGGTCGTGGGCGTCACGATGCCTGCCATCGACGAGCGCCCGCTCGGCAAGGTATCCGCGCACGGCTATATCGGTGGGGTTCTTCTGCAACCAGTCTGCCGCCAGGCGGTCAGCCTCGGCCTTGCGCTCGGCAAGCAACAACACGGTATGTAGCCTGCTGACCACCTGGGCGCCGCCGTTGCGCTCCAGCGCCTTGCGGAAAGCGGCCTCCGCGGCCTTCCAGTCGCGCCCGACACCATGGATTTCGGCTTCGAAGAAGTACCCGATGGGTGCATCGGGCTGGCCAGCCTGGATGTCACGGGCAATACGCAGCGCCTCAGCAGCGTCGCCGCGCGCCATCACAGCGGCGATCAGACGCTGCTGGATGTCAACCGCGGCGGGCGCAATGGAGAGTGCGCGGCGCAACGACTGCTCCGCCGCCGTCTTGTCGCCCAGCATGGTGTAGACCTCGGCAAGGAACAAGTGCGGCTGCGGCGAACGCGGCATCAGACCCGCTAGCCGGTTGAGCGAGGAGATACCCTGCTGGCTGTCACCCGCAGCGACCTGCGCCCGGGCAAGGGCTTCGACCGCACGCACCTCGTCAGGGTGCGCGGCGGCCAGCTTCTGCGCAACCTGCAGCGCACGCGGGAATTCGCGCTGCTGCAGGTGATGTGACACCAGGGCGAGACTGGCCGCTACACCGCCCGGTGCGGCACCGTCGGCGCGCTCCAGGGTGGCAAGTACTTCCGCAGCAGCCGCGCCGGTGGCGCGCTGAAGTTCGGCCAGTGCAAGGTGTGCTTCCACGTTTCGCGGATCGCGCTGGATGACCGCCCTGATCCGTGCCAAAGCGCCCTCCGGCTGACGCTCTGCGAGATCCAGACGCGCAAGGTTGACCGCTGCGGCAAGATAACCCGGCTGCAGCGCGAGCGCCTTTTCGAACGCGGCACGTGCCGCGGGAACGTCGCGCTTCGCGAGCATCAGGCCACCGCGCAGATTGTGCACCAGCGGGTTGTCGGGCTGCTTCTCTTCAAGTTGCAGTTGCGCCTCGAGGGCCTTGTCCGCCTCCCCCCTGCGCAGATGCGCCACGACAAGGGCAAGGTCGGCCTGAATCGCAGCCTGATCCATCTGTGCGGCGGACTCCAGGTCGGCAAACGCGGCATCGGCATCGCCGCTGGCCATGCGTGCCACCCCCAGGCGCAAGCGCGCGCGGGCATCCTCCGGGGCAGCCTCGGCCGCCTTGGCGAAATACTCCTCGGCACGCTGGTAGTCGTTGTTGGCAATGAACACCTGCCCGGCCAGCGCCAGTACGCGGGGGCTCGGATCGGGCATCTGCAGCATGGGCTGGAGCAATTCGAGCGCGCGCGTCGCGTCGCCGGTGGCGAGATGCGACGCGATGAGCATCTGCCTCGCCATCAGCTGTCCGGGCGCGCGCTCCAGCACTCGCCCGAGATGTGTGCGCCCGAGCACATGCTCGTTCATGCGCACCATCACCGTGCCGGCGAGGAGCTCAGCGGGAAGATAGTTCGGTGCCTGCTTGAGGACCTGCATCAGGCCATCGCGCGCTTCGCTCAGGCGCTCGGCGCGGTAATCCATGAAGGCACGCAGGTAGCGCGTGGTCGGATGGGCAGCCGCAACCGATTGCATGGCGGCCAGTGCCCGCTCGGCTTCTTCGAACTGCCCCTTGCGCATCAGCAGAGAGACGTGATTGAAGTGATAGTGGACGGTCCCGGGCGAGGCCTTGAGCGCAGCCTGCAGCGCCTGCACCGCCACATCGAGGTCTCCCTTGCTGACGAGAATGTCGCTGAGCACTGCATGTGCCTCTGCATGCGCCTCGGCACGGGCGATCGCATCCCTGGCCTGAGCCTCCGCAGCATCGAGTTCGCCCTTTACCAACAGGGCACGAGCCAGCCCGACGCGGGCATCGGCCTGGGCCGGATCGGCCGCGATCGCATCGCGGTAGGCCTTGAGCGCCTTGTCGACATCACCCTTGCCAAAGTGGGCGTCGCCAAGCGCGCCAAACACTACAGCCTGCGCTCTTGCGTCGGGCAGGCGGGTGCCTTCGAACTCCTTGAGCACCGCGTCGAACTCGCCGGCGCGGACCATCGCCTGAAGCAATAGCGGAATGACCTCCTCGCGCGCATGCCCCAGCTCGCTGGCACGGCGCAACTCCTTGACGGCACCTGGAATCTCGCCCTGCTGGAGATTGATCTTGCCCAGCAGGAAACGCGCCTCGGTCAGGCTGCCATCTTCCTGTAGCGCATTCTTGAGCTGGATGCTGGCCGCGGTGAGGTCGTTCTTTGCGATGTAGTCCTTGGCCGACCCGAGCATCTCCTCGGTACTGGCGCCGCAGCCAGTCAACAGGGCGGACACCAGCGCGGTCACCGCCAGCCCACCCGCAGCACGCGACCAGCTGCTACGAGGCATCGAGTGGTTTTCTTGACTCACGAACCATTCTCCTTCTTGAGGCCGAAGCGGCCCAGCAGATCATAGAGCGAGGGCCGGCTCACGCCGAGTATCTCGGCTGCGCGGGCAACATTGCCGTTCGTACGTGCCATCACCTTGAGCACGGCACCGCGCTCGGCCTCATCGCGAACCTGGCGCAGGTTGAGGTGCTCGAGACTATCGTCGGGCGTCTGCAGTCCGAGGTCGGCTGCGGTGATGCAGTCGCCCTCGGCCATGATGACGGCGCGCTTCATGCAGTTCTCGAGCTCGCGCACGTTGCCGGGCCAGCGATGCGCCTCGATCGCCGACAACGCATCATCGGCAAGTACGAGCGAACGCCGTGCATTATCACGCGCAAAACGTTGCGCGAATGCGTGCGCAAGCAAGGTCGCGTCACCCTCGCGCTCACGCAACGCGGGAATCTCCACGACGATCTCGGCCAACCTGTAGTAGAGATCCTCGCGGAATACACCGGCGTGGATCTGCGCCTTCAGGTCACGGTGCGTTGCACATACGATGCGCACGTCGACCGGTATCTCCTCGCGCCCACCGATGCGTTCGATGCAGCGTTCCTGCAGGAAGCGCAGCAGCTTGGCCTGCAGGGGAAGCGGCAGATCGCCGATCTCGTCGAGGAAGAGCGTGCCACGGTGAGCGGTCTCGATCTTGCCTTGGGTCTGCTTGACCGCGCCGGTGAAGGCCCCCTTCTCGTAACCGAAAAGCTCGCTCTCGAGCAGAGCGTCGGGGATGGCGGCACAGTTGATCGCGACGAAACGCTCGTTGGCGCGCGGCGACAGTGCATGCAGGCCGCGCGCAAGGATCTCCTTGCCCGTCCCGCTTTCTCCAAGCAGGGCTACCGTCACCGAGGCCGAGGCCAGCTTCTCGATCGTTCGGCAGATCTTGAGCATCGCCGGGTCGCGCGTGAGCAGACCGGACAGGGGCCCCGCCTGCAGCGCAGACAGGCGCGCATTTTCCATCTGCAGGTCGTGCATGCGGAAAGCGCGATCGATGGTGAGGATCAGCAGTTCGGGCTCGAAGGGCTTCGCAAAGAAATCGTAGGCCCCCATTCCTACCGCCTTCACCGCATTCTCACGGTCATGCTGGCCGGTGAGTACGATGACTTTGGTATCGGGCGCAAGCGTGAGGATCTCTCGCAACAGCCTGAAGCCTTCAGTGACATCATCGGGCGCGGGCGGCAGGCCAAGGTCCATCGTGACGACCGCAGGCTCATGCTTGCGCAGTTGCGCAATCGCACTCTCACGATCACCGGCCACAACCGTGTCACAAGCGTCGAGCGCCCAGCGCATCTGTTTCTGCAGCGCCGGGTCGTCCTCGACGATCAAAAGCGTTCGCTGCTTGTCTGACATGGGATTCCGTTACTCCTGCACCCGATACCGGGATCACTGGCCGCGCTGATTGCGCGGCAGGGTTATCGTCACACGCGTCCCCTTGCCCACTTCGCTCTCGAAACGGACTTGACCACCAATCTCACCGAGATACTGGCGTGTCTCGAACACACCGATCCCCATGCCGCTCGTCTTGGTCGTCTGAAAGGGTCGCGACAATCGCTCGCGAAGAAAGTCCGCGGTCATGCCACAACCGCTGTCCTCTACCACAACCTGCAGCGCATCGCCGGCCTCGGTTACGGTCACGGCCACCTTACCATCCTCATCCGTGGCATCCAGTGCATTTTGCACGACATGCCCAATGATTCGCTCCAGCCGCTGCGGATGCGCATTGACCTCGAGCGGCGCTGCCGCTTCGAGCCGCAGTTCGACCGCTGGCCGCAGTGCCCGCCTCGAATGACAGACCGCCTCGAGGAGCGTGACAAGCTCGACTGGCCGCGGGGGATCGATCGAGCGCTTCTCCTGGAGTTGTGTCATCAGCCCGCGCATGCGCGCCTCAACATGGGCAACGGTTTCGAGCATGTCCTGCTGGAACTCCGGGTTGTCTCGATGCCGCTCGGCGTTGCGCAACATCAGCGAGAGCTGCGCAACGAGGTTCTTCAGATCGTGCACGACAAAGGCCGACATGCGATTGAAGGAATCGAACTTGCGCGCCTCCAGTAGCGCCTCGGCGGCGAGCATCCGCTCGAGATAGCCCGCAGCTTGTCGCTGTGCGGTCTTCAGCAGGTCCAGCACCTCCCAGTCGATCTCGAACGGCGTACGCGGCGAGCCAAGCACGACAAAGCCGATGAGCTTGTCCGAAGCCTTGAGGGGAATCACCAGCCACGCGTCACCAAGATCGGACAAGCCAGAGGGCAGCACCAGGCCCTCGTAGTGCCCCGGCCGCGCACGGAACTCCGCCAGGTTGATGACCCATTCGCGCTCATCCAGGAAGCGGACAAAAACGGAATCCTGCGCCTCGACCCAGTCGGACGCGGGCTGATTGAGGCGCGAGTGCATTGCAAAGTTGCCAAACGCGTCGCGCAACCAGAGCCCCCCTCCCGGACTCTCGACGAGGTCACACAGCGCCTTGACCACCGATTGTCCAAGGTCGAGCCCCGAATCGCTCGATGACAGCGCCTGGGTGAAGCGCAGCCACTCATTGCGGTAGTCGTAGCGGTACGAGAACAGGTGCTTGCTGATCAGGACGCGCAAGCGTGCTCGCAAGCTGCCCGAGAACAACAGAGCGCCAAGCAGGACCATGCCGGCGAACAGCAGGGTCATCTGCAGCGCCCGGCCCCAATCACCGCCGAAGTAGCGCACGTAGTACGCTGCCCCCGCGATGACCAGCAGATAGACCCCGGCTCCAGCCAGCGCTGTCGAGTGAAAGACCACCTCGCGCGAAACGGACATCCTGAGCGTCCACGACGGACTGCGGATACCCGCAAGCACGATCAGCGGAATGAGCAAGGCATGTACGAGACCGCGAACCGCCCAGACGTCGAAATCGATTCGCGAGAACAGGAACGCGTCGGCGAAAAGATAAAGGTCAAAGATGTACCCTGCCGCCAATGCCAGACAAAGCGGCTTGATACCCCACCGCGAGTTGGCCGGAAGTCCCCGGTACAGCTGCTCGACCAGCATTAGACCAATAACCGCGTGCGCGAGCCAGGCCACCAAGGCCGGCTGTACGGGCAACGCTGCGCGATCGACGACAGCCTCGGTCGCGAGCGCGGCGAACTGGGCCACCAGCACGGCAAGCGCGAGCAGCGCCGGCCAGCGCAGACGCCGCCCCCACAATGGCAGGGAAAGAATGATCAGGAATGCAAACCAGGCACCACCACGCAGCACGTCGAGCAATGCAGCCGCGAGCAAGCCCGCCACGCCCTCGCCGGCAACATTGAACGACGACGCGATCGCCCAAGCACTGGACAGCACGACCGCGGCGAGCAATACACCGCCAGGCAACCCTCCCCGCCAAGCGACGAAGATATACAGCGCGAAAAGCAGATAGGCGGCACCGGCAATTCCGTAGCCCCACGTCGCGATCTCACCCAAGATCAGGCCTCCTCACCTGCCCCGGGCCGGCGCTGAACGGTTGCACTCAGTGCGCACCCTCGCCCGTCAGCACGACGCGCACGGTCTCGAACAACACCAAGGTGTCGAGGATGAGCGTGTGATTCTTCACGTAGTACAGGTCGTACTGCAGCTTTTCGGCCGAGTCATCAACGGACGCACCATACTGATAGCGCACCTGCGCCCAGCCGGTCACGCCCGGCTTGACGCAATGCCGAACCGCGTAGAACGGAATCTGCTGAGTAAGCTGATCAACGAAGTAGGGACGCTCGGGACGCGGCCCCACCAGACTCATGTCACCGACAAGCACATTGAAGAGCTGCGGCAACTCATCGATGCGAAGCTTGCGGATCACCCGACCCACGCGGGTCACGCGATCATCGTTCGAACTCGCCCAACGAGGCTTGCCATCACGCTCCGCATCGCGGCGCATGCTACGGAACTTGATCACACGGAATGGCTTTCCGCCCAGCCCCACGCGCTCCTGGCCGTAGAACACTGGCGCACCATCCTCAAGCAGGATCAATATCGCAGTGATGATCATCACTGGCAGGGCCAGAATCAGGAGAAGCGAACCAACCACAAGGTCGAACACCCGCTTGATGAACGTCCGCGCCCACCCCTGACGAAAGCCATCACCGTAGATCAGCCAACTCGCACGCAGCGAATCCAGCCGAATCTGACCGAGCGAGCGCTCGAAGAAAGTGGACAGGTCCAGGATCCGGATACCACCAAGCTTGCAATCGAGCAGTTCGCGCAGGGATAGAACTCCACCTCGCCGCTCGCGCACAGCGACGATCACCTCGTCTACACGGAGCTTGCCAGCAACGTCAAGCAGGCTACCCGGAGGCAAAACCTGACGTGGCTCGACCTCGACACGCTCCTGCCCACCCACAGGAAGGAACCCCACGACATCCACGCTGCGCTGCAAAGGCCGCGTCAGATCCCTGTACACAGCCAGGGCATCCCGTCCGGTCCCCACGATCAGGACACGCGGCACGAAGAAACCTGCAGCCTGGCGCTGATTGACCACCACCCTGAGCATCAGCAGCGAGCACAACAAGACAAGGATGCTCACCTGCATCGGGTGCGGCGCGATCTCCGGCCAGGGCATCAGGCCAAACGTCACGTACGCCACCGGCACACTGACGACGAGGGAGAGTGCCACGCGCGCAAATGCCTGCCTGCGGCAACGCTGATACACAGGCCGGTACAAGCCCATCGCGGCATTGAGACCGATCATGGATGCCGCGAACACCAGCGCGGCAGGCACCCAGGCCGCCCAGTCAAGGGCACCGGGCGCAGCCTGGAAGGCAACAGCCCCCAGCACCACGATGAACAACAGCGCAGCATCGAACAAGACCTGATGCAGCGTATGCGTTGGTAGGTAATGGCTGAAGATCTTCAGCATGGAGAACCTCTGCGTCCGTGGTCGTGTTCGTCGGCTAGACCTTCCGGTCTGCCAGCTCGCCACCAAGATAGCTGATCGACCCATGCACGCCTATTAAATCGATCACGCTCATCGACCAAGAGTCGAAGTTAAAAAATCAATCGAAACAACAGATTCAAGCAAAACCGCAGATCGACACATCCCGCGAGCATTGATTTTAGCATGTGGAGACGGTAGCTTTCCGAGGCTAGACCCCTCACCCACCCCAGGAGAAAAGCATGAGCAGCACGGCCCGCGATTTCGCTGAAGTTTATGGATATCGATTCGAAGACCTCACCGTTGGCATGAACGCCGCAGTCTCACGCACCGTCAGCGAAGCGGACATCCTGCTGTTCGCTGGCGTTTCGGGGGACACCAACCCAGTACACCTGGACGAAGAGTTCGCTGCCAGCACGATGTTTGGCGGACGTATCGCGCACGGCATGCTCTCCGCAGGCTTGATCTCCGCCGTCTTCGGAACCCGCCTGCCCGGTCCCGGCTGCATCTACCTTTCCCAGAACCTCAAGTTCAAGGCACCGGTCAAGGTCGGTGATACGGTCGTTGCGCGTGTTACGGTCAAAGAGCTGAAAGTCGAAAAACGCCGCGCCGTTTTCTCGACGGTTTGCACTGTGCGAGGGGCAGTCGTTCTCGACGGCGAAGCCGAGCTGCTCGTACCGGCACGCGACTGACTCATCCCCCACTACGCGCCCGACCGAACGTCAGCCTTGCCGCGTTTTCGAGCGCGTTGTGGGTGGCGTTTATGTTTATTCGGCGCGTTGACGTAACAAAGCCCTGCTTTCTTTTGAGAGCAGGGCTTTGTTTTGTGGGTTAGTCTGACGATGACCTACTTTCACGAGGGCGGACCTCACTATCATCGGCGCATGTGCGTTTCACGGTCCTGTTCGGGAAGGGAAGGGGTGGTTCCACACAGCTATGGTCGTCAGACTTTGACTTGTTCTTCAGCGTATTGAGCTGAAGCAAAGTTAGGAAGAAGTGTTGTGTGATTGTCTGGTGTGTTGATGCTTTCACCAGAGAGTCGAGTTCGTTTTGTGTTGAAGGTTATAGGATCAAGCCACACGGGCAATTAGTACCGGTTAGCTGAACGTGTTGCCACGCTTACACACCCGGCCTATCAACGTTGTGGTCTTCAACGACCCTTCAGGGGGCTCGAGGCCCCGGGGAAGTCTCATCTTGAGGCGAGTTTCCCGCTTAGATGCTTTCAGCGGTTATCTCTTCCGCACATAGCTACCCGGCGATGCGACTGGCGTCACAACCGGTACACCAGGGGTGCGTCCACTCCGGTCCTCTCGTACTAGGAGCAGGCCCTCTCAAACTTCCAGCGCCCACGGCAGATAGGGACCAAACTGTCTCACGACGTTTTAAACCCAGCTCACGTACCACTTTAAATGGCGAACAGCCATACCCTTGGGACCGGCTACAGCCCCAGGATGTGATGAGCCGACATCGAGGTGCCAAACTCCGCCGTCGATGTGAACTCTTGGGCGGAATCAGCCTGTTATCCCCAGAGTACCTTTTATCCGTTGAGCGATGGCCCTTCCATACAGAACCACCGGATCACTATGACCTGCTTTCGCACCTGCTCGTCTTGTTGGACTCGCAGTCAAGCCACCTTTTGCCATTGCACTATCAGTACGATGTCCGACCGTACCTAGGTGACCTTCGTACTCCTCCGTTACCTTTTGGGAGGAGACCGCCCCAGTCAAACTGCCCACCATGCACGGTCCCCGACCTGGATTCACAGGCCTGGGTTAGAACCTCAACGACACCAGGGTGGTATTTCAAGGTTGGCTCCACCGGAACTGGCGTCCCGGTTTCATAGCCTCCCACCTATCCTACACAAGTCCCGTCAAAGTCCAATGCAAAGCTACAGTAAAGGTTCATGGGGTCTTTCCGTCTAGCCGCGGGGAGATTGCATCTTCACAAACATTTCAACTTCGCTGAGTCTCAGGAGGAGACAGTGTGGCCATCGTTACGCCATTCGTGCAGGTCGGAACTTACCCGACAAGGAATTTCGCTACCTTAGGACCGTTATAGTTACGGCCGCCGTTTACCGGGGCTTCGATCAAGAGCTTGCACCCCATCACTTAACCTTCCGGCACCGGGCAGGCGTCACACCCTATACGTCCACTTTCGTGTTTGCAGAGTGCTGTGTTTTTAATAAACAGTCGCAGCCACCGATTCTCTGCGACCCCGTTCCGCTCCGGCCGCGAGGGCCTTCACGTACCAGGGGCATACCTTCTCCCGAAGTTACGGTATCAATTTGCCGAGTTCCTTCTCCTGAGTTCTCTCAAGCGCCTTGGTATTCTCTACCAGCCCACCTGTGTCGGTTTGCGGTACGGTCACTCTTAGACTGAAGCTTAGAGGCTTTTCCTGGAAGCCGGGTATCACTCACTTCGGATCCGAAGATCCTCGTCATCACGCCTCAGCTAAGCCACGCGGATTTGCCTACGCAGCACGCCTACACGCTTAAACCACCTATTCCAACAGATGGCTGAGCTAACCTTCTCCGTCCCCCCATCGCATCTAAGAGCGGTACAGGAATATTGACCTGTTTCCCATCGACTACGCATTTCTGCCTCGCCTTAGGGGCCGACTCACCCTGCGCCGATGAACGTTGCGCAGGAAACCTTGGGCTTACGGCGAGGGTGCTTTTCACACCCTTTATCGCTACTCATGTCAGCATTCGCACTTCCGATACCTCCAGCATCCCTTACGAGACACCTTCGCAGGCTTACGGAACGCTCCCCTACCACGTGTCAAAGACACATCCGCAGCTTCGGTTCATGGCTTGAGCCCCGTTACATCTTCCGCGCAGGACGACTCGACTAGTGAGCTATTACGCTTTCTTTAAAGGGTGGCTGCTTCTAAGCCAACCTCCTAGCTGTCTATGCCTTCCCACCTCGTTTGCCACTTAGCCATGCATTTGGGACCTTAGCTGGCGGTCTGGGTTGTTTCCCTCTTGACACCGGACGTTAGCACCCGATGTCTGTCTGCCGTATATCACTTTGCGGTATTCGGAGTTTGCTATCGCGGGGTAGATCGCAATGACCCCCCCAACGATTACAGTGCTCTACCCCCGCAAGTGTCCGTACGACGCACTACCTAAATAGTTTTCGGGGAGAACCAGCTATTTCCGGATTTGTTTAGCCTTTCACCCCTATCCACAGCTCATCCCCTAACTTTTCAACGTTAGTGGGTTCGGACCTCCAGTACCTGTTACGGCACCTTCATCCTGGCCATGGATAGATCATCCGGTTTCGGGTCTACGCCCAGCGACTAAGTCGCCCTTATCAGACTCGCTTTCGCTACGCCTCCCCTATTCGGTTAAGCTCGCCACTGAACGTAAGTCGCTGACCCATTATACAAAAGGTACGCAGTCACCCCTTACGAGGCTCCCACTGTTTGTATGCATGCGGTTTCAGGATCTATTTCACTCCCCTCCCGGGGTTCTTTTCGCCTTTCCCTCACGGTACTGGTTCACTATCGGTCGATCACGAGTATTTAGCCTTGGAGGATGGTCCCCCCATCTTCAGACAGGATTTCTCGTGTCCCGCCCTACTTGTCGCACGCTCAGACCCGCCACCGGCTTTTCGCATACGGGACTATCACCCTGTATCGTCGGACTTTCCAGACCGTTTTGCTAAGCTGATGGTTTAGTCGTGCAGGCTGCTCCGCGTTCGCTCGCCACTACTTGCGGAATCTCGGTTGATTTCTGTTCCTGCGGCTACTTAGATGTTTCAGTTCGCCGCGTTCGCCTCCTCAGACCTATGTATTCAGTCTGGGATACCCCTTGCGGGGTGGGTTTCCCCATTCGGACATCGTGGGATCAAAGCTCTATTGCCAGCTCCCCCACGCTTTTCGCAGGCTTACACGTCCTTCATCGCCTGTGATCGCCAAGGCATCCACCACATGCACTTAGTCGCTTGATCCTATAACCTTGGATCCTCTCCGATCTTGCGATCTCGAAGACCCTTCGTACAGGAACGAACTCGTTTGTGCGATCCGGCACTACGCTGACAAGCTCAGCACCGGATCAATGCAATCACACAACTTGCAGTACGCACCGGCTCGGTACGTACTACACTTCTTCCACTTTGTTAAAGAGCGAACCTCAAACAACCGACAACCGACTCGAACGGAGTCGCCCATCGATCAAGAAGTCAGACATGACGACATCGATCACCATGTCTGACTTCTCGAACGCCTACTTGCAGCACCTGCTTTCATGCCGCACGAGTTCTGGTGGAGCTGGTCGGGATCGAACCGACGACCTACGGCTTGCAAAGCCGCCGCTCTCCCAGCTGAGCTACAGCCCCCTCTCGTGTCGAGCAACCAAAAAGACTTGGTGGGTCTGGTTGGGTTCGAACCAACGACCCCCGCCTTATCAAGACGGTGCTCTAACCAGCTGAGCTACAGACCCTCTCATATGCTTCGAGGCTCTTCGCCTGAACAACCGATAAGCTGTGGATACTTGGCAGACCGTGATCTGTTCTCTTGAAAGGAGGTGATCCAGCCGCACCTTCCGATACGGCTACCTTGTTACGACTTCACCCCAGTCATGAATCTCACCGTGGTAAGCGCCCTCCCGAAGGTTAAGCTACCTACTTCTGGTGAAACCCACTCCCATGGTGTGACGGGCGGTGTGTACAAGACCCGGGAACGTATTCACCGCAGCATGCTGATCTGCGATTACTAGCGATTCCGACTTCACGTAGTCGAGTTGCAGACTACGATCCGGACTACGATCGGCTTTAAGGGATTGGCTCCACCTCGCGGCTTGGCAACCCTCTGTACCGACCATTGTATGACGTGTGAAGCCCTACCCATAAGGGCCATGAGGACTTGACGTCATCCCCACCTTCCTCCGGTTTGTCACCGGCAGTCTCACTAGAGTGCCCAACTAAATGATGGCAACTAGTGACAAGGGTTGCGCTCGTTGCGGGACTTAACCCAACATCTCACGACACGAGCTGACGACAGCCATGCAGCACCTGTGTTCTGGCTCCCGAAGGCACCCTCGCCTCTCAGCAAGGTTCCAGACATGTCAAGGGTAGGTAAGGTTTTTCGCGTTGCATCGAATTAATCCACATCATCCACCGCTTGTGCGGGTCCCCGTCAATTCCTTTGAGTTTTAACCTTGCGGCCGTACTCCCCAGGCGGTCGACTTCACGCGTTAGCTGCGTCACTCAGTGCATTGCTGCTCCGAACGACTAGTCGACATCGTTTAGGGCGTGGACTACCAGGGTATCTAATCCTGTTTGCTCCCCACGCTTTCGTGCATGAGCGTCAGTACAGGCCCAGGGGGCTGCCTTCGCCATCGGTGTTCCTCCTGATATCTACGCATTTCACTGCTACACCAGGAATTCCACCCCCCTCTGCCGTACTCTAGCCTTGCAGTCACAAACGCAGTTCCCAGGTTAAGCCCGGGGATTTCACATCTGTCTTACAAAACCGCCTGCGCACGCTTTACGCCCAGTAATTCCGATTAACGCTCGCACCCTACGTATTACCGCGGCTGCTGGCACGTAGTTAGCCGGTGCTTCTTAGTCCGGTACCGTCATCCATGGCCTATGTTAGAGACCACGATTTCTTCCCGGCCGAAAGAGCTTTACAACCCGAAGGCCTTCTTCACTCACGCGGCATGGCTGGATCAGGGTTGCCCCCATTGTCCAAAATTCCCCACTGCTGCCTCCCGTAGGAGTCTGGGCCGTGTCTCAGTCCCAGTGTGGCGGATCATCCTCTCAGACCCGCTACGGATCGTCGCCTAGGTGAGCCTTTACCTCACCTACTAGCTAATCCGACATCGGCCGCTCCAATCGCGCGAGGTCTTGCGATCCCCCGCTTTCTCCCTCAGGACGTATGCGGTATTAGCGTACCTTTCGATACGTTATCCCCCACGACATGGGCACGTTCCGATGCATTACTCACCCGTTCGCCACTCGCCGGCAGGCCGAAGCCCCCGCTGCCGTTCGACTTGCATGTGTAAAGCATGCCGCCAGCGTTCAATCTGAGCCAGGATCAAACTCTTAAGTTCAATCCAGCAAAGTACTCAAAATACTGACTTTAATCAGCATGAGCACCTAATCATTGTGAAACCAAAACGACCGAAGTCGCTTTCGACCACAACCACCAAGCACCCACACTTATCGGTTGTTCAATTTTTTAAAGAGCGCTACATTCGCTGCAGCAGAGAAACGAGATTATGATCAGCTTCAAACTCACTGTCAAGCATTTCGTGAATCTTTTTTTACCGCCGCCCGGCTACGCCGAACAAAGATCCACCAAACACCCACCTCACTTCCCAACCCCACCGCCGCCTGCACTTCCGAAGAAACCGCTGCAGCGCTGAAGAGGTGCGCATTATAGACACCCAATCCATACCGTCAAGAAAAATAACGATCAAGGTTTTAAATGGATGTATGCAGCCGAACTTCAGCAAGGTAGCGAGCCTGGGCATCCAATCGCGACCGGCGCCGCTCAGTCGATGCCTGCTCGAACACCAAGGGCGGATGACTATCAGCCAACCTGAAACACTTGCAGCCGGTAACCTCGAGCGTCACCAAACGGCGAGGGCTGCTCCCCAAGCAAGCGTAGTTTGAGCACCCCCCCACCGTGCTTCATGAACACGGTCTCCGTGCCCACCGCCTCTTCCGGCCCCAGCAGCAGGCGCACAGCCTCCCCGCGCGCAGGCTGATCGCACAGCAGCGCCTCAATTGAGAGCCGACCATCATCCAGTACAACCAGCACCGGATGACGTGACACCAGCTCAAGTCCGAGGCGGGCATGATCGGGCCACATCTGAAGGCGCCTGACGACGGCGAGTTGCCAGCCCTCGCCATCGGTGAAGCGGACTCCAAGCAACTCACCGACGTCAGGCCAAGCACCAGAGGGGTCGCTTGCAGCCCTTATCTGCAGGCCGCTGCGACTGAGGTCGCAGACCCGCCAGACTCTCGCGAGCTGCCGCACCTCACCAGCAAGCACCTGACGCAACTCCATCAGTCCGCGTGTGATCTCTACCGTAGCATCCTGCGCATAACGCTTGCGCAAGCGAACCGGGGGCGTCCTGGACCACTGATTGCGCAGCCTCCTTACGGCCTCCAGCATCAGCTCACGGGGAAGCTTGCCAAAAACGAGCGGCACGTTACCTTCAGCGAGCTGCCGCTCGAAACCAACCAGCAGCTCGTCGGCCCCCCAGGGAGCAAAGCACAGCTGACTGACAGCGCCAGTCGAATACCGCCGCTGCGGTGCGCCCCCGGCACCGAGGTCTATCACGTACTGGGGCGCCCCCGATACGGCAGAGCCAAGAGACAGAAAAGGTACGCAGGTATCGACGAGATGGACCATGGCGAGCGCTCGATCCAGCTCCAGCTGATCAAGACCAACGCTGTGATAGGCAACAGCACGCAGAAACTCTCGCGCCACCCCGGGCACGTCGCCCACGATCAGGCCTGCGTCCGCGCTGACGGTTTCAACGAGCAAGCCTGACAGGCGCTGCCAGAGCACCTCGTCCGGACTGAAGCGATCGCAGGCCGACCACTTGATGGCCTCTACGAGACTGCCGGCAAGACGCAGACGAACGGTTCCGTTCCCCGCCGCTGCCAACGCCTCCGGTGATATGCACCAGTAGGCATCGCAGACAGCCATTGATGCGTCACGAACACCGGCAAGCCACCGCCCCCACCAATTTGCACCGCGACTCGGGTCGCGCTCGACACCACGCGCCACCGAGAGCGGCGCTGCGCGCTCGATAGCCGTACGCAACGCATCGTCAAAGGCGGATGCCACCGAGAAGCCGGCGGCCTCGGCTCGCGGACTACCAGGCTTGTAGAGGGCACGCAGGGTGGCTGTGGCTGCCTCCAGCCCAGCGACAGGATTACCTCCACCCGCCAACACCCCGGCAGGCGTGAAATCGAGCGTCGCTGCCATATTATCCACCCCTGCCCCCCAGATCGCGGCGGCTCGTACGCGGACAGCCTCCGGCTTCGCGCAAGTCGGACCTGCGCATATTTCATATAGTCGAGCTTAGCACAATGTTCGCCCTGCACGCCGCTCGGCGCCTGGGCTTGCGCCCCGTCGCCAGGGCATCCGCACGCCGCGCGCGGGAGGCCCTATCATCACTCCGCCGCAGGCCCACCGGGACACACCGACACGGATCGCTGGCGACGTTTTCATTGCGGGCTAAAATCACGCTTTTACACGAGATGAAGCGATGCAACAGTACCTGGATCTGATGCGGCATGTGCTCGAGCACGGTGATGCAAAAACTGACCGCACTGGGACAGGCACCCTGTCCGTGTTCGGTTGGCAGATGCGATTTGATCTGCGCGCCGGCTTTCCATTGGTCACGACCAAGAAGCTCCATACGCGCTCGATCATTCACGAACTGCTGTGGTTCCTGCAAGGCGATACCAACATTCGCTACCTGAAGGAGAATGGGGTGTCGATCTGGGACGAGTGGGCAGCGCCCGATGGTGAGCTTGGCCCGGTGTACGGCAAGCAATGGCGCCGGTGGGAGACAGCCGACGGTCGCAGCATCGACCAGATCGCCCGCCTGGTTGAGGGCATCCGGCGCAACCCCGACTCCCGCCGCCACATCGTGTCCGCGTGGAACCCAGGCGAGGTCGACAACATGGCACTGCCGCCCTGCCACGCCCTTTTTCAGTTCTACGTCGCGAACGGCAAACTGTCTTGCCAGTTGTATCAGCGCAGTGCGGACATCTTCCTCGGCGTGCCCTTCAATATTGCTTCCTACGCCTTGCTGACCCACATGGTTGCACAGGCGTGCGAACTCGAAGTCGCCGATTTTGTCTGGACGGGTGGAGATTGCCATCTCTACATGAATCACCTCGAACAGGCTCGCGAGCAGCTCAGCCGCACGCCGCGCGCCTTGCCGCGGCTCGTACTCAACCCGCAGGTGAAAGACATCCTGGCGTTCCGCTTCGAGGACTTCGCCCTCGATGGTTACGACCCCCACCCGCACATCAAGGCCCCTGTTGCCGTATGAATGACAATACCCCCGAGATCGTGATCGTCGCAGCAGTCGCCCGCAACGGGGTGATCGGGCGCGACAACGGACTGCCCTGGCGCCTCAAGGCTGACCTGCAGCATTTCCGCACCCTGACCATGGGACACCCCATCCTGATGGGCCGCAACACGTGGACGTCCCTGGGACGCCCGCTGCCCGGACGGCGCAACATGGTGGTCACCCGCGACCCCGCGTTCACCGCGGACGGCGCCGAAGTCTTCCATGACCCTCAAGCCGCCATTGCAGCCGCAGCCGGCGCCAGCACCTTGTTCGTGATTGGTGGCGCTCAGCTCTACAACACCCTGCTCAGGCAGGCCGACCGCATGGTGTTGACCGAGGTGTGGGCAGACGTTGACGGCGACGCGCACTTCCCGATGCTGGACCGCTCGCAGTTCATCGAACTGCGTCGCGACGCACGCACGGCCGATACCGACAACGAGTACGACTTCGACTTCGTCGAATACCAGCGCTGCTGAGCCAGCGAAGAAAATGAAAAAGGGCCGCTCAGCGGCCCTTTTTCACGTGTTGCGGCTACGAGCGCGCTCAGTCGGCAACGCAGTCGACGTGGTAGCGCCCATCTTCGCCCTTCACGAGACCATGGATATCAGTCTCAAAGCCAGGGAAGCGGGCATTGAAATCGCGCGCGAACTTGAGGTAGCGCACAATCGTGGCGTTGAAGCGCTCGCCCGGGATGAGCAGCGGAATACCCGGCGGATAAGGGGTTACCAGCATCGCGGTGACCCGACCCTCGAGCTCGTCCAGAGCCACGCGCTCGATCTCACGGTGAGCCATCTTCGCAAAGGCATTGGCAGGCTTCATTGCCGGCACCATGTCCGACAAGTACATCTCCGTGGTCAGGCGCGCGACATCATGCGCCTTGTAGAAGCTGTGGATCTGGTCGCAGAGATCCTTCAGGCCCACGCGCTCGTAGCGCGGGTGCTTGGCGATGAACTCGGGCATCACCCGCCATAGCGGCTGGTTGCGGTCGTAGTCGTCCTTGAACTGCTGCAACTCCGTCACCATGGTGTTCCAGCGGCCCTTGGTGATACCGATGGTGAACATGATGAAGAAGGAATAGAGCCCGGTCTTCTCGACAATGATGCCGTGCTCGGCGAGATACTTGGTGACGATCGCCGCCGGAATGCCCGTATGCTCGGCGAAGTCTCCGTCCATGTTGAGGCCCGGCGTGATGATCGTGGCCTTGATCGGGTCAAGGATGTTGAAGCCATCGGCCAGGTCTCCGAAACCATGCCAGCGCTCGCCCGCCTTAAGGGTCCAGTCTTCACGCGTACCGATACCCTCTTCGGCCAGGAACTCCGGCCCCCACACCTTGAACCACCAGTCGTCATCGCCGAACTCGGCGTCGACCTTGCGCATTGCGCGGCGGAACTCGACAGCCTCCGACAGCGACTCATTGACCAGCGCCGGCCCGCCAGGCGCCTCCATCATCGCCGCAGCGACGTCGCAGGACGCGATGATCGCGTACTGTGGCGAGGTCGAGGTATGCATCAGGTAGGCCTCGTTGAAGATGTCGCGATCGAGCTTGCGCGTCTGCGAGTCCTGCACCAGGATCTGCGAGGCCTGGCTCAGGCCGGCCAGCAGCTTGTGCGTGGATTGGGTCGAGAACACCATCGACTCGCGGCAGCGCGGACGATCGGCGCCGATGGCGTGGTAATCGCCGTAGAAATCGTGGAACGCCGCATGGGGCAGCCAGGCTTCGTCGAAGTGCAGCGTATCGATCTCGCCGTCGAGCATGTCCTTGATCGTCTCGACGTTGTACACCACGCCGTCATAGGTCGACTGGGTGATGGTGAGGATACGCGGCTTCTTGCTCTTGGCTTCACGTGCGAAAGGGTTCGCCTCGATCTTCTTCTGGATATTCTCGACCGAGAACTCCTCGAGCGGAATCGGTCCGATGATGCCGTAATGGTTGCGCGTCGGCGTCAGGAACACCGGTACCGCGCCGGTCATGATGATCGAGTGGAGGATGGACTTGTGGCAGTTGCGGTCCACCACGACGATGTCACCGGGCGCGACCGTGGTGTGCCACACCATCTTGTTCGAGGTCGATGTGCCGTTGGTGACGAAGTACAGGTGATCGCAGTTGAAGATGCGCGCCGCGTTGCGCTCCGAGGCCGCCACCGGGCCGGTGTGGTCGAGCAGTTGGCCGAGTTCGTCGACCGCATTGCACACGTCCGCGCGCAGCATGTTCTCACCGAAGAACTGGTGGAACATCTGCCCCACCGGGCTCTTGAGGAAGGCGACGCCGCCCGAGTGCCCCGGGCAGTGCCATGAATACGAGCTGTCGGCCGCGTAGTGCGTGAGCGCACGGAAGAACGGCGGTGCCAGCGAATCGAGGTAGTTCTTCGCCTCGCGCACCACATAGCGAGCGATGAACTCCGGCGTATCTTCGAACATGTGGATGAAGCCGTGCATCTCGCGCAGTACATCGTTGGGGATGTGCCGCGTGGTGCGCGTCTCGCCGTGCAGGAAGATCGGGATGTCCGCATTGCGGAAGCGAATCTCGACCACGAATGCGCGCAGATCGGCAATCGCCTTGGCCGAGGCCTCGGGCGACGAGAACTCCTCGTCGTCGATCGACAGAATGAACGTCGATCCGCGGCTCTGCTGCTGGGCAAACGAAGTCAGGTCGCCGTAGCTGGTGACGCCCAGCACCTCCATGCCCTCGTCCTCGATCGCCTTGGCAAGCGCGCGGATCCCCAGTCCGGACGTATTCTCCGAGCGGAAATCCTCGTCGATGATGATGATGGGGAAATGGAATTTCATCCTGGTCCTCTCCAGCGGGGTCCTTGCGGGACGGACAAAACAGGCAATTTACTCGTCGAGCGTTGCCTGCACGTTACCGAAAGTGGTTCGAGAAAGCACAAGGGGCCGTCAGGCGGCCCCGTTCATGCAGTGGTGGCACACGCCAGCGCTCAGATCTTGGGCAGGGTCACGCCAGTCTGTCCGAGGTACTTGCCACCCCGGTCCTTGTAGGACGTTTCACACACGTCGTCCGACTCGAAGAAGAGCATCTGCGCAACACCTTCGTTGGCGTAGATCTTGGCCGGCAGCGGCGTGGTATTGGAGAACTCGAGCGTCACATGGCCCTCCCACTCCGGTTCGAGCGGGGTGACGTTGACGATGATGCCGCAGCGCGCGTAGGTGCTCTTGCCCAGGCACACCGTCAGCACGCTGCGCGGAATGCGGAAGTACTCGACCGTACGCGCCAGCGCAAAGGAATTCGGCGGGATGATGCACACGTCGCCAGTGAAATCGACGAAGTTGCGCGCGTCGAAATCCTTCGGATCGACGATGGTCGAGTTGATGTTGGTGAAGATCTTGAATTCGTTGGCCACGCGCACGTCGTAGCCATAGCTTGACGTGCCGTAGGAGACGATGCGGCCGCTGTCGTTGCTACGCACCAACTCCGGCGCGAACGGCTCGATCATGCCGGCCTCGTCGGCCATGCGGCGGATCCACTTGTCGGACTTGATGGACATCGGCGCGTTTCCAGTGCGGCCCCGGGGGCCGGTTTCAAAGCGCGTGAGTGTAGGGCAAGCGCGCGCCGCAGGAAAGGGCATCGCGCGCGAGCTGCCCTCCTGCAGCATCCCGCACGCCCGGCCCGTGAACTCAGCTGTTCTTGACCACGATGTTAGGGAACTTGTGGGTCATGTCCTTGGCCTTCTCTGCAATACGCACCGCGACCTTGCGCGCGATCTGCTTGTAGAGCGCAGCAATGCGGCCGTCCGGATCGGCCACCACGGTGGGGGCCCCGCTATCGGCCTCGGAGCGGATCTGGATGTCGAGCGGCAAGGCGCCAAGGAAGGGGGTGTCGAAATCGGCACACATCTTCTCACCCCCGCCCTGCCCGAAGATGTGCTCCTCGTGGCCGCACTTCGAACAGATGTGGATGCTCATGTTCTCGACCACGCCGAGGATGGGCACCCCCACCTTCTCGAACATCTTCACCCCCTTGCGTGCGTCGAGCAAGGCGATGTCCTGCGGCGTGGTGACGATCACAGCCCCGGTTACGGGCACGCTCTGCGACAGCGTGAGCTGGATGTCTCCGGTACCCGGCGGCATGTCGATGACGAGATAGTCGAGGTCGTGCCAGGCGGTGTCCTTGAGCAACTGGTTGAGGGCCTGCGTTGCCATCGGGCCGCGCCACACCATCGGCGTATCCTGCTCGATCAGGAAGCCGATCGACATCGCCTGCAGGCCGTAGGCCTCGAGCGGGATCATGGTCTTGCCATCGTCCGACACCGGACGCTGGTCACCGATGCCCAGCATCTGGGGCTGCGATGGCCCATAGATGTCGGCATCGAGGATACCCACGCGCGCGCCCTCGGCCGCCAGCGCCAATGCCAGGTTGACCGCCGTCGTGCTCTTGCCGACACCGCCCTTGCCCGAAGCCACTGCGATGATGTTGCGCACGCCCGGCAGCAGCTTTACCCCCTGCTGCACTGCATGGGCCACCACCTTGCTGCTGACGCGCGCTTCTACGCTGGTCACGCCGGGCAACTTGGCCAGCGCATCCGCGAGCAAGGCCCGGATCGGCTCATGCTGGCTCTTCGCCGGATACCCCAGTTCGACGTCGAAGCGAACGCTGCCGCCCTCGACCACCAGATTGCGGATGCTGCGCCCGGTAATGAAATCCTTGCCCGTGTTCGGGTCGATCAGCTGGCGGAGGGCTTCGGTTACGGTTTCCTGATCAAGACTCATCGCGTTTTCCTTGATAATCCGGGATCGCCGAACATTGGCGAAATCCGCCGCATCATACCGGAGCGCAACGTTTCGCTCATCCGCGACGGCAGCAGGGTTTCCCCCCTGCTGCGAACGCTCCCTTCAGACTCGACCACACACCCTAGCCATGATGAAAGCACGCCCCCCCAAACCGTCATGCCTCGCCCTGCTTCCCCTGGCTCTTCTGGCCGCCTGCGCAACCCCCGGCCTCGCACCCGGCGAAAAGGCCGGCGGCGACCCTGTGCACAAGCATGCCTTGGTACGGCCGGCCACTGCAGCGCCGGACTGGCAGGCACTGCGCACCGAACTGGGCACGGTGGCCAGCACGCTGCCCGCCATTCAGATCGGCCCCATCGACGCTGCAGGCATCAACCTGCAGATCCCAGTCGCGGACGGCTTCACTTCGGGCAGCACCGAGATCCGCCCGTCGCTCGCACACGTGCTCGACACCCTCGCCCCCGTCCTCGCCGAGAACCTCAACGTGCTGGTGAAGGTCATCGGCCACACCGACAGCCAGGGCAGCGAGATGGTCAATCTGCGCTTGTCGATCGCGCGCGCGGAGGCCGTCGTCGAACACCTGCGCCAGCGCGGCATCGGGCTCGAGCGTCTGCAGGCCGACGGCCGCGGCGAGGCCGACCCGCTCACCAGCAACGCCACCGAAGAGGGGCGCATGCGCAACCGCCGAGTCGAACTGCTGCTGCGCCAGTTGCCCTGATCTCCTGCGCGCCGCGCCGCGAACCATACGTCGGCGGCTGCGTTTGATAAACTCGGCGTCTTTAATCTGCGCACGCCCAACATGTCCCGCAAGCTCCTCGTCACCAACGCCCTGCCCTACGCCAACGGCGACATCCACCTCGGCCACCTGGTGGGTTACATCCAGGCCGACATCTGGGTGCGCTACCAGCGCATGCGCGGCCATGCGGTGCACTACGTCTGTGCGGACGACACCCATGGCACGCCGGTCATGCTGCGCGCCGAAAAGGAAGGCCTGACCCCCGAGCAGCTCATCGACCGCGTGCACGGCGAGCACCTGCGCGACTTCACCGCCTTTGGCGTCGCCTTCGACAACTACCACTCCACGCACAGCGCCGAGAACCGCTTCTACGCCGAGGACATCTACGGCAAGCTCAAGACCGGCGGCCTCATCGACACGCGCTCGATCGAGCAGTACTACGACCCGGTCAAGGAGATGTTCCTGCCCGACCGCTTCATCAAGGGCGAGTGCCCCAAATGCGGTGCCGCCGACCAGTACGGCGACAACTGCGAAGCCTGCGGCGCGGCCTACGCCCCCACCGAACTCAAGAACCCCTACTCCGCGGTATCCGGCGCCAAGCCGGTGCTGAAGACCTCGGAGCACTACTTCTTCCGCCTCTCGGACGAGCGCGCGGTCGCCTTCCTGCGCGAATGGACGCGCGGCACCAACACCGCCGGTGAGCGCCGCCTGCAGGCGGAGGCCGCCAACAAGATGAAGGAGTGGCTCGGCGAAGCTGGCGAAAACAAGCTTTCCGACTGGGACATCTCGCGCGACGCGCCCTACTTCGGCTTCGAGATCCCGGGCGCGCCGGGCAAGTACTTCTACGTCTGGCTGGACGCGCCGATCGGCTACCTCGCCAGCTTCCGCAACCTCGCCGAGAAGCGCGCCGCCACGGGCGAGACGATTGCAGTCGAGGATTACACCGACGCCTCCCGCGCCGCCGTGGCCGGCACCGAGATGGTGCACTTCATCGGCAAGGACATCCTCTATTTCCACGCCCTGTTCTGGCCGGCGATGCTGAAGTTCGCCGGCTATGCCACCCCCAGCCAGTTGTGCGTCAACGGCTTTCTCACCGTCGACGGCGCCAAGATGAGCAAGAGCCGCGGCACCTTCATCACCGCGCACTCCTACATCGCTCAGAAGCTCAACCCCGAGTGGCTGCGCTACTACTTCGCCGGCAAGTCCAACGGCACCATGGAAGACGTCGACCTCAACCTCGACGACATGATCGCCAAGGTCAATGCCGACCTCGTCGGCAAGTTCGTGAATATCGCCAGCCGCTGCGCCGGCTTCATCGGCAAGCGCTTCGACGGCAAGCTGGGCGAAGTCGATGCCGCCGCCTGTGCCGAGTTCGCAGCGGCCTGGACCGAGGGTCGCATCGCCGCCGCCTATGACGAGCGCGACTACAGCCGCGCGCTGCGCGAGATCATGCGCCTGGCCGATGTCGCCAATCAGTACGTCAACGACCACAAGCCGTGGGAGCTCGCCAAGCAGGAAGGCCAGGAGGCCCGCCTGCACGCCGTGTGCAGCACCGCGCTGACCATGTTCCGCGACCTCACCCGCTACCTCAAGCCGGTGCTGCCGGCGCTGGCCGCGCAGGTCGAGGCCTTCCTCGCCATCCCGGCGATGGACTGGCGGGGCGACTGGGCAGCACTGCCCGCCGGCCACGCCATCCAGGCCTATAGCCACCTGATGACGCGCGTCGAGCGCAAGCAGATCGATGCCCTGCTCGAGGCCAACCGCGAGTCGCTCGCACCTGCCGCGGCGCCGGCCAAGGACGCTGCGGTAGCCAAGGCTGCGTCCTCACAGCAGCGCCACGCCGAGAAGCAGCAACACGCTGCGCAGTCAGCCGAGACACCCTCGGCCCACATCTCGATCGATGACTTCACCAAGGTCGACCTGCGCATCGCAAAGATCGTCAACGCAGAGCATGTCGAGGGTGCGGACAAGCTGATCCGCCTCTCGCTCGACATCGGCGAGACGGATGAGGCCGGCAACCCCAAGCCGCGCCAGGTCTTCGCCGGCATCAAGTCGGCCTACGATCCCGCCTCGCTGGTCGGGCGCATGACGGTGATGGTCGCCAACCTGGCACCGCGCAAGATGAAGTTCGGCATGAGCGAGGGCATGGTGCTGGCGGCCTCGGACACCGACGGCAGCACCCCAGGGCTCTTCATCCTGTCGCCTGACGCCGGCGCCCTGCCTGGCATGAAGGTCAAGTAAGGCGCCGACTTCATGCCGCTCACGCCCTCGAAACGCTGGATGGTCCTGCATCACGCAGGTCGAGGGCGGCTGTCTCCCTAGCGCCGCCCGTCGGGCGGTGCTGCAAGCTTCGTCCAGACCTGCACCGGAGACAGCATGAAGATCCAGTTCCGCCCCAAACTCCTCGACACCCTGCCCGGCTATGGCCGCAGCGGCCTCGCCGGGGATATCTCCGCCGGCATCACCGTCGGCGTGCTCGCACTGCCGCTGGCGATGGCCTTCGCCATTGCCTCGGGCATGTCGCCCACGGCCGGCATCTGGACGGCAATCGTCGCCGGCCTGCTCATCTCCTTGCTGGGTGGCTCGAAGGTTCAGATCGGCGGCCCCACCGGCGCCTTCATCCCCATCATCTACGCCATCGTCGTCGACCACGGCGTGCAGAACCTGCTCATCGCCACCATGATGTCGGGCGTGCTGCTGTTCGCCATGGGTGCGCTGCGCCTGGGCAACATGATCCGCTTCATCCCGCTGTCGGTCGTCATCGGCTTCACCAACGGCATCGCGGTGGTCATCTTCATCTCGCAGATCAAGGACTTCCTCGGCCTGCAGGTCGACAATCTGCCGGGTGAGTTCTTCGCCAAGATGGCGGCGCTGTGGAGCGCGCTGCCGAGCATCGACCCTGCCACTGTCGCCGTCGCCACCGCCTCGCTCGTCATTCTGGTGGGCTGGAACCGGCAGGCTGCACGCTCTGCCTGGATGCGCCGCCTGCCCGGCCCACTGGCAGTGCTGATCGTCATGACGGCAGTCAATGCCCTGTTCGCCCTGCCGGTCGACACCATCGGCAGCCGCTTCGGCGGCATTCCGCAGGAGATCCCCAGCTTCGGCCTGCCCGAACTCAGCCTGGGCACGCTGGGCAAGCTGATCACACCGGCACTCACCATTGCGCTACTCGGCGCCATCGAGTCGCTGCTGTCGGCCCGCGTTGCCGACAGCCAGATCGACGACCGCCACGACCCCAATCAGGAGTTGATGGCACAAGGCATCGCCAACGTCGCCGCGCCGCTGTTCGGCGGCTTCGCCGCCACCGGCGCCATCGCGCGCACCGCCACCAATATCCGCAGCGGCGGCCGCACTCCGATCGCAGGCGTGATCCATGCCGGCGTGCTGCTGGCGATCGTGCTCGCACTCGCCCCCCTGGCCAGCCACATCCCGCTCGCCACGCTGTCGGCCATCGTAGTGGTGGTCGCCATCAACATGGGCGAATGGCACGCCTTCGCACCTGGCGAGCTGACACGCTACTCGCTGCAGTACCGCACCATCCTGCTCGGCACCTTCTTCATCACCGTGCTGTTCGACCTCACGCTGGCAGTCGAGATCGGCATGGTGCTGGCGAGCCTGTTCTTCATCTACCGGATGTCGGATCTCACCCGTATCGAGCGCGTGGCACTCGAGGACTACTACGGTGCAGGTGCAGTCGAACGTACAGACGGTACGCCACGCATTCTCGCCTACAAGATGTTCGGCAGCCTGTTCTTCGGCGCCGCCAACAAGCTCGAGAACCTGCTGCTGATGCAGGATGGACATCCCGACGTGGTCATTCTGGACATGGACAAGGTCATCAGCATCGACACCACCGGCCTGGACATCCTGCAGACCCTGCATCGCAACCTCGGCAAACGCGGCGCCTACCTGGTGCTCTGCGGCCTGAACGCGCAGCCGGGCTCGCTGGTTTTCCGCTCGGGCTTCCTGGACCAGCTTGGCGACGGAAACGTCACCGACAACCTCACCGCAGCGCTGATCCGTGCCCAGCAACTCAGCGGCAAGGAACCGGAGCTGGCCTATGCCTGAACAACGCGGTGGCAATGCTCACGCCGGGTAAACCACCTCGACGGCCTCGGGTGGCAGCCACTCGCGCAGACTCTCGAGCAAGGCGTCCTCGAGCCTGACGCGCCACGCCTCGCCCAAGGGCAGTTCGGCCTCGGCCGCAGCATTGCGGTAACGCACGCGAATCGGACAGCCGCCGTCACGGAAGGGCTCGAGCAGGGTCTGCAGTTTGCCCGCCGCAGCGAGGGGGCCTCCGCTCGCTGCGGCCTCGCCGTTGATGCGCAAAGCCAGCGCGCGCGCGAAGCGGCTGCGCGCCTCGCCAAGCGTGAGCAGGCGGTCGGCGTTGATGCGCAGCCCGCCGGAGAAGTCGTCGTTGCTCACCTTGGCCTCGACCACCAGCACCTCGTCGGTGACGATCTTGCCGCGGCTGGCCTCCAGAACCTCGGAGTACACCGTGACCTCGCGCGGCTGGGTGCCATCATCGAGCAGAATGAAGGCCATCTTGCCGCGGTTGCCAACCTTGGTGCGCTGCTCCATCACAACGCCGGCGAGCATGGTCAGGTCGCGCGAGGGCTCGAGCTGGGCCAGCGTGCGGCGGACGAAGCGACGCACCTCGGACTTGAAGGCATTGAATGGGTGGCCGGAGAGGAAGAAGCCGATCGCAAGCTTCTCCTCCTTGAGCCGCTCGCGCTCGGTCCAGGGGCGGATCCTGGCGAACTCGGGCGCCGCACCCGCAGCCTCCGGCATCAGGTCGAAAAGGCCTCCCTGCATGGCGTTGGCCGCCGCCTGCTCGGCAGCTTCCATCGCCAGTGCCACGGTGGCCATCAGCTGGGCGCGGTCCAGGCCCTGGTGGCCTGACAACGTGTCCATTGCGCCAGCGCGGATGAGCGCCTCGATGACGCGGCGGTTCACCATGCGGCGGTCGACGCGCTCGCAAAAATCGAACAGGTCGCGGAAAACACCCGCTTTCTCGCGCGCCGCGAGGATCGCCCGCACCGCTGGCTCACCCACGCCCTTCACCGCACCCAGGCCGTAGCGGATGGTCTTGCGGTCCACCGGCACGAAGCGGTAGTCGGATTCGTTCACGTCCGGCGGCAACACCGCGATGCCGTTGGCGACCGTATCCTCGTAGAAGATCTTGACGGTGTCGGTATTGTCCAGGTCGGACGACATCGTCGCCGCCATGAAGGCAGCGCAGTGGTGCGCCTTGAGCCAGGCAGTGTGGTAGGTGACGACCGCGTAGGCGGCGGTGTGCGACTTGTTGAAGCCGTACTCCGCGAACTTGGTCATCAGGTCGAAGAGTTGCTCGGCGAGCGCCGGGTCGTAGCCCTTGTGCTTGGCGCCCTCGGCAATGGTGGCGCGATGCTTGGCCATCTCATCGGCCTTCTTCTTGCCCATCGCGCGACGCAGCATGTCGGCGCCGCCCAGGGTGTAGCCGCCGATGATCTGCGAGATCTGCATCACCTGTTCCTGGTACACGATGACGCCGTAGGTCGGTTCCAGGCAGGCTTTCAGGTCGGGGTGGAAGTAGTCGATCTCCTGCTGGCCCTTCTTGCGCAGGATGAAGTCATCCACCATGCCCGAGCCGAGCGGACCGGGGCGGTAGAGCGCGAGCACCGCGATGATGTCCTCGAAGCGGTCGGGCGCGAGCTTCTTGAGCAGCTTCTTCATGCCGTCCGATTCGACCTGGAAGATCGCCGTGGTGTTGGCGTCCTTCAGGATCTGGTAGGCGGCGGGGTCCTCGAAGCCCAGGCTCATGAGGTCGGGGCGGTTCCCCGTCATGCGCTCGATGTACTCCAGCGCGAGCTCGATGATGGTGAGGTTGCGCAGGCCGAGGAAGTCGAACTTGACCAGGCCGACGGCTTCGACGTCGTCCTTGTCGAACTGGGAAACCGGCGTGGCGTCATCGCCGTCGGCGATGTAGAGCGGGCAGAAGTCGGTGAGCTTGCCTGGCGCGATCAGCACGCCGCCGGCGTGCATGCCGACGTTGCGGGACAGGCCCTCGAGCGGCTGCGCCAGGCCCCACAAGGTCTGGATGGCCTCGCCGTCGTTGCCGTCCTTCATCATCTCGCCGATCTGCGGCTCCATCTCGTAGGCTTTGTTCAGCGAGACGGGCTTGGCGCCCTCGATCGGGATCAGCTTGGACAGGCGGTCGCACAGGCCGTAGGGCAGGTCGAGCACACGGCCCACGTCACGCACCACCGCCTTCGATGCCATGGTGCCGAAGGTGGCGATCTGGCTGACTGCGTCCTTGCCGTAGCGCTCGCGCACGTACTCGATGACGCGGTAGCGGTTGTCCTGGCAGAAGTCGATGTCGAAGTCGGGCATCGACACCCGCTCCGGGTTCAGGAAGCGCTCGAACAGCAGCGCGTACTCGAGCGGGTCGAGGTCGGTGATGTCGAGCGAATAGGCCACCAGCGAACCCGCGCCCGAGCCGCGGCCCGGACCGACCGGCACGCCGTTCTTCTTGCCCCAGCGAATGAAGTCGGCAACGATCAGGAAGTAGCCCGGAAAACCCATCTGGATGATGGTGTCGGTCTCGAACTTGAGCCGCTCCTCATAGCGCGGACGCTGCTTCTCGCGTTCTTCGGGATGGGGGTAGAGCTGGGCGAGGCGCCGCTCGAGGCCGGCCTTGGCCTCGTGGACGAGAAAGTCGTCCAGCGTCATGCCCTCGGGGGTCGGGAACAGCGGCAGGAAGTTCTTGCCCAGCTGTACCGTGAGCGAGCAGCGGCGTGCGATCTCGACCGCGTTCTCGAGCGCCTCGGGGAGGTCGGCGAAGAGCTCGCACATTTCGGCCTGGCTCTTGAGGTACTGCTCCTCGGTGAAGTCGCGCGGCCTGCGCTTGTCGGCGAGCACATAGCCCTGGGCAATGCACACGCGCGCCTCGTGGGCGCGGAAGTCCTCGCGCTTGAGGAACTGCACCGGGTGGGTCGCCACCACCGGCAGTCCGAGCCGCCCGGCGATGTCCACCGCATGGCGTATGTATGCTTCGGTGCCGGGATGGCCGGCGCGCTGGACCTCGATGTAGAACGCACCCGGGAAGAGGCGGGCCCAGTCGGCCGCGAGTTGCTCGGCAAGGTCGCGGTTGCCGGCAGCGATGGCGGCGCCGATGTCGCCGCTCATCGCACCTGACAGGCACAACAGTTCGCTCGCTGCACCGCCCTCGAACCACGCACGACGCATCTCGGCACGGCCGCGGTGCTTGTTCTCCAGATAGGCGCGCGTCAGCAGCTCGCACAGCTGACCGTAGCCTGCACGGCTCTTGCAGATGAGCAGCACGCGCTGCGGCTTGTCGCGCTCGGCTTCGTTCTGGATCCAGGCATCTACGCCGATGATCGGCTTGATGCCCTTGCCACGCGCACCCTTGTAGAACTTGACCATGCCGAACAGGTTGGCAAGATCGGACATGCCGAGCGCCGGCATGCCATCGGCCGCGGCGACGGCGATCGCCTGGTCGAGCTGGACGATACCGTCGGTGATCGAGTATTCGGAGTGCAGGCGGAGGTGGACGAAGCGCGGAGCGCTGGGGGCGAGGCTCGACTCGCCCGGGGAACTGGCTGCGGAATTCATGGCGCCAATTCTACCCGACCCGCCCCCTCGCCCGTACTCAGGGCAGCAGCACCGTGGAACCGGTCGTTCTACGCCCTTCGAGCTCACGATGCGCCTGTGCGGCATCCTTGAGCGCAAAGCGCTGCATGATCTCGATCCGGACCTTGCCGCCGCGCACCACCTCGAACAGCGCTGCTGCACGCTCGAGCAGCTCCTCGCGCGTGGCGATGTAGTCGGGCAGACCGGGGCGGGTCACGAACACCGAGCCCGACTTGTGCAACAGCGCGCAGTCGAACGGCGCAACCGGCCCGGTGGCATTGCCATAGCTCACCATGGTACCGCGCCGCTGCAGGCAGGACACCGAGTCGAGGAAGGTGTCGCGTCCGACCGAGTCATAGACCACGGCCACGCCCCTACCCGCGGTCAGTTCGCGCACGCGCTCGGGAAAGCGCTCGCGCGCATAGACGATGACGTGGTCGCAACCAAGTGCCAGCGCGCGCGCCGCCTTGTCGTCATTGCCCACCGTGCCGATCACGGTGGCGCCGAGCAGCTTGGCCCACTGTACGAGGATCGAGCCCACGCCGCCCGCGGCCGCATGCACCAGGATCGTCTCGCCGGCCTTCAGCGGGTAGGTCGAATGCAGCAGGTAGTGTGCGGTGATCCCCTGCAGCATCATCGCCGCGCCCTGCTCGAAGGAGATGTCGTCGGGCAGCGGTACCAGGAAGCGCGCCGGGATGTTGCGCTGCTCGGAATAGGCATCGAGCGGGCCGTTGGTGTAGGCCACGCGGTCGCCTGCCTTCACCTCGGTAACGCCCTCGCCCACCGCCTCGACCACGCCCGCCGCCTCCATGCCCAGACCGGAGGGCAGCGCAAGCGGATAGAGCCCGCTGCGATGATAGGTATCGATGAAGTTGAGTCCAACCGCGTGGTGGCGCAGCCGCACCTCGCCCGCCGCCGGAGGCGGCAACACAACCGCCTCCCACTGCAGGACTTCGGGGCCGCCGGTGCGGTGAAAACGAATCGCGTGGCTCATGCGTGATCTCCTCTTTGTCGTTGCCCGCCCAGATGGGCGGCTCCTCATGGTGGCGCTCAGCGTACCAGCGAAATCCCCAGTCGGTACTGTGGGTCCTTCTTCTCGTCGTACTCGAGCAGGGTCTCGCCGTACCCTCTGTAGGCCTGCAGGTGCACGAATGCGCCCACACCGGAAAACACGCTGCGCCGGATGGGGTAGGACAGGTCGTACTGCGTACCGATCTTGCCGGCAGTCCCGCGCCGGACCAGTGCGGAGAACAGCAAGCCGTCATCGCGCCCGAGACGCAGTGCGAGCTCGCCATGGCCACGGTAGCGAGCGATATCCGGGTTGTCGTCACGATCGAGATAAGTCCACAGCTTTGGCGC
Organism: Thauera sp. WB-2; assembly: GCF_027594845.1. Classification (NCBI taxonomy): domain Bacteria; kingdom Pseudomonadati; phylum Pseudomonadota; class Betaproteobacteria; order Rhodocyclales; family Zoogloeaceae; genus Thauera; species Thauera sp. WB-2. The sequence goes on along the minus strand of NZ_CP088935.1, from coordinate 1,336,078 downwards.
CACACCGAGATAGGTGCGTCCGTCGGCAAACAGGTAACGCCCCTCGGCGCGCAGGAACAGGAGGTCGATACTGCGCGACGGCGTGTCCTCCTCGCCGTTCGACTCATGTTCGTAGCCGCCGGACAAGGTCAGCGCGAGGCGATCCTCGGCGTCTGTCGCTGCGACGCTGTAGAACAGCGTTGGCCGGAAGCTCGAGTCGCGAAAGGGCTTGGATTCGGACTGCAGATCCCACAAGGAGGTCTGTGTGAAGCCGAAGTACAGCCCTGTCGCCACCGGGATATTCTCGCCGACGATGCCCCGCTCGGCGAAGATGCGGTACTTGAAGCTGAACTGAAAACGCGCCGACACGGGGTCCCTGCCACCGACCAGGAAGTACATCGGCTCATGGAAGGCGAGGCCCGACGGCTCGACCGGCGGCGTGCCGGCAGCCATCCTGGCAACGGGCGCCATCTGCTCGAGTGCGCCCGCCGGCGAAAGCTCCGCTGAATCGGTGGCGGTCGTTGCGGCGGCGGCCAGCAGCAAACGCGCCTGCGGCTGGTCAGCCAGGGCCAGCGTGACCACGCCATTGACCTCCATCGGCCAGCGCGCAAAGTAGCGCCGCTGGCCCGCAGCCCCTGGAGCCGCGGCCATGGCCACGAGTTCGATCGCGACCTGGGGCGAGCCGCCGGGCAGCTCGATACGCGCCGGCAGTCGATCCGGCCACTGTGCCGAGCTACCCGCAGCGACGACGACGACCTCGAAGCGTTGGCCGGGAACGACTCGTGTGTCGGTCGCCGCGAGCAACCAATCGCCAGCCTGCACGGGTGCCGAGAAGGCAAGCAACAGCGCCGCCCCGACCACACAGAGCGGACGCGACAGAAGATCAGGCAATACAATCAAGACCGCATGCTCCCTTGAAACGATGTGGGGCAGCCGCTCGCGCGGCCACCCCATGTCATGGGCGACGCCTGCGCCCACATCAAAAGCACCCGCCCGAATCAAGCTCTGGCGTTGCGCGACTCCTTGGCATCCACTACGGCGAGCGCTGTCATGTTCACCAGCCGGCGCACGGTCGCCGACGGCGTCACGATGTGCACCGACTTCGCCGCCCCGAGCAGGATCGGCCCAACCGACACGCCATCGCCATTCGCCATCTTCATCAGGTTGAAGGAGATGTTGGCGGCGTCGAGGTTGGGCATCACCAGCAGGTTGGCTTCCCCCTTCAGGTCGGAGTCCGGGTGCAGCTTGTCGCGAATCTCTTCGGAGAGCGCGGCATCGCCGTGCATCTCGCCATCGACATTCAGGCCAGGCACGGTCGCACGCAGGATCTCGCAGGCTTCGCGCATCTTGCGTGCCGAGGCCGAGCCCGAGCTGCCAAAGTTGGAGTGCGACAGCAGCGCCACGCTCGGCTCGATGCCAAAACGGCTCAGCTCTTCAGCAGCCATGCGGGCAATCTCGGCCACCTCTGCGGCGCTCGGATTCTCATTGACGTAGGTATCGGTGATCGCCAGCATGCGCTTGGACAGCAGCAGCAGGTTCATCGCTGCGAACTGCTTGGCGCCCGGCGCGAGGCCAATGACGTCCTCCACCTGCTTGAGATGGTAATCGTAGGTACCGAAGGTGCCGCACACCATCGCGTCGGCGTCCCCGCGGCGCAGCAGCATGGCGCCGATCAGGGTGGTATCGCGGCGGATCTTGGCCTTGGCGAGGTCGGGCGTCACGCCGTCGCGCTTCATCAACCGGTAGTACTCGTTCCACAGTTCGCGGTAGCGCGGATCGGATTCCGGATTGACGATCTCGAAGTCGCGCTCGGGCCGGAGGTTGAGGCCGATCTTCTTGATGCGCATCTCGATGACCTCGGGACGGCCGATCAGGATCGGGCGCGCCAGGCCTTCGTCGAGCACCACGCGCACTGCGTGCAACACGCGCTCGTCCTCACCCTCGCAGTAGATCACGCGCTTTTGCTCGGGCGGCACGGCCTTGGCCGCCGAGAACACGGGCTTCATGACGATGCCGGACTGATAGACGAAGGCGTTGAGGCTGGTGACGTAGGCGTCGAAATCCTCGATCGGCTTGGTCGCCACGCCCGAGTCCATCGCCGCCCTCGCCACCGCGGGGGCGATCTTGACGATCAGGCGCGGATCGAAGGGCTTGGGGATGATGTACTCGGGGCCGAAGCTCAGCTCCTGGCCACCGTAGGCGCTGGCGACGATGTCGCTGGCCTCGGCTTCGGCCAGTTCGGCGATCGCCTTCACGCAGGCGAGCTTCATCTCCTCGTTGATCGTGGTCGCGCCCACATCCAGCGCACCACGGAAGATGAAGGGGAAGCACAGCACGTTATTGACCTGGTTCGGGAAGTCCGAACGGCCGGTAGCGACGATGCAGTCCGGACGCACGGCCTTGGCGTCGGCCGGCAGGATCTCGGGGTTCGGGTTGGCGAGCGCGAAGATCAGCGGCTGGTCGGCCATCTTCGCGACCATCTCGGGCTTGAGCACACCGGCGGTTGACAGGCCAAGGAAGACGTCGGCGCCGACGATCGCATCGCCCAGCGTGCGCGCATCGGTCGTCTGGGCGTAGCGCGCCTTGGTCGGCTCCATGTTGGCCTCGCGGCCCACGAAGATCACCCCCTTGGAGTCGCAGACGAAGATGTTCTCGCGCTTCAGACCGAGGCTGACCATCAGGTCGAGGCAGGCGATCGCCGCCGCGCCGGCACCCGAGCACACCAGCTTGACCTTGTCGATGTCCTTGCCGATGACCTTGAGGCCATTGAGCAGGCCCGCGGCAGAGATGATGGCGGTGCCGTGCTGGTCGTCATGGAAGACCGGGATCTTCATGCGCTCGCGCAGCTTCTGCTCGATATAGAAGCACTCGGGCGCCTTGATGTCCTCGAGATTGATACCGCCCAACGTGGGCTCGAGCGCGGCGATGATCTCGATCAGCTTGTCGGGATCGTTCTCTGCCAGTTCGATATCGAAGACGTCGATATTGGCGAACTTCTTGAACAGGCAGCCCTTGCCCTCCATGACCGGCTTCGAGGCCAGCGGCCCGATGTTGCCCAGGCCGAGCACCGCTGTACCGTTGGTGACCACCGCAACCAGATTGCCACGGCTGGTGAGTTCGAAGGCCTCCGCAGGATCGGCAACGATGGCGTCGCAGGCTGCCGCCACGCCGGGCGAATAGGCAAGCGCGAGGTCACGCTGGTTGGTGAGCCCCTTGGTGGGCACGACTGAAATCTTGCCGCGTGTCGGCGAGCGGTGATAGTCGAGTGCGGCGGCGATGAAATCCTGGTCCATGTTCTCCCCTCTGCGAGTCTTGAGGTATGTCGTGTCTGAAACGCGGGCGAGCACTTCGCCCGCGGGGCGACAGCGGACCGGGACGGTCGCGCTGCGTGGGCATCGTTCGGGATGTTCTCGGAAAAGCGGAATTGTTTTTGTGGCTGCGCGTCGAGCGGCGCAGGAACGACCTCGATTGACGTCGCGGAAGTTTAGCGCAGCCGCCCCCATTTGGCATCGCGCCGGACTGATCTGGCGCATCACGACGGCGATGGACACCGCCACACACCCCGCCAGCGGCCGTTTTTGGCAGAATGCGGGCTCCGGACGCGCCGCAGGCAGGGCGTGGCGCATACGAACAGGGGGAGAAAGGCATGCGGCGAGTGGTGTTCAATCAGAAGGGCGGAGTCGGCAAATCCACCATCACCTGCAACCTGGCGGCGATCAGCGCGCAACAGGGCAAGCGCACCCTCGTCGTGGACCTCGACCCGCAAGGCAACTCGACCCAATACCTCCTCGGCGCGAATGGCGAGGACCTCGAAGCCACACTGGCGGATTTCTTCGACCAGACGCTCAACTTCAAGCTCAACCCGCGCGGTACCGAGGACTTCATCGTCGCCACCCCTTTCGAGGGCCTGCACGTGATGCCCTCGCATCCGCAACTCGAGGAGCTGCAGTCCAAACTCGAGTCGCGCTACAAGATCTACAAGCTGCGCGATGCGCTCGAAGAGCTGGCAAAGGACTTCGACTGCGTCTACATCGACACGCCGCCCGCGCTCAACTTCTTCACCCGTTCGGCGCTGATCGCGGCCGACGCCTGCCTGATCCCCTTCGACTGCGACGAGTTTTCGCGCAAGGCCCTGTACTCGCTGCTCGAGAACGTGCAGGAGATCAAGTCCGACCACAACCGCAACCTGCAGGTCGAGGGCATCGTGGTCAACCAGTTCCAGCCGCGCGCCACCCTGCCGCAAAAGGTGGTGCAGGAACTCATCGATGAAGGTCTGCCCGTGTTGCAGCCCTACCTGTCGGCTTCGGTGAAGATCAAGGAATCGCACGAGCAGGCCAAACCGATGGTCCACCTCGATCCCAAGCACAAGCTGTCGCAAGAGTTCGTCGCCCTGCACGACACGCTGGCACGCAAGTACGGCGCATGACGTGTTGCACGGGCGGCGATGACGCTGCCCGTGCCTTACCGTGCGAAGCCGCTCAGAGCTTCGCCGCCACCCAGTCCTTCACCGCCGCCAGCGCCGCCGGCAGGTTCTCCGGCTGGGTGCCGCCGGCCTGGGCCATGTCGGGACGGCCGCCGCCCTTGCCGCCGACCTGCTGGGCGACAAAGTTGACCAGCTCGCCGGCCTTGACCTTGGCGGTCTGGTCGGCAGTGACACCGGCAATCAGGCTGACCTTGCCCTCGCCCACGCTCGCCAGCACGATCGCGGCCGACTTGAGCTTGTCCTTGAGCTTGTCCATGGTGTCGCGCAAGGTCGGCACGTCAGCGCCTTCGAGCATCGCGGCGAGCACCTTGAGGCCGCCAAGCTCCACCGCCTGGCTCACCAGCTCGTCACCCTGGCTGGCGGCAAGCTTGCCCTTGAGGCGGGCGAGTTCCTTCTCCAGCGCGCGTACGTTGTCGAGAATGCCGGCGACGCGCTCGGCGACCTCGTCGGGCTGGACCTTGAGCAGTGCGGACATGCCCTGCACACGACGCTCCTGCTCCTGGGTGTAGCGCAGCGCGTTCTCACCGGTGATCGCCTCCACACGGCGGATGCCGGCGGCGACGCCGCCCTCGCCGACGATCTTGAACAGGCCGATGTCGCCAGTACGCTCGACATGGGTCCCGCCACACAACTCCTTGGAGCTGCCGATCGACAGCACGCGCACCTCGTCGGCGTACTTCTCGCCGAACAGCATCATCGCGCCGGACTTCTGCGCTGCTTCCAGCGCCATCACCTCGGCGCGGGTGTCGGTGTTGGCGAGGACCTCACGGTTCACCAACTCCTCGACCTCACGGATCTCCTCGGCCGTCATCGGCGCAGTATGGGCGAAGTCGAAGCGGGTCTTGTCGGGGTCCACCAGCGAGCCCTTCTGCTGCACGTGGGCGCCGAGCACCTCGCGCAGGGCCTTGTGCATGATGTGGGTGACCGAATGGTTGCGCGCAGTGGCGGCTCGTGCGGCCACGTCCACCCGGGCGCTCACGCCCTGGCCCACCGACAGCCTGCCGGTGCGCACCACGCCGTGGTGGCCGAACACCGCGGCCTGGATCTTCTGCGTATCTTCCACACCGAAGATGCCTGCGCCGCCGCGCAGCTCGCCGCGGTCGCCGACCTGGCCGCCGGATTCGGCGTAGAACGGCGTGTGGTCGAGCACCACCACCCCCATCTCGCCCTCGAGCAGCTCATTGACCGGTGCGCCATCCTTGTACAGCGCGAGGATGTTGCCCTTCTCCTCCAGCAGCGTGTAGCCGTGGAAGGCGGTCTCGGGGCCGTCGTAGTCCAGGTTGGCCGCCATCTTGAACTTGCCTGCGGCACGCGCCTGCTCCTTCTGGCGTGCCATCGCGGCGTCGAAGGCGAGGGCATCGACGGTCACATCACGCTCTCGGCAGATGTCCGCGGTGAGGTCGAGCGGGAAGCCGTAGGTGTCGTGCAGCTTGAAAGCGGTGTTGCCGTCGAAGACCTTCTTGCCCGCGGCCTCCATCGCCGCGAGCTCGGCCTCGACGATCGCCATGCCGTTCTCGATGGTGGCGAAGAAGCGCTCTTCTTCCTGGCGCAGCACGTCCACGATGCGGCGCTCGCCGTCCTTGAGCTCGGGATAGGCGCTGCCCATCTCGCCGACGAGGTCTGGCACCATCTTGTGGAAGAAGGCGGCGCGCGCGCCAAGCTTGTAACCGTGGCGGATCGCACGGCGGATGATGCGACGCAGCACGTAGCCGCGACCTTCGTTGCCCGGGATCACGCCATCGGCGATCAGGAAGGAACAGGCACGGATGTGGTCGGCCAGCACCTTCAGCGACGGCGAGTCCATGTCGGCCGGTTTATTGGCAGATGAGGTTTCGCGGGCAGCGGCCTTGATCAACGCCTGGAACAGGTCGATCTCGTAGTTGGCGTGCACGCCCTGCAGCACCGCCGAGATGCGCTCCAGACCCATGCCGGTGTCCACCGAGGGCTTGGGCAGCGGATGCATCACGCCCTGCTCATCGCGGTTGAACTGCATGAACACGTTGTTCCAGATCTCGATGTAGCGGTCGCCGTCTTCCTCGGGCGATCCCGGGGGGCCGCCCCAGATGTGCTCGCCGTGGTCGTAGAAGATCTCGGTGCACGGACCGCAAGGCCCCGTATCGCCCATCATCCAGAAGTTGTCCGAGGCGTAGCGCGCGCCCTTGTTGTCGCCGATGCGGATCACGCGCTCGGCGGGCACGCCGACTTCCTTGGTCCAGATGTCGTAGGCCTCATCGTCCTCGGCATACACGGTGACCCAGAGCTTGTCCTTGGGCAGCTTGAAGACCTCGGTGAGCAGCTCCCAGGCGTACGAAATCGCATCGCGCTTGAAGTAGTCGCCGAAGCTGAAGTTGCCCAGCATCTCGAAAAAGGTGTGGTGGCGCGCGGTATAGCCGACGTTCTCGAGGTCGTTGTGCTTGCCGCCGGCGCGCACGCACTTCTGCGAGGTGGTGGCGCGCGTGTAGGCACGCTTGTCGAAGCCGAGGAACACATCCTTGAACTGGTTCATCCCGGCGTTGGTAAACAGCAGCGTCGGGTCTTCGTGTGGTACGAGCGAACTCGAGGCCACGATCTGGTGGCCCTTGGACTCGAAGAATTTGAGGAAGGCGTCGCGGATTTCAGCGGATTTCATGAAGGGTCCAGATATGAGAGAAGTTCAAGCCGTGTTCTTCGGTTGCGCGCGCGGGGCGCAATTCAATGCTTATTGTCGCGCAGCGGGTTGTTGAGCCAGGCGCCATCCGGCAGCCGGTAAACGTCGAAGTCGCTGTCGATCGACAGCACCTCGCGACAGCCACTCTGTGTGGAAAGCTGCACGACAGAGGCGTCTGCGAGATCCATCGGACGGTCACGGTACTTGTCCATCAGGGCGGCGATGGCGCCAACGCAACCTTGCTCCAGTTCGACGATCGCCAGCCCGCCGCGATCGATCCAGCTCAGCAGGCGCAACTGCGCGTCCACACTGTAGCGCAGCAGATGCATGACCTCGGTCAGCACGGGCCAGGTCGTCACCAGCGAAACCTCGTTGCCGCGCAGGAAGGACACGCATGCCTGATGGTGTCGGTCGGCCGGGTTGAACAATGCCAGCAGCGGACCCGCGTCAACGATCATGCTTCGCACGCAGCGACTCCGAGAGATAGTCCTTGCGGCGTTCGGCGAGGTCGCCCGGTCCTGCGTCGGGGCCTCCGAAAAGATCCTTACCGAGTTCATACGGTGTCTTGCGCGGCGCGACGCGGGCGAGATACTCCCGCAAGCTGGCCTTCACCAGTTCGCTCTTGCTGCGCCCGGTCTGCGCCGCAGCACGCGCGAGTTCGGACTCGAGTTCGGGGTCGAGACGGATCGACAGGGTCATCGTGTCGGCTCCTTGCCATTTTTGTAATACACAACGTATTGCATGCTACGTCCTCGCCCGGCAACAAGTCAATTTCAGCGCATGGCATGCAGGCGCAAGCGGCGCCTATAATTGACGCTTACGTCAACCAACCACGGGACACGAGCACACCATGGGTAACCGCCTCTCCAAGATCTACACCCGTACCGGCGACGCCGGCACCACCGGCCTGGGCGACGGCAAGCGCGTCTCCAAGAACAGCCTGCGCATCCATGCCCTGGGCGAGGTGGACGAGACCAACGCCATCATCGGCCTGCTACTGTGCGAGGAGCTTCCCGAGGAGGTGCGCGCCCTGCTCACCAACGTGCAGCACGACCTCTTCGATCTCGGCGGCGAGGTCTGCATCCCGGGCATGAGCATGATCACCGACAAGCAGGTGACCCACCTCGAAGAGGAGCTCGACCGCTTCAACGACGACCTCGAGCCGCTCAAGGACTTCATCCTGCCCGGTGGCACCCGCGCTGCGGCCTACGCCCACCACGCCCGCACCGTGTGCCGTCGCGCCGAACGCGCGCTGGTGGCGCTGGCACTGGAAGAAGCGGTCAATGACGCCCCGCGCCAGTACCTCAACCGCCTGTCTGATCTGCTGTTCGTGCTCGGCCGCGTGCTCAACCGCGCCGGCGGCCGCGGCGACGTGCTGTGGCAGAAGCGCAAGAACGCCTGACGTTCATCCGCCCGGCGCAGGGTCGAAAAGCGGGATCTGTGCCGGGCCAGGGTCCGCGGCCTCGGCCGCAAAACGCACGCCGACCCCGAGCAGGCGCACCGCCAGCGGGCTGCGGGCGTGAGCTTCGTCCAGCAGCCGCAGCCAAACGCCCTCATCGGGCGCACTACTGACGCACTCCGCCGTGGTGCGGCTGAAGTCGGCGAACCTCACCTTGACGAAGGCCTTGTGGACCGGAGGCCGGTCCTGTGCCCGCTCGAAGCGGCGGCGAAAGTCCTCCAGCAGCGCCAGCAACGCGCTCCGGCACGAGGCCAGATCGCGCAGGTCCGGCGTATAGGTGGTCTCCACCGACAGCGACTTGCGCACCCGGTCGGGCTGCACCGGGCGCTCGTCGATGCCCCGGCACAGCCGGTAGAGGCTGGCGCCAAAGCTGCCGAACTCACGGGTCAGCTCGGCCGCGCTCCAGGCCCGCAGCTCGCCACAGGTATTCACGCCAAGCCGGCTGAGCTTCTCCGCGGTGACCTTGCCAACGCCGAAGATCTTCTTCACCGGCAGCGCTGCAACGAACGCATCCACCTCTTCGGGCCGCACCACGAACTGCCCGTCGGGCTTATTCCAGTCACTCGCCACCTTGGCGATGAACTTGTTGGGCGCGATGCCCGCTGAGGCGGTAATACCGACCTCGGCATGGATGCGCGCCCGGATCTCCTGCGCCATCAGCGTGGCAGAGCCCCGGCAGCGCTCGACGCCACTCACATCCAGGTAGGCTTCGTCCAGCGACAGGGGCTCGACCAGCGGGGTGTAGTCGCGATAGATGGCGAGGATCTGGCGCGAGGCTGCGCGATAGCGCTCGAAATCCGGCGCCAGCAGGATGAGCTGGGGACAGCGTTGCAGCGCGCGCGCCGTCGGCATTGCCGAATGCACACCGAAGGCGCGCGCCTCGTAGTTGCAGGTGGCGATCACACCGCGCGTCTCGGCGCGCCCGCCAACGGCCACCGGCCGGCCGACGAGCGCGGGGTCGTCGCGCATCTCGATCGCGGCATAGAAGCAGTCGCAATCGCAATGGATGATCTTGCGCAGCCGCGGCTCAAGCAAGGCCATGGCCCCGACTCCGCCCGCTCACTGTAAACGTGTGCGCCCCGCTGACGGCAGGACGCGTCGTGCCGTCAGGAACCGAGGCTCACTCGAACTCGGCTGCGCGCTTGACGCGGCGCTGGCGCACCGCCTCGGCGAGGATATCGAGCACCTCGACACTATCCTCCCAGCCGATGCAGGCATCGGTGATGCTCTTGCCGTACTCGAGCGCCTTGCCCGGCACCAAGTCCTGGCGGCCTTCGTTGAGATGGGACTCGACCATCACGCCCATGATGCGATCGTCACCGGCCGCCATCTGCCCGGCCACGTCACGCGCAACCTCGATCTGCAGGCGGTGCTGCTTGCGGCTGTTGGCGTGGGAGAAATCGACCATCAGCTTGGAGCACACGCCGGCGCCGGCAAGCTCGCGCGAGGCAGCCTCGACACTGGCCGCATCGAAGTTGGGTTCCTTGCCGCCGCGCAGGATGGCGTGGCAGTCCTCGTTGCCGCGGGTCGACACGATGGCCGAGTGACCGGCCTTGGTTACCGACAGGAAGTGGTGCGGCGCCTGCGCGGCCTTGATCGCATCAACGGCGATGCGCAGGTTGCCATCGGTACCGTTCTTGAAGCCAACCGGACAGGACAGGCCGGAGGCAAGCTCGCGGTGCACCTGGCTCTCGGTCGTGCGCGCACCGATCGCGCCCCAGGAGATGAGGTCGCCGATGTACTGCGGCGTGATCATGTCAAGGAACTCGGTACCGGCGGGCAGGCCGAGCTCGTTGACCTCCCACAGCAGCTTGCGCGCCAGGCGCACGCCGTCGTTGATACGGAAGCTGTTGTCCAGCCCGGGGTCGTTGATCAGCCCCTTCCAGCCCACCGTGGTGCGCGGCTTCTCGAAATACACGCGCATCACCACCAGCAGGTCGTCCTTGAGGCGCTCGGCCTCGGTCTTGAGCCGGGTGGCGTACTCGATCGCGGCATCGGGATCGTGGATGGAGCACGGCCCGATCACCACCAGCAGGCGGTCATCCGCGCCGTAGAGAATGCGGTGGATGGCCTGGCGCGCCTCGTAAGCGACCTCTGCCGACTTCGGAGTGGCCGGAAACTCACGCAGCACGTGCGCGGGCGGCACAAGCTCCTTGATCTCCTGAATGCGGACGTCGTCGATGTGGATCTTCATGGAGGCGGACATTCGGCTACTCGGCGTCTTGACTGAAGGAAGCGCCCGATTCTAGCCGAAACCACCCCGAGCCGACATGCGGCCACCGCTATGCCAACGATGCACTGAACCGATCGTCGTTCAGCGCGTCTGTTCGTACACTTCACAAACGTTTTTTCGTGCAGCCTCCACGCTCATGCTCATCAAGCGCCCCTCAGACATTCTCAATTCCGAAATCACCGACCGTCGGCTGTTCGAAAACCGGCGCGCCTTCATCACCCGCTCGGGTGTCGGCCTTGCCGCCGGCGCCGCGCTCTGGCACGGACTGACATCCCCGGCACGGGCCGCGCGAAGCAGTACCAATACGGCCCTCGCCGGCCTACCGTCGGCACTCAGCACCGACGAGGCGAAGACTGATTACCAGTCGGTCACGACCTACAACAACTTCTACGAATTCGGCACCGGCAAGGACGACCCGGCGCGTAACGCGGGTCGCATGGCTGTGCGTCCATGGACGGTGAGCGTCGAAGGCCTGGCTGGCAAACCGCGCACCTTCGACATCGACGACCTGATCAAGCTCGCGCCGCTCGAGGAGCGCATCTACCGCATGCGCTGCGTCGAAGGCTGGTCGATGGTGATCCCCTGGGTGGGCTTCCCGCTCGCAGCCCTGCTCAAGGAGGTCGATCCTCTCGGCAGCGCCAAGTACGTCGAGTTCCTGACCCATTACGACCGCGAAATCATGACCCGCCGCCCGGTGCTCGACTGGCCCTATGGCGAGGGCCTGCGCATGGATGAGGCACTGCATCCGCTCACCCTGCTCGCGGTCGGCCTGTATGGCGAGACCCTGCCCAACCAGAACGGAGCCCCGGTACGCCTGGTGGTGCCCTGGAAGTACGGCTTCAAGAGCGCAAAGTCCATTGTCACCATCCGCCTCACGGAGAAGCAACCGCCCACCGCCTGGAACCGCGCCGCACCGCAGGAGTACGGCTTCTACTCGAACGTCAACCCGGAGGTCTCGCATCCGCGCTGGAGCCAGGCTACCGAGCGCCGTATCGGCGAACTGCGCCGACGGCCGACCCTGATGTTCAACGGCTACGGCGAACAGGTCGCCAGCCTCTACCAGGGCATGGACCTGAGGAAGCACTACTGATGCTGCGCACCCCCTCGCCGCTCGCGCTGAACGCGATCAAGGCGCTCGTCTTCGTGCTCTGCCTGATCCCCGCAGGGCAGCTCGCCCTCGGCTGGCAGGCCGACACCCTCGGCGCCAACCCGATCGAAACCCTCACCCACGCAACCGGCGACTGGGCGCTGCGGCTGCTGCTGCTCACGCTCGCGGTCACGCCCCTGCGCCGCCTCAGCGGCCTGCACTGGCTGCTGCGCCTGCGCCGCATGCTGGGCTTGTTCGCCTTCGCTTATGCGCTCGGCCATTTTGCAATCTGGATCTGGCTCGACCTGTATCTCGACTGGCCCGCGATCGCACGCGACATCCTCGAGCGCCCCTTCGTCACCGTGGGCTTCGCGGCCCTGGTGCTGATGATTCCGCTCGCGGCGACCTCCAACACCTTCGCCATCCGCCGCATGGGCGGGCGCAGGTGGCAGGCCCTGCACCGCGCCACCTACGGCATCGCCATCCTCGGCGTACTGCACTTCTGGTGGCTGGTGAAGGCCGACGTGCTCGAACCGCTCGTGTATGCACTGGTGCTCGCCGTGCTGCTCGGCCTGCGCGCCTGGTGGCGCGAGCAGGAACGCCAGCGTCAGCTGTCGGTGCCACCACCGGCCAAGCACCTGCAGCGGCCGGTGATCCGGATCATGCCGAAATAGCCAGCCGCCACAGCGAGGTGATCTCCGCTGCACGCGCCGCGTGCAGCGCATCGCCACTGTCAGCCGCCTTGGCGTGGCGCGGGCGGATGTCCTCTCGACCGAGCACACGCAGGCCTGCGCCCTCGATCCAGCCCAGCAGCTGCGCGCGCGTGCGCAGGCCGAGGTGCTCGGCGAGGTCGGACAGGATCAGCCAGCCCTCACCGTCCGCCGTCAGGTGCTCGGCGAGGCCCTCGAGGAAGCCGCGCAGCATGCGGCTGTCGGGGTCGTAGACCGCGCGCTCGATTGCTGCCGTCGGCTTGGCCGGCACCCAGGGCGGATTGCACACCACCAGCGGCGCACGACCGGGCGGGAACAGATCGGCCTCGACCACCTCGACCCGCTCGCCGACGCCGAGCCGGGCAAGGTTGTCGCGGGCGCAGCCGAGCGCGCGCGGATCCTGGTCGGTCGCCACCACGCGCGCCACCCCGCGGCGGGCGAGTACAGCCGCGATCACGCCTGTGCCGGTGCCGATATCGAAGGCGAGCGTGCTCGCCGGCAAGGGCGCGCGCGCGACGAGGTCGAGATATTCACCGCGGATCGGCGAGAACACGCCATACCATGGGTGGATGAGCGCGCCGAGCGCCGCCACCGTCACGCCCTTGCTGCGCCATTCGTGCGCGCCAACAAGGCCGAGCAACTCGCGCAGCGAGATCACGAAGGGCGCATCGAGCAGATCGGCATCGCGCGTGCCCACGACCGCCTCGGCCAGCACCTGAGCGACGTCGGGCGCGCGCCGCAGCGGGATGCGCCCGCCCGCCTCGACCGGAATCAGCAGCATGCCGAGCGTACGCGCGCGCTGCGCCTGGGCCATGCGGTGGAGATGAAAGACCTCCGCCGTCGTAGCCGGCGCCTGCGTGCGCTTGCGCGGACGCGAATCGGCGCGGCGCCCCATGGCCTGCAACAACTGGCGGGCGTTGTGGTAATCGCCGCGCCAGAGCACTGCCGTACCCTCGCAGGCCAGACGCCAGGCGGTGTCCGCTTTCATCGTGTCGTCGGCGACGACCACCCGGCGCGGCGGCGGCAGTCCATTCTCCGAGCGCCAGCGTGCGCGGCGAGCGATCGGCGTGCAGCCCGCCGACGCCCCGGGCGCGACGGCGGGCTCCTCCCAGCACAGCTCGGCCACCGTCTCCACGTCGGCCTCAGGCCTGCCGGGGACGGATCGCATGCTTGGGCCGGAAGGCCTTGACCACGGCTTCGTCGGTCTCGATGTAGGGCCCACCGATGAGATCGATGCAGTACGGAACCGCGGCGAAGATGCCGACATGGCGCACCGCGCCTTCCGCGTCGCGCACCCCCTCGAGCGTCTCGCGGATCGACTTGGGCTGGCCGGGCAGGTTGATGATGAGGCTCTTGCCGCGGATCACCGCGACCTGACGCGACAGGATCGCGGTGGGCACGAAGTTGAGGCTGATGCGGCGCATCTCCTCGCCGAAGCCCGGCATCTCCTTGTCGCCGATGGCCAGCGTGGCCTCCGGTGTGACGTCGCGCGGCGCCGGACCGGTACCCCCGGTGGTGAGGATCAGGTTGCAGCCGGCCACATCGGCCAAGTCGACGAGGGTACGTTCGATGGTGGCACGATCATCCGGAATCAGGCGAGCCTCGGCGGTCCATGGCGAACTCAGCGCCTTGCCCAGCCAATCCTTCAGGGCCGGAATACCCTGGTCCTCATAGGTGCCTTCGGAGGCGCGGTCGCTGATCGACACCAGGCCGATACGGATGTGTTCGCTCATGCAGGAGTTCTCGGTATGGGTTTATGTGGGGTCAGGATTGAGCGTGACTACCGCTCTCGGCACCGTCGTCCGCGTCGGCATCATCCTGTCCGGCACCCTCTGCTTCAGTTTCAGCCTCGGCCTGGAGCTGCAACTGGCGCAGCACCTGGAAAATCTCGCGGAAGGCCTTGGGCGGCTTGCCGGCCTCGCGCTCCTTGAGCGCGTTGCGGCGCAGGGTGCGCAGGTATTGAAGATCGGCGCCCGGCCAGGTCTCGGCGATGACGCCGATCACTTTGTCGTCCTCGAGCAGGTCTGCACGCAGGCGTTCGAGGCGGTGCATCTTCGCCACCTCGGCAGCGGAATTGCCGGCGAAGACTTCGAGCTGGGCCTGGATGGGCTCGGGGTCGATCTTGCGCATCAGCTTGCCGATGTACTGCAGCTGGCGACGGCGCGCTTCCATCTTGAAGCCCTGGGCGGCGCGGATGGCGTCGAACAGCGATTCGGGCAGGGGCACCTTCTTCAACTGGTCTACCGACAGCGCGACGAGCTGCTCGCCGAGATCCTGCAAGGCCAGCATTTCGCGCTTGCGGCTACTCTTGCTCGGCGGTTCGGCATAGGCCTCGTCGTCGGACTCGGGATGGGGGGACTGGCGCGAATCTGGACGCATTGCGGACATGGGGGCTGGCTTGATCGGGTTAAGATTATAGCCTTTGCACGCACCCGGCCCGCTCCATGTCCGCTCAAGGCTTCTCCTTCTCCCAGGCGCACCTCGCCGATATCGCCACCGACATTCTCAAGTACGCCCGAAAGCGCGGCGCCTCGGCGTGCGAAACCGACGTCTCGGAAGGCTTCGGCCAGTCGATCGCAGTACGCAAGAGCGAAGTCGACACCGTCGAATACAACCGCGACAAGGGCGTCGGCGTCACGGTGTACGTCGGCCAGCAGCGCGGTTACGCCAGCACCTCGGACTTCTCCAGGAAGGCGCTCAAGGCCACCGTCGACGCGGCGCTGTCGATCGCGCGCTTCACCGCGCCCGACCCTTGCGCAGGCCTGGCCGATGCGGCACTGATGGCGCGCGCCAAGGACATGCCCGAGCTTGACCTGTTCCACCCCTGGGCGATCGACGTCAATGAGGCGATCGTGCTTGCTCGACGCTGCGAGGACGCAGCATTCGCGGTAAGCCCGCAGATCAGCAACTCTGAGGGGGCGAACACCTCGATCCAGCAGTCGCACTTCGTATCGGCCAACAGCCACGGCTTCATCGGCGGCTATGCCACCACCCGCCACGGCCTGTCGTGCTCGGTGATCGCCGGCGAGGGCGACGCGATGCAGCGCGAGTACTGGTACGACTCGCGCCGCGACCCGGCCGAGCTGATGTCGCCGGAGGAGATCGGCCGCCGCGCCGGCGAACGCGCCATTGCTCGCCTGGGGGCGCGGAAGATCCGCACCTGCGAGGTGCCGGTGCTGTTCGAGGCCCCGCTGGCGGTGGCGCTGATCGGCAACTTCGTGCAGGCGGTGAGCGGCGGTTCGCTGTACCGCAAGTCGAGCTTCCTGCTCGACAGCCTTGGCCAGCAGGTCTTCTCGCCGCTGGTCAGCATCTCCGAGCGCCCCCACCTCAAACGCGCCTTCGGCTCCAGCCCCTTCGACAGCGATGGCGTCGCCACCCGCGACCGCGAAGTCGTCACCGATGGCGTACTCAACGGCTACTTCCTTTCCGCCTACTCGGCACGCAAGCTCGGCATGCAGACGACCGCCAACGCCGGCGGCTCGCACAACCTGATCGTCAAGGCCGGCGACAAGGACCTCGCAGGCCTGATCAAGCACATGGACAAGGGCCTGCTGGTCACCGAGCTGCTCGGCCACGGCGTCAACTATGTGACCGGAGACTACTCGCGCGGCGCGGCGGGCTTCTGGGTGGAAAAGGGCCGGATCAAGCACGCGGTGGAGGAAGTCACCATCGCCGGCAACCTGCGCGACATGTTCCGCAACATCGTCGCCATCGGTAACGATGCACTGCCGCGCGGCGCCAAACTGTGCGGCTCGGTACTGATCGAGCACATGAAGGTTGCAGGCCGCTGAAGGCGACGCCCTGCCCGGCCGCAGGGGCGATTAGGGTTTTCCGTGCTTTCGACGCCCGAGGCGCTACATATAATCGTCGTCAGCCGAGAACCATCAGAACACAGGCTTTTCCACAGGAGGAACCATGGAGCGTCGCAAATTCATCAAGAGCGCCGGCATTGCCGGCATCCTCGCCTCGGGCACCGCACCGGCCATCGTCAACGCACAGGAACAAGTCCGCTGGCGTCTGACCTCGAGCTTCCCCAAGGCACTCGACACCATCCACGGCGCGGCCGACGTGTTCGCCAAGCTGGTATCGGACGCCTCCGGCGGCAAGTTCCAGGTCTCGGTTCATGCACCGGGCGAACTGGTGCCGGCCTTCGGCGTCGTCGATGCCGTACAGCAGGGCACGGTCGAGTGCGGCCATACCTGCGGCTACTACTTCTTTGGCAAGGACGAGACCTTTGCCATCGACACCGCCATCCCCTTCGGCATGAACTCGCGCTCGCTCACGGCGTGGTTCTACGACGGCAACGGCCTCAAGCTCATGCGTGAGTTCTTCGCCGGCTACAACATCGTGAACTTCCCGATGGGCAACAGCGGCGCGCAGATGGGTGGCTGGTACCGCAAGGAAATCAAGACGCCGGCCGACCTCAACGGCCTCAAGATGCGCATCGGCGGCTTCGCCGGCCGCGTCGTCAGCAAGCTCGGCGGCGTACCGCAGAACATTCCTGGCGGCGAGATCTATCAGGCGCTCGAGCGCGGCACCATCGACGCCACCGAGTGGGTCGGCCCCTACGATGATCTCAAGCTCGGCTTCCACAAGGTCGCTCCGTTCTACTACTACCCCGGCTGGTGGGAAGGCGGTGCGCAGATCTCGCTGTACGTCAATGACAAGGCCTACAACGCCCTGTCGCCCGAGTACAAGACGATCGTGCAGATTGCGGCATCGCACGCCCACGTCAACATGCAGGCCATGTACGACGCGCGCAACCCGACCGCGCTCAAGCAACTCATCGCCGAAGGCGCCAAGCTGCAGCGCTTCCCGCGCGAAGTCATGGACGCCGCGCTCAAGGCACGCAACGAGGTCTACAAGGAACTGAACGACACCAACGCCAACTGGCGCAAGGTGTTCGCTGACTACGAGCGCTTCATGCGCGACCAGTATCAGTGGATTCCGCTGGCGGATGGCAGCTACGACCAGTACATGGCGGCACAGAAGCTCTGATCGACACCTGAGGCAATGACCCGCTCCGGCAGGGCGTTGCCTGATGATCACCGCCCTCGTGCGCCGCGTGGACACGAGGGCGGAATCGTGTCCGCGCGGCACGCATTCACCTTAGGAAAGCCTGCCCTGCCATGGGACCGCTACTCAAGATATCCAGACTGATCGATGCGATCAGCAACCTCGTCGGCCGCACACTGATCTGGCTCGTGCTTGCAGCCACCCTCATCAGCGCAGGCAATGCCATCGTACGTAAGACGCTCAACATTGGCTCGAACGCAATGCTCGAGATCCAGTGGTACCTCTATGCGGCGGTCTTCATGCTGGGCGGCGGCTACGCCCTGCTCAAGAACACGCATGTCCGCATCGACGTGCTGTCGAACAAGTTTTCAGCGCGTACACGCGCCTGGGTTGATATCGGCGGAATCGTCATCTTCCTGCTGCCGATGTGCTACCTGCTGTCTGTCTTTGCCTGGCCGATCGTGATGTCCGCAATCAAGACCGGCGAGGTATCGTCGAACGCTGGCGGCCTCATCCGCTGGCCCCTGTACGCCCTCGTTCCCGCCGGTTTCGGCCTGCTCGCCCTGCAAGGGCTGTCGGAGCTGATCAAGCGCATCGCCTTCCTGCGCGGCGCCGGCACCGACCCGATGGCTTTGCCCCATGACCCGCACGCCGACTCCGGCGCTGCACCCGACGCACCTGCAGCCAAGGCCGGACAATGATCGAGTTCATTTCTGCCAACCTCGCGCCGATCATGTTCGGCGCCGTCGTGTTCTTCCTGATTTCGGGCTTTCCGGTCGCGTTCGCGCTGGCGGCTTGCGGCTTGCTGTTCGGCTTCATCGGCATGGAGCTTGGCCTGCTGCCAGGCACCTTGTTCCAGGCCCTGCCGCTGCGGGTGTTCGGCATCATGCAGAACGACATCCTGCTCGCCATCCCCTTTTTCACCCTGATGGGGCTCGTGCTCGAACGTAGCGGCATGGCCGAGGACCTCCTCGACACCGCCGGTCAGGTCTTCGGCCCAGTGCGCGGCGGCCTCGCGCTGGCGGTGATCTTCGTCGGCGCACTGCTCGCCGCCACCACTGGCGTCGTCTCGGCCTCGGTCATCTCGATGGGCCTGATTTCGCTGCCGATCATGCTGCGCTACGGCTACAGCCGGCCGATCGCATGCGGCGCGATCACGGCCTCCGGCACGTTGGCACAAGCGATTCCACCCTCGCTGGTGTTGATCGTGATGGCAGACCAACTCGGTCGCAGCGTCGGAGACCTGTACAAGGGCGCCTTCCTGCCCGCCTTCATCCTGGTGTCGATGTACGCCCTGTTCATCATCGGCGTGGCAATCTTCCGGCCCAAGCTGGTGCCTGCCCTGCCGCCCGAGGCGCTCAAGTTCCGCCAACCCGATGGCAGTTCGGGCCTTCGCTCACTGGTTGTGTTCGGCGTCCTGATCGCGCTGGCCACCATCGGCTTCGCCGGGATCTACCCGCAACTCAGCGGCAGCGCGGTTCCACCGGGGCGCGAGGAGGTTGCGGTGGTGGCGCTCACCTTCGGCACCGCGCTGGCACTCGTTCTGGCCGGCATCAACAAGCTGCTCGGCCTTGGCCTGCTGTCACGCATCAGCGAACGCGTCACCTTCGTGCTCGTGCCCCCGCTGGCGCTGATCTTCCTGGTACTCGGCACGATCTTCCTCGGCATCGCGACGCCGACCGAAGGTGGTGCGATGGGCGCACTCGGCGCATTGCT
This sequence comes from Thauera sp. WB-2, assembly GCF_027594845.1. Taxonomy (NCBI): domain Bacteria; kingdom Pseudomonadati; phylum Pseudomonadota; class Betaproteobacteria; order Rhodocyclales; family Zoogloeaceae; genus Thauera; species Thauera sp. WB-2. The sequence goes on along the minus strand of NZ_CP088935.1, from coordinate 1,316,748 downwards.
GATGGCTTTCGCCCGTCGCCGTCTGAGCTTCGGCAAGCTGGTAGAGGCGCTCGAAGCTACGACAAAGCTGTCGGTGTTCGTGATGTTCATCCTCATCGGCGCCACGGTGTTCAGCTTCACGTTCACTGCAGTCGATGGCAAGCAGTGGGTCGAGCATCTGTTCGACCAGCTTCCGGGCGGACAGATCGGCTTTCTGCTGTTCGTGAATGCGATGATCTTCTTCCTCGGCTTCTTCCTCGACTTCTTCGAGATCGCCTTCATCCTGATCCCGCTGCTCGCGCCGGTCGCCGACAAGCTTGGCATCGATCTGATCTGGTTCGGGGTCCTGATCGCGATGAACCTGCAGACCTCCTTCCTCACGCCGCCCTTCGGCTTCGCGCTCTTCTACCTGCGCAGCGTGGCCCCCGTATCCTCCTTCATCGACCGCGTCACGGGGCAGCGCGTGCCGGGCGTGCGCACCCAGGAGATCTATGCGGGCTCGGTCGCATTCGTGATCATCCAGATCATCATGATCGCCCTGCTGATTGCGTTCCCGCAGTTGGTCACGGGCAATCTCGATGCCAAGGTGGAGGTCGACCTCGACACCATCCGCATCGAGGCCCCGGGCGGCGGCGGAGGCTGGGGCGAGGAAGGCGGCGAGAAGGACGGTTGGTAAGAACGTGCTGACCCGCTTCTGTCTCGTACGCCATGGCGAAACCCCCTGGAACGCAGAACTGCGCCTCCAGGGGCATATCGACGTGCCGCTCAATGACACCGGTCGCCGCCAGGCGGCCGCCACGGCCCGCGTATTGTCCGCGCACCGCTTCGACGCGCTGTACAGCAGCGACCTCGCCCGCGCACTGCAGACAGCAGCCGCAGCCGCCAGCGCCTGCGGGCTGCAGCCGCTACCTCACAGCGGGCTGCGCGAGCGCCACTACGGAGTGCTCCAGGGGCGGACCTATGATGAGGCCGAGGCCCAGCACCCTGAAGTCTGGCGGCACTTCAAAGGACGCAACCCGGCCTACTCATTCCCCGGCGGCGGCGAGAGCCTGGCCGAGTTCGATGCCCGCGTGCGTCAAGCAATGGACGCGATCCTGCGCGCCCACACAGGGCAGACAGTGCTGGTCGTCACCCATGGCGGCGTGCTCGACATCATCCACCGGCTGGCGTCCGGAAAGCCGCTCGAGGCCGCACGCGACTTCGCGATTCCGAACGCGGCGCTCAACTGGATCGCGCACGACACGCAGGGGTGGCGGCTGGAGTGCTGGGCAGACCAGACCCATCTTGGCAGCAGCATGGACGAACTGCCTCACCCCTGAGGCGGACGCACCGGGGCACACCAGCGAACACCGGGCCCACTCGCTTGCGGCGGCGCACCACATGGTAGAATTCCTTTTTAATCAACCGCTGAAGACTTCGCCCCATGTTCTCCGCGCAAGACACCCTCGCCAAGGTCGACCCTGAACTCTGGGCTGCCGTGCAGGCAGAAAACCGCCGTCAGGAAGATCACATCGAGCTGATCGCCTCCGAAAACTACGTCTCCACCGCGGTCATGGAGGCTCAAGGCTCCCAGCTCACCAACAAGTACGCCGAGGGTTACCCCGGCAAGCGTTACTACGGCGGCTGCGAGCATGTCGATGTGGCCGAGCAGCTCGCCATCGACCGCCTCAAGGCACTGTTCGGCGCCGAGGCCGCGAACGTGCAGCCGAACTCCGGCTCCCAGGCCAACCAGGCCGTGCTGATGGCCTTCGCCAAGCCGGGCGACACCATCATGGGCATGAGCCTGGCCGAAGGCGGCCACCTCACCCACGGCATGCCGCTGAACATGTCCGGCAAGTGGTTCAACGTTGTCGCCTACGGTCTCAACGACAAGGAAGAGATCGACTACGACAAGATGGAAGCACTCGCGCGCGAACACAAGCCGCGCATCATCATCGCAGGCGCCTCCGCCTATTCGTTGCGCATCGACTTCGAGCGCTTTGCGAAGATCGCCAAGGAGATCGGCGCCATTTTCTGGGTCGACATGGCACACTATGCCGGCCTCATCGCTGCGGGCTTCTACCCCAACCCGGTGCCGCACGCCGACGTCGTCACTTCGACCACCCACAAGACGCTGCGCGGCCCGCGCGGCGGCATCATCCTGATGAAGGCCGAGCACGAGAAGGCGATCAACTCTGCGATCTTCCCCGGCCTGCAGGGTGGCCCGCTGATGCACGTGATCGCGGCCAAGGCGGTAGCCTTCAAGGAAGCGGCGACACCCGAGTTCCGCAACTACCAGGAACAGGTCATCGCCAACGCGCGCGTGATGGCGCGCGTACTGGGAGAGGAGCGCGGCCTGCGCATCATCTCCGGTCGCACCGAATCGCACGTCTTCCTGGTTGATCTGCGCAACAAGAAGATCACCGGCAAGGCTGCCGAAGCCGTGCTGGGTAGCGCCCATATCACGGTCAACAAGAACTCGATTCCCAACGACCCGGAGAAACCGTTCACCACCTCGGGCATCCGTATCGGCTCGCCGGCGATGACCACGCGCGGCTTTACCGAGATCGAGTCCGAGCGTATTGCACACCTCATCGCCGACGTGCTCGACGCCCCGGAAGACCAGGCAGTCATCGAGCGCGTGCGCGGCCAGGTGGCCGAGCTGTGCGCCAGGTTCCCGGTCTACGGCAAGTAAGCTGCGGGGCGGGGCGCGTGCCGACTTGAGGCCCGCTCCGCCCACGAGCCCCCCCCCCCGGCCATGAAATGCCCCTTCTGCGGCGACCCCAACACCCAGGTCACCGACACCCGCGAGAATGAGGACGGTGACGTCGTCCGCCGCCGCCGCCGCTGCGTGAGCTGTGACAAGCGCTTCACCACCTACGAGCGCATCGACCTGAAGATGCCGCATATCGTCAAGCGCAACGGCAACCGCAGCGAGTTCGACCACGCCAAGCTCGCCGGCAGCATGAAGCTGGCGCTGCGCAAGCGACCTGTCACCATCGAGGCCATTGATGCTGCGGTCGACCGCATCGAAGCGCGCCTGCTCTCCATGGGCGAACCGGAAGTCCCGAGCGAGAAGATTGGCGAACTGGTCATGAAGGAGCTGAAGAAGCTCGACAAGGTGGCATACATCCGATTTGCATCTGTGTATCGCAACTTCGCCGATGTCGACGAGTTCTCGGAAGTGATCCGTGAGGTACAGAGTCGCCCCAAGCGGGGACGCGGTGCAGCAAACCCGCCTGCCACATCCGAAGATGACCTTTTCGGCAACTGACCATGCCGCGATGGCGCGCGCGCTCACGCTCGCCCGGCGCGGACTGGAAAGCACTTCTCCCAACCCTCGCGTCGGCTGCGTGCTGCTGCGCGACGGCAGGACGGTGGGCGAAGGCTGGCATCAACGTGCGGGCGAACCGCACGCCGAGATCCACGCCTTGCAGCAGGCTGGCGCCGACGCACGCGGAGCCACCGCCTATGTCACGCTCGAGCCATGCTCGCACTTCGGTCGCACGCCGCCATGTGCCGACGCCCTCATCGAGGCAGGCGTCAGCCGCGTCGTCGCGGCAATGGAAGACCCCAACCCGCTGGTGGCCGGCCGCGGCATGGCACGCCTGCGCGCGGCAGGAATCGTCACCGAACACGGCCTGCTCGACACCGAAGCACGCGAACTCAACATCGGCTTCGTGTCGCGCATGACCCGCGGCCGGCCCTGGCTGCGCCTCAAGGCCGCTGCCACCCTCGACGGCAAGACTGCGCTTAACAACGGCGTCAGCCAGTGGATCACGGGCGCGGAGGCGCGACGGGACGGTCACCGCTGGCGCGCACGTGCCTGCGCCATCCTCACCGGGATTGGCACCGTACGCGAAGACGATCCACAGCTGACCGTACGCGACATAGTCTGTGAACGTCAGCCGCAGCGCATCCTCATCGATGCGCGACTGGAGGTTCCCGCAGCGGCTCGTATTCTGCAGGGTGCTCCGATCCTGATCGCCACCGCGTGCGAGGAGCACGCGCGCATGGCGCCGTTGCTCGAGAGCGGACACCAGATCATCGTGCTGCCAGACACAAACGGGAAAGTAGCCCTGCCTGCGCTGATGCGAGAGCTCGGCCGCCTCGGTTTCAACGAGGTACACGCCGAAGCGGGACTGAAGCTCAACGGCTCCTTGCTGCGCGAGGGCTGCGTCGATGAATTGCTGCTCTACTTCGCACCCATGCTGGCCGGCGACACCGCCCAGGGGCTGTTCAACCTGCCCGCCCTGACCCGGCTGGACGACGCGACCCAACTCGATGTGACCGACATGCGCACGATCGGTCGTGACCTGCGCGTCATCGCACGTCCCAGACGCTGAACGCACGCTGCGTAACCAGCCCCGCAGTCAGGCGGCCGCACGCGCGCACACTGCACAGCCTGGATCCTTGCCGAGGCTGATGCTGCGCCACTCCATGCCCAGGCCGTCAAGCAGCAGCAAGCGGCCGTCCAGCGAGGTACCGCAGCCAATCACGAGCTTGAGCGCCTCGGCCGCCTGCGTGGTGCCAACAATGCCGACAATCGGAGCGAACACGCCCATGACGGCACAGCGGACCTCTTCAAGATCCTCGCCCTCCGGAAACAGGCAGTGGTAACAGGCGCTGTCGGCTCGGCGCAGATCGAACACCGACACCTGCCCATCAAAGCGAATCGCCGCACCCGAGACCAGCGGCTTGCGGTGCTGCAGACAGGCGCGGTTGATGGCATGCCGGGTGGCGAAATTGTCGGAACAGTCGAGCACCACGTCCGCACGCGCGACTTCGGCAGCAAGGGACTCGCCCTCCAGCCGCAACTTGAGCGGCTCGACGCGCGTGAGCGGATTGAGCCGGTTCAGTGTCAGGCGCGCTGATTCGACCTTGGGCGCCCCCACCATGTCGGCCGTATGCAGGATCTGTCGCTGCAGATTGGTGAGATCGACCTCATCATCGTCGGCGATCGCAATGGTACCGACGCCGGCGGCTGCAAGATACATGGCAGCAGGCGACCCCAGCCCCCCGGCGCCGATGATGAGCATGCGCGCGTCCAGCAAAGCCTGCTGACCCTCGACGCCGATCTCGGGCAGGAGAATGTGCCGACTGTAACGCAGCAGTTGCTCGTCATCCATTGCAGAACTCACTTGTACTCGCGCAACTCCGGCGGAGTGTCATCGTGGTCACCATGGGCATGGTGGTTCCATGCCTGGATATAGACCTCGTTCGACTGTTTGATCAGGCGCTCGGGCGAGAGCAGGTTGTGACGCTGGGTCTCCTCGCTGAAATACACGATTGCCCGCACCAGCCTCACATAAAGCGAGTTCTCGAGTGCAAAGCCGGCCTCGCGCAGCGCGTCCTCGAGCGTCTCGAGCGAATAGTCGAGCACCGAGTAGCGCACCACGACACACAGCGGGTCGGCCGTGCGCTCGATGTGAAGATCCTTGAGCAGGCGCAGCGCCCGCCAAGCCTTCTCCATCTGCCCCGGCGGCAAAGGCTTGAAGCGGATCTCACGCTGCTTGTGGATGTCCGCGCCCGGCACGGGACGATCATGATGCCTGCCTGCAAGCTTATAGGCGGTCTCCCTGCGCATCATGCCCCTCCCTTTATCATGGATTATTCCTGATTCTGGACGATCTGCTCACCCTTGAGAAGGCGGATAGCCTGCTGGAGCTGATGATCGTTCTCGCCGGCGAGCTCGAATCGGACCGGCTCGGCCTCCTCGGCACCGGCATCGGCGCCACGACCAGCCTCCGGTTTCGCGGCCTCACCCTCGCCGCCCTTGCCGTTGCCAAGGTGGCCGACGAGGTCGGCCTCCCGCACACGGCGGCTCGACCCATTGGCGCTTTCCTCGACGACGACATCGGGCTCGATCCCCTTGGCCTGGATGGAGCGCCCACTGGGCGTGTAGTAAAGCGCCGTCGTCAACTTGATGGCGGTGTTGTTGTTCAGCGGCAGGATGGTCTGCACCGAGCCCTTGCCGAAGGTCTGCGTCCCCATGACGGTGGCGCGCTTGTGGTCCTGCAGCGCACCGGCGACGATCTCTGACGCGGATGCGGAGCCGGCGTTGACCAGCACCACCATCGGCACGTCCTTCGCTGCGGGCGGCAACCGGCGCAGGAAGTCGTCCCGCGTGCCGCGCAGGTAGTCCGCAGGGGTGGCGCGGTATTCGCGCCGGGCATCATCGGTACGCCCATCGGTGGACACGACCAGCGTGTTGGCAGGCAGGAACGCCGCCGAAACGCCCACCGCGCCATGCAACAGACCACCCGGATCGTTGCGCAGGTCCAGCACCAGTCCCTTCAGCGGAGCGTCCGCAGCGAGCTTGTTGAAATGCTCGACCACCGAGGCCGCGGTGTTCTCCTGGAACTGCGCAATGCGCAGGTAGCCGAAGCCAGGCTCGATCACCTTGGAACGCACGCTCTGCACCTTGATGACCTCACGCGTGAGGGTGAGCACGATCGGACGCGACTCGCCCTTGCGCATGATGGTGAGCGTGATGTCGGTACGCGGCTTGCCGCGCATGCGCTTGACCGCGTCGTTCAGGCTCATGCCCTTGACCGGCGTTTCGTCGAGCTTGACGATCAGGTCGCCGGCTTGCACACCCGCCCGGAACGCAGGCGTATCCTCGATCGGCGAAATCACCTTGACGAAGCCGTCCTCCATGCCAACCTCGATACCCAGGCCGCCGAACTCGCCCTGGGTGCCGACCTGAAGGTCCTTGAAGGCCTCGGCATCGAGATAGGCCGAATGCGGGTCGAGACCCGACAGCATGCCGCTGATCGAGTCGGTGATGAGCTTCTTGTCCTCGACCGGCTCGACATAGCCCTGCTTGATCGCATTGAATACGTCGGCGTAGGCACGCAACTCATCGACCGGCAGCGGCATCGGCGCGCTACGGTCGGCGTTTGCGGAAAAATTTAGGCTGATCATCACGCCGGCGACCACGCCGGTCATCACCAGACCGAACTGCTTCAGCTTGCTGCCCATGAAAACTCCGTTGTTTCGCCCACCCGGGCGCGCGTCCCGTGGCCGTAAGCTAGTTGAGCCGCACCCATTGCATCGGGTCCAGCGGCTGTCCTTGGTGGCGGATCTCGAAGTATAAACCCGAATCCTCGCCCCCCCCGCTGCTGCCCACGCTGGCAACCGTATCGCCACCGGCCACGCGATCTCCGACCTCTTTCAGCAAGGCATCATTGTTGCCGTAGATCGAGAGATAGTCGCCACCATGATCGATGATGAGGAGGTTGCCGTAACCCCGCAGCCAGTCGGAGAACACCACCTCCCCGCCAGCAACGGCCTTCACTTCGGCACCCGCGCCTGTACGGATGAATACACCCTTCCAGGTTGTGCCGCTACCGGCTCTTTGAGCACCAAAACGGCCAACGAGTTCGCCCCGCACCGGGAAGCGCAACTGTCCGCGCAGTTGTGCGAAACGCACGCCGGTCGGCGTCGGCGTCGGCGTCGCACGCACCTCGCCAACCGCAGGCTCGGCACGGCGCGTGGGCCGCGATGCGGCACCCTCTGCAGGCTGGCGCTGCGCCTGTGCAGCCAGAGCGGCCTGCGCAGCGCGACGCTCGGCTTCGCGCTGCTCGGCGAGCCGACGCGCAGCCTCGCGCGCTGCGGCCTCGCGCGCCCTGCGCACCAGGGTATCGATGACCTTGGCCAGGCGCTGCTCGTCCTGCTGCAGCGTGCTGACCTGCTTCTTCTGGTCCTGCAACTGGCGCGAAACCTCCGCCAGCGCCTGTTTGCGCCGCGCCTGCACGGCTTCGAGCTCGGCCTGCCGACTGCGCTGCGTAGCCTCGAGCGCCACCAGGCCGTCACGGCGCGACTGGATCTCGGCGGCACGCGCCGCCGTCTCGCGCAAGTCTGTGCGCAGGCCATCGATCAGCCCCAGGCGCGCGCGCCCCAGGTGTTCGAGATAGTGCGCGTCACGCGCAAGCTGGTTCGGATCCCGCGCGGACAGCAGCGGCGCCACGCCATCGGCACCGCCATGCACGTAGTGACGCCTCAACCACTCCGCGAGTTCGCCACGCCGAGCCTCGATACGCTGCTCCGTGGCACGCTGTTCCGCCTCGAGCAGGCGGAGCATCTTCTCCACCTCACGGCGCTCGCCCTCGATGCGGGCAAGCTCCCGGCGGACGCGCGACACGCCGCGTTCGGCCTCGACCACCGCCTCGGCAGCGCCGGAGCGCACCTGCTCGGTACGGGCGATGTCCTGCTGAAGATCCTGGATACGCTTCTTGAGGTCTTCGAGATCGGAGCGGCGCTCCACGATCTCGCCCCCCGACTGAGCCTGTGCTGCCGCGGGCGACGAGAGCACGGCGCCGATACAGGCCAGCGCCAGTCCCGCCAGCATTGCCCTGGAGCGATCACGCATGTTCGCTTCGACGCCCGGCACGAGAGTTCGGTTTCCCCGGATACGGGAAGCAATGCACGTACATCAGAATGCGCCTTCGTCCACCTGCAATAATCGTCGCCAACAGCGGCCACCCCTGCATCAGGGCAACACGTTATTTTATACTAGCGCTTTCCAATGAGCCGACTTCATCGTGAACAATGACGACATATTCGCCCTCATCGACAAGCACGAGCACATCGAAACCGCTGCTCGCGCCCTGAAGGCGATCGCCCATCCGCTGCGCCTCAAGATCCTGTGCGTACTCGGCGAAGGCGAGGAGTGCGTCCAGGACATCGTCGATGCGGTCGGCACCTCGCAGAGCAACATCTCCCAGCATCTTGCCATCCTCCGCGACAAGGGCGTGCTGCAGACGCGCAAGGACGCCAACCGGGTCTACTACCGGGTAGGCGACCAACGCACCCTGCAGCTGATCGTCCTGATGCGCGAGGTCTTCTGCGGCGTAGAACCCGGCAAGAGCTGACCCCAACCGAACCCAACAGACGGAGCACCCCCTTTCGTGGATTTTCTGCAGCAGAACTGGTACTGGACCGCCCTCGCAGCCCTCTCGGGCACCTGGCTCATGGTCGACATGATCCGCAACCGCGGCGACAAGAGCCAACTCTCGCCGATCGAGGCGACGCTCCTTGTGAACCGTGAAGACGCGGTGATCATCGATGTGCGCGAACAAGGCGAATATGCCCAGGGCCATATTCCCAACGCGCGCCACATCCCGCTCGGCGAGCTCGAGCGCCGCAGCAAAGAGATGGACAAGTACAAGAGCCATCCTGTGATCCTGTGCTGCGCCACCGGCAACCGCTCCAGCACAGCGATCAAGCAACTCCGCCAGGCGGGCTTCGAAAAGCTCTACAACCTGCGCGGCGGCATGATGGAATGGCAGAAGGCCGGCCAGCCGGTCAGCAAGAAGCGCAAATGAGCACTCAGCCCCGCGTCCGCATGTATGCGACCGCCACCTGCCCCTACTGCATCCGGGCAGAGCAGCTTCTTCTGCACAAGGGCGTCGGCGAGTTCGACAAGATCCGCGTGGACCTCGACCCTGCACGCCGCGAAGAAATGATGAAGGCAAGCGGGCGGCGAACGGTTCCACAGATCTTCATTGGCGACTACCATGTCGGTGGCTGCGACGACCTCCACGCACTCGACCGCGCAGGCAAGCTCGATGCATTGCTGCGTGGCGAGCCTGCCTGAAGCACGGACCAGCGCAACCGCCCTTTACTGAACGAACCCTGAACGGACTCTCATCCATGTCGGAAAATACCCAACCCGTCTTCTCCATCGAAAAGCTGTACGTAAAGGACCTCTCGCTCGAGGTTCCCGGCGCACCGCAGATCTTCCTCGAACGCGAGAGCCCGCAGATCAACGTTCAGCTGCGCACTTCCGGGCAGGCGGTCGACGAGGGCGTCTATGAGGTTGCGCTGACCGTCACCGTAAGCGCGAAGATCGGCGAGGACCGCACCCTGTTCCTCGTCGAAGTAGCCCAGTGCGGCATCTTCCAGATCCGCAATCTGCCCGAAGCCGATCTCGAGCCGGTGATGATGATCGGCTGCCCGAACATTCTCTTCCCGTATGCCCGCGAAGCGGTTTCCGACGCCGTCACCCGCGCCGGCTTCCAGCCCGTGCTGCTGTCGCCGGTCAACTTCGAGGCGCTCTACCAGGCGCAGCGCCAGCAGGCCAGCCAGGGCGCGCCTGCCGAAGTCCCCATTCAGTGAGACCACGCTCATGAACGCCGGGCATCGCAGGACCGCACACTGGCAGACCGGGCTACGGTTCCTGTCAGTGCTTGTCGCGAGCGCGGCCCCGGCCATGGCGAGCGCCCAGGCGATCGAGTTCCGCTCGCTCGGCGAGGAGGCAGTCGTCCGCGACGCACCCTCGCCGCAAGGGCGACAGCTGTTCGTGCTGCGTGCAGGCACACCGCTCGAGATCATCGTCACTCAGGACGGCTGGGTACGGGTGCGCGACCCTGAAGGCAGCCTGAGCTGGATTGAAGGCCATGTGCTCGTGCCGCGACGCACCGTGATGGTGTCCGTCGAACGCGCAAGCATCCGCCGGGAAGCTCGCGAGGATGCAGCCGTGAGCTTCGAAGCCACGCGAAACGTCGTGCTCGATCTCGTCGAACCGGCAGCGGTGGGCTGGGCGCGCGTGCGCCATCGCGACGGCGTCGAGGGCTACGTGCGCGTGAGAGAGGTGTGGGGCCTGTGAAGCGCTGCCGCATTACCGTTTTCGGCGCGGGCGCCTGGGGCACCGCGCTCGCCCAGGCTTTCAGCGCCAGCCACGACGTCTGCCTGTGGGGCCGCGACCGCGTACATCTCGGCGAGATGGCGGATCGCCGCGAAAACCTGCGATACCTGGCGGGCGTTCGGCTACACGACGCCTTGGCCATCGAACCCGATTTTGAAACGGCGGCACACCGCGCCGACCTTCATCTCGTCGTGACCCCGCTGTCCGGGCTGCGTGACACCGCACGCCAGCTCCACCGCCTGCAGCCGGCGACCCCGCTGATATGGGCCTGCAAAGGCTTCGAGGCGGGTACCGGCCTGCTCCCGCACGAGATCGTGGCCGAAGAGCTCGGTACGGATGCGCCGTGCGGGGTTCTGACTGGCCCGAGCTTCGCCGCAGAGGTCGCACGCGGACTGCCTGCCGCCATCACCCTGGCTGCCCACGACCCCGCCTTTGCCCGCCACTGGATCGGAGCGCTGCATCAACCGCGCCTGCGCCTGTACGCCAACACCGACCTCGTCGGCTGCGAAATCGGCGGCGCGGTCAAGAATGTGATGGCAATTGCTGCGGGGGTCTCCGACGGCATGGGCTTCGGCCTCAATGCCCGTGCCGCGCTCATTACGCGCGGACTGGCCGAAATCGCCCGCCTCGCCCAGGCGCTGGGCGGTCGCGCGGAAACGCTGATGGGCCTTGCCGGCATGGGCGACCTGATCCTGACCTGCACCGGCGACCTTTCACGCAACCGGCGTGTCGGCCTCGCCCTGGCTGCCGGAAAGACGCTGGACGACATCCTGCGCGAACTTGGTCATGTTGCCGAAGGGGTATCGACGGCGCGCGAAGTGGTGGGGCTCGCCCATCGCCACGCCATCGAGATGCCGATCTGCGAGGCGATCGACGCCCTGCTCCACCACGGCCTCAATGCTCGCAAGGCGGTTGAGCTGCTGCTCGCCCGCGACCCCCGCGACGAGTAACCCGCATGGACCGCGCAGTGCTACGGGCCGCATCGGCTCGGCGCCGTAGCATGCGACGTCGATCCGCAGCCTTTGGGCGCTAAACCGCAAGCGCCCCGGCAAAATCGTGCTGGCGCCAGGCCTCATAGGTCACGATCGCGACCGAGTTCGAAAGATTCACGCTGCGATTGGTCGGGCGCATCGGGATGCGAATGCGCTGCTCCGGCGCGAACGTATCCAGAACGGCGTCGGGCAAGCCCCTGCTTTCGGGACCGAAGACGAGAACATCGCCGGGCAGCCAAGCCACCTTGTCATGACGTAGCGTTCCGCGCGTAGTAAGGGCGAACATCCGGCGACCAGCAAGCGCCTCCAGGCAATGCGCCCAATCGTGGTGTACGCTCACGCAGGTGAGGTCGTGGTAGTCGAGCCCGGCCCGGACCAACTGCTTGTCCGTAAGGTCGAAACCAAGCGGTTCGACCAGATGCAGGCGGCAGCCGCTGTTGGCCGCGAGGCGGATCACATTGCCGGTATTGGGCGGAATCTCGGGCTGGTAGAGGACGATCTCGAACATCGGGGCGAACGCGAAAACGGAGAGGATATCGGGCGCGCACTGTACCGCAGCACGGCCTGTTCAGTAAGGGGCGGGGGTACGCGCGACCACCAGGTTGCCGACCCAGGCAGCACCGCACAACTTGAGACAGCGTGCAAGTTCGTCGAGGGTAGCGCCCGTAGTCATCACGTCATCCACCACGATGACCCGCTTGCCATTGAGTGCGGTGTCGCAGCCGAAAGCGCCGCGCGGATTGCGCAAGCGTGCCGCGCGGTCCAGGCCGGCCTGCGGCTCGGCGTTGCGCACCTTGGCGACAAGGGCGAGCGCGAGCGGCAAGCCCCTTGCTCTCGCATAGGGGCGTGCGATCTCGACTGCCTGGTTGAACCCACGCTCGGCCAGGCGCAGCGGATGCAATGGCATCGGCAATACCAGGTCCGCATCGCCGCCGAAATCGCGCGCAAGCGCGATGAGCGCATCGGCAAAGAACGATGCCAGCGCGAGTTGATGCCGATACTTGAGCGCATGCACCATCGCATCGACAGGGAATGCGAAATCGTACAGGGCCCGTGTCGCATCGAACGCGGGAGGCGTACGCTGACAGGCTGCGCACTCGGCACCCGCCAGGCCCGGCAAGGCGCAACGCGGACACGCCGTTGCCGGACGCCGCGGCAACTCTGCAACGCAGTGCTCGCACACCGCCTGGCCACCCGCATTCGCTCCACAGACGAAGCAATCCTGCGGCGCAAGGACGTCGGCGACGCGTTGCCACAGGGCGAGCAGATCAAGCGCGGAGTTTGACAAGTTTTCTTCCGATGAAAGAACATGCGCACCTCGCAATTACAGCCCGGAATGCCGCTCATGACAACGGTGTCGAAGCCGCCAGACCGCAACCCGCAGCGATGAGCACCGATACCGCCCCGGTGTTCGCGCTCGACCGCGCACTACTGCGCCGCCGCTGCGAGCGTGCAGCGGGCACGGTCGACGGCGCCGACGTCCTTGCCCGCGAAGTCTCACGGCGAATGGACGAGCGTCTCGACTACATACGCATCGCGCCGCGGCGCATCCTCGACCTCGGCTGCGGCACCGGCGCAGACCTCGCCCGCCTCAGCGCACGCTTCCCCGAGGCAAGTGTACTGGCCGCCGACTTTTCCCCCGCCATGCTGGCCCGGGCCAGCGCGCGCGCGCGCGCGAACACGGGTGGTCGCGGCCTGCTCGACCGCCTCTTCGGCAGGCATCCCGCAACCCCACTGCCGCACCTGGTGGCCGACGCTGCAGCGCTGCCGCTGGCGCGAGCGAGCCTGGGCCTGATCTGGTCCAACCTCATGCTGCCGGCGCTGATCGACCCTTTGCCGGTATTCAAGGAGGCTCACCGCAGCCTCGAGGTGGGCGGACTGCTGATGTTCTCCACCCTCGGCCCCGACACGCTGCGCGAACTGCGTGCGACCCTGCCGACCACCCACGGCGAACGCGTGCACCGCTTCATCGACATGCACGACCTCGGCGACGCCCTTGTGCAAGCCGGTTTCTCCGACCCGGTGATGGACATGGAAGTGCTGACCCTCACCTACACCGATCTCGACACCCTGTTCGCCGACCTGCGTGCCTGCGGCGCACGCAACGCGGCGACGAACCGCCCGCGCGGCCTGTCCGGGCGCAGCGGCTGGCAAGCCGCGCGCGCCGCATACGAGCGCCTGCGCAAGGACGGCCGACTGCCCGCAACCTTCGAGATCATCCAGGGCCATGCCTGGAAAACGGCAGCGAAGACCACCGACGATGGCCGCAGCATCGTGCGGTTCCAGCCTCGCCACGGCGGACGCTGACCCCGACACGGAAGCCGAACAAGATGCCCCGCACCCCGATCTGGCTATTCGACCTCGACAACACCCTGCACAACGCCAGCCCGCACATCTTCCCGCACATCAACCGCAGCATGACGGACTATCTCGAGCAGCACCTCGGGCTGGCCCGCGGCGAGGCCAACGCCTTGCGCACACACTACTGGCACCGCTACGGCGCCACGCTGCTCGGCCTGATGCGCCACCACGGCACCGATCCACACCATTTCCTGCACGAAACTCACCGCTTCGACCGCCTGCACGAAATGATGGTATTCGATCGCGCCCTGCGCGGCATGCTGCGCAAACTGCCCGGTCGGCGCTTCGTGTTCTCCAACGCACCCCGCCATTATGCCAACGCCGTCCTCGACATCATGGGCGTGTCCGATCTGTTCGAGACAGTGATCGGCATCGAGGACCTGGACTTCCACCCCAAACCCGGCATTCGCGCCTATCGCAGCCTGCTGAGTTCGCACCGTCTCAACCCGGCGCACTGCATCATGCTCGAAGACTCGGCGGTAAATCTGCGCACGGCCAAGCGCCTGGGCATGCGCACGGTGCTGGTTGGCCGAGGTCTGCGCACGCCGGGATATGTGGATCTGAAGCTGGCCTCGATCCTAGACCTGCGCCGACGCCTCGGCGCCCTGCTTGCCTGAGGCGATCAGACCGCGGAGCGACGCATGTAGAGCGCCCCTGCACCGTACCCACAGGGCAACTCAGCGCCATCGGCAGCAAAACCAAGCCCGCGCCAGAAATCGATCGCATCGGCGAGCGCGACCAAGCCGAGAGCCTGCAGATTGCTCGCCCGAGACCAGGCCTGCACCTTGCCGAACAAGGCCCGTCCAAGGCCCAGCCCGCGCGCTGCGGGCGACACCGCGAGATCGTGCAGGAAGCCCTGCTCGAGGACGTCCGGCAGGCGCTCGATCGGCGAATGCAGGCGAGGAACACCCGACGACCAGGGGTGAGCAAAGACATAGCCGAGTGCCTTATCCCCATGCTCGGCAAACCAGCACGCAGCGGGCGCGAGTGCGAGCTTGCGGGCGAACACCTCGGCGCCCTCCTGGTAATCGTCGCCGTAGGCGAGGCGCTGAATTGCCAGCACCGCGTCAAGGTCAGCCTGCCGCATCGGTCGCAGCGTCACGCCGTTTGCGACCTCCTCCATCTCCATCCACCCACTCACGCGCCGGCTTTCATCCAGCGCGCGGCGTCGAGCGCGTAGTAAGTGAGGATGCCATCCGCGCCCGCGCGCTTGAAGGCAAGCAGCGCCTCGAGTGCGCACGCCTTCTCGTCGAGCCAGCCATTGGCCGCAGCCGCCTTGAGCATCGCATACTCGCCGCTGACCTGATAAACGTAGGTCGGCACCTCGAGCTCCTGCTTGACCCGCCGCACGATATCGAGATAGGGCATGCCCGGCTTCACCATGAACATGTCCGCCCCCTCTGCGATGTCGAGCGCAACCTCACGGATCGCCTCGTCGCTGTTGGCCGGATCCATCTGGTAGGTGTACTTGTTGCCCTTGCCCAGGTTGCCCGCGGAACCGACGGCATCACGGAAAGGGCCGTAGAAGCTCGAGGCATACTTGGCCGAGTAGGCGAGGATGCGCGTGTGGATGTGCCCGCCCGCATCGAGCTCGGCACGGATGCGCCCGACCCGCCCATCCATCATGTCGGAGGGTGCCACCACGTCCGCGCCCGCCTGTGCATGGCACAGCGCCTGCTTCGCCAGCGCCTCGAGCGTCTCGTCGTTCATGACATAGCCGCGCGGGTCTGCAGGATCGATCAGACCATCCTGGCCGTGGCTGGTGTAGGGATCGAGCGCGACGTCGGTGATCACACCAAGCTCGGGAAAACGCGCCTTGAGGGCCTGGACGGTGCGCGGCACAAGACCATCGGGATTCCACGCCTCCTCAGCCCCCTCGGTCTTGCCTGCGGCATCGATGACTGGAAACAGCGCCAACGCCGGCACACCCAGCGCCACCGCCTCCTCGGCCACCTTCAGCAGGCGGTCGATCGACACCCGCTCCACGCCAGGCATGGACGGCACGGCCTCGCTGCGCGCGCTGCCATCGAGGACGAAAACCGGGTAGATGAGGTCGTCCGCAGTCAGCACATGCTCGCGCATCAATCGCCGCGAAAAATCGTCACGACGCATGCGGCGCATGCGGATCGAGGGGAATGCTCCAGTCGGTCGCATAGTGTGTTCTCGCTGTTTTCGCAAATTCTCAAAGGCTGCCCGGGCAGTGGCCGCGGAACTTCCGGCGGAAGTCATGCATCTTAGCAAGCAGATGGCGCCCGGCCGCTTGCCGGCCATCTCCCGCTTCACCTCCCTGAGCGGGTGCCTCACGCCCCGTGAGGCATTTTTGGCCCCCGACTAAGTCCCCTGGTCGGGGGCTTTTGTTTCCTCTCCAGCTTCATCGGGGGGCGCAGCCTCCCCGTTGAGCCAGCCACCGATCACCCTCTCCGCCTCCTCCACGCCGCTCTTCTTCAAGCTCGAAAAGAGTTGCACGGTAACGAGCGGACCGAGCGGACGCAGCTGCGCTCGCACATCCTGCAAGGTGGCCGCAGCCGCGCCACGCGACAGCTTGTCGCTCTTGGTCAGCAGGACATGCATCGGTCGCCCGGTGCCAGCGAACCAGTTGATCATCTGGCGATCGAGCGGCGTGAGCGGGTGGCGCGAGTCCATGATGAGCACCAGGCCGATGAGGCTCTCGCGCTTCTTCAGGTAGGTCTCGATCAGGCCTTGCCAGTCACGCCTGACCTTCTCCGGGACGGCCGCGTAACCGTAGCCCGGCAGGTCGACGAGCAGCGCGCCATTGTTCAGACGAAAGAAGTTGATGAGCTGGGTACGCCCAGGCGTCTTCGACACGTAAGCCAGGCGGACGTGTCCGGCGAGCGTATTGATCGCGCTCGACTTGCCGGCATTGGAACGCCCCGCGAAGGCAACCTCCGGCCCGGAGGGCGGAGGCAGGCCGGATGGCTTGGCGATCGAGATCTCGAATTGTGCGTTGCGGAAAATTGGCATGAAGAATCGGCCGGAAAAGCCGGTTGGCTGCGGGATAAACCCCACTTCGCATCGCGCAAGCGGGGTTTCGTGTTATAGAATACCGCGTTTGAAATAATCACTCACGGCTTTCCGAGGACATCATGATCAAGCGTTCCCTGCTGCTCTCGTCGTTGTTGCTGGTCGCCGGCAGCCTCCAGGCTCAGGACCAGGCTCCGGACCTCGCCAAGGCGAAACAGACCGCCGAGACGCTCTGCGCGGCCTGTCACGGCGCCGATGGCAACAGCCAGCTCTCGGCCAACCCGAAGATCGCCGGGCAGCATGAAGACTACCTCTTCAAGCAACTGCGCGAATTCAAGGGCTGGAACGGCAACACCCCGGCGCGTGAAAACGCAGTCATGTCGGCCATGGTCGCCGGCCTCGAGGAAGACGACATGCGGGCGCTGGCACGCTACTACGCCTCCTTCGAGCTGCAGCCCGAGCCGGCCAAGAACCTCGACACCATCGAGCGCGGCCGTGCCATCTGGCGTGCCGGCATCGCCGACAAGGGCGTGCCTGCGTGCGCAGCCTGTCACGGCCCCGCCGGCGCCGGCATGCCTGCACAGTACCCGCGCCTGTCCGGGCAGTTCGCCGAGTACACCGAAGCGCAGATGAAGTCCTTCCGCGACGGCGTTCGCCACAACGACCCGAACAGCATGATGCGCATGATTGCGCTCAAGATGACCGATGCGGAAATCAAGGCCGTTTCGGACTACGCTGCCGGCCTGCGCTAAGCAACTGCAGTCCGCGGCAACGGGGGCGGCCCACCCGCCCTGGTTGCCGCGGCGGGCCGCAGCCCTGCCCTCCTTGAGCGCCGCAGCCCTCCCTTCCGGCTGGTTTCCAGCCCCTCGGCGCCGATTCGTCGGTCCGCTCCAGCCGTCCCAGGTGAGCCCTGCGCTGCTGGCTCCGCGCGCGTGCGGCGCCGCTCCGGTGAGCCTCCGCGCCCGGATTGCGCCGCCTGAGATCGCCGTACCGCCCCGCTTTCGCGTCCGCATGCAGAGGCGACGGTGGCGCCCCGCCCACGATCACGCTGGCGACCTGCCGCACACCAGACCCTTGACGCCGAAGGCCGGCCCTCACTCAGGACCACGACAGCCATGAATTCCTCCAGCACAAGCGCCGATCCCGCACGCAGCTTTCTGTCGGTCGATACGGCACGCGCAGCCATACTGGACTCACTCTCTCCGCTGTGCGGCTGGGAAAAAGTGGCTGTGCGAGCGGCGCTTGGCCGCGTACTGCGTACCGACGTCATCGCCCCTTACAACGTCCCTTCGCATGACAACTCGGCGATGGACGGGTACGCGATCCGTGCGGCAGATCTCGATGCGGGCACCGACACCGCGCTCGCCGTGGTCGGCACGGCCTACGCCGGACGGCCGTTCTCGGGCATCGTCGGCGCGGGCCAGGCAGTGCGCATCATGACGGGCGCTTCGATCCCGCAAGGCGCGGACACCATCGTCGTGCAGGAGGTCGTGCGCCGCAGCGACGACCGGGTCTTCGTGCCTGCAGGCCAGAAGAAGGGCCAGAACCTTCGCCGCGCAGGCGAGGATCTCGCCGAAGGCGGGGTCGCCCTTGCCGCGGGCCGGCGCTGCGGCCCGGCGGAACTCGGCCTGATCGCCTCCCTGGGCATTGCCGAAGTGGATGTATACCGGCCACTGCGCGTGGCATTTTTCTCCACCGGCGACGAGATCGCCTCGATCGGCCGGCCGCTCTGCCCTGGCGAGGTCTATGACAGCAACCGCTACACCCTCTTCGGCGCACTGTCCCGGCTGGGCTGCGACTTGATTGACATGGGGGTCATCCCCGACCGGCCCGATGCGCTGGAGGCGGCCTTTCGCGACGCGTCGGAAGCGGCCGACGTGATCATCACCAGCGGCGGCGTCTCGGTGGGAGAGGCGGACTTCATCCGCGAGATGATGGCGCGCATGGGCGAGGTCGCGTTCTGGAAGCTGGCGATCAAGCCTGGACGGCCGATGGCCTTCGGCCGCATCCGCAATGCAGTGCTGTTCGGACTCCCGGGCAACCCGGTCGCCGTCATGGTCACCTACTTTCAGTTCGTCCAGGACGCGTTGCTCAAGCTCATGGGCGTCACCCCACTGCCACCCGCCCAGCGCTTTGCCGTCCAGGCGGCCTTCACCCTGCGCAAGCAGCCAGGACGTACCGAGTACCTGCGCGGACGCCTGCAGCGCGACGGCGCAGCATGCTCGGTCGCCCTCGCCGGCGCTCAGGGCTCGGGCGTGCTCAGCTCGATGTCGGAGGCCGACTGCTTCGTCGTCCTTCCCGACGACTGCCTGTCGGTGCAACCGGGCGACACCGTTTACGTTCAACCCTTCCACGGCCTGCTCTGAGCAGCCATCCTCCCGGACTCCAAGCCATGACCCAGGACGAACTCAAGAAAGCCGCCGCCCATGCCGCGCTGGACTACATCACCGAGGGCACCATCGTCGGCGTCGGCACCGGCTCGACGGTCAACCACTTCATCGACGCCCTGGCCGGCATGCGTGAACGCATCCGCGGCGCCGTATCGAGCTCCGAGGCGAGTTCGGCCCGCCTGCGCGCGCACGGCATCGACGTGTTCGATCTGAACAGCATCGACACCCTCCCTGTATACGTCGATGGCGCCGACGAGATCGACGCAGGCTTCGCCATGATCAAGGGCGGCGGCGGCGCCCTGACACGCGAGAAGATCGTCGCCGCGGTTGCCGAGCGCTTCGTGTGCATCTGCGACGCCAGCAAGCGCGTCGACGTGCTTGGCCGCTTCCCGCTACCGGTCGAGGTGATCCCGATGGCGAGCAGCCATGTCGCCCGTGCGCTGCGGCGCCTGGGCGGCGAGCCTCGCATGCGCGAGGGCTTCGTGACCGATAACGGCAACCTGATCCTCGACGTCCACGGACTGTCGATCGATGCCCCGATCGAGATGGAAGCGCGCATCAACCAGATCGTCGGCGTCGTCACCAACGGCCTGTTCGCCGAGCGCGGCGCCGACATCCTGCTGCTGGCAACCGCCGGCGGCGTCGAGCGCTACGTTCGATAGGGCGGAGCAAATCAGGACGGCAAGAGCAGGATGAAACAAAAGCTTAACAAATGCCTGCTAGCCTTCCATTTCTTCCGACTGGACCATGGCAACAATGACTCAACACACTCTCAAGCAGTTCGACGTCGAACTCGAAGAAATCCGCCGCGGCGTACTGCAGATGGGCGGTCTGGTCGAAACCCAGGTCGCACGCGCGCTGGAAGGCCTGGCAAGTGGCGACCTGGCCCTGCTGGATGCGGTTACAGCGGGAGACAAGGAAGTCAACCTGGCACAGATCCAGCTCGATGACGAATGCAGCCGGCTCATCGCCCGGCGCCAACCTGCCGCCACCGACCTGCGCTTCGTACTGTCGGCAATCAAGGCCGTGGCCGACCTCGAGCGCATCGGAGACGAAGCCAAGAAGATCGCGAAGGCAGCCCGCCGCCTGCATTCGGCCGACGTACCTTTCACGCCGCGCGTGGGCCTGAGCCAGTCCGCTCAACTCGTGCTCGAGATGCTGCGTACCGCGCTCGACGGCTTCGCCCGCGCAGACGCCAGCCACGCTCAGGAGATCAAGCTCAAGGACGCCGAGGTCGACACCCAGTTCAAGGGCACGATGCGCCAGCTCATCACCTACATGATGGAAGATCCGCGCACCATCACCAGCAGCCTGGAGACGCTGTTCATCGCCAAGTCGATCGAGCGCATCGGTGATCACGCGATGAACGTCGCCGAGCACGTCGTCTATATGGTGAGCGGCGAAGACGTCCGCTTCGAAAACACGCAAGCCGTGCTCGGCGGAAAGCACTGAGCGGCCGCACGAATCGAAGCCGCGGTAAAAGAAAAACGGGGATGCGCAGGCATCCCCGTTTTTCTTGCCGATCGCCCGGGTTCAGTTGCTGGGCGGTACGTAGCCTGAGACCTGATCCGCGCCACCTTCGAAGAAGTGCTTCTCCATCTGTTCGGCGAGGTACTTGCGCGCGCGCGCATCCATCAGGTTGAGGCGGTTCTCGTTGATCAGCATGGTCTGGTACTTGACCCACTGCTGCCATGCCTCTTTCGAAACGCTCTCGAAGATGCGCTTGCCGAGCGCGCCCGGAACCGGCGGAAGGTCCAGACCTTCGGCCTCACGACCGAGCTTCACGCAGTTGACCATGCGAGCCATCTTTCAATCCTCTCTGCTGTCGGGTTCATTGATACACGAAGCCCCGATTCTAGCCGATTCGGCGCAAACCCTAGGCGCCCATCCGTCCCGACACCGTCGCGCGGTTGCGCCCCTCGCTCTTGGAGCGGTAGAGCGCCTCGTCGGCCGCCGCCACGAGCGCGTCACCACGTCGGGCATTTGCCGGGAAGCGCGCAATGCCCACGCTCGCGGTAACACCCACTTCATCACCCTCGAAGCAGAATCGCGACGCCGCGACCGTCTCGAGCAAACGGTGCGAAAGCTCGAGCAACTCATCAATGCTCGCATCGGGCACAAGCAGGGCAAATTCGTCGCCACCGATACGGAAAAGCAGTTCGTTCCTGCGCACGATGCGCCCGAGCGCCCGTGCAAGTCCAACGAGCACCTCGTCTCCCGCCTGGTGCCCGAATGAGTCGTTGATGGGCTTGAAGCCATCGAGATCGAAAGCGAGCAGGCCCACTGCCGAATGTCGCCGCTCGGCGTCCGCGAGCAAGCGCTCGAGCTCCTCGTGGAAACGGCGGCGATTGTAGAGCCCGGTCAGTTCGTCGCGCACCGCCAGCTCCACCAACTGCCGCGAGGTCCGGCGTGCCTCGCTCACGTCCTCGTAGATCCACACCCGGCCGATACCTCGCCCCTGCTCCCCCCCCTGCACGACGGCCGAGCGATCGGTCACCACACGACCATCAGCGAATACGAACTCGTGCTCCTCGCTTGCGGATTCCCGGCCACCCACCACCGCATCGATATGACCGAAGTACGCTTCAGGATCTGCCAGCACGTGCGCGGCCTGGCGCTTGAGCACGGCCTCC
This sequence comes from Thauera sp. WB-2, assembly GCF_027594845.1. NCBI lineage: Bacteria > Pseudomonadati > Pseudomonadota > Betaproteobacteria > Rhodocyclales > Zoogloeaceae > Thauera > Thauera sp. WB-2. The sequence continues at coordinate 1,294,781 of NZ_CP088935.1, read as the reverse complement.
CTGCTGCCGACCAGCTCCGTAGCGGGCGGATAGGCCCAGATTTCGAGCATGGCGCGGTTGTGGTAAAGCACGCGACGGTCATGATCGATGAACAGGATCCCCAAGCGGATCAGATTCAAGAGGGCCGACAAACGCTGGCGCTCGTCGTTGCTGCGCAACAGGTAGTGCTCACGCAGGGCCTGAGCGCGGCGCAACTCGGCCACCGTCTCGAGCAATGCGTACTCGGCCTCCTTGCGCGCCTGGATATCCTCGGCCGACAGGCGCAGGCCGCCAGCCCGACGCCGCCAGTGCATGGCGACCCACACCACCCGCCCATCGCGCGCCACCAGACGCAACTCGAAATCCTGCGGCAAGCCGGTGTCGAGCACCTGCCTGGCCATACGCCGACAGAAATCGCGATCCGACTCGTGGAGCAGGAACGCAAAGAAGTCCCCGGCCGCAATGCAGTCGGCAGGCGCCTGCGCGGTGAGCCGGCCAATCGAGGGACTGATCCAGGTCAGACGCAGCGCCTCGTCGAACAAGGCTTCGACGCCGTGAACGCCCTCGGCCAGCTCGCGCAGGCTGGCGAGCTCATCGTCCCGGTCCAGCTTGCGCCCCCAGATCATAAGGTCTTGACGAACACCTTCGAGCGCCGCTGAAGGTTGTAGAGCTCGCGCTTCTGGCGCGGCAGCGCCTCCGGGCCGATCTCGCTGAAGCCGCGCTCGCGGAACCAGTGTGCGGTGCGCGTGGTGAGCACGAACAGGCGCTCCAGGCGCTGCAGGCGCGCCCGCCGCTCGATGCGCCGCAGCAGCTGGTCGCCAAGCCCGGCTCGGCGATACTCGGGCATGACCGCCAGGCAGGCGAGTTCGGCGGCGTTTTCCTCGCTGAACGGATAAAGCGCTGCGCAGCCGACCAGAACACCATCGTGTTCGACCACGGTGAAGCGTTCGATCTCTTGTTCCAGCAGTTCACGCCCGCGCCTGACCAGGGTGCCGTCGGCCTCCATCGGCGATATCAACGACACCAGCGCCGCCACGTCGTCCACCGAGGCCTCACGCAGGCGGAACAGCGGGTCGCGCGACACCACCGTACCGACGCCGGCATGGGTGAAGAACTCGAGCAGCAGGCCGCCGTCGAGGTCGCGATCGATGAGGTGGCAGCGAGCAACACCCTTGCGCACTGCACGAATCGCACTCGGCAGGAAGAAGTGCAGGTCCTCGGTCAGGCCTTCGCCAGTGTCGAGCTTGCGCTGGGCCTCGTCCGCGGTGACCGACTCGATGAGCAGGCCTGCTTCGTCAAGCAAGCCAGGGGCGTCGCACAGGTAAATGAGCTTCTCGGCCTTGAGTGCGACCGCCACCGCCTCGGCCACTTCTTCCATGGCCAGATTGAAGATCTCGCCGGCCGGCGACACGCCGAGCGGCGTGATGAGCACAACGTTCTGCTGGTCGAGGTCGGCGTTGATCTCGTCGGCGATGATCTTGCGCACGGCGCCGGTGTACTGGTAATCGACGCCTTCCATCACCCCGACTGGCCGCGCGGTGATGAAATTGCCACCGGTCACGCGCATATAGCTGCCGGCCATCGGGGTATTGGGCAAGCCCTGGGAGAGCAGCGCCTCGACCTCGAAGCGGGTCACCGCCATGGCCGACTTGACGCACTCGAGCGCCTCTGCATCGGTGACGCGCAAACCGTGGTGGAAGCGCGACTCCAGGCCGCGACGAGCAAGCTCGGCGTCGATCTGGGGACGCGCGCCATGCACCAGCACGAGGCGGATGCCGAGCGCCGCGAGAAGGTTGCAGTCGTAGGCGAGGCTTTGTGCGCGCTCACCGGCTGCCACCTCGCCACCGAATCCGACGACGAAGGTACGGCCGCGAAAGGCGTGGATATAAGGCGCCGCGCCGCGCACCCAGGCGACGAACTGAGCCGTGGCGTCATCGACCCGCGGCACGGTGGGAGAGGAAGAAGTAGATCCGGGGCTGGCGTTGTTGTTTTCGGCGCTCACACATTCACCGCTGCTGAAGCCGGGCGTGCGCGCGGGCTGCCCGGCCAAATGGAATTGATGCCGGAATTCTAGCCCGGATCCTCCGCCGCAGCGCGGCCCTCGCCGCCGAAAGGGCGGTGCAGCGCGCTAATCGGCCTTGTACGGCCCCGCACCAAGCCCGATCGGCGCCGGTGCGGCAGCGACCAGCCGGGAGAAGATCTGCGCAAAGTCCTCCTCGCCTGCCCTGGCGCCCGCGCGCGCGCCGCTCAAGGGATCATCGGCAATGAAGCCGGCATTGGCCCTGTCCCAGTCCTCGGCGGTGAAGTACTTGCGGATCAGCGGCAGCACCTCACGCTCCTCGGTGATCATGTGGCTGCGGTAGAAGGCCGCATAGTCCTCGAAAGCACGCTTGAAAGCCTCGAATCCGCCCGTGGGGTCCTGCGCGTAGCCCTTGACCGCAGCGTCCAGCACGGCGATGCGCGCCTCGGCTTGAGCGTGCTCGGCTTCGAGACGGTCGAGCGCGGCATCGGCATCATGCGTGAGTGCGCGCAGCGGCCCGAAGAGGAACTCGTCTTCCTTCGGGTGGTGGCGCCTTTCGGGGTAGGCATCGAGGTAGTGCACCATCGCCTCGAGCAACTTGTGGTCGGGCTGCAGGCGGCCCGCACCGATCTCGCCGATCATGTGGCGGATGGCGTGGATGATCGCCGCCAGCGACTGGTGTTCGTCCATCAGGATGCGCATCGCGTCCATGGGAATGTCCTTTAACGTTTGGGGTCCGGCTTCGCGGGCGAGCTCAGGTCGACAGCATCGCCTGGTGCTTGCCACCAAAGCCGAGATAGGCCTCGATCACGCGCGGGTCGTCCGCGAGTTCGTGCGCCGGGCCCTGCATGGCGATCTGGCCGGTCTCGAGCACATAGGCGTAGTCGGCCACCTGCAGCGCGGCGCGCGCGTTCTGCTCGACAAGCAGGATCGACACGCCGCGCCGGCGCAGCTCGCTGATGATGCGGAAGATCTCGCGCACGATCAGCGGCGCAAGCCCGAGGCTCGGCTCGTCGAGCATCAGCAGCTTGGGCTTGGCCATCAGCGCGCGGCCCACCGCCAGCATCTGGCGCTCGCCACCCGACATCGTGCCGGCGTGCTGATCGCGGCGCTCCTTCAGACGCGGGAACAGCGCATAGACCTCCTCGAGCGTCTGCGCGTGGTCGCGCTTGCCCATGCGGTAGCGCTGGAAGGCGCCAAGCACCAGGTTGTCCTCGACACTCATCTCGCCGAAAAGCTCGCGCTTCTCCGGCACCAGGGTCATGCCGCGCGCAACCATGCGCTCGACCTCGGGTACCACCTCCAGGCTGCCGTCGAAGGCGACCTGGCCTCTGGAACCGAGCACACCCATGATCGCCGACAGCATCGTCGTCTTGCCCGCCCCGTTGGGGCCGATCACGGTGACGATCTGGCCCTCGCCGACGGTGATGCTGGCGTTGGTCAGCGCCTCCACCTTGCCGTAGGACACACACAGCTCCTTGACCTCGAGCACCGGGTTCTTCGCACTCGCGTTCGAGGGCGCGCTGGCTTGGGTTTGTTGTGTCATCGCGTTCTCCTCGCTCACTCCACGCCGCCCAGATAGGCTTCAAGCACCGCCGGGTTCTGCTGCACCTCTTCCGGCAGGCCTTCGGCGATCTTCTGGCCGAACTCCATCACCACCACGCGATCGACCAGGTTCATCACGAAATCCATGTCGTGCTCGACGATCAGCGTGGCCATGCCTTCCGAGCGCAGCCTCTTCAGGAGTTCGGCGAGCGCCTGCTTTTCCTTGTAGCGCAGGCCGGCCGCGGGCTCGTCGAGCAGCAGCAGGCAGGGGTCGGCACACAGGGCACGTGCGATCTCAAGGATGCGCTGCTGGCCAAGCGCAAGACTGCCGGCCTCGTCGAACATATGGTCCTTGAGACCCACACGCTCGATCTGGTGCGCGGCCTCCTTGAGGATGCGCGCCTCTTCGGCGCGGTCCAGGCGCCAGGCCGAGCTGAGCACGCCCTTGTGGCTGCGCAGGTGTGCGCCGATGGCCACGTTCTCGAGCACGCTCATGGTGGGCAGCAGCTTCACATGCTGGAACGTGCGGCTCATGCCCATGCGGGCGATCTCACGCGAGTCACGACCGGCCACCGGCTTGCCCAGGAACAGCACCTCGCCCGAGGTCGGCGTATCGACACCCGAGATCTGGTTGAACATCGTGCTCTTGCCCGCACCGTTGGGGCCGATCAAGGCGAGGATCTCGCCGGCCTTGACCTCGAGGCTCATGTTGTTGTTCGCTACCAGACCGCCGAACCTGCGCGTGACGTCCTTGGCCTCGAGGATCAGCGTCCCGGGCGCGGGCAGCGTACGCCGCGGCAGAGGCTCGGCCTGGGCATCGATCGTCTTGTGGATGGTACGCATCGGCACAAGCTTCTTGAGGATCGGCCACAGGCCCTCGCGGGCGCGGTGCAGCACCAGCACCATCAGGATGCCGAATACGATCATCTCGAAGTTGCCGCTCGCGCCCAACAGGCTCGGCAGCCAATCCTGCAGCCACTGTTTGAGCACGGTGATGACGCCTGCGCCGACGATCGCCCCCCACACATAGCCAGCACCGCCGACCACCGCCATGAAGAGATACTCGATGCCGATATGCACACCGAACGGAGTCGGGTTCACGAAGCGCTGCATGTGCGCATACAGCCAGCCCGAGGCACAGGCCAGCAGCGCGGCGATCACGAAGATGATCATGCGCGCACGGCCGGTGTCGACACCCATCGCCTCTGCCATCACCCTGCCGCCTTTCAAGGCGCGGATCGCGCGCCCTTCGCGCGAGTCGAGCAGGTTGTGGGTGGTGAGCATGCCCAGCAGCAGGAAGGCCCAGATCAGGTAGAAGATCTCGCCGCCGCCATCGAGCGTCCAGCCGAACAACTCGATGGGCGGAATGCCGGTGATGCCGGTGTGCCCGCCCAGGCTTTGCATGGTGCCGAACAGGAAGTACAGGCTGATGCCCCAGGCGATCGTACCCAAGGGCAGGAAATGGCCCGACAGCTTGAGCGTGAGCGAACCCAGCAGGACCGCCACTGCAGCGGTAATGAGCAAGCCCGCCACAAGCGTGAGCCAGGGCGAAGCCCCCACCCAGGCCAGCCAGGCCGGCAGGTCCGTCGCCGTGGTCAGCGCAGCGGTGGTGTAGGCCCCCAGGCCGACGAAGGCCGCCTGGCCAAAGCTCGTGAGCCCGCCCACGCCGGTGAGCAGCACCAGGCCGAGGGCGACCATCGCATACAGGCCGATGTAGTTGAGCAGCGTCACGTAGTACGGCGAAAGGATCGCCGGCACCATCAACAGCAGGGCAAGGAAGGCCCCCAGCACCAGACGGTCGGTTCTCATTCTTCCTCCTCCACGTGGTGGCTGGTCAGCGAACGCCACAGCAGCACGGGGATGATCAGCGTAAACACGATGACTTCCTTGTACGCGCTGGCCCAGAATGAAGCGAAGGCTTCGAGCAACCCGACTGCAATGGCGCCCAGCGCGGCGATCGGGTAGCTGGCCAGGCCGCCGATGATGGCGGCAACGAAGCCCTTGAGCCCGATCAGGAATCCGGTGTCGTAATAGATGGTGGTGATCGGGGCGATCAGCACGCCCGAGAGCGCGCCAATGAAAGCGGCCAGGAAGAAGGTGAGCTTGCCGGCAAGCGCGGGCGAGATCCCCATCAACTGCGCCCCGACGCGGTTGATCGCGGTTGCGCGCAAGGCCTTGCCGTACAGCGTGCGTTCGAAGAACTGGTAGAGCGCCACGATCAGCAGCACCGACACCACCAGCACCCAGATCGTCTGCCCCGTCACCATCAGCGGGCCGAGATCGAAGCTGAGCTCGCTGAAGGCCGGCGTCCTGTGCCCCTCGGCACCGAAGAACAGCAGCCCCAGGCCCACCATCGCGATATGCAGGGCCACGGACACGATCAGCAGGATCAGCACCGGCGCAGAGGCGATCGGCTGGTACATCAGGCGGTACATCATCGGTCCCATCGGCACCACGATCGCCAGCGTGAGCACAACCTGCAGCACCAGCGGCAGTTCATTGACCGGCAGCGCGGACAACACAGCCACCAGCGCCAACGGATAGGCCAGGTTCCAGCCCGCCACCATGCCCGCACGCTGCATCTGGCCGGCCTTGAGGGCTTTGAGGCCGTCGAACGCCGTCACCAGCCCCCCCATCGCCACCAGCAGCCAAACCGTCGCAGGGGTCGCACCCGACTGCATCATCGCCAGTGTCAGCGCGCCGTAGGCCACGAACTCGCCCTGCTGGATGAAGATCACCCGTGTGACCGCAAACACCAGTACCAGAGCCAGCGCCAGCAGCGCGTAGATCGCGCCGTTGGTGATGCCGTCCTGGCCCAGGATCAGTGCAATTGACATATCCATGGATGTACCCCATGTCCGCTGGCCGCCATAAAACGCCAGTCGAGTTGAAAACACCGTGCCGGCCGCGCGACACGGGCAGGCGCGGAGCGCAAGCGCTCCGCGCCTCAGGACTTACTTGAGCAGCGACCAGGTGCCGTTGCGGATCTCGATCATCACGCGCGAGCGCTCGTCCAGACCAAGGTGGTCATCCGCGCTCATGGTGTAGATGCCGGTCGCACCCGCCACCTCCTTCACGCCCTCGAGCGCGTCGCGCAAGGCGCTGCGGAACTCGGCCGACCCGGGCTTGGCCACCTGCAGCGCAACCGGAGCGGCCGCTTCGAGCAGCACGCCCGCATCCCAGGCGTAGGCACCAAAGCTCGACACCGAACCCTCGCCATGCACCGCCTCGTACTTCTCCACATAGGCCAGCGCGCTCGCCTTGACCGGGTGGCTGTCGTCGAGGCTGCGTGCCATCTGCACCGGACCGACCGGCAGCAGCGTGCCTTCGCAGTCCTTGCCGCAGATACGCAGGAAGTCGTTGTTGGCCACGCCGTGCGTCTGGTAGATCGGCCCCTTGTAGCCACGCTCGCGCAGCGTCTTCTGCGGCAGCGCGGACGGCGTACCCGAACCGGCGATGAAGACGGCATCCGGCTTGGCGGCCATGAGCTTGAGTGCCTGGCCGGTCACCGAGGTGTCGGCCGGGTTGAAGCGCTCGTTGGCAACGAGCTCGATCCCCTTCTCCTCGGCCTGCTTCTTGAACTGCTCGAACCAGCCTTCGCCGTAGGCGTTGGCAAAGCCGATGAAGGACACCCGCTTCACGTTGTTGGCGGTCATGTGCTCGACGATCGCCGAAGCCATCTGCTGGTCGTTCTGCGGCGTCTTGAAAATCCAGCGCTTCTTGTCGTCCATCGGCGACACGATGCGCGCCGAAGCGGCAAGGGAGATCATCGGCGTACTGGTCTCGGCCGCGACATCGATCATCGCCAGCGAGGCCGGGCTGGTCGTCGAACCGATCAGCACATCGACCTTGTCCTCGGCAACCAGCTTGCGCGCGTTCTTGACCGCCGTGGTGGTGTCCGAAGCGTCGTCGAGCACGATGTAGCGCACCGGCTCGCCACCGATGGTGGTCGGCAGCAGCGCCACGGTGTTGCGCTCCGGGATGCCCAGCGACGCCGCAGGACCGGTGGCCGAGACGACGACACCGACCTTGATTTCGGCGTGGGCGGCGGAGGCGGCAAAGGCGAGGCTGATTGCTGCCAGCAGGGTGTGACGCAGTTTCATGGTTTCTCCTCCGATATTGATGCAAACAGCCGGGTACCCGTGACGGGCCTGTCTCACGGCGCCGCCCCGGACTTCGGCGCCTTGTGCTTCTGGACCTTGCCGAGAACCTGGCCGAGGCATCTGCCCGGACCAAATTCTGCATTACAGAAAACGTTTCTCTTATTAGAAATGATACAAAACAGCGCGTCAAGACATTATTTTGTATCGCATGAACACCCTGCCTGCGCCCCTCAGCCCCAACAACGAAAAAGGCAGGAGGACGCTCACCATCGAGCCTCCTCCTGCCTCATCCGCACTCTCATCCGCGACCTTCGCCGCGGTCGTGCCAAGCCCGCGCCGTGCCGCTCTATTGAATGTCGGCGTCCATCGCAAGCGAGTCCAACGTGGCGCCAAGCCGTCGCGAGAGCGCTGCCGCGGTACGACGCAGCGCCGCAATCGTCTCGCCATCCATGGAGAGATCCATCGACCCTTCGACACCGACGAGCGCGATCGCCATGGTGATCTCGTTCTTGAAGTTGAAAACCGGCGCCGCAGCAGCTTCGACGCCGCGCGCAAAATAGTCGCCACTGAGGACGACGACACCGGACTCGCGCACCTGCGCCAGCAGCGCCCGCGCGTCCTCAAGGTTCGCAACCCCCGCGGGCGCCCTGCCCGTCTCCAGTTCACGACGCAGCAGGGCTTCGGTCTGGCGCTCGGGGAGCCAGGCCGCAAACACGCGCCCACCCGCCGAGCGCAGCAGACTCAGGTGCGTACCGGTGACAACGTTCACCGTGATCGGTCGGCGCGGACGCTCCCAGCGCACCACCACCGGACCGGCATCGCTCCACACTGTGAGGGCGACGGTCTCGTTGGTTTCGTCACGCAGATCAGTGATCGCGAGCAGACCCAGACGGATGCGATCAATGCGATCGAGGGCCACCAGGCCGAGGTTGAGCGCAAAGGGTCCCAGGTCGTAGCGCGAGGTCAGCCGGTCCTGCTCGACCAGCCCGCTGCGGATGAGGCTGACCAGATAGCGGTGCGCCTTCGACGGCGGCATGCCAGCTGCCTCGGCGATCTCCTTGAGCATCATCGAACGCCTTCCCGTCGCCATCGCGCGCAGAATGCTCATGCCCACCTCGAGCGACTGAACCCCATGCTTGCCGTCAAGTTCTTCGTTCGCGCTGCCCATCGGGACTGTTCCTTATTGGAGAAATCGTTTATTTATATGTAACACAAACCTCAGGAGCGCGCGCGTGATCAAGCCGGAACTCAAAGTCTATGCAATCGATGGCATCGTGCCCGTGGTCGACCCGACCGCCTACGTTCACCCCTCGGCGATCCTTATCGGCGACGTGATCATCGGCCCGGGCTGCTATGTCGGCCCCTGTGCCAGCCTGCGCGGCGACTTCGGCCGCCTCATCCTGGAACGCGGTGCAAACCTGCAGGACACCTGCGTCATGCACGGTTTCCCGGGCACCGACACGGTGGTTGAAGAGGACGGCCACATCGGTCACGGCGCCGTACTGCACGGCTGCCGCATCGGGCGCAATGCGCTGATCGGAATGAACGCGGTGATCATGGACAACGTGGTGATCGGCGAGGAAGCCATCGTCGCCGCCTCGGCCTTCGTCAAGGCGGGTGCGGAGATCCCGGCACGCGTGCTCGTCGCCGGCGTGCCGGCAAAGGTCGTCCGCCCGCTCAGTGAAGACGAGATCCGCTGGAAGAGCCAGGGCACCGCGACCTACCAGGACCTGACCCGGCGCTGCCTGGCAACGCTATGCGAAACGACACCGCTGGCCGCGGTCGAACCTGGCCGCAAGCGCATCGAGATGCCGGACGTGATCCCGCTCGTCGAAACCCGCAAGCGCGAGGGCTGAGCCCCGCGCAAGCACTGCATCAGGTCGGCAGGGAAAGCAGGTCCGGGTCCCGGAAACGCTCATGCAGGCGCGGCGACGCCTCGGGCACCGAACCGTCGGCAAGCTGGAAGCAGGCATCGAGGTGGCGTTCCGACGCGCTCAGAAGCCTGCGGTAAAGCTCTCGGCAAAGCAGCCGGGCCTTCTGACCCGGCCAGTCGGACGGCAGCAGGACGTCGGGCAGCACCGGATCGCGCAGGAGCAGACGACGGTAGTCGTGGATCAGCAGCACGCGCAGCAGCAGGGCTGTCTCATCGCTCGTCTCGAAGCTGCCCTCGCGCAATTGCCCCAGCACGGGCCGATAGCGCGCCACGAAGTCCCGATACAAGTCAGCAAGGTGCGCCAGGTCCCAGGCCGAATGCACCATCGCCGCATCCGTCGCCGCCGCGCCCAGCGCAGCGTCCGCCGCGATCAGCGGCTTCAGCCGATCGAGCAGGCTGCCCAGGCCCTCGGCCACGAGCGCGTCAAAGGTTGCGATCAAGTCAACGCTTGGATGCACGAAGCAGTCGTTGTTGAGTGCCCCGAAGCCGTGCCACGTCAAGGCCTTGCGCAGGCGATCACGGTCCCGGGACGAAAACTCGCCGACAGTGACGATCAGCCGCCAACGCCGGTCCCATTGCGGCATCGCAGCTGCGTAGATGAGCCGCGACGCCTCATCCATGCGCTGCTCTGCCGACGGCGTGAGCAGGTAGTCGGTCCGCCGCCCTGCAGGCGCACTCGCCAGCCACTCGTCACGCACCAGACGAAACACCGCCGTCCGCACGAGACGCTCATTGAGACCCAGAGGCTGGAGCAAGCGGATGAGGCTCCCCAGCCAGATGCGCCCTCCCCGCGGCACCACGGCATCGCCGAACACCGAGATGATGAGCGAGCCCGCATGCACACGGTCTTTGCGACGGAAATCGTCGAGGATCTGCTGCGAGGGAGAGGACACGATAGTGGCGGGAGAGCGTGCATTTTGGGGGCGGAAGTCTAGCGGATTCAGTGGCTTGCGTACAGGCAGATGACGCCCTTCAGGCACCTCTTCGGCAACGCCGAGCCCCCGTTTCGAAGCCATCGCAGCACCGCCGCCGATCACTCGCGCCACGCCCCACCCACCATATCGAAGCCGGTCCGAGGGCAGGCTCTCGGCGCTGCAGCGGACGATCTGAAAGAATCCACAAAACGACTCCTGAAAACACTTTTTATTGTCATTTTTGTATCACATCAACAACCACCATAGATCATAAAAACTTTCTATGGAAAATATACAGGACCTGAAGTACAGACGAAATAAATCATATCTATATGTTTTTATTGTTATTTTGTTTTACGGAACATCTTTCCAATAGTGTAATACGAGCATTTTCAACAACATCAGAACGATACTTTCTATTGACCATTCGGCATCACATTTGTATCGTTTGAACACAGAACCACTCCCCCGGAGAGAGACGAATGAGCCACCCCCTTCTTGACAAGCACCGTGACACCCTCGATGGCGCGCTGTCCGCGATTGCGACGCGTGGCTACTGGACGCCCTTCCCGGAGATGCCGAGCCCGAAGCTCTACGGCGAAACCTCAGCCGACGACGGCAAGCGTGCCTTCGAGGCGCACCTGGGCAAGCGCTTCGAGTTCGATCAGCCAGGCCAGACCGGCTGGCACGGAGGCGAAGCCTCGCCCTACGGCATCGCGCTCGACGTCAGCTACCCGGTGTGCGACCCGGATGCACTGATCTCTGCCGGTCTCGAGGCCATGAAGGGCTGGCAGGCCGTGGGAGCGGATGGCCGCACCGGAATCTGCCTGGAGATCCTCGACCGCCTCAACAAACAGAGCTTCGAGATCGCTCACGCAGTGATGATGACCACCGGCCAGGGCTGGATGATGGCTTTCCAGGCCGGCGGCCCGCACGCCCAGGACCGCGGGCTCGAGGCCGTAACCTATGCCTGGCGCGAACAGAGCTTCGTGCCCGCTGAGACCACCTGGGAAAAGCCGCAGGGCAAGAACCCGCCCCTGGTCATGAAGAAGGACTTCCAGGTCGTCGGCCGCGGCGTAGGCCTGGTGATCGGTTGCGGTACCTTCCCGACCTGGAACACCTACCCGGGCCTGTTTGCAGCACTCGCCACCGGCAATGCAGTCATCGTCAAGCCGCACAGCAACGCCATCCTGCCGGCAGCGATCACCGTACGCACCATCCGCGCCGTGCTCGCCGAGAATGGCATCGACCCCAATCTGGTGAGCCTGTGCGTCGCCACCCAGCGCAGTGTCACCCAGAAGCTCGCCACCCACCCGGCGGTCAAGTCGGTCGATTTCACCGGCAGCAACGTGTTCGGCCAGTGGCTGATCGACAACTGCCGCCAGGCCCAGGTCTATGCCGAGCTCGCTGGCGTGAACAACATCGTCATCGACTCCACCGACAGCTACAAGGCAATGCTCGGCAACCTGGCCTTCACGCTGTCGCTTTACTCCGGCCAGATGTGCACCACCTCGCAGGCGATCTTCGTGCCCGCGGGCGGCATCGAGACCGAAGACGGCCACAAGAGCTACGACGAGTTCTGCGCCGACCTCGCCCGCGCCGTCGAGCGTTTCCTGTCCAAGCCCGAGGTCGCTCACGCGGTGCTCGGCGCGATCCAGTCGGCCGACACCGCAGAGCGCATCGACATCGCCAACAGCGGCGAACTGGGCAAGGTGGTGCTCGCCTCGCAGAAGCTCGACAACCCGGAGTTCCCGAACGCCAAGGTACGCACCCCGGTGCTGCTCGCCTGCGACGCCGCCGACGAAAAGGCCTACATGGAGGAGCGCTTCGGACCGATCAGCTTCATTGTCAAGGTCGCCGACACCGCCGCCGGCATCGCGCTGTCCGAGCGCGTAGTCAGCGTCCATGGTGCGCTCACAGTCGGCCTGTACTCGACCAAGCAGGCCGTCATCGACGCCATGACCGAGGCCACCTGGCGCGGCAAGGTTGCGTTGTCGATCAACCTCACCGGCGGCGTGTTCGTGAACCAGTCGGCCGCCTTCTCCGACTACCACGGCACAGGTGGCAACCCGGCTGCCAACGCCTCGTACGCGGACTCCGCCTTCGTCGCCAACCGCTTCCGTGTCGTTCAGCGCCGCTATCACGTCTGAGGAGGCGCTCGTGGAATACCAGAACATCCAGTTCGCGGTGGAGGCGGGCGTCGCCCGCCTGACACTCAACCGCCCCGACAAGCTCAACAGCTTCACTGGCGACATGCATGCCGAACTGCGTGACGCACTGGACCGCGTGCACGCCGACCATGCCACGCGCGTGCTGGTGCTGAGCGGCGCCGGGCGGGCCTTCTGCGCCGGCCAGGACCTCGCCGACCCCGACATGGCTACGCAGCCCGACGGCCGCCTACCCGACATCGGCGACGTCGTCGACAAGAACTACAAACCGCTGGTGCTGCGCCTGCAGAACCTGCGCGTACCCACCATGGCTGCCGTCAATGGCATCGCCGCCGGTGCCGGCGCCAGCCTGGCGCTGGCCTGCGACCTGGTGGTGGCGACGAAGTCGGCGTCCTTCCTGCAGGCGTTCAGCAAGATCGGCCTCATCCCCGACACCGGCGGCACCTGGTTCCTGCCCCAGCGCGTCGGCATGGCACGCGCCATGGGCCTGGCCCTGCTCGCCGACAAGCTGCCCGCGGAGAAGGCCGCCGACTGGGGCCTGATCTGGGCCGCGTACGACGACGCCGAGTTCGGCGCCAAGGTCGACGCGCTCGCCACCCAGCTCGCCGCCATGCCCACCAAGGCGCTGGTGCGCACCCGCCAGGCCATGCACGCCGCCCCCGGCCACACCCTCGAACAGCAGCTCTCCTTCGAAGGCGGCTTCATGCGCGAGTTGGGCTGGAGCGCGGACTACGCCGAGGGCGTCGCCGCCTTCACTGAAAAGCGCGCGCCGAGGTTCACCGGGAAATGATCGTGAACGCCACCCAGACCTGCAAACCCGTCGCACACGCATTGCCCACCTCGGCCATCGTCGCCGTGGTCGGTACCGGTGCCATGGGTGCCGGCATCGCACAGGTCGCGGCTGCGGCCGGCCACGTGGTCAAGCTGCTCGATAACCGACCGGGCGCCGCCGCCAAGGCAATCGAGGGCATCCGCGCCCAGTTCGGCAAGCTTGCCGACAAGGCGAAGATGAGTGCCGAGGCCGCACAGGCCGCAAGCGCGCGCCTGGTCGCCGTCGAGCAGCTCGGCGATCTCGCCGATGCCGCACTGGTCATCGAAGCTATCGTCGAGAACCTCGAAGCCAAGCAGACGCTGTACCGCAACCTGGAAGAGATCGTCGCTGCCGACTGCATCTTCGGCACCAATACCTCCTCCATCTCGGTGACCTCGATCGGCGCCGCACTGCAGCGCCCCGAGCGCCTGGCCGGCCTGCACTTCTTCAACCCGGCGCCGCTGATGAAGCTGGTCGAGATCGTCTCCGGGCTTGCCACCGAGCGCGCCGTGGCCGACACCCTGTTCGCCACCGCTGCGGCTTGGGGCAAGACGCCGGTGCATGCACGCTCGACCCCGGGTTTCATCGTCAACCGTGTCGCCCGGCCGTACTACGCCGAGGCACTGCGCGTCCTCAATGAAGGCGGTGGCGACTGTGCCACGGTGGATGCCATCATGCGTGACGCCGGCGGCTTCCGCATGGGGCCGTTCGAACTGATGGACATGATCGGCCACGACGTAAACTTCGCCGTGACCCGTTCGGTATGGAACGCGTTCTACAACGATCCGCGCTTCACCCCCTCCCTGATCCAGCAGGAGCTGGTCGACGCCGGTTTCTACGGGCGCAAGTCGGGACGCGGCTTCTATGATTACCGCGACGGCGCCGAGCGTCCCGGTGCGCAGGTCGCCGTGGCGCAGCAGGCACCCGGCGACATCGTGCTGCATGGCCACTCGGCCGTGGCCCATGCGCTTGCCGATCGCCTGTTCGAACGCAAGATCGCCCACACCTGGGGTGAGGCCGCAGACGGCCGCATCGCCGAGGTGGGCGGCGCAGTGATCTTCGTGACTGACGGCCGCACGGCCACCCAGCGCGCCGCCGAGTCGGGCATCGACAATGTGGTGTTGATCGACCTCGCACTCGACTACGCCAGCGCTCCCCGCCTGGCCGTCGGCGCCGCGATCAACTGCTTCGCCCCAGCCGTCGGCGCCGCTATCGGACTGCTTCAGGCCGCCGGCTTCGAGGTCTGCCGCCTCGGTGATACGCCGGGCCTGGCGGTGATGCGCACGGTCGCCATGCTCGCCAACGAAGCCGCCGACGCCGTGCATCAGGGCGTATGCGATGCCGCGGCCGCCGATGCGGCAATGAAGCTCGGCGTTAACTACCCGCGCGGCCCGCTCGAGTGGGCCGACCGCATCGGCCTCCCGGCCATCTGCACGGTGCTCGCCAACCTCGCCCGCTTCTATGGCGAAGACCGCTACCGCGTCTCGCCGCTGATCCAGCAGCGCGTCCTTGCCGGAAAGAAGATCCATGACTGATATCCAGACCATCCCCACGGACCCGCAGGCCCTGGCCGAAGCCGTGGCCGCTGCAATGTGGTCGCGCGACCGCGCCGCCCAGGCGCTGGGCATCCGCATCGAGGCCGTCGGCCCCGGCACCGCCACGCTCAGCATGCTGGTGCGCGGCGACATGGTGAATGGCCACCACATCTGCCACGGCGGCCTCATCTTCTCGCTTGCCGACACCGCCTTCGCCTACGCCTGCAACGCCTACAACCGCAACACCGTGGCCTCGGGCTGCAACATCGACTTCGTCGCCCCCGGCAAGGAAGGCGACACGCTCACCGCCGAGGCCATCGAGCGCTCGGCCTCGGGACGCACCGGCGTCTATGACATCACCGTGCGCGACGGCAGCGGCAGGACGGTCGCGCTTTTCCGTGGCAAGAGCTACCGCATCGCCGGCGAGGTCATCGCCGGCCTGGCAGCAGAACAGGCCTGAGCGGCCCCCGAAGAACAGAGAGGAGAGGACAACATCATGACCGTGAAGCGCCCCCAGCCCGGCGAACTCGACCCGATCGAGACCGCCAGCCGTGACGAGAT
This sequence comes from Thauera sp. WB-2, assembly GCF_027594845.1. NCBI lineage: Bacteria > Pseudomonadati > Pseudomonadota > Betaproteobacteria > Rhodocyclales > Zoogloeaceae > Thauera > Thauera sp. WB-2. The sequence goes on along the minus strand of NZ_CP088935.1, from coordinate 1,279,212 downwards.
CTCCGCCCTGCAACTGCAGCGCCTGCAGTGGTCGGTGCGCCACACCTACGACAACGTCGCAGCCTACCGCATGCGCTGCCAAGAAAAGGGCGTGCACCCCGACGACCTCAAGTCGCTCGCCGACCTCGCCAGGTTCCCGTTCATGACCAAGACGGACCTGCGCGACAACTACCCCTTCGGCCTGTTCGCCGTGCCGCGCGACAAGGTACTGCGCCTGCATGCCTCGAGCGGTACCACCGGCAAGTCGGTGGTGGTCGGCTATACCCGCAACGACCTCGACAACTGGGCCGACGTCGTCGCCCGTTCGCTGCGCGCCGCCGGCGTGCGCGCCGGCGACATGGTGCACAACGCCTATGGCTACGGCATGTTCACGGGCGGCCTCGGCGCCCACTACGGCATCGAGCGCCTGGGCTGCACCGTGGTGCCGATGTCGGGCGGGCAGACCGAGAAACAGGTGCAACAGATCGTCGATTTCCGCCCCGACGCAATCATGGTCACGCCGTCGTACTCGCTGGTGATCGCAGAGGAGTTCGAGCGCCTCAACATCAAGCCCGAGGAGATCTCGCTCAAGGTCGGCATCTTCGGCGCCGAGCCCTGGGGTGAAGGCATGCGCGCCGAGATCGAGCGCAAGCTCGGCATCGACGCCATCGACATCTACGGCCTCACCGAAGTCATGGGGCCGGGCGTAGCCTGCGAGTGCATCGAGACCAAGGACGGCCCGGTGATCTGGGAAGATCATTTCTACCCCGAGATCATCGACCCCGACACCGGCGAGGTGCTGCCCGACGGCGAGGAAGGCGAGCTCGTGTTCACCTCGCTCACCAAGGAAGCCTTCCCGGTCATCCGCTACCGCACCCGCGACCTCACCCGCCTGCTGCCGCCGACTGCACGTTCGTTCCGCCGTATCGGCAAGATCACCGGGCGCTCGGACGACATGCTGATCGTGCGCGGTGTGAACGTGTTCCCGACCCAGATCGAGGAGCAGATCCTGCGCGACAAGCGCCTGTCCGGCAATTACCAGATCGTGCTCACCCGCGACGGTCACATGGACAACGTCGAGGTGCGCTGCGAAGTCCAGCGCGAGTTGTCGGGAGCGCTCAGCCGCAACGACACCGAGCTGATCGCGCGCGAACTGCAGTCCCACATCAAGACCATCATCGGCATCACCACCAAGGTGAGCGTGATGGAGTTCGATACCATTCCGCGCACGCTGACCGGCAAGGCCCGCCGCGTCATCGACCAGCGCCCGAAGCAGCTCTGAGGAGCGCACGATGACACAAGCCTCAACGCCCCAAGCCTTCATCTGCGACGCCATTCGCACCCCGATCGGCCGCTACGGCGGCACGCTCGCAGCAGTGCGCGCCGACGATCTCGGTGCCGTGCCGCTCAAGGCCCTGATGACCCGTAACCCGCAGGTCGACTGGGCTGCGGTGGAGGACATCATCTACGGCTGCGCCAACCAGGCCGGCGAGGACAACCGCAACGTCGCACGCATGTCCGGCCTGCTCGCCAGGCTGCCGATCGAGGTCCCCGGCACCACGGTCAACCGCCTGTGCGGCTCCGGCATGGACGCCATCGGCCTGGCCGCGCGCTCGATCAAGTCGGGCGAGACCGCGCTGATGATCGCTGGCGGCGTCGAGAGCATGTCGCGCGCGCCCTTCGTGATGGGCAAGGCCGAAAGCGCGTTCTCGCGCCAGGCCGCGATCTACGACACCACCATCGGCTGGCGCTTCATCAACCCGATGATGAAGAAGCTGTACGACACGCACTCGATGCCGCAGACCGCGGACAATGTCGCCGCCGAGTTCGACATCTCGCGCGCCGACCAGGACGCCTTCGCGCTGCGCTCGCAACAGCGCTGGGCCGCCGCCCACGCCGCCGGCCGTTTCGCGGACGAGCTGGTACCGGTAGAGATCCCGCGCAAGAAGGGCGAACCGATCGTGTTCGACACCGATGAGCATCCGCGCCCCGACACCACGCTCGAGATGCTGGCCAAGCTCAAGGGCGTCAACGGTCCCGAACTCAGCGTCACCGCCGGCAACGCCTCGGGCGTCAATGATGGCGCGTGCGCAGTGCTGCTGGCCTCCGAAGCCGCCGCCGCGGCGCACGGCCTCACCCCCCGCGCGCGCGTCGTCGCCATGGCCACTGCCGGCGTGCCGCCGCGCATCATGGGCTTCGGCCCGGCGCCCGCGGTGCGCAAGGTGCTGGCCAAGGCCGGCCTCACCCTCGACCAGATGGATGTCATCGAACTCAACGAAGCCTTCGCCGCACAGGCGCTCGCCGTGGTCCGCGACCTCGGCCTCGCCGACGACGAGGCGCGCGTGAACCCCAACGGCGGCGCGATCGCCATGGGCCACCCGCTCGGCATGAGCGGCGCGCGCCTGGTCACCACCGCGGCCTACGAGCTGAAGCGCCGCAATGGCCGTTACGCGCTGTGCACCATGTGCATCGGTGTCGGCCAGGGGATCGCGATGATCATCGAGCGCGTCTGAAGCACAGGACATGGCCATGACCTACGACACTCTTGCCATAGAACGCTGCGGCGCCGTCGCCACCGTCTGGATGGATCGCCCTGAGGTATTCAACGCCTTCGACGAGCAGCTCATCGCCGAACTCGCCGCTGCCTGCGCGGCGCTCGACGCCGACGCTGGCGTGCGCGTGGTCGTGCTCGCCGGCCGTGGCAAGCACTTCTCGGCGGGTGCAGACCTGAACTGGATGCGCCGCGCCGCCGACAGCAGCGAAGCCGACAACCTCGCCGATTCGCGCAAGTTCGCCGCCATGCTGCATACGCTGGCAAGCATGTCGAAACCGACAATCGCCCGCGTACAGGGCGCCGCACTTGGCGGTGGCACCGGCCTGACCGCGGCCTGCGACATGGCGATTGCCGCGGCCGACGCCAGCTTTGCGACCTCCGAGGTCAAGTTCGGCATCATCCCCGCGGTCATCAGCCCGTACGTACTGCGCGCCATCGGCCCGCGCCACGCGCTGCGCTACTTCCAGAGCGCCGAACGCTTCGGTGCAGCGGAGGCCAAAGCAATGGGACTGGTCAGCGAGGTCGTTGCCGTGGATGAACTCGACGCTGCCGTGGACCGCCTGGTCCAGGCCCTGCTGGCCTGCGGCCCGCAGGCCCAGCTCGCAGCCAAACAGCTGATCGCGGCGATCAACGGGCGTCCGATCGACCCCGAGGTCGGCGAGGAAACCGCGACCCGCATTGCCCGCCAGCGCGCCACCGCAGAGGCACGCGAGGGCTTCGCAGCCTTCTTCGAGAAGCGCCAGCCCGCATGGATGGCATGAACCCCCGCCGCGCCCGGAGCGCAGCGGACCACTGAGGAAAGGGCGGGCCACACGTCCCGCGTTCCGCACCGGCATTCTCCGGCGCGGTGTTTGCTAGGAGGAAACACATGTACACCCAGGCAATGGACATACCGGATGAGTCCGGGAAGAAGCTCGCCGTCGTCGCAGGGCAGAGCGAGCAGGAAGCCGCGTTCGAGGCCCGCATCGACGCCGACGGCCGCATCGAGCCGCAGGACTGGATGCCGGACGCCTACCGCAAGACCCTGGTGCGCCAGATCAGTCAGCATGCCCACAGCGAGGTCGTCGGCATGCTGCCCGAGGGCAACTGGATCTCGCGCGCGCCCAGCCTCAAGCGCAAGGCGATCCTGATCGCCAAGGTGCAGGACGAGGGCGGCCACGGCCTCTACCTTTACTCCGCCGCCGAAACGCTTGGCACCAGCCGCGACGAAATGATCGACGGCCTGCTCTCGGGCCGTGCCAAGTACAGCTCGATCTTCAACTATCCGACCCTGAACTGGGCCGACGTGGGCGTCATCGGCTGGCTGGTCGACGGCGCTGCGATCATGAACCAGATCCCGCTCTGCCGCTGCTCCTACGGCCCCTACTCGCGCGCCATGATCCGCGTGTGCAAGGAGGAATCCTTCCACCAGCGCCAGGGCTACGAGGCCCTGCTGGTGATGATGAAGGGCACCGAGGCACAGCGCGAGATGGTGCAGGACGCAGTCAACCGCTACTGGTGGAAGTGCCTGGCCATGTTCGGGCCGCCCGACGCCGACAGTGCGCACAGCGCACAGGGCATGCGCTGGGGCATCAAGCGCATCAGCAACGACGACCTGCGCCAGAAATTCATCGACGCCACCGTGCCGCAGGCCAAGGTGCTGGGCGTCACCCTGCCCGACCCCGACCTCAAGTGGAACGAGGCGCGCGGCCACTACGACTACGGCCAGATCGACTGGCAGGAATTCTGGAACACCGTCGAGGGCAACGGCCCCTGCAACAAGGAACGCCTGGCCACCCGCGTCAAGGCACACAAGGACGGCCAGTGGGTCCGCGACGCGGCCATGGCCCATGCACGCAAGCAACAAGAACGCGCACAAAAGGAGGCAGCATGAACACCCCCGCACTCAAGGATTGGCCGCTCTGGGAAGTCTTCGTCCGCAGCAAGCAGGGTCTCGAGCACAAGCACTGTGGCAGCCTGCACGCAGCCGACGCCGCCCAGGCCCTGCACATGGCGCGCGACGTCTACACCCGCCGCCAGGAGGGCGTGAGCATCTGGGTCGTGCCTTCGGCCGCGATCACCGCCAGCAACCCGGACGACAAGGGCGAGCTCTTCGACCCGGCTGCGGACAAGATCTACCGCCACCCGACCTTCTACGAAATTCCTGAAGAAGTGGGGCACATGTGATGAGCAAGGCACCCGTCGAATACCTGCTGCACCTGGCCGACAACGCCGTGGTGCTCGGCCAGCGCGACGCCGAATGGTGTGGCCACGGCCCCATCCTGGAAGAGGACCTCGCGCTCGCCAACGTCAGCCTCGACCTCATCGGCCAGGCCCGCCTGCTCTACCAGCTCGCCGCGGCGCGCATGGGCAACGGCGCCACCGAGGACGCCCTGGCCTACTTCCGCGATGACAAGGACTTCCTGAACTACACGCTGGTCGAGCTGCCCAACCACGGTGCCCTGGTCGGCTACGCGGCCGCAGACCGCGACTACGCCACCACCATCGTGCGCAACTTCCTCTACAGCGCGCTGATGGTGCTGGTGTGGGATGCGCTGCAGAAGTCGCCCGACAGCGACCTCGCCGCCATCGCCGCCAAGTCGCTCAAGGAGGCACGCTACCACCTGCACCACGCCGCCGACTGGCTGGTGAAGTTCGGCGACGGCACCGAAGAGTCGCATGCCCGTGCCCAGGCTGCGCTCGACCACCTGTTCCGCTACACCGAGGAGTTCTGGACGCCGAGCGCAGTGGAAGACGCCGCCATCGCCTCCGGTGCCGCAGTCGACGTGCGCACCCTGCGTGCCGCCTGGGACGCCATCGTCGCCGACACCCTCGCCGAGGCCACGCTGAAGCGACCCGAGGTGCGCGGTTACATCCCCGAGGGCAAGCACGGCCGCCACTCCGAGCACCTGAGCTACCTGCTGGGCGAGATGCAGGGCCTGGCGCGCGCCCACCCCGGCGCAACCTGGTAAGGCGGCAAGCCATGAGCAGCACGATCGAAAAAGTCTGGGCCACCCTCGAGCACCTCACCGATCCCGAGATCCCGGTGGTGACCCTGCGCGAGCTGGGCATCCTGCGCGAGGTGCGCGAGACCGACGCGGGCATCGAGGTGGTCATCACGCCGACCTACAGCGGCTGCCCGGCCATGGGCCAGATCGAGGACGACGTGCGCGCAAGCCTGGACCAGGCCGGCATCGCAGCGCGGGTGATCACCCAGCTCGCGCCGGCCTGGACTACCGACTGGATGAGCGACGAGGCCAAGGAAAAGCTGCGCGCCTACGGCATCGCCCCGCCCCACCGCACCTGCGGCAGCGGCGGCGACGTCAGCGTGGTGCACTTCGTGCGCCGCGTGCAGGCCGAGCCCGTAGCCTGCCCGCGCTGCGGCTCCATCCACACCACGGTCACCTCCCAGTACGGGTCGACGGCGTGCAAGGCACTGTACAAGTGCCTCGACTGCCAGGAGCCCTTCGACTACTTCAAACCCTATTAAAGCCGGAGCCCAAACGCCATGTCAGCACTCCGTTTCCAAGAACTCGCCGTCAAGCGCGTGAGCCCAGAGGCCGCCGGCGCGGTGGCAATCACGTTCGACATCCCGCCTGCCGAGCGCGAACGCTTCACCTTCGAGCCGGGCCAGTTCCTCACCCTGCGCGCCACCATCGACGGCCAGGACGTACGCCGCAACTACTCGATCAGCAGCCCACGCAGCCGCCTCGCCCGCGATGGCGAACTCGAGATCGGCATCCGCCCGGTCGAGGGCGGCCTGTTCTCGAACTGGGCCACGCGTGCGATCAAGGCCGGCGACACCCTTCAGGTCATGCCGCCCGATGGACGCTTCGTGGTCAGGAAGAAGCGCGCACTGCACCGCGTTGGCTTTGCCGCCGGCTCGGGCATCACCCCGATCCTGTCGATCGCCGCGACCACGCTCGAGGAGCAGCCGGACGCCAAGTTCACGCTCATCTACGGCAACCGCCGCATGTCCACGGTGATGTTCAACGAGGAGCTGCAGGACCTCAAGGACCGCTACCGTGACCGCTTGACGATGATCCATGTGCTATCGCGTCAGGCCCAGGAGGTCGACCTGCTGCAAGGCCGCATCGACGGTGACAAGGTGCGCGCCATCATCGGCGCCCTGCTCCCCGTGGGCAGCATGGACGAAGTCTTCATCTGCGGCCCCGATGAGATGATCACGGCCACCGAATCGGCTCTGGTCGAGGCCGGCGTGCCGGCAGACCGTATCCGCACCGAGCGCTTCACTGTCAACCTGCCCGCCGGCGCCCAGCCCGTCGGCGCATCGAGCAGCGCCGAAGCCGCCGCCGCCGCAACCAAGGACATCACCATGACCTTGGTGCTCGACGGCAAGGAACACGAGATCGCCATCGGCCCGGACGACCACCTGCTCGACGCCGCGCTCAACGTCGGCCTAGACCTGCCGTTCTCGTGCAAGGCGGGCGTGTGCTGCACCTGCCGTGCCAAGGTGCAGGAGGGCGAGGTGGTGATGGACAAGAACTTCACCCTCGAGGCGGCCGAAGTGGCACAGGGCTTCGTGCTCAGCTGTCAGGCACGGGCGACGACCAAGCGGCTCAAGATCAGCTTCGACGAACGCTGAGCGCGCGGTGCGGCCAAGGGCCCGCGGCTGGCGCCGTGGGAGCGGGCCGAGCCGCGAGCGGTTGAAGGCAATCGCGGCAACTGCCCTGCCCGCATCCGTACCCTTGCAACGGCCGTCTCGACGGCCGTTGGCGTTTTCGAGGCGAGGCACCAGCGGACGCTTACTGATACACATCAACAAAGAAAATCAATTTATCTGGTATCACTTAAGCCCTAGCCACCTCTGCGCCCACCGCCATGTCCAGCCACCACGCCCTGAGCACCGCCTTCGAACCGGCGTCGATCGCCGTCATCGGCGCTTCGGACTCACCCGGCTCGGTCGGCCGCATCATCTTCCGCAACCTGGTCGAGGGCGGCTACCGCGGCACGCTGCACGCGGTGAACCCGAAGTACGAGCGCATCCAGGACCACCCCTGCCATCGCTCGATCGAGGACATCGGCCGCCCGGTCGACCTCGCCATCATTGCCACGCCCGCGCGCATGCTGCACAACGTCACTGCCCAGTGCGGGCGCAGCGGTGTGCGCAATGCCATCATCGTCGGCACCACCGGGCGCACACTCGAGCGCCGCATCATCGAGACCGCGCGTGAAAGCGGCTTGCGCCTGCTCGGACCCGGCAGCCTGGGTATCGCCCGCCCGGGCAGCGGGCTCAACGCCGCGCTCACCCGCATCGCGGTCAAGCCGGGCGAAATCGCCCTGGTGTCGCAGTCGGGCGCACTGTGCTCGGTCGTGCTGGACTGGGCCTCCACACAGGGCGTGGGCTTCTCGTCGGTGATCTCGCTCGGCGGCACCGTGGACATCGACTTCGGCGAGACCCTCGAATACCTGACCCACGACCCGCAGACGCGCTACATCCTGCTCTACGTCGACCACATCCGTAATGCCCGCCACTTCATGAGCGCACTGCGCTCGGCGGCACGCATCAAGCCGATCATCGTGCTCAAGGCGGGCCGTCACGGCGCGGACGAGAACGACACGACCGCAGCTGCACACGGTGGACTCGCCGACGTGGTTTTCGACGCGGCCATGCGCCGTGCGGGGGTGGTGCGGGTCAACAATCTCGACCAATTGTTCTTCGCCACCAAGGCGCTCTCCTGCGGCTTCCGTCCGCGCGAGGACAGCCTCGCCATCGTCTCCAACGGCAGCGGCCCGGCCGACCTCGCCGCCGACCGCGCCAAGGACCTCGGCACCACCCTGGTCAATCTCGGCTCGCCCACCATCGCGGCACTCGAGCGCCTGGGCGGACGCGAGCGCCGCAGCCACAACCCGCTCGACCTCGGCGGCGACGCGAGTCCGCAACGCTATCGCGACGCCATCCTGGCACTCGCCGAGGACGCCGCAGTGACCAACCTGCTGGTGATCCTGTCGCCGCATGCCCTCGTGGAGCCGGTCGAAGTCGCCCAGGAGATCATCGACCTCTCGGCGCAGCTGCGGCTCAAGCTGTGCTGCTGCTGGATGGGCGGTGGCCAGGTGGCCGAGGCGCGCAGCCTGCTCGAACAGGCCGGCATCCCGGTATTCAGCGCCCCCGAGGCCGCGGTCGAGTTGCTCCACGACATCTCCCGCTTCCATCACAGCCAGACACTGCTGCTGCAGACCGCGGGCGGCGGCGCGGCGGCCTACCGTCGCAGCGGCGGGGCACGCGTGCTGATCGAAACCTTGCTCAACCAGCGCCGCCACGCCCTGTCGGCGATGGAGTCCAAGGCCCTGCTACGCAGCTACGGCATCGCGGTCACGCCCACCACGGTCGCCCACGATGCCACCCAGGCCCTGTTCGTCGCCGAGCAGGTCGGCTTCCCGGTGGCGATGAAGGTCGACGCTGCCGAGCTTGCCAGCAAGTCGGAGTCGGGCGGCGTACGCCTCAACATCAACACCGCCGAATCGGTGTGGAGCGCCTACCACGACATCGTCGATGCGGTCCGCCTGCGCCACCCCGAGGCGCACATCACTGGCGTAGCGATCGAGCCCTACCTGTACCGGCCGCGCGCCCGCGAGTTCAGCATCCAGGTCGTACGCGACGCCATCTTCGGCCCGGTGATCAGTCTCGGGCCAGAGGACGCCTCGGCGCCACGCACCTTTGCGCTGCCGCCGCTCAACCCGGTGCTGGCGCGCGACCTCATCGACACGGCTATGCCGACTGCGCCGCGCGGCCCCCGCAGCCCTGCGGGCACGCTCAACCGCGCCGCCGTCGAGCAGGTGTTGGTATCGGTGTCCGACCTGGTGTGCGAATTGCCCTGGGTGCGCGAACTGGAGATCGGCCCGCTCATCATCGACGCTGAGGGTGCAGTGGCGGCGGACGCGCGCGTCGTCATCGACCAGGGCCTGCCTGCCGGCAGCGACCGCTATGCCCACATGGCGATCCATCCCTATCCGCTGCACCTCGTCCAGGACTGGAAGGTCGGCGACGGCCGCGCCGTGCGCACCCGCCCGATACGCCCGGAAGACGCCGGGCTGCTGCTGGCCTTCTTCAACGGCCTGAGCGCCGAGACCCGCTACATGCGCTTCATGGAGGAGCTGGACGAACTCAGCCCGGCGATGGTCGCGCGCTTCACGCAGATCGACTACGACCGCGAGATGGCACTGATCGCCACGACGCCCGACGACGCGGGTACCGAGCAGATGATCGGCAGCGCGCGCTATGCGCTCGCTGCCGATGGCGAGTCGGTCGAGTTCGCCCTCGTCGTCGCCGACGGCTGGCAGCGCTTCGGCCTCGGCCGCCGACTCATGGGGGCGCTCATCGAAGTCGCCCGCGCCAAGGGCTATCGCAGCATCTTCGGCGACGTGCTCGGCAACAACCCGAAGATGCTGCGCCTGATGCACGGCCTCGGCTTCCTGGTCCAGCCCCACCCCGAGGAGAGCGCGCTGCGGCGGGTCGTCAAGGCGCTGCACGGCAAGTGAGCGCTCCCGCGCCGCAGCCTCAGCCGAGTGCTGCCTCGAGGCGTTCGCAGATCGTGCGCAGCACCTTGATGCGGGCGAAATGCTTGTCGTCAGCCTCGACCAGGGTCCACGGCGCGTACTCGGTGCTGGTGCGATCGACCATGTCGCACACCGCACGGCTGTACTCGTCCCACTTGTCGCGGTTGCGCCAGTCCTCCTCGGTGATCTTGAAGTGCTTGTGCGGCTCGGATTCACGCTCCTTGAAGCGGGCGAGTTGCTCGTCCTTGCTGATCGCAAGCCAGAACTTGACGACAACCGCGCCGGCACTCGCCAGTTCGTCCTCGAAGTCGTTGATCTCGGCGTAGGCACGCATCCAGTCGGCCTCGGAACAGAAGCCCTCGACGCGCTCGACCAGCACACGGCCATACCAGGAGCGGTCGAATACGACCACCTTGCCGCGCCGCGGCAGGTGGCGCCAGAAGCGCCACAAGTAGGGCTGGGCGCTTTCCTCGTCGGTCGGCGCCGCGACCGGGATGACGCGGTACTGGCGCGCATCGAGCGCGCCGACCACGCGGCGGATCGCGCCGCCCTTGCCCGCCGCATCCATGCCTTCGAACACCAGCACCAGCGCGCGCGTGCGAAACGCCGGCGAGCGCGACAGCAGGGCAAGTCGCCCCTGCAGGCGCTCGAGCTGGTCGTCGTAGTCCTTGCGTTTCATGTCCTGGCGCACGAGCGCGTCGAGCACATTGAGCCCATCGACGCGCGGCGGCAGCGGCGCGACCGACAGCCGCGGCGTCCAGTGCTGGGATGCGGCATCGAGCCGGCGGCGCAGCGCCGACAACAGCGTGCGGCCGACGAACAGGGCGCGGTAGTTGGCGTCCGAGCCATCCACGATCAGCCAGGGCGCCGCAGCCGTGCTCGTCGTCCGCAACACATGCCCCGCCACCTCCCGGTAGCGCTCGTAAAGGTTGTAGTAGCGCCAGTCGCGCTCGGTCACCCGCCAGCGCGTGCGCGGATCCTTCTCGAGCGCCTTCAGGCGCGCCTTCTGTGCGTCCCGCGGCAGATGGAACCAGAACTTGATCAGCAACACGCCCTCTTGCGCGAGCATCGACTCGAAACGGCGGATGTCGTCGAGGCGCTTGTCGAGCTCGGCCTTCTTCGAGGTCCGGTCGACGCACTCGAAGATGGGCTGGGTATACCAGTTGCCGAACATGACGGCGATCTTTCCGCGCGGCGGCAGCGCCCGCCAGAAGCGCCACATGTAGGGGCGCTCCGACTCCTCCGCGCTCGGCGCGTCAAACGCCCAGGTCTGGATGTGGCGCGGATCCATCCACTCGTTGAGCAGGTTCACCGTCTCACCCTTGCCGGCCTTGTCGACGCCATTGACGAGGACGACGACGGCGAACTGCCTGAGTTCGAGCAGGTCCAGCTGCGCATCGAGCAGCTCTGCACGCAATGCCGGCACCGCCTGACGGTAGGTGTCCTTGTCGGTGCTATGGCCAAGCTCTGCAGATTCGAACATTCCCCCTCCCCCTTCGATCTTCGTTGTCGCGCCGCGGGCGCTGTGCGGACCTGCCGATCCGTTCAGTAGTCGCCCCAGCGCGCCTGCAGTACCGCCAGCGCCGCCAGACCTGCGGTCTCGGTGCGCAGTACGCGGGGGCCGAGCACGATGCGCCGGCAGCCAGCAGCATCGAAAGCAGCCAGTTCGCCCTCGCTCCACCCCCCCTCGGGACCGACAAGCAGGTGAACCGGCCCCGCGGGCGGCGGCTCTTGCGCAAGCCCCACCCGCCCACCCGGGGCCAGCACGTAGTTGGTCGCCGCCCTGTTCGCGGCGAGCCATTGCAGCACCGGCTGCATCGGCCGCAGCTGGGGAATGCGGTTGCGACCGCACTGCTCGCAGGCCGACACCGCGACCTGCTGCCAATGCGCCAGCCGCTTGTCCGCGCGCTCGCCGGCCAGGCGCAACACCGAGCGCTCAGCCTGCACCGGCTGGACAGCGGCGACGCCGAGCTCGACCGCCTTCTGCACCACCCAGTCCATCTTGTCGCCCGTGGCCAGGGCCTGCACCAGCACCACCTGCAGCGGCGACTCGCGCTCGATGTCGCGCCGCGCCCCGAGACGCGCGAACGCGGCCTTGCCGCGCACCACCAGCTCGGCATCGACCTCGCCGCCATGGCCGTCGAAAAGCACCAGACCAGCCCCGTCCGGCAGCCGCAGAACACGCACCGCGTGGTGTGCCAGCGCCTCCGGCAGGGCGACCTCGCCACCGTCCGGGAGGCGACCATCAAAGTGGAATCGTGAAATCATCGTAAAATTATAGGCCCGAGCATCGCTCCCCCGAGCGCAAGGAGTTCCGCATGCCCACTGCAGCCATACGCCTGTCCCGCGCCCGCGCCCTCGAATCGATGGTGCGCGAGGTGGCACGCGAGGAAATCCTGCCCCGTTATCTCAAGTCCGCGCGCAACCGCAAGGAGGACGGCTCGCTCTTCACCGAGGCCGATGTCGAGTCCCAGCGCCGCTTCAGCGAGGAGCTGCCGAAGCTGCTGCCCGGCGCGGTGCTCGGTGAGGAAATGACCGCGGCCGAGCAGGCCCACCTGTGGAACGAGGGCGCTCGCGGCCTGTGGTGCATCGACCCGATCGACGGCACCACCAACTTCGCCAACGGCATCCCGCTGTTCGCAGTGTCGATCGCCTACCTGATCGACCACCAGCCGGTGATCGGTGTCGTGTACAACCCGATCACCGACGAATCCTTCTACGCCGCCCGCGGTGCGGGCGCCTTCCTCAACGGCGCCGAGCTGCCGCTGCGCAGCGGCGCCGTCAGCCTGCGCGACGCCGTCGCCGGCGTGGACTTCAAGCGCATCAGCCACCACCTGGGCGACGAACTCGCGGTGCGCCCGCCCTACTACTCGCAGCGCAACTTCGGCTCCAGCGCACTCGAATGGTGCTTTGTCGCCGCCGGCCGGCTCGATGTCTATCTGCACGGCGGACAGATGCTGTGGGACTACGCCGCTGGCCGCCTCATCCTCGCCGAGGCCGGCGGCCAGGCCGAAGCGCTCGACGGTGGCGAACTCATGGCCGGTCCAGCCATCAAGCGCGGCGTGATCGCAGCGGTCACCCCCTCGCTATTCACCGAGTGGTCGGCGTGGGTGAAGGGACGCTCCTGAGCGCCCCCGCGCCTCTGCACGCACCCGAGAATACATCCAAGCCCGCAACACCCCACAGCCGTCGGCCGTAGGCGGAGAACCCCCATGTCCATGAAGCACCCCATCATCGCGGTCACCGGCTCTTCGGGCGCGGGCACCACCACGGTCAAGCACACCTTCGAGGCGATCTTCCATCGCGAGAACGTGAACCCCGCAATCGTCGAGGGCGACAGCTTCCACCGCTACACCCGCGCCGAGATGAAAACGCTCATCGAGGACGCCGAACGCGCAGGCCAGCGCGGCATCAGCCACTTCGGCCCGGAAGCCAACCTGCTTGCCGACCTCGAGAGCCTGTTCCGCTCATACGGCGATGCCGCCACCGGTCGCCGCCGCTACTACATACACAACGAGGCGCAGTCGATGCGCTGGAACCTGCCGATGGGTACCTTCACCGAATGGGAAGACCTGCCGGTCGGCACCGACTGCCTGTTCTACGAGGGCCTGCATGGGGCCGTCGTCACCGACAGTTCCGATGTGGCGCGCCATGTCGACCTGTTGATCGGCGTCGTGCCCACGATCAACCTGGAGTGGATCCAGAAGCTGCACCGCGACACCAAGCTGCGCGGCTACACCGCCGAGGCCGTGCAGGACACCATCCTGCGCCGCATGCACGACTACGTGCATTACATCGTGCCGCAGTTCGCCCGCACCCACATCAACTTCCAGCGCGTGCCGGTCGTCGACACCTCCAACCCCTTCATCGCCCGCGACGTGCCGACGCAGGACGAATCCATGGTGGTGATCCGCTTCAAGGATCCGCGCGGCGTCGACTTCCCCTACCTGCTGCGCATGATCCACGACGCCTTCATGAGCCGGGCCAACACCATCGTGATTCCGGGCGGCAAGCTCGACCTGGCCATGCAACTGATCCTCACCCCGCTGATCTGGAAGCTCATGGAACGACGCCGGCAGTGGGTATGAAAGCGCTCAAGTCAGCCCCCGGCGCGCCGTTAGCAGCATGAACGGCGCCGTCCGCGGGACTGCTGCCCCACCCCGACTCACAAGGATCGACCAGCCATGCCCGGAATGTTGTCCAGCCTTCGTGCAAAGCTGCTGACCGCCACGCTTGCCGTGGTGGCTACAGGTTTCACCGTCACCATCGGCGTGATGTCCTACCAGAGCTACAACGCCGTGCTCGAGCAAGGTGACATTCGCGCCAAGCGCACCGCCGAACTCGCAGCCAAGACCGTATCGCAGCACCTCGACCATTCGATGACCACCGCACTCGGCCTGCGCCATGTGCTCGAAGGCCTGCGCAGCCACGGCGCGACCGACCGCGATGCGGTCAATGCCATCCTGCGCCGCCAGCTCGACGGCAATCCAGCCCTGCTTGGCCTGTTCACCGGCTGGGAACCCGATGCCTTTGATGGTGATGACGAACAGTTCGCCAACACCCCCGGTCACGATGCCAGCGGCCGTCTGGTGCCTTACTGGAACCGGGGCGACGGCAGCCTCGCAGTGGAGCCGCTGGTCGACTACGACCAGGCAGGCGCCGGTGACTATTACCAGACCCCCAAGCGCACCGGCCAAGCGTTTGTATCCGATCCGTACGAATACGAGGTGGGGGGTCGCAAGATGCTCATCGCCTCGCTGGTGCACCCCATCATGGTCGGGGGCCGCTTCCACGGCATCGCCGGCGCGGACATCGCACTCGATGCGATGGGTCAATGGCTTGGCGGCATCAAGCCTTTCGGCGTAGGCCATGTCACCGTCCTCAGCCAGTCGGGGACCATAGTCTATGGCCCCGACCGCAGTGCGGTCGGCAAGATGGCGAGCACGCTGCCGGCTGCGGCGCTCAATGCCCTGGCCAGAGGGGAAGAGTACCGTTGGCTGGACGACGCCGGCATCAGCCACTTCCTCGAACGCATCGACATCAAGGGCGCCGAGCGCGCATGGGGAGCGATCGTATCGGTACCCCAACACGTCATCACCGCATCGGCGGATCAACTGCTGCGCACCGCAATCATGCTCGGCCTGCTCAGCCTGGCGCTGACTGCCGGCGTCATCTTTACCCTGTTGACCGCACTGACGCGCCCACTCAACCAACTCGCAGGGGCGATGGAAGAGCTCGCAGGTGGCGAGGGCGACCTCACCCGTCGCCTGGACATTCGCAGCAACGACGAACTCGGGCGTGTCGCTGGCAGCGTCAACGCCTTCCTGAGCACGCTGCAGCGCATGTTCGTCGAGGTTCGCGACCAGAGCACGACCCTGGAGCACGGCCTGCGCACAGTCACCCAGGCAACCCAGCAGGTCGCGAGCAGCTCGCGCACCCTGGCAGGCACCTCCAGCAGCAACGCTGCCACCGTCGAGCAAGTCACCGTCTCCATCGGACATATCGCCGAACACGCCCGCGAAGCGGACGAAACCATGCTCCATACAAGCGCAGTGTCGCGTCGCAGCGCAGCGGCGGTGGGCGCCATGGAACAGCAGATGCAAGGCATTGGCTCCACAATGGAAGGACTTGCCGCCTCGCTCAGCGGGCTGGAGCAGCGCTCGGAGCAGATTGCCGGGGTCGCCCAGGTCATCCGCGACATCGCCGACCAGACCAATCTGCTGGCGCTCAATGCGGCCATCGAGGCCGCCCGGGCAGGCGAACAGGGTCGTGGCTTCGCCGTGGTCGCCGACGAGGTGCGCAAGCTGGCCGAACGCACCGGCTCAGCCACGCTGGAGATTCGTGCCACCATCGAGTCCATCCGCAACGAAACACAGGCGGCGGTCGACGGCATGAAGCAGGCTCGCAAGGCCGTCGACCTGGGGATGGTCAAAGCGCACGAGGTCGCCGGCGAGATCGGATCGATCGAGACACAGATGGACCAGGCGGCAGGGCGTGTCAGGGAGATCGCCGAAGCCACCCAGGAGCAAAGCGCCGCCGCCACACAGCTGGCACAGTCGATCGAGGAGGCCTCGCTCATGGTGCAGACCACCGATGAAGCCATTCAGGACGCCTCGAATACCATCGACGAACTCGGACAGACTGCCGAACGCCTCGGCAAGCTGGTGGGGCGCTTCCGCCTCTAGCATTCCTTCGACATATCCCCCTGCAGTTGGCGCCAGCGCGCGCAATTGCAGGGCCGTGGTTCCTGAATTTCCAAAAATGCCGAGGTTTCAGCGATAATTCTGGTTTTTTCCAGCCGCCCCGGCGGCGTCGAGGCAACCATGTCGCAGTCCAGAAACGTCAAGCCCCCGGTTTTCAACCCGCTTACCGGCGCCATCCGCGCGCTGGCGATGGATGCCGTGCAACAGGCCAACTCCGGCCATCCGGGCGCGCCGATGGGCATGGCCGAGATCGCCGAGGTGCTGTGGCGCCACCATCTGCGCCACAACCCGGCCAACCCCAAGTGGGCCGACCGCGACCGCTTCGTGCTGTCGAACGGCCACGGTTCGATGCTGATCTACGCGCTGCTCCACCTCACCGGCTACGATCTGCCGATCGAGGAGCTCAAGCGCTTCCGCCAGCTGCACAGCAAGACCCCGGGCCACCCGGAATACGGTTACGCCCCCGGCGTCGAGACCACCACCGGCCCGCTCGGCCAGGGCATCACCAACGCCGTCGGCATGGCACTCGCCGAGAAGATCCTCGCCGCCGAGTTCAATCGGCCTGGCCACGAGGTCGTCAATCACAACACCTATGTATTCCTGGGCGACGGCTGCCTGATGGAAGGCATTTCGCACGAGGCCTGCTCGCTCGCCGGCACCTGGGGCCTGGGCAAGCTCATCGCCTTCTACGACGACAACAACATCTCCATCGACGGCCACGTCGAGGGCTGGTTCACCGACGACACCCCGAAGCGCTTCGAAGCCTACGGCTGGCAGGTCATCCGCGACGTTCAGGGCCACGACCCGGTCGCCATCGAAGCAGCCATCCAGCAGGCCAAGGCCAACACTGCCCAGCCCACGCTGATCTGTTGCAAGACCATCATCGGCGCCGGCGCGCCCAACAAGCAGGACAGCCATGATGTGCACGGCGCCCCGCTCGGCGCCGCCGAGATCGAGGCCGCGCGTGCCCACATCGGCTGGAACCATCCCCCCTTCCACATCCCGGCCGACGTCTACGCTGCCTGGGACGCGCGCACCAAGGGCGCCTCGCTCGAGGCGCAGTGGAATGCCACCTTTGCCGCCTACCGTGCAGCCCACCCCGAACTCGCCGCCGAGTTCGAGCGCCGCATGGCCGGCGAGCTGCCTGCCGACTGGGACAGCCACGTCGCCGCGGTGCTCGCCAAGGTTGTCGACAAGGCCGAGACCATCGCCACCCGCAAGGCCAGCCAGAACAGCATCGAAGCCTACGCCCCCAAGCTGCCCGAACTGCTCGGCGGCTCGGCCGACCTCGCCGGCTCCAACCTCACGCTGTGGTCCGGCGCCAAGGGTGTCAGCAGGACCAGCGGCGGCAACTACGTGTATTACGGCGTACGTGAGTTCGGCATGGCGGCAATCGCCAACGGCGTCGCGCTGCACGGCGGCCTGATCCCCTACACCGCCACCTTCCTGATGTTCAGCGAGTACGCGCGCAACGCCTTGCGCATGGCCGCGCTGATGAAGGTGCGCCAGATCTTCGTGTTCACCCACGACTCGATCGGCCTCGGCGAGGACGGCCCCACTCACCAACCGGTGGAGCAGACCGCAACGCTGCGCCTGATCCCCAACATGGACGTATGGCGCCCCTGCGACACCACCGAATCGGCAGTGGCCTGGGCGAGCGCGATCGAACGCAAGGACGGCCCGACCAGCATGTGCTTCTCGCGCCAGAACCTGCCCTTCCAGGCGCGCACGGCCGAACAGGTCGCCGCAATCCGCAAGGGCGGCTACGTCCTGTCGGAAGCTGAGGGTGGCACGCCGCAGGCGGTGATCCTCGCCACCGGCTCCGAAGTCGCCCTCGCCATCGCTGCGCAGCAGGCCCTGGCCGAACAAGGCGTCGCGGTGCGCGTGGTGTCCATGCCCTCGACCAACGTCTTCGACCGTCAGGATGCTGCCTACAAGGCCAGCGTGCTGCCCGCCGGCCTGCCGCGCGTCGCGGTCGAGGCCGGCAGCACCGACGGCTGGTACAAGTACGTCGGCCTCGAAGGTCGTGTCATCGGCATCGACCGCTTCGGCGAATCGGCACCCGCCGGCGAGCTGTTCAAGTATTTCGGCATCACCGCGGATGCGGTCGTGCAGGCAGTGAAAGCGGTGCTCTGAAGAAGGCCTGGCGCGGGAGCGGCTCCGGAAACGGACCGCTCCCGCTGCACATCAAGGCACGGACCGGCGCGGGCCGGCAGCGCATCAACAAGGACAAACACCCGGTTTTCCACTCTTACCTTCATTCCAGGGAGAAGCATCGATGAGCATCAAGGTCGCCATCAACGGTTTCGGTCGTATCGGTCGCTGCACGCTGCGCGCCATCTACGAGCAGGGCCTGCAGAACGAATTCGAAGTGGTCGCCATCAACGCCTCAGGCGATCTGGCCACCAACGCCCACCTGCTCAAGTACGACACCACGCATGGCCGCTTCGCCACCTCGGTCGAGACCGAAGGCGAGAACTGCATCATCATCGATGGCAAGAAGATCCCCTTCTACTCCACCAAGGACCCGAAGGGCGTCAACTGGGGCAGCCACGGCGTTGACGTGCTGCTCGAATGCACCGGCGCCTACACCACCAAGGCCAAGGCCCAAGCCCTGCTCGACATGGGTGCCAAGCGCGTGCTGATCTCCGCCCCGGGCGGCGATGACGTGGACACCACCATCGTCATGGGTGTGAACGAAGAAGTGCTGCGCGGCGACATGACCGTCGTCTCCAACGCCTCTTGCACCACCAACTGCCTGGCCCCGGTTGCCAAGATCCTGGCCGACAGCGTCGGCATCAAGCAGGGCCTGATGACCACCATCCACGCCTACACCAACGACCAGGTGACCGTGGACGTGCGCCACAAGGACCTGCGCCGCGCCCGCGCCGCCGCCGCCAACATCATCCCGACCAAGACCGGTGCCGCCAAGGCCGTCGGCCTGGTGCTGCCGCAGCTCGTCGGCAAGGTCGATGGCTTCGCGCTGCGCGTGCCCACCATCAACGTGTCGCTGGTCGACCTCACCTTCACCGCCGAGCGCGCCACCACCAAGGAAGAGATCAACGCATTGATGACCGCCGCCGCCAACGGCCCGCTCAAGGGCATCCTGGCGGTGAACAACGAGCCGCTGGTGTCGTCGGACTTCAACCACACTACCGTCTCGTCCACCTTCGATGCCACCCAGACCCGCGTCATCAAGGGCGAGGACGGCTCGGTGCTGGTCAAGGTGCTGGCCTGGTACGACAACGAGTGGGGCTACTCCTGCCGCATGCTCGACGCCGCGCGCGCCTTCTACAACGCCAAGTAAGCCGGCCACCGATAGCACAACCCCAACGCCCTGCCCTGCAGGGCGTTTTCACGAGCCTGATACGACCATGCAAGTCAAGAAACTCACCGAACTCGACGTCAGCGGCAAGAAGGTGTTCATCCGTGCCGACCTCAACGTGCCGCAGGACGAAGCCGGCAACATCACCGAGGACACCCGCATCCGCGCCTCCATCCCCTCCATTCGCTACTGCCTCGAGCACGGCGCTGCAGTGATGGTCACCTCCCACCTCGGCCGCCCCACCGAAGGCGAACTGCGCGCCGAAGACTCGCTGATGCCGGTCGCCGTACGCCTGGGCCAGCTCCTCGACAAGCCGGTACGGCTGATCCAGGGCTGGGTCGACGGCGGCTTCGAAGTCAAGCCGGGCGAGGTCGTGCTGCTCGAGAACTGCCGCTGCAACAAGGGCGAGAAGAAGGACAACGAAGAGCTCGCCAGGAAGATGGCCGCGCTGTGCGACATCTACGTCAATGACGCCTTTGGCACCGCTCACCGCGCCGAAGCCACCACCCACGGCATCGCCCGCTTCGCCCCGGTCGCCTGCGCGGGCATCCTGATGGGCGCCGAGATCGACGCGCTGTCCAAGGCGCTGCACAACCCGGCCCGCCCGCTGGTGGCGATCGTCGGCGGTGCCAAGGTGTCGACCAAGCTCACCATCCTGCGCACGCTGGCCGACAAGGTCGACCAGCTCATCGTCGGTGGCGGTATCGCCAACACCTTCCTGCTCGCCGCCGGCAAGCGCATCGGCGAGTCGCTCGCCGAACCCGAGATGGTGCGCGAGGCGCAGCAGGTGATGGACATCATGAAGGCACGCGGCGCCGAAGTGCCGCTGCCTGTGGACGTGGTCGTGGCCGACGAGGTCTCGGCGCTCGCCCGTGCCAACCGCATTTCGGTGGACGAAGTCGGCCCCCACGACCGCATCCTCGACTTCGGCCCGAAGAGTTCGGCGCGCCTGGCGGACATCATCGCCCACGCCGGCACCATCGTCTGGAACGGCCCGGTCGGCGTCTTCGAGCACCCGCAGTTCGCCGGCGGCACCAAGATGATGGCCTCGGCCATCGCCCACTCCGAGGCCTTCTCGATCGCCGGCGGCGGCGACACCCTGGCGGCCATCGCCAAGTTCGACATCGCCCAGGACGTCGGCTACATCTCCACCGGCGGCGGCGCCTTCCTCGAATTCCTCGAGGGCAAGACGCTGCCCGCGATCGAGGCACTGGAAGAACGCTTCGCAGCCTGACCCAGGCCACAGCCTGCGCCGTCGGAAGGCCGTCCCACGCGACGGCCTTTTTCTCGTGCGGCGCTAGAATGCCGGCTGACAAGCGCTTTCAGGCCTGCCGCCCCCCGGCCATCACGTACCCCGCCTCGCTGGAGTCCTACATGTCCCGCCACACCAAGATCGTCGCCACCCTCGGCCCCGCCTCATCAGACCCCCACGTCCTGCAACGCATGGTCCAGGCCGGCGTCGATGTGGTGCGCATGAACTTCTCCCACGGCAAGGCCGAGGACCACGTCGCGCGCGCCGAGGCAATCCGCGAGGCCTCGGCACTCGCCGGTCGGCCGGTCGGCATCCTCGCCGACCTGCAAGGTCCCAAGATCCGCGTCGGCAAGTTCGCAGACGGCCGGATCACACTCACCAAGGACCAACCCTTCATCCTCGACGCACGCTGCGAGCTCGGCAGCGGCGAGCGTGTCGGACTCGACTACAAGGACCTGCCCAAGGACGTCAAGCCGGGCGACGTGCTGCTGCTCGACGACGGCCGCCTCAAGCTCACCGTGCAGCGCGTGCTCGGCCACGAGATCCACACCACGGTGAAGGTGGGCGGCGAGCTGTCGAACAACAAGGGCATCAACCGTCAGGGCGGCGGGCTCACCGCCCCCGCGCTCACCGCCAAGGACATGGATGACATCCGCACCGCGGCGCAGATCGGCGTGGACTTTGTTGCCGTGTCCTTCCCCAAGAGCGCGGCCGACATGTACATGGCCCGCCAGCTGCTGCGCGCCGCCGGCAGCAGCGCGGTGCTGATCGCCAAGATCGAGCGCACCGAGGCCGTCGCCAACCTGGAGGAGATCCTAGGCGCCTCAGACGGCATCATGGTGGCGCGCGGCGACCTCGCAGTCGAGGTCGGCGACGCCGCCGTGCCTGCCCTGCAGAAGAAGATGATCCGCGCCGCGCGTGACCGTAACAAGCTCACCATCACTGCCACGCAGATGATGGAATCGATGATCACCAGCCCGGTGCCGACGCGCGCCGAGGTGTCCGATGTCGCCAACGCGGTGCTCGACGGCACCGACGCGGTGATGCTGTCGGCCGAGACCGCCGCCGGCAAGTACCCGGTGGAAGTCATCGAGGCGATGAGCCGGGTCTGCCTGGAGGCCGAGAAGTCGTCCGAGATCGGACTGGACCGCGAGATGCTCAACCGTGTGTTCTCCCGCATCGACCAGTCGATCGCGATGGCGGCGATCTGGACCGCCTACCACCTCAAGGTCAAGGCCATCGCCTCGCTCACCCAGACCGGGTCGACCGCACTGTGGATGAGCCGGCTCAATGCCGGCGTGCCGATCTATGCCCTCACCCCGGAGGTAACGGCGCGCAATCTGATGACGCTGTACCGCGAGGTGCACCCGTTGCTGATGAGCCAGACCCACCAGGACCGCGACGTACTGCTGTGGGAGGCCGAACAGGTCCTGCTCGAGCAGGGCGTAGTCGACTACGGCGACCTCATCGTGCTCACCATCGGCGAGCCGATCGGTGCCTCGGGCGGCACCAACACGCTCAAGATAGTGCGCGTGGGCGAACACCACCGCCCGGGCACCCTGGACGACCGCCTCTGAGGCCCGGCCGCCTGCCCCATACCTGTCGCGCCGGCATGACGCATGCACCGCGCGACAGGATAAAATAACGACTTTCGAACATCGAACCGCCGGTCACCGGCGCCCCCTCCCGGAGAAACCCATGCCCCTCGTTTCCATGCGCCAGCTGCTCGACCACGCGGCCGAACACAGTTACGGCCTGCCCGCCTTCAACGTGAACAACCTCGAACAGGTCCAGGCCATCATGGAAGCGGCGGCCGAATGCGACAGTCCGGTGATCATGCAGGCCTCGGCCGGCGCGCGTAAATACGCCGGCGAAGCCTTCCTTCGCCACCTCATCGACGCCGCCGTCGAAGCCTACCCGAACATCCCCATCGTCATGCACCAGGACCACGGCCAGAGCCCTGCGATCTGCATGGGTGCGATCCGCTCGGGCTTCTCCAGCGTGATGATGGACGGCTCGCTGCTGGAAGACGGTAAGACGCCTTCCTCCTACGACTACAACGTCGCCGTCACCCGCGAAGTGGTGAAGTTCTCGCACGCCATCGGCGTCAGCGTCGAAGGCGAGCTCGGCTGCCTCGGCTCGCTCGAGACCGGCCAGGCCGGCGAGGAAGACGGTGTCGGCGCCGAGGGCACGCTCGACCACAGCCAGATGCTGACCGACCCCGACCAGGCCGCCGACTTCGTCAAGCAGACCGACTGCGACGCGCTTGCCATCGCCATCGGCACCAGCCACGGCGCCTACAAGTTCAGCCGCAAGCCCACCGGCGACATCCTCGCCATCGAGCGCGTCAAGGCCATCCATGCCCGCATTCCCAACACCCACCTGGTGATGCACGGCTCGAGCTCGGTGCCCCAGGAGCTGCTCGAGATCATCCGCCAGTACGGCGGCGACATGAAGGAAACCTACGGCGTGCCGGTCGAGGAGATCGTGCAGGGCATCAAGTACGGCGTGCGCAAGATCAACATCGACACTGACATCCGCCTGGCGATGACCGGTGCAGTGCGCAAGTTCCTGGTCGAGAATCCCTCCAAGTTCGACCCGCGCGAGTTCAACAAGCCCGCGCGTGAAGCCGCCAAGCTGGTGTGCAAGGCCCGCTTCGAAGCCTTCGGCTGCGCCGGCATGGCCAGCAAGATCAAGGCGATCTCGCTCGACAAGATGGCTGTGCGCTACAAGGCAGGCGAGCTGACGCAGATCGTGCGCTGAGCCGACGCGGCTTTCCAGTCAGATCGAAACGCGCCCACGTGGCGCGTTTTCTTTTTTGCGCTGGCCTCAGCGCTCCATCGCCCGCATCCGCGCCGCCCCCTCGGTCTGCAGGAACTCCAGCAACGCGTCGAGCGCGGGCGTCATTGGCCGGTCGGTGCGCGAGACCACGTTCCACTCGCGGATGACCGGCGTGTCGGCTACATCCAACCGCACCAGGCGCCCGCTTTCCACCTCCATTGCAAAGGTGTGATGCGACAGGAAGGCGATGCCCATGCCGGCCATCACCGCCTGCTTCAGAGTCTCGTTGCTGCCGAGCTCGTCCGCCGCCAGCGGCTTGACGCCGTGCGCGCGCAGGAAGCGCTCGAGGTTGTCGCGCGTGCCCGAGCCCTGCTCGCGCAGCAGCAGGCGCTCGTCGGTCAGCGCCGCGGGCGGGATGCGCTTGCGTCCGGCCAGGCGGTGGTCCGGGCGCGCCACGAAGGACAGCCGGTGCGGAGCGAAGGGAATCCGGCGCAAGTCTATGCCGCGCGGCGGCTGCCCCATGATCGCCACGTCACAGCGCTGTTCCTGCAGCAGCGTGCGCACCCGCTCGCGGTTCTCCACCGTCAGGCGGAAGGTGATGTCCGGGTGGCGACGACCGAACTCGGCCAGCAGGTGCGGCACGAAGTACTCCGCAGTCGTGATCGCCACCACGTCCAGCGTGCCGGCCGCCACGCCCATGCGCGCCTTCAGCTCGACCTCGGCCAGTTCGAGCGCCTGCAGTGCCTGGCGCGCCGCCCGCGCCACGATCTCGCCCGCCGGGGTCAGGTGGATCTCGCGCCGGCCATCGACCAGCACCTGGCCCACGATCGCCTCCGCGTCGCGGATCTGCATCGAGATCGCCGGCTGGGTCAGGTGCAGCAGGCGTGCGGCCTGGGTGAAGCTGGCGCTGTCGGCCACCGCCACCAGGGCGCGGAGCTGCTTGAGGGTAAGGCGCTGGGCGAGCTTCATCAGAAAACCTTATCTCAATAAGCCAGAAAACCTCATTTGAGCTTATTAAAGCACCGCCCTATTGTCCAGTCACCACCGCTTGCAAGTCACCGCTTCACAGCCCCTGGCAGCACACAAACGGAAGGAGACACGACATGGGCGCCGCAGACACCCCGCAACAGATCCTCGACCCCAAGAAGCGCTACCAGGCCGGCGTGCTGAAGTATGCGCAGATGGGTTACTGGAACCCGGACTACGAGCCCAAGGACACCGACGTGCTCGCGGTCTTCCGCATCACCCCGCAGGAAGGCGTCGATCCGATCGAAGCGGCCGCTGCGGTCGCCGGCGAATCCTCCACCGCGACCTGGACCGTGGTGTGGACCGACCGCCTCACCGCCTGCGACATGTACCGCGCCAAGGCCTACCGCATCGAGCCGGTGCCCGGCCAGGAGGGCCAGTACTTCTGCTGGGTCGCCTACGATCTCGACCTGTTCGAGGAAGGCTCGATCGCCAACCTCACCGCGTCGATCATCGGCAACGTCTTCAGCTTCAAGCCGCTCAAGGCCGCGCGCCTGGAAGACATGCGCCTGCCCGTGGCCTATGTGAAGACCTTCCGCGGCCCCCCGACCGGCATCGTGGTCGAGCGCGAGCGCCTGGAAAAATACGGCCGCCCGCTGCTGGGCGCGACGATGAAGCCCAAGCTCGGCCTGTCCGGCAAGAACTACGGCCGCGTGGTGTATGAGGCCCTGCGCGGTGGCCTGGACTTCACCAAGGACGACGAGAACATCAACTCGCAGCCCTTCATGCACTGGCGTGACCGCTTCCTGTACTGCATGGAAGGCGTCAATCAGGCCGCGGCGCAGACCGGCGAATCCAAGGGCCACTACCTCAACATCACCGCCGGCACCATGGAGGAGATGTACAAGCGCGCGGAATTCGCCCGCGACCTCGGCTCCTGCATCGTCATGATCGACCTCATCGTCGGCTGGACCGCGATCCAGTCGATGAGCAACTGGTGCCGCGACAACGACATGATCCTGCACCTGCACCGCGCCGGCCACGGCACCTACACCAGGCAGAAGAACCACGGCGTGTCCTTCCGCGTCATCGCCAAGTGGCTGCGCCTGGCCGGCGTCGATCACATGCACGCCGGCACCGCGGTCGGCAAGCTCGAAGGCGACCCGATGACGGTACAAGGCTTCTACAACGTCTGCCGCGACACCTTCACCAGGCAGGACCTGCCGCGCGGCCTGTTCTTCGACCAGGACTGGGCCAGCATCAAGCGCGTGATGCCGGTGGCCTCGGGCGGCATCCATGCCGGCCAGATGCACCAGCTGCTCAGCCTGTTTGGCGACGAGGTCGTGCTGCAGTTCGGCGGCGGCACCATCGGCCACCCGATGGGCATCCAGGCCGGCGCCACCGCCAACCGCGTCGCGCTCGAGGCCATGGTGCTCGCCCGCAACGAAGGTCGCGACATCGCCAACGAAGGCCCGCAGATCCTCGCCGACGCCGCCAGGTGGTGCCAGCCGCTGCGCGCCGCGCTCGATACCTGGGGTGACATCACCTTCAACTACACCAGCACCGACACGTCGGACTTCGTGCCGACCGCCAGCGTGGCCTGAAGCTCAGCCCCATCCCGGAACCGAGGAGACCCATCATGCGCATCACCCAAGGCTGCTTTTCCTTCCTGCCCGACCTCACCGACACCCAGATCGCGGCCCAGATCAACTACTGCCTCGACCAGAACTGGGCGGTCGCGATCGAGTTCACCGACGACCCCCACCCGCGCAACACCTACTGGAACATGTGGGGCCTGCCGATGTTCGACCTGCGCGACCCCGCCGGCGTGATGGGCGAACTCAAGGCCTGCCGCGAGGCCAAGCCCGAGACCTACATCCGCATCAACGCCTTCGACTCGACCAAGGGCTGGGAGACGGTACGCATGTCCTTCATCGTCCAGCGCCCCACCGCCGAGCCCGGCTTCCGCGTGATCCGCCAGGAAACGCAGGGCCGCAAGCTGCGCTACACGATTGAGAGCTACGCCGTCGGCCGCAACCCGGAAGGCGCGCGCTACAGCGCCTGACCCCCGACGACAGCAGGAGACGAGTCCATGAACGCCCCCGAGAAGGCCCCCGCCCCCGCCCGCATCGACCTCGGTGCCGAGTTCCGGGACGCCGGTATCGGCGAGGTGCTCGAGTCCCTCGAGCGCGACCTGGTCGGCCTCGCCCCGGTCAAGCGCCGCGTGCGCGAGATCGCCGCCCTGCTGCTCGTCGACCGCGTGCGCCAACGCCTGGGGCTGACCACCGAACAGCCCTCGCTGCACATGAGCTTCACCGGGAACCCCGGCACCGGCAAGACCACCGTCGCCATGCGCATGGCCGAGATCCTGCACCGCCTCGGCTACTGCCGCCGCGGCCACGTCGTCGCGGTGACGCGCGACGACCTCGTCGGCCAGTACATCGGCCACACCGCGCCAAAAACCAAGGAGGTGTTGAAGCGCGCCATGGGCGGCGTCCTCTTCATCGACGAAGCCTACTACCTCTACCGCCCGGAGAACGAAAAGGACTACGGCCAGGAGGCGATCGAGATCCTGCTGCAGGTGATGGAGAACCAGCGCGACGACCTGGTGGTGATCCTCGCCGGCTACGCCGACCGCATGGAGCGCTTCTTCGAATCGAACCCAGGCATGAAATCGCGCATCGCCCACCACATCGACTTCCCCGACTACAGCAACAGCGAACTCGGCGAGATCGCCCAGCGCATGCTCGCCGGCTGGAACTACCGCTTCGACGAGGCCGCCTTCAGCGCCTTCGACGAATACATCGTCCTGCGTCGCCGCCAGTCGCACTTTGCCAACGCCCGCAGCATCCGCAACGCACTCGACCGCATGCGCCTGCGCCAGGCCCTTCGCCTGTTCGAATCCGGCGCCACGGTCGACGCTGAGGCGCTCACCACCATCACCGAATCCGATGTCCGCGCCAGCCGTCACTTCCAGCAGGCCGAGGCCGGCTGAACGCGCGCCGCACCCATAACGACAAGCACCGTTCCGGCACCACGCCGGGGGAGACAGACCATGTTCAACCTCGACCGCAGCACGCTCACCGAATACCTGATCGAACACCGCCGCCGCACCCCCGAGGCCACCGGCGAATTCAACGCTCTGATCCTGCAGATCGCCCAGGCATGCAAGGCCATCTCGCGCGCAGTCGCCCACGGCGCACTCGCCGACGTACTCGGCAGCCACGGCAGTGCCAACGTGCAGGGCGAGGAGCAGAAGAAGCTCGACGTGCTCGCCGACGAGATCTTCCTGCGCGCCACGCACTGGGGCGGCGACCTCGCCGGCATGGTGTCGGAAGAGAACGAGGCCCCCATCCCGCTGCCCGCCAGCGACCAGCGCGGCAAGTACCTGCTTGCCTTCGATCCGCTCGACGGATCAAGCAACATCGACGTCAACGTTGCCGTCGGCTCCATCTTCTCGATCCTGCGCGCACCCACCCCCGGCGAGGACGCCACGGCCGCGGACTTCCTGCAGCCCGGCAGCCGCCAGGTCGCCGCCGGCTACGCCATCTACGGTCCCTCGACGATGCTGGTGCTCAGCGTCGGCAACGGGGTCGCGGGCTTTACCCTCGACCCCATCATCGGCGAGTTCTATCTCACCCACCCCGGCATCCGCTTACCCCAGAACACGCGCGAGTTCGCCATCAATGCGTCCAACACGCGCTTCTGGGAGCCGCCGGTAAGGCGCTACGTCGACGAGTGCCTGGCCGGGCGCAGCGGCCCGCGCGGCGTCGACTTCAACATGCGCTGGATCGCCTCGCTGGTGGCCGAGACCCACCGCATCCTGATGCGCGGCGGCGTCTTCCTCTACCCGCGCGACCGCAAGGACCCGGCCAGGCCCGGCCGGCTGCGCCTGCTCTACGAATGCAACCCGATCGGCTTCCTCATCGAGCAGGCCGGCGGCCGCGCCAGCACCGGCGTGCGCCCGATGCTAGAGGTCCGTCCCGAAAGCCTGCACCAGCGCATCGGCTTCGTCTTCGGGTCGCGGGAAGAAGTCGAGCGCATCGAGCGCTACCACCACGAACCGGTGATCGGCAGCGTGCAGGACGAGCCGCCACTGTTCCACGCCCGCTCGCTGTTCCGTGACACCGAGTTCGCCCAATAGGGACCGAGGGGAGACATCATGTCCGAACGCCACCCGATCGTCGCCATCACTGGCTCCTCCGGTGCCGGCACCAGCACCGTGCAGCGCACCTTCGAGGAGGTGTTCCGCCGCGAAGGCGTCACCGCCGCCGTCATCGAAGGCGACAGCTTCCACGCCTACGACCGCAAGACGATGCGCGAGAAGCTCGCCGCCTGCGAGGGCAGCACGGGCTGCCAGCTCAGCCACTTCGGCCCCGAGGCCAATCTCTTCGGCGAACTCGAGAACCTCTTTCGCAGCTACGCCGAATCCGGCGGCGGCAGGCGCCGCAAGTACCTGCACAGCCTGGAAGAGGCCGAGCACTACCAGCAGCCGCCGGGCACTTTCACCCCTTGGGAAGAGCTGCCCACCGGCACCGACCTGCTGTTCTACGAGGGCCTGCACGGCGCCGTCCAGCACGAGCAGGTGGACGTGGCCCGCTTCGTCGACCTGCTGATCGGCGTGGTGCCGGTGGTGAACCTGGAGTGGATCCAGAAGCTGCACCGCGACAAGAGCACTCGCGGCTACTCCACCGAGGCGGTCACCGACACCATCCTGCGCCGCATGCACGACTACGTTCATTACATCTGCCCGCAGTTCGCCCGCACCCATGTGAACTTCCAGCGCGTGCCGATGGTGGATACCTCCAACCCCTTCATCGCGCGCTCGATCCCGACCGCCGACGAGTCGATGGTGGTGATCCGCTTCGCCAATCCGAAGGGCATCGACTTTCCCTACCTGCTCAACATGATCAACGACAGCTTCATGAGCCGT
This sequence comes from Thauera sp. WB-2, assembly GCF_027594845.1. Lineage (NCBI taxonomy): Bacteria > Pseudomonadati > Pseudomonadota > Betaproteobacteria > Rhodocyclales > Zoogloeaceae > Thauera > Thauera sp. WB-2. The sequence goes on along the minus strand of NZ_CP088935.1, from coordinate 1,249,722 downwards.
GCCAACACCATCGTGGTGCCGGGCGGAAAGATGGAGCTGGCCATGCAGCTGATCTTCACGCCCTTCATCTGGCGCCTGATGGACCGCCGTCGCAAGGCGCTGGCGCAATGACGACGAAACACCGGCCACAACGCACCGCCCACGCCCCTGCTCGCATCCGCAGCCTGCGTGCCCGCGCACCATCGAAAGGAGTCCTCCGATGAATTTTCTGCGTCTGTCCGACCTCGACCTTGCCGGCAAGCGGGTCTTCATCCGTGCCGACTTCAATGTTCCCTTCAATGCAGACGGCAGCCTCGCGGACGACACGCGCATCCGCGCCACACTGCCCGCCATCCGCCACTGCCTGGACGCCGGTGCAGCGGTCATGATCACCTCGCACCTCGGACGCCCGGTCGAAGGAGCGCTCGCAGCCGCCGACTCGCTGGCACCCGTCGCTGGCGCATTATCCTCACTGCTCGGACACCCCGTGCCGCTGGTCAAGGACTGGACCGACGGCGGCTTCGGCGTGCGTGCGGGCGAGCTGGTGCTGCTCGAGAACTGCCGGGGCAATGTCGGCGAGAAGGCCGATGACCCACGGCTCGCCGCCCGCATCGCCCGCTTCATCGACGTCTACGTCAACGACGCCTTCGGCACCGCACACCGCAAGGAATGCACCCTCCACGCACTGGCACTCGCCGCGCCGGTGGCCTGCGCCGGGCCGTTGATGACGGCCGAACTCGATGCGCTGGGGCGTGCGCTGGCCCACCCCGCGCGCCCGCTCGCGGCGATCGTCGCCGGCTCGAAGGTGTCGACCAAGCTCACCATCCTCGAGAGTCTGGCTGCCAAGGTAGACGTGCTCGTACTGGGCGGCGGCATCGCCAACACCTTCCTCGCCGCGCGCGGCTGCGAGGTCGGCGCCTCCCTGCACGAACCCGACCTGCTCGACGCCGCCCGCCGCATCGAGCGCCGGCTGGCTGAACACGGCGGCGTGGTTTGGCTGCCCGAGGACGTGGTGGTCGCCGACCGCTTCGCCCCCGACGCCGACGCCCGTAACCATGACACCGAGCACGTACCACCAGGCACCATGATCCTCGACATCGGGCCGCAGAGCCGGGATTCGCTCGCTGGCGTGCTCGCCCGCGCCGGCACCATCGTCTGGAACGGCCCGGTTGGCGTGTTCGAGATGGACGCGTTCGCGGCCGGCACACGGGCACTCGCCTCAGCCATCGCCGTTAGCCCGGCCTACAGCATCGCAGGCGGCGGCGACACGCTGGCAGCCATAGCACGCTTCGACGTTGGCGAGCAGATCGACTACATCTCCACCGGTGGCGGCGCCTTCCTGGCGTTTCTCGAAGGCAGCGAACTGCCGGCCGTCGCCGCATTGCGCACCCGCGCCCGCACGGCGAGCCGTCGCATCGAACCGGTGCCGCAGTTCGAGCACGAGCCGGAGCTCAGCTGAGCGGGCGGCCACTGGCTGCGGTGGGCGGGCCGCCCTCCGCAGCGGCTTGTCATCGCCTGCAGCGGTGGGCAAGAATGCCGACAGATCCGCATTCCCATCCCCACTCGGCCTCCTCCCCCTCCATGTCCCTGCCCGAACAGCACCCCCTGCGCCGCCCGCTCAACGACGAGGTACACGCCCGCCCGCCCGTTCCACTCGACGCCCCCGAGTACGTGAGCTACCTGGCAGTCCTTCACCATGAAGGCAGCGCCAGTCGCGAGGCAGCCCATCTCTCGGCGCTGGCCGAGCAGTTCGGCCTCGACTCCCCGGTTACCGACAGCGGCCACGTCCTGCTCGAGATGGACGGTTTTCGCCTCAAGTGGGAACGACACAACGAGTTCTCCAGCTACACCTTCTTCCGCCCCATCCTGGCCGGTGACAGCAGCGAGGAGCACGCACTGCTGGCCGTACCCGCAGCGTGGCGGCGGGACATCCCGGGGCAGATCATCGCCGCCACCCATATCGAGGTCCGCAGCACGGACGACGTCCTCCCCGACAGCCTGCTCGAGCAGGCCTCGCCGCGCGGCGAAACCCTGGTCGCCTCACGCGTGGCGGATTGCGCCGGCTGGGTATTCACCGACTTCCACATCCACGACGGCTTCTCGCGCTTCGTGCTGCTCGACGACGGCCTCACCCCGCGCCAGGCCGGCCGCATGGTGCAACGCCTGGTCGAGATCGAAACCTATCGCGTGATGGCCCTGCTCGCCTTTCCGGTCGCCAAGGAGGTTGGCCGTCTGCTTTCTCGAGCAGAGGATGAGCTCGCAGACCTCATGGACGGCCTCGGCCAGGCCCGCAGCACCGACGACGACCGCATCATGCTAGGCCGCCTCACCCGCCTGGCGGCGGAGGTCGAACGCTCGGTGGCCCGCACCACCTTCCGCTTCGGCGCCGCAGCGGCCTACTACCGCCTGGTGCAACAACGCATCGACGAACTGCGCGAGTCACGGCTGAACGGCTTCCCTACCATGCGCGAGTTCATGGAACGCCGGCTGGCCCCGGCCATCGCCACCTGCGCGACGATCGCCCGCCGCCAGGAGGATCTGTCGGGCCGCGTCGCACGCAACTCGCAACTGCTGCGTACGCGGGTCGACATCGAGCTCGAACGCCAGAACCAGGAGCTGCTCGCGCAGATGAACCGCCGCGCCAAGATCCAGCTCCATCTGCAGGAGACGGTGGAAGGCCTGTCGGTGGTGGCCATCACCTACTACGCTTCGCAACTGGTCAACTACGTCGCCAAGGGCGCCAAGGACTTCATCGCGCCAGCCACGCCGGAAGTGCTCACCGCGGCGTCGATTCCGGTCATCGCCGGGCTGGTGTACATGGGCTTGCGGCGAATGCGCAAGTTGCTGGCGCGGGAAGAGCACAGCGGCCATCCCTGAGCTGCCCGCCACGGCCCTGCTTCGTCCCCGCGGCCTAGTGCGGGCGTTGGGGCGGCTCGGGGGCGAAGAAGCGCAGCGTGTTGCGGCCGGCAGCCTTGGCCTCGTACATGGCGAGGTCGGCCTGCCGGATCAGCTCGTCCACCTGCAATCCCTTGCCCGCAAAGACTCTGATGCCGATGCTTGGCGTGCTGACATGGACGTGCCCCTGCAACACATAGTGTTTCCCGAGGCAGTCCAGGATCTTCTCGCCGACGGCTCGGGCATGCGCGACCGCCTCGTCCTCGCGCACGCCCAACCCGCCCAGCATCACCACGAACTCGTCGCCGCCGATGCGGGCGACGGTGTCCTCCTCGCGCACGCAGGACCGCAGCCTGCATGCCACTTCCACGAGCAGCACATCGCCCTGGTCATGCCCCAAGGTGTCGTTGAGCGCCTTGAAGTTGTCAAGGTCGATGAACAGCAGCGCCCCATGCTGGGCGTTGCGGCTGCCCTGCGCGAGCAGCTGCTGCAGGCGATCGACCAGCAATCTGCGGTTGGGAAGGTCGGTGAGCGCATCGTAGAAGGCCAGATGGCGGATCTCCTCCTCCATGGCCTTGCGCTGGGTGATGTCCGTGGATATGCCGCACAACGCGTAGATCGAACCATCCTCCCGGCGCAGCGGCAACTTGACTGACATGAAGGTGCGCTCGGCCGTGCCGCTGCGGGTGGTGTTGATCTCTTCGACCGCCACGCGTTCGCCGTGCTCGATCACTCTTCTGTCATTGCGCGCGAGATTCGCAGCGGTGGCCGCATCGAAGAATTCCGCGTCGGTCTTGCCGACCAGGTCTGCCTGACGACAATCGAACAAGTCGCATACCAGGCGGTTCGCATAGCTGTAGCGATAGTCCGCGCCCTTGATATAGATGTAGGCCTCGACACTGTCGAGGATCGTCGCGAGCTTGTCCTCACTCTCACGCAAGCGCTCCGCCTGCGCCCTCAGGGCCGCACGCTGGGCACGGTTCTCGTCGTGATAGCGCATGAAGAGACGTCCGGACCAGCGCGAGAACAGCCAGGACGCAACCAGGGCGACGCCCAGCGCAAGCCCCAGCGCGATCATCAGGCCGCGCCCTCGCGGACCGCTCATGCGTTCGAACGACTCGCGCTCGGCAAGCAGGGCGCCATGCAGTTCGTCCTCGAACACGGCAACGACGAGAATCCAGCCCCAAGGCTGGGCAGTCTCCACTCTGGCCAGCTTGGGCGCAAGCACGCCGGTCGCCGGATTGCGCCACAAGTAGCGCACCAACCCTCCACCCTCGCGCGCCTTGGCGTACAGAGTGCGCAAAGCCTCGCCCTGCTCGGCAGGAAGCTCGCTGAAATGCTTGCCTTCGAGTTCGGGCTCGGAGGGCGAAAGCAGGGAGCGGCCTTCGGCATCGATCAGGCCGACATAGCCACTTTCACCAAAGCGGAAGCCGCGCAGTCGGGCCAGCGCCTCATTCTGAAGATGGATTTCCCACTCGTAGGTGTAATCGCCTGTGCCGATCAGCCAGTCGTAAGGCTCGAAGTGGCGGACATAGGCAAGCTTGTCGGCCATGCGCTGAGGGTCGTCAGGACGGTACCAGCGGTAGCGGAAAAACCCCTGCCCCGGTGGCAGGCGTGCTGCATCGATGAGGCCCCGCATGATGTAGCGGCCAGTGTCGTCCTGGTTATCCGGCATCAGCCGCCCTTCGAACTGCGGGGCGGTGGGCAGCAGGATGAAGCGACCGCTCATGTCGTCGATGAAGAAATATCCTCGCCCATCGAAGAAACGCACAGGCCTGAGCGCCTCGACGATCAAACGCTGAATATCGTCATCGGGTCGCCGTCCCACCTCACGCGCATGTATGGCGGTTGCGATCTGGAGCGCCGCTTCCACAGGCTCGATGACGGCGTTGCGCAACGTCTCTTCGGTGCGCGAGCGGGTAAACTCCAGGTAGTCGAGCGCAGAGGCCATCTCGGCGTCCAGGCGCGCTTCCAGCTTGGCGGTGACAACCTGCTCCAGACGCGCGATCGAGGCCCGATGCGCATCGATGTGCTGCCAGGAAAAGATGCTGCCCAGGGCCAGCGTCAGGACGACAACAACAACCAGGGTACCGACGAGGTGAAGCCGCGGAATGACTCGAGCTTGATCGGAAAGAGACACGATATCGGGGCGCACTGCCAGCGCCAGTATGAATGCACGGACCGGATTCTAGATGCTGCAGCGCAAAATAGCGCCATCAAGCATCACGGTCGCACGCATTCTCAAGGACGGCCACGACAAATCGCGCCCCTACGCGGCAATGCGTCACACAGTCAGTCGGCTGACGGGCTGCCCCCCCTGTCGCACCCGCGCCGTCCGGCCTAGGCAGCGCCCTGCACCCTGCTACTGCCCGGCTCCTGCAACTCTTCACGGACACGCCCCCCACGCATGTCGCCAATCGTTGCCCGCACACTCTTGAGGTGGTACTCCATCAACAGCTTCTTCGTTGCCTCGGGTACGGCCGGATCATGATAGATGCTGTGGAAGAGCTGCGACTGCACGAACATTGTCTGGCGCTTGATCGTGGCGCAATCGGGGTCCCTGACGCCATTGTTCAACTTGGCCACGATCGACAGTACGTCGCGCTTGAACTTGTAGATCACCGGTGTCTTCTCTCGCGATCTGACAGCAGGCGTCTTGTCCGTCGCAAAACCGATGAGTCTGCACAGAAAGGCCTTCATGATTCAGCGGTGGGCACTCGGAGCGCGTCTGGCAACGCATTGTTTCAACACGGGGGACCCAGCCTGCAACTGCAGGACAGCGTCTGATCGAGCGCCGAATTATACCCCCGTCAATTCCGAACGCATAGCAAGCATTCGGCAGGCGGCAGTCTGCCCCCCGGATCAGTGCCAGGCGCCAGCCTCGCGCTCGCGCGCGTACTTGCCGTAACGGTAACCCGACCACGGCGACACGGAAATCACGCCGCCATCGTCAGAGAACGCGAACGTGATGATCTGTTCAGCACCCAGCCACGGTGCCCCCCCGCCCTTGGCGGGCAGAGGTTCGGGCAACCCGAGTGCCCGCGCTTCCGGGGTGAACAGGAAGGGCGCGGGCGAGTGAATCTCCGGCACATACTTCAAGGAAACGAAACGGGTGCCGTCCATGGCATGAACCGGCAGGGATTCGGCGATCTCGCGGACCTTGACCTCGCCAAAGCAGAACCTCGATTCACGACGGCTGTAGTAAGGCTCGCCGGCCTCGAGCAGATGGTACTTCCCGTCCGAGAACGCCAGCAGCCCGGCCTGCTCCAGCCCCTTGCATGCGTCGCACGGGATATGGTTCCACATCGGCGAGCGCGGGAATGCGCCGGGTATGGTGATGCAAGCCGGAGCCAGGCGTTCGAGCTCGGCGTCGATCGCCGTTGCAAACACGGCGGCATGGTCTCTGACCACGGCTGCGCCATGAGGGTCGGCACCCGACTTCATCAACACCAAGTACAGGCCAATACCGGCCGCCGACAATACAAGCACGCCACGAAGCAACTGCATGATATCCCTCGATCCGCATCAAGAAGGCACTTCGATGAAGAGCACCGGCGCCCTGAACGCCCCCGTCAATCCTGTCAGCCTTGTTCTCTGTGCATGCGCAACCACTCAAGAACATCCTCAGCACTCCTGTCCGGCGGAAACACGGGATAGAACACCTTGCGGATGACGCCCTCCTCGACGACCAGCGTCAAGCGCTTGTATAGCTCCATGCCTGCGGCGTTGAAGGTCGGCAGGTGCAGCGCCGTCTTCAAGGCAAGCGCACTATCGCTCAGCAGTTCAAAAGGCAGACGCAGCCGGTCGCGGGCTTCGCGCTGGTAATCCGAGCTCTGGGCACTCAGGCCGAAAACACGCGCCCCAAGCGCGGCGAGTTCGCCATGGTGGTCACGGAAGCTGCAGGACTGCGGCGTACAGCCGCGCGCACCAGGAATTGCATCCCAGCCATCCGGCAAAGGCACACCTGGCTGCCCGGTCCGGGGATATACGTAGATGACGCATGAACCATGCAGGGTGCTCAGATTGACAGTCGAACCATCGGTGGCGGCGAGCACCAGATCTGGCGCAGATGCGCCTTCAAGATGCGCAGCCGCCCCATCATCGACGGGACACGGCAACTCGGGGGGTAACACGGAAGGATTGATATTCATTGCAGCTTCATCAAGTAAGGGTCAAGCACCCGTATCGGCTGTAAACAGCACGCACCGCCCCGGTCCGGAGCCCCCGCCTCAGTGGCTATCGGGAGAGCTGTACCGCTCGATGACCTGCCGTTCGGTCAAGGTGGGCGTCTGGTTCGCGAGCGCATAGTAGCCCGGCTTCCTGTCGATATAGACCTGCGTGACGATCTCGAAATCGGTGGAATCGAACACGCCAGCAGGGACGAAGTGGGCGCCTGTGGACAAGAGCTTGTAGTAGAGGTGCGTTCCACATCTACTGCAGAAGCCTCGCTCTGCCCACTCGGATGACGAAAACACCGAGATATGCTGAGCACCCTCAAACCGTACGTCTGGCCCACAATGAACGGCCAGGAGTGGCCCACCACCCCATCGCCGACAGAACCCGCAATGGCACGCACCAATTTCCTTCACGTCGGGCGCGATGAGGTTCACTGCGCCACAAAGACAACGACCTTTCATGCGCCTATCCTCCAGAGATTGTTGCAGCGGAACACTCGGCCACCTGCGCGCCTGGCACGGTCACAGCACATGTGACCGCTGCCTCAACGCAACGCCATTACAGCATACGGAATGACGACCAGAAGCAACAGACCAAATGACAGGTAGTTTCCTGTTCGTGGATCGAAGTCTCTGAACACCCTGGCCCATGGCCGTTTGAGAAGCGTCCTGGCCAGAACGATATCGAAGCTGGCCATGAACAATGCCAAGGCAAGCCCAATGGCAAGGAGCGCCCCTGGCTCATTCACTCCGATGCCGGGGACAAGCAGGTAACACACACCGAACGCCAAGGCTGTGCCCGTCACGATGCTTACCTTCAAGGCTCGCCCCTTGCCCACCCGCGGAACAAGCACTGCGGCCCATAGAATTCAGTCGGCGATACTCAAGGACACGCCACATTTCCTATTCTCAAACGACTCCAGCACAGAGCGTTGCTCATTGCCTGGAACCCATCGATGACTGTGCCTTCCACAATCACGAAAGTGAGCGCCCCTCCCCTATAATCCCGGCTTTGCCAGCAACCCGAGGCCCCACCGTGGCGACGCCCATTTTCGAGACTTCCATCAAGAGCCTGCCGCTACTCGGCCGCGGCAAGGTGCGCGACATCTACGCCGTCGATGCCGACAAGCTGCTGATCGTGACCAGCGACCGCCTGTCTGCTTTCGACGTGATCCTTCCCGACCCGATCCCGGACAAGGGCCGCGTGCTGGTGGCGCTGGCCAACTTCTGGTTCGACAGGCTCGGCCACATCCTGCCCAACCAGCTCACCGGCATCGACCCCGAGACGGTGGTGGCGGCGGACGAGCGCGACCAGGTGCGCGGGCGCGCACTGGTGGTCAAGCGCCTCAAGCCCTTGCCGATCGAGGCAGTGGTGCGGGGCTACGTGATCGGCTCGGGCTGGAAAGACTACCAGGCCAGCGGCGCCATCTGCGGCATCGCGCTGCCGGCGGGCCTGCAACAGGCGGCAAAACTGCCGGCACCGATCTTCACACCCTCGTCCAAGGCGGACATGGGCGAGCACGACGAGAACATCTCCTTCGAGCAGGCACAGGCGCGCTGCGACGCCATGCTGAAGGACGCGCTCGCCGGCACTGGCAAGACCGGTGCGCAACTTGCCGAGGAAGCGCGCACAGCAGCGATTGCGCTGTACTCCGAAGCAGCAGACTACGCTGCAAGCCGCGGCATCATCATCGCCGACACCAAGTTCGAATTCGGCATCGACGCCGCCGGCACGCTGCACCTGATCGACGAAGCGCTCACCCCAGACTCATCGCGGTTCTGGCCCGCCGACAGCTACCGCGAAGGCATCAGCCCACCGTCCTTCGACAAGCAGTACGTGCGCGACTACCTCGAAACGCTCGACTGGAACAAGACCGCGCCCGGCCCCCGGCTGCCGGCCGAGGTCATTGAGCACACCGCAGGCAAGTACCGCGAGGCCTACGAGCGCCTGACCGGCGGCACCCTGGCCTGAGCGCAGCGGGCCGGGTCGCTGTTCCAGCCCGATTGCAGCAGCCCCGTGGGGCCCGTCCGCAAGCGTGTGCGGACGGGCCCCACGCTTTTGAACGACGGCTGCCGGGATGGAACAGGAACAACTCGTATTCGCGAACTCGACGATTCTGTCCTACTCTAAGAGTCAGCCTGCCGCCCGAGACGCCCTCGTGGGCGCCGGAGCGACAGCGCACCCCTCGCAGCACACCACAGGGAGACAGCCATGGACCACTCGTCAAACTCGCTGGAGCAGCATTTCCACCTGCCACACGTTCGCCATGTCGACCGTTCGCGCCCCCTGCAGTGGTTGAAGCTGGGCTGGGAAGATATGCGCGACAACCTCGGCGCAAGCCTGCCCTACGGGGTCGTGCTCGCTGCGATGGGGTACTTGATACTCTCCTTCGCCGCCGACATGCCCTATCTGTTCACAGCGGCCATTTCAGGCTTCTTCCTGGTCGGTCCGATCGCGGCGGCAGGTCTCTACGAGGTCTCACGCCGGCACGAGCGCGGCGAACGGGCCTCCTTCATGGACTCGATGAGGGGCCTGCGCGGACACGCTGACAGCATCGCCTACTTCGGGGTCTTCCTCGCGCTCGCGCTGATCGCCTGGGAGCGCCTGTCGGCGATACTTTTCGCACTGTTCTTCCGGGGCGACCTCGCCGAAGTCTCGGGCTTTCTCAGCAGCGTCTTCATGTCGGGCGAGAACCTGTACTTCGTGTTCGCCTACATGGTGATCGGCGGCACGCTGGCTGCCGTGGTGTTCGCACTGTCCGCCGTCGCCATTCCGATGCTGATGGATCGTGACGTCGACAGCGTAACCGCAGCCATGACCAGCCTGCGGGCAGTTCAGGTGAACTTCGACACGATGGCGCTATGGGCAGCGATCATCGTCGCGCTCGTCCTGGTGGGCTTTGCAACCATGATGATCGGCATGGTCATCCTGCTGCCGCTCCTTGGCCACGCGAGCTGGCATGCGTATCGTGACCTGATCGAGAAGTAAGTACGACAACCAACAGCAGGTCAATTGAGATTGCTGCGGGCGCCCATAGCGGCGCCCGCAGCAATTTTTACGGCACAATAGTCCGCATCAACCAACCCTGGATTGCCCACGATTCCCATGCAGAACGACAGCACCGCAGCCAATCCTCTCCTCGATTTCTCCGCGATGCCGCGCTTCGAGGACATCAAGCCCGAACATGTCGAGCCTGCCATCCGCAGTCTGATCGACGAGAACCGCGCGCTGATCGAGCGCCTCACCGCCGACCCGGGCACCCCCACCTGGGACGGCTTCGTCAGCCCGATGGACGAGGCCGGCGAGCGCCTCGGCCGCGCCTGGGGCGTGGTCGGCCACCTGCACAGCGTGTTCGACGTGCCCGAGTGGCGCGAGGCCTATAACGCGATGTTGCCCGAGATCTCGCGCTTCTACGCTGAGGTCGGTCAGAACCTGGCGCTGTTCGAGAAGTACAAGGCACTGCACGACAGCCCCGAGTTCGCCACCCTGTCGCCGGTGCGCCAGCGCATCCTCGAGCACGGGCTGCGCGACTTCCGCCTCTCCGGTGCCGAACTGCCCGATGACCAGAAGCCCCGCTTCCAGGAAATCCAGGAAGAGCAGTCCCAGCTCGCAGCCAAGTTCTCCGAGAACCTGCTCGACGCCACCAACGCCCACGCCGAGTGGGTCAGCGATGAGGCGGGCCTTGCCGGGATCCCGGACGATGCCCGCCAGGCCGCCCGCGCCGCAGCCGAGGCCGAGGGCAAGCCGGGCTGGAAGTTCACCCTGCAGATGCCCTCCTATCTGCCGGTACTGCAGTACGCCGACGACCGCGAACTGCGTGCGCGCATGTACCGCGCCTACGCCACCCGCGCTTCCGAGCTGGGTAAGCCCGAGCTCGACAACGGCCCGCTGATCGGACGCATCCTTGCGCTGCGCGATGAAGAGGCCCGCATGCTCGGCTATCGCAATTTCGCCGAGGTGTCGCTGGTTCCCAAGATGGCCGACACGCCGGAACAGGTGCTCGGCTTCTTGCGCGACCTCGCCGCCAAGGCCAAGCCCTTTGCCGAGAAGGACCTGGAAGAACTCAAGACCTTCGCCAGGGCCGAGCTCGGCCTCGATACGCTCGAACCCTGGGACGTGGCCTACGCCGCCGAGAAACTCCGCCAGGCGCGCTACGCCTATTCCGACCAGGAGGTGAAGCAATACTTCCCCGAGCCCAAGGTGCTCGACGGCCTGTTCGGCGTGATCCGCGCGCTCTACCGCGTCGACATCCTGCCCGACGAAGCGCCCACCTGGGACCCGGACGTACGCTTCTTCCGCATCGAGAAGGACGGTGCAAACGGACCGGAACTCGTCGGCCACTTCTACCTCGACCTGCACGCGCGCAGCACCAAGCGTGGCGGCGCGTGGATGGACTCGGCGCGCAGCCGCCACCGCAACACCTGGGGCAGCGACACACCGGTGGCCTACCTGGTGTGCAACTTCCCCGGCCCGGTCGGCGGCAAACCGGCCACCTTCACCCATGACGACGTGCTCACCCTGTTCCACGAGTGTGGCCACGGCCTGCACCACCTGCTCACCCAGGTGGACGAACTGGCGGTGTCCGGAATCCACGGCGTCGAGTGGGACGCCGTCGAACTGCCCAGCCAGTTCATGGAGAACTTCTGCTGGGAATGGGACGTGCTGCAAGGCATGACCGCCCACGTTGACACCGGCGCGCCGCTGCCGCGCGCACTCTACGACAAGATGATCGCCGCCAAGAACTTCCAGAGCGGCATGCAGACCGTGCGCCAGCTCGAGTTTTCGATGTTCGACCTGCGCCTGCACGGCGAGGTGGATGCCTCCTCGGGTCCCGTCCCGATCGAGCGCGTCATGGCCCTGCTCGACGAAGTGCGCCGCGAAGTGGCGGTGATGATACCGCCCGCCTGGCACCGCTTCCCGCACAGCTTCTCGCACATCTTCGCCGGCGGCTACGCGGCCGGCTACTACAGCTACAAGTGGGCCGAGGTGCTGTCGGCCGACGCCTTCGAGGCCTTCGAGGAAGCCGGTGCGGGCAAGGGCAGCCTGCTCGACCCCGAGACCGGCGAACGCTTCTGGCGTGAGATCCTCGCCGTCGGCGGCAGCCGACCGGCGCTCGACTCCTTCAAGGCCTTCCGCGGTCGCGAGCCCAGGGTCGACGCGCTGCTGCGCCACAGCGGGATGGTGGCGCAGGCATGAAGATCGCCACCTGGAACGTCAATTCGCTGAAGGTCCGCCTGCCGCATGTCCTCGACTGGCTGGCGGCCAACAAGCCCGACGCGCTGTGCCTGCAGGAACTCAAGCTCGAAGACAAGGCCTTCCCGGTCGCTGATCTGGAGGCCGCCGGCTACCACGCCGTCTTCATCGGCCAGAAGACCTACAACGGCGTCGCCATCCTCAGCCCGCAGCCGATCGACGAGGCGACTGTGGTGCGCAACATCCCCGGCTTCGAGGACGAGCAGAAGCGCATCATCGCCGCCACCATCAACGGCGTGCGCGTGGTGTGCGGCTACTTTCCCAACGGCCAGGCGGTGGGTTCGGACAAGTTCGAGTACAAGCTGCGCTGGCTCGCCGCGCTGACCGAGTGGTTGCGCGAGGAGTTGAAGACGCACGAGCGCCTGGTGCTGGCGGGCGACTTCAACATCGCCCCCGAGGACCGCGACGCCCATCCGGAGTGGAAGGACGAGATCCACGTGTCGGAGCCCGAGCGCGCCGCCTTCCGCGCGCTGCAGGACCTTGGCCTGATCGACGCCTTCCGCCTCTTCGAGCAGCCCGAGCGCGCATTCTCGTGGTGGGACTACCGGATGATGGCCTTCCGCCGCAATTTCGGCCTCCGTATCGACCACCTGCTGGTGTCGCCCGCGCTGCGGGAGGCCTGCCGCAGTTGCGCGGTGGACAAGGAGCCGCGCCGGCTGGAGCGGCCTTCGGACCATGCGCCGGTAGTGCTGGAACTGTGGCCTGAACCGATGAGCCTCCGTCCATCCCCGAGCGCTGCTGCCCAGCTCGACGCACGCTACCCGGTCCTGGCCGAGCTCTCTGCGCCCGCGCGCGAGCAATTGCTGCGGAGCGCGCAATGGATGCGCGTGCCTGCAGGGGCGATGCTGTTCGACGACCGCCAGGCCTGCGAGGGCTTCCCCTTCGTGGTCGAGGGCTCGGTGCGGGTAAGCAAGTGCGCACCCAACGGGCGCGAGCTTCCGCTCTATCGCGTTGGCCCGGGCGAGACCTGCATCATCTCGTCGTCCTGCCTGCTCGGCCACGAGGACTACAACGCGCGCGGTGTCACCGAGGCCGATACCGAGCTGATGCTGCTGCCCAAGCCAGTGTTCGACGCCATGCTGGGTGAGCGCGCCTTCCGCGACTTCGTGTTCCACCTCTTCGCCGAGCGCATCGCCGACCTGATGCAGCTCATCGAGGAGGTCGCCTTCCGCAAGCTCGACCAGCGCCTGGCCGCCCTGCTGCTCGGCAAGGGCCGCACGATCCACACCACGCATCAGCACCTCGCCGACGAACTTGGCAGCGTGCGCGAGATCGTGAGCCGGTTGCTGAAGGGATTCGCCGAACAGGGCCTGGTACGCCTGGGGCGCGAGCAGATCGAGATACTCGACGCGACGGGACTGCGCAGGCTAGCAGCGGACGGCTCCGCCAAGCCGGGTTGATGCGGACTGGATACGGGCACCTTGGCCACGTGGATCTGTCGCATGGAAGTGGGCGCTATGTAACCTCGGTTACAGACCGGGGTCATGCGCCCATGGTCCAATGACGCCACTCACCCATCTGCAGCAAGGAGAACCTCATGAAGACGAACGTTGGCGGCATCGACAAGATCCTGCGCATCCTGGTCGGCATCGCGCTGATCGCCTGGGCCCTGTTCGGCGGGCCGGTGTGGGCCTGGATCGGTATCCTGCCGCTGGCGACCGGCCTGATGGGCTGGTGCCCGGCCTACACGCTGATCGGCCTCAACACCTGCCCGCTCAGCAAGAAGTAATCGACTTCGCAACACATCAGAAAGCCGGGGTAACCCGGCTTTTTTCATTGCGTAGGCGCAGCGCGGCGGCGCTGCGGTCTCAGCCCCTGGCGCTGCAGTGATTGGCGATGGCGACGAACTGCGCCACCGACAGCCGCTCCCCGCGCAGGCTGCCATCGATGCCCAGGGCCTCGAAGTCGGCGTCGCCTACGAAGTCGCGCAGCGTGTTCTTGAGCGTCTTGCGGCGCTGACCGAAGGCCGCAGTGACGATGCGGCCGAGCAGCGCCTCGTCCTGCGCACCGAGCTGATCGACAGGCAGCGGCGCCATGCGCACGATGCTCGACATCACCTTCGGCGCCGGCCGGAACGCGCCTGGCGGCACGTCGAACAAGCGTCCCATGCGGAAGCGGTACTGCAGCATTACCGAAAGCCGGCCGTACTCCTCGGTGCCCGGCTCGGCCACCATGCGCATCACCACCTCCTTTTGCAGCATGAAGGTCATGTCCCTGACGCGATCGGCAAAGCCGGCGAGGTGGAACAGGATGGGCGTCGAAATGTTGTACGGCAGGTTACCGACGATGCGCAGCGCGGGCCCCGCATCTGCGGCAAGCCCGGCACACAGGCTACCGAAGTCGAACTTGAGCGCATCACCCTCGTGCACCGTGATCTGCGCAGGTGTGTAGCGCTCATGCAGGCGGGCGATGAGGTCGCGGTCGATCTCGACCACGTGCAGATGGCCCAGACGCTCGATCAGCGGTGCAGTCATCGCGCCCAGTCCGGGGCCGATCTCGACCATCAGTTCGCCGGCCTGCGGGCGGATGCCGTCGATGATCTTGCGGATGATGTTGGGGTCGGACAGGAAATTCTGGCCGAAACGCTTGCGGGCACGGTGGCCGTCGGTCTCGTGGTCGTGCATGTCTCTTCTCTTGCGGCCCGGCGCGTGGCGCGGGTCAGGCCGCCGCGCGCGCCGCCACCATGGCAGTCGCGAGTTCAACGGCGGCAAAAAGGCTGCCCGCGTCGGCGCGGCCACTGCCGGCCAGGTCGAGTGCAGTGCCATGGTCCACCGAAGTGCGGATGATCGGCAGTCCCAGGGTCACATTGACGCCGCCGCCGAAGCTGGCGTGCTTGAGCACAGGCAGGCCTTGGTCGTGGTACATCGCCAGCACCGCATCGCCACGCTCGAGCGTGTGCGGTACGAACAAGGTGTCTGCCGGCAAGGGGCCGACCAGGTGCATGCCCTCGCCGCGCAGGCGGGCCAGCACCGGCTCGATGACCTCGATCTCTTCGCGCCCCATGTGCCCACCCTCACCCGCGTGCGGGTTGAGCCCAGCAACCAGGACGCGCGGGCTGGCGATGCCAAAGTGACGGACGAGGTCGCTGTGCACGATGCGCAGCGTCTGCTCGAGCAGGTCGGGGGTCATCGCCGCCGGCACCGCGGCCAGCGGCAGGTGGGTGGTTGCGAGCGCGACGCGCAGGCCACCACCGACCAGCATCATCACCACACGCGGCGTGCCGGTATGCTCGGCGAGGTATTCGGTGTGGCCACTGAACGGCAGGGAGTCGCGCGCACCCAGCCCCTCGCAGATCACGCCTTTATGCACCGGGGCGGTGACCATGGCGGCGAACTCGCCCTGCACGCAGCCGGCAATCGCGCGGTCGAGCAGCGCCAGCACATGAGCCGCATTGGCCGGATCGAGGGCGCCGGCGCGCGCGGGACGGGCAAGCGGCAGGTGCAGTACATCGAGCGTGCCGGCCACTGCCGCCTCGTCGGCACGGAAGGGGCGCGGCACGACCCGGACCCCTGCCATCGCGGCCCGCTCACGGATGAGTTCGATGTCGCCAAGCACCACGAGGCGCGCCGACCACAGCCGCTCGGCCAGTCGTGCGCACAGCTCGGGCCCGACGCCGGCCGGCTCGCCGCTGGTGACGGCGATCAGGGGCGCGGAGTGTGCCTGTGTCACTCGCGCTCCAGGCGAAGCTCGACGTAGGTACTGTCGCGCAACTGGCGCAGCCAGTCCTCGTAGCCTTCCTCGGCCTTGCGCTCGCGCAAGGCCATGCGTGCTGCATTGCGCTTGCGCTCGTCGGTGACGTCCTGCACGCGGCGCTCCACGACCTGGATCAAGTGCCAGCCGAAGGGCGAGCGCACCGGTGCGCTCACCTCGCCCGGCTGCAGCGCATTCATCGCACGCTCGAACTCGGGCACGGTGTCGCCCGGGTTCAGCCAGCCCAGGTCGCCTCCGCTGGCGGCGGAAAGATCGGCCGAGTTGGCCTTGGCCAGGTCACCGAAGTCGGCGCCATTGACCACGCGCTCGCGCAACGCGAGCAGGCGAGCCTCGGCCTCGGCGTCATCGAGCACCTCGGAGGTGCGCACCAGGATATGGCGTGCGCGCGTCTGTTCAAGCTGCTGTGCGGTATCGATGCCACCGCCGCGCCGATCGACCAGGCGGACGATGTGAAGCCCCGCCGCGCTGCGCAGCACCGGCGAGGTCTCGCCCGGGCTCATGCCGCGAACCGCATCGGCGAACAGCGCCGGCAGGCGGTCCAGCGGGCGCCAGCCGAGCTCGCCCCCCGACAGGCCATCGGGCGAGTCCGACATCTCGGCCGCCACACGGCCGAAATCCTCGCCCGAGCGCAGGCGTACAAGCGCCTGCTCGGCACGGGCACGCACCACCTCCACCTGCTGCGGCGAAGCGCCTTCCGGCGTACGCAGCAGAATGTGGGCGACGGCGAACTCCTGACCCGAGAAGGCATCCGGGTTGTTGGCGATGAAATTGTCGATCTCGGCGTCGGTCACCACGATGCGGCTATCGACCTCGCGTTCGCGCAGGCGGGTGAGCAGGATCTCGGTGCGGATCTCGTCGCGGAAACGGCCCCAGGCGACGCCGTCGGCGTCGAGCGCCGCACGCAACTGTTCCATCGACATGTTGTTGTTGCCGGCGATGCGCTCGATCGCGCGTTCGAGCGTGGTGTCGTCCACCCGCAGCGCAGTCTCTTCGGCCAACTGCACCTGCGCACGCTCGACGATCAGGCGCTCGAGCAGCTGGCGCTCGAGGACTTCCGTGGGCGGCAGCTCGACGCCCTGGCGGCGCAGCTGGCGCTCGGCCTGCTCCACGCGGGCGCGTAGCTGCAAGGCGGTGATGACCTCGTTGTTGACGACCGCGATGATGCGATCGACCTCGACCGCACGCGTCTGCGCATGGGCCGGCAAGGCCAGGCCAGCCGCGGCGAGGGTGACGACGAGGGCGCTACGGGTGCGGGAAATTAGGCGATTCATGGTCATTTGCAATGGGGTTCGCATGTACTGGCAGGGGCTGCGGCGCTCAATCGACGCCGAAGACGCGGTCCGCCGAAGAGTCGTTGATCTTGCCATAGCCGGGCACGCTGCGCTTGATCAGGCTGACCGGATTCGAGCCGATGCTGGCAAGGTCGTTGAGCTCGAGCTGCAGGAAGACGGCCTTGGTCACGTCGCTCTCGTCGATCGCGAAGCGGTGCATCGCAATCCGGAATGCCCAGCAGCCGCCGTTGTATTCCAGCCCGCCGATGGCTTCGGTCACGCGGTTGTCCTTGAGCGAATGCGTCACCCGGCCCACGCCATACCAGCCCCGCCCAAGCGGCCACTGGCCGGAGACGTCGACGTCCTCGAGGCCGACGATGCTGTCGGCAATGCGCAGGCTGGGCGCATAGCGGTAGCTCAGGTTGAGCACCTTGGCGAAATCCGGCTGGTAACGGACGCTGGCATTGATGCGTTCGCTGCGCCCGCTGTCGGTGTTGTACTGCACATAGGAATCGACCGAGACCGTGCGCGTGACACGCCCGCCGATGCCCGCAAGCAGTTCGGCCCCCTGCCCCGAGGGACGCAGGGTGTCGCCCGAGTTCAGCGACACCTTCTGATCGGAGAAATAGTAGCGCTGGCCGACCACCGCCCGCAGGCGCTCGATGCCGGTATCGGACTCGATCAGGCGCGTGCTTACCGCGGCGGTCAGGTCGTTGGCATCGCCGATGCGGTCGCTGCCCGAGAAGCGGTTCTCGGAGAACAGCTGCGCGAAGCCGACGTCGAAGCGGCTGGTGTCGAACAGCGGGATCTCGTCCTGCTTGCGGCTGGGCACGCGCAGGTAATAGAGCCGTGGCTCCAGCGTCTGCAGGTAATCACCGCCGAACAGGTTCGTGTCACGCTCGAAGAAAAGGCCGGAATCGACCGAAACGATGGGCAGCGAGCGTGTCACCGAGGTCTTCATGCCAGCATCCGCTGGCGAGCGGTCGATGTCGTAGCTGGTGTAGTGCAGGCCAGCCTTTGGCGTCACGAACCAGGCGGCTCCCGTCATGGGCAGCGAGACCTGGGGATAGGCGGTGAAGCGCCTCGCCTCGTCGCGGTCACGCCGTGCATCCTCGTGCGCGAAATGCACGTACTCGGTATTGAGTACCGCGCTCACGCCGCCGGGAAGGTCTGCGCGTGCGGCATCGAGGCGCAGTTGCGGCAGGCGGCGATACGGCGACCTGTTCCTCGATTCAGGATCGGGGCTGAGCGTCTGGTAGCTCTGCGCCAGCGCCGATGCCGTCCACCAGCCGCCGGTATAGATCAGACGCCCCTCGCGCAGCAGGTTGACCCGGGACGCAACACCGATGCGGGAGGACAGATCCTCGAAATAACTGTCGTCGGATACCGCATTGAGGTCCACCGTGCCATACAGGTTGGGCGCAATGCGGTGCTGGTGCTGCAGCGCACCCAGACGTCGCTCCTCGCCGGTGACGTTATCCTTGGGCATCCACTCGACCCGGCTCGTACCCTGGTAGTCCTCGCCCAGGTAGCGGAACTCGCCGCCCAGCTGCAGGCCGCGCCGGCTCATGATGCGGGGCGCGAGCGTGGCGTCGTA
This sequence comes from Thauera sp. WB-2, assembly GCF_027594845.1. Classification (NCBI taxonomy): domain Bacteria; kingdom Pseudomonadati; phylum Pseudomonadota; class Betaproteobacteria; order Rhodocyclales; family Zoogloeaceae; genus Thauera; species Thauera sp. WB-2. The sequence continues at coordinate 1,230,840 of NZ_CP088935.1, read as the reverse complement.
GTTGGGTGCCAAGTTGAAATAGTAGGGCTGCGTGAAGTCGACACCGGTCTTGTTGGACGACCCGAAGGTCGGCGGCAGCAGGCCGGACTGGCGCTGGCCATTGAGCGGAAACTCGGCCCACGGCATCCAGAACAAGGGCACGTCCATGAACACCACCGATCCACCACGAGCAGTGCCCACCTCGCGGTCATAGTCGAGCTGCAGGTCGCGCGCCTTGATGTACCAGTCGGGGTCATTGGCGCGGCAGGTCGTCCACGTGGCGTTCTCGAGCCTGAACTGGTTCTCGCCCTCCAGACGCAGCAGGTCGGCGGCACCACTGCCGGCCACCGGGCGCGCCTCGCCACCCGCCTCACGCGGCCCTTGCTCGCGCGACAGCACGTAACGCGGCGATTCGAAACTGCCCACTTGGTCGCCGACGACCAGGGTCGCACGCGGCCCCTCGATACGATCCTGACCACGCAGCATCACCACGTTACCCTCGGCCAGCACCTCGTCGGTCGGCTCGCGGTACGTGACACGATCTGCCGTGAGCAACACATCGTCGCGCTGCAGTTCGGCCTCGCCCTCGGCGACCAGTTCGATGCCACGCGCCCCCAGGATGCGCAGCGCGCTGACCGCGGTCGTGCCGGCAGGCAGCTTCGCCACCGCGCCCAGCGGCACCGTGGCAGCGGCGGGAGCATCCGCGGGCTGAGCCTGGCGCGCGCGCGGGGTCTCGGCCTGCTCGGGCGCGACGGCTTGCGTCTGCGGCACGGCGGCAGGCAGGCTACGTTCTTCCACCGTCACCTGCGGCACCGTTGCACTTGCCTGGCCTGCAGCCGGACTCGGAGCCTGTGGGCGAGCCTCGACCGGAGCAGGCCGCTGCGTATCCTTAGCAGGTACGGGCGCCACCACACGAGCGGGTGCCGGACGCAGAAGGTCGGGCGAGACCAGAAGCGGCGGTAGCCCTTGGGCGAAAGTTGCTCCGGACATGCCGAGCAACAACAGTGGAATCAGACGAATGCGCGTATTCGGAGCCATCAAGCCCAAGCCTTCCCGTCGTTCGCAATGTGCGGCAGCCCACCCGAACCAGCGTATTGATAAACTCATGGATTGTACACGAACCCCCACGGAGAACCCGCTTGCAACGTCTAGAACAGCTAAGGACCTGGCTTGCCGACGCCCAGCCCGGACGTGACTTCGAACTCGAGCCCGCCTCGGCCGACGCCAGCTTCCGCCGCTACTTCCGCGCCCGCTTTGCCGACGGCGGCCCCACGCGCATCGTCATGGACGCCCCGCCCGCCCAGGAAGACGTGCGCCCCTGGCTGCACGTTGCCGAGTTGTTCCGCAGCGCGGGCGCCCATGTGCCCGAGGTGCTCGCCCAGGATCTCGAGCGCGGCTTCCTCCTCCTCTCCGACCTCGGCTCCACCACCTATCTGGCCGCGCTGCAGCGCTCGGCGGGCGATGCGCCGGACTGCCCGCGCGCAGCCCATCTCTACGCCGACGCGCTCGGTGCACTTGCAGCGATCCAGTACGCCAGCCGCCCCGGCGTGCTGCCGGTATACGACCGCAGCCTGCTCCTGCGCGAGATGCAGCTCTTCCCCGATTGGTATGTGGCTCGCCACAAGGGCATCAGCCTGAGCGAGGCCGAGGCCGCCATGCTCGACGAGACCTTCGAGAAGATCCTCGCGGTCAACCTCGCCGAGCCCCAGGTGTTCGTGCATCGCGACTTTCACTCGCGCAACCTGATGCTGCTCGAGCCCACCGCCGGTCTCGGCGCCAACCCGGGCGTCATCGACTTCCAGGACGCGGTGTACGGCCCGATCAGCTACGACCTGGTGTCCTTGTTCAAGGACGCCTACATCCGCTGGGACGAAGAGTTCATCCTCGACATGCTGATCCGCTACTGGGAAGCAGCGAAAAAACTCGGCCTGCCCGTACGCGCCGAGTTCGCCGACTTCCACCGCGACTTCGAATGGATGGGCGTGCAGCGCCACATCAAGGTCCTCGGCATCTTCGCCCGCCTCTACCACCGTGACGGCAAGGACGGCTACCTCGCCGACATGCCGCTGGTGATGGACTACCTGCGCCGCGCCTGCAAGCGCTGGCGCGACCTCGGCCCGCTGCTCAAGCTGCTCGACCGCCTCGAGCCCGAAGACGTCCAGATCGGCTACACCTTCTGATGGCAAGCACCCGAGCCATGATCCTCGCCGCCGGCCGCGGCGAGCGCATGCGCCCACTCACCGATCACACGCCCAAGCCGCTGCTGGCGGTGGGCGGCAAGCCGCTGATCGTCTGGCACATCGAGCGTTTGCGCGCCGCCGGTTTCACCGAGCTGGTGATCAACCACGCCCATCTGGGCCTCCGCCTCGAGGACGCGCTGGGCGACGGCGCGGCCTTCGGCGTGCGCATCGCCTGGTCGCCGGAGGCCGCTGCGCTCGAAACCGCCGGTGGAATCCGCCATGCGCTGCCGCTGCTGGGCGATGCGCCCTTCGTCGTGGTCAATGGCGACGTCTTCTGCGACGCCGACCTCGCCGCCCTGCGCGCGGCCGCCCGGCGCCTGGATGGCGACGGTGCGCTCGCCCACCTGCTGCTCGTCGACAACCCGGCACACCACCCGGACGGCGACTTCCACCTTGATGGTAACGGCCTTATCCATGACGACCGCGCACCACGCCTGACCTTCTCCGGCCTGGGCGCCTACCACCCCGCCCTATTCTCCGCCCTGCCCGACCCCGCGCCAGCCAAGCTCGGCCCGCTCCTGCGCCGCGCCATGCACACCGGCCGCGTCCGCGGCGAGCACCACTGCGGCCGCTGGGTCGACGTCGGCACTCCCGAGCGGCTGGCAGAACTGGATCGCGAACTCCTCACCACTGGACAGCGCCACGCTTGACCCCGCCGGAGCAGCGCAAGCCGCGAGCTTTTCGAGCTTGCGACAAGCGCTCGCGCCTCCAACCCCTCGCGGCTTGCGCCGCTCCCACGGCATCCTGCTGCGGTCGATCACCCCCCAGTGGGAGCGGCGCAAGCCGCGAGCTTTTCTCGACATCCCACCAAGCCACGTCGCCTCCCCCCTCCCAGCTCCCACCGCCCCGAACGCGGTGCCATAATCCCGGCTATGAACGCCCTCACTACCCCCAGCCTCGCCGCATCCCTGGACACCGCCCCCTTCCGTGCCCGTCGCGCTCGCCTGCTCGCGCGCATGCAGGCCGCGGGCGGCGGCGTCGCCATCCTGCCCACCGCCCCCGAGCGCGTGCGCAACCGCGACGCCCACTACGCCTACCGCCACGACAGCTACTTCTACTACCTCACCGCCTTCCGCGAGCCAGAGGCGGTCGTCGTGCTCGTTGCGGGCAAGGAGACGAAGCAGATCCTGTTCTGCCGCGAGAAGAACGAGGAGCGCGAGATCTGGGACGGCTACCGCTGGGGTCCGGACGCCGCACGCGAGGCCTTCGGCTTCGACGAGGCGTGGACCATCGGCGACCTCGAGAAGCGCCTGCCCGACTACCTCGCTGACCAGCCCCTGCTGTGGACCAGCCTCGGCTACGACAACGACTGGGACGCCAAGGTACTGGGCGCGCTCAACGCCGTGCGCGACAAGGCCCGCAGCGGCCTCACGCCACCGCACTCGGTGCGCGACCTGCGCGCCGAACTCGATGAGATGCGCCTGGTCAAGGACTGCTCCGAGCTCGCCACCATGCGCCGCGCGGCACAGATCTCTGCCGACGCCCATTGCCGCGCGATGCGCGCCACCCGCCCGGGGCGCTTCGAATACGAGATCGAGGCCGAACTGCTGCACGCCTTTCGCGCCGCCGGCAGCCAGGCGCCGGCCTATACCTCGATCGTGGCCGGCGGCGCCAACGCCTGCGTGCTGCACTACGTCGACAACGACCAGCCCCTGGCCGACGGCGCACTGCTGCTCATCGACGCCGGCTGCGAGCTCGACGGCTACGCCTCGGACATCACCCGCAGCTTCCCGGTCAACGGCCGCTTCTCCGCCCCCCAGCGTGACGCCTACGAAATCGTGCTCGCCGCCCAGGCGGCAGCGCGCGACGCCACCCGCCCGGGCGCGCACTGGAACGAGCCGCACGACGCGGCGGTGAAGGTGCTCGCTCAGGGCATGATCGACCTCGGTGTGCTGAAGGGCAGCCTCGACGCCGTGCTCGAAAACGGCGACTACCGTCGCTTCTACATGCACCGCACCGGCCACTGGCTGGGCATGGACGTGCACGATGCCGGCGAGTACAAGCTCGGCGGCGAGTGGCGAGCGCTGGTCGAGGGCATGGTGCTGACCATCGAGCCGGGCATGTACATCCGCCCGGCCGACGACGTGCCTGAAGCCTTCTGGAACATCGGCATCCGCATCGAGGACGACGCCGTCGTCACCGCCGACGGCTGCGAGCTGATCACCGAAGGCGTACCCAAGGCGGTCGCCGAGATCGAGGCGCTGATGCGCGAGGCGCGCCATGGCTGAAACGGCGGCCAGCCATGTGCATGATCTGCTCATCGTCGGCGCCGGGCCGGTCGGCCTGGCGCTTGCACTGACGCTCAAGGACGCCGGTCTCGATATCGTGCTCGCCGACACCCGCCCGCGCGAGGCCGTCACCCGAGACCCGCGCGACCTGGCGCTGGCGCACGGCACCGGGCTCACGCTGCAAGGCCTCGGTGTCTGGGATGCACTTCCCAAGACCGCGATCGCACACATCCACATCTCGCACCAGGGCGGCCTCGGCCGCACTCTGATCGATGCCAGCGAGCACGACCTGCCCGCGCTCGGCTACGTCGTCCCGGCGGGCGCCCTCGCCGCGGCCCTGCGTGCCCGGGTAGACGCCGCTGGCATCCCCGTGTTTGACGAAACCGAAGTGACCCAGCTCGCCCCCGGCGCCGACGACGTCATCGCCAGCCTCTCTGGTCCGGGCAGGCCCGCCGCAACCCTGCGCGCGCGGCTCGCGGCCTGCGCCGAGGGAGGCCTGCGCGCCGACGACGGCAACGTGGTCGAGCACGACTACGGCCAGCACGCGCTCATCGCCGACGTGCAGGTCGCCGGCGGTCACCGCGCCACCGCATTCGAGCGCTTCACCTCGCAAGGCCCGGTGGCGCTGCTGCCGAAGGGCGAAGGCTACGCGCTGGTGCATGTCGCCCGCCCCGAGACCGCCGACGAACTGCTCGCGCTCGACGATGCCGCCTACCTCGCCCGCCTGCAGACCCACATCGGTGGCCGCGCCCGCCTCACCAGCGTCGGCCCACGCCTGCGCTACCCGCTGGTACTGCGCTACCGGCGCTCGACGATTGCCGAGCGCACGGTGTGGCTCGGCAATGCCGCGCAGACCCTGCACCCGGTCGCCGGCCAGGGTTTCAACCTGGCGCTGCGCGACGTCTGGGCGCTCGCCGAGACACTGCTGCGTAAGGTGGATTCGCACGCTCTTGGCGCGCACGGCGAAAAAACGTGCGTCCGTGAGGATATCGGCCGTGCCGAAGTCCTCGCGGCCTATGCGTGCGCGCGCGGCCTGGACCGCCTGGGCACGATCCGCTTCACCGACACCCTGGTGCGGGTGTTCAGCAACGACTTCGCGCCGCTGCGCCACGCTCGCGGCGCAGCGCTGGTCGCGCTCGACCTGCTGCCGCCACTACGCCATTTCGTCGCCCGCCGCATGATGTTCGGCGCCCGCGCCTGGCCCTGACCGGGGCGGGCACTCATCAAACCCTCGCGGCTGGCGCCGCTCCCACCCAGGTAATCAGCTGCTACGGGGCTCTGTAGGAGCGGCGCCAGCCGCGAGCTTTTGGGGCTTGCGACGGCACTATCGCCCTCAAACCCTCGCGGCTGGCGCCGCTCCTACAGGGGGTTCCCGGCCGCACTTGCTCCACGGCACAATCCGCGAGCGCTCATGAACGGCGCCCGAGATCGGGCGCCGCGCGGGTCAGAACGCCGGCACCACCGCGCCCTGGTACTTGTCGGCAATGAACTGCCGCACTTCTTCAGAGTTGAGCGCAGCAGCCAGCTTCTTCATCGCCGCGCTGTCAGCGTTGTCCTCGCGCGCCACCAGCAGGTTGGCGTACGGCGAGCTGGCGTCCTCGATGAACAGCGAGTCCTGCAGCGGATTCAGCTTGGCCTCGATCGCGTAGTTGGTGTTGATCACCGCCAGGTCGACCTGGTTGAGGATGCGCGGCAGAGTCGCAGCCTCGAGTTCGCGGATGCGCAGCTTCTTGGGATTGGCGGCGATGTCCTTCTGCGTCGCCGACACACTGTTGATGTCCTTCAGCGTGATCAGGCCATTCTTGGCCATCAGCAGCAGCGCGCGGCCGGAGTTGGAGGGGTCGTTGGGAATCGCCACGGTGGCGCCGTCCGGGATATCGGTTGCGGCCTTGTGCTTGGCGGAATAGGCACCGAGCGGCTCGACGTGCACCTTGGTCACCACGACCTGGATGTCGTTCTTCTGCTTCTGCTTGAAGGCGTCCAGATAGGGTTGGTGCAGGAAGAAGTTGCCGTCGACGCGCTTCTCGTTGGTCTGCATCGAGGGCTGGACGTAGTCGGTGAATACCTTCACCTCCAGTTCCACGCCGTCCTTGGCCAGCAACGGCTTGACGAATTCGAGGATCTCGGCGTGCGGCACCGGGGTGGCGGCGATGACCAGGCGGTCGGCTGCAGACGCGGTGGCAGCGGCGCCCAGGGTAAGGGCGCCAAGACTGGCGATGAAGAGTTTGCGCAGGGTATGCGACATGGACAGCTCCTTTGTGAGGATCACTTGCGGGTGAAATACAGCACCAGGCGGTCGCCCGAGTACTGGATGATCTGCACCAGCACCACCAGCAGAGCGACGGTGATCACCATCACCTCGGTCTGGAAGCGCTGATAGCCGAAACGGATGGCGAGGTCGCCGAGGCCGCCGCCGCCGATCACGCCCGACATTGCGGCATAGGACATCAGCGTGATCGCGGTTACCGTCACTGCGGCGATCAGGCCCGGCAGGGCCTCGGGCAACAGGGCGCCGAAGATGATGCGCCAGGTGCGGATACCCATCGCCTGGCAGGCCTCGATGACGCCGCGATCGACTTCGCGCAGCACGTTCTCGACCAGGCGGGCAAAGAAAGGCGCCGTGCCCACCACCAGCGGCGGGATCGCGCCTTCGACGCCGAGCGAGGTGCCGATCAGGATCACCGTCACCGGGATCATCACGATCAGCAGGATCAGGAAGGGCACCGAGCGCAGCACATTGACCACGAAGGACAGCACTGCATAGACGAAGCCCTGCTCCAGCAACTGCCGCCTGGCGGTGACGAACAGCAGAATGCCCAGCGGCAGGCCGAGCAGGATGGTGAAGAACAGCGACACGCCGGTCATCACCAGGGTCTCCCAGGTGGCGACGCCGATGTCGCTCCAGTCGATGACGGACAGGTCCATTACTGCAGCACCTCGTGGTGGATCTGGTGGCGGTCGAGTTCGGCGAACACGGCGCCGATACCATCCTCGCTACCCTCGAGCTCGAGCAGCAGCTGGCCGAAAGGCACGTCCTTGATGCTCGACACCTCCCCCTGCAGGATCGTGATCTGCACCTTGGCGCCGGCCATGATGCGACTGAGGATGGGCTGGTAGGTGACGTCGCCGATGTAGGTCAGGCGCACCAGGGTGCCGCGCAGCTTGTCGCTCATGTAAGCATGTGCCGGATCGTAACTGGCCGCGGCGAGCGCGTCGCTCTGCGCCACCATGCTGCGTGTCACCGGATGCTGCGGATGCAGGAACACGTCGGCCACCCTGCCCGCTTCGACGATGCGCCCACCGTCGATCACCGCGACGCGGTCGCAGATCGTGCGGATGACCTGCATCTCGTGGGTGATCAGTACGATGGTGAGGCCGAGCTGGCGGTTGATGTCGAGCAGCAGGCGCAGGATGGACTGCGTGGTCTCGGGGTCGAGCGCCGAGGTCGCCTCGTCGCACAGCAACAGCTGCGGCCGGTTGGCGAGCGCACGCGCGATGCCCACGCGCTGCTTCTGGCCGCCTGAGAGCTGCGAGGGGTACTTGTGGCCATGCTCGGAAAGCCCCACCAGCGCCAGCAACTCCTTCACGCGCGCGGCGCGCGCGGTGGCGTCGGTGTGGCCGGTCGCCTTCAGCGGCCAGTCGATGTTATCGGCCACCGTCTTGGCGTTGAGCAGATTGAAGTGCTGGAAGATCATGCCGACACGCCGGCGCAGCGCGTACAGGCCTTCGCTGTCGAGCGAGGTGATGTCTTCGCCGTCAATCAGCACGCGCCCGGCCGAGGGGCGCTCGAGCAGGTTGAGGGTGCGGATCAGCGTACTCTTGCCTGCGCCCGAACGGCCGATGATGCCGAACACCTCGCCGGCGCCGATCTCCAGGCTGACGTCGGCGAGCGCGGAGACGTCGCGGCCGTCGGCAGCGCGATAGGTCTTGTGCAGGTTCTCGATGCGGATCACGGTGAGCGCCCGGGCAGGAAAAAACCTGCGATCTTACCCCTAGCTCAGACTCGACACCACCACGCCGAACTTGTAGGCTCGCCGCCACCCTGGCAAGCATCCGCTCTATTGTGCGCCCCGTTGCGCGCCCCCGCACTCATCAAGGAACGCACACCATGCAGCACGACGACCACCGCAGGCCTGGCGCCAACTTCGCCCCCGCCACCCTCGCCGCCCAGGGCCTCGGCGCGAGCACGATGCCGCACCGCGACATCGTGCCGCCGATCCATATGGCGAGCACCTTCGAGCGTGCCGAGGATGGCAGCCTGCCGGGCGGCCGCATCTACGCCCGCGACGCCAGCCCGGCCTACGACCCTGCCGAAGCCCTGCTGTGCGAGCTCGAAGGCGGCGCGGCGGCGGCATTGTTCGCCTCCGGCATGGCCGCCGCATCGGCTGTGCTGCTGGCACTCAAGCCGGGCGCACGCATCGTCGCTCCGCACGACATGTACTGGTCGCTGCGCAACTGGTTGATCGGCTTCTCCGCCAACTGGCAGATCGACCTCGATTTCTATGCCGACACCGACGAACTCGCCGGATTGCTGCAGGCGCCGGCCGATCTGGTATGGGCCGAGACCCCCGCCAACCCGACCTGGGACATCATCGATATCGCCCGCGCAGCCAGGCTCGCCCACGCCGCCGGCGCCCGTCTGGTGGTGGACTCCACGGTACCGACCCCGGTCTTCACCCGCCCGCTGGCGCTCGGTGCAGATATCGTCATGCACTCGGCGACCAAGTACCTCAACGGTCATTCCGACGTCGTCGCGGGCGTGCTCGTCACCGCCGCCGCCGACGATTTCTGGAGTCGCATAAAGACCGCACGTGCAGCCGGCGGCGCCGTCCTCGGCCCCTTCGAGGCCTGGCTGCTCAACCGCGGTCTGCGTACGCTGTTTCCGCGCGTACGCACGGCGGCAGCGTCGGCGCTGCACATCGCACAGCACTTCGAACACCATCCCACCGTGCTCGAGGTGCGCTACCCCGGCCTCCCCAGCCACCCCGGCCATGCTATCGCCTGCAGGCAGATGATCGGCGGCTTCGGCGCCATGCTGTCGCTGCGGGTGCGCGGTGGCGCCGCGGCGGCGCACGAGGTGGCCGCCCGGGTGCGCATCTTCCGGCGCGCAACCTCGCTCGGCTCGGTGGAAAGCCTCATCGAGCACCGCGCCATAGTCGAAGGACCGGGCACGCGCTGCCCCGACGACCTGCTGCGCCTGTCGGTGGGCATCGAGGACACCGAGGACCTCGTTGCCGATCTGGAGCAGGCACTGGCTTGCTGCCCCGCCGGCGCGCAACCGAGCACCTGAGCGCTTGCCGCATGTATCAATGCAGCGTTGTCATTACGCTGCACTGCGACAGCCGACACGCCAAGGGTTTGAACGATGGGGTAAAATGCCGGGCTTTCATCGCTCGCTCCCGCTCATGCAGTTCGCCGGCTTTACCTTGCGCAACAATCTTTTCGTCGCTCCGATGGCCGGGGTGACGGATCGTCCTTTCCGCCAGTTGTGCAAGAAACTGGGCGCAGGCGTGGCCGTGTCCGAGATGGTGACGTCCAACTCCCTGCTCTATGGCAGCGAAAAGACCCGTCGCCGTGCAGATCACACCGGCGAGGTCGACCCGATCTCGGTGCAGATTGCCGGCGCCGACCCGGCAATGATGGCCGAGGCCGCAAAGTACAACGCCGACAATGGCGCGCAGATCATCGACATCAACATGGGTTGCCCGGCCAAGAAGGTGTGCAACGTGATGGCTGGCTCGGCGCTGATGCAGGACGAACCGCTGGTGGCGCGCATCCTCGAAGCGGTGGTCAAGGCCGTGCCCGATACCCCGGTCACGCTCAAGTTCCGCACCGGCTGGAACCGTGCCAACAAGAACGCGCCGACGATAGCCCGCATCGCCGAGGCGTCCGGCATCCGCGCCATCGCCATCCACGGCCGTACCCGCGCCGACCAGTACATGGGCGAGGCCGAGTACGACACCATCGCCCACGTCAAGACCCTGGTGAGCATCCCGGTGATCGCCAACGGCGACATCACCAGTCCACAGAAAGCGAAGCACGTCCTTGACTACACCGGCGCCGATGGCGTCATGATCGGGCGCGCCGCACAGGGCCGGCCGTGGATCTTCCGCGAGATCGAGCACTACCTCGCCACCGGCGAGCTGATGCCGCCGCCGCTGGTGAGCGAGATCCATCAGGTCTGCCGCGAACACCTCGCCGACCTGTACGGCTTCTACGGCGACGAGCGCGGCGTCAAGATCGCGCGCAAGCACATCTCCTGGTACACCAAGGGCCTGGTCGGCTCGGCGGCGTTCCGCCGGGCGATGAACCAGATCCCCGACATTCCCGCCCAGCTCGCCGCTGTTGACGACTTCTTCGGCCAGCTAGCCGAGGCCGATGCGCGCCTGAGCTACGAAGCCGACGAAAACCTGCAGGAACTCGCCGCATGAGCCGCAACAACGAGATCGCGGACGCCGTCGTTCGCACCCTGGATCAGTATTTCCGCGACCTCGACGGCGAGAAACCGGGCGCCATCCATGACATGGTGATCCGTAACGTCGAACGCCCGATGCTGCAGTTCGTTCTCGAGCAGGCCAAGGGCAACCAGACGGTCGCCGCCGAGATGCTGGGCATCAACCGCAACACGCTGCGCCGCAAGCTCACCGACTACGAACTGCTGTAAGCCGCCACCGCGCGCTCTTCGGCTCGAACCGGAAGGCGCGGCGCGCACCTCGACCCTCCGTTTTTCTCAATCCTCAGCCCAGTCACCACGATGAACGTCACCCAAGCCCTGATCAGTGTTTCCGACAAACGCGGCGTGCTCGAATTCGCCCGCGAGCTCTCCGCGCTCGGCGTCAAGCTGCTGTCGACCGGCGGCACCGCCAGCCTGTTGCGCGAAGCCGGCCTCGAGGTGACAGACGTTTCCGAGCACACCGGCTTCCCGGAGATGCTCGACGGCCGCGTCAAGACCCTGCACCCCAAGGTGCATGGCGGCATCCTCGCCCGTCGTGATCTCGCCGAGCACATGGACACGATCGCTGCACACGACATCGGCCGCATCGACCTCGTGGTGGTGAACCTCTACCCCTTCCAGCAGACCGTGGCCAAGCCCGACTGCTCGCTGGAAGATGCGATCGAGAACATCGACATCGGCGGCCCCACCATGGTGCGCGCCGCGGCCAAGAACCACGGCAACGAAGACGGCGGTGTCGGCATCGTCACCGACCCCGAGGACTACGCCGGCATCGTCGCCGAGCTCAAGTCCAACGCCGGCAAGCTCAGCCACAAGACCCGCTTCGCGCTCGCGGTGAAGGCCTTCACCCACACTGCGCGCTACGACTCGGCGATCTCCAACTACCTCACCGCGCTGGTCACCAACGACGCCGGCGACGTGTCGCTGCAGACCTACCCCGAGCGCCTGCAGCTCGCCTTCGACAAGGTGCAGGACCTGCGCTACGGCGAGAACCCGCACCAGACCGCGGCCTTCTACCGCCAACCGGGCGCAGCCGAGGGTGGCGTTGCCGGCTACACCCAGCTGCAGGGCAAGGAGCTGTCGTACAACAACATCGCCGACGCCGACGCGGCCTGGGAATGCGTCAAGGCCTTCGACGGCCCGGCCGCCGCCTGTGTCATCGTCAAGCACGCCAACCCCTGTGGCGTGGCCGTCGCCGCCAGCCCGCTCGAAGCCTACAAGAAGGCCTTCGCCACCGACCCGACCTCTGCCTTCGGCGGCATCATCGCCTTCAACGGCGAGGTTGACCGTGCCGCCGCAGAAGCGGTGTCGGCGCAGTTCCTGGAGGTCCTGATTGCGCCGTCCTACACTGCCGACGCGCTCGAACTGCTCGCCGGCAAGAAGAACGTGCGCGTGCTCACCTGCCCGCTCGGCCAGCCCGCAGGCGCCTTCGACTACAAGCGTGTCGGTGGCGGCCTGCTCGTGCAGAGCGCCGACGAGGCTCGCATCCAGGTCGCCGACCTCAAGGCCGTCACCCAGCGCGCACCGACTGACGCCGAGATGCGCGACATGCTGTTCGCCTGGCGCGTGGCCAAGTACGTCAAGTCCAACGCCATCGTGTACTGCAAGGACGGCATGACCATCGGCGTCGGCGCCGGCCAGATGAGCCGCGTCGACTCCGCCCGCATCGCCAAGATCAAGGCCGAGAACGCCGGTCTGCAGATCGCCGGCTGCGTGGTCGCCTCCGACGCCTTCTTCCCCTTCCGCGATGGCCTCGACGTGCTCGCCCAGGCTGGCGCCACGGCGGTGATCCAGCCGGGCGGCTCGATGCGCGACGAAGAGGTCATCGCCGCCGCCAACGAGCAGAACATCGCCATGGTGTTCACCGGCTTCCGCCACTTCCGCCACTAATAACGACATCCTCCCCGCAGAGATCCGGAGCAGCTCATGAAAGTCCTCGTCATCGGTTCAGGCGGTCGCGAACACGCGCTGGCCTGGAAGCTCGCCCAGTCGCCCAAGGTCACCCGCGTGCTGGTGGCGCCGGGCAACCCCGGCACCGCTGCCGAGAAGCTGCTGCAGAACGTACCGGTCACCGATATCAAGGTGCTGGTCGAACTGGCCAAGCGCGAACAGGTCGCCTTCACCGTGGTCGGCCCCGAAGCCCCGCTCGCGGCAGGCGTTGTGGACGCCTTCCGCGCCGCCGGCCTGCCGATCTTCGGCCCCACCAAGGCGGCTGCGCAGCTCGAGAGCTCGAAGGACTTCGCCAAGCAGTTCCTCGTCCGCCACAACATCCCGACCGCGAAGTACCAGACCTTCTCGGACGCTGCCGAGGCGCACGCCTACATCGACACCGAGGGCGCGCCGATCGTGATCAAGGCCGACGGCCTGGCTGCGGGCAAGGGCGTCGTGGTGGCGATGACGGCAGACGAGGCCCATGCCGCGATCGACATGATGCTGCTCGACAACAAGATGGGTGATGCCGGCGCGCGCGTGGTCATCGAGGAATTCATGGAGGGCGAGGAAGCCAGCTTCATCGTCATGGCCGACGGCAGGAACGCGCTCGCGCTCGCCACCAGCCAGGACCACAAGCGCCTCAAAGACGGCGACCAGGGCCCCAATACCGGCGGCATGGGCGCGTATTCGCCCGCTCCGGTGGTGACCCCCGACGTGCATGCACGCGTGATGCGCGAGATCATCAACCCGACGCTGGCCGGCATGACTGCCGACGGCCTGCCTTACACCGGCTTCCTCTATGCCGGGCTGATGATCGATGGCGACGGCCGTCCGCGCGTGGTCGAGTTCAACTGCCGCATGGGCGATCCGGAAACGCAACCGATCATGATGCGGCTCAAGACGGACCTCGCAGACCTCATCGAAGCGGCCATCGCCGGCAAGCTCGACCACACCGAAGCCGAGTGGGATCGCCGCTTTGCGCTGGGAGTTGTGCTGGCTGCCGCCGGCTACCCGGACAGCCCGCGCAAGGGCGACGCCATCACCGGCCTGCCCGCCAACGAGCTCGAGGACGTGCATGTGTTCCATGCCGGCACCGCCGACGAGGACGGCCAAGTCGTCACCGCCGGCGGCCGCGTGCTGTGCGTGACTGCGCTCGGCGACAACGTGCGCACGGCGCAGAAGCGCGCCTACGAGATCGCCGACATGATCCAGTTCGAGGGCCGCCAGTACCGCCGCGACATCGGCCACCGCGCCATCGGCCGCAAGCTCTGATGACGATGCAGGCCGAGATCGTAAAGCCCTGGTTCACGGGGCTGCAGTCGCGCATCGTAGACCGCCTTGAAGCCTTCGATGGCGTCGCCTTCCGTGCCGACGGCTGGGAGCGCCCGGGCGGCGGTGGCGGGCTGACGCGAGTGATCGAGGACGGTAACTTCTTCGAGCGCGGCGGGGTCAACTTTTCCCACGTCACCGGCGACGCCATGCCGGCCTCAGCCACTGCCCACCGCCCCGAACTCGCCGGCCGGCGCTTCGAGGCCATGGGCGTATCGCTCGTGCTGCACCCGCGCAACCCCTGGTGCCCCACGGTGCACATGAACGTGCGCTGCTTCATCGCCATGGCCGAGGACAAGGCCCCGGTGTGGTGGTTCGGCGGCGGCATGGACCTGACGCCGTATTACGCCTTCGAGGACGACGTCCGCCACTTCCACGCCACCTGCAAGGCAGCCGTGCTGCCCTGGGGCGGCGAGGCGGAACACCGCCGCCTCAAGGACTGGTGCGACCGTTACTTCTTTCTCAAGCACCGTAACGAGCCACGCGGCGTGGGCGGGCTGTTCTTCGACGATCTCGGCGCCGACGGCCAGACCGATTTCGATACCGCCTTCGGGCTGACACGCTCGGTCGGCGAAGCCTTCCTCGACGCCTACCTGCCGATTATCGAGCGCCGCAAGGACATTGCCTACGGCGAACGCGAGCGCGACTTCCAGGCCTACCGCCGCGGCCGCTACGTGGAGTTCAACCTGGTGTTCGACCGCGGCACACTGTTTGGCCTGCAGTCCGGCGGTCGTACCGAATCGATCCTGATGTCGATGCCACCGATCGTGAAGTGGCGCTACGACTGGCACCCCGAGCCCGGCAGCCCCGAGTCGCAGCTCTACGACATCTTTCTCAAGCCGCGGGACTGGGCCTGAGCCTAGCGCTTTGGGCTCGACGCAGGCGCAAAGGCCTTCAACCCCTCGCGGCTCGCGCCGCTCCTACAGGGGGCGACGCGCGTTGGGTTTGCTGTAGGAGCGGCGCCAGCCGCGAGATTTTCATCGGCTGCCCACCCACTTCCGTCGCCTTCAACCCCTCGCGGCCCGCGCCGCTCCTCCAGGGGGCGACGCGCGTTGGGTTTGCTGTAGGAGCGGCGCCAGCCGCGAGATTTTCTTCCTCCAAGCACACCTGCCATCCCTGGCCCTAGAAAGCGCAGAGGGCCGCAAACACTACGCCCGCGGCCCCCTTGTGCCCAGCCCTGCGCTGCCTTCAGGCCGCTGCGGCCGAGCCCACCTTCTCCGCCGCGGCACGGTAGTGGCGCTGGGCGTCTGCCGGACGCTCGAGCGTGTCGAACAGGTGTGCCAGCGCAAGATGCGTATCCACCGCCGGCGACTGCTTGAGCGAGGCTTCGAGGTAGCTCTGCGCCTTGCCCCACAGTTCACTGCGCCGGCACAGCTGGCCAAGGGCAAACAGCAGGCCGCTGTCCTGAGGATGCGCCTCGAGCCAGCCTTCGGCCTTCTGCAGGCAGCTGCGCGCATCCTCGTTCGACGCCGCGCAGTAGGCGTACAGGCGCGCCAGCGCCGTATCCCAGCGTTCGTCGAGCAGACGCTCGACCTGGCGCCGGACCGTCACACCATGGCCGGCGCGCGCCATCAGCGGCAGTGCACGCTCCACCAGACCCCGATCCTGCAACTCGTCCTCGGGGATCTCCTTCCAGTACTGCGCAAGCGCCCCAGTGTCGCCCGCCAGCTGCTTCATGCGCTCGATGTGTGCCCGTCTCAGCTTGGGCGCGGCCTGCTCATCGCTGAGAGCCTTGTGCTTGCGCAGCTGGCGTACGTGATGCACCAACTCGTCCCAGCGCCCCAATGCCAACGCCACACGTGACTCCAGCCGCAGCATGGCGATGTGCTTGTGCCCGGCATCGCGCAAGGTCTGCAGGCGGCTCGCGGCAACGTCGAACTGACGGCTTTCGATGGCGAGCTCGGCCTCGGTCATCAGGCGAGCTACTTCACTGCCCTTCTCTTCTGCGGCATGCCCCAGCCACTCCTGGTAACGGGCCTCGTCCTGCAGGCCATGCGCCGCGCGCGCAGCCACCAGTGCAGCCATGGACGAGCCCGCGCTCGCAGTGTATGCAGTCGAGGCCGACTTGAGCGATTGCGAGAAACGGCCTTCGAACAGGGCATTGATCGCGCCATGCAGCGCGCGATCGGCCTTTTGCCGGCGTCGGCGCTCACGCCAACTGGCAACCCGGGCAGGCAGACCCAGCGTGCGACCGATGACCTTGAGCAGCAGGTGGACGAGCAGCACGCCGACGACGAGCAGGACGATGAACAGGTTCAGCGAGATCTGCGCCCGCCAGGGCGACAGCACAACCAAGACATAGCCGTCATTCACACCGGCAACCATCGCCACGCCGACAGCGAGGGCGAAGATGCCGATCAACCAGATCAGTGCGCGCATCGACTGGCCCTCACTCGCTCACGGCCGGCGCCGCGCCTGCCGAATCGCCACCTTCCGTGCCCTCTCCAGCGTCGGCCTCCTGGGCTTCGGCGGCAACCTCGGCGGCCTCCACCGTCGTGCCCGCAGCGGGCGCAGCAGTCGGCGCAGCCGGTGCGGCCGCAGGGACGTCCTGTGCCGGCGTAGTGGGCACTTGCGGCCGACCGCTACGCGCTTGCGCAAGACGCAGCGCATTGAAGGTCTCGGACAGGTTGTGTGGCTCATAGCGCACCCGCACTGCCTCCAGGGTCTTGAGTTCAGTCAGCGCAGCCTGCACGCGAGCGTCACGCGGGTCGAAGAAACGCTCCACCCAGGCGCGAGCCTGCGCCAGGTCGGCCTCGTAGGTGCGGCCATCGCGGGCCAGCAGCGCGAGACGCGCGGTGAGCAGGCGGATCTTGAGGTTCTCGCGCAGGAAAGCGTTCTGCGCCGGCGCCAGCAACACCGGCTCTGCCTGGTCGAGACGCTCGACCCGGATAAGGGTGCGCACTTCGTGCCAGACGTCGGCCGCCAGCGCTTCGCCAAGGCGCCACGCGCTGGCCATCCAGCCTGCCAGCCCGGTGCTTTCGCCCGGTGCCAGATCGCGGCCGACCGCAGCCTCCACCGGCAACTGCCCCTCGAAGGCGAGCGGCAGAGCGTCGGCGCGCTCGAGCAGGCGCTCAAGGCGCAGGCTCAGGCCCGAGACGTCGAGTACCGGCTGCAACTTGAGCGCGTCGATGTCGTTTGCCAACGCACGCCGCAGCCCGGCAAGCTGCCCCCGATCATGCAGCGCGAGGCGGGATTCGGCCTCCTGCAGCGCAATCAGCGCAGCCTCGACGTTGCCGGCAATCTGCAACTGCTGTGCGGCGAGCACCACCGCCTGCTCGACCTCGGCAATCACGCCGTCTTCACGCGTACGCGAGAACTCCTGATAAAGGGCTTCGAGCGCAGCGGCCTGGCCTTCGGTCTCCTCGACCTTGGCGCTCAACGCACCCAGGCGGCCCTGAAGCGCGGCGATCACTTCCTGTTGCTGGCGCACGATGCCGCGCGCCTCGCTCGCCACCCGCTCGCCCTCGGACAGGCGCTGTGCCAGTTCCTCGCGCAGGACGGTCGCGCCGACCCGCGTGTCGCGTGCCTGCCACACTGCCCAGCCGGCAATGCCGATCGCCACCAAGGCCAGCAACAGTGCCCACCACGCGGCAGCGCTGCGGCGCGGCGCGGCCACCACCCCCTGCTCGGCTCCGCCCGCAGGCTGGACCACATCGGTTGAAGTCTCGGCCGACGAGGCGGCTTCGCCGCGCTCCACCGTATCGGCACTCGTGCTTGCAGCGGCTTGCTCGCCGCGCGCCGCGTCGAGGGCATCGTCCTTACGATCGGGATGGGCGCTCGCCGGCGGCTGCGTGAGGGCGGGAGTCTCTTCTTTCATGGCTTCAGTGTAACCAAAGTGGTCCTCAAGTGCCTGCATCAGGCCGTCATCACCGGCGGGCGCCTCAATCACGTCAGCGAAACCGGCCTCGCGGGCCTGCTCGACGATGCGTGGATGAGTGGCGAACACCTTTACCTGGCGCAATGCCGCAAGCCCTTCAGCGCCGAGCATCTGCGCCAGGTTGCGGACGCCTTCACTGCTGGTCAGCAGCAGGGCGTCGACCTCACCGCGACCCACCGGCTGCAGCAACAGCGCAGGATCAAGCTCCGGACAGTAGCGCCGATAGCACGTGACATATTCAACACTGGCGCCGCGCTCGCGCAAGGTATCGGCAAGCAACTCGCGACCGCCGTCACCGCGGAAGATCAGCACCTTGCAGCCGGCCACAGCCTCTGCGGCAAACTCGGGCAGCGCAATCACAGCCTCGCTGTCGAACCCGACCTGCGGCGCAATGACCGCCTCGAAGCCATAGTCGCGCAGCACCCGCTCGCTGCCCTTGCCCACGGTCGACACGCGCAGACCAGCCGGCCAGGCGCGCCGCGGCAGGATGTACTGCATCGCGTAGTTGGCGGCATTGGGGCTGACAAAGAACGCCAGCTGGAACTCGTCGAGGCGGGGTACCACGGCCTCGAGCTGGGCAGGATCGGGCGCCGCACCGATCGCAATCACCGGAAAGCGCAGGGCGCGGCCACCTGCGGCCTCGATGCGCCGGCACAGGTTGTCGGCCTGCTCCTGCGGGCGCATCACGACCAGGCAGCGCCCTGCGAGAGGGCCGGCGCCCGGACCGGGCGCGGACGGGAGAGCGGGGGCGGTCGCCATCAGCTGTGTTCGCCGTCAGCCGATATCGGCCAGGATCGCCTCGGCGCCCTGCGCGCGCAGATCTTCGGCCAGTGCGCGGCCAAGCGCGTCGGCATCGGCGGGCGCGCCCTCGCGTTCGGCACGGACGATCTCGCTGCCATCGGGGCGGGCGACGAAACCTCGCAGCCACAACTGCCCTCCGCGGATCACCGCGTAGGCACCCAGCGGCACCTCGCAGCTGCCGGCCAGTGCGCGTGCGACTGCACGCTCGGCCAGCACGCAGGCGGCAGTATCGGCATCGACCAGGGGTTGCAGCCAGGCAATGACATCGGGCCGCGCCGCCAGGCATTCGATACCGAGCGCGCCCTGTCCGGCGGCCGGCAGCGACACCTCGGCCGGCATCACCGAGCGGATGCGCTCGCCCAGTCCGAGCCGGGTCAGCCCGGCCGCGGCGAGGATGATTGCGTCGTACTGGCCTTCGTCGAGCTTGCGCAGACGGGTGTCGAGGTTGCCGCGCAAGCTGGTCACGGCAAGGAAGGGATACTGCGCATGGATCTGCGATTCGCGGCGCAGCGAGGACGTCCCCACCACAGCCCCAGGGGGCATGTCCGCCAGGCTGTCGTAGCGATTGGAGACGAAGGCGTCGAGCGGAACCTCGCGCTCCGTGATGCAGGGCAGCACGAACTCATCGCCCATCACCATCGGCACGTCCTTCATCGAATGCACGGCGATGTCGGCGCGCCCATCGAGCAGGGCTGTTTCCAGCTCCTTCACGAACAGGCCCTTGCCGCCAACCTTCGCGAGCGGGCGGTCGAGGATCTGGTCACCGCGCGTGGTCATGCCCAGAAGCTCGACATTGCAGCCGGGATACAATCCCTCGAGCCGGGCCTTGATGTGCTCGGCCTGCCACAGGGCGAGACGGCTTTCACGGGTAGCGATGACGATGCGCTCGGGGGTCGCTTGGCTCACGATGGATAACTCACGTAACAAGTAGGAAGGTGCCGGGTACGGCCAGATTTCGCCGCACTGCAGCATCAGGGTTCGCACCAATGGTGCGCGGACAGGCCGGGATTCTAGCATGCGTGCCGATCGCACTCTTTTCCCCACCGACCGCCTTGCCTGGCACGCAGCACATCTCTCTGCGACGCCGGAGCGATGCACAACGCCGGGACGCCCTGACGTGAGCATGGACGATCAACGGCAGGTGCAGGGCCCCCTAGACGACAACCAGGAAACCAAGACACATGACCCAGGACAAGGACGCCCCGCTGCGTGAAGACATCCGCCTGCTCGGGCGCCTGCTCGGTGACACCGTGCGCGACCAGCAGGGCGCAGCCGCCTTCGAGCTGATCGAGCGCATCCGCCAGAACTCGGTGCGCTTCCGCCGCGACGACGACATTGCGGCCCGGCGCGAGCTCGAGGACATCCTCGATGCGCTGTCGCGCGACCAGACGATCCAGGTCGTGCGCGCCTTCAGCTACTTCTCGCACCTGGCCAACATCGCCGAGGACCAGCACCACATCCGGCGCTCGCGCGCACACCTGGTGGCGGGCTCGGCCCCGCGCGAGGGCAGCCTGCCGCACGCGCTGCAGGCGGTGTTCGACAGCGGCGTGACCGATGCTGCAGGCCTGGTCGCGTTCTTTGACGGTGCGCTGGTGTCGCCGGTGCTCACCGCCCACCCCACCGAGGTGCAACGAAAGAGCATCCTCAACTGCGAGACCGTGATCGCGCGCCTGCTCGACGAGCGCGACCGCATGCAGCTCACCCCCGAGGAGGCCGCAGCCAGCGACGAGGCGCTGCGCCGCGCGGTGCTCACGCTATGGCAGACGCGCATGCTGCGCACCGCCAAGCTGTCGGTGATCGACGAGGTCAATAACGGCCTGTCGTATTTCGACACCACCTTCCTGCGCGAGCTGCCGCGTCTGTACGCCAGCCTGGAAGACCGCCTGGCCGCGGCCGACCCGGCGCTGGGCGCACCCGAGCTGGCCGCCTTCGTGCAGGTGGGCAGCTGGATCGGCGGTGATCGCGACGGCAACCCCTTCGTCACCGCCGAGGTGCTCGAGCGCGCGCTCGCCATGCAGGCGGCCGTCGCCCTGGGCTACTACCTCACCGAACTGCACACCCTGGGCTCGCAGCTCTCGCTCGGGCTGGGCCTGGTCTCCGCCTCGGAGGCGCTGCTGGCGCTGGCCGAGCGCTCGCCCGACCACTCGCCGCACCGCAGCGACGAACCCTACCGGCGCGCCATCACCGGCATCTACGCCCGCCTGGCGGCCACCTACCAGGCGCTGCTCGGGCACGCCCCGGCCCGCCCCGCAGTGGCCGCGGCCGAGCCCTATGCCGGCGCCGACGCGCTCGCCGAGGACCTCGACACTCTGCACCACTCGCTGGTGGCCAACGGCTCGGCCGCGCTCGCGCGCGGGCGGCTGCGCCACCTGCGCCGCGCGGTGAAGGTGTTCGGCTTTCATCTCGCGCCGCTCGACCTGCGCCAGAACTCGGACGTGCACGAACGCGTGGTCGCCGAGCTGCTCGAAGTGGCCCGTCCCGGCACTGCCTATTCCAGCCTTGACGAGGCCGCGCGCTGCGCGCTGCTGCTCGAAGAGCTCGCCACCGCGCGCCCGCTCGCCTCGCCCCACGTCGCCTACTCCGAGGAGAGCGCGGGCGAGCTCGCCATCTTCCGCGCCGCGCGCGGCATCCACCAGCGCTACGGCAGCGCCGCCATCCGCAACTGCATCATCTCCAAGACCGACGACGTCTCCGACCTGCTCGAGCTGGCCGTGCTGCTGAAGGAGGCCGGCCTGCTGCGCCCGCTCGAGAACGCGCTCGACGTGAACATCGTGCCGCTGTTCGAGACCATCGGCGACCTGGAGAACGCCGCCGGCGTGATGGAACGCCTGTTCTCGATCCCGGCCTACCGCGGCCTGCTCGAGGCGCGCGCCCACACCCAGGAGGTCATGCTCGGCTACTCGGACAGCAACAAGGACGGCGGCTTCCTCACCTCGGGCTGGGCGCTGTACAAGGCCGAGGGCGAGCTGGTGGCCACCTTCGCCCGCCACGGCGTGCGCCTGCGCCTGTTCCACGGCCGCGGCGGTTCGGTGGGGCGCGGCGGCGGGCCGAGCTACCAGGCCATCCTCGCTCAGCCCGAGGGCGCGGTGCAGGGCCAGATCCGGCTCACCGAGCAGGGCGAGGTGATCGGCGCCAAGTACGGCAACCCGGAAGTGGGCCGGCGCAACCTCGAGGTGCTGGTGGCCGCCACGCTCGAGACCAGCCTGCGCCCGGCCAGCGCCGCGCCCACCCCGGCGGCCTTCCTCGAGGCCATGCAGGCCTTGTCGGACGCCGCCTTCGCCGCCTACCGCGGCCTGGTCTACGAGACCGAGGGCTTCGAGCGCTACTTCTGGGAATCGACCGTGATCAGCGAGATCGCCGCGCTCAACATCGGCAGCCGCCCGGCCTCGCGCAAGAAGAGCACCGCCATCGAGGATCTGCGCGCCATCCCCTGGGTCTTCAGCTGGTCGCAGTGCCGGGTGATGCTGCCGGGCTGGTACGGCTTTGGCAGCGCGGTGCAGGCCTTGCTCGCCCGCCAGCCCGCGGACGGCCTGGCGCTGCTGCAGCGCATGAACCGCGAGTGGCCCTTCTTCCAGACCCTGCTGTCGAACATGGACATGGTGCTGGCCAAGACCGACCTCGCGATCGCCAGCCGCTACGCCGAGCTGGTCAAGGACGCCGCGCTGCGCGAGGCGATCTTCGGGCGCATCCGCGCCGAGCACCAGGCCACCGTCGAGGCGGTGCTCAAGATCACCGGCCAGGCCGCGCTGCTCGACGGCAACCCACTGCTCAAGCGCTCGATCCGCAACCGCTTCCCCTACCTGGACCCGCTCAACCACGTCCAGGTCGAGCTGCTGCGCCGCCACCGCGAAGCCGCCGCCGCTGCCGGCAGCGACGAGCGCACCCGCAACGGCATCCATATCTCGATCAACGGCATCGCGGCGGGCTTGCGCAACAGCGGCTAGGGCGCAGCACAGGACGCGCGCCTACACACCAAGCGCCTGGCGGACCGCAGGCCACTGCCTGCGGCTGACCGCCAGGCGCTCGTCCACGCCCTTGAGCAGTACCGCCCAGTGGGCCTCGCCGTCCTGCTCACCGGCGCGCTCGACACCGAGCACCGCCGCACGCGCCACCAGGCAGTTGCGGTGCAAGCGCAGGAAGCGCTGGGGAAACTCCTCCTCGAGCTGGACCAGCGATTCGTCGAGCACGTAGTCGCGCTCTGCCGTGCGCGCTGTGACGTACTTGAGCTCGGCACGCAGGTAAAGCACATCGGCCACCGGCAGCAACAGGATGCGCCCACGCTCGCTGACGCTGAAGTGACGGCGCTCGCCCGGCGCCAGGCCGGCCAGCGTGGCGTCGGCGACACGCGCGGGCGGGCGCAGCTTGCCCAGCGCAGCAGCCAGGCGCTCGGCGCGCACGGGCTTGAGCAGGTAATCGACCGCCGCAAGGTCGAAGGCCTGGACCGCATACTGGTCGTAAGCAGTCACGAAGATAACCGCCGGCGGCTTGTCGAGGCGGCCCAGGTGGCGGGCAAGCTCCACCCCATCCATCACCGGCATGCGGATGTCGGCGAGGACGACGTCGGCCGGCTCTGCCTCCAGGATGCGCAAGGCCTCCACGCCATTGGCCGCCATGCCCACGACCCGGCTCGGCTGCCCCGCACCGATGTCGCCGAGCAGGTCGCGCAGGCGGCTGCGTGCAGGCGCTTCGTCATCGACAATCAGGACCCGCAGTGCGGGCGCTGCTCCGCCCCCCTCAGGCTTCATCGTTCCATGCTCCCAAAGCACCCCCGGTACGGTAAGGCAGTCGGATGCGCACACGGTATCGCCTGCCATCGTCGTTGATCTCAAGCCCGGCCTCGAGGTCATAGAACAGCATCAGGCGCTCACGAATGTTGTCGAGTGCCATGCGATTGCCGGCATGGTGGCCACCTGCATCGCACACCGGGTTGTCGACCTCGAGCCTCAGCTCCTTGCCGTGGCGCGCCAGACGCACGACCACCTCACCTGCCTGGGCAGCGGGCTCGATGCCGTGATAAACCGCGTTCTCCAGCAGCGGCTGCAATAGCAGCGGCGGGACTCGCGCTTCGAGCAAGGCCTCGCGCCCGCCCTCACCTTCGCCAAGCTCCCAGCGCACATGCAGGCGCTCGCCCAGACGCAGGCGCTCGAGGTCGATATAGCGCTCGCACAGCGCCAGTTCGTCGCGCAGCGGCACCTGCTCGCGGTTGTCCTGCATCAGCGCACGAAACAGGTCTGCAAGCTCTTCGAGGGCGCGCTCGGCCCGACGGGGATCGGTCCGGATGACCCCAAGCACACCGTTGAGGCTGTTGAAGAAGAAATGTGGCCGGATGCGCGCGGTAAGCGCAAGCAGACGCGCCTCGGCAAGCGCGGGCGTATAGCGGCAGCGCACATAGTCGAGGTAAAGCAGGCACAGCATGGCGGCCAGCGCCGCCCACACCGCGCTGCGCGCGCCCTCGGCGACCACATCGCCGCCGACCAGCACCACACCCGCAAGCGCCGCAGCAACAGCCAGGCCGACAACGGCGAACCACGCGCGACGCGCACCAGCGCGCAGCAATGCAGGTGCCACGCCATAGAGCAGCAGCACGGTGAGCAACAGCGGCAGCGCCACCTGCCCGGCCATCAAGACCAGCGCTGCCGGCAGCTCGGCGGGCTCATCGACACGCACGCCAACGGTGAGAACGACGAGCAGGCTCACCAGCACAAGCACGCGCAGGATGACGCCCAGATTGCGGAAATCCGGCAGGCGGGGCGGGCCAAGCCCGGCTGGCTTTTGCTTTATAATTTCCATCGTTCCCGAGCGCCGTGACCACGGCCTCACATCCACGCGCAGGGCCGGCTTCAATACGCCGGCCGATTCATTTCATCGGCACCATTATGACAGACACCACGACGCCGGCAGCCGGCGGCAACGAACCCGCCAAGGCCTGGTCCGGCCGCTTCACGGAGCCCGTCTCAGAACTCGTCAAGCGCTACACCGCCAGCGTGTTCTTCGACCAGCGCATGGCGACGCAGGACATCCGCGGCTCGCTCGCGCACGCGAGGATGCTCGCCCGCCAGGGCATCATCGGCGCCCAGGATCTCGCCGATATCGAGCGCGGAATGGCGCAGATCAAGGACGAGATCGAGCGTGGCGAATTCACCTGGAACCTCGACGACGAGGACGTGCACCTCAACATCGAGAAACGCCTTACCGCGCTCGTGGGCGACGCCGGCAAGCGCCTGCACACCGGCCGCAGCCGCAACGACCAGGTCGCCACCGACATCCGCCTGTGGCTGCGCGACGCGATCGACCAGATCCTGGCGCTGATCGCCGAGTTCCAGAAGAACCTGCTCGATGTCGCCGAGGCCAACGCCGACACACCGATGCCCGGCTTCACCCACCTGCAGGTGGCGCAGCCGGTTACCTTCGGCCACCACCTGATGGCGTATTACGAGATGAGCAGGCGCGACGCCGAGCGCTTTGCCGACTGCCGCAAGCGTACCAACCGCCTGCCGCTGGGCTCGGCCGCGCTCGCCGGCACCAGCTACCCGATCGACCGCGAGTTCGTGGCCGCGGAGCTGGGTTTCGACGAGGTCTGCTACAACTCGCTCGACGCCGTCAGCGACCGCGACTTCGCCATCGAGTTCTGCGCCGCATCGGCGTTGCTGATGACCCACCTGTCGCGCCTGTCCGAGGAGCTGATCCTGTGGATGAGCCCCCGCGTGGGCTTCATCGACCTCGCCGACCGCTTCTGCACCGGCAGTTCGATCATGCCGCAGAAGAAGAACCCCGACGTGCCCGAGCTCGTGCGCGGCAAGACCGGCCGCGTCAACGGCAGCCTGATCGCCTTGCTCACCCTGATGAAGGGCCAGCCCCTGGCTTACAACAAGGACAACCAGGAAGACAAGGAGCCGCTGTTCGACACCGCCGACACCGTCATCGACACCCTGCGCATCTATGCCGACATGATCACCGGCATCAAGGTCAAGGCCGACGCCATGCGCGGCGCGCTCTGCCAGGGCTATGCCACCGCCACCGACCTCGCCGACTACCTGGTCAAGAAGGGCCTGCCCTTCCGCGATGCGCACGAGGCCGTGGCGCTGGCGGTGCGCGCAGCCGATGTCAAGGGCTGCGACCTGCCGCAGTTCTCGCTCGACGAGCTGCGCATCGCCATGGCGCACGTGCCGGGCGCAGCCGAGCGCCTGGGCGAGGACGTGTTCGGCGTGCTCACGGTCGAGGGCTCGCTGGCCTCGCGCAAGCACATTGGCGGCACCGCGCCGGAGCAGGTTCGCGCCGCCGTTGCACGCGCGCGCAACCGGCTCGGCTGAGTTCGCCGCAACTCGATGACGGCACATAAAGACGCTGCGGCGCGGCGACGATGAACACGGCAACGGCTGAGTTCATCGGCAAGTACGAACTTCGCCGCCTCATCGGCCGCGGCGCCACCAGCAGCGTCCACCTGGCCTGGGATCCGTTCCGCCAGACCGAGGTCGCCATCAAGCGCCTGCGTCGCGAGATCGTGAGCGACCCGCAGCGTGGCCGCCTGCTGCGCCAGCTGTTTCTCAACGAAGCCACCTTCGCAGGCAAGCTCAAGCACCCCCACATCGTCCGCATCCATGACGCCATGGTGGGCGACGACAGCGCCTGGCTGGTGATGGACTACATACCCGGCGGCACACTCGACGCCATCGCCACCCCAGGGACGCTCGCCCCCTTCGAGCGCGTCATAGAAATCGTCTTCAAGGCCACGCGCGCGCTCGACTACGCCTTTCACCAGGGCATCACCCATCGCGACATCAAGCCGGCCAACATCCTGCTGATGGAACCGGAGGGCACCGACATCCGCATCTCGGACTTCGGCGCCGCGCTGCACACGGCACGCGAGACCACCCAGATCTCCGGCGTCGGCTCGCCTGCCTACATGTCACCACAGCAGGTGCGCGAGGTGCCGCTGGACCACCGCACCGACATCTATTCGCTCGGCGTGGTGATGTTCCAGTTGCTCACTGGTCGCCTGCCCTTCGAGCACGACAACAACTACAGCCTGCTCTACAGCATCGCCAACGATACGCCACCACTCCCCTCGGAACTGCGCCCCGAGGTACCCGAAGCCCTCGATGCGATCGTGCGTCGCGCCACCGAAAAGGACATCGAGCGTCGCTACCAGGACTGGGCCGAGTTCTCGCACGACCTCGCGCTCGCATTCCGCAACCATGGCGTGCACCTGGCCGCAAACAGCGTCCCCGATGCAGAGAAGTTCGAAGCCCTGCGCGCGATCCACTTCTTCCGCCGCTTCTCGGATGCCGAACTGTGGGAGGTCATCGGCCTGTCGCGCTTCAGTCGTGCCCATAGCGGCACGGTGATCTTCAAGGAAGGGGAGCGCGGCGACGCCGTTTGTTTCGTGCTCGAAGGCGAGGCGCATGTACGCAAGCACGGGCATCTGCTCAACGTGTTGAGCACCGGCGAGTGCTTCGGCGAGGTGGCGGTGTTCTCGGCGGCTGCCGGCATACGCTCGGCCTCGGTCGAAGCGACCACCGACACAGCGCTCATCACCATACGCGCAGCGGCCCTGCAACGCGCCAGCGACACCTGCCGCATGCATTTCTACCAGGGCTTCCTCGAGGTCCTCGCCACCCGCCTGTCCCAGGCCAGCGCACGCATCGCGAACCCATGAGCACACCGCCCCACCCCGCCCTGCCCGACATCGAACACGCAATCCGCAACGCGACCGGCAGCGCCTTCCACATCGCCGAACTGACACCAGCCAGAGGCGGTAGCACCCACCAGGCGATGACCGTCTACGGCACCGACGGCAGCCGCCACTTCGTCAAGGTCGGGCCCCGCGCCTGTGCAGCGATGTTCGCTGCCGAATCAGACGGCCTCGCCGCGATCGCAGCCAGCGCAACGTTCCGCACGCCTGCCGTCATTGCCCGTGGCGAGTCCGCCGAGCACGCCTTCGTCGTCCTCGAGCACCTCGACCTGCTGGCTGTGAGCTCTGCGGCCGACGGCGTCCGCTATGCCGAAGCGCTGGCTGCCCTCCATCACACGACGGGCGACAGCTTCGGCTGGCGATGCGACAACTTCCTCGGCCGCAGCGCCCAGCGCAACACGCCAAGTGCGAACTGGGCCCAGTTCTTCATCGAACAGCGCCTGCGCCCCCAGTTCGCCCTTGCGCGCGAGCGCGGCTTCGTCGGCGAGCTGCAGAAGCAGGGAGAACGCCTGCTCCCACGCGTGCCCGCACTCTTCCTCGACTACCGTCCACGCGAGAGCCTCGTCCACGGCGACCTCCGGCACGGCAACGCAGCCCTGCTCGCAGACGGCACGCCGGTTGCGTACGACCCCGCGGTGCACTTCGGCGACCGCGAGTCGGATATCGCCATGAGCGAGCTTTTCGGCGGCTTCCCGTCGAGCTTCTATGCGCGCTACCGCCAGGCTTGGCCGCTGCACGAGGACTACGAGCAGCGCAAGCTGCTGTACAGCCTGTATCACATGCTCAACCACCTCAACCTCTTCGGGCGCGGCTACCTAGGCGAAGCGCTGAGGCTTGCGACCAAGCTCAACCAGGAACTGTCGCTGCGCCGGGATTGAGGACAGGCGTCAAAGTGCGCCGCGCATCACGCCTCGCTGCGAAAGGCCTTGTTGAGCAGATGAACTGCCAGCAATCCTGGCGGCATGCGCAGCCAGTGGCTGCGCACGAAGGCCATCCAGCGCGCAAATCGGACGGACGATGTGGTGCACGAGGGGTGATCGGGCAGAAGAGCGCGGCGCAGCATCCAGTCACGGAGCGCGCCGACGCCGCGCCACGACCGCGCTCGAACGACTTGTGCCAGCTCGACCTCAGGCACAGCGGTATGGAACACCCGCGCACAATGCTGAAGCGCATCGTTCAGCGGCTGCTCCAGCCCAGTCTCGAAAGCCCTGCGCCGCAAGACCGTCCAGAACGCCGGCACATCGCCAAAATGCGTCAGCAGACGATGCAGGTCGTAGAGGTCGCGCAAGCCCTTGTGGAACTCATTGAAGAACAAGTGCGCGGCCGAGTGCAGGACCATGTCTTCCGGCGCCAGCACCCTGAACATGCCCAGCCTGTCGGACTCCAGACCGTTCAGGGGCTGCGCGCGCTCGAGCAGCACATTTGCGTCAGGCACGACACCGGAGGTCGGCGGTACGATCGTATGGTGCACGTCGAGCACAGTGCCGCGTGATTTGTGTTCAAGCGGCGGAATCTCATGCATCCAGCGCCTGTAGTAGCGCTGGTCATAATCGTTGACGATCTGCGGAATCCAGCCCGCATCGAGCAAGGCGTACTCGACCGTGGTGATCGCGGCATGCGGCACCATGATATCAACGTCATTGAATACGCGGCCTTCCGCCGCCGGATAGTCCGCGAGGGCGTAAGCGGCTCCCTTCAGCAACACCACAGGAACATCAAGCTTGCGCAGGGCACGCGCGATGTGAAGCACCTCCCAGCGCACGGCCTCGCGATGGCGCATGGACAGTTGCCAGGCTAGATCAAGGTGGCGGCGCGCCGCCTGAGGCGCAAAATGGAGCGCGGCGGCACACGAAAGGCGCGCATGCAACTGACCGAGCATTTCGGCATTTCTGGCCTGTCCGATCAGAACCGACCACGCCGCCGCATCCAGGCCGGCCACCCGCCCGGGCTCGGCAAGCACAGCGGCAATCAGGCTCGTGTCGAGCACGCCGCCCCCGCTCATGAGCGATCCGCCGCGGTAAGGCGGTCGATCTCGGGGAGTATCTGCGTCAGACTGCCATAGCCAGCGCGAAAGGTCTCGCTACGCTCGATCAAGCCGGCCAATGCGTCGAAGGCAGAGGCGCCAAGGAAGCCATAGTTGAAGGCGTGGCGCACCATCTCCATGAAAGCGTGCGCCTTGCCGACCGGCTCGACGCTGAGCTGACCGCCGCGCGTGAAGCGAGGAAAAACCAACCAAGCCGGCAGCGCCATCTCCGCTCTGCGCGCCACACTATCGGCAGGCGGGCGCATATGCGCGACGGCGCCCTTGGTCGTATCGGCACATACTGCGCTGAGCTCGACCTCGTCGCCAAGACCGCGCACGACCTCGATAGATTCATTCTTGAGGCTGATCGGTCGCGCCACCGGCCGCACACGCCCGGACGACAACTCGAGCAAGGCCAACTCGTCCGACAGCAGGCGCCAGCCCGCATGCACGAGGCCTGCACACAAGGTGCTCTTGCCCGATCCCGGATCAGCAGACAACAGAAGGGCGCGCCCGTCACGCTCGAGAACAGCGGCATGCAGGACGAGATGGTCGTGAGCGTGGGTGGAGATCACCCAGTTGAGCCCCCACTCGAGCATCGGAAAAGCCTGATGACGCGGCAGAGGCTTGAAAGGCGCACGACCATCGCAGTAGAAGCCGACCTGCGGCCGCAGGAAACGCCGAGCCAGGCCTGGCGGACGGACTTCGACCTCGAAATCGACAAAGCCCCCCTCTGGCATAAGGGGGAAGTCTCGATAGAGACGCTGCAAGCCCTCGACGATCTCTGCGCTTCGCGTACGCAATCGGACCACGAAAGGGCCACATGGCAACAATAGCCCGGCGCCCGCCAGCCTTTGCTGCAATTCACCCCGGGAAAGCGCTCCGAGCGTCAATCCCGGCCCCGGAGCGCCGCAAGTCGCAACAATGCGTCCGCCAGCGCGGACTCAGCCTCGCCACCAACCGCTGCCGCGGACCAACCCTCGGCACTCGCGGCGTCAAGCAGAAGCGCCTCCGCTGCACCAGGCAGCATTACGGTCTCGGCACTGCGTGGCGAAAACAGCACCACACCGTCAGCCCAGGCATGCCAGCGCACTTCCGGGTTCAAAAAGAAGGTGGTCATCTATACCTGAGGGAAACTGCACGCCCGTGCGCACGGCCCGCGATACCGCCCCGGTCTGGCGGGCCGCGGTCAATCAGTACTTCTGAGTCCAGTCCTTCTCACCTGTGGTAACGCCGTTGAAGCACCACAACTCGCCAGACTTGTCATACACATCCAGATGGCTCTTGAGCGCATTGAGCGCGCTGCAAGGACTGGGACTCGACAACGCAGTCTGCAGTGCAGCGATCACCGCGCCCGGGGTCTGGTAGCCTGGCGCAGGATAGCGATCACCATAGAAGGACGCATTCAGCAAGCCTGCGATCACATGGAACAGACTGGCCGAGAGCGAAGTACAACCCTTGAGCTTGCTCATCGCAAGTTCGGAGTCCGCGACCTTGTTGCTGCCAGGCCCCAGATCGATCAGCCTGCGGTTGGAGGTTGTCTTGAAAAGCGTGACCCCGAACACTGAATTGAAGGTCTTGTAGGGACCATAGTGCGCGGGAATGATGTCGGTATCGCCCCACTTGATGATCCCGTGCGGGCTACGCCACCAGAACCCAGGGCTGCAGCCGCATGACGACACCTCGCCATGCCGAGACATTGCCGCCGACACCGACTCCGAGCCACACTGGCCGAAGCCGGTACCGAGCGCCGAGCGGGAACTCAGCGACATCAGCACACCTGCGCCGGCAAGACCGGCCGTAGTCAGCTTGCGTCGCTTGGGATCGGACACGGATTCGACCTGGCCGGAAGCTTCCGCACCAGGATCTGAGGGTTTGTTCGGCGTATTCATCAAGTATCTCCGTCAGCGCACCGCACCGTATCACAGCTCGCCAGTCGCGAGCGTGAACAACGGCACGGATTCGAATGCTGTCATTCCTGCGCTTTTCGAAAGACGTAAAGCAAGATTCACGCCCATCCCTGCAAACAACTGAACAACAAGAATAAATTACCCTGCTGTTGCTACGCCCTCCGACCAGAGCAGCGAGAGTGTCAAAAAAACCGACACTACGAGCAACGCCATGCCTCGACGACTCAGGCGGCGTCGGACACGCCTGCATCCTTCAGCATCTGCTGCAGTTCGCCGCTCTCGTACATCTCGCGCATGATGTCGCTGCCGCCGACGAACTCGCCCTTGATGTAAAGCTGCGGGATGGTGGGCCAGTTGGAGAACTCCTTGATGCCCTGGCGGATCTCGGCGTCGGCGAGCACGTTAACCGCCAGCACCTCGCGCACGCCACAGGCCTTCAGGATCTGCACCGCGGTGGACGAAAAGCCGCACTGCGGGAACTGGGGCGAACCCTTCATGTAAAGCACCACGTCGTTGGTGGCGACCTGTTCGCGGATGACGTCCTGGATGTCCATGGAAAAACCTGCAAAAGTTGAGTTAAACAGTCGGAAATTCTAGGGATGGCCCTGGAAGGCGTCAAGCCGGACGCACAAAGCCGGTCGCAGACGCACCCGGTGCTCAGCCCCTGCCCAGCCAGCGCCCACCGGAGACGCGCTCGATTCCGGCCAGATCCCTCCAGGACGCAATCTGCGCGAAGCCCGCATCCGCCAGCAAGCCCCGCGCCGCGGAAGCCTGGTCATAGCCGTGCTCGAGGAAGAGCCAGCCGCCCGGCACGAGACGCGCTGGCGCCCCGGCGACGATCTCGGCGAGGTCGTCCAGCCCCTGCGGGCCGGCAGCCAGCGCGCTGCGCGGCTCGAAGCGCACGTCGCCCTGCTCGAGGTGCGGATCGGCCGCGGCAATGTAGGGCGGATTGGAGACGATGAGCTCGAAGCGCTCGTCCCCCAACGCACCGAACCAATCGCTCTGCACGAAGGACACGCTCGCGCCCAGGCGGGCGGCATTGGCCATTGCCACCCACAAGGCCTCGCGCGAACGGTCGAGGGCGACGACATCCGCCCCGTCGAGCTCGAGCGCAAGCGTGACGGCCAGCGCACCGCTCCCCGTACCCATGTCAAGTACGCGCACGCCGCGCTGTCCGGCGAAGTGCGCCAGCGCCAGCTCGACCAACAATTCGGTGTCCGGACGCGGGATCAGCACCGCGGGCGTGACCAGGAACTCACGACCGTAGAATTCGCGACTGCCTGTCAGGTAGGCCACCGGTTCGCCCGCGCAGCGGCGCTCGACGAGCGCACGGTACTCAGCCCAATCGGCAGCCTCGAGACGCTGCTCGGGCCAAGCCACCAGGCGCGCCGCAGGGCATTGCAACACATGGCGCAGCAGCACTCGCGCATCGAGCATATCGATGCGCGCGCGCGCCCAGGCGAGCGCACCAGCGATATCGACACCGGCCACCGGCACCCCCGAACGTTCCTCGCCCATCAGTCGTCCGCCAGCGCTGCGAGCAGCGCCGCCTGGTGCTCCAGCGTCAGCGCAGCGACGATCTCGTCGAGTTCGCCCTGCATCACCGCATCGAGCTTGTAGAGGGTGAGGTTGATGCGATGATCGGTGACACGCCCCTGAGGAAAATTGTAGGTGCGGATGCGTTCAGAGCGGTCGCCACTTCCGACCAGGCTCTTGCGCTGCGCAGCCTCGGCGCTCTGCTGCGCACGCACCTTGGCGTCATACAGACGCGCCGCCAGCACAGCCATCGCCTGCGCCTTGTTGCGGTGCTGCGAACGGTCGTCCTGGCACTCGACGACAATCCCGGTCGGCAGATGGGTGATACGCACCGCCGAATCGGTCTTGTTGATGTGCTGCCCGCCCGCGCCAGAGGCACGGAAGGTGTCGATGCGCAGATCTGCAGGATTGATGTCGACGGCCTCGACCTCGTCCGCCTCAGGCAGCACCGCCACTGTGCACGCCGAGGTGTGAATCCGCCCCTGCGTCTCGGTGACCGGGATGCGTTGCACGCGATGACCGCCGGATTCGAACTTGAGTCTGGAATACGCCCCCGCGCCGACCACGCGCGCGATGACCTCCTTGCACCCCCCCAAGTCAGACTCGCTCGCCGACACGATCTCCACTCTCCAGCGCTGGCGCTCTGCGTAGCGTGTGTACATGCGCAGCAGGTCGCCAGCGAACAAGGCGGCCTCATCGCCCCCCGTACCCGCACGGATCTCGAGGAAGAGGTTGCGCTCGTCGTTGGGGTCGCGCGGCAACAAGGCGCGCTGCAACTCGCCATCGAGTTCGCCGATGCGCGCCAGCCCAGCCTCCAACTCCAGCTCGCCAAGCTCGCGCATCTCGGGCTCGGCGATCAGCTCGCGCGCGGTAGCGCAGTCCGCTTCAGCCTGAAGGTAGTCGCGATACAGCGCAACCACCGGCTCGATCTCTGCACGCTCGCGCGAAAGCTCGCGAAAGACGTTCATGTCACGCGCAGCATCTTCTGCCGCGAGCGCACGGTCGAGCTCCTCGAGCCGGCTGGCAAGGTGTTCGAGTTTGTCGCGGATGCTCTGCTTCATCGTGATGAGCGACATGCGCCTGCACCGCCCCTGCGGGCGGCCCGGCGTATGCCGATGGGCCTAGTGTTGATCGCGATGGAGGTCGCGGGGCAGGCTGAAAAGATCGCGCACGACGCGGCCGGCTTCGGCCTTGTGCTCGCCTTCAGCCTGGTTGAGGAAACGGGTGGGCCCGTGCATGAGCTTGTTGGTCAGACCCTGCGACAGCGCATCGAGCACCTTGTGTGGATCCTCACCCTTGGCAAGCAGGCGCATGGCACGTTCGAGCTCGCTGCGGCGCAAGGACTCCGCATGGTCGCGCAGCGCGCGGATCACCGGCACCGCGTCACGATTGGCCATCCAGCTGAGGAAACCGTCGACACGCGTGTCGATGATCTGCTCGGCCTCGATCACCGCCTGCTGGCGCGACTCCATCCCGGCCTCGACGACCTGGGCGAGGTCGTCGACGGTGTACAGGAAGATGTCATCGAGCCCGGCAATCTCGGGCTCGATGTCGCGCGGCACGGCGAGATCGACCATCACCATCGGGCGGTGGCGGCGCGCCTTGACCGCGCGCTCGACCATGCCCAGGCCGACGATCGGCAAGGGCGCGGCCGTACAGGACACGACCACGTCGAAGCGCGGCAGCGCGTCGGCAATCTGCTCGATGCGCATGGTCTGGGCACCAAAGCGCGAAGCCAGCGCACGCGCGCGCTCCTCGGTGCGATTGGCCACGGTCATGGACTTGGGCTTTGCCCCGCCGAAATGCGCAGCGCAGAGTTCGATCATCTCGCCTGCGCCGATAAACAGCACATGCTGGTCGGACACCCGCTCGAAGATGCGCTCGGTCAGGTGCACGGCGGCGGCGGCCATCGACACCGTGTTGGCCCCGATCGCGGTGGTCGAGCGCACCTCCTTGGCCACCGCAAAAGTGTTCTGGAACAGCTTGTGCAGCAGCACGCCCATGGTGCCCGCCTCTTCGGCGTGGCGCGCGGCATCCTTGACCTGGCCGAGGATCTGCGGCTCGCCGATGACCATGGAATCGAGCCCGCTGGCGACGCGAAAGACGTGGCGAATGGCGTCGCGCTGCGGGTAGGAATACAGGTAGGGCGACACTTCCGGCAAGGGCACGCTGTGAAAGCGCGCCAGCCAGTCGGCCGCGTGCTGAGGCTGCTCGGCCGCGAAGTAGAGCTCGGTGCGGTTGCAGGTCGACAGGATCGCCGCCTCGCGCACCGAATCGGCATGCGTCAGATCGTGCAGAGCCTGATCCAGCCGCTCGGGCTGGAACGCCACGCGCTCACGGATGGCGAGCGGCGCGGTGTGATGGTTCAGGCCAAGGGCGAAGAGTTGCATGCGGAAACCGGGTTTTCGGGCGTGGCGCATTATAGCACCGCGAAACAAGCGTAAAACTTGAGCAGAATCAGCCACTTCTGACCCGAAATTCCAGCCCGGAAAGCAAACGGGCCGACACAAGTGTCGGCCCGTCCTGGGAATCGTGGTGGCCAGTCGCGGAATCGAACCACGGACACGCGGATTTTCAATCCGCTGCTCTACCAACTGAGCTAACTGGCCAACGAGGACGCCATTATAGTGAAATCTTTTCCGATGTCAAAGCCTAATTCAATGCAAATGCGCGACGTGCTGGATGCAAGTTCGAGGGAAGACCTCGAGCGCGGCACAAGGCCTCAACCCAGCGGATCATGATCGCCCTGCACGATCGGTGGCGGCTGCAGATTGCTGCGCGGGAAAACCACCCGCGCCAGCGTGCCCTGCCCGGCCGGATTGGCATCCAGCGTCACCGTGGCGCGATGCAACTCGGCAATCTCGCGCACGATCGGCAAGCCCAGGCCGGAGCCATCCACGCCGCTGCCGAGCACACGGTAGAAGCGCTCGAACACGCGCTCGCGGTCGACATCGGGGATTCCCGGCCCGGTGTCCTCCACCTCCAGGATCGGCGATCCCGCAAAGCGGGTGCGCGCCGTCACCCGTCCGCCGTACGGAGTGTATTTGACCGCGTTGTCGACAAGGTTCTTGACCATCTCGCGCAGCAGGACGGGGTTACCCTCGATCACCAGTTCGGTGTCGCCGGCCTCGACGCCGAGGTCGATCTGCTTGACCTGAGCGCGCGGGTAAAGCTCGAGCGCCACCTCCCGCACCACTGCATCGAGACTGACCGGCTCCACGGTATAGAGCTTCTCGAAGCTTGCCTCGGCGCGCGCCAGCGACAAAAGCTGGTTGATCAAGTGGGCAG
The DNA here is from genome assembly GCF_027594845.1 of Thauera sp. WB-2. NCBI lineage: Bacteria > Pseudomonadati > Pseudomonadota > Betaproteobacteria > Rhodocyclales > Zoogloeaceae > Thauera > Thauera sp. WB-2. The sequence continues at coordinate 1,194,551 of NZ_CP088935.1, read as the reverse complement.
CGCGGTCGGTACTTTCTGCAATACGCGTGAGCGACTCCCGCAACTGCACGGGGTCGGTCTCGTGCAGCGCAAGGTCGGCCTGCATCTTCAGGCCGGTCAGTGGCGTGCGCATCTGGTGCGCTGCGTCAGCAATGAAGCGTTGCTGTGCCTGCAGGTTCTCTTCGAGGCGGACCATCATGTCGTTGAAAGCGACGATCAAGGGACGAACCTCTTCCGGGACGCTGCCGGGCGCGACCGGTGACAGATCGGTCGGCCGGCGGCGCCGGATCAGGCTCTGCAGCCGGTTGAGCGGCGCAATGCCGCGACTGAGGCCGACCCAGACGAGGATCACCGCGAGCGGGATGATCGCGAACTGAGGCAACAGCACCCCCGTGACCACTCGCGAGGCCAGATCCGTACGCTTGTTGCGCGTTTCAGCCACCTGCACTACCACAAGCAGCTCGGGCCGCGCGGGATCAAGGCGCAGGAAGCGGTAGGCGATACGCACATCTTCGCCGTGGATCAGCTCGTCACGAAAGAAGATCTGCTCGCCGTCGATGGAAACGGGCAAGGGAGCCGGGAGGATCTCGGGGTCGCCGCTGACGGTCACGCCACGCCAATCCGCCACCTGGTAATAAACCGCGTCGTCCTGATCGGCACGAAACAAAGCGCGCGGTGGCGCCGGAAAGTTGACAACGGCACGCCCCTCATCGATGACGACGAAGCGCGCCAACGCCCTCACACTGTCGGCGAGCGCGAGGTCGTAGGGCTGATTGGCGATACTGTCCGCCACGTTATGGGTGACGATGATGGAGATCGGCCACAGGAAAAGCAGCGGCGCGAGCATCCAGTCGAGGATCTCACCGAAAAGCGAGTTTGGGGGCGCAGTCTTGCGCGCCGCCCCCGCCTTCTCAGGCTTTCGCCGCAGGGGCAGCATCGGGGTTTTCCAGACAGTACCCCAGACCGCGCACGGTCACGATGCGCACGCCGCTGTCCTCGAGCTTCTTGCGCAGGCGGTGCACATACACTTCGATTGCATTGCTCGACACCTCCTCGCCCCAGCCGCACAGGTGGTCGACGAGCTGGTCCTTGCTCACCAGGCGACCGACCCGCAGCAGGAAGACCTCGAGCAAGCCGATTTCGCGCGCCGACAGGTCGATCATCTGACCGCCGACCTTCACCACGCGATCGGCCTGGTCGTAGCTGAGCTGGCCGATCTCGATGCAGCGCGGCTGCCCGGTACCGCGCCGCGTCAGCGCGCGCACGCGCGCCTCGAGCTCGGGCAGGGCGAATGGCTTGGTAAGGTAGTCGTCGGCACCGGCGTCGAGTCCGCGCACACGATCATCGACACCGTCCTGGGCCGTCAGGATCAGCACCGGCTGCGCCGATTTGCGCGCCCGCAGGCGTTTTAGGACGTCGATGCCGTTCATGCGCGGCAGACCAAGGTCGAGGATCAGCAGGTCATAGCCCTGGGTGGAAACCGCCGCATCGGCCTCGGCGCCGTCGGCCACATGGTCCACTGCATAGCCGCCACGCCGCAACGCGCGACAGATGCCATCGGCAATCACCGGGTCGTCTTCAGCCAGCAGAATCCGCATAGTGTCCAGGCTGTAAGTGATTTGTAAGCGGACCTTCATACAGTTGGCCCGCTGTTCTCCTTTTGCTCGGCCTTGGGAGCCGCCAGCGCTAGCGCGCTGGCGGCTCCGGGGAGCGGGCGGCCACTGCGCCAGCTCACTCCCCGCCGACCTTTCTCCCTACCAAACCTATGGATTATCCCACGCTTCGCGCGGCTTCGTGCGCGGCGATGCATGCTCGCGCCTGCGTCTTCGGCCCTGCGTAAACGCAGACGGCCCCGCCTGAGCGGAGCCGTCTGCGTTACTGCGGGCGCGACCCGGGCATGCCGGGTCGCAGGCAGGCACTTACATACCCATGCCCATGCCGCCCATGCCGCCCATGCCACCCATGTCGGGCATGCCACCGGCCGGCTTGTCTTCTGCCAGCTCGCCGACCATGCAGTCGGTGGTCAGCATCAGGCCAGCGACGGACGCGGCGTTCTGCAGCGCGGTGCGGGTGACCTTGGTCGGGTCCAGCACGCCCATCTCGACCATGTCGCCGTACTCGCCGGTGGCGGCGTTGAAGCCGTAGTTGCCCGAACCCTCGACCACCTTGTTCACCACCACGCTCGGCTCGTCACCAGCGTTGGCGACGATCTCGCGCAGCGGCTGCTCCATCGCGCGCAGCACGATCTTGATGCCGGCGTCCTGGTCGTGGTTGTCGCCCTTCAGCTCGCCCAGTGCAGCACGGGCGCGCAGCAGCGCCACACCGCCGCCGGGGACGATGCCCTCTTCCACTGCAGCGCGGGTGGCGTGCAGGGCGTCTTCGACGCGGGCCTTCTTCTCCTTCATCTCGACTTCGGTGGCAGCGCCGACCTTGATCACCGCAACACCACCCGCCAGCTTGGCGACGCGCTCCTGCAGCTTCTCGCGGTCGTAGTCCGAGGTCGCTTCCTCGATCTGCACGCGGATCTGCTTGACGCGGGCTTCGATGCGCTCGGCCTGGCCGGCGCCGTCGATGATGATGGTGTTTTCCTTGCCGATCTCGATGCGGGAGGCCTGGCCGAGGTCGTCCAGGGTGGCCTTCTCGAGGGTCAGGCCGACTTCTTCGGCGATGACCTGACCGCCGGTGAGGATGGCGATGTCTTCCAGCATGGCCTTGCGACGGTCGCCGAAGCCCGGAGCCTTGACGGCGCAGGTCTTGAGGATGCCGCGGATGTTGTTCACCACCAGGGTGGCCAGGGCTTCGCCCTCGACGTCTTCGGCGATGATCAGCAGCGGACGACCGGCCTTGGCAACCTGCTCGAGCACCGGCAGCAGGTCACGGATGTTGGAGATCTTCTTGTCGAAGAGCAGGACGAAGGGCTGCTCGAGAATGGCAACCTGCTTGTCCGGGTTGTTGATGAAGTAGGGCGACAGGTAGCCGCGGTCGAACTGCATGCCCTCGACGACGTCGAGCTCGTTCTGCAGCGACTTGCCGTCCTCGACGGTGATCACGCCTTCCTTGCCGACCTTGTCCATGGCGCGGGCAATGATGTCGCCGATGTCGCTGTCGGAGTTGGCCGAGATCGAGCCGACCTGGGCGATTTCCTTGTTGGTCGAGCACGGCTTCGACAGCTTCTTCAGCTCTTCGATGGTGGCCACGACAGCCTTGTCGATGCCGCGCTTGAGGTCCATCGGGTTCATGCCGGCGGCGACGTACTTCATGCCTTCGCGCACGATCGACTGGGCCAGCACGGTGGCGGTGGTGGTGCCGTCACCAGCGATGTCCGAGGTCTTGGAAGCAACTTCCTTGACCATCTGTGCGCCCATGTTCTCGAACTTGTCCTTCAGCTCGATTTCCTTGGCGACGGAGACGCCGTCCTTGGTCACGGTGGGGGCGCCGAAAGAGCGCTCGAGCACCACGTTGCGACCCTTCGGGCCCAGGGTCACCTTGACCGCGTTGGCCAGGATGTTGATGCCGGCGACCATGCGCTCGCGGGCGGAATCACCAAACTTGACTTCTTTAGCTGCCATTCTTCAGAACTCCTGAATTGTTTCGATTAGCGTTGCAGGGGCTTGCAGGAGGCTCAGGCCTCGACCACGCCCATGATGTCTTCCTCGCGCATCACGAGGAGTTCTTCGCCTTCGACCTTCACGGTCTGGCCGGCATACTTGCCGAACAGCACCTTGTCGCCCACCTTGACGGCCATCGGACGCACCTTGCCGTCGTCCAGGATCTTGCCGTTGCCGACAGCCAGGACTTCGCCCTGATCGGGCTTCTCGCCGGCGCTGTCCGGGATCACGATGCCGCTGGCGGTCTTGCGCTCGGCTTCCAGACGCTTGACGATCACGCGATCGTGCAGGGGACGAATCTTCATCGAGTTCTCTCCTTGTTACGGTTCAACTGTTTGGGTTGATTGATCCGCGGGTAAAGCCCGCGGGTGAATCTGCAGTGGCTTGAGCGCCAACGGGGCGAATGATCGCCGCCACGTGTTAGCACTCACCGCCAACGAGTGCTAATAATAGGGACGGCCCAAATGGATTTCAAGGGTGGGAGGCCGAAACTATTTGTTCGGCAGCATCGCTCATGCGGCGCAGGCTGCCTGCCTCAACACCAGAACTCGACCAGCACAGCATTGTTCAGCACTCGGGGAAGCTCACCGCCAGGCCGCCGCGCGAGGTCTCCTTGTACTTGTCGAGCATGTCGCGACCGGTATCGCGCATGGTGCGGATCGCCTGATCGAGCGAGACCGTGTGTGCGCCGTCGCCGCGCAGGGCAAGTTGGGCGGCGTTGATGGCCTTCACCGAGGCCATCGCGTTGCGCTCGATGCAGGGCACCTGCACAAGACCGCCGACCGGGTCGCAGGTCAGGCCGAGGTTGTGCTCGAGGCCGATCTCGGCCGCATTCTCGACCTGCTCGGGGCTGCCGCCCAGCACCTCGGTCAAGCCTGCAGCAGCCATCGCACAGGCCGAACCCACCTCGCCCTGGCAGCCGACCTCCGCGCCCGAGATCGAGGCGTTCGTCTTGCAAAGCACGCCCACGGCCGCCGCCGCAAGCAGGAAGTCCTCCACGTCGCGCGTACTGCTGCCCGGCATGAACTTCATGTAGTAGTGCAGCACGGCAGGGATGATGCCAGCTGCTCCGTTGGTAGGCGCGGTAACCACGCGACCACCGCCGGCATTTTCCTCATTGACTGCCAGCGCGAACAGATTGACCCAGTCGAGCGCTGCCATCGTGTCGCTGATCAGGTTGCGGCCCGCCGCCCGTGCGCTGAGCTTGCGATGCAGGTCCGGAGCGCGGCGCCGCACATTGAGCCCGCCTGGCAACACGCCCTCATGCCGCATGCCCCGTGCCACGCAGGCCTGCATCACCGCCCAGATACGCTGCAGTGCCTGACGCGTATCATCCTCGTTGCGCCAGGCGCCCTCGTTGGCGAACATCAGCTGACTGATGCGCAGACCATGGCGGCGACACTGCGCGAGCAACTCGGACGCGGTGGCGAAAGGGTAAGGCAGCGCCAGTTCCTCCGCCGTCAAGTCACCTGCCTGGGCTTGCGCCTCGTCGATCACAAAGCCGCCACCGACTGAGTAGTAGGTGTTTTCATGCAGGAGTCCGGCCTCGCCGTAGGCCGCCAGACGCATCGCGTTCGGGTGGTAGGGCAAGCTCACGGGTAGCAAGCGCATGTCGCGCGCCCAGTCGAATGCCAGCCTACCCCCACCGGGCAGCGGCAAGACGCCATCGATACGTACGGCATCCACCGCATCAACCAGGAAATCGGGATCAATCTCGTCCGGGCGAGCCCCCATAAGGCCTGCAACCACGGCCCGGTCGGTGCCATGACCGACACCGGTCGCCGACAGGGAGCCGTAGAGTTTCACCTCGATCCGCGTCACCGCATCCACCAGCCCGCGGCCCCCGAGCGCTGCGACGAAATCGTGGGCGGCACGCATGGGGCCGACGGTGTGCGAACTGGACGGGCCGATACCCACCTTGAAAAGGTCGAGCACGCTGATGGACATGGTGAAACTCCGGTCTGGGAAGTGGCCTTGCTTCAATTCCGCTAGGGACGCAAATGCTCATACGCTCATGAGCGGCATTCTCGACCTTGAAACCTGTCTGCTCAACCGGGGGGTCTTCATCGCCACCCGCATTTATCCGGCAACCTCGGAGCAATCGGCTGGACTCAGGTCAAGACCCTCAGCGGCGCACGACCCGCTACCCCATCATCTGCCCGGGAAGCCACGTCACCAGCCCGGGAAAGACATAGAGCAGGATCAGCGCCAGCACCATCAGCAGGAAGTATGGCAGCGCGTAGACGGCGATGGTGCTGATCTGCTTGCCTGACAGCGCCTGCAGCACGAACAGGTTGAAGCCTACCGGCGGAGTGATCTGCGCCATCTCCACGACCACGATCACGAACACGCCGAACCACAGCGGATCGATGCCCGCCGCCTGGATCGTCGGCAGCAGCACCGCCATCGTCAGCACGATGATCGAGATGCCGTCGAGGAAGCAGCCGAGCAGCACGAAAAAGATCGCGAGGGCGAACAGCAGCATGCCGGGCGTGAGGTTGAGCGTGCCGATCCACTCAGCCAGATGGCGCGGCAGGCCGATGTAGCCCATCGCCAGGGTCAGGAAGGCCGAGCCGGCGAGAATGAGCGCGATCATGCAGTACAGCCGGGTGGCGCCCATGAGGCCGGCAATGAAGCTCTCGCGGGTCAGCGACTTCTGCGCCGCGGCGATGATCAGGCTGCCGATCACGCCTATCGCCGCCGCCTCGGTGGCGGTGGCGATACCCGAATAGATCGAGCCGAGTACGCCGGCGATCAGCAGTACCACCGGGATCAGGTTTCTCGACGCGGCGAGCTTCTGCATGAAGCTGGTCTTGAGGTCCGCCGGCGGGATCTTGTCGCGGTTCATCAGCGACCAGATCACCACCCAGCCCATGAACAAGGACGCGAGCAGAATGCCCGGCAGCACGCCCCCGATGAAGAGCTTGGAGATCGAAACATCGGCCGCCACGCCATACACGATCATGATGATCGAAGGCGGGATCAGCAGCCCGAGCGTACCCGCGCCGGCCAGGGTGCCCAGCACCATGGACTCGGGATAGCCGCGGCGGCTGAGCTCGGGCATCGCAATCTTGCCGATGGTGGCGCAGGTCGCCGCCGACGAGCCCGACACCGCCGCGAACAGCGTGCAGCCGATCACGTTGGTGTGCAGCAGGCGGCCGGGCAGGCGCTCGAGCCAGGGCGACAAGCCCTTGAACATCTCCTGCGACAGCCGGGTTCGGAACAGGATTTCACCCATCCACAGGAAAAGCGGCAGCGCGGTCAGGGTCCAGCTCGAGCCGTGGCTCCAGATGGCAACGGCCATGCCGTCGCCGGGGGCGCGGGTGGTGAAGCCGAGCATGCCGAGGATGCCGATGGCCATCAGGGAGAGGCCGATCCAAAGGCCGCCGGCGAGCAGCAGTACCATCAGGCCGATGAGAACGAGTGCAGCGGTGAGTTCCATGATGGCCCCTTATTCCATGTGCGCCATTTCTTCGGCGCTGGCCTTGGCCAGGCGCTGCGGCTCGCGCCCGAGGCTGACCTGAATGAAGTCGTCGACCACGGCGATCAGCAGGATCACCGACCCGATCGCCATCGACAGCTGCGGGATCCACAGCGGCGTGGCGTCGATGCCCTGCGAGATCTCCTCGAATTCATGCGACTGCCAGGCCAGGCGTACCGCATACCAGGCGAGCATGGACGCCACTACCACGCCGGCGCCGTGCGCGAACCACTCCGCCACGCGCCGCATGCCCGGCCCGAGGCGCTCGATAACCAGGCTCACGCGAATGTGCTCGCCGTGCTTGAAGGTGTAGGCAAGCGCGAGGAAGCCGCAGGCCGCCATCGCATAGCCCGCGTAGTCATCGGTACCCGGCAGGTAGATGTTGAAAGGCCGGGTGAATACGCCGGCAGCGACCATCACCAGCGTGAAGATCATGCCGACGGCGGCGAGGGCACCGGACAGACGGTACAGCGAATCGAGGAACGCTCTCATGGCGGTCTCCGGAAAGGCCGGGGGCCGCACGTGCGGCCCCCGGCGACGGCACGGACTTACTTCAGCTTGCGGTAGGCGTCGAGGATGGCCTGACCATCGGAGCCTGCCTTCTCGGCCCATTCGGCCGCCATCTGCTCGCCGATCTTGAGCAGGTCGGCCTGCAGCGCGGCGGGCGCAGGCGCCACCTTCATGCCGTTGGTCCTGAGCTGATCGATGTACCACGCGGTCTTCTCTTCCGAGACCCTCCAACCGCGCTCCTCGGCAGCGGTAGCCGCCTTGAGCAAGGCGTCGCGCGCGGGCTGGTCGAGCGCATCGAAAGCCTTCTGCGAGACGAACACGATGTTCTTCGGCAGCCAGGCCTGGATGTCGTAGTAGTGGCTGAGCTGCTCCCAGCTCTTGGTGTCATAGCCGGTGGCCGAGGAGGTCAGGTTGGCCGACACCACGCCGGTCGACAGCGCCTGAGTGAGGTCGGCGGCCTGCACGGTCACCGGCTGGCCACCCATGAGCTGGATCATGCGTGCCACGGTCGGGCTGTAGGAGCGGATCTTCATGCCCTTGAGGTCGCCGATCGTGTTGAGTTCGGTCTTCGAATACAGCCCCTGCGGCGGCCACGCCACCGAATACAGGATCTTCAGGCCGTTCTTCGCCAGGCGCGCCTCGACCGCCTCCTTCGACACCTGCCACAGCTTTCTCGAGTCCTCGTAGCCGGTGGCGAGGAAGGGCACGGTGTCGAGCGCATAGAGCGCATCCTCGTTGGCCAGGCCGGAGATGATCACCTCACCGATCTGCGCCTGACCGCCCTGCACCGCGCGCTTGATCTCGTTGGCCTTGAACAGCGACCCGTTTGCGTGGACGGTGATCTTGAGCTTGCCGCCGGTGGCCTCGGCGACCTCGTTGGCGAACTGCTGGATGTTCTCGGTGTGGAAGTTGCTAACCGGGTAAGGCGTGGGCATGTCCCAGACGGTCTGAGCCTGAGCAGCAGCGGCAATGCCGAGCCCAAGCATTGAAGCGGTGATCGCCTTTAGCAAAGGGTGCGAGAAAGTCATGGCATGTACTCCTGAGTATGGGAGGGCAAGCGCCCCGAGAGGCTGGTGATTAGGCGGCAACCTGCAATCCATAAGTCACCGTTATTGCACGATAGAGATTTTATGGTTATCTTGTCAACAAAACGTATACGTTTTTTTAACGAAACATATTTATAACGCACTCGAAATACCTTCAACTCCCTGAACACCCATCCCACCACTGCCCCGGAGACTGTCATGAGTGAGGCCAACCGCATCGTGTCTTCCCAACACCTGGTGTCATCCAAGTCGCCCGAACTGTCCGAGTTCGAGTTCGGCCTGATCATTGCGTGGCACGCCTTTGCGCGCTGGATGACTCGGTGCATGACGGCTGCCGGCGTCAAGGACATGACGCCGACCGACGTGCTGGTCCTGCACCACGTTGCCCACCGCGACATCGAGAAGCGCCTCGGTGACATCGCTTTCGTGCTCAATATTGAGGACACCCACGTGGTTTCCTACTCACTGCGCAAGCTGGCCGGTCTCGGCCTGGTAAAGAGTGCCAGGCGTGGCAAGGAAGCCTTCTTTTCGCTTACCGAACAAGGGCACGATGTGTGCATGGCATATCGCGATGTACGCGAGGATTGCCTGATGCCCGGATTCACCGGCACACCGGAAGACAACGCCCAGATCGGCGAACTCGCCCGTCTGCTGCGCACCCTGTCCGGCCGCTACGACCAAGCCGCCCGTGCGGCATCGACGTCGTCCCTGTAAGCCGGAGCGCGCCAGTGAGCCACCGCATCCTCGACGCCGGCGACGCCGCGCTGACCATCGAGTTCGGCAACGTCATCGACCCCGCCCTGCTTGCCGCCGTGAACGCCCTGGACGCCGCCATCCTGCGCTTGCAACATGGCGGCGGGCTACCGGGCGTGATCGAGTCCATGCCCACCTTCCGCTCGCTGACGGTGTTCTTCGACCCGCTCGTCACCGACCGCGACACCCTGCTCGCAGCGCTGCAGCCGCTGATCGACGCTGTCGAGCACTGCACACCCACGGACGGCCGCCACTGGCAGCTGCCCGTCTGCTATGAGGGCGAGGCCGCACCCGATCTCGCCGAAGTGGCGAGCACGCTCGGCATCGACGCCGCCGAGGTGGTGGCGCTGCACAGCGGCACCGAGTACCTGGTTTACATGCTGGGATTCCTGCCTGGTTTTCCCTTCATGGGTGATCTGGCCGAGCGCCTGCACCTGCCACGGCGCAGCCAGCCCCGCGTGCGTGTTCCCGCCGGCAGCGTGGCGATCGCAACCGGCCTTACCGCCATCTATCCTTGGGAAAGCCCCGGCGGCTGGCACCTGCTCGGACGCTGCCCGGTGCCGCTGTTCGACGCCCGCCGCGCATCGCCCTCACTGCTCGCCGCCGGCGACAAGGTGCGCTTCGTCCCCGTCAGCGCGGACGAATACCGCGCACTCGAAGCCGGGCTACGCCGCGGCGAGATCGACCCGATGCAGTGGTGCGTCGCCGATGCCAGCAGCGCCAGCGAGGCTGCAGCATGAACGCCAGAACCGAACTCGAGATCGTCTCACCGGGCGCCTTCGCCTCGATCCAGGACGACGGCCGGCGCGGCTTCCGTCGCATCGGCGTGCCCTGGGCGGGCGTACTCGATCGCCGACTGATGCGCATCGCCAACGCTCTGGCCGGCCGCCCCGAGTACGCACCGGTGATCGAGTGCTTCGACGGCGGGCTGCATGTCGTGGCACACGGCGGCGCGGTGAAGCTGGCGGTCGCAGGGGACGCGGTGGTGGAGATCGATGACACCGGTGGACGCCGGCAGCTCGCCCCCTGGCGCTCGCTGACGCTGGCCGCAGGCGAGGCGCTGCGCATCCGCAAGATGGACAACGGCCGCATTGCCATGGTCGCGGTCGCAGGGCTCGATGTTCCAGCGGTGATGGGCAGTACCTCGACCTACGTACGCGCTGGCCTCGGCGGAGCAAGCGGCAGCGGCCGCGCGCTGACCACCGGCACACGCCTGGCCCTGGCCCCAGCCACTGACGAGAGCCGAGGCCTTGACCGCGTGCTCGCCCAAGCGCCCGCAGCCGACACGCGCCCGATCCGCGTGGTGCCCGGCCCACAGGCCGACCATTTCGGCACCGATGCGCTGGCGACGCTGGTCAGCGGCAACTACCGCGTCAGCGCGGAAGCCGACCGCATGGGCATCCGCCTCGAAGGCGCGCGCCTCGAGCATGCCGGCGCCGCAGAAATTGTGTCCGACGCCACCGTGCCCGGCTCCATCCAGGTGCCCGGCGCCGGCCAGCCGATCGTACTGCTCGCCGACGCCCAGACCGCAGGCGGCTATCCGAAGATCGCCACCGTGATCACCGCCGACCTCGGCCGACTCGCCGCATTGCGCCCCGGACAGACGCTGCGCTTTGCCGCCGTCACTGCCACCGAAGGGGCACGGATCGCGCGCGCGACAGAGGCCGAGACCCGGGCATTGATCGCCTCGATCCGCCCTCTGCCTGCCGACGGCGTGGACCTGGTGGCGCTGTACAGCAGCAATCTGGTCGACGGCGTCGTTCATGCGCTCGGCCCCGAATACCGGCCGCTGTATTGAAACTCAGAGCCGCCCCTGCCTACGGAGACTTGCACATGAACAAGACCATCAATCTGAACGCCGACCTCGGCGAATCCTTCGGCGCCTGGACGATGGGCGAGGACGAGGCACTACTGCAGGTGGTGCGCTCGGCCAACATCGCCTGCGGTTTTCACGCCGGTGACCCGGTCGTGATGCGCCACACCGTGCGTTGTGCGCTTGCCGCCGGGGTCAGCCTGGGCGCCCATCCCGCCTACCCCGATCTGCAGGGCTTCGGCCGCCGGCCGATGAAGATGGCGCCGGCCGAACTCGAAGCCATGATCATCTACCAGGTTGGCGCGCTCGCCGGCTTGGCCGCGGCCGAAGGTGGGCGCGTCACGCACGTCAAGCCACATGGCGCGCTGAACAACCAGGCCTGCGAGGATGCAGCGCTCGCTGACGCGGTGGCGCGTGCGGTGAGCGCCATCGACCCACAGCTCATTCTGCTCGCCCCCGTGTTGTCCGAGCTGTACTTCGCCGGCCAGCGTGCAGGCCTTCAGGTCGCTGGCGAGATCTTTGCCGACCGCGCCTACACCGACAGTGCCACCCTGGTGCCACGCGCTCAGCCGGGCGCCGTCATCCATGACCCTGAGCAGCTCGTCTCCCACGTGCTGCGCATGCTCGACGCCGGCGCCGTAGTCAGCCAGAACGGCAAGGTCCTGCCGGCGACGATGGACAGCATCTGCGTACATGGCGACACCCTGGGCGCGGTGGATAGCGCACGGCTGCTGCGCACTGCGCTGGAAGCGCGCGGCTGGACAGTGAGCACGCTACCCGCACTGCGCCATGGCTGAAGCGCAGCCTGCACGCTGTGGCGCTGTTCTGCGCACACACTCCACCGCTCGCGGTGAAGGTGTACTCAAAACGCGATGGCGACGCCGAAGTGCAAGCGCAGGCTGCGCGCCTGGTGGCCCCATGCGAGGTCGATTGCGAGCGGCCCGGCAGGGCTGCGCCAGCGCGCTCCAACGCCATAACCGACGCGCAGGTCGAAGTCGTCGCGCGTATCCGCGGCATCACCTGCATCCACGAATACGGCGCCCCCCCACTGCGGCTTGAACCAGTGCACATACTCTGCACTCGCCGCTGCGAGGAAGCGGCCACCGACGGTGGCGCTGCCCTCCCTGACGCCAAGGCTCTGGTAGTCGTAACCGCGCACGGTCTGCGCGCCACCGGTGCGGAAAAGGAAGTCCTGCGGGATACCCTCACGGCTGTCTGCAACCGTCATGCCCGCCTCGGCGCGCAGGATGAAGACATCGCTGCCGCGCACCGGCTGATAGCGAACGAAGCGCGAATACAAGCGGACGAAGTCCTGCTCGGCCAAGGCGATCGCGGTACCACCGCCAACCTGGTACTCGAATACATAGCCACGGGTGGGGTCGAGCAGGTCATCAACCGCCCGCTTCACCCATGTCCAGTTTGCGGTAAGGGTGTTGTTGGAACGCTGCGGCGCACCAGCGGGCGCGATGTTCTCGTGCTGCAAGCGCAGCGCCAACTGGGTTTCGATGTCGCCACGGGTTGCACTGCGGGTCGCGCCCACGGCTTGCGAGGTGACGACGAGGTTCTCGAGATCACTGCGCTCGACGAGCGCGCCGAAGCTGTCGCGATGCCGCCCCTTAGGCGGCAGGAACACGTCGGCGTACAGCGCCTGGCGGCGCTGCTCGACGCGCAGGCCGGTGGCGAACTCCCAGCCACGGCCACGCAGGTTGGAGTCGCGATAGGTGGTCTCGACGCGCGCCCCGGTGTTGGTGGAAAAACCCGCCCCGAAACCAACGTACTTCGGCAGCGCCTCGGTCACCTGCACCCGTATCGGTACTGCTGCAGCCAATGCGGGGTCGCGCTCGATGTCGACGATCACCGAGCCAAAGTGCGGCGTATTCTGCAAGCCGGTCTGGAAAGCCAGAAGCTCTTCGCGGTCGTATGGCGTACCCGGTCGCAAAAGGCTGTAGCGCTGAACGAGGTCGGCCGGCAGGTGCTCAAGCCCCTCGACCTCGAGAGCACCGAGGTAAAAGGCCGGCCCGCTGTCGAGCGTCACGCTGAGCCTTGCCGTTGCGGCCTCGGGATCGATCTCTGCACGGCTGCGAACGATGCGGGCGGCGGCGTAGCGACGCGCGCTTAAGGCATCGAGGAGCTGCTGCTTCGCGCCGTCCCACGCGCCCTGAGTGAAGGCGTCGCCCACCGGCAGGGACCAACGCGCACGCAGGTCCTGGAGACGCTCAAGCTCCGCAGTGGCGCCGGGCGCGGCAAGCTCGCCCTCGAACTCGATGTTGACCGCCGCAATCGTGGTACGCGGCCCGGGTTCGACCTGAATTACCCACTGCCCGGCCGCGCTGCGGTCGATGCGGACACGCGGGCTGAAGTAGCCCTCGGTGGCAAGCAACTCGGCGACCTCACGGCGCGTCCGCCGTGTCATCGCCGCGCGGTCGGCGTCCGCCTCGGGAACCACAAGGTCTGCACGACGCAGCAGGCGAACGTGACGCTCGAGCAAGGGCTTGACGGCATCGGGCGCATCCAGGCCGACCGCCAGTGCCTGCTGCGCATACGCGCCGGGCACGGGGAGCAGCGCCAGCCCCCCAAGCACAGCGGCAATCCGCACCAAGCACCGCATCCGACCCACCCGGCTCAACCCTCGAGGTGATAGGAGACGACGCGCTCGACTTCGTTCTTCGAGCCCAGGATCACCGGCACGCGCTGGTGCAGCTCGGTGGGCTTGAGGTCCATGATGCGCTCACGACCGGTAGAGGCTGCGCCGCCAGCCTGCTCGACCAGCATCGCCATCGGGTTGGCCTCGTACATGAGACGCAGCTTGCCCCCCTTTGCACGGCACTTCTCATCCATTGGGTACATGAAGATGCCGCCACGGGTCAGGATGCGATGGACGTCGGCGACCATCGACGCCACCCAGCGCATGTTGTAGTCCTTACCGAGCGGGCCGCCCTTGCCCGCCTGCATCTCATCCACGTAGCGCTTCACCGGCTGCTCCCAGAAGCGCGCATTGGATGCGTTGATGGCGAACTCCTGGGTGTCGACCGGGATGGTCATGAACGGCTGGGTATATACGAAGCTACCCATCTCGCGATCGAGGGTGAAGCCATGCACACCATTACCGACGGTGAGAACCAACTGGGTCGACGGGCCATACACCGCATAACCTGCAGCGACCTGCTCGCTGCCCGGTTGCAGGAAGTTGGCTTCGGTCGGCTCGCTGCCGCCCGCAGGGTTGCGCAGCACCGAGAAGATCGTGCCCACGGAGATATTCACGTCGATGTTCGAGGAGCCGTCGAGCGGATCGAACAGCAGCAGGAAACCACCTTTGGGATAGTCGAACGGAATCTGGTGCACGGTCTCGACCTCTTCCGAGGCCATGGCCGCAAGGTGTCCACCCCACTCATTGGCCTGCAGCAGGATCTCGTTGGCGATCACGTCGAGCTTCTTCTGCGCCTCGCCCTGCACGTTGTCGGTACCGGCCTCGCCGAGCACGCCGGCGAGCGCCCCCTTGGATACGTTGACGCTGATGGCCTTGACCGCACGCGCAACAACCTCGATCAGCAGACGCAGATCGGGGCTGATGCGACCTGCACGCTGCTGCTCGATCAGGAACTGGGTAAGGGTGACACGGCGCATGAAGGAACTCCAATCGACTCGATAGACGGACAGGCGTGGATTATCGCGGTTCCAAGCCGGCAGCGCACGGGGTAAATGCCCATAGCACTGCCGGCAAGCGGTTCCGCGCGCTGAAGCGCGGGGGTATGATCGCAGCCCCGGAACCCATCCCCGGCCCTCAACAGAAGGCGCACGCCCCACCCATGCATGTCCTGGTCCTCGGTGCCGGCCTCTCCGGCGTCACCACAGCCTGGTATCTGCACCAGGCCGGGTTCGACGTCAGCATCGTCGACCGCCAACCCGCCGCAGCGCTCGAGACCAGTTACGCGAACGGCGGCCAGATCTCGATCAGCCACCCGGAGCCCTGGGCCAACCCGGGTGCACCGCTGCAAGTGCTGCGCTGGCTCGGCCGTGACGATGCGCCGCTGATGTTCCGCCCCACCACCGACCCGGCCCAGTGGCAGTGGGGGGCGCGCTTTCTGTTCGAATGCCTGCCCTGGCGGACACGCCGCAATACGGCTGCGATCGCGCACCTGGCGCGCTGGAGCGGCGAGCGCCTGCGCGCCCTGCGCGCGGAACTCGACCTGCACTACGAACACCTCGAACGCGGCATCCTGCATCTGTTTCACAGCCCGGCAGAGTTCTCCCAGGCCGGCAGGCGGGTGCAGGAACTCACGCACTTCGGCATCGCAGCCCGGGTCTGCACCAAAGCCGAATGCCTGCGCATCGAGCCCGCACTCGCGGCACAGGCGGACTCGCTGGCAGGCGGGCTGTATGCGCCAGGCGACGAGTCGGGCGACGCCCACCTCTTCACCCAGATGCTTGCCCTGCGCCTGTCGACCGCTGGGGCACGCATGCACTGGGGGTGCGAGATCACGCGCATCCTGAGCCTAGCCAGGCGGGAGTGCGTCGAGGCCGTCGAGATCCGCGACACGCGCGGCGAGTTGCATCTGCTGCATGCCGACGCCTTCGTTGTCTGCCTGGGCAGCTACGGCCCGCGTCTGCTCGCACCGCTGGACGAAAAGCTACCGATCTATCCGGTAAAGGGCTACTCGATCACGGCACCGGTGGTCGACCCGAGCCGCGCGCCCAGCGTAAGCCTGACCGACGAATCCCGCCGCATCGTCTGCTCGCGACTCGGCGATCGACTGCGCATCGCAGGCACGGCGGAACTCAATGGGTTCGATACGAGGATCAGGCCGGAACGCGTAGCGGGAATCCTCGACTGGGCGCGCACCCGCTTCCCGGGTGCAATCGACATCGCCGAGGCCGAAGCCTGGGCCGGGCTGAGGCCGGCAACACCCGGCAATGTTCCGGTGATCGGCCGCGGCCGGCACGATCGGCTGTGGTTCAACACCGGGCACGGAACGCTGGGCTGGACGCTGGCCTGCGGCTCAGCCGCAGCCCTGGCCGAACTCATGAGCGGACGCCAGCCCGCGCTCGACTTTCCTTTCCGCGACGGCCGCAAGACCTGAAAACCGCGTCGCGATGAACCGTAACACGCAGGGAATACGCCAGCAGAGTGCCCTGGTCAGCCCGAACAGGCCGGGCTACGCGCAGTCTCCGGCTGGCATGCGGACTCCGCACTGAGGCTGGCGCACGCACAGCCTTCACCACGCTGCTCGCCCTCGGCGAGCGCAGGCAGCACGCCAGCCTCGAAGTCGAACCCTACGCTCTGCAAATGGAATGCGAGCGCGGCATCCATGCCGTCGACATGATTGCGGAACCAGGCCGGCAACTCCTCGACCAGGCGTTTGAAGAAGAAGGTGTCGCCCCCCGCGACGCGCTTGCGGATGTCGTACATGACTGCAAGCACGCGATCGTGCTCGGCGCGATGGCAACCCGGAAAGTCGACGGCTTCCATCCACCCGTTCTCGAGCGCAAAGTGCTCTTCGGTGTGCGCGATGAGCGCATCGAAGGCCGCCAGCAACTGCTCGGGCGCCGCCTCGACTACCGCGTTGTAGCACGCCACGAACTCGCGGTGCGTGGCGTCCATCGGCTCGAGCTTGTTCTCGAGCGCTTCGCTCCAAACCAGACCTGTCACGGCATGCTCCTCACTTGACCAGCTTGAGATGACTGCCGCGCGGCGGGCGTGGAGAGGCATCGCCGGCGCCATCTGCAGCTTCGGCGCGGGCCTGTGCCGCCGCGTCGCCCATGTCTTCGACCACGGCCTCCGTGCCGGCAGCTTCTTCGCCGTCGACAGCCTCATCCTCGAGGCCGGCCGCGTCCTCTTCGAACTCAGGCTCGAAGGCCATGCCCTGCCCGTTCTCCCGCGCATAGATGGCGATCACGTTGGCGACAGGGATGACCAGCGAGTGTGCAACACCACCGAAGCGCGCCTGGAAGCTGATGAAGTCGTTCTCCATCTGCAGTTGGCCCGTGGCGTCAGGGGCGAGATTCAGCACGATCTGGCCATCGCGGGCGTAACCGGGCGGAACACGCGTGTGCTCGTCGACGGCAGTTGCGATATAGGGCGTGAAACCCTGGTCGATGCACCACTGCCAGATTGCGCGCAGCAGATACGGCTTGGTCGAAACGATGCTCATCTTCACTCCGTTGATCGGGGCTGCGCCACATGGACGCCCGCCCCGGCCCGCTCAGCGGCGCATGACCTTCTCGGACGGGGTCAGTGCGTCAATGAAACCCTGGCGGCTGAAAATGCGCTCGGCGTATTTCATCAACGGCGCGGCAGCCTTGGGCAGCTCGATACCGTAGTGCTCGAGGCGCCACAGCAGCGGCGCGATCGCGACGTCAAGCATCGAGAACTCGTCACCCAGCATGAACTTCTGCTTGGTGAACACCGGCGCGAGCTGAGTCAGGTGGTCACGCACATGGGTGCGCACCTTGTCGACACCCTTCTGCCCAGCCTCGAGCGCCTCGAGGTGGGTGAACAACTCCTGCTCGAAGGTATGCAGCAACTGACGTGCACGGGCGCGCATGATCGGGTCGGGCGGCATCAGCTGCGGATGCGGGAAGCGCTCGTCGATGTACTCGTTGATGATGTTGGACTCGTAGAGCACAAGGTCGCGATCCACCAGCACCGGCACGCGGTTGTAGGGATTGATGACGGCGATGTCTTCGGGCTTGTTGTAGAGATCGACGTCGATGACTTCGAAATCCATGCCCTTTTCGAACAGCACGATCCGGCAGCGGTGACTGAAGGGATCGGTCGTGCCGGAATAAAGGTTCATCATGGTGTTGCCACTCCGGAATTCATAAAGCAAAAGCGCACCACGCGGTAGCGCGTGGTGCGTCTGGGGTCGGACCGCGCTAACCGGCCTTGCGGCCTGCCGCGTTTTCGATCAATGAATGTCCTTCCAGTAGTTCTTCTTCAGCGCGTAGCTGAGCACGAACAGGCCGGCCAGGAAGATCAGCACGACGGTACCGATCGCCTTGCGCTTCTCGGCGATCGGCTCGCTCATCCAGACCATGAAGGACACGAGGTCGGCGACGGCCTTGTCGTACTCTTCTACGCTCAGCTTGCCCGGCTTGGCGAGCGACAGCTGCACGTTCTTGGTGCCGTCGGCGTTCTCGGTGATGTTGGCCACCTGCTCGCCCTGCAGCTCCCAGAACACGTGCGGCATGCCGACGTTCTCGAACACCACGTTGTTCCAGCCCGAGGGACGCGCCGGATCGCGGTAGAACTGACGCAGGTATGTGTACAGCCAGTCGGCACCGGTCGTGCTCGCCGTGTTGCGCTGGCGCGCCACCAACGTGAGGTCGGGCACTGCAGTACCGAACCAGACCTTGGCATCGGCCGGGCGCATGGCCACGGTCATCAGATCACCGACGCGCTCGCCGGTGAACATCAGGTTGTCACGGATTTCCTGCTCGGACAGGCCGATGTTGGTGAGCATGTTGTAGCGCTTGAAGCTCGCGCTGTGACAGCTCAGACAGTAGTTGACGAACAGCTTGGCGCCATGCTGCAGGGCAGCCGGATCAGTACTGACCGGAGCCTTGTCGAGCTGCACCGGGGCCCCCGCCGCCAGCGCCACGGCCGGGGCGAACAGCAGCACCGCTGCTGCCCGCTTGATGAGGTTGATCACGCGCATTTTCATTTGAAGGTCACCCTTTCCGGTTCGGGTTTGCACTTGTCGAGCTTGCTGTACCACGGCATCAGCAGGAAGAAGGCGAAATACAGCACCGAGCAGATCTGCGACACCAGGGTGCGGCCCGGGGTCGGCGGCAGCACGCCCAGGTAGCCGAGGATGATGAAGGAGATCACGAACACAACGAGGGCGGACTTGAAGATCGGCCCCTTGTAGCGGATCGACTTCACCGGACTGCGATCCAGCCACGGCAGGAAAGCGATGATCACCACCGAGGCCCCCATCGCGACCACACCCCAGAACTTCGCATCGAGGCCGAACAGCGGGAAGGTGACCGCGCGCAGGATCGAGTAGAAGGGCGTGAAGTACCAGACCGGCGCGATGTGCGGCGGGGTCTTCAGCGGGTCAGCGGGAATGAAGTTGTTGTACTCGAGGAAGTAGCCACCGCCTTCAGGCGCAAAGAACACCACCGCGCTGAAGAAGAACAGGAAGGCGACGACGCCGACGATGTCCTTTACCGTGTAGTACGGATGGAAGGGGATGCCGTCGAGCGGGATGCCGTTGGCGTCCTTCTTCTTCTTGATCTCGACACCGTCCGGGTTGTTGGAGCCAACCTCGTGCAGCGCGATGATGTGCGCAACGACGAGGCCGATCAGCACCAGCGGCACGGCGATGACGTGGAAGGAGAAGAAGCGGTTCAGCGTGGCGTCGGACACGACGAAATCGCCGCGGATCACCAGCGCCAGATCGGGCCCGATGAGAGGAATCGCCGAGAACAGGTTCACGATCACCTGCGCGCCCCAGAAGGACATCTGCCCCCACGGCAGCAGGTAACCCATGAAGGCTTCGGCCATCAGCACCAGGAAGATCAGGGTACCGAAGATCCAGATCAGCTCGCGCGGCTTGCGATAGGAACCGTAGAGCAGGCCACGGAACATGTGCAGGTACACAACGACGAAAAACGCCGACGCGCCGGTCGAGTGCAGGTAGCGGATCAACCAGCCACCCGGCACTTCACGCATGATGTACTCGACACTGGCGAAGGCCACCGGCACGCCCGAGGCGTTGAGCGAGGCATCCGGCTTGTAGTGCATGACCAGGAAGATGCCGGTGAGGATCTGGATGACCAGCACCAGCAGGGCGAGCGAACCGAAGAAATACCAGAAATTGAAGTTCTTCGGCGCGTAGTACTCGGTGAGATGCCCCTTGATCGACGACGTAAGCGGAAAACGCTCGTCGATCCAGTTGAGCAGGGCTTGTGATTTGGTCGTCATCGCTTAGGCCTTCCCGTCTTCGCCAACAAGAATGGTGGAATCCGCGAGGTACTGGTGCGGCGGCACTTCGAGGTTGTCCGGCGCCGGCATGCTGCTGTAGACGCGACCGGCCAGATCGAAGAGCGAGCCATGGCAGGGGCACAGGAAGCCACCCTGCCAGTCGGCGCCCATGCCGCTCTCGGCACCCATCTTGAACTTCTCGGACGGGGAACAGCCGAGGTGGGTACAGATACCCACGGCGACGAGGTACTCCGGCTTGATGGAGCGATGCTTGTTCTTTGCGTAGTCCGGCTGCATCGGCTTGTCCGAATTCGGATCGCTGACGCGCGCATCGGTCGCATCGAGCGACGCGAGCATTTCGGGCGTGCGGCGCAGCACCCACACCGGCTTGCCCCGCCACTCCACCGTCATCATCTCGCCCGGAGCGAGCTTGCTCACATCAACTTCGACCGGCGCACCGGCTGCCTTGGCGCGCTCGGACGGCGTCAGGCTGGCAACAAACGGCACCGCGGTCGCCACTGCGGCCACGCCGCCGGCGGCGGACGTAGCGAGCAGCAGAGTGCGGCGGCTGCTGTCCATCTTTTGATCAACGCTCATGACCCTCTTCCCAGAAAGGAAAATGAAAGACCTGGATACAGATAACCCGAGAATTATACCGGAGTCACCGCAGCAGAGAAAGCGCAAAGCGCGCATCGCCTTCTGCCACAAGGCTTTCCGCGACAATGCGAGGGCTTTCGGTCGGTCTCCGGGCGGGTCAAATGTGGCGCTGCAGCATCCTCGCCACCGGCCGCGTCATGAAGCCTGGGATGGGTCAGAGCGCACGCCGCTCCACCAGGGCCTGGGCAATGGTGCCGGTGTCGGTATGCTCGAGCTCTCCACCAACCGGCACCCCACGCGACAGGCGGCTCACCTTGACCCCACGCGCTGCGAGCAGGGCGGCCACCGTGTGCGCCGTTGCCTCGCCCTCGTTGGTGAAGTTGGTGGCAAGGATCACCTCGCGCACGCTGTCGTCCGTCGCCCGCGCGATCAGCTTGTCCAGGCCGAGCTCACGTGGCCCGATGCCATCGAGCGGCGACAAGCGCCCCATCAGCACGTAGTAGAGGCCATTGTAGGTCTGGGTCTGTTCGATCATCGCCAGATCGGCCGGCATTTCCACCACGCACAACAGAGACGCGTCGCGGCGAGGATTTGCGCAGCGCTGGCACACCACCTCCTCGGAAAACGTATTGCAGCGCTCGCAGTGACGCAACACTTCGAGCGCATGCGTGAGCGCACGACCAAGGCGCGCTGCGCCGCGCTGGTCGCGCTGCAGCAGGTGGTAGGCCATGCGCTGGGCCGACTTCGGCCCCACTCCGGGCAGGCAACGCAGCGCCTCGATCAGCTCGTCGAGGCTGGACGGCGACATCGGACGGCTGCGCTCAGAACGGCAGCTTCATGCCGGGCGGCAGATTCAAGCCCGCGGTGACACTCGCCATCTTGTCCTGGGTGGCGGTTTCGACCTTGCGCACCGCATCGTTGAGCGCCGCGGCGACGAGATCCTCGAGCATCTCCTTGTCATCCATGACCGAGGCATCGATGGAGACGCGGCGCACATCGTACTTGCAGGTCATCTGCACCTTGACCATGCCGGCACCGGACTGCCCCTCGACTTCGATCGAGGCCAGTTGGTCCTGCATCTTCTTCATGTTTTCCTGCATCTGCTGGGCCTGCTTCATCAGGCCGGCAATACCGCCTTTCATCATGATGTGCGCTCCGTCGTATGGTTGGGATTCAGGGTAAATGTTTCAGGAAGGGTGTGCCGCAGGCCGACACCGCAAGCAGCGGCTCAAAGCGGCTTCACGGTACTCTCGACGAGCGTGGCGTCGAAACGTTCGATCAGCTCGCGTACGAAGGGATCGGCCTCGAGCGCGGCAACGGCCTCGGCATGGCGCGCACGACGCTCGACCTCGTCGCGCTGCGCCGGCGTCTCACCGGCAATGTCGCCGACGATGATGCGCAGTTTGAGCGTACGCCCGAGGGCCGACGACAGACTGCCCTGCAGGCGCTCGAGCGCCCCTGGATTCATGTCGAGCAGATGACGGTGCGCCACTGACAGGCGCAACTGCAGGCCCTCATCGCTGAAATCGACCCATTCGCAATGCTGGGCAAGTTCGCGCACGAGGCCACCAAGTTCAAGCGCACGCACCAGCCCGCGCCAATCACCAAGCGCGAACAGGGTCGCAGCATCGCCGCGTGCAGGCTTGCCGGCAGCTGCATCCGGCGCCATCGTCGCCTCCGGCACTACCACGGACTTCTCTGCGGCAGCAGCCACTGAGGCAGAAGCCACCGGGGCAGGAGCGGGCGCTGACGCAGCCTCGCTCGCTGCTCCCAGCGAAGACGACACGGCATGCACGCGTTCGACAACGGCCGCGCTGTCGGCATAGGCCTCGGGCGGCAGATCCTCCCACGGCGGCACGTCATGCCCCGACACCGCTTGCGCGGTGCCGACCGCCGCCGGCTTGGCCTCGGCAGGCTGCGGAGCCATCGCTGGCGGCCGCTCTGCGGCAGGCTGTGCGACCGCGGCAGGTGGCGGTGTTATGGCCGCGACCGGCGGCTCCGGCCTCGCCGCAGCAACCGACGCGGACACCGTTGGCGCCGGCCTCGCCGACGCAGGCACCGCCCGCGCCAAGCCACCACCCCCAGGCGCCACGCCCGGCCCACCGAGCGCTGCGGGTTGCTCGGGACGGAATGCATGCAGGCGCAGCAGCGTCATCGTGAAGCCGGTGTACTCATCCGGCGCAAGCGGTAGCTCGTCACGGCCGTGGATGGCGATCTGATAGGCAAGCTGCAGGAACTCGGCATCGAAGGCCTGCACGTAGGCCGCCACGCGCGCGCGCTCGAGTTCGTCGGTGATCGCCTCGGGCGCAAACTGCGCCAGGGCAATGCGGTGCAGCAGCGTCGCCAGCGACTGCAGGGCTGCATCGAAGGCCAAGCTGCGCGCCTCCATGCCATCAGCCACTCGCAGCAGCGCAGGGACATCAGCCGCGACCAGGGCATCGAGCACCGCGTACAGATGGTCGTCGCCCACCGTGCCCAGCATGTGGGTAACCTGCTCCTCCTCGACCTTGCCCGCGCCATGCGCGATCGCCTGGTCGAGCAGGGACAGCGCATCTCGCATCGAGCCGTTCGCCGCCTTGGCGAGGTGGCGCAATGCACCAGGCTCGAATGACACCTGCTCAGCCTGCAGGATGCGCGTGAGGTGCTCGACGATATGCCCCTGCGGCATCTGCTTGAGGTTGAACTGCAGGCAGCGCGACAGCACCGTTACCGGGATCTTCTGCGGGTCGGTGGTGGCGAGGATGAACTTGACGTGCTCGGGCGGCTCCTCGAGCGTCTTCAGCATGGCGTTGAAGGCATGCCCGGTGAGCATGTGCACTTCGTCGATCATGTACACCTTGTAGCGCCCCTGCACCGGCGCATACACCGCCTTGTCGAGGAGCGCCGCCATATCGTCCACGCCACGGTTCGAAGCCGCATCCATCTCGACGTAATCGGGAAAGCGGTCGGCGTCGATCGCGCGACAGGCGTCGCAGGTGTTGCACGGCTCGGGGGTGATGCCAGTCTCGCAGTTGAGCGCCTTGGCCAGAATGCGGCTGATCGTCGTCTTGCCGACACCGCGCGTGCCCGTAAACAGCCAGGCGTGATGCAGACGGCCGGTGGCGAGCGCATGCGACAGCGCACGCACCACGTGCTCCTGACCGACCAGCGTACCGAAGGACTTCGGCCGCCACTTGCGCGCAAGGACCTGATAGCTCATGGCGGGCGATTCTAGCAGAGCGTGGCCGCCGCGCCCCCCCCCCTGCAGTAGCAGCGCCCGCCGCGAGGGCCCGAAGGAGACTGCACTCGGATCTGCCGGGGTATCAGCGGAATCGATGGCCTGCGCCGCTGCGCCCGTGGGCTGCTCCACCGAACTGATTGGCATCGAAACTTCCTGCCGCCGGGAAAGTGTCGGCATTCCTTACACATGCCCGCCCCAACTCGGCGTCGATCACAGCCGGCTGCGACTTGCCAGCGGGATATACCACTCGCACAAAAATTGCTTCGACCACTCTGTCCGGGCGAACACCGGACACCTACAAAACAACAACCCGCAGGAGACTCGCATGAACACAAGAAACAGCTTATCGCCGCAGAGGGTAGCCCTGACGGCGGCAATGAGCCTTTGCCTGCTGCAGGCGAGCACGGCGGACGCCGCCATCACCGTCAGCGACAGCTATCACTTCCTGGACAATCGCAGCGACAACTCCGTACGCATCTTCGCCGGCGTAAGGCAGACGATCGGCGCCTTGAACGTCACCCCCAATCCAGGCTCCACACCCAGCGCCGCCACCCAGATCATCGCCACCCAGGACGGTGTGCACTACACCAGTCTCGTCTACGATCCGGTCACCGTCGCGCCGAACCAGTATGCGCGCTCGGTCGGGGACGGCATGCTGTTCTTCAATGCCGAGTTGGGTGAGAACGTGCCCTACAACCCCAGCACGGCCGGCTGGAGCCTGTTCGGTCGGAGCGACCCGACGGATGCATATGCCGCTGTCGGCACCCTGCCCTCCATCGAAGGCGCAACTGTGCTGCCCTTCGTCTCCAACATGCGTGTCAGCGGCAGTGGCGAGGACATGACCTTCAATTGGGGGGTCTATGAAGATTCGAGCCACGACAGCGTGCGGGTGCAGATATGGAGCCTGGACTACAAGCCCGGTGACTCCATCTCGGGCGACATCCTGTTCAGCCGCAGCTTCATGGCGCCCGATGTGTCCTCGTTCCGGATCGGCGATTATGCCGATCTCGGCACCCTGCTGAGCGGCGACAAGATGTACTCGGTCGAGGTCAGCCTGATCGACCGCCGCGACGAATCCGCGCCGGTGTCGAACGCCAACATCCTGAGCCGCTCGCGCAGCTTCTTCGACTTCATGCTGCTGCCCGAAGGGGCGCCGGACGGTGTCTACCTGCCCAGCGGCGGAATCGACCCGACCGGCGATACGGTATTCAAGTTCACCATCGAGCGCGTCACTCCCGACGAGATCATCTTCATAGACCCGCTCGTGGCTGTCGGTTACGACTATGCCATCGGCGCTGGCGACCCGCTGATCCGCGCCGTGCTGCTCCCGACCGGGATCGGCGACTCGCTCTACGATATCGAACTCTGGGACGGCAGCGCGTGGGTGCCCTTCAAGACCAACATCCTTGGCGGCGAAGAACTCGTGTTCGATGACGACGGCGTCGACCGCTTCCGCGTGCTTGGGATCGAGACCACCGCCGGACTGGACCCGGCCAACCCGCTGGCCTTCATCACCGGCCTGCGTTTTGCCGAGGAAGGACGCTTTACCGGCACGATGACACCGCTGACCGAGTTCGTCGCCCCCGTCCCCGAGCCCGGCGTCCTCGTGCTCATCGCTGCGGGGCTGCTCGGCTGGTGCCTGACGCGTCGGGCCTCCTGAGCTGTCTCGTGCTTCCGGACGGGCATTGCCGAGGCCAATCGGCGCGATGATGCGTTTCGATTGGCCTCTCCTGAGCGAGCGACGTAAGCTGCCTCAAGCGGGATGGGGCTTGCAGGAGCAGGGACGAGGCCACCCGGGCTTGTTCGACAGGCGCGCGCCCCACTTGTCGCCGCGAATCGGAAGGAGCCGATGATGAACGCCGGACGCAAGGAACTTGAAACGCTTTTCGACCTGCTGTGCGAGATGTGTGCCGATTACGCGCAGTCTCAGTAACTGAGGGCAAGGATGGGGTCGCCCCCATCCTTGCTCAACGCTCGATTCAGCGCACGAGCATTCCCCGCGCCTCGAGCCATGCCAGCACGGTGTCGGCCGCAGCGTCGAGGTCAAGCCGGGTGGTGTCGAGGCGCAGTTCAGGGTCTTCCGGCGCCTCGTAGGGCGAGTCGATGCCAGTGAAGTTCTTCAGCTCGCCGCGCCGGGCCTTCTTGTAGAGACCCTTCACGTCGCGTGCCTCGGCGACTTCGAGCGGGGTGTCGACAAAGACCTCGACGAACTCCCCCTCTTCGACCAGGCCGCGCGCCATACGGCGTTCGGACTTGAAGGGCGAGATGAAGGCGGTGAGCACGATGAGGCCGGCATCCACCATCAGCTTCGCGACCTCGGCCACGCGGCGGATGTTCTC
This sequence comes from Thauera sp. WB-2, assembly GCF_027594845.1. Taxonomy (NCBI): domain Bacteria; kingdom Pseudomonadati; phylum Pseudomonadota; class Betaproteobacteria; order Rhodocyclales; family Zoogloeaceae; genus Thauera; species Thauera sp. WB-2. Next base: position 1,168,279 of record NZ_CP088935.1, on the reverse strand, counting down.
GACGCGGTCGGCGTCGGTGAAGCCGAGATCCTTGTTCAGCCCGTGGCGCACGTTGTCGCCGTCGAGCAGGTAGGTGTGGTGGCCCAGCGCATGCAGCTTCTTCTCGACCAGGTTGGCGATCGAGGACTTGCCCGCACCCGACAGGCCGGTGAACCAGAGCACGCAACCGTGCTGGTTCTTGAGCGCAGCACGCGCCTGCTTGTTCACGTCAACGTGTTGCAGGTGGATGTTGTGTGCCCGGCGCAGCGCGAAGTGCAGCAGGCCAGCACCGACGGTGTTGTTGGACAGCCGGTCGATGAGGATGAAGCCGCCGGTGTCACGGTTGTCGCGATAGGCATCGAAGGCGATCGGACGGTCGAGGCTGATGTTGCACACGCCGATCGCGTTCAGTTCCAGCTTCTTGGCCGCGACATGCTCGAGCGTGTTCACATTGACCTGGTACTTGATGTCGGTGATCGTTGCCGTCACCGTGCGTGCGCCGATCTTGAGCAGGTAGGGTCGCCCGGCGAGCATGGGCTCGTCGTGCATCCAGTTGATCGTGCATTCGAACTGGTCGGCGACCTCGGCCGGCGCCTCGACCGTGGAGATCACGTCGCCGCGCGAAATGTCGATCTCGTCGGCCAGCGTGAGCGTGACCGACTGCCCGGCCACCGCCTGTGCCAGGTCGCCGTCCAGAGTCACGATCCGCGCTACCGTGCTCTCGCGCCCCGAGGGCTGAACGCGGATGCGATCACCCGGCTTGACCACACCGCTGGCGATGGTGCCGGCAAAACCGCGGAAATCGAGGTTCGGGCGATTGACCCACTGCACGGGCAGGCGGAAGGGGGCGCGCTGCATGCGGCAATCGTCCACCTCGACGGTCTCGAGATAACCCATCAGCGTGGTGCCGTGGTACCAGGGCATGTTGTCGCTGGGGGCAATGATGTTGTCGCCCTTGAAGGCGGACATCGGGATGAAGGTGATGCCCTCGAGACCGAGCTGCGCTGCGAAGGCGCTGTAGTCCTCGACGATCTCGCGGAAGATGGGCTCGGCGTAGCCCACCAGGTCCATCTTGTTGATGGCGACCACGACGTGGCGGATGCCGATCAGGGACACCAGGTAGCTGTGGCGGCGCGTCTGGGTGAGGATGCCCTTGCGCGCATCGACCATCAGGATCGCCGCATCCGCCGTGGACGCGCCGGTGACCATGTTGCGGGTGTACTGCTCGTGGCCCGGGGTGTCGGCGACGATGAACTTGCGCTTGTCGGTGGAGAAGAAGCGGTAGGCCACGTCGATCGTGATGCCCTGCTCGCGCTCGGCCGCCAGGCCATCGACCAGCAGCGCGAAGTCGATCTGGTCGCCCTGGGTGCCGAACTTCTTCGAGTCGGCCTCGACCGCGGCAAGCTGGTCCTCGAACAGCATCTTCGATTCGTAGAGCAGGCGGCCGATGAGCGTGCTCTTGCCGTCATCCACGCTGCCGCAGGTGATGAAGCGCAGCAGGCTCTTCTTCTCGTGCTGACGCAGGTACTGCTCGATGTCGGTGGCGATGAGGTCGGAAACGTGTGCCATGTCAGAAGTACCCCTCTTGTTTCTTCTTTTCCATGGAAGCGGCGGAATCGTGGTCGATCACCCGGCCCTGGCGCTCGGAGGTCTTGGTGAGCAGCATCTCCTGGATGATCGCCGGCAGCGTATCGGCCTCGGACTCGATGGCGCCGGTGAGCGGGTAGCAGCCCAGGGTGCGGAAGCGCACCTTCTTCATCATCGGCACCTCGCCGGGCTTCAAGGGCATGCGGTGGTCGTCGACCATGATCAGCGTGCCGTCGCGCTCGACCACCGGGCGCTCGGCGGCGTAGTACAGCGGCACGATGGGGATGTTCTCGAGGTAGATGTACTGCCAGATGTCGAGTTCGGTCCAGTTCGACAGCGGGAACACGCGGATCGACTCGCCCTTGTGCTTTCTGGCGTTGTAGAGCTTCCACAGCTCGGGGCGCTGGTTCTTCGGGTCCCAGCGGTGCTGCGCGGTGCGGAACGAGAACACGCGCTCCTTGGCGCGCGACTTCTCCTCGTCGCGGCGCGCACCGCCGAAGGCGACGTCGAAGCCGTACTGGTCGAGCGCCTGCTTGAGGCCCTCGGTCTTCATGATGTCGGTGTGGATCGCCGAGCCGTGGGTGAAGGGGTTGATGTCCTTCTCCACGCCCTCGGGGTTGATGTGCACCAGCAGGTCCATGCCCGTCTCCTGCGCCATGCGGGTGCGGAAGCGGTACATCTCCTGGAATTTCCAGCGCGTATCGACGTGCAGCAGCGGGAAGGGCGGCACGGCCGGGTAGAAGGCCTTCATCGCCAGGTGCAGCATGACCGCGCTGTCCTTGCCGACCGAGTACAGCATGACCGGCTTGTCGGCTTCGGCGACGACCTCGCGCAGGATGTGGATGCTTTCGGCTTCGAGCCGTTGCAGGTGGGTCAGGCTGCTCGCTGCGGGACTGTGCATGGGCATCGGTCGCTCTGTTCGGTTCTGGACGTTGAGCGCGCACTTCACCCTCAGCCATTCATGCCTGCTCCGGGGCAGGCACGGAGGAAACTGCAACAGGGCCATGTTCCAGCGTGCGCGAAGACGATGCAATATATCGCCGAAGGCTAGACTATGCCACTCGACATCACCCACGCCCCTTGCCTGGAGTCCGCCCGTGACCTTGCCACCGCTCGCCCCGCTACTCGAACGCCTTGTGCCGATCATCCGTGCTGCCGGCGATGTCGTGATGAAGGTCTACGCCACCGATTTCGCCGTACGTGGCAAGGACGACGCCTCTCCGGTGACCGAAGCCGACGAGCGCGCCGAGGCGCTGATCCTGCCTGCCCTTCAGGACCTGCTGCCCGGCGTGCCGGTGGTGGCGGAGGAGGCGGTCGCTGCAGGACGAGTACCCGAATTCGACCGCCACTTCTGGCTGGTGGACCCGCTCGATGGCACCAAGGAATTCATCGGCCGCAACGGCGAGTTCACCGTCAACATCGCACTCATCGAGGACGGCAACCCGGTGCTGGGAGCCGTGCTCGCGCCCGCACTCGACCGCCTTTTCCTCGGCGCCCACGGCGTGGGCGCATTCATTGAGGAAGGCGGCGCACGCAGTCCGATCCGCTGCCGGCATAGCCCTGCGGCGGGGCTCACGGTCGTTGCCAGCCGCTCACACGGCGATGCTGCGGCGCTCGACGCCTTCCTTGCCGGCCGTCCGGTTGCTGCGCTGAAAAGCGCGGGTTCTTCGCTCAAGCTCTGCCTCATCGCCAACGGCGAAGCCGACCTCTATCCGCGCCTGGGCCGTACCATGGAATGGGACATCGCCGCCGGACACGCCGTGCTGGCAGCTGCCGGCGGCAAGGTACGCACGCTCGCCGGCGACGCGCTGCGCTACGGCAAGCCTGGCCTGGACAACCCGCACTTCGTCGCCAGCGGCCTGGACTGAGTGGCCACCGCGACCCACGCATGACAGCTCACCTCGTCCTCGGCTCGATCGGTCTCCTGCTGGCGCTGCTGATTCACGGCCGGATCAGCCCGGCGATCCTGTTCGCGAGTTGGGCCGGCATCTACCACCTGCTCGGTCTGGCCAGCCAGCAGGCCCTGCTGTCGAGCTTCTCCAACCCGGCGCTGGCCACCCTGATCCTGCTGCTGCTGGTATCGCTGGCACTGGAGCGCTCTCCCTTCCTCGACCTGCTCTCCCAGCTCCTGCTCAAGGGGCGCACCCACCTGGCGACCCTCAAGCTGGCCACTTTCAGCAGCCTTGCCTCGGCCTTCATGAACAACACGGCGGTGGTCGGCGCCTTGCTCGGCACCATCACCCAGCAGCGCCGGCACCCGGCCTCGAAGCTGCTGATTCCACTCTCCTACGCATCGATCCTTGGCGGCATCACCACCCTGGTGGGCACCTCGACCAACCTGGTGGTCAACTCCTTCGTCGTCGAAGCTGGCCTGCCGGCCTTGCACATGTTCCAGTTCACGCTGGTCGGCCTGCCGGTGGCGCTTGCCTGCATTGCGGTGCTCACGCTCAGCGCCCGCCTGCTGCCTGCGAACGCCTCGACCGGCAACGATGTACGCTCGGCCTACTTCCTCGAGGCCCGCGTCATGCCCGGCTCGCCGATGATCGGCCGCAGCATCGAGCACAACCGCCTGCGCAACCTCGAGGGACTGTTCCTGCTCGAGATCGAGCGTGAGGGTCGGCTGATCTCGCCCGTCGGGCCAGCCGAACTGCTGCACGCCGGCGATGTACTGGTATTCACGGGCGAGGTGGACAAGGTGCAGGCCCTGCAGCGCTTCTCCGGCCTGGCGGTGTTCGGTGCCGGCGCCGACGCGCTGCTCAAGTCCAACCTGGTGGAGGTCGTACTGTCGAGCGAATCGGACCTTGCCAACCGCACGCTGCGCGACGTCGATTTCCGCACCATGTTCGACGCCGGGGTGGTAGGCATCCGCCGCGGCGACAAGCGCCTCACCGGGCAGCTCGGCCGCATTCCGCTGCGCGTGGGCGACAGCCTGCTGCTGGCGGCGGGGCCGGACTTCTTCCAGCATCGCAACCTCGACCGCAACTTCCACGTACTCAACGGCTCGGGCGTACGCCCGAAGATGAGCCCTGCGCAGAGCACGGCCGCGCTGACGGGCTTCGCGCTCGCAATCGTGCTATCGGCGGTGGGCGTGCTGCCGCTGTTCTCGGGGCTGTTGCTGCTGCTCGCCGGCCTGCTCGCCAGCGGCCTGCTGACCCTGGGCGAAATGCGCCGGCGATTTCCTTTCGAGCTGCTGGTGGTGATCGGCTCGGCGCTGACGATCGCCGGAGTCGTCGAACGCTCGGGCGCCGCTGCACTGATGGCGGGCTGGATGCGCGCCCTGTTCGATGGCTACGGCGTGTATGCAGCACTGGTCGGCGTGTATCTGATCACCATGGTGCTCACCGAGCTTGTCACCAACAATGCGGCGGCAGCCCTCGCGTTTCCGATCGCGCTGGGTACGGCGCGTGCGTTCGGCGTCGATCCGACGCCATTCATCATGGTGGTGGCCTATGGCGCCAGCGCCGGTTTTCTGATCCCTTTCGGCTACCAGACTCACCTGATGGTGTATTCGGCCGGCCGCTACCGCATGCGCGACTTCCTGCGCGCAGGCTTGCCGGTGAGCCTGACCTATGCTGCGGTTGTGCTTGCCCTGGTGCCGGTGTTCTTCCCGTTCAGGCCGTCGTAGCCGGCACGCCGAACGATCGCCTCAGCCCTGCTGGCGGGCGGTGAGGCGTTCCACGAAGTCGACCACGGTGGCCACCGACGCAAACGAATTGCCATCGACCTCGTCGTCGGGGACCTCGATACCGAAGCGGGCTTCGATCTCATGGATCACGGCGATCACGGCCATCGAGTCGAGCTCGGGCAGATCGCCAAGCAAGGGCGTGTCGGCGCTGAAGCCCAGGGCGCGACCATCGAGGCTGAGCACCTCGTCCAGCAGCGCCAGCACTTCCTTCAGAATCTGTTCTGACATCTTCTCTCCCTTGCGGACCACGCGCGCGCACGGCAAGCCAGCGCGAAAACGCGCGCATTATACTTCCGCATCCGGTGCGAATTGCGCACTGCGACAATTCAGACTCATTCAAAAAAGAGCAGCAATGCACGCCAGGCACCTCCTTCATCATCTCGTTTCCGCCCCAGCCGTACACGCCCCGGAGCGCATTGCACTCGTAAGCGGCTCGCAGCACATCAGCTATGGCGCGCTGCAGACGAGCATCGACGGCTTTGCAAGCGGCTTGGCAGCGCTGGGCCTGGCGCGCGCCGAACGGGTCGCGATCTACCTCGACAAGCGCCCGGAGTTCGTCGCCGCCGCCTTTGGCTGCAGCGCCGCCGGCGGAGTGTTCGTGCCGGTCAACCCCATCCTCAAGGCCGATCAGGTCGGGCACATCCTGCACGACTGCACCGTCCGCGTCCTGGTCACCACGCCGGAACGCTTCGGCGCCCTGCGCGCCACGCTGGCAGCTTGCCACGACCTGCGTCATGTCGTGCTGGTCGGTCGCCCCGCAGAGCGTCCGCAGCTCGATGGCCTGTCGCTGCACCTTTGGGATGAGCTCGTGGCCGCCCCGTCCATGGCCGGGCACCGCGTCATCGACACCGACATGGCGGCCATCCTGTATACCTCGGGCAGCACCGGGCGACCAAAGGGCGTGGTGCTCGCGCATCGCAACATGATGGCGGGCGCGCGCAGCGTTGCCTCTTACCTCGGCAACCACGCCGACGACACCCTGCTCGCCGCGCTGCCGCTGTCCTTCGACGCCGGCCTGTCGCAGCTCACCACTGCCTTCCATGCCGGTGCCCGCGTGGTGCTGCTCAACTACCTGATGCCGCGCGATGTGCTCAAGGCGGTCGAGCGCGAGCGCGTGACCGGACTCACCGCAGTACCACCGCTGTGGATACAACTGGCACAGCTTGAATGGCCCGCCGGTGTCAGCGAGCACCTGCGCTACTTCGCCAACACAGGCGGGCGCATGCCACTCGACACCCTCACCCGCCTGCGCGCGCAGCTACCTGCAAGCAGTCCCTTCCTGATGTACGGGCTCACCGAGGCATTCCGCGCGACCTACCTGCCACCCGAGGAGATCGACCGCCGCCCCGACTCCATCGGCAAGGCCATCCCCGATACCGAGGTGCTGGTATTGCGCGAGGACGGCAGCGAATGCGCCCCCAACGAGCCTGGCGAACTGGTGCAGCGCGGCGCGCTGGTAGCGATGGGGTACTGGAACGACCCCGAGCGCACCGCCGAACGTTTCCGCCCCCTGCCGCCGCGCGCGCCCGGACGCGAGCCCGGCCTGGTGCTACCGGAGATTGCCGTGTTCTCGGGCGATACGGTACGCCGCGACGAGGACGGATTCCTCTACTTCATCGGCCGCCGCGACGAGATGATCAAGACCTCGGGCTACCGCGTGAGCCCCACCGAGATCGAGGAGATCCTCTACGCCACGGGCATGGTCGGCGAGTGCGTCGCCTTCGGCCAGCCGCACCCCACGCTGGGCCAGGGCATCGCCGTGATCGCAACCCCCCTGCCCGGTACCACCCTCGATACCGCGGCACTGCTGGCCGAGTGCCGCGCACGCATGCCCGCCTACATGGTGCCGACACGCATCGAGCTGCGCTCCGGTCCGCTGCCGCGCAACCCGAATGGCAAGCTCGACCGCAAGGCGCTCAGCGCTGACTGAGCTGCCACCCTCCTGCCAACCGCATCGCCACTGACACCGCCATGCCCGCCTCCACTCCTGCCGCCAAAGCCTCGCCCGTACACGCCGCCATGGACCAGTTCGCGGTGCGCGACGGCGAACTCCTGGTCGGCGGCATCCCGCTACGCAGGCTCGCCGCCCGCGTCGGCAGCACCCCTTTTTACGCCTACGATCGCACGCTGCTGAGCGCGCGCGTGGCACAACTGCGCAGCGCCCTGCCCAAGGGGATCGAGCTGCATTACGCGATGAAGGCCAACCCGATGCCGGCGCTGGTCGGCCACATGGCGCCCCTCGTCGACGGCATCGACGTCGCCTCGGCGGGCGAGCTGAAGATAGCGCTCGACGCCGGCACCGACCCCCGGTGCATCAGTTTTGCCGGGCCGGGCAAGCGCGACGCCGAACTGCGCCAGGCGGTCGCTGCCGGCATCCTGATCAATGTCGAGTCCTTCCGCGAGCTCGCGGTGCTTGCCGAAGCCTCGCAGGCGCTTGGGGTGCCGGCACGCGTGGCCGTACGCGTCAATCCGGACTTTGAGCTCAAGTCATCGGGGATGAAGATGGGCGGCGGCCCCAAGCCCTTCGGCGTCGATGCCGAGCAGGTACCGGCACTGCTGCGGGCGATAGGCAGGGCGGAGCTCGCCTTCGAGGGCTTTCATCTCTTCGCCGGTTCGCAGAACCTGAAGGCGGAGGCCATCGTCGAGGCCCAGCAGAAGAGCTTCGCGCTCGCCCTTCGCATGGCCGAGCACGCACCGGGGCCGGTGCGCACGCTCAATCTCGGCGGCGGCCTCGGCATCCCCTACTTTCCTGGCGAGCAGCGCCTGGATCTCGCCCCCATCGGGACAGCGCTGGGCAACATCGTGGCCGAGGCAGCGACCGCGCTGCCCGGGGCAGCCATCGTGCTGGAACTCGGCCGCTACCTCGTCGGCGAGGCAGGGATCTACGTGTGCCGCATCACCGACATCAAGGTCTCGCGCGGCCACACCTACCTGGTCACCGACGGCGGGCTGCATCACCACCTTTCGGCCAGCGGCAACTTCGGCCAGGTGCTGCGCAAGAACTACCCCGTGACGATAGGCACCCGCATGGGCGAGCCTGCGGCCGAGGCCGTGTCAGTAGTCGGCCCGCTATGTACGCCGCTCGATCTCATCGCCGAGCGCATGGCTCTGCCGCAGGCCGCGGAAGGCGACCTGGTGGTGGTGTTCCAGTCCGGTGCCTACGGTGCATCGGCCAGCCCACAGGCCTTCCTCGGCCACCCAGGCGTAGCCGAGGTTCTGGTATAGCGGCGCCGGCGTGGGTCAGAAACCGCAGGACTGCTGGCCGGGCCGCACCGTGGCGTCGTGAACCTCGTCGCCATTGCAGAAGCTGTAAAGCCCGCCACCGTTGCTGACGACGCGGTAGGTGTAGGTGCCACCGGAGCCGTAGTTGTAGACCATGCGCGCGTTGGCGCCCGTGCCATTCACGCTCCAGGAACCGACCTGCTTGGTCGGGTCGACCGGGTCGGCGGGCCCCTTCTTCCAGTCGACGAGCGCCCCCCCCGCCTGGTGGAACTCCTGCCAGCGATTGCTGCCTCGTACCGCGCAGACGGTGTTGCCGGGGAAGGTGCTGTTCAATTCCGTATGATTCATCGTGCTGTTGGCCGGGCATGCCGCGAGCGCCTGGCCCGAGCCCACTACACCAAGGACCGCGAACGCGGCCGCCGCACATTTGAATGCCTTCATGTCTGCTCCCTCGTGAGTTCGGATCGCGCCGGGTCTGGCGTCAATTTTCAAGATAGCAGTTTGCAGCGCGGCGTACGACAATTGAACCTCAACGCCGCAGGAAAAAGATCACACGATGCACGATCCGCGCTCCGCCGCCCCCGCCAGGGCCTGGCAGCACGCCCGAATCGCCCTGCTGTGGGCGGTTTTCGTCGCCTACGGCAGCCTGGTGCCGCTGGAGTACCGCCCACGCGAGGACGCCTGGCAGGCATTCATGAACACCCCCTGGCTGGACCTGGGCGTAGGCTCGCGTGCAGACTGGGTGGCAAACATCCTGCTGTACATCGTGCTCGCCTACTTCGCCACCGGCGCAGTGTGGGCGAGCCGGATGGGACGTGCGGCCCGCGTGCTCGTGCTCATGGTGGTCGTCACGGCAATCCTGGCGATGGCCGTGGGCATCGAGTACCTGCAGTTGTTCTTTCCGCCGCGAACGGTCTCGCGCAACGACCTGCTCGCGGAGGGCCTGGGCACCGGGCTGGGGCTGGCGCTTTGGTTCGTCGCCGGGCAGCGCATCGCCGGGCTGTGGCAGCGCTTCGTCCATGGCGGAGCGCACAGTCTGCTCGCCGTGCTGGCACTGTACGCCCTCGGCTACCTCGGCTTGAGCTTCTTTCCCTACGACTTCCTCGTCAGCAGCGAAGAGGTTGCGGCCAAGCTCGCCCGCCCCGACAGTCTCAGCCTTGGCCCAGGGCTGTCCTGCGGTGCAGCCTTCATCTGCGGGGTGAAGTTGCTGGTGGAGGCCGTGCTGATGGTCCCCGTCGGGCTGCTGCTGGCGCTCGGCCTGAAGGCGCGCTCGCCCGGCCGGCGCAGTCCTGGCCTTGTAACCGGGGTCGTGGCGGGCGCCGCCGTCGGGCTGCTCATCGAGGCAGTGCAGATCGTGCTCGCCTCGGGCACCACCCAGGGCATCTCCATCCTCACCCGCGCGCTCGGCATGGCTTGGGGGGTGGCACTCGCGCGCAGCCACCCGCTGCAGTGGCTGCACTACTCGCCCGCCCGGCTGTTACGCTGGAGCGTGCTCCTGAGCCCCGTCTACCTTGCCTTGGTGCTGGCACTCCACGAAGTGCTGCCGCTGGCGCTCCAGCCTGCCTGGGCAGCCACGGAGAAGCTCGAGACGCTGCGCTTCCTGCCTTTCTATTACCACTACTACACCACCGAGACGGCCGCGGTGCGCAGCCTGCTCTTCGTCCTGGGGAGCTACGCGCCAATCGGCCTGGTCGCCGCACTCGCCTTCCCCCGCCTGCAACGGGGGGCAATGATCCTCGCCGTGCTCGTGGCGCTCGCGCTGTGTTTCGGCGTCGAGGTCTTGAAGCTGTTCACCGTGGGCAAGAAGCCCGATCCGACCAATCTGCTGATCGCCGCGAGCAGCGCCTGGTTCATGCACTGGGTCGCCAGCCGCATCCTCGCGCTGATGCAGGCCCACGCGACCACGTCCCACGCCACCGCACACGCTGAGGGCCTTGGTTACCCCGCACGCACCGCAAGCGCGGACTGGCGCAAGGCCCTACTGGTCGGTGTGCTGCCGGCAGCCCTGATCATTGCCGGTGTGGCGCTGACCGTACCCGATGCGCCGCCTGCCGCCGGCGCGAACACGTCCAGCGTCACGTACCCGCCACCGTCGGCGCTACCAAGGCCGCAGTTGCCCGGCTTTCGCATGGCGCACCCCCGCCTGCCACATCCGTCTCCCGCCGACATCGCCACCCTGCGCGCAAGGAACCCGCGCTTTCTTGAGCAGTTATCCTCTGCCGCACGCAACAATCCCAATGCCATCAACGCCATCATGCAGGCGGGCTTCATCCAGCCGGGGGTGTTCAACCTCGCCCCCCTGCATGCGAGACTGATGGAAACGCGCTTCGTCGACCGCGGACACGGCCAGGTCATGCCACTGGCAATCGCCTACGACTGGCTGCACGACCAATGGACGGCAGCCGAGCGCGACGCCCTGCGCGACAAGCTCGCCGAAGGCTGCGACTATCTCATCGACGTCATCCGCCGCGACCAGCTGTCGCCCTACAACGCCTTCCTCTACAACGCACCGCTGCAGGCGTTGATGGCATGCAGCATCGCGCTCTACGGCGACCACCCGCGTGGTGAAGCGCACATGAGCTTCACCCACGAACTCTGGAAGAACCGCGTGCTGCCGGTGTGGCGCCAGGTTTTCGGCAACAGCGGCGGCTGGCACGAGGGCGGCGAATACGTCGCCGTAGGCATCGGCCAGGCCATCCACACCCTGCCCGCGCTATGGCGCGCAGCAACGGGCGAGGACCTCTTCGCCAGCGAGCCAGGCATCCGCGGCTTCCTCGACTTTCTTGTCTACCGCACCCGCCCCGACGGCACCCACATGCGCTGGGGCGACGGCGCCTGGTTCAATCGCCACCCCAGCGATGCGGCAGCGCTGGCGCTGGAGTTCCGCCACGCCGCAGCCTATTCGCTGGTCCCGCCAAAGGGCGGCCCGGTGCCAACGGGCTGGCCCTGGGGGCCGCTGTCGGACGATGGCCTCATCGACCTGCAAGCCGCCGCGCGCCTGCCACTGGCCAAGCTCTTCGACGGCATCGGCATGCTCATCGCCCGCAGCGACTGGAGCGAGCACGCAACCTGGGTGAGCTTCAAGGCGGGTGACAACTTCTGGTCGCACAGCCATCTCGACCAGGGCGCCTTCACAATCTACAGCGGCGGCCCACTTGCCATCGACAGCGGCTGGTACGGCCCGGCCTACGGGTCGGAACACCACATGAACTACGCCTACCAGAGCATCGCCCACAACCTCGTCACCGTCACCGACCCTGCCGACAACCAGCCGGGCCCTGGTTTCGACCACGCCAACCCGCGCCACTACGCCAACGACGGCGGTCAACGCCGCATCGGCTCGGGCTGGGGCGTCGACGGCGCACCGCTCGACGCCAAGCAATGGGCACAGCGGCGCGAGACCTACCACACCGGCCGCATCGTCGCGCACATGGCCGAGGACGACCTGGCAGTCGCCGTTGCCGACATCACACCGGCCTACACCAACAGTCAGTCGGGGCGAGGCAGCTTTGCCGACCGCACCCGGCGTGTGGAGCGCATGTGGCGGGTATTCGGCTACGACCGCATCAACAATGCGGTGGTCGTATTCGACGATGTCGTCGCAACCCGGGCCGAGTTCCGCAAGCGCTGGCTGCTGCACTCGATCGAGCCTCCCATTCTCGGCCCCGACCGCTTCGACCTCTTCATCCCGGCCAATCAGAACCCAGGACGCAGTGGCGGTCGCCTGCACGGCTACGTGCTGCTGCCACGCGAGCCGATGCTCAACAGCATCGGCGGACCCGGCTTCGAGTTCTTCGTGGACGGCCGCAACTACGATCAGGACGGCAGCGCACAAGCGGCCATCGCCCAACTCGGCCACGGCCGCGCCGAGCCTGGGGCCTGGCGGATCGAGCTGATGCCACTGCGCGACGCTCGCGAGGACCAGTTCCTGGTCGTCATGTTCCCAACCGCAGCGGGCGCCAGCCCCGCCGCCAGCGTTCGCCGTATCGAGGCCGATGGCCGCATCGGCGCCGAAATCGCAGGCCCCGAGCGCACCACGCGCTGGTGGTTCACGCCTGGCCAGCTCGGCGCCACCGTCGAGGTCGTCGGCGGTAGCACGCACCACCTCAACGAGTAGCAGGCTTGCCGCATTGGGCCAGACGTGCGGCGGTTTGCTGCAAGCGCGGCGCCAGCCGCGAGCTTCTCGTCGCCCCACCCAAGCCGCATCGCCTTCAACCCCTCGCGGCTCGCGCCGCTCCCACTGGGGGAGCGAGCCGCGTGGGGCTTGCTGTAGGAGCGGCGCCAGCCGCGAGCTTCTCGTCGCCCCACCCCAGCCCCATCGCCTTCGACCCCTCGCGGCTCGCGCCGCTCCCACTGGGGGAGCGAGCCGCGTTGGGCTTGCTGTAGGAGCGGCGCCAGCCGCGAGCTTCTCGTCACCCCACCCCAGCCCCATCGCCTTCGACCCCTCGCGGCTCGCGCCGCTCCCACTGGAGGAGCGAGCCGCGTTGGGCTTGCTGTAGGAGCGGCGCCAGCCGCGAGCTTCTCGTCGCCCCACCCCAGCCCCATCGCCTTCGACCCCTCGCGGCTCGCGCCGCTCCCACTGGAGGAGCGAGCCGCGTGGAGCTTGCTGTAGGAGCGGCGCCAGCCGCGAGCTTCTCGTCGCCCCGCCCAAGCCCCATCGCCTTCAACCACTCGCGGCTGGCGCTGCTCGTACGGGGGCTCTCGACAGCCGGCCCCGGGGAAACTGGAAGTACAATAGCGGCTCGATGCGTCCAATGAAGCACCTGCCGAATGACCGCCATGCCCGATCCTGACGCCATCCGCCACGCACTGCGGCGGGTGATCGACCCCGAAGTCGGAATGAACATTGTCGATCTGGGGCTCATCTACCGCATCGAGTGCGGACCGGGAACGGTCCACATCGACATGACCATGACCTCACCGGCATGTCCGTTGGCCGACGTGATCCTGGACGAGATCGACGCGGTTCTCGATCCGCTGCTGCCGCCCGAGATCGATATTCGCGTCGATGTGGTGTGGGAGCCGCCGTGGAGCCCAGACATGATGGCCTCCGACGCCCGCGACCACTTCGGCTGGAACAGATGACCGCACTGCCGGCGCCGGCGCGCATCCCGCTGCTCATCCTCGGTCTCGCGGCGCTGCTCACGGGCGTGCTCGCCGGACTCGCCCGACTGGGCGTGGACGTTCCCAGTATCGCTGCCACCCAGGCCGGCACGCATGCGGCCTTGATGATCTGCGCGTTCTTCGGCACCGTCATCAGCCTGGAGCGCGCAGTCGCGCTCGACGGACTGTCGGCCTATCTCGGCCCAGCCGCCGCGGGTACAGGCGGCGTGCTGCTCATCGCCGGCGCCCCGCTCTGGGTGCCGCAGTCGCTCTTCGTTGGTGCGGCGCTGGTGCTGCTGCTCGGTAGTTTTCAGGTCATGCAGCGTCAGTTTGCGCTCTTCACCGTCATGCTTGCGCTGGGTGCGGTGTGCTGGCTGCTGGGCAATCTGGTGTGGTTCGTCAACGGCGACCTGCAAGGGGCGGTGCCATTCTGGCTGGCCTTCCTGGTCGTTACCATCGCAGGCGAACGCCTGGAGCTCACGCGTTTCCTGCCCGTGCGCCGCGCCGCCGCACCGAGCTTCATCGCCCTTTCGTGCCTGGTCCTCGGCGGCATGCTGTTCACGCCCGTCGAACCGGAGCACGGGCGCATCGCCTTTGCCGCCGGCCTGCTCGCACTGGCGGCATGGCTGCTGCGCTACGACATCGCCCGCCACAACGCGAGTCAGCAAGGCCTCACGCGCTTCATCGCGATCTGCCTGCTATCGGGCTATGTGTGGCTTGCCACCGGGGCGATTGCCGGGCTGGCTGGCGGCTTCACCCCCGGGCACGCGCTCTACGACGCCGCCATGCATGCCGTAGCGCTGGGCTTCGTGTTTGCCATGGTGTTCGGCCACGCACCGATCATCTTCCCCGCGGTGGTGAAGGTGAAGATTCCCTACCACGCGGCCTTCTACCTGCCGCTGACGCTGCTGCACATCTCGCTCGCCCTGCGCGTGTTCGGCGACGTGGTCGACAGCCTCGCACTGCGCCAGTCGGGCGCAATTGCCAATGCGGCGACGCTGGCGGTGTTCATTGCCACGATGCTGTTAAGCGTGGCGCGCGGAGCATGGCAACCTGCCAAGAGCAAACGCAGCAGGGCACGCCTCACGCCAGGCGGCTGAGCCTGCCGGCAACGCCAGGGGCGTGAAATCGTTCCACGCCTGCACCACACCATTCGTCTAACCTCGCGGGACATCTGCATGGGCCGGCGTGGTCTTCCACGCTCGACGCCCGGCTCCGAACCATGCGCGACGCAGCATTCGTCCCGCCCGACGACAAGACACGGTGATGCCGGCTCGACAAGAGAAAATCAAGATCTGCTTCGTGACCGGCAGTGCGGGCGACTGGGGCGGCGCCAGCCGTGTGCTGTACACGAATCTTCGCCACATCGACCGCAGCCGCATCGAACCGATCCTGCTGCTGCCGCGTGACGGCCCCATCGTCGCCGAACTGAACCGCCTCGGCCTGCGCCATCACATCTGGGGCAGTCCGACTGAGCCTGGTCAACGGCTCGGCTTCGCACGCAACCTGGTACGCGCGATCAGGCTTTTCCGGCGCGAGAAGGTGCGGCTGGTTCACTTCAATAACCGCCCGTGGCGATCGGCCGAAGCCCTCGCCGCACGTTTGCTTGGCATCCCGATCCTGCTCCATTTCCATGTGGTGAATGAAGCCATCAGCCCGGTGGTGCGCTGGGCAAGAGGCGTAGTCGTGGTGTCCAGGTTCGTGGGCCAGGCCTCGGTGCCTGCGGCCCTGCCCAAGCATGTGGTACACAACCCCGTCGACTTGCAGCGCTTCCGCCTTGGCCGCTCGATACGCGAAGCACAAGGCATCGAAGCAGGTCGAGTCGTGGTGAGCTTTGTCGGGCAGATCCGCGACATCAAGGGCGTGCAGGACTTCATCGCCATGGCACGCCTGATCAAGGCCCCCGATCTCGTCTTCCTGATTGCCGGCGAGTGCCGGGACCCCAAGGTCTTCCCTGGCGCCTACAGCGAGCACGACGTGCAGGGGATGGCCGGGGGCGATCCGCGCATCCGCTACCTCGGCTACATCACGCGGGTCGAAGACGTCTACACGAGTTCCGACATCGTCGTCGTCCCGTCACGCTGGCAGGAGCCCCTGGGGCTGATCGCGATCGAGGCAGGCGCCTGCCGCAAGCCGGTGATCGCGACCCGCGTCGGCGGCCTGCCGGAGATCATCGATGACGGCCGCACGGGCTGTCTGGTGGCCCCGGAATCCCCGCACGAACTGGCCGAGGCCGTCGAGCGCCTCGTTGCCGACCCCGACGCCAGGCATGCGATGGGAGAGGCCGCGTACCTGCGCATCACGCAGCACTTTGCCGAGCAACCCGTCGCTGCATTCGAGGAGGTGCTCGTACGCCATGCGGCAGGCACACTGTCATGACGGCGGAAAGGTCGTCCTCCACGGCGCAGACGCTCGACATCAGCAACCGTGATGCCATAATTCACGGCTGCGTCATGACGATGCGGGCACAATGCGCTCCGCAACATCGGAGCCCTGCATGAATGGCATTACCTCCGTAGAGCAGCTCGTGCAGCCCCATCCGGTCGCATGCAGGCGCTTCAAGCGGCGCTTGCCTGCATGCGTCCGTCACTTTATTGATCCGCAGCGATTCGCAGCTTTTGCCGGCCGCGCAGGCAAGACCGGTTGCGGACGACACCGGAAGCGAGTCCTCACCGAAGAGCGCAGTCGATGATCTCAACCCCAGCGGCACATCTGCATGCCGAAGGCGCCTGCGGGCATATGCGCGCTCGCACTGTCATTGGCGCTGAACAACCACGATACCGAAACTGCATGCTCCTCCCGAACCATTCACCTCGCAACATGCTTCTGGCCTCATGAGCGCCGCAAACTCGATCCGGGCCGGGATCAAGTGGCTGATCACTGGCAGCTTGGGTACGCAGATCCTGCAGTTCGCATTCGGGATCGCGCTTGCACGCCTGCTCGTCCCCGAGGACTTCGGCTTCATCGTCACGATCCAGATCTTTACCGGCTTCGTGGGACTCCTCAGTGGCGGAGGGATGGGACAGGCACTGGTCCAGTCGAAGGATGCGAGCGCGCGGGATTTCGATGTCGTATTCACGGCGCAGTTGGCGGTTGGCGCCCTCATCTTCATTGCGTTCTATTTCGCCGCCCCCTGGTTTGCCACCACCTTCGGAAACCCGTTGTACACGGACCTGGTGCGTGTCTCGGCAATCAGCTTCCTGTTGCGCCCCTTCGTCAATACGCGCGCGAGCGCACTGCATCGTGAGATGCGCTTCAAGGAGCGCTCCCTGATCGGCCTTGTGGTGGGCGTCCTCACGGGACTGGCGAGCATCTGGCTTGCCATTGTGGGCGCAGGTCCGTGGAGCCTGATCCTGTCGGGGATTCTGGGTAGCCTCATCACGCTTGTACTGCTTGACCGCGTCAGCGATCGTCGTCCGCAATTGAGCGTCGACATGGCAGTGGCAAGACGGCTGGGGGCTTATGGCATCAAGGTCTCCCTCAATGACCTTGCCTCGTACTTCACCAAGCAGGCGAGCAACGCCATTATCAGTCGCGTCTCAGGCCCTTCCGCGGTCGGCCTCTTCAACAAGGGCGAAAGCCTGGCCTGGCTGCCATTCTCGACCGTCAGCGGAGCGGTATACGAAGCCGTGTTTCGTGCGATGGCAAAGGCTCAGGACCGTCCGGACGAGGTCAGGTACCTCTTTTACCGCATGATCATGCTGATGGTCGTCTACACCCTGCCGATCTATATCGGCCTGGCCTGGATGGCCGAGCCCTTCATGCACTTCGTCTACGGCGAAAAATGGCTACCTTCGGCCGACCCCTTGCGCATCGTCTCCCTCGCCGGCCTGCTGATCTGTATCGGCCACCCCTGCGGCGCAGTCCTCGCTGCCATGAACCGCCTGGGCAGGGAAGTATGGATCCACGCAAGCCAGGGGCTGCTCGTGGCCGCGGCATGCTACTACGGGCTCCAGGCATGGGGTCTCGTCGGTGCAGCCTGGGGCATTTTTGCTGGGATCGCGTACTCGACCCCGGTCATGTACTACCTGGCCACGCGATGCTTCCAGAGCTCCTTCGCCCACCTTGTCAATGCGCTCGCACCGGGTCTGAAGCTCAATCTGCTGTTCCTCGGCATGCTCGCAGTGGGCCATGCCATCCTGCCTACCGGTTGGCGTGACACCCAGCCGGCCCTCTACATGCTGATTGTCGGAGGCTCCGCCGGGCTGGCCTACGCAGCGGCGTTCCTGTTCATTCCCCTCAACGCGCTTGCAGACGAGAGCCTGCGTTGGCGCCGAACTCTTCGCCTCGCGCGCTAAGGCATGATGAAGTCACTGGATCTCACCCAAGGTTTCGAGACCACCACAAGCGCTCCCACGGTGGCGCTACAAGGAGCCAGCCGCCACATCTGGTCATGTGATGGAATTGAGTGCGTGCGTGACGACTTCCCGCTCGACGGGGCGAGTTGCCTATTTGTACGCGCCCACCCTTCCGCCGACGGCGACGAGCTCCGTATCTTTCTCGGTGGCAAGCACCTCCTGCGCCGCTGCGGCGGCGTTGGTGGCTGGCTGCTGGAACCGGAGACTCAGGACAAAGCCGTATTCTGGCTACCGCGCCTGCCCGCATTGCGCACTCTGGACGGCTTCGGCCGTATCACGGCCGAAGCCGATGCCACGCTGACCGACTTCGTCATGAACGACAGTGGTGCTTCGGCGGCTTATCGGCTGCCGGACGGGCAGTCCCTGGATTTCGTCGTATGGCGACTGCAACCGTCGACCGAGCACACCGCAGACATGGAGTTCTGCACCTCGAGCACGCTCGAGCGCAAGCCGTTCTTCATCTACGCTTCGCACAGCGCCACACGGAGCGCTGCCGACTTCTACTCCCACCTGGTGCACGGCAAGGTGTATGGCGCATGCTGGGCTTGGCCAAAGAAGCTCAAGATCTGCGACGAACTCGACGCCCTGTCGCTTCACATGATCGCCTGCGCACTCGGGCGCAGTACCGGCAAGCGGCTCTACCGCCTGCTACGACGCCAGATCGTCCTCGCCTTGCTCGCCAGGCAGGAGGCAGATGGCAGCTTTCGGCACGGTGAATGGACGGACGAGTACGAGAGTCACAATCGCCTGATCAACGGCGCCGTGCAGTTGCTGGCGAGCGAGTTCGAGATTGCCCCGGAACCAGCCATCGCCGATGCATTGAAACGGATCGCGAACTTCATATCCACACAGGTTGACCAGACCGCAGCCGGCCCATGGTTCCTGCACGACTCTCTCGAACAGTCCGAAGAGGGCATGCGGCACTACCCCCTGAACTGGGAGCGCGGACAATGGTTGGGCAAGTCGACTACCAACCTGCTCATCCTCAATACGCATCTCGACTGCATGCTCGCACTTGCGCGCCATGGCACGGTGTGCGACGACGCGACTTACGACGCGCTCTTCAAATCCGCCGAAGGCAGCCTGCGCACAGTGATGTCCGCACGCCCTGCCGAATGGCTGTTCCGCCGCCTGCTCTCGATCATCAAGCTGTCACTGCTGCCGAAAGCGGAACAGGCGCGCTTGCCTCTCGGCGCACGTGCGCTCAAGCGCTTCGGCTGGAAGTACGTGATCCCGCGCTGGCACCTCATCCGTCGCCGCTTTCCACGCCTGGCGATGCCCGACGGATATATTGAGCGCAGCCTCGGCCAGGCTGATTTCGTACATCGCTACCATGGCGTACATCTGATGGATTTCGAGCGTTTGCTGGCATGCCCGGGGGTGGACGCAAAGGATCCGCAATGGACAGCAATCAGCGATGGGCTGGTTCATTTCGGCATCACCAGCCGTGTCCCCCTGCTCTGGAAGGAAAGCGAAGCGAGCAAGGACTCCCTGGCATTCTGGGCCGAGGGGCTGTACCGTCGCTGCCTGCGCACGAATGCGGACAGCGACCACGCCTTGCTGGCTGACGCCGTACTGCACCTGCACGATGCCGGCCTCGGGCTGCCACCATCACTACTTGGTGGCAACGGTGAGATCCTGCCGCCCCATCTCGTCACGCCCACGCCATCCGCCACTGACGAACGCCTGTGGGTGATCAACCTTGGCAATCGGGACGGAGCCAGCCTCCTCGTCGTCAATACGGCCACGACCGCCCTGACGATCGCCTTCGAGCGTGGGCCGGACAGCGGCGTATCCCTGCCTGAGCAAACAATCGCTGCTCGCAGCTGGGCACTCCTGCGCGCCTTGTCAGCGCCGACTGCCCGCACGATCGGCAGCACGGCCAACATCGCCCCCTCGAACCCATTCTTGACACCTCCCCAGCCCCAATGAGCAACGCACGCGCAATCGCCTTTCACTTGCCTCAGTACCACCCGACTCCCGAGAACGACGAGTGGTGGGGTAAGGGCTTCACCGAGTGGACGAACACGGCCAAGGCCAAGCCCCTTTACCCTGGGCATTACCAGCCGCACCTGCCTGCCGACCTCGGCTACTACGACCTGCGCCTGCCAGAGGCACGCCATGCCCAGGCCGAGCTCGCTCGCGCCTATGGCATCGAGGGCTTCTGCTACTACCACTACTGGTTTGGCGGACGACGCATCCTGGAGCGCCCGGTCAACGAGATCATCGCCAGTGGCGAGCCGGACCTCCCATTCTGCCTGTGCTGGGCCAACCACAGCTGGAGCAACATCTGGCAGGGCGTCGCCGACCGTATGCTGATCGAGCAGACCTATCCGGGCATGGAGGACCACCGCCGTCACTTCGAATGGCTTTTGGCGGCATTCAACGACCCGCGCTACATCCGCGTCGATGGCAAGCCGATGTTCCTGATCTACAACCCGCCGGATATCCCCGACGTCGCACAAGTGATGGATTACTGGCGCCAGCTCGCCGCACAGTCGGGCTTGCCCGGCCTGCACCTCGTAGCGGTCAATTACCTTGGCTCCCCGGTCGATCCGTCCAGCTTCGGCATGGACGCCTCGACCTGGCAACCGCTGCCGTCCAAGAGCGGCAGCATCCCATGGCGCTACCCCGCGCTCAAGGCGCGCATGCGCATGGCGCGCGGCAAGTACAAACTCACCGTCCTCGACTATGAGCGCATCATGAGCGGACTGACCCGCTCTCGCCTGCCTGACTTCGTCGAATACCCGACCGTGCTGCCCAACTGGGACAACACCCCGCGCTCCGGCCTGAACGGCCTGGTGTTGCATGGATCGACACCGGAGTTGTTCAAGACCGTCCTGCGTCGCGGTGTCGACCTGGTGCAGGAATACCCGAGCGAACAGCGCATCGTGTTCATCAAGGCGTGGAACGAATGGGCCGAGGGCAACTATCTCGAACCCGACCAACGTTTCGGCCACGGCTACCTGAGTGTCGTCCGCGACGTCCTCACGGAGCAGCGCTGACGTGTGCGGCATCAACGGCATCTTCGCCTATCGCCCAAGCGCGGCTGCGGTAGACCGGGACGAGCTGCTGCGCGTGCGCGAGACGATGACCGCGCGCGGTCCCGACGGCGCTGGGGTTTGGATCGCCGACAACGGCCGGGTCGGACTCGCGCACCGGCGCCTGGCCATCATCGACCTCAGCCCTGCGGGCGCCCAGCCGATGCAGACCGCCGACGGCCTCACGGTCGTCAGCTTCAACGGCGAGATCTACAACTATCCTGAGCTACGCAGCGAGCTCGAGCGCGACGGCGTGCGTTTCGACTCACACTCGGACACCGAGGTATTGCTGCACCTATACCGCCGCCAGGGCCCGGCGATGGTTGGGCGTCTGCGCGGCATGTTCGCCTTCGCGCTGTGGGATGCGCAGGCGCGCAGCTTGCTGCTCGCGCGCGACCCCCACGGCATCAAACCACTCTATTACGCCGACGACGGCGGTACGCTGCGCTTCGCATCGCAGGTCTCGGCCTTGCTGGCCGGCGATGGCATCGACAAGCGCCCCGAGCCAGCAGGGGCGGTCGGCATGCTGCTGTGGGGCTCCGTTCCGGAACCATTCACGCTCTACCGCGGAGTCCGTCTGCTACCGGCAGGCTCCACACTGCTCGTGACCGAGACGGGCGCCGCCGCGCCAGTGCGCTACTGGACCCTGTCTGCAGCCATGGAGCGATCGCTCGAAGCGGCGGCCTCGATCCCCCTTGGCAGCGAAACAGCCTTCATGCGCGAACAGCTCCTCGACAGCGTGCGTGCCCACTTGCTTGCCGATGTGCCAGTAGGGGCCTTCCTGTCCGCCGGGCTCGACTCCTCGACCCTGGTCGGCCTCGCCCGCGAGGCCTCATCTGCCCGCCTGCGCACGCTCACCTTGACCTTTGACGACCTGCAAGGCACACAACACGACGAGTGCCCGGCCGCGAGCCTGATCGCCCGCCACCTGGACGTCGACCACACCTGCATCGTACTTTCAGCGGGCGAGCAAGAGGAAGAACTCGACCGCTTCTTCACCGCCATGGACCAACCGACCATCGACGGAATCAACACTTGGTTCGTCAGCCGTGCCGCGCAACAAGCGGGGCTCAAGGTTGCGCTGTCAGGGCTTGGCGGAGACGAACTACTGGGAGGCTACGCAAGCTTTACAGAGGTTCCAAGACTGCGCGCGAGCGCGCAAGGCAGCCCGTGGCGGCACGCCCCCAAGCTCTACCGCAGCATGCACCGCTTGCTCGGAGCCAGGCTAGGCTGGTCAGCCAATGCCGCGGGGATACCCGAATTCGGCACCACGCCCGAGGGGGCCTACCAACTGTCCAAGGGGGTCTTCATGCCCTGGGAGCTGGAGGGCATACTCGGCACGGACATTCTGCGCGAGGGTCTGCGCGCCCTCGCCGAGCACGACGCCGCTTACGCCGAAGCACACACCGGCCTCAATGACTTCGGCCAGGTCGCCTGCCTGGAGTCGGTCCGCTACATGCGCAACCAGTTGCTGCGTGACACCGACTGGGTCAGCATGTCGCACTCGCTCGAGATCCGTGTGCCACTGGTCGACCATGTGCTCAGCGAGACCCTGCTGGGCCTGGCTGCAAGCGGACGCCTCGGCCCGGGCAAGAGCGCGCTCCCGCGCATACTGTCCTGCGGTTTGCCCACCGAGATACTGAACCGCCCCAAGAGCGGCTTCGTCGTTCCCACCTGGCGTTGGCTGCGCCACCACCCCGGGCTGGACGCATGGAAATCCGTCCCCGCACTCCGGCAAGCGCGCATGTCGGACAGCCGGCGCTGGGCCTTCACGCTGCTGAGCCGCCACCCGTCAGGCAAGGCACTGCTGCGCAACTGAGCCCTGAAAACGTTCACGCCCCTATTGTCCGCCCCCATGGAAACGACATCTGCTCCGCTCCCGTCCGCCGCCCGCGCCTGCATCAGCGTGGTCATGCCTTGCTACAACGCCGCGCCCTTCGTGCAGGAGGCGGTGGAGTGCGTGATGGGACAAACACACGGCAACGTCGAACTGATCGTGATCGACGACGGATCAACGGATGCGAGCAGGGAAATTCTTCAAGCTCTGGCAACGACTCATGGTCAGCGCATGCGGGTATTGGAGCAGAACCGCAAGGGCCCCTACCCCGCGCGCAACCTTGGCCTGCGCCAGGCCAAGGGAAGCCTGATCGCGTTTCTGGACGCCGACGACTACCTTAGCCCCGACTGCCTCGCAAAGCTTGCCGCCGCCCTCGACGAGGCTGCGGCGGACATCGCCTACTGCGGCTGGCAGAACGTCGGCGAGGGCGCTCCGGGGACGGCACCGCATGTTCCCCCCGACTACGCAAGTCTGGACACTGCGGCCGAGTTCCTGCGCACCTGCCCATGGCCGATCCACGCCGCACTCGTGCGCAGGGCCGCGATCGATGCGGTCGGCGGCTTCTCGGAGCGCTGCTTCTCGGCAATGGACTACGACCTCTGGCTCCGCCTCTATGCGCACACGCAGAAGATCGTGCGCGTACCCGAAGTGATGGCGTTCTACCGCTGGCACAGCGGCGGGCAGATCTCCAAGACGCGCTGGAAGCAGGTCCTCGACGCCCTGCAGGTGCGGCGCGATTTCATCGCTGCGCACCCCGACCGTGTCTCCCACATCCCGGTGGCCAAACTCGCCGACCTCACCCAAGGCTACCTGCGCCGCGAGGCCTATCGCGCCTACTGGCGGCGCGACCTCGGCGACGCGCAGGCACTGTTCCGGGCGGCATGGAGTGAAGGCGCATGGCAAGCGAGCGACCTCAAGTACATCCTGCCTGCCGCCCTTCCTGCCCCGCTGTTTCGACATATCGTACGTCTTGCAGGAGGCAACTCTTGAGCGCGGATCCAACCCTTTATCTGATCTTCACGCACGAACGGCCGCGGCAGATCGTGCGCCTGGCACGCGCTATCCGGCAACTGAGCCCGAACGCACTGATCGCGATCCACCATGACCCGGGTGGCGAAGCGCTCGACCAGAGCATGTTCGAGGGCATCGCCGGGATCCACTTCATCCCTGATCCGGTGCGCGGCGAGTGGGGCGCCTTCTCGCAGGTGGAGCAATACCTGCATGGCTTGCGCTGGTGTGCCGCCAATCTCAACTTTGACTGGTGCTGCACGCTGACCGGACTCACATATCCCCTGCAGCCGCTCTCCGAGTTCGAGGCCTTTCTGCAGCGCTCGGAGTACGACGTCTTCATCCACCATTTCGACGCCTTCGATCCGGTGCAGTGGCCGCCGGGCACGGCCGAGCGCCGTTATCTGTTCGCCTACTATCGGCTGCCACGCTTTCCCTACATGCACCGCGTACCACAAACCCTCCAGCGGCTGCTCGAGCGTAGCCGGGAGGTCTTCAACAGAGCCCAGCCGTTGTTCCGCATCGTTCCCCTGCCACGCAGAGCCCCGACCCGTTTCGGTATCCGCAGGCTGAAGCGCCCGATAGGCAAGGACTTCCTGCTGTGCGGGGGGCGGCAGACTCTCAACCTCAACCGGCGCGCCCTCATGCGCACCCTGGAATTCGTCGACGCCCATCCGGAGTGGACGCAATACTCGCGCAGGGCGTTGCATCCGGACGAATCGTTCTTCGTTTCGATCCTGGCCAACGACAAGGAACTGCGCATCTGCAATGACGTGCTGCGCTACATCAAATGGCCTAAGCTGCATGCTGCCAGCGGCGCCACGATCGACAACGACGAGGTCGAACAAGCACTGCGCTCGGGCGCGCCGTTCGGGCTCAAGTTCGATGAACTCGCAGCACCCGATGCACTCGCCGTGATCGATGCCCGCCTCGGCATCGCTCCAGACTCCAACCCCGCACATCCCCCATGCTGAACACGACCATGACGTCCCCCGCCCAACGCGTCCCGGTCCTGATGTACCACCGCATCGGCGCCGCACATAACGACTGGGAGCGCAAGTATTGCGTGAGCCCGGAGACCTTCGCTGCGCAAATGGAGGCGCTTGCACGCGCCGGATGGAAGGCCGTCTCGATAGAGGACTTCTTTGCCTGGCTGGACGGCACGCGCGACCTCCCGCAGGGGGCGTTCCTGCTCACTTTCGACGACGGTTTCGCCGGCGTGCATGACCACGCGGCCCCGGTGCTGCGCAGGCTCGAATGGCCGGCAACGGTGTTCCTCGTCAGCGGCCTGATCGGCGAACGCGACGCCTGGTGCGAGAAACACAACCCGGACGGCCATACCTACCCGCTGATGGATCGCGAACAGATCCTCGCGCTGCGCGCTCAGGGCTTCAGTTTCCACTCCCATACGCGCGACCATGCCGACCTTCCAACACTCGACGACGGCGCCTTGCAGGCCCAACTCGCCGGTGCCCGCCACGACCTGGAAACGCTGCTCGGCGAGCCGGTCGACTACCTTGCCTACCCGTATGGGCGCTACGACGAGCGCGTGCTGGAGCAGGCGCAAGGTGCCGGCTACCGTGCTGCGTTTTCAGTTCAGCCCGGATTCAACCGTCCCGACGTCCATCGCTTCCGTCTCCGCCGACTCGACGTGTTCGGCACCGACACGCCAGCGATGCTGTGCCGCAAGATCACACTCGGCAGCAACGATGGCCGCCTCATCGCTGCATGGCGTTACAACGCCGACAGGGTCCTGGCCCGGCTCGGCATTCGACACTGACCCGCGATCATGCACCCTTCCCTCCCCTTCATCACGGTCGCGCTGTGCACCCATAACCATGCGGACCGCCTGGAGCGCACGCTCAAGACCCTCGCCGGGCTGCATCCTACCGAGCAGCCTTGGGAAATGCTCGTCATCGACAATGGCAGCACGGACGGCACACCGTTGCTTCTCGCAGACAACGGCTGGCATCCTGCCGGTATCGCTGTGCGGGTCGTGCGCGAAGAGCGCCTCGGGCTCTCGAACGCGCGCAATCGGGCGCTGCGCGAGGCACGCGGTGAATACCTGCTGTTCATGGACGACGACGAAACCCCCGACCCGGACTGGCTGTGCGCCTACGAACGCGCGATGCAGGAGTGGCGGCCGGATGCACTCGGCGGCCGCATAGAGGTGTTCTTCGAGGACGGCGTGCGCCCGCCTTGGCTGCAGGACGAGTTGCTCGGCTTCCTCGGCAAGCTCGACCATGGCGCGGCGCGCTGGCTGGATGCTCCCGGCACACCGATCTTCGGCGGCAATTTCGCCTTCCGTCGCAGCGTGTTTGGCACCATCGGAGACTTTGACGCCCGTCTCGGGCGCATGGGCAAGGCAAACATCGGCGGCGAGGACACCGAGATCTACCGCCGCCTGCTGGCACACGGCTGCCGGGTGCGCTGGGTGCCGGAGGCGATCATTCACCACCGCATCCAGACGCCCAAGCTGCGCCGCGGCTACTTCCTCGACCTGCATTTCCGCCAGGGGCGCAGCGAAGGCGCAGCCAAGCGCGGAAGCGGCCGGCGCATCCCCCCCCCTTACCTGTTCGCCCAATGGCTGCGCGCCCTCGGTCGCGCAGTCGGGCGCAGGCTGGGCTCAGGCGCTGACCAATCGCTGCGGCTCGAGATGAACGCAGCCTATTTCTGCGGCTTCCTTCTCGGCTGGATACGCGACCGCGGCTGAGTCGTCACCCCGCCCACCCCGTACACCTGATCGAACCTGCCCCGATGCCCTCACTCAGGCTTCCCCACCTGCACAAACTGCTCGACCCCGAGATCCGCGCCAAGAACGTGCAATGGCTGCGCTGGCGTGCCAGGGAGCATTACTACGCGCTCGCACACCCGGACATGCCCGATCCGGTCTTCGTAATCGGCTGCTCGCGCTCGGGCACCACCATCACCTTCGAGACGCTCGCGGCGGGCGGGCACTTCCTGCACTTCGACTATGAGTTGCCGCAGTTCTGGAACGGACTCTACGGGCCGAATAACAACGGCTGGATCTCGGAGGCGGCAGGCCCCGAGCAGGCCGACCCCGAGCACCGCCAACGTGCGCTCGCCTACTTCTACGCCCGCCTCGGTGCCGGCCCGGTGCTCGACAAGACCTGCATCAACACGCTGCGCGTGGGCTACCTGCACAAGCTCTTCCCGCAGGCAAGGTTCGTGTTCATCCACCGTGACGGGCGCGACAACATCAGCTCGATGATCGACGGCTGGCGCCTGGGCCGCAGCGACGGCGGTTTCGGCCTGGAGAAGTTCTTCGGCCCCTCACCCGTGCCTGTAGCGATCAATGATGGAGAGTTCAGCGAATGGCATTTCTTCCTCCCGCCCGGCTGGCGTGACTACAACCAGGCCAGCCTCGAGGAGGTTTGCGCATTCCAGTGGCTCAGTGCCAACCGGCTCGCCCTCGATGCGGCACGCGACGTGCCGGCTGCGCAGTGGGTACAGGTGCGCTACGAGGATATCTTCGAGCACCCGGTCGAGATGTTCCGCTCCGTGTTCGAGCGCCTGGACCTGCCCTTCGATGCACGCATGCAAGCGCATTGCGCCAACCTCTCCGGGCGTCCGACGAGCATCGTGAAGGGTGCGCCGAAGAGGCAGAAGTGGAAGGAGAGCAACCCTCGGGCGATCGAGCGCATCCTGCCGACCATCGCTCCACTCATGTGCGAACTGGGCTATGCAATCGACGACTGAACCGACGGTCAGCGTCGTCATCCCTGCCTTCAATGCGGCGTGGTGCATCCGGCACGCGATCGACAGCGTGCTGGCGCAGAGCTTCCCGGACTTCGAGTTGATCGTCGTCGACGACGGCAGCACCGACGACACGGCCGAGATCCTGCGCAGCTACGGCGATGCGCTGCTTGTCGTATCACAGCCGAACGGCGGCATGAGCAGTGCGCGCAATGCCGGCATCCGCAACGCACGCGGACGCTACCTCGCCTTCCTTGATGCGGACGATCGCTGGTTGCCAGCCAAGCTCGAGCGCCAGGTCGCGCTACTGGACAATCGGCCCGAACTTGCGTTCTGCGCAGCCACCGCAACCCTGGAGGCTCCCGACGGTCAGGTGGTCGGCGCCTGGGCCTGCCAGGGCAATGGCACCGCCTCGGTCACCGAGGTCTTCGCCGCCCACGCGCTGATTGCTGGCGGCGCCTCATCGGTGCTGGCGCGGCGCGAACTCGTACAAGCGCTCGGCGGTTTCGACGAGACCCTGTTCGGTGCGGAGGATACAGACCTGTGGATCCGCCTCGCTGCACGTGGCGGCTTTGCATGCATTCCCGAAGCCCTGGTGGTGGTCCTCAAGCGTCCGGGCAGCGTCAGCCGGAACCGCAAGCGAATGCGCGCGGGCGCACTGGCAATGACGCGCAAGAACCGCCACCTCCTGCCGGCCAACAAGCGCGGCGCCTACTGGCGCGCACTCTACGCAGGCACCTTGTGCGACTACGCCAAGTGGGCGTGCCGCGAGGGAGATCGTGGCGCAGCACTCGCCGATCTTGCACGCGCCCTCATGCTCGCCCCCCTGAGCCATGGGAGACTGGTGGCGGGGATCGCCCTGGCTTTGATCACCGGAGCGAGACTGTGAAACCTGAACGCCCCGC
Organism: Thauera sp. WB-2; assembly: GCF_027594845.1. Taxonomy (NCBI): domain Bacteria; kingdom Pseudomonadati; phylum Pseudomonadota; class Betaproteobacteria; order Rhodocyclales; family Zoogloeaceae; genus Thauera; species Thauera sp. WB-2. Next base: position 1,139,837 of record NZ_CP088935.1, on the reverse strand, counting down.
GCCGAACACCCTCACCATCCTGATCTGCACCCACAACAGGGTGGATCTGCTCTCTCGCGTCATCGCATCGCTGGATGGCGCAACACAGCCCGCGGGATGGCGGTTCCGCCTGTTCGTGGTCGCCAACGCCTGCTCTGATGGCACGCACGCGTTTCTGACGGCTCGCGGCGCAAACCCCGACGGCGGCCTGCCGCTCACCTGGGTCGCCGAGCCTACGCCGGGCAAGTCTCACGCGCTGAACCGTGCGCTCCCTCTGCTCGAGGACGAACTGGTGGCCTTTGTGGACGACGACCACCGGGTGGACGCGAGCTATCTGGAGGCGATCACCGGAGCAGCAAGCAGTTGGCCGGAGGCCGACCTCTTCTGTGGCCGTATCGTCCCCGACTGGGACGGCACCGAGCCCGCCTGGGTGCACGACGAGGGCCCCTACCGAATCTACCCGTTACCCGTACCGCGCTACGACCAGGGCCAGGATGACTTCGCAATCGATGTCGACGGCCCCATCCCCGGCGGAGGCAATCTGGTCGCACGCCTGGCGGTGATCGCACGGACTGGCCCGTTCGCAATCGAACTCGGCCCTACCGGGCACGACCTTGGCGGCTCCGAGGACGCAGACTGGATCCTGCGCGCACTGCGCAACGGTACGCGTCTGCATTACGTGCCCGCAATCCTCCAGTACCACTATGTGGACAGCGAGCGGCTGACCCTCTCGTATGTGGCGCGCAAGGGTTTCCAGCGTTCGCAGTCGGTCACGCGCGTCCGTGCGGAATTCGAACGCGTACCGCGCTACATGTGGCGCAAGGCCGCAGGCTACGCCGCCGGTCTCGCGCTGTCGTGGCGTCTGCAGGCACGCCGCTTCTACTTGGTCCGGCTGTCGTCCGCGCTGGGCGAGATCTCGGGCATCCGCGACCAGCACCGGCGGCGGCGCAAACGGGCGGCACTGCCGATGCTCGGTGCCGAATACCTGTCGGCCAGCCTGTTGGCGATCGCCGCCACCGCGCTCGCCCTGGCGGCGATGCTGGGGCGGGACTGGCTGGGCGAGGCTGCATTCGCATCCGGACTCGTTGGCGCCTTCACTGCAGCGCTGCTCGTGGTCAAGTCGGTGCGCGATTTCTCGCGCACCGGCCCCGGGCTGCGCGACGAGATCGTCAACCGCTACCGCAACTACATCGTCTTCGCGCTCGCACGCCTGGCATTTGCGTCACTTTGTGTTGCGGCATTCTGGGCTTTCCCCGGCGCGGCGCTCTGGATCAGCGCGGCCGAAGCCATGGGGCGCGAACCGCCACTGTGGTCGACCGCAGCCGGGGGCGCGCTGACCCTTGCGCTCGCGACAGTGTATGCCGGCTGCCGGGCACTTTCGCTGAACCCAGGGCTGGTCATCGCATCCTGGCAGTACCGCACCGTGCGCATCCATCGCCTGTGGCGAGCACTGTCCCGCCGCGGCCTGGACCTGATCGCCCGCATCGTGCTGTTTTCCGGCATCGCCTTGGTAAGCGCGCTTGCCGTGCTGCGCTACCACCAGGACAGTGCGGCCGACGCCGGCACCCTGCTGCTCGCCGCATGCGGCTACATCGCGCTTCTGCTCTATGCGATCTGGGAGCCGGACGGCGCTCACGCACGCACGACGGCGTCAAGCGGGCGACGAAACGTGGTGATGATCGGCAGCGACACCCTGCGTGCAGACCGCATCGGCGCACAGCGCGACGGAGTCTCGATCACGCCCCACATCGACGCGCTCGCCGCACAGGGGGCGCTGTTCAGCGCCTGTTACGTTCCCTGCGCCCGCACCGCCCCCAGCCTGATCTCCCTGTTCACGGGGACCTGGCCCCACCACCATGGCGTACGCGACAACTATGTTACGGAGGCCGAGACGCGGCTCAAGGACAAGACACTGCCCAACGTGTTGCGAGCCCTCGGATATCGCACCGCGGCGGTCTCGGATTGGTGCGGGGCCGACCTGGGCAAGTTCGACTTCGGCTTCGACATCACGGACCTGCCCGCCGACCAATGGAACCTGAAGTATCTGGTCCGCCAGGGTCCAAAGGACATTCGACTGTTTCTGTCACTGTTCCTGCACAACCGCCTCGGCCGTCAGTTGCTTCCCGAGATCCACTACCTTGGCGGCGTTCCCCAGACCGGCATGCTCGGCCGCCGTGCGCGCCGCACTCTGACGAGGCTTGCCAACACCAGCGAACCCTTCCTGCTCAACATCTTCTACTCCACCACCCACCCGCCGTTCGCGTCCGAGCACCCCTACTACACGCGGTTCTCCGACCCAGCCTATTCCGGCGCATCGAAATTTGCCATGGCTCGCCTGACCGAGCCGTTCGAGATCATCCGCCGTCAGGGCGAACCTCGTGAGGAGTTCGACCTCGACCAGATCCTCGACCTCTATGACGGTTGCGTCGCACAGTTCGACGACGAGGTCGGACGTCTGATGCGACAGATCGAGGCCAGCGGGCTCGCCGAGAACACCGTCATCGTCCTCTACAGTGACCACGGCATGGAGTTCTTCGAGCATGGCACCTGGGGACAGGGCAACTCGGCGCTCGGCGACTTCAGTGCGCGAGTACCGCTGGTCGTCGTTGACGCCAAGCAAGCGCGTGGGCAGCGCATCGACCAGGTCGTACGCAGCGTCGACATCATGCCAACCCTGCTCGAACTGCTCGACGCGCCCTCCGTTGGCTGCGATGGCGTCTCGCTCGTGCCGACCATCGCCGACCCGACCACTGACCTGCACCTGAAGGCGTTCAACGAGACCGGGATATGGATTGCGCCTGTACCTGGGCTCCCCGAAGGCCACCTCAGCTACCCCAACCTGCTCGAACTACTCGACATTCCCGACCCCGACTCGGGTAGCCTCGCCATCCGGGCGCACTACCAGCAAGAGGTCGTGGTGGCAAAGGACCGCATGGTACGCGACGGTCCCTGGAAACTCGTCTACCAGCCGCTGGAGTCCGGTCGCAAGCTCAGCCTCTACAACGTCGCAGCCGACCCGGGATGCACGAGTGACGTGGCGGCGAAGTATCCCGAGGAAGTCGTGCGGCTTTGGGGCGAGTTGCACGCCTGGATGGCAAACGACCCGGCCCTTCGGGAAGATCGACGCCTGGAGTTGGATCCTGCCGAAGCGGGCTGAGAGCAGGCTCGGGCCACAGCCCCCTTTCGCATCCGCGGCGGGGGAGGTCAGCGACCAAGGTGCTCAAGCACGAAACCGCCCGCCCGCAAACGCTCGGTAGCGCCCAGCAAGGGCGCGACCTGATCGCGCCTCAGATTGAATACACGCCCTGCCTCCACTGCTTCAGGCAACGCGGATTCTCCTGCAAAGCCAGTGCAGAAGCGGACTGGTTCATCAGGGCGGTCAAGCTTGTGCTCGCAGGCGCCCGGATTGGTGGGATCCCCTACAAGCGCAAGGCGTGCATCACTCGAGTAGGAGGGTCCGAAGAAGCGAATCAGGTTGAGGTACTCCTGCTGTACCGTCACGCCGCGCAGCAGAACCGTCGGCACGGCCTGCGCATCGAAAACGTGCGCGCTGATCACTGCCATCGCCTGCGGCTGGTAATCGATGCGCTCGTACTTCGGCACGAACATGGCAGCACCGAGTCGCTGGATACGCCACACACCCGGCTGCTCGACCAGCCAACCGTAGACGGGCGGCCGCACGATCAAGAGCAGCACCAAGGTGGCACCTAGCATCCCGCGCCGCATCGGCGTGCGCCAGCCTCCAAACACCCAGCACCATCCAAGCGCAGACAGCAGAACCAGAGGTGGCACCAGACCGATCAACATTCGCGTCTGCACCTCGGAGCCTGCCGCGACCAACCACCAGGAAGGAAGCCCTGCAAGCAGGAGCCATAGCCCGCCAAAGCGCACCAGGGGCGATCTGACGAACAAGGCAAGGGCGAGCGCAGCGCCAAGCCATAGCATGCCACCGACCACGAATACGAGATTCAACGGATGCACTCCGCTCCTGGCCCTGTTCACCAGGCTGCCCGCAAACTCGAGGTAGTGGCGCGGGTCCGCCAGAGGATGGAAAAACCAGGCGTAGAGTGCATAACCGAGCAGCGCCACCGCGCCCGCGATGACGTAGCAGCCTAGCAGCGTCTGGCGTGCCGGCTGCGCCGGTGAGAACGCCAGGAAGGCGAGCATGAATGCCAACCATGCCCAGACGCTCTCCACCCGGACCATGTAACCCAGCACGGCGAGCACGCCCGAGACCGCCGCCAGCATCACGGCGCCAGTGCTTACGGCCGCCAGCAGCGCCCACACCGCCGCCCCCCCCAGGCCGAAGCTGATCACCTCGCTGACCAGATTGCCACTCAGGTAGGCGTAGATATCCGAAAGAACGAAGAGGAGCGCAGAGAAGCACAGGCCAAGCCCGAGCCGTTCATCCGGGTCGATCAGTCTCCCCGCAAGCAGGGCAACCCGGCACCACGCGAACAAGCCAAGCGGCATCGCGATGACAAACAGCCAATGCGCGGCGAGAACCGCGTTCGCCGTGCTCCCGAGCGCATCGACAAGCACGCCCAGGATCGCGATGTGGCCCAGACGACTGGCCCGCCAGTAGGCTTCCGAATAGCCCTCATCCTCTGGCCAGTTTCCCGCGATCTGGGCGACGATCTGCCTGGAACTCGCAGCAATGTCATGAACATACGGCGTCTCGGCAAAACGCTTGGCTTGGTATAGATAGATCGGTGAGTCCCAGTGCACATCCCCGAGCGGAGTGCGGGCGAACGCGACGATCACGACTGCGCCCACGAGCGCCAGCCAGAGCAGGCGCTTGAAAAGATGGCCACCGGCTCCATCCGCAAGATGCGATCGCACATCCTGCGCACAGCCGGATCTCTGGGATGAGCGCTTCAAAGCGCGGCGAGGACCTGGTCGATGATCCCGGCCTGCTCGTCCTCCATGCCCAACCATACGGGAAGGCGGACCAGCCGCTTGGCGACATCCTCGGTCACCGCCAAAGTGCCGTGCGGTCGCCCGAAGCGGCGACCCGCCGGCGCATCATGCAGGGGGATGTAGTGGAACACGCAGTGAATGCCCAAGCGGCGCAGGCGCTCGATGAAGGCGGTGCGTACGTCCAGCTCGGGCAGCAGCAGGTAATACATGTGGGCATTGTGTGCGCAGTGAGGAGGGACCACCGGGCGCCGGAGGCGACCCTGGCGCTCGGCTTCGGCGAAGCCATGATGGTAGGTCTCCCAAATGCCCAGCCGGCGCCGGGTGATGCTGTCAGCTTCCTCCATCTGAGCCCACAGGAAGGCCGCAATCAGTTCCCCCGGGAGGTAGGATGAGCCGATGTCGACCCAGGTGTATTTGTCGACCTGGCCACGGAAGAACTGCGAACGGTTGGTGCCTTTCTCGCGCACGATCTCGGCTCGCGCGGCGTGATGCACCGAATTGACGAGCAGCGCCCCCCCTTCCCCGGAAATGATGTTCTTGGTCTCATGAAAGGACAGCGCCCCCATGTCGCCTATACCACCCAGCGGTCGGCCCTTGTAGCTCGCCATGACCGCCTGTGCAGCATCCTCGATCACCAGGAGCTCATGGCGGCGGGCGATATCGATGATCGCATCCATCTCGCAACCGACACCTGCGTAATGGACAGGGACTATCGCCCGCGTGCGCGCCGTGATGGCTGCCTCGATGAGTTGCTCATCGATGTTCAGGGTGTCGGCGCGAACATCGACGAAAACAGGTACGGCCCCACGCAACACGAAAGCGTTGGCCGTCGAAACGAAGGTGTAAGAGGGCATGATGACCTCATCACCAGGCTGAAGATCGGCCAGGATGGCGGCCATCTCCAGCGCTGCAGTGCATGAATGGGTCAACAAGGCCTTGGAAGCGCCGGTGCGAGCCTCGAGCCAGCGCGAACACAGGCCGGTGAAGCGCCCATCGCCAGCGAGGTGTCCATTGGCATGTGCCTGGGCGATGTACCAGAGTTCCTTGCCCGTCATGTGGGGCTTGTTGAAGGGGATGTTCATGGCAGTGGCCCGGTCGTTTGCGTGGAGACGGTCAGCGGTCTGAAGACCCAGTACTTCTGCAGCAGGAACAGCAACATCGCCAACCCGAGGATGAACAGCCCCTGGACGATCTGGTGCGGATATCCGAGTACGTCCACGAATACCAGCAAACCGCCGAGATTCATCACATAGCCGAGTGCATAGGATATGGCGTAGCGAACGAAGGCAGTGCCCCGCACACCCCCATGGGCAAACGACCAACGCTTGTTGAAGCCAAAGGTCTGCAGCACGCCCAGGACATAGAGCAGCGTCATTGCGCGCTTGGCCTCGACACCCAAGGCAGTGAGCCCAAGATATGCGAGGTAAAGAATTGCGTTGGAAACCAGGCCTACCGTGGCATAACGAAGAAACTGGCGCAGTGCGACACGACCGCTCATGCGCTGCGCACCCAGTGGAAGGTCATCGATGGCGCGGGGAACACGAAACCTAACCGTGCGTATAGGTTCAGCACACGGTGGTTCCGCGCGACGAAGCTAGTACGCACCCGACGCGCCCCATCCTTGAACGCCTGATGCATCATCTGCCGCCAGGCTCGCAGCCCATAGCCCATGCCTTGCCGTGCTGGCGAGACAGCATTCAAGTGCCAGTAGCAGGTACCGTCGACGAGCATCTCGACGACGAAGAACGCCACCAGGTCCCCGGCCTCTCTAAGCGCATACAGGCGCTGCGAAGGATGCTCCAGGCAGTTGCGCACCCAGTTCTGGTAACGCAGGTCACCCAGACCGGACGGCAGTCTGGGATCCATGTGGAAACGCTCGCAGCCAAAGGCGGTGCCAGCCAGTTCGACGATCGCCGGAAGATCACGTGCCGATGCAAGGACAAGTTCCAGCCCCCTCTCATCGCCTGTCTGTGTCCATTCCGAGCAGGCGAATTCGGGCTGGTAGACCATTTCGATGAAGCGAAAACCGATCTCCTCGAGCAGCATGGACTCGCGCAAGCGATCGTGCGCCAGGCGGCAACTTGCCAACTCAACGCCACCCGCCTCGCATGCGACGACGAAAGGTGCGAGATCGTCCGCTCTTGCACCGAGGTCGGCCTCGATCCGCGAAATCTGCACGACAGGATGACCAAGTACCACCGTATCCCACGGCGCCTCCGCCCAGACGAGGCGAAGCGGGCCGGCAGTGATCTCCCCATGTAGAAGAGCAGATCTGCGCGACTCACTCACGTTGTCCACAGCCGGCCTCCGTATCGGCAGGCATGCGCGTCGTCGACATCAGCGCGTAGGGCGGGCGCTCCATCGAACGAAAATGCATTCTCGCCAGATATTCGCCAAAGATCCCGAGCGCAAAGAGCTGGACCCCCGAGAATATGGCGATGATCGATGCGAGGAAAGGGAAGCCCGGCACCGCGCTGCCATCGACCAGATAACGCAGCAACACATAGAAGAGCACGAGAAAGCCCAAGGCGCCGAAGACAATTCCCAGCACGCTTGCGATCTGAAGCGGCAACACCGAAAAGCCCGTCATCATGTTGAGTGCATGATTGAAGAGCTTCCTCAGCGTATAGCCCGAGTCACCGATGGCCCGCTCATCCTGCCGAACCTGTACGGCAGCGAATCGCGTGGTACCCCAGGTCAACAACACGTCGATATTGACCGATGGGCTTCGATAGGCGGCGAACGCCTCGCGCAGACGAGTCCGAAAAACCCGAAACGCACTCACCTTGCTGGCCGACTCCACCCCCATCGCCCCCTGCAGCGCAAGCTTGGTGATCCGGGAAGCCTGGTCGCGCAGAAAACCGTGCGTCTCGGCCCGAGGCGCACCGTACACGACGTCATGGCCCTCATCCAGCTTGGCAAGTAAGCGCGGAATCTCCTCAGGGGGGTTTTGCAGATCGTCATCAAGAGTGACGATGCACTCGCCGCGTGCGGCCCGGATACCACATAACAGGGCGTTGTGCTGGCCGTAGTTGCGCGCAAGGCGCAAACCCAGCACCCTGGCGTCCGCGGCGGCAAGCGCCTCAATGACAGCCCAGGAATCGTCGCCACCACAATCCTCAACGAAGAGTATCTCGAAGGTCTCTCCCAGCTCTTCGAGAACAACCAGCAGGCGTCGATGAAGGTGCGGCAGCGTCTCCTGTGAGCGATAGACCGGAACGACCACCGAGATTCGAATCGGAACGCTCATCTCACTCGATCCATCATGGAATTGACTGGCCGGTCAAACTGCCATGCCCGCCGCGCTAGTTGCGAAACCCTTCGCGCCAACGCTCCTCGACCTCATCGGGCGGACAAAATCGGCAGTTCCTCGATTGCCCCGACGAGGCTGGGGGCGCCTCGCTCGGCGCATTCTCCTCGGCCACCTCGCTGTCACCCGCCTCCTTGCGCTCCGTTGCGGCAGACTCGGCCTGACTGGTGTCAGCGCGAGTCGCTTCGGGCGATGCATCTCGACCCGCCCCCCGACCCGTGGTCGCCGCTCTGGCAGGCGTGGGCAAAGGCTCCTTGCCGCCGAGATCGAAATACAGCTTCTTGAGCTCGGCTGAGTTTGGGAGGTGCCTGAGCCCCTCTTCTGCAACAGTGAGCGCAGTAGCTTGTTGTCCCTTGCTGCGAAGTTCGGATATCAACGCCAGGTAGGCCGGCTGATAGTGAGGATTAAGCCGGATCGCGTCGGAAAAAAGCGCCGTCGCCTGCGCAGCCTGCCCCAGTAGCAGGTGAACCCGGCCAAGCTCGAGATTGAGTTGCGGGCGCATCCAGAAATCGGGTTTCGCAGCCTTGAGCACATAGGAGAACTCCTTCACGGCCAGCGAACGCTGATAGTCCTGATCCCGCTTCGCCGACGCTTGGGCCGCACGGAGAAGAAAGACCCTCCCATAGCAGTAATGGTGCATGTGCACCCAGTTGTCGGCACCGAACTGAGCAAGGTAGCGCTGCCCCTCCGCGCTGCGATCATCGTTGCGGAGCTTGACTGCACACACTTGCGGCAACTGTGCTTGCTCCGCCGGCGTTCCGCCGGGGTTCCACTGCGCCATCGCTGGCGAAAGCAGGACGGGCACGAGCCCCACACCAAGAAAACCAATCAAGTTCCTGATCATGACCCTCATCACCCTCAGCTGCGCAAGTTCAAGGCGCTGGTCCGCTGAGCCACCGCAGTCCAGCTCAGCATAGCGTGCGCGCGCTCCATCGCGGCCGCGCTCATCGTGTCACGGAATCCGCTGTCCCCCAGCAAGCGGCAGATCGCCTGCTGCAACTCGTCAAGGTTGCTCGTCTCTACCCTCAGCCCCGTCACGCCGTCGAGCACGGCTGAACCCGTCCCACCCGCGCGGCCGGCAATCGCGGCCTTACCGCACGCCGCCGCTTCAATATAAACAATTCCGAAGCCTTCGGTATCGCCTTCGATATCCCGATTGGCGAGGACGAAAAGGTCGCAGGCGTTGTACCAGCGCGGCAGATCGTCCATGGGCACATGACCGAGCAGGTGCACGCGCCCGCCCACACCGCACTCGTCAACCAGGCCGGCTAGATAGTCGCGATCCTCGCCGATGCCGATGACGGCGTAGTGCACGTCCACCCCGGCCTCGAGTACAGCGGGAAGGCAGCGGATCACAGTGTCGAAGCCCTTGCGCCGGCTCAAGCGGCCCACCGACAGGATGAGTCTCACCCCATCGGCCAGCCCCAGGCTGTCGCGCAGATCCTGAAAAGGCAGCCCGGGCCGGAAGCGTTCGGTATCGACACCGGGATGAATCACCTCGATGCGTTCGGGCGCGACCCCCATCTCCACCAGGGTGTCGTGGGTGAAGTCGCTGTTGGCGATCACCTTGTCCGCATGGCGCAGCGCAAAGCGCATGGCCCTGTACTTGTTGCCCCGCCCCCAGCCGGTAAGCTCCTCGCCATGTGCGTAGATCGCCACCGGCCGGCGGGTTAGGCGTGCGACCAGCCACGCCACCAGGCCCTCGGGCAATGCGCGGCCAGCATGGATGGCGTCGAAACGGTGGGTCAATGCCAGCCATAGCGAGGTAAAGAAGAAGCGCAGGTACATCAGCAGCGACTCCGGCTTCAGCCAGGGTACGCGCTTGAGCGACAGCCGGTGAATGGAGTTCGGGTGATCGCGGTCGTACTCCTCCGCGCCCGGCACATCCGCGGTGACGATGTGGATGTCCTTGCCGCCGAGGCGGCGATAGACCTCGTCGAACCATACGGCCGTGCCTCCCTTGGTCGGCAGAAAGAGTTCGGTCAGGACCAGATAGCGTTTTTGCATGATGGTTTCCAGTGCGGCGAGGCGGATGCTAACACCCTCAGTGCCGACCCGCTGCGGACGGAGTCACGGCGGCCAGCAGTCGCACGGCCATCGGCAACACGAAGTAGAGCCCGCACAACTTGAGCGGACGCGACAGGCCTGCCTCGGCAAGCAAACGGCGCAGGAATGTCACGCTGCGTGCACGCATGCTGCGCTGCCACAGCGCATGCTGCCGATCGGCATAGGCGTCGGCCAGCCGCTCCGTGCTGATGAAGCACACGTCGGGGTGACGCTCGACGACGCCAGCAAGTGCTCGCTCCAGTTCGGCCAGCGCGGTGTCGCCATGGTCAGCGTCGATGAAGCTCTCCCGATGCGTCTCGAGCAGGGTGGGTCGTCCCAGGGCGGTGCGCCGCGCCACAGCTTCCCACACCTGCTCCGCGCGGTGGCCGCGGATCGGCTCGAAGTAGGCATCTCGCACAAGGTAGCGCACACCGCTCTGCCCCGACTCTCCGTTGACGATACGTCGCGCGGATGCCGAGAGCGTGCCATCCGCGCCACGCGCCTGGTACTGACGCCCGCATGTGACGACACAACGTACCCCACTCTGCACCCAGGCACGCTCGACCGCGTCGTCCCACACAAAGGTATTCGGCACGGCAACCGGGGGACAAATGCCGAACAGGGTCAGAAAGAGCTCCGCTTCGTCCATGACCGCACGCCGGACCTCCGCTTCCGGCAAGGGGCGGCTCGGAAGCGTTCCGGCGTCCACCCAGCGACTCTGCAGCGTGGGCGGCAAGGCCTCGCTGCGTGCCTCGGGGTCCGCCAACCATGCGCGCAGCACGCCGTCCTGACGGGCACGCACAAGCAGCGACTCAGGCCAGCAGTGCTCAAGACCATGGCGCTGAAGTGTGAAGACCCCCATTTCACAGCCCTGCCGCATGGCCCCCACGATCGGCGCATAGCGTGCCTCGCCCAGGCCGCTACGGTGATAGTGTCCGCAGTCGTCGGCGAGAATGGCCGCGCCATCGGGCTTTCCCAGCACGACACCGAGCGTCATCACCGCAGGCCGATGCTCCCGGTCGCGCACTCGCGCAAGTATTGCTGCGATGCGCTGCAACGCTTGCGCATCCGCCTCTGGCCCCGGCCCCCAGTCGTCGCTCTCGACGATCAGCACCGGCCGCAGCAATGTGGGCTCGCGCCACAGTCGCAGCAGCAGGTCGCGGTTCGCGAAAAAAAACAACACCCATGCTGCAAGCAAAGAGAAACCGGCAATCAGGAGAAAAGCGTACATTTGTCCGGCAAGTCAGAAACACTAGAAATCAAAATAGATGAACTTCTGCGTCGGCCCGCCGAGCGTCACCAGCGCAATGACAAGCGATGCGTATGCCGTACCGCGCAGCAGAAACGGTACCCGCCACCACCAGTCAATCCCTCGGCGCCGGCAGACATCGACGATCCGGGGCTCGAGCAGAACGAAGACGACCGTCGACAGGACGCCCAGCGCCTGATAGAGACGTACAGGCGCAAGCACGACCGGTTCCGCCAGCCCCATCATCGCCACACAGATCTGCCATGCATCGGCAAAGGTCGGCGCACGAAAGAACACCCAGGTGAAATGTACGGTGACGAACATGACCGGCCAACCCATGAGAGAGACCAGGCGGTCAAGCCTGCCCCCCTCGCGGACGTCCAACAGCCGCAGAGCATTGTTCAGCAGGCGATTGAGCACCAACAGAGCACCATGCAGGAACCCCCAGAACACGAAGGTCCAGTTGGCGCCGTGCCACAGACCGCCCAGCAACATCGTCAGCATGAGGTTGCGATACGTATCGAAGCGCCCGCCCCGGTTGCCGCCAAGCGAGACATAGAGGTAGTCGCGTAGCCAGCGGGACAAGGTGATGTGCCACCGGCGCCAGAACTCGGACGGGTTGCGGCTGATGTAGGGGAACTGGAAGTTCAGCGGCAAGACGACCCCGAACATGCGCGCGAGCCCAAGCGCCATCTCACTGTAGCCCGAGAAATCCAGGTAGATCATCATCCCGAAGGCAAGCGTGGCCAGCCAAGCCCGCATCAGGTCCAGACGCTCTGGATGGGCATAGAGGTCATCGACAACCGGCCCCAGGTTGTCAGCAAAAAGCGCCTTCTTGATCAGGCCACCGACAAATATGAAGGCCCCTATCCTGAGGTTGTCCCAAGCGATCGGCTTGAGGGTCTGCAACTGCTCGACCAACTCATGAACGTGCAGGATGGGGCCGGCAATGAGTTGCGGGAAGAACGTGACGTAAAGACACCAGTCTCGATAGCCGATCTCTTTCGTGCAGTCACCACGATAGACGTCGATCATTGCACTGAGCATCTGGAACGTATAGAAGCTGATTCCCAGTGGCAGCACCCAGTCGATCCAGCCCGGCCGTGCAACGACCACCTCGCCACCTACGGCGCTGGCCACCCACAAGGCGGACTCGATGATCAGCCCAAGATACTTGAAGCCCGCGAGCACCCCGAGATCAGCGACGATCACGACCGTTAGCAACGCACGGGATCGCGTCTTCAGCATGGCCCTGTAGGCATACCAGTTGGCCGTGACGGAAAGACCGATCAGCAACAGGTAGATCGGCTTCCAGCTCGCGTAGAACAGAATGCTGGCCGCCAGCAGTACGCCCGCCCGCTGCCCCGGCGTACGCGCACCAGCGTACACTGCCAGCACCGCGATGAAGAAGAGCATGAAGCTCGCGCTACTGAAGATCATAGTGCGCCCACCCGCTCCACCTCGCCGTGCGTTCCTCCCGAGAGCGCCCGCCCGAGTGCACGGCTGAAATACTGGGCCCCCAGATCGTTCAGATGACCCGCGTTGACGAAACCTTCAGGCGGCAGCTTCAGATCGGCGGACAAAGCGAACATTGGAACCCCTCGTGCGAGCAACTCCCGACGCAAGGCAAGGTAGGGCGATGAGGCGGGGTGCGCACCCTCAAGGTAGAGCACACGGCGGTTGAGCAAGGGGGGAAAGACGACCACAACGCTCACCTGCCGTCGTTCAAGGAGGTCGAGCAAGCTCCAGAAGTCCGCAACCACCTTCGGGTCCGGCGGATGGGTGGAGCCCGCTTCCTGGCGCGCCACCTGCCCGGCGTCCTGGTTGTCGCCAAACCCGGGGCGATACCCGAGCCGCTCGGCGGCCCCGCCCCCGACTGGTTCGACCTCCTCCGTCAGCGCTGTCGCGAACTGGACCAGCTTCGCCGGCTCACGCAACTGTTTCAGGTTATCGGCGTAGCCCCACAGCCTCAACGTTGAGCGCAGATAGGCCTGCGCGCCCTCTTCCCATATATCCGGCTGACCAAAGAAAACATCATAGCCAAGCGCATCCCCGGCGTGGAGCAGGCTCTCGTCCAGCCCGATCAGCACGCGCTCGACCTTTCCGCGCCCAAACAAACCGCGCTCGTCAAACCGATGGGCGATCCCAAGCAAGGCGCTCGCATTGGCCCCCGGCAAGCCCAGGTTGAAGCCGCCGCGCCCCGCAGCGAAAGCAGCACCCAGCGTGCGCGGATCGATCGCGTTATCCACTCGGCTGTTGCCCAACACGAGCATGCGAGGAGCTTGCTGCTCCACATACAGAACTTTGTCATACGCCCGACCTACCGCGAACACCGAGCGCAATCGATGCATGAATACATCCGAATGGAGGAGCGCCTCGGCGCCAAGCAGGAGCGCCACAGCGCATACGACACCCGCGCCGGGCATGCCCGCTCTCCACCAGCCATTGATGCGCATCGCCATGAACTTGATCCCGAGTGATTCGTGCCGCACTTGCCCGCTTGCAACCTCGGCTACCATAGTGGCCATTCCGATGGGTTTGGGCATTTTAGAGCGATGACATCAAGACGAGTACTTTGCGGCTGGGTTAACTTCGACGAACGTGTTGCATCGCACGATGCCTTGCACGCGATGCTGGCAGCCGAAGGGCTGTCGTCCGCCGACATGCAGGTGCAGGCCAGCGATGCCGGCATGCTCGCCACCAGCCACCCGGCCTGCTCTACGGCAACCGATCTTGGCGCAGGTTGTCTGGCTGCAGTGCTCGGGCGGCCGCGCTGGGCCGATGCCTCACTCGCCGCGCGCGCCCGCGCGGAAGGCGTGGCCGCGGCCGCGCTGGCGGCTTACCGCGATGGCGGCGAAGCCTCTCTGGGCAGACTGCAGGGCAATTTCGCCATCGTGCTGATCGACATGCGTCAACGGCGGGCCCTGCTCGCGATCGACCGCACCGGCACCGAGCGCCTGTGCTTCGCCCAAGTGGGCGCGACGCTCGTCTTCTCCACCAGCGCGCGCGCGGTGGCGAAGCACCCGCTGGTTTCGGCCCCGATCGACCGGCAGGCGCTGTTCGAGTACCTCTACTGCCACATGGTACCCAGCCCCGACACCGCCTTTACCGGCATCACCAAGCTGTTGCCTGCACAATGCGCCAGCTTCGACGGCAGGAACGCAGTGCGAAACTTTCACTGGCAGCTTGCCTACGACGCCAGCGCCACAGGCGACGAAGCCGCACTGCGCAAGCGCTTCCTTGACCTCACCGAACAAGCCGTAGCCCGCCAGGCCGACGATGGCCGCCCAACCGGCGCTTTCCTCTCCGGCGGCACCGACAGCTCCACCGTCAGCGGCATGCTGGGCAAGGTCAGCGGCAAACCGGCCGAGACCTTCTCGATCGGCTTCGACGCCCAGGGCTTCGACGAGTTGGAATTCGCCCGCATCACCTCCCGCCATTTCGGCACCAATGCGCACGAGTACTACGTGACCGCCGACGATGTCGTCGAGGCGATGCCGCTCATTGCCGCGGCCTACGATGAACCATTCGGCAACGCATCCGCGGCACCGACCTATTTCTGCGCGCGCATGGCGCGCGAGCACGGCATCGAAGTGGTGCTGGCCGGCGACGGCGGCGACGAGTTCTTCGGCGGCAACGAACGCTATGCCAAACAGGGCGTCTTCGAGCATTACCACCGCGTCCCGCCCGTGCTGCGCAATCTGCTGGAGCCGGTGGTGATGCACTTTCCACTGGGCGCGTCGATCATGCCAGTGCGCAAGGCGCGCAGCTACATCGAGCAGGCACGGGTGCCCTTGCCAGACCGCATGGAGACCTACAACTTCCTGCACCGCAGCCCGCTGCAAGACATCTTCGAGCCTGAATTCCTCTCCGCGATCGACACCAACCGCCCGCTGGAGCTCGCGCGCGAGGCCTACTTCCGTTGCGCTTCACCCGAGCCGATCGAGCGCATGATGCACCTCGACCACAAGATCACGCTGGCCGACAACGATCTGCGCAAAGTCACGCGCATGTGCGAGGCCGCCGGCGTGGAGGTGCGCTTCCCCTTCCTCGACGACGACCTCGTCGCCTTCTCCGGGCAGCTCACGCCAGAACAGAAAGTGCGCAAGGGCCGGCTGCGCGTGCTGTTCAAGGACGCCCTGCGCGGCTTCCTGCCCGACGAGACCATCTCCAAGAGCAAGCACGGCTTCGGCCTGCCTTTCGGACTGTGGCTGAACGCGCACGCACCGCTCAAGGCGCTGGCCGAAGACGCCCTGGCCAGCCTGGGCCGGCGCGGTATCGTGAAACCGGCGTACCTGGCCTACCTACGTCGCGAACACGCCAGCGGCCATGCAAGCTATTATGGCGTCATGATCTGGGTACTGGTGGAACTGGAGCTCTGGCTCCAAGCCAACGCGTGACGAGAGCCGGCACGCATTTTCGTTCCCGGGGGGCATGGTGTTGAAGCCTCTCTTCCTGCGCTTGGCGAAGGGCCTGGGGCTGTTCGCGCTGTCCAGGATGCTGACGCGGGGGCAGCTGCGCATCCTGTGCTATCACGGCATATGGCTGGGCGGGGAACCGCACTACGGCGACTGCCTGTTCATGAGCGCGGACCGTTTCCGCAAGCGCATGGCACTGCTCGCGCGATGCGGGTACCGGGTCATCCCGCTGCGCCAGGCCTGCGACGACTTGGCCAACCGGCGCGTCCGTACCCGCGATGTCGTAATCACCATTGACGATGGCTGGGTCGGCACCTATCTCCACATGCTGCCCGTTCTCGAGCAACACGGTTACCCTGCAAGCCTGTACCTGACGACAAGGGATGTCGTGGATCAGGAGCCGGTCGTCTACGTGCTGGCCACCTTTCTTGCCGGCCGCGCCATCCACCCACCCGACCTGCGGCGCCTGTTCCCCGACCAGACACTGCCACACCCCTCCACGCAGCAGCTATCACGCGCAATCGCCGCCCGGATCCTGTCCCAGCCCACAGCAGCAGCCAGGCGGGCCGAAACCCTCAGGATCGCCGATCTGCTCGGCATCGACCTCGATAACCTGGAAGCCCGCAGGGTCTTCATGCTCATGAAGCCAGGGGAGGTACGCGATGCTCACGAAAGGGGCCTGGACATTCAGCTCCACACCCATTCGCATCGGATGCATGGCTTCAACCCCGACCGGCTGCGCCAAGAGCTCGAACGCAACCGTGATGTACTCGGCCAGATGCTTGGCAAAGCCCCCGCGCAGCTGAACCACTTCTGCTACCCGAGCGGCCTCTACCGGCCCGAGCTGTTTCCGGTCCTTGCAAGCAGCGGCATCCAGTCCGCCACCACGACCGAATTCGGACTCAACCCCCCTGGCACTTCACCTTACGCGCTCAAGCGCATCCTCGACGGCGAATCCCTCTCCGACATCGAGTTTGAGGCCCGTCTGAGCGGATTCTGGAGCCTCATGTCGGCACTGCGCTCGCGCCTGGGGCAGATCGTGCGCACAGTCGGATCCCTGAAGCGCGATACGATAGCCTGACCCAGCCGAGCAGAGCCCACATGACACGCTTCGATACGCTCTCCGCCAGCACCAGAGATGCCTGGGCAGAGACCTGTGACCGGTTGTGCTTGCCACCCGAGAATGCACGGCGACTCGTATCGGGACTCATGCTCACGCTCGAAGGCACAAGCGGCAAGCATCCGCCGCGGCCACGCGGCTATACCGATCTGCCCGCGGCCTTTCATGCACAGGTGAGCGCATTCGCGCATGGCGAACCCGCGGGCCAGGCCCAAGGACTGCTGGATCTACTTCTCCTGGAGTTCATCCGGCAGTTCGAGAGGCGATTCACGCAGGCGGCGCTCCCGGAGAGCCTGCTACCGTACTACCTCGAAAACCTCGATCGCATGCTGCAGCGCACGACACAGTCCCCCCAGTGGGCCCGCTCGTCACGCGACGACATCTTTCTGAAGGATCTCGGCATTCTGCGCATGTGGCTCATCCCTTGCGCGTCCCATCTGGTCTACCGTCACTCGGGAGTGCCGCGCTCGCTTGTTCTGCGGCAGGCACCGGGCAATCTCATGCGCGCCCTGGTGTACTTCGGGCTGCGCAGCCACGGCTTCGCACCTTTCCTCGAAAACCATGTTCACCCGGCGATGCTGTCGCACTTCAACCCGGAAGGACGGCAACGCTGCTACGCCCTCGTCGCCGAACTGTTGCAGCGCTGGCCCGAAAGCCGGGGGCTGATGGGCATCAGTTGGTACTACGATCCGGCAGTCCGCACCATCAGCCCGCACCTTGCCTACCTGCGTGATGAACCAGAGCGAGGTGGCGCACTTTTCCTTCCCGCAGGCAGCGGCCCCGATGCCATAGCGGGCGCAACAGCCACCTCGGACACCCGACGGCGCCTTCATGAACAGGGTCGATACACACCGACCCGCTACCTGATGGCCTGGTCCCGCACAGCCCTGATGAACGCTCATGGGGTCTAGCCCCCGCGCTGGCGCCTGGATGCAGAACCGAACGCGGGCGGCGGCCGCCCGGCGCTGCTCCTTGCTCTTCTGCTAGGACAGCGCCATTCGGCCCGTGTCTCGCTCCAGTGGTGCTCTATCCCGCTGCAGAGCAGGCTGTTGCCCCCGCATCGCATCCAGTTCCTTCTGAACCAGGATCTTCGAGATCACGATGATGGCGATCAGATGGTAGAAGAGGTCGAAGTACTGCAGGCCGAGGAAGGACCCCGCAGACATGTAGCCGATCAGGCTCACCTGGACCATCGCCGCAAGGTCGCGCGCCCAGGTCAATGATGCATGCGGCTTCGACCAGCGGATGACCTGCGAAGCCGACAGCCAGGTGAAGATGTGCAGCAGCACGAACATGCCCAGGCCCACCCAGCCAAGTTCGCCCAGCACACCGAACCAGTTACTGTGCGAATCCGTGCCCCCGTAGCCGGTGATCGCGCGGAAACCACCGCCGAAGAAGAACATGTTCGCCAGCGTGATGGCATTTCCCCAGGCGTAGATCCGCCCCATCGCGGAGGCATCCTCGTCGTAGGTCTGGATCGTATGCATGCGCTCGAACCACTCCGGCGGCATCACGTAAAGCACCACCAGGAAGACCGGGATCAGCGCCAGGATGACACCAAAACGGTTGCGTGCCTTCATCAGGAAAAAGAACCCGACGGCGGCAAGGCCGACCAAGGCCCCACGCGAATTGGTACCGATGATCGCAACCAGGGTCAGCGCACCACCGGCCAGCAGCGCGCGCCTTGCCCAGACATTCGTGGTCTGAAGCCTGACATACCAGAGCAGCGGCACGGTCATGAGCAGTGCCAGTCCGACCGAGTTGCGGTCTGCGATGAAGGAGCCCGACGGCCCCATCACGTTGTTTCCACTCCCGCCGGTCAGGATGAACACCCCGCCCTTGAAACCATAGAAGCCGATCGACAGCGCAATCACCACCACCAGCCAGTGCAGCCGCTGCCTGTCGGTGATCAGCATCATGGTGATGTAGGTCATGAGGATGATCCGCCACACCTTGTCCCATTGCGGCCAGGCCATGCCTGGATACTGGGCCATCAGGGTGGATACGAACATCCAGCCGGTGAAGATCAGCAGCAATACGGTCTCGCGCGTCCACGGGATGCGCTTTTCCTCCTTGCAGAACAGGATTGCCGCAAACGTGGTCAGTGCCACGATAAGCGCCACCGGCATCGAGGTGACGAAGCCCCAGGCCATGCGATGCGGATTCATGTAGCCCAGCCAGGACCACATCAGGATGCCGAGCCACGGCCTCTTGAGGATGAAGGGCAGCGAACCGAAGACGACGAGCGCGACGAACAGATCCCTCATGCCGCCCCCGCCGCGTCGACCTTGCTCACGATATAGCGATACTTCCCGGACTTCTCCGGCGGGATCTCATCGACCTGCTCCACCTCGACGCTCACCCCCGCTCCCAGGCGCGCACACAGGCCGCGCTGGATACGCTCTACGGTCGCGCCATCGAAGCCTGCGCCGGGTACGACCTGCACCCGCGTCAACTCCAGGCTCTCCTGCACCACACGGAAGCCCCCCACCTGCGGTAGGTCGCGCAGCACGTAGATCAGCGCCAGCCCATGCATCACGGTGCCATCACGGGCGACGACGAAGTCGGTCGTGCGTCCCTGGATCTCCTTGAGCATGGGCAGGCCGCGGCCACATGCGCACGCGCCGGTGTCCAGCGTGGCGACATCGCCGGTGCGATAGCGGATGAAGGGAAACTCCCGCGTCGCCAGGTGGGTGACCACGATCTCACCCGACTCACCGGCCGGCACCACCTGGCCAGCGCTGTCGACGATCTCGACGACGACGTCCTCGGCGGTCAGGTGCATGCCGCCCTCCGGGCACTGGTGGGCAATGAAGCCGGCATCCCGGGAGCCGTACCCATTGGCGACCGGGCAGCCGAAGGTGCTTTCGATTAGCTCGCGCTGATGCTCGTACAGGCGCTCGGAGGTGCAGAACGCCACCTTGATGCCGAGCCCGTCCATGCGGACCCCGCGCCTATTTGCATGCTGGGCAATGTGCGAGAGTGCCGACGGATAGCCGAACAGCATTTTCGGCCGGCGGACACGAATGCGCTCGATGAAGCCGTCGAGCTTGGCATCGGACATCTCGAATGCCGGCAGCAACTCGGTACGCAGGAGTTTGTCGCGAACGGCGCGGATGCGGTCCTGAGCGCTCAGTTCGATCGGCGAGCCCCAGACGACGATCTCCGGATCGCCGATGTCGACACCCCACCAACGCGTTGCGCGCCACTTGGCCGCGACGTCGTGGCTGACACGCTCGTTACCGATGTAGAAGATCAGCGGCTCGCCGCTCGACCCCCCCGTATTGAAGCGCGCCAGCGCACCAGCATCGTCGGCCTTCAAGTCGTCGGTATGCGCACGGATCTCGGCCTTGGTCAGGAACGGCAGCTTGCCGAGATCCGAGATCGACTGCACCTGCTCGGGGTCGAAGCCGACACGGGCAAAGAGCGCCTTGTAATAGGGCACGTGCTGTCCGGCATGGCGCAGCAGAGCACGCAGGCGCTCGACCTGGAATCGCGCCAGGCGCTCACGCGACCACCACTGGCTGTCCTCGAGCTGCTTGCGGACGGCGACCGTGTCATGGCGCTTGAGGCGCTCGTGTAACGGGAACACCACATCCGCGATGAAGCGCGTGTAGGGCGAGCGCGCATCCTTGTTCATCAGTCGCTCCCGGCCCGCCATCAGCGTTCAGCCGTCTGCTGCAGCATCGACTGCAGCGCCGGGCCGGCATCCTCGATGAAGGCCTTCAGGCGGGCCTCGCCGGTCTCGCCATGACCTTCCACATACGCGGTGCTGAACATGACCACGGCCGAGTCGTCACCTTCGCCCGTGAGGCGCGACAAGGCAAGATAGACCTTCGCAACATAGGGACTCACCGTCCACCGACCGTCGATCCAGTTGGTGTACCAGACCATCATGCGCCGCCCGTCGTTGCTGAGCATGGTCAGGCCACGCAAGGGGACGGCACGATCGCCAATCTGAATCGAGTGCAGGCTCTCGCCCGTGCGCCGCCACACCGGGTGCTTGCTGACCAGCACCCGGTTGTCGAAGTTGATGAGCTCCTCGCCAGGCCCCTGGTTGCGATAGAAGCCGACATAGAGACCGACTGCCCCGTCTTCGCCGGCCCAGGTCTGGGTGAGCTTGCCGCGCATGCCGGAATAGCTCGGCTCCCACTCCGGCAAGCTGGCAGCGCTCGCCGGCTGCCACGTCGCAGGCAGGGAGAATGCCGCGAACGCCACCGGCCCATGCTGCCCCTGGCGATCGATGAAGGCCAGCACCGGGTTCCACATCGACACCACCACGACGGCAGCGACCAGCCAGCCGGCACGACCGGCACGCGCAGTACCGGCCGTCGTCGGTGTCGAGACCGGTGCCGCCGGCGCCGACTCCTCCGGCTCCTGCCAGCGCGAACCGACCCAGAACAGGATCATGATGATGATGCCGAAGAACACCCAGCCATAAATGAGGTGATCCGCCCCGGCGGCCAGCTTGTTGTCGGTGAGATGGCCGAGCATCACGATGCCGTAGGCGCGCAACCAGTTGGCGAACACCGGCAGAACGATGGAGGCGGCGACAAAGATGAGCCGCCGGCGGGTCGAGGTGTAGTTGAGATAAGCGAACAGGCTGCCGACCACCACCGAGGCCATCAGGTAGCGCACGCCGCTGCAGCCCTCGACCACTTCCCAACGCCCCGACGGGATGACCAGGTTGTAGCCTTCGGCATAAACCGGCACGCCCGACGCGCGCACGGCCCAGATGATGAAGTTGGCGGTCCAGTCCATCATGCTCGGGAACATGAACTCGCCGAACGGCACCATGAAGAACAGGAAGCCGATCGGGAAGGCATAGGTGCGTATCACCGCCGTGCCCATCACCGCCCAGACAAAGGCCACCAGCATGCCGACGACGGCGAACTGGGACACGGCATCGACGCTGGCAAGCTCGCCGAGCAGCCATGCAAAGCCCGCGCCGACGCCAAGCACGACGCCCAGCAGCGACGGTTCGATCGGCAGGTTGCGGATGAAGTGGCGCCGCCGCCAGACCAGCCAGGCCGAGATCGGCGCAATCACGAAGCCGTGGGCGAAGGTCTCCGAGCGATCCCAGATGTGGACCATCGCCATGAAGGTGTCGCCGTACCAGAACAACAGCCACAGCAGACCGACGGCAAGTACCGCGAGGTGAAGCCTGCGTGCGGGCGCATCACCTGCAGCGTTGGCTTGGCCAGGATCGTGGCTGGCATTGGTCACACTCATTGCACCTTCCTTCATGTTCATTTGCGCCTTGCTTCCTCGCCCTGCATCGCATCCTGGTAGGCCGCAAGCAGTTCGGCACGCACCGAGGGCCAGCAGTAGCGTTGCACCTCATCGAGCCCGCGCGCCCTCAGCGCCTCGTAAAGGGCCGCATCATCCAGCACCGCCCGCACCGCCTCGGCAAGCGCCGCCGCATCATCGACAGCGACAAGCATCGCAGTTCGCCTATGCTCGACCATGAAGGGGATGCCGCCGGCCGCGGTCGTGACCACCGGCAGGCCGCTTGCCAATGCCTCGAGGATCGCGTTGGGCATGTTATCCACTCTGCTCGCATTGAGCATGAGATCTGCATCACGGTAGAGCGCAGCCATCTCGTCGCGATCGAGCCGACCGCTGAACCTGACACGGTCGGCGACGCCAAGTTCGCGCGCAAGCCGTTCCAGCGCCTGCGCCTGAGGTCCTTCCCCGGCGAGTGTCAGGGTCGCCGCGGGATAGTGCGCGGACAGCAGTGCGAACGCATGCAGCGCAGTATCGTTGCCGTAGATGGCTTCGAGATTACGCGCCACCAGCAGGTGCGGGGCCGCAGCCGGCCGACGCGGCTGCGGCGCGGGATGGAAGCGCGCCAGGTCGATGATGTTGGGAACGATGCGCGCCGGCATGCCATGCTGCGCAAAGACCTTACGCAGAAAGCCGGAGGGTACGGCAAGCAGCGCAGCACGGCGCATGCTCGTGCGCACGGCGCCGGCGGCGTGCGCAAGAAAGCTGCCGGCCTCGCCACCGCGGTAGTTCACCACCACCGCCACGCCACGCAGGCTCGCAATCCACACCGCAGGGGCCGCGAACAAGTGCCAGGACCAGCCCGAGTTGGCCATCACATGGGCAACGTCTGCCCGCCCTGCCCCGCGCCAGAGCTGGACGAGATAGGGCAGCAGCCGAAACAGGGCACGGATGCCCTTGAGACGCTCGGCCCATGCCGGACGATACGGCGCATTGACGCGCACCAGCTCGACGCTCGCCCCCTCGCTGCGCAGCAGTTCGGCGAGCTGCCGCGTCTGGTTGGCCATGCCGCCGGCGGGGGGCGGCAACGGCCCGACGAGCAGGACACGAAGACCGGAAAACGACATCCGCGTGCGCTCAGGCTGCGCGCCGGGTACGACCGGCGAGTGCCTCATACACTGCACGGTAATGGGCGACGCTGTTCGTCCAGTTTCGCACTTCCTCGACAAAGTGGCGCCCTGCCGCGCGCATGGTCGGCCAGCGTCCGCGGTCGGCGAGCATGGCGTCGATGGCGGCGGCGAGTGCCTCGGCGCTCCCGGCCTTGAACAGCTTGCCGGTCTCGCCGTCGCGGATCAGTTCCTTGTGGCCGCCGACGTCCGAGGCCACGAACAGCCGCCCCTGGGCCATCGCCTCGAGCGGCTTGAGCGGAGTGACGAGTTCGGTCAGGCGCATGGAGTGACGCGGATAGGCAAGCAGGTCGATCTGGTCGTAGTAGCGACTGACTTCGCTGTGCGGCACCCGGCCGGTAAACACCACCTTGTCCGCCACCCCCAAACGCTCGGTCTGAGCCTTTAGCTTGGCGTCCTGCGGACCGCCACCAACCAGCAGCAGACGCAGATCGGGGCGCTTGGCGAGCAGCGCGGGGAAGGCGTCGAGCAGCAGATCCAGGCCTTCGTAGGCGTAGAACGAACCGACGAAGCCGATGGTCGTGCAGCCCTCCAGCCCCAGCACCCGGCGCAGAATCGGGTCCGCGTCGCCCGAGAGCTGAAAGCCTTCTACATCCACCGCATTCGGGATCACCGTGACCCTGGCCGCCGGAATGCCGCGCGCGACGATATCCGCGCGCAGGCCTTCGCAGATGGTGAAGGCGTGATCGACCCGCTTGAGCGCCCAGGTCTCCATGGCACGCGTGGCGCGATAACGCAGGCTGCCCTCGGCCGTCGTGCCGTGATCGACCGCAGCGTCTTCCCAGAAGGCGCGAATCTCATACACCACCGGGATTCCAAGCCGCTTGCCCACGCGGATGGCGGGGATGGCATTGAGCACCGGCGAGTGCGCGTGCAGTACATCGGGCCTGAGCTCCCGCGCAAGCTGCTCCAGCCGGGCCTCGGTCGCACGCATCAGGCGCAACTCGTTGATCCCGGCCGGGCCGGGCGCAGGCACCGGACTGCGGTAGAAGCGCAGGCCGTCGACATCCTCCACCTCGGCCGCAACCTGGCCCTGCTTGGGCGACGTCAGGTGAAAGGTCTCCCAGCCCAGTGCCCGCTGCTCACGCAGGATGGCTGCAGTGCGGAAGGTATAGCCGCTGTGCAGCGGGATGGAGTGGTCGAGGATGTGAAGGATGCGCATGAGATTCAAGCCGCCGCAGCCACTTCCGCTGGCGCGCGTGTCGGTGCGGTGTTGTTCCTGATGAAGGCTTCGAACATCAACAAGGTCCACAGCGGCGCGCTGTAATCGCGGGCGCCGGACTGATGAGCGTCGACCAGATGCTGGAGGTAGTCACGGTTGAATATACCGGTCGCGGCCAGGGTTTCGCCCAGCACTGCGTCACGCACGCGCTGCTTGAGCGGGCCGCGGAACCAGCGTGCAAGCGGCACGGCGAAGCCCATCTTCGGACGGTAGAGCACATCGTCGGGGAGGAAGGGCTCCATCGCCTTCTTGAACAGGTACTTGCCTTCGTTGCCCTGGATCTTGAGGCCGGACGGCAGCGTGGCGAGCCATTCGACGAGCTTGTGGTCCATCAACGGTTCGCGCACTTCCAGCGAATGGGCCATGCTGGCGCGGTCGACCTTGGTGTTGATGTCGCCGACCAGGTAGGTCTTGAGATCGAGGTACTGGATGAGGGCGAGCGGATCGTCGGTGTTGGCGGCGCCGGCATGGCGGCGGAAGACCTCGAGCGCGTCGTAACCGCCGAGCCTGGCGCGGAAATCCGCGCTGAAGAGCTTGTCGCGCATGTCGCCGCGCAGGATGGAGACACTGTGAAAGTAGGCCTCGGTGGCGTCGCGCGCCATGGCCTGGAAGGTGGTCTTGGCGCGGAACACCCGCGGCGCCCAGTCAGCCTTGGGATAGAGGCGACCGAGCAGGCCGAACATGGGCCGGCGCACGCCCATCGGCAGCGCAGCGCGCATCTTCTCTTCCATCAGATGCATGCGATAGCGGCGGTAGCCACCGAAGCTCTCGTCACCGCCATCGCCGGACAAGGCCACTGTGACGCGCTTGCGCGCAAGCTGGCACACCCGATAGGTGGGGATGGCGGAACTGTCGGCGTAGGGCTCGTCGTAGAGCGCGGCCAAGGTGTCGATGAGGTCGAAGTCGTCGGACTTGACCGTCTCGACGAAGTGGTTGGTGTGGTAGCGGTCGGCGACCTTCTGGGCAAATTCCGATTCGTTGAACTTGGGGTCGTCGAAGGCGATGGAGCAGGTGTTCACTGGCTCGCTGGAGAGCCCGGCCATGGTGGCGACGACCGCGCTGGAGTCCACCCCGCCTGACAGGAAGGCACCCAGCGGCACCTCGGCAATCATGCGCAGGCGCACGGATTCGCGCAGGCGCTCGGTGAGCTCTGCGGTGGCTTCCTCGAGGCTGATGTCGTTGTCGAGCGTGAAGCTCACGTCCCAGTACTGCCTGGGCTCGGGGATGGGCTGGCCGCGGCGGATGCAGAGCGATTCGCCCGGGCCGAGCTTTCTGGCGCCGCGGAAGATGGTGCGCGGCTCGGCGACGTAGCCCAGCGCAAAGTACTCCTCCACCGCCAGCGGGTCGATGCGGCGATCCAGATCGGGGTGTTGCATCAGCACCTTGAGCTCGGAACCGAAGGCGAGCGTGCCGTCGGGCAGCAGCGCGTAGAACATTGGTTTGACGGCGAGGCGGTCGCGCGCCATGAAGAAGGTGTCGCGGTTGCGGTCGTGCAGGGCGAAGGCGAACATGCCGCGAAAGCGCTGTACGCAGTCCTCGCCCCAGGCCTCCCAGGCGTGCACGATGACCTCGGTGTCGCTGCGGGTGTGGAAGACGTGACCCAGCGCCTCGAGTTCGGGCACCAGCTCCTGGAAATTGTAGATCTCGCCGTTGAACACCACCGCCACCGAGCCGTCCTCGTTGAACAGCGGCTGCTGGCCGGTGGCAAGATCGATGATGGACAGCCGGCGGTGCGCAAGCGCCACGCCGGGCTCGAAGTGGTAGCCGCCTTCGTCCGGGCCGCGATGGTGCTGGACGTCATTCATGCGCTGCATGAGCGCGCGCTCGAAGTCGCGCTTGCCGCGGGTATCGAAAAGGCCGGCGATGCCGCACATGGTCGGGCTTCCTTTAGGATCTGGCAGGCGCTACGCCGGCGCGCTGCAGGAGTTGGTCATACATTGCGGTGTAGCGTGCCACCATGCCGTCGAGACTGAAGCCGTGCTCGACGCGTCGGCGGCCTGCCGCCCCCTGCGTTTGCCGCAATGCAGCATCGGAAGCGTAGCACAGCAGCGCCTCGGCCATGCGATCCGGGTCCTGCGCGGGCACGAGGGAGCCGGTCTCGCCCTCGGCAACCAGCTCGCCGTTGCCGCCGACTGCGGTGGCGACCACTGGCAGGCCGCTGGCCATGGCCTCGAGGATGGTGTTGGAGATGCCTTCGGCCTGCGAGGGCAGCACGAAAACGTCGAGCGCACGCATGACCGCCGGAACATCCGTGCGCTCGCCGGCAAGCCAGACCGCGTCGCCGATCCCGGCGCGGCGGATCTCGGCCTCGACCTCGCCGCGCAGCGGGCCATCGCCGGCAATGATCAGGCGCAGCCTCTGCCCCACCCCACCCCGTGCGCGGGCAAGCTCGAAGGCACGCACCAGGGTGAGTTGGTCCTTGACTGCCTGCAGCCTGCCGACGGTGCCGACGACGACCACGCTCGCATCGGCGAATGGGCTGCCGGCCAGGATCTGGCGCGCACCGGTTGCGGCGGGGGTGAAACGCAGGGTGTCAACCCCGTTGCAGATGCGCTCGACACGCGCGGGCGCGATCCCGACCCGCCCGGTCAGGTAGGACTCGATGTGGCCCGAGAGCGCAACATAGCGGCTCACGAAGGGGCTGTAGAGGCGCCGCAGCACCTGGAACTTGCGCCGAGTGCCGCCAGGGTCGGAGACGTCCCAGCCGTGCTCGCCATGCACCCGCACCGGAACACCCGCCAGACGCGCCGGCACGACCGCCTCGAGCGCGGCCAGGTTGCGGCTGTGCACGATGGCTGGGCGCCGCTCACGGAACAAGCGGTACAGGCGCGGATAGAGCTTGATGCCATGGCCAGCAGGCTTGTGCAGCGACACGAAGCCGACATCCTCACGCCGGATGCGCTCGCAGAACCCTTCGGCACAGCGCGTGAGCGCAACCACCGTGTGGCGGTAGCGTTCCGGCGGCATGCGATTGATGAGGTTGACCACGCCGTTTTCCAGCCCGCCGACATCGAAACTGTAGACGAGGTGCATCACCAGCGGCCGCAGTTCGCGCATCAAGCCACCTGGGACGGTGCAGCGTCGGCGAGTTCGCCGATCACGGTCGGAATGTCCTCCTGGCCGCCGGGCTCGGGCGGTTGCACGTCGAGCAAGCCGTCGAGCACGCGCAGATGCGCCGACCAGCTGTATGCGCGCAGCACGCAGTCAAGCGCCGCCTCACCCATACGGGCACGGCGAGCGTCATCGCCAAGCAGACCGAGCACACGTGCAGCAAGATCCGCCTCGTCGGCAACCACCTCGCAGTCGCGGCCGTTCTGCGCGGCGAGCCCGGCTGCGGGCGCCTGGGTAAGCACCACCGGGCGCGCCATGGCCATGGCCTCGAGCACCTTGTTCTGGATACCGCGCGCAATGCGCAGCGGGGCGACAACGACCTGCGCATGAGCGAGAAAGGGGCGCACATCCGGCACGGTACCCGTGACGACCACGCCGCTGCCCTCGGCAGCCAGTGCCTGCACGGCCGGCGCCGGGTTCATGCCGACGATCCAGAAGCGCACCTGAGGCTGCTCGGCGCGGATGCGCGGCAGCACCTCGCGGGCGAACCAGGTTACGGCATCTATATTCGGCCAGTAATCCATCGCGCCGCTGAACACCAGCACCGGCCCACCCGGCGGATACGGTGACTCGAAACGGTGTTCAGGCGAGAAGTACTCCGCATCGACCCCGTTCTGCATGACGCCGACACGCGCCGAAATCTCGGGCGCCGCGCCACGAAAAAGCTCGGCCTCGGCCTCGGTGACGAACAGGCTGGCATCGCAGCGCGCTGCGCTGGCACGCTCGAAGGCAAGCAAGCGCTCACCCTCACGTCGATACAGCCAGGACATGGGCCAACGCCGGTCACTGGCGTACTGCGACCACTTGGCTGAATCCACGTCGCAGAAGTCGATCACCCGTCGATCGAGTCCAGGCAGATCCAGGTACTGTGCCATCGGCCCCGAGAACGCAACCGCGCTGCGAATGCCGTGCTCGATGACAACCCGGCGCACCCAGGCACGCAAGCGCGGGCTGCGGTAATAGGGCAGGCTCAGCGCCTCGCCGCGCAACAGGCCGCGCAGGCTGGCAATGCGGCGGATACCGGGTTCGATGGGCACCACGCAACTGTGTTCACACCATTTGCGCAAGGCCGGGATGTGCTGCTTGTCGTCGGGATGGTCGACGAAGCAGCCCAGGAAGACGCGGTGGGTCCGCGCAAGCTGGCGCAGGATGTTGAACGAGCGCACCTTGTCGCCCTTGTTGGGCGGGTACGGAATGCGGTGCGTCAGGTAGAGCAGTGGGGGGCGGCTGTCCTCCACCGCCCTACCCCAGGTTACGCACGATATGTGGCCCCAGGCGGTTGGCGACGCCAATGGGCAGACGCTTCCACAGCGCAATGAAGGCGCGGTACTTGGGGTTCATCGGGTTGTTCTGGGGCACGCTGTCGCGCTTGTAGAGACGGTACTCGTAGGACAGCGGCTGCGGCTCGAAGCCCCAGTTCTTCTTGAAGCTGTATGGACCCGTGCCGACCTTGCTGCGACCATAGTCGAAA
Organism: Thauera sp. WB-2; assembly: GCF_027594845.1. NCBI lineage: Bacteria > Pseudomonadati > Pseudomonadota > Betaproteobacteria > Rhodocyclales > Zoogloeaceae > Thauera > Thauera sp. WB-2. Next base: position 1,110,578 of record NZ_CP088935.1, on the reverse strand, counting down.
ACCTTGCAGCCGCGCTCGCAGGCGCGCCGCATCAGCTCCCAATACTTGAAGTCGTTGGCAGCGAGATCGCGCGCAGCGGTATCGTCACCCGCGTAGTAGGGCAACACCTCGTCGCGGAAGTAAAAACTGAGCACGCTCGACAGCGGCTTACCCGCCGGGTCGGTCACGGTGAGCACCTCGCAGGCCTCGCCGAAGACCGCCTTGAGGCGTTCGAAGAAGGCCTTGGGCAGCGCGGGCGTGCCATGGCGAAGCACGTTGTCTGCATAGAGGGCGAAAAAGCGCTCGATATCGTCGTCTACGTGGCTGACAAGGCCGTTCTTGATGCCCTTGCGCACCATTGCGCGTTGCTTGCGCGGGATGGCGAGCATATTGGCCTCAACATCGGGCAGCAGGGCCTTGCGGAAGGTGACGTAGAGCTCCTGGCGAGGCCAGTCAGCATGCACCGGCTTCAGGTTACGGTACTCTGTGTGCTGCACACCAAGCGCGGTTGCCAGAGCCTCTGCCCGCATCTCAAGCATGTGGAAGACTTCGGGACCCGCATCGACGTCGGCTGCAATTCCACCATACACGCAGAAAGGCAGCGAGGTCAGCGCATGCCCGAACACGCGGCTACGTACCTCGGCCAAGGGCAGCACGGCAACGATATCGCCCGCGCGCTCGGCATACAGATAGAAGCTGCGGTGCTTGAACACGCCTTCCAGGATGTCGCGCCAAGCCGACAGGTGGAAGAACGTGGCCTGCGGGCACCGGCGCACGAAGTCATCCCAGCGCTCGACCTCGGCAGGGGTGAGCATGCTGACGTGAATCGGCAGTCTGTCCATTGCGCGCATCCCGCTCCAGTCTGGTTCAGGCGGCGTCGCGGAAGACTTCGTCTGCGCGCCCCCAGGAAAAATCGGAAAGCAGGCGATCGAGCCGTGCTTCGGTGTGTTCAAGGTTAATGTAGTGCCGGAAGCGGGTTTTGGCTGTGGCGTCGGTCACACGCGGCTGCTCGGGGTCAATTTCCCAGGGGTGGAAGTAGAAGATCGCCGGCCTGCGATCATCGGCATTGACACGGGCAATCTGCCAGCGCGACAAGGAATAGGGCAACAGACGGAAGAAGCCGCCGCCACCGGCGGGCCAGTTGCGCCCGAACATGCGCACGGTACTGACGGGAACCTCGACCAGTCCGTTGGGCAGGCGCCAGGGGAAGCGTGGCGCATCGGGGATACCGTAGTGGTCGTGTTTGACCGGGTACACGCTGGAGCTGTACCGGTAACCCGCCTCGGCAATGCAGTCGTGCGCCCACAGGTTGGCGGTGCCGATCGAGAAGCTGGGCGCGCGATAACCGGTGACCGGCTGACCGGTGATGTCCTCGAGGACAGCCTTGGCGAGACGGATGTCGGCGCTGAAGGACTCGGGCGTGAGGTCACTGGCACGTTCATGGGCATAGCCATGACTGGCCACCTCATGCCCTGCGCCGGCAATGCGGCGTACCAGCTGCGGATAGCGCTCGGCGACCCATCCCAGGGTGAAGAAGGTACCGCGCGCACCGTGACCGTCGAGCAACTCGAGGATACGGTCGACGTTGCGCTCGACGCGGCAAGGCACACTGTCCCATTGACTGCGCGGAAAGTGCGGCGCAAGCGCGGAGACCTGGAAGTAGTCCTCGACGTCGCAGGTGAAGGCATTGGTGATACGGGAACTCATTGCAGCCTCAGGCCTTGCTGTCGTGGGCGAGCAGCCAGTCGTGCAGGTGGACGGCGATGCGCTCGGCGCAGCGGCCATCCCAGTACTCGGGCACGCGGCCCGCCTTGCCACCGGTCGCGAGCACGCTGTCGGCCGCCGCGATGATGGCTGCAGGGTCCACCCCGACCAGGGTGTTGGTGCCCTGCTCGACCGTGATCGGGCGCTCTGTATTCTCACGGATGGTGATGCACGGCACGCCAAGCGCAGTGGTCTCCTCCTGGATGCCGCCCGAATCAGTCAGCACCATGCGCGCACCGGAGAGCAGACCGAGCATCTCGAGATAGCCCTGCGGCGGCAACAGCAGGAATCCGGGCGTATCGATGCGCCCGAGCATGCCGAAGCGCTCGAGGTTGGCGCGCGTGCGCGGATGCAGCGCGATGACCAGCGGCAACCTGGCACTCACGACATGCAATGCCTCGATGATCGGCCCAAGCACTTCCGCATGGTCGACGTTGGATGGACGATGCAGGGTGACAACACCGTAGCCCCCCTCGATGCGCTGCGGGTCGAGACCGGCCGCAGCCAGCAGGCTGGCGGCGGGTACGGCCTTGGGCAAGCTCGCGCGCAGGCTGTCGATCATGACGTTACCGACGAACACCGCACGCTCGGGGGCAATGCCTTCGCGCGCGAGGTTATCGTGGGCGGAACGCTCGGTCGTATAGAGCACGTCGGATATCTGGTCGGTGAGGATGCGGTTGATCTCTTCGGGCATACGGCGGTCGTTGCTGCGCAGCCCAGACTCCACATGTACCACCGGAATGTGACGCTTGCTCGCAACCAAAGCGCACGCCAGCGTCGAGTTAACGTCACCCACCACGAGCACGGCGCGCGCACCGTGCTCGTCGATGACGGGCTCGAAACGCTTCATGACCTCGGCCGTCTGCACTGCATGCGACCCCGAGCCAACCGCCAGGTTGACGTCGGGCTCGGGGAGCGCCAGGTCGGCGAACAAGCGGTCCTTCATTGCCGGGTCGTAGTGCTGCCCGGTATGCACCAGCAGCGTACGGATCGGCGGATTGTGCGCAGCGAAGGCGCGGATGATGGGTGCAACCTTCATGTAGTTCGGGCGCGCCCCGACCACGCAGATGACCGGAGGTAGCTCATCGATCGGCAACGGGCTCACTGGCGCTCCTCCCCTGCGGGTCTCTCACGACGTACTGCCTGCAGCAACTGGCTGAGCAGGCCGAGGGTGGCGGCGGCAGACTGCTCCAGCCCTGCCAGGCGCGCCTCGATGCGTTGAAGGTCGTAGCCGGCCGCAAGTCCGGCCGCCCGCTCGGCAAGCTCAGGCGACACCTGCAGCCGATCAAGATCCAGCTGGATTGCTTCAATCCCTGCCTGCGCCGTGGCTACGGCATTGACGGCGCTGTCGAGCGCACCCGTGAGGCTTGCGTCCGGACTGCTCTCGGTCGGCAACGGCCGCCGCGGCGCAGCGAACTCCTGCTTGAGCTCATCGATGACCTCGCGAACATCGTACTCCGCGATGACATGACGCTCAGCAATGTAGGCAGCGAGCATGAGCCGGTCGCACAAGGTGTTGATGCGGCGCGGAATGCCCCCTGTGTAGCCGTAGATTGCCGTATAGGCCCCGGGCTGGAAGATCGGATCGCCCGCCCAGCCAACGTGTGTCAGGCGATGCTCGATGTAGCCCTGGGTTTCCTGCAGGTCGAGCGGACCAAGGTGGTAGGACGCGATCACGCGCTGACGCAACTGCTGCATCTCACCGCGCTGCATGATGTCGCGGAACTCGGGCTGGCCGACCAGGAAGCTTTGCAGCAGGGCATGGTCTTCGAGCTGGAAGTTGGACAGCATGCGCAGCTCATCGACCGCCGCCGGCGTGAGGTTCTGTGCTTCATCGACGAGCAGCAGGGCGCGCTTGCCGGCTGCGGCAACCGACACCAGATAGGTTTCGAGCGCGAGCAGCAGCCCCGCCTTGTCGAGGCTTCGGCTGGGCACGCCGAAGGCGGCCGCGACCATGCGCAGCATATCGCTGGCATCGATCTGCGTACTGACGATGTTGGCAGCGACCACCTTGTCCGGATCGAGCTGCTCGAGCAGGCTACGCACGATCGTGGTCTTGCCCGCGCCGATCTCGCCGGTGATGACGATGAAGCCCTCGCTCTGGTGCAGACCGTACTCGAGATAGGCCATTGCACGGCGATGCCCACGGCTGCCATAGAAAAACGCGGGATCGGGGTTGAGCTGGAAGGGCTTGCCGGAAAGCTTGAAGAAGGATTCGTACATCAGGGTTCCGCTTAGAAACGCATGCCGAGCGTGGCCGTGACCGCATTCTCGGTGTAATCGGTACTCCCCTCCGCCTTCTGGTAGCGATAGCGCAGGCCAGCCTGGGTCTGCGGGCCAAGCTGCCGGCTCAGGCCCAGGGAAGCGAGCAGGCGCTTCGTCTCCAGCCCGGAGCTATCTCGCCCCTCGGAGTTCGTCCGGGTCAGGCTGGCATCGAGCGCACTGGTGCCGGTGAGGCGATGGCTCCACGCCACGGTTGCCGAGGTAGTGAGTACGTTGTCGGTGTTCTGGAAGTCATCGGTACCGGGCAGCAGGCTGGAGATGTTGCTGACCAGCGAGCGGTCCGCCCGCGAGACCGAGAAGCTGAGCGTATTGCGCACCCCCAGCAACGAGAAACCCGCACTCAGCGACTGATTGACGTACGCCGCATTGGAGCGCAGCGTAAGCCGCGCAATGCAGTTCAGGAGAAGCTGGAAACGGTCGAGCGGGTCGGTGATCTCAGGAAAGTTCGCCGGATTCGAGACGAAATCCAGGCATGCCTGGCCCGAGGCCTCCGTCAGCCCGGGCCCGAGTTCCTGCGCGGTCGAGGACAGATCCCGACTCGCACTCAGGTACCACACCGAGCGCCGCATGCGGTGATTGAGGCCCAGATTGTAACCACGCCCGAAGAGGCGGTCCTCAACCGTGGCCGTGATCGAAGTACGGTCGGTGGGATACCAGTCAAAACCAGCCCCCACGATATCGCCACTGGTCCTGCGGCCGCTTGCATAGTCGTTGGATTCGTGACCGCCGATTGCACGCAGGCGGAACTGCGGCGACAGGTTTGCAAACAGCGTGCCGCGCAGGGTCTCTGCGCTGCGCGAGCTGCTCTCGGCCGTGCCGCCATCCGAGTCGGTGCGCGTATAGGCCAACCCCCAACCCAGGAAGCGCCGGCCGCCGGGGTCGGAGAGGCGGACGCCCAGGGTCTCGACGTTCTGGTTGCCGAGCCCATCGCTGCCGGAACTGATCCCGCGCGACGAATACTCGACGGCACCGACCGCCGCCTCGCCGAAGCGCAGGTCCGACTCCAGTCGGGGCGCAATCGACCACGTACGCGTTTCACTCGAGCGCTGGCTCGACAGCCGGTCGCCAGAAGCCCCGCCGGAAAACGCCGACAGATTGTTGCGGCTGATGCCGGCGTCGAAATCGATGAAAAGCAGATCCTCTACCGCCTCGAAGCTGCCGCGCCCCTGCAGGCTCAGGTAAGAGCTGTTACGGTCCGTGTCGTCGGCATAGACCAAGTTGCGCAGGCGCGCACTCAGGCCACCGTTGAGCCGGCCACTGGTGCGCGACACGGAGATGCCGGGAGAAACCTCGAAGACCCAGTCCGCCTCGCCGCCTCCCGACGCGCCACCCGCCGCGCCGGCGTTGTCGGTCCAGGTGAGCGAGGTATCGAGGGAGGGCGTGACGGTGACCGACTGTGCGAGCACGCTGCCACAGCCAAGGAGCGCGCCGACAAGCACCCCGATGACAGGCGCACGCCCGACGAGACGGACGTCAGGCAGCTTCCGGGCGGGTTTCCGGCGTTTGTCCATATCCATATCCGTATCCGTAACCGTAGTAACCGCCGACTGCACGCTCGCGCGACTTGTTCAGCACCATGAGCCTGACCGGGCAGCTATCGACGGTGGCGAGCGCCTGTCGCACGTGAGCATGCGTGGTGCGCTCAGCCTCGACCACAATGACGACCTGCCCCATGTGGGTCGCCAGCACGCGGGACTCGGTGGTCACCAGCACCGGCGGCGAATCGAACACGATGATGCGGTCCGAATAGCGGTGGGCCATCTGCGCAAGCATGCTCGTCATCGCCTCGGACGCCAGCAACTCGGTGGCGCGCTGATGCGGCATGCCGGCAGGCAGGATCGACAGCTTGTCGATGTTGGTGCGCAGCATCACGTCACCCAGATCGGGCACCTCGCCCGACAGCACATCCATCAATCCACGCTGGGCGGGCAGACCGAGCTCGCGCAGCACGGATGGGCGCGACACGTCGGCATCGACCAGTAGTACGGTGTAGTCGAGTTCCATCGCCATGCTGATGGCGAGATTGATTGCGTTGAACGTCTTGCCTTCGCCGGGCAAGGCACTGGTGATCATGATCAGGTTGCCGCTCTCGATCGCAGCCGGCCCGGCATCGGTGGCGTTGCGCAGCAAGGGCCGCTTGATGATGCGGAACTCCTCGGCGATCGAACTGCGCGGCTGGTCCGGCGTGACGAAGCCGCGCGCAGCCAATCTTTCCAGGTCGATTCGGATCGAGCGCCCCACAGCCCGGGCCGCCTTGGGGGCATCGTCTGCCGCCGGCGCCGCGGCTTCCGCTGTCCGGATGACCTGCTCAGGCTTGGCCAGGCGGTCTCCCTTGGGAGCGGCATCCGGCGCCGCCGCTGCAGACGGGGCAGGCGCCCGCGCGCCCTCGACTACCACGGCCGCTGCCTGCTGCTCGCCATCGGGCTCGCGGGCCGCTTGCTTGAGCCTGTCCAGGCGCTCGACTGCTTTTTCGATAATGCTCATCGTGTGTATCCGTTCAGCCCTGCAGTATCTTGAGTGCGGCGGTGGCGAAGGCGAAGGCCCCGGCGTAGGCGGCCAGCCCACCTCCGAACGCGATCAGGCCGTTGCGACGCTTGCGCCGGCGCTCAGGCGTCGGCAGCATCGACACCGTACCCAGCACCGGCAGGCCGCTGATCTCGCGCAGCTGACGCGGATCGCCGAAGGACGGTCGCAACTGGCTGATCAGGAAGGTCAGCGCAAACCCGGCCCCCAAGCCCACCAGCGCAGCCAAAGGCAGCAACAGCAGACGATTCGGTGCAGACGGCTTGGTCGGCATCGACGGTGGATCGATGACGCGGAAGTCGGCAATACCAGCCTGGGTGTTCATCTCGGCAGCGATGCTGGCCGACTCGCGGCGCGACACGAGCGCATCGTAGTTGGATTTATGGACGCTGTAGTCGCGATTGAGCTGCGCCATCTCCGTCTCGAGTTGCGGAATACGCTGCGCGTCGGCCTGCAAGGTCTCGAGCCTGCTTTCGAACTCGGTCACGCGAGCACGCAAGGAGGCCACACGCGCTTCTCCCTGGGCCAGTGCAAGCCGCGTCTGCTCGATCCCCGACCCCATGCCAAAACCGCCCATCGGACTGGCGACCGGATTCTCGCGCATCTGCGCGAGGAGATCCTGCTTCTGCTTCTCGAGCTCCTCGATCACTCGCCGAGCACCGACCACATCCGGATGGCGCTCGGTGTAGCGCTGCAGCAAATCGTCGAGGTTGCGCTGAAGCGTCTCGATGCGTGCATCGATCTCCGGGGTGGCCAGCATCGGCGGCGGCGCAAAATCGGCCTCGGACTGCCCGCTTGCCAACTGCTGCTTCATCGCATCACGCGAGTTCTCTGCCTCGCGGAGCTCGAGACGGGCCTGACGCAGCTGCTCGTTAACGTCGGCAATCTGCGTGATGTAGTCGCGCGTGCCGGCGCCAAGCAGCGCCATGTTGCGCAGACGGAAGTCCTTCAGCCGGTTCTCCGCCTCGGTCAGCTTCTGCTCGTAGCTGCGGATCTGCTCCTCGATGAACCTGCGCGCGGCGTCGGCATCCTGGCGGTTGCTCCCCAGGCCCGACTCCACGAACAAGGACAGCAAGGACTGGACTACGCGCTGGGCACGCTCGGGCCTCGTATCGGCGTAGGCGAGGGTGAACAGGTTGTCCCGCCCGGTGGAACGGATCTGCAGATCGCTCATCAGGGCGTTGATCAGCGCCTCGCGCTCCGCCGGACTGCGCACGCCCAGATCAAGGTCGGCCATGGTGATGAGCTTCTCGACGTTCGGCCGGCTGATCAGCGTGCGGCTGAGCATGTTGATCTGCTGACTGACGTTGGGCTGCACCGCGAGGCCCGACATGAGCGGCCGAAGCACGGACTGCGTATCGACATTGATGCGAGCAGTAGACTCGTACTTGTCGGGCATGAGATAGATCGCCACCCCGCCGGCGACGCCGACCAGCCAGGCCAAAGCCAGGCCCCACCAGCGGAATCGCCACATGCCGCGCAGGTAGCCTATGACTTGAGATACGAGTTCTTCCATGTGTCCTTGCCGTGCTGCACGCCAAGACCCCAGCCACAAGCGGGCCGGGTGCCGACGTTCGAGTGAGAGATCAGAACCAGCTCTGCGGAATGATCAGTACGTCGCCCGGACGCATCTCGACGTTGGCCGAGACGTCGCCACGCTTCACGAGATCGCGAATACGGACGCTGTACTGCTTGTTGCCTTCGGCCGTGCGCAGGATGGTCGCTGCATTGCCATCGGCGAAGTCGGTGAGACCGCCGACTGCAATCATCACGTCGAGCAGGGTCATCTTCTGCTTGTAGGGCAGCGTCTGCGGATTGCCTGCCTCACCGATCACGCGGATCTGCTCGCTGTACGGCCCGACAAACCCGGTGACGATGACGGTGACGACCGGATCACGGATGTACTTGGCGAGGTGCTGTTCAATGTCGCGGGCAAGCGTGGTCGAATCCTTGCCCATTGCAGGCAGATCCTCGACGAGCGGCGCCGTGATCTTGCCGTCGGGCCGCACAGGCACCGACGTTGACAACTCAGGGTTGCGCCACACGTTGATCGAAACGGTGTCCCCCGGGCCGATCACATAGTTGTAGTCCGCGTCTGCCGCGGAGGGCGGAGCGGGTGGAAAGCTCGACGCACATCCAGCCAGCACACCCACCGCCAGCACCGGCATCAAGCACCGCCCAAGCGAACTCCATGCGCCCCGTAAGCTGCTCACCATGACAAGCCCCCTGTTCTGTCTCAAGATTCGCAATGATACGACGTCGATCCACGATTGGGGATGCTAGGCGGATGCAGGTTTGCGTCGACAGGAACAAATGCACACAATCGCTTACACTACGCAGTGATCGACGTCTGTAGATTCTGGAACGTTTGTTGCAACAGAAAGGCCTGCGCGCGGCAGATATGGCGAGCAGGTCGGCGCTATACTGTCCTGAACATCACTCGAGAACTCGGCCACTTCCATGCATGGATCACAACCTGCGCCTGACGCCTTACATGCGTCCATGGCGGTCAGTAGTGCGCGCGCGCCTCATTCCGACGCCGCCCAGCCTGGCAATGCCGGCTTCGTCAATGCGCTCCCTCCCCCGCTCGATGCGGCCAACGGCCTGGCTTTCGAGCAGAACGGGTTCCAGATTCGCATCGCCAACGGCTGTGACGATCTGAAACGCCAGAGCAGCAGACTGGTGGAGCGCATGTATTCGGCTCGCGGCCTGTTCCCTTACGGGATGCACGCCGAGCTCGATCGCCGGGACATCACCGTGGTCGCGCTGCGCGAAGGACATGCGGTTGCGACGCTCACTCTGCGCATGGATCTGGGCTCCGGCCTGCTGGCAGACACTTTGTACAGCAATGAGATCGACGCTGTCCGAAAAACCGGCGGCAAAGTGTGCGAAATCACACGACTCGCAATCGATCCCGACCTTGGCTCGCATGATGCGCTCGCCGGACTGCTGCAGGCGCTCTACGTGCTGGCGAAGCTGACCCAGCGAATGTCGGACGTCTTCATCGAAGTCCATCCTCGCCACGCACGCTTCTATCAGCGCATCTTCGGGTACAGGGTTGCCGGCCCCGAACGCGTCTGCCCTCGCGTCGGTGCTGCAGCGGTACTGCTTCACCTTTCGCACAGGCAATTCGAACGCGCTTTGGCCAGGCATGACGACGAAGCTGGCCGACCGCCACCGCGCGCAATCCGCCTGCTCCCGTCTGAAACCACCCTCCAAGACCTGCTGGCAGGACTCAAGCGCAGCTGAGCCGCGCTCGATGAGGCTGTCGCAAGCGCGCCGAACACTGCGTTGGAGCGCATGATCATTGCTGTCACGTGCTACGCGACGGACAAGCACTGACCGAGGTTTCTGCCCACGCATCAAGCCGCCCCAACGGCAAGGCCGCGCGCTCCTGTCGGCACTCAGAACCAGTGACGAACCTCCACGTAGGCACGGTCACTGCGATCGAAAGCACTCAGGCGTCCCGTACCACTGCCACCAAACACATCGACACCAGTCACGGCACGCCAAGCCGGCGCGAACTTCCAGGTCAGCTTCGGCCTGAGCATGTAGTCCGAACGGTTGAGACTGGAAACGGCCAGGAACTCGAGTTCCAGCTCATTGCCGATCGAATGCACAGCCTGGAAGGTCAGGCCGGACTCGAGCCTGTCGCTCACCATGGTGCTGCGATGCTCATCGAGCCAACGACCGTATAGCTGGGTGTTGAAGCGCCAATCGGCACCTGCCGGGATATCGGCACCGATCGCATAGTCGATCATGTCCGTCTTCTCGAGCCCGAGCAGCCTGCCGCCCGGAACCGGCGCCGCGACCAGTGTGTTGACGCCACGCCCACGGGTATGAACCGCCTCACCCTTGAGTACGAAGCTACCCAGGTCCTTGCTGAAGGTCGCACCGATCTGATGCAGTCGCTCGTGCCGCAAGGAGGCGGTGCCCACCCCCACTTCGTACAAGGTCGGCGCGACGTCGTAGCTGCGGTAGTAGAAGGCCGACAGATCCCAGCCACTCACCAGATGGGAGACGCGTGCGCCCCAGTTGCCGTTGCGCAGACTGTCAGAGGGCTTGTGCTCGGTCACGACGGTATTCGCCGGCAGTGCGGCAAAGGTGTAGAAATCGCCACCCGGCTTGCCGATCTCGTCGAAGCTGGGCTTGGGGATCCAGACCAGCTCGAAGTGGCTGCTGCCGGCAAAGTACTCCGCCCGCGCCGCCCACTGCGCAATGCGCAGGCTTTCGAACTCGGGCAGCAGGAACTCTCGCATGTCGCGGGCCGAGACGACGTCGGCAAAGAAGAAGCCGACCATCTCGCCCCAGATGATGTGCTGGCGGCCGAGGCGGAACTCCCAGTCGCCCTGACCAAGATCCACGTAGGCCTCGCGCAGGATCAGATTGCGCCGCTGGTCCCTGCGCACGGCGGCCGGGTAGTGCTCATCCTCGAGATCGAAGGCCGCATCCGCATCGGCACGCGCGTTGAGCTTCCAGCGCACTCGAGGCGCAAGCTGGCCACTGCCGGCAAGCTCGACGCGGGCACGCAGTCGCGACCAGTGCTCGGGGTCGGGCAGTGTGTAGGCGGCCCCCAGCTCGGCATAACCGCTCCACTTCATGCCGCTGCCCGCAGCGGCGCCTTCCGGGGCGCCGACATCGAAGAGCGCATCGAGCTCTGCATCGAACTCGGCATCCTCCGCAGCGTCACTGGCATCATCGGCCGCATGCGCCGGCGGGAGGATCATGAGCAACGCCACGGCGGAAAGGGTGGCAAGGGCGAGTCGATTCAAGGCAGGCATGGTGTGCTTTCTCACTAGATTTCCGGGTCTTCTTCATCACGCGGCCGACGGTCCTGCACGAACACCCAGCGCCCCTCGGCTTTCATGCCGAGTGCGGTGATCTGGCCGTCGGCGATGCGCACCAGACGGTCAGCCATGTTCATGACCTTGCGGTCGTGAGTGGAGAACACGAAGGTGGTGCCGGACTGGCGGTTGATGTCGCGCATCAGCTTCAGGATGCTCGAACCCGTCTTGCTGTCGAGGTTCGCAGTGGGCTCGTCGGCAAGCACGATCTTTGAATGCGTGGCGAGCGCGCGCGCAATCGCCACGCGCTGGCGCTGACCGCCCGAAAGCTGGTTCGGGCGATGGTCGGCATACTTGCTCAGGCCTACCATGCCAAGATAGTGCCGGACCCGCTCGGCACGTTCCTTCTTCGACAACTCCGGCATCTGCAGCAACGGATACTCGACATTCTCCTCTGCCGACAGCACCGGCAGCAGGTTGAAGGTCTGGAAGATGAAACCGATGGTGCGCGCGCGCAGGTCGGCAAGCTGATCGGGCGTGCGATCGGATACGTCATGGCCGTCGATGACCACACGGCCCGCGCTTGGCGTGTCGATACAGCCTATGATGTTGAGCAGGGTAGACTTTCCGCTACCGGACGGCCCTGCGATGGCGAGAAACACGCCGGGCTCGATCGACAGGGTAACGTCTTCGAGCGCCTGGACGAGTTGATCCCCCAGCAGGAAACGCTTGCTCACGTGTTCGACCTGGACGATGGGCATGTGCAGGGCTGAAAATCTGATTGGACGCCGAAAGGATAGCACTCATGACGCACAGTTTACGATCCCGTCGCCGCTTCGTTGCCGCCCTGGCGGGCGGCCTGCTGCTCCCCACCCTGCTGCGGGCAGCCGACGCCCAGGACGACGACGAGGCTGTCAGTGTGGTGGCCGCCGCCGATGCGGTGCGCTTTCCACGCGAGAGCTTCCAGACCGAAATCTCGGTCGCCAACCTCAGCGACGGCAAGGAGGGCGACACGCGCAAGTATCGCGTCCTGTCACGCGGCAACGAGAACACCATCGTCCTCACTCTCGAGCCCGCCACCGAACGCGGCCAGGCACTGCTCATGCGGGGCCGCGATCTATGGGTGTTCATGCCGGCGGTGTCGCAGCCGGTACGCCTGTCGCTGGCGCAACGGCTCACAGGCCAGGTGGCCAATGGCGACCTCGCGCGCGCAAACTTCGCCGGCGACTACCGGCCGACCATCGCCGGCCGCGACAGCGTGGGCGACACGCCGGCGGTGGTGCTGGACCTCACCGCGGTGGACCGCAGCGTGACCTACGCGCGGGTGAGGTACTGGGTGGCGGAAGCCGACAAACGCCCCCTCAAGGCCGAGTTCTATGCGCTCTCGGGCCGACTGCTAAAGACCGCGTTATACGAGGACTTCCGCCAGATGGCAGGGCAGCTGCGCCCAACTCGGCTGGTCATGGAAGATGCGCTGAAAAAGGGCGAGGTCTCCGTGCTGACCTACGAGAACATGAACGTCCGCGACCTGCCCGAACGCATGTTCACCCGCGAGTACATGCGCCGGCTGCAGCAATAGCCTCATGGCACGACCCGGATCTTGCCGCCGGTGACGGCAAGCAGATGGCGCGCCAAGGCTTCGCGCACGCTGTCTTCGCCATGGACGAGGCGTACCTCGGCCGGCAGGTGGCGCATACGGGTAACGAAGCGAGTGAGGTTGTCGCGGTCGGCATGTGCCGAATAGCCTGCAAGCGTGTGGATGCCCGCACGGATATCGACACGTTCGCCGTCGAGTTCCACGTAACCGCCGCGCGGCCCGTAGGTCTGGATCGCATGTCCGGGCGTGCCGCGCGCCTGATAGCCGACGAAGACGACGTCGTGGCGAGCGTCGCCGAGCATGGCCTTGAGGTAGTTCACCACCCGGCCACCAGCGCACATGCCGCTGGCGGCAATGACGATAGCCGGTTCGCGACTGCGCGCGAGGCGGCGTACGTTGGCTTCGTGCAACGCATGACTGTCGATCGCGACCAGCTGCTCGTAGGAAAGGGGCTTACGCCCGGCGCGCACCCTGGCCTTGGCCTCTGCATCCCAGAACGGCTGCAATTCCCGGTAGAGCTCGGTGAAACGCAACGCCAATGGTGAGTCGAGAAAGATCCTGAGCTGCGCCCACTGCCCGGCAAACTTGCCGGGGCGCCGACGCTGCCGGTACAGGATGTCCTCGAATTCGTACAGCAACTCCTGCGTGCGACCAATGCTGAAAGCCGGGATGATGACCGTGCCGCCATCACGCAACGCATGCTCGACCACGGCCTGCAGGCGCTCGCGACGGCTGCGGCGATCCTCGTGCGCACGGTCACCATAGGTGCTCTCGAGCACCACGACATCGGCCTGCCAAGGTGGCTGCGGCGCGGGCAGCAAGGGCGCATGGGGTGCCCCCAGATCTCCCGAGAACAGCACTCGCTTGGGCTGCGGCCAAGCCGCGCCGGAAAGCTCGCATTCGACATAGGCCGAGCCGAGGATGTGACCAGCACGCTGGAGGCGGATGCGGCAGATGGCGTCCGGGCTGCGGTACACCGTATGCCACTGGCGGTAGGGCAAGGCGCGGATGCGCGCTTCAACAAGCTTGAGATAGCGCTCGACGATCTCCTTGTTGCGGCTGACACCAAGCTCGAAGGCATCGGCAAGCACCGTAGGCAACAGCCGCGCCGAGGGCTCGCTGCAGAAGATCGGCCCCTTGAAACCCGCCGCAAGCAGCCAGGGCAGGCGACCGCAATGGTCGATGTGCACATGGGTAAGAACGAGCGCACCAATGCCCCTGACCGGGAAGTCGATGTCCAGCCGGTCCGCTGCAGCGCGACCATCGGGCGCGGTCTCGGCGCCCTGGAACAAGCCGCAGTCGACCAGCAGGCTGTTGTCGTCCTCGATGAAAAGCTGATGGCAGGAGCCGGTCACGCCGTTGCGCGCGCCGTGATGCACGATCGTCGGGTTCATGCCGGGATTCTAGCGGCACCTCCCATTCATGCCAAATGGAAGGCCGTTCCAGGACGACCCTGCAGCATCAACCGCTTGCCCGAGCCGATGCCTTACTCCATGCCCCACTTCTGCAGCCGATAGCGCAGCTGGCGCAAGGTCATGCCGAGGTTGCGCGCCGCCGCACTGCGATTCCAGCGCGTCTGCTCGAGCGCGCGGATGATGCGCAGACGCTCGGCGTCGTCGGCAGCGGGTTCCTGCCCGGGCTCTCCGCCGCCGCCATGGTCGCCGAAATCGCCTGGCACCTGAAAGCCAAAAGGCCCCGCGGCACTGTCGGTAAGCCAGCCAGACGCCGTCTGGTCCGGGTAGAGCTCGATGTCGGCGGCGTCGATCTCGTCGCCCTCGCACATCGCGCAGGCACGCTCGAGCAGGTTCTCGAGCTCGCGCACATTGCCCGGGAAGGCATAGCCCTGCAGCGCATGCAGCGCGGCGGCCGACAGTCGGCGCGGCGCCCCGCCCTCACGCGCAGCCAGGCGAGCGAGGATGTGCTCGGCAAGCGCGGGAATGTCCTCACGGCGCTCGCGCAGCGGCGGCATGCGCAAGGTGATGACGTTGATGCGGAAGAAGAGGTCCTGGCGGAAGCGCCCTTCCGCGACCAGTCGCCCGAGATCCTGATGCGACGCTGACAACAGGCGCACATCGACCGGCTCCTCGGCATGGGCGCCGACCGGCCGTACCGCGCGCTCCTGGATGGCGCGCAACAGCTTGACCTGCATGGCCAGCGGCAACTCACCGATCTCGTCCAGAAACAGCGTGCCGCCGCTCGCAGCCTGGAACAGGCCCTGCTTGTCGCTGGCCGCGCCGGTGAAGCTGCCCTTGCGATGACCGAAAAACTCGCTTTCCATCAGCTCGGGCGAGATCGCTCCGCAGTTCACCGGCACAAAGGGCCCGGCGGTACGCGTCCCCAGGCTGTGGATGAAGCGGGCGATGACCTCCTTGCCGGTCCCCGACTCACCATGGATGAACACCGGCGCCTGGTTGCGCGCAAGCTTCTCGGCCTGGGCGCGCAACTGCATGAAGGCGGGCGAATGCCCGATCAGGGCACGTTCGGGCGTGGTTCCCGCAGCCTTATCCCCGGTCGCGCCCAGCCTGAGGGCATGGGTGACGAGCTCGCGCAGGGCCTTGAGCTCGACCGGCTTGGTGACGAAGTCGAAGGCACCGAGCTTGAGTGCCCTGATCGCGGTCTCGATACTGCCGAATGCGGTGATCACCGCCACCGGCAAGCCCGGGCAGTGTGCCTGGATGTGCTCCACCAGGCCAAGCCCATCGCCATCGGGTAGCCGCATGTCGGTCAGGCACAGGCGATAACGGCGAGCCTCCAGTCGGGCGATCGCATCGGCGACGGTGCCCACTGCGTCGCAAGCCAGGCCAAGACGCATCAGCGACAGTTCGAGCAGTTCGCGGATGTCTTCCTCATCGTCGACGATGAGCACGTCGACTGACTGGGGGCGTTGACGGCGTTCGACGGCATTCATGGTGTCGTGCGTCCGGTAAGAACCAGGTGGGCGCCCTGGGTGGAGGGCGCAAGCTCTAGCGTGGCGTCGTTGGCCTCGGCAAGCTCGCGTGCGATGTAAAGGCCCAGCCCCGTGCCCTTGGGGTGGGTGGTGAAGAAGGGCTCGAACAACTGCGCGCGCATCGCCTCATCGAAGCCCGGGCCGTCGTCGCTGACGTGCAGCGCCGCGCGCCCCCCAGCCAGGAGTTCGGCACTCAAGCGCACCGAGCCCGGCGCACCCGAGCAATAGCGGCTGGCATTTGCAAGCAGGTTGTCGAGGACCTGATGCAGATGGGCACGATCGATCGCAAAGGTTAGACCAGGGTCGATGTCGACATGGTACAGGCCCTCTTCCTGGGCCGCGCGGAACACCCTGGCGTCGATCACCTCGGCGACGAAGGCGGCAAGCGGCAGCGCCTCGGGCATCGCCTGTTCGCGCCGGCCCAGCGCCAGCACGTCGCGAATCATGCGCTCGATACGGTGGGCATTGTCGTTGATGATGCGCACGAGCCTGAGCTGCATCTCGCCGCGCTTCTCCTCACGCAACAGTTCGGCCGCCTGGGTGACGGCCGACAAGGGGTTGCGGATCTCATGCGCCATGCTGGCGGTCAGCCGTCCGAGTGCCGCCAGCTTGATCT
Source organism: Thauera sp. WB-2 (assembly GCF_027594845.1). Taxonomy (NCBI): domain Bacteria; kingdom Pseudomonadati; phylum Pseudomonadota; class Betaproteobacteria; order Rhodocyclales; family Zoogloeaceae; genus Thauera; species Thauera sp. WB-2. The sequence continues at coordinate 1,094,085 of NZ_CP088935.1, read as the reverse complement.
GCTGCAAGTGGCGCTGAATGTCCTCGAAGTCGGTCAGATAAAGCAGCGTATCGCCCGCAGCTGCGCTCCCGGCCTCTCCCGCCACGCTGCGGCAACGCAGCAGACGGCCGTCCGCGCCGATACGCAGCAAGCGCCCCTCGTCACCAAGCGCCCCCTGCAGGATCGGTCTGAAACCCTCGTCGAGGTCGGCCAGCGCCAAGCCCTCGAGGGCTTCCGCGCTCGAGTGGGTCAGGCCCAGCAGCGCTATCGCCTGCGCGTTCAGGTGCAGGATCCTGCCCTGCGCATCGACCACGATCACGCCGTCCTGCATGTCGCGGATGATGTGCTCGCTGACCGCCTGTTGCTTGGCGAGCGCCAAGCCACGCTCGGCTGCCAGGGTGGCGTTGGCCTTGGCGCGCAGGGCAAGCAGGCGGGCGACGAGGGCGATGCCGAAGAAGCCCGCGCAGAATATGCCCACCTGCAGGAAATCGACCGAGTCGCTGCCTGCCGCATGGCGCCAGGCGTTCTCGATGAGCACCGCCAGGGTGGCCAGGGCCGCGAAGAACAGCACCATCCGCCCTTCCATGACCAGGCCCGCGCCCGCGAGCACGATCATCATCAGCACCGGCATACCGCTGCGGTAACCGCCGCTCGCCCACATGATGACGGACAGTGCGAGCACATCGACCAGTACCTGCAGGACGATGACACGCTCTACGCCGAGACGCCGCGACGCATCGGGGAAACCGAGCGCGAGAACCAGGCCCAGGTAGGCAAAGGCTGCGACCTGGAACACCAATGGTCGCTCCCCACCCAGGCCGAGGTCGCGGCCCGCGACAAGGAACAGCCCGGCCATGAGCAGCCGGAACAGGTTCAGGTAGCGAAGCGACGTGCTGCGGGTGCGTTCGACCTCGGCAGCCGCGGCCGCTGAGTCAGTGCGCACGTGGTCCGGCGCGACGATGGGCATCGCAACAGTAAAAAGCCCGCTCGTCGGACACCCCTTCGGACTCGGGCACATTCACGCCGCAATGTGCGCACTCGAGCATCCGCTCGGGTGCGGCACGCTCTTTCCTGGCGGCGCGGCGCGCAGCAAATCCACCCTGGTCCTTGAAGCGCCGCAAGGCCGCACGCAACCACCAGATGGCAATGAAGACGAGGATCAGGATGAGCAGATTGCGCACGTTGAGGGGCGCAGACCCTGCGCCACGGCAGTGGAAACGCCCGGATTCTAGCACGCCCCCCCTACGGCCATTGCCCACGGCGGGCGCGGGTTTGCGACAATATGGGCCCTGCTCCCGACCGCATCGCCGCGCCATGCCATCCTTTCCTGCCCCCCTCGCCTCCCGCCTGCCCGCCGTCGGTACGACGATCTTCACCGTGATGTCGCGCCTGGCCCAGGAGTGCGGCGCCATCAACCTGTCCCAGGGCTTTCCCGATTTCAACGCCGAGGACGTGTTGTTCGAGCGCGTCGCCCATTGGATGCGCACCGGCCACAACCAGTACGCGCCGATGGCCGGCTGCCTTGCGCTGCGCGCGGCAATCGCCGCCAAGGTCGAGACGCTGTATGGCACGGCCTATGACGAGGAGTCCGAGATCACCGTCACCGCGGGCGCCACCCAGGCCTTGTTCACCGCCGTGACTGCATGCGTGCATCCCGGCGACGAGGTCATCGTGTTCGAGCCGGTGTACGACTCCTACGTGCCCGCGATCGAGCTCGCCGGCGGCACGCCGGTGCGGCTGCAGCTCTCCGCCCCCGACTACCGCCCGGACTGGGAGGCGGTGGCCGCGGCGATAACGCCGCGCACGCGCATGATCATGATCAACACCCCGCACAATCCCACCGCGACCATCTGGACGCGCGCCGACCTCGACCGCCTGGCTGCGCTCACGCGTGGCACCGGTATCATCGTGGTGGCCGACGAGGTCTACGAGCATATCGTGTTCGATGGCGCCAGCCACGCAAGCTGCGCCGCCCACCCCGAACTGGCGGCGCGCAGCTTCGTGGTCTCGAGCTTCGGCAAGACCTACCACATTACCGGCTGGAAGGTCGGCTACGTACTGGCGCCCCGCGAGCTCATGGCAGAGTTCCGCAAGGTGCACCAGTTCAATGTGTTCACGGTGAACACCCCGGTTCAACTCGCGCTCGCCGACTACATGGCCGACGCCGGCCGCCACACCGGACTGGCCGCCTTCTACCAGGCCAAGCGCAACTACTTCCGTGCCGCACTGGCCAACTCTCGCTTCGATCTGCTGCCCGCGCACGGCACCTACTTCCAGCTCGCCCGCTACGAGCGCATCAGCGCACTCGGCGACACGGCCTTCTGCGAACACCTGACCCGCAAGGTGGGCGTGGCCGCCATACCCGTATCGGCCTTTTTCGCAGACGGTCGCGACGAACGCGTGATCCGTTTCTGCTTTGCCAAGAACGAAACCACCCTGGCCGCAGCCTGCGAACGGCTCAACGCCATTTGAGCGACTTCCCGGGCACGGACCGGGCGCGCTGCAAACAGCGCCCAGGCCGGCACGGCGCGGGGCACGACTACCCCAACTCGATTACTCGATCCACGCTGGACAACCGATAAGCATGTTCCAACAACCGATCCCCACCCTGTGCCGTGACGGCGACCGCCTGCTGGTCCTCGACCAGACCTTGCTGCCCTTTCGCACCGAACGCGCCGCCCTGAGCACCCTGGACGATGTGGCTGCCGCCATCCGCGACATGCAGGTGCGCGGCGCCCCCCTGATCGGCGCCACCGCAGCCTTCGGCGTGGCACTCGCACTCGAGCGGCAGGGTGCCGACGACCGCAGCTTGCAGCACGCCCTCACCGTACTGGGCGCAACCCGCCCAACCGCAGTCAACCTGCACTGGGCGCTGGCGCGCATGGACACGGCGCTGCGGCCGCTGCGGCCCGCGCAGCGGCTAGCTGCGGCGTGGGCCGAAGCGGAAGCCATACGGCTCGACGATGCACAGACATGCGATGCGATCGGCCGCCACGGCCTGGACATCCTGCGCGCGCTGGCAGCAACTCGCACGCGCCCGCTGCGCATCATGACGCACTGCAACGCCGGCTGGCTTGCCACCTGCGGCGCCGGCACCGCGCTGGCGCCGATCTACGCCGCGCAGGCCGCGGGGCTCGCAGTCGAGGTCTTCGTCAGCGAAACCCGTCCGCGCAACCAGGGCCTGCTCACAGCCTGGGAACTGCGCGCCGCAGGCGTCGCCCACGTACTGATCGCCGACAATGCCGCCGGCCTGCTGCTGATGCGCGGCGAGGTGGACCTCGTCATCACCGGCGCCGATCGCATCGCTGCCAACGGTGACACCGCCAACAAGGTCGGCACCTACCTGAAGGCACTCGCCGCACAGGCGGCCGGCGTGCCCTTCTACATCGCAGCACCACACTCGACGCTCGACTTCAGCTGCCCGGACGGGGCTGCGATCCCGATCGAGGACCGCGGCGCGGACGAGGTTTGCCGGCTGCGCGGCGTCGCTCCTTCGCCCGGAACCAAGGACGACGAGGGCGAGATCGCCACCGTGCGCCTGGCCCCGATGGACACCCGTGTCGCCAACCCCGCCTTCGACGTGACCCCGGCGGCACTGATCCGCGGCATCATCACCGAACGCGGGGTGGTCGCCGCAGGCGAGCTGGCGGCGCTGTACCCGGAGCGCCGGCAATGAACGGCCACGGCCCGGCTCGCACCACAGCGGGCACAGCGACAGACGAGACGGCCCTGCGCACCACCCTGCTCGACACCCTGCGCGCCATGGGCGCGGCAGGCCTGAACGTGGGTACGGCAGGCAATGCCAGCGTACGGCTGGACGGCGGGGACATGCTCATCACCCCCAGCGGCGTGCCTGCCGAGCGCTGCCGCCCCGAGGACATGGCGGTGGTGGCGGCGGACGGCAGCCCGCGCGGGGCGCTCGCCCCATCGTCGGAGTGGCAACTGCACCGCGACATCTATGCCGCCTTTCCGGCGGCGGGAGCGGTGCTGCATGCCCACGCCCCCTTTGCCACCGCATTGGCTTGCCAGCGGCAGGAGATCCCGCCCTTCCACTACATGATCGCGCGCTTCGGTGGCAGCACGGTGCGCTGTGCACGCTACGCCACCTTCGGCACCCAGGCACTTTCCGATGCCACGACGGCAGCGCTGCAGGACCGCAACGCCTGCCTGCTGGCAAACCACGGCATGGTCGTTTTCGGTCGCGACCTCGAGCATGCATTGGCGCTGGCGATCGAGTTCGAGACCCTGTGCGAACAATACTGGCGCACCCTGCAGATCGGCACGCCAGTGCTGCTCTCGGCGGCAGAGATGGACGAGGTCATCGAGCGCTTCCGTTGGTACGGCAAGGCGCGCAAGGCATGACCGCCCACCGGTCAACGTGAAAGCCCCTGCGCGAACGGGAGGCGTTCGTCCGCGCAGGGGCTTGGCGCCGGAACACGGCGCGGGGGGGCGGCTGCGGGGCCGCCCTGATCAGGGTCGGAGCCGGTGAATCAGTCCGCCTGGCGACGCAGGAAGGCGGGGATGTCGTAGGTACCGACGCCACTCGTGCTCATGGCCTCGACCGTCGTGCGGCGGCCGCTGCGCATCACGGCAGGCACGTCGAGGCTGTTCATGTCCACCGCGCCGCTGCTCATCGACGGGCCGTAGGTACCCGTCCCCTGCACCACCTGCATGACCGGCTGACGGGCGGCACGCGGGGCGCCAAGGCCAGTGGCCACGACGGTGATGCGGATGCGGTCTTCCATGGTCTCGTCGAACACGGTGCCGTACTTGACGAAGGCCTCAGGCGCAGCGAAGGCCTGCACGGTCTTCACCGCATCACGCACTTCCGACATCTTGAGCGACTTGCTGGCGGTGATGTTGATCAGCACGCAACGCGCGCCCGACAGTTCGGTGCCCTCGAGCAGCGGCGAGACGGCAGCCTGCTCGGCAGCGATGCGCGCGCGGTCCAGGCCCGAAGCCTCGGCCGAGCCCATCATCGCACGGCCCATCTCGGCCATCGCGGTACGCACGTCCTGGAAGTCGACGTTGACCAGGCCGGGAACGTTGATGATCTCGGCGATGCCACCCACCGCCGAACGCAGCACGTTGTCTGCCGAGCGGAAGCACTCCTCGAAGCCGGCATCGTCGCCATAGACGTCGAGCAGCTTGTCATTGAGCACGACGATCAGCGAATCGACATGGCGGGTGAGCTCTTCCACGCCGCTCTCGGCGACACGGATACGGTTCTCGAAGTCGAAGGGCTTGGTCACCACGGCGACGGTCAGGATGCCCATCTCCTTGGCAATCTCGGCCACCACGGGTGCCGCACCGGTACCGGTGCCGCCACCCATGCCGCCGGTGATGAAGACCATGTGTGCGCCTTCGAGCACCGCAGCGATGTCATCACGCGACTCCTGCGCAGCGGCACGGCCCGCCTCGGGCTTGGAGCCGGCACCGAGGCCCGTCTTGCCCAGCTGAACCTTGGTGGTCGCCAGGCAGCGATTGAGCGCCTGGGCGTCGGTGTTGGCGGAGATGAAATCCACCCCCTTCACGCCTTCACGGATCATGTGGTCGACAGCGTTGCCGCCGGCACCGCCCACGCCGATCACCTTGATCATCGTCCCGCTCGATTCCTTCTCAACAATCTCGAACATTTGCCTCGCCTCCTGAATTGACGGCCCTGCTCAACACCGAATGCCGCCAGCCCGCATTTAGTATCAACTCCGCAGTCTACTACTAAATAAGTGCTGGTTAACCGGCCTTCATCCAAAATGACTGGACCCCGATGGTCCGGTCAGAAATTTCGTTCGAACCACGACTTCATGCGCCCGAAGAACTGCTTCACACTGCGGGTGTCGCGCGCCTGAAGCCCCCGCCGGCGCTGGGCAGCACCTTCCATGACCAGACCCATTGCCGTCGAGTAGCGTGGCTGGCAGACCACATCCGCCAAGCCGCCGTCGTACTGCGGCGAACCGACCCTTGCCGGCATGTGGAAAACCTCCTCGGCCAGCTCGACCATGCCACGCATGACCGCCGAGCCACCGGTCAGCACGATGCCCGACGACAGCAACTCCTCGTAGCCGCTGCGGCGCAACTCCGCCTGCACGAGCTCGAACAGTTCGGACACGCGCGGCTCGATGACGTCGGCCAGCGCCTGGCGCGACAGCTTGCGCGGCGGGCGGTCGCCGACCCCGGGCACCTCGATCATTTCCTCGGCGTCGGCGAGCTGGTGCATGGCGACGCCGTGGCGCATCTTGATTTCTTCCGCCTCTGAGGTCGGAGTGCGCAAGGCCATCGCGATGTCGTTGGTGATCTGGTCGCCGGCGACCGGAATGACCGCAGTGTGGCGGATGGCCCCCTGGGTGAACACCGCGATATCGGTCGTGCCGCCGCCGATATCGACCATGCACACGCCAAGCTCCTTCTCGTCTTCGGTGAGCACGGCATGGCTCGAGGCGAGCGGCTGCAGGCTGAGGTCCATGACCTCGAGGCCGCAGCGACGCACGCACTTGATGACGTTCTGCGCCGCCGACACCGCACCGGTGACGATATGCACCTTGACCTCCAGGCGCACGCCGCTCATGCCGATCGGCTCGCGCACCCCACCCTGGCCATCGATGATGAACTCCTGGGTGAGGATGTGCAGGATCTGCTGCTCGGCCGGAATCGGCATCGCACGCGCGACCTCGATCACCCGGTCGACATCCATGGGCGAGACTTCCTTCTCCTTGATCGCGACCGTGCCGCTGGAGTTGAAGCTCTTGATGTGACTGCCTGCGATGCCGGTATAGACCTCGTGGATCTTGCAGTCGGCCATCACCTCGACCTCCTGTACGACGCGCGAGATGGCGTCGACCGTGGCCTCGATGTTGACCACCACGCCGCGCTTGAGGCCGCTGGTCGGCTGGGTGCCGAGTCCGATCACGTTGAGACGGCCATCGGGCTTGACCTCGGCCACCATGCACGTGACCTTGGCGGTGCCAATGTCGAGGCCGACGATCAGTTCCTTGTATTCCTTGCTCATTGCCTGCCTTTCCTGCCGCTGGGCGCCGCGGGCTGCAACAGCACCGAGGCGTCCGCCGGCGTCAGCGCGAACCCGCCCGGATAGCGCAGATCCGCGACCTTGATTTCGATATCGATATCCTGCTGCACGCCAGGCCACACTGCGATGAAGCGCTGCAGGCGGTCGACGAGCGGTGCCTTGTCCTGTTCGCGGCCGAGCACGATGGTGAGGCCGCTGTCCAGATGAAGCTGCCACGCCTCGCGCGCCGACAGCGCCAGCCCCACGAGGCGCACGCCGAGCGGCTGCAGCATCGCCGAAAACTCGGCGTGGCGCGCGAGCAGCCGGGTGGACGACCCCTGCGGGCCATCGAACTGCGGCATGTCTGCGTTGCTGGCAGCGACGAAGACCTCGCCCTGGCGGTTGACCAGGCGCGCATCGCCGCTCTCGGACACCGTCCAGTAGGCCACCGCTTCGTGCTCCTCGAGGCGCAGCTCGAGCGCATCGGGCCAGCGCCGGCGCACATCAGCCTTGCGCACCCAGGGCAGCTTCTCGAAGGTGGCACGCACCTCGTCCAGATTGACGGTGAAGAAGTTGCCCTGCACGGCGAGCCGCGCGGCGTATTCGAGCTGGGCTTCGGTCACCTGCCCAGGCGGCGTCACCACCACAAGCTCGCGTAACGGGAACAATGGCCGCGACAGGAACCAGGCAACGAGCGCCCAGCCCAGCGCGACCGCAGCACCGAGCGTGATCAGGTCGGACACCAGGTTGAGCAGCGCAGGGCGATGCCAAAGGCCACGCTCGACCGGCGCGCGCGCCCGCGCACCCGCAGCGGCCTGACGGCCAGAGCGGATCGACGCAGGGCGGGCGCGTACTTCAGCCAAGGCGAGCCCCTTCCAGAAGGGTGAGACACAGGGTGGTGAAGTCCATGCCTGCCACGCGTGCAGACATCGGCACCAGAGAGTGGCCGGTCATGCCCGGCGAGGTGTTCATCTCGAGCAGATAGGGGCGGCCGTCATCGGTGAGGATGAGATCGGCACGCCCCCAGCCGCGGCAGCCGAGAACGCGTGCGGACTTCATCACCATCGCCTGCAACTCGGACTCTTGCGCGGCGGGCAGGCCGCTCGGGCAGTCGTAGCGGGTGTCGTCGGTGAAGTACTTGTGCTGATAGTCATAGTTGCCGTCGGGGGCGACGATGCGCACCAGCGGCAAGGCCTGGTCCTCGAGGAAGGGGGCGGTGAGCTCGGCGCCGGCGATGAACTCCTCGGCGATCACCATGCGGTCGAAGCGCGCGGCCAGCTCCCAGGCCGCGCGCAACTGTCCGGCTTCCACGACCTTGGTTGCCCCCATGCTCGAGCCTTCGTGCACCGGCTTGACGAAGATCGGCAGGCCCAGCTCGGCCACCACCGCCTCCCAGTCGGTATCCGCCTCGAGAATGGCGTAACGTGGCGTGGGCAGGCCAGCAGACAGCCACACCATCTTGGTGCGCCACTTGTCCATCGACAGCGCGGAGGCCATCACGCCGCTGCCGGTGTAGGGGATGCCCATCAGCTCGAGGGCGCCCTGCACCGTGCCGTCCTCGCCGCCACGACCATGCAGGGCGATGAAGACGCGGTCGAAGCCCTCTTCCTTGAGGATGTGGAGGTCGCGCTCGGCAGGATCGAAGCCGTGGGCATCCACGCCGGCCTGCTGCAACGCGGCAAGCACCGCCCGCCCCGACATCAGGGAGACTTCACGCTCGGCCGAAGAGCCGCCGAACAAAACCGCAACCTTGCCGAATGCCGTACTCACGAAACGTCCTCGATGCGGGCGAGCTTGCCCGGCACACCGCCGATGCTGCCCGCGCCCATGGTGATCACCACGTCGCCATCGCGCGCGGCGGAAAGAACCATCCTCGGCATGTCGCCGATGTCCTCCACGAACACCGGCTCAACCTTGCCGGCAACCCTGATCGCACGCGCAAGCGCACGCCCGTCGGCAGCCACGATCGGCGATTCGCCCGCGGCATAGACCTCGGCAAGCAACAGACCATCGACCGTCGACAACACCTTGACGAAGTCTTCGAAGCAGTCCCGGGTACGCGTAAAGCGGTGCGGCTGGAAAGCCAATACCAGGCGGCGGCCGGGGAAGGCGCCACGGGCCGCGGCAATGGTCGCCGCCATCTCCACCGGGTGGTGGCCATAGTCGTCGATCAGGGTGAAGCTGCCGGCCTCGTCACCGTCGGCGTCGAGCAGCGCGACCTCGCCGTAGCGCTGGAAGCGGCGGCCAACGCCGTTGAACTCGGCAAGCGCCTTGACGATGGCAGCGTCGGGCACCTGCACTTCAGTCGCCACCGCGATCGCAGCCAGCGCATTGAGCACGTTGTGCATGCCGGGCAGATTGAGCTCGATCGACAGCCGTGTCGTCGTGCCGTTGACCCGCACGCAGTCGAACAGCATGCGACCACCGTCGGCGCGCACGTTCTCGGCGCGGATGTTGGCGCTCTCCGACAAGCCGTAGCGCACGATCTGCTTGGACACGCGCGGGATGATCTCGCGCACGTTGGGGTCGTCCTCGCAGAGCACGGCCACACCATAGAAGGGCAGGCGCTGGAGGAAATCGACGAAGGCTTGCTTGACGCGGCCGAAATCGTGACCGTAGGTCTCCATGTGGTCGGCATCGATGTTGGTGACGACCGAGATGACCGGGTTGAGCAGCAGGAAGGAGGCGTCCGACTCGTCGGCCTCGGCAACCAGGTAGTCGCCGCTGCCGAGGCGGGCATTGGCACCCGCGGCATTGAGGCGGCCGCCGATGACGAAGGTCGGATCGATGCCGCCCTCGGCGAGGATACTGGCGACCAGCGAGGTGGTGGTGGTCTTGCCGTGGGTGCCGGCGATGGCGATGCCATGCTTGAAGCGCATCAGCTCGGCAAGCATCTGCGCGCGCGGCACGACCGGAACGTGGCGCTCGCGCGCGGCGACCACCTCGGGGTTGTCGGCCTTGACGGCTGTCGACACCACCACCACGTCGGCGCCGGCGACATTGGCAGCGTCGTGCCCTCGCACCACACTGGCGCCCATCTTCTGCAGCCGGCGGGTCGCAGCGTTGTCACCCAGGTCCGAACCGCTGACGTTGAAGCCCTGGTTGACCAGTACCTCGGCGATGCCGCTCATGCCGGCGCCGCCGATGCCGACGAAATGAATGTTCCTGACCTTGTGCTTCATGCGTTTACTCCAGCGGCGGTTTTCGAGCTGGCGAGCGCAGCGCAGACTGCGGCCACTTCATCCGCCGCCTGTGGCCGTGCAAGCGCGCGCGCACACTCGGCCATTGCCTGCAAGCGGGAGCGGTCGAGGCTCGACAGGATGCCCGCCAGACGCTCGGGGGTGAGCTCGGCCTGCGGCAGCAGATAAGCGGCGCCGTGCTCGGCAAGGAAGCGCGCATTGCCGGTCTGGTGGTCATCCACCGCATGCGGGTAAGGCACGAGCAGGCTGGCAACGCCGACCGCCGCCAGCTCGGCAACGGTGAGCGCGCCGGCCCGACAGATGACGAGGTCGGCGTCGGCGTAGGCCGCCGCCATGTCGTCGATGAAGGGACGCAACTCGCCTTCGAGCTGCAGGGTGGCGTAGGTCTGGCGCAACCCGTCGATCTGCTTCTCGCCCGCCTGGTGCAGCACCTGCGGACGCTGCTCGGGCGGAAGGCGCAGCAGGGCCTGTGGCAGAACCTCGTTGAGCGCGGCAGCGCCCAGGCTGCCGCCGACCACGAGCAGGCGCAACGGCCCGCTGCGGCCGCCATAACGCTCGGCGGGCGGCGCTACTGCAGCAATGTCGGCACGCACAGGGTTGCCCAGCCAACGCGCCTTGGGCAGCACATCGGGGAAGCCGCTCAGCACCCGGTCGGCCACGCGCGCGAGCACGCGGTTGGCAAGGCCGGCCACCGAGTTCTGCTCGTGCAGCACCAGCGGGCGGCCAAGCAGGGCCGCCATCATGCCGCCGGGGAAGGTGATATAGCCGCCCATGCCAAGCACCACGTCGGGGCGGCTGCGGCGCAGCGCGCGCAGCGCCTGCCAGAACCCGGACAGCAGGTTCAGTGGCAGCAACAGCTTGCGCACCAGGCCCTTGCCGCGCAGCGCACCAAAGCGCACCCACGCCGTATCGTAGCCGCGCTGCGGCACGATACGCGCCTCCATGCCGTCCGGGTTACCCATCCACACGATGCGCCAGCCCCGTGCGCGCAGCACTTCGGCCACCGCGATGCCAGGGAAGATGTGGCCGCCGGTGCCACCGGCCATGACCATCAGGGTCTTCATGGCGTCGCCCCCCGCTTGAGCTGACGCACCTCCCAGTCGATTCGCAGCAGGATGCCGAGCGCAATGCAGTTGGCGACGATGCCCGAGCCACCGAAGCTCATCAGCGGCAGGGTCAGCCCCTTGGTCGGCAGCAGCCCCATGTTGACGCCCATGTTGATGAAGGACTGCACACCGATCCACAGGCCAATGCCCTGCGCAACCAGGCCGGAGAAGTAGCGCTCAAGCCTGATCGCCTCGCGGCCAATCAGGAAGGCGCGCTGCACGATGATCGCGAACAGCACCACCACGGTGAGCACGCCGACGAAGCCGAGCTCCTCGGCAATCACCGCGAGCAGGAAGTCGGTGTGCGCCTCGGGCAGGTAGAACAGCTTCTCCACGCTACCGCCAAGGCCCACGCCGAACCACTCGCCGCGGCCGAAGGCGATCAGCGAATGCGAGAGCTGGTAGCCCTTGCCGAAGGCGTCCTGCCAGGGGTCCATGAAGCCGAAGATGCGGTCGCGACGGTAGGGCGAGGTCCAGATCAGGATGACGAAGCCGATCAGCGCCAGCACCGCGAGCAGGCCGAACACGCGCACGTTGAGGCCGCCCAGGAAGAGCACGCCGAAAGCGATGGTGGTGATGACCACGAAGGCGCCGAAGTCGGGCTCGCGCAGTAGCAGGAAGCCGACGAACAGGATCACCACCAGCATGGGCAGGAAGCCCTTGATGAAGCTGCCCATGACGTCGAGCTTGCGCACGGTGTAGTCGGCCGCGTAGAGCGCGGCAAAGATCTTCATCAGTTCGGAAGGCTGCAGGTTCACCGGCCCGAGCGACAGCCAGCGCTGGGCCCCGTTGACCTCCCGGCCCACGCCCGGGATCAGCACCACGATCAGCAGCACCACGCCGGCGACGAAGAGCGCCGGCGCCAGTTGCTGCCAGCGCGCCATCGGCAGCTGGAAGGACACCAGCCCCAGGCCAATGCCGATGGCCAGGAAGACGGCATGGCGCATCAGGAAGTAATGCGACTGGTAGCCGGTGAAACGGCTGCCCTCGGCGAACGCGATCGAGGCCGAGTACACCATGACCAGACCGAGCAGCAGCAGCGCGACTGCAGACCAGATCAGCAGCAGGTCGAGCTCGCGCGCCGGCGCCCCGCCTTTGGCGAGCCGTTGCACGGCGCGCTGGGCCGGATCGGGCTTCTGCTCGGCTGGGTGCAACAGGCCACCGAAGACATTGGCCAGCTTCATCGCGGCGTCACCTCCGCAAGGCGGTGCACCGCGGCCACAAAAACCTCGGCACGGTGCGCATAGTTGCGGAACATGTCCAGACTGGCGCAGGCCGGCGACAGCAGCACGGCGTCGCCAGGCTGCGCCAGCCTGTCCGCACGCTGCACTGCAGCGTCGAGATCGGCGGCATGCTCGAGCACCACGCCGCAACCCGCCACTGCCTGTTCGATGCGGCGCGCATCACGGCCAATCAGCAGCACGGCGCGCGCCTTGCGCGCCAGTGCGGGCGCCAGCGGGGCAAAATCCTGGCCCTTGCCGTCGCCACCGGCAATCAGCACGACCGGGCAATCCATGCCCTCGAGCGCGGCGACGGTCGCACCCACGTTGGTGCCCTTGGAATCATCGTAGTAGCGCACACCGTCGGCGCGCTCGGCAACCAGCTCTAAGCGATGCGGCAGGCCGCGGAAGGCGATCAGGCCACCGATCAGACGTTGCGGCTCGATCCCCAGCCCGGCCTCGCACAAGGCGAGCGCGGCAAGCGCGTTGGCGGCATTGTGGCGGCCGGCCAGCGGCAGGTCGGCAAGTGCGATCAGACGCTGCGGCCCACGCATCAGCCAGGGCCGGCCATCGATATCGGCAATACCGTAGTCGCCATCGCCCTGCGGCGCCGAGGCACCAAAACGGATCGCCCTGCGCCCGGTCAGGGCCATCGCGCGCACGCGTGCATCATCGCGGTTGAGCACCTGCACGCCATCGCCCTGGAAGATTGCGGCCTTGGTCGCGGCATAGGCCTCGAGGTCGGCATAGCGGTCAAGATGGTCGTCGGTGACGTTGAGCACAGTCGCCGCCTGCGGATTGAGCGCGTGCATGGTCTCGATCTGGAAGCTCGAGAGCTCCAGCACCCAGCAGGCGGGCAGGCTTGCACCCACCTCCAGCCGCTCCATCAGGACGTCGAGCGCAGCTGGGCTGATGTTGCCCGCCGCCACGGCATCAATGCCCACCGACCTCGCGAGCGCGGCGGCCAGTGCGGTGGTCGTGGTCTTGCCATTGGTGCCGGTGATGGCGAGGATGCGGGTCTGCTCGCGCACGTCAAGCTCGTCAAGCGCCTGCGCCAGCAGATCCATCTCGCCGGTGATCGGCAGGCCGCGCCGGTACGCTTCGGCGGCGAGACCGACGCGCGGATCCAGCCCCGGACTGAGCGCGACCAGCTCGATGCCGTCGAGCACTGCAGGATCGGCCGCCGCGCGGTCACCGCTGCGGATATCGGCCAGCGGCGCATCCTCGCGCAGCGCGTCCAGCCCCGGCGGCGCCGAGCGGCTGTCGACCACGCGCAGGTGCGCGCCACGCAGGGTGCACCAGCGTGCCATCGCCAGGCCCGACTCACCCAGGCCGATCACCAGCACACGTTTTCCGGTCAGGGCGCTCATCTCAGCTTCAGGGTGGACAGGCCGAACAGCACCAGCATGATGGTGATGATCCAGAACCGCACGACGACCTGGGTCTCCTTCCAGCCGCCGAGCTCGAAGTGATGGTGCAACGGCGCCATGCGAAAGATGCGCTTGCCGCCGGTGGCCTTGAAGTAGAACACCTGCAGCATCACCGACAGGGTCTCGGCGACGAACAGGCCGCCCATGATGAAGAGCACGATTTCCTGACGCACGATGACGGCGATGGTGCCGAGCGCGGCACCGAGCGCCAGCGCACCGACGTCGCCCATGAAGACCTCGGCCGGGTAGGCGTTGAACCACAGGAAGCCAAGGCCGGCGCCGCAGATTGCACCGCAGAACACGGCCAGCTCGCCGGCACCGGCGATATAGGGCACACCCAGGTAATTGGAGAAGCCGACGTGGCCGGCGACGTAGGCGAAGATTGCGAGGGCACCGGCCACCATCACCGTAGGCATGATCGCCAGGCCATCCAGGCCGTCGGTAAGGTTCACCGCATGGCTGGTGCCGTTGATGACGAAATAGGTCAGCGCGATGAAACCGACGATACCCAGCGGATAGGCGACGGCCTTGAAGAACGGCACGATGAGCTCGGTCTCGGCCGGCGTCGTCGCGGTAAGCCCCAGATAGACCGCGGCGGCAAATGCAATCAGCGATGTCCACAGGTACTTCCACCGGCTGGCCAGGCCCTTGGGGTCGCGGTGGACGACCTTGCGCCAGTCATCCACCCAGCCCACCGCGCCGAATCCGAGCGTAACGAGCAGGGTCACCCACATGTAGTCGTTCTTGAGGTCGCCCCAGAGCAGGATGGTGATGCCGATCGAGATCAGGATCAGCGCGCCACCCATGGTCGGCGTTCCCGCCTTGGTGAGGTGCGAGCGTGGGCCGTCGTCGCGTACGGCCTGGCCGATCTTCTTCGCCGCGAGCCAGCGGATCACTCCCGGGCCGGCAACGAGCGAGATGGCGAGCGCGGTGAGCGCAGCCAGCACGGTACGCAGCGTGATATAGCCGAAGACGTTGAAGCCACGAATGTCCTGGCCGAGCCAGAGTGCAAGTTCCAACAGCATGTCAGGAGCCGGTTTCCTTTGAAGGGGCGGAATTGTGCATTGCGGCAAGCGCGTCCGCCACCCTTTCCATACGCATGAACCGCGAGCCTTTCACCAGCACCACCGAGTCCGCATCCAGCCGCGCCACGAGCGCTCTCACGAGCGCTTCGGGCGAGCCGAAGTGATGGCCGCCATCGCCGAAGTTGCGCACCGCCACGGCGCTCATGTCGCCGAGCGCGAACAGGCCATCGATACCCTTGCTCTTCGCGTAGCCACCGATCTCGTCATGAACCTGTGCGCTGCTGTCGCCCACCTCGCCCATGTCGCCGAGTACCAGCCAGGTGTGGCCGGGGGTCGCGGCGAGCACGTCGATCCCCGCCCGCACCGAATCGGGATTGGCGTTGTAGGAGTCGTCGAGGATCAGCGCCCCCTTCGGCCCCGGGCGACGCTGCAGGCGCCCCTTGGTGCCGGAGAACCCACCCAGCCCCTCGACCACCGCCTCGAGCGCCACACCCGCAGCGAGGCAGGCAGCCGCCGCGCATACGGCGTTGCGTGCGTTGTGCAGACCCGGCACCTGCAGGGCGAACTCGACCTGCCCCTGCGGGGTGTCGAGCTCGAGCCGCGAGCCGAGGCCGCGCAGGGTACACCGGCCGCGCACGTCGGCCGCCTGGTCGACACCGAATGTCACAATCGCACGATCGGCATTGAGACCGCGCCAATAATCGGCATGCGCGTCGTCGGCATTGATGATCGCGGTACCGGCGGCCCCCAGTCCTTGGTAGATGCAACCCTTCTCGCGTGCCACCTCGTCGACCGAGCCCATGCCCTCCAGATGCGCACGCTGGGCGTTGTTGACAATGGCCACCGTGGGCAGCGCGAGGCCGCTCAGGTAGGCAATCTCGCCGGGCTTGTTCATGCCCATCTCGACCACGGCTGCACGGTGGTAGTCGCGCAGCTCGAGCAGCGTCAGCGGCAAACCGATGTCATTGTTCAGGTTGCCGCGGTTGGCGAGCACCACCTCCTCGCCGAATCCCTCCCGCTGCGCCTGGGCGCGCAGGATTGCGGCACACATCTCCTTCACCGTGGTCTTGCCGTTGCTGCCGGTGACGCCGATGAGAGGCAGCGCAAAGCGCGCACGCCAGGCGGCTGCCAGCGTACCCAGCGCGTACCGCGTGTCGTCCACGACGATCAGCGGCAAGGTCTCCCCAGCCGAGCCCGCCGCCTCGTGCGCCGCGGCCCAGCGGGCATCGACCATCGCAGCAACTGCACCGGCAGCCCCCGCCAAAGTCACGAAATCGTGGCCATCGAAGTGCTCACCGCGCAACGCGACAAAAAGCTGGCCTGGAACGACGGCGCGACTATCGGTGCCGACACGTTCGAAACGGGCCGCGCCAACGACACGGGCACCATGTACGGAAAGCGCGCGCAGCGCATCATGCAGGGTCATCATCGAGCAACTCCGCGCGCATGCCACCCCTGCAGGGCCAGGCGCGCCTGTTCAAGATCCGAGAATGGAATACGCTCACCGAGCACCTCCTGGTAGGGCTCGTGGCCCTTGCCAGCGATGAGGACAACGTCGTCAACTCCAGCCTCGGCGATCGCACGCGCGATCGCCTGCGCGCGATCCACGATGCGCTCGGCGCCCGGCCCGGCCCCCTCGGCAACAGCATCCATGATGCGTACCGGATCCTCGGAGCGCGGATTGTCACTGGTAACGACGACCCGGTCGGCAAGAGCGCGGGCCACCTCGCCCATCATCGGCCGCTTGCCCGGATCGCGGTCACCACCGCAACCGAACACGCACACCAGACGCCCCTTGCGGGTGTGCACCGTGGTGCGCAAGGCCTCGAGCACCTTGGCGAGGGCATCGGGAGAGTGAGCGTAGTCGATGACCACAAGCGGCTCGCACACACCGCCCACCAGCTGCATGCGCCCGGACGGCGGCGTCAGCCGTGACAGGACGGGGGGCAGCGCCTCGAAATCGATCCCCCGGGCGAGCAAGGCCGCAGCCACGGCAACCAGGTTCGAGACGTTGAACGGGGCGACCATGCGCACATTGACGTCGGCGCTGCGCCCTTCCCAGGCGAGGTTGAAGCGCAACCCCGCCGGCGCCGCCTGCAGACGATCGGCAAGCAGGACGCGCACGCCTGGCACCGCCTCCGTGTTCGCCGGATAGAGCGTGCACGCAATCACATCCCTGCCCTCGGCGACCAGGCGGCGCGCGAGCGCAAGTCCGAAGCTGTCGTCGATGTTGACGATGGCGGTGCGAAGCTCCGGCCTTGAGAACAGGCGGGATTTGGCTTCGCCGTAGGCCTCCATGCTGCCGTGGTAGTCGAGATGGTCGCGGCTGAGATTGGTGAAGATTGCGACATCGAAGCGGGCGCCATTGACGCGCCCCTGGTCGAGGCCGATCGACGACACTTCCATGGCCGTCTCGGCCGCACCAGCGGCGGCGAAGCGGGCGAACCAGCGCTGCAGTTCGAGCGCATCGGGCGTGGTGTTGAGCCCTTCCTCGAGCTCACCGGGAAAGCCGCAGCCCAGGGTGCCGACGATGCCGCAACGACTGCCGAGCTCTTCGAAGGCGCGGGCAAGCATCTGGGTTACCGTCGTCTTGCCATTGGTGCCGGTCACTCCGCACAACCACAAACGCTCCGACGGCCGACCGTGGATCTCGTGCGCAAGGTGGCCCGCCATCTCGCGCAAGCCCTCGACAGCCAGCCCAGGCACAGTCAGGTCGCCCGGCCGGAAGCCGTCCGCCGACTCCCAGAGCAGTGCCGAAGCCCCATGCGCAACAGCATCGCCGAGATAACGACGACCGTCTGTGCGCACGCCGGGCCAGGCGGCAAACACGCACCCCGGTCCGGCCTTGCGCGAATCGGCGCTGATGTCCCGAGCCTCGACGCCAAGCGCGCGCAGGCGTTCGAGCACAGCGAGAGCCTTGTCTGCGCTCACATGTTCTCCCGCGGATCTGCACCACGCGTTGCCGCCTCCTCGGCACCACGCCGGGCAAGCTGCAGCGGTGTCAATGGAATGTCGGGCGCCACGCCGAGGGTGCGCAGCGCCCCCTCGGTGACGCGCGAGAACAGCGGTGCGGCTACTGCACCGCCAAAATACTGGCCGGCCGTCGGCTCATCGACCATCACGGCAACCACGACGCGCGGATTGGAAGCGGGCGCAAAACCCACGAAGGACGAGATGTACTTCTTCGCGTAGCGTCCGTTCTCGAGCTTGTGGGCAGTCCCGGTCTTGCCGGCCACGGTGTAGCCCGCAACCTGGGCACGCGGTGCAGTGCCACCCGGGCCCGCAGCATGCTCGAGCATGGTTCGCATCTCACGCGCCGTACTTGCGGAGAACACGCGACGCCCCGAGCTGGGCTGACCATCGACGCGCGTGAGCGACAGGGGTACGAGTTCGCCGTCGCGGGCGAAGACAAGATAGGCACGGGCCATCTGGATCAAGCTTACCGAGATGCCGTGACCATAGGACATGGTGGCCTGCTCGATCGGGCGCCAGCTCTTGGCAGGCCGCAGGCGGCCGGAAGCCTCCCCTGGAAAGCCGAGGTTGAGCGCCGTACCGAAGCCGAGCTGATCAAACAGATGCCACAT
Source organism: Thauera sp. WB-2 (assembly GCF_027594845.1). NCBI lineage: Bacteria > Pseudomonadati > Pseudomonadota > Betaproteobacteria > Rhodocyclales > Zoogloeaceae > Thauera > Thauera sp. WB-2. The sequence goes on along the minus strand of NZ_CP088935.1, from coordinate 1,075,538 downwards.
CTCGTCGGCGCTGAACTGCTGCGCCAGCTTGACCGTGCCGATGTTCGAGGACTTCTGGATGACTTCGGAGACGGTCATGACACCACGGCGCTTGACATCGGAGATGGTCGCAGTGCCAATGGTCATACGCCCATTGCCGGTATCGATAAGGGTATCGGCCTTCGCCTTCCCGCGCTCGATCGCCAGCGCAGCGATGAAAGGCTTCATCACCGAACCAGGCTCGAAGGTGTCGGTAAACACACGATTGCGCAGTTGCGCGCCACTCAGATTGGCGCGGTTGTTGGGGTTGAAGGTCGGCGCATTGGCAAGCGCCAGCACCTCGCCGGTACGCGCATCCAGAACGACGACAGCGCCAGCGAGCGCCTTGTGCTCGTGCATCGTGTCGCGCAGTGCAGCCCAGGCGTGATACTGGATCTTGCCGTCGATGGACAAGGCGACGTCCGCACCGTCGCGCGGCGGGCGGATGGCCTCGACATCCTCGACGATCTGGCCGCGGCGGTCCTTGATCACGCGCCTCGCCCCGGACATGCCGGCAAGCTGCTTCTCGAAGGCGAGCTCAATGCCCTCCTGGCCCTTGTCCTCGATATTAGTGAAACCGAGGATGTGGGACATCACCTCGCCGCCCGGGTAGTAACGGCGATACTCCTGCTGCTGATGGATGCCCGGCAGGCGCAACTCGGCAACCTGCTTGGCCACCTCGGGCGGCAACTGGCGCTTGAGATAGACAAAGTCGCGACTGGCCGCGAGACGGCGATTGAGCTCGTTGGCATCCATCTCGAGCAGGCGAGCAAGCTCACGCGCCTGCGCCGGCTCCAGCTGAGCGTCGGACGGCAGCGCCCAGACCGATCGCACCGGCGTACTGATCGCGAGGATGTCGCCATGGCGGTCGGTGATACGACCGCGAGTGGCCGGCACCTCGAGCGTACGCGCATAGCGCGACTCGCCCTTGGCCTGCAGGAAGTCGTTGTTGATACCCTGCAGATAGAGCGCGCGCCCCGCCAGCGCCAGCGAGCAGCCCATCAACGCCAACATGACCACGCGTGGCCGCCATGCAGGCAGGTCGCGCTTGAGCAAGGGATTGTGATTGAAGGTCACGGGGCGAGGATTCTTCATGATTTCGGCTCCACCACCAGCATCTGACCCGGCGCCGGATGGCGCATGCCAAGCCGTTCGCGAGCCATGCGCTCGATCCGGCCATGTGTTGCCCAAGTACTCTGCTCGAGTTGCAACTGCCCCCACTCCACCGCAAGCGCCTGAGCCCGCGCCTGCTCACGCTCGTACTGGGTGTGAAGCTTGCGTGCCTGGTGCTGGGCAGCCACCACGCCAAGCGCACTCGCAACCACCAGGGCAACCAGAACGGCGTCGGCGCGGATCATGCGACCTCCCGCGCGCGTTCGGCCACGCGCATCACCGCACTGCGCGCACGCGGATTGACCGCAAGCTCGGCCTCGCCTGGCCGTACAGCCTTGCCCACCAACAGCAAGCGCGGCGGCGGCAGGTCGGCCGCACGCAGCGGCAAGCGGCGCGGCAGCACAGGCGGACGCGATTCGTCACGCATGAAGCGCTTGACGATGCGGTCCTCGAGCGAATGAAAGCTGATCACCACCAGCCTGCCGGCCGGCGCCAGCCGCGCCACGCAGGCCGGCAGCACGCGACTCAGCTCCTCGAGCTCCTGATTGATGAAAATCCGAAGAGCCTGGAAGGTGCGTGTCGCAGGGTGCTGCCCCGGCTCGCGCGTACGGACCGCTTTTTCCACGAGCGCGGCAAGTTGTCCAGTGGTTGCGACAGCCCCCCCTGCCCGAGCAGTTGCAATCGCCTTTGCAATCGCATGAGCAAACCGTTCTTCTCCATATTCCCTGATGACCTCCGTGATCTCGCCGACGGAGGCATCCGCCAGCCATTCCGCCACGGTCTGGCCGTGGCTGGTATCCATGCGCATGTCGAGCGGCGCATCGAAACGAAAACTCATACCGCGCGATGCGTCGTCGAGCTGGGGCGAGGACACCCCGATGTCGAGCAGGACGCCATCAACCGTCTCGACGCCCAGCTCTGCAAGCTGCTCATCGAGCGCACTGAAGGCGGAGTGCACGAGCGTCAGACGCGGATCCTTAAGGGCACGACCTGCTTCGATCGCCGCAGGGTCGCGATCGAAGGCGATCAGACGCCCGCGCTCGCCAAGGCGCGCGAGTATCGCCCGACTGTGTCCGCCACGACCGAAGGTGCCGTCGACATAGACGCCATCTGCACGGATCGCGAGCGCGTCGACTGCCTCGTCGAGCAGGACGCTTACATGGGCGGCGGCGTTCACAGTGCGAGGCTCTCGAAGCCGGCAGGCAGATCTGCGGTCGCCATCTCGAACATGGCCTGCTGCTGACGCTCCCAGCCTTCGTCGGACCAGAGCTCGAAATGCGACCCCTGGCCAACCAGCCAGACCTGCTTGTCGAGCTTGGCGAACTTGCGCAGCGAAGCGGCAACCAGCACGCGACCTGCGCTGTCGAGCGCTTCCTCCTGGGCGAAACCGACCAAGAGCCGCTTGAGCATCGCAGCCTTCGGATCGAGGCTGGGCTGGGCGAGCACCTGATCGCGAATCGGCACCCAGGCGGGCACGGGATAGACGAGCAGGCAGCCATGGGGGTGCGCAGTCAGCACGACCTGCCCGTCCTGGACGGCCAGGGCGTCACGATGCCGCGAGGGAATCGCGAGGCGACCCTTGGCATCGAGATTGAGCGCTGCGGCTCCCTGGAACATCGTCCCCCCTGACGGCACCGGAAAAGCATCGGAATGACACTTTTCCCCACTTTTTTCCACTTGATCCCACTTTAGTGGAAAGGCCATACCCGGTCAAGGACGGTTCGCGCGAATACCGTTGTTACACAATGACTTATCGAATGCACACCAATCGTCGATAAATCCTGAAAAATCAAGGCCGCAATGCATTTCAGCTCAGGTTGAACACGAACTGGACGAGAAACGCGGGCGATGTGGGAAAAAGTGGGGATGCAGGCACACCACGACCCGGCATCGGGGCCGCAGGGAGGAAATCTGGGAACCAAGAACTGCGGATTGCCGCACAGACCGCAAGGCGGCGACCCAAAGTGGGAAACGCGCGCGCAGCATGAGGGGAATCTGCAAGCTTGCCTTGGCGCGTCCGCCGAGCGGTGACGCACCAACAGCAAAATGGGGGGGGGGAAGTTCGCCGATAAGCCGGGTTCTGTCGAACGGCAGCGGCCTAAGCCACCGCCATCGGGCAGTCATTCCTCTGGGAGCCGCGTTACCGCGACCCTCTAGCAGCCTACCCGGGAGCGACGCGAGCCACGCCAATGCTCCCCTATTTGGCCTTGCCCCGGATGGGGTTTGCCGTGCCAGTCCTGTTACCAGTCCTGCGGTGGGCTCTTACCCGCCGGCGCTTTCGCACCCGCCCGCGTCGTGCTTGCGCACGCCACGACACCGTTTCACCCTTACCTGATCACGCTTGCGCGAGCCATCGGCGGTCTGCTCTCTGTTGCACTTTCCGTCGCCTCACGGCGCCCGGCCGTTAGCCGGCATCCTGCTCTGCGGGGCCCGGACTTTCCTCCACGCACGACGAGGTGCGCAGCGACTGCCTGGCGAACTTCCTGTGCCGGATTATACGCGCTCGGCTCAATTCGCGCCGGACGCGCGCACGAACGCCGGCTTGCCATCCTTCAGGACAAAGGTGCCAAGGAGCTCACCGGGCGGCTGACCGCCCGGATTGTCCCAGTCCTGCACCACGCACTGCTCGGTACTGGCGAGATACCAGCGCCCACCCTGCTGCAGCGCCCAAAGTGCGTCGCCCGCTTCATAGACCTGCATTTCGACCAGGGTGGTACTGCTGGGATGGATGCGCACCCGCTTCTGGCACGCGGGCAGGCGCGAAACCACCACCGCCTGCCTGAGTTCGTCATGCCAGGGAAACTTCTGCTCGCGCACCAGGACGAGGGCATGCTGACTGCCGTCAATCATGAACGCGGTCGCAGTGTTCTCACAACCGGCAAGCGCCAGTGGCAAAGCTGCCACTGCCAGCATGCGCTTCAAGCCACACGATACCGCAGCCATGCTCAGGCGTCCTCCGTAACGAGCTTCCAGCCAACCTGCTCACCTGCACGCAGGGGGACGAGCGGATCGCTGCCAAGATAGGGGTAATTCACCGGAACCGTCCATGCTTCACGCACCAGGGTGATGGTGTCGGGGTTGGGTCGCAAGCCATAGAAGGCAGGGCCATTGAGGCTGGCGAAGGCCTCCAGCTTGTCGAGCGCGCCAGCAGCATCGAACACCTCGGCATACAACTCGATCCCCGCATGAGCCGTGTAGCAACCGGCACAGCCGCAGGCATTCTCCTTGGCACTCAGCGCATGCGGCGCCGAATCGGTGCCTAGGAAGAAGCGCGGATTGCCCGAGGTCACCGCCGCCACCAGCGCCTCACGATGCGACTCACGCTTGAGCACCGGCAGACAGTAATGATGCGGACGGATGCCACCCGCGAAAATCGCATTGCGATTGAGCAGCAGGTGATGGGCCGTCACCGTGGCAGCCACGTTGACGCCGGCCGCACGCACGAACTGCGCGGCCTCGGCCGTGGTGATGTGCTCGAACACCACCTTGAGCGCGGGGAACCTGCGCACCAGCGGCGACAGCGTGCGCTCGATGAACACGCGCTCGCGATCGAAGACGTCAACCTCATGCCCGGTGGCCTCTCCGTGCACACACAGGATCATGCCGAGCGCTTCCATGCGCTCGAGCACCGGGTAGACCTTGTCGATGGCGGTGACGCCAGCGTCGGAATTCGTGGTTGCCCCTGCCGGATAGAGCTTGCAGGCCACCACCCGACCGCTTGCCTGGGCCCGATCAATCTCGTCGGGCGACAGGTTGTCGGTCAGATACAAGCTCATCAGCGGCTCGAATCCGGTACCCGGCGCGGCGGCAACAATGCGCTCGCGATAGGCGAGCGCCTGTGCGGTGGTCGTTACCGGCGGCTTGAGGTTGGGCATGATCAGCGCACGGCCGAAGCGCGCAGCGGTATGCGGGACGACCGCGGAAAGCGCATCGCCGTCGCGAACGTGAAGGTGCCAGTCGTCCGGACGGACGAGGGTTATCGATTGCATGGAGTAGTCCTCATGACAGCCGCCGGATTATAGGCGCTTACGCCGGTCACTGGCGCGGCGCCAGCCGCGAGGATCTGAAGGCAGGCGCACCGGCGTCTACTGCGCATCACGCCCGCGCAGCTCCAGCGCACGCGCATACAAGGCCTTGCGCGGCGCACCGGTGATCTCCGCGGCCAGGCGTGCGGCAGTCTTGAGCGGGACCTCATCGAGCAGCAGTGCCAGCACACGCTCGATCTCGCCACCCAGGCCGTCGCGCGCCGGCGCACCGGCGACCACGAGCACGAACTCGCCGCGCAAGCGATTACTGTCGGCGGCAAGCCACGCAGCAGTATCGGCAAGCGACATGCGCACGATCTGTTCGTGCAGCTTGGTCATCTCGCGCGCAATGAGCACCTCGCGCTGCGCGCCGAACACCGCTTCCATGTCGGCCAGGCTCTCCGCAATGCGGTGCGGCGCCTCGTAGAAAACGAGGGCTTCGCCCGCGTCCACCAGCGCCTGCAGTGCCGCCTGTCGCGCACCCGGTCTGGCCGGCAGGAAACCGACGAAACGGAAGCCGGATTCGCCAAAGCCCGACACCGACAACGCCGCAACTGCGGCGCACGGCCCAGGCAGTGGGACGACCGGGTAGCCGGCGGCGCGCACCCGCGCCACCAGGCGCGCCCCGGGATCGGACACGGCCGGCGTGCCGGCGTCGGTGATGAGCGCGACCTGCTTGCCATCGGCGATGAGTTCGATGAGTTGTCCGGCCGCAGCCTGTTCATTGTGCTGATGCACCGCCAGCATGCGGCAGCGCAAGCCGAAGGCATCGAGCAAGCGCTGGCTGTGGCGCGTGTCCTCAGCAGCCACCACATCCACCGCGCCCAGCACGGCGAGCGCACGCAGCGTAATGTCATGCAGATTACCGAGCGGCGTAGCCACCACATACAATGACGGCGTACTTGAAAGCGGATGATCGGGGAGGCGGAAGGAAGCTGTCATGGAGAAGAACCGGAGCGCGCAGGCGCACAGTATCGACGGGCGCCGGACACCGGCGCAAGCGCGCGGCGCGGCCGCCGAGGCACTCGCATGCACCTACCTCGAGGCGCACGGGCTGCGCACCCTGGCGCGCAACGTGCGCTGCCGAGGCGGCGAGCTGGACCTCGTCTGCCTCGATCGCAACCATGTCGTGTTCGTCGAGGTGCGCCTGCGCACCAATGGACGCTTTGGCGGCGCCGCGGAAAGCATCACACCTACCAAGCAGCGCCGCGTGCTGATCGCCGCCCAGTGGTGGCTCAACGGCGCCGGACGGCGCTTCCAGAACGCCCCTTGCCGTTTCGACGCCGTGCTTCTCGACGACCTGTCCGTCGATCGCATCACTTGGTTACCCGGTGCCTTCAATGCGACATGAGGGGCCGTGCTAGACTCTAACGCCCTTCAGACGACACTGGCAGCATGAATCTGATCGATCGCATCTCAGCGCAGTTCGAGGACAACATGCGCACCACACTGGAGGCGCTCGAACTCCTCGCCGCACCGATCGCAGGCGCGGTAGAACTCATCACCGCCAGTCTGCTCGACAACGGCAAGGTTCTGGTGTGCGGGGGGAGCGGCTGCGCCGGAGATGCACGCCGCTTTGCAGCACAACTGGTCAACGGTTTCGAGCTCGAGCGACCGTCGCTTGCAGCCCTTGCGCTGAGTGCCGACACCTCGACGCTGGCGCCGCTCACAGGCGAACCCGACGCGGCATCGATGTTCGCACGCCAGATCCACGCCTTCGGCCACCCTGGGGACATACTGATCACCTTGTCGACGGGTGCCGACTCGGCGCGCATCGAGCAGGCGATCCACGCCGCCCACGAGCGCGACATGCACGTGATCGCTCTCACCTCCGGAAAGCCGGGGCGGATCGCCGAGTGCCTCGGCCCCGCCGACATCCACATTTCCCCGCCTGCCGATCGCAGGGCCCGCATTCAGGAACTTCACCTGCTCACCCTGCATTGCCTGTGCGACGGCATCGACTGTCTATTACTAGGAGTGGAAGACTGATGAAGACGCCCCCCCAAGCACTCGCCCCGTCCGCGGCCTCCGCAACCGCCGATGGCCGTCGTCGCACGCTTGTGCTCGGCCTTGCCGCCGCATCCACGCTCCCTTTGCTGCAGGGCTGCTTTCCGGTCGTCGCCACCGGGGTCGGAGCCGGCGCCGCCATGGTGTCGGATCGCCGTACGAGCGGCACCTACGTCGAGGACGAGAGCATCGAATGGAAGGTGTCGGGACGCATCCGCCAGCGCTTCGGCAACACGGTCAATGTGAACGTGACCTCGTACAACCGCAACGTGCTGCTCACCGGCCAGGCGCCGAACGCGACCGTGCTGGGCGAACTCGAAGGCATCGTGGCCGGAGTGGAGCATGTGCGCGGCGTGATCAACGAGGTCGTGGTGGGCCCGAACTCAACGCTCACCGCACGCGCCAACGACGCGCTCATCACCTCCAACGTCAAGGCCCGCTTTGTCGATGCAAAGCGCTTCTCGGCGCACCACGTCAAGGTGGTGACAGAGGCCAACGTGGTGTTCCTGCTCGGCATCGTCACCCGCACCGAGGCCGACGCCGCCGCCGAGGTGGCACGCACCAGCCAGGGCGTGCGCAAGGTGGTGCGCGTGTTCGAGTTCATCAGCGACGATGAGGCCCGCCGCCTGGACAACCCGACCGGCGCCCGGCGCTGACGCCTCAGCGCGCGCCGACGCTACCGAGTGCGTCGAGCAGCTTCTGGTGCACACCGCCGAAGCCGCCGTTGCTCATCACCAGCACGTGGTCGCCGGCGCGCGCCATCGCCGCGACGTCGGCAACAAGCGCCTCGAGCACGTCATAGCTGCGCGCGCGCGCGCCGAGCGGCGCGAGTGCTTCGCCCGTATCCCAGCCCAGGCCATGGCCGTAGCAGAACACCGCATCGGCAGCTGTCAGGCTGCCCGCCAGCTGCGCCTTCATGACACCGAGCTTCATGGTGTTGGAACGCGGCTCGAGCACCGCGAGGATACGCCCCTCGGGCTCGCGCCGACGCAGGCCATCGATGGTGAGGGCGATCGCGGTCGGGTGATGAGCGAAGTCGTCATACACGCTCACCCCCCGCTCGCTGCCGCGCAGCTCCAGCCGGCGCCGGATGCCGCGAAAAGCGGCCAGGCTGGCGATCGCTTGCGCCGGAGTGACGCCCACGTGACGCGCCGCCGCGATCGCCGCAAGTGCATTCTCACGGTTGTGGCTACCGGGAAGCGCCAAATCCACCCTGCCCAGCTCCGTCCCGGCCAGGCGGAACACCGCCTCGACATCCCGCCCGCCCGCGGCCGCCGACCACTGGGCGGCGTCATTGAACCACTCCAGTTCGGACCAGTTGCCACGCGCAAGAACCCGTCTCAGGCTGTCCTCGCGGGCATTGGCGATGATCCTCCCGCTGGCGGGAATCGTCCTCACCAGATGATGGAACTGTGTCTCGATCGCGGCCAGGTCGGCAAAGATGTCGGCATGGTCGAACTCGAGGTTGTTGAGGATGACGGTGCGCGGCCGGTAATGAACGAACTTGGAGCGCTTGTCGCAGAACGCGGTGTCGTATTCATCGGCCTCGATGACGAAGAATGGCGCCTCGGTGAGGCGCGCCGAAACGCCGAAATTCTGCGGCACGCCGCCGACCAGGAAGCCGGGATTGAGCCCCGCATCCTCCAGCATCCAGGTCAGCAGCGATGTCGTCGTCGTCTTGCCGTGGGTACCGGCGACCGCCAACACCCAACGCCCGGCAAGCACATGCTCGGCCAGCCACTGGGGGCCGGAAACATAGGGCAGGCCACGATCGAGAATCGCCTCCAGCAGCGGATTGCCACGCGACACTGCATTGCCGATCACGAACACGTCAGGCTCGAGCTCGAGCTGGGCGGGGTCATAGCCCTCGATCAGCCCGATACCCTGCTCTTCGAGCTGGGTGCTCATCGGCGGATAGACGTTGGCGTCGCAACCGCTGACGGTATGGCCTGCCGCGCGCGCCAGCAAGGCGACCCCGCCCATGAAGGTGCCGCAGATGCCGAGAATGTGGATATGCATGAGGCAATGTGCTCCGAAGGGCCGTCATCCGTATGAAACCGGCCCGTGTACAATGACTGCGCATCTTACCCGAGCCCCGTCATGCCCTCACATGCCCACGTATCCCGCAGCGGCGGCCTGAGACGCGAAATCGCCGCGCTCGCTGCCCGCATGATGGCCGAGGACGGCATCAGCGACTTCGGCTTCGCCAAACGCAAGGCCGCCAAGCAACTCGGCGCCACCGACGCCGATGCCCTGCCCAACAACGCCGAGATAGAAACCGAGCTGCGCGCCTGGCTGGCGCTGTACCAGGACGAGGAGCAACCCGAGCGCCTGCACGAGATGCGCAGCGTCGCTGTCGAGGTCATGCGCTTGCTCGCAGACTTTCGCCCCTACCTTACCGGCGGCGCACTCGATGGCACTGCGGGCCGCTACTCCGAACTCGAGATCGAGATCTTCCCGGAGAGCACCAAGGATGTGGAGATCTTCTTCCTCAATCTCGACCTGCCCTATGACCACCGCGAACCACGCCGCCCGGCGCCACACGCCCCCGAGGCGGTGCTGAGCTTCGACTGGAACGACGTACCGGTGAAGGTCTCGGTCTACCCCTCGTCAGCAGAGCGCAACGTCCGACGCGGCCAGGAGCGCGCCCGCCTGGCGCAGGTCGAAGCGCTACTCGCCGCGGGCGAGCACACAACACAAGGAACGCCCCAGGAATGAAACGCAAGATCCAGGCCGCGCTGTTCGCGACAGTCGCCATCGCCGCCGCAGCCGGCGGCTTTCTGCTCAACCGCGAGCAATCCCAGATCGCACCTGCGGGCATGCACACGGTCAGCCAAGACACAGTGGATGCCCTGCTCGCCCTGCGCTTGCCGGACACCAACGGCGAGGAGCAGGCCATGGCGCAGTGGCAGGGCAAGGTCGTCGTTGCCAACTTCTGGGCGACCTGGTGCCCACCCTGCCGCAAGGAGATCCCCGATTTCGCAGCAGCCAGCCAGGCGCTGGCGGACGAGCCGGTGCAGTTCGTCGGCATCAGCATCGACTCGGCCGCAAAGGTGCGCGCGTTCAATGAGGAATTCCGCGTCCCCTACCCCTTGCTGATCGCCGGCAACCACGTGCTTGACCTTGCCGAAGGCTTCGGCAACGCCGCCCGCGGCCTGCCGTTCACCGTCATCCTCGACACCGAAGGAAAAGTGCGCCACATCAAGCTCGGCGTCTTGCACCGCGAGGAACTCGAGCGCAAAATCCGCGCACTCCTGCCCTCCTGAGCCCGCCTCAGGCTGCGCAGATTCCAGCCAAAAGGTGGACAACGTGCAGCCATTTACGGCAAACTTGCCGGCATGAAGCATTCAAGCCGCCGGCAAGCACGTATCGCCACGCTTCCATCCGGATCGTGGCGAGAGGGCTCTTTTGCTGCCTGCAGCACGCCCTACAGGCCTCTTCGCCCCCCACGACGACGATCTTTCTGAGCCTCGCCAGGGCGGTCCGCATCAGCGGCGCGCTCGCGCCACACCTGCGTGCCCGGCGCCATTCGTCGTCCGAACCGAACCATCAATCATCCAACCGTGCAGCGCAATATCGTGCCGCGGTCCCGTACGGAGAACATCATGGATCTGCGCAAGCTGAAGAAACTCATCGACCTCGTCCAGGAATCGGGCATCTCCGAACTCGAGGTCACCGAAGGCGAAGAGAAGGTCCGTATCGCCAAGCATGCCGCCGCAGCCCAACCTGCCGCCTACTACGCGCAGATTCCGGCGCAAGCACCCGCAGCCCCTGTCGCCGCCGCCAGCAGCGCGGCACCGGCCGCAGCCGCTGACGCCCTGCCCGAGGGCCACATCGTGAAGTCGCCAATGGTCGGTACCTTCTACCGCGCCAGCGCACCGGGCGCGAAGCCGCTGGTCGAAGTCGGCCAGAGCGTGAATGAGGGCGACCGCCTGTGCATCATCGAAGCGATGAAGCTGATGAACGAGATCGAGGCCGATGCCAGCGGCGTCGTCAAGGCCATCCTGGTCGACAACGGCGAGCCGGTCGAATACGGTCAGCCCCTGTTCGTGATCGGCTGAGCCTGCCATGTTCGAGAAGATCCTGATCGCGAACCGCGGCGAGATCGCGCTGCGCATCCTGCGCGCCTGCCGCGAGCTCGGCATCAAGACCGTCGCGGTGCATTCCGAGGCCGACACCGAGGCCAAGTACGTGCGCCTGGCCGACGAATCCGTCTGCATCGGCCCGGCCTCGTCGACGCTGAGCTACCTCAACGTGCCGGCCATCATCTCGGCCGCCGAGGTCACCGACGCCGAGGCCATCCACCCCGGCTACGGATTCCTGTCCGAGAACGCCGACTTCGGCGAGCGTGTCGAGCAATCCGGCTTCGTCTTCATCGGCCCACGCCCGGAGACCATTCGCCTGATGGGCGACAAGGTGTCGGCCAAGGACGCGATGAAAGCGGCAGGCGTACCCTGCGTGCCCGGCTCGGAAGGCGCCCTGCCCGATGACCCGAAGGAGATCGTCAAGATCGCACGCGCCATCGGCTACCCCGTCATCATCAAGGCCGCCGGCGGCGGCGGCGGGCGCGGCATGCGTGTCGTGCACACCGAAGCCGCGCTGCACAATGCGGTGACCACCACCCGTGCCGAAGCCCAGGCGGCCTTCGGCAACCCGGTGGTGTACATGGAAAAGTTCCTCGAAAACCCACGCCACGTCGAGATCCAGGTGCTGGCCGACCAACACGGCAACGCGGTTTATCTGGGCGAGCGCGACTGCTCCATGCAGCGCCGCCACCAGAAGGTGATCGAGGAGGCCCCTGCGCCCGGCATCGACCGCAAGCTGATCGCCCAGGTCGGCGAGCGCTGCGCCGAGGCCTGCCGCAAGATCGGCTACCGCGGCGCAGGCACCTTCGAGTTCCTGTTCGAGAACGGCGAGTTCTACTTCATCGAGATGAATACCCGCGTGCAGGTCGAGCACCCGGTCACCGAGCTCATCACCGGCATCGACATCGTGCAGGCCCAGATCCGCATCGCTGCCGGCGAGAAGCTGTGGTTCCGCCAGCGTGACATCGAGTTCCGCGGCCACGCCGTCGAATGCCGGATCAACGCCGAGGACCCGTTCAAGTTCACCCCCTCGCCGGGACGCATCACCAACTGGCATACGCCGGGCGGCCCGGGCGTGCGCGTGGACTCGCACGTCTACAACGGCTACATGGTGCCGCCGCACTATGACTCGATGATCGGCAAACTGATCACTTACGGCGACACACGCGACCAGGCGATCCGCCGCATGCGCATCGCGCTCTCCGAGATGATGGTCGAGGGCATCAAGACCAACATCCCGCTGCACCAGACGCTGATGCTCGACCCGCGCTTCATCGAGGGCGGCACCAGCATCCACTATCTCGAGCACAAGCTCGCCGACCGCAGCGAAGTCAAGGAGTAAGGCGGCAATGTGGATCTCCGTCACCCTGCAGGCCGACGCCGACAAGGCAGAGGCCCTGTCCGACGCCCTGATGGAGGCCGGCGCGCTGTCGGTCTCGATCGAGGATGCGGACGCCGGCACCGAGGCGGAGAAGCCGCAATTCGGCGAACCCGGGCACCTGCCCACCGGACTGTGGGACCACAGCCGGGTGATCGCGCTGTTCGATGGCGACACCGCCGGCGACGCGCTCGCCGCCATGCTGGCAGAAGCCGCGCAAGCTGCCGGCCTGGGTGCAGTTCCGCCATTCACGACCGAGAAGATTGCGGAGCAGAACTGGGTGCAGCTCACGCAGAGTCAGTTCGACCCCATCCGCATCACCGACCGGCTGTGGATCGTGCCGTCCTGGCATGCGGCACCAGACGCGAACGCGATCAACATCGAGCTCGATCCCGGCATGGCCTTCGGCACCGGCTCGCACCCGACTACCCGGCTGTGCCTGCAGTGGCTGTGCGATGCGGTCACCCCAGGCTGCAGCATGCTCGACTACGGCTGCGGCTCCGGCATCCTCGGCATTGCTGCTGCCAAGCTCGGCGCAGGGGACGTCATCGGCGTCGACATCGACGCCAAAGCCGTGGAAGCAGCGCAGGACAATGCCGCCCGCAATGCCGTTGACATGCGGCTGCAGCACTCCGCGGTACCGCTCGATGAACACTTCGATCTCGTCGTCGCCAACATCCTCACCAACCCATTGTGCGTGCTGGCCCCGGCAATCGCGGCTCGCGTCGCCGCGGGCGGGCGGGTCGCCCTCTCGGGCGTTCTCGAGACCCAGGCCGAGCAGGTGATCGAAGCCTGGGCCCCCTTCATCACACTGCACGTAGGCGGCAGCCTGGATGGCTGGATACGCCTGGAAGGACAGCGCCCCAGGCCATGATGCTCACGCGCTGCCCCGCCTGCCAGACGGTGTTCCGGCTGCGGCCGGAGCAGTTGCACGCCAGGCGTGGAGAGGTCCGCTGCGGCCATTGCTTTCACCCCTTCAACGCGCCTGAGCACGCAATCGAGGCACCGCCTGCCGGCGCGACTCACGATCACGCCCACGGCACCGACTCGACGGCAGCCCCCGCGTCCCGCCAGGACGGCGCCCTACAGGCACGAGAAGGCACCGAGCGGACCGGGGAGGCATTCTTCGCCCTCGGCGGCAGGCGGACGGAAGAACCTTCCGCAGGTATCGGGCTCGACTTCGAGATTCCCGATTTCCATTTGCCGGACCTACCCGATGCCCCCACGCAGCCCCCCGCCCGACCGCCTGCCGACAGCAAGACGGATCCGGTAGAGGCGCCACTCGCCTTCGATCCGGTTTTCGACCCGGCTTTCGACACTGCACCCGCGCCGGTACAGCAGCGACACGACCCGCTGCCTCCTGTGTGGCCGGCAGCGGACGTGTCGACCACCAGCCAGGCGAGCCCCCTCGGGCACGACAGCCAGGACGAAAGACGCACCGCACCCACTCCAATGCCCGGGGTATTGCGCAGCGGCAGGCGCGGAACCGAAGCGCTTCATGAAGCGGGCATCGATGCAGCGCCGGGAGATCAGCTCGCCGCTGCGCCCTTTGCGCATGACGAAGCATTCGAGCGCGCCATGGATCGCGCCCTTGCGAGGGCGGAACCACGCCTCGCAGCGGACGCTGCAGCGCAACGTGCTCTGCCGATCGACGAAGGCCTGCATTCGGACGACGACATCCGCCGCCTGGACGCAACGTATGGCAAGCCCAGGCACACGCCCCACCCGGCCGCACGCGCGGCCGCGACGCTCGCCTTCACCGTGCTGCTCTTCCTGCTGGGCGCACAGCTGACCTATCTGTACCGCGTTGAAATCGCCCGCGACCTACCGGGCCTGCGCACAGTCCTGAGTGCAGCCTGCGCCCATGCCGGCTGCACCGTCCCCTACCCGCGCGATGCCGACCGCATCGCGATCGACTCTTCGGACCTGCAGTCCGAACCCGGACGCCCGGGCCACTACCTTTTGCATGCGACGCTCAACAACCGCGCCGACTACCCTCAGCAGTGGCCCCATCTCGAGCTGACGCTGACCGACGCTGGCGACAACCCGATCTCGCGCCGGGTCTTGGCCCCTTCCGACTGGCTACCTGCCGGACAGGTGGCGCCGGCCTTTCCAGCACGCAACGTGGTCGGCCTGCGTATTCCGTTCGCGGCGCCGGGGCTAGCGCCGACCGGCTACCGCATCTACGCGTTCTTCCCCTGAAGCGCCGAAGGGCAGCATTGCAGCGCCGCCCTCGTCAGGGACGAGCCGCAGTCAGCGCGTCACGCGCGTCGTCCCGCCGTCGCGCAGCACCCGCACACGCTCACCCGGCCGCAAACGCTCACCCTCATCGGCCTGCACGACAGCAAGGAACTGTCCGTTGTCCAGCCGCACGGTAACCTCCACGCCGGGAGTCCGCGTCATCCCCTCCTCCAGGGCGGAGCCAGCCGCCCCACCCGCCACCGCGCCAATCACGGTGGCCACAGCCTGGCCGCGGCCACCGCCTATCGTACTGCCGGCAATACCCCCCACCGCAGCCCCGGCAACGGTACCAACCGGCGACTTCGTGCCCTCCAGTTGAACACCGCGCACCGACTCGACCGTGCCGAACTGCACCGTCATCGCCCGCCGCGCCTCGGTACGCGAATAGGTACCGCCACCGAGCCCTTGAGCGCATCCGCCCAGCACCAGTACCGCAACGATCGCGCCTGCCGCAGCACGCAACTTCAATCCCTTGTGATTCACCATAGCTCCTCCCCAAATGCCGCTGCAAAGCGGGCGGCAATGTCGGCGCGCGTCGGCTGGTGGTTCTGCCCTCCACGATGAGCAATCTTGATTGCACCCATGACGGCAGCCAGGCGCGCGCTTTTCAATACATCCCAGTTGTTTACCAGGCCGTGCAACAGGCCCGCCCGGTAGGCGTCACCGCAGCCCGTCGGGTCAATCACCGCCGTGGCAGGCACCGCCGGCACATGGATCAACTCGCCGCGCCAGTGGATGCGCGAACCCTCCGCACCCAGTGTGACAACCAGCGCCTCGACCTCGCGCGCCAACGCCTCTTCGCTGCGCCCGGTCTTGTCGCACATCAGGCGGGCCTCGTAGTCATTGACCGTGCAGTAGCGCGCCTGTTGCAGGCAATTCAGTAACGCTTCGCTACCGAGAATCGGCAGCGCCTGACCCGGATCGAAGACGAACGGCACGCCCGCCTCGGCGAAACCGGCTGCATGGCGCAGCATGCCATCGGCACCATCCGGCGACACGATACCCAGACGCACGCCCTGCGCCTCGCGAACGTCGTTGAGATGAGAGTGGAACATCGCGCCCGGATGGAACGCGGTGATCTGATTGTCGTCAAGATCGGTGGTAATGAAGGCCTGCGCGGTGAACGTCCCCGGCACCTCACGTACGTGATCCTCACGCAGCCCCAGCGCCCGCATGCGTGCCCGATAAGGCCCGGCATCCTCGCCGACCGTCGCCATGATCAGCGGATCGCTGCCCAGCAGCTTGAGGCTGTAGGCGATGTTGCCCGCGCATCCCCCGAACTCGCGGCGCATGTCGGGTACCAGGAAGGACACGTTCAGGATGTGGATCTGGTCGGGGAGGATGTGGTGCTTGAAGCGATCGGGGAACACCATGATCGAGTCGTAAGCGACCGATCCGCAGACGAGAATGGACATTTTTGGGGGACCAGGATGGGAAAACCGCGATTATCCCAAAATGGCTGCACTGGCGCCGCGCCTGCATGGGACGATGTGCGCCGCGAGTTGCCCCCCGGCGCACATCCCCAGGCCGACATCAAGCGTCGGCGAGCACAGCACGCAGGCGGATCGCCATTTCCTCCAGCGCCTCGCGCGGCGGGTTCTTGGCCGGCCAGGCGAGCGCCATGCCGTCGCCCTCCCAGCGTGGCAGCACATGGATGTGGAAATGAAATACCGTCTGGGCGCCGGCCGGCTCGTTCGCCTGCAGCAAGGTCACGCCTTCACAGCCGAAAGCCTTCTTGACCGCACGCGCCATACGCGCTGCGGTGCGCATGGCAGCGCCGGCCAGCTCGTCCTCGAGCGCGTACACGTTTGCCCGATGCGGCTTCACCAGCACCAACATGTGCCCAGGATTGACCGACTGGATATCCATGATGACCAGGGTATTCTCATCCTCGTACACCCTCGAGGCAGGCAGCTCGCCGCTGACGATGCGGCAGAACACGCAGTTCTCCATGCTTTCAGTTCTCCATGCTGGTTTGTCGTCACCGCATCGTAATCAGGGCGTCACCGCATCGCAACGCGGGCTCTCGAGAATGCGTCCATCAGAACAGGACGGAAGCCTGCCATGCTCCAGCACATCAAGCCCCGCCAGGACGCGAATGCGCGCAAGTCGCGCAACCTTCACGTTGGTCTCGCCACCTGCGAAACGGAGATCCTCGAAGCGCAGAAGCTGCGCTACCGCGTGTTCGCGGACGAGATGGGCGCACGACTCAACCCGCGCAGCCCGGGCGTGGATCGCGACATCTACGACCCGTTCTGCGAGCACCTGATCGTACGCGATGAGGATGCCGGGCGCATCGTCGGCACCTATCGCATCCTGTCTCCGGCCGCAGCGCGCAAGGTTGGCGGCTACTACTCGGAGAACGAGTTCGACCTCACCCGCCTGCAGCACCTGCGCGGCAGCCTGGTCGAGATCGGGCGCTCTTGCATCGACGCCGATTACCGCAGTGGCGCGGTCATCGCCCTGCTGTGGTCCGGGCTCGCGCGCTACATGCAGGAAGGCGGCTACGGCTACCTGATCGGCTGCGCCTCGGTCAGCATGGCCGACGGCGGCCATGCTGCGGCCAGCTTGTATAATCAGCTCCGCGACAAGCATCTCGCGCCGCTCGAATACCACGTGTTCCCGCGCTGCGCGCTGCCGCTCGACGCCCTGCGCCACGACCTGCCGGCCGAGGCACCGCCGCTGGTCAAGGGCTACCTGCGCGCCGGGGCGTGGATCTGCGGCGAGCCGGCCTGGGATCCCGACTTCAACACCGCAGACCTGCCGATCCTGATGCCGATGGGCAAGGTCGATGGCCGCTACGCAAAGCACTTCCTGGGACGCAAAGACTGAACACGCCCGCGACACCACCCGAGATCGAGCAGGCCGCAACCGAGGCTCGCGACGCCATTGCAGCACAGGCAGCGACCGTCCGGCCTGCCGTGGCATCGCCCACGCTGCGCGCCTGGCGCGCGCTGCGCCTGGGCCTCCATCTGCTGCTCGGCCTGCTGACGATCGCGCTGGTGTTCCCGTTCTGCGGGCGCACTAGCCAACAGCGTCTGCGCCAGCGCTGGTCCAGCGGCCTGCTGCGCACGCTCGGGATTCGGCTCGAGCACGAGGGTGAGGCGGTGGCACCGGGCTGCATGCTGGTCGCCAACCACATCTCCTGGGTGGATATCTTCGTCATCAACGCGCTCGCTCCTGCCGCCTTCGTCTCGAAGGCGGAAGTGCGTCAGTGGCCGGCAATCGGCTGGCTGGCCGCACGCAACGACACCATCTTCCTGCGCCGCGGCAGCCGCGGCCACGCCCGCATCATCAACATGGAAACGGCTGCCCTGCTCGAGACCGGCTGCAACGTGGCGATCTTTCCTGAGGGGACAACAACCGACGGCTCGCAGGTGCTGCACTTTCACGGCGCACTGCTGCAACCGGCGATCGCGTGCAAGCACCCTGTGCAGACCCTCGCATTGCGCTACCAGACGGCAGACGGCCGCTACACGCGCGCACCGGCCTATGACGGCGACCTTAGCCTGGGCCAGTGCGTGCGCAACATCATCTCCACACCGGTCATCGTCGCCCGGGTCTGCGTCGCCGCACCGCTACCGACCGGTGACGGCACGGACCGCAGAGAACTGGCGCGTCTTGCACGCTCCCTGATCGTCGCGGCCCTCGAACTACCCGCCGACGCGGAGCAGCCAAGGGCAGCCCCCGCGTCCGGCACTCAGCCCGGGACCTGAAACACGGCGTCATCCTCGATGCGCAGTGCAGTAAGTTTGCCGCCCCACACACACCCCGAATCGAGCGCGATGAGCCCAGGCTCGCGATAGAAGCCGAGTGCGGACCAGTGGCCACAGACGATCGTGTGCGTGCGGCTGAAGCGGTCGGGCACCCGGAACCAGGGCATCATCCCCGCCGGCGCCTTGTGCGGCGCCCCCTTCGCGCTGAGGTCCATACGCCCGTCCGCCGAACAGAAGCGCAACCGCGTCAGTGCATTGACGATCACACGCAGGCGATCCCAACCCTTGAGCTTGTCCGACCAGCGCTCCGGACGGTTACCCGCGAGCTGGAGCAGGAAGTCCCTGGCCTTCGGCCCGGCAAGCGTGTCGCTGACTTCCTGGGCAAGCGCACACGCGCGCGTCACAGTCCATCCGGGCAGCAGACCGGCGTGAACCAGCACGTGATCACCCGCCACATGCATCAGAGGCCGCCGCGCCAGCCAATGCAAAAGCTCATCGCGGTCAGGCGCTTCGAGCACCTGGTACAAGGTGTCATCGCCCAGGCGGCGCTTGAGGCCGGCTGCGATCATCAGCAGGTAGAGATCATGGTTGCCGAGCACAACCACCGCAGCATCACCGAGGTCGCGTAGCGCGCGTAACACGCGCAGTGACTCCGGGCCGCGGTTGACCAGGTCGCCCACGATCCACAATCGATCGCACGCCGGGTCGAAATGCACCAGGTCCAGCATGCGCGCAAACGGGGTATGGCAGCCCTGGATGTCTCCGATCGCGTAGGTGGCCATCGTTGCGGGTGCTGCGCGGGATCAGACCCGGTAGTAGTCGCGGTACCAGGCGACGAAGCGCGCAACCCCGTCCTTGACGCTGGTCGCAGGCGCGAAGCCGGTCCAGGCGTTGAGCGCTGCCGTGTCGGCGTACGTGGCCGGCACGTCGCCATCCTGAAGCGGCATGAAGTTCTTCTGCGCCGTCATGCCAAGCGCGCCCTCGATCGCCGAAACGAACTCCATCAATTCGACCGGGTCATGGTTGCCGATATTGAAGACGCGGTAGGGCACGTTGCTCGTGCCCGGATCGGGCTGGTCGGCGTCGAAGGCGGGATCCGGCGCGGCAACGCGGTCGAGGGTGCGGAGCACGCCCTCGACGATGTCGTCCACATAGGTGAAGTCGCGCTTCATGCGCCCATGATTGAAGACGTCGATCGGCCGCCCCTCGAGGATGGCCTTTGTGAACAGGAACAAGGCCATGTCAGGCCGGCCCCAGGGGCCATAGACGGTGAAGAAGCGCAGGCCGGTGGTCGGCAGCCTGTACAAGTGACTGTATGTGTGCGCCATCAGCTCGTTGGCCTTCTTGGTCGCCGCGTAGATGCTGACCGGGTGATCGACACTGTCGCGCTCGGCGAACGGCATCTTGGTGTTGCCGCCATAGACGCTGGAGCTCGAGGCATACACCAGGTGCTTGACGCGCGCATGGCGGCAACCCTCGAGGATGTTCATGAAGCCGACGAGATTGCTATCGACGTAGGCATGCGGGTTCTGCAGCGAGTAGCGCACGCCGGCCTGGGCCGCGAGATGGATCACACGATCGAAGCCCTCCTCAGCGAACAGGCGCTCCATGCCCGCACGATCGGCCACGTCCAGCTTCACGAAGCGGAACTGCGGATGCGGCGCAAGCCGGGCGAGTCGCGCCTCCTTGAGCGAGGGGTCATAGTAGTCGTTGAGGTTGTCCAGTCCGACCACCTGGTCACCGCGAGCGAGCAGGCGCTCGGTCGTGTGCATGCCGATGAAACCGGCGGCACCAGTTACGAGAATCTTCATTGGGAGTGCATGAGCGAGGAGTGGGATCAGGGGCGGATTATCGCATGTAGATCCGTGCGCACGTGTGACAGAGGTCTTGCAGCGGCAGTGACGCCGCACGCATGCCGATGCACGGACCTCGACCACCATCCTTGCTTATACTTGCGCAGTCGCCTTCAGTCCGTGATCGATGCTGACCCGCCTGCCTTACACCCTGCTCTGGCTCCTCGCACTGCCCTTCGTACTGCTCAGGCTGTTGTGGCGGGCACGCCGCCAGCCCGGCTACATCCGCCACCTCGGCGAGCGCTTCGCGAGCTACCGCGTACGCGCGCCCGGCCCGGTGATCTGGGTGCACGCCGTCTCAGTGGGCGAAACGCGCGCGGCCGAACCACTGGTGCGTGCCCTGCTCGAGGCCTGGCCCGAGCACAGCGTCGTGATCACGCACATGACACCCACCGGCCGCGAGACCTCCAGGGCCTTGTTCGGCAGCAACGCCCGCGTGCTGCGCGCCTACCTGCCCTATGACCTGGGCTGCCTTGCAGAACGATTCCTGCGTCACTTCCGCCCGAGCTTCGGCGTAATCATGGAAACCGAGCTGTGGCCGAATCTGCTCGCTGCCTGCCGCCACAACCGCGTTGCCGTGATGCTCGCCAACGCTCGCCTGTCGGAACGCTCGGCGCGGCGCTACGCGCGCGCGCCAGTGCTGACTGGCCTGACCATGAAGGCTCTCGACGTGATCGGCGCGCAAACGGCCGCCGACGCTGCGCGCCTGCAGCAGCTCGGCGCAGCGCGTGTCAGCGTCACTGGCAACATCAAGTTCGACGTCACACCCACCGCGGCGGCACTGGCGCTCGCGACCCAGCTGCGGGAACGCGCAGGCGAGCGCCCGGTCGTGCTCGCCGCAAGCACCCGCGAAGGCGAGGAAGCGCTGCTGATCGACGCCTTCGTCCGCCTGGCACCGGCAAAAGCCTTGCTGCTACTCGTACCCCGCCACCCACAGCGCTTCGACGAGGTCGCCCGCCTCGTCGCCGGCCGCGGCGTAAAACTGCAGCGACGCAGCGCCGAGGAGGCGATCGAAGCGGACACGCGGATCCTGCTCGGGGACTCGATGGGCGAGATGTTCGCCTACTACGCCGCAGCCGACGTGGCGCTGATCGGCGGCAGCTGGCTGCCGCTGGGCGGCCAGAACCTGATCGAAGCCTGCGCCGTGGGCACGCCGGTGGTCGTCGGCCCGCATACCTTCAACTTCATGCAGGTGGCCGAAGAGGCTGTGCGCACCGGCGCAGCGCGCCGGGCCAAGGACGCCGCGGACGGCATCGCCGCCGCACTGGCCGTGCTGGGCGATGAGGACATGCGCGCGCAGATGGCTGCGGCCGGACGCGCCTTCGCCACGCAGCACCAAGGGGCGACGCGACGCACCATCGAGCTGCTACGCGGACTGCAGGTGCAGTCGCCCGCTCCGCGCCCGGGACTCAGGGCGCCAGCAGCGCGTTGATCGCCTGCACATCGTCCTCGCCGAGCGTTCCAGCGGCCGCCTTCAGGCGCAGTTGAGCGAGCAGGGTGTCATAGCGCGCGCGCGACAGCTGTTGCAGGGTGTCGGCAAGCTGAGTCTGCGCATTGAGCACATCGATGTTGATGCGCACGCCAACCTCGTAGCCAAGCTTGTTGGCCTCGAGCGCCGAAGTGGACGAAACCCGCGCCGCCTCCAGCGCCCGCACCTGCGCCATGCCGCTGGTCACGCCGAGCCAGGCCTGACGCGCCGCGAGCGCAGCGCTGCGGCGCGCATCATCGAGTTCGGCATCGGCCTTCACTCGCAGCGCGGCTGCTTCGCGCGTTACCGAAGACACCCTACCCCCGGCGTAGAGCGGCATGTTCAGCTGCACGCCGATGGCACTCGCCTCGGCACGGTCGGTCGAGGGCTGCGGACGACGATTCACGCCATGCGAGGCAACCACATCGATGGTCGGAAGGTGGCCGGCACGCTGACGCTCGACTTCGCGCACGGCGATCTCGCGTGCCAACTGCCTCGCCTGCACGCCAAAGCTGCCGGATTCAGCGGCAGCCACCCAGTCGGCGATGTTGTCGGGCTGCGGACGCTGGAGCGCCACCCCCTCGCGCAAGCCGGAAAGCCCCCCCGGCTCCTTGCCAATGATCTGCGCCAGCGTCTGGCGCGCGACCTCGAGCTGGTTTGCAGCAGCGATCTCCTGTGCCGAGGCAAGATCGAAGCGCGACTGCGCCTCGTGCACGTCGGTGATGGTGACCGTGCCAACTTCGAAGCTCGTTCGCGCCAGTTCAAGCTGCTCGGCTGCAGCGGCGCGCAACTGGTCCACGGCTGCGAGCGCATCCTGGGCAATCAGCACATTGAAATAGGCTTCCGCGACCCGCAGCACGAGATCCTGGCGGGCGATGCCGAACTGGGTTTCGGACAGCGCAGTCTGCAGTTCGCCCTGCTTGTACTGTACCCAGTTTTGCCAGCGGAACAGCGGCTGGGTGAGCTGCACGCCGTAGCCATTGCTGTTGTAGCTGCGCTCAGGACTGCCACTGGTAGGGCGCAGTTCGGAATCGTTCCAGGTCGTGTTGGCCGACAGGCCGATCTGCGGCAGCAAGCCAGCACGGCCCTGAACGACACGCTCCCGGCCGGCCTCGAGCTCGGCACGTGCAGCGGCAAGGCGCGCATCGTTGGCCAGCGCATCCTGATAAGCCTGCATCAGATCCGCTGCCATTGCACCGGCCGAGAACAAGCCTGCGATGCACACCGCCAACAGTCGCTTCATCCGAACCTCCGCTCCTTGCCTCATCCAGGGCGTGGCATCAGTACTGCGGCATGCGCGGGTCGACCTGCGCTGCCCAGCCAGCCACGCCACCTGCCAGGTTGATCACATTACTGAAGCCCTGGCGCTGCAGAAAGACGCATACCTGGGCACTGCGCCCGCCATGGTGGCAGACAACGATGGTCTCGCGGTCGCGGTCGAGTTCGCCGACGCGCGCGGGGACGCTTGCCATCGGCATCAGCACCGAGCCGTCGATGTGACAGATCTCGAACTCCCAAGGCTCGCGCACGTCGAGCAGCAGCGGCAGTCCCTGCTCTGATTCCGCGAGGCGCTCGGCAAGCTGCACTGGAGTGATCTGGTGCATGGCGGGCTCAGAAACTGAAAGTCTCGCCGCGCGCGGCGTTGCTGATCATGGGCACGACGGTCTCGAAGATGTCCTCGGTACGGAAACGCCCCTCGGCTTCGCAGGTGACCAGCCGCGCCTTCATGACCGGCGCCTCGCCAACGAACGCGAACAGACGGCCGCCGACCTTGAGTTGCTCTAGCAGCGCCTGAGGTACGAACGGCAGCCCACCGGAGACCACGATGACATCGTAGGGCGCGCGCTCGGGCCAGCCCGCGACACCGTCGCCCTGGATGACGACCACGTTGTCGACACCATTGCGCTCGAGGTTCGCGCCAGCGAGCCTGACCAGCTCCGGCTCGATCTCGATCGTGCGCACCCAGTCGCAGCGCGCCGCGAGCAGGGCGGCAAAATAGCCCGAGCCGGTGCCGATCTCGAGCACCGAATCACCCTTGGCAACGCGCAGCGCCTGCAACACCTTGCCCTCGATGACAGGCTTGAGCATCACCTGGCCGCAGCCAATGGGAATCTCGACATCGGCGAACGCCAGTTCGCGATGCGCCTTGGGCACGAACTCCTCGCGCTTGACGGTCATCAGGAGGTCGAGCACATCCTGATCCAGCACCTCCCAGGGGCGGATCTGCTGCTCGACCATGTTGAAGCGCGCTTTCTCGAAGTTCATCGGGGACTCCATGCAATATATTAGCACACGCTAATGGATAGCGTTATCCGGAAGGCCAAAACCTTGGCATTCTAGCGCAGATGCTGCAGCGCGATCCGCTGCATGTCACCAAGGCACATCCGAACGGAGCAATCAGCGTGACTCGAGCAGCAGACGACCGTTGTGCGGCTGGATGGGCCGGCCGTTGCGGGGATAGAGGCGCGCGAAGACCGCGAGTTGGTCATGGGAGATCGGCACCGGCTGCTTCATCACCACCCAAAGTACGTCTTCGGTGCAGGGAGGCGCAGGGAGTGAGCCGATGTAGAGGAAATGCCCCGGATTCGACGGCACCATCGAAGGCAGATCGAGCACGGCGTCAGGCGCGAACGCCCGTCCGCGATCCAGCGGCAGATTGTTGAAAATGGTCTGCAACACCTCGTTGGGCGTATCCCCAGCCTCGAGCAACAAGGACAGAATCGCAACCTGCCCGTCTTCGCTGCGGTGCTCCAGATACATGGCCATGTCGTGCGCCATGCCGCCGATGCGATCCTGCGAGGGACGATGCAGCGTGAAGCGCTCGAGCGCGTAGCGGGTGCCGCGCACCACGATGCTCAGGCCCTCGCCCACATCCACCTGAAGGGTGTTTCCGGTATCGCGGATGCGAAATCCGCTGCGGCGGTAATCGAACTCGACAGGCGCCAGATCCACAGCGATGCCGTCGCGCAGGTCGATCGGCGACTGACGCCGCCCCTCTGCGCACAGGCGCCACTCCGGCCGCAACGCGGCCCAATGCTCGGGGCCAGTCTCACCCGCGTAACTCCAGCTGGGCTCGAGCGCCGGCCGTGTCACACGGACGCCACCACGCTCGCCGACGGACTGCTCAGCGGCACGCGCGATACGGGCGCGCTCCGCTGCGCCGCCGTCGGCGGGCAAGCGCGGCCGGACCGGCTCGGTGCGCACCGGCGTGCGCGGTTCGGGCGGACGGGCGACTGGCCGCTGGGGCGCAGCCGCGGATGAACGGGGAGCGGGCTGCGCGACGGCTGCAGCGGACGCCGGCCGTGAAGCGGTAGCCTCGCTCCGCGGAGCAGGCGCCGAAACAGGCGCCGAAGCGGGCGTCGGAGAGGGCGTCGACACCTGCGCGGCCGCCCCCTGTGACGGGCCAATGCGGGGCAGTGCCGGCAAAATGGAGGGCTGCGCCTCCTGCGTGGCAGGGGACGCGTCCCCAGTGCGAATGGTGCCTGAGGCGAATTTCGCGGGGATGCGAACCACGGGCTCGGGAAGTGAAGGAGCAGGCTCCGCAGCCACGGCAACCGGCGCCGGAGCGGGCGGCGCCGAAGCAGCGGGCGGCATCGGCGCCGCGGCAGGCGTCACCGGCGGCGCTGGCTGCACCGGCGGCACGGATGGCCCCGGGGCCGATACCGGAGGCTGCACGGTAGCCGGCGCCACTGCAATGGCGGCAGGCGCGGCCGGCAGCACTGCAGCGGCAGGCCGGGCAGGCGGCGGCGCAGGAGCGGCATTGGCAACTGGCGCGGCAGCCGGTGCAGCAAGCCGAGCCGCCTCGTTGGCGAGCTTGAGCAACTCTGCGGCACTGGGCGGATCGCACACCTCCCGCCACATGCGCTCGTCCACGGAATTAGGCGTAACCATGACCGACGCCCCATCCACAGCCTCCTCGCGGAGGATATTGTCCGCGGCATCGACGTAGACGCGCTTGATCGTGGTAAAGCTGCGGTTTCGGCAATCGTAGCGGTTGAGCGCCTTGATCATCGCGTAGCCTGCGCTGCGTGCCTCGTCCGTCGTCAGCACGACACGTCCCCAAGAGATCTTCGTGCCCGCATCCGAAGACAGGATGCTGTCGCGGTCGATCTCGATGCGGCGATTACGGTCGCTCAACACGAGCTGCCAGTCAGCCGCAAGCACGGCGTGCATGGGCTGGGCGAGTAAGCAGGCGGCGAGCAGGAGTCGGATGGGCTTCATGGGCACTGAGCAAATTCGGCTGGCACGATGCTAAACGACCATTTCGGCGATATCTTGAGCACCTTGCCACATGCTGACGCATCCAGTATCGTGCGGCGATCTCGTTAGGGGTGCCCGCAGCACGGGGCTGAGAAAGACCCTTTGAACCTGATCCGGCTCATACCGGCGTAGGGAAACGTATCCATGCATACCCGCAACACCCCCTCCGGCGCCAGCGGCGCCGCTTCCGCCATTGTCAATGTCGTCTCGATCGCAGGCGTCGACCCCTCGGGCGGCGCCGGCGTGCTCGCCGATCTCAAGGCCTTCTCGGCACTGGGCGCCTACGGTTGCGGTGTCGTCGCCGCACTGACCGCTCAGAACACCCAGGGGGTGGCTGGCGTACACGTGCCGCCGACCGACTTCCTGCGCCTGCAGATCGACACCCTGTTCGGCGATGTCCAACTTCACGCCACCAAGATCGGCATGCTCGGCAGCGCAGAGGTCACGACCACCGTTGCCGAGCGCCTGGCACACTGGCAGGCAGCCAATGTGGTGCTCGACCCCGTGATGGTCGCCAAGAGCGGCGACAGCCTGCTCGCCCGCAGCGCGATCTCGGCAATGCGCGAGGCGCTCTTCCCACAGGCGTTCATGATCACGCCCAACCTCCCCGAGGCGGGCGTGCTGCTCGAACAGCGCGCGCCGGACACGGTAAAGGAAATGTACCGCGCCGCCGAGCGCCTGCGCGAGTTGCTACCGCTGTCTTCCGAACGCTGGGTAATGCTCAAGGGCGGCCACCTGCCCGGCAACGACCTGGTCGACCTGCTGTTCGACGGCGATCGCATGGTCGAACTGTCGTCGCCGCGCATCGACACCAAAAACACCCACGGCACCGGCTGCACGCTCAGCTCGGCAATCGCGGCGCTGCTGCCGCAAGCCAAGGGGCAGCTGCACCCGGTCGAGGCCGCCGTGCGCCATGCACGCCAGTGGCTGCTCGGTGCCATCGCACATGCGGGCGAACTCGCCGTCGGCAGCGGTCACGGCCCCGTGCATCACTTCCATGCCCTGTGGCGACGCTCGCAGAAGTCACCCTGAAGGCACAGCCCCAGGCCGCCCCGAGGACGAGCGGCATTTGCACACTCACACATAAACAGACCACCCCCAGGAGACTCAGCCCATGAACGCCAACGAAAAATTCATCGCCGCCGAAGCCCACGTCGACGAAGCCGCGATCGCCCCGCTGCCCAACTCGCGCAAGATCTACGTCGAGGGTTCGCGCCCGGACATCCGCGTGCCGATGCGCGAGATCACCCAGAGCGACACCCCGGCCTCCTTCGGCGCCGAACCCAACCCGCCGATCTTCGTCTATGACTGTTCGGGCCCCTACACCGACCCAGCGGCCAAGATCGACATCCGCTCCGGCCTGCCCGCGCTGCGCCAGCCGTGGATCGAGGCGCGCGGCGACACCGAAGTGCTGCCCGGCCTGTCCTCCGAGTACGGCCGCGCCCGCGCCGCCGACACGGCGCTCGACGAGCTGCGCTTTCCCGGCCTGCACCGCGCCCCGCGCCGCGCCAAGCCGGGTGCCAATGTCACCCAGATGCATTACGCCCGGCGCGGCATCATCACCCCCGAGATGGAATACATCGCCATCCGCGAGAACCTGAACCGCGAGCAGTACATCGCCTCGCTGCGCGCCACCGGCCCCAAAGGCCAGAAGATGGCCGACATGATGCTGCGCCAGCACCCGGGCCAGAACTTCGGCGCCAGCCTGCCGCCGGTGATCACCCCCGAGTTCGTGCGCGACGAAGTGGCGCGCGGGCGCGCCATCATCCCCAACAACATCAACCACCCCGAGAGCGAGCCGATGATCATCGGCCGCAACTTCCTCACCAAGATCAACGCCAACATCGGCAACTCGGCGGTCACCTCGTCGATCGCCGAGGAAGTCGACAAGATGACCTGGTCGATCCGCTGGGGCGGCGACACGGTGATGGATCTCTCCACCGGCAAGAACATCCACGAGACGCGCGAGTGGATCATCCGCAACTCGCCCGTGCCGATCGGCACCGTGCCGATCTACCAGGCGCTGGAGAAGGTCAATGGCAAGGCCGAGGAGCTGACCTGGGAGATCTTCCGCGACACCCTGATCGAGCAGGCCGAGCAGGGCGTGGACTACTTCACCATCCACGCCGGCGTGCTCTTGCGCTACGTGCCGCTCACCGCCAACCGCATGACCGGCATCGTGTCGCGCGGCGGCTCGATCATGGCCAAGTGGTGCCTGGCGCATCACAAGGAGAGCTTCCTCTACGAGCACTTCGAGGACATCTGCGAGATCATGAAGGCCTACGACGTGGCCTTCAGCCTGGGCGACGGCCTGCGCCCGGGCTCGATCTACGACGCCAACGACGAGGCCCAGCTGGGCGAACTCAAGACCCTGGGCGAGCTCACCGACATCGCCTGGCGCCACGACGTGCAGGTCATGATCGAGGGCCCCGGCCACGTGCCGCTGCACCTGATCAAGGAGAACATGGACCTGCAGCTCGAGTGGTGCAAGGAGGCGCCCTTCTACACCCTGGGCCCGCTCACCACCGACATCGCCCCGGGCTACGACCACATCACCAGCGGCATCGGCGCGGCCACCATCGGCTGGTACGGCACCGCCATGCTGTGCTACGTGACGCCCAAGGAGCACCTGGGCCTGCCCAACAAGCAGGACGTCAAGGAAGGCATCATCACCTACAAGCTGGCCGCGCACGCCGCCGACCTGGCCAAGGGCCACCCGGGCGCGCAGATCCGCGACAACGCCTTGAGCAAGGCGCGCTTCGAGTTCCGCTGGGAAGACCAGTTCAACCTCGGCCTCGACCCGGACAAGGCCAAGGAATTCCACGACGAGACCCTGCCCAAGGACTCGGCCAAGGTGGCGCACTTCTGCTCGATGTGCGGGCCGCACTTCTGCAGCATGAAGATCACCCAGGACGTGCGCGACTTTGCCGCACAGCAGGGCATCGACGAGGCCGAGGCGCTCAAGAAGGGCATGGAGGTGAAGTCGATCGAGTTCGTCAAGAGCGGTGCCGAGGTCTATCGCAACGTGTAAGGTCAATCGCCAGAGCGTAAGCCTCGACGGGCCGCACATGCGGCCCGTCGGCTTTTTGTACATCACGCTCGGAATTCGAAAGGCAACCGCCCCGGCAAACTGCAAGCCGCAGTTTCCAACGCGCTACACGAGCCAGCCCTCACGTTCGACGTGTAAACTGACGGGTTTTCCGCTCAAGCCCGTCTCGGGCGCGCCCCAAGCCCATGACCCCGCTCGACCGCTTCACCCAGGATGACCTGATCGCCCAACTCGGCATGGAGACCGTCGCCAAGGGGCTGGGCTATCTGAGCCGGGTGAGCGCACTCTCCGCCGACGGCTGCTCGGTGTCAGCCCTGGTCAAGGGCAGGCAACGTACGCCCTACGACGTTTCCGCTGACGTGATCGAGGAAGAAGGACGCCCTGCGCTTGTCAGCGCATGCACCTGCCCCATGGGTTACGGTTGCAAGCATGTCGCCGCGATGATGCTGGTATGGCTGCACCAGCGTCGCCGACCGGACCGCCCGCGCGAGCAGGTGCGGGCGTGGGTGGAGGGCTTTCGCCAGGCCGCTCGGGCGCTTGAGCCAGGAGCCGCGGGCAAGCCCCAGTCCAGCAAGACGACCCACGCACTGCACTACGTCATCGAGCACGATGCCTACAGCAGCGATCACCGCGTCGCTTGCTACAAGGTGCGCCTGGACCAACATGGACAGATACGCCAGCATGAACGCTGGAACAACATCGAGCGTGCGCTGCAGGCACCGCCCGCCTTCGTTGCCGATGACGACCACGAGATCCTGCGTCTGCTGTGGGCGCACAGGCCGCATGGCCGCCCCATCCCGGGCGATGGCGTGACACTGGAGGGCAGGCACAGCAACGCGCTGATGGCGAGCCTGCTCGCCAGCGGTCGCGCGCACTACGACAGTCTCGCCACACCGGTACTGAGCGCCGGCGAAGCGCGCCCGGGCACCCCGGACTGGACGCTCACCGCCGACGGCCTGCGCGCTCCGGTGCTCAAGCTCGACCCCGCCGCTGCCCGGGTCCTGCCACTGCTGCCGCCCTGGTACATCGACACGGCCAGCGCGAGTGCCGGCCCGATCACGCTCGACCTTGCCCCCGAACTGGTGCAACGCATGCTGTGGCTGCCGCCGCTGACACAGGCGGAGTCGGAACTGGTGGCCGAAACCCTTGCCGAAGTCGCCCCCACCTTGCCCCCGCCGACCCTGCGCGGCGAGCCGCCCGTCGAAGTGAGCGGAACACCGGTACCCATACTGCGCCTGGAGACTCGGCCGGTGCTGCAGGCGCGCTATCGCAGCTATGCGGCCTATGGCACCTATGTCTTCGACTTCGCGCTGCTGGCCTTCCGCTACGGCCCGGTAACCATCGACGCCGGCGACGGCCGCCTCTTCCTCCCCCTGCCGGACGGCCGCAGCGCCCGCCTCACGCGTGACGAGACAGCCGAGCGGGTCGCGGCCCAGCGGCTCGCCACCGCTGGCTTCACCCGCATTCCGCCGGGTGCGATACAGGGCAGTTTCGGCCCCCTGCCGGCAGACGCACTCGGACTCGCAAGCGAGGCCGAGTGGCCGATCTTCATGGCCGACACAGCGGCCGCACTACGCGCCGAAGGCTGGACAGTCGAGTTCCCGAGCGACTTCCGCCACCACGCCATCGACATCGACCACCTGATGCTCGAAATCGACGAGCATGAGGACGGCTGGCTGGGCCTGTCGCCCGGTATCGAAGTGGATGGCAAGGCATTGCCACTTGCACCTTTGCTGGCGGGGCTGTTCGCACACGATGCACGCTGGCTGTCGGGACGGCTGGACGACATCGACGACCACGAGGCGCTCATCCTCGAGGACCAAGAGCTCGGCCGCCTGCGCATCAGCGCCGGCCGCGTGAAGCCGCTCGTGCGCGCGCTCGTCGACCTCTTCGACCGCCCCGACCACGACTGGCGTCTTTCAAGGCTCGACGCCACACGACTGGCCGAGCTCGACCTGCCGGGCCGCGGCCACGATCTCATC
Source organism: Thauera sp. WB-2 (assembly GCF_027594845.1). Taxonomy (NCBI): domain Bacteria; kingdom Pseudomonadati; phylum Pseudomonadota; class Betaproteobacteria; order Rhodocyclales; family Zoogloeaceae; genus Thauera; species Thauera sp. WB-2. Next base: position 1,044,343 of record NZ_CP088935.1, on the reverse strand, counting down.
GCACAACTCTCCAGCCGCCTGCGCGGCGCCACCGGCATCGCCGCAGTGCAAACGCCGAAAGGCTTCGGCGCCGAACTGCGCCCCTACCAGCTCGAAGGCCTGGCCTGGCTGCAGCACCTCGTAAGGCACGACCTCGCCGGCATCCTCGCCGACGACATGGGCCTGGGCAAGACAGCGCAGACGCTCGCTCACCTGCTCACCGAGAAGCACGCCGGCCGGCTGGATGTGCCCGCACTGGTCATCCTGCCTACCTCGCTGGTGTTCAACTGGCAGGCCGAAGCCGAGCGCTTCGCGCCCGAGCTGAAGGTGCTCAACCTGCACGGCTCGGATCGTCATGCGCGCTTCGACGAGCTCGATGCCGACGTGAAGATCGATGTGGCGCTCACCACTTATCCGCTGCTGTGGCGCGACGCAGAACAGCTGCAGGCGCGCCAATGGAGCCTTCTGATCCTGGACGAAGCGCAGACGGTAAAGAATGCCGCCAGCAAGGGCGCGCAGGTGATCCGACAGCTCAAGGCCCGCCACCGTCTCGGCCTTACCGGCACGCCGCTGGAGAACCACCTCGGCGAGCTCTGGGCGCAGTTCGACTTCCTGCTGCCGGGTTTCCTCGGCACGCACAAGCAATTCACCCAGACCTGGCGCACACCGATCGAGAAGCATGGCGACAGTGACCGCCGCGACCTGCTCGCCGCCCGCCTGCGCCCCTTCATCCTGCGCCGGCGCAAGGAAGACGTCGCCACCGAATTGCCGCCCAAGACCATCATCGTGCGCAGCGTCGGTCTCGAGGGCGGACAGCGCGACCTCTACGAGACGGTGCGCGCGGCCATGGACGAGAAGGTGCGCGCCGAGATCGCCGGCAAAGGCTTCGCGCGCAGCCAGATCGTGATCCTCGATGCTCTGTTGAAGCTGCGCCAGGTGTGCTGCGATCCGCGCCTGCTGAAGTCACCGGCTGCGGCGCGCGTCAAGGAGCGCGCCAAGCTCGACCTGCTCATGGACATGCTGCCCGAGTTGATCGACGAAGGCCGGCGCATCCTGGTGTTCTCACAGTTCACCTCCATGCTCAGCCTGATCGCTGCGGAGCTCGACAAGGCGAAGATTGGCTGGGTGGCGCTGACCGGCGACACCCGCGACCGCCGCATTCCGGTCGAAGACTTCCAGAAGGGCCGCGTGCCCGTGTTCCTCATCAGCCTGAAGGCGGGCGGCGTGGGTCTCAACCTCACCGCGGCCGACACCGTGATCCACTACGACCCGTGGTGGAACCCTGCCGCCGAGAACCAGGCCACCGATCGCGCCCACCGCATCGGCCAGGACAAGCCGGTGTTCGTGTTCAAGCTGGTATGCGCAGGCAGCATCGAGGAGAAGATCCTCGCCCTGCAGGAGAAGAAGGCCGCACTCGCCGAGGGCGTGCTGTCTGAAGACGCCAACGCGCTCGCCAAGTTCGGCGAGGCCGACATCGCCGCGCTGCTGGCGCCCCTGCCACCCGCCGGGCGTTGAGCCCGGGCGGCGAGGCGCTCCCGGCAGGAGCGGCACCAACCACGGGGTTGAAGGCAATGCGAGTCGGTCAGGACCGACGAGAAGCGGGACCGGTGGGGGCGGCGCCAGCCGCGATGGGTTGAGGGCGACACGGCTGAGCGGAACCGATGAAAAGGCTCGCGGCTTGCGCCGCTCCTACTAAGGGTGCGAAACATGCGCCCCAAAGGCGCTCTGGAAGCGCGTGCCGTTGTCCCGCGGGGCACGCCTCTAAGGCATCTTGGGGCACGGAGGCGCTCGTCAGCGTGCCTGCTCGGCGATGAATATCTCGACGCGGCGGTTCATCGCTCGCCCCGCCGCAGTCGCATTGTCGGCGATCGGCTGATAGGAACCGCGACCATCGATCGAGATACGCTGCGCCGAAACCCCACGCATGACCAAGTAGTCGCGCACGGCAGCCGCACGATTCACCGACAGCGGGTTGTTGACCGCGTCCGAGCCCGTGCTGTCGGTATGGCCGATGATCGAGACGGTGGTGACCGGGTGCTGATTCAGGGTGGACGCCAGGTTGTCGAGCACCGGACGCATATTGGGCTTGATGTCGAAGCGACCAACGTCGAAGGACAGGTCGGAGGGAATCTGCACCTTCAACTGGTTGTCCGCAGTCTGGCTGACGCCAATGCCGGTACCGGCGGTGGCCTGCTCCATGGCAGCGCGCTGCTGCTGCATATTCTGCGACCACAGATAGCCACCTGCCGCACCGAGCGCTGCGCCGACAGCCGCACCGGTTGCAGTGCTCCGCCCCCGGTTACCGCCTGCCGTCGCACGGCCAATGACAGCCCCTGTCACTGCACCAATCCCCGCGCCCACGGCGGTGTCACGCTGAGTCTCGGTCATCGTCGCGCAACCGCTGAGACCAGCCATCGCAAGGGTGAGCGCCGAAAGGGTAATAGCGAGTTTCTTCATGTCGTTTTGCCTCCGTTATTGTCCGGATCCGTGATTATCGTCTTGCTGCCGTTTCACTCTAGCCCATTCGAGTGCAACAGAAAATGACGCTGCACGCTGTCTTCAGCCGCGTAAGGCGTTGAACAGCGCAAACCCTGCCCAGGTCATCAGCAGGGAGCCCAGGACATGGGTCAGCAGATGCACGCCCAGCCAGCCCAGCGCCCCGCGCTGCAGCAGGTGGAATGCCTCGGCCGAGAAGGTCGAAAAGGTCGTCAGGCCACCCAACAGCCCCGTCGTCAGCAGCAACTTCAGGGCGGACGACATCGCCGGCCAGGCCTGCACCGCAGCCAGCGCCACGCCCATCAGCAGACCGCCGACCAGGTTGGCCGCCAGAGTGCCGAGCGGTACCAAGGCGAACACCGGGTTCAGCCACAGCCCAAGCCCCCAGCGCAGCCAGGCGCCACACGCCGCGCCCACCCCTACCGCCGCAAATGCCGCAAGATTCATTCCCACCGCTCCATCGTCAAGCGTTCGCACATACGCGCCCCGAGGCATCAGGCTCACATGCGGATTCTAACCGCGGCGGTGCAGCATCCGAGCCGGCGGGGCGGATCGGCTACAATTGGCGGGTTATCGCACCCTGGCAAGCACGGCCCGGGCCGCAGCGCCCTCACCAGAACGCTCAACAGATGAAACCCGAAAAAAACTCCGCCACCGAAGCCCCCGTCGTTTCCAATTTCATCCGCAACATCATCGACGAGGACATCCGCACGGGGAAATGGGGTGGCCGCGTCGAAACGCGCTTCCCGCCCGAGCCCAACGGCTACCTGCATTACGGCCACGCCAAGTCGATCTGCCTGAACTTCGGCCTGGCCGAGTCCTATGGCGGAGCCTGCCACATGCGCTTCGACGACACCAACCCCGAAAAGGAAGAGCAGGAATACGTCGACGCCATCATCGAGGCGGTGAAGTGGCTCGGCTTCGAGTGGGGCGAGCATCTGTACTTCGCATCCGACTATTTCGATCGCATGCACGACTGTGCGCTCAGCCTGATCAGGGCCGGCAAGGCCTATGTGGATTCGCAGTCAGCCGAGGAGATGCGTGCCAACCGCGGCACGCTGACCGAGCCGGGCAAGGACAGTCCGTACCGCAACCGCAGCATCGAGGAAAACATCGGGCTGTTCGCGCGCATGCGCGCAGGTGAGTTCGCCGAAGGCACGCACATCCTGCGAGCGAAGATCGACATGGCGAGCCCCAACATCAACCTGCGCGACCCGGCGATCTACCGTATCCGCCATGCCACACACCACCGCACGGGCGACGCCTGGTGCATCTACCCGATGTACACCTTCGCCCACCCGATCGAAGACGCAATCGAGAGCATCACCCACTCGGTGTGCACGCTCGAATTCGAGGACCAGCGCCCGTTCTACGACTGGCTGCTCGACGCGCTCGCCGCTGCGGGCCAGTTCCCGCGCCCGCTGCCGCAGCAGATCGAGTTCGCCCGCCTGAACCTGACCTACGTGGTGCTCTCCAAGCGCAAGCTGATCCAGCTCGTCAATGAAGGCCATGTGGACGGCTGGGACGACCCACGCCTGCCCACGCTCATCGGCGCCCGCCGCCGCGGCTTCACCGCTACGGGCTTCCGCCGCTTTGCAGAGCGTATCGGCGTGTCCAAGGCGGACTCGTGGATCGACATGAGCGTGCTGGAGGAATGCATGCGCGACGACCTCAACGAAGCCGCCGAGCGTCGCGTCGCCGTGCTCGATCCGCTCAAGCTGGTCATCACGAACTACGCCGAAGGCGCCTCCGAACTGTGCCAGGCGCCGAACCACCCGCTCAAGCCCGAGCTCGGCAAGCGTGACATGCCCTTCGGCCGTGAGCTGTGGATCGAGCGCGAGGACTTCATGGAAGAGCCGGTCAAGGGCTTCCACCGTCTGTACCCCGGCAACATGGTGCGCCTGCGCTACGGCTTCGTCGTCAAGTGCATTGGCTGCGAAAAGGACGCCGCCGGCAACATCACCGCCGTGCTCGCCGAGTACATGTCCGACTCCAAGTCCGGCACGCCCGGCGCCGACAACTACAAGGTCAAGGGCAACCTGCACTGGGTGTCGGTCGCGCACGGCTACGAGGCAGAGGTGCGCATCTACGACCGCCTGTTCGCCCACCCCCATCCCGGCCAGCGCCGCGAGGGCGACGCGCCCGACGCCGAGCGCAGCTTCCTCGACGACATCAACCCGGACAGCAAGCGCATCATCACCGCCTACCTGGAACCCGCGCTCAAGGATGCACAACCGGAAGAGCGCTTCCAGTTCGAACGCCACGGCTACTTCGTGGCCGACCGGGTGGACTCCAGGCCCGGCGCACCGGTCTTCAATCGCACGGTGACGCTGAAGGATTCGTGGGCGAAGGGCGGGAAGTAAGCCCCAGCCAAAGGAGAGCGAGCATGGCCATCTCAGCCCGAACGACCGACCCAATCGCAGCCTCGCTCGACTGCCTGCGCGGCCACCTGCCACCCGGCAGCCGCGTGATCGTGTTCGGTTCACAAGCACGCGGGGAGGCTCGCGATGACAGCGACCTCGACCTGCTCGTAGTGGAGCCGGAGGTGCACAACCGTTTCGACGAGATGGCCCGCCTCGCCTCCCTGCTCGGTCGTCAATTGATCCCGGCCGACGTGGTCGTGATGAGCGATGAAGCGTTCGAGCAGGAGTGCACCCAGCCGAACACCCTCGCTTGGCGCGCCACTCGCGAAGGACGGGTCCATGCATTCCCCCGGTGAACCCGCGCTCGGGTTGCTGCGCAGGGCGCGGGACGATGCCTACGTGGTCGACCGTTTGGCGCAGGATCCCGCAGCACCGGACTGGGTCATCGGATTCCACGCCCAGCAGACGGCAGAAAAAGGTATCAAAGCCGTTCTCGCAAATGCGAACGTCCTCTTTCCGAGGACGCACAACATCGCGATGCTGCTCGCTCTGCTAAAGCAGAACGGAATTCAGCCTCCCGACCAGGACATATTCCTCGAGAGGCTTACCCCCTTCGGAGTTGCGGCCCGATACGACACGGAACTGGATCAAAGCTTTTCCCTGAACCGGGAACGCACCCGATTGGAAACACTGGCGCTGCTCGAGTGGGCTGAAGCGATTTTGAGTAACGCCAAGAATGGCTCAGTGGGATCTCCATGACGGTACCCAAGTACCACGAACTCATTCGTCCCCTGATCGATGGCGAGGAGTTCGCCCGGCTCGCGGTCGAACACAAGGTCGGCGTGTCGGTGAAGCGCAGGATCGAGTTGAAACGCCTCGACTCCGACTTCTTCGACGAGCTCTGAACGTCCACGCTCGATGAATGCCCTGCGCCGTCTTCTTCTCCTCGCACTCCTCGCCGCGCTGCTAGGCGCGGGGATCTGGTGGCTCACCAGACCGAAGCCGGTCGAGGTGGTGGTGCATGAGGTCGCCCGCGGCACGGTCGAGGCCACGCTGACCAATACCCGTGCGGGCGAGATAGAGGCCTGCCAGCGCACACGGCTGGCCACCATAGTGGGCGGCCGTATCGACTGGCTGGGGGTGGAAGAGGGCGACCGGGTGGAAGCCGGGCAGGTGCTGATGCGCCTGTGGCACGGCGACCTGGATGCGCGCGCGGCGGTCAATCGGGCCCAACTCGCAACCGCCCGCCAGCGCGTGCACGAAGCCTGCACCCTGGCCGACAACGCCGAGCGCGAGGCGGCACGCCAGGCGCAGCTGGTGCGGCGTGGTTTTGTTTCCGCCAGCGTCGAGGAGCGTGCGCGCACCGAGGCGCGCGCACGCCGCGCCGCCTGCGACACCGCCCGTGCCGACATCGCCACCGCCGAGGCCCAGCTCGCCGCCACCGAAACCGAACGCCAGCGCCTGGTGCTCACCGCGCCCTTCTCCGGCACGGTGGCCAAGATCAGCGGCGAGCTGGGCGAATACTCCACGCCCTCTCCCCCCGGTGTGCCGACACCGCCGGCCATCGACCTCATCGACGATTCCTGCCTCTACGTGAAGGCACCGATGGACGAGATCGACGCGCCCAGAATCCAGCCTGGGCTGCCGGTTCGGATCACGCTCGAAGCCATGCCCGGCACCGTGTTCGAAGGCCGGGTCAAGCGCGTCGCACCCTACATCACCGCGGTCGAGCGCCAGGCCCGCACCGTGGCGGTCGACGTGGACTTCGTGCGCCCCGAGGAGGCGCGCGGCATGCTCGTGGGCTACAGCGCCGACGTCGAGATCGTGCTCGCCACCCGCGCCGACACGCTGCGCATCCCCACCAGCGCGCTGCGCGAAGGCAGGCGGGTGCTGGTCGTCGAGGGCGACACCCTGATCGAGCGCGAACTCGAGACCGGGGTGGCGAACTGGGCGTTCACCGAGGTCCTGTCCGGACTGGCCGCAGGTGAGCGTATCGTGACTTCGCTGGAGCGCGACGGCGTGTCTGCGGGCGCGAAGGTGACCCTTCAGGCTGCGCCCTGAGCACACATGCAGCACAGCCGAGACGTACGCACGGCCATGGCCCAGATCGAACTCGACGGCATACATCGCATCTTCAGGCTCGGTGACAGCGAGGTGCATGCGCTGCGCGACGTGAGCCTGCGCATCGAGGCCGGCGACTACGTCTCGGTGATGGGGCCCTCCGGTTCTGGAAAGTCCACCCTGCTCAACCTGCTCGGCCTGCTCGACCGCCCCGACGGCGGCAATTACCACCTGGAAGGTCGCGACGTCACGACGCTGTCGGCGGACGAACAGGCGGCAGTGCGCAGCGCACGCATCGGCTTCGTGTTCCAGAGCTTTCACCTCGTGCCACGGCTGACGGCAGCGGAGAACATCGGCTTGCCGCTGATGCTGGCCGGCCTGGCGGCCACCGAGCGTAGTGCGCGCATCGCGCAGGCGCTGAGGGACTTCGGCCTCGAAGGCCGCGCCCACCACCGACCGGAGGAACTCTCCGGTGGTCAGCGCCAGCGCGTGGCGATCGCCCGCGCCACCATCATGCGCCCGGCCGTCCTGCTGGCCGACGAACCCACGGGCAACCTTGACCGCAGCACCGGTCACGAGGTCACCGCCCTGCTCGAGGCGCTCAACACTGCGGGCACCACGCTGATCGTGGTCACCCATGACCCAGCGATGGGCGAGCGTGCCCATCGCTGGCTGCGCATGGAGGACGGTGCCATCGCCCAGGATCTGCGCCGGCACGAGCTGCCTGCATGAGCCCGACCGACACCCTGCGCTTCGCCACCCGCGCCGCCACCGCCTACCCGCTGCGCACCGCGCTGATGACGCTGGCGATGTCGATCGGCGTCGCCGCAGTCGTGGTGCTGACCGCGCTCGGCGACGGCGCGCGCCGCTATGTGGTGGGCGAATTCGCTGCGCTCGGCGCACAGCTGCTGATCGTGCTGCCTGGGCGCACCGAGACCGGCGGCGTCAATCCGGGCAGCTTCGTCACCAGCACCCCGCGCGAACTCACCAATGCCGACGCCGCAGCCCTGTTGCGCCTGCCACTGGTGCAGCGCGTGGCACCGATCACGGTGGGCAACACCGAGGTTGCAGCCGCTGGCCGGCTGCGCGAGGTGATGGTGGTCGGCACCAGCACCGATTTTCTCGAACTGCGCGGCATGCGCATGGCACACGGCAGCTTCCTGCCCCGCGAGGACTTTGAGCGCGCCAGTGCGCTGGCGGTACTCGGCGACGCCATCCGCGCCGAACTGTTCGGCCACGAACCGGCGGTCGGCCGCATGATCCGGGTCGGCGACACCCGGCTGCGCGTCATCGGTACGCTCGCTCCGGGCGGCCAGGGCCTGGGCATGACGACCGACGAACTGGTGCTGGTGCCGGTCGCCACGGCGCAAGCCATGTTCAACACCAATGGCCTGTTCCGCATCCTGGTCGAGACCACCCGGCGCGATGCCCTGCCCGCCGCCCAGCGCCAGCTCGAGGAGTTGCTGCGCGCACGCCGCGACGGCGAACTCGACGTCACCGTGATCACCCAGGACGCCGTGCTCGGCACCTTCGACCGCATCCTCGGCGCACTCACACTGGGCGTCGCCGGCATCGCCGCGATCAGTCTCGCCGTAGCCGGCATCCTGGTGATGAACGTGATGCTGGTGGCGGTCACCCAGCGCACGGCCGAGATCGGCCTGCTCAAGGCACTCGGCGCCAGCACCGCGAGCATCCGTGCCGCTTTCCTCACCGAGGCCGCGCTGCTGTCGGTCGCGGGCGCGCTCACCGGCTTCGCGCTCGGCCACCTCGGCGCCTGGGGCGTGCGCCTGACCTGGCCCATGCTGCCTGCCTGGCCGCCCGACTGGGCGGTGATCGCCGCGCTTGGCACCGCGCTCGGCACCGGCATCGCCTTCGGCGTGCTGCCCGCGCGCCGCGCCGCCGCGCTCGATCCGGTACAAGCCCTGGCCAGGCGCTGACACAGCATGCGCTGGCAGGACAGTCTCCACCTCGCCCTGCGCGCGCTCACCGCGCACCGGCTGCGCAGCTTCCTGACCCTGCTCGGCATCGCCGTGGGCATCGCCGCGGTGATCTTGCTGACGTCGATCGGCGAGGGCCTGCACCGCTTCGTGCTCGCCGAGTTCAGCCAGTTCGGCACCAATGTGCTCAGCATCACGCCTGGCCGCCAAGGCGCGCGCGGCGGCCCCCCCGGCCTGCCCTCCACCGCGCGCGACCTCACCCTTGACGATGCGGCAGCGCTTGCACAGCTGCCCCATGTGCGCCAGGTCAGCGCCTCTGTGAGCGGCAACGCCGAGGTCCGTGCCCAGGGGCGTGTGCGACGCACGATGGTGCTCGGTGTCGGACCGCAGATGCAGGAGGTGTACTCGATCCGCGTGCGCATCGGCCAGTTCCTGCCGCCAGACGAAGCAAGCAGCGCGCGCGCCTTCGTCGTGCTGGGCGCAAAGCTGAAACGGGAGCTCTTCGGCGTCGGCAACGCACTCGGCGAACGCGTGCAGATTGGTGACGAGCGCTTCCGCGTCGTCGGCATCATGGAGGAAAAGGGTCAGTTCCTCGGCGTTGACCTGGACGACGCCGCCTACATCCCGGTGGCGCGCGGCCTGGCCTTGTTCCGCCGCGACGGCGTGATGGAGATCGCGCTCACCTATGCGCCCACGGTACCGGCCGCACAGGTGGCCGAGAGCGTACGCACGCTGATGAGCGCCCGCCACGGCCGCGAGGACTTCACCATCATCACGCAGGAGGACATGCTCGCCACCTTGTCGAACATCCTCGCCATCCTTACCGCCGCGGTCGGCGCACTCGGCGGCATCTCGCTGGTGGTGGGCGGCGTCGGTATCGTCACCATCATGACGATTGCCGTCAGCGAGCGCACCAACGAGATCGGCTTGCTCGTCGCCCTCGGCGCACGCCGACGCACCATCCTCGCAATCTTCCTCGGCGAAGCAGTGGTGCTGGCAAGCCTGGGCGGCCTGCTCGGCCTGGCCGCCGGCATCGGACTCGCTCAGGGCATCGGCCTGCTGTTGCCGGCGATGCCGGTCAGCACCCCATGGCATTTCGTTGTCATCGCCCAGGCGCTCGCGATGATGGTCGGCCTGCTCGCCGGCGTCCTGCCAGCGCGGCGCGCTGCGGGCATGAACGCCGTCGACGCGCTGCGGGCGGAATAGCACGCCTGGTGACGAGGCCGCAGGTGCTTGATTTTTGTCAAACTCCTGGCAGATCGAGCAGCGCGGCAACGCACATCGGCTAGATTGAAATCAAGCGTGACGTGAAATATTTCACGCGCACAACGAATGGACTTCAGTCATCGCAAAAGAACGACACGAGGAGATGATCATGTGCACGCTGGATGCCCCCATCGCCCGCTGCGAAGCCGCCCGTACCATGGTAGTGCTGGATGAAACCCAGATGGAATGCGCAGCCGAGCATGAATGCCCGCCAGGGCGCAAGTGTCCGCTGCAGGGATGCTTTGCCAAGGTGAGCGGCCTGTACGAGGCCCACCCCGAACTCGATGCGCGCATGCGCAGGACTTCACGCGAGGCCGCGCACTGACGCCGCAGTTCAAGCGCTGCGGCCTGCACCGAGCGTCGCGGCGAACGCGGCGAGCACGCCCGACCTGGCGCCCGGACTCCACGCCCGAGGACGACGGCTGGTGCCCTGACAAGGCGCCAGCCGTTCGCTTTTTGACGACATTGAGGAACCCCGGGCTGACGCGCATAGTCAGTTTCTCCCGCATAGAACGATAATGTGCCGCGCGCCATGGTGCCGACGGCAGCCTCGAAGGGAGATCACGAACATGTGCATGAAGCGGGTGAAGGCGTGCTGACCAGCATCGGACTGATCGCGTTGGCGATGCTGGCCGCGCCGTTGCTGACCCGTCCGCTGGACGATCGCGCGGGCTGGATCCTCGCGCTCGCGCCGCTTTCGGTGTTTGCCTATTTCGTCACGCTGGTGCCCGAGGTCGCACAGGGCGGCGTCATCACGCAGAGCGTGACCTGGGTCGGCACGCTCGGCATCGAACTCGCATTCCGCCTGGACGGACTGTCGTTGCTGTTCGCCCTGCTGATCAGCGGCATTGGCACGCTGATCGTGCTGTATGCCGGCGCCTACCTGTCCGACCATCACCAGCTTGGCCGCTTCTACGCCTACCTGCTGGGCTTCATGGCCGCCATGCTCGGCCTGGTGCTTGCGGACGACCTGATCGTGATGTTCGTGTTCTGGGAGCTGACCAGCGTCACCTCCTTCCTGCTCATCAGCTTCCAGCACGACCAGGCGGAGTCTCGGCGCTCGGCGCTGCAGGCCCTGCTCATCACCGGCGGCGGCGGCCTGGCCCTGCTCGCCGGCCTGATCCTGCTCGGCGATGTCGGCGGCAGCTGGCAGTTCTCGGGGCTCTCTCCCGCGCTGATCGCCGATCACGCACTCTACCCCGCCATCCTCGCCCTGGTGCTGCTCGGCGCCTTCACCAAGTCGGCCCAGGTGCCTTTCCACCTCTGGCTGCCAAACGCGATGGCCGCACCCACACCGGTGTCGGCCTACCTGCACTCGGCGACCATGGTCAAGGCGGGCGTGTACCTGCTCGCACGCCTGAACCCATCGCTCAGCGGCTCGATGAGCTGGAGCACGATCCTGATCACTGTCGGCGCCACCACCGCGCTGGTCGGCGCCGTACTGGCAATCCGCCAGACCGACCTCAAGCGCGTACTGGCCTACACCACGGTCACCGTGCTCGGCCAGCTCACCATGCTGCTCGGCACCAATACCCCCTATGGCCTGCAAGCCTTCGCGATCTACCTGGTCGCGCATGCCTTCTACAAGGCAGCGCTGTTCATGGCGGTGGGCTCGATCGACCACGCGACCGGCACACGCCAGATCTCCAGGCTCGGCGGCCTGCTGCGCTACATGCCGCTCACCGGCTTTGCCGTCGCACTGGCGGCGTTCTCCAACGCCGGCCTGCCACCGTTCTTCGGCTTCATTGCCAAGGAGTTCAAGTACGCCGGCCTCATCGAGCTCGGCATGGCGGGCTGGGTCACCACGCTGGTTATGATTCTCACCAATGCCTTGCTGCTCACCGCTGCCGGTCTCGTGTTCGTGCGCGCCTTCCTCGGCAAGGAAGGCCGCTATCCGCACACGCCACACGAGGTGAGCCTGCCGATGTGGATCGGCCCCATGCTGCTGGCCGTGGGTGGCTTCGTGTTCGGCGCCTTCAACAACCTCGCCGAGGTCTGGCTGATCGACGCCGCCGTGCAGGCGGTGTCCGGCACCGCCGTGCCGGTCAACCTCTACCTGTGGGGCGGAATCACGCCGGCTCTGGTGGCCAGCCTGCTCACGGTTGCCCTGGGTGTGTTCTTCTACCTGCGGCGGACCCGCGTGCGGCGGCGCCTGTCGCTGTGGCGTGTGCTGTGGCGCACCAGCGGCGACATGATCTGGGACCGCCTGCTCAAGCGCGTCTTCCTGTTTGCAGGCGGGGTGGCCGACCGCTTCCAGCATGGTTCGCTGCGCCAGCACATCAGCGCGCTGGTGGTCGCGATCGTCGGTTTCGCCCTCATCGGGGTCTTCGCCTCCACCGGAGAAGACCTGGCCTGGCCCGAAGTCACCAACCCGGTCAATCTCGCCGCCCTGGTCGGCTGCGTGCTTGCGGTTGCCGGTGCCGCCGCCGCCGCGGTCATGCCGGGCCGCGTGGCCCTGATCGCGACCCTGGGTGCGAGCGGTCTCGGGCTGGCGCTGTTCTTCCTCGCCGCACGCGCGCCCGACGTGGCCATCACGCAGCTGATGGTGGAGACGCTGACCGTCATCTTTCTGGCCCTGGTGCTGCGCAACCTGCCGCCAACGCGGATGGTCGGCTCGCGCAAACCGGCAGCCAAACGCTTTCATGCCCTCATCGCCGGCGCGATCGGGCTGGTCGTGAGCGCGATGATGCTGATGACCGTCAGCCAGCCCTTGCCGGGCGACATCGCGCGCTGGTACCTGGACAACAGCCTGCCGGGCGGCCACGGCGCCAACGTGGTGAACGTGATCCTGGTCGATTTCCGCGCCCTGGACACCCTGGGCGAGATCCTGGTCGTCGGGCTGGCCGCACTCGCGGCCGCGCCCCTGCTCGGCAGCGGCAAACCCGGCAAGGTCGCAGCCGAAGGCAGTTCGGACTTCGGCTCGGTGCTGCTGCGCCACGGCATCCGCCCGCTGTCTGCGCTGCTCGCGCTGATTTCGCTGATGCTGCTGTGGCGCGGCCACAACCTGCCCGGTGGCGGCTTCATCGGCGGGCTGGTGGCGGCGACCTCGGCGGTGCTGCTGGCACTGGCTTTTGGCGTCAACCGCGCGCGCGCCGTGCTGCGCGTACCGCCGACCACCGTCCTCGCCGTCGGCCTCGCCCTGGCTGCATCAGCGGGCGTGATCGGCCTGCTGCAGGGCCAGGCCTTCCTCACCGGCGGCTGGCTGTTCCCCGGCGGGCTGCCGCTGGGGACCCCCCTGCTGTTCGATGTCGGCGTCTTCTTCACCGTGCTGGGCGGCGTGCTGCTGATGCTGTTCCGACTGCTCGAGCGCGAGGACTGAACCATGGAAATCATCGCCTCCATCACCGTCGGCCTGCTCGTCGCCATCGGCATCTGGATGATGCTTGACCGCGGCCTGCTGCGCGTCGTGCTCGGCGTCATCGTGCTCGGCAACGGGGTCAATCTCGCCGTGTTCGTCTCCGGCCGCCTCGATGGCCGCGCCGCCGCCTTCGTGGGCGAGAGCGGCGCCCCCGCGCTGGCCGCCAACCCGCTGCCCCAGGCGCTCGTGCTGACCGCAATCGTCATCGGCTTCGCTCTCTTCGTGTTCGCACTCGCCGTACTCAAGCGCAGCTGGGAGCTGCACGACAACGTCGAGACCGATCGCATCACGGCGGTGGCCGAGGAGCCGGCACCGGACCTGGCGCCCAAGCCCGTCGCGGACGGCCACGCCACGCCCGCAAGGGCAGCGGAAACGGAGGGCAAGGCATGAACGCCCTCATCATCGCACCCATCCTGATCCCGCTCGCCACCCTGGTCCTGACCCTGCTCGCACGTCGCCACGACCGCCTTGCGACCTTCTTCAGCCTTGCCGGCGCTACCGCCCTGGCCGCGGTCGGCCTGGCGCTGGTGGTGTTCGCCGCGGAGGGGCGCATCCTCGCCAGCCAGGCCGGCAGCTGGGCGGCACCCTACGGCATCAGCGTGGTGATCGACCGCCTCTCCGCCGCCATGGTGGCGATCACCGGCATCATCGGCCTTGCAACCGTGGTGTTCGCGCTGGCGCGCGACGACGACCCGGCGCGCAGCCGCGGCTTCCACCCACTGGTGCACGGCCTGCTGGTCGGCGTGTGCGGCGCCTTCATCACGGGCGACGTGTTCAATCTCTACGTCTGGTTCGAGGTGCTGCTGGTGGGCTCGTTCGCCCTGCTGGTGCTGGGTGGCGGCAAGCGCCGGCTATCCGGCACCGTGGTGTACGTGGTGCTCAACCTGGTCGCAACGATGATGTTCCTGCTCGCCGCCGGCATGCTTTACGGCGCCAGCGGTAGCCTCAACATGGCTTTGCTGGCGCAGGCCTTCGCCGCCGGCGAGGTGCCGGCCACGGCCAATGCAGCGATCGTACTGATGCTCACCGCGTTCTCGATCAAGGCGGCGCTGTTCCCGGTGTTCGGCTGGCTGCCGGCGTCCTACCACGTCGCGTGGACGCCGATCTCCGCACTGTTCGCCGGCCTGCTCACCAAGGTGGGGGTGTATGCACTGATCCGCATCGTCACCCTGTTCTGGCCGGACGCAGGTATCGCCCACGACGTGCTGCTGTGGGTGGCGTGCGCGACCATGCTCATCGGCGTGCTCGGCGCCGCGGCCCAGGTCGAGGTACGGCGCATCCTGTCCTTTCACATCGTCAGCCAGGTCGGCTACATGATCCTGGGCCTGGCGCTGGCCACGCCGCTCGCGCTCGCCGGCGCCGTGTTCTACCTCATCCACCATATCGTCGTGAAGGCAAACCTGTTCTTCATCGGCGGCATCGCCGCCCGCCTGACCGGCTCGGAGCGCCTGGCCGCAATGGGCGGTCTGTACGCCCATGCGCCCTGGCTGGCGATCCTGTTCGCCATCCCTGCCCTGTCGCTTGCGGGCATCCCGCCGCTGTCCGGGTTCTGGGCCAAGTTCGTGCTGGTCAAGGCCAGCCTCGATGCGAGTGCCTGGATCGCCGCCGCGGTGGCCCTGGTCACCGGCATCTTCACGCTGCTGTCGATGAGCAAGATCTGGAACGAGGCCTTCCTCAAGCCCCACCCCGCGGGCGGTATCAGCGCACGCAGCGCGGCCGGCCTGCGCCCGGCGCTGTGGGCCGTGAGCGCGCTGGCTGCGATGACCGTGGCGATCGGCCTTGGTGCCGGCCCGGTGATGGACTACGCGGTCGCCGCGGCCGACCAACTCGCCGCACCACAGGCCTACATCCAGGCCGTGGTCGCGGCCGGAGGGCGATGAACATGTTGGGCTTGCATATTCTGCTTGCGGTGGGCCTGGCGGCCTTCGTCGGTGTTCTCAGCCCGCTCGGCGTGCTGGCCGCCTTTGTGGTGATCCACATCGGGCTGCGCCTGGCGAGCGACCTGCTCGGCATTCGCCGCTACGTGTGCCGGCTCGAACACGGCACGCGCTTCGCGTTCTGGTTTGCCGCCGAGATCTTCAAGGCCAGCATCGACGTCGCCCGCGTCGTGCTCGGCCGCAGCGTGCGGCCACAGCCTGCGGTGATCAAGCTGCGCCTGGCGCGCCGGGACGATCGCGTCGCCACCCTGCTCGGCTGTCTGCTGACGCTCACACCGGGCACCCTCGCCCTCGACTACGCGCCCGAATCGGGCCTGCTGTACATCCACGCCATCGACGCCCGGGACGCCGACGCAGTGGAGTCCGGCGTGCGCGAGATCGAGCGCCGGCTGCTTGCCTGGATCGATGGCGGCGAGCCGCCC
Source organism: Thauera sp. WB-2 (assembly GCF_027594845.1). Lineage (NCBI taxonomy): Bacteria > Pseudomonadati > Pseudomonadota > Betaproteobacteria > Rhodocyclales > Zoogloeaceae > Thauera > Thauera sp. WB-2. Next base: position 1,028,524 of record NZ_CP088935.1, on the reverse strand, counting down.
GCCCCCAAGGCCACCGATGGAGGACAGGCATGATCAGCGAAATCGCCGGCGCCAGCTGGGTACTGCCCCTCACCTTCGCACTCCAGGGCATCAGCGCGGTGCTCGTGCTCGTGCGCCTGATCCGCGGCCCGCACGCAACCGACCGCGTGGTCTCGATCGATGCGCTGACCTTGCTCGGGATCGGCGTCATCGCCCTGCTGGCGCTGGCGACCGCGGAACCGATGCTGCTCGATGGCGCCGTGGTGCTGGCGCTGGTGTCATTCCTCGGTACCACGGCCTTCATCTTGATGTTCCGCCGCCGCGGCCGCGGTGCGGACGAAAAGGTGACCTGGGTGGACCGCCCGCCGCCGGACGAACCCGCCGCGCTCAGCCCGCAACCGATGGAGGACAAGCCATGAGCAACGGATTCCTCGCCTGGCTATCGTCTGCCCTGCTGTTGCTGGGCGCCCTGATCGGCCTGATTGGCGCCATTGGCGTACTGCGCCTGCCCGACAGCTACACCCGCATGCACGCTGCGAGCAAGGCGGGCGCGCTCGGCGCCGCGCTCATCCTCGGCGGCGTCGCGGCAGCCACCAGCGGCGCCTTTGCGCTGGCGGCAGTGTTCGCCCTGGTCATCGTGCTCGCCACCGCACCGCTCGCCGCGCACGCCATGGCGCGCGCTGCCCACCGCTCGGGAATGACACCTAAGACCGGGCCGCTGGGCGACGAGCTCGCCGCCGACGTCGCGCGCGAACGCGCTCAGGCCTCTGCATCCCGCCATGGAGACTGAGCGCAGACCTGGGTAGCGCTCAGAACCCCTCGTCCGCGCGCAGAAAACGCCACTGCCCGAGTGGCAGATCGCCGAGCTTGACGCGGCCGATACGCACGCGCTTGAGGCCAACGACCTTCAGGCCCACAAGTTCGCACATGCGGCGGATCTGGCGTTTGCGGCCTTCGTTGAGCACGAAGCGCAACTGGTCGTCGTTGATCCACTCGACCTTGGCGGGGCGCAGCGGACGGTCGTCGAGCATGAGGCCATGGTTGAGCAAGGCCAGGCCGCCGTCGATGATGCGGCCTTCGACCCGTACCAGGTACTCCTTGTCGACCTTGGAGTCCTCACCGATGAGCTGGCGGGCGATGCGGCCATCCTGGGTCAGCACCAGCAGGCCGGTGGAGTCGATGTCCAGCCGCCCCGCAGGCGCGAGCTGCTTGAGGTGGCTGGGGTGGAAGCGCTGCGCCGTGTCGCGGTCGAACTGGTTGTCGGCACCGATCAGGCTCACCGCGGGCGCATAGCCAGGCTCGGGTTGGCCGGAAACAAAGCCCACTGGCTTGTGCAGCAGGATGGTGACGCGCTGCTGCTGGCTGCGCGTGGCCTCGGGCGCGAGCGTGACACGGGCATCGGGGTCGATACGCACACCGAGTTCGGACACACGCTTGCCTTCGACGAAGACCCAACCGCGCTCGATGTACTCGTCGGCCTCGCGTCGCGAGCACAGCCCGCGCTCGGCCATCACCTTGGACAGGCGCACGCCCTCCGGCAGGGGGCGATCGGCAGCCGGATGCTCAGCCGGCCGCGGCGTCGGCGCCAGCGCGCGCGCAGTCGCCGGCGCCGGCCTGGCGCGCGGCGGGCGATCGGCTTGCGGCGGCCGCTCCCTGGACCGTTGCGGGCGCTCTTCGGCGCGCTGTGTACGCTCGCCACGTGGCGAGCGCTCGTCCTGGGCTTGGCGTGCCGATCCAGGCTTGCGCGCAGGCTTCTCGGCCACGGTCTTCTCGGCTGCTGTCTTCGCTGCCGGAGGGGGAGCAGCCTCGCCCTGCGTGGCACGCGGGCGCAGCTTGAGCGTGCCTTCGATGGTCGAGGGCGCGGGCTTGGGTGGGTTGCGGCGTACGGAGCTCACACGTGATCCTTGTGCTCGGCCTCGGGCAAGCCGTCGAAGGTGCTCCAGCCCTGCTCGCGCCCGGTGGGCGGCAGGTCCTCGCGCAGTTCGACATGCTCGTGCAGATGGGCCTTGGCGATGAAATGGGCGGTAATCGGGGCGGTCAGGAACAGGAAGACGCTGATCAACACCTCGTGGATGGAAAGCGTGCCCTCGATACCGAAGAAAAACAGCATCGAGGCCACCAGCGCGCCACCGACCCCGAGCGTCGTCGCCTTGGTCGGCGCGTGCAGGCGGGTCAGCAGATCGGGCAGCTTGACCAGACCGATCGAGCCCACCAGGGCGAAGATGCCGCCGAGCACGATCAGCGCCGAGATCAGCAGTTCGAGCAGGAAGTTCATGGGCCGCTCACTCGATGACGTCGCCGCGCAGGATGAAGCGGCAGTAGGCGACGGTGGAAATGAAACCGAACATGGCGAACAGCAACGCGCCCTCGAAGAATACCGTGGTGCGTTGCTGGATGCCGAACAGGATGATGAGTGCGATGATGTTGATCACCATCGTGTCGACCGCGAGCACGCGGTCCATCAGCGAGGGCCCGCGCAGCAGGCGCCACAGGTTGAGCAGCACGGCAACCGACACCGCCGCATAGCCAAAGTTGAGGGCGTATTCGATCATGGGAAGATCTCCTTCAGGCGGGCCTCGTAGCGCGCCTTCATCTGGCGCACCGCCTCCTCCGCGTCAGGGGCGTCCAGGCAATGCACCAGCAGGCTGCGGCCATCGGCCGACAAGTCGCAGGACACCGTGCCCGGCGTCATCGTGATGGTGCCGGCGAGCACGGTGATCGCCTCGGGCGAACGCAGCTCGAGCGGCAGCGTCACCCAGCGCACGCGCAGCTGGTCGCTACGGCGGAACAGGATCAGGCGCGCGACCTGCAGGTTGGCCACTACGACGTCCCAGGCCACCAGCCCCATGTAGGCGAAGGCCTTGCCATAGGCCTTCACCGGCGGCCGTTCCGGCCAGAAACTGCTCGTCATGATCGGGATGATCACACCGAGGATCGTACCCATCACCAGCCCGCCGAAGCTGAAGCTGTTGAGCAGCAGCATCCACAGAACGATCAGCACTACGGTCAGCAGCGGATGCGGCAACCAGCGCTGGATGAAGGGGCGTTTGTCCACGCTCGCTTTCTCGGCCATCAGCGTACGCCTCCTGCGGCACCGAGCACCGCCTCGATATAGCCGGCCGGCGCAAACAGCTGCGCCGCCACGAGATCAAGCCAGGCATGGACCGGCCCGGCAAGCACGGTCAGGGCGACGAGGCCGGCAAGCAGGCCGCCCACCGCCACGAAGGGCAATGCAGGGGCCGCGCGCAGCGTGGCTGGCGGCGGCGCCTCGAGTGCATGGCTCTTCCAGAACACCAGGCTGCCACCGCGCGCGAAGCCGACGACGGCCAGCAGCGAGGTCGCCAGGATCAGCGTCCAGAACCAGGCGGCCTGCGGGTGGCTGCGCACGCTGTCGAGGACGAGCAGCTTGCCAAGGAAGCCCGACAGCGGCGGCATGCCGGCCACCGCAATCGCAGCGGCGAAGAACAGCCCGGCGATGAGGGCACCCTGGGCGAAGCGCGGCGCCTGCGTGAGCCGGTCGCGGTGCATGCCACGGCGCTCGGCCACCATGTCGGCAATCAGGAACAAGGCCCCTGCCCCAAGGGTGGAGTGCAGCAGGTAGAACAGCGCAGCGCTCATGGACTGCGGGGTGAATACCGCGACCGTCGCCAGCAGCATGCCCATCGAACCGATCACCGCGAAGCTCGCCATCTGGCCCAGGCTGCGCGCCGCCAGCACACCGGTCATGCCCAGCACCAGGGTGAGCAGACCGGCCGGCAGCAGCCAGGGCGCCGCCAGCCAGGCTGCGTCGCCGGCATCTGCACCGAAGGCCAGCACGTAGAGGCGGATGATGGAGTAGGCGCCGACCTTGGTCATGATCGCAAACAGCGCCGCCACCGGCCCCGGCGCGTTGGCGTAGGTGCCGGGCAGCCAGAAGTGAAGCGGCACCAGCGCCGCCTTGACGCCGAACACCAACAGCAGCAACACGGCCCCCGTCTGCAGCAGGGCCTGGTCGCCTGCCGGCACCTGCGGCACCTTGAGCGCGAGGTCGGCCATGTTGAGCGTGCCGGTCACGCTGTAGATGAGGCCGACCGCAATCAGGAACAGCGAGGAGCCGACCAGGTTGGTCACCACGTACTGCACGCCCGCCTTCACCCGCAGGCCGCCCCCGCCATGCACCATCAGCCCGTAGGAGGCGATGAGCAGGATCTCGAAGAACACGAACAGGTTGAAGAAGTCGCCGGTAAGGAAGGCGCCGTTGAGCCCCATGAGCTGGAACTGGAACAGAGGGTGGAAGTGCTTGCCGCGCTCATCCCAGCCGTTGATCGCATATAGCAACACGCCAAGGCCCAGGGTTGCGGTCAACACCAGCATCAGCGCCGCCAGGCGGTCGAGCACGAGGACGATGCCGAAGGGCGCCACCCAGTTGCCCAGCGCATAGACGCGGACGCTGCCATCGCTGGCCATGGCGAGCAGCACCAGGGCAACCGCCAGCAGCAGCCCCGCAGACAGGACCGAGAACACGCGCGAGAGCACGATGTCATGACGCGCCGCAATCACCAGCACGGCACCGAGGATGGCCGGCATCAGGATGGGCAGGATCAGCCAGTGGTTCATGCGCGCTCCTCGAGGCCCGCAGCGGCACGCGCGGCCGGCTCGCCCTGCTTGCGGCCGAGCAGCTTCCAGTCGTCCTCGCGTGCCTCGGGCGAGGCGTCGCCGGGCAGATCGACGTGGTCATTGCCGGTCTCTAGATAGGCGCGCAGGGACATCACCACGATGACGGCGGTCATGCCGAAGGAGATCACGATGGCGGTCAGTACCAGGGCCTGTGGCAAGGGATCGGTGTAGGCCGCGGCATCGGCGCTGATCACCGGCGGCAGATTGACGGCAAGCCTGCCCGTCGCGAACAGGAACAGGTTGGTCGCGTAGGTGAGCAGGGTGAGGCCGATGATGACCGGGAAGGTACGCGCGCGCAGCACCAGGTAGACGCCCGCGGCCGTCATCGCGCCGATCGCCGTGGCGACGAGGAATTCCATCAGTTGTGCTCCTTGCTCATGCCCATGCTGGGATCGACATCCATCGCCGTGCGGTTGACCGGCCGCTGCCCGGTCAAGCGCCCCATGCGCGACAGGTTGGCCAGCGCGAGCATCACCGCACCGACCACGGTCAGGAACACCCCGGTATCGAAGGCCATCGCACTCGCCAGCTCGAACTCGCCGACCAGCGGCAGGTGGAAGTGGTCGAAGGCCGAGGTCAGGAAGGGACGGTCGAGCACCATGGAGGCAATCCCCGTCCCCGCCGCGATCAGCACGCCGGCGCCGATCATGGCGTGGTAATTGACCCTGACGCGCTGCGCCGCCCAGCCGAAGCCGCTTGCCATGTATTGCATGATCAGCGCGATCGACACCACGAGCGCGGCGATGAAGCCGCCACCGGGCTGGTTGTGGCCGCGCAGGAAGATGTAGGCCCCCACCAGCAGCGCCAGCGGCAGCATCACCCGGGTGGCGACCACCATGATGATCGGGTGGCGGTCGACCGACACCGGCAGGTCGGGCGTCCACGCGCTCAGGCGGCGGGCAACGCGGCCATGCAGGGCACCGTCGAGCAGCGCGTAGATTGCGAGCGCGGCAATGCCGAGCACGATGATCTCGCCGAAGGTATCGAAGCCGCGGAAATCGACCAGGATCACGTTGACCACGTTGGTGCCGCCGCCGCCCGACACCGAATTCTCGAGGTAGTAGGTGGACAGCGAGCTGCCATCGCGGGTGAGCATGGCCCAGCTCACCAGCCCCATGCCGCCGCCCGCGATCAGCGCGAGCACCCCGTCACGCAGGTGGCGCAGCGGGTCGGCGCTGACGGTGGAGCTCAGCGGGCTCGCCTTGGGCAGGAAATAGAGCGCCAGCAGGATCAGGATGACGGTGGTGACTTCGACGGAGATCTGCGTCAGCGCAAGGTCGGGCGCGGACAGGTAGATGAAGGCCACGCACACGATCAGGCCCACGGTGCCCACCACCAGCACCGACAGCAGGCGCTGGCGGAAGAACATCACGGTCAGCACGCAGCCGCCGAGCAGCAGCAGCCAGGCGACCACCGCCACCGGCTCCGCCGGCAGCAGTTCGCGCGTACCGGCTTCGTGAGAAGCGCCGATGAAGGTCGCGAAGCCTGCCAGCGTCATCGCACCGATGGCAAACGCCAGGTAGCGCTGCAGCGAGCCATTATGCAAGCCATGGGTCACGCGCTGTGCCAGCGCCAGCGCAGCCGCCATGACGGCGTCGAACATCGCCTTGGCTTCCGGATGCGGCCCCGCCTGCCAGACTGCGCGCACGCGCGGATAGGCACGCAGCGCCCCCAGGCCGACCACCACGGCCACCACCGACAGCGCGAGCGCGATGTTCACACCATGCCACAGCGCCAGATGGTAGTCAGGCAGCGCGCCACCGATCACCGCCTGCGCCACCACGGCCACCAGCGGCCCCGCCACCGTCGCCGGCAGCAGCCCGATCAGCACCACCAGCATCACCAGCAGGGCTGGCGGCAGCCACAGGCCGGCGGGCGGATCGTGCGGCGTGTGCGGGTAATCGCTGCGCTGCGGCCCGAAGAAGACATGGACGATGTAGCGCAAGGAATAGGCCACCGAAAAGCAGGCCGCGAGCGTGGCCAGCGCCGGCACCACCCAGCCGTTACCCAGCCAGGCGGTCGCTGCCGCCTCGTGCAGCATCATTTCCTTGGACAGGAAGCCATTGAGCGGCGGCAGCCCCGCCATCGACGCTGCCGCGACCATGGCCAGCGTGGCGGTGACCGGCATCAGGTGCAGCAGGCCGCCCAGGCGCTTGATGTCGCGCGTGCCGGCCTCGTGGTCGATGATGCCGGCGTTCATGAACAGCGCGGCCTTGAAGGTGGCGTGATTGAGGATGTGGAACACCGCCGCCACGGCCGCCATCGGCGTGCCGAAACCGAGCAGCATGGTCACCAGGCCGAGGTGGCTGACGGTGGAGAAGGCTAGCAGGCCCTTGAGGTCGTCCTTGAACAGCGCGATCACCGCCCCCACGAGCATGGTGATGAGCCCCGTGGTGGCGACGATGTAGAACCATTCCGCCGTGCCGGCGAGCACCGGCCACATGCGCGCCATCAGGAACAGTCCCGCCTTCACCATGGTTGCCGAGTGAAGGTAGGCCGACACCGGCGTGGGCGCCGCCATCGCATGCGGCAACCAGAAGTGGAAGGGGAACTGCGCGCTCTTGGTGAAGCAGCCGGCGAGAATCAGCAGCAATGCCGGCAGGTAGAGCGGCGAAGCCTGGATGGCGTCCTTGTGCTGCAGGATGTCGGTGAGATTGTAGGAGCCGGCGATGTCGCCCAGGATCAGCATGCCGGCGATCATCGCCAGTCCGCCTGCACCGGTGACGGCAAGCGCCATGCGCGCACCCTGGCGGCCCTCGGGCAGGTGCTTCCAGTAGCCGATGAGCAGGAAGGACGACAGGCTGGTCAGTTCCCAGAACACCAGCAGCAGCAGGATGTTGTCCGACAGCACGATGCCCACCATGGCGCCCTGGAAGAGCAGCAGGTAGGTGTAGAAGCTGCCCATCGGATCGTCCTTGGCGAGATAGAAGCGCGCATAGACGATGATCAGCAGGCCGATGCCGAGGATGAGCCCGGCAAAGAAGAAGCCCAGGCCGTCGAGGAAGAAGTTGGCGTTGAGCCCGAGCGCCGGCAACCAGTCCCAGCCCGCCTGCACCACCTCGCCGCGGAACACCGCCGGCGCATGCGACAACAGCAGCGCGAAGGCAAGCAGCGTGAAGGTGAAGGTGCTGGTCGCACAGGCATTGCGCCCGGCACGGATCATCAGCGCCGGCAACAGGGCTCCGACGAAGGGTAGCAGCACGATCAGGACCAGGCTCATCAGGGCATCCGGAAGCGGGGGACAACGAACGGAGAGGGCAGGCGGAAGACGACGCCGGGCGAGAAGCATCGCAGTGGCGACGCCGCTCGATGATCACCTGCAAACGTCCGGCCCGCGCGCATTCCGGCCAAAGTATATCTTTGAAGCAATCGGGTCACCACACGGCACTGTATTTCACTAGGCGAAATCAGCATGCCCGGTTACCATCGCCCTCCAACAAACGACCGTTCCGACATTGTCCAAGCAGAGCCCCGCCTTGTCCGCACCCAAGCCCGACGCCGCCCCCCCGGAAGGCAAGAATTCGATCCAGGTCATCGAGCGCATGATGAAGCTGCTCGACGTACTCGCGCAGCATGCCGACCCAGTGCCGCTCAAACAGCTCGCGCTCGAGACCGGACTGCACCCCTCCACAGCGCACCGCATTCTCGGCGCCATGACCGGCACCGGCTTCGTCGAGCGCTCGGAAGCCGGCGTCTACCGCCTGGGCATCCGCCTCCTCGAACTGGGCAGCCTCGTGAAGTCGCGCATCTCGCTGCGCGAGACCGCAATGCCTTTCATGCTCAAGCTGCACGCGGCAACCGGCGAAAGCGTCAATCTGGGCGTGCGCGCCGGCGACGAGATCGTGTATGTGGAGCGAACGTCCAGCGGTCGCGCGTCGGTGCGCGTGGTGCATATCGTCGGCGCTCGCGCGCCGCTGCACACGACGGCAACCGGCAAGCTGTTCCTGGCCGAGGATGGCGCCGAACGCATCCGCGATTACGCTCGCCGCACCGGCCTGCCCGCATCGACGCCGGCCTCTATCACCACCCTGCCCGCGCTGGAAAAGGAACTCGATCGCGTCCGCCGCCACGACGTCGGCTTCGACCTCGACGAAGTCGAAGCGGGTGTGCGCTGTATCGCGGCGGGCATCCGAGACGACAGCGGCGAGTTGATCGCCGGGCTGTCGCTGTCGACCCCGTCGGATCGTTTCAACCCGGACTGGGCGCCACTCGTGCGCGAAACGGCCGACGAGATCTCGCGCGCCCTCGGCTTCAGCGCACCACGCACTCGCTGATCCTGTCGGCGCGCCGCCCGGCGCAAGGGGCGGCTCAGCCGCCAGCGCGTTGCGGCGCGACCGCGAGGCGTTGCGGCATGCCTTGTTCGAGCCACTTGCGCACGCGCTTGGCGTCGGCGGTACGCGTGTAGCGCCCGCTCGAATCCATCAGCACCATCACGACCGGCTGCTGCTGCAACCAGGTCTGCATGACCAGGCAACGCCCGGCCTCGGAGATGTAGCCGGTCTTGGACACACTGATCGCCCACTCGGGACTGCGCACCAGGCCATTGGTGTTGCCAAAGCGCAGCATGCGGCCACGCACGTCAACGTAGCGCTCGTGCGCAGTCGAGAACTCGCGAATGAGCGGGAACGCGGCCGACGCGGCAACCAGGCGGGCGAGATCCTTCGGGCTGGACACGTTGCCGGGATTCAGTCCGGTGCTGTCGCGGAAACGCGTATCCCACAGCCCGAGCAACCGCGCCTTCACGTTCATGGCCTCGACGAATGCACTCTCGCCACCGGGGTAATTGCGTGCCAGCGCCGAGGCGGCTCGGTTCTCCGAGGACATCAGCGCCAGTTGCAGCATCTCCTCGCGGCTGAGCGTCGTGCCCAGCGCCAGGCGAGAGCCAGTACCCTTGAGGCGGTCGATGTCACCTTCGGTGATGGTGAGGCGCTCGGACAGGCTCTGGCCCGCCTCGAGCACGACGATCGCCGTCATCAGCTTGGTGATCGAGGCGATCGGCACCACCGCGGAACCATTGCGCTCGAGCAACACCTCGCCGGTGTTCTGGTTGATCACATAGAAAGCGCTCGAACCCAGCAATGGCAGGCCGTTGGCGTCCAGCGCAAGCGGCGCATCCTCGTCGGCCCCCAGCGCGGCCGGAGCCGCTGCTGCTGCCGCGGCCGGTACGGCCTTGCGCGCCACCACCTTCTTGGCCGCGGGCTTGGCATTGGTACCGGGCTTGGCAACCGCCTTCTTGGGCGCAGGCTTGCTGGACACCGCCTTCTTGGGCGCCGCCTTCGCCGGAGCCTTGGCCTTGGGCGCGGGCTTGCTCGCAGCGGTCTTGCCAGCGGACTGAGACTTCGTGGACGAGGCCAGCACGGCCCCCGACTGCAATGCGAACAGCGCGGCAAGGCTGGCAACGAGGAGTCTGAGCTTCATGGTGAGCGGCAAGCCTAAAAGACAGAAAGAAACCGGAAAGCGTTTTGTATGAAAAATAAGCAGATACAAAACTGATTTCAAGTAATTTCGAATTGTGTCTTCACATTTTCCCACATTCGGCGACCGCGTGCGGCCGTCGTTTCGGCACATTGCGGGCGCGCGCCGCTAGCCGATGCGCAGGAAGTCGCTCAACTCGGACTTGCGCGCCATCGCATCGTCGTAGCCAAGCTCGATCAGGGTGCGAGTGAAGCCCGGCTCGAACAGCAGATAGGACAACAGGGTGGAGCCCTCACGGCGCATCGTCCCCAGACCACGCAGCACCATGCGCAGCAGGCGCGGCAGCTGATGGCCATGACGCCCGGCGATGGTATCGAGCCGCTGCGAGGGCTGGATCACCAGGGTCTCTATCGCGCGCAGACCGATGCCAGCGAACTGGCGCTGGGCAGGCTCGAGACGGGACACCGTGTCGTTGATACGTGCGAGACGCTCCAGATCGACCGCAAGCGTGTCGAGAAAGATGCTCGACAAGGCATGGCCGGCAATCTGCGCAGGCGAGGGATAGCGCTCGGCGCGCTGCCGCCCCTCCTCCGCCGTGCGTCCCGCGCCGACCACCAGGATGCGCTCCGCCCCCAGATGGATGGCAGGGCTCACCGGCGCGAGCTGGCGCATCGAACCATCGCCGAACCACTCGCGATGGATCCTGACCGCCGGAAACACGAAAGGCAGGGCGCTGCTCGCCATCAGATGCTCGATAGTCAGCTCGGTACGCACGCCCATGCGCTGCTCGCGCCGCCACGGGTGAATGTCGAGCGAACCCTGGAAGAAGGCCAGGCTCTGGCCGCTGGAGTAGCCAGAAGCCGTGACACTGAGCGCATAGAGCGCCCCGCTCTTGATCGCCTGGTCAATGGCACGGAAGTCGAGTGCGCGCTCGAGCAGTCCGCGCAGCGGCGCGTTGTCGAGCAGGGAGCGCGGCGTCTGGCGCAACAGCCAGCCGCCGAACAGCGCCGACCCCCAATGGATGCCGCTGCCAAGCAAGGCGGGTGCATCGACGCGATAGACCTGCTCGGCATGCAGGTTGCGCCAGATGCGCTCGATATGGCGGACGGCGCGATTGAAATCGACCGCATGCGAGGCCAACGCGGCGGCGTTGATTGCACCGGCCGAGGTGCCGCAGAGGATGGGAAAGGGATTGCCAGGGGACGCGCCCCGGAGCTCGCGAATGGCGCTCAGCACACCGACCTGATAGGCCGCACGTGCGCCACCGCCGGTCAGCACCAACGCCGCCCGCCCCTCCTGCATCCGCATCCGCCCGCCTCCGATCACCCGTTGCCTCAAGCATGAGGCAGCGGGCGATCGTCATGCAAGCATGTATGGCGGACGACCGATGCGAATCAGCCGACCTGTCCCGCCTCCACGACGGTGAGCGCCGTCATGTTGATGATGCGGCGCACGGTCGCCGACGGCGTCAGGATATGGACCGGCTTGGATGCACCGAGCAGGATCGGCCCCACCGTCATGCCCTCGCCCGCCGCGTTCTTCAACAGGTTGAAGGCGATGTTCGCCGCATCCAGGGTGGGGAAGATGAGCAGATTGGCATCTTCGCGCATCCTGGCGTTGGGGAAGATCTGCAGGCGATGCTTGGCGTCGAGCGCCGAGTCGCCGTGCATCTCGCCCTCGACCTGCAACTCGGGGTGACGCTCATGCAACAGGCGCAAGGCCGCGCGCATCTTCTCGGCGGTCGGCGAGTCGGCCGAACCGAAGGACGAATGCGACAACAAGGCGATGCGCGGCTCGACACCAAAGCGCTTCATCTCCTCGGCGGCCAGCAGCGTCATCTCGACCACCTGCTCGGGCGTCGGGTCGTAGTTGACATAGGTATCGGCCAGGAACAGCGTGCGTCCGGGCAGGCTGAGCAGGTTGACCGTGTACAGGTTGTTGACCCCCTCGCGCCGGCCGAGCACGGTTTCGACGAACTCGCGGTGCAGGCGGTGCATGCCGTAGGTGCCGCAGATCAGGCCGTCGCCGTAGCCGAACTTGAGCAGCAACGTGCCGATGAGCGTGGTGCGGCGGCGCACTTCCTTCTTGGCGTACTCGACCGAGACGCCGCGACGCTCCATCAGGCTGTGGTAGTGCTGCCAGAGTTCGTTGAAGCGCGGATCGGAGTCCGGGTTGACCAGCTCGAAGTCGCGCTCGGCCGCCATGCGCAGACCGAAGCGCTCGATGTTGTGGATCACCACGTCCGGGCGGCCGATCAGGATCGGACGTGCCAGGCCCTCGTCGACCACCTGCTGCACAGCGCGCAGCACCTTCTCGGATTCGCCCTCGGAGAAGATGATGCGCTTCGGATCCTTGCGCGCGGCGGCGAACACCGGCTTCATGATCAGGCCCGAATGCCAGACGAAGTTGTTGAGCTGGCCGCGGTAGGCGTCCCAGTCGCTGATCGGCCGTGTCGCCACGCCCGAGGCCTCGGCTGCCGCAGCGACTGCGGGGGCGATCTTGACGATCAGGCGCGGATCGAAGGGGCGCGGGATGATGTACTCGGGGCCGAAGCCGCCCACCTTCTCGCCATAGGCGGCCGCGACGATATCGCTCTGCTCCACGCGTGCGAGTTCGGCGATCGCCTTCACCGCGGCGAGCTGCATCTCGTCGGTGATGGTGGTCGCGCCGACGTCCAGCGCACCGCGGAAAATGAAGGGGAAGCACAGCACGTTGTTGACCTGGTTCGGGTAGTCCGAACGGCCGGTGGCGATGATGGCGTCGCTGCGCACCTTCTTCACCTCATCAGGGAGGATCTCGGGCGTGGGGTTGGCAAGCGCGAGGATCATCGGGTTGGGCGCCATCTTCGCGACCATCTCGGGCTTGAGCACGCCGCCCGCCGACAGGCCGAGGAAGACGTCGGCGCCCTCGATGACCTCGGCGAGCTTGCGCGCATCGGTCTTCTTCGCATAGCGCGCCTTGATCGGGTCCATGAGCACCGTGCGGCCCTCATAGACCACGCCTTCGATGTCGGTCACCCAGATGTTCTCGACCGGAATGCCAAGCTTGACCAGCAAGCCCAGGCAGGCCAGCGCCGCAGCACCCGCGCCCGAGGTCACCAGCTTCACCTTGTCCAACGCCTTGCCCTGCAGATGCAGCCCGTTGAGCAGTGCGGCGCCGACCACGATCGCGGTGCCGTGCTGGTCGTCGTGGAAGACCGGGATCTTCATGCGCTCGCGCAGCTTCTGCTCGATGTAGAAGCACTCGGGCGCCTTGATGTCCTCGAGGTTGATGCCGCCGAAGGTGGGCTCGAGCGCGGCGATCATGTCGATCAGCTTGTCGGCGTCGGGCTCATCGATCTCGAGGTCGAAGACGTCGATGCCGGCGAACTTCTTGAACAGTACGCCCTTGCCTTCCATCACCGGCTTGGCGGCGAGCGGGCCGATGTTGCCCAGGCCGAGCACAGCCGTGCCGTTGGTGACCACGCCGATCAGGTTCGAGCGCGCGGTGAGCTCGGCGGCCTGGGCCGGATCCTCGACGATGGCATCGCAGGCGGCCGCCACGCCGGGAGAATAGGCCAGCGACAGGTCGCGCTGGTTCGACAGCACCTTGGTCGGTGTCACCGAGATTTTCCCGGGGCGCGGATAACGGTGGTAATCGAGCGCGGCAGCGCGGATCAGTTCGTCCATGGTCTCTTCCTTTCTGTTCTTCGGCGTGGAGTGCGCGAGCAACGCGCCCCACCCCAAAAGACGACGGAGCAGGACGACTCGCGCACGATCCTGCGCAGCATACCGCAAAGGCCAGTCTTTCGCATTACGAAAAACGTCTTTGCATCGTGAAACAAACACTGCCCGGCCTGCGTGCGCACTTCCATGATAGCCATGCGTTTGCTCACCGATAGTTACGAGCGCATTCATAAGTCTGCGCTCCTCATGGCATAATTACGGGCTTTCACCGATTGCAATTCGTTCGCGCACGTTTCACCCGCAAACGCATCGCATCGGTACGTCGGGGCGCCCCAGCCGGCGCCCGAGCAGCCCGCCGGCCAGGCAGCACCTGCTTCAACGATGGCCGACCGACGGGAATGGTTACGCATCACAGCACGGGAGAGCTGTACACATGTCTCAGAACCACGCCCAGGCGGCCATTGCCGCTGCCCCCGAATATGTCCGCCACGAAGGCCTGAAGCAGTGGGTCGGCGAGATCGCCGCCCTGACCGAGCCTGACCGTGTCGTCTGGTGCGACGGCTCCCAGGAAGAGTACGACCGCCTGTGCGCAGAGATGGTCGAATCCGGCATGCTGATCAAGCTCAACCCGGAAAAGCGCAAGAACTCCTACCTCGCCTGGTCCGACCCCTCGGACGTCGCCCGCGTCGAGGACCGCACCTTCATCTGCTCGCAGAACAAAGGGGACGCCGGCCCCACCAACAACTGGGAAGACCCGGCGGTGATGCGCGAGACGCTCAACGGCCTGTTCAAGGGCGCGATGCACGGCCGCACCATGTACGTGGTGCCGTTCTCGATGGGCCCGCTCGGCAGCCCGATCGCCCACATCGGCGTCGAAATCTCCGACAGCCCCTACGTCGTCACCAACATGCGCACCATGACGCGCATGGGCCGCGGCGCCATCGAGGTGCTCGGCACCGACGGCGAGTTCGTGCCCTGCGTGCACACCGTCGGCGCCCCGCTCGCCCAGGGCGAGAAGGACAGCCGCTGGCCGTGCAACCCGACCACCAAGTACATCGTGCATTACCCCGAGACGCGCGAGATCTGGTCCTACGGCTCGGGCTACGGCGGCAACGCCCTGCTCGGCAAGAAGTGCTTCGCGCTGCGTATCGCCTCCACCATGGCGCGTGACGAAGGCTGGCTGGCCGAGCACATGCTGATCCTCGGCGTCGAATCGCCGCAGGGCGAGAAGACCTACGTCGCCGCCGCCTTCCCGTCGGCCTGCGGCAAGACCAACTTCGCCATGCTGATCCCGCCCAAGTCCTTCGACGGCTGGAAGATCACCACCGTTGGCGACGACATCGCCTGGATCAAGCCCGGCCCTGACGGCAAGTTCCGCGCCATCAACCCCGAGTTCGGCTACTTCGGCGTCGCCCCCGGCACCTCCGAGAAGACCAACTTCAACGCCATGGCCACGCTCAAGGAAAACATCATCTTCACCAACGTCGCGCTCACCGACGATGGCGACGTGTGGTGGGAAGGCATGAGCAAGGAAGCCCCCGCGCACCTGATCGACTGGCAGGGCAAGGACTGGACGCCCGAGATCGCCCGGGAAACCGGCCGCAAGGCCGCGCACCCCAACGCGCGCTTCACCGCGCCGGCGAACCAGTGCCCGTCGATCGACCCGGCCTGGGAAGATCCCGCCGGCGTGCCGATCTCCGCCTTCATCTTCGGCGGCCGCCGTGCCACCACCGTACCGCTGGTGTACCAAGCGTTCAACTGGAACTTCGGCGTTTACATGGCCGCTACGCTCGGCTCCGAGACCACCGCCGCTGCCTTCGGCGCTCAAGGCGTGGTGCGCCGCGACCCGTTCGCCATGCTGCCCTTCTGCGGCTACCACATGGGTGACTACTTCAACCACTGGCTGCGCATGGGCCACGTCGTCGAAGATACGCCCAAGATCTTCTGCGTGAACTGGTTCCGCATGAACGAGAAGGGCGAGTTCATGTGGCCGGGCTTCGGCGAGAACATGCGCGTGCTCAAGTGGATCGTCGAGCGCTGCCAGGGCAAGATCGCCGCCAAGGAAACCGCGCTCGGCTGGATGCCGCGCTTCGAAGACCTCGACTGGACCGACGCCGAGATCACCCGCGAGGAATTCGACGCCCTGACCAAGGTCGACGCAGACGCCTGGCGTACCGAACTCAGCTCGCACAAGGAGTGGTTCGACAAGCTGCAGGACCGCCTGCCGCGCCAGCTCGTGCTCAAGCGCGAACTGTTCGAGCTCGCACTCAACGCCGACTGATCCACCGCACGCCCGACCGAAAAAAGCGCCGCAGGTCGGCGCTTTTTTCATTTCGGCGCAGAATGGCGCCGCTCTCACCACCCGTCATCGCCGGAGCCCACGATGCAAGCTTTTTCCCGCCGCGCAGCCGACATCCAGCCCTTCCACGTCATGGAGCTGCTGCGCCGGGCGCGCGAGCTCGAGGCCCAGGGGCGCGACATCATCCACATGGAGGTCGGCGAACCCGATTTCGGCACGCCGCAACCCGTCATCGAGGCTGCCACCCGCTTCCTTGCCAGCGGCGACGTCCATTACACCCCGGCGCTCGGCCTACCCAGGCTGCGCGAGGCGATCGCACGCTTCTACCAGGATCGCTTCAAGGCCGAGGTCGCACCCGAGCGCATCATCATCACCGCCGGCGCCTCCGGCGCCTTGATGCTCGCGCTCGCCGCCACCACAGACCCCGGCGACGAATGGCTGCTGCCTGACCCCGGCTACCCCTCCAACCGCCACCTCGTGCGCGCCTTCGAAGGTGTCGCCCAGGCACTGCCGGTCGACGCGCAGACCCGCTACCAACCCACTCCGGCCCAGGTCGACGCAGCCTGGACCGCACGCAGCCGCGGGTTGATGGTAGCCACGCCATCCAACCCCACCGGCACCCTGCTCGACATCGACGAGATCGCCGCCCTGCACGCGGTCACCCGCCGGCGCGGCGGCCTGCTGCTGGTCGATGAGATCTACCAGGGCCTGACCTACGGCATCGACTCCGCCACCGCACTGGCACACCCGGCACTCAACGCGGCCGATGACGTCTTCGTCGTCAACAGCTTCTCCAAGTATTTCGGCATGACGGGCTGGCGGCTCGGCTGGCTGGTGGCGCCCACGCCCCTCGTGCGCGAGATCGAGAAGCTCGCCCAGCACTTCTTCATCTCGCCCTCGTCGCCCGCGCAGCATGCAGCCCTCGCAGCCTTCGAGCCCGCCACGCTGGAGATCCTGGAGGCACGGCGGACGGAGTTCGCCGCCCGCCGCAACGTACTGCTGCCCGCGCTGCAGGAAATCGGCTTCACGATCGCGACCGAGCCGCAAGGAGCCTTCTATATCTACGCCGACATTTCGAAGCTCGCGGACGACTCCGAAGCGCTCGCCCGCCGCATGATCGAAGAGGCAGGCGTGGCAGCCACGCCCGGGCTCGACTTCGGCCACCACCTGCCGCGCCGCCATCTGCGCATCGCCTACACCACGCGCGAATCACGCCTGCTCGAGGCCGTTGAACGCATCAGCGCCCTGCGGGCCTGATCGGCCGGCAGGGCGCTGTAATGAGCAGGCGCGGGCTTAGCTCGCCTGCTCGAGGCTGGTGCGGACCACGTCACGCCCGGCGATCAGCATGAGCCGCTTCTTCAGCGACATCACCTTGCGCGTGTAGCGGGCCTGCGGGTCCTTCAAGGCTCCGTTGTAATACTGCAGCGCGCGCTGCAGGCTACCATAGCGCTGCAGGCCTTCGTGGAGCACCAGGGTACCCACGCGCACATTCACCTCGGGGTCGAACAGCGCGTTCTTGCCGCGGTTGGCGCCGAGCTTGTCCTGGTGGTAGCGCGGAATCACCTGCATCAGCCCTTGCGCCCCCATGTTGCTGACCGCACGCGGGTTGAAGCTCGACTCCACGGCCATCATCGCCACGATCAACAAGGGGTCGAAGCCGAGTTCCTGCGCAGAAGCCTCGGCGGCCGCCAGTGCGGGGACGATGGCCGTCTCGGATACACGATAGTTCTCGGTGATCCAGTCGCGCACGCGCGCCATCTCGATCGACAGCTCGCCCTCTTCCTGCGCGAACGGATCTTCGCCCAACACCTCCAACCCGGTCACTGCCGGACTGAAGGCCTTGAGCGCCGGCTCGACAGGCTGTTCGGTCGCACGCCTGAACGGCACCGACGGCGTGTAGGAGACATCGGCGAGCGTCACTGCCGGACTGACCGGCGGCGTTACCCGCAAGCCAAGGCCAGAGACCATCGACAGCTCGGAGGTGGTCGGCTCCGCTGCCGGGAGCGCAAACGCATCGCTGAACTGCAGGGGCGCACCGCCATCGGCAGCGCCATTGGCAGCCACCATATGGACCGTACCCAGGAGGCCGGCAGAAAACAGTGCACCGTAGACGAGGCTGGTCGCCGCACCGCCCGTTCTGCGCGCAAGCGCATTGAATCGAGTTGCGTGTTTCATGGTGTCCTCCATGCTGTGGCCTGAGCCGCCACCCTGGCCGCACCCTGTTGGAGTGCTGCGCCCGCGCCACCCTTTGAGGGCAGCGCGCATGCCGCGTGGCCGATTGGCCACGCCGGCAGATGGCCGGCTCGGTCGCCAGTAGGTGTTAAAGCCCGCCGCCGCAACCAGACGACAGACCCCGCGGTGCGCGCGTCCATGAAACTGCGTCTCCCTCTCAGAGAGGCGCCGCACCGAGATTGATTGAATTGTTGCGATGCAACAGGAAGCGAATTCTATTCTTCGACAAACATTTTGTCAAAACTTGACATGCGGGTGCCCTGGCGCCCGCATGTCATCACCCATGCGCAGCAGCCGCTCCAGCCGCTGCCAGTCGAAGAACGGCCCAGGGTCGGTCTTGCGCCCGGGGGCGATGTCCGAGTGCCCCACCACGGCCTCGATCGGGTAGCGCGTGCGCAACTCGGCGATCAATCCGGCCAGGCGCACATACTGCACGGGCTCGAATGGCTGTGTGTCACAGCCTTCGAGTTCGATGCCTATCGAGAAATCGTTGCAGCGCTCACGCCCATTCCAGCACGACACGCCTGCATGCCAGGCGCGGTGCTCGGGGGCGACGAAGCACACCACCTCGCCGTCGCGACGGACGAAATAGTGCGCCGACACCCGCAGATGCTGGATGTCCGCGTAATAGGGATGCTCGGCCGGGTCGAGCGTATTGGTAAACAGCTGCTCTACCCCAGGACCGCCGAAAGAATCGGGTGGCAGGCTGATGGCGTGCACCACGACGACATTCGGAACCACCCCCTCGGGTCGTGCATCGTAGTTGGGCGATGCACACAGCCGCAGCACCACAGCGTCGCGCTCGCCGCCGCCAGCCCTCACTGCCAGTAGATCACGAATCAATCGCCGACACTCCCTGCCGCTCAGCGCCGGGTATCGACATAGCCAATGCTGGCCTGCGGAGCACTGTTGATCACATCCCACCCGACCGTCGCCGCGCCGTTCTGGAAGGTACGCCCGACACCCAGATCCAGGCCGACGCGATTCATCATCGGATAGTAACTGGCACCGACCGAGCCCACCGTACGATCTTCGCGGTCACTCGTCAGCACCTTCACCGACAAGCCCGGCCCACCGCCGCCAAAGTTGTAGTTGATACCGAACATCACGGCCGGATCGGCCTGCGCCGCGGTCGCGGCAAGGGCGAAAGTGGAAGCGACAAACAGCTTGCGCATCGGACTCATCTCCTGACTGGGTCTATCGGACGCCGCACTTCATGCGGGCGCAAGACTGACCACAGGAGACGAAAAAAGATTGGCGTGGAGATATCTCGAAACATCTTGGCGAGTGCGTGGTGCGAACGGGTCATCGAGCGGGGTCAGGTCTTTCATTTACTCACAGTCCGTTGAGGCCGCCGTAACACACGCCCCTTGCTGACGATGCGGCTGATCGAACTGTAATGCAAGCCGAAGAAAGCAGCGAGTTGGGCGTAGGTGAACTCACCGGAATCAGCCGCCTCGAGGATGGCCTGGTCTCTCGAAGGGAAACGCTCGACGTAGGCGTCGAGGGCCACACCCTTCGGGCGACGCTGCATCCTGGGCACCTCGCTCAAGTTTTCATCGTCGGCAAACCTGCTCGCCATGCGACCTGCAAAATCCGCGCTGCCCAGGTAGATCTGCGCATTCAGGCCTTCCCAGATCGGCGGAAGACCAACACCGGCGCGCACGAAGTCTTCGTAGCGGCCGATGGCGCGCGTCCGCACTTCACCGAACTGGCCAAGGACCCAGTTCGTCGCCAACCATGACGGGGCCTCCACCCGGCCGAGCAGCGCGCGATGACTGCTCCACGGCCAGTCCGCCGCATCCTTGCACAGGCCGGCGCGAACCGGATTGAGCACGACATAGCGCGCGAGTTCCACGAGGTAGGCGTCCGCCTCCACGAGGATCGCCTTGTAGCGCCCCTGAAAAACGTGACCGACGCGGTGCGAGCGGGGTCAGGTCTTTCATTTACTCACAGTCCGTTGAGGCCGCCGTAACACACGCCCCTTGCTGACGATGCGGCTGATCGAACTGTAATGCAAGCCGAAGAAAGCAGCGAGTTGGGCGTAGGTGAACTCACCGGAATCAGCCGCCTCGAGGATGGCCTGGTCTCTCGAGGGGAAACGCTCGACGTAGGCGTCGAGGGCCACACCCTTCGGGCGACGCTGCATCCTGGGCACCTCGCTCAAGTTGTCATCGTCGGCAAACCTGCTCGCCATGCGACCTGCAAAATCCGCGCTGCCCAGGTAGATCTGCGCATTCAGGCCTTCCCAGATCGGCGGAAGACCAACACCGGCGCGCACGAAGTCTTCGTAGCGGCCGATGGCGCGCGTCCGCACTTCACCGAACTGGCCAAGGACCCAGTTCGTCGCCAACCATGACGGGGCCTCCACCCGGCCGAGCAGCGCGCGATGACTGCTCCACGGCCAGTCCGCCGCATCCTTGCACAGGCCGGCGCGAACCGGATTGAGCACGACATAGCGCGCGAGCTCCACGAGGTAGGCGTCCGCCTCCACGAGGATCGCCTTGTAGCGCCCCTGAAAAACGTGACCGACGCGGCCATAGCGGCGATTGACCGCCTGCGTATACACCCCGTTGAGCTGCCGCATGCCGCGCGCCAGGTTGGCTTCGGCAGTCTCCACGACAACATGGTAGTGGTTGCCCATCTGGCACCACGCATGGCAGCGCCAGTTGAAGCGCTCGCAGACCTCGCCGAAGAGATCGAGCCACGCCCGCCGGTCGACGTCATCACCATAGATCATCTCGCGCCGGTCACCGCGCGACGTCACGTGGTACACACCGCCCGCAAGCTCTATTCGCAACGGCCGCGCCATGATGCCCGTCCCTTGAAAGGAGAGCCCGAATTATGCGTACGCCATTTTTAGATCGCAAGCCCGTCACGCATCGCCCGGCACGTGGGATGAGCAAATGAAAGCTGACCCCGAGGAACTCCCTCACCCCGCCCGGGCGGCCTGCCTGATCGCCTCGGCTGCCCACTGATTCAAGCTCTGCCCGTGCGCAGCGGCAGCGACGACCGCCGCCTCGTGCACAGCGGGATCGACGCGCAGCGAGAACTTGCCCGAGAAACGCTTTCGTGGCTCGATGCCCCGCCGTTCGCACGCATCCAGGAACATGCGGAGAGACACCTCACCTTCGCGCCTCAGTCCAGCCACATCTGCCGCATAAAAATCCGCACCACCATTCAAACCGACGAACTCGCCGCGAAACATCTGGATGTCCGGATCGAAGGTGATCACGGCCTCGTAGCCCCCGATGTTCATGGTGTTCATGGTTGCACTCCGTTTTCTTCAAGCCACTTCCGAATTGCTGCGACTGCGCCCTTGTCGGTATCCGGGGACGGGTGCGGGCGATGAAAGACACGCACCACACCGAACAGGAACACCTCCACCCGAGAACCTTCGCGCTCCGAAATCTCGGCACCCAACTCCCGGAACAAAGCCTCGATGTCCCCCCAGCGCACATTGGCCGAGACCGGCCGGGCATGGATCAGTTCAAGGGTGCGCTGGTGTTTGCGTTTCACGATCCTATGGTATCAAAAAACGATACCAGGCCAAAATGAGCAAATGAAAGACCTGACCCCAAAACCCCCAAAAAAAACGGGAGCCGAAGCTCCCGTTTTTACTTTCAGACCTGTCTGGAGGACAGATTAGAAGGTGTGACGCATACCAACGGCGAAGACGTCGGAATCCTTGCCGGTCACGCCAGCGGGCGCGCCGACGACGCCATAGGCGAGGCCGTTGTCGTTGTCGGTGCGGTTGAAGCCGGTGTAGACCGTGGTGCGCTTCGACAGGGCGTGGGTGTAGGCGATCGAGTACGACTTGGCCTTGGCGTCGACAGCATCGACATCAGCCTGGCCGTAGCCGACGTGGACATTGCCAGCGGCGCTGACCGGAACGACAACACCGATCTGCCAGATGTCGGAGTCACGACCCTTGACATGACCAATCGACTTGGCGTCCTGGTAGTTCGCAGCCAGGGTCAGCACACCGAAGTTGTAGCTCGCACCGATCGACCATTCCTTCTGGTCTTCGGCGGTGTCTTGCAGCAGCTGATACACCGCGGCGACACGCAGCGGGCCGTTGCTGTAGTCCAGACCCAGACCGAAAGCATCGTCATCACCTTCCTTCGGAGCAAGCTCAACAGCGTCCATCGAGTAGATGGCGCGGACCTTCAGGCCAGAGAACGAGCCGTTGTAGGCGATCGAGTTGTTCCAGCGGGCGTCGCCACCAGCGTCGATGCTCGAGCCGGTGCCAGCAGCCAGGATGGACTGCGGCGACAGGATGGCGGAGTTGCCGAAGGCGTCAACAACGTGGTCGAAGCCCGGAGCGTACTGACGGCCGAGGCTGACCGTACCGAAGCCACCCGACAGACCGACGAAGGACTGACGCGAGTTGCCACCCAGGCCGGTGCCGTCATCGACGTTGTAGCCTTGCTCGAAGGTGAACACAGCCTTCAGACCATTGCCCAGGTCTTCAGCGCCACGGAAGCCCAGACGGCTACCCGACAGGCCACCGCTGTTGACGGCCGACAGGTCGTTGGCGCCATGCGAACCGAAAGCCATGTAGGCGTCGGCCACACCGTAGATGGTCACGTTCGACTGAGCGAAGGCCGGAGCCGAAACCAGGCCAGCAACAGCCAGCGCGATCAGTTTCTTCTGCATGTATTTCTCCTCAAATTTGAAGTTGAGACCGCGGCACCTGCCTCGGCCCTACTCACCTCTCTGGCGAGAAGTTGGGGCGATTCTGCAAACCTGTGGCCGGGCATGCAAGCGCGAATGCCGGAAAACACCACATTCCAGCCATTGTTGTTGCGAGCATGCAACAGAACACCCGGTTCAGCGCCGCGCGTCGAGCCGCGGCAGGGCCGTGTTCCAGCCCAGCAGCCGCTCGTCCGCCGTCACCAGCGCCGCGCTGCGCACCGCCGCGGAGGCGGCAATGAAGCGGTCCGCGGAGTCGCGATGCAGGTCGGCGAACCCCGCGGCCGCGAGCGCAATGCGGCCATCGAGCGGGATCTCGAGCAGCCCCGCGCTGAGCAGGCCTGCCCGCCAGCCTTCGACCGCGAGCGGCAAAACGATACGGCCTTTCTCTGCAAGCATCGCGCACTCCCAGAAGCTGATCGCACTCACCGCGACCTCGCCAGCACGCCAGGCCTGCTCGATGCGCGCACGCGCCTGCGGGCCGAGCGCGGCATCGTCGGCATCCATCCAGATGAGGACGTGCGTGTCGAGAACGATCACGACAGCACCTCCCAGTCATCGTCGGCAACCGGTGACACGATGTCTCCGAGGATACGTAAGCCTGGATGCAGACCAAAAGGCGAAGATGCGCGCGCGCCCTGATAGGGATGCAGTTCGGCTACGGGCTTACCGTTCTTCGTGACGACAAGGATCTCGCCGGAGGCCGCCACCTGATCCATCAGGGCGAGACAGCGGGCCTTGAATTCGGAGGCCTGGATGGTTTGCATGGTCGTACTCCCTGGGTAGCAGATGACCATGATCATGACCATGGTTACAGATGAGATCAAGCCCAATCCACCATTCCAGAAACAGACGCTTGCTGCGCCGCCTAAAGTAGCTACTACGGACCTATCTCGACACTACTCAGGACACTGATCATGAAAGTCATGACCGCACGCGAAGCAAAGAACCGGTTCGGCGAATTTCTCGATGCATCGCGCCGGGAGCCGGTCGTCATCACCAGGGACGATCGCCCCGTCGGCATCATGGTGTCGATCGAGGACGCAGCGGACACGCTGCTGCCCGAATTCCTGCTCGACAAGACCCCCGGTTACGACGGCTGGCTCTTCGAGAAGGTCACGGCGACGCTCGAACGCACGGATGCAGGCCAGACCACGCTACATGCCCACGACGAAGCCATGGCGCTGCTACGCGAGCGTGTGGCAGCACGGAATCGCCGTGCATGAACACCCTCTGGGCTGACGAGGCGCTGGACGACCTCGAGGAGATCCTTGTTCATTACCACTCGGAGGCAGGCCCCCTGACTGTGGAAGCCGTCCATTCGCGCATCGTTGCCGAGATCGAAGCCTTGCGCGTGCTCCCCGAGCGCATTCGGGCAAGTATGCGAATCCCGGGGGCACGTCAGCTCGTCGTTCGCCGACTGCCCTTTGTTGCCTTCGTGAAAGTGAGGGATGACTCGGTGATCGTGCTCAACGTGGTTCATACCGCACGGGAGTTTCCTGCGCGCCGCTGACGTGCCACGAAGGAAGTGGCGAAGGCTTACCGAACGCTTCCAGGCGAGTCGCAGGCCGGGTGGTGGTGGACGCCCCCCCCTGCGCAGACTGACCAAACCCATTGGCGGAAGGTCTCCAGCATGAAAATTGCGCACATTTTGTACAAAACGTACAATTAAACCTCACCAGAACGAAAAGGAGTGGCAACCATGCGCACCGTCTCCGCCACCGAGGCAAAGCAAGGACTGGCAGGCGTGCTCGACCTGGCCGCTCACGAGCCCGTCGTGATCCGCCGCCAGAGGCGCGATGTCGCGGTTGTTCTTTCGATGAAGGAGTACGAGCGCCTCACACGGCTCAACGTCGCCGAGTTTCAGCGCTTTTGCGACGCAGTCGGCGAGAAGGCTGCAGCGGCAGGGCTGACCGAGGACAAGCTCGCCGAATTGCTCGCCGATGACTGAATTCCTGCGCTTCGTCGTCGACACGAACGTTCTCGTCAGCCGCCTGTTGGCGCCGCGCAGCACCGCCGCCAAGGCGGTCAACCTGGCACTCGCCCAAGGCAGCCTGCTCGGCTCGGACGAAACCTTGGCCGAACTCGCCAAGGTGCTGGCACGACCCAAGTTCGACCCGTATGTATCTCGAGAAGACCGGCGCGAGTTCATCCGCATGCTTGGCGGTGTCATGCAGATCGTGCCGATCATTCGCAGGGTAGCGGCCTGCCGCGATCCGCGCGACGACAAATTCCTGGATGTGGCGCTTGCAGGCGAAGCGGCGGCAATCATCAGTGGGGACAAGGATCTGCTTGTGCTGAACCCATGGCACGGCATTGCCATCATGACGCCAGCAGCGTTCGTCGTGCGTTGAATGAAGAGCGCAGCACTCGCAAGACGGAGGTGCTACGCCGGCTGAACGCGCTGGCGCGCCAGGTACCGGTGCGCTATCCCGCCGACCCCGCCATCTGCAGGCATTACGCGGAACAGGCCACCCGCCTCAGGGAGGCAGGCACAGCGATCGGCGCGAACGACCTGTGGATCGCCTGCCATGCGCTGGCCGAAGACGCCACACTGATCACCCACAATACGCGCGAGTTCAGGCGGATTGCGGGTTTGCGCGTCGAGGACTGGGTAGCCTCCGACACAGACTGAAGCAGGCCACCCCGGAACTCCCGCCGCCCCTTAGCACTCTCACGCCCCGAGTGCTAATATTGAGGCGCACAAGGAGGACCCAAGCCCATGTCACACGCCCTGACCTTCCCCGTTCCCGCCGCCGGCAGCCTGGACCAGTACATCCAGAGCGTGAATCGCATGCCGATGCTGAGCGAGCAGCAGGAGGTGGAGCTCGCAACGCGGCTGCGTGACGAGGGCGACGTGGATGCGGCACGGCAGCTGGTGATGTCGCATCTGCGCGTCGTCGTCGCCATTGCGCGCGGCTACCTCGGCTACGGCCTGCCTCACGCCGACCTCATCCAGGAGGGCAACGTCGGCCTGATGAAGGCCGTCAAGCGCTTCGACCCGAGCCGCGGCGTGCGTCTGGTGTCGTTCGCGATCCACTGGATCAAGGCGGAGATCCACGAGTACATCCTGAAGAACTGGCGCCTGGTGAAGATCGCCACCACCAAGGCGCAACGCAAGCTGTTCTTCAACCTGCGCGGCATGAAGAAGGACAGCACCACGCTGCAGCCTGCCGAGGTGCAGGCGATCGCCGCCCAGCTCGACGTCAAGCCCGAGGAAGTGGTGGAGATGGAAACGCGGCTCACCGGCCGCGACATTCCGCTCGACGCCGGCAGCGACGACGAGGACGAGCGCTTCGCGCCGATCTCCTACCTGCCCGACCCCCAGGCCGAACC
The DNA here is from genome assembly GCF_027594845.1 of Thauera sp. WB-2. Classification (NCBI taxonomy): domain Bacteria; kingdom Pseudomonadati; phylum Pseudomonadota; class Betaproteobacteria; order Rhodocyclales; family Zoogloeaceae; genus Thauera; species Thauera sp. WB-2. The sequence continues at coordinate 1,002,247 of NZ_CP088935.1, read as the reverse complement.
TTCCGAGCTCATCGCCGAGGCCCAGCTGGCACACCTGCAGGACACCGGCCTGCGCAATGCGCTCGCCAGCCTCGACGACCGCAGCCGTGCCATCGTGCAGCGGCGCTGGCTCGCCGAAGGCGACAGCGCCACCCTGCACGAGCTGGCGGCCGAATACGGCGTCTCAGCCGAACGCATCCGCCAGATCGAAGCCAAGGCCATGCAGAAGATGCGGGGGATGCTGGCGGCAGTGGTGTAACTACAGCGCCAAGGCACTCTCCAGACAACAACGGCAGCTCGAAGGCTGCCGTTGTGCTTTCATGCGCCACGCTCGCACATCGCTGCTACTTCCCATCCAGCAGCGCCTTGATGTCCGCCGCGACCACCTGCGGCTCCTCGCCGTGCCTCATGTACAGGCGCAACCGTCCATCGGGACCGAAAACGTAGGTACCGGCGGAATGGTCGATGGTGTAGTGGCCGGCCAGATCGCCGCTCTTGCGGTAGAACACGCGGAAGTCCTTGGCAATGGCAGCGATCTGCTCGGGCGTGCCGTGCATGCCGAGAAAGCGCTGGTCGAACACCGGCACGTACTCGGCAAGCAGTTCGGGCGTGTCGCGCTCGGGGTCGACGGTGACGAAGACCACCTGCACGCGGTCGCTGTCGGCGCCGAGCAGGCCCATCACCTCGCTCATGCCCACCAGCGCCGTGGGGCACACGTCCGGGCATTGGGTGTAGCCGAAGAAGATGGTGACCGCCTTGCCCTTGAAATCGGCCAGCGTGCGCTCCTGGCCGTGATGGTCGGTGAGGCGGAAGTTTCTGCCATAGTCGGCGCCGGTGATGTCGGTGCTGCGGAACACCGGCTCGGCAGGCGTGCAGGCGGCGAGGACGCCGAGAGCCAGGGCGGGCAGAACGAGGGCACGCAGGCGCGCAAAAAGCGTTGATGACGAGAGAGCGGACGACATGGGCTTGCCTGTTTGACTGCAGAATCAGCGCTCGATGATAGACCCATCGCCTGCCCACCGGAACCCGCTGCGGCATTCGGCCGCAGCCGCCGCAGCGCTTGTCCGCCATCAAGGCACACTGGAATGGCGCTGTCCGACTGCACCTCCGCCAGCCCCACCCTCCCCTGTGCTCCTCGGGGCACCCGCCCGCGTCAGCCTGCCGACAGTCGCCTGCGCAGCGCGCGCATCAGCGCCCCCAGCAGCGGCAGCTTCTCGTACAGTTCCTCGGCGGCGTCCCAGTAGTCGCGGTGCAGCAGCACGCGGCCACCGGCATCGAAACGCAGGTGAGTCACGCCATGCACCACCACCGGCCGGCCGCGCAGCAGGAAGTGGAAATCCCAGCCCAGCATGGCCTGCGCACCCTGCTCGATGCGCTCGGTGACCACGAAACGCGGCGCATCGACGGTATCGAACATGTGCTCGAAGATTCTGCGGATGGCTGCGGTACCGACGACATCGTTGAACGGATCCTTGAAACGCGCGTCGGCGGCATAGAGTGTGTCGACACCGGCCAGCGAGTGCGGCGCGAGTTTTTCGTAGAAGCACGCCACGCGGCCGGCCGCGCTCGCGGCGGCGTCCGCAGTGGCGGGCGCCATGCCCTCCGAGCCCATGTGCGTCGACCTCATAGTCCAGTGGCTCGCCGCACGAGCCGGAAATAGAAGCGCCGCGGCAGCCACTGCAACGCCTTGAGCACGCGGGTGAAGCGCTTCGGGAAGTGGATCTCGAAGTCGCCGCGCGCAAAGCCGCCTACGATCGCCTGCGCCGCCTGGACCGGCGTCTGCAGGGCCGGCATGTGGAAGTCATTGGCGGCTGTGAGCGGCGTGGCGACGAAGCCGGGGTCGATCAGGAAGACATCGACGCCGCGCGGCGAAAGATCCAGGTAGAGCGTCTCGGCCAGGTTGATCAGCGCCGCCTTGGTCGGGCCATAGACCGTGGCCTTGGGCAGCCCGCCGTAGCCAGCGACGCTGCCGACCAGGGCGATCGCCCCGCTGCCCTGGCGCAGCAGCACGGGCACGAGTTCGCCGACGCCGCACAGCGTGCCCACCAGGTTGAGCTCGACCGTCTCGCGCACGGCCTCGGCGCTCAGTTCCCAGGCGCGCAGCGGGCGATAGGTGCCGGCGTTGAACACCACCAGGTCCACGCCACCCCAGCGCGCCAGCACGGCGGCCTGCGCACGCGCGAAGTCGCCGTCGCGCGCGAGATCGAGCGCTTCGACCACGCAGTCGGACGCGGCCACCCCATGCGCCATGCAAGCCGCGCGCACCGCCTGCAGGCGCTCGACGCCGCGCGCCGACAGCGCCAGGCGCGCACCGCGCGCGGCCAGGTCCAGCGCCAGCGCCTCGCCGATGCCGGTGGAGGCGCCGACAATCCACACCCGCCGCCCCTGCCAGTCACGGATCGGCGTGTTGAGCGGGGCGAACAGCCCGCGCCCGCTCCGGGTCACCGTCGTCATCGCTGCATCCTCGCTGCCATGCGCGTCCGGTCCTCGCCGCTCAATCGGCGCGCTTGAAGAAGGACAGCGTGACCTCGCCGAGGCGGAAGCCCCACTTGCTCATCAGCGAACGGTTGAGCATCACCTTGTCGTCCATCAGGAACATCCAGTCGTCGAAATCGACGTTGTAGACCTTGTCGCCGACCGGCAGCGCCAGCACGTAGCGCCAGCGCAGCGCATTGCCCGCAGCCTCGCCGCTGGCCTCGCCGACGACATCGTCGGCGCGCCCGCTGTAGCGCCCGGGGCCGAGGCGGGTGATGGTCCACACGCGGCGCTGGGTGCTGCCGTCGGCGTAGGTGAAGTGCTCGTCGAGGGTGCCGACCTCGCCCTCCCAGCTCGCCTCGATCAACACGTGGAAGCGCTTCACCACCTTGCCCGAGCGGTCCTGGAACATGCCGTAGGCGTCGAGCGTGCCGTTGAAGTAGTCGCGCAGTTCGAGCACCGGCTGCTCGGCGCGGTAATGATCGACATTCACCGTCGTGCACCCCCACAGGCCGACCACGGCCACGATCCACAAGAAAAGACGTTTCACGATCACGATTGCACTCCCTCACAGACGGTCGCCTTGCGCAGGCCGTCGGCCGACGGCACATCCGGCTCGATCCAGGCGCGCCAGCGCCACAGCAGCACGATCGCCCCCAGCTTGAGCACGACCGGCACGAAGCCATACACCGCCGCCAGCGCCGTTACCGCTGCAGGCTCGCGCGCGCCCGGCGCATAGCCGAGCAGCGCGAGCAGCGGCAAGGCAAGCCCCGCGGCGAGCGCGAGGTTGGCCTTGGTGACGAAATTCCACCAGCCGAAGCATGCCCCCGCCTGCAGAGGGGGCTGAGCGCGCCCGGTCGCGCTGCGCGCGACGAGGTCGGCGAGCAGCGAGGGGGGCAGGCTGAGGTCGGCGCCGAGCGCGAGCCCCGACAGCACGCAGATGAGCGCGTAGGCGAACACGTCGCCGTCCCCGAGCAGTCCGGCCCAGGCGAACACCGCGACCGCCAGCACCATGCCGGCGAGCCAGGCGCGCAGCTTGCCAATGCGCTGCGACACCCGCACCCACAGCGGCAGGCTGGCCGCCGCGGCGACGAAGTACAGCACCAGGAAGAGACCCGCGAGCCGTTCAGCGCCGAGCACGTCAGCGACGAAGAACAGTACGGTGGCCGACGGAATCGCGGCGGCGATGCCATTGGCGGCGAACACCGCGAGCAGGCGGCCGAAGCCGGCATCGCGCACGGTGGCGCGCAGGCCGGACCACAGCGGCGTCGCCCGTACCGGCACGCGGCCTGAACCCTGTCCGGCCAGGCCGGCCAACGGAACTGCCGGCGCGCGCCACAGCGTCCACAGGCCGAAGCCGGCGAGCAGCGGCAGGAACAACCAGGCCAGGCGCGCCAGCCCGGTCGCCTCGTCGGCGCCCAACGCAAGCACCGCCGGCAAGGCCGCGGCCAGCACCACGCCGCCAAGCCCGAAAGCCTCACGGCTGGCGACGTAGCGCGTGCGCAGAAGCGGCGTGTGCGCCACCTCCGCACCCCAGGCGTTGTAGGCGATGGTCGCTACCGACCACGCCAGTGACACGCCGACCAGCAGCAGGAACAGCCAGCCAAGACCCGCCCCTGCGGGCGGCGCAAGCAGGCCGAGCATGCCAGCGCCCAAGCCCGGCAAGGCCAGCGCAACCCACAGCCGGCGCCTTGGCAGGCGGTCGTTGGCCCAGCCGATCAAGGGGTCGGTGAACGCGTCGACGATGCGTGCGGCGAGCAGCACCGCCCCCACCAGCGCCAGCGGCAGGCCGAGTCCTTCAGCGTACAGGCGCGGCACGTGGACATAGATCGGCAGCGCGGCAAAGGCCAGGGGCAGGCCGAGCGCGCCATAGGCAAGCAGCGCCCGGCGCGAATCGGTGCCAGCGCCCGGGTCGGGTGCAGCGCCGACGGCGGCGGAACTCATCGCGCGCGCTCCGCCAGGCCGAGCAGTTGCGCGCGCAGACGCGGTTCGCGCGTGCGCGGATCGAGCCAGATTGCAAAGAAGGCCGCCGCGAGCTCGGCGTCTTCGAGCGCCGCGGTCGGCTGACCCTGGTGCCAGAACTGCGCGCCTTCGCCCGGGCGGTGCAGCCCGACCAGCGTCTCGCCCGCCTCCACCGAGGGCAGTGCGCGCGCCAGGGCCTGCGCCCAACGTGCCAGTTGCGCTTCATCCTCATAGCCAAGGCGACGCATTTCACCCAGACTGAGCTCGACCAGGCGCGCGGACGACACCGCCCGTGCGTAGCGGATCGACAACGCATGGTCTGCAGCCAGCACCTGCGCCACCTCCGCCTCGTCGTCCACTGGCTCGGCGGCTGCATCGGGCATCGCCCACAGCGCCGCATCGTAGAGCTTGAGGCCGAACCAGCGCAGCTCACCCTCGCCCACGCGCTGAAGGCCGCCCTGAAGCGCCGGCGGCAGCTCACGCGCGAAGGACGGCGCGGCAGCGAGCAAGGCGCCGGCGAGCAGCAGGGGCGCCAGCCAAGGATCGAGTGCAGCGCGTGGGCGTGGCATCAGCGCCTCCCGCCCCCTGCATCCGCATGCGCGAACACATAGTGGTGGACGTCGATGTCGCCCGTCTCGAAGCCGGCCTCGCAATAGGACAGGTAGAAGCGCCACATGCGCATGAAGCGCTCGGGAAAGCCCTGCGCGCGTACCGCAGCGGCCTGCGCCTCGAAGCTGCGCTGCCAATGCGCGAGCGTGCGCGCATAGTCGCGACCGAAGGCGAAGTCGCCGACGATGCCAAGCCCGGCGCGTTGCGCCTGCTGCGCCACCCTGCTCGGGCTGGGCAGCATGCCGCCGGGGAAGACGTGGCGCTGGATGAAGTCAGTGCCGCGCCGGTAACGCGCGAACAGTGCGTCGGCGATGGTGATGGCCTGCACCACGCAGCGCCCACCCGGCTTGAGCAGCGCACCGAGCTGGCCGAAGTAGGTCGGCCAGAAGCGCTCGCCGACCGCCTCGATCATCTCGATCGACACGATGTGGTCGTACTGGCCGCGCACGTCGCGGTAGTCGCACAGTTCGAAGTCCGCGCGGTCGGCAAAGCCGCCGCGCTCGGCGCGCGCACGCGCGAAGGCGAGCTGGGACGGCGACAGCGTGATGCCGAGCACCTTGCAGCCGAACTCGGTGGCGGCGACCTCGGCAAAGCCGCCCCAGCCGCAGCCGACCTCGAGGATCGTCTGCCCCGGCTGGGCGCCGAGCTCACCGAGGATGCGGCGGTACTTGCGCAGCTGGGCATCGACCAAGGACTCATCGGGGGTAGCGAAGACCGCGGCCGAATAGGTCATCGTCGGGTCCAGCCAGAGCGCGTAGAAGTCGTTGCCGAGGTCGTAGTGGGCCTCGATGTTGCGCCGCGAGCCGGTGCGGGTGTTGGCGCGCAGCAGATGCTGCAGACGGTGGCCGAGCAGGCGGAACATGCGGCCGTAGATGGCGCCATGCAGCTGGTCGCGGTTGGCCGACAGCAGGCGCAACAGGCCGGTGAGGTCCTCGGTGTCCCACAGGCCGTCCATCCAGGCTTCGCCGAAGCCGATGTCGCCGCGTGCGAGCGCCTCGTCGAACACGGCGTGGTCGCGCACCCGCAGGTGGGCCACGAGCGGTCCGTGGCCGGCGCGCAGGCGCAGGCCGTCGGGCAGTTCGACGGCGAGCGCGCCGCCCTGCAGGCGGTCGAGCATCTCCAGGGCGAGCCGGGTGGCGCGCGGGCGGCGACCGAGGCGCACGGTGGCCAGCGGCTGCAGGGCATGGTCGAGTGCGTTCATCAGGTGGTCTCCTCGAGCGGGGGCGCAGGTTTGCGATGGAAGCTCACCCGGCGCAAGGCCAGGCGCAAGGCCTGCCAATGGATGCGGGCGACGACGCCCAGGGTCATGAAGGGTTGGCGCAACAGCCACTTGCGCATCGCGGAGCCGTCGAGCGCCTGGGCGCGGCCGGACAGGCGGGTGCTCAGGCGCAGCGCACCCTCGTCCCACAGGTCGACCGACACCGCGTGCACCTCGCCCTGGCGCTCGAAGCGGAAGCGGTACTCGCCGCGCACCGGGAAGAAGGGCGAGACGTGGAAGCACTTGCGCGCGCGCAACTCGTCGCCCGCCGCAATCGGGCGCAGGTCGGGGTGGTGCACCAGATAGTTGTGACGCTCGCCGAAGGTGTTGTTGACCTCGGCAAGCACGACACGCAGGTTGCGCGCGTGGTCATGGCAGAACCAGAAACTGACCGGGTTGAAGACGAAGCCGAAGATGCGCGGCATGGTCTGCAGCACCACCTCGCCGTCGCACAGCTCACCCACGCCATGCCGGTCGAGCACGCCGCGAATCCATGGCAGCAGCGGGCTACCGTCGCGGGCGCCGTGGTCGCGGCTGTATATGGCGAACACGTTGGGGCGGTCGATGCCGAGCAGGGGCACCTGCAAGGTGTCGAGCCCGCCCAGCGGCAGGCGCAGGAAGGCGGTGGGGTAGATGAAGCGGTTGTGCGCCTGGACGTGGCGCTCATGCATCACCGCACCGAAGCATACGGCGGCGTTCATCAGGCCGCGAGCTCCAGCGCAGGCTCGACGGCCGTGACACGACCGCGCCGCCATGGCACCTCGACGCCCATTGCCTCGGCAACGGCCACCGCCGACTTGAGGCCATCTTCATGGAAACCGTAACCGGTCCAGGCCCCGGCGAACCAGCTGCGGTTGTTGCCCTGGATGGCCGGCAGCGCGGCCTGGGCGTCGATCGCGCCCTGGTCGAACACCGGGTGGGCGTAGTGGAAGCGGCCGATGACACGCTCACTGTCCGGCTCGAGGAAGGGGTTGAGCGACACCACCACCGGCGTCTCGAAGGGCAGCGGCTGCAGGCGGTTGATGAGATAGCTCACCGACACCGGGCGGTCGTCGGGCTCGCCCTCGCCGGACAGGTAGTTCCACGCCGACCACACCTTGCGCCGCTGCGGCAGCAGCGCGGGGTCGGTATGCAGAATGGCAAGGTTGTCCTGGTAGCGCACCGCGCCGAGGATGCGGCGTTCCTGCTCGCTCGCCCCCTCGCCCAGGATGGCGAGCGTCTGGTCGCTGTGACAGGCGAACACGACCTCGTCGAAGCGCTCGACGCCGGCACGCGTATGCACGCGCACGCCCAGCGCGTCGCGCTCGACGCGCAGCACCGGGTGGCCAACGCGCACATCGTCCAGGCGACCGAGCATGCGGCGCACGTAGCTGCGCCCACCGCCTTCGACCGTGAGCCAGCGCGGACGGTCGAGGACCTGCAGCAGGCCATGGTTGTGGCAGAACTGGACGAAGGTGGCGAGCGGGTAGTCGAGCATGGTGCGCGTCGGACACGACCAGATCGCGGCCGCCATCGGTAGCAGGTACCAGTCGCAAAAGGCCTGGCCGTAGCCCTCGAGCTCAAGATAGTCACCGAGCGAGATCGCCGGCATCCCACCTGCGGCCGCCAGACGCGTCGTCTCGCGGTTGAAGCGCATGATGTCGCGCACCATGCCCAGGAAGGCGGGGCGCAGCAGGTTGGCACGCTGCGCAAACACCGTATCCAGGTTGGTACCCGCCCACTCCAGCCCGGGGCCGGCGAGGCTGACGCCGAAGCTCATCTCGGTTTCCACCGCCTCGACGCCGAGCAGCGCAAAGAGCGCGCACAGGTTCGGGTAGGTGCGGCGGTTGAAGACCAGGAAACCGGTATCGACCGGATGGGTGCGCCCCTCGAGGGTGACGTCCACCGTGTTGGTGTGGCCGCCGACGTAGTCGCCCGCTTCGAACAGCGTCACACGGTCACGCTGTGCCAGCAGCCAGGCCGTGCCGAGGCCGGCGATGCCGCCGCCGACCACCGCCACCCGGCGCGTGTCACCCGCACCCAGGCGCTCGAGCTCACCCATCCTCATGACGTCACTCCGCCGCGTTCTCGCCCTCGATCAGGGCGTACGCGGAATGGTTGTGGATCGACTCGAAGTTCTCGGACTGCACCGACCACGCGGCGATGCGGGCGTCGGCGCGCAGGCGCAGTGCGATGTCGCGCACCAGATCCTCGACGAACTTGGGGTTGTCATAGGCGCGCTCGGTGACCCACTTCTCATCCGGGCGCTTGAGCAGGCCGAAGACCTCGCAAGACGCCTCCTCCTCGGCCATGCGCACCAGTGCGTCGATATCCAGGTCGCCACGCAGGCGAGCCTTGAGCGTGATGTGGGAGCGCTGGTTGTGCGCGCCATAGGCGGAGATCTTCTTCGAGCACGGACACAGGCTGGTCACCGGCACGGTCACTTCGAGCGTCGTCGCCACCACGCCATCCTCGACGCGCTCGACCACCACGCAGGCGTCCATGTCGAGCAGGCTGGCCACGCCCGAGACCGGCGCGAGCTTGTTGATGAACCAGGGAAAGCGCGCCTCGATGCGCCCGCTGTCCGCCTCCAGGCGCACCAGCATGTCGGCGAACAGGCGACGCAGACCGGCTAGGTCGAGCGCCTCGCGCTCGGCCTCGAGCAGTTCGACGAAGCGCGACATGTGCGTGCCCTTGACGTCGGCCGGCAGGCCAACCGTCATCTCCAGCGTGACCACGGTGTGTTGCACCGAACCCGCACTATCGCGCAGGGACATCGGGTAGCGCAGGCCGCGCACGCCCACGCGCTGGATCGGGAGGGCGCGGTGGTCGGCACTGGCCTGCACATCGGGCAGGAAGAACTTGTCAGGGGCGTTCATGAGCGTTCCTTGTGGCGGATGGCGCCGGGGTTGGCGATGGGGAGGGCGTCGGGTTGCGCGCTGGGCAGTGCAAGCGGTGCCGCGCGCAAGGGCAGATCCGGGCGATGCATGAAGATGAGCAGATCGATCGGCACCGCCCTGGCGCCCTTTACGGGCATCGGCGCGCCGTCCTGGGTCACCACAGCGACCATGACCGGTGCCACCGCCAACGGCGCGCCCGGCGCGAGCCGCTCGGCTTGGGCGACATGAGGCAGCAGCGAACAGACGGCTGCGACCGACAGACCGCCGAGCCAGCGTGGGAGCGTCTTCTCGTTCATAGCTATGTCCTGGACAGAAGTAAGTGACGATCAAACGATAGGCCAGCCCATCAGAGATGTCAATGTTTTGTCCTGGACAAATAGATAAAAGAACAGAAGGACAAGTGCCCCAAGCCGCCCGGCGCGATGCCGCGCCGCGCAGTCCCCCGAGCAGCTCCGGCCAGCACGGGACGCCCTCGGCGGAACAAAGTCGCACCACAACCGGGGCTTGCGGTATTACGCTTGCGGTTCGCCGACACAAGACACGTAATCAAAGCGCGGAGACAGCCCCTGGATACCAACCCCATCAGCACCTTCGAGGTCGTCGCCGGCCTGCTCGGCGGCATCGGCCTGTTCCTGCTCGGCATGCACATGCTCACCGAAGGCCTCAAGCTGGCCGCGGGCCGCGCGCTCGAGGGCATGCTCGAGCGCGGCACGGCGACGCCGCTGCGCGGGCTGGCGGCAGGCATGACCATGACGGCCCTGGTGCAGTCCTCCACTGCCGTGACCGTTGCCAGCATCGGTTTCGTCAACACCGGCCTGCTGTCGCTCAAGAACGCGATCTGGGTGATCTTCGGCTCCAACGTCGGCACCACGCTCAATGCCTGGCTGGTGGCCGCGCTCGGCTTCAGCTTCAAGATCGACGCCTTCGCCCTGCCCTTCGTCGGCATCGGCGCCGCGCTCATGCTGGCCGGACGCAGCCTGCGCATGCGCGCACTGGGCCAGGCACTGGCCGGCTTCGGCGTGCTGTTCCTCGGCATCGACGTGCTCAAGGACACCTTTTCCGGCTTCGGCGCCGCGCTCAACCTGCAGGACTACATCAGCCCGGGGGTGATGGGCTGGATCATCCTGGTCGGCATCGGCACCTTGCTCACCGTGCTGATGCAGGCCTCGGGCGCAGTGATCGCGATCATCATCACCGCCGCTCAGGGCGGGCTGATGTCGGTGGAAGCGGCTTGCGCGATGGTCATCGGCACCAACATCGGCACCACCTCCACCGCCATCCTGTCGGCCATCGGCGCCACCTCCAATGCGCGCCGCCTGGCCGCCGCGCACGTGATGTTCAACCTCGTCACCGGCACCGTGGCGCTGCTGCTGCTGCCGCTGCTGATCACGCTGCTGGGCATGACGAGAGAATGGATGGAGCAGCCCGCCACGCCGGCGGTCACGATCGCCATGTTCCACACCCTGTTCAACCTGCTCGGCGTGCTGCTGATGGTGCCGCTGGCCGGCGGCATGCTGCGCCTGCTGTCGAGCCGTTTCCGCAGCCGCGAGGAAGAGATCGCCCGCCCACGCCACCTCGATGCCAACTCGCTCGCGGTGCCCGACCTGGCATTACGCGCACTCCGCCTGGAGCTGGGGCGCACGCAGAGTTTTGCGGTGACCGCGTTGACCGCGAGCACGCGTACGCCGCCCGACGAACCCTGGATCGAACGCCAGGCCGGCGCACTCGACGCACTCGGCCCTGCAATCGCCGCCTATGTGCGCAAGCTCAGCGTGGCAAGCCTGCCGCCCGCGCTGGTCGAGGCGCTTGCGCACAGCCTGCGCACACTGCAGTACCAGCAGAGCGCAGTCGGCGCCGCACGCCTGGCGTGCAACCTGGGCACGGTACTGGGCCCGCCGTCCGAGCCCGAGCTGGTGGCTGCCGCCGATGCCTTCCGCCAGGCCGCGGCCAACCTGGCTGCCAGCGCAGACGCGAGCCAGACCGATTTCAACGCGGTCCGCGTGGAGCAGTTGCTGCTCGATACCGAGAACCGCTACCAGGCGCTCAAGGAGGCGCTGCTGCTGCAGGGCGCGCACGCGCGGCTGGACATCAACACCATGCAGGAGTGGCTGCGGCTGGCGAGCCTGCAGCGCCGGGCAGCGGAACAGGTCGCCAAGGGGGCACGCATGCTCGCAGTGCTCGATGGCGACCTGCTGCCGCACCAGGTCGAAGACGGTCCGGACACCGACAACGACGGTAACGGCGAGCCGGCACGCGTCGCCGGATAACGGCCGGCACCAGGGGAGCGGCTGCGCGCGCCCTCAGCTGTGCTGCGCGCGCCACTGCTGCAGCGCGGCCAGCGTTCCGTCGAGATCGCCGACGACGCGGATGCCCGGCAGGCGCTTCTGTTTGTCGCGCACTGCGGCCCCGCCGGCCCAGATATCCACCGTCGTCGGCAGCATTTCGCGCAGCGCCAGCAAGCCCTCGATGGCCTGGCGCGCCGGGTAGGCAATGCTGAAGGACAGGCCGACGATGTCGAAGCCGCCCGCCACCGCCGCACTGCGGATGTCGGCAGGCGGCGTGCGCGTGCCGAGCGAGACACAGCAGGCGCCCTCGGGTACGAGCATGGCTTCGGCCATCAGCAGGCCGAGCACATGCTCCTCCTCGGGGAAGGTGGTGAGCAGCACACGCGGCCGGCCACCGCTTGCCGCCTGGGCACCAATCGCGCCGCGCAGCACGTTCTGCACCTGCTCTGTAAACAGGTGCTCCTCGGGGACGTCGACCTCGCCGCGCATCCAGGCCTCGCCCACTGCGGCCGCGAGCGGCGCCACCGTGTCGGCCACGAAACGCTGCAGGCCTTGCTTCATCAGCGCATGGCGCAAGGCCTGCGCAAGTTCGACGCTGCGATGCAGGCGCACGAGCTCGAGCAGGCTGCCGTCGCAGCCGGGCGCTGCCGCACTCGTGGCAAGGCACTCGTCGAGCATGCGCGCGAGTTCGTCCGCGCTCGCCCCCACGATGCGCGCAGGCCGTCGTCCGTGGTCTAGCAAACGACGGATCAGGCGCAGCTTGTCGACCTGCTCCGGCGCGTACAGACGCTCGCCGTTGGCGTCACGCGCCGGCGTCGGAAAGCCGTAGCGTCGCTCCCACACCCGCAAGGTATCCTTCGCAATGCCGGTGTCGCGCTCGACGGCAGCGATGTTATGGACGGGTTCGAAGCGGGCGATGTCGTTCATGGGCGGGCCGGACGTCCAGACTGGAACCTCGGGACGGGTTGCATCAGTGATGCGAATGTTAGGCAGCGCCCTCAACTTTGTCCAGGACAAACTTGGATTTCGTCCGCCCAACTCCCCTTCTCCCACCCCCCGTAGGAGCGACGCCAGTCGCGAGGGGTTGAAAGCGACAGGGCTCGTCGCAAGCCCCGCAAAGCTCACGGCTGGCGCCGCGCCTACGGCGGACCGACGTGCGCGGCGCTTCTCCTGTAGGAGCGACGCCAGTCGCGAGGGGTTGAAGGCGACAGGGCTCGTCGCAAGCCCCGCAAAGCTCGCGGCTGGCGCCGCTCCTACGGCGGACTGACGTGCGCGGCACTTCTCCTGTAGGAGCGACGCCAGTCGCGAGGGGTTGAAGGCAACAGGGCTCGTCGCAAGCCCCGCAAAGCTCGCGGCTGGCGCCGCGCCTACGGCGGACTGACGTGCGCGGCACTTCTCCTGTAGGAGCGACGCCAGTCGCGAGGGGTTGAAGGCGACAGGGCTCGTCGCAAGCCCCGCAAAGCTCGCGGCTGGCGCGGCGCCTACGGCGGACCGACGTGCGCGGCGCTTCTCCTGTAGGAGCGACGCCAGTCGCGAGGGGTTGAAGGCGACAGGGCTCGTCGCAAGCCCCGCAAAGCTCGCGGCTGGCGCCGCGCCTACGGCGGACTGTTGTGCGCGGCGCTTCTCCTGTAGGAGCGACGCCAGTCGCGAGGGGTTGAAAGCGACAGGGCTCGTCGCAAGCCCCGCAAAGCTCACGGCTGGCGCCGCGCCTACGGCGGACCGATGTGCGCGGCGCTTCTCCTGTAGGAGCGACGCCAGTCGCGAGGGGTTGAAGGCGACAGGGCTCGTCGCAAGCCCGGCAAAGCTCGCGGCTGGCGCCGCGCCTACGGCAAACTGTTGTGCGCGGCGCTTCTCCTGTAGGAGCGACGCCAGTCGCGAGGGGTTGAAGGCGACAGGGCTCGTCGCAAGCCCCGCAAAGCTCGCGGCTGGCGCCGCGCCTACGGCGGACCGATGTGCGCGGCGCTTCTCCTGTAGGAGCGACGCCAGTCGCGAGGGGTTGAAGGCAATCGCGCCCAACCGTCTGCCCGGTCAGCGGCGCGGAGGCTAAAATGGCAGGATGCTCGAAGACCTCCCCTCCCAGCCGGCACGGACGCAGGCCCCAGCGCTGACGGCACCCGCCCCCGGTCATGATGACCCGTCACCCGCGCACCGCATCCTCGAGCACGTCTTCGGCTACCCCGCTTTCCGCGGCGAGCAGCAGGCCATCGTCGAGCATGTCGCCGCAGGCGGCGATGCGCTGGTGCTGATGCCCACCGGTGGCGGCAAGTCGCTGTGCTACCAGATCCCGGCACTGCTGCGCACCGGCACGGCAATCGTGGTGTCGCCGCTGATCGCGCTCATGCAGGACCAGGTCAGCGCGCTGGTCGAAGCCGGCGTCAACGCCGCCTTCCTCAATTCCAGCCTGGATATGGAGCGCGCCCGCGCAGTCGAGCGCGCGCTGTGGGACGGCACGCTCGAGCTGCTCTATGTCGCCCCCGAGCGGCTGATGACGCCGCGCTTCCTCGACCAGCTCGACCACCTGCGCGACACCGGCCGGCTGGCGCTGTTCGCCATCGACGAAGCGCACTGCGTGTCGCAGTGGGGCCACGACTTCCGCCCCGAGTACCTGCAGCTCTCGATCCTGCCCGAGCGCTACCCGTCCATCCCGCGTATCGCGCTCACCGCCACCGCCGACCGCCAGACCCGCGAGGAGATCGCCGAGCGCCTCAACCTGCGGCATGCGCGCCGCTTCGTCTCCAGCTTCGACCGCCCCAACATCCGCTACACCATCGTCGACAAGGACGACGCACGCCGCCAGCTGCTCGCCTTCATCCGCGAGGAATGCCCGTCTGAAGCCGGCATCGTGTACTGCCTGTCGCGCCGCAAGGTCGAGGAAACAGCCGCCTGGCTGCAGGAACAGGGGCTCAACGCCCTGCCCTACCACGCCGGCATGACCCAGGAGACGCGTGCCGAACACCAGACCCGCTTCCTGCGCGAGGACGGCCTGATCATGGTGGCGACGATCGCCTTCGGCATGGGCATCGACAAGCCCGACGTGCGCTTCGTGGCGCATCTGGATCTGCCGCGCTCGATCGAGGGCTACTACCAGGAAACCGGCCGCGCGGGGCGCGATGGCCTGCCCGCGCAGGCGTGGATGGCGTGGGGCGCACAGGACGTGGTGCAGCAACGGCGCATGATCGACGAGTCGGAGGCAAGCGAGGAATTCAAGCGCCTGGCGCGCAACCGCCTCGACGTGCTGGTCGGCCTGGTCGAGGCCACCACCTGCCGCCGCCAGCACCTGCTCGCCTACTTCGGCGAGGAGTCGGGTCCCTGCGGCAACTGCGATAACTGCCTCAACCCACCGCAGACCTGGGACGCCACCGAGGCTGCGCGCAAGGCGCTGTCCTGCGTATACCGAACCGGCCAGCGTTACGGCGCCGGCCACCTTATCGACGTGCTGCGCGGCGAACTCACCGACAAGGTGATCGAACGCGGCCACCAGGACATCACCACCTTCGGCATCGGCAGCGAGCTCGACGAGAAGCGCTGGCGCACACTCTTCCGCCAGCTGGTGGCGCGCGAGTTCGTCGCCGTCGACCACGAGCGCTACAACGCCCTGCGCCTCACCGACGCCGCCCGCCCGCTGCTGCGCGGCGAGGCCGAGTTCCACCTGCGCCTCGAGCGCGAACGCAGCCGCAGCCGCGCCAAGCGGCGCAGTGCCGCCCACCTCGAGATTCCCGACGGCATCCCCACCACCCTCTTCGATCGCCTGCGCGCCTGGCGCTTCGCCACCGCGAAGGAGCGCAACGTGCCCGCCTACGTGGTGTTCCAGGACGCCACCCTGCGCGAGATCGCCATCACCCGCCCACGCACCCTGACCGAACTCGGTCGCATCAGCGGCGTCGGCGATCGCAAGCTGGAGCACTACGGCGCGGCGATCCTCGAGCTCGTCACCGAGGCGGGCTGAGGCGGATCACGCCCCCGATCGGCCGGACCAAGCGGTCGGACCGGCGATTACAGGTAGTGGTCGGCCAGCAGCACCAGGAACAGCAACATCAGGTGGGTGATCGAGAAGCGGAAGGTTCGGATCGCGGTGTCGGCGCGCGGCGCGAACTTGAGCCGCCAGGCGTGGCGCAGGAACTGCAGGTTCAGCACCAGGCTGCCCACCAGATAGAACAACCCGCTCATGCCGACCAGGTAAGGCAACAGGCACACCGCCAGCAGCAGTACGGTATAGAGCAGCACCAGCGTGCGGGTGAAGGCGATGCCATGGGTCACGGGCAACATCGGCAGGCCGGCGCGACGGTAATCCTCCACGCGGTGGATGGCCAGCGCCCAGAAGTGCGGCGGCGTCCAGGTGAAGATGATCATCATCAGCAGCAGGGCTTCGGCGCCCACACTGCCGGTCATCGCCGTCCACCCCAGCACCGGGGGCAGCGCCCCTGCCACACCGCCGATCACGATGTTCTGCGGCGTCGCGCGCTTGAGAAACACGGTGTAGACCACCGCATAGCCGAACAGGCCGGCGAGCGTCAGCCACGCGGTCAGCGCATTGACCGCCACCAGCAGCAGGGCAAAGCCCGCACCGGCAAGCGCAAATGCAAAGCTCACCGCCTGCACGTTGCTCAAACGCCCGGCCGGTAGAGGACGCATGCGCGTGCGCGCCATGCGGGCATCGATCTTCTGGTCGAGCACGTGGTTGAAGGCCGCCGCCGCACCCGACACCATGGCGATGCCCAAGCTCGCCAGCGCCATCAAGGCAAGATCGGGCAGCCCGGCGCTGGCGAGCATCATGCCCACCCAGGCCGTGAGCACCAGCAGCGCCACCACCCGCGGCTTGGTGAGCTGCCAGAACGCACGTCCGAGCGTGAGCGCCTCGCCCACGCTGGCTGCCACCGTCGGAATCCGCTTGTAGCCGTCCATGTCCGTATCCCCTGGCTCTGACACCCTGTATCTGACACCCTGTATCTGACACCGATAGGCCGCCCCGTGCGCAACACCCGGCTCGGTGGCTAGCGCAGCTTCATCGGGCCTTGAACCGCCACCCCATAGGCCGCCCCCGGTCTTGCACGCCCTCGCGCATGCAAGGCCTGGCCCGACTGCACATGCAACTGGCGGACCAGCAGCACGAGCGCGGCAAGCAGGCATGCCGCTGTCACATTGTGGGCAACCGCATTGAAGAGCGGCACCTGCCCGACCACGTTGATCAAGCCAAGCGTCACCTGCAACACCAGCAATACCCCCACTGACGCGGCAAGCCCGCGAAGGCGCGCACTCATGGCTCGGCGCATGCACAACAGCACCAGGCCGGCCAGCACGGCAGTGACGACCAGAGCCCCCATGCGATGCAACACATGAATGCTCATTCGCGCCTCGTAGGGCAGCACGCCATACTCATAGGTCTCGTGTCCCAGCGGCAGGCTGAAAGCTGCGCGCAACGAAAACTGCGCATGCCAGCCGCCTTCGCAGAAGGGCAGCTGGTAGCACACAGCCGCGGCATAGTTGGCCGAGGTCCAACCGCCAAGCGCAATCTGCGCCAGCAGCACGGCAAGGCCCAGCCAGGCGAGCGGCAGCAGACGGGTCAGCCGGGGCTCGACAGGGTCGGCAGGGTCGCGGCCAAGCTCGACGCGCAGCAGCACCAGCATCGACAGCAGCGCGAAGCCGCCGAACAGGTGCGCCACCACCACCACTGGCATCAGGTTCATGGTGACCGTCCACATGCCGAGCGCGGCCTGGAACATCACCAGCGCCAGCAGCGCCGCACTCAGGCCTCGGGCGCGACGCAGGCGCTGGGCGAGGATGAAGACCGCCAGCACGCACAGGCCGAGCAGGCCCGCTATGTAGCGGTGCATCATCTCATTGCGGGCCTTGAAGGGGTCTATCTGGGCGTCTGGAAAACGTGCCTGCGCGGCCTCGATGTGAACGTCCTTCACCGGAGGGGTGAGGCGGCCGTAGCAGCCCGGCCAGTCCGGACAGCCAAGGCCGGCATCGGTGAGCCGGGTGTAGGCGCCGAGCGCGATCACCATCAGGGTCAGCGCGAGAGTGAGATTGACCAGCCAGGTGAAGCGCCTCATACCCCGCTCCTGTCGTAGTTGAGCAGACGCAGCAGGTCGCTACGGATGTCGGCGGCGACCTGGACCGCGTGCGCCGGGTCACCGTCCACTGCATAGCGCAGCAAGGCCAGGCCCGCTCGATTGACGATCACGATGTGACGCATGAGCGCGGCATCGGCGAGCGCTGCGGCCTCCCAGCGTACGCTCGGGAAGCGCTCGAGCACGGCCGGACTGGCGGCGGCGACAACAACCGGACGCACCTGTTCCTGCTTGCGGCCGAGCCCCGCATGCAGTTGCTGCAGGATGTGCAGGGCCGCTTCGACGGCGGCCTCGCAGGCGGCGTCGCAGTCGCTTGGCTGCACGTAGGCCAGGCGCCAGTGGGCGT
Source organism: Thauera sp. WB-2 (assembly GCF_027594845.1). NCBI lineage: Bacteria > Pseudomonadati > Pseudomonadota > Betaproteobacteria > Rhodocyclales > Zoogloeaceae > Thauera > Thauera sp. WB-2. The sequence continues at coordinate 984,383 of NZ_CP088935.1, read as the reverse complement.
CGCCCCCCGCCGATGCCGGCAGCACCTGCACCTCGTGGTCCAGCCATTGGCCGCGATTGCTGGCGTGGCCGGCAAACCAGCCCTGCGTCAGCGCCAGCCAGGCTGCGGCGAGCGGCAACAGCGCACAGAGCAGGAACAGGGCCAGGAATTTACGGCTGCTCATGCGGGCGCTCCTTGCACTGCCCCGCCGCCAGAGCGACAACGATCACCGCCAATGCCAGCAGCGCCCACTGCAGGGCATAGGCGCGATGGCGCTCGGCGGGCAGCACCACCGGCCGGTAGTGGATATGAAAGGGCGAGCCCTGCTGCTGATGCACCAGACCTCTCACGAGCGCTACCGGCACCAGGGGAGAGAGCGCGTCCACATCGACCTGCTGTATGCGCATCGGCCAGCTGCCGCGGTCCTCGAAGTTGGTGCCGAGCAGCAGTCCCCCCACGTCGGTGCGGAAGATGCCCTGCACACGCAGTTGCGTGGGGATGGCCGGCAATGGCAGGACATCGCGTGCGGCCGGCGCCTCTATCCAGCCGAGGTTGAGCAGCACGGCCAGTCCCGCAGCGCGCGGGTCGCTGCGATCGGCGACCGCAATCAGCACGTCGTAGCCGGCGCGCCCGTCGACGATGCGGTTGTCGATCAGCCACACGGCGGGCGCCAGCCAGCGCGCCTCGAAGTCTACCTGCAGGCCGTCGACCGCGCCCTCGCCCGCCCCAACGCCGGCCTGCACCAGATGCGCCAGCCGCGTCAGGCCGACCGCGCCCTGCGCCTGCCACGCCGCGATGCGCGCCAGCGTCTGCGTCTTCTCGGTAGCGCGCTGGAGCTGCCACATGGACAGGCTCGCCAGCAGCGCACTTGCCGCCAGGCTGACCAGGGCCCACTGCCAGCGAATGGTCCAGCGGCGCCCGAAGGCTGTTATCTTCATCGCCATCCCGCCTGCGGAGCCTCGCCATGTTCATCAAGATCCTGCTCGTCATCCTGCTCGCCGTGGTGATCGTCAGCCTGTTCCAGGCGCTCTACGTGATGCTGAAGAACGATGGCTCGCACACCCGCATGTCGCGCTATCTCGCCCGTCGCGTGTACTTCTCGGTGGCGGTGATGGCACTGCTGGTGGTGTTGCTCGCCACCGGGGTGCTGACCACCAATCCACGCCCCTACTGAACGCCGCCCCGCCATCCGGCGCCCGTTCAGAGCACGTACACGAAGATGAACAGGTTCAGCCACACCACATCCACGAAGTGCCAGTACCAGGCCGCAGCCTGAAACCCGAAGTGCTTGTCGGCGGTGAAGTGGTCCTTGATCACGATGCGCAGCCAGATCACCAGCAGCAGGATGGCGCCGATGGTGACGTGCAGGCCGTGAAAGCCGGTGAGCAGAAAGAAGGTGTTGCCGTAGATGCCCGAGTCCAGGCGAAGGCCAAGGTCGCGATAGGCGTGCACGTACTCGTAGACCTGGAAGCCGAGGAACACCGCACCGAGCACGATGGTGAGCCCGAGAAAGATCTTCAGGCGCGCTCGGTTGCCGAGCTCGATGGCGGTGTGCGCGACCTGTAGCGTCACCGAGGAAGCGAGCAGTATCAGCGTGTTGATGAGCGGGATGCCCGACCAGGGCATAGGCTGCGTCTCGGTGCCACCCGGCGTCTTCAGCACCGGCCACACCGCGTCGAACTGCGGCCACAGCAGTTCGCCGGTCATCGCATTGTTGCCTGCCCCGCCCAGCCAGGGGACCGCGATCACGCGTGCGTAGAAGAGCGCGCCGAAGAAGGCGAGGAAGAACATCACCTCGGAAAAGATGAACCACGCCATGCACTGGCGGAAGGAACGGTCGAGCTGGTCGCTGTAAAGGCCGCTGGTCGATTCGCGGATGACGGTACCGAACCAGCCGAACAGCATGACCACCAGCAGCGCGATGCCAGCCCAGAAGATGTAGACACCATTGCCACCCTCGGGCTTGCCCGCCTGCGTCACCCACGATGCGGCCCCGTAGCCCACCAGCAACAGCGCGACCGCGCCGAAGATCGGCCAGCCGCTGTCGTGCGGCACGTAATACCTCTGATGCGTGGTACTCATGCTCATGCCTCCATTTGTGCGTGGGCCGCGGTGCGTGCGAGCCCGCCCGGATACGGACGCTCAGCGGCTGGCGGTGTGGGCGCTCTTGTACAGGCGATAAGACAAAGTCATGTTCCGAAAACGCTCGGGCAGTGCAGGATCGATGTAGAACTGCACCGGCATGGATCGCGTCTCGCCGGCGGCCAGTGCCTGCTCCTCGAAGCAGAAGCATTCGATCTTCTTGAAGTAGCGCGCAGCCTCGCCGGGTGATACCGAGGGCACGGCGGTCGCGACCAGGGCTTCGCCGCTGCGATTCGCGACCTCGAACTCGACGATCTGCAGGTCACCCGGGTGGATCCTTACGCGCTCGGTCAGCGGCACGAAGGTCCACGGCATGCCGGCATCGCTGCGCGCAAGGAACTCGACGCTGACCTCGCGCGACAGATCTACACCGGCAGGCTGCGCCGCGGCCACGCCCTCGGTCTTGCCATTGATGCCGGTGATGCGACAGAACACGTCGTACAGCGGCACCATCGCAAAGCCGAAGCCGAACATCGCGACGCACACCAGCAGCAGGCGCCGTACCAGGCTTGCGTTGCTCGTCATGATCCTTGCTCCTTGCTACTGGCGCCATACGCTCACTTGACGACCGGCGGCGTTTCGAAGGTGTGGTATGGCGCCGGCGAGGGGATCTCCCACTCCAGCCCCTGGGCACCCTCCCAAACCCGGTCGCTGGCCTTGTCGCCGACACCGCGCATGCAGCGCACCACACCCCATACGAAGAGCAGCTGCGACAGGCCGAACAGCAGGCCACCGATGCTCATCAGGGCGTTGAGGTCGGCAAACTGCAGGGCGTAGTCGGGAATCCGGCGTGGCATGCCGGCCAGGCCGACGAAGTGCATCGGGAAGAACAGGATGTTGACCGACACCAGCGAGCACCAGAAGTGGGTCTGTGCCAGGCGCTCGCTGTACATCACGCCGGTCCATTTCGGCAGCCAGTAATACACGCCGGCGATGATTCCGAACACCGCGCCGGTCACCAGCACGTAGTGGAAGTGGGCGACGACGAAATAGGTGTCCTGGTACTGGAAGTCGGCCGGCGTAATGGCCAGCATCAGGCCGGACAGGCCGCCGATGGTGAACAGCACGATGAAGGCGAGCGCAAACATCATCGGCACTTCGAAGGTCATCGAGCCGCGCCACATGGTCGCCACCCAGTTGAACACCTTCACCCCGGTAGGCACGGCGATCAGCATGGTGGCATACATGAAGAACAGCTCGGCAGCCACCGGCATGCCCACCGTGAACATGTGGTGGCCCCACACCAGGAAGGACAGAATGGCGATGCTGGCGGTGGCCACCACCATCGACTCGTAGCCGAACAGCGGCTTGCGTGCGAAGGTGGGGATGATTGCCGAGATGATGCCGAAAGCCGGCAGGATCATGATGTACACCTCGGGGTGGCCGAAGAACCAGAAGATGTGCTGGAACATCACCGGATCACCGCCGCCTGCCGCATCGAAGAAGCTGGTGCCGAAATACTTGTCGGTCAGCACCATCGTCACCACGCCGGCCAGCACCGGCATCACCGCGATGAGCAGGAAGGCGGTGATGAGCCAGGTCCACACGAATAGCGGCAGTTTCATCCAGGTCATGCCCGGTGCGCGCATGTTGAAGATGGTGACGATGATGTTGATCGCGCCCATGATCGAGGACACGCCCATCAGATGCACTGCCAGCACGAAGAAGGCGGTGGAGTCGCTGCTGTAGGTGGTCGACAGCGGCGCGTAGAAGGTCCATCCGGCCGCCGGGGCACCCCCCTCCATGAACAGCGTGGACAGCAGGATGGCGAAGGCGCAGGGCAGGATCCAGAAGCTCCAGTTGTTGACCCGCGGCAGCGCCATGTCGGGCGCGCCGATCATCAGCGGCACCATCCAGTTGGCCAGCCCGACGAAGGCCGGCATCACCGCACCGAACACCATCACCAGCCCATGCACGGTGGTCATCTGGTTGAAAAAGTGCGGATCGACGAACTGCAACCCGGGCTGAAACAGCTCGGCGCGGATCACCATCGCCAGGCTGCCGCCGATGAACAGCATCGCCAGCGAGAACAGCAGGTAGAGCGTACCGATGTCCTTGTGGTTGGTGCTGTAGAGCCAGCGCGTGATGCCGCGCGGCTTGTGCTCGTGGTCCAGATGCTCGCCGGGGTGCAGGGCACCGGTCTGTTCTGTGCTCATCGCTCACTCCCCTCCCTGGATCGCGGCGGCCACATCGGCCGGCTGCACCATGTCTCCGGTGTCATTGCCCCAGGCGTTGCGCTCGTAGGTGATCACGGCCGCCAACTCGCTGGTGCTCAACTGGCGGGCGAAGGCCTGCATCGCCGTACCCGCCTTGCCAAACACGACAATGCGGATGTGACCGGGAATGTCGGCGGTAACCATGGCGCTGCCCTTGAGGCCCGGGAACACGCCAGGCAGGCCCTCGCCGGAAGCTTGATGGCAGACCGCGCAGGCCGTGCCGTAGACCTTCTCGCCGAGCGTCATCAACTCGTCCATGCTCATCGGGGTCGCTGCCGCATCGGCCGTGCGCGCCGCCTCCTGCAGCGCGACCTGCTCGGCCGCCCAGGCTTCGAAGTCGGCCTCGCTCTTGACCTCGACCGCCACCGGCATGAAACCGTGATCACGCCCGCACAGCTCAGCACACTTGCCGTAGTAGAGGCCGGGCTTGTCGACCCGCGTCCAGGTCTCGTTGATGAAGCCGGGGATCGCGTCCTTCTTGATCGCGAAATCGGGCACCCACCAGGAGTGGATCACGTCGTCGGCGGTGAGCAGGAAGCGCACCTTCTTGCCGGTGGGGATGACCAGCGGCTTGTCGACCTCGAGCAGGTAGAGCGCGTCCTTTTCCGCCTCGTTGGAGATCTGCGCCCGCGGGGTGGCGAGGACCGAGAAATACTCGATCGGGTAGTCGAGGTACTTGTAGTGCCACTTCCATTGCGAGCCGGTGACCAGCACGGTCAGATCGGACTCGGAAGCATCCTCCATCGCGATCAGGGCCTGCGTGGCCGGAATGGCCATGACGACGAGGATGACCACCGGAATCGCGGTCCACAGCAATTCGATCTTCATGCTGCCGTGGAACTGCGCAGGGACAGCGCCGGCCGACTTGCGATGGCGCACGATGGACCAGAACATCAGCCCGAACACGATGATGGCGATCACCACGCAAATGTAGAAGATCGTCATGTGCAGGCCATACACGCGCTGGCTGATCTCGGTCACGCCACGCGTCATGTTGTATCTGCTTTCCTGGGCAATTGCCGCCTGGCACAAGAGCATGAACAAACCGCCAAGGCACAGCCGCGAATACCTTGCCGAATACAACGCGCTCAGGATGTGGTGTCTCACTGCACGACTCCTAATTATCGTTTGGGGGCTTGGCAACCCTGTAGGCGGAGGTCTGATGCAAAGGCCTTGGCGGACGCGTCGTGCACGCGGCCTGACGATTCACTATATGCAGGGAATCGGGAAACGCAAGAATCAGCGAGAACCTTAAGGAGAATTAGTCCAAGTTGAGAAAAAGCACAAAATCAATGGGCTACGGTCAATTGGGGATTACCTGCATGAGGCTGGTGCTCCGATGCTGCGACATCGCACCGCCCGACTCGACTGATGGCATCAGAAATGGCGTGTGTCGGCTTTTTTTACACCCCGCACATGGCTGGATCATGGCGTTTGGCGATGAATGCGCGCGCGCCCGCAAGAAGGGCGCGACCGTCAAGCTCCACATCCGGCAGTCGGCGAATCATCCGTGACACACATCACAAATGAATGAGGGTACTGGGCGCTGTGTGAGCGCAAAAACGCCCTGAAGAACGTCTCGCCGCGACGGAATCCCGCCTGGCACGGCTATTGCTTAGAGTCCTGCACTGAAAAACCGCTGCCTCGAAATCAGCAAAAAGCACAGCAGGCTTCTCCGCTGCTGGTCTGAACAGCCTCTGACGGAACGTAAGAAATGCTCAAGAAACTCACGATTGCCCTTACCGCATCCATTGCCCTCGCCAGCAGCGCCAATGCTGCAGTGATCAACACCTTCAGCAATCTCGCAGCCTTCAGCGCAGCGGCAGGCACGACCGCGCTGGAAGACTTCAACGATAGCGCACTCGGGCGCTTCAGCTATGGCGTCGCCTACGACTTCGACGGTTTCACGCTCACTGCGGCAGCAAACCCGCGCGGCACGGGCCCCGGCGTCGGGATCGAGAACACGGCACGAAGCACGATCGACAACACGGCAAGACTGATCTGGGGCTCTCAGACCTTCGGCGCCAATGGCAGCGGCTGGGGTCCCCAGATCGAATCATCTTCGACGCCCCGACCTACGCCTTCGGCTTCGACTGGCGCGACACGGACTCGACGGACTCCTACAAGCTGACCGTACTCGGCGTCGATTTCGGTGGCGCTACCACCGGTGGGCTCTTCCCGCGCAATGGCACGAGCACCTCCGGCTTCTTCGGCCTCGTAAGCGACACCGCATTCAGCTCGGTGCTGTTGCAGCAGGTTGCTCGAGGCGGCGTCCTCGACGATATGTCCATCGACAACGTGCGCTTCACCCCAGCGCCTGCCAGCGCGGTACCCGAACCCACGGTACTCGCCCTGCTCAGCCTGGGCCTGCTCGGTCTTGGCGCGGTCCGCCGCAAGCAGCGCACCGCCTGAAGCTGAGTGCAAGCCACGAAAACGGCGACCCGCGGGTCGCCGTTTTCGTGCCAGCACAGGCCCGGCTCAGCGCTTGAAGCGCTCCTCGGCTATTGCGTCAGCCACCTCGCCGGTCGGACGCTCCTCCTTGCGCGCACGCTCGAAGACTTCCATGAGGTTGTCATGAATACCCTCAATGTGCTTGAGCAATGCGGCGCGATCGAAGCCGATGCGCTCGTGATAGACGTCGATGATGCCGCCGGCGTTGATGACGTAATCTGGCGCGTACAGGATGCCACGCTTCATCAGTTCGACGCCGTGGCGCGGCTCGGCGAGCTGGTTGTTCGAGGCGCCCGCGACGACCTTCGCCTTCAACTGCGGAATGGTGCTGTCGTTGAGGATGGCCCCTAGCGCGCACGGTGCGAACACGTCGACGTCGAGGCCGAAGATCTCATCCGGCGCAACCACGGTCGCGCCCAGTTCCTTGCCCGCCTGCAGCAGCGGCTCGCGGTGGATGTCGGTTACCCACAGCTGGACACCGGCCGCCTTGAGCTGGCGAGCGAGGTCGAAACCGACATTGCCGACACCCTGCACGGCGACGCGCAGGCCCTCGAGCGAATCGCGCCCGAGCTTCTCCTTCACCGCCGCCTTGATGCCGATGAAGGTCCCGTAGGCGGTGGCGGGCGAAGGATCCCCGCTGCGCGTGCCTTCGTCGGAGGGCTTGTCGTGAATGCCGGCCACATGCTGGGTGAATTGCGTCATGTACTTCATGTCGGCGACGCTGGTGCCGGAGTCCTCGGCGGCGATGTAGCGCCCGTTCAGCTGTTCGAGCGCGCGGGCGAAGGCGGCAAGCAGCTCGGGCGTCTTCTGCGTGCGCGGGTTGCCGATGATCACGGACTTGCCGCCACCGAGCTTCAGGTTGGCCATCGCCGACTTGTAGGTCATGCCGCGCGACAAGCGCAGCACGTCGCGGACCGCCTCCTCCTCGGAGGCGTAGGGCCACATGCGGCAACCTCCGAGCGCAGGGCCGAGGTTGGAATTGTGAACGGCGATGATCGCCTTCAGTCCGCTCTTGTCGTCGCTGACGAACACCACCTGCTCGTGGTCGGCGAAGTCGCTCAAAAAAAATACGGCCATGTTGTGTCTCCTTCCTTTTGGGAACGTGGGGATGAGCCGTCCCGCCGGCACCGCTCGTGGCGGGCCGGTGAGGCGGCGGGGGTAAGAAACGGGAGCGGGCTCAGCCCGGGATGATTGCGATCGTCTTGCGCACCTTGGTCGCCACCGGCGCGCTCACCGGGCGGCGGTGGCGGAAGTCCTCGAGCAGCGCTGCCTGGCGCTTGCGGGCGCTGGCGACATAGCGCTCGCGGACATGACCAAAGCCACGGATCTGGTCTGGAATCGCCGCCAGCTCGATGGCAGCCTCGACGTTGGCCTGGTCGAGATTGACCAGGATCTCCTCGACGATGCGCTCGTAGTCGGCGATCAGCTCGCGATCAAGCTTGCGGTCGTGGCTGCGCGCAAAGGGATCGAGCATCGAGCCGCGCAGATGGCGGAACTTTGCCAGCACACGCATCGCCTTGAGCATCCACGGGCCGTAGGCCTTTTTCTTGAGCTCGCCGGTCTGGGCATCCTTGTCTGCCATGGTCGGCGGAGCAAGGTGGAAGACGAGCTTGTAGTCGCCCTCGAACTGCTCGTCGACACGCTTGAGGAAGTCGCTGTCGGTGTAGAGGCGCGCCACCTCGTACTCGTCCTTGTAGGCAAGCAGCTTGTGATAGCCGCGTGCCACCGCCTCGGTGAGCAGGCTGATGCCGGGAGCAACCCTCGCCTCGGCAGCACGCACGCGCTCGACCAGCCTGGTGTAGCGCGTGGCGTAGGCCGCATCCTGGTAGTCGTTCAGATGCGCCTTGCGGCGGGCGATGACCTCATCGACGCTGGTCGACAGGCGGTGGTGCTCCGGCGTCCCAAGCTGCGGCTTGGCCGCCTCGACCACTGCCTTGAGATCCACCGCGGCACGGCGCCCCCACAGGAAGGCAGCCTTGTTGGCGTCGACCGCGGCGCCGTTGATCTCGATCGCGCGCTCGATCGCCTGCCGCGACAGCGGCACCAGGCCGCGCTGCCAGGCAAAGCCAAGCATGAACAGGTTGGTCGCGATCGAGTCGCCCAGCAGGTCGGTCGCGAGCTTGGTGGCGTCGAGGAACTCGGCCTTGTCCGCACCCACCGCATCGACGATCTGCGCTTCCATGGGCTGCGCAGGGAACTGCGGATCCGGGTTGGCCCCGACGTCGCCACTGCGCGCCTGGGCGGCAAAACCACGCACGAACTCGCTGGTGTTGGTCTGGTCGCGGTTGATGACGACGCGCGTGAGCCCCTTCTGCATCTTGGCCAGCGACTCATCGCTGGCCGCCACCACCAGGTCGCAGCCAATCACTGCGTTGGCCTCGCCGGCGGCGACGCGAGCGGCGTGGAGCTGGTCCTGGCGGTTGGCGATGCGCACATGCGACCACACCGCGCCGCCCTTCTGCGCCAGGCCCGCCATGTCGAGAACGGAGATGCCCTTGCCCTCCAGGTGGGCGGCCATGCCGAGCAGGGCGCCGATGGTGACCACGCCGGTGCCGCCCACGCCGGTGATGAGGATGCCCCAGGGCGCGGCGGTGTCGGGCAACTGCGGCTCAGGCAGCTCGGCCGCCAGTCGACCGGGCGCGCTCGCGCCACTCGCCTTGCCACGCCTGAGCGCGCCGCCCTCGACGGTGACGAAGCTGGGGCAGAAGCCCTTCACGCAGGAATAGTCCTTGTTGCACGACGACTGGTCGATGAAGCGCTTGCGGCCGAACTCGGTCTCCACCGCACCCACCGACATGCAGTTCGACTTGTCGCTGCAATCGCCACAGCCCTCGCACACGAGGTCGTTGATGACCACCCGCTTGGCCGGGTCGGGGAACTTGCCGCGCTTGCGGCGACGGCGCTTTTCGGCTGCGCAGGTCTGGTCATAGATGATCGCTGTCACGGCCGGCACCGTACGCAGCTCACGCTGCACGGCGTCGAGCTCGTCGCGGTGCCGCACGCCGACGCCGTGCGGCAGGTCGGCCGGACCATAGGCACGCGGCGTGCCGTCATTGACCACCACCACCGTGCCCACACCTTCGGCCAGCAGCTGGCGGGCGATGATCGGCACCGACAGCGTGCCGTCGTGTGGCTGGCCGCCGGTCATCGCGACCGCATCGTTGTAGAGGATCTTGTAGGTGATGTTCACCTTGGCCGCTACCGCCGCACGGATGGCGAGGATGCCCGAGTGCATGTAAGTACCATCACCCAGGTTGGCGAACACGTGCGGCGTGGCGGTGAAAGGCGCCTGGCCGATCCAGGGCACGCCCTCGCCGCCCATCTGGCAGAAGGTCTGGGTGTGCTCGGGCGACAGCCAGGTCGCCATGTAGTGGCAGCCGATACCGGCGATGGCACGCGAACCTTCCGGCACCTTGGTCGAGCTGTTGTGCGGACAGCCCGAGCAGTAGTGCGGCACGCGCTGGATGGACAGCCGCGGCTTGGCAAGCGCCGCCTCCTTGGCCTCGATGAAGGCGAGCCGCGCCTTGATGCGGTCGGAGGTGTAGAAGCGCGCGATGCGGCCGGCGATGGCACGGGCGATCATCGCCGGGGTGAGCTCGCCGGCAGCGGGCAACAGCCATTCACTGTGCGGCAGGGCCCACTCGCCCTTGTCGTCGAACTTGCCGATCACGCGCGGGCGCACCTCGTCCTTCCAGTTGTAGAGCTCCTCCTTGAGTTGGTACTCGAGGAACTGGCGCTTCTCCTCGATCACCAGGATCTCATCCAGCCCTTCGGCGAACTTGCGCACGCCTTCGGCCTCCAGCGGCCACACCATGCCGACCTTGTACAGGCGCAGGCCGATGGCGGCCGCCTTCGCCTCGTCGATGCCGAGGTCGTCCAGCGCCTGGCGCACATCGAGGTAGCTCTTGCCGCTGGTGATGATGCCGAGCTTCGCGTTCGGGCTGTCGATGATGGTGCGGTTGAGTTGGTTGAGCCTGCAGTAGGCGAGCGCAGCATAGAGCTTGTGGTGCAGCAGGCGCTTCTCCTGCACCAGCGGCGGGTCGGGCCAGCGCAGGTTCAGCCCGTCCTCGGGCAGCGGAAAGTCCGCGGCAGTCGGGATCAGCGTCTGCACCTGGAACGGATCGACATTGACCGACGAGGACGTTTCCACCGTGTCGGTCAACGCCTTGAACGCCACCCAGCAGCCCGAATAGCGCGACAGCGCAAAGCCGTGCAGGCCGTACTCCAGGTACTCCTGGATACCGGCCGGCGCGAGCACCGGCATCATCAGGCCCTTGAACACATGCTCGGTCTGGTGCGGCAGCGTGGAAGACTTGGCGGCATGGTCGTCACCGGCGATCACCAGCACGCCGCCGTGCTTCGAGGTGCCGGCAGCATTGGCGTGGCGGAAGACATCGCCCGTGCGGTCGACGCCAGGGCCCTTGCCGTACCAGATCGAGAATACGCCGTCGAACTTGGCATTCGGATCCAGGTTGACCTGCTGCGTGCCCCACACCGAGGTCGCTGCGAGATCCTCGTTGAGGCCGGCCTGGAAGCGGATCTGCATCGGCTCGAGATACTTCTTCGCCTTCCAGAACTCCTGGTCGACGTTGCCGAGCGGCGAGCCGCGGTAGCCGGTGACGAAGCCGGCGGTATTGAGGCCAGCGGCTTCGTCGCGCATCTTCTGCATCATCGGCAGGCGCACCAGAGCCTGGATGCCAGTCATCCAGGCGCGGCCGGTCTTGAGGGTGTATTTGTCGTCGAGGCTGACGGGGGGCATGGTGTTCGACATGGTGGTGTGAACTGCCGCCTGGCGGTGAGCGGCGCGCGGTTGGCGCGGGCTTCCGGCGGGCCGGCGTTGTCTCCTCTGCATTAGGGGTTGTGGGCGCGTCACTCTGGCCACCGCAGGACGAATCGCTCCCCGTCCCACAGCGGCTTACGAACCGAATGCTAGAACGAAGTCGAGAAAAGAAATTCCGCATTCGGCCCGGATTCGGTCGATATAAGAAATATTTTTCCGCTCATCAGCACTTACGATCCGCGTCATCCTGACCGCACACCACGGCCACGGATACGACATGGCACGGTGCCGGGTCGAGCCGCCTGCGTGCCAGCACTGGCCGCAGCCCGCCAACAAGCCTAGAATCCGCGGCTTTGCCCGGGCCAGAGGCCCACCGCGCCACAAGCGCAGAAAACTCGAGGAGACCAAAATGAACCATCACGCCGCCAGCGGCGGGCAGCCCATCCGGCAGCCGCGCCCCTGCATCGCCGCACGCCCCACTGCACCCGATCACGCTTTGCAGGGAGCGTACTGACATGCAGAAGACGCACACCCACGGCCAGTGGACCTCGCGCATGGGCTTCGTGCTCGCGGCCACCGGTTCGGCAGTCGGCCTCGGCAACATCTGGAAGTTCCCCTACATGATCGGCCAGAGTGGCGGCGCAGCCTTCGTGCTGGTCTACCTGCTCTGCATCGCACTGATCGGCCTGCCGATCCTGGTCGCCGAATGGATGATCGGCCGCCGCGGCCAGAAGAATCCGATCAGCACAATGGGTGAGCTGGCGAAGAAGAACGGCCGCAGCGGCGCCTGGGCGCTGATCGGCTTCACCGGCGTGCTCGGAGCCTTCCTCATCCTGTCCTTCTACAGCGTCATCGGCGGCTGGGCGCTGTCCTATACCGGTGATGCGATCACCGGCGGCTTCACCGGCATGGACAAGGATGCCGTGGGCAATGCCTTCACCGGCTTCCTGGCCAATGCCGGCAGCCTGCTGACCTGGCACACCGTGTTCATGGCGCTGACCGTGGGTGTGGTGGCCATGGGCGTCGCAGGCGGCCTCGAGCGTGCCTCCAAGCTGCTGATGCCCTCGCTGGGCGTGCTGCTCTTCATCCTCGTCGGCTACGGCATGACCACCGGCGGCTTCGGCCAGGCCATGGCCTACCTGTTCAACCCGGACTGGAGCAAGCTCACCGGCGACGTCGTGCTGGCTGCGCTCGGCCACGCCTTCTTCACCCTGTCGCTGGGCATGGGCATCATGATGGCGTACGGCTCCTACCTCGGCGAGGACGTCGACCTGCTGCGTACCGCGCGCACCGTGGTGATCATGGACACGGTGATCGCGATCGCCGCCGGCCTGGCCATCTTCCCGATCGTCTTTGCCAACGGTCTCGACCCTGCCGCCGGCCCCGGCCTGATCTTCGTCACCCTGCCGATCGCCTTCGGCAACATCACCGGGGGCGTCATTCTCGGCACCCTTTTCTTCGTGCTGCTGACCTTCGCCGCGCTGACCTCGGCGATCTCGCTGCTGGAGCCGGTGGTGGAACTGGTCGAGGAGCGCACGCCGCTGTCGCGTGCAGGCGCGACCTTCGTCGCCGGTATCGCCACCTGGGCGCTGGGTATCGCCGCGCTGCTGTCCTTCAACCACTGGAGCGACGTGACGATCATCGGCCTCAACATCTTCGACCTGCTCGATCAGCTCACCAGCAAGTTCATGCTGCCGCTGACCGGACTGGGCGCCATCCTGTTCGCGGCCTGGTGCCTGGACCGTGACAGCGTGCGCAAGGAGCTGGGCCTCGGCGAACTGGGTTTCAGTGTGTGGAACGTGGTGGCGCGCTTCGTGGCACCGGTGGGCGTGCTGATCGTCTTCGTCAGCAATCTCTGATCATCGCGTGCGCCGCACAGGCGCGATGAAGGCGAAAACGGCCCTGACCGCTTACAGCGGCAGGGCCGTTTCGTTCTTGATCTCGCGCAACGCCACCGCGGAGTGGGTGACGTCGATCTCCGGAATCTTGAGCAGGAAATCGTGCATGAAGGAGGACAGCGCCTCCAGATTGGGCAGGTAGAGCTTGAGCAGACAGTCGGTCTCGCCGAGCAGTTCGTAGCATTCGACCACCTGCTGGCAGCCCTTCACCACGCGCTCGAAGCGCTCGAGCACGTCTGCGCTGTGCTGCTTGAGCTTGACCCGCACCCAGACACAGGTGCCCAGACCGACCTTATGGCGGTCGACGAGCGCCACGTAGCCGCTGATCACCCCCGCCTCCTCCAGCTCCTTCACCCGCCGCCAGCAGGGCGTCGGCGACATGCCGACGCGCTCTGCAAGCACCTGGGTGCTGAGCGTGGAGTCCCGCTGCAGCAGGCTCAGGATATGACGCTGGGCCGGATCGAGTTTCATCGCGCGCCCGGCTCAGATCACCTTGAGCAGTTCAACCTCGAACACCAGCGTCGCATTGGGCGGGATCACACCGCCGGCGCCGCGCGCACCATAGCCAAGCGCCGGCGGAATGGTGAGCTTGCGCTTGCCGCCTTCCTGCATGCCTTCGACGCCTTCGTCCCAGCCGCGGATGACATGGCCGGCGCCGAGCGGGAAATTGAACGGGTCGTTGCGATCCTTGGACGAGTCGAACTTGCGACCGTCGGTCAGCCAGCCGGTGTAGTGCACCGACACCATCTTGCCCTTGACGGCGGTCTCGCCGGTACCAACCTCGAGTTCATCGATGACGAGGCCGCTGGCTGTGGTGGTCTGGGTCATGCGCTTCTCCTGTGTGCGTGCAAAGGCGGCATTCTACCTGCCACTTCCGCGCCGGCGCTCGGCGAGTTTGGCGCGGTACTTGGCAATCTTGGGCGCCACCACGTACTGGCAGTAGGGCTGATCGCTGTTGTTCATATAGTAGTCGTGATGCTCGGCCTCGGCCGGCCAGAATACCGGCGCCCGCTCCACCCGCGTCACGATCGCCTTCGGGTAGACGCGCTGCTCGCCGATGTCCTCGATCAGCGCGAGCGCATCGTGCAGTTGTGCATCGCTGGTGACGAAGATCACCGAGCGGTACTGCGGGCCGACATCATTGCCCTGACGGTCGACCGTGGTCGGATCATGGATCAGGAAGAAGATCTCGAGCAGTTCGCGATAGCTCACCCGCGCCGGATCGAAATCGACCTTCACCACCTCCGCATGGCCCGTGCCGCCGGTGCACACCTGACGATAGCCCGGGTTATCGACGTGCCCGCCGCAGTATCCCGGCACCACCGACTCGACCCCATCGACGAGATCGAACACGGCCTCCAGGCACCAGAAACAGCCTCCTCCGAGGATGGCGGTCTCGAGCACGGGGCCCTTCGCTTCTTCAGTCATTCATCCACTCCCTACAAGGAAATGCAGCACTTGCTGCAGACCACGGACAGCCTCATTCATTCCCCATGCGGCCGGCTCGGCATCACTGCGGCTCAGCGGAAGGAGAAGCCGTAATGCAGATCGACCGAGGTGTCGGTCCCGCCACGCGCCACGAGCGACAGCCGGCGCGAGAGCTGGTAGCTCAGCTTGACCAGTGTGGCCGCCCCGCCCAGGCTCTGCTCGAAGGACAGGAACAGGTCGGGTCCAAGGCGCTTGCCCAGGCTGAGCACCTGGCCGGACACGGTGGGGCCGCTGGCAACCGTCGAGCCACTGCCGAGCACCCGGCTGCTTTGCGTGCGCGAGGTGCTGGTGAGCTCGCCCTGGCCAATGGAGAATGCGTCGAAGCCGAGGCTGCGCGAGAGCTCCTCGGTCATGCCGCCCCCAGGGCCGCCGAGCAACGCCGCGGCCGCCGGCAGCAACAGGCCCAGATCGGCCCCCGAAGCAGCGTCCGGGGCACGGCCAAGGACGATCCACGACAGCTTGGCGGGGTCGGGCACGTTGGGCTCGGACACCAGGCGCACCTGAGGGCGCTTGGCGCTGCCGGTGACGGCGACCCCAGCCTCCACCTCGAGCCCCTTGCGCAGTGCGACGATATTGAGCCCGGGCGCATCGAGCGGCCCCTGGAAGTTGACGACCCCGCGCTCGATCACCAGGTTCTGGCCATAGCCGCGGTAGCTGCCCCCTACGGTCGATACGGTACCGACGGCCGACAGCGCACGTCCGGGCTGCAGGCGGATACGCAGATCGCCAGCAAGGCGGGTCTCCAAACCCATCGCGGACAGGTATAGCGCATCGCCCAGTCCGACGCGGACATCGGCAGTGACGGCAAAGGCGCCGGCCTCGGCCACCTCGTCGCGGCCGAGCACCACCACGTCATCCGACAGGCTGGGGGGCATCGCCTCGGCGAACTCGATGTAGCCGGCATCGGCACGAAACTCGGCGTCGAGCGCCAGCGACGACCAGGTGCTGCGCGCACTCCCCTGGCCCGACAACAGCATCCAGCGGTCGTCACGCTGGAGTAGCGGCAGCCGATCGGCGGCAAAACGGAAGCGGCCGGCGCCGTTGTCGAGCGCCACCTCTCCGCTGGCCTCGAAACGCCCCGGACTGGCCGTCAACGCGGCCACCGGGATGCGTCCATCACGTGGCTGCACCCGGTTCGGCGATACGAACTCGAGGCGCAGAAGGCGCACGCGCTCTTGATCGAAGGCGAGATCGAGCTCGCCACCGGACAGCACCAGGCCCTGATCGACCAGCGTGAAGCCCAGCTCGCGTCCATTGATCGTGCCGCTCGCACGCGGCGCAGCCAGTGTCCCGGACACGGCGACCGCCCCCCCGATGCGTCCGGCGGTTTCCACATTCTCGCGCACGAGCCGGCCGAGCCAGGTGATCGACGGCATGTCCAGCCTGGCCGACGCACTGAGGGCTGTATCTGGCGGCAGGCTCCAGATGCCTTCGGCACTGCGCCGCGCACGCACGCTCGCTTCACCGGCGAGACTGCCTAATTCGCTGCCGCGCACGTCGAGCGCAAGCTCGAGACGGTCTCCGCGTGCCCGCAGGACGGCGTCGAGACGCTCCAGCCCCAGCCGGGTGCGCAACTCCCCTTCCAGGCGCACATCGCCCGCCTCGCGAAAGACCCGCGCTTCGCCGTCGAGCGTGCGGCCGACGCTCAGATCCCAGCGCGCGCCCAGCACCAGCGGGTCGGCGCCACGCCGGCGCTGGCCATCGGCGCGCCGCGGCTCGAGTTCGAGCACGAGCCCGCTGAGCTCGCCACGCAGCACGCTGCGGGTCGGCGACCATGCCGTCTCGAGCAAGCGGATGCGGCCCTTGTCTCCGGCATTGAATTCGGCCGCACCCAGGCGTACCGCATCGGGCGCGAGCTCGAGGGCCACCGGGGCCAGCAGGCGCGCCGCCACGCGCCCAGTCGTCTGCAGCGCCGACAACTCGCCGCGCCAGCGCAGCGCAGTCCCTGCTGCCAGTCCGCCCTTCAACCCGAGCTCGAGGGCATCGGCTTCAACACCGGCCGGCGCCACGTTCCCACCGGCAATTGCAGCAAGCTCGATACGGTGGCTGGCGCGCGTACCCTCGGCCGCCAGGCGCAGGCTGGACACCCAGTCGGACTGCGGCCGGCCGTCCTCATCCGGCGCGCTGCTGCCAAGCCCGCTCACGCCGAGTGCGAGCGCGAACGGCCCGTCGGTGCCAGCATCGAGCTGTACGACACCGTTGACGCCGCCGATGCGCACCTCGCCCGGCAGGCGCAGGCCCTCGCCGAAGAACTGCACGCGCCCCACGGGCGCTGCAAGCGCGCCACCGATCGAGCCCTCTGCCGAGGCCCGCCCGCCGAGGCCCAGGCCAAGCGCTTCGAGCGCCGGCGCATCGAGACGCAGCGCGAGACGATCCTGTGGTGCGCCCAGCGCCCCCTCGGCAACCAGGCTGTTGCCCGCCAGCTGCACATCCAGTGCGAGTTCGGGCAAGCGCTCACCCTCGACCCTGAGCTGGCCCTTGCCGCGCAGCGGCAGACCTTCGAGCAGGCTGTCGAGGATGTCGAAACGCAGCGCCACGGACAGCGGCTCGTCGGCCACCGGCAGCGCGCCTTCGGCATGCAGGTCGAGATCGAGGCGCGCCGACGGCGCCTCGGCCACAAACGCACGCGGGTCGGCCCCGCGCAGACGGGCACTCAGTTCGAACACCTGGCGGCCGGCCGCAGCGGGTCCTGCCGATGTACTGCCGCCGGACTCGGTCTCCGCCGCGGCAGCGTCGGCAGTCACTGCCATGCCTTGCAAGAGCGCCTGGATGTCGATGCGGGCGCTCCCCGCCTCGAGCGCAACACGCGCCTGCTGCCGGGCCTCGTCGCCCTCGGCGTCGATGCGCCCCGCCAGCCGTTGCCGCGGCAGGCGACTGTCGAGCAAGCCCGGGTCTATGGCATCGAGCTCGAGCGCGGCATGGATGCGACCGAGGCCCCCCTCGCGGCGCGCATCGTCATCAGCCTGACCGCCGCGCTGCCACGCCACGCGACCGCCGATGCGCCCCGCGCCGGGCAGGCGCAGGTCGAGCGCATCGACGGCGAGGCCATCGTCCCGCCAGTCCAGGCGGCCATCGAGACTGAGCAGCGGAATACCCCCCTGGTCCACCGCCTGCGGCAGGCGATTGGTGACACGAATCGGCCCGCCAAGCAGGCTCGCCGCATCGGGCGTCGCCGCGAGTTCGGCCTCGAGGCTGAGCGCGGCGCGCGGCGCCCCGTCCACGAACGCAGCCGGGTCGATCTCGCCCGCCTTGACCGAAAGCCGACGCAGCGGCATCGCCGCCAGGCTCTCCGCCTCGACCTCGACCCGGGCGGTCAGCCCCTCGCCCTGGGCGTCGATGCTCAGATGGGGCTCGAGCAGGGTGTTGGTGGCGCCAAAGCGTGCGACCACGGCACGCCCGTCGATGACACCATCGAAGCGGCCCTCGCCATCGAGCGCGTGCGGTGCGGCGCCTTCGACACCCAGCGCGAGCTGCAGTCGTCCCTGGGGCAAGCTGAGCGCGAGCGTGCGCAACCGATGCCGACGGCCATCGCTGTCGAACGCGGCCTCGAGTTCGGTAAACAACGGTTGCGCGGCGTGATGCCCGGCACCGGAGCGGGCATCGAGATCGGCAGCGCCGCCATCCCCGGCCGGCTCGCCGGCACGCTCGTCGGCCTGGCCATGCGCCTCCTCTTCACCCAGCGTACGCATGACGAAAGCGCCCAGCACGAGGCTGCGCAGCTCGATGGCCAGCGGCACGGCGAGGGAGTCCGGCAGGGTGGTGGGGGCCGCGGGCGCAGTGTCGTCCGTGCTTGCCCTGGCGAGCTCGACGTGTGCCGCCGCGAGACGCTCGACCAGAAGGCGGCGCTCGAACAGCGCAGCAGGCTTCCATTCGAGTTCGAAGTCACGTACCTCGAGTTGCAGCCCGGGCGTTTCATAGCGCAGCACGTCGAGCTCGAAACCGCCGAGCACACGGCCGCGCGGACGCTCCGCATGCAGCGCGCCATCGGTGAGGCGGGTGCCGAGCGCCAGCGCGGTCTCAAGTCCGGACTGGGTACCGAGCAGCCAGGCCCCCAGTCCGGCCGCGCCCACAAGCGGCAGCAGCAGCGCGGCAGCCAGGCCTCGCAGCCAGCGGCGCCCACGTAGCTCGGGCGGGCGTGTTGCGGGAGTGGCCGGATGCGCCGTCATTGCGCTCGATCAGCCGCCGAACAGGGCCTTGAGCTCCAGGCCCGGATCCGGCGCACGCATGAAGGCCTCGCCAACGAGGAAGGTATGCACGCCCTCACCCTGCATCAGCGCAACATCCTCGGCACGCAGGATGCCCGATTCGGTGACGACGATGCGACCAGCGGCGCCACTGGCGATGCGCGGCAGCAGGTCGAGCGTGGTCTGCAGCGAGACCTCGAAGGTGCGCAGGTTGCGGTTGTTGATGCCGATCAGCGGTGTCTGCAGCTGCAGTGCCTGCTCGAGCTCGGCGCCGTCGTGGACCTCGACCAGCACCGCCATGCCCAGCGTCTGGGCGATCGCCTCCATGTCGCGCATCTGCGCAAGGTCGAGGCAGGCGGCGATGAGCAGGATGGCGTCTGCCCCCATCGCGCGCGCCTCGAAGACCTGGTAGGGATCGACCAGGAAGTCCTTGCGCAGCACCGGCAGCGCGCAGGCCGCACGTGCCGCCTGCAGGTATTCGGGAGCGCCCTGGAAGAAGCCGCGATCGGTCAGCACGGACAGGCAGGCGGCGCCGGCCGCCTCGTAGCTGGCGGCGATGGCGGCCGGGTCGAAGTCGGCACGGATCACGCCCTTGGAAGGGCTGGCCTTCTTGATCTCGGCGATCACCGCGGGCAGGCCACCCGCATGGCGGTTACGAATGGCGGCAACGAAACCACGTGCAGGGGGCTCGGCCTCGGCCAGCGCGCGCACGACGACGAGCGGTGCCGCAGCCGACGCGGCCGCGACCTCCTCGACCTTGACTGCACAGATCTTCTGCAGGATGTCGCTCATGCTGCGGCTCCGAACTGGCGGGTGAACCGTACGAAGGCATCGAGCTTGGCACGTGCCGCGCCGCTCTCGATCACCTCGCGCGCGCGCGCCACGCCAGCGCCGATCGACTCGACCAGGTTGGCGGTGTAGAGCGCGACCCCCGCGTTCAGGACGACGATCTCGCGCGCTGGCCCGGCACGGTTTTCCAGCGTAGCGAGCAGCACGGCGCGGGATTCGTCGGCATCTGCGACACGCAGGTTGCGCGTACCGGCCATCTGCAGGCCGAAGTCCTCCGGGTGGATCTCGTACTCGCGCACCACGCCGTCCTTGAGCTCGCCGACCAGGGTCGAGGCACCGAGGCTGACCTCGTCCATGCCGTCCAGGCCATGCACGACCAGCACATGGTTGGCGCCCAGGCGCTCCATGACGCGCGCCTGGATGCCGACGAGGTCGGGATGGAACACCCCCATCAGGGTGTTGGGCGCGCCCGCTGGATTGGTGAGCGGACCGAGGATGTTGAAGATGGTGCGCACGCCCATCTCGCGCCGCACCGGCGCGACGTTCTTCATCGCACTGTGATGGTTGGGCGCGAACATGAAGCCGATACCGGTCTCCTCCACGCAGGCGGCAACCTGCCCGGGCGTGAGGTCGAGCCTGACGCCGAGCGCCTCGAGGACGTCGGCCGCACCGGACTTGGACGACACGCCGCGCCCGCCGTGCTTGGCCACGCGCGCACCGGCCGCGGCAGCGACGAAGATGGTGGCGGTCGAGATGTTGAAGGTGTGCGTGCCGTCGCCACCGGTACCGACCACATCGAGGAAGTGGTCGTGCGGCGGCTTGACCACCACCTTGGTGGACATCTCGCGCATCACGGTGGCAGCTGCGGTGATCTCGCCGATGGTTTCCTTCTTGACGCGCAGTCCGGTGAGGATGGCCGCGGTCATCAGCGGCGAAACCTGGCCCGCCATGATCTGGCGCATCAACGACAGCATCTCGTCGAAGAAGATCTCGCGGTGCTCGATCGTGCGTTGCAGGGCTTGCTGGGCGGTAATCGTCATGTCGTGTTCTCCGACCGGTACTCAGGCGGCAGCCGGCAGTCGCGCGTCGCGGTCGAGGAAGTTCCTCAACAGCTCGTGGCCGCATTCGGTGAGGATGGACTCGGGGTGGAACTGCACGCCCTCGACGTCGAGCGTGCGGTGGCGCACACCCATGATCTCGCCGTCGTCCGTCCATGCGGTCACTTCAAGACAGTCGGGCAGGCTTGCGCGTTCAATGGCCAGCGAGTGGTAGCGCGTGCAGGTGAGCGGATTGGGCAGGCCGCGGAACACCCCTGCGTCGAGGTGGTGCACCGGCGAGGTCTTGCCGTGCATGAGCTTTCGCGCATGCACGATGCGCCCGCCGAAGGCCGCGCCGATGCTCTGGTGGCCAAGGCAGACGCCGAGGATGGGCAGCTTGCCGGCAAAGGCCTTGATTGCCGCCACCGAGATCCCGGCCTCGGCCGGCGAGCACGGCCCCGGGGAGATGACGAGCTGGTCCGGCTGCAGGGCCGCGATCTGTTCGAGCGTGATCTCGTCGTTGCGGAACACCTTCACCTGTGCCCCGAGCTCGCCGAAGTACTGCACGAGGTTGTAGGTGAAGCTGTCGTAGTTGTCGATCATCAGCAGCATGGTCTTCCCTTCGCGAAGGCCGGCCGCGGCCGGCTTCGTCAACATGAACGGCGCCGAGGCGCTCAGACGCGGGTGTCGAGCCCGCCTTCGGCCATTTCGGCAGCGCGCAGCATGGCGCGCGCCTTGCTCTGGGTTTCCTGCCATTCCGACTCGGGATCGGAATCGGCGACGATGCCGGCACCGGCCTGGACGTGGATCTGACCATCCTTGACCACCGCGGTGCGGATCGCGATGGCGAGGTCCATGTCGCCATGAAAGCCCAGGTAGCCCGCCGCCCCGGCATAGATGCCGCGCTTGACCGGCTCGAGCTCGTCGATGATCTCCATCGCGCGCACCTTTGGGGCCCCCGACACAGTGCCGGCCGGGAAGGTGGCGCGCAGCACGGCGAGCGCGTTGAGACCTTCCTTGAGCCGGCCCTCGACGTTGGAGACGATGTGCATCACATGCGAATAGCGCTCGATGGTGAAGCGCTCGGTGACCTTGACGGTACCGGTCTCGGAGACGCGACCGGCGTCGTTGCGGCCAAGGTCGAGCAGTTGCAGATGCTCGGCACGCTCCTTCTCGTCGGCGAGGAGCTCCTGCTCGAGCGCGAGGTCCTCGGCCACCGTGGCGCCGCGCTTGCGCGTGCCGGCGATCGGGCGCACGGTAACGACCTCGTCCTCGAGCCGGGTGAGGATCTCGGGCGAGGCGCCGACGACGTGGAAGTCCTCGAAGTTGAAGTAGAACATGTAGGGCGAGGGGTTGAGCGAGCGGATCGCTCGGTACAGCGCCATCGGGCTGGCGGCGTAGGGCTTGCTCATGCGCTGCGACAGCACGACCTGCATGACGTCGCCATCGACAATGTACTGCTTGGCGCGCCGTACCGCGTCCTTGAAGGCGTCCTCGCCAAAGCTCGACACCGCCGCGGCCGGTTCGGCACGCACCTCGTCAGGGATCTGCACCGGCGCACGCAGACGGGCGAGGAGTTCGCGCAGGCGCTTCTGCGCACGCTTGTAGGCGCCGGGCACCTCAGGCTCGGCATACACCACGAGGGTGAGCTTGCCGCTGAGGTTGTCGACGATGGCGACCTCCTCCGAGAGCAGGAGCAGGATGTCGGGCGTGCCGACCGGATCGGGCTTGTCGGCCTTGGCGAGCTTGGGCTCGATATAGCGCACCGTGTCATAGCCGAAGCAGCCCACCAGGCCGCCCGCAAAACGCGGCAGGTGCTCGCGCGGCGGCACCTTGATACGGTTCATGAACTCGGCGACGAAGTTGAGCGGGTCACCATAGTCGCGACGCTCGACCAGGCGATTGCCGGTGAGCAGCAGCGCAGAGCGCTCATAGACCTCGATACGGGTAGGCGAGGACAGGCCGATGAAGGAGTAGCGCCCGAAGCGCTCGCCGCCCTGCACGGATTCGAGCAGATAGGTGTAGGGCTCGTTGGCGAGCTTCAGGTAGATGGACAGCGGGGTGTCGAGATCGGCAAAGGTCTCGAGCGTCAGCGGGATACGGTTGTAGCCCTCGGCGGCGAGGGCATTGAACTCTTGTTCGAGCATGGCGGCTCCACGTGCAGCAGATTGTTCTTCGGACGGTGCAGCGAATGCGGGGACAGGTTGGCGACAGGGTGCAGGCTGGCCTGCAGCGTGCGCCGCCCCGCGACAGGGTTGGCGTTCAGTGGCCCAAAGGCCAACGCCAAGCGCCGCGCCAGCAGGACTGGACGGTGAGGCAGGTGGCGGATGCGGAGCTGACCCTGTGTGCGAGCGTCACGATGGCGATCTGTCGTGGAGGTGAATGATGAGGGGGCGCAGCCCCTGTATTCATGCCGTAGCGATGTATTGCAGCGCCTCGGTGGCGATCGATAGTAGCCCATCGCATTCGATGGTGTCCACCGGCACGCCCTCGCTATAGCCATAGGTCACCAGCAGCACCGGCATGCCCGCAGCCTGTGCGGCAAGCGCATCGTTGGCCGAGTCGCCGATCATCAGTGCGTCGGCCGTTGCAACACCGAGTCGCTCGCAGGCCAGCCTGACCACGGCGGGGTCCGGCTTCTTCACGTCAAGCGTGTCGCCACTGATGACGGTATCGAAATGGTGCGCGATGCCCATGCGCTCGAGCAGCGGCAGGGAGAAGGCCTCGGCCTTGTTGGTGACCACTGCCAGCTTGAGTCCAAGTGCACGCATCGCATCGAGGGTATCCGTTATACCCGGGTAGATGCGCGTACGCGCACCATTGACCACCGCGTAGTGGCGGCGAAACACGCCGATGGCGACGTCGATCTCGGCATCGCTGGCCTGCGTGCCCTCGGTCATGCAGCGCCGCACCAGGTTCGGGATGCCCTTGCCGACGAAGCTGTGGATCTCGTCCTGGCTGCGCAACGGGCGCCCGAGCTCGGCGAGGGTGAGGTTGGCGGCATCCGCGAGATCGGTAATGGTGTCTAGCAGGGTGCCGTCGAGATCGAAGAGCACTGCGCGGGCGGCAAAGCGCGGCCGCGCGCTCATGCCGCCACCCCCGCGAGCTCGCTGCGCAGCGCACCGATGATCGAGTCGTAGCGATGCGGGTCACTGTCCTTGCCGGCACCGAACACGGCCGATCCGGCAACGAAGGTGTCGGCGCCGGCACGGGCGATCTCGGCAATGTTGTCGGCCTTCACCCCGCCATCGATCTCGAGCAGGATGCGCCGCCCGCTGCGGGCCGCGTAGGCGTCGATCTTCTCACGCGCTGCACGCAGCTTGACGAGCGTCTCAGGGATGAACTTCTGCCCGCCGAAGCCTGGGTTGACGCTCATCAGCAGCACCACATCGAGCTTGTCCATGACGTGGTCCATGTGGTGAAGCGGCGTGGCCGGGTTGAACACCAGCCCGGCCTGACAGCCGGCATCGCGGATCAGGCCCAGGCTGCGGTCGATGTGTTCGGAGGCCTCGGGATGGAAGGTGATGACATTGGCGCCGGCCTTGGCGAAGTCGGGGATGATGCGATCGACCGGTTTCACCATCAGATGAACGTCGATCGGCGCCGTGGTATGCGGGCGGATGGCCTCGCACACCAGTGGTCCGATGGTGAGATTGGGGACGTAGTGGTTGTCCATCACGTCGAAGTGAATCCAGTCGGCGCCAGCGGCGATGACGTTGCGGACCTCTTCGCCGAGGCGGGCAAAGTCGGCGGACAGCAGGCTGGGGGCGATACGGTACATGGCGAACTCCGGGAGGGCTGAGGGCAGCCCCGATTCTACCCGCCTCGCTGCCCCCGGCGCCCGCCGCGCGTCAGCGCACGCAGACCTTGCGCACCTGGCGAATGTCGGTGATGCCGGCCAGGATTTTCTCGATGCCATCCTGGCGCAGCGTGCGCATGCCCTCGGCAAGCGCCTGACCAAGCACCTGCTCGACGCGACCACGCTCCTGGATCAGGCGCTTGATCGCATCCGAGCCAAGCATCAGCTCATGCAGACCAACTCGCCCCTTGTAGCCCTCGGTGCAATGCTCGCAGCCAACCGCCCGGTAGAACGTGAAGCGCCCCTCCTTGTCCGCGAACTCCGCCCGCCAGCGCTCGAGGACCTGCTCACGAGCGCGCTCCGGGTCTGCGCTGAACGCGGGCGTCAGGTGCATGTCCTCGCAGTACTCGTCGAGCAGATGCCCGATCTCCGCCGCTTCCGGCTCGTAGCGCTCGCGGCATTTGCCACAAAGGCGCTTTGCCAGGCGCTGGGCGAGCACGCCAAGGAGCGCATCGGAGAAATTGAACGGATCCATGCCCATGTCGAGCAGACGCACCACCGACTCGGGCGCACTGTTTGTATGCAGGGTGGAGAACACCAGGTGGCCGGTGAGCGAGGCTTCGATACCGACCGATACCGTCTCGTGATCGCGCATCTCGCCGACCATGATCACATCGGGATCGGCGCGCAGGAAGGCGCGCATCATGGTCGCGAAGTCGATCCCTGCCTTGCGGTTGACCTGCACCTGGCGCAGTCCCTTCTGGGTGATCTCCACCGGATCCTCGACCGTCCAGATCTTGGTGTCCGGCGTGTTGATGTGGCGCAGGATTGAATGCAGCGTGGTGGTCTTGCCCGAGCCGGTGGGGCCGCACACGAAGAAGATGCCATAGGGCTTGGCGATCGCAGCCTTGAGGCGCTCGAGATTGAACGGTAGCAGGCCAAGCTGATCGAGCGGAATGGGCTCGTTGCTCGCCAGCAGGCGCATCACCACGTCCTCCATGCCGCCCTGGGTAGGCAGGGTGGCGACCCGCAGCTCGATATCGAGCGGCGCGAACTTGCGGAACTTGATCTTGCCGTCCTGCGGGCGGCGGCGCTCGGCGATGTCCAGGTCGCACATGATCTTGATGCGGGTGATCAAGGGGTTGCGATAGCTGGCCGGAACCTCGATGTAGGGCACCAGCGAGCCGTCCTTGCGGAAACGGACCAGGGTCTTCTCGCGCCCCGGGCGAGGCTCGACATGGATGTCCGAGGCGCCCTGCCGGTATGCGTCGATGATGATCTTGTTGACCAGCTTGACCAGTTCATTGTCGGCCGCCGCCGTGACATCGTCCTTGAGCGACAGACCATCGTCATCGTGTTCCCCGAGGTCGGACAGCAGGTCGGTGACCGAGGCGTCATCGAGGGTGGCCCCGAAATACTGCTCGACCGTACGCTCGAAGTCATGCGTCGTCGTCACCCGGAAACTCAGGCGCTTCTTGAGCAACACGTTCTGCGCCACCCCGGAACTGCGCACCTGCTCGGGGTCGACGCACAGCACGACCACGCCCTCGTTGCTCTCCTCGTAAGGCAACCACAGCATCTGCTCGACGTACTCGCGCTTGATGTTGCGCAGCAGGTCCATCGGCTTGACATGATTGGCCACGAAGGGCTGGTAGGGCACGCCGAAGAAGCGCGCCGCAGCGGCACCGAGCTCGGCGTAGGACAGGCCGAACTGCTCGACGAGCAAGGTCTCCACCGACGTGCCGCTCGCCCGCCCCTCGCGCGTCGCATCGGCGAACTCCTCGGCGGTGATGCGGCCGTCGGCAACCAGCGCATCGAAGCGCGAACGCAAGCGTGCGGGCTGTCGCGTATGCCTGAGAAACGCGACGCCGAGCGTCTGCGCCAGTCCGAGCACGCCCTCCTCGGCCACCTTGGAAAAAGGCTGGCCGTTTCGCGTGTTGATCAACTGCACCACGCCAAGGAGGCTGCCTGTGTCGGGATCACGTATCGGCGCCACCAACATCTGCCGCGAGTGAAAACCAGTGCTCGCGTCGACTTCGCGCCGCAACTTCAGCCCGGGCGAAATCGCACGCAGCTCGGAGTCGTCGTACACATCGCGCACGTTGACGAGCTCGCCGCTCAGCGCGACGTAGCCCGCGATGCTGTTCTCCCCGATCGGCAGTCGGATGCTCTGCACCCCGCTCAACCCGGTCTTGACCCGGGTCACGATCGAGCCCCCACCCTCCTCCACCGCGTAGATGGTGAAGCGCTCGGCCTCGAACAGCTCGCACAACTGCGGCGCCAGCTCGAGCATGATCTCCTCGACATCCTTGCTGGCATGGATGCGGTTGGTCAACGCCTGCAGGCCCTTGAAAAAGGAGAGACGGCCGGACACGGCACGACCCTGCGTCGTTGCAGCAGAGGATTCGCTCATGGTTTTCAGCTCATTCAGCGATTGGTCGGCGACTGCACGCCCGCACGACGATGACGGGCAGCAAGAAGCTAGAACTCCAGCACGTCGCCCTGCTCGAGGCGGCGAGGCGCGAGTGCTGGAAGGCCTGCGCACAATTCTTCCATGATGCGCGAACTGCCGCCAGGCTTCAAATGGCTGATATGAACGACCGGTGCGACGTTCAGTTCCGCAAGCACAGTCAGCGACATGCTCGGGCACAGGTGGCGCGACGCCAGCGCAAGCCCGTGCTGCTCGTCGGCAAACGCCGTCTCCAGGATCAAGTGGCGGAGCTGCGGCTGGGCATTGATCGCGTCGATCAACTCGGGACAGTAGGCGGTATCGCCGGAAAACACCAGCTGCCCGCTACCGCTGTCGAGGCAGAAGGCGACCGCCGGTACCGTATGCCGCGCTGGCAGCGCGGTGATCCGACGTCCCCTCAGGTCGACATGCTCACCCACCATCATGGGCTGGAAACGCATGAAGGGCTGGTGTTGGTCCGGGATGGCCGAGAAGTCCGGCCAGACGAGCCAGTTGAAGATATGAGAATGCAGGATGCGGATCGTCTCTGGTGTCGCGTGCACCAGCAGTGGCTTGCTGCGCAGCTCACCGACCGAATCAATGAGCAGCGGCAAGGCCGCGATGTGATCCAGATGGGCATGCGTCAGGAAGACGTGGTCGATACGGGACAGGACCTCGAGCGGCAGATCGCCCACGCCCGTACCACAATCGACGAGGATGTCATCGTCGACAAGGAAGGAGGTGGTCCGCGACTGCGACCCCCCGATTCCACCACTGCAGCCGAGTACTCTGAGCTTCATCACCCCGTCCACCCGAATCGCCGGCCGCCTCCGCGCGCTGCGAGTCGATTCCTCATGACTGCAAAACGTAACACCGCGCACCGCCCCTGCGCGCGGAATAAAATCACGTCAGTAGACCGACTCAGGTGCGCAGGAAGAACTCCATCTTCACCCCGGCCAGTTCGATGATGTCATGATCATCGAGATGGCGGGCCTGCGCATCGATCGCCTTGCCATTGACGAGCGGAAAACTCGCACCCTCGACATGGGTGATGAAATAGCCATGCGGCCGACGGGTGATGACGGCGACCTGGCGACCTGGCTTGCCGAGTGTGGTCATCGACTTGGTCAGCTCCAGTTCGCGGCCGGCATTCGCACCACTGAGCACCTGAATCACGCCGACGAGATCGGTCGCGGCGGCTTGGGGCGTGCCTGGCTGCTGCCGCGCAGCGGCAGCCACAACCTGGGTTTCCGTCGGCGCCGGTCCGGCCGGCGTGGCAGTCACATCGGTGCTCACGCCCGGCATCTCGAAGGCCTTGAGCGCCGCGGTATCGACCATCTCCGACTGCGATGTGCCCGGCTTGGCATCGTCGGCGATGAACTTGATCCTGTACTTGCCTAGCTCGATGACGTCGTTGGCGCGCAGCACGTTCTTCTTGACTGGCTGACCATTGAGGTAAGTACCGTTGGTGCTGTTCTGGTCCTCGAGAAAGGCATCGCCGGTGATGCAGGTGATCACCGCGTGATGACCGCTGATGGCCAGGTTGTCGATCTGGATGTCGTTGTCGGGCTTGCGCCCGATGGTGGTGCGCTCCTTGTTGAGCGTCATCTCCTTGAGCACCAGACCATCCATGCTGAGGACCAGTTTCGGCATGCACCTACCCGTTCAATGATTGCTTCGACGACACCCGCGCGGCCTTGTGCCGGCGCGTGATCAACCTGCTCATTCTAACGCTGTCCCAAGGCGGGTTAACAAAAAAGGCGCCGGACCAGCCGGCGCCTTCGTGCAGGGACCCTGCAATGGATCAGAGCATGGCCTTGAGCAGCTTGGCCATCTCGGACGGGTTGCGCGTGACCTTGAAGCCGCACTCTTCCATGATGGCGAGCTTGGCGTCTGCGGTGTCAGCACCGCCGGAGATCAGCGCACCGGCGTGGCCCATGCGCTTGCCAGCCGGGGCGGTGACGCCAGCGATGAAGCCGACGATCGGCTTCTTCATGTTTTCCTTGCACCACAGCGCGGCTTCCGCCTCGTCCGGGCCACCGATCTCGCCGATCATGATGACCGCGTCGGTATCAGGATCGTCGTTGAACATGCGCATCACGTCGATGTGCTTGAGACCGTTGATCGGGTCGCCGCCGATGCCGACCGCCGAGGACTGGCCCAGGCCAATTTCGGTGAGCTGGGCAACGGCTTCATAGGTCAGCGTGCCAGAACGCGACACGACACCGATGCGGCCCTTGCGGTGGATGTGGCCGGGCATGATGCCGATCTTGATCTCGTCGGGCGTGATCAGGCCGGGGCAGTTGGGGCCCAGCAGCAGGGTTTCCTTGCCGCCAGCGGCGACCTTCTGCTTCATCTTGTTGCGCACGACCAGCATGTCGCGAACCGGGATGCCTTCGGTGATGCAGATCGCCAGGTCGAGATCGGCCTCGCAGGCTTCCCAGATGGCATCGGCAGCACCCGCGGGCGGCACGTAGATGACCGACACGGTAGCACCGGTCTCGGCGGCGGCTTCCTTGACCGAGGCGTAGATGGGGATGTCGAAGATCTTCTCGCCGGCCTTCTTCGGGTTAACGCCGGCAACGAAGCAGTTCTTGCCGTTGGCGTACTCCTGGCACTTCTCGGTGTGGAACTGACCGGTCTTGCCAGTGATGCCCTGAGTGATGACCTTGGTGTCTTTGTTGATCAGGATGGACATTCGAAGCTCTCCTTACTTGACCGCAGCGACGATCTTGGTCGCAGCTTCCGCCATCGTGTCGGCGGTGATGATCGGCAGACCCGACTCGGCGAGGATCTTCTTGCCGAGGTCTTCGTTGGTGCCCTTCATGCGCACCACGAGCGGGACGGAGAGATGAACTTCCTTGGCTGCAGCGACCACGCCGGTGGCAATGGTGTCGCAGCGCATGATGCCACCGAAGATGTTGACCAGGATGCCCTTGACCTTGGGGTTCTTGAGCATGATCTTGAAGGCTTCGGTGACCTTCTCGGTGGTTGCGCCGCCGCCGACGTCCAGGAAGTTGGCCGGCTCTGCGCCGAACAGCTTGATGGTGTCCATGGTGGCCATGGCCAGGCCGGCACCGTTGACCAGGCAGCCGATGTTGCCATCGAGGCTGATGTAGGCCAGGTCGAACTTGGAGGCTTCGATCTCGTCGGCATCCTCTTCGTCGAGGTCGCGGTAGGCGACGATCTCGGGGTGACGATAGAGCGCGTTGGAATCGAAGTTGAACTTGGCGTCGAGCGCCTTCACCGTACCGTCACCCTCGTGGATCAGCGGGTTGATCTCGGCCAGCGAGGCGTCGGTTTCCATGTAGCAGGTGTAGAGCTTCTTGAGCGCATCCACGGCCTGGGCAGCCGAAGCCTCCGGCATGCCGATGCCCTTGACCAGCAGCAGCGCCTGCTCGTCGGTGAGGCCGACCAGCGGATCGACGAAGACCTTGATGATCTTCTCGGGCGTGTTGTGAGCGACTTCCTCGATGTCCATGCCGCCTTCGGACGAGGCCATGATGGCGACCTTCTGCGTGGCACGGTCAGTCAGGGCAGCGACGTAGTATTCGTGCTGGATGTCGGCGCCTTCCTCGATCAGGAGGTTGCGCACCTTCTGGCCTTCGGGGCCGGTCTGGTGGGTGATCAGTTGCATGCCGAGGATCTGGGACGCGTACTGGCGCACTTCGTCCAGCGACTTGGCGACCTTGACACCACCGCCCTTGCCGCGACCGCCAGCGTGGATCTGGGCCTTGACCACCCAGATCTTGCCGCCGAGCTCCTGTGCTGCCTTGACCGCGTCATCGACGCTGGTGCAATGGATGCCTCGCGGCGTGACGACACCGTACTTTCTCAGTACTTCTTTTGCCTGATACTCATGAATCTTCATGGTTGCCCTTCGTTCTAAGTCGCGACGGCCGACCCGCCGCAAACAGGTTGATGGCATGCTTCGGAGCGCGCGCTCCACGACCGGCGCCGTCTCCCTCGACCGTCGCCCGCCGCCAAGAATCGGGACCCCCCGACCCGACCCGCGGCACGCACGCAACACACGCGCCACGCCCGCAAGACTCCATAATTATAACCAGTTTTGCGCAGTGCACAGGGCCGGCCGGCGTACGGCCGCTCAGCCCCCTGCCCGCTCCTTGCCGGGCTGCGCACGGTACCATCTGGGATAGTAGGCGCGGACCGCTGCCGCCGAGGTCTCGAGCGCATGACAACGATCGAGCTGGAAGGGCTTCACACCGTCATCCTCGTTATCGCGCCGGAAGGTTGCAAAGGTCTGGATTGCCGCGGTCGGCAAGGACAGAAGCATTTCGGTTAGATGAGTACAGCCGCGCACGTCGGCGAACATTTCGCCCACCGTGCGACGAAAGCCGCGCACCAGGTTCAGGCCGATCAAGCCGCGATAGACAGGCCCGATCGTGTCGCACATCCCCGGATAGGGCACGCCGTCCGAACAGGCCTCGGCATCGACGATGTCGAAACTGTGGTCGATGGTGATGCGCACACGCATCAGATGCACCGGCTCGCCAGCCGGGCGCAGACCGGACGCAATCGGGTAATCGACATCCTTGACGTCGGTCAGCGAGGCCTCGAGTTCGTACAGGCCGTCGTCTCGCAAGAAGCCTTCGACTTCGATGCGCCGGGTGTGAAGGCGCCTGCGCGGCACCGCGGGGGCATTAAGGGGCATTGCGGTCCTCAGCGTACGCTAGCGTATGGATTGCCGCATCTTAAACCATTTCGCCGCACACCCGGAGCCAGGCCGCGGGCGACCTCGCAGCGGTCGAATCAAGCGCGCAACCCCCCAAAACATCACGTCTTGGCACATTTCTTCATACCCTGCGTGACGGCGACGCTGGAACACATACCAAGAGTCTGTTACAACCCCGGAATCGATCTCCCGCCGGATGCGCGGAACATGAAGACCCAACGTACGACTCTCGCTCTCGTCATCGCCCTCGCCCTGACCGGCATTGCACCAGCACATGCCTTTGTCCTCGGCGAACCCCAGGCACTCTCCGCAATCGGGGAACCCTTCAGGGTGGAGATCCCGCTCAGCGGCCAAGGGCGCGATGCCGCAGGCTGTTTTCAGGTCGCTGCAGCGACGGGGGCCTCATCCGAGTTGCCGCAGTTGACCGGGGCACGGACCGCAGTCGCAGGCACGGGCGCAAGCGCACGACTGGTCGTGACGCGCAACCGCCCCGTCAACGACCCCATCGTCACCCTGGTAATCGAGAACGTGTGCGAATCGCGCCTGCGCCGCGAGTACACCCTGCTCCTGCCGTATCCTTCCAGCGCAATCAGCCCTGCACAGATCACGCCCGCAGCGCCCCCTCCCTCCGTGCAGACAGCCCGCCCGGCCCGTCCCGCAGCCGTCGCGCCCGCCAACGTGCGCACCTGGAACACGGCGCCTGGAGAGTCGCTCGAGTCACTTGCCCACGCACTCTATCCGGACGACACCGGAGCGCGCAGCCGTTTCATCCGCGCTACTGCGGGCGCAAACCCCGACCTGTTCCCCGACGACGCCTCGCGACGACGCCCCCTGCCGACAGGGACGGCTGTCCTGGTTCCGGACCTTCGCCGACTCTCGGGCTCCGCCCCCTCCACCCCCCCCAAGGCAGCGGCAGCCCGCGCACCTCGGCCCGCCGCCGCGAGCAGTGCTGCACGCGTGGCGCAGGATCGCGTCGAAGTCGACAAGGCGGTGTCCCCCGGGGCTCAGCGCAAGACCGCCCCGGGCGGGACCGCAGTTCCTCTCGACGTACAGGCGCGCGAGCGCGAACTTGCCGCGGCGATCGACCGCAGCATCATCGTCGAGATGGAGTTGCTGGCGCGGATCAAGGAGCTTGAAGAGCTGCAGGCGCGCCTGGAGGCACGCATCCGCGCGCTCGACACCGCTCCCGTGGCTGCACCACAGCCCCCGGCGCCGCTGGTGGCACCGCCGGCAGTGGCCGCGACGCCGGCCGTAGCGGCCACTGCCCCTGCAGCGCCGCCTTCACCCCCCTTGGCGCGCGTTGCCGACCCGAACCAAGACCGTTACCTCATCGGCGGACTCGCGCTCGCGGCCCTGCTGCTGACCCTGGCCCTGCTGCGCCGCCGACGCACGCCCGCGTCAACCGTCGGCTCGCCGCATACAGCCATCCACACCCAGGCGCCCGCGGCCGACGCCGCACTCGCGCGCCTGCAGGCCAGAACCGCGGACAGCCCACCGCCAACGGTGGCCCCGTCCGTACCAGAAGGTCCCATGAGCCTGGTCGATTGGAACCCGCACGCAGTCGTCGAGCAGTCGATCGGCACGAAAGTGGACTCCAACCTGGACCTGAACGACGAGCACAAGTCGGCCGTCGAACTCGCCGACATCATGATGAGCTTCGGCCGCCTTCACGGCGCTGCCGAAACCCTGGCCGAGTTCATCCGCGGTAACCCGAAGCAGGCCATCACGCCCTGGCTCAAGCTGCTCGAGGTCTATCGCGCGGCCGGTCTGCGCGCCGAGTTCGACGCGATCGCGAACGAGCTGCACCGCACCTTCAACGTCAATACCGTGTATTGGCAGAACTACGACGCCTTGCGCGCCGTTGAAGCGAGCCTAGAAGATTACCCGCACATCGCCACCAAGCTCGAGAAGTCATGGCGCACGCCTGAATGCCAGCAGTTCCTCGAGGTGCTGCTGCGCGACAACCGGGATGGCAGCCGTAACGGCTTCCCGTTCCCGGTCATCGACGAGATCCTGCTGCTGTCGGCGATCCTCGAAGACGAGCTCGGCCCGTTCCGCCCGCCTCCCCCCTCAGCCGAATGACGCTTGCGACGCCGAGCGCCACGAACTGAGCGCTCAGACGGGATTGTCGAGATCGACGAAATCCGCCGTCAGCCCCGGCAGGGCGCTCAGGTGCGCGGCAATCGCACGCGCACCATAACGCTCGGTGGCATGGTGTCCTGCGGCGATGTAGGGCACGCCCGACTCGCGCGCAAGATGCACAGTCTGCTCGGAAATCTCGCCGGATACAAAAACATCTGCCCCCGCGAGGATCGCCTGCTCGAAATAGCCTTGCGCCCCTCCGGTGCACCAGGCGACACGGCGAACGATACGCTCGCCATCCCCCACCAGCAGCGGCAAACGCCCCAGCCTGTGCGCGATCTCGCGCGCCAGCACAGAGGCACCGACCGGCCCCTGGGGGGGCGCGACACGGCCGATCCACCCCAGATCCTGGTCGGCAAACCGACCTTCGGCCTGCCACCCCATGACCTGCGCCAGCTGGGCGTTGTTGCCCAGCTCCGGGTGAACATCAAGCGGCAGGTGATAGGCAAAGAGGCTGACATCGTTTGCCAGCAGGGTACGCAGGCGCTGACGGCGGATCCCGCAGATCCGGCCATCCTCGCCCTTCCAGAAGTATCCATGATGGACGAACACCGCGTCATATCCACCCGCCACCGCGTGGTCCAGCAGCGCCTGGCTGGCGGTGACGCCGCACAGCACGCGCGCGACCTCGGCGCGTCCTTCCACTTGCAGACCGTTTGGGCAATAATCCTTCAGCCGCGGCGCATCGAGCAGGGTATCGAGGTAATCCCTGAGCTCCGACAGTTGCATGCAATCTCCTTTGGTCGAAGGGGCTGGCCAGCGCCCCCATCACAACCGTCCCGGCCTCCAGGAGGCCGTCGTTCCAAGAGTCTCAATTATGCGCCGCTTGTGGCTCATTTTCGCCCAGGCCGTGACCATCAGCGTCGCGGTCCTGTTCGTCCTCAACACGCTCAAGCCCGAATGGCTGCGCGGCGCGACGCCTGCCTCCGTGATCGCGATCCTCGAGGCACCGAGCACAGGCGAGCGCACGCCAGCCACCGGCTCGTATGCCCAGGCCGCACAGCAATCGATGCCTGCGGTGGTCCACATCTTCACCAGCAAGGCTGGGCGCAGCCAACGCCATCCCCTGT
The DNA here is from genome assembly GCF_027594845.1 of Thauera sp. WB-2. Lineage (NCBI taxonomy): Bacteria > Pseudomonadati > Pseudomonadota > Betaproteobacteria > Rhodocyclales > Zoogloeaceae > Thauera > Thauera sp. WB-2. The sequence continues at coordinate 949,266 of NZ_CP088935.1, read as the reverse complement.
TCGACGATCCCCTGTTCCGTCATTTCTTCGGCGAGCGCCCGGGCAACAGCCCAAACCAGCGCGAGTCAGGCCTTGGCTCGGGGGTGATCGTCAGCCCTGACGGCTACGTGCTGACCAATAACCACGTTATCGAAACCGCCGATGCGATCGAGGTCGCGCTCAACGATGGCCGCAAGTATCCGGCCCAGTTGATCGGCCGTGACCCCGAAACCGACCTCGCCGTGTTGCGCGTCGACACCGGCGGGCAGCTACCCGCCATCACCCTGTCGGCCAGCGACAGCCTCAGCGTGGGTGACGTCGTGCTGGCGATTGGCAACCCCTTCGGCGTCGGCCAGACCGTAACCATGGGCATCGTCTCGGCACTCGGCCGCAGCCAGCTCGGCATCAACACCTTCGAGAACTACATCCAGACCGACGCGGCCATCAACCCGGGCAACTCGGGCGGCGCACTGGTCGACAGCGCCGGCCACCTGGTCGGCATCAACACGGCCATATACTCGCGCTCGGGAGGCTCGCTCGGCATCGGCTTCGCCATCCCGGTATCGATCGCACGCAACGTCTTGACGCAGATTGTTTCCACGGGGGAGGTCATTCGCGGCTGGGTCGGCGTGGAAATCCAGGACCTTACCCCCGAGCTGGCCGAATCCTTCGGCTTTGCGGACGCGCGTGGCACGCTGATTGCCGGTGTACTGCGGGGCAGCCCGGCCGAGCGCGCAGGCATACGCCCGGGTGACGTGCTGATCGAGCTGGACGGTGCCGCAGTGCGCGATCCGAAGACCATGCTCGACATGGTTGCCGCACTGCCGCCGGGACGTGAGGCCACGTTCCGCATCCGCAGGGGCGGCCAGGAGATCGAGCTTGGCGTGGAGATCGGCCGCCGGCCGACACCACAGCCCAGTCGCTGAGAACTTTCAGCGTCCTGGCTGGGCGGGGTGTGCAGCCCGGATCAACCCTTGTCGCGCTCGCCGTCCTTGGCCTCGATTCGGCCCACCTCGCTGTCCCCGCCCGCAATCGACGGCGGCACGTAATCCGCTGCGGCTGCGGCCTGCGGCGAAGATTTGCTCATCCAGCCGGCGAGGATGATCCCGAGTTCGTAGAGCAGGCACATCGGCACTGCCAGCATGAACTGCGAAATCACATCGGGCGGCGTGACGATCGCTGCGATCACGAACGCGCCCACGATGACATAGGGGCGGGCCTCCTTGAGCTTGGCGACGTCCACAATGCCGGCCTTCACCATCAGGATCACCGCCACCGGCACCTCAAAGGTGATGCCGAAAGCGAGGAACATCGACATCACGAAGGACAGGTACTGTTCGATGTCCGGCGCGGGCACGATGCTCTTCGGCGCAAACTCGGCGATGAACTTGAACACCATGCCGAACACGAAGAAGTAGCAGAACGCCATGCCGATGAGAAACAGCAGCGTGCTACCCAGCACCAGAGGCAGCGCCATGCGCTTTTCATGCGCATACAGGCCCGGGGCGATGAAGGCCCACGCCTGATAGAGCACCCATGGCAGTGCAAACACGAAAGCGACCATCATCGTCACTTTCACCGGAACGAAGAACGGCGTGACCACGCCGGTGGCGATCATGTTGGTCCCCTCAGGGAGGGTATTCATCATCGGTCGCGCGAGGATGTCGTAGATGTCTCCCGCCCAGGGCATCAGGCAAACGAAGACGACGATCACCGCAAGCAGCGCGCGGATCAGCCGGTCGCGCAGCTCGATGAGGTGGGCGATGAAAGTTTCCTGTTGTGCGCTCATGCCTTTGTCTTGTCTGCGTTGGCTGACTCACGCGCTGCGGCATCCAGGCCAAGCTCGAGTTGCGGTCCGGCCTCTGCACCCGCGACAGGCGACGTGTCACCGCCGGCCACCGATGGCGGCACTGTCGCGCTGTCCGCAGGCGCCACCGGATTGCCGTCGGGCAGCATCGTGCGCAACTCCTCCGCGGTACGCCCGACCTCGGACTCGACACCCGCGACCCCGGAGCGCACCGAGGACTCGAGCTCCTGCGCCTGCTGCTTGACCTGCTCCTGCAGCTTCTTGAGCTCCTCGAGCTGCATTTCGCGCTGTATGTCGGATTTCACGTCCGACACGTAGCGCTGCACTCGTCCGAGCACATGACCCGCCGTGCGCGCGACCTTGGGCAGGCGCTCAGGCCCGACCACGACCAGCAGCACGACGCCGATCACCATGAGTTCAGTAAAACCGAAATCGAACATGTCCGCCCGCTCGATACGCGGCGCACCGGATGCGCACCGCAGTAAAACGAAGGGGCGCTCCCGTCAGGGCGCCCCTCCTGCTTCGAGTCGCGAAGCTCAGGACTGGGTCTTGTCGACCTTCTCCCGCGCTTCGCCTTCTATCGTCCTGCCATCGCCAGCAATCTTCTGCTGCGAAGCTGCGTCGGCATCGCCTTCCTTCATGCCGTCCTTGAAGCCCTTGACTGCCCCACCGAGATCAGAGCCGATGTTGCGCAGCTTCTTGGTGCCGAACACCAGCAGGACGATGACCAGCACGATCAGCCAGTGCCAGATGCTGAAAGAACCCATACCGCTCTCCTTAACGCTTCAACATGGGCGGCAGGGGATCCGCGCCGCCCAGAATATGAAGGTGCAGATGATACACCTCCTGCAAACCAACCCTTCCGGTGTTGATGATGGTCCGGAAGCCGTCGGTGCATCCTTGATCACGGGCAATCTGCCCGGCCGCAACCATCAGACGCCCCATTGCCACCTCATGTTCCGCCGTCAGGTGGGCCATGGAGTCGACATGCTGCTTCGGGACGACCAGAACATGCACGGGAGCAACCGGATTGATGTCGTGAAAGGCGTAGACGTGCTCGTCTTCATACACCTTCTTCGACGGAATCTCGCCGCGGACGATACGGCAGAAGATGCACTCGCTCATCGCGCCCCCTCAAGCCGTCCGCGACTTCTTCTCGTCGATGCCGGACACGCCCTCGCGACGACGGAACTCGGCGAGCACGTCGTCCACCGACAGGCCGTTGTGGGCAAGCAGGACCATGGAGTGGAACCACAGGTCGGTCACTTCCCAAACAAGGTGCAGCATGTCCTTGTCCTTGGCCGCCATGATGGTCTCTGCAGCCTCCTCGGCAACTTTCTTGCAGATCGCATCCGTCCCTTTCTGGTACAGGCTGGAGACGTAGGAGGAGTCAGGATCGGCCTTCTTGCGCGCGGCCAGGGTGTCGGACACACGATGCAGCACTTCGATATCGATCATTTGTAGATCTCCTGCGGGTCTTTCAAAACCGGTTCGACAGCCTCCCAGCGGCCATCTGCGAAATACTTCTGGAAGAAGCAGCTGTGCCGGCCGGTATGGCAAGCGATCCCGCCAACCTGCTCGATCTTCAACAACACGACGTCGTTGTCGCAATCGATGCGGATGTCGAGCACCTTCTGCACATGCCCGGACTCTTCCCCCTTGTGCCACAGCTTACGGCGCGAACGTGACCAGTAGATGGCTTCGCCGGTCTCCGCGGTACGCTGCAGCGCTTCGCGGTTCATCCAGGCGAACATCAGCACGTCGCCCGTTGCGGCCTCCTGGGCGATCACCGGCACCAGGCCATGCTCATCCCACTGCACCTCGTTCAACCAGCGCGTGTGCTCACTCACAGTCTCACCTCGATACCTCGCGCACGCATCAATTCCTTGGCCTCGCGCACGGTGTGCTGTCCGAAATGGAAGATGCTCGCCGCCAGCACCGCATCCGCACGCCCCTCGGAAACGCCCTCGGCAAGGTGCTCGAGGCTGCCGACGCCTCCGCTGGCGATCACCGGAATGCGGACCGCGTCGGACACTGCCCGTGTCAAGGCCAGATCGAAGCCGCTCTTGGTGCCATCGCGGTCCATGCTGGTGAGCAGGATCTCACCCGCCCCCAGGGCCTCGACCTTGCGCGCCCATTCGATGGCGTCCAGCCCGGTGTTGTTGCGCCCGCCATGGGTGAACACTTCCCATCTGCCCGGCGCCGTCTGCTTGGCGTCGATTGCGACCACGATGCACTGGCTGCCCACCTTGCTCGAAGCGTCGTGCACGAGCTGGGGGTTGTTGACGGCCGCAGTGTTCATGCTCACCTTGTCGGCACCGGCATTGAGCAAACGACGCACGTCCTCGACCACACGTACACCGCCGCCGACAGTGAGCGGAATGAACACCTGCTCTGCGACCTGCTCGACGACGTGGAGAATGATGTCGCGATCGTCGGAACTGGCCGTGATGTCGAGGAAGGTGATCTCGTCCGCGCCTTGCTCGTCGTAGCGGCGGGCGATCTCGACAGGATCGCCTGCATCGCGCAGCTCAACGAAATTTACGCCCTTGACCACACGCCCGGACTTCACGTCCAGGCAGGGAATGATGCGCTTGGCCAACATCAGCTGCGCTCGCTCGGAAGAATCATTCGGTCACACCGTTGAGCTCGTCTGCACGCGCCTGGGCGGCAGCGAAGTCGAGCGTGCCTTCGTAGATCGCCCGCCCGGTAATGGCGCCGAGGATGCCTTCCTCCTCGACCGCACACAGCGCATCGATGTCGCGCATGTCGGTGATGCCGCCGCTGGCGATGACCGGTATGCGCAGCGCACGTGCCAACCGCACGGTGGCCTCGATATTGACGCCCGACAGCATGCCGTCGCGGCCGATGTCGGTGTAGATCACCGACTCGACACCGTAGTCCTCGAACTTCTTCGCCAGATCGACGACGTCGTGCCCCGTGAGCTTGGACCAGCCGTCGACCGCCACCTTGCCGTCCTTGGCATCCAGACCGACGATGATGTGCCCTGGAAAGGCACTGCAGGCGTCGTGCAGAAAGCCGGGATTCTTGACCGCGGCAGTGCCGATGATGACGTAGCTGATGCCGTTGTCGAGGTAGTGCTCGATGGTATCGAGATCACGAATCCCACCCCCGAGCTGCACGGGAATGTCTTCGCCGACCACGTCGGTGATCGCACGAATCGCAGCGCCGTTCTTGGGCTTGCCGGCAAAGGCGCCGTTGAGGTCCACCAGGTGCAGACGACGGGCACCGGCGTCGAGCCAGTGGCGCGCCATGGCGCCCGGATCTTCGGAGAAGACCGTGGCGTCGTCCATTTCGCCTTGCTTCAGGCGCACGCAGTGACCGTCCTTGAGGTCGATGGCGGGAATGAGCAGCATACCGGGAGATATAGTGTGACTGAAAGTGGGTCGGATCCGGCGCTCAGGGCTGCCAGCGGATGAAATTGGCGAGCAGGCGCAAGCCCGCTGCGGCGCTCTTTTCCGGGTGGAACTGGGCGGCGAAGATATTAGCCCGCGCTACCGCACTGGTAAAGCGAAGGCCGTAATCGGTCTGGGCAGCAACGATGTCGTCATCGGCCGGCGCAACGAAATAGCTGTGCACGAAATAGAAGCGCTCACCATCGGGAATGCCGTCCCACATCGGGTGCGGCTGGCGCTGCCAGACCTCGTTCCAGCCCATGTGCGGAACCTTCAGGCGCAAGCCGTCCGCCCCCTGCATGGCCGCATCGGGAAAGCGGACGACCTCGCCGCGCAGAATGCCGAGCCCAGGGACGTCGCCTTCCGCGCTGTGATCGAACAACATCTGCTGGCCGATGCAGATCCCCAGGAAGGGCTTGCTGGCAGCAGCCTGCATCACCGCGGGACGCAAACCGCGGACATCCAATTCACGCATGCAATCGGGCATGGCTCCCTGACCGGGAAAGACGACGCGCTCTGCAGCAGCGACGCGCGCGGGATCGGACGTAACGAAGACTTCATGGCCGGGCGCCACATGCTCGATCGCCTTGGCGACGGAGCGCAGATTACCCATGCCGTAATCGAGGATGGCCACGGTGGTCATCGGTTTGACTCGCAGTTGAACGGGTGGGCGGCCGCTGCCGTGGGCCGCGAAGCGATGCGAAAGCGACTCAGAGCGCGCCCTTGGTCGAGGGAATGGTGCCGGCGGCACGCTCGTCGTGCTCGGCTGCCATGCGCAGGGCACGCGCAAAGGCCTTGAACACGGTCTCGCACTGATGGTGGGCGTTGTCGCCACGCAGGTTGTCGATGTGCACCGTAACCCCGGCATGATTGACGAAGCCCTGGAAGAACTCGCGCGCCAGATCCACATCGAAGTTGCCGATGCGGGCGCGGGTGTACTCGACGAAGTAGTGCAGCCCCGGGCGCCCGGAGAAATCCACCACCACGCGCGACAAGGCCTCATCCAACGGCACGTAGGCGTGCCCGTAGCGACGCAACCCCTTCTTGTCACCCAGCGCCTTGGCAAAGGCCTGGCCGAGCGTGATACCGACATCCTCGACGGTGTGGTGGTCGTCGATATGGGTATCGCCTTCGCAATGGATGTCCAGATCGATCAGGCCATGGCGCACGATCTGGTCGAGCATGTGATCGAAGAAGGGCACCCCGGTGTCGAGCTTACCCTTGCCGCTGCCATCGAGGTCGATGCGCACGGTGATCTTTGTTTCGAGTGTATTGCGAGTGACTTCGGCTTGCCGCATGACTGACTGGAGGCTGGAGAATGTAAGGTTCGGAGCATGATAACATCGCCCGACAACTTGGCTGCAATGCACAATCCATCGCCGTGATGGCGCCTGGCTATGGCAGACGCAGCCCAATCCGCCCGCAGATCCAACAGGCTTGCCGCCTGCACCGAGCCCAATCCGCATGAGCCGCTTCTGGAGCGCCGTCGTCCACGGCCTGACCCCCTACGTTCCGGGCGAACAGCCCAAGCTCGACAACCTGGTCAAGCTCAACACCAATGAGCATCCCTACGGCCCCTCACCCAAGGCGCTGGAGGCGATCCGCGCGGCGACCAGCGACGGCCTGCGCCTCTACCCCGACCCCAACAGCGATGCGCTCAAGTCGGCGCTCGCCCGTCGTCATGGCGTGCAGCCGCAACAGATCTTCGTCGGCAACGGCTCGGACGAAGTGCTGGCACACGCGTTCATGGCGCTGCTCAAGCACGAGCGCGCGCTGTGGTTCCCGGATATCACCTACAGCTTCTATCCGGTGTATTGCGGGCTGTATGGCATCGCACAACGCACCATCCCGCTTGCTGACGATTTCTCGATCCGAGTCGAGGACTACCTGCCCCAGGGCGACGAGCGTCCGGGGGCAATCATATTCCCCAACCCCAATGCACCCACCGGCATGCCGCTCGCACTCGTCGACGTCGAGCGCATCGTCGCCGGCAACCCGGACGTCGTGGTGGTCGTGGACGAAGCCTATGTGGACTTCGGCGGCGAGAGCGCGATCACGCTGATCGACCGCCACCCCAACCTGCTCGTCACCCACACTTTCTCCAAGAGCCGTTCTCTGGCAGGCCTGCGCGTCGGCTACGCCGTAGGCCATGTCGACCTGATCGAGGGCCTGGAGCGGGTCAAGGACAGTTTCAACTCCTACCCGCTCGACCGCCTGGCGACGGCGGGCGCAGTGGCATCGGTAGCGGACGAGGCCCACTTCCAGGACAGTTGCGCCAAGGTGATCGCAACTCGCGAGAAGCTGGTGACCAGCATGCAGGCACTGGGCTTCGAGGTGCTGCCATCAGCGGCGAACTTCATCTTCGCCCGCCATCCCGGTCGCGACGGCGCCGAGCTGACCGCGGAGCTGCGCAAGCGCGCAATCATCGTGCGCCACTTCAAGGCTGCGCGCATCGATCAGTTCATGCGCATCACGATCGGCACGGACGAACAGTGCGGTATTCTGGTCGACGCGCTGAGGGACATTCTCGGCCGCTGAAGCGGCCCTGAACCTGGCCGGCGGCCTGGAGCCGCCGCCGGGGTCAAACCTTCAGCCGCATCTCCGCCGAGCGCGCATGCGCCTGCAGGCCTTCGCCATGAGCAAGAATGGACGCGACCTTGCCCAGGTGCTGCGCCCCGGCCTGCGAGATATTCACGATGCTGGTGCGCTTCTGGAAGTCGTAGGTGCCGAGCGGCGACGAGAAGCGCGCACTCCGCATGGTCGGCAGCACATGATTGGGGCCGGCGCAGTAGTCACCCAGCGCCTCCACCGCCCAGTGGCCGACGAAAATCGCGCCAGCATGACGGATGCGGTCGATCCAGACCTCGGCGTTATCCATCGACAGCTCGAGATGCTCGGGCGCGATCCGGTTGGCGATGGCGCAGGCCTGCTCCAGGCTATCAACGTGAATGAGTGCACCACGATTGGCCAGCGACTTGGCGATCGTATCGCGGCGCGGCATGGTCGGCAGCAGCCGATCGATCGCTTCATGCACCGCGTCAATGAAGGCCACATCGGTGCACAGCAAGATGGACTGCGCAAGCTCATCATGTTCAGCCTGGGCGAAGAGATCCATCGCCACCCAGTCCGCATGCCCCGAGCCATCCGAGATGATCAGCACTTCCGAGGGCCCTGCGACCATGTCGATGCCGACGGTACCGAACACCCGACGCTTGGCCTCGGCCACATAGGCGTTTCCCGGACCGACGATCTTGTCCACCTGCGGGATGGTCTGCGTGCCATAGGCCAACGCCGCCACTGCCTGCGCGCCGCCGATGGTGAAGACACGATCCACGCCGGTAATGGCCGCAGCAGCCAGCACCAACGGGTTCTTCTCGCCACGCGGCGTGGGCACCACCATGATCAGCTCGCCGACGCCAGCCACCTTGGCCGGGATCGCGTTCATCAGCACCGAGCTCGGGTAGGACGCACGCCCACCCGGCACATAAAGACCAACGCGATCGAGCGGTGTCACCTTCTGTCCCAGGCGAGTGCCATCGGCTTCGGCAAACTCCCAGGATTCGCCCTTCTGGCGCTCGTGGTAGATGCGCACGCGATCAGCGGCGATGGTGAGCGCCTCGCGCTGCGCGGACGCCAGACTGTCCAGGGCCGCATGCAACTCCGTCCGCGGCAACTCCAGAGCCCCCATCGAATGCACATCCAGGCCATCGAAGCGTCGGGTGTACTCCACCACCGCAGCGTCGCCGGTAGCGCGCACCGCGCGCAGGATCTCGGTCACCGCGGCATCGATGCGCTCGTCGGCCTCGGATTCGAAAGCGAGCAGGGCATCGAGCGTGGACAGGAATTCGGGCTCGCGCGCATCGAGGCGGCGGATGGGCGTCTGGCTCATGAAACAGTCCTTACGGTTTGATCGCGCCGGAAAACGCTTCGAGTACCGGCTGCAGCAGATCGCGCTTGAGTTTCAGCGAGGCCTGATTGACGATCAGGCGCGAGCTGATCGGCATGATGTCCTCGACCTCTTCCAGATTGTTGGCACGCAGCGTGCCGCCAGTCGACACCAGATCGACGATGGCATCGGCCAGCCCGACCAGGGGCGCAAGCTCCATCGAACCGTAGAGCTTGATCAGGTCAACATGCATGCCCTTGCCGGCAAAGTGCGCCTTGGCGGCATTGATGTACTTGGTGGCAACGCGGATGCGCCCTCCTGGACGCGTGGCCGCCGCATAGTCGAAGCCCTTTTGTACCGCAACGCACAGGCGGCACCTGGCGATATTGAGATCCAGCGGCTGGTAGAGTCCTGCACCGCCATGCTCGATGAGCACGTCCTTGCCCGCGATACCGAGGTCGGCTGCACCATACTGGACGTAGGTCGGCGTGTCGGTCGCGCGCACGATGACCAGGCGCACGTCGGGCCGGTTGGTACCGATGATGAGCTTGCGCGAAGACTCCGGATTGTCGGTTGGTACGATGCCCGCTGCAGCGAGCAGCGGCAGGGTTTCTTCGAAGATGCGCCCCTTGGACAGGGCGAGCGTGATGCTGGACACGTGAAAAGCCTTGGTCTGGTCGAGTGCGCATTGTAACCCGGCGCCGCATCTGTTAACCTCTGCCTCGACTGGCTGAACCGCAAGTGGCGGTTCGGCCTTTTCTTTTGCTTCGCCCCCATTACAGCCGTATGGCCGGCGAACCCCGCTTGCAGGAAGCCCGTACCATGAAACCGTCGATCATCGTCTCCAGCAACGACCTCGAACGCCTCGAGGGCCTGCTTACCCTCCCCGCCTTCCGCAGCCGCAGCGACCTGGACGGCCTGCGCGCGGAGCTCGAGCGTGCCGACGTGCGCGAACCGCAGGACATGCCGGCCGACGTCATCACCATGAACAGCCGCGCCCGTTTCCGCGAGGAAGGCACGGGCCGTGAGTACGAACTGACGCTCGCCTACCCCAAGGACGCCAACGCCGAGGCACAGCGCGTATCGATCTTCTCGCCCGCTGGCAGCGCACTCCTCGGTCTGTCCGCCGGGCAGTCGATCGACTGGATCACACCCGACGGCAAGGCGCTGCACCTCAAGGTACTCGAGGTTACGTGGCAGCCCGAGGCGAACGGCGAATACGAACTCTGACCGCGCGAACTTCGACCGCAGCGCCCACAGACCATTGATCCAGGTCCGAGGGCGCGCAAGCAGAGCTGCCTTGGCGCGCGGATCAGCCCAAGCGCCTGACCTTCGCCCCCAGCGCAGCGAGCTTCTCCTCAAGGCGCTCGTAGCCGCGGTCGAGATGGTAGATGCGCTCGATCGTGGTTTCGCCTTCCGCCACCAGGCCGGCCACGACCAACGAGGCCGAGGCACGCAGGTCGGTCGCCATCACCGTCGCCCCCTCGAGCTTCGCCACCCCTTGCACCACCGCGGTATTGCCGTCGATACGGATATCGGCCCCCAGGCGCTGCAACTCGACCGCATGCATGAAGCGGTTCTCGAAGATGGTCTCGCGGATCATCGCCACACCATTGGCCACGCAGTTGATGGCCATGAACTGCGCCTGCATGTCGGTCGGAAAGGCCGGATAGGGCGCAGTACGCAGACTCACCGCGTTGAGCCTTGACGGCGCCGACAGGCGGATCGCGTCACGCTCGGACACAACCTCGCAGCCGGCATCCATGAGCTTGTCTATGACCGCGTCGAGGTAGCACGACGAGGTCCCGGTGAGCCGCACCGAACCGCCGGTGGCCGCGGCCGCGCACAGATAGGTGCCGGTCTCGATACGGTCAGGCATGATGCGATGGGTCGCACCATGCAGGCGCTCGACGCCGCGAATGCGGATGACGTCGCTGCCCGCGCCGGAGATCTGCGCACCCATCGCCACCAGGCAGTTGGCCAGATCGAGAACCTCGGGTTCGCGCGCGGCATTCTCGATGACGGTGACGCCATCGGCGAGCACGGCCGCCATCATGAGGTTCTCCGTCCCGGTCACCGTCACCATGTCGGTGAACAGACGCGCACCCTTGAGGCGCGGCACGGTCGCATGCACATAGCCATGCTCGACCCGGACCTCGGCACCCATCGCCTGCAGGCCCTTGATATGCTGGTCAACCGGACGGGCGCCGATCGCACACCCCCCCGGCAGCGACACCCGCGCCTCGCCGCAGCGTGCCACCAGGGGACCCAGCACGAGGATGGATGCGCGCATGGTCTTGACCATGTCATAAGGCGCAACCGGGTTGTCGAGCCCCGAGGCGTCGAGCGTGACGGTGTCACCCGCGCGCTCGACCTTCACCCCCATCTGCGCAAGCAGTGCGAGCAAGGTGCCGATATCCTTGAGCTGCGGCACATTGGTATAGGTCACCGGCTCCGCAGTCAGCAGCGCGGTACACAGGATGGGCAGCGCGGCGTTCTTGGCGCCGGAAACAGCGATCTCGCCCGACAGGCGGGCGCCGCCTTCGATCAACAGCTTGTCCATGAAGCGATCACATCCCCAGTTCGCCGCGACCCTCTTCCCACTGCGCGGGCGTGAAGGTCTGCAGTTGCAGGGCGTGGATCTCGTTGCCCATCAATCGGCCCAGGGTTGCATAGACGGCCTGGTGCTGGCGCACCTTGGGCTTGCCCTCGAAGGCGGCGCTCACCACGATGCCGCGGAAATGCACGCCATCCTCACCCTCGATGACGACCAACTCGCAGGGCAACCCCTGCTCGATCAGGCGCTTGACTTCGCTTGCTTCAAACATGTCTTGAATCCTTTACGAACGCAGCTTGTACCCCCTGGCCAGCATCGCCAGGGTGAGCGCCGCGAGTACGACGAAACAGGTGCTCACCACGCCGAGCGAAAGCCAGGGCGAAGTGTCCGATTGACCGAAAAACCCATAGCGGAATCCGTCGATCATGAAGAAGAACGGGTTGAAATGCGACACGTCCTGCCAGAACTGCGGCAGCGAATGAATGGAGTAGAACACGCCCGACAGCATCGTCAGCGGCATGATCAGGAAGTTCTGGAATGCGGCGAGCTGGTCGAACTTGTCGGCCCAGATGCCAGCGATCACGCCGAACGATCCGAGGATCGCGCCACCCAGCACGGCAAAGCCGAGCACCCACAAAGGGTGAGCCATCGGCAGTTCGACGAAGGGCGTTGCCACCAGCAAGACCCCGGCGCCGACCATCAGCCCGCGCAGGATGGAGGCGATCACGTAAGCGGCAAAGAACTCGCGATAGGACAGCGGCGGCAGCAGTACGAAGATGATGTTGCCGGTGATCTTGCTCTGGATCAGCGACGACGAGCTGTTGGCGAAGGCGTTCTGCAGCACCGACATCATCACCAGCCCGGGCACCAGGAAGCTGGTGTAGGCGACGTCGCCATACACGGTCACATGGCGGTCGAGCACATGCGAGAAGATGAGCAGGAACAGCAGCGCATTGAGCACCGGTGCAGCCACGGTCTGGAAGCTGACTTTCCAGAAGCGCAGCGTTTCCTTGTACAGCAGGGTGCGGAAACCGGTAAGCGGCGACTCGGCCACCATCGGCTCGATGCGCGCACGCACGGCGCGAGGCTCGACATCAGGCACGATTCATTACCTCAACGAAGACGCGCTCGAGATCAGGCTCGCCGAGCTGCAGCTCGCGCACGCCGGCGCCCTCCTCGCGCAGGCGTGCAAGCAGCCCCTCGACCTCGGCGTAGGCGTCGAACTCGAATACGATCCAACCCTCTGCGTCCGTTCGCCCCCCGGCAGCAAGTGCCGCACCGGGCTGATCGACCCGCACACGCAGGCTATGCGTGGCAAAACGCCGCAACAGATTTCCGGTGGTATCGAGTGCCACCACCTTGCCCGCCTTGAGCATCGCAATGCGCCCGCACAGGGTCTCTGCCTCTTCGAGGTAGTGCGTGGTGAGGACAATGGTGTGGCCGTCGCGGTTGAGCTTGCGGATGAACTGCCACAACCCCTGGCGCAGCTCGACGTCGACGCCCGCGGTCGGTTCATCGAGCACGATCACCGGCGGCCGGTGCACCAGGGCCTGCGCCACCAGCACACGTCGCTTCATGCCGCCTGACAGCGCGCGCATGTTGGCCTGCGCCTTATGGCTGAGGTCCAGACTGGCGAGGATCTCGTCGATCCAGTCGTCGTTGTTGCGGATGCCGAAATAGCCCGACTGCATGCGCAGCAGCTCACGCACCGAAAAGAATGGATCGAAAACCAGTTCCTGCGGCACCACACCCAGGTTGCGGCGAGCATTGCGGTAATCGGCCACCACATCGTGCCCCATGATCTCCAGGCTACCCGCATCGGGGCGCACCAGGCCGGACAGCGCGGAGATCAGCGTCGTCTTCCCGGCACCGTTGGGCCCGAGCAGGCCGAAAAACTCGCCCTGCCCGATCTCGAGGTCAACGCCACCCAAGGCCTGAAGCGTGCCGTAGCGCTTGGCAACGCCGCTGATGCGAATCGCAGGCAGGCTCAAGCGCTACCCTCTACAGGCAGCAATGCATCGATGTCGTACAACCGTGACAGACTGGCCAGCCCGGCAGGCAGACCACGAACCGAGAGCGCATACCCCTCCGCCCGCGCGCAGCGCATCCACTCGAGCAGCAAGGCGAGCGCTGACGAATCGGCCGCGGTGACGGCAGAGAAATCGACGACGAGGTCGCCCGCCGCCGCCAGCCGCCGCCCCTCCTCGAGCTGCGCGGGCGCCGACTGCATGGTCAGCTCACCGACGGGTGCGAACACGCGCACCGCCGCCTCTCCACTCACGAGGCAGCTCCCGCGCCCGCGGGCGCCAGGCCCTGCTCGGTGGCGAGCGCGTTGTTGCGAGATTCGAGCGCGCGGATCAGGCCGTCGATGCCACCGCTTCGAACCTCCTGGCTGAAGCTGCTGCGGTAGTTGGTCACCAGGCTGACGCCGGCGACGACGACGTCGAACACCTTCCAGCCCTGCTCGCCCTTCTCGAGCATGTAATCGATACCGATCGGCTGCGCACCCGGACGCACGACCTCAGTGCGGATCTGCACGCGGGTATCGGCCGCTGCAAAGCGCGACGGCGGGAACACCACACGCTCGTCACGGTACTGGGTGAAGGCATTGGCATAGGTACGCACGAGCAGGGTACGGAAGCCCTCGATCAGGCGCGCCTGCTGCTCGGGCGAAGCGTCACGCCAATCGCGCCCCACGGCGAGCATGGTCATGCGACGGAAATCGAAGTGCGGCAGCACGAGCGCCTCGGCCAGCTCAACCACGCGCCGGATGTCACCCGAGCGCAGCGCGACATCGGTGCGCACGATCTCGAGGACTTCGTTGGTGACGTCGCGGATGAGCACATCGGGGGCCTTGGGCTCCGCCGCCGCGGCCACGCCCGGCAGCAATCCAGCGAAGAGGAAACAGACGAGGGTGATGAACTTGTTCATGTGCTTGCTTTATCGGATATCGGTTGGGGACAAGGCCGGCGCATCGAGCTCGGCGAACTCGAGGCGCTCGACCGCGGCCGCTGCGGCGGTGTCGACCTCATCGCCAAGCGGCACCGCCGACTGCTCATCGAAATCTTCGTACACCCGCTCCACCTGTCCATCACTGACTTTGTAACGGCGTTGCTGGAGATAGAAGTCGCGCACGAAGGCATAGCGGTCGACCGCCTTTTCATCCAGGGTGCGCTCGGTGCCGAGCAGGGTGGAGCGCTGATGCACGATCTGCGTGGCGCGCACCGTGTTGCGCGTCGGCACGTGATCCATGCGCAGCGGCATGTTGCCCATCATGTCAGCCGGCATGGCCACAGTGTCACGCACGGTGCGCGGCCCGAAGAAGGGCAGCACGACGTAAGCGCCCTCGCCCACCCCCCAGCGGCCAAGCGTCTGGCCCAAATCCTCATCGTGCTTGGCGAGGCCGGCCTCGCTGGCGATATCGAGCAGACCGAACAGCCCCCAGGTAGAGTTGAAGGCGAACCGCATGAAGTCACTCATCGCCTCTGCCACCTTGCCCTGCAACAGGTTGTTGAGCCCGATCCAGGGGTCGGCGAGGTTACCCAGCACGTTGCCGACGCCGGTGCGCACTGGACGCGGCAAGACCGCTTGATAGACCTCGGCCGCGGGCTTGACCACCACCTTGTCGACCTGCTCGTTGAAGGCGAACATCGCGCGGTTGTAACCCTCGAGCGGATCGTCGGGATTGGCAGTGGTCGCACAGCCAGTCGTCAGCACGATGGACGCGGCAAGCACGGCAAGGCCACGCTGGCCGGGAACGGGTCTGGTACGCATTGTTGTTTTCTCCCGAACGATGTTTGCTTACTGCGCCGGCGCATCGGCCGCGCGGTCGAAGAGGAACTGACCGATGAGCTTCTCGAGCACGACGGCCGACTGGGTGATCAGGACGCGATCGCCGTCCTTGAGCATGTCGACGTCGGCCCCAGCCTCCAGGCCCACATACTGCTCGCCAAGCAGGCCGGAGGTCAGGATCGAGGCCGTGGTGTCGGCAGGAAAAGGGTAGCGCGCATCGAGTTCGAGCACCACGACGGCGCGATAGATCTCGGTATCGAAGCGGATACTTGCAACCCGCCCGACGAGCACGCCCGAACTCTTGACCGGCGCGCGCACCTTGAGCCCGCCGATGTTGTCGAAGGGCGCCTCTACGCGATAGGCCGTGGAGGCATCGAAACCGGAAAAATTCGCCACCCGCATCGCCAGAAAGATCAGCGCTGCAAAGCCCAGCGCCACGAAAATGCCGACCCACAAGTCGAGCGTCGTACGGCTCATCATAGCCCCCGGAACATGAAGGAAGTGAGGACAAAGTCCAGCGCCAGGATGGCGAGCGCGGAGGTCACCACGGTACGGGTGATCGCCCGCGAGACGCCCTCGGCCGTGGGCTGGCAGTCGTACCCCTCGAACACCGCGATCAAAGACACCACCGCGCCGAACACGAAGGACTTGATCACACCATTGACCACGTCATAGCGAAACTCGACGGTCGCCTGCATCTGCGACCAGAAGGCGCCGTCGTCGACGCCGATCACCACGACGGTGATCAACCAGCCGCCGAAGATGCCCATTGCCGAGAACAGGGCCGCGAGCAGCGGCATCGACAGCACGCCGCCCCAGAACCGTGGCGCCACCACACGGGCGATCGGGTCTACCGCCATCATGTCCATCGCCTTGAGCTGCTCGGTGGTCTTCATCAGGCCGATCTCGGCGGCGATTGCCGAACCTGCCCGGCTCGCGAACAGCAGGCCGGCGATGACCGGCCCCAGCTCGCGCAACAGCGACAGCGCCACCATCACCCCGACCGCATCGGCCGAGCCGAAGCGCTGCAGGATGTCGTAGCCCTGCAGCCCCAGCACCAGGCCAACGAAAAATCCCGACACCGCGATGATCAGCAGCGACAGTACGCCGCTGAAGTAGAGCTCGCGGATCGTGAGATGGAGGCGCCGGATCGACTGTCCGGAGGCGAGCAACACGGCGAGCAGGAAGCGGGCCGCAAAACCGAGCCGCCAGATACCGCCGATGGTGAGCGCGCCGATGTGGCGCAGGCCGCTTGCCAGCGCAGCGAACATGCCGTTCATACGCCCCTCCCGCCGAGCAGGCTGTCGATCGGTGGCGCCGGGTAATGGAAAGGCACCGGACCGTCGGCCTCGGCATTGACGAACTGGTGCACGAAGGGGTCGCTGGAAGCACGAATCTCATCCGGCGTTCCGCGCGCGACGATGCGGCCGTCGGAGACGAAGTAGATGTAGTCCACGATCTCGAGCGACTCATGCACGTCGTGGGTAACCATCACGGAGCTTGCTCCGAGCGCGTCATTGAGCCGCCGTATCAGCTGGCCGATGATGCCCAGCGAGATCGGGTCGAGGCCGGCGAAGGGCTCGTCATACAGAATCAGCATCGGATCGAGCGCCACCGCCCGCGCCAGCGCCACGCGACGTGCCATGCCGCCCGAAAGCTCGCCCGGGCTGAGTGTCGCCGCGCCGCGCAGCCCAACGGCCTGCAGCTTCATCATCACCAGGTCGCGGATCATGCCTGCGGGCAGGCTGGTGTGCTCGCGCATCGGAAAAGCGACGTTGTCGAACACGCTCATGTCGGTGAACAACGCACCGAACTGGAACAGCATGCCCATGCGCCGGCGCAGCGCATAAAGCTCCCCACCCGAGAGGCTCGCCATGTTGCGCCCTTCGACCTCGACCGTACCCGACGAAGCGCGCAACTGCCCGCCGATCAGTCGCAACAGCGTGGTCTTGCCACAGCCGCTGCCCCCCATGATGGCCACTACCTGGCCGCGGTGCACGCTCAGATCGATGCCGCGCAGGACCTCACGCTCGCCATAGGCGAAACGCACGTCGCGCAGCGAAACCAGCGGGGCGGAGGGCTCGGGGGGAAGGGACACGAGAGGTAGACGGGACTGAAAAAAGCTACGCATTGTATCAGAGCGGTCCGCGACTGAGCGGCGATGGTGCTGCAACGCAACACCATCGCCTGGCCCCGCACCGAGAGCGTGACCAGACAAAGAGCGCTTCTGCCGCAGGCACTTGCAACAGACCACCCAAGGCTGCAGGCGTTCCCGAATTATCCCAATATCGTATTCCAATTGGCACCGAATGCATTTAGCATTGCGACATGACCCGATGCACCTTCGCCCCTGCTCGTCTCGCTGGCATGGCCATGGTCTCCGCGCTGATCGCCGGATGCACCCCACTCGCCCCCGCCCGGCTGCCACCGGGGCACCTCCACGCCACGGGTACGGCTGCGCTCGCCACCTCCCCTGCAGCAACGCAGACCGCCGAAGAAACAGCGCCAACGCATGAGCCGACGCCCGCCACGGGCTGGACGGGCACCTCCCCCCCCGGCATCGACGCGGCAGCACCCGAGCCTGTCGAAACCTACTCCCTGTCGGTCAACGACCTGCCCGTACACCAACTGCTGTTCGCGATCGGCCGTGACGCCGGGCTCGAACTCGACCTCCACCCGGGCATCGAGGGCCGGGTCACCATCCATGCGGCCGGCCAGCCACTCGGCCTGCTGCTCGAACGCATCGCGGCACAGGCAGAGATCCGCTACGAGTTGCGCGGTCGCCACCTCTCGGTCCGTCCCGACACCCCATTCATCCGCAGCTACGCCCTCGACTACGTAAATCTCAGCCGCGAGATGCGCGGCTCGGTCGCCACCAGCACGCAGATCGCCACCACGGGCGCCCACCAGCAGGGCGCTGCCAACACCGCCGGGAACACCTCGGTGACCCAGATCGAGACCCGCGCCAGCAACGACTTCTGGAACTCGCTCGAGAGCAGCCTGGGCGCAATCCTCGAGGAGGCTGGCGGCACGCCCCGTCCTTGCCGCACCAACAGCGCCGGTCCGTGCAGCGCCGACGTCATGGTCAACCGCGAGAGCGGCGTCGTCACCGCACGTGCAAGTGCACGCCAGCACGCACACCTGAAAGCCTTCCTGGACCAGGTCCAGCAAGCAGCGCGCCGTCAGGTCATGATCGAAGCCACCATCGTCGAGGTCACGCTTGCCGACGGCTACCGCCAAGGCATCGACTGGACGCGTATCGGCGTGCCGGGCTGGAACGTGCGCCCGCGCGGCACGGGCGATGCCGCAAGCGGACTGCCCACGCTCAGCTACCTGTCATCGAGTGCAGACGTGCAGATCGAGCTGCTCGAGACCTTCGGCACGGTGAAGGTCCTTTCCAGCCCGCGCCTTTCTGTGCTCAACAACCAGACGGCCATGCTCAAGGTGGTCGAGGAAGTGGTGTATTTCCTGGTCGACAGCACGACCACCGAGTATGACGACCGCCAACAATCGCGCATCACCGCAACCACCACCCCGCAGTCGGTCTCGGTCGGCATGGTGATGTCGGTCACGCCACAGATCAGTGCCAACGGCGAGATCACCCTCAACGTGCGCCCCACCATCTCCGGCATTTCGGGCTTCAAGGACGACCCCAACCCCTCGCTGCGCAGCATTCCAAATCGCGTGCCGCAGATCCGCACGCGCGAGATCGAGTCCATGCTGCGCCTGCGCAGCGGCGAAACCGCCGTGCTCGGCGGCCTCATGGAAGACCGCGTCGACCTCGATACCGGCCGTATCCCCTTGCTCGGCGACCTACCCGTGGTCGGCGAGCTATTCACCCGCCGCGCCAACGCAGTGCGCCGCACCGAGTTGCTCATCTTCCTGCGTCCGCTGTTGATCTCCGAGCCCGGAATTCACGGCGACTACGCCGGTTACGCCACACACCTCCCCGCCGACGACTTCTTCACCCGCGCCCCCTCGCCCGGTCAGCGCAACTTTCCCACCATGCCGCTGCGCCCCACGGTGCTGCCGGCTGCTTCCCCAGCCGCCACGGCGATGCCAATCACCACGCCATGAACGCACCCCAATCCATTGGCCAGACCCTGCTCGCCGCCGGCCTCATCGGCGAGGATCAGCTGCGCATCGCCCTGCGCGAACAGCCCGCGCGCCGCCAGCCGCTCGGTCGGGTGCTCGTAGACATGGGCTTCGTCAGCGAGGCAGCCCTGCGTGAGACCCTCGCTACACGCAGCGGGCTGCCCTTCGTGGATCTCTCGGTTGCACTCGCCGACCCCGACGCCGTCGCTCGCGTACCGCAGGCACTTGCCCGCCGCCACCGCCTGCTTCCACTGCAATACGATGCCGCTCGCCACCGCCTGATCGTCGCCATGGCCGATGCGCATGACATCGTCGCCCTCGACCGCCTGCGTGGCGAGCTGGGCCCCGACGTGCACATCGAACTCCGGCTGGCCGGCGACACCGAGCTGGGCCGCGCAATCGACCACCACTACGGTGAAGCAGGCTCGATCGAGGATCTTGTGCGGGCGCTCGAATCGCGCACACCGTCCGAGGTGCGCGACGGACAGCTGGTCGTGCGCCTCGTCGATGCGCTCCTCGCCGACGCTGCCGCGCGCGGCGCATCCGACCTCCACTTCGAGCCCGAACCCGCATTTCTGCGCATCCGCCACCGCATCGACGGCACACTGCGCCAGGTACGGGCAATCCACAAGGCATGCTGGCCGGAGCTCGCCGTGCGCCTGAAGGTCATGGCCGGCCTGGACATCGCCGAATCGCGCAGCCCCCAGGACGGCCGCATCAGCGTCGCCGTCGGCGGCCGCGCCATCGACTTCCGCGTCGCCACCCAGCCGACCTTGCATGGCGAGAACATCGTGCTGCGCATTCTCGACCGCGACAAGGGCATCGTCCCCCTTCCCGCGCTCGGCCTGGACGAGGGCCAGGCGGCCACGCTCGCGCGCATCCTCGGCCGCCCCGACGGACTCACCCTCGTTGTCGGGCCAACCGGGAGCGGCAAGACCACGACGCTCTACTCCATCCTCAACCACCTCAACACCGAGGCGGTCAACATCATGACCCTGGAGGATCCGGTCGAGTATCCGCTCGCCATGATCCGCCAGACGCAGATCGGCGATGCCGCCCGCCTGGGCTTTGCCGACGGCGTGCGCGCCCTGCTGCGTCAGGACCCCGACGTGATCCTGGTCGGCGAGATCCGCGACGCCGACACCGCCGCAATGGCCCTGCGCGCGGCACTCACCGGCCACCAGGTGTTTGCCACCCTGCATGCGAACTCGGTATTCGGCGCCCTGCCGCGCTTGCTGGACATCGGACTCAACGCCGAACTGCTCGCAGGCAACCTCGCCGGCATCCTCTCCCAGCGCCTGGTGCGCTGCCTGTGCCCCCACTGCCGCACAGCCCATGTCGCGGACGGGGCCGAGCGCGCACTGCTCGGCCTCGCCACCGACACCCCCGTTCTGTACCACGCCGCAGGCTGCCCGGCCTGCGACTTCCGCGGCTATCGCGGGCGGCGCGCCATCTTCGAGATCCTGCATCTCACGCCCGAGCTCGACGAGCTCATTGCGCGCAAAGCCAGCCCCGGCATGCTCCAGGCCGCGGCGCGCGAGGCAGGGCATCGCAGCCTGCTCGAAGACGGTCTGCGCCGCGTGGCCGACGGCACCACCTCCCTTCACGAACTGGCGCGCGTGGTCGATCTGGGCCAGGCAGGCAAGGCGGCCGCGCGCGGGGCGTGCGCATGACCCTCTTCAGATACCGTGCGCTCACCCTCGCCGGCACGCGTCAACGCGGCCGCATGGAAGCCACGGACCTGCGCGACCTCGAGCAGCGCCTGCACGCAAGCGGGCTCCAACTCATCAACGGCGAGCCCTGCCGCATGACGCTGCCACGGCGGCGCCTGCCGCGGCGCGAGCTGATCCCCTTCTGCTACCAGCTCGAACAGCTCCTTGGTGCCGGTGTCCCCCCGTTCGAGAGCCTCGCCGTGCTGCGCGATTCACACCCCGACAGCCGGGTCAAGAATATGGTTTCGGGGCTGCTCGACGACATCGAGAACGGCTGCCCCCTGTCGCAAGCGGCGGCCCGCCAGCCGGGCGCGTTCTCGGCCGTCGCCGTGAGCCTGCTGCGCGCGGGCGAAGAAGCCGGGCGCCTGCCCGAGGCCGTGCGCGACATCGGCAGCGCCCTGGCGCGCGACGAGGCGCTCGCCGCGCACGCACGCCGGATCGCGATCTACCCGGCGATCGTCGCCAGCGTGCTGCTGCTGGCCGTGGTCGTCGCCCTCACCCAGGTCGTACCCGAACTGGAGAAGCTGCTGCGCAGCAGTGGGCAAGTACTGCCGCTGCAGACACGGCTGCTCGTCGGCCTGTCGCAGGCGGTGCGCGACTGGGGCGGCTACGCGCTGCTGGCGCTATGTGCCGGCATGGGTGCGTCATGGCAGGCGCTGGCCCGCTCGGCAAGGCTGCGCACCCACGCCGACGCACTCATCCTGCGCCTGCCCGTAGTCGGCGACATCCTGCGCAAACTCGCGCTTGCACGCTTTGCCGGCCTCTTCGCAACCCTCTACACCGCCGGGATCAACGTCATTGACGCACTGCGCGCGAGTGAGGGCGCCACCGGCAACCTGGCCCTGCGCGAAGGCCTGCGCAGCGCGCGGGACGCCATCGAGCGCGGCCGCCCCATTTCCACCGCCTTCGAGGCCGCAGGCATCTTCCCGCCTCTGGTCACCCGCATGCTGGCCCTCGGCGAACAGACAGGCAGCCTCGACAACGCCCTCCACAAGCTCAGCGAGCTTTACCAGCGCGACGTCAGCGAGGGCACGGCCCGCCTGCAGGCGGTGGCCGAACCCGCACTCACCCTGTTGATGGGTGGCCTGCTGCTCTGGATCGCCAGCGCGGTGCTGGGGCCGATCTACGACATCATCACCCGCCTGCCGGTCTGATCCGCGATGCGCACACCACTGCTGCTCCGCATCGATGCACTCGGCCTCGACGCATGGCAAGTGCATGAAAACGAAGTCATCCGGGTCGCCGTCTTCGACAGCACTGCACAGCCCGCATTCCGAGCCTGGCTGGAAGAGCGCCCCACCCGCGCCCCATGCAGGCTTCTGGTCGACCTGGCCGATGAGGCCTACGAGAGAGAGGACATCCCGCGCGTTCGCGGAGCCGATCGACGCGCACTGATCACACGCAGGCTGGCCGCCTGGTTCCCAGACCCCGCCTACGCACGTGCCATCAGGCTCGACGACACGAGCGGCCAGACAACGCCCGGTCGCGAACGCATGCTGTTCTCCGGCCTCAACCAACCCGCAACGCTGCAGGCCTGGATAGACCCCCTGCGCGCAACCGGCCGTCGCGTCGAACGCATCGTAACCGCGGCGGAGTTGCTGGCCCATCTCCACGCCCGGGCCGTCGGCACGCGAGCACAGGTGATGGTGCTCGGCCGCACGCGCGCCGGCCTGCGCATCAGCCTCCTCATGCACGGCCAGGCGCTGTTCTCGCGCATCGTAGGCCATTCGGCAGCGTGGCAGGACGAACTCGCACGCACACGCAACTACCTGCGCGCCCAGCATCGTGTGGCCAGCAAAGACGCACTCGACGCACTCGTCATCGGCACCCCCGAGCAGTTCCACACCACGGCCGCCGTCACCGAAGATGACCCGTCAATCACCTTCATTCCATCCGAGCGCCTCGGTCCCAACCGGATGCGCGCCGACACGGATGCACCGACCACAGCCGACGAACTCGCGCCGCTACTGCTGCACGCCCTGCGCCGGGCACCCGCCCGCCTGGGCTGGGCCGCAGCGTCGGCGCCACGCCGCCCAGGCGGGCTCCTGCTCGGTGGCGGGCTGCTCGCAGCCTGCCTGGCGTTGGGCGCCGGATACTGGCTGCACGCCCAGGCCGCAGCGCGTGCCGGTGCCGAGCACAGCGCACGCCCGTCCCCCCTCGAAGCTGTGCCCGCGCAGCCGACACACGACGCCGCGCCTGCGCCTCCCGACGACCTCGCCCCGCCACCCGAGCCGGTCGCAACCGCCGCGCCGCAGCCCCCCCTGCCAGCCGCGCCCACGCCAGCCCCCGCCGCACGCGTGCAAGTGCCCGAGCCGAAACGCATCGACGGCGTTCTCAGGCGCCCCGACGGCCGTCACACCATATGGCTCGACGGCAAACCCATCGAGCCTGCGCAGGCCGGCCTGAGGATGGTGCCGGGCAACGAACCCGCGCTTGCTCCCAGCGGCCTCAGCGCCCCCCGGCTGCGCGTCGGCGACCTCTGGCCTGCCCCCGCCACGACCGCACACGACACCTCCGACGAGGACGCACGACAATGAGCGCACATCCATCACCACCTCGAGCGCACGGTGGGCAGGCCCTGCTCGCAGCACTCGTGCTCTTGCTGGTACTGGGAGCGGGCGCCCTGCTCGGCGCTGGTGAGTTGCGCACGCGTGCCACCATGCTCACCCACGCCCGCAGCGTCATCGCTCTCGCCCAGGCGCGCGCAGCGCTCATCGGCTACGCCGTCAGCTATGACGAGAGCCACCCGGGCGAGGGCTACGGATTCCTGCCCTGCCCGGACAGCGGCAACACCGGCTCGACACCGATCGGCGCCTGCGGCGCCCGAGGCCAGGGCGCGATCGGCCGCCTGCCCTGGCGGACGCTCGGCCTCCCGGACCTGCGCGACGGCTGGGGGGAATGCCTGTGGTACGCCGTCGCAGGCAGCGTCAAGCACAACCCCAAGGCGCTCATGCTGAACTGGGACAGTCCGGGCCAGTTCGTCGTGCACGGCGCGGACGGCCACCGAATCGCCGCCGCCGGACCGGACGGGCGCGCCGTCGCGATCGTCTTCGCCCCAGGGCCCGCACTGCCCGGCCAAGTGCGCGCACCGGCGAGCGGTCGCACCTGCCCCGGCGGCGACTCGGCCGTCGCCGATCTCGCGCACTACCTTGATGGCGACTATCCGGCCACGGTGGATGGCACGCTCGACGTGTTCTCGGGGGGTAATCTGCCGGGCGCCGACCTGATCGCCTGGATCGGCATCGACGACATCTTCGACGCCCTGCGCCGACGCGCCGACCACGCGGCACGGATCGACGCGCTCATCTCGGACATCGCCTCCGCGCTCGATGCTCGCCTCGCCGAACCTGACTTCACTCACCGCCATTTCGACACGGAGGTCGGCGCACTGCGCTCCGGCGTCCTGCCCAACGCCGCCGACCTGGGACTGCCCGCGGCCGAGCGGGCGCGCATCGACCATTGGCGCGACCAGATCCGCGTCGCCATCTGCACCGACAGCGACGCCTGCATCGAGATCACCTCCTCAGACACTGCCACCACCCGGCACTGCCGCGCGGCGCTGCTGTTCGCCGGCGAACGCATCCGTCACGGCGCTGGCCGCCAACTGCGCGCAACCGCCGCCCAGCGCGCCGATCCCGCACAGTACTTCGAGGGCACGAACGCGCTCCACCTCAAGGCCGGCGTTCCTCGCTTCGAGGGCGCCGAGCGCTTCGCGGCCCACGAGCGCGGACAACCGGCAGTGCAAGACATCGTCCGCTGCCTGTCATGACACAGACGCCCCCGCTCCGCGCTATCGAGAGGCCGAAGCGAGCCCTTGCGCGACACCCCCGAGGCCGCGGCTTCACCCTCGTGGAGCTGGCCATGGTCCTCGTCATCCTCGCCGTACTCGGTGCAGGCCTGCTGGTGCCACTGGGCAGCCGGATGGACGCCCGCGACCGCCAGGCCAGCCTCGAACGCCTCGGCGACATCCAGCACGCCCTCATCGGCTTCGCACTCATCCACGGCCGTCTGCCCTGCCCGAGTACCACCACCGACCCCGCCAGTCCGCTCTATGGCATCGAGGACCCGGCGCCGTGCAGCTTCGCAAGCGAAGGCCGCCTGCCCTGGCGCAGCCTGGCCGTGCCCGCCACCGACGCGTGGGGCTCACCACGCACTGCGGTGGGTGACGACTGGGGCGGGCACTGGCACTACCGCGTCGACCCGCGCTTCGCCGAGGCCCCGATCACCGCCGCCACCCTGCCATCGGCCAACCTTCAGATCCGCGGCCACGACGGCAGCCGCATCACGACCTCCGACTCGCAGGCCGTCGCCATCGTCTATTCCACCGGCCCCAACCGGCATGCCGACGGCCTCAACGCCAGCTACACCGTAACCGCCCCTCTTTACCAGGCAGGCCCGCCCACACCCGACTACGACGACCTGCTCGCCTGGCTCGGCCGGCCGTTGCTGATTGCCCGCCTGGCACAGGGCGGACGACTGTAGGGCAAGGACATCCGTGTTTTTCATCCACCATCGAAGGAGACCACCATGAACACCAAACAGGACGGATTCACCCTCGTCGAGATCGCCATCGTGCTGCTCGTCGTCAGCTTGCTGCTCGGCGGCGTCATGAAGGGGCAGGAACTGATCGACAGTGCCAAGGTGAAGAACCTCGGCCAGGATTTCCGCAGCATCCCCGCGATGGTCCATGCCTACCAGGACAAGTACCGCGCCCTGCCCGGCGATGACCGCAATGCACGCATGCATCTGTGCCCAGGCAGCAGCGAGTGCACAGCCCTCGGCAACGGCAACGGCGTCATCGATGGCAACTGGGACGACAGCAGCGGCAGCGAGAGCGTGCGCTTCTGGCAGCACTTGCGCCTCGCCAACGTCGCCAGCGGCAGCACCGACCCAGACGATGCCGGCTTCCTGCCGCGCAATGCGGTCGGCGGCAGGGTCGGCGTCCAGCGCGGCGGCACCGTGCTGGGCATCCCCGGCGCGATGGTCGTGTGCTCGGACGCAATCGTCGGCAAGCTGGTGCGCCAACTCGACATCGCGCTCGACGATGGCAACCCGGCAACTGGATCAATGCGCGCCGGCACGGCTGGCGAAGGCGCACTGGTGCCGATCTCGGCAACCAATCCGCTCGACGACAGCGCCAGCCACACCGTCTGCGCCAGTCTCTGAGCACGGGTAGCGCTTGATATACAATCGGGGGTTCGCACACGGTGCTGCGCGCAGCGATACATTCCACGCGCGTCGCACCGCGCCCCCGTCAGTCTCAAGCATGGACCGCATGGACTCAACTCCAGAAACGGGTGACAGCCGCGCCGTCGCCCTCGCCCGCCGGGTATTGCGCATCGAGGCCGATGCAGTCGCCGCCCTTGCGGACCGCATCGGCGCAGACTTCGAGCGTGCCGTCGACATCATCCGCCAGCGCCACGGGCGCGTGATCGTCACCGGTATCGGCAAGTCCGGGCACATCGCACGCAAGCTCGCGGCTACGCTCGCGAGCACCGGCACGCCCGCCTACTTCGTGCATGCCGCCGAAGCCGCACACGGCGACCTCGGCATGATCACCCCCGAAGACGTCGTCATCGCCCTGTCGAACTCGGGGACGAGCGAGGAGGTGCTCACCATCGTGCCGCTGGTCAAGCGCCAGGGCGCACGCCTGATCTCGATGACGGGACGCCCGGAGTCGCCGCTCGCGGTACAGGCCGACGTCCACCTCGACGCCGCCGTCGCCGAGGAAGCCTGCCCGCTCAACCTCGCCCCCACCGCCAGCACGACCGCCGCACTCGCACTTGGCGATGCACTCGCGGTTGCCCTGCTCGACGCGCGCGGTTTCGCCGCGGAGGACTTCGCACGCTCGCACCCGGGCGGTGCACTCGGCCGTCGCCTGCTCACCCACGTCGCCGACGTGATGCGCCCCGCCGACGCCGTACCGCGCGTGCGCCCCGACGCCCTGCTCAGCAGCGCCCTGCTGGCGATGACAGCCGGTGGCATGGGCATGACCGCCATCGTTGACAGCGACGATCGGCCGCAGGGCATCTTCACCGATGGCGACCTGCGCCGCGCGCTCGAGAAAGGCTGCGACGTGCGCAGCGCGCACGTGACCGCGGTGATGAGCCACAATCCGCGCAACATCGGCCCCCAGGCCCTGGCGGCCGAAGCCGCCGAGGTCATGGAGCGCCTGCGCATCAGCCAGCTGCTGGTGGTCGACGGCGACAACCGTCTCGTCGGCGCGCTCACGACTCACGACCTGATGCGCGCCAAGGTGATCTGAGTGATCGACACCTGGCGCCTCTACCCGGTTCTCGCCCTCGCCGCACTGGCAGGCGCCTCGCTCTGGCTCGAGCGCATCACCCGCATCGAAGAGCCGGTTGCCGCGGTCGAGCATGGCGGTCCGGACTTCGTCGCCGAACACACCCGCCTGGTGGGGTTCGGTGAAGACGGCCGGCAGCGCTACGAACTGCTCGCCGAGCGCCTCGAGCACTTCCCTGGCAGCGACATCACCCGACTCCACGAACCGCGCCTGCACATGCAGGACGCACAACGCGACACCCACATCAGCGCCACGCGCGGCGACGTCTCCCCAGGGGGCGAGCGCGTCGATCTCGAAGGCAAGGTGCAGGTCCGCCGTCCTGGCTCCGCGGACGCCCTGCCACTCGCACTCGACTCCGAAACGCTGACGGTGTGGCCCGACGCCCACCGCGCCCAGACCGACTCCCCGGTGGTCCTGATGCGCGGCGACAGCCGGGCCACCGCCCAGGGCATGCGCGCCGACAACCTGTTCGGCACGCTCGAACTGACCGGCGAGGTCCGCACCCACATGCCTCGCCGCCAAGGACCCTCCTCATGAAGCACACTCATCGCATATCCCTCACCCGTTGCCTGGCCACCCTGGGGGTGGCAGCGCTCGCCGCATTTTCCGCCCCTGCCATCGCCGAGAAGGCCGACCGCGAGCAGCCGGTCAATATCGAGGCCGACCGCCTGACGGTGGACGACCGCAACAAGGTGCACGTGTTCGAGGGCAACGTGATCCTGTCGCAGGGCTCACTGACGATCCGTGGCGACAAGCTGGTCGTGACCCAGGACGCCGCGGGCTTCCAGAACGGCGTCGCCACCGCCACCGGCAACCGCCTGGCCACCTTCCGTCAGCGCCGCGAAGGCACTACGGATCAGTACGTCGAAGGCGAAGCCGAGCGCATCGAATACGACAGCCGCAGCGAGAAAGCGCGCCTGTTCAACCGCGCCCGCGTCACCAGCGGCGGCGATCAGGTCAGCGGCCACTACATCGAATACGACGCCATCACCGAGAACTACCTGGTCACCAACGCCCCCGGCAGCCAGCCGGGCGCACCATCCAGCCGGGTGCGTGCCGTGATCCAGCCCAAGTCGGACGGCCAACAGTAAGCGCACTCAACCTTCTTCCACCGACACGCAGCACCCCGACAACAGGAGAACCCATGAGCTTTGAACTGATCATCGCCGAGAAGCGCGGCCGCGTCGGCCTCATCACCCTGAATCGCCCCAAGGCACTCAACGCCCTCAACGATCAGGTCGTCGACGAAATCACCGCCGCGCTGAACGACTTCGAGTCCGACGAAGGCATCGGCGCCATCGTCATCACCGGCTCCGAAAAGGCGTTCGCCGCTGGTGCCGACATCGGCGCGATGGCTACCTTCTCCTACATGGACGCCTACAAGAGCGAATACATCACCCGAAACTGGGAACGCGTGAAGACCTGCCGCAAGCCGGTCATCGCCGCAGTGGCGGGCTTCGCCCTGGGCGGCGGCTGCGAGCTGGCGATGATGTGCGACATCATCATTGCCGCCGACAGCGCGAAGTTCGGCCAACCCGAAGTCAAGCTCGGCATCCTGCCGGGTGCAGGCGGCACGCAACGCCTGCCGCGCGCGGTCGGCAAGGCCAAGGCCATGGACCTGTGCCTGTCCGCCCGCTTCATGGATGCCACCGAAGCCGAGCGCGCCGGTCTGGTGTCGCGCGTGGTGCCGGCCGACAGACTCCTCGACGAGGCCCTGGCCGCCGCCGAGACCATCGCCAGCTTCTCGCTGCCGGTGGTGATGATGATCAAGGAATCGGTCAACCGCGCCTTCGAAAGCAGCCTCAACGAAGGCCTGCTGTTCGAGCGCCGCGTCTTCCACGCCGCTTTCGCCCTCAACGACCAGAAGGAAGGCATGGCCGCCTTTGTCGAAAAGCGCAAGGCCAACTTCACCCACGACTGATCGCTCACCCCCCTCCTGCACTGCGGCAAGGCCATGCCACGCCGCAGTGCCTTGGTCATCGGCCCGCAACAAGGGTGTTGCACACTGCATGTGGATCGCTCGGCAGACCAAGCGTTTGCTGGGCCGGACAGCGGCGCACATGATTGGATAAAGCAATCGAATAGCGATTGTGCGATGCACAAATTTTCGCTTGACAGCTTGAGGCGCCTCCGTATAATCCGAACCATGCTGCAACGCAACATGTGGCATGAAACCACGATGTGCATGCAATCCGGGCTTGATTACAGGAGATTCAAATGAGCAACTTCACCACCCCCGAGCAGTTCGCCGCCGCCAACAAGGCCAACATCGAGACCCTGCTGACCCTGGCCAACACCGCCTTCGCCAGCGCCGAGCGCCTCGCTGCCCTGAACCTGAACACCGCCCGCTCGATCCTCGAGGACGGCGTTGCCAACACCAAGACCCTGCTCGCCGCCAAGGACGTCCAGGAACTGGTGAGCCTGCAGGCTTCGCTGGCCCAGCCGATCGTCGAGAAGGCCGTCGCCTACGCTCGCAGCGTCTATGAGATCGCCTCGCAGAGCCAGGAAGAAATGTCCAAGGTCTTCGAAGGCCAGGTCGCCGAGCTGAACAAGGGCGTCGCTACCGCCCTCGACAAGGCTGCCAAGTCGGCTCCCGCCGGTTCGGACGTCGCCGTCGCCGCCGTCAAGTCGGCCATCGCCGCCGCCAACAGCGCCTACGACAGCATGAGCAAGGCTGCCAAGCAAGTCGCCGAGATCGCCGAAGCCAACGTGGCTGCCGCGACCAACGCCACCGTCAAGGCCGTCAGCACCACCGCCAAGACCACCTCCAAGAAGGCTGCCTAAGCTTCCTCGGTAAAGGTCTGACGAAGCGGCCCCTCGTCGAGGGGCCGTTTTGCGTTTACCGCCCGCCGACGCATCAGTCGTATTTGATGTAGCGGAAGCGCTGGTCATCATTGGGAGTGCCTTCAAGCACACCCCCCTCGCGGCCGGGTTGCCACTGGATCAGCGCCTCGATCCTGCTGGCGAGCGCGAAGTCGCGCTCGGTCACCCCTTTCGCGGAATGGGTGCACAGTTTCACGATCACGAAGGCATAGGACACAACAAGGTCCGGGTGATGCCAGGCCGCTTCGGCAAGGTGGCCGACGGCATTGACGACCATCAGCGTGCCCTTCCAGCCTTCCGTGCGGTACTTGCGCCGGATCCAGCCATTTTCGTAATACCAATGCGGCAGTTCGCGCGCCAGGCGCTGGCGAATCTCATCCTCGCCCAGCGCGGGCAGTGTGTCGCTCATATCGACCTCCTGCGGGTTCGGGCTTTCAATGTAGCCCGCGGTGCAGCGCACGTCCAAGGCGTAGACGAGAGGCCGTCGAAGCCCCCCGTGACGACGAAAAGCTCGCGGCTGGCGCCGCTCCCACCGGTGGAGAGACCCGCGGCGGCGGGCTTTGCTGTAGGAGCGGCGCGAGCCGCGAGCTCTTCGGGCACGCCACAAAAGACTATCGCCTTCAAACCCTCGCGGCTGACGTGTAACCAGATCAGGCTTCGGGCGCGCCCGTGCCACCGTCCTGGTCATGCACAGCCGACGCCTCGCCGGCATAGTGATGAGGGAAAAGCCTCTGCATCTCGCTCTCGACCCAGGCCTCGGCGCGCGCGTTGATCTGCGCTGCCTTCACGCCCTTGACGTCGATCACCGGACCAATGCTGACGATGATCTCACCAGGGCGCTTGACGAAGGCATTGCGCCGCCAGAACTCGCCCGCATTGTGCGCCACCGGGACCACAGGCACGCCCGCACGCTTGGCGAGGATGGCGCCGCCCGGCTTGTAGCGTTTCACCGTCCCCGGGGCAACACGCGTACCCTCGGGGAAGACGACAACCCATAGGCCCTCCTTCAGGCGCTCGCGGCCCTGCTCGACAACCTGGGCGAGCGCATCCTTGCCCGCATTGCGATCGATCGCAATGCCCGGAATGCTTGCCAAACCCCAGCCAAAGAAGGGCACGCGCAACAGTTCGCGCTTGAGCACGAAGCACAGCGGCGGAAAGATCTGCTGCAGCGCGATCGTTTCCCATGCGGACTGATGCTTGGACAGCACCACGGCCGGGCCGGCAGGCATGTTCTCGGCACCGATCACCCTGTAGCGGATACCGAGAACATGGCGGATCACCCACATCATCACCGGCACCCAGGACGTGATCAGGCGATGGCGGGTCATCGGCGGTAGCCAGAAGATCAGCGTGGCAAAGATCGCATAGGGCACGGTGATCAGTGTGAGCAGTATTGCGAACAGGAATGAGCGGATGAGATGCACGGTGTGGTCCAGGCGTCATTGGGCGCAGATCGCACCGCCCTGACGGTGCGCCTGCCATGAGTTTCAGGCCGTGAGCGTAGCGGCCACGGCGTCGAGATCGGGGAAGATCCGGGTCGAGGGCGGCAGTTCGGGACTGTCCTTGGTGTGCAGCCCCTTGCCCGTCAACACGAGGAAGGGCTGGCAACCTACGGCCACCCCCGCCTGCAGGTCGCGCAGGCTGTCGCCCACGCAGGGTACGTCCTGCAGCGCGACATTGAAGCGCTCGGCAATCTGCAGGAACAGGCCGGGCTTGGGCTTGCGGCAGTCGCAGGTGGAGTCCGCCGCATGCGGACAGAAAAAAACCGCATCCAGGCGACCGCCGACCTGCGCCAGGCTGCGCACCATCTTGTCATTGATGGCATTTAGCGTATCCATGCCGAACAGACCGCGCCCCACGCCGGACTGGTTGGACGCCACCACCACGCGCCAGCCCCACTGATTGAGGCGCGCGATCGCCTCGAGCGAGCCGGGGATCGGCTTCCATTCCTCGGGCGACTTGATGAACTGCTCGGAGTCGACGTTGATGACGCCGTCGCGGTCGAGAATGATGAGCTTCATCTGCAGACTCCCTGGGATGCATACATACCCGCGACGGCGCGCGCCGCGGGTCTCGTGACGCTCAGGCCGACAGGCGCGAGATATCAGCGACCTGGTTCATCAGGCCAGCCAGTTGCGCCAACAGCGCAAGGCGGTTGGCACGGGTCAGCGGCTCCTCTGCCATCACCATGACGTCCTCGAAGAACTGGTCGACCGCCGCACGCAGGCCGGCGAGCGCACACAGCGCTGCAGTGTAGTCCTCGTTGGCGACATGTGAGCGCACCAGCGGCGCGACCTCGACCACCTGACGGAAGAGTGCCTTCTCGGCCTCCTCCTGCAGCAGTGCGAGATCGGGCTCGCCCGGCGCACCCTCGGCCTTCTTCAGGATGTTGACGATGCGCTTGTTGGCGGCCGCCAGAGCCTCGGCCTCGGGCAGCGCGCGGAAAGCCTCCACCGCGGCGAGCTTGGCGGGCACCAGATCGATGCGTACCGGCTTGAGCGCGAGCACGGCGTCGATCACCGCGCCGTCGCGCCCTGTCTCTCGCAGCAGGTTCTTCAGGCGCTCGAACATGAAGTCCTGCAACTGCGCGGCGAAACCCTCGGCGGTCAGCAGGCCGGGCTTGAAGCCGGCGGCAGCGGTGTCGATGAGCTTGGGCAGCTCGAGCGGCAGCGGCGCTTCGATGAGGATGCGCAGCACGCCGAGGGCTGCGCGGCGCAGCGCAAACGGGTCCTTGTCGCCCGTCGGCACCATGCCTATGCCGAAGAAGCCGACCAGGGCGTCGAGCTTGTCGGCCAGTGCCACCGCAGCGGCGACATTGCCCGCGGGCAACTCATCGCCGGCAAAGCGCGGCTGGTAATGGGCCTGGATGGCATCGGCCACCACCTGCCCCTCGCCGTCGGCGAGCGCGTAGTAGCGGCCCATGATGCCCTGCAGCTCGGGGAATTCGCCCACCATGTCGGTGACGAGGTCGGCCTTGGCCAGGCGTGCGGCGCGCTTGGCCGCGGCGACGTCGCCGTGCAGTTGGGCGACGATCGCGCCGGCCAGGGCTTCGAGGCGCTCGACACGCTCGAACTGACTGCCGAGCTTGTTGTGATACACCACCGGCGCCAGGCGCGGCAGGCGAGCCTCGAGCTTCTGTTTCTTGTCCTGCTCGAAGAAGAAGCGCGCGTCCGACAGCCGCGGGCGCACCACACGGGCGTTGCCGGCGACGATGTTGCTCGGGTCGGCCACCTGCATATTGGAGACGATCAGGAAACGGTTGAGCAGTTTGCCGGCACCGTCGAAGAGCGGGAAATACTTCTGGTTGGCGCGCATCGTCAGGATCAGGCACTCCTGCGGCACGGCAAGGAACTCGGCCTCGAACTCGCCCACATACACCGTCGGATGCTCGACCAGCGCCGCGACCTCGTCGAGCAGGTCGGCATATTCGTTGAGCAGCGCGCCCTGCTTCGCGGCCTCGGCAAGAAGCTGGCGCTCGATGTTGGCGCGGCGCTCGGCGAAGTTGGGAATGACCTTGCCCTCGGCGAGCAGCGTGGGCTCGTAGGCATCCGCAGTCACGATGTCGATGTCGCCGCGACTCATGAAGCGGTGGCCACGCGTGGTGCGCCCCGAGTCCAGGTCGAGCACGCGGCCCGGCACCACATCGGCGCCGTGCAGGAAGGTGAGCTTATGCACCGGGCGCACGAAGGTCGCGTCGCCGTCGCCCCAGCGCATGACCTTGGGAATCGGCAGCGCCTTGATCGCGTCCTGCACGATCGCCGACAGCACGTCGGCGAGCTTGGCGCCCGGCACCATGGCGGTGTGGAACAGCGCCTCGGCCTTGCCGTCCATGCGGCGCTCGAAGCCGGCGACGGCCCCCACCGGGATGCCCTTGGCTTCCATCTTCTTGAGCAGCGCCGGCGTCGGCTTGCCCTCGGCGTCGAGTGCCACGGACACGGGCATCAGCTTCTCGGTGACCTCCTTGGCAGCGGCCTCTGAGCTCACCTTCGCAACCGTCACCGCCAGCCGGCGCGGGCTGGCGAAGGTGCGGAAGGCGGCGTCGGCAGGCGCCAGCCCCTTGGCCTTGAGGCCATCGGCGATCCTGGTGGCGAAAGTCTCGCCCAGGCGCGGCAGGGCCTTGGGCGGCAGTTCTTCGGTGAGCAGTTCAACGAGCAGGGTCGCGCTGGTCATCACGCGGCCTCCTTGGTGGTATTCAGCATCGGGAAGCCAAGGGCTTCGCGGGATTCGAAATAGGCCTGGGCGACGGCGCGCGACAGGTTGCGGATGCGGCCGATATAGGCGGCGCGTTCGGTGACCGAGATGGCGCCGCGGGCGTCGAGCAGGTTGAAGGTGTGCGCGGCCTTCAGCACCATCTCGTAAGCCGGCAGCGCGAGGCCGACTTCCATCACGCGCCTGGCCTCGGATTCGTAGTTGTTGAACAGCGAGAACAGGAAGTCGACGTTGCTGTGCTCGAAGTTGAAGGTCGACTGTTCGACCTCGTTCTGGTGATAGACGTCGCCGTAGGTCACCTTGCGCCCGTCCGGCGCGATCGACCACACCAGGTCATAGACGTTTTCAACGCCCTGCAGGTACATCGCCAGGCGCTCGATGCCGTAGGTGATCTCGCCCAGCACCGGCTTGCAATCGAGGCCGCCGACCTGCTGGAAATAGGTGAACTGGGTGACTTCCATACCATCCAGCCACACTTCCCAGCCCAGGCCCCAGGCGCCGAGGGTGGGGTTCTCCCAGTCGTCCTCGACGAAGCGGATGTCGTGCACCATCGGGTCGATGCCGAGCGCGCGCAGGCTGTCGAGGTAGAGTTCCTGGATGTTCAGCGGCGAGGGCTTCAACACCACCTGAAACTGATAGTAGTGCTGCAGGCGGTTGGGGTTCTCGCCATAGCGGCCATCCTTGGGGCGGCGCGAGGGCTGAACGTAGGCGGCGTTCCAAGGCTCTGGGCCGATGGCGCGCAGGAAGGTGGCGGTATGGCTGGTGCCGGCGCCCACCTCGAGGTCGTAGGGCTGCAGCAGCACGCAGCCGCGCTCGCCCCAGAAGTGCTGGAGCGTGAGGATGACTTGCTGGAAGGTCGGTTTCACGAGTCGGGATTCGGTGGTCATGGTCTCGGGCAGCCTCCGGGCTGCGCAGCGCACGCAAAGACCGTGATTTTACCGGGCTTCGGCAAGTGCGGGGGCTTCGGCTCGGCGCAATCGCGCCGAAGCCCTCACCCGCTCGACCCGGCGCGGGCGCGATCGCCTTCAACCCCTCGCGGCTCGCGCCGCTCCTACGGGGGAATCGAGCGCGCGACGCCCTGCTGTAGGAGCGGCGCGAGCCGCGAGCCTTTCGTCACAGCCGACCACACCCGTCACCTTCAAAACCCTCGCGGCTGGCGCCGCGCCTACGGGGGAATCGAGCGCGCGACGCCCTGCTGTAGGAGCGGCGCGAGCCGCGAGCTTTTCGTCACAGCCGACCACACCCGTCACCTTCAAAACCCTCGCGGTTGGCGCCGCGCCTACCGAGGGTCGCGGCGGGTGGCTATGCGCTCAAACCCTCCGGCGGGAAAGAGGGAGCGCGGCAATGACGAGGAGCGCGACAATCAGGGCAAGGCCATCGCCCCAGCGGGCGTAGGGGGTCATGCCGTTGAAGCCCTGAACCTGCACGCGCAGCACGCCACGCTCGAACTCGGGCAGCACGCCGGCGACCCGGCCGTCGGGCTGGACCAACGCGGTCATGCCGGTGTTGGTCGCGCGCAGCATCGGCCGCCCGGTCTCGAGCGCGCGCACGCGCGCGATCTGCAGGTGCTGCGGCTGGGCAAGCGAATCGCCGTACCAGGCCAGATTGGAGAGGTTCAGCATCAGCGTGGCCTGTGGCAGGGCGCGGATCAGCTCCGCGCCGAACAGGTCCTCGTAGCAAATATTGATCGCCACCCGCTGCCCATCGATCAGCATGGGCGGCTGATCGGGCGCGCCACGAGTCTGGTCCGCCATGGGGATGTCGACCAGGCGGTAGAACCAGCCGAACAAGGGCGGCGAGTACTCACCGAACGGCACCAGGTGCTGCTTGGCGTAGTGCTGCTCCGGCGCGCGCCCCAGGCTCATCGCGGCGTTGTAGATCCGTCCCGCCTCGTCACGCCGGAATACGCCGAGCACAAGGTCTCCACCGGCCTCGCGTGCAAGCTTTGCGAGCACCTCCAGGTAGCCCGCAGGCAGGCGTTCGAGCAAGGTGGGCAAGGTGGTCTCAGGCAACACCGTGATCGCGGGAGGCGCCGGTCGGCCAAACTGCTCGCGTACGAGATCAAGGTTGACCTGCAGCACATCAGCGAAATGATCGGGATCCCACTTCAGGCTTTGGGCAAAGTTGGTCTGCACCAGCGCGACCTCGAGCGGCTCGCCAACGGGCTGTGTCCACGGCCGCCCCTGCAGGCCAGCCCCGGCGGCGAGCACCACGACCGCAGCCAACACGGCCGGCCAGGCACGCACAGCGCTGGCCGCGCTGGCGACAAGCGCCGCCAGGAAGGCAACGAGCCCGCCCACACCGTACACGCCGACCACCGCCAGCCAGCCGCCGAGCGGACTGGGCGGCGTCTGCGAATAGCCGATGGCCAGCCACGGGAAGCCGGTGAATACGACGCCGCGCAACCATTCCGCAAGCAGCCACAAGGCGCCGAACAACACGGCCTGGACCAGCCCGTGCGCCAAGCCCAGCCGCCGACGCAGGGCGACGAAGACGCCACCTGCCAGTGCGGGATAAAGCGCGAGGTAGGCACAGAACAGCGCAATGGCGAGCGCAGCGAGCGGGATCGGCATGCCGCCATAGCGCTCGAGCGCGACATACAGCCACGACACACCACCGATGAATGCACCGAAACCCCAGGCAAAGCCGAGCGCGAAGCCCTGGCGCCAGCACCCGGCACGCCCGAGCAGCCAGGCCAGCACGGCCAGGCTCGCGAAGGCAAGCGGGAACAGCCCGAAGGGCGCAAACGCGAATACCGACGCGCCGCCCGCGAGCAACGCGGCAAGCAGGGCGACACGCATCACTCGGCGGCGGGCTCGGGCTGCGGCAGATGCTCGACGACCAGGGTGTAGACCCGCCGGCTGTCGGCGCGCAGTACCTGGATCTTCAGACCCTCGAGCTCCACGGCTTCACCGCGCTTGGGCAGACGCCCGAAGTGGCGTATGACGAGACCGCCAACGGTGTCGTATTCCTCGTCGCTGAAGTGGGTTGCGAACGCTTCGTTGAAGTCCTCGATCTCGGTCGTGGCCTTCACACGGTAGCGACCGCTGTGATCGAGGCGGATGCTGTCGCCGACCTCGTCGAAGTCGTACTCGTCCTCGATATCGCCGACGATCTGTTCGAGCACATCCTCGATGGTGACCAGCCCGGCCACGCCGCCGTACTCGTCGACCACGATCGCCATGTGGTTGCGCGACACGCGGAACTCGCGCAACAGCACGTTGAGGCGCTTGGACTCGGGCACGAACACGGCAGGACGCAACATGTCGCGCAGGTCGAATTCGCGCCCGGCGAAGTAGCGCAGCAGGTCCTTGGCAAGCAGAATGCCGGCGACATCATCCTTGCCATCACCAATGGCGGGGAAGCGCGAATGCGCGGTGTCGATGGCGAAATTGACGATCGCGTCGATCGGATCGTCCAGGTGCACGCAGTCCATCTGCGCGCGCGGAATCATCACGTCACGCACCTGCATGTCGGACATCTGCAGGGCGCCTTCGATGATGGAAAGGGCATCGGCGTCGATCAGGTTGCGATCGAAGGCCGCGTGCAATTGCGCGAGGAGTTCTTCGCGATCTTCCGGCTCGCGCGAGAGAAAGGCCGAAAGTCGCTCAAGTAACGACGGTTTAGGGGAACTGTCCATTTTTTGGGTCGGGGTCTCCACTCAAGCCCAGGGGTCGTGCAAGTCAGCCTCGCGCACACCGCGCTCAGGCATAGGGGTCTGCATAGCCCAGCCCGCGCAGGACGTCGGTTTCGAGCCGCTCCATCACCGCTGCCTCAGCCTCATTCTCGTGGTCATGGCCCTGCAGGTGGAGCATGCCATGCACGACCAAGTGCGCGAAGTGAGCTTCGGGCGTCTTGCCCTGCAGCGCTGCCTCGCGCATCACCACCGGTACGCACAGCACGAGATCGCCCGCGAGCACGGCGCTGTTGTCCTGCGCCGGCAGCGACAGATCCTCACCGTCAGCATAGGCGAAGGTGAGCACATTGGTAGCGTAGTCCCTGCCGCGGTAGGCACGGTTGAGCTCGCGCCCCTCCTCTTCGCCGACCAGGCGCACGGTGACCTCGGCATCCCGCTGCAGCGCGGCCTGCGCCCAGCGCCGGATGTGGTTCTTCTTGGGGGCGTTGGCCTTGTCCTCGCCCTCCACCGCCTTCTGCACGGACAGCCGGAGCGCCGGCGGGCGGGCGTGCTCGGGCAACCCAGGCACATCGACGAAGCTCATGTCATGATGCACGTCGACACGCAAGGTGAGCAGATTGCAGGCGCCGGGCTGCAGCGACAGCATCGGCACCGCGTCCGCGTCGTCGGCATCGGCCTCGATCTCGAGATCGCCCCAGGCGCGCTCGGGGAAAGCAAGCACCAGCTTGCGGCCATCGCCAAAGTCGATCTCGAGCCGCTCCGCCTTCAAGCGCGTGGCCTTGCCTTCGGCGTCGATGGCGACGAGCTTCGGCTTGCCTGCTGTCGCCGCGATCCCCTTGTCCTGCCCTGCGTCCTGCTTACTCCCCGTCTTCGGCATCCTGTGATTCCTTGTCCTGCTGTTGTTGGGCGCGTGCCGCCACCCTGGCCTGCTCGATACGCGCACTTTCGCGGTCGTAAGCATCCACGATGCGTGCGACAAGCGGATGACGCACCACGTCTTCCTTGGCGAACTCGGTGAATGCGATGCCGCGCACGTCCGCCAGCACCTTGCGCGCCTCCTTGAGGCCGCTGCGCTGGCCGCGCGCCAGGTCGACCTGGGTGAGGTCGCCGGTCACCACCGCCTTGGCACCGAAGCCGATGCGGGTAAGGAACATCTTCATCTGCTCGGGCGTGGTGTTCTGCGCCTCATCAAGGATGATGAAGGCGTTGTTGAGCGTGCGCCCGCGCATGAAGGCGAGCGGCGCGATCTCGATCAGGCTGCGCTCGAAGAGCTTGCCGACGCGGTCGAATCCCATCAGGTCGTAGAGCGCGTCGTAGAGCGGGCGCAGGTAGGGGTCGACCTTCTGCGCCAGATCGCCGGGCAGGAAACCCAGGCGCTCGCCGGCTTCGACCGCCGGGCGGGTGAGGATGATGCGCTCGACCAGGTCGCGCTCGAAGGCGTCCACCGCGCTCGCCACCGCAAGATAGGTCTTGCCGGTACCGGCCGGGCCGATGCCGAAGGTGATGTCGAACTCCTGGATGTTCTTCAGGTATTCCACCTGGCGCGGGGTGCGGCCGTGCAGTTCGGTGCGCCGCGTCATCAGCACGGGGGCGGGCTGCAGCGGATCGGCGCCGGCGCCACGGCTGCCGATCTCGATCAGGCCGAGCTGCACATCGTCGAGCGACAGGTCCTTGTCGGCGCGCTCGTAGAAGTGCTTGAGCGCCATCTCGCCGCGCAGCACCTGGCTGGGGTGGCCGTTGAGGGTGAAGTGCTCGCCGCGCCGGCTGACCGTGATGTCGAAGGCGTTCTCGATCTGGCGCAGGTTCTCGTCCAGCACGCCGCACAAGCGGGCCAGCCGGGGGTTGTCCACCGGCTCGAAGAAGACTTCCAGGGTTTTCGCCATTCAGGATTCCCGAACGATGATCTCGCCGCGCAGGCTATGCGGCAGCGCAGCGGTGATGCGCACATCGATGAACTGGCCGATCAGGCGGTCACGATTGGGCGAATCGGAAGGGAAGTTGACCACGCGGTTATTGTCGCTGCGGCCCATCATCTCGACCTCGGCGTTCTTCTTCGCCGCACCCTCGACCAGAATGCGCTGCACCGTGCCGACCATGGCCTCGCTGTTGGCCTGGTACTGCTCGTCGATGCGCTTCTGCAGGCGGGCCAGCCAGGCGAGCTTGGACTCCTGCGGCACGGGGTCTTCGAGGTCGGCCGCCGGCGTGCCGGGGCGGGCGCTGTAGACGAAGCTGAAGGCGCCGTCGAAGCCGATATCGTCGATCAGCTTCATGGTCTTGTCGAAGTCCTCTTCGGTTTCGCCCGGAAAGCCGACGATGAAGTCCGAGGTCAGCGACAGGTCCGGCCGTGCCGCGCGCAGCTTGCGCACGACGGACTTGAACTCGATCACCGAGTAGCCACGCTTCATTGCCGCCAGCACGCGGTCCGAGCCCGACTGCACCGGCAGATGAAGCTGCGACACCAGCTTGGGGATCTTCGCGTAGCAGTCGATCAGGCGCTGCGTCATCTCGCGCGGATGCGAGGTGGTATAGCGGATGCGCTCGATGCCGGGGATCTCGGCCACGCATTCGAGCAGGAAGGCGAAATCTCCAACGTCGGCACCGTCCTCGCCATCCTCGCGCGTCAGCACGCCGCGCCAGGCGTTGACGTTCTGGCCGAGCAGGGTCACCTCCTTGACGCCCTGAGCGGCCAGGCCGGCGATCTCGGCCAGCACATCCTCGAGCGGGCGCGACACCTCGTCACCTCGGGTGTAGGGCACGACGCAGAAGGTGCAGTACTTGGAACAGCCTTCCATGATCGACACGAAGGCGCTCGCGCCCTCGACACGTGCCGGCGGCATGGCGTCGAACTTCTCGATCTCGGGGAAGGAGATATCCACCTGCGAGCGCCCGGTCTGCTTGCGCGCCTCGATGAGCTTGGGCAGACGGTGCAGGGTCTGCGGCCCGAACACCACGTCCACATAAGGCGCACGCTTGACGATGGCCTCGCCTTCCTGGCTGGCCACGCAGCCGCCCACGCCGATGATCAGCCCCGGCTTCTGCTGCTTGAGCAAGCGCACGCGGCCGAGGTCGTGGAACACCCGCTCCTGCGCCTTCTCGCGCACCGAACAGGTGTTGAAGAGGATCACGTCGGCCTCTTCCGGGTTATCGGTCTTGACCAGTTCTTCGTGGGCGCCGAGCACGTCCGCCATCTTGTCGGAGTCGTACTCGTTCATCTGGCACCCGAAGGTGCGGATGTAGAGCTTTTTCATGATGAGAGGGAAATCACTGCGGGGC
This sequence comes from Thauera sp. WB-2, assembly GCF_027594845.1. Lineage (NCBI taxonomy): Bacteria > Pseudomonadati > Pseudomonadota > Betaproteobacteria > Rhodocyclales > Zoogloeaceae > Thauera > Thauera sp. WB-2. The sequence goes on along the minus strand of NZ_CP088935.1, from coordinate 907,776 downwards.
GGGATGCGAGCGGCGCGAACATCGCGGGCCGCTCAGCGTGTGGGCGCGGACGCCGCGACCTCTTGCGGGGTGAGGACCCACACCCGGTGCACCTGGCCGTTGTTGTCGAGCAGCATCCGCACGATGTATTCACCACCGATGTGCGAGGGGAGCACGATTCGGTTGTGAATGTCGCGGATCTGCGCACCGGGACTCAGCAGCAGCACCGCCTCAACGTCCTTGCCATTGACCTTGCCCTTCACCTGGACCTTACCAGGCTGGGCGAACGCCATCTTCACCAGGAACGCAGCCTCGGGAATGTTGCGCGGTAGCGCCGCAGACACCAGGCCGGGCAATACACCGAGCACCAGGAACAGCAGGGCAGGAAGAGATAACGGGCGCAAGGACAGACCGGAACGAGCCGGAACCGAAAAGGACAGGCGTCGAATGATCCCCGATCCCCCCTGCCCTGTCAATGCAAAAGCCTTATAAATCAAGACTTCGATGAGACCCTGACGCCACCGCCCCGACAACACCCCCGGACACGCCAAGCCATCAAACCTGTTGACGCCCACTCACCTGAACCGCTATATTCGCGAGCTCGGTTGGTGATGTAGCTCAGACGGTTAGAGCGACGGATTCATAACCCGTAGGTCGGCGGTTCGATTCCGCCCATCACCACCAACAAAATCAAGGGGTTGCAGCGATGCAGCCCCTTTTCATTTTCAGCCGGGCTAGCACCGGGCTAGCACCAGCGCCAAAAACGCTAGCCCGCGCCCGTCGCCCGCCGCGCCTCAGCAGCCCCCACAAAGCCCGACAGTCTGTCGGACTCCACGCCCACGCGCCGCCGCTTCGGGCGGATCGTGCTCGCCAGCGCGAAGCCGGAAACCCGCCACTCGGACGGGTTCAGTTTGAATTCATTTTGAAAACGGGGATTTTTTCTACGCGTGCTGAACCGGGCGGTTTCTCAGGTCGGCACCTTCCAGACTTTCAACCCGCCCCCCCCTTCACCGTTGAAGCTCGGCAAGCTCTCGCGCCAGACGGTCGCGCTTGGGCAGCAGGTGCGGCAGTCGGTGCGCGCCCCACGCCGACGGGTGCGCGTTGTGCCGCTCGATCTCAGCTTCTACCCCGGCCAGTGCAGCCCGCAGTCTGTCGACGGCAGCCTCTTGAGCGCGTCGGCAGGGGATGCCGCAGTAACGCCGCTTGCGCCCCCTTCCAGACTGTTCCAGCAGCTTGCCGCAGGTGCGGCAGGTGTCAGGTAGCACGGCGAAAACTCCGGCGATTCGGTCGAAAAAAACCACGTTTATGAAAACAGCTTGAACCGTGCGGTTCCCGCTTCGCCGTGTTCAGACTTTTCACCCGCCCCTACCCCGCAGCCCGTCGAGCCGCGCCCCCACAATTCCAAGTTGCCGCGCCCACGCCTGCATCGCGCCGCCCGTCAGCCGCTCATGCTCGGCTCGCAGTCGCCAGAAGGTGCGCCAGTGCATCCCCTTCGGCTTGCCGCCTTCGCCGTTCAGGATGCCGGGTTCCCACCCTAGCCTCGCCCGGATCGCATCGGCCCGCCTGATTGCGCGGTCGGTGTCCGTCTCGCGCTGCACCTCATAGGCCAGCCGGTAGCAGCGCCGACAGGCGAACGCCGCGCCGCCGTACAGGATCGCCACGCGCCGCCCGCAGCAGGGACACAGGAACCACGGTCGAGCGCCGCCGTAGTTGCATCCGGTGCGCGTCAGCATCACCGGATAGTCGTAGTGCTTGCGCTCGCCGTTGCTCGTTGCGGTGTAGCGCAGCCTGATTGATGCCTCGCCCGCCTCGATATTGATTTCCGCCACCTTGGCCCCGCGCCGATACCAGCACCACCCGCCGCGCCATCCCGCACTCAGCGCCCCCGCACGATGCAGCGCCCGCACGTCGAGCCGCCGATAGTGCGCGGTCACGTCACGCCCACCGCGCCGCCCGCTACCAAATCCGCCCATTGCGCCCTCGCAGATTTACCGAAAACATCAGGCAGATTGAACGCATGAAAGCGGCCCCGAGTCGCCCACATCCCGCGCCAGCAAAGGGACTCAGCCGGTTTCCACGATGTACGTTTTTCCGCATCGTGTCAGCCCTCGTGCGGCAGGTAGCTGGCGCAGCTTTCGCCCTGGTCGGCAGGCAGCTTGCGCAGCGGGTGATGCAGCCCATACGCGCCAGGAAGATCGTCGCGCCCGCCGCCGCAGTAGCCCGCCGACAGGCCCGGCCTCTTGCGGTGTCGGCAGGTCGAGCAGCCCCGCGCCGCCGATTGCCGCGCCGGTTCATGCGCCGATTGCGCCAGCATCTCGGGCAGCGGTTCAGCCGCCACGGCATCGGGATAGCGCACCAGCGCCTCGTCATGGTCGGCAGCGGGCGCGAACCACACTTCAAGCGGCTCGCGGTCGGCGTAGTGCAGCAGCCAGCGCGTTGCCCGGATGGGCGGCGCGGTGTCGCTCGGCAGCGTTTCGCTGGAATCGACCCCGCCTTTGCCTTTTTCTGCCGTTCCAGCCGTTCCAGCCGTTCCGGCCAGTGTTTGCAAGGGATTCGCTGGAACGTCTGCGGGAACGTCTGCCGTTCCAGCCGTTCCAGCGGCCCGTTCCAGTCTGGCGAGCAGGTCATCAAGCCCCATTGCCCACCCCATGCAGCGCATCGGCCCGGACGGAATAGACGCGCACCTTGCGCCCGCCGATGTTCTCTGTTTTCGAGCGTTCGCCCGTCGCGCTCGCCTTGGGGATCGCGCCGCAGGATTCCAGCACGTCGAGCGCCCGCTTGAAGTCGAAGCCCTTCAGCGCCTCGCGCAGCCCATCCGCATTGAACAGGTACAGCCGCCCGCCCGCATCGTCAGGCTTCCACCATCCCGCCCGGTCACGGATCGTCGCGCCGTCTGCCGTCCAGCCGGAGAACCGACTATCCCCATGCCGTTCGAGGAACCCGGCCAGCTTGTCGAGGATTTGCCGCCGCTCGTCGTTGCCGCCGCCACGCATGGCTCGCCACGCCTGGAACCCGATCACCGCAGCGTCGAGCGCCGCCTGTTCCGGCCAGCCGGTGATGCCGTACTCGGTCGCCAGTTCGCCCGCCAGCGCCAGCAGTGCAAAGCGGGATGCCGCCCGCTTGTCCTGCCCTTCGGCCTCTGGCGGATTGAAGGCAGGCAGCGCCTTGAAGCGTTCGAGCCGCCCGGCCATATCGCGCTCGTCGTGCGTCAGCCGTTCGAGGAACGCCCGCCCGACTCGGCCATGATGTTGAGTCGCCGCCCGCTTGATCGCATCGGACAGCGCGGTGCCGGTCGCCATGCCGTGCAGTTCATCGAAGCAGCCGAAGCGCCGGGCCGCTGGAATGTCGAGCAGCCGCACAGCCTGCCCGGCCTTCGTGCGTTGCCCGCCTTCCATCATCGTCGTGCCGATGGTGCGCTCACCCGTCGATACGATGAACGCCTGCCACCGGGTCACGGATCGCGCCGCGCCCGTTCGGCTCGCCCGTTGTTTCCCGCGCCCGTTGCCCAGGCTATAGACGATTGCGCCCACCTCACGGGGATCGCATTCGCTGATTTCGTCCAGCGCCAGCAGGCAGTCATTGAACAGCGCCGCCGCGCCTTCCATGCCGTTCGCGGTTGCCCGCCAGCTCCGCCGATACCCAGGCCCACCCCACACGGAACACGCGGCTTCCAGAATCGTCGTCTTGCCGGTCGAGGAATCGCCCACGAAATGCAGCCCGCCGCCTTCGGTATTGGTGCGCTTGAGCAGCGGCCCCGCGAACGCCGCCGACAGCGCCAGCACGAACAGCGGATTTTCCACCGCCCGCGCCGCGATCTCGGCTTGCCACCCGTCGAGAGTTCCGGCCATTCCATGCTCGTCGTGCGAGCGTTCGCCGCTCTGGAAGATCACGCCCGCCGCGTTCGGCCCGATCACCGCATCAGGCAGCACGAACACGCCGCCGCACCACCCCACTTGCAGCGCGCACCGGATGCGCTTTTTCGGCGTGCGCTCTTGCAGGTAGCGTGCAAGCGTCTGACGTGCGAGCGGATCAAGTTCCAGCCCCATCGCCAGCAGTTCGCCGCGCAGGTCGGAACCGTCGCCCTTCAGCAGTTCCATCGGCATCGCCCACGAACGCCACCGGCCCGCCGTGTTCTTGAAGCGCAACAGCCGCCCGAAATTGTTTTCTCCGCCGTCGAAGGTCTGCGCCTCGATATGCAGCGGCCCGCAAACCCAGGAATCGACGGGAACCGGCATTTCCTCCTTCTTCGGCTTGCTCATGCCGTGCAGCCATACGCCCGGCCTCAGCTTCCGCCCGGTGTCGAGAATCGTCCAATCGTCATACACCTTGAAGCAGGGTCGCTCATCCTCTGGCACGGACGGCACCACCTTTCCCTCGGTGTCGCCGCCATCGCCAGCGGTCGCGGCCTCGATCAGTTCAGCCAGCGCCGGAACGCCTGGAACGTCTGCCGTTCCGCCTGCCGTTCCGCTGGAACCCGCGCCGTTATTGGGCGGAACGTCTGGAACGTCTGGAACGCCACCAAACGGATGAAGCGATGCGCAATCAGCCTCAGCGCCGAAAAGGTCGGCGGTCGCGGTGTCGAGCAGGTCATTCACCATGACGCGCCCCCTTCCGACGGATCGCCGCCAAGTCGTTGAAGTCTGAGCCCGGCTCGCCCTCGGGGAACTCGGGAACGATCAGCTTCGCCCCGGTCGCCTTCGCCGCAGCGGTCGCATACGTCACGCCCGGATTGCCTTCGGTCTGGCGGTCGTTGTCCGCGCAGATCACCAGTTCAGCGCCAACCCAGGCGGAACGCGCCGCCTTCGCCGCAGCCAGCAGGTTGCCCGCGTTCATCGCGCACAGCACCGGATGCCCGGTTTCCTCGTGCAGCGTTGCGCCCGTCGCCCATCCTTCACAAATCAGGATCGTGCGCGGCTCGTTGAAGTCGCCAATCGGAGAGAACAGGCCACCGGCCCGGCCCGGCTTGAACCGCTTGCCGCCGTCCGCCTGGATGCGCTGCACGTTCCACAGCAGCCCGAAAGCATCGAACAGGGGAACGACCAGCAGCCCGCCACGCTGGCGCAGGTTGTGCGGCTTCACCGCCTTTTTCACAAGGTACGGGTGCGCCGGGTCAGCCGGTGCCGCAGCATCCCATTCTGCCCGCGCCTCGATAGCCCGCGCCTCGTGTTCCGCCCGCCGCTCGGCTTGCGCCTTGATCTTCGCCGCCTCGATCAGCTTGGCGAACGCCTCGCGCTCGGTGTCGCTCATGCGCTTGCCGTCCGCCGCCCACGTCGAGCGCAGCCCGGTTTTCCACGAACCGAAAACGCCAGCGGCCCGCCCGTCGAGGTGCAGCGCATACCAGCCGTTGCGGGAACCGGCCTTGTCGCCTTCAACGTGGAAGCGGTGCAGTTGCCCGTCCGCCTCGATCACGTCAGGCGGAACCACCCCGGCCTCGCGCATGGCGGCGCGGAACAGTCCAATGGTGTCGTCACTCATCAGGCCACCCCCACCAGCAGCAGCCCGGCCACCGCCGCCAGCACCAGCAGCCCGGCCACCTCGGGATCAATGCCGCCCGCCTGTTTCGGGATCAGCACATACCGCGCCATCCGGTGCGGTGCGCGGCCCGCCTCGGACGGTTCCGCCGTCCATGCGGTGTCGATTTGTTCGCCCTGGTCGCGCAGTTCGCAGATACGCTGCGCCGGGTTCATGATTTCGAGGTAGAGCCGCGCCTCGGTCGTCGTCACCCATCCGGCTTCACGCATTGCAGCCTGAAGTCGCGCCCGTTGCGCATCGCAGCCGTTGCCCGGAAAATCCGCGTGAATCTGCTGAAGCAAGCTCTTACGGGTCGCGCCGTCGCCACGGTCGCGGCCCGTTACTTTTTCGGTCATGGCTTGCCCCTTACGCAGTCGCGCCGGTTTCGCGCACACGCGCCGCCAGCCATGCGTCAAGGTCAGCCCGACGGTAGCGGACTTTCCTGCCGATCTTCAGGAACGGCAGTCGATAACGCCCGGTCGAGCGCCATACGGACAAGGTGCCGGGCGATACGTCGAGCATCGCGGCAGCGGCTTTGTCGTCGAGCAGATCAGCGCCCGCCGCGATCAGGCTTTGCAGGTTTTGGGTTGTCATGGTTCGCACTCATTGAAGCCCCGCGTTGTGCGGTATGAGTGCGAACTTTGAAGAAAGGCAGGATGCCTGTTCAGCCTGTCAGCATGTAGCGCGGACGGTCTGCGTGCATGCTGTCCGAGATACGTGCAGAGGCTACGCTTTGCGTGCAGGGGGCAGGTTTTTGGCCGCAGCGCCGATGTGTTTTCGCGCCGTTCGCCACGCAACAGGCTCAAGCTTCACCACAGCTTCCGCCGCCTGATCCATGCTGCGGTATAGATGCCGGTTCTCGGCGTACCACGCCTGGATGCGCTCTGCGATCTCGCGGTTCTCGGCGTGCCGTGCGTCAGCAGCATTGCGGGCGTTGGTGGACAGGGATCGTTTTCGTTCAGCAAGCGTACAGCGCATACCGTGCATGAGTGCGCATACCTTCCCGAATTGTGGAAGGAACCAGCCAAACGGCACGCCATGTTCAACACGTCGCTTCAGGTCGAGAGCACCACCGACAATCACCGCCGCGTACCCTTCGACCCCCTCTTCCGGCTCAATTCCGTCGGATCGTCCATCTAGCCAAGCAAAGCAGTCTGCGAGTCTCGTTTCGGAAAATCGACTTCTGTCTAGATCGAGAACCTCGGACGCATGCCGCCAACCAATCTCGATCAGCTCTTCGACTTCCTTGACTAATACGTTCGCCGCGCTTTCAGTGTGAAGAATCATTTACGCCCCCTTCGGCGTCACCCTTGAATCAGGTGCCGCGCCAGCCGGGCAAGGGAACCCGGTTTTCGGCCCGTCGGCCTAGGCGCGGCAGAACTCAGGTTTTGTCAGGTCATGCAGCGCCGCGCTTCGTCGGCAGCGTCACCACGTCCGCCGCATCCTTCAGGCCCGCCGCTTCGAGCATCGCGCTCGTTGCCGTATTCACGGACTGGCGAACCGGGTCGAGGTCGAGCCGCGCATAGATCGCGGTCGCTTGCGGGGATTTGTGGTTCAAGCTCTTGCCGATGATCGCCAGCGATGCGCCGGTTCTCGCCTGCCACGATCCCAAGGTGCGCCGCAGGTCATGCAGCGTTACCCCGTTCGGCACGTCGCGCCCGTAGGGGATGCCTGCCCGCGCCATGACGCGCTCAACGGCCTTCTTCGGCTCAACGATATGGCCCGTCCGCCCGGTGCCAGGGAACACGAACCCGCCGCCCGTCGCATCCTTGCGCGCTTCGAGGATCGCCACCGCTTCCGGGCATAGGGTCACGCTCTGCGGCTCGTCGTTTTTCGTGCGCGGAATGCGCCACACGCCCGCCGACAGATCAAGTTCGCGCCAGTGCATCGCGCACAGGTTGGCCCGCCTCGCGCCCGTCAGCAGCGCCAGCAGGATGAAGTCGCGCATGGCGGGTTCTTCTTCGGCCACCGCAGCGAAGAAACGCGGCAGTTCATCGGCTTGCAGGAAGCGGTCGCGGGAAACCTTCTTGCCCGCCACCTTCACGCCTTGCGCCGGGTTGTAGTCGAGGAATCCCCACTCCACCGCCTTGCCGAACACGCCCGATGCGAGCGCCCGGATGTTGCGCACGGTCGCCACGGACTTGCCCGCCTTCTCCGCGTCGTGCAGCACCTTCGCAATCATGGCGCGGTCGATCTCGGACAGCTTTTTGCCGCCCATCGGCTTTTGCAGGTAGTCGCGGAACCGCTGCACGTCCGCAGCCCATGCCCGCTTCTTCTCGCCGTGCCGGGTGCCGTACTCGGTGAAAAACTCGGACAGCGTAGGTTCAGCCTTGAACGCCCGCCGCGCCGCCGCAGGGTTCGCACCGCTGGCGAACTCGCCCAGCGCCAGCGCCGCCGCCTTCCGCGCTTGCTCCACCGTCATCTCGGGGAAGGTGCCAAGTTTCACCCAGGCCATCGAAGCGCCCGCCCGCTTCACCACATAGAAGGTCTTGGTGCCCGCCGCCGTCGCCCTCAGCGCCAGCTTTGGCGTCTCGGTGTCGTAGATCGTCAGCCGCTTGCCCACCTCGGGGAGTTCGAGCGCCTGAAGCGTCGTTTTCGAGAACTTGAGACTTGCCATTTACTCACCTCGCATCGTCCGGGCTATCACCGGGCTATCACCGGGCTAGCATTTCAGGTCAAAAACCGTCAAAAACCGTGCTAGCCCGTTAAGGCGAGTATCTTCTAAGTGCTCTGTTTCGTAAAGGTTTATTAAGCTCCGATAACCCATAGGTTTGACGCGAAACACGGATTCATAACCCGTAGGTCGGCAGTTCGATTCTGCCCATCACCACCAAAAAATTCAGGGGCTTGCAGCGATGCAAGCCCCTTTGCTTTTCTGCCGGGTCTTGTCGAAACCGGCTGGTGCGAGTGTGGTCTGTGCGCCGTTCGGCCCGAACCCACCAGCCCAGCCGCCGCGGCTCAAACCTTGAAGCGCTCGACCTGACGCCGCATCTGCGCCGCAACGCCTTCCATTTCCTGTGCGGCCACCACGATGCTGCTTGTGGCGCTGCTGCTCTGCTCTGCCCGCAGCGCGATGTCCTCGACCCGCCGCGCCACCTCGGACGAGGCCGTTGCCTGCTCACGCAAAGCCAGGTCGAGCTCGGAGACGATGCCCGCCACCTCGCCCGAGAGTTCATGCAGGCGGCCGATCGTGCCACCGGTCTCGACTGCCTCCGCGCTGCTGCGCCTGACGACCTGGACCCCACGCTCGATCCCGGCAACGGCCTCCTTCGTCCCTGCCTGGACGGATGCCACCATGCCGGTAATCTCCTCGGTGGACGTGGCGGTGCGTTCGGCGAGCTTGCGCACCTCATCGGCCACCACCGCAAAGCCCCGCCCCTGCTCGCCGGCCCGCGCCGCCTCGATCGCAGCATTGAGCGCCAGCAGGTTGGTCTGCTCGGCGATCTCGCGGATCACGGCGACGATATGAGAGATCTTCGCGGATTGCGCCTCCAGACCGGTGATGCGAGTCGCCGCGTCACCCACCACCTGCTCGACTTCGCGCATGCCCGCAACCAACCGCTCCATCGACTGCTTGCCGGCCGTCGCGCCTGCGCCTGACTCCGCGGCTACGCGGCTCGCATCGCTGGTGCGATCGGACACATGCGAGATCGAAACAGTCAGCTCCTCGACATTGGCTGCGATGCTGCTGGCCGCCTGGCTCTGCGCCGAGGCGCCTTCGCTGACCTGACGTGAGGCCTCGAGCAGGCTCGTTGCCGAGTCACCCACCTGCCCCGCACCGTCACGGCTGAGCGCGATGGTCTCGCGTAGCGAGGACTGCATTTCGCGCATCGCGCGTACCAGGTCGCCGATCTCGTCGGCGCTCGGCTCGGGCAGGGCTGCGCGCAGGTCGCCCGCAGCGATCTGCTGAGTGCCGCTGACCGCCGCGCGCAAGCGACCACTCATACGCCCGGCAAACACCAGGGTGAGGGTGATGGCGACCGCCAGACCAATCGCGGCGGCGGAAAGCCCGCCAATGAATGCCGTCCGCACCTCGGCCGTTACCTCGCCCACATTGCCTTCGGCCGCAGCGCGATTGTAGGCAATCAACTCTGCGACGGTATCGCGCGCCGCATCCGCACGCTGCACCCACACCGTTCGGCGTAGCGTGTCAGCCCCATTGCGATCACCGCGCGCGAGCAGGTCCCGGGCCTGCTGCACCACCTCGTGGTAGCCCAGCACACTGCGCTCAACCGCATCGAGCAGCGTACGCTCACGCTCTGAAATCTGGCGCGTCCGATAGCCGGCAATCTCCTTCATGAAACCCTGGTGCAGTTGGTCGAGCGAGGCCGTCATGCGCTCCGTCTCCGCTGCACCGGTCGCCATCATGAACTCGAGGCTGCGCACGCGGTAGCGCAGACGCCACTCGCCCATTGCCCCCGCAGCCTGCAAGCCCGGCAGGTCGTGATGCCCGATGGTATCCACCTCGCGCTCGATCAGACGTACTTCGTAGAGCGCGAAGGCGATTGCAAACAACAGGACACCACAGGAAAGACCGGAAAGCAGGAACAGCTTGCCACGCAGGCTGAGGTTGTCGAGGGCATTCATCATGTATGTCTCCGGGGATGCGACCTCACATGAGCAAGGCCTTGTTCATGTATTCATCGGTCCCGGCAAGCATAACTTTAGTCGTATCCAAACGCTGACTGCACAGCCATCGGAACGCACCGGGTCAGCATGAGCCCTCAGGACGTCACCGGGGCCTGCGCAGGCTCCGCACATGCGAGAATTCGGCCCCGCCCTACCGCGAGCCCCACCCGCATGCGCCCCCTCGAGCACACCGTCACCCACCTGATCATCCACACCCTGGAAAAGGCCCCCGGCTCGCCGGCTCGCCTGATCCTGCGCGAAGGACCATGCACGCTCGACGCTGCAGCGCTGCGGCTTGCAGAACGCCTGTGCAGCCAGTACGACAGTCGCTCGGCCAAGGGCTTCGGCCGCTTCGAGGAGGATGAGGAAAGCTACCCGCTGGCACGCTGGCTGCGCGAACACCTCGTCGACGAGACGCTCGACTTCGCAGGCCTATCTCGCGCCTTCGCCGAGCGCGTGCAGGCGCTCACCGACGCGGAGGAGCTTGAAGAAGGCGGCCAACTGGTCATGGCGCGCATCCGCGAAGGGGGCGCCAACGGAGGCGGCACGGACTGCCTGTGGCTGGCGCTGATTGGTGAGGCCGAAGGCGTACGCATCGGCGGTGCGCTCGAAGCGCTCGACTGCTGCCACCTCGACTTCACCGCCCTGCATGCGGCCGGGCGCATCGACCTGTCGGGCTGGCGACGTGGTGACGAGCGCTATATCGGCTTCCTGCGCGGGCGCGGCAAAGGCGGCATGTGGTTCAAGAACGCACTCGGATGCAGCGACGTCATGGTGGCACTGCAGGAGACCAAGAAGCTGGTCGCCACGCTCGACCGCTTCGTCGACACCGAGGGCCTTGCCCCCGCCACCCGCGATGCCGTGCTCGAGCGCGCCCACGACTACCTCGACACCCTGGGCGAGGCAGGCGCCCCGGTGGTGTTCGAAGAGCTCGCGCGCGAGGTCTTTCCCGAACAGCCCGCTCGGCTCGACGCCCTGCTGCGTGCCGAGGAGACCAGGATCGCCCCCGGCTTCGTTCCCAACCGCCGCGCCATCCGCCCGCTGGTGCGCTTCAGCGCCAGCGGCGACAACTGGAAGCTCGAGTTCGAGCGCAGCGGCCTGCACTCGGGCGCAGTACATTACGACCGCGCCACCGACACCCTGGTCCTGTCGGGCCTGCCCGACTACCTCAAGCGCATGCTCGACGAGGCGCCCGAGGACTGACGCGCCCGGACTGCCCCGCGATCAACGCATGCGTTCGTATGCGTGCTCACCCGGTTGCACCTTGAACCAGCCTACGGTCTCGCGCAACTTGCCGGCGAGCGCGTCGAGATGTCGCGCAGTCTCGGCCGCATTGCTCGCGGCAGCCGTGTTCTCCTCGGTCATCTGCGCGATGTGCTCGATGCGCCGGGCGATCTCCTGAACTGCGGCATCCTGTTCGCGCACCGCATCGGCGATGTTGCGCACCGACGTCGTGACCCGCCCGGTATCGGCACTGGCGGCGTCGAGCGCACCGGTGGAAGCCACCACGCGGGTGCGCGTCGACCCGGCTTTGTCGTTTGCCTTCTGCATGTGCGCCACTGCGGCATCGACCTGGCCCTGGATGCCACCGATGAGGCCGGAAATGACGTTGGTTGCCGCGGAGGTGTTCTCCGCCAGCTTGCGCACCTCGTCGGCGACGACGGCGAAACCACGCCCCTGCTCGCCCGCTCGCGCCGCCTCGATCGCGGCATTGAGCGCCAGCAGGTTGGTCTGGTCGGCAATATCCTTGATGGTGCGCACGATGCCGTCGATCTGGCGCGAACTCTCGGCCAGTCGCACGATGTCGCCGCTGGCGGCGTCGATCATGCCGGCCAGGCTATCGACGTTGTCCGCAGTCTCGCGCACCGCGGCCAGTGTAGTTTCGATGTCGGCACGCGCCTGCACTGCAGTCGCGTCCGCCACGCGGGCATTGCTGGCCGTCTCGGAAATGCTCACCGCGGTCTGCTGCACGCTGGCGACGACAGCCGACGCCGCCTCCGACTGCGCATCCGAGCCCTTCTCCACCTGAGCCCCTGCAGCCGACATGGACTGTGCGGCCGCAGCAATGGCATCGGCCGACTGCCGGGTCTCGCCGATCAGGGCGGCAATACGCGCCATCATGCGGTCGAACGCGGCCGCGGTACGCCCCACTTCATCCCGCCCGGTGAGGCCCGCGCGCAGGCTGCAGTCGCCGCTCGTCTCGACCCGCACGAGAACATCCTGCAAGGTGGCGAGCGGGCGGGTGATGGAGCGGATGATCACCATGCCGAACACCAGCGTCAGTGCGATCGCGAGCGTACCGAGCAGCGCCGCCACGAACATGGCCCTTTGCGCCTCTTCCGCCTGCTCACCGGCCCAGGCCAGCAGATCGCCGCTGACCCGCTGCTCGACGGTGAGCATGGCGTCGATCCGGGCAGTGGTGGTCGAGAACCATGTCTCCGGCGTCACGCCGAACCCCTCGGCAGAATCATGCAACCTGGCACGCAGGGCCTCCACCGCAGTCTCGGGCTGGCCGTTGACCGCCTGGAGGTAGGCCTGCCAGTGAGTGGGCTCTGCCAGCGATGACAAGGCCGAAACGAACGCAAGCTGCTTGCCGATGCGCTCGTTCAAACCACGGTACTGTGCGCGTTCGATTCGGTCGGCAGTAAACACCGGCACCATCGTCGCGCGCTCCTGGCCCGCATACTCCTTGGCATGCAACAGCATCTCCAGGGCAGCCAGGCGCTTTGCCGCACCGCCATCGGCAACCGCTGAACTGGCCACATTCACCGTCTTGAGCAGGGTCGCGATGGTGCTGGTATAAAACGCGCTCGACTCCGCCGCCGCGATCGCGAAACGGTCGGCACCGGCGCGCGTATCGCGCAACTGCGCCAGGCTCTGCCGGGCCGCCTGCGTCGCCGCGCTCAGCGCCTGGGCGGCACCCGCTTCGGCCGCGAGTTCGGCAAAGGCCTGCTCCACCCCCTGGACGGCCTGGTCCGTGTTGGCGCGATAGCCTGGCAGCACATCTGCAAAGCGCTTGCCGCCGCTTTGCAGATAGCCTGCCGTCGCGCCACGCTCGATCTGCAGGTAATGCGCAGCAGCCCCCGCCTTCACCGCAAGCGCCACGGTACGCTCGGTATCGAGCGCCGTACGCCACAGCGCATGGTTCGCCAGCATGCTGGAGACGACAAAGCCCGCCACGATGAGCAAAGGCAGAATCAGTACCGCCAAAAGCCGTTCACGAATGCCGATGTTCATGGCCCCTCCCGGGCATGCGTCACGCGAAAGAAAAATGATCGCGATTGTCACCACCGGCAGTACGGGCAATCTATACGGAATGTCAAATCCAGACGCTGCAGCGCAAAAATCGCACACCACATGCGGCGCTACAGACTCACCGGCTTCAGGCATGTCGCCGCCTTCAACCCCTCGCGGCTCGCGCCGCGCCCACTGGGGAGCACGCGCCGCGCTCGGTTCCGCGGTAGGAGCGGCGCGAGCCGCGAGCCTTTTCGGGCGCTTCCGATCCGCCACGTCGCCTTCAACCCCTCGCGGCTGGCGCCGCTCCTACGACGACCCCACGCGCAGCTGTTCGCTGTAGGAGCGGCGCGAGCCACGAGCCTTTTCGGGCGCTTCCGATCCGCCACGCCGCCTTCAACCCCTCGCGGCTGGCGCCGCTCCTACGACGACCCCACGCGCAGCTGTTCGCTGTAGGAGCGGCGCCAGCCGCGAGCTTTTCGTCGGAGGGCCCTTTACTGCAGCAGGTTGCGCGGCGAGCCGGCGACGAAGTGCTCGATGTTGTCGATGAGCTGGTCGGCCAAAGCCTGCTGGGCCTCGTCCGAGGCCCAGGCCACATGCGGCGTCAGGATGACGTTGGGGCGCGCGGCGATGCGCATCATCGGGCTGTCGGCCGCCGGCGGCTCGCCGTCGGCGACGTCGAAGCCCGCGCCGGCGATCAGGCCTTCGTCGAGCGCCTGTACCAGCGCGGCCTCGTCCACCAGGCCGCCGCGCCCGGTGTTGATGATGAGCGGACGCCGCACCATGGCGCGGAACTCGGGCATCGCGATCATGCCGCGCGTCTGCGGCGTGAGCGGGCAATGCAGGGTAATGATGTCGCTGGTCGCCAGCATTTCATCCCAGGGCGTGTACAGGCTGCCGGCACCGGTCCTGCCCTTGCGTGCTGCGAACAGCGGCACCATGCCGAAGGCGCGCGCGATGTCGGCCACGCGCTGGCCCAGCACGCCTTCGCCGATGATGCCCAGGCGGGCGCCGCGCAGGTCGTGGATGGCATGGTTGAAGAAGCAGAACTGGCCCGAGCGCTGCCACTCGCCCGCGAGCACGTCGTCGCGGTAGGCGACCAGGTTGCGGCGCAGCGCCAGCATCAGCGCGAAGGTGTGCTCGGGGACGGTATTGACCGCATAGCCGCGGATGTTCGCCACCGCAATGCCACGCTGCTGACAGTAGGCCTTGTCGACACAATCGGTGCCGGTGGCGGCGACCGCGATCAGGCGCAGCGCAGGCAGTTGCGCCAGCACTGCGGCGGACAGCGGCACCTTGTTGGTAATGGCGATGCTGGCGCCGGCCAGGCGCTCGACGATCTGATCGGGCGCGGTCCTGTCGTAGACGACCAGCTCGTGCGCGAACGCGGGGCTGCGCAGGCGGATCTGCGGCGCGATGGTCTCGCGGTCGAGGAAGACGATCTTGTGCATGTGGACTCTTGTCTCCAGGGGGTCAGAGGTAGCGCTTTGCTTCGGCAACGATGTTAGCCGGGGTGATGCCGAAGTGTGCGTAGAGCTGCTCGTAAGGGCCGGACGCACCGAAGCCAGCCATACCTACAAAGCCGCCGCGCGGCCCCAGCCAGGCATCCCAGCCGAAGCGCATCGCCGCCTCGACGCCGACGCGCACGCAGCCCTCGCCCAGCACGGCACTGCGGTAGCCTGCATCCTGGGCCTCGAAGAGCTCCCAGCACGGCATCGACACCACCGCGGTAGGGATACCCTCGGCCTGCAGCAGCCGGCGCGCCTCGACCGCCAACTGCACCTCGGATCCGGTTGCGAGCAGGGTCACGGCACGCGCGCCGCCTTCGGCTTCGGCCAGCACATAGGCGCCGCGGCGCGACCGGTTGTCCGCGCTGTGCGTGGTGCGCAGCGTGGGCAACGCCTGGCGGGCGAAGATCAGGCTGGCCGGCGTGCGCCGGAGCTCCAGCGCGACCTCCCAGCATTCGGCCGCCTCCACGGCGTCGGCCGGGCGCATCACCAGCATGTTGGGCATGGCACGCAGCGAGGCGAGGATTTCCACTGGCTGGTGAGTGGGGCCGTTCTTGCCGACGCCGATCGAGTCGTGGCTGAACACGAACTTGACCGGCAGGCCCATCAGCGCCGCCATGCGCATGGCCGGGCGTTCGTAGTCGGAGAAGGCAAGATAGGTGACCGCAAGTGGGATGGCGCCGCCGTGCGCGGCGATACCGTTGGCCATCGCACCCATCAGGTGCTCGCGCACGCCGCAGTGCACGTACGCGCCGCCGCGGTCCTCGGCGGTGAAGGCGGCAAGGCCGCGCTTGTGGGAGGTGGGGGCCTCCAGGTCGGCGCAGCCGACGATGCGCTCGGGCAGCACGCCCACCAGCAGGTCGTTGATCTCGGCCGAGGCGAAGATGCCTGGCTTGGGCTCGGTATCGGCAGCGGCCTTGCGGCGGTAATCGGTCAGTACCTCGCGCCAGCCGGTGGGCAGTTCGCCGGCCTGCACGCGCTCGAACTCGGCGCGCTCGGCAGCCGGCAGTGCGGCCAGGCGCGCCTGCCAGGCACGGTAGTCGGCAGCGCTGCGGCGGCCTGCGGCACGCCAGGCACCAAGGATGTCGGCCGGGATCTCGAACGGCGCGTGCGGCCAGCCCAGCAGCTCACGCGTGGCCTGTGCGTCCTCGGGGTACAGGCGCGCGCTGTGGCCGGCACGCTGGCCCTGCACGCGCGGGATGCCGCGGCCGATCACGGTGCGGCAGGCGATCAGCGAGGGGCGCGGATCCTGCTTGGCCAGCGTGATCGCGGCCGACACGGCATCGATGTCGTGGCCATCGACTTCGACCACGTGCCAGTCGGCAACGCGGAAGCGCGCCGCCACATCCTCGCTGATCGACAAGTCGGTGCTGCCATCGTCGGTAATCTTGTTGTCGTCCCAGAACAGGATCAGCTTGCCGAGCTTCAGATGGCCGGCGAGCGAGATCATCTCCTGACCGAGGCCTTCCTGCAGGCAACCGTCGCCAACGAAGGCCCAGGTGCAGTGGTCGACCAGGCCGGCGCCGAAGCGCGCATTCAGATAGGCCTCGGCTACCGCCATGCCGAAGGCGTTGGCAATGCCCTGGCCGAGCGGACCCGTGGTGACCTCGATGCCGCAGGCGGGCTCGAACTCGGGGTGACCGGCGCAATGCGAGCCCAGCTCGCGGAAGGACTTGACCTGTTCGAGGCTGATCTTGTCGTAGCCGGTGAGGTGCAGCAGCGCGTACAACAGCATCGAGCCATGGCCGTTCGACAGCACGAAGCGGTCACGGTCGGGCCAGGTGGGATCGGCCGGGTTGAACTTGAGGTGACGGGTGAACAGCGCGGTGGCGATCTCCGCCATGCCCAGCGGCACGCCCTGATGGCCCTCGGCGGCGTGGACGATGGTATCGAGCGACAGAAAGCGGATGGCATTGGCGAGTTGGCGAGGTTCTACGGCATGCATGGCAAGGGTTCTCCCTTGCCTCCCCCTGTGAGGGGGAGGCAATAGCGGGGTGGTTACGGAGGCGGGGTGGGCTGGCGGGGCGCTACGCCGCGCGCGGGATCAGTAAAGCGTGAAGGCGGGCACGAAGGAGATCAGTAACAACACCGTGATCGCGACCAGGTAGAAGGGCCACAGCTCACGCACCACGGCCCCCACCTTCTGACGCGAGATGGCGGCAGAGATGAACAGCGTGGTCCCGACCGGCGGGGTGAACAGGCCGATGCTCAGGTTCACCGCCATCATGATGCCGAGCTGCACGAGGTCGAGACCGATCGCATTGCCGATGGCGACGAAGGTCGGCCCCAGAAGCAGGATCGCAGCCGGCAGATCGAGAAACATGCCTACCGTGACCATGATGAGGTTGAGCATCAGGATCACCATCCACGGCGACTTCAGCGTCTCGACGGTCCATTCGGCCACGGCGGTCGGCACCGCCTCGACGGTCAGCACGAACCCCACCAGGTTGGACGCCGCGATCACCAGCATCACCACGCCGGTCGTGACGGCGGTGTGCACCAGCGCGTCGTAGAGCCGCTTGAAGCTCAGGTCGCGATACACCAGGGCGCTCACCATCAGGCCGTAGAACACCGCCAGCACGCTCACCTCGGTGGGTGTGGCGATCCCGGCCCGCAGCAGGATGACGATGAAAGCCGGCATCGCCAGCGCCGGTGCGGCAGACACCGTGGCACGCAGCACGCCCTTCCAGGTCACCCCCTCGGCTAGGCGCTTGAAGCCGCGCAGGCGTCCCGAGAAGTAGCACACCAGCATGAAACCGCCGCACAGCATCAGCCCGGGAAGAATGCCGGCAAGAAAGAGCGCGGCGATCGACTGGTTGGACACGGCTGCATACAGGATGAGCGGAATCGAAGGCGGGATGAGGCCGGCGATGACCGACGACGACGCCGTGGCCGCCGCGGCAAAGGCCGGGGGATAGCCTTCGCGCTTCTGCCACGGGATGAGCATCGAACCCAGCGCCGAGGCTTCGGCCACGGCCGAGCCCGACACCCCGCCGAACACCGTCGAACCCACCACCGTCACCTGCCCCAGCCCGCCATGGAAGCGGCCGACCAGCTTGGTGGCGAAGTCGATCAGGCGCTTGCCCAGCGTGCCGCCCATCATCAGGTTGCCCGACAGCATGAAGAAGGGAATGGCCAGCAGCGGAAAGCTCTGCGTGGGCTGGAAGATTTTCACCACCGCGGCCACGCTCGGCATGCCGCCGGCAGTCACCGCGGCCAGGCCGGAGCTGATCACCAGCGCGTAACCGACCGGCAGGGCCAGCACCAGCAGCGCGCTGAATACAAGAAGCATCACGACAGTCATACGTCCTCCTCGATGTGGTGGGCGCGGACGGAGAACGGATCGTTCGCGATCAGCAGCCGGACCAAGGTGCTCAGCGCCGTGATGCCGAGGCCGACGAAGCCGACGATCATCGCCATGTAGGCCCAGCGGGCCGAGATACCGGTCACCGGGTACACCTCGCTGCCGGTGATCTCGATGACATCGAGGCCGACCCAGGCAAGATAGAAGAAGGCCGCGGCGACAAGCACCTGATGGCCGACCATCAGCATGCGGTTGGCAGCGCGCCCGAGCCAGCCGTGGATGGCGGTGACGGCAATGTGCTGGCCACGCTGGGCGGCGAGCACGATGCCGCCCATGACCAGCCAGGGGAACAGGATGTTGGGCATCTCGGTCGGCCAGCCCATGCCCTGGTTGGTGAAGTAGCGGACGATCACTTCGGCCATCAGGGATACGAACATGACGACCAGAGCACTGATCGCGACCGCCACACCGGCGGCCACGATCGCAGCGTCCACCCACTTCACCACCCGGGCCGGGACACTGCTCGAGGTCGCGGCGGGGGAAGTGGCGTGGGTCGACATCTTTACTTACCCGCTTCCGAGACGATCAGCTTGACCAGGTCGGGGAACTGCGCCGCCCACTTGTCGTAGACCGGCTGGGTCTTGGCGACGAAGGGCGCCTGGTCGACCTCGTTGATCTGCACGCCGGCTGCTGCCAGCTTCTCGCGCAACTCGGTATCGGCTGCCAGCGACAGCTCGCGGTTCAGTTTGCCGGCCTCGACGGCAGCCTCCTTGATCGCCTGCTGGTCGGCCTTGGACAGTCCGGCCCAGATCATCCGGCTGGCCAGCACCGGCGTGGTCTCGTACTTGTGGCCGGTGAGCGAGATGTACTTCTGCACCTCATGGAGCTTGGACGCGTAGACGTTCATCAACGGGTTCTCCTGGCCGTCGAATACGCCCTGCTGCAGCGCGATGTACAGCTCGGAGAAGGCCAGCGGGCCGGGGTTGGCGCCGAGCGCCCTGAAGATGTCCAGGGTCATCGTGTCGGGCGGCGTACGCAGCTTGATGCCCTGCAGGTCGTCCGGCGTGGTGATGGGGCGCTTGTTGTTGCTGGTGTGGCGGATGCCGTTATCCCACAACGCGAGGAGCACCAGGCCCTTGCCGTTGGCAGCCTCGTCGAGCTTGGCGCCGACCGGGCCATCGACCACGCGGTAGGCGTGGTTGAGGTCGCGGAACAGGAAGGGCAGTCCGATCAGGTTGAATTCCGGCACCACGCCCGCAGTGGCCCCCTGCGAATTGGCGCTGAAAGCCAGTGTACCCAGACGCATGTTGGTGATCGACTCGACGTCGTCGCCGAACTGCGCGCTGCCGCCCACCTCGACCTTCACCCGGCCGGCGGTCTTGGTCTCGACCAGCTCGGCGAACTTGAGCGCTGCTTCGGAGCGCGGGTTGCCCGGCGCCGCGCCATGCGCCATACGCAGCACCTGTTGCGCCCAGCTGGTGGAAGCGCCCATGGCCAGGGTGGCGACGAGTGCGATCAGGGTCTTCTTCATCATGGTGGTCTCCTTCTCTTGCCTTGTGTGGACCGGGCTGCGGTGGCGGCACCCGGCTGCTGCAGCGATGCGAAAGCGGGCCCGGCCGGCGCCGGGCCGAGGGGGTCAGCCGTGGATCAGCATGCCGCCGTTCACGTCCAGGGTGATGCCGGTGCAGTACTTGGACAGGTCGCTCGCCAGGAAGACGATGCAACCGCCCACATCGCTGGGCTCGCCGATACGGCCCAGCGGGATGCCGTCGAGAATCGCCGCGCGCTTGTCCTCGGGGATCTTGCCCTTGTTGATGTCGGTGGCGATCAGGCCCGGAGTGATGCAGTTGACGCGGATGTTGTCGGCGCCGAACTCGCGCGCCATGGCCTTGGCCAGGCCGAGCACGCCCGCCTTGGCGGCCGAATAGTGCGGACCGCCGAGGATACCGCCACCGCGCTGTGCCGACACCGACGAAATGCACACGATCGAGCCGCTCTTCTGCACCTGCATGGTCGGGATGACCGCCTGCGACATGAACAGCGTGCCGCGCAGACTGACGTCGAGCACGGCATCGTAGTCGGCCGAGGTGATGTCGAGCGTCTTGCGCGGCTGGGTGATGCCGGCGTTGTTTACCAGCACGTCGATACGGCCCAGGCGCTTGACGATTTCGGCGGCGGCCGCATCGCAGGCCGCCTTGTCGGTGACGTTGGCCACCAGGCCGATGTGCTGCGGACCGAGTTCGGCTGCAGCCGCCGCCGGGTTGGCCTGCTCTAGGTCGAGCAGGGCGATGCGCGCACCTTGCGCGGCCAGCATGCGGGCAGTGGCGAAGCCCAGGCCGTTGAGGCCGGCGCCGCCGGTGATGACGGCAACCTTGCCGTCAAGAAGAAGGGAGTGGGACATGGACGGATCCTGTTCAGAGCGGCGCCCTTGAGGGCGCCCGGTTTCGAGGGAGGGAGCGAGGGGGGAAGAAAGGAAGCGATCGTTCAGCCGATCCAGCGCTTGATCGTGGCCGACATCGCCTCGGTGGAGATACCGTAGCGGTCGTGCAGCGTGGGCAGCGCGCCGGCATCGAGGAAGGCGTCGGGCAGCGCGATCTGGCGGAACTGCGGCGTCACGCCTGCGGTCAGCAGCGCTGTCGCGACCGCCTCGCCCAGGCCGCCGACCGAGGTATGGTTCTCGGCCACCACCACCAGGCGGCCGGAGCGGCCGGCCTCGCGCAGGATGGTCGCGGTGTCGAGCGGCTTGATCGTCGGCACGTGCAGCACGCCGACGTCGACCTTGTCCGCCTCCAGCGCCTTGGCGACTTCCAGCGCACGCATGGTCAGAATGCCGGACGAGATCACCAGCACATCCCTGCCGTCGCGCAGCAGCTTGGCCTTGCCGAGCTCGAAGCTGTAGTCGTACTCGTCGAGCACCAATGGCACATTGCCGCGCAGCAGGCGCATATAGACCGGACCGTTGTGGGCAGCGATCTGGGGCACGGCCTGCTCGATGTCGAGGGCGTCGCAAGGGTCGATGATGGTCATGCCGGGAATGCCGCGCATCAGCGCGATGTCCTCGGTGGCCTGGTGGCTGGGGCCGTAGCCGGTGGTGAGGCCGGGCAGCGCGCAGCACATCTTGACGTTGAGGTTCTCCTCGGCGATCACCTGGTGCACGAAGTCGAAGGCGCGACGGGTGCCGAATACCGCGTACGTGGTGGCGAAGGGCACGAAGCCCTCCTTGGCCATGCCGCCCGCCGAGGCCATCAGCAGCTGCTCGGCCATGCCCATCTGGAAGAAGCGCTCGGGGCAGGCCTGGGCGAACAGGTGGAGGTCGGTGTACTTGGCGAGGTCGGCGGTAAGGCCGACGATGTCCCGGCGCTGCATGGCCAGTTCGACGAGGGCCTTGCCGAACGGGGCAGCCTTGACGCGCTGGCCCTCGGAGGCGATCGAGGCAATCATCGCCGAGGTTGTCAGGCGCGGCTTCTTGGCGGTGGTGGTACTCATCGTGCAGCTCCCTGGGCTTGGTCGAGGATGTCGATGGCCTGCTGCCATTCGGGCGGATCGACACGGATGAAGTGGTTCTTCTCGCGAGTCTCGAGGAAGGGCACCCCCTTGCCCATCAGGGTGTCGAAGAGGATCACCCGCGGCCTGGCTTCGGTCAGCCTGCGTGCGGTGTCGAAGGCGGCGATCACGGCAGCCAGGTCGTTGCCATCGACACGCTGCACATGCCAGCCGAAGGATGCCCACTTGTCGGCGAGGGGCTCGAAGCCCATCACCTTGGTCGAGGGGCCGTCGGCCTGTTGGTTGTTGATGTCGACCAGGCAGATCAGGTTGGAGAGGCCGTGATGGGCTGCACCCATCGCTGCTTCCCAGGTCGAACCCTCGTCGAGCTCGCCGTCCGACATCGAGTTGTATACAAAAGCGGGATTGCCCTTCAGGCGCAGGCCCAGCGCCATGCCTACAGCGATCGGCAGCCCCTGGCCAAGAGAACCACCCGACATCTCCATCCCCGGCGTGTAGGTCGCCATGCCCGACATCGGCAGCCGGCTGTCATCGCTGCCATAGGTCTCGAGCTCGTCCTCGGGGATGATCCTGGCCTCGATCAGCGCGGCGTAGAAGGCGATGGCGTAGTGACCATGCGACAGCAGGAAGCGATCACGGCCCTCCCACTCCGGGTCGTCGGCACGGAAGTTCATCGCATGGCAGTAGGCTGTCGCCAGCACGTCGGCGTAACCCAGCGCCTGGCCGACATAGCCCTGGCCCTGCACCTCGCCCATCCGCAACGCAAAGCGGCGGATGCGGTAGGCGCTTTCGGCGACCCGGGCGTAGTCCTCGGTAAGACTTGTTTGCACGCAGTTCTCCTTGACTTGAACCCGGCAACGCAGGGGCGCCAGGCAGATTCGTTTCGCTTGGCCAGAGACCCATCGCCCCGGCCCTGCCGGCAGCCGATGAAGGGCGTCCAGCGAGTGAGGGAAAGCTTATTCGCTTGATTTATCGGCCTCAAACGATTATTTATGGGCCTATAGATGAATTGATCTCATGTGAATGCCGCGATGCACAATCGAGTTTCCCTCAAGGCCATTCAGGCATTCGAGGCCGCCGCGCGGCTGTCCTCCTTCGCGCTTGCAGCAGACGAACTCTTCGTCACGCCGTCTGCAATCAGCCATCAGGTCAAGCAGCTGGAAGAGCAGTTCGGCGTTCAGCTCTTTCATCGCGTACATCGGGCGGTGGTGCTGACGGACGCCGGGCGGCGCTATGCCGAGGAGGTGTCGGCAGCTTTCTCGCGCATCGAGTTGGCAACGCGCGAACTGGGACGGACGGAAAAGATCGACATCCTGACGGTGCACTCCACCCCCAGCTTTGCCACCCAGTGGCTGATGCCGCGGCTGGCTCGCTTCAGCTCGCTGAACCCGGACGTCGACGTGCGGCTCAACGCATCGACCGACGCGGTCGACCTCGTCTCGGGAGCGGTCGACATCGACATCCGCTACGGCATGCGCCGCCTGCAGCCGGCAGGCACCATGGTGCTGAGCTTCCCCGCCGAGACCATCGTGCCGCTGTGTGCGCCCGCGCTGCTCGAGGGCGAACACCCCATCCGCAGCCCCGAGGACCTCGCTCTCCACACGCTGATCCATAGCGAGGTCTGCCTGGTGAGCTGGCGCGACTGGATGCGCCAGCACCGCAAAGTCAAGCTCGACATCTCACGCGGCCTGCGCTTTGACCGCTCGTTCATGGCCATCAGCGCTGCAGTGGACGGTTTGGGCGTGTGCCTGGAGAGCCTGCTGCTGGTGCAACGCGAACTGGAAACCGGCCGCCTCGTCGCACCCTTTGGCCTGGCTGGCCCCAAGGTGCAGGGCTACACCTTCAACCTGCTCAAGTCGCGCGCCGAGCTGCCCAAGATCCGCAGCTTCCAGGAATGGCTCTTCGATGAATTGGACGCCCCACGGCGCTGAAGCCTGCCAACGCCTTTCGGGGCTGCAGCGGAGACGCGCGCTCACCTCACGGGCAGAGGGTGCGCACCCCCAAGGCCACTACGCCGCCGGTGCCGCATGCCCGGCGCGCCGGACGGTCGCCAGCAGCAGCGCCGCCGCCACGAACAGGCCGCCGAAACTGCGGTTGAGCAGACGCTGCTGATGCGGCTCGCGCAGCAGGCGCAGCACGCGCGCAGCGAGGCCGGTATAGCCTGCCATGACGACCAGGTCGACCGTGATCATGGTGGCTGCGAGGATCAGGTATTGCGCCAGCAGCGGACGCGCCGGGTCGAGGAACTGCGGCAACACCGCGAGGATGAACACGATCGCCTTCGGATTGCTGGCATTGACGATGAAGCCTCTCATCACCAGCGGCCATGGCCGCCCATGAGCGGCATCGCCCGACTCGACCGCCACCGCCGCGGGCGGTGCCACCCACTGCTTCCAGCCCAGGTACACCAGATAGGCGACGCCGAACCACTTGATGACCGAGAAGGCAAGCTCGGACGCAGCCAGCACCGCCCCCAAACCAGTGGCGACAATGCCGATCTGGAGCACCAGCGCAAGCTGAAGCCCAAGGGCATTCCAGTAACCGCGGCGGAAACCGTAGTTCAGGCCGGAAGACATTGACGCCACCGCGCCCGCGCCAGGGCTGAGGCTGATGACCCAGCAGGCAACGAAGAAGGAGATCCAGGTATCGAGCAGCATCGGGAAGGTATCCAGGCAGTTGCAGCGCACACAAGCCGCCATGTTAATCCGCCTCTGCGCCGATGCATGACCCTGTGTGCGTTACAGGCAGATGAATCGCCACAGCCATGCGGCAACCAGGCCACGGCGCATGCGCCTGCCTGCCCCGGCGCCCACCGCAAGCCCCACAATGGCGCCTCGTGGAGAAAACGATGGAAACAGACTGGACAGAGGAGTTCTCCCGCTGCGCGGACCTGATCGCGCAGGCAGACGGCCTGCTGGTCACCGCTGGCGCGGGGCTGGGGGTCGACTCAGGCCTACCGGACTTTCGCGGCAGCGGCGGGTTGTGGCGCGCCTACCCGGCGCTTGGCCGCGCTCGCCTGCAGTTCGCCGAGATCGCAAACCCGGCCGCCTTCCGCACCCACCCACGGCTGGCCTGGGGCTTCTACGGCCACCGCTTGCGGCTATACCGACAAACCACACCAGGGCCCGCCTTCGGCATCCTGAAGTCGATCGCAAGCCAACTGCCTGCTGGCGCCCGCATCTTCACCAGCAACGTCGACGGCCACTTCCAGAAGGCGGGTTTCGACCCACGGCACATCGTCGAGTGCCACGGCTCGATTCATCACCTGCAATGCATGACAGGCTGCCGGGGCGAGGTGTGGCCGGCCGACGACTTCGAGCCCGAGGTTGACGAGGCAGCCTGCCTGCTCCTCAACGCGGCTCCCGTCTGCCCCTGGTGCACGAGCCTGGCGCGACCGAACATCCTGATGTTCGGCGACGCCGACTGGATCGACACCCGAACGCAGCACCAATACGCTCGCTACGCCAGCTGGCGCAGCTCACTCGACCGGCTGCTGGTGATCGAGATCGGCGCAGGCACGGCCGTGCCATCCGTACGCCTGTTCGGCGAACAACAGGGAACACCCCTCATCCGCATCAACCCCGACGATGCTTCGACCGCCGCCGACCGCGGCGTATCCCTGCCGATGAGCGGGATCGCCGCCCTGCGCGGAATCGAGGCCGCGCTGCGGACGCGGGGTTTCCTGGCGGACTGACCGCAACGCACCAGCCCCCGCCACAGCGTCACCGCGCCATCCGAGTACCGAAGACCCGCACCGCGCGGCGTGTCAGAACACCTTGGATTTCTTGAACAACGGCACGAGCTGCATGTCGGATTTCATCACATGGTCCACCAACCAGTGGCGCAGGAAGTTGGTGAGCTCCTGGCTTCGGTCGCGCAGTCCTTCCGGACCGACGGCTGGATCGTCGAGCAAGACCTCGATGCTGTTGACCAGCACATCAAGCTCGCGCAGCAGTTGGCGATGCGCCTGCCTGTGCTCGTCGAACTGGATGTAGCCCCAGGCGATCTGGATGCGCTCCTCGCGCTCGAAGTGCCCCGCCGCATACCGCCTGAGCTCCTCGAGCGCCATCTCGATATGCGGCCGGTTCTCGGGAAAGCGCAATACGAGCTCGACGGTGTTGATCAGCAGGATCAGATAACGATGGTCGGCGTCGATCTCGTCGTGGCCGATGGCCATTTGTGGACGCCAGAAGATGGGCATGATGCGTTGCCTTTGGATCGCATGAAGGGGCGCAGCAGCGGATGCAGGGATCCGAGTGCAGGGGCCGCATGATGACAGCCTCACGCCCAACCCGAAAGCGGCGAACAGGTAGCGCCCCCGCGGCTCGTGGCCCCCGCCCCCTCAACCACGGCGAAACACAAGACTGAAATTGTTGGCTGGCATGTCGATCACCTCGGCCAACCGAAACCCGCAGCGCAGGGCCTCGGACTCGACCGCCTCGAGGTCGCGCACGGCAAAGCGTGGATCGACGCTGCGCAGCCATCCGTCGAACTCGGCGTTGCTCGGCGCGGTGTGGGCGCCGCCGCGGCGATAGGGGCCATAGCAGTACACGACCCCGCCCGCAGGCAAGACCGCGGCAGCCGCGGCAAACAATGCGGGCGTGCTTTCCCAGGGCGAGTAATGCAGGACGTTGATCGCCACGACGGCGTCCGCGGCGTCGACTGGCCAGGGCATGGTGGCCAGGTCGAAGCACAGGGGTGGCAACAGGTTGGCCAGCGCACTGTGGCCTCGCCAGTCCGCGATCGACGCCAGGGCTGCAGGATCGGCCTCGCTCGGCTGCCAGCGCAGCGCGGGCAGATGGCGGGCGAAATGCACGGCGTGCTCGCCCGTGCCGCTGCCGAGTTCAAGCACCAGCCCCTCGGCCGGCAACACGCGTTGCAGCACGGCGAGGATGGGGTTGGCGTTGCGGGCCACTGAGGGTGAATACTGACGGCGGTCGAAGGTCGGCATGGGGCGCGGCGGGTCATGATGAGGGGAGCGCCGATTATCGCCCGCCCGGCACCTGCTGACAGATTCACTGACGCTGGCGCCAAGGCGGGGATAATGACGCACTTGCCTCCACTGTCCAGCTCCGCCATGACCTCGCCCACCAGACCCCTCGCCGGCCTCAAGGTCGTCGAACTCGGCTCCCTCATCGCCGGCCCCTTCGCCGCCCGCATCATGGGCGAGTTCGGCGCCGAGGTGATCAAGATCGAATCGCCCGACGGTGGCGACCCGCTGCGCAAATGGCGCAAGCTCTACGAGGGCACCTCGCTGTGGTGGTACCTGCAGTCGCGCAACAAGAAGTCCGTGACCGCCAACCTCAAGCACCCGGACGGGCTCGAAGTGGTGCGCCGACTGGTGGCCGAGGCCGACATCGTGGTCGAGAACTTCCGCCCTGGCGTACTCGAGAAGCTGGGCCTGGGCTGGGAAACGCTCTCGGCACTCAACCCCGGGCTGGTCATGTTGCGCCTGTCGGGCTTCGGCCAGAGTGGGCCGATGGCTCAGCAGCCGGGCTTCGGCGCGATCGGCGAGTCGATGGGCGGGCTGCGCTACGTCACCGGCTTCCCCGACCGCCCGCCGGTGAAGACGGGGATCTCGATCGGCGATTCGATCGCCGCGCTGTGGGGCGTGATCGGCACGCTGATGGCGCTGCGCCACAAGGAGATGAATGGCGGCAAGGGTCAGGTGGTGGACGTGGCGCTCTACGAGGCCGTGTTCGCGATGATGGAATCGCTGGTGCCCGAGTTCGACGTGTTCGGCTTCGTGCGCGAGCGCACCGGTAACATCATGCCGGGCATCACACCGTCCAACACCCACACCACGCGCGACGGCCGCCACATCACCATCGGCGCCAATGGCGACGCCATCTTCCGCCGTCTGATGCTGGCCATGGGCCGCAGCGACCTCGCCGACGACCCCACGCTTGCCGACAACGCCGGGCGCGACGCCCGCCGCGATGAACTCTATGCGCTCATCGACGCCTGGGTGGCAGGCCACGACGAGACCGACGCCCTCGCCGCCCTGGCCGCGGCCGAGGTGCCTGCTTCGCGCATCTTCTCGGTGGCCGACATGTTCGCCGACTCGCAATTCCTCGCCCGCGAGATGCTGCAGAGCGTCAAGCTGCCCGACGGCCGCGACTGCCGCATGCCCGGCGTGGTGCCCAAGCTGTCGGCGACACCCGGTCGCTGCGAGTGGGTCGGCCCTGCCCTCGGCGAGCACACCAACGCCGTGCTGCAGACCATCGGTTACGATGCGGCTGCGATCGCTGCGCTGCGGCGCGACGGCGCGATCTGAACGGTGCCCGGAGTGCTGCACCACCGGGCCTCACTACAACCAAGGAGTATCGATGCAATACGCGAACATCCTGTTCTCGGTCGAGCAAGGCGTCGCCCGCCTGACACTCAACCGCCCCGACAAGCTCAACAGCTTCACTGGCGACATGCATGCCGAACTGCGTGACGCACTGGACCGCGTGCACGCCGACCATGCCGCGCGCGTGCTGGTGCTGAGCGGCGCCGGGCGGGCCTTCTGCGCCGGCCAGGACCTCGCCGACCCCGACATGGCCACGCAGCCCGACGGCCGCCTACCCGACATCGGCGACGTCGTCGACAAGAACTACAAGCCGCTGGTGCTGCGCCTGCAGAACCTGCGCGTACCCACCATCGCCGCCGTCAATGGCATCGCCGCCGGTGCCGGCGCCAGCCTGGCGCTGGCCTGCGACCTGGTGGTGGCGACGAAGTCAGCGTCCTTCCTGCAGGCGTTCAGCAAGATCGGCCTCATCCCCGACACCGGCGGCACCTGGTTCCTGCCCCAGCGCGTCGGCATGGCACGCGCCATGGGCCTGGCCCTGCTCGCCGACAAGCTGCCCGCGGAGAAGGCCGCCGACTGGGGCCTGATCTGGGCCGCGTACGACGACGCCGAGTTCGGCGCCAAGGTCGACGCGCTCGCCACCCAGCTCGCCGCCATGCCCACCAAGGCGCTGGTGCGCACCCGCCAGGCCATGCACGCCGCCCCCGGCCACACCCTCGAACAGCAGCTCTCCTTCGAAGGCGGCTTCATGCGCGAGCTGGGCTGGAGCGCGGACTACGCCGAGGGCGTCGCCGCCTTCATGGAAAAGCGCGCGCCGAAGTTTACCGGCCAGTAAGCGCTCAGCGCTGCATCCGCAGGCGGCGGACGAGCCCCCAGGCCACCGCCGCCGTAACGGCTGCCGACACGCCGATACCGGTGATCATGGGCTGCGCGCTCCCGTCCATGCTCGCACCCAGCCACTGCCCCACCGCAAACGCCGACAACATCATCAGGCAGCCGCTGAGCGCCGAGGCCGCACCGGCCGCGTGCGGAAACGGGCCCACCGCGCCCGCCTGTCCGCAGGGCTGGTGAATGCCATGGCCGAGCATGTAAAGCAACATCGGCAGCATGATCGGCCACACCCCGGCAACGCCCGACCACGCCAGCGCGGCCATCACGCCGCCGCCCGCGAGCGACAGCGCACCCCCGACCACGACTGTCCGCTGCACCCCCAGGCGCTTGAGCAGGGCGCGGCAAAGGAAGGTGCCGACCAGGTAGGCAAGCGCCATCAGGCACATCAACAAGCCGTAGTGAACCTTCGTTACCCCGAACAAGGTGATGAAGACGAAGGACGAAGCCGCGAGAAAGGTGAACAGGCCGGCATACGTCGTCATCGCCAGCAGCGCAAAGGCGATGAACTGGGGATGGCGGACGATGCCCATCCACGTTGCCAGCAAGGCTGAGGGACGCAAGGCGCGCGGATCCGGACAAGCCAGGGTCTCCTCGAAGCGCATCGCGATCAGCGCCAGCGTACCGCCGCCGAACACGGCGAGCGTCAGCAGGGCCGCGCGCCAGCCCCACAACTCGGCCACGACGCCGCCGAGCGGAATGCTCAGGCACGCGATGACACCGAGCCCGGACAGGCCCTTGCTGATCGCGCGCGCGCCAGCCTCGGGGGCGTAAAGATCGCGTACCAGTGCGCGCGCGCACATCACCACCGCCCCCATCGCCGCCCCCTGGGCAAGCCGCCACGCCAGCAGCGTATCGATCGTCCCGGCAAACGCACTGCCGACCGCCGCCAAGGTGTAGATCGACAGACCGAGCAAGAGCACAGGCTTGCGCCCGAAGCGGTCCGACACCGGCCCCCACACCAGCTGCGAACACCCGAAGGCCAGCAGCAGCCCCGACAGGGTGAGCTGCGCCTGCCCGACCGACGCGCCGAGCGCATGCGTGAGCGAAGGCAGCGCCGGCAGGTAGAGGTCGGTGGTGACGGGCTGGATGCCCAGCAGCAAGGACAGGGCAAGGACCACGAAGGCCCCCGACATGGCTGGCGCCGAGGCGCTTGCGGTCGTCATGACAGGGGCCCGTTGCAGCACTGCGGGGGCGCGGGGCCCGGGGCAGCGGCGGTGTTGATCTTCTTCATGCAGGTGGGGCCCATTCGGTTGCGCAGCCCCCGTGGCGCGGCGGCATCATTCGGCGTCAGGCTGGTTGCCGGGTGCCGCCAGCCTGAAAGCCTCGATGGTCTCGCAATTCGCGGCGATGCGCACGATATTCGGCATCGTCGACAGGTCGCAGCCGAAGCGCCGGGCATTGAACACCTGCGGCACCAGGCAGCAGTCTGCAAGCCCTGGCACATCGCCATGACAGAAGTCGCCGGTACGCCTGTCGCCGGCCAGCAGCGCCTCGACCGCGCCCAGCCCGGCAAGCACCCAGTGCCGGTACCAGTCGGTTTTCTGGCTGTCGGCGGCGCCGAGCACCTCGCCCAGATACTGCAGCACACGCAGGTTGTTGATCGGATGGATGTCGCACGCGATGGCGAGAGCGATCGCACGCACGCGGGCTCGATCGAGCGGCGCCTGCGGCAGCAAGGCCGGCCGTGGATGGACCTCCTCGAGGTACTCGATGATTGCCAGCGACTGGCCGAGCACCTCGCCCCCATCCTCCAGCGCAGGCACGAGCCCGGCCGGGTTCAGTTGCAGGTAGGCAGGCTGGCGATGTTCGCCGCCGCCGCGCACGAGGTGTACGGGCACCGCGTCGTAGGCCAGCCCCTTGAGCCCGAGCGCGATGCGCACGCGATAGGCTGCGGAGCTGCGGAAATAGGTGTAGAGCCTCATCGTCTATCCTTTCAGATGCAAGGGCGTCAGCCACCCAGCAGATGCACCAGCCACAACGAAAGACCGGGGAAAAGCGCCAGCAGGATGATGCGCACACCGTCCGACGCCAGGAAGGGCAGCACGCCGCGGAAGGTCTCGCGCATCGGAATGTCGCGCGCCAGGCTGTTGATGATGAACACGTTCATGCCCACCGGCGGCGTGATCAGGCCGATCTCGACCACCATCAGGGCAAGGATGCCGAACCAGATCGCCTTGTCCGTCGGGTTGAGCCCCCAGAAATCGAGCCCCATCACGATCGGCAGGAAGATCGGGATGGTGAGCAGGATCATCGACAGGCTGTCCATGACGCAGCCCAGCACCAGGTAGATGAGGATGATGCCGATCAGCACCGCAGCAGGCGTGAGGCCGCTCTCGAGCACCCAGCCGGCCAGGGCCTGCGGCATCTG
Organism: Thauera sp. WB-2; assembly: GCF_027594845.1. Lineage (NCBI taxonomy): Bacteria > Pseudomonadati > Pseudomonadota > Betaproteobacteria > Rhodocyclales > Zoogloeaceae > Thauera > Thauera sp. WB-2. The sequence continues at coordinate 876,556 of NZ_CP088935.1, read as the reverse complement.
CGACAGGGCCAGGAAGGCATTGAGCACGTCGGCACCGAGCAGGATCAGGAAGATCATCGCGGTCGACTCGGCGGCACCGAACACGGCGTGCGCGAGCCCCTTGAGATCGAGCTCGCGCGACGCCACTGCGAGCGCCGCGGTGGCGATGGTCCCCACCGCCGCCGCCTCGGTCGGGGTGAAGATGCCGCCATAGATGCCGCCGATCACCACCACGAATACGGTCACGATCGGCCACACGCGGGCGACCGCCGTCATGCGCTCGGCCCACGACTTGCGCGTCGAGGCCGGGCCGGCGTCGGGCACCACGCGGGCATAGATGGCCACCACCAGCATGTAGCCGAGCATCGCGATCAGGCCGGGAATGAGCGCGGCCATGAACATCGCCGCGACGTTCTGCTCCGCGAGGATGGCATAGATCACCAGCACCACCGAAGGCGGGATCAGGATGCCGAGCGTGCCGCCGGCGGCAAGTGCCCCTGTGGCGAGGGCCGGCGAATAGCGGTTGCGCCTGAGTTCGGGCAACGCCACCTTGCCCATCGTCGCCGCGGTGGCGAGCGAGGAGCCACAGATGGCACCGAAGCCGGCGCAGGCGCCGATTGCACTCATCGCCACGCCGCCGCGGTAGTGGCCGAGGAAGGCGTTGGTGGCCTCGAACAGCCGGCGTGACAAGCCCCCGTGTGAGGCGATGTTGCCCATCAGCAGGAAGAGCGGCACCACCGACAGGTCGTAGACCGAGAAGCGCCCGTAGGCGAGGTGCTTGAAATAGCTCATCAGCGGGTCCCAACCGGAGACTGCGATGTAGCCAATGGCGCCGCCAAGCAGCATGGCCATGCCGATGTGGATGCGCAGGGCGAGCAGGACAAGGGTCAGCCCACCCACCAGGAAGCCAATGGTCACGCTACTCATTGCTCGCCCACCTCGTTGTGCATCTGCCCCTTCCAGGCGGTGTACAGGGCGGTGAGGGCAAGCAGCAGGAAGCCCGGCCCAAGCGTGAGATAGGACCACCACAGCGGCCAGCCCAGGATCATGGTGCTCTCACCCGTTTGCGAGGCTTCCCAGGCACCGACGAAACTGCGCCAGGCGATCACTGCAGCCCCCAGCGCAAGCACGACCGAGGCGATACGATCGAGCACGCGGCGCACCCGGGCCGAGGCGTTGTGGGTGAAGAAATCGACAATGACGTGGGCGTTCTTCATCTGTGCATAGGGCAGACAGGCAGCGATCGCGAGCGCACACGCCATCTGCACGAGTTCGACGTCGCCCAGCACCGGCGCATCGAACAGCCAGCGTCCGAGCACGCTGTACACCGAGACACCGCAGGCAGCGAACAGCAGCACCGCGCCCCCCAGCGCAGAGAGCTGCGACCATGCAAACAGAAAGTGCCCGACCGGATCGCGCGGGCCGGGGTCGCGCTGGTCGTCGAGCTGGGGAATGACTTCGGCCATGGCGGGGCCTCCGGACTGCCGGGGTTGTGCGATTGGCGGCCCGCCCGCGGGCGCGGCAGGCCGCCAGCAGGTCAGCGGGCGCTGTGCGTGGCGATCAGCGCGCGCGCGGTATCGAGCATCTCCTGGCCCGGATAGCCCTTGCCGCTGACCTCCTTCACCCACTCTGCGGCGAGACGATCGCCAACCTTCACCCATTCGGCCGCCTCGCTCGCCGGGATGGTATGGAACTGGTTGCCGCGATCGACCGCCTGCTGGCGAGCCGCAGGTGCCGACTCGTCCCAGGCGCGACCGATCGCCGCCGAGAAATCGGCACCGGAGTTGGCATCAATGACCTTCTTGAGCTCGTCCGGCAGGCTGTCGTAGCGGGCCTTGTTCATCGCAATGGTGAAGAAGGTGGTGTAGAGCGAGGGCTGCGAGGCGTCCATCTCGGTGTGGTACTTGGTCATCTCATGCAGCTTCATGGTCGGGATCACCTCCCATGGCAGCACGTAGCCGTCGACCACGCCCTTGGACACCGCCTCGGGCGTCTGCGGCATCGGCATGGCCACCGGGGTCGCGCCGAGATGGGCGATCATGCGGTTCGTGAGCCGCGTCGGCGCGCGCATCTTCAGGCCGCGGAAGTCGGACATGCGGGTGATCGGACGCTTGTTGTTGTGGATGTGGCCGGCGTCATGCACATGGAAGGCGAGCGGCTTGACCGACTCGAAGTCCTTCTGGCCGAACTGCTCGTAGTAGGCCCAGGCCGCACGGCTCGCGCCTTCGGCATTGTGGGTCATGAAGGGCAGTTCGAAGACCTCCACCGACGGGAAGCGGCCCGCCGTGTACCCGGGCAGGGTCCACACGATGTCGGCAACGCCGTCTGCCGCCTGCTGGATGAGTTGGGCAGGCGTGCCTCCAAGCTGCATGGCCGGGAAGATCTGGCACTTGAGCCGGTTGTCCGACTCGGCGGCAATCTTCGCGCACCAGGGTTCGAGGATCTTCTGCTGGCTGAGCGCGGTAGCAGGCCAGAAATGCGCGACCTTGAGCACGATCTCCTCGGCGCGGACCGGGGCAGCGAACAGGGTGGCAGTGGCGGCGGCCAGGCCGATCAGGGCTTTCAGCTTCATGTGTCTCACTCCTCTCAAGCGTTTCTGTGTGACTGCGGGTTTTGCCGGCGCTGGTGCGAGCCTTCTGCGGGTCATCGCCAGGCCGGGGGGGGGGAAGCTCAGGACTGGACTGCGGTGACGCGGTTCTCGATGGCGCCGAAGATGCTGCGCCCCTCGCGGTCGAACATCTCGATGCGTACGACGTCGCCATCGCGCATGAAGGGCGTGGCGGGCGTGCCCTGTTCGATGGTTTCGTAGGTGCGCAACTCCGCCAGGCAGCAGTAGCCGACGCCACCGTGCTCGATCGACGAGCCCCACAGGTCGCCCTGCTTGTTGGATACCGTCCCCGAGCCGATGACGGAGCCGGCCTCGAGCTCGCGGGTACGTGCCACATGGGCGACGAGCTGGCCGAAGTCGAAGGTCATGTCGACACCCGCCTCGGGCTTGCCGAACAAGGCGCCGTTCAGGTGCACGACGAGCGGCAGGTGCAGCTTGGCGTCCCTCCAGGCATCGCCGAGTTCATCGGGCGTGACCGCTACCGGACTGAACGCAGAGGCGGGCTTGCTCTGGAAGAAACCGAAGCCCTTCGCGAGCTCGTTGGGGATCAGGTTGCGCAGGCTGACATCGTTGACCAGCATCACCAGGCGGATCGCGCGCGCCGCATCGGCGGGCGTCGCCCCCATCGGCACATCGCCGGTCACCACCGTAACCTCAGCCTCGAAGTCGATCCCCCAGCGCTCATCAGCCACCACCGCGTCGCGCGGCCCGATGAAGCTGTCCGAGCCACCCTGGTACATCAGCGGGTCGGTGTAGAACGAGGGCGGCATCTCGGCATTGCGTGCCCTGCGCACCAGCTCCACGTGGTTGATGTATGCAGAACCGTCGGCCCACTGGTAGGCGCGCGGCAACGGCGAATGGCAGGCGGCCTGGTCGAACGGCTGCGACTCGATCGCTGCGCTGTTCAGGGCTTCGTACACCTGGCGCAGCTGCGGCTCGCAGGACTGCCAGTCGTCGAGCGCGGCCTGCAGGCTGCGCGCAATCGCCGGGACGGCCCGGCAGCGCGCCAGGTCACGGCTGACGACGACCAGGGTGCCGTCGCGGCCGCCGTGCTTGAGGGTGGCGAGTTTCACTGGAACATCTCCTTGTAGCTGCCGTCGTGCATCCAGGCAGCATGCTTGGGCGCCTTGCGGGTCTGCGCCCACTCCTCGAGCATCTCCCACTTCACCTTGTCGAGGGCTTCCAGCATGCCGGGCCGATGGGTATTGCAGGCCAGCTCGAGACGGTGGCCGTTGGGATCGAAGAAGTAGATCGACTGGAACAGCGCATGGTCGGTCGGCCCCACCACGTCGATGCCCTCGGATTCGAGGCGAGCCTTGGTGGCGAGCAGGGTGTCCATGGAATCGACCTCGAGCGCGAGGTGCTGCGTCCATGCCGGGGTGTTCTCGTCGCGCCCCATCGGCGCACGGGTGGGGAGCTCGAAGAAGGCGAGCACGTTACCCATGCCGGCATCCATGAAGATATGCATGTAGGGATCAGGCTCTCCGGTCGACGGCACCGCGTCCTCGGCGATCGACAGCACCAGCTTCATGCCCAGGTGCTTCTCGTACCAGCGCGCAGTCTGGAGCGCGTCCTTGCAGCGGTAGGCTACGTGATGAATCTTGTTCACGATCGGCGTCATTGCAGTCTCCTTCTCCTTCCTGGTTCCAGGGTTCGCGCCCCATGTTTCGTTTATCGCCCGATAAGGCATGCCCACATTACAGGCGAAAAACTAATATCATTCCAACAGCTTTTTCAGATTCATTTATCGGGATATCTGATGAATATCACGCTCCGCCAACTCCGCGCCTTCGTCGCCGTGGCGCGCAACGGGAGCTTCACCCTGGCGGCCGAGAGTCTGTTCCTGACCCAGTCGGCGTTGAGCGGCCTCATCAAGGAACTCGAACAGTCGCTCGGCGTGCGCCTGTTCGACCGCAGCACGCGACGCATCCAGCTCTCGGAGATCGGTCGCGGCATCTATCCGCTGATCGACAAGATCCTCACCGACCTCGATGGCGTGGTCGACGAGGTCACCAACCTGAAGGCACTCAAGAAAGGCGTGGTACGGGTGGCAGCCCCACAGTTGATGGCATGCACCCTGCTGCCCGAGGTGATCGCAGCCTATCGCGCACGGCATCCCGAGGTGGATATCCGCCTGATCGACTGCGCCGTGGAGAGCGTGACCTCGCGGGTGTTCTCCGGAGAGGTGGATTTTGGTGTCGGCCCCGAGCGCGACCCGAGCTCGGACATCGACGCTGCACCGCTTTTCGAACTGCCCTTCCATGCGGTGTTCCCGCACGGACACGCGCTCGGTGCGCTACAGGCCGTGCGCTGGTCGGACCTGGTGCACCACCCGCTGATCACCCTGCAGGGCCAGTTCACGGAACGCCTGTCGGTGGACCTGCACAATGCAATGCGCGAAGTCGACCTCGACCCCGCCACCACCGTGACCTTCATGTCGACCGCCCTCAGCATGGTGGCATCCGGGCTCGGGGTGACAATCTGCATCCCCTATGCCGCTTCGCTGGTGCGTCTTTACCAGCTCGACATGCGCCCGCTGGTGGAGCCCGAGGTCACGCGCCGCTTTTACGTCTTCAGTCGCAATGGGCGCTCGCTGTCGCCCGCGGCACACAGCTTCCGCGACATGCTGTTCGAGCATGTCGCGGACATCGGCTGCGGCGCCCGGGACTGAGCGCCGCAGCCGACGAGGGCGTGGCGAGCGCGGCTCAGCCCTCGGCCGCCACGCCCTCACGCGCGAGTTTCAGCGCCTCGCGCAGCACGGCGATGTCACCGACATGGTTGGCGAGGAGCAGGATCAGGCGGGCGTTGAGCATCTCGCTCTGCTCGTCGCTGAGTTCGCGGTGGGCGTCGATGAGCGCCTCGTAGAAATCGTCGCCGGGCGAAAAGGCACGGAAGTAACGCTTGCCGGGTTCGGCCAGGTTGGGCTGCAGGTTCAGGGCCATGACGATCTCCTTCAGGCGTTGCAGGTGGCACGGACGAGGGCCGCTCGCACCCGCTCGGTGTCGAGCAGGCGCCAGCGCGCAGCCACATGCTGGTCGGGACGGATGAGATAGGTGGTTCCGGGCCTCATGTCGTAGCGCTCGCGCACACGCCCCTTGGCGTCGATCAGCGTACGCAGGCCGGCAGGCGCCCGCCCGCGGGCCGCGACGATGACGGGCTCGAGCGCGATACCGCCATCAGCGAGCGCCTGCACGGTGGCGAGGTTGGTGTCCGCGAGGGCGGATGCATCGTCGACGTAATGCAGTACCTGGAAGCGGTTCCCGAGCACCTGCAGCAGCCAGGCGTGGCCATCGGCCGCGAGCACCGGCGCGTCGTCCATCGGCGCTCCCGGCACCATGGTGCCGGCAAAGTCGTCCTCGTCGGGCGTGTTGAGGCTCGATGCGGTCAGGTAGCTCGGCACCGACAGGCGCCCGGAATTGACGAGGGCGCGAGCGAAGGGATGATGTTCGGCCAGGCCCAGGACGGCGTTACGGAAGGTCTTGCTGGTGCGGCTCTTCGGGGTGATGAAGTCGGTCGAGCGCGTCGAGTTCATGATGTTCTCGTCCGCCGCGAAACCGCGCTCTTCGGTGTAGCTGTCGAGCAGCTTCGGCGGCGCCTTGCCGTCCATCACGAGCTTGAGCTTCCACACCAGGTTGTCGGCGTCCTGGATGCCCGAGTTGGCGCCGCGCGCTCCGAACGGCGATACCTGATGCGCCGCATCGCCGACGAAGAGCACGCGCCCATGGTTGAAGCTGCTCATCCGCCGGCACTGGAAGGTGTAGACGCTGACCCATTCGAGCTCGAACTCGCGCTCGTCCCCGATCATGGCCTTGATGCGCGGAATCACGTTCTCGGGCTTCTTTTCCTGCTCGGGATCGGCGTCCCAGCCGAGCTGGAAATCGATGCGGAAGACGTTGTCGGCCTGGCGATGCAGCAGCACCGACTGATTGGGATGGAACGGTGGGTCGAACCAGAACCAGCGCTCGGTCGGGAAGTCGGCCTTCATCACCACGTCGGCGATCAGGAAGCGGTCCATGAAGATCTTGCCCTCGATGTCGAGGCCGAGCATGCTGCGGATCGGGCTGCGCGCGCCGTCGGCGACGACCAGCCAGTCGGTGGTGAGCGAATAGGCTCCGTCCGGCGTCTCCACACGCAGCCCCGCCTTGTCGTCGCCGGGCGTGACGCCGATGACGTTGTTCCGGAAGCGGATTTCCAGGTTGGGAAGCTGGCGGGCGCGGCGGACGAGGTATTCCTCGAGGTAATACTGCTGCAGGTTGATCATGCCCGGACGATGATGGTCAGGCTCAGGGCAGAGGTTGAAGTTGAAGACTTCGTCCTCCCGAAAGAAGGTGCGCCCGACGTTCCAGGACACACCTTTGGCGACCATCTCCTCGCCGCAGCCGAGGCGGTCGAGGATCTCGAGCGCGCGCTTGGCGTAGCACACGCCACGCGACCCGATGGATACGGTGTCGTCGTTGTCGAGCACCAGCACGCGCTGGCCCTGCTGGGCGAGGTCGATCGCAGTGCACAGGCCAACCGGGCCGGCACCGACGATGATCACGGGATGGTGCCCTTCCCGCCCCTCGTCGATCTCGGGTGGTCGGACATATTCGAACTTCGGGTATGTGTACGTGCTCAGCACGGCGGTCTCCTCCTGGTGTTGGTTCGCTCCGGCCTCACGTCTGGGCGTGAGTTCGACCGGATACGGGCGCCCACGGCGGGCACCCGATCCCTCTGCTGCGGGGCCTGGCGCAATCTGCGTCCTTCAGTGCGGCACCTCAGGCCTGCAGCGCATGCCACATCTGCTGGTCGCGCTCGGCCGTCCAGATGCGCGGGTCGGCGATGCCGCTCGCCTCGTCATGGGCACGCGTCACATCGAACGGCAGGCAGTGCTCGTAGATGAAGACGTGGCCGAACTTCGGGTCCATGTTCTTGCGCGTGTGCGCCATCGCCGCCTTCAGGTCCATGCCCTGCGCCACCGCCTCCTGTGCGCTGAGGTACAGCGTGGAGACGAAATCGCGCGTGTAGGCCAGCCCTGCCTGCACGGCAGCAGGCGTCATCAGGGCGGGGCCGCGCCCCGGGACGAGCTTGGCGAAGTTCATCGCGGCAAGCCTGTCGAGCGTCTGCGGCCACTCGGCGAGATAGGCGTCGCCGGTGTAACAGGCCGCGTCCGCCTCGACCAGATCACCCGAGAAGCAGATCTGCTGAGCAGGCAGGTACACGATGGTGTCGCCCTTGGTATGGCCTCGGCCGATCTGCTTGATCTTCACCTCGAGCTTGCCCAGCCAGAGCGTCATCTCGCCCTCGAAGCTCATCGTCGGCCAGGTCAGGCCGGGCACGCTCTCGACAGCCTGGAACAGGCGCGGGAAGCGGCCGATCTCCGAATCCATGTCCTGCTGGCCGCGCTCAACGATCAGATCGTAGGTGTCGCGGCTGGCGATGACCTCCTGCAAGCCTTCGCGCTTGTAGCCCGAAGCGCCGAGCACGCGGACAGCGTGATAGTGGGTCAGCACGACATACTTGATCGGCAGGTCGGTGATCTCGCGAACCTTGGCGATGACGCCCTGCGCTGCTACCGGCGTCGCCGTCGCGTCGATGATCATGACGGCGTCGTCGCCGATGATGACGCCGGTGTTGGGGTCGCCCTCAGCAGTGTAGGCGTAGGCGTTATCGGACAGCTTCTCCCAGCTGATCTTCTTCTCTTCGACGTCGGCCTGCGATGCAAACTTCTTGCTGTTCATGATCGTGTGTCTCCTGCATTGACTGGGTGCGTCGAATCCTAGACCGCGATTTGCCTATAGTCAATCGATTTGCTATTAACAAATCCGAAGGCCATGATGAGACCGACCGTGGCACGCGCACGGAAGCTGCTAACATTCGCCGCGATTCAGGAGGGAGTCATGCAGGACAACACGCCGGCGGTAGCCGACACCGAACGCAGCGAACGGCGCGGCATCCAGTCCATCGAGGTCGGCGGCGCCCTGCTGCAGGCCCTGGTGCGCAGCGGCAAGCCGATGATCCTGAAGGAGCTCGCGCGCGAGGCGGGCATGCCGCCCGCCAAGGCCCACCCCTACCTGGTGAGCTTCGGCAAGCTCGGCCTCATCGAACAGAACCCGCTGACCGGGCGTTACGGCCTGGGGCCCTTTGCCCTGCAGGTCGGGCTGACTGCCCTTCACGGACTTGACCCGCTCAAGGCCGCGATTCCCGAGGTCGCTCGCCTGGCCGACGACATCGAGCTCAACGTCGCCATCGCGGTATGGGGAAACCTGGGTCCGACCATCGTTCACATCGAGGAATGCAGCAAGCAGATCCACGTCAACATGCGCCCCGGCACGGTGATGACGCCCTTGCTGCTGTCGGCCACCGGACGGGTGTTCGCGGCTTTCCTGCCCGAGCGCATCGTCGCGCCGATCCTCGCCGGCGAGACTGCGGCTGAGCCCGCCTCGGCGACCGACCTGACGGCCACCTCGCCCGAGGCGGCAGAGCAGCTCCTACAGGAAGTGCGCCGGCACCGCCTGGCGCGCGCGCTCGGCAACCCCATCCCCGGCATCAATGCGTTCTCCGCGCCGGTCTTCAACGACGTCGGGCAGCTCACGCTCGCGATCACGGCGATGGGCCCCGCAGGCAGCTTCGACACCGCCTGGGATGGCGCGACCGCACAACGTGTGCGCACCTGCGCACAGGTCGTCGCGGCCCGCCTGGGCGCCGCGGCTCAGTCGCCCAGCGCGGGCGTGTAGAAGCGGTGGTGGCCGCGGCCGCCGTGCTTGACCGCATAGAGGGCGAGGTCGGCCCGCCTGAGCAGGCTCTGCGCGTCGCCTCCGTGCTCGGGCGCCAGCACGATGCCGATCGAGGCCGACACGCACCCCTCGCCCTTCTCCAGCACGAAGGGCGTTGCGATCGCCTCGCCGATGCGCAGGGCAATCTCCTCGACGTCGTCCATACCGCCGATCTCGTTGAGGATGACAGCGAATTCGTCACCGCCGAGGCGGGCAACGGTGTCCGATTCGCGCACACAGGCGTTCAGGCGCTCGCCCGCTTCGACCAGCAGGGCGTCACCGGCGAGATGCCCCAGGCGGTCGTTTACAGCCTTGAAGCGGTCGAGGTCCACGAACAGCAGCGCGAAGGCCGAACCTCGCCGGTGCGCCCCCGCCAGCGCGGAAGCGAGGCGGTCGTCGAACAGCGCCCGGTTCGGCAGGCCGGTCAGCGGATCATGGTCTGCCCGGTAGCGGATCTTGTCCTCGAGCGCCTTGCGGCTGGTAATGTCGCTGAGGGTGGCGATGTAGCCCTGAATGTCGTCGGCGGCACCGACGCGGACGATCGAAATCCACTGCACGTAAAGGTCGCCGCTCTTGCGCCGGTTCCACATCTCGCCCTGCCAGTTGCCCTCGCGGGCGAGGCTGTCATACATCTGGGCAAAGTAGTCGGCATCATGACGCCCGGACGCAAGCAGAGCAGGCGTGCGGCCAAGCACCTCCGCAGCGGCATAGCCGGTAATGCGGCAGAAGGCGGGATTGACCTGGGTGATGCGGGACTCGGCGTCGGTCACGATGATGCCCTCGGCTGCGCCGTCGAACACCGCGCGGTAGCGCGCCTCGCTCTCTGCAAGCTGGCGCGCGCTGTGCCGATGCAGATCGACCTCGTCCGCCAGCTTGCGATTGGCGTCGGCAAGCTCGCCTGTGCGCAGCGCGATGAGGCGCTCCTGGTCGGCATTGATCGCGCGCACCACGCGCAGGTGGCGGCGGTTGACCAGCAACAGGCCATGGATCAGCCCGGCGGAGATCAGGAAGGCGAGCAGGTGCATGGCCCCGGTGCGCAGGCGCTGGGTGTCACGCATGGCAATCAGCGCCTGCGCAGGCATGGTGACCGAGATGCCGCCGCGGACGTCACCGACCTCGTAGCCCTGATTGCCATGGCACTGCAGGCAGGCCGGCACCACCAACAGCGGCGCCATGTAGCGATGGGTCTGGGTGTCGCCCGCAGCGACGAGCTCCAGCACTTCCGCCTCGCCACGCTCGAAGCGCCGTAGCGCCTCGCGCTCCCAGGGGTCGGGCGCATTGCCCGGGCGGATGGGGGACAGGCTCGTGATACGCACGCGCACGCCCTGCTTGGCCTCGGCGAGTTCGGCGATCTGTCGCGTCATGTAGGCCGGATTGACCATGGTGAGACGGCGCCCGTCCGCGCTGTCGATATCGCGCGCAGGATGCTCGAGGTAAGGATTGGGCTGGCCCTCGTCCGAGACAAGGACATACACGCCTCCGTGGCGCGCATTCCATTCGCGCGTGGTCTCGACCAGCGCGAACAGCGTCGCGCCACGCTCGCGCGCCAGGGCGAGCACGCTGCGATCGATCGACCGCCACTCGAGCGCCAGCAGGACGCCGAACAACAAGGCGCACACGAGATACCCCAAGGCGACAGCCGAGGCAAAGCCCCCCTCGCGCAGCGCGCGACGGCCTTCGGGGATGGGCTCGCGGGGCGGACTCATACGCCTAGTCTAGACCGTCGGAAAGATGGCTGGGAAGCTCATGCATCCACAGTGGAGACCGTCGTCCGCCCGGGCGCGGCCACTGCCTCCTCGTCCTCGCTGCCCAGAAAACCGCCGCTCTGATGCGCCCAGAGGCGCGCATACAGCCCCCCCTGGGCAAGCAGGCTGCGGTGATCGCCCTCCTCCACGATCCGCCCACGGTCCATCACCACCAGGCGGTCCATGGCGGCGATCGTAGACAGCCGGTGCGCGATCGCCACCACGGTCTTGCCTTCCATGAGACGGTAGAGGCTCTCCTGGATCGCGGCCTCGACCTCGGAGTCGAGCGCACTGGTGGCCTCATCGAGCAGCAGGATGGGCGCGTCCTTCAGCATCACGCGCGCGATCGCGATGCGCTGGCGCTGGCCGCCGGAGAGCTTGACGCCGCGCTCGCCCACATGGGCGTCGTAGCCGCGCCGCCCCTTGGGGTCGGTGAGGCCGAGAATGAAGTCGTGCGCTTCGGCACGCTTGGCTGCCGCAATCATGTCCGCATCGGAGGCATCGGGGCGGCCGTAGAGGATGTTGTCTCGCACCGAACGGTGCAGCAGCGAGGTGTCCTGGGTGACCATACCGATCTGCGCGCGCAGGCTGTTCTGGGTGACGCTGGCGATGTCCTGGCCGTCGATCAGGATGCGGCCCTGCTCGAGGTCGTAGAAGCGCAACAGCAGGTTCACCAGGGTCGACTTGCCCGCGCCCGAGCGCCCGACCACGCCGATCTTCTCGCCCGCGCGGATGGTGAGCGTGAAATCGTCGATCACCCGCCGCGCCTGCGCGCCCGTCGCACCATAGGCGAAGCCGAGGTGCTCGAAGCGGACTTCGCCACGGCTCACCACCAGCGGCCTGGCATCCGCGCGATCCACAACCGCATGCGGGCGCGACAAGGTGTTGATGCCGTCCTGCACGGTGCCGACGTTCTCGAACAGCGAGGCCATCTCCCACATCACCCAGTGCGACATGCCATTGAGGCGCAGCGCCATCGCGGTCGCCGCCGCCACCGCGCCAACGCCGACCTGGCCCTGGCTCCACAGCCACAGCGCCACCCCGCTGGTGGAGAGGATGAGGCCCATCGACAAGCTGTGCACGACGATCTCGATGCCGCTCACCAGGCGCATCTGCGCATGCACCGTGTGCAGGAACTCCTGCATCGCGCCCCGTGCGTAGCCTGCCTCACGGCCAGCGTGGGAGAACAGCTTGACGGTGGCGATGTTGGTGTAGGCGTCGGTGATGCGCCCGGTCATCAGTGCACGGGCGTCGGCCTGGACGCGCGACACCTTCGACAGGCGCGGCACGAACCAGCGCAGCACCAGTGCATAGAGCGCCAGCCAACCCAGGAAGGGGGCGAGGAACCAGACGTCGAAGCTCGCCACCACCAGGGTGAGAGTGACGAAGTAGATGGTCACGAAGACCAGGATGTCGGTCATGATCAGGCAGGTATCGCGCACCGCGAGCGCGGTCTGCATGACCTTGGCCGAGACCCGGCCGGCGAATTCATCCTGGTAGAAGCTCATGCTCTGGCCGAGCATCAGACGGTGGAAGTTCCAGCGCAGCCGCATCGGGAAATTGCCCGCCAGGCTCTGGTGCTTGAGCATGGTCTGCACCGCCACCAGCGCGATGCTGCCGACGATAATGGCCGCAAGCAGCAGCAGGGTGCCACCCTCGTCGGCCCACAAGCGCGCGGGTTCGACCGCAGCGAGCCAGTCGACCACCTTGCCGAGCATGGCGAACAGCAAGGCCTCGAAGGCGCCGATGCTCGCGGTGAGCAGCATCATGCCGAGGATGAAGGGCCGCATGCCCTCTGTACCCGCCCACAGGAAGGCGAAGAAGCCGCGCGGCGCAGGGCCGGGCGCGGCTTCGGGATAGGGGTCGATACGACGTTCGAACCAGCTGAAAGGCACTGATGGGCTCCTCGATGATCTCGGCATGTGACAGCCAGAGTGTGCCGTGGTTGCCCGCACAATGGCAAAAAGCCCCGTACGGGGCTGGGCCGCGCGAGGCCGCGCGAGGACTGCTGTAGGAGCGGCGCCAGCCGCGAGGGGTTGAAGGCGACGGCGCCAGGGCGCTGCACAACAACACCTCGCGGCTGGCGCCGCTCCTACATGGGGGGCAGCAGCACGGGGGGCAGCGCCCCCGTGTGAGCTTACATCGCCGGTGCGCTGCTGCGAATCAGGTGATCGAAGGCCGACAGCGAAGCCTTGGAGCCTTCGCCCATGGCGATGATGATCTGCTTGTACGGCACCGTGGTGCAGTCGCCGGCAGCGAAGATGCCCGGCACCGAGGTCTGACCCTTGGCATCGACGATGACCTCGCCGAAGCGCGACAGCTCGACCGTGCCCTTGAGGAAGTCGGTATTGGGCAGCAGACCGATCTGCACGAAGATGCCCTCGAGCTCGACGCGGTGCACCTGCTCGGTGTTACGGTCCTTGTACACCAGGCCGTTGACCTTGTCGGTGCCGGTAACCTCGGTGGTCTGCGCGCTCTTGATGACGCTGACGTTGGGCAGGCTGTAGAGCTTCTTCTGCAGCACGGCGTCGGCACGCAGGTCATCGGCGAACTCGAGCAGGGTCACATGAGCGACCACGCCGGCGAGGTCGATCGCGGCCTCGACACCCGAGTTGCCACCACCGATCACCGCGACGCGCTTGCCCTTGAACAGCGGGCCGTCGCAGTGCGGGCAGTAGGCCACGCCCTTGCCGCGGAACGCCTTCTCGCCGGGCACGTTCATCTCGCGCCAGCGCGCACCGGTGGCGACGATCACGGTCTTGGCCCTGAGGCTGGCGCCGTTCTCCATCTTTACTTCGTGCAGGTTCTCGCCCGGCACCACGGCGGCGACGCGCTGCAGGTTCATGACGTCGACTTCATATTCCTTGACGTGCTCCTCGAGGGCCGCGACCAGCTTGGGACCTTCGGTGTACTTCACCGAGATGAAGTTCTCGATCGCCATCGTATCCATCACCTGGCCACCGAAGCGTTCGGCGACCACGCCGGTGCGAATACCCTTGCGTGCAGCGTAGATCGCCGCCGCCGCACCCGCTGGGCCACCGCCCACCACCAGCACGTCGAATGCAGCCTTCTCGGCCAGTTTCCTGGCGTCGCGCGCCGCAGCGCCGGTGTCGACCTTGGCCAGGATCTGGCCCAGTTCGAGGCGGCCCTGGTCGAACTCCTCGCCATTCAGATAGACGGTGGGCACCGCCATGATCTGGCGCTCCTCCACTTCCTTCTGGAACAGTGCGCCGTCGATCATGGTGTGGCGGATCTTCGGGTTGAGCACTGCCATCAGGTTCAGGGCCTGCACCACATCCGGGCAGTTATGGCAGGACAGCGAGATGTAGGTCTCGAAATTGAGCTCGACGTCGAGGGTCCTGATCTGCTCGATCACCTCGGCCTCGACCTTGGGCGGGTAGCCACCGGCCTGCAGCAGGGCAAGGATCAGCGAGGTGAATTCGTGGCCCATGGGCAGGCCGGCGAAGCGCACACGCGCCTCTCCACCACGCGGCCCGACCGAGAACGAGGGCTTGCGCTCGTCGTCATCGCGGCGCTCTACCAGGGTGATGAGCTTGGACTGCTCGACCACGTCGTGCAGCAGTTCGAGCATTTCCTTGGACTTGGGACCATCGTCCAGCGACGCCACGATCTCGATCGGCTGCGTCACCCGCTCCAGGTAGGCTTTCAGTTGAGTCTTGATGTTGGCGTCAAGCATGACGGTTGTTCCTTTGGATGATTCCGGCCGCTGCGGTTTTGAGCGGTCCTGATACGACACAGCCGGCACGGGGCCGGCTGCTGGATTCACGGCCCGGACCCCATGGGCCCGGGCAGATGCTGCGGCCTGCTTAGATCTTGCCGACCAGGTCGATCGACGGCGCCAGCGTGGCTTCGCCTTCCTTCCACTTGGCCGGGCAGACTTCGTTCGGGTGCGACGCGACGTACTGGGCGGCCTTGAGCTTGCGCACGGTTTCGGTCACGTCACGGGCGATGGCGTTGTCGTGCACTTCCATCGTCTTGATGACGCCTTCCGGGTCGATCACGAAGGTGCCGCGCAGAGCCAGACCAGCTTCCTCGATATGCACGCCGAAAGCGCGGGTCAGCTGGTGAGTGGGGTCGCCAACCAGGGGGAACTGGGCCTTGCCGACCGCCGGCGAGGTTTCGTGCCAGACCTTGTGCGAGAAGTGGGTGTCGGTGGTGACGATGTACACCTCGGCACCAGCCTTCTGGAACTCGGCGTAGTGCTCGGCAGCGTCCTCGATCTCGGTCGGGCAGTTGAAAGTGAAGGCAGCCGGCATGAAGATCAGCACGGACCACTTGCCCTTCAGGTCGGCTTCGGTCACTTCGATGAACTTGCCATTCTTGAAGGCTTGGGCTTTGAACGGCTGGACTTGGGTGTTGATCAGCGACATGTAGTTGCTCCAGGAGGGGTTGCAGGACGTTGGGTGAAACTCGACGGATGACAGTCTAGATCGGCGCCATGCATTGATCTAATTGATTATCGAGATACTCTCGATTGAAACAACCTATCAGAGAAAGCAGGCGCCAGGGCGCCCCATCGATTTCAGCATCATACGTCAGGGCATACGCGCGGATTTCAAGCCCCGGCAAGGTGCCTGCGCACCGAGATGGCAGCCCCCAGCCAACCGAGCAGCGCGGCGAAGGCAACGATGGCCAGTGCAGCACGCCAGTCCGGCCCACTGAGCACGAACACCGCGCCGTAGGTCTCGGCCAGCGCGGTGACCGGGGCAGAGAGCGCCCGCACGCCCAGCGACACCGTACCCAGGGCAACCAAGCCGCCGAGCGCGCCCTGGAGGCCACCAAACCAGTAGAACGGCCGCCGGATGAAGGGGTCGGTGGCGCCCAGCAGGCGGCTGACGGCGATCTCCTGGCGTTGCGTCAGAATCTGCAGGCGGATGGTGTTGAAGGTGACGATCACCAGCGCAAAGCCGAGCAAGCCCGCCAGCATGAGCACGGCAGAGCGTCCGAGCCCAAGCAGCGCATGCAGGCGCTTGACCCAGGCCGAATCGAGCTGGACATGGGCCACCTTGGGCCACGCCGCCATCTGCTCGGCCATGCGCTCGAACAGCTCCGGATCCTCCTCACGCAATGACAGCACGAAGGCATCGGGCAGCGGGTTGGCGCTGAGCCCGCCGAGGACGTCACCCAGGCCGCTCGCTTCGAGCTGGCGCAGAGCCTCGTCGCGCGCCACGAAACGATAGCTGCCGAGGTCGGGCGTTGCCTTCAGGCGCTGCTCGATGGCGGCGCGATCCTCGGGCCCGGCGTCCATGTCGAGAAAGAGACTGATCTCGGGAGCGCCCGAGACGCCGCGCGCCAGCGAGGACACATTGTCCAGCAGCAGGTAGCCGCCGCCCGGCAGCGACAGCGCGATGCCGACCACCAGCGCGGACAGCAGGGTGCTCAACGGCTGGGCGGCAAGGCGGCGCAACGCATGGGCGATGGCGCGCAGGTGCAGGTAAAGCCAATGGATCATGCTGCCTCCATGGCCGGGCGCCCGGTGGGACGCGAGTCCTCCACGAGTTGCCCCTTCGCGAGCACGAGCCGGCGCGGCCGGCTCGCCGAGAACAGACTGGCATCATGCGTGGAGATGAGCACGGTCACCCCGGCCTGATTGAAGGAGCGGAACAGCTCGGCAATGTCCGCCGCATAGGCGGGATCAAGATGCGCCGTAGGTTCGTCGGCAATCAGGATGGAGGGCCTGTTGACGATGGCACGTGCGATCGCTACCCGCTGCTGCTCGCCACCGGAGAGACCTGCGGGCATTTCCTTGCCACGCCCGTCCAGACCGACACGCTCGAGCGCCGCCCCGACCCGGCGAGCGGCATCACCCGGCGGATGGCCAGTGATGACGAGAGGCAGCATTACGTTGTCGAACACGCTGCGGTCGAACAACAGGCGGCTCTCCTGCAGCACCAGGCCGAGGTTGCGCCGCAGGTAGGGAATGGCGGTGCGCGGCAGATGGGAAACATCCTGCCCATTGATGAGCACACGCCCGGCGCTCGGACGCTCGATCACCGGGATGAGCTTGAGCAGCGTGCTCTTGCCCGCACCCGAGTGACCGGACAGCACGACGAGTTCGCCGTGGCGGACCTCGAAACTGATCCCGGCCAACGCCGTATAGCCGCCCGCATAGCGCTTGGCCACGCCCTCGAAGACGATCATCTGCGCGCTTCCGCTCCCGCCTTTACCGCACCTGCACCAGGTTCGAACAAGGCATCCACGAACTCGCGCGCCCTGAAGGGCTGCAGGTCGTCGATACCCTCGCCGACACCGATGAAGCGCAGCGGCTTGGGGCATTGGCGCGCGATCGCCGCCAGCACACCGCCCTTGGCGGTGCCATCGAGCTTGGTCACCACCAGGCCGGTGACGCCGATCGCCTTGTCGAAGGCCTTGACCTGGGCGAGCGCGTTCTGGCCGATGTTGGCGTCGAGCACCAGCAGCACCTCATGCGGGCCGCTCGGGTCGGCCTTGGCGATCACCCGGCGCACCTTGGCGATTTCTTCCATCAGGTGGAGCTGGGTGGGGAGGCGCCCGGCGGTGTCGGCGAGCACGACGTCGATCTTGCGCGCACGCGCGGCGTTGATGGCATCGAAGATGACCGCTGCGGCATCGCCGCCCTCCTGGGCGACCACGGTGACGTTGTTGCGCTCACCCCAGGTCATCAGCTGCTCGCGCGCAGCGGCGCGGAAGGTATCGCCGGCCGCCAGCAGCACACTCTTGCCCTGGGCCTGGAAATACTTTGCCAGCTTGCCGATCGAGGTCGTCTTGCCCGAGCCATTGACGCCCGCGATCATGATGATGAAGGGCTGGTGGCTGCCAAGCTCAAGCGCCTGCTCGAGCGGCGCAATGATGCCGTGCAGGCCGTCGGCGAGCGCCTTCTGCAGCTGGTCGGCGGTTTCCAGGCGGTCGCGCTTCCAGCGCATGCGCAGGTCGTCGATGAGGTACTGGGTGGCATCTACACCGCAATCGGCCATCAACAAGGTGGATTCGAGTTCCTCGAGCAGATCCTCGTCGATCTTGCGCAGGCCGAAGAGGTTGGCCAGGCCACCGCCGATCTGCTGACGCGTGCGCGCCAGCCCTGCCTTGAGGCGCTCACCCCAGGACAGGCGCGGCGCCGGCGCCACCACCGTCTCGGCCACGGCTGCAGGCTCCCCCTTCGCAGGCACCACTTCGGCGACGGCTTCAGCCGCTGGCTGCGCGACCTCGACCGCCGGCACTGCAGCGGCCGCTGCGGCCGGGTCGATCGCCGCAG
The DNA here is from genome assembly GCF_027594845.1 of Thauera sp. WB-2. Lineage (NCBI taxonomy): Bacteria > Pseudomonadati > Pseudomonadota > Betaproteobacteria > Rhodocyclales > Zoogloeaceae > Thauera > Thauera sp. WB-2. Next base: position 858,217 of record NZ_CP088935.1, on the reverse strand, counting down.
GCGCGGGAACGCCAACCTCGGCCGTCGGTTCCGCTACTGCGGGCGCCACGTCCTCGGGCTTTGGGGACTTCTTCTTCAGGAAACCAAACATGAAACGCTCGGGTCAGAGAGGTCGTTTTGCGTCGGCACGCACGGCACCCGTTGCGTGGGCGCCCGCCTCCGATCACGCTAAGATGCGGCTCCGCGGCACGCGCCGGCCCTGCCTGCGCCCGTACTGCGAAATGCCGCGAATTCTAACAGATGCAGGACAACTCCATGTTTCGCTCACCCCGCCTTCGTTCAGTGCTGCTGGGCATTGCGGCAGCCACCCTGGCCGCATCGCCCGCCCTCGCCAACCCGTTCGAGACCACGCTTGCAAACGGCATGAAGCTGATCGTAAAGGAAGACCGCCGCGCGCCCTCCGTGGTGCACATGGTCTGGTACAACGCTGGCGCGATGGACGAGCCGGACGGCGTGTCGGGCGTGGCCCACGTACTCGAACACATGATGTTCAAGGGCACGCGAGAGGTCGGCCCGGGCGAGTTCAACAAGCGCGTCGCCGCCGTCGGCGGGCGTGACAATGCATTCACCGGCAAGGACTACACCGCCTACTTTCAGCAGGTGCCGCCCGCCCATCTGCCGGCGATGATGGCACTCGAGGCCGACCGCATGCAGAACCTGGTGCTCACCGACGACGAGTTCGCGCGTGAGCTCGAGGTCGTGAAGGAGGAACGCCGCCTGCGCACCGACGACCAACCGCGCGCGCTGGTCTACGAGCAGCTGATGGCCACCGCCTTCCAGGCTCATCCCTACCGCCGCCCGGTGATCGGCTGGATGCCCGACCTCGAGGCCATGCAACCCGAGGACGCCCGCGAGTGGTACCGGCGCTGGTATGCGCCCAACAATGCCTGGCTGGTGGTCGTGGGCGACGTCGACCACCAACAGGTCTTCCGCGACGCCGAGCAGCACTACGGCGCGATCCCGGCACGCGCCCTGCCCGAGCGCCGCATCTCGCCCGAGCCTGCCCAGCGCGGTCCGCGCAGCTCGGAGGTGCGGGCACCGGCCGAACTGCCCTACCTTGCCATGGCCTGGCAGGTGCCCACCCTGCGCGACCCGGCAAACGAGCGCGAACCTTACGCGCTGCAGGTGCTCGCCGCAGTGCTCGACGGCTATGACGGCGCCCGCCTCACCCGCCGCCTGGTGCGCGACGAACAGCTCGCGGTGTCGGTCGGCGCGGGCTACGACGGCAGCGGCCGCGGCCCGTCGCTGTTCTACCTCGACGGCGTACCCGCCCCGGGGCGCACGGTAGATGAACTCCAGGCCGCGCTGCGCGCCGAACTGCAGCGCGTCCGCGACCACGGCATCAGCGCGGAAGAGCTCGCCCGCGTCAAGACCCAGGCCATCGCCAGCCGCGTCTACAAGCGCGACTCGCTGATGGGCCAGGCGATGGAGATCGGCTACCTGGAGTCGGCAGGCCTGTCCTGGCGCGACGAGGACAGGCTGCTCGAAGGCCTGCGCGCAGTCACTGCGGACGAGGTGCAAGCGGTGGCGCGGCGCTATTTCGACGACGCCAGCCTCAGCATCGCCCGTCTCGACCCGCAGCCGCTCGGCGAACAACGCCCGCGCTCGCCCTTCGCCCCCGCCCGCCACTGACGCCTCAGCACAGGAAACCGCTGCAACCATGCGCGCATCGATCCGCCCCCTGATCATCCCCGCTCTCGCCCTCGCCAGCTTCCTCGGCCTGGCCTCACCTGCGCTCGCCGGCCCGCAGATCCAGCACTGGGTCGCACCGACCGGCGCGCGCGTGCATTTCGTCGAAAGCCGCGCCCTGCCCCTGGTCGATATCCAGGTGAGCTTTGCCGCCGGCACCGCGCTCGACCCTGCCGACAAGGCCGGCCTGGCCAGCATGACCCAGGCCCTGCTCGATGCGGGCGCCGGCAACCTGGACGAACAGACCATCGCCGACCGCAAGGCCGACCTCGGCGCCCAGGTTCGCGGCGGCGCCGACAACGACCGCGCCAGTCTGGCGCTGCGCAGCCTGTCGTCGCCAGTCGAGCTCGACGCGGCCGTCGAACTCATTGCCACCGTGCTGGCGCGACCGACCTTCCCTGCCGAGATTCTGGAGCGCGAGCGCGCACGCGCGATCGCCGGCCTGCGCGAGGCGCTGACCAAGCCGGGCAGCCTTGCTGCCCGCCAGTTCAATGCCGCGCTCTACGCGGGCCACCCCTACGGCAACAACAGCAGCCCGGAATCGCTGGCGGCGATCAGCCGTGAAGACCTGGCGGACTTCCATCGCCGATACTACGGCGCCAACCGCGCCGCAGTGGCGATCGTCGGCGATATCGACCGCGCCACGGCCGAGCGCATCGCCGTCCGCCTCACCGAAGCCCTGCCGCAGACCACAGCCGCCAGCCCGCCGCCGCCCCCCACCCCCACCCGCGCCCAGACTTTCCGCATCCCCCACCCTTCAGCCCAGGCCCACATCCTCGTCGGCCAGCCCGGCATGGCACGCGAGGATGCGGACTACTTCGCGCTGCTGGTGGGCAACCACGTTCTGGGCGGCGGCGGCTTCGTGTCGCGCCTGACCCGCGAAGTGCGCGAGCAGCGCGGCTTCGCCTACAGCATCTATAGCTTCCTGTCGCCGCAACAGGTCGCCGGCCCCTTCCAGATCGGGCTGCAGACGCGCGGCAGCCAGGCCGACGACGCACTCTCGGTCGTGCGCCAGACACTCGACACCTTCATAGCCGAAGGACCGACTGCCGACGAGTTGCAGGCCGCCAAGGACAACCTGATCAACGGTTTCGGACTGCGCCTCGACTCCAACGCCAAGCTGCTCGACCATGTCGCCATGATCGGCTTCTACGGCCTCGCCCTGGACTGGCTCGACACCTATCCAGCACACGTCGAGAAGGTCACCGTGGCGGCAGTGCGCGACGCTTGGCAACGCCGCATCCGCCCGGATCAGCTCATCACCGTGATCGCTGGCGGCGACGGTGATCGCGCGCCGGATGCCGCTGCCACGCCGAGCGCCGCGATAACGGACGGCGCCAATTGAGCCGGGTACGCATCGTCGGCGGGCAATGGCGCTCCCGCCTGCTCGACGTCGCCCAGGTACAGGGACTGCGCCCCACGCCCGATCGTGTGCGCGAAACCGTGTTCAACTGGCTGGGCCAGGATCTGGACGGCCAGCACTGCCTGGACTTGTTCGCCGGCACCGGCATCCTCGGTTTCGAGGCGGCCTCGCGCGGTGCCGCGGGCGTGGTGCTGGTCGAGCGTGATGCACGCGCTCTGGACGCACTGCACAAATCGGCAAAGACCCTACAAGCATCGCAAGTAGAGATCGTGCGCGGCGATGCGGTAAGATTCGCGCAAACCACACCGCGAAGGTTCGACGGCGTGTTCCTCGACCCCCCGTACAAGCAGGGTTGGATCGAGCGTGTAGCCCCCTGGCTCGACCGCATCGTCCAGCCCGGTGGCTGGCTTTACGTGGAAGCCGAGGCGCCGGTCACGAGCCTGGGCAAGTGGCACGTCGTCAGGCAAGGACATGCCGGCCAGGTTCATTTCCATCTGATGCGTGGGAGCGATGAATGAAGGAAGCGATTGCGGTCTATCCAGGCACCTTCGACCCGTTCACCCGAGGCCATGAGGACCTCGTGCGCCGGGCCTCGGTGCTGTTCGACCGTGTCGTGGTCGCAGTGGCCAAGAGCAACAGCAAGAACCCGATCTTCTCGCTCGAGGAGAGGGTCGAGATCGCACGCTCGGCCGTCGCCGCCTTTCCCAATGTAACGGTGGTCGGCTTCGACTGCCTGCTCATGGACTTCCTGCTGCAGCAGAATGCGCGCGTAATCCTGCGCGGCCTGCGTGCGGTGTCCGACTTCGAATACGAATTCCAGATGGCGGGGATGAACCGCAAGCTCTATCCGGACGTCGAAACAGTATTCCTGACCCCGGCAGAAGAGTACATGTTCATCTCGGCCACCATGGTGCGTGAGATCGCCCGCCTCGGCGGCGACGTGAGCAAGTTCGTGCAGCCTCAGGTGCTGGCACGGCTGCAGGAAAAACTGAACTCAAAGTGAAAGCAAGGAAGCAAAGAACATGGCTCTGATCATTACCGACGAATGCATCAACTGCGACGTGTGCGAACCGGAGTGCCCGAACGGCGCCATCTCCCAGGGTGACGAGATCTACGAGATCGACCCCGGCAAGTGCACCGAATGCGTCGGCCACTTCGACGAGCCGCAGTGCCAGCAGGTGTGCCCGGTCGACTGTATTCCGCTCGATCCCGACCACAAGGAAACCAAGGATCAGCTCATGGAGAAGTTCCTCAAGCTGACCGGCAAGGCCTGAGCCCCTTCTCAGCGGGCAGACGCTGAAAACTCGAATGGGCGAGCCGCGGCTCGCCCATTCGTCTTTGCGGCCGCATGCGCTCAGGCGACGGCGCGCCCCGCCTCCGTGTCGACAGACTCCACCCGTGCCAGGCCAAGCGCGTCTGCGATCGCGTTCTCGTGCGCATCGAGGTCGGCGATGAGCGCCAGCACGGCCTGCTCGCCCTGCTTGAGCTCATCGACACGGCTCTCCAGCGTGTCGGTCGCCTCGTGGATGCGCTTCACGCTCTCAAGGCGGCGCTTGAGCTGGATCTGGTACTCGCGCACCTGGGTTTCCAGTGGCGACATGACTGCACGCAACCACTGCTCGACGTCGCGGTTGGCGATTTCGAACGTGCGGCGCGCCTGCACAGCCACGGTCTCGAAGAACTTCTGCGTGAGCGCGTGCTTCTCCGTCGTGACCAACACCAGCGCGGTATTGATCTGGCGATTGAAGGCCGCCTCGAGGCGGTCGATCTCCTTCTCGTAGCGTAACGTCGAGAAGCTCTCCGGCGGCGTCAGCTTGAGCCCGTGCTCGACGCTGAAGCGCTTGTACATGGCGTCGAGCATGCGCGTGATCTCGCCGATCTCTGCCGTCGACCGCTCCAGATTGGCGCGCAAGTGTTTGAAGAAGCCCTCCATCGCCTCGCGCAGGCCGCGCGAGAAGGAGGACTCGAGCATGGCCTCGCGCGTGCGTCGGGTCTCGTCGCGCAATGCATCCAACCCCATGTGGGCAAGAAGGTTGTTGGTCAGGTTGGAGAACACCGAGCGCACTGCGTAGTACTTCTGCAGGCCCTGCTCGAACTCCTCCTTTTCACTGCGGATCTTGCGCATCATGTATTCGATGACGCTCTGGTTCTTGCCGCGCAGGTCGGTGAGTTCCTGCAACTGCTCGCGCAGGCTGCCCAGGCGGGCCTCCAGCAGGCCGCGCGTGGCAGCGATGACCTCGTGCGTCTCGGCGAACATGTCCTCGCGCACGATCTCCTGCTTGGTGGGCAGCAGGTCCTCGCTCAAGGCGCGCTCGAGCACGGGCACGCGGCTACGCTCGAGCAGCGCCGCATCGCCCTGGATGCGGGCCACCAGCCCCTTCTGCGCCGACACCGGGAAGACCGCGGCGGGCTCGATGCCCAGCGTATCGGCCACCGAATCGACCTGGCGCGCGATCTCGGCTTCGATCCGCGCCTCGTCGCGCAGGCCGTCCCACAGGCCATCGATCTTGTTCAGCACCACCATGCGACCGCGCTGGCGCTCCGCACCACCCTGCACGTAGCTGCGCCATACGGCAAGGTCGCTCTGCGTCACCCCGGTGTCGGCCGCCAGAATGAAGAGCACGGCGTGCGCATTGGGCAACATCGACAGGGTCAGCTCGGGCTCGGCGCCGATGGCGTTGAGGCCGGGCGTATCGAGCACGACCAGGCCCTGCTCGAGCAGCGGGTGCGGGAACTGGATCACCGCATGGCGCCAAACCGGAATCTCGACCAAGCCGTCGGCGCCGGGCTTGATGCCCTCCTCGCCCTTGACATCGACCGCGAAGCCGAGCGCGTCGGCTTCGGGCTGGCTGACGCGCTGGGTGTCGCCCACGCGTGCGAGCGCACGCTGCAGGCTGGGCGCATCGACCGCATCGAGCGGCAACACATGCCACTCCTCGGGATAACGCTTGAGCTCGCTGACCGGCGTCTGGCGCACGCGCGTGCCTATCGGCAGCAGCCTGAGCTCTGCCTTCGCCCCCTTGGACCACTGCAGCTCGGTCGGGCACATCGTGGTACGCCCGGCGCTCGAGGGCAGGATGCGATCGCCATGGTCGGCAAAGAAGATGGCGTTGATGAGCTCGGACTTGCCGCGCGAGAACTCGGCAACGAAAGCCACCGTGAGCTTGTCGTCACGCAGGCGCTCGAGCAGGTACTGCAGGCGCAGGTCGGACTGCGCGTCACCCACCTCGTTGCGCGTCAGCCAGCTGCGCAGGCGGGTCACCGCATCGCCTGCATTGGCGCGCCAGCGGGCGTAGGCGGAGAACTGTTCGGTCAGATCGGTCATCTGCACCCTCGTCGAGTGGGTTGCCATGGATATTCCTGAAGGATAGCGGCGAGCACCGCCGTTTACAACGTGAAAAGCGCCTGCTGCGGACAGGAGGCGTGCCGCGGCCGACGAGCGACCTAGTTGCGACGCTGGCAGCGCGGGCAGAAGTAGGTGGCACGCTGGGCGCTGACGATCCGCCGCACCGGCGTGCCGCACACCCGGCATGCCTCGTCGTCACGGCCATAGACGAAGTACTGCTGCTGAAAGTAACCCGGCTGGCCATCGCCACCGACAAAATCGCGCAAGGTACTGCCACCCGCGGCGATCGCCGCCTCCAGCGTCTCGCGCACGGTACTGACGAGGCGTTCGCAACGCTGCTCGCCGAGCCGCCCGGCCACCTGGAGCGGATGGATGCGCGCCCTGAACAGGCTCTCGGAAGCATAGATGTTGCCGACACCGACAACCTTGTGGCTGTCCATCAGCACATGCTTGATCGGAGCACGCAGCCCACGCGTGACGCGGTACAGCCAGGCACCGTCGAAGCCGGCTTCGAGCGGCTCGGGCCCCAGACCGGCAAGCAGCCGGTGCCCGGACGCGGCACCGGGCTGCCAGAGCACCATGCCGAAGCGGCGCGGGTCGCGCAGACGCAAGGCCTGCGCACCGAACACGAAATCGACATGATCATGGACACCTGCGGGCTCATTCGCCTGCACCACGCGCAGGCTGCCGGACATGCCAAGATGCACGATCACCGTACCCGTACCGAAATCGAACAGGAGGTACTTGGCGCGCCGCGTCACCGCCTGCAGCGTGCGCCCCCCCACCTGCGCGGCCAGGTTGTCGGGTACGGGTTCACGCAGGCGCGCATTGCGTACCACGACAGCGTTCAGGCAACGCCCTTCGACATGCGGCTGGATACCGCGGCGGGTAGTCTCGACTTCTGGCAGTTCGGGCATGAAGATGGGCTGGGCGAGGCGAAACCCCGTGACGGGAAGGGAAGGCGCAGCGGGCGGAGCACCCACATTCGCGGGCCGGGCGGTGCCAATGGCGCACGCTGCTTGCGAGCAGTGCATCGAACTGCATACCATGACGCGAACCGAATTCTAGATCAGCCCTCCAACCCGCGTCAGCCCGCACACGGCCCCGCAACGCCGCGGCCCGCGCCGCATCGATCGAAGTCTGCCGGACCCTGCCCATGAAGACCCACTTGAAGCGCCTTGCCCGATCAGTCTGCCTCGCACTCGCGCTGGGCACGGGCGGGACCGCCGTAGCAGCCAATGGCGACATCGTCGGCGGCGCACTGCCCGCGCAGGAACTCACCGCGCGCACGCTGTACCACTTCCTGCTCGCCGAGATCGCCGGCGCCCGCGGCGAAATCGGCCTGTCCGCCCAGCTCTACCTCGACCTTGCGCGCTCCACCCGCGACCCGCGCATCGCACGCCGAGCCACCGAGATCGCAATGTACTCGCGCAACGTCCAGCTCGCGATCCAGGCTGCGCACATCTGGAGCGAAGTCGCGCCGGAGTCGGAGGAGGCCCGCCGCCTGCTTGCAAGCATCGCCGGATCCGGAGAGGCACGCGACAGCATCGATCTCGACGCGGTGCAGATCCAGCTCGCGCGGGTGCTCGCCCAGTCGAGCGAGCGCCTGCCGCAGAACCTGCTCGGCCTCAACCGCACGCTCGCGCGCATCCCGGACAAGCAGGCCGCCAAGGAGATCGTGCAACGCCTCACCGAGCCCTACCTTGAAGTGCCTGAAGCCCATGTCGCACGTGCGCAGGCCGCCATGATCGCCGAGTCCCCGATGGAGGCCCTCGCTGCGGCCGACAGCGCGCTCGCACTGCGCCCGGGCTGGGAACCCGGCGTGCTGCTCAAGGCCCAGATCCTGCAACAGGCGGGCGCCGGCGCCGAAGCCATGCGCCAGCTCGAAGCCGAGGTCAAGCGTGCGCCCGAAAGCCGCAGCCTGCGCCAGGCCTACGCACGCGCCCTGGTCGGCAACCAGCGCTTTGCCGAAGCGCGTGCCGAGTTCCGCCACCTGCTCGTCGGCGCGCCCGAGGATGCCGAGCTGCACTATGCCGTCGGCCTGCTTTCGCTCCAGCTCGGCGAAGCCAGCGAGGCCGAGTCCAGCTTCCTGCGCGCCCTTTCCGCCGGGCACCTGCAGGCCGACATCATCCGCCTCCACCTTGGCCAGATCGCCGACGGACGCGGCGAGGGCGAACGCGCCCGCCAGTGGTTTGCCGATGTCAGCGACGAGGGACACCGCACCGAAGCCATCATCCGCAGCGCCCAGAGCCTGGCGAAGGAAGGCCGCCTGGATGAAGCCCGGACGCTGCTGCAGGCTGAAGCCGACGAACCCGAGACCCAGCGCCGGCTGGTCCTCGCCGAGGTGCATCTGCTGCGCGACGCGAACCAGCCGGGCGAGGCCTTGCTGGTGATCGATGACGCCCTGCGCGAGACACCCGACGATACCGACCTCCTCTACGAATCGGCCATGCTGGCCGAGCGCCTCGACCGTATCGACCTGATGGAGACGCGCCTGCGCCGCATCATCGAGCTCGACCCCGAGCATGCCCACGCCCACAACGCCCTCGGCTACTCGCTCGCAGACCGCAACCTGCGCCTGGACGAAGCGCACGAACTGATCGAGCGCGCGCTCGAGCTCGCCCCCGACGACCCCTTCATTCTCGACAGTCTGGGCTGGGTACACTTCCGACGCGGCGACAAGCTGGCCGCGCTCGAGCACCTGGAGCGCGCCTACTCCATCCGCCAGGACGCCGAGATCGCAGCCCATCTCGGCGAAGTGCTGTGGGCGCTGGAGCGCAAGGACGCGGCCCGCCGCATCTTCGACGAGGCCTTGAGCGCCCACCCGGACAACCGCCTGCTCAACGACACCGCGCTGCGCCTGGGCGTGCGATGAGCACTGCGCAGCCTGCACACCGCCGGCACGGCCGCCAGCGGCGCGTGCTGATCCTGGCTCTGGGCGCCAGCCTGGCGCTCTCTGCATGCGCCCCCCTGCTCCCCTCATCGCCGGCAGGCGGCACGCCCGCGGCCGCGCGCACGGCATTGCCCGCCTTCCTGCTAGAAGGCCGCCTGTCGGCAAGCGACGGGGTGCAGGGTGCAAGCGGCAGGCTGGAGTGGCAGCACACGCCCGACGCCGATACGCTGGTGCTGCTGTCCCCGCTCGGCCAGATCGCCGCCCGCCTCGACAGCAGCGCTGAGGGCGCCCGCCTGAGCACCGCCGACGGCTCGATCATCGAGGCCCCAAGCGCAGACCTGCTGCTTCCCCGGGTGCTCAACGTCGACATCCCCGCTGCGCGCCTGCGCCTGTGGGTGCAGGCAGTCACCGACGGCAGCGCCGAGGTGCGCCTGCGCGACACCGCCGGGCGCCCCGTACTGCTCATCGACCGCGGCTGGCGGATCGAGTACGCCGCCTATGCCGACGACAGCGCCCAGGCCCTGCCCACGCGGGTGGACATCTCCCGCGGCGATGCCCGCATCCGACTGATAGCCGATTCATGGACCATCCTGCCCTGAACACCCCCCCCCTCCTAGGCACCGTTCTGCAAGCCGGCAAGCCGACCCAACTGCTGGGCTGCCCAGCGCCCGCCAAACTCAACCTCTTCCTGCACGTCGTCGGCCGTCGGCCCGATGGCTACCACCTGCTGCAGACCGCATTCCGCCTGCTCGACTGGGGCGACACGATCGACCTGCGGCTGCGCACCGATGGCGTCATCCGGCGCACCAACGCCATCGCTGGCGTTGCCGAGGAACAGGACCTTGTCGTGCGCGCCGCACGCCTGCTTCAACAACGCACGGCCACCACCCTGGGGGCAGACATTACCCTGCACAAGCAACTGCCCATGGGCGGCGGGCTGGGCGGCGGCAGCAGCGATGCCGCCACGACGTTGATCGCGCTCAACCGCCTTTGGCAAACCGGCCAGTCACGCGCGCAATTGCAGACCATCGGACTCGAACTGGGCGCCGACGTGCCGGTTTTCGTCTTCGGCGAGGACGCCTTCGCCGAGGGCGTTGGCGAGCAGCTGCAAGCCCTGAGGCTGCCCTCGGCGTGGTACGTGATCCTGTCGCCAGGCGTCTCCATACCGACTGCAGAAATTTTTTCGTCGAAGGACTTGACGCGCAACACACCTCTCATCAAAATGGCGGACTTCGCAGCAAGCACCACCCAAAACGACCTGCAGACAGTAGCCTGCAATCGTTATCCGGAGGTGCAAGAAGCGATCGACTGGCTGAGCACCTTTGCACCAGCCAGAATGACAGGCTCGGGCGCCTGCGTATTTGCGGAAGCACGCTCTGAAGAGCAGGCGGATCGCATCACGAAAAGTTGTCCGCCACGCTGGAAAGCTTGGAAAGCGCGCAGTCTTGCTCGCCATCCGCTTTACGAGTGGTTACAATAGCGCCCGCCCTGCCAAGCGATCTGCATCGCGGGCGAAAAGGTTTCTTGGGGAGTCGCCAAGTCGGTTAAGGCACCGGATTTTGATTCCGGCATTCGAGGGTTCGAATCCTTCCTCCCCAGCCAGATGACGACGGGCAGGCCATGGGCCTGCCCGAGTCGTTTCTGCGCGACAATTTTTATTCGCGCGTCGTTTAAACGGCTTCGGAGTAGCTGAAATGCCCCACGGCAGCCTGATGGTCTTCACCGGCAACGCCAACCCCAAGCTTGGCGCCGATGTGACGCGACGTCTGGGTATCTCCCTCGGTTCGGCCACCGTCGGCCGCTTTTCGGACGGCGAGGTCAATGTCGAACTGCTCGAGAACGTGCGTGGCAAGGACGTCTTCGTCCTCCAGCCCACCTGCTCGCCGACCAACGACAACCTGATGGAACTGCTGGTGCTGGTCGATGCGCTCAAGCGCGCCTCTGCCGGCCGCATCACCGCTGCCATCCCGTACTTCGGCTACGCCCGCCAGGACCGCCGCCCGCGCTCGGCGCGCGTGCCGATCACGGCCAAGGTCGTCGCCAACATGCTGCAAGCCGTGGGAGTGCAGCGCCTGCTGACCATGGACCTGCACGCCGACCAGATCCAGGGCTTCTTCGACATCGCGGTGGACAACGTCTACGCGGCGCCGGTGCTGCTCGCCGACCTCGACAAGCAGAAGTACGACGACCTGCTCGTGGTCTCGCCCGACGTCGGCGGTGTGGTGCGCGCACGCGCCTTCGCCAAGCGCATGGAATGCGACCTGGCGATCATCGACAAGCGCCGCCCCAAGGCCAACGTGTCCGAAGTCATGAACATCATCGGCGAGGTCGAAGGCCGCACCTGCGTGATCATGGACGACATCGTCGACACCGCAGGCACGCTGTGCAAGGCGGCTGCCGCGCTCAAGGAGCACGGCGCCAAGCGCGTGCTGTCCTACTGCACGCACGCCGTGCTATCGGGCGCAGCCGTATCGCGCATCAATGATTCGGCGCTCGACGAGCTCGTCGTCACCGACACCATCCCGCTGCGTGAGGACGCCAAGGCCTGCAACCGCATCCGCCAGGTCTCGGTCGCCTCCCTGCTCGCCGACACCATCCTGCGCATCAGCAACGAGGAATCGGTGTCCTCGCTGTTCATGGAATAAGTCTTTCGCCCGTACGGCCCCGTGCCGTACGGGCTTTCACCGTCTTCGCCTGGTCGCGGGCGAAGACACTCTTCACTCAGGAGCAACACAATGCAGATCGAATTCAAGGCCACCAAGCGTGACGCTCAGGGTACGGGTGCGAGCCGCCGCCTGCGTCGCGCCGGCCAGCTGCCGGGCATCATCTACGGCGGCGCGGGCGAAGTCAGCCTGATCACCATGGACCACAATGAGCTCTACCACCTGCTGCGCAAGGAAGCTTTCCACGCCTCCGTGCTGAGCATCGAGGTCGAGGGCGCCAAGGAATCCGTGGTGCTGCGTGACACCCAGTGGCACCCGTTCAAGCAGCAAGTGCTGCACATCGACTTCCAGCGCGTCGCTGCCGACCAGAAGATGCACCTGAAGGTGCCGCTGCACTTCGTCGGCGACGACGTCAGCCCGGCCGTCAAGCTCGGTGGCTGCATGATCTCGCACACCATCAACGAAATCGACGTCCAGTGCCTGCCCAAGGATCTGCCCGAGTTCATCTCGGTCGACCTGTCCGCGCTGGAAGCCGGCCAGTCGGTGCACGTGTCGCAGATCAAGCTGCCGGCCGGTGTCGAGCTGGTGATGCACGGTGAAGGCGATCCCGTGGTCGCCACCGCGCTGCTGGTCAAGGGCGCTGCGACCGAAGGCGAAGGCGAAGCGGCCTGATCGGCCACAGCCCTGCCCGTACAGCCAAGGCCGACACTGATGAGCACTGCGCCCATGCGCCCGCCTCGTCTGATCGTCGGCCTCGGCAACCCGGGCGCCGAATACTCCGAGACCCGGCACAACGCCGGGTTTTGGTTTTGTGAGCGGCTCGCCGACAAGTTCGGCGTACGCTTCTCGCACGAATCACGCTTCCACGGCCTGGTCGCCAACGCGCGCGAAGCCGGCATGTGGCTGTTGATGCCACAGACCTACATGAACCGCTCCGGCCAGGCCATTGGTGCGCTGGCGCGCTTCTACCGCATCGAACCGGCCGAGATCCTCGTCGTCCATGACGAGCTCGACGTGCCGCCCGGCCAGCTGCGCCTCAAGTTCGGCGGCGGCCTCGGCGGCCACAACGGACTCAAGGACACCTCCGCCCACCTCGGCACCAACGACTACTGGCGCCTGCGCATCGGCATCGGCCACCCTGGCGACCGCAACGAGGTGGTCAATTTCGTGCTCAAGCCGGCACGGCGCGAAGAGCAGCAGCTGATCGACGAGGCCATCGACAAGGCGCTCGCGGTCTGGCCGCAGATCCAGCGCGGCGAGCTCAATGCCGCCGCCACCAGGCTCAACGCACGCCCCGCGCCGCCCAAACCTCCGAAGTCGCCCAAGCCCCCCGGGCCACCCGCAGCCGTCGGCTCGGACGAGCCGCCCGCAGGGGACGGCTGAGGCCCTGATCGCGCTCAGTAGCCGACTGCAGCCAGCGCGCGCAGCGGACCCACCGCGCGGATCGCCTCGATCTGCTCGCGGTGGCGGGTGTATAAGGTCCCGCCGAAGCACACTGCGCTCATCGAGATGCCCTCGAAATGCTCCCGGCTGCGCGGAATCGCCAGCAGCCAGCCATCACCCACGAGTAGGTTGAAGGGCGGCAGCAGGCCATCCTCGCCCGCGCGCAACCCGAGCTCGGCACAGGCACGCTCGAAGCCCGCCAGCAGGCTGTCGGCTGACACGGCCACCGCCTCACCCCGTCCGCAGCGCACACGCACGAAGCAGTGCCGCATCGGCAGCGCCGGATGCGTGGCCACCCCCTGCTCTGCCAGCGCTGCCGGCAGCCCGGGCACGAACAGGCGCAGGCTGGCATTGCCCTCGGCCTCCGGCATCCACTGCACATGCTTGTGGCGCTGGCTGGCGCCCGCGGCAGCGCCGCCGTTGTAGAGCCCGATCCCGCCTGCCGCGGCCATCAGCTCGGCAAGCGCGGCAAAGTCACAAAGCGCCAGCGGTGACAACTGCTCGGCGAACTCTCGCCGCGCCAGCACCAGGTGACGCGCGCACAGCGGAAACTTGTTCAGGATCGCGACATGCCCGGGTCCGACCGGCCCGACGGTGAGTTCGGGGTCGGGATTGAGGAAGGGATTGAAGTTCGGGTCGCGCGGACCGCCGGGGATCGCCACCGTCTTGTCGTCCCTGGCGCCCTCAACCTTCACCGCGGCGGCTGCCTTGCTCGCATCTTTGGCCGCCAGCGAGGACACCCAGCGCACGATGAAGCGCATGCCGGCGTCCTCCATCTCGATCTGCTCGGCCTGCACCGGCACCAGCGCCCCCGACGCCAGCGCCGCCGTGCTACGGTCGTCGATCGCCTCGATCCAGCTCGCGTTCATCCATGTCTCCCTGTTTCTGGTTTCTGTTTTGCACAAATGCAGGACGGACGATTGTAGGCCAGGCACAGGACAAGAGCCACGCCGCCTCGTCTCGTCATGCGAAGGGATCGCCTTTGGAGCACCACACTGCGACGCGGTACAATCCGGGGTTTTCCACACCGGATCAAGCCCGTAGCCCTGCGAGCGGCGGCGCGCACCGGAACGATCAAGGATTCACATGAGCCTGAAATGCGGAATCGTCGGCCTGCCCAACGTCGGCAAGTCGACCCTGTTCAATGCGCTGACCAAGGCCGGCATCCAGGCCGAGAACTACCCCTTCTGCACCATCGAGCCCAATGTCGGCATCGTCGAGGTGCCTGATCCGCGCCTGGCCCAGCTGGCCGAGATCGTCAAGCCGCAGAAGATCCAGCCCGCCATCGTCGAATTCGTCGACATCGCCGGCCTTGTCGCCGGCGCATCCAAGGGCGAAGGCCTGGGCAACCAGTTTCTCGCCAACATCCGCGAGACCGACGCCATCGTGCACGTCGTGCGCTGCTTCGCCGACGACAACGTGATCCACGTCTCCGGCAGCGTCGACCCGATCCGCGACATCGAGGTCATCGACACCGAGCTCGCCCTGGCCGACATGGCCACCGTCGAGAAGGCCATCAACCGCTACAAGCGCCCTGCCGCTTCGGGCGACAAGGAGGCCAAGATCCTCTTCGCCGTGCTCGAGAAGTGCTTCGCCCAGCTCGACCAGGGCAAACCGGTGCGCGCGCTCGAGCTCGCCAGGGAAGAATGGGCCAGCCTCAAGCCCTTCTGCCTGATCACCGCCAAGCCGGTGCTCTATGCCGCCAACGTCGCCGAGGACGGTTTCGAGAACAACCCGCACCTGGACGCCGTGCGCGCCCATGCCGCCGCCGAAGGCGCCGAGGTCGTGGCGCTGTGCGCGGCGATCGAGGCGGAGATCGCCGACCTCGAGGACGCCGACAAAAAGGAGTTCCTCGAGACCATGGGCCTGGAAGAACCCGGTCTCGACCGCCTGATCCGCGCGGGCTACAAGCTGCTTGGCCTGCAGACCTACTTCACCGCGGGCGTCAAGGAAGTGCGCGCGTGGACCATCCACGTCGGCGACACCGCGCCGCAGGCAGCCGGCGTCATCCACACCGACTTCGAGCGTGGCTTCATCCGCGCCCAGACCATCGCCTTCGACGACTTCATCGCCTGCAAGGGCGAGGCCGGCGCCAAGGAAGCGGGCAAGATGCGCGCCGAAGGCAAGGAGTACGTGGTCAAGGACGGCGACGTACTGAACTTCCTGTTCAACGTCTAAAGCACCTCGACCTGACACACAACGCTTACGGACCGAGCCGGCTGCATGACGCGCCCCCGCAGCCGGCCACACGTCCCCCGTTGTAGCCTACAATAAGGCGATAGTCAGCAATCGCCCGCCACATGAACATGTCTGCTCACCACCGCCTCACCCGCTGCCGCGCGCCAGTCCGTGCGGGTGGGCGTGTGCGCGCGCGCAGCATGATGTCGCCGCTGCGCGATCTCGCGACCCAGCTCGCGTTCAAGGTTACAGGGTCTCCCGCCGTGCTTTCCCAGGCCGTGCGGGGCCAGTACCGGGGCTAAGCCCCACCCCCGCACGGCACCTTGCCCGGGACGCGCATGACGCGCCTCCCGATCAACGTGCAGCCGCTGCGGGCACCTGTCCAGTCCCCCGCTCCCAGACCGCCCAGGCGGTCAGGCCCCGGTCCATCCGGGCCACCCCGGTCATCGACGCCCCCATCGGCTGCACCCCAGGATGCCGCGCCTTGGCGCGGCCAGGCGATGCACGAGGGTGATGCAATGGTTCTCACACGCAGTTTCGTCAGGGCGAAGCGGCCCTGCACAGACGGTTTTCGCTGGTTCGTCCGCCAGTTCGGCGACGGCGCCAACTATCAGGACATGCTCGACGAGATGGTGGCTGCCGGCCGCGTCGGCGACGCCTGCTGGCTGCTCGAGCAGTTCGGCCCCACCGATGAGGTCCGCGTGCTCGACGCGATCGAGGCCGAGGCAATCGTATTCGCCGGTACGCTCGAGGTGCGCGGCAGCGTCGATGTCGAAGGCATCGTGCGTGTCGGACGCTCGCTGCATGCCGGTGCCGGGGTACGCGCCGGCGGCGAGTTGCGCATCGGTGCCGACCTGCGCATAGAGGGCAGCATCCGCGCCGAGGCCGAGCTGCGCGTAGGGGGCGACCTGCGCGCGGGCTGGGGCGTGGACTGCGCCGGCGAGCTGCGCTGCGACGGTGAGGTACGCATCGGCTGGGATCTGCGCTGCGCCGGCCGCGTGCGGATTGCAGGGAACGCCTTCATCGGCCTCGATCTTGAAGGCGACGAAGGCGTACGCTGCACCAAAAGCCTGCAGGCAGGCGGCGACATCCGCGTCGCGCACACGCTGCGCGCTGGCCAGGGCATCGCCGCTGGCGGCTCGATCGAGGTCGGCATGCACCTGGAGGCCGGTTGGGGCATCAAGGCCGGCAAGTTGATTGGTGCCGCCGGGGCCATCCGTGCCGGCGAGAGCCTGAACGCGGGCGAAGCCATCCGCGCTGGCACGGGCTACGGCGTTTTTGCCGGTCTCGACGTACAGATGGAGGCCTGGGAGAGCAGTGCGCGGGTAAGCGCCCCGCAGCGCCCGGAGGGCCTGATGAGCGGCTGGTGGGCCGGTCCGGCACCGTGCTGAGGGGAGGACGACGAATGAACGCAATCGCCCTTTGCCGCCGCTCGCTCGGCCACCTGCACACCCCACCCTCGCACCGCAGCAGCTTCTCGCCGCGCTCGGCGCTGGCCTTTCCGCAGCCGCCGCCCACGCGCACCGCCTGGGACGCCGTGCTGTCACTGGCGTGGCGCCTGCTCGCGCTCCACCGCACACTTCCGCCCCAAATCCGCCCACCGCGCCTCGAGCTGCGCATCGACGTCAACCCGCCCGACGAAGACATCGAGGCCGAGCTCTCTTCCCTCTACCGCCGCCTGCACACGCCGGGCGACGCCATGAACGCCTGCGCGCGCCTGGCCGCGTTGCAGCCGGGCCTGATCTTCCATCACCGCGAGGCCGACGGCGAACACTATGTGTATGTCGAGGACCCGAGCCGCGGCTGCCTCGCCGGCTACACCGTGTTCAACCGCCTGATCGAGGTCGACCGCCGCACCGATCGCCACGTGCGCTCGCCGCATTCCAAGTACGCCCCTGCCTATCAGGGTCGGGGCATCGCCAGCACCGTTTACGCCTGGGCACTGGGCCGCGGCCTGTGCCTGGTCAGCGGCGCGCGCCAGTCCGAGGGGGCACATGCCCTGTGGCGCGCGCTGGCGCGCCGCCATCCGCTGCGCTGGGTCAGCCTGCAGGCCAAGCGCATGCACGACCTCGGCAGCGAGGCGCCGGCCGCCCGCGCCGCCGCGCTCGACACCCGCATGCTGCTGCTGGGCGAGGGCTGGAGCCTGCCCCAACTGCACGCGCACCAACTGCTGCACCCGGCCGCCCCGGGGAGCCGCTGAGATGAAGACTCCCGACGCGCCGAGCGCCATCCCCTCCTGGCTGCGCGCCGCGGCCGCGCTTGCTCTGCTGGTGTTGGTCGCAGCCCTGGCCGAGCCCCTGTTCCAGCGCCTGCCCGCCGCCCATCCGCTGCAGGGCTGGCGCGAACCCGTGCGCAATGCGGCCCTCGCCCTCGCCCTGCTGTTCGGCGCCCACCTGCTGCATGCGCTGGTGAGCACTCGGCTGTCGCAGCGCCGCAAGGGGCAGCGGCCGGTGCCCAAGGTCCTGCTCGACTTGTTCCGGGTCCTCCTCTTCGCCGCGGCCACCCTTCTGGCGCTGTCACTGCTGCTGCGCCAGGGCCTGTCTGGCCTGCTGACCGGCTCGGGCCTGGTGCTGGCGGTGCTGGGCTTCGCCATCCGCAACGTGGTCGCGGACACCTTGTCGGGCATTGCGCTCGGCATCGAGGCGCCGTTTCGCATGGGCGACTGGGTGCGGATCGAGACCCTGGCGCAGGGACGGGTGCAGGAGATCGGCTGGCGCACCACCCGCCTCGTCACGCGCGACAGCACCTACGTGATCCTGCCCAACAGCCAGATCTCGCGCCAGCGCATCACCAATTTCAGCGCGCCGCGCAAGGAGTACCGCGACCATGTCGAGCTCACCCTGCCGGTGGACCTGCCGGTGGCCGAGGCCAGGGAGCTGATCCGCGTGGCGCTGGACGGCGCCCACAGCCTGGTGGACGGCAAGCCGCCCGAGGTACAGGTGGTGCAGTACGGCCCCCAGGGCATCAGCTACCGGGTGAAGTACTGGGTGCCTCAGCACGACCGCGAGCCCATGTGCCGCGACGAGGTGTTCAGCCTGATCGATCTCGCCCTACGGGAACGGGGCGTGCGCTTCGAGCGTACGCCGGCGGCGGCGCCTTGTGCACTGCGCGGCACGATGCGGGACGAAACGCTGTGAGGCGCGGCCCGGCCGCGGGCGCGTGCTGCCCCTTCAGCCCAGACTGCGCAGCAAATCCCTGACCCAGCGCCAGCGGCTCAGCACCAGCGCCGAGAAGATCAACGCGCAGCCGAGGAACTGTTGCGCGCTCATCGTCTCGCCGAACCACCACGCCGCCACCAGCGCGGTCCACATCGGCTCGAGCATCAGGATCACCGCCGCGTGGCTGGCGCTGGTCAGGCTCTGGCCGCGCAGCTGGACGAAGAAGCGCAGTGTGGTGGCGAGGATGGCGCTGGCGAGCAGCCAGCCCACGACCGGGGCGGCGACCGTTTCCGGCCAGCGCTCCAGCAGCAGCGACAGCGGCAGCATCAACACCGCGACCATCAGCACCTGCACCGCGCTCAGCGCCAGCGGCGGCACGTTGCGCACGATGCGGCTGTTGAGCGTGAACAACACAGCAAACACCAGCGCGGCGCCGAGGAAGAACCACTGCCCGGGCTCGAAGCGGAAGCCCTGCTCGAGCGACAGGCAGGCAAAGCCCAGCAGCGCGAGCGGCATCGCCACCCAGGTGATGCGCGGCGGGCGCTCGCCGAACAGCAGCCAGCCGATCAGCGGCACCATGACGATGCCAAGGCTGGAGATGAAGGCGCCTTCGCCGATGTGGGTGGCGTGCTCCAGGCCAGTGATCCACAGCGCCATCGCCGCGGCGAACAGCGCGCCGACGATCAGGGCGCCCCTGAGGCCCGCCGCCGTGAGGCGGCGCAGCTGTGGCCAGGCGAAGGCGAGCAGCACCACGCCGGCCAGCAGAAAGCGCAGGCTGACGAATTGCAGCGGCGCCAGCCCGGCGAGCGCCTCCTTGGAAAAGATCCAGCCGGCGGCAGCCAGCAGCGTGGTCGCCAGCAGCCACAGGTCGGCCTTCAGAGTGTGGGCGGGGGGCGTCACCGCGCTCACACGCCGCCCGGCGGACGTGCGAGCTTGCGCTGCAGCGTGCGCCGGTGCATCTGCAGCGCCCTCGCTGTCGCCGAGATGTTGCCCTCGTGTTCGGCGAGCACGCGCTGGATATGCTCCCACTCCAGGCGATCGACCGACATCGGCGCGCCCGGCGCGTGATCGTCGATGATCACATCCTCGGCTCGCAACGCCTTGATGATGGCATCGACCTCGGCTGGCTTGGCGAGGTACTGCACCGCACCGAGCTTGACGGCATCGACCGCGGTGGCGATGCTCGCGTAGCCGGTCAGCACCAGGATGCGCACCCCCGGACTGGCATCGAGCAGGGGGCGGATAAGCTTGAGGCCGGATTCGCCACCGATATTGAGGTCGAGCACGATGAACTCGGGGGTATGGTCCCCGGCAAGCTCGAGCGCCCCTTCGCTGTCGGTGGCGCCATAGGTATCAAAGCCGCGCTGAGCAAGCGCGCGCACCAGCACCCTGTTGAAGGCGGGGTCGTCATCGACGACGAGCAGGGTGGGAGCATTGTCGGCAATCATTGCACTGCAGCCTGGGACGGAATCATCAAGCGCGCAATGGTGCCACCGCCGGGCCGCGGACGGAACTCCAGCCGACCGCCATGGTGCTCGACCGCGGCGTGGGCGAGCATCAATCCCACCCCCATGCCCTGGGCATGAGCCCCGAGCGGCGCCCGGCGCGCAGCATCGATGCGCGCCGCGGACAGGCCCGGCCCGCGGTCGGCGACCTCGATGCACGCCAGCCCGGCGCTTGCGGTGATCGACACCTCGATCGCGCCGGCTACATCGGCCGCGACAACGGCGCCGGCTGTGGCGCACATGTGCTGATTGGCGTTGGCCGCATTATCGATGAGGTTGTGCAAGGCTTCGCCGAGCGAGGCATCGGCGACGATGCTGCCCCCCTCGCCCTGCACCTGGACAGCGACGCCGGGACGCAGTTGCCGCCAGCGCGCCGCCACCTGGTCCACCCAGACGCGCACTTCTACGGCGCCACCGCCTTCCGCGCGCTGCTGCCCAGCCTCGCGGGTGAGACTGTTGAGGATGTCGCGACAGTGGTCGACCTGCTCGCGCACGAGCTCCAGATCGTCGCGCACCTCGGCATCAAGGTCCGTGCGCCGAGCCAGTTCGCCGGCAAGGATGCGCATCGTTCCCAACGGCGTCCCGAGCCGGTGCGCCGCGCCAGCGGCGAGCTTGCCCAGGCCGACCACGTAGGCGTCGCGCGCACGCGCTGCGTTGGCTTCGGCCAACTCGGCCTCGCGGCGGGCGAGTTCGGCATTGAGGCGGGCGATGAACCACACCACCGTCACCGCCGCGAATACGAAGCTGATCCACATGCCGGCCAGGTGCCACTGCATGGCGAGCCCGCTGTCAGTGAGGCGCACCGGCTCGTGAAAGCGCCACAGGAAGGAATAGACCCCGACTGCCAGCACAGCCAGCGCCCAGCCCTGAGCAGCCGGCAGGATGGATGCGCCAATCGCCACCACCGGCAGCAGCAATGAGATCGCCGGGTTGGCGACACCGCCGGTGAAATACAGGAAGGCACCCCAGGCGACAAGATCCACCGTCAGCTGCAGGAAGGCGCCCCAGCGCCCCACCAGCCAGCGCGCCACATCCGCCAGCAAGGCCAGATTGACCGCCAGCAGTGCGAACGTCACGCCCGCCAGCGGCGCCAACGGCTGCGCTGGCACCAGCCATGGAAACACCACAAAGCTCATCGCGGCCATCGCCGCCAGCGACACCCAGCGCAACTGCAGCAAGCGCGCCCGGTTCGTGCGCACTGCGCTCAACCCTGACGTTTCGACCCGCCCCCCTTCCACCTCCATGCGCATGCCATTCACTCCGGTTATGGATATCCCTTTTCACGTCAGGGGCACGTCCCTGTCTTTGCGGTACATCAAGGTTTATGCCATGGCTGCTTCATAGAATGACCCTGCGACAAAACGTCACAGGACAAAACGTCACAGGACAAATTGTCACAGGCAGGCCGCACAGCCAACCCGGCGCGAGGGGCGCAGGGCGCAGTGATTGACTGGATGCCGGCGATCTTATGTGAATACGGGAGCGACGAACCATGCAAGAAACCAAGATGAACACGGTCGAGGCGATGCCCGATCCTAGCCGCCGCAAGTTCCTGAACACCGCCGCCTTCGCAGGCCTGGCGGGTGCAGGCCTGTCGGTCGGCTTGTCCGCCTGCAACAAGGAGTCCGCTCCCGCAGCCGGCGCACCGGCCGCCGCTGGCGCACCTGTCGCCGCAGCCAAGGCCGCCTACAACGATCCGCACCTGAAGCCGGGCGAACTCGACACCTACTACGGCCTGTGGTCGGGCGGCCACACTGGCGACTTCCGCGTGCTCGGTCTGCCTTCCGGGCGCGAACTGCACCGTGTGCCCTGCTTCGTGCCGGACGCACTGGTGGGCTGGGGCCACACCAACGAATCCAAGAAGATCATGGGCACCAAGGCTGACGGTAGCCTGCGTTACACCGTCGGTGACACCCACCACACCCATGCCTCCTACAAGGACGGCAACTACGACGGCCGCTACGCCTGGATCAACGACAAGATCAACAGCCGCATCGCCCGTATCCGCCTCGACTACTTCATCTGCGACAAGATCACCGAGCTGCCCAACGTGCAGGGCTTCCACGGCATCTTCCCGGACAAGCGCGACCCGGTGGACCCGGCGATCAACTACACCACCCGCGTGTTCTGCGGCGCCGAGTTCCATGTCCCGCTGCCGAACGACGGCCGCGACGTCGACAGCCCGGAGAAGTACCGGACGCTGTTCTCCTGCGTTGACGCCGAGACCATGGAAGTGCGCTGGCAAGCGCTGATCGACGGCAACTGCGACCTCGTCGCCACGTCCTTCGACGGCAAGCTCGCCGCAACCAACCAGTACAACACTGAAGGCGGCTACCACTACGAAGGCATGATGTCGGCCGAGCGCGACGCCTGCCTGTTCTTCAACATTGCCCGCATCGAGCAAGCGGTGAAGGACGGCAAGTACACCACCTACGGCACGTCCCGCGTGCCGGTGGTCGACGCCACCAAGGCGGCCAACACCGACCCGAAGACCGCGCTGGTGTGCTCCGTCTCCGTGCCGAAGAACCCGCACGGCGTGAATGCCAGCCCGGACGGCAAGTACTTCATCTGCGCCGGCAAGCTGTCGCCGACCGCCACCGTCATCGAACTGTCCAAGGTGCTGGACTGGTTCGACGGCAAGGTGGATGACGAAGACAAGACCATCGTGGCCGAAGTCGAGCTCGGCCTCGGCCCCCTGCACACCGCCTTCGATGGCCGCGGCAACGCCTACACCACGTTGTTCCTGGACAGCCAGATCGTCAAGTGGAACGTGGACGCCGCCATCAAGTTCCACAGCGGTGACAAGAGCGCGCAGTACGTGGTCGACCGCCTGGACGTGCATTACCAGCCCGGCCACATCAACGCGTCGCAGTCCGAAACCATGTTCGCCGACGGCAAGTGGCTGTGCGTGGGCTGCAAGTTCTCCAAGGACCGCTTCCTGCCCGTCGGCCCTCTGCACGCCGAGACCGAGCAGTTTGTCGACATCTCCGGCGAGAAGATGGTGCTGGTGGCGGACCACCCTGTCCGTCCCGAACCGCACGACTTCATCATCTTCAAGCGTGAGCTGCTGCAGCCCAAGCAGGTCTATGACATCAACGAGTTCCCGCTCGCGGTCAAGGACCCGAAGGAAGCCGGCGTCTTCCGCGACGGCAACAAGGTGACGGTGAAGATCACCTCGCTGGCGCCGGCCTTCGAGCCGCGCGAGTTCAAGCTGCAACTCGGCGACGAGGTCACGATCATCCTGACCAACCTCGACAAGATCGAGGATCTGACGCATGGCTTCGCGATCCCGAAGTACAACGTCAACTTCATCGTCAATCCGCAGGAGACGGCCTCGGTGACCTTCATCGCCGACAAGCCCGGCGTGTTCTGGTGCTACTGCACCCATTTCTGCCACGCCCTGCACCTCGAGATGCGCTCGCGGATGATCGTCGAGGCATAACGCAAAGCAATATCCAGGCTGGAAGACACAAGGGGCGAAAGCCCCTTGTGTCTTTTGATGGAGCGTCATTTCGCCCATCAAAAAATTAGAATTTGATAATGAACAAGGCAGGCGGCGGCGGGCCTCAATAGACTCTCCGCCAGCTTTCAACCGGAGCGCATCATGAACCCGTTCTCCGCCCTGCGCAGCGCCACCATGGGTGCTTTGCTGGCCGTCGCCACCCTGCTCGGCAGCCCGCCGTCATTCGCCCAGACCGCATACGAGGCCCCGCTGCCCGCCCAGATCAACACCGACCCCGACCTCTGCGCGCATGTTGCCTGTACCGAGGTGCTGCCGGCCGCCAGCAGCTTCTCGCACCGCATGGGCAAGCCGACCTACGTCGAGGGCTACCGTGACGACGCGGGCCAACGCAAGCTCGTGGGCTATGTGTTCCTGTCGACCGACATCGTGGATATCCCCGCGTACTCCGGCAAGCCCGTGATCACACTGATCGGCATGGATACTGACGGCATCATTACCGGGACCAAGATCCTGCGCCACAGCGAACCCATCCTGCTGCTGGGCATTCCCGAGAGCGTGCTGACGAAGTTCGTCAACCAATACCTGGGCAAGTTCGTCGGCGACAAGATCGAGATCGGCAAGGCGCGCAACGAGGAAGGCTACATCGGCCTCGATGCGATCACCGGCGCCACCGTCACGGTGATCGCTCAGAACCAGGTGGTGATGCGCTCGGGCGTGGCGATCGCACGCCAGGTCGGCATCCTGAAGGTCGAACCACGGCCGGCGATCCGCTATTCGGCCATCGACGAGCGTCTGAGCTGGGAGCAGCTGCTCAAGGACGGCAGCGTACGCCGCCTGACCGTGAAGTCCGAACAACTGGGCATGCCACGCACCGCTGAGCCTTATGTGGACATGTTCTTTGGCCACCTGAACACGCCCTCGGTCGGCAAGAGCATCCTCGGCGAGAGCGGCTACACCAGCCTGATGTCGCGCCTGAAGGACAACGAGCACGCGATCTTCATCATCTCCAACGGCTACGACTCGTTCAAGGGCTCGGGTTTCGTACGCGGCGGCATCTATGACCGCGTGCAGGTGAGCCAGGACATGGACGCCTACACATTCCGCGACCTCGACTACCTCAACCTTTGGGGTGTGCAGGCGCCCGGCGCCCCGAGCTACAAGGAGTCGGCGATCTTCATCATCCGCGACCCGGGTTTTGCAGCAGCCTACCCGTGGAGCCTGGTCTTCCTCGGCAACAAGCTCGACCGCAACACCGGCCACCGCGACTTCGTCAGCTTCGACAGCGAATACTGGGTGCCTGCGAAGTACATGGAGGGCGGCCGGCCCAAGGTCGTCAAGCCCGATGCCCCCTGGGTGCGCGTATGGAAGATGCGCGCGGTCGAGATCGTACTGTTCTCCATCCTGCTCGTCGGCGTCGCCGCCGTGTATGCGATGCGCGACCGCCTGACCCGTCTGTCCACACGCAAGAACAAGTGGCCGGTCGATGGCTTCAAGTACGCGGCCTGGCTCATCAGCATCTTCTTCGTCGGCTTCTACCTGCTTGCGCAGCCCTCGATCACCCAGGTGCTGACCTGGTTCCACGCCCTGCTGTTCCAGTGGAAGTGGGAGCTGTTCCTGACCGACCCCTTCATCTTCCTGTTCTGGATCTTCATCATCGTCACCGTGTTCGTGTGGGGACGCGGCCTGTTCTGCGGCTGGCTGTGCCCCTTCGGCTCGCTGTCCGAGCTGCTGTACAAGGTGGGCGCCAAGCTCGGCCTCAAGCGCTTCCAGTTCATGCTGCCGATGAAGTGGCACAACCGCCTGAAGTGGGTGAAGTACTTCGTGTTCTTCGGCCTGCTTGCGGTGTCCATGCTGTCGATGGGTCTGGCCGAGAAGCTGGCCGAGGTCGAGCCCTTCAAGACCACCTTCCTCGTCGGCCTGTTCAGCCGCAGCTGGCCCTACACCCTGTTCGCTGCGGGTCTGCTCGGGCTATCGATCTTCACCGAGCGGCCGTTCTGCAAGTACCTGTGCCCGCTCGGCGCAGCGCTCGCCATGCCTTCGACCTTCCGCTGGTTCGGCCTCAAGCGCAAGCAGGAATGCGACTCGTGCAAGGCCTGCGCCGTGGGCTGCGGATCGCTGGCGATCGATGACAAGGGCCGCATCGACCACCGCGAGTGCATGCTCTGCCTCGACTGCATGGTGATGTACACCGACGAGCACGCCTGCCCCCCCCTGGCCCAGGAGCGCAAGCGCCGCACCAAGGCCGGCCTGGCACTCACCCCCATCGGCGCCGACGGCTACTACATTCCGATCAAGCCGGTGGCTGCAGCCACCCCTAAAGCCTGAACCAGGAGGACACGAGAATGGTCGATCCGCGCATCCTGACCGAAGCCGTCCACCCACCCTACGAGGACCAGGGTGCAACCCGCCTGCTGGCCGAGGCCTGGGACCACATCTGGCCGTGGAGCCGCAGCGGGTTCGAGCGCCAACGCGCCGTGCAGGCGGCGGGGCTGGCTATTGCGGTCGCCGCCACGGTGGCCTGGGTACTGGCCGCAATGGGCAACCTGACACCTGGCGCCATCATCGGCTGGTGGTTCGGCTGGAGTGTCTTCGAGGTCGTGGTGCGCATGGGCGCCAAGCCCTACGTGAAGGACGGCCCCTGGTGGGGCCGGCGCTACCGCAAGGCCAGCCCGATGGACATGGTGTGCTACGTCGGCTTCAAGAACCTGCTGGTCGGCGCTGTGCTCTTCATCGGCCTCAAGAGCCTCGGCCTGATCGTGATCTGAGCGCAGCCCGGCAACGGGCTGGTTGAAAAAAGGCGGAGCGCTGCTTCACCCAGATCAAGGCAGCATGCGGCACTTCGTCGCACACTGGCGCCAGCCTCGCCACAGAGCAGACAATGCCCCACCCCCTCTTGCCCTTTCGCCTTGCCGTATTCATCGCCTTCGTCGTCCTGCTCGCCGCAGGGATCCTGCCGGCCCATGCGGCGACCTGGCGGGTGCAGCCAGGCGAATCGATCCAGGCCGCAATCGAGCGTGCGGCGGCCGGCGACACCGTGGAAGTCGAGCGCGCACGCTACGTCGAGAACCTGCGCATCGACAAGGCGCTGACCCTGCGTGGGCTCAACCGGCCGACGATCTCGGGAGGGCTGCGCGGCGACACCATCCGCATCACCGCCAGCGACGTCACGATCGAGGGTCTGATCGTGTCGGACTCCGGCGACAGCCTGCGCGAGCAGAACGCCGGCATCTACATCTTTCCCGGCTCGGACCGCGTGGTGGTGCGCAATTGCGACATCACCTACAGCCTGTTCGGGCTGTGGATCGAGAAGGCCAACGACGTCCTGATCGAGGGCAACCTGATCACCGGCAAGCGCGAGTACGCCTCGCCACAGCGCGGCAACGGCATTCAGCTCTACAACACCCGCCGGGCGCGCATCATCGGCAACAACGTCAGCTTCGTGCGCGATGCGCTCTATGTCGATGTGTCGCATGACGCCGAATTCCGTGACAACAAGCTGCACCACAGTCGCTACGGCACGCATTACATGAACGCCTACGACAACCTGTGGGAGAACAACGAGACCTGGATGAACCGCGGCGGGCTGGCGCTGATGGAAGTGCGCCGCCTGACGGTGCGCAACAACCGCGCCTGGGCCAACTCGGACCACGGCATCATGCTGCGCACCATCCAGGATTCGGTGATCGAGAACAACGTGGTCGCCGGCAACCAGCGCGGCTTCTTCATCTACGACGCCGAGTACAACACCCTGCGCGGCAACACCGTGGTCGACAACGTGGTCGGCATCCACCTGTGGGCGGGCTCCAAGAACAACGTGGTCGAACGCAATGACTTCATCTTCAACCGCGAACAGGTGCGCTACGTCGGCGCGCGCGACATGGTCTGGGGCGAACAGGAAGGCAACCACTGGGGCAACTACCTCGGCTGGGACCGTGACGGCGACGGCATCGGCGACGTGCCCTACGAGGCCAATGACCTCGTCGACCGCCTGACCTGGCGCCATCCGATGATGAAGCTGCTGCTCGGCAGCCCGGCAGTGCAGACCCTGCGCATGGTCGCGCAGCAGTTCCCGCTGCTGCGCGCGCAAAGCGTCGTCGATCCGAATCCGCGGATGGAGCCCAACAACCCTGACTGGAGCCAATGGCGTGGCAGACACTTCCCCCGCGCTCAATGAGGCCGGCAAGGCGATGATCGTCGCCCGCGGCGTGCGCAAGCATTTCGGTGCGATCCACGCGGTCGATGGCGTCGACCTCGACATCCGGGGGGGCGAGCTCTTCGGCCTCATCGGCCACAACGGTGCCGGCAAGAGCACCCTGTTCAAGATGATGCTCGGCCTGATCCCGATCACCGCCGGCGAGATCCGCATCGATGGCGCCCCGGTGGGCGCTGGCGGCGGCAGCTTCCGCGCAGTGCGCCGCAAGGTCGGCTACCTGCCCGAGAACGTCGTCCTCTACGACAACCTGACCGGGCTCGAAACCCTCGATTTCTTCGCCCGCCTCAAAGGGGTGTCGCCCGCCGACAACATGCGCGTACTGGAGCGCGTGGGCCTGGTTCACGCCGCCCGCCGACGCGTGCGCGAATACTCGAAAGGCATGCGTCAGCGCCTGGGCTTTGCCCAGGCCTTGCTCGGGCGGCCGCGCATCCTGTTCCTCGACGAACCGACCAATGGCCTCGACCCCGAGGCGATCCGCGGCTTCTATGCCATCCTGCGCCAGCTGCGCAGCGAGGGCGTGACCACCGTCATCACCTCGCACATCCTGGCCGAGATCCAGGAGCGCGTGGACCGGCTGGCCATCATGGCTGCAGGCAAGGTACAGGCCGTCGGCACCGTGGCCGGACTGCGCGAAAGGATGGACCTGCCGCTGTGGTTCGACGTGCGCGTTGCGCCAGCCGATTTCGAGGCGGTGCGCGCGGTGCTCGGCCATCTGCCCGTCGGTGCCGTCGAGGCGCACGACGACCACGTGGCAGTACAGTGCGCACGCGAATCGAAAATGGCCGTCATCGCCGCGCTGGCCTCGCTCGACGGCAAGGTGCTCGACCTGAGCGTGCGCGAACCTTCGCTCGAAGACGTGTTCTTCGGCTTTTCGGACTGAGAGGCAGGCCATGGAGTTCTCGCAGATCACCACCATCGCCGGCAAGGAATTCTGGGACCGCATCCGCAACCGCTGGGTGCTTGCGGTGGCCCTGGTATTCACCGTGTTCGCGCTGTCGATCGCCTATTTCGGCTCGGCCCAGCAAGGCGCGGTCGGGTTCCGCTCGATCGAGGTCACCATTGCCAGCCTGGTCAGCCTGGTCATCTACCTCATCCCCTTGATCGCGCTCCTGCTCGGCTTCGACGCCATCGTCGGCGAACGCGAGCGCGGCTCGCTCGATCTCCTGCTGTCGATGCCGATCACCCGCTTCGAGCTACTGCTGGGCAAGTACCTCGGCCTGGCCGGCGCGCTCACCTTCTCGACCATCGCCGGCTTCGGTCTGGTCGGGATCGTGCTGTCGGCCCAACTCGACCTCAACGCGCTGTTCCATTACTTCGGCTTCATGCTCAGCTCGGTCCTGCTGGGCTGCGCCTTCCTGAGCCTGGCAGTGATGCTGTCGGTGTTCGCCAGCGACCGTACCCGCGCCTCAGGCCTCGCGATCGCGCTGTGGTTCTTCTTCGTGCTGATCTTCGACCTGCTGGTGCTGGGCGTGCTGGTGGTGACAGGCGGCCAGTGGGGCGGCGAGGCGCTGCCCTACGTGATGCTGCTCAACCCGGCCGACGTGTTCCGCATCCTCAACATCTTCACGCTGGAAGATGTACGTACGCTCTACGGCCTGGCCACGGTCTTCCCGGCCACCCTCGCCCAGCCCTGGCTGCTGGGCCTGGTGATGGCGGGCTGGATCGCAGCACCGCTGGCCATTGCCGCCTGGCGCTTCCGGCGCTGAGACCCTGCAATACGTTCTGACTGAATGGAGCAATCCTCATGTGCACACATCACGCCTGCCAGAGCCGCCGCCGCTTTCTGATGGCCGCTGCCGGCGCTGGCCTGCTGGCTGCCTGCGGCAGCGGCAGCGAAGGCGGTACCGGCAACCTGGTGCCGCTCGAGATCGATCTCAACTCGAGTTGCGCACTCGACGGCATGCTGCTCGCCGACTATCCCGGCCCGAAGGTGCAGATGCACTACGCAGGGCGCGCCGAGCCCGACTGGTTCTGCGACACCATCGAGATGTTCAGCATCTACCTCAACCCAGAGCAGGCACGCGTCGTCCGCGCCATTTTCGTGCAGGACATGGGCAAGGCCGACTGGGACAGCCCGAAGGGCCATTGGATAGACGCCAAGACGGCGTTCTACGTCTTCGGCTCCAGGCGACTGGGCAGCATGGGCCCCACGGCAGCCTCCTTCTCGATCGAGGCCGAAGCCAAGGCTTTCGCCGACGAACATGGCGGCCGCGTGCTGCGTTTCAACGACGTCACCCCGGACATGGTCGTCCTGGACGGTGGCGCCCTTCATGATCAGCGAATGTAAATAGGCAATAGAACATGGATCCGGTCTACAGCGCCCTCCCTCCCGATGATGCCGCGCATGTGCAGCGGCTCAGCCGGCTGATGTACGAAAGCCGGGAAAACTGCCGCGATGTCCTCAATGCCCTTGGCGCCGGCTCGGCGGACGAACTCCTCGCCCGTATCGCGCACGCCGAACTGCCCGAACACCCGGCCTACGAGCACTACCTTGCCGCACGCATCCTCGCCGACACGCACGAGATCGCACGCAGCGAAGTCGCACGCATCCTGAAGGAGGCCAACGCACAATGAGCCTGCATCCGCACCTTGCCTCGGTGCTCGCCACCGAGCGCGCCGACTGTTTCGCCGCGCAGCCCCGCCTCACCCAGGACGCCATGCTGCTCGAGCTGGCGAACGGCGTCGAGATCACCGTCCGCTACGCCGCCCAGGACGCCTACTCCGTGCGCTGGCGCTGCCCGGACGGCAAGGAGCTTGGCATCGATACCGCGCCGACCCATCCCGGCCTGGCCACTACACCCAACCACCTGCATCTGGCCGAGGGCCTGGTGGTCGCCGACCCGCTCACCCGCACCGGGGACACGGCCGAGGACAACCTGCTGCGCATCATCGATGCCCTGATGCAGGACCCGCTCCTCGCCAGCGAGCGCGCATGACGACGCTGAACGGTCGCCGCCGCACCCTGCTGGCCGGCGGCGCCTTGCTTGCCGCGGGGCTAGCGGGCGCCCTGTTCTGGCGCCACGGCACGCGCGCAGGCACCGATTTCGAACCGCCCTTCGAGGACATCTGCATCGTTCCGCCGACGCGGGTGTCGACGCCACACCCATACGACCCGGCCTCAGGCCTGGCCATGCACGAGGCTCGCCCTGTCCCGGCTGAGGCACGTTGCCCGGTGTGCGGCATGTATCCCGCGCGCTTCCCGCGCTGGGCTGCACAGATCATCTTCACCGACGGCTCGGCGCACTTCTTCGACTCGCCGGTCGATCTGTTCATGTTTTTGGCCGAGCCCGGCCGCTTCGACGCCAGCCACAGCGCGGAGGACGCCGCCGCCCTGTATGTCGCCAACTTCGAGGACGGCAGCTGGCTCGACGCGCGGACGGCGGTGTTCGTGATCGAGGCCCGCGTACGAGGCCCCATGCGCGGCCCGGACCTCCCCGCTTTCGCAAGCACGGCGGCCGCCCAGGCCTTCATCGCCGCACAGGGCGGTCGCGCGCTGCACTTCACGGACATCGACCCTGCCGTCGTCGGCAGCCTGCGCGACGCTAACCACGGTCACCACACGCACTGATCCCCGGCACGGTCCTGCATTCAGTCCAGTAATTCGCCGCTGTCGGGGAAGGCACGTATGACCCGGTTCTTGCCCTGGCGCTTGGCCTCGTAGGCGCCACGATCGGCCCGCGCGACGAAATCGCGTGAACTCTCGCCTGGAACGAAACGCGTAACACCAATGCTGGCGGTGCAATGCACCAGAGCGGGCGCTCCTTCCGGGAGGAAGCTGCTTTCACGAAACAATGCCCGGACCCGCTCTGCGGCAGCGAGCGCCTCTCTCACCCGAGTTTCCGGCAGCAGCACGACGAACTCCTCGCCACCATAACGGAAGGCCTGGTCCGTCCGGCGCAGACAGGCGGTAACGCACTCGGCAAGGCGGATCAAGACCTGATCGCCCTCGACATGCCCCCAGGTGTCGTTGAAAAGCTTGAAATCGTCCACGTCCATCATCATCAGCGACAGCGGATGACGATAACGCTCGGCCCGATCCATTTCCTCGGTCAGTCGCTGCACGAAATGGCGCGCGTTGAAAAGCCCCGTCATGCCATCGGTGATCGACAACAGCCGGAAGCGCTCTTCGCTGCGACGCAGCTCCGCCTCGGCCCGCTTCTGCTCGGTGATGTCCTGCAAGGTCTCGACGGCACCGATGATCTCGCCACGCGCATTGCGCAAGGGCGCAGCCGTGAAGTAAAGCCAGCGCCCGCCATCTCCGAAAGCAGCGAAGAAGTCCTCGGCCTCGTAGGCGCCAGGCAGGGTCGCCGACGGGCGGTACCCCTTGCCCGCATAGTAGCGGTCGATCTCGCTCCCGACCGTGCCATCGACGACAAGATCGGCCAGGCAGGGACGTGCTTCGGTGTAGAAGGCCTTCCAGTGCTCGCCGGTGCCGACGATCTCATTGGCTGGGATACCCGTCAGCTGCGCACAGGCTCGGTTCCAATGCGTCACCTGGTGACTGCCGTCGATGACGAATGTGGGCACCGAGGAGCCATCGACGATCTGCTCCAGGCGCCGGCCCTCGTCGACATACGGCTGCCTGTCACGCGGCCGGGCCCGGACGCGTGCAGCGGACACCACCTCGACCAGACGCCCGCTCCAGTCGCCGCGTTCGTCGCGGACGACGATGTCAACCGCCCCCGCCTTCATCAACGCGATCGCGGTCTCAACCCCGTCGCAGGGACCGATGACGACCACCGGAACAGCGGAATCCTCGGCCACGCGTCGGCATGTCTTCAGCAGTGCCGCGTCGTCATCGCCGACCAACAGCAGCAGGTCGAACCCGGACATGTTGCCGCGCGGCCCGCTGCCATCAAACGCCGGGCGGCACGCCTCAACCTCAGCACAGCCGGCCAGACGCGCAGCGATCGTCGCCGATGCAACGCAGTCGTCGGACACCAGATCAATGAGAAGGATACGCATGGCGCTTTCGCTCTGCCTGGACGCCGATGCACGATATTGCCTCATCGTCAGCGGGCCGACAACGCGTGCGAACGGAGCGGAAGTGCGCTCATGCCATGCGCAAGAAGCAAGAATGGACCCCAGTGGGGTCCATTCTTGCTTCTTGCAGGGCGCGCGCGCGCCCATGCAGCCTGATCGCGCCTGCTTACTTGGACAGCGCGACCATGTAGTCCACGGCGGCCTTGACCTCGTCGTCGGTCAGCGATGCACCACCGCCACGGGCCGGCATCATGCCCTTGGAACCAGTGTAGCCCTCGATGGCGTGCTTGTAGAGGGTCTCGTCGCCCTGGGCGATGCGCGGCTCCCAGTCTGCCTTATCGCCCGGCTTGGGGGCGCCCGCGACACCCGCCGCATGGCACAGTGCGCAGGTCTTCTTGTACACGCTCTCGCCGGCTGCATTCACGGGTGCGGCAGGCGCCGCCGGAGCGGCGGGTGCGGGAGCGGCGGCTACCGGGGCGGGGGCCGCCGCCGGGGCACCGGAGTCGGAACCGCCACAGGCGGCAAGTACCACCGAGGCGAGCGCGGCAAGGATGAAGGGCTTCTTGATCATGGGGTCTCTCCGATTCGTCATGTTGGGTCACGCGAGCACAGCCTGCGAGTCGTTCGCACACTAACGGCATTCCCGTCATATTGGCTTGATGGCCATCAAATTGGGGCGAGGCCTGCTGCCGCTGCGGCAGATCGACGCAGTGCTATGATCCGCCGCCAGGCGCCTCCTGGATGCACCAGCAACCGGGCGGGCAGCGCTTAGACAAACCCACACCAAGCGCATGAATTGCACCTCCCGGACCTGTATTGGCCGATTTGCCCCCTCTCCAACCGGTGCCCTGCATTTCGGCTCACTGGTGGCCGCAGTCGGCAGCATGCTGGACGCGCGCGCGCGCGGCGGACGCTGGCTGCTGCGCATCGAGGACGTGGACACGCCACGTGCCGTGCCGGGCGCGGCCGATCGCATCATCACCACGCTGGCGCGCTTCGGCTTCGAATGGGACGGCGACATCGTCTGGCAATCCCGGCGTGGAGAGGCCTACCGCCATGCATTTGATACCTTGGTCGCCGCGGGCATGGCCTATCCCTGCGCCTGTACCCGTCGCGAGCTAGCCAATGCACCGCTTGCCCGCGACGGTTCACGCCGCTATCCAGGCACCTGCCGCGACGGCCTGGGAGCAGGTCGCAGCGCACGCGCCTGGCGGGTACGGGCCGAGGGCGTGATCCGCTTCAACGACCTGGTCCAGGGACCGCAATCGCTCGAGCTCGCGAGTGACGCCGGCGATTACGTCGTGCTGCGTGCGGACGGCCTGTTTGCATACCAGCTCGCCGTGGTCGTGGACGACATTGCGGCGGGCGTCACCCACGTGGTACGCGGCGCAGACCTGTTGGACTCGACCGCACGCCAGATCCACCTGCAGGGACTGCTCGGGGCTCCGCCACCAACTTACGCACACCTGCCGCTTGCGACCAACGCCGCGGGAGAGAAACTCTCGAAACAGACACTGGCGCGTGCGATCGACGACGCCCCCCCCGCCGCGGCGCTGCTCGCTGCACTGCGCTTCCTCGGCCAGGCGCCGCCACCGACGCTGGCGTCCGCGCCCCTCGCGCAGATCTGGGCGTGGGCGCTCGCCCACTGGTCGATCGATGCAGTGCCTCGCTGCCGGCAGGCCGTCGCAACGGCCTTCTTCTGAGCCTCCAGCCAAGCGCAGGAATCGACGCGGGCGGACTCCCGGACGACGCTGGTGCGCCACGCTCAGTGCACCCGGCCCAGCCCCGCCAGACCAATCGCAAGACGCACGCACTGGTAGGCCAGCCAGCTCAGACCACGGCGCAGCAAGGGCAGGCGGCGCCAGTCGCTTGCCCTAAGCTCCTGCGCGCCCTCGGCCATCGCAGCCTCCAGGCTGCCGCGCAACTGGCGTGCAAAGCCGACATCATCCACCACCACGTTGGCCTCACGCGCGAGCAACAGGCTGAAGGCGTCGATGTTGCTGGAGCCCACGGTTGCCCAGTGGTCGTCGATCACCGCCACCTTGGCATGCAGGTGACTGCGGTGATACTCGAACAGGCGCATCCCGCAGGCCAGAAAGTATGGGTAGAGCGCACGCGTGGCGTAAGCCTGCATCGGATGGTCGGCCAGCCCCTGCAGCAGCAGGGTGATCCGCACGCCGCGCGCAGCGGCTTCGGCGAGCGCGTGGCGAAAACGGCGGCCCGGAAAGAAGTAGGCGTTGGCGATCACGATGTCCCGCCGCGCGCGCGCGATCGCCTCGAGATAGGCCTCCTCGATCGCACGCCGATGGCGCAGGTTATCGCGCAGCACGAAGGCAGCGCGGATCTCGCCCGCTGGCTCTGTGCGGGCCTCGGCACGCAAGGGGTGGTGCTCGCGACGCTGGAAGCTGGCCCAGGCCACAAGCCGCCACAAGCGATGCGCCGAGGCGACAATGGGCTCGAGCAGCGGCCCCTCCACCTTCACGGCGTAGTCGTAACGCGGATGCTGTACACCATGCGGCTCGTAGTCATCGATGATGTTGATGCCACCGACGAAGGCCTCGCAGCCATCAATGACGACAAGCTTGCGGTGCAGGCGGCGCAGACGGTGGCGCTGCAGCGAGAAGCGACGCAACTCACGGCGGTAGATCAGCACCTGCACTCCGGCATCGCGCAATCGCGACTCCAGCCCGGCGACGAAGCTGCGCCCGCCAAATCCGTCCACCATCACGCGCACCGCCACGCCACGCGCCGCTGCCCGCGCCAGCGCATCGGCAATGCGCCGCCCGCTGCGGTCGTCCTCGAAGATGTAGCTCTGCACGAAGATCTCGAGCTCCGCACGCTCGATCGCAGCCTCGAGGGCGGGGAAGTACTGTTGCCCGCTCTCCAGCAGCGCCACTGCGTTGCCGGCCAGGAACTGCATCAGCGCTCGGGCTCCAGGTCGGCGGTGAGCGCAGCATGGTCGGAGATCTGCGCCCAGGGCGCGCCGTAGTGCACCTGCGCCTGGCGCACACGGAAGCCACGCACATAGATGCGGTCGAGACGGAAGAAGGGCAGCGCACTGGGAAAGCTGCGCGCCGGCCGCCCCCGCCCCGCACCGAAGGCCTCGGTAAGGCCGAGCCTGGAGCCGAGCAGGTCGTCGGCATGATTGCGCCAGTCGTTGAAGTCGCCAGCGATGATGAGCGGCGCATCACCGGGGGCAAGCTGCTCCATGCGCTCGGCCAGCGCCGCCATCTGCCGCCGCCGGCTGCCGGCCATCAGGCCCAGGTGCACGCACACGCAGTGCACCGGCACGTCGAACTGCGGCATCTCGACCTGGCAGTGCAGCAGGCCGCGGCGCTCGAAGCGGTGATCCGATACGTCCTGGTTCGCCGTGCTGAGGATGAGGTGGCGGCTGAGGATGGCGTTGCCGTGGTGGCCGTGGTCGTAGACCGCATTGCCGCCATAGGCGGTCTGGTGCCAGGCATCCTCGGCGAGGAACTCGTGCTGGGGCTGCAGCGGCCAGTCGGGATGGCGTGCCGGGTGGCCGAGGTGCAGGCCCTGCACCTCCTGCAGGAAGACGAGGTCCACGTCCAGGCTACGCAGGCGCTCCCGCAGTTCATGCACCACCATGCGGCGGTTGAACTGCGAGAAGCCCTTGTGGATGTTGTAGGTGCAGATCCTGAGCGTCATCGCCGCCGCACCCCGTCGGCCTCGATCAGGACACGGCGAGCATGCGGTCGAGCGCAATGCGCGCCAACTCCGCCTCGTGCTCGGGCACCTTGATCTGGTTCACCACCTTGCCCTCGGCAAGGTTCTCCAGCGTCCACGCAAGATGCTGTGGGTCGATGCGCTGCATCGTCGAGCACATGCACACCGTGGGTGCCATGAACTGCACCACCTTGCCCTGCGGCTTCATCTCCTCGGCCAGCCGGCTCACCAGGTTGAGCTCGGTGCCCACCAGCCAGTGGGTATTGGGTGGCGCCTGGGTGATGGTATTGAGGATGAACTCGGTGGAACCGACGTAATCGGACTTCTGGCACACCTCGAGCATGCTCTCCGGGTGGGAGATGACGAAGCCGTCGGGGTGCTTTTCGCGCCAGCGGTCGATATGCACCGGCTGGAACATCTGGTGCACCGAGCAGTGGCCCTTCCACAGCAGGACCTTCGCCTTGCGGATCTGCTCGGGCGTGAGGCCGCCGTACTCGAGGTCGGGATCCCACACCACCATCTCGTCGAGCGGAATGCCCTTCTTGAAACCGGTCCAGCGCCCGAGGTGCTGATCGGGGAAGAACAGCACCTTCTCGCGCTTGGAGAAGGCCCAGTCGAGAATGGTCGGCGCGTTGGTCGAGGTGCACACGATACCGCCGTGCTCACCGCAGAAGGCCTTGAGATCGGCTGCCGAGTTGATGTAGGTGACCGGCGTGATCAGCGCGTCGGGCGTATCGAGCACCTCGGCGAGTTCACGCCAGCAGCGCTCGACCTTGGCCAGGCTCGCCATGTCGGCCATCGAACAGCCGGCCGCGAGGTCGGGCAGGATGGCAACCTGGCTGGGCTTGGACAGAATGTCGGCCACCTCGGCCATGAAGTGCACACCACAGAAGACGATGAACTCGGCGTCGGTCTGCGAGGCCAGGCGGGCGAGCTTGAGCGAGTCGCCGGTGAGGTCGGCGTGCTGGTAGACGTCAGCGCGCTGGTAGTGGTGGCAGAGCAGCACCGCCCGCTCGCCAAGCCGGGCGCGGGCGGCGCGGATGCGCGCCTGCGCCTCGTCGTCGGCGAGCACGTTGAAGCGGTCGAAGCTGATGGTTGCAACTTGCATGATGCGGGTCCGGGTCCTTGCGAGAGGTTCGAGGCCTGGGGCGCTGCGCGCCCTCAGCCCTGCTGCCAGGGCAGGTTGGCGTGACGCCAGCCGCCGATGTTGTTGCGCTGCCCACTGGCATCGCGATCACCCTCGAAACCCTCGAGGATGTTGTAGCAGTTGCCATACCCCGCCACCGACGCGGCCTTGGCTGCGGAGTCCGAGCGTGCACCGGAGCGGCACAGGAACATGACCAGCGCCTCCGGGTCGACCTGATGCTTGAGCTGGGTCATGAAGTGCGGGTTATCCTGCATCGAGGGGTAGGTCTTCCACTCGATCTCGACCGCTCCGGGCACACGCCCAACCCAGTCGAGCTCGGCACGGGTACGCACGTCCACGAGTCGCGCCCCTGGGGCAAGCTGCATGACCTGCCACGCCTCGGCGGGCGTGAGCGCACCCTGGTAGGGCACGCCCAGGTTCTCCGCACGCTCGCGTGCAAGCGTCAGCAAATCAGAGAGGGTTCCCATGCGATCATCCGTCCACAGTCGAAAGTCGGCGAAGTATAGCGCGTCCTCCATGCCATGAAGCCTCACGGCCCCGCCCCCCATACTCAGCTGCCGCCGATGCGGCATCAACCGCCCGCGGCCGATCAGGCCCGCAGCCGTGGTATCCGGCGTGCAACCCTGATCGCCATCGTCACCAACGCCAGCCTGGCCATCAGCCAGGTGGTGGTTGGCCTGTTCGCGAACGCCTTCAGCCTGGTTGCCGATGCGGCTCACACGCTATCGGACCTCGTCACCGACCTGATGGTTCTGATCGCCGGTCAGCAGAGCGCGCACCCGGCCGACCTCGACCACCCCTACGGCCATGGCCGCATCGAGACGGTAACGACCATGGTACTGGGCGTCGTGCTCGCGACAGTGGGCATCGGCTTCCTGTGGAGCTCGGGCCTGCGCCTGCAGGATATTGAAGCTCTGCCCGCACTGCACCCTGCAGCACTGCTGATGGCGCTGCTTACCCTGGCCGCCAAGGAGGGCCTGTTCCGCTACACGCTCGCAGCCGGGCGCAGGCTCAAGGCGCCGATGCTGGAAGCCAACGCTTGGCACGCACGCTCGGACGCCGCGTCGTCACTGGTCGTCGCCGCAGGCATTGGCGGCAGCCTGGCGGGCTACCCCTTCCTCGAACCACTGGCCGCCGCGGTGGTGGGCTTCCTGATCTTGCATATGGGAATCAGGCTCGCACTCAAGGCGGTGCGCGAACTGATCGACACCGGCCTGCCCGCCGAGGAGCTTGCACGCCTGCGCCGCACCATAGAGGACACCCCCGGCGTGATCGGCCTGCACGACATGCGTACGCGGCGCATGGCGGACCGCGTGCTGTGCGACGCGCACGTCCAGGTCAGCCCTCACATCACCGTGTCGGAGGGCCATCGCATCTCGGACGCGGTCTATTTCCGGGTGCGCGACGCCCACCCCGAAGTCCGCGACGTACTGGTGCATATCGACCCCGAGGACGACACCGACCTGCAGGTGGTGCCTGCCGGCCCGGTTCCCGAGCGCGCCGAAGTGCTCGCCGACGTCCGCCTGTTGCTCGGACCGGAAGTCCCGCAGCCAAAGCGTGTCCAGATTCACTACCTGGGCCAGCGCCTCGAGGTGGAGCTCTTCCTGCCCCCAGCCCTGGACCAGGGGCAAGTCACAGCCATCCGCAACCGTGTGGACGCGTGGCTCGAAGAGCACCCGCACTACCGCGCAATCAGGCTGCTCCAGGAGATTGCACCATAATGGTGCATTCAATCCATGCGATGCACCATTGTGGTGCCAACCTCTTGAGGAATGGGCACCGCTTTCGAGCACTTGCCCTTGTGGCACAATGACTCGCCAGCCCGCTAGCGCCTGGCACGCTTAGTGCTTATACGCCTCACACGAATCCGGCGCATCGATCTCGTACCGCTGCTCCACCCGCTCAACGCAAAGACCGCCTCATCTCACCAGGAGTGAAAATGAACGCCCAAGACGTCATGAAAATGATTCAGGAAAACGAAGTGCGCTTCGTGGACCTGCGCTTTACCGACACCCGCGGCAAGGAACAGCACGTCGGCCTGCCGGTTTCGGCCTTCGAAGAAGAGCACTTCGAGCACGGCCACCCGTTCGACGGCTCGTCGATCGCCGGCTGGAAGGGCATCCAGGCTTCCGACATGGTTCTGATGCCCGAGCCTTCGTCGGCCTACATCGACCCCTTCTTCGATGAAACCACGCTGGTCATCACCTGCGACGTCATCGAGCCGTCGGACGGCAAGGGTTACGACCGCGATCCGCGCTCGATCGCCAAGCGCGCCGAGGCCTACCTGAAGAGCACCGGCATCGGCGACACCGCCTTCTTCGGCCCCGAACCCGAGTTCTTCATCTTCGACGCCGTCGAGTGGTCGGTCGACATGTCGGGCGTGTACAGCAAGATCATCTCGGAAGAGGCCGCCTGGTCCACCGCCGACAAGTTCGAAGGCGGCAACACCGGCCACCGTCCGCGCGTCAAGGGCGGCTACTTCCCGGTACCCCCGGTCGACAGCCTCAACGACGTGCGCGCCGCCATGTGCCTCGCGCTCGAGGCCTGCGGCGTGCCGGTCGAAGTGCACCACCACGAGGTGGCCAACGCCGGCCAGTGCGAGATCGGCACCAAGTTCAGCACGCTGACCAAGCGCGCCGACTGGACCCAGGTGCTCAAGTACATCGTGCACAACGTCGCACACCAGTACGGCAAGACCGCCACCTTCATGCCCAAGCCCATCGTCGGTGACAACGGCTCCGGCATGCACGTGCACCAGTCGATCTGGAAGGATGGCCAGAACCTGTTCGCGGGCAACGGCTACGCCGGCCTGTCCGAGACCGCGCTGTACTACATCGGCGGCATCATCAAGCACGCCCGCGCGCTCAACGCCATCACCAACCCGGGCACCAACTCGTACAAGCGCCTGGTGCCGCACTACGAAGCACCGACCAAGCTGGCCTACTCGGCCCGCAACCGTTCGGCTTCGATCCGCATCCCCTACGTCGCCAACCCGAAGGGCCGCCGTATCGAAGCGCGCTTCCCGGACCCCCTGGCCAACCCCTACCTGTGCTTCGCCGCACTGATGATGGCGGGCCTGGACGGCATCCAGAACAAGATCCACCCGGGCGATCCGGCCGACAAGAACCTGTACGACCTGCCGCCGGAAGAAGACGCGCTGATCCCGACCGTGTGCACCAGCCTCGAACAGGCGCTGGAGTACCTAGACAAGGACCGCGAGTTCCTGACCCGTGGCGGCGTGTTCTCCAATGACTTCATCGACGCCTACATCGCGCTGAAGATGGAAGAGGTGGACCGCATGCGCATCACCACCCACCCGGTGGAGTTCGACATGTACTACAGCCTGTAAGCCGAGCGCTACGGGACATCACGAAAGGGACGGGCATTGCCCGTCCCTTTTTTCTGGGGTCTAATCCAGGCTCGTCCCGCACGGTTTCGGGCCGGGCTGCGCCACTGCGCAGCCGCACTCCACCCCGGCAAAAAGCGCATGCGAACGTCAACACTCCTGCCTCTGGCACTGCTCGTACTCCTGCCATCTGCCGCCCAGGCGGACATCTTCAAGTGCACCGACGCCGACGGCCGCATCACCTATACCAATGACCGCAGCCTCGGGCGCGGCTGCGTACGCCTTGAGTCGGACCTGCCGGTGTCTTCGGTCCCGGCGCCAGTTCGCCGCCCGGCGGCAACCACCCCCCAAGGCAGCTCCAGTCCTGGCGCCTTTCCGCGCGTCAGTCCCGCCGACCAGCGCAGCCGAGACGACGCACGCCGCGAGGTGCTGAGCAACGAGCTCGCGGGCGAGGAGTCCGCACTTGCCGAGGCCGAGAAGGCGCTTGCCGAGCAGGAGTCGATCCGCCATGGCGACGAGCGCAACTACCAGAAGGTGCTGGACCGGCTGCAGCCGTTCAAGGACAAGGTGGAACTGCACAAGCGCAACATCGAGGCACTACGTCGGGAGATCTCTGGCCTGCGGTAGGCCCAATGCATGGCGCGCATCTTGCTTATGAATTGCCGTAACTTCTGGACGCGCCCATGCCATCGCCCCCCTTACACGCTGCCAACGGCCCCTTTGCAGGACTCGAACTGCTGTCGTCGGCGGTCGTCCTGGTCGACGGCAAGCTCTTCATCCGCTACATCAACCCGGGCGCGGAGAACCTGTTCGCGATCAGCCAGCGCAAGCTGATCGGTCAGCCGCTCGCCCGCATGCTGGGCGCACCGCCCGGATTGTCCGCCGCGCTCGACAACGCCCTGCGCACCAACTGGAGCTATACCGGACAAGACCTGACGATCACACGCAACGGCTCGGAACCGATACGGCTCGACTGCACGGTCACACCGGTCGAGACCTCCGGCGTGCGGCTGCTGCTGGAGTTCCGCCCGATCGACGCCCAGCTGCGCGTCGCCCGTGAAGAGCAGTTGCTGCACCAGCAGCAAGCCAACCGGGAGCTGATCCGCAACCTCGCCCATGAGATCAAGAATCCGCTCGGCGGCATCCGTGGCTCTGCACAGCTGCTTCAGCACGAACTCGATGACCCGCAGCTGCGCGAGTTCACCGACGTGATCATCGCCGAGGCCGACCGCCTGCAGGACCTGATGAACCGTCTGCTCAGCTCGCACAGCATGATGCGCCCGGCGCCATTGAACATCCATGACGTGCTCGAACGCGTACGCCGACTGATCCTGGCCGAGTTTCCTCAACTCAGCATCCGGCGCGACTACGACCTCAGCCTTCCGGAACTCACGGCCGACCGCGAGCAACTCATCCAGGCCACGCTCAACATCGTACGCAATGCCGCCCAGGCGCTGGAGGGCCACGGCGAGATCCTGCTGCGCACGCGCATCGCACGCCAGGTCACGCTCGCCAAGCGTCGCTTCAAGCTGGCACTGGAATTGCAAGTGATCGACAACGGCCCCGGCATTCCAGCAGAGATCCGCGACAAGATCTTCTATCCGCTGGTGTCGGGCCGGGACGGCGGGAGCGGGCTGGGCCTGTCCCTGGCGCAGAGCTTCATCGAGCAACATCAAGGCATGATCGACGTGGACAGCCGCCCGGGGCGAACCTGCTTCTCGATCCTGCTGCCGATTTCCGAACGCACCTGAACGGGTCACCGCCTGCCCTCCCTGGGGCTGAGGTGCACGACAGGCGCACAAAAACAGTGCATTTGATATGAATACAGTCTGGATCATCGACGATGACCGCTCGATCCGCTGGGTGCTCGAGAAGGCACTCAGCCGCGAAGGCATCAACCACGCCAGCTTCAGCTCCGCAAGCGACGCCCTGGCCGAGCTCGAAGCCACCCCCCACCCGCCGGCGGTGCTGCTGTCCGACATCCGCATGCCCGGCGAGTCGGGGCTCGACCTGCTGCAAAAGGTCAAGACCGGCCACCCTCACCTTCCGGTCATCATCATGACCGCGTACTCGGACCTGGACAGCGCGGTATCGGCGTTCCAGGGCGGCGCCTTCGAGTACCTGCCCAAGCCCTTCGACGTTGACCAGGCGGTCGCACTGGTACGCCGCGCACTGGAGCAAGGCGCGCACCAGAATGGTGCAGCAGAAGATACGGCCGTCGCGCCCGAGATCCTCGGCCAGGCACCATCGATGCAGGAGGTTTTCCGTGCCATCGGCCGTCTCGCCCACTCCCACGCCACCGTACTGATCAACGGCGAGTCGGGCAGTGGCAAGGAACTGGTCGCACGGGCGCTGCACCGCCACAGCCCTCGCCGCGACGCCCCCTTCATCGCCATCAACACCGCGGCCATACCGCGCGACCTGCTCGAGTCCGAGCTCTTCGGCCACGAACGCGGCGCCTTCACCGGCGCCGCCACCCAACGCCGCGGTCGCTTCGAGCAAGCCGATGGCGGCACCCTGTTCCTCGATGAGATCGGCGACATGCCGGCAGAGCTGCAGACCCGGCTGCTGCGCGTTCTGTCCGATGGCCACTTCTACCGAGTTGGTGGCCAGCAGCCGATCCGCTCGAACGTGCGCGTCATCGCGGCAACCCACCAGGACCTGGAGGAGCGCGTTCGCCAGGGCCTGTTCCGTGAGGACCTCTTCCATCGCCTGAACGTCATTCGTCTGCGCCTCCCTCCCTTGCGCGAGCGGCGCGAGGACATCCCGCTGCTCGTTCGCCACTTTCTGCAAAAGAGCGCCCAGGAGCTGGGTGTCGAGCGGAAGCGCATCTCGGATGCCGCACTCGAGTACCTCCAGGCACAGCCCTTCCCGGGCAACGTCCGCCAGCTCGAGAACCTGTGTCACTGGCTGACGGTGATGGCCCCGGCACAGATCGTGGAAGTCACCGACCTACCGCCGGAGATCCGCGACCAACCCGGGCGCGAGGCACCAACGAGCTGGATGGAAGGACTGGGTGCGGAAGCCGACCGCCTCATCGCCACCCACCCAGGTGAGGTGTTCGACCGCCTCACGCGCGAGT
Source organism: Thauera sp. WB-2 (assembly GCF_027594845.1). Taxonomy (NCBI): domain Bacteria; kingdom Pseudomonadati; phylum Pseudomonadota; class Betaproteobacteria; order Rhodocyclales; family Zoogloeaceae; genus Thauera; species Thauera sp. WB-2. The sequence continues at coordinate 814,058 of NZ_CP088935.1, read as the reverse complement.
TCGAGCGCACACTCATCCGCCGCGCCCTGGCGGCCACCGGCGGACGCCGTATCGAGGCTGCACAACTGCTCGGCATCGGTCGCAACACGATCAGCCGCAAGATCCAGGAACTCGGCATGGACGACGTGCGCAACGGCGACGACGGCGAGCACTGAACACCAGCGGGGCGGGCGGGACACTCGTGCGCAAGCACGGGATGGCGGATAATGCGGCGATCTCAATGTTTGCCGGACTCCCGCCTTGTCATCGTCCAAACCTCAGACGGCTGCCCCAGCGCAGTCGTCCGCAGTGCCTGATGCCTCACCCGCCTCCCGCGAGATAGAAGCACGACGCGCGCTCGAGCACCGACTCGGACGGCTGGCCGACAGTTTCGTGATCGACTGGCGTGCTCACTGCACCTCCACCAATAGCGCACTGATCGAAGCCACACCGGCTGACGACGGCTTCATTCATGTGCTGATCGCCGACCGCCAGAGCGCGGGGCGCGGCCGCCGCGGACGACAATGGCTGTCCTGGGATGACGGCAGCCTGACGTTCTCGGCATTGTGGCGCTTCGCTCCAGGTGCGCCAGTGCCCGCCGGGCTGTCGCTGGTTGCCGGCCTCGCGCTCGCGCGCGCACTGGAGGAGCTCGGCGCGCAGGGCGTGCAGCTCAAGTGGCCGAACGACGTACTGATCCACGGCGACAAGCTTGCCGGCATCCTCGTCGAGCTCTTGCCCGGCCGTGGCCGCACACCCGCCGCGGTGATCGGCATCGGCATCAACCTGCAGCTCCCGGCAGACGCGCAGGTTCCGGAGCAGCGCGGCGTCACCGATCTTGCGCATGCCCTCGACACGGCGCCTCCGACACGAGCTACGGTTCTGGCCGCCGTGCTCGCGGAGCTGCGCAGCCTGCTCGACACTTACGCCGCCGCGGGCTTCGTCGCCCTGCGCGACGCCTGGCAGCAACGCAACGCCTTCGCCGACCTGCCCGTCTGCATCAGTGGCGAAGCGGAGACACTGCAAGGCATCTGTCGCGGCGTCGACGAGGACGGCGCCCTGCTGCTGGAGACGGCTGTGGGGATGCGCCGCGTACTGGTCGGCGATGTTTCGCTGCGCGCTGGCGGCGGAGGACAGGCGTGATCCTGCTCATCGATGCCGGCAACACCCGCGTGAAGTGGCGGCTCACCGCCGCCGACGCGCCACTGCAGGCCATCGAAGAGGGCGCACTCGCGCATGATGCGATCGGCTCGCTGGCCAGTCTGCGCGCGCGCTACCCGGCCCTGTCGCGGGCCGTGGGCTGCAATGTTGCCGGGGCGGCAATCGCCGCACACCTGGACCAGACCCTGGCGGGCATCGGCATCGAATGGCTACGTCCGGGCGCAAACTGCTGCGGCGTCCGCAACCATTACGAACAACCCGCGCGCCTGGGCGCTGACCGCTGGGCGGCACTGATCGGGGCACGCCAGCTGCACCGCCAGGCCTGCCTCGTGGTCACCGCAGGCACGGCCACGACGATCGACCTGCTGAGCGCCGACGGCGAATTCCTCGGCGGACTGATCCTGCCTGGTGTCGACCTGATGCAGCACGCACTCGCCCACGGCACGGCTCAGCTCCCGCTCGCCGAAGGCCGCTTCACGCTGCAGCCACGACGCACCGTCGATGCCATCCACTCGGGCTGCCTGCTCGCCCAGGCCGGCGCGGTGGAGCGCATGTTCCGCCAGATCGCCAGCCAGCCTCAGGCCAAGTGCCTGCTCGGCGGCGGCGCAGCAGACAGCTTTGCCGGCCTGCTCGACATTCCGCTGCGGCGCGTAGACAACCTGGTCCTGATTGGCCTGGGCGCAATCGCCGCAGCCGGCGAAATTCATCCACAATGACAGCGAACATACTCGCGAAGGGAGAACAAACGATGGAAGCAACCCGCATCCTGCTCGACGCCGCCGACATTCCGACCCACTGGTACAACGTCGTCGCCGACCTGCCGACACCGCCCGCGCCGCCACTCGGCCCGGATGGCAACCCGGCGACACCCGAGCAGATGGGGGCCATCTTCCCCGGCGCCATCCTCGAGCAGGAGATGAGCGCCCAGCGCTGGATCCCGATCCCCGAGCAGGTGCGCGAGATCTATCGCCTGTGGCGGCCGAGCCCGCTGGTGCGCGCGGTCCGTCTCGAGCAGATGCTCGGCACCCCAGCAAAGATCTTCTTCAAGTATGAGGGCGTCTCGCCCGCAGGCTCGCACAAGCCCAACTCGGCCGTGCCGCAAGCCTTCTACAACAAGCAGGCCGGCATCAAACGCCTGACCACCGAGACCGGCGCTGGCCAGTGGGGCTCATCGATCGCTTTCGCCGGCCAGATGTTCGGGCTCGAGGTCCGCGTCTACATGGTCAAGGTCAGCTATGGCCAGAAGCCATACCGCCGCTTGATGATGCAGACTTGGGGGGCCGAGGTGTTCGCCAGCCCGTCGGAGCTTACCGAGACCGGCCGTCGCCTGCTCGCCGAGGACCCCGACAACCAGGGCTCGCTCGGCATCGCCATCTCCGAGGCGGTAGAAGAAGCGGCCAGCCGCGCCGACACCAACTACACCCTCGGCTCGGTGCTCAACCACGTGGTCCTGCACCAGAGCATCATCGGGCTTGAGGCCAAGAAGCAGTTCGACAAGGTCGGCCTTTACCCGGATGTGGTCATCGGCCCGTGCGGCGGCGGCTCGAGCTTTGCAGGCATCGCCTTCCCCTTCCTCGCCGACAAGGCGGCGGGCGACAAGCGTGCCGAGAATCTGCGCTGCGTCGCAGTCGAACCGACCTCCTGCCCCACCCTCACCAAGGGCCAGTACGCCTACGACTACGGCGACGCCTCGGGCTTCACGCCGCTGATGAAGATGTACACGCTCGGGCACGACTTCATGCCGCCGGGCATCCACGCCGGCGGCCTGCGCTACCACGGCGACTCGCCGCTGGTATCCCAGCTCTTCCACGAAAAGCTGATCGAGGCGGTCGCTGTACCGCAGCTTGCCACCTTCGAGGCCGGCGTGCAGTTCGCGCGTGCAGAGGGCATCATTCCCGCTCCCGAGTCCTGCCACGCGATCCGGGCGGCGATCGACGAAGCGCTCAAGTGCAAGGCCACCGGCGAGGCCAAGACCATCCTGTTCAACCTTACCGGCCATGGGCACTTCGACATGAGTTCCTACGAGCGCTTCCTGTCCGGCAAGCTCGAGAACTACGACTACCCGGCCGAGGCGGTAAGCGCTTCGCTCGCGCATCTGCCCAAGCTGGGCTGATGTCGACGGCGACAGCCGCGGGGCCCGCCAGGCCCCGCGGTCGCCGCCCGCCACCGCCACCCGATCCCGATACGCCTGCCGCATGACCGTTCTGCGCTTTCTGATCATCCTGCTGCTGATGCTCAACATCCTGGCCTTGGCCGCGATACAGGGCTGGCTCGGCACCCCGGCACCGAGCGGCGAACCGGAGCGCATCGCAAACCAGCTCAACCCGGAACACATCCGGCTATCGAGCGAGACCGCCACCGGCGCGCCAGTGGCGGCCGAGCCCGCGGAGCAGACCACGGCCGCATCGCCCTCTGCAGACACCAGCGGCCAGCTCACCTCCGAAGCAATGCCCTCCCCGCCCGATCCGACGCCCGATCCGGCACGCGAAGCCGAGCCCCCCACGCTTGCCGCCACCGCGCCCATGCCACCCGCCGCAGCGGAGCCGCCGCCTGCCGAAGCCGCATCGCCACCGACCGTTTGCCAGGCCTGGGGCGGCCTGTCCGCAGACGAAGCGGAGCGGCTCAGCGCGCGCCTGCGCCGCATCGGCGTCACTGCAGCACGCAGCCGCAGCGAAACGCCGGACTCTTGGTGGGTACGCATTCCACCGCAACGCAGCCGTGCAGAAGCCGAGGCACGTGTCGCCGAGTTGCGCATCCTCGGTGTCACCGATACTTATATCGTGCCCGAGCCGGGCCCTACACAGTTCGCGGTCTCCCTTGGCGTATTCAAGACCGAGAGTCGTGCGCGCCTGCTGCTCGGACAACTGCGCGAACGCGGCGTCCGCAACGCCGGCATCGAACCACGCATGACCACCACCCACCGCATCCAGGCCAGCCTGCCTGTGGCCCAGTTGCGCAACGTCGAGCAGGCTGTCCCGGGAGTGGGCGCAAAGCGCCAGGCCTGCTCGCGCTGACGCCCCACGGAACCGCAATGAACGACATCGCCCCACGCCCGTACATCATCGGACTCACCGGCGGCATCGGCAGTGGCAAGAGCGCTGCCGCAGCACATTTCGCTCGTCTTGGCGCCGAGGTGGTCGACACCGACCTCATCGCGCATGGCCTCACTGCGCCCGGCGGCGCAGCCATGGACGCCATCCAGCGTGCCTTCGGTACCTCAATGATCGCCGCCGACGGCAGCCTGGACAGGGCCGCCATGCGTGCAAGGGTGTTCTCGCACCCGGAGGCCAAACGCCAGCTCGAGGCCATCCTGCACCCGATGATCCGAGACGAGAGCGCCCGCCAGTGCCACGCGGCGACTGCCCCCTATGTGATCCTCGCCGTTCCGCTGCTTGTCGAGTCCGGCAGCTACCGTGAGCGCTGCGACCGCATCTGCGTGGTGGATTGCCCCGAACACCTGCAGCTCGAGCGGGTACGCACGCGCAGCGGCCTCGACGAGGCACAGGTGCGCGCGATCATGGCGACCCAGGCCAGCCGCGAGGCGCGCCTCGCCGCGGCCGATGACGTGATCGACAACAGCACCAGCCTCGAGGCACTGGAGCAGCAGGTGGCAAGCTTGCACGCACGCTATCTCGCGGCCTCGAGGACGCGTTGAGCACGCAGCCCACTCGCCCTGTGGCGCTCGGGCGCTGTGCTATCATCGCCCCGAACTCAAGCGGCGCGATACTTGCGGATAGTGTCTGGTGATTAGCTACGAATACCCTCTCAACGAACGCATCCGCACGCTGTTGCGTCTCGAGGACCTGTTCGTCAAGATCGCCCACTTCTCCAGCGGCACTGCTCCACAGGATCACCACGTCGCCCTGCAGACGATCTTCGAGACCCTCGAGGTCGCAAGTCGTGCAGACCTCAAGGTTGATCTGGTCCAGGAGCTCGAGCGCCAGCGCCAGATCCTGATGTCCTTTCGCAACAACCCGGACATCTCCGAAGAGGCGCTCGCAGGCGCGCTCTACGAGATCGAGCAGGCCTCCACCGGACTCCTCGCCATGGCTGGCAAGATCGGCCAGTACCTGCGCGAGAACGAATGGCTGATGAGCATTCGCAGCCGGGCCGCCATCCCCGGCGGCGTCTGCCAGTTCGATCTGCCGGCCTATCACTACTGGCTCAACCGTGACCCCGAGGTCCGTCGCCGCGACCTCGACACCTGGATCCATCCGATGGCCCCCATCCGCGATGGCATCGAGATCGTGCTGCGCCTGCTGCGTGCAAGCGGCCGCGCAGAGAGCCAGCTCGCGCGCAGCGGCGCCTTCCAGCTGACAATGGCCGGGCGCACGGCACAAATGGTCCGGGTACGGCTGGAGCGCACGGACGCCGTGGTCCCCGAGATCAGCGCCAACAAGTATGCGCTCAATGTCCGCTTCATGCTGCCGGAGACGGTTGCGCGCCCCCGCCTGGCCGAGCGCGACGTCGCCTTCGAGCTCACCTTCTGCAGCCTGTAGCCCTTCCGTATGAGCCAGCCCGTGCGTACCGTGAACTGCCCGACTTGCGGCAAGCCCGTCGAGTGGAGCAAGGACAGCCAGCACCGCCCGTTCTGCTCCGCACGCTGCCGTCAGATCGACCTCGGGGCTTGGGCGTCGGAGTCCTATCGGGTGCCGACTGCCCCTCCCGACGCGCCGGATGAGGCCGACGGCTTCGCGCCACCCGGCGTCGGCGAAGGTCGCAATCGCTGACCGGCCTAGGCCGGCTAGGGCTGAGCCGCAGCGCGCCTGGGCCTTCAGGCGTCTTTCGGCCCCCACACACCGCGTATCGCCGCAATCCCATGCGCCCCTGCATCACGCGCCTCTGACATGTCATTCTGTGTCAGGCCGCCCAAGGCAAAGACCGGAATGGGTAAACCTTCGATCAGCTCGCCAAAGCGCGCCCAACCCAATCCAGCCTGGTCGGGATGCGTCGCGGTGGGTTGCACAGGACCGAGGAGCGCATAGTCCAGACCCAGCGCAGCCGCATGCTCGAGCTCGGCGCGCGTATGACACGACGCGCCAACCCATTCGAACTCGGGCCTGTCGCTGCTGGCCAGGAGGCGCTGCGCGGTAAGGTGACATCCGTCGGCACCAATGCGGCGAGCCAACTCGAGGTCGGAGTTGACCACCAGCAGTCCTCCGCTGGCCCTGACCCTGTCCAGCGCTGCACGCGCGAAGCGCTCCCGCTCACCGGCGTCCAGCGCCGCTTCGCGAACCTGGACCAGCCCCAGCCCCTGCTGCAGCGCGCGCTCGAGCACACTCAGCTGCTCGGCCGCGCCTATCGCCGTTGCCTGTGTGATACCCATGATGCGCGGCAGGCGTAGCGCCTTCAGGATCGGTCCATTGGCCGGCAGCATGGGTGCAGGCACGGGATCACCCGGCGCGACCCAGGCCAAAGCGCTGTGCACCCTGTCGTTGAGCGTTCCCTGCCAGGCCGCGACTTCGAAGAAATGCAGCCGCACATGCGCATGCTCATACAGATGTTCGCGGCGCAGCCAGGGTCGCAAGTGCGTAACGTGGATGCCCAATTCTTCTTCGAGCTCACGGCACAACGCCTGCGCAGGACTTTCGCCACGCTCGACCTTGCCACCGGGGAACTCCCAGTAGCCCGCATAGACGGTGTCGGGAGCGCGCTGCCCGAGCAGGTAGGCACCATCTGCGCGCAGCAGAACGCCTGCCGCTACATCGACCAGCTTGCGCGTCATCGGCCATGCCCCTCGTCATCGAGCCGCCCGGCGTGGTCTCGTGCGAACTGCCAGGCCACGCGCCCGGAACGCGAGCCACGCATCAACGCCCACTGCAGCGCGTCCTGGCGAGCCGCGGCGATCGCCTTCTTCGGCACGCCGAAGTGCCCGAGCCAATGCGCGACGATATCGAGGTACTCATCCTGGCTGAATGGATAAAAGGATATCCAGAGGCCAAAGCGCTCGGACAGCGAAATCTTCTCCTCCACCGCCTCGCCCGGGTGCAGTTCGCCATCCACATGACGTGCCTGCAGATTCTCATCGTGATACTCCGGCATCAGGTGGCGACGGTTCGATGTCGCGTAGATGAGCACGTTGTCGGACATCGCCGAAACCGAGCCGTCGAGCACGCTCTTGAGGGCCTTGTAGGCATCCTCACCTTCCTCGAAGGAAAGATCGTCGCAAAACAGGATGAAGCGCTCGGGCCGCCCCTCGATCAACTCGACGACCTCGGGCAGATCGACGAGGTCGGTCTTGTCCACCTCAATAAGGCGCAAGCCCCGCGGCGCATACTCGTTGAGGAGCGCCTTCACCAGCGACGACTTGCCCGTACCGCGGGCTCCTGTAAGCAATACGTTGTTGGCCCGGCGCCCAGCGAGGAACTGGCGCGTATTGCGATCGATGCGGGCCTTCTGCTCATCGACATCGTGGAGGTCAGCCAGGGCGATGCGATGCTGCAGGCGAATCGGTCTGAGCTCGGCACGACCGCGGCGGCGCTGCCAGCGGAAAGCGGCCGACGCCGTCCAGTCGGGCGCCTGAACCGGGCCTGGCAACAGGGTTTCGAGCCGTTCGAGCACCTGCTCGGCACGGCGCAGAAGATCTTGCAATTCAGTCATGTCTTGAGGACTCACCATCATCCGTGGGCGAGCGCGGCGCGGCTGGGGGCCGCGGCCTCAACGCCCGCAACACAACCAGCACCAAGGTCAGCGCAACGCCGAGTTCGAGGAAGATCAACCACACATCGCATCTCCGGCGACCGGCCTGGCACCGGTATACTCTGCCGCATCCGCCCACGAGTTTAACCGATGCACCCGATGATTCCGGCCGCTATCAGACGCCTTGCCCTTGCCTCCACTGTTGCCCTGATCGCCGCGGGCTGTGCACACCAGACCGAAGCCCCGGGACCTGAAGCGGCCGCACCGACCTGTCCGCCGCCACCTGCCTGCCCAGCCTGTCCGGTCTGCCCTGCACCTACGCCCGACAAGCCACCGGCGCCAGCCGCCGCCCCCCTGCAACGCGCTGACTGGAGCGCGTTGCCGAATTGGCAACTGGACGACCCGGCGGCAGCCTGGCCTGCGCTGCGGACCTCATGTTCGAAGCTTGTTCGTCAGACAGCGTGGAAGAACGCCTGCACGGCCGCCGAGAGCCTGGGTCGTGCGCCATCGGGCGCCGATGCGCGGCGTTACTTCGAAACGCATTTCGTTCCTTGGCGCCTGGTCAATCCAGACGGCAGCATGCAGGGGCTCATCACCGGCTATTACGAACCACTCATCCGTGGCAGCCGCACTCGCGGCGGTCGCAACACCTGGCCTGTCCATGGCGTGCCGCGCGACATGCTGACGATCGAGTTGGGCGACGTCTACCCGGAACTCAAGCATCTTCGTCTGCGTGGCCGCGTCGAGGGAAACAAGGTCTTGCCCTACTTCACCCGCGCGGAGCTCGAACAGCGCGGCGCGCAGCTCCCCGCCCCCATACTATTCTGGGCGGATGACCCGATCGACCTCTTCTTCCTGCAGGTGCAAGGCTCGGGCCGGATCCAGTTGCCCGATGGTTCGATGGCTCGTGTCGGCTACGCCGACCAGAACGGACACCCTTACCAGTCCATCGGCCGCTGGCTGGTTGCCAAGGGCGAGCTCAGCCTGGACAAGGCCTCGATGGACGGGATCAAGCGCTGGGCGCAGGACAACCCGCATCGCCTGGCGGAAATGCTGAATGCAAATCCGAGCTACGTGTTCTTCCGCGAGCTGCCCAGTTCAAATGATGGTCCGATCGGTGCTCAGGGCGTCCCGCTCACCGAGGGTCGCAGCATCGCAGTGGATCCGCGCTATGTGCCTCTGGGGGCGCCGGTATTCTTGTCCACCACCTATCCGCTCAGCGACCGCCCGCTCAATCGTCTGATGATGGCGCAGGACACGGGCGGCGCGATCAAAGGCGTGGTACGCGGGGACTTCTTCTGGGGCTTTGGACCCGAAGCGGGCCGCGAAGCAGGTCGCATGCGCCAGCAGGGCAGCATGTGGGTTTTACTGCCACGCGGCATGACACCACCCGCGCTGCAATGAGCGCACGCATGGCACATAAGGGCACCTCGAATAACGCGAGGTTTTCGTTGAATCCCGCCGCCAAACAATGACAGCGACCGAACTCGGTTCAATTTCTCCGGCAAATCACCGCTTTTCTCTGCGGTGTCGCTCCGTTTTCTCTTCGAATCGCCCGGGAAATCGGCGATTCGGCCCATTTCGGGCGTCAGAAAGCCTCGATTCCGGCCTTCTGGAAGTACACCAGCCGCTTCAGGTTGTAGCAGGCGGCCATCATCGTCATCGCAAAGTTCGCTCGCGCCTGGCCGATCGTGCGGATCAGCTTGCCACCCATCTGATCGATGGCCGCGAACACGTGCTCGACACGGGCGCGCGTCTTGGCGATGCGATGGTTACGCCCTTGCTGACACTCAGACAGCGGCTTGTTGCGCGTACCCTTTCTCTGAATCTGGTTCCGGTAACCCTTGTCCTTCAACCAGTCTTCACGCCCCTTGGACGTGTAGCCCCGGTCCGCATAGACGTCTCGGCTCGTGTTCAGGGTGTAGAACACGCTCTCGAAGTGCTGGCTGTCGTGGATGCTGGCCGTACCCGTCTCGATCTTGCGGATGACCTTGTACTTCTTGTCGACGTTGATCGAGAGCTTGTAGCCGAAGTGACTCTTGCCGTGCTTCTTGGTCCAGGTGGCATCGGTGTCTTTCTGGCGCCGTTTGGCCGGTTTCCAGTCGGCCGGCATCGCCCCTTCCTTGACGAGCTTGTTCTCTTCACGGCTGTTGCGTTGCTTGGGCGCGGGCACCAGCGTGGCGTCGATGATCTGACCACCGCGGGCGATGAAACCGCGCTTGAGCAGTTGGGCCGACACGCCGTCGAACAGGACCTTCGCGCCGGCTTCACCGATGCGATTCTCGAACGTCCACATCGTCGTTCGATCCGGAATATTGATCGCGCTGGCCAACCCGCAGAAGCGCTTGTAGCTCATCCGGTCAAGCAACTGATACTCCATCTGTTCATCCGACAGGTTGTACAGCCGCTTCAACACCAGAATGCGTACCATCGTCTCGGTCGGATACGGCGGACGACCGCCTTGCGGACTCACCGGACGCGGCGCCACCCGATCCACTTCCGCCGCCAACGCCCCGAAGTCGATGTACGACTCGATTTCGGCCAGTGGATCTCCGAGCGTGTCGATCTTCTTGCGGTGATGCTCGTCGGCGAACAGGTCGGTCTTGATGGCGGTGCGTTTCTTCATGGCTGGTGGCAGAGAACGAAATCAGGACAATCCAATTTTACCAATCACAGAGGTGCCGAGGTTTTTCGAGGCGCCCATAAGAAAGGGGGCGACCAGCGCCCCCTCGCGAACAAGCCGAACCCGCCCTAGCGCTTGACGCTGTCCATTGCCTTCTCGAGTTCGGCGGCCGGAACGTAGCCCCCGATGCGCGAGCCATCTGCGAGAAAGATGGTCGGCGTACCGCTGATGCGCAGGCTCTGCCCAAGTTCCACGTTGCGCGTGATCACACTGGTGTCGCAAGTCGCCTTGGCCGGCACCTTGCCGTCGACAACCCAGGCAGTCCACGCCTTGCCCTGATCCTTCGCACACCAGATGTTGTTGGACTTCTGGGTCGAGTCCTCACTCAGGATCGGATACAGGAAGGTATAGACGGTGATGTCATCCATCGCGTCGATCTCCTTTCCGAGGCGCTTGCAATAGCCGCAGTTGGGATCCTCGAAGGTGGCTATCACGCGCGTCCCCTTGCCCTTGACTACCTTGACCGCCTGATCGAGCGGCAGCGTCGAGAAGTCGATCGCTGAAAGCTGATTCAGGCGTGCGCGGGTAACGTCGCGTCGCGTGGCGGTATCGATCACGCTACCATCGACGATGAAGCTGGCCTTCTCATCCGTATAAACGAGCTGACCGTTCTTGAGCACGACCTCGTAGAGGCCCCCATATGGAGTCTGACTGACAGACTCCACCGCCGGCGCACCGATGAAGGCCTCCATCGCCTTCCTGACCTCATCTTCGCCAGCATGCGCGGCGGAGGTCAGCCCGAGTGCGATCGAAACGGAAAGGAGCTTCACCCGTACGGGCTTCAACAAGGCTTGCATCGAGTTCTCCGAAATATCAAAAGCGACCATGCACGGCGTAACGCACCAATGCGTTAGTTACGACTGGTACGCGGTTCGTAAGGTTCATTCCTGCATTACGCAAGAAGCCGAGCAGGGGGTCCTGGGCACCAAACAGCCGATTGAGCCCGTGGGTCAGATACTGCAGCAGGAAGGGCTCCTCGGCGCGACGGCGCGCGTAACGCCGCAATACCGCAAGTTCACCGACATCGCGCCATGACGGCAGGCTGCCCAACTCCTCAGCCAGCACCTTGGCATCCTGAAAGCCCAGATTGATGCCATGGCCGGACAGCGGATGAATTGCATGTGCAGCATCGCCGATCAAGGCCAACCTGGGTCGCACCACCTCGGCGACACGCATCAGCCTGAGTGGAAAGGCAGCCCGCGGCGTCGCCAGTTCGAGCACTCCGAGCCGCCGACCACCGGCCTCCATGACCCGCGCACAGAAGGTATCGTCGTCCAGCTTCATCAGTTCGCCAGCGATCGCATCCGGAGCCGACCAGACCATCGACATCATGCCATGCGCAAGGGGCAGCCAGGCGAGCACACCATCCTCGCGAAACCACTGAAAAGCGGTGCCACGATGCGGGCGCTCACAACGAAAGTTGGCCACGACCCCCATCTCGTCATAGGGCGTCGTCTGCGCTTCGATTCCGGCCGCACGACGGAGCCAGGAGTCACGACCGTCCGCTCCGACAGCCAGCGCCGCACTCAGAGTGCGGCCGTCCTCGAGCGTTACGGCAACCCGCCCCTCCTCCTGCAGGAGCGCCACCGGCACTGCCGGACACAGCAGGGTAACGTTATGCTGCCGCTTCAGACTCTCGCAGAGCTCAAGATGGACCAGGCTGGACTCGCCAATCCACGCCAGCTCGGCCAGCCCACAGTCATGGGCCGAGAAGCGGAGCTCACCATTGGCATCGCCATAGATCAGCATCTCGGCCACCGGCTCGAGACGACTCCGATCCAGATGGGACCACACGCCCAGCGCGGACAGAAACGCTGCGCTTGCGGGACTGTAAGCGTAGATACGCTGATCCCAGTCTTGCGGGCGCGATGGCACAGCATGCTCAAGCACCGCGATCTGCAGGCTGCTGCGACGCAAGGCAACTGCGAGCGCTGCGCCGGCCAGACCACCACCAACGATGACGATATCGAACTTCATAGGCTCAGCGATCCCGACGACAGCTGAGCATTTTGCCCCACGCAGGCCCCTTCGTCACGATCTGCGATCCCTATCGTTCCTTTCGCTGGCCGTTGACGTAACAAAGCCCTGCTTTCTTTTGAGAGCAGGGCTTTGTTTTGTGGGTTAGTCTGACGATGACCTACTTTCACGAGGGCGGACCTCACTATCATCGGCGCATGTGCGTTTCACGGTCCTGTTCGGGAAGGGAAGGGGTGGTTCCACACAGCTATGGTCGTCAGACTTTGACTTGTTCTTCAGCGTATTGAGCTGAAGCAAAGTTAGGAAGAAGTGTTGTGTGATTGTCTGGTGTGTTGATGCTTTCACCAGAGAGTCGAGTTCGTTTTGTGTTGAAGGTTATAGGATCAAGCCACACGGGCAATTAGTACCGGTTAGCTGAACGTGTTGCCACGCTTACACACCCGGCCTATCAACGTTGTGGTCTTCAACGACCCTTCAGGGGGCTCGAGGCCCCGGGGAAGTCTCATCTTGAGGCGAGTTTCCCGCTTAGATGCTTTCAGCGGTTATCTCTTCCGCACATAGCTACCCGGCGATGCGACTGGCGTCACAACCGGTACACCAGGGGTGCGTCCACTCCGGTCCTCTCGTACTAGGAGCAGGCCCTCTCAAACTTCCAGCGCCCACGGCAGATAGGGACCAAACTGTCTCACGACGTTTTAAACCCAGCTCACGTACCACTTTAAATGGCGAACAGCCATACCCTTGGGACCGGCTACAGCCCCAGGATGTGATGAGCCGACATCGAGGTGCCAAACTCCGCCGTCGATGTGAACTCTTGGGCGGAATCAGCCTGTTATCCCCAGAGTACCTTTTATCCGTTGAGCGATGGCCCTTCCATACAGAACCACCGGATCACTATGACCTGCTTTCGCACCTGCTCGTCTTGTTGGACTCGCAGTCAAGCCACCTTTTGCCATTGCACTATCAGTACGATGTCCGACCGTACCTAGGTGACCTTCGTACTCCTCCGTTACCTTTTGGGAGGAGACCGCCCCAGTCAAACTGCCCACCATGCACGGTCCCCGACCTGGATTCACAGGCCTGGGTTAGAACCTCAACGACACCAGGGTGGTATTTCAAGGTTGGCTCCACCGGAACTGGCGTCCCGGTTTCATAGCCTCCCACCTATCCTACACAAGTCCCGTCAAAGTCCAATGCAAAGCTACAGTAAAGGTTCATGGGGTCTTTCCGTCTAGCCGCGGGGAGATTGCATCTTCACAAACATTTCAACTTCGCTGAGTCTCAGGAGGAGACAGTGTGGCCATCGTTACGCCATTCGTGCAGGTCGGAACTTACCCGACAAGGAATTTCGCTACCTTAGGACCGTTATAGTTACGGCCGCCGTTTACCGGGGCTTCGATCAAGAGCTTGCACCCCATCACTTAACCTTCCGGCACCGGGCAGGCGTCACACCCTATACGTCCACTTTCGTGTTTGCAGAGTGCTGTGTTTTTAATAAACAGTCGCAGCCACCGATTCTCTGCGACCCCGTTCCGCTCCGGCCGCGAGGGCCTTCACGTACCAGGGGCATACCTTCTCCCGAAGTTACGGTATCAATTTGCCGAGTTCCTTCTCCTGAGTTCTCTCAAGCGCCTTGGTATTCTCTACCAGCCCACCTGTGTCGGTTTGCGGTACGGTCACTCTTAGACTGAAGCTTAGAGGCTTTTCCTGGAAGCCGGGTATCACTCACTTCGGATCCGAAGATCCTCGTCATCACGCCTCAGCTAAGCCACGCGGATTTGCCTACGCAGCACGCCTACACGCTTAAACCACCTATTCCAACAGATGGCTGAGCTAACCTTCTCCGTCCCCCCATCGCATCTAAGAGCGGTACAGGAATATTGACCTGTTTCCCATCGACTACGCATTTCTGCCTCGCCTTAGGGGCCGACTCACCCTGCGCCGATGAACGTTGCGCAGGAAACCTTGGGCTTACGGCGAGGGTGCTTTTCACACCCTTTATCGCTACTCATGTCAGCATTCGCACTTCCGATACCTCCAGCATCCCTTACGAGACACCTTCGCAGGCTTACGGAACGCTCCCCTACCACGTGTCAAAGACACATCCGCAGCTTCGGTTCATGGCTTGAGCCCCGTTACATCTTCCGCGCAGGACGACTCGACTAGTGAGCTATTACGCTTTCTTTAAAGGGTGGCTGCTTCTAAGCCAACCTCCTAGCTGTCTATGCCTTCCCACCTCGTTTGCCACTTAGCCATGCATTTGGGACCTTAGCTGGCGGTCTGGGTTGTTTCCCTCTTGACACCGGACGTTAGCACCCGATGTCTGTCTGCCGTATATCACTTTGCGGTATTCGGAGTTTGCTATCGCGGGGTAGATCGCAATGACCCCCCCAACGATTACAGTGCTCTACCCCCGCAAGTGTCCGTACGACGCACTACCTAAATAGTTTTCGGGGAGAACCAGCTATTTCCGGATTTGTTTAGCCTTTCACCCCTATCCACAGCTCATCCCCTAACTTTTCAACGTTAGTGGGTTCGGACCTCCAGTACCTGTTACGGCACCTTCATCCTGGCCATGGATAGATCATCCGGTTTCGGGTCTACGCCCAGCGACTAAGTCGCCCTTATCAGACTCGCTTTCGCTACGCCTCCCCTATTCGGTTAAGCTCGCCACTGAACGTAAGTCGCTGACCCATTATACAAAAGGTACGCAGTCACCCCTTACGAGGCTCCCACTGTTTGTATGCATGCGGTTTCAGGATCTATTTCACTCCCCTCCCGGGGTTCTTTTCGCCTTTCCCTCACGGTACTGGTTCACTATCGGTCGATCACGAGTATTTAGCCTTGGAGGATGGTCCCCCCATCTTCAGACAGGATTTCTCGTGTCCCGCCCTACTTGTCGCACGCTCAGACCCGCCACCGGCTTTTCGCATACGGGACTATCACCCTGTATCGTCGGACTTTCCAGACCGTTTTGCTAAGCTGATGGTTTAGTCGTGCAGGCTGCTCCGCGTTCGCTCGCCACTACTTGCGGAATCTCGGTTGATTTCTGTTCCTGCGGCTACTTAGATGTTTCAGTTCGCCGCGTTCGCCTCCTCAGACCTATGTATTCAGTCTGGGATACCCCTTGCGGGGTGGGTTTCCCCATTCGGACATCGTGGGATCAAAGCTCTATTGCCAGCTCCCCCACGCTTTTCGCAGGCTTACACGTCCTTCATCGCCTGTGATCGCCAAGGCATCCACCACATGCACTTAGTCGCTTGATCCTATAACCTTGGATCCTCTCCGATCTTGCGATCTCGAAGACCCTTCGTACAGGAACGAACTCGTTTGTGCGATCCGGCACTACGCTGACAAGCTCAGCACCGGATCAATGCAATCACACAACTTGCAGTACGCACCGGCTCGGTACGTACTACACTTCTTCCACTTTGTTAAAGAGCGAACCTCAAACAACCGACAACCGACTCGAACCGAGTCGCCCATCGATCAAGAAGTCAGACATGACGACATCCATCACCATGTCTGACTTCTCGAACGCCTACTTGCAGCACCGCTTTCATGCCGCACGAGTTCTGGTGGAGCTGGTCGGGATCGAACCGACGACCTACGGCTTGCAAAGCCGCCGCTCTCCCAGCTGAGCTACAGCCCCCTCTCGTGTCGAGCAACCAAAAAGACTTGGTGGGTCTGGTTGGGTTCGAACCAACGACCCCCGCCTTATCAAGACGGTGCTCTAACCAGCTGAGCTACAGACCCTCTCATATGCTTCGAGGCTCTTCGCCTGAACAACCGATAAGCTGTGGATACTTGGCAGACCGTGATCTGTTCTCTTGAAAGGAGGTGATCCAGCCGCACCTTCCGATACGGCTACCTTGTTACGACTTCACCCCAGTCATGAATCTCACCGTGGTAAGCGCCCTCCCGAAGGTTAAGCTACCTACTTCTGGTGAAACCCACTCCCATGGTGTGACGGGCGGTGTGTACAAGACCCGGGAACGTATTCACCGCAGCATGCTGATCTGCGATTACTAGCGATTCCGACTTCACGTAGTCGAGTTGCAGACTACGATCCGGACTACGATCGGCTTTAAGGGATTGGCTCCACCTCGCGGCTTGGCAACCCTCTGTACCGACCATTGTATGACGTGTGAAGCCCTACCCATAAGGGCCATGAGGACTTGACGTCATCCCCACCTTCCTCCGGTTTGTCACCGGCAGTCTCACTAGAGTGCCCAACTAAATGATGGCAACTAGTGACAAGGGTTGCGCTCGTTGCGGGACTTAACCCAACATCTCACGACACGAGCTGACGACAGCCATGCAGCACCTGTGTTCTGGCTCCCGAAGGCACCCTCGCCTCTCAGCAAGGTTCCAGACATGTCAAGGGTAGGTAAGGTTTTTCGCGTTGCATCGAATTAATCCACATCATCCACCGCTTGTGCGGGTCCCCGTCAATTCCTTTGAGTTTTAACCTTGCGGCCGTACTCCCCAGGCGGTCGACTTCACGCGTTAGCTGCGTCACTCAGTGCATTGCTGCTCCGAACGACTAGTCGACATCGTTTAGGGCGTGGACTACCAGGGTATCTAATCCTGTTTGCTCCCCACGCTTTCGTGCATGAGCGTCAGTACAGGCCCAGGGGGCTGCCTTCGCCATCGGTGTTCCTCCTGATATCTACGCATTTCACTGCTACACCAGGAATTCCACCCCCCTCTGCCGTACTCTAGCCTTGCAGTCACAAACGCAGTTCCCAGGTTAAGCCCGGGGATTTCACATCTGTCTTACAAAACCGCCTGCGCACGCTTTACGCCCAGTAATTCCGATTAACGCTCGCACCCTACGTATTACCGCGGCTGCTGGCACGTAGTTAGCCGGTGCTTCTTAGTCCGGTACCGTCATCCATGGCCTATGTTAGAGACCACGATTTCTTCCCGGCCGAAAGAGCTTTACAACCCGAAGGCCTTCTTCACTCACGCGGCATGGCTGGATCAGGGTTGCCCCCATTGTCCAAAATTCCCCACTGCTGCCTCCCGTAGGAGTCTGGGCCGTGTCTCAGTCCCAGTGTGGCGGATCATCCTCTCAGACCCGCTACGGATCGTCGCCTAGGTGAGCCTTTACCTCACCTACTAGCTAATCCGACATCGGCCGCTCCAATCGCGCGAGGTCTTGCGATCCCCCGCTTTCTCCCTCAGGACGTATGCGGTATTAGCGTACCTTTCGATACGTTATCCCCCACGACATGGGCACGTTCCGATGCATTACTCACCCGTTCGCCACTCGCCGGCAGGCCGAAGCCCCCGCTGCCGTTCGACTTGCATGTGTAAAGCATGCCGCCAGCGTTCAATCTGAGCCAGGATCAAACTCTTAAGTTCAATCCAGCAAAGTACTCAAAATACTGACTTTAATCAGCATGAGCACCTAATCATTGTGAAACCAAAACGACCGAAGTCGCTTTCGACCACAACCACCAAGCACCCACACTTATCGGTTGTTCAATTTTTTAAAGAGCGCTGCATTCGCTGCAGCAGAGAAACGAGATTATGATCAGCTTCAAACTCACTGTCAAGCATTTCGTGAATCTTTTTTTACCGCCGCCCGGCTACGCCGAACAAAGATCCACCAAACACCCACCTCACTTCCCAACTCCACCGCCGCCTGCACTTCCGAAGAAACCGCTGCAGCGCTGAAGAGGTGCGCATTATAGACACCCAATCCATACCGTCAAGAAAAATAACGATCAAGGTTTTAAATGGATGTATGCAGGCGCATCCAGTATGCCCCCCCCCAGCGCCCGTCAGTAGGCTCCCGGTCCGGCCGCATAGTTTTCGAATCGCGTGTTCTCACCAATGAAGGTCATGCGCACGGTGCCGGTCGGACCGTTACGGTGCTTGCCAATGATCAGCTCCGCCGTGCCCTTGTCCGGCGAATCGGGGTTGTAGACCTCGTCACGATAGATGAACATGATGATGTCCGCATCCTGCTCGATCGCACCGGATTCGCGCAGATCGGACATCACGGGGCGCTTGTTGGGACGCTGCTCGAGGCTTCGGTTCAACTGCGACAAGGCGATGATCGGCACATGGAGCTCCTTGGCCAGCGACTTCACGGAGCGCGAGATCTCGGAGAGCTCTGACGCCCGGTTGTCGCCTTCGCGCGTACCGCTCATCAGCTGCAGGTAGTCGATGACGATGAGGCCGAGCTTGCCGCACTGGCGAGCGAGCCGGCGCGCACGCGCGCGCAGATCGATCGGATTGAGGCCCGGCGTCTCGTCGATGAAGAGCGGCGCATCGTAGAGCTTGCCCATTGCCATGGTGAGCCGCTGCCAGTCATCGTCGGTAAGCCGTCCACTACGGATCTTCTGCATGTCGATGCGACCAACCGAGGAGATGAAGCGGGTCGCCAACTGCGTGCCCGGCATTTCCATCGAGAAGATCGCCACCGGCAGGCGCTGCTCGATCGCAATGTGCTCGGCAAGATTCAAGGCGAAGGTCGTCTTGCCCATTGCCGGACGCCCCGCAACGATGATCATGTCCGACGGCTGCAGGCCGGACGTCTTGGCATCGAGGTCCACCAGCCCAGTGGGCACCCCCGTAACCTCTTGCGGGTTGTCACGGTCATAGAGCTCCTGCACCCGATCCACCACCTGCTTGAGGATGGGCTGGATGGAGACGAACCCGCTGGCATGACGGGCGCCGGCCTCGGCAATCTCGAACACCCTCGCCTCAGCCTCGTCGAGCAAGGCCTTTGCGTCCTTGCCGGAAGGGCTCAGCGCACTCGCCGCAATCTCGTCGCCGACCGCCACCAGCTTGCGCAGGATTGCGCGCTCGCGAACGATCTCGGCGTAGCGGCGGATGTTCGCCGCCGACGGCGTGTTGTTGGCGATCTCGGCAATATAGGCCAGACCGCCGGCCTGCTCGGCCTCGCCGTTCTTCTCCAGCGACTCGAACACCGTCACCACGTCAGCCGGCCGCCCCTGATCGATGAGCCGGGTGATGTGGCGGTAGATGCGACGATGGTCGTCGCGATAGAAGTCAGACTCGTTGGCTAGATCGGCAACCCGCTCCCAAGCCTGGTTGTCGAGCAGGATGCCGCCGATCAGCGACTGCTCGGCCTCGATCGAATGCGGCGGCAGCTTGATCTGCGCCAGTTGCGGATCGGCCGCAACATGGTCGGCAAAACGGGAGGGAGGAGAGCTCATCACGACCACCTTTCGATTCCACTCGTCGGATTCTAGCGATGCTAGCGGCGCGCCACTCGCACGGCACGCCTCCGAAAACAAAAAAGGGCTGCGCAAGGCAGCCCTTTCGATCACGCGCAAAGACGCGGGAATTACTGCTCGCCAACCACCGTCACGGTGATGGTCGCGAGGACATCTGCGTGCAGGGACACTTCAACCTGAACATCACCGACCTGCTTGAGCGGGCCATCGGGCAGACGCACGGCCGAACGCTCGATCTCGAAGCCCTGAGCCACCAGTCCATCGGCGATGTCGGCGTTGCCGACCGAGCCGAACAGGCGACCGTCCATGCCGGCCTTGCGGGCGACCTGGACGCTGACACCTTCGAGCTTGGCTGCGAGCGCCTGGGCGGCAGCGAGCTTCTCTGCCTGGGCGCGCTCGAGTTCAGCGCGGCGGGCTTCGAACTCGGCCAGATTGGCCTGCGTGGCACGCTTGGCCTTGCCCTGCGGAATCAGGAAGTTACGAGCGTAACCGTCCTTGACCTTGACCACATCGCCGAGGCCACCCAGATTGACAACCTTCTCGAGAAGAATGATTTGCATGACGTCGTTCCTCTCTTACTGGTGCAGGTCGGTGTAAGGCATCAGAGCCAGGAAGCGGGCGCGCTTGACGGCGACCGACAGCTGACGCTGGTAACCCGCCTTGGTGCCGGTAATGCGGGCCGGCATGATCTTGGCGTTTTCGGTGATGAAGTCCTTGAGGATGTCCACATCCTTGTAGTCGACTTCTTCGATCTTCTCAGCGGTGAAGCGGCAGAACTTGCGACGCTTGAACAGACCACGACCGCCGCGGTCATCTTTCTTCTTGAACTTGGATTTGGGCTTGAAGGCCATTTTCAGTTTCCTTCGAGAAATTCGATTGTGTTCAGATGCAGAACCGGGCTGCGACTGCGCATGCTCCTGGCGGCCATGAAACCGGTCGCGCGGATCGCGCATCCCGGAGCCGCCACCGCGAGCACCGCAGCCAGATCACCCACTGCGACCGCCTGGAGCTCCACCGAAACATCGCGGCTCAAACCCGCTTCGATCTGTTTCGATTCGTGCGCCAACGTACAGCTGGCGACCGGCACTCCGGCAGGGGTTCGACGCAACGGCAGCACTTCGGCCACGCGCGCATCGATGCGCAGTTGGTTCAGACCCGGTTCAGGCAACTCAGGCAGCAGCAGCTTCGCTGTCGGCCGGCTTGTCGTCGGAAGCGGTGCTCAGCGAGCGCGACTTCTCTTCCTTCATCATCGGCGAAGGCGTGGTCACGGCCTTCTTCATCTTGATGGTGAGGTGGCGCAGCACGGCATCGTTGAACTTGAACGAGTGCTCGAGTTCAGCCAGCGTCTCGCCGTCGCACTCGATGTTCATCAGCACGTAGTGAGCCTTGTGCACCTTCTGGATCGGGTAGGCCATCTGGCGGCGGCCCCAGTCTTCCAGGCGGTGGATCTGGCCATTGCGGGCGGTCACGATGGTCTTGTAGCGTTCGACCATCGCCGGCACCTGCTCGGACTGGTCCGGGTGGACGATGAATACGATTTCGTAGTGTCGCATGCAGACTCCTTGCGGTTGAGTGAAGCAGCCCCCCGGCATGCGAATCCGGTGGGGCAAGGGAAGCCCGCGAATATAACAAGAAACCCGGGGATGTCAAAGCCTTGTATTGACAAAGCGGACACAACGAGCCCCATGTCGGCGCGCTCGAAAAATCCTGCTTACATTCGCACCGCCCCCGCATGCGCCGCAGCGCCTAGCATGCAGACACCGGGGCCATGCCCTGCGACACGACAACACGAACGAGGCAGATCATGAAGACACCCCTCTACCACAAGCTGCTCACCGCACTTCTGTGCGGCGGACTGCTCGCCAGCGCGGGCGCTGCCGAAGCGCGCGGCGACCGTGATCACCGCGGCTGGGACAGGCACGGACACACCCATAAGTACAAGCATGCGTACAAGCACAAACACGTCCACCGCGGCTGGGACGAGCGCCATGTCGTGCGCGAACGCGTGATCATCCACGAGCGTCCTCGCCACTATCGCGAGACGATCGTGCACAAGCACTACTACGAACCGGCGTATCGCCCCTACACCTATAGCCATTCGCCCGCAGTGGTGATCGGGGTGAGCGTCCCCCCGATCGTGATCCCGCTACGCTGAGACGGCGAGAGCCGCCCGCGTCGGGCTAGCGCGGGCGGCTCTCCCAGATCTTCTGCAGACGCTTGACCGACACGGGCATCGGCGTCCTCAGCTCCTGCGCATACAGACCGACGCGCAACTCCTCCAGCAGCCAGCGGAATTCCTCCAGCGCAGGGTCTTCGACGCCGGCGCGGCGGCGCGCCAGTCGCTCTCGCTCCCAGGTCTGGGCAAGCTGCCTCCACTCGGCCATGGCCTGTGCATCACGCGCCGGATTGTTGCGGAGTTTGTCGAGCCGAACCGATGCTCCTTTCAGGTAGCGCGGAAAATGGGCCAGCCTTTCCCACTCGAAGGCGACCAGGAAGTCCTTGGGCAACAGCCCGCCAAGTTGAGCCTGGATGTCTGCAACGACCTCGGGGAAGGTTTTCAGCCCAGACAGCCGCTTCTGCAAGCCCGCGTGCTCAACCAGCAACTGGCCCGCCAGGCGTACGAACTCCTGTGCAACCAGACTGACCCGCGTCTTCGCCTCTGCGCACCGCTGCGCGAAGGCTCCCGCCTCGGTCGGCAAAGGCTCCAGCAGACAGCAACGGCTCAATGTGGCGTCCACCAGGCGAGCCTTCAGCTCGGCCTCGGTGCCGAAGCTCATGTACTGCAACGCAAGCTCACGCAGGCCGGGCAGGCGCTCGACAGCACGCACCTGATCCTTCAGGTTCAACGCAAACAGACGGGCGAGACCGCGCCGATGCACACGCGCCGCCTCCTCGGGGGTGTCATAGGGCCGCAGCGAAACACTGTCGCCGTCATCATGCAGCGCAGGGAAGCCAATCACCTCGCGGCCGGCGACGCGGATCTCGAGCAGCTCGGGCAAGGGGCCAAAACTCCACGTGGTGAAGCCGGACAGCGTCTTCGCCGGTAGCGCTGGTGCCTCATTGCCCAGCCCCGCCACCTCAGCCGTCGCCCCGTCACGCCCCCGCGCGGCACCGCCCGCCTGCGCACCGCGGCCCGATGCAGCATGACTCGCACCGGGGCCGGACTGCCCTCCACCCGCGCGATCCGCCCGAACGCTTGCGGGCGCGCCTGCGACGCCGGCCGCCGAGAGCGCGCCCGCAAGCGCACTGCCGATATTCGCCGCCGAGAAACGCGCCGCCACCTGCTCGCGGAAGCGCGCGCGCAGGTCCATCAGGTTGCGCGACTGCCCCATCACCCGGCCGTGCTCGTCTATCACGCGGAAGTTCATGAAGCAGTGGGGCTTGAGGTTCTCCGTGCGGAAGCTCTCCAGCGGCAGCTTCAGCTGCACGCGCTCCTCGACGAAGCGCTGCAGCATCTTCAGCAGCGGCTCGTCGGTGTCGAACTCGCCGGCCTCGCAAGCCACCATGAAGGCCGCTGCGCTCTCGGCCACCGGCTGCAGGCGGTGGCGGTGCTTCTGCGGCACGGTCTTCATCAGCGCCGCGACTTTCTCCTCCAGCAACCCCGGCACCAGCCACTCGCAGCGGTTGGTCGGGACCTGATTCAACATGGCCAGCGGCACGGTCAGCGTCACACCGTCATCGGCCTCACCGGGTTGATGCAGGTAGGTGAGCTTGAGCTTCTGTCCCAGCACCTCCAGCACGGGTGGAAAACGGTCGGTCGTGACGCCCTCGGCCTCATGGCGCATCAACTGCTCGCGCGACAGGTGCAGCAGCCTGGGCTCGGACTTCTCCGCCTTCTTCCGCCATGCCTCCAGGCTGGCGACATCGCAAACATCCGCGGGGATCTTGCTGTCGTAGAAGGCCTCGATCAGCGCCTCGTCCACCAGCACGTCGGGACGGCGCGACTTGTGCTCCAGACGCTCGATCTCCGTCACCAGGCGCTGATTGTGAGAAAGGAAGGCCATCGCGCGCGCCGCGCCCTCCGCAACCTCGCCCTGCACCAACCCCTCGCGGATAAGGAGCTCGCGGCATAGTGCCGGATCGATGTCCCGATAGGCCACGCCGCGGCGCGGGTAGATCACCAGGCCGTACAGCGTGCCGCGCTCCCAGGCGCGCACCGCGCCCGAAGCCTTGGACCAGTGCGGCTCGAAGACCTGGCGCTTGAGCAGATGGCCGCCGACCTCTTCCACCCACTCCGGCTCGATGCGCGCGATGCAGCGCCCGAACAGGCGGCTGGTCTCGACCTGCTCTGCGGCCATGATCCACTTGCCGGCCTTCTTCGCGAGCGACGAGCCTGGATGCGGCCAGAACTTGATCCCGCGCGCGCCCAGGTAGGAACCCGCCTGCGGGCCCTTGGTTGCGTGCTCTCCTTCATCAACCTTGCAGCCTATGTTGCCGAGCAGCCCTGCGAGCAAGGCCTTGTGGATCGCCTCGTAGTTGGCGGGTTGCGCGTTGTCCTTCCAGCCGTGCTCAGCGCACAGCGTGTGCAGCTGACTGAACACGTCACGCCATTCGCGCATGCGCATGGTGTTGAGGAAGTGCTTCTTGCACCAGGCCTTCTGCTTGCTGGACGACTCGTGACGCTGCACCTCGTCCCAAGCCTTCCACAGATGCCAGTACCAGAGGAACTCGGACTTCTGGTCCTGCTCGCCGCCACGGAACCTTGCGTGGGCCTGGTCGGCGCCGCCGGGACTGTCCTGCGGCCGCTCGCGCGGGTCCTGCACCGACAGCGCGGCGGCGATCACCAGCAACTCGGCGAGCGCGCCACGATCGCGCGCGGCGAGGATCATGCGGCCGATGCGCGGATCGAGCGGCAGCCTGGCAAGCTCGATGCCGATCGGGGTGAGCTTGCGCTCATCGTCGTCGCTGACGGCGCCGAGCTCGGCGAGCAACGCATAGCCGTCGCCGATCAGGCGCGAGCCCGGCGCATCGATGAAGGGAAAGTCCTCCACCGCGCCCAGCTTCAGGGCCTTCATGCGCAAGATCACGCCAGCCAGCGAGGAACGCAGGATCTCGGGGTCGGTGTGCGCCGGGCGGCGGTTGAAATCGTCCTCGTCGTAAAGACGGAAGCAGATACCGTCCATGACCCGGCCGCAGCGCCCAGCGCGCTGCTTCGCGGCCGACTGGGCGACCTTCTCGACCTGCAACTGCTCGACCTTGTTGCGCGGCGAGTAGCGCTTGATGCGTGCCAGGCCCGTGTCGACCACGTAGCGGATGCCGGGCACGGTCAGCGAGGTCTCGGCCACGTTGGTCGACAACACCACCCGGCGCCCGCTGGAGGGCGAGAACACGCGCGCCTGCTCCTGAGCCGACTGGCGCGCGAACAGCGGCAGGATCTCTGTACCAGGCAGATGATGGGCCTTGCGCAGCGCCTCTGCGGCCTCGCGGATCTCGCGCTCGCCCGGCAGGAAGACCAGCACGTCGCCCGGGCCGCAGCGCTGCGCCTCGTCGACCGCATCGACAAGGGCGTCCATCAGGTCGCGCCCCTTATCCTTCGACTTGTCGCCCTTCGCCGCAGCCGTCCGCGCGGCCGCGGCGGGGTCGAGCTCCTCGCTCTCCACCGGCCGGTAGCGCATTTCGATCGGATACAGTCGCCCCGAAACCTCGATCACCGGCGCCGGCTGGCCCGCGGCGTCGGCGAAGTGTGTCGCGAAGCGCTCGGCATCGAGCGTCGCCGAGGTCACCACCACCTTAAGGTCGGGCCGGCGCGGCAGCAGGGTCTTGAGGTAACCGAGCAGGAAGTCGATATTGAGGCTGCGCTCGTGCGCCTCGTCGATGATCAGGGTGTCATAGGCGGCGAGCAACGGATCGGTCTGAGTCTCGGCGAGCAGGATGCCGTCGGTCATCAGCTTGATGTGGCTGCGCTCGCTACTGCGGTCGGTGAAGCGGATCTTGTAGCCCACCACCTCGCCAAGCGGGCTCCTGAGCTCCTGCGCAATGCGGCTCGCAGTTGCGCGCGCGGCAATCCGGCGCGGCTGGGTATGGCCGATGAGACCGGCAACGCCGCGACCGAGCGTCAGTGCGATCTTGGGCAATTGAGTGGTCTTGCCCGAACCGGTCTCGCCACAGACGATGATGACCTGGTGGGCGGCCAAGGCCGCGGCGATCTCGTCGCGCCGCGCCGAAACCGGCAGCTCGGGCGGAAAATCCGGCGTCGGCAGTGCGGCCCGACGAGCGGCATAGGCAGCGCGGGAACGCATGAGCAGCGTCTCGAGATCGGCCTGCAGCCGGGCGTGCTGGTCCGCTGCGCGCGGCGGGCGCGCGAGATCCCTCGCCAATCGACGCAATCGTGGCCGGTCGGCGCTCAGGCAATCATCGAAGTTCGGCGTGTCGGCCGGGCGGCGTGCGCCCCGTTGTTCAGCCCTCATGGATCCGTATCGGCGTCGTCAGGGCGCGCATTATCCTCCGCATCGCCCCCTTGTTGGCGTCGCAGTGCGACAATGGCGGCTGACACCGTACGCGCCGAACGCCGAGCCCGACCATGCCAGCCACAGCCATTGCCGCCGTCGTATACAAGCCCACCGACAACATCGAGGCCCTGCTCGCCCAGGCTGCACGCGCGCTCGCGGCAGACGGCGTGAAACTCGGCGGCGTGCTGCAGCACGACATCGCCACCGTCATTGACGACCCCTGCGCCATGGAACTGGAGAACCTGGAGACCGGCGAGAGCATCCCGCTGTCGCAGGAGCTCGGACGCGGCTCGGTGGCCTGCCGGGTCGACCCCGACGCGCTGGCACGCGGCTCGGTTGCGGTGCGCGGCGCGATCGAACGCGGTGTCGATCTGGTCATCATCAACAAGTTCGGCGCCCAGGAGGTCTCGGGCGCCGGCCTGCGCGCCGAGATGGGCGAAACGGTGATGGCTGGCGTGCCACTATTGACGGCCGTTGGCGAGCGCTTCCTCGGCGAATGGAAGAACTTCACCGGCGACGAAGGTGCGCTGCTGCCGCCCACGCTCGAGGCCGTCCTCGACTGGTGGTCAGCGCTGCCTGGGCAGGCATAGGCAATGGACTGTCGCTCGGGCTGCGCTGCCTGTTGCATCGCCCCCTCGATCTCCTCGGCCATCCCAGGCATGGCGCAGGGCAAACCGGCTGGCGTGCGCTGCATCCAGCTCGACGCCTCAAACCGCTGCCAGCTCTTCGGCGACCCGCGCCGGCCCGCGGTGTGCACCAGCCTGCAGCCCTCCATCGAAATGTGCGGCAGCGAGCAGGCGCACGCGCTGCGCTACCTGGACAGGCTCGAAGCACTCACCGCCGCCTGAGCGCTCCCAACGGTTCGGCGGACAACCGCCGAAGGCGACCGTGTCACGCATTCGGCATTGCCGCCGCAGTGCAACATCCCGGGGGCTATAATCCCGCCGCCCCCTTTCCCCACACCCAAGCCGCATGGACCTCTCTCTCCTTCTCGTCGCCCTCATCCTCGGAATCGTAGAGGGCCTGACCGAATTCCTGCCCGTGTCCTCCACCGGCCACCTGATCATCGTAGGCGACCTCCTCGGCTACAACGATGACACCAGCAAGGTATTCAAGATCGTCATCCAGCTCGCCGCCATCCTCGCCGTGTGCTGGGACTACCGCGAGCGCCTGATCAAGGTCGCCGTCGGCCTGCCCACGCAACCAAGCGCACAGCGTTTCGTGTGGATGCTGTTCATCGGCTTCCTGCCCGCGGCCATCCTCGGCCTGATGTTCCACTCCACGATCAAGGGCCTGCTGTTCAACCCGATCACGGTGGCGACCGCACTGGTGGTGGGCGGGCTGATCATCCTGTATGTGGAAAAGCGCGCCTATCACCCGCGCATCAACGACGTCGACGAGATGCGCTGGCCCGACGCGCTCAAGGTCGGCTTCGCGCAGGCGCTGGCGATGATTCCCGGCACCTCGCGCTCGGGCGCCACCATCATGGGCGGACTGATCTTCGGCCTGTCGCGCAAGACGGCAGCGGAGTTTTCCTTCTTCCTGGCGATCCCGACCATGTTCGCCGCCACCGCCTACGATCTGTACAAGAACTGGGCGCTGCTGCGGATCGAAGACCTGCCCGTGTTCGCGGTCGGCTTCGTCGCCTCCTTCATCGCAGCCATGTGGGCGGTGAAGAGCTTCATCAAGTTCATCTCCAACCACACCTTCATCGTCTTCGCCTGGTACCGCATCGCCTTTGGCATCTTCGTGCTGGCAACGTGGTACTTCGGCTGGGTCGAATGGTCCGAGCCCTGATCGAGGAACACACGATGATCGTCTACCTGCATGGTTTCCGCTCCGCCCCGGCCTCGATCAAGGCCCAGGCGCTCAAGGCGCGCATGACCGAGCGCGGGCTTGCCGAGCAGTTCTGGTGCGAGCAACTGCCCGTATCGCCGCGCGCCGCGATCGCGCTCGCCGAGGACGCGATCGCCCGCGCCCGCGCCGCCGGCCTGGAGCCGGCGGTGGTCGGCAGTTCGCTCGGCGGCTACTACGCCACCTGGCTCGCCGAACGCCACAACCTGCGCGCGGTGCTGGTCAATCCGGCGGTCGTCGCGCCGCTCTCGCTCGAGGCATACATCGGCACGCAGGACAACATGTACACCGGCGCGCGCTTCGAGTTCACCCGCACCCACATCGACGAGCTGCGCGCCCTGGAAGTGGCAACGATCACCCGCCCGGAACGCTACTGGCTGCTGGTTGAAACCGGCGACGAGGTGCTCGACTACCGCCACGCAGTACAGCGCTACACCGGCGCCCGGCAGACTGTGCTCGAGGGCGGCGACCACGGCTTTTCGCGCTGGAGCGACTACCTCGACGCGGTGATAGACTTCACCTGCCCCTGACGCCCGGCTGCCACCGATGAGCACCTACGACACCACCCCCAGCACACCGGACGCAGCCCAAGGCGCCGCACCCGGCTTCGACCCGCGCCGCTTCAAGGCCATGGAGCGCGCCGGTTTCAATCGCATCGCCGCACGCTATGCCGAAGGGGCGCACTTGCGCGCCGACCTCGCCGCAGCCCTGCTCGACGCCGCCGCGCTTGCGCCGGGACAGCGCGTGCTCGACCTCGCCAGCGGCCCCGGCCTGCTCGCACGCGACGCCGCGCTGCGCGTTGCCCCCGCCGGCACCGTGCTCGCCACCGATATCGCCGAAGGCATGCTCGCCGAGGGCGCGCGCCGCTGTGGCGAGCATGCCAAGGCGCCCTGCTTCGCGGCCACCGACGCCGAGCACCTGTGCCTGGCCGATGCCAGCGTGGACCGCGTGCTCGCCGGCCTCGCACTGTTCATCTTCCCGCAGCCCGAACGCGCGCTCGCCGAGATGCACCGCGTGCTCGTGCCCGGAGGGCAGATCGCGCTGTCGGTGTGGGGCACGCGAGAAACCGTGCCACTGATACACCGCGCGCAGGACACCATCGCCCGCCTGCTGCCGCCGCCCAAGGTCGCCCGCCCCTCGGTGTTCCGCTACGGCAAACCGGAAGTCCTGGCACAGACGCTGAGCGCGGCCGGTTTCATTAACGTCGACATCCGCACATGTACGTTCAGCTGTCACTTCGACAGCGCCGAGGCCTACTGGCAGGCCTTCCTCGACCTCGCGGGTGGCGCGGCCGAAGCCCTCGGCCGGCTGCCCCAGGCAACGCAGGAGGCGCTACAAGCGGCAGTCGCCGACGAGCTGGCCGATCATCGCTGCAGTGACGACCGCGGCGGTTACCTGCTGCAAGCTCACACCCTGATTGCCACCGCTACGCGTCAATGACCCTGTAGCCCCGTGTCGCCTGCGGCTCAGCACCTGCACGGCACGAATGCGCAGCAAGGGCCCCCTGTCCACCTCACGCCCCGTCACCCAGCCCACTCCACGCCATAGCTTCGCTCGTGCCCACGCCTTCCCCCCATACCCACGCGCGCAACGGCATGCTGGCCGCGCTGACCGCCTTCTGCATCTGGGGGCTGGCGCCGCTCTACTTCCGCGCCATCGGCAGCGTGCCGCCGTTCGAGATCGTCGCCCATCGTGTGTTGTGGTCAGCCCTGTTCCTCGCCGGCCTGCTCGCGCTAATCCCTTCGACCGGCGGATTCGCTCGCGTGCGCGCGGTCCTCGCGCAACCCCGCCTGCTCGCGCTGCTCACCCTCACCGCACTCCTGACCAGCAGTAACTGGCTGGTCTTCATCTGGGCGATCGACGCCGGTCGCTTGCTCGAGGCCAGCCTGGGCTACTTCATCAACCCACTCGTCAGCGTGGCCTTGGGCGCGATCTTCCTTGGCGAGCGCCTGCGCCCGCTGCAAGCGGCAGCAGTGGCGATCGCCTGTGCCGGCGTGGGCTGGCGGGTTTGGCAGCTGGGCAGCCCGCCATGGATCGCCATTTTCCTCGCCGGCACCTTCGGCCTCTACGGCCTGTTGCGCAAGCGCGCCCCAGTGGAGGCCGCAAGCGGCCTGTTCATCGAGACCCTGCTGGTCGCACCGCTGGCGCTGGCGTGGCTGGTCTGGCTGGGCGCACAGAACGCACTCACCTTCGGTGCCGGCACGACCGTCGACTGGCTGCTACCGCTCTCGGGCATTCTCACAGCAGTACCACTGACGCTGTTCGCAGTCGGTGCGCGGCGACTGCCGCTCGCCACCGTGGGTTTCCTGCAGTACCTCGCGCCCAGCCTCAACTTCCTGGTCGCGGTCGTGATCTTCCGCGAACCCCTGGACACTACCCAGCTCGTCGGCTTTGCCCTGATCTGGCTTGCACTCGCGGTGTACTCGGCCGACCTCATTCGCAGCGCGCGCAGAGCAGGGAACACTGGATAGGCAGCGCGGCACCGCGTGGAAGGCGCCCCGCAAGCCCGGAGCAGCGGTGCGCAAGCGCGATACGAGCGGCAACGCATCCGGAAATGGGGCTGACCGCCCGAATCCAGTAAACTAGCGCGCTTGCTTTCTTCAGGCGGATGCCGATGTTCGTGCTGTATGAAGAGGACGGGGCCTTCAAGGCCGGCACGATCCTCGCTGATAACGATGCCACCCTGCAGGTCGAGAACACCCACGGCAAACGGGTGAAGCTCAAGCGTGCCAATGTGCTGCTCGAGTTCCGCGACCCCGGCCCCTCCGACCTGCTCGCGCGCGCCGAGGCCGCGGCCGACGAGCTCGACATCGAGTTCCTGTGGGAAGTGTGCGGCGACGAGGAATTCGCCTATGCCGACTTCGCTGCCGAGTACCAGGGTCACACGCCGACCGCGGTCGAGTCCGCCGCCATCCTGCTGCGCCTGCATTCGGCGCCGATCTGGTTCCATCGCAAGGGCAAAGGACGCTTCCGCAAGGCCCCTGCCGACATCCTTCAGGCCGCGCTCGCGGGCCTGGAGAAGAAGCGCCAGCAAGCCGCTGCGATCGAGCACATGCGCACCGAGCTGGTCGCTGGCCGCCTGCCCGCCGAGCTCGCCGCCCTGCTGCCGCAGGCGCTCTACCGCCCCGACCGCAACCGCCCCGAGATCAAGGCGCTCGAGGCCGCCTGCGTCGACAGCGGGCTGTCAGCCGCACGCCTGCTGCTCAAGTGTGGCGCGCTCGCATCGAGCTACGACTTCCACTACAACCGCTTCCTGTTCCAGAACTTCCCCGAGGGCCCGGACTTCCCCGCCTTCGAGCCACCGGTGACGCCGGCCGACCTGCCGCGCGCGGAAGTCGCCGCGTTCTCGATCGACGACGCCTCCACCACCGAAATCGACGATGCCTTCTCGGTGACACCGCGACCCGAAGGCGGCTGGCGCATCGGCATCCATATCGCAGCCCCGGCGCTCGGCTTCGCCCGTGGCTCGGGCCTGGACGCGATCGCCCGCCGACGGCTGTCCACGGTGTACATGCCGGGCAACAAGATCACCATGCTGCCCGACGAGGTGGTGCAGGGCTTCACGCTGGCCGAAGGCCGTGACTGCCCGGCGGTGTCGCTGTACCTGGACGTGACACCAGGCCTGGCCATCGTCGCCGAGCACAGCCGGGTCGAGATGGTGCCGATCGTCGCCAACCTGCGGCATCACGACATCGAGCCGGTGTTCAACGACGAGACCGTGCACACTGGCCTGGCCGACTTCCCCTGGAAGCAGGAACTGTCCCTGCTGTGGGATCTCGCCACCGTGCTCGAGGCCGGGCGCGGCAAGGCAGGCGGCAACGAGGACCGCATCGACTTCGGCTTCAGCGTGGACTGGAACATCGATACCGCCGACGGCCCCGGCCATGTCAGCATCAGCCGTCGGCTGCGCGGCTCGCCGATGGACAAGCTGGTGGCCGAGCTGATGATCTACGCCAACATGACCTGGGGCAAGCTGCTCGACGCCTCTGGCATTCCCGGCCTGTACCGCGCCCAGGGCGGCGGCAAGGTGCGCATGACCACGGTCGCCGCGCCGCACGAAGGCCTGGGCGTGGATTGCTACGCGTGGTCGAGCTCGCCGCTGCGTCGCTACGTCGATCTGGTCAACCAGTGGCAGATCATCTCGGTGCTGCAGGGCACCCCGCCGGCCTTTGCACCCAAGTCCGCCGACCTGATGGCGGCACTGCGCGACTTCGAGCTCACCTATGCCGAATACGCCGAGTTCCAGCGTGGCATGGAGCGCTACTGGTGCCTGCGCTGGCTGCGCCAGCACGGCCGCGGCGAGGTCGAGGCCACCGTGCTGCGCGAGAACGTGGTGCGGCTGACCGAGGTACCGCTGGTGTTCCGCGTCCCCTCGATGCCGCTGCAACTCCCCGGCAGCCGGGTAAGGCTTCACGTCGAGCACACCGACCTCCTCGACGTCGAGGTCGAGGCCCGCTTCGTGGCGATCCTGGCCGAGCCGGAGGCACGAGACTTCAGCGAGGCCGGCTTCGGCTTCGCCTGAGCCGGCCGTCATCGAACCGCCATGGCACCGCCCGGCATGCCCCCCTCCGAACCCTCCGCAACGCCGGCACAGCGCGGCACGCAGGGCGTGAGAGGCAGGCTGCGCCGCCTCGGCGGGCCGCTGCTGCTGGCGGCATTCGCCCTCTCGCTGCTGCTGCACGGCCTGCTGCTGCTCGTTCAGTTCCGCCTGCCCGAGAGCAAGCCGACGCGCGACAAGGGACTGGAGGTCGTGCTGGTCAACACCCGCCACGCCCAGGCGCCGGAGAAGGCCGAGGTGTTCGCCCAGGCCAACGTTGATGGTGGTGGCAACACCGAGCAGGACGCACGCCCGAGCACGCCGCTGCCACCACAACCGAACCGCCAGGACGGCGACGCCCTGGTCGAGGCCAAGCGCCTGGCGCCCGCGCCGGTGCAGGAGCAGAAACCGGTGATCACGCGCGACAAGGCGCCAGCCAAGGTCGCCGCGGCTCCGAAGAAGGTCGAGCAGCCGGCACCAACCCCCGAGCCCGAACCGCGCCTGAGCGGGCTCGACCTGCTCGACAGCGCTGCTGCCGTGGCCCGGCTCGAGGCGCAGATCGACCGCGACCTGCAGGAGCTCGCGAAACGCCCGCGCAAGAAGTTCATCGGCGCGCGTGCACAGGAATACCGCTTTGCCCAGTACGTCGAGGACTGGCGCCAGAAGGTCGAGCGCATCGGCACCCTGAACTATCCGGAAGCGGCGCGCGGCAAGCTCTATGGCAGCCTGTTGCTGTCCGTCACCATCCGCGCCGACGGCTCGGTGGACAAGGTCGGCGTGCATCGCAGCTCGGGCCACAAGCTGCTCGACGACGCGGCGGTTCGCATCGTCGAGATGGCCGCGCCCTACGCGCCCTTCCCGCCTGACATCCGCAAGGACTACGACGTGATCGAGATCACCCGCACCTGGACCTTCACCAACCGCGACCAGGTGCGCGCCAACTGAGACCCCGCCCATGGACCGCTACGCCGTCATCGGCAACCCGATCGCCCACAGCAAGTCGCCGCAGATCCACGCCGCCTTTGCCCGCCAGACCGGCCAGACACTGAGCTACGAGGCCCTGCTCGCACCGCTGGACGGCTTCGTGCGCGCAGTCGAGGACTTCCGCGCCGAAGGCGGACGCGGCATGAACGTCACCGTCCCCTTCAAGCTCGAAGCCTTCGCCCTGTCCACACGGCACACGCCGCGCGCCGAACTGGCCGGCGCGGTCAACACACTCGCGTTCGGGGACGACGGCATCCTCGGCGACAACACCGATGGCGCCGGCCTGGTGCGCGATCTCATCGTCAACCTCGGCTGCACGCTCGGCGGACGCCGCGTCCTGGTGCTGGGTGCCGGTGGCGCCACCCGCGGCGCCCTGCTGCCGCTGCTCGACTGCCGGCCCGCCACGCTCGTCGTCGCCAACCGCAGCCCGGCCAAGGCCGACGAACTGGTCGCCCTCTTCACCCCCCACGCCGGACGCGCCGCGCTCGCGGCCAGCAGCTTCGACGCCCTTGCCGGTCATCGCTTCGACGTCGTCATCAATGCCACCTCGGCCAGCCTGTCCGGCGCGCTGCCACCCCTGCCATCCGGCCTGTACGCCCCCGGGGCAGTCGCCTACGACATGATGTACGGCCGTGGCGACACCCCCTTCATGGCCGCGGCGCGCACGCAGGGCGCGGCGCGCGTGGCCGACGGTCTGGGCATGCTGGTCGAGCAGGCCGCCGAGAGCTTCACGCTGTGGCGGGGGGTGCGCCCCGACACCGCGGCAGTGCTGGCCGAACTACGCCGCCAGCTCGATGCTGGCTGAGTGCCCATGAGCGCAGCCGGCATGCGGCGCGCACTGGGTTGGCTGGGCCGCGGCCTGGCCATCGCAGTGCTCCTGCTGCTGTTCTGGCAGGCGGTGATCTTCACCCAGATCGTATGGTGGAGCCGCTTCGATCCCGACAGCA
The DNA here is from genome assembly GCF_027594845.1 of Thauera sp. WB-2. NCBI lineage: Bacteria > Pseudomonadati > Pseudomonadota > Betaproteobacteria > Rhodocyclales > Zoogloeaceae > Thauera > Thauera sp. WB-2. The sequence goes on along the minus strand of NZ_CP088935.1, from coordinate 779,634 downwards.
CGCGCTTCATGCGCATGCGCCTGGCCGAGTTGCAGAAGACGGACCCCAACGCCCGCCTGCGTCACGAGTGGGTGCCCTACGAGCGCATCTCCATCCACCTCAAGCGCGCGGTGGTCGCAGCCGAGGACGACCGTTTCCTGGACCACCGCGGCTTCGACTGGGAGGGCATCCAGCGCGCGCTCGAGCGCAATGCCGAACGCGGCCGGCTGGCCGCCGGCGGCTCGACGATCAGTCAGCAGCTCGCCAAGAACCTCTTCCTGTCGCCCTCGCGCAGCTGGCTGCGCAAAGGCCAGGAGGCGGTGATCACGGTGATGATCGAGGCGACCTGGGACAAGCGTCGCATTCTCGAGGTCTACCTCAATGTCGCCGAATGGGGCAACGGCGTGTTCGGGGCGGAAGCGGCAGCACGCCACTACTACGGCCGCCCGGCTGCCAGCCTGGGGCCGGCAGAGGCGGCAAGGCTGGCCGTCATGCTGCCCAACCCTCGCCGCTACGAACGCAGTTTCGGCCCCCGCCTGGCCACCCACGCCAGCCGCGTGCAACGACGCATGGTGCATTCTCAGGTGCCGTGATGCGGCGCAACGAAAAATTCACCTGCCGTGACATGTTCAGGGTCGCCTGCGCCCGCCCAAGCCCGTAGAATTCCGCTTTTCCGCCCCGCCCGCCCCCAGCCTCCCTCCCACAAGGCCGTGCGATGACCGAGCCCGAAGAACTCCACCCCGACGACGTCCAGCACCACCTGCGCGAGGTGCAGGACCTGCTCGCACGCCAGAAAGTGGTGGAAGGGCTCGTGCACCGCCAGGACATGCCGCGCCATGAGCTGGTCGAGAACCTGGTCCACAAACAGCACGAAGCCGGGCTGCGCACCAAGCTCGACAGCCTGCACCCGGCCGACATCGCCTACATCCTCGAGGCCCTGCCGCGCGAAGAACGCCTATACGTGTGGGACCTGGTCAAGGCCGAGCGCGACGGCGAAATCCTGCTCGAGGTTTCGGACGCAGTTCGCGAGTCCCTGATCGAGACCATGGCGCCGGAAGAGCTCAAGGCCGCCGCCGAATCGCTCGACGCCGATGAGCTTGCCGACCTTGCCCCCGACCTGCCGCCCGAGGTCATCCAGGACGTCTTCCAATCGCTAGACACCGAGGGCCGCGAGCAGCTGCGCGCGGCCATGTCCTACCCTGAGGACTCGGTCGGCGCGCTGATGGACTTCGACATGGTGACGGTACGCGAGGACGTCAGTCTCGAAGTCGTGCTGCGCTACCTGCGCCGCTTCGACGAGTTGCCCGACCATACCGACAAACTCTTCGTGGTCGATCGCGAGGATCACCTCAAGGGCATCCTGACGCTCGAGTCCCTGCTCATCAACGACCCCGAACTCGAGGTCGCCGATGTGATGCGCTCGGAAACGGTGATCAGCTTCACGCCCGAAGACGAGGCCGATGAGGCCGCGCAGGCATTCGAGCGCTACGACCTCGTCTCGGCACCAGTCGTCGACGGCGAGAAACGCGTGATCGGCCGCCTGACGGTGGCCGACGTGGTCGATTACATCCGCGAGGAGTCCGAGGCCGAAATCCTCAGCCACGCCGGTCTGCGAGAGGAAGAAGACATCTTCGCCTCGGTGTGGAGCTCGGTGAAGAACCGCTGGGCCTGGCTGGCGATCAACCTGGTCACCGCCTTCATCGCCTCGCGCGTGATCGGCGCCTTCGAAGGCTCGATCGAGAAGCTGGTGGCGCTCGCTGCGCTGATGCCCATTGTCGCCGGCATCGGCGGCAACTCGGGCAACCAGACGATCACCATGATCGTGCGTGCGATCGCGATGGGCCAGGTCGAGCAGTCAGCGATGAACCGCCTGCTCAAGAAGGAACTCGGCGTCGCGCTGTTCAACGGTCTGGTATGGGGTAGCCTGCTCGGCGTACTGGCGTGGTGGCTGTATGGCAACGTCGAGCTTGGCATGGTAATGACCGCGGCGATGACCCTGAACCTCTTGCTCGCTGCCAGCGCCGGCGTGCTGATCCCGATGATCCGCATCCGCCTCGGCGCCGACCCGGCGCTGGGCAGCTCGGTAATGATCACCGCGCTGACCGACTCGGGCGGCTTCTTCATTTTCCTCGGGCTGGCGACGATATTCCTGCTTTGAGCGCGGCGGCTTGCGCCCTGCCGTAGGAGCGGCGCGAGCCGCGAGCCTTCTGGGGCGCTTCCGATCCGCCACGCCGCCTTCAACCCCTCGCGGCTGGCGCCGCTCCTACGACGACCCCACGCGCCGCTGCTCGCTGTAGGAGCGGCGCGAGCCTTTTGGGGCGTTTCCGATCCGCCACGTCGCCTTCAACCCCTCGCGGCTGGCGCCGCTCCTACGACGACCCCACGCGCCGTTGCTCGCTGTAGGAGCGGCGCGAGCCGCGAGCCTTTTGGGGCGCTTCCGATCCGCCACGTCGCCTTCAACCCCTCGCGGCTGGCGCCGCTCCTACGACGACCCCACGCGCCGCTGTTCGCTGTAGGAGCGGCGCAAGCCGCGAGCCTTTTGTGGCGCTTCCGATCCGCCACGCCGCCTTCAACCCCTCGCGGCTGGCGCCGCTCCTACGACGACCCCACGCGCCGTTGCTCGCTGTAGGAGCGGCGCGAGCCGCGAGCCTTTTGGGGCGCATCCGAGCCGCCACGTCGCCTTCAACCCCTCGCGGCTGGCGCCGCTCCTACGACGACCCCACGCGCCGTTGCTCGCTGTAGGAGCGGCGCGAGCCGCGAGCTTTTTAGGGCGTTTCCGATCCGCCACGTCGCCTTCAACCCCTCGCGGCTGGCGCCGCTCCTACGACGACCCCACGCGCCGTTGCTCGCGGTAGGAGCGGCGCGAGCCGCGAGCCTTTTGGGGCGCTTCCGATCCGCCACGTTGCCTTCAACCCCTCGCGGCTGGCGCCGCTCCTACCGGAGCTTCGTCGCGCGCAGCGAGGGGCTGGACAGGGTCGCGGCCTGGTTACCGCGGCGGCCTCAAGCCAGGCCGGCGAACACCTCGCGCGCGGCCGCCACCGTGGCGTCGATCTCGGCAGCGCCATGCGCTGCCGATACGAAGCCCGCCTCGAAGGCCGAGGGCGCGAAATAGTGGCCTGCCTCCAGCATGGCATGGAAGAAGCGGTTGAAGCGCTCCTTGTCCGAAGCCATCACATCGGAGAACGACGCCGGGACCTTATCGGCGAAATAGACGCCGAACATGCCGCCGACCGAATCCGCACTGAAGGTGACACCGGCATCCTTGGCTGCAGCGGCGAGACCACAGACCAGGCGTTGAGTGCTCGCAGCCAAGCCCTCGTAGAAGCCGGGCTCGCGCGTCAGCTTCAGTGACACCATGCCTGCCGCCACTGCCACCGGGCTGCCCGACAGCGTACCGGCCTGATAAACGCTGCCCAGCGGGGCGATCTTTTCCATGATGTCGCGGCGGCCGCCGAAAGCCCCAACCGGCATGCCGCCGCCGATCACCTTGCCAAGCGTCGTCAGGTCGGGCGTGATGCCGTAGAGCCCGGCCACGCCCTGCGGGCCGACACGAAAGCCCGTCATGACCTCGTCGAAGATCAGTACCGCGCCGTACTCGGTGCAGATCCGGCGCAGGCCTTCGAGGAAGCCCGGCTGCGGCTTGATCAGGTTCATGTTGCCGGCCACCGGCTCGACGATGATGGCGGCGATTTCACCGCCGCGCGCCTTGAACACGTCCTCGACCTGCTGCAGGTCGTTGTAGTCGAGCACGATGGTGTGCTTGGCGAAATCGGCCGGTACGCCACCGGACGACGGGTTGCCGAAGGTGAGCAGGCCGGAGCCAGCCTTCACCAGCAGGCTGTCGGCATGACCGTGGTAGCAGCCTTCGAACTTGACGATGGCATCGCGACCGGTAAAGCCCCGCGCCAGGCGGATCGCGCTCATCGTCGCTTCGGTGCCGGAACTGACCAGGCGCACCATCTCGACCGCGGGCAGAAGTTCGCAGATCAGCTCTGCCATCTCGACCTCACTCTCGGTCGGCGCGCCGAAGGACAAGCCCTTGAGCGCGGCCTCGCGCACCGCCTCGACAATGGCGGGATGGGCGTGGCCGGCGATGGCCGGCCCCCAGGAGCCGACGTAGTCGATATAGGCCTTGCCATCGGCGTCCCAAACCCGGGCGCCCTCGGCGCGCGCCAGGAAGCGCGGCGTGCCGCCGACCGAGCGGAAGGCACGCACCGGCGAATTGACACCGCCCGGAATGGTCTGCTGGGCGCGCTGGAAGAGGGTTTCGTTACGACTGGTCATGGTGCATTCGTCCTGAACTGCTTGCGAAAGGCGACATTGTGGCGCCCGCATGCGGCGCCGGTCCACCGTCAACATCAAGAACCGTCGCGCCCGCAGACCGACGCGCTAGAACAGGAGGCGGTATGCGCGCGCACGCGCCGCAGGGTCAGCAGCGCCGAAAACGTCGTTCACCACCGCCAGCAGGTGCGCGCCTGCGTCCACCACCTGCGCCGCATTCTCGAGCGTGATGCCGCCGATCGCCGCAACCGGCAGGCCCAGCTCGCGCCGCGCGCGGCTTATCAGTGCGAACGGCGCCGGCGGTGCATTCGGCTTGGTCTGCGAGGGAAACATCGCACCGAAGGCAATGTAGCTGGCCCCCACCTCGGCACCCTCAGCGGCGCGCGCCCAATCAGCATAGCAAGTCAGACCGAGGATGCGATCACGGCCAAGGGCTTCGCGCGCCGCAGCCGGCAGACCGTCGTCACGGCCGAGGTGGGCGCCGTCGGCGTCGAGTTCGAGCGCCAGCGCAAGGTCGTCATTGATGATGAAGGGCACGCCGGCGCGACGGCAGAGCGCCTGCAGCGCACGTGCCTGAATACGGCGCAGTCGTGCATCGGCGACCTTGCTGCGGTACTGCAGCAGCACCGGGGCGCCCGCGAGCACTTGCTCGGTGAGTTCGAGCAGGCGCGCCGTGTCCGGCGTGTCGGGGGTAACGGCATACAGGCCACGTAGCGTCGTGGCAGCAGATTCGGTCGACAGCTCAGTCATCGCCACCATCCTTGCCGCGCGCCCAGAAGAAGCGGTCTGGCAGTGGCTGGCCCATGCCAGCGCGGTAGGCATGGCGCAGTGTGTGGTGGGTGAACTCCTGCGCCTCGCGCACCGCCTCGGGAAGCGCCATGCCATGGGCAAGCGCCGCCGCTGCCGCAGCCGCGAGGGTTGTTCCCGCCCCCAGGAAGCTGCCCTGCAGGTATGACCATGCATCCGTGCGCACAACGCCGTCCTGACCGAACAAGGTATTGACCACTTGCGGCCCATGCCCCCGGGCGCCAGTGAGCAAGACGAACTCGGTGCCGCAGCCAAACAGGCGGGCGAGCACTTCGTCACTGGCGGGATCGGGCACCACTGCATCTTCGTCCGCGTCGTCCTCATCGGCCTCGGTCATGCCCGCAAGCAGGCACAACTCATGGTAGCCCGCCACCAGCAAGGTGGTCTGCGGCAGGATCAGGTCCGACAGGGCGGCAACGATCTCGTCACCGTCATCGCCGATGGCGACTGCCGCCTGCAGGGCGGGCTCCACCACCAGCGGCACCTCGGGATAGTCGGACAGGATTTCGGCGATCAAGGCGACATTCTCGACGCTACCGCAGAAACCGAGCTTGAACGCAGCGACCGGTACGTCCTCCAGCACGGTGCGCGCCTGCATGACGATCAGTTCGGGCTCGACCGGCCACACCTCGTGGATGCCGCGTGTATCCCGCACCAGCGCAGCGGTCTGCACTGGCAGCGGATGGCACCCCATGCTGGCCAGGGTCAGAACTTCGGCAGCAAGGCCTCCGCCGGCGGTCGCATCGGCCGCAGACAGGCACATCACACAGGGCGGGGTCTCAGGAATGGCTATGGGCATGAACGCTGACTGAAGAACTGCGCCACTCGGGCGCGACGGTGAATGCGGTAATATGCGGCGAATTCTAACCGCTGGGCTCGGGGCACAGCGCCTCGAGTCAGGAGTAATCATGGCCGATCGCGATTACAAGACCTACATGTGCCTCATCTGCGGCTTCATCTACGACGAGGCCGCCGGCCTCCCCGAGGAGGGCATTGCGCCGGGAACGCGCTGGGAGGACGTCCCGCCGAACTGGACCTGTCCGGAATGCCAGGCACGCAAGGAAGATTTCGAGATGGTGGAGATCTGAGCGGCGGACTGTCGCACTCCCGCCCCTTTGGACGTTTTGGCAGGAAAGCAGCATGGATATTGCCGGCCTGAAGGTCATGATCATCGATGACAGCAACACCATCCGCCGCAGTGCCGAGATCTTTCTCGGCCAGGCCGGATGCGAGGTACTGCTCGCCGAGGACGGCTTCGACGCCCTGGCGAAGATCACCGACCACCGCCCGGACGTGATCTTCGTAGACATCATGATGCCCAGGCTGGACGGCTACCAGACCTGCGCCCTGATCAAGAAGAACGCCCGCCTGGCATCGACGCCGGTGATCATGCTGTCCTCCAAGGACGGTCTGTTCGACCGTGCTCGCGGACGCATGGTCGGCTCCGACGAGTACCTGACCAAGCCATTCACCAAGGACAGCCTGCTCAAGGCAGTCGCAAACCACGCGGCGCGCGGCGGCGCGCGCTGAGCATTCAACCCGCAGGACCCGACGATGCCGATCCGCAAGATTATGGTGGTGGACGATTCGCCCACCGAGCGCCTGTCGCTACAGGAGCTTCTCACCCGTAACGGCTACCAGGTGATCACCGCCGAGGGCGGCGAAGAGGCCGTCACCCGTAGCAAGACCGAGTTGCCCGATCTGATCCTGATGGACGTCGTGATGCCCGGCATGAACGGCTACCAGGCCACGCGCACGATCAGCCGCAGCGAAACGACGCGCGAGATCCCGATCATCATGTGCACAAGCAAGGGCCAGGAAACCGACAAGATCTGGGGGATGCGCCAGGGCGCTTTTGCCTACTTGGTGAAGCCCGTCGACCACGAAGAACTGCTTGCCCGCATCCGGGCCCTTGGCTGAGACCGGACATGGCCCGCGGCAGCCTGCGTGAATTTCAGGAGCACCTCGCCCGCCGGCTCGCCGAGTCGAAGACGGCAGAACGGCGCGGCCTGCTCGGTTTCCAGTGCGGCAACGAGAACTGGGTGATCGAGCTTGCCGAGGCAGGCGAGATCCTTCCCCCACCTGCACTGGCCGAAGTCCCGCTCACCCGCCTCTGGTACCGAGGGCTGGCCAACGTACGCGGCACGCTCTACAGCGTGGTCGACCTGGCGCAGTTCTGCGGCCAACCCCCCATCGTGGCAGCGGGCCGGGCGCGCTTGCTGCTGGTCGGCGCCCGCCTGGGCATTCACTGCGCCCTGCTCGTCTCGGCGTCGTCCGGCCTGCGCAGCCACGAGGACTTCGAAACCGACCCGAACGCTGACGGGCGCCCCTGGGTTGCGCGCCGACTGCGCGACCTGCAGGGTCGGATCTGGCACCAACTGGACGTGGCGCGCCTGCTTGCCCATCCCGACTTTCTCGACGCGGGCCTGCACTGATACCGCACGCATGCACGCGAACCGAACCCACACAATGACGATCGAGCATCCGACATGGCCATGACACTGTTCGGCAGCAAGCCCTCCAGCGACAACACCGACGGCAGCACCATCATCGACACCGGCGCCGGCAAAGCCGGCGCCCCGGCAGCGCGCAAGGACGAGAGCGCCATTGGTACCCGCCTGCGCAGCCTGGGTGCCCTCTTTGTCCTCCTCGGCGCAGCCAGTGCAGGCCTGCTCGTGTTCCAGGCCCGTGAATCGGCCACCGCGACCTTGCAGGTGCGCGCGGCAGGCGAACTGCAGCTCCTCTCTCAGCAACTCGCCAACGCGGCCCCACCGGCTGCGCGCGGCGACGCTGCGGCGCTGAGCGCGTTGGGCGATGCGCGCAGCCGCTTCGGCACCCTGCTCGGCGCCCTTGGCCAGGGCGGCGCAGTCGACGGTGGCACGATGGCGGCTCTGCCTGAACATGCACGCCCCCATCTTCAGCAGCTCGAACAATCCTGGCAGCAGATCGCAAGCGACGCCGGCCAGCTCACCGGACAAGGCCCGGTATTGGTCGAGGCGAAGGCTGCCGCAGCGGTGATCGTCGAGCGAGCGCCGACGCTGCAGGCGCTTGCAGAACGTGTCGCCGGCCTGCTCGTGCTGGGTGAGGCAAGCACCGGGGAGATCGTGGCCGCCCACCGCCTGGCCACACTCTCCCAGGGGATTGCCAATGCCGCGACGACGCTGCAGCTCGCCGACACCCTGCCACCGGATCTCGGTGCCCGCCTGACGCAAGATGCGGAAGCCCTGCTCAATCAGTTCGAGCGCCTCCGCCGCACGAACGCCAACGGCAACTACGCAGGCCTGTTCTCCGAACTCGAGAACGGCATCGGCAGCGTGCGCGAAGCGGCTACCGCTCTCGCCGAGCCCTTCGAGCCCCTCGCCGCCAGTCGCACCGCGGCACAGCGCATCCAGTCGGACGCGCGCACCCTGGGTGCTTCGGCCGCTGCGCTCGGCACCACGCTCATCGGCACCTCGAGCGCCATTGGCCCGCTCAATGCGGGTGCGGCGCTCTGCACGCTGCTCGCCCTTGTCGTGCTGCTGTTGATGGCCCGCACCTACCGCGCGGATGTCGCGCAACGTCGCCAGGAAGCCGAGCGCCAGCGCCAGGATGCAGAGAACGAGCGCAACCACACCCAGCAGGCCATCCTGCGGCTGATGAACGAAATGGGCGACCTCGCCGACGGCGACCTCACCGTGCGCGCGACGGTCACCGAGGACATCACCGGCGCCATCGCCGACTCGGTCAACTACACCATCGAGGAGCTCTCCGTCCTCGTCGGCCGCATCAACGATGCCGCCTCCCGCGTCACCTCCGCCACCGAAACCGCCCAGCGCACCTCGACCGAGTTGCTGGCCGCAACCGATCGCCAGTCCCAGGAGATCGAGGAGGCCGGCAACAGCGTCGAACACATGGCGCAGTCGATGTCCGAAGCGTCGGCACGCGCACTGCAGTCCGCACAGGTCGCACGCAGCTCGCTGCAAGCGGCCCGCAAGGGCGCAGACGCGGTGGAAAACACCATCCGTGGCATGAACGACATCCGCGGCCAGATCCAGGAGACCGCGAAGCGGATCAAGCGCCTCGGCGAGTCCTCGCAGGAGATCGGCGAAATCGTCGAGCTGATCTCGGACATCACCGAACAGACCAACGTGCTGGCGCTCAATGCCGCCATCCAGGCCGCCTCGGCAGGCGAAGCGGGGCGCGGCTTCACCGTCGTTGCCGAGGAAGTGCAGCGGCTCGCCGAACGCTCGGCCGAGGCGACCAAGCAGATCGCCGCGATCGTGAAGACCATCCAGACCGACACCCAGGATGCCGTCAGCGCGATGGAGAACGCCACCCGCAATGTGGTCGAAGGCGCCCAGCTGTCCGACGCCGCCGGCCAGGCGCTTGCCGAGATCGGCCAGTTCACGCAGGAAACCGCACGCCTGATCGAACAGATCTCGATCGACACCGAGCAACAGGCCACCTCGGCGGGACGCGTCGCGGCAAGCATGAAGGACATCCTCGGCATCACCGAACAGACCACGCTTGGCACCAAGCAGACGGCGGTGTCGATCGGCCAGCTCGCCGAGCTCGCAGTCGAACTCAAGGGCTCGGTTTCGGGCTTCAAGGTCTGACCTCCGGTACGCGGAACCCCACCATGACAAACGCCACCGCGCCGGACCTCGGACCGCTGACCTGGGTCAAGGGCGAGATCGACGCCGCGCTTGCCCGGGCCGACGAAGGCCTTCAGGACGCCGGATCAGGCACATCCGCACTGCAGTTCGCGCAGACTCACCTCCATCAGGTCCGCGGCGCGCTGTCGATCGTGGGCCTCGACGGTCTCACCCAGTTCGCGGACACCCTCGAGCAACTGCTGGGCGACATGATCCGCGGCGAACAGCCGGCCGACCCGGCGCATCGGGCGCTCGCCCGGCGCGCACTGGCCGTGATCGGCAACTACCTCGAGGAAATCGCCCACGGCGCGCCCGACCAGGCGCTGCGCCTGGCGCCGCATTACCTTGCCCTCGGTGCTGCCCGCGGCCTCAGCGATGCAGGACCGGTCGACCTGTTCCATCCCGACCTGTCGCGCCGCCCATCACTGCGCACGCCGGCACGGACGCCCACGGAAGACCATGCCACCAGCCTGCGCGCAGCGCGCAGCCGCTTCGAGCGCGGCCTGCTCGACTGGCTGCGCAAGGGGCCGGCGAGCGACGGCGCGCGCGCCATGCGCGAAGCCATGGCCGAAGTCGAAGCGCTGCAGCGCGCGACCCCCACACACACCCTGTGGTGGGTGAGCCTGGGCTTCTTCGACACCCTGATCCACGACGACAGTACGCCCGACCCGGCGCTCAAGCGCCTGTGCGCACAGGTCGATGCGCAGTTCCGGCGCCTGCTTGCCGGGACACCTTCGGCACCCGACCGGCTTGTGCGCGAGCTGTTGTACCGCATTGCCACAAGCCCCACGCATACCCCGCAGCAAGCCGAGGTGAAAGCGTGCTGGCAGCTCGATGGACTGATCCCGGAGCCCGGAGCAGCAGTCAGCGAGACACCGATCGCCCCCCTGCTCGAGCGCCTCAACCGACAGCTTGCCCAGGCCCGCGAGCACTGGGACGCATTCTGCTCAGGCACCGCCGTTGCGCTGGCCCAGTTCGACGACGCGCTCGAGGCGCTCAGTCTCGCTGCACGCCCGCTCGAACGTCCGGTCGCCCTGCGGCTGCTCGATGCCATGCTTGGCTTTGCGCGCTGGCTGCGCCGCGACCCGCTCCAGTTCACCGACGCAGGTGCGCTCGAACTCGCAACCGATCTGTTGATGCTCGAAACGGCTTTCGAGCGCCGCCCCCCCGATGCCGACCTTGCCCGGCGGGTGAATATCGCTCTCGCCCGCCTCGCGAGCCTGCAGCGCGGCGAGACGCTGCCCGAGGATGGAGGCGCCCTCGACCTCGGCAGCGCAGCCCAGTCGCAGGAGAAGGCGGCACTCGCCCAGGTCGCCAAGGAAATGCTCGCCAGCCTCGCCCTGGTCGAACAGGCGCTGGACGATTTCTTCCGCAACCAGGCCAAGCGCGAGCCGCTGCAGCACCTGCACAAACCGCTGCAGCAGATCATCGGCGCGCTGAGCATGCTCGGCGAAACCGACGCACTGCGCCTGGTGCGCGACGCCTCGACCCGTATCGCCGGTCTCGCCCACGCCGAGAGCAGCGACAGCCCGGGCGAGTTCGAAGCCCTTGCCCACACGCTCTCGGCCCTGGGCTTCTACATCGAGGCGCTACCTCGCGGCAACGTCCGCCTCGACGACTTGCTCAACCCGCATGCGGCCCAGGAGCAGCCGGCGTCGGTCCAGGCCGCAGGCTACACGGCCGCCGAACTCGCCCCCGCCGGCGTGTGCACCGAAGCGGAGGCGGAACCCGCCCCGGCCTCCGAAGCCTGCGCATCCGTAGGGGACACGGCAATCGCCACGCCTGGCCCAACGGCGCCCCCGGCGCCGACACAGGCCACGGATGAACGCAGCGAGCCCGAGGCCCTGCTGCCGCAGGAGCGCGATGATGACGAGATCACGCTCATCGAAGACCTCGAAGACGCCGCGGCGCTCGAATTCGACATCGCTCCACCGTTACTGGCCCCGCTCGAGATCCCGACCGCCACGCCCGCTGTGCCGGTGGCGAGCAGCGCCAGCCAGATCGATGCGGAACTGCTCGCGATCTTCATCGAGGAGGCCGTCGAGGTCCTCGCCACGGTGCGCGAGCACCTTGAACTGCTGCGCACGGAGCCGTCCGCGGGCGAGCATCTCATCACCATTCGTCGTGGCTTCCACACCTTGAAGGGCAGCGGCCGCATGGTCGGCCTGAGCGCGCTCGGCGAGGTAGCGTGGGCGGTAGAGCAAACGCTCAACCGCTGGTTGCAGCTGGACTGGCCGATCACACCTGCCTTGCTGCATTTCGTCGATGACGGACAGCAACTGTTCGACAGCTGGGTATCCAGCCTGCAGGCGGGCAGCGGCAGCATTCCCGATGCGCAAGCGCTGACCGCAGAAGCCGAGCGCCTGCGCGCTGCGGAAGAGCCCCCCCTCGCTCCCCCCCTTGCCCCCGAGTCGGCGCCGGAATGGTCGCCCGAGGCAGCGACGGACACCCGCATCGAAGCCGATGCAGGCGTCACCGCGCTCGACTTCCCCACCCTCGAACTCGGCGACGAGGGTGAGATCCTGCCGCTACCGGCCTTGGGCGACGAAACCGTAGCGGTGGAACCGGCGCCGGCGGCGGAAACCGGGGTCACCATCGAAGCTGCCGACTATCTGCTCGATGGCGATATCGGTGACATCGGCATCATGCCCTCCACCGCCGAAGCCGATCAGCTCGACGCGGAAGAGGCCGTCGAGGATCTCGGCACGCCGGCAGCCGCCGCGGCCGAAGCCCCCTCGGCAGCACAGCCCAGCGCTGAGACGTCCGCCGCTGCCGAGTCGATCGAACTTGACGGACAGTCGATCTCGCGAGCCTTGCACGAGCTCTACTGTATGGAGGCTGCACAGCACCTGGACGCGCTCGAGATCGAGTTCGAGCGCCTGCGTCTCGAGGGTAGCGGCGGCCCGACGCTGGCCGCACAACGCGCCGCCCATACGTACGCAGGCATCTCGGGCACTGCGAGGCTGACGGCGCCCCACCAGCTGGGGCGCGCACTCGAGCACGCGCTCGGGCGCCTGCGCGATGGTGGGCGCAGCCCCGATGCAAGCGAGCTCGAAGTACTCGACGCCAGCCTCGCCGCACTGCGGCAGATGCTCGACGACGTCTGCGCACTGCAGGCGCCCGAGCCGCAGCAAGCGCTTATCTGCGCACTCGATGCGGGCTTCCCGGCACAGCCGCCTGCGCCGCCTGCCGAGCACGAAGACGTCATCGCTTCGCCAACAGACAATCAGGCGGGCGCAGGCGTCGAACCGATCGCACAAGTGGAACACGAGGACGTTGGCCACGATGTGCAGCCGAGCGCGGCCGCAGGCGGCGCTGCGCCGGCCAGCCCGGCCGCCGGGCGCACGGCAGCGCCCGAAGACGAGGCCGCGCAGCACGACGACGTCGACACGCAGCTCCTGCCGATCTTCCTGGAAGAAGCCGCCGAACTGCTGACCGAACTGCATGCGACGCTACGCAGTTGGCGCAACGAGCCCGCGTCCGAGGAACATCCACGTGCGGTCGCCCGCGTGCTGCACTCGCTGAAGGGCAGCGCACGCATGACCGGTGCGATGAAGCTCGGCGCCCGCCTGCACGCACTGGAGTCGCGTCTCGAGGATGGGGTCGCGGCGCGCGAGGCGGCTGCCAGCCTCGCCGACGAGCTCGCCCTCGGCCTCGATACGTGCGAGCAGCTCATCGACAACCTCGCCCTTCCGGGAGCGCCTGCGGCTGCGGCAACCGAGTCCGCGCCCGTGCCCGAGGCGGCGGCCGGCGTCGCTACGGACGCAGACGCACGGCCCATCAGCGCAGTGGCAGAGGGCGGAGAGGGCGAAACCATCGCCACCCCAACACTGCGCGTGCGTGCCGAGCTGATCGACCGCTTCGTCAACCAGGCGGGCGAAATCGGCGTCGCGCGCAGCCGAATCGACGGCGAACTGCGCACCCTGCGCCGCTCGCTGCTGGACCTGACCGAAAACGTCATCCGCCTGCGCAACCAGTTGCGCGAGGTCGAGATCCAGGCCGAGGTGCAGATGCAGTCACGCATCGCCCAGGCGGAATCGCAACACGGCGAGTTCGACCCGCTCGAGCTCGACCGCTACACCCGTCTGCAGGAACTGACGCGGATGATGGCCGAGAGCGTCAACGACGTCACCACGGTCCAGCAGAATCTGCTCCACAACCTGGATGGCGCCGACATCGCGCTCAACGGCCAGGCGCGCCTGTCACGCGATCTGCAGCAAGGTCTCATGCAGGTGCGCATGCTGCCCTTCGACAGCCTGGCAAGTCGGCTCTACCAGGTCGTTCGGCAAAGTGCGCGCGAACTCGGCAAACGTGCCACGCTCGACCTGCGCGGCGGACGCATCGAGCTCGACCGCAGCGTGCTCGAACAGGTCGCAGCCCCGCTCGAGCATCTGCTGCGCAATGCCGTCGCCCACGGCATCGAAACCCCGGCCGCACGCCGCGCCGCCGGCAAGGCGGAGACCGGTCGCATCGACCTCAAGGTGACTCAGGAGGGCAACGAGGTCGCGATCGAGATCGCCGACGACGGTGCCGGCCTCGACTTCGAGCGCATCGCCCAACGTGCGCGCGAACGTGGATTGATCGGTCCCGGCGAACACCCCGACGACAAGCGGCTCACCAACCTGATCTTCGTCTCCGGATTCAGCACGGCAAGCGAGCTGTCGGCAGTCTCCGGGCGCGGCGTCGGCATGGACGTGGTCAAGGCGCAGACCGCAGCAGCCGGGGGCCGGGTGGACGTCAGCAGTCGCCGCGGCGAAGGCACGCGCTTCCACATCCACCTTCCCCTCACCCTCGCCGTCACCCAGGCGCTGCTGGTACGGGCAAGTGCGCGGACCTGGGCCATTCCATCGAACATGGTCGTCCAGGCCATGGAACTCAAGCCCGACGCATTGCGCAAGGTGCAGGACGAACGCGGCCTGAACTGGCAGGGCGAGCACTTCGCCTACCGCTATCTGCCGCGGCTGCTCGGCGACCACGATGCCCGCCCCGAAGCGCAACGCTATACCTGGGTGCTGCTGCTGCGCGCAGGGGCGCAGACGCTCGCGCTACATGTCGACGGCCTGCGTGGCAACCAGGAAATCATCGTCAAGAACGCCGGCCCTCAGCTGACCCGGATCATCGGCATGTCGGGCGCCTCGGTGCTCGGCAATGGCGAGGTCGTGCTCATCCTGAACCCGGTTGCCCTGGCCAGCCGCGGCCTGACGGATGAGGATGGCGACGCGCCGGGTACTATCGAACCCCCGCCGCCGCCGCTTCACCTGCCGACGGTGATGGTGGTGGACGATTCGCTGACGGTGCGCAAGATCACCGGCCGGCTGCTTGAACGCGAGGGCTACCGCGTACTGACCGCAAAGGACGGCGTCGATGCGCTTGAACAGCTGATCGACACCCGCCCGGACGTCGTCCTGTCGGACATCGAGATGCCGCGCATGGACGGTTTCGACCTGCTGCGCAACATCCGTGCCGACGAACGCCTGCAGCACCTGCCGGTGATCATGATCACCTCGCGCCTGGCCGAGAAGCATCGCCGCTACGCTCAGGAGATCGGTGCCAACCACTACCTGGGCAAGCCCTATCAGGAAGAGGAACTCCTTGCCCTGGTTGCGGGCTACTGCGGACGAGTGGCCGGCTGAGACAGGCGCTGCGGCTCAGGCACCGAGCGCACGCGCCATGCGCGCGAGGGCTTCGTCGAGCGTCGCACGCGGACAACCTAAGTTGAGACGGACGAAGCCGGGAGCGCCAAAGGCTGCACCATCCGACAAGCCGACGCCGGCGGCCTCGAAGAAGGCCGTCGGGTCGGTCTGCGCGCGCTCGGCCATCATCTGCCGGCAGTCGATCCAGGCCAGGTAGGTCGCTTCGGGTACGACCATCTCAAGCCCGGGCATCTTGCCCACCGCCTCCACCACGCGCGCACGATTGCCGCGCAGATAGGCAAGCAGCGCCTGCCGCCAGTCGTCGCCATCGCGATACGCCGCCTCGGCCGCCACCATGCCGAGTACGTTCGCATGAGGCACGATGCCGCGCATGGCCTGCCGGTAGCGTCGACGCACCGCGTCATCGGGGATCACCGCGAAGGCGCAGTAAAGCGCGGGAATGTTCCAAGTCTTGGAGGGTGCCATCAGGGTGATCGTGCGCCGCGCCGTCGCCTCGTCGAGCGCGGCGATCGGGCGATGCGGACGCGCCTCGTCAAGCACCAGGCCGCAGTGGATCTCGTCCGAGCAGATCAGCAGGTCACGCTCGGCCGCAAACGCTGCAAGACGACGCAGTTCGGCCTCGTCGAACACGCGGCCGACCGGGTTGTGCGGGCTGCACAGCAGCAGCAGGCGGCTTCGCGACGAACTGGCTGCGGCAAGCGCGTCCCAGTCCCACTGCCAGCGCCCGTCTTGCAGCACCAGATCGCAGCGCTGCAGCACCCGGCCGACGTTCGCCGGCGCACTCAGGAAAGGCGGATACACGGGCGCGGCAGTCAGCACGCCATCGCCCGCCTCGCCCGCGATGGCGCAGGCGAGGTTGAAGCCCGTGACCACGCCCGGCAGCCACACCAGCCAGTCGGCCTCGATCGACCAATCGTGGTCGCGCCGCAAACCGTCGATCACCGCGTCGACGAGCGAGGGCCAGGCCTCCGTGTAGCCGAACACGCCATGGCCAACGCGCTGCTGCAGCGCCTCGAGCACCGCAGGCGGCGCCGCGAAATCCATGTCGGCGACCCACAGCGGCAGCACGTCGCGCCCGGCATAGCGCCCCCACTTCTCGCTCGGCAGGCTGCGGCGGTCGATGATGCGGTCGAAATCGAAAGGCTCGGCGGTCATGGTGCAGGATCCGGGGACAGGACACGCATTGTCCCGCATTGCGGCCCGAGCTTGCACGCTGCTGTGCCGACTCATCCACCATCCTTGAGCACCCCGAAGCGCAGCAGCGTGCGCTCGCGTGCGGCCGCGTGATCCACGATCGGCGCCGGATAGTCCGCGCCGATCCGGGTCCGGCATGCGCTCTGATCGATGCCGCCCATTGTCCACGGCGCATGGATGAATTTGTCCGGCACGCGTGCAAGCTCGGGCAGGTAGCGGCGAATGAAACGCCCCTCCGGGTCGAACTTCTGCGACTGAGTTACCGGGTTGAAGATGCGGAACCAGGGTTGGGCATCGCAGCCGGTAGAGGCCGCCCACTGCCAGCCACCATTGTTGGCCGCAAGATCGTAGTCGTTGAGGTGGTCGGCGAAGTGGCGCTCGCCGCGCCGCCAGTCGATACCCAGGTCCTTGGTCAGGAAAGACGCCACGATCATGCGCAGCCGGTTGTGCATGTAGCCGGTCTGGTTGAGCTGGCGCATGGCCGCATCCACGATCGGATAGCCTGTGCGCGCCTCGCACCAGGCCTCGAACAGCTCAGCGTCGTCGTCCCAGACGATCGCCGCGTACTCCGGTCGGAAGGCGCGCTCGAGCACATGCGGGTTGTGCCAAAGGATCATGTGGTAGAAGTCGCGCCAGATCAGCTCGCCGAGCCAGCATTCCGCCCCCTCGCCACCGCGGCTGCGCGCCGCCGCGCATAGCTGGCGCACCGACACCGTGCCAAAGCGCAGGTGGGTCGACAGATAGCTCACCCCTTTCACCGCGGGGAAGTCGCGGGCGCGCTTGTAACGCTCGATGCGGGCGAGAAAGTCGTCTAACAGCTGCCTGCCGCCACTCATGCCCACCGGCATCCTCATCGCGGTCAGGTTGGTCGCCTCGAAACCGATCGCGCCGAGCGCCGGTACGCCGTCGCCAGCCTGCCGTGGCGCCAGGCGGCCTGCAAGGGGCTCGACGGGCCATGACGCGAGGCAGGCTTCGTCCACCATCCTCAGCCAGGCATTCTTGTAAGGCGTGAATACGCTGAACGGACGGCCAGCCTGGGTCAGCACCTCGTCGCGCTCGAACACGACCTGGTCCTTGAAATCCTCGAAGCCGATACCGGCTTCAGCCAGGCGCTGAGCCACACGGCTGTCGCGCTGGATCGCCGCCGGTTCGTAATCGCGGTTGGCGAATACCTTGTCCACACCCAACTCGAGCGCGAGCGCCGGGATCAGTTCATCGGCACGGCCATGGCGGACGATCAGCCCTGCCCCCCCACCTCCCGCTGCGCGGGACAGGGCATCGAGCCCGGCATCGAGTTCGATCAGGCTGCGCTGTATGAACTCGACCCTGCGGTCGGCTTTCGAGGGCAGCGCATCGAGAATCGCGCTATCGAACACGAAAACGCAATGCACACGATCGGCAAAGCGCAAGGCATGATACAAGGCGGCATGGTCGAAGCTGCGCAGGTCACGGCGAAACCAGACAAGGGCGGATGGCATGTTTTGTCCAGGACAAGTTTGAGCACATTATGGCGCATCCTGCACACATTCCCTCGGCTCACCAGACACGGACCAAGTGATCGGACCGCGGCGGCTCAAGACATGACCACGCCCTGCCGATATTCTGGTCAGCATCCCCTGGCAGTGTCCAACAACAACATCCCGAAGAATCGGAGTTCTGAATGAACGGCCTCTTTTCCTCACTAAAAGTAGGGTTACGCCTGGGTATCCTGCAGGTGCTTATGCTGGCATTCATGCTCGGCATTGGCACACTCGGCCTCTATGGCATGGCATCGACCGTATCCAGCCTGCAGCGCATGCATACCGAACAGCTGACGCCGATGCAGCACCTGGGCGAGGTCCGGGGGGCAGTTCAGGGGATCAACCTCGAGCTGCTGCGTGCGCTTCAGCATCAGCCCGGGCACGCACTGGTGGCACTGCACAATCACCCGACGTCGCTGCACCTGGAACGGGTCACCAAGCATGTGGCCACCTTGACCCAGAGCTGGCAGGGCTATCAGGCGGGACGATCGCTCGATGCCGAAGAGCGCGCCCTGGTGGCGCAGTTCGACGAAGCGCTCAAGGAGATTCTGCCCCTGGTTCGCGATACGACTTCGGCCCTGAACCAGGACGACTTCTCGATGGCGGTCCAGCGTCGCTTCATCGTCGAAGGGCAGGCAATGATGATGTCGCGCTTCACCTTGCTCGATCAACTCGCCGCGGTTCAACTCAAGAAGGGCGAGGCGCTGACGGCGGATGCCGAGCGCGCCTACCGCGGCCAGCAGTGGCTGCTCTCAGGCCTGGTCATCGCCGCCGTACTGCTGGGGCTCATGGTGGGCGTCGCGATCCTGCGCTCGATCACGCGTCCGCTTGGCGAAGCACTCGCGACGGCGGAGACGATCGCCGAAGGGCGCCTTGACCGCCCAATCGCGCTCAGCGGCGGCAATGACGAACTCAGCCGACTCGGCGCTGCCCTTGAAGCCATGCAACGCAACCTGCGCCAGATCATCGGCGCCCTGCAGCACTCGGCGGAGCAGCTCTCGAGCTCGGCCTTGCAGCTGACCACCTCGGCGGACAGTGTGGCCAAAGCCTCGGGGCATCAGAGCGAAGCCGCGGCATCGATGGCGGCCTCGGTCGAGGAGGTGACGGTCAGCATCAACCACGTCGCCGACTCGGCGCGCGAAGCTGCGCGCCTGGCGCAGGAGGCGGGCGACCAGAGCAAGCAGGGCAGCGCCGTGATCAACCAGGCGGTGACCGGCATGCGATCGATCGCCGAGAGCACGCATTCCGCTACGCTCCGGGTGAGCGAGCTGCGCGATCGCACCAGCGAGATCTCGCGTGTGGTCGGGGTGATTCGCGACGTCGCCGACCAGACCAACCTGCTCGCCCTCAACGCCGCAATCGAGGCTGCACGGGCCGGCGAGCAAGGCCGCGGGTTCGCTGTGGTGGCGGACGAAGTACGCAAGCTGGCCGAACGCACCGCGCTCTCCACCACCGAGATCGGCCAATTGGTGGGCGCGATCCAGAACAGCGTCGGTGACGTGTCCGGCGTCATGGAACACAGCGCCACCACCGCAACCGAAGGGGTCGCCGTCGCCAATCAGGCAGGCGAGGCCATCGGCCGCATCGACGCCAGCGCCCAGGCAGTCGACAGCGTGGTCGGCGAGATCTCGACGGCCTTGCGCGAACAGGGCGCAGCCGCCAATGACATCGCCCGCAACGTCGAGCGCATCGCCGAGATGGCCGAGCACAACGCCAGCGTGGTCGAGCAGACCTCCGTCGCCGCACACACGCTGCACGAGATGGCCAAGAACATCGACAGCATGCTGCGCCGGTTCAGGATGTAGCACGGACGCCCTGCCGCCCCGAGTCCAGGCGCAAAGCGCCTGCACTCGGGGCCCGGAGCGGGCCAACGATCTCCACACCAAAATTGACACAGACCCCGCGCCATGAACCGGGGTGATCGGCGTAAAATCGGCGCATGGATACACCCACGGCCAACTTCACGCATCACTTCCTGATCGCCATGCCCAACATGGCCGATCCGCACTTCACGCGCACACTCACCTACATCGCCGAACACAACGAGCAGGGTGCGCTCGGCATCATCGTGAACCGGCCGATCGACATGACGCTGCACACCTTGTTCGAGCGCATCGACCTGCCGCTCGATGCGCCCGGCTTCGATGCGCAGCCGGTGTATTTCGGCGGTCCGGTCCAGACCGACCGCGGTTTCGTGCTCCACCGCCCGCTCGGCGAATGGCACTCGACGCTCAAGGTCAACGACGAGATTGGCCTGACCAGCAGCCGCGACGTTCTGCAGGCGATCGGCGCCCATGGCGAGCCGCACGACGTGCTGGTCACGCTTGGCTATGCCGGCTGGGCTGCGGGCCAGCTCGAGCAGGAACTGATGGACAACGCCTGGCTGACCGTGCCTGCCGACATGGCGATCGTGTTCGATCTGCCGCCCGAAGAACGCCTGGTCGCGGCCATGCAGAAGCTGGGCGTCGATTTCGCCAACCTCAGCGAGGTCGCCGGGCATGCCTGATGCGGCTCGCGCCGCGACGACAGGTCACGAAACCACGCCCGCGGGTGCGGCGCTGCCTGCTCGCGGCACGCTGCTCGGCTTCGACTTCGGTCTCGCCCGCATCGGCGTCGCCACCGGCGAACTCGAGACCGGGCAGGCCAGCGCCCTTACCACGCTGCACGACGAATCGAACGACGCCCGCTTCAAGGCCATCGCCCGACTCATCGCCGAATGGCGGCCGGTCGCGCTGGTGGTTGGCATTCCAGCTCACCTCGACGGCAGCGCACATGCGCTGACCGCGCGCTGCCAGCGCTTTGCCAACCAGCTCCACGGCCGCTTCGGCCTGCCCGTCCTCACCGCGGACGAACGCCTGAGCTCGGTCGCTGCCGAGGTCGAACTTGCCGACGCCGGCCTCAGGCACTGGCGCGAACGCAAGGCCGTGCTCGACGCCGCCGCGGCCCAGATCATCCTGCAAACCTTCCTGGACACACGCCGCCATGAAAGACCTTGACGCCGAAGCCCTGTATCAAACGCTCGCCGAACAGATCCGCCCGCAGGTCAGCCCCGCAACCGCCCTTGTCGGCATCTACACCGGCGGCCTCTGGCTGGCCGAGCGCCTGCACCGCGAGCTCGGCATCGCCCAGCCCCTGGGCGCCATCGACGTCTCCTTCTACCGTGACGACTACGCGAGCAAGGGACTGCACGCCAAGCCGCAGAAGACGGACATCCCGTTCAATGTCGACGGTGCCCACGTCATCCTGGTCGATGACGTGTTGTTCACCGGCCGCACCACGCGCGCGGCCGTCAACGAACTTTTCGACTTCGGCCGTCCGGCCATGGTCGAGCTCGCGGTCCTGGTCGACCGTGGCAGCCGCGAACTGCCGGTCGCCGCGCGCTACTGCGCCCACACCCTGCCCACGCCGCTGGCGCGCGAGCAGAACCTGGACCTGCGGCGCGACGAGGACGGCGTATTCTCCCTCCAGCTCACCCAGGCCAACCGCTGATACCGAGGCACGCCCGATGCGCAACCCCCAACTCAACAAGCACGGCGAACTGCAACACCTGCTGACCCTGGACGGTCTGCCGCGCAACATCCTCACCGCCATCCTCGACACCGCCGCGCCCTTCACCGAAGTCGCCGAACGCGAGGTCAAGAAGCTGCCGCTGCTGCGCGGCAAGAGCGTGTTCAACCTGTTCTTCGAGAACTCGACGCGCACCCGCACCACCTTCGAGATCGCCGCCAAGCGCCTGTCGGCCGACGTGGTGAACCTCAACATCAACACCAGTTCGGCCGCCAAGGGCGAGAGCCTGCTCGACACCGTCGACAACCTGTGTGCGATGCAGGCCGACATGTTCGTCGTGCGCCACGCCGCCAGCGGTGCACCGATGCTCATCGCCCAGCACCTGCAGAATACCGGGCGCGACCACATCCACGTGGTCAATGCCGGCGACGGCCGCCATGCGCACCCGACGCAGGGCCTGCTGGACATGTACACGATCCGCCACTTCAAGCAGGACTTCACCAACCTGACGGTGGCGATCGTCGGTGACGTGCTGCACTCGCGCGTGGCGCGCAGCCAGATCGCCGCGCTGACCACGCTGGGCGTGCCCGAGGTGCGCGTGATCGGTCCCAGGACCCTGCTGCCGACCGAGGTCGAGAAGCTGGGCGTACGCGTGTTCCACGACATGCGCGAGGGGCTGAAGGGTGTGGACGTAGTGATGATGCTGCGCCTGCAGAACGAGCGCATGAACGGCGCGCTGCTGCCCACACCGCAGGAGTACTACAAGATCTGGGGCCTCACCGCCGAAAAGCTGGCGCTGGCCAAGCCCGACGCCATCGTGATGCACCCCGGGCCGATGAACCGCGGCGTCGAGATCGACTCGGCAGTGGCCGACGGCGCGCAGGCGGTCATCCTGCCCCAGGTCACCTTCGGCATCGCCGTACGCATGGCGGTCATGAGCATGCTGGGCAGCCACTGAGCGCCCACTACCGATAGGCAATAGAGCATGAACATCCTGATTTCCAACGGCCGCGTCATCGATCCGGCCAACCGCAGCGACGCGGTGCAGAACGTGTATGTATCTGGCGGCAAGATCGTCGCCCTCGGCCAGGCGCCGGACGGCTTCGTCGCCGAGCGCACGATCGACGCCAGCGGCCTGGTCGTCGCCCCCGGCTTCATTGACCTCGCCGCACGCCTGCGCGAACCCGGCTTCGAGTACCGCGCCACGCTCGAATCCGAGATGGAGGCGGCGATGGCCGGCGGCGTCACCAGCCTGGCGATCCCGCCCGACACCGACCCCGCGCTCGACGAGCCCGGGCTGGTCGAGATGCTCACCTACCGCGCCAAGAAGCTCAACCGCGCCCACATCTACCCTGTGGGCGCGCTCACCATCGGTCTCAAGGGCGAGCGCCTGTCGGAGATGGCCGAACTGGTCGAAGCCGGCTGCGTTGCCTTCTCGCAGGCCAACGTGCCAATCGTCGACAACGCCGTACTGATGCGTGCATTGCAGTACGCCGCCACCTTCGACTTCCGTGTCTGGCTGCAACCGCTCGCACCTTTCCTGTCGCGCGGCGGCAACGCCCATGACGGTGAAGTCGCCACGCGCATGGGCCTGGCAGGGATCCCGGTCGCCGCCGAGACGGTGGCGCTGTTCACCTATCTGGAGCTTGCCAAGATCACCGGCGCACGCCTGCACATCACCCGCCTGTCGTCCGCTGCCGGCCTGGCGCTCATCGAGCAGGCACGTGCCGAGGGCATGGACGTCACCTGCGACGTGTCGATCAACCATGTGCACCTGTGTGACATGGATATCGGCTACTTCGACTCCAACTGCCACCTCATCCCGCCGCTGCGCAGCCAGCGCGATCGCGAGGCGCTGTGTCGAGGGCTGGCCGAAGGCCGCGTCAACGCGCTGTGCTCGGACCACACCCCGGTGGACGACGACGGCAAGCAAGCCCCCTTCTCGGAATCCGAGCCCGGTGCCACCGGCCTGGAACTGCTGCTGCCGCTCACGCTGAAATGGGCCGAGCGCGCCGGCCTGTCGCTGCTTGATGGCCTCGCCCGCATCACCTCCGATGCGGCCAGGATCGTCGGCATCACCAAGGCCGGCCACCTGGCGGTAGGTGCACGTGCGGACATCTGCGTGTTCGACCCCGACACCCACGTCACCGTTACCCGTGACAACCTGCGCAGCCAGGGCAAGAACACGCCCTTCCTCGGCATGGAGCTGCCGGGCAAGGTGCGCTACACCCTGGTCGAGGGGCAGGTGATGTACGCGGTCGACTAAGGCTGTGAGAGCCGGCCCTGCAGGGCCGGCTCCACTTCAGGCAAGCCCGGGCTCAGGCCCCGAACAGCAGCGGCGCAAAGCCGCCGCGCAGCCCGGCCAGCACCATCAGCACGATCTGCAGCACCAGCAACAGCACGAGCGGCGACAGGTCAACATTGGCGATGCTCGGCACCACGCGGCGGAACGGGCGCAGAAAGGGATCGGCAAGGGCATGCAGCAGCGGCGCAAGCGGTGCGTGCGGGCTGACCCAGGACAGCACGGCCGAACCGAGCACGACCGCGAACAGCAGATAGATCATCATGCGCACGGTCTCGATCAGGCCCACGCCGAGCAAGCCCAAGGCCACTGCGCCGGCATTGCCGCTGAACACCGCGCCGCGCAGGCTGAGCTCGAAGGCCACCAGCAGCATCTGAACGAGCCACGCTGGCAGCAGGCTCGCGAGGTCGAGGCCAAGCACGCCGGGGATGAAGCGGCGCAGCGGACGTACCACCCAGTCGGTGGTGGTCACGACGAACTGGCCGATCTGGTTGCGGAAGGAGATGCGCTGCCACTGCATGTAGAAGCGCGCGAGCAGCATCAGGGTAATGAAGCCGCAGACGGTGTTGAGCACCAGCAGCAGGATGTTCGCGAGCATGTTCAGTCCTTGCCCAGTTCGTCGCCCAGGGCGCGACCACGGGCCTCGGCCGCGCTTACCGCCGCCACCAGCGCATCGTGCCAGCCCGACGCCGCCAGACTGGCCAGGGCCGCTTCGGTGGTGCCACCCTTCGAGGTGACCTTCTGGCGCAGCACGGCGGGTGAGTCTTCCGCGCTCGCCGCCAGCCTGGCCGCACCGAGCACGGTATCGATCGCCAACCGGCGCGCACTGGCCTGGTCGAAGCCGAGGGCGCACCCGGCGGCCTCGAGCGCCTCGATGAAGTGGAACACATAGGCCGGCCCGCTTCCCGAGATTGCCGTCACCGCGTCAATCTGCCCCTCTTCGGTCGCCCATACCGTACTGCCGACCGCAGCCAGGATGCGCTCGGCAGCCGCGCGCCCAGCCTCATCCACCGAGGGGTCAGCATACAGGCCGGTGACGCCGCAGCCGATCAGGGCCGGTGTATTGGGCATGCAGCGCACTACGCGCGCATGGGGCTGCTCCGGCGTACCCAGCCAGCGCCCGAGATCGGCCAGGCGCAGCCCGGCGGCGATGCTGATCACCAGTTGCCCCTGCAGGCGACCCGCAATCGGCGCCAGCGCCGCCTTCATCTGCTGCGGCTTGACCGCCAGCACCAATACATCGCAGGCCAGCGCCGCGGCATCGAGGGACGCATGCACGCCGACGCCAAAGCGCGCCGCAAGCGCAGCGCGCGCCTGCTCGCCAAGCTCGACGACGGCAATATCGGTCGCCGCGAAGCCGCGCTCGATCATGCCGCCGATGAGGGCGCTCGCCATGTTGCCGCCGCCGAGAAAAGTGATCTTCATGATTTGATCCGTTTGGGTTGAACCGATTTACTTGAGCCGATGCCGCCCAGGCGCCGCATCAGCCGGGTTGAGCAAAAGCGCCTGCCTGGCGCTCGCCGAAGATCGCCGTGCCGACGCGCACGACGGTGGCCCCCTCGGCTACAGCGGCTTCGAGATCATGGGACATGCCCATCGACAAGGTATCGAGCGTGAGGCCGCTCACGGCAAGCTCGTCCTTCAGCCGGCGCAGCAGCGCAAAGCGGGCGTGCAGAAGCGCCGGATCGGCACTCGGCTCCGGGATGCACATCAGGCCGCGCAAGCGCAGGCCCGGCAGCGCCGCCACTGCTGCCGCCAGGCTGGCCGCATCGATGGGCGCGACGCCGCTCTTGCTTTCCTCGCCACTGACATTGACCTGAATGCAGACATTGAGCGGGGGGAGATGCACGTCGCGCTGTGCGGACAGACGTTCGGCGATCTTCAGCCGATCGATGCTATGCACCCAGTCGAACGCATTGGCCACGAGCCGGGTCTTGTTGCTCTGCAAGGGCCCGATGAAATGCCACTCGAGCCCGAGTTCGCGCAGGGCCTCGACCTTGTCGACACCCTCCTGCACGTAGTTCTCGCCGAACGCACGCTGGCCGGCCGCAGCGGCCTCGCGCACGGCTGCTGCCGGCCAGGTCTTGCTCACCGCGAGCAGGGCGACCGAATCGGGGGCACGGCCCGCGGCGTGCGCGGCAGCGGCGATGCGGTCATTGACCGCTTGCAGTCGGGCAGCGATTGTCGTCATATTGCGTGGCCTAATTCCTCTAGCACAGGGCGCAAAAAGTATAGCATTGCGCTGTTGCCCACCCTTTCCGGCCCCCGGCTGCCGGCCATACCATGGACATCACTGAACTCCTCGCCTTCGCAGTCAAGAACAAGGCCTCCGATCTTCACCTGTCGGCCGGCTTGCCGCCCATGATCCGCGTCCATGGCGACGTGCGCCGCATCAACCTGCCTCCGCTCGAGCACAAGGAAGTGCACGCCATGGTGTATGACATCATGAACGACGCGCAGCGCAAGCAGTACGAGGAGTCCTGGGAATGCGACTTCTCCTTCGCCATACCCAACCTGGCGCGCTTCCGGGTCAATGCCTTCAACCAGAACCGCGGTGCAGGCGCGGTGTTCCGTACCATTCCGTCGAAGGTGCTGACGCTCGAAGAGCTCAACTGTCCGAAGATCTTCAAGGACATCTCCAGCCAGCCGCGCGGCATCGTGCTGGTGACCGGGCCGACGGGCTCCGGCAAGTCGACGACGCTGGCGGCGATGATCGACTACGTCAACGAGAACCAGTATGGCCACATCCTGACCGTCGAAGACCCTATCGAGTTCGTGCATGAATCCAAGCGCTGCCTGATCAATCAGCGCGAGGTGCACCGCGACACGATGTCCTTCAACAATGCCCTGCGCGCGGCGCTGCGCGAGGACCCGGACGTCATCCTCGTGGGCGAAATGCGCGACCTCGAAACCATCCGCCTGGCACTGACCGCAGCCGAAACCGGCCACCTCGTGTTCGGCACCCTGCACACCTCGTCCGCGGCCAAGACCATCGACCGTATCGTCGACGTGTTCCCGGCGGCGGAAAAGGACATGGTGCGCTCGATGCTGTCGGAGTCACTGCGCGCGGTGATCTCGCAGACCCTGCTCAAGACCAAGGACGGCCAGGGCCGGGTGGCGGCGCACGAGATCATGATCGGCAGCCCGGCTATCCGCAACCTGATCCGCGAGAACAAGATCGCACAGATGTACTCGTCGATCCAGACCGGTCAGAACGTCGGCATGCAGACCCTCGACCAGTGCCTGGCCGACCTGGTGCGCCGCAATGTCGTCTCGTCGGCCGAAGCCCGTATCCGGGCACAGAACAAGGACAACTTCGTCTAGGCCGAGCAAGGCGCATCGGAGCACATTGAGGCCAGATTCGAGCCTCAGCGCCCGCGGCGAATTGCGCGGGTCCCAAGTTCATTGCAGCACGCCGCACACAAGGTGCGCCAGGAGTCTGAAACATGGAACGCGACCAGGCACTCAGGTTCATGCACGATCTGCTGCGGCTGATGCTGCAGAAGAACGGCTCCGACCTGTTCATCACCACCGGCTTCCCGCCAGCGATCAAGATCGACGGCCGCATCATGCCGCAATCGAACCAGATGCTGCAGCCCGCACATACCGCCGAGCTTGCGCGCGCGATCATGAACGACCGCCAGGCCGCCGAGTTCGAGTCGCACAAGGAGTGCAACTTCGGCATCTCGCCAGCCGGCATCGGGCGCTTCCGGGTCAACGCCTTCGTGCAGCAAGGCAAGGTCGGCCTGGTGCTGCGCACCATCCCGCAGCGCATCCCCAAGTTCGAAGAGCTGGGCCTGCCCCCGGTGCTCAGCGATATCGCGCTGACCAAGCGCGGCCTGGTGATCTTCGTCGGTGGCACCGGCACCGGCAAGACCACCTCGCTCGCCTCGATGGTGGACTACCGCAACGAGAACACCTACGGCCACATCATCACCGTCGAGGACCCGATCGAGTTCGTGCATGCACACAAGAACTGCATCGTCACCCAACGCGAGGTCGGCCTCGACACCGAGTCCTGGGAGAGCGCACTCAAGAACACCCTGCGCCAGGCACCGGACGTGATCCTGATGGGCGAGATCCGCGACCGCGAGACCATGGACTACGCCATCGCGTTCGCCGAGACCGGCCACCTGTGCCTGGCCACCCTGCACGCAAACAGCGCAAACCAGGCCATCGACCGCATCATCAACTTCTTCCCGGAAGACCGCCGCCAGCAGCTGCTGATGGACCTGTCTCTGAACCTGCGCGCAATGGTGTCGCAGCGCCTGCTGCCCCTGAAGGACCGCAAGGGCCGGGTGCCGGCGGTCGAGGTACTGCTCAACTCGCCGCTGATCTCCGACCTCATCTTCAAGGGCGACATCCCGGCAATCAAGGAGATCATGAAGCGCTCGACCGAGCTCGGCATGCAGACCTTCGACCAGTCGCTGTTCCAGCTCTATGAGGACGAGCTCATCAGCTACGAGGACGCGCTGCGCAACGCCGACTCCGTCAATGACCTGCGCCTGCAGATCAAGCTCAACAGCCGCCACGGCGAACGCGACACCAGCGACAGCCTGAAGAACCTAGGCATGCTGTAAGCCTGCCTCCGCCCGGAGGCAGGGCGCCCGGCTCAGCTCGAAGCCGGCGCTGCGTCGCGGCTGCGGTTGCTGCCTGCCACCATGCGGTATTCGTACAGCCGGCACTCCAGCGCGCCGTTGAACAAGGGCGTGCGCCGGCTGGCCTTGAGACCAATGAGCTTGGGCAACTGGATGTCGGCGGTAAACAGATAGCATCGCCAGCCACCCCAGTTGCGCTTGAGCGCGTCACCAAGCCGCGGATAGAACGCAGCGAGCTCCTCGGCCTCGCCGATCCGCACGCCATAGGGCGGATTGGCCACCATCACGCCCTCGGCTGCTGGCGGCGTACGCTCGAGCACATCGGCACGGTCGAGACGCACACAGTCGGCGAGCCCGGCAGCCTCCAGGTTGAGGCGGCTGCGGCGAACCCATTCGCCAACGATGTCCGAGCCGAACACGGGCAGCACCCGCGGCGCCTGCCGGCGCCGTTCTGCCGCAGCACGCACCGCTGTCCAGGCACTGCGGTCGTGGTGGCGGAAGCGCTCGAAGGCGAACTTGCGCCCCAGCCCCGGCGCCACGTCCAGCGCCATCAAGGCGGCCTCGATGAGGAAAGTGCCACTGCCACACATCGGGTCGACCAGCGCCTCGCCCGGCTGCCAGCCGCTCAAGCGCAGAATGCCGGCAGCCAGGTTCTCCTTGAGCGGCGCCTCGACTGCCGCTGGCTTGTAGCCGCGCTTGTAAAGCGCCTCGCCCGAGGTGTCGACGTACAGCGTGACCGTATCGGCAGTGAGAAAAACGTGGATGCGGACCGCCGGATTGGCTGTATCGACACTCGGCCGCCGCCCGCTCACGGTGCGGAAGTGGTCGCACACGGCGTCCTTGACCCGCAACGTGATGAACTCCAGGCTCTTGAGCGGCGACTTCTGCGCGGTGACGTGGATGCGGATGGTGTCATCGGCGGTGAACCACTTCGCCCAGGTCACGCTGTAGGCAAGCTTGTAGATGTCCACCTCGGCGCGATAACGCCCCTGCCCCACCCGCCACAGCACCCGGGTTGCGATCCGACTTTCGAGGTTCGCACGCTGGCAGGCCGTCCAGTCGCCCTGCCAGCCCACGCCTCCGAGCACGGCCTGCACCTGACGCGCGCCCAGGCCCTCGAGTTCGGCCGCCAGCGCGGTCTCGAGCCCGCGCGGGCATGGGGAAAAAAAATGCTCGGCCATGAGGCCTCCGATCACATGAGACGGCGCATTGTAGCGCTCGCCGCCGCAGGCGCGCCGTCCGCGCAGGATTCATGCCCTTTACATGATGCAAGAGACGCCTTGCACAACCTGGCCAAGGTATTATTTCCCCGCAATTATTCAAATAACCAGCAATACTCCGCAGCCTGGGGTGCAACGAGGAAGACACGATGCAGGCCAACCGAGACAACGCCCTCCCGCCGGCTCACGGACGCGGCCCATTTGGCGCGACACTGCTCGGCCTGGTTGCCGCCGCATGCGCGCAAGGCGCACTCGCCCAGGACTTCATCTACGTCGTGCGCCCCGGCGACAACCCGTGGAACATCACCGAGCGCTACCTGAAGAGCATCGATTACTGGCCGCGCATCCAGGACTACAACCGCATCCTGGAGCCGACGGCGATCCAGCCCGGCACCCTGCTGCGCATCCCCGTAGGCTGGATGCGTGCCAGACAGGACACCGCACGCGTGATCGACGTGCATGGCAGCGTCGAGCACCGCCGCGGCAGCACTGTCGAGCCCGTGGTCGCAGGCATGGAGCTCACCGCCGGTGCGACCATCCACAGCGGCGACGACGGCAGCCTCACCATCGAGTTCGCAGACGGCAGCCGCAGCCGGGTCGGCAACAATGCCGAGTTGCGGGTTGGCCAGGTCCAGCGTCTGAACGCGTCCGGCGCCCAACAGGTCGGCATCGAGCTCAAGCGCGGGCAGATCGAGAGCGTGGTCACCCCGGCACGCAAGGCCGGCGGCCGCTACACCATCGAAACCCCGGCTGCAGTCGCCGCCGTGCGCGGCACCGACTTCCGCGTACGCACGGACGGCACCGCCATGCTCGCGGAGACACTCGAAGGCGAGATTGCGCTGCGTAACCGGCGCGGTGAAACCCGCCTGCGCGCGGGGACCGGCACCCAGGCGACACCCAGTACCGCGCCCGCGCCGGCCCAACGCCTGCTGTCCGCACCCGCGCTCGATGCCCTCCCCGAGCGCATCGAGCGCGTCCCCTTCAGCATCGACATCGCCGACGTCCCGGGCGCGACCGGTTACCGTACGCAGATCGCGCCCAGTGCGGCCTTCACCGTCGTCGCCTCGGACCGTGTCAGCGCCGCGCCCGCTGTTCGGGGCGAGGCCCACCTGCCCGACGGCGAATACATGATGCGGGTGCGGGCGATCGATGCGCGCGGCCTCGAAGGCATCGATGCCGAACGCAGCATCATCATCGACGCTCGCCCCGAGCCCCCTTTCCCCAGCCAGCCGGCCCCCGACGGCTTTGCCACCGAGGAGCGTATCGGCTTCACCTGGGGGGGCATAGCCGACGCCCTGCAGTACCATTTCGAGCTTGCCGGCGACCCAGGCTTCGAGCACCTGCTCCAGCGTGAGGACCTTGTCGAGCCGCACTTCGTGCTCGCCCACGCGTTGGAGGCGGGCGACTACTTCTGGCGCGTCGCCGTCACCACCGCGAGCGAAGGCCGCGGCCCCTTCTCCGACCCACAGCGCTTCCGCCGGCCTCCGCCCGGCCCCACCCCCGAGGCCCCCGAGATCGACGGCGAGCACCTGCAGTTGCGCTGGCGCGCCAGCGATGGTGCCGAGCGCTACGAAGTGCAGGTGAGCAGCGACGCCAGCTTCAGCGCGCCCGAGTACACGCTCGAAACCGAGCGCGCAGAACTGGTCATGCCCCGCCCGCCGGGCGGCACATGGCACGTCCGCATCCGCAGTCAGGCGGCCGCGGCGCCCATGGGCCCCTGGGGCACGCCACAGCAACTCGAAGTGCCGCATAACCATTGGCGCGCACTGCTGATCCTGCTGCCGCTGCTGCTCGCGCTATGACCCTGCGCTGGCGCCCCACCGCACTCGGGCGCCGATCCGGCTGGCTGGTCTCGGCACTGTTTGCCTGTGCGCTCGCACTCTTTCCGCCGGGGGTCATCCAGCGCACAGACCTGCTGCTGTTCGACACCCTGGAGCCGTGGTTCCGAGCCCCCGCACTGCCCACCGAGTCGACCGTGATCGCCATCGACGAGGCGACGCTCGCCGCCATGGGGCGTTGGCCCTGGAACCGTGCGGTACACGCGGAACTCATCGACCGCCTGACCGCGGTCGGTGTCTCGTCGATCGCCATGGCCATCCTGTTTCCCGAAAGCGCTCCTGGCGACGCCGAGCTGGCAGAGGCCATGCAGGCGTCGGGCCGCGTGATCCTTGCCGTCGCACCCCATGCAGGCACCGCCACGGAAGGCATGTCCGAGCTGCTGCCTGTCGACACCCTGCGCGCAAGCGCCGCTGCGCTCGGTCATGTCGACGTCGAAATCGATGTTGACGGCCTTTCCCGTCGCACCTACCGCCTTGCCGGCAGTGGCCAGCCACGCTGGGATGCACTCGCAGTCGCAGCATTAAGGCACCCTGGCAGCGGCGAGCCTTCAGGACTCAATGCGCGCGCCCGGGCAGGCCTGCAACAGGTCGTCCAGCGTCCGCTCTGGGTCCGCCAAGGCGAGTTGCTGCTGCCGTTTCCGGACACGCGCGGACGGCCCGAGGTGGTGTCCTATTACACCTTGCTGAGCCGCCCAGAGCAGGTACGCCGCCTCGAAGGCCGCACGGTATTCATCGGCACCACTGCAAGCGGTATCGACGCAGGCCTGGCGACCCCCAGTGCGGCACACGGTGGCAACATGCCGGCGGTCGAGTTCCACGCCCGTGCGTTCGAGGCATTGCGCAGCGGGCTGACCTACAACAGCGCAGCAGCCGGCCTCGCCCTCGCCCTCTGCCTGACCGTGATCAGCCTGGCAGCACTGCTCCGGCCACAAGCAGGGACACGAGGCAAGCTCCTGCTCGGCGGCCTGCTGCTGATGCCGCCCCTGCTGTCGGGGGCAGTCCTGGGCGCATTCCAGCTATGGATACCGCCAGCCAGCGCCATGGCGGGCCTGCTGCTGGGGGGTGCGCTTTGGTTCCTGTCGGTGCTTCGCCACACCCAGGGTTCGCTCGCCCAGGCCCGCCACGACGCCGACGCCACCCTGCGTTCGATCGCCGACGCTGTCCTGACGATCGACGAGGATGCCCGCGTCGTACTGCTCAACCCGGTCGCCGAGCGCCTGACGGGGGCGACCCTGGACAGCGCACGCGGCACCCCGGTGGGCGAACTCATCCGCGACTTCACCGACCAGAGCGCGGTAGTGGTCGAAACCATCCTCGGCTGCCTCAAGCATCGGCAGGCCATCCGCCTGCCCGAACCGATCGCCTGGCAAGCCGTCAGCGGCAAGCATCATGCGCTGCGCCTGACCGCAACACCGGTGGGCGGAGAGGGCGAGGGTGCGGTGCTCGTGTTCCACGATGTCACCGAGACCCTCGCCATCACCGCGCGCCTGCAGCATGAAGCCACCCACGACGTGCTCACGGGGCTACCGAACCGCGCCCTGCTCCTCGACCGCCTGCACCAGGCGCTGGCGAACGCCCAGCGCCGAGGTAGCCTGGTCGCCCTGCTGTTCGTCGACCTTGACCGCTTCAAGCGCATCAACGACAGCCTGGGCCATTACGTCGGCGACCAGGTGCTTCAGGTGGTGGCCGAGCGCCTGACAGCCTCGGTACGCAGCGGTGACACGGTCGCGCGCTGGGGCGGTGACGAGTTCATCATCCTGATGGATCACCTGCGCGACCGCAGCGCAGTGGTGGCAGTGGCCGGCAAGCTGCTCGACCTGCTCGAGCGCGAGGTCGAGACCCAAGGCGAATCCGGGCTGGTGCTGTCGTGCAGCATCGGCATCAGCGTCGGCCCCGCCGACAGCAGCGACGCCGAGACCCTGCTATCGATGGCCGACAAGGCGATGTACCGCGGCAAGCTCGAGGGCGGCAGCCGCTACACCTTCTACTCGCCCGAGATGAACACCTGGTCGCGCGACCGCCTGAACCTGGAAGCAGCACTGCGCAAGGGCCTGGGCAATGACGAATTCGAGCTCTTCTACCAGCCCCAGATCGACATCCGCAGCGGGCGCCTGGCCGGGCTCGAGTCGCTCATCCGCTGGCACCGACCAGGCAGCGGCCTGGTGCGCCCGGACCTCTTCATCGCCGCCGCCGAGGAAAGCGGCCTGATCACGAACATCGGCGAGTGGGTGCTCAACGCCGCCACGCACCAGGCGGCGCGCTGGAGTGCGGACGGCCTGGTGCCCGTGCCGATCGCGGTCAATGTATCGGTGCGCCAATGCACCGACATGAGCGTGGTCGACACCATCCGCCACGCGCTCCGCGACAGCGGCATGGACCCGCGCCAGCTCAAGATCGAGGTAACGGAGTCCACTGCAATGCACGATCCGGAACGTGTCGCCGAACTGCTGCACCGCGTCCACGCGCTCGGCGTCGGCGTGGCCGTCGACGATTTCGGTACCGGCTACTCGTCCCTGTCGCTGCTCAAGCGCTTCCCGATCTCCGAACTCAAGATAGACAAGAGCTTCGTCATCGACCTGGCCGAAGACAATGATGACGCAGCCATCGTCCGCGGCACCATTGCCCTCGCCCACAGCCTGGGCATGCGCGTGGTGGCGGAAGGCGTCGAGACCGAACTGCAACTGCGCTTCCTCGCCCGCCACGGCTGCAACGTGGCCCAGGGCTTCCTGTTTGCACAGCCCTTGCCCACTGCCGAGATCCGCCACTGGTTAAGGATGCCCCCACCGCACGCACAGCGGGCCATCGAAGGCTTGCAGCACGCGCGCGCAGGAGCCCCGGGAACGAACGGCGACGGATAAAACAAGGCCCCGGCGCGGTCGATCCGCACCGGGGCCAAATAATCCGGGCCAGAGGGAGGTCAGGAGCAGGCCCGGATCAAAGCCATCGGCAGGGGCGCAGCCCAGTGGTGCGCCCCTGGCAGGCGATCAGGGATGCCCGGACTTGCCCGCCTTGATGTCCTGATACCAGATTTCGTGGTGCTCCTTCGCCCAGGTCTCATCCACGTAGCCGGTCTTCATCGACTCGTAGGCACCTTCCACGCCCAGCGTACCCATGTAGATATGGCCGAATGACAGCCCCAGCAGCAGGATGGCGCCGATCGCGTGCACGATGTTGGCTGTCTGCATGTCGGAACGCGTCCACTCGCCAATGTTGGGGAAATCCAGGATCAGGCCCGAGATGACCACTGCCAGCCCGAGGAAGGTGACGCCGATCCAGAACCATGTCTTCTCGCCGAAGTTGAAGCGTCCCGATGGGACATGGCTGCCGTCGAGCACACCGCCTGCACGACGGATCCACACCGCGTCGATCGCCTGCCAGACGTTATCACGCAGGAAGGTCAGGATCATCAGCACGACGAACACCCCGAAGGCCGGGCCGACGTAGTTGTGCACCGTCTTGCCGACGTCGAGCAGCGCAGCGAGCACACCATGGCCGAAGATCGGCAGCAGCACATGCTTGCCGAACAGGATGGCCAACCCGGTCACCGCCAGCACCAGGAAGGTGATCGCAGTGCCCCAGTGGATGAAACGCTCGAAGGCGGAGAAGCGCTTCATGAGGCGTCCCGTGCGTGGCTGGTGCAGCCTGATCGTGCCCTTGACCAGCCAGAACAGCACGATCGCCGAAGGCACCAGGATCAACAGCCAGCCACCGTACTGCGTGATCGGCCCGTTCCTGAGCTGACGCCAGGTGTTGCCCTCGCTCTGGATCAGCACGCCCGCCTCGGGGCCTCGCACATTGGTGGTGTGCACCTCGCCCGAGCGCACCGCACGCCACACCGGTGCGTTGTTGAGCGGACGCTCGACCTGGCGCTCGGCCTGATCCGCCGCGCTGCTGCCGGCGGGCCGCTCGGCCGCATGCAGCGGCAGGGCGAACGCCCACAGCAGGAGCATGAGCAGCAGTGCGGCGAACCCGCCGCCCTGCGCCCGCATCATGCGTATCGTCATGGTGCTCTCCTCACTGGATGCGGTTGTACTCGGACTGGTTGCGGGCACGCTGCTTGAGCGCCTTCTCCCAGGCCGCGCGGTCACCCTTGAACTCGCTGTCTTCCCAGGGCCGGGTGTCGGTCTTGCCGCGGTACTGCCCCTGCTCGTACACGGTGACCTGCGGCACCTCGCCACAGGCCGACAAGCCGGCAGACAGCACCCCCGCCAGCACGAGCACAGGCAGACGCTTCAAAGGGTGGCGGCTCATGATTGCCCCTCCCGCTTGCGCTCGCGCTTCTGCTCGCCACCGCCGTAGGCCGCATCCCAGCCCCACACCTCGGCGCCCGTGCCGCGGCGCAGCACGCGCTCGCGGAAGATGTCGGCCACCACGTTGGCGTCACCAGCCAGCAGGGCCTTGGTCGAACACATCTCGGCGCACAAGGGCAGCTTGCCCTGGGCCAGACGGTTTGAGCCGTACTTGTCGTACTCCGCCTGCGAGCCGGTTTCCTCGGGGCCGCCGGCACAGAAGGTGCATTTGTCCATCTTGCCGCGCGCACCGAAGGCCGCCTGGCCATTGGGGAACTGCGGCGCCCCGAACGGACAGGCGAAGAAGCAGTAGCCGCAGCCGATGCACTTGTCCTTGTCGTGCAGCACCACGCCGTCTTCGGTCTTGTAGAAACAGTCGGTCGGGCATACCGCCATGCACGGCGCATCCGAGCAGTGCATGCAGGCGACCGAGATCGAGCGCTCGCCCGGCACGCCGTCGTTCATCGTCACCACCCGGCGGCGGTTCACGCCCCAAGGCACCTCGTGCTCGTTCTTGCACGCAGTGACACAGCCGTTGCATTCGATGCAGCGCTCGGCGTCACAGAGAAATTTCATGCGTCCCATCGTGTTCTCTCCTCGCCCTTACGCTTTGCTCACGCGGCACAGGGTGGTCTTGGTTTCCTGCATCATCGTCACCGGGTCGTAGCCATAGGTCGTGGCGGTGTTGACCGCCTCGCCACGCACGATCGGTGCCGCGCCATCGGGGTAGTACTTGAGCATGTCCTGGCCCTGCCACCAGCCGGAGAAATGGAAGGGCAGGAACACCGTGCCCGGAGCAACACGCTGGGTGACCTGGGCACGCACCTTGAGGCGCGCCTTGGTCGGCGACTCGACCCAGATGTACTCGCCGTTGCGAAAGCCCGCATCGTTGGCGTCCTTGGGGTTCACCTCGGCGAACATCTCCTGCTGCAGTTCGGCCAGCCAGGGGTTGGAGCGCGTTTCCTCCCCGCCCCCCTCGTACTCCACCAGACGGCCGGAGGTCATGATCAGCGGGTATTCGCTGGAGATGTTCTTGACCTTGTCCTGCATCGACTTGTAGAGCGTCGGCAGGCGCCAGAACTTCATCTTGTCGTCATGGGTCGGGTACTTCTCGACCAGGTCGGGCCGCGGCGAGTAGATCGGCTCGCGGTGCAGCGGCACCGGGTCGGGGAAGTTCCACACCAGCGCACGCGCTCTGGCGTTGCCAAAAGGGTGGCAGCCATGGTTCTTCATCGCCACGCGGATGATCCCGCCCGACAGGTCGGTCTTCCAGTTCTTGCCTTCCGCCGCCTGCTTCTCGGCGTCGGTGAGTTCGTCCCACCAGCCCAGCTTCTTGAGCAGCACGTCATCGAACTCGGGGTAGCCCATCTGCAGGTCGGCGCCCTTGGAGGCCGAGCCCTCGGCGGCCAGCAGCGATACGCCGTCCTTCTCCACGCCGAAGTTGGCGCGGAAATTTCCGCCGCCGTCCATGACGTGCTTGGAGGTGTCATAAAGGTTGGGCGTGCCCGGGTGCTTCATCTCCGGGTTGCCGTAGCACGGCCACGGCAGGCCGAAGTACTCGCCGTCGCAAGGGCCGCCGGCCGCCTTCAGCGTCCTGACGTCGAAGGTGTGCATGTTCTTCATGTGCAGCTTGAGGCGCTCGGGCGACTGGCCGCTGTAGCCGATGGTCCAGGTGCCGCGGTTGATCTCGCGCAGGATGTCCTCGATGTTCGGCTCGTCCCAGCCCTGGGCGTCCTTGTCGACCTTGATGTTCTTCACCAGCTCGTCCGCCCAGCCGAACTTCTTCGCGAAGGCGTACATGATGGTGTGGTCGGGCTTGGACTCGAACAGCGGCTCGATGACCTTCTCGCGCCACTGAATGGACCGGTTCGACGCAGTACACGAGCCAGTGGTCTCGAACTGGGTGCAGGCCGGCAACAGGTACACGCCATCCTTGCGCACCATCGCCGCCATTGACGCAGTCGCCGACGGATAGGGGTCGATCACCACCAGGGTGTCGAGCTGCTTCATGGCCTCGACCATCTCGGCGCCGCGCGTCTGCGAATTGGGCGCATGGCCCCAATACACGACTGCGCGCAGGTTGCTGGGCTGGTCGATCAGCTCCTTGTTCTCGGTCACGCCGTCGATCCAGCGCGACACGGTGATGCCCGACTTGGTCATCAGTTCCTCGGAGGCGTAGCGGGCCTTGACCCACTCGTAATCGACGCCCCACACCTTGCACCAGTGCTTCCACGAACCGGCGGCCAGGCCGTAGTAGCCAGGCAGCGAATCCGGGTTGGGGCCGACGTCGGTCGCGCCCTGCACGTTGTCGTGACCGCGGAAGATGTTGGTGCCGCCACCCGATACGCCGACGTTGCCGAGCACCAGCTGCAGGATGCACATCGCGCGCACGTTGGCGTTGCCGACGGTGTGCTGGGTCTGGCCCATGCACCACACAACGGTCGAGGGCCGGTTCATGGCCAGCGTCTCGGCGACCTTGAACACCTGGTCTTCCGGAATACCGGTCACTTCCTGCACGCGCTCGGGCGTCCAGGTCATGATCTCTTCCTTGACCTTCTCCAGGCCGAAGACGCGGTCGTCGATGTACTTCTGGTCTTCCCAGCCGTTCTTGAAGATGTGGTACAGCATGCCCCAGATGAAGGGGATGTCGGTGCCCGAGCGGATGCGCACGTACTGGTGCGCCTTCGCCGCCGTGCGCGTGAAGCGCGGGTCCACGACGACCATCTTGCAGCCGTTTTCCTTGGCATGCAGCATGTGCAGCATCGACACCGGGTGGGCCTCGGCCGCATTCGAGCCGATATAAAGCGCCGCCTTGGAGAACTGCATGTCGTTGTAGGAGTTCGTCATCGCACCGTAACCCCAGGTGTTCGCCACGCCCGCCACCGTGGTGGAGTGGCAGATGCGCGCCTGGTGGTCGCAGTTGTTGGTGCCCCAGAAGGACACGAACTTGCGCAGCAGGTAGGCCTGCTCGTTGTTGTGCTTCGATGAACCGATCCAATACACGGCGTCCGGGCCGGACTCCTCGCGGATCCTGAGCAGGCGGTCGCCGACCTCGTTCAGCGCCTGCTCCCAGGACATGCGCTGGTACTTGCCGTCGACCAGCTTCATCGGGTACTTCAGGCGGTGCTCGCCGTGGCCGTGCTCGCGCAGCGCCGCACCCTTGGCACAGTGCGCGCCGAGGTTGATCGGCGAATCGAACACCGGCTCCTGATGCACCCACACGCCATTGCGCACGATGGCATCGGTCGAACAGCCGACCGAGCAGTGGGTGCATACGGTACGACGCACTTCGGCGGGGCCGTCGCTGCGTGACACGCCCGCGGCCGCAGCGTCTGCCGCACCGATGAGGTTGTAGGGCAGCTGGGTGGCGATCGCCCCCGCGCCCACGCCCAGGCCCGAGCGCTTCAGGAAGGCGCGCCGATCCATGGTCTGGCCCAGCGGCCGCGCTGCCGCGCCGCGCAGGCGACGCGCACTGCCGGCAGTCGCAGCGGATTTCTTGGTCAGCATCGTGGCGTCCTCCTCAGATCCGCGCGGTGCGGTAGTAATTGCGCATGTGCGCGCTGGTGCCCTGCTCTGCAGCCTCGCGGCGTGCATCCTCGACCACGGCCGCCGCCTGCGGTACGGCCTGGGTCGCTGCCGTCGCCACCGCGGCGGCGCTTGCGGCACTGCCCGCACCGACGGCCATCAGGAAGTTCCGCCGGGACAATTTCGTCGTGTCGTCTTTCATCATCGATCTCCCCCCCAACAAAGAATCGGCATCCGCCCGTCAGGCGGACACCTCCAGCATGTCGAACGCCTCGCGCTCGATGTCCATGAAGGCCAGCAGCAAGGCACCCACCTTCGCGTAAAAGTCCGCCCCGGGCGCCTGCGCCAGGGCATGTGCAAAATCGGCATACCAGGGCGCGATGTGGCGCGCGAAGAACGCGCGCTGGCGCTGCAGGCCCGCCTCGTCAGGCCCGGTCAGCACCAGGTGGCGCATGACCTCGGCGAGCGCGGCGATGTGGTCCTCGGTTTCCGTCACCCCGGCGCGACGGCCAAGCCCGAGCTCGGCGAGGTCGGCACGCAGTTCGGCTAGCGGTTCCTCTTGCAGGAAGCCGGTCAGGTACCACGAGCCATTGGCCATCACCGCCGGCTTGCCAACGCTGATGAAGAGGGCGTTGAATTCGTCGCATACCCCCTGCAAGGGCGCACCAGCCGCAGCGCCAAGTGCGGCCCAGGCCTGCGGCAAGGCGCCGGCCGTACCGCCGAGGGCGCTCGCCGCCGCTGCAAGCGCAGCCAGCAGCGGCGCATCCGGCGCGCCATGGAGCAGGCGCGCAAGCAGTGCGTAGTGCTCGGCACGAGCACGGTCCTCTTCGGACCAGCTGGGTTGGGCATGGACGGGGATGGTAGCGGCGCTCATTCGGACAGATCCCAGGCCTTCACGGCCGAACTTGAGGTCGATTCGGACTTCATCATGTCGATGACACGGCAGTCCGCACACATGCGCAGGCGGGCGCGCTCAACCTCGGTGGCGAACATGGAATGCCCGGACAGGCGGGCGATCATGGATTCGATCAGCGGCGTGGCCCCCATCGCCTTGCCACAGGCGGTGCAGTGGCACATGTCGGCCTCACGCAGGGCACGCGCCCGACGCGCCTCCTCGCCCAGCGCCAGGCGGGGTTCGAGCGCCAGCGCCGACTCCGGACAGGAGGCGACGCACAGGCCGCACTGCAGGCAGTTGCGCTCGATGAAGTCGAGCCGGTAGCTGTCGGTCGCAGCACGCAGGGCGCCAGCCGGACAGGCGCCGGTACAGGCCATGCACAGCGTGCATGCGTCGGACACGACGACCTGACCGAAGGGCGCGCCGGCCTTCAGTGCGATCGCGGCGGGCAAGCCCGGCGCGGCCTGCGCCGCGGGAGCGTGTTGGACAAGGTGGCGGAGCGCGAAGTCCAGCGTCTCGCGCTTCTTCGGCAGCAGGCGGAAACGCGCCGGCACGGCAACGCCGGTTGCGGGCGTCCACGACCACAGGACGCGCTCCAGTGCCTGCCAGTCCTCGGCATCGGCCTCGATGATGCGCAGATGCTCGCCCGCGTAGCCGAGTGCAGACAGGATGGTCTGGCCGTAGCCGGCCTGGGCCTTGAGTGGCGCGGCGTCGTGACTGCCGGCAGCGAGTACGGCGACCTGGCAGGCCCCCAGCGCCAGGCTACCGAGCATCAGGTCCAGCCCGACCGCATCCGCGCTCCACACCTCGACCGGGATCACGCGCGCAGGCAGGCCGCGACCACGGCGCGCAAGACGGGCAATGGCAGCGGCACCGTCCTCTGCAGCGTGAAACACGATGCAGGCGTCGCGGCCACCCGTGCGGGCGTACTCAGAAAGCAGGGTCTTCACACGCAGGCCTACATCGGGCACGCGCGGAAACTGGAAGCCCAGCGCACCCGACGGACACACCGTGCTGCAGGTGCCACAGCCCTTGCACAACCAGGGATCAACGGCGATTACGTCGCCGTTGGAACGGATTGCCTCGGTGGCGCAGACCTCGATGCAGTTGGTACAGCCCGTCTTCCTGGCGCGGCTGTGCGCGCACAGGCCCGCGTCGAAGGCAACGTAGCGCGGCTTCTCGAACTCGCCGATGAACTCGCCCAGCGACTGCACCGCCAGCGCCTGCTCGAAGGGATCGCGGCCCGGCGCCGCGTAGCCGTCGGGCAGTTCGATGCGCTTGAGCAGAGGCTCGACGGACAGGTCGAGCACGAGGTCAAAGCGCTCGCTGCGCGCCGTATCGGTGCGCGCGAAATCGATCGCGCCGATCTCGCCACAGGCGGCGACGCAGGCGCGGTGGCCGCGACAGGCGTCGACATCGACCTGCAGGTCGAAACCGATCGCGCCCTCGGGACAGGCCTTCACACAGGCGTTGCAGCGCACGCAAAGTTCGAGGTCGATCGGATTGCGCTGCTGCCATTGCAGCTCGAATTCGCCGAGGTGACCGGACAAGCTCAGCACCTTGCCCGACCACACCGGGTACTCATTGGCCGCGGGCAGTTCGACTTCGCCAGCACGCTGGGTTATGAGCACCGCCGGATCGAAGCTGCCTGCCAGGCGTTCTGCCCAGCCAAGCGCGGCGCCTGCTTCACCGATGATCAACAGGCTGCGCCCAGCCTGCATCTGCACCGCGGGCACGGGCTCGGGCGCGGGCAAGGTGGTCGCTGCCGCGATCAGCGCGGCCAGCTTGGGCGCCGCCTGCGCCGACTCGGCCGAGCGGCCGGCGTTCTCGCGCAGGTTGAAGAAGTGGATGCGCTGACCGGCCTCGTGCGTGTCGGCCAGTTCGCCGAACAGCGCGGTTTCCTGCGTACAGGACACGAAGACCGTGCGCCCGGCGGCAAGGTCTGCGTCCACCACAGGCAAGTCCTGGGCGCACAGCGCGTGGTGACAGGACGCAACGACGCCGGCAGCAGCAAGCTGCCCGGCGTCCAGCGAGAAACTGCGATTACAGTCGCAGAGGCGGATCCGCTCTTGATTGTCGTGCATCGATTCGTCCGTTTAATCCACCGATTCGAAGCACTCGGCGGGCCAGCCAAAACGGAACCCTGGACCACAAAACAAACCGCAAAAGACCACCCTGGGGCGCCAACTGGTCTCAGTACAGACAAATTGTCCCAGACGCCCCGTTTTGTCCCACCGGGCCGGCTACGCCTCCCAGGCAGCGCCGTTGGTCTGCCCCTCGGCCGCGCTCCCGGCTGCAGGCGCAGCTTCGGCAAGGCCTGCAGCCGACGCCTGCTCGCCGGCTGGGGGCGTCGAGGCGCCCTCGGGCACGAGCTCCTCGGATAGGCCCGCTGCGGACGCGGCAGCGGGTGTATCCAGAGTTTCGCCGGGCGCCTCCGTCTGCTCTGCAGGCGGCGCATCCCCCAGCCACTCGCGCGCATGCTTGAGCTTTTCCATCAAGTTCGGCGGGATCGGGTCGGCGATGTTGTAGTCGTCGATATAGACGTCCAGCCCGTCCATGCGGTTGAAATGCGGGTCGGCAAAGAGCTTCTTGAGCGCCTGGCGGCGCACGGCCTCGCTGACCTCCTCCTTGAGGAAGGCGGTGAAGTCCGACGCCAGCGTCAGCGCTTCAACCGGGGGCAGTTCGACCGCCGCGGGCGCCGGAACGGCAAGGGCGGCATCCGCATGTTCGTCCAGCCCGCCATCGGCAGCTCGATCCGCGACCGTAACCGGCGGCTCGGCAACAGGGCGCACGGGCGCGCCCCCCGCTGCGAGCTTGCGCTTCGACCAGCGCGACAGGAAGCCACCGCTCACTGCGGCCTCCTGTCCTGCGCAAGCGGGTCATTGCGCCTCACCTTGCGACGCGGAGCTGGCTTGTAATGGGTATTGACGAAATCGCCCACCCAGTCGGCGATCTCACGCGACATCGCCACCCCATCGACCTGCTCGCCCGAGTCCAGCCAGCGCGCCGCCTCACCATAGCTCACTGACACGGCAGCAGGCAGCGCCTGGCCGCCTTCCTTGCGCCACATCACGAACACCTTGGGAATCGGCGAGCTCATGTTGAGGAAATAGTTGTCCACCTCGTCACGAAAGAGCGCCAGCGCGTGACCGCCAATCCGCCACTGCCGCCGCTCCGGCTCGGAGACGATCTCGGCGACCCCGGGTCCGGGGTCGGCGAAGGCCGGCACCACCCCGACCGCCTCCCAGGCCTCATCCACCCAGGGATTGTTCAGGCGGCGACACTCCATGATCACCGCGATCGGAAACTCGTTCATGACTCTTCACCTGACTTGTGGAACCGAACTCTGTCTACAGCATACGTCCGCAGCCTCGAGCCGGCGACCATCGAGCACTGCAGCCCGGTGATCGTAGCACCGCCACGCAGCGCCCCGCTTGCCGCTACAATCTTCTGCT
This sequence comes from Thauera sp. WB-2, assembly GCF_027594845.1. Classification (NCBI taxonomy): domain Bacteria; kingdom Pseudomonadati; phylum Pseudomonadota; class Betaproteobacteria; order Rhodocyclales; family Zoogloeaceae; genus Thauera; species Thauera sp. WB-2. The sequence continues at coordinate 735,936 of NZ_CP088935.1, read as the reverse complement.
CCAGGGCCTGCAGCCCCGCGTGCAACAAGCGATCCGCCCATGAATGCGCCTCCCCCGAATCCTCCCCTGCTGAGCCAGGCCAGCCGCCCGCTCACGGTCGACATCCCGGCGATCAACGAACACGGCGACGTCGTGCCGACCTCGATTGCCGGCGAACACCCGCTCACGCTGTATGTCGACAAGCGCGAGATCGTCACCCTCATGACCCTCGGCGCAGCGCCCGAGGCGCTCACCATCGGCTGGTTGCGCAACCAGCGCCTGGTGCGCGCGCTGGACGAGATCGCCGCGGTCCAGGTCGACTGGGAGGTCGACGCCGTGTCGGTGACCACCCGCGCCGGGCTGCGCGACCTCGACGACAAGCTCGGCAGCCGCACCGTCACCACCGGCTGCGGCCAGGGTACGGTGTTCGGCGGGCTGATGGACGAGATCGACCAGATCCGCCTGGCCCATGAGCGCACGCTCAGACAGTCGACCCTGTATGCGCTGATGGACGCGGTACGTCACCATGAGTCCATCTACAAGCAGGCTGGCGCCGTGCACGGCTGCGCCCTCGCCCAGGCCACGCCGGGCGGGTGCGAGATCCTGATGTTCTTCGAGGACGTCGGTCGCCACAACGCGGTGGACGCGATCGCCGGGCAGATGTGGCTCGACGGCCTGGATGGCGGAGACAAGATCTTCTACACCACCGGCCGGCTGACCTCCGAGATGGTGATCAAGACGGCGCAGATGGGCATCCCCTTCCTTGTCTCGCGCTCCGGCCTCACCCACATGGGCTGGCAGATCGCGCAGCGCATCGGCCTCACCATGATCGGGCGCGCACAGGGCAAGCACTACCTGCTCTTCACCGGCGCCGACCGCTTCGAGCGCGACTGAAGCCACCACAAACAAAGCCAACCGCGTACCGATGGAGCCCAGACGATGACCGCGACAACGACGCCTGCCGGCCTCCCGGACTCCGGCCGCGCCGCCGATCGGCGCATCACCGGCGTGCTACTGGCGGGCGGCCAGGGCAGCCGGATGGGCGGCGTCGACAAGGGTCTGGTCGAGCTCGCCGGACGGCCGATGGCCGCACATGCGCTCGAGCGCCTCGCCCCCCAGGTCGATGCGCTGATCATCAACGCCAACCAGAACCTCGAAGCCTGGCAAGCATTCGGCTATCCGGTATTCGGCGACGACATCGGCGGATTCGCGGGGCCGCTGGCCGGGCTGCATGCAGCACTCACGCGCGCTCGGCACCCCCTGGTCGTCACCGCGCCCTGCGACTCGCCCTTCCTGCCCCATGACCTTGTCGAGCGTCTCGCCAGCGCACTGCATGCAGCCAATGCACAGCTTGCCGTGGCAAAGACCTTCGACCAACCCCACCCGGTGTTCTGCCTGTGCCGGCGCGATCTCGCCGAGCACCTCGGCACTTTCCTCGCCAGCGGCGGACGCAGGATCGATCGCTGGTACGGCAGCCTCGACGTGGTCGAGGTGAGCTTCGACGACGAGGAGGCTGCCTTCCGCAACATCAACACCCGCGACGAACTCGCCGCTGCAGGGCAGGAGCTGCCCGCAGGCCATGGCTGACAGGGACAAGCGGGTGACGGACCCGGCCTTGACACAGCGTGCACCGCAGGATGTCGCGCTCCCGGCAGCCTGCCTGACCGCGCGCGAAGCGGCCAGCTTCCTGCAGCTCAACGAGAAGAAGCTCTACGAGCTCGCCAATAGCCGCGAGATTCCGGCCGCACGCATCGGCGGCAAGTGGCTGTTCCCGCGCGCCTTGCTGGAGGAGTGGCTGCTCGAGCAGGCCCATGGTGGCGCACTCACCGACCGCCTGCTGATCACCGGCAGTGACGACCCGCTGCTGGCCGCGACCACCGCGGCGCTGGCCGCCCAACTCGGCGCCGAAGGCCTGGTCGCCTACAGCCCCACCGGCACGCTCACCGGCCTGGAGCTGCTCGCACGCCGTCGAGCCAACGTGTGTGCGCTGCACTGGGGCGGGGTCGAGCACAGCGCGCAGCAGCATGCGCTCCTGTTGCGCCGCTTCGGCGCCAGTCGCGGCTGGACCCTGGTGCGCCTGGCCCTGCGTGAGCAGGGCGTGATCCTGCGCCGCGGGCTGGAGGTCGACGGTCTCGAGACGCTTGTTGCTTTCGACTACCGCTGGGCGATGCGCCAGACCGGCGCCGGCTCGCGCCACTTCCTGGAGTCGGCCCTCGCCAGCCGCGGGTTTTCCGCCGCCGATTGCAGCGTGGTGGCAGAAGCACGCAGCGAGCGCGAAGCCGCTGCGGTGGTCGCACGCGAGGACGCCGACTGTGCACCGGGCACGCGCGCGGCGGCGGCGGAGTTCGGACTGGGCTTCCTGCCCCTGGGCTGGGAGGCCTTCGATCTCGCACTGCCGCGCGACATCCTGTTCCGCCGCCTGTTCCAGGACCTGCTCAGCGCCTACGGCAACGCCCGCGCGCAGTCCCTGTCACTGCGCCTGAGCGGCTACGATCTATCGCCGCTCGGCCGCGTACTCACCCTGGACTGAAGCAGGCCTCCTGCACGAGGGCGAGCGGACTCAGCCCTGCATCCAGTCGACGATGAAGTCGGCCACCTTCACGGGGTCGTTGATGTTCAGCCGCGGCAAGGGCGTGACCAGGTCGACATCGGTGGCGACAGCGATGATGTGCGGGTCGTCCGGATGCAGCAATGGCTCGGAAACGACCGCCCGATGCACCTCGATCTTGGGAATCTGTGCGCGCTTGAAACCCTCGACCAACACCAGATCGCAGGGCCCCAGATGGGCAAGCAACTCATCGAGCGTGGCCTCGGGCTGCCCGCGCAGCTCGCGGGTGAGCGACCAGCGCTGCGCCGAACTCACCAGCACCTCACGGCAGCCGGCCTGGCGATGACGCCAGGAGTCCTTGCCAGCATGGTCGATATCGAAGCTATGGTGCGCATGCTTGACCAGCGACACGACGAGACCGCGTGCGCTCAGCACGCCGACCACCTGCTCGACGAGCGTGGTCTTGCCGCTGCCGGACCAGCCGGCGAACCCGATCAGTTTCATCTTGCTGCATGTTCCATTGGGTTAGGGGTGGATGGGCGCACCGCTGGCGGCATTGTCCGGCGCAGCGTCACGGCGATAGACCGGCTCGGCAAGCAGGCTGACGATGAAGGCACTGCCCTGGCCGGGTTCGCTGTCAACGCCGATGCGTCCGCCGTAGCGCTCGACCAGGGTATGGCTGATCGACAGCCCCAACCCTGTGCCCTGGCGTTTCTTGGTGGTGAAGAAGGGGTCGAAGATGCGCGCCATGTCTTCCCGCGCGATGCCTCTGCCCGTATCGCGGACGACGATGACGACACCGGCTGCATCGGTGGCGGGATCGCGATCCGCCGTCTCGAGCGTCAGCGTACCGCCCTCGGGCATCGCTTGCACGGCGTTGACGATGAGGTTGATCAACACTTGCTGCAACTCCTGCAGGTTGATCAACACCGGACAACGCGCCTCGAGGCGCTGCACCAGCTGCACCTCGCTGCGCGCCAGGTGCTGGCGGGTAAGCACCAGGCAGTCGGCAAGCGCGGCATTGACATCGACCGCCTCGACGTAGCCGGCAAACTCACCGGGGCGGGCAAACTGCAGCAGCTTGGTCACGATCAGGCGGATGCGGTGCACCTGCTCATGGATGAGGCGGATCTCGTTGGCAACCGGGCGGGCCGCCGGCCCCAGCTCCTCGCGCAACACGTCGAGGTTGCCCTGGATCACCGCCGTCGGGTTGCTGATCTCGTGCGCGACCCCCGCAGTGAGCTCCCCGATGGCCGCGAGCTTCTCGCTCATCACGAGGCGGTGCTGCGCGGCCCGCAGATCCTCATTGGCAGCAGCGAGATCGGCCGTGCGCTCGGCCACCTTGCGATCGAGCGACGCATTGAGGGCCTGCAGCTCGCCGCGCTGCGCGGCCTGGCCGTCGAGCAGGTGATCCAGCGCAGCAGCCAGGCGGCCCAGTTCGTCGCGGCTGCCCACGCTGCCGACGCGCGCAGCCTCGTCGCCGCCGTCGACGCACTCGATGGTGGCATGCATGCGCTCGATCGGGCGGAAGATGCTGCACGCCCAGTGCAGCGTCAGCAGGGCGCCGATGAAGCTCACCAGCAAGGACACCACCGCGACGATGAGCAAGGACATGCGCTTGGCCGCGCGGAAAGGGGCTTCCAGAAACCCGACATAGAGCATGCCCACACGCTCACCGCGACTGTCGAGTACGGGCTCGTAGCCCGACACGTACCAGTCATTGACGACAAAGGCGGTCTCCAGCCAGGTCCGCCCCTGGCCGAGCACATGCTCGCGCACCTCTGCCGACGCCCGCGTGCCGAGCGCGCGCACATCCGCGAACAGACGCACATTGGTGGCGATCCGCGTGTCATCGACGAAGAGCGTGGCCGTACCCTCGCTGCCCTCAGGCAGGGCCCCCTCGCGGTAGACGATGGCATTGATCGTGTCGACGAAGCCGAGGTTGCCATTGAGCAGTACGCCGCCCTCGAGCACGCCGACCTGCCTGCCAAGCGCATCGCGCACCGGCGCCGCGGCGTGGATGACGAGACCGCGCGACTCTTCCAGGCGCAGGTCGGGCTGCGCGCGCTCGGTGGCGATCAAAGGCAGGCGTGCGCGCTCGCGCAGCGCCGGCGCGAGCGCCAGCAGGTCATCAGGCTCAAAGCGCTCGATCACCGCGCCGCCGCCCGACTCGAGCGCGCGTGCGACGATCGGCCAGGCGCTGCGCGCACTGCCCGCCGCCGTCCCGGTCGCGGCGTGCAACACGCGGCCTTCGGCATCTAGCAGGTTGAGGAAGTCGAGTCCGAGCCGGGTCTGCTGCGCCCCAAGCAAGGCCGGCAGTGCATCGCCCTCGCGCGCGACGGACAGCGCCTGTGACGCCGCCAGCGCGTCGACACCGCCGCCCACACCGTCGATGACGCGCTGGAAGTAGGCGTTGGCCGTGACCAGGTCGCTGCCGACACGAGACACCATCAGACGGTGGTAGTAGGCCTCGCCCCAGTACCACACCAGCCCCATCATGACGGGGAAACCGAGCATCAGCGGCGCCAGCACGAGGCAAAGCAGCTTGGCCCGTACCGAGCTGCGCAACCAATCCAGCCCGGGCACGCTCAGCCTCGCCCGCCGTTGATGCCTGCCCGGCTCATGCACGCCGCACGAGATCAGGCGCAGGCGCCTCCTCGGCCCACTCGGCGAACTTGCGCTCCAGGGTCTTGCGCGACACCCCCAGGCGGCGTGCGGCCTCGGTCTTGTTGCCCGCACAGGCCTCGGTAACACGCTCGATGTGGCGGCGCTCGACCGCGGACAAGCTGAGCTCGAGCTCGTCCGCAGGCGGAGCGGTGTCGTGGTCTGTCTCGGCGAAGCAATCGGTGGCGAAGCAACCGAGGATCATCGAACGCTCGACGTAGTTGCGCAGTTCGCGCACATTGCCCGGCCACGCATAGCGCTGCAAGCGGCTGACGACGCCGTGCGACAGCGGCAGCGGCGCCACGCCGAGCTGGACCGCGAGCGGCCCCATGAAGTGATGCATGAGATCGGGGATGTCCTCGACGCGCTCGCGCAAGGGCGGCAGGCGCATGTCCACCACAGCAAGGCGATAGTAGAGATCCTGGCGAAAGCGCCCGGCCTGGACTTCGGCCGCAAGGTCGCGATTGGAAGCGGCGATGATGCGCACGTCCACCGGCACCTCGCGCTCGGAACCGACCGGGCGCAGCTTGCGCTCCTCGATCACGCGCAGCAGCCGGGTCTGCATGGCCAGCGGCAGCTCGCTGATCTCGTCCAGGAACAAGGTGCCACCGTGAGCGTAGTAGAACAAGCCATTGCGGCTCTCGCCCGCTCCGGTGAACGCGCCCTTCACATGACCGAACAGCTCGCTCTCGATCAGCTCCGAGGCGATCGCGGCGCAGTTGAGCGGCACGAAGGGCCGTTGCGCACGCGGACTGGTCTGGTGCAATGCGCGCGCCACGACCTCCTTGCCCGTGCCCGACTCACCGAGCAACAGGACCGTGCTGGGCATCTGCCCGACACGCCGCACTAGCCCGCGCAACTGCTCGATCGCCGCCGAGTGGCCCACCAGCCCCATCGGATCGGCAGCCAGGCCGGCGAGCTCGCGGCGCAGCACGAAGTTCTCGCGCGCAAGACGAGCGCGCTCGAAGCAGCGCTTGATCGAGTTCAGGATCTGATCGACCCGGAAAGGCTTGAGGATGAAGTCGGAGGCACCACCCCGTAGCGCGTCGATCGCAGTCTCCATGTCGGCGAACGCGGTCATCAGGATCACATCGCCGGTATAGCCGTGCTCGCGCAGCTCATGAAGCCACTCGATGCCCGACTTGCCCGGCAGCGCGATGTCCAGCACAAGCAGATCGAAATGCAGGCGCGCCATGAGCGCGGCCGCATGCTCGGCATCGCCCGCGCTCTGCACCATGCCGCAGCGGCGCGCGAGCGTGCGCTCGAGAAAGTTGCGCATGCCCTCCTCGTCATCGACGACGAGGACCGAATGGGCTTGCCAGTTGTACTCGGCCAGGTCGACCGGCCTGTCCGTCATGCCTGCTGTCTCTTGCAGCATCGTGTCTCCTCCTGATCCTTCGTCTTGCCTGAACCCACCATCAGAACGGCTTGAGCACAACGAGGAAGACGACGACGAACAGGATCAGCACCGGAACCTCGTTGAACACGCGGTACCAGACATGCGAGCGGGCGTTGCGGCCTGCGGCGAAGTCGCGCATCAGCCGGCCGCAGTACAGGTGGTAGCCGACGAGCACCAGCACGAGCAAGGTCTTCACATGCAGCCAGCCACCGGCAAATCCGTAGCCGAACCACAGCCAGAACCCCAGGCCGACGGCGAGGATGCCGAGCGGGGTCATGAAGCGATAGAGCTTCAGCTCCATCATCGCCAGGCGCTCGCGTGTCGCGATGTCGTCGACCATCGCGTGATTGACGAACAGACGCGGCAGATAGAACAGGCCGGCGAACCAGCTCACGACGAAGATGATGTGCAAGGCCTTGAGAGTCAGCATGTGCAGAACGTGCTCCAGAAAAAAGGATGTCGCCAGGCGGCGCAGCCGTAGGCAGCGCCTCAGCCGGGCGCAACGACGCACTCACGCGCTGCAGCCAGGCCAGCAGAGATGGTCGGATAGGCAAGCTGCGCACGCAGTTCCCGCTTCATGCGACGGTTGTCGATCCGGCGCGATTCGCTCATGAAGGACAGCGTGACGGGCGACAGTCGCTCGACGATCTGCCGCCGATCGAGGCGAGGCGGCCGCGCGAGGGCGAACGTATCGGCCACCGCATCGAAGTAGTCGCCCATCTTCATGTCCGAATCGTCGCTGACGTTATACACACGACCGGGGAGCGCACGAAAGAGCGCCAGACAGGCCAGGCGAGCGAGATCCACGGCATGGATGTGGTTGGTGTGGACATCGTCTTCGGCACACAGCACCGGATCACCGCGCCGCAGCCGGTCGAGCGGCAGGCGGTCGGCCGCATAGATGCCAGGCGCGCGCAGCACCGATACCCGCACCCCTGTGCGTCCGCCAAAAGCGCGCAGACGCTGCTCTGCATCGACCCTGCGCCGCGCACGTGCCGTCTGCGCCCGACAGGGCCGCAGCTCGTCCACCCGCGCACCTGCACAATCGCCGTAAACCCCTGTCGTGCTTATGTATACGAGGGCCTGTGGTAGACTTCGGCGCGCTCCGAGCGCAGCCAGCAGGCGCTTCGTCCGCGGGTCGCCCTCACCGGCGCCGGGCGGCGGTGCAAAGTGCAGGATGGCGTCGGCGACGCCACCCAGACGGGCCAGACTGCGCGCATCATCGAGATCGGCCACGATCGGGATGGCACCGGCGGCACGCAGCGGAGCGCATGCCTCGCGGTTGCGAACGAGCGCAAAAACACGAAAACGACGCGTCAGCCAGGGCAGTGCGCGCCGGGCCACGTCGCCACTGCCAACGATCAGGACTCTTTTCATCAGGGCATTATCTCACGCACCATGAACCACCGGATTTCACTTCAGCCCGGCAACCACCAATTCGACGCCGAAGCCGGACAGACCGTGCTCGAGGCCGCGCTTGGCGCGGGGCTGCTGCTCCCGCACAGCTGCCGCGATGGCGCCTGCGGCGCCTGCAAGGGCAAGGTACTCGAAGGCGAGGTGGTACACGGCCCGCACTCCGAAGGCGCCCTCCCGGAGGCCGAGCGCGCCGAGGGCTACGCGCTGTTCTGTTGCGCGCAGCCGGTCTCGGACCTCGTCATCGAGGCACGCAATGTAAGCCGTGCGGACGACATCCCGGTGCGCAAGCTGCCCTGTCGCGTGCAGCGGCTGCAGCGCCTGGCCGACGACGTGATGCTGATCGACCTCAAGCTGCCGGCCAGCGAAGCCTTCAAGTTCCGCGCCGGCCAGTACATCGACATCCTGCTCGCCGACGGCGCCCGGCGCAGCTTCTCGATCGCCAACGCCCCGCATGACGCCGGCCACCTCGAGCTGCATGTCCGCCGCATCGATGGCGGCCGCTTCACGCGCCACGTCTTCGAGGCCATGAAGGAGAAGGAGATCCTGCGCTTCGAAGGTCCGCTCGGCAGCTTCTGGCTGCGCGAGGACTCCGCCCGACCGATCGTGATGGTGGCAGGTGGCACTGGCTTCGCACCGATCAAGGGCCTCATCGAGCATGCACTGCACATCGGCTTGCAGCGCCCGATCACGCTCTACTGGGGCGCGCGCGACCGCGCCGGGCTCTATCTCGACGCGCTCGCGCGCGACTGGGAAGGCCGCCTGCCCGGCTTCCGCTACATCCCGGTACTGTCCGACGAGAAGCCCGACGACGCCTGGACAGGACGGCGCGGCCTGGTCCACCAGGCCGTGCTCGACGACTTTGCCGACCTCTCGACACACGAGATCTACGCCTGTGGCGCACCGGCGATGATCGACGCCGCGCGCTCGAGCTTCGTCGCCAGCCGCAGCCTGCCCGAGGACGCGTTCTTCGCCGACGCCTTCACCTTCGCCCAGCCGACGAACTGAACCGCCCCACCTGGAGCGCTCGATGAGCCAGACCACCCTGCTGACCCGCGAGCCGGTCGTCAACAAGAACCGCGCCATCACGGCCAACCGCATCATCGCCCATGGCCCCAACGTGGCGTCGGTGGTCGAGGCGCTCGCGACCCAGACCGAAGTCTGGCCCAGCCATCACCCGGTGTTCGTCAGTCTCGGCCGCCTGGTGCCGACCCCGGAGCTGCTCGAGTGGGCGCTGCCCGAGAACGCCACCATCGAGATCCCGGCGCAGACCCTGGCACACCCGCAGACACAGGCGCTCATGGCTCGGCTGCAGGAAGCCGGCACGGGCATGTGCCTGACCTGGTTCTCGCCCGGCACCGCCCTGCCAGCCGGCGTGGATTGGCGTTTCGTGCTCATGGACGGGCGTCGCAACACCGCCCCTGCCGGCTCACCCGGCCTGACCATGGCCTGGGGCCTGGCCGATATCGGCGCCTTCCGCCAAGCCGTCGGTGCGGGCTTCGACGGCGCCTCGGGATGGTTCTTCCTGCACGGCAACCCGCCCGCCAAGGCCTTGAATCCCGGGCACGCACAGATCGTGCGGCTGCTCAACCTGGTCCGCAACAACAGCGAGGTGCGCGACATCGAGGCGGTGCTCAAGCAGGATGTGGCGCTGTCCTACAAGCTGCTGCGCTACATCAACTCGGCCGGTTTCGGTCTGATGTGCGAGATCCAGTCCTTCCGCCACGCAGTGAGCATCCTCGGCTACGACGCCCTGAACAAGTGGCTGTCGCTGCTGCTGGTCACGGCCAGCCGCGATCCCAGCGCGCCGGCGATGATGCAGACGGCGATCGCGCGCGGCCGCTTCATGGAGGAGGTGGGCTCGGCGTACTTCGACGCATCCGAGCGCGACAACCTGTTCATCACCGGCGCCTTCTCGCTGCTGCACCTGCTGCTCGGCACCTCCATGCAGGAAGTGCTCGAGCAGATGAACCTGCCCGCCAACGTCAGCGAAGCACTGCTCTACGGCCAGGGCGAGTTCGGCCCCTTCCTCAAGCTTGCACAAGCCTGCGAAAGCTTCGACGCCAGCACCCTCGCCAAGGTCGCGACCGACCTGCACATCCCCTTCGAGCGCATCAACCGGGCCCAGCTGCTGGGGCTGAACTTCGCCGACAGCATGCAGGCCTGAGCCGAGCCCGCACACACGCGGCCGCGGCATGGATCACGCCCGCTGCACATGGCTCGGGCTAGAATCGTGGCTCCTGCGCCATCCAACCGCCTCGCCACCGAATGCTCCCTGCCACCTTCAGTGCTTTCGAGCTGCAGCCCGTTCCGGATGGCGCATCCACCATCCTGCGCCTGCTCGCCGCAGCGGCGCCGAACTGGCCCGAGGTGGCCCTGGTCGCTGCACGCGACCCGGCACTCAGCCTGGCGCTGCTGATCGCGCGCCCGCTTGCCGCCGGAGAGCTCGACGGCGGGATCAACAGCGCCCTGCGGCGCAGGCTGGAGGATATCGGCACCGACCTGCTGCGCGCCTGGCTACTGGGTCTCGGCCACCTCGGCAACGGCAATGCCGAAGCCGGCACGAAGGCCTTGCTGCGCGCAGAGTGCGCCATGCACCTGGCGATCGAGTCCGGCTACCCGCGCCCGGACGAGGCCTATCTGGGTGGCCTGTGGCGCGGGCTGTCCCGCCCCGGCTCATGCCGCGACGGCCGCCGCCCCCCGTACCACAGCCTGATGCGTGACTGCGGCCTGCCCGCCAGCCTCGCAGACGGCCTCGAACTCGCTGGCCTGGCCGATGAACGCGCAACCGGTGCTCACCCCCTGCTCGCGCTCCTCTCCGCCGCCGACCTGCTCACCGCCGACGACTGGGAAGCGCACATCGCACGCGTCTCCGGACTCGCCGGCCTGCCAGCGGAAGCGGTGCTCAGCCTGCGCACGGATGTCGGCTACATCGTGTCGGGGCATGCCGTCTATCCGCCCGCAGGATCACCCCTGCAAACCACGCCTCACCCGCCTGCGCGGCTGTCCGACGACCCTTATCGCAGCGCAGGCATGCTGGGCCTGCTCACCGCGGCATTCGTAGACCTCGACACGGCCGCCATCAAGGCACGCCTGCAGCTGGCCTGCCCGCTGTTCGGCCTGCATACGCCCCCGGTCCTGCTCGGTGTCGACGGCGACGGACTGCTGCGCCCGCTGCTGGAGGCCGATTGCGGCAGCACCGAGGCCCTGATCGCCGAACTGAGCCTGCGCCTCGAAGACGAGGCCAGCTGCATCGCACTCAGCACGCGCAGCGAACTGCCCACCTCCTTCATTCCCGCCGGCGGCGCACCGGGGCGCAGCGTGGCCGACTGGCAGATCGCACGCTGGCTGGGCCAGCATGGTTTCCACTGCCTGCCGCTGTCCAGCGGCCACGATGCCGCAGTGGCACTCATCCCGGCGCCTTCGGAGAACGCGCTCGACAGCGAGCTGCGCTGGCGTTACGCCGCACTGCTGGGTGCCGCCGCCCGTGCACTGCGCAACGTTGCCCGCCAACGCAACGAGATCGCCGCGCGCGAGGCGATGCTGCAGCAACGCTTCCGCGAGCATGTGCGCAAGATTGCCCACGAGGCCGCCAACCCGCTGACCGTCCTCAAGAGCCGGCTCGGCATGCTCGTCCAGCAACGCCCGGAGGACGCTCCGCTGCAGGACGAAATGAGCCTGCTCAATGCCGAGCTCGACCGCATCGACAACCTGCTGCGCAGCGCCGCCGAGCTCCCCACCGACACGGCCGAGCCGCGCTACTGCCGGGTTCCCGAACTGCTCCTCGACATGCGTACGCTGTACGGCGAGCCGCTGTTCGGCAGCCGCGATCTTCAGCTCGAATTGCGCGCCGCACGCGACGTACCGACTGCCGCAATACCCGCGTCCGCACTCAAGCAAGTCCTGCTGAACCTGCTGCGCAATGCATCGGAGGCGCTGCAGCCTGGTCAGCGCCTGGTCATCTCGGTGTTTCCGCAGGTCAATGTGGACGGCCGCAACTGCCTCGAGATCCGCTTCGTCGATAACGGCCCGGGCCTGCCGACGGACCGCCTCGACGACCTCCTCAGCGCGCGCCCCAGCGCCAAGGGCGGCAACCACCAGGGCGTCGGGCTTGCCGTGGTGCGGGACATCCTCGCCCAGTGGAGCGCCACGCTACTGTGCCGGAGCCAGGCGGGCACCGGGACGAGCTTCCAGATCTTCGTTCCGCTGGAACAAACGGCCTGAGTGTTGCATCATGAGGGCGGACAACACATCTGCTTACACTGCCCTGAGAGCCATGGTCACTCCGGCTGAGCAACCGTTCCGGCCTCAGGTCGAAGGCGCTGCGGACGCTGACACCGCCACCTTCCGCATCCTCGTCGTCGATGATGATCCGGCCTTGCGCCGGACCTTTCCCCACGTGCTCGCGCGCCCGGGGCGGCTATTCGACGAGTGCGGCAGCATCGGCGAGGCCATAGACCGCCTGCTGCAGCGTCACTACGACCTCATCCTGCTCGATTACCGTCTGCCAGACGCAAATGGCCTCGCGCTGCTCGACTGGCTGGGCGACAACCAGCGTGACGAGGCCGTGGTCATCATCAGCGGCGAAGACACGATCGACGCAGCGATCGGCGCCTTGCGCAAGGGCGCCGACGACTACGTGCGCAAGCCCTACCACGTCGCCCAGCTGCAGCGGGCGGTTGACGGCGCACTGCACAAGGGTGCGCTCGAAAAGACCAACCGCCTGATGAGCCAGCGCCTCAAGGCCTCGGAGCGGCTGCATCGCTACCTGGTCGAGAGTTCGCCCGACCTCATCTTCACCCTCGACAGCGAGGGCCGCTTCAGCTACCTGAACCCACGCGTCAAGGCCCTGCTCGGCTACGAACGCAGCGCACTCATGCGGCGCCCCTTCACCACGCTGGTGATGCCCGAGGACCTCGACCGCATCTTCGGCCTGCTCAGCCAGCCGAGCAGCTTGCCGGGGGAGAGCTTCAACGTCGAACTGCGCCTGCGTCGCCACCACCCCGACGGCGATGGCGACAGCGTCACCGTATCGCTCACCGGCATTCCGATGCTCACCCACGAGAACGACCGCCGGGTCGTCGGCCTATACGGCGTGGCGCGCGACATTTCCGAACGCAAGCGCGCCGAGGAGATCATCTCCTTCCAGGCCTACCACGACCAGCTCACGCACCTGCCCAACCGCGTGCTGTTCAAGGACCGCCTGGAACTGGCCATCGCCCAGGCCCAGCGCCGTACCGGCGCACTGGCGGTGATGTTCATCGATGTGGACCGCTTCAAGCTCGTCAACGACACCTTCGGCCATGCCGAGGGCGACAACCTGCTGCGCTCGATCGCCAGCCGCCTGTCGGCAACGCTGCGCCGCGGCGACACCCTGGCCCGCCTCGGCGGCGACGAGTTCACCGTGCTGCTGCCCGACATCAACCAGCCCGAGGACGCGAAGGTCATCGCACGCAAGATCCTCGACACGCTGACGCCGCCCATCAAGCTGAGCCAGGGCGACTTCCGCGCCACGGTGAGCGTGGGCATCGCACTCTTCCCGCGCGACGGCAGCACGGCCGAAGAGCTGACGCGCAACGCCGACGTCGCGATGTACCAGGTCAAGCGCTCGGGCAAGAACGCCTTCCGCTTTTTCGACCCGGAGCTCAACAGCCGCCACCGCGACCGCATCGCACTCGAGAACGACTTGCGCAGCGCGATCGCCCGCAACGAGCTCGAGCTGCATTACCAGCCCCAGGTCAGCTTCAGCAAGCGCAGCATCGTCGGCCTGGAAGCCCTGTTGCGCTGGAACCACCCCTCGCTCGGTGCCGTGCCCCCAGGCACCTTCGTCCAGGTCGCAGAGGAGGTGGGGCTGATCGGCGAGATCAGCGCCTGGGTGCTCGAGCGCGCCTGCAACCAGATTTCCGAATGGCAGCGCAACGGCGTCGAACCCCCGCGCATGTCGATCAACCTGTCGGCGCACGACTTCCTGCGCACCGACATCGTCGACACCATCACCGCCTGCCTCGACCGCCACGAGGTCGCGCCAGAGGCGCTCGAGATCGAGATCACCGAAAGCATCATGATGAACGACACGGCCGGTGTCGCCAGCAAGGTGCGCGGCCTGCGCTCCGCGGGCCTGAGCGTGGCCATCGACGATTTCGGCACCGGCTACTCTGCGCTTGCCTACCTGCAGAAGTTCCCGGTCAGCACACTGAAGATCGACCGCAGCTTCGTGCGCGACCTGGAAGGGCCGATGACCAACCCGATCATCTCGGCGATCACCGGCATTGCGCGCGGCTTCGAACTCGACCTGGTGGCCGAGGGCGTGGAGAACATCGAGCAGGCAGACGCACTGCGCACGCTGGGCTGCGATGTCATGCAGGGCTACCTGTTCGCGCGCCCGGCACCCGCTGCCGCGGCCGAAGCCTGGCTGCGCAGCCCCGAGTTGCTGTTCGCCCAACCCCATTGAAAATGGCCGGCAAGGCCGGCCATCGATGCACGACCCCCACCGCTGCGGCGGTGGGGTAACGCGCTTTTACTTCTGCGCCATCACCCACTCGGCCAGCGCCTTGGCGTCGGCGTCATTCACCTGCGGGTTGGGCGGCATCGGCACCGGACCCCAGTTACCCGAACCGCCCTTCTGGATCTTGGCGGCGAGCACTTCGACCGCATCGCCCTGGCCTGCGTACTTGGCAGCGACATCCTTGTAGGAGGGGCCGACGAGCTTCTTGTCCACTGCATGACAGGCCATGCAGTTCTTGGCCTTGGCCAGCTCGGCGGACGCGAACGCCGGCGCAGCGGAGAGGAGACCTGCAGCAACTGCAGCAGCAACGAAAACCTTCATCTTCCTTACCTCGTGGTGTTGGTTGAGACAGCCTCGCGATGTTAACCCAGCCCGCCCCCCTTGCCTATTGATCCACCTCATAAGCAAAACGCTGTTGCGCATTAATCCACGACGAAAATCAAGGACAGCGCCACTTACTGCCTGACCTCCATCGCCTCGTCCGCACGCAGATGGGCGTGACTGGCGCGAAAAGGGTTGATGTCGAGTCCGCCGCGCCGCGTGTAGCGTGCCCACACCGCCAGCTCGCAAGGCCGGCAACGCGCCATGAGATCGCAGAACACACGCTCGACGCACTGCTCGTGGAACTCGTTGTGGTCGCGGAAGGAGACGATGTAGCGCAACAAGCCCTCGCGATCGATCGCCGGGCCGCGGTAGCGCACCACCAGCGTGCCCCAGTCGGGCTGGCCGGTCACCAGGCAGTTCGATTTCAGCAGGTGCGAGTAGAGCGTCTCGGCGACCTCCTCGCCTGCCGCAGACAGCAGGCCGGGATCGGGCTGGTAGCGATCGATACCGATATCGAGCTCATCGAGGCAGTGCCCCTCCGGATAGGCGCTGTGGCGCTGCGGCCGCGCCGAGAGCGGGACGACGGAAACGGCGACAGTCGCGCCGGCGGCAGCGGACAGGTCGCGCGCGATCGTTTGCGTCACCTCTTCAAGCGAAGCACAGCGCTGCTGGTTGAAGGCGTTGAGATAGAGCTTGAGCGATTTCGACTCGATCAGCCGGGGCGAATCTGCCGGCACGCGGAACCCGCCCAACGCTACGACCGGCTTGCCGCGGGGGTCAAGCCAGGACAGCTCGTAGGCATTCCATGAATCCTCGCCAAAGAAGGGCAGCGCGCCGACTGCGATGCCAAGCTCGGCGCGCTTGAGCTGGCGCTCGATCGGGAACAGCAGCTCGGGCGCATAGGTGTCGCGATACGCCACCGGGCGACCGAGCGGGGAGGCCTCGGCGCCGTGTGCGGGTGTGGGGGTCGGCTCGGTCATGCGAAATCCTGTGCGTTGATCTTGAGTGCCGGGAGCTTGCCGTCGAACAAGGCGTCGACATCGAGATGGCGCTCGACGGCATCGGCGAGGCGGTCTATGTCGGCCTCGCGACGCGCCGCCAGGTCCACTGCCTGCACTCGCTCCAGCCCGGCCCAGGCGAGCAGCGCGGCCAGTGCCTCCGGCGCATCGAACAACCCGTGCACATAGGTGCCGAGGATGCGGCCATCGGCGGACAGCGCGCCATCGGTACGCGCGCCGGCACCGTCATCGACCACCAGGGCCGGGCGCGACAGCGCCGGCCCTGCCGACCGCCCCATGTGGATCTCGTAGCCGGCAACTGCAGCCTGGCCGTGGTCAAGCTCCACGCTCAGACTGCCCCTCACGTTGCAAAGTTGCTTGTCGCGCTCGAGTACCGTGTCCATGTCGAGCAGACCGAGTCCGGCACTGCTGCCGGGCGGGCCCTCGAGCCCAAGCGGGTCGGCCAGTGTCTGCCCCAGCATCTGGAAGCCGCCGCAGATGCCCACCACGCGGCCGCCGTAGCGCAGGTGGCGCAGGATGGCTGCCTCCCAGCCTTGCGCACGCAGCCAGGCGAGGTCGGCCTGCACGCTCTTGGAGCCCGGCAGCACGATCAGGTCGGCGGGCGGGATCGCCTGTCCGGGCCCGACCCAGTGGAAGTCGACCTGCGGATGCAGGCGCAAGGCATCGAGATCGGTGTGATTGGAGATGCGCGGGTAGACCGGCGCCACCACCTTGAGCGCTCCGCTGCCGGCCGCCACGTCGGCGGCGGCGTCGGCGAGCCCGTCCTCGGCATCGAGAAACAGACCGTGCAGGTAGGGCATCACGCCGTACACCTTGCGCCCGGTGCGCGCCTCGAGCCAGTCCAGGCCGGACTGCAGCAGGCCGATGTCGCCGCGAAAACGGTTGATGACAAAGCCCTTCACCCGCGCCTGCTCGCTCGCGGAAAGCAGTTCCAGGGTTCCGACCAGGTGGGCGAACACACCGCCGCGGTCGATGTCGGCGACCAGCACCACCGGCACGTCGGCCGCCTCGGCAAAGCCCATGTTGGCGATGTCGCGGTCGCGCAGGTTGATCTCGGCCGGGCTGCCTGCCCCCTCCACCAGCACGGCGTGGTAGGCGGCGCACAGCCGGCCCCAGCTCTGCATCACGGCGGCCATCGCGGTGGGCTTGTAGGCGTGGTAATCGCGCGCCGACAGGTTCGCCGTGGCGCGCCCGTGGATGATGACCTGGGCGCCGATGTCGCTCGAGGGCTTGAGCAGCACCGGGTTGAAGTCGGTGTGCGGCACAACGCCGGCGGCCAGGGCCTGCAGCGCTTGGGCACGACCGATCTCGCCACCGTCGGCGGTGACCGCTGAGTTGAGCGCCATGTTCTGCGGCTTGAACGGCGCCACCTTCAGGCCGCGCCGGCGCAGCACGCGGGCCAATCCTGCCACCAGCGTGCTCTTGCCCGCATCGGAGGTCGTGCCTTGCACCATCAGGGTCAGAGGAGGAGACATCGCGTAAAATCACGTTCTTCAGGAAGGGGGCGGATTATCGCCGATTCCGCCACTGCGGGTCCCGGGCAGAGATGACCGCCCCCTGCATGCATGTCGAGGCAAGCGCCTGGACGACCAATACCGCGCGGCTGGCGCCGCTTGCTCCCACGATTGATTGAAGCGCCAAGCGCTACCCACCGCCCCATGCCGATCACGCCCTCCCTCGTCCTCACCTGCAAGCTCGCCGCCGGTGTGCTCGCCGACCGCCTGCTGGGCGAGCCACGCCGCCTGCACCCGCTCGTCGGCTTCGGCCGCTGGGCAGCTGCGGTCGAAGCCGCTGTACGCCGCATCGCCGGCGACGGGCGCCTGGCCGGCGTGCTGGCCTGGTCGGTGGCGGTACTGCCCTGGGTCGGACTCGTGCTCGTCCTGCGCGCTCTGACGCCGTGGGCGCACTGGGTGGTCGACATCGCCCTGCTCTACTTCGCACTCGGCGCGCGCAGCCTCGCCGAGCATGCCGAGGCGATCGCAGCCCCACTCGCCACCGGCGAGCTGGCGCAGGCGCGCGAGCGCGTGGGCTGGATCGTCAGCCGCGACACCGCCAGTCTGGACGCCACCGGCGTAGCCGCCGCCGGGACCGAATCGGTGCTCGAGAATGGCAACGACGCGGTGTTCGGCGCGCTGTTCTGGTTCGTCGTCGCCGGCGGCGCCGGTGCGCTGCTGTTCCGCCTGGCCAACACGCTGGATGCGAGCTGGGGCTATCGCACCCCACGCTACCTGCGCTTCGGCTGGGCGGCCGCGCGCATCGACGACCTGCTCAACCTCGTGCCTGCCCGCCTCACCGCGCTCACCTATGCTGTGCTTGGCCGCACCCGCAGTGCGCTCGCATGCTGGCGCCGCCAGGCCCCGGCCTGGGACAGCCCGAATGCCGGTCCAGTGATGGCTGCAGGCGCGGGCGCACTTGGCGTCGCCCTCGGCGGCCCCGCGGTGTACCACGGCAAGCTCGAACAGCGCCCACCGCTGGGCACCGGCGCGGCACCCGATGCGGCGACGATCCGCGCCGCCGTCGCCCTCGTGCGCCACGGCGTGCTGCTGTGGCTGGGGCTCGCACTGTTGTTCGCTCTGGCCGTGCAGGTGCATGGAGGACTGCAGGCATGATCGAACATGGCGGTCGGCTCAGGCGAGCCGCACAGCAGTACGGCATCGCGCTCACGGACTGGCTCGACCTATCCACAGGCATCAACCCGCACCCTTATCCGGTGCCGCCCATTCCGGCCGAGACCTGGCAACGGCTGCCGGAGGACGACGACGGCCTCGAAGCCGCCGCTGCAGGCTACTTCGGCACCGCTGCGCTGCTGCCGGTGGCCGGCTCGCAGCCGGCGATCCAGGCCCTGCCCCAAGTGATCCCGGGTGTGCGCGTGAGCGTGCTTGCCCCCAGCTATGCCGAGCATGCGCACGCCTGGCGCCATCACAATGCAAGCAGCTTTGCTGCCGAAGCGCTCGACGATGTCGCCGCAAGCAACGACATCGTCGTCGTGGTGCAGCCAAACAACCCCACCGGCACGCTGTTCCCACGCGAACGCCTGCTCGCCGCGCACCGCCGGCTCGCCGCACGTGGTGGCTGGCTGGTGGTCGACGAGGCCTTCATCGATACCACCCCCGAGGTCAGCCTGGCCACGCTGGCGGGCACCGACGGCCTGGTGGTGCTACGCTCGATCGGCAAGTTCTTCGGCCTCGCCGGCGCACGCGTCGGCTTCGTGCTGGCACCCGCCACAGTGCGTGCAGCACTGGCCGAACGGCTGGGCCCCTGGACCGTCAGCGGCCCGGCCCGCCATGCCGCCCGCCATGCCCTGCTGGACCGCGCCTGGCAGGACGACACTCGGCGCAGGCTGGATATGGCCGGAGCGCGCCTGGCGCGCCTGTTGCGAGACACCGGCTGCGGCCAGCCGCGCGGCCCGGCCCTGTTCAAATGGATCGCGCGCAGCGACGCCGGTGTGCTGCACGCGCGACTTGCGCAGCAAGGCATTCTCAGCCGCCTGTTCGAACACCCACCCGCCGTGCGCTTCGGCCTACCGGCCAACGAGGCGGAGTGGGCGCGCCTCGAAACTGCCCTCAGCGCCTGCGCCGCCAATACCATTGCCACGGCCAGCAGCACCTGATCCGTGCTGGTCCGCCGTCACCGCAACCCGAGGAACATCGTCGTAATGAATCAAGCATCGTCCCCCACCCGCCACATCGGCGCGTGCCTGAGCACCGCCGCCCGCGTGACGGCCACGCTGGTGCTGGCCAGTTCCGGCACCGCGCTGGCGCAGATCGAACTGACCGACGATGCCGGCAAGGTCGTGCGCCTGCAAGGCCCTGCACAGCGCATCGTCAGCCTTGCGCCGCACGTCACCGAACTCCTGTTCGCGGCCGGCGCAGGCGAGCATGTCGTCGGCGTAGTGGCCTACAGCGACTACCCCCCGGCGGCGCGCGAACTGCCCCAGGTCGGCAGCTACACCCAGGTCGACCTTGAAGCGGTGGCGAGGCTGCGCCCCGACCTGGTCGTCGGCTGGCGCAGCGGCAACCGCGGCCAGCACCTCGAGCGCCTGCAGGCGCTCGGCATCCCGATCTGGATCAACGAGCCGCGCAGCCTGGACGACGTGGCCCGCAGCCTGGAGTCCCTGGGCGCGCTGGCGGGCAGCAGCACAGTGGCCAACGCCAACGCCAGCGACTTTCGCCAGCGTCACGCCGAACTGCGCGCACGCTACAGCGAGCAAGCGCCCGTACGCACCTTCTACCAGATCTGGAATCGGCCGCTGATGACAATCAACGACGAGCACCTGATCGCAGACGTGATTCGTCTTTGCGGCGGACAGAACGTATTCGGGACGCTGCCGCAGCTGGCCCCCACCATCGGCGTTGAGGGCGTACTCGCTGCCAATCCTGAGGCGATCGTCGCCAGCGGCATGGGCGAGGCGCGCCCCGAATGGCTGGACGAATGGAAGCGCTGGCCGGCCCTGGCCGCCACGGCCGCAGACAACCTGTTCTTCGTACCGCCCGACCTGCTCCAGCGCCACACGCCGCGCATCCTCGACGGCGCACAGCAACTGTGTACGCACCTCGAGACCGCGCGCAGCCGGCGCGCCTCAGCCCAACCTGCCGCGGCGGGCACCCAGGAACGCTGAACATCGGGAAGTCCGGAGACCGCTCAGCGCCTGGCTACAAAACCCTGCACCGACGCCACTTGCTCCGGACCAAGCATCGGGTGCCTGGGGCTGCGACTGTACTCGCACCACTCCCGATCGAAGACCCAGGCCAGGGTCGGTACCAGCCCGGCGAAAAAGCGTTCGGCCGCCGACCCGGCACCCTGCGGCAACGGCAGCTGGAACTGCCGGCAGGCGACCCTCAGCGCACGCAAGCGGCGCCGCGGCGTAGGGTGGAGGTCGTGGCGCCGGTCGCGCACGCCCTCCACGACATCCGCGCAGGCAGCGGCAGCCTGGGCATAGCCGGCGAGTACGCCGTGCCCCATCTCACGGAACGGACGCACACGCGAGCCGGCATCCGATGACCTTAAGGCCTGAACCCGCGGCCAGTAGTCGTGCTCGAGAAAATGCGCCTTGCGGCTCAACTCGACGAGGGTCTCGCCGACCAACTCGGCACCAACCAGTCGCGCGGCCACCGCATCGGCTTCGAACTCCTCCATCCGCGCAAGCCGCTGCATGTCCAGGAAGTAGCGCTCCGCCGCACGATCGAGCCAGCGACCATCGCCGACCTCATCATCGATCACGGCATTGAGGATGCGCGCCCACCATGCGCGCACATGAGCGGACCAGCCGTCACGCCCGCGTCGCTGCGCAGCCAGATGGCCGAATTCGTGCGCCAGCACGGCAGCGAACTGCTCGGGGGAGACGCTATGCACCAAGGGCAAACCGACGAGCAATTCGGTCCGCAGCGGCCCTACCAGGTTAAGCGCCGGGCGCTGCATCACGGCAGCATTGATTTCTCCGGTTATGCGCACGACGTGCACCGGGGCTACCGCAGTCTGCGCCGCAAGTTCGTCCAGCAGCGCGAACAGATCGGGCGCAACCGCCCTCGGCAGGCGGACACCCTCCGCAACTGGGACACCCGTCGACAAGGCATTCAGCAAACCGACCGCGGCGAGGGCCATGACCAGCATCGCCCCCACCCACATCACGGTCTCCACGGGTTGACCGGACTCGATCGCCAACCAGGCCCGTGCCGCGCATGCCGCAGCGACCACCAACACCAGCAAGCCGGTCGCCAGCACCGCGGCCACGCCGCCGATCGCCCACCACGTCAGGCGCCGCGCGAGCCGGGCGCGCAGGCGGATGACGCTGGATCGGGGTTCGAAATCGTGCATTCGGGCAGGCGCACGGTCGTGGACGAGCCGAGGAGTGTAACCAAGAATCACGCCCTGCGCAGCCGTGGGCCGCCCCCTACCTTGGTGCACGTGCGAAAGACCTCGCTAAACGGACACGAAGCGCTTATAGTCCAGCCTCGCTGCGGTGCACCAGTCGTTCGCAGCGTCTCCTGAAACGATCCGCACGGCCTCGGCCCGGATCCCTTTCCCGCAGCCCGGATTGGTGTCGCCGTACAACGCGCGACGGGCTCGCGCCGGACCATCGAATGAACCCCGAACTGACTTTTGCCAGCCTCGCGCTGGCGGAACCCATCCTGCGCGCCATCGGCGAGGCGGGCTACACCCACCCCACGCCCATCCAGGCCCAGGCCATTCCCCAGGTGCTTGCCGGCGGTGACCTGCTCGCAGCGGCCCAGACCGGCACCGGCAAGACCGCAGGTTTCACCCTGCCGGTGCTGCACATGCTGGCAGCCACCCATGCACACCCGCATCCGCCCGGGCGACCGCGCTGCCTCATCCTCACGCCCACGCGCGAGCTCGCGGCGCAGGTCGAGGAGTCGGTCAAGACCTATGGCAAGCACCTGCCGCTCAGCTCGCTGGTCATGTTCGGCGGTGTCAACATCAACCCGCAGATCAGTGCGCTGAAGAAGCGGGTGGACATCCTGGTCGCCACGCCGGGCCGCCTGCTCGACCACGTCAGCCAGCGCACGCTCGACCTGTCGGGCGTGGAGATCCTGGTACTCGACGAAGCGGACCGCATGCTCGACATGGGCTTCATCCGCGACATCCGCAAGATCCTCGCCCTGCTCCCCAAGAAGCGCCAGAACCTGCTGTTCTCGGCGACCTTCTCCGACGAGATCCGCGAACTCGCCAACGGCCTGCTGCACAAGCCTGGCACCGTGGAGGTGGCACCGCGCAACACCACGGCCGAGCGAGTGGACCAGGCCGTCTACGAAGTGGGCCAGAAGCACAAGCGAGAACTGCTCGCGCACCTGATCAAGGAGAAGCAGTGGTTCCAGGCGCTGGTGTTCACCCGCACCAAGCATGGCGCCAACAAGCTGGCCGAGTACCTCAGCAAACACGACATCCCTGCGGCCGCCATCCATGGCAACAAGAGCCAGGCCGCACGCACGCGCGCACTGGCGCAGTTCAAGGACGGCTCGCTGCCCGTGCTGGTCGCCACCGACATCGCCGCACGCGGCCTGGATATCGATCAGCTGCCGCAGGTGGTCAACTTCGAGCTCCCCAATGTGCCCGAGGACTACGTGCACCGCATCGGCCGCACCGGCCGCGCCGGTGCCGCAGGCCACGCGATCTCGCTGGTCGACCGGGAAGAGCTCAAGCTGCTGACGGCGATCGAGCGTCTGATCAAGCGCCGCATCGAGCGTGCGACCGCGGAAGATTTCGTCCCCAGTGCCGGCGCCGAGGCTGCACATGATGCCGACCATCGGCGCGAACCCCTGCAGCGTCGCGGCGGCGGGCGCCCCGGCCAGAGCCAGGGGCGTGCCGCCAGCGGCGATGCAGCGCGCGGCGGCAATCGTGGCAACGGCGGGCGCAGCTCATCGGTCGCCAAGACCGACGGCCGCACTCAGCCGCGCGCCCATGGCGACGTCGACGGCAATCGCCGGCCGGCGCCCCGCCCCGATGTCGATGGCAACCGCGGCAACAGCGGGCGCGCCCCAGGCGCAGACGGCAATCGCGCGCCGCACGGGCAGGGCCGCGGCACGAGCGGACGACCTGCCCAGCGTCCGGCCCTGTTCGCGGCCAAGCCCGGCAGCGGCAATCGCTGACCTCCCCGGGGCCCCACCCCGGGTAATCGCTGTCAGGCGCCCCCTTCGCAGCGCCTGCAGAGACCGTTTAAGATTGAAGCAAGGATGCATCCACGCCTGACACGTGTCCTGGCGCGCACTGCGCGTACCAGGATACGTGACGGGCATTCGCTTTGCGCTTCTTCATCCAGGCGGAACGACTCATGGGGCCTCATGGCGACGATCTGGTCGAGTTCATCGACGACTCCCCTCTGCCTGGGCCTGCGCCGGCCCATGGAAGACGCAGCTGGACCGTTCTCATCGTCGACGACGACGAGGACGTCCATGAGAGCACCCGTTTCGCCCTCCGCGGCCTGGACATAGAGGAGCGCCCACTGCGCCTGCTCCACGCCCATTCGGCGGCGGAATGCATGGCCGTGTTGCGCGCAGAGCGCGACGTCGCGGTCGTGCTGCTCGACGTGGTGATGGAGGCCTCCGACGCCGGGCTCGTCGCGGTGGAAGGCATCCGCGGCGCACTGGGCCTGCACAACACGCGCATCATCCTGCGCACCGGCCAGCCCGGCCAGGCGCCCGAGATCGACACGATCCGCCGCTATGACATCAACGACTACAAGACCAAGAGCGAACTCACTCGCACCAAGCTGTTTACCTCGCTGACCGCGGCAATCCGCTCCTACGCGCAGTTGTGTCAGCTCGACGAGAGCCGCAGGGGCCTGGAGCAGATCGTGGCCTCCAGCCACCACCTGATGGCGCACGACGGCGTACAGGGCTTCGCCGCCGGGGTGATCACCCAGATCGCCGGCCTGTTCGGCATCCCCTCGGAGGGACTGGTGTGCGCAAGCGCCAGCGGCGACCCGGACAGCCTGACCGCAGAACAACTCAGGATCATCGCTGCGGCGGGCTGCTTCAGCCACCTCGTCCAGCACCCCGTCTCCGAGATCGGCGATCCGCAGATCATCTCGAACCTCACCCGCTGCCTGCGCGAACAGCGCAACCTCGTAACCGAAACCAGTGTCACGCTGTGCTTTTCCGGCCACGAGGATACCCGCTATGCCGTGTTCATCGATTCACCCGAACCCCTGGGCGACGTCGATCGCGAACTGCTCGGCGTGTTCTGCACCAACATCTCGCTGTGCGCGGACAACGTCGAACTGGTCACCCGGCTGCGCGAGATCGCCTTTGTCGACCCCTTGCTGGGTCTGCCCAACCGTAGCGCCTTCGTCCAGCACCTGGACACTGCGATCGAGGCCGACGCCCTCGCGGGCTGCACGATCGCCCTCATCGACCTCGACCAGTTTGCCGAGACGAACGACATGTTCGGCCACGTCTATGGCGACCGCCTGCTTGGCGCCATCGCCAGCCGCCTTCGCAAGGCCCTGCCGGGCTCATGCACGATCGCGCGGGTCTCGGGCGATGTGTTCGCGATCTGCGGCGACGAAACCCTGGTGTCGCCCGCCCACCTCGCACCACTATTCGAAACCCCTTACGTGTTCGACGGTATCGAGCGCCCGGTGTCGGCGTGCATGGGCTTCGTGCGAGCCGACACCGGCTCCAGCGCTGGGGCCGAACTGCTCAAGGATGCATCCATCGCGCTCAAGCGCGCCAAGGCGCGCGGACAGGGCGAGCACGAGTTCTACACCTCGGCAATCGGGCTGGAGTCGCGCCAGCACACCCGGCTGCTGCACGAACTGCAGCAATCCTTCGGCAGCGATGCGCTCTTTCTCGCTTTCCAGCCGCAGCTCTCACTGGAAAGCGGACGGGTCACCGGCGTGGAGGCCCTGCTGCGCTGGCGCAGGGCCGATGGCAGCTTCGTCCCGCCAGACCAGTTCATCCCGGTAGCCGAGCGCTCCGGCATCATCACCCTGCTGGGGAACTGGGTCATGCGCACCGCACTGGGCGCACTCGCGCAACTCGACCATGCCGGCTTCAGCGACATCCGCATGGCCATCAACGTCTCGCCCGCTCAGTTGCGCGACCGCAGCTATGCCGAACAGCTCGGCCTCGCCCTGCAGGAGAGCGGGGTGGCGCCAGGGCTGCTCGAACTGGAGATCACCGAGTCAGTGGCCGTCATGGGCATGGCCCGGGTGTCCGCGCTTCTCGCCGAAGTCAAGGCACTGGGCGTCGAGATCGCGATCGATGATTTCGGGACCGGCTTTTCATCGCTGTCCTACCTCGACCAGCTCCCGGTGGACCGGCTCAAGATCGACCGCAGCTTCATCGCCCTGCTCGACAGCTGCCGCCCCGGCGCCCGCATTGCGGAGATGATCGTACCCCTCGGCCATTGCCTTGGCATCGCGGTGCTTGCCGAGGGTGTGGAGACCGAACGCCAGGCCGAACGCCTGCGCGCGATGGGCTGCAACGAAGCGCAAGGCTACCTCTACGCGCGACCGATGCCGCTCGATGCGCTCTTGCAGTGGCTGCAGTCATACCGGACAAGAGTCGCATGAGCGTACAACGCATCCTCATCTTTCTGCTCGCGGCCTTGCTGGCAGCATGCGGCAAACCCGAGCCGATCGTGATTGGCTTCATCGCCGGCCTCTCCAATCGCACCACAGACACCGGTGAAGCGGCGCGCAATGCGCTCACCCTTGCCATCGAGGAGCGCAACGCGGCGGGTGGCATCGGAGGCCGTCCGCTGCGACTGCTGGTCGGTGACGACGGCCAGGACGCTGCCACTGCTCACCAAGCCATGCAAGCGCTGATCCGTGCCCGCCCGGCGGTGATTGTCGGCCCGTACACCAGCGCGATGGCCGATGTCATCCTCCCGCTGGCCGACGCAGCAGGCGTCGTTGTCCTCAGCCCTGTCATCACGGCAATGCACTTCGTCGGCAAGGACGACATGCTGATCCGGCTCAACCGCAGCACGCGCGACAATGCCGCGGACTATGCCCGCGTGCTA
The DNA here is from genome assembly GCF_027594845.1 of Thauera sp. WB-2. Taxonomy (NCBI): domain Bacteria; kingdom Pseudomonadati; phylum Pseudomonadota; class Betaproteobacteria; order Rhodocyclales; family Zoogloeaceae; genus Thauera; species Thauera sp. WB-2. Next base: position 709,603 of record NZ_CP088935.1, on the reverse strand, counting down.
GCCGAACGCGGCCTGCACCGGCTGGCTGTGGCTTACGACGTACGCAACCGGGCATTCTCCGAGTCCTGGCTCACCGAACTGCGCAGCCAGTTCCCAGCCTACGGCGGAGAGGTCATTGCCGCGGTCGAGTTCGAATCCACCGCAGATACGATGTTCAGCGAGGTCGCCGCACGCCTTCTCGAAACCGAACCCGATGGGCTGCTGTTCATCGCCAATGCAGTGGATGTCGCGCGGCTGGCACAACAGACGCGCAAGCTCTCACCAAACATGCCGCTCGCTGCCGCGGAATGGGCCGCAAGCGAACAGCTGGTGGAGCTCGGCGGCCAGGCCGTGAACGGACTGTTGATCGCGCAATCCCACGATCGCACCGACGAAGCGCCTCGCTTCACTGCCTTCCGCGACGCCTACCGGGCCCGTTTCCAGCGCGACCCCGGCTATAGCGCGATCGCCAGCTACGATGCCGGCATCGTGCTGTTCCAGGCACTGGAACGGCGCAAGAGCGGGCAGTCCGTGAAGGACGCCGTCCTGCGCCACGGTCCCTACCCCGGCTTGCAGCACCTGATCGAGATCGACGCCTTCGGCGACAGCACGCGGCCGATCCATTTCGCAGAGATCCGCGACGGCCAGTTCGTCCTGGTGCGCTGAATGACCCTCCGGAACTGGCGGCTGCGCAGCTTCGTCGTTGCCATCATGGCCGCCACGACCGTCATGGTCGTGGTGCTGGTGGTAGCGGCCCTGCTCGCGATCAGCATTCCCGCCCTCGAAGATGAGACCCAGCGCGAAGTGCAGTTGCAGGCCAACGACCACGCCAACCGCACACAGATCGTGCTCGGTGCTCTTGAGTCGCGCCTGGAGGTGGTAGGCGAGAGTCATGCTCTGGTTGACGCAGAGGTATTCGCGGGCGTCCTCGACATGATCATCGCGCGCACTCCGATGCTGCGAGCGCTTTACCTCGTCGATGCCAACGGGCGTGTGACAGCGGCAGGACTGGACTCGTCGATGAGCCGGCTACGCAGCGAGATCCTCGGTAGCGATCTGTCATCCACCCCCTTGTTGCGCGCAACCCAGGCGACCCGCAGTACGACCTGGAGTGACACCTACCTGTCCGCGCTCTCGGGGGTGCTCACCGTTGGCGTCGCGACACCGGCCGGTGACTCGCACGTACTGATCGGCGAGGTGCCGCTCGACGCCGTAATGAGCACCCTGGAAGAAACCGGCAGCACTCGCCTTGCCGCACTCTGGGTAATCGATAGCCGTGGCGAGGTCATCACCGAGTCCCGCCACGGCCCGGGTGCCCGACGCATGAATCTCAACGGCCTGCCGCTTCTTCAGGCCAGCCTTGCAGGCACCCCCCTGCCCCCCTACATCGACTTCGAAGGACAGCGCTACCACGCCGGGCTGGCGCTCTCGGAGGCCCTCAACTGGCGCTTCGTCACCATTGCCCCGACCGGCCTCGACAACCCACGTGTGAGCCGTATGGTGATCGCCATCGGGGCGGCGTTCGCGATCGCCTTGTTGCTCGGCGTACTGCTGTCACGCAGCCTCGCGCAGCTTCTGCTCGCGCCACTGAACAGCATCATTGCCCAGGCCCGCGACACAGCGCACGGCAGGCAGGGCCACTGGCCGCGTGGCCCGGTGGTCGAGCTCAATGCCCTGTCCGGCGACCTTGAGGCGATGGCCGCGCACCTGCAATCGCTCAACCTCGACCTGGAGCAGCGCGTAGCCCAGCGCACCGAGGCCCTCGCCGAAAGCAACCGTTCGCTGCAGGCCACGCTGGCAGAGCTCGAGCGCACCCAGCACGAACTCGTACGCGCCGAAAAGATGGCCGCCCTCGGCGGCCTGGTGGCCGGCGTCGCCCACGAACTCAACACTCCGATCGGCAACGGGCTGATGGCGGTGAGCACGCTGCAGGGGCAGGCCGGCGACTTCCGCCGCTGCATGCAAGCCGGGCTGCGACGCTCGGACCTCGATGCCTTCCTGCTCAACGTAGACCAGGCGGCAGACATCGCAACGCGGAACCTGAGCCGTGCCGCCGACCTTGTGACCAGCTTCAAGCAGGTCGCCGTGGATCAGTCGAGTGCCCAGCGCCGTCGCTTCATGCTCGACGAGGTCGTCGACGAGATCATCATCACGCTGCGGCCCTCGATCAGACGCCTGCCGTTCTCGATCGAGACCGACATCCAGCCCGGCCTGGAACTCGACAGCTATCCGGGCCCGCTCGGGCAGGTCCTGGCCAACCTCATCAACAACGCCTTGATCCACGCATTCGAAGATCGCGAGCAGGGCACGATCGTCATCGCCGCACGCCGCGCTGAGGACGGACGCATCAGGCTGACCGTCAGCGATGATGGACAAGGCATGGACGCAAGCGTACTGGAGCAGGTGTTCGAACCCTTCTTCACCACGCGCAAGGGGCGCGGCGGTACCGGACTGGGCCTGCACATCGCCTTCAACGCCGTCGCCAACGTGTTGGGCGGCAGCCTCACGGCCAGCAGCGCAAAGGGCAGGGGCAGTTGCTTCGAACTGCACATCCCAGCGATTGCCCCAAGCATGAGCGAAACAGGCGCGACAGCCTGACGCCACATCGCATCCATACGTACCAGTATGGAACCCGGTATAATCCGCGGTTACGCCACTAAAAGCACCGTTGCCACGGAGGACAGCATGACCGAGCCGCAAGCCCTTTATCTCGAACGGCGCATGACACCCGCCGATGCCGCCGGCTTCGTGCGCGACGGCGACACGGTGGTCGTACCCACCGGCGTCGGTGAGCCGCCCGCGCTGCTGCACGCACTGTCCGAACGCCGCAACGCGCTGCGCGACGTCGCGGTGAGCCAGATCCTGCCGCTGCGCAAGTTTGCCTACCTCGACCCCGAGACGCGCGCGAACATCCGCCACGACGCCTACTTCTTCGGCGGCGCCACCCGTGCAGGTGGCCAGGCGGGCTGGGTGGACTTCATTCCCGCCTACTTCTCCGAGCTGCCGATGCTGATCGACCGCGGCCTGTCGCCGGCCGACGTGGTGGTGTCGATGGCCTCGCCGATGGACGAGCACGGTTACTTCAGCCTGGCGCTGGCGCCCGACTACACGATGGCAGCGATCCGGCGCGCCCGCGTGGTGCTGCTCGAAGTGAACCCGAACGTGCCGTTCGCCAACGGCAACTGCCACATCCACATCTCGCAGGTCACCGGCCTGGTCGAAAGCGCCGAGGAGCTGTTCGAGGTCGGCCTGCCACAGATCGGCCCGGTACAGGAAGCCATCGGCAAGTACGTCGCCGACCTCATCGACGACGGCGCCACACTGCAGATCGGCTACGGCGGCATCCCCGACGCGGTCGTCATGCAGCTGCAGCACAAGCGCGACCTCGGCATCCACACCGAGATGATCGGCGACGGCATCCTGTCGCTGATCGAATCCGGCGCCGTCACCAACCGCCAGAAAACCTTCATGCCGGGCAAGACGGTTGCCACCTTCGCGCTCGGCTCGCGGCGCCTGTATCGCCACCTGCATCGCAACCCGGCGGTCGAGATGCACCCGGTGGACTTCACCAACGACCCCTACATCGCAGCGCGCAACGACAAGCTGTGCGCGATCAACGCCACGCTGCAGATCGACCTGCTCGGCCAGTGCGGCTCGGAGAGCCTGGGCCACCTGCCCTACTCGGGTACCGGCGGCCAGGTGGACTTCGTGCGCGCAGCCAACCGTTCGAAGGACGGCAAGGCCTTCATCGTGCTGCCGTCGACGGCAAAGAACGACACCGTGTCGCGGATCGCGCCAGTGCTCTCGCCCGGCACTCATGTCACCACGAGCAAGAACGACATCAACTACGTGGTGACCGAGTATGGCGTCGCCGAACTTCGCGGCAAGACCGCCAAGCAACGCGCGCAAGCGCTGATCGGCATTGCCCACCCCGACTTCCGCGCCGAACTGCGCGAAGCTGCAAAGCGCATGGGGCTGCTGTAAGCGAAACCGGGAAGTCGTGCTGCAGGGCGATCGCCCCGCAGCACGGATCGCTCAGAGGATGACGGTGATTTCCTCGCGACGCACCAGTTCGGAACCGAAGTCCAGGGCATCGAGCGCAAGCGCATCGCGCGCCGTCACCACGCCAAGCGGACGACGGTCGGCATCGACCACCGGCACGTGGCGCACGCCGTTCTCGAACATCAGATGCAGGGCATGGCCGAAGGGCTTGTCATCGGTCAGCGTCTGCGGGTTGTGGGTCATCACCTCACCGACCGGCGTGGCGTCGGGATCGAGGCCGGCGGCAAGCACGCGGAAAGTGGCGTCCCGTTCGGTGAAGATGCCGGTGAGCACGCCATGCTCGGTGATGAGGGCAGCGCTGCAGTGCAGGTCCTGCATCATGCGGGTGACTTCGCGCACCGGCTTGAAGATCGAGACGCTGACGAAGGGACGCTCGGCGAGAACCTGATGGATCGGACGGCTGGGCATGATCTGTCTCCTGATGCTCTTGTGGAAAGGCACAGTTATCAAAGCTTCAACCGTGCCAGCTTCGGCACCCTCTGCCGCAACCCGACAGCAGGCGCCAAACACCTGTTTTAGCGCATCTTTTTGACAGCATAATGACGTTACAAGAATATTGCAGCGCAATATCCCGCCTGCAGCATGCCTCACCAGCGTGCATGGACAGCATGGCTCGCACCGCGACGGTGCAAGCGAGGACGCTCAGTCCTCAACCTTCTTGCACTGCGCCATGGCCTCGCCCATGCGTACCGGCCGCGCTGCGACCCACTCGGAACTGAAGCGCAGCACGTCGCGCGGGAACAGCATCACCACGGTTGAACCGAGCAGGAAACGCCCCATTTCAGCGCCCTGCTCGAGCACGACCTCGCCCTCGGCGTAAGCGCGCTTCTCGATGTCCGGCCGCCGCGGCGGATTGACGACGCCGTGCCATACGGTCGCCATGCTGCCGACGATGGTCGCACCCACCAGCACCATCACGAAGGGCCCGAACTCGCCCTCGAATACGCACACCACACGCTCGTTACGCGCAAACAAGCCCGGTACGCCGCGCGCGGTGGCCGGATTGACCGAGAACAGTTCGCCAGGCACGTAGATCATCTGGGTGAGGCGTCCCGCGCAGGGCATGTGGATGCGGTGGTAGTCGCGCGGCGACAGGTACAGGGTGGCGAAGTCACCGTCCTCGAAGCAGGCAGCCAGGCTGCGGTCGCCACCCACGAGCGCAGCGGTGGAATAGAAGTGCCCCTTGGCCTGAAAGATCTGGTCGCGCTCGATGGGTCCGAACTGGCTGATCGCACCATCCACCGGGCACACGAAGTCGGCCTCGGCATGCGGCCGCGCACCTTCGCGCAGCGGGCGGGTGAAAAATGCGTTGAAGCTGGCGTAGCTTGCCGGATCGGGATTGGCCGCTTCGGCCATATCCACGCCGTAGCGCTTGATGAACCAGCGGATAACGGCAGTGGTCACGCGTCCGCCCTCGAGACCGGCCAGCTTGCCGGCAAGCTGGGTAAGCAGACGCTTGGGCAGGACGTACTGCAGGGCAACGGTGAGACGTTCGGACACGGCGAGATCCTGGACAAGAGCGGCGCAGCAGGCGCCAAGGCCACGATTATAGCGGCCGCCCCGGTCTCACCCTATGCCAGCAGCAGCGATGCGGCGATCCCCCACAGCATCAGGGCGACCAGCCCGTCCAGCACGCGCCACGCCAGCGGACGGGAGAACAGCGGCACGAGCAGACGCGCACCGTAGCCGAGCAGCACGAACCACACGATCGACGCACTGATCGCACCGGCGGCGAAAAGCGGACGCAGATCCTCCGCCTGCTGGCTACCGATCGAGCCGAGCAGCACCACGGTATCGAGATAGGCGTGCGGGTTGAGCAGGCTGAAACCGGCCGCCGCGAGCAGGGCCTGGCCTCGCGACATGCGTTTGTGCTCGGCGAGGTTCATTTCCCGCCCCCCGCGCAGCGCCGAGCGCAGGGCGCGGCCACCGTACCAGAGCAGGAATGCGGCGCCACCGTAGCGCGCCATTGCCATCAGGTCCGGGCTGGCGACGAAAAGGCTGCCAAGCCCTGCGATGCCGACCAGGATCAGCGCCATGTCGCACAGTGCCGACACGCTCACGGTCAGCAGCACGTGCTCGCCGCGCAGCCCCTGGCGCAGCACGTGGGCGTTCTGCGCGCCGATCGCCATGATCAGGCCAAGCGTGAGGATGAAGCCGTTTAAGTAGACATTGCTCATGATGCGTTCCGTTGTCGTTATGGGTCGGCGGCAGCGCCCGCGCGATCCTTTGTATGCAGCGAGCGGTGCAGCACCGCAATGACCCAATGTAGCGCTGCAGAAACGTACTATTAAGTAAAATCGATTTAATTCATTTTCGACAAAAACTGCTAATGGTCGACCATCGCCTGCTCGCCTTCGAAGCCGTGCTGCAGGAAGGCGGCTTTGAGCGCGCCGCGCGCCGCCTGGCGCTCACCCAGTCCGCGGTGTCGCAACGGGTGAAGCTGCTGGAGGCCGAACTCGGCCAGGTGCTGCTGGTGCGCAGCAAGCCGGTGCGCCCGACGCCGGCCGGCCGTCGCCTGCTGCCTTACCTCGCCCAGCTACGACTGATGGAGACCGAAGCGCGACGCGCCCTGGAGCCGGGACAGCGCCACGGCCCGATGCGGCTTGCGGTTGGCGTCAACGCCGACTCGCTCGCAACCTGGTTCATAGGCGCCGTCGCCGAAGTGGTCCGTGAAGAGGGCCTGGTCCTCGACTGCGTGGTGGACGACCAGGATCACACTCATGCCCTGCTGGCCGACGGCGAGGTACTGGGCTGTGTCTCCACCCGCCCGGATCCGATGCGCGGCTGCGCGGCGATCCGGCTTGGCGAGATGCCTTACCTGTGCGCTGCCTCGCCGGCCTTCCGCGCACGCTGGTTCCCGCGCGGCCTCAGCCGCAGCGCGCTGGCGCACGCGCCGGCGATCATCTTTGGCCGCAACGACGACATGCACGAGGCCTTCCTGCAGCGTCACTTCGGGCTGGATACCGGGCAGTACCCTCACCACGTCGTACCCTCTTCCGAGGGCTTCATGGCCTTCGCGGTCGCCGGCCTGGGTTACGGCTTCATCCCCGAGATCCAGGCCCGCGCCCACCTGGCGCGGGGCGAGCTGATCGACCTCGCCCCGCAACGTGAGGAGGTGGTGCTTTACTGGCACCACTGGCAGGTACAGTCCCCGGTGATGGCGCGGCTCGCAGGCGCGATCGCGGAAGCCGCCGCGAGAGCGCTGGGTACGCCCTGATGACCAGCCCCCTGCAATCGCCCTTACCGCGCTGTTCGGTGGAAAGCGGCGCCAGCCGTGAAGGGTTGAAGGCGATGGGGGTTGGGCGGAACGACGAAAGGCTCGCGACTTGCGTCGCTCCTACAGCACACCGCGCGCGCCCCTCGTAGGAGCGGCGCCAGCCGCGAGGGGGTGACGGCGATGGGGGTGGGCGGGTGCGACGAAAGGCTCGCGACTTGCGTCGCTCCTACCGCACACCGCGCGCGCCCCTGTAGGAGCGGCGCCAGCCGCGAGGGGGTGAAGGCGATGGGGGTGGGCGGGTGCGACGAAAGGCTCGCGACTTGCGTCGCTCCTACCGCACACCGCGCGCGCCCCTGTAGGAGCGGCGCCAGCCGCGAGGGGTTGAAGGCGATGGGGGTGGCGGGTGCGACGAAAGGCTCGCGACTTGCGTCGCTCCTATGGCACGCCATCGGGCGGCGCGACGTGCCTACGCCGCGCGGGCGTTGCCAGCCAACAGGGCCGCAACGGCGGTCGGGTTGGAAGGGAACCAGAAATGCATGTAGGAGGCGGTAATCGAGCCGAGCCGATACACCGCCTCGCCCTCGCCGCCATCCGGCCGTTGCGCACGCAGCCAGGGCTCGAGCGGTGTCACGGTCTTCGAATAGTGGAAGGTGTGACCGGTGATACGCCCTTCGGGCAGGTCCGCCTGCTGCATGCCGAGTGCAGCCAGACGCTGCTGCATGATCGCCCGCCCCGGCAGCACGCCGGCAAAGGCGTGCTCGACGCCTGCCTTGTCCACCACAGCTTCGAGCAGGCTCATCATGCCACCGCACTCGGCAAGCAGCGCCCGTCCGGCCGCCACGTGGGCATGGAGGTCGGCGCGCAGGCGCACGTTGGCCGCCAGCGCCGCGCCGTGCAACTCGGGATAGCCACCAGGCAGCCATACCGCGGCGCTGCCCGCCGGCAGCGTCTCGCCTGCGAGCGGGGAGAAGAACGCCAGATCGGCACCCAGTGCGCGCAAGGTGTCAAGATTGGCCGGATAGATGAAGCCGTAGGCAGCATCGCGAGCAATGGCGATGCGCTGCCCCGCAAGCAGCGGCGGGGGTGCGGGCAGCGCCATTGGCGGAAAACTCACCGCGGGCGGCAGCGCGGCCGCGCCCGTCTGCTGCAGATGATCGGCAAGGCGGTCGAGGCGCTCGTCCAGGTCGGCGATCTCCGCCGCCTGCAGCAGGCCAAGGTGGCGCTCTGGCAGCGCAGCCTCGGCGTCGCGCATGACTGCGCCGAACCAGCGCATGCCCGCAGGCAGCGCCGCACGTAGCATGTCGGCATGGCGCGCGCTACCGACGTGGTTGGCAAGTACCCCCGCAAAGGGCAGTCCCGGCTGATAGTGCGCCAGGCCGTGTGCGACGGCGCCGAAGGTCTGCGCCATCGCGCGTGCGTCGATCACGGCCATCACCGGGATCCCGAAACGGCGTGCAATGTCGGCGGCGGAAGGGGTGCCATCGTAGAGCCCCATCACGCCTTCGACCAGGATCAGGTCTGCCTCGCCGGCGGCAGCGTACAGGCGCGCAGCAATGTCGGCCTCGCCGCACATGCCGAGGTCGATGTTATGCACCGGAGCCCCGCTCGCCACCGCATGGATCTGCGGGTCGAGGAAGTCCGGCCCGCACTTGAACACCCGCACCCGCCGTCCGAGCCGGGTGTGCATGCGCGCAAGCGCCGCGGTGATGGTGGTCTTGCCCTGGCCGGAGGCCGGTGCGGCAACGAGCAGCGCCGGGCAGGCACGCCCCCCTGCAGCGCTCACGCTGCGCCCTTGCCGTGCACCACGGCGCAACCGGCATGCGGCAGCGGCGAGGACTTGGGCTGGTCCTGGGGTTCGAACCAGGCGAGCTTGGGGTACAGGCCGACCACGCTGCCGATCACCGTCAGCGAGGGCGGGCGCACACCTTCTTCCAGCACACGCTGCGCCAGGGTGGCGAGGTCGGCCACCACCACGCGCTGGGCGTGCGTGGTACCGCGCTCAATGACCCCGGCCGGCGTCTCCGGCGGCAGGCCGTGGGCGACGAACTGCGCACAGATATCGGCCAACCGCGAAATGCCCATGTAGATCACCACAGTCTGATGCGGACGCGCCAGCATCGGCCAGTCGAGGTCGACCTTGCCCTCTTTGAGGAAGCCGGTTGCGAACACGACGGACTGGGCGTGGTCGCGGTGAGTGAGCGGAATGCCCGCGTACGCCGCGACACCCGCCGCCGCGGTTACGCCGGGGATGACCTCGACCGGGATGCCCGCATCGACCAGCACCTCCATCTCCTCGCCCCCACGACCGAAGATGAAGGGGTCGCCGCCTTTCAGGCGCACGACACGCTTGCCTTGCTGCGCGAGCTCCAGCAGCAGCTGGTTGATCTCGTCCTGAGGCAGCGAGTGGTCGGCGGCCTTCTTGCCGACGTAGATCCGCTCCGCCGCGGCAGGCGCGAGCTCGACGATGGCTGGGCTAACGAGGTTGTCGTACACGACGACATCCGCCCCGGCCACCAGTCGCGCACCGCGCAGCGTGAACAGCTCCGGATCACCAGGGCCTGCCCCCACCAGATACACCCAGCCGGGCTGGGGACCGGGACGATGAACGGCAAGATCGGGAATAGTCATGTCAATTGCTCCATACCGGCCGCCGCCTTCGCCCCTGCGGCGATGTCAAATGCGTCCAGCTTCATGTCGATGACGCCGCCCGGCGTGCCAGGTCGCGTCCAGAGGGCGAGAGCGTACGTCCTTACGACGCGCAATGCACGCTCGGCCACAGGCTAAGGCGCCTTCTGTGGCGCGCATCCGGGCAGACGCGCTCGGCCTCTGCATCAGCTTCAACGGCTTCACTCGCCGGGGCACCTCAGTCCGGCAGGAACACCACCCGCCCTTCGTGCTCGATGCGGCGCAATGGGTGACCAAAAGCCTGGCCAAGCAGGTCGGCACGCAGCACAGCGTCGCGGTCACCGGCAATCACTCCGCCGCGGCCATCGAGCAGGATGATGTGGTCGGCATAGCGTGCAGCAAGGTTGATGTCGTGCAGCACCATCACGCTGCCGCGCCCCGTTCCAGGCTCGCGCACCAGGCGCTGGAACAGCTCGAGTGTGGCGATCTGGTGGTGCAGATCGAGGTGGTTGAGCGGCTCGTCGAGCAGGAACAGCCGCGGCGCCTGCGTCAGCAGTGCGGCGATCGCCACGCGCTGGCGCTCGCCGCCCGACAGCGTATGCACCGCGCGCTGCTCGAAGCCCGCCAGCCCCACCTCGGCCAGCGTCCGGCGCGCGATCGCAACATCCTCCGCACTCTCCCAGCCCCAGCGCCCGAGGTGCGGGTGGCGCCCCACCAGCACGGTCTCAAGCACACCGGCGGCGAAGGGGTCGGGCTGCTGCTGGGCGAGCAGACCGCGATAGCGCGCGGCCTCGAGTGCAGGCCACGCCGCATACGGCAGGCCGCCCAGGCGTACCTGCCCCACCGTGGGCTCGCGCAGGCCGGCGAGCGTATGCAACAGCGTGGTCTTGCCAGCGCCGTTGGGCCCGAGCAGCACCAGGCACTCGCCCGCGGCCAGGCTCAGGCTGAACTCGCAGCACAGCCAGCGCTCTCCCACCTGCAGTGCGAGGCGTTCGGCCTCGAGCAAGGGTGCGGCATCGACGGGCAGGCGGCGCGCGGCGTTCATGTGCTGCTGCGCGGACTGCGCGAAAGCAGGAACAGGAACACCGGCACGCCGATCATCGCGGTGAGCACGCCGACCGGCAGTTGCTGCGGCGCCAGCATGGTGCGCGCCGCGGTGTCGGCCAGGGTGAGCAGGGTGCCGCCCACCAGCGCCGCCGCGGGGATGAGCACGCGCTGGTCATTGCCGAGGACGAGCCGCACCAGGTGCGGCACGATGAGGCCAACGAAACCCACCGAGCCAACCAGCGTGACCGCGGTGGCGGTAAGCAGCGAGGCCAGCACGTAGAGCACGATGCGCAGCCGTTGCACGCGCACGCCGAGCGCACGCGCCGTAAGCTCGCCACGCGCGAGCACGTTCAGATCACGCGCGAACGGCATCACCGCCAGCAGCGCCAGTACCAGCACGACCACTGCCGGCCACGGCCGCGCCGCCGCGCTGGCGTCGCCCATCATCCAGAACAGCATCGGCATCACCCGCGTATCCGATGCCAGCGCCAGCATCATCGACACCGCCGCGCCACAGCCGGCCGCGACGATGACGCCGGTGAGCAACAGCCGCGTCTGCGTCCAGCTGCCGTCGCCGTGCGCCAGGCCGAACACCACCAGCATCGCCGTGAGTGCACCGGCAAAGGCCATCGCATCGATCCAGAACGCCGCTGCCCCGAGCGTGATTGCTCCCAGCGCCCCCACCGCCGCCCCACCCGAGATGCCAAGGATGTAGGGGTCGGCAAGCGGGTTGCGCAGCAGCACCTGCATGAGCGCGCCCGCGGTGGCGAGCAGGCCGCCACTGACGAACGCCGCGACGGCGCGGGGGAGGCGGAGCTCGAGGATGATGGCGGCCTGCAGATGCTGCGCGCCACTCAAAGCGGCAGCAACATCTGCAAGCCCCATCGGAATCTCACCCGCCACCAGCGCTGCGAACAATGCGCCGCAGCCCAGCGCTGCAAGCGCGATCAGCGAAAGCACGTGCCGGCGACGACATGACATGGCCGGGCCCCCGAATGCGCGACTTCAGGACTCAGCGCGGCGCATAGCGCACACCGATGAACACGCCAGCACCCGGTGTTCCATAGCCACGCGCCGTCTCATACTGCTTGTCGAACACATTGTCTGCGCGCGCCTCGACTGACCAGTCGCGATCGATTGCATAGCGTGCGGTCAGGTTAACGAGTCCGTAGCCGCCGAGCCGGTTGGTTTCGAAGTTGGTGTCGTACCGCGACCCGACCAGCGCCCACTCCCCACCAAGCGTCCATGCCCCAATCGTTCGCGTGGCAGAGACATTCATCGACTGCTTGGCACGCCGCCCCAGCCGGAACCCGGTCGTACGGTCCTTTGCATCGAGGAAGTCCGCGTTGGCTGCGAAGTCCCAACCATCGACGTTGAGCGCATAGGCGAGCGTGAGGCCACGGATCCTGGCCTTGTCTACGTTCGCGTAGCCGCCGCTCCAGCCGATCATGTCCTCGATCGTGTTGATGAAATAGGTCGCGGAAACCAGCTGGTTACCGCTTGCCCAGGTCAGCCCCAGTTCGCGATTAAGCGCATTCTCCGGTTTCAGGTCCGGATTGCCGTAGGAGACGTTGTAGAGCTGGTCAAGGCTCGGACTCTTGAATGCCTTGCTGACGCCTGCGCTTGCACGCAAGTCGGGCGCAAGCTGATAGCCGTAGGACACCCCGCCGGTAAGCTTGTCCCCGTAGCGGCTATGGTCGTCGTGGCGGACATTTGCCTGCCAGCTATGTGGCCCCAGATCGGCAGTCCAGCCCAGGCCAAGAGAGTCGATCTGCACATTTCCCTCGGCGAAGGTCTCGCGCGGGCGCGCCACCTGCTCGAAGCGTTCGACCACGACAAGTCCCGTCCCGATCGGCAGCGCGATGTCGTTCTGCCAACTCAAGGTCTTGTTGGTGCTCTCCCGCCGGGTGATGCCCAAAGGATCCCAGGGCGCGGGCTCGCTGTAGTCCGCACGATCCTCGTCGGTGCGCCCATACGACAGGCGACTGGACCACGACGAGGTCAGGCGGTTTCGGACGAATGCGTTGAATACCGAGGTCTTGAAGCTCGCACGGTCATCGAAGTTGCCGCTACCGCCAAAACTGTCGTATTGCACCGTTCCCGACTGTTCAAGGAAGGAAACGCCCACTTCGTGCCCCTCGGCAGGATGGAAGGACAGCGCACCACCATAGCCCTCGTTGCGGTAACGATCGTCATCCGCATCGCGATTGCTGGCGCCCCTGCGGGACGAAAAGCCATCGGTGTTCAGCGAGTTGACGTGAAGGCGGAAGCGCCACCGCTCATCCCCACCCGACACTGCCAGATCGCCCTGACGCGTATCCCGACTGCCAGCACCGGCATATCCGTCCAGGCGCAGCCCGGGCTCAGCCGTGCGGGTGATGATGTTGATCACTCCGCCAATGGCGTCCGCGCCGTAGATCGCACTCGCGGCCCCACGGACGATCTCGATACGCTCTACGTTGTTGAGCGACAGGTACTGCAGCGACGAACCCGACAAGGCAGTGGAGTTGAACGGGACACCGTCGACCAGAATCTTGGTCTGATCCGGTTTCGTGCCCCGCAGGTAGAGGCTGACCGATGCGCCGGGACCACCATTGCGGGCAAACTGGACACCGGGCTGGCGGCCAAGCAGGTCGACGACGTTGGATGCCGCGGCGCGCTCGATCTGGGTGCGATCGATCACGGTGACGTCGGCGAGCAGTTCGTTGGCCTTGACCGGCTGACGCGTTGCGGTAACGACAACCGTCGGAGCAATGTGCTCCTGAGCGTAGACCGGCACGGCAAGGACTGCCGACGCCAGGCCGCCAATACAGAGGCCAAGTTGGGAATAACGCAGATTCATCGAAAAGACTCCCTGAGCTGCGCAATGCGTCCCCGCATGCGACAAGCCATCCAGCACATGGACGCACCACGACCCAGGTAGAACCGAAGAGAGCAGAAAGAGAAACCACCACGCCCGTCGCCGCCACCCCGCGGCACATCCGCCATTTCGCGCTCCGGCCGGTCTCCGGGCTCGTGCGCTGTGCCGGCGGAGCCGGACGGATGGATCGCCTTCCCGGGTCGAGGACCCAGTGGCTGCATGACCCACCTTGCGCGCACTTACCGTTGCGGGGGCAGCACAGGCATTGCGGCCTCGTTTGCGAGGGGCCGCGCACCTGTTTCCCGTTTAACCCTGGGCGAGAAACGCCCGTGGGCACCGATAACGCGTTGCCCCTTCCGGGGCAGTCGGCGCGGATGATACCGTACGGGGCGGTATCGTGCACTGCAATAAGATACAGACGTTCCCTACACAAGGACCCGCCAGAACAATGACATGCGAACTGATCCTCGGTGGCGCCCGCTCCGGCAAGAGCCGCGAGGCCGAGCGCCGGGCGGCGGCGTCGGGGCTGGCGGTGACGGTGATCGCCACCGCCGAGGCGCTGGATGCGGAGATGGCTGCGCGCATCCGGCGCCACCAGGCCGACCGCCCCGCCGGCTGGCGCACAGTGGAGGCGCCGATTGCGCTCGCGGACACGCTGCGCGAAGCCTCCGCCCCCGGGCACTGCCTGGTGGTCGACTGCCTGACGCTGTGGCTGAGCAACCTGCTCACCGATGCCCACCACCTACCCCCGGGCGCGAGCGCCGAAGACTTGCCTGCCTTCCGCCGCGAGCGCGACGCATTGCTGGCCGTGCTGCCGACCCTGCCGGGGCACATCATCCTCGTCGCCAACGAAGTTGGCCTGGGACTGGTCCCCGAGACCGCGCTTGGCCGGCTCTTCCGCGACGAGGCGGGCCGACTCAACCAAGCGGTTGCGGCAGCGTGCCCACGCGTGGTGTTCGTCGCTGCAGGGCTGCCGCTGGTGCTCAAGGACGGCTAAACTCGCGCTCATTCCGTCTGCATCCTGCAGGCCCGCGACCCGGCATTCGTAAATCATGAACTTCCAGCTCTCCCAGCCCGACACCCTGCTCAGCGCTGCCATCCAGCACAAGATCGACCGCAAGACCAAGCCAGTGGGCGCGCTCGGGCGGCTCGAGGCGCTCGCGCTACAGATCGCACTGGTGCAGCAGACGCCTGCCCCCGAGCTGCACCAACCGCACATCGTCGTCTTTGCCGGCGACCATGGCGCGGCACGCGCCGGGGTATCGGCCTACCCGCAGGACGTGACCTGGCAGATGGTGGAGAACTTCCTCGCCGGCGGGGCCGCGATCAACGTCTTCAGCCGCCAGATGGGGCTGGGGCTGAGCGTGGTCGACGCAGGCGTGAATCATGAGTTCGGCAAGCGCCCGGGCCTGATCGACGCCAAGATCGGCCCCGGCACGGCGAGCTACATCGACCGCCCGGCGATGACGCCGGCGCAGCGCGACGCCGCCCTCGAGCGTGGGCGCGGCATCGCCCATGCACTCGCCGGCAACGGCAGCAACTGCATCGGCTTCGGCGAGATGGGGATCGGCAACACCGCCTCGGCGTCCCTGATCACCCATTGCCTGGTGGGTGCCGACCACGACGCCGAGCTCTACAACGTCACCGGCCGCGGCACCGGGCTGGATGACGCCGGCCTTTTCCGCAAGCGCAGCCTACTGGCGCAAGCGCTCGAGCGCGGCGGCCGGCCGAGCGATCCGCTGGCAGTGCTGGCCGAGTACGGCGGCTTCGAGATCGCGATGATGGCCGGCGCCATGCTCGGCGCGGCCGAAAAGCGCATGCTGCTGCTGATCGACGGCTTCATCGTCACCTCGGCATTGCTTGTCGCCTACGCCATCGATCCGCGCATCCTCGCCTACTGCGTGTTCGCCCACCGATCGCAGGAGCCGGGCCACCGCGTGCAGCTCGACTTCCTGCAGGTCGAGCCGCTGATGGAGCTCGACCTGCGCCTGGGCGAGGGCACGGGCGCAGCGCTCGCCTTCCCGCTGGCGCAGGCGGCGGTCAACTTCCTCAACGAAATGGCGAGCTTCGAGTCGGCTGGCGTCAGCGACCAGGGCTGAAGCCCGATGCGCACGCAGCTCGAACTGTTCTGCATCGCCCTCGGCTACTTCACCCGCATCCCGGTGCCGGGCTGGGTGGCGTGGGCACCGGAGCGCCTCACCCACGCCGCACGCTGGCTTCCGCTGGTGGGCTGGGTGGTGGGTGGCACAGGTGCGGCAAGCCTGCTGCTGTTCGCCCAGTTCCTCCCGGCCAGCCTGGCGGTGATCCTGTCCATGGCAGTGACGATCCGCCTTACCGGCGCCTTCCACGAAGACGGCTTCGCCGACAGCTGCGACGGTCTCGGCGGCGGCTGGGACAAGGCGCAGATCCTGGCGATCATGAAGGACTCGCGCATCGGCAGCTATGGCGCCATCGGCCTGGTGCTGATGCTGCTCGCCAAGGCTGCGGCGCTGATCGAGCTGGCCGCGGCCAGCCCCGCCACCGCCGCGACCGCCCTCTTCGTCGCCCACGCGCTGTCGCGCCTGGCGGCCAACGCGGTGCTGCACGCCCTGCCCTATGCGCGCAGCGACGACAGCAGCAAGGCAGCGGCCGTCGTCGGCCACCTGGGCCGCAAGGACCTCCTCATCGCCGCCGCCTGCGGCCTGCTGCCCGCGTTCGTGCTGCTCGCGCCGCTGCCTGCGCTGGCCGCGCTGAGCCTGGCGGCGCTGCTCACCGTATGGCTGGCCCGCCTCTTCCTGCGCCGCCTGGGCGGCCACACCGGCGACCTGCTGGGCGCGGTGCAGCAGGTGACGGAGCTGGCGTGCTACGTCGGCCTCGTCGCCGTCAGCCTCTGAGCACCTGGGATATACTTCAACCATATCCATGCAGAACGAGGTGAGGCCATGACGAGCTCCTCGCAAACCACCGTCTTTCGCAGCAACAAGACTCAGGCCGTGCGACTGCCCAAGGCGCTCGAGCTGCCCGAATCGGTGAAGAAGGTCAGGATCACCGCGATCGGCAATACCCGCATCATCACACCCGCCGAAGCGAGCTGGGACGCCTGGTTCGACGGCCCCGACGTCAGTGCCGACTTCTTGAGCAGCCGCGACCAGCCTGCGGACCAGGTGCGCGAGGCCTGGTGAGCATGCTCAAGTACCTGCTCGACACCAACATCGTCATCTACACCATCAAGAACAAGCCTGCCCAGGTGCGCGAACGCTTTCGCCAGCACGACGGCCAGATGGCCATCTCCAGCGTCAGCCTGGGCGAGCTCGTGTTCGGCGCCGAGCGCTCGGCCCAGCCGGAGGCGAACCTGGCCGTCGTCGAGGGCTTTGTCGCCCGTGTCGAGTCGCTGGATTTCGATGCCGCCGCCGCCCACCACTTCGGCCAGATTCGCGCCGAGCTCTGCCGCGC
The DNA here is from genome assembly GCF_027594845.1 of Thauera sp. WB-2. Classification (NCBI taxonomy): domain Bacteria; kingdom Pseudomonadati; phylum Pseudomonadota; class Betaproteobacteria; order Rhodocyclales; family Zoogloeaceae; genus Thauera; species Thauera sp. WB-2. The sequence goes on along the minus strand of NZ_CP088935.1, from coordinate 692,381 downwards.
CGGCCGCCCCATCGGCCCCTACGACATGATGATCGCCGCCCACGCGCGCTCGCGCGGCCTCATCCTGGTGACCAACAACACCTCGGAGTTCGAGCGCGTTGCAGGCTTGCGGCTCGAGAACTGGGCCTGACGCGGCACGATCACCGACGCAAGCCCGGCCGCACTGCCCTCAGCCTCTCCACGCCCATGCAACTCCATCTCATCCGCCACCCCCGTCCCGCTGTCGCGCCCGGCATCTGCTATGGCCAGACCGACCTTGGCCTTGCCGAATGCCCGGCCACCGTCGCCGAGCGCCTGCGCCCGCTGCTGCCCGAAACCTTCGCCCTGCACACAAGCCCGCTCGCGCGCGCACGCCTGCTCGCCGAAGCGCTCGGCACGCCGCGCGAGGATGACCGCCTCAAGGAAATCCACTTCGGTGACTGGGAGGGCCGCAGCTTCGCCGACATCGGTCGCGCGATCGACGACTGGGCAGCTGACCCGCTCGGCTTTCGCGCACCGGGCGGCGAGTCGCCGCGCGAGATGGCCGCGCGGGTGCTGGCGTGGCTGGAGGAGGCAACGGGTAATGGGGGACAGACCCCGATTTCCACGGAAATTGGGGTCTGTCCCCCATTACCGGAGGCGGTGGTCGTGGTGGCCCATGGCGGGCCGCTGCGCGCAATCGCCGGGCACCTGCTCGGCATGCCGCCCGAACGCTGGATCGGGCTCGACTTCGGCTGCGGGCAGGTGACGCGGATCGACGTCGAGCGTTGGGGGGTGGTGTTGAAGTGGTTCAATCGCTGAAGCGTCGCTCGCAGTGAAGCGGCCCTTCCAGCTTGCGACATGCGCACACACCACCTATCTTACAAATCTAAACTTCAACTTTAGATTTGTAAGATGATCCCGCGATCGGCTCTCTCGACCCTTCAGCGCCTGGCGCGTGGTTTCCCCGTGATCGCCATCACCGGCCCGCGCCAGGCCGGCAAGACCACGCTCGCTCAGCAAACCTTTGCCGACAAGGCGTATGTTTCGCTCGAGAACCCGGAGGAGCGCGAGTTTGCCGAATCCGACCCCAGGCGCTTTCTTGCCCGCTTCGAGGGCGGCGCCATATTCGATGAGGTTCAGCGCTGCCCTCAGCTTCTGTCGTGGCTGCAGGGCATCGTCGACACGCGCAAGCGCATGGGTGACTTCGTGCTCACCGGCTCCCAGCAGTTCGAGCTCGTCTCGGGCATGACACAGTCGCTCGCGGGCCGGGTGGGCCGAGTCGAGTTGCTCGCGCTCTCCACCCAGGAGCTCGCCGCGGCTGCTCGCCTGCCCGCGCGCCTCGACGACATGCTGTTCAAGGGTGGCTACCCCGCCCTGTACGACCGCGACCTGAGCCCGGAAGATTGGTTCGCCAATTACGTCGCCACCTACCTGGAGCGCGACGTCCGCCAACTGATCGCGATACGCGACCTCACCCAGTTTCAGCGCTTCGTGCGCATGTGTGCCGCACGCTCCGGCCAACTGCTAAACCTGAGCGCGCTCGGTGCCGACTGCGGCATCACCGCGGTCACCGCGCGCGAGTGGCTGTCCGTGCTTGAGGCCAGCTATCTGGTGGCGCGCATCCCGCCCTACTTCGAGAACTTCGGCAAGCGCCTGGTGAAGACACCCAAGCTCTACTTCCTCGATGTCGGCCTGATGTGCTGGCTGCTCGGCATCCGCGACGCCGAGACGATCGCCACCCACGCCATGCGCGGCACGCTGTTCGAAACCTGGGTCGTCTCCGAATTCATCAAACAGCAGTTCAATGCGGGCCGCCCCGCCGACCTTTACTTCTGGCGCGACAACGTGGGCCATGAGGTGGACCTGCTGTTCGAGACGCGGGACGGTCTGCAGGCGGTGGAAATCAAGTCTGGCCACACCTTCGCCAGCGACTGGCCGGCTTCCGCCCTGAAGTGGCAGAAATTGAGCGGCAGCCCCCTGGCACCGTGGATCATCTACGGAGGCGAGGGGGAATATGAACGCCAGGCTTGCCTCGCACTCGGCTGGCAAACCTTCGCCAAGCGGGACGTATCCGCCCGATGAGTAGCACGACACTCATGCTCACCCTCTGGCTCATCACCGACAACAAGCCCGGCCACCGCAGCCAGTTGCAGGGGCTGGCGCAAGCGCTGGCAGCGCGCACGGCGGTCGATACGCACTGGATCGACGCGCCAGCCGGGCGCAGCTCGCTGTGGCAATGGCTCGGGGGCCGCTTCCCAGCCGGCGCAGACCTGCCCGCCCCGGACCTGATCCTCGTCGCCGGCCACCGCACCCACCTCGCCGGCCTCGCCGCCCGGCGCGCACGCGGCGGCAAGCTGGTCGCGCTGATGCGGCCGAGCCTGCCGCTGGGCTGGTTCGATCTGTGCGTGATCCCGCAGCACGACAAGCCGCCCGCCCGCACCAATGTCCTCGCCACCCGCGGCGTGCTCAACACCGCCCGTCCCAGCGCCGAACGCGAGGCCGACACGGGGCTGTTCCTGATCGGCGGTCCATCGAAACACCACGGCTGGGACACCCACGGCCTGCTCGCCCAGATCGACGCCATCCTCGCCGCCACGCCCGGCATGCGGTGGACGCTGACCACCTCGCGGCGCACGCCGGCCGAAACGGAAGCCGCCCTGCTCACCCTGCGCGAACGCGGGGTCGATGTGCGGCCGGTGGCCGACACCCCGCCCGGCTGGGCGATGGCGCAGGTGGCGCGCAGTGCCCAGGCCTGGGTGACGGAAGACAGCGTATCCATGGTGTACGAGAGCCTCACCGCCGGCGCCGCCACCGGCCTGCTCGCGGTGCCGCGGCTGGGCGAGACGCGTATCACGGCCGGGGTGGCGCAGCTGCAGCAGGAGGGTTTCGTTACGCCTTTCGCGGGCTGGCAGCGTGAGGGCCGGCTGCACACGCCACCAACGCCTCTGCGCGAGGCCGACCGCGTCGCGGACGCGGTCCTGTCTCGATGGCCGCAATAGCGCGCGGCGCGATCGCCTAGAATACGGACATCGCCGCAACCCGCCAGGGGCACCGCCATGGGTCTCGCACTGAAAGAGGAAAAGCACCACACCTACGCCGACTACCTCACGTGGCGGGACGACGCGCGCTACGAGCTCATCGACGGCGAAGCTTTCCTGATGGCGCCCGCGCCGCTCATCGAGCATCAGGAAGTCGCGGGCGAGGTGTTTCGCCAGCTGGCCAACCAGCTCGACGGCCAGCCCTGCCGCCCCTACATCGCCCCGGTCGACGTCCGCCTGCCGCGCAAGGACGAGGCCGACGACGCCATCGACACCGTGGTCCAGCCCGACGTCCTGGTGGTGTGCGACCAAGCGAAGATCGACCGCCGCGGCGTACGTGGTGCGCCCGACTGGCTGCTCGAGGTGCTCTCTCCCAGCACGGCCGCCCACGACCAGATCGCCAAACGCCGCACCTACGAACGCGCCGGCGTGCGTGAATATTGGCTGGTGCATCCGGGCGACCGCACGCTCACCGTCTATGTGCTCGAAAACGGCCAGTACGGCCGCCCGGAGATCTACGAACTGAAAGATGAGACCCCGATCGGCGTGCTGCCGGGCGTGTCGATCGCGTGGGATGCGCTCGTGGCGCGTCTGCCAAAGCCGGAGTACTGAACCGAGCGATGAAACCCCTCAAGGTCCTGCAACTGCTCCCCGCGCTCGACAGCGGCGGCGTCGAGCGTGGCACGCTGGAGATCGCGCGCGCGCTGGTCGCGGCCGGGCATGAATCAGCGGTGCTGTCCAAGGGCGGGCGGCTGGTCGAGCAGCTGCAGCGCGAGGGCTCGCGCCACATCACGCTCGACCTCGGGCGCAAGTCGCCGACCACCTTCCTGCAGTACCGCGCGCTGCGCAGGCTTTTCGAGGCCGAGCGCTTCGACATCGTCCACGCGCGCTCGCGCCTGCCCGCCTGGGTGGCCTGGCTCGCCTGGCGTGGAATGCCGGCGGACACGCGCCCGCACTTCGTCACCACGCTGCACGGCATGCACTCGGTGAGCCGCTACAGCGCCATCATGTGCGCTGGCGAGCGCGTGATCGCGGTCAGCGACACGGTGCGCGACTACATCCGCACGCATTACCCGCCGACGCGCTGGCCGCATCTCACCGATGACCGCATCACGGTAATCCCGCGCGGCATCGACCCGGCGGAGTTTCCACGCGACTACCGGCCGTCGGACGAATGGCTGGCGCGTTTCCATGCCGAGTTTCCGCAGATCGGACAGCGCAAGGTGCTGACGCTGCCGGGGCGGCTCACAAGGCTGAAGGGGCATCACGACTTCATCAGCCTCGTCGGCAAGCTGGTCGCCGAAGGGCAGGACGTGGTGGGACTGGTCGTCGGCGGCGAGGACCCGAAGCGGCCAGGCTACGCGAAGGAGATCCGGGAGCGGGTGCAGGCGGAAGGACTGAGCGAGCGCATCGTATTTACCGGGCACCGGACCGATGTGCGCGAGATCTATGCGGTTTCGGACTGCGTGCTGAGCTTGTCGAGCACGCCGGAGTCGTTCGGGCGCACGGTGCTGGAGCCGCTGGCGATGGGGCGGCCGGTGGTGGGGTATGCGCATGGCGGGGTGGCGGAGATTCTCGGGGAGTTGTTCCCGCAGGGGGCAGTGGCGAAGGGGGAGTTAGAAGGGGCGACAAGCCGCGTCAGAGCGGTGCTGGCTGGGCATTCCGGCGCCGTGCTCGCCAATCACAGCTTCCTGCTGGGAGAGATGCAGGCGGCAACGTTGACGCTCTACATGAGCTTAACGACCAGCACAGCCGCACACCGCATCACCCAAGCCACTTCCATCCATGCTTGAAAAAATTCTAATCTGGGCACGGGGTGCCACACTTGAGAACGCCTACTCGCGCGACCGCGTCGTATATCGTTTGCTGCGGCAAAGCGGCGTCCAACTGAGCGTTTTCAGCCCCGCCATTTCTGTGATCGGAGACATCGAGGCCCTGATCAAACGCCTCCCGAAGGCTGATGCCGTGTGGGTACCCAGCTTCCGGCAGCGCGATATCGCTGCGGCTTCGCGCTTTGCACGTCGGCGCGGCATCCCTCTGATTGTTGACCCTCTGATCAGCGCGTATGACAAGCAAGTCAACGAGCGCCGCAAGTTTCCTGCCGATAGCACAAGAGCAAGAAAGCTGCTCGCCCAGGAGCGCGGCCAGTTTTCGGTTGCCGACATCGTAATTGCCGATACGCAGGGGCACGCCGACTACTTCCACGAGATACTCGGCGTCGCACGCACAAAGATTATCGTGCTGCCGGTCGGGGCTGACGAATCCATCTTCAAGGCCCAGCCGCTCAGCCCAATGTGCGAAGGTCGCCCGATTCGCGTGCTCTTTTACGGATCGTTCATTGGCTTGCACGGCTTGCCAACCATCGTCGACGCAATCCGGCAGTATGACGGCCCTGCGGTCGAGTTCCGGTTCATTGGCGAAGGGCCGATGCGCGCTGAGGCTGAGCGGGCACTTATAGCAATGCAAGCTCGCACATCAATCGCCGCGATCCGGTTTGAAGACTGGCTCGACATCAACAGCCTGGCGGGCCGCATTGCGGAGAGCGATATTGTGCTAGGGGTCTTTGGCACGACAGGCAAGGCACTACGCGTGGTGCCAAATAAGGTCTATCAGGCGCTAGCCATGGGGAGACCGGTGATCACCGGCGACACGCCGGCGTTCGACGACAAGTTCCGGAGTTCCACGCCTGCAGCAATCGCCTTCTCCACCCCGGGTAACCCCGGCGCCCTGGCTAAACAGATTGCGGATTGGGCACGCGAGCCCACTTTGCTCGAGCAGAGAGGAGTCACAGCACAGAAACTGTTCAAAACCGAATTCGCCGAGGAGCCGCTCAGGCTAAACCTCATGCGCGATCTGCTTCTTCACCTCTGAGTCTGCCTCCCAAGTTCGCCCGCACTAATCGAAATGCAAACAACAACACGCGACTCCCTATTCGGCGCTCTTCTGGCTGCACCGATCGTGGCCTTTCCATTTGCCCGTTCATATCTCATCTTCTACGTTGCAATCATAATTACGGCCATGATTGCGCGGCGCACAGTGCCTGCCCTGCGAGCAGAGCGCGACCTGGCGCTCGGCGTGGCACTGCTCGCAGGCCCCGTACTGATCACTGTCATCGCGCTCGCACTCAGCACTGGGAACATCGAACGCGTGTGGCTGGAAAAGCTGGGCCTCATCCTGATTGCGGGGCTGCTTGGTTTCTCTATTGTAGGACTCTCAACAGCCCCACGTAGTCGCGACATTGCTGCCGCGATCATTGGGCTGACAATCCTATTCTGGATCTTCGATGGACTCGTGCAGTTGCTCTTCGGAAAGGATCTGTTCGGTATTGCGGCAAATACTCAATCGGGAGGCGAGCGCATCGGAGCCTTCTTCGACAACCCATACAGGTATGGCTACTTCATTGCCTTCCTAGCCGCACTCCCAGCATTCTGGCTGCTTTCGCAATCCAGAGGACGCTTGCTGGGTTCGCTGGCGCTCATCTCCGGCGGCACAGTAGCGCTTGCAGGGGGTAGCCGTTACGCCATGCTCGGATACGGTCTGCTTGCGATGATCTTTGTACTCGTGATGACACGCGGTCTGCCCACCAGTCAGCGTAAAGGTCTCCTGATAGGCGCCCCGATTGCTCTGGCTGCGCTCGTGGGACTTCTTCTTCTGGCAAGCCCAAGTCTCCAACAGCGCATTGCTGACACCCTGATCATCTTGGATGGGGTGGATCGTCATACGCTTAACCTAGCGCTCTCCCACCGCCTAGACATCTGGGAGCCTGCGCTCGCCCTGGCCAGCGACAACTGGCTATTCGGCACGGGCCCCAGCCAGATCACTGCGGCAATCAAGCCCTATCTTCCGCCCGATTCCATCTTCGTAACGCAGAACATCGATGTCATGCACGCGCATCAAGTGCTGATCGAAGTACTCGTGGGCACGGGTGCCATCGGCCTGATCTGTTTCATCGCCTACTATGCGAGGGTAGGCGTCATCGCTTGGCGGCAGCGTGGCGCATCAGCCACGTTCGGCTGGGGTTGCCTGCTCGCGTTTCTGCTCATGTGGATGCCATTCGGCAGCCAAAAGGATATCTACGGCTCTGAGCAAATGCTGCTCTCGTTCTACCTGCTGGGCCTAGGCTTCGGCTTCCTACGCAACAGGGAAACGGCATGAGCCTGCGTGTCAAATTCCTCAGCCGGCTGGCTCCCGGCGAATGGGCACGCTACTTCCCGAACGAAAACGGTCTTTGGGGGAACTGCCACTTCATCTTCGAGCGAGACGAAGCACGTTACGACTGGCTTGTCGCCTACGACGACATTCCGAGCGCACCGGGTCAAGCTCGCACTAGCGCCTGCGAACCACTCAGTTGCCCAGCTCAGAACACGATCCTCATCACAACCGAACCGTCGTCAATCAAAGCCTACGGCAAGTACTTCGCAAGCCAATTCGGACATGTCCTCACCAGCCAGCCCGCCTGGGCACTACCACACCCACAACGGCACTTCCAGCAGGCAGCCAACCACTGGTTCTACGGCAGCGGCAGCCAGAAACGAATGACTAGGGAAGAAATGCTCAAGAGTCCGTGCGCGGCAGACAAGAAGCACGCGATATCGACGGTGTACTCGTCGAAGCGCCAGTGGCACACCATGCATGCCCAACGGTTCGCCTTCATCGAGAAGATGCGTCAACTGCTACCTGAAATGGACCTCTTTGGCCGCGGCGCAACGCCTATGGACGACAAAGCCGAAGCCCTGGCACCCTATCGCTACCATCTCGCGGTCGAAAACCACATAGCCCCACACCACATCACCGAGAAGCTAACCGACGCGTTCCTTGGTCGTTGCCTGCCCTTCTACGCCGGAGCACCCAACGCGGCAGACTACTTCCCTGAAGGGAGCTTCATTCCCATCGACATTCGCGATCCGGAAAGCGCCGCAGCGACAATTCGCACCGCCATTACCAACGACGCATGGTCAGAGCGCCTGACGGCCATCGACGAAGCGCGGCGCCGCACCTTGGAGGAGCATCACCTTTTCGCCGTGGTGGCGCGGATCATCGGGAGTTCGGAATCGTCCCCACACGCTGCAGCCCAGCCAGGCCACGTCCTTTTGAGTCGACACGCCTGGCGCAAGGCACACCCCCTGGGAGCTTTGCTGCACATGGCAGAAAAACTGTACGTCCGCACCCGGACGCTTGCTGAAAAACAACTCACGAAGTGAAGCACATGACCCTTGGCAGCGAGAGCGTCCTGATCATCAAGCACGGCGCCTTTGGCGACATCGTGCAGGCAGACGGCGTCATTCGAGACATCCGCGCGCAACACTCCCAAGCAGAGGTCACGCTACTGACGACGCCGCCGTTTCGCAAGCTCATGAGCCGCTGCCCGCATATCAACCGCATCATCACCGACGCACGACCACCGTTCTGGAAGATTGGCGACTGGCTAGCGCTGGCGGGCAAAGTGCGCCTGGAGGGTTTCACCCACGTCTACGACCTCCAGAAATCCGACCGCAGCGACCTGTACCGCAAGCTGTTTTTCCGCTCAACGAAATGGAACGGGCGCAAGCGTGGGTACCAGCCACCCTCCGCGATTGCGGGCTACATCACTCAACTGACGGATGCCGGCATCCCCGCGACACGCTGCAACAGCCCGGACGTTTCGTGGATGGCCGACGACGTCAGCCAAATCCTCGCTACCGAGGGCGTGCGCAAGCCCTACATTGCCCTCATCCCAGGCTGCTCCGCCAAACACCCACAAAAACGCTGGCCGTACTACGCCGAGCTTGCACAAGCCTTGATTGGGCAAGGCTACGACGTAGTCATGGCGCCCGGACCCGACGAAATCGAACTCTCGAAGAGCATTCCCGGCCACACCCTGCTCGGCCCGAATGGCTTTCTCAACTGGTTCGAACTTGCAGGCGTGCTCAAGGGAGCGTGTTTCGTCGTGGGGAACGACACTGGCCCCAGCCACGTCGCGTCGTGCCTTGGCAAACCTGGCCTTGCCCTGTTCGGACCGCACACCAGCGCCGCACGCACCGGGATCTGTCGCGGCGAGTTCAAAGCAATTGAGGTAACCAACCTGGTCGACCTGGACGTGCAGACTGTCCTCAATGCAGTTCTGAGCAGAATCCCCGCTCAGGAAAACTCGGTATAAGACTTTTCTTCGACGATGCTCGAGCCGCAGTGTTCGTTGATCTGCTTCTTAATCACAGCGCGCTTGTCGTTCTGGATGTAAACCGAGCGTGCGAGCTCGATGAATTTGGCCCCGAAATCGCGCGCAGCCTCACAGGCACGAATGTCGTCCTCGATCACCCACAGCGCCTCATTCACCGCCTGGAGTTCAGCCTCGAGGCGCGCAAGCTCTGGCGTTGCAGCCAGATTCTGCGCGCACGCCGTACTCAGCACCGACAGCTCGTGATTCACGTTCTTAAGCTTGCCCGGGTCGGCCATCCGCTCGGCCTTGATCTTCAGGATCGTGATCTTGTCGATCAGCTCACCTGCACCCACCTCGATCAGCAACGAACCCTTACTCATCATTTCCTTTCCTGTTCAAGCACATGATGTCTACGGCCAGCGCACGTACAACGGCAGACCGACCTGTGAAGATGGGATAATCTCGCGGACAACCCAGGCCGTGGATTCTAACGCATGGCCACATGCGCCCCGCGTCACTGAAAGACAAAAGCACGCCATGAAGAAAATCGCCCTCATCACCGGCATCACGGGCCAGGACGGCTCCTACCTCGCCGAGTTCCTGCTCGCCAAAGGCTACGAAGTCCACGGCATCAAGCGCCGCGCCTCGAGCTTCAACACGCAGCGCATCGACCACATCTACCAGGATCCGCACACCCCCAACCCGCGCATGGTCCTGCACTACGGCGACCTCACCGACTCGTCCAACCTCACCCGCATCCTGCAGCAGGTGCAACCCGACGAGGTCTACAATCTCGGGGCGCAGTCGCATGTAGCGGTGAGCTTCGAGTCGCCCGAGTACACCGCCGACGTCGACGCCATGGGCACGCTGCGCCTGCTCGAGGCCATCCGCCTGCTCGGCCTGGACAAGAAGACGCGCTTCTACCAGGCCTCCACCTCCGAGCTCTACGGCCTGGTACAGGAAATCCCGCAGAAGGAAACCACCCCCTTCTACCCGCGCAGCCCCTATGCGGTGGCCAAGCTCTACGCCTACTGGATCACGGTGAACTACCGCGAGGCCTACGGCATGCATGCCTGCAACGGCATCCTGTTCAACCACGAGAGCCCGCGCCGCGGCGAAACCTTCGTCACCCGCAAGATCACTCGCGGTCTCGCCAACATCGCACAGGGCCTGGAAGACTGCCTGTACATGGGCAACATGGACGCACTGCGCGACTGGGGCCATGCCAAGGACTACGTGCGCATGCAGTGGATGATGCTGCAGCAGGACCAGCCTGAAGACTTCGTGATCGCCACCGGCGTGCAGTATTCGGTACGCGAGTTCATCCGCTGGTCGGCGGCGGAGCTGGGCATCACGCTGCGCTTCGAGGGCAGGGGCGTGGAAGAGCACGCGGTGGTCGAGCACATCGACGGCGAGGGGAGAGAACTGAGAGCCCCCGCGCTGAAGGTGGGCGACGTCATCGTGCGCGTCGATCCACGCTACTTCCGTCCCGCCGAGGTCGAGACCCTGCTCGGCGATCCCGCCAAGGCCAAGGAAAAGCTCGGGTGGACACCGGAGATCACCGTGCAGGAGATGTGCGCGGAAATGGTCGCCGAAGATCTCAAGGTGGCGCAGCGGCATGCGTTCCTGAAGGCGCATGGGCACGATGTGCCGGTGGCTGTTGAAAATTGATCGACTCGAACATCGCGGCTTGCGCCGCTCATACAGAATGAACCTCACCGACACCATCTTCGTTGCCGGCCATCGCGGCATGGTCGGCTCGGCGATCGTGCGCCGGCTACAGGCGCTTGGCTACGCCAACATCCTCACCGCCGGCCGCGACGCGCTCGACCTCACCAACCAACACGCGGTCAATGCCTTCTTCGCCGCCCAGCGCATCGACCAGGTCTATCTGGCCGCGGCCAAGGTCGGCGGCATCCACGCCAACAACACCTACCCGGCCGAGTTCATCCACCAGAACCTGATGATCGAGGCCAACATCATCCACGCCGCCCACACCCACGGCGTGCACAAGCTGATGTTCCTCGGCTCCTCGTGCATCTATCCCAAGCTCGCCGAGCAGCCGATGAAGGAAGAGGCGCTGCTCACCGGCCTGCTCGAGCCCACCAACGAGCCCTACGCGATCGCCAAGATCGCCGGCATCAAACTGTGCGAGAGCTACAACCGCCAGTACGGCCGCGACTACCGCAGCGCCATGCCCACCAACCTCTACGGCCCGGGCGACAACTTCCACCCCGAGAACAGCCACGTCATCCCCGCGCTGATGCGGCGCATCCACGAGGCCAAGCTGGAGCAGGTGCCCGAAGTGGTGATCTGGGGCAGCGGCACGCCGATGCGGGAGTTTCTACATGTCGATGACCTGGCCGAGGCGGTAGTGCATCTGCAGAACATCCCGCAGGAGCGCTACGCGAGCGAGACCGAACCGATGCGCTCGCACATCAATGTGGGCACGGGAACGGACGTAACCATTCGCGAACTGGCCGAGACGCTCGTAGAGGTGATCGGTTACGAGGGTAGGCTGGTGTTCGACACCACCAAGCCGGATGGAACGCCGCGCAAGCTGATGGATGTTGGCCGACTGGCGAGACTGGGGTGGCAGGCGCGCGTTTCACTGCAGAAGGGCCTGGAAGAAACGTACGAGTGGTTCGTGACATACGATAGCGCAGCAAGGACTTAGGGCTCTATGCCGTTTCCAGTGGAAATTGACTTCTCAACAAACATGACGGTAGCGCCCGTAGTCGCGGGGGATGGCCGGCACCAAGGGGCTTTGTGGTAGATGCTTGAGCTTGGACATGCGCAGGTAGGCAATCGCGATGAAGTTCTCGGGGTCCCGGAAGCCTCGGGCAGCGGACTTCGCTTTCTGAAGCAGGCCGTTCATCGCCTCGACGTAGGCGTTGCTGCGCCCATCGAGCATGCCGCGCACGACGCCACCGAGATGTTCCTTCAACGTGGCCGCCAGGCGCTTGAACGGTTCGAGCCGCGAGCGTCGCGCCCAACTCATCCACTTCGTCAGTGCCCCGAGGGCGATCGCGTCGCTGTTGCTGTCGCGCGCCTCGCGGTAGACGAGCCGCAGGGCCTGCTTGAGCCGCCAGGCCCGCGCGCTCTTCAGGTTCGAGCGCTGCAGCCAGTGCATCGCCTCGAACTGCGCGCGGGTCCAGCTCGCCGCGTCCTTTCGCATGCCCCACAGCAACTGGCGAAGGGTCTTCTTGCTGTCTGCGCCGACCGCTTCGCGGACCGCCGCAGCCGAGGTTCGCATCTCCTCGCGGCGCACCTCATCCATCGCCGCATTGGCCAGGGCAACGACGTGGAAGCGGTCGTAGCTGATCTGCGCGCTGGGCAGCGACTGGCCAATCCCCTTGGCGTAGGCCGCGCTCATGTCGATGCAGGCGTGCTCGATCCTGGCCGGATCGCCGCCGTGCGCACGCAGGTCATCGGCAAAGGCTCCCAAGGTTTGATGGTCACGACCGGGGCAGGCGAACAGCAAGCGCTTGGCCGCCAGGTCATGCACCACGGTGATGTACTGGTGCCCACGCTTGACGCTGGTCTCATCGATGCCCACGTGCCGCACGCCCGACATGTCGTCCTTGGCGCGGGCCACCTCGACATAGTGGCGCACCCGCCGCCACAGCCGCTTTGGCGCAACCCGCATCTGATTGGCGGCCTGGGTTACCGGCAATTCCCGGCACAGCGACAGGCCCAGCGCCTCGAACAGCAACGTGAAGCCACTGCCCTCGCGTGCCCACGGCACCGGCAACTGCGCGGTCTTGCCGCAGCCCGAGCACTGCACGCGCGGCACCTCAGCATGCAACCACGCTTCGAACTGGAAGAAATCCAGGTGTCGCCAACTGCGGCGCACCCGGTCATGGATCAACTGATGCTCGACCCCGCACGCAGGGCAGGCTGCACGCTTGCCGGTGTGCTCGACCTCGAAGTCGATGCGCCGCTTGGCCGTGTTGAGCTCGACCTTGGCGACGTGCCAGGGCGGCTGCAGGCCAAGTGCGGTGGTGAAGAGGGCTTCGATCTGGTTGTTCATCGGGTGCGAGGTCGGCGTCAGTGTCGGGCGGTTGTACCACCGCAGATCATGTTTGTTGAGAAGTCAATTTCCACTGGAAACGGCATAGAGCCGGACTTAGCTGAGCAGATTCAACACTTTCCCCTCAACCGCGTCCTATCACCTTCGTCCAATGTCATCACACCGCCGATAGGTGGGATAATCCGGGTTTTGCCGCACCATCTCGCCGACATGCAGAACACCCAGCCGCACGCCCAGCCCTACGACGACGAGATCGACTTGCGCCAGCTCGTTGCAGTACTGTGGCGTCAGAAGGTGATGATCACCGCCATAGGTATCCTTGGCGCTGCCATTGGGGTGGGCGCGAGCATCAGTTCTACGAAGCATGTCGCCGAGGGGCTCTTCATCACCCCAGGCGTCTCGGCCAGCAACTACAAGCGTTACGAGAGCGTCTTCTCCAACGGCGCCCGCCTGCAGCAATACCTCCAAAGTACCAACCAGGCGACCACCCACGACGGCGCATTGCTCGTCAAGCTCGCCGACGAGCCGAACGGTCTCACCAACGCCCTCAAGCCGGAGTTCGCCTTTACCGACCGCGACTCCAAAGCATTCGGCGTTAAAGTGGAAGATGCAGCCGGCGCCATGATTGGCGTACGCATCCAAGTCGCCCACAAAGCCCCCACGGGCGGCACGCCGGTCACCCTGCTCGCCGAGTACGTCCGCGACTCCATCATCAGGGTCGATATGGAAGCCACCATGCTCAGCCAGTGCAACAGCTTCCGCACCCGCGAGCAGGAACTGCGCAACGCCCAGATCCAGAACGACTTTGCCATTCGCCAGGAAGAAAGCCGACTGGCCAACCTGCGCGACATCATCGCCCGCAACCCCGAGGCCAGCGGCATCGGCAACAGCCAGATCGTCTCAGTAGAAAGAGGCGCCGAACGCTTCCTTTCGCCAGCAGCGCAGCTCGTCGCCTCCGAAATCCAGATTGGCGAACTGAAGCTCGCCGAAGTGCTGCGCGAGCGCGACCGCATCGCCAGTGCCCTCAAGCGCGACTATTACTGCCAGGCGCAGCAAGCCCTGCAGCAACCCACCACGGGCCGCGCCTTCCTCGACGGCATCCAGAACATCCAGGCTGCAGCATTCCAAGGTCAGGACAAATCCATCGACGTCGTCGAACAGGCCTGGAACGAACTCGACGTCGAGCGCGCTAACTGGATCAACACCTACCTGCAGTCGATGCGCTTCGTCGCCTCCCCCGAAGGCACCGAGATCAAGCAACGCAAACCCGGACTGGCCCTCGGCATCGTGTTGGGCGGCATGCTCGGCGGTATGCTGGGCATCATGATCGCGCTCATCCGTGCCTGGTGGCGTAGCGGGTTCGAAGCGGCCAACGCAAACAACACCAAGGCCTGACCCCATGTGTGGAATCGTCGCCGCCGTCTCACCGGCCGCCAACATCGTTCCCGTCCTGCTCGAAGGCCTGCGCAAGCTCGAATACCGCGGCTATGACTCGGCAGGCATCGCCGTGCTCAACGGCGCCGGCGTTCAGCGCGTGCGCACCGCCGGCCGCGTGGCCGAGCTGGCGGCGGCGAGCAAGGGCGTCGCCGCCCATGCCGGCATCGCCCACACGCGCTGGGCCACCCACGGCGCGCCGAGCGAGCGCAACGCCCACCCGCACGTCTCGGGCGGCATCGCCGTCGTGCATAACGGCATCATCGAGAACCACGAGGCCCTGCGCAGCGCGCTCAGCGCCCAGGGATACGTCTTCACATCGGACACCGACACCGAAACCATCGCGCACCTGGTCGAGGCCGAGCTGCGCGCGCGGCCCGACCTCTTCGACGCCGTGCTCGCCGCCACCCGCCAACTGGTCGGCGCCTATGCCATCGCCGTCATCGACGAGCGCCAGCCGGGCAAGGTCGTCGTCGCGCGCGAAGGCTCGCCGCTACTGCTCGGCCTGGTCGAGGACGGCGCACATGCCGGGCACTACGCCGCGTCCGACGCCTCTGCCCTGCTGCAGGTCACGCGCAAGCTCATCTACCTGGAGAACGGCGACATCGCCGAGCTCACCGCCGATAGCCTGCGCATCGCCGACGCCAGCGGCGCGCCGGTCGAGCGCCCCGTCGTCGTCTCGCAGCTTTCCGCCGATGCGGTCGAGCTCGGCCAGTACCGCCACTACATGCAGAAGGAGATCTTCGAGCAGCCCGAGGCCCTGGCCAACACGCTCGAGCTCATCGGCAACGGCGGCAGGCTGCAGCCCGGCATCTTCGGCGCCGACGCGGCGGACCTGCTGGCGGGCGTGCGCTCGGTGCTGATCCTCGCCTGCGGCACCAGCTACCACTCCGGCGTCACCGCGCGCTACTGGCTCGAATCGCTCGCCGGCATCCCCTGTACGGTCGAGATCGCCAGCGAATACCGCTACCGCAGCTCGGTGGCCGACCCCGACCAGCTCGTCGTGGCCATCTCGCAATCGGGCGAAACCGCCGACACCCTGGCCGCGCTGCGCCACGCCAAGGACCTCGGCCACACCCGCACGCTGGCCATCTGCAACGTGCCGGAATCGGCCATCGTGCGCGAATGCGCGCTGCGCTTCATCACCCGCGCCGGGCCGGAGATCGGCGTCGCCTCCACCAAGGCCTTCACCACCCAGCTCGCGGCGCTGTTCCTGCTGACCCTGGTCGTCGGCAAGCTGCGCGGCCGCATCGACGAACAGGCTGAGCACGACCAACTGGCCCGCCTGCGCCACCTGCCGGTCGCCGTCGCCCGCGTGCTGGAACTCGAGCCCAGCATCCAGGCCTGGGCGCAGAACATCGCCCACCGCCATCACGCCCTCTTCCTCGGTCGCGGCCGGCACTGGCCGATCGCGCTCGAAGGCGCACTCAAGCTCAAGGAAATCTCCTACATCCACGCCGAAGCCTACGCCGCCGGCGAACTCAAGCACGGCCCGCTCGCCCTGGTCGACCGCGACATGCCCGTCATCGCCGTCGCCCCCAACGACAGCCTGCTCGACAAGCTCAAGTCCAACCTCAAGGAAGTCCAGGCCCGCGGCGGCGAGCTGTATGTCTTCGCGGATGCCGACAGCCACTTCCCCGAGACCGCGCAGATCCACGTGCTACGGCTGCCGGAGCATTACGGTGATTTGTCGCCGATCCTGCACGTGGTGCCGCTGCAGTTGCTGGCGTATCACACGGCGCTGGCGAAGGGGACGGATGTGGATAAGCCGAGGAATTTGGCGAAGTCGGTCACAGTTGAATAATCAAACCCAGCGAATCACCTAATGCACACCCTTTCTGACATCAAGCTCGCCGTCATCGGCCTCGGTTACGTCGGCCTGCCGCTGGCCGTCGAATTCGCCAAGCAACGCGACGTCCTCGGCTTCGACATCAATCGGGCGCGTATCGACGCCCTGCGCGCGGGCCACGACAGCACGCTCGAGGTCTCGGACGAAGAAATGCGCGAGGCGAAGGGCCTGCGCTACTCCTCCGATCCACAGGACCTCGCGGCCTGCAACGTCTTCATCGTCACCGTGCCCACACCGATCGACGAACACAAGCGGCCCGACCTGACCCCGCTGATCAAGGCCTCCGAGACCATCGGCAAGGTCCTGAAGAAAGGCGACATCGTCATTTACGAATCCACCGTCTACCCCGGCGCCACCGAGGAAGACTGCGTCCCGGTCCTCGAAAAATTCTCCGGCCTCAAGTTCAACGAAGACTTCTACGCCGGCTACAGCCCCGAGCGCATCAACCCGGGCGACAAGGAACACCGCGTCTCCACGATCAAGAAGGTCACGTCCGGCTCCACGCCCGAGGTCGCCGAACTGGTCGACCAGCTCTACCGCAGCATCATCGTCGCCGGCACCCACAAGGCCAAGAGCATCCGTATCGCCGAGGCCGCCAAGGTCATCGAGAATACCCAGCGCGACCTCAATATCGCGCTGATGAACGAACTCTCGGTGCTCTTCGCCCGCCTCGACATTGATACCCTCGCCGTGCTCGAAGCGGCCGGCACGAAGTGGAACTTCCTCCCCTTCCGTCCCGGCCTGGTCGGCGGCCACTGCATCGGCGTAGATCCTTACTACCTAACCGACAAGGCCGAGAAGGTGGGCTACATCCCGCAGGTCATCCTCGCCGGACGTCGCATCAACGACAACATGGGCCGCTACGTCGCCCGCACCACCATCAAGAAAATGGTGCAGAACAAGATCGACCTTTCCAGCGCCACGGTTGGAGTGCTGGGGCTAACCTTCAAGGAAAACTGTCCCGACATCCGCAACAGCAAGGTCATCGACATCATCCGCGAGTTCCAGGACTTCGGGATCCGCGTCGTCGCGACCGACCCCTATGCCGACCCCGACGAGCTGGCCCATGAATACCCCGGTGTCGAGCTCGGCGCCGTCAATGCCGACCATCCCGTGGACGCGCTCGTCATGGCTGTGGCCCATCAGGAATACGCCGCCCTGGCCGCGACCGACATCAAGACCCTGCTTAAGTCGCCCGGCGCCGTGGTGGCCGACGTCAAGGGTCTTTTCGACCCCGATCAACTCAAGCAAGCCGGCATCTGTGCCTGGAGACTCTGACATGCAGTTCGCCCCCCCCATCACCGACCGCAAGATCCGCTTCGCCCTTGTCGGCTGCGGTCGCATCGCGCAAAACCACTTCGCTGCCATGGAGAAGCATGGCGATCGTTGCGAGATTGTCGACGTCTGCGACATCAACCCCGTCGCACTCGAAGCTGCAGTTGCCAGGACCGGCGCCCGTGGCCACACCAAGCTCACCACCCTGCTCGCCAGCACCACGGCCGACTGCATCATCCTCACCACGCCGAGCGGCCTGCACCCGGCGCAAGCGATCGAGATTGCCGAAGCCGGCAAGCACGTGATGACCGAGAAGCCCATGGCGACCCGGTGGCAGGACGGCCTCAAGATGGTCGAAGCCTGCGACAAGGCCGGCGTACGCCTCTTCGTCGTCAAGCAGAACCGGCGCAACGCCACGCTGCAACTCCTCAAGAGCGCCGTGGAGCAGAAGCGCTTCGGCAAAATCTACGCCGTCGCGGTCAACGTCTTCTGGACGCGCCCCCAGGATTACTACGACAGCGCCAAGTGGCGCGGCACCTGGGAATTCGACGGCGGCGCCTTCATGAACCAGGCCAGCCACTACATCGACCTGCTCGACTGGCTCATCGGCCCCGTCGAATCTGTCATGGCTTACACCGGCACCCTGGAGCGCGACATCGAGGTGGAAGACTCGGGCGTGGCAGCCATCCGCTGGCGCAGCGGCGCCATGGGTACGCTCAACGTCAGCATGCTCACCTACCCCAAGAACCTCGAAGGCAGCATCACCATCCTCGGCGAGAAGGGCACGGTGCGCGTCGGCGGCGTTGCGGTAAACGAGATCCAGCACTGGGAATTTGACGAGCAGCGTCCCGAAGACGAAGACATCAAGCAGGCCAGCTACGCCACGACCAGCGTCTACGGTTTCGGCCACCCGCTCTACTACGACAATGTGATCAAGACGCTACGCGGCGAAGCCCAAGCCGAGACCGACGGCCGCGAAGGCCTCAAGAGCCTCGAGCTGCTCATCGCCATGTACCTGTCGTCGCGTGACGGCAAGCGCGTGGCACTGCCGCTGGAGTACTGAGACGTGCGTGTGGCGGTCGTCGGCGCTGGCATCGTGGGGGCGTGCACCGCCTGGGCGCTCGCGCGTCGCGGCGTGGCGTGCACCCTTTACGAGCGCAGGCAACCCATGGGCGAGACCAGCCGCGCGTCGTCCAAGCTGTTGCACGGCGGCCTTCGTTACCTGGAAACCGGGCAGTTCCGCCTCGTCGGCAAGGCACTGCACGCCCGCAGCGACTGGCTGGAACTCGCCCCGCACCTGTGCCACCGCCTCGAAATGCTGCTGCCCATGTACCGCGAGAAGGGGCGTTCGCAGCTCACCATCGCGGCCGGCATCCGCATCTACGACGTGCTGGCCATGGGCAGCGGCTTTCCGCGTGCGCGCATGCTCAACCCGGCCGACGTACTCGCCCTGCAGCCGGGGCTGTCGGCCGGGGGGCTCGTCGGTGCGTGGGCCTTCTTCGATGCGCAGATGGACGACTATGCCCTCGGCAACTGGGTGGTCGACCAGTTCTGTGATCTGGGCGGCGAGTTGGTCACCGACCATGAGGTGCGCGACCTTGCCGAGCTAGACGGCTACGACCGCATCGTGAATGCCACCGGCCCTTGGGCCATGCAACTGCGCGAGACCGTGCCCGGCAAGCCGAGCCACCACCTCGACTGGGTGCGTGGCAGCCACATCGTGCTCGACCGTCCGTGCCCAGCGGCCATGCTGCTCGAAGTGCCCGGCTCCAGCCGCATCTTCTTCGTGCTGCCCCATCAAGGTCGCACCCTAGTGGGCACGACAGAGGTGCGCCAGACCGGCCCCAACAATCCCGGCCCGAGCGAGAACGAGATCCGTTACCTGCTCGACGCCCACAACTTCTACCTGGCCCCTGCCGCCACGCACTACGACGTGGTCGAGGTTTTCTCTGGCGTGCGCCCGCTGCTGCGCAGCGCCGACAACCCCTCCGAAGCGACCCGCGAATGGGCCTTCGAGCGCACCGCCAAGGTGCTCCACATCTACGGCGGCAAATGGACCACCGCCAAGCTCCAAGGCGACGACGCCGCACAAAGGATCCTGCAATGACCCAGAACACCCCCTACACCGTCCACCCCAGCGCCATCGTCGACGAAGGCGCCCAGATCGGCGAAGGCTCGCGCGTCTGGCACTTCGCCCACGTCTGCGCCGGCGCGCGCATCGGCAAGGGCGTCTCGCTCGGGCAGAACGTTTTCGTCGGCAACAAGGTCGTCATCGGGGACAAGTGCAAGGTGCAGAACAACGTCTCGGTGTACGACAACGTCACCCTGGAAGAAGGCGTGTTCTGCGGCCCCAGCATGGTGTTCACCAACGTTTATAACCCGCGCTCGCTCATCGAGCGCAAGAGCGAATACCGCGACACCCTTGTCAAGCGCGGCGCCACCCTGGGCGCCAACTGCACCATCGTTTGTGGCACCACCATTGGCGAATTCGCCTTCATCGGCGCCGGCGCCGTCATCAACAAGGACGTCAAGCCCTACGCCCTCATGGTCGGCGTGCCCGCCCGACAGGTCGGCTGGATGAGCGAACACGGCGAACAGATCCCGCTGCCGGTGAAAGGCAAGGGCGAATACATCTGCCCGCACGCCGGCACGCGCTACGCGCTCGACGGCGACACCCTCACCACATCGCAAGCCCAGTAAATCGGAAGCCCAGTAAAAATGATCGAATTCTGCGACCTCAAAGCCCAACAAGCCCGCATCAAGGACAAGATCGACGCCGGCATCCAGCGCGTGCTGGCCCATGGCCAGTACATCCTCGGCCCCGAAGTGGCCGAGTTAGAAGAAAAGCTCGCCGCCTTTGTCGGCGCCAAGCACTGCATCACCTGCGCCAACGGCACCGACGCCCTGCAGATCGCCCAGATGGCGGTGGGCGTGGCCCACGGCGACGAGGTGATCACCCCGGGTTTCACCTACATCGCCACCGCCGAAACCGTCGCCGTGCTTGGCGCCAAGCCTCTGTATGTCGATATCGGCCCGCGCACTTACAACCTCGACCCTGCGCTGCTCGAAGCCGCCATCACGCCCAAGACCCGCGCCATCATCCCGGTGAGCCTGTACGGTCAGTGCGCAGACTTCGATGCCATCAACGCCATTGCCGCCAAGCACGGCATTCCGGTTATCGAAGACGCCGCGCAGAGCTTCGGCGCCAGCTACAAGGGCCGCATGTCGT
This sequence comes from Thauera sp. WB-2, assembly GCF_027594845.1. Taxonomy (NCBI): domain Bacteria; kingdom Pseudomonadati; phylum Pseudomonadota; class Betaproteobacteria; order Rhodocyclales; family Zoogloeaceae; genus Thauera; species Thauera sp. WB-2. Next base: position 671,426 of record NZ_CP088935.1, on the reverse strand, counting down.
GCAACCTCAGCACCATTGCCTGCACCAGCTTCTTCCCTAGCAAGCCACTTGGTTGCTACGGCGACGGCGGGGCGATCTTCACGAACGACGACGAGTTCGCCAAGGTCATCCGCCAGATCGCCCGCCACGGCCAGGATCGCCGTTACCACCACATCCGCGTGGGTGTGAACAGCCGCCTCGACACCCTGCAGGCTGCCATCCTGCTGCCCAAGCTCGAGATCCTCGCCGAGGAGGTTCAACTCCGCCAGCAGGTCGCCGCCAACTACGACCGCCTGTTCAACGAAGCCGGCATCGACACTACACCCTACATCGAGCCGCACAACGTCAGCGCCTGGGCGCAGTACACCGTTCAAGTCGACCGCCGAGAAAAAATCCAGGACCAGCTAAAGGCTGCAGGCATACCTACCGCGGTTCATTACCCGATTCCGCTCAACAAGCAACCCGCCGTAGCCGACACAACCGCCACGTTGCCGACCGGCGACTCCGTTGCACATCGCGTCATGAGCCTACCAATGCACCCCTATCTGGATCAGGCATCACAACAACAAATCACCGAGACCCTGAAGAAAGCCTGCACTAACTCAGACAAGTAACCACAGTGTTTAACGCACTTCTCCCAGTGCGCCGCTACGCGCGCAACCAAATAGCCCAGATTGCGAAGACTTGCTGTGTGCTGACCATTGCCCTTTCCGAGAATTCTCTGACCAGCGCCCTTTCACTCCTGCACGCACGGCAGGGTATGCAAGTGCCAGATAGCTTGTTCGGTGCGTAAAGGCCTTCCGATGTCGAATGCCAAGCGCAGTTTCATACGCTCAATATCAGTATTGGTGGGGGGCACCGCCGCCGGCCAGGCAATCACTGCGTTGGCTATGCCGGCGCTATCGCGGCTATATCAACCAGCCGACTTCGGCACCTTGGCCGTGTTCATGGGCATCGTCACAACCGTAAGTGTGGCAGCCTGCCTTCGCTATGACATAGCGATTGCAGTACCCGAATCAGATGAGGACGGTCTTGCATTGCTTGCTCTGTCCCTGATCTCCGCTACGTTGATTAGCCTTCTTTCAGCTCTGGCCATTGCAGTGGGATTTGACTATTTGGCCGAATGGCTAGACGCAGAGCATCTACATGCGGGCAAGTGGCTCATTCCTGTGGGGATTTTTTCTGCAGCCGCGTGGAGTGCGTTACAAAACTGGCATATCCGCAAACACAACTTCCCGTTGATGGCGCGGGCTCGGATTAGTCAGGCGCTAGCCATGGTGAGCACACAAAGCGCCTCCGCCTTGGCCAGTTTCGGCCCCGTTGGTCTTGTCGCAGGACCACCCGTGGGTTTCGTTGTTAGTGGTGCATGGTTCTTGAAACGAGCGTTGGAAGATCTGTTGGACTGGCTAAAACGCGGGCAAATAACAGACCTGCGCCGCGTTGCGCGCGAGTTTCGCCGGTTCCCGGCCTACTCGACTTGGGAGGCCTTATTCAATCAGGCTGCGATTCACCTGCCGATCATACTGATCGCGGCGAGCACCACAGTTGCAGAGGCTGGCTACTTGATGCTCGCCATGTATGTACTGCAAGCACCGCTCGGTTTACTCGGATCCGCCATCGGGCAGGTCTATTTGTCAAGAGCACCTCAGGCGCATCGCGAAGGCAACTTGGCCGAATTCACCAATGAAGTACTCCGTAACCTAGTCAAAGCTGGGACGGGGCCCATACTTGCAATTGGGGTTTTGTCCCCAGTCCTGTTCCCGCTCGTTTTCGGCCCCGATTGGGAACGGGCTGGATGGCTGGTTGCATGGATGACTCCGTGGTTCCTTTTGCAGTTCCTAGCGTCCCCTATTTCTATGGCGCTTCACGTCGTGGGCGCCCAACGCGCTGCAATGGGTCTCCAGTTTTTTTCGCTCTCTATTCGCCTCGGAATGACGTGGATAGCTACAACATGGATGGACGGCCTTGTCGCTGAAGTTTACGCGGTTTCTGGAGCCATCGTATATGGAAGCTACTTCATCGCAATTAAAAGCCATTTGGCAGGATATCGGGCAAGCTCAAAAAACTCTAGCTCAATTTGACGAAGAAACTACCTCAGACGCTGACTCAACCAATAACAGCGATGATCCAAAAGATGCAAACGCAAATCTCTTTAGCGATAACAAACAGAATCCTGAGCCCAAAAGGGGGGCTTTTACTCTTTCTCCTTAGTCTTTTTATTTTCTACTTTCTTGTTCCACTTTCTGCATTTTCATTTTCAAAACCTCTTGACGAATATCCATTACTTTCAACCCTTACCCTTGTCTCAATCCTATCGATCCTAATTGGTTATTATACCTTTAAAGCAACTTCAACCTCAAACCTCAAGCCAACTGGCGCGCCAGCGAAAAACGCGCACCTAATTCCTTTAAACTTTCATTTCGTCCACGGCTCGATTTGGGCCGTGTTTATATCCTTCTCTATATTCACTCTAATTACCGCCCCATCAATTCCGTTCATAAGCGCACTGCAAGGTGCTGATGCCGCGACTCTCAGCGAAGAGCGAGGAGCCTTCCTCAAAGGAAGAGAAGGCGGAGCTATTGCTATTTTGTATTTAAATACAATTCTAACTAACACACTTGTACCATATAGCATGGTCTCGCTCTTTAACGAACGCTCAAAATGGCGCTACGTATCGGCCGTTTTATTCTTCGCGTATTGTATCAGTTTCATGCAAAAGGCCCTCTTTCTGAATCTCGCCCTACCGCTGTTAGCTTATATGGCGCATGCGCGACGCTTGAATGCAAGAGTTCTATTTGCGGCGCTTTCGCTATCAATTGCTACTCTTATCACGGCAACCGCTCTCTCCTATTCTGGATCGGAGCCACCCTCAACTTCTATTACTGATGATTACCTCACGGCCCGCCACCAACCCGCCTCGGCGTTCGATTACGTCGTCTGGCGTGCTCTTGCTGTACCCATCTTTACCGCAGTGGATACTCTCGTTGTCCATAAAGAGCAGTTCTCAGCTGAACCCATGCTAGGGGCAACGAGCAGCCTCCTTTCTTTATTATTTGGAATTGAAAGAATCAACTTAGAACGTTACGTTTTTGAGCATCAATTCGGCTCCTGGAACGAAACCGCAAACTCAAATGCCGTTTTTCTCACAGACGCCTATGTGAATTTTGGCTGGATTGGCGTTTTTATATTCAGCATAGCTTGTGGCTTCGCGTTCGCCTTGATGCAGAAAACTCATGACGTAGGACTTAGATGTTTATGGCCTATATTTGCTTTCGGGCTTTTCTCTTCTTCGCTGATCGGAACGCTCTTCAGCAACGGCTTCATCCTTGTATTCTTTTTGAGTCTGTTATTCAAAGTAAATCACCGCAAGAGTTAAGGGCACCTCGAATAACGCGGGGTTTTCGTTGAATCCCGCCGCCAAACAATGACAGCGACCGAACTCGGTTCAATTTCTCCGGCAAATCACCGCTTTTCTCTGCGGTGTCGCCCCGTTTTCTCTTCGAATCGCCCTGGAAACCGGCGATTCGGCCCATTTCGGGCGTCAAAAAGCCTCGATTCCGGCCTTCTGGAAGTACACCAGCCGCTTCAGGTTGTAGCAGGTGGCCATCATCGTCATCGCAAAGTTCGCCCGCGCCTGGCCGATCGTGCGGATCAGCTTGCCGCCCATCTGATCGATGGCCGCGAACACGTGCTCGACACGGGCGCGCGTCTTGGCGATGCGATGGTTACGCCCTTGCTGACACTCAGACAGCGGCTTGTTGCGCGTACCCTTTCTCTGAATCTGGTTCCGGTAACCCTTGTCCTTCAACCAGTCTTCACGCCCCTTGGACGTGTAGCCCCGGTCCGCATAGACGTCTCGGCTCGTGTTCAGGGTGTAGAACACGCTCTCGAAGTGCTGGCTGTCGTGGATGCTGGCCGTACCCGTCTCGATCTTGCGGATGACCTTGTACTTCTTGTCGACGTTGATCGAGAGCTTGTAGCCGAAGTGACTCTTGCCGTGCTTCTTGGTCCAGGTGGCATCGGTGTCTTTCTGGCGCCGTTTGGCCGGTTTCCAGTCGGCCGGCATCGCCCCTTCCTTGACGAGCTTGTTCTCTTCACGGCTGTTGCGTTGCTTGGGCGCGGGCACCAGCGTGGCGTCGATGATCTGACCACCGCGGGCGATGAAACCGCGCTTGAGCAGTTGGGCCGACACGCCGTCGAACAGGACCTTCGCGCCGGCTTCACCGATGCGATTCTCGAACGTCCACATCGTCGTTCGATCCGGAATATTGATCGCGCTGGCCAACCCGCAGAAGCGCTTGTAGCTCATCCGGTCAAGCAACTGATACTCCATCTGTTCATCCGACAGGTTGTACAGCCGCTTCAACACCAGAATGCGTACCATCGTCTCGGTCGGATACGGCGGACGACCGCCTTGCGGACTCACCGGACGCGGCGCCACCCGATCCACTTCCGCCGCCAACGCCCCGAAGTCGATGTACGACTCGATTTCGGCCAGTGGATCTCCGAGCGTGTCGATCTTCTTGCGGTGATGCTCGTCGGCGAACAGGTCGGTCTTGATGGCGGTGCGTTTCTTCATGGCTGGCGGCAGAGAACGAAATCAGGACAATCCAATTTTACCAATCACAGAGGTGCCGAGGTTTTTCGAGGCGCCCTTAATTCTACTTTTACGCCAGCCCACCAGAAAGCCATCATGCAAAAAAACGCCCCAGATATTTCTGTCGTCATAGCAGCTCGCAATGAGCGGGCGCATATTCGTGAGGCGCTCGAGAGCGTTTTGTCTCAGGAAGGCGTCCGTTTCGAACTAATATTTGTTGATGACAACTCAACGGACGATACGTATCAATTGGTCGATACTTTATCGAAATATCGAGGCAGCATCGATGTACGGAGAAACCCCAGCAGGGGAAAGTGTAGCGCTTTCAATTATGGCGTCTCATTATCGCGTGGCCGGTTTGTCTGCATATTCGCAGGCGACGACCTTATGCCCCCAGGAAGCCTCAGGGAGCGCTTCCTTGCGGTCGAACACGAGCCCGACGACGTACCCGTAGTTGGGCTTAGCAAGCTGATTACTATGTCGGAGGACCCAAAGTTCGACGGACATCTCGTTCCTCGAGTGAGGGGGCGAGGCGCGACAAGCGGCGTCTCGCCCTTGATGAATCGGATGGCGGCGAATTTCATCTTTCCAACGCCGGAGCATCTTCCTAACGAAGACACATGGATGGAACTGGCCGTACTACACATGCCCGGGTGGAAAATTATTCATAGCGATATCATTTGCTGCAAGTGGCGAGTCCACTCAGGGAATAGCATTAATCACACAGTTGACTTTGACACTTACAATCAGAAAATCAGCATCAGAATGGAGGCTCTTTCATTTTTCATGGAAAAGTATGGCGCGATCCTTGAAGATAGCCAGAAGCTTTTATTGCAGGCGAAAATTGAGATTGAGCAAGCAAGGAAAGCCGGAAAATGGTTTCGAGTTTTGACAACAAAAGCCCCTTTAGTTGATCGCTTGCGTGCGCTTTCTATTACTAATTCGACAATGTACAGCATTCGCAGGCATCTCTACGGCTTGTTGAGTGGCTGGTGAGAAGGAGCGGAACGGATGACTGGATACCGGATCTGTAACAATTGCGTAATGGACACCTCGGACCCTGGAATTGCCTTCGACGCGGGGGGGGTGTGTGACTACTGCAACAACTTTGATGCGACGATCAAACCGCATTGGGACACAGGTGAGCGCGGCCGTCTCGCACTTAATGAGATGGCAGATGCGATACGTGCAGCCGGAAACGGGCACGAATTCGATTGCATTATCGGACTTAGCGGAGGGCTGGACAGCTCTTACGCCGCATATATTGCGAAAGAAGTAATGGGTTTGCGCCCGTTGCTTTTTCATGTGGACGCGGGCTGGAATACCGATCAGGCCGTAGGCAACATCGAGAAACTTGTCGACGGCCTTGGATTGGACCTCTACACCGATGTTGTCAATTGGGAATCCGTCAAACGCATGCAAGTGGCTTTCTTGCGTGCGGGCATTCCCGACCAGGATTTGGTTCAAGACGCCGCCTTTTTCTCCGGGCTTTACAAGTTCGCACGGAAACACAAGATCCGACACATCATCACTGGGTCCAACTTCTCTACGGAGTGTTGTCGTGAGCCTGAGGAATGGGGAGGATACCTGGGCATCGACAGGAGATTGTTTGACGATATCTGGAAGAAGTGCGGTGACGGCAAGCCCAACGATTTTCCACTGGTCGACATTCTGGTTTACAAGCTCTGGTATCAGAAGGTACTCGGCATGAAGGTTCACCACCCGCTCAACCTCGTGCCTTACATCAAGAAGGATGCGGAGGACGAGCTTGCGCGTTTGTTCGGCTGGCAGCGCTTTCAACATAAGCACCACGAATCTCGTTTCACCCGTTTTTACGAGGACTATTGGTTGCCGCGTCGATTTGGCTATCAAAAGCGTCGGGCACACTTTTCGAGCCTGATCATGACTGGGCAGATGACGCGCGATCAAGCCTTGGAAAGGATTTCTCGCCCAGAAATGGACGAGAATTTCCTGAAGAAGGAGTTCGAGTATGTGGCCCACAAGCTCGGGCTGACGGTTGTTGAACTGCAGCAATTGTTTGAGATGCCACGAAGGACCTACCGCAACTATAGGAACAAGCGCCAGTTGATTGACCTCGGTGCCAATGCCATGCGGTGGCTGGGTCTAGAGAAGAGGTATTTCCGATGATTTGTGTGGTCGATTATGGCGTTGGCAATATCCAGGCGTTTTTGAACGTGTTCAAGCGTTTGGGGGTAGATGCACGCCGTGCAGACAAGCCGAATGCCTTGGGTGGCGCCACCCGACTGGTGTTGCCTGGAGTTGGCCATTTCGACCATGCGATGCAGCGGCTGAATGACTCGGGCATCCGACCAAGACTTGAGGAGATGGTCTTGGGGGCAAGCGTGCCCGTGGTTGGTGTCTGCGTGGGGATGCAGATGCTGTCGGGTGGCTCTGAGGAGGGCGAGCTCTCTGGCCTCAACTGGGTTCCTGGCCGCGTTCGCGCCTTTTCGAACAATGATTTAAGTGCTTCGCTGCCGATGCCGCACATGGGCTGGAATGAACTCAACCCAAATTCGGGTTCCAAGCTGTTTTCGCAGGGCTTTGATGACGCTCCACAGTTCTATTTTTTGCATTCCTATTACTTTGAAGCACAGGATAGGCAGGACGTGGCGGCAACGGCGCACTATGGTCTGGACTTCGACGCCGTGGTCTCACGCGGTCATATTCACGGAGTGCAATGCCATCCTGAGAAAAGCCACCATTGGGGCGAACAGTTGCTGAAAAATTTTGTGGAGCTTTGAGCGATGCTGCGGCCCCGAATCATTCCGTGTTTGCTGGTCCATCAGGGGGGATTGGTCAAGACTCAGGGCTTCAAAGAGCCTAAGTATGTCGGTGATCCAATCAACGCGGTTCGAATCTTCAACGAGAAAGAGGCCGATGAATTGATGGTGCTGGACATTGACGCCAGCGTGAATGGAACTGAGCCCGATTTCGAGTTGATCGCAAAACTCGCGGCGGAGTGCCGCATGCCGCTTTGCTACGGTGGCGGGGTGACGACCGCCGAGCAAGCGGCCCGCATTGTCGACTTAGGGGTCGAGAAAGTGGCGGTCAGTGCCGCGGCGATTGTGGATCCTGCGTTGCTGACGCGGATGGCGGCGGCGGTGGGACGTCAGTCGGTCGTGGCCGTGTTGGATGTGCGCAAGCGCAGCGGGCTGTTCGCCAAGGGCTACGAGCTTGTCACACACAATGCGAAGAAGGTGCACAAGCTGGATCCTGTGACGGTTGCAGCCGAGCTGCAGGCGGCGGGTGCCGGCGAGATCGTGATCAACTCAGTGGACCGGGACGGTGTGATGCAAGGCTATGATCTGGAGCTGGCGTCACACGTCAAACGGGTCCTGAAGGTGCCGGTGACTTTTTTGGGGGGAGCGGGTTCATTGGCGGATTTGGGTGAATTGATTCAGCGACTCGGTGTCGTCGGGGCAGCAGCGGGCAGTTTGTTCGTGTTCAAGGGTAAGTACCGGGCCGTGCTTATTAATTACCCAACCCCGGCGCAGAAGAAACAGCTTTGCCGGGACGCCTTAAAACGATAGTTTTCTGAAGGAAGGGATGTGTTTAACGATAGGACGCTGTTGATTACAGGTGGTACCGGTTCTTTCGGGAATGCGGTGTTGCGGCGCTTTCTAGACTCTGATTTGCGCGAGATCCGCATCTTCAGCCGTGACGAGAAGAAGCAGGACGACATGCGCAAGCGCTACAACAGCGCCAAGCTCAAGTTCTACATCGGCGACGTGCGCGACCAGCGTAGTGTGGAACAGGCGATGCGCGGCGTGGATTTCGTCTTTCACGCGGCGGCGCTCAAACAAGTTCCGTCCTGCGAATTTCACCCGATGCAGGCAGTGCGCACCAACGTACTCGGCACCGAGAATGTGCTCGAGGCAGCGGTCGCGGCTGGCGTTAAACGCGTGGTCTGTCTGAGTACCGACAAGGCTGTATATCCAATCAACGCCATGGGCATCTCCAAGGCGATGATGGAGAAGGTCATGGTCGCCGCCAGCCGCAACCTGGAAGGCACCGGCACTGTGATCTGCGGCACGCGCTACGGCAACGTAATGGCCTCGCGCGGCTCGGTCATTCCGCTTTTCGTCGAGCAGGTCTTGGCGGGCAAGGCCATCACCATCACCGACCCGAGCATGACGCGCTTCATGATGACGCTGGCCGATGCGGTGGATCTGGTGCTGTATGCGTTCGAGCACGGCAACAACGGCGACATCTTCGTGCAGAAGGCGCCGGCCGCGACGATCGAGACGCTGGCACGCGCTGTGACCTGCCTGATGGGCAAGCCTGGGCACCCTGTGAACATCATCGGCACCCGCCACGGCGAGAAGCTCTACGAGGCGTTGCTGAGCCGCGAGGAGATGGCCTGCGCCGAGGACATGGGCGACTATTTCCGCGTGCCACCCGACGGGCGCGACCTCAACTACGGAAAGTTCGTGGATCAGGGCGAAGCAAAGCTGACCCAGACTGCGCATGGCGAGGACTACAACTCGCACAACACCGGACGCCTGGACGTGGAAGGCATGACGCAACTGCTGCTGAAGCTAGAAGGCATGCAGCGCATTGCCCGCGGCGAGACGACCACCGTCGAGGATTGCTGAGGCGATGAAGGTCCTGATCACCGGCGCCGGCGGTTTTGTCGGCAAGAACCTGCAGCAGCATCTCGCCGAGCGCGCGAATGTGGAGGTGGTGTGCTTCACGCGCGCAAACACCGCGGCCGACCTACCACGCCTGCTCGAAGGGGTGGAATTCGTTTTCCACCTCGCTGGGGTGAACCGGCCGCAAGACCCGCAGGAGTTCGTCACCGGCAACGCCGACCTGACCGCCGTGCTGGTGCAGGCGGTGGAAGGCGAGATGCGTGCGCGTGGTCGCAAGATCGCGATCGTCTGCACCTCGTCCACCCAGGCCGCCCGCGACAACCCCTACGGCGCCAGCAAGCGCGCGGCCGAAGACGTGCTGCGTGCCTTCGCGGCGCGCACCGGCGCAGCGGCGCATGTGTTTCGCCTGCCCAACGTGTTTGGCAAGTGGTGCCGGCCGAATTACAACTCGGCGGTGGCGACCTTCTGCCACAACATGGCCCGCGGCCTGCCCATCCAGATCAACGACCCGGCCGCGCTGGTGACGTTGGTGTACGTGGACGACGTGGTCGAGCGCTTCATCCAGCTCATGGACGGCGCCGACGCGGCGGTGGATGCCGAAGGCTTTGCCACCGTGACGCCGCAGTACACCACGACGGTGGGCGAGATGGCGGGGCTGATCGAGACCTTCCGCGCCAGCCGCGACACGCTGATGACCGAGCGCGTGGGTACCGGCTTCGTGCGCGCGCTGTATTCCACCTACGTGAGCTATCTACCGCCCGAGTCCTTCGCCTACACCGTGCCGATGCACGGAGACGCGCGCGGCGTGTTCGTGGAGATGCTCAAGACGCCCGACTGCGGGCAGTTCTCCTTCTTCACCGCGCACCCAGGCATCACCCGCGGCGGCCACTACCACCACACCAAGACCGAGAAGTTCCTGGTGATCAAGGGCGAAGCCCGCTTCAAGTTCCGCCACATGCAGACGGGCGAGACGCACGAGCTGGTGACGAGTGGCAGCAAGGCCGAGATCGTGGAAACGGTGCCGGGGTGGACGCACGACATCACCAACATCGGCAGCGACGAGATGGTGGTGATGCTGTGGGCGAACGAGGTGTTTGACCGGCAGAAACCGGATACGTACGCCTGCCCCCTGTAAGAGAAGAAAATGAAAAAACTCAAAGTCATGTCCGTGGTCGGCACCCGGCCCGAGATCATCCGCCTGTCGCGCGTGCTGGCCGCACTCGACGACCATTGCGAGCACGTGCTGGTGCACACCGGCCAGAACTACGACTACGAACTCAACCAGGTCTTCTTCGACGACCTGGGGGTGCGCAAGCCGGATTACTTCCTCAACAGCGCCGAGGGCAGCACAGGGGCGGCGCACACCATCGGCAACCTGATCATCGCGGTCGACCGCGTACTGGGCGAGGTGCAGCCCGAGGCCATGCTGGTGCTGGGCGACACGAATAGCTGCCTGTCGGTGATACCGGCCAAGCGGCGCAAGATCCCGATCTTCCACATGGAAGCGGGCAACCGCTGCTTTGACCAGCGCGTGCCGGAGGAAACCAACCGCCGCATCGTCGACCACACCTCCGATATCAACCTGACCTATAGCACCATCGCGCGCGACTACCTGCTGCGCGAGGGCCTGCCGCCCGACCAGGTGATCAAGACCGGCAGCCCGATGTTCGAGGTGCTGACGCACTATCGCCCACGCATTGAGGCGTCGGACGTGCTGCAGCGTTTGTCCCTGGAGGTCGGGCGCTACTTCGTGGTGAGCGCGCACCGCGAGGAGAACATCGAATCCGAGAAGTCCTTCACCAAGCTGGTGGCGGTGCTCAACGCGGTGGCGGAAGACCATGGCCTGCCGGTGATCGTGTCAACCCACCCGCGCACGCAGAAGCGCGTGGATGCGACCGGGGCGAAGTTCCACCCGATGGTGCGGCTGCTGAAGCCGCTGGGCTTCCACGACTACGTGAAGCTGCAGTTGTCGTCCAAGGTCGTGCTGTCGGACAGCGGCACAATCAACGAGGAATCGTCGATCCTCAACTTCCCGGCGCTGAACCTGCGCGAGGCGCACGAGCGCCCGGAAGGCATGGAAGAGGCGGCGGTGATGATGGTTGGGCTGGAGGTGGAGCGCGTGCGCCAGGGGCTGGCGATTCTCGCCTCGCAGTCGCGCGGCGAGGAGCGCAGCCTGCGCCAAGTGGCCGACTACAGCATGCCGAACGTGTCGGCCAAGGTGGTGCGCATCATCCACAGCTACACGGATTACGTGAAGCGGGTGGTGTGGAAGCAGTACTGAGGTAGGCGTGCGTATTCTTGTCATCAGCCAGTATTTCTGGCCAGAGAATTTCCGCATCAACGACCTCGTAACCGAGTTCGCCGCTCGCGGGCATGACGTCACCGTATTAACGGGGTATCCAAACTACCCGTCGGGCGCAGTTTTCCCTGAGTTCGAGGCGGCGCCGGAGTCGTTCGCACGCTTTGGGGCAGTACGTGTCGTTCGCGTGCCCTTGCTCCCGCGGGGACAAGGCGGGCTGCGGCTCATGTTGAACTATGCGAGCTTTGCGGCGAGCGCCGCCTTGCTTGGCGCCTGGCGCCTGCGCAAGGAAGGATTCGACGTCATTTTCGTCTTCGAGCCTTCACCCATCACAGTCGGTTTCCCTGCCGCGTTTTTGCGCTATCTGAAGCGTGCGCCTGTGGCCTTCTGGGTGCTGGACCTTTGGCCAGAAACGCTGGAAGCCGTCGGCGTGGTGCGATCGAAGGCGATCCTGAATATGGTCGGGAAGCTGGTCTCGTTCATCTACAACAGGTGCGACCTGATCCTTGCCCAGTCGAGAAGCTTTATTCCGCAGATATTCAAGTACTGTCGGAAAGACGGAAACGTTCAGTACTTCCCTAGCTGGTCGGATTCGGTCTTTGATTTCGAGAAGGTAGAAGCTGCACCTGAAGTCCCTGAAGGATCTGGTCATTTTGACATCATGTTCGCCGGCAACATTGGCGAGGCTCAGGACTTCCCGGCAATCATCGAGGCGGCCACCCTACTGAAAGAGAATGACGCGATTCGGTGGCTGATCGTGGGGGACGGACGGGCGTCGGAATGGGTTAAATCCGAGATTCAGAAAAGAGGACTGGAGCATCGGGTGCTCATGCTTGGCCGGCATCCGGTGGACAGGATGCCGTCGTTCTACAAATGCGCAGATGCGCTGCTGGTTTCATTACGGGACGAGCCAATTTTCTCCATGACCATCCCCGGAAAACTTCAGTCCTATCTGGCGGCGGGTATTCCAGTGCTTGCGATGTTGAATGGCGAAGGCGCGGACATCGTCCACAAGTCCGGGGCCGGCCTTGCATGCCCCGCAGGGAATGGCGCAGCGCTCGCCGAAGCAGCGCTGAATATGTCGCGCATGAGCGACGAAGACCGACGCATCATGGGCGCGCGCGGAGTCCAACTCAGCAAGACGGAGTTCGACCGGGATCGCCTGATCTCGAAATTGCTGTCATGGTTCGACGATCTGGCGGCAGATAGCCGCCTTCACAAGGCGGGCACGAAATGATCCTCGTCACTGGAGCAACCGGTTTTGTCGGGCGTGCGCTGTGTGAGCGACTGAAGGGCCACGATGCCTTGCGCATTGCCGTACGTAACCCCATCGCGGGCGCATGGGCAGAACCATCTGATGTCGTACAGGCTGCGCTCGATCCTGCCCAAGACTGGAGGCCTGCACTGGAAGGGATTACGACCATCGTCCACTGTGCGGCGCGCGTGCATGTGATGAACGATGACGCGGCCGATCCGCTCAGGGAGTTCCGTCGCATCAATGTCGACGGGACCTTACGGTTGGCCACCCAGGCGGCAGAGGCTGGCGCGGGGCGATTCGTTTTCATCAGTTCGATCAAGGTCAATGGTGAAAGCACCGTACCGGGACGGCCGTTCACAGCGCAGCAAGCCCCCGCCCCGATCGACCCCTACGGCGTCTCGAAGTGGGAGGCCGAGCAGCAGTTGCGCAAACTCTCGGCCGAAACCGGCATGGAACTCGTCATCATTCGCCCCGTACTGGTCTACGGTCCGGGCGTGAAGGCGAACTTCCTCAACATGATGAATTGGCTGTACAAGGGCGCTCCTCTGCCATTGGGCGCGATCCACAACAAGCGCAGCCTGGTCTCGCTGGACAATCTGGTCGATCTAATCGTGACCTGCATCGATCACCCACGTGCTGCGAATGAGACGTTCCTGGTCAGCGACGGCGAGGACCTTTCGACGACAGAGCTGTTGCAGCGGATGTCACAGGCGCTTGGCAAGCAGCCACGCTTGCTTCCGGTACCAGCGTGGATGCTTGAGACTGCGGCGAAATTTGCAGGGAAACAATCCATCGCACAAAGGCTGTGCGGGTCTTTGCAGGTCGATATTTCGCACACACGAGAGCGCCTGGGTTGGACGCCCCCGGTCAGCGTCGATGCCGCACTCCGAAAGACGGCTCAGCACTTCCTCGAGCAACAAAAACAATGAACTCCTGGTTTCTGATTTTCTTCGTCTCAGCGGCCTCATTGGGGCTGACCTATGCCTTGCGCAAATACGCGCTTTCGCGAAGCCTGATGGACATCCCCAATGCGCGCAGTTCGCACTCAGTGCCGACGCCGCGCGGCGGTGGGGTCGCCATTGTTGTGAGTTTTCTGGTTGCGCTTGCACTCATTGCGGCAACAGGTGGCCTTGATTGGTCTGCATGTCTTGCACTGCTTGGCGCGGGCGGGTTCGTCGCCTTGGTTGGCTTTCTGGATGACCATGGCCACATCGCGGCGCGCTGGCGTCTGCTCGCACATTTCGTCGCGGCCTTCTGGGCGCTTGGCTGGCTGGGCGGCGCCCCGACCTTGCAGCTTTTTGGGGCGCAGTTCGATCTCGGCTGGCTGGGGATCGCCTTGGTGGCCGTGTACCTGGTCTGGCTGCTCAATCTCTACAACTTCATGGACGGCATCGACGGGATCGCCAGCGTGGAGGCGATCTGCGTGTGCGTGGGCGGGGCGCTGCTTTATGCGCTGCTGGGCAAGCCCGATCTGGCGTTGTTGCCGCTGATGCTTGCCGCGGCGGTGGCTGGATTTCTGTTCTGGAACTTTCCGCCCGCACGGATCTTCATGGGCGACGCGGGCAGTGGCTTCCTGGGCATCGTGCTGGGCATCATGTCGATCCAGGCGGGCTGGGTGAATCCGGCCTTGTTCTGGAGTTGGGTGATTCTGCTCGGGGTGTTCGTGGTGGATGCAACCTTCACGCTAGTGCGCCGCCTGTTGCGCGGAGACAAGGTGTACGAGGCGCATCGCAGCCACGCTTATCAATACGCATCGCGCCAGTTCGGGCGGCATCTGCCGGTGACGCTGGCCGTCGGCGCGATCAACCTGGCATGGTTGCTACCGATCGCGCTGCTCGTTGGCACGGGCAGGGTCGACGGGGTGATTGGGGTCGCGCTGGCCTATGCGCCGCTCGTTCTCCTGGCAATCAAGTTCCATGCGGGAGAACTGGAAGTGAGGCAGACGGCATGAGCAAGCGCGTCATCGTGATCGGCGCGGGTGGCCATGGGCGCTCGGTGGCCGAGGCGATTCTGCTGGTCGGGCGAGACGAAATCGTCGGCTTTGTCGATGACGGCGCGGATGCGAACGCGAAGGTGTGGAAGTATCCGATCCTCGGCAGGACGGACTCGCTTCACACCCTGCGCGCGCATGCCGACACCGTCGTAGTCGCGATCGGCAACAACGCCGTCCGCGAGAAGCTGCACGCGCTGGTGCGGGATGCCGGCTTCGAACTGCAGAACGTGATTCACCCCGCGGCCTTCGTGTCGCCGACAGCTACCTTGGGCCCCGGATGCGCGGTGATGGCGGGTGCCGTGGTCGGAACGGAAGCCCATCTTGGCGAGGGCGTGATCGTCAATTGCGGCGCCACGGTCGACCACCATTGCAGGGTCGACGCCTTCGGGCACCTCGGCGTGAATGCATGCATGGCGGGCGGGTCGGTGCTGGGGCATCGCGCCTGGATGCAGGCCGGGAGCGCGCTTGGCTATGGCGTACAGGTGGAGGACGGCGCGATGCTGGCGCCCGGCGAGGCCCGCTCGACCTGAGCCCAAACCCTTTTCAAGTCGCCAGGACGGGCGGCGGCTTAATGCATGTAATTTATGACCAACTCAATCCGATCGGTTCTCGTCTTTCTCTTCGACCTGCTTGCGGTGGTGATTGCATGGGTCGGTGGAATGTGGATTCGCTTCAACTTCGAGTTGCCTGGCCATTACACACATAAGGTGTGGCTGGGCCTCGGCGTGCTGCTGGTCGCCCATGCCATCGCCTGCCGCTGGGCCGGCCTCTACCGCGGCATGTGGATCTTCGCCAGCCTGCCGGACTTGAAGCGCGTGCTGCGTGCGGTGGGCGTTTCCGCCCTGGCGCTGGTGGCGCTGGTGGCGCTCGACCGCATGCCGGGCCCGGTGATCCCACGCTCGATACTGGTGCTCTATCCGTTGCTGCTCCTGATGGTCATGGGCGGTGGACGTGCCGCCTGGCGGATGTGGAAAGAGCACCGCATCTACGGCAGTCTACGTGCGGAAGGCAAGCCGGTCGTCGTGGTCGGTGCGGGCACGGGCGGTGCGATGCTGGTGCGCGAGCTCGAGCGCAGCGCCGATTGGCAGGTGGTCGCTCTTGTCGATGACAACCGCGCCAAATGGGGTCTGGAGCTTCATGGCCACCCTGTGGCGGGCGGGATCGAGCAGTTGCCGCAGGTGCTGGAGGACTTCAAGGCGCAGCACGTGATCCTCGCCATGCCCTCGGCCGCCGCCGACTCGCTGAAGCGCGCCGCGGATCTGGCGGTGCGCGCAGGCGCGCATGTCTTCACCGTGCCCGGCATCGAGGACCTGATGAGCGGAAAGGTGGCCATCAACGCCATGCGGCCGGTGGATATTGAGGATCTGCTCGGGCGCGATCCGGTGAAGATCGATTCCGCCCACCTCAAGGACATGATCGGCGGCAAGACCGTGCTGATCACCGGCGCCGGAGGCTCGATCGGCAGCGAGCTCTGCCGCCAGCTCGCCCGCTTCGCGCCGGCACGGCTGGTGCTGTTTGAAGCAAGCGAGTTCGCGCTCTACAACATCGAGCAGTGGTTCCGCGTGCACAAGCCCGAGACGCAGATCGTGCCGCTGGCCGGCGACGTGAAGGACGCAGCGCGCCTCGACGAGATCTTCTCCACCTGGAAGCCGCAGCTCGTCTTCCACGCCGCCGCCTACAAGCACGTGCCGCTGATGGAAGTGGGCAACGCCTGGCAGGCGGTGCGCAACAACGTGCTCGGCACGCTGCTGGTGGCGGCGCACGCGCAGCGCCACGGCGCCGAACGCTTCGTGCTGATCTCCACCGACAAGGCAGTGAACCCGACCAACGTGATGGGCGCGACCAAGCGCCTGGCCGAGATGGCCTGCGAGGCGCTGCACAGCGCGGGCACGGCCAGCACGCAGATCGAGATGGTGCGCTTCGGCAACGTGCTAGGCAGCACGGGCAGCGTGATCCCCAAGTTCGCCGAACAGATCGCCCGCGGCGGGCCGGTAACGGTGACCCACCCCGAGATCAACCGCTACTTCATGTCCATCCCCGAGGCGGCGCAACTGGTTCTGCAGGCGGCGGCCATGGGCAACGGCGGCGAAGTGTTCGTGCTGGATATGGGCGAGCCGGTGAAGATCGTGGACCTCGCGCGCAACATGATCCGGCTGTCGGGCTATACGGAAGACGAGATCCGCATCGAGTTTTCCGGGCTGCGGCCGGGCGAGAAGCTTTACGAGGAGCTGCTGGCGGATGCGGAAGAGACGCGCGAGACGCCGCACCCGAAACTGCGCATCGCACGCTCACGGCCAGTGAATGGGACCTTCCTCGAAGAGCTGGAGCAGTGGCTGGCACAGCCGGGGCCGGTGGCGGACGAGGCGGTGCGGATGGGGCTGAAGCGGTGGGTGCCGGAGTATGAGCCGGCGCGGCACTAGGTTACTGCCCCCAGCAGCGGGATATACTCGGGTCTGGAAATCGGGGGCTGACCCCGGTTTCGCCCCGCAGGCGGGCGACCGACTGAGTGCGGCGAATCCTGGGAGGCGCTGAGTTCAGGCGTTGAACCTGCTCACAGCTCGACATCCTCATACAACCCATCCAGCGCCAGCTCGACCCCGACGCTTTCCACCCGGATGATATCGCCCTCGCCCGCCGGATGCAGTACCCACAGCCCCTCGCTGTTCTTACGAAAAAGATCGGCGTGCTTGCGGTCCTGCTCGATGAGCAGGTATTCCTGCAGGGCGTCGATCTGCTGGTAGAGCTCGAACTTGCGGCCGCGGTCGAAGGCGGCGGTGGAGTCAGAGAGGACCTCGATGATCAGGGCCGGATGCTGCTTGGCGAGGCTGGCCTCGGGCTCGCGGTCACGCGCATCGCAGGTAACGAAGACGTCAGGGTAGAAGACGGCGTCGGCGCGGTCGATGCGCAGCTTCATGCCGGAGACGAAGGCGCGGCAGGGCTTGCCAGAAAGGGTCGCGCGTAGTCCAGCGTAGGCATTGCCCAAGATCGTGTAATGCGCATCCGTACCGCCGGACATGGCAAACACCTCGCCGGCGAGATACTCGTGGCGTTCGGGCTGCTGGTCTTCCCACGCCATGTAGGCGTCAACGTTGAATTCGGGCTGGGTCTTGGGCAGGGCCATGGCGCGTACTCCTTATGTCGGCTGAGCATAGCCGG
Source organism: Thauera sp. WB-2 (assembly GCF_027594845.1). Lineage (NCBI taxonomy): Bacteria > Pseudomonadati > Pseudomonadota > Betaproteobacteria > Rhodocyclales > Zoogloeaceae > Thauera > Thauera sp. WB-2. Next base: position 653,531 of record NZ_CP088935.1, on the reverse strand, counting down.
TCGATACAGCGGGCTCAAGCTGCGGGGCGAGCGTTCCGGCCAAGCCTGCTTCCGCGTCCACGGCTCAGGTAAGCCCCGGTTCCTCCCCGATCGCCTGCAGCCGCGCATACACCCCGCCCCGCGCCACCAGCTCCGCGTGCGTCCCCCGCTCCACGATGCGCCCGGCCTCCATCACCAGGATCTGGTCCGCCTTCTCGATCGTCGATAGGCGGTGGGCGATGACGATGGTCGTGCGGCCTTCCATCAGGCGCTCGATCGCTGCCTGGATCAGGCGCTCGGACTCGGTGTCGAGCGCGGAGGTCGCCTCGTCGAGGATCAGGATCGGCGCGTTCTTCAACAAGGCGCGCGCAATCGCCAGGCGCTGGCGCTGGCCGCCCGAGAGCAGCACGCCGTTCTCGCCGATCTCGGTGTCGAGGCCCTGGGGCAAGCGGTCGATGAACTCGCGCGCGTTGGCGGCCTCGGCGGCGGCGACGATCTCTTCGCGGCTGGCACCGGCAAGCTCGCCGTAGGCGATGTTCTCGGCCACCGTACCGTTGAACAGCGTGACCTGCTGGGTGACGAGCGCGATGTGACGGCGCAGGTTGGCGAGCGTGTAGTCCTCCACTGCCACGCCGTCGACCAGCAGCCGGCCTTCGTCGTGCTGGTAGAAGCGCGGGATGAGGTTGGCGAGGGTGGACTTGCCACTGCCCGACTTGCCCACCAAGGCGATCATCTGCCCCGGCTCGGCCTTGAAGTCAATGCCTTGCAATGCACGCCCTTCCGCACCGGGATAGGTGAAGCCCAGGCCCTGGGCCTCGACGCGGCCAGCGACGCGTTCGCGCGCGACCGTGCCGCTGTCCGGTTCAGGCGCCTCATCGAGCTGCTCGAAGATGCTGTCGGCCGCCGCCACGCCGCGCTGGATGCGCGCGCTGACGCCGCCCAGCAGCTGGATCGCGCGCGGCAGCAGGCCGGCGGCGGTGATGTAGGCGACCACGTCGCCGGCGGAAGCGTCGCCGCGCACCTTGAGCACGGTGAACAGCAGCAGCCCCATTGACGAATACACGATCAGGTGCATCAGTACCTGAAACGTCTCCTGGGTGCGCACCATTTTGAGCTGCCGCTTGGTGTTGTCTGTGCTCGCCTTGACGAAGCGCGCCGACTCATAGGCCTCGCCGCCGAAGCTGCGCACCACGCGATAGCCCTGGATGGTCTCGGAAGCGACGTGTGTGACCTCTCCCATCGAGGTCTGGATGTTCTTGGACAGGCGGCGGAACTTGCGGCTGGCGTTGGACACCAGCCAGGCGATCACCGGCAGCACCACGAGCAGGGTCAGCGTGAGGCGCCAGTTCATCCACAGCAGGTAGCTGAGCAACGCAACAACGGTGAGGCCCTCGCGGAACAGGATCTTGACCGCGTCGGTGGCGGCGTCGGTCACCATGGACACGTTGTAGGTGAGCTTGGAGACAAGGTGGCCGGAGTTGTTGGCGTCGTAGAAGCGGTTGGGCAGCACCAGGAAGCTGCCGAAGAGCTGGGTGCGCAGGTCGTGGATAAGACCAAGCGAGACGCGCGAGATGCCGTAGTTGCCGAGAAAGGTGCCCAGGCCCTCGAGCAGGGCGATGGTGACGATCATCACCGGAATGGCCATGACCAGATCAAGCGTGTCTAGCCAGGGCAGACCGGTCGAGATCGGCGCATCGGGTGCGGCGAGGCCGTCGATGAAGTATTTGAGCACGCTCGCCAGCGCCGCCTTGCAGGCCCCCGCAATGGCAAAGCCGAGAATGCTGAGCGCAAAGAAGCCGATGAAGGGTCTTGTGTAGCGGAGCAGGCGAAGGTAGACCTTCATGCTGCTCGTCTGCGGACTCGCTGCGCCGCCCAGCGCAGGATCGCTTACCTGCGCAGCAGCCACTGTACTTGTCGGGGTCGGGGGATTACTCATGGCGCGCAATGATACGGGGCAGCGGGGCTTGCGTCTCGCCACGCCATCAGTGCGCTTCGTCCCAGTTGTCGCCCGCCCCCACCTCGACCAGCAACGGCACCTTGAGCTCGGCGACACCGCCCATCAGCTTCGGCAGTTCGGTGCGAATCGTGTCGAGCTCGGATTTCGGCACTTCCAGCACCAGTTCGTCGTGCACCTGCAGCACCAGCCTGGACTTCAGCCCCGACGCGGCCAGCCAGGCGTCGGTGGCGATCATCGCCTTCTTGATCAGGTCGGCGGCCGTGCCCTGCATCGGCGCGTTGATCGCCGCACGCTCCGCGCCGGCGCGGCGGCCGGCCTGGCTGGCGCGGATGTCGGGCAGGTACAGCCGGCGGCCGAACACGGTCTCGACATAGCCTTGCTCGCGCGCCTCGGCGCGGGTGCGGTCCATGTAGGCCGCGACGCCGGGGTAGCGCGCGAAGTAGCGGTCGATCCAGCTCTGCGCAGCGGCGCGCTCGATGCCCAGGTTCTTGGCCAGGCCGTGCGCGCTCATGCCGTAGATGAGGCCGAAGTTGATCACCTTGGCGTAGCGGCGCTGCTCGCTGGTCACCTCGGCCGGTGCCACGCCGAAAACCTCGCCGGCGGTGGCGCGGTGCACGTCCTCGCCTTGGGCGAACGCTTCGAGCAAGCGGGCGTCGTCCGACAGGTGGGCCATGATGCGCAGTTCGATCTGCGAGTAGTCGGCCGACACGATGAGGTGCTCACGCGGCGCAATGAAGGCAGCGCGGATGCGGCGGCCCTCCGGCGTGCGGATCGGGATGTTCTGCAGGTTGGGCTCGGAGCTCGACAGCCGGCCGGTGACGGCGGTGGCCTGCGAGAAGCTGGTGTGCACGCGACCGGTCTTCGGATTGACCATGCGCGGCAGCTTGTCGGCGTAGGTGCTCTTCAGCTTGGCCAGGCTACGGTGCTCGAGCAGCAGCTTGGGCAGGGGGTAATCCTCGGCGAGCTTCTCGAGTACTTCCTCGTCGGTGGAGGGCTGGCCTGTGGCGGTCTTCTTGACCACCGGCAGGCCGAGCTTGCCGAACAGGATCTCGCCGAGCTGCTTCGGCGAGCCGAGGTTGAAGGGCTGGCCGGCGAGGTCTTGGGCTTCGCGCTCCAGATCGTGCAGGCGGCGGCCGAGTTCCTCGGAATGCTGGCTGAGCAGGAAGGGGTCGATCAGCACCCCGGTGCGCTCCATGCGCTGCAGCACGCCGAGCACCGGCATCTCGATGTCGCGGTAGAGGGCGTCGAGCACCGCCGTCCCTTGCAGCTGCGGGTGCAGGTGCCGGTGCAGGCGCAGGGTGACGTCGGCATCTTCGGCGGCGTATTCGGTGGCGCGGTCGATGGCGACCTCGTCGAAGCCGATCTGCTTGGCGCCCTTGCCGCAGACCTCGGTGTAGGGAATGGTGGCCAGGCCGAGGTGGCGCTTGGCGAGCGAATCCATGTCGTGCGGCTTGTCGCTCTCCAGCACGTAGGATTCGAGCAGGGTGTCGTGGGCGATGCCGCGCAGCGCGATGCCGTGGTTGGCGAGCACATGGGCGTCGTACTTGAGGTTCTGGCCGAGCTTGGCGTGCTGGTCCGACTCCAGCCAGGGACGGAGTTTGTCCAGCACCTCGTTCAAGGGCAGCTGCGCCGGCGCATCGGATGCACGGTGCGCCAGCGGCAGGTAGGCCGCCTCGCCCGGCTCGACCGCGAAGGACATGCCGACCAACTGCGCCGCCATCGGGTCGAGGCTGGTGGTTTCGGTGTCGAATGCGGTGAGCGCGGCGGCGGAGATCTTCGCCAGCCAGGCATCGAAGCCCGGCCAGTCGAGGATGGTCACATAGCCGCTGCGGTGGGCGCCTGCAATGCCCCCCGTAGGAGCGGCGCCAGCCGCGAGCTTTTCCTCGCCCGGCCCATCGCCGAAAAGGCTCGCGGCTGGCGCCGCTCCTACGGAAAAGCCTTGCGGGTGCGAGGAGCGTGGGAGCGGCACGAGCCGCGAGGGGTCGAAGGCGACATCGCCTGGGGCCTGTCCCCTGTTTCCCTGACCATCGAAGCGACGCGCCTCGGTCGCGGCCTTGGAGGCGGCGACGCTCGCTGCGCCGGCGTCCAGATCCTTGAGCCAGCCGCGGAACTCGAAGCGCTCGTACAGCGCGCGCAGCGCCACCTTGTCGTCCGCGCGCGCGGGCAGTTCATCGAGCGTCACCGGCAGCTCGACGTCGGTCGCCACCGTCACCAGCTTCTTGCCCAGCGGCAGGAAGTCCAGGTGTCGGCGCAGATTCTCGCCCACCTTGCCGCCCACCTTGTCGGCGTTGGCGACCAGGTTGTCGAGGGTGCCGTACTCGGTCAGCCATTTCACCGCCGTCTTGGGGCCGCACTTCTCCACGCCCGGCACGTTGTCCACCGTGTCGCCGACCAGCGCCAGGTAGTCGACGATGCGCTCGGGCGGCACGCCGAACTTGGCCTCCACGCCCGCAGAGTCAAGCACCTCCTCGCTCATCGTGTTGACCCACTGCACCCCGGGGCGTACGAGCTGGGTGAGGTCCTTGTCGCCGGTCGAGATCACCACCTCCCAACCGCGCTCGAGCGCCTTACGGGTGAGCGTGCCAATGACGTCGTCGGCCTCCACGCCTTCCACCGCCAGCAGCGGCCAGCCTTCGGCCTGCACCGCCTCGTGCAGCGGCACGATCTGCGCGCGCAGGTCGTCGGGCATGGGCGGACGGTGCGATTTGTACTCGGGATACCAGTCGTCGCGGAAGGTCTTGCCCTTGGCGTCGAACACGCAGGCGCGAAATTCTGCCTTGTAGTCGCTCTCCAGCCGCCTTAGCATCGACAACACCCCCCGGATCGCCCCCGTAGGCTCGCCCTGCGAATTGCGCAGGTCAGGCAAGGCATGGAAAGCGCGGTAGAGATAGCTGGAGCCATCGACGAGCAGCAGGGTGGGCATCTTCTGGAAAATCCTTGTCCTTGTTGGGGTCAGGTCTTGCATTTGCTCATCCGCGCTTCACCGGAACGAGCAAATGCAAGACCTGACCCCAGAGAGACACAACGAGAACAACAACATGACCGCGAAAGAAAAACTCCCCCGCAGCGCGCCCGACAGTACCGCGCCACGCTACAACGCGCGCGAGTCCTGGCGAATCTTCGGAATTATGGCAGAGTTCGTCGAGGCGACCGAACGCTTGGCCTCGATCCGGCCGGCGGTGTCGATCTTCGGCAGCGCGCGTACGCCGCCCGACCACCTGTACTACATGCTCACCGAAAAAATCGCCCGCCTGCTGTCGGATTCAGGCTTCGCGGTGATCTCGGGCGGCGGCCCGGGCATCATGGAAGCCGCCAACAAGGGCGCCTACTTCGGCAAGAGCCCCTCGGTGGGCCTCAACATCCAGCTGCCGCTGGAGCAGAGCGCCAACCCCTACCAGGACATCTCGCAGACCTTCCAGCACTTCTTCGCGCGCAAGTTCATGTTCGTGAAGTTCGCCACTGCCTATGTCGTCATGCCGGGCGGTTTCGGCACGCTGGACGAACTCCTCGAGGCGATGACGCTGATCCAGACCAGGAAGAGCCGCAAGATCCCGATCATCCTGGTGCACGGTCCCTTCTGGCAGGGGCTGCTCGACTGGTTGCGCGACCGGCTCGTCAGCGAAGGCATGATCAACCGCGAAGACCTCGACCTGATCCAGGTGATCGACAAGCCCGAGGACGTCGTCGAGGCCATCTTCAAGCACTACGAGCGCCGCGGCTTCCAGCCCCTGCCCACCGAGCGCGAGATGCTGCTCAACCTGTGACGGCGTCTGGGGCGGGCAAGCGTCTGGGGCTCCTGAGCATTTCTGGCTAGAATTGAGGCATCTTCAGGAGAACACCATGCGCCGCACCCTTTTGGCACTGCTGCTGGCCGTCAGCCTACCCGCCTTCGCCCAGCAACCCGCGGGCCTCGAGCCCATCCCCGAACCGCCGCCCATACCCGCCGGCATGAGCGAGCTCGACGAACCCGAAGTCACCATCGTCCAGCGCGGCGAGGACACCGTGGCCGAGTACCGCATCCGCGGCAAGCTCTACATGGTCAAGGTAACCCCGCCGCACGGCGTGCCCTACTACCTGATCGACAAGGAAGGCAACGGGCAGATGGTGCGCGACGACGCTGCGCCCGGCCTTGCCGTGCCGATGTGGGTGATCAAGTCTTGGTGAGCGCCGCGATCGTGCCGCCGGCGAGTCGGCAGAAAACGCCGATTCGCCATGGAACACCGGGGGCCACCCCGGACGTCCCGGCCGATCTCCCCGAGCGCCCTACCCGGGAACCCGGACAGGGGCAGCGCGTGCGAAGCTTTCCTGCGGTGCACACTGGCGCTGCACGCGTACTCATTCTGGGCAGCATGCCGGGCGAAGCCTCGTTGGCCGCCGTGCAGTACTATGCGCACCCCCGCAACGCGTTCTGGCCGATCATGGGCGCATTGTTCGGTGCCGGCCCCGAGCTGCCGTATGTGCAACGCCTCGAACGCCTGTGCGCCGCCGGTGTGGCCCTGTGGGACGTCATCGGCGCGTGCCAGCGCGAGGGCAGCCTCGACAGCGCGATCGCGCGCGACAGCATCGTGGCCAACGACTTCACCGCGCTATTCTCGGCCTGCCCAGGCATCGGCCACGTTTTCTTCAATGGCAGTGCTGCAGAGGCAGCCTTCCGTCGTCATGTAAAACGACCGCCAACTGGCCAGCCCCTGCGCTTCACCCGCCTGCCATCGACCAGCCCGGCGCATGCCGCACGCAGCTTCGAGGCCAAGCTTGCCGCCTGGCAGGCCGTGCGCTCCGCCGCCTGTGCGGCCGACGCACTCGCCGGCTGAGCCCCGGCGCCCTCTGACCCCCTCCCACCGGAGCCCGCATGTCCGTCTTCACCCCCGTTCCCGAATCCGCGCTCGCCGACTGGCTCAAGGACTATGCCATCGGCCGCCTGGTGGAACTCAAGGGCATCTCGGCCGGCGTGCAGAACAGCAACTTCTTCGTCACCACCACGCTCGGCCGCTACGTCCTCACCCTGTTCGAAGGCATGTCGCGCGCCGAGCTGCCCTACTACCTGCATCTGATGGCCCATCTTGCGCGCCACGGCCTGCCGGTGCCGGGCCCGATCGCCAACCTGCACAACGAATACCTCGGCACCCTGCAGGAGCGCCCGGCCGCGCTGGTGGTGCGCCTGTCCGGCGCTTCGGAGATGGCGCCCGGCGTCGAGCACTGCGCCCGTGTCGGCGCCATGCTTGCCGGACTCCACCTCGCCGGCCAGTCCTACGGCCGCCGCCAGCCCAATCCACGCGGCCCCGAGTGGCGTCTGGCCACGGCGCAGGCGGTGCGCGACTTCCTGCCCACTGACGAGCGCGCCCTGCTCGACGCCGAGATCGCCTTCCAGTCCGCACAGGCGCTCGCCAACCTGCCCGCCGGCGCCATCCACGCCGACCTCTTCCGCGACAACGTGCTATGGGACACGGATGCCGACGGCAGCGTGCACATCGGCGGCGTCATCGATTTCTACTTCGCCGGTCACGACGCGCTGCTGTTCGACGTCGCGGTCACGGTCAACGACTGGTGCTCCCTGCCCGACGGCGGCCTCGACGGCACCCGCTGCACGGCCCTGCTCGCGGCCTACCATGCCGAGCGTCCGTTCACCGCGGCCGAGCGCGCTGCCTGGCCCGGCCAGTTGCGCGCAGCCGCACTGCGCTTCTGGCTGTCGCGCGCAGCCGACTTCCACCTGCCACGCGCAGGCGAGATGGTGCTGGTGAAGGACCCCAACGAATACCGCGACATCCTGCGCCTGCGCATCGCGGACACCCCGCCACTGCCGCTATGACCGACGCTCGCCGCCCCCACCCTGCACCGCCCGCACCTGGCGACGTCGCCCCCGGCCACGCCCTCAACTGGCTCAGCGAGGGCTGGCGCCTGTTCATGAAGGCGCCCGGCGTGTGGGCCATCCAGGCGCTGATCTTCTTCGTCATCCTCACCGCGCTCGGCCTGATGCCCTTCCTCGGCTGGGCTGCGGCGCCGATCGCACTGCCGGTGCTGGTAGGCGGCATGATCGCCGGAGCCCAGGCCCTGGACCGCGGCGAGTCGCTGCGCGTCGACCACCTGTTCGACGGCGTTCGCCACCATGCGGGCAACCTGCTGCTGGTCGGCGTCTTCCATCTGCTCGGCCTGCTGCTGGCCGCCTTGATCGCCGCCGCCATCGGCGGCAGTGCGGCGCTGACCGGCGCCGCAGTCGGTGCCCTGGCAGGCATGGGCATGGCCGGCAGCGGCATGATGCTCGGCGTGGTGGTGTTTACCGTGCTGTGGGCGCTGCTCATGATGGCGCTGTGGTTCGCCCCCGCCCTGGTGATGCTGCACGAGATGGCCCCACTCGACGCCATGCGCCTGTCTGCACGCGCCTGCATCCACAACCTGCTCGCCTTCCTCATCCTCGCCGCGCTGCTCTATGTCCTGCTTTGGGTGGCGATGCTCCCCGCCGGGCTCGGCATGCTGGTGCTGATCCCGGTGATTGCATGTGCGCTCTATGCCGCCTGGAAGGAAACCTTCGCACCACAGCTCCCGGCGTCCCTGCCGATCGCTGCCGATGGCCCCGAATCTGCGGACCGAACGCCGGACGCCCCTCCTCCCCCCTGAACGCCCACGAAGAACATCAATGCAAGCAAACAGACTCCCCATGCAGCGCGGCTGGTCCTGGCTGCGCGAGGGCCTCGTCCTCTGGCGCCGCAATCCGGCGCTCATCACCTTCGCCACGTTCGGCTACCTGCTCTCGATCGTCGTGCTCAGCCTGGTCCCGCTGCTGGGCCAGCTCGCCGCCTCGCTGCTCATGCCGGCCCTGTCGGTCGGGGTGCTCAACGCCTGCCGCGCCATCGACAGCGGTCGCAAGGTCGGCCCGGACGTGCTGTTCTCCGGCTTCAAGACCAACCTGCAGTCCCTCATCGCGATCGGCGGCATCTACCTGGTCGCCACCCTGCTCGTACTCGTGCTGGTATCGCTGGTCGACGACGGCAGCCTGTTCGCACTCATGCGCGGCGAGGAGCCTGCCGAAGATGCCGGTGTCGGCTTCACGCTGCTCATCGCCCTCACCCTGTCCACACCGGTCGTCATGGCCTACTGGTTCGCGCCGGTACTGGCCGCCTGGTGGAAGGTGTCCCCAGCCAAGGCCTTGTTCTTCAGCTTTTACGCCTGCCTGCAGAACTGGCGCCCGTTCCTGGCCTACGCCATTGGCGTGGCGATTTTCGGCGCCATCCTTCCCGGCATCGTCATCGGTGTGCTCGGGCTGCTCTCGCCCGCGCTTGGCACGCTGGCCTCGCTGCCGATCCCGCTCATCGTCATCCCGGTGATCTTCGCCACCTTCTACACCGCCACCCGCGACGTTTTCGGCCTGCCCGACGCGCCCCCCGTGATCGACCGCAGCCCGCAGGACGCCGACGATGCCGGCTGAGCCGCGTCCGCCGGCAACCGCCGGGCCGCTCGGCCTGCTCGGCGGCACCTTCGACCCGATCCACCTCGGCCACCTGCGCCTGGCCGAAGAGGCGCGCGAGGCCCTCGGGCTGGCCGCCGTGCGCCTGATCCCGGCCGGTCACCCGCCCCACCGCGGCGAGCCACGCAGCAGTGCGGATCAGCGCCTGGCCATGGCCAGGCTGGCGAGCACCGGCAACCCGGCACTCGAAGTCGATGACAGCGAGGTACGCGCCGCAAGCAAGAGCTACACCGTGCTCACCCTCGAGCGCCTGCGCGCCGAACTCGGTCCCGCCCGCCCGCTGGTGCTCATTCTCGGCGCCGACGCCTTCGAAGGCTTGCCCGGCTGGCACCGCTGGCAGGCGCTCTTCGACCTCGCCCACATCGCCGTCGCCAATCGCCCCGGCTACGCGCCGCACGGCCGGCGCTGGCCTGCCACACTGTCGCCCGAGCTCGCCGCCGCGTGCGCGGGCCGCCACAGCAGCGACCCGGCCGACCTCGCCACAGCGCCCGCCGGCCGCATCGTGCCCTTCGACATGACCCCGCTCGCCATCTCAGCCTCGCTCATCCGCGATCTGGTTCGCACCGGCCACAGCGTGCGCTATTTGCTGCCGGATTCCGTTGTCGACTATATTGCCGCGCACCATCTTTACGAGGGCAACGGGACCTAGGGCCTTCCCATTTGCCGGGAACGCGCCCCCCACTTCTTGCCCTTCTCGCCCCCACTCTTCATTCCTGCCGAGCCCATGGACCTTCCCACCCTGCAAAACATCGTCGTCAGCGCCCTCGAGGACATCAAGGGCCGCGACATCGAGGTCATCGACACCTCGAAGCACACGCCGCTGTTCGATCGCATCGTCATCGCCAGCGCCGAATCGGGCCGCCAGACCCGCGCCCTGGCGCAGAACGTTCAGGACAAGGTCAAGGAGGCCGGCGGCGAGGTACTCAGCATGGAAGGCCAGGACACCGGCGAGTGGGTGCTGGTCGACCTTGGCAGCATCGTGGTGCACGTGATGCAGCCCGCCGTGCGCAGCTACTACAAGCTCGAAGAGCTGTGGAATACCAAGCCCGCCGGCCGCCAGGCCGCCGCCGGACGCTGACCAGGCGCCCGCGCGGCCGTGAAGCTCTGCATCGTCGCCGTCGGCCACCGCATGCCGGCCTGGGTACAGGCCGGCTTCGACGAGTTCGCCCGCCGCATGCCGCGCGAACTGCCGCTGCAGCTTGTCGAGGTGAAAGCCGAGCCGCGCACCAGCGGCAAGACCGTCGACGCCATGATGGCTGCCGAAGCCGCCCGCATCGAAGCCGTGCTGCCAGCACGCTGCCGACGCGTGATCCTCGACGAGCGCGGCGCCGACCTCTCCTCCCTGGCGCTGGCGCAGCGCCTGGAGACCTGGCAGGGCGAAGGCCAGGACGTGGCGCTCATCATCGGCGGCCCCGACGGTCTGTCCCCCGCCCTCAAGGCGAGCGCACACGAAGCCATTCGCCTGTCCAGCCTCACCCTGCCCCACGCCCTGGTGCGTCCGCTGCTGGCCGAGGCGCTGTATCGCGCATGGACGGTGCTGCGCAACCACCCCTATCATCGCGAATGAGTACTGCATGACGCCCATGTACCCGCGCATCTACCTCGCCTCCAAGAGCCCCCGCCGCCGCGACCTGCTGCGCCAGATCGGCGTGCAGTTCGACGTGCTCACCTTCCGTGACGGCGAGCGCGGCGAAGACGCCGACGTGGACGAAACGCCCCTGCCTGCGGAGCCGGTCGAGCGTTACGTCGAACGTATCGCGCTGGCCAAGGCCGAGGCCGGCATGCGCCGTGTGCTGTGGCGCAAGCTGTTGCGACGCCCGGTACTCGCCGCCGACACCACGCTCGAGCTCGACGGCGAGATCATCGGCAAGCCCAGGGACGCGGCCGATGCCCAGGCCATCCTCACCCGCCTGTCCGGGCGCCGCCACCGCGTCCTCACCGCACTGGCCGTCAGCGACGGCGAACGCACGCGCAGCCGGGTGTCAGTGAGCGAGGTCAGCTTCACCACGCTCTCCGAGAACGACATCCGCCAGTATGTCGCCAGCGGCGAGCCCATGGACAAGGCCGGCGCCTACGGCATCCAGGGCCGCGCCGCGGTGTTCATTGACGAGATTCATGGCAGCTACTCCGGCATCATGGGCCTGCCGCTGTTCGAGACCGCCAGGCTGCTCGACATCTTCGCCACCGAGGAGCGGCAGTGAGCATCGAATTCCTCATCAACTTCACCCCGCAGGAAACCCGCGTCGCGCTCGTCGAGCAGGGCGTCGTCCAGGAACTGCATATCGAGCGCACCGCCAGCCGCGGCATCGTCGGCAACCTCTACCTGGGCAAGGTGGTGCGCGTGCTGCCCGGCATGCAGTCGGCCTTCATCGACATCGGCCTCGAGCGCACCGCCTTCCTGCATGTGGCGGACATCTGGAGCGAACGCCAGAACGGCGAAGCCGCCCGCCCGATCGAGAAGATCCTCGCCGAAGGCCAGAACCTGCTCGTGCAGGTGCTCAAGGACCCCATCGGCACCAAGGGGGCGCGCCTGTCAACGCAGGTCAGCCTCGCCGGCCGGTTGCTGGTCTACCTGCCCCAGGAAAAGCACATCGGCATCTCCCAGCGCATCGAGGACGAGGCCGAACGCGAAGCCCTGCGCGTGCGTCTGACGGCACTGGTGCCCGAGGATGAACGCGGCGGCTTCATCGTGCGCACGATGGCCGAATCCGCGTCGGATGCCGAGCTCGCCGCCGACATCGCCTACCTGCGCAAGCTGTGGAGCGAGATCTCGGCCAGCACGGCCGGCATCTTCCCGCCCAAGCTGCTGCACGAGGACCTCGGCCTGGGGCAGCGCACGCTGCGTGACCTCGTTACCGACGAAACCACCCGCATCCGCGTCGATTCCCGGGAAAACTACCAGAAGCTCGCCACCTTCGCCGCCGAATACACGCCCCAGGTGCTGCCGCTGCTCGAGCACTACAGCGGCGAACGCCCGCTGTTCGAGCTCTACAACGTCGAGGAAGAGATCCAGAAGGCGCTCGCCCGCCGGGTGGATCTCAAATCCGGCGGCTACCTGATCATCGACCAAACCGAGGCGATGACCACCGTCGACGTCAACACCGGCGGTTTCGTCGGTGCGCGCAATTTCGACGACACCATCTTCAAGACCAACCTCGAAGCCAGCCAGGCGATCGCCCGCCAGCTCCGCCTGCGCAACCTGGGCGGCATCATCATCATCGACTTCATCGACATGGAGAACACCGAACACCGCGAGATGGTGCTCGAGGAGTTCCGCAAGGCCTTGTCGCGCGACCACACGAAGATGACGATCAACGGCTTCACGGCGCTCGGCCTGGTCGAAATGACGCGCAAGCGTACCCGCGAGTCCCTCGCCCACCTGCTGTGCGAGCCCTGCCCCACCTGCAGCGGTCGCGGCGAGGTGAAGACCGCGCGCACCGTGGCCTACGAGATCCTGCGCGAGCTGCTGCGCGAGGCGCGCCAGTTCAACGCCAAGGAGTTCCGCGTGCTCGCCGCCCCCAATGTCATCGACCTCTTCCTCGACGAGGAGAGCCAGTCGCTGGCGATGCTGTCCGACTTCATCGGCAAGAAGGTGTCGCTCCACGCCGAGGCCAGCTACACGCAGGAACAATACGACATCGTGCTGCTGTGAGCACTGCCATCGAGCACCCCGCCGAACCCCGCCCCGAACGGCTGCGCAATCCGTTCCTGCGCCTGGTCGCCGCCACCCGCCCGGCCTTTCTCGCCGTCACCCTGGTCGGCTGCCTTATCGGCATCTCCAGCGCGCACGCCAGCGGCCTTGTCATCGACCCGCTCAGCGCCGCGCTCACGCTGCTGTTCGCCCTGCTCGCACATGCCGGCGGCAACGTCATCAACGACTACCACGACGCCCTGAGCGGAGCCGACGACATCAACAGCGGCCGGATCTTCCCGTTCACCGGCGGCAGCCGCTTCATCCAGAACGGCGTGCATACGCCAAGGCAGACGGCGCTGCTCGGCTATGGCCTGCTTGCAGCAGTGGTGCCGGGCGGGCTATGGCTGACCTGGCAGGCCGGGCCGGGCCTGCTGCTGATCGGGATCGCCGGCCTGGCGCTGGGCTGGGCCTACTCCGCGCCGCCGCTCAAGCTGGTGTGCCGCGGCTTCGGCGAAGTCGTCATCGTGGCCTGCTGGCTGCTGGTCGTGGTCGGTGCCGACTTCGTGCAACGCGGCGCCTTCGACCTGCTGCCCGTCTTCGCCGGCCTGTCCTACGCCCTGCTGGTGGCCAACCTGCTGTTCATCAACCAGTTCCCGGACCATGACGGCGACGCCGCCAGCGCCAAGCGCACCCTGGTCGTGCGCCTGGGCCCGCAAACCGCCAAGTGGGGCTACCTGCTGATCGCCATCGCCGCTTACGCCTGGCTGATCGCCATGGTGGCCAACGAACTGCTGCCACAGAAGACCGCCGCCGCAGCGCTCACCGTCGCCCTGTCCTTCCCCGCCGGGCGCGACCTGCTCGAGCACGCCGCCGACCCGTCGGAGCTGACGCCTGCGATCAAGCGCACCATCGTCGCCGCGCTCGCGCATGGTGTCGTGCTGGCCGGCGTGCTGGCCTTCTCCTGAGACCGCCTCAGGGCGACACCCTCAGCCTGCCTCCGGGCTCAGTGCGCCGACCCGATAACTTACATATACTTGTTCTCGAGTAGCCCTGAAGAGAACTATATGTGATGTCGAAATCCTCACTTGCACTCGATGCCCTGCCTCCCGAGGTGAGCCGCTCGCTGCAGACACTCGGCGAGCACTGCGCCTTGGCGCGCCTGCGGCGCAAGGAGTCGCAGAAGCAATGGGCCAGCCGCCTGAGCGTTTCGGTGCCAACCTTGATCCGCCTCGAAAAGGGCGACCCGACGGTGAGCATGGGCGTGTACGCCACCGCGCTGTGGCTGATCGGCCTGTCGGCCGGGCTTTCCGAGCTGGCCGACCCGGCCAAGGACCTGCGCGCACTCGAATCCGACGTCCGCGAGGCAAGCCGCCTGCGCGTCAGGCGGACGCGCGCGTCGCGCACCACACCGCCCCCCGCGCCGAACGCCGAGGACGACCAGTGAGCCTGCATCCGGCACTGCCCGACACGCTGTACCTTTGGCACCTCGGCCAACCGGCGGCCCCGCGCGTGGTCGGCACGCTCAACCTGGTCATGAACCGCCGTGGTGTCTCGCTGCGCTATGCCGATGCCTGGCTCGAGGACGGCTTTGCGCTCAGCGAGGACCTGCCCCTCACCGACGTCGAGCACTTTCCCCACGACAAGGACAGCGCCGCCGGCGCCGTCGACGACGCGCGGCCCGACCGCTGGGGCGAGCGCGTGATCCGCCTGCTCGACCGGCCACCGCGCCTGTCCGTGCTCGACTACCTGTATTACGCCGGTGACGACCGCTTCGGTGCATTGGGCGTGTCGCCCCGTGCGGACGCCTACCAGCCGCACGAAATCGGCCCGCTGCCGCGGCTTGGCGATCTGCAGGCGGTGCACGAGGTGGTCCGCCGGGTGCTGGCGCGAGAAGCGGTCGACGAGCGCCAGAAGCGGCTCCTCGCCCCTGGCGTGACCATGGGTGGCGCGCGGCCGAAGGCCTTGTTCGAGCTGGAGGGCGCGGAATGGGTAATCAAGTTTGGCGAAGACGACCGCCCAGCGGAGCCGCTGATCGAGCATGCGACGATGACCCTGGCCGCAAGGGCGGGAATCCAGGTCGCCGAGACGCGCCCGATCGTGCTCGGGCGGGACGTGGCGGTTGCCATCCGCCGCTTCGACCGTGCCGCCGGCCGGCGCCTGCACGCGCTCTCGGCCAAGGTGGCCCTGCGCGCCGCCGGCGTCGAGCTGTCCTACCCCGATCTCGCGCTGCTGCTGCGCCGGCGGGGAAAGACTGCGACCCATCGGCAGCAGATGCACGAGCTCTTCCGGCGCCTCGTGTTCAACATCCTGATCGACAACACGGACGACCACGAGAAGAACCATGTCCTGCTGGTCGGGCCGGAGCAGCACTATACGCTGGCGCCCGCCTTCGACATCCTGCCCTGCGCGCAGTCGCTCGGCTACCAGGCGATGGAAGTGGGCGAACGCGGCGCCGAGTCATCGATCGACAATGCGCTCAGCGCCTGCGCGCAGTACTGGCTGAGCCCCCAGGCCGCGCGGGACGAAGCGCGCCGCGTAGCCGAAGTGATCGAAGGCTGGCGCGCGCACTTTGTCGCCCAGGGGGTCGGCGAAGCCGACCTCGATGAGTTGGGCCGGCATATCGACCGCCCCTTCCTGCGTGAACAGCGCCAGGCGCTGCAAGGACGCTGGTGAGCCTCAAGCGACGAGCAGACCCGTCAGGAGACCGAGGCGCCACCCGCTGTACGAAAACCCACCTGAGGCGCCGAGGCCGGGCCGGACACTGTTAGACTTGCGGCTTCGCAAGCTCCCGACCCGGCCACCATGATCGGACGCATCACCGGCACCCTGCTGGAAAAAAACCCGCCGCAGATCCTCGTCGACGTGCACGGCGTCGGCTATGAGATCGACGTGCCGATGAGCACCTTCTACAACCTGCCCGCCACCGGCACCACGGTGAGCCTGCACATCCACCATGTGGTGCGCGAGGACGGCCACTTCCTGTTCGGCTTCGCCACCGACGAGGAACGCGCGACCTTCCGCCAGCTGCTCAAGGTCTCGGGCATCGGTGCGCGCATGGCGCTGGCGGTACTGTCAGGCCTGTCGGTGAATGACCTCGCGCAAGCGGTGGCGCTGCAGGAGGCCGGACGGCTGGTGAAGATCCCTGGCATCGGCAAGAAGACGGCCGAGCGCCTGCTGCTCGAACTGCGCGACAAGCTCGGCAAGGCCTTGCCCAACATGGCGGGCGTACGCCTGGCAGCGGCGCCCGGAACCGCCCCGGACGCGAGGAGCGACATCCTCAACGCCCTGCTGGCGCTCGGCTACAACGAGCGCGAGGCGCTATCGGCGATGAAGGGCCTGGCCGAAGAAGTCGGCGTGTCGGACGGCATCCGCCAGGCACTGAAGGCGCTGTCGAAGGGCTGAATGGAGGCCGAGCCGAAGACATGATCGAAACCGACAAGCTCAAGGCGGTCGCGCCCGCCGAACGGCTCATCTCCGCCACCCCTGCCGACCGCCAGGAAGACGCCATCGAGCGCGCACTGCGCCCGAAGCGTCTCGCCGAATACGTCGGCCAGGCCAAGATCCGCGAACAGCTGGAGATCTTCATCCAGGCCGCACGCAAGCGCAGCGAGGCGCTCGACCACGTACTGCTGTTCGGACCACCCGGCCTGGGCAAGACCACGCTGGCGCACATCGTCGCCGCCGAGATGGGGGTGAACCTGCGCCAGACCTCGGGCCCGGTGCTGGAGCGCGCTGGCGACCTCGCCGCGCTGCTCACCAACCTCGAGCCGCACGACGTGCTCTTCATCGACGAGATCCACCGCCTCTCGCCGGTGGTCGAGGAAATCCTCTACCCTGCGCTGGAAGACTTCCAGATCGACATCATGATCGGCGAAGGGCCGGCCGCGCGCTCGGTCAAGCTCGACCTGCCGCCCTTCACGCTGGTCGGCGCCACGACTCGCGCAGGCATGCTCACCAACCCGCTGCGCGACCGCTTCGGGATCGTGTCGCGGCTGGAGTTCTACACGCCGGAGGAGCTCGGCTTCATCGTCAGCCGCTCGGCGCGCCTGCTCAACGTCGAGATCGACGACAACGGCGCACTCGAGATCGCCCGCCGCGCCCGCGGCACGCCGCGCATCGCCAACCGGCTGCTGCGCCGGGTGCGCGACTATGCCGAAGTGAAGGCAAACGGCCACATCACTGCCGCGGTAGCCGATGCCGCCCTGCGCATGCTGGATGTGGACAACCTTGGCCTCGATCTGATGGACCGCAAGCTGCTGTCGGCAATGCTGGAGAAATTCGGCGGCGGTCCGGTCGGCCTCGACAACATCGCCGCTGCGATCGGTGAATCCACCGACACCATCGAAGACGTCATCGAGCCTTACCTGATCCAGCAGGGCTACCTGCAACGCACGCCGCGCGGGCGCATGGCCACGCACTCGATCTGGCAGCATTTCGGGCTTGCGCCGCCACGCAGCGGCGGCGACCTGTTCGCCCAATAGCAGGCTCGTACCATGCGCTCGCTGCAGGTGGTGATGATGACGCTGTGCGTAGTCGGCGGGCTCTTCCTGCTCATGCACGCGCCGGACTTCTTCATGCCCGACCGCTGGGACCCATCGCGTGGCCGCCAGTTCGACGCCACCGCCTCGCGCCTGCTGGGCGCAGGCCTGCTGGTGCTGGCCGTGCTCGGCGGCCACTACATGCGCAACATGTACTACGGCACGCGCCGCCGGCTCCCCGGGCCAGCCGCGCAGGTGCGTTACTTTCTGCTGCTGGTGCTGACCCTGGTGCTGATCAGTGCCGCCATGCATCGCGCCGAACCCGGCCCCAACCCCGAATACCGCGCCCCGGCCTCGGCAACCACGCGCTGATCAGCGCGCGTCGGCGTCAAGCAGGGCGCGCACGCGCTCGGCCGTCTCCAGCAACTCGCCCAGCTGGCGCGAACTGAGCAGCGCACCAAAGTGATCGACCGCGGCCCGGGTGATGAAAAGATGGCCGTTGTCCCTGCGCACGATCCAGCCGAGTTCGATCAGGCGCACGATCTTGCGGCGTACGGTCTCGCGCGGCAACCCGGTCGCCGCAGCGATCGAATACGCATTGCAGGGTTTGAGTTCGCAGTACGCGTCGTCGACGTCGCTACTGAACTCGATCACTGCGGCGCCTGCAGCCTCGGCACCGTGGTTCCCGTTGCCACGTTCACCGCCGGTTTCGAGTGCACCAATGTTGTGGAGTGCGATCTCGCCGAGCAGGATGGGCAGCAGGATGTCACGATCGAAATCCTCGAACCAGCGCCTGATGTTGCGAATCTCGTGGCGCGCGAGCATCAGCGCCACCGACTTGAGGATGCGCTGGGCCGAACCAGGCTCGATGACTTCGAGCGTGTCCTTGTCGGACGCTGCCGCCGGCGCGTCCTGTGCTTTGGCTTTGAGGACCATTGATATTGGGGAGACTGGCTGCGATCCGTGTCGACCTGTGCAGTATCGACAAAAAACCGATTTTTATTAAATGATCGTAATCAACGCGCGCAGCATAGCGGAGCAGCACGCCGTGCTCAGCCCGGAAGTACCCAACATGGGCAACCCGCCCCTCGGACCTTACTTGCGCGCGCGCGGGTGCGCCGCATCATAAACGCGGGCAAGGTGCTGAAAGTCAAGGTGAGTGTAGATCTGCGTACTGCGGATGCTGGCATGGCCAAGCAGTTCCTGAACGGCACGCAGGTCGCCGCTCGACTGCAGCAGATGGCTTGCGAAGCTGTGGCGCAGCATGTGGGGGTGGACGTGCACACCCAGGCCCAGCACCCGCGCACGCTGCTCGAGCCGGCTGGCGATGCCGCCCGTGCTGAGGCGGCCACCGCTGCGGGTAACGAACAACGCAGGCTCGTCCGCGCGTGCAAGCTGCGGCCGCAGCGCCGACCAGCGCACCAGCGCGGCCAGCGCCTTGCCGCCGACAGGCACGCTGCGGCTGCGCTGGCGCTTGCCGGTGACGGTCACCATACCCTGCGCCAGGTCGATTCCAGTGTCGACATCGAGCGCAGCAAGCTCGGCCGCACGCAGGCCGGACGAGTAGAAAAGCTCGAACATCGCAATATCGCGAGTTTCGAGCAAATTTGACGGCTCTGGATCGAGCAAGGCCTGTGCCTGCTCGGGAGACAGCACACGCGGCAGGGGCGACGGCGATCGCGGCGGGCGTACGCCAAGCGCGGGGTTGACACGCACGCCGCGGTGACGCGCCAGCCAACGATAGAAACTGCGCCAGGCTGACAGATGACGCGAGATAGAACGCCCGCCCAGGCCCTCGCCATGAAGGCGGGCGACGAAGCGCCGGATGTCCTGCATGTCGAGTTCGGCGGGCTGGCGCTCGGCAGCCAGGCGCAGCAACGCATGCAGACCTTCGCGGTAAGCCTTGAGCGTGAGTTCGGCGGCCCTGCGCTGGCTCGCCAGCCAGTCGAGCCAGGCTTCGCCATCCGCCGGCAACGGCCCCGCTGCCGGGGACACCATTGCCCGGGCGGCCTGATCGCCTCGCCCCGCCTGCGACCGCCTGCTCATTGCATGCTCCCGCGCGCTGCGATCAGCCGCCGCGACTGACGAGCGCCGCCGCTGCGAGATCGGCGATGCGGCTCAGGTAAAGCGTGCCCATCTCGGGATAGAAGCGCTCCGGCTCGGCGCTGCCCAGCGCCAGCAAACCGAAACACACACCGCTGGCACGCAGCGGCATCAGCGCAAGCGAACGCACATGGGGCGCAGCCTCGCCAAACCAGCCCGTTGCCTCGATACTCTCGGGCGGCCCACAATAGGGGTGGCGCAGGGCTTCCACATGCCTGCGCGCAGCCGCGCTGACCTCGTCTGCGTCCGCCTCGGCGACGCTGCCCCACAGCCTGAGACTGACGTGCGGAACCGCAAAGTCGTCCTGCAGGCTGGACACCAGCGCCTGGCGCACCGACACCGCGCTACCGGCTGCAAGCAGCATCACCGACAGCCGATGCACCTTGGTGCTGATGTCGTCGTTCTCGGCGCCAAAGCGAATGAGCTCGGAGAGCTTGACCTCGAGCTGGCGGATCTTGTCACGCAGGGCATGCAGCTGGCGCTCGGCCAGCGAGATCGCCTGCCCGCCGTGCTGTGGGTGCGGCACGGTGAGCTGGGTGAACAGCTCATGGTGCTGGTTCAGGAAATCGGGGTGCTCGCGCAGATAGCGCGCCACATCGTCGGCATTCATCGCTCGTGTACTCCCTGTCGGGCCGCTCGGCGACCCGCTTTGTTCATGCGCGCACGCGGTGCGCGCTACGTGGTCCAGCCCGCAGCCCAGCGTTCAGTCCAGCACCATCTCTGCTTCGAAAACGCTCACCGCCGGCCCGGTCATCAGCACCGGCGAGCCCGGGCCAGCCCAGGCGATCTCGAGTTCGCCGCCACGGGTCTCGACCTTCACCGGCGAGACCAGCAGGCCGCGTCCGATGCCCGCGACCACGGCCGCGCAAGCGCCCGTGCCGCAGGCCAGCGTCTCGCCCGCACCACGCTCGAACACTCGCAAGCGCGCGTGGCCGGGGTCGACAACCTCCAGGAACCCGGCATTGACGCGGGCCGGGAAGCGCTCGTGGCGTTCGATGAGCGCCCCCAGCTCGGCGACCGGGGCGGTATCGACGTCAGCCACCACCTGCACTGCATGCGGATTGCCCATCGACACCGCGGTGATCGCCACCGTCCTGTCGCCGACCTCGAGCGGCTGCACGAAGGCATCCGACTCGGACACGAAGGGAATCTTGTCGGGCGCGAATTGCGGCACCCCCATATCGACCGTCACCAGGCCGTCGTCGCGCAGGCGTGGCGCAATGACGCCCGATCGCGTCTCGACGCGGATCTCGCGCTTGCTGGTGAGCCCCTTGTCATGGACGAAGCGCACGAAGCAGCGCGCGCCGTTACCGCACTGCTCGACCTCGCCGCCGTCGGCGTTGAAGATGCGGTAGCGGAAATCGACATCGGGCCGGGTAGCGGGCTCGACCACCAGCAACTGGTCGCAGCCGACGCCAAAATGGCGGTCGGCGATCGCGCGCACGCGTGCCGGCGTAAGCTCGACCGGCTCACGGGTGGCGTCGATGACGACGAAGTCGTTGCCGAGGCCATGCATCTTGGTGAAGCGCAGTTTCATCGGAAGCCTGACGGATACTATTGGAAAGATGCGCTCATGCGTACGCAGCGCAAGCCGCGATTGTCCTCCACCGCGACGACCAGCGTCCACCTCCAGCGCAGCGTAAGCGCCGCGCCAGCGGCAAGCTCTTTGTCGGCCCACCCAATCCGGATCGCCTTCAACCCCTCGCGGCTCGCGCCGCTCCCACGGGGGTCGATCAGCCGCGGCGGCCTGCTGTAGGAGCGGCGCCAGCCGCGAGCTTTTCATCGCCCCCCAAGCCACATCGCCTTCAACCCCTCGCGGCTCGCGCCGCTCCCACGGGGGTCGATCGGCCGCGGCGGCCTGCTGTAGGAGCGGCGCCAGCCGCGAGCTTTTCGCACGACATCAGTAGATGCGCGGCTCGCCTTCGGGGCGCGTCTTGAAGCGGCGATGCACCCAGTAGTACTGCTCGGGCATGGTCCGAACCACGCCCTCGAGCCAGGCGTTCATGCGCCGGGTATCGGCCTCGACGTCGTCCGAGGGGTAGTCCGTCCACGGCTCACCGAGCTCGAGCACGTAGCCGCCGCCACCGGGCAGCATGCGTACCACGCAGGGCACCACCGCCGCCCCCGCCAGGCGCGCCAGCCGAGGCAGGCCGGTGATGGTGGCGGCTGGCACGCCGAAAAAGGGTACGAAGATCGACTCCTTGCGGCCGTAATCCAGGTCGGGCAGGTAGTAGAAGGGGCGGCCGGACTTCATCGCCTTGACGGTAGCGCGCACGCCGTCGTGGCGCGACAGCAACAGCTGATCGTTGAAGCGGCTGCGGCCGTGGTAGAGCCAGCGGTCGATCACCTTGTCCTTCTGCGGCGAGTAAACACTGACGAAGTCACCCTCCAGCGACAGCCTCGTGCCCGCCATGTCGAGGCCGACGAAGTGCGGCGCCAGCAGCAACACCGGCCGGCCGGCGGCGCGCAGCGCCTGCAGGCGCTCGAGGCCATCGATGCGCACGGTGGCGCGCAGGCGCTCTGCGCTCGCCCACCAGGCCAGGCCGCGCTCGAGCATGCTGCGCCCGGTGACCGCGAAATGGCGGCGGGCGAGCGCGCGCCGCTCGGACTCGGACAGATCGGGGAAGCACAAGTGCAGATTGATCAGCACCACCTTGCGCCGCGGCACCACCAGCCAGTACAGCAGCCACCCGAAACCGCTTCCGATACGGGACAACAACGACAGCGGCAGCCAGTGCAACAGCCAGATGAGGGCAATGATCACGCGGCTCACGACCTGCCCTCCACGTCGCCGCGGGGCGGCGTTGGCGAATCGGGTGCCGCCGCATCAGCAGGCGCGCCAGCAACAGGGACGATGTCCTCGCGTTCGCGACGCGGCCCCTTGTAGCGGTTATAGCCCCACAGGTACTGCTGCGGGCACTGCAGGATCATGCGCTCAACCTCACGGTTGATGATCGCGACATCGGCCTCGAGCGCGCCGGTGAGCGCCTCGGTGGGCGCCTGCAGGCGGAACACGTAGCCCTCGCCGCGCGGCAGGCGCTCGGCCCAGGTGTAGATCACACGCACGCCCTTGACCGCAGCCAGGCGCGCGGCCAGCGTCATCGTCCACGCCGGCTTGCCGAAGAAGGGCGCCCACACGCCCTCGCCCGCGCCCGGCACCTGGTCGGGCAGCATGCCCACCGCCTCGTGGCTGCGCAGGGTCTTGACCAGCTTGCGCACGCCCGACAGGTCCGCCGGTGCGGTGCGCATCTGGCCGCGCGCGCGGCCTGCCTCCATCAGCGGCTGCAGCACGTCCTTGCGCGGCGGACGGTAGAGCACCGTGATCGGGATCTGTGCCGCAATGCACTGCGCGGTGATCTCGAAGCAGCCCAGGTGCGGGGTGATGAAGAGGATACCGGCGCCCTCGGCGCGCGCCGCCTCGACCAGATCCCAGCCCTCGGTGCGCACTGCGCTCGCCACCACCTCGGCCGCCGGCCGCCCCCAGATGAAGGGCAGCTCGAGCGCCTGGCGACCGGCCTCGACGATGGCTGCGCGCAGCACCGTCTCGTCCTCGCGACCGAGGGCGTTGAACAGGTTCTCGCGCAGACGGCGGGCATAGGACGGCGAGGCCTTGTAGGTCAGCCAGCCCGCCCAGCCGCCCAGGCGGTGGAGCCAGGCCAGCGGCAGGCGCGAGAGCAGACGAAAGAGGGATTGAAACAGCACGGGCAGGGTCCAAGCGGGGGCCGGCAGGGGCGCATTGAGAATGCCGGCACGGTTCACCAGCCCCGAATGCTTACACACCCCGCCGTCCCGGTCTATAATCCGGGCCTTACCGCCGAGTTAACTCGACAACTTGCAGGGCGGCATGGCAGCGCGGCTGCCGTACAAATACTGCTAAAGCGTCGGCTGCTCGACGAAATCCCCGGAGCTGGCCGCAGACGCAAGGCCAGAAAAACGGGGATTTTTGCTTTTCAAGGAGTAGCAGCATGGCAGAGTTCCTCTTCACCTCCGAGTCGGTCTCCGAAGGCCACCCGGACAAGGTCGCCGACCAGGTCTCCGACGGCGTGCTCGACGCCATCCTGGCCGAGGACCCCAAGGCGCGCGTCGCCTGCGAGACGCTGGTGTCCACCGGCCTCGTCGTGATCTCAGGCGAGATCACCACCACCGCACACCCCAACTATCGCGAGATCGCGCAGGACGTCATCCGCCGCATCGGCTACGACAACTCCGACATCGGCTTCGACTACAAGAGCTGCGCGGTGCTGGCGGCGATCAACCGCCAGTCGCCCGACATCGCCCAGGGCGTGAATAACGCCAACGACGACCCGCTCGACCAGGGCGCCGGCGACCAGGGCCTGATGTTCGGCTACGCCACCAACGAGACTGCCAGCCTGATGCCGCTGCCGATCCATTACGCGCACCGCGTGATGCAGCGCCAGGCCGAGGTACGCAAGGACGGCCGCCTGCCCTGGCTGCGCCCGGACGCCAAGAGCCAGATCACGGTGAAGTACGTCGACGGCAAGCCGACTGCGATCGACACCGTGGTGGTGTCGACCCAGCACGACCCGGACGTCACGCAGGAGCAGATCCGTGAGGCGGTGATCGAGCTGATCATCAAGCCGGTGCTGCCGCCCGAACTGATGCAGGGCAACGTACGCTACCTGGTCAACCCCACCGGCCGCTTCGTGGTCGGCGGCCCGCACGGCGACTGCGGCCTGACCGGGCGCAAGATCATCGTCGACACCTACGGCGGCGCAGCCCACCACGGCGGTGGCGCGTTCTCGGGCAAGGACCCCTCCAAGGTCGACCGCTCGGCCGCCTACGCCGGGCGCTACGTGGCCAAGAACATCGTCGCCGCTGGGCTGGCCGACAAGTGCGAGGTGCAGGTCGCCTACGCGATCGGCGTGGCACGTCCGGTGTCGCTGATGGTCAATACCTTCGGTACGGGCAGGATTGCCGACGAGCAGATCGTGGCACTGGTTGGCAAGCACTTCGACCTGCGCCCGAAGGCAATCATCCAGACGCTCGACCTGCTGCGCCCGATCTACTCGCGGACCGCCGCCTATGGCCACTTCGGCCGCGACGAACCCGAGTTCTCCTGGGAGCAGACCGACAAGGCCGCTGCACTGCGCGCCGACGCCGGGCTCTAAAATAGCGCTACGAACCGCACGCCTCTCTCCGGCGACGGAGGGAGGCGTCTTTTTTGATCACCGATCCACGACCATCTAAACACCGCCACACTCGACCGCGAACGTCCTTCCACGGCAACGGTCTTCCCCGCTCCCCTGCTCCTCACATCACAACGCAAGATCCTTCCCTATGCTCGAACAAACCCTGATGTTCGTCCTCGGTCTCACCGTCCTCGTCATCGGCGCCGACGTGATGGTGCGCGGCGCCTCGCGGCTGGCAGTGTCCTTCGGCGTGTCGCCACTGGTGGTCGGTCTCACCGTGGTCGCCTTCGGCACCAGTGCACCGGAGATGGCGGTGTCGGTGGGTTCAGCCCTGTCGGGCAGCCCCGACCTCGCGATCGGCAACGTGGTGGGCAGCAACATCGCCAACATCCTGCTGATCCTGGGCATTTCGGCCCTGATCACGCCGCTGCTGGTCGATGAACAGATCATCCGCCAGGAGATCCCGATCATGATCGGCGCTTCGGTGCTGCTGGTGGTGGTGGCGCTCGACGGCCGTATCGGGCTGCTGGAGTCGATCGTGATGTTCGGCCTGGTGATCGCTTACACCCTCTTCCTGGTCGTTCAGTCCCGGCGCGCCTCCAAAGCGGTGGAAGACGAATTCGCCTCCGAGATTCCGACCTCGAACTGGGACCGCCACTGGGCCGTACAGATCGCGTTGGTGGGGGTCGGCCTGGCGATGCTGGTGGTGGGCGCAGACTGGCTGGTGGATTCCGCCGTCGCCTTTGCGCGCGCCTTCGGTGTCAGCGACCTGGTGATCGGACTGACCGTGGTCGCGGTGGGCACCTCGATGCCCGAGATCGCCACCTCGATCGTCGCCGCCATGCGCGGCCAGCGCGACATCGCGGTCGGCAACGTGGTGGGCAGCAACGTGTTCAACATCCTCGCCGTGCTCGGCGTCACCGGCATCGTCTCGGGCGCTGGGCTCCCGGTGTCGGAAGCCGCGCGCAACTTCGACCTGTGGGTCATGCTGGCGGTGGCCTTCGCCTGCCTGCCCATCATGATCACCGGGCGCGAGATCGCGCGCTGGGAGGGCGGCGTGTTCCTCGCCTACTATGCGGCGTACACTGCCTGGCTGGTCCTGCAAGCGCAGCAGCACGCCAGCCTGCCGGCGTTCTCGAACGTGATGCTGGGCTATGTGCTGCCGCTGACGGTGGTCACGCTCATCGTCAGCATCGTGCGCGACAACGGCCGCACAAGCCGTTGACGCGTATATAATCTGCGCTTTCCGAGGAGCGCTGCGAGGCGCCCGCCGGCACTGCCGGCCGCGGCCCCCA
This sequence comes from Thauera sp. WB-2, assembly GCF_027594845.1. Taxonomy (NCBI): domain Bacteria; kingdom Pseudomonadati; phylum Pseudomonadota; class Betaproteobacteria; order Rhodocyclales; family Zoogloeaceae; genus Thauera; species Thauera sp. WB-2. The sequence goes on along the minus strand of NZ_CP088935.1, from coordinate 627,476 downwards.
GGCTCGGACCCCGCCGCCCGGCGGGTTGCAGTACAACGGCGCTCACCCTGCTAATCGTCTTCAACCCTGCCGGGTTCGGGATGCCGGGTGAGCCCTCGCAGCCAGTGTCGCTGCCCGCCCGCATCGCAGCCCGGCCATAGCATGGAGCTTCACATGAACGCTGTGGCTGACACCAACTTCACCGACTACGTCGTTGCCGACCTCTCGCTCGCCGACTGGGGGCGCAAGGAAATCCGCATCGCCGAGACCGAAATGCCCGGTCTGATGGCAATCCGCGAGGAATACGCCGCCAGCCAGCCGCTCAAGGGCGCACGCATCACCGGCTCGCTGCACATGACCATCCAGACCGCGGTGCTGATCGAGACGCTGACCGCGCTCGGCGCCCAGGTGCGCTGGGCCTCGTGCAACATCTTCTCGACTCAGGACCACGCCGCCGCCGCCATCGCCGCCGACGGCATCCCGGTGTTTGCGGTCAAGGGCGAGTCGCTGACCGACTACTGGGACTACACCCACCGCATCTTCGAGTGGTCGGACGGCGGTTACTCCAACATGATCCTCGACGACGGCGGCGACGCCACGCTGCTGCTGCACCTGGGCGCACGTGCCGAGCAGGACATCTCCGTGCTGGCCAATCCGGGCTCGGAAGAGGAAACCATCCTCTTCGCCGCGATCAAGGCCAAGCTCGCCACCACCCCCAACTGGTATTCGACCCGCCTGGCGCAGATCAAGGGCGTGACCGAGGAGACCACCACCGGCGTGCATCGCCTGTACCAGATGCACGCCCGCGGCGAGCTCAAATTCCCGGCGATCAACGTCAACGACTCGGTGACCAAGTCCAAGTTCGACAACCTTTACGGCTGCCGTGAATCGCTGGTGGACGGCATCAAGCGCGCCACCGACGTGATGATCGCCGGCAAGATCGCCGTGGTGGCCGGCTACGGCGACGTGGGCAAGGGCTCGGCCCAGGCCCTGCGCGCGCTGTCCGCGCAGGTGTGGGTGACCGAGATCGACCCGATCTGCGCGCTACAGGCGGCGATGGAAGGCTACCGCGTGGTGACCATGGAGTACGCTGCCGACAAGGCCGACATCTTCGTCACCGCCACCGGCAACTACCACGTGATCACCCACGATCACATGGCGAAGATGAAGGACCAGGCCATCGTCTGCAACATCGGCCACTTCGACAACGAAATCGACGTCGCCAGCGTCGAGCAGTACCCGTGGGAAGAGATCAAGCCGCAGGTCGATCACATCATCTTTCCCGACGGCAAGCGCATCATTCTGCTCGCCAAGGGTCGCCTGGTTAACCTCGGCTGCGCCACCGGCCACCCGAGCTATGTCATGTCGAGTTCCTTCGCCAACCAGACCATCGCGCAGATCGAGCTGTTCACCCGCACGGCCGACTACCCGGTGGGCGTGTATACCTTGCCCAAGCACCTCGACGAAAAGGTCGCCCGCCTGCAGCTGAAGAAGCTCAACGTTCAACTGACCGAGCTCACCGACGCACAGGCGGCCTATATCGGCGTGCCCAAGGAAGGTCCGTACAAGACCGACCAGTACCGCTACTGAGCGCCCTCGACGCAACGGCTGTGGGGCGGCGCACGCGGGTTTCCCGCGGCGCCCCACAGCCCATGACGAGCCCTCCGCGATGAGCATGAACTCCTTCCACGCCCGCCAGGGCAAGCCGAAACCGGCCGCGCAGGGCAAACACCCAGCCGACCGGCACGGTCTGCTGCGCGTCGACCAGCTGCTGGTGGCGCAAGGGCTGGCGGCCTCGCGCACGGCAGCGCGCGCGCTGATCGACGCCGGACGCGTCAGCCATGACGGCAAGCCGGTCACCAAGCCGGCGCTGGAGCTGCCGCCCGACGCCCGGCTCAAGGTGGTTGCGGACGACAGCGACCGCTTCGTTTCCCGTGGCGCACTCAAACTCGAAGGCGCGCTCGCGCGCAGCGGGCTGGACGTGCGCGGCGCACACTGCCTGGACATCGGCCAGTCCACCGGCGGCTTCACCGATTGCCTGCTGCAGGCCGGTGCCGCAAGCGTGGTCGGTGTCGAGGTCGGCCACGACCAACTCCACCCCCGCCTGCGCAAGGACAAGCGCTGCGTCACGCTGGAAGGCCTGAACGCGCGCCAACTCGGCGTGGCCGAGCTCGGCGATCATTGCCCGGCACACGGCTTCGACCTACTGGTGTGCGACGCCAGCTTCATCTCGCTCGCGCTGCTGCTACCGCAGTGGCCCGCGCTGCTGTCTCCTGCCGGCCATGTACTCGCCCTGGTCAAGCCGCAGTTCGAGGTCGGCCCTCAGGGGCTGGGCAAGGGCGGCATCGTGCGCGACACGACACTCTATGCCGGCGTCGAACAGCGCCTGCGTAAGGCCGCACACGAGGCCGGACTGATCATCCTCGACTGGTTCGATTCACCCATCACGGGTGGCGATGGCAACCGCGAGTTCTTCTTCCATGCCATCCGCACACCGGATGTCCACGACACCTGACACGCCATGAACACCGAACTCTCGATCGAATTCTTCCCCCCGCAAACCGCCGAAGGCGCCCACAAGCTGCGTGCCACCTGCGCACAGCTCGCCGCCCTCGAACCCGCCTTCTTCTCCGTCACCTACGGCGCCGGCGGCTCCACGCGCGAGCGTACCTTCTCCGCGGTCAAGGAGATCGCCGCCGCTGGCCATGAGGCCGCCCCACACCTGTCGTGCATCGGCTCCACCCGCGACAGCATCCGCGACATCCTGCAGGAGTACGCAGACGCCGGTATCCGCCGCATCGTGGCGCTGCGCGGCGACCTGCCCTCGGGCGCAGGCGCTGCGGGCGAGTTCCGCTACGCCAATGAACTGGTCGAGTTCATCCGCGCCGAAACCGGCGACCGCTTCAGCATCGAGGTGGCCGCCTATCCCGAGTGGCACCCCCAGGCCAAGAGCCCGAAAGACGATCTTGCCGCTTTCAAGCGCAAGGTCGACGCCGGCGCCAACTCGGCAATCACGCAGTTCTTCTACAACCCGGACGCCTACCTCAACTTTGTAGAGGCGGCGCGCAAGATGGGCATCACCATCCCGATCGTGCCGGGCATCATGCCAATCGTCAGCTTCAGCAAGCTCGCCCGCTTCGCCGATGCCTGCGGTGCCGAGATCCCGCGCTGGATGCGCAAGAGCTTCGAGAGCTACGGCGACGACAGCGAATCGATCCGCGCCCTCGGCCTCGATGTGGTCACACGCCTGTGCGAACGGCTGATCGCCGAAGGGGTGCCCGGGCTGCACTTCTACAGCATGAACATGGCCGGGCCGACCATCGAGATCTGCACCCGGCTGGGGCGCAGCCTGCGGCAGGACTGACCCGGCGCCGGCGCGAAATGATGTGCTGCGTGAGTTTCTTGCTTAAGGAACCCGGCACGGATGGCGTAAATTGATGTCCAGGGGCGCCGACTGCCATCACCGCCCCGAGACAGCCTGGCAATGACCAACACCACACCGCCATCGATCGCCCCGCCCCAACGCGCCAGCGCGACAACCCAGCGCGGGTGCGCTGGGGTGCCCGCGCCGGGCGGCAGGCTGCGCCGCGCGCTGCTGCTTGCGGTATTGGCGTCGGCCGCAGCCCGTCTCGATGCGCGTGATCTCGAGGAACTGCTCACGACGCCGGTGCCACGCCCGAGCCCGTTCGAGGTGATCAAGGCCGAACCTGTGGTCGGCGCAGCAAAGTACGAGCAGCGCCAGAGCGAGGTTGCCGCAGCGGCAACGGTGATCAGCCGCGAAGAGATCCGCAGCTTCGGCTGGCGCACCCTGGACGAGGCGCTCGCGACCCTGCCTGGTGTATTCAAGACCTACGACCGCCAGTACAGCTACCTCGGCGTGCGCGGCTTCGGCCTGCCCGGCGACTACATGACGCGTGTGCTGCTCACCATCGACGGTGTGCGCGCCAACGAGCCGCTGTATGACAGCGCCCCCCTGGGCAGGACCTTTCCGCTCGACCTCGACCTGGTCGAGCGCATCGAATTCATCCCCGGGCCCGGTGGCGCCCTCTACGGGCAGAATGCGATGTTCGGCATCATCAATGTCGTCACCCGCAAGGGGGCGGGGCTCGACGGCGGCGAACTGGCGCTCGCCCTGCAGTCTCCTCAAACCACTCGTGAGGGCCGCGTGAGTTGGGGCAAGCGCCTGGACAACGGCGTCGACCTGCTGATCTCGGCCTCGGCCCTGCGCTCGGACGGCGAGGACCTGACCCTCGCCTTCGGCGACGGCGAACGTGGCGTCGCGCGCGGACTGGACGGCGAGCGCGACGACGAGTTCCTGTTCAAGGCCAGCCGCGGCCCGTGGTCGTTCACCCTCATGCATGGCGACCGCCTCAAGGACGACGCGGTCGCCACCTACGGCACCGACCGCTTCTCACCCGGCAGCCTCCAGCGCGACCGGACAACGTTTGCCAATCTCGACTATCGCGACACCTTGTCGGCCACCCTGTCGATCTCGGCGCGCCTGTTCGCCGGCAGCCACCGCTACGACAGCACCCTGATCTATTCCGGTCAGCCCTATGGCTATCCGGGCCTGGCCGACTGGCAAGGCACCGAAGTCCAGCTGCTGTCGACCGCGTTCGCCGCACACACACTGATGCTGGGGCTGGACTACCAGCGCAACAGCCGTATCGAACAGCACGTCGTCGATCTCTCCGACACATCCTCCGCAAGCAACTGGCGTGACCGTCGCAAGGGCTACAGGCTTGGGCTCTACGCCCAGGACGACTGGCAGATCGGCGAAGACGTGACGCTGACCCTCGGTCTGCGCATGGATCGCAACGACCGCATCGGCACTCGCCTGAGCCCGCGCGCCGGCCTGATCTGGCACACTGCGCCGCGGACCACGCTGAAGCTGCTCTACGGCCGTGCCCACCGCGCACCGAACGCCTACCAGAGCTACTACGCTGACGGCGACTACATGGAAGCAAATCCGGACCTCGGCGGCGAAACGGTCGACACCGTCGAGTTGTCGATCGACCACCGCATCGGTCGCGAACTGCATCTGCGCGCCTCGCTCTACCAATGGCAGGTCGATGACCTCATCGCACTGAGCGAGGGCCATGGCGGCATCGTCCAGTACCGGAGTGCAGGCAAGCTCAGCAGCCGCGGCCTGGAGCTCTCCGCCGAGCAGGCGTGGTACAACGGCGCCCGCCTGCGCGGCAGCGTCTCGGCGCAGAACACCATCGACGCCGACGGCGCCTGGGTGCAGAACTCGCCACGCGTTCTCGGCCGCGTCAACCTCTCCAGTCCCTTGCCCCGTACCCGCCTGCGCACTGGCGTGGAACTCGCCTATGACGGCATGCGCCGCACCGCCAACGGTGAAACGGTCCCGGCACACTGGCTGGCCAACCTGCATGTCGTCGCCGAGCGCTGGATTCCTGGTGCCGAGTTGTCGCTGAGCGTGCTCAACCTCTTCGACAAGGACTATGCCCACCCCGGTGCAGGTGAGCGCACTCATCAGATGCATGCCATCGGCCAGGACGGCCGCAGCATCAGGCTGCGTCTCGACTACCGCTTCTGACCCGCGCACATGGGCTCACGACACCACGCCTTCAAGACCCTCCGTGCCGGTGCGAGTCGCGCGCTCGCGGGCCTGCTGTGCGGGATCTCGCTGGCGGTGCTGCCCGCAGCCGCAGGCTTCGCCCAGGCGCCGGAAGGAGACGACGAGTACAGCCTCAAAGCCGCCTTCCTGATCAACTTCGCCAGCTTCGCTACCTGGCCGGACAGCCATCGTCCGGCACTCCATCTTTGCATCTACGGCGAGGATCCGTTCGGCGCACACCTCGATGCGCTCGAACAGCGCACCGTCGGCACCCGCCCACTGCAGATCCGCCGCACACTGCGGGTCGACGGCCTGGGCGGCTGCGACATGGTGTTCATCACCCGCTCGATGATCGGCAACCTGAATCGCGTGCAGGACCGGATCGATGGCCTTCCCGTGCTCACGATCGCCGACAGCCCGGGCGCGATGCAGAGGGGCGTCATGCTCAACATCGAGACCCTGGGCAACCGCATTGGTTTTTCCGTCAACCTTGCCGCAGCGCGCAACCACGGCGTGGGGCTGAGCGCCCGACTGCTCAAGCTCGCATCCGAGATCCAGCAATGAACCTGCAGTCTCCCTCCCCTGGCCATGAGCAGCGCATGACGCTCGGCGAGAAGCTGCGCCGCGTCAGCCAGCGCGCGGTGGGCGCTGCCGTGGCCCTGCTGGCGGTCCTGATCACGCTCGGCGGCCTGGTGATCAGCGCACTCGCACTCGAGAGCAACACCCGCGTGATGGCACGCGTGCTCGCCGACAACGCCGCCGCAAGCCTGATGTTCCTCGACAACGCCTCGGCTGGCCGCATTCTTACCGCGCTGGAGCACCTGCCCGACGTGCGCGGCGCGGCCATCTTCGACGTCGACGGCGCAGAATTCGCCCGCTTCGGCGAGTTCACCGCCCAGGGCCGCAAGGCATACAGCCTGGCCACCGAGCAGGCGCGTTTCGATCTCGGCACGCTGCGCATGACCCAGCCGATCATCGAGAACGGCAACGTCCTGGGCGTGCTCGACCTCGACCTCGACCTGCGCCCGCTCTACATCCAGGTCTTCGCCCATGGGTCGATCGCCGCGCTGGCCGCCGCACTTGCGCTGCTGCTCGCCACCCGCACCCTCAGGCGGCTGAACCATGCGGTGCTGCAACCGCTGTCGTCACTGTCGTCACTGATGGACAAGGTGGCACACGACGAGGACTACAGCGCACGCGCAGCCCCAAGCAGCGTCATCGAACTCGACTCGCTGGCCGCCGGCTTCAATCGCATGCTCGGCCAGATCGCCGAGCGCGATGCGCGCCTGGCCGCCCACCGGGAGCAACTCGAGGACGAGGTCGCCAGCCGCACCGAAGAACTGCGCCGGGCCAAGGAGGCGGCAGAAGCGGCCAGCCAGGCCAAGAGCGACTTCCTGGCGACGATGAGCCACGAAATCCGTACGCCGATGAACGGTGTGCTGGGCATGACCGAACTGCTGCTCGACAGCGGACTGAACCAGGAGCAGCGTCATTTCGCGGAGGCGGTCGAGCACTCCGGCCGCCACCTCCTTGGCATCATCAACGACATCCTCGACTTCTCCAAGATCGAAGCTGGCCATCTCGAGCTCGAGGCGGTGGAGTTCGAGCTCGGAGATCTGCTCGAGGGCACGCTGGCGATGTTTGCCCAGCCCGCCGAGAAGAAGGGCCTGGAGCTGGTCGCCGACCTGCCAGCCGAGGTCCGCCGCGGCCTGCGCGGCGACCCCTTCCGCTTGCGCCAGGTCATCGGCAACCTGATCAGCAACGCGGTCAAGTTCACCGCCCGCGGCGAGGTCGTCGTGCGTGCCCGCCTGCTCGACGAGAGCGAGCACGACTGCCACTTGCGCATCAGCGTCGAGGACACGGGGATCGGCATCCCGGTCGATGCCCAGCAGCGCATCTTCGACCAGTTCTCACAGCTCGACGGCTCCACCACGCGCCAGTTTGGCGGCACCGGGCTGGGCCTGGCGATCTGCCGCCGCCTGCTCGGATTGATGCACGGCGAGATCAGTCTCGACAGCGCGCCACACGAGGGCGCACGCTTCCACGTCGACCTTGTCCTGCCCAAGGGCCTCAGCAGCCCGGCGTCACTGCGCAGCAGCGTCGAGCTCGCCGGAATCCGCGCATTGGTGGTGGACGACAACGCCACCAACCGCGAGATCCTGCTGCGCCAGCTGCGGGCCTGGGGCATGCAGGTCGACTGCGCGGCGGATGGCGATGCTGCGCTCGAGTTGCTCGCACGCACGGCGGCGGCGGGCGAACAGGTCGACATCGCGGTACTGGACATGCACATGCCACGCATGGATGGCCTGAGGCTTGCGACCGAGATCCGCAACACGCCGGCGCTTGCCGCCACCCGCCTGGTGGTGCTGACCTCGAGCTACTCCAGCGCGAGCGTGCGCGAACGTGAGCGCGCCGGCATCCTGCGCTGCGTGCACAAGCCGATCCGCCAGGCCGAGCTGCACGAGGTACTGTCGAGCGCACTGCGCGCACCCGGCCAGCAGGCCGCCACCAGGACACAGGCCGACGCCGCGGCGGCGTCACTTGCCGGGCGCGTGCTGCTGGCAGAGGACAACCCGGTCAACCGCCATGTCGGGCAGGCCATGCTCGAACGCCTCGGCCTGTCGGTGTGCTTCGCCGAGAACGGCGAGGAGGCCTTGCGCCTTGCATCGAGGGAAGACTTCGATCTCATCCTGATGGATTGCCACATGCCGGTGATGGATGGCTACGAGGCCAGCGCGGCAATTCGCGCGCAACGCCGCCAGCCGCGCGTACCGATCGTGGCCCTGACGGCGAACGTGATGGAAGGTAACCGCGAGCGCTGCATTGCCGCCGGCATGGACGACTTCCTGGCCAAGCCCTACGCGCTGGAGCAACTGCGGGCCATGCTCAAGCGCTGGCTGGCGGCGCCATCGGCCGGCACGCTGCCCTCAGCCCCGCCCGTTGCAGTTCCGAGCGATCCTGAAAGCGCGCAGGCGGTGATCGATCCTGCCTTCATCGAGCAGTTCCGCGCCCTCGATCCGAACGGCGGTATGACGCTGGTCCAGCGCATCCTCGGTGTCTTCCTCGAAAGCAGCAACCCGCTGCTGGCGGCGCTCGAGCAAGCCGTTGAAGCAGGCGACGGCGCGGGGCTGCGCCAAGCCGCACACAGCCTCAAGTCGAGTTCGGGGAATATCGGAGCAAGATCCCTTGCCGCGCTGTTCAAGGAGTTCGAGATGATGGGCAAGAACGGGCGCGCGGAGGAGGCGCACGCAAGGCTCGACGAACTACGCCACGAGTACGCCCGCACGCTCGACGGAATCCGCAGGCTGCAACAGACGCTTGGCCATTGAACCGAACGCCTGCCCTGTTCAATCAGTAGGAAGGCGCACCTTACGAGCCAGATCAAGCAAGGCGGCACCCGGTTTGAGACCGGCGCGCCGGCAGCGCTCGACATCGACCTCGAAGGCCAGCCGGCTGCCCTCGGGAACGATGCGGATCGCGACGTCCTGCAGCGACGGCGCATCACTGACCGTCAGCACCGGCGCGTCGCCCAGCGCGTCGACGATGCGAGACAGGTTGGCCTGTTCGCCGGCGCCAACGAAGAGCACATCGCAATCGCGGATCGCCGACAGCGCCGCGAGCGGCACCGCCGACACCACGCGTCCATGCAGGACCTTGCCCTCGAGTCGCCGCATCGCAAGCGCAAGCTCATCGTCGCCAAGAACACAGAGATTGAAGCTTGTCCGCGCCGACGCGGGCCACTGCGTAAGCGCAGCAAAGTTGTATGCGTAGGTCGCCTTGAGCTCATGCTCGGGAACGGCCTGGCCCCGCGCCCCCGACACGGCGGAGACGACCAGCAGCAGGCAGGCGAGCGCGCGCAACCTCATAGCGCGTAGCCGAGTTCCAGCCACAGGCTGCGGCCATCCATGCGCAGACTGTCCTGCGCCACGCCGCTGTCGGGCCGCCAGCCGAGGCCGGAAACCGTCTCATAGCGGCGGTCAAACAGGTTGCGTACGCTCAGGGACGCGAATACGCCATGCCAGGCCTGTTCGGTGGAAAGCGTCAGGTTCGCGAGCGTGACGCCACCGAGCATGCGCCGCTCGCGCGTCAGGCGTGGACCGAGATACTGCATCTCGAAACCGGTGCGCAGCGCTTCGCCCGGCAGCAGAAAGGTGAAATTGAGCTTGCCGAGCAGGTCGGGCGAATTGACCGCATCGCGCCCATCGACGTCGCGCGCATGCTGTCGGGCAAGGCTGGCGCGCAGGCGGGCTCCTCGCGCCCACAGGTGCTCGATCTCGACTTCGGCGCCGCGCGCCCGGCTGCTGCCTTCAGCAACGTAGTCATCGACCGCTGCGCTATACACCGGCAGATCGCTCCGCCGATAGTGGTACAGGGAGCCGGTCACGCGGGTTTGCGGCGACAGCTGGTGCTGCAGCACCCACTCGGTGGCGGCGACGTACTCGGGCACGGCGGTGTCACCGGATGTCCAGCGATCGTTCGCATTGGGCATCTTGAAGGCCTCGCTGTAGGAAACCTTCACCGACGTGCGCGCGTCGGGGGACCAGATCAGCGCCACACGCGGACTGAGATTGCCGTCGAGATCGTCGGCGTCGTCATAGCGTGCGCCGATGTTCAAGGTCCAGTGCTCACTCCAGCGATAGTCGTCCGCGAAGTAGACACTCGCCGTCCGGCGCGACAGCGCGCCCTCGTTCTGGCTCAGCACCTCGCGGCTCGGTGACAGGTAGCGCACGCTGAAGGCCTGGCGGTGGTCCTTGCGCAGCTCCGCCCCGAAAACCAGGGTGTGCCCGGCGAACCAACGCCCGACGAACTTCTGGTCGAAGCGCCACCAAGCGCCCTTGTAGTCGCGGACACCGAATTTCTCGCCGTCGAAGTAGCCATAGGGCACACCGCCAGCATCGTTCTCGCACGACACGATCCGCGGCTCGTCCTCTGCACACTCTTCCCTCGCATACTCGCGTTCGTTCCAGTACGCGTAGCGGCCCAGCATCAGACTGGACGACGAATGCAGCCGCAGGCCCAGATCCATCTCGTGGCGCACGCCTATGAACGCGCTCTCGTCCCGGATCGGGAAGGGGGTGTTGAACGCGGTGTACTGCGAGGGGTTCGTCGGCACGCCCTTGCTGCGCTCGACCCATGCCCCGTGCACCGTCCACCCGGACCACGACAGCTTGCCGAACACCCTTTGGTTGCGTTCGCCGTCGCGGCCCTCGGCGACGCCGCGGTTGGTGGCGGGGGTGTCGTAGGCGGGGAAGTAGAGATTGCGGCCGTCGATGTCGAGCATCGACGCCGAGAGCAGGACCTCCGCACCGCTCTCGAGCCGCTTGCCCCAGGTGGCGCGCTGACCGCTGGCGCCCTGGCTGGAGAACTGGGCGGACACCCGCGCGCCGTCAAAGTCACGCCCCTTTCGCGTCACCACATTGATGATGCCAAGCAGTGCGTTGTTGCCGTAGGTGACCGATCCGGTCCCCGGCACATACTCCACGCGCTCGACCAGTTCGAGGTCGATCAGGCCTGACTCATCGATGAAGGCCTGGTCGAAGAGATTGTCCTGGACCGCATAGCCATCGACCAGCAGCATCACGCGCCCCGCGTAGTCCTCGGCATCGCCGAAGCCCCGGCCACCCATGTACTGATAGCGACGCTCGTCTGTGACATAGAGGCCGCGCATGCTGGCGATGACCTCGGCCAGCGTACGATAGCCATAGGCGCGGATATCATCTGCGGTGACGATCGCCACCGCGGACGGGGCATCGCTCACCTGGCGTGCAAGCCGCGAGGCGGAGATGAAGTCGCGCTGCAACAGCGCCTCGAGCGGCAGCGCAGTCAGGTCTTGCGCTGCCGCAGCGCCCCCGGATGCCGCGAACAGGATGCCGAATCCGGCCAAGCAGACCTGCAGACGGCGGAAGATCACGGTCGCAGCAGCTCCTCTCTTCGAATTTGCATAATACACACCCTTTGAATCGGTTATTTTATCAGTCTCTGCAAGGGCCCAAGCTCGCTGACGATGAAGAAGCTCGAACAAATTCCGCTGGACGGTGATCTGCCCAGCCCGAAAGGCGTTGCGCTGGCCATCCTCGACCTGTGCCGCCGGGAAGATGCGACCTTCACCGACCTGGCGCAGCTTGCCCAGACCGACCCCGCGCTCGCAGGCAGGCTGCTGCGCCAGGCCAACTCCGCGGCAATGGGCGGCGGGCGCCCGGTGGCGTCGGTGCTGGAGGCGATCCGCCGCCTCGGCCTGGGCACCGTGCGTAACCTGGCACTGGGCTTTTCACTCGTCGACCAGCATCAGCATGGCCCCTGCCAGGGTTTCGACTACCAGTCGTTCTGGTCACACTCCTTGTTGATGGCAATCGCCGTCCAGCAATTTGGAACGACGATGAACCTCGGGTCGGGCGAAGAACTGTTCGCCTGCGGGCTGCTTGCACAGGTCGGCCGCCTGGGGCTGGCCACGGTATACCCGGCCGCCTATGGCCGCCTGTTGCAGGATACCGACGCACACAGCCCGCTCGTCGAGCGCGAACGCGAGCACCTGCACACCGACCACAACGAACTGACCGCAGCCCTGCTGACCGCATGGGGCATCCCCGGCGCACTGGTGGAACCGATCTACCACCACGAAGCCCCCGAAGCCTCCGGTTTCCTGGCTGGCTCGAGACCGCAGCAACTGACCAGCGTCTTCCACTTCGCCCGCTGCATCGCCGACCTCGGCCTCGCACCGGAAAGCGAATACGGCAACCGCAGCGCCGCGCTGCTGCTGCTCGGCGGCAAGCTGGGCCTGGATGCCGATGCGCTGGACCACGCGATCAACGAGCTGATGCCGCGCTGGCGCGAGTGGGGCAACCTGCTCAAGGTCCCGGCGGCAGCGCTGCCCACCTTCGCCCAGATGTCCGCCGCAGACGCGCGCCGCCCCGAACTGTCCGGCACCCCCGCTGCCCTGCGCGTGCTGCTGGTGGATGACGATGCCACCTCGCGCTGCATCGTCGAGAGCGTGCTCCGCGACGTGCTTGGGCATACGGTCATCAGTGCCGGAACAGGTGCGGAGGCACTCGCAGTCGCGGTAGACGCGCAGCCCCACATCGTCATCACCGACTGGATGATGCCAGGCATGAGCGGCCTCGAGCTCACGCACGCGCTGCGTGCCACCGAGTGGGGGCAGACGATGTACCTCATCATGCTCACCGGACTGGACGCCGAAGACGAGATCGCCGAGGCCTTCGAAGCCGGCGTGGACGACTTCCTGACCAAGCCGGTCAATGTGCGCACCCTGCGCGCCCGGCTGCGGGCCGCGGGCCACTACGTGCAGCTGCTCGAGGCCTGGGAGCGCGACCGCGCACAGCTCAAGCAGTTTGCCGCCGAGCTCGCAATCAGCAATCGTCGCCTGGAGCACACGGCCATGACCGACCTGCTCACCGGTCTGCCCAACCGGCGTGCCGGCACGGACGCGCTCGCCAAGGCCTGGCCGGCGGCCAGCCGCTCCCAGCAGCCGCTCTCGGTGCTGGTGCTCGACATCGACTATTTCAAGCGCATCAACGACACCCATGGCCATGCAGTCGGCGACAAGGTCCTGGTCGCGGTCGCACAGGAGCTCCAGCGCGCGGCGCGCAAGAACGACGCCGTATGCCGCTGGGGCGGAGAGGAGTTCCTGATGATCTGCGAGAACACCGACCTCAAGGCCGCCCTGCTCGCAGCGGACCGGCTGCGGCGCACGGTCGAGTCGATGAAGATCGACGCGGGGGGGAGCCCGATTCGCACCTCGGTCAGCATCGGGGTAGCCAGCCGCGAAGCGTCGATGATCGATGCCGACAGCCTGGTCAACGCCGCCGATCGCGCGCTTTACCGCGCCAAGGAGTCCGGGCGAAACCGCTCATGCATCATCGTGCAGGGGCAGTTGCGCTGCCTGCCGTGAGTTGTGCAGCCTCAGACGGCAGCGACACCGCCGACGGCAGCATGGCCGGCGCGAACAGCCAGCCCTGGAAGCGTTGGCACCCCATGCCAACGAGCAGTTCGAACTGATCCTCGGTTTCCACACCCTCGGCGACGACCTCCAGCCCAAGCGTGATCGCCAGGGCATGGATGGTCGCGCAGATCTCACGGTCTCCGGCGTCGGTCGCAATGTCCCTGACGAAGGCCTTGTCGATCTTCAGTTCCGTGATCGGCAACAACTTGAGCTTGACCAGGGATGACTGCCCCGTCCCGAAATCGTCCATCGACAACTTGAAGCCGGCGCGGGACAAGGCCTCGACGGACGGCAGCATGCGATCCTCCAGGAGCTGGGTCTCGGTCACCTCGAGGACGAGATCCGCGGCAGCGACGCCGGCTGCATGCACAATCTGGACGTAACGCTGCGCAATCTCCGCTTCGATGAGCTGGCGTGCCGATACGTTCACCGATACCGGCGGTACCCAGCGCCCCTGCGCACGCCAGGCAAGGATCTGCCTGCAGGTCGTCTCCAGCACCCACTCCCCGATCGCGACGATCAGGCCACTTTCCTCGGCGATGGGAATGAACTCGTCCGGCGGCACCGGCGCTCCGTCCACCGTCCAGCGCAGCAGCGCCTCCAACCCAACCAGATTGCGCAAGGCGTCGTACTGCGGTTGATAGACAACATGAAACTCGAGGTCCGGTCGCGCAAGGCGCAGCCTGTTGCGCAGCTCGAGCTTGCGCCGGGTGACCTCGGTATAGGCCTCGATATAGAAGCGATAGGTGCCACGCCCGGCGGACTTGGCTTCGTTGAGTGCCGAGTCGGCGTTGCGGATGAGCTCGACCGCATTGGCGGCATCGTCGGGATACAGGCTGATGCCGATGCTCGCGCCGACGATCTGTTGCGCCATGGCTGCATCTGCCCACGGACAGTCGACCCTATCGAGCAAGGCTTGAGCAAGGGCCGCGACATCGGTGCGCGAATGCATCCGCTCGACCATCACCATGAATTCGTCACCGCCCATGCGCGCCAGCGTTGCATCGCTGCGCAGGCAGGACTGCAGGCGCATCGCGGTCTCACGCAGCAGGCGGTCGCCGAAACGATGGCCGAAGGTGTCGTTGACCTGCTTGAAGTGGTCGAGATCGATGAGCAGCACCGCCACCTGCCCCCCACTCAGCGCCGCCTCGCGCAGGCTGTGTTCGAGACGATCCTCGAACAGGCGGCGATTGGGCAGTTCGGTCAGAGTGTCGAAATTGGCGAGTCGGTACATCTGCGCCTCGTTGCGCAGGATGGCATTCTCAGCATTGCGCAGGCGTTCGAGAACACCGACCACCAGGGTCTGGCGCACGGTCGTCAGCGTGAGCGCCAACAGACAGCAGGCAAAGATGACGCGCTGGGCCACGCCGGCATCGTCCCCGCTGCGCAAGAACAGCAGCACCAGGCTCAACAGCGCAAGTGCCATGGCCGCCAAGGGCAGGTACGCCATCGTACGCTCGCGCCAGCATTCATCGCCGCGTAAGTCGGCCTCGATCCGGAAGCGACAAGCACCCAAACCGAAAAGCACCGCGGACAGGGTGAAGGCGGCATTGAAAAGGCTGCCAGGCACCAACGCGTCCTCCAGTGCCAGAAGGTTCCAGTGCATCCAGCTCAGACCGTAGGTTGTCGTTCCCACAAGCACGAGCAGATGGAAGCGATCAGGCCTCAACTGCAAGGCGGGCACCACCAGCACCGCGAGTCCTGCAGCCAGCAGGAACAGGACAGGATAGAGCGCCAGCACGATCAGGCTGCCGAAGGCCAGGTCGGCCCCGGAAGGGAAGTAAAGGGTGAGTACGGCCGCCATGAGGGCACTCATGGCCCCCCCGATGTCGAGCAGCGACGGCAACAAGCGCTCGCGCGGCAAGCCCCTGACGAGCGCGGCCAACCAGCCTGCCGCCCACGCCACCGGCGCAAGCAGAAACACTGCATCCGCCGGCGCCGGGAATGGATTCCACCCCGACGCCACCTGCACCATCCAGACCAACTGCCCCGCGAAGATCATCAAGGCACCGGCAAACAGACCTATCCGCAAGGGTCGGTCGATGACCCTTGCGCCCGCCAGCCCCCGCCAGGCGAGCCATGCAGACCCACCAAAGGCAAACGTCCACTGCAGGTTGTCGAAGATGCTCGCCCACATGGCCGACGGTGCCAGCCGTGCGGCAACGACGAGCGCAGCCATCACGGCGACCCATCCAACGAAGACGCTGCCTCCCCGAACCGTCATCGGCCCCTCCAGCCCCACAACCCGCGGCCGTCAGGCCTGTGCTGCAATCCTACTCCAAGTCCTGCCCATCGCTGCTGCTGCCGGATCCGCGCTGCGCGCCTATCGGCGGATCGGTTATGCTGCGCGGTCTCCACGAACATCGCATCGCGTCAACCTCAAGATGAGAAAGCTCGAGCGCATTCCGCTGAACGGCAAACTCCCCAGCCCGAAGGGCGTGGCGCTCGCAATTCTCGACCTGTGCCGCAGCAGTGATGCCGACTTCAAGGACATCGCCCGCGTCGCCCAGACCGACCCCGCCCTGACCGGCCGTCTCCTGCGCCAGGCAAACTCGGCGGCCAGCGGCGGACGTTCCGTTGCTTCGGTCACCGATGCGATCGCCCGCCTGGGCCTGGGCACCGTGCGCAACCTTGCGCTGGGCTTCTCACTCGTCGATCAACATCAGGACGGCCCCTGCCCCGGATTCGACTACGCAGGCTTCTGGTCCCACTCCCTGCTGATGGGCGTTGCGATGCAGGCCTTCGCGAGCGTGTCCAGCGGCGGCGCCGCAGACGAACTGTTCGCCTGCGGCCTGCTGGCACAAGTCGGCCGGCTCGCCCTGGCGACGGCCCACCCACAGGAATACGGTGCGCTGCTTGCCCACCCGGACGCCGCAAGCCGGCTCGTGGAACTGGAGCGCGAGCACCTGCACACCGACCACACCGAGCTCTCCGCTGCGATGCTCGCCGACTGGGGCCTGCCGATGGCCCTGGTCGAGCCGATCTACTACCACGAATCACCCGACGACTCGGGCTTCGCCCCCGGCTCCAGGCCGCATCAACTGGTGCACCTGTTCCATCTCGCACGCTGTGTCGCCAACCTTGGAACCGCCTCGGAAAACGAGCGGGGCGAGCAGATCCCCGGTTTGCTGCTGCTGGGCAGCAAGTTCGGCCTCGATGCCGACGAGATGGGGCGCACCATCGACAGCCTGATGCAACGCTGGCGCGAATGGGGCGAGTTGCTCAAGGTATCGACCGCTGCGCCGCCCGCCTTCGCGCTGATGACGGACGCCCAGGCAAAGCGCGGAACCAACGAATACGCAATGCGCGTGCTGTTGGTCGAGGATGACGCCACCACACGGACAGCCCTGCACGCAGCACTGGAGAAGAACCTGGGGCATCAAGTCACGTGCGCATCGAATGGTCGCGAAGCGCTCGCGCTCGCACTCGAGACCATGCCTCAGGTTGTCCTGACCGACTGGCAGATGCCGGGGCTGAACGGGCTGGAGTTGTGCCGGGCACTTCGCGCATCGGAGTGGGGGCGGACGATGTACATCGTGATGCTCACAGCCAGCAACAACGAGCAGGAGGTCATGGAGGCCTTCGAGGGCGGCGTGGACGACTTCCTCGCCAAGCCGGTAGACATGCTCATGCTGCGCGCGCGCCTGTTCGCCGCCCGCCACCACAACCAGCTACTGGAAGACTGGGACCGGGACCGCGCCAAGCTGAAGCAGTTCGCCGCCGAACTCGCGATCAGCAACCGCAGGCTCGCCCATGCGGCAATGACCGACCTGCTGACCGGCCTGCCGAACCGGCGCGCAGGCATGAACAGCCTGTCCAAGGCATGGGCGGCAACCGACCGCTCGGGTGAAGCACTGGCCGTGCTGGTGCTGGACATCGACCACTTCAAGACGATCAACGACACCTATGGCCACGCCATCGGTGACACGACCCTGCGTCAGGTAGCCCAGGCGATCGAGCGCTCGGCGCGCAAGAACGACAGCGTCTGCCGCATGGGCGGCGAAGAATTCCTGGTCATCTGCCCCAACACCGACATCAAGGCAGGCCTGCTCGCTGCCGAGCGCCTTCGCCGCGTCATCGAGAACCTGCGCGTCGATACGGGAAAGAGCATGATCAGCGTCACCGCCAGCATCGGCGTGGCCGCGCGCGAGCCGAAGATGACCGACACCGACAGCCTGGTCAACGCAGCGGACCGCGCCCTCTACACGGCCAAGCACTCGGGGCGCAACCTGAGCTGCGTCTGGGTCAACGGCAAGCAGCGCTGCGGCCCCTGGTAGGACCCGGCTACTTGGGCCAGTTCAGCGCTTGCCGCCGCCCAGCAGCGAACCCAGCAGCCCGCGCACGATCTGGCGGCCAATCGAACTGCCGATGGTGCGGGTGACCGTCTTCGCGGCGATCTGCACCAGGCCGTCGCGCTGCCCACCGCGCGGTCCGGTAGAGCCGAACAGGATCTCATTCATTCCTCCCCCCGACCCGGACGCCGCCTGCTGGCGCGCTGCAGCCTGCTGCTCGGCCGCTGCTGCCGACGCCGCCGCCTGCGCGCGCAGCATCTCGTAGGCGGACTCGCGGTCCACCACCTGCTCGTAGTGGCCATGAACCACTGAGCCGGTGATCGCCGCGCGCCGCTCGGCCTCGGTCAGCGGCCCCAGGCGCGAGTCGGGCGCGATCACGAAGCAGCGCTCGGTGACCTCGGGGCGACCCTTGTCGTCGAGGAAAGACACCAGTGCCTCGCCCACGCCGAGTTCGGTGATCGCCTGCGCCGCGTTGAAGGCGGGGTTCGGCCGCATGGTGTCGGCAGCGGTCCTGACCGCCTTCTGGTCGCGCGGTGTGAACGCGCGCAGGGCGTGCTGCACGCGGTTGCCGAGCTGGCCAAGCACGGACTCCGGCACGTCGAGCGGGTTCTGGGTGACGAAATACACGCCCACGCCCTTCGAGCGGATCAGGCGGACCACCTGCTCGATCTTCTCGACCAGCGCCTTGGGCGCATCGTTGAACAGCAGATGGGCCTCGTCGAAGAAAAACACCAGCTTGGGCTTGTCGGGGTCGCCGATCTCCGGCAACTGCTCGAAGAGCTCGGAGAGCATCCACAGCAGGAAGGTCGAGTAAAGCTTGGGCGAGTTGTAGAGCCGGTCGGCGGCCAGCACGTTGATCACGCCACGGCCCTCGGCATCGGTCTGCATCAGGTCGTGGATGTCGAGCATCGGCTCACCGAAGAATACGTCGCCGCCCTGCTGCTCGAGCGCGAGCAGATTGCGCTGGATGGCGCCGATCGAGGCCGGGGAGATGTTGCCGTATTCGGTGGTGAAGCTCTTCGCATTCTCCCCCACGAACTGCACCATCGCGCGCAGGTCCTTGAGATCGAGCAGCAGCATGCCGTTGTCGTCGGCAATCTTGAACACCAGCGTCAGGACGCCAGTCTGGATGTCGTTGAGATTGAGCAGGCGGGCGATGAGCAGCGGGCCCATGTCGGAGATGGTGGCGCGCACCGGATGGCCCTGCTCACCGAACACGTCCCAGAACACCGCGGTGTTCGCACGTGGCGCATACTCGGTGATGCCGATCGCCTCCAGGCGCTGCAGCAGCTTGGGCGCCGCAGTACCGGCCGCGCCGATGCCCGAAAGGTCGCCCTTCACGTCGGCCATGAACACCGGCACGCCGATGCCGGCGAAGGCTTCGGCGAGCTTTTGCAGGGTCACTGTCTTGCCGGTGCCGGTGGCGCCGGTGATCAGGCCATGGCGGTTGGCCAGCCGCGGCAGCAGCAGGATGTCCTTGAATGCGGCGTCCTGGGGCGATCGGGCAATCAGCATCGGTTCGGCCATGGCATGCTCCTCGGGTCGGAATCGGTCGATCGTAAAAGTGTAGCAGCGCCAGCGTGGCCACGGCCCGCCCGCGTGGCCCGGCGGTATAATGCGCCCCTCTTCAATCGCAGATGCAGCACAGAGGTTTTCTATGGCGGGTCATTCCAAGTGGGCCAACATCCAGCACCGCAAGGGTCGTCAGGACGAGAAGCGCGGTGCGGCGTTCTCCAAGCTGGCCAAGGAGATCACCGTTGCCGCCAAGATGGGCGGGGGTGACCCGGGCTTCAACCCGCGCCTGCGCCTGGCGGTGGACAAGGCCAAGGGCGTGAACATGCCCAAGGACAAGATCGACAACGCGATCAAGAAGGGCACCGGCGAACTCGAGGGCGTGAGCTACGAGGAGATCCGCTACGAGGGCTACGGCATCGGCGGCTCGGCGGTGATGGTCGATTGCCTTACCGACAACAAGACCCGCACCGTCGCCGACGTGCGCCACGCCTTCTCCAAGTACGGTGGCAACATGGGTACCGACGGCTGCGTGGCCTTCCAGTTCAAGCATTGCGGCCAGCTGCTGTTCGCCCCCGGCACCAGCGAGGACGCGCTGATGGAAGCCGCGCTCGAGGCCGGTGCAGAGGACGTGCAGACCAACGACGACGGCTCGATCGAGGTGATCACCGGCCCCTGGGAGTTCACCAGCGTCAAGGAGGCTCTGGAGCAGGCCGGCTTTACCGCCGAGTTCGGCGAGGTGACGATGAAGCCCGAGAACGTGATCGAGCTCGCCGGCGACGAGGCTGCGCGCATGCAGAAGCTCCTCGACGCACTCGAAGGCCTGGACGACGTGCAGGAGGTGTATACCTCCGCCGAGTTCGCCGAGTAAGCGCGGGGGCTGCGCCCTGCCCTGAAGGCTCGCGGCTTGCGCCGCTCCCACGGAGTGACCGGCATCACAGTGGGAGCGGCGCAAGCCGCGAGCTTTTTTCATTCGACACCCTGCCACCCCAGCCTCACTCCCCCATGGGAGGCGCAGGCCTCACGCGAGGCACGCGATGCCAGTTCCCACCCAGCTCACCCGCCTGATGCCCCTGTTGTTCGTCGTGCTGTGGAGCACCGGCTTCATCGGCGCGAAGTACGGCCTGCCCTACGCCGAACCGCTCACCTTCCTGGCCGTGCGCTACGTGCTCGTCATCGGCCTGATGACCCTGCTGGCGCTGGCCATGCGTGCCCCCTGGCCGGCAAGCCCGCGCGATGCGATGCACATCACCGTCACCGGGCTGCTGGTGCATGCGGTGTATCTGGGCGGGGTGTTCATGTCCATCCACCATGGCCTGCCGGCGGGTATCTCCGCACTGGTGGTGGGCATGCAACCGCTGCTCACCGGCGCACTGGCGGGCGCGCTGCTGGGCGAGCGCGTGTCGTCACGGCAGTGGGCGGGGCTGGCGCTGGGCTTTGCCGGCGTGGCCCTGGTGGTGGGAAGCAAGGTCTCGGTGGATGGCGTCGCCACCGACGCGCTCGGCCGCATGCTGCTGCCGGCGCTGGCCGCGCTGGTCGGCATCACTGCGGGCACCTTGTACCAGAAGCGCTTCTGCCCGCGCTTCGACCTGCGCACCGGCTCGGTGCTGCAGTTCCTGCCCAGCCTGGCGCTGACCGCCCTGGTGGCGAGCCAGGTCGAGACCATGCAGATCGACTGGAGTGGCGAGTTCGTCTTCGCCTTGCTGTGGCTGGTGCTGGTGCTGTCGCTGGGCGCGATCAGCCTGCTCAACCTGCTGATCCGCAGCGGCAGCGCGGTCAATGTGGCCAGCCTGTTCTACCTCACGCCGCCGACCACCGCGCTCATCGCCTGGGCGATGTTCGGCGAGACCCTCAGCCCGCTCGCGCTCGCCGGCATGGCGATTGCGGTATCGGGTGTATGGCTGGCGCGCAAGGGCTAGAATCGACCGGCCCGCGCCCTGGAGGCCGTCCATGAGCAACGCCACCCGCGCCGTCGTCACCCGCATCCTGGGCCTCGACCCCGGGCTGCGCATCACCGGCTTCGGTCTCATCGACCAACTCGGCAGCCAGCTGCGCTATGTCGCCAGTGGCTGCATCAAGACCCGGGACGGCGAACTGCCCGGACGCCTCAAGACCCTGCTCGACGGCGTGCGTGAGGTGATTGCCACTTACCAGCCCGATGTGGTCGTGGTCGAAAAGGTCTTCGTCAACGTCAACCCGCAATCGACCCTGCTGCTCGGCCAGGCGCGCGGCGCGGTGATCTGTGGCGCGGTTTCCTGCGACCTGCCGGTGGCCGAATACACGGCACTTCAGGTCAAGCAGTCGGTCGTAGGGTACGGCAAGGCGCACAAGGAACAAGTCCAGCACATGGTGCAACGGCTGCTGACGCTGGACGCCAGCCCAAGCTCCGATGCCGCCGACGCGCTCGCCTGCGCCATCTGCCACGCACACGGCACCCAGGGCCTGGGCAGCATGGACGGCATCGGAACGCGCCGTCGCGCAGGTCGCATTCTCGGGTAATTCTTCACAAAGGCGGCTAACCGCAGGCTTCCCTTAATCGCAATTTTATGCCATAAACGCCATAAACGATTCAATCGAGGCGCCATCATGGATGAAACCCTGCTTTTCTCACCGGAGCCCACCAGCAAAGCCTTGTTCCGACTTGCCGAGCAGGCGCTGGCGGACGGTGCGCAAGCCTTGATGATTCTCGCGGCCGATGGCAACCGCTATGACCCAGTCGAGCTTTCATCCTGGCTGCAGGCACTGCCAGTGCCCGTGTGCGGTGGCATCTTCCCGCAGATCGTGTTCGGTCGCATGCATCACGAGACCGGCTGCATCGTCCACGGCCTCAAGGGACCGGTGCGCATTATCGAAACCAACGGTTTGTCGTCCTCCCAGGCAGACTACTCCGCCGAACTCGAATCCGCACTGCAGGACCTGCCATCGCCGCAAACCGTGTTCATCGTCGTAGACGGACTTGCACAGCGCATCGCAGCCTTCCTGGACGGCGTCTACGACATGCTGGGCAGCGACCCGGTGTATTTTGGCGGTGGCGCCGGCAGTCTGGACTTTCAGCAGCGCCCCTGCATCTTCAGCAACAAGGGCCTGCTCGTCGACCACGCCCAGATGGTGCTGATCGATCGACCCACGCGTGTCGGCGTCAGGCATGGCTGGCAGAAGCACGCCGGCCCATTCGTCGTTACCCAGGCTGAGCGCAACCGCATCATCAGCCTCGACTACCAACCCGCCTTCGAGCTCTATCGGACACTGGTCGATGCAGACTGCGGGGACAGTATCAACAGCGAGAATTTTTTCGAAATCGCCAAGGGCTATCCGTTCGGAATGGAAAGAGCCGGCGGCGAAGTGGTGGTTCGCGATCCGATCACGGTTGTTGACGGAACCTTGGTGTGCGTCGGCGAGGTCGGCCCGAACAGCATCGTGTTCCTGCTCAAGGGCCAGCCAGAGGCGCTCATCGCCGCTGCCGAATCGGCCGCACTCGCCGTCAAGGACGCAGGAGACGCTCCAGTCATCATGATCGACTGCATCAGTCGAGTCCTGTTCCTGGAGGCTCGCTTCGAGGAGGAGCTTGCGGCGGTCGCTGCCCAGCTGGACGGTAGGGCGCTGTTCGGCGCCCTGACCCTGGGCGAGATTGCCAACCGCGGAGACGGTTGCCTGGAGTTCTTCAACAAGACCATGGTGCTGGCAGGCAGCTAGCCCCCATTCAGGCCCAACGCCCATGAACCCGCTCGACCCCAGCCGCCTCAGCCTGCTTTCCCTGCAGTATGAGCTGGCATTGCTGATCGGCCAGTCTCCGCGCCTGAGCGCGATGCTGCGCAGCTTCATGCCCAGCGCACTGAAGCTGCTCGACTGCCGGGCCGGCCATGTCTGGCTCGACACCGGGACGGGCACGGCGGCGCATTGCTTTTCGTTTCCGGCGAGAGAGAAGGCGACCCTGTCGGAAGACACTCAGCTCGCCCAACTCATCGAGGCACATCAACACCGCCCCGACGCCGCCCACGCTCTGACTCGCGAGCAAGGCAGGCAGTTGTACCTGCTGCCCATGCCGGGGAGCGGATTCGTCATTCTGGTGCGCGAAGGGACTCCGCTCGAGAGCAGGCTGCTGACGGCACTCGCGCCCATTCTCGCGCGCCTGGACACAGCTTGTCGGGCCTGCCTGGAGTTCGAGCGTACAGAGCAGTTGCGCGCGCACGCCGAGGAGGCACGCCTCGCCGCCGAGGCGGCCAACCGGGCCAAGAGCGAGTTCCTCGCGGTCATGAGCCACGAGATTCGCACCCCGCTCAACGGCATCCTCGGGATGGCGCAGTTGCTCGAACTGAGCCCGCTCGCCGCGGGCCAGCGCGAGTGCGTGAGCACCATCCAGCAAAGTGGCACAACCTTGCTGAGCCTGATCAACGACATCCTCGATTTCGCCAAGATCGAGGCTGGCCGGCTCGAACTCGAGGCGCGCCACTTCGCACTGCGCGACGAGATCGACGCCCTGCTCGGCCTGATACGACCCCTCGCCCAAGGCAAAGGCCTGGCGCTGACGCTGCACTATGACAACCAGCTGCCGCCGAACGTCATCGGCGACAGCACCCGTCTGCGCCAGGTGCTCTGGAACCTGCTCGGCAATGCAATCAAGTTCACCGCTCACGGCCAGGTCGCACTCGAGGTGCGCCAACTGTCGTGCGACGCACAGTGCACACAGGTGCATTTCGTGGTCCGCGATACAGGCATCGGCATCTCGCCCGAGCAGAGCCAGCACCTGTTCAAGGCCTTCTCCCAGGCCGACAGCTCGACAACCCGACAGTACGGGGGGACCGGCCTTGGCCTGGCAATCAGCGCCAGCCTGGTCGAAGCGATGGGGGGTGCGATCAAGCTCGAAAGCGAACCCGGCAAGGGTGCGTGCTTCGACTTCGCGCTCGAGCTGCGGGTATCTGATACACCCGCCAGCCCCCAAGTTTCGGGCAAACCCTCGGCAGCCCGGCTGGCATTGGAGCGCAGCACCCAGTCGAAGCTGAAGGTCCTGATCGCCGAGGACAATGCGATCAACCGCTTGCTCGCCATCCGCCTGCTACAGCAGGGCGGCCATACCCTGGAGACGGCCGAAAACGGCCGCATTGCCGTCGACAAGGCGCAGCAGGGCGACTTCGACCTGATCCTGATGGACATGCAGATGCCCGAACTCGACGGCGTGGACGCGACACGGGCCATCCGCACGCTACCCCTCAGACGCCAGCCTCACATCGTCGCGATGACCGCCAACGCCTACGACGCCGACCGCAAACGCTGCCTCGAAGCCGGTATGAACGACTTCATCGCCAAGCCCTTCAGTGCCGAACAGCTCTTCCTCGCCCTCGACAAGGTGCCGCGCAATTGAGCGCAGCGCCGCAGGCAGCGTCAAATACCTTGCGGCAGCTGTTGCAGTACGCCGAATCTTGCGTATAATCGCGGTCTCTTGATCGACGGAAACGCCGATCTGCCGCAAGGCACCGGGGGTATAGCTCAGTTGGTAGAGCAGTTGACTCTTAATCAATTGGTCCTAGGTTCGAGTCCTAGTGCCCCCACCAACAAATTCAAGCACTTAGGCCAATCCTCCGGGGTTGGCCTTTTTGCTTTCCGGGGCCATGTAGCCACCATGTAGCCAAATCCGGGCGATGTAGCCACGCGGCCGGCCTCGATGGCGCAAAGTGCGGACTCGGGAGGTCGGCGGCGTTCGCCAGGGAGGGCGGCGAGTATGCGCGGATGGCATCCAGGCCAGAGCATCCCGATTCGGGGCTAGGGGGCGAGCTTCCGGGTCGCAGTCCGTGACTTGGTAAAACCTGCCTATTGCCGGTTTTCGGACTGTGCTTGCTCAAGCGGTTTTTTGTGGATACACGTTGGTTACCACTGCCGACACCGCTCAGGCGCTCAAGGAAGCGTGAAAGGCAGTTCACAGATTCGAGGCGACAGGCAGCGGGAGCCGTGCAAGGGCGAGTAGAGGACTTTCACCTCCAAGTGAGTGCGCCCTTCCGGGCGCACCAAAGCAACAAACCCGCCACTCGGACGGGTCTGTATATGCCACTTAGGGCCGTTCAAATCGTGATGTCCTCTCGCCTCAGTAGGCGCTCACGCAGAAGAAACGAAGCCTCCGAGCCAACGAGAGCCATGCCGGCAATCGCTTCGAGATGGTGCCTGATCGACCACAACAGATCCGCGGCGCCCTGCTTGTCACGGAAGCTCCCCGCACCGCCGATATCCTCGTCTGCATCGACCAAACAACCGACACCTTCGAGGACATCACCGAGCCTGAGTGCCTCGGTAGAGGCATGTTCCGACAATTGAGATAAGCTCCTCAATTCCTCTGTCGTCAAGTGGCTCTGTGCATGCGCAAACAGCAGCAACATCGCATCGTAGGTCGGACGAATCATGCTTCACCTCGGGCTTTTTCTGCCTGCTGGGCGACCAGACACAGACTGGTCGCAGAACCTTGAGCTTTGACGACCTCTCCGAGACTTTCGATCACGCGGGCGACGGAAAAGGAATGCTTATTCATCAGATAGGCCCGGCGACGTTAAGAACGGCGTGGATAGCGACTGCGCCGCCTGCAACAACTGCCAAGGTTTTGGCATTGTCTAGCGCCGTCGAGGCGCCGCGGCTCAAGCGGTAAGCCATCACCGGATTGGTGATCCGGCGCAGCGTACGATAAAAGGCAAAACGAGAATGAAGGGGGGCGGACTTGCCCTTTACGCTTAGATGCATGGTGCATTCTCCTGGTCGATTGAGTCGGCCAGTACCCGCCGCCAAGCGGGGTGACTGGCAACTGCAAGGTTGGCGGACCGGGACCAAGGCACCGGCAAGCCCGAAGGCTTCCTCGCAGCGCCAGCCATTGCACAAGCGCATGCGGTGGACGAAAAAAATCCGCCGGATTGGCGGAATTGTCCGCCTTGGTCATTTACGAGCCGCCAAGCTCGCGCCGCCCCTGTTTCAGCGACGTGTGCATGATCTATCGACCGACCCGCTTAAGTCAAGTGGTCTATTACTTGGATACCACACCGGTGTCACCCCGCTATAGGCGGCAGTGATTGCACGCCCCGCTGATCGACAAATTGCCCGGTTTGGTTGTTGAACACCATTGACGGGCGCGTGTATGCCATGCCTTGCGGGCTGATTTCCTGCCCACCCGGCACCACCGTGAATCGATTGGGCATCTCACGTCCGGTCAGCGCACGAAGCTGCTCGGACAGCGCGGCTCGATCTTCAGGCGATTCCGCTTTCTCCAGCCTTGCCTGAATGTCCTCGATGCGTCGGGCGTTGCGAATGTCGAATCCGCGCGCCTCGAGATCCGTCGCCGTGCGGGCGCGATCCAAACCAAGCCGGTCACGATCAGTCGACAGACGCCCCGCTTCCGTTTGCGCGGTCAGTTCCCGGTTTGCCCGGCCTTCCGATGCCCGGAAGCCAAGTTCCTCGCGGGCCTGCTCGCGCTGAAGGTCAGCGTTGCGCATGGATGCGATTGCGCCTGCCCGCGAACGCCCTGCGCCGCGCATCGACTCTTGCAGCCGGGATTCGCGGAATCGCGCGTTCGTCTCTTCCACCGCCGAGTTTCCAATGCTCGCGGCCTTGGGTCCGCCAAATGAGTCCAGGTACTCCTGTCGGATGGCGTTGGCGCGGGCCATGCGCTCATTGCCGGTCGCAAGGTCGGCGCTCGACATCTGCCCCTTGCCTTGCATCTCCGACACGGCCTGCCCTGCGGGGACGTTGGTGAAGAGTGGGCTACCAAGTCCGGGCGCCCTGTCGATGCGGTTGATCCCTGCGGCCGACGTGGGGCGTGCTGTCATGCCAAGCGCCGGACCTTGTTGCTCGGCAGGCGTGAAGCCGTAGCCCTGGCGCGTTGCTGGCCTTTGGGTCGGCTCGGAAGGCGTCGTAGCGGGGGGCGCAGTTGTTGGGCGCGGTGATGTGACGACGCCTCTGGCACGGAGTTGCTTATCCGCCTCCGGCTCTGGCAGGAGGCTAAAGCGAGGGGTCGGGATACTCTTTGGAGCAATCGAGTTGTTTTGGTAAGAAAGTTTCGGCGACTTCAAAGAAGCTGCATACTCTTCCTGCGAAATTCGTCCCGCCATGAAATCTTGGGCGCGGCGCTGCTCGTCTTGTGCGGCAAGCTCGCTGCCAGTGCCCGAGCGCGGCGCACGCCGAGTCGCTTCTTCAGCAGGCGTGAAGCCATAGCCTTGGCGTGTGCCGCCGAGATTGGCATTTGACGGCTCCCCGCCCATACGCTCGACGCCGCGCACATTGCCTAGCGCGACAGCGCCCATTTGCGAACTCGGCCCAATACGCCGACGCTCTTCGTCAGAAGGCGAACCGCCGTTTACGAAGAACAGCCTGTATTCCTGCGGCTGGAACCCCTCGGCAACCGGCGTGTGCGTCGCATCGCGCATCTGGTTCAGTGCCTGCACGCCCACGGCATGGACTTGCTCAGGCGGCAATTCGTACTCGCCGTTGCTCACATTGACCGGCACCCGAGCGCCCAAGTCCTGCATCTGATCCGCGCCAATCTGCTCGGTCGAGTCCGCAGGCATGATGTAGCTGCCTTTCGGAATCTCCTTCTTGATGCTGTCAGATGTGCCGGTACCCCGCCCTTGAATGCGTCCTCCCTGCAATTTCCTCTCGGATGTGAAGCCCGGTTTGAATCCGTACATGGTTGGTAGCCTTAGACGATGCCATTGGAACTTACCGAATTATTGGGTTTGCTTGCCCTCAACACCACACCTACAAGGGGAGCTGTCGAGAGAGCCCGCAGGAACGCATCTATCGGACTTCTCACCAATCAACCCTGGCACTCAATCATGGCAACCACCGGAAGATCGTCATCTTGCCAACGCGTCAGCATTCCGGCGTTAATCTCGTCGGCGGCCTCTCCCTTTTAAGGGCACCTCGAATAACGCGAGGTTTTCGTTGAATCCCGCCGCCAAACAATGACAGCGACCGAACTCGGTTCAATTTCTCCGGCAAATCACCGCTTTTCTCTGCGGTGTCGCTCCGTTTTCTCTTCGAATCGCCCGGGAAATCGGCGATTCGGCCCATTTCGGGCGTCAGAAAGCCTCGATTCCGGCCTTCTGGAAGTACACCAGCCGCTTCAGGTTGTAGCAGGCGGCCATCATCGTCATCGCAAAGTTCGCTCGCGCCTGGCCGATCGTGCGGATCAGCTTGCCACCCATCTGATCGATGGCCGCGAACACGTGCTCGACACGGGCGCGCGTCTTGGCGATGCGATGGTTACGCCCTTGCTGACACTCAGACAGCGGCTTGTTGCGCGTACCCTTTCTCTGAATCTGGTTCCGGTAACCCTTGTCCTTCAACCAGTCTTCACGCCCCTTGGACGTGTAGCCCCGGTCCGCATAGACGTCTCGGCTCGTGTTCAGGGTGTAGAACACGCTCTCGAAGTGCTGGCTGTCGTGGATGCTGGCCGTACCCGTCTCGATCTTGCGGATGACCTTGTACTTCTTGTCGACGTTGATCGAGAGCTTGTAGCCGAAGTGACTCTTGCCGTGCTTCTTGGTCCAGGTGGCATCGGTGTCTTTCTGGCGCCGTTTGGCCGGTTTCCAGTCGGCCGGCATCGCCCCTTCCTTGACGAGCTTGTTCTCTTCACGGCTGTTGCGTTGCTTGGGCGCGGGCACCAGCGTGGCGTCGATGATCTGACCACCGCGGGCGATGAAACCGCGCTTGAGCAGTTGGGCCGACACGCCGTCGAACAGGACCTTCGCGCCGGCTTCACCGATGCGATTCTCGAACGTCCACATCGTCGTTCGATCCGGAATATTGATCGCGCTGGCCAACCCGCAGAAGCGCTTGTAGCTCATCCGGTCAAGCAACTGATACTCCATCTGTTCATCCGACAGGTTGTACAGCCGCTTCAACACCAGAATGCGTACCATCGTCTCGGTCGGATACGGCGGACGACCGCCTTGCGGACTCACCGGACGCGGCGCCACCCGATCCACTTCCGCCGCCAACGCCCCGAAGTCGATGTACGACTCGATTTCGGCCAGTGGATCTCCGAGCGTGTCGATCTTCTTGCGGTGATGCTCGTCGGCGAACAGGTCGGTCTTGATGGCGGTGCGTTTCTTCATGGCTGGTGGCAGAGAACGAAATCAGGACAATCCAATTTTACCAATCACAGAGGTGCCGAGGTTTTTCGAGGCGCCCTTAAGGACTCGTAAAACTCTCTCTCACGCACGTACACGCACGTACTGGTCGCAAGATGAAGCTCTCTGAGGACCTAGATTGGTCAGGCGGCACGTAACCGGTCACTGAGCGGCGTTCTTTTTCCGCTCGCGCCCACGCGGAACAATCCCTCCCATGTTCATGAGGGAGGAGCCGGCAGTGACTAGGGCGACAGCGACCAACAACAAGTGGCGGCGGCGTAGCCGTCAGGAATGGCAAGCAGTCATCGCGCGGTTTGCCGAGAGTGGCCTGGGGATCGAGCCGTTCTGCACCCGCGAGGGGCTCAGCGAGTCGAGCTTCCGGCGCTGGCGTAGCCTGCTGGGCGAGCCCAGTACGCAGTCCGCCGCGCCGGCGATGGAGCGGATCGGCTTCGTCGACGCCGGCACGCTCAAACTCGGCGGCACGGGTCGCCTCGAGCTCCGACTCGATCTGGGCGAGGGCGTGATCCTTCACCTGTCGCGCGGCTGATGTTCTTCCCCGAAGGCGCGGTCCGGGTCCATGTTTATGGCCAGCCGGTCGACATGCGCAAATCCTTCGATGGCCTGTACGCGCTCACCCGCCAGGCGCTCGGCTGCGATCCGCTGTCGGGCGAGCTGTTCGTGTTCATCAACCGGCGCGGCACGCAGATGAAGGTGCTGTACTGGGACCGCACTGGGTTCTGCGTATGGGCCAAGCGCCTCGAGCAGGGGCGCTTCGTGTCGAACTGGACGCATGTGAGCACGCGTCAGACGGACTGGACCGGGCTCAAGCTGCTGCTCGAAGGCATCGAGCCGGTCCGCTACAAGCGCCGGTTCCGACTGTCCGCAAACGCCGTGCAACCCGCATGAATGCTGGGCTCTACGGTAAAATGTGCGCTATGTCCGCACCGCACTGCACCCCTGTTCCGACCCTTGCCGAGGCCGCCCAGTGGGCGCCCGAGCAGATCGTCGAACTGGCCCAGGCGAACATCGCCTTGCAGCGCGACATGGATGCGATGCGGCTTGAGTTTGCGGCGCTCAAGCATCAGCTCGAGTGGTTCCGCCGCCAGCTCTTCGGCCAGAAGAGCGAGAAACGCGTGGTTTCACCCGACCCGGCGCAGTTGCATCTGGGCGAGCTACCGATCCCCGACACGCAGCCCGATGTCCCCGGCAAGACCGTGGCGGGACACACCCGCCGTGCGTCGCGCACCGACTACGCACAGGACAAGGACGAATCGGCGCTGTTCTTCGACGAGACGCGCGTCCCGGTCGAGACCATCACGCTCGCCAACCCCGAGACCGAGGGGCTTGCCGCCGACCAGTTCGAGGTGATCGGCGAGAAGGTCAGCCATCGCCTGGCGCAGCGCCCGGGCAGCTACGTGATCCTCAAGTACGTGCGCCCGGTCATCAAGCGCCGCGACACGCAGACGATCCACTGCCCAGCGGCGCCCGTCGGGGTGATCGAGGGCAGCCGCGCCGACGTGAGTTTCCTGGTCGGGCTGCTGCTCGACAAGTTCGCCTGGCACCTGCCGCTGTACCGCCAGCATCAGCGCCTGGCTGACGCTGGCATCACGGTCAGCCGCGCCTGGCTCACGCAACTGGCTGCGCAGGCGGCCGCGCTGCTCACGCCGATCTACGAGGCGCAGCTCGCGTCGATCCGTGCCAGTCGCGTCAAGGCCATGGACGAAACCCCGATCAAGGCCGGCCGTGCCGGCCCGGGCAAGATGAAGGCCTGCTACTTCTGGCCGGTGTATGGCGAACTGCACGAGATCTGCTTCCCGTTCTTCGACAGCCGCGCCCACAGCAACGTCGAGAAGGTGCTCGGGCTCAAGCCCACCGAAGGGGGTGTGCTGCTCTCGGACGGCTACGGCGCCTACGAGACCTACGCGAGCAAGACCGGGCTCACGCACGCGCAGTGCTGGACGCACTGCCGGCGCGAATTCATCCACGCAGAAGCGGCCGAGCCAGCGCTGGCGGCCAAGGCGCTCGAGTTCATCGGCGCGCTCTACGCGGTCGAAGCGAAGATCCGCGACGACAAGCTCAAGGGCGAGGCCAAGCGCGAGTACCGGCTCGATCACGCCCGCCCGATCGTGGCGGCCTTCTTCACCTGGGTACAGGAGCGCCTGGACGCGCAGGGGCTGCTGCCGAGCAGCCCGCTGACCAAGGCGCTGATCTACGCGCACAAGCGACGGGCGGCACTGGAAGTGTTCCTGGCCGACCCGGATGTGCCGATCGATACCAACCACCTCGAACGGGCGCTAAGGCCGATTCCGCTGGGTCGCAAAAACTGGATGTTCAGCTGGACCGAGCTCGGCGCCCAGCACGTTGGCGTCGTCCAGAGCCTGATTGCGACCTGTCGGCTGCATGAGCTCGATCCCTACGACTATCTCGTCGACGTACTGCAGCGCGTCGCCCAGCACCCGGCCGCCGACGTCGCGCAGCTCACGCCCAGACTGTGGAAGCAGCACTTCGGGAAAGCGCCGTTGCGCTCGGATATCTCAAGCCGCGCTGCGTAGCAACGACGCCGCTGGGTGAGCGCTTACGGCGGCACTACCTTTATGGACTCGGAAATCTAAAGCTTCCTTTGCACCTAGTAACGGAATACTGAGTACACCCCCAGAACGCTTTCCATTTATCATCAGACCGCGGTCGAACTAACCTCATTGGCGCGCCACACTTAGGACACAAGGGGGCTGATTTAGTGGCTTCAACTTTCTCTTTATGCTGTTTACGCTTTAGGGTTACTACGTTACCGCTCCACATGCCCCATGTCGCAGCCCTTCTTTCGGAGAGCATGTCCCATCTAGCCCTCCATCTACCCCTATTCCGAGTAACGCCCAAAACTTCGGCTAGCAGCGGACCGGTTTCCTCAGCGAGTTGTTGCGGCCCCTCTGTCGCACTCCCACATGCAGGGCACTCAACCTTGATGCGGTTCTTATCGCCATTTAGCCGGAATTGGACTCCGGTCTCGCCGCAGCTGGGGCAACAGAAGCCATAGACCATCGCCAATTCGCGCAATTCGTCTAGTGAGACAAGTTCCAGCCGCCGGAGGTGGGCAGGGCAATCGCACCTTCATGTCATAACCCCAAGCAGCTCGGCGCGAAATTCGTCAATCGTCGCCGCCAGCATGCGCTTGGACTTGATGCTCGCCTTGCGCGTCGTGTTGAGCCGCAGCAGGTTCATCGCGATGTGACGAACGATGGCGAAATTGTTGGCGGCGTAGCCGCTGCGCACCCGTGATTGATCCTCGTTAAACTGCACATCCAGACACCAGTGAAGCCGATTCTCCACCTCCCAGTGACTGCGCACGGCCCGAGCGATGCGCTCGGCGTCGGCGGGCAGGCTGCTGATGTAGAAGACGCGCTCGGTGCTGGTGTGATCGCCCACGGTGCGAATGCGCTCGACCACCGCGAAACTGGCCATATCCAGCCAGTCCTCGGACTTGTAGAGGCGGTCGATCGCGGCGTAGGCGCGGCATCGGCGGATTTCGATGCGGCCGTGGTCCTTGATCATGGTCTCGTGGGTCGAACTCGGCGTCAGCGGCCCTCGCGGATCGATGTCGGCGAACAAGATCGAGTCGTGCAGGTTCGGATGGTTCTCCTTCACGCACAGCACGTAATGCGCGCCGCGCTCGCGGATCGTGCGGGCGATCTTCGTCTGGGTGCCCATCGCGTCGATCGTCACCACGCAGCCCTCGATCGCCAACTTGGCAAGCAGTTCGGGAATCGCGGTGATCTCGTTCGACTTCTCGGCGGTCGCCGTCTGGCCCAGCACGACGCCCATGCCCGCCGCAAACGCGCTCACCAGGTGCAACGGGCTGGCGTCGGTCCTGCCCTTGCCGCCCGAGCGCCGGCTCGTCTTGCCGTCGATCGCCACGACCGTATCCCCGGCCAGCGCCGGCACCACCATGCCCACCCAGCGCCGGAACGCGGACTCGAACTCGTCGGGCGCGATCAGGCCGAACACGCGTCCGATCGTGTCGTGAGACGGGATGCCATGCTCAAGCTTCATGAAGCCTCGCAACCAGTCGATCTTGGCCTCGGCCCACAACTCGATGTCGACGAAGTCGTCGACACCCGAGAGCACCGCGCACACCGCCACCGTCAGCAACTCGGCCAGGTCGTGGCGCGCATGCCGCGCGCTGCGCGGGTCGGAAATCGAGACGAACACCTGCGTCAGCGGCATGATGTTTCCTGCCTTCATGGGATGCCCAAAAAGGTAGGAAACTACACACTTTATGACAATGTGAACAGAGGTCTCGCAAGGTCATGAAAGTTAAAGAGTTATTGATTGGGGCTATGCGAAGTCGGTGCGATTGCCCTGCGGAGGTGGGCACGTACTTGATAACTTCCACCGTCTACCCGATTGCTTCTTTCGTGAGCGGAAACGAGTGTAAAGTATCTCGTCTTGATCTCGCCCCAAATCCTTTCGTGACCCTTTTCTGGCTCTAAGGCATGATGAAAATCGCACAGTGAAACGAGGTTTTCTGGCGAGTGCGGGCCACCTTCTCCGACTGGACGGATATGGTGAACATGCAACCCTAGCCGTGATGGACAACCCGTTACTTGGCAGCGATTCGAGTCTTTGCCTAGCACTACCGACCGAAGATACTTCCAGAATGGCGGATATCCAGGCCAGTGATTAAAAACCCTAAGAATCTGGCGATCTCGTTCCGTCAAAATAGCTGCTGGATCATGAAAGTGCTTAAGTGCCGGCTCCGACGGAACCGGGTTTTCATTTTCCCACTGAGCCTTTCTAACCAACCACTGTTCATACTTCTTCTTTTTTGCAGAACTGCCGGAATAGCCGACCACCAGAAGAGCAGCGGTCAAGACTAGGAGCGCAGGATTGGCAAGCGCGAAAAGCAGAGACACCCAGCCAACGAGCACCAAAACGCTTCCTTCCGATTTGCACTCAAATCTATTCCGAAATCCTTCCCACGCAAGCCTCCGCGCCTCGGTCTCCACAACGAACTGACGACGCAGCAATTCGTATCTCTCTGGATATGAAATCAAAGCCACGTCGGAGTAACACTTCTGGCAAAGGAACGATTTGTCGTTCAATAGAATGCCGTGCGAAGTATGATTTCCGCACAGGATGCAGGGCGACCTTGCATCAGTAATGAAATTTGCGTTGTACGCCTCATTCCGTTCGACAAGCCGCGCAAAATTCACACGACTCAGAAACTTTGACGGATTGAACTCGGAATGCCAGCTCTCGGTATTCATTTCACCGCCAATTATCACTAATTTCTGTTGGCATGCTAATTAACTAGGCGATTGCATTAGCGAAGAAACCCCTGCTATGAGCGTTTGCGCCAGTCCCAAGGCGGTATTGGATCTCTATCTGCCCAGAGTCCGCGACCTACACCGCGCGCCTCGTCCTGCAGGCGGTAGAGCATCTTGTCCTTCACGTAGCGGTCATACACCCACGCCATGCCGCGACGCACCTGAGCGGCGTTTGCATCGACGCCAGCACAGGTAACGCGGCCGACAACACGTTTGTACCGATCCACATCGACGACGCGCACCTCGGCGCGCTTCTCGTGGTATAGCTCGCCCAGCGACTGCCGGGCGCGATTACCGAACGGCTGCCGTTTCTCCGGCGCCACACCCAAGTATCGACATGATGGACAAGTTGGGTTATCTACAAAATCAGATACTTAACGCCCTTTTACGCGTCCATCGAGTGCCTCAAGCTAATGGACAAATCAAGACGTAACTGTCCATTTTCGGATGGGGCCTCCAGAATGCTCTGGCTTTTAGTCTGGGCGGACGTCATAGGTGGGAAGTGGTGTGCGGTGATGGTGTTAGAGCGCTACAACACAGCGTTTCGAAGCAAGGAAGAAACGGGATAGAGGGTTGTGCAGCCCCGCCATCCAATCAGTGCTCACGCAGCACAGTGAGCAGGTCTGCGGCCTGCTTGTCCGTGCCGTACGCAAGGTGAAGCAAGAGCTGAACCGTTCGGGGGATGGCTCGCCCGGATTCATATCGGGAGCCTCCTGACTGGGTTACATTGATCTTGCTCCAAAACTGGGTCTGATTCAGGCGCAGCTTGCCTCGTGACGCGTCACGTCGTCGCCCGTCTTGAAACGGAGCGTTGGCTTCTTCTTGGGCTTTGTGGTGCCCCCTATTCCATTCGTCATATCCACTGTCCTCGTGCTGCTATCAATAAGCGCATGTCATGGCGCCCTCGTACTGATGCATACGAGAACATGAAAGTCAGGACGGGCTGCGTGCAGCGCACCGGTAGGGGCTGAGATGTCCGATCGTCCGGCCTCTCAGTGGCGATAAGGCCTGAGATGTGGCGAATGCAGGGGCATGTGCGAAGCGATCCCGCTGCAGCCTAAACGGTCCTCAGCCTTGTATCCCGGGAAGTCTCCGAAGAACCGTGTCGCTGTCACCGGCCACTTCAGGGGCGTTGATCACCACGAACGTAATCGTCGACCTCTTCGTGGCCGACCACAACGAACTCACTCGCGGCGTCACAAATCGGCGGCATCGAAGTTCAGCAACTCCGAGGGCGGTAGCCCCAGTGTTTCAGCCAACCGGCAGATGTTGAGGAGAGCGATGTTCCGCTGTCCTCGCTCGACGCCGCCCAGGTAGCTCCGTGCTAGGCCGCTCTCAAGCGCAAGGTGCTCCTGAGACCACCCGCGCTGGCGACGCAGCCTTGCCAGATGCTTGCCGAACTGAATTCTGGGATCGAGGGAGTGCACGTGTGGCCGTCAAGTCGATTTCGGCCGATGCTATGAACTGGCACTCTATGAGGCCACGCGCTATGAGTGACAACACGCGCGGCGCGCCGTACTATCCCACGTCATCACCCCCTAGCTGACAGACTGTGGTCCAGAACCCGAGCGGAGTCGCACTACTAAGGAAGTTGCGTGCCCATCTGCACCAGAGGGAGCACGAGGCCTTTCTGATAGCTTTCCGTTCCCCTCCGTTGCAGGCGCTGGCTAAGGTCGATGACTACGTCAAGGCGCTGGGCGGGGAGGCGCTGTGTCTCCTCATTGAGGATTGCGCGCAACCCCCAAAGCCCTTGCTAAGAGCCTACGAGACCTTTCTGCTTGCCGGAACTCTGCTTGCGCCTCACGAGGTCATTCTGGAACTCGCCGCACGACTCAAGTCGAAGACCTTGCAGTTGTTGGGGGAGCGCAACCGGTTGCTTGAGAATCGGCTCTCTCGCGCACAGACTCGCCAACCGTCGCCTCGATCGCGTCACCAGGATCTGGCGGGACCTGTACTCGAAGTGCGCCGCTTCGTGCAGAGCACCTTCATGGAGTTTGCGCCCCTCTCGGCCGCCGAGACCGCGGGGAGACGGAGATCGGTCTTTCGAAGTGACCAAGAGCGCACCTTCCTTCAGGCGTTGGCGCTTCGCTTTCCAGCCTTCATGGCACTACCCAACTATCCGTTGGACCAAGTGGCGGACGTCTCAAACATGAAGCACCTGCTTGGCGAAAAAGTCTGGGCATATGGTCGGCAATGTCGCCTTGATGCTGTCCTAGTGGTCCCCGATGATGGTCGCCCGGTCGCCGCCTTTGAACTTGACAGCGCCTACCACGACCAGCCAAAGGATCGCGTTCGCGATGAGATGAAGAATGCGATTTTTCGCCTACTTGGCATGCCCTTCTTCCGACTGCGGGTCGAGTCTCCAGGCTCAATGCGGAGTGATGAGTGGTATGCGCTTTTGACGGAGGAGGTTGTGCCCCACCTCAATCCAGGGCCACCTCTACGTTCCACGGCTTTCTAGGCGTGAATGTACCCTGCCCTGCAATTACGCGCAGGTACAGCGCGTCGCCGAATAGTTTCAGCCCAAGCTCCTAGTCGACCAGCGCCGACCACCTCAAGAAGTCTTACGGGCCCGCCCAACACCAGGCTAACTTCTCAGCTCACCCCAGAGCCAGTAACAGGGGTTCTTGCAGCTCGCAAAGATGATCACGGCGTGGCACGCCCGCGCGACACTGCCGTAACCGTCCGAGCAACCCCGTAGTTCCCGGTCAGCGCTGAATCGCCGATCGTTGCGGCTCCCGAACTCACTTCTGGAGAGCGACGATGATGGAGCAGGACAGACTGATGGCGCTGGAAGAACCACCGGCTCAGCATCGTGACGAGGTGGCCGTTCAGCGGCGGACACATCGCGACGATGCATTCTGGTGCTCGCATGAGCAGCAGCGGCGCCGGCAAGGCTTGAGCATTCCGCAGTATTGCCAGGCCACCGGCCTGGCGCTGTCGACGTTCCGGCACCGCATCAAGCGCCTGGCCGCTGCCGAGGCAGGGTCGGCAGTGGGCGAAGCCGGCGGCCGCTTCATCGCGCTCGTGCAGCCAGCCTCCTCGGGGCAGGTCGATGCGATGCAGATCGAAGTCGTGCTGCCCGCGTCGATGACGCTGCGCCTGCACGGGGCGGCTGCGCGGAAGGTGCTCGATCGCGTGCTGGCGCGGCTACCGTGATCCTGTCCTCGGCGATCCGCGCCCACGTCTATAGCGAAGCGGTGGACATGAGGAAGTCGATCGATGGGCTCGCGCAGATCGTGTCGCGTTGCATGGGCGTGAACCCGCTCTCGGGTCAGGTGTTCGTGTTCATCGGCCGGCGCCGCGACAAGGCCAAGCTCCTGGTGTGGGACCGTCATGGGTTCTGGGTGCTTTACAAGCGCCTGGAGCGCGGGCGTTTCACCGACCCCGCGCGGCTGTCGGCTGAGGGCCTGGCGATGAGCGAGTTGCTGGCCTGGCTCGATGGTATCGATCTGTCGCGGACACGCCGCCTGGCGCCGGTGGCGGCCAGCGTCGTGGGGTAAGTCGCGGCCGCGTGGGCAATCGGTGATTCACCGCATTCACCCGAGGTGCCGGTGCTGGCATGCTCATGGCCCATGAACCTGCCTGCCCCGATCGATCGCGCCAGCCTGCCCACGGAGGTTGCTCCGCTGCAGGATCTGGTGCTCGAGCTGGGGCAGCAGATGCAGGCGATGCGTGCGCAGTTCGACGCCCAGCTCGATACCCTGCGTCACCAGCTGGTCGAGTTGCGGCGACGCCTGTTCGGGCCCCGCAGCGAGGTGATCCACCTCGGGCAGGCAGAACTGTGGTCCGACCCGGTACAGATCCCCGTACCGAGTGAGGAGCGGCGCGAGGTCGGCGCTCACACCCGGCGCAAGGGCGGGCGGCCGGCGATCAGCCCGGATCTGCCGCGCCGGCGCGTCGAGCACGACCTCTCCGATGCCGAGAAGGCCGGCTACGCCTCGCTCGAGCGCATCGGCGAGGAGGTCTCGGAGTTGCTCGAGTACATCCCCGCCCGGCTCGAAGTGATCCAGAACGTGCGCCTGAAGTACCGCTGCGAGAGCGCC
This sequence comes from Thauera sp. WB-2, assembly GCF_027594845.1. NCBI lineage: Bacteria > Pseudomonadati > Pseudomonadota > Betaproteobacteria > Rhodocyclales > Zoogloeaceae > Thauera > Thauera sp. WB-2. The sequence goes on along the minus strand of NZ_CP088935.1, from coordinate 588,685 downwards.
GACGGCCGCAGTACCGTGCGCACTGCTACGGCCCAGGGCTCGCCGCTGCTCAGGAGCAACGCCGGCGCCGGGCTGCTCGCCCACGTGATGGTGTCGAAATACCTCGATCACTGCCCGCTGGCGCGACAGTCGCGGATCTTTGCGCGCCAAGGCGTTGCCCTGTCACGTCAGACGCTGTGCGACTGGGTGCTCGATGCGACCGAGTTGCTCGCCGTGTTGATGCCCGCCCTGCAGCGCCACGTACTCGCGAGCCCGGTGATCTTCACCGACGACACCACGCTGTCCCTTCAGGCCCCGGGCAAGACGATCACCGCCCGGATGTGGGTGTATCTGGCCGGCGGGCAGCAGAAGGACGATGGGGGCCAGTGGCAGCAGGTGGCTCCGGCCGCCCTTTACGACTTCACGGCCGATCGGTCCGGGACACACCCGCGCCGGATCCTGGGCGCGTGGCGCGGCTACCTGCAGGCCGACGACTACAGCGGCTACCACGCCAGCTTCCGCGAGGGCGTCACCCATGTGGCGTGCTGGGCGCATGTGCGGCGCAAGTTCTTCGATGTTCTCAAGGCGGCCCCCAAGGGGGCGCCGCCGGGGCTGGCCGATGACGCGTTGCGCTTCATCGGGCTGATCTACCGCATCGAGCGTCGCCTGGGCGAGGCCGACCCGGACGTGCGCCTGCGCGTGCGCCAAGGGCGCACCCGACGTGTGCTGAACGCGTTCCACCGCTGGCTCACCCATCACCAGCCGACGCTGCTGCCGCGCTCGCCGCTGGGACGTGCGTTTGCCTACGCGCTGTCGAACTGGACAGCGCTCACCGTGTTTGCCGACAGTGGCCTGCTCGCGCCGGACAACAATACCGCCGAGCGGGCGATGCGCCCGGTGGCGATCTCGAGGAAGAACTGGCTGTTTGCCGGAAGTCCACGTGGCGGACGGGCCGCTGCCGTGGCACTCTCGCTGATCGAGACGGCGCGGTTGAACGGTATTGAGCCCTACGCTTACCTGAAGGATGTGCTCACGCGCCTGCCTGGCCACCGTATGGACCGGCTCGACGAACTGCTGCCGATGAACTGGAAGCCTGCGCCCTGATGGATCCCGCCACCCTCGAAGCCCTCAACCGCGCAAGCTCGCTCGAACTGTTCCACCTGTCGCGCGTGATCGAGCGCCTGATGTCGGATCCGTCGCGGATCGTGCAGATCCGGCTGCATCTGCACCTGGGGCAAAGGGTGCGCTTCGTGGACGGGAAAGCACCGGGCGCTGCGCTGCAACTGCGCAGCGGCACCGTGGTGGCGATGAAGGACACCCAGCTCACGGTGCAGGATGACGCCACCCGTGCAACCTGGACGCTACCCTACGCGGCAATCGAACTCCCGGACGACAGCCGGGCAGTGCCCCAGGCGCCCACGCCCAAGCCCGCCCAACGTCCCACCCGCGAGGACTTCCGCGTCGGCGATCGCGTCAGCTTCGAGGATCGCCATCTGCAGACGCGCATCGGCACCATCGTGCGCATCAATCAGAAGACGGCCAGCGTCGACTGCGAGAACGAGCCCGGCTGGCGCGTGTCGTTCGGACTGCTCAGGCACGTCGTCGACCTCTGAAGCCCTCGGCACCGCCGGGGAACGGGGTTGCTCGGACGGTTACACACTGCCGGCCTTTGTCCGCGCACACGGCATCAACCGAGAACAGTCATCCCACGATCCCAGCCGCGCGCGGGATGACCAATTGAACGTCCTCTCCCGTCCAAACGGCACGTCCGCTTAGCATGCGGGCACTGTCGCCCTGGTTCCACAATTCTAAGGGAATATCCTCGATCACGTCCTCGACGAAAACGTGCGTACCCGGCTCGAGGTCTTTTGGAACTACGTAGGCGGCAAGCGGGAACGGTCGGTCAGGCCGCACCCAAAACCAATCAGCTACCTGCTCCCAGGGTGACCGACCGTCGGACTGAATCTCGCGCTGATTTTCGGAGGGGGGAAATCCATCTCGATAATCCCCAGACCACCACAGTCGCCCAGTCACCGAGTGCCGATAGTGAGCATGGTCACTGCTGCTGATGGCTTTTGCCGGCGGGATGATCAAGCAGCGTGATGGCGGAGGGGGGATCCCCCTCAGGGAACTTGAACAAACGAACCCCTCGGGGGAGTCTCTGGTTACCAAGCCTAATAGGGCGGATCGGACGAAACAACTTTTCCAGAACTCACCGCCTGGTTCTGCGCATCAGCCATCTGCGCATGACCCCGTGAGAAACCGTTCAGAGCTCTGACCGCCGGCTCGATCCATTCGAGTGCGCTGTTGTATCCACCGCCAGAATCGCTGAAGGGGTTTGCCTCTCCGAAATCCCATGCCATAGGGATCGCTTGTCGGGCAAACAGATTCCGTAGCGAAGCCGTGCGGGCCGAACCCCCGGTCGATGCCTTTGTTCCCACAGGGCCGCTGTCCCAGGTACAAAGGGCGTTGTTCCGATCGGAGAAACGGCTGATACCCAAAGCGAGGAATACGCCCACTGCCTCCGCATAAGCGGCTGCACCGGATCCGCCTTGCTCAAGACTCCTCCCATGGTCAAACAGTCCAGCGCCGACAGCGTCCCGCTCGACCCGCTCGCGAACCTCATCGACCAGATCCGAAAACGTCGTTAATGCGACGAGTTGCCGGTCCGTGAACAGGTCACCCCAAGTCGTAAGACCATAGGGAGTACAGTTGCCACCGGTCATACGCGAGGCAATCTCACCCTCTGGTTTCCACGTCGGCTTGGCCGAGCGAGCCGCAGCTTCATGCTGAGCGGTCGGCGCAAGGTAAACACGACTACGTTGCCCCTCCGCCACAACCGCCATCAGTCGCGCACCCATTCGTCCGGCCCGCCCTTCGCTCTTAACGTAGTCGCCAGAAATGGGGGTTCCGGACATCAGGCACGAAAAGTTTGCTCGCGCCAGTTTTGTCCCATTCTTCGCTGCCGCTGGATTACCAGGTCTACCTGCCCTCACCGTGAACCGGTAACTGCTCCCCTCGATCACTGGCTCAACATAGGCTTCCTTCCCGGCCTTGGTCGACAAAACGAAGGTCGAGGCCAGCGGTACGTCGACCTGCGCAAAAGCAGGGTTGGGGCTCTTGACCGTGCGGGCCCAGAGCCAAGCAATCACGGTTGTTGGCGCCGGCCGAAAACTGACCACCTATCGGGGTGAATTCCGGCTTAAAACTGACCAGGGTGCTTAACCTCTCTGCCTCATTTTGAGGCAGAGGAACAGAGGTGATCACCATGGAAATGCTGGGCAAGGTCAGAAGGATGCATTACCGGGACGGGCTGTCCCGCTCGGAGATTGCGCGCCGCACGGGGCTGTCGCGCACGACGGTGAGGAAATGGCTCGGGGAGGCCAAAGCGGCCGAGCCCCGTTACCGTCGCTCGAAGGCGCCGGGCAAGCTCGCGGCCTTCGAGGCCACGGTGGTGGGCTGGCTGGAAGCCGATGCCCAGCGCCCGAAGCGGGAGCGACGGACGGCGCAGGCGATGCTCGCGCAACTGAAGGCACAGGGCTTCGAGGGCAGTTACACGCTCCTGACCGATTTCATCCGCGCCTGGCGTAGCCGCAAGGGAACGAACGACCCAGGGCGAGCTTTTGTGCCGCTGAAGTTCGAACTGGGCGAAGCGTTTCAGTTCGACTGGAGCGAGGAGCGGTTGGTCATCGGTGGGGTGTGGCGCAAGCTGCAGGTGGCGCACCTGAAGCTGTGTGCGAGCCACGCGTTCGTGCTGGTGGCCTACCCGAGTCAAGCCCACGAGATGCTGTTCGACGCGCACACGCGCAGTTTCGAGGCACTCGGCGGCATTGCCCGGCGCGGCATCTATGACAACATGAAGACCGCGGTCGACAAGGTCAAGAAGGGCAAGGGCCGGGTGGTGAATGCCCGTTTTTATGCGATGTGCTCGCACTACCTCTTCGATCCGGACTTCTGCAACGTCGCGAGCGGCTGGGAAAAGGGCATTGTCGAGAAGAACGTGCAGGACAGCCGGCGGCGGATCTGGCAACAGGCAGGCGAAGAGCGCTTTGGCTCGATGGCCGAACTCAACACCTGGCTGCTGGCGCGTTGCCGCAGCCTGTGGCAGGAATTACGCCATCCGCAGTACGCGCTGACGGTTGCCGAGATGCTCGAGCACGAGCAGGCCCATCTGATGCCGATGATCGCGCCCTTCGATGGGTATGTGGAAGCGCCAGGGCGGGTGTCGAGCACTTGCCTGGTGACGGCGGACCGCAATCACTACTCGGTGCCGTGCGAGTGGGCGGGCAAGCTGATCAGCAAGCGCTTCTACCCGGAGCGCATCGAGTTCGTGTTCGACGAGGTGGTCGTGGCCAGCCACCCGCGTCTCTTTGATCGCGAGCAGACCCGCTACGACTGGCGCCACTACCTGCCGCTACTCGAACGCAAACCGGGTGCGCTGCGTAATGGCGCACCGTTTGCCGAGATGCCCACCGCACTACTTCGGTTGCAGCGTTTGCTGCTGCGTCGCGACGGTGGCGATCGGGTGATGAGTCAGGTGCTCACGATGGTCCCCAAGGTCGGTCTGGAGCCGGTGTTGGTGGCCGTGGAACTGGTACTGGACTCCGGCATGGTCAGCATCGAGCACGTGCTCAATGTGATCGCACGGCTGAACCAGGCGCCCCTGCCGGAATCGGTCGAAACGAGCCTCGAACTCAAAGCGCTGCCGCTGGCCGACACGGGGCGCTACGACAGCCTGCGCGAACGACAGGAGGCCGATCATGCGTGATATCGGCGCGGAACTGAAAAGCCTGCGTTTGTTCGGCATGGCCACCGCCTGGAACGAGATCAGCGCCGACGACGGTGCGGCGGTACAGAGCGCACGCTGGCTGATTGAGCAACTGCTGCAGGCCGAAGGCACCGATCGTGCGATGCGTTCGATCCGCTACCAGATGAGTGCGGCGCGTTTCCCGGTGCACCGGGATCTGGCCGGGTTCGACTTCGAGCAGTCGTGCGTCGAGCGCAGGCTGATCAGCGAACTGAGCGATCTGGGCTTTGCCGACCAGGCCCACAACGTCGTGTTCGTTGGCGGGCCGGGCACCGGCAAGACGCATCTGGCGACCGCACTGGGCATCTCAGGCGTCACCCGTCATGGGCGGCGGGTGCGGTTCTACTCCACCGTGGACCTGGTCAATGCGCTCGAACAGGAGAAGGCCGCCGGCAAGGCCGGGCGTATCGCGCTGTCGCTACGCAACGTCGATCTGGTCATCCTGGATGAACTGGGTTACCTGCCGTTCAGCCAGGCCGGTGGTGCCTTGCTCTTCCACCTGCTCTCCAAGCTCTATGAACACACCAGCGTGATGATCACGACCAATCTCACCTTTGGCGAGTGGGCAAGCGTGTTCGGTGACGCGAAGATGACCACGGCCTTGCTCGACCGCCTGACCCACCACTGCCACATCATCGAGACTGGCAACGATTCCTGGCGCTTCCAGCACAGCAATGCGGCAGCCAAGTCACGCATCCAGTCGCGGGAGAAGGCCCGGCGGGCCGCGCCGCCAAGTGAGGCCGAAGCATCTGAGCCGTTCTGAGTCGGCGCCGCGCGGGGGAATCTGCTTCGGGCTACGCCCTTCGCAGATTCCCCCGCGCCACATCACCCGCTCGAGCACATCGAAACGTGAGTCAGGAGGAAATTCCCAACCCAGAATCCGCTACACTTATCCACAGTCGCCGCAATGACAGGCGGCTATAAGCCCTGGTCAGAATTCAACCGGAACACCTGGTCAGTATTGGACCGGCGCCAACATACGCCAGCTTGCGTGACGCACGCTTGCCCAGGCCGGTGTGCGATCGGTTCTTTGTGCGCGAGGACGGCCACGCGGTCAATCAGGCAGCCATCCGCTACGCACTGCAGACGCTGTGTCGGCAACTGGGTTGGCGGCCTCGTGGCGACTATCCCCATCATCGACTGCACGACTTGCGGCACACCTTCGTCGTGCGTGCCACGCTGCGCTTCTACCAGCAAGGCATCGATGTCGATCGAGCGGTCCTGGCTCTCTCTACCTACATCGGTCATGCGAAGGTCAGCGATACCTACTGGTACTTCACTGGCATTCCCGAACTGATGGCCATCGCCGCTGAACGTTTCGAGCGTTACGCAGAGGGAGCACCGCAATGAACGCCTTGCTCACCGAGCCCACCGAATTCGCCTCCTTGCTCCAGCGGTTCTTTGCCGAACGGTTGCTACAGCAGAAGAATGCCAGCCCGCGAACGATTGCCGCCTACCGCGACACCTTCCGGTTGCTGTTCGGCTATGCCGAAAGAGAAAGGGGAACGCCGCCGGCCAAGCTGACGCTGAACGACTTCGATTCGACGCTGACCCTCGACTTCCTGACCTATCTGGAAACGGAGCGTCGTAATACGGTGCGCAGCCGCAACGCACGATTGGCCGCTGTTCGCGCCTTTGCCCATTACGTCGCGCTGCAATGCCCACCAGCCTTGCATCTCATGCAGCAGATCCTGGCGATCCCAATGAAGCGTTTCGAGAAACCCCTCCTCGGGTTTCTCTCCCGCGACGAGGTTCAAGCGCTCCTCGCTGCCCCAGACACCACGACCTGGTGCGGTCTGCGCGATCGGATGATGCTCACGCTGCTCTACAACAGCGGCGCCCGCGTCTCCGAAATGATCGGCATCCGGGTCGCCGACGTCACCCTCGCAACCACGTCATCGGTGCGCCTGCATGGCAAAGGCCGCAAGCAACGAACCGTCCCCCTCTGGAAAGAGACTGCTGCCGAAATCCGGCGTTGGTTGGCGTATGCGGATCTGAAGGCCGAGCACCCACTCGTACCGACCCGCAAGGGCCTGCCGATGACACGCACGAATGTGGCTGAACGGCTTGCCCTCGCGGTCAGTGAAGCGACAGAACGATGTCCTCAACTACAAGGTCGCCGCATCTCGCCACACACATTGCGCCATACGACCGCAATGCACTTGCTACAGGCTGGCGTCGATCTCACTGTCATCGCCCTGTGGCTGGGGCACGAAAGCCCAGTCACCACCCACGGATACGTCGAGGCCGATCTCGCCATGAAGGAGCGTGCGCTGGCCACCATCGCACCGCCCGGGGCGAAACGCCAACGCTATCGCCCAACTGACGCCGTCCTCAAGTTCCTCGAAAGCCTCTGAAATTATGCAAAGCCAAACACGTGATCTTCCGCAGAGAACAGCACTCGAGGCCGAAGGGCTTGCATAATCGAGGGCCGCGCATAATTCCGACCCAGGGCGACCGTGCGCAGCGCCCGTTCGGCGGCGTTGTTGTCGATCTCGATGCGCCCGTCGGTGCTGCAGCGCACGAGCGCGTCCCAGCGGGCGAGCGCATAGCGGATCGCCTCGGCCAATGCCGATTTCTGCGAGAGTTGTTTGAGCGTGGCGTCGAACCAGGCGCGTAGCGCGACCAGCACGGGGCCAGCGCGCGCCTGCCGCTCGGCCCGGCGCAGTTCGGGCGGTTTGCCGCGAATCGCCTCTTCAACCGCGTACAGCATGCCGATCTGCTTGAGCGCCTCGGCCGCCAGGGGCGAGGCCTGCGCCTTGTGCAGATCGTAGAACTTGCGCCGCACATGCGCCCAGCAGGCGGCCTCCTGGATGGCCCCGCCCAGATAGGGCGGCGCGAATCCGGCAAAGGCATCGGCCTGCAGCACGCCCTTGAAGTGCGCGAGGTGGCGTTGCGGGTGCTCGCCCCGGCGATTGGGCGAGTAGGCGAACCACACGGCAGGGGGTGTCTCATCGCCTGCAGGGCGGTCATCGCGCACGTAGGTCCACAACCGACCGGTCCGGGTCTGGCCTTCACCCGGCGAGAGTACCGGCACCGGGGTGTCGTCGGCATGCAGCTTGGTGGCCGAGAGCACATGCTTGCGCAGCGCCTCAACCAACGGGCGCAGCAGCGCATTGCATTGCCCCACCCAGTCGGCCAGCGTGGAGCGCTCGAGTTCGACACCCTCCCGAGCGTAGATGGTGCTCTGGCGGTACAGCGGCAGGTGATCGCAATACTTCGCGACCAGCACATGGGCCAGGAGCCCCGCGCCGGCCAGCCCCCGGGCGATCGGTCGCGCGGGCGCGTTCGCCTGCACGATCGTGTCGCAGCGGCTGCAGGCGAACTTCGGGCGCACATGACGGATCACCCGGAAGCTCGCCGGCACGTACTCGAGCATCTCGCTGACGGTCTCGCCCAGCTTCTTGAGCGAGGCGCCACAGGCTGGGCAGTCGCACGCCGAAGGCAGGTGCTCCTCAATGTCGCGTGGCAGATGATCGGGGAGCGGTTTGCGGGGCGGGGGCACCTCGCGCATATCGGCTGGCGCGGGCGGTTCGGCCGGGGTCTCGGCACGCAGGGTCTCGAGCTCCTCGAGCGAGAGCTCCAACTGGCCGAGCATCTCGTTCATCTGCTCCGAGCTGCGGCCGAACTGCATGCGGCGCAGCTTGGCGATCACCAGCTTCAGGTGCTCGATCTCGGCGGCCTGTTCGCTCACCTTCGCCCGCAGGGCGATGACTTCGTCAGGAGAGGAAACAGGGGTGTTCGACATGGCGACATGACACCGGAGCATGCCGCCCAAAGCCGCCAAATGACGCTAAAAAGCTCCTATAAGCCGCTATGCAGCGCGATTCGGCGCCGTTCTGATCGGACGCCGCCAGTCGATGCCCTCGAGCAGCATCGACAACTGGGCCGGCGTCAGCGCCACGGTCCCATGAGTCACCTGAGGCCAGACGAATTTGCCGTGCTCGAGCCGCTTGGCGAACAGGCACAGCCCGTCGCCGTCCCACCACAGCACCTTGATCCGGTCTCCACGCCGGCGCCGGAACACGAAGATCTGTCCGCTGAAGGGATCGGCCTGGAGTTGGGTCTGAACAAGCGCGGCCAGACCGTCGAAGCCGCGCCGCATGTCGGTGATCCCGGCTGCGATCCAGATCCGCGTGCCAAAAGGCGGGACGATCACCGCAGCAGCACCGCGAGAACCTGCGCGAGCACCTGGGCGTCGGGACGTCCTTCGACAGTCAGCCGTGCGCCCTTGCGCTCGATCGTCAGCCGACCGAACGCGGCCGCTGGGGTATCGAGCATCTCGGGCGCGTCCTCATCATCGGTGTCGGCGAGGATGATCGGCACGAACGCAGCCACCCCCAGGCGACCTTCCTGGTAGGCCTTGCGCCACGCGAAAATCTGGTTGGCGTTGACGTCGTGTTGGCGCGCGAGACGCGACACGGAGGCGCCCGGCTGCAGGGACTGCTCGACCACTGCACGCTTGAAGTCGATCGAATGGCGGCGGTATGGCCCGCGCGGGCCGCGATGCGGGCGTCACACCCAAGTCGACGTTCAATGGACTTGGCTCATTATCTGTAAACTCAACGACATAGCAATTCTTCACCTGTCCATCAAACTTTGCAGATCGATGGACAGATCCAGTCCGTTTTGTCCATTTTTCTGACCGCGTGGATTGAGGAACTTCATAGGTCGTAATCCGACATTTTCTGTTTGCAATCGTCGCTGGTGCGAAATCGCTTCTCGGTGACCATCGAATCGCAATCGAACTGATCGGGGTCGTCTCAGAAAACGGAAAATAAAGCACGTTAAGCCGATTGCATTGGCCGCCGAATCGTAGTGGTAGGCGAGCCTCTTGCCACCGGCCGTGGTGTTGGTGAGCCGTCCCAGACGTAGTTGATGGTGTGGCTGTTGTCGGCGTACTTGGCTTGGGTGCGACGGCCCAGCAGGTCTTAGGCGAAGGCGATGTTGTCGGCGGCCGTGGGGTAGCTGCGGCTGGTCAGGCGGTGCAGGTTGTCGTAGGCGAAGGTGACCGTCTCGCCGCTGCGCTTCCTGTGGCTCGTGAGGCTGCCGACGGCGTTGTAGCCGTACTGCTCGTAGTCGGTGGTCGATGAGGTATTGACGGTGCTCGGGTGCGGGTAGCGCAGCCTGACCCGGCGGTCGTGGCCGTCGTATTCAAAGGTGGTGCGGTTGCCCTTGGCGTCGGTCAGCCAGCTGGGCCGCCGTGCGGATCAGCCGGCCGTCGTTGTCATAGCCAAAGCGCGTCTGCTTGCCCAGCGCGTCGGTCGTCTGCGTGATGCGGCGCTGCGCATCGAAGGCGTGCGTGGTGGTGTCGGTGACGTCCGTGCGCGGGCCGTTGACCTGGGTGAGGTTGCCCACCCCGTCGTAGGTGAAGGCGGTGGTGTGCGCTCGCTCGCCAGATCCCGGCCGTCGTAGGCGGTGAGAGGTGGCCCTGGGGGGCGCCGACGACGCTCGGGTGCGGCTGCCTTGCCGGGAGGCAAAAGACAAGACCTGACCCTGTGCGCCCTCATGACCCTGTGCGCCCTCAGGAATTACGAGGGGATCGCAAAGTCAAACGGCTCATCGTCGATGGTCTCGCCACGAATGTGTCCATGTTCAATGGCGAATGTCTTGATTGGCCCGCTTGCCAATGAACTCCAGCATTCCTTCCCGTCCTTGGAGATTCCGATGAATCCGATCTCATCGCGAACAATAATCGGTTCTGCCAGCGAGACGAACTCGTGGAACACTGACGGCATGCGATAGACGAACTGCCGCTGAAGGGTATTCATGTCAAAGCTCGCGAGTACCTCATCTACGCCCACAAGCAACCGGCAATCGAAGAGCGCAGCAACCGGCGGCAGCCCCAGGTTCGCGTAGCCAACTACGAGAACCTTGCCGCTTGGCGAGCTGAAGAAACCCCACGAGTTCGGATCTGCCGTCACCAACTCGCTCGCGACCTCTTCATTGGCGAGGGCGCTCAAGAGTGCGCTCTTTGACTCAACGGCGTTCCACAATGGCGCATCTGTGTTCATGAGCATCCTTTCACTTTGCGATGATGGTGATCACCTTACCGCCCTGCTCAACGAACTGAATCTTTGATCCAGTCCCAGTGACGCCGGGAAGGAAGAACTCGCGAACATTGCTGCCGGGCGCCTTTCCCGGACCAACGATTGATGATGGATCTCGGAAAGCTTGATTGAAAAGCCTCGTGACCTCGGCTCGGTTTGCCGCTGTATCGGCGATGCCTATCCGTTCTGCATTGCCCGCAGCGCGCGCCGCGTTATACGCGTTGGACTGATCTATGCCTTTGTTAAACAGGAAGTCGAGCTTCCGTCCAAAAGACAACTCTCCGGCACCCTTTGCGGCACTCCTCGTCGTTCCGAGCAGTGCTGCACCCAGCAGTCCGGTATCCGGTCCTGCTCCGATCCCCGTAATGGTATTGGCAATATCGAAACCAATCAAACCATACGCCACGATCTCCGTGCCCGTATCCACGATGCTTCGCGTGATCGAACCGATATTGGCCGCGGTCGATGGGGCCTCCATTACGCTGCGCGTATCAAAGAAGCCACTCGCAAAGTTCCGCCGAAGCATGTCGGCCTCGGCCGCGGCCAACCCCGTCGGATCACTGAAGTTGACCGGGTTGTTGCCCACATACGCATACAGGTTCAGGTCATCGGCCGTGCCGATCGGGTCCGTCTGCAGGAAGCGCCCCAGCGCCGGCGAGTAGAACCGTGCCTTGTAGTAGTACAGGTTCAACCCACCCAGGTACTGCTGCCCGGTGTAGCGGAAGCGCACGCCGGTGGTGACGTTGGGCTCGCCGAAGGGGCCGTAGCTGTGGATCGCGGTGCTGGTGCCGGCGCTGTTGGCCGTGCCGATGATGCTGCCCAGGTGGTCGGCGTAGAGCCAGCTCTTGGCGGTGGTCGTGCTGCCTTCGTACCACACCAGCGGTTCGTCGATACCGGGGCCGTGCACATAGCGGCGCAGGAGCGTACCCGCGCCGTCGTACTCGGCCACCAGATCGACGCCGTCGTAGGCGAGATCGGTGATCGCGCCGGCCAGGGTGGTCCGGCGCAGCCGGCCTTCGGCGTCGTAGGCGAGTGTGGCGGCGTAGCCGGTCTTGGTCGCGCTCTTGAGCTTGTTGTCGGCGTCGAAGGTGTAGGTCCACACCCCGTCGCCGGTCAGGTTGCCCCGGGCGTCGTGGGTGAGCGTGGCACCGGCTGCGGTGGTGTATTGGTTCAGGCCGTTGGCGGTGTAGCTCTGGGTGCCGTTGGCGTAGCCCGTCCATTGATACAGGTCGTTGGTCCAGCTCTGGCCCACGATCTCCTGCACGGGGTTGCGGGTGTAGGTGAGGGTATGGTCCTGCGCGGTGCCGGTCAGGTTGTGGGTGAGGCTGGCGAGCGCGCCCTGGGGGCTGTAGCCGTAACTGGTGGTGGTGCCGTTGCCCAGCGTGACCGTGGTGCGACGGGAGAGGTCGTCGTAGGCGTAGGTGGCCAGGTTGGTCGTGCCCAGTTCCTTGATCGCGCTCGGACGGTTGAGCGCGTCGTAGGTGGTGGTGACGTAGAAGCTGGTCTCGGGCCAGGTCAGACGGGTGCGGTTGCCCGCTGCGTCGTACTGGTAGGCGAGCGTCTTGCCGCCGGCGGTGGTGCTGGTCAGGCGCCCGGCCGCATCCCACACGTAGGCCACGGTGTGGCTCGCGTCGGCGAAGCTCGCCTGGGTGCGACGGCCCAGCAGGTCGTAGGCGAAGGCGACGTTGTCCGCGGCCGTGGGGTAGCTGCGGCTGGTCAGGCGGTGCAGGTTGTCGTAGGCGAAGGTGACCGTCTCGCCGCTGCGCTTCCTGTGGCTCGTGAGGCTGCCGACGGCGTTGTAGCCGTACTGCTCGTAGTCGGTGGTCGATGAGGTGCCAACCGTGGTGGGGTGCGGGTAGCGCAGCTTCACCCGGCGGTCGTGGCCGTCGTATTCAAAGGTGGTGCGGTTGCCCTTGGCGTCGGTGAGCGTGACCGGCAGGCCGTTGGCGCTGTAGGTGGTGGTGGCGTAGGTTTGTGCCAGTGCCGTGCCGACCGCCCGCTTGACCTGATGCACGCTGCCGTCGGCGTTGTACACCGTCTCGGTGACGCGGTTGCCGCCCTGCGCCGCCGGGAGCGCCTCGGTGACGCGGATCAGCCGGTCGAGGTCGTCGTAGGCGTAGTCGGTGACCGCAACCGGAGCGGCGGCCGTCGGGCAGGTGGTCGCCGCAGCGGTCACTGCCGGGCCCCAGGCCTTCAGAAGCTTGCCGGTGGCGGTGTAGGTGCTGCACTAGATACTGAAGTTAAAGGTGCGCTGCGAGGGCAGCCGCAACACATGGTCGGCCTTGAGCTTGACGCGTGCCTTGGACGCATCGCCGGCGTCATCCATAACGATGATTTCGCCGCTCTGATGTAGTTCGAGCAGCGTCGCCTCTACCATGTTACGCGTTGCTGGCGTCGTGTTGATCAGCCCGAGGAAAAACTGCTCGAAGGTCATGCCATCGGCGCCCTCGAATAGCATGGCGGGAATCTGCGCCATCATGGTTTCCTTGCTGACTGTTGCTGCTACTTCGCTGAAATCGAATCCCATCTGTAGTCGGTTCTCATCGTCGATCTTGCCGATGTAGCCCGTGCTGAACATGTGGAAACCAGCCTTGCCGTAGTGTGCAAAGTGGTTGTGGTGTTGCCAGTGGGTAGTCGCCATCACATCGCGCGCCTTCCAGTGCTGCGAGAGATGCAGCAGCCAGAAGTCGCCATGCCCGCGCTCGGGCCTGATGAAGAACGGCGTGTAGAACTGTGCCGAGCACTGGCTGGTCAGGCTCTGATACAGGGAGGATTGCAACTGCACTCGCCAACGCGGCGACTGCTTGATCTCGTCCAGATCGGCAGCACGCACTGACGAGCGCATGCCAGTCGACAACTCGAAGTCTGCGAGGTTCTTCTCGTTGAGGTAGCTGATCAGGCTGTCGATGTAGAAAGTGAGGATTACCTCGGCGTGCTTTAGTTTGGCGAAAATGTCGCGCAGACAACTCATCGGCACGGCGGAGTAGCCATACTGGTCGAGCACGAACAAGCCGCGTCCCGAACGTGGGCTGCGAGAGTGCGCCCGCTGGATAGCAGTTCCGCAATGGTCGGCGAACTTGCCTTTGACCAGCTTGATGATACCTGTGGCTACGCCTCCACCATACCCCCGTTCATCGAGGACATGCCCCAGGTAGTCCAGCGCATAGCTGCAGTCATCGATGCAGATCAACTCCACATCAATCTTGATTGGCTTGCGGCGCTCCTGACGCACATTAACCAGGACCTCGGCCTCTCGAATTGCCTCAAGGATCACCAGTGGGGAGCCTGGCACCTCCTGGCCGGACTCGTTTTGGTAGAGCCCCCCTCCGCAGAAGCCATCTACTATGGTCAGCTGGATCTTGTCCTGCTGTGGCATCGACACAAGCGTCAGGAAGTAGTCGATCAGGTAGTTGCGCAGAAGCGCGTGTTTGACTTCACTGTGCCGTTTCAGCAGCGGGGGCGGGTCTCCCCAAATCCAGTCGTAATGTGGCATTGAACGGCGCGCTGAGAGTGCTCTGATGGTCCCTGCGCAGCAATGTGCCTGCGGAGCTTCTCATAATCAAGCACATTGTCGTAAAGCTCAGAAGGCGCTGACGCGATGAATGGCCGTCACCGGCATTTCGTCCCATGTCCGGCCGTTCAACTCGCGGCCGTTGGCTGCTTTTGCGCGTTTCTTGCCATCTGCTCCCCAGCCGCCCCACTGCTTGAAGAAGAAGGCCACGTCCTGCTCCTGGCACTGTTCGCGTACGGCCTCGACCCACTCCATCTTCATTGGCCGCGCCCTAGGTCCGGACTCCCCGCCAACGATGACCCAATGGATGTCCGTCAGGTTGAGTTCGCCCACATCGGAGAGTAGAGGCTCGACCGATAGGAAGCGGATGGTGGCTGGCACTTGACGGAGGTAGTCGATGCGAGGCACCCCGGAGTCGCGGTCTTCGACGGAAACGCCCAACCAGGCATTGTTCGGCACCGAGCGCGTCCGGAAATACCGAGCCATGCGCGCGGCGCGTTTGGTGAGGATCTGATACGTGTGGTGAGGTGTCTGCGCGATGACCTCAAACACCTTGTCGATGTAGTGATCCGGCACCCGATCGTGGAACAGGTCCGACATCGAGTTCACGAAATACACCGTTGGCTTCTTGCGCTTAATCGGGTCATTGAGCCGTTCTGGCAGTAGGGTCAGCGCAAATCCGTTCTCATAGCCAGGCGTGCCCATGGCGTTCAAGCGCTTGGACATGGCCTCGGCATAGCAGTGCTTACACCCCGGAGATATCTTGGTGCACCCAACGGTCGGGTTCCAAGTCTGCTCCGTCCACTCGATCTTGCTGGTTGTTGTCATCGCGATACTCCCTGCGTTGCTAGCTTAGCTTGACCCGCTTGCGACGGCTTGTAGCTCCGGATGATTCCCCTGACAACGCCGAGGATGTTCAGCGTCTCTTTGGCTCTCATGCTGGGCATGCCCCCTCCGTGTGCGGCCAGGTGCGGTTGACCACGGTCGGTTCTGTATTCCTTGATGGTGTGGCTGCCATCGATCTCGGCCACTACCACATCACCGTGGACGGCCTGCATGCTCGTCTCCACCACGGCCACATCACCGCTGAGGATGCCGGCGTCGACCATCGAGTCGCCACGCACCTTCAGGAACATGGTCTTCGACGGCCTGGCTATCAGCAACTGATCTAGCGCCTGCGCATGAAAGAGATAGGTGGCATTGCCTTCACAGCCAAATCCGGCTCGCACCTCGCTATCACTGACATCGACGGTGAAGAACTCGGGGCCGGGCACGAGCCGGGCACCCACGGATTTTTCCAAATGGCCTGAGGCAATCAAGCGCTTGGTCAGTTTGAAGGCCGCGTTCTTGGCTTTGAAGCCCAGCGCCTTGGCCATTTCGCTGTACGAGGGGATGCAACCCACGCGGGCGTAGAGGTCACGGAGGCGGCGCAGATGCAGAGCGTCATTGTTGGTTCGAGCCATGACAAAATTATAGTGTCCATTCGTCCACTAATCAAGGACAGATGCGCGCAGGACGCTGTGGCGTCCTGCGGTTGCAGGCGTGATCAGTTAGAGAACAGGTCCAGATTCCCGCTGCGGGCGATGTCGTTCCAGATGCGGTCCGGCAGGGGATGGCGCGAGAAGAAGACCAGGCGGTAAATCGAGCGCCCTTTGCCGTCGCTGATCAGCGGCATCTGCCCGCTGATCCTGAATCCCAAGGCTCCAACCGCCCTGCACCAAGCGTCGAAGAACCAGGTGGGGAGTCTCGACTTGGACAGCTCGTCGATCGGTGCGGCAAGGCGCCAGCCCGGCAGCGCATCGTCAAACCGGTCCCGCTTGGGGTCCAGTTCCATGTCGATATTGCGCGTCAGGTCCATCAAGCTGAAGTGGACTGCGAAGTCCACGTACTGTAGCTTGGCAAGCCGCTCGATAATCGAGAATGACAGGAACTCTAGGTTGTAGGGATCAATGTATGCGAGCGCTAGGGCTCCAAAAGGGACAGCCTTGGCCATCTCGTCAACGGTCTGCTTGGCCGGTCCCACGAAGCTTTGTATGTTTGCGCCCGCGGCCTTAAGCCTCATTTCGTTGGCGTGGACTCGGTCGGGTTCAATGTCGCCCACGAGCAACTTTGTGAATGGTGCGCCGGAGCGTACAGACTGGCGGTAAGCCGCGACCGAACCGCCGTCCCGCGTGAAGCTCTCGCCCTCAACCTGAACGCGACCAGGACCGCAGAATGGGTCAATCAGCACCCGCTGCTTGAACTTCTTCTGCGCTTCGCGCGTGGCGTCTAGGTAGCGTGCTAAGTAACGGTGCTTCTCATTCACTACCCAGCGCCCTACGCCGCGGCCGTGAGGTCCTCGTTCTACCGGCAGTTCGGGGTAGGGATCGGGCGATACAACGTCAGGTATCTCTGTTTTCAAGCTATCTCCAAGCACAGCGCGACCGGAGATGACGACGATCCGATCGCATGTTCAAAATGTGATAGTCGCAAAATTGTTGTGTTGCAGCCTGCAGGCAACTCGGGAGGACGTGCGTGATCACGTCAGGAACAAGGCAGCCTGTCGGAGGCGCTCTGCCAGCGCTGTCATGACTTTTGCGTAGGATTTCGGTGCTCTGGCTCAACGTGCTGCCGCGAGTATGATAAATCTATACAGAGTATCCCCCACCGTTACTGCGTAGTTCATGTTTATCAAGCGCTGGGGCGTGGGTTCGTAAGCACCCGGCAAACTCACCTTCCCGCAACTGCTTAGCCCATTGAAGATCGTGTCCATCAATTTTGATGGTGGACACTATGGACGTCGTTATCTCGCGCCGAGCCCGGCGTACGCACAGCGAGGTATTCAAGCAGTCGGTGGTCGCAGCCTGTCGTGAGCCCGGCGGCTCGGTGGCCGGTGTAGCCCTGGCCAACGGCCTGAACGCCAACCAGGTCCATCGCTGGATGCGCGAGCGCGGCATCAAGCCACCGAGCCGGCACAAGGCTGACAGCGCAGCGCTCACCGCGTTGGCTGAACCGGGCTTTGACCCCGTGCAGATCGCTCACGCAGCCGAGGTACCGGTGATCCGCGTCGAAGCGCAGCGTGGCAACGCCCGCGTCAAGCTCGAGTGGCCGATCCAGGCCGCCGATGCGTGCGGGACGTGGTTGCGCGAGTGGCTCGCATGATCCGCATCGAGGCGCTGTGGCTGTCGGCCGCGCCACTGGACATGCGCGCAGGCATGGACACGTTGCTCGCGCAGGTGGTGCGCGTGTTCGGCGAGGCGCAGCCGCATCACGCCTATCTCTTCAGCAATCGGCGCGGCACCCGCTTGAAGGTGCTGGTCCATGATGGCTTCGGGGTGTGGCTCGCATGCCGGCGCCTGAACCAGGGCCGGTTTCACTGGACCGAGGGCCAGGGCGGTGTCGCACTCACCCGGGCGCAGTTCGACGCGCTGGTGCTCGGGCTGCCGTGGCAGCGCCTGGGTGATGGCGGTGTAGTCAGGCACACCACGGTTAAATCACTCCTCCAAACCGTGGCGCACCCCTATTTCCTTCGCATCTCTTGTGGCAGGAACAAAAGTCGATCAGCAGAATGCAGGCTGAGCTGTTGTTAACAATTCACCTTCAACCGACAACTCAGGGTCTGCGCGAACGATGGCAAAGTGGGGAGCATCCCATTTGCCGAACGTTAATCGCACACGGGTGCTATCAGTGCCTTCGGGCTGCAGGAACTCGCAGCGCAAAAGATACGAACCAGCCGGCAGAGACAAAGGGATCGTTTCGACGATACTCCCAACCTCGACCGCCCCATCAGCGGGAATGTCAAAAGGCACCTCCACCGCACGTAAAGCCTTGGGATGAACAGCCCCAACATGGTCGGTAACGATGATCTCGACCGAATGCCGGCCCGCCTCGTTCATGGAGCGAAACGAGACACTGCCTGGCCGCCAGGCAAACCCTTGCGAAACGTGACGATCAGTCCAATCGTTAAACGGCAGCTGGAGGGCACTGGCGAAGACCACAAGTTGGCTGTACGCCACTTCAAAACTAATCGTCGTCGCCACCCTCAATCTCCAACATTGATTCGAACACGGCTACCATCAGGCAAGCCTCGGCACGCATTTCCTAAGCAAGCGCCAGCCGACATGTTATCCCGTGGATTGATCGGCCGAACACTCGCACCAGCTCCGCCCTCTTTGAACATGGCGGGCGGGTACTCGTCTAAGTGCTTCCCCGGGACCTTAGCAAAAGCACCGATAGAAGCCTGCCGATTTGCTGCTGCCCCAGCACGATCTATCGTTAGAACGCTAGGCTTACCCGCGTTGATTGCATCAGCAGCATGCTGAGCTGCTTCACCATGAAGCGCGCGCGATAGCGTTACTTCCTTTGCAACGGCCCCAACCAGATTATCCCCGGCCTTGAGCGCCAACCCTGCGCCCTTGCCCATGCCAGGAATGATGCCCAGCACCCCGATGCCGTAGTCGAGCATCGATGCGTTCGGGTTCTGATAGGCCGAGTAGAGATCATAACCGGGGACGAAACCCAGGGCGAATTGCCCCTCGCTCGTGGCCCCCACCTTGCCAACCAACATCTGAGCCTCGGCCGCGATCAACCCTGTCGGATCACTGAAGTTGACCGGGTTGTTCCCCACATACGCATACAGGTTCAGATCATCGGCCGTGCCGATCGGGTCCGTCTGCAGGAAGCGCCCCAGGGCGGGCGAGTAGAACCGCGCCTTGTAGTAGTACAGGTTCAACCCACCCAGGTACTGCTGCCCGGTGTAGCGGAAGCGCACGCCGGTGGTGACGTTCGGCTCGCCGAAGGGGCCGTAGCTGTGGATCGCGGTGCTGGTGCCCGCGCTGTTGGCCGTGCCGATGATGCTGCCCAGGTGATCGGCGTAGAGCCAGCTCTTGGCGGTGGTCGTGCTGCCTTCGTACCACACCAGCGGTTCATCCACGCCGGGGCCGTGCACATAGCGGCGCAGGAGCGTACCCGCGCCGTCGTACTCGGCCACCAGATCGACGCCGTCGTAGGCGAGATCGGTGATCGCGCCGGCCAGGGTGGTCCGGCGCAGCCGGCCTTCGGCGTCGTAGGCGAGCGTGGCGGCGTAGCCGGTCTTGGTCGCGCTCTTGAGCTTGTTGTCGGCGTCGAAGGCGTAGGTCCACACCCCGTCGCCGGTGAGGTTGCCCCGGGCGTCGTGGGTGAGCGTGGCACCGGCTGCGGTGGTGTATTGGTTCAGGCCGTTGGCGGTGTAGCTCTGGGTGCCGTTGGCGTAGCCCGTCCATTGGTACAGGTCGTTGGTCCAGCTCTGGCTCACGATTTCCTGCACGGGGTTGCGGGTGTAGGTGAGGGTCTGGTCCTGCGCGGTGCCAGCGAGGTTGTGGCTGAGGCTGGCGAGCGCGCCCTGGGGGCTGTAGCCGTAACTGGTGGTGGTGCCATTGCCCAGCGTGACCGTGGTGCGACGGGAGAGGTCGTCGTAGGCGTAGGTGGCCAGGTTGGTCGTACCCAGTTCCTTGATCGCGCTCGGACGGTTGAGCGCGTCGTAGGTGGTGGTGACGTAGAACGCCGTCTCCGGCCACGTGGTGCGCGTGCGGTTGCCTGCCGGGTCGTACTGGTAGGCGAGCGTCTTGCCACCGGCCGCGGTGCTGGTCAGGCGCCCGGCCGCATCCCACACGTAGGCCACGGTGTGGCTGTTGTCGGCGTACCTGGCCTGGGTGCGACGGCCCAGCAGGTCGTAGGCGAAGGCGATGTTGTCGGCGGCCGTGGGGTAGCTGCGGCTGGTCAGGCGGTGCAGGTTGTCGTAGGCGAAGGTGACCGTCTCGCCGCTGCGCTTCCTGTGGCTCGTGAGGCTGCCGACGGCGTTGTAGCCGTACTGCTCGTAGTCGGTGGTCGATGAGGTATTGACGGTGCTCGGGTGCGGGTAGCGCAGCCTGACCCGGCGGTCGTGGCCGTCGTATTCGTAGGTGGTGCGGTTGCCCTTGGCGTCGGTCAGTGTGACCGGCAGGCCGTTGGCGCTGTAGGTGGTGGTGGCGTAGGTTTGTGCCAGCGCCGTGCCGACCGCCCGCTTGACCTGGTGCACGCTGTCGTCGGCGTTGTACACCGTCTCGGTGACGCGGTTGCCGCCCTCGCCCGCGGGCAGTGCCTCGGTGACGCGGATCAGGCGGTCGAGGTCGTCGTAGGCGTAGTCGGTGACCGCAACCGGGGCGGCGGCTGTCGGGCAGGTGGTGGCCGCGGCGGTCACTGCCGGGCCCCAGGCCTTCAGAAGCTTGCCGGTGGCGGTATAGTCAGACGCGCCACCGGCAAGTCACTTCCCTAAACCGTGGTACGTCCCCTATTCCTTTTCGACGGCCAAGTCACTCCCCTAAACCGTGGTGCGTCCCCTATTTCTTCTAGCGTAGCTGGTGACTGCGACCGGGCCGGCCGCGGTCGGACAGATGGCGGTGTAATCAGGCGCACCACGGTCAAGTCACCCCCAAACCGTGGTGCGTCCCTTATTTCCCTCGAATATCCCCGCAACCAATTCGTACAGCAACTTCCTGCGCTCTGACCTTCCACGCACCCAGCGCCTTGCGCTCCAACTCAGCCAGTGCTGTACAAGCAGCGCCGATATCGCCTAACTGAGAAAGCAGCACTGCGAAGCAAATCGACGACAGCGGGTTCTTCGCCGATGGCATGCCCGTGGAGGCAAGCCAATCGCGCATCGCTTCCAACGACCGCATGTGTTCAAGGAACGGGAGAATCCGCGCTACAAGGCAATCGGCCATTTCGTCGGCGACGCCTGTGCTGCTTACGTCCCACCAACGATCCTTGCCATCCAGGAGTTGCCCCACACGCGCACGAACCGTGCAGAAAGGTTCTTCAACGAACGCATCAGCATCGCGACCCCAGCATGCGAAGTAGATCGGTCGAGATAGAACGCCTACGTTCATGGTCACCGCATCACCAACCTTGCTAGTCTGGATGTCGATGACTTCCACCAACGAATGCTGCTCACGATTCCACGTGGTCTTCTCTCGGCTAAAACCAATCGGGGCCAGCTCGCAATCAAGGCGAGCAATAATCGAAGCCGCGCTCATCGCCTGGGCTCGTAGTAGATAACGCGGCCACGCATACCCAGTTGCTCCTCGTAGTTCTGGACTTGGCGTGCACCAGCCGAGCGACCTGATGGTGTATTCGGCTTCAGCTCAAGAATACGCCCCCCCGGCGTGACAACATCGGGTTTATAAACCTTCCCATCGGCACCGACAAGTCTGGGTTCGGACTGCCAGCCTGGCTTCTGTGCCACACGCTCGGCCAGATCTTTGTGCGCCTGCCGGCCAGTAGCCGCAGCGGCGTTCTCGCCACCACGTACTACCCCCTTTGCGGCCTGAGTTCCAGCACCAGTCCTCCCAATCACCCCCGGCCCAACGCCCACATAGCCTACAACATTCCCCTGAGCATCATGCATCGGCAGGTTAAGCGGACTATTGGCGGCATTCTCCAGGCCCTTGCTGACCATCCATCCGAAGAAGTTGCCTGCCGAGGGATTTGAATCGACGACGCCCTGTATTCCACGGCCAAAGGACGAGTCGCTGATCTTACCGATCAGCATGTCGGCCTCGACCGCGATCAACCCCGTCGGATCACTGAAGTTGACCGGGTTGTTGCCCACATACGCATACAGGTTCAGGTCGTCGGCCGTGCCGATCGGGTCGGTCTGCAGGAAGCGCCCCAGCGCCGGCGAGTAGAACCGCGCCTTGTAGTAGTACAGGTTCAACCCGCCCAGGTACTGCTGCCCGGTGTAGCGGAAGCGCACGCCGGTGGTGACGTTCGGTTCGCCGAACGGGCCGTAGCTGTGGATCGCGGTGCTGGTGCCGGCGCTGTTGGCCGTGCCGATGATGCTGCCCAGGTGATCGGCGTAGAGCCAGCTCTTGGCGGTGGTCGTGCTGCCTTCGTACCACACGAGCGGTTCATCCACGCCGGGGCCGTGCACATAGCGGCGCAAGAGCGTGCCCGCGCCGTCGTACTCGGCCACCAGATCCACACCGTCGTAGGCGAGATCGGTGACGGTGCCGGCCAGCGTGGTGCGGCGCAGCCGGCCTTCGGCGTCGTAGGCGAGCGTGGCGGCGTAGCCGGTCTTGGTCGCGCTCTTGAGCTTGTTGTCGGCGTCGAAGGTGTAGGTCCACACCCCGTCGCCGGTCAGGTTGCCCCGGGCGTCGTGGGTGAGCGTGGCGCCGGCCGCGGTGGTGTATTGGTTCAGGCCGTTGGCGGTGTAGCTCTGGGTGCCGTTGGCGTAGCCCGTCCATTGGTACAGGTCGTTGGTCCAGCTCTGGCTCACGATTTCCTGCACGGGGTTGCGGGTGTAGGTGAGGGTCTGGTCCTGCGCGGTGCCAGCGAGGCTGTGGCTGAGGCTGGCGAGCGCGCCCTGGGGGCTGTAGCCGTAGCTGGTGGTGGTGCCGTTGCCCAGCGTGACCGTGGTGCGACGGGAGAGGTCGTCGTAGGCGTAGGTGGCCAGGTTGGTCGTACCCAGTTCCTTGATCGCGCTCGGACGGTTGAGCGCGTCATAGGTGGTGGTGACGTAGAAGGGGTCAGCTCACGAAACGGAAAAATCGTATGGTCGTGGCGTGGCCATGTACGGCGATCTGCCGTATCATTTCGGCAGGAGGACAAGACTATGCCCGCAGCCATTTCTACCGCTCGCCTCGAAGCCCGGATCAGCACCGATCTGCATTCGATGCTCAAGCGCGCCGCTGAACTTCAGGGGCGCACCATGACTGATTTCGTGGTCGCTGCCGTCCAGGACGCCGCGCAACGCGCCATCGAGCAAGCCGAGGTCATCCGCCTGTCGCTGGCCGATCAGGAGTGCTTTGCACAAGCGTTGCTGTCGCCGCCGCAACTGGGCCCGGCCTTGGAACGCGCTTTCGCCCGTCGCCGCAAGCTCTTGCGTACTGAATGAGCAGCGCACCGTTCCGGCTCACGCCGCTCGATGCCGCGCATGTTCGCGCAGCGTTCAACTGCGGTTCAGAACCGCTTGAGCGCTATCTGCGGGAACAAGTCACCCAAGATGTTCGCCGCCGTGTGGCTGCCTGCTTCGTGGCATTGGCGGAAGGGCAGCGCATCGCGGGCTACTACACGCTGGCGTCGGCAAGCCTGCTGCTGACCGATCTCCCGGCCAGTGTCGGCAAGAAGCTGCCGCGCTATCCGACCGTCCCAGCGGTTCGCATGGGCCGCTTGGCCGTCGATCAGGCTTTCAAAGGGCAAGGGCTGGGCGGCGCACTGCTGGCCGATGCGCTCGACCGTGCTGTCCGTTCCGAGATTGCCGCCTATGCCTTGATCGTGGATGCCAAGGACGAGGCGGCAGCGGCCTTCTACCGACATCATGGCTTCATCGCTTTGCCCGACTCACCGTTCACGCTCTTCCTGCCGCTGGCAACGGTGGAGGCGTCTCGGAAAACGGAAAATCGAGCGCGCTAAGCCGGTGGCATTCGTGCGCGTCAGGCTGGGCTATACCCTAACCGGGCGTCAGGTCGCCCGGCACCAATGCGTCAGGATAGAGTCCTATCACGCATTGATTGACGCATGCCGCCAAGGGTTATAGATTTGTTCCTGACACATCGCCCGCAGGAGGCCCCTTGCACGGTCAGCGTATCGGCTACGTCCGGGTCAGCAGCTTCGACCAGAACCCGGAACGCCAACTCGAGCAGGTCACGGTGGACCGGCTGTTCACCGACAAGGCGTCGGGAAAGGACATACAGCGCCCCGAGTTGGAGCGACTGCTCGCCTTTGTACGTGAGGGCGACACGGTGGTGGTGCACAGCATGGATCGCCTGGCGCGCAACCTCGATGACCTTCGCCGCCTGGTGCAGGGCCTCACCCAGCGCGGCGTGCGCATCGAATTCGTCAAGGAGTCCCTGACTTTCACCGGCGAGGATTCGCCGATGGCGAACCTGATGCTGTCGGTGATGGGCGCCTTCGCTGAGTTCGAGCGGGCGCTCATCCGCGAGCGGCAGCGCGAGGGGATCGCGCTCGCCAAGCAGCGCGGGGCCTATCGGGGGCGCAAGAAGTCTCTGAACAGTGAAAAGATCGAGGAACTGAAACGGCGTATCGCGGCGGGCGAGCAGAAGGCCAAGCTCGCCCGCGAGTTCGGCATCAGCCGCGAAACGCTTTACCAGTACTTGCGAGAAACCTGACATGCCTCGCCGTTCGATCCTGTCTGCTGCCGAGCGCGAAAGCCTGCTGGCGTTGCCGGACACCAAGGATGAGTTGATCCGTCACTACACGTTCAGCGAGTCTGACCTTATCCGGCAGCGGCGCGGCTCGGCCAACCGCCTCGGCTTCGCCGTTCAGCTTTCCTACTTGCGGGTGCCTCGAAAAACCTCTGCTCCGCCCGCCTTTGGTAAAATCACGACGTCCTGAACCCTGCAGCCTGCACCGATGAAACCGCGTAGCGCTATCAAGACTGACCTGTTCGCTGACGAGCATCACCGCAAGAAGATCGACGCGCTGGGCGACCCGCTGACCGACATCGAGTCGCACATCGACTTTGCGTCGTTGGCGGCCGAGGTGGATGAGGTTGCGCCGCGCCCGGTGAGCGCGCAGGGCGGGCGTCCGCCGTACCCGACCGAGACGATGGTACGGATCCTGGTGCTCAAGCGCCTGTACAACCTGTCCGACGAGCAGATGGAGTACCAGTTGCTCGACCGCATGAGCTACAAGCGCTTCTGCGGACTGGCGAACGCGACCCACGTCCCGGACCGCACCACGGTGTGGACCTTCGAGAACCGGATTGGTGAAGCGGGCGCCAAGGCGCTCTTTGACGGTGTCTCGGCGCAGTTGCTGAAGAAGGGTTTCATCGCGCGCGGCGGTCAGATCATCGACGCCACTTTGGTCCCCGCCCCCAAGCAGCACAACAGCCGGGGCGAGAAGGCGCTGATCGAGCACGGTGCGATGCCCGCCGACTGGAAGCCGGCCAAGCGCCGCCAGAAGGACATCGATGCGACCTGGACGAAGAAGCACGGCAAGAACCACTTCGGCTACAAGCTCTCGATCAACGTCGACAAGAAATACAAGATCATTCGCCGAATCGAGACCGACACCGCGAGTACGCACGATAGCCAGCACTTCGACAACGTCTTCGATGCGGGCAACACGAGTCGGGACGTCTATGCCGACCGGGGCTACCCGTCCGAGGCGCGTGAAGCCTGGCTGAAGGAGAACGGCTTTCGTAACCAGATCCAGAGGAAGGGCAAACGCAACAAGCCGCTGACCGAGTGCCAGCAGCGGCGTAACCAGCGCATCGCCAAAACGCGCGCCCGGGTCGAGCATGTCTTTGCCGCCATCGAACAGATGGGCGGCAAGTTGCTGCGTACCATCGGTCGGGCGCGGGCGAACTTTGCGATGACGATGATGGCTGCCTGCTACAACTTGAAGCGGCTGGTCTACTTCCGGAAGGCCGGAATCGAGGCCTTCTGACGCCCGAAATGGGCCGAATCGCCGATGCCTGGGGCGATTCGATGCAAAAACGGGGCAACTCCGCCGAGAAACGCGGTGGTTTGCCAGAGGAATTGGGCCGAAATTGGTCGCCGTCATCATTGCGTCGTGGGATTCACTGAAACCCTCGGGTTATTCGAGGTGCCCTTGCGCTTTCCCGGCATCATCCTTGGCGTCGATCAGTCGCCGTTCCCGCCATTGCTGAAACTGATCGCCGACCAGCTCAAGGTCGGCGTCGAAAGCTGGGGCGAGTATGGGCAGCGGGAACAGACCCGGCGCGAGCACTTGATCGAGCTGCAAACGGTATTCGGCTTTCAGACCTTCACGATGAGCCACTACCGGCAGGCGGTACGGACGCTGACCGAATTAGCCATGCAAACCGACAAAGGCGTCGTGCTGGCCGATGCCGTGATCGACCATCTGCAGCGGCAGTCGATCATCCTGCCCGCGTTAAACGCCATCGAGCGCATCTGCGCCGAGGCGATCACCCGCGCCAACCGGCGCATCTACGACGCCTTGGTCGATCCGCTGTCGGACGCGCATCGCCGCCGCCTCGACGATCTGCTCAAGCGCCGTGAGAGCGGCAAGGCGACCTGGCTGGCCTGGCTGCGTCAGTCTCCAGCCAAGCCGAACTCGCGGCACATGCTTGAACACATCGACCGCCTCAAGGCGTGGCAGGCACTCGATCTGCCTTCCGGCATCGAGCGCCTGGTACATCAGAACCGCCTGCTGAAGATCGCTCGCGAGGGCGGCCAGATGACGCCCGCCGACCTGGCAAAGTTCGAGCCACAGCGCCGCTACGCCACCTTGGTGGCACTCGCCATCGAGGGCATGGCCACCGTCACCGACGAAATCATCGACCTGCACGATCGGATTCTCGGCAAACTGTTCAACGCTGCCAGGAACAAGCATCAACAGCAGTTCCAGGCAGCCGGCAAAGCGATCAATGCCAAGGTGCGCCTGTTCGGCCGCATCGGCCAGGCGCTGATCGAGGCCAAGCAGGCGGGCAGCGACCCGTTTGCCGCCATCGAGGCGGTCATGTCGTGGGACGCCTTTGCCGAGAGCGTCACTGAGGCGCAGCGGCTCGCGCAGCCCGAGGACTTCGATTTCCTGCATCGCATCGGCGAGAACTACGCAACGTTGCGCCGCTACGCGCCAGAATTCCTCAACGTGCTCAAGCTGCGGGCCGCGCCTGCCGCCAAGAACGTGCTCGACGCCATCGAGGTGCTACGCGGCATGAACAGCGACAATGCCCGCAAGGTGCCCGTCGATGCGCCGACCGACTTCATCAAGCCGCGATGGCAGAAGCTGGTGATGACCGACACCGGCATCGACCGGCGCTACTACGAACTGTGCGCACTGTCGGAGCTGAAGAACGCGCTGCGCTCGGGCGACATCTGGGTGCAAGGCTCGCGCCAGTTCAAGGACTTCGAGGACTACCTGGTCCCGCCCGCGAAGTTCGCCAGCCTCAAGCAGGCCCGCGAATTGCCGCTGGCCGTGGCCACCGACTGCGACCAATACCTGCACGACCGGCTGACGCTGCTGGAAACCCAGCTCGCCACGGTCAACTGCATGGCGCTGGCCAACGAACTGCCGGACGCCATCATCACGGGGTCAGGTCTGAAGATCACGCCGCTCGATGCGGCGGTGCCCGACACCGCGCAGGCCCTGATTGACCAGACGGCGATGATCCTGCCGCACGTCAAGATCACCGAGCTGCTTCTGGAAGTGGACGAGTGGACGGGCTTCACCCGTCACTTCACGCACCTCAAGTCGGGTGACCTAGCCAAAGACAAGAACCTGCTGCTGACCACTATCCTGGCCGACGCAGTCAACCTCGGCCTGACCAAGATGGCGGAATCCTGCCCCGGCACGACCTACGCCAAGCTGGCCTGGCTGCAGGCTTGGCACATCCGCGATGAAACTTACTCGACGGCGCTGGCTGAGCTGGTCAATGCGCAGTTCCGGCATCCCTTTGCAGAGCACTGGGGCGACGGCACCACGTCCTCGTCGGATGGCCAGAATTTCCGAACCGGCAGCAAGGCCGTGAGCACGGGCCACATCAACCCGAAATACGGCAGCAGCCCTGGGCGAACGTTCTACACCCACATCTCCGACCAGTACACGCCGTTCCACACCAAGGTGCTCAACGTCGGCGTGCGCGACTCGACCTACGTGCTCGACGGCCTGCTATACCACGAATCCGACCTTCGCATCGAAGAGCACTACACCGATACGGCGGGCTTCACCGATCACGTGTTCGCGCTGATGCACCTGCTGGGCTTTCGCTTCGCGCCGCGCATCCGCGATCTGGGCGACACCAAGCTCTACATCCCGAAGGGCGAGGCTGCCTATGAGGCGCTGAAGCCCATGATTGGCGGCACGCTCAACATCAAGCATGTCCGTGCCCATTGGGACGACATCCTGCGGCTGGCCACCTCGATCAAGCAGGGGACGGTGACGGCCTCGCTGATGCTCAGGAAGCTTGGCAGCTACCCGCGCCAGAACGGACTTGCCGTGGCCTTGCGCGAGTTGGGGCGCATCGAGCGCACGCTGTTCATTCTGGACTGGCTGCAAAGCGTCGAGCTGCGCCGCCGCGTGCATGCCGGGCTGAACAAGGGCGAGGCCCGAAACGCGCTCGCCCGTGCCGTGTTCTTCAACCGCCTGGGCGAAATACGCGACCGCAGTTTCGAGCAGCAACGCTACCGGGCCAGCGGCCTCAACCTGTTGACGGCCGCCATCGTGTTGTGGAACACGGTCTATCTGGAGCGGGCGGCGAACGCCTTGCGTGGGCATGGCCACGCTGTCGATGACGCCCTGTTGCAGTACCTGTCGCCGCTGGGCTGGGAGCACATCAACCTGACCGGCGATTACCTGTGGCGCAGCAGCGCCAAGATCGGCGCAGGTAAGTTCAGACCGCTGCGACCAATGCCATCGGCTTAACGTGCTTTATTCTCCGTTTTCTGAGACGACCCCTGATCGGCTCAAATCGACCCCTATGCGCAGATCCCAACTATGCACACACGCCCTGAGAATCGCAGCACCGGCCGCTGTTCAGGCCGGCGTTGCTGCGCATAGTTACAGCGTTTTCAGAAAACGCATGAGTGAATCCGGCGCCTGATACCGAGGTATCCGTGTGTCGGGCGCTTCCAGTCGGGCGAGCGCCTTCTCCTTCATTGCGAGGTCGGCTTCGACGTAGCGATGGGTGGTCGTCGTGCTCTCGTGCCCGAGCCACAGCGCGATCACGTTGAAGGGGACGCCCGACTGCAGCAGGTGCATCGCTGTGGTGTGGCGCAGCACGTGCGGCGAAACCCGCTTGTTGAGGAGGCTGGGTTCTTGGACAGCCGCACGAGCGACAGCGAGAGTCAGACGCTGGGCAACGTTGGATCGCGACATCGCTCGCCCATCACGGTTGGGCAGCAGGGCAGCCTCGCCGCGAAGCGTCGGGTTCAGCCGCAGCCAGGCGCGAATCTCCACGACAGTACGAGCCCACAGCGGCACCGAGCGCAACTTGCGCCCCTTGCCTTGCAGGTGGACGCAGGCGGCGCCGTCAAGGACGACGTCGACCACGCGCACGCCAATGATCTCGGAGACCCGCGCGCCGGTGTTGTAGAGCATGGCCAACAGTAGGTGATCTCGCTGCGTGGACCAGCTTTCTCCGGGTTGCCCCAACACCGCGACCATCTCATCCCGCGTGAGGTAGCCCAACATCGGCCGCTCGAACCGTTTCATTGGAATCCCCAATGCCTGCTCGACCACATGCAGCGAGGCCACGTCGCGCCGTCCGGCGAATTTCAGGAACGCACGCAGCGCGGTCAGTCTCAGGTTCCGGCTGCGAACCCCGTTATGCCGCTCCTGCTCAAGGTGATCCAGGAACGCCAGGATCAGTTCGGGCCGGATGTCGATCAATTGCAGGCTGGTCGGCGTCTTGCCCAGCTTGTGGCTGGCGAAGTCCAGGAACAACATCAAGGCGTCGCGGTAGCAGGCCACCGTGCGCGGGCTGACCGCCCGTTGCGTGACCAGATGCTCGGTGAAGAACTGTTGCACCAGTGCGGCAAACGACGGCGGATTGGGTGCGATGGCATTACGCATGGTGCACCTCCGATAGCGACATGAACGTCTCGAATCGCCCTGCGGCCAGCGCCATCAACTCCGGTACCGCCGAGAGGTACCAGTAGGTGTTGGTCACCATCGCATGCCCGACGTAGGTCGATAGCGATAGCATCGCTTGATCGACGTCCACCCCCTGTGCCTGCCACAGCAGGATGCGGCGCACGACGAAGGTATGCCTCAGGTCATGGATGCGCGGGGCATGGTGAGCGCCCCGGTTGCGCCAGCCCAACCGTTCTCGCAATTCGGTGAAGACGCGATGCACTTGCCGGTCGCCCAGAGGCGTTCCCCGTCGGCGACCTCGCGTGCCGACGAAGAAGGGGGCCTCGTCCCGTGCAGATAAGCCAGCCAAATCGCACTGCCCTCGATAGAGGCGCAGGGCTTCCACAGTGCTGGGGTGTAGGGGAATCTGACGCGATTTACCGAACTTGGCCTGGTGAATCGTGAGCATCCCGCGCTTGAGGTCGACATCGGCGTTGGTGAGTGCCAGCGCCTCGGAGATCCGCATTCCGGTGCTGGCAAGCAGGCCAAACAGCGTCTCGTAGATGATGCCGCGCGGACCGGGCGATGGACCAAGCTGCCGCGCGGCAGCCAGCAGGTCGATGATCTCCTGCTCACTGTAAATGTGTGGCGCCTGCCGCTCGGGCAGACGGCCGAAGATGGCATCGCCGGGAACCTCGGTTGACGGCTCGAACTGGACCAGCCAATGCGTGAATGAGCGCAACAGCTTCAGCCGACGCGCCCAGGTGTGCGGATCGCTGCTGGCATGGCTGTCGCAGCGCGCCCAGCCAGCCATGACATCCAGCGTAATCGGGCCATGATGGCCGACGGCCTGGACATGGCGGACGAAGCTGCGCAGGGCATAAGCCTGGGTCTGTGCGGAGAAGCCCAGCCGGTGACGTTCATCCAGATATCGTTCGACCAGCGCCTGCAGGGTGGTGTCCGGGCTCATGCTGCGCTCCCCGGCCAAGCCAGGGCGACCTCGGCGAGGTTGCGGCTGTCGAGCTTGGCGTAAATCATCGTGGTGTTGAGAGAGCGGTGACGCAATACGTCGGCCACTTCCTTGAGGGAGGCACCACCTGCCAGCAATCGATTGGCCATGGTGTGACGGAGCAGGTGCGAACGGGTGTAGGGCAATCCGGCATGCGCAAAGGCCTGGCGAATCGCCTTGCGTACCAGGTCCGGTCCGACGGGTTCACCGCGCGGCGTTTGGTGGCGCACGAACACCGCTCGATTGCGGGTCTTGGGACGTTCCTGTTCCAGGTAAGCCACGATGGCCGCGCCGGTGGTCGCTGGCAGCGGCAGGACATCGTCACGGCGGCCCTTGGTGTGGCGCAGCGTAATCGTGCCAGCGCGCCAGTCGATGTCATCGAGGCTGATATGGGCGATCTCGCCGCTACGAAGTCCGAGATCCAAGGCGCAGCGCACGATGGCGTCGGTGCGTCGCAGTGATCGGCCCGGCTTGCCGAGCGAGTTGACCAGTTGCTCGACCTCCCCGGGCATGAGCGTCTTGGGAAGCGAGGACAACTGCCAGTTGGCGGGGTAGGACAGCACGCCGATCAACCCGTGCACCGCGTCGCCCAGGGAAACGCGGTAGCGGAAGTACCCGCGTAGCGACGCAATCACCGTGCCGGTGCTTGCCGGTTTGCTGTAGAGCTTGGCCTGTTGCGCGAAGAAAGTGCGAACCTGATCAGGCTCGATTGCGGCAATGTCGATGGCCGCGTCGCCGAAGCGGGCCGTCAGCAGCCTTCCCACGATGCGCAAGGCCGCCTCTCGGGTCTTGGGTGCCAAGCCCCGCACATGGTCCATGTACGCATCGTAGCGGCGGAGTTCTTCGTCCACGGGCTTCGAACTCACCATGACTGGAGCAATGGCGCCCTGAGCACGCAACACAGCCAAGAGATGCCCCAGCGCGGCGCTGAGCGTACGACGATCTCGCTGAACCGGACCCGAGCAGTGGCAACGCGGCAGATGCTGATCAGTAAACTTGGCGACCAGCGCTTCGTCGATGCTTTGCAACCGTAGCCGACGACCGTGCATCCACTGCGCAAAGTGGCTAACAACGCCGAGATAGTTGCAGAACGTGTTCGCTGCGTAGTCCCGGTTTGCGAGATACAGCATGAACTCATCGATGTGCGGGGCAAGTGGCCCTTTGGCGAGCCAATCGATGCT
The DNA here is from genome assembly GCF_027594845.1 of Thauera sp. WB-2. Taxonomy (NCBI): domain Bacteria; kingdom Pseudomonadati; phylum Pseudomonadota; class Betaproteobacteria; order Rhodocyclales; family Zoogloeaceae; genus Thauera; species Thauera sp. WB-2. The sequence goes on along the minus strand of NZ_CP088935.1, from coordinate 556,632 downwards.
GGCGTGCTTGGACGAACGTGTGTTTCCCATGGCGGTCTCCTCAAGTGGGACCACCACTGCACAAAACGGCGGAAACTATGTCCAGATCGGCGTTGCCCAGCCGGGCCTGATGCCACGCTGGCTCTGAATCAACCAAGCCCTACTCATCCAACATCCGCATAGTTGGGATCTGCGCATAGGGGTCGCTATGGAGAGATTTGCATAGCGACCCCAAGCTGCCGGATGAGTCTCTGGGGCTCCAGTGGCAGGTGTATGAGTGGAGCGGCCGCCCGTGGGCATAACTCACGGACAAGACCTCTGCCTGAGTTGCTGCCCAGCTTGCTCAATTTGAGCAGCTGCAATCCGGCCGACACCTGCCGCTTGAGGCTCTCAGCGAGCGCGAACTGCAAGTCCTCGATCCTGCGACCTGACCATTCCAGCGCCACCTCGGCTTTCAATGCCGGCGAGTGGTTCCAGCGTGGTTTTCTGCTCATGCTACGGTCTCCTTGTCGGCACGATTCTTGGGCTTTATCACGGAAGCAGCATTCACTTCTCGCCCTGTTCAGATTTCCGGGGCCTCCTCAAATTTCAACGCGCAAAGACATCTAGGCATCAAAGCGCTGCTGAATGCGCCGGATGAGCGCGAACAGTTCAGCATCGACAAGCGCGGCAAGCAATTCGCCGCCCTCGCCGCCGGCCTGGGCTCACAAACCCTTCGGCGAGCGCGAGCGAATTTCGCGCCCTGTTCCGACTCGCGGAACAACCACTGTTGGAAGTCCCTGATCTTGGCCAGATCGGCCCGGGGCCTCAGCATGTTGAACGTGTAAACCCGCATTTGCGGCCCGAAGAGGCCGAGCGGTGCCACAAGCTCGCTGGCCTCGAGATCTCGCCGGGCCAGCAACAAGCTCTATAGGCATACGTCGAGCCCGTCGACCGCCGCGCTGATAGCCATGAACGACCGATCGAAGAGCAGGCCGCGGGAAATGTCGAGCTTGACCGTGCGGTGTCGCCGTATCAATTCTCGCCAGCCGACCAGACATACCTCGCCGTGGATCAGGGTATGGAAGGCGAGGTCACGGGTCTTGCGGATCGGATGATCGCCGTTTATCAGCGCCGGCGCGCACAGGGGCACGATGGTCTCGGGCGGGAGCGGCACCACCATCGTCCCGGGCGGCTGCAGGCGTCGCATGCCGTAGCGGATGTCAAAATCGGTCTGTGTGGTCTCCAGATCCACCGTGCAGGTGCTGAAGTCTGCGGGCCCGTTCCCAATCACCGTGGTCGCAGAGATCCTTGGCTGCTGCCTGCGTGATTTGTGCGTCGAGGCAAATGCTTGAGCGACAAATTGGCGCCGCAAACTTCCGCACCTGCAAACACTTCCTTCTGCACTCTGACCCGCGTTTCTCCGCCCTGGTAATCGATCGCTTATCGCAGAACAGCCGCAACGATCGGCTTCGTTGCTTTCCTGCCCAGAACGGGTTGCCGCTGCTCCTTCACTCTTGACAAGAAAACTGGGCGGGTTGGCTAATCACCGCACCCCGAGCTACATACTAGTCTGTCAGCTTGATTGGTAATACCGGCGCCAGCAAATGCAGCGCGGCTGGCGCCCCGTCTGCAACTTCAGGCTGACCGCAGTCGGTCCTCGCGGATCATCTGCGCGCCGCGTGCCGCGATCATGATCGTCGGCGAGCTGGTGTTGCCGGAGGTGATGGTCGGCATGATCGATGCATCGACCACGCGCAGGCCGCCCAACCCCAACACTTGCAGGCGGGCATCGGTCACCGCGCTCGGATCGTCTTCGCGCCCCATCTTGCAGGTGCCGACCGGGTGGAAGATCGTGGTGCCGATGTTGCCTGCGGCGACCGCCAGATCTTCGTCGGTCTCGAAGCCCGGGCCGGGCAGGTGCTCGACCGGCTTGAACGGTGCCAGCGCGGGCTGGGCCGCGATCTTCCGGGTCAGGCGGATCGCTCTGGCGGCCTTGGCGCGATCTTCCGGATCGGTGAGATACATTGGCGCAATGCGCGGCGCGCTCGCCGGGTCGCGGTCGCGGATCGTGACGTGACCGCGCGATTTCGGGCGCAGGTCGCAAACGCTGGCGGTGAAGGCCGGAAACTTGTGCACCGGGTCGCCGAACTTGTCCAGCGAGAGCGGTTGCACGTGGTATTCGAGGTCTGGGTTTTCGACCGAGGAGTCGGAACAGGCGAACAGGCCGAGCTGGCTCGGCGCCATGGTCAAGGGGCCGCGGCGGAAGAAGGCGTATTCCAGGCCCATCATCGCCTTGCCCCACAGGCTGTTGGCCTGCTGGTTCAGGGTCTTGATGCCGCTCACTTTGAAGATGCTGCGCAGCTGCAGGTGATCCTGCAGGTTGTTGCCGACCCCCTTCAACTCATGGGCGAGTGGAATACCGAGCTCTTGCAGTGTTGCGCCGTCGCCGATGCCCGAGCGCTGCAGGATCGCCGGCGAACCGAGCGAACCAGCCGCAAGCACGGTCTCGATGCGTGCGCGGGCGACGCACTCCTCGCCATCGCGGCGGAAGATGATGCCTTTCACCCGCCGCCCGTCCATCAGCAGCCGGTCGGACAGCGCACCGGTGACGATGGTCAGATTAGGCCGGTGGCGCACCGGATCGAGGAAGCCGCGCACTGCGCTCCAGCGGGTGCCGCGTTTTTGATTGACCTCGAACTGGCTGACGCCGAGGTTATTGCCGCGGTTGAAGTCTTCGGTCATCGGAATGCCCGCTTCCGCGGTAGCTTCGGCGAAACGGTCAAGGATGTCCCAGCGCAGGCGTTGCTGCTCGACCCGCCACTCGCCGCCGCTGCCATGGTGCTCGCTGCCGCCGCGCCAGTTGTCCTCGACGCCCTTGAAGTGCGGTAGTACCGCGTCCCAACTCCAGCCGGCGTCGCCGGTGAGCTCGGCCCATTCGTTGTAGTCGCGGGCCTGGCCGCGCAGGTAGAGCATCGCATTGATCAGCGTCGAGCCGCCGAGCCCCTTGCCGCGGGCGTAGATGATGCTGCGTCCGTTCAGGCCCGGCTCGGGCTCGGTCTTGTAGCACCAGTCGGTGCGCGGGTTGTTGATGCAGTAGAGATAGCCGACAGGGATCTTGGTCCAGATCCATTTCTCGTCGTTGCCGGCTTCGAGCAGCAGCACGCTGACGTCCGCGTCGGCCGAGAGGCGGTTGGCCAGCACGCAGCCCGCAGCACCGCCGCCAACGATGACGTAGTCAAATTCACCGATATCTTTCATGGGAAGTTCCTGAATTCGAATTTTGGAGGGCCGCCGCCCGGCGCGCACGGGGCCGGCGGGATTCCAGCCGCATACGGCGTCGGACCCGATCAGTAGGCGGCGGGCCGAAGCCCGCCGTACAGCTTGTCTTTTCAGTGAAAGGTCAATTGACCGGCATCACGAATTCCGGCCCCTTCGAACCGCTATCCGGCCAGCGTTGCATCACGCTCTTGTAGCGGGTGTAGAAGCGCACGCCTTCCTCGCCGTAGCTGTGGTGATCGCCGAACAGGCTCTGTTTCCAGCCACCGAACGAGTGCCAGGCCATCGGCACCGGCAGAGGCACATTGATGCCGACCATGCCGATCTGGATCTTCTGCGCGAACTCCTGTGCGGTGCGGCCGTCACGGGTGTAGCAGGCGACGCCGTTGCCGAAGGCGTGCGAATTGACCAGCTCGACCGCCTCGGCGAAGGTGTCGACCCGCACCACGCACAACACCGGGCCGAAGATTTCCTCGCGGTAGATCTTCATGTCCGGTGTGACGTTGTCGAACAGCGAGGCGCCGAGGAAGTAACCCTGCTCGCGGCCCGGCACGACCAGCCCGCGACCGTCCATCACCAGCGTCGCCCCTTGCTCGACGCCCGAGGCGATGTAGCCTTCAATGCGCTGCTTGGCTTCGGCGGTCACGATCGGGCCCATGTCGGCACCCTCGGCTTCACCGTCGTTCACCCTCAGCGCGCGGGCACGGGTGGCAACCTTGTCGACCAGTTCGTCGGCGATATGGCCGACCGCGACCGCGACCGAGATCGCCATGCAGCGTTCTCCGGCGGACCCGTAGGCGGCACCGATCAGCGCGTCGGCGGCCTGATCGAGGTCGGCGTCAGGCATTACCACCATATGGTTCTTCGCACCGCCCAGTGCCTGCGAGCGCTTGCCGTTGCGGGCCGATGTCTCGTAGATGTACTTGGCGATCGGGGTCGAGCCGACGAAGCTCACTGCCTGCACGTCGGGGTGGTTCAGCAGACGATCGACCGCGAGCTTGTCGCCTTGGACGACGTTGAACACGCCGGCTGGCAGTCCGGCTTCGCGGAACAGCTCGGCGGTCAGCAGCGAGGGCGAGGGGTCGCGCTCGGAGGGCTTGAGGATGAAGCTGTTGCCGCAGGCGATCGACACCGGCGCCATCCACATCGGGACCATGAACGGGAAGTTGAAGGGCGTGATGCCGGCGGTGACGCCCAGCGGTGCGCGCTGGCTCCAGTTGCTGATGCCGCCACCAACGTTGTCCGAGTACTGCCCCTTGAAGAGCTGGGGGATGCCGCAGGCGAACTCGATGATCTCTAGCCCGCGCTGCACTTCACCCTTGGCGTCCGGGAAGGTCTTGCCATGCTCGCGGGTGATCAGGCGGGCGAGGTCGTCGGTGTGGCGCTCGACCAGTTCCTTCATCTTGAACAGCACCCGCGCGCGCTTCTGCGGCGCCATCGCGCCCCAGGCGTGCTGTGCGGTGGCGGCGCTGGCGACCGCCGCGTCGACTTCCGCTTCGGTGGCCAGACCGACCTGACGGGTCGAGCGACCCAAAGCCGGGTCGAAAACCGGCTGGCTACGCTCGCCGGCCGGACGGGGTTCGTTGTCGATCCAGTGGCCGATGTGCTCGGGGGCGTTGATGTAAGTAAGGCTCATGTCTCTTCCTTCGCTGTGTGACGGTTGTGACGATGGATCGTATTTAGAACCATGTACTACAGAGGGTCCAATGAGTTATTCTTGATTTCGTTATTCGAATTGCTAATTACAGAATGGACTACTCAGGACTGCGCGCGTTCGTCACCGTGGCACGCGAGGGCAACCTCACCCGCGCCGCGGAGCGGCTCTTCGTCACCCAGCCGGCGCTCAGCCTGCAGCTTAAGAAGTTGCATGAATCAATCGGTGTCATGCTCTTCGAGCGGCGACCGCGCGGCATGCGCCTGACCGAGGCGGGGCAGAAGCTGTTGCCGGCCGCCGAGCGGGCGCTGACTGCCGCGGCCGAGTTCCGCGCCGCGGCGACGAGGCTGAAGGGTTCGGTGACGGGACGGTTGCGGCTCGGCACCATCGTCGATCCCGAGTTCCTGCGCATGGGGCCGTTCCTGCGCCTGCTGGCGGAGCGCCACCCCGGTCTGTCGTTCGAACTATCACACGGCATGTCGGGCGCGGTTGCCCGCGAGTTGGAGGCGGGGCGGCTCGACGTTGCTTACGCGCTCGGCCCACCCGGGTTGGCGGAACTGAAGGATCGCTTTTACGTTGTCACGCTAACCGCGTTCGTTTATCGCGTCATTGCTCCGGCAGGCTGGAGCGGCCAGGTGCGGGGGAAAGGATGGCGCGACCTTGCGCGGCTACCGTGGATCGGTACGCCGCCCGACTCAGTCCATTCGCGCCTCTTGAGCCGCATCTTTGCCGCTGAGGGCGTTGCGCAGCGGGTCGTCGCACGGGTCGATCTCGAGCCCTCGATGATCGATCTGGTGAAGTCGGGTGTCGCGCTGGCGCTTGCGCGCGAAAGTCTCGCGCTGCGTGCTGCGCACGCCGAAGGCATCGTCATTGCCGATGCGGTGTCGGTACCCGCCGAACTTGGCTTCATTTGCCGTCAGGAATGCCAAGAGGAGCCACTGATCGCGGCGGCGATGAACATCGTCGAGGAGGTTTGGCACGGCGGGGGTAGAAGCGGCGCGAGTTGATCGCGTGGGCGGCGCGCGTGTAGCAGGTACGATTGGTGAAACGTGAAAGCGCCGTATCGCGCTTTGAAGAAGGGTTCTCTCGTCACCTGATGGAATGGTGGTCGCCAGTTCCGATTTTGCAGTCGGCCTGTCGCTTCAACTCCACGTTGAGAGGTCGCTCTTGCAGCGCTCGGCCGGCTGCCGAGCGTCGAATCTGTGAGTCCGAAGCATCAAGGACCTGCAGTTCGCCCACGCTGAGCGCCGTGTAGCAGGTGTCGGCCGGATTGCCGCCGCTCGATGGGCAGGTCCCTCAGGTCGAGTTGCTCCCGTAGGCAGGACGGCAGTTTTTTGAGTGGAGCTACCTCTCGATCGGCAGCTTGATAGTAAACGCGATGGGCCGGTCGTGGCCGAAAGGTCAGCGGAGATCTTGCAGCTGGCTCACATCCGTCCCGTCTTGCTGATCGGGGTGACCTTGCCCCCGGTCAGCGCCGCCCGCTCCTTGACCCACGCTTCCCGTTCATCCCAAAGCTGCTTGAGCAGCGACACCTCGCGGGCCAGCGCCTCCTCCCACAACGCCCGGTAGCGTGCAGCTTCGGCCTTGGCCTCGTCCAGCCGCTCCCGCATGTCATCACGGTGCTTGGCCTCTGCCTTGGCGGCAGCATCGATCGCCTCGATCAGGTCGCTGAAGATCGGCCGTGATTTCTTGATCGTGCCCTTCTTGCGTCCCGCTTCCAGAGATACTGAATCGTTGGTGATTCTAGTCCCTTTGGGGACATTGGTCGGCTTGCCTTTTTTTAGGCGTTCCAGCGCCTCGAAGTAATCCTTGAGGATGTCAGGCATGTCCGTCTCCTGTCGGGGCCGCTGCAAGGCCTTCCTGGGGTCGCCATTCGCGTTCCACACGCTCCAGCGCCTCCAGTTCCTCACGCTCCATCGCTGCGGTGACTGAACCGGGCGTGATGTGAGCCATCGCCGCACGTTTGAGCCGGATCGTCTGCACGATTTTCGAGTGCTTGCCGATTAGGTGCTTGCAGCCATCGGTGGCGCAAACGGTGTCGATGAGGTTCAGGCCCTTGCGTGTCTCGCACACCCCCGGTCGCGTGCAGCCGCCCAGCGGGCCTTCCCGGTAGGCGAGCAGCCCGGCCTTCATCTGCCTGGCAACCTCCTCGCGCGCCATGACCTCGCCGCGCTCTCGCTGGCGATCGTAATAGTTGCCGGCCCCGCCAAACATCTGCTCTTTGCTGTGCAGCACGTCGCGCACGAAGGCCAGCACTTCGGCCTCCTCGGCGCCGTCCTGCCACTCGACCGCGACGTGCTTGTTGTAGCCCTTCGGGTCGTCCTCGATGAAGTTCTTGCAGAAGGTGCTGCCGCGCCCGTAGTACAGGGTCATCTCGCGCGTGATATGCTGCAACTGCCGGCGCAGGGAGGAGAGGCGAACCAGGCCGCTGGCGTTGGCATACACCGCCAGGCTGCGGCGCAGTTGGTGGGTGGTCAGCGGCCAGGGCCGGCCGATCCCGAACTCGGGCTCCTCGCACCAAGCGCGGAAGGGGTCGATCTCCTCCAGTTCCGCGATGTCTTCCTCCTCGATGGCCGGGCACAGGCGGCTTAGAAGAGAATCACTTGCACCGCCAAGATATCCCTTAAAGGCGGCGATCCGACGCTCCGGCGAGACTTGGCGCTGCATCCAAGGCAGGTACTCGACCGAAGGGAACAGCGGGTGCTCGTCCTTCAGGTCGTCAGCCTTGCTCGGCATGACACCTCGGTCCTCGTAGATCGCGGCGGCGAACTCTTGGGCCAGCCGGATCGCCCGGAAGCCGTCGCGCTCGGTGGTAACCCACTTTGTCCGCAGGCGCCTCCCATTGTTGAACTTGGTCGTGGCGCCGGCAATCAGGCAGTGCTTGCGCCCGTGCAGGCCGCGCTCGGGGCTCATGCAGTGGTACGGCAGATGCCGGGCTTCGGAATTCCGCATGCCGCTGAACACATGAATCTGCAGCTTACACATAAGGAAGATCTCGCCGATGGCGCTGGCCATGTCCATCAAAGGTCTCGGCCCGGTGAAGCCGCGCCTGCCAAGGTAGGCGGCGAGACCGTGCTTCTCGACCAGCGCGGGGCCGATGCAAATCCTGTTCTGGGCCGCCTTGGCTTGTCGATGCTCGACAATGGCTTCCCGTAGCGCCGCTAGCAACCGGGGCTTGTGCGCCTCGATATCGTCGAGTTCCGCCGCGAGGTTGTTGATCAGCGCGGCGTAGATCCGGGTCGGCAGGGGAGCGTGCTGCCGAAAGTCGTTGCGAAACTCCTTGACCCGCCGCTCCAGGTCCTTCCACTGCTTCGGGGTCGCCAGTGTGAAACCCAGTTGCGTTTCAGGCTCGATCTGGCCAAGGAAGGTGAGCCAACCCATCCATTTGGCCACGTAGGTATCTGGCAGGCTTGCGCCGCAGGCATCCAGGAGGGTCGTTTGCGTCAGCACGTCGCGCACCATGCAGGATCGCGCCTCGGCAAAGCGCGCGGCGTGGTGCAGCGTGCGGAGTTTGACGTCCAGCGTGATTGGCGCGTTTTCGTTGCCGTAATAGATCAGGCGCGTCATCAGGAACTGCAGCTCGCGAATGCGGGCTTCGCGCTCGGGCGAAACCACCAATGTGCCCTTGACCGCTCTGCCTTTTGTCTGCTTCCAGTAGAAGAAGTGCAGGTAGAACTTCTGCCGGTGGGCCGTATAGGCCGTCCATGGCCAGACGAACTCGCCGACCGTGTGCGGGGTACCATCCACGTCGCGGCAGATGACGTGGTCCAGCGGCAGGCAGATGCCCCGGTCGTCGTCCCACGGGTCGGGGCCTTGGGCGCCGTGCTGCTCGATGCGCGCCTCGATCTTCATGCGATGACTCCCAGTTCGAGGAACAGCTGGTACTTGTCTGCGAAGAATGGCGTGAGGTTGCCGTTCTCGAACACGTCCTTGCGTACCTGCACCACCATTGCGCGGCAGTTGCGGAAGTTGGCAATCTTCTCAAGGTCCTCGTCGCACTTGGCGATCAGTGGCCGCAGGGCGGCTTCGTGTAGCGGGCCGAGGATCACCTGCTCCATGACGAAGGCGGCAGAGGCGACCTTGCGCGCGTCCTCCTCGCAGGCGACCAGCACCCGGCGCTTGCAGAACAGGCAGCCTTGGGAATCCTTGCAGTCCGGCTTGACCGGCGCGTTGTCGGCCAGTGACTCGGGATGGCCGAAGCTGTCGCAGCGTCCGCCTTCCTCTAGCGGCGGAGCGTCCGCTCCCTCCGCCTTGACCGCGATGACGCGCTGACGTCTTGCAGACTCGGAGACTGACGTCAGGAATAGCGACAGTTCCTCGCGGTGATCAGTGGCCGAGCCGGAGTCGTAGCGCTTCTGCGCGGTCTGTTCGGTGTTCTGGAGCACCTTGGCCGTGACCGACGCGTCGTGATGGCGCTGGTACCAGTCCGCCACACTGGCACGGAGCTTTCTCACGGGCATGCGGGGCAACTGCGAGTCGAGGGCGCGAAGCTGGTTCTCGTACAGCGAAGCAAGCGGGCTATAGCCGATCTGCGTGGGCGGGTTCTCGTTTCGTGGTCCAAACGTAAAGAACAGGTAAGGGAAGTTCTTGCCCTGGAGGAGGTACCGGCGCAGTTCCATGAAGCGGCGCAGGGACGGCATGAAGGCAGCCGGCACGGTCAGCGTCACGGACTTGCCGCTCGCCCGGAATTTGATAGATCGGAATTGCTGGTTGCTGGTGGCTGCGTCGACCTCGCCGTTCGTCTCGATTTCGCGAGTGACCGACTCGTTGGCAGCGGTGTTGCAGAAGAAGAGGAACAGGAAGGCCTTGTGGGCGATTATGCCGAGCATAGTCCGGTGCCTGTCATGCACGTCGGCATTGGCGGTGTCGATTCGGGCCTGTGCTCTCTTGATGGCCTCCTTTGCATCCTCGCGCTGCTGCGATGGATAGCGTCTCGTGGCATATCGATGCGCGATCGCGTCGGGCGTGGCGAGGCGGCCGTTAGCGTAATCGTAGGCCCAACAGGCCTGCTTGCCGAGTTTTTCTCGTTCGGCGCCCCATTGGTGCGGAGGCAGGCGCCACTGATTAATAGGAAAGAGCCAGAGGTGGCTTTCCTCCCAGCCAAGGGTGCCCGGGAGCTCCAGTTTGTAGGGGAAGGGGCGCTGTTCCAGCACCAGGTCGCACAGGCCGTCGAACAGCGCCTGGTTGAGCGCCACGCCATGCGCGAAGTCGTGCGGCGCCAAGGGTTCGGTGCCGCCATTCGGGTTCCAGCGTTCCTTGACCTTGCCTATGCCGCGGCCGAGCGCTTCAAGACCGGTCGCGGCTTCCAGAAGTTCGCGGATGAAGTCAAGTCGGTCGTTGTGCGCCCTTTGACCAAACTCTTGCCGGAGATAGCGTTCGCGGGTTTCGGTCACCCAGGCACGATAGGCATTGCGCGTGGCCTCGCCGCCTGAGAGGCAGTCATGCAGGCCGTTGGAATCTGACCAGTCGAGGAACGACTTGAGCTGATGCGCATAGTTTCCCACTGTTATCAGGCTTTTGCCGTCATCTTGGACTAGGCGGGAGAGCGCCTTGATGAGTTGCAGGATTTCTTTGGGGCGCTGCTTGAGGAGGGAGCCGATCACAACCCCGCGCGGCTGGCCGGGCTTGCGCATCTTGCTCGAGCGCAGCGAATAGCAGAGCGCGCCGAGGTCGTGGGAAACGGGGCCGATTTTGAGGATGACATGCTCCGGATGCAGGAGGCGGGTGTTCTTGCCCAGCGGCAGCTCGATGGTGACTGTCGAGCGTGTGGCGAAGATGGGCTCGACGGGCTTATTCATCGATCGCCATGCCTTTCATCGCCTGGTCGATCCAGCGCTGCAACTGCTCGCCGTACCCATTCACCGCCTCGTAGATGGCATCCATCTGGCTGCGGTAGTTGAGGTAAAGGTCCGTGGTGGCAAAGCTCTCGTGCCACAGGAGATCCTTCACGGTCATGCGCGCCCGGTTCAGGGTGATCGATCCCGATTGCACCAGTTCCATCAGCAGTTCGGTGATGTTCATGCCGAAGCTGGCCCGCAGGTCGTGGATCCGGTAATGGAAGTGCTTGTCGTGGTGCGCACGCACGTAGGGAATCACGTGCTCCCTGAGGAACTGGCGAACAGGCTGGCCGGTTTGCCCATGGCGGCGGTCGAGGTCGGGGTTGAAGCGGAGGGTCTCGGCCTTGGCCGTGTAGTAGGGGCTGCCCTGCTGCGTCAGGAACAGGTAGGGGTCGGGATGCTCGCCGTGCTTAGCCATGAACCGGTTTCGGCGTACTTCGGCTCGCCTTGACAGGGCATAGGTGTGCAGCAGTTCATAGAGGGGGCGCGGGACCTGCAGCACGCCGGTTTTATCGTTCTTGGTGTCAATGCCCGTCCCCGGCCCTGCTTTCAGCTTGTAGAGCTCCCCGTCGCCCGTGAGTAACTTGGAGAATCGCGGGTTCTGGCTGGTGAAGTGCCGTAGGCGCAGCGTGCTGGCCGTCTGGATACGCGCCCCCGTGGCGAGCATGAAGAGCTGTATCAGGTAGCACTCGGTGTTGCCCTTGGCCTCGGTCGCTTCGAGAATCCAGACCTGTTCCTTGCCGGTGAGGGGCCGCAGCTTGCCGCCATCCTGGATGGTCCCGGCGAATGGGTCTTCCGACTTGGGCGCGCGGATGCCCACGTCCGTGCTAACCACCCTTTTGGAGACCGCCACCCCCTCGGTCGTCTTGAAGGCAAGCTGGTATTGTGTCTCCTCCCACGGCGGGTATTCGGGCTGGAAGTAGTTGTTGGCAATCAGCCAACGGTAGAAAGAGACGACGGTTCCGATGCGTCGCTTCGCCGTGCTCGGTGCCAGTACGCGTGCCTGAATCTGCTGTTGCAAGTAACCCCGGTAGCGGTAGGTCGGCCGTCGTAGCTTGATCTTGGGGAACTGAAACAACAAGTCGTCGGGGTTGTTCTGTGTATCCAGCCACTCCTTGTACGCGGCCAGGTCGTCCGCCCTGCTCTGGTAGGTCGTCATGGCAGGGGTCGTTTCCGCCTCAAGCTGCGCCAGGATGAAGAGGCTGCCGAGCGGCCAAGGAACGGCGTTTCGGTCCAGGACGACCGGAAACAGGTTGTAGTTGAAGCCCCGTCCAGCATGATCGTCCCAAACAAAACGATAGTGGTAGGTCAGGGCAGGCCGTCCCTTGCCCTGCTTGATGGCCCGAGTGAGCGCGCGTGGATCTTCCGCTGTAGTCACTTCCGACAACTGAAAGACAGGCAGGAGAACCTTGCGGCGCTGTTCCTTCACTAGCCAAGCCCAGGAAATCGACGCCGCAGTTCGCGTATCTGCTCCAGCGCGGCGGATGCTGGGGTGATTACCACAGAATCGGGGATCGTCAGGCCAAGCACCTTGGCCAAATTGGTCGGATAGAGCCGCCGCCGGCCTGCGAGTCGACCGCACGCCTCCTGCACCGCCACAAACCCCACCTGCTCGATCATCCAGGCAATGGCTCTCTTGTCACGGGCGTTGAGAACCAAGACGCCTTCGGGCTGCTGCCCTGCGGCGTCGGTCGGTCGCCCTGCTGGGCTCCCTCCCAAAGGCTCTTGCTCACCCTTCAAACCAGAAACCCCCGGAAATTTGCATTCACGCGATCCAGTCTGTCCATTCTAACAAAACTTCGTTGTCAGGACTTTTTTGATGGAACTTGCATGTCGGGCGCGTCGATCTCGGCAAGCCGAACCTTGATCTGCTGGAAGTCATCGTTGAGGACGGTCAGCGTGTCGCCATCGGCGACGGCAACCACGAGACCGACGATGAGGGTTGCGGCGGCCGCCACTATTCCGCTTCGCCCTGAGCGACCTTGGGTTTCTCCTTAGGGCGGCCGAACTCGCGCAGGTCAGTAACGATGCCGACGGACTTAGCATCGGCCCCGAAAACGATGTTCAAGAGCGCCTGAACCGGCCGAGGTATTTCCCGGCCCGACTCATAAGGGCACCTCGAATAACGCGAGGTTTTCGTTGAATCCCGCCGCCAAACAATGACAGCGACCGAACTCGGTTCAATTTCTCCGGCAAATCACCGCTTTTCTCTGCGGTGTCGCTCCGTTTTCTCTTCGAATCGCCCGGGAAATCGGCGATTCGGCCCATTTCGGGCGTCAGAAAGCCTCGATTCCGGCCTTCTGGAAGTACACCAGCCGCTTCAGGTTGTAGCAGGCGGCCATCATCGTCATCGCAAAGTTCGCTCGCGCCTGGCCGATCGTGCGGATCAGCTTGCCACCCATCTGATCGATGGCCGCGAACACGTGCTCGACACGGGCGCGCGTCTTGGCGATGCGATGGTTACGCCCTTGCTGACACTCAGACAGCGGCTTGTTGCGCGTACCCTTTCTCTGAATCTGGTTCCGGTAACCCTTGTCCTTCAACCAGTCTTCACGCCCCTTGGACGTGTAGCCCCGGTCCGCATAGACGTCTCGGCTCGTGTTCAGGGTGTAGAACACGCTCTCGAAGTGCTGGCTGTCGTGGATGCTGGCCGTACCCGTCTCGATCTTGCGGATGACCTTGTACTTCTTGTCGACGTTGATCGAGAGCTTGTAGCCGAAGTGACTCTTGCCGTGCTTCTTGGTCCAGGTGGCATCGGTGTCTTTCTGGCGCCGTTTGGCCGGTTTCCAGTCGGCCGGCATCGCCCCTTCCTTGACGAGCTTGTTCTCTTCACGGCTGTTGCGTTGCTTGGGCGCGGGCACCAGCGTGGCGTCGATGATCTGACCACCGCGGGCGATGAAACCGCGCTTGAGCAGTTGGGCCGACACGCCGTCGAACAGGACCTTCGCGCCGGCTTCACCGATGCGATTCTCGAACGTCCACATCGTCGTTCGATCCGGAATATTGATCGCGCTGGCCAACCCGCAGAAGCGCTTGTAGCTCATCCGGTCAAGCAACTGATACTCCATCTGTTCATCCGACAGGTTGTACAGCCGCTTCAACACCAGAATGCGTACCATCGTCTCGGTCGGATACGGCGGACGACCGCCTTGCGGACTCACCGGACGCGGCGCCACCCGATCCACTTCCGCCGCCAACGCCCCGAAGTCGATGTACGACTCGATTTCGGCCAGTGGATCTCCGAGCGTGTCGATCTTCTTGCGGTGATGCTCGTCGGCGAACAGGTCGGTCTTGATGGCGGTGCGTTTCTTCATGGCTGGTGGCAGAGAACGAAATCAGGACAATCCAATTTTACCAATCACAGAGGTGCCGAGGTTTTTCGAGGCGCCCATAACGGCTGCCACCGGATTGGGTGGTGTGGAAGTGCGCCCAGAAATCCGCTTGGTTCATGCGGAGCTTCTGCCTAGGCTCGCGGACTTCACTGCCGGTGTAGAGCTTTAGCTTCATGGCAACTCATCAGCATCCGAAAGCGCACATGATATGCGAATCGGCTGGCTCTGCCAGTCCTCTCTGGGACTCAAGAAACGCCACCCCCCATGCGCGCGAGGGATAGTCCAACTGAAGTTTGCTAAACCCGTCTATCGGCGGCAAGACTCCTTTTAGGTACGCGGAGAGCTCCGGACGCAGCCTCGCTCGGACGGAACGCAAAGTAGCCCAAAGCCGACGATGCGTAGGTTTTGTGCTTCGTGCGTGAAGGATGAGCCGGAAACCGCTGGCGAACCCGCTCAGGCACATGAGATCGCCCCTGGCAAACACGCACGCGAGAAACGAAACCCCGGCACATGGCCGGGTGAAGGTACTGGCCGTCGTCAGCTGACTTTCTTCAGCACCTCAGCCTGATCTCGAAGCGCCCTCCGCAGTTCGCGCAGCATGGCCCTGGTGCCGCCCTTGTCGGCGTTGCGGGAAACGATCTGCTTGCCCAACTCTGACTTCGGCCCCGTCGAGTGCTCCCAGGGTTTCCAACGTCGTATCGCCTCCGCCTGTCGTGCCCGATGCTCGGGTGTCCTGAAGTAGCTCATGGTTGCCCTCTGATAGTTTGTTCGGCTCGGTTTCGATTTCCCGCTTGCGTGATGGTGCCTCCGTGCGGTTGTTGATTTGCTGCGGCCCCGTAGTCACATTCGCCTGTCGTGCGTAGACAATCGGCGGGTTCCTGATCGCCGCCAGGGTTTCGAGCGTTGCACGGGATTGCGACTGAGCACGCAGTGCAAGTTTTAGGAAACTCTCGAAGTTCGGCATGTAGTCTGCACTGAAAGCCCTCTCGGTCAGCCGGGCGAATAGCGTTTGCAGTGCTGCCGCTTGCGCCGACAACATTGCTTCGGCGTGCCGCATGTCGCCACCGCTGAACGCCTCGCCCTGATCCTTGAACATCTTGAGCATTCCCGGCACGTCGACCTGGTTGGTGAGCTCTGGCAGTTCGCAAGCCATGGTGACGCGGTATGCGACGACCTCCGGCGATGTGATCGCCTTCGCATACCTGTGGCCCGCCTCATCCGGATCTGGCGATGCTGTAACGGGGATCGCCTTGCGCGGCTTCGGGATCGTTGTTGCCTTTCTCTTGGTCATCTCATGCCTCATTCGTTCTTGATGTAGCTGGCGCGGCCCTCGCCCTGGTCATCAGGCAGTTTGCGCAGCGGGTGATGCAGCCCATACGCGCCAGGAAGATCGTCACGCCCGCCGCCGCAGTAGCCCACCGACAGGCCCGGCCTCCTTCGGTGCCGACACGTCGAGCAGCCCCGCGCCGCCATTTCCGTGCGTACCTGGTTGCATACTGGCGTGCGTACCTCGGGCAGCGGTTCAGCCGCCACTGCATCCCGGTACGCGGCCACCGCGCACCGCATGCGGCAGGAACTGTGCGAGGGCGGGCTTGGTTATGTTGGCGAATTCCCTTCAGTGTTCTTCGTCGGACGTTGCGGTGTCCCGCTCAGGTGGTCGAGCCAGTCTCCGGGCTCGGGTGGAACAATAACCTCCACCTCGATGCCGCGCAGCGCGAGCCGATGTGCGGTTCGGTAGCCTGCTGCCTGTCCTGCGAAGTTGGCGTCGTTGTCCGCGAAGACGATGACGTGCTCGACGCCAGCCGGCGGCTCAAAGCTCTCGATCCCACTGGTGCTGATGCAGCTCCAAGTCGGCACCTCGAACAGCTCGGCGGCTGCTAGCGCAGTCTCGATGCCTTCAGCGATTCCCAGGGTCAGGGAGACCGGCGTCAGTCGGATTGCTGCGCCAGCAATGGGCAACCCCTGCATCAGCTTCTTCGGCGCGCTCACAGGCGCTTTCCTGCCGTCCTGGATGTAGGTCCGGTGCAGCGACACCGCCTTGCCTGCAGGACTGGTCACGGTGGCGAGCATCGTTGGAAACGTGCTCAGTACCTTTCCGTCATCACGGTACGCCATGCCCGGATGCAGGCGGACGTTCTCGGGCAAGTCGTACAGTGCGAGATCTCGCCCAGCCAAGTAGCGGCAAGCCTCGTCGTCGCGCTCGATGGGCATCGATTCCCGGAAAGCCCTGCGCAGCGCGGCTAGCTTGTCCTCGTCGGTACGCTCTGATCTGGTGGCGGTCGGGCGGACGGTGCCGGCAATGCGCTCGATCTCTGCTGCGACGTCACGGAAAGACAGTCCGGTGAAAGCCATTGCGAGTTGCACGCCGTCACCGGGTTTGCACGAGGGGCAGTAGTAGGTGCCGCGCCCCTCCTTGTCGTCGAACCTGAATCTGTCCTTGCCGCCACAGACCGGGCAGGCGCAATGCTTGCCCGATAAGGCGCGCTCATCCATACCGAGCGCCGACAGGATCGAGCGCCAGCGGCCTTGCGCGATCTGGCGGACGTTGAGCCGGTCACCCATGATCCACCTCGCTCGTGATGGCCGACACGATCTTGGCGCCTTCCTGCACCGGGTCGAAGCGCCTCGCCTTCTCTCGCGCCTTGGATGTCGCAATCTGGCGGCTCTTGATCCAGTTCAGAATCTCCTGCGTCGGCTTGGCGGCGACTTGGCGCAGTCCGCGCGGCTCTCGACCCATCAGGTCGTCATACGCATGAAAGGCCCACCCGCGTTTGTAGTTCTTGGACTGAGCGTACCCAAGCAACTGGCTGTAGATGTGCTGCCCGGTCTCCTTCTGAATCGGCTTACGTCGATCCAGCTTTACCAGTTCGCCGTCTTCGACTTCGACGTCGCTCTGTCTCGCAGGCGCAAACCCACACTTCGGGCAGACATGGACCCCGGCAGGGCGCACGAACTTGCACGAGGGGCAGGGCTTAGGCTCCGAGACCTTGCGCTCCTGTTTCTGCGTCTTCGATGAGCCCCCGCTGCCGTCGTCCAGTTCGAGCGGTAGATCGTCGGTCGGAAAGCCCAGGCGCAACACGGTCCCACTGTGATCGAGGATCAGCGCGCGCTCTTTGCCCGGATAGGGGCGCAGCACCCGACCTGCCATCTGAATGAACCGGATCAAGCTGCGAGTCGGCCGCGCCAGGATCATCACCTCGGCGTGCGGCGCATCCCAGCCTTCGGCCAACAGCGCCGAGTTCGACAGCACCGTAAAGCGGCCTTCGTTGAACCCATCGAGGATGGCTTTGCGCTCGTCGTCGTCGGCGTGATAGTCGATGTGACATGCAGCAATACCTGACCGCTGGAACTCCGCAACGATGTGTTGGCTGTGCGCGATGTTGGTCGCAAACACCACGGTCGGCTTTCCGGCGGCGTGCTTTTTCCAGTGGGCAACGATGTCACCGATCAGCGCCGGCTTATCGACCGCCTCCGCGAGCTGCTTCTCGTTGTAGTCGAACTCACCACCCATCCCGCGCTGGGACTTCACGCCGGTCAGATCAGGGACGGCGGGTGCAAACACGTCGCAATCGACAAGGAAGCCGAGGTCGATCAGTTCGCGAATCGTGGCGGCAATCACCAACTCCTGAAACAGCGCCCCCTTCAACTCGCCGTAATGCTTGCCCAGGCCAGGGGCGAATGGCGTAGCGCTGAGGCCGACGACAGGAACACGGTTGTGCTTAAACAGGAGGCGCTTGTACTTCGCACTTCCCGCGACCGCGTGCGCCTCGTCAACGACGATCAGCGCAATGTCGTCAGGGATGCCACGCCGGGCGATTGTGTCGATCGAGCACACCAACACCTTGGCGCCCAGGTGACGAGTGTTCTCCGCCTGCAGAATGCCGTGCTCGATGCCGGCCCGGGTCAGGTGCTCTGACGCCTGTCGAACAAGCTGCTTGCGGTTGGCGATGAACAGCACGCGCCCACCCTTGGCGACGGCACGACGGATCATGTCCTCGCCCATGGTGGTCTTTCCGCTGCCGGTTGGGCTGTAGAGCATCAGCCGACGGTTTCCCCTAGCCAGGGAGGCGCGTAGCTTGTCTATGGCCTGATCTTGGTATGGACGCAGGTCGGTCATTGTTCGACCTCCTGCTCGGGGTCTTGGGTGAAGTCAGAGAACCCCTTCCACCCAGTACCTACTACCTCTGTGTACCTATCTCCAAGAACTTCATTCCTTGGCTGGGCTGTGCTGGGCTGTACTGTACTAAGGACCCGAGGATGACCCGGCGGCATACCCGACGACATACCCGATGGGTTACTCGGCGGGACAGCCGAACTACCGCGCCGCTTCTGGGTTTTGGCCGAATTGGTGACGTCTGCGCCACGCTTACCGCCTTGCGATTTCCGCTCACGAACATGGTCAAGGTAGGCGCGATAGTCATCAAGCTCTGGCGAGGTGATGCGACCGTTCTTACACGCAAAGAACGGCATGACATAGGGGAGTTCGGCGGCTACTTCCTTGGGGTCGTAACCCAGAACGCGGGCCAGCATTTCGGGTGACTCGGGCAGGAAGTTGTTCACCCAGCACTCAAGGCGCATCGAGTACAGCAGGCCACGCTGAGGCAGCGTCAGTACGCGGTACTCGATCCGGCTCATCATCGCCGCGGCGTATTCCTGGAATGCGGGCGGCGTGCGGTTCTGCGCGCTCATGCTGCACCGCCTTTGCGCCTGCGATAGCAGGCAGCGGCCTCACGGGTTGCATCGTCCTGAAGATCGAGCGTGTATTCGGCTACGGTGCGGCCGTTCTCGGCG
Organism: Thauera sp. WB-2; assembly: GCF_027594845.1. Taxonomy (NCBI): domain Bacteria; kingdom Pseudomonadati; phylum Pseudomonadota; class Betaproteobacteria; order Rhodocyclales; family Zoogloeaceae; genus Thauera; species Thauera sp. WB-2. The sequence continues at coordinate 537,781 of NZ_CP088935.1, read as the reverse complement.
ACTTCACGGCTGATGATCGCCCAGCCGTCATCCTTCAGGAAGCGGACGTAGGCGGCGAGTCGCCACGATCGGACGAATCCAGATTGCCGAATGGCGCCACCGACCAGAGCCAGCAGTGCGCACTCCTTGACGCTGTTCGGCTCGGGGAAGATCGGAGCAGGCCGGGGCGGAAGCGTGTCCGGAAACAGATCTCGCGCGATAGAATGGCGGCGCGGTTCCAGGGCGCTCGCTTTCACTTCGGTGGGGCGGGCGCTTCGCATTTAGGCCACCTCGCCGCGCACAAGGGCGTCAATTTCGGCAGCGTTCCAGCACAGGAAACGCGAAGGGAGTTTGTGCGGACGGACGCCTGCATAGTGCCCGGCGCGGCAGACAGCGGCGCGCAGGGTCTGCGGCTTGACCTTCAGAATCGCGGCGGCTTCTTCGGTCGAGTAGTTGCGCAGGATGCTCGCATAGTCCGTGCGCTGGGTCGGGGCAGTGTGGAGTTGCATTTCTGGTGCTCCGTCGAGTGGTGACGGTTCCCATTGAATACAGCTCAATTTCCCGGTGTAACTGCACCACACTGCACCATAAATTCATTTTTGGTGCAGTGTAAGGCGCTCATAAGGCGATGAATCTAGGCGACTTCCCTGCCCTTCTTGGGCATGTGGCGCACATCCAGCGTTACCCCTAATTTCGGTGCAATGCGAGGCAGTGCCAGCCGGTAAAAGTCTGTCGGCTTCGGATATGGTGCCAATGCACAGAGGCCGGCGCGATAACCGGTGAAGGTGGCAGGGGCGCGATTGAAGACGCGGGGGTAGAGGCGAGCGCACAGCCAATGAAAGCCCCCCTCATCGTCGGCGGACTTCCCCAAGGGGCCGGGCATCGCATGGCGGTCGAAGTCCTGCCCGGTCGTCGCGGCATAGCTCTCCAGGGCATTAAGGATTTCCGCCAGCAGGGCCGGGGCGACGGATAGCTTGCGGCCGGGTTTCTTCTTTTGCACAGCCTCTCCCTGCCGCACATCTTCGACTTCAAACAATGCCCGCACCATGTCCCTACGCCAGCGTTCGCGCTTCTGCTCAGCCTTGGCTTTCAGCCCATCAAATTCTTTCTCCAGGCATGCCACCGCGGCTTTTGCTCGGTCGCGGCGAGCGCTTGCCTCATCACCAGAAATCCCCGGCTCGAACACCCGTTCCCGCTCGTTGGCCTGGTCGGTTGCGTCATCGAGTTGCCGGCCAAGTAAAACCGCCGCCCTCTCCGCTTCATCATCAAGCGGCCCGACCACCGCCCGCGCACGACCGGCTAATTCATAGGCTTCGCGCAGTGCTTGGCGTGCCCACTCGTCCCGCATTCCACCGACATTTTTTAGCGCGGATTCGTCGAGGACGCCATCTGTCCCGAGGAAGTCATGGATGAACGTACCAACCCCGTAGACGAGGAAAGCCGCCAAATCTCGCGCACTGAATGTCGCGGGCAGCACCGGCCATGTCGCTGGGTCCGGCCCGTTCTCCAGGTCAACGGCAGGGTTCCAAGCGAGTAGCCGCCCGGCCTCGATGCCTCTGGCACCGGACGGCAGCATGTCGACGTAGGGCTCCGATATGAAAACTCCCGGAACCTCTACGTTATCGCGGAATTCTAGAAAGCCAAATTCGCCGGTAAGCTCATTTGCCAGCTTCATGACGACCCTTGCCTGGGCAGCCCCGTATTGTTTCGGCTGTGTTGGCTTGCTGGATTTCAAGAGACGCGCTCCTTCGATGCGCTCCTTCGTTTGGGTGCCGCGCCAGCCGGGTGAAGGTCTCCCGGTTTTCTCCCCGTCGGGATAGGCGCGGCATGCTCGGTCAGGCCGCGTGCTCTTGCTTTGGCTCGAAGCGAATCACCAACCTCTGCCCGCAGGCGTCCGCGTACTTGCGCAAGGTCGCCAGGGAAGGGGCGTGCTTGCGACTGCCGATGCTGCCCTCGATGCGGGCCACGACAGGCTGCGACACACCCATGCGCTCGGCCAACTCCGTCTGCGTCAGGCCGGCACGCTGGCGGGCGCGCAGCAGCTCGGCAAGGGCTGGACGATGCGCTTGCCGACGACTGTGCAGAACAAGGCGCGTCCGATGCCTTCCTGCCCCTTGGCGCGAATCTCGAACAGCCCATCACCCATTGCGCGGGTGTAGGGGTTCGCCAGGATGCGGGCCTTCAGGGCGGCAAGCTCAGTCATCGGTCAGGTGCTTATCATCTCGGGCGCACGCTCCACCGCAGGCATGCCGGCAGCGCGGGCCTTCCACAAGTCATAGGCGGCTTGCTGCGCAATCCAGGCGTCTGCGCTGCCTCCGTTCTCCACGCCGAGCCAGCCTTCGAGGCGCAAGGCCATTTCCGGCGAGATTGCAGCATGGCCGTTCAGCACGCGAGACAGCGCAGCGCGGGTCACGCCAAGTTGCGCGGCGGCGTCGGTCACGGTCAGGCCCAGAGCAGGAAGAACATCCTCCCGGAGCGTTTCGCCGGGGTGCGGCGGGTTGAACATCGTTGTCATGGTGCTGCCCTCAGTGATAGTCCTGGTAATCGACCAGAACCGCGTCTCCGCCGTCAAAGCGGAACGTCAGACGCCAGTTGCCATTCACGAAAACCGAGTAATGGCCTGCCAGACTTCCGACAAGCGGATGCAGACGCCATCCCGGCACGTTCATGTCCTCGGGCACCTTGGCGGCGTGAAGTCGTGCCAGCAATCGGGCCAGCTTTGGCGCGTGATGCGGCTGGATGCCTGCCTTGCTGCCAGTCTCAAAAAAGGCTTGAAGCCCTTTGTGCTCGAAGCTCTTAATCATGGCTTAGTGTATAGCGTAACGTTTCACAACTCAATACAGCCCAGTCAAGCGACCACGCGCAGCGCAGGGGCGGCGCACTCGGTCAGGCGGCGCGCAGGTGTCGCACGTTCGCGGGTTGTCTCTCGGCTTGCACGATGGCGGCTAGCCTCGCCTCCCAGGCCACCAGCGCGGCGCGCTTCTCGTCGGTGTATGCGTGCCGGTCGTAGTGCGCGGCCTGCACTCCGCTGATGCCGTGGGATAGCAGTTGCGCGCGGGTGTCCTTGCTGATGCCCAGGCCGGCTAGCATCGTCTCCACCGTGCGGCGAATGTCGCGCACATTGAAGGGCTCGCCACCGATGCCGGCGCACACTTCGGCGGCACGGTTGCTCACGGTCTCGGGGTTCATCGCCACGCGGCCATGTGTCGAGAAAAGCCACAGGCCAGCCAGCTCGGGTGCGCGACCTTCCTGCTTGGCGCGCTCGGTCTCTCGGGCCTTGGCGCGCGCCACAAGGGCGGCCACCATCGCGGCGGCATGCGGCGCCAGCGGCAACAGGTGCTCGCGCGGTTGCGTGCGCTTGCCCTTGCCATCCCACAGGCGAAGCGTTGCGGTGTCCTGGTCGAAGTCTCCCACCTTGGCGCGCAGCAATTGCGCCATGCGTTGCCCGCCCGCATGCAGCGCCAGCAGCAAAGCCACGTCGGCAAGCTCGGGGCCGGTCTCTTGCCCGATGCGTAGCAGGTGCCCGATGTATGCGCGCAGTTCGGCGGCGCTCAGGGTCCGGTCGCCTCGTTGCACGGCGATTGCCGGGATAGCGTCGACGGGGTTGTGCTCGATGCCGAAGGGAATCAGGTCGGCAGGCAGAGCGGAATCGAAGGGTGCACGCTTGGCGGCATTGAATGCGGCGCTCAAGTAGCTGCGCAGGACTCCGGCGGCGCGCTCCTTGCCGGCTTCCCTCACCCGGCGCACCAGCGCGGCTACCTCGTGCGCGGTCACGGCTCGCGCGGGCCTGTTCGCGGTGTCCTGGTCGACATGGCACTTGAACAGGCTCCGCGCTCCGGCGGCGCTCTTGCCCTTCCCGGCGCGCTCCAGGGCGCTCAGGTAGGCATCGCACAGCGCGCGCAGGGTGTAGCGCGCCTGTCGGTCGGCCTCGGCTTTGGCGGCCTCTGCTGCGGCGCGCTTGGCTTCGGCGGCGGCGATGCGCTCGGCTTTCTGCTGGCGCGGGTCGTTGCCCTGGTCAATCTCGGTTTGCAGGCGGCGCGCTTCGGTGCGGGCGTCGTCAAGGTTCCAGGCGCGCACGTCGCCAATCGTCACGCGGACGGTGCGCCGGTCTAGCTTGCTCTCGAAGATGAAAGACTTCGCGCCAGCGGTCGCACGCACGGCAAGGCGGGGCGCTTCGGTGTCCCACAGGAAGGATTGCGCGGTGCCATCGGCGCAGGTGAAGCGGCGGATTCTCTCGGGGGTCAGGCGCTCGCGTTGCATGGTCTATGCGTCCCTCATTTTGGCTACACCGTGGCTACACAGCGGCTCATGTAGCCACCATGTAGCCAGACTCTAGCAACATAGCTCAACATGAATCAACCTTGTGATTCATGTAGCCATAGCCAAATCAGGGGTTTGTGTCCTTTTTCGGGGTCTTGCGGCGCGGTCGGCGTTGATGGAAATTGACAGAAAATGTGACTCTTAATCAATTGGTCCTAGGTTCGAGTCCTAGTGCCCCCACCAACAAATTCAAGCAAAAAGGCCAGTTCTCGCGAGCTGGCCTTTTTGCTTTTGGGCTTGCAAGTCAAGCCCCGAGTCCTGACTGGTCAAAGCCCTATTTCGTGCGACTGACCTGGGTGTGCCAACCGTTCAGACGCCGCCCCTCCCGCGTCAGGACGGTCGACTCGCCATTGACCGTGACCACGATGCGGCCGTCCTTTTCCTCGGTGTAGGTACCGGCGGCGGTATGTCCGGGTTCATGCACGAACACCCGGGTGCGATCAACAAATTCGAAACGGTGCGCCTTGTCACCTGTTTCATAGACCCGGCCTCGCATCGCCCCTGCCTCGGCCTTATCGACCGCAGCAAGGATCTCTGCCCGACGCTTCCTGACCCCTTCCTCGAACCGAGGCTTGAACGGCGCTGCGCTCGCTGGCCAAGCCGCAATCGATCTCAAGGCGGCGTCGACCGAATCGAGCGCGGCATCGGTCGCGGGCAAGGCGCCCAGTTTCGTCGTCATGTCACTGAACAACGCATCGGCAACCACCTGGCGGCGGGTCTGAGCCGCATCATGGACACGCGCGGCCTGCGCCTGGGGCAGCTGTCGCAGCAGGTTGCCGTCCGCAGCCTGATCGATCTGCGCAAAGGCATCGAAGTCCCGAGACGATTCACCGATCTGCGCCACCAGCACATCCGCGATCTCGGTCGCGATGTGCGCCCGCCGTTCGGTCACGGCGCGCAGCATGCTCTCGGTTGCCTCCTTCCCCAGCGCCGGCGCGTAGTCACGCGGCAGCGCCTGCGCCATGCGGTCCAGTAACCCCAGGCCTGGCAGGCTGACCGGCACCGCTCGCACTTCCGTAAGCAGGGCCTCGACCACCCCATCACGCATGGCAAGCGCCGTCCGCGCTGCAGGCTCTGCCACCAGCGTCGCGATCTCGGCTTCCGGCAGGTCCCGCAGCGCGGCAATCAATTCACGCGCAGCATTCGACGCCGCGGGCGCCAAGCCGCTGGCGGCCGCCGGCAGGCGTGCATACCCTTGCGCCGTTGCGGCCTGCTCGAGCGCGGAGTGAAAGCTCAGCAAGGGCAAGGAAGGCGGCGCACTCTGCAGTGCGTTCATCGCTGTGCCGGCCCTGCCCCGAGCATCGGCCAAGGCCTTGGAGAAGTTGGCGACGCGACTGACCAAGGCGCTCTGCATCGCGTTGTAGGCGCCGGACAACTCGCGATCCTTGGTTGCCTGACGACAGGCCAGCACCACCTCCCGAACGCTCATGACATCCGCTTCGGTCCAGGACAGCATCGGCTTGCCGAACAGCGCCTCCGTCTCCTGCGACACGAAGAGCCTGGGCAGGCGGTGACGACTGCCCAAGGCATTCGGCTGCCATTCGTCATTGCGATCGAAGCCGGCAGCCCAAGGCGCAACGGCCTCGCAGTCCGGCCTCGCGACCTGAGCCTGGGCACTTGCGGCCATCCCCATTGCACCGACAAGCACGGCAGCCACCCCCAGCATCCTGCGAACATGCCCGGTCCGGGGGCGCACCACGTAGCTCACGGATATGGCAGTCACTTCTGGTCTCCTGCTGATCGACGCACGTCGCACCAAACCGGTCAGTCCGTGAACTTACCCAGCCCCTTGAAAACCTCCCCCAGGCGGACGCATGAAGGCAACTTCATTCATCCCCAGTGCAATTCGCGCACAGTGTCGCTAATACACATCAGACTCAATATAGACAGCTCTTCGATACCTTGCCCAGGAAACTGAAGGCCCACCACAGGCTCCCGCCTGGGCTCCCCGAAAGCAAAAAAGCCAGTCCAAGAGGAACTGGCTTTTTCTTCATTGGGCCCACATCCGGGCCCGTCCATGCAGACCCTGCGCTGCTTATGCCGCGCTCTTGAACAAGGACACCGTAGCACTGGTGGTCTTGCTCACGGCATCGACCGCAACAGCGGCAGCCTGGTCGGCATTGGCCTGGGCGACCTCGGAGACCTGCTTGACCACCTCGCTTGCGCCCTCGTAGGCCGACGAGGCGTTGGCGACTGCGGTCTTGAGGACCTTGACCGCCAACTCGGAACCGGGCGCTGCGCGATTGAGCGTTTCGAGCGTGACGATGACGCCCTGCAGCCATTGCGACATGCCTGCCTCGACGAGCTTGAAGAGCTCGACCTGTGCCAGGCTGGCGATGCCACTGGCGCTTTTGCCGTAGTCAAAGCCGCGCTTGAGTGCGGGGGTGATGCTGCCGACCTGGATGGCGAGCAGGTCGCGCGGCTCGCGCGCGGCACAGATCGACTGCTGGAGCACGATGGTGTCGTCGAGCGCCGCGCGCGCGGTGTTGAGATTGAGCGCGGTCAGGTGTTCGACCATCGACAGCAGGCTGCCGCTGGCCAGGGCGACATCATTGACACGCCCCTCGGCGACGGCACGGGCGGAGGCGAGCATTTTCTCGGGCGAAGCATTCATGGTGTTCTCCTGACGGATAGGTGACACCGTGGGTTGAATCGGTGTGGTTTTATGTTGCACTGCAACATAATAAATCGCAAGTGTTTTCTTGCACCACTTGCGTGCCCTGACGCCCTCTGCGCTGGCGCTCAAGCCTCGCTGCTGCGGGCAACGCTGGCCGTCACCACTTCGATGCGGGACGCTGCCGCCTCCTCGCCGGGCCAGCGCGACCAATCCGGGTCGGGCAGGGCCTCGAACACCTTGCGCAGGTTCGCACCCCACTCCTTGTGGATCATGTCGAAATAGGGATTGTCCCAATCCACGTTCAGATGACGGGCGACGCGCAACTCGTCGCGGCGATAGATGAGGAGGTCGAGCGGCAGGCCCACCGACAGGTTGGAGCGGATCGTCGAATCCATCGAGATCAGCGCGCACTTGGCGGCCTCGTCGAGCGAGGTCCGGGCGCTCACCACGCGATCGATGATCGGCTTGCCGTACTTCGACTCGCCGATCTGGAAATAGGGCGTATCGACCGAGGCCTCGATGAAGTTGCCCGCGGCATAGATGTTGAACAGGCGCGGCGGCTCGTCGCCGATCTGGCCGCACAGGATGAAGCTGGCATTGAAGTCCACGCCGAACTGCTTGAGGGCCTCGGCGTCCTGGCGATAGACGCCGCGAATGGTCTCGCCGACCAGGCGGGCGCACTCGAACAGGGTGGGCGCGTTCCACAGGCTGTCGCGGTCCTGCACCGCGGCATGTTCGCGCAGGATGTTGATCACCGCCTGGGTGATGGCGAGATTGCCCGCGCTCATCAGCACCAGCACGCGATCGCCGGCGCGTTCGAACACGGTCATCTTGCGGAAGGTATTGATGTGGTCCACACCCGCGTTGGTACGCGAATCGGACAGGCAGACCAGGCCTTCGTCGAGGCACATGGCGACACAGTAGGTCATCGAGTCATCCCGATTGGGTCATTGATCGAAGAAGCCGCCGCGCGGGCGGCTGCGCTCAGGCGGCGACAGGAACGAGAAAGTTATCGCCGATGCTGTCGCCGAGGCGGTTGATGCGCACCAGGAAGCGCTCCAGCCAGGCATGCAGCCCGGTGGCGAAGATATCGTCCATGCGCCCGTAGTGCAGCGTGGCATGCAGCTCGCCGGCCTGCCGGGCGGCCTCGGCCGAGTGCAGGTTGGCGATCTCGCCGAGGATGTCGTTGATCTCGTCGAGACAGGCATGCAGCGAGCGCGGCATGGCGGCGTTGAGGATCAGCAGCTCGGCGACCTTGTGCGGCGTGATGACGTCGCGGTACACGTGGCGGTAGGTCTCGAACGCGGACACCGAACGCAGCAGCGCGCCCCACTGGTAGAAGTCGGTTGAGCTGCCCAGCCCTTCGGCCCTGGGCAACAGGCTGTGGTACTTCACGTCGAGCAGGCGGGCGGTGTTGTCGGCGCGCTCGAGGAAGGTGCCCAGGCGCACGAACTTGAAGGCGTCATCGTGCAGCATGGTGCCGAAGGTCACCCCGCGCAGCAGGTGGGAGCGAAACTTCACCCACTCGAAGAACTCGCCCAGATCGGTGGCCTGCAGCTTCTCCGGCGTCATGTCGCGGATCTCGAGCCAGGTGGCGTTGGTGGTCTCCCACATCTCCGCCGTCAGCGTGCCGCGCACGGCGTGGGCATTCTCGCGCGCCGCACGCAGGCAGTTCCACACGCTCGACGGGTTGTCGCGGTCGAGCACGACGAACTCGATCACGTCGCGCGGCGTCAGCGGCCGGCCGGTGCGGGCGAAGGCGTCCGACAACTCGCTGATGGCCAGGATGGCCGACCAGCCATCGGTGTCGCAGCCATTGGTGCCCGGCAGCAGCGACATGCGGTAGGACACGTCCAGCATGCGCACCGTGTTCTCGGCACGCTCGGTATAGCGGGCCATCCAGTAGAGGTGGTCGGCGGTTCTGCTCAGCATGATCGTTCTCCGTGATGCGCGCGGCGTGAAGGCTTCAATTGACGACCCAGGTGTCCTTGGTACCCCCGCCCTGCGAGGAATTGACCACCAGCGAGCCCGCCTTGAGGGCAACGCGGGTCAGCCCGCCGGGGACCATGCGGATCTCCTTTCCGCCCGACAGCACGAAGGGGCGCAGGTCGATGTGGCGAGGGGCGATGCCCGCATCGACGAAGGTGGGACAGGTCGATAGCGACAGGGTGGGCTGGGCGATGTACTTCTCGGGCGCGGCCAGAATGCGGGCGCGGAACTCCTCGATCTCGGCGCGCGTTGCCGCCGGCCCGACCAGCATGCCGTAGCCGCCGGCGCCATGGACCTCCTTGACCACCAGTTCGGACAGGTGGGCAAGCGTGTAGGCCAGGTCCTCGGGCTCGCGCAGCATGTAGGTCGGCACGTTGTTGAGGATGGGCTCCTCGCCGAGGTAGAAGCGCACCATCTCCGGCACATAGGGGTAGATCGACTTGTCGTCGGCCACGCCGGTGCCCACGGCATTGGCAAGGGTCACTCGCCCGGCGCGGTAGGCCGACATCAGGCCGGGCACGCCGAGCATGGAATCGGGGCGGAACACCTCGGGGTCGAGGAAGTCGTCGTCGAGCCGGCGGTAGATCACATCCACCCGCCGCGGCCCCTGGGTGGTACGCATGAATACGGTGTCGTCCTTGACGAACAGGTCCTGGCCCTCGACCAGCTCCACCCCCATCTGCTGGGCGAGGAAGCTGTGCTCGAAATAAGCGCTGTTGAAGGCACCCGGCGTCAGCAGCACGGCCGTGGGGTCGAGCACACCCGCGGGCGCCACCGCGCGCAGGGTCTCGAGCAGCAGGTCGGGGTAGTGCTCGACCGGCTGCACGTTGTAGCGCGAGAACAGGTCGGGGAAGAGCCGCATCATCATCTTGCGGTTCTCGAGCAGGTAGCTCACCCCCGAGGGCACGCGCAGGTTGTCCTCGAGCACGTAGTACTCGCCCTTGCCGTCCGCCCCCGCTGCACGCACCAGGTCGATGCCGGCGATCATCGCGTACAGCCCTCCGGGCACTTCCACCCCCTTCATCTCGGGGCGGAACTGGGCATTGTTGAGCACCTGCTCGGCCGGCAAGCGGCCCGCGCGCAGGATTTCCTGGCCATGGTAGATGTCGGCGAGGAAGGCATTGAGTGCGCGCACGCGCTGGCGCAGGCCGGTCTCGAGGACGCTCCACTCGTCGCCGGGGATGATGCGCGGCAACAGATCGAAGGGGATCAGCCGCTCCTTGCCACCGCCCTCGCCATAGACGTTGAAGGTGATGCCGACACGGTGAAAGGCGATGTCGGCTTCCTTGCGCTTGCGCGCAATGTTCTCGCGTGGCATCTGCTCCAGCCAATCGGCGTACGGGGCGTAATGCGCCCGCACCGTACCGTCGGCAGCATGCATTTCGTCAAAAGGTCTGGCGGCTGTCATTGTGCTGTCTGCGCTCATGGTTGGACTCCCTTGAACGAGCATTCAGCATGAAGCGTGCCATGCACTCCAGGCGCGCAGTTGCGCGCTCTGCGGGCTCACGAGCAGGAGTGCACCGGCTTGGTGCGCACCAGGATGCGCTGAGCGTGCATCAATTTGGTGCGCGCACACCCTCATCGCTCGGTGTCACCGTCACCGCAACCTCGACACTGTGCCCCCCCCCGCCCAGGATCACCCCCCGCAGCGGCGCCACGTCGCCATAGTCGCGCCCCCAGGCCAGGGTGATGTGATCCGCACCCGGCTGCAGGTCATTGGTCGGGTCGACCTCGATCCAGCCCAGGCCGGGACACCACACGGCCACCCAGGCATGCGAGGCGTCGGCGCCCACCAGTCGCGGCTGCCCCGGCGGCGGCTGGGTCAGCAGGTAGCCCGAGACATAGCGCGCCGCCAGGCCGAGCGCCCGCAGGCAGGCGATCATCAGATGGGAGAAGTCCTGGCATACCCCGCGCCGCTTGGCGAAGACCTCTGCCACCGGCGTGGCCACGCTGGTGGCAGAGGCGTCGAAGCGGAAATCGGCATGGATGCGCGCGCACAAGGCCAGCAGCGCGTCCACCAGCGCGCGCCGCGGCGTGAAGCAGCGCGTCGCATAGCCTGCATAGGCAGCAGCCTCGTCGCCCAGCGCCACATAGGGCGAGGCGAAGCGATACTGCCCGGCGTCGCGCGCCTCGGGCTGGAGGGGTGCATGACCGGACAGCCCATCGCGAAGGTGGTCGCGTGCGTCCTCCCAGCTCGGTCCGCTGCCCGCGACCGGCCAGTCGCGAACGCCGACGCGGACGCGGCTGTGAGCCCGCACAAGCAGCCGGTCGTGCGGCGTGTCGAGCGCGAAACGCGTTACCGGATTGCCGAAGAAATCGACGGCAGCGCTGCGCTGAGCGGGGGCGGGAGACAGCTCCAGCGTGTGCGCCAGGCAGCGCTGGTAGGCGAGCTCGCGTGGATGCAGGTGGGCAATGTGCTGCGACAGCGTGACCAGACTGTCGTAGCGGTAGATGGTGTCGTGGCGGATCTCGAACTCGGGCATCGCAGGCCACCGCTTCAGGACGAGGCCGTCGCCCGGCTACGGGCGTCGAGATGGGTGAAGTACCGGTGCGACAGCGCATCCGCCAGACGATTGCCACATGCCCAGGTCTGGGCGAGGAAGTCGTGCAGGTCGGCACAGCGCGCGTGTTCGGCAGCGCCGCCTGCGGCACGCCCGGCCGCGTCGACGATCAGGCAATCGCACAGCGACAAGGCCTGCAGCGTTTCCAGCTGCTGCGTCAGCGGCTCGGCCAGCACATCGCCCTCGGGCAGCAGGCGCAGGTGCTCGACCAGCGACTCGAGCTGGTAGCGCAACGCACGCGGGTTGTCCGCATCGAGCATCACCAGTTCGGCCACCGGCAGCGGCGCCAGCCCGCGCGCATGGCGGCTGCGGTAGCGCAAGTCGCCGTCGGTCACTGCGAGCAGCGCCTGCAGGGCCTCGGCACTGGGTGCCGTCAGCAGCGCCGACAAGGCGGCGGCCAGAAACTGCAGGCGCTCGATACGCCGGCCGATCGACAGGAAGCGCCAGCCGGCGTCGCGCGGCATGCTCTCGATGACGAAGCCCGACAGCGTCACCAGCGACAGCAGCGACTCATCCAGGCGATGCAGCGCGTCACCCAGGGCGAGCGCCTGCGCGGGCGCGGCAGCAAAGTCCGACAGACGGTTGTAGATGCGCCAGCTATCGGGCGAGAGCCGGTCGCGCACCTGCGCCGCCAGTCCCAGCACCACGCGCAGGTTGGCCACCACGCTGCCGCTGCAGTCGGGGTCGAAGAGCGCGCCTGCGAGCGTCCCCGCAGCAATCGGCACGGGTGCGCGCGCCGCACCGGCCTCGACCGGCGCCTCGGCAGGCAGGATCGCCAGCCGGCGGCACAGCCCCAGCAGCGCGGCCAGCGCCGGGTCGGCCGCCGCCGCGGCCTGCGAGACGCGCTCCGGCCGACCACCCTGCAGCACAGGCGCCGCAGCCGCGCCGCCCGCGAGTCCGCCCAGGCGGGCCAGGGTCTCGCGGCCGAGGCGCGCAGCGGCATCGGCCCGCTCGCTGTAGCGCCCGAGCCAGAAGAAGTTCTCCGCCACCCGGCTCGACAGCCCCAGCCTGCGCAGCCCGCCCGGAGGGGGCGCAAGCTGGCCGGGCACGATGTGCTGCGGTGGTCGCTCCACCGCGGTCGGGCTCAGCACCCAGGCGTCCTTGCTGCTGCCGCCCTGCTGCATGGACACGATACGCATGTCGGAGCCCGAAGCCACGCGCGTCAGCCCGCCGGGCAGCACCCGGAAGCCGTCGGCCCCGGCCGCCACGAAGACGCGCAAGGCCACGTTGCGGGCCACCATGCTGCAGCCCGGGAAGTCCGCCGAACGCCGACCGTCGGCGCTGCGCTCGCCGGGCGCCTCGCCATCGACCGCAAGCACCGGGGCCTGCGAGATGTTCACCATCTCCTGGGCGACGAAGTCGAAAGGTCGGGCGGCAATGCGGGCGGCCAGCGCCGCCAGCTCGGCTTCCGGCAAGTCGCGGCAGAACACCGGTCCCGCGCCCAGCTTCGGGTAGGCCGGCTTCACCACCAGCTCACGCAGATGCTGCAGGGCGTAGTCGCGTGCCGCGGGCTCGCCGCACCACCAGGTCGCCACCGAAGGCATGCGCAGCTTCTGTCCCAGCACCGCCTCGCACAGGTGCGGCAGATAGCCGAGCAGGGCGCCGGTCTCGAGGATGCCGCTGCCGAGCGCATTGGCCACCGTCACCTTGCCCGCACGCACCGCGGCCACCAGCCCGGCAACCCCCAGTGCCGAATCCTCGCGCAGCTCGAGCGGATCGCACCAGATGTCGTCCACCCGGCGCAGGATCACGTGCACCCGCTGCAGGCCGTCGAGCGTGCGCAGGAAGACGGCCTCGTCGCGCACGGTCAGGTCCTGGCCCTCGACGAGCGGGAAACCCATCTCGCGCGCCAGGAAGGCGTGCTCGAAGTAGGTCTCGTTGTAGGGGCCGGGCGTCAACACGACGATGAGGGGATCCTCGTCATCTCCCAGGGCGCCAGCCGGCGCCAGCGCCGCCAGGTTGTCGCGGAAGCGCTCGAAGAAGGGCACCAGCGGCTGCACCCCGGTCGCGCGGTAGAGCTCGGGCAGGGCACGTGCCAGCACGCTGCGGTTCTCCAGCGCGTAGCCGGCCCCGGACGGCGCCTGGGTGCGGTCGGCCACCACCCACCAACGCCCGTCAGGCGAGCGCGCAAGGTCGGCGGCGTACAGGTGCAGGAACAGGTCGCCCGGCTGCTTCGCCCCCACCAGCGGACGCAGGAAGCCACTGTGGCCGTAGATCAGCGCCGGCGGGATCAGCCCTTCCTGCAGCAGGCGCTGCTCGCCGTAGAGGTCGGCGAGAATGTGGTTGAACAAGGTGGCACGCTGGATGACGGCAGCCTCGATCTGCGCCCACTCCGAGGCCGGCAGCATGAAGGGCAGCAGATCCAGCTCCCACGGGCGCTGGAAGCCACGCGGATCGGCATAGACATTGTAGGTGATGCCGTTCTCATGGACCTGACGGCGCAAGGCGGCACGGCGCGCCGACAGCTCCTCGGGCGGCATCGCCGCCACGCCGTGGAAGAAGTCGCGCCAATGCGGCCGCACCACCACCACGCTGCCGATGCGCTGGCACAACTCGTCGTAGCGGTCGGGCCGTGCCGTATAGCCGGCGAGCAGTTCGGACGGGCGCTGTAGCTGGACCTGCATGGACGCGCTCAGCCGCCCCTGCGGCGCAGATCAAGGGTGAAGGGGAAGTCGGCGTTGCTCTGCGCAGGTACGGGCTCGATCGCCCCCGGGGTGTGCCCCGTGGTGGTGAAGCGCGCCAGCCGCCGGCCTTCGGCCTCGTAGGGGTTGACCGGGTAGGTCTCGTGGTTGCGCCCGCCCGGATGCGCGACGTGATAGACGCAGCCCCCCATCGAGCGCCGCATCCAGCCATCGACCAGGTCGAACACCAGCGGCGCATGCACGCCGATGGTCGGGTGCAGGCAGGACGGCGGCTGCCACGCCCGGTAGCGCACGCCGGCGACGAACTCGCCGACCACACCGGTGGGCTGCAGCGGCACGGCGCGGCCGCTGCAGGTGAGCACATGGCGATCGTCATTGAGGCCGGACACCTTCACCTGCACACGCTCCACCGAGGAATCGACATAGCGCACGGTACCACCGGGCGCGCCCTCCTCGCCCATCACATGCCAGGGCTCGAGCGCCATGCGCAACTCGACATGCACACCACGCGCGGCGAACTCACCGTACTTGGGGAAGCGGAACTCGAAGTGCGGCGCGAACCAGTCGAACTCGATCGGGTAGCCGAACTCACGCAGCTCGGTGACGACGTCGCGGAAGTCCTCCGCCACCCAGTGCGGCAACAGGAAGCGGTCGTGCAGTTCGGTGCCCCAGCGCCGCAGCCGGCCGGGCGCATAGGGCTGCTGCCAGAAGCGTGCGATCAGCGCGCGCAGCAGCAACTGCTGGGCGAGGCTCATGCGCGCGTGCGGCGGCATCTCGAAGGCGCGCAATTCCAGCAGGCCGAGGCGGCCGGTGGCAGTGTCCGGGCTGTAGAGCTTGTCGATGCAGAACTCGGCGCGATGGGTGTTGCCGCTGGCATCGATCAGCAGGTTGCGCAGCAGACGGTCGATGAGCCAGGGCGGTACCGCCGCGCCGGGCGCGGGGAACTGCTGGAAGGCCACTTCCAGCTCGTGCACCGAGTCGTGGCGAGCCTCGTCCACCCGCGGCGCTTGCGAGGTGGGGCCGATGAACAAGCCGGAGAACAGGTAGGACAGGCTGGGGTGGTTGTGCCAGTAGCTCACCAGACTGCGCAGCAGGTCGGGCCGGCGCAGGAAAGGCGAATCGGCCGGCGTGGCGCCGCCGAGCACGAAGTGGTTGCCACCGCCGGTGCCGGTGTGGCGGCCGTCGAGCATGAACTTCTCGGTCGACAGGCGCGACTGGTGGGCCTCCTCGTAGAGCGTGGTAGTGCGCTCCACGAGCTCGTCCCAGCTCGCCGCAGGGTGGATGTTGACCTCGATCACGCCCGGGTCGGGGGTGATGCGGAAGTTCGCCAGGCGCGGGTCTGCGGGCGGCTCGTAGCCCTCGAGCACCACCGGCAGCTCGAACTCGGCCGCGGTGTCCTCGATGGCGGTGACGATCTCGAGGTAGTCCTCCAGCGCCACCGTCGGCGGCATGAACAGGTAGAGCAGGCCGCCACGCGGCTCGGCACACAGCGCGCTGCGTGTGATCCAGGCGGCGGATTCGTGCGGGTTCGGGCGACGGGCGGGATCGATGCGTTCGTCACGCGTCGCCAGCTCGGCCTCGGCCGCGCCGGGCAGCGGCATGGCCGCCCCGCCGTGCGCGCCCTCGGCCTCATGAAAGCCGGCATGCTCGACGCGGCCGGGCGTCCAGCCGCCACCGTGGGCAGTGAAGCCAAGGCCGCTGTCGGCGCCGATGGTGGCGCTGGCCGCACCGCCGGACGGGCGCAATTGCTGGCGCAGTTCGGCATGGGCGGGCAGCACCGGGAAGGCCTGGTTGGGGTCGGCGGCGTGAACCCACGGGTAGTCGCCCTTGGCCGCCCACGGCTGCGAATCCAGCGGCAGGCGGTAGCCGATCGGCGAATCGCCGGGAATCAGGTACAGGCGCTCGGCACGCAGGAACCACGGCCCGCTCTGCCAGCGCGGACTGCGACCCGCGATGCCGATGTGCTGGCGCACGATCGGCAGCACGTGGCCGATGACCTGCTTGAGCCCCTGGTCGAAGACCTTGGCCAGGCGCGCGCGCTCGAGCGGATCATCCACGCGCGCGTCGTGCGGATCGACATTGGCCGGCAGCCGGCGCTCGCGCCACAGGTAGTACCAGGCGTCCTCGAAGGCCGGCATCATCCATTGCGTATCCACGCCCAGGCGCTCGCCGACGCGGGCGAGGAAGCGCGCCGCCATGGCCTCGTCCACCGCGGTGCCGGAGAGTTCGCGCGCAAACAGCGCCGGGTTGCGCCAGATCGGTTCGCCGTCACGGCGCCAGTAGCAGTTCAGCGACCAACGCGGCAGCTGCTCGCCGGGGTACCACTTGCCCTGGCCGAAATGCAGCAGGCCTTGCGGCGCATAGTGGTCCTTGAGGCGGAACATCAGGTTCTCGGCCAGGGTGCGCTTGCTCGGCTTGCTCGTGTCGCGCTGCTGCGGATCGAGCGCATCGCTGTTCCAGGCCGCGCCGTCGCGGTCGTCGAGCGACACGAAGGTGGGCTCGCCGCCCTGGGTGAGGCGAACGTCGTTGACGTTCAGGTCGCCATCGATGCGCTGCCCCAGGACCTCGATTGCCGCCCACTGTTCGTCGGTGTAGGGCTTGGTGACGCGTGGCGCCTCCCACACGCGTTCGACCCGCATGTGGTGTTCGAACTCGCACTCGCACTCGTCGGTGAAGCCCGTGATCGGCGCAGCGGACGAGGGCTCTGGGGTGCACGCCACCGGGATGTGGCCCTCGCCGGCAAACAGTCCCGATGTCGGGTCGAGCCCGACCCAGCCCGCACCGGGCAGGTACACCTCGCACCAGGCGTGCAGGTCGGTGAAATCGACCTCGGTGCCCGATGGACCGTCGAGCGATTTCACATCGGGCGTGAGCTGGATCAGGTAGCCGGACACGAAGCGCGCCGCCAGCCCGAGGTGGCGCAGCAACTGCACCAACAGCCAGGCCGAGTCGCGGCACGAGCCGCTGGCCAGGGTGAGCGTCTCCTCCGGCGTCTGCACGCCGGGCTCGAGGCGCACCAGGTAGCGGATGTCCTGCTGCAGGCGCTGGTTGAGGGCGACCAGGAAGTCGACGCTGGCCCGGGGCGTGCGCGGTATCGCGGCCAGATAGTCGTCGAACCTCGGGCCCAGCGCATCCGCCGGCGCATGCAGGCGGTAGGGCGCCAGCTCCACGCCAAGCCCCTCGTCGTAGGCGAATGGGATCTTTTCCGCTTCAGGCTCGAGAAAGAAGTCGAAGGGGTTGATGACCGACATCTCGGCCACCAGATCCACCTCGATGCGCAACTCGGTCGTCTTCTCGGGGAAGACCAGGCGGGCGAGATAGTTCGACTGCGGGTCCTGCTGCCAGTTGATGAAGTGCGTGCCCGGCTCGACCTTCAGCGAATAGGCATGGATGGGGGTGCGGGAGTGCGGCGCCGGGCGCAGGCGCACGAGTTGCGGCGACAGGGCCACGGGACGGTCGTAGCGGTAGTGGGTGACGTGGTTCAGTTTGACGTGGATGGACACGGAGCCCTCGCGGCGTGCAGGTGGTCGATACAAGCTCGACAGCAAGATTCGTGCAACCGACAAACCAACCGCAGCACAAGGCATCGCCAGCAGCAGGGGGCGGTTTTTCGCGGACTGGCGCACCACGCCCGCCCGCACGCGCACCAGGTTGGTGCCTGGCACCATCGCGCTGCGCCAACGGCGAGCCTTGCATCGTCCGAGCGCCCTGCGCCGATGCAGCAAGTCGTGTCATTGCCCGGCAACCCTCACCTACCCTGCCTTGTCCACCCTCCGTTGCCGTTACACTCGTGGGCTCGTCTGCCCTCTAACGATGCCCGCCAGCACATCATCATCCCTGCCGCGCGCCCTGGCGCTCGCCTACGCCCTGCTCGTCGCCTATGCCTGCCTGCATCCGCTGACCGGATGGCGCGACAGCGGGCTGCCGGCGTTCGACTGGTTGTGGGCGCCATGGCCGCGCTACTTCATCGCCGAGGACTTCCTGTTCAACATCCTCGGCTACCTGCCGCTCGGCTTCCTGTTCGCCGCCGCGCTGCCGCAAGGCTGGGGCATGGCGCGCAAGCTGGCGGTGGCAACGGTACTCGCAGGCCTGTTCAGCTTCGGCCTGGAAGCGGCGCAGAACTACCTGCCCACCCGCGTCGCCAGCAACCTCGACCTGGGCGGCAACATCGCGGGCGCACTGGTGGGCGCACTGCTTGGCGCACGCTGGGGCGGCGCCTTGTTCGGCCCGCAAGGCCGGCTGCAACGCTGGCGGGCGCAATACGTCATCGGCGGACGCAGCGGCGAGGCCGGGCTGGTGCTGCTGGGCCTGTGGCTGCTCGGCCAACTCACCGCCAACGACTTGCTGTTCTCCAGCGGAGACCTGCGCAGCCTGCTCGGCATCCCTGCCCCCCTGCCCTTCAGTCCGGAACGCTTCATCGCCTTCGACACCGCGCTCACCGCCAGCGCACTGCTCGCCGTGGGCCTGTTCGCGCGCTGCATGACACGCGGCGCCAACCCGGCCCCCGTACTGCTGGTGCTCGGCCTGGGCGTGCTCGCCAAGACGCTTGCCACGTGGACCTTCTTCGAACCCGCCGCGCCGCTGGCCTGGCTCACCCCCGGCGCCGAACGCGGCATGTTGATCGGCGCTGCCCTGCTGCTGCCCTGCCTGCTGCTGCCGCGCTATGCACAGCACGCGCTGGCCGGCGCGGGCCTGTTGCTGGCCACCGCACTGGTCAACCTGATCCCGGAGAACCCTTACCTGCCCTACAACCAGCAGCTCACCAGCTACAGCAACTTCCTCAACTTCCACGGCCTCACCCAGCTGGTCGACAGCCTGTGGCCCTACCTGGCACTGGCCTATCTGTCCGCGCTCGGGCTGTGGCGCGGCGAACGCCTCGCCAGCCCGGCACACCCGCGCCGGCGCCACCTATAATGGCCGCCAGCGCAGCGCCCCCGCCGCTGCCCCGCCCAAGAGAGATGGCATGAGCTACTTCAAACACCACGTTTTCTTCTGCTGCAACCAGCGTCCGGCAGGTGAGTCCTGTTGCAACGACCATCGCGCCAGCGAGTTGCAGACCTACGCCAAGGAACGCACCGCAGCGCTCGGCCTCAAGGGCCAGGGCAGCGTGCGCGTCAACAAGGCGGGTTGCCTGGGACGCTGCGACGACGGCCCGGTGATCGTCGTGTACCCGGACAACGTCTGGTACACCTACGTCGACAAGGAAGACATCGACGAGATCATCGACAGCCACCTGCGCGAAGGCCGCATCGTCGACCGCCTGCGCCTGCCCGAGGGCACGGCATGAGCCGGCCGCTGCCCACCGAGCCCGCCCTGCTGCGCGGCCCCGCCGGCCACATCGAAGCACTCATCGACGCCCCCGAGGCGGTCAGGGGCATCGCCCTGGTATGCCACCCGCACCCGCTCTTCGGCGGCGCCAACACCAACAAGGTGGCGCACACCCTGGCGCGGGCCTACCGCGACCTCGGCTACGCCGTGATCCGCCCCAACTTCCGCGGTGTGGGCAAGAGCGAGGGCACCCACGACCATGGCGAGGGCGAGACCGAGGACATGCTGGCGGTGATCAGCTGGGCCGAATCACGCTGGGGGGCGAAGCCGCTGGCGCTGGGCGGCTTCTCTTTTGGCGGCTACGTGCAGGTACGCGTCGCCAACCGCCTGGCCGACGGCATCGCACCGCCGCGCCAGCTCGTCCTCGTCGGCATGGCCGCAGGCGACACCACCGGCAGCGGACGCAGCTACGACACCCCCGCGCTGCCGAAGAACATCCCCGCCCTGGTCATCCACGGCGAGCACGACGAAACCGTGGCGCTGGCCAACGTGCTCGACTGGGCGCGACCGCAGGAGCAGCCCATCGTGGTCGTCCCGGGCGCGGACCACTTCTTCCACGGAAAGCTGCACCTCATCCGCGAGCTGATCGCACGCAACGTCGATCCCGCCTGAGCGGCGCACCCAGGTGCGGGGTAAGGGAGCGGCGGGAGACCTGAGCGAATGCAAGGCTTCGGGGTTTCCCTGCGCCCCCAAGCCTCGAGCGCGGCCTCAGAGGGCATCGGCATCTCCGATCAGCATGATTCTGGGCTTGTTCAACACATCCTGGAGGAAAGCATTGCGCTCCGACCTCTTCGCCTGCCATTCGCTTGCGCTCATCACCTTGGGGTTGATCTCGCGTCCGAGCGCAGCTTGCGCCTCATAGGTCGCATCCACGATCTCAGCGAAGCCGGCATCGCCAACCACCATGAGGTCGATGTCGCTCCCGGCACGCTCCGTACCGCTAGCCATGGAGCCGAAGATGAAAGCCGCATCGATCCGGTCGACGAGCGGAGCGAGGCTGAGCCGCAAGGCATCGGCCAGGCCAATGGTCTTTCTGATCAAGGCCTGCAACTCCGGGAACACCGGGTGCGCGGTGTTCGCACAAAACCGCACCTGGTTGCCCACACGCTCGGCACGCAGCAGCCCGGCGTCGCAAAGCGCATCCAGCTCCTTCTTGAGCGTTCCGGGTGCGGCCCCAATTACCCGGGCAAGTTCGCGTAAATGAATCTGCTGCTCGGGTCGCATGAGCAGCAGCCCCAACACCCTGCGCCGGTACTGGTTAGGGAAGAGCAGGTCGGAAAGGCCAGATTCTGTTTTCACAATGGAAACGGTCGTTGCCTGTTGAGAAACAATTGCATTGTACGGCAGGGGAACGCAGTTGGGAGAAAACGGGAAACGGGGTCAGCCCTCGATTACGCTGCCGCCGGGCGTTCGCCCACAAGCTCTCCGGTTTCCCTAATGTCGGCGGCCTGCGGCGTGGCGTATCGTGTTCTTCACCCCTAGGGAGACACGCCGCCATGAAACTGCTCGCCTCGCTCACCAGCCCCTACGCCCGCAAGATCCGCATCATCCTCGCCGAAAAGGCATTGCCTTTCGAGCTGGTGGTGGATTCGCCCTGGGAGGTCAACACCCGCATCCCCACGCTCAACCCGCTGGGCAAGGTGCCGGTGCTGATCACCGCCACCGGAGAAACCTTCTTCGACTCCCCGGTCATCGCCGGCTACCTGGAAACCCTCGCCGCGCCGCCTGCCCTGCTGCCGGCCGACGCGCTCGACGCCGTGCGCGTACGCCAGACCGAGGCCCTCGCCGACGGCGTGACCGATGCCGCGGTCGCCGCCTTGCTCGAATCGCGCCGCCCCGACGGCGAACGCAGCGCACGCGAGATCGAACGCCAGAAAGACAAGATCGACCGCGGCCTGGCCGAACTCGAGCGCCGCCTCGACGACCGCCACTGGTTCAACGGCAGCGCCATGCAGCTCGGCGACATCGCCGTGGGTGTCGCCCTCGCCTACCTCGACCTACGCTTTCCCGACCTCGACTGGCGCAGCCGCCACCCCGGGCTGGTCCCCTTCGCCGACCGCCTGTCTGCGCGGCCCAGCTTCGCAAACACCCAGCCGCCGGCGGGGTGACGCGGGGATCATGGCGCGCAGAGGCGATGTCTCCACGGACTTCGATCGCGAAGGGCTCGAACGCTTCGACAACCTCCTCAGAGCGAGACGCGCTGTGGAAGCGGTCGATACCGCGGACTTCGACCGCGCCAGAGGCCGGATTGCCGACTGCCGCAGCAGACTACGTGCGCGCGATGCGCTGCATCTGGCCGTATGCATGCGCTTGAGCGCGACACTGTGCACAGCGGACGACACGCTGGCGCGGACGGCAGACAAGGTCGGCGTGGCCGTGCAGCGGGCGGGGTGAGCAGATGAAAGACCTGATCCCGGGATCTCTCTCCTACCCCTGCCGATTCAACCACTCCGAAAACTCCGCCACCGTCAGGATCGGAATCGGGAAGTCCGCCTTGACCGCATGAAGGTCGCCGTCCCCGCTGACAAGCGCATCGGCCTCGGCAGCAACCGCCAGTGCCAGGAAGACCACATCGTCGGGGTCCCGAATATCCGGAAGCCCCTCAGGCGGCGTCTCGATGCCGACGGTCTCGACATAGGGCAAAAACTCGGCCAGCAGCGCCTCCTGCTCGTCACGCGACAGCTTGAACTTCGGATAGTTGAGCACACGCAACAGCTCGCCGACCGTATCGCGACTCGCCAGCGGAACACAGCGCCCACCCTGCCAGGCCTCGCGCAGCCAGGCGAAGCAGCCGCGGGAAAAGATCAATGCCGACACCAGGCAGTTCGTGTCGAGCACGACGCGCGGCCGCGTCATGCGCGTTTTCTCGCCCAGGCAATCGCATCCTCGACATCATCCTGCGTGATGCCGAGCGCCTCGAGCTTCGCCCGCACGGCATCGGCCTGCTGCAGCCGGACCGGCGTCAGCACGATCTTTCCATCCTGGACCGTGACGTCGTAGTAGTCGGCTTCGCCCACGCGCTGGACGATGGCCTTGGGCAAGGTGACCTGGTTCTTGCTCGTACGCTTGGCCAACATGACTGCCCCCGAAAAGTAATGAAGTAAGGAACTTGATATTAGCCTCTTCGCGACGGAAGAGCACTGATGCACGACCCTGATCCCTCGCGCAGATGCGGCGCGGGGATGAGCAAATGAAAGACCCCAGTCCCCCAACTGACCCAGGCCCCTATGAAGCCAACCAGTTCTCCACCACCAACCCCGGAACACGACCGAACTCCCTCACGTTGTCGGTCACCAACATGGCACCCAATGCAAGCGCCTGCGCGGCAATCCAGAGATCGTTGCCGCCTATCGGCGTGCCCTGGCGCTCGAGCGCGGCGCGAATGCATGCGTAGTGCCCACTCACCGTCGCATCGAGCGGTGGCACCGCAAGACCCGCCACGACCTCATGCAACCGCGCGCGGTTGCGCTCGACCTGCGCGCTCTTCTCCACGCCGGTTTCGAGTTCGCCGAGCACGATGGGCGAGACCACGATCGAAGAAGCCGGCACGGACTCGAGCCGCGTTCGCACCGCCGGGTGCGCCTTCAGCGCGGCGATGAAGATATTGGTATCGAGAAGATAGTGCATGTCCGATCATTCCCAGCCCGCAACCGACTCTGGCGGCGCATCGGCCGGCTCTGCCAGATCCAGCCCGCCCTCCCGCCAGCAGAGTCGGAAGACGTCTGCCGCCGAGCGCGCCGCATCGGGCACCAATCGAGCCACCACCCGCCCTCGCCGAGTGATAGCCACTTCCTCACCACTCTCGACCGCTGCCAGCAGCGCTGAAAACTGACTCTTGGCTTCGACTACCGCTACAGTACGCATGGCGACTCTCCAGATGACCACATGGACAGATCATAGCAGTGCGTCCGCTTTCTCGGGGGTGGGCAAATGAAAGACCTGACTCAGGTGACACCACGCACCAAGTTCGCCAGCGCCGCGGGGATCATGGCGCGCCGGGGCGATGTGTCGACGGACCTCCATCGCAAGGGGCTCGAGCGCTTCGACAAGCTCGTCAGTGCGCGACTCGCTGTGGAAGCGGTCGACACCGCGGACTTCGACTGCGCCAGAGGCTGGATTGCCGACTACCGCAGCGGACTACGTGCGGGCGATGCGCTGCATCTGGCCGTATGCATGCGCCTGAGCGCGACACTGTGCACAGCGGACGCCACGCTGGCGCGGGGGGCAGACAAGGTCGGCGTGGCTGTGCAGCGGGTGGGGTGAGCAAATGAAAGACCTGACCCCAAGCCCCCACCACGAGCCCCCACTCACTCCGCCAGCAAGGCTCTGAGGTCCTTGAGCATCAGGAACAGGTGGTAGGGGTCGGTGGGGCTTGGCTCGAACTCCCAGGACGCGTACCACTGCCGAGCGGCCTCGTCTTTAGCGTGAACCAGCACGCAACGAATGCCCGCGATTTCGGCAGCTTGGGCAGTGCGCAGCAGCGCATCCTTGAGCAGCGCCTTGCCCAGGCCAACCCCCTGGTGATCACGATCCACTGCGAGTCGCGCCAGAATCATTACCGGAACCGGATGCCGGGCCAGACTCTTCCTGACGCGTGCAGGGGCTTCCCCCGAGTCGACGCTGCCGACTGCGAGACTGTAGAAGCCCACCACCTTACTGCTCAGACAACAAACGTAAGTCTGCGCACTGTTCGCCTTCTGGCTGACGAGCGCATGGCGCTGCAGGAACTGGTTGAGCGCAGGCTGCCCGCAGTCGAACGCTTCTGTCGAATCCGCCGGCGAGAGTTTGCGGACCGGCTCATACCCTGCACTCAATCCAGAACCCCAGGTTCGCCCAGTAGTTTCTTCAGGCGCGGCTTGGCTTGCACAGGACGGTCCAGCGCTTGCTGAAAGGCCTGCCATCGCTCGTCGTCCAGCCCGAATCGACGACGGTCCGCCAAGGCCTGGTCGGCCGCAATGATGCCAGCCTCCAGCAGAAACTCGCTGACGTTCTTGTGACAGGAACGTGCGGCTTCCTGCAAGAGTTGTTTGACGGCGCTGCTGGCGCGGACATCGATCCGTTCGGTTTTGGAGAGGCTTGGGGTGCTCACGGCAAGCTCCATGTTCTGAAACTGACCCCATCATAGCGTCCGGATGGTGTACTGACAAGCTAAGCTCAGGCCGCAGTTGTGTGAGTTGTGAGCAAATGAAAGACCTGACCCCGGGATCTCTCCTGCCGATTCAACCACTCCGAAAACTCCGCCACCGTCAGGATCGGAATCGGGAAGTCCGCCTTGACCGCATGAAGGTCGCCGTCCCCGCTGACAAGCGCATCGGCCTCGGCAGCAACCGCCAGCGCCAGGAAGACCACATCGTCGGGGTCCCGAATATCCGGAAGCCCCTCAGGCGGCGTCTCGATGCCGACGGTCTCGACATAGGGCAAAAACTCGGCCAGCAGCGCCTCCTGCTCGTCACGCGACAGCTTGAACTTCGGATAGTTGAGCACACGCAACAGCTCGCCGACCGTATCGCGACTCGCCAGCGGAACACAGCGCCCACCCTGCCAGGCCTCGCGCAGCCAGGCGAAGCAGCCGCGGGAAAAGATCAATGCCGACACCAGGCAGTTCGTGTCGAGCACGACGCGCGGCCGCGTCATGCGCGTTTTCTCGCCCAGGCAATCGCATCCTCGACATCATCCTGCGTGATGCCGAGCGCCTCGAGCTTCGCCCGCACGGCATCGGCCTGCTGCAGCCGGACCGGCGTCAGCACGATCTTTCCATCCTGGACCGTGACGTCGTAGTAGTCGGCTTCGCCCACGCGCTGGACGATGGCCTTGGGCAAGGTGACCTGGTTCTTGCTCGTACGCTTGGCCAACATGACTGCCCCCGAAAAGTAATGAAGTAAGGAACTTGATATTAGCCTCTTCGCGACGGAAGAGCACTGATGCACGACCCTGATCCCTCGCGCAGATGCGGCGCGGGGATGAGCAAATGAAAGACCCCAGTCCCCTATGAAGCCAACCAGTTCTCCACCACCAACCCCGGAACACGACCGAACTCCCTCACGTTGTCGGTCACCAACATGGCACCCAATGCAAGCGCCTGCGCGGCAATCCAGAGATCGTTGCCGCCTATCGGCGTGCCCTGGCGCTCGAGCGCGGCGCGAATGCATGCGTAGTGCCCACTCACCGTCGCATCGAGCGGTGGCACCGCAAGACCCGCCACGACCTCATGCAACCGCGCGCGGTTGCGCTCGACCTGCGCGCTCTTCTCCACGCCGGTTTCGAGTTCGCCGAGCACGATGGGCGAGACCACGATCGAAGAAGCCGGCACGGACTCGAGCCGCGTTCGCACCGCCGGGTGCGCCTTCAGCGCGGCGATGAAGATATTGGTATCGAGAAGATAGTGCATGTCCGATCATTCCCAGCCCGCAACCGACTCTGGCGGCGCATCGGCCGGCTCTGCCAGATCCAGCCCGCCCTCCCGCCAGCAGAGTCGGAAGACGTCTGCCGCCGAGCGCGCCGCATCGGGCACCAATCGAGCCACCACCCGCCCTCGCCGAGTGATAGCCACTTCCTCACCACTCTCGACCGCTGCCAGCAGCGCTGAAAACTGACTCTTGGCTTCGACTACCGCTACAGTACGCATGGCGACTCTCCAGATGACCACATGGACAGATCATAGCAGTGCGTCCGCTTTCTCGGGGGTGGGCAAATGAAAGACCTGACCCCAAGCCTTGACCCCCAAGCCTTGACCCAAGCCCGGACCTTGGATGCTATATTCAACACCTGATTAAGCATCTTTTTGAGGCGCACCATGCAAACGATCATGGCCGACCTGACGGTCAGCGTCACCGAGCTCAAGCGCAACTTCGCCAGCATCCTCGCCCAGGCCGACGATCAGCCCGTGGCCGTACTCAATCACAACCGGCCCGAGGCCTATCTGCTCTCGGCCGCGCACTACCAACGCCTGCTCACCCACCTCGAAGACCTCGAAGACGCCGCCCGTGTGCGCGAGCGCAGCGAAGGCCCGTTCGTCGAGGTGAGCCTTGACGACCTGTAAGCTGCGCTTCCACACCCTGGCCCTCGCCGAATGGCAGAAGCTCGATGGCAGCGTGCGCACGCAGTTCAAGAAGAAACTGGAGGAGCGCCTGATCACGCCCAGGGTACCCGCCGCTGCGCTGTCGGGCATGGCGGACTGCTACAAGATCAAGCTCCGCGCTGCAGGGTATCGATTGGTTTACCGGGTCGATGACGGTGAGGTCTGGGTGACGGTCATCTCGATCGGCCTGCGGGAAAGGCTCCAAGCCTACACCCGGGCGCAGGCCCGCCTGGACGACCCGCCTCGGGACTGACCGCCGGCTGGAAAAGCCCGTGGGCAAATGAGAGATCTGACCCCGGGTTCCCTTAGCAGTGCGTCCGCTTTCTCGGGGGTGGGCAAATGAAAGACCTGACCCCAAGCCTGCATGACCCCAAGCCTGCAACAAGCCCCTGACCCCAAGCCCCCCGCACTTTCTCGGGGGTGGGCAAATGAAAGACCTGACCCCAAGCCCGCAAGCCCGAGCCCGCAAGCCCTTCACGTGTCACATGTTGACAGCCCGCCTCGGGGTGTTTGTCACATTCCGACCTGTATTCGTGTCACATCGGCGGCAATGCGTCACGAAAACCGGGTTTTTCGGGGCTGGCACGGAGGTTGCCTAAGAGTAGGCAAGCGGACTTCCCGTGGTTTCCCTCTCAAGGAGAACTGAAATGAAAAAGGCACAACAAGGCTTCACGCTGATCGAACTGATGATCGTGGTGGCGATTATTGGCATTTTGGCGGCCGTGGCGCTGCCGCAATATCAGAACTATACGATCCGCTCCGCTAATAACTCATGCTTGTCCGAAGTGAAGTCGTATGCAAACGCTGTCATGGTGGCACTCCACAGCGCCGAAGCACCGCCCGCGCCAACCAATGGCGCATGCACTGCCACGACGAGCGCCGTGACTTGGACGCTTGCGACAGCCGCAGATATCACCGCAACTCCACGCGCGCCCGGGAGCGGGACAGTGACTTGCGTAGCCAACACAGCTAACTGCTCACACGCTCCCGCTCCCTAACGGAAACGTAAGGAAATAGGGAACAGACCCCAATTTCCCCCCTGACCTAGCCTCACCCCAAAGCCCGCCGCGCTCACGCCCGGTGGGCTCATTCTAGAAGGGATAGGGGTCAAGAAGGGATAGGGGTCAAGGGATAGGGTCAAGGGATAGGGGTCAGGTCTTTCATTTACTCACCTAACCCATCCCCACCGGAAGTAGGAGTGGGAATAGGCGACAGACCCCAATTTCCCACCTGACCTAGCCTCACCAAAAGCCCGCCGCGCTCACGCCCGGCGGGCTTTTTCGTGCTTGACCGACCGGGCTGGTTTCGCCCGCTCACTCCACTTGCAAGCGTGTCGCCATCCGCTGCAACGCCGCGTGCAGCCGCGGCAATTCCTGATCCGCGACCAGCCAGACCGCATCGACGTCGATCGCCAGCTAGTCATGCACCAGGATGTTCC
Source organism: Thauera sp. WB-2 (assembly GCF_027594845.1). Lineage (NCBI taxonomy): Bacteria > Pseudomonadati > Pseudomonadota > Betaproteobacteria > Rhodocyclales > Zoogloeaceae > Thauera > Thauera sp. WB-2. The sequence goes on along the minus strand of NZ_CP088935.1, from coordinate 509,829 downwards.
TGAAGCCGGCTATCGCACGCCAAGGCACGTCTGACTCGCTCGCCTTGATCGCATCGGTCAAACGCTGACTCGACTCCGCCAGTGTTTGCAGATTGCGAACGACCGCACCCTGAATCAGCCGTGAGCCGCGAAAACGCGCCTCATCACCACCGACGTACTCGTCGATGCGGCCCGCGCACTCCAGCATATGGGCAAGCTAGACCTTGTCGGCCTCGAGACTCGGCTTCATGCGGCAAGGATCACAATGGCTGCGCTTCGTTGAGGATTCGATCGCGCATCAGCGGGTGAAGTGATTTCTCGGTCACCACGTCCACGCGGCGCCCGAGCAGATCCTGCGCGTCCATCAACAATGCCCCGAGCACGAAGCCCGAGGTGTCGGGAGCGGTTTCGACCAGCAGATCGACATCGCTGGATGCGTCGGCGTCGTCACGCGCCATCGAGCCGAACACCTTGATCGAGCGCACGCCATGGCGTCGCGCCAGCGCACGCAGCGCCTCGCGGTGGGATTCGATCATCGGGTGCATGTTCGCTACCTCATGAAAAACGACGCATCAAGTCTAGCAAACGAGAAAGGGACAAGCCCGGCCGAACTGCCGACTTCCTGCGCAGGCGGCAGCAAGTTCGCGCAGCGTTTGATCACAGGTGGCGAGGCGCGTCCATCCGCTCATGCAGGACACGAACTACGGCGATGCCGTAGTCGGTCGCTCGAAAGTAGATCATGTGTCGCTCAACGCTCCATCGCCGATAGCCTGACCGGATGTGGTCACAGGCTGGAGCCGTCCTCGGCGAGGCAGCCAACCTGGCGAACGCCATCGTAAGCAAGTCGATGTAGCGCACGGCCTGCTCAACGCCCCATTCCCGAACCGTGTGGACCCAGATTGCCTCGAGGTCGCGCTCAGCCGCCGGGGTCAGGCGATATTCAGCCATGCTCGGCAAGCATCCTTTGCTTGAAGGCCGCAGCATCGAAGCGTCTCGGCTCGCCGCTGGCTTCCCCCTCGATAAGCGCGGCGCGGATCGCCTCGATCTCGGCGCTGCGCTCCTGCTCGCGGCGGATCAAATCGCGGATGCACTCGCTGTCGTTGGTGTAGTGACCTGCGTTGATCTGTGCCTTGACCCAGTTGTCCTGCTGGTCGGTCAAGGTAATCGTCTTGCGCACGGTGCCCATGACGTGGCCTCCTGGAGTTACACCAAAAGTATGATTAGTTCGTACGAATGGTGCACTATAGAGCACTTAGGGGACAGGAAATAGGGGGACAGACCCCAACTTCCCATCAAGCGGACAGGCCCAAGACTGAGTGCGGACAACCCGCCGGTCAGCCCACCGGCGCGTACAGCGGGTAAAGAACCTCCTCCTCGCGCTTGATGCGGTCGGCCAGCACTTTGCCGACGACGTCGAACTCGGCCACGAAGGCTTCGGCGAGCGCCGGGCTGCTGGCGATCTGCGCGTATCGCGCAAGGAATGCGACCACGTTTCGGCCGATCTCATCCATGTCGTGACGGAACTCGCGAATCAGGGCATGGCTGACCGGGTCATTGGCGAGCGCATGTTCGAGATAGACGTAGAGCCGGACGTTCTCCACCAGCAGGTGATCGTGCAGATCGGCCCGGAACCGGTCCAGCAAGGCCTCCGCCTCTTTCAACCGCCCTTCGCGGGCGGCGCTGCGGATCGCGCCAAAGCGATCAAACAGGCTGCGGTGGTCGCGTACGAGGCGGTCGATCAACTCCGGGCTGTAGCGGATCGACGTCCCTGGCGCGCACCCTCCGGCCTGTGCCGCCGCCGACAGATCCTCACGCCCTGCCGGCGCGGCCGCTGCCGACCGCGCCTGACGCTTGCCAAACAGCCAATCGAGAAAAAACATGAGCATCTCCGCAACAAGCATCCGATTCCGATCGCCCTGAGGCGGACGCAACGTAATACAAATGCATGACCAGCGTCTTTGCTGAAGATCAAGTATCGAGGGGCACTTTCGCCCCCTTGCCATGGTCCATCGAGCGTTGCCACTCCCCAGCGCTCACCCGCACTCACCCGTCTACGCTGACCACCCATGAGACCACTCCTGCTGATCCTGGCGCTGTTCGCCCCTCTGCTGCCGACGACGGCTCATGCCGATGCCGCCACGGACGAAGCCACACTGTGGGCAGCGCTGCGTACGGGCGGGCACGTCGCGCTGATGCGCCATGCGCTGGCCCCCGGCACTGGCGACCCGGTGGGCTTCCGTGTGAATGACTGCAGCACGCAGCGCAACCTGTCGGCGGCGGGCCACACCCAGGCGCGGGCGATCGGCGAGCGCTTCCGCGCCAACGGCATCGCAGCGGCGGCCGTGTTCTCGAGCCAATGGTGCAGGGCCCTGGATACGGCGCGTGGGCTGGCGCTGGGCGAGGTCACGGCAGACGCCGCGCTCAACTCCTTCTTTACCGACCGCGGCGAGGAGGCTGCGCACACCCGTGCCGCCCGCGCGCTCATCGCCGCACAGGCGAGCGCAGACAAGCCGCTGGTGCTGGTGACGCATCAGGTGAACATCACCGCGCTGTCGGGCGTGTTCCCGGCCTCGGGCGAAATCATCGTGATGCGGGTGGAAGGGGATGCGCTGAGCCTGGCCGGGCGAATCCGGACAGCGCCTTGAGACAAGGCGATTGCAACCCGCCTGCTCGCCCTCAAAAGCTCGCGGCTGGCGCCGCTCATACGGCGTGAACAGGCGCGGCGCGCCCTCTGGGAACGCAACGCCCGGGCGCAATCCTCGGCGTATTGGGAAGGATCCGGGCGATTCGCCCCGCAGGCTTGATCCTGCGCAGGTCGCCCGCGCACATTTTCTGGAACAATGCCGGCGTTCTCCTCGCTGACCAACGTCGATGACTGCAAGCCCACCCCTGCCGCCGGGTGACGATGCGCGCGTGCTGCTCGTCCTCACCAACCTGCCCGACCATGGCGCGGCAGCCGCGCTGGCTGCGGAACTGGTCGAAGCCCGCCTGGCCGCGTGCGCGAACATTCTCGCGCCCTGCACCTCGGTGTATCGCTGGCAGGGCGCACTCGAGACCGCGAACGAGGTGCCGGTACTGCTCAAGACCACAGCCGCACGCTACGCAGCGCTGGAGGCAGCCATCCGCGCCCGTCACCCCTACGAACTTCCCGAGATCGTGGCGGTCCCTGTGGAGCAAGGCCTGGACGCCTACCTCGGCTGGGTCGCCACCGAAACCGCCCTTCCGGATACGTGACGGGCGCATCGTGGTGAATCGTGTCCCGGACCCGAGCTCAAGCGCCACCGTCGGGCGCTGCTGCCCACCGCCTGCCTCGAGCACGAACTCGACCACAGCCTGCCCCGAGATTATTCCCTGACGCCCCACTCATGCCTTCCACCACACGCTCATCGCTCAGCCTGCGCCGCCTGCTCTGGCTCCTGACTCTGGTCGCGAGCCTGTTCGCGCTCGCCCCCGCCGCCCAGGCCAACCCGATCGCTCCCGAGAAGGCCTTTGTGCCGCGGGCACAGGCGCTCGACGGACAAACGGTGGAAGTGGTGTTCACCATCGCCAAGGACTACTACCTCTACGGCGACAAGTTCCGCTTCGAGGCCGAGCCCGAAGGCATCAGCTTCGGCCCGGTGGACAAGCCTGCAGGCAAGTGGAAAAAGGACGACTTCTTCGGCAACGTCGAGACCCATCGCGGCGAGCTCCGCCTGCTGTTGCCGGTGCAGGTGCCGGAGGGCGTACGCCGCTTCGAGCTCTTCGCCACCAGCCAGGGCTGCTGGGATGGCGGCATCTGCTACCCGCCGACCACGCAGCAGGTGTCGATCGACCTCGATGCGCCCCCGATCCAGCCCAGCGGCGGTTTCCTGGACAAGCTGCGCAGCGGCGGCTTCGGCAACCAGGCCGCACCGCCGGGAGCCGAAGCCGCAGCCAGCGGTGCCGTCTCCAGCGACGAGACCGGCGACATCGCGCGCATGCTTTCAGGGGCCAGCGTGCCGCTGATCCTGCTCAGCTTCTTCGGCTTCGGCCTGCTGCTCGCCTTCACCCCGTGCACCTTTCCGATGATCCCCATCCTGTCGGGCATCATCGTCGGCCAGGGCCACAAGGTGTCGCACATGCGCGCCTTCGTGCTGTCGCTGGCCTACGTGCTGGGCATGGCGGTCACCTATGCGCTGGCGGGCGTCGCCGCGGGCCTGTCGGGCACCATGCTGAGCGCCGCGCTGCAGAACGTGTGGGTGCTGTCGGTGTTCGCGCTCGTCTTCGTGCTGCTGTCGCTGTCGATGTTCGGCTTCTATGAGCTGCAGCTGCCCTCGGCGCTGCAGAGCAAGCTCGCCGACACCGCCAGCCACAACAAGGGCGGCAGCCTGGGCGGGGTGACGGTGATGGGCGTGCTGTCGGCGCTCATCGTCGGCCCGTGCGTGGCCGCGCCGCTGGCCGGCGCCCTGCTCTACATCGCGCAAACTGGCGACGCCGTGCTGGGCGGCTGGGCACTGTTCGTGATGGCACTCGGCATGGGCGCGCCGCTGCTGGCGGTGGGGGTGGCCTCGCGCAGCCTGCTGCCCAAGGTCGGACCGTGGATGGAAGGCGTCAAGAAGGCTTTCGGCGTGATGCTGCTGGCAGTGGCGCTGTGGATGATCACGCCGGTGATCCCCGCGCTGGCGATGATGCTGGGCTGGGCGGCGCTGCTGCTGTTCTCAGGCATCTTCCTGCACGCCATCGACCCGCTGCCGCACAACGCAAAGGGCTGGCAGCGCTTCTGGAAGGGCGTGGGCGTGGTGCTGCTGCTGTCCGGCGCGGCGATCCTGGTGGGGGCACTCGCCGGCTCGCGCGACCCGCTGCAGCCGCTGTCGGTGCTGCGCGCGCAGGCTGCGGCACCGGTCAATGTGCCGCAGTTCGAGAAGGTGGACTCCATCGCCGAGCTCGACGCACGGCTGGCCGCCGCCGACCGCCCGGTGATGCTCGACTTCTATGCCGACTGGTGCGTGTCGTGCAAGGAGATGGAGCGCTTCACCTTCAGCGACGCGCGCGTGGCCGAACGCATGGGCCGCATGCTGCTGCTCAAGGCCGACGTCACCGCCAATACCGACGAACACAAGGCGCTGCTCAAGCGCTTCGGCCTCTTCGGCCCGCCGGGGATCATCTTCTTCGACGCCGGGGGCCAGGAGCGCGCGGGCATGCGGGTCGTCGGCTTCATGAAGGCGGAGCCGTTCGCGACGGTGCTGGATCGGGCGCTGTGATCTAAACTTGCACGACCGAACACGCAAACTTGCAACACCATGAACACGCTGACCCATGAACTTGCAGCCAAAGCCCGCCAGCTGAGACCTGAAGAGCGCTTCGCACTTGTCGAAGAGATCCTGCACAGCCTTGACCGCCCGGACCCTGCGATTGATCGCCTGTGGCAGGAAGAAGCTGCTCGTCGCCTCGCAGCCTACCGCGCGGGCCGGGTCGAAGGCATCCCCGCCGAAGACATCCTCGGGCCGCTTTGATGCGTGTTCTGTTCTCGCCGGAAGCACGGCTGGAGTACGAGGACGCATACGCCTACTACGAAGCCCAGCAACAAGGGCTTGGACAGCGCCTGAAGCAGGACACGCGGCAAGCGCTGTTGCGCATCCGGCAGTGGCCGCTGTCCTGCGCGGTCGAGAAAGAAGGCATCCGCCGCCTGTTGCTGACGCGCTTTCCCTACAAGCTGCTTTATTCGGTCGAGGCGGATCACCTCTATGTGATCGCCTTTGCGCACCAGCATCGCGCGCCCGAGTACTGGATCGACCGGGTCGAGTAAGCGGCGTCCGGAACCAAGCCCCACGTTTTCCCCTACAATCCCGCCTTTCCCCTTTCGGTTCAAACCCTTCATGTTCTCCGGCATCGTCGCGGCCGTCGGCCGCATCGAACACATCGAGCCACTCGCGGACGGCATTCGCCTCAGCGTCGACACCAACGGCCTGGACCTGGCTGACGTCATCGTCGGCGACAGCATCGCTCACAGCGGGGTGTGCCTGACCGTGGTCGAGATGAACGGCGCCCTGTGCAAATACGACGTCTCGCGCGAGACGCTGAACTGCACGGTGGGCCTGGACGCCGTCGGCAACGAGGTCAATCTGGAAAAGGCGCTGCGCCTGGCCGACCGCCTCGGCGGCCACCTGGTCACCGGCCATGTGGACGGCGTGGGCGAGGTGGTGAAGTTCGCCCCCATCGGCGAGAGCCACGAACTGGTGATCCGCGCCCCGGCGGCGATCGCCGGCTACATCGCCAAGAAGGGCTCGATCACGGTCAATGGCGTCAGCCTCACCGTCAATCGTGTCGAAGGCCGCGACTTCTGGATCAACCTGATCCCGCACACGGTGGCGATGACCAACCTCAAGCACCTCGCGCCGGGCAGCCGCGTGAACCTCGAGATCGACCTCATCGCCCGCTACGTCGAGCGCATGCTCGAGTGGAAGCGGGAAGAAGCGGCGCAGGGCTGAAAGCCCTCCCGCCCCGCCCCATGCCACACGGCAAGGCCCGCAAGAACGCACACAAAGGACACAGCATGAGCGCACTCGCGCCGATTACCGAGATCATCGCCGACATCAAGGCCGGCAAGATGGTCATCCTGGTGGACGAAGAAGACCGCGAGAACGAGGGCGACCTCGTGATGGCGGCCGAGTTCGTCACCCCCGAGGCGATCAACTTCATGGCCAAGTTCGGCCGTGGCCTGATCTGCCTGACGCTCACCGACGAGCGCTGCCGCCAGCTCGGCCTGCAGCAGATGGTGCGCGACAACCGCACCCCGCACGGCACTGCGTTTACCGTGTCGATCGAGGCCGCCACCGGCGTCACCACCGGCATCTCGGCCCACGACCGTGCCCGCACCGTGCAGGTGGCGGTGGGCCGCCATGCCAGGCCGGAAGACATCGTCACCCCCGGCCACATCTTCCCGCTCACCGCGCAGAAGGGCGGCGTGCTGATCCGCGCCGGCCACACCGAGGCCGGCTGCGACCTCGCCCAGCTCGCCGGCCTGGAGCCCGCCTCGGTGATCTGCGAGATCCTCAAGGACGACGGCACCATGGCGCGCCTGCCCGACCTCATCGAGTTCGGCAAGGCGCACGGGCTCAAGATCGGCGCCATCCGCGACCTCATCGAGTACCGCGCCGCCACCGAGCACCTGGTGGAAAAGGTGATCGACAAGGAGGTGGACACGCCGCACGGCCGCTTCCGCCTGTCCGCCTTCGAGGACAAGACCTCGGGCGACGTGCACTTCGCGCTGTCGCGCGGCGACATCACGCCCGAACGCGAGACCCTGGTGCGGGTGCACGAGCCGATCTCGGTGGTCGATTTTCTCGACCCCGCAAGCGGCCGCCACAGCTTCCCGGTCAATGACGCGCTCGCAAGCCTGGCGGCAGCCGAGGCCGGCGTCATCGTCATGCTCTACCGCCCGCAGTCGGGCCGCGAGCTGCTCGCCAGCCTGGACAACGCCCAGGACCGCGCGCCGGTGAAGTGGGACGCACGCCTGTTCGGCGTCGGCGCCCAGATCCTGCGCGCACTCAACGTCGGCAAGATGCGCCTGCTCGCCAGCCCGCGCAAGATCCCCAGCATGACCGGCTTCGGACTGGAGATCACCGGCTTCGTCGACAAGAACTGATCGAATTACAGGGAACAGCATGCAACGCAACCAACCCGAAAACGCCCGCCAGGGCACCCGCTACGACGGCATCGACGAGATCGACCCCAATTTCGACGGCACGGGCGTGCGCGTCGGCATCGTCATGGCACGCTTCAACCTCGACATCTGCGAGGGCCTGCTGTCGGCGTGCACCGACGAGCTGCTGCGCCTCGGCGTCGCCAAGGGCGACGTCCGCATCGTCACCGTGCCCGGCGCACTCGAGATCCCGCTGGTGCTGCAGACCATGGCCAGGAGTGGCAAATACGACGCCCTGGTGGCGCTCGGCGCGGTGATCCGCGGCGAGACCTACCACTTCGAGCTGGTGTCGAACGAAATGGGCGCGGGCGTGACCCGCGTCGGCCTGGACACCGGCCTGCCGATCGCCAATGGCGTGCTGACGACCGAAGACGACGACCAGGCCATCGCGCGCATGCGCGAGAAGGGTGCGGACTGCGCCCGCGCGGCGGTCGAAATGGCCAATCTGCTGAAGGTGGTGCGATGAGCGAGATCGACAACGGCGGCCCCGCCGCAGAGGGTACGGGCGCAGGCGCAGGCAACCCGACGAGCAAGATGGCGCGCCGCCGCGCGCGCGAGATGGCCCTGCAGGGCGTTTACCAGTGGCTGCTGTCGGGCAACTCCAGCGCCACCGTGCAGCGCCACCTCGAATCCGAGAGCGAAAGCCTGGACCGCACCGATCGCGAGCTCTTCGTCACGCTGTTGCGCGGCGCAATCGGTGACGCCGATGAGCTGCGCGGCTGCTTCGAGCCGTTGCTGTCGCGCCCGCTCGCCGAACTGTCGCCGATCGAGCACGCCATCCTGCTGCTCGGCACCTACGAGTTGCGCCACAACATCGACACCCCTTACCGGGTGGCGATCAACGAATCGATCGAGCTCGCCAAGGGCTACGGCGGCACGGACGGCCACAAGTTCGTCAACGGCGTGATGGACAAGCTCGCCGCGCGTCTGCGCCCGGAAGAGGTCGAGGCCGCACGCGCCGCCAAGCGCTGAGACAAGGCCGGGACGCCGCATCCACGCGGATGCGTACAAGATCGAGGCGCCGCCCTGGCAACAGGTGCGGCGCTTTTTTTGCACGGGCGCGTTGCGCTCGCCTATTGGCTGGTGCGCAAGGTGCCGCGTACCAGGCGGGCGTGGGTATAGTCGGTGTGCGTACCCACGCCAGTCGCGCCGCTGCCGAAGGCCACGCCCCAGGACGCGTAGCCATAGCGCTCGTGCGGCGTCGATGTCCAGAAGTTGCCCGCGGGCGTGTCTGGGAAGGCTGCGGTGAGCAAGGTGGGCTTGCTGTAGTCGCCCGCACAGCTGCCGCCATAGCCTTCGGCGTTCACCGCGTTGCGCCTGCCGGTGCTGCAATACACCAAGGTGAGCAGCTCGGGCTGGGTCGGCAGCCGCCAGTCGGCGTGGCCTGCAAACTCGAAGCCCTCGGCCGCACGCAGCGCATGCGTCCAGCTGAAGAGCTTTGCCTCGCCCAGGCAGCGCCCCTCGCTCCAGCTCTGGCCCAGGCTGCACTGCATCCAGGTAAGGCCCGTTTCGGTATCGGTCACGGTGCCATCGCCGGCGATCTGATAGCGTGCCAGCAAGGCCTGCTCGCGCACCTGCTGCGCCTCCAGCGCCGCCTGGCGCGCGGCCTCCTGCTCGGGGCTCAGCACCGCGGCAGGCGGCGCCTCGCTTGCGGGCGGCTTGAATTCGCAGCCGCCGAGCATGCCAGCAGCAAGCACGCACAAGGCAAGGCGGGACAGCGGAAAGGGGTGCGGCACGGTGTTGCGCAAGGGCATCGTTGCTCCAGCTCGGGTTCTCGGGTCAAGGCGCGCCAACTTGGCTGACGCGCACTGCAGGCAGTCAATCGCGCGTTGCGCGCATCACGACGTCGTCACCGGCATACAGCAGCAGCCCGCCCTGCTCATCCACACCGAAACGGGTGACGCGTCCGATCGCTGCATGGAAGCGCATCTCCTCGTCCATGACAGCAGGCGGGCAGGCCATCCTGGTGCCGGCAAACGGCCCCAGGCGCAGGCCCTCGCCCGACAGCACGTAGGCGCCAGTGTAACGGTTGCAGGCCGCCAGCCCGGCAACGCGGCCATCCTCGGCAAAGTCCAGGGTGACACGCTGCGGGTCGCCGGTGCTGCGGCCGTCGATATCGAGCACACGCCAGGTGCCACCCACCAGCAGGCTTGCCGGCTCGCCACCGCAGCCGCGCAGCACACGGTCCTGCCAGCGCACCTCGACGGTGTTGGGGTGCGGCATCGCACTCATGCTGTCGACGCAGACGCGGTCGAACACCAGCACCCCCAGTTCGCCGCCCGCCGACATCGCCTGGTAGCTGCGCGCACCGGCGGCATCGATGACCAGCGGGCCGGGAGCGAACACGTGGGTCGCACCATGATCCATGCGCAGGTCAAGGCCTGCCTCGATCACATCCAGCCGCCAGCCCGGTTCATTGCCGACAGCACGGAACAAGGGCTTGTCGGCAATGAGCCGGCATTCGGGCTGAGCCACGCCCGCGAGTTCGAGCATCGCCGCATCGCCCTTGCTCCAGAAGCTGGTGGTTTCGTCATCGACCGCGACCAGCTTGGCGCCCGAAGCGGTACGCACCGGACGCAGGGTGAAGTTGCGCTCACCGGTACTGAGCGTGCTCAGTTCGCCGAAACTGCGCACGCTCACCGCCAGCTCGCCGCAGCGGTAGTGCAGGGGCGGCTGGGGGTCGAGTTCGAGGACGGCCGCGGTGCTGCCACTGCGCTCACCACCCAGAGGCAGCGCGCTGCTCAGGCTGCAGCCGGCAAGGAGCGCGGACGCAGCAAGTACGAAGGTATGGGTCAGGAGGGCACGCATGGCACATTTACCTGTCGGGGAACCAGCGACATTCTAGCGGCTACCGCCCATCGGCACCCGCCCGATTCATCCTTCGAGGTCGGCAGCCCACTTTCCACTTCGGTCTCGAGAGTGCTCATCCCTTGACCGTCCGCCCACCCGCGGAGCGCTACGCCCCCCTGCAGACTCGCCTTGCGCAGCGCGCAGATGCCCTGGCACGGTTCTTGACTCACCCTCACTGATCGCGGCCATAACCGCATCGCGAAAACGAGGGGAGACACATGCTTTCAGCACATGCAGCACAGGCCGGCACGCACCGCCCGATCGAATCCCGCCTGGAGATGAGCCGGCGCAGCTTCCTGCAATTCTGCGCGACCCTGGCCACCACCCTCGGCCTGCCAAAGGGGGCAGAGGCCGCAATGGCGCAGGCGATGGAGTCCGCCCAGCGCCCTTCGGTGATCTGGCTCCATTTCCAGGAGTGCACCGGCTGCACCGAATCGATGCTACGCGCCGAGCACCCCACGCTCGAGAAGCTCATCCTCGACGTGATCTCACTCGACTACCACGAGACGCTGTTCGCTGCCGCCGGCCATCAGGTCGAAGCCGCACGCAAGGCAGCCATGGAGAAGCACAAGGGCAAGTACCTGTTGGTGGTCGAGGGCGCCATCCCCACTCGCGACGGCGGCGTGTACTGCAAGGTCGGGAACCAGACCGCGATCGAGATGACGCGCGAGTGTGCCAAGGACGCCGCCGCCGTGATCGCGATCGGCTCCTGTGCGGCCTGGGGCGGCATGCCGGCGACCGACCCAAACCCCACGGGCGCGGTCGGGGTGAACAAGATCATCGACACCCCGGTGGTGACCATCCCCGGCTGTCCGCCCAACCCCTACAACTTCCTCGCCACCGTGGTGCATTTCCTCACCTTCGGCAACCTGCCGCCGGTGGACGCACAGGGACGGCCGCTGTTCGCCTACTCGCGCCTGGTGCACGAGAACTGCGAGCGCCGCGCGCACTACGATGCCGGCCGCTTCGCGCTGGAGTTCGGCGACGAAGGCCACCGCAAGGGCTATTGCCTGTACAAGCTCGGCTGCAAAGGCCCGGAAACCTACGCCAACTGTCCGACCGTGCTGTTCGGCGATGCAGGCGCGGGCACCTGGCCGGTGGGTTGCGGCCACCCCTGCATCGGCTGTACCGAGGAGGGAGTGGGCTTCACCAAGCCCATCCACATGCTGTCGAAGGTGAAGAACGTCGAGCCGCCCGCGCTCTACCCCGCGATCGGGGCGCCACAAGGCCAGGGCGCGACGCTGGGCGCGGCAGCGGTGCTGACCGCCGTGGCCGGTGCGGCAGCGGGAGCCGGCGCGGTGCTCGCCCGCAACCTCGGCAGGCAACACGCCGAGACCACGGCCAAGCAGCCCGAACGCGAGGACGCCTGACATGAACGCCCGGCGCGATTTCTTCCGCCGCGCGCTGGCAGGCGGCGCGGCAGCGGCAGGGGCTGCCGCGGGCACGCCCGCGCTTGCCCGCGGCAATGCCGAACGCTCGCCCGACGCGGTGGGGCTGCTGTTCGATGCCACGCTGTGCGTGGGCTGCAAGGCCTGTGTGGCGGCCTGCAAGGAGGCCAACGACCTTCCCCTCGACTACAACACCCCCGCCCACCCACTGTGGGACATGCCGCTCGACACCACCGCGCGCACCTACAACGTGATCAAGGCCTGGCGCGAGGGCAGCGGCACCAACAAGGACCAGGTGGTCGACGGCTACGCCTTCGTCAAGTCTTCCTGCCTGCACTGCATCGACCCAAGCTGCGTCTCCGCCTGTCCAGTGTCGGCAATGACCAAGGACCCGGTCACCGGGATCGTGAAGTACGACGCCAACGCCTGCATCGGCTGCCGCTACTGTGTCGCCGCCTGCCCCTTCGGCATCCCCAAGTACGACTACGACTCGCCGACCGGCGTGATCGCGAAGTGCGAGCTGTGCCGCCACCGCATGCCCGAGGGCAAGTACGCCGCCTGTGCCGAGGTGTGCCCGACCGGCGCCACGCTGTACGGCAAGGTCAGCTCGCTCAAGGCCGAGGCCGACCGCCGCCTCGCGCTTCAGGCCGGCGAGGCGACGGTCTGGCCACGCGGCAACCTCGACACCGCCGACCAGCCGTCGTGGGAAGGTCCGGCGCCGCAGTACATCCGGCACATCTATGGCGAAAAGGAAGTCGGCGGCACCCAGATGCTCAAGCTGTCCGCCGTGCCCTTCGACAAGCTGGGCCTGCGGCCGCTGCCCGAGCGCTCGTTCTCATCGCAGTCCGAGACCCTGCAGCACACGCTGTACGGCGGGCTGGTGCTGCCGCTGACCGTGCTCGGCGCGATGACCTGGATCGCCCGCCGCAACGTGAAGCACGACGACACCGACGACCATAGCGGGCCCGGCACGCACGCGCCCCAGCAAGAGGAGGGGAGCCGTCATGACTGATCACGCCCACGCCGCCCCGGCACCGGTCGGTGGCCGCCTGCTGTCTCCGGTGACCTTCACCTGCGCCGTGCTTATCCTGGCCGCGCTCGTCATCCTCGCGGTGCGCTTCATCTACGGCCTCGGTGCGGTGACCAACCTCAACGACGGCTACCCATGGGGCATCTGGGTGGTGGCCGACGTGGTGATCGGCTCGGCCTTCGCTTGCGGCGGCTTCTCGATCGCGATGCTGGTGTACATCTTCAACAAGGGCGAATACCACCCGCTGGTACGCCCGGCCCTGCTCGCCAGCCTGTTCGGCTACACCCTGGCCGGCGTCGGCGTGATCTTCGACCTCGGCCGCTGGTGGAACTTCTGGCACATCCTCAGCCCGGCCTACGCCTCGCCCAACTCGGTGATGTTCGAGGTGGCGCTGTGCATCTCGCTCTACATCATCGTGATGTGGATCGAGTTCTCGCCCGCCTTCCTCGAGAAGTGGGGCATGAAGGACGCGCGCCGCAAGCTCAACAAGGCGATGTTCTTCTTCATCGCCCTCGGCACGGTGCTGCCGATGATGCACCAGAGCTCGCTCGGCTCGCTGCTGATCGTTTTCGGCACCCAGATCCACCCGCTGTGGCAGACCATGCTGCTGCCGCTGATCTTCCTGCTGTCAGCGATCACGATCGGCTACGCGGTGGTGCTGTTCGAGTCCTGCCTGGCGGCGGCCGGCTACCGGCGCTCGATCGAGATGCACCTGCTGACGCCGCTGGCGAAGATCATGCTGGGCGTGCTGGCGGTGTTCATGATCGTGCGCTTCGGCGACCTGATCTGGCGCGGTGCGCTCGGCCACGCCTTCACCCCGAGCCTGCAGGCATTCATGTTCTGGCTCGAGACAGCCTGCTTCCTGTCACCCTTCGTGCTGCTGCGCAGCGAGCTCCAGCGCCGAAACCCGGCGAGGCTGTTCGTCGGCGGCGCGCTGCTCATGCTCGGTGGCGTGCTGCTGCGCATCAACGCCTTCCTGATCGGCTACGACACCGGCGCCGGCTGGTCCTACTTCCCGTCGGTACCCGAAATGCTGGTCACCTTCGGCATGTTCGCCATCGAGGTGCTCGGCTACATCGTCATCACCCGCCGCTTCCCGGTGCTGCCGCGCGAGGACGCGCCCCACCCCCCCGCCGCCGCAGCCCTGCGCGCCGCCACCCGCTAAGGAGACCCAGCACATGAGCCAACGTATCGTCATCGACCCCGTCACCCGCATCGAAGGCCACCTGCGGGTGGACGTGGAAGTCGCCGACGGCCGCGTCGCCAAGGCCTGGGCCTCGGGCCAGATGTGGCGCGGCGTCGAGAACATCCTGGTCGGCCGCGACCCGCGCGACGCCTGGGCGATCACTCAGCGCATCTGCGGCGTGTGCACCACCGTGCATGCGATCTGCTCGGTGCGCGCGGTGGAGAACGCGCTGAAGCTGGAGATCCCGCTCAACGCCAACTACATCCGCAACCTGATCATCCTCGCCCACGCCATCCACGACCACATCGTGCACTTCTACCACCTGTCCGCGCTCGACTGGGTGGACGTGACCAGCGCGCTGAAGGCCGACCCCGCCAAGGCGGCGGCGCTGGCCGAGAGCCTGTCGACCTGGTCGGGCAACTCCAGGCACGAGTTCGCCAAGGTCAAGGAGCGCCTGTCGGGCTTCGTCGGCACCGGCCAGCTCGGCATTTTCACCAACGGCTACTGGGGCCACCCGGCGATGAAGCTGCCGCCCGAGGTGAACCTGATCGCCGTATCGCACTACCTGCAGGCGCTGGAGGTGCAGCGCTACGCCAACAAGATCGTCTCCATCCTCGGCTCCAAGACACCGCACATCCAGAACGTCGCGGTGGGCGGCGTCGCCAACCCACTCGCGGTCGATGCGCAGTCGGTGCTCACGGTCGAGCGCCTGATGGCGGTCAAGGGCTGGATCGACAAGCTCGAGGACTTCGTCAAGAACGTCTACCTGGTCGACGTCGCCGTGATCGGCGCCTTCTACCCGGAATGGACGCAGATCGGCCGCGGCATCGTCGACTACATCGCCGCCCCCGACATCCCGCTCGACGGCAAAGGCGAAACCTTCGCGCTGCCCGGAGGCCACATCGCCAACGGCGACCTCGGCCAGTTCACCGAGATCCGCAGCTTCGCCGACCAGTACCTGCTCAAGGGCGTCAGCGAGGCGGTCAAGCACTCCTGGTACGAATACAAGGCCGGCGACGACGCCAGCCTGCACCCCTACGAGGGCGAGACCACGCCGAAGTACACCGACTTCCAGGACGAGGGCAAGTACTCCTGGCTGAAGTCGCCGACCTTCTACGGCAAACCAATGCAGGTTGGGCCGCTCGCGCGCGTGCTGGCCATGCTCGCCGCCGGCCACGCGCCCACGACCCAGTACGCCACCGCCACCCTGGAGCGCGTGTCCTCGATCGCCGGCATCAAGGTCGGCCTCGACGCGATGCACTCCACCATCGGCCGCCATGCCGCACGCGCTGTCGCCTGTGCGGTGCAGGTGGACGAGCTCGCCCGCCAGTGGGACCTGCTGCTCGCCAACATGGCCAAGGGCGACCTCGACACCTTCAACGCCCCGAGCTTCCCGCGTGGCGAGCAGCGCGGCATGGGTTTCCACGAGGCACCGCGCGGCATGCTCTCGCACTGGGTGGTGATCGAGAACGGCAGGATCCGCAACTACCAGTGCGTGGTGCCGACCACCTGGAATGCCGCGCCGCGCAACGAAAAGGACGTCCCGGGCGCCTACGAGGCCTGCCTGGTAGACACCCCGGTGGCGGTGCCGGACGAACCGCTCGAGGTACTGCGCACGGTACATTCCTTCGACCCCTGCCTGGCCTGCGCGGTGCATGTGCTCGATACCGAGCAGACCGAGCAGACCGAGGTCGTGCGTGTCAACGCTGCCTGAGGAGAACGACATGAAAGGCGAAACCGGCACAGCCCAGCCCGCCTGCAGCGCGAGCACGACAAGCCGCACGGCACGGCGCGGCGTGCTGCTCGGGGTCGGCAACATCCTGCTCTCGGACGAGGGCGTGGGCGTGCGCCTTGTCGAGCGCCTGCTCGCCGGCTACCGCCTGCCCGCAGGCCTTCAGGTGCTCGATGGCGGCACCTGCGCGATGGAGATGCTGGAGGACCTGGAGTACCTCGACCTGCTGGTGATCGCCGACTGCGTGCGCAGCGGCCGCAACCCGGGCAGCGTGGTGGTACTGCGCGACGGCGAGGTGCCGGCCTTCTTCCGCACCAAGCTCTCGCCCCATCAGGTCGGCTTGGCTGACGTACTCGCCACCCTGCAGTTCATCGGCCGCGCTCCGCGCCAGACCGTGGTGGTCGGCGTCGAGCCGCAGTCGCTCGCCACCGGCATGACCCTGTCCCCACCCGTGCGCGCGGCACTGACCGAGGCGCAGGACGCCCTGATCGACGCACTGGCCAAGGGCGGCTACGGCCTGGAAGCGCAGCGGGAGGCCGCCTGATGTGCCTGTCGGTGCCGATGCAGGTTCTCGCCCTGGAGGCCGGCGGCGACATCGCCCTGGTGGGGCGCGGTGAGCGGCGCGAGCGGGTGAACATGATGCTGCTCGGCCCGCAACCGGTCGGCACCTGGGTGCTGGTGTCGCTCGGCTTCGCCAAGGAGGCGGTCGCAGAGGGCGAACTGGCCCTCATCGAGGAGGCCCTGGCCGCACTGGCGGCCTCGCTTGACGGCGACTACCGCGCACAGGACTACTTCAGCGACCTCGCGCCCCCGGCTGCGGGCGAGGCGGCTTGATGCAGGCCATTCGCCGCCCCGCCCGCACCCTGCCGCCGGTACGCATCGCAACGCCCTGGGACGCGTCACCCGAGCGTGTCGTGCAGGCCTGGTTCGAGCGCGTACTCGCCGAGCGCATGCAGGGCCTGCCCTTCCTCAACCCGGCGCTGTCCGTCCTCGCCTTCGACTTCAGGCGGGAGGACGGCGACTGGCTCGGCGGGCTCGTCACGCCCTGGAGCGTGCAGCTCATGCTGCTGCCGGGCGGCGGGCGCCTGTGGTGCGACACCCCTGCCGGCGAGCGCAGCGGTGTGGCGCTGCCGGTCGGCACCCTGCCCTTCATCGCCGACGAGGGCGACACCCGGCTTCCCGCCTTCCAGTATTTCCCGCTGCTCAACACCGTGACCGCCCTGGCCGACGACGAGGCGGCACGGGAACTGGTGCGCGATGCCCTGCGCACCGCCTGCCTGCCGCCACCCGGCGCGGAGCCCATGCCGGCGGAAGCGCCCACCGCGCAGCCGACGGTCGATCCGGGCCGGCGCCGCTTCCTGGGTTTCGGCGGTGGTACCCGCCCACGCGTCGCGGGTGGCGACCGATGACTGCTGCATCCATGGTCGACGCCGGCACGCTGCACATGCGCGTGCGCCTCGGCCCGCAAGGGCTGGAGGCGCTGGATGTGCGCAACGAGCGCCCGGCCGCGATGGGCGCGCTCGAAGGCAGGACGGCCGCCGAGGTGCTCGCCCGCGTCCCTCGCCTGTTCTCGCTGTGCGGCGTGGCCCAGGCCGCCGCCGCACGCGCTGCGCTGGAGGCGGCGACCGTCGGCGCCGGGGCGGCAAGGGCCGGCGACGAGATCGGCGTGGTCGCCGAGACGGCACAGGAGCACCTGTGGCGGCTGATGCTCGACTGGCCCGCGCTGCTCGCCCTGCCTGAGGCGTTGCGCAGCCACTGGCGCGCCCGCTTCATCACCCTCCACCGCCAGCTGGCCACGTTGCATGAGGACGCATGCGGCGAGGTCAGCGCCATGCTGTCGGCCGCAGTGGATGACGTCGCAACACCACTGCTCGACGCAATCGGCGACAACACCGATCCACCCCTGCCGGGCTTCCAGCCCGTGCCGCTGTTGCCTGCGCTCGATGCGCATGCCTGTAGCCAGCGCCTTGCGCTGGGGCCGGGGTTCGAACGCCAGCCGGCGCTGGACGGCCAGCCGCATGAGACCGGCGCGCTCGCACGCCATGCGGATGATGACGCAGTGCAGGCGCACCTGCAGCGCGGCGAGCGTATCCGAGCGCGGGTCGCGGCGCGCCTGGCCGACCTGGCCGAATGCGCACAGGCCCTGGCCGCGCCACCACCAACCCAGAGGCGGCGCATCGACGCCTGCTCACCCGGCGCCGGGGTCGGCCTTGCCAGCGTTGCCAGCGCGCGCGGCCTGCTGATCCATCGTGTGCAGTTCGGCGATGGCGACCGGTACGCGACGCCGCACGTGGCTCGCTACTGCATCGTCGCCCCCACCGAGTGGAACTTCCATCCCGACGGCGCCTTCATGCGCGAGGCCCGTGCCGCAGCGCACTGCGGCACTGCCAGTCTCCGACACCGGCTACGCGCGCTGGCGCTCGCCCTCGACCCATGCGTCGCGGTAAGGTGGACCATTGAGGAGACGCAGCATGCATGAGATGTCGCTGGCCGAGGGCGTGCGCACGATCGTCGAGGAGTCGGCGGCGACGAACGGCTTTGCGCGCGTGCGCACAATCGTGCTGGAGCTCGGTGAGCTGGCGGCAGTGGAGCTCGACGCCCTGCGCTTCTGCCTCGATGTGGTGCTGCAGGACAGCGTGGCCGAGGGCGCGAACATCGAGGTCGAGGCGGTCGCCGGCGCCGGCTGGTGCCTGGCCTGCGCCAAGACCGTGCCCATGCACGAGATCTACGATGCCTGCCCCGTCTGCGGCGGCTACCAGGTGCAGCTCACGGCGGGAAAAGAGATGCGCGTCAAGGCGCTGGACGTGGGGTGACGCTAGCCTGCGCGTCATGACTGGAAGTCATCGCAGGCGAGACGCGCCTGTTTGTCGATGGACACTGGAGTACCTGAAGATGTGCACGGTTTGTGGATGTGGCAGCGGCGAAACCCGCATCGGCGCGTTGGGTGGCGGCAGGCGCGCCGGACATGACCGGCCCGCGCAGGGGCCAACGCGCACCTGGCGCGCGCTCGACACGGCAGCGACAGTCGATGCAAAGCACGCCGACAGACAGCACACCCTCTCCATACAGGCCGAATCGGCTGTCACGGACGGCACACACATCCACCACGGCCATCACCACCTGCACTTCGGCACGGGGCCGGCGCATGCACACGCGCCGGGCCTGAGCCAGGCACAGATGGTGAAGATCGAGCGCGACATCCTCGGCAAGAACGACGCCCGCGCCGACCAGAACCGCGCCTGGCTGCGCGCGCACGGCATCTTCGCGCTGAACCTGGTGTCCAGTCCGGGCTCGGGCAAGACCTCGCTGCTGGTGAGCACGCTCGAGGCGCTGGCCGGACGGATTCCGTCCGCGGTGATCGAAGGCGACCAGCAGACCGAATTCGATGCCGAACGCATCCGCGCCACCGGCGTGCCCGCGCTGCAGATCAACACCGGCAAGGGCTGTCATCTCGACGCCGACATGGTCGCCCGCGCGCTGCCGCGCATGAGGCTCGCCGACGGCAGCCTGCTGCTGATCGAGAACGTCGGCAACCTGGTCTGCCCGGCCGCCTTCGATCTCGGCGAAGCGCACAAGGTCGCGATCCTGTCGGTGACCGAGGGCGAGGACAAACCGATGAAGTACCCCGACATGTTCGCCGCCGCGAGCGTGATGCTGCTCAACAAGGTCGACCTGCTGCCCTATCTGCGCTTCGACGCGCAGCGTGCGATCGACTACGCGCTGCGGGTGAACCCGGCCCTGCGCGTGATCCGCACCTCAGCCACCACCGGCGAAGGCCTGGACGAATGGCTGGCATGGATCGAGGCCGGCATCGCCGACGCACGCGCCACCGCCGCACAGGCATGAAGCTCGCGCTCAACGAGCAGGCGCAGCAGCTGCCCATCCTTGCGCTGGGGGCGTGGTTCAAGCACGCCTCCTGCCTGCTCGGCACGGAAGGCGTGGCCTTCGGCCCCAACCTCGGCGACCTCGACAACGCCGACGCCTGTCGCCGCGTCGCCCCTGCGGCCGAAGCGCTGATCGCGCAAGCGGGCGAGCCGCTGCGCGCCATCGCCCACGATCTGCACCCTGACTTCCACTCCACCCGCGTCGCCGCCGAACTCGCCACCCGGCTCGGCGTGCCGGCGATCGGCGTCCAGCATCACCATGCCCACGTCGCCGCGGTGCTCGCCGAGCATGGCCGCTTCGACGCCCAGCCGGTGCTCGGCCTCGCCCTCGACGGCGTCGGCCTGGGCACCGACGGCGAGGCCTGGGGCGGCGAACTGCTGTGGGTCGCGGGTGGCGCGTTCGTGCGCCTCGGCCACCTGCGTCCGCTGCGTCTGCCAGGCGGCGACCGCGCCGCGCGCGAACCCTGGCGCATGGCGGCGGCGGTGCTTCACGCCTGCGGGCGTGGCGACGAAGTCCCGCGCCGCTTCGCCCACCAGCCCGCGGCGGCCATGCTGGGCCATGTGCTGGCACGCCCCGCGCTGTCCCCGGCGACCTCCAGCCTGGGCCGCCACTTCGACGCCGCGGCGGGCCTGCTCGGCATTTGCGAGGTCATGCAAATGGAGGCCGAGGCCGCCATCGCCCTGGAACAGCTCGCCACCCGCGCAAGCACGCCAACAGTGGCGCGCGCCGACTGGCAGCTCAACACCCGCAGCGCTGCAGACGGTGACGCCACGCAGGGCGTACAGCCCGAAACGCCTCCCAAGGGCATCACCCTCGAACTCGACCTCCACCCCCTGCTGCTGCGTCTCGCCGACGAACACGATGCGATGCGCGGCGCTGCCCGCTTCCAGGCCACGCTGGCCGCCGCGCTGGCTGACTGGGTTGCCGCCGCACAATCGCTGACCGGCTGCGATAGCGTGGTGCTGTCGGGCGGATGCCTGCATAACCGCCTGCTCGCGAACGCGCTGCACGCCAGCCTGCCGGCGAACGGCCTGCAGGTGCTCGGCGCCCGCCGGCTATCGCCTGGCGATGCCGGGCTCGCGCTCGGCCAGGCCTGGGTCGCCATGCATCAACTCGCCGCAAAGGAAACCTGAGCATGTGTCTCGCCATCCCCGCCCGCATCGTCGAACTGCTGCCCGACGACCAGTGCCGCGTCGAACTCGGTGGCGTGCGCAAGGACATCTCGCTCGCGCTCGTCGATGGCGCGGCCGTCGGCGACTACGTGATCGTGCATGTCGGCTACGCCCTGACCCGACTCGATCCCGAAGAGGCCGCACAAACGCTGGCGCTGTTCGCCGAGGCGGGGATCGACCCCGAGGCCGCGTTCGCGGACGACGCCACAGCGGCGGCAGCCGCGCAATGAGTACGCAGGACAAGGCCATGAAGCACGGGGCGAAGCAATGAAGTACGTGGACGAATTCCGCGACGGTACACTCGCCGCCGGGCTGGCGCGGGCAATCGCACGCGAGGCCGACAGCGGCCGCGACTACGCCTTCATGGAGTTCTGTGGCGGCCACACCCACGCCATCTCGCGCTACGGCGTCACCGACCTGCTGCCGGCCAACGTGCGCATGATCCACGGCCCCGGCTGCCCGGTGTGCGTGCTGCCGATCGGCCGCGTGGACATGGCGATCCGGCTCGCGCTCGCCCGCCCCGAGGTGATCCTGTGCACCTACGGCGACTGCCTGCGCGTACCCGCCTCCGACGGGCTGTCGCTGTTGAAGGCCAAGGCGCGCGGCGCCGACGTGCGCATGGTGTATTCCGCCGCCGACGCGCTCACGCTCGCGGCGCGCGAACCAGCACGCGAGGTGGTGTTCTTCGCCATCGGCTTCGAGACCACCACGCCACCCACCGCGCTCGTGCTGCGCCAGGCCGCGGCGCAGGGCCTCGCCAACTTCAGCGTGATCTGCAACCACGTACTCACGCCGTCGGCGATCTCCACCATCCTCGAGTCGCCCGAGGTGCGCCGGCTCGGCACCGTGCCGCTGGACGGCTTCATCGGCCCTGCCCACGTGTCCACCATCATCGGCAGCCAGCCCTACGAATTCTTCGCCGAGGAGTATCGCAAGCCGGTGGTGATCGCCGGCTTCGAGCCGCTCGACGTGATGCAGGCGATCCGCATGCTGGTGCGCCAGGTCAACGAGGGCCGCGCCGAGGTGGAGAACGAGTTCGCGCGCGCGGTGGTGCCGGACGGTAACCTCAAGGCCAAGACTCTGGTCGCCGAGACCTTCGAGTTGCGGCGCAGCTTCGAATGGCGCGGCCTCGGCCTGGTGCCCTACTCGGCGCTGCGCATTCGCGCCGCCCTCGCGCCCTGGGACGCGGAAGCCAAATTCGGCCTCGGCTACCGCCCGGTTCCCGACAACCGCGCCTGCGAATGCGGCGCCATCCTGCGCGGAGTGAAGAAGCCGACCGACTGCAAGCTCTTCGGCACCGTGTGCACCCCGGAGACGCCGATGGGCTCATGCATGGTCTCCTCCGAGGGCGCCTGCGCCGCACACTATAACTACGGGCGCTTCCGCGACGTGCCGGTGCGCGTCGTGGCCAGTTCCGCGCCCCCTGACCAGGAAACCGCATGAACACCGTCAAACCCGGCTACGTCCGCCCGCTGGACCTGCGCAACGGCCGCGTCGACCTCGGCTTCGGCGCCGGCGGGCGGGCGATGGCGCAGCTGATCTCCGAACTGTTCGCACGCGCCTTCGCCAACGACTACCTCGCCCGCAGCGACGACGGCGCAGTGCTGCCCGCACTCGGGCAGGGCGAGCGCCTGGTGATGGCGACCGACGCCCATGTCGTGAGCCCGCTGTTCTTTCCCGGCGGCGACATCGGCAGCCTGTCGGTGCACGGTACGGTGAACGACCTCGCGGTGATGGGCGCGCGCCCGCTCTACCTGGCCGCCAGCTTCATCCTCGAGGAAGGCTACCCGCTCGCCGATCTCGCCCGCATCGTCGACTCGATGGCCACCGCCGCACGCGCGGCCGGGGTCATGGTGGTGACCGGCGACACCAAGGTAGTCGAGCAGGGCAAGGGCGACGGCGTCTTCATCACTACCACCGGGGTGGGCGCGCTGCCGGCCGGGCGCGATCCGGGCGGCGCACGCGCGCGGCCCGGCGACGTGGTGCTGCTGTCCGGGCGCATCGGCGACCACGGCATGGCGATCATGGCGCAGCGCGAATCGCTCGCCTTCGACTCCGAGATCGTCTCCGACAGTGCGGCACTCAACGGCCTCGTCGAGGCACTCTATGCCGCAGTGCCGGCCGAGGCGGTGCGCGTGCTGCGCGACCCCACCCGCGGCGGCCTGGCGACCACGCTCAACGAGATCGCCACGCAGTCGGGCGTGGGCATGGAGCTCGACGAGGCGGCGATCCCGATATCTTCTCAGGTGCACGCGGCCTGCGAACTGCTCGGTCTGGACCCGCTCTACGTCGCCAACGAGGGCAAGCTGGTCGTGCTGTGCGCGCCGGAGCACGCCGAGGCCGCGCTCGCCGCGCTGCGCGCCCACCCGCTCGGCGCCGAGGCGGCACGCATCGGCGCCGCCACCGCCGACCCGCAGCACTTCGTGCAGATCCGCACTGGCTTCGGTGGGCGGCGCATGGTGGACTGGCTGGCCGGCGAACAGCTGCCGAGGATCTGCTGATGGCCGCGGCGCTGCGCATCCTGCTCCTCACCCACAGCTTCAACGGCCTGGCCCAGCGCCTGTTCACCGAGCTCGGCGCCGACGGTCACGAGGTCTCGGTAGAGTTCGACATCGCCGACAGCGTGACCGAGGAGGCGGTGGCGCTGTTCGCGCCCGACGTGATCGTCGCGCCCTTTCTCAAGCGCGCGGTGCCGGAATCGGTCTGGCGCCGCCACCTCACCCTGATCGTGCATCCGGGCATCGTCGGCGACCGCGGGCCCTCCGCACTCGACTGGGCGATCCAGGAAGCCGAGCCGGCCTGGGGCGTCACCGTGCTGCAGGCCGAGGCCGAGATGGACGCCGGCCCGGTGTGGGCGAGCCACGCGTTCCCGCTGCGCGCCGCAAGCAAGGCCGACACCTATCGCAACGAGACCACCGCAGGCGCGCTGGCTGCGGTGCGCGAGGCGCTCGCCCGCGTGCCCGACTGGCGCGCGGGACGCTGGCAGCCACGCCCGCTAGCGGAAATCAGCGATGCGCGCGGCCGCTTGCGCGCGCTGATGCGCCAAGCCGAGCGCGCGCTCGACTGGGCGCACATGGGCAGCGCCGAGATTCTCGCCCGCATCCGCGCCGCCGACGGCTTCCCCGGCGTGGCTGACGCGCTCTTCGACCAAGCCTGTCATCTCTTCGACGCCCACCCTGGGCGCCGCCCGGCCGGCCGCGAGCATGCCGCGCCCGGCACGCTGCTCGCCCGCCGCGACGGCGCGCTGCTGCGCGCCACGGCCGACGGCGCGGTGTGGATCGGCCACGTGCGCCGCGCCGACAGCCCGCACCCGTTCAAGCTCCCGGCCACGCTCGCCTTCGCCGCAGAGACCTCGGCGCTGCCGGAGTTGCCCGCCACGCTGATGGCGCCAGCGGGCGCAGACCCGGCTGAACTCGGCTACCGCGAGCTCGCCTACCGCGAGACGGACGACGGCACGCTCGGCGTGCTGTCCTTCGAGTTCTACAACGGTGCAATGTCCACCGCGCAGTGCCGCCGCCTGCTCGCGGCGATCGCATTTGCCCGCGGCCGCCCCACGCGCGTACTGGTGCTCGACGGCGGCGCCGGCTTCTGGTCCAACGGCATCCACCTCAACACCATCGAGGCCGCACCCTCGCCAGCCGACGAATCGTGGGCCAACATCGAGGCCATCGACGACGTCTGCCTCGCCCTGCTCGGCCTCACCGACCGCCTCACCGTCGCCGCGCTGCGCGGCAACGCCGGCGCAGGCGGCTGCTTCCTCGCGCTCGCCTGCGACCGCGTATGGGCACGTGAGGGCGTGGTGATGAACCCGCATTACAAGAACATGGGTAACCTGTTCGGCTCCGAGTACTGGACCTACCTGCTGCCGCGCCGGGTGGGCGAGGAGGCCGCACACGCGATCATGAGCAATCGCCTGCCGCTGCTCGCCCGCCAGGCAGCGGCGCAAGGTCTGATCGACGACTGCTTCGGCAGCGGCCGCACCAACTTCACAGCCGAGGTGGAGGCACGTGCACGCGTGCTCGCCACCGACCCGGCGCTTGCCGCACACATCGCCGACAAGGCCTGTCGCCGCGCCGCCGACGAGGTCGAGAAACCGCTCGCCGCCTATCGCGCCGCCGAGCTGGACATGATGCGGCGCAATTTCTACGGCTTCGACCCAAGCTACCATGTGGCGCGTTTTCACTTCGTGCTCAAGAGCGCGCAGTCGTGGACGCCCCGCCACCTCGCCCGCCACCGCGACCTGGGCTGGCAGACTCCGCGGCCCTGCGAAGCCGTCCCCGCCCCCTGAAGGAAGCCGCGCCCCGCCATGCCCACACCGACCCTGCCCACCGTTCTCGTCGTCGATGATGAGCCGCGCTCGCAGGAGGCCCTGCGCCGCACGCTGGACGAGGAGTTCGAGGTGTTCACCGCCTCTTCGGCCGCCGAGGCGCTGAAGATCATGGCACGGGAGTGGATCCAGATCGTGCTCAGCGACCAGCGCATGCCCGGCACCTCGGGCGTGGCGCTGCTACGCGAGGTACGCGAGCGCTGGCCGGACGCGGTGCGCATCATCATTTCCGGCTACACCGACTCCGAGGACATCATCGCCGGCATCAACGAGGCCGGCATCTTCCAGTACCTGCTCAAGCCCTGGCAGCCGGAACAGCTGCTGCTGACCCTGCGCAACGCCGCACAGATACAGCGCCTGCAGGCCGAGAACGAGCGCCTGGGCCTGGACCTCAAGGTGGCGGCGCCGGTACTGCGCCAGCGCGTCGCCGGCAAGCGCGAGGCCGTTCGCGACCGCCAGCGCGGCGGCGCCCTGCTGCGCGCGCCCGACTCGCCGATGAACGCCATCTGCGCCCTTGTGGACAAGGTCGCCGGCTACGACATTCCGGTGCTGCTGACCGGCGAGTCCGGCACCGGCAAGGAGTTGCTCGCTCGCGCGCTGCACTACGGCAGCCCGCGCGAGAACAACGCCTTCGTTGTCGAGAACTGCGGCGCGCTCCCCGACACCCTGCTCGAATCCGAGCTCTTCGGCGCCCGCCGCGGCGCCTACACCGGCGCCACCGAGGACCGCGAGGGCCTGTTCCGCCAGGCCAGCGGCGGCTCCATCCTGCTCGACGAGATCGGCGAGACTTCGGCGGCCTTTCAGGTCAAGCTGCTGCGCGTGCTGCAGGAAGGCGAGGTGCGGCCAGTGGGTGCGCCGCGGCCGGTGCCGGTGGACGTGCGCGTGATCGCCGCTACCAACCGCGACCTCGAGGAGGAGGTGCGCGCCGGGCGCTTCCGCGAGGACCTCTACTACCGCCTCGCCGCGATCACCGTGCGCGTGCCGCCGCTGCGCGAACGGCCGATGGACATCCCGCTCATCGCCCAGCACTACCTGCAGGACAGCTCCGCCGCGCTCGGGCTCGCGCTGGCACCGCTGGATGAGGAAACCCTCGCCCTGCTGCGCGCCTATCGCTGGCCCGGCAACGTCCGCGAGCTGCGCAACGAGGTGCTGCGCATGATCGCGCTGGCCGAAGGCCCGCAGCTTTGTGCTGCGCACCTGTCGCCACGCGTGCTTCATGCCGGCACGGCCGAGGACGCCGCCACCCTGTCCTGGCTGGGCGGCATGGAAGGCGACCTGCGCGACCGGCTGGAGGCGCTGGAGACGAAGATCGTCCATGCCTGCCTGGTCCGCCACCGCTGGAACAAGACGCGCGCCGCCGCCGAGCTCGGGCTGTCGCGGGTGGGTCTGCGCAGCAAACTCGCACGCTGGGGCCTTGACCGAAGCGAAAACGGCGACGCGGAGGACGCCGCCGCGGCAGAGCCGGTAATGAGAGGTGCGACATGAACGTGCTCTGGCTCCAGTCCGGCGGCTGCGGCGGGTGCACGATGTCGCTGCTCTGCCACGATGCCGGCGATGTCACCGGCACCCTGCAGGCGGGCGGCATCGAGCTGCTCTGGCACCCTTCCCTGTCCGAACAGACGGCCGGTGAGGCGCTCGACATCCTCGACGCCTGCGCCGACGGGCGTCAGGCGCTGGACATCCTTTGCATCGAGGGCGCGCTGCTGCGCGGACCGGAGGGCAGCGGCCGCTTCCACCTGCTCGCCGGCACCGGCCGGCCGATGATCGACTGGGTGCGCCGGCTCGCGGCGCGCGCGCAGCACGTGGTCGCAGTGGGCAGCTGCGCCGCCTTTGGCGGGATGACGAGCTCCGGGTGCAACCCGACCGACGCCTGCGGGCTGCAGTACGACGGCGATCAGCCCGGCGGGCTGCTGGGGACCGCATGGCGCTCGCCCGCAGGCCTACCGGTGATCAATGTCGCTGGCTGTCCGACCCACCCTGGCTGGGTCGTCGAGACACTGCTCGGGCTGGCGGCCAAGGCCTTCTCGGCCGCCGACTTCGACGCCCTCGGACGCCCCCGCT
Source organism: Thauera sp. WB-2 (assembly GCF_027594845.1). NCBI lineage: Bacteria > Pseudomonadati > Pseudomonadota > Betaproteobacteria > Rhodocyclales > Zoogloeaceae > Thauera > Thauera sp. WB-2. Next base: position 482,559 of record NZ_CP088935.1, on the reverse strand, counting down.
TCTACGCCGACAAGCTCGTTCACCACGGCTGCAGCCGCAATGAATACTATGAATTCAAGGCCAGCGCAGCCGAGCTCTCGCAGCTAGGCTGCCTGATGGAGAACCTCGGCTGTAAGGGCACCCAGGCCCACGCCGACTGCAACACCCGGCTGTGGAACGGCGCCGGCTCCTGCCCGGAGGGCGGCTTCGCCTGCATCAGCTGCACCGAGCCGGGCTTCGAGGAGCCTGGCCACCCCTTCCACCAGACGCCGAAGCTCGCCGGCATCCCCATCGGACTGCCCTCGGACATGCCAAAGGCGTGGTTCGTCGCCCTCGCGGCGCTGTCGAAGTCGGCCACCCCGAGCCGGGTGCGCGAGAACGCACATGCCGACCATACGGTGGTGCCGCCCGCCATCCGGCGCAGCGGGCTGAAGTACTGAGTGACCATGAGCCGCCTGGTGCTTGGCCCCTTCAACCGCGTCGAGGGCGATCTCGAGGTCACCCTCGAGATCGACGCCGGCCGCGTGCGCACCGCACAGGTGACCGCGCCGCTCTATCGCGGCTTCGAGAACGTGCTGATCGGCAAGACACCGCTCGACGCGCTGGTCTTCGTGCCGCGCATCTGCGGCATCTGCTCGGTGTCGCAGTCGGCCGCAGCGGCAGCGGCACTGCGGGCGGCAATGGGGCTGACGCCCGCCGCCAACGGTGAGCGCGTGTCCGCGCTGGTGCTGGCGGCGGAGAACCTCGCCGACCACCTTACCCACTTCTACCTGTTCTTCATGCCCGACTTCGCCCGCGACGCCTATACCGGGCGCGCGTGGCACGCTTGGGCGCACGCGCGCTTCGCAGCCGTGCAGGGCAGCGCGACCGCCGACGTCCTGCCGGCGCGAGCAGCCTTTCTCGAGCTGACCGGGACGCTGGCGGGCAAGTGGCCGCACACGCTCGCGATCCAGCCCGGCGGCAGCACACGGGCGGTGGCGGTGAACGACCGCATCCGCCTCGCAGCCCTGCTGCGCCGCTTCCGCCAGTTCCTCGAACGCACGCTGTTCGCCGACAGCCTGGAGAACGTCGCCGCGCTGGACTCCGAGGCCGCACTGTGGCGCTGGTGCGACGCCCGCGCACCGCACGAGGGCGACTTCCGGCACTTCCTCGTCATCGCGCGCGACCTCGGCCTGGCCACGCTCGGCCGCGCCACCGACCGATTCCTGTCCTATGGCGGATATGCGATCGAGGGCGCGCCCCTGTTCGCGGCGGGCACATGGCAACCTGGCCTGGCGCATGCCGCCGCGCTCGACGCCGCGGCCATCACCGAGGACGGAAGCCACGCCTGGTTGCAGGACCCGGCTGCCCGACACCCCTTCGGCGGACGCACCCTGCCCGCCGCCGACAAGGCCGATGCCTATTCCTGGTGCAAGGCACCGCGCCTGGACGGTGGCGTCCTCGAGTGCGGCGCGCTCGCGCGCCAGGTGGTCGATGGGCATCCCCTGCTGCGCGAGCTGGTGGCGCGCGATGGCGGCAACGTCCTTAGTCGGGTGGTTGCACGGGTGATGGAGTTCGCCCTCGTCCTGCCGGCGATGGAGTCCTGGGTGCAGGCGCTCGTGCCCGGCGCGCCCTTCTGCAGACAGGGCGCGGTGCCCGAGGAGGCGAACGCCAGTGGCCTGGTCGAGGCGGCACGCGGCGCGCTGGGCCACTGGCTGGTGATCCGCAAGGGCGTGATCGCCAACTACCAGATCATCGCCCCGACCACCTGGAACTTCTCCCCGCGCGATGCCGGCGGCCAGCCCGGCGCGCTCGAGCAGGCCCTGGTGGGTGCACCCGCCGGCGAGGGCGAACGCGTGCCACTGGCCGTGCAGCACATCGTGCGCTCCTTCGACCCATGCATGGCTTGCACTGTCCATTGAGGGCAAGGCCATGTCTCCCGCAAACTTGAGCGGAGCCGAGCACATGAAAGAGGACGGCCCTGTGCGGCACACCGCCCACCCGGGCGAGTTAATCGGCGTAAGCGAGGATGTCTGGCTGGAGGTCATCGACAAGATGGACGAGGTGTACTCCGACCTGCTGCAGTATGAGGTCGCGCTCGAACAGAAGAACGCGAAGCTCGAGGAATCCCAGCATTTCATCCTGTCGGTGCTCACCTCGATGTCGGACATCATGCTGGTATGTGACCGCCACGGTCTGATCCAGGACGCCAACCGCTCGCTGGAGGACTTCTGCGGACGCAGCATCGACGCCTTGCGCGGCACACCGCTCACCGAGCTTCTCGCCGACCCGGCGACCGCCGAGGAGGCCCGTAGTCGCCTGCTCGAACAGGGCGAGCGTGAGGTGCACGATTGCGAGCTCGCGCTGCGGGCGCGCGACGGCAGCGCTGTCCCGGTCTCGCTCAACTGCACGCCGCGCTTCAGCGCCGTCGGCAAGTCGCTCGGCATGGTCATCACCGGACGTCCGGTGGGCGAGCTGCGGCGTGCCTACCAAGCTCTGCACCAGGCCCACGAGGACCTCAAGCGCACCCAGCAACAGCTGCTCCATGCCGAGAAGATGGCCTCGCTCGGCCGTCTGGTGGCGGGCGTGGCGCACGAGCTCAACAACCCGATCAGCTTCGTGCTCGGCAACGTGCACGCCCTGCGCCGCTATGCCGAGCGTCTCGGCAGCTACGTCCAGTCCATCCATGATGGTGCGCCCACCGCGCAGCTTGCCGACACACGCCGAACACTGCGCATCGACCGCATCCTCGCCGACCTGCCTTCGCTGATCGAGGGCACGATCGAAGGCGCCGAGCGCACCCGTGCGATCGTGGACGGACTGAAGCGCTTCTCGGTGATGGATCGGGACGAGGTCGAGGATTTCGATCTCGTCGAGGTCATCGAGCGTGCCGTGCGCTGGGTAGGGAAGGCGGCGAACGGAGGCCTGCGGGTGGAGCTCGCGCTGCCGGGCCGGATCCCGGTGCGCGGCTCGCCGGGACGCATGCAGCAGGTCGTTACCAACCTCATCGAGAACGCCTGGGATGCCGCCAGCCAGGGCGAGCCTCCTCCCCGGCTGCGCATCGAAGCACAGTTCGGGGAGAACAATGTCCTGGTCCGCTTCACGGACAACGGCCCGGGCATCCCGGAAACGCTCATCGGCCGCATTTTCGACCCCTTTTTCACCACCAAGCCGGTGGGCAAGGGCACCGGCCTGGGGCTTTCGATCAGCTACGGCATCGTCGAGCGCCACGGCGGTCGGCTGAGCGCCGCGAACGCCGCAACCGGCGGCGCGGTGCTCAGCCTGTCGCTCCCCCTCGCATCCAGCACAGGGGCGGCGAGCGCCCGGAGCATGAACCCGGACTGATCACGTGCTTTCCACCGTGGAAGCATGAATGATTGGGGCGCGACCAGGCTGGCCTGCAGCAACACCTCACGAACAGGGGCTTAGGGGCAGGTAGCGATGCTGGCACGCAACTTGTTAGGAGGATGCGTCACCTTTCCGCATAGCCGCTGAAGCCCCCCCGCTGAAGCCCCCGACTGCAACTCCGCCCCACGCTGCCGAGGAAGACCCCCATGCCCGCACTGCCCGCCTCCATCGCTCGCCCGCTCGCCGCCTTCGCAATGGCCTCGACCACCTTGCCGGCGCTTGCCCACCCCGGCCATGAGGTGGCCAGCCTCGCCAGCGGCTTGGCCCACCCCCTCGGCGGGCTCGACCACCTGCTCGCCATGGTGGCGGTGGGGCTCTTTGCCGCCCGCCAGCAAGCGTCAGCACGCTGGACGCTGCCCGCCACCTTCGTGCTGGCGATGCTCGCCGGCGCGGCGCTGTCCGCGGCTGGCATTGCGCTGCCCGCCGTGGAGACTGGCATCGCCGCATCCGTGCTGGTCCTGGGCCTGCTCGTCGCCTGCTTGGTGCGCCTGCCACTTGGTGCGGCACTGCCACTGGTCGCCAGCCTCGCGCTCTTTCACGGGCATGCACACCACGCAGAAATGGGGGACGGATCGGTCTTCGCATACAGCCTCGGCTTTGCGCTTGCGACCACCGCACTGCACGTCGCCGGATTCTTCCTGGCACGCAGCCTGCCCGACACCCGCCGCGGACGCCTGGCGATGCGCCTCGGCGGAGGTGGCATCGCAGGCGTCGGCCTGGCGCTGCTCGGGGGGTAAGGCCCCGGGGGTGCCAGGCCTGATCCTGATCAAGCGCCAACAGCCCATCGCGGCTCAACGCAGCCGCTGGAGCCGCCCTCCCAGACCATCCGCATCGGCGGCGAAGCGCTCCACCAGCCAGTCGGCCATCACGGCGACACGCGCCAGCGGACGCGCATCGGGATGAATCAGCATCCACAGTTCCCGGCTCAGGATCGGCGCCGAACCGGACAGGCGCACCAGGCCGGGGTGGCGGTCGGCCACAAAGCACGGCAGCAGACCATGGCCGATACCGTCAGCGACGGCCTGCAGCAAGGCGCGCACGTCATTGGTACGCAGCCGGATGCGCCCGCTGCCGAGCATGGCCTGCAGGCGCCGCATCTCAGGCGTGTGATCGAGATCCTCGCCGTAGGCCACCCAATCGCCGGCACTGACTGCCAGATCGCCGCGCGCTGCGCCGTAGAGCGCGAAGCCCATGTCCGCCAGCTTGCGCATGAGAAAGTCGCCGCTCGCCGGACGAGCCAGGCGGATGGCAATGTCGGCCTCGCGCCGCGCAACGTTGAGGTTGTCGTTGCTGGCCACCAGATCGACCCGGACCTCGCCGTGGCGGGCATAGAAATCCGCCAGCCGCGGCACCAGCCAGTCGGCGATCAGCGCACTCACTGCGGTGACGCGAAGCACGCCGCCGACCTTGCCCGCACCGGCCTCGGCCAGGCGGCCGATTCCCGCCACATCCTCCTCGATCCGGCCCGCTCTCTCGAGCACCCGGTTACCGACTGCGGTAGGCCGCCACAGGCCTTCGTCACGCTCGAACAGCGGCGTCCCCAGGCTCTGCTCGAGCGCGCGCAGGCGGCGGGCAACGGTGGTCTGATCCACGCCGAGCTGGCGCGCCGTGGCGGCCAGCGTACCCTCCCTGCCGAGGGTGACGAGAATGCGCAGATCGTCCCAGTTCATGCCCGACAGCCCCTGCAAAAATGCCGCAGTGTAAGGCAGGAATGTACATTTACGCAGACGTCAAGCCGCGGGTAGCCTGATTGGATTGTTCCTCGACCACACAAGGAGACTGTCGATGAGTATCGCTTCCACCACCCTGCGCGCGCTTTCGGGGCTGCCGGCAACACCGGCCCGTCTGTCGGAGTCGGCACTGGTCATCGTCGATGCCCAGAACACGTACCGCAACGGCGTGATGCAACTCCAGGGGGTAGAGCCGGCGCTGGACGAGTGCGCGCGGCTGCTGGCGCGTGCGCGTGCGCTGAAGATCCCGGTCGTGCACATCCAGCACGACGCCGGTCCGGGCTCGCCCTACGACCCGAGCGCCGAGTGCGGCGCAATCGCCGATAAGGTCGCGCCGGCTGCCGGCGAGGCGGTGGTGGTCAAGAACTACCCGAACGCCTTCGTCGGCACCGACCTCGATGCGCACCTGAAAGCCGCTGGCGTCAACAACCTGGTGATCACCGGCTTCATGACGCACATGTGCATCAACTCAACCGCGCGCGGTGCCTTCAACCTCGGCTATGCAGTGACCGTACCCGCCGCAGCCACTGCAACCCGGGCGCTACCCGCAGCCGACGGCAGCGTGGTCGAGGCGGCAAGCCTGCAGTCTGCTGCGCTCGCCGCGCTCGCCGACCTGTTCGCCGTTGTGGTGGCGGACAGTTCGGCGATTCCCGACTGAGCGTCCTTACGCTCAGCCGCGCGAGCGGCGGTCGCCGTGGCTGCGCTCGCTGCGCGAGGGGTGGCCGTCGCGGCTAAAGCCGCCGCCGCTGCGGCGTGCGTCACCACCCGGACGGCCGAAGCCACCGCCGCTGCCGAAGCGGCGACCACCGTTGCCAGCCGGACGCGGGCCGGCAGGCTTGCGCGGCGACGGCTCCATGCCGGGAATGGTGTGCACCGCAAGGCGATCGCCCGTGAAGCGCTCGATGGCACGGATGAGGCCGGTTTCGCGCGGCCCGGAGAGCGTGATCGCCACGCCATCGCGCCCCGCACGGCCGGTGCGGCCGATGCGGTGCACGTAGTCTTCAGCCTGGCGCGGCGGGTCGAAGTTGATGACGTGGCTGATGCCGGCAACGTCGATGCCGCGCGCGGCGACGTCGGTCGCCACCAGCACGCCGATGCGGCCCTGGCGCAGGCGGTCGAGGGTGCGGTTGCGCTGGGTCTGGTGCATGTCGCCATGCAACGCAGCAGCGGCAATGCCTTTTTCCTGCAACGACAGCGACAGCTCGTCGGCGCTCCTCTTGGTCGCGGTGAAGACCACGGCCTGGTTGAGGCCCTCTGCACCGAGCAGCGCCTCGAGCAGGCGGTTCTTGTGACCAAGGTCATCGGCGAACATCAGGCGCTGCTCGATCTGACCACGGTCCTGCTGTGCGACCTCGATCTCGATGCGCTGCGGATTGCGCGTCATGCGTTCGGCCATGCTGCCGACCACGCCGTCGAGCGTAGCCGAGAACAGCAGGGTCTGGCGCTTGGAAGACGTCGCGGCGACGATGGCGTCGATGTCCTCGGCGAAGCCCATGTCCAGCATGCGGTCGGCCTCATCGAGAATCAGCACCTCGACGTCCGACAGCTTGACCTTGCGCCGGTTGAGGTGGTCGAGCAGACGGCCGGGGGTGGCGACGACCACGTCGCACTGACGCTGCAGTTGCTTGAGCTGGGCGAACATCGGCGCGCCGCCGACCAGGCAGGCGGTGTTGAGCCAGCGCAGCGCCTTGCCGTAGGTCTGCACGGCCTTCTCCACCTGCAGCGCAAGCTCGCGGGTGGGGGTGAGCACGAGCACGCGCGGACCGCTGCCCGGAGCCGGGCGGCGATCGATGATCTTGTGCAGCGCGGGCAACGTGAAGGCCGCGGTCTTGCCGCTACCGGTGTGGCTGGACACCAACAGATCGTGGCCGGCGATGGCTGCGGGAATGGCCTGCATCTGCACCGGCGTAGGGGTGGTGTAGCCGGTCTGCTCGACGGCCTTGAGGAGTTCTGCGGCAAGGCCGAGGGTCTGGAACGTCATCTGATACTTCCTGTTCATTGCGTGCCGGCCTCTTGAAGGCAAGAGGAACGGCGGGTCCGGGCCCATTGAGTGGGCCGCGAGGACATCGCGCCACAGCCTGCCGGGCTATGCCGAGGCAGGATGCGGAGTCGCTGGTATGGCGAACGCGATGGGCGTGGCCGGTCAAACCGACAATGTCGGAAAGACCGCGCATCGGCACCAACCGGTTGTCACGAGCCAGACGATCGGAAGAACGAATGAAATCGGCGGGAGGTCGGGGGCGATGGGGCTGTGGTTACAGTCCCTCGGGCCATGGAGTGGAGATTACCTGATCCCCTGTCCGTCGCGGATTGCGCCGGTGGCCCTGCTGCTGCATTGCACAACGACGCGGAGTATAACCGCCAATCGCTCGACTGTCTCTAGAAATCTTTGAAACAAAAGAAAAAGGCTGGGGAGGCACTGTCGCGCCTGCCCAGCCTGCGGGGGCTTGCGCCCCGGAAATACGGCTGCTGCTTACTTGTTGACCGCGGCCTTGAGGGTGGCGCCGGCAGTGAACTTGGGCACGCTCGACGCGGCGATCTCGATGGTGGCGCCGGTCTGCGGGTTGCGGCCGGTACGGGCGGCACGCTCGGAAACCTCGAAGGAACCGAAACCGGTGAAGGCAACCTTCTCGCCCTTGCCCAGCTGCTCGGCGATGATGTCGAGCACGGCGGACAGTGCACGGTCGGCTTGCGCGCGGGAAACATCCAGACGGTCGGCCAGGGCCTCGACGAATTCACCTTTGTTCATGCTTTTCCTCGATTGGTGTGAGTGTGATGTGGGATATCGCGATCTACGCCGCGGATTCTAGCACCGCCGCGGATTCTGGCGCATCCGGAGCGTGCAGGATGGATGCAGGTTCCTGCGGCCTCATCTCCGCGCCTGAGCCGATCACACATGCCGCAGTGCACAATACAGCTGCCGTCCCAGGGCCAGTCGCGCTATGCTTGCAACTGAAGTCACAACAGAAAGACACCAAGCATGGAACAGCAGGACGCTGGCGACAGCGACGTCATCCACATCCGCGCGTCGCGCAATGCGAAGGGGCAGATTACCCGGGTTGCGGTGTCGCTGCCCCCGTGTGCCTGGATGGGGGCCACGGTCCTGGGGCTCACGCCCGAGCACGCCGCACAGCGCCTGCTCGACGAAGCCAGCCACAGCCCCCGAGCCCATGCCTGCGCCCTCAGCATGGCCTGTGCGGCCGCCCAAGGCAGGCCCGAGCCCGACGTGGACAGCCGCCTCGCCATCGAGCGCACGCTGGCCGCGGAGGCGGCCGACGCCCACCTGCGCCGGCTGCTGATCGAATGGCCCCCCTTGCTCGATTTCGAGCCGCGCCACAGCCGCTTCGCGGAGTTCCACCGCCGCCTGACGCTCGACCCGCATACCGACGGCCCGGCAGCGTTCGCGCTGGGCGGCGAACTGCTCGACCTTGTCGCACGCGAAATGCTGGCCGGCTTCTTCAACCAGATCCGCATGCCGCATGGCATCGGCGAATTCCTCGAGCGCCTGCAGGCCGGCGGCAGCCTGGGCGCGGTGCTCAGCGAACTGATTGCCCTCGGCCCATCGGGCGCACCAGTTCCCAAGCCCGTGTCCATGCTGGGTACGCTGAGCGCGGCGGCATGGGTGGGGACGGTCGGCGCGTGGCCCGATGCCAGCTTCGTGCGCCAGCCGGAGTACGCCGGCGAGCCTGCGGAGACCGGCCCGCTCGCGCGCCACGCCGCATCCGCGCTGGTGCGCGTCTTGCTGGAACGCGGCCATCGCGTATCGGCCCGCCTGTTCGCCAAGGCGATCGACGTCGGCGACTGCGCGAGCCGCATGCGCTACCCACTCGATGAAGAGGTCGCACCGCTGGCGGATGCCACTCAGGTCGCCCCGGGTGTCGGCATGGCGCGGGTGGACACCGCACGTGGCGTGCTGCTGTGCTGGGTAAGACTCGAGGAAGATCGGATTGCCGATTGCGCGATCGTTCCTGCCGGCGCGTGGAACTTCCACCCGGATGGCGCATTCTGCCGCGAGGCGACCTGCCCGAGCGCCGGCAACGAGGATCACGACGCAGCCCTGCTGCGCCTGTCCCTGCTCGCGCTGGCCTTCGACCCCTCTCTACCTCACCGCGTCGAACTCGTTGACGAGCGCCGCCCACGCAAGGGCAGTCCGGCGCGCTGAAGCGCGTCCGCGCGCTTCAGTCCGCGAGGCGACGGTAGGCACCGCCGAAGTACACCAGCGGCTTGCGCTCCTCGCGGTCGAAGCTGAGCACCTCGCTGATGAAGACGAGATGGTCACCGCCCTCGTAACGCTGAGTGTTGCGGCATTCGAAGCGCGCGCAGCACCCCTTGAGCAAGGGGACGCCGCCAACGCCGGTCTCGAAGTCGAGGCCGGCGAACTTGTCGTCAAGGCGGCTGGCGAAACGCTGCGAGAGTTCGACCTGGTCCTCGGCAAGAACGTTGATCGCGTAGTATTCGCAAGCCTCGAAAAGCCCACGGCTTGGCAGGTCGTTCGACAGGCTCCACACGATCAGCGGCGGGTCGAGCGACACCGAATTGAAGGAATTGACGGTCAGTCCGATCGGCTCACCCGCCGGGGTACGCGTCGTCACCACGGTAATGCCGGTGGCGAACATGCCGAGCGCGTTGCGGAAGCGGCGCGGGAAGTCGACGCCGGAAAATTGCTGTTGGGTCATGGGAGAAGGTTGGCACGGTCGACCCGCGCTCTGCTGCATTGCGAAAGAAGCGCGGATTATCGCTGCGCCGGCCGACAACGTCGACACCGCAACTGCCCCGATGCGAGAAAAACACACGGAAAAACCGCTACATGAGTGAATTTGCCACCCGCCTCACTGCCTGGCAGCGCGAGCACGGCCGCCATGACCTGCCCTGGCAGGGCGGCACCGCCCCCTACCGGATCTGGTTGTCCGAGATCATGCTGCAACAGACCCAGGTTGAAACGGTGATCCCCTACTACCAGCGCTTCCTGGCCCGCTTCCCCGACGTCACGGCGCTGGCCGCCGCCCCGGTCGAGGACGTGATGACGCTGTGGAGCGGGCTCGGCTACTACGCACGGGCGCGCAACCTGCATCGTGCGGCGCAGCGCATCATGAGCGATCATGGCGGGCGCTTCCCCACCACCGCAGCCGAGATCTCCACCCTGCCCGGTGTCGGCCGCTCCACTGCTGCGGCGATCGCGGCTTTCGCCTTCGGCGAACGCGGTGCGATCCTCGACGGCAACGTCAAGCGCGTGCTGAGCCGCATCTTCGGCGTGGACGGTTTCCCCGGGGAGAAGGCGGTCGAAAACCGGCTGTGGACGCTCGCGGAATCACTGCTTCCCGAGCGCGACATCGGCCGCTACATCCAGGCCCAGATGGACCTGGGCGCGACCCTGTGCACGCGCGCACGACCGGCCTGTGTGGGCTGCCCGTTCCAGGACGACTGCGTCGCCTATCGCGATGGTCGCATCGCCGAACTACCGACCCCACGCCCGCGCAAGACCGTACCACGGCGCAGCGCACGCTACGCGGTCGTGGTGCGCGACGCTTGTGTCCTGCTCGAACGCCGTCCACCGGCGGGGATCTGGGGTGGGTTGCTCGCCTTGCCGGAAATTCCCGAGCACAGCACGGACGTCCTCGCCTGGGCGTACGAGCGCTTTGGCCTGCGCTGCACCCCGGGTGACGGGCTGGCGCCGCTCAGCCACGCCTTCACCCATTTCGTGCTCGAGCTCCAGCCCGTGGTGCTGAACGCCGAGCCCGCAGCGCCCCCCACCATGGCCGGCGAGGCCGGCACGATGAACTGGCAGGCGCTTGGCGAGCTCGATGCTGCGGCATTGCCGACGCCGGTACGGCGCATCCTCGACGCACTGACGGCGCCGGATCTGTTCGCGAACTGATCGCGGCGCCGCATCAGCGGCACCCGCTCCCGCTCAGGCAAGGTTTGGCAGCAATCCGTGCTCACGCAGAAACTGCTGCAGGATTTCCAGGCGACTGAGCGGGTCGTCGAGTTCGAGCAGCTTCTGCTTGGCCAGCAGCGGGATGGGCAGCAACTCGGTGTAGCGCGCGCCCACCCAGCCTGCATCTTCGAAATGGTGAGGCGGCGGCAGGCGCTCGCCCAGTTCGGCGACGACCGTACGCAGCAAGGGCAGCATGTCGGCCTGGGCATCGGGCACCGGCTGCACGGGAGGCTCCTCGAGCCAGCGCACACTGGCCACAAGCAGGCCGTCGCGCTCCACCTCGTGATCCTCGATGCGAAAGCGCGCACCACCGCGCGCAAGCAGGTTGAGCACCCCGGCCTGCGCCATGTCCCACTGCTCGATGCGCGCCTCCGTTCCCACCGGATGCGGCACCGCCGCCTCGCCCACCTCCTCACCGGCTGCGATGAGGCAGACGCCAAAGCTGGTGCTTTCACGCATGCAGCGCGTGACCATGTCCATGTAACGCGGCTCGAACACGCGCAAGGGCAGCACGCCGCCGGGCAAGAGTACGGTCTTGAGCGGGAACAACGGCAGCCGGACGGGCTCGTTCATGTTGCGCCTCCTTACGGGCCGGCCTTGATGGCAACCCGGGTCGTGATTCAGCCCTGGTCAGCCCCGCCATCATGGTGCTGCAGGCGATCCTCTCCCCAGCGCGCCATCAATGCATGCGGCACGCCGAGCTGATCGAGGATGCGCGCAACGACGAAATCAACCAGGTCCTGAACAGTCTGCGGATGATGGTAGAAGCCGGGGTTGGGGGGCAGGATGCAGACGCCGATGCGGGCGAGCTTGAGCATGTTTTCGAGATGAATCGCCGAGTACGGCGTTTCACGCGGCACCAGCACCAGCTTGCGGCCTTCCTTGATGACGACGTCGGCAGCACGCTCGATCAGGTTCTGGCTGAGCCCCCCCGCGACCGCGGCCAGCGTGGCCATCGTGCACGGGCACACGACCATGGCATCGGGCGGATTGGACCCGGACGCTGGCGGCGCGAACCATTCTTCGCGGCCAAACACCCGCAAGGCGCCGGACTCGGCACCAAACCGGGCGCACAACTCGGCCTCGACCTCGGCCGCGCGCGCCGGCAGGCTCCAACCCATCTCCTGGCGGGCGACGATCTGCGCCACCTGCGAATACAGCAACCACACACGGCAGCCGGCCTGCAGCAGGCACTCGACCAGGCGCAGGCCATAGGGCATGCCGGAAGCGCCGGTAAAGGCGACGGTGATCGTGCGGGGCGTATTCATCGATACTGGCGGGAGTGAGCGGACGCCCCCAAGCGTACCCCATTCGCACGTCAGCGTGGCGCGTGCGAACTTCCGTAGGAGCGGCGCAAGCCGCGAGCTTCCTGGATATCGACCAGGCCACGTCACCTTCAACCCCTCGCGGCTGACGCCGCTCCTACCGGGGTAATCGGCCCCGACGGGCTGCCGTAGGAGCGGCGCAAGCCGCGAGCTTCCTGGATATCGACCAGGCCACGTCGCCTTCAACCCCTCGCGGCTAACGCCGCTCCTACCGGGAGAATCGGCCCCGACAGGCTGCCGTAGGAGCGGCGCAAGCCGCGAACTTCCTGGATATCGACCAGGCCACGGCGCCTTCAACCCCTCGCGGCTGACGCCGCTCCTACCGGGGTAATCGGTCCCGACAGGCTGCCGTAGGAGCGGCGAAAGCCGCGAGCTTCCTGGATATCGACCAGGCCACGTCGCCTTCAACCCCTCGCGGCTGACGCCGCTCCTACCGGGATAATCGGCCCCGACAGGCTGCCGTAGGAGCGGCGCAAGCCGCGAGCTTCCTGGATATCGACCAGGCCACGTCACCTTCAACCCCTCGCGGCTGACGCCGCTCCTACCGGGGTAATCGGCCCCGACAGGCTGCCGTAGGAGCGGCGCAAGCCGCGAGCTTCCTGGATATCGACCAGGCCACGTCACCTTCAACCCCTCGCGGCTGACGCCGCTCCTACCGGGATAATCGGCCCCGACAGGCTGCCGTAGGAGCGGCGAAAACCGCGAGCTTCCTGGATATCGACCAGGCCACGTCGCCTTCAACCCTCACCGCGGGCACCACTTACTCCAGGTAATCGCTGATCAGCACCCAGCGCCCGTCGCGGATCTGCGCCAGGCGGCCGTGACGATTGCCGAGATGGTCCTCGGGCGTGAAGCGGTAACTCGGGCTGCCGAAATAGTCGCGGGAAAACTGCATGCGCTCGAGGGTGCGCGCAAAGGCCTCCTGCGTCAGCTCGGGGCCGGTGGCCTCGGCGGTGCGCACGAAGAGGTCGGCCAGGGTGTAGCCCATCACGCTCCAAACATTGGGTTCGGCCTTGAAGCGCGCGCGGTAGCGCTCGACCCAGGCGGCGAGCTGGCTGTTGGCGCCTTCGACATAGGGATGGGGCAGCACCGACACGCCATACAGGCCCTCGACCGCCGCACCGCCCAGTTCGTGAGTCTGCGCCGAGTAGCCCGAGGCCGTCACCAGCATGTCCACCTCCCAACCGATCTTGCGCGCTTCGGCCATTGCCGCCACCGTCTCGCGCACCACGGTGGCGAGAACGACGAGATCACAGCGTGCGGCACGCAAGCGTGCAATCTGGCTCGACAGATCGGTGGCGCCGCGCTTGTAGCTGGTGCGCTCGACCAGTTCGCGGTCGAGCCGGGCGAGCGCGGCCTCGACCCCCTTCATCACTTCCAGGCCGTAGTCGTCGTCCTGATAGAGAAGGCAGGTGCGCGCATAGCCGCGCTGCTCGACCATGTGGCGGGTGGCCGCCTCCATGTAGTCGAAGTAGGGCGCGAAGTTCTGGAACTTGAGCGGGTGCAGCGGCTCGTAGGTGGCGCGGTGGGGCGAGAACGGGAACAGGTGCAGGCGGCCGGCATCGACGATGATCGGCATGGTCGCCATCACTACCGGCGTGCCCATGTTGGCGATGAAGGCAAAGGCCTGGTCGCGCTGCACCAGCTTGCGCGCGGCAAGCACGGCGCGTTTGGGATCGTAGCCCGCATCCTCCACGACCAGGCGGATCCGGCGGCCATGGACGCCACCGCCGGCATTGACCTCGTCGAAGCGCATCAGCATGCCGTCGCGCACGGGCACGCCGAGCATCGCGATCGGACCGGAGAGGTCCGAAACAGTGCCGACGACGATCTCCTTGGCATTCACACCGGGCGCTGCCGATACCGGCGCGCTGAGGGCAAGGCAGGACAGTGCAGCGAGCGCGAAGGAACGCAGGGTCTTCAAGATGCGGGTCTCCGGTGGGTGGCCAGGCCGTGCCGCCACGCCAACACTGCCGGACGGCGAACAAGCCATGTTCGACTGCGCCGATTCTCTGGCGATGCAGAACGGGCGTCAATTGCGGCATCTACTCGAGTTTACGGCCTGGCGCCCGCAATGCCGGACGGACGCAGCAGGACCACGGCCACGATCACCGCCCCGAACAGCACCAGCTCCAGGCCGGCGGCCCGCGCCCAGTCGCCGGGCAGGTGGTCGCGCAGCACGGCGATCAGCTGCGGGATGGCGACGATGACCAAGGCCCCCCAGAGTGCCCCGCCAAGACGGCGGGCGCCGCCGATGAAGGCCAGCATCAGGAGTTCGAAGGAGAACACCAGGCCGAACTGCTCCGGGCTGATGAAACCGATCCAGTGCGCATAGAGGGCGCCCGCCAGGCCCGACAGTGCCCCGCCAACGACGAAGGCCTGCATCTTGGCCGCGGCCGGCGACACGCCGCAGGCTGCAGCGGCCACCTCGTCGTCGCGTACCGCGCGCCAGGCACGGCCATGGCGCGAATCCACCAGGCGCGCGCACAGCAGCAGCGCTGCGGCCAGCGCCCCCAGGCTCACCAGCGCCTGCGCCAGGGTGGCGTCTGCGCGCCAGCCAAACACCGAGAAGCCCGCAACCGCCATGCCGGCCGCACCCTGTGTCACCGAATCCCAGCGCGCCAGCACCTCCTCCACGATGAGGGCGAAGGCCAGCGTGCTCATGCCGAAGTACAGTCCGCCGAGCCGGCGCGCGGGCAAGCTGGCGAGCGCACCACCGAGCGCACCGGCGGCAATGGCAAGAGGCATCGCCAGCAGCGGCGCCAGGCCATGCCCGACCAGCACTGCCTGAACATAGGCGCCAAGCGCAACCAAGGCCGCCTGCCCGAGTGCGATCTGCCCCGCCTGACCAACGACGATGACCACGCCCAGCCCGGCGATCGCATAGGTGATGACGAGGGTCGCCTTGCCCAGGGCGTAGTCCGCCCCCATGGCAGGCACTGCCAGGGCGAGGATCAGCGCCCACGGCCACAGATGGCGCCAGGCCGTGCGCAGGCCGCTCACCGGCCGCCCCCGCGGCGCAGCCCTGCCCCCAGGCCGTTGGGAAACAGCAGCAGCGCGCTCATCAGCAACGCGTAGGGGACAACATCCTTCGCCCCTTCGGGCAGCAGAAGGCCGGCCACGGCCTCGGCGACGCCAAGGAAGATGCCCGCGAGCAAGGCCCCGGGCAGGCTGGTGAGCCCGCCCAGCACCGCCGCGGGGAACGCCTTCAAGGCGATCAGGCCCATGTTGAGGTGGATGAAGGTGACCGGCGCAAGCAGCAGCCCGGCCACCGCTGCCAGCGCGGCACCCAGCGACCACGCCAGCGTGTGCATGCGTGCGACCGGCACCCCCATGAGAGCGGCGACACGCGCATCCTCGGAGCAGGCGCGCAGCGCAAGGCCGGCACGGGTATAGCGGAAGAAGGCCGCGAGCGCCGCCGCAAGCACCACGGTGGCCACCACCACCCACACATGGCTTGCAGCCAGCACCAGGGGGCCGATGGCGTAGGTATCGGCGGCGAAAGGCAGGCGGTGTACCTCCTGCGCCGCCGCCGGCAGCGAGGCCACGCTGCCGCGCATCATCATACCCAGGCCAAAAGTCAGCAGCACCGCCACCAGGTGCGGCTGACCAATCGCACGACGCAACACGGTACGCTCGAGCCCGGCACCGAGCACACCGACGAACGCCACCGCCAGCGCCGCGGCCAGCCACAGCGGCCATCCGGCCCCCAGATGCAGGCCAAGTGCGGCAAAGGCCCCGACCATGAGCAGATCGCCCTGCATGAAGCTCACCGTTTCGGTGGCCTTGTAGATCAGGACGAAGGACAACGCGACCAGGCCGTATACACAGCCGATCGCGATGCCGCTGGTGAGGACCTGGATGAAGGCGAGCATGATGGGGGCGAAGCATAGCCGATCAACGACTCGCGACGCCCCGTCGCACACAAGCACCGCAGGGGCAGGCGGTCGGACCCCGAAAGGCTCGCGGCGGGTGGCTTTGCTGTAGGAGCGGCGCCAGCCGCGAGCTTTTCGGGGCTTGCGACACGCCCCGTCGCCTTCAAACCCTCGCGGCTGGCGCCGCTCCTGCGGGGTGAGCCTAGGGCTCGGCCAGCTGGCTCAGCCCAGGAACTGGTCGTACACACCTTGGCGCCACAGCAAGATGGCGACCGCGATGACCAGCAACAGGAACATCCAGGTTCCCCAGGGGCGCTGTTTCTCGGCGTAGGGGTCGGACAGCGAGCGCGCGGCCCCAGGCGGCAGCGCAGCGACCCCGGTCAGCGCGGCACCGAAGGGGATGTTGATGCGCGCACGCGTGTTGACCGCCCAACCGTTGGCGTCGAGCAGCGGTCCGAGGTTGCGCTGGCGCAGCTTCAGCCAGGCCATCAGCATCGACGGCCCGGAGATCAGCAATACGATGCCGACCACGACCAGAGGCATCTGCCACGCCGGCAGCGACAGAAAGCCCGACACCACGGCGGCCAGCGCGGTCCCCAGCGCACCGAGGGCGAGGCCGATGGCGGCGAAGATACCGGCGAACTTGGCGATGTCGAAGGCCTGGGCCGGTGCAGCCGGAGCGGCCGCTGGCGCCTCGACCTTCGCGCCGGCATCGGCGACGCCGGCTGCAGCGCGCTCCTCGACCGCCTTGTCGCGCGAGGCGGCGAACTTCTGGATCTGTTCGCCGATCATGCGTGCAACACGCTTGTAAGGCGACCAGAAGGCCTGGCGCACGCTGATCGGCGCCTCGACCACCTGGACCACACTGGCGTTCCAGTCGCGCCCCTGGCGGTCGTAGAACACGCCGTTGCGGCCAGGCACCATCATCTCGTCGGCATCGCCGCCGGTCATCGCCGCCACGATGGTCATCGGCGCCTCGCCCTGGCGGGCGCAGTTGCAAAACACCAGGTAGGTGCCCGAAAGCGGCGCCAGCGCACTGTGCCGCCCCATGTCGGCCACGCGCAGGCACAGGTCGCAGCTGCGCTGGTCGAGGTAAAGCGTGCCGGCCTGGAAAATGGCCTTGGCTTGCGCGCCATAGAAGTCGCTGAGGGTGACGAAGTTGCGCAGCAGCGTGACCAGGTCGCGCTGGTAGCGGACAAGGCGCTCGAGCGCATCGACCTGAGCAGCAGCGGTCTCGGCCCTCAGGTCCTGCTCGATCAGGGCGAGCAGATCGGCCTGTACGCTGCCGCCGAGCAGCGCACGCAGTTCGTCAACCGGGATCGCCACCACCGGACTCGCCGGCTGCGCCGCCTGCCAATCGCGCCAGGCCGCGAAGCGGGCGGCGAGGTCCTGCCATTCGGCCTGCGACAGCGCATCGCGATCACCCAGAATCGGCGCGACCACCTGCTCACGCAGCGCCGCGATGCGCGCCTCCCAGGCCGGATTCAAGCCCGCGGCGAGCGGCAGCGCACGTCCAGGCTCGACACGGGCAAGCGGCAGGGCCGCCACACCGTCGCTGCCTGCAGCCAGCACCTGCTCGGCAAGGCCCTGGTATACGCTGTCCGCGGGGTTCAGCGCGTCCGCCGCACGCGCGTCGAAAGCGGCCAGGCGGCAGCGCGTGAAGAAGTCCCCCACCTTGTCGGCGACCGCATCGAACACGGCAGCAGCAGCGGCCGTCCCCGCGCCCAGCGGCAGGATCTGCGCCGGGTCGGCCTCGGCCAGCGCCTGCCAGTCGGACACCGCCTGCGCAGCGGCAAAGAAGGTCTCGACCTTGCCGGCGTCAACGCCAGGGGTGCCGCTGCGGTCATCGATTGCGCCGAAGCAGTCGATGATGTGGCCGATTGCTTTCACGACCCCGGCATCGGTGGTGAGTCCGGCCGGCACCACGCCGTCACCATTGAAATGGTCGGGCGCGAACAGCCGGGTGGTGTCGGCGAGGTCCTCCACCGAGATCGACTCGGCATCGGATTTATCGACATAGGCGAGCACCTTGCGTGCGGTGGCGAGCAGGCGAGCACCCTCGGGGTGCTCGCCATCGATCGCCGCCAGCGGCAGGGCAGCGGGAGCGCGAAAGAGAACCTCGGGTTCCTTGAGCACCGCACATACCCAGCGCACCGCGGCAACGATCTCGGGCGCGCGGATGCGCCCGTCGCCATCGGCATCGAGCAATTGCAGCGTGCGGGTGTCGAACTCCAGCCCTGAGGTCGGGCACGCGAGCACCGACCACAGCTTCTGATCGAGCTCGCCGAGGTGGCGCAGGTCGTCCGCGGTCTCGATGCGGACCTGGTCGAAGCCGCCGGACCGGAAGAAACGCCACTGGTAGGGCTTCTTGTTGTCGCCTTGAGTGCTCATCGAATGCTCCCTGAAATGTTCTTGTTTCCAGCCCTCGCGCAGGACTGGACTTCACGCGGGATATTGCGCCGGAATGCAGGCGAGAACAATCGCGCGCGGGAGCGATCCGCAACGCCGGCGGCATCAGCCCGCCCGTAGCGGGCAGCCGCTCAGCCGTAGGCGCCGACGAAGGGGTTGCTGTCGCGCTCCTCGCCAAAGGTCGAGGTAGGGCCATGGCCGGGGATGAAGGTGATGTCGTCGCCGAGCGGGAAGAGCTTGTCGCGGATCGAACGGATCAGCGTCTGGTGGTCGCCACGCGGGAAGTCGGTGCGCCCGATCGAGCCCGCGAACAAGACATCGCCGACGATCGCCAGGCGCGCGCCCTCATGCACGAACACGACATGGCCCGGCGTGTGCCCTGGGGCATGGATGACCTTGAAGGACTCCTCGCCGACCGTCACCGTGTCGCCGTCCTCGAGCCAGCGCTCGGGCTCGAAGGTCTCGACATCGGGGAAGCCGAACATCTTGCTCTGCTGCGGCATGCCCTCGATCCAGAAGCGGTCCTCGGCCTGCGGGCCTTCGACCGGCACACCAAGCTTGCGCGCCAGCTGCGCGGTGCCGCCAGCATGGTCGATATGACCATGGGTGATGAGGATCTTCTCGACGCTCACGCCGAGCTTGGCGACAGCCGCCAGGATGCGGTCGATGTCGCCCCCCGGATCAACGACCGCGGCCTTTTTCGTCTTCTCGCACCACAGGATGCTGCAGTTCTGCTGGAAGGGGGTGACGGGGACGATGGTGGCCTGGATCATGGGCGGTGGGCTCCTGTTTGCGTGTTCGTCCGCCAGTTTAGCCGATGAAAGGCTCGCGGCTTGCGCCGCTCCTGCAGCACCGCGCACACGCCTCCCGCCCCCCTGTGTGAGCGGCGCCAGCCGCTAGCCATGCCTGTCATGCCGCGGGGCCCATGGGCCCCGCGGACACGGCAAGGATCAGATCACGCCCTGGGCCAGCATGGCCTCGGCGACCTTGACGAAGCCGGCGACGTTGGCGCCGTCGGCATAGCTCACGGTACCGTCCTCGCGCTTGCCGTACTTCAGGCAGGCGGCGTGGATGCCAAGCATGATCTCCTTCAGGCGGGCGTCGACCTCTTCACGGGTCCACGACATGCGCATCGCGTTCTGGCTCATCTCCAGGCCCGAAGTGGCCACGCCGCCGGCGTTGGAGGCCTTGCCCGGCGCGTAGAGCACGCCGTTGTGTTCGAAGATCTTCACCGCCTCGATGGTGCTCGGCATGTTGGCGCCCTCGGCCACGGCGATCACGCCGTTCTTGACCAGGGTGGCGGCGTCGTTGGCATCGAGCTCGTTCTGGGTCGCGCACGGCAGGGCGACATCGACCGGCACATGCCACGGCCGCACACCCGGCTCGAAGCGGGCGCCGACACGCTCGGCGTACTCCGCCACGCGGCCGTAGTAGTGGTTCTTGATCTCCATGAGGAGGGCGAGCTTCTCGGGGGTGAAGCCTTCCTCGTCGATCACCGTGCCGCTGGAGTCGGAGCAGGTGATGGGCTTGGCGCCGAGTTCCATCAGCTTCTCGATGGCGTACTGGGCAACGTTGCCCGAACCCGACACCGACACGCGCATGCCACGGATGTCACGGCCAGCGTGCTCGAGCATGGCGTTGGCGAAATACACCGTGCCGTAGCCGGTCGATTCCGGACGGATCAGCGAGCCGCCAAAGGACAGGCCCTTGCCGGTAAACACGCAGGCGGCGTTGTTCGACAGCTTCTTCATCATGCCGGCCATGAAGCCGACCTCACGGCCGCCCACGCCGATGTCGCCCGCCGGCACATCGGTGTCGGGGCCGACGTGGCGATACAGCTCGCTGATGAAGGCCTGGCAGAAGCGCATCACCTCGCCCGGGCTGCGGCCCTTGGGGTCGAAGTCGGAGCCGCCCTTGCCGCCGCCCATCGGCAGCGTGGTGAGCGCGTTCTTGAAGGTCTGCTCGAAGGCGAGGAACTTCAGGATCGACAGGTTCACCGACGGGTGGAAGCGCAGACCGCCCTTGTAGGGGCCGATGGCCGAGTTGTGCTGGATGCGGTAGCCGCGATTGACCTGCACGTCGCCACGATCATCCACCCACGACACGCGGAACATGATCACGCGCTCGGGTTCGATCAGGCGATCGAGGAGGGAGTGCTCGGCGTAGCGCTTGTTGGCGGAAATGAAGGGCCACAGGCTCTCCATGACCTCGCTGACCGCCTGCAGAAACTCGGGCTGGCCAGGGTTGCGCTGTTCGACGTAAGCCAGGAACTCCTCGAGGGACTGATATTTCATGATCGTGAACCCGTTGTTGATTAAGAAGTGGACACACACGCGCGCAGGCGATGACCTCGGTTTTACCCGAGGACATCGCCTGCAATCCCCATAATTGTGCATGAAGATCCCCAATCGTGTGCATGACATGGGTCAAAAAAACGTCACCCATGCCATTTGCACAAGAATGCACCACAAGAATGCAGACGCTCATCAGCCTGCAGCGGGCGCGTTTGCGCACCTTGCTTGCCCGCATGAGGCCAAGGCCGGTACGCTCGGCCTCCCCTACTGCCCACTTCCAGGCTCATCATGGCCCGTATCCGCATCGAACTGCCCGCACAGTTCTCCTTCGCAACCGAGGTCCCGCTGTTGATCTCGCACATCAACTACGGCAACCACCTCGACAACGCGCAACTGCTCGGCGTGGTATCCGAGGCGCGCGTGCGCTTCCTGAAGTCCATGGGCTATGCAGAGATGGACGTCGAGGGCTGCGGCATCATCGTCGCCGACGCGGCGGTCCAGTACCGCTCCGAAGCCTTCCACGGCGAACTCATGCGCATCGAGCTCGCGGCGACGGACTTCCACACCCACGGTTGCGATCTGGTATGGAAGATGTCCGAGGCGTCCACCGGGCGCGAAGTCGCGCGCGGGAAGACCGGCATCGTTTTCTTCGATTACGAGGCACGCTCCAAGGCCGCCGTGCCGGAAGGCTTCAGGTGCCGCTTCCCGGCGGCCTGAGCCGGCATTGACCGTCATCCTGACCGCAGGCCTCATCATGCCCGATCATTCCGACCCGTCCCGCAGCGCTCCATCGCCTTGCGGCCACCATGTCGCCGTGATCGGCGGCGGCCCGGCAGGCCTGATGGCTGCGGAGACGCTTGCCGGCGCCGGCCTGGCCGTGACCGTGTACGACGCCATGCCTTCGGTCGGGCGCAAGTTCCTGCTCGCGGGGCGCGGCGGCCTCAACCTCACCCATAGCGAGGCCGCCGCGCCGTTCCTGTCGCGTTACGGCACGGCAGGTGCTGCGCTGTCGCCCATGCTGGCGGCCTTCGACGCCCAGGCCTTGCGCGCATGGGCCCACGGCCTGGGCGTGGACACCTTCGTCGGCACCTCAGGACGGGTGTTCCCGACCGAGATGAAAGCCGCCCCGCTACTTCGTGCCTGGCTCGCACGCCTGCGCGCATCCGGCGTGCAGTTTGCGATGCGCCAACGCTGGCTTGGCTGGGCCACGCCCGTCACCGCCGAGAGCGGGGCGCCAAGCGCGCCGCAGTGCGCGCACAGCCTGCGCTTCTCGACGCCGGTGGGCGAGCGCATCATCGCAGCCGATGCCGTGGTGCTCGCCCTTGGCGGCGGCAGCTGGGCGAAGCTGGGCTCAGATGGCGCCTGGGTGCCCCTGCTGCGTGCTGCAGGTGTCGACGTCGCTGCGCTGCGGCCCGCCAATTGCGGCTTCGATGTCACCACGCCCGGCACGCAAGCGAGCGGCGGCTGGAGCCCCCATTTCCTCGACCGCTTCCGCGGCCAGCCACTCAAGTCGGTGGTCGCCCGCTTTACCGACGCCAGCGGCCACGCGCATGAACGCGCCGGCGAATGCCTGGTCTCCGCCACAGGCATCGAAGGCGGGTTGATCTACGCCTTGTCGGCGCCACTGCGCGATACCATCGCCGCGCTCGGCGAAGTCACCGTCGCCCTCGACCTTGCGCCGGGACGCAGTCAGGAGCGCCTCACTGCCGAGCTCGCCCGCCCGCGCGGCAGCCGCTCGCTGGCCAGCCATCTGCAGAGCCAGGCTGGCATCAAGGGCATCAAGGCCAGCCTGCTGCGCGAATGCCTGCCCAAGGCGGTTTTCGACGACCCTGTCCGCCTGGCTGCGGCCATTAAGGCCCTGCCGCTGCGCCTGGTCGCCCCGCGCCCGCTCGACGAGGCCATCAGCAGCGCCGGGGGCGTACGTTTCGAGGCTGTCGACGACAGGTTGATGCTGAAGACGCACCCTGGCGTGTTCGTCGCCGGCGAGATGCTCGACTGGGAGGCGCCCACCGGCGGCTATCTGCTCACCGCCTGCTTCGCCACCGGCGTGGCGGCGGCGCGGGGTGTCGCCCATTGGCTGGAAGCCCGCTCCGCCCACAGCGGACACCCTTCGCGCTAGCATGCGCACTCCTGCGCCGGTGCTGCCCCCGGCATCCGGCGCAGGCTCGCTCCCCCACCCTGGATCACCCGGCCGAGCCATGAACCTGCACCCCTTCCTCATTGCAATCGAAGTCGGCGGCACCATCGCCTTCGCCATGTCCGGCCTCATCGAGGCCACGCGCAAGCGCATGGACATCGTCGGCGTATTTTCGGTCGCCTTCGTCAGTGCCTTTGGCGGCGGTACCGTGCGCGACATCCTGCTCGACCGCCGGCCATTCTTCTGGATCCAGAACCAGGAATACCTCTGGCTGGTACTGGCGATGGTGCTGACCACCCCGCTCTGGCTCAAGACCTTGCGCCACAAGCTCGGCGGTCACGTGATGGAATTTGCCGACGCCTGCGGCCTGGGCCTGTTCGCGATCTCCGGGGCCACCATCGCGCTCGCAGCCGACATGCCGGTACTGGTGGCGATGATGATGGGCGTGGTGACCGCGATCTTCGGCGGCGTCTCGCGCGACGTGCTGTGCAACGAGGTACCCAAGGTGTACAGCGATCATCGCCCCTACGCGATGTGCGCCCTGTTCGGCTGCGGCGTCTTCATCGTCCTCGACGCGATCAGCCTGCCCTTGCCCATCTCCACCCTCTCCGGCATCGCCGCCGCGACCGGCACGCGCCTGATCGCCGTCGCGCTCGACATCCGCCTGCCCGCCTGGCCAAAGCCCGGGGACTGAGTCCGGGGGCCGTCGCCACCGTCGCCTACATCGCCTGGATGAAGGCCTCCATGGCCGCGATGGTTCGATCGCGCATGTCGTTCAACCTCGCCAGGCCGGCATGCGCCTCGTCCTTGCGATCGCCGCGGTGCAAGCGCAACAGCTCGACGGCAAGCGCGTGGATCTCGACGTGAAGCTGGTCGAGCTCGCTCAACCGATCACTGCCCAGTGCGTAGGGATCAGCAATCACGCCGTCGAGCCAGCGGCCGAAGGCACATTCATGAGGATCGAGCGCTGGCGGCGCTGCGCGCTCGCCGGCAAGGCACTCGGCGATGGCCATGATCCAGCCGCGGTGCTCGACCGTGGCATACAGCAAGGGCATTGCCTCGGCCCCAAGCCGGCGCTGGCGGGTCCACCGCAGCGGCGGACGCCAGCCCGCAGCCCAGCCCGGCAGCGCTGATGGCGGCATCGGCCGCGCAATGCCATAGCCTTGGGCGCATTCGCACCCCAGCCGCAGCAGCAGTTCGCCCTGCGCCTCGGTCTCCACGCCCTCGGCAACGGCACGGCGGCGAAAGGCACGCGCAAGGCCCAGCACGCCATCGAGGATGGCAAGATCGTCGGCGTCGTGCAGCATGTCGCGCACGAAGCTGCGGTCGATCTTGAGCTCGGCGGCCGGCAAGCGCTTCAGATAGCTCAGGGAGGAGTAGCCGGTACCGAAGTCGTCGAGCGAAAAGCTGACCCCCATGCGCGTGCACGTGGCCATCGTCTCGGCGACCCGGTTCATGTCGGCCAGCGCACTGCTCTCGAGCACCTCGAGCTGCAGCTGGCCGGGCGCAACTTCCGGGTGCAAGGACAGCAACAGGTAGAGGCGCTCGGCAAAGTCGGCCCTTTGCAAGTGATTGGCCGCGATGTTGACGCTGACGGGCACGCGCAAGCCCTCGGCCTGCCACGCTGCGATCTGACTCAAGGCCGAGTCGATGACCCATTCGCCAAGCTGGACGCCGAGCTCATGGCGCTCGATCGCAGGCAGGAAGCGATCGGGCGGAAGCAAGCCCTGCTCCGGGTGTTGCCAACGGACCAGCGCCTCGGCACCGATCAGCTCGCCGCTGTGCATGTTGACCTTGGGCTGGTAGTGCAGCGCGAACTCGTCCCGCAGCAGGCCCTGGCGGATGCGCTCGACGCTTTCGTGATGGCTGCGCAGGTCATAGTCCTGGTCGCTGTCGAAGAGGTGGTAGCGATCCTTGCCGGCAAGCTTGGCCTGGTACATCGCCTGGTCGGCCTGGCGCAGCAACTGGTCGGCCTCGACATCCTCGCGCTGCGGGTAGAGTGTGATCCCGATACTGCCCGACACCTTCAGCAGCTGGCCATTCACCTCGACAGGCTCGGCAGCCGTAGCCAGCAGCCGCCGCACCAGCGGCCGGCAGCTTTCGGCATCGGGCAGATCGCTGAGCACGGCGACAAACTCATCGCCCCCCAGGCGAGCAAGCGTGTCGCAGTCCCGCATGGTCTTGCGCATTCTCAATGCAAGTGCCATCAGCAGCTTGTCGCCCACGTCATGCCCGAGGGTGTCGTTGACCGCCTTGAAGCCATCGAGATCGATGTACACGACCGCCAGGCGCTGACCACTACGCGTTGCACGCGCCATGGCCTGATGGAGGCGGTCCGCAAACAGGACGCGGTTGGGCAGCGCAGTGAGGGCGTCGTAATGTGCAATATGCTCGAGCTGGCGTTCGTGCTCCTTCTGCACCGTAATGTCCGAGAACAGACCGACAAAATGCCGGATCGCACCGCGTGCGTCGCGCACCGCGCTGATGGTGAGCAATTCGGCGAACAACTCTCCGCTCTTGCGCCGGTTCCACACCTCGCCGTACCAGTGCCCCTTGTCGTACAGGCTTTTCCACATCGCCGCATGGAAGGCCTGGTCATGGCGATCGGACTTGAGCAGGCTGGGGTTGCGCCCGAGCACTTCCTCTCGCGCGTAGCCAGTGATGCGCGCAAACGCCTCGTTGACCTCGACAATGTTTCCCTGGGCGTCCGTCACGATGATGCCTTCCCGGGCGTGCGCAAACACGGCCGCTGCCAGGCGGGCATCGGCGTCGCGCTGGTGGCGCAGCCGCGCATAGCGGATCGCTCGCCGCAACACCTCGCTGTCGCCCCCCTTGGGGAGATAGTCATCGGCACCGAAAGCAATCGCCAGACAGGTCACGGCCGGATCGTCCACACCGCTCAACACGATGATCGGCGCCTCGGTCAGCGCTCGGCAGCGCTCGACCGTGCCGGCTCCGTAGGAGTCCGGCAGACTCAGGTCGAGCAATACCACGTCGGGCTGGGCTCCAGCCTCCGCAAACAGGGCCTCGGCCGCACGCATGGAATCGGCAACGCGGATGTCGAAATGCTCATGCAACGCATCCCGCAACTGCCAGCGGATGAGTTCGACGTCACCCGCATCATCCTCGATCAGCATGATCTGGGCCGGGGCAAGAGCGGAAGCGGGCATTCAGGGGCTCCGTGGACAACGCGCGTTCCCAGGCCGGGCTGGCCTGCGCACAGGGAGGCGTAACATGTTAATCCAGTATTCACCGATGCCGCGGCCCCTGCCGCGAACTCAGCCACAGTTCGACGGCCCAATCGATACGGCGCACTCGGCTAGAATGCCGGCGTCCAAGACCACAGGCCCGGCTCCACTCCATACTCATGCCCACTTCACGCCGCCCCGAGCTGCTCGCCCCCGCCGGCACCCTCGACATGATGCGCACCGCCTTCGCCTACGGCGCGGACGCCGTGTACGCCGGTCAGCCGCGCTATTCGCTGCGCGTGCGCAACAACAGCTTCGGCCAGCTTGAAACCCTGGCAGCCGGCATCGACGAGGCCCACGCTGCAGGCAAGCTGTTCTATCTGGTGGCCAACATCTACCCGCACAACGCCAAGCTGCGCACCTTCGAGGACGACATGGCGCCAGTCATCGCGATGAAGCCCGACGCGCTCATCATGGCCGACCCCGGGCTGATCATGATGGTGCGCGAACGCTGGCCCGAGGTGGACGTCCACCTCTCGGTGCAGGCCAACACCACCAACTACGCGTCCGTACGCTTCTGGCAGTCGGTGGGGGTCAAGCGCATCATCCTGTCGCGCGAGCTGTCGCTCGACGAAGTCGCCGAGATCCGCGACACCTGTCCGGACATGGAGCTCGAGGTCTTCGTTCATGGTGCGCTGTGCATCGCCTATTCCGGGCGCTGCCTGCTGTCGGGCTACTTCAACCACCGCGACCCCAACCAGGGCACTTGCACCAACTCCTGCCGCTGGGACTACAAGGTGCAGGAGGCCGGTGAAGACGGCGCCGGCGACGTCCAGGCCCGCGGCAGTGCACCGATCGGCACCCCGAAGGACGCCGGCGCGGTCGGCACCGCCACCCGCAGCCGGCTCGACACCACCACCGGCCTTGCGCTCGGCGGCGGCCCGCGCCACATCGGTGGCAGCAAGGTGTGGCTGCTGGAAGAAGGCACCCGCCCCGGCGAGCTGATGCCGATCGAAGAGGACGAGCACGGCACCTACATCCTCAACTCGAAGGATCTGCGCGCCATCGAGCACGTCCAGCGCCTGGTGGACATCGGCGTCGATTCGCTCAAGATCGAGGGCCGCACCAAGAGCCCCTACTACGTCGCCCGTGCCGCCCAGGGCTACCGCCGCGCGATCGAGGACGCCGTCGCCGGCCGCCCCTTCGATCCCCGCCTGCTCGGCGAGCTCGAGGGCCTGGCCAGCCGCGGCTACACCGACGGCTTCTACCAGCGCCATGCCACCCCCGAGCACCAGAACTACCTGCGCGGCCATTCGGAATCCGGGCGCAGCCTGCTGGTGGGCGAGATGGTGGGCTGGGATGCCGGGCGTGGCCTGGCAGAAGTCGAGGTCAAGAACGGCTTCGGTGTCGGCGACCGGCTGGAGTTCGTGCAGCCGGGCAGCAACCTCGAGTTGCGCCTCGACCGGCTGCTGGCCGCCGACGGCAGCGCACTCGACCGCGTTCCCGGCAGCGGCCGCCGCGTGTGGTTGCCATTGCCACCCGCCGCCGACCCTGCCCAGCCCTGCTTCATCGCCCGCTTCCTGTGAGTGCCTCAATGATCCTCGACATCGACCTCGTCTCCGACTTCGTCTGCCCCTGGTGCTACCTCGGCAAGGTGCGTCTCGACCGCGCCCTGGCGGAGCTGAAGGCCGCACGCCCCGACCTCGAAGCGCGCGTTAACTGGCTGCCCTTCTTCCTCAACCCCGACACCCCGGCCGCAGGCGAACCCTATCGCGCCTTCCTCGAGGCCAAGTTCGGCGGCCCGATCAAGGCCGAGGCGGTGCTCGACACCGTGCGTGCTGCAGCCGCGGAGGACGGCCTGAGCTACGCCTTCGAGCGCATCCAGACCCGCCCCAACACCTTGCAGGCGCACCGCCTGATGTACCGCGCCCAGGCCCAGGGCCAGAAGCCCGAGCGCATCCAGAGCCTGGCCCAGGCGCTGTTCGCCGCGCACTTCCAGGAGGGCCGAGACATCGGCGACAAGGACACCCTCGCCGACATCGCCGCGGCCTGCGGCGACCGCCGGGAAGCCGTGCGCGAATGGCTGGACGGCCGCGGCAGCATCGACGCCGTCGAGCGCATGGCCGCTGGCGTGCGCAGCCAGGGTATCGAGGGCGTGCCCTTCTTCATCCTCAACCGCAAGCTGGCGGTGTCGGGCGCCCAATCGGCCGCCGTGCTGGGTGCGGCCATCCTGCAATCGCTGGAAACCGGCAAGCCCTCCTGACGCCGGGAACGCGAGCGTGCGGCAGCGCGTCTGAAGCGATGGACACCCCCGCCGCAACCGACCACCACCCCGGCCCCTCATGAGCACCCACACCCTGCAGCTTGCCGACGCCGACCTGGAGGCCCTCGCCCACGCGCGCGGCCTGCTGGAAAACCCCAGTCTGGTCGCGCGCCTGAGCAGCTTCGTCGGCAGTCCGCTGGAGCAAGGCATGGCGCGCCTGCCCACGAGCTGGCGGGCAAAGGTCGGCGGGCTGGCCCATGAAGCCCTGCTGCGCGCGATGAGTACGGCCGCGCGTACGCTCGAACCCGAGCCTCGTCCGGCCTCGCCGCGCCTGCACAAGCTGCTCGGCTCGGTCAGCGGCGCCGGCGGCGGTGCCTTCGGCCTGGCCGGGCTGACGGTCGAGATCCCACTATCCACGGTCCTGATCATGCGCGCCATCCTCGACATCGCGCGCGCGGAAGGCGAGCACATCGACAGGCCGGCGACGCGGCTGGCCGCCCTCGAGGTGTTCGCCCTCGGCGGCACCCAGCGCAGCGACGACGCCACCGAATCCGGCTACTACGCGGTACGCGCAGCGCTCGCCACCACGGTCAGCGAGGCCGCACGCCACCTGGCGCAGAAGGGGCTGAGTGCCGAAGGCGCGCCCGCCCTCGTGCGGCTGATCACCATGGTGGCGGCACGCTACAAGGTGCAGGTCACGCAGAAGGCGGCCGGCATGCTGGTGCCCGGCATCGGCGCGGCCGCCGGAGCGACGATCAACCTGATGTTCATGAACCACTTCCAGGACGTCAGCCGCGGCCACTTCACGGTACGCCGGCTGGAGCGCCACTATGGCGCCGAGGCCGTGCGCACGGCCTGGGAGGCGCTTGCCGACTCCCCGCGCCCGCACTGAACGGGTGCGCCGTCCTCAGCTCCCGCTGCAGCAGACCGCGACGAACTCGTCCCACGGCAAGGGCCGGCTGAAGTGGAAACCCTGCGCCAGGTCGCAACCCTGGGCGTGCAGCACCATCAGGTGTGCCTGCGTCTCCACGCCTTCGGCCACCACGCGCAGCCCCAGGCTGTGGCCGAGCGACACGATCGCCGACACCAGCGCCGCATCCCGCGGATTGCGATCGATACCGCGCACGAACAGGCGGTCGATCTTGAGCTCGTCGATCGGGAAGCGCTTCAGGTAGGCGAGCGAAGAGTAACCGGTACCGAAATCGTCGATCGCCAGCCCGACACCGAGCGCGCGCAGCTGATCGAGACGGGCGATCGCGCGCTCCGAGCCCTCCATCAGCATGCTCTCGGTCAGCTCCAGCGTCAGGCACTCGGGTGGCATGCCGGTCTCGGCCAGCACGCTGCCGACCATGGCCACGAAACCCTCGTCACGGAACTGGCGCGCGGAGATGTTCACCATCATGCGCAGCGGTGGCCGGCCGGCCTCGCGCCAGTTGCGGTGATGCTCGCAGGCGCAGCGCAGCACCCATTCGCCGATCGGTACGATGAGTCCGGTCTCCTCGGCCAGCGGGATGAAGTCAGCTGGCGACACCAGGCCAAGATCCGGGTGGTTCCAGCGCAACAAGGCCTCGACGGCCTCGAGCCCGCCCCCGCCGATGCGCACCAGCGGCTGGTAATGAAGCTGCAGCTCGTTGCGCGGCAAGGCGCGGTGCAGCGCGGTCTCCATGGCCAGGTGTTCGAGCGAGCGGGCATTCATGGCTGGCTCGTAGAGCTGGAAGCTGTTGCGGCCCTCGTCCTTCGCCCGATACATGGCCACATCCGCGTTCTTGATCAGGGTGTCGGCATCGAGCGAGTCGTCGGGGTAGATGCTGATGCCCAGGCTGGTGGTGACGACCAGCTCGTGCTCGTCGATGAGCACGGGCCGGCGCAGTGCAGCCACCAGGCGGCGCGCAGTCATTGCCGCCTCGTCGGGGCCGGCCAGATTGTTGAGGATGACGAGAAACTCGTCCCCGCCCATGCGTGCGACGGTGTCGTCCTCACGCAGACAGGCACGCAGCCGGCTGGCGATCTCGACCAGCAAGCGGTCGCCGATGCCGTGGCCGAGGCTGTCGTTGATGCGCTTGAAGCGGTCGAGGTCGACGAACATCACCGCGAGGCGGCTGCGCATGCGCGCGGCATGGGCGAGCTCCACCTGCAGGCGGTCCTCCAGCAGGCGGCGATTGGGCAAGCCGGTGAGCGGATCGTAGTAGGCGAGGTCGCGGATGCGGGCCTCGTTCTCCTTGAGCCGGCTGATGTCGGTAAACAACGCCGCATAGTGGGTCAGCGCACCGTCCTCGTCGTGGATCGCGGTGATGTGGAGCAACTGCGGCGACACCTCGCCGGATTTGCGCCGGTTCCACACCTCGCCCTGCCACTTCCCGGACTCGAGCAGCTCTTCCCACATGCGCTGGTAGAACGCCGGGCTCTGACGACCTGAATTGAGCAGCGAGGGGTTGCGCCCGATCACCTCCTCCGGCGCGTATCCGGTCAGGCGGGTGAAGGCAGGATTGACCGACACGATACGGACATCCGCATCGGTCACCATGACCCCTTCGAGCGAGTTCTCGATGACCTTCTCGGCGAGATAGAGATTGCGCCTCGATGTATGGAGGGCAGCATCGCGCTCGTGCAGCGCATGTTGCAGCTCATGCACATAGGCGAGCTCCATGCCGCTCAGGATGTCCTTGAAGCTGATCAGGTCGCACAACTCGCCGTCGGCCCCGATCACGCCGACATGGCGGATATGGCGCTCGGCGAGCAGCGCGCGCACCCTGTACAGGCTGTCATGCTCGGTGCAGGCGATCAGCGGGCGGCTGGCAAAATCGCCCACCTCACCACAGGCCACGCGCTGGGCCACGAGGCGGGTGATGTCGCGTTCGGTCAGGATGCCGTAGCGGCCCGACGGAGAGGCCTCGGCCTCAAGGCCGAAGTCGACCACGACGGCGTCTGCGCCGCTTTCCCGCATGCGCGCGGTGGCCTCGGGCAGGCGGGCAGCGGCAGGCATGGCATGCAGGCCGCCCTTGACCAGCGAGTCCACCTTGCGCAACTTCAGGTAATGCTCGATGCCCTGGTTGAGCACCACGTCCGATTGCGACACGACGCCCATGCGGCGGCCATCGTCGTCGACGACCAGGTAATGGCGCACATGCTCCTCGCGAAAGCGGACAGTGAGCTCGTGCAGGCGGAACGACGCCGGCACGGTACGCAGCGGGGCGCTCATCACCTCGCGCAGCGGCCGAGTGAAGGCGGCCGGATCGCTCATATCCACCGCGAGCGCGTCGCGCTCGGTCCAGATACCGACCGCCTCGCCCCCCTCGACCACGATGACCGAGCTCACCCGACGCTCGCTCATGAGCGCCGCAGCCTCGTGCACAGGCCGTTCGGGGCCGCATTCGAGCACGACGGGCGAGACGATCTCGCCGATGCAGACATCGTCGCCAAGGGCGATCGAGAGGATTTCGTCGCACAAGGCGCCAGGAGTTCGCGGCAGGTTCATGGATTGCGGTCGGTGCGCGGGACCAAGGCCCGTGCCCTATGTCTTTGGTCGTAAGCGCGCGATTGTCTCATCAACACCACGCCTTTGCCCGACGACCCTGTCACGCAGGTGCAACGATTGCCACCGCCGCGCCCCACCCGCCAACGGTCACCGTGCGGTAACACGGCGGGCCCAAGCTTGGTTGCATGCTCAAGGTATTGATGGTGTCCGACGTCTATTTTCCGCGCGTAAACGGGGTATCGACCTCGATCGCGAGCTTTCGCCGCGCGCTTTCCGCACAAGGCGTCGATGTCCGCCTCGTCGTCCCGCGCTATGGCCGCGAGGCCGATGAAGAGGGCGTCATCCGCATTCCCGGCTGGCGCCTGCCGCTCGACCCGGAGGACCGCCTCGTCGCACGTCGCGCCATGTACGAGGCCGTCCGACGCGAAGCGCGCGACTGCGACCTCGTGCATGTGCAGACGCCCTTCGTTGCCCACTATGCCGGCCTTGCCGCCGCCCGGGCCTGCGGCCGGCCGGTGTTGCTCACTTACCACACGCTGTTCGAGGAGTACCTCCAGCACTACATCCCCTTCCTGCCTGCGGCCGCGCTGCGCGGGCTGGCGCGACGGATATCGCGCCAGCAGTGCGACGCCGTCGACCAGGTGATCGTGCCGTCCACAGCCATGCGTACGCGCCTTGCCGACTACGGCGTGCGCACGCCGATGGAGGTCCTGCCCACCGGCATCCCGGTCGCCGACTTCGCCCGCGGAGACGGCGCGCACTTCCGTCGCATCTACGACATCCCGGAGGCCGCGCAGATGGCCTTGTTCATCGGTCGCGTCGCGCACGAGAAGAACATCGGCTTTCTGCTCGATGTCGCCGCAAGGCTGCGCAGCCAGCGTCCCGGCTTCGTGCTCGTGATCGCCGGCGAGGGTCCGGCCACGCGTAGCCTGCAGCGTCGGGTCACGCAACTCGGCCTGGGCGCGGCCGTACGCTTCGTCGGTTACCTCGAGCGCCGCAAGCGCCTGCCGGACTGCTACGCCGCAGCCGATGTCTTCGTCTTCGCCTCGCGCACCGAAACCCAGGGACTGGTCCTGCTCGAGGCCATGGCCGCAGGCCTGCCGGTCGTCGCGCTGGCCGCCATGGGGACCACCGACATCCTCGCCCCCGAACGCGGCGCCCGCATCGCTCCCGACTCGCCCGCCGGTTTCGCGGCAGTGATCGAGGATGTGCTCGCCAACGGCCGCCTGCGCAAGCAACTCGCCACCGAGGCGCCCGCCTACGCCGCCGAATGGGCGGACGCGCTGATGGCTGCTCGCCTCGCCGCGCTCTACCGCCGCTTGCTCGAAGGCGGCGGCGATTGTTCCCCGGTAGGAGCGGCGCAAGCCGCGAGGGGTTGAAGGCGACCGCGTCCTGATCCGGCCCGCAGCAGCTCGCGACTGGCGTCGCTCCTACAGCGAGGACAAGCCGCGGCGATTGCTCCCCGGTAGGAGCGGCGCAAGCCGCGAGGGGTTGAAGGCGACCGCGTCCTGATCCGGCCCACAACAGCTCGCGACTGGCGTCGCTCCTACAGCGAGGGCAAGCCGCGGCGATTGCTCCCCGGTAGGAGCGGCGCAAGCCGCGAGGGGTTGAAGGCGGCTGCGTCCTGATCCGGCTCACAACAGCTCGCGACTGGCGTCGCTCCTACAGCGAGGGCAAGCCGCGGCGATTGCTCCCCGGTAGGAGCGGCGCAAGCCGCGAGGGGTTGAAGGCGACACGGCTGGACTCCTGCCCTAAAAGGCTCGTGACGCCTCATGTCGAACTTGCCGACGATGCCGGCAGCGGACAAGATGCAGCGAACACCGTCCCCAATTTCCGGAGCCGCCGATGCAGACCACCACCCTCACCATCACAGGCATGCGCGACGAGCACTGCCTGCGCCTCGTCACCAATGCCATCCAGGACCTGCCCGGAATCGGCTACCTCGAGATCTCGCTCGAAACCGGTGCAGCAACCATCGAGCACGGCACCTTCGTGTCCGCGGCCGACATCTACCAGGCCATCGAAGACGCCGGCTTCGGCGCACGCTGACGGCGTTTCCGCACGGCCGGGGCTAATGGCAGCTCGCAGGCACGGAACCCCGGACGGCCTGCGCCGCTCACACCTGCCCGCCCCCACGCACCCGGTCCTCGTCCGCTGTGAACGCCCTCCTCCGAGCCCACCCCGGCGACCTCGCCTTCGTCGATATCGAGACCACCGGTGGTCCCACACAGCACGACTCGATCACCGAAGTCGGCATCGTCCAGGTCGACGAGGACGGCGTGCGCGAGTGGTCGACGCTGGTGCGCCCTGCGTCACGCATCCCCGACTACATCCGGCGCCTGACCGGCATCGACGACGACATGGTGGCGAGCGCGCCTCGCTTTGCCGAGATCGCGGACGAGGTCTTCGACCGCCTCGACGGCCGCCTCTTCATTGCCCACAACGCACGCTTCGACCACGGCCACCTGCGCGCCGCCTTTCGCCGTGCCGGGCTCGACATCCGTCCGCAGGTGCTGTGCACCGTCAAGCTGTCGCGCCGACTGTTTCCCGACCACCGCCGCCACGGCCTGGACCACCTCATCGAGCGCCACGGCCTGATGGTGGCCGATCGCCACCGCGCGCTCGGCGACGCCCAGCTGCTGTGGCAGTTCTGGCAGAAGATCCACGACCGCTTCCCAGCCGGCCACATCGAAGCGGCCGTGCGCGAGCTGATCGGCCACCCCAGCCTGCCGCCCCACCTCGACCCGGAGCAGATCGCCGGCCTGCCTGACTCGCCCGGCGTTTACCTGTTCTATGGCGAGCGCGCCACCGGCGCGGCAGATGGACACTTGCCGCTCTACATCGGCAAGAGCACGCGGCTGCGCAGCCGCGTGCTGTCGCACTTCGCCGCCGACCACAGCAGCGACCGCGAACTCAGCCTCAGCCAGCAGGTGCGCCACGTCGAATGGATCGCAACCGCGGGCGAGATCGGCGCGCTGCTCGAGGAGGCCCGCCTCGTCAAGCAGCTGCAGCCCACCCACAACCGCCAGCTGCGGCGCAACCGCGAGCTGTGCACCTGGCGCCTCGCCACCGACATCGTCGGCGACTGGCGGCTGGAACTGGTGCACGCCGCCGACCTCGACTTCGGCCGCCGCGACGACCTCTACGGCTTCTTCCGCAATCGCCGCGAGGCTACCAACCGGCTGCGCGCACTCGCCCGCGACCACGCCCTGTGTCCGCCCCTGCTCGGCCTCGACAGGCACCCCCGGGGCGCGCGCTGCTTCGACTTCCAGTTGAAGCGCTGCCACGGCGCCTGCCACGGCAGCGAATCGCCCCAGGCCCACGCCCAACGCCTGATCGACGCCCTGCATGCGCTGAAGGTCGAGCACTGGGCCTGGCCCGGCCCGATCGGCCTGCGCGAAGGCGAGGCCACCCACGTCATCGACGGCTGGCGCTGGCTCGGCACCGCCACCGACGAGGCCACCCTTGCCAGGCTGCTCGAGGCCGGCCGCCCTGCATTCGATCTCGACATCTACAAGATCCTGGTCAAGGCGGTGAAGCGGTTGTCGGTCGTGAAACTGTGAGCGACGCACCGCAGCGGGTTGCCGCGTAAACGGGGCGAAAAGCTCGCGATTTGCGTCGGTCCTACAAGACCCTTGCCCAACTCTGCGACAATCCTGCCCAAGGCGCCCACACCGAGGCGCGCACCTCACCCCAAGAAACCCGATGGAACAACAGACCACCTACGACCGGATCGGCGGCGAGCCCACCGTTGCCCGCCTGTGCGACCGCTTCTACGGCCTGATGGCCGAAACCCCGCAGTTCGCCGAACTGCGCGCCATGCACCCCCAGGACCTGCAAGGCTCGCGCGACAAGCTCTTCATGTTCCTGTCCGGCTGGCTGGGCGGGCCCGACCTGTTCGTGCAGAACTTCGGCCACCCGCGCCTGCGCGCCCGCCACATGCCGTTCGCCATCGGCACCCGGGAGCGTGACCAGTGGGTCGCCTGCATGCTGCTGGCGATGGAAGAAGTCGGCATCGAAGAAGGCGTCCGCGAGCGCCTGCTGCAGAACTTCTTCAACACCGCCGATTTCATGCGCAACCAGCCGGGCTGAACCGAATTGCACACACCATCCCCCCCGCATGCCGACGCCGTGCGCGGCCTGCTCGCCGCGCTCGCCGTGGTGGTGTTCTGGTCTGGCTTCAACATCGTGTCGCGCTTCGGCGCCACCGCGAGTTTCACGCCCTTCGACATTGCCGCGCTGCGCTTCGGCGTGTCCGGCGCAATCGCGCTGCCGCTCTACCTGCGCTTCGTGCCGCGCAGGGACTGGCCACGCCACATGGTGCTGGCGGCAGTAGGCGGGCTGGGCTACGGCCTGCTGGTGTACTCCGGCTTCGCGTTCGCGCCGAGCGCGCACGCCGGGGTGTTCGTCAATGGCGGCATCCCGTTCTGGACCATCGTCATCATGGCGGTGATGTCGGGCTTTCGCATCGCACGCCCCACCGTGATCGCGCTCGCACTGTCGACCTGCGGCCTGCTTCTGATCGGCTTCGAGAGCCTGCTCGCACCCACGCACGGACGCGAATGGGTCGGCGACCTGCTCTTTTTCAGCGCCGCGCTGTGCTGGGCGGTATTCGGGCTGCTGATGCGGCGCTGGCAGATCAAGCCCCAGCTCGGCATCCTCGGCATCGCCAGCTTTTCCGCGCTGGCCTACCTGCCGGTCTATCTGCTCTGGCTCCCGGCCAACATCGCCGCGGCAAGCTGGGGCGAGATCGCGCTGCAAGGGGTCTACCAGGGCATCGTCGCCTCCATGCTTGCCGCGGGCTTCTACAGCTATGCGGTGCAGAAGGTGGGCGCGAGCGAAGCCTCGATGATGCTGGCACTGGTACCCGCCTTCACCGCGATCGGTGCTTTCTTCATCC
Source organism: Thauera sp. WB-2 (assembly GCF_027594845.1). NCBI lineage: Bacteria > Pseudomonadati > Pseudomonadota > Betaproteobacteria > Rhodocyclales > Zoogloeaceae > Thauera > Thauera sp. WB-2. The sequence goes on along the minus strand of NZ_CP088935.1, from coordinate 445,662 downwards.
TGGGCGAGGCGCTCGGCCTCAGCACCATCATCGGCATCGCGGTGGTATCGGTCGGTGCCCTGCTCGGTGCCCTGCCCCCGGCAGCGCTCGCCCGCCTGCGCGCGCTCCGTTCACGCTGAACTGCCGGCGTGCCGGTGCGCGCCGAGCCAGCGCGCCCGGTAGTCGCCATCCGCGTCGTAACGCGCCGCCTGCCTGTCAGGGTCGAAACGCCGTCCGCCGCGCGGATCGGTGCCGCGGCCGGCGATGTACAACCAGTTGCCCTGGTTGCTGTACGTGTCGTAATCGACCAGCTGGGCCTCGAACCATGCCGCCCCGGCACGCCAGTCGCAGCCAAGATCGTGGATCAGGTAGCTGGCAACGACCTGGCGCATGCGGTTGGACAGCCAGCCGGTAGCTGCAAGCTCCCGCATGCCGGCATCGACGAAGGCCTGCCCTGTGCGCCCTGCGCACCAGGCCCCGAAGGCCGCCGGATCATGCGCAGGCGGCGAAGCGCCGTCGTCGAGCCCGCGCGCCCGGTACAGGCGCCGCCCGTGCTGCAGATGCAGGAACCGGAAGTAGTCCCGCCACAGCAGCTCGAACCACAGCCAGTAGCTGCCGTCGCTCGCCCCCTGCTCGGCCTCGTGACGGCGCAGCGCGGCGAAGACCACACGCGGCGACAAAGCCCCCAGTGCCAGCCAGGGCGAGAACTTGCTCGAGAAGTCGACGCCGCTCAGCCCGTTGCGCGTCACCTTGTAATGCCGGGGCCTTGCGCTTGCGAAGTAGCTCGCCAGATGCGCGAGCGCTGCCCGCTCACCGCCCGCGAATTCCGGCCGCCACCACGGGAAGGCAGCCTCGCCGCAGCCTTCGTAGCCCCGCTCCGGCCGGAGCGCCTGGCAAGAGCCACCCCCCACCTGGACCATGCCGGGCAGCTGATCGAGCGACGGACAGGGCGGCAGCGCGGCGAGCGGCGCCAGTGGGGCCGCCGGCAACACGCCCGCCATCTCAACCGCCCGCCGAAAATCCGTGAACACCTTCGGCAGTACCTCGACCTCGAACGGCAGCAGCCCGGGATCGAGCAGGGTGGACTGCCACACCGCCTGCACCTGCAGCCCTGCCGCGCGCAACGACACGAGCTCGTCCACCTCCTCCGGCGCGGCGATCGCCTCGCATGCCACCCGGTCCGTGCCCAACGCACGGGCCAGCGCCGGCAGGACATCGGCCGCTGCGCCACGCACCTGAAGCAGGCGACTGCCACGCGCACGCAAGGCCGCATCCAGATCGGTAAGCGCGGCATCGAGGAACGTGCGCCGATGCGCACTCCTGCGCGTGAAACCCCAGCGCGTGGACGTATCGGCCGCAGGGTCGTGGCAATATACCGGCAGCAAGCGCGCCGCCGACGCGCTGGCCGCGGCCAGCGCCAGGTTGTCGCCAACACGGAGGTCGGTGCGGAACCAGTAGATCACGCCATCCCCCCGGGCTTGCGGGCGCGCCGGCAGCGCTCCGAGCAGTAGCGCACTTCGGCCCACACCTTCTCCCACTTCTTTCTCCAGGCGAACGGCCTCCCGCAGACCGCGCACAGTCTTGTCGGCAGGTCGGCCTTACGTCGCATCGCCATCGCCGATCCGCCTCAGAACCCCAGGTCCAGCTGCGCAGCGGCAGCCGTCGAGCCGGCCGCCTCGCGCCGCCGCGCCTGTGGTCGCCTGCGCGAGCCGTGGCGGTCGACGATCGCCGCCTTCGCCGCGCGTATCTCAGGCTGAGCGCGCAAGGCGTGCACACGAGCCTTGGCGGCCCGGGTGGCAGCCTCGAGCTCAACCACGGGCAGGACGATTTCCTCACCCACCCGCAATCCGCAGCGCGCCTGCACCGACACCGGCATGCGCCAAGGCTCGAACAGCCAGCTATCGGGCACGCGACGCAGGGCCGGCAGCCAGCGGCGCACGAACACGCCCTGCGGGTCATGATCGCGCGCCTGCTTGATCGGGTTGTAGACACGGGTAGTGTTGATGCCGGTGGTACCCGACTGCATCTGCAGCTGGCTCCAGTGGATGCCCGGCTCGTAGTCGATGAAGGCCCGCGCAAGCCATAGCCCGACCTCGCGCCAGTGCAGCCACAGCGGATAGGCCGCCACCGACACCAGCATCGCGCGCATGCGGAAGTTGAGCCACCCCGTCTCGCGCAGCATCGCCACGCAGGCGTCCACCAGCGGCCAGCCCGTACGCCCGGCCACCAGCGCGGCGAAATGCGCCGGATTCCACTCGCCCTCACGCAGCCCGTCATAGCCACGGTGCAGGTTGCGGAATTCCAGCGCCGGCTCGCTCTCGAGCTTCTGGATGAAGTGGCAATGCCAGTAAAGGCGGCTGAGGAAGGCCGACAACCCGGCGCGGCGGCGGTCGCCCTCGGCCAGCACGGCGACACGCACGCGGGTGGCCTGCACCACCTCGCGCAGGCTCAGGCAGCCCCAGGCCAGGTAGGGCGACAGCCTTGAACAGGCACTCGGCGCCTTCAGCGGCGACGAAATGCCGCCACGGTACTGCCCGCTGCGCTGGTCGAGAAAGTCATTGAGCACGTCGAGCGCGGCGCGCCGCCCGCCGCGCTGGCGCCGCGGGGGCTCGAAGACATCGAGACCGAGCGCCGCCGCCTCCGGCGCGCGCGCGCCGGGCTGCAACAGCGCCGGTGGCGTGACGAAGACGAGGGCTGCGGGCAGCACCGCCTGCGGCGCCGCCACATGCGCCTCCCAGGCAGCCTGCCAGCGGTCGCGGTCATCGAGCCTGCGCACGACGCCAAACTGTGGCAGCTCATGCCAGCGTACCCCGCGCGCCCGACACCAGCGCGCCACCGCGCGATCACGCGCATAGCTCGCCCCGTTGCCGGTCTCCTCGTGCGCGTACAGCTCGGTGAATGGGGCGGCCGCGTGCAGGCGGTCGAGTACCTCCACGGCCTCACCCACCAGCAGGTGCAGGCGCCCTCCCAGGCGGCGCAGCCCGGCATGCAGCTCGCGCGCCGCTTCGAGCATGAACTCGTAATGCTGGCGTGCGGCGTCGGTCTGGGCCCACAGCGAAGGCTCGACGATCAGCACGCACAGCACCGGCCCGCGCCGCGCCGCCGCGACGAGCGCCGCGTGATCGGCCAGGCGCAGGTCACGCTTGAACCAGACCAGGCCGTAGCTCATCACGCACGTTCGCCAGCACGCGCCCGGCAAGCGCATGGCCGCTGAGCCAGGCCCCCTCGACACGGCCGCCATTGAGCCAGTCGCCGCACAGGCCGAGGCCTGCCCCCGCATGCCAGGCGCAGCCGCCGTCCACCGCCGACGCGGTGATCGCATAGCGCCACCGATGCGCCGCCCAAGCCAGCGGTGCGCCGCCGCCAAGCTCGCAGAATGCGGCGATGAGCGCAGCGGCCACGTGGTCGGGGCTGTCTTCCAGATGCGCCTCGCTCCACTCGGCGCTCGCATGCAGTATCCAGGTCTCGGCGCCCTCGCGCCCCGGCTTGCTGGTGTCACGCGCGATCCAGCGCAGGGGCCCGCAATTGACAAAGGCCGCATCGAAGTCGAGCGCGAGCGGCGTCTCGAAGCGCAACATCAGCGCCCAGCACGCCTGCATGCGCGCACCTCCGGCAAGCTCGGCCAGCGCGGGCAGGACCGGCTGCAACAGAGGCAGGGCCTGCGGCGCAGGCACGGCAAGCAGCACACCGTCGAAGGCCTCGGCGAGCACGCCGCGCTCGGCAGTGGCCAGTTCCCAGCCATGTTCGTAGCACTGCAAGGCAGTCACCGTGGTCTGCACGCGCAGGTCCAGCCCATCAGCAAGCAGGCGCGCCGGCGCCGTCATGCGTGGCGTGCCGACGTAGCGCGCCTCGGCACCGCCGCTATCGCGCCGCCGGTCGGCATCGAACACCACCAGCCGCGGCTCCCAGCGCGCCGCCGCGCCTGCAGCCTGCCAGCGGTCGAGCTCGGCCTGGAACGCCGGGTCGCGCGCAGTGAAGTACTGCGCGCCATGGTCGCAGGCCCAACCCTCGCCGCGGCGCGTGCTCATGCGCCCGCCGGGTCCCCGGCTCTTGTCGAACAGCGTGACGCGTACTCCTGCAGCGGCAAGCGCGCGGGCGCAGCACAAGCCGGCGATTCCGGCGCCAACGACGGCGTAATGGAGAGGCGGGTTCATGGGAGCCTCCGTGGTGAAGGGAAGTTGGGCAGCGCTTCGGCGCGGCCGAGTCAGCAACCCGAAATATACTCTCTTTGTCCTGGACAAAACAGAATTCAGTTACTAGCATCAGCCTCATAAACGCATTTCTAGCGCAGATAAGCACGTACGCCCAATAAATCGTCCTGGACATCTACCGTACAGTGACGATCATTCGAGTCCACTTAAGCAGTCTCCGAAAACCCTTGGCGGCCCCTGACCCGATGAACATCGCCTCTACCAACCCCATGCCCGGCGACAGCCCGAAGCTGCCCGGCACCGCCCGCTGGCTCGGCTATGGCGGCCTGATCCCCTTCCTCGTGCTCGCGCCCGCCAGCCTGCTCGACGCCCATCATGGCCTGGCCTGGAGTGACGCGCTGTACGCCTACGGCGCGGTGATCCTCAGCTTCGTGTGTGCGCTGCACTGGGGCTTCGCGATGAGCCTGCCCGGCCTCACCGACAGTCGACGGGTGCGCACCATGCTGTGGAGCGTCGTACCCTCGCTGATCGCCTGGCCAGCGCTGCTGCTGGTGCCGATGGAGGCTGCCGCCTTGCTCGTGAGCGGCTTTGTGCTGCACTACCTGCAGGACCGCCGCCTCGCCCGCCATGCCGCACTGCCAGCGTGGTACCTGCCGCTGCGCCTGCAGCTCACCGTCGTGGCTTGCCTGAGCCTGGTGGCCGGCGCCTTCATCCCGCTACCGTGATGTGCTTCAGATCCACCCTCTGACCGGGAGGCAATACGCATGAACACGATGGCCCGCGCCACTGCAGTACCAGGTGGCCGCCTCGCCCGGCTCGCGCGCCTGGGTTCGCTCGCCACCGGCGTCGCCGGCGGCATGATTGCCGAGGGCGCACGCCAGCTGGCGGCAGGCAAGCGGCCGACGGTGGGCGACCTGGTACTGACCCCCGCCAACGCCCGCCGCGTGGCCGACCAGCTCGCGCAGCTGCGCGGCGCGGCGATGAAGGTCGGCCAGCTGATGTCGATGGATGCCGGCAACCTGCTGCCGCCGGAGCTTGCCGCGATCCTCGCCCGCCTGCGCGAGGACGCGCGCACGATGCCGATGAGCCAGGTCGTGCAGGTGCTGGAAACGCACTGGGGCCAGGGCTGGGAGCAGGGTTTCGAGCGCTTTTCGTTCACGCCGTGCGCCGCGGCGTCGATCGGCCAGGTGCATCGCGCCCGCACGCACGACGGTCAGGAACTGGCGATCAAGCTGCAGTATCCGGGCGTGCGTCGCAGCATCGACAGCGACGTGGACAACGTCGCCACGCTGCTGCGCGTCTCGGGCCTGCTGCCGCGCGCACTGGAGCTTGCCCCGCTGCTCGAGGAGGCCAAGCGCCAGCTCCACGAGGAAGCCGATTACCTGCGCGAAGCAGGCAATCTGCAACGCTTCACAGGCCTGCTCGGTGCCGACGCCGATTTCGTGCTGCCCGCCCCGGTGCATGCACTGACCCGCAGCGACATTCTCGCCATGCACTGGGTTGAAGGCGTCGCCGTGGAATCGCTCGACAGCGCCGCGCAGCCGGTGCGCGACCGCATCGCCGGCCTGCTCATCGGCCTGTTGTTCCGCGAGCTGTTCGAGTTCGGCCTGGTCCAGACCGACCCGAATTTTGCCAACTACCGCTACGACGCCGCCAGCGGCCGGATCGTGCTGCTCGACTTCGGTGCCACCCGCGCCTATTCGATGACGGTCGTCGACGCCTACCGCCGCCTGATGAGCGGCGCAATCCGCAACGACCCTGCAGCGATGAGCGCGGCCGCGCAGGAGATCGGCTACTTTCAGGAACACCTGCACGCCAGCCAGCGCGATGCCGTAATCGCACTCTTCGCCGAGGCCTGCGAGCCACTTCGCCATGACGGAGCCTACGACTTCGGCGCCAGCGACCTCGCCCGCCGCATCCGCGACGCCGGCCTGCGGCTGAGCATGGAGCGCGACTTCTGGCACACGCCGCCTGCCGACGCCCTGTTCCTGCACCGCAAGCTGGGCGGGCTCTACCTGCTCGCCGCCCGGCTCGGCGCGCGGGTACCGGTGGGCAGGCTGGCGGCTCCCTACCTCGAGCGCCCGGCCGGTACTCGGCCAGCCTAGGCCCCGTCAGGCCGCGGGACGGGCATCAGGCCCGCGACAGGAAGGCTTCCAGCGCAGCCGCCACCTGTTCGGGCTGGTCGTGCTGCAGGTTGTGGCCGGCATCGGCAATGGTGACGACACGGTGGTCGGCAAAGCAGTCGAGCCGGCGGCGCAACTCGGCAGCGTCGTCGCCAAAGCGCTCGGTCACGTAACCCTGCTCGGCAAGCACCATCAGGGTCGGGGCGGTGACCTGGCGCCAGCAGGCCATCACATCCTCGATACGGTAGACGAAGGGCGAAGGCACCTTGTGCCAGGGGTCGCAGGCCATCTCCACCCGCCCATCGCCCGCCATGCGGCCGACGTGCGCAGCAAGGAATGCCGCCTTGTCCGGCGCCAGGCGCGGGTTGACCGCGCACAGCCGACGCACGAACGCGGCATGGTCGGCGTGCGTCGGCAAGCGCGGCGGCCTGGCTTGGGCGTCGAGCCATTTGTCCAGCAACACTGGCGCCTCCGCCTCGGGCGGCGGCTTCAGACCGAGGAAGTCCATCATCACCAACTGCGCCACCCGCCCCGGACGCAGCCCGGCATAGACCCCTGCGACGGCCGCGCCCATGCTGTGTCCGACCAGGCGCGCCGGCTGCCCCTGCGCGTAATGATCGAGCAGGGCGTCGAGGTCGGCGTAGTAGTCGGGAAACCAGTAGCCATGGCCAAGCCAGGTGCTGCCGCCAAAGCCTCGCCAGTCGGGCGCAATGACCTGCCAGTCCTGGCGCAATGCATCGACCACGAACTGGAAGGTGGGCGATGAATCCATCCAGCCATGCAACAGGAACAGCTGCGGCGCCTGCTCGCGCCCCCAGCGACGCACGTTGTACTCGAGGCCGCGGATCGTGATGCGTTCGGTGGTGGAGGGTTTGAGGACGCTGTAGTGCATGCGGGAAGATCTCTTTTCCGGGACAATCACCCTTTCATTCTAGCGATCGAATTCAAGCCCGGACTCATCCGCTTCGCTTGCGCCCGCCCACCGCTCCGCCCTCCCGCATGATCACTCCCGCCGCGCTGCGCCAGCGCTTTCTCGCCGAGCCGCTGACCCTGCGCAACGAACGCCGCGACTTCGGCGACTGGCATCGCGGCCGGCCGCACTACCTGCTGTGGGCGATCGACGTGGACCTGCCTGCGGTGCGCTCGCGGATCACCGCCGCACAGCGCGCACTCGACGGCCTGCTGCTCGACGGCTACCGACGCCAGCCGCACATCACGCTTGCCTTGTGCGGTTTTCCGGCGCGCACCGCCAGGCCGGCGGTGGATGAATTCGACCGCCACTGGCTGCAGGCACGCATCGACGCGCTCGCGGCAGCGCGGATCACGCCCTTTACGGTCGCCATCGGAGCGCTGGAGAGCTTTTCATCAGCCCCTTTCCTGCATGTCGATGGCGCCGATGGTCCGCTCGGCGCACTGCGCGCCTGCCTGCATGCGGACACGCCCCACCCGCAGGGCGAATACGTGCCGCACGTGACCGTAGGCCTGTACGCCGACGCTTACCCGACGCACTCCGTGGCGCAGCGTTTCGACGCCTGCGCGCCCGTGGTACCGCTGCGCTGCGCGATCGAGCGCATCAGCCTGATGGGCTACGTCGCCGCCGAGATTGGCGGCGCCCTGTTCACCCTGGCCGAGTGGGACCTCGCCGCACACCGCCTGCAGTGGCGAAGCCGCTTGGCCGCAGCCGAACTCTTCCGCTGTCGTGAGCCCGTGCGCGCGAACCGCGACACGGCGCCGGCATCGGACCTCCCCATGGAGATGCCATGAGCCCATCCGCCCAGGGACCGGCAGCGCTCGCAGACGCGCCCAAGCGCCCCGCCTCGCCCTTCGCGCTCTTCGTCGCGTTCAGCCTGCTCGCGCTGCAGGGTTTCGGCGGCGTGCTCGCGGTCGCCCAGCGCGAGCTGGTCGACCGCCGCGGCTGGCTGAGCCGCGAAGCGTTCATCGAGCTGTATTCGATCGCACAGATGCTGCCCGGACCCAACGTGGTCAACCTGTCGCTGATGATCGGCGACCGCTACTTCGGCTGGCGCGGCGCACTTGCGGCAATCACCGGCATGCTGCTCGCCCCCTTCCTGATCGTGATCGCGCTCGCAGCGAGCCATGAGCGCCTGGCCGAGTTTCCCGCGGTGGCGGGCGCGCTGCGCGGCATGGGTGCGGTGGCAGCAGGACTGATCCTGGCGATGGCGGTGAAGATGCTCGGCACGCTGCGCGGCAACCTGCTCGGCCCCTGGTTGTGCGCACTGCTCGGGCTGGGCGCGCTGGTTGCGATCGCGGTATTCCGCCTGCCCCTGGCATGGATCGTGATCGGCCTGGGCGTGCTCGGCTGGGGGCTCGCGCGCTGGCGGATCGCCATCCTCGACGCGCGGGCGGCACGCCCGGAGGACGCATCTTGAATACGCTGCCCGCGGGCGAGCTGCTCGAACTCTTCCTGCACTTCCTGACCCTGTCGCTGCTGTCGATCGGCGGTGCGATGTCGACGGCGCCGGAGATGCATCGCTACTTCGTCACCGAGCGCGGCTGGCTTGGCGACGCCGACTTCACCACCGCAGTCGCACTCGCCCAGGCCGCGCCCGGCCCCAACGTGCTGTTCGTGCCGGTGCTCGGCTTCCAGGCTGCGGGCCTGCCCGGTGCCGCGGCGGCGCTGGTGGGCATCCTGCTGCCGTCGACACTGCTTTCGCTCGGCGTCAGCCGCTGGGGCGCGAGCCGGCGCGACACGGCCCTGGTGCGCGCCTTCACCGCCGGCCTGGCCCCCATCACCGTCGGCCTGGTGTTCGCCACCGGCTGGCTGCTCGCGCTACCCTTCGTCGGCGACCCGGCGCACCGCAACGGCGCGCTGGTACTGATCGCGCTCACCGCGCTGGTGACGCTGAGAACGAAACTGGCGCCGATCTGGATGATCGCCGCAGGCGCAGTGCTGGGCGCAGCGGGACTGGCCTGACTCCCTTGCTGGCAGCCCCCCCGCTCATGCCTGCACATAGGCGCGGATGCCGGCGGCGATGAACTCCACCGCCAGTGCCGCAAGCACCAGGCCCATCAGGCGAGTCATGATGTTGAGTCCGGTACGCCCGGCAAGACGGCTGATCGGGCCGGCGAGGCTGAAGGCGAACCAGACCACGGAGCCCATCACCAGGCCGGCCCCCAGCAGCATCAGCACCGTACTGGTGCCCTGGTCGGCGTAGATGATGACCGTGCTGACCGTCCCAGGGCCGGTGAGCAGCGGAATGGTCAGCGGCACCACGGCAATGTTGGCGCGCTCTGCAGCCTCGTCGGTCTCCTCGGGAGTCGTACGGCTGGGGGCGGGTTGGGCGTTGAACATCGAAATGGCGACGATGAACAGCAGCACGCCACCACCGACCTGGAGCGAAGCCACCGTGATGCCGAAGCCGGCCAGCAGGTACTTTCCGCACAAGGCGGTGACCGCGATCACGACGAAACTCGCCAGCGCTGCAGTACGTGCGGTTCGGCGACGCTCGAGCGCCGACTGGCCCTGGGTCAGGCCGATGAAGGCCGGGATCGCGCCAAAGGGGTTGATGAGCGCGGCCAGCGTGATGAAGATCTTCGCAAATTCCATTCGATGCACTCCAAACGGCCAATGGGGAACGCCCCCGCATGGTCCCGCGTCCGGCAGACTACGATGCCGGCGCGGTCGGCGGCAAATTCCGCAGGCGCCGCCAGTGCTCGAGGCGCGCAAACCCGCTTGCGGCTGACTCAGCCTGTCCCGCCGCGCTATCCTCGCCGCCTTCTTGCGGCCTTCTTTCGGCCTGCTCGCGGCAGTGAGCGCGGCCACGCCGAAGCCGGCGCACATCGACCAGCCCGCACGGAGTGCCTGCGGCACGGAGACCTACTTATGGAACTGAAATGGCTGGAAGACTTCATCAGCCTGGCCGAAACGGGCAGCTTCTCGCGCTCGGCCGAGCAGCGTCATGTGTCGCAGCCGGCGTTCTCGCGCCGCATCCGTGCGCTGGAGGCGTGGCTGGGGGCGCCGCTGGTGGACCGCAGTGCGTATCCAACCCAGCTCACCGCGGCTGGAGAGGCCTTCAAAGGCCCGGCTGCAGACCTCATCAGCCGGCTGCATGCGGCCCGCGCACTTGCGCGCGGCATGCAGCCGGTAGCGGGCAATGCCCTCGTGTTCGCCGTGCCGCACACCCTGGCCTTCGCCTTCTTTCCCGCCTGGCTGGGGCAGCTCAAGCAGGCCTTCGGCGAACAGCCCACGCGCCTGATGGCAGGCAATGTCCATGACGTGGTCACCACCCTGGTCGAAGGCGGGTGCGACCTGCTGCTGTGCTACCACCATCCCGCCTATCCCGTATGGCTGGATCCCGCGCGCTTCGAGGGCCTCAGGCTCGCCACCGAGACGGTGCGGCCCTATCTGCCACGGGGGCTCGTCGGAAACGGGCGCTGGCGGCTGCCGGGCACACCGGAGACGCCCATCCCCTTCCTGCGCTATGGCCCCAACACCTATCTGCGCAGGATGGTCGACACCATCCTCGATCGCGCCGGTCAGCCGGCGCACCTGGCGCTGCACTACGAGTCCGACATGGCCGAGAGCCTGAAGGCGATGTTGCTTGCCGGACACGGCCTGGCCTTCCTGCCCGCCAGTGCAGTGACGCGCGAGCTCGAACGCGGCGAACTGAGCGTTGCCGGCGATGCCCGATGGACGCTCGAAATGGAAGTGCGGCTCTATCGCGACCGTGCCAACACGCGCCCCGAGCTGCTGCGACTGTGGGCGCATCTGACGGCCGATGTGGCGTCGGCGGACGGCGCGCGCTGACGCTGCGGCCTCGTCCTGCAGGTGCGCTTTCGCAGTTTATGCGCGAAACGCATGACCCGATGAAGCAACGGTATCCGCGGCCAGGCGACCCCGCCGGAGAATGCGCGCTTTCCACGCGAGGAGACCCCGCACATGAGCACGCAACCCGCCCGTCCCGCCAGCTTCGACAAGCTGGGTGGTCTGTCCTACCTCAATCCGGCTGCGCCCGAACCGTGGTCGAGCTTCGTCGAGCAGATCGAGCGCGTACGCCCCTATCTCGGCTCGCTCGAGCGCTGGATCGAGACCCTCAAGCACCCCAAGCGCACGCTGATCGTCGACGTGCCCATCGAGCGCGATGACGGCACCGTCGCCCACTACGAGGGTTACCGTGTGCAGCACAGCCTGTCGCGCGGACCGGGCAAGGGCGGGGTGCGCTTCCATCCCGACGTCACGCTCAACGAGGTGATGGCACTCGCCGGCTGGATGACGATCAAGAACGCCGCGGTCGGCCTGCCCTTCGGCGGCGCCAAGGGCGGCATCCGCGTCGACCCGGCAAGCGTGAGCAAGGGCGAACTGCAGCGCATCACCCGCCGCTACACCTCCGAGATCGGCGTCATCATCGGCCCGAACAAGGACATTCCGGCACCCGATGTGGGCACCAACGCAATGACCATGGCGGTGATGATGGACACGTACTCGATGAACCGCGGCGGCACCGCCACCGGCGTGGTCACGGGCAAGCCGATCGCGCTCGGCGGCAGCCTGGGCCGCCAGGAAGCCACCGGCCGCGGCGTGTTCATCACCGCCCGCGAGGCCGGCCGCAGCATCGGCCTGCCGGTCGAGGGTGCGCGCGTGGTGGTGCAGGGTTTCGGCAACGTCGGCGGCATTGCCGCACGCCTGTTCCACGAGGCCGGTGCGCGCGTGATCGCGGTCGCCGACCATACCGCCACCCTGGTCAACGAGGGTGGCATCGACGTCCCCGCAGCGCTCGCGCATACGGCGGCGAACGGCGGCCTCGCGGGCTTTGCCGGTGCCGCGGCGATCGACATCGAAGACTTCTGGCAACTCGGCTGCGAGTTCCTCGTGCCGGCCGCGCTCGAAGGCCAGATCACCCCGCAGCGCGCCGAGCGCATCCGCGCCCGTGTCGTCGTCGAAGGCGCCAACGGCCCCACCACGCCCGCGGCCGACGACGTGCTGCGAGCGCGCAACGTGCTGGTGGTACCCGACGTGATCGCCAACGCCGGCGGCGTGACGGTGTCGTACTTCGAATGGGTGCAGGACTTCTCGAGCTTCTTCTGGAGCGAGGAAGAGATCAACGAGCGCCTCGAGCGCATCATGATCAACGCCTTCAACGCCATCTCGCATGTGGCGACCGAGAAGCAGGTGCCGCTGCGCACCGCGGCCTTCATCATCGCCTGCAGCCGGGTGCTCGAAGCGCGCGCCGAGCGCGGTCTGTACCCCTGAGCGCGGCACCCGGCCGAAACCAGGCGCTAGGCCGGCCCGCCGGCCTGCGCATCCGCACCGAGGCGGAACAGCAACGCGTACAGTGCCGGCACGAACAGCAGGGTGATCGCGGTACCCACCGCGACACCGCCGATCAGCACATACGCGAGCGGCCCCCAGAAGGTGTCCAGCGTCAGCGGGATGAAGGCGAGGGCCGCTGCAATCGCGGTCAGCACCACCGGGCGGGCGCGCTGCACCGCGGCCTCGACCACGCCGTCGAAGGGGCCCATGCCGGCCTCGAAATTGTCCGCGACCTGCTGGGTCAGGATGAGGGTGTTGCGCATCAGGATGCCGGCGAGGCCCGTCAGCCCGAGCAGGGCGACGAAGCCGAAGGGCTGGTCGAACAGCAGCAGTGCAATCACCGCACCGACGAGACCGAGCGGCGCGGTCGCCAGCACCACGAAGGTACCGGTGAATGAGCGCATCTGCAGCATGATGAAGATCAGCATGCAGGCCACCATGAGCGGCTGCAGCGCCTGGATGGAGGCGTCGGCCTTGCCCGACTGCTCGACCGCACCCGAGATCATGATGCTGTAGCCGGGTGGCAGCTGGCTGCGCACGCCCGCAAGCGAAGCCCACACCGCCGCGGTGACGTCGTTGGGCTGGGCACCCTGTACATCGGCCTGCACCAGCAGTTCGGGCTCACGGTTGTAGCGTTTGATCACCGGCTCCTCGAAGCGCACCTCGAGGCGGCCGAGCTGCCTTGCCGGCAGCTTGCGCCCGTCAGGGGTAAGGATCTCGAGCATGGACAGGCTCTCCGCATTGAGCCGTGCGCCGCCGCTGGCACCGCGCGCGATCACGTCCACCGTGCGGATATCCTGGCGTACCTGGGCGATGCGCGTGCCCTCGAGGTGGAACTGCAGCTGCTGGGCCACGTCCTGCGGCGTGAGCCCGAGCAGACGCAGGCGCTCGACGTCCATCGCCAGGTGCAGCACCGGCGCGCGCTCATCCCACTCGAGGTGCGGATCGACGATGTGCGGGTTGGCCGCCATCACCTCGCGCACCTGATGCGCGATGCGGCGCAGCTCGAGCTGATCCGGCCCCAGCACGCGGTAAGCCACCGGCCATACCACCGGCGGCCCGTAGAGCAGACTCGACACCCGCACCCGGGCCTCGGGAAACTCGCCTTCATCGACGTGGCGCTGCAGCTCGGCGATCAGCGCATCGCGCGCCGCCACGCCCTCGGTGACCACGAGCAGCTTGGCAAACGCGGGGTCGGGCGGCTCGGGGTTGGCGGACAGGAAAAAGCGCGGCACACCGGCGCCCACGTAGGCCAAGCTCGAGCGGATGCCGTCCTGGGTGGCGAGGATGGCCTCCAGCCTGCGCACGGTTGCATCCGAGGCCGCAATGCTGCTGCCCTGGGGCAGATAGACGCTGAGCAGCACCTCGGGGCGATCCGAACTCGGGAAGAACTGCTTCTGCACCACCGTCGCCATGCCCAGCACCGCCAGCACGAGCAGTCCCAGGGTGCCGAAGACCACGGTCTTGCGCCAATGCACGCAGCCGGTGATGAGGCGGCGCAGGCGGCGGAACATTGGCGTCTGGTACACGCTCTCGTGGCTGTGGACGTTCTCCGGCGCCACCGTCGGCAGCATCTTGACGCCGAGGTAGGGCGCGAACACCACCGCCACCAGCCAGGACACCAACAGCGAGATCGCCAGCACCCAGAAGATGTTGCCGGTGTATTCACCAACCGCCGAGCGCGCAAAGCCGATGGGCAGGAAGCCGGCCACCGTCACCAGGGTGCCGAACAGCATCGGCGCAGCCGTCACCGTCCACGCGTGCGCCGCGGCGCGGATGCGGTCCCAGCCCTCCTCCATCTTCACCAGCATCATCTCGACCGCGATGATGGCGTCGTCCACCAGCAGGCCGAGGCCGATGATCAGCGCCCCCAGGGTGATGCGGTCGAGGTTGATGCCCATCAGCTTCATGAGCAGGAAGGTGATGCCCAGGGTCACCGGCACCGCGATGCCGACCACCAGCCCGGCGCGCCAGCCGATGGCCAGCATGCTCACGCCCACCACCACCACCACCGCCACCAGGAACTTGAGCTGGAAAAGCTCGACCGCGGCCGAGATCGCCTCGGCCTGGTTGGTCAGCACCTCGAGCGTGATGCCCAGCGGCAGGCGTTCGCGCTCGGCGTCGACGAAGTGGTCCAGGCGCTCGCCCAGCACCAGGCCGTTCTCGCCCTTGTTCATGACCACGCCGAGCAGCACCGCATCCTCGCCGCGCGAGCGCACCAGCTGTGCGGGGGGTTCCTCGTAGCCACGGTGGACATGGGCGATATCGCCCAGGCGCAGCACGCGGTCGGCAACCCGGATCGGCACCGCAGCGAGTTGCGCGGTATCGGAAAGGTCCGCATCCAGGCGCAGGTACAGGCGCGGCCCCTCGGTCTCGAGGCGGCCGGCAGGCAACAAGCGATTGCCGGCATTGATGGCGTCGAACACCGCCTGCGGCGCGATACCGAGGTTGGCCAGGCGCGCGTTGTCGAACTCCACGTACACGCGCTCGGGACGCTCGCCCAGCACCAGCACCTTGTGCACGCCGTCGACGCGCTGCATGCGGTCGCGGATGACCTCGGCCTCGCGCACCAGTTCGCGCATCGGCAGGCCGGGCGCGGTCAGCGCGATGAGCTTGAAATAGACGTCGGCGAAATCCTCGTTGACGATCGGCCCGATCACTCCGGCCGGCAGGCTGCCGGCCTCGTCCTGCATGCGCCGGCGCACGTCGTACTTGAGCTGCGGCACCTCGCCCGGCTTGGTGTATTCATGGAACTCGATCTGCATGTTGGCCGAGCCGGGGCGGATGGTGGTGATGATGCGGTACACATGCTCCACCTCCTGGACGCGCTTCTCCAGGCGGTCGACCACCTGCTCCTGCATCTCCTCGGGAGTCGCGCCCGGCCACACCGCATTGACCACCATCACCCGCATCGTGAATGCAGGGTCCTCGGCCCGCCCCAGCGACAGGAAGGCATACACGCCACCGAGCACCGCCAGCAGCAGGAAGAAAAAGGTGATCGAGCGCTCGCGCACGGCGAGCGCAGACAGGTTGGGGAAGCTCATCGCCCAAGCTCCCGCACCGCCATGTCCTCGACCAGCAGGTGGGTGCCGAGCGCGACGACCCGGTCGCCGGCCGCGAGCGGCCCGCGTACGCGAGCGGCCTCGCCATCGGTCCCCACCACGGTCACCGCCACCGCCTCGACGCGCCCATCGCGCAACCGCCACACCCGCGGCCCCTGGCCACGATCGTTGAGCGCACCGAGCGGGACGACGAACTCGCCCTCGGCCTCCGCCAGCGGGGCATCGAAGCGCGCACGCAGCACCGCACCGAGCACCAGCGCATCAGGCGGGCCCAGCACGGTATAGCGCGCACGCAGCGTGCGCCCCTGACGATCGACCGCGCCCGCCGTCTCACGCAAGCGCAAGGCCAGCGTCACGTCCTCGCCCAGCGTCGCTTCGCCGTCCTGCGGCGGCTGCGCGCCCTCGGGGAAGTACACCTCGAGCTCGCGCTCGCCCGCCTGTGCCAGCATCGCCACCGCCTGACCTGGGGCCACCACCTGTCCAGGCTCGCCGGTGACGTCGATCAGCACGCCGTCTGCCGGCGCCAGCAGCCGTCCATAGCCGAGCGCGTTGCGCGCCTGGGCAAGGCGCGCCGCGGCGGCATCGCGCCGTGTCTGCGCCTCGCGGCGCGCCAGCTCGAAGCGCTCCAGCGCCTGCGCGCTGGTAAAGCTCTGCTCCTGCAGCTGACGGTTGCGGGCGAGATCGGCAACCGCGGTCGCCAGAGCCGCATCCGCGGCGGCGAGGTCGGCTTCGGCGGCACGCGCACCTTGCTCCAGGTCGCGCTTGTCGAGCTCGAACAGCACCTGCCCGGCCGCGACCTGCTGACCTGCGTCAACCCGGCGCTCGGCGATCCGCCCCCCGACCTGGAAGGCGAGCGGCGTCTCCACCCGTGCCCGCACCGTACCCGACAGCCCGAGCTGGCCCTCGGTGCTCGCCGTCACGGCCACGGTCTTCACGAACGGCGGCGCCTTGTCCTGCACCGGGGGCACACTGCGCTCGCAGCCCGACAGGACGAACGCACCCAGGATCAGCGGGAGCACGAACAGGCGCATGGGGGACTTCCGTTCAGATGAGTTCAGCATGGGGGGCGAATCGTACGGCATCGATGAGGACGCCGAGATCATGCCACACCCCATTCGCGCCCATGCAGGGTTCCGAACGGAGACGTACGGAAGCTGAACGTGGCGGCTCGGCGTTCCGGCATGTGATGGCCGAGCACGCGTGCGCCGCTTACATCCCCTGGTAGATCGGTCCTTCGCCGCCCTGCGGCACGACCCAGTTGATGTTCTGGGTCGGGTCCTTGATGTCGCAGGTCTTGCAGTGCACACAGTTCTGGGCGTTGATCTGCAGGCGCGGCCCAGCCTCTTCGTGGACGATCTCATACACCCCGGCCGGGCAGTAGCGCTGCTCGGGGGCGTCGTACTTGGCCAGGTTGATTGCGATCGGCACCGCGCCGTCCTTCAACTGCAGGTGGCAGGGCTGCTCTTCCTCGTGGTTGGTGTTGGACAGGAACACCGAGGACAGGCGATCGAAGGTGAGCACGCCGTCGGGCTTGGGGTAATTGATCTTCGCGCATTCGGCCGCCGGCTTGAGCTTGTCATGGTCGGCGCTGTTGCGCAGCGTCCACGGCGCCTTGCCGCGGAACACCACCTGGTCGATGCCGAACAGCAGCGAACCCAGGTACAGGCCCTTCTTCATGTAGGGCTTGAAGTTGCGCGTCTTGTGCAACTCGGCGTACAGCCAGGAGTCGCGGAAGGCGGCCGGGTAGGCGGTGAGCGCGTCGCGCTCGCGTTCCTTGGCGAGCGCCTCGAAGGCGGCCTCGGCGGCGAGCATGCCCGACTTGATCGCGGCGTGGCTGCCCTTGATGCGCGCGGCGTTGAGAAAGCCCGCATCGTCGCCGATCAGCGCGCCGCCCGGGAAGATCAGCCGCGGCAGGCTCTGCAGGCCGCCGGCGGCAATGGCGCGCGCGCCGTAGGCCAGGCGCTTGCCGCCTTCGAGATACTTGCGGATCTCGGGGTGCGTCTTGTAGCGCTGCATCTCCTCGAAGGGCGACAGGTGCGGGTTCTCGTAGTTGAGGCCGACCACGTAGCCCACCGCCACCAAGTTGTCCTCGAGGTGATAGACGAAGCCACCGCCGTAGGTGGCGTTGTCCATCGGCCAGCCGGCGGTGTGCACCACCAGGCCGGGGCGATGGTTCTCGGGCCTGACCTCCCACAGCTCCTTGATGCCGATGCCGTAGGTCTGCGGGTCGGCGCCCTCGCGCAGATTGAACTTCGCCTCGAGCTGCTTGCCCAGATGGCCGCGACAGCCTTCGGCAAAGAGCGTGTACTTGGCGTGCAGCTCCATGCCCGGCTGGTGGTGCGGGCCGGGCGTGCCGTCACGGTTGAGGCCCATGTCGCCGGTAGCCACGCCCTTGACCGCGCCTTTTTCATCGAACAGCACCTCGGCGCCGGCAAAGCCGGGATAGACCTCGACGCCGGCCGCCTCGGCCTGCTCGCCGAGCCACTTCACCACGTTGCCCAGGCGCACGATGTAGTTGCCGTGGTTCACGAAACAGTCGGGCAGCAGGCCGTTGGGGGCCTGGCGGGCACCGGTCTCGGACAGGAACAGCACGCGGTCTTCGGTGACCTCGGTGTTGAGCGGGGCGCCCTGTTCCTTCCAGTCGGGGATCAGCTCGGTGAGCGCCTTGGGGTCCATCACCGCGCCCGACAGGATGTGGGCACCGATCTCGGCGGCCTTCTCGATCAGGCACACCGACAGCTCCTGGCCCTTGGCCGTGGCGAGCTGTTTCAAGCGGATCGCCGCCGCCAGCCCGGCCGGGCCGCCGCCGACGATCAGCACGTCGAATTCCATCGACTCGCGTTCGATGCTCATGAAGATCCCTTCGTAAAACAGAATAGCAGTCGCACCCGGCGCGGGTGGCCCGCGGTCATGCGTTGCGCCAGTCGGGCACGACACCGTGTTCGAGCGCGAACGCCTGCGCCTGCACGGTACGGCGCTGGAAGCGGTCAGCCTCCGGCTGCGTCGCCAGCCAGCACATCACCGCGGCTGGCACCTCCGGTGGCGCCACCCCCTTGCGCATTGCCAGCACGCCTTTGTCGCCAATCGTGGCGCGCAGTGCTTCGGTCGTGACCACACCGGGGTTGATGGTGAACGCGCGGATGCCTTGCTCGCCGAACTCCGCGGCAAGCACCCCCGACAGGCGTGACACTGCCGCCTTGCCCGCCCCGTAGGCATACCCCCAGCCGCCCTTGCCGGCGGCCACCGGCGGGTCGCTCTCACCGGCACCGGAGGTGACATTGATCACCGTGCCGCCGCCGCGCGCGATCATCGCCGGCAGCAGGCACTGGGTGAGCACGACCGGCGCCATCACGTAGCCCTGGAACACCCGTTGCAGGGTCTCTCCCCCAAGCGCCATGAAGGGCAGGTTGAGGTCGCTGCCCTGATAGATGGCGTTGTTGACCAGCACGTCGACCTGCCCGTAATGGGCGAGTACGGCTGCAGCTGCGCCACGCACCGAGGCCTCGTCCAGCAGGTCCATGCGCAGCACCAGCACCTCGCGCCCGAGCGCGCGTACTGCAGCGGCGGTCGAGGCCAGGCTGCCGGCAAGGGGACGGCCCTCGGCATCGGTCAACGCATGCGCGTGTGTCTCACCCTCTTCCAGGGTGCGCGCGCTGATCGCCAGGTCGTAGCCCGCACGCGCGAAGGCGAGCGCGGTCTCGCGCCCGATCCCCCGGCTCGCGCCGGTAATGAATGCAACCTTGCTCATGATCGGACGCCGTCTCCGCTGGGTTCAGAAGCGCTCGGGGCGCGTCATCGCATCCATGCCGCCATCGACGAAGACGACGGTGCCGTGCACGAAGCTGGCCTGCGCGGATTGCAGGAAGCACGCCACGTTGGCGATCTCATCCGGCGCGCTGTTGCGTCCGATCGGTGCCACGAAGTTGCGGATCGCCTCGCCATAGCGCGCGTCGGCGCGCGAGGCGTCGAGCAGCGGCGTCTCCACTGCGCCCGGAGCCAGGACATTGAGCCGGATCCCCTTGGGGCCGAGCTCGACGGCCTTCTTGCGCGCATACACCGTGATCGCGTACTTCGAACCCGCATAGGCCGCCTGCGGCATCGCCATCGCGTCGGCCTGGGTGCGCGCACCCGCTTCGTCATTGGCGAGCATGGCGCCGACCATCGGCAGCTTGTCCATGCCCTGGTGCACCGAGGCTACCGAGCCGATCAGCAGCACGGCAGGCTTGGTGCCGCGCTCGAGCGCAGGCGCCAGGCCATCGACCAGCGCGCTCATGCCGAAATAGTTGACGCTCACGATCAGGCTGCTCGACGGCGCGGTCGGCCCCAGGCCTGCACAACAGACCAGGCCGTCGAGCGTACCGCCGCAGGCCTCGAGCACCGCATCGACGGCGGCCTTGCGCCCCTCGGCGGACGCCAGATCGGCGACGATGTCGGCGTTCTGGCGGTCGATGCCGATGACGCGCTGGCCTGCGGCGAGGAGTTGATCGCGGATCGCGGCGCCGATGCCCGACGCGGAACCGGTAACGACAGTGACGCTCATGTGAATCTCCCTCGACCCCCGGTGGGGGAACATGTCAATGCCGCAGTATCACCAGCGCAACAACGGCCCGGCATCGTCCGCGCGGACTAAGCCCTCGCCCCCCGGCCTGCTCTAGAATCGCGCTCATCGACCGTTCCTCCAGGAAGCTTGCCATGAAGCCGCCGCAGCATCTGCTCCTCGCCCTGATGATCGGTCTCGCCACAGCGGCGATGCCGGTGCATGCAACGGAAAGCGCCGCGACAACGCAGCGCGCACAACAAGCCGCCGACAGCGGCTCGCGCGCACAGGCCCTGCTCGACCGCGCCGAACGACACCTGGTGGACAAGGGCGATGAGGCGCTCGCCAGCTTCAGCCGCGCCGGGGAGTTCGTCGAAGGCGAACTCTACGTGTACGCGATCGACACCCAGGGCAACTTCCTTGCCAGCGGCGGAAGCTCGATCACGCTGATCGGGCGCAACGTCACCGACCTGCAGGACAGCGAGGGGCGCAGCTTCATGCGCGAGATCCTCGATGGTGCTCGCGCGCAGGGCGCAGGTCGCGTCGAGTACCGCTGGCGCAACCCGAGCACGGGACGCAACGATCCCAAGATCGCCACCTACCGCAAGGTCGGCGAACGCATCCTCGTGGTCGGCTACTACACCCCGTTCGCCAGCCTGGAACTGGCCAAGTCGCTGCTGTGGCGTGCCGTACACCAGTACAAGACCCAGGGCGACGCCGCCTTCGCCCGCTTCAACAGCCTCAACGGCGGCTTCGTGCAGGACGATCTCTACGTGTTCGTGATCGGTCTCGACGACGAGATCGTGTACGCCAACGGCGGCCACCCGCGCTTCGTCGGCCGCAAGGGCGGCGAGCTGGCCGACACCAACGGCAAGCGCTTCATCCGCGAAATGATCGATGTCGCCCGCGACCGGGGCGAGGGCGAAGTCGAATATACCTGGCGCAACCCGCTCACGCAGAAGGTCGAGCACAAGCGCAGCCACGTCATCCGGGTGGATAACTACCTTTTCGGCGCGGGCGCATTCACCGGCCCTGCGCGCTGAACCGGCGCCCAGGCGCCGGGTTCAGGCGATACGGCTCAAGGCGGCCACGCTGTTGAGCATGATGCGCACCAGCTCGGTCTGACGCCTGACGCCGGTCTTGGAAAAGATCGAGCGCAGATGGGCGCGCGCCGTGTTGCGACGGATGTTGAGCGCCTCGGCAGCCTCTTCCAGTGACAGGCCGTTGGCCAGCTCCATGGCGAGCGCAGTCTCTGCCGGTGTCAGGTTGAAGAGCTGCTTGGCCGCCGCCGTGCTGGCGAGCGACTTTCCGGCCGCATCGCGGATATAAACCATCGCCGCGGGGTGGCCCTTGCCCTCGGCCCACTCCTGCGAGGGCACGGGCTCGACCACGATCCCCAGGCTGACCTGCCCCGAGGGGCGCGACACCGACATGGCCTGCGCCAGCGTAGGCGGACTGCCGGCGTGGCGGAGAAAGGCATTGCGGATGAGCTGCTGCAACTCACGGTTGTCGCTCGGATAGGAGGCCTCGAGCCGCCCGCCGACCAGCTTCAGGCCATCGTTCGCAGCCACCAGCTCGCGCGCGATCAGGTTCTGCTCGAGCACCTTGCCGCTCTCGTCGAGCACGATGGTGCCGACCGACAAACGGCCGATGGCATCGGAGTACAGCGCCCCCATCGACTCGCTGCGATCGAGCAGGTTGTGCACATGCAGCGCCCGGCGCAGATGCGGCAGCAGCGCCTCGCAGCGCGCACGATCGACCGCGTCGAAGTTCTGCGCCGCCTCGCCGCGCGTGATACGAAAGCGCAGCTTGCCACCGTCGGGCGTCGAGATGTCCGCACCCATGACATGGAACACATCCTTGGGCGCGCACCAGTGCTGGAAATAGGGCATGCGCCGCCACTCAGCCTGGGTCATCAGGTCATCGACGGTGAACACCTTGTCCACCGGCTGATTGACGAAGGGCGTGCTGTCGTGGCCATAGGGCAGGTAGGTCACCCGGTCGCCGCCCTCGACCCCGACCGCGATCATGAGGCCAAGATTGCCCTCGTCGGGGCTGCGCAGGATCAGGGTGACGTAGTTCGCCTGGAACAGCGCACGCAGCATCTCCAGCGCATTCGGCCAGCCACGGCTCTCGAGCGACGCGTCGTAGAGCGCCGAGACGATGCGGTCGTAATCCGCGAGATCCAGATCAATGTTGGCCAAAACCCTATCCCTCATCGACGCAGCCGCTGCACGCGCCGCTAAGCCTGTGCGATCCCGGACGTCAGGGCCGGCACCGCCTCGAAAAGATCCGCAACCAGGCCGTAGTCGGCGACCTGGAAGATTGGCGCATCCGGATCCTTGTTGATCGCCACGATCACCTTGGAATCCTTCATGCCTGCCAGGTGCTGGATCGCACCCGAGATCCCGACCGCCACGTAGAGCCCCGGCGCCACGATCTTGCCCGTCTGGCCCACCTGGTAATCGTTGGGAACGAAACCGGCATCGACCGCCGCGCGCGACGCACCGAGCGCTGCGCCCAGCGTATCAGCAAGGGGTTCGAGCACGCGGTGATAATTTTCACCGCTGCCCAGCCCCCGACCACCGGAGACGACGATCGCCGCTGCGGCCAGCTCGGGGCGCTCGGACTTGCTCAATTCGCGGCCGACGACGCGCGACAGCGCCAGGTCCGGGCCGGCTTCGAGCGTGCTCACCACTGCGCTGCCGCCGGCAGTCGCCTGATCGAAGGCGGTGGTGCGCACGGTCAGCACATCCAGCGCCTGGTCAGACTCGACCGCCACCATGACGTTCCCGGCGTAGATGGGGCGCAGATAACGGCCCGGCGCATCGATCGCCACCACGTCGGACACCGCTGCCGCGTCGAGCAGTGCGGCCGCGCGAGGGGCGAGATTCTTGCCGAAACTGGTGGCCGGGGCAAGCACAGCCCGGTAGCCGCCCGCGCCCGCCACGCGCTGCACCAGCGCAGCGAGGTTCTCCGCCAGCGGCTCGGCATAGTGCGCAGCCTCGACCAGCAGCACCCCGCTCACACCCGCCAGCGTTGCCGCCTCGGCGGCAACCGCCGCACAACCGTGGCCGGCAACCAGGACGTCGACCTCGCCACCGAAACGGCTCGCCGCCGTCACCGTGTTGAGGGTCGCCGCAATCAGGCGGCCGTTGTCGTGTTCAGCAATGACCAGTGTCTTCATCGTTCGCCTCAGATCACCTTCGCTTCGTTGCGAAGCTTGTTGAGCAGTTCCGCCACATCGGCGACCTTGATGCCGCCCTTGCGCGCGGCGGGCTCCGCGTGACGCACATGGCGCAGACGCGGCGTGATGTCGACGCCGAGTTCAGCGGCCGGCAGCACCTCGAGCGGCTTCTTCTTCGCCTTCATGATGTTGGGCAGGGTCGCGTAGCGCGGCTCGTTGAGGCGCAGGTCTGCGGTCACCACCGCCGGCAGCTTGAGCTCGAGCGTCTCGAGGCCGCCATCGATCTCGCGCGTGACCGCTACCACACCCTCACCTACCGCCACCTTCGAGGCGAAGGTGGCCTGCGGCCAGCCCATCAGCGCAGCAAGCATCTGCCCGGTCTGGTTGGCATCGTCGTCGATCGCCTGCTTGCCGCAGATCACCATCTGCGGCTGTTCGCGCCCGGCCACCGCCTGCAGCAGCCTGGCGACCGCCAGCGGCTGCAGCTCGGCGTCCGTCTCCACCAGGATGGCGCGATCTGCACCCATCGCCAGCGCACTGCGCAGGGTCTCCTGACTTGCTCCGCTACCGCAGCTCACCGCGACCACCTCGGTGGCGACACCCGCCTCGCGCAGGCGTACCGCCTCCTCGACGGCGATCTCGTCGAAGGGATTGATCGACATCTTCACGCCGGTCAGCTCGACTCCGCTCTGGTCGGACTTGACCCGTACCTTCACGTTGTAATCGACGACCCGCTTCACCGGGACAAGAACCTTCAAGTCTTTCTCCTTGCTCACTTATTGATTGCGCCCGCGCGCTCAGGCCGCAAGCGGCTCGCGGCGCAGCATGACGACATTGGCATTGAAGCTCACCACCACCTCGTCGCGCTGGTTCAGCAACTCGAAGCGCGACACCAGGATGCCCCGCTCCGGCCGGCTGGCGGGGCTGCGCTCGACATGGGTGACGCGCACTCGCAGCGTGTCGCCTGCCACGCCCGGGCGATGGAAGCGCAGGTTCTCCCAGCCACGGCCGGCGATCGACGCCGTCTCATCGCTGGGAATGGAATGACTCAGGCGGATGGTGATCGACAGCAGATGGACGCCCGCGGCAAACAGCTGCCCGATCGGCGACCTGGCCGCCGCTGCCTCATCCACATGGGGCGGAAACGGATCCCACTCGCTCGCAAAGGCCTTGATGTTGGCGGCGCTCAGCACATAGTGCTCGGACGATTCACGCGGCACATCGAGTTCGACGTCTTCCCAATAGATCATGCGCTCACCCCTTCGGCGACCGGGTAATCGGTATAGCCGGCAGCGCCCGGCGTGTACAGCGTCCTGCGGTCGAAGCGGGCGAGCGGCAGGCCGTCGCGCAGACGGCGAACGAGATCGGGGTTGCCGATGAAGTCGCGCGCGAAGGACACGGCCTCGCCCTGCCCGGCCGCGAGCGCAGCCTCGGCCGAGGCGGCGTCGAAGCCGTCGTTGAGGATCAGGCTGCCGTCGAAGCCCGCGCGGGCGAGCGCGAAGGCATCGACGTCGGGCGACTCGGCGCGCATCACGTGGGCGTAGGCCAGGCCCATGTCCTTCACCTGGCGCAGCAGCTCGGCATGGGTGGCGACCGTGTCCTCGTCCTGAATGTCGTTGTAGCTGTTGCCGACGCGAAAGCGCAGACCGACGCGCCCGGCGCCGATGGCTGCGGCCATCGCCTGCAGGCACTCGGCCACGAAACGCACGCGATTGGCGACGCTGCCGCCATAGGCGTCGGTGCGCTGGTTGGTGCCCGAGCACATGAACTGCATCGGCAGGTAGCCGCTGGTGCAGTGCAGCTCGACGCCGTCGAAACCGGCCTCGCGGGCCTTGATCGCGGCCTGCGCATGCTCGGCCACCGCGGCGTGCACTTCTTCGGTGGACAGCGCGTGCGGCGTGTCGTAGGGCTGCATGCCGGCGCTATCGGTGAACACCTCGCCCGCGGCGCGGATCGCCGACGGTGCGACGGTGGCCACGCCCTCGCCCTTGATGTGGTGGCTGCCGATGCGGCCGCCGTGCATGACCTGCAGCACGATGCATCCGCCGCGCGCATGCACGGCGTCGGTCACCTTGCGCCAGCCGGCGACCTGCGCGGCGGTGGCGATCCCGGGCTGGCGGCAGTAGGCCTGGCCCTCGGCGCTCGGCGAGGTGCCCTCGGCGACGATCAGGCCGGCCTCGGCGCGCTGGGCGTAGTAATCGACCATCAGCTCGCCGGGCACGCCCTGCGCGTCGGCGCGGTTGCGCGTCATCGGCGCCATCACGATGCGGTTGGCGAGCTCGAGGTCGCCCAGGCGCACCGGGCTGAAAAGGCGGGAAAGCGCTGCCATGACGGCGCTCACAGCGCGGTCACCAGCACCGACGAGCGTCCGCCATCGACCGGCAGGCTCGCGCCAGTGATGTAGGACGCCTCGTCGCTGGCGAGGAACAGGATCGCGTTGGCGAGCTCCTCCGGCTGCCCCACCCGGCCCATCGGAATCAGCTTCTCGGTGTTCCTGCGCGAGGCCTCGTCAGCCAACATGCCGGCCGTCGCCGGGGTCTCGACCACCGCGGGGATCACCACGTTGACGCGGACGCCATGCGGCGCGCCCTCGGCGGCTGCGGCGCGCGAGAAGTTGTCGATCGCCGCCTTGGCCGCCGAGTACCCGGCCATCCACGGCGTGCCGAGCTGGCCGCAGATCGACGATACGTTGACGATCGCGCCGCCCTTGCCCTTCATCAGGCGCATCGCGGTACGCGTGCCCCAGAAGGTGCCATCGACCGAGGTCGCGAAGTTCGCATGCCAGTCGGCGGTGCTCATCTCCTCGATGCTGCCCCAGGTGTAGGCCATGGCGTTGTTCACCAGCACGTCGAGGCGGCCATGGCGCTGCGCCGCCGCTTCGAGGGCGGCGGTGAAGCCCGCCTCGTCGCTGACGTCGGCAACTACAGCCTCGGCCTTGCCGCCGGCTGCGACGATACCCGCCACGACCTCGTCCAGTGGCTCGCGGCGGCGGCCGCACACCACCACCGTCGCGCCCTCCTGCGCAAGCCTCGACGCCGTCGCCGCACCAATCCCGCTGCCGCCGCCGGTCACGAACGCCACCTTGCCCTGCATACGAGCTGCCATGTCATCTCTCCTCACTGATGCCGCACGTCGGCTGCGGCGCACCTGCTTGACCCTTGCGGACGATCGGCGGGTTCGCGTTTCGTCCGCCTGTTGCCCAAGGGTAGGAAAAGCCCCCCGCCACGCCATCGTCCGATGAGACTAGCGACAATGGACGAGAGAGGCCGGAGGCTTGCGTTGACGAACAAGGGGCGGCGAGCAAAACGCCCGCCGCCCCTCACTGCTGCACTCGCGTGATCAGAGACCTGCGCGCCGCGCGGCCTCGGGCCCGAAATCGCGCTCGCTGAGCTTGCCGGTGTTCAGCGTGTAGCCGTTGCGCTGCTCGTTGACGAGGTTGAACGCCAGGTAGGTCCCGGTCTGCAGATCGTGGTACAAGCCCACGCCTGCCTGCCAGGTGTTGGCTTCATAGGCGTAGAAGTAGTTCATCATCGAAGTACGCCACAGCCCGCCGCGGGCGTCGTAGTTCTCGGCCATCTTCATCAGCCAGCTGTCCTCATCGACGTACATGACGCGCTTGCCGTAGAGGTGGCGATAGCCTTCCTTGAGCGTCCCCTCCAGCACCCACACGCGATGCAGCTCGTAGCGCATGTAGTCGGGGTTGATGTGGCCGGGCTTGAGCAAATCCGCGTACTTCACATCCGGCGAATGCAGCCGGTAGGTGTTGTAGGGAATATAGAGCTCGCGCTTGCCGACGATCTTCCAGTCGTAGCGCTCGGGCGTGCCGTTGAAGAGGCGCACCTCATCCACCGTGATCGAGCCACCCGTGCCCGGGAAGGACATGTCGAAGCCATAGCCCGGCGACTGGCGGACACGGCGGGTGCCCGGGTCGTAGCGCCAGCTCTGGCGCGGCGCGGCCTTGTGGTTCCAGAACTCCATGCCGGTGTTGATCTCGCCCTTGTCGCGCTCGGGCAGCAGGGTCTCGTTCATGTAGTAGGACGATTGCCGGCCCTCGGCGGTGCTGGTGCGCTTGCCCGGCTCCAGGTGCGGCGCAAGGTTGCGCGACTTCACCCGCCCCCAGTTAACCTTGCCGTCGGCCAGCACGTAGGCGTTGTCGGAAATCAACTCCTCGGTAAAGGGCCGATAGGTGAAGATCGACGAGGTCCACAGCAGCTCGAGCCCCGTCTTGGGGAAGGGGAACAGGATGCCGCCGGTGGTCGCGATCACGCCCTCCCCGCCATCCACCAGTTCCGCGTTGGCGGCGTTCTCGCGCGTGACGTCGCACACAGCGTCCGGGAAGCGGAAGTCGCGCCGGCTCTGGTACACCGGCATGCGGAAGGTCTGCGGGTATTTCTGGAACAGCGCCTTCTGGCCGTCCGACAGGCGGTCGGCGTACTGCGCCATGTTCTCCGCGGTGATGACGAAGAGCGGCTTGTCGTCCGCATAGGGGTCGATCGGATGGCTGCCCGTGCCCTTGAAATCCACATGCGGCGGCACGCCCAGCCACTTTCCGCTCCACTCGGGGATGCTGCCGTCGGCATTCCCCGCACGCTCGGCGCCGACGCAGGTCAGGTCCTTGCCAAGGCGGGCGATTTCCTCCGCCGTGGCGCGCGCCTGAAGATCGGGCGCCTGCAGCAGCGCGGTCGCAGCGACGGTAAAGAGGAGTCCCTTGATCGTTACGTTCATTGTCGTGAGCCTCTGATGTTCAGAAGGTGTACTTCGCGTTGAAGGACACGTAGTCGCGGTCGGCCATCGTGCGCTGCTGCTTCACGCTGGGCGAGCCGAGGTAGTTCACCCAGGTGATGCCGAGCGCGAGGTTGCCGAGGTACTTGAAGTCCGCACCCAGGGTCAGGCGCTTCTCGTCACGCCCCATGCCCGAATAGGCGCTGCCTTGCACGTTCTGCGTCCAGATCGCGCGCGTGCTCAGGTCCCAGCCGCTGAAGATGCTCGGGTAGTCGAAGATGGCGCCCAGGCCGACCAGGGTCGAACCGCGCGTCTGGCCGTCGTAGACGTACTTCGACGAGGTATCGACCGCGACGCCCCCCATGCTGATGGTCAGGGGATCCACACCCATGATGCGCTGATGCACGATCTCGCCCATCAGCGTGGTCTGGTGCGCGAGCTTGCTCGGCCCGAGGATGTAGAGCGCGTTGGCGTTGCCCTGCAGGTAGCTGCCGCGTGCGGGCGAGCCGTTCTCCAGATAGACCGGCGCGCCGTCGCGGTAGCTCAGGTCGCCACCGAACTGGACCGAGTCGCCGATCTTGCTGCTGACGCTGATGCCGGTCAGCCTGATGTCGTCGAAATAGGCCAGCTTGTAGTAGGGCGTGCTGCCCGGCGAAGCCTCGCGACCGAAACGCGAGAACGACGAGTACTGCGTATCGCCGGTGAAGTCGAACAGCATCGCGCCAATGCGGTCGTGGTAGCGGTAGTGGAACACCCCCACCTCGAGCGCATCGCTGAGCTGGTAACGCAGGCCCACGCCCCACTGTCCGGAATCCTTGGGCTTGATCTCGCCGGCGAAATTCGCCACCGCAAAGCTGTTGTCGGGCAGGCTCGAGATCACACCTGGCGCAAGGCGCAGGAACTCCGCCCCAGGCCCGAAGACATCACTGCCGAAGAAGTCCCCGACCGGGTTGAGGCGGGTCTCTTCCCACTTGTACTGGTAATAGCCGGTCAGGCTGAGCGCATCGGTCAGCGTCAGGCTCGCCGACAGCTGTCCGACCGGCAGGTAGGACTCCTTGGCCTCCGTGCCCGGCACGTTGAACTTGGTCGCATCGACCGGCAGCTGGCCCTGGCTGATGTTGGGCCAGAACAGGCTCTCGCCCCAGGCCACGACGTGGCGGCCGAGCTTGACCGACAGGTACTGGTCGTTGCCGACCACCCAGTTGCCGTAAACAAAGGCATCGAGCAGCTGCGCGTCCTGGCCGCTGCGTTCGCGCGTCTTGCGCACGAACTGGTTGGCAGGGCCGATCTTGTTGACGGTGTCCGGCGAGTCATTGTCGTTGCTGCTGCGGTAGACGCCATCGTAGAAGATGTTGCCACGCAACATGGCGCCGACGTTGTCATGCCTGAGGCGGAGTTCGCCCAGGGCGCTGGCGCGGTTGTTAACCAGCGCACCGCGCTTGAAGTTGCGCGTGGCGTCGTCGCTGTTGAGGTCGTTCAGGTACTCCGCGGCCGGACGCGACGTTCGCGCTGAAGCCGTGTAGGACAGCGTCAGCGACGAATCGAGCGTGGTCTCGTCGCCCAGATAGATGGTCTGCGCCGCATGGGCGCCGCTGCCGATGAAGGCGATCGCGAGCGGCAGCGTGCGAAACGCCAAGCCACGCAGCGACCCTGCACCCTTGCGGGCAGGTGCCGAAAGTCTCATACCCTTGCTCCTTTCTTCGAGTTTTATTTCGTGTGGATAAGCAAGCCGCGACGCAGCGCGCCGGGCAGGCCAAAGGCTGCCCGCGGGTCATGCCCGAGGCATCACCCATTCGGACTAGCGAGCCGATGGAGACGGCGACCGTCCGGCCCGGAAGCCGTTGAATCGGATAAGTCGGGGCGGCGTGCAGCGGGCGATGCTGCTGATTCAGCCCGGGAATCGCACGCGCAGTCGCTCGGTGGTGGGCAGCGCCTGGCAGCTCAGGGTCCAGCGCTTGGCGAGATCCTTGGCATCGAGCACCTCGTTGTGGCGCAGGTGCACCTCGCCCTCGACCACCTGGCACATGCACGATGCACACATGCCGGCCTGGCAGGAATGCGGCGCGTTGATGCCGGCCCTGAGCGCGGCGTCGAGCAGGGTCTCGGTGCCGGCCACGTCCAGCATATGCACCTCGCCATCGAGCTCGAGCTCGACCGTTGCGCGCTCGACCGCCGCGGCCGGTGCGGGTGCCGCCGCATTGATGGCGGCGACATCCTCTTCGTCGGGCAGCGACACGAAGCGCTCGACGTGCACGCGCTCGGCCGCCATGCCGGCTTTGTCGAGCGCCGACACCATGGCGTCCATGAACAGGCCCGGGCCGCAGATGAAGGCCTCGCCCTGGGACCACGGTCGCGCCAGCTCGGCCAGCTGCGCCACCGACGGCACGCCCTGCACCGAATCGAGCCAGTGCACGACCTGCAGCCGCGCCGGGTGCGCGGCGGCAAGCGCGTTGAGTTCTTCGCGGAAGATCACCGAGCGCTCGTCGCGGTTGGCATAGAGCAGGCCGATGCGGCCCTGGCCGTGCGCCAGCGCCGAGCGCAGGATGGAGAACACCGGCGTGATGCCGCTACCGCCGGCGCAGAGCAGGAAATCGCCCTGCAGGGAGGCCGGCGTGAACACGCCGGCCGGCGCCATCACCTCGAGCGTGTCGCCCGGTCGCACGCGATCGCACACCCAGTTCGAGCCGCGCCCGCCCTGCACGCGCTTGACCGTCACGCGCAAGGTCTCGTCCAGCGTGGGCGCGCTCGACATCGAGTAGCAACGCGGCAGATGACGGCCCAGCACCGGCAGGCGCAAGGTCAGGAACTGGCCGGGCCGGTACCTGAAGGTCTCGGCCAGCTCGGGCGGCACCGCGAAGACGATCGACTTCGCGTCGTGCGTCTCCTCGACAACCGCCTGGACCTTGAGGGTGTGGTAGCGCTGGGCTGTCATCTTGCGTCGTTCTCCGTGCGCGGCGGACCGTCAGATGTAGGGGTCGGCGTTGGGCAGACCCAGCATCACCGCACCGTGCGCACGCGCATAGGTGTCGGTGTTGTTGGCGATGTGGCCGCGCGCCTGGTGGATGTCGCGGAACACGCGCTCGATCGGGTTGCTCTTGTAGGTCCCGGAGGCCGCACACGCACGCATCAGCTCGCTGGCCGCCGCGGCGCACTGCTTGGGCACCTGCGAGGCCTGGGCGCGCTGCATCAGGCGCTCCTCCACCGGCATGCGCTCGCCGGTCTTGGCGCATTCGACGATGCGCGCGTAGTTGCGGAACAGCACCAGCTTGAGCTGATCGGTGGTCATCATCGCCTCCGACACCGCCTGCTGGGCATTGACGTCCTCGGCGGTCTTCGCGCCGTGCTTGCCCACGTGAGCTGCAGCCCGCTCGCGGAAACTCGCGATCGCACCGTCGAGCGCGCCGATGCAGGCCGACGACACCGCACGCTGGAAGACCTGGGTGAAGGGGATCTTGTAGATCCAGCCAGGGTTGGTCTGGCGCCCGGGGCAGCCGGCGTCGCTATGGTCGTTGGTGCGGTGCGTGCGGTGCTCGGGCACGAAGCAGCCATCGACCACGATGTCGTGACTGCCGGTCGCGCGCAGACCGAGTACGTCCCAGTTCTTCTCGACGCGGAAATCGGCCTTCGGCAGCAGGAAGGTAGCGTGCTCCAGCGCGCCGGAACCGTCCTTCTTCGGCAGCAGGCCGCCGAGGAAGATCCATTCGCAGTGCTCCACGCCGCTCGAAAAGCCCCAGCGTCCCGAGAAACGGTAGCCACCGTCGACCGCCTCGGCCTTGCCGGTGGGCATGTAGGTCGACGCAATCAGCACGCCGGTGTCCTTCGCCCACACGTCCTGCTGCGCCTGCTCGGGGAAGAGCGGCAGCTGCCAGTTGTGCACGCCGATCACGCCGTAGATCCAGGCGGTGGACATGCAGCCCTCGGCGAGCGCCATCTGCACGCGGTAGAACACCCGCGGGTCGAGCTCGTAGCCGCCGAAGCGCCGCGGCTGCAGGACGCGGAAGAGGCCCGCCTCCTTCATCTCCTGCACGGTCTCGACCGGCACCATGCCCTCCGCCTCGGCGGCACGGGCGCGCTCGGCCAGCCGCGGGGCCATGGCGCGTGCACGCTCCACCAGCTCGACCGCTTCCGGCGTCATGTAGTCTTCGGCCAGAATGCCGAGAATGTGATCCTTGCCAACTGCGCCCATCTTCGTATCCTCCGAGATCGACCACCAGGCTGGTGGTTCAAGGTGCGTCACGTGTTGCGATGGACGGAATTTTCCATAGCCGGCAAGCCCCATCATCGTCCGGACGGACTAACGTAAATGACTGAGCGCAAAGACCAAGGCCGCGCCGCAAGCGGGTTTCCGCCATGTTGCGCCGCGATAGGCCGAAGCGGCGCCAGGCGCTGCACCCGCAGTATTCCGCGATAACCCTTTTGGACGATGCCCCCGCCCCCGGGCGGGCCGAACATTGCCCACACTGCGCCATCCACTACGGGTGACGCACCCTGAATCGACGAGGAGACACCTACATGCGAGCACCCGTTGGCTTCGCCATGGTCCTGATCGTCGCCGCCGCGGGCTTCCATGCATTCTCGCCACGCACCGCCGTCACCCCGCCCGCCATCGCAACACCGGTCGGCAACATGCAGCTCACCAGTGTCCAGCAGACCTCGGCGGGCCTCGTCGTCGCCGGCGAGCTCGGCCACATCCTGCTGTCCACCGATCAAGGGCAGAGCTGGCAGCCGGCCCAGCGCTCGGTCAACCGCCAGGCCCTGATCACGCGCCTGAGCTTTGCCAGCGCGGACGAAGGCCTCGCGCTCGGCCACGAGGGCTGGATCCTGCGCACCCGCGACGGCGGCCGGACCTGGACCGAAGTCAACTTCGACGCCAGCAATGGTGAGCCGCTGATGGACGCCGCCCGCCTGCCTTCCGGAGACTGGCTGGTGGTTGGCGCCTTCGGCCGCGTGCTGCGCTCGACCGACGGCGGCGACAGCTGGGCAGAGGAAGTCATCGACGGCCTCACCGACTGGCATCTCAACACCATCGTCTCCTCCGCAGACGCCGGCAAATGGCTGATCGTGGGCGAGGCCGGCACCCTGCTGCGCTCGCTCGACGGCGCACAGAGCTGGGAGGTCGTCGAGCCCTTCTACAACGGCTCGCTCTACGGCGCCCTGCACCTGGGCGGCAGCACCTGGGTGAGCTACGGCATGCGCGGCCACGTCTTCCACAGCGAGGACGACGGCGCAACCTGGCAGGAAGCCCGGCTGCCCGCACCGATCTCGGTCTACAGCCATGCGCTTACCGCCGATGGCACCCTGCTGCTGGTCGGCCAGGGCGGTCTGGTGCTGGCCAGCACCGACCAGGGGCGCAATTTCAGCGTCAACTACCGTATCCCGCAGGGCAACCTCACCGACATCGCATTGCTGCCCGACGGCCAGGCCGTCATGACCAGCGACGAAGGCCTGGAGATCCGCCAGCTCACCGCCTCGACCCCGGCGCCCGGCTCCAACCTCAACCTCAGCAAGACCGAAAGCGGAGAATCCTGATGAGCGACACCGCAACCCGCAGCCGACTCGACGGGATGATCGACGTCGCCGCCCTCATGATCATCCGCTGGCGCAAGGCGCTGGGGCTGCTCTTCATCGGCCTCACCCTGGCGCTGGCCTATTCGGCGACCAACCTGCGTCTGGACCCCGGCTTCAACAAGCTGATCCCGCACAAGCACGAGTTCATGTCGGCCTTCCTGCAGTATTCGGACACCTTCTCCGGCGCCAACCGCATCATGGTCAGCGTGCGCTGGAAGGGCGAGGGCGACATCTACAACGCCGAGTTCATGAAGACCCTGCGCGAGGTAACCGACGAGGTCTTCTTCACGCCGGGCGTCAACCGCGCCAGCGTGCGCTCGCTGTTTACGCCCAACGTGCGCTACATCGAGGTCACCGAGGAAGGCTTCACCGGCGACGTGGTCATCCCCGCCCGCTTCGAGGCCGACGCGGCCAGCCTCGCCCAGGTGCGCAACAACGTCGCCAAGTCCGGCGAGATCGGCCGCCTGGTCGCCAACGACCTGCGCGCCGCCCTGGTGCGTGCCGACCTGCTCGAGTTCAGCCCCGAGACCGGCGAGCGCCTCGACTACGCCGACGTCGCCGCCAAGCTGGAGGCGATCCGCGCCCGCTTCGAGAGCGCCAACCCCGACATCGAGCTCAACATCGTCGGCTTCGCCAAGGTCATCGGCGACGTCATGGACGGCCTGTTCACCGTGCTCGCCTTCTTCGGCATCGCCTTCCTGATCACCGCCTTCCTGCTCGGCGCCTACTCGCGCTCGGCCAAGCTCGTCGTCACCGTGCTGGTGATCGCGCTGATGCCGGTGGTGTGGCTGCTCGGCCTGCTGCCGCCGCTGGGCTACGGCATCGACCCGATGTCGGTGCTGGTGCCCTTCCTGATCTTCTCGATCGCGGTCTCGCACGCCATCCAGATGACCAACGGCTGGGAGCAGGAACTGCTCAAGGGGCACAACTCGTCCGAGGCGGCAGAACACGCTTTCCGCAAGCTGGTGATTCCCGGCTCGATGGCGCTGGTCACCACCGCGCTCGGCTTCATGGTGATGATGCTGATCGACATCCCCATCCTGCACGAGCTCGGGGTTACCGCCTGCCTGGGCGTGGTCCTGATGCTGCTGACCAACCTGATCTTCCTGCCCATCGTCCTCTCCCACCTCAAGCTCGAACGCTTCGCGCTGGCACACCCGATCGCCGATACCCACAGCGACCACAGCCGCCACAAGTTCTGGTGGACGCTGTCGGCACTGGCCCAGCCGCGCCCCGCACTGGCCAGCTTTGCGGTGATGCTGGTGCTGCTGGCGGGTGGCACGCACCTGGCTCGCCAGGTGCAGACCGGCGACATCGGCGCCGGCGTGCCCGAGCTCCATGAGGACTCGCGCTACAACCTGGACAACGCGCAGATCCTCTCGAGCTACTCCATCGGCATGGATGTGCTGTCGGTGTTCGTCGAAACCGAAGGCTTCGAAGAGGCCTGCCTCAACTGGGAGGTCATGAATGCCGTCGAGCGCTTCGACCTGCGCATGCGCGGCGTCGAGGGCGTGCAGTCGGTGGAAACGGTTGCCCGCCGCGCCAAGATCTTTGCCTCCGGCAACAACGAGGCCAACCCGCGCTGGGCCGCACTGCAGCGCTCGGAAGCGGCGCTGCGCACCGGCGCCCGTGCCGCCAGCCCCGAGCAAGGCCTCAACACGGCGGGTTGCCAGACCATCCATCTGGTGGTTTACCTGACCGACCATGAAGCCGTGACGCTGCGCACCGTCACCGACGAGGTGCTCCGCTTCATCGCCGAGGACAGCACGCCCAACCTGCGCTTCCGCCTCGCCGGGGGCAATGCCGGCGTGGCTGTTGCCACCAACGAGGCGGTCGACCGCGCCCAGGTGCAGATGCTGGCCTCGATCTACGGCGCCATCATCCTGATCTGTCTGCTCACCTTCCGCTCGATCCGCGCGGTGCTGTGCATCATCGTGCCGCTGCTGCTGGTGAGCATCCTGTGCAACGCGCTGATGGCGACCCTCGGCATCGGCCTCAAGGTGGCGACGCTGCCGGTGATCACGCTGGGCGTGGGCGCCGGGGTGGACTACGGCATCTACATCTACGAGCGCCTCAAGTACGAACTCGACAACGGCGCCCCCACGCTGCGCGACGCCTTCTACGAAGCCATGCGCCAACGCGGCACCGCGGCCATCTTCGTGGCGCTGACGATGTCGGTGGGCGTGGGTACCTGGATGTTCTCGGCGCTCAAGTTCCAGGCCGACATGGGCGTGCTGCTCGCCTTCATGTTCCTGGTCAACGCGCTGGGCGCGATGTTCCTGCTGCCCGCGCTGGCATGCTGGCTCGACATCGGCCGCCGCGGCAAGACCGACGCGGCCGGCGGCAGCCAGGCCCTGGGGCCGCGCAGCGCGCCGCAGGCAAGCTGACAGCGAGCACACACAGCTGAAAGGGGGCGTCGGACACGATCCGGCGCCCCCTTTTCACGATCCGGAGCCGGGCACGGCCCTACGCACCCCCTCCTCCTCTCCAACCTCCTCCAGCCTGGCATCGGTCATTGCACGCGAGATGCGCACCAGCATCGGCACCAGCGATGGCGACTCCAGCAGCTCGGGGCGCTCCTCGACCAGGGTCGCCAGCAGCATGCGCATGCCCCGCACCAGCATGAACGCCGCCAGCTCGCCATCCGCCTCGCCGACCTCCTCGGCATGCACCCGCAGCAGTTGTTCCATGTTCGCGACCAGCTGCGCCGAGCTGACCTCGCCGCGCCCCAGCCCCTGTGCACGGCCGAACTGCATCTGGCGGGCGTAGCGCCGGTAGAAGTCCTTGCCCAGCCCGAGCAGACGCATCTCGGTGCGCACGGTGCGCTGGAACAAGGCCTGCAGCAACTCGTCGAGCGACTGACGATTGAGACGGAACAGCTCCGGCGAGGCGTCGATCGAGGCCTCGTCCATGATCCGCTCGCTGATCTGCATCAGGATCGCCTCCTTGTCGGGGAAGTACTGGTACACCGCCCCCACCGAAACCCCGGCCCGCGCCGCCACCTTGCGCGTCGTCACCGCATCGACGCCCTGCGTCTGCAGGATCTCGCTCGCCGCATCGATGATCGCCTCCAGGGTGAAGCTCGCGCGCGCCTGCACGGGCACATGCCTGAGCGCCGCTTCACGCCGCACCCTCTTTTGTTCGGTTTTTTGCATCGCAGCATTCCCATTTTAAAACAGCTGCTTGCAAACATACCAAGCGAACTGTTCGAGTTCTTGCTCGGATTTTAAGTCAAGGCCGTCCCGCGCCATAGGATTGCATCGACGGCTCGTCCGCCCGTCGCCCACGCACGCCGCCCGAAGGATGGATCGGAAGCGCACAAGGGCACGGCCCGAGCCCCCGAACACCTGAACCGAAACAGAGGGATAGTCATGACCGACGTCTTCATTTACGACCATGTGCGCAGCCCGCGCGGCAAAGGCAAGGCCGACGGCGCGCTCGCCGAGATCACCCCGGTGCAACTGGCCGCGCAGATGCTGCAGGCCGTACGCGACCGCAACAGCCTCGACAGTACGCTGATCGAGGACGTGCTTCTCGGCTGCGTGGTGCCGGTGGGCGAACAGGGCGGCAACATCGCCCGCGTCGCTGCGCTGGTGGCCGGCTTCGACCATGGCGTGCCCGGCATGCAGATCAACCGCTACTGCGGCTCGGGCCTGGAGGCGGTGAACTTCGCCGCCGCCAAGGTGGGCTCGGGGCAGGTGGACATGGCGATCGGCGGTGGCGTGGAGAGCATGTCGCGCGTGCCGATGGGCAGCGACGGTGGTGCCATGGCGCTCGACCCGCAGGTCGCCTTCAAGATGTACTTCACCATGCAGGGGGTCAGCGCCGACCTGCTCGCCTCCCTGCATGGCTTCACCCGCGAACAGTGCGACGCCTATGCGGTGGAGAGCCAGCGCCGCGCCGCCCAGGCCTGGGCCAATGGCTGGTTCGAGCGCTCGGTGGTCGCGGTGAAGGACGTGCTCGGCCTGCCGGTGCTGGCGAAGGACGAGGCGATCCGCCCCGAGACCACGCTGGAATCGCTCGCCGCCCTCAAGCCCTCCTTCCTCGAGATGGGCACGCAGTACGGCTTCGACGGCGTCGCGCTGCTCAAGTACCCGCAGCTCGAAGCGATTACCCACATGCACCACGCCGGCAACAGCTCGGGCATCGTCGATGGCGCCGCCGCCGTGCTGGTGGGCAATGCCGACGCAGGCAAGCGCGCCGGCCTCAAGCCGCGCGCGCGCATCCGCTCGGTCGCCACCGTCGGCTCGGAGCCCACGCTGATGCTCGACGCCCCGAGCTACGCCGCGCAGAAGGCACTGAAGAAGGCAGGCATGACCGCCGCCGACATCGGCCTGTGGGAGCTCAACGAAGCCTTCTCCTCGGTCGTGCTGTGCCTGATGGAGCGGCTCAACGTGCCGCACGACCGCATCAACGTCAATGGCGGCGCCATTGCCATGGGCCATCCGCTGGGCGCCACCGGCGCCATGATCCTCGGCACCCTGCTCGACGAGATGGAGCGCCGCCAGGTCGGCACCGGCCTGGTCACGCTGTGCGAGGCCGCCGGCATGGGTACGGCCACCATCATCGAGCTCGTCTGAGCGACACCGGACCACATCAAGGAATCGACAGTCATGACTGAAGTCATCCACATCTCGGTGGACGCCGACGGCATCGCCACCCTGCTCTTCGACCGTACCGACAGCAACATGAACACCATGGACATGAAGTTCATGGACGAGATCGCCGCCGCGATCGAGCGCCTCGCCACCGACGACAGCATCAAGGGCGCCATCTTCACCTCGGGCAAACCGGTGTTCGCCGCCGGCGCCGACCTCAAGGTCATGGAAGCCAACCTGGACAAGGTGGACGACACCCCAGTGGCCGAGCGCCTGAAGATGAACGCCTCGCTGTCGAAGCTGCTGCGCCGCATGGAAACCTGCGGCAAGCCGGTGGCCTGCGCCATCAACGGCACGGCACTGGGCGGCGGCACCGAGATCGCGCTCGCCTGCCACTACCGCGTGGTGTCGGACGCCCGCGGTATCCAGCTCGGCCTGCCCGAAGTGCAGGTCGGCCTGCTGCCCGGCGGCGGCGGCACCCAGCGCGTTTCGCGCCTGGTCGGCATCCAGGCGGCGATGCCGGTGGTCATGGAAGGCCAGGCGCTGTCGGCCGAGAAGGCGCTGAAGATGGGGCTGGTGCACAAGGTCGTGCCCGCCGACCAGCTGCTCGCCGAGGCGAAGCGCTGGCTCGTCGAGGAAGGCGACCCGGTGCAGCCGTGGGACAAGAAGGGCTTCAGGATCCCCGGCGGCGCCGGCCCGTCCTCACCCGCCGTGGCGCAGATGCTGGTGGTGAGCAACGCCATGCTGCAGGCCAAGACCTTCCACAACCTGCCCGCCCCCAAGGCCATCCTGTCCTGCCTGTACGAAGGCCCGCAACTGCCGATGGACAAGGCGCTGGACGTCGAGGCCAAGTACTTCACCCTGCTCCAGCTCGACCCGGTGTCACGCAACATGATCCGCACGCTCTTCATCAACAAGGGCAAGGCGGACAAGCTGATGCACCGCCCCGAAGGCGTACCGAAGACGACCCTCCGCAAGATCGGCGTGGTCGGCGCCGGCCTGATGGGCGCGGGCATCGCCTACCACTGCGCCAAGCTCGGCATCGAGACGGTGCTGATCGACCGCGACCAGGCCGCTGCCGACAAGGGCAAGGCCTACTCCGCCAAGCGCCTGGAGAAGGACATCGCCAAGGGCCGCATGACGCAGGACAAGGCCGACGCCATCCTCGCCCGCATCCACCCCACCACCGACTACGCCGGGCTGGCCGACGTGGAGCTGGTGGTGGAGGCGGTGTTCGAGGACCGCGGCATCAAGGCCGAGATCACGCGCAAGCTCGACGCCGTGCTGCCGGCGCATGCGGTGATCGCCTCCAACACCTCGGCGCTGCCGATCAGCGAGCTGGCCGAGGCCGGCGCCCACCCGGAGAACTTCATCGGCATGCACTTCTTCTCGCCGGTCGAGCGCATGCCGCTGGTCGAGATCATCCGCGGCCACAAGACCTCGCCCGAGACCCTGGCGCGCGCGCTCGACCTCGCGCAGGCGATGAAGAAGACGCCGATCGTGGTCAACGACGGCCCCGGCTTCTTCACCAGCCGCTTCATCGGTGCCTACATCAACGAGAGCCTGGCGATGGTCACCGAAGGCGTGAATCCGGCGCTGATCGAGAACGCAGCGAAGATGGCCGGCATTCCGGTCGGCCCGCTCACCGTCTCCGACGAGATCGGCCTGGACACCGCCTACCACGCCAGCCAGCAGCGCAAGAAGGACGAGGGCGACGCCTTCAAGCCGACGCCCACCTTCCGCCTGGTCGAGAAGCTGGTCGGCGAACTCGGCCGCCACGGGCGCAAGAACGGCAAGGGCTTCTTCGCATACGCCGCGGACGGCAGCAAGAAGCTGTGGCCGGGCCTCGCCGAACTGTTCCCGCCGCTCGCCGAGCAGCCCAGCGTGGATGAGGTGAAGGCACGCATGCTCTACGCCCAGCTCGTCGATGCCGCCAAGGCGATGGCAGAGGGCGTGCTGATCGATCCCGCCGACGGCGACGTCGGCTCCATCCTCGGCGTCGGCTTCCCCGCCTACCTCGGCGGCCCGTTCTCGATGATGGACACGATCGGCATCGACAAGGTCGTCGCCGAATGCGACCGCCTCGCCGCGCGCTACGGCGCGCAGTACGCGGCGCCGCAGCTGCTGCGCGACATGGCGGCCGAGGGCAGGACCTTCTACGGCGCCCGTCGCGTCACACCGCCCGCAGCCGTGCGCTGACCCGCCCGCCTCACCGCCACGAACCCCGCCGCCACCTCCTCCGGAGCTGGCGGCGCAGTCCCAAGGAGTCTCTGCGTGAATTTCGACTTTTCCGACGACCAGCGCCTGCTGCAGGACGCAGTGCGCACCATGCTGGCCGAGACCAGCACCTCGCAAGCGGTACGCGAGGTGCTGGAGGGCCGGGCCAGCCATGCCGAGGCCGTATGGCATAACCTGATCGAAATGGGCGCGGCCGCCGCCGCGATCCCCGAGCAGTACGGCGGCGCCGGGCTCGGCTACCTGGCGCTATGCCTGGTCGCCGAGGAAGCCGGTCGCCACCTCGCCGCCGTCCCCCTGGCCTCGAGCTTCTACCTCGCCGCCGAAGCGATCCAGCGCGCCGGCAGCGAGGCGCAAAAGCAGCACTGGCTGCCGAAGATTGCCAGCGGCGAAGTGGTCGCCACCGCCGCACTGGGCAGCCGCGAACGCTACCGCCCCGCCGCCCCGCTCGCCTTCGACGGACGAACGCTCACTGGCGCCAGCCCGGCGCTGGTCGACGGCGGCATCGCCGGGCTGGCGGTGCTGCGCGTCGGCGATGACCTGGTGCTGGTCGAGCTCGCGGGAACCGGCGTCAGCCGCAACCCGCTTCCCTCGCTCGACCCCACCCGCCCGCTCGCCGAGCTCCGTTTCGATCGCACCCCGGCCGAGCGCCTGACGGGCGCCAATGGCGCAGCCGTCGCCAGCCGCGTGCTCGACGGCGCTGCGGTGCTGCTCGCCTTCGAGCAGGTCGGCGGCGCCACCCGCATCCTCGAGGCGACACGCGACTACTCGCTCGAGCGCAAGGCCTTCGGCCGCCAGATCGGCAGCTTCCAGGCCATGAAGCACAAGATGGCCGAGATCTACACCGCTATCGAGCTGGCCCGGGTGCACGCCTACTACGGCGCCTGGGCACTGTCCTCGGACGCCCCCGAACTGCCCAAGGCGGCCGCAGCCGCGCGCGTGGCCGCCACCCGCGCCTACACCGTCGCCGCCGAGGAAGGCATCGAGCTGCACGGCGGCATCGGCTTCACCTGGGAGATGGACTGCCACCTCCACTATCGCCGCGCCCGTCATCTCGGTCAGATCATCGGCAGCGAACACGCCTGGCGCGCACGCCTGGCCGACGAACTCATCAAGGAGGCCGCGTAAGCGGAATACGCCCACATGGACTTCAGAGACACCCCCGAAGAAGCCGCCTTCCGCGCCGAAGTGCGCGCCTGGCTGGAAGCCAACGGCCAGAAGCGAACCCGCCCCGACGAGGTCTTCGGCGAAGGCCTGGACGATGCGGCCAAGCTCGCCGCCGCCAAGGCCTGGCAGGCGAAGAAGGCCGCCGCCGGCTATGCCGCGATCACCTGGCCGAAGGCGGCCGGCGGCCGCGGCGGCACGGCCATGCAGCAGGTGATCTACCAGCAGGAAGAAGCGGCCTACCTGGTGCCGGGCATGATCTTCGAGGTCAGCATCGGCATGGGCCTGCCCACGGTGATGACCTGGGCCGCGCCCGAGCTCAAGGCCCGCTTCCTGCGTCCCGGCCTCGCCGGCGAGGAGATCTGGTGCCAGCTCTTCTCCGAGCCCGGCGCCGGCTCCGACACCGGTGGCGTGCGCACGCGCGCAGTGCGCGACGGCGACGACTGGATCATCAACGGCCAGAAGGTGTGGACCTCGGGCGCGCACTTCTGCGATTACGGCATCCTGCTCACCCGCAGCGACTGGGACAAGCCCAAGCAGGAGGGCCTGACCATGTTCATCGTCGACATGAAGGCCCCCGGCGTCGAAGTGCGCCCCATCCACCAGATGTCGGGCGACGCGGAGTTCAACGAGGTCTTCTTCACCGACGTACGCATCCCCGACAGCTACCGCCTCGGCCCCGAATGCGGCGGCTGGAAGGTGATGCTGAGCACGCTGATGCAGGAGCGCCTGTCGGTCGGCGGCAACCTGCCTACCGACCTCCACGCCCACCTCATCGCGCTGGCGCAGCAGTGCGCATGGGACGAGCGTCCGGCGATCGAGGACGACCGCGTGCGCGCCCGCATTGCCGACGCCTACCTGCAGCAGAAAGGCGTGGAGCTGGTCATCGCCCGCGGCCTCACCGCGATCTCGAAGGGCAAGGCGCCCGGCCCCGAAATGGCCATCACCAAGCTGGTCGCCGCCAAGGCGATGCAGGACATCGCCGCCTTCGCGATCGAGCTCGCCGGCCCCGAGGGCCTGCTCGGCTTCGAGGCCCTCGGCGGGAATTGGCGCTACATGCAGCGCCTGTGGCTGGGCGCGCCCGGTGCGCGCATCGCCGGCGGCACCGACGAGATCCTGAAGAACGTTATCGCGGAACGCGTGCTCGGCCTGCCCGGCGAGATCCGCAGCGACCGCAAGGTTCCGTTCCGCGACCTGGAAAGCGCCTGAAGCGCCGCACGGAGGAGACAGTACGATGGCAAGCAAACCCCTCAGCGGCGTGAAGGTGCTCGACTTCACCCAGCTCCTGCCCGGGCCGATGTGCACCCTGCACCTGGCCGACATGGGCGCCGACGTGATCAAGATCGAGCCGCCCGGCGGCGAAGCCGGGCGTGGCCCGGCCGGCACGCCGATCTCGCACTTCTTCCTGGCGGTGAACCGCAACAAGCGCTCGCTGGCGATCAACCTGCGCGCCGACGGCGCGCGCGAGATCATCCATTCGTTGGCCAAGGACGCCGACGTCGTGGTCGAGGGCTTCCGCCCCGGCGTGATGAGCCGGCTCGGCATCGGCTATGACGATCTCAAGGCGATCAACCCGAAGCTGGTGTACTGCGCGATCAGCGGCTACGGCCAGGACGGCCCACTCGCCGAGCTCGGCGGCCACGACATCAACTACCAGAGCTACGCCGGCATCCTGGAACAGAGCGCCGCACCGAGCGGCAAGCCGCATCCGGGCAACTTCCCGATCGCCGACCTTGCCGGCGGCGCGCTGTCGGCGGCGATGGCAGTCCTCGCCGCCCTCTTCGACGCCCAGCGCAGCGGCCAGGGCCGCTTCATCGACGTGTCGATGACCGACTGCGCGATGGCGCTCAACGTCCAGCCGCTGGCCAGCCTACACACCTGGAAGCAGCCGGTTCCCGCCGGCCACGACACCTTGTCCGGCGGCCTGCCCTGCTACGGCACCTACGAGACCGCCGATGGCCGCCATCTGGCGGTCGGCGCGCTCGAACCGAAATTCTGGCAGGCCTTCTGCGCCGCTGCCGGTTGCCCGGAGCTGAGCAAGAGCGGCTGGGCGGCAGGCAAATCCGGCGCAGCGGTGAAAACCCAGGTCGCACAGATCATCAAGGCGCGCACCCTGGCGGAATGGACCGCAGCGCTGGCCGGCGTGGACGCCTGCGTGAGCCCGGTGCTGCGCATCGACGAGGTGCTCGCCCACCCCCTCACCGCCGCGCGCGCCATGACGGTGGACACGCCGCTGCCCGACGGCGGCAGCGCACCCTACTTCGCCTTCCCGGTGAAGATGAGCGATTACGCCTTCTCGCTCGACCGCCCGCCACCCGCGGTCGGCGAACACAACGAAACGGTGCTGCGCGAGCTCGGTCACGGCGAGGACGCCATCGCGGCGCTCAGGGCCGCCGGCGCGATCTGAACCCGCCGCCGTCCCGCGCATGGTCATGCCAGTCGGGACGATCACACGACAACCACACGACGGAGACATCATGAATCCACGCAGCTTCAGCCTCGCGGACCTGTTCGCGATCACCGCCGAGACCGTACCCGAGCGCGACGCGCTCATCATCGGCCACAACCGCCGCAGCTACCGCGAGATGGCCGAACGCGTTGACCAGCTCGCCGCCTGGCTGCACGCCCAGGGCATCGGCCAGGGCGACGTCGTCGGCCTGCAGATGTACAACTCGCCGGAGTACCTCGAGGCCTTCCTCGCCGCCTGCCGTGTGCGCGCAGTACCGGCCAACATCAACTACCGCTACGTCGCGGACGAGCTGCGCTACATCTACGACAACGCCGGCATCAAGGCCTTGTTCTACAGCGCCGAACTTGAACCCGCCGTGACCGAGGTGCTCGACGCCGCACCGGGCCTGACCGTGAAGGTGCGCACCGGCGGCGGCACGCCGGCGCTCGCCGGCGCCGTCGCCTACGAGAACGCGCTGCTCGATGACACCCGCGCCTTGCAGGGGATCCGCTGCAGCGACGACGACCTCTCGCTGCTCTACACCGGCGGCACCACCGGCAAGCCCAAGGGCGTAATGTGGCCGCACAAGGATCTCTTCTTCGGCAGCCTGGGTGGCGGCGGCTTCTACGCCCCCGCCGACGGCCCGGTCAAGACCCCCGAAGAGCTCGCCGACCGCATCCGCAAGGCGCACCCGATGCGCTTCATGCCGGTCGCCCCGCTGATGCACGGCGCTGCGCACTGGGCAACCATGGTGTCACTGTTCGCCGGCCACACCGTGGTGCTCAACGACCAGCACCACTTCAATGCAGAGCACGTGCTCGACATCGCCGCGACACAGAAGCTCAACGGCATCACCCTCGTCGGCGACGCCATGGCGCTGCCCATCCTCGACGCCCTCAAGGCCCACCCCGGGCGCTGGGACCTGTCCA
Source organism: Thauera sp. WB-2 (assembly GCF_027594845.1). Classification (NCBI taxonomy): domain Bacteria; kingdom Pseudomonadati; phylum Pseudomonadota; class Betaproteobacteria; order Rhodocyclales; family Zoogloeaceae; genus Thauera; species Thauera sp. WB-2. The sequence goes on along the minus strand of NZ_CP088935.1, from coordinate 400,687 downwards.
CCCTGTTCCTGTTCGGCAATGGCGGCGCCGTGATGTCGGCCCACATCAAGGAGGCGCTCAAGCCCTTCCTGCCCGCCAACGTGTACTTCAGCGACGGCATCGGCTCGTCCGAGGGCGGCCAGCTCGGCATGGGCGCCAAGCCGATCGAGGGCGGCATGATCAAGATCGCCGCCCGCCCCGATCTCAAGGTCGTCGTCGACGGCAAGCGCATCGCCGCTGCCGGCGAGTCCGGCATCCTCGCCCGCAGCGGCTACCTGCCCCTGGGCTACTACCGCGACCCGGTCAAGACTGCCGAGACCTTCGTCACCATCGACGGCACCCGCTACGCGATCACCGGCGACGCCGCCAAGCTCGCCGACGACGGTGCGATCATCGTCTTCGGGCGCGGCAACAACTGCATCAACACCGGCGGCGAGAAAGTCTTTCCGGAGGAGGTGGAGGAGACGCTGCGCATGAGCCCGCAGATCCTCGACGCCGTCGTCGTCGGCCTGCCCGACCCGCGCTGGGGCCAGAAGGTGACCGCGGTGGTGTCGGTGCGGCCCGGAATGTCGCTCGACCTGGATGCGCTGAAGGCGCTGTGCCATGCCCACCTGGCCGGCTACAAGGTGCCCAAGGAGATCGTGACCGTGCCCGAGGTGATGCGCTCGGCCGCAGGCAAGGCGAACTACGTCTGGGCCAAGGAAGTCGCCCAGCGCGCGCTCGGCACCCCCGCCACCGCCTGACGTCATACTCCCGGCAGGCACCGCGCGCGCCTGCCGGGAGATTGCTTCAGGCGAAAGCGTCAGCGCCCTGCATCCAGCGGGAATGTCGCGCTGGCCCTGCGGTACGCGCCAGACCTCTGCCAGACACCGGGGTGCCATCGGAGCTTTCCTCTACGTGGCATTTCAATCCCGTAGGCGACTGAACACGTAGTCGTGGTCCTTCTGCGGCTCGTGGCAAGCGAAGCAGGCGCTGGCTGCATTGCCCCCCACGACCCGATTTGCTCGGTCGCCACCGCCAAAGCCCTCGAACCCCCAGCCGCCTGTCGCCGCATATTCCCTCGCGTCCCGGTGCATCACACCGACGACCTTTCGCGTCCCCTCCGTGACGGCATTGTCGGCTGGAATCGCTTCCAGAAGATCGAACACGATGACGGCACCATCCGGGAACGTCCCGGACTGGTAGCCGGCCAAGGCTTTCGGGTTCGCGTAAATGTGATGGATGCCGCCGAAGGCCTCATAGAGCGGATGGCCTTCGTCGATGACCATGGTCTTGATGTGATGCCAGCCGCGATACTCCTCCGGGTATGGCACGAGCGGTTCGGCCGAGATAGCCGGCAGAACGAGCGCCATCGAAGATAGAAAGCTCAGGATGCGTTTCATCTTGGATACCTCCTATTTCAGATCGGCCAGCGCAGCGCCAAAGTTGATGTGGAACGGCTGCCCGTCGATGACCAGCGCGGGCACCGACACCACGCCGTAGCGCTCGGCCTGAGCAATACGACTCTTCTGCTTGCCCAGATCGACGACCTCTACCGCGTATCGCGTCGGATCGAGCGCCTGAATGAAGTGCTGCTCGGCGGATACACACACTGGACAACCAGCATGGAAGAACACGGCTTCGCTCATGATTGACTCCTCAGGGCTATCGGTCACATGCATCGAGGCGATGCATAATGCAGATTAGAGTGACCACATCCTGCTTGTCAAGAAATGCATCGAGGCGATACATTACAAGCATGAATCAGACCTCTCTCCTGCTCGAGCGCCTGGGGGCACTCGTGCAGCAGTCCGTCCGCGACGAAGCGACGCGCCACGGCCTGCTGCCGATCCACATTCAGGTCTTGCACTACCTCAAACTGGCCAACCGCTACAGCGACCTGCCCATCGCCATTGCGGAGTATTTCGGCATCACCCGCGGGACGGTCTCGCAGACGCTCGCGGTGCTTGAACGCAAGGGATTGCTGACCAAGGAGCCGGACGCGCGACACGGCAAGCGCGTGCACCTGAAATTGACCCCCGCAGGCGAGTCTGTCTTGAGGGATAGTTGGGTAGAGCGTGTGGAGCAGTTGCTCTGCGAACGAACGGGTGAGGCCGATGCACTCGAGAGCACGCTGCGCAAACTGCTTTCAGCCATGCAGCGCGTGAATGGACAGCGTGCCTTCGGCCTATGTCATCAATGCGCTCACTTTCTGAAAGAGGAAGGCGGCGCACGCTGCGGACTCACTCGCGAGCCGCTCGCCACCGAGCAAACTATTCGCATCTGTCGTGAATGGACAGCAGCAACACCGAAGTGCGCTTGATTACATGGCTGCCCCAGATTAACAGCCACCCTAAGATCTCGCGCAGCAGGTTTCCAATTGCTCAGCCGCCAAGGGTGATGAACAGGTCATCTGTCCCTTGTGGGTCGGGTTGCGAACGACACCTCACCCGACTCGTCGGAGGAAAGCCGCCGTTTGAGGTTCGCTTCCCGCAAACTGCCGCTCGCCAACGAGTCCTGCGGACCCAGGCTGTCATTGCCTTCCGGCTAGATTGCTATGGATCTTGTGAGCAATTTCCACCCTTTCGGCATTGGGGTAGTTCTTATTGGCCAGCAAGACAACCCCAAAGCGCTCTTCAGGCACAAACGCAACGTAAGCACCGAAGCCGTTGGTGGCACCAGTCTTGTTAACCCACACATTGCTTTCAGGTGTGGCTGCAGGAACCTTAGCGCTTACTGGGGTCGGATTCAGGATAAGCTTGGGAGCATTGCCTTCTTGCAGCGTAGGCAAGTCAACAGGCATTGCGTATTCCTCCCAGATGAGGCCTTGAGTCATCTGGCCTACGCTGAAATAGCGCTTGCGAGTATTGTTTAAAGCCGCTTGCAGCATGCTATCCAAGGGCAACATGCCCATGTTGGCCTTCAAAAAGGTGCTCAGGTCAGAAGCCGTTGTTTTGATGCCGTAGGCTTCACTGTCCAACATACCTGGATTGACACGCACAGGCTTCTTATCCTTGTTGTAGCCCCAAGCGTAGCTGGACATCTTCTGTGCAGGGACGCTCAGATAAGTGCTCGTGAGACCAAGGGGCTGGAAAATGGCTTGAGTCATGGCGGTGCTGAAATCTTGCCCCAGACTTTTCGCCGTGATCCACCCTAAAGCACCGATGCTCGGGTTTGCATAAGTACGCATCGTGCCGGCTCTGAATGCAGGCTTCCAGGTGCGGAAGTATTCCAGAAGCTGCTCCCGAGTTTGGACTTCATCAGGCACCTGCAGAGGAATGCCGCCAAGGGTGTGCGTTCCAAGATGGAAAAGCTGCAAGTTGCGGAAGTCCGTACCACCCAACTCCGGTAAGTAACTTGCTGCGGTATCGGTCAGCTTCAGCTTCCCAGTGGCTTCTGCGTGCGTCGCCAGTGTGGCTGTGAAGGTCTTGCTGATAGAGCCAATCTCAAAAATCGTCTCGTCAGTTACTGGTGTTTGTTTCTCAACATCTGACACGCCATAGTTAAAGACATACGTCTTCTCCCCCAAGACCAATGCCACTGCCATACCAGGAATCTGATTCTTTTCCATGGCAGGCAGCACGACTGCAGAGATGGCTTTCATTGCTTCAGCATCGGAAATCTCAGCAGCATTGACAGCCGAGCCCAGACCAAAGACAGCGGCTGTCAGAAGGACAGTAAACAGACGGTTTTTCAACTTTTACCCTACGGGTGAAGGAGGGAAGCCAACGCTGGCAGTTGCGATGCAATTGAGTGCTGTAGCGCTACGAGTTAGGGATTCTAAAGAATCTGATAGCAAATTGGATCGGCATCGCGGAGCGATGACTGACTGCCTCTGGCCGGACTGAGACCTTCACCAGTGATGCAACCCGGCCCACCACCCCCGAGCGTCTCGACCCGATCCATAGCCGCCAGAGAGCTTTGGGGAAAACTGTCGTTCAACGGTGCGGTCAGGCACCCGGGAAAGCGGCCGCGCTCTTCCCGGGTGCCTGACCGCCTGCTATGCGATTCGTTTCGCATGATCCAGGATTAACTCGCCCGTTCCAACGTGAAAACCAGCCCGAATGCGCACTGGATCCTGCACCGGGACCTCTGTGAGATAAAGGAGCCGAGCTTCCTCTCCGCACGTCGGAAAAAACGGCGCCCCTGGTTCTGAATGCAGAAAGAAGTCACCGGACAACATTCCGCAATTGGGGCAGATATTGGCAAAGTACTTAGCTTTATTAACCCGGCAATCAAATAGGTTTTGATATAATTCGGGCATGGAAAAGATCGATGCCCGCAAGCTTCCGCCCGAAGCCCTGGAACACATTCGTCGCCAAGCATTTGTACTGCGCAAGCAAGGCTACACATGGACGCACATCGCTGAGGTGTGTGGGGTTCATGTCGGTACCGTTTTGAAATGGGCACGCCGCGCCCAGGCCGACGACCTCGACGCCGTCATCAAGGGCGGGCAACGTGGTCGGCGCCATGGCTCGGGACGAACTTTGACGCTGGTTCAAGAGGAGCAACTGCGTTTGAAGATCATTGGCTCGAACCCCGCCCAACTGCAGCTCGAGTTTGCGCTGTGGAATCGTCGCGCGGTCATGCTCGCGATCAAGCAGCTCTTTGGCATCGACATGCCCATTCGCACCGTCGGTGAGTACCTTCGGCGGTGGGGTTTCACGCCGCAGCGGCCGGTCAAGCGTGCGCTTGAGCAGGATCCGGCCCGGCTCAAGGCGTGGCTTGAGGACGAGTATCCGAAGATCGTTGCGCGCGCCAAGACTGAGGATGCCGAGATCTACTGGGGTGACGAGACCGCCATTCGCCAGGACTCGCACTGGGTGCGCGGCTACTCGATGGCGGGGCTGACGCCTGAGCTTCGACTGCCGGCCGGTCGCCACGGATCGACATCGATGATCTCGGCGATCACCAACCAGGGCTTGGTGCGCTTCTCGTTCTTCGAGGGCGCCATTGATGCGGACCGCTTCATCGTGTTCTTGAAGGACCTGATTCAGGATGCGCAGCGTAAGGTGTTCCTGATCGTCGACAATTTGCGCGTGCACCGCGCCAACCGTGTCCGCGAGTGGGCTGTCGAAAACACCGAGAAGATCGAGCTGTTTTACCTGCCGCCGTATGCGCCGGAACTCAACCCCGACGAGTATCTGAACCGGGATCTGAAAACGACGATACGCTCCGGGCCGATTGCCAAGACCGCCGCCGCACTTCTCGAGAAGGCGCGTACGTGCATGGAACGCATCGCTGCGATGCCGGATCGTGTGCGGTCGTATTTCAGCCATGAGTACGTTCGGTACGCTCAGTAATTTAGCTATTTGATTGCCGGGTTAATAACTGTCTTAGAGTACCTAAACTGGAACGTTGGCATTCGTTTTTGTACGTAACTCAGTATGTCGTCCGGGAGAGCAACAACATCTGAAAGAACACAAACCTCATCTATACCCTCAACAGTCGGCGCCAAAAGTGCCACCACCGGCATCCTTTCCCCGCACTTCCAGCATCCGATCTTCATTCCGACCATATAGATCGGAGGAGATACTGTCAGAAATTCGTCGTCCATAGCCATCTACGCATAACGTCGCCCATAACCCGAAGCCGAAAGCGGAGCGACGAAGGAGCGTAGCTTTTGGCTGTCGGGGTTCATGGGATTGTTAGCGCCTTTCACGGAACCTCCCAACGGCTTCCTCCACGTTGGTTTGAGCGTTGTAAACGCTCAATGAACAGACTGCGGCCCCGATGACTGATACAGCAAGAGCAATTAGGGCACTCGATGTTGGTTGGCTCCAGTTCGCAAACCAGACGATAATGGAACTGGCCATGAAGATCAGGCTCCATGCAAGCGCTGCACTGAAGCCGGCTTTAAGTCTCCAATAATCCGGCCATTCGAGCAGTACACTCGACTTGTCTTTCTCTGGAAAAAGCAGACGTCGCCCTGACAAGAATGTCCAACCGCACAGGCCAGCAGGAAGCATTACGAGATACTTCAATTGCTCCTCGGGAATCTTTATTGATGTTGCTAATGACAGAACTTGATTGGAATACAGCGCTTCAACGAGGACACCGACAAGCACGACAACCGCCTCAAGGCTCAGAAAAAAGAAGCGAATGGTTTCAAAGAGCTGCCTCATCAGTGCTTCATATCCCTTTCGGCACTTACTCGCTGAAAGTGCCTGACTGCCTCAACAGCCAGATCTTCAGGGTGAGGCTCCTTAGAGAACAAAAAACTCTTTTGGGTGTCCGAAGTACGGATTACGACATCCTCCCCGTCATGAGTCCCAACGACTCGACCTATCCCGTATCCATCTGCTGCCATGAGCATAGCGGCATCTGCCATCGCGACCTCGCCATCTGGTTCGAAGGCTGGGTCACGCAGGATCGCGGTAACGAGACGAGTGATAGCCGTAGAAAGCCCTTCGCCCTGGTCTTGAGTCTCTCGAACAGAAACTTCGGAGGCGTTCCGTTCTTTGATGTAGGTATTCAACGATCCCCAAAGACGACCGAACAGTGGATTTGGCGGATGCACCTTGGCGGACAACTCGGTAATTCGCTCTAACGCTTGGAGCTTGAGGCCAAAGGCTCGATAGTCTGCTACGGGCTCGACATTGCAGCCAACGAAGAAATTGTCATAGGTAGCCTCAATGATCGCTTTGAACCTCCGGGGGAATACGTCGCTTTCGACGCCATTCCACACATGCATGTATGCAAGGCCCGAGTATTCCGGTAGGTAAACAAAGGGAGCGCTCGCAATCAATAGATTTGGTGCTTCTGCATCAACCTCGGACTTGGTCGACGTATCAACAAGCGTAACATGCCCTACGTCAGCGAACTTCGCGAGCTTCCCGAAGATAAATGGGAGACTTTCATGCCGCCTATCTAGGACGGTCGTGATGGTCCAACGGGATTGGCCCACCGAAATAGTGGCGGCTTCAGCGATGGCATTCATGAGCCGCTCTTGATCGAGGGTTCCGAGCTTAATTACTCGGCCCAAGTAATATCGGCCTCTTCGCATCCTGCACTCCCTTTAATAGGCCCTGATAAGCGCTAACGACGGAGCTCAGCGACAGGCGAAAAGCGAAGCTTTTTTCCTGTCCGCTGGAGCGCATTGTTAGCGCTCGGTTCGATGAGACATTGCTCAGCAACACATTCAAACGTGTCGTCGCGGAAATAAAACAAGAAATGTTGGCCATTGCCGCTGGGTGAATCAATAGTTTTCCAGTCTTGTCGCGCATTAAGCAAAGCGCTATCGCCTTGAACTAGATAGAACTCACCCCATGCAGGGGCAAGTTTGCTAAATCGACACTGCCCTCGGAACCAGCCCTCATCATTCATTGAGCCAAGGCGATAACGTTCGCAGTGCACGAAGCGCAAGATTGCAACTTCGTCCTCTTCAAACTCAGGGTACTGAAATGCATTGACGTAGAACGAAAGGACCAAGTCCGAGCCTTGGATCTCGACGGCCGAACTCGGCGCATTGGGCTCTGCATTCCAGCCCTCATTGAGTTGAAGGAACGATGTCTGCATAAGAGCGCTAACGTTCAGCGTAACCGGCGCCCGACGGAGCGCAGCGAAGTTGGGCGTCCGAGTTCACGTTGTTGTTAGACCTCGCTTCAATCTGCGGTCGCGCGAAGGGAATCAAAAACTTCACTGAGGTTATCTGGTTGCAGCGCCCAGCGATAGGCGGGATGAACCTCCCAGTCAAAACCAAAGTCCACGAATTTGTGGGAGAGATATCGGCTCTCCTCAAAGAATCGTCGCTGAATCAACTCCCCAACCTCCTTGCGCGCCGTGATGAAGTTGATCTTGTACAAAAACGCCGCCAAATCCTTGAAGTCCGCCGTCCTACCGCCATGGAACTTGAACGCGCCGCTCTGTTGAACATTGCGAATCTTCGAGAACAAGCCCTCGGTCGTATAAACATACCCGGCCGCGGTCTTCTTCTCTTCGCGCGATGGTTTCATGCCTAGAAGAAGGCGCTCGATGTCAGGAAGCTCTGACCTATACTCATTGACCGTATCTTGAAGGCGGCCCTGTGAGTACTCCTCGAAGACGTCGTTGAAATTGTCCGTACCAATGATGTTCTTGTCGTTGGCGCGAGCATTCCGGGCGGCCAGTGTGCACAGTTTGACGATGTCCCTCGGACGCTTCCTGACCAAAGACATGAGCATCCGATAGGTCGGAATATTTTTCCAGTTTCCTCTACCGTGAAATACCTCCTCCATGACGGGAGACAAGAAGCGTGCTAGCTGAATCTGATTCATCGCAACAAGTTCGGGCGTCGTATGTTGGCGACCGTGGTAGTGTTCGATCCGTTTGGCCAGCATTGCAAGGATTTCGTGGTTGGTCCACGCGTACCACAAAACCGACCCTTCGATCTTGTCGGTGGATTCGTCCGACGTTCGCACAAGGTAGTAGACGTCAGATCGTAGGCTTATTCGGAAACAGACCCCCTTGCATTCCGACGCTAGGTCGCGCACTGCGTTGAGAAGTGCAGAGAGCTTCTTAACGTCTTGAGGATTGCCCTGCCAGCCGCGATCAAGATCGTCCAGGTAGACAAATATCTTTCCGCTCTTCAAGAAGTCATCGACAACCGCGCGCTTAGCTCCAGATAGATTTGCGTAATTGTCGGCCTTAAAGGTTGACTGAAGAAAGTCAATAAACTTACCGCCGTACTCGTTGAGTTTTCCTCGCCAATCGGCGCGGAGCAGCCCAAACGAAATCAGTGCCTTTCTCGCAATAATCTCGGTGATGCCAGTCTTCCATTCGCGGATCAACTTCAGGAAATTTGTTTCTGCGTCGCCGATCCCAGCAATGTCATCCGGTTTGATCAATAGTGATAGCCGCCCTTCTGCGGCATCCTCGGCCATCGCCACATGGAATAAAGCAGATTTTCCGATGCCTTTGTGTCCCACCAAGACCCGTATGGGCAGTTCGTTTGCAACCTGCTCATAAACAGCGCCCTTGAGGTAATAGCTTTTCAAACGCTCTATATCTTCATCTTCCGCGGCTTCATGCCCAAACAGCGCGGCAATGTTTTCTTCGGTGAAATTCACTCTGGTCTTCCTTAGTACGGTAATGGTGCGCTGAGGATGGTAGCTGGTGAGGACTAACGTGCAAGCTCAGGGGCGCGTAGCCGGCTTGCCGGCGAAGCGTCCCTTTGGAGCGTAGTGTTAGGCCTTCCGTGGAGGGGGCATACGGACGCCCAGGCAGTTGTAAATCGGTGATCAAAACGCATCATGCTCGGCCATTGGGAAATGCGTTTCTTCGCCTTCGAATTCTTTGTGCACCACAAAATCACTCACCCTATTAACCCGGCAATCAAATAGGTTTTGATATAATTCGGGCATGGAAAAGATCGATGCCCGCAAGCTTCCGCCCGAAGCCCTGGAACACATTCGTCGCCAAGCATTTGTACTGCGCAAGCAAGGCTACACATGGACGCACATCGCTGAGGTGTGTGGGGTTCATGTCGGTACCGTTTTGAAATGGGCACGCCGCGCCCAGGCCGACGACCTCGACGCCGTCATCAAGGGCGGGCAACGTGGTCGGCGCCATGGCTCGGGACGAACTTTGACGCTGGTTCAAGAGGAGCAACTGCGTTTGAAGATCATTGGCTCGAACCCCGCCCAACTGCAGCTCGAGTTTGCGCTGTGGAATCGTCGCGCGGTCATGCTCGCGATCAAGCAGCTCTTTGGCATCGACATGCCCATTCGCACCGTCGGTGAGTACCTTCGGCGGTGGGGTTTCACGCCGCAGCGGCCGGTCAAGCGTGCGCTTGAGCAGGATCCGGCCCGGCTCAAGGCGTGGCTTGAGGACGAGTATCCGAAGATCGTTGCGCGCGCCAAGACTGAGGATGCCGAGATCTACTGGGGTGACGAGACCGCCATTCGCCAGGACTCGCACTGGGTGCGCGGCTACTCGATGGCGGGGCTGACGCCTGAGCTTCGACTGCCGGCCGGTCGCCACGGATCGACATCGATGATCTCGGCGATCACCAACCAGGGCTTGGTGCGCTTCTCGTTCTTCGAGGGCGCCATTGATGCGGACCGCTTCATCGTGTTCTTGAAGGACCTGATTCAGGATGCGCAGCGTAAGGTGTTCCTGATCGTCGACAATTTGCGCGTGCACCGCGCCAACCGTGTCCGCGAGTGGGCTGTCGAAAACACCGAGAAGATCGAGCTGTTTTACCTGCCGCCGTATGCGCCGGAACTCAACCCCGACGAGTATCTGAACCGGGATCTGAAAACGACGATACGCTCCGGGCCGATTGCCAAGACCGCCGCCGCACTTCTCGAGAAGGCGCGTACGTGCATGGAACGCATCGCTGCGATGCCGGATCGTGTGCGGTCGTATTTCAGCCATGAGTACGTTCGGTACGCTCAGTAATTTAGCTATTTGATTGCCGGGTTAATAAGCACATCGGTTGTAAAGCCCTTTGTGTTTACGGATATCCGTTTGTCAAAAGCGATGGATATGCCCGCGCTGCCGTTCCACGGAAGACGGATGACTCCACCGTCCACTACCACCGGCTCTGGCAAGACTGCATTTATATTCTTCAGCCAAGTATCGGTGATGTATAACCTATTTGGTGTAATTTCACCTTTTGAACCAAGAGCTTCAACCGTGTACGCCATAGCGAATGCGGTATTCATCTGGAATTCGGCTGGATGATAGACGAACTGTTGCTGAAGTAGCCCTTTGCCGTACTCAGACGGCTCTCCGGTGTAATGAAGGATGGAGTGACCAGTAACGTTTTGGGGCGTGTACTGGCACCTTTCTCCCCCGGCTAAGATGGTTCGTAATCCAAGCGCCTGATCAACCAGTATTCGCTGTAATTGGAAATGTTTGATAAGCAGGTCACGAACATAGAACAGAAATGCCCCATGATTTATATATGCGGGATCGGCCAGGTCGGTTGTTCGAGCGATTCCATCATTTATAACCAGAACACGCTCGGTTGGCATCGGCGGGACACCTGAAATAAGGGGATAACCTAGCAATGAATAGGCGCTTTCTAGGGCGTCAAATAGCCCTCTGTCCCGTAGCTTCGTCAACTGCCAACCGACGCTTTCGAGTGCTTGTCCGTACCCGCAAATGTCAAACCAAGACGAAATGCAAGGGACCACCTCCAGTTCCTTGTCTTTTACCCTGTGGCGCCAATGAACCCGCTCGAGGTATTCCGTCGTTTCAAACGGGTGATGGCTATCCTGTGCCATATTTTCAAGGCCTAAGTTTGTTTTAGGGCGACTGCCCTGCTGTGTAACATCGGCACTGCTCCGTAACATCGAACACCGACCTGCGTCGTAAAGCGCTTGCTGCCTTGATGCACAGGGCATAGACTGTACAAAACAACAGTCATAACAAGCCATGAAAACCAGCACTGCACCGTTACCGCCGCTGCGTTCGGTCAAGGTTCTGGACCAGTTGCGGGCACCTCGAAAAACCTCGGCACCTCTGTGATTGGTAAAATTGCGTTGTCCTGATTTGATTCTCTGACGCCAGCCATGAAGAATCGCACCGCCATCAAAACGGACCTATTCGCCGACGAGCATCACCGCAAGAAGATCGACACGCTCGGAGATCCGCTGGCCGAGATCGAGTCGTACATCGACTTCGGGGCGTTGGCGGCGGAAGTGGATCGGGTGGCGCCGCGTCCGGTGAGTCCGCAAGGCGGTCGTCCGCCGTATCTGACCGAGACGATGGTGCGGATTCTGGTGTTGAAGCGGCTGTACAACCTGTCGGACGAACAGATGGAGTATCAGTTGCTCGACCGCATGAGCTACAAGCGCTTCTGCGGGTTGGCCAGCGCGGTCAATATTCCGGATCGAACGACGGTATGGACGTTCGAGAATCGCATCGGCGAAGCCGGCGCGAAGGTCCTGTTCGACGGAGTCACGGCCCAACTGCTCAAGCACGGCTACATTGCCCGCGGCGGTCAGATCGTCGATGCGACGCTGGTACCTGCACCGAAGCAACGTAACAGCCGTGAAGAGAACAAACTCGTCAAGGAAGGTGCGATGCCGGCTGACTGGAAGCCGGCCAAGCGGCGCCAGAAAGACACCGATGCCACCTGGACCAAGAAGCACGGCAAGAGTCACTTCGGCTACAAGCTCTCGATCAACGTCGACAAGAAGTACAAGGTCATCCGCAAAATCGAGACAGGCACGGCCAGCACTCACGACAGCCAGCACTTCGAGAACGTGTTCTACACCCTGAACACGAGCCGAGACGTCTATGCGGACCGGGGCTACACGTCCAAGGGACGTGAAGACTGGCTCAAGGACAAGGGCTACCGTAATCAGATCCAGCGCAAAGGCACCCGTAACAAGCCGCTGTCCGAATGCCAGCAAGGGCGTAATCACCGTATCGCCAAGACGCGCGCCCGGGTCGAGCACGTGTTCGCGGCCATCGATCAGATGGGTGGCAAGATGATTCGCACGATCGGTCAAGCGCGAGCGAACTTTGCGATGACGATGATGGCCGCCTGCTACAACCTGAAGCGGCTGGTGTACTTCCAGAAGGCCGGAGTTGAGGCTTTCTGACGCCTGAAATGGGCCGAATCGCCGCTTCAGAGGGCGATTCGGAAGGAAAACGGGGCGATATCGCCGGGTAAAGCGGTGATTCGCCGAAGAAATCGTACCGAATTCGGTCATGGCCAGTATTTGGCGGTCGGGTTCACTGAAAACCTCGCGTTATTCGAGGTGCCCTTGCGTGAGCGCATACGCTACTTGCATTACAGCTTACGAACCGAACAGGCGTATGTCCACTGGGTTCATGCCTTCATCCGTTTCCACGGTGTGCGTCACCCGACAACCTTGGGCAGCAGCGAAGTCGAGGCATTCCTGTCCTGGCTGGCGAACGAGCGTAAGGTTTCGGCATCCACGCATCGGCAGGCATTGGCGGCCTTGCTGTTCTTCTACGGCAAGGTGCTGTGTGTGGATCTGCCCTGGCTTCAGGAGATCGGAAGACCTCGGCCGTCGCGGCGCTTGCCGCTCGTGCTGACCCCGGATGAGGTGGTTCGCATCCTCGGTTTTCTGGAAGGGGAGCATCGTTTGTTCGCCCAGCTTCTGTATGGAACGGGCATGCGGATCAGCGAGGGTTTGCAACTGCGGGTCAAGGATCTGGATTTCGATCACGGCACGATCATCGTGCGGGAGGGCAAGGGCTCCAAGGATCGGGCATTGATGTTGCCCGAGAGCTTGGTGCCCGGCCTGCGCGAGCAGCTGGCGCGTGCCCGGGCATGGTGGCTGAAGGACCAGGGCAATCGCACCGACTTCGCATAAGCAAATGCAATAACGCTTTTACTTTCATGACCTTGCGAGACTCCTGTTCACATTGTCATAAGTTGTGTAGTTTCCTACCTTTTTGGGTATCCCATGAAGGCAGGAAACGTCATGCCGCTGACGCAGGTGTTCGTCTCGATTTCCGACCCGCGCAGCGCGCGGCATGCGCGCCACGTCCTGGCCGAGTTGCTGACGGTGGCGGTGTGCGCGGTGCTCTCGGGTGTCGACGACTTCGTCGACATCGAGTTGTGGGCCGAGGCCAAGATCGACTGGTTGCGAGGCTTCATGAAGCTTGAGCATGGCATCCCGTCTCACGACACGATCGGACGCGTGTTCGGCCTGATCGCGCCCGACGAGTTCGAGTCCGCGTTCCGGCGCTGGGTGGGCATGGTGGTGCCGGCGCTGGCCGGGGATACGGTCGTGGCGATCGACGGCAAGACGAGCCGGCGCTCGGGCGGCAAGAGCAAGACTGACGCCAGTCCGTTGCACCTGGTGAGCGCGTTTGCGGCCGGCATGGGCGTCGTGCTGGGCCAGACGGCGACCGCCGAGAAGTCGAACGAGATCACCGCGATTCCCGAACTGCTTGCCAAGTTGGCGATCGAGGGCTGCGTGGTGACGATCGACGCGATGGGCACCCAGACAAAGATCGCCCGCACGATCCGCGAGCGCGGCGCGCATTACGTGCTGTGTGTGAAGGAGAACCATCCGAACCTGCACGATTCGATCCTGTTTGCCGACATCGATCCGCGAGGGCCGCTGACGCCGAGCTCGACCCATGAGACCACGATCAAGGACCACGGTCGCATCGAGATCCGCCGATGCCGCGCCTACGCCGCGATCGATCGCCTCTACAAGTCCGAGGACTGGCAGGATCTGGCAAGCTTCGCGGTGGTCGAGCGCATTCGCACCGTGGGCGATCACACCAGCACCGAGCGCGTCTTCTACATCAGCAGCCTGCCCGCCGACGCCGAGCGCATCGCTCGGGCCGTACGCAGTCACTGGGAGGTGGAGAATCGGCTTCACTGGTGTCTGGACGTGCAGTTCAACGAGGATCAGTCACGGGTGCGCAGCGGCTATGCCGCCAACAACCTGGCCATCGTTCGCCACATTGTGATGAACCTGCTGCGGCTCAACACGACGCGCAAGGCGAGCATCAAGTCCAAGCGCATGCTGGCGGCGACTATCGACGAATTTCGTGCCGAGTTGCTTGGGGTTATGACATGAAGGTGCGATTGCCCTGGCTGAAGGACCAGGGCGAGGGCCGCAGCGGCGTTGCGCTTCCCGACGCCCTTGAGCGGAAGTATCCGCGCGCCGGGCATTCTTGGCCGTGGTTCTGGGTCTTTGCGCAGCACACGCATTCGACCGACCCAAGGAGCGGTGTCGTGCGTCGCCATCATATGTATGACCAGACCTTTCAGCGCGCCTTCAAACGTGCTGTGGAAGAAGCAGGTGTCGCGAAGCCTGCTACACCGCATACCCTGCGCCACTCATTCGCAACGGCCTTGCTCCGTAGCGGTTACGACATTCGAACTGTGCAGGATCTGCTCGGCCATTCCGACGTCTCGACGACGATGATCTACACGCACGTACTGAAAGTCGGCGGTGCCGGCGTCCGATCACCTCTCGATGCACTGCCGCCCCTCTAGCGAAAGGTAGAGCGACCCTTGACAATCTTGGCGGATTCACTGCCCATGCCCGGAACCCATCGGCGTCGCGTCGAACGGCCGGTTTCGGAAACTGCTCCCTGTGTCTGCTTCTGGCCGAGTCGAGCCAAGTCAGGGTTCAAGTTGGCCTCCGTAAACCGGTCACCCAAGGCGATCCAGCGAGGGAATTCCTGGCCGGATCTCCAACGGCCGTTGATGACCGGGTAGTTGTCGCACGGGGCTCGGGCGAGGGCTTCCAATCGGCTTGGGGTATCAACTGATGCAACCAGGCAGCGGCGGCCGCCTTCCGAGGAATTACCGGTCATGACGCCCACCTTGGGCGGAACGTCGATCTAGAAAACAAGTTCACTGGCACTTCGGTTTATGGGGACCGGTCTCCGCCAGCGTAAAGAACCGGCCCCGTGAAGGTCCGCTGTCACCTCACAAGCCTTAACAACAGCTTCCGTGCCTCTTCGAGCAAAAGCGTCGAGGATGCGACAGCAGTGGCGATCAGCCAGTCATTCGCGCTCAGGTCGACGGTGTCGAACACCGCCTGCGCTGGCGCCCAATGCACCACGACGATCTGCAGCAGGACCACGCCCAACAGGGCCAGCCACAGCTTTCCGTTGCTGAAGAACTGGCGATTGAAGGCACTCCCATGCTCGGTGCGGGCATTGAAGATGTTGAAGAACTGGAAGAGCACGAAGGTGGTGAAAGCCAGGGTCATCGCGCGTGCGGTATCGCCCGAGGCCATGGCCCAGGCATAGACGCCCAGGGTCCCCGCCGCCATGGTCAGACCGTACAGCGCGATGCGCCACATGCGTTGCGGCGACAGGATGGCGGCATCGTCGGCGCGTGGCGGCTGGTCCATGATCCCCGGGCGGGCCGGCTCCACGCCGAGCGTCATCGCCGGCGGGCCATCCATGATGATGTTCACCCACAGGATCTGCACTGCCGTGAAGGGTGTCGCCAAGCCCATGAAGGGCGCCCCAAGCACGGTAAGAATGGCACCGATGTTGGTCGACAACTGGAAGCGGACGAACTTGACGATGTTTTCGTAGATGGTTCGTCCCTCGCGTACTGCGCCGACGATGGAGGCAAAGTTGTCGTCGGTAAGCACCAGCGTAGCAGCCTCCTTGGTGACTTCCGTACCGGTGATACCCATCGCCACACCGATGTCGGCACGCTTGAGCGCAGGGGCGTCATTGACGCCATCGCCGGTCATCGCCACGACATGACCGCGCCGTTGCAGCGACTCCACGATACGCATCTTGTGTTCAGGCGCCACGCGGGCGAATACCGCGCTGCGTTCGACCAGCACAGTGGTGGCCTCGTCGCTCAGGCCATCGAGTTCGCGTCCCTCGTGCACCTCGCCGACCAGGCCGAACTCGCGCGCGATGGCGGCGGCCGTCACCGGATGGTCGCCGGTGATCATCTTCACCCGGATCCCTGCAGCATGGCACTGCGCAATCGACTCGCGCGCCTCGGGGCGCGGCGGATCGATGATGCCGACCAGTCCGCACAGGCTCAGGTCATTCACCCAGCCCATCAAGTCACCCGAGGGATCGAATGCAGACGCCGGAATCCGGCGCCCAGCGAGCGCGAGCACCCGCATCGCGCCCTCGGCGAGCTCCTGGTTGGCGCGGAGCAACGTTTCTCGGGCCTCCGTGTCCAGTTCGACCTCGCCATCCCTTCCCTGCATGCGTGCGGCGCGGCCGATCAGCACATCGGGCGCACCCTTCACCCAGACCTGCACCGCGTCGCCATCGTGGTGGAAGGTCGCCATGAACTTGTGCGCCGAATCGAACGGCAGCTCGGCAATACGCGGGGAGTGCTGGTTATGTAATGCAGGATCGATCCCGGCCTTGACGGCGAGCGCCAGCAGCGCCCCTTCAGTCGGGTCGCCGATGAGCTGGCCGTCCTGCAGGCGCGCGTCGGCACACAAGGCGGCCGGGAGCAAGAGTTCATGAAGCTCGGTGCCGGCAGCGCGTCCTTCTTCGTCCAGAATGCGGCCGGCGGCGACATAGCCCTCTCCTTCGATGGCATAGCGGCGGCCTGCAGTGTGCAGCACGCGAGCGGTCATCTGGTTCAGCGTCAGCGTACCGGTCTTGTCCGAGCAAATCACCGTGGTGCACCCGAGCGTCTCGACTGCAGCAAGCTTCTTGACGATCACGTGGCGCCTGGCCATGCGGTGCATGCCGAGCGCCAGCGTCACCGTGACCACCGCAGGCAGGCCCTCGGGGATCGCAGCAACGGCAAGGGCGATGGCGGTCATTGCCGTCGTGACCAGGTCATCGCCACGCATCAGCCCGGCCACGAACATCAGGCCGACCACCACGGCGGCGATGAACGCGAGACGCTTGCCCAGCGCGTCGAGCTGGATCTGCAGGGGCGTCGAGGATTCGGCGGTCTGTGCAAGCAGCCCGGCCAGGCGCCCCATTTCGGTGTGCATGCCGGTTGCGATCACCACGGCTTCGATACGCCCCCGGGTCACCACCGTGTTCATGAACACCATGCCGACACGTTCGGCAAGGGATGCGTTCGCATCCACAGCTTCGGCGGTCTTGCCGACCGCCTGAGACTCGCCGGTCAGCGCAGCCTCGGCCACCTCCGCTCCGTACGCCTGCAATACCCGGGCATCGGCGGGCACACGGTCGCCCGCTTCAAGCAGCAGGATATCGCCCGGCACAAGCGCCTCGGCAGGTACAACGCGGGTTTCGTGATCACGTCGTACCCGCGCGCTCGGTGCCAGCATGCCGCGCAAGGCGGCCAGGGCATTCTCCGCACGGAGCTCCTGGAAGAATCCCAGGGTCGCGTTGAGCAGAACAACCACGGCAATGACCGCCGCATCCTTGATGTCGCCGATCAGTCCGGCGAGCAGCGCTGCGCCGATCAGGATCCCGATCAGTACGCTCCTGAACTGGTCGAGAAACTTGAGCCATGCAGGGCGCGGGGGCTTCTCCGCGAGGCGATTCGGACCATGGCGCTGCAGTCGTGCAGCGACCTCCACCTGCAGCAAGCCGGTAGCAGGGGCGACCTCAAGCTTGCGACAGACGGCCTCGTCGGGTATCGCGTGCCAGGGGACCACGGAGGGGCGCAGGTTCGTGTCCAAGTTAGACTCCACAGAAACAACAAAGGGTCTGTTCCCGCAGGACACAGACCCTTGCACGCTGTCGCTGCACGGACCTTGCCCACGGGCAAGGTCTCGCTTGCAACGGATACGCTCGTTGCCCCCGGTACCGGGAAGCGGTCATACGACCAAACCTCCGTGATGACGATACCGGGACGTGTGAAGCTACTCCCCTTGATGCGCCCGAGTGTAAGTGGGTCAGTCGCAAAGTCAACGGAGGCGAGCCGATCGTCCGCGAGGAATCCTTAGCTGTGACTTCATTCGCTTCGTCGAGGAGTGCTGCGCGCGATTACACTTCGAGCACTCTTCAAACCAGCAAGGTGCATCCAAACCAGGCGATCGATCCGCCCCTGTGGATCAGGTTGGATCCGACATTCCGGTGCACACTGAAGACGAGGAACAGGTTGTAGGGGATCAGCAGGAGGTGAAGCGCCAACCAGACAGATCCATCGACGCCTTTTGCGAGCAAGATCAGCGAAATCAGGCCCAGGATGCCGTTTATCAAGGTTCCGACAATCGTCACGTCCCACCAGAAGAGGCTGCGGGCGGGCCGATGCCCGTTCCAGCGGGCACTGAAGTAGGTGGGTAAGGAGCGTTTCAGTGCCATCACGGCCTGTCCTTCAGAAGCGGCGCCGGCTCAATTCTGCTTGTGGATGAAGCGTGGTTGCGGCTACCAAGGTCTGATTCCTCGATCCATTCCCGCCACACCGCCATCAGGACGGCCAGCACGACCGGCCCCAGGAAAAGGCCAACCAGGCCAAATGCCGCCAAGCCACCGAGGACCCCGAACATCACGAGCAGGAACGGTATCTGGGTTGCGTTGCTGATGACAAGGGGGCGAACGAGGTTGTCGACCCAGCTCACGACCAAGGTTCCCCAAAGCAGCAGACCGATGCCGGCTGCCGTATCGCCGCTGACGAGCAACCACACGCCCAAGGAGCCCCAGGCGAATGGTGTGCCGAACGGGATCATCGCAATCAACGCAGTGACAGCGCCCAGCAGCACCGGTGCAGGAAGCCCCGCCCACCAGTACCCCAGACCAGCCACCAGACCTTGCCCCAACGCGGTCGCAATCAAGCCCCACACCACGGCCTTGGTCATTCCGCCGACAGCGGCAAGGTAGGCATCGACGCGCTCGCCGAGAAAACGGTGCAGCACCACGTGGACCTGGGCCAGCACACGCTCGCCGTCACGATAAAGGAAGAACACGGTGATCAGCGCAAAGCCGAGCTTGGCGGCGTTCCGTCCCACATCGCCGATGAGTGCAACCGCTTGGTCGCTACCCTGTCGCACCCACTCGGAAAGTTGTGCCCGGAAGGCGTCAGGATCGCCCGTCAGGTTGTCGAGGCGCGACTGCAGCCAATCGCCGACCCACGGTATCGAGCGGACGAAATCCGGAAGCGCCAGCAAGCCCGCCTTGATCTGGGATGTCACTGTGGCAATGGCCACGCCGACTTCGGTTCGCAGCAGCGCTCCCATCCATAGTACGGGCAGAATAAAGGGCGCCTCGAAAAACCTCGGCACCTCTGTGATTGGTAAAATTGGATTGTCCTGATTTCGTTCTCTGCCACCAGCCATGAAGAAACGCACCGCCATCAAGACCGACCTGTTCGCCGACGAGCATCACCGCAAGAAGATCGACACGCTCGGAGATCCACTGGCCGAAATCGAGTCGTACATCGACTTCGGGGCGTTGGCGGCGGAAGTGGATCGGGTGGCGCCGCGTCCGGTGAGTCCGCAAGGCGGTCGTCCGCCGTATCCGACCGAGACGATGGTACGCATTCTGGTGTTGAAGCGGCTGTACAACCTGTCGGATGAACAGATGGAGTATCAGTTGCTTGACCGGATGAGCTACAAGCGCTTCTGCGGGTTGGCCAGCGCGATCAATATTCCGGATCGAACGACGATGTGGACGTTCGAGAATCGCATCGGTGAAGCCGGCGCGAAGGTCCTGTTCGACGGCGTGTCGGCCCAACTGCTCAAGCGCGGTTTCATCGCCCGCGGTGGTCAGATCATCGACGCCACGCTGGTGCCCGCGCCCAAGCAACGCAACAGCCGTGAAGAGAACAAGCTCGTCAAGGAAGGGGCGATGCCGGCCGACTGGAAACCGGCCAAACGGCGCCAGAAAGACACCGATGCCACCTGGACCAAGAAGCACGGCAAGAGTCACTTCGGCTACAAGCTCTCGATCAACGTCGACAAGAAGTACAAGGTCATCCGCAAGATCGAGACGGGTACGGCCAGCATCCACGACAGCCAGCACTTCGAGAGCGTGTTCTACACCCTGAACACGAGCCGAGACGTCTATGCGGACCGGGGCTACACGTCCAAGGGGCGTGAAGACTGGTTGAAGGACAAGGGTTACCGGAACCAGATTCAGAGAAAGGGTACGCGCAACAAGCCGCTGTCTGAGTGTCAGCAAGGGCGTAACCATCGCATCGCCAAGACGCGCGCCCGTGTCGAGCACGTGTTCGCGGCCATCGATCAGATGGGTGGCAAGCTGATCCGCACGATCGGCCAGGCGCGAGCGAACTTTGCGATGACGATGATGGCCGCCTGCTACAACCTGAAGCGGCTGGTGTACTTCCAGAAGGCCGGAATCGAGGCTTTCTGACGCCCGAAATGGGCCGAATCGCCGATTTCCCGGGCGATTCGAAGAGAAAACGGAGCGACACCGCAGAGAAAAGCGGTGATTTGCCGGAGAAATTGAACCGAGTTCGGTCGCTGTCATTGTTTGGCGGCGGGATTCAACGAAAACCTCGCGTTATTCGAGGTGCCCTTCAACAAGCCCAACGCCGCCTCGCTCGCCACCGCCGGCGGCATGGCCACCAACGTGTATTGCGGCGGCATCTTCGAGCTGGCAGCCGACGAGGCCCTGGTGGTCGAGATGCACCAGCCGGTGGAGCCGGTTTACATCGGCTTCAGCCTGGGCAACATGTGGGGCGAATCGCTGGACTTCGCCAACTACCAGAGCAGCCTCGGCGGCCTGCAGGCGCACCGCGATGCCGACAACGTCTTCCGCCTGGTGGTCTCGCACACCGACCCGGGCATCGCCAACTGGCTCGACACCACCGGCCAGCCCGAGGGCTACATGGCGATACGCTGGGCCTACCCGGTCAAGCCCATGGACAACCTGCCGTGGGCCACGGCGAAGAAGGTGCCGCTTGCCGAGCTGCGCCAGCACCTGCCGGCCGACACCCGCCTGATCTCGCCCGAGGAGCGCCGGCAGCAGATCGCGATCCGCCAGGAACACGTGCAGCGCCGCTACCGCCAGCACTGACAAGGAGCCCCGCATGCCCCACACCCTCAAGGACAAGGTGGCGATCGTCACCGGCGCCAGCCGCGGCATCGGCGCGGCAATCGCCGAACGCTTCGCCGCCGAAGGCGCCAAGGTCGTGCTCGTGGCGCGCACCGGCGAACCCGGCGGCAAGCTGCCCGGCTCGCTGGACGAGACCGCGGCGCGCATCCGCACGACGGGCGGCGACTGCCTGTGCGTGCAGGCTGACCTGGCCAGCGCCGCCGACCGCGAGCGCATCATGGGCGAAACGCTAGGTCATTACGGCGGCATCGACATCCTGGTCAACAACGCCGCCTGGGCGCGTTTCGGCGCGGGTTACGCACAGTCGCCGGAGCGCGTTCAGCTCGCCTATGCGGTCAACCTGTTCGCGCCCCACCACCTCGCGCAGCTCGCCGTCCCGGCGATGAAGGCGCGCGGTGGCGGCTGGATCCTCAACCTCTCGAGTGCGACCAGCACCCGCCCCGGCCCGGCACCCTACGACCCGAAGGACCGCGCCTACCGCTTCCACACCACGCACTCGCCCACGCTCTACGGCTCGACCAAGGCCGCGCTCGAGCGCCTGAGCACCGGCATGGCGATGGAGCTCGCCGCCGACCACATCGCGGTGAACACGCTTGCCCCGGTGGAGGCCGTCGCCAGCGAGGGCGCGCTCGTCAGCGGCTCGATCGACGACCTCGCCCATATGGAGCCGGTGGAAGCCATGGCCGAAGCGGCCCTGGCCTTGTGCTCGCGCCCGCAGGCCGCGCTGTCGGGCCGGGTGGCGCTGAGCCTGCCGCTGCTGCGCGAGCTCGGCCTGCCCGTGATGCGCCTCGATGGCGCCGGCCCGCTGCCCGATTTCAAGCTTTGACCCTTGCCCAGGACTCCCCCCATGTTCGAGATCTTCGCCTCCACCCCTGAAAACCTGAACCTGGCCGACATGGGCGCCTTCGCCCGCCGCGTCGAAGCCATGGGCTACGACGGCCTGTTCGTGTCCGACGCGATCCACGACGGCCTGCTGCTCGCCTGCCAGGCGCTGTCCGCAACCTCGAAACTCAAGGTCGGCACCTCGGTGCTGATCGTCTTCCCGCGCAGCCCGATGAACGTCGCGCTGGCGGCCTGGGACCTGCAGAAGATGTCGGGCGGCCGCTTCGAGCTCGGCATGGGCACGCAGATCAAGCAGAACATCGAGGATCGCTACTCGGCGCGCTGGCTGCCGCCGGCCGCCGGCATGCGCGAATACGTCGGCGCGCTGCGTGCCATCTTCCACGCCTTCCGCACCGGCGAGCGGCTCGAGTACATCGGCGAGCACTACACGTTCACCCGCCTGCAGCCCTTCTTCAACCCGGGGCCGATCGATGCCCCGGACGTGCCGCTGATGCTCGGCGCGGTCGGCCCGAAGATGCTGGAGCTGGTCGGCAAGACCGCCGACGGCATCCACACCCATCCGACCAACACCTCGGTGCGTTACCTGAAGGAAGTGATCCTGCCGCAGATCGCCGTCGGCACCGCACAGCGCGACCCCGGGCGCGCCAAGCCCTTCATCAGCGCCAGCCAGTTCGTTGCCACCGGGCCGGACGACGCCACCGTCGCCGCCGAGCGCGAACGCTTCCGCGACATGCTCGCCTTCCTGTTCTCCACCCCGGCCTACTGGGCCAGCCTGGAACTGTTCGGCTGGCAGCACGTCGGTGAAGCGCTGCTCGCACTTACCCGCGAGGGGCGCTGGAAAGACATGCCGGCCGTGTTCACCGACGAGGTGCTCGACACCTTTCTGGTCTCAGGACGCTACGACGAGTTGCCGGAGCAGCTCGCTACGCGTTTTGGCGGGCTGGTAGATCGCATCACGCTCACAGTGCCGACCGATCCTGCAAACGACGCTGCAGTCACAGAGGCGATCAAGGCCATCCGCGCCAGCGCCTGAGCGACGCGAACCGCAAAGACTGACATCAGGCGGGTGGAGCGCCCCCTCAGGCCTCCCCCGCAGCAGCGCGATGCCGTTCAGGCAGATGCAAACCATCCAGCGTTGCCTTGACGCGAAAGATCAATCACCACGGCAAGAACTGCGCGACCCGCGAAATCATCTCGGTTGCAAGCCGGGCGCCGCCCCACCATAGCAGCGCGACCGAAGCGAGTGCGGCCAACGTGACCAGATGGCCCGTCAGCAGCATCAGGCCATCGCGAAGACGCAGCCCCCACGAGATCAGCACGATGGCAAGTGCCGGCAACACGTTGTCAAAGCTGATGATGGGCACAGGCACCATCATCGACAAACCGGCAAGCGAAAGCATCACCCCATTTGCCACCCGCGCGGGTCTGTTGCTGAGCGCGAGCATGCGTGGCCGCCCCAGCCGCGCCACTACACCGACGACCCGGTCGACCGCCCGCTTGAGCACGGTGACGGCACGGCCGTTGAGCTCGCGCTGAGCCAGCCAGCGCGGCAGCGGCACTGGCTGACCGAGACACAGCCCGAGTGCGATGAACAGGCAGAACGCCCCCACCGCGGAAGCCATGCCCGGCAAGGCCACCGGAAAGAGCAGCGGCATCGCCAGCATGCTCAACCATACCAGCCGCTGCCGATGGCTCTGGCCGACGGTGTCGGCCATCGTGCCTCCCAGCGCGGCAAGCTGGGCGTCGGCGATGCGCTCCACGAACACCCTCCGTCGCTCCCTGGAACAAGCGGACCGGCTTTGCGAGGCAAGAAGCTTGTCTGTCACGATGCTACAGATTCCCCCAATCAACCAGACCGGAGCCGACATGCGCTGATCGAGCTGCCGGCACATTTGGATGGTCAGACGCGAAGCAGCACTTGCCGGTTCCCCGCCCCGCCGCTCGCCCGGTGCATCGTGCCACAGGACAGGCACATCAAACCATGGCAGCATGCAGACACGCTCGATGATGCCGTCACCCGGAGGCCACCGATAAGGACATGACCGATTGTTTACCCACCGAGCGGGATGGCGCGAACGGCGCATGGCGCGGCTGCCCGCCGGCTCCCGCCATTGACCCGGCATCGCCCTTGCTGTTCGTGATCAACGCCTCGGCGGGTGCCCTGGACCTCGATGCCAAACGCGCGGTCATCCAGGCTGCCCTGGCCAGCCACGGACGCAAGGGCGAGTTGCTGAGCTGCAACCCAGGCAATCTGGCACAGGTAGCCACCGCGGCAGCGGTGCGGGCGCTGGAGCGCAATACTGCGGTGATTGCAGTTGGCGGCGACGGCAGCCTCAACACGGTGGCCCAGGCGGCACATGCGGCCGGCTGTGCGATGGGAGTCATTCCGTATGGCACCTTCAATTATTTCGCCCGGGCCCACGGCATTCCCACCGAACCATCGGCAGCGGCCCGGCTGTTGCTGGATGCCCGGCCACAGCCGGTGCAGGTCGGTGGCATCAACGACCGGGTGTTCCTCGTCAATGCCAGCCTGGGCATCTACCCTGAGCTGCTGCAAGACCGCGAGGCCTTCAAGGCCCGCTTCGGACGCAGCCTGTGGGTTGCCTTCATCGCCGCATGCAACACCCTGCTGCGCGCCCAGCGCCGGCTGCGCCTGCACATCGACACCGGCATCGACGTCCGTGATCTGCAGACCCTGACACTGTTCATCGGCAACAATCCGCTGCAGTTGCAGCAGTTTGGCGCCGAACCGGCTGACACCCTTGCCGGCACGCCGGGCGACGGCAGCCTGGCGGCACTGGTGCTACGCCCCATCGGCACGGTGGCGATGATCCGCTTGATGTTGCACGGCGCCATGGGCCGGCTGGGTGAAGCGGCCGGGATCGAGAGCTTCGAATTCCTGAGCATGGTGGTGAAACCCCGGCTGTCACGCGGTCACAGGACCGTCAAGATCGCGTTTGATGGCGAGGTTGCACGCATGCGCACCCCCATCGACATCCGTGTGCTGGATAAACCCTTGTACCTGCTCAAGGCGCCTGCAAGCACAAGCGCCACGCGCCCACCCGGACCATGACATGAGCGTGATACTGCAGATCTCCGATACCCATTTCGGCACCGAACGGGCCGCGGTGGTCGAGGCCCTGGTGACGCTGGCCCTGCAGCAGCGCCCCACGCTGGTGGTGCTGTCGGGTGATATCACCCAACGCGCGACGTCCGCACAGTTCCGTGCCGCCAAAGCCTTCGTCGATCGTCTGGGCGCACCTGTTCTGGCGGTGCCGGGAAACCATGACATCGACCTGTTCAACCTGTGGACGCGAATGACCCGACCCTATGCCCATTATGCCAGGGTGTTCGGCACAGACCTGGAGCCGGTGCACACCTCGCCAGACCTGCTTGTGATCGGCGTCAATACCACCCGCAGCTGGCGACACCGCAACGGCGAGCTCTCCGGCAAGCAGATCGGTCGCGTCAGCGGCCTGCTGGCCACGGCTCACCCCGGGCAACTGCGCGTGGTGGTGGTGCATCAGCCCATCGCCGTTCCGAGGACCGAGAAGCGGACCCCACTGCTGCGCGGCCATCGTGCGGCGCTCAAGGCCTGGTCCGCAGCGGGCGCCGATCTGATCATGGGGGGTCACATCCACCTGCCCTACACCCTGGAGGTGCACGGACTGGCACGCCCGCTATGGGTGCTGCAGGCCGGCACCGCCATCTCGTCTCGCACCCGCCCCAACGCATCCAATTCGGTTAACATCCTGCGCTGGGGCGAGCATGAGGATCACCGCCACTGCCTGATCGAACGCTGGGACTATGCCCGTACTGCACGCGCCTTCATTCACAGCACAACCGACACCATCTGGCCGGAGCGCGTCTGGCCACCCCGCACCCGGGACGGTTGACTGCAAACCGGCCACGCACGCATCAAGCCGTTCAATGGCGTTCAGTCGCTGCCGGCCCTCGCCTTCATCTGCCAGG
Source organism: Thauera sp. WB-2 (assembly GCF_027594845.1). Taxonomy (NCBI): domain Bacteria; kingdom Pseudomonadati; phylum Pseudomonadota; class Betaproteobacteria; order Rhodocyclales; family Zoogloeaceae; genus Thauera; species Thauera sp. WB-2. Next base: position 374,545 of record NZ_CP088935.1, on the reverse strand, counting down.
CGGCGACCAACGCCAAGCCGAAGCACCCCGCCAACAGCATGAAAGCTTCCGCATAGGCGAGTGCAAGATCTGCCGCCTCACCATGCGTCATGGTGCGCCACTCGACGAACACCGCAACAATGGCCACCCCCAGCACACCACCAAACTGACGGGTGTAGTTGCTGACCATTGCGGCCTGCCCATAGTGCGAGGCTGTCACACGACTGAGCGAAGCGACGGTCAGCGCAGGAATGGTCAGGCCAAGGCCAAGACGCCCCAGCAGACTGTAGGCCACGACCTCCTCATAGCTGATGGCACCGCCGCGCAGTGCATAGGGCACGAACGACACACCGAACAGCGCCAGGCCGATCATCGTGATCCAGCGCGGGTCATAGCGATCGGCAAGCAGCCCGCCAGCGGGAATCGCAAGTGCCAGCAGTAGGCCGGAAGGCAGCAGGGCGAGCCCGGCAAGGGTCGCATCGTAGCCAAGCGCATTGAGCAGGAACACCGGGATCAGGTAGGTGGAAGCGTACAGGCCAAAGCCATAACTCACGCCCACCACCGCGCCCATGGTAAAGCAGCGCTCACGGAACAAGCCCAATCCGACAATGGGATGACTGACACGCCCGGCATGACGCACAAACCCGATGACGCACAGCACGCTCAAGGCCAGCACCGCCAACGTCCAGGCCCCGGTTGGCCCGTACTGCCGGAGGCTGGCAATGAAATCGATTGCCAGCAAGGAGGCCGCGCACAGCAGGCCGACACCCAGCCAGTCGAACGGATGGCGTGCGGCTGACGCAGCGCGGGGCAACAGGCGCAGGCCAAGCCCACCCGCCAGTACGCAGAATGGCAGGCTCATCAGGAAGATCGCCGGCCAGCCGAAATGATCGAGCAGCACGCCGGCCACGGAAGGGGCCACGGCCGGGGCCAGCACGATGCCAAAGCCCAGCAGGCCATGTGCCCTGCCCTGACTGCCGGCCGGAAACAGGCGCATCACCAGCAGCATCGGCAAGGGTTGCAGCAGGCCGGCGGCCACGCCCTGCACAACACGCATCGCGACCAGAAAACCAAACCCTTCGGCCAGCGCACCCGCAATGCTGCTCAGGGCGAGCAGCAGGTTGGCCCCCAGGAACAAGCGGCGAAAGCCGACTCGGTCAAGCAGCCACGGCGTCGGCAACATGGCCACCGTGAGCGCGGCCAGAAAGCCGGTGACCGCCCACTGCACCCGATCCTGCCCCAGACCGAAATGCTGCCCGAGCGCCGGCACAGCGACGTTGAAGCTGCTGGTGGCAAGCACGGCGGCAATGGTCGCCAGCGCAACCACAGCCAGCGCCAGCCACTTGAAGGCAGCACCGTACTGCGCCTGCAGCGACTCGAGTGTGGGCGCCTCAGTCAGCCCGCGCATGCACTGCCCTATACCGGTCCGGCACGGATGCGCCTACTGCGGGCTCAGTTCGCCGAAACGCTGTACATGGAAGTCACCATCGCCCAAGCTGGCCTGAGCAACGCGGATACGCTTCAGGTACAGGCCGACGTCCAGCTCGTCAGTGACGCCCATGCCGCCATGCATCTGTACCGCCTCGCGACTGATGCGATGTGCAACCTCGCCCGCCTTCCATTTTGCCAGGCTGGCCATGCGCGCACGGGCCGCAGCATCGAGCGCGGGATCGTCCAGCGCAGCCAGCCCGGCCATCACCGTACTGCGCGCAAGCTGCAGCTGGGCAAAACACCATGCTGCACGGTGCTGCAAGGCCTGAAAGCTGCCAATCGGCACATCAAACTGCACCCGCGTCTTCAGGTACTCGACTGTCGCGTCAAACAGGCTTTGCGTGGCGCCCAGCAGTTCGGCAGCCAGACAGACGCGCCCCCGGTCCAGGGCCGCGTCGAGTGCCCGGAATCCCTCACCCTCGACCCCCAGCAGCGTCGCTGCAGCAAGGCGTACGTCCTGCAGCACGAGATTGGCGTGATTGCGCGCATCCAGGGTCTTCATGGCTGACACCTGCAAGCCCGGCGCACCGGCCGGCACGAGGAACAGGCTGATGCCTGCACGCTCGCCCGCCAGTCCGCCGGTGCGTGCGGCAACGACGAAGGCATCCGCCCCAATGCCGTCGGCGACGAACGCCTTGGCGCCATTGAGCACGTAGTCCTCTCCGTCACGCGTCGCATTCAAGGCAACGGCGGCTGGGTCATGGCGCGACTGCTCGTCAAGCGCCAGCGCAATCCGCTTTTCGCCAGCAATCAGCGCCGCCATCCATTCGGCCTGCTGAGCCGCGGAACCGGCCAGCTCGATCACACCACCGCCGAGCACGACGCTCGACAACAGCGGCGAGGCCGACAGGTTGCGGCCAATCTGTTCGAATACCGCCCCCAGTCCCTTGCAACCAAAGGCCAGGCCGCCAACCGCCTCGGGGAAGGGGATGGCGCTCCAGCCCATGTCGACCATCTCGCGCCACAGCGCGGCGTCAAAACCCTCGGCTACGCCCGCATCACGCAGCTTGCGCTGGGCGGCGACCGGGCTTTTCGCCATCAGGAACTCGGCGGCTGTGTCGGCCAGCAGTTGCTGCTCTTCGGAATAAACCAGACTCATGACACCCTGCTCCTCACTTGCCCTGCTTGCCGCTGTTGCCTTCGGGCAGCTCCAGCACCCGTTTGGCGATCACGTTCAACTGCACCTCGGACGAACCACCGGCGATGGTCTGCGCGAAGCTGCCCAGCCAGGCCTTCGTCAGCGCCAGTTCCTGCGCCTCGAAGGCCTCGCCTTCCCAGCCCAGCGCGCGGTGGCCAAGCACGTCGGCCAGCACTTCGAACTTGTCCTTCTCCTGCTCGGAATGCACCAGCTTCATGATCGACATCAGGCCGGACACATTCCTGCGCGCACGCGCCTCTTCCCCCATGCGCTGGGCCGTCAGGCTGTAGGCCATCTCGTCCATTGCCATCGCAAACACGCGCTGCCGCAGCGCGATATCGGCCGGTGACGAGGCGGACGGCGCAGGCAGGTACTTGCCGGCAATCGACAGCAGGTCGAAGTGCGTCGGCAAGGCAAACTCGCCGAACTTGGACATCGCCCGACGCTCGTGCTGCAGCAGCGCCTTGGCCAGCGTCCACCCGCCATTGAGCGGACCGATCAGCTGGTGCCGGGGCACCTGGACGTTGTAGAAGAACACTTGGCAGAAGGACGACTTGCCGCTGATGAGGTCGATCGGCCGCGCCTCGATGCCCGGCGACGCCATGTCAACCACCAGCAGGCTGATGCCCTGCTGCTTGGGCACGTCGGGGTTAGTGCGCACCAGCATGTACATCCAATCGGACTTGTCGCCGTAGGACGTCCAGATCTTGGTGCCATTGACCACGAAGTGGTCGCCGGCATCGACCGCGCTGGTCTTGAGGCTGGCAAGGTCGGAGCCGGCGTTGGGCTCGGAGAAGCCCTGGCACCAGCGGATCTCGCCGCGCGCCATCGGCGGCAGCAGCTCGCGCTTCTGTGCCTCGCTGCCGAACTCGAGGATCACCGGGCCCAGCATCCAGATGCCGAGGTTGATCTGCGGCGGGCGGCAGCGCAGGCGGCGCATTTCGGCCTCGAGCACCGCGTTCTGCTCCGGCGTCAGCCCGCCGCCGCCATACTCGGCCGGCCAGTCGGGGCAGAACCAGCCCTTGTCGCGCATGCGCTCGAACCACAGGCGCTGGTCCTCGTGCTTGAACTCGACCGTGCGCCCGCCCCATACCAGCTCGCCGTCGGGCATCGCGGTGCGCATCGAGGGCGGGCAGTTGGCCTCGAGCCAGGCCCGGGTCTCGCGGCGGAAATCTTCGAGGGTGCTCATGTCTTCTTCCTGTGCGGGGTTCAGCGCGAACGCGGCATGCCGAGGCCGAACTGTGCCACCAGTTCGCGCTGGATCTCGTTGGTGCCGCCGCCGAAGGTCAGCGTGACCGAGGCGCGCACTTCGTACTCCAGCTCGCCGAGCAGGGCCGCGGCGGCCGAGCCTTCGCGCACCAGGCCGCTGGCGCCGACGATCTCGGACAGCTTGCGCAGGATATCGACCACCGACTCCGAGCCGTACACCTTGGTGGCCGAAGCCAGCGCCACGTCCATGTGGCCGCGCTCGAGGTCGGCGGCGATGCGGAAGTTGATCAGCCGCATGGCCTCGATCCTGGCATAGCACTCGGCGAGCAGGCTGCGCACCCAGGCCGCATCGACCGCGCGGCGGCCGTTCTCGTCCTGGGCCTTGGCCCACAGCAGCACGCGGCGGAACAGGGCGACGACCTTGTCCGACCACGAGCCCAGGCCCAGGCGCTCGTGGTTGAGCTGGGCGGTGATCAACTTCCAGCCGCCGTTGAGCTCGCCCACCAGCATGTCCCTGGGCACCTTGACGTTGTCGTAGTAGGTGGCGGCGGTGGGGTTGCTGCAGGTGGGGATGACGGTGTGCGAGAAGCCTTCCACCGTGGTGTCCAGGATCAGGATGGACACGCCCTTGTGGCGCGGCAGGTTGGGGTCGGTGCGCGCGGCGAGCCAGACGTAGTCGGCGGCCTCGGCGCCCGAGGTCCACAGCTTGTTGCCGTTGACCACGAAGTGGTCGCCTTCGAGCCGCGCGCTGGTCTTGAGCGTGGCGAGGTCTGAGCCCGCCTCCGGCTCCGAATAACCGATGGCGAACATGATCTCGCCGGCGGCGATGCCGGGCAGGAACTTCTTCTTCTGCAGCTCGGTGCCCGCCTCCATCAGCGCCGGGCCGACCGTGCTGATGGTGACGAAGGGCAGCGGCGCGCCGGCGATGTTGGCCTCTTCAAAGAAGATCAGCTGCTCGGTGGCGGCATAGCCCTGGCCGCCGTGCTCCTTGGGCCAGCCCACCGCCAGCCAGCCGTCCGCGCCCATCTTGCGGATGGTGTTGCGGTACAGCTCGCCGCCTTCCTTGCCGCGCAGCTCGCTGCGCAGCTCGGGGGTCATCAGGGTCTGGAAGTAATCGCGCACCTGCAGGCGCAGCGCGTGTTGTTCCGGGGTCAGATCGACGAACATCGTTCCTTCTCCTTCGCTCAGGCGACGCCGAGGATGAGGCCGCTGGTGGGCACGCCGGTACCGGCGGTGACCAGCACGTTCTCGACATCGGCCACCTGGTTGGCGGCCGTGCCACGTACCTGGCGCACCGCCTCGGCGACGCCGTTCATGCCGTGGATGTAGGCCTCGCCGAGCTGGCCGCCGTGGGTGTTGATCGGCAGCTTGCCGCCGCGGGCGTGCTCGCCGGCGCGGATGAAGTCCTTCGCCTCGCCACGCTTGCAGAAGCCGAACTCTTCCAGCTGCGGCAGCACGAAGGGGGTGAAGTGGTCGTAGATGACGGCGGTCTGGAAGGCGTCGGGGCCGAGGCCGGACTGGGCGTAGAGCTCCTTGGCCACCACGCCCATCTCCGGCAGGCCGGTGATGTCGTCGCGGTAGTAGGAGGTCATGCTCTGCTGGCCTTCGGTGATGCCCTGCGAACCGGCCTTGATGATGACCGGCTTCTGCTTGAGGTCACGGGCGCGCTCGGCCGAGGTGATGACCATCGCCACCGCACCGTCGGATTCCTGGCAGCAGTCGAGCAGGCGCAGCGGCTCGGCGATCCACTTCGAGGCCTGGTGCTCTTCCAGCGTGATCGGTTTGCCGTAGAAGAAGGCGGCCGGGTTGGTGGCGGCGAAGTCGCGCACGGCGACCGACACGCGGCCGAAGTCCTCGCTGGTGGCGCCGTATTCGTGCATGTAACGCTGGGCGAACATGCCCACCCAGGCGGCCGGGGTGTGGAAGCCGTAGGGCATGTACCAGCCGTAGTTCACGTTCTCGAAGATCGGCGTGTCGCCAAAGCCGTAGGTGCCGGTGCCGAAGCGGTACCACGAACGCTCGTTCATGGCGCGGAACACCACCACCACCTTGGCCAGGCCGGTGGCCACCGCCATCGCGGCATGCACCACCGGCGCGCAGGCGGCGCCGCCGCCGTGCGGGATCTGCGAGAAGAACTTGACGTTCTTGCAGCCGAGCAGGCGCGCGATCTCGTAGTCGGGCACCTTGTCCATGGTGTAGGACGAGAAGCCTTCGACCTCGGAGGGGTCGATGCCGGCATCGGCCAGCGCGGCCAGGGTGGATTCCATGGCCAGGCGCAGCTCGGTGCGGCCGGAGTTCTTGGAGAATTCGGTCGCGCCCAGGCCAACGATGGCGGCGCGGCCGGAAAGGGACATATCCGTCATGTGTTCGGTTCTCCGCGTGTCAGGGCAGCACCAGCGTGGCCGTGCCGGTCACATGGCTGCCCATCGAGTTCTTGCCCTTGAGGGCGACGTCCACCTCGCGGCTGGCCGCATCGGTGCGGACGACCTCGCCGCTGAAAGTCATGGTGTCGCCCGGGTAGTTGGGCGCGCCGAGCTTGATCCGGAGATCCTTGAAGCGCGCCGCCGGACCGGCCCAGCCTTCCACGAAGCGCTGGGTGAGGCCGCTGGTGGTGAGGATGTTCATGAACACGTGCGGCGAGCCGAGCTGCTGGGCGGCCTCCATGTCGTGGTGGCCGGGGAAGTAGTCGCGGGTGGCGATCGCCGCCGAGGCGATCAGCGTCGTGGTGATCGGGATCGCCAGCTCGGGCAGCGCCTCGCCGAGGCGCACGTCGTCAAAGCGCTTGCTGTTCTTCGAGGTCATATTTCCATCCCAGCTTGTCGTTGTTGGCGAGCCAGTCGCCGAGTCGTTCGAGCGTGGCGGCGCTGCCGCCCAGGGTGATGCCGAGCGCGCGGCTCCAGAAGCGCTTGCTGTTCTTCGAGGTCATATTTCCATCCCAGCTTGTCGTTGTTGGCGAGCCAGTCGCCGAGTCGTTCGAGCGTGGCGGCGCTGCCGCCCAGGGTGATGCCGAGCGCGCGGCTCCAGTACAGGTAGCGGTGGATCGGGTAGGTCAGATCGACGCCGATGCCGCCATGCACGTGCTGCGCCTTGTGGCCGACGAGGTGGCCGCATTCGCTGGCGAGGTACTTGACCGCCAGCGCCTCGGACGGCGACGGCAGGCCGGCATCCAGCCGATACACCAGCTGCCACAGCGCGGAGCGCAGCGCCTCGATGGCGATGTGGGCGTCGGCCATGCTCATCTGCACGGCCTGGAAGGTGGCGATGGCGCGGTCGAACTGGCGGCGGTCGTTGATGTACTCGACCGTGCGGCGTACCTGCTCGGTGCTCACGCCCAGCTGCAGCGCGGCCAGCGCGGCGATCGCTCGCTGCTCCAGCCAGGGCAGCGCGGCCTCGGGCAGCACTGCGTCCGCCGCAAGGCGGTGGGCGTTGAAGCCGAGGTCGGCGACCGCCTCGCGATGCGTGAACACGCCCGGTACTTTCTCGATGCCGGCTGCACGCAGGTCCACCGACACCAGGCGGGGGCCGTCGTCGGTCTCGGCCAGCAGCAGCGCGCGGCACACTTCCGCACCCAGCGCCACGGCGGCCACCTTGCCATCCAGCACCCAGCCGTCGCCCTCGCGGCGGGCCTTGAGCGCGATGCCGTGGGCACGCGCCGCGGCACCGAGCGCCAGCGTGATCATCAGCTTGCTCTCGGCGGCGGCCGTAGCGATCTCGGCACCGCTGGCGCCACCGAAGCGCGCCAGCGTGGCGGCGGCGAGCTGGTGGCGCCACAGCGGCACGTGGCCGAGGCCGCGCCCCTGGGCCTCGAGCACCAGCATCAGCTCGGTCATGCCCAGCCCGCTGCCGCCCGCTTGCTCGGGAATGGCCAGCGCATGCAGGCCGGTTTCGACGCACTGCTTCCACAGGTCGGCCATGAAGGGCTCGCCGGCGGTATCGAAGGCGCGCAGGCGGTCGTCGGTGCACAAGTCACCGAACAGGCTGCCTGCCATGTCGGCGATGGCGCGCTGGTCGTCAGTCAGTTGGAAATCCATGCTCTTCTCCTCAGGCCGCAACCGGGCGGAACATCGGCAGGGTCAGCTCGCCGTCGTCGAAGGACTGGAACTCGACCTGCACGCGCTGGCCGATCTTGACCTCGTCGCGCTTGACGCCGACCAGGCCGGCGATCAGGCGCACGCCCTCGTCGAGTTCGATGAGGCCGATCGGGTTGGGATGCTCGAAGGGCGGCACCTCGGGGTAGTGCATGACGACGAAGGAGTAGATGCTGCCCTTGCCGGAAGCCTCGACGGTGTCCCAGTCGAAGGAATGGCACTTGATGCACACCGGCGCCGGCGGATGGCGCAGCGTGCCGCAGCGGGTGCAGCGCTGGATCAGCAGCTTGCCGGCGGCGGCGCCTTCCCAGAAGAAGCGGGTGTCGTCGCTGACGCCCGGCTTGGGACGCTTGAACTTGGGTACCGCAGGCGCCGCACCCTTCTCCACCGGCTTGGGCACGTTGGCGGGACGGAACTTGAACACGCGGAACAGCAACTGGCCGACCCGCTCGTCGCCACCCTCGTCACCACCGGGCTTCTGCGAGAAGAAGCTCATGATGAGGGTGACGAAGTAGCCGGTGCCGAGCGCGGTGGTCTTCTCCTCGCCGACCGCATCCAGGCGGGTGGTGTAGTAGAGCTTTTCACCCAGCGTCACGTAGCGCTCGAAGCTGAGGTCGGAATTCACCGCCACCACCGAGGGGTAGCCGTGCGCTTCCATGATCTTGAGCACTTCGTACGGGTTTTCGTCAGTCGAACCCGGCGCGTAGTTGTTCATGTGCAGGCCTTCGAGACACCAGGCCTGCAGCATCGCCGGCGGCGCCACGATGCCGCCGAACTCGGTGGTGGCGGCGTAATCCGCATCGAGGTAGAGCGGGTTATCGACGCCCATCACCTCGCACCACTGGCGGATCATCGGCGCGTTGACCTCGTCCCAGGCGTAGACGCGACCGTACTCGCGACCCACCTTGGCACGCACTTCGGACATCCATTCCTGTTCAGCCAAGTTCGTCTCCTGCTGTTGTGTGAGGCGCGCCCGATCGACGGCGGCGCCTGCGGGACCCTGCCGCGACCAGCGGCGCGCATGCATCTGGTGATGCGTCGCAGCTTTTCGCAGCGCTTGCAGCGAGTCTAAGAGCAGGACCCTCGGCGACACTTCGTCTGAACGGACGATGGACAAGGCAAGCGAAACCCGACATTCGGCAGCGAACCGGGTGCCGATCGCCGGCCTCCGTTTCCGAGCCCGCTTTAGTCCCATCGGACGATGTGTCCCCACCCCCCGGGCCCGACCATCCGCCCGACAGAACAAGGCGGCGCGCATCCGCATGCGCTGCATACGGAGACAGCCCATGGATTCACGTACCGACACGCGCTCAGCCTGGGCGGTGTATGCCGCGCTGCTGTTCGGCACCTTCATCACCATCGAGGCTGCCGCCTTCCAGGCCCCTGCGCTGCCGAGCGTGACCCGGCATTTCGGCATTCCGGTGAACATGTCGGCGCTGATCCTGATCCTGTACTCGCTGGCACTGACCGTGTTCGCGCCGATCATGGGCCGCCTGGGCGACCAGTACGGGCGCAAGCGGGTGATCACGATCGGCATGCTGGTGTTCGCAGTGTCGGAGTTCGCCGCCGCCTGGGCGCCCAACTTCGGGTTCTTCCTCGGCGCCCGCTTCGTCCAGGGCCTGGGCGCGGCCTGCATCCTGCCCGGCGTGTTCGCGTATGCGGCGCACCTGTTCCCGGACAACAAGCGCGGCCTGGCGCTGGGCATCCTCGCCTTCACGATGACTTTCGGCGCGGCCTCGGGCGGCCTGCTCGGCGGCCTGCTGATCGACCGCCTGGGCTGGCCCAGCGTGTACTGGATCAGCGGTGCGCTCACCCTGGTCGGCCTCGTCCCCGTGCGCATGCTGGTGCCCGAGATCGCCCCCGCCAAGCACCAGGCCGCCTTCGACTACACCGGTGCGATGCTGCTGTTTGCCGTCATCGCCTCGCTGCTGTCGCTGCCCACCTGGGCAACCAACTTCGGCAAGGAATCGCCCATCACCTGGGCCATCGTGGTCGTGGGCATCAGCGCGCTGGTGGTGCTGTGGCGCCACAGCAAGCGCGCGCCGAACCCGGTGATCGACCTCGGCATCCTGTCGCGCGGCGCCTTCGCCACGCCCTCGGCGATCTACTGGCTGCACATGATCTTCTCCAGCGGCGTCGTCTACTCGCTGGCCTTCTTCATCAACAGCCGCCCGGGCGGCACGGCCGCGCAGTTCGGCTTCGTCACCCTGTTCCTGTACGGCAGCGGGCTCATCAGCTCGCCGATCGCAGGCAAGCTGGTCGACCGCATCGAGCCGCGCGTACTGGTCATCATCGCCATGCTCGCCAGCCTTGGCGGCACCCTGCTCTTCCTCAACATCGACGTCACCACGCCGCTGTGGATGGTGATCGCGGTAGCCTGCATCATGGGCCTGTCGATCGGCTGCAACACCCCGGCGATCATGAAGCTGGCGCTGGGCGCGGTGCCCGCCAAGAACATGGGCGCCGGCAGCGGCCTGTTCAGCATGTTCCGCGACCTCGGCAGCCCCACCGGCTCGTCGCTGTCGCTGGCGGTGTTCGGCGCCAGCCTGGCCTACGCCACGCAGGACGCAATCATGCGCCAGACCGCAGCGCTAGGGCTCGACACGGCGAGCCTGGAGGCGCTGGCCCGCGCCACCGGCAGCCGCGCCCGCGAACTGCCCGCCGAAGTCGCCACCCGCCTGGGCGAGGCCGGCCTGTCGGCCAACACCGTGCTCGCCGAAGCCAACATCGCCGGCCTGAATACCGCCCTCACCAACGTGGGCTACATGCTCCTCGGCCGTAAGCGTCCGCCCAATGCCGTCTTCCCTTCAGCGTAGCTGTCGCTGACGATCACCCCCTCGGAGGGGGCACCCAACTTTGTGCCCACAATGGATTTCATGGACACAAATTTGGACCAACGCCCGCATCGCGGCCCGCGCGGCCCATACCGCCGCCATTCGATCGATTTCAAGCGCACCGTCGTCGAACAGTCGCTGCAGCCGGGCGCCTCCGTGTCGCGTCTCGCGCGCCAACACGACGTCAACGCCAACCAGATCTTCGCGTGGCGCAAGGCCTACCAGGAAGGTCGCCTGGGGGTGGCTGCGTTCGTGCCGATCATCCTCGCCGACACCGACGATGAGGACGCGCCCGAGATGCTCGATACCCCAGCGGCCGCGTTCGGTCGGCTGACGATCGAGCGCAAGGGCGCACGGCTGACTGTCGAAGGACGTCCCGACGCCCAGGTGCTCGCGCAGGTTCTCGCGGTGCTGCTGCGGTGATCGTCCCGCCTGCGGGCACGCGGATCTGGATCGCAGCCGGGATCACCGACATGCGGCGCGGCTTCGACGGCCTGGCCGCGCTCGTTCACACCCAACTCCAAGCCGATCCCTTCAGCGGACAGATCTTCGTGTTCCGGGGCCGGCGTGGAGATCGGATCAAGGTGCTGTGGTGGGACGGCGACGGGCTGTGCCTGTTCGCCAAGCGGCTCGAGAACGGTAAATTCGTCTGGCCGCAGGTGACTCATGGGACCGTGGCGCTGACGCCGGCCCAGTTGTCGATGCTGCTCGAGGGCATCGACTGGCGGCGTCCGGTCAGAACGGCGCCGAATCGCGCTGCATAGCGGCTTATAGGAGCTTTTTAGCGTCATTTGGCGGCGTTTGGCGGCATGCTCCGGTATCATGTCGCCATGTCGAACACCCCTGTTTCCTCTCCTGACGAAGTCATCGCCCTGCGGGCGAAGGTGAGCGAACAGGCCGCCGAGATCGAGCACCTGAAGCTGGTGATCGCCAAGCTGCGCCGCATGCAGTTCGGCCGCAGCTCGGAGCAGATGAACGAGATGCTCGGCCAGTTGGAGCTCTCGCTCGAGGAGCTCGAGACCCTGCGTGCCGAGACCCCGGCCGAACCGCCCGCGCCAGCCGATATGCGCGAGGTGCCCCCGCCCCGCAAACCGCTCCCCGATCATCTGCCACGCGACATTGAGGAGCACCTGCCTTCGGCGTGCGACTGCCCAGCCTGTGGCGCCTCGCTCAAGAAGCTGGGCGAGACCGTCAGCGAGATGCTCGAGTACGTGCCGGCGAGCTTCCGGGTGATCCGTCATGTGCGCCCGAAGTTCGCCTGCAGCCGCTGCGACACGATCGTGCAGGCGAACGCGCCCGCGCGACCGATCGCCCGGGGGCTGGCCGGCGCGGGGCTCCTGGCCCATGTGCTGGTCGCGAAGTATTGCGATCACCTGCCGCTGTACCGCCAGAGCACCATCTACGCTCGGGAGGGTGTCGAACTCGAGCGCTCCACGCTGGCCGACTGGGTGGGGCAATGCAATGCGCTGCTGCGCCCGTTGGTCGAGGCGCTGCGCAAGCATGTGCTCTCGGCCACCAAGCTGCACGCCGATGACACACCGGTGCCGGTACTCTCGCCGGGCGAAGGCCAGACCCGGACCGGTCGGCTGTGGACCTACGTGCGTGACGACGGCCCTGCAGGCGACGAGACGCCCCCGGCCGTGTGGTTCGCCTACTCGCCCAATCGCCGGGGCGAGCACCCGCAACGCCACCTCGCGCGCTTCAAGGGCGTGCTGCAGGCAGATGCCTTTGCCGGATTCGCGCCGCTCTATCTGGGCGGGGCCATCCAGGAGGCCGCCTGCTGGGCGCATGTGCGGCGCAAGTTCTACGATCTGCACAAGGCGCAGGCCTCGCCCCTGGCGGCCGAGGCGCTCAAGCAGATCGGCCTGCTGTACGCGGTTGAAGAGGCGATTCGCGGCAAACCGCCCGAACTGCGCCGGGCCGAGCGGCAGGCGCGCGCTGGCCCCGTGCTGGTCGCGCTACGCGCCTGGTTCGACGCCACGCTCAAACAACTCTCGCAGAAATCGGCATTGGCCGAGGCGATCCGCTATGCGCTCGCCCGCTGGGACGCGCTCGTGCGCTACAGCACCGACGGGCGCATCGAGATCGACAACAACGCCGCCGAACGGGCGCTGCGCACGGTCGCCCTGGGTCGGAAGAATTTCCTCTTCGCGGGCTCCGACGCCGGGGGCGAGCGTGCGGCGGCGATCTACAGCCTGATCGGCTCGGCCAAGCTCAACGGCCTCGACCCCGAGGCCTACCTGCGTCATGTGATCGGCCGCATCGCCGAGCATCCGGTCAATCGTGTCGACGAGCTGTTGCCGTGGAAGGTCGAGCTGAAGGTGCCGGCTCCCGAACAGAAGGCCGCCTGATGAAGTATCCCGCCGCCGACCCGCTGGCAGCGCTCAAGAACGTGGACTGGCTGATCTCAAATGGGGGCCAGATCTCGCTCGGCGCTGTCGGCCCGGTTGAGTGTCCCGCAGTGGCAAGTGACGAGAGTGAATGCCTGGCGATGCTACAGCGCCGCGATGGTGAATCCCTCCACCAGCTTCTGACCCGCCTCGATGCCGCCATCGCCCGCGCATGGAATGAGGGCGAGTTCACCGACGAGATCAACCCGGACTGCTGAATAACTGGCAAGACGGCGATCGTCGGACGCTTACCCTCGGCCTCATCGGCCTGGCGCTGGTGCTGAGCCTGCGGCTCAAGCGCACACAGGTGGGCGTGGACGAAGCGCAGTCGCACAAGGCCGCGACATAGTGATTAGCAAAACCTCAGCATTGTGATGGAACGAAAGAAGTCCAAGGTACCTTCCTTCAATGGCGCACCCAAGCGAAGCTGTGATTAATGTTCGCCATGAGCGGCAGCGCCCAACTCGCCGGTAATGTCCTCTCGATGGAGGGCTCGAAAGGCGTGCCATTAACGTTGCCGCTAGGTCAACACAAACGCGGCTTCAACCGCTTCCCTAAGTTTCGCTAACAGTGCCCCTGGACGAGCAGCAACAATCTCCAGCAGAGCCTTGTCTGTATGCCTCGGCAGACCAGGACGAGTATTCGTGTTTCGAATCAAGAGAAAAAGCAGCGATTTTCCTCGGACAAGCATTCCGTAATGGGAAGACAGTGCAGCTCTCAACTCGACTGGATACATTTCTCCTGGACGCAGCGCTATAAGCGCGGGCTTTGCAGTGGCATCCAATACGTGATCAGGATGGTTCGAAATGGAATCAGACGGATTAGCCAGATGGCGAGAAAGTGCCAAAGCGTACCAATCGAGAAACTCCTCAAGCTCCGCTTTATAGCTCGTCACTTCGGAACCAACCAAAAGACCCTCGAGATTTCCGTCAGCTATAACATCGTTCTCTATCGAATACCCAGAGGTGAGGCAGAGTGCAGGCGCTACATATGCTGTAGGAATCTCAGTATTGACCCATGTGTCGCGATCAGCGATGAATGCAAGCCGCACTGAGGTTGGAATCTCACCGCGTCTCTCAAAAACTTCAAGTACATTTTCTCGTCCCCCTGCAGGCAGAATGGACACACCAATGTGGCTCAAATGCTCCTCGAAACGTCGGTAGACTATTAGATCATCGGATCCCTCGCATACAACTGTCGGCAAATCCGTCTTCTTGAGAAGGGCGATGATCTCATCCACAGTCGGTTGGGCTTTCCTAGCTCTTGCGGATGCCACGACTACGCCTCCTCATCACCGCGTGCGGGGTCGATCAGAAGCTCCTTATCTGGATACTTGCTATAGATAAAAGGCGAATGGGTGGCTATTACGAATTGGTTGCTCGTCTGCTGGCTCATCAAAATAGAAAACAATTGGCGTTGCCAATCCACATGAAGACTCAGCTCAGGTTCGTCGACAAAGAACACCGCATCGCGATAGAACGCGTTGTATGCAATGAAGCTCAACATTTGCTTCTCGCCAGCCGAGAGCGCGTCGGAGTTAACAGCACCAGCCGCATCACCGAAACTCAGACTGCGGCCAAGCTTGATGCCAGAATGACGAAATAGTCGCATCGCCAAGCCCCGGACGGCTTCCAGAGGACGCATGATTTCCTCCCGGGAGTCTTCCATGCCTTCAATTTCTGTGCGAATGTCATCTAGAAGCTGATTTGCACTATGTAGCTTTGCGGTATCGCCTGCCTCTCGCTTGTAGGCCTTTATTTTTGCAATCACATCTTGGGACATTCTCTGCTGAAGATTGTTGTACTCCTCTGAAAGGTCGGTGTATTGCCGAACCAAGAGGTTTACAACATCTACAGTGCTCAATGCTGCCACGAAGACATGACTGCCGTTCGTTAGCCGCTTGGATAATGCAATAAGTGACTCTTCAATGTCATTCCTCGCTCGCGATAGCGCATTACTTCGATCGCTTAGCGTAAATCCGCCCTCTATTCGGCGAAAGGTTGGCAGGAATACTGACGAACCAATCGCAATTAATCGACTATTAGCCTCATCTTCTGCATTGAAAACCACATCCCCGTCGTCGTCCTTTAAATCCTCAAAAGTTTGAACTCCGTCAGAGTCCCGCCAATCTATCCGGCATGTCATTGGGGAAAGGCGATAGACCGTACAACTGTACTCTGACGTCTCAAGAGTGGCCTTTCTGAAGCTCACCTCCTTAACAGCCTGCAAAATATTACCGCTCATGATGTACCAAGCAAGCTTTAGAATGCTTGTCTTTCCGGCGCCATTCCTACCCGTGACAATGTTTAAGTCCTGATTGAAGTTGAGTCGGAGCGGGCTTTCGCGCCCGAATAGTCCAATAACTTCGAAGCTCTTAATATGCATACCACCACTCCGTTCTTGATTGGTTTTTGAGGCTTAGCAGCGCGATGAAAAAGCCGGCGGTACCGCGCCAGCACTGAGGTTCAGGTCGAATTTCATCGTGACATCGTTTTCCGGAATCGCCTTCGCACCGCGTTCGAATTGTCTTCGTGGCCGCAACGGCGACCACGAAGGTCCGTTTGCGCGCCTGCGCTCATACCTTCACCTCCGAAACGCTCAACTTCGCGATTCGGAGCAAGTTGTATGCGGCACCGGAAATGAAGGCCGCCATCTGAGTCCTCGCCTGGCCGATGAAACGGGTCTTTCGCAATCCGCCGACCGTTTTCAACCAACCGAAGATCTCCTCGACGCGCTTTCGCTTGCGCTGGCTGACCCGGTATCCGTCGGTCCGGGTGGTTCGTCCATCGAGGCCAGGGGTCTTCCGATCCTTGATGCGCGCGATATGCGGTCGCACCTGCTGCTCGCGCAAGTGCCCGACAAATTCCTTCACGTGGTAGCCCTTGTCGGCGCCGAGCGTCTTGGGGTGAATGTGCCGTCGACGTGCGCGAGTGAGCAGCTGCCGCGCGGCACGGTGCTCGGCCTGGGTCGATTCGGTGATGAGGATATCGACGCACAGCCCATTGCGGTTCTCCATGAGCACATGCCCGCCATAGCTGAGCTTGGCCGGCTGGCCGTTGCCCTTGCGCATGAGTCGAGACTCGGGATCGGTCGTGCTTTGATGCGTGGCGTTCGAGCGCTTCTCGCCCTTGAAGTCGACCATCCCGGTGCCGTCATCACCGTCCTTGGGCGGGGTGCCATCCTTGGGCTTGAAGCTCTTGAACGAAGCCCAGGCGTCGATCAGCGAGCCGTCGACCGTGAAGTGGTCCGAGGACAGCAGCTTCTGCTTGCGGGCCAGATTGACGACCTCATCGAAGAAGCGTCGAGCCACGTCGATGACGACAAGGCGTTCGCGCAGCCGGCTGAAGTTCGACTGGTCCAGCGTCGGGCTCTCGAGATCCATGTCGAGAAACCAACGGAACAGGATGTTGTAGTCGAGTTGTTCGCAGAACTGCCGGTCCGAGCGAACCGAATACAGTGCGATCAGCAATTGCGCCTTGAGCAGTCGCTCTGGCGGAATCGATGGGCGACCGACCGAGGAGTACAGCGCGTCCAACTCCCCGGAAATTGCGCCCAGGGCACGGTCGGCCAAACGCTTCACCCGTCGCAGCGGATGATCCGCCGGCACACGCGACTCCGGCGAGAAGTAGTGGAACAGCGAGGACTGGGGGTCGAGTTGGCCGCGCATCGTTGCAGGACAAGGAGACTGGAGATACATATATGACAGGCAGCTTTTCGGATCGTTCACAGCCTTTTGCATCACGCTGCTAGCGATTTTCGATGATGAGTTGGTCATTTGGGATCTCGAGCTTTCTTGTTGCAGTGCCGTAAGCGCTCACCCAGCGGCGTCGTTGCTACGCAGCGCGCCTTGAGATTTCCGAGCGCAACGGCGCTTTCCCGAAGTGCTGCTTCCACAGTCTGGGCGTGAGCTGCGCGACGTCGGCGGCCGGGTGCTGGGCGACGCGCTGCAGTACGTCGACGAGATAGTCGTAGGGATCGAGCTCATGCAGCCGACAGGTCGCAATCAGGCTCTGGACGACGCCGACGTGCTGGGCGCCGAGCTCGGTCCAGCTGAACATCCAGTTTTTCCGACCCAGCGGAATCGGCCGCAGCGCCCGTTCGAGGTGGTTGGTATCGATCGGCACATCCGGGTCGGCGAGGAACACTTCCAGTGCCGCCCGTCGCTTGTGTGCGTAGATCAGCGCCTTGGTCAGCGGGTTGCTCGGTAGCAGCCCCTGCGCGTCCAGGCGCTCCTGTACCCAGGTGAAGAAGGCCGTCACGATCGGACGGGCGTGATCGAGCCGGTACTCGCGCTTGGCCTCGCCCTTGAGCTTGTCGTCGCGGATCTTCGCTTCGACCGCGTAGAGCGCACCAATGAACTCGAGCGCCTTGGCCGCCAGCGCTGGCTCGGCCGCCTCGGCGTTGATGAATTCGCGCCGGCAGTGCGTCCAGCACTGCGCGTGCGTGAGCCCGGTCTTGCTCGCGTAGGTCTCGTAGGCGCCGTAGCCGTCCGAGAGCAGCACACCCCCTTCGGTGGGCTTGAGCCCGAGCACCTTCTCGACGTTGCTGTGGGCGCGGCTGTCGAAGAACGGGAAGCAGATCTCGTGCAGTTCGCCATACACCGGCCAGAAGTAGCAGGCCTTCATCTTGCCCGGGCCGGCACGGCCGGCCTTGATCGGGGTTTCGTCCATGGCCTTGACGCGACTGGCACGGATCGACGCGAGCTGCGCCTCGTAGATCGGCGTGAGCAGCGCGGCCGCCTGCGCAGCCAGTTGCGTGAGCCAGGCGCGGCTGACCGTGATGCCAGCGTCAGCCAGGCGCTGATGCTGGCGGTACAGCGGCAGGTGCCAGGCGAACTTGTCGAGCAGCAGCCCGACCAGGAAACTCACGTCGGCGCGGCTGCCCTCGAGCACCCCGACAGGCGCCGCCGGGCAGTGGATCGTCTGCGTGTCGCGGCGCTTAATGACCGGGCGCACGTACTTGAGGATCACGTAGCTGCCCGGGCGCTGCGCCAGGCGATGGCTGACCTTCTCGCCGATCACCTCGAACTGGTCGGCGGCAAGCCCCTCGGTCTCGGGGTTGGCGAGCGTGATGGTCTCGACCGGCACGCGCGTCTCGTCGAAGAACAGCGCCGATTCGTCCTTGTCCTGGGCGTAGTCGGTGCGCGACGCACGGCGGGTGTGTCCCGCCACGGTCTTGCCGGGGACATCGGGCTGCGTGTCGGGGATCGGTAGCTCGCCCAGATACATCTGCGCCGGGTCCGGTGGGACCAGGCGCTTCTCGCTCTTCTGGCCGAAGAGCTGGCGGCGGAACCACTCGAGCTGATGTTGGATGGTCTGCACTTGGCGCTGCAGATCCTCATGCGCCTGGGCCAGTTCGACGACGCGCTCGGGCGCCCACTGGGCGGCCTCGGCAAGGGTCGGAACGGGGGCGGAGTGCGGCGCGGGCATGGCGCATATTTTACCGTATGACCCAGCATTCATGCGGGTTACACGGCGTTTGCGGGCAGTCGGAAACGGCGCTTGTAGCGTGCCGGCTCGATGCCTTCGAGCAGCAGCTTGAGCCCGGTCCAGTCCATCTGGCGCGTGCGAACCTGCGCCCAGTTCGACACGAAGCGTCCCTGTTCGAGGCGCTTGGCCCACACACAGAATCCGGTGCGATCCCAGTACAGCACCTTCATCTGCGTGCCGCGCCGGTTGATGAATACGAACAGCTCGCCCGAAAGCGGATCGCAGCCGAGCGCCTGGCGGGTGAGCGCGTACAGGCCATCGAAGGATTTGCGCATGTCGACCGGGCGGCCATAAACATGGACGCGGACCGCGCCTTCGGGGAAGAACATCAGCCGCGCGACAGGTGAAGGATCACGCCGTCGCCCAGATCGAGCCGCAGCTCGAGGCGACCCGTGCCGCCGAGTTTGACCGTGCCGGCGTCGACGAAGCCGATGCGCTCCATCGCCGGCGCGGCGGACTGCGTACTCGGCTCGCCCAGCAGGCTACGCCAGCGCCGGAAGGTCGACTCGCTGAGCCCCTCACGGGCGCAGAACGGCTCGACCCCCAGCCCACTCTCGGCAAACCGCGCGATGACTGCTTGCCATTCCTGACGGCTACGCCGCCGCCACTTGTTGTTGGTCGCTGTCGCCCTAGTCACTGCCGGCTCCTCCCTGATGAATGTGGGAGGGATTGTTCCGCGCGGACGGAGGCCGGAGAAGGACGCCGCTCAGTGACCGGTTACGCAGTGCCGTCTGGGAAAGAAATGACAGTTGTTTTTCCAAAGCCTTTAAAGAGAACTACCGTTCCATCGAACGCCGTGTAGTCCTTCGGTGCGTTCCGGCTCTTCGAGGTCAGAGCTTTCGGAAGTAACGATGAGTAAGGCTCTTTAACGTAGATGACGGGCTTTTCAACCCGAACGTGAGCGGTTCGCATGGCAGCATCGAGTAATTGGCCAGAAACCCCGCCGATGAGCAGAGGCAGCACCAAAATTGCCGCAAGGCTAAACAATTGTACCCGTCTGAGCTTTTCTGGATTGCCCAGCTGAACAATATTCTCGTTTTCATCGGTGAGCAAGACGGCGTTCTTCACTGCCTCAATTTTCTTGATCTTGTTTCCACTCGATACGTAGACCGAGTAGAACAAATACAGACCGACTGAAAGCATCGGCAAGTTCCAGTAAGCGGTTGAATCTTGACTGCCTAGAGCCAGAATGATGACTACGGAGTACAAAGCGAATAGAACCGCTGACCATTGAAAAGGTGCAAGCGTGTGGGCGGGTTCGGCTTTGCGTTTGCGGAAAATATTGACTCCCCAAACAAAAGCATTGAACACGACCCTTATGGCTGGCGACAGGGTAATTCCAAGCGAAACCAAACTGGCAGTGAAGAATACGTAAATCACCCCGAAGCACGCGGCAGCCATGAGAAATAGCAAACCATCACCGACGGATAGATCCTGAGGAAAGTGGTTGATTCTCAGCAAATAGGTGATAACGCAGACACCACCAACAAGAATGCCAAACTTCGACGCAGCGGTGACTATCTTCGACACCGACTCGATGTTTTTCTCAAGAGATGAAGTGGAGATCGACATGATTTATCGCTACCGTCGAAGGTAAGGGGCACTGCTCGACGCTTTATCGCTCAGCGTCCAGCGACCGCAGGAAGCGATCTTGACCGATAGGTTAGGCCTCATTGTTCTAGCCAAGAACATTGTAAGCGCCAGCGGATGCATTCGGAATTCGATGACACTTCTCGATGATGGCCAATATTTCGTAACCGAGTTCCCGTGCTCTCTTTGTAATGCGTAGTGCTTCCTCATATGCCTCAACCGGTGCCGGCCTCGCGTTCAATAGACCACCAGGCTTAACGTCTTGAACTACAGCCTCCAATAGTTGGTAGAACTCAACTACCTTCACCTGAATGTCGACTTCGAGCACGCCAAGGCGATCTAGACTACTCTTGTAGATGAGAAATCTATCCTCTGACACTTGAATCTCGTATGAGTACGATGTTATCTGATTGGAATTAAACGCCTCTACCACGCGCTCCAGTTGTTTTATGTAATACCGGTGTTCAGCAAGTTCGATAGTTGCTTTAACTTCCGCATATAACTGGAGAGCGGTAGAACGTTTTTCTTTACGATCTTTGAGCTTGGCAATTATGTAGTTTGGAAAGAACGACGATACTGCCCCGACAAAAGCGCCACCAAGGGCGCTGTAAATAGGAAGGTATGGATTCTGCTCAACGAACAGAGACTTGACGGTTCGTATTATCTCAATCGTTTCGAGAATAGATTTCGCATCGATTTCGGCCATGGGAGAAGGTATTGTGAGGTCTAACGAATAGGGCTTATCCCTCACGCCGCAAGCACCGTTCAGTGTGCGGGCGCCTGCCGCGAGGGATAAGCCTTGTTGAACTGAACCGCCGCTCTGGCGGTGATACTGGGGATTCTACGCGCGGCTCATCCACATTGGATAGAGCGCGACAGAACTCTGGCATCAGCGGGTCGCCGCTCCCGGCTCAGCGCTCGCGGCCATCGCCGTAATCGGCCGCAATCGTGTGCCGACCCTGCGTCGGGCGTGTGGTGTCGGTCGCGTTCGCCAGTCCGAGAACGTGCCACGGCCTACCGGTGCGAGCGCCGCATCAGCGAGGATTGAGATGGGGGCGCGTGAGTGTTCATGGTGGCCCATCCCGACAGCGCGGCGCCGACGCAGGCGGATCGTACCGGCGAGCCATGACGATCTCGACCGTGTGCCAACGACCGCCCCCACAGTGCGGGCAGCATCGCGGGTCTTCGCCACTGACGTGGTCGAGGAAGTCCTCGGCTGCTTCGATCACCACCGCTTGTGGTGCCGGCGTCTGAAGTTCCGCACAGGTGGCGGCAAGCCGGGCCCGCTTGTGGCCGCAGGCGAGCAGCCCGTAGTAGCGCAGGCGCTTGAAGCCGGCCGGCAACGCATGGCGCCGACCGCGTGTCCTCAGTGCCCTGGCCAGTTCAAGATCGCCGGGACATCCCGGGCGTGGTGCAGGACGCGCGCAACAGTGATCCCATCGTACTCAACGAAATAGAACAGAACATAGGGCGTCGACGTCGGCCAACTGCGCAGGCCATCCGCCAGTTCGTCACGCACCCGGCCCATTTTCGGCTGCAAGAGCAGCGTTCGCGAATCGCTTTGGATCTGATCGAGTAAGCGGTCGGCAGCCTCGACGCTGTCCTCGGCGATGAACAGCCAAGCCTCAAGCAAATCGTTCTCCGCACTGGCGGAATACAGAACCTTGCTCACGCCGTCGCTACGCCGGTCGCCGAGCTGCCAGTGCTGCCCGGCCGCGTTGCTTGATTTCGTTGATGTCGAGCTCGCGCGCCCGACCCGACTCGATGTCGGCGACACCTTGGGCGATGTCGGCTTTCAGGCTGGCCAGGTTCGCCGCCTGCACGCCCTGGTAGGCCTCGAACAATCGCAGTGCTTCGCGGATGACTTCGCTCGCAGAGCTATAGAGGCCAGACTCCACGTGCTGGCGCACCCGCTTTTCCAGCTCCGGTGGTAAGGAGACGTTGAGGGACATGGCGCACTCCAGGCGATGTCAAGCAATGGCATAGTTTGCCACTAAACCGACTGCCCGTGCGCCTGGCAGCGCATTCCTGCAGCCTCGAAGAGCCGCTCCCTTTCCCCCACTCACCCATCCCCCCGCTCCCCCGCAAACTCCCCCGGCGTCGCCCCGAAATGCTCCCTGAAGCTGGCGATGAAGGCCGACACCGAGTCGTAGCCGCAGGCGATGGCGACATCGGTGACGCGCTCGCCGGCTTCGAGCAGAGGTAAGGCGCTGATCAGGCGCAGGCGCTGGCGCCAGAGGCGGAAGTTCAAGCCGGTATGCTCGCGGAAGAGCCGCGCCAGTGTGCGTTCGGAACACCCCAGGCGTTCCGCCCAGGTGGCCAGGCCTTCGCGTGAGTCGGGTTCGGCCTCGAGCGCTTCGCAGAGCTGGCGCAGGCGGGGTTCCCGCGGCAGCGGCAGCATCAGGCCCAGCGTGGGCGCTGCGGCCACCTGGTCGAGCAGGACGGCTGCGAGCCGGCCGCCCGGGCCGCGCTCGTCATACTCCGCGGGCAAGTCGCCGAAGCTGCGGATCAGCTCGCGCAGCAGCGGGCTCACGGCAAGCACGCGGCAGCCGCCCAGCGCAGCGGGCAAGGCGGCGGGCTCGATGTACAGGCTGCGGATCTCGGTGTTGGCCGAGCAACGCACCTGATGCGCAACGCCCGCAGGGATCCACACCGCGCGCTGCGGGGGCGCGATGAATCGCCCGCTGTCGGTGCGCACGTCGAGCACGCCCGCCACCGCATACGCGAACTGGACCCAGGGATGGACGTGGCGATAGCCGAGCGCGCGATTGGCCACCGACTCGGCGTGGCCGAAGACCGATCGCGGCAGGACGACGAGCCCGGCAAGTTCTTCTGATGGAGACGGCGGCATGTCTGGTCAGCGATATTGAAGAGCCGACTGGCGTTAGCTGGAAGTATCGCCCTTGGTTAGGCTCCCTCACAAGCGCGCCGCCGTCATGCCGAGCCCGCCCTCCACAGGCCTGTTTCCAGCCCGTTTTCTACCGCTTCTTACGCAGCTTCCCGCACCGCAATGAACCTTCTGCATCTGCTTTTCGACCGCTTCACGATCCTGCTCACTGCCGTCGTGGTGCTGGCCACCGTTGTGCCCGCGCAGGGCGCATTCGCCGTGTTCTTCGACTGGCTGACCCATGCGGGGATCGCGTTGCTGTTCTTCCTGCACGGCGCACGGCTTTCGCGCCGCGCCATCATCGACGGGGCGATGCACTGGCGCCTGCACCTGCTGGTGTTCGTGTGCACCTTCGCGATGTTCCCCTTGCTCGGCCTGGCACTCGGGCCCGTGCTGCGGCCGCTGCTGGGCGATGCGCTCTGGCTTGGCATGCTCTATCTGTGCCTGCTGCCGGGCACGGTGCAGTCGGCCATCGCCTTCACCTCGATCGCGCGCGGCAACATTCCGGCGGCCGTCTGCGCGGCGTCGGCATCGAGCCTGGTGGGCATCGTGCTGACGCCGCTGCTGGCGGGCCTGGTGCTGGGCAGCACCGGGGCGGGCGTGCCGCTCGGGGAAGCCGTACTGAAGATCGGCCTGCAGTTGCTGCTGCCCTTCGCGGCCGGCCATGCCCTGCGGCCATGGATCGGCAGCTGGGTGATGCAGCAACAGCGCTGGCTGCGCCTTGTGGACCAGGGCTCGATCCTGCTCGTGGTGTACACGGCCTTCGGCGCGGCGGTGCTCGACGGGATCTGGCGCGTGGTGCCGGCCTGGGCACTGGCGCAGTTGGTGGTGTGCTGCGTGGTGCTGCTTGCGGTGGTGCTGGTCGCCACCACCTGGCTCGCGCGCACGCTCAGCTTCAGTGTCGAGGACGAGGTCACGATCGTGTTCTGCGGCTCGAAGAAGAGCATGGCCACCGGGGTGCCGATGGCACAGATCATCTTCAGCGGCGGGGCGGCAGGCCTCGCCATCCTGCCCTTGATGGTGTTCCACCAGATCCAGTTGATGGTGTGCGCCGTGATGGCGAGGCGCTACGCCGATCGGGCGTCCCTGACCGAAGCGTCAGCTCCGCGTCAATGAGCCCGACCGACGCATATGCGCCGTGCTGCGATCTAGGTCCGGAAGTCCGAGATCGCACCGGCCAGGCGATGCGTCGCCTCGCGCAGGCTTGCCGCCGATTCACTCATTCGGCGTGCGGCGCCGCTGGTTTCCCCCGAGGACCGCGAGATTCTCTCCATGTTCTGAGCGATCTCGGTGCTGGCGATCTTCTGCTCCCTGACCGAGAGGGCAATCTCGTCGACGCCCCTTCCTGCGTGTTCGACCGATGTTCGTGCCTGTTCGAGCGTGGTCTCCACGTCGCCGGCAAGGCCAGAGCTCACCTCGACCGACCTCAGGCCCGCCTCCAGCGCAGTGCGTACCTGTGCCGTCCGTTCCATGATGCCGCGCGCAACGCCGTCGATCTCGGCTGCCGAGCTGGCAGACTTCTCTGCGAGCTTGCGGACTTCATCCGCCACCACGGCAAAGCCGCGTCCCTGCTCACCTGCCCGCGCTGCCTCGATAGCCGCGTTGAGCGCCAGCAGGTTGGTCTGGTCGGCGATATCCCTCACCTCGCCCGTCATGTGGGTGATCGCACTCGTACTGCTGACGAATTCCTCGACCGCATGCGCGATGCCGTCGACCGTGTTGCCGATCCGGCGAATTTCGGCAACGAGCTGGGCAACCTTTCGATGACCTTCGGTGCTGTTGGATACGCTCTCCAGGGATTGCCGGTGCACGACGTCGGCCGACTCCGCAACCGTGGCGATGGACACGGTGAGTTCCTCGACCGACGCAGCATTGCTTGATACCGCCTGGGACTGCTCCTCGGCGGTGTCCTGCAGGGTATCGGCCGTTTTCGCCACATCGCCCGCCGTACCATTGACGGACTGGACCGACACGGCGACCTGCCCAACCAGCGAATGCATCTTGGCCAACATCGCGTCAAGCGCATTGGCCATCTTGCCGATCTCGTCCTGGTTCGAGATCCTGGCGCGCAGCGTCAGATCATTCGTGCGGGCGACTTCCGCCATCGTGTGTTCGAGTTGCATGACGGGCCGGGTAATGGAGCGGATGATCATCCAGGCGAGGGCTGCGAGTATCGCAACCGCAGCTGCGATGAAAACCGCCAGTCCGGTCTTTACGGCAGCGTAAATGTCGCGCGCGGCCTGCGCCTCCGCCGTTGCCCGCTCGCTGGCAATCGCCACGATCCGCTCCACCAGACCATCAATCTGCGCAGTGGGCGCACGATCGACCCCCCTGACCAGCGCGTCGACCTTCGTTGCCGGGTCGAGGTCGTCACGATCGTAGGATCTGAGCGCATTCAGATAAGCCGGAGCCAGTTCAGCGAAGATCGTCCTGACCCGAGCGACCTCCAGACGATCGGCGATCCCCATCTCTCGACTCAGCGCCTCCAGGCGCTCCAAAGCGTCGGATACGGCCTTGTCCTGCTGGTTGAAGCCCTGGAGGTGGCGTTCGTAGCTGGCCGGATCCTTGCCCCGGAGCAGCACATTCTTCCACTCCTGGACCTGGGTCTTGAAACTGACCTGAGCGCTCCGGGCGGTATCCACGGCACGCATCAGCTTCTCGCTATCGCCGACGACAACCTCCAGGCGGTCGTTGAGCCTGCTGGCCTGAAAGAAGGAGAAGCCGCCGACGAGAATCAGAAGCAGTAGGCAACAGAGCGTCAGCAGGAACAGCCGCGCCTTGATCGTGATGTTCTTCATTTCCGGTTCTTCCTTGCTGTGAGCTAAGCAACTCTGAACGCCCTCGGCGTTCAACATACGCCGGCAGCGAGGCGCGGCTGTGACAAGGCCCGGGAAACGAAGTCGTCACACGGCTCGGGCAGAAAGCGCTGTTGCGGACAATAACGGCAGATCGTCTCGATGAATTTAGACGGATTCATGCCTGCGGGTGAAGAAGATCGTCGTGCCCGCCCTGGCCCGACGGCTCGCCACCCCGCACGCCACGCCCACCGCTGGCGCAGCGGCCCTCTGCTAGCGCTGCTCCGCCGTATTTGCCGCCGCCAGGAAGGCCGGCCGCTCGCCGCCACCGTGCAGCAGCAGGTTGGTGCCGGCGAAGTAGGCCGCCATCGGCGAGCCGGCATACAGGCAGGCGTTGGCGATGTCGTCCGGCGTGGCCATGCGGCCGGCAGGGATGGTGGCGCCCACCGCGGCGATGCCTGCGTCGTCGCCGTAGTGCAGGTGCGACTGCTCGGTCTGCACCAGCCCCGGGCTGACCGCGAGCACGCGCACCTTGGGCGCCCACTCCACCGCCAGTGACGATGCCAGCGACAGCACGCCGGCCTTGGCCGCGCCATACGCAGCGGTGCCCGGCGAAGGGCGCGAGGCGGCGACGCTGCCGATGAAGATGATGACGCCGCCTTCGGCCTGCTCCTGCATCAGCGCATTGGCTTGCTGGGCGACGTTGAGCGGGGCGATCAGGTTGAGGCGGATGATGCCTTCGTGAAAGCGCGGCGAGGCCTTGTCGGCAAGCGCGAAGGGCGCGCCGCCGGCGTTGTTGACCACCACGTCGAGGCGGCCGAAGCGCTCGCGAATGGTGGCGAACAGCGCCTGCAGCGACTCGATGTCGCGCACGTCGGCGGGGATGAAGTCGGCGCGGGCGCCGCCCGCCTCGGGCAGGGCCTCGGGCGCGTTGCGACCACACACGACCACCGCCGCCCCGGCGGCGAGAAACCCGCGCGCAATGCCCGCGCCGATGCCCTTGGTGCCGCCGGTCACGAGCACGACCTTGCCGTGGTAGCCGAGCGCTGCGGCGCCGGTGGAAGCCTGTGTGTTCATGCGTTTCTCCGCAATGGTTGGATGCCTGCGAGTCTAGGTGCGGCCCCCGTGGCATTCGTCGTCTGAACGGACGATGAGCCGCTTGCGCCGAGGGCGGAACATGCATCCCATCCCCTTCCCCGGTCGCCGCACCCGCACGGGCCGTCGCACCGGGAGCGTCCCCTGGAGGCTCCATGACCACAGACCCGACACCGCCGTCCGACCCGGCCTCGCCCCTGCTGCTCGAACGCCTCGACGGCGGCGTTGCCGTGCTGCGCCTGAACCGGCCGCAGGCGACCAACGCCCTGTCTCTCGAACTTCAGGCCCTGCTGTCGCAGCGCTTCACCGAGCTGGCGACCGACGACACCGTGCGCTGCATCGTGCTCACCGGCGGCGACAAGGTGTTTGCAGCCGGTGGCGACATCACCAGCATGGCCGGCGCCGGCCCGATCGAAATCACCCAACGCCACACCGAACGCGTGTGGGGCCCCATCCAGCATTGCCCCAAGCCGGTGATCGCCGCAGTGTGCGGCTACGCCTACGGCGGCGGCTGCGAGCTGGCGATGCTGGCCGACATCATCGTCGCCGGCGAGGGCGCGCGCTTCTGCCAGCCCGAGATCCGCATCGGCATCATGCCCGGCATCGGCGGCACCCAGCGCCTGGTGCGCGCAGTCGGCAAGGCCAAGGCGATGCGCATGGCGCTCACCGGCAAGCCGATCAGCGCGCACGAGGCGTGGACCGCCGGCCTGGTGAGCGACCTTGTGGCCGACGACCAGGTGATCCCGACCGCGATCGAACTGGCGAGCGTCATCGCCGCCATGCCGCCACTCGCCGCCGAGCAGATCAAGGAGTGCATCCTGCTCGGCATGGATGCCCCGCTCGAGACCGCGCTGGCGATGGAACGCCGCGCCAACGCGCTGCTGTTTGCCTCGCGCGACCAGAAGGAAGGCATGCAGGCCTTCATCGACAAGCGGCCACCGCGCTTCGAAGGCCGCTGAAAGCCTGTCTCCACACACTCCACCCGAACCAGAGGAAGCACGATGTCCGACTCACCGATGACCCCGGCCCTTTTCAGACTCGATGGCTGCGTTGCCATCGTTACCGGCGCCGGCCGCGGCATGGGCCGCGGCGTGGCCGAGACCCTGGCCCGCCAGGGCGCCACCGTGGCGATCAATGACTTCTTCCCCGAGCGCGCCGAGGCCGCAGCCGCCGAGCTGCGCGCCACCGGGCTCAAGGCCCTGGCCGCGCCCGCCGACGTCACCGATTACGACGCCGTGCAGAAGATGGTCGCCGCCGTGCGCGAGCAGGCCGGCATCGTGGACGTCTACGTCTCCAATGCCGGCGTACCGACCACCGGCATGGGCTACGGCAAGTTCCTCGAGTCGAAACCGGAGGATTGGGAACGCTTCGTCAAGCTCAACATGTACGGCCTGATGAACGGCTGCCACGCCGTGCTGCCCGGCATGATCGAGAAGAAGTGGGGCCGCATCGTCGCCATCACCTCCGAGTCCTGGCGTGCCGCGGTACCGATGGGCATCGCCGCCTACGCCGCATCCAAGGCCGGCGTGGTCGGCTTCGTGCGCCAGCTCGCTGCCGAGGTCGGACGCAAGGGCGTGAATGTGAATGCCCTGTCGCTGGGCACGATGAACAACTGGGAAGGCTCGGAGGAGCTGGCACGCAAGAACTGCATCATCCCGCGCGCCGGCTCGCCTGCCGATGTCGGCGCCGGCGTGGCTTACCTCGCTTCGCGCGAGGCCGAGTGGGTCACCGGCCAGATCGTGCCGCTGAACGGCGGCGGTATCACCGCCTGAGGCGGGTCGGCAGCCCAGCGGGGCAGCCGCCGAGTTTCGCGCCAGGCACCGCTAGTCTGGCCGCGAATTCTGGAGCATGCCCTCGATGATGCGGGCAGTGCTGAGCAGGCGCTTGACCGACTCGCGGGTGAACGCGTGGGTGCGCTCATCGATGCCCTCACGCAGTGCGTCCCAGAGCCCGTCCTCGGTTCGCCGGACCTTGCCCCGTTGGCGCAGCTTCTCGAGCTTGCGCCGCACGGTTTCCTTGGGTAGCCCCGTCACCTGGACGAGGTCGGTCAGGCGCACCGGGCGATGTGCGCCCAGCAGAAAGCCATCCGGCGCCAGCAGTTCGGTAGGCGGCGCCCCCGGCCGGATGGCTTGTGCCACGTTGAGGTGAGCCAGCGTCCCCCACAGCATCGCGCTCTCGAGATCCATGTCGAGGGTCGTGGTCATCCGGCGCATGTGATCCACCAGATGGCGGTTGGCCGCAAAGGCAACCATGGTGAAGGCCTTGTCGATACGGCGATCAAGGTCGTCCATCTCTTCGTACTCCTGTCAGGCTGGCCCAAAATGGGCCAGCAGCGCTGTCATGATGTGGATCGAGCCGTTACTCTGCAACGCTGGCGTCCGGATGCGGACCCTGCGCTGACAGATCTCTCGCCATGAAACTACTCATTTCGGGCCTCGGCCCAGACACCGACCTGGACACGCTCCGCGAGCGCATGCGGCATTTCGGGCCGGTCCTCGACATCCTCGTCGTGCGCGAAGGTGATCCCGAGCGACCATGGTTCATCATCGACATGGACATCACGCCCGACGTTGCCACCGAAGTCGCCCGCCGCATCGACGGCATCTATTTTCACGGCAGCTTTGTACACGCACGCGTGATGCTCCATGACTGACACCCTGAGCCGACAACGGCGATCGAAAGTTCGTCTGTCGCGCTTGTCCCTCCGTCACGATATGCGCTTAAGCTAGGCACTCCGGATGCCAAACCTCGATTCCGTCTCGATCATGCCTAATCAGAAACACCTCGCCGCTGCGACCGGCGCCGCACTGCTGCTCGCGCTGTCGGCATGCACCGAAGCGCCCGTCCCCGACAGCGCTCCGCCCGCCGTCAGGCCGGCACTGATCGTCACCGTCGGCGCCCAGGACACGCACGATGCGCTGCGCTTGCCTGGGCGCATCCGCGCGGCCAAACGCGCGGAGCTTTCCTTCGACGTGCCGGGCTTCGTCGACCGCTTCAGTCTCGAGGAAGGCCGCGAGGTGAAGGCCGGCGAGGTGGTCGCGCGCCTCGACGACAGCGTGTACCGGGCGAGGCTGGCGTCCGCCCGGGCCGAGTTCGAGCGCGCAAGGAACGATCTCGCGCGCTACCAGCGCCTGTGGGACACCGAAATGGCGGTCGCCCGTGCCGAGGTCGATGATCGCAGCGCCCGCCTCGAGCTCGCACGCACCAACCTCGCCGCAGCCGAGCAGGATCTGGCCAACACGGTCATCAAGGCGCCCTTCGCCGGCGTCATCACGCGCCGCCGCATCGAACCCTTCACCAACGTCCAGGCCAAGCAGCCGATCGCGGACCTGCAGGACCTGCGTGCGCTCGAGGTGGTGGTGAACGTGCCCGAACGGCTGGTGCGGCGCCTGCAGCCGCATCAGGAAGCCGTCGCCTTTCTCGACGGCGAGCCCGGGCAGCCTTTGGCGCTGGCGCTCAGATCGTTTGCTGCCGAGGCCGACCCGCAGACCCAGACCTACGTCGTCGTGCTTGCGCTGCAGACCATGCCGGCAGGCCTGAACCTGCTGCCCGGCATGGCGGTGAACGTGGAGCCGCTGGCCGCAACCCCGCGCGGGCAAGACGCCTCGCCCGCGGCCGGCGCGGCGCTCACCATCCCGCTTGCCGCGGTCGCTGCCGACGCCCAGGGCCAGCCGGGTGTGTGGGTCGTGGATGAGGACGGTCGCGTTGCGCGCGCGCCGATCCGCACCGGCGCTGTCGTGGGCGCGGAGATCGTCGTCGAGTCCGGGTTGGTGTCGGGCCAGCGCATCGTCGGTGCCGGTGTCGGCGCGGTGCGCGAAGGCATGCTCGTGCGCCCGCTCGAGTCGCGCTGAACGCGGGGACCGGGCCATGAACATCGCCGAATACACGATCCGCAAAGCGGTCGTCGCCTGGGTCGCCACCGTGCTCGTGCTGGTGGGCGGCTGGTTGTCCTACGAACGCCTCGGGCGCTTCGAGGACCCGGAGTTCATCATCCGCCAGGCGGTGGTCGTCACCGCCTATCCGGGGGCCTCGCCGGCGCAGGTGGCCGAGGAAATCACCGACCTGATCGAGGGCGCCGTGCAGCAGATGCAGGAGGTGGAGGAAGTCACCTCGGTGTCGCGCGCAGGCGAGTCCATGGTCAAGGTGGAGGCCAAGCTTGCCTTCTCCCGCAGCCAGGCCGAACTCGACCAGGTTTGGGACAAGCTGCGCAGCAAGATTGCCGAGGCCGCGCGCGCACTGCCGCCGGGTGCGGCAGAGCCGGTGGTCAAGAGCGACTTCGGCGATGTGTTCGCGCTCTTCTACGCGGTCACCGGCGACGGCTACAGCCCGCGCCAGCTGTGGGACTACGTCGATCTGCTGCGCCGCGAGCTGGTGCTGGTGCCTGGCGTGGCACGGGTGGCCCTGCTCGGCGAGCGCAAGGAGGCGATCTACGTCGAGGTGTCGAGCGCGCGTGCGGCGCAGCTTGGCGTGCCGCTCGACCGCATCTATGCCTCGCTGCGTGCGCAGAACCTGATCACCCCGGCCGGCGCGGTCACCGCTGGCCCGCTGCGCCTGCAGATCCAGCCTGCGGACGGCGTGCTGTCGGTCGACGCGCTCGGCGAGCTCGTGGTCGCAGGCGACACCAGCAGTGGCCTGCTGCGCCTGCGCGACGTGGCCGAGATCCGCCGCGAGTACGTCGATCCCCCGGCAGCGCTGATGCGCCACGACGGTCGCCCGGCGATCGGGTTGGGCATCTCCAACGTGCAGGGCGGCAACGTGGTCGAGATGGGCGACGCGGTCAAGCGCCGGCTGGCGGAGCTGGAGGGGCAGCGCCCGGTCGGGATGGAGCTGAACGTGGTTTCCTTCCAGTCGGACTCCGTGCGCGCCGCGGTGTCGGGCTTCGTCGACAACCTGGTCGCCGCGGTGGCGATCGTGGTGGTGGTGTTGCTGTTGTTCATGGGGCTGCGCAGCGGCCTGATCATCGGCGCGGTGCTGGTGCTGACGGTCGCCGGCACCCTGATTGCGATGCTGATGGACGGCATCGCCATGCAGCGCGTCTCGCTCGGTGCGCTCATCATCGCGCTGGGCATGCTGGTGGATAACGCCATCGTCGTCACCGACGGCATCCTGGTGCGGCTGCAGAAAGGCGAGCGGGTCACGGCGGCGGCGGGCGCGGTGGTGCGCGCCACGGTGTGGCCGCTGCTCGGCGGCACCGTGGTCGGCATCCTGGCCTTCAGCGCGATCGGGCTGTCGCCCTCGGACATGGGGGAGTACACCGCCTCCCTGTTCTGGGTGATCCTGTATTCGATGCTGCTGTCGTGGCTGTTCGCGATCACCCTGACGCCGCTGCTGTGCGCCGCCTTCCTCAAGGTGAAGGCGGACGCGGAGGTGCACGAAGGCCGCCTGCTGCGCGCCTACCGCGGCCTGTTGCAGGGTGTGCTGTCGCACCGTCTCA
Organism: Thauera sp. WB-2; assembly: GCF_027594845.1. Lineage (NCBI taxonomy): Bacteria > Pseudomonadati > Pseudomonadota > Betaproteobacteria > Rhodocyclales > Zoogloeaceae > Thauera > Thauera sp. WB-2. The sequence continues at coordinate 342,126 of NZ_CP088935.1, read as the reverse complement.
GCAGCGGCCTGGTGCTGGCCGGCCTGCTGGCCGCAGGCGTGGTCGCGTTCGGCCATGTGCTGCCGGGCTTCATGCCCGATTCGGCGCGGCCGCAGTTCGTGGTCGACCTCGCCCTGCCCCAGGGCACCGACATCCACACCACGGCGGCAGTCGTCGCCCGCGCCGAGCAGAAGGTGCGCGCCGCCCCCGGCGTCACCCACATCTCCAGCTTCATCGGCCAGGGCGGCCTGCGCTTCATGCTCACCTACAGCCCGGAAGATCCCAACCCGGCGTATGGTCAGTTGCTGGTCGACGTCGAACGCTTCGAGGACATCTCCGGCCTCATCGACCGCCTGCAGCCCGAGCTTGAGGCGGCCTTCCCGGAAGCCAGCGTGAAGGTGTGGAAGTTCATGCTCGGCCGCGGCGGCGGCAAGAAGATCGAGGCTGCCTTCCGCGGCCCCGACCCGGCAGTGCTGCGCCAGCTCGCCGAGGAGGCCAAGGCGATCATGGCTGCCGACCCCGAGGCAGTGGCGATCCAGGACGACTGGCGCCAGGCGGTGCCGGTGGTGCGCCCGCGCTTCTCGGTCGAGGCCGCGCAGCGTGCCGGCGTGCTGCCGTCGGACATCGCCGCCGCGCTCGAGCGCCACTACGTCGGCCAGCAGATCGGCGTGTATCGCGAACACGAGCGCCTGATCCCGATCATGGCGCGGGCGCCGGCAGACGAACGCCACGGCGTCGAAGACCTCGGCAACGCCCAGGTGTTCAGCGCCGCCGCCGGCAAGTACGTGCCGGTGAGCCAGTTCGTCGAGCGCGTCGACACGGTGTGGGAAGACGCGCTGATCCGGCGCGAGAACCGCTTCCCCACCATCAAGGCACAGTGCGACCCGCCCGCCGGACAGCTGTCTGCGCCGCTGTTCGAGCGCCTGCGCCCGCAGATCGAGGCCATTGCGCTGCCGCCGGGCTACGTGCTCGAATGGCACGGCGAGCACAAGGCCTCTGCCGAGGCCAACGCCGGGCTGGCCGCCGCCGCGCCCTTCGGCTTTGCAGCGATGGTGGTGGCGGTGATCGTGATGTTCAATGGCCTGCGCCAGACCGCGGTGATCTGGCTCACGGTGCCGCTGGCGGTGGTGGGGGTGGCGGTCGGGCTGCTGCTGTTCCAGGCGCCCTTCGAGTTCATGGCCATCCTGGGCTTCCTGAGCCTGACCGGCATGCTGATCAAGAACGCGATCGTTCTGGTGGACCAGATCGACGTCGAGATCCGCGACGGCAAGCCGCGCCTGCTCGCGGTGCTGGACGCCTCGGCAAGCCGCGCACGGCCGGTCTTCCTCGGCGCCGCGACGACGGTGCTGGGGGTGGCGCCGCTGCTGGTCGATCCCTTCTTCCGCAGCATGGCGGTGACGATCATGTTCGGCCTGATCTTCGCCACCGGGCTGACCCTGGTGGTGGTGCCGCTGCTGTACGCGAGCTTCTTCCGCATCCGGAACGACGAGATGGAGGCGGGTCGATGAAGCGATCGCCACACCCTGTGCGCATGCTGCCCATTCTTGCGCTGCTGCTGGCGGCGTGCCAGCCCTCGCCCGTGGTCCGGCCCGAGCTTCCGGTGCCCGCCGCCTGGCCGCAGACCGGGCATGCGGACACGGACCCGGCCGGTGCCAGCCTGGCCACCTTGCCCTGGAACGCGCTCCTCCCGGTGCCGGAGCTGCATGCCCTGATCGCGGACGCGCTCGCGGCCAACACGGATCTGCGCATCGCGATCGAACGCATCGAACTGGCGCGCGCGCAACACGGCATCGAGCGCGCCGCGCTGTTCCCGGGCATCAACGCCAGCGCGGCGGCGAGCCGCGAACGCATGCCGGGCTTCGACCCGCGCGAGAATCGCATCGGCGAAAGTGCGTCGCTGGGGCTGTCGCTGCCAGCTTGGGAGATCGACCTGTGGGGGCGGCTCGCCGCACGTGCCGAGGCTGCGCGCATGGAGGTTCTGGCCAGCGCCGCGCTGGCTGACGGCGTACGTACCAGCCTGATCGCGCAGGTGTCCTCGCTCTACCTCGAGCTGCTCGACCTGGACGCCCAGCAAGCGATCACCGAGCGCACGCTCGACGGCCGGCGCAAGGCGCTTCGGCTCACCCGTGCGCGCTTCGAGGAGGGCATCTCGTCCATCCTCGATGTCCGCCAAGCCGAATCCCTGCTGGCCGGATCGGAGCAGGCCCTGGCCGACCAGGCACGACGCAGTGCCCAGGCCGAGAACGCGCTCGCCGTGCTGCTGGGGCGCAATCCGGGCCCGATCCCGCGCCACACCCGGCTGGACGACCTGGGCCCGCCGCAACGGGTCACCGCCGGCCTGCCTGCCGAACTGCTGCAGCGGCGCCCGGACATCCGCGCCGCCGAGGCGTCACTGCTTGCCGCCGGGGCCAACGTGGAGGCCGCGCGCAAGGCCTTGCTGCCGCGGATCACACTGACCTCGCTGCTCGGCTTCGCGACCACCGATCTCGCGCAACTGTTCGACAGCGGCCGCCATGCCTGGTCGCTGCAGCCCGCGATCGGCTTGCCCCTGTTCGATGGCGGACGGCTGCAGGCCGGAGTCGATGCCGCCGAAGCCCAGCAGCGCATCCTGGTCGAGCAGTACGCCGCCGTCGTGCGCCAGGCGTTTCGCGAGGTGAGCGATGCACTCGCCGCGTTCGAGCACCTGAGCCGCCAGCGCGAGGCGACCCGCGCCGTGGTGCTCGCCAACCGCGAACGCCTGCGGGTGAGCAACGCCCGTTACCTGGCGGGGATCTCGAGCTATTTCGAAGTGATCGATGCCGAGCGCCAGTTGTTCGACAGCGAACTCGGCCTGTCCCAGACCACCCGCGCCCTGCACCAGGCGGTCGTACAACTGTACCGGGCGCTCGGGGGCGGGCTGTCCGACGCGCAGGCGGGCTGAAGCCCGCGTTGCGCCCCCCGGTGCTCAGGCCAGGCGGAAGCGCCCGGAGAGTTCGTCCAGCGTACGTGCCAGCGCATCCAGCCCGGCAGCCGACTGCGCGCTGCGACCGGCACTTGCGGACAGATCGCCGGTGCCGCTGGACACGCTGTCGATACGGCGCACGATCTCGCGGGTGGATTCGGCCTGGGCCTTGATCAGCTCACCGATGCTGCCCACGGCCTCGAACACCGCATGGGTGCCCTCGCGGATGCTTTCGACCGAGACCTCGGCTTCGCGCGACAGCCCCTCTCCTGCCGCAACGCGCTCGACAACCTGCTTCATGCCGGCAGACACGCCGCGGGTGCGGTCCTGGATGTCGCTGATGGTGACGATGATTTCCTGCGTCGACGCTGCCGTGCGTTCGGCGAGCTTGCGCACCTCATCGGCGACAACGGCGAAACCGCGCCCCTGTTCGCCTGCACGCGCGGCTTCGATCGCGGCGTTGAGGGCCAGCAGGTTGGTCTGCTCCGCCACCTCGCGGATGACATTGACCACGCCGCTGATGCGCTGCGACAGTTGCTCGAGTTCCTTGACCTGGACCGCCGTGCTGTCGACCACCTCGGCGACACGGTGCATCTCCTTGGCCATGCTGCGGATGAACTGGCGGCTGTCCTCGGCGCGGGCCGAGGAGCGCTCGGTGGTCTGCAGCGACACACTGGCATGCGTCTCGACCTGGTCGATCGACTCGACCAGGGCGTTGGCGGCCTCGGACATGCGATTGAGCGCCTCTTCCTGCGACAGCGCATGCTCCGAGGCCGTGCCGGCGATGTCCGACATCTGGCGCGCCTCCACCCCGAGCTGCTTCACCTCGCGGCGCAGGTCGTCGACCAGGCCGTGGAGACGGTCGCGCATGTGGCCGATTTCGCCGAGCAACACCCCGAACTCGTCGGCCCCCAGCGCAGGCACGCTCACCGAGAGGTCGCCCTCCGCGATCGAGCGGGCGACGCCGGACGCCACGCCGAAGGCGGTGCGCAGGCGCCGGAGCGTGCTCACCGCGATGAAGACGCCGCACACGGTGCCGATGACCGAGAGCGCGATATAGGCAGTGATGGTGGCGTGGTAGCGCTGCTGCGCGGCCTCGTACATGCGCGCGGTAAGGTCGGTCTGGTGGGCATGCAGCGCCGCCAGGGCCTCGCCCGTGGCATCGCCCGCGGGCTCACCGCCCTGGACGAAGGCGCTCATGTAGGTCGGGCGAAAGTAGCCGGTGCGCAGCGAGGCAAGCACTTCGTCGACCTGGGCCAGCCACTCGCGGTAGTGCGCCTCGAACGCCTCGAACAAGGCTTCTTCCGCGGGGTCGCGCAGGCGCTCGCGCTGCGTCTGCAACAGGGCCTCGATCTCGCCGGTGTTGCGATCGATCTGCTCCAGATAATGCGACAGCGGGCGCTCGTGCGCCGAAGCCAGGCCGCCCTCGGGGTCGAGCTGGAAGGCCAGCGGGACCAGGCGGCGGTTCGACAACAGCCGCAACTGGATCGCCTCGAGCCGCCCCAGCGTGGCGATATTGATCTCGTGAACCTCGCGCAGGGATTCCTTGGCCTGGTGGAGTCCGTACCAGCCGAACGCCACCGCGGCCAGGAACAGGAAGCCGGAAACCGCCGCCCAGATCCACAGGCGCTGTGCAATGCTGAGTTTCGTCACGCTGGGATCCCCCCGTCAGCCCGCTGCACGCACGCGGTTGAGCGCCGGGTCGTTCGGCGCGTTGAGCACGCACATGGTGCCGGCCGGGTGGTAGATGTAGGGCACGCAGCGGTTGCAGTTGATGCAGCCCGAGGCCGTGGCCTCGCCGCGCGCGAACTTGTTGACCAGCTGTGCGTCGTGGATCAGCGGCCGCGCCATCACCACCGCGTCGAAGCCCTCGGCCATGGCCTGCTCGGCGTTGGCGAGCGAGCGCGCACCGCCCAGGTAGCCCAGGGGCACATCGACTGCAGCACGGATGCGGCGCGAGTATTCGAGGAAGTACATCTCGCGGAAGCTCACCTTGGGCGTGCCGAACTGCGCCAGCTTCATCATCAGCCCGGTGAGCCAGCTGCCCTTGAGCACCTTCTTCATCTCGTCCATGTCGAAGTTGCTGCCGAACATGAACCAGCCCGACTCGATGTTGCGCCCGCCGGACAACACCAGCAGGTCGGCACCCGCCTCCTGCAGCAGGCGGGCGGTGACGATGGCATCGTCCACCGTCGCGCCGCCGGCCACGCCGTCGGCCACGTTGATCTTGGCGAGCACCGCCATCTGCCGGCCGACCTTGTCCTTGACCCGGCGCAGCACCTCGGCCGGAAAGCGCGCGCGCTTGGCCGCAGTGCCGCCATAGTCGTCCTTGCGCTTGTTGGAGAGCGGCGAGATGAACTGGTTGAGCAGGTAGCCGTGACCCATGTGGATCTCGACCGCGTCGAAGCCGGCCTCGCGACACAGCTCGGCGGCGTCGACGAACTGCTGGGCGACGAGATCCATGTCAGCGCGGGTCATCGCGCGCTGAAAGAGGTTGCCGCGCATCATGCCGGCCTTGTTGATGCCGCCCGAGGCGCTCATGGTCGGCCCGTCGACCTTGAGCGAGGTGACGAAGGAGCCGCCATGGGTGAGCTGGTAGGAGATCGCGCCGCCCTCCGCGTGCACGGCATCGGCCAGGGCCTTGAGGTCGGGCAGGATCTCGCGGCGCATCCACACCTGGTTGGGCAGGGTACGGCCGACCTTGGCGACCGCGCCGTAGGCCACGGTGGTGAGACCCACACCGCCAGCGGCCATGTCGCGGTGGTGTTTGACCAACGCCTTCGTGGGCGCGCCATGGAGCACCATGCCCTCGTTGGCGCCGGCGCGGATGAAGCGGTTGCGCAGGCTGATCGGCCCCAGCTGGAAGGGGGCGAACAGTTCATTCTTCTGGCTCATGGATGCCTCATGGTGTCGATGGCTGGGCTGCGCTGACGCAGCGCAATCACGCAGAAACACGCAACTGCGCCCTCAGTTCATTCTTGGCGACCTTGTTCGAAGCATTGACCGGCAGCGATACGAAGAAGCGCACCATGCGCGGCACCTTGTAGTTGGCCATGCGCTCGCGCGACCAGGCGATGAGTCCGGCTTCGTCCAGCGCCTGGCCGGGACGCAGCACGACGCAGGCGCAGCCGACCTCGCCCATGCGCTCGTCGGGCACGCCGATCACCGCCACCTGGGCGATCGCCGGGTGGGCGGTGAGCGCGGCCTCGATCTCGGCCGGGTAGCAATTGAAGCCGCCGACGATGAACATGTCCTTGAGGCGGTCGGTGATGCGCAGATAGCCGCGCGCGTCCAGGGTGCCGACGTCGCCCGTGTGCAGCCAGCCCTCGGCGTCGATGGTCTCGGCGGTGGCCTTGGCGTCCTGGAAGTAGCCCTGCATGACGTGGAAGCCGCGCAGGCAGATCTCTCCCGCCTCGCCGGCCGGCAGCGGGCGGTTGTCGGCGTCGACGATGCTCACCTCGGTGCCGGGGATGGCATGACCGCTGGTGAGGGCGACCGTCTCGGCGTCGTCGTCGGCAGCGCAGATCGTGGCCAGACCGCCGCATTCGGTCAGGCCGTAGGCGGTGAGCACGACCTTGAAGCCGAGCTCGCGACGCATGCGCTCGATCAGCACCGGCGGGATGGTCGACGCACCGGTCACCGCCACGCGCAGGCTGGAGAGATCGGTGTGCGCCAGCTTCGGATGCGCAAGCATCGACAGATAGAGCGTGGGCGGCCCCGGCAGCACGCTGATGCGGTCGGCCTCGATGCGGCGGAACACCGCCTCGGCGTCGAACACCGGGTGCGGCAGCACGGTGGCACCGGCGATCAGGCAGGTGACCCAGCCGGCCTTGTAGCCGAAGGTGTGGAAGAAGGGATTGACGATCAGGTAGCGATCGCCGGCCCGGATGTCGGCGATCTTCACGTACTCGATGAAGGCCTGGATGATCTGGCGGTGGGCGCTGACCACGCCCTTGGGGCGGCCGGTGGTGCCCGAGGTGAACATCAGGTCGGACATGTCGCCAGGCTGCACGCCCGCGGCGCGCGCGCGCGCCTGCGCTTCGCCCACGCCCGCAGCGCTGGCGATGAAGCTGTCCCAGTCGGTGTCGGCATGTGCGCCGGCGTGGCCGATCGCGACCACCTTTTCCAGCGTGGCCGGGCGGCAGTCGGCGAGCATGGCGGGGTAATCGACGTCCAGGAAGCGGTCTACGACGAAGAGGACGCGGGCGCCGCTGCGCTCGATGATGTCGGCTGCCTCGGCGCCCTTCATGCGGGTGTTGATCGGCACCATCGCCGCGCCGGCGCAATGGATGCCGAGCGCGGCGAGGATCCATTCGGCGCGGTTCTCGGCCCAGATCGCGACACGGTCGCCAGGTGCAATGCCATGGGCGATCAGGGCGCGGCTGACGGCGAACGCGTGCGCAGGCAGGTCCGCATAGCGGATGCGGCGGTCGCCGTCTTCGATGAAGATGCGCTCGCCGTGGCGTTGCGCGGCCTCGAGGACGAGTGCGGGCAGGGTGCGGGCGGCGGGGGCGGTGAATGCTGCAGTCATGGTCGTTCCGGGAGTGTTGCGGCGGCTCAGATGCTCATGACGAACTGGCCGCTGTCGACGCGCAGCTCGATACCATTGACCGCGCGCGAACCATCCTCGGCAAGGAACAGGATGGCGGCGGCGACATCCTCGGGCAGGCAGGCGCGGTTCATCGGGTCGGCGTCGATGGTGAAGCGTGCCGGGTCGATGCCCTTCGGGTACGAGCCCGCAGTCATCGGCGTCATGATGCCGTCGGGGTGGATGGAATTGCAGCGGATGCGGTACTTGGCCTTGCGGCAATGCGCGGCAACCGCGCGCGTGAGGCCCGAGATGGCGGCCTTGGAGGCGCCGTAGGCGGCGTAGTCTTCCTTGGCGGCAATGCCGGCGATCGAGGACATGTTGATGATCGAGCCGCCGCTGCCGGTCTTCATCAGCGCCACGGCGGCCTTGCAGCCGAGGAAGACGCTGTCGGCGTTGACCCGCATGAGGCGCTGCCAGTCGTCCAGCGCGGCGTCCTCGATCGATCCCTTGATCAGGATGCCGGCGTTGTTCACCAGGATGTCGAGGCGACCGAAGCGCTCGCGCACCGTCGCCATCACCGCGTCCCAGTCGGCCGCCGAAGCGGCATCCTGAAGGATGAAGAACGCCTTGCCGCCGAGCCCGGCGGCAAGTGACGCACCCGCGTCGGCGTTGAGGTCGGTGAACACGACCTGGGCGCCTTCCCTGACGAACAGTTCCACCGTTGCACGGCCAACGCCGCTCGCGCCGCCGGTGACGAGCGCCACCTTGCCTTCGATTCGTCCTGCCATGTGCTCTGTCTCCTGTCGATTCGTCACGCGTTGGCCGCGATGTGGTGCGCGGCGATGTAGCCGAAGGTCATCGCCGGCCCGATGGTGGCGCCGGCGCCCGGGTAGGCGGTACCCATCACCGAGGCCGAGGTGTTGCCGATGGCGTAGAGGCCTTCGATCGCAGAACCGTCCGCGCGCACCACGCGGGCATGGGCGTCGGTCAGCAGCCCGCCCTTGGTGCCGATGTCGCCGGCATCCATGCGCATGGCGTAGAACGGGCCCTTCTGGATCGGCGCCAGGCAGGGATTGGGCTTGACGTTGACGTCGCCGTAGTAGCGGTCGAACACGCTGTCGCCGCGGCCGAAATCGGCGTCCTTGCCGCTGCTGGCATAGGCGTTCATCTTCGCCACCGTGTCGTTGAGTCCGGCGGGATCGACGCCGATCTGGCGCGCCAGCTCGTCGAGGGTGTCGGCCTTCCAGTACACGCTGCCCAGCCACTCCTTGCGCAGGCGGCTGTCGGGCATGATCTGCGCCGGCATCAGCGGCCCCATCGCGTAGTTGAAGCGGAAGTGGGCGTCGAAGATGCACCACGCCGGCACATTCTTGCCGCCGGTGGCGTCACGGTCCTTGTACATGGCGTCGCCGAACTCGAGGTAGCCCTGGGCTTCGTTGCAGAAGCGCTTGCCGAGGCTGTTGACCACGATCGCGCCGGGGAAGGCGCGCTCGGCGAACACGCCGCGCGGCTTGTCCTCGCCGACCACGGCGATGGTCGGCGCCCACCACGCCCATTCGAGCAGGTCGGTGGCGGCCCCCGCGGCCATGCCGGCCTCGAGCGCGGCGCCGGTATTGTTGCCCGGCGGCGTGGCGCTCCAGGCGGCCTTGGTGGGCTGCGGCAGGTACTTCTCGCGCAGCGCCTGGTTCTGCTCGAAGCCGCCGGCGCCGAGGATCACGCCGCGGCGGGCCATCAGCGTCAGCTCACGGCCTTCGCGCGAGACGCGGACACCGATGACACGGTCGCCATCGAGCACGAGCTCGCGGAAGTCCGTCTTCAGCCACAGCGGCACCTTGCGGTCGAGCAGCGAGGCACGCAATGCACACACCAGCGAACTGCCGAGGCCGGCGCGGCGGTCGAACTTGCTCTTCCTGCGCCACCTGAAGTCGAACTTGTAGCGCAGCATCAGGCCGAGCACCTTGAAGCGCCAGCCGCGCTCGCGCGCCATGGCGACGTGGGCGTCGCGCGCGGTCCACGCGATGCGGCCCATGAGCAGGGTCGAAGGCGAAGGCCGGCGCAGGTTGGCGAGCTCGTCGCCGAGCGTGCTGGTATCGAACAGCTCGGGGTCGAGCGAGCGGCCGCCGGGCAAGGCGCCGGGCAGGTGCTGGTAGTAGTCGGGGTACTTCTCTGCCACCGCGTAGCGCACGCGGGACTTGTCCTCGAGGTACTTGATCATCTTGGGCGCGTGGTCGAGGTAGGCGCGCACCTTGGTCTCGTCGGCCTTGCCGCCACCGGCTGCCAGGATGTACTGCAGCGCCTTGTCGTAGCTGTCCTGGCCGCCCTTGGCCTTGAAGTAATGGTTGTTGGGAATCCAGATGCCGCCACCGGAGATCGCAGAGGTGCCGCCGAACTTGTCGCTCTTCTCGATCACCAGTACCGACAGCCCCTGGTCGGCGGCGACTACCGCCGAGGTCATCGCGCCCGCACCGGAGCCGACGACGATGACGTCCCAGCCCATCTGTGACTGATCTTGCACGCTCACGCTCCACCCCTGATCTTGTTGGAATGTGGGCGATGGTGGCGGCAGGCCGGGCACGCTTCATCGTCAATGCGGACTAGACGCGCACGCGCCGGTCGGCATGCGCGCCGACATCATCCAATCGAGGGATGCGGCACAGGCTGCGGGCTCCGATGATCGTGCGCGGAGACCTCCATGCAGCCAGATACGATAAGGAAAAGCACATGAGCACAAGCCCTTCCCCCACTCCCGACGCACCGCCCCGCCACAGCCCCGCCCGCGCCTGCCGGGTCGAGGAGGTGCCGCACTGGGACATCGAGACCGACATCGCCGTGATCGGCTTCGGTGCCGCCGGCAGCTGCGCGGCGATCGAGGCGCGCGCGGCCGGCGCCGACGTCCATGTCTTCGAGGTGGCAGCCGCCCCCGGCGGCAGCGCCTCGTGGTCGGGCGGCGAGGTCTATGTCGGCGGCAGCGGCGGCACCCGCGTGCAGCGCGAGCACGGCTTCGAGGACAGCACCGAGGATCTGCGCACCTACCTGATGATGGCCGGCGGCCCGGGCGCCGACGCGGACCGCGTGCGCCTGTACGCCGAAGAGGCCGCCGCCCACTTCGATTGGCTGGAGGCCCAGGGCGTGCCGTTCAAGGGCACTTACCTGCCGGGCAAGTGGATCGAGCCCACCACCGACGACACCCTGCTGTGGTCGGGCAGCGAGGCGGCCTGGCCGTTCAGCGCCAAGGCCAAGCCGGCGCCGCGCGGCCACACTGCGCAGTTCGAGGGCTGGGGCGGCGGCAAGGTGCTGATGGAGAAGCTGTGCGCGCGCGCCGAAGCCATGGGCGCGGTCGTGCATTGCAACAGCCGCGCGCTCAGCCTGATCGTGGACCGGACGAACAGCGTGGTCGGCGTGATCGTGCGCATCGAGGGCGCGGAAAAGTACGTGCGCGCCCGCAGGGGCGTGATCCTGTGCGCCGGGGGCTTCATCGTCAATCGCGAGATGGTGGCGCGTTTTGCGCCCGGCGCGCTGGCCTGCTCGGAGATCGTCTCCGGCGGCAACGACGACGGCTCGGGCATCCGCATGGGCATGAGCGTGGGCGGCGCCACGATCCACATGGACCAGTTCTTTGCCACCATCCCCTTCTTCCCGCCCGAGTCGCTGGTGAAGGGCATCTTCGTCAATGCGCGCGGCGAGCGCTTCATCAACGAGGACGCCTACCACGGCCGTGTCGGCCACTACGTGTTGCGCCAGCCCGAGGGCAAGGCCTGGCTACTGGTCGATAACGAGATCTTTGGCCGTCCGGTGATCCAGCCCGACCTCAAGATTGCCGCAGTCGGCGAGACCTGGGAGGAGGTGGAGCAGGAGCTTGGCCTGCCCACCGGCAGCCTGGTGCACACGGTGGCCGAGTTCAACCGCCATGCGGCCGAAGGCGAGGATCCCTTGCTGCACAAGGCGGCGAACTGGCTGCGTCCGCTCACCGAAGCGCCCTTCGCCGCGCTCAGCTACTGCAGCGAGGACATGAAGGCCCACGCCTTCACCATGGGCGGCCTGCACACGCGGCCCAGCGGCGAGGTGCTGGACGCGGATGGCCAGCCGATCGCCGGCCTGTACGCTGCCGGCCGCACGGCCTGCGGCCTGCCGCGCTGGGGCGAGGGCTACAGCTCGGGGATGTCGCTCGGCGACTCGACCTTCTTCGGCCGCCAGGCCGGACTGGCCGCTGCCCGGCGCTAGAGACGGCGCCGCGGGGGCGACGCACAACCACGACGCCAGAGCGGAAACGCCGCGCACACCCACCTGGGGTGGCGCGGCGTTTTTCGTTACCGCAGGACTGCACGCCCTGCCAGAGGCCGTCGCGGCGACGACCTCCTCCGGCGTGCCAGGCTCAGGGCGTGACCTGCGCCTCCATCATCGCCAGGGAGTGCTCGGAGTACGGCGGCAGCAGGCCCCATTCGCGGCGCGGATCGTAGGCCGGCGCCTTGAACACCGTGCGGGTGTGGCTGAACTCGAGGAAGCCTTCGCGGCCGTGGTAATGCCCCATGCCCGAATCGCCCACGCCACCGAAGGGGGCGTCTTCCATCGCGGCGTGGAACATCGCCTCGTTGATCGTGACGCCGCCCGACAGGGTGTGCTCGAGCACGCGCTGCTGCTCGGCCGCATCCTCGCCGAAGTAGTACAGCGCCAGCGGACGCGGGCGGCCGTTGATGTCGGCGATCACGGCGTCGATCGCGTCATAGGGCTTCACCACCACCGCCGGGCCAAAGATCTCCTCCTGCATGATCTTCGCGCCTTGCGGCGGATCGATGACGATGGCGAGCGGACGCTGACGCCCCGCCGCGTCCGCCGCCAGCGGGGCCGGGGCGCATTCCACCCGGGCGCCCGCCTGGGCGGCGTCGCTGAGGTAGGACTCGACACGCGCCAGATGGCGCTCGTTCACCACCGCGACCATGTCCGGGTTGCCGGCCACGCTGGGGAACAGCTCGCCGAAGCTGCGCTTGAGCGCAGCAACGAAATCCTCGAGTTGCTCGCGAGCCACGTAGACGACGTCCGGGTTCACGCACAGCTGGCCGCCGTTACTCGCCTTCGCGGCGGCGATGCGGAAGGCCGCGGTCGCCAGGTCGGCGCTGCGGGCGACGATGGTGGGCGACTTGCCACCCAGTTCCAGCGTCACCGGCACCAGGTTCTGCGCTGCGTTGCGCATCACCGCCTTGCCGACCTGGGTGCTGCCGGTGAACACAATATGGTCGAAGGGCTGGGCGGTGAAGGCCTCGCCCATGTCCGGGCCGCCGGTGACGACGCCAACCACGAGCGGATCGAACATGTCCACCACCGCCTCGGCCACCACCTGCGCGGTACGCGACACCACCTCCGAAGGCTTGAGAATGGCGCGGTTGCCAGCGGCGAGCGCGCTGGCGAGCGGGCTGAACAGGGTAAACAGCGGCGCGTTCCAGGTGCCGATGATGCCCACCGTACCCTTGGGCTGATACATCACCCAGGCCTGGGCGCCGAGCTGGTCATAGGGCGGGAAGGGGGTGCGCGGCTCGCTCGCCATCCACGGCTCGAAGTGGTCGCGGGCGTACTTGAGCGAGGTCAGCGAACCGAGCACGTCGTTCATCAGCGAATAACCCTTGGGGCGGCCGCCGAAGTCGGCATCCATCGCCTCGACGAGGGGCTTGTGATACTTCACCAGCAGGTCGATGGCGGTCTGGATGCGGCGCTTGCGCTCGGCCGCGGGGACGGCGCCGGCGGCGGCGAAGGCCTGCTTGTGCGCCTGCAGCAGCAGGGCTAGGTCTTCCGGGCGGGTGATGATCTGTCTGTTCACGGCAAGCACTCCGGGGTCGAAGGTCGAGAGAGGAAGGGCGGGCGGGTCGGCGCCGGACACGCACTCCGGTTGCTGACCCTGCACACGCAATCATGGGCGGACCATACCCTGCGCCCGCAGGCCTTGCGTAGTCCAATCGGACGAGCGCATCGGCAGCGCTGCCCGCTGTGCCGGGAAAACCGTTAGTCCGTTGGGACGATGCCTGCGCCCCTGCCCCACTTTCATACTCGGCACCATCTCCACCCGTCCCGCGAGACACGACATGACGACGCACAAGGGGTTCGACCCCCAGGACTTCCGCGCGGCGCTCGGCACCTTCACCACCGGCGTCACCATCATCACCACCCGCGCCGCGGACGGCGAGCCCATCGGGATCACCGCCAACAGCTTCAACTCGGTGTCGTTGAACCCGCCGCTGGTGCTGTGGAGCCTGGCCAAGAACGCACGCAGCCGCGAGGCCTTCGCCAACGCCAAGCACTGGAACGTGCATGTGCTGTCGGCCGCGCAGGAGGCCTTGTCGGGCCGCTTCGCGCGCCAGGGCGAAGACAAGTTCTCCGGGCTTGAGCTCGACGAGGGCATCAGCAAGGCGCCGCTGCTCAACGGCTGCACCGCCCGCTTCCAGTGCCGCACCGCGTTCAGCTACGACGGCGGCGACCACATCATCTTCGTCGGCGAAGTCCTCGCCTACGACCGCAGCGAACTGCCGCCGCTGGTGTTCCAGAGCGGCCAATACGCGCTTGCCGCGCGCAAGCCGCGCGATGAAGTGCGCCTGGGTTCGACGCCGCCGCCCGAATGCAGCTACACCGAGGACCTGCTCGGCTACCTGCTCGGCCGCGCCCACTACCAGATGCTGCACGCGCTGCGCCAGTTGCTGAGCACGCAGGCGCTCGACGAGCGCTCCTTCTTCATCCTGTCGGTGCTGTCGATCCGCGACGGGCTGAGCCTGCAGGAGATCAACGGCTTCATCTCCTACACCGGCATGCTCGCGGACGAGACGTCGATGAGCGCGCTGGAGTCGCAGCGGCTGGTGGCCATCGAGCAGGACGAGGAGCGGACCCGCTACGTGCTGACGGCCGACGGCCGTGAAGCCTCGCTGCGCCAGATCGCGCTCGCCAAGGCGGTGGAAGAGGACGTTGCCGCCAAGCTCGGCACCGGCGACACCATGGCCTTGAAGCTGCTGCTCAAGCGCCTGATCGCTTCCAGCGACCCCGGCATGCCCGACCTGTGGTCGCCACGCTGACCCCTGCATAAAGGAACCTACTGCATGAGCATCATCCAACGCTTCAGCCTGGAAGGCCAGGTTGCGATCATCACCGGCGCCGGCCGCGGCATCGGCCGCGGCATTGCTCTGGCCTACGCCGAGGCCGGCGCGGACATCGTCTGCGCCGCGCGCACGCTGGCCGACGTCGAAGCGGTCGCCGCCGAGGTGCGCGCCCTCGGCCGTCGCGCCATTGCCGTCAGCTGCGACGTCACCGACCTGGCCCAGCTCGGCGGCGTGGTCGATGCCGCGCTCAAGGAATTCGGCCGCATCACCCACCTGGTCAACAACGCCGGCGGCTCGGGGCCGAACGACCCGCTGAAGATGTCCACCGACAAGTTCGAGGGGGTGTTCCGCTTCAACGTCAGCTCGGCCTACGAACTGACCCGCCTGTGCGTACCCCACATGCGCGCGGCCGGCGGCGGCAACATCGTCAATATCACCTCGGGTGCGGCGCGCTACGCCCAGCCCCACTTCAGCGCCTACGGCACGGCCAAGGCCGCGCTCACCCAGCTCACCCGCCTGCTGGCACAGGATTTTGCCCCGGTCGTGCGCATCAACGCGATTGCCCCCGGCCCGATCATGACCGCCGCGCTCGACCGTGCGCTGCCCGCCAACATGCGCGAAGGCATGATCAACAACACGCCGCTCAAGCGTCTCGGCGAAGTCGAGGACATCGCGGCCGCAGCACTCTACCTCGCAACCCCGGCCTCGGCCTGGGTGACCGGCAAGGTCATCGAAGTGGACGGCGGCGCCGAATCGAGCGTGTGGCCGGGCTGACCGCTCAGGCTCCCAGACCAGGAAACCGTTCATGGACCCAAACCTGATCCGCCAGCTCGGCGACGAGCTCTACGCAGCATTGCGCCAGGCGCGCACGCTCGTCCCGCTGACCGAACGCCACCCCGGGATCGGCATCGAGGACGCCTACCATGTCTCGCTGCACATGCTGTCGCGGCGTGAGGCCGACGGCGAACGCGTGATCGGCAAGAAGATCGGCGTGACCAGCAAGCCGGTGCAGGACATGCTGAACGTGCATCAGCCCGATTTCGGCTTCCTCACCGACGCCATGCAGCACGCGGACGGCGCAGCCATCGACATTGCCGCGACAGGCTTGATCCAGCCGCGCGCCGAGGGCGAGATCGCCTTCATGCTGAAGGCCGACCTGAAAGGCCCTGGCGTGACCCGCGACGCAGTGCTGGCCGCCACCGCCTGGGTCGCGCCCTGCTTCGAGATCGTCGATTCGCGCATCGACGACTGGCGGATCCGCATCCAGGACACGGTCGCCGACAACGCATCCTGCGGTGTCTTCGTGGTCGGCGAGACGCAGACCGACCCGCGTGAGCTCGACCTGGCGGCGGTGCGCATGCGCATGTCGCGCAATGGCGAACCCTGCGGCGAAGGCCTGGGGTCGGCCGTGCAGGGCCATCCGGCCGAAGCCGTGGCCTGGCTCGCGAACACCCTGGGCCAGTTCGGCATCCCTTTCCGCGCCGGAGAGCTGATCCTCTCGGGCTCGCTGGCGCCGCTGGTGCCGGCGCGTGCCGGCGACCGCTTCGAGATGCAGATCGAAGGCCTCGGCGGCTGTTCGGTGAGCTTTCGCTAGCAGCGTGTTCCTCGCAGCCGCGCGGCGGGCATCCCTCCCTCCTCCGTCCGCCGCGCGCGCTGCACCTCTCAGCCAACGTCATGCCGAGCCGGACTGCAAGCGGCCGGCACACCCTACGGGACTGAACCCATGAACAAGATCAAATGCGCCCTGATCGGTCCGGGCAACATCGGTACCGACCTGCTGTACAAACTCAAGCGCAGTCCAGTGCTCGAGCCGGTGTGGATGGTGGGCATCGACGCCAGCTCCGAAGGCCTGGCGCGTGCGCGCGAGCTCGGCCTCAAGACCACCGCCGAGGGCGTCGACGGCCTGCTGCCGCACGTGCTGGCCGACGGCGTGCAGATCGCCTTCGATGCCACCTCGGCCTATGTGCACGCCGAGAACAGCCGCAAGCTCAATGAACTGGGCGTGCTGATGATCGACCTCACCCCGGCGGCGATCGGCCCCTTCTGCGTGCCGCCGGTCAATCTGGTGGAACACGTCGGCAAGGGCGAGATGAACGTCAACATGGTCACCTGCGGCGGCCAGGCCACGATCCCGATGGTCGCGGCGGTGTCGCGCGTGCAGCCGGTGGCCTACGGCGAGATCGTCGCCACCGTGTCGAGCAAATCCGCCGGCCCCGGCACGCGCAAGAACATCGACGAATTCACCCGCACCACCGCGGGCGCGGTCGAGCAAGTGGGCGGCGCCAAGCAGGGCAAGGCCATCATCATCCTCAACCCGGCCGAACCGCCCTTGATCATGCGCGACACGGTGCACTGCCTGACCGAGACCGAACCCGACCAGGCGGCGATCACCGAATCCATCCACGCCATGATCCGCGAGGTGCAGAAGTACGTGCCCGGCTACCGCCTGGTCAATGGCCCGGTGTTCGACGGCAAGCGCGTCTCGGTGTACCTCGAGGTCGAAGGCCTGGGCGACTACCTGCCCAAGTACGCCGGCAACCTCGACATCATGACCGCGGCCGGTGCGCGCACCGCCGAGATGTTCGCCGAGGAGATCCTGGCCGGTCGCCTCGAGCTTGAATCCAACCGCGCCACGATGGTGGCCTGAGCGCCCCGGCCACAAGGAGAGATGAACATGGAACTTCGCGGCAAGAAAGTCACCGTGCATGACATGACCCTGCGCGACGGCATGCACCCCAAGCGCCACCTGATGACGCTCGAGCAGATGAAGACCATCGCCTGCGGCCTGGACGAGGCGGGCATCCCGCTGATCGAGGTCACCCACGGCGACGGCCTGGGCGGCAGCTCGGTGAACTACGGCTTCCCGGCCCACAGCGACGAGGAGTACCTGTCCGCCGTGATCCCGCTGATGAAGCAGGCCAGGGTGTCGGCGCTGCTGCTGCCGGGCATCGGCACGGTCGATCACCTCAAGATGGCGCACGAACTGGGCGTCTCCACCATCCGCGTGGCCACCCACTGCACCGAGGCCGACGTCTCCGAGCAGCACATCGGCTACGCCCGCAAGCTCGGCATGGACACCGTCGGCTTTCTGATGATGGCGCACATGAACAGCCCCGAAGGCCTGGTCAAGCAAGCCAAGCTGATGGAGAGCTACGGCGCCAACTGCATCTACGTCACCGACTCGGCCGGCCACCTGCTGCCCGACACGGTCAAGTCGCGTCTCAGTGCGGTGCGCGATGCGCTCAAGCCCGAGACCGAACTCGGCTTCCACGGCCACCACAACCTGGCCATGGGCGTGGCCAACAGCCTGGCCGCGCTCGAAGTCGGCGCCAGCCGCATCGACGCCGCGGCCGCTGGCCTGGGGGCCGGCGCGGGCAACACCCCGATGGAAGTGTTCATCGCGGTGTGCGACCTGATGGGGATCGAGACCGGCGTGGATGTGTTCAAGATCCAGGACGTGGCCGAGGACCTGGTGGTGCCGATCATGGACTTCCCGATCCGCATCGACCGCGATGCGCTCACGCTGGGCTACGCCGGCGTGTATGGCTCCTTCCTGCTGTTCGCCAAGCGCGCCGAGAAAAAGTACGGCGTGCCCGCGCGCGAGATCCTGGTCGAGATGGGCCGACGCGGCATGGTCGGCGGCCAGGAAGACATGATCGAGGATACGGCGCTCAACCTGGCGCGCGCACGACAGGCATAGCGCGGAGTCCGCAACGGCCATGCACGACACGTCCCCGTCTGCGCCCGCCCCCTTGTCCGCGTGGCGCACGCATGGCCTGCTGTTCCTGCTCGCCTTCCTGTACGCCGACAACTTCATCGGCCGCCAGATCGTCGCGGTGATGATCGAGCCGATCCGGCTCGAGTTCGGCGCCAGCGACACCTCCATGGGCCTGATCTCCGGCCTCGCCTTTGCCGCCGTGTTCGCAGTGCTGGGCCTGCCGGCGGGGCGTCTTGCCGACCGCATGTCGCGCACCCGGCTGCTCGCCCTGTCCAGCCTGTGCTGGGGCGTCGCCACCATCCTGTGCGCGCTGTCGGGCAACTTCGTGCTGCTGGTCGCCGCCAGGATGCTGGTGGCGGCGGTCGAGGCCCCCGCCGCACCGGCCGCCCTGTCGCTGATCGCGGATCTGTACCCGCCGCAGCGCCGCGCCTTCGCCATCAGCTGCTTCACCGCCGCCCCCACCTTCGCCGCCATCCTGGCGCTGAGCCTCGGCGCCTGGCTGGTTGACCAGTACGGCTGGCGCACGACCTTCGTCATCGTCGGCACCCCAGCCTTGCTGATCTCTGCCCTGCTTGCCTTCGGTGCGCGCGAACCGGTGCGCGGGGCCTGGGACGGCAGCGCCCGGGTCGAACTCTCCACCAGCCTGCTGGCCACCGTCGGGCAGCTGTGGGCGAACAGGCCGGTACGCTACCTGATCCTCGCCGGTGCGGTGGCAACCCTGGGCGGCAACGCGTTCGGCATGTGGAATGCAAGTTTCCTGGTGCGCTCGCACGGCCTGGAGCTGCGCCACGCAGGGCTGCTGACCGGACTGATCGGCGGCACCGCCGCCGGCCTCGGCGTGCTGTTCAGCGGCTGGCTGACCGACCACCTGGGCAAGCGCGACGCGCGCTGGCGCTTCCGCATCCCGCTCGTCGGCCATGTCGTCGGCATTGCTACGCTCGCCGCCTACCTGAGCTGGCCGACGGACGTGCTGACCTCGATCGCAGGCGTGCCGGTTCCCACGGCGATGCTGTGGTGCGGTATCAACGGCTTCTTCATGGTGTGGTGGCTGGGGCCGTCCTTCAGCATGCTGACAAGCCTGGTCGCCCCGGCCAACCGCGCCGTGGCGATGGCCCTGCAGACCATGCTCAGCACCCTGTGCGGCGTCGGCCTGGGCCCGGTGCTCACCGGCGCCCTCAGCGACCTGCTGCAGCCGGCCTTCGGTGTCGAGTCGCTGCGTTACGCGATGTTCCTGAGCTGCACCGCCACCAGCGTGGCGATCGTGCTGTTCCTGGTCATGCGCGCAGCGCTGCTGCGCGAGCAGCCTGCGCAGGCCGTCATGACGACGGCCTGACAGCCTACACGACCAGGTCGTCGAAGGACGCGTACACGGCCTTCAGCCAGCTCTTGACGCGCTGGCGCTCGAGCATGCCCAAGGCATCATCGCCCGCACGCCGGTTCATCGCCGCCCAGAAGCTGGCATCCTGGCGATCGATCTTGCGCATGCTGGCTTCGTGCAGTTCCGGCAGGTTGATCACACGGGCCCCCATGGCTTGTGCGGCAGCAAGCTCGGCCGATGCATCGAGCTGGGAAAAGTCGCTTCCACGGCCATGGTTCTTGACCACCACATAGCGCGGACCTTCGCCGTAGGTGTCGAGCAGCGCGCCCAGCAGGTCGACAGAATCCTTGCCGGCATCGGCCAGGTGCCAGAAGTTGACCTGCACGCCGAGCTCGGCAAGCAGTTCCAGCAGTTCGGACGTTTTGATCCAGCGCGCCAGCGGTGCGGCCGTCTGTGCTGCAAGATCGACAATCACGCTGTGGCCGATGCCCTCTTCTGGTGCGTCCTCGAACGGCAGCGCGATCTGGTCCAGCCCCTCGTAGCGGTCCACCACCACGGGGGCGGCATAGTCGGCGTAGAAACGGGCGAAGGTAGTGTGCGAGCGATCGGTATCGAAGCCGGTGAAGGGCCGGCCCTTGTCGATGTAGTACTGGGCCAGGGCGCGAGCAACAACCGACTTGCCCACGCCGCCCTTTTCGCCGCCGATGAAGTTGAGGGAACGCATTGTGTGTCCTGAGTGAATTACGCGGTGCTCCGCTTGCTGGCAAAGGCGCCATGCCAACGGCTACAAGCAACGATCGGGCCACAATGAGAGCATCGCAAACCCGAAGCCTTATCGACTTGCCTCCCGGCATCACCCCTGGGCCGCTGTCGGTCCCTGCGCCTTGCCCACGCCAGACGCAGCCGGGTGAGCAGATGGCTACGCTCGATGTGCCTCATTTCCAGCGATAGCCTCCTTGTGTCGCAGGGGGTCAATTCACCGTGTCGCCCGACAGGTGGTGGGCGACATGCGGGGTACCCTTACGCTGATTGACAGCGCCTCACACCACGATGCGCGCCAGCTTGGGATGCAGCGAGTCGAGTACGATCATCAGTTCTACGATCTCTTGCTGAGATCGTTAGGCTGCGCCACGATCCACCCGACCATCATCTGAGCCGATGAAAGCCTTCACTCCACGTCAAGCCCTGCTGCTCTCTCTGGCGGCAGCGCTGATCACGATTGCAATGAAGACGGGGGCCTGGTGGCTGACCGGCTCAATCGGCTATTTGTCGGATGCCCTTGAGTCCCTGGTTAACCTGGCCGGAGCCGGTTTTGCGCTATGGATGGTGGCCTATGCACGGCAGCCTGCTGATGACGACCACCAGTATGGGCATGGGAAAGCCGAGTACTTCTCGGCCGCCTTCGAGGGGGGATTGATCTTCATCGCCGCGTTGATCATCCTTCTCACCGCGGGAGAGCGGCTACTCAATCCACAGCCAATAGGTGATCTCGGTGTCGGCACCCTGCTGTCCGTCGGTGCAAGCCTGATTAACTTTCTGGTTGCACGCGTCCTGCTGCAGGTCAGCCGCGCGCACCGCTCGCTTGCACTCGAAGCCGACGCACGCCACCTGATGGCGGACGTGTGGACCACCGCTGGCGTCGTCTGCGGAGTCGGACTCGCCGTCGTTACCGGGTGGGGCTGGCTTGACCCCGTCGTTGCAGCCGCAGTCGCGTTGAACATCCTGCGCGAAGGCTGGGAGCTGATGCGGCGCTCGGTTGACGGCCTTATGGACCGCGCATTGTCAGCCGCCGAGGTCGCTGCCATAGAACGAACACTCAGTGAGGCTGCGCCACCTGGGTGTTTCCACAGCAAGCTAACCACGAGAGCCGCAGGTGCCATCCATTTCGCGCAAGTCGAGTTCTGCGTGCCGGGGGAATGGACAGTTGCAGAGGCCCATGCACTGGCGGATGCGATCGAGCGCACTGTGGAGGCACGTACCGGCACCCGCCTCACGGTTCACCTTGAGCCACTGCCACCGAGCGACTCGCCAGCCGATCATCCCTGAAAGTTCTTCCCAATGCACCTGCTGATCATCGAAGACGACCGCACCATCGCCGAGAACATATACGACTACCTCGAGGCGCGCGGTCACCAGTGCGACTACGCCGACTCGATCGCAGCGGCTTCGGCCTTGCTCGCGCGTACCCGGGTCGATGCCCTCGTCCTCGACCGCAACCTGTCCGACGGCGACGGTCTCGCGCTCGCGCGACGGCTGCGTACCGAGGGATTTGCGACGCCGATCCTGGTGCTGACCGCGCGCGATGCCCTGGAGGATAAGCTGCTCGGCTTCGAGGCTGGTGGCGACGACTATCTGGTCAAGCCCTTCGCCCTGCAGGAACTCGAGGTACGCCTGCTGGCGCTGGCGCGGCGCAATGCCGCGCGGCCGGCCGATTCCCTGCTCAAGCACGGCGCACTCAGCTACAACGCCGCGACCCAGGCGCTGTGCCTGCATGGGGAGCCCGTCACACTGCCGCCGAAGGCCCTGCGCCTGGTGGCCGAACTCTTGTCGCAGCCCGAACGCGTGTTCTCCCGCCGCGAGCTCGAGATCGCCGTGTGGGGTCACGAGCAGGACAGCAGCGACAACCTGCGCAGCGTGCTGCACACCCTGCGTCGCGCCCTCGGCGAGGATGCGTCCGCCCAAGTGGTGAATGTCCATGGCCTCGGCTACAAGCTCGTCAGCCGCTGAGGGCGCCTCGCAACGCGGCGCTCGGCGCTGGCTGCCGGGCGGGCTGCGCCTTCGCATCGCGCTGTCGGTCACGGCGATGCTGCTCGTGCTGATCGTCGCGCAATCGCTTGCGCTGGTGCGGCTCAACGAGGAGATGGAAGAAGAGTTCATCGCGGGCACGCTCGACGAGCAAGTGCACTACAGCATCGAGTACAGCCGCCAGCTCGGCACCCTGGTCGGTCCTCAGACGCCCACCATGACGCTCTACCGTTTTGTGCCGGGGGAAGCGCTGCCGCATGGGCTGGACGCGAAGCTGGCCGGCCTGCCAGTAGGCAATCACGAGTTCTGGTCGGCCGGGCGCGAACTGCACGTTGCCGTGCGCGAGGCTGACGGCCAACGCTACGTCCTCGTCTATGACGAATCCGAACACCGCGCGCGCGAGTCGGCCGTGGTCACCGCGGTCGTGATCGGCGGCCTGGTGCTGACTGCCTTGTCCTTCATCCTCGTCTACGCGATCGCTGCCCGGCTTACCCGCGGGCTGGAGACGCTGGCCGAGCGCGTCGAGGGCGAGCGCGACGGCACGCCCTTCGCCCATGCCGGACTCGAGGCCGAACTCCTCGCCGTGGCGCGCGCGCTGGACCGGGCCGAGGCGCGGCAGGCTGCCGTACTCGCCCGCGAGCGCGACTTCAACGCCAACCTGTCGCACGAGTTGCGCACCCCGCTGGCAGGCATACGCAGCGATGCCGAAATGCTGCTGACCGAGGCCGCGCTGTCGGACAAGGCCCGGCGCCGGGCACAACGCATCATCGCCACCACGGACCGCACCGCCGCGCTCGCCAACAGCCTGTTGCTGCTCGCGCGCGAGGCCCGCCCGCAGGCGATCGAGCCGGTCAACCTGAGCACGGCAGTACGAGACGCCTGGGCGCGCCTGCACACCGCGGGCGCACGGGCGGAGGCAGTGGACATCCGTATCGATCCCCAAGCCGAGATCACCGCCGACCCCGGCTTGCTGGCTCTGGTGCTGCACAACCTGCTCGACAACGCCGTGCGCCACGGCGAAGGGCATGCGATCGAGGTGGTGTTGGAGGGCAGCCAACTGGCCATCTGCGACCGCGGGCCCGGTTTCGGCAGCGAAGACCCGATACGCAGCTTCGAGCGCTTCCGGCGCGGCGGCAGTAAACCCGGCCACGGCCTCGGCCTGGCGCTGGTGCAGCACATCTGCAGCGCGTGCGGCTGGGCGGTCGGCGCCGCCAACCGGCCTGAGGGCGGGGCCTGCCTGACGATCGATTTCGGCACCGAGCGCTGACCGCGGTCTGTGCGCCTTCACACTTTCCTCACACCCGCCTCACGCTTTCCTCACACGCCGCTTCGTAGATTGCGCGGATCCTCCCCGGCTCCGCACAATCATGCCCGAACAGCGTCTGTCCTTCGTTCCCTCCCCATCAACGGCGACCCGCAAGCCGACTGATGCGCTCGCGTCGATCTGGCGTGCCGCTTGGCGCTGGCGCCCCGAACTTTCGACTGAGACGCTGCTGGTGGGTATCGGCGCCTACCTCACCCTGGTAAGCAACACCCCGTTCTGGCGCGCGCTGCTTGCCAGCCGCGGGGGCGAGGGCGGCACCCTGGAATACGTCCTCGCGATCGGCTTGGCGCTCACCGCGCTCAATGTCGTGCTGCTTGCACCGCTGCTCAACCGGTGGACGACCAAGCCGCTGCTGGGCGCCGTGGTCGTGGTCGCCGCGGTGGCGAGCTACTACGCCGGCCAGTTCGGTGTGTATTTCGATCCTGGCATGCTGCGCAACGTGCTGAGCACCAACATCGCCGAAGCGCGCGAGCTGCTCACGGCGGGCTTCTTCCTGAAGGTCGCCGCCCTGGCCCTGCCGCCGCTCTTCGTGCTTCAGCGCGCCCGCCTGCGCCAGCGACCGCCCAAGCGTGCGCTGGCGATTCGCGGCGCCGCCGTCGTGCTCGCGCTGATCGTGGGTGCAGGTGCGCTCGGCAGCGTGTTCAAGGACTTTTCGGGGCAGATGCGCAACCACAAGGAGCTGCGCTACCTGATCACGCCGGCCGCGCCGCTGTGGTCGATCGCCCGCGTGCTGAGCCGTGATGCCCAGGCCGCCAAGCTGCCGCGCCAGCCTGTGGGCACCGATGCCCGCCTGGGCGCGAGCTGGGCCACGTCGAAGAAGCCCGCGTTGTTCGTGATCGTGGTCGGAGAGACCGCGCGCGCGGCCAACTGGGGACTCAGTCGTGGAACTGGGCAGTCGGCAGCCCGCGACACCACTCCAGAGCTCGCTCGCCGCGAGGTCATCAACTTTCACGACGTAACCAGCTGCGGCACCAATACCGAAGTATCGGTACCGTGCATGTTCTCGCTACAGGGGCGGCGCAACTACGACGAGGACGCCATCCGCGGCAGCGAATCGCTACTCGACACCTTGCAGCGCGCCGGCCTGCGCGTGGTGTGGAACGACAACCAGTCGGGCTGCAAGGGCGTATGCGCCGGCGTCGAGACGATGCGCCCCGATCCCGCGGCCCTGCCCGAGCTGTGCGACGGCGAGCGCTGCCTCGACGAGGCGCTGCTCGAGAGCAGCCGCGGCCTGCTGCGCGACGCCAATGGCAATCTCGTGCTCGTGCTGCATCAGCTCGGCAACCACGGCCCAGCCTACTTCCGCCGCTACCCGGCGGCGTTTCGCCGCTTCACGCCGACCTGCGACGACGAGGACCTGTCAAAGTGCAGCCGCGAGCAGATCGCCAACAGCTACGACAACGCCTTGCTGTACACCGACCACATGCTCGCGCGCAGCATCGACCTGCTCAAGGCGTTCGAGCCGCGCTACGACAGCGCGCTGCTCTACGTCTCGGATCACGGCGAGTCGCTTGGCGAGAAAGGCCTCTACCTGCACGGCATGCCATATGCGATTGCACCGACAGAGCAAAAGAAGGTGCCGATGGTGATGTGGCTCTCAGAGGGGTTTGCCGCGCGTAACCAGCTTGATCTCAAGTGCCTGCGTTCTGAGGCAGACAAACCCGTGGCTCACGACCACCTCTTCCATACCGTGCTTGGCTTGCTCGACGTCGACACGGCAGTACGCGATGACGCCCTTGACATCACCACGCCTTGCCGGAGCTGAGCCCATGCCGACGGAACACATCTCCGCCCCGCTTGCCACCTGCAGCCAGGGTTCGTCGCGGGCATGGCTGTGGTCTCAGGCCGCGCTCCTGATCGCAAGCGCACTGACGCTGCTTTGGGTGTTCGAGACCACTGACCTCGACCGCCAATTGGCCGCCTTGCTTTTCGATCGCGAGCTTGATGCTTTTCCGCTGCGTCACGTCTGGTTCCTGGACGCGGTGATGCATAAGGCCGCCAAGCAGGTAAGCTACATCCTCGTCGCGGCCAGCCTCTGGTTGTGCTGGCAAGGCTGGAAGGGCCGCTTCAGCTGGCTACCGCCACGCAACGCCTTGCTCGCCGCAACCGGCATGGTTGCGATCCCCATCGCGACTTCGCTGGGAAAACTGCTGACAGCACGATACTGTCCGTGGGATCTGATCGACTTTGGCGGCTACGCACCGTACCTCGGCCTGTTCGAGGCGGCCCCGCAAGGTATCAAGGCGGGGCAGTGCTTCCCTGCGGGGCATGCGTCGGCAGGTTACCTGTGGATCGTTTGGGCTGTCGCCTTGCGGCCTGCAGGGCTGCGCACCGCCAGGCGCGCACTGCTGGCTGGCCTACTTGCCGGCGGCATCCTGGGCACGACCCGCATGCTGCAGGGCGCACACTTCTTGTCTCACACTCTGTGGACCTTATGGTTGGCCTGGGCCCTGAGCCTGAGCCTTGCTGTTGCCCTACGCGCTGACCTTGCCTTGGGAAATCAGCACAGGGCTTGACTGGATACAGGCGCGGCGACCAGCCACCGAGCACTCCTTTTCGCTCTGACCGTGCGACAGATCTACGTTTGATATCCGTGATCCTCGTCAGAGGATATGAATCCCCGTCGCGCAGTAACGCAAAGTGCTGCACTTGGTGCGAACTCCGGCAGCATGCGCAGCGTGCTCCCGACCATGCCGGGAAGGCCTGACCCATTGAATTCTCTGGCGCGCCCGAGACGATTCGAACGTCCGACCCCTGCCTTCGGAGGGCAGTACTCTATCCAGCTGAGCTACGGGCGCGCGGTGTGCGTGGAAAGACGTCCACGCAAGGCCGGGAAGCATAGCCGCGTTTGCAGGCAAAGTCCATGCCGCACTGCCACAATGGTTTTTACACAGCTATAATCGCGGCTTTAGATCTCGTCTTGCGCCACCAGTCAAAGGATCCAAGCATGTCGAACCAACGCAACCAGCGCCCCGTCCGCCTCGCAATGCCTGTCGTCGCCATGGTCGCAGCCGCGCTGCTGGCGGGCTGTGGCAAGCAGAGCTCCGTCGATCCGGAGCTCACGGCGACCCTGATCCAGCCCGTCGCCCGCGTCGAGATCCAGGCGGTCACGATTACCCCGGGGACGCGGACCGGCGAGCAGATCTACAAGTCGATCTGCGCAGCCTGCCACGACTCGGGCGCCGTGGGCGCACCGAAGACGGGTGACGCCGCTGGCTGGAGCGCGCGTCTCGGCCTGGGCTTCGAGGGCCTGACCGCCTCGGCCATCGCTGGCAAGGGTGCGATGCCCGCACGCGGCGGCGGCAGCGACCTGACCGATACCGAAGTCGCACGCGCAGTGGCCTATCTGGCCAACACGGTCGGCGCCGGCTACACCGAGCCGCCGGTCGAGCAGTAAGACCCGTAGCGGCACCCGACTCGGGACACGCACCGCAGCAACTGAAAGGGCAGCCTCGCGCTGCCCTTTTTTGTGGCTGTCACTGCGCGCGCAGCCGGTTCAGGCCTTGCCGTCGCGGTTCTCGAACATCGCCATCAGGTTGGCCAGCCGCGCCTTTCCCTCTTCTTTCGACACCGGCTGGGCGGTCTTGCGGTCGTTCATCTTGATGTCGCCGCCCATCTCCGCGATGAAGCGGCTCGGCTCGCAAGGGCGGAACTCCTTGCCCGACTTGCGCCGCTCGCACCAGGTGATGTTGAGGCTGCGCTGGGCGCGGGTGATGCCCACATACATGAGCCGGCGCTCTTCCTCGACCTTGTCCTCGTCGATGCTGCTCTGGTGGGGCAGCAGGCCTTCCTCGACGCCAACCAGGAAGACGTGGGGGAACTCCAGGCCCTTGGAGGCGTGAAGGGTGGCCATCTGGACGCCGTCGAAGTCGGGGTCTTCCTTGTCGAGCATGGACATCAGCGCGATGGTCTGGGTGAGCTCGAGCAGGTTCTTGCCGTCCTCCTCACCCTTGCGGCCCAGCCAGCCGACGAAGTCGCGCACGTTGCTCCACTTGGATTCGGCCTCGCGCGTGTCGCAGTGCTCGAACAGCCAGGCCTCGTAGCGGATGGCGGCCAACAAGTCTTCGAGCAATTGCGCCGCGGGCTCGCGCGGGGCACGGTACTGCAGGCGGTTGATGTAGGCCGCAAACTCCTGCACACCCTGCAGTTGCTTGGCGTTGAGGTGCTGGGTCAGCCCTTCCTCGAACACTGCGGCGAACAGGCTGGACTGGCGATGCCCGGCATAGGCGCCGAGCGCCTCGATGGTGGCGGCACCGATGCCACGGCGCGGGGTGGTGATGGCGCGGATGAAGGCGAGGTCGTCGTCTTCATTGACCAGCAGGCGCAGCCAGGCGATCAGGTCGCGGATCTCGGCCTTGTCGAAGAAGCTCTGCCCGCCCGACATCACATAGGGGATACGGTGGTTGCGCAACTGCTGCTCGATGATGCGCGCCTGATGGTTGCCGCGGTAGAGGATGGCGTAGTCCTTGAAGCGGGTGCGGTGCTCGAACTTGTGCGCGGTGATCTTGGTCGCCACCCATTCGGCCTCGTGCTCGGCGTCGCGGCAGTTGGTGACGACGATCTGCTCGCCCTGGCCGTGCTCGGACCACAGGCGCTTGTCGAAGAGCTTCTCGTTGTTGGCGATGACAGTGTTGGCGGCCTCGAGGATGCGGCGCGAGGAGCGGTAGTTCTGCTCCAGCTTGATGACCCTGAGCTTGGGATAGTCCTGCTGCAGCAGCTTCAGGTTCTCCACATCCGCGCCGCGCCAGGCGTAGATGGCCTGGTCGTCGTCGCCGACCGCGGTGAAGGCGCCGCGCACGCCTGACAGCAACCTCAGCAGCCGGTACTGGGCACGGTTGGTGTCCTGGTATTCGTCCACGAGCAGATAGCGCAGCTTGTTCTGCCAGCGCTCGCGCACCTCGGGGTGCTCGTCGAACAGGCGCACCGGCAGCGAGATGAGGTCGTCGAAGTCCACTGCCTGGTAGGCGCGCAGGGTGCGCTCGTATTCCTTGTAGAGCTTGGCGGCGACCGAAGCGATCTCGCTGTCGGCGAGCTGCGCCGCCTCCTCGGGCGTGATCATCGCGTTCTTCCACGACGAGATCTGCCACTGCATCTGCTTGGCGATGCCCTTGTCGTTATCGCCGGCAACGTCCGACACGATCTGCACGGTGTCCGAAGCATCGAGGATGGAGAACTGCGGCTTCAGCCCGCAGTGCTTCGCCTCCTGGCGGATGATGCGCACACCGAGCGCGTGGAAGGTGCATACCGTGAGCCCGCCCGGCGCCCGCCCGCCCATGATGTGGGCGACGCGTTCCTGCATCTCCTTGGCGGCCTTGTTGGTGAAGGTGATGGCAGCGATGTTGGACGGGTTGAGCCCGCACTCGTTGATCAGATGCGCGATCTTGTGCGTGATCACCCGCGTCTTGCCACTGCCGGCGCCGGCCAGCACCAGGCAGGGGCCGTCGAGATAGCGGATCGCTTCGCGCTGGGGCGCGTTGAGGAGGGCGGACATCGTGGCGGCACGGCAAAAAACGAAGCCACCCGGGCGGGTGGCGGAGGCCAATTCTAGCCGATCGCACCCGCCAGGAGCGCCATCGTTACAGATCGAGCGGGACGATCACGTCAAACAGGCACCAAACCTCGGCCAGCCACGCGCCCGGGTCGACAAACGGCTTGTCGAACCCGCATGATCCCGTACTGTCGTACCCAGGGCGGCGTTCCGCTGCCATCGACAGCCCTCCATCATCACCAGCCACTGCCCATGCCCACGACCCGCGCCGTGCTGTTCGCTGCCCTCTCCGCAGCGGCCCTGCTCACCCTGCCACCGCCCGCCGAAGCCCAGCGCGCCGGCAACGTCGGTGGCTGCGACATCCGCCGCGGCACCCTGTGCACCAACATGAACCTGAACGGCGCCGAGCTACCCGGGGTGAATCTCGCCAACTCGCAGTTCACCCGATCGGACCTGTCAGGTGCCAACCTGCGCGGCGCCACGCTCAACGAGGCGAACTTCTCGCAGGCCGAGATGGGCGCGATCGCCCTCGACGGGGCCTCGATGCTGCGCACCAACCTGCGCGGCGCCCGCCTGGGCGATGCCAGCCTCAAGGAGGCGAACCTGCGCAACGCCATCCTGCAGAACGCCGATCTACACGGTGCGGACTTCAGCGCGGCGCAGCTTGGTGGCGCCGACCTGACCAATGCCCGGGCGGAGGGCGCCCGCTTCGACGGCGCCGACCTGCAGCGCGCCAACCTGCGCGCGGCCAAGCTGTCGGGCGCGTCTTTCGCAGGCGCCAACCTGCAGGGCGCCAACTTCACCCGCGCCCAGCTCACCAACGCCGACCTGAGCGGGGCCAACATCGAGCAGGCGATCTTCCTCAACGCCCAGACCGACGGCTGCAAGGGTTGCCCGTGAGCAAGCGAGGAACGACCACCGCGCTGAGCGGGGGACAACTCAGTCGAGCGTGAACTCGAAGGTGCTGACCACGCGCAAACGCTTGCCGATGGTGCGCGAGCTGTCCATCTCCGAGCCGTCGTCGTCGAGGATGCGGATCGTGCCCTGGTTGGCACTGCGCAAGGCACCGAGCCTTGCGCCAGCGTCAGCGGCAAACTTGCGTGCCTGTTCGCGGGCGCTGAGGGTGGCTTCCTCGAGCAGCATCGGCTTGACGTCGTTGAAGCCGCGCAGCTGATACAGCGGCGCGCCGTCGCCGCCTTCTCCGCCAAGCTGGATGCCGGCCTCGATGAGCGGATCGACCCGGTTCGACGACGCCGCCACCAGGTCTACGCGCACCGACTTGACCACCACCTGTCCGCGGCCGTTGAAGCGCAGGGCAACCTGATCGGGACCATACTCGCGCGCGAGCAGGTCCTGCACCTGCAGGGGGCGGGCGTCGATCTCGTCGTCGGTGAAACCCTGCGCGCGCAGGAAGGCGAGCACGCGCTCACGATCGGCGGTGAGTGCCTGTTGCACGCGTCCGAAGTCGTTGTCGGCGCGGCGGAAGGCGAGGGTCCACACCGCAAAGTCGCTCTTGACGTCGCGCTCGGCGAGACCCTTCACGGTGATGGTGCGCTCGGCCATGCGAAAGCGCTCGATGCCCTTTGCCACCTGCATGCCGGCAAAGCCGATGCCGATGGCCAGGATCAGCGCCGGGAGGACCCCGATCCGGCTGTCGGCCATGATTACACTACGCCTGCGCCGTGCGCCTGCTGGTCGGCCCAGTAGCTCGAACGCACCATCGGACCGCAGGCGGCGTTCTTGAAGCCCATCTTCAGCGCTTCGGTTTCGAACATCTTGAAGGTGTCCGGATGCACGTAGCGCAGCACCGGCAGGTGGCCACCGGAGGGTTGCAGGTACTGGCCGATGGTGAGCATCTCGACGTCGTGGGCGCGCATGTCGCGCATGACCTCGAGGATCTCGTCGTCGGTCTCGCCCAGGCCCACCATGAGCCCGGACTTGGTCGGCACCTCGGGATGACGGGCCTTGAACTCCTTGAGCAGCTTGAGCGAGTAGGCATAGTCCGAGCCGGGGCGCGCCTGCTTGTAGAGGCGCGGCACGGTCTCGAGGTTGTGGTTCATGACGTCGGGCGGGGCGGCGTCGAAGATGTCGAGTGCGATCTCCATGCGGCCGCGGAAGTCCGGCACCAGCACCTCGATGGTGGTCTTGGGCGACACCGCACGCGTCTCGCGGATGCAGTCGACGAAGTGCTGGGCGCCGCCGTCGCGCAGGTCGTCGCGGTCCACCGAGGTGATGACGACGTAGTTCAGGCGCATCGCGGCGATGGTGCGGGCCAGGTCGATCGGCTCATTCGGATTGAGCGGGTCGGGACGGCCGTGGCCGACGTCGCAGAACGGGCAGCGCCGCGTACAGATGTCGCCCATGATCATGAAGGTGGCCGTGCCCTTGCCGAAGCATTCATGGATGTTCGGGCACGAGGCTTCCTCGCATACCGTATGGAGCTTGTGCTCGCGCAGCGTCTCCTTGATCTCGTTGAAGCGCTCGGCTTCCTGGCCGGCACCGAGCTTGATGCGGATCCAGTCGGGCTTCTTGAGGCGTTCGGCGGGGACGATCTTGATCGGGATGCGGGCGGTCTTGTCTGCGCCGCGCTGCTTGCGCACTGGGGTTTCCATGGTCGCTGTTCTCTGTGGGTTCGGCGTGGGACGCGCTGGGGGAGCGGGGGATTATGAACCGGAGCGCGTCGCTTAGACAGCCTGCTCGGCGCGATGTGCAGTATCGGTGGCGCCAGCGGTATCCGCCAACGGCGGCAGCAGACGCTGCAGATGAGCGAGCAGGACTTCGCCGACCTCCTCCACGCTGGCCTCGATGCCGAAATCGCGCATGCGGATCGTCTTCAGGCCTTCGTAGCCGCAAGGGTTGATCCAGCCGAAGGGGGCGAGGTCGGCATCGACGTTGATGGCGAGGCCGTGGTAACTGCAGCCGTTCCTGACCCGCAGGCCAAGCGCGGCGATCTTGTCGCCTGCGACGTACACACCGGGCGCGCCGTCCTTGCGCTCGGCATGCAAGCCATAACCGGCCAGGGTGTCGATGATGGCCTGCTCCATCAGGTGCACCAGTTCGCGCACCTTGAGCCGGCGCCGGTGCAGGTCCAGCAACAGGTAGGCTACCAGCTGGCCGGGACCGTGGTAGGTGATCTGCCCGCCGCGGTCGATGTGCACCAGCGGGATGGCGGCCGGATTCTGCAGCAGATGCTCGGGCTTGCCCGCCTGGCCCAGGGTGTACACCGGCGGGTGCTGCAACAGCCAGATCTCGTCGGGGGTGTCGGCGCCGCGTTCGGCAGTGAACACGCGCATGGCCTCGAGCGCCGGCGCGTACTCCACCAGGCCGAGGCGCTTGACGATCACAGCACCACCTTGACCATCGGGTGCGAGGTGAGCTCGCGGTACAGGGCGTCGACCTGCGCCTGGGACACGGCACGGAAGGTGCAGGTCACGGCCAGGTAGTTGCCCTTGCTCGAGGGCCGCATCTCGGCACCTGCGGGGTCGAAGTCGGGCGCATGGCGCAGCACGACATCGGTGACCGCCTGGGCAAAGCCATCCACGCGCGCACCCATCACCTTGATGGGGAAGCTGCAGGGGTATTCGATCAGGGTCTGGCGCGTCTGCGCGCCGGGAGCGTCAGCCATTTCGCATCACCGTAAGCTTGAAGTCCTGGTACCAGGCGTACATCTGGCGGCCCATCGGGCCAGGCTCGCCGCTGCCCACCGGGCGGCCGTCGAGCGTGGTGATGGGCAGCACCTCCTTGGTGGAGGAGGTCATCCACAACTCGTCGGCGCTGCGCACCTCGGCTTCAAGCACCTCGCGCACCTCATGCCGCATGCCGCGGCTGCGGGCAAGTTCGAGCACCACGTCGTAGGTGATGCCGGGCAGCATGAGGTGGCTCTTGGGCGGCACCAGCAGCACACCGTCCTTGCACACGAAGATGCTGGAGGCGGCACCTTCGGTGAGGAAACTGTCGCGGAACAGCACGGTCTCCGCGCAGCCATTGTCGATCGCGTGCTGGCGCAGCAGACAGTTGGCCAGCATCGATACGGTCTTGAGGTCGCAGCGCAGCCAGCGGATGTCGGCCGCGCTCACCGCCGCGACACCGCGCGCGAGCTGCTCGGCGCCCGGCGTGACCAGCGGCTCGCTCATCAGGAAGACAGTGGGCTGGACTTCGGGGCCGGGGAAGGCGTGGTTGCGCTTGCTGTCGGCGCCGCGCGTCACCTGCAGGTAGACCGACTGGTCCTCCCACGGGTTGCGGGCGACGATCTCGCCGATGATCGCCTTCCAAGCCTGTGCCGTATGGGGGTTGTTCAGCCGCATCGCCGCCAGCGTGCTGGCCAGGCGGGCGACGTGCTCATCGACGCGGAAGGGCCGCCGCGAGTACACCGGGATGACCTCGTAGGCGCCATCGCCGAACAGGAAGCCGCGGTCCATCGGCGACACACGCGCCTCGGCAAGCGGGAGGTACTGGCCATTGACGAAAGCAGTCACCATCGTGGGGTCTCCAACTGAGAGGCTCGCGCCGATCACAGGCGCTTGAACAACATCACGATCGCATCCCACAGGCGGCCGAAGAAACCGGCCACCGGCACGTCCTGGAGGGCAAGCACAGGGTACTGGCCGATCTGCTCGCCATCGATCCGCAGCGACAGCACGCCCACCTCCTGGCCCTTCTCGATCGGCGCGACGAGCGGCTGGCGGCTCTCCAGCGTGACCTGGATCTTGTCGGCCGATTCCTTGGGCAGCGACATCACGAAGTCGGTGGTGAAGCCCACCGGCAGCTCGTTCACCTTGCCCTTCCAGACGCGGAACTGCGACAGCGCCTCCTCGGCCTTGTAGAGCTTGACCGTGTCGTAGAACTGGAAGCCGAAATTGAGCAGCTTGAGCGACTCCTGCGCGCGCACGGTGTCCGAGGCGGCGCCGAGCACGACCGCCACCAGGCGGCGGGGGCCGCGCTCGGCAGTGGACACCAGGCAGTAGCCGGCCGTGCTGGTGTGGCCGGTCTTCATGCCATCGACGGTGGGGTCCATGTACAGCAGGCGGTTGCGGTTGGGCTGGCGGATGTTGTTGTAGGTGAACTCCTTCATCGAGTACAGGCTGAAGTACTCGGGGAAGTCGCGGATGATCGCGCTCGCCAGCAGGGCAAGGTCGTTGGCGGTGGTGTAGAGCTGCGGATCGGGCAGGCCGGTGGAGTTGGTAAAGTTTGTGTTGCGCATGCCCAGGCGCTGGGCCTCGCGATTCATGAGCGCCGCGAAGGCCTCCTCGCTGCCGGCGATCAGCTCGGAGATGGCGACGCAGGCGTCGTTGCCCGACTGCACGATGATGCCCTTGATCAGCTCATCGACCGTGACCTCCTTGCGCGGCTCGATGAACATGCGCGAGCCCTCCATGCGCCATGCACGCTCGGACACCGGCACCACCTGGTCGGCGCTGATCGTGCCCGCCTTGAGCGCCGAGAAGGTGAGATAGGCCGTCATCAGCTTGGTGAGCGAGGCCGGCTCGATGCGGGTGTCCGCATCTTTGGCGACCAGGGTCTGGCCGGTGGCGTGGTCCGCCAGGACCCAGGCATTGGCGGCCAGCACCGGCGGCGGCACGGACTGCGCAAGTGCAGTCAACGAAAACAGCGAGACAAGAACGGCGATCAGAAAACGCATGACGAAACCCGGGGAATGGAAGAAGGAAGACGCGGGGCGGCACGAGCGGCTCGGCGCGGGGCCCTGTCGGCCCCACTGGCTGGCCAGCCCCGGCGCAGCGGCCCAATTATAGGCGCCGGTCGATGACAGACCCAAAACGAAAGGCTTTGTTGCATCCCGCCTGCCGCGCTGGCTCAGCGCACCACCACGAAGGGCTTGAGCTTGAGCAGGCTGCCCATGCGCTCGGCGGCGCTGCGTGCCGCATCGACCGACTCGTAGGGACCGGCATGGAGCCGGAAGCGTTCGCCGTCGGCGAGCAGCTCGAAGCGCTCGGCCAGCGCCGCCGCCCTGCCCTGCACGGTGTCGCGGAAACCCTCGGCGTTGGCGTAGGACGCGAAGGCGCCGAGCTGCAGGAAGATGCCGCCGCTGGCCGATGCGATGGGCGGCACCAGCCCGCCGGCGCCATCGGCCGTTGCGAGTGCGGCGGACGTCGGCGCCGGCGCTGTGCTGCCCTGCATGTCGACCGCTGACGCGGCCGGCGCGGGCAGGGGCTCGAGCGCACGTGCGGCCAGCGCCGGTTCGCCGGCAGCGACCACGCCCTCGTCGGCGCGCGCAGCGAGCGGCGGTACCGGCCGCGTGCTCGCCACCAGGGGAGCCTCGTCGGGCAGGATCTGCTCGACCTCCACCTGCGCGCTGCCGGCGTTGATATAGCCCAGACGGTGCGCAGCAGCGTACGACAGGTCGATGACACGGCCGCGCAGGAAGGGGCCGCGGTCATTGACCCGCACCACCACCGAACGCCCGTTGTCGAGATGGGTGACGCGCACGTAGCTCGGGATCGGCAGCGTCGGGTGCGCAGCGGTCATGGCGTACATGTCGTAGGGCTCGCCGCTCGAGGTCGGCCGGCCGTGGAAGCGCCGTCCGTACCAGCTCGCGTGGCCACGCTGGCGGAAAGGGCGCACTTCGGTCACCGGCACGAAGCTCTGCCCCATCACGTGGTAAGGCCTGTTGGCAAAGCGGTGCAGAGGCTCCGCGCGAGGCTCGGCATCGGGGATGTTGTCGAGGTCGTTGGGCAACACGTCGTCGGGACCGTCGTCCAGGTAATAGCCTCCGCCACGCGTCGCGCGCGCCGGTGCTGGCGCGCGCGCAGCCGGCTGCGTCGTCGGCGCGCTGGCGACCGGTTCGTCGCCCTGTCTGGGGGTCGAGCCGCAACCGGAGAGCAAACCGGCGAACAGGGCCAGGCAAAACGACAGGGGCAGGAGCCGGCTGCCGGCAGCGCGCGCGGCACCGGCAGGGGAGGTCGAAGGCGTCGGATTCATCTTTCCGTCCGAAGGTCAGGTCTTGTCTGCAAAGCGGCTGCGCTGGATGCTCATCAGGATACCGATGCCCAGACAGAGCGTGACCAGTGCAGTTCCGCCATAACTGATGAAGGGCAGTGGCACGCCCACTACGGGCAGGATGCCGCTGACCATGCCCATGTTCACGAAGGCGTAGGTAAACAGGATCATCGTGATTGCGCCGGCCAGCAGCCGCGTCGCATGGGTCGGCGCGTTGGCGGCAATGTGAAAGCCGCGCAGCAGCATGAGCACGTACACGACGAGCAGGGCCACCGCACCGATCAGGCCGAACTCCTCGGCGAGCACGGCGAAGATGAAGTCGGTGTGGCGCTCGGGCAGGAAGGCGAGGTGGGTCTGGGTGCCATCCATCCAACCCTTGCCCATGAGGCCGCCCGAGCCGATCGCGATCGTCGACTGGATGATGTGGAAGCCCTTGCCGAGCGGGTCGCGGGTGGGGTCGAGCAGGGTGCACACGCGCTGCTTCTGGTACTCGCGCAGCACCTGCCAGTCCACTTCGGGCTGGCACAGCGTGTCGCCGAAGGCGACGATCGAGCCCAGGCCGATCACGCCGGCGACCACCAGCGGAATGATCAGCTTCCACGACAGCCCGGCGAAGAAGATCACGTAGAGGCCCGAGGCGGCGACCAACAGGCTGGTACCCAGGTCGGGCTGGATCAAGATCAGCGCCACGGGGGCCACGAGCAATGCCGCCGCGACGCAAAAATCCAGCGCCCGCGTCTGGGCCTCGCGCTGCTGGAAGAACCAGGCCAGCATCAACGGCATGGCGATCTTCATCAGTTCCGAGGGCTGGATACGTGCCACGCCCAGGTCCAGCCAGCGCTGCGCACCCTTCGACACCTCGCCGAACAGGTCCACCGCGATCAGCAGCAACACGCCCAGCACGTAGAGTGGCACCGCCAGCGCGAGCAGGCGCTGCGGCTTGAGCAGCGCCAACGCCCACATGCCCAGCAGCGCGATGGCGAAATGGGTGAGTTGCGAATCGACACGCTCGGGCGAGGCGCTCTGCATCAGGATGTGGGCGCTCGCCAGCAGCACGGCGAGCAGCACCAGCAGCACCGGGTCGAGCGGGCGAACGGCGGCGCGCAGCAGCGCGAACGGATTGAAGCGGGTCTCGTTCATCGCGTCACCCTCGTCGGCTGCCCAGGCACCAATGCTGCCTGCGGCACGGCGGGCGCAGCAGGTTCGCGCGGCGGCGGATCACCCTCGCCGGTACGCGCCGGCGCTGTGCCATTGGCCGCATCCTCGGACTCGGTGGCGTTGTCGTCTTCCGCTGCAGGCGCACCTGCGCGCTGGTCGAGCAGGTAGTAGTCGATCACCTGGCGGGCAATGGGTGCAGCCGACTGCGAGCCGAAGCCGCCGTTCTCGACCAGCACGGCAAGCGCGATCTTGGGGTTCTCGGCGGGCGCGTAGGCGACGAACCAGGAGTGGTCGCGCAGGCGCTCGCGCACGTTCTTCTCGACATAGCGCTGGCCGCGCAGCGAGAACACCTGGGCGGTACCGGTCTTGCCGCCAACGCTGTAGGGCGCACCCTGGAAGGCCCGCCGCCCGGTGCCGCTCTTGTTTACATCCACCATGGCGTCCAGCACGGCCTTGAGATGCGCCTGCTTGAGCGGGATCTCGCGCAGCGGCTCGGGCTCGATCGCCCGCCGCTCGCCGGTACGCGAATCGACCACGTACTTGACCACGTGCGGGCGGAACAGCTTGCCGTCATTGACCAGGGCTGCCATCGCGTTGGCGAGCTGCAGCGGCGTGAAGGCGTTGTAGCCCTGGCCGATGCCGACCGAGATGGTCTCGCCCGCGTACCAGCGCTGTTGCTCGGGCTTGCGGAAGCGGTTGCGCTTCCATTCCGGGGACGGCAGCACACCGATGGCTTCGCCCGGCAGGTCGATGCCGGTGCGATCACCGAAGCCGAAGGGCGCCATGAAGCTGGCGATGCCCTCGATGCCGAGCTCGTTGGCGAGCTGGTAGTAGTAGGTGTTGCACGACACCACGATCGACTTGTGCAGGTCGACCATGCCGTGGCCGCCGATCTTGTCATCCATGAAGCGATGGCCGCCGAAGTTGAAATAACCGACGTCGTGGATTGCCTGCCTCGCCGTGCGCTTGCCGGTTTCCAGCCCGGCCAGCGCCATGAAGGGCTTGAAGGTGGAGCCTGGCGGATAGGTGGAGTAGATGGCGCGGTGCAGCAGGGGATGGTCGGGCGACTCGTTGAGCGCGCGCCAGTCCTGCGTGGAGATGCCATCGACGAAGAGGTTGGGGTCGTAGGTCGGCATCGATACCAGGGCGAGCACGCCGCCGGTGGAGGGCTCGATCGCCACCAGCGCACCGCGGCGGTCGCCGAAGGCAGTCTCGGCCACCCGCTGCAACTCGATGTCCAGGGTAAGCTCGAGATCGTTGCCCGAACTGGCCGGGGTGTGGGACAGCGCGCGCACCGCACGCCCGCTGGCGTTGACTTCGACCTGCTCGACGCCGGTGGTGCCATGCAGTTCGGCCTCGTAGGACTGCTCCAGGCCGGCCTTGCCGATGTGCAGGGTGCCGCGATAGTTGGCGGTCTGGCCGCGCTCCTCGATGCGCTCGACGTCGCGCTCGTTGATGCGGCCGATGTAGCCCACCACATGCGCCGCGGTCGTGCCCTGGGGGTAGTCGCGCAGCAGGCGGGCACGCACATCCACCCCGGGCAGGCGGTAGCGCTGCGACACCACACGCGCCACCTCCTCGTCGGTGAGCCGGCTGCGCACCGGCACGCTCTCGAAGTTGCGACTCTCCTCGAACAGCTTGCGGAAGCGGCGCAGGTCGCGGGGCTCGATCGGCACCAGGGTGGAAAGCTCGGCCAGCGTCCCCTCGAGGTCGCGCACCTCGGAAGGCATGATCTCCAGCGTGTAGGTGGCGTAGTTGCGCGCCAGCACGACGCCGTTGCGGTCGACAATGGTGCCGCGGTGCGGCACCACCGGCAGCAGCGCGATGCGGTTGTCTTCGGCGCGGGTCAGGAAGTAGTCGTGACGCTGGACCTGCAGGAAGTGGAAGCGTGCCGCGAGCAGGCCGAGGCAGATGAGGACGAACACGGCCGCCACCACTACACGCAGCCTGAAGCGGGCAAGATCGGCGGCCGGTGTGCGAAACTCGGTCATCGGCGCCCCGCCTCAGATGGGGCGATTGTCATCGCGCTCCACCGGCTGGTATTGCGGCAGCAGCAGCAGGAAGGACAGCGGCGCCCACAGCAGCGCACTGCTGAAGCTCGACAGGAAATAGGACCAGCCGGGGAACTCCCCTCCCGCCAGCAGGCGTACCGCCATCATCAGGAGCTGCGCCAGCAGCAGCAGGGGCAGCACATGCAGCGCCTGCTGCCACGACGGGAACCACAGCACGCGGCGCGCCAGGGTGTTGGCAAGGTAGGCGAGCACCACGTAGGCCAGCGCATGCTGGCCCATGGCCGCGCCCAGGCCGACATCGACCAGCAGGCCAAACACGAAGCCCACGCCCATGCCGATGCGCAGCGGCTCGCGCACACACCAGAAGGCGAGCACCAGCGCCACCCAGTCGGGCAGGCCGGGGGTGCGGCCAGTCGGGATGTATTCGAGGCCCAGTGCCGCGAACAGGCTCAGGTAAACGAACCAGAGCTTGACCGGCAGCAGGATGCGGCTGGAGCGGTTGGTCGGCTGCATGGCTCAGCGCCTCCCTTCGGGCTCGGAGGCCGGGGGCGGAGGCGGATACGCCGCACGCCCCACCACCAGCACCTGCACACTGCGCTCGATGGCGGCGAGCGGTTCGCAGTCGATGCGGGCAAAGGCATCGGCCTCGCGATTGACGCTGAGCACCTTCGCCACCGGCAGGCCCGGCACATAGACGCCGTCCAGGCCGGACGTCACCAGCTGGTCGCCGGGCTGAATATCGACGTCGGCCAGCACATGACGCATCTCCAGGCTGCCGCGACCGGTGCCGTAGAGCACGCCGCGCACGCCGTTGCGCACCACGCTCACCGGAATCGACTGGCGACGGTCGGTGAGCAGCGTCACCTCGGACTGGATCGGATGCACACGCGTGACCTGCCCGATGACGCCCTGGGCATCGACCACCGCCAGCCCCGGCTCCACGCCCTGCTGCGCGCCGCGATCGAGGATGACCTTGCGTGCGAAGGGGTCGGGCGCGTTGTAGAGGATGTCGGCGGCGACGCTGCGTACGGCGATGCGCTGCGACATCTCGAGCAGGCCGCGCAGCTCGGCGTTCTCGCGCTCGAGATGGTCGAAGCGCAACAGGCGCTCACCGACGTCGAGCTGGTGGCGGCGCAGCTCTGCGTTCTCGAGCTGGACGTCGATCAGGGTGCCGAAGTAGCGCGCGGCATTGCGCACCACGTCGGCCGGCGTGGAAGCCGCCATCTGCAGCGGATAGGTGATCACCGACAGGCCGTTGCGCACCACCTCGAGGTAGCGGAAGCGCAGGTCGGCCACCAGCAGCACCAGGCACAAGGCGACGAACATGAACAGGCGCGCCAGGGGGGCCAGGCCGCGCTTGAAGATCGGAGGAGGCTGATGGCCGACGAAAGACATCCGCTAGAAACCAGGGCCGTCAGGTTGAGGCGCGAAGCCGGGCCCCGGCGCGCAGGCCGGGGCGGGGCATCACTCGGAGGTGAAGATGGAAGCGAGCTGGTCCATCTTGTCGAGCGCCATGCCGCAGCCGCGGGCGACGCAGGTCAGCGGCTCCTCGGCCACGACCACCGGCAGGCCGGTCTCTTCCATCAGCAGGCGGTCGAGGTCGCGCACCAGGGCGCCGCCGCCGGTGAGCATCATGCCGCGCTCGGCGATGTCGGCACCGAGTTCGGGCGGGGTCTGCTCGAGGCCGATCTTGACCGCGGACACGATCTGGTTCATCGGCTCGGTGAGCGCCTCGAGGATCTCGTTGGACGAGATGGTGAAGCTGCGCGGAATGCCCTCGGCCAGGTTGCGGCCCTTGACCTCCATCTCGCGCACCTCGGAACCGGGGAAGGCGGAGCCGATTTCCTTCTTGATGTTCTCGGCGGTGGTCTCGCCGATGAGCATGCCGTAGTTGCGGCGGATGTAATTGACGATGGCTTCGTCGAACTTGTCGCCACCGACACGCACGCTGCCTGCATAGACCATGCCGCCGAGCGAGATCACGCCGACCTCGGTGGTGCCGCCGCCGATGTCGACCACCATCGAGCCGGTGGCGTCCGACACCGGCAGGCCGGCGCCGATCGCCGCCGCCATGGGCTCCTCGATCAGGAATACCTGCGAGGCGCCGGCCGCCAGGGCCGCGTCGCGGATCGCGCGGCGCTCGACCTGGGTCGAACCGCAGGGCACGCAGATGATGATGCGCGGACTGGGCGACAGCAGGCGCGAGTCGTGCACCTTCTTGATGAACTGCTTGATCATCTGCTCGGTGACGACGAAATCGGCGATCACGCCGTCCTTCATCGGCCGGATGGCAGTGATGTTGCCGGGCGTCTTGCCGAGCATGAGCTTGGCCTGGTGACCGACCGCCTGGATGGAGCGCTTGGCGTTGGGCCCGCCCTCGGTGCGGATCGCCACCACCGAGGGTTCGTCGAGGACGATGCCCTTGCCGCGCACGTAGATCAGGGTGTTGGCGGTGCCGAGATCGATCGCGAGATCGTTGGAGAAGTAGGAGCGGAGAAAACCGAACATGAATGGTTCCGAAACCGGTGGAGTGGTCGAGCCGCGTGCCGCATCGCCTGAATCCCGCAGCAACACGAAACCCCGCCCGTGCTGCAATGCAGTGCAGCCCCAGGCGGGGCAAAGATGATTATGATAACCTACAAACCTTTGTGGATTCAGCAGGTTTTGTTACCTCATGTCGCTGTCCAATGATCAAGTCGGGCACATCGCCCGCCTCGCGCGCATCGCGCTCTCCGACGCCGAACTGGACGCCACCCGTGCCAAGCTGAACGGGATCTTCGAGCTCATCGAGCAGATGCAGGCGGTCGACACCAAAGGGGTCGAGCCAATGAGCCATCCGCAGGAGCTCGCCACCCGCCTGCGCCCCGACCTCGTCACCGAGCCAGACCGCCGCGACGCCTTCCAGAAGGTCGCACCGCAGACCGAAGCCGGCCTCTATCTGGTGCCGAAAGTCATCGAATGACCCGCCCCGCGGTCCTGCCCCCGTCGTTGGCCGCCACCGCGGCATCCACCTGCCCGCCCAGACCATGATCAACGCCTCCCTTCCGGAACTGCGCCGCGCACTCGATACGCGGCAGCTCTCCGCCGTCGAGCTTGCAAGCCTGTTCCTCGACCGCATCGACGCTCACAACCCGGGCCTCAATGCCTTCATCACCGTCGACCGCGACGGTGCGCTCGCCGCGGCCCGTGCCGCCGACGAACGCATCGCTGCCGGTACGGCCGGCGCCCTCACCGGCATCCCGCTCGCGCACAAGGACGTGTTCTGCACCGAAGGCGTGCTGACCACCTGCGGCTCGAAGATGCTCGGCAATTTCGTCAGCCCTTACGACGCCCACGTCGTCAGCCTGCTCAAGGCCGCCGGCGCCGTGTGCCTGGGCAAGGCCAACATGGACGAATTCGCGATGGGCTCGTCCAACGAGAACTCGGCCTTCGGCGCAGTGAAGAACCCCTGGAACACGGCGCGCGTGCCCGGCGGCTCTTCGGGCGGCTCCGCCGCTGCCGTGGCCGCGCGCCTGGTGCCGGTCGCCACCGGCACCGATACCGGCGGCTCGGTGCGCCAGCCGGCCGCCTTCTGCGGCATCACCGGCATCAAGCCCAGCTACGGCCTGGTGAGCCGCTACGGCATGATCGCCTACGCCTCCTCGCTCGACCAGGCCGGGGCCTTCGGCGCCAGCGCCGAGGACTGCGCGCTGCTGCTGTCGGCGATGACGGGCTTCGACGAGCGCGACTCCACCAGCCTGGAGCGCCCGACCGAGGACTACGCCGCTGCACTTGCCGCCCCCGCGGCGGCAAAGCCGCTGGAGGGCCTGCGCATCGGCCTGCCGCGCGAGTTCTTCGCCGAGGGCATGGCCGACGACGTGCGCGCCGCCATCGAGACGGCGCTCGACCAGTACCGCGCGCTCGGCGCGACAACGGTCGAAGTGTCGCTGCCGAACGCGAAGCTGGCGATCCCCGCCTATTACGTGATCGCACCTGCCGAGTGCTCGAGCAACCTGTCCCGCTTCGACGGCGTGCGCTACGGCCACCGCGCCGCAGACTACGGCGACCTCGCAGACATGTACAGCAAGAGCCGTGCGGAGGGCTTCGGCGCCGAGGTCAAGCGCCGCATCCTGGTCGGCACCTACGTGCTCTCGCACGGCTACTACGACGCCTACTACCTGCAGGCACAACGCCTGCGCCGCCTGATCGCACAGGACTTCCAGGCTGCACTGCAGCACTGCGACGTGATCGCCGGCCCGACCACGCCGACCACCGCCTGGGCCCTGGGCGAGAAGTCCGACGACCCGGTGCAGATGTATCTGTCGGACATCTACACCATCGCAGTCAACCTCGCCGGCCTGCCCGGGCTGTCTCACCCGGCCGGCTTTGGCGCCGATGGCCTGCCGGTGGGCCTGCAACTGATCGGCGACTACTTCGCCGAGGCGCGCCTGCTGCAAGCTGCGCACCGCTTCCAGCAGGCCACCGACTGGCATGCCCGCCGGCCGGCGGGCACTGCCTGAGCCTCGGAGCGGGTATGCAGCGGCGGCAGCCTGCAAGCCGGATCGCAGCGCTGGCAGCAGCG
The DNA here is from genome assembly GCF_027594845.1 of Thauera sp. WB-2. Lineage (NCBI taxonomy): Bacteria > Pseudomonadati > Pseudomonadota > Betaproteobacteria > Rhodocyclales > Zoogloeaceae > Thauera > Thauera sp. WB-2. The sequence goes on along the minus strand of NZ_CP088935.1, from coordinate 298,324 downwards.
ATGCTGCTGGGCGCATGCGCCCAGCCTGGTACGCCGCCTGCCGACGCCGTGAGTGACGAGGTGCTCGCCAGCCCGAGCTCGGCCGGAGCACGCCTGCGACCGATGCCCTGGCGCCCGCTCGAGGTGCGCACCGACTGCAGCTTCCGTGACGAGGCCGGCTACGCGACGCGCATCACGCTGGCCGTGGCGCAATCGCGGGTGGAAACGTTCAGCGCCGTGGTCGATATCCCGCAGCGCGGCCGCTGCAGCTTCCATGGCCCGTTCGTGCAGACGCGCGAAAAGCCGAGTGTGCGCCTGCAGGCAGACGACGGCTGCACGGTGGACATCTTCGAGCAGGGCAATGCCGTCACCGTGGGCTTTGCCAACTGCGCCGCACGCTGCACCCGCGGCGCCTTCGATTACCTGTGGCCGATCATCGTCGATCGGTCCAACGGCCAGTGCCACTGACCCCCGGTGGCGGGCCGCACGCAACACGAGAACACACCATGAGCCGATCCGATTGGGAAGTCGTCATCGGGCTGGAAGTCCACGCCCAGCTCAACACCGCCAGCAAGATCTTCTCCGGCGCCAGCACCGCCTTCGGCGCCGAAGCCAACCGCCAGGCGAGCGCGGTGGACATCGCCCTGCCCGGCGTGCTGCCGGTGCTCAACCGCGGCGCGGTCGAGCGCGCGATCCGCTTTGGCCTCGCGATCGGCGCCGAAGTGGCCGAGAAGAGCGTGTTCGCGCGCAAGAACTACTTCTACCCCGACCTCCCCAAGGGCTACCAGATCAGCCAGATGGACCTGCCTGTGGTGGTTGGCGGCGAGATCACCATCCGCGTCGGCGAGGGCGAGGCGGCCTACGAGAAGACGGTGCGCCTGACCCGTGCCCACCTTGAGGAAGACGCCGGCAAGAGCCTTCACGAGGACTTCCACGGCATGACCGGTATCGACCTCAACCGCGCCGGCACGCCGCTGCTCGAGATCGTCTCCGAGCCCGACATGCGCTCCGCTGCCGAAGCCGTGGCCTACGCCCGCGCGCTGCACGCGCTGGTACGCTGGATCGACATCTGCGATGGCAACATGCAGGAGGGCTCGTTCCGCTGCGACGCCAACGTGTCGGTGCGCAAGAAGGGCGCGACCGAATTCGGCACCCGGCGTGAGATCAAGAACCTCAATTCCTTCCGCTTTCTGCAACAGGCCATCGACTTTGAAGTTCAGTGGCAGATCGACACCCTGGAGGACGGCGGCCGCATCCAGCAGGCCACGGTCCTGTTCGACCCCGACACGGGCGAGACGCGCATGATGCGCAGCAAGGAAGACGCCCACGACTACCGCTACTTCCCCGACCCCGACCTGCTGCCGCTGATGATCTCCCCGGACTGGAAAGCGCGCGTGCAGGCTGCGATGCCCGAATTGCCGGTGGCGATGAAGGCGCGCTTCATGGACGACTGGGGTCTGTCCGCCTACGATGCCACCACGCTCACCGCGTCCAAGGAAGTCGCCGACTTCTACCAGGCCACGGTGTCGGCCGCAGGCACGGCGCTGGCCGCTCAGTTGCCCAAGCTCTGCGCCAACTGGGTGATGGGCGACCTCGCCGCCCGCCTCAACAAGGCCGAGCTCGACATCACCGACTCACCGGTGTCGCCCGCGCAGCTGGCCGGGCTGGTCGCACGCATTGCCGACAACACCATCTCCAACGCCATCGGCAAGAAGGTGTTCGAGGCGCTGTGGAACGGCGAGGGCGCTACGGCTGACGAAGTCATCGACAAGCAGGGCCTCAGGCAGGTCACCGACAGCGGCGCGATCGAAGCGATGATCGACGAGGTTCTCGCCGCCAACCAGAAATCCGTGGATGAGTTCCGCGCGGGCAAGGACAAGGCCTTCAACGCGCTCGTGGGCCAGGTCATGAAGGCCAGCAAGGGCAAGGCCAGCCCGGCGCAGGTCAATGAGCTGCTCAGGAAGAAGCTCGGCGGCTGACGTCGAAGGCTGACGAGAACGGAGGGTTAGACGATGTGCCAGTTGCTGGGCATGAACTGCAACGTGCCGACCGACATCTGCTTTTCGTTTTCGGGCTTTCGCGCGCGCGGTGGCCTCACCGACCACCACCGCGACGGCTGGGGCATCGCCTTCTTCGAAGGGCGTGGGGTACGCGTCTTCCTCGACCCCGCCCCCAGCGCACACTCGCCGGTGGCGGAGTTGGTCAAGCGCTACCCGATCCGCTCACTGAACGTCATCGCCCACATCCGCAAGGCGACGCAGGGCGAGGTGCGGCTGGAGAACACCCATCCCTTCCAGCGCGAGCTGTGGGGCCGCTACTGGATCTTTGCCCACAATGGCAACCTGAAGGACTTCGCCCCGTCGCTGTCCGGACGCTTTACCCCCGTCGGCACGACCGATTCGGAACTCGCCTTCTGCTTCATCATGGACACGCTGGCCCAGCGCTTCGGCGACGGCGCACCGACACCCGAGGCGCTGTTCGCGGCGCTGCGCGAGCTGGCTTGCGAGATCGGTCGCCTCGGCGAGTTCAACTTCCTGCTCTCGGACGGCGACTGGCTGTTCGTGCATTGCTCGTCGCGCCTGTGCTACATCGTGCGCCAGGCGCCATTCCCGCTTGCACATCTGTCCGACGAGGACCTCACGGTCGACTTCAACGAGGTGACCACGCCCGAGGACCGCGTCGCCGTCATCGCCACCACTGCACTCACCGACAACGAGGCGTGGAACGACATTCCCGCCGGCACGCTGATCGCGTTCCAGAACGGCCATCCGGTCGAACTCGGCCCGGGCGCGACGGTCGCTCAGGACTATCCGCGCACGGCGGCAGGCGACAGCTCCCATAACGCGTAACAGTTCCTCGTCCATAATCATGGCGACGGGTTAAAGTGTAGGTCCGTGACTCCAAATTCCAGGATCGAAGACGCGCATGGACTGTCCTCTGTGCTCCCTGCCCCCGGAGCAAGTCGTCTGGGAAGACGATCGCTGCCGGGTCATCCGTGTCGATGACGCAGCCCACCCCGGTTTTTGCCGCGTGGTGTGGCGTGAGCATGTGGCCGAGATGACCGACCTCATGCCCGCCGACCGCCAGCACCTGCTCGACATCGTGATGGCGACCGAGAGTGCGCTGCGCGGGCTCCTGCACCCGGACAAGATCAACCTCGCGAGCTTCGGCAACATGGTGCCGCACCTTCACTGGCACGTCATACCGCGCTACCGGGACGACCGCCATTACCCCGAGTCCATCTGGGGCGCTCCCCAGCGCGAAGGCATCGCACATGCGGGCGCCGAGGCGGTCGCACTGGCGCGTGCGATCGAGGCGGCGCTGGGCCCGCGGTCCCACTGACTACCCAGCCGTGCATATCGAATCCGACCTCATGGACTACACCCAGCCCTCCTTCTGCCTGGAGCAGTTGCGGAATCTGCGCACAGTCGACGTCCACGCGACGCATGAAACGCTCGGCCTGATCATTCGCGGCCTGCTCGAGGGCAAGCCCGCCCCCAACCAGCACCTCGAGGTTCTGGAGGCTGCGCGCGAAGCGCTCGACTTCGTCCAGACCGAGCTGGGGGGGCGCTATGCGGCCCGCCCGCTGCCGCCGGACGGTGACGAGAACCGCACCCTGCACGAGGTGGTTGCGCTGTGGCAGGACGTGGCGCGGTCGTATGCGCACATCGCCGAACGGGACGCCGACGAGGGCACCCTGGAGGACCAGCGCCCACTCCTCGCGGAACGCCGGATCTTCTACGCCGGCCTTGCCCTGTTCGAGTACTTCAGGGCGCACCGCGCGCTCGAGCCCGGCATGTGGCACACCGTGCACGAGGCCTATGGCGCGGCACTGCATGCGGGGCTCGCCGAGATCCGCGTTGCCGAGCCGCTCAACGAGACCTGGCACGCCCAGAGTCCGCGCGAAACCTACGTCGCGATCCTCCTCGTCGACCTGGCAAATCCCTATGGCCGCAGTGAACGGGAGCTCAGGTGGGTGCTGCGCTGGGCGCAGCGCTTTGCCCCCTACTGCACGCTCGATGAGCACATCGACGAAGCCAGATCGACAACCTACGGTGTGGAGCTCGACTCCGACCTGGGCCTGCGCCCGCTCGGCCTGCTTTCGCGCACCGCAACCCTGCTCCGCTTCGACGGCTCGACACTGGCGACACAGATTCAGGCCGTGATGGCGCAGTTCCGCCATGGCGCCAAACCCGCATCACTCGGCCTCGGCAAGGACTGCTCGACGGCCGACGCCGGCCGGCTGCTGCTGTCGCTCTACCGGCCGTGGGGGCTGGCCAGCGCAGGGCGGCGCTTCCCGCGCCGCAACAAGACGGGCGAGGTGGCGCTGTCCGGCGACTGGCTGGCCATGGGCTACCTCATCCAGGGCGAAGTCTTCCAGCAGCCGAATGGTGGACGCCACATCGGGGCACTGCGCGACGACATTTCGCTGCTGACCTTCGGCGAACTCGTTCCCGAGATCGACACCCCGGAAAAGCTGGCCCGGCGCCGCCGCGAGCAGGCCGCCCTGCTTGGCCTGGAGGCGGCATCGTGGACCCTCCTCGACCAGTCCGTCGGCGGCTTCAGACTCCAGCTGCTGCGTGACGGCGACCAGGCCCGCCTGGAACATCATCAGCTCGTCGCCATCCGGCCGCCCGACGGACAGGCTTTCCTGCTTGCAGACATCTGCTGGATGATGTTCCGCGACGACGGCGCGCTGGAACTCGGCATCAACGTGCTGGCGGGCATGCCGCGCGTAGTCGCCGCACGACCTTCATCGGCCGCGAGCAGGGACCCCTACCACCAGGCTTTTCTGCTGCCGGCCACGCCTGCACTCAAGGCCGCTGAGTCGGTGGTACTGCCCGCACAGTGGTTCCGCAAGGCGCGCGTGGTCGAACTGCGCGATGGCGCAGCCACCCGCATGATCGAACTCGACAAGCTGCTGCTGCGCGGCCCCAACTTCGACCAGTGCAGCTTCACCGACGTTACGGGCGCTGCATCCTGAGTCGCGGCGCAGGAAAACGCATCGCGAAGCGGCTGCCCTTGCCGAGTTCGCTTTCGATGACGAGCTCGCCCTGGTGCCGGGTCACGATGTGCTTGACGATCGCCAGTCCGAGCCCGGTTCCGCCCGTCTCCCGCGAACGCCCGCGATCGACGCGATAGAAGCGTTCGGTCAGGCGCGGGATATGAGCCGGATCGATACCGATTCCGTCGTCACGAACCCAGTACTCACCGCACTCCAGCCCGGCGCGCCAGCCGATCTCTATATGTCCTCCGGCCGGGGTGTAGCGTACCGCGTTGCTTGCCAGGTTGGAGAACGCACTGTGAAGCTCCTTGCGGCTGCCAAGCAGGGCTGCCTCGCCTTCGACCACCAGACTCAGCGTGTGGCGCCCGGCCGACAGCAGTTCAGCCTCGGCCGCCACCTCACGCACCAGGCCCACCGCATCGACCGGCTCGTCGTCGATCTGGGCCGGCGCACCGGTCTCGAGTGCGGACAGGGTGAGCAGCTCCTCGATGAGACGCTGCATGCGCGTGGATTGCTCGCTGGCCAAGGTCAGGAAGTGGATGACGTCTTCGCGTGAAAAATCGTCGAGCCCATCGATCAGCGTCTCGAGGAAGCCCCCCACCACGGTCAGGGGCGTGCGCATCTCGTGCGAGACGTTGGCCACGAAGTCGCGGCGTACGTTCTCGAGGCGCTCGAGCTGCGATACATCGCGCGACAGCACCATGCGCTGCTTGCCCGCGAACGGAATGACCAGTACCTGGAGAGTCCCATCCCGTCGCCGCAGGGCATGCAGCACGAGAGGCTCGGAATAATCCCTGGACGCAAGATAGGCTGCGAACTCGGGCTGGCGGACCAGGTTGGGCAGCGGGCTGCGCAGATCCTTGCGACGATCGAGCCCGAAATGCTGCTCGGCCATCGGGTTCATCCACTCGATGGCATCGTCCTCATCGAGATACAGCACCCCATCGGGCATGGCCTGCGCGGCGTGCTGGAAGCGGGCCAGTTCGGCCGACAGCTTCTCCTTGACGTCGCATTCGCGCTGCAGGCGCTCGCCGATCTCGGCGAATACCGTCCCCCACAGCCCTTCGCCCTGTGGCGGTGGCGTACCGACCGGCTGGCGCGCCCACTCGACGAGGAGGCGCAGGTTGCGCGCGAGCAGCATCGCCGCAGCCACGAAACCGATCATGAGCAGCGCCAGCGCGGCATCGCTGCCGCGCAAAGCCGCAGCGAGCATCGTCAGTACGAGCACGGCGACAAATGGCGCCACCGCGGCCACCCCGATGTTTCGAGTCGATCGATGGATCACGCCATTCCCACGCGAGAGCGAAGGCACGATTATGACGCGTTCGATGCCAGCGGCGCATGCACCGAGAAGCGGTAGCCGCTTCCGCGCACGGTCTGGATCAAGGCGTCGTGGGCAGTCGGCTCGAGTGCGCAACGCAGGCGCCGGATGTGGACATCCACCGTGCGCTCCTCGACGAAAACATGGTCGCCCCAGACCTGGTCGAGCAGCTGGGCACGGGAGTGGACACGCTCGGGATGCGTCATCAGGAAATGCAGCAGGCGGAACTCGGTCGGGCCGAGTGAGAGTGCGGTTTCACCCGCACTGACGCGGTGCGTGGCCGGGTCCAGGCGCAAGCCGCCAAGCTCCACCGCATCCTCGGTCGCCTGCGGTGCGCGCCTGCGCAGCACCGCCTTGATGCGGGCGACGAGTTCGCGCGGACTGAAGGGCTTGGTGATGTAGTCATCAGCACCGGTCTCGAGGCCGGTCACCTTGTCCTGCTCCTCGCCACGCGCGGTGAGCATGATGATCGGAATGTCGCGGGTGCGCTCCTCGGCACGCAGGCGGCGGGCAAACTCGATCCCTGAAGCGCCCGGTAGCATCCAGTCGAGCAGCACGAGATCCGGCAAGGCCTCGCGCACGATACGATGCGCCGTCTCCGCATCCGCGGCGCGCACCACATGGTGCCCCGCACGGCTCAGGTTTGCCGCGATGAGCTCCTGAATCGCCGGTTCGTCTTCCACAAGCAATATGTTCGCTGGCATGCCTGAACTCCCTGTTAGCAGCAGCGGCAGTGTATTGCAGCTCTTTGACGCTTTCATGACACGTCATCGCAATGCAATACCCGCACCCACGATCCCGCGCCCCTCACGCAAGCCAACCCCGGAACGAGCAGCCTCCGATTCGGGTATGATTGTGACCCCATAATCGGGATTCAAGCCATGGCCGGACTCGACCAGAACACGCCGACTCCCACCGACATCACGGTACACCGCAAGTCCAGGACGCTCGAGATCGCCTTCGACGACGGCAGCCGCTTCCAGCTGCCCTTCGAGTTCCTGCGCGTCTATTCCCCTTCTGCCGAGGTCCGCGGCCACGGACCGGGCCAGGAGACGCTGCAGCAGGGCAAGCGCGACATCGATATCGTCGACATCTCGCCGGTCGGAAACTACGCGATCAAGCCGGTATTTTCGGACGGCCACGACAGCGGCCTGTACTCCTGGGACTACCTCTACGGCCTCGGACGCGAGCAGGAGGCCCTGTGGGCGGCCTACCTCGAGCGCCTCGAGCAACAAGGCGGCACGCGCGACCCCGCCCTGGTACCGGCAGCTGCTCCCAAGGCGGGCGGCTGCGGCCATCACCACTGAGAACGGCATGAGCGACAAGACCACGCACTTCGGCTTCGAAACCGTCGCCGAGGAACAGAAGGAAAAGAAGGTCGCCGAGGTGTTCTCCTCGGTTGCCCAGAAGTACGACATCATGAACGACCTGATGTCGCTCGGACTGCACCGCGTCTGGAAGCACTTCGCCATTCAGGTGTCGGGCGTGCGCGAAGGCGACCGCGTACTCGACGTTGCCGGCGGCACCGCAGACCTCTCGCTGGCGTTTTCGCGCAAGGTCGGCCGCAAGGGCCAGGTCTGGCTCACGGACATCAATCACGCGATGCTCTCGCGTGGCCGCGACCGTCTCGTCGACCACGGATTCGCAATGCCCGTGGCGCAGTGCAACGCCGAAAAGCTTCCCTTCCCCGACGACTGGTTCGACTGCGTCACCGTCGCCTTCGGCCTGCGCAACATGACGCACAAGGACGTCGCGCTCGCCGAGATGCGCCGCGTGCTGCGTCCGGGCGGCCGCCTGCTGGTACTCGAGTTCTCGCGGGTGTGGAAGCCGCTGTCACCGTTCTATGACCTGTACTCCTTCAAGCTGCTGCCCTGGATGGGGCAAAAGGTGGCGAACGACGCCGACAGCTACCGCTACCTGGCCGAATCGATCCGCATGCATCCTGGCCAGGAAGAATTGAAGTCGATGATGGAACAAGCCGGGCTCTCCCGAGTCGACTACTTCAACCTCAGTGCAGGCGTCGTTGCGCTGCACCGCGGATACAAGCTTTGAAACCGGAGACCACGTACCAATGAAATCCTTCTTCATGACCCTCGTCCTCGCGATCGCCTCGTTTGCCTTCGTGATCCCTGAGGCCGAAGCCAAGCGCCTCGGCGGCGGCAGCAGCTTCGGCATGCAGCGCCAGGCCACGCCGCCGGCCCAGCCGCGCCAACCCGCTGCCACGCAACAGGCACCGCGCCAGGGGGCCGCTGCACCGGCCGCGCAGAGCCGCTCTTGGATGGGCCCGATCGCCGGCCTCGCCGCCGGTCTCGGCCTGGCCGCCCTGTTCTCGCACCTGGGCCTGGGCGAAGGCTTTGCCAACTTCTTCATGATCCTGCTGCTGGCTGCTGCCGCCTTCTTCATCTTCCGCATGATCTTCCGCCGTGGTGCGGCTGCCGGTACGCAGCCCAACCGCATGCAGTACGCAGGCGCCTCCGCCGGCGCTGCGGCGAGCCCGGCCGGCACCACCGCCTTCCAGGCCCAGCAGCCGTTCGGCGGCAGCGGTGAAGCTGGAGCAGTCGCAGCCAGCGGCCTCGAAAAGGCCGTCGCCTCCGGCTTCGACGCCGACGGCTTCGCCCGTCAGGCCAAGCTGAACTTCATCCGCCTGCAGGCAGCGAACGACGCCGGCAACCTGGACGACCTGCGCGAATTCACCACGCCCGAGGTGTTCGCCGAGTTGTGCATGCAACTCAACGAGCGCCGCGGCGCCGAACAGCGCACCGACGTCGTCGAGCTCAACGCCGAGGTCATCGATGTGGAGGAGGCCGACAACCGCTACATCGTGAGCGTGCGCTTCACCGGCTTGCTGCGCGAAGAGGCTGACGCCGCACCTGTGGCGTTCGACGAGATCTGGCACCTCACCAAGCCGATCAGCGGCGAAGGTGGCTGGCTGATTGCTGGCGTCCAGCAGACGCAGTGATCGGCAACTGATCTCACACCCGTGACTGGAGGCACCTTGGCGTGCCTCCTTTGCTTTTGGGGCTTCCCATGCTGTCAAGCGTCTTCCTGACCGCCACCAACCACCTTCTCTCGCAGGCAGGATGGGCGCGTGCGCGCCTGCAGGCCCACGCGGGACAGACTGCACGCCTGTCGGTGCAACCTCTGGGCGACATCGATTTCTGTATTGCAGCGGACGGCTACCTGGCCGAATGGAGCGCCGCCCAGGCGCCGGATGTCAGCCTTCACCTTTTGGTTGGCGAGCTTCCACGCCTACTGGTAGACGGGCTGGAAACCGCCATGCGCCACGTGCGCATCGAGGGCAACGCCGAGTTTGCCGAAGCGCTCGGCTTCGTTTTCCGTCATTTACGTTGGGACGCCGAGGAAGACCTGGCACGCCTGTTCGGCGACATTGCCGCCCACCGCCTGGTCGAAGGCGGCAAGCAGCTGATGGATCAAGGCCGGCGCTCTGCACAGCGCGCGGGCGGTACGCTGGCCGAGTACCTCACCGAAGAGGCGCCACTGCTGGTATCGCGTCATGCCCTGCCAGAACATGCGCAGGCGCTCATCGCACTGCGCGACGATCTGGCCAGGCTGGACAAGCGGTTGCAGCGCCTCGAAAGCCGCCGTCGGCGTTGAACAGCCTTTGCGCCTGCGCGGCGCTCATGGCGCAGAAAGCAAAAAAGCAGCTCCGCAGAGCTGCTTTTTTGTTGTCCGGCGCCTTGTACCAAGGTACAAGGCAAGCCCGCTCAGTGCCCGCGCTTGCGCAGACGCTGGATGGCGGCAAGTTGCGCCACCGCTTCCATCAGTTCGGCCTGGGCCTTGGCATAGTCCAGACGCGCGGTCTGGTTGGCCATGGCTTCCTCGGCCTTGCGCTTGGCTTCGAGCGCCTTCGCTTCGTCGAGATCCTTGCCGCGGATCGCGGTGTCGGCAAGCACCGTCACCAGACCCGGTTGAACTTCCAGCAGGCCACCCGCAACGAAAACCAGTTCGTCTTCGGTTGCGTTCTGGGCACGCACACGCACGGCGCCCGGCTTGATCCGGGTCATGAGCGGCATGTGACCAGGCAGGATGCCGAGTTCACCCGTCTCGCCAGGCAGCGCGACGAATTCCGCCAGCCCGGAGAAGATCTGCTCTTCCGCGCTGACGATGTCGACGTGAACCGTCATAGCCATAGTGTTTCCCCTTGATGTCCCGCGCACCACACACGTGGCGCGCGGGCAGCCTCGTTACTGGAGCTTCTTGGCCTTCTCGATGGCCTCGTCGATGTTGCCGACCATGTAGAAAGCCTGTTCCGGCAGGCTGTCCAGCTCGCCGCTGACGATCATCTTGAAGCCCTTGATCGTGTCCTTCAGCGAGACGTACTTGCCCGGCGAGCCGGTAAACACTTCCGCAACGTGGAAGGGCTGCGACAGGAAGCGCTGGATCTTACGCGCACGAGCCACGGAGAGCTTGTCTTCCGGCGACAGTTCGTCCATGCCCAGAATCGCGATGATGTCGCGCAGTTCCTTGTACTTCTGCAGGGTCTGCTGAACCTGGCGGGCCACACCGTAGTGCTCTTCGCCCACGACCAGCGGATCGAGCTGGCGCGAGGTGGAGTCGAGCGGATCAACGGCCGGGTAGATACCCAGCGCGGCGATGTCACGCGACAGCACGACGGTGGAGTCGAGGTGCAGGAAGGTGGTAGCGGGCGACGGGTCGGTCAAGTCATCCGCCGGCACATACACGGCCTGGATCGAGGTGATCGAGCCAACCTTGGTCGAGGTGATGCGCTCCTGCAGACGGCCCATTTCTTCGGCCAGCGTCGGCTGGTAACCCACCGCGGACGGCATACGACCCAGCAGCGCGGACACTTCGGTACCGGCCAGGGTGTAGCGGTAGATGTTATCCACGAAGAACAGGATGTCGCGGCCTTCGTCACGGAAGCGCTCGGCCATGGTCAGACCGGTCAGCGCCACGCGCAGACGGTTGCCCGGGGGCTCGTTCATCTGACCGAACACCATCGCAACCTTGTCGAGAACGTTGGAGTCCTTCATCTCGTGGTAGAAGTCGTTGCCCTCACGGGTACGCTCACCCACGCCAGCGAACACCGACAGACCGGAGTGCTGCTTCGCGATGTTGTTGATCAGCTCCATCATGTTCACGGTCTTGCCGACGCCGGCGCCACCGAACAGACCCACCTTGCCGCCCTTGGCGAACGGGCAGATCAGGTCGATAACCTTGATGCCGGTTTCGAGCAGCTCGACCGACGGCGACAGCTCGTCGAACTTCGGCGCCTTCTGGTGAATCGCGCGCAGCTCGTCGGTCTCGATCGGGCCGGCTTCGTCGATCGGGCGACCCAGCACGTCCATGATGCGGCCCAGCGTGCCGTGGCCAACCGGCACCGAGATCGGCTTGCCGGTGTTGGAAACCTTCATGCCGCGGCGCAGGCCGTCGGAGGAACCCAGCGCGATGGTACGCACCACGCCATCACCGAGCTGCTGCTGGACCTCGAAGGTCAGGCCAGCTTCGGCGAAGGAGTCGGCAGCGTCCTCGAGCTTCAGGGCGTCATACACCTTGGGCATCGAATCGCGCGGGAACTGAATGTCCACCACGGCGCCGATGCACTGAACGATCGTACCTTGACTCATCGTCATATCCTTAAATCAATAATCCGTTACACCGCGGCGGCGCCGCCGACGATTTCCGACAGCTCCTTGGTGATCGCAGCCTGGCGGGTCTTGTTGTAGACCAGCTGAAGCTCGCCAATCACGTTCTTGGCATTGTCGGAAGCGGCCTTCATTGCCACCATGCGCGCGCTCTGTTCGGATGCCATGTTCTCGGCCACGGCCTGATAGACCAGCGCCTCGACGTAACGCACCAGCAGCTCGTCGATGACGACCTGCGGATCCGGCTCGTAGAGGTAGTCCCAGGAGCTCTCGGGCGTGCCCAGCTTCTCGCCGGTGAGCGGCAGAACCTGCTCGAGTACCGGCTCCTGCTTCATGGTGTTCACGAAGCGGGTGTAAGCGATGTAGACCGCGTCGAGCTCGTCGTTCTGGAACGCGTCGAGCATGACCTTGACCGGACCGATCAGCTTTTCCAGGTGCGGCGTGTCACCCAACTGGGTGACGTTCGACACCACCTTGGCGCCCATGCGCTGCATGAAGCCCAGACCCTTGTTGCCGATGCAGCAGGCACGGATCTCGGTCACGCCGGCGGACTCCCAGTCCTTCATCGCGTTGAGCGCGATACGCTGGACGTTGGTGTTGAGACCACCGCACAAACCCTTGTCGGTGGTCACCAGGATCAGCCCCACCCGCCTCACCTGGTCCTTGCGGACCAGGAACGGGTGCTTGTAGTCGGTCACATTGGCCTGGGACAGGTTCGCGGCGAGTCGGCGGATCTTCTCGGCAAAGGGGCGGGCAGCGCGCATCCGGTCCTGCGCCTTGCGCATCTTGGACGCGGCCACCATCTCCATGGCCTTGGTGATCTTGCGCGTGTTTTGCACGCTCTTGATCTTGGTACGGATTTCCTTACCGCTAGCCATATTCCGTCTCCCTCGCCAGTCTTAGGCCCAGCTCTTCTTGAACTCGGCGATCGCGGCAGCCAGGGTCTTTTCGCCGTCGGCGTCCAGTTCCTTCTTGCTCAGGATCGAGGAGACCAGGTCAGCCTGCTTGGTCTTGACGAACTGCAGCAGCGCGGCTTCGAACGGCAGCACACGTGCGACATCGACATCGTCGAAGTAGCCGTTGTTGACCGCGTAAAGCACGATGGCCATGTCGGCGATCGACATCGGTGCGTACTGGGCCTGCTTCATCAGTTCGGTCACGCGGCGGCCGCGCTCGAGCTGCTTGCGGGTCGCATCGTCCAGGTCGGAAGCGAACTGAGCGAAGGCGGCGAGCTCGCGGTACTGCGCGAGGTCGGTACGGATACCGCCGGACAGCTTCTTGACGACCTTGGTCTGCGCAGCACCACCGACGCGGGACACCGAGATACCGGCGTTGATCGCGGGACGGATACCGGCGTTGAAGAGGTCGGTCTCGAGGAAGATCTGGCCGTCGGTAATCGAGATCACGTTGGTCGGAACGAACGCGGACACGTCGCCGGCCTGGGTCTCGATGACCGGGAGGGCGGTCAGCGAACCGGTCTTGCCCTTGACTTCGCCGTTGGTGAACTTCTCGACGTAGTCGGCGTTCACGCGCGCGGCACGCTCGAGCAGACGGGAGTGCAGGTAGAACACGTCGCCCGGGTAGGCTTCACGGCCCGGCGGACGGCGCAGCAGCAGGGATACCTGACGGTAAGCCCAGGCCTGCTTGGTCAGATCGTCATAAACGATCAGCGCGTCCATGCCGCGGTCGCGGAAGTACTCGCCCATGGTGCAGCCGGCGTAGGCGGCCAGATACTGCATGGCGGCCGATTCCGACGCGGTGGCGGCGACGACGATGGTGTACTCCATCGCGCCGTTCTCTTCCAGCTTGCGCACGACGTTGGCGACGGTCGAAGCCTTCTGGCCGATGGCCACGTACACGCAGTACATGTCCTGGCCCTTCTGGTTGATGATCGCGTCAACCGCAACCGCGGTCTTACCGGTCTGACGGTCGCCGATGATCAGCTCGCGCTGGCCGCGGCCAATCGGCACCATGGAGTCAACCGACTTCAGGCCGGTCTGCACCGGCTGCGAAACGGACTGGCGGGCGATGACGCCCGGCGCGACCTTTTCGATCTTGTCGGTGAGCTTGGCGTTGATCGGGCCCTTGCCGTCGATCGGCTGACCCAGGGCGTTCACGACGCGACCGACCAGCTCGGGGCCGACGGGCACTTCGAGAATGCGGCCAGTGGCCTTGACGGTGTCGCCTTCGGTGATGTGCTCGTATTCGCCGAGGACCACCGCGCCAACGGAGTCACGCTCGAGGTTGAGCGCCATGCCGAAGGTGTTGCCAGGGAATTCCAGCATTTCGCCCTGCATGACGTCGGTCAGGCCGTGGACGCGGCAGATGCCGTCGGTCACGGAGACGACCGTGCCCTCGTTACGCGACGTGGCGGCGAGCTGCAGGTTCTGGATCCGGCTCTTAATCAGATCACTGATTTCAGAGGGGTTGAGTTGCATATATGTATGCTCCTAGTTCTTAAGCGCAGCGGCCATGTTCGCGAGCTTGCCGCGGACCGAGGCGTCGATGACTTCGTCGCCGACAGCAATGCGGACCCCACCGATGAGTTCGGGGTCCAGGCTGACAGTTACGTTGATCGCGGCCTTGAAGCGAGCTTCGAGGTCCGCCTTCAACGCAGCCAGCGCTGCATCGTCGAGCGGGAAGGCAGAGGCGATCTCCGCCTCCAGGACGCCTTCGTGTTCGTTCTTGAGTGCAACGAACAGGTCACGGATCTCCGGAAGCACCAGCAGGCGTTCGTTGTCGATGAGGACACGAACGAAGTTCTGCTGTTCGGCGGTCAGTTCACCCGTGACTTCCTGCATCAGCTTGTCGAGCTGTGCGGCAGAAAGGTTGGGGTTCTTGATGCACGCCTGCATGTCGGGATCGGCCGCCACGGAGGCGAGCCGATCCAGCGCTTCCGACCAAGGCCCCAGCGCACCTGCCCCGCGAGCCAGCTCGAAGGCGGCATCGGCATAGGGGCGCGCGATGGTGACGTTCTCGGCCATGACTTATTGCAGTTCCTGTTTCAGGTTGGCAAGCAGTTCGGCGTGCACCTGGACATTGATCTCGCGGCGCAGGATCTTCTCGGCACCGGCAACCGCCAGATGGGCGACCTGGTCGCGGAGAGCTTCCTTGGCACGTTGCGCTGCGACGCCGGCTTCGGCTTCGGCAGCTTCACGCGCTGCGGCAATGATGCGACCGGCTTCGGCGCGGGCTTCGTCGATCAGCTGGCTCGCCTGCTTTTCAGCAGAGGTACGCACGTCACCCGCGGATTCGCGGGCCTTGCGCAGTTCCTCGACGACCTTCTTCTCGGCGAGTGCCAGATCGGCCTTGGCCTTGTCCGCAGCTGCCAGCCCGTCTGCGATCTTCTTCGCACGCTCGTCCAGTGCCTTCACGATGGGCGGCCACACGAATTTCATCGTGAACCACGCCAGAATGAAGAACACAACGAGCTGGGCTATCAGAGTTGCGTTCAAATTCACGGTTCTTGGCCCTCAGGTTGGTTCAAAAAAGGATGAACTCGAACCGATCAGAGCTGGAACGGGTTGGCGAAGGCGAACATCATGGCGATACCGACACCGATCAGGAACGCGGCGTCGATCAGGCCGGCCAGCAGGAACATCTTGGTCTGCAGGGCGTTCATCAGCTCGGGCTGGCGCGCCGAGGCTTCGAGGTACTTGGAACCCATGATGCCGATACCGATACAAGCACCGATGGCACCGAGACCGATGATCAGACCAGCAGCCAGAGCAACAAAACCCAGAACGTTTTCCATGACGACTCCTTAGTGGGGAAGGTGAGTTTAAAAACTAGGTACTGCGTTGAAGATGAAACCGAAACTTAGTGGCTCTCGTGCGCCTGACCGACATACACCAGAGTCAGCATCATGAAGATGAAGGCCTGGAGCAGGATGATCAGGATGTGGAAGATCGCCCAGATGGAACCCGCGATCACGTGACCAACGAAGCCGAACACGGTGGCGGTGCCGCCGAGCAGCGCGATCAGGATGAAGATCAGCTCGCCAGCGTACAGGTTGCCGAAGAGTCGCATGCCGTGCGAGATGGTCTTGGCGAGGAACTCGATGATCTGCATCGCGAAGTTGATCGGGTAGAGCACCGGGTGGCTGCCGAAAGGCGCGGTGAAGAGCTCATGCACCCAGCCGCCAAGACCCTTGATCTTCACGTTGTAGTACAGGCAGAGCAGCAGCACGCCGCAGGACATGCCCAGAGTGGCGGACAGGTCGGCGGTGGCCACGACGCGCATGTAAGCGTGGGCAGGATCACCGCCTGCGGCGGAATAGATGCCGGTCCAGAGCATGGGGATGAGATCGACCGGCACGAGGTCCATCGCGTTCATCAGGAAGATCCACACGAACACGGTGAGCGCGAGCGGGGCAACGAACTTGCGCGACTCCGGGCTGTGGATGATGCCCTTGGCCTGGTCTGCGACCATCTCGACCAGGAGCTCGATGAAACCCTGGAAGCGCCCGGGGACGCCGGAGGTCGCCTTGCGAGCGGCCAGCCACAGGATGAAGATGGTCAGCAAACCGAGTCCGATCGAAAACACCATCGAGTCGATATTGATGATGCTGAAATCGACGATGTTTTCCTGGGGGTGCCCGGAATTGTTGAAGTGTCCGAGGTGGTGGGTCACATACTCGGATGCGGTGGGAGCGTTTCCAGCCATGGTCAGGTCTTCACCAAAAATGCAAATAAATTCGCTTTCAGCGCCAGAACGAGCCCGATCAGCATGCCCCCCCAGTGGAGGTCAGGATAAACGGCCCACACCAGCACCAACAATCCCACTATCGAGGCGACCTTGATGAATTCGCCTGCGACGAAGGCAGCCACCGTCGCCGACCCGGTCTTGCGCGTCATGGCCGTAAGGCGCATGGCGAACATCCAGCTCGGCAATACACACGCCAGGCCCGCTGCTGCTGCCGAGATCGCCCCGGCAACTCCGAACAGCGCGGCAGAAATCAGCGCGGCGAGGAGTGTAGCTAGCAACTGCAGTATGACGGCTTTAAGCATCGGTGTAACAGCTCCTGCGTCAAACGCGCGCAGGCGACCGCCCAAAATCCCGCGGATGGTAGGGGTTAACCGCAGTAAAGTCAAACCTCGGTTGCATTGCAGCAAGCACTTCCCGAGGCGTCGTGTATCTTATAGAAGTTGTATCACCAGCGGGGGCCGCAATGAACCGATCTTCGACAGTTCGCGCCGCCCGCCCCCCGTCACCTGCACTGCAGCCGCAGCCCCCGCACAATCATGATCCGTACCCGCAAGGCCAGTCGCAGGGAGATCTTCGGCTGGTGCATGTTCGACTTCGCAAACCAGGCCTACACACTACTGATCATCACGGTGGTGTTCGGCGACCTGTACACCCGGGTGATCGTTGGCGACGCCCCCGATTACAGGCTCGGCAACCTGCTCTGGAGCCTTGCACTGTGCATCAGCTATGCCATGGTCGTGGTGAGTGCGCCGCTGCTCGGTGCGGTGATGGACCACGCGCAGGCCAAGAAGCGCATGCTGCTGGCGAGCTACCTCGTCACCGTGGCGAGCACCGCCATGCTCTACCTGGTCAGCCCGGGATACGTGTGGCTGGGGTTCGCGCTCATCGTGATCTCGAACACGGCCTACTCCGCAGGAGAGTCCTTCATCGCCAGCTTCCTGCCTTTCCTCGGCGACAGCCACGAGATGGGGAAGATCTCCGGCCTGGGCTGGGCGCTCGGCTATGCGGGCGGGCTGGTGTCGGCCGGGTTCGTGCTGCTCTTCCTCGGCGAGGTGAGCGCGGAGAACTTCGAGCGCATGCGCTGGGTCGGCCCCTTCGCCGCGGCCTTCTTCCTGCTCGCCGCCATCCCGACCTTCCTGTGGGTACGCGAGCCTCGAGTGGGCCACCATCGCCGGCTCGACGCGGCGGTGCTGCGCGGCGCCTATGCGCGCCTGCTGGCGACCTTGCGCTCGGTATCGCAGTTCCCGGACCTGGGTCGGCTGTTCATGTCCATCCTGTTCGCGATGGCCGGGGTCTATGTGATCGTGGCCTTCTCCTTCATCTACGGCGCCCAGGTGATCGGATGGAGCGAGGCCACGCGCAACCTGATGTTCATCGTCGTGCAGATCACCGCCCTGCTGGGGGCGCTGCTGTTCGGCGCGCTGCAGGGGCGGCTCGGCGGACGTCTGACCTATTCGCTCACCCTCGTGCTGTGGATTGCAGCCATCCTGGCGATCTACTTCGTCGGCGAGCTGACCGCAGGCCTCAACAGGCAACTCGGTATCGAACTGAAGGTCGAGGAGGTATTCCTGTTCGCCGGGCTGCTGTCCGGCCTCAGCCTGGGTTCGAGCCAATCGGTGGGACGCGCCCTGGTAGGCATGTTCGCACCTGAGCAACGCGCGGCCGAGCTGTTCGGCTTCTGGGGCCTGTTCAGCAAGCTGGCGGCGATCTTCGGCATCTTCGGCGTCGGCCTGCTGCAGTGGCTGTTCGGCCTGCAGGGCGCAGTGCTGTTCTGCATCCTGCTGTTTGCGCTGGCCTTGCTGCCGCTCGCAGCGATCGACGAGGCGCGCGGCATCGCCGCCGCGCAGCGCGCAGACGCGCCTGCGCCCTAGCGCAGGCGGCCGAGCAGGCCGTCGAGCTGGTCGAGGCTGCCGAAGCGGATCGTGACCTCGCCGGCACCCTTCTTGTTGGCCTTGATCTTCACCGTCGCGCCAATCGCGTCCGACACCTCTTCCTCGAGCCGCAGCAGATCGCGGTCGGGCTGGGGCGCAGGCTTCTTCTGGCGCGGGTTGAGGATCTGCTGCACCAGGCGCTCGGTGTCACGCACCGACAGCTGACGGGCGGCGACCTGGTTGCCGAGCTGGATCTGGCTGGCGCCGTCGAGCGGCAGCAATGCGCGCGCATGACCCATGTCGATGTCGCCCGCCATCAGCAGTTCCTGCACCGGCTTGGCAAGGTTGAGCAGGCGCAACAGGTTCGACGCCGCCGGACGCGAGCGGCCGACCGCATCCGCGGCCTGCTGGTGGGTCATGGCGAACTCGTCGATCAGGCGCTGGATGCCGCCGGCCTCTTCGAGCGGGTTGAGGTCCTCGCGCTGGATGTTCTCGATCAACGACATCGCCAGCGCGGCTTCGTCGGGGATCTCGCGCACCAGGCAGGGCACTTCGGCGAGGCCGGCAATCTGCGAGGCCCGCCAACGGCGCTCGCCGGCGATGATCTCGTAGGCATCGTCGCCTACCGGGCGCACCATGATCGGCTGCATGATGCCCTGCGCCTTGATCGACGCCGCGAGCTCTTCGAGCGAACCGGGGTCCATGCGCGTGCGCGGCTGGTACTTGCCCGGCTGCAGCGCGATCGTGGGCAGCGTCTGCAGCTCGCCCTTGTCGGCTTCGTCTTCCTGGTTGGCTGCGAGCAGCGCATCGAGGCCGCGGCCAAGGCCCTTGAGTCTGGGTTTGTTCATGTCGGTTCCGGTCTTCAGAAGGTCTTCGCGCGTTCGATCATCTCGTGCGCAAAGGCCATGTAGGCCTGCGCACCCTTGGCCGCCCTGTCGAACACCACGCCCGGCATGCCGTGGCTGGGCGCCTCGGCCAGGCGCACGTTGCGCGGCACGATGGCTCGGAACACCTTGTCGCCGAAGTGGCCCTCGAGCTGGGCGGAGACCTGTTGCTGCAAGGTGACGCGCGGGTCGAACATCACCCGCAGCAGGCCGATGATCTTGAGGTCGCGATTGAGGTTGGCATGCACCTTCTTGATCGTGTTGACCAGGTCGGACAGACCCTCGAGCGCGTAGTACTCGCACTGCATCGGGATGATGACGCCGTTGGCGCAGCACAGGCCATTGAGGGTGAGCATCGACAGTGAGGGCGGGCAGTCGATGAGGACGAAATCATAGTCGGCATCGAAGGCAGCGAGCGCGTTGCGCAGGCGTTTCTCACGCTGATCCAGATTGACCAGCTCGACCTCGGCACCGGCGAGGTCGCGGTTGGCCGGCAGCACGTCGTAGCCGCCGGTGGGCGAGGGCACGCGGACGCCGGCGAGGTCTACCATGCCCACGAGCAGGTGATAGACCGAGCTCTTCAAGCCGCGCTTGTCGACCCCGCTGCCCATGGTCGCGTTGCCCTGCGGGTCGAGGTCGATCAGCAGAACGCGCTGGCCGGCCTGGTGCAGGGCAGCAGCGAGATTGACGCAGGTGGTGGTTTTGCCCACCCCGCCCTTCTGGTTGGCAACGCAGAAAATCTTGGCCATGTCGGTTCAGGCTGTTCCGTATGCAGGGACCGCACGCAGGGTGCGAGTCCCGGAGTGTACTTCAATGCGGCGCCGCAGCAGACGCCCCTCTTCAGGGCTCAGTATCAGGCACGACGGATGACCAGCAGGTGACGCTCGGCATCCAGCCCGGGCACCACGAGCGCGTGGGTCTCCGCCACCACCCACCCGGCGGGCAGCGCAGCGATCTCGTCAGCCGGGTGGGCGCCCTTCATCGCGTACAACGCACCACCCTCTGCGAGCAGATGGCCCGAAAGGTTCACGAAATCGGCCAGACTCGAGAACGCCCGCGAGATCACGCCTTCGGCCGCACCGCCGGGCAGGCCTTGGGCCTGCACCTGTTCGACCCGCTTGTTGAGCACGCTGAAGTTGCCCAGCCCAAGCTCGATCTTCGCCTGTTGCTGGAAGCTCGCCTTCTTGCCCACGGTCTCGATCGAGCTGACCACCAGACCGGGACGCACGATCGCCAGTGCCACGCCCGGCAGCCCGCCACCGGAACCGATGTCGGCCAGCCTGCTCACGCGCTCGAGGTGCGGCAACACCGCCAGCGAATCGAGCAGATGATGGGTGATCACCTCCTGCGGGCTACGGATCGCTGTGAGGTTGTAGACCTTGTTCCACTTGAGCAGCAGCTCGCCGAAAGCGAGCAGGCGATCGACCGTTTCCTGCGGCAGGGCAAGTCCGAGAGCGGCGACCCCATCGCTGAGCTGTGCCGCCCAGGGTTGCAGGCGGCCGCTCATGCCGCAGGCCTCCGCGCCGCCTCGTCCGCGGCCACACCGGTGCGCGCCGCCAGGTCGCGGCGCTTGAGCCACACCAGCAGCAGCGAGATCGCCGCCGGGGTCACGCCCTGAATGCGGCCGGCCTGGCCGATGGTTTCCGGCTTGTGCAGGTTGAGCTTCTGCTGCACTTCCTTGGACAGGCCGCGCACCTGGGCATAGTCGAGTTCGACCGGCAGGCGGGTGGCCTCAGCCTGGGCCTGCTTCGCCACCTCCTCCTGCTGGCGGTCGATGTAGCCCTGATACTTGGCTGCAATCTCGAGCTGCTCGATGACCTGCGCGTCGGTCTCGCGCTCTTCCGGCGCTCCAGGCAGGCTCATCAGCGTCTCGTAGCTGGTCTCGGGCCGGCGCAGCAACTCGAAGTAGCGCTGCTCGCGCTCGAGCGCCTTGCCGAGCACGCGTTGCTGGTCCTCGGCGGGAATCGCCTCCGGTCGCGCCCACGCCGCCTTCAGTTGCGCGGTGCCGCGCTCGATCGCCTCGCGCTTGGCACAGAAGGCGGACCAGCGTTCGTCATCCACCAGGCCAAGCTCGCGGCCCTTCTCGGTCAGGCGCAGGTCGGCATTGTCCTCGCGCAGGCTCAAGCGGTACTCGGCACGCGAGGTGAACATGCGGTAGGGCTCGGAAACGCCGCGGGTGATCAGGTCGTCCACCAGCACGCCGAGATAGGCCTCGTCGCGACGCGGACACCATGGCTCGCGGCCCTGTACCTGCAGCGCCGCGTTGGCACCGGCGAGCAAGCCTTGCGCAGCGGCCTCCTCGTAGCCGGTGGTGCCGTTGATCTGGCCAGCAAAGTACAACCCGCCGATCGACTTCGTCTCCAGGCTGGACCTGAGGTTGCGCGGATCGAAGTAGTCGTACTCGATCGCGTAGCCGGGGCGCAGGATGTGGGCGTTCTCCAGGCCGCGGATGCTGCGCACGATCTGCAGCTGCACGTCGAAGGGCAGCGAGGTCGAAATGCCGTTGGGGTAGATCTCGTGCGTCTCCAGCCCTTCCGGCTCGAGGAAGATATTGTGGCTGTCCTTCTCGGCGAAGCGGTGGATCTTGTCCTCGATCGACGGGCAATAGCGCGGCCCGACGCCCTCGATCACGCCGGAATACATCGGCGAGCGGTCGAGGTTGGCGCGGATCACGTCGTGCGTGCGTTCGTTGGTCTGCGTCATCCAGCACGGCAGCTGACGCGGGTGCTGGGCGGCGTTGCCGAGGAAGCTGAACACCGGCACCGGATCGTCGCCCGGCTGGATGCTCATCACCGAGAAGTCGATGGTGCGCGCATCCAGCCGCGGCGGCGTGCCGGTCTTGAGTCGGCCCTGCGGCAGCTTGAGCTCCTTCAAGCGCGCGCCGAGCGAGATCGCCGGCGGATCGCCCGCGCGCCCGGCCGAGTAGTTCTGCATCCCGACGTGCACCAGGCCGTTGAGGAAGGTCCCTGCGGTCAGCACCACCGCCGGCGCCTCGAAGCGCAGGCCGATCTGGGTGACCACGCCGGTAACGCGGTCGCCGGCCACGGTGAGATCATCCACCGCCTGCTGGAACAGCCACAGATTGGGCTGGTTCTCCAGCCGACGCCGGATCGCCGCCTTGTACAGCACGCGGTCGGCCTGGGCGCGGGTGGCACGCACCGCCGGGCCCTTGGAGGCGTTGAGGGTGCGGAACTGGATGCCGCCCTCGTCGGTGGCCGCCGCCATCGCACCGCCGAGCGCATCGACCTCCTTGACCAGGTGGCCCTTGCCGATGCCGCCGATCGAGGGGTTGCAGCTCATCGCCCCCAGCGTCTCGATGTTGTGGGTGAGCAGCAGCGTGGCTGCGCCCATGCGCGCTGCGGCAAGCGCAGCCTCGGTCCCGGCGTGACCGCCGCCGACCACGATGACATCGAAACGAGTGGGATAGAGCATGGCGCGCTCCGGGCTGCAATGCGTGAACAAGGGGCGAGATTCTACGCCTTCAACGCCCGAGCGGCCAGGCATGCGCCCCATGTTTCACGAAATTACGCATTTTAAACAGCTGCTTATCACTTATCGTCGGGCAAGATCCAAGAGAGGCGCCACCCACCCGCCTTGCTCCGTCCCCGTCCGAGCGGTCCAACAAAGGCATCCGCGCGCTAAAGTCCTCGCGCCAAGCCCCCGTTAATATCCCCAACGATTGGACTACAGTAACGACATTCGCTTCGAAGTGTGACATGGTTCGCGGAGCAGCCCGTGTAGGGACGAGGTTTGTAGACCTTGATCAAAGCTCAGTGCGCTGCTCGATGATGTCATGCCGGTGCCCTTCCCCATCATCAAGACCGACCCGGTTAACTCACAATGAAAACCATCTTCCTCGTCGATGACTCCGCCACCATCCTGCTGTCGATCTCCGGGATCCTGAGCAAGGCTGGCTACGCGGTAGAGAAAGCGCCGAGCGCGCTCGACGCCCTCAAGAAATTCCAGGGCGGCGTCAAGGCAGACCTGCTGATCACCGATCTCAACATGCCGGGCATGAACGGCATCGAGTTCATCAAGGAGGTGCGCAAGCTGCCCGCGTATCGCTTCATGCCAATCCTGTTCCTGACCACGGAGTCGCAGCAGTCCAAGAAGGCGGAGGCCAAGGCGGCAGGCGCTTCCGGCTGGATCGTCAAGCCCGCCTCGGCAGACGAACTGCTCAATACGATCAAGCTCGTCATGCGCTGACCATGAACTCCTCGATCTTCCTGCGTCGCTCACTGGTGATGCTGGGCGCCATCGCGCTCGCTGCCGGCGTCACGGTGTTCCTGTTCAACGAGTGGTTCAACGCCAGCTTCCTGCCGGCGCTGGGCATCCCCCAACCGCTCGGAAACGCGATCGGCGCAATGTTGATCGTCTTCGCGGCCTATCTCGGGGTGCGTCTGGTATCGCTCGCCGTCTTTCGCGACGCTGCATTCGGCCAGGAGATCACCCTCGACACGCTGCAGAACAACCGCGAACAAGCCAGCCAGGTCTGCCGGGAAATCGCCGTCGAGCTACGTGCCGTGCCGGCTTTCAGCGACGTGCTGCGCAAGCAACTCGACAGCGTCGTGCAGCAGACCGAACAGGCTGCCTACGACATCGGCGAGCGTCTGCAGACGATTGACGACGTGGTCAATCGGCTCAACACCTTCGTCACCGAACAGTCGAACGAGTCGACCGAGAGGGTGCATAGCTCGGAATCGCGCATCGCCAACAACCAGAAGCTCATCCGGCGCATGCAGCAGTACATCGACCATCGCATCCAGGAAGCCCGGGAGGATCAGGAGCGCGTCGCCCAGGTGGTCCGCGAGGCACGCTCGCTGGAGTCGCTGACCAAGCTGATCAAGGACATCGCAGCACAGACCAACCTGCTCGCACTCAATGCCGCGATCGAGGCAGCGCGGGCGGGCGAAGCCGGTCGCGGCTTCACGGTCGTTGCCGACGAGGTTCGCAAACTATCGACCGAGACGGAAAATGCCGTGCAGTCGATCAACCTTGGCATCCAGGGCGTGGCCTCGACGATCGAGACCCAGCTCAAGGAAAAACTGGCCGCCACCGATCTCGACGACGAACGTGACGCGCTAGGCCAGTTCGCCGTGCAGCTCGCCGAACTCGGCCAAAGCTACGAAGACATCCTGCAGAATCAATCCAGCGCAATGGACACGGTGCGCCAGAGCAGCAACGAGCTTGCAGCAATGTTCATGGATGCGCTGGCAAGCGTCCAGTTCCAGGACGTCACCCGGCAGCAGATCGAACACACGGCCGAATCGCTCAGTCGCCTCGACCAGCACCTGGGCGTACTCGCCGAGCGACTCGATCAGAGCGACAACCCCAGCTTCAGCTACACCCCGCTCGCGGAGCACCTGGAAGAGATCTATGGCCGTTACGTGATGGAGCAACAGCGCCACACGCACGAGCAGGTCACCGGCAAGACATCGTCAGGTACCGCAGCGGCAGCAAATCCAAAGATCGAACTTTTCTGAGTACGACCATGCCTGCGCGCAAGAAAAAGACCGGGGATCGCATCGCCATCGCCGAGGACATGAGCATCTACCACGCTGCAGCACAGAAGCAGCAGCTCATCGACGCACTGCACCACGCAGCCGAGCGCCTTGAGATCGACCTCTCCGGCGTCGCCGAAATCGACACCGCCGGCTTCCAGCTTCTTATGCTGGTCAAGCGCGAGGCACGCCGACTCGGCAAGGAGGCACAGATCATCGCGCACAGCGAGGCAGTACGCGACGTGCTCGATTTCTACAACATGGCAGCCGAGTTCGGCGATCCGCTGCTTATCCCGGCAAACCAGGCCTGATTCCGGACGCGCAGAACCATGGACGAGATCACCACCGTATTCGTCACCGAGAGTCGCGAACAACTCGCAACCCTCGAGTCGGCCCTGCTGCAACTCGAGAACAGCCCCGACGACGACGACACCCTGAACGCGATCTTCCGTAGCGCGCACACCATCAAGGGGGGCGCCGCGGTCATCGAATGCGGTTACATCGTCGCCTTCACCCATGTGGTCGAGAACGTACTCGACAAGTTGCGCAACCGCGAGATCAAGCTCGACTCAGACCTCATCGCGCTGCTGCTGGGCTGCGGCGACCACATCGGCAATCTGCTCGGCGTGCTCGAATCCGCTGCCAGCAGCCCCGACCCCGACCTCGCCGCCGAGGGCGAAGGGC
The DNA here is from genome assembly GCF_027594845.1 of Thauera sp. WB-2. Taxonomy (NCBI): domain Bacteria; kingdom Pseudomonadati; phylum Pseudomonadota; class Betaproteobacteria; order Rhodocyclales; family Zoogloeaceae; genus Thauera; species Thauera sp. WB-2. The sequence continues at coordinate 272,748 of NZ_CP088935.1, read as the reverse complement.
TGCTCGCCCGCCTGCAGCGCGACTGGCTGTCGGAGACGAAGGCCGACTCGAGCTCGGGGCCGCCAAGCGCCATGCCGCCACCGATCGAGAGCAGCGGTGGCGGCATGGTCGAAACCGATTGCTGGCATATTTCGCTGCGCTTCGGCCCCGACGTGCTGAGGAACGGCATGGACCCGCTGTCCTTTCTGCGCTACCTCGGCAGCATCGGGCGCATAGAGCGCCTGGAGACCATCGCCGACGCCATGCCGAACGCGGAGGACATGGATCCCGAGGCCTGCTACCTCGGCTTCGAGATCAGCTTCTCGTCCAATGCCGACAAGGCCGCCATCGAGCGCGTCTTCGACTTCGTGCGTGATGACTGCAGCCTGCACATTCTGCCGCCGCACAGCCGGCTGGACGACTACCTGGCGCACATAAACGCCCTGCCCGAAGACCCGATGCGCCTGGGCGAGATCCTGGTGAAGGTGGGTGCGCTGACCCAGGCCGAACTCGACGAGGGGCTCAGGCTGCAGCACGCGGACGATGGCGAAACCGTGCTGGCCGAGGCTCAGGACGCTCCCGCCGAGCCCCACCCGATCGGCGAGATCCTCGTCGAGCACAAGGTCGTCCAGGCCGAACTGGTCGATGCCGCGGTCGCCAAGCAGAAGCAGGTCGCCGAAAAGAAGGTCGCCGAGGCGCGCCTGATCCGCATCCAGGCCGACAAGCTCGACCGCCTCATCGACCTCGTCGGCGAGCTCGTCATCGCCGGCGCCAGCGTCAGTCTTCTAGCCAGTCGCAGCGGCCTGGGCGAGCTGGTCGAAGCCAACTCCATTACCAGCCGCCTGGTCGAGAGTATTCGTGACGCTGCGCTGCAACTGCGCATGGTGCAGATCGGCGAGACCTTCAACCGCTTCAACCGCGTCGTGCGCGACACCGCACGCGAGATGGGCAAGGACATCGAGCTGGTGATCAGCGGCGGTGAAACCGAGCTCGACAAATCCATGGTCGAGAAGATCGGCGACCCGCTGATGCATCTGGTGCGCAATGCCATGGACCATGGCCTGGAGCAGCCTGCGGCGCGCGAGGCCAAGGGCAAACCGGCGCGCGGCCGGCTCGAACTCAACGCCTTCCACGACTCGGGCAGCATCGTCATCGAGGTAGCAGACGATGGCGCCGGCCTCAACCGCGACCGTATCCTCGCCAAGGCGATCGAGCGCGGACTCGCCCAGCCTGGCCAGGCCCTGTCGGACGCCGAGATCTACAACCTGATCTTCGAGCCCGGCTTTTCCACCGCCGAGAAGGTCACCAACATTTCCGGCCGTGGCGTCGGCATGGACGTCGTCCGCCGCAACATACAGAGCCTGCGCGGCAGCGTCGAGGTCAGCTCCGAGATCGGCAAGGGCTCGCGCTTCGCCATCCGCCTGCCGCTCACGCTGGCGATCATCGACGGCTTCCTCGTCGGCATCGGCGATGCCGCCTACGTCATCCCGCTCGACAGCGTGGTCGAGTGTGTCGAGCTCTCGGTGGATGGCTTCACCCGCGACTACGTCAACCTGCGCGGCGAAGTCCTGCCCCTGGTGCGGCTGCGCCAGATGTTCGACATGGCGGGCGAGGCACCGGCGCGTCAGAACGTGGTCGTCGTACAGTACGCCGGGATCAAGTCCGGCATCGTGGTCGATCAGCTGATGGGCGAATTCCAGACCGTCATCAAGCCGCTCGGCAGCATTTTCCGCCACATCAAGGGGATTGGCGGCTCAACCATCCTCGGCAGCGGCGAGGTCGCACTCATCCTCGACGTGCAGGCATTGGTTCAGCGCTGCGCTTCGAGCGAGGAGCAACGCGCCGGCGGCCACGCCACCACGCGCGCACCCGCCTTGGCAGCCCGCAACTGACGGCGACCTGGCTCGCATCGATTTTTCCTGGAGTACATCATGAAGAACCTGAAGATCGGCATCCGGCTCGGCATCGGCTTCGCCATCGTGCTGCTGCTGCTGGTCGCCATCGCGGCCGTGGGCAGCCTGCGACTGAGCAACCTGCAGGCCGAAATCACCGACATCGTCAGCGACAAGAACGTCAAGCTGTCGACCTCGAACGAGATGATCGCGTCGATCAATCTGATCGGGATGTTGCACCGGAACATGCTGATCATGCGCGGCGAGCAGGACCTGCGCGACTTCGCACAATCAACAAGCGCAGAACGCGCCAAGCTGCTTCAGAACCTGGAAAAGCTCAACGGCATGACGTATGGCGCTGAAGGCGCGCGCTTGCTGGAAGCCATCAAGACCACCCGGCAGGCTTTCATGGGCCTGCAGCAGGAGTTCGAGGGGCTGACCCAGCAGCGTGACTTCGACGCCGCGGCCACGATGTTCTCGGCAACCTATCGCCCAGCCTTCCTCGCCTATCTCGACGCCCTCAACAGGTTCATCGCCTATCAGACCACACTGACCCAGGAAACCGGCCGCAATGCCGAGACGCTCGCCGAGCGTTCCGTTACCGTACTGATCGGGCTGGCGATCGCCGCGCTGCTGGTCGGTATCGGCTTTGCCATCTTCATCACGCGCTCGATTACGCGCCCGGTGGGCGAGGTGAGCGCCGCTGCCGAGCGCATGGCCAGGGGCGACTTCGCCTTCGACCTCCAGTCCGACGCCAAGGACGAGGTGGGTAGCGTGGTGCGTGCAGTGGCCGGCGTCCAGACCAGCGTCAAGCGCATGATCGACGACGCCAGCATGCTGGCCGACGCCGCAATCGCCGGCAAGCTCTCCACCCGCGCCGACGCCAGCCGCCACGAGGGCGATTTCCGCAAGATCGTCGACGGCGTCAATGCCACGCTCGACGCCGTCATCGGGCCGCTCAACGTGGCCGCCGACTACGTCGACCAGATTGCCAAGGGCGCCATCCCCGCCCGCATCACCGACAGCTACAACGGTGACTTCAACACCATCAAGAACAACCTCAACACCGCCATCGACGCGGTCAATGCGCTCGTCACCGACGCCAACATGCTCGCCCAGGCCGCCGTCGAGGGCCGCCTGTCCACCCGCGCCGACGCCAGCCGTCACCACGGCGACTACGCCCGCATCGTCCAGGGCGTCAACGCCACCCTGGATGCGGTCATCGCCCCCATCGACGAGGTCAAGCGCGTCATGGTCGCACTCTCCGGGGGCGACCTCACCCAGAAGATCACCGACAACTACGCCGGCGACTTCCAGGTGCTGCAGAACGCGGTCAACGAGTCCATGGACAAGCTCGCCGAGATCATCGAGCAGGTCCGTGGCGCGGCCGATGCGCTCACCAACGCCGCAGGCCAGGTCTCGGCCACCGCTCAGAGCCTGTCCCAGTCCTCCTCCGAGCAGGCCGCCAGCGTCGAGGAAACCTCGGCTTCGATCGAGCAGATGAGCGCCTCGATCAACCAGAACTCGGAAAACGCCAAGATCACCGACGCCATGGCCACCAAGGCCGCCTCCGAAGCCGGCGAGGGCGGCCAGGCCGTCAAATCCACGGTCGAGGCGATGAAGAACATCGCCGGCAAGATCGGCATCATCGATGACATCGCCTACCAGACCAACCTGCTCGCGCTCAACGCCGCCATCGAAGCGGCCCGTGCCGGCGAGCACGGCAAGGGCTTTGCGGTGGTCGCCGCCGAGGTCAGAAAGCTCGCCGAGCGCAGCCAGGTCGCCGCCCAGGAGATCGGCCAGCTCGCCGGCAACTCGGTGCACCTGGCCGAGCGCGCGGGTACGCTGCTCGACGAGATCGTGCCCTCGATCAACAAGACCTCCGACCTCGTGCAGGAGATCGCCTCGGCCAGCCAGGAGCAGACCGCCGGCGTCGGCCAGATCAACAACGCCATGGGCCAGCTCAACAAGGCCACCCAGCAGAACGCCTCGGCCTCCGAAGAGCTCGCCGCCACCGCTGAGGAGCTCGGCGGGCAGGCCGGACAGCTGCAGGAGCTGATGGGCTTCTTCAGCGTCGGCAGCGACGACGCGACATCCAGGCGCAGCCCCGCACGCAAGCCAGCGGCGGCAGTGAGTCCTCCGTCCCCGGCGCCGACGGCAAGCGATAGCGCACCGCGCCGCAACACGGCGCGCACCAACAGCCGGCTGAAGATCGGCAAGTCAGTCAGCTTCAGCGAAAGCGATTTCGAGAAATTCTGAGCACACGCCACGCAGCAGGAGCCAGGCCATGAGCCAGAGCCTTACACAAACCAGACAGAAGATGCCTGCGATCGCCGATGCGGGACCGCAGCAATACCTCACCTTCAGCCTCGGCGGCGAGGTGTTCGCGCTCGGGATCCTGAACGTCAAGGAGATCATCGAGTTCGGCAACATCACGGAAATTCCGATGATGCCGGCCTTCATCCGCGGCGTGATCAACCTGCGCGGCGCGGTTGTGCCGGTGATCGACCTGTCTGCTCGCTTCGGCGGCGAGACCTCTGCCGTCTCCCGCCGCACCTGCATCGTCATCGTCGAGCTGGGCGACGGTGACGACCGCCAGGACCTCGGGGTGATCGTGGACGCTGTCAACGAAGTGCTGGAGATTCCACGCGGCGATATCGAACCACCGCCGAGCTTTGGCGCAAAGATCAGGGCCGACTTCATCCAGGGCATGGGCAAAGTGGATAACCGATTCGTCATCATCCTCAATGTCGATCGCGTGCTCTCGACCGAGGAGATCACGATGCTCGCCAGCATGGGCGGCGACAGCGCCAAGGAAGAGGGCTGATGCCCATCCCCGGGAAGACCATGATGACTACGCAATCCTACGGCTGGCGCTCGATCCGGCTACGTCTTTTCCTCCTCTTTGCAATCGTGATCGCAGCGGTGCTGTTCTATGCGCTCACCGATGTCGCCCGCCAATGGCAGGCTCAGAACGCCATGCAGCGCGGCGCCCAGTACAGCCAGCTGTCGGTGCAGATCAACAACCTGGTGCACGAACTCCAGAAGGAGCGCGGGCTGTCGGCGGGCTTCATCGGTTCGCGCGGCGGCCGCTTCCAGGCCGAACTCGCCGCTCAGCATCAGGACTCGAATACGGCGCGCAACGCACTGGATGCCTGGCTGGCAAGCGCCGATCGAAACCTGCTGGGCAGCGACATCGTCACCGCAGTGGAGTCCGCGCAAGGCCGCCTCGCTGCGCTGCAGGATACCCGTGGGCGCGTCACGAGCCTGTCGCTGCCGGGCCCCGAGTCATTCAGCTATTACACCGGAACGATCGAACACCTGGTGGCGGTGATCGACATCGCCGCCTCCTCGGCCGAGGAGGTCGAGTTGTCGCGCGGCATGAACGCTTACCTGATGTTCGTGCTCGCCAAGGAGCAAGCCGGACGCGAACGTGCATCGATCAACGGGCTGTTCGCCGCCAACACTGCCGCCGATGTTGCCCTGCATCGGCGCATCATCACCATCCTGACCGCGCAGGACACCTATCTTTCGAACTTCCGCTCGATGGCACCGCAGAGCTGGATCGACGGCCTGCAATCGGCACTCGACAGCGAGGCGGGGCGCGAAACCGCGCGCATGCGCCAGATCGCGCTCGATCGCATGAACATCGGCGAGTTCGGCGTCGAGCCCGCCACCTGGTTCGCCACGATCACGCGCAAGATCGACCTGCTGAAGGTCGAGGAAGATCGTATCGCGTCCACGCTGCTCGACCGCGCCCAGGCGCTGCGCGCCGACTCATCGTCGCAACTGGCGCTGTCGGTCGCGATGACGGTGGCCGTCCTGGTCGCCGCCATCCTGTTCGGGCTGCAGGTGACCGGCCTGTTGCGCGGCCTGCGTGGCAACGCCGAAGCGGCCCATCGCATCGCGCAAGGCCAGCTCGACGAGAAGGTCACGGTGCGCAACCACAACGAACTCGGCGAGATCGAAGGCGCGCTGGCCGAGGTGCAGTCAAACCTGCACGCGATGATGGACGACACCGCGATGCTCTCTGCCGCCGCCGTCGAGGGCCGCCTCGCCACGCGGGCCGACGCCGATCGCCACCCTGGCGACTACGCCCGCATCGTGCAAGGCGTCAATGCCACGCTCGACGCCGTCATCGGGCCGCTCAACGTGGCCGCCGACTACGTCGACCAGATTGCCAAGGGCGCCATCCCTGCCCGCATCACCGACAGCTACAACGGTGACTTCAACACCATCAAGAACAACCTCAACACCGCCATCGACGCGGTCAATGCGCTCGTCACCGACGCCAACATGCTCGCCCAGGCCGCCGTCGAGGGCCGCCTGTCCACCCGCGCCGACGCCAGCCGTCACCACGGCGACTACGCCCGCATCGTCCAGGGCGTCAACGCCACCCTGGATGCGGTCATCGCCCCCATCGACGAGGTCAAGCGCGTCATGGTCGCGCTCTCCGGGGGCGACCTCACCCAGAAGATCACCGACAACTACGCCGGCGACTTCCAGGTGCTGCAGAACGCGGTCAACGAGTCCATGGACAAGCTCGCCGAGATCATCGAGCAGGTCCGTGGCGCGGCCGATGCGCTCACCAACGCCGCAGGCCAGGTCTCGGCCACCGCTCAGAGCCTGTCCCAGTCCTCCTCCGAGCAGGCCGCCAGCGTCGAGGAAACCTCGGCTTCGATCGAGCAGATGAGCGCCTCGATCAACCAGAACTCGGAAAACGCCAAGATCACCGACGCCATGGCCACCAAGGCCGCCTCCGAAGCCGGCGAGGGCGGCCAGGCCGTCAAATCCACGGTCGAGGCGATGAAGAACATCGCCGGCAAGATCGGCATCATCGATGACATCGCCTACCAGACCAACCTGCTCGCGCTCAACGCCGCCATCGAAGCGGCCCGTGCCGGCGAGCACGGCAAGGGCTTTGCGGTGGTCGCCGCCGAGGTCAGAAAGCTCGCCGAGCGCAGCCAGGTCGCCGCCCAGGAGATCGGCCAGCTCGCCGGCAACTCGGTGCACCTGGCCGAGCGCGCGGGTACGCTGCTCGACGAGATCGTGCCCTCGATCAACAAGACCTCCGACCTCGTGCAGGAGATCGCCTCGGCCAGCCAGGAGCAGACCGCCGGCGTCGGCCAGATCAACAACGCCATGGGCCAGCTCAACAAGGCCACCCAGCAGAACGCCTCGGCCTCCGAAGAGCTCGCCGCCACCGCCGAGGAGCTCGGCGGGCAGGCCGGACAGCTGCAGGAGCTGATGGACTTCTTCACGGTGGTCAGCGCACACCGCGGTCGGGCGCGTTGAGGCTGGCACGACTGCAGGCTGCCGAGGACAGTCCCGCATGATCGACTGGCACAACATGTCGCCGCAGGAAATCGAGCGCCGGGCGAGGAACATTGCGCCGGGCGAGTGGGCGGTCGAAATGCAGAAACCGATCTCCACCCTGCTCGGCTCCTGCGTTGCCGTGTGCATGTACGACCCGGCTGTCGGGGTCGGTGGCATGAACCATTTCATGCTGCCGAACATGCGCAAGCGAGAGGGGACGGTCGACGTGGATTCGCTGCTGTCCGGAGACTACGCGATGGAGGTGTTGCTCAACGGCATCCTCGGCCGCGGCGGCGCTCGCCATCGCATCAAGGCGAAGGCGTTTGGCGGCGGTACGATCATCAGCGGCATCGCCGCTTCGGGCATCGGCAAGCGCAATGCCGACTTCGCGCGCGAATGGCTCGATCGCGAAGGCATCGAGCTGATCGCCTCGGACTTCCTCGGCGCTTGCTCACGCAAGCTGCTCTTCGTGCCGGCGACAGGTGATGCATACTGCCGGCGCATGACCACCACAATGGCCACGGCCCAGGAAGTCGCCAAGGCCGAGCAGGCCTATGCCGAATCACTGCGACGTCCACCGCCCAAGTCCAATGTCGAACTGTTCTGAGCTCGGGACTCCACCCGTACATGGATAACCAAAGCCTGACCGACCAGGAATTCAGCCTGTTCCAGAAGCTGATCTACCGCCTTGCCGGCATCAACATGGCCGACAGCAAGAAGGCGCTGGTGGCCGGCCGCCTGTCACGACGCCTGCGCCACTACGGCCTCGACAGTTTCGGTGCCTATTACACGCTCGTCACCAGCGGCGACGCCCTCGACGAACGCCAGTTGATGGTCGACCTGCTGACCACCAACGAGACCTACTTCTTTCGCGAGGCGGCGCACTTCGACTTCCTGCAGGACTTCGCCGCCAGCCGGCGCGGCCGCCCGCTCAGGGTCTGGAGCGGTGCGTCGTCGAGCGGCGAGGAGCCCTATACCATTGCCATGGTGCTGGCCGAAACCCTGGGCATGTCAGCCCCCTGGGAGGTGATCGCCTCGGACATCAGCCTGACCGTGCTCGAACGCGCCGCAGCCGGGCTCTATCCGCTCGAACGCGGTCGCGGCATTCCTCCCGAGCTGATGAAGAAGTACTGCCTGAAGGGCGTTCGCAGCCAGGACGGAAACTTTCTCGTCATGTCCACGCTACGCGAGCGGGTGACGTTCCGCCATCTCAACCTGCTCGAACCTCACCACCGCGACCTCGGCCAGTTCGACGTCATCTTCCTGCGCAACGTAATGATTTACTTCGACAACGACACCAAGCGCAAGGTCATCGCCAACATGCTCCCCCACCTGCGCGAGGACGGTGTCTTCATCGTCGGCCACTCGGAGACGCTGACCGGGATCACCGACCAGCTCGGCGCCCTGAGGCCGACGCTGTACTGCCGCGCGGGTGCCCGCGCCCAGTTCGAGCGCTACCGCAGCGCAACGCGAAGCGGGCACGGACGATGAACAGCCGGATCAAGGTCATCATCGTCGATGACTCGGCGGTGGTGCGCCAGACCGTGCGCCAGGCCCTCGAGCGTGACAGCGGCATCGAGGTGATCGCGGCAGCCTCCGACCCCTTGTTTGCCATGGGCCACATGCAGCGCCAGTGGCCGGACGTGATCGTGCTCGACATCGAGATGCCACGCATGGACGGCCTGACCTTCCTGAAGAAGATCATGACCGAGCGCCCCACACCGGTGGTGATCTGCTCCTCGCTCGCAGAGAATGGCGCTGCCGCAACCATGCAGGCCCTGGCGGCCGGCGCGGCGGCGATCATCACGAAACCCAAAATGGGCGTGAAGCAGTTTCTCGAAGGCAGCGCCAACGACGTGGTACAGGCGGTGAAGGCCGCCGCACGGGCCAACGCGAGCCGGCTCGCGCCGCGTACCGTGGCGCCCAAACTGAGCGTCGACGCCATGATCGGCGCTGGCCTGGGAAGCGGCTCGAGCATGGTGCGTACCACCGAACGCGTCATCGCCATCGGCACATCCACCGGCGGTACGCAGGCGCTCGAAGCCGTGCTGACCCGCCTGCCGGCGGTATGCCCGGGCATCGTCATCGTCCAGCACATGCCCGAGCGCTTCACCGCGATGTTCGCCGAACGCCTCGACAGCCTGTGTGCGCTGGAGGTGCGCGAAGCGTGCCACGGCGACCGCGTCATGCCCGGACGCGCGCTGATCGCCCCCGGCGGCAAGCACATGATGCTCGCCCGCAGCGGCGCACAGTACACCGTCGAAGTGGTCGATGGCCCGCTGATCAATCGCCATCGGCCCTCTGTCGATGTGCTGTTCCGCTCGTGCGCCAGATTCGCCGGTCGCAACGCGGTCGGCGTGATCATGACCGGCATGGGCGACGACGGCGCACGTGGCCTCAAGGAGATGCACGATGCCGGCGCCCACACCATCGCCGAGGACGAATCCAGCTGCGTCGTCTTCGGCATGCCGCGCGAGGCGATCAAGCTCGGCGGTGTGGACCAGGTGCTGCCGCTCGACCTCGTTCCCGAAGCGATCATGAAGGCGGGTTGAAAGGTCGCAGCGCACACGAGGCGCCGACGCGGCATCCATGCGGCAATGCTGATGCATACTATCGGCGGCGGATCCCCACCCATGTTCAGCACAGGCGCTCGACAATGCACAGCACCGGCCTCACCGACCAGGAGTTCAAGCTTTTCCAGACGCTCATCTACAGCCTGGCGGGCATCAGCATGGCCGACAGCAAGAAGCAGCTGGTTGCGGGTCGCCTGTCGCGCCGACTGCGTCACTACGGCCTGGACACCTTCGACGCCTATTACCGGCTGGTCACCCGTCCGGACCAGTCCGTCGAGCGCCAGTTGATGGTGGACCTGCTGACCACCAACGAAACCTACTTCTTCCGCGAAGCCGCGCATTTCGGCGTGCTCGCCGAGCTTGCGGCCAGCCGTCGTGGGCGAAGCTTCCGGGTCTGGAGTGGAGCCTCGTCCACCGGCGAAGAGCCCTACACCATCGCCATGGTGCTGGCCGAGACCCTGGGCATGTCGGGCAACTGGAAGGTCATGGCCTCGGACATCAGCCTGACCGTACTCGAGCGCGCACGCGCCGGCGTATACCCGCTCGATCGCGGACGCGGCATTCCACCGGCGCTGCTCAAGAAGTACTGCACGCAGAGCGGACAGGGGCTCGATGCCAGCCTCGAGGTCGTGCCCCAGTTGCGTACCCGCGTGGAGTTCCGCCAGATCAACCTGATCGCCCCTGGCCATGCCGCAATGGGCAAGTTCGACATGATCTTCCTGCGCAACGTCATGATCTACTTCGATCAGGACACCAAGCGCAAAGTCATCGGCAACCTGCTCCCGCACCTTGCGGACGACGGCATCTTCATCGTCGGGCACTCCGAAACCCTCAGCGGCATCACCACCGAGCTGACGTCCCTGCGCCCGACCCTGTACACCAGGCCCGGCGCACGAGAACAGCTCGCACAGTTCACCAACAACGCCCGCCGATGAAGCTCGACCGCCTCCCTCGCAGCGGCGAACGCATCATCGCCATCGGTACGTCCACCGGCGGTACCCAGGCACTCGAAACAGTGCTCACGCGACTACCGGCCAACTGTCCCGGTATCGTGATCGTGCAACACATGCCCGAGCGCTTCACCGCGATGTTCGCAGCGCGTCTGGACAGCCTGTGCGCACTCGAGGTGCGTGAAGCGCGCAACGGCGACATGGTCCAGCCCGGGCGGGCATTGGTCGCCCCCGGCGGCAGGCACATGCTGCTCGCGCGCAGCGGCAGCCATTACTCGGTGCAGGTGGTGGATGGCCCCCTCGTCAGCCGCCATCGCCCGTCGGTGGATGCCCTGTTCAACTCCTGCGCCAAGGTCGCCGGTCGCAACGCGGTCGGCGTGATCATGACCGGCATGGGCGACGACGGCGCACGTGGCCTCAAGGAGATGCACGATGCCGGCGCCCACACCATCGCCGAGGACGAATCCACCTGCGTCGTGTTCGGCATGCCGCGCGAGGCGATCAAGCTCGGCGGCGTAGACCAGGTGCTGCCGCTGGAGCGCATACCGGACGCAATCCTGAAAGCTGTTTGAGTGCCTCACTTTCGTCTGGGGAAACGCCACCAGGGCAACACACGGCTCATCGAAAGCACCTCACCGCTATTCGAGGGTTGGTAGCCGGGGAGGCTCACCAGCCGACGCTGCCACGCGCTCGAACCGAGCAGTGCGAGAAGCGCACGGACTGCGGATTGATCCAGGGTGGACTTCAGGCAGGCGAGGAAGTATGTCTCCTCCACCAAGGGTATGAAGTCCAGCCCCCGGTCACGAGCACTTGCCTCAATCCCGAAACCGGCATCGGCCTCACCGCTTGCCACGGCCTGGGCAACCGCGGCGTGCGAAGGCTCGTCCACATCGTAGCCTCGGATCGAGAAAGGGCTCACCCCGAGCTCCCCCAGAAGCTCGTCGAATACGACACGCGTACCCGTACCGCGAGCCCGGTTGACGAAACGCACGCCTGGCCGCGGAAGATCACGCAGCCCGCATAGGGCGAGCGGATTACCCGGCGCCACGATCAAGCCCTGGCTGCGGCGCGCAAAACCGATGAGCTTATGAAGCCCGGGGCGCAACAGAGGCTTGTAGGTGTGGCGGGAGAGCGAGTCGGGCGCTGCGGGCTGGCGGACATGGAAGCCTGCCATCGTGCAACGGCCTTCGTTGAGCGCTCGGATGGCGTCGACGCTGCCCGTGAAGCGTATGTCCAAGTGCAGACGGCCAGAACGCGCCTCCTCGGCCAGGGCCGCAAGCCCTTGATCGTAGCTTGCGTGCAAGCTCAATACATGCGCCGACTCATCGAAAGCGATCGCAAAGGCGCGCTCCAGATCTCCACGCAGAGCTTCGATCTGCGGCAAAAGCCTCGCCTGCACCTGGCGTTCTGCCATAAGCAGCTTGGCCGCAAACGCGGTAAGCCGCGCCGCCTGTCCCTTCTCCCAAAGGATCAGCGGCTGACCAAGCTCGGCCTCCCAGCGCTTGAGTTCGCCCCAGACATGACGGTAGGACAAGCCAAGCGCGCGTGCTGCAGCCGAGATCGAGCCCTGCACACTGACCGCCTGCAGCAGGTCCAGCAAGGGGTTGCGCACCAAGGCGGGTGCCGCCGCCGGGCCGAGGGTGTAGTTGAGGCTGATCCTATGCATAGCCGTTCATATTGATGAGCTTAGGTTAGGCCAATAGATTGCGCCAAGCTGGTCGCTGAAGCCAATCCTGCCGATCACTCCAATTTGCCTACAACACGGTTGCCCGATAGCCGACGGAGACGATACCCATGCGCACCTCACTGCTTTCCCTCGCCAGCAAGCACGTCGCAAGCCTCGTTGCGGCCACCACCATCGCACTGTTACCGCTCGTCGCCCAGGCGCAAGCCACCTCGATCGTGATTGCATCCACCACCTCGACCGAGCAGTCGGGCCTGTTCGGCCACATCCTGCCCCAGTTCAAGCAGGCAACCGGCATCGACGTGAAGGTGGTCGCGCTGGGTACCGGACAGGCGCTGGATGTGGGCCGCCGCGGCGACGCCGACGTGGTGTTCGTGCATGACGCTGCGGCCGAGCAGAAATTCGTCGACGAGGGCCACGGCGTAGCGCACCGCCAGGTGATGTACAACGATTTCGTGCTGGTCGGCCCCAAGGGCGACCCGGCAAGCGCGGCAGGCAATGACATCGCCGCTGCGCTGCAGAAGCTCGCCGCCGCCGGAGCCCCTTTCGTGTCGCGCGGTGACAAGAGCGGCACCCACGCGGCCGAACTGCGCTACTGGAAAGCCGCCGGCCTGGAGGACAAGGGCAGTGGCTACAAGGAATGCGGCTGCGGCATGGGGCCAGCGCTCAACATGGCGGCATCGAGCGGCGCCTATGTCCTCACCGACCGCGGCACCTGGCTCAGCTTCAAGAACCGCGCCGACCTCGCAGTCCTGGTCGAGGGCGACACCCGGCTGTTCAACCAGTACGGCGTGATGGTCGTCAATCCGGCGCGCCACCCGCACGTCAAGGAAGCCGAAGCGCGCAGCTTCGTCGACTGGGTCGTGTCGCCCTCCGGTCAGGAAGCGATCGCCTCGTACAGGATCGCTGGCGAGCAGCTCTTCTTCCCCAACGCCGGGCAGTAAGCGAACGCCGGCAAGTAAGCAACGATCAGGCGCTGCCCAGCGGCAGCGCCGTCTTGTCGATCACCCGCCGCAGCACGAAGCTCGAATGCACCCCGGTGACACCGGGAATGCGGGTAATGCGGTTCAGCAGCAGTTCCTGGTAGCCGTCCATATCGGTGACGACGACCTTCAGCTGGTAGTCGGCATCCTGACCGGTAATGAGCAGGCACTCGAGCACCTGCGGAATGTTCTCGACCTCGGCCTCGAAATGCGAGAAGCGCTCGGGCGTGTGGCGGTCCATCGAGATGTGGATCAGCGCCATCAGCGACAGGCCGAGCTTCTTTGCATCGAGCAGCGCGCGGTAGCCGATCACCAGGCCGGACTCCTCCAGCGCGCGCAATCGCCGCAGGCAGGCCGAAGGTGACAACGCGATACGGTCGGCGAGCTCCTGGTTGCTGATTCGACCATCCTGCTGCAACAGATCCAGAAGCTGGCGGTCATAGCGGTCAAGCTGCATGATCAGGCGCCTCATTGTTCATGAATCGCAGATTGTTGCACCAAACTTCCGTTTCGTGAACTTTTCTGCCGGCAAACACCGAATCGCACTGCAACAACGCAATCGTCTGCCGCAGCTCGGCGCGTAAACTCTCCTCCATCGAATCACGCCACGCCCCCCGAGGACCGCGCCATGATGTTGCAGAACCCCGCCGCCAAGTACCGCCCCTTCGCCCCGATCGCACTCGCCGACCGCCAATGGCCGAACAAGGTCATCGACCGTGCGCCGATCTGGATGAGCACCGACCTGCGCGACGGCAACCAGGCGCTGTTCGAGCCCATGAACGTCGAGCGCAAGATGCGCATGTTCCGCACCGTGTGCGATATCGGCTTCAAGGAGATCGAGGTCGGCTTCCCGTCCGCCTCGCAGACTGACTTCGACTTCGTACGCACCCTCATCGAGGGCGGCCACATCCCGGCGGACGTCACCATCCAGGTGCTCACCCAGGCGCGCGAGGACCTCATCCGCCGCACCATGGCGTCGGTACGCGGTGCGCCGCGGGCGATCATCCACGTCTATAACGCCACCTCGCCCACCTTCCGCGAAGTCGTGTTCAACATGGATAAGCCCCAGGTGGTTGCGCTCGCGGTGTCGGCCGTGCGCTTGATCAAGCAGATCGGCGCGCAGATGAGGGCCGAGTGCGGCACCGAGATCCGCCTCGAGTACAGCCCGGAGACCTTCTCCGCCACCGAGCTCGACTTCGCCAAGGAAGTCTGCGACGCCGTCACCGCCGAATGGGGCGCAACGCCGGACAACAAGGTCATCATCAACCTCCCCGCCACGGTCGAGGTCGCCACGCCCAACGTCTACGCCGACCAGGTCGAGTGGATGCATCGCCAGCTCGAGCGCCGCGACAGCATCGTGCTCTCGCTCCACCCGCACAACGACCGCGGCAGCGGCATCGCCGCCGCCGAACTCGGCATGATGGCCGGCGCCGACCGCGTCGAGGGTTGCCTGTTCGGCAACGGCGAGCGCACCGGCAACGTCGATATCGTCACCCTCGCGCTCAACATGTACACCCAGGGCGTCGCGCCCGGGCTCGATTTCTCCGACATCAACGCGGTTGCACGCACCGTCGAGTACTGCAACCAGTTGCCCATCCACCCACGCCACCCCTATGTGGGGGATCTCGTATTCACGGCCTTCTCCGGCTCCCACCAGGACGCCATCAAGAAGGGATTCGCCGCCCACAAGGCGGACACCCCGTGGAACGTACCCTACCTCCCGATCGACCCCGCCGACGTCGGCCGCAGCTACGACTCCGTGATCCGGGTGAATAGCCAGTCCGGCAAAGGCGGCATCGCCTACCTGCTCGAGACCGAGTACGGCATCGTCATGCCGCGTCGGCTGCAGGTGGAATTCTCGCGCGAGGTCCAGCAGGTCACCGACGCCAGCGGCGGCGAAATGTCGGCGTCGGCAATCTGGAACCTCTTCCGCAGCACTTACCTCGACACCGTCGCGCCGGTTCGCTACGTCGAGCACCATCTGTTCGAGCACGGCGAGGCGCAGGGCATCCGCCTGGTGGTGGAGATCGGCGGCACCCGACACCTGCTCGTCGGCGAGGGCAACGGCCCGATCGACGCCGCCATCCACGCCTTGCGCGGCGCCGGCATCGACGTCCAGGTGCGCAGCTTCGAGGAGCGCTCGATCACCCCCAGCGAGGACGGCGGCAACGCCCAGGCCTGCGCCTTCCTCGAGCTCACCGAGGCCGGCGGACAAGGCGGCGACCGCTACGGCGTGGGCGTAGACGGCAACATCGTCACCGCCTCGATCCGCGCCATCATCAGCGGCATCAATCGCCTACAGCCGGCGCACGCAGAAGCACCGGCAGAAAAGGCGGCCTGAGGCGAGCGGCGGGCGACGCGCGGTCAAGGCGATCAGCATCATCGCCACCTAGCGGTCGCGCGCTTCATGTCCGGGCAGGCCCATGTGCTCGCGCCTGATAGCCTCGATCCGCGCGGCGATCCCATCAGCGGATGCATCACGCACAAGCAGACGGAAGATCTCCGGCACATAGTCGTCGTACTCCGTCTGTGCGCCAGGCTCGGAGTCGATACTGAGCGGATCCCACACCGTGTGCAGGATCTGGCTGACCCGCTTTGCCAACACACCCATGGGCGGGTAGCCAACCCCGGCATCATCTCAGTCCCTCTGACTGCCACGGTTACGGCTGCACGCGAAACGCGAGCTGCGCCGTTGCATTGGCGCTCTGGCGGCGTGGCGCTCGGGTGAAGAAATCGTTGGGCGGTACGCCGTCCGAATCGACGGGCAGCACCGCCAGAAACTTTCCCGCCAATCCATCGTCCGCGTCTTCGCGCGTCTGCCACATCGCCAGAAACTGAGCGCGGCTATAGGTGCGATTGCCCAGCGACGGATCGGCCAACCACACCGTGTCGCCGCTGATGCCGCGCAAAACGGCGAAATGGTCGTCCTTGCGGTGCTTCACATACACGACGACGGGCATCCTGAGCCGTGAAAGCTGCTCCCAGCTCGCAGCAAAGCCCTGCGCCCGAAACCCGAACTCCGGCAAGGCGCGCGCCATATCGTCGAAGCTGGCCCGGCCATCGCCCTTGTCCATGGCCTTGAGCAAGGCTTCCTCAGTGACGTTCTGGCCGTAAAAACTGTTGAGCAAGGTTGCCAGGGACGCCGCGCCGCAAGAGTAGTCCAAGTCCTGCTTGACGATGCGCGCGTCGCGGCGCGTCTTCCAGCTTTGCACCGGGACGATGCGATGGACGGAGTGGGTGACGAGCAGGACGCCTTCGGCACGCTGGGGCGGACCTGCGTCCGCCGTGCCGAGAGTATCCGCCAACACCATGGTGCTGATCATGGGCAGCGCAGCGATGGCGATGAGGCGCCTGTGCAAGGGTCGCATCAACCCATGCCCGCCGGCCCTGCGCCCGGAGGCGGCAGCGGGACAACCCCGAGCATGGCCAGCACGATGCCGAGCACCGCGAACACGACCATAGAGGCCAGCATGGCCGGGATCAGCCCGAGGACGATGCCGCCGATGCTGTAGCCCAGGCTCGCCTTGGGAATGGCGCCCGACAGCGCATTGGCCCCAACCCACACCGAATACAGCCACAGCGGAAAGGTGAATAGCGGGGCGACCCCGAGCGCCGACAAGCCCGCACCCAGGGCATCGGCCACCAGCCACGACGCTGCCACCAGGTTGAACAGATCGCCCTGGCCGTCCCAGCGGCCACCGCGCCTCATCCACCAGCGCAGCACGCCGACGATGATCAGAAACGCCACCCAGGTTGTGAGAAGGCCCATGCCCACGGCCAGCCACAACGGCGGTACGGGCATGTCGGGTGGCGCGGCGCGCAAGCTCGGATCGAGGCCGATCAGCAGGCCGATGAGCGTGATGGCCAGTCCCGATTGCCAACGCGGAAAATCGAGGCGCGATAAGGGAAGTTTGCGTAGAAGGAAGAAGGAGAGGGAAGTATTTAGCATTCCGATGCTGACCAATTCAGTGCTTCCGCTTGTAGCGGAATAGACGAGTATGGGTGCTCCAAGGCAAAACAATCCGAGCAGCACAATGACTACCGGATTCGCCACTTCTTCCGTGCGAGGGTCAAGCAGCCCAAACCCCGCGAGCATCCCCCACGCGCCTAATCCGAGACATAAGGCCAACACTAGTTTTCGGCGACTAGCGACGTGCCACGACCAATACATCAGGGAAAAAGCAGTCACCCGGACAAACATCTCGAGCACAAGCCACTCTCCAGAACACGACGGACTTCACCATTGCATGGCGAAGTCCGTGGGAGTTGATTAGTGCGTCACCGCCAACGCTGCACGTGAGTGGAGTACATGCTACCGCCGACCCCAACACCCCAACCGCTGATCCGCCCTAGAGCACCACCCAGCGCTCCACTTCCGACGGCAACGGCAAGGCCGGAAAAGTTGCGGCTCGGGTTGTTGTACCAATAGGTTGCGCCACCCCCGATGCCGCCGAGAATAGGCATCCACCAGACCGCTCCCTCTGTCTCCCTCATCTCCTGCTGCGACAGCGCCGCCAGCTGCATCGGCTGCCCTGCCTGCTCGAACATCGCATCGATGTCCGTCTGGCTGAACGCCGCGATCGGTTGCGCGGCTTGCAGGTTCTGCACCTGCACCTCGCTGGCGTTTGCCTGTGCCGACAGCATGCCCACCATGGCCAGCGCCACCGCTGCGTGTTTGAACTGCTTCATATAGACTCCTTCGTGTCACGAAGTACAACAACTAGCCTCGAAACAGACTCCCGAGGCACCCATTGACGGTGTTTGCGGCACCGGCAATTTGTCCCGGGCGGCTTGCCGCCCGACTTTCTCGCGCTACCTTCGCACTCCTGCACGCCGCGCCAGCGATCAGAACGTGTACAGCCAGTTCGCCCGCAGTTCCGTACCGCTGCGCCCCGAGGCGTTGACCTTGAACGTGGTGTTGAGCGTGTTGCCGCGGGCAACGCCATAACCGACCCCCAGCAGCAGATCGGTAGCCGTGCGGTCGATGCCCTGGCGCTGGCCGTCGAAGCGGTCTGCCTGGCGGCGCGTCCATTGCACGCCGGTGGTCAGCGTCACGCGGTCGTTCACCGCAAAACCCACCGAGGGGTTGAGCAGCAGCAGGTCGCCGGGCCGGTAGTCCTGCGCGCCGTCGCGGCGGCTCTGGTTGAAGCGGTAGGCGGCGGTCAAGGAGAACACGATCGGGTCGATGGCCGTGTAGGTGGTGACGCCCAGCATGGCCGACTTGAAGCTGGCGCTGCTGTGGCGATGTTTCTCGCGCAGGGCGATCTCCCCGAAACCGAGCACGGCAGGGCCGTCGTCATCCTGCTTGAACTGGTAGTTGACGCCCGCCCAGGCATCGGCGAAACCCGCTTCGCTGCTCGATGTCGTGCCGCCCACACCGCTGCTGCGGTGGCTCGACGACAGGCTGCTCATGCGGGCATAGACCTCGGCCTTGGCCGTCAGGCCATAGCGCAGGCCGAAGGTGGCGACCAGGGTGTCGCTGTTGCCGATGCGCTCGCCCACGAGCGTAGGCACGGCTACGAACGAGGTGGGCCCGGTCTGGACGATGATCGGCTCACCCGTCGACACGCCACTGCGGTCCATGTTGGCGTAGGCCAACTAAAGATCGAGCTTGACCTTGCCTTTGTCGGTGATGAGGTCTTCCACGGTGAGCGGCAGGTCGGCCCAAACCGCGGGGGAAACGGCCAGAAGCAGGCCGGCAAGGCGACAGCGAACAATCATGATGACAAACCATTCCATTGGCGTTTTTATCTTAAATGGATTACATCAATTAGGGCAAATGAATGTAAATTGCAATAACGCAGATGAGCCGTTCACGGCCACAGCGCCTGTTCCGACTGCATGAAGGCGAGCCGTACGACTCTCTCGTCGGCGTACTGCTGCGCGGCGGCCAGCATCCGGCCATCGACGTCACACGGCTCGCAGGGGGTTTCGATCACCCGGATGGCGCTGCAACTGCAATCAATCCGGCCCCGGGCGTCATCCTCTCAAACGGGTCGTTGCCCCAGCCGCCGCCCGGCGGCCTCTCCGACCGCCTCGGACAGGGCCGCCAGGGTCTGGTAGAAGCGGGTGCCGAATTCGATATACAGTGCCCGACCAGCCGGACTGTTCGCCCTTTTCAGCAGCTGTCCGAGTTCCTCCGTATCGAACTCCTGGTACGCGGCGGCAGAGTGAACGAGCAGCATCTGAGCCATCTGTGCCCGCATCGCAAAACGCTGTGCATTCATGTGGCTCTGCACCTCGTCGAAGCTGGGTCTCGCCGTGCCCTGCGGCAGGGTCGAGATCAAACCCCACTCGAGCGCCAACTGGCTTTGCAGCGCCATGTTGGTGGCCTGCTCCACCGCATCGGTGGCCTGCAGCCAGGACTGCAGCAGTGCCATCCGGCTGGCATCCTGGCTGAGCGTCTCCATGATCTGCGGCGCCCGCTCCATCATCTCGCGCTGGAAGGCCGGCGAGGCCGCGTGCTCGTCGGCGGCGGTCAGCTTCCTGCCCAGCGGCGTCGCATAGAAGCCCAGCCAATCGGCCAGCTGCTCTGCGCTCAGGCTGGCTTGCAGGTGGGCGGTGACCGCCTGCTGCAAGCCCTCGAAGCCAAACACCTCGTCGGCCGCAGCCTTGAGCGCAGCCTCGACCTCGGGAGGCACCGCCGCCCCCTGAGCCCTGGCCTGGTCGAGCCCCTGCCTGAAATAGGTGGGCAGCTCCCGCACCATCCGCTCGATGCTGGTCACCTTCAACAGCCGCCGCCAGTCGGTGGCGGCTGCATCGGCCTGGACGCCCTGCATGCCGTCCTGCTGCGCAAACACATGCGCCCCCGGTGCAAGCAAGCTCAACGCGAGCAGCCCTGCCCCCAGGAATCGAAACCGTTTGAACATGATCACTCCTTATCAATGAAACACTCAGGCAGCATCAGGACCGCCAAGTCCGGCCAGCCAGGTTCGAGAGCGCTGGCGCGGCACCAGGCTGCGCGCACACTGACGAACACGGGGGCTGTTAGACGAGACCAGCGGATCTGCGTGTTGATACTCTGTAGTAAATGCCTTTCATTATCATTTACTTTTTTGTCATTTTATCTCCTTCTGCTCCCCGCTTGTCAAGCGCATACGGCTCAGATGAGTTTCCAGAAACAGGCGGTTTGGAGAAGGCACAATGCGAGGATGAGCACCGCAGATCACCATCCCGCAAGTCTCGCTACACAGCCTCTGTTCGCACCGATCGGGCGCTGGCTCGAACGCTGCGCCGGCACCGGCCTGCCTGACCACGCGGCGCTCGACGCCCTGCTCGCCGAGGCGGCCCCGGGCACCCGCAGCGGTGGCGGGGCGCCGATCCGCTTCGTGCCGCCCGGGGAGACGCCTGCGGGCTACGAGGCCCACATCTTCGCCCGCGGCGAGGTGCCGACCCGCAGCGGCGACTGGCACGATTTCTTCAATGCGCTGGCCTGGTGCGCTTGGCCGCGCACCAAGGCCACGCTCAACCGCCTGCATGTCGAAGAACTGCAGACCCGCACGGCGGCAGGCCTTTCCGGGCGCGGGCCGCGCCGTGACGCACTGACCCAGTTCGACGAATGCGGCATCGTGGTGGTGTCGGCCGATACCGAGATCCCCGCGCTGCTCGCTGCGCATGAGTGGGAAGCCGCATTCTGGGACCGCCGTCAGCGCCTCGCACGGACCACCCGCTTTCTCGTCTTCGGACACGCCACCTGGGCGCTGCTGCGCGCGCCCTTCTTCGGCCTGTGCGCGAAAGCCCTCTACCGCAGGGTCGCACCCGACTGGCTGGCGCTGCCGGCGGACGCAGCGCGGGCCGACACCGACGCCTGGCTCGCCCACGCGTTCGCCACCATGATCGGCGACTTCAGCCCGCGCAGCCTGTCAGCCCTGCCACTGCTCGGCATCCCCGGCATGACGCCCGAAAACGAATGCGCCGCGTATTACCGCGACACCCGCCAGTTCCGCCCGCGCCGCGCGCATGAGGCCCACGCCGCCATCCTCTGATATTCGATATGGATAATCCGGACGGCGCCACGTACAATGCCTTCGTCATTGACAGCGCAGATGCTCATGCCGCGTCCACCCACCTCCCCAGAGACGACCCCCAGGACTACCCAGCGGGCCTGCACCGCCTGCGCGCCCGCACCCACGGGCACTCAACGCCCCCGACGGCCAATGAACGCTGCATCGCGACTCGGGCCTGCCCGCACGCACCGCACATTGATCCTGGCGCTGCTGGTGGCCGCGGTCAGCGGCGCGGCCTGGGCCGACCCGCACACGCCACCGGCGCCCGCCCCCATGCTCGCGCTGCGCTACGACGCGGCCATCGACCCGGCCCAGTACTGGATCAGCGAAAAGCTCGACGGCGTACGCGCGCTGTGGGACGGCCGCCAGTTGCGCTTCCGCAGCGGGCGGCCGATCGTCGCGCCCGACTGGTTCGTTGCCGGGTTGCCCCACACGCCGCTCGACGGCGAGCTGTGGCTGGGCCGCCAGCGCTTCGACGAACTCTCCGGCCTCATCCGCCGCGCCGACCCACAGCACCCGGGCTGGCGCGCGGTGCGCTACATGGTGTTCGACCAGCCCGCCGGGGCGGGCGACTTCAGCGCCCGTCTGCAGGCGCTCCAGGCCCTCGTCATGGCGGCCGACCGGCCCTGGCTCCAGGTCGTGGAGCAGCGCCGGGTCACCGACCGCGCAGCACTGCAGCGCCTGCTCGACGACACCGTCGCCGGCGGGGGAGAAGGACTCATGCTGCACCGCGCCGACGCCCACTGGCAGCCCGGCCGCAGCGACGCCCTGCTCAAGCTCACCCCATGGCTCGACGCCGAAGCCCGCGTCGTCGGCTACATCCCCGGCAAGGGCCGGCTGCAGGGCAAGGTCGGCGCACTGGAGGTCGAGACCGACGACGGCCGCCGCTTTCGCATCGGCAGCGGCCTGACCGACGCCCTGCGCAACACCCCGCCCGCCATCGGCACGCTGGTCACCTACCGCTACCGCGAACTTACCCCCGGCGGGCAACCACGCTTTCCACGCTATGTGCGCGAGCGCACGCTGCCGTAGGGCCCCGCGCCGCTCTCCTCACGCCTCCAGCTGCAGCGCCGCCAGCCGTGCATACAGCCCGCCCTGGCGGCGCAGGTCGGCCGGGGTACCGGTCTCGACGATGCGGCCGGCGTCCATCACCACGATGCGGTCCACCTTCTGCACCGTGGCCAGGCGGTGGGCGATGATCAGCGTGGTCCGCCCCCGCATGGCGGCGGCCAGGCCCTGCTGCACCAGGATTTCGGATTCGGCGTCGAGCGCACTGGTGGCTTCATCGAGCAGCAGGATGGGCGCACCCTTGAGGATCGCACGCGCGATCGCGATGCGCTGGCGCTGGCCGCCCGAGAGCCGGGTGCCGCGTTCGCCGAGGAAGCTGGCGTAGCCTTCGGGCAGGCGGGCGATGAATTCGTCGGCAGCCGCGGCGCGGGCGGCGGCGATCACCTCGGCGTCGCTGGCGTCGGGACGGCCGTAGCGGATGTTCTCCAGCGCGCTTGCCGAGAAGATCACAGGGTCCTGCGGCACGATCGCGATCCCGGCGCGCAGCGCATGCAGCGACAACGCGCGGATGTCGCTGCCACTGATACGGATACAGCCCGCGCTCGCCTCGTAGTAGCGCAGCAGGAGCTGGAACAGGCTGGTCTTGCCGGCGCCGGAGGGGCCGACGAGCGCAATCCGCTCGCCGGGTGCGATCTGCAGCGAGATGCCGTCGATCGCGCGCACGCCCGGGCGTGCCGGGTAGCAGAACACGACGTGGTCGAACGCGATCGCGGGCAGGGCGGCGTGGGCTGAGGGCGTGGCGCGGGCGCCCTCGCCGGCGCGGGCCGCGTCGCCATCCCGGATCGCCGGCTCGGCGTGCAGCAGTTCCATCAGGCGCTCGGTGGCGCCGCTTGCACGCATGACGTCGCCCCACACCTCGGCCAGCGTGCCCACCCCACCCGCCACCAGCGCGGCATAGATGAGGAAGGCGCCGAGTTCGCCCACCGACAGTGTGCCCGCCTGTACCTGGCGCGCGCCGATCCACAGCACGAAGATGATCGTGCCCATCACCGCCGCGATGATGAGCGCGGTGAGCAGGGCGCGCACGCGGGTACGCTGCACGGCAGCCTGAAACCCAGTCTCGCTGCGCGCAGCGAAGCGCCGCGCCTCGTTCGCTTCCTGGGTGAAGGCCTGCACCGTCGGCATGGCGTTGAGGATCTCGCCGGCCAGGGCCGAGGCATCGGCGATGCGGTCCTGCGACGCGCGCGACAGCCGGCGCACGCGCCGGCCGATGACGGCGATGGGCAAGGCCAGCACAGTCATCAGGCCGACGATGAGGCCGAACAGTTGCACGCTGGTCACCGCCAGCATGAGCATGCCGCCGACGAACTGGAACAGGCTGCGCAAGCCCATCGAGATCGAGCTGCCAACGACGGTCTGCACCAGGGTGGTGTCGCCCGTGAGCCTTGAGAGCACTTCGCCGGTCTGCAAGGTCTCGAAGAACTGTGGCGACTGATGCAGCACGCGGGCATACACCGCGCTGCGCAGGTCGGCCGTGACGCGCTCGCCGATCCAGGACACCGTGTAGTAGCGCGCCGCGACCACCACCGCCCAGAACAGCGCGAGGCCGACCAGCGCCACGAAGCGGCCGTCCAGGCCCTGCGCACCGAATAGCCCGGCCCCCGCCACATCGCCGCCAAAACCCGCGTCGATCAGGTCGCGGAAAGCCAGCGGCACGACGAGGATCGCGGCCGAACCGAGGCAGAGCAGCACGAAGGCCAGGGCCACCCGGCCACGATGCGGGCGCAGGAATGGCAACAGGCCGCGCAGTGCGGAGAGTGGGCGGGCAATCGGGGGCGAGGACGTCACGGTCGGTAGGCAGGCACGGTGAATGCCCGATTATTGCCGGATTTCCCGCGCTCGAACGCGAACTCCATACCGCACCGAGCTCGCAGACACGGACGGTCGACTGCGCTATGGTGTCCGTACCGCCCGCCCGCAGGAGGTCCCGCTTGGACACGCCCGACTCAATCCACGCCTTCTGGTTCGGCCCGGACGCCGACACGACCGCGCAGACAGCCATCATCGACCGCTTCGGCCGCTTTCCCCATCGCAACGCAGCCCTGGGCCGCGAATCGACGGCGGATGAAGTCGCCTTCCTGCAACAGCCCGGATCCGGGTTCTGACGTAACCGGACTCAGCCAGCGCGAAGCACGGCGTCGAGCGCGCTCTCGATTGCGGCTCGGCGTGCGCCCAGCTCCGCAATCAGGGATGGACGACTGCCGGCGGCAGCAGGCGCGCCAGCACAGCGCTCGCACAGCTGCGCCAGTTGGGCGAGTTCATCCTGCAGGGCTTCGCAGGCCGGTGCGTCGACAGCGCCGGACGCACGCTCTGCGGCCAGCCAACGCCCGAAGGCGCTGCCCTCGATGTCGAACGCAGGCACCTCCGCGCCCTGGTTGCCAAGCGCCGCCGCAGCCAAAGCGCACCAGTGTGCAAGCTCGGCCCCGGCATACAACAGCAGCACCTGGTCGCGGCCGAGTTCAGCCGCACTCTGCCAGGATGGATCCGGTCGCCAGGCCGTCACCCACACGGGTACGGCGGCCGCAGGCATCGGCCGCGCAATACCGTAGCCCTGGGCAAACTCGCACCCCAGCAACAGCAGGCGGCGCGCATGTACGATGCTCTCCACCCCTTCGGCAACCGCCTGACGGCGGAAGGCCTTGGCCAGGCCGATGACGCCTTCCAGGATCGCCAGGTCATCGGGGTCCTCCAGCATGTCGCGCACGAAGGTCTGGTCGATCTTGAGCACGTCGGCCGGCAGGTGCTTGAGGTAGGCGAGCGACGCATAGCCGGTGCCGAAGTCGTCGAGCGCAAACCGCACGCCGAGGCGCCGGCAGCCGCGGATCACCTCTGCGACATGCTCGAGGTTGCCGAGCGCGCTGGTTTCGAGAACCTCGATCTCGAGACGCCCGGGGCCAATGTCGCGCTGACGTCCGAGCAAGGCCTCCAGGCGGGCGACGAAGTCCGCGCGCTGCAGGTGCTCGGCCGAGATGTTGACGCTGACCGGCAGGTCCAGTCCCTGCTCGCGCCAACTCACATGCTGGGCGAGCGCGGTATCGATGACCCATTCACCGAGCTCCACGGCAAGCGGGCTGGCCTCGACATCGGCGAGGAAGGCGCCCGGTGAAAGCAGGCCGCGCTGCGGGTGATGCCAGCGGATCAGCGCCTCCAGCCCGATCACCGCACCGGTACGCATGTTGACCTTGGGCTGGTAGAAGAGCTCGAACTCGCCCCTGCGGAGACCCGCGGCAACCTGGGCCAGCGTCTCATGATGGCCGCGCACGCTGCGATCGAGCTCGGTATCGAAGATGCAGAAGCGGTTCTTGCCGGCCAGCTTGGCCTGGTACATCGCCTGGTCGGCCTGGCGCAACAACTGGTCGGCATCGACGACATCGGGCTGTGGGAACAAGCTGACGCCGATGCTGGCCGACAACTGCAGTCGCACGCCATCGATGTCCACCGGGCGGGACACGACATCGAGCAAGCGCATCACGAAGGGCACGAAGGCACCATGCTCGCCGACATCGACGAGCACGGCCGCAAACTCGTCACCGCCGAGGCGTGCGATGGTGTCGCCCTCACGCAAGGCCGCGCGCATGCCGCCGGCGAACTGCTTGAGCAGGCGGTCGCCGAGCGCGTGGCCATGCTGGTCATTGACCAGCTTGAAACCGTCGAGGTCGAGGTAGGCCACCGCCACGCGCTGCTCGCGGCGGCGGGCCTGCGCGATGGCCTGCTCAAGGCGGTCGCGCAGCAGCGCCCGGTTGGGCAAGCCGGTGAGGGCGTCGTGGTGGGCGAGGAACTCGAGCTCGGCCTCGTGCGCCTTCTGCGCTGCGATATCGGCATACAGGGCAACATAGCGCAGCGCCTCACCGCCGGCGTCCGGCACCGCGCTGATGGTGAGCAGCGCCGGGTAGTGCTCACCGGATTTGCGCCGGTTCCAGATCTCGCCACTCCAGAAACCGCGCTCGCTCAGGCTTCGCCTCATCACGGCGTAGAACTCCGCACCATGTCGCCCCGACTGGAACATCCCCGCCGGATGACCCAGGATCTCCTCGCGCGTATAGCCGCACTGCCTGCAGTAGGCCTCGTTGGCGTCGACGATCAGGCCTTGCCCGTCGGTGATCAGGATGCCCTCGCGGGCATACGAGAACACGCTCGCCGCCAGGCGCTGGCTGGCCTGCGCCTGGCGTTGCTCGGTGAGGTCGATGTCGATGCAGTACATCTCGAACTCACCATCAGCGTTGCGCTGCATGACGTGGCTGGAGAAAACCGGCACGCTGCTGCCATCCTTGCGCAGCAGGTTGAGCTCCCCTGCAGGGATCTCGACGCCTTTCTCGATCCAGTCGCGATGCAAAACCTCGAGGTCAGCGCGCATCTCGGGCGGAATCAGCAGTTCGTCCAGCCTGCGTCCGAGCGCTTCCTCGGCACTGAAGCCATACAGCGCGGTGCTCGCTTCGTTCCAGAAGATCACTTTGCGCTGGGCATCGTAGCCCTGCACCGAGATGTTGGGGATCTTCTCGAACAGCTGGCGGAAGCGCGCCTCGCTCTGGCGCAGCCGGCGCTCGGCATCGCGGCGCTCGAGCGCGTTGCGGATGGCGTCGCCGGCAAGCGCGAGCAAGGCCTTCTCCTCGTCGGCCCAGCGTCGCCGGGCATGCACCGAGTCGAAGCCGATGAAGCCGGACAGGCGCTTGTTCGAGCGCATCGGCGCTGCCAGCGTGGAATGGATGCCCTGCGCCAGCAGTATCTCGCGGTCGAGGCGAGCCTCATCGTCCAGCGCCTCCACGTCCTCGATATCGACGCAGTCGAACGCCCTCAGCGTACGTGCGAACAGCAGCTCGTGATCGAAACGCACCTGCTGCAGGCTGCCGATCTGCGTCGACACCCCCGGCGCGCACCACTCATGGGTATTGCAGGCGTGGGCGTCGTCCTCCGCGACTGCGAACACGTAGGCTCGATCGGCACGCGCATGGCCGGCGAGCTCGCCGAGCGCCTCGACGATCACCTCGTCGAGGCGCTCATGCTCGGCACCGACGATGCGCGCCGAGATGCGTGCCAGGGTCTGCTCGAGCGACACCCGCCGCCGCAGGGCGGACAGATTGCGGCTGTTCTCGAGCTCCGCGCTGACCGGTGCGTCGAAGATCTGGAGCAGGTCGAGCACCACTTGCGGCTGGGCCAATGGACGCCGGCTGAGCAGCGCAAGCAGCCCCAGCGGGTGCCCGGCATGATCGATCAGCGGCACCGCGCAATAGCCTTCTATACCCTTGCGTACGAGCGCCTCGTCGCGCGGGAAGCGCATCGCGACGCCCTCGGCATAGACGCAGGGCGCCCGCCCGATCACATGCTCGCAGGGCGAGTCCGCAAGCGCGTAGTCGAAGGCCTGCATGCGCCCCGCGCTCGACCAGCCGGCGACCGCATTGACCCGCTCGCCGACCGCGTCGACCGCACCGACGAACACGTAGTCGGCATCGAGCGCCTCAACCAGGTGCCGGCACACGCGCTCATGGAAGGCGACCCCGGTCCGCGGAGTGGAATCTGCGGCAAGCAGATCGAGTGCGGCCCGCATGCGCCGCTCGTGGGTGACGTCGTGGGCAATGCCGAGCACGCCGATGAGGCGTCCATCCGCGCCGTGCAGGGGCGCCTTGGTAGTGAGGACAAGCTCACGGTGGCCGTCGCGGGCAAAGGTGAGCCACTCCTCACGGCTCACGGGCTGCATGGCGGCCAGGGCCCGCAGATCGTCCGCGCGAAAGGCTGCGGCCTCTGCTTCGGCAAAGAAATCAGCGTCCGTCCGCCCGAGGATCTGGTCACGGGACCGGCCAAGCAAGGCCTCGACCTGGCGGTTGCAGTGCAGGAACACACCGTCGGGGCTCTTTACCCACACCAGCGCGGGCAACGCATCGACGAGCGCATCAAGCCCGCCGTCGGCAAACACGGAGGTGGCGGCCGGCAGATTGAGGCTCGGATGCGTATGGTCGATCACTCGGACTCCTTCACCGATGCACAGCCGCAGCGGGCGCTACGCATACTGGATTCTAGACAGCTGCCGAAACACCGGTAGTGAAAACCGCACGCCTGGCGAGATACGCCGGTGCCTGCCTCGGTGATGACCTTTGCCCATGCGCGAGCCGGCATGGGCACGCGCCTGGCCAGAGGCCCGTCTGCAGGTAGAATGGACCAGGCCCGGCTTTCACAATGGAAGTTCCGCCCATGCATGCCGCGATCCCCATCCGCCTCGCACACCTCTGCTACCGCAGTCTCACTGCGGTACTGGTCGTCCTTGCCCTGCTCGCGGTCGGCGGCTGCGCCAGCCTGGTGCACCGCGAACCGGTTCGAATCAACGTCGTCGGCCTGGAGCCCATCCCGGGCGAGGGCATGGAGATGCGCTTCAAGGTCAGGATGCGGGTGCAGAACCCCAACGACTCGGCAATCGACTTCGACGGCCTCGCGCTCGAACTCGAGCTCAACGGTCGGCCCTTCGCCACCGGCGTCAGCGATCGCGCGGGCAGCGTGCCGCGTTTCGGCGAGACGCTGATCGAGATCCCGGTGTCGGTATCGGCGATCGCCGTGGTACGCCAGGCGCTCGGCGTGATCGAAGGCGAGGCCAAGGCCGAAGTACCCTACACGCTGCGCGGCCGGCTCGCCGGTGGTCTGGCGGGTGGCATGCGCTTCTCCGACTCCGGTACCCTCAAGCTACCCGATCCGCTCAGGACGCCACGCTGAAACCCGCCGCGCGCGACACTCAAAAGGAGACCGAATGATGTCCCAGCCCGCCCTCAAGGACGCCCGCCTGCAACTCGACGATCGCGTCGCCACCCTCACCCTGGCGCGCGACGACGTGCGCAATGCGCTCACCGGCACCGCACTCATCGACGACATCGTCGATGTAGCCGAGTGGGTGAACCGCTGCGACGAGGTCTCCGTGCTGGTGATCACCGGCGAGGGTTCAGCCTTCTCCGCGGGGGGCAACATCAAGGACATGGCCGAGCGCGGCGGCGACTTTGCCGGCGATGTGGCCGAGGTCGCCACCCGCTACCGCCGCGGCATCCAGCGCATCCCGCTGGCCTTGCAGGCGGTCGAGGTGCCGATCATCGCCGCAGTCAATGGGCCCGCAATCGGCGCCGGCTTTGATCTGGCCAACATGGCCGACATCCGCATCGCCTCCACCCGGGCGAAGTTCGGCGAGACCTTCCTCAACCTCGGCATCATCCCGGGCGACGGCGGCGCCTGGTTCATGCAGCGCCTGATCGGCTACCAGCAGGCCTTCGAGCTCACCCTGTCGGGACGCATCGTCGGTGCGGAGGAGGCGAAGACCCTGGGCATCGCGCTCGAGGTCGTCGAGCCTGAGCAGTTGCTGGCACGCGCCCACGACATGGCCGCGCGCTTCGCCGCCCAGCCGCCCAAGGCGCTGCGCCTGACCAAGCGCCTGATGAAGATGGCCCAGCGCACCGAACTCAAGGACTTCCTCGACCTGTGCGCGGCCTTCCAGGGCATGTGCCACAACGAGCCGGAACACCTCGCGGCAGTCGAGCGCTTCCTGAAGCGCTGAACGGCAGTCAGCCAGGCCCAGCCGTGCAGGCGAGGTGCGCGCGCACGCTCAGTGGCGCGCGCGGAAATGCCACTCGCCGGCTGCGATATCGTTGGCCACGGCCCGGCGCGTCGCCTCATCCACCCGTGTGTCATCGAGCGGATACAGGCCGCACAGGCGCAGCGCGCGCCGGACCTCGATGGCCTGGCCGAGGTATTCATACACGACCCGGGCGCAACATGGCATGCGCTCGCCGCTGCCCGACACCCCCAGCTTGAGCCCAGTGAGCCGGGTGACACGGTTCTTGAACGAGGGGAAGAGGATGGTCTGCGTCATCTCCAGACCAGTCAGCGTCTCGTAGTCGGTCAGGAAGATCCGGTCGGTGAGGAAATGCGCCAGGCCGCGATAGATGCCATGGTAGGCCTTCTCGCGCGGATGCTCGATGAGGCGCTCGGTACGCTGGTAATACACCCGGTCGTCACGCCTTTCCAGGCATACCAGGGTACGCAGAAGCTGCCCGGGGCAGGCCATCGACAGGTAGGTCTCGAAGTAATAGCCCAGGTACTTGTCCAGCCCTGCGCTACCGATCTCCTTCAGGTGGGCGAGATCCGCCGCCTCCGGTGCGTGCGCCACGGCGGGCACCACCGGCCGCGGGCGGACTTGCACCAGGCGCTCGAACTGCGCGCTGGGCATCATGATTTCGTGCTCGTCCACCCCGAAGAAGGCGCAGAACCGGCGCAGCGTATGGGCCGAGGGCCGATAGCGCCCGCTCAGGTAGCGGTTGAACTGCGGCCGGTTGATGTCGAGCCGGCGGCAGACCTCGGCTACGGAGCGGTAGTAGCTGCACAACAGGCGCAGGTTGCGGGCGAAATCCTCGTTCATGGTGGCTCCAGGGGCGACGCGGCGGGCAACAGGAGTGGCGGCTCACGCGTACGGCCCCGGTCGGTGGCACACCTTGGATATGTCGCAGTATGGCGCAGTTTGTGCGCCCATTGGCAACGGCTTGAGCCAGGTCGTCAAATTCCCGTGCTGCCCGCGGCTTGCTGAAATGTCCGTGCTCCCGCCGTTCGCGCGGGGGAAAACGACAACAGCGGCCACGCGCCGCGCAGCAAGGAGACATCTCATGCCTGCCTACCCGTGTCACGTCCCGGCCCTGGCCGCCTGCCACCTCCGCCAGGGAGGGCGCCGTCATGCTTGACCTGCTCAATGACCTGCTATGGTCCAAGGTGCTGATCGTCGTGCTGATCGGCCTCGGCCTGTGGTTCACCATCGGTTCGCGCTGCGTGCAGTTCCGCCACTTCGGACGCATGTTCCGCATCCTCGGCGCCAATCAGGCCTTTGCACGTGACAAGCACGGCCACATCAGCTCCTTCCAGGCCCTGATGCTGTCCGTGGCCGGCCGCGTCGGCGGCGGCAACATCGCCGGCGTCGCCGTCGCCATCACGCTGGGCGGCCCCGGCGCCATCTTCTGGATGTGGATGGTGGGCCTGATCGGCATGGCCACAAGCTACTTCGAGTGCACGCTCGCCCAGGCCTACAAGACTGCCGAGCCTGACGGCACCTACCGCGGCGGCCCCGCGCACTACATCGCCCGCGGCATGGGGCGGCGCTGGAAGTGGCTGGCGGCGGTCTATTCGGTGCTGCTGCTGCTGACCTTCGGCTTTGCCTTCAGCGCGCTGCAGTCGTACTCGGTCGCCACCTCGATCAACGACGCCTTCGGCATCCCGGTCAGCGTGACCGGCGGCATCCTCGCCGTGATCGTCGGCGCGATCA
Source organism: Thauera sp. WB-2 (assembly GCF_027594845.1). Taxonomy (NCBI): domain Bacteria; kingdom Pseudomonadati; phylum Pseudomonadota; class Betaproteobacteria; order Rhodocyclales; family Zoogloeaceae; genus Thauera; species Thauera sp. WB-2. Next base: position 241,023 of record NZ_CP088935.1, on the reverse strand, counting down.
TCTTCGGCGGCGTCAAGCGCATCGCCAAGGTGGCCGAGGTGCTCGTGCCGGTGATGGCGGTCGGCTACATCGCCATCGCGCTGGTGGTGGTGGTGCTCAACCTCGGCGAGTTGCCGGGCGTGCTGGCACTGATCGTCAAGAGCGCCTTCGGCCTCGAACCCGCGATCGGCGGCGGCATCGGCGCGGCGATCGTGATGGGCGTCAAGCGCGGCCTGTTCTCCAACGAGGCCGGTCTGGGCAGCGCGCCCAACGTCGCCGCGGTGGCCTACGTGCGCCACCCCGCCAGCCAGGGCATCGTGCAGGCCTTCTCGGTGTTCATCGACACCCTGATCGTGTGCTCGTGCACCGCCTTCATCGTGCTGCTCGGCGACGTCTACCAACCCGGCACAGGAGCCCAGGTCGGCGGCGTAGCCCTCACCCAGGCATCGCTGGCCGGTCTCGTCGGCGAATGGGGCCGGGTATTCGTAAGCGTTGCGCTGATGCTGTTCGGCTTCACCACCATCATCTACAACTACTACCTCGGCGAGAACAGCCTGAGCTGGTTCAACGCCAGCAACCGCGGGCTGGTCGTGCTCTACCGCGCGGTGGTGATCGCACTGTGCGGCTGGGGTGCCACCACCGACCTCGGCACCGTGTTCGCCTTCGCCGACGTGACCATGGGCCTGCTCGCGCTCGCCAACCTGCTTGCGCTCGCGGCGCTGTTCAAGCCCGGACTGCGCCTGATGCGCGACTACGACGCGCAGATCGACGCCGGCGTCGCCGAGCCGGTGTTCGACGCCACACGCTTCAGCGACCTGGACATCGACGCCGACGCCTGGCGCCTGGAGGAAGAAGACCGCGCGGCGATCCAGTCGCCCGCCGCGGACCCGGTTCCGGCCAAGGCCTGATCCGCGACCTCACCCGACCACTCCCGGTGGCTGGCGCACACGGCGCCTGCCACCGCCACAGGAACACACCAACATGAACACCCGCATCGAACACGACCTGCTCGGCGACATGGCGCTGCCCGCCACCACCTGGTACGGCATCCAGACCCAGCGCGCTGTCGACAACTTCGCCATCACCGGCGTACCCATCAGCCACTTCCCGGCACTCGTCAACGCGCTGGCCATGGTCAAGGCCGCTGCCGCGCGCGCCAACCACGAACTCGGGCTGCTCCCGGCGCACAAGGCCGACGCCATCCTCGCCGCCTGCTCGGACATCATCGGCGGTCACCTGCACGAGGCCTTCGTCGTCGACCTGATCCAGGGCGGCGCCGGCACCTCGACCAACATGAACGCCAACGAGGTCATCGCCAACCTCGCGCTGGAGAAGCTCGGCCAGCCCAAGGGCGCGTATGCACACCTGCACCCCAACGACGACGTGAACATGTCGCAATCGACCAACGACGCCTACCCGACCGCGGTCTGCGTCGGCCTGCAGTTCGCCGTCGAGCCGCTGGTGGACGCCATCGCCAGCCTCAAGCGCGCCCTCGAAGCGAAGGGCCGCGAGTTCGCCGACGTCATCAAGATGGGCCGCACCCAGCTGCAGGACGCCGTGCCGATGACGCTCGGCCTGGAATTCGAGGCCTTCGCAGTGAACCTGGGCGAAGACATCGACCGCCTGCGCGAGGTCTGCACCCTGTTGTGCGAGGTCAACCTCGGCGGCACCGCGATCGGCACCGGCATCAACACCCACCCCGACTACGCCGCACTCGCCGTGCGCCATCTCGCCGAGATCTCGGGCAAGCCGATCGTGCCCGCTGCCAACCTGGTCGAGGCGACCTCGGACATGGGCGCCTTCGTGCTCTTCTCGGGCGTGCTCAAGCGCTTCGCGGTCAAGCTGTCCAAGCTCGCCAACGACCTGCGCCTGCTCTCCAGCGGGCCGCGCACCGGCTTCGGCGAGATCCACCTGCCGCCGATGCAGCCGGGCTCGTCGATCATGCCGGGCAAGGTCAACCCGGTGATCCCGGAGGCAGTGAATCAGACCGCCTACCAGGTGATCGGCAACGACCTCGCGGTAACGATGGCGGCCGAGGCCGGCCAGCTCCAGCTCAACGCCATGGAGCCGCTGATCGTCTACAACCTGCTGTCCTCGGTACGCATGCTCGACGCCGCCTGCCGCATGCTGGAGGAACGCTGCATCCGCGGCATCCGCGCCGACCGCGAGCAGTGCCGCCGCCACGTCGAGCACAGCATCGGCGTGATCACCGCGCTGGTGCCGCACATCGGCTACGCCAACGCCTCGCGCATCGCAGCCCAGGCGCTGCACAGCGGCGACACCGTGCGCGCCCTGGTGCTGGGCGAGGGCCTGCTTGGCGAGGCCGAACTCGATGCGCTGCTCAGCCCGCAATCCATGCTCGCCCCGCAAAGGCAGCCGGCATGAACGAGCGCATCCTGGTGCTGCACACGGGCGGCACCATCGGCATGGAGCGCGGCACGGACGGCTATCGTCCGATGCCGGGCTTCGGCGCGGTGCTACGGCGCCATCTGGACGGCGTGGCAGGCCTGCCCGCCTTCGATCTCGTCGAACTGGCACAGCCGATCGACAGCGCCAACCTGCAGCCAGCGCAATGGACCGCGATCGCCCGCGAGCTCGTCACGCGCTGGAACGACTACCGCGGCTTCGTCGTGCTGCACGGTACCGACACCATGGCGTGGACGGCGTCGGCGCTGTCCTTCATGCTGCAGGGCGCCGATCGACCGGTGATCCTCACCGGTGCGCAGGTTCCGCTCGTCGAGCCGCGCACGGACGCACTGGCCAACCTGCAGTCGGCGCTGCTGCTCGCCGACAGCTTGCCGCACGGCGAAGTCGGCGTGTTCTTCGGCCGCCAACTGCTGCGCGGCAACCGCAGCACCAAGGCCAGCAGCACGGCCTTCGAAGCGTTCGCCTCACCCAACGCAGCCGCGCTGGCCGAGGTCGGCATCACGCTGAATGTGCATGCGCAGCGCCTGCAGCCTGCGGGCGCACGCAACTTCCGGCTCCCCGAGTTCGATCCGCGCGCGGTGGCGGTGCTGACCGTGCATCCGGGCCTGGGCGCACACCAGGTCGATGCGCTCACGGCCGATCCCGCATTGCGCGGCCTGGTGCTGAGCAGCTACGGCGCCGGCAACCTGCCCGATGCCGAGCCCGGCCTTCTCGATGCGCTCGCGCGCGCGGTAGCGCGCGGCGTGGTGGTGGTGAACCGGACCCAGTGCAGCCACGGCGCGGTGATGCAGGGCGCCTACGCAACCGGCGCAGCACTGCACCGCATCGGTGTCGTCCCGGCCGCAGACATGACGCTCGAGGCGGCCTTCGCCAAGCTGCATGTGCTGCTCGCGACCGACGCCGATCCTGCGCAGGTGCGCGCGCGCTTCGGCACCGCGCTGTGCGGGGAGATGTCCTGAACCTGGCGCCGGGCACGGCGCGCCGGCGGGGCTGACGTAGAATGGCGCTCCCCGCCCCCGCACAAGACAAGTGCTCGGCCCGACGCCGCGACCGCCCTCATCCCGGCAAGCGACACGGGTGAGCCCCCCATCATGGCAGACAGCTCGCCACGCGTGCTTTCGGTGATCCCGCCGATGACGCAGCTCAACACGCCGTATCCGTCCACGGCCTATCTCACCGGCTTCCTGCGTTCGCGCGGCATCGCCGCGGTGCAGGAGGATCTTGCGCTGAAGCTGGTGCTGCGCCTGCTGTCGCCTACCGGCCTGGACGACATCCGCGCCCGCGCCGAGACCTTGGCACGCAGACAGCGCACGCCGCTGGTGCAGGGCTTTCTCGAGCACTTCACGCGCTACCGCTACACCGTCGGCCCCACCATCGCCTTCCTGCAAGGCCGCGACCCCACCATCGCCCATCGCATCGCGAGCCGGACCTTCCTGCCCGAGGGGCCGCGCTTCGACACGCTCGATGCCTATGTCGACCCGGACGATCCCGAAGGCGGCGACCCGCTCGCCTGGGCCTTCGGCGCCCTCGGCCTCGCCGACCGTGCGCGCCACCTCGCCACGCTGTACCTGAACGAGCTCGCCGACATCCTGCGCGACGCCATCGATCCGCGCTTCGAATTCGTGCGCTACGCCGAATCGCTGGCCATGAGCCAGGCCACCTTCGACGCGCTCGCCGACGCCCTGGCCGCCTCACCGACCTTGGTCGATGCCTACCTCAAGGAACTGACCCTCGAGGCCATCTCCCACCATCGGCCGCAGCTCGTCCTCGTCTCCACGCCCTTCCCCGGCTCGGTGTACGGCGCTTTCCGCATCGCCCAGGCGATCAAGGCCGCCCATCCGGGCATCGTCACCGTGCTCGGCGGCGGCTTCGTGAACACCGAGCTGCGCGAGCTGTCCGAGCCGCGCGTGTTCGACTACTTCGACTACGTCACCCTCGACGACGGCGAGCGCCCCCTGCTGGCGCTGCTCGAACACCTGCAGGGCAAGCGTGGCAAGTCCCGTCTGGTACGCACCTTCGTGCGCGACGCGGACACGCATGCGGTGCGCTACATCAACCTCATCGAGCCCGACGTGCCCTTCGCCGAGGTCGGCACGCCGACCTGGGACGGCCTGCCCCTGGACGGCTACCTGTCGGTGCTCGACATGCTCAACCCGATGCACCGGCTATGGTCCGACGGGCGCTGGAACAAGCTCACGGTGGCCCACGGCTGCTACTGGAAGAAGTGCAGCTTCTGCGACGTCAGCCTCGACTACATCGGCCGCTACGACGGCGCCCCGGCCGCGCTGCTGGTCGACCGCATCGAAGCGATCATCGCCGAGACCGGCCAGACCGGCTTCCACTTCGTCGACGAGGCGGCGCCGCCCAAGGCCCTGCGCGCGCTCGCCGAGGAGCTGCTGCGCCGCGGCGTGGCAATTTCGTGGTGGGGCAACATCCGCTTCGAGAAGTCCTTCACCCCCGAGCTCTGCCGGCTGCTCGCCGACAGCGGCTGCATCGCGGTGTCGGGCGGGCTGGAAGTGGCCTCGGACCGGCTGCTCAAGCTGATGAAGAAGGGCGTGTCGGTGGACCAGGTGGCACGCGTCACCCATGCGTTCACCGAAGCCGGGGTACTGGTCCACGCTTACCTGATGTACGGCTTCCCAACGCAGACGGTGCACGACACCGTTGATGCCCTGGAATACGTGCGCCAGCTCTTCGAAGCCGGCTGCATCCAGTCGGGCTTCTTCCACCGCTTTGCGTGCACCGTACACTCGCCGGTGGGGATGAACCCGCAGGAGTACGGTATCGAGCTCGTACCGCTGCCACCGGTAAGCTTCGCGAAAAACGACATCGGCTTCATCGACCCCACCGGTGTCGACCACGATCGCCTCGGCAAAGCGCTCAACAAGGCGCTATACAACTATATGCACGGTATCGGCCTCGATGCGGACGTGCGCCAGTGGTTTGCCGACAAGGTGCCGCGCCCGCGCGTGGCGCGACAGTTCATTGCCCGCGCGCTCGGGCAATGATGCTCGCACTTGATCTGGCACATGCATGCACGCCCCCGATGAGGGCTAGAATCCCGCCCCGCCTCCCTTCAACGCCACTGCACCGCGCGCATGGACAATGACCTGGCCCCAGGCCCTCTACTGAGCCTCACCCTCGACGCGGCGACCCGTGTGCTCAGCGCGAACCTGGCACATGACACACGCTTCCCGCGCATCGATGCACTCTGGTTGCGCGAGCAGCTCGGCGCGGCCGGCTACGCCGAACTGCGCATCCGGCCGGATGCGATCAAGGGGCTGATCGCGCGCTACAACGCCGGGCAATCGGTCGAGGCCGTCGAGATCGCCGAGTGCGCGGATGCCATGCTCGAGGTCGAAGTCGCGGCCGATGGCCTCAGCGCGGAACTCACCCTCACCCCGGCCAAGGGCGGCCGTCCGGCAACCAAGGCAGAACTGCTCGGCCTGCTCGCCGCACGCGGCATCGTCGAGGGCGTGCTGGTCGACGAGATCAACCGCGCGATCGCCAAGGGCCAGGCCAACCGCCTGGTGATCGCCCGCGGCCGCGAAGCCGTGCCCGGTGAGGACGGCTGGCTCGAACGCCTGCTGCCCGAGACACCTGCGCGCGTACCCAACGTCCGCCCCTGCGGCCGTACCGACTTCCGCGACTTCGGCGAGATCCTCGTGGTGCAGGAGGGAGAGGGCCTGATGCGACGGCATCCCGCGACTCGTGGCGAGGACGGCCGCAACGTGCTCGGCCAGCCGATCGCGCCCAAGCCGGGGCGCGATGTCCGCTTCGCCAGCGGTTTGCGCGGCACGCGCACCGCGGCCGAGGACCCCGACCTCCTCGTCGCTGCCTGCGACGGCCAACCCGTGGAGGTGCGCGATGGCATCATCGTCGAGCCCATCTACACCGTCGACTCGGTGAACATGGCCACCGGCAACATCGACTTCGATGGCACGGTCAGGGTACGCAACGACATCCAGGCCGGCATGAGCGTCCGCGCCAGCGGCGACATCGAGGTCGGCGGCGTGGTCGAGCCCGCCACGCTGGAGGCCGGCGGCAACATCATCGTGCGCGGCGGCGTGATGGGCGGGCTCGGCGGCAAGACGGCAGGCAAGGATTTCAGCGCCGTCGCCATCCGTTGCGACGGCAGCTTCACCGCCACCTATGCTCAACAGGCACGCATCACGGCGGGCGACTCGATCTTCATCGATGATCTGGCCATGCAGTGCCAGCTCGTGGCGCGGAACCATATCCGCGTCGGCAACCAGCGTCGCGGCCACATCATCGGCGGCAAGGCCTGCGCGAACCTGTCGATCCATGCCCGTGTGATCGGCGCGCACAACCGCATCCGCACCGAACTCGAGATCGGCGCCGACACGGCACTCTCCCAGGCGGTGCAGGCCAAGGCCCAGGAGCGCGACATCCAGGAAAACAAGCTGCTCGATGTCGGCAAGCTGCTCAACTTCGCCGACCGCAATCCGGGCAAGGTCACAAGCGAGATGCTGAGCCGCGCCGAGCTTGCAGCGGCTGCGCTGTCGACCGGGATCGAGGCCTTGCGTAACGAGGAAGAGGCCTTGCGTTTCCGGCTCGAGCTCGCCCAGCAGGCGCGGGTGAATGTGGAGCAGACCGTGTTCGAAGGCGTCACGGTCAGCATGGGTGAGCGCAGCCTGCGCATCCCGCAAGTACTCGCCGCCAGCACCATCCGCCTTGCAGACCAGGGGCTCGGCGTGTTTCCGCTCGAGGATGACAGCCACTTTGACGAGCCACAGAAACCGGGTGGCGAGTCTGCTCGCCGCCGCTGAGCGGAAAAGGCAAGGGCCCCGACTGGGGCCCCTGCCTTTCACTGCATGACTGCCGCTTACTTCAGCGCGGCAAGCGCGGCCGCATAGTCCGGCTCATCCTTGATCTCACCCACGCGCTGGGCATGTACGACCTTGTCGTTGGCATCGATCACCACCACTGCACGCGCGGTGATGCCGGCGAGCGGGCCGGAAGTGATGGCCACGCCATAGGCCTCGGCAAAGCCCGGGTTGCGGAAGGTCGACAACGTCTGCACGTTCGCCAGGCCTTCGGTCTCGCAGAAGCGCTTGGCCGCGAAGGGCAGGTCGGCAGAAACCACCAGTACGACGGTATCGGCCAGCTTGCCGGCTTCCTCGTTGAACTTGCGCGTCGAGGTCGCGCACACCGGGGTGTCAAGGCTGGGAACGATGTTCAGTACCTTGCGCTTGCCGGCAAAGGCCTCGAGGCCGACGTCGGCAAGGTCGGCGGCGGTGAGCTTGAAGGCGGGGGCGGCATCGCCGGCTTGCGGGAAACGGCCCGCCACGTCGATCGGATTGCCGCCGAGGGTCACTGCGCTCATGGTTATCTCCTGTGGGTGAGGGTGGTGCCGGCTTGTTCGTGGGGCACCGGCTGGTCCGCCCGCTAGCCTACACCAAGGCGCTGCCCGCTGCCCGGCCGTTCAACGCCCGACGCGGGACAGCTTGAGCAGGCGCGAACCGCGGTCGATCAGCACCGTCAGCAACACGATCATGAGCAGGTAGGTGCCGGCCCGCTCGAAACGGAACCACTCGAAGTTGAAGCTGAACTGGAAGCCCAGGCCGCCCACGCCGACCAGCCCGAGCACCACCGCCGCGCGCACGTTGCTCTCGAACTGGAAAAAGCCATAGGTCATCCAGTCGCGCCACACCCGCGGCACCGCCACCAGGCCGTAGGTTGCCAAGCGCGAGCCACCGCAGGTGGGCTCGAAGCGGCGCAGGGGCTGGTTGTCCACCGCCTCGCCAAACACCCGGGTGAGCACGCCCAGCGTGTGCAGCGCGATGGCCAAGGTCCCCGCCACCAGGCCGGGACCAAAGAAGGCGATGCACAGGAAGGCCCACATCACCTCAGGCACGCCACGTGCGATCACCGCCGTGGCGCGCGCCGCAGCGAGCTGCAGGGCGCGCAGCGCGCGCTGCCAGGGCGCCGGCGTCTCGCCGCTGAAGCGTGCGGCGTGGAGCTGGAAGCTGGCCGAATGCGGATAGGTGAGCAGGATCGCCCCGGCCACGCCGAGCACCGTGCCGACGACCGCAATGGCGAGCGGGATCGCCGCCGATTCCACCACCCGCCACACGAACCACTTCTGCAGCGCCTGCTGCCAGGCCAGCCACGCCGACGGTCGCCAGAAATCGAGCGCGCCATGGGTGGCGAACAATTCGACCGCCTTGCCCTGCTCGAGGCGCGCCGCCGCCTTGGCCGGGTCGCCCAGGCCGATCGCGGCGAGGTCGAGCTCGGGCTGCAGCAGGCGTTCGAAGAAGCGCAGCTTTCCCCAGGCCTCACCACTCAGCAGCTCCATGGCCGGTGCGAGGTGGTTGCGTGCAGCCCCATCCTCGCCGCCACGGTTGCCCCAGCCCATGAACCACAGCGACCACAGCAGGGCCAGCACGACCAGGCCGGTAGCCAGCCAGGGGCCGAACGGCGGACGGGAGACGCCAACCGCAATGGGCGGCGCCACAGCATCGCCCTCAGGCCGTCCCTGGCGCGAGGCATCGCCAGCCCCCGCCACCGCGCACGAGGCACCGCCGCTCTGGCGGGACTGGTCACCGCGCAACTGGCGACGAATGGTGTTGCTGACGAGATCCGCGGCCAGCGTCAGTAACAAGGTGAACAGGATCAGCGTGCCGACCTTGTCCCATGCGCCGAAGCGCACCTGGTACCAGATCTCCGAGCCCAGCCCGCCGCCGCCCACCGCACCAATCACCGCGGCGTTGCGAATCGCGCATTCGGCGCGCATCAGCGTGAAGGACAGCACGTTGCGCGAGGCGAGCGGACGGATGCCGTAAAGGAAGGTCGCCAGCCGGCCACCGCCCAGGCTGCGAACCTGGCCATAACGCGCCGGATCAACGCTGTCCCAAAGCTCGCTGTACACCTTGGCCAGAATGCCGGTGATGTTGAGCGCCAGCGCGAGCGCACCAGTGAGCGGGCCGAGGCCAACCAGTGCGACCAGGATGATCGCCCACACGAAATCCGGCACCGCGCGCAGGATGTCCTGCACCAGCCGGCAGGCCGCGCACAGCAAGGCGGCCGGCGAGCGCAGCGGCAACCACCGCCACAGGCGGGCGACGAGCTTGCCACCCACAGCGCTGCGTTCATCGCCGACACACACCGCACGGCTCGCCCCCATCGCCAACGGCCAGGCCAGCAGCACCGCCAGCGCCGTACCGAGGATGGCAGCGGACAGGGTCTGCAGGGTCAGGTCCCAGGCATGGCGCACGAAGTCCGGCGACAGGTCGGGGCGAGCGAAGGCCGCCAGCCAGGCGCCGATGCGCGCTGCCGCCTGAGCGCGGCGCTCGGCGTCAGTGAGCGCCCCCCAGTCCCAGTCGGCGGCGGCGAAGGCCGCCAGCAAGGCCAGCAGGACGGCGAGCAGGGCGACGAAATGGCCCAGCGGGCGGCGCTCGTAACGCGCGCTGGCGGCCAAGGCGAGCGTACTCACCAAGACACCCCCGGTACACCGCTGCGGCAGCCGTGCTTCATTCCTGCACCTCGATCTCGTCCAGGTGCAGCGCGCGGTATTCGGCGCCGTAGAGCTCGCGCAGCAGATGCTGGGTGATCTGCGCTGGTTCTCCCTGCCAGAACAGGCGGCCGCCACGCAGCGCGATCACGCGGTCGAAATGGCCTTGCAAGAGGTCCAGCGTGTGCAGATTGACCACCAGCGTCACGCCGTCGCGCTGCGCCAGTTGGCATAGCAAGCCGATGATCTCGCGCCCGAGGCGCAGGTCGAGCGCGCTCACCGGCTCGTCCGCCAGCACCAGGCGCGGCTGCTGCACGATCAGGCGGGCGACGGCGACGCGCTGCTGCTGGCCGCCGGAGAGTTCGTCGGGTAGTGCCCACAGCTTGTCGGCGAGCTCGACGCGCGCCAGCGCAGCGCGCGCGCGTTCGATCTGTTGCGGCCACAGCAGGGACAGCAGCGCACGCGCCAGCGACCAGTGGCCGAGCCGGCCCATCAGCACGTTGTGCACCACGCGCAGCTGAGGGATCAGGTTGTCCTGCTGGTAAAGGAAGCCGAGTTCGCGGCGCAGCCGCGCCAGCCGCCGCCCGCGCAGGCGGCGGGTATCCTCGCCCAGCGTCAGCGCGCAACCAGCCGCAGGCTTGACCAGGCCGGCGATGAGACGGAACAGCGTGGTCTTGCCCGCGCCCGAGGGCCCGATGACGGCGACGCGCTCGCCCGGAGCGATGTCCAGGCTGATGTCGTCGAGTACGCGCTGGCCGCCGTAGGCGACCGCGGCGCCCTGCAGGCGAACCGGGTGCTCGGGCACGGCCTGCGCATCAATGGAGTCTGTATTCATGATGATGAGCGGGCAGGGGGCGGCACAGCATCCGGCCGGACGCTGCGCCTACCGGTCCCAGCCAGCCCTCAGCCGCCGATGTCGATACCCGACTCGAGCAGGTCGACGTAGCCCTGCCACTCGCCGATGTCGGCCTCGATGAACTTGCCTGCCTTCAGGTACTTGAGCACCTGGGCACCTTCCGGCGTGCTGCCATCGACGGCGAGCAGCGCGGCACGCAGCCTGGCGAGCAGGTCCGGGCCGAGATCGGCACGGGCGGCGAGGGCGTAATTGGTATAGGGCGGGGTCTTGTAGACGATCGGCGCACGCGCCTTGAGCGCGTCGTCGGCCTTGTCCCACGATGCGTAGTTGAGCGCGCCGACCTGATGGGTGCCGTCGGCCACCATCTGCATCACCACGTCATGGCTGCCGGAATAGGCCACACTGCGGAACACCCGCTCCGGCGCGGCACCGGCCTGGTCCATGAAGTACTTGCGCGGCATCATGTGGCCCGAGGTGCTGCTCTTGCTGCCGAAGGTGAAGCTCCAGCCCTTGCCCTGCGCGGCCTTGGCGAGTTCTCCGAGGTCGCCCACGGTGCCCAGACCGGTCGCCGGGTTGGCGATGAAGTAGCTGACAAAGCCCTTGTCGATGTCTCGGCAGCCAAGGATGGTGAGCTGCTCGCCCATCTGCATGCGCGCCTGCGCGGTGGTCACCGCGCCGAGCCAGGCGACATGGGCGCGGCCGGTGGCGAGCGCAGTGACGCTGGCGGCGTAGTTCTCCACGTGCATGTACTCGACCGGGATGCCCACGGCCTTGCCGAGATGACGGGCCAGCGCGCCGAAGTTCTCGCGCATGCGGTCGGCGTCGCCGTCGTCGGGGATCGCGGTGATGACGAGCTTGGCCGGCTGGGCCAAGGCATCGCCTGCGTTCAGACCCAGGCTGCCGGCCACGGCGAGAGCGGCGGCGGACAGCAGGAAGCCTCTGCGCGAGGCAGTGCGTTGATGGTGCATGTGCTGCTCCGGTTGTTCGGAGACCGCCGGCAGTCGCGCCGCCGATCGGCTTCCAGCCACCCCGGTGCGGGCGCGCCGGGGTTTAATGGCCCGGCATTCAGACCGGGCAGATAGGGTTCGGACGCTTGTCGATATGTAGATCGACGTTCAGGTGTCCGGCGCGCATTATCCGCAATGCTGGCCGGCAAAGGTAGGGTCAGGCGCAGCGGGCGCCGCACCCACGCAGGCCCATGCACCATCGCTTGCTGACGGCGCGGACAGCCTGATCTATGTTGAAGATCGGGCTGTACCGCATGGGAGCGTCGTCATGGAACCGGTCGATCTGTTCTACAGCTATGCACACGAAGACGAGAAACTCCGCGACGAGCTCGATGGCCACCTTGCGCTCCTGCGGCGCAAGGGCGTGATCCGCCCCTGGCACGATCGCAGCATCGTTGCGGGCCAGAAATGGGACGAGGCGATCGATGCCCAGCTCAGCACGGCAGACCTGATCCTGCTGCTGGTGAGCATGGACTTCCTCAACTCCGACTACATATGGGGCAAGGAACTTGCATCGGCAGTAGCGCGTGCCGAGCGCGGCGACGCCAGCGTGGTGCCGGTGCTGTTGCGCGCAGTGGACATCGAAGGGGCGCCCTTTGCCCACCTTCAGGGCCTGCCCACCGACCTGCGCCCGGTCACCTCCTGGCCCAACCGCGACGAGGCGTGGACCGATGTCGCCAAGGGCATCCGGCGCGCCGTCGAGGCAATCCAGCAGCGCTGGGTGAGTGCAGCACCCGCGGCCGCCGCCGCACCGAGGTCGAGCGACTTCGGCGCCACCTCAGCAAGTGTGGCCGCATCGGCGGCCGAGGACGACAGCTGGGCGCTCGAGGCCGCAGCGCCAGAAGGTACGGGCGACACCGCGGCACGCAAGCACGAAGAACCCGACAGTCTGGTCCGGCGCATGATGGCCGGCTTCACCAACGAACTGGCGGTCGCGGCACGAATACGCGGCGCACCCGCGATGGATGGCGCCGAGGCCGAAGATACGGCACTGGCGCTGATCGACATGCCCGAGCAGAAGCGGCTGCTGTGGGTGGACGACAAACCGGAAGGCAACGCGCACGAAATCGCCGCGCTCGCAAAACTGCAGGTCGAAGTCGTGACCGCACACAGCACGGAAGAAGCGCTCACGCGCCTCGACGCCGATACCGAGGGCTTCGACCTGGTGCTATCGGACTGGAGCCGACCCGAAGCACTGGAAGGTCAGCCGAGCGCCGCGTTGAGACTGCTGCGCGCGCTGGCGTCGAGACCGCGCCGGCCTCCGCTGATCGTCTACCACGGCGAGTTCGACGATGCTCGCCGCACGGCCCGACGCGACATGCTGCTGCGTGCGGGTGCCTTGGGCGAGGCCGTCGCCCCGGGCGAACTGCTCGCCTTGGTGAAGACCGCCCTACAGGCGCGCTGAGGCACTCAGCGCATCGCGCGCAGGCGGGCGATACGGTCCTGGGTCGCCGGGTGGGTCGAGAACAGCCCGCGCAGGCCGCCGCCGGAGAGCGGGTTCATGATCATCATCTGCGCCGTCTCGGGGTGCTGCTCGGCGGTATGCATGGGGATGCCGCGCGCGTAGGCGTCGATCTTGGCGAGCGCGCTGGCCAGCGCCTCGGGGTCGCCGGAGATTTCAGCGCCGCCACGATCGGCACCGAACTCTCGGGTGCGGCTGATCGCCATCTGGATGATCATGCCGGCCATCGGCGCCAGGATCATCATCGCGATCGACACGATCGGGTTGGGACGGTTCTCGCCGTCGCGACCTCCGAAGAACATGCCGAAGTTGGCCAGCATCGAGATCGCGCCCGCCACCGTGGCCGAGATCGTCGAGATCAGGATGTCGCGGTTCTTCACATGCGCCAGCTCGTGCGCCATGACGCCGCGCAGCTCGCGCTCGGACAGCATGCGCATGATGCCGGTGGTGGCGGCCACCGCGGCATTCTCGGGGTTGCGGCCGGTGGCGAAGGCGTTGGGCTGGGCCTCGTCGATGATGTAAACCTTGGGCATCGGCAGGTCGGCGCGCTGGGCGAGCTCGCGCACCATGTTGTAAAGGTAGGGCGAGGAGGCGGCATCGACCTGGCGCGCGTTGTACATCTTGAGCACGGCCTTGTCGGAGAACCAGTAGGCCCAGAAGTTCATGGCGCCGCCAATGACGAGCGCGATCAGCATGCCCTGCTGGCCGCCGATGGCCGCGCCCATGGCGCCGAACAGGGCGACGATGCCGGCCATCAGGATGGAGGTCTTGATCCAGTTACCGAACATTGCGGTGTCCTTCCTGCAAAAGGTTGATTCAAAAGCCTAGTTTGGGGCCCGACCAGGCAAATTCAAGCATGGTGCGAGGCCCACCGGCCCAACCGTGGCGCTCAGGCCACGGTTGCGAAGCGTTCGCCCACAGAGACCGGGAAGCCGCGCAGGAATTCCGCGGCAGGCAGGCGCTTGCTGCCCGGACGCTGTAACACCGTGCAACGCAGGGCGTCGCGACCGCAGGCAACGGTGATGCCGTCGTCGCCTGCCGCGATCACCGTGCCGGGCTCGCCCCGGCCGGGCACGACCTCGGCCGACCAGCACTTGACCACCGTATCGCGCAGGCTGGAAGCCGCCCCGGGGAAGGGGTCGAAGGCACGCGTCGCGCGCTCGATGTCGGCCGCCGGGCGCGTCCAGTCGATGTTCGCCTCGGCACGCCCGATCTTGGCAGCGTAGGTCACGCCCTCGGCCGGCTGCGGCCTGGCGACCAACTCGCCGCGCTGCAGGGCGGCCAGCGCGGCGACGATGCACTCACCGCCGAGCGCCGCGAGGCGGTCGTGCAGCGTGGCGGTCGTGTCGCGGGGCAGGATCGGCGTCGAGCGCTCGAGCAGCATCGCACCGGTGTCCAGGCCCTCGTCCATCTGCATGATGGTGATGCCGGTCGCGGCGTCGCCGGCTTCGATGGCGCGGTGGATGGGCGCGGCGCCGCGCCAGCGCGGCAACAGCGAGGCGTGGATGTTGAGGCAGCCCAGGCGCGGCATGTCCAGCACCGCCTTGGGCAGGATCAATCCGTAGGCCGCCACCACCAGCACGTCCGGCGCACAGGCCGACAGGCGCGCACGCTGCTCGTCCGTGCGCAGCCTCTCCGGTTGGTCGACCTCGATGCCACGCGCCAGGGCGAGCTGCTTGACCGCGCTCGGCGTGAGCTTCATGCCACGGCCGGCAGGGCGGTCGGGCTGGGTGAGCACCAGCGGCACCGTGTAGCCGGCCTCAAGGATGGCTTCGAGCGCGCAGGCGGCAAACTCGGGCGTGCCGGCGAAGGCGACGCGCAGCGCCGCGGGGGAGAGGGTGTCGGCCATCACGCGGTGATGCGGGCCTTCTTGGCCAACTTGCTCTTGATGCGGCTGAGCTTGAGCTGGGACAGGTATTCGACGAAGACCTTGCCGTCGAGGTGATCGATCTCGTGCTGGATGCAGACCGCGAGCAAGCCGTCGGCCGCAAGTTCGTAGGGCTCGCCCTTGTCGTCGAGGGCGCGCACCCGAACCCGCTCCGCACGCGTCACCTTCTCGTAGATACCGGGGACGGAGAGGCAGCCTTCCTCGCACACCTGTTCGCCCGAGCGCTCGAGAATCTCGGGGTTGATCAGCGTCATCAGGCCGGATTTGTCCTCGCTGACGTCGATGACCACCACGCGCATGTGGACGTTGACCTGAGTGGCCGCGAGCCCGATGCCGGGCGCCTCGTACATGGTCTCGGCCATGTCGCGCACGAGCTGGCGGATGTCGTCATCGACCGCTGCAACCGGCTTGGCAACCGTATGCAGGCGGGGATCGGGGTATCTGAGAATGGGTAGGAGAGCCATGAATGCCTTGCCGCGTTAAACCTTTAAGTGCAGAATTTCAAGCGTTTTCACATGCATGCGCATGTACTGCGCCGGGGACTCGAAGCGCTTCACGACCGTGTTTGCTTCGCGCATCCGGTTCGACCCTGTCCATGCAACAGCGTTCCAGGGCCTCGTCGGCACGCCCCGCATCTACCGGAAGCGATCAATGACCCGAATTATATTCTCTCTGCTCGTCGCCTTCGCGGCCCTGTTTGGCGCGAGCGCCCACGCTCAATCCGGTGTCCGCCTTGCTGACAACGCACCCGACAGCTACACGGTGGTCCGTGGCGACACCCTGTGGGACATCTCGGGCCGCTTCCTGCAGGAACCCTGGCGCTGGCCCGAAGTCTGGCGCCTCAACCGCGAGCAGATCCGCAACCCGCACCTCATCTACCCGGGGCAGGTCATCCTGCTCGACCGCAGCGGCCCCTGGCTGAGCATCGGCCGGCGCATCGGCGGCACCCAGGACGATCGCGTGCAGCCGCGCATCTACAGCGAAGCACTCGACAGCGCCCTGCCCAGCATCCCGCTGCAGGTAATCGAGCCCTTCCTGAACCGCCCGCTGGTCATCGACGGCCCCCGCCTGGAAGGCTCGGCGACCATCATCGCCACCGAGACCAGCCGCGTGCTGACCGGCACGGGCGACACCATCTTCGCCAAGGACGTCGGCGACGCCGCCGAGGTGTGGCACATCTACCGCCCGGCCAAGCCGCTCGAAGACCCGGTGACGCGCGAAACCCTGGCCTGGGAGGCTGCCTACCTCGGCACCGCGCGCGTGACCGAACGCGGCCAGCCAACCACCCTCGAGGTCACCACCTCGGTCGAGGAAATCGGCGTCGGCGACCTGATGATGCCGAGCGATCGCCCGAGCGTGTTCTCCTTTGCGCCGCATGCGCCCGAGCGCGACGTGAACGGGCGCATCATCTCGATTCATCGCGGCGTGAGCGAAACCGGTCGTCTGCACGTGGTGGCGCTCAACGTTGGCGAACGTGACGGCATCGAGCGCGGCCACGTGCTGGCCCTGTTCCGCAACCGCGGCACGGCCGAATATACCGGCGACGGCGGCAAGGAGACCTTCCAGCTGCCCGAGAAGCGCTACGGCATGGTGTTCGTGTTCCGCGTCTTCGATCGCATCTCCTACGCCCTGGTGATGGAATCCGACGGCCCGGTCACGCTCTCCGACGTCGTACGCCAGCCCTGACGGTCGCCGCCGAGACTCACACGCACTCCCAGGCCTCTTGTCCGCCGATCACGACGACCTCGCCGACTGGTTGCGCCTGAGCTCGCTGCCGGGCCTGGGCGCCGACCGCCAGCGCAGCCTGCTTGCCGCCTTCGGCCTGCCGCGCCACATCTTCGGCGCCGGCCGCAGTGCGCTCGCGGCAGTGGTGGGGGGCGAAGCCGCGGATACAGTGCTCGGCACCCCGCAGGCCGAATGGATGGAGCGCGCGCTCGCCTGGGCGGCCGAGCCCGGCAGCCACGTGCTCACCCTTGCCGACGAAGCCTATCCACGCAGCCTGCTCGACATGGCCGACCCGCCGGTGCTGCTCTACGTCAAGGGCGACCCGGCCCTGCTCCAGCGCCCGGCGATCGCCCTCGTGGGGGCGCGCTCCGCAACCGCTCAGGGAGAGGCCAACGCCGAAGCCTTCGCCCGCGAGCTGGCGGCGCAGGGCTTCACCATCGTCAGCGGGCTTGCTCTGGGTATCGACGCGGCAGCCCATCGCGGCGCACTCGCCGCAGGTACAGCCGGGGGCGGCACGATCGCCGTGATCGGTACCGGAATCGATCGCATCTACCCCGCACGCAACGCAACACTTGCCCGCGACATCGCCCGCTGCGGCGTGGTCGTCAGCGAGTTCCCGCTCGGCACACCGCCACTGCAGCACAACTTCCCGCGCCGCAACCGGCTCATCGCCGGTCTCGGGCAAGGCGTGCTGGTGGTCGAGGCCGCACTCAACAGCGGCTCACTGATCACCGCGCGACTGGCGACCGAATGCGGCCGCGAGGTGTTCGCGATCCCGGGCTCGATCCATTCGCCACTGTCGCGCGGCTGCCACCGCCTGATCCGTGAAGGCGCCAAGCTGGTCGAGACGGCCGAAGACGTCGTCGAGGAATTGCGCGGCCGGCTCGGCTGGGCGGCACCCGAGCGCCCGCACACGGCGGCCGGACGCCGTCGACGCGAACGCAAGGATGCCGCTTCGACGCCGCCGACCATGTCCCAGGCCGAGCTTGCCCTCGACGGCGAGGCGGCACGGGTGCTGCAGATCATCGGCCATGACCCGGTGGACATCGACACGCTGGCCCAGCGCTGCAGCTTGACGGTCGATGCCCTGTACGCCATCCTGCTTCCGCTCGAGCTGGATGGACTCCTCGCGCGCTTGCCCGGGGGGCGCCTCCAGCGCATCTGAATCCGGCCGCACATCACCAGCCGCACGCAAGCACAGCGGGCGAAGCCCTCCATCCGGCATGCCGGTCCTGGAACCGCCCACCACGCTGCCGACCGCCCCAAAATGAGGCCGCCTTGTTCGACATCCTCGTATATCTCTTCGAAAGCTACATCCACGCAGACGCCTGCCCCGAATCCGATCTGCTCGCCCGCAAGCTGTCGGCGGCCGGATTCGACCAGGACGAGATTTCCGAAGCGCTCGACTGGCTGGCCGGCCTGCGCCGCGTGGCACGCGACATCCACCCCGGCATCGCGCCCAGCAGCGGATCGGTACGGATCTACACCGATGAAGAGCAGAAGCAACTCGACGCCCGCTGCCGCGGCTTTCTGAGCCTGCTCGAAAGCGCTGGCGTCCTCGGCGCCGCGCACCGCGAGCTGATCATCGAGCGTGCGATGGCCCTGAACGACTTCACCATCTCGCTGAATCGCCTCAAGGTCATCGTACTGATGGTGCTGTGGCAGCAGGAAGAGCCTATCGACACCCTGATGGTGGACGAGCTCCTCACCGAAGAGGAAGACTGGGCCTACGAACCGACCTTGCATTGAGTGGTCAATCCAGCCTGCTTGCAAGCGCAAGCAGGCTGTCCTTATCATCCGCCGCTTCCCGAACCCCGCGCGCCCGCTGGGCGCCACAGTCGTCTCGACACGAGCATGAGCAAGCAACTGATCATCGCGGAAAAGCCTTCCGTTGCGCAGGACATCGCCCGTGCGCTGGGCGGCTTCACCAAGGAGAAGGACTACTTCGAGTCCGACGAATACGTCTTGTCGTCGGCCGTGGGTCACCTTCTCGAGCTCACCGTGCCCGAGGAGTTCGAGGTCAAGCGCGGCAAGTGGACCTTCGCCCATCTGCCGGTGATCCCGCCCCACTTCGCGGTCAAGCCGATCGAGAAGACCGAGGATCGGCTCAAGCTGCTCACCCGGCTCATCAAGCGCAAGGACGTCACCGGCCTCATCAATGCCTGTGACGCGGGCCGCGAGGGCGAGCTGATCTTCAACTTCATCGCCCAGCACGCGGGCAGCAAGAAGCCGATGCAGCGCCTGTGGCTGCAGTCGATGACCGCACAGGCGATCCGCGACGGCTTCGCCCATCTGCGCGCCGCGCAGGACGTCGAGGGCCTGCGCAACGCGGCGATCTGCCGCGCCGAATCCGACTGGCTGATCGGCATCAACGGCACGCGCGCGATGACCGCGTTCAACTCCAAGACCGGCGGCTTCCACCTCACCACCGTGGGCCGGGTGCAGACGCCGACGCTGGCGATGGTGGTCGAGCGCGAGGACCGCATCCGCAAGTTCAAGTCGCGCGACTACTGGGAACTCGAGGCGCGCTTTGGCTGCGCCGCCGGCGAGTACCCGGGGCGCTGGTTCGACGAGAAGTTCAAGAAGCCCGAGGGCGACGAGCACGCCACCGCCTTCCGCCTGTGGGACAAGGCCCAGGCCGAGGCCATCCGCAGCAAGTGTGCAGGCAAGCCGGGCGTGGTCAGTGAAGAGGCCAAGCCCTCCACCCAGTTGTCGCCGCTGCTGTTCGATCTCACCAGCCTGCAGCGCGAGGCCAACGGCCGCTTCGGCTTCTCCGCCCGGGTGACGCTGCAACTCGCCCAGGCGCTGTACGAGAAGCACAAGGTGCTGACCTACCCGCGTACCGACGCGCGCGCACTGCCCGAGGACTACCTCGCCACGGTGAGCGAGGTCATGCGCACGCTGCCCGACCAGTACGCGCCCTTCGCCAACGAGATCGCCAAGCACGGCTGGGTGAAGCCCAACAAGCGCATCTTCAACAACGCCAAGATCTCCGACCACTTCGCGATCATCCCCACCGGCGCACTGCCGAAGAACCTGTCCGAAGCCGAACACAAGATCTACGACCTCGTCACCAAGCGCTTCCTGGCGGTTTTCTACCCCGCGGCCGAGTACCAGATCACCACCCGCATCACGCGCGTCGAGGGCGAGGCCTTCAAGACCGAGGGCAAGGTGCTGGTCAATCCGGGCTGGCTGGCGGTGTATGGCAAGGAAGCGGCCAACGACGAGAAGGATGCCAAGGACGGCAGCGCACCGCAGCTGGTCGCTGTGAAGCAGGGCGAAACGGTGTCCACCGAGGACATCACGGTCAAGTCGCTGCAGACCAAGCCGCCAGCGCGCTTCAACGAAGCCACGCTGCTCTCCGCAATGGAAGGCGCGGGCAAGATGGTCGACGACGAGGAATTGCGCGCGGCGATGGCCGAACGCGGTCTCGGCACGCCAGCCACCCGCGCGCAGATCATCGAAGGCCTGATCAGCGAGCAGTACATCCATCGCGAAGGCCGCGAACTGATCCCGAGCGCCAAGGCCTTCTCGCTGATCACGCTGCTGAAGGGACTGGGCGTCACCGCGCTGACCTCGCCCGAACTCACCGGCGGCTGGGAATACAAGCTCGCGCAGATGGAGCACGGCAAGCTCAGCCGCGAAGCCTTCATGAACGAGATCGCCGAGATGACGCGCGAGGTCGTCGAGCGCGCAAAGCGCTACGAGTCCGACACCGTGCCAGGCGAGTTCGTGACGCTGCAGACGCCGTGCCCGAAGTGCGGCGGCGTCGTGAAGGAGAACTACAAGAAGTTCGCCTGCCAGGCCTGCGACTGGAGCACCTGGAAGATCGTCGCCGGTCGCCAGTTCGAGTACGACGAGATCGAGACCCTGCTGCGCGAGGGCAAGGTCGGCCCGCTGCTCGGCTTCCGCAACAAGATGGGGCGCCTGTTCAATGCCGACATCGTGTTGAACGAGGACAAGCAGCCCACCTTCGACTTCGGCCAGCCCAAGGAGGGCGAGGAGGCCGAGGCGGTGGACTTCTCCGCGCAGGAGGCCGTCGGTGCCTGCCCGAAGTGCGCCAGCCGGGTGTACGAGCACGGCATGGCCTATGTGTGCGAGAAATCGGTGGGACCAGGCAAGAGCTGCGATTTCCGCTCCGGCAAGATCATCCTGCAGCAGCCAATCGAACGCGAGCAGATGGCCAAGCTGCTGACCGAGGGCAAGACCGACCTGCTCAAGGGCTTCGTGTCGGCACGCACGCGGCGCAAGTTCTCCGCCTTTCTGGTGCGCGGCAAGGACGGCAAGGTTGGCTTCGAGTTCGAAGCCAAGGCACCGAAGGCGACCAAGCCCGCAGCGGCGAAGGCGGGCGAAACCGCAGGCGAGGGTGCTGAAGCACCCGCTCCGCGCAAACGCAGCACCACGCGCAAGGCGAGCTGAACAGACCAGAAAGCTCGCGACTTGCGTCGCGCCTACAGCGAGGCCGCACGCGGCGCGGTTTTCCGCGTGGGAGCGGCACCCGCCGCGAGGGGTTGAAGGCGATGCCCCCTTCAACCCCCTCGGCCGCGCACGCCGATCCGGTTCAGCCCGATTTGGCGGCGTTCAGGCGCTTGACCCCGGCGACGAAGCGCGACAGCGTCTCGGACAGCACACCACGCGGGATCATCACTTCGATGAGCTGGAAACGCCCACGCGTCGCCATCGCACGATCCAGCGCCTGCTTGAGCTGGGCCCGGGTGTGCACGCGCACGCCGTCGCCGCCCATGCCCGCGGCCATCTGCGCGAAGCCCCAGTCGTCGAGATCATTGAAGCCCGACTCGGGCTGGAAGGTGCGCAGCATCTCCCAGCTGCTGTTGTTGAACAACAGCACGATCGGATCCCAGCCGTAGCGTCGGCAGTTGCCCAGTTCCCAACCCGTCATCTGAAAGGCGCCGTCGCCAACGAGGATGAGCGGACGCTGGCCCGTAGCCGCCTGCAGGCCGAGGCCCGCGGGCACACCAAAACCCATCGTGGCGTAATAGCCCGGCGCCACCAGGGCGGTGTGCTCGATGTCCATCGCGGTGAACAGGCAGTCGCCCATGTCGGAGGCGATCGGCAGCTTGCCATGCTCGGCCATCAGGTCATTGACGGCCAATGCCACGTCGGCTGGCGCGATGGTGGCCTCGTCGGCCACCAGGCCATGCGGGAAAGCCGGGCGCGACACCTCGAAGTGTTTCGCCGCCGGGGGCACGCAGGCAAGCAGGCCATCGACGAGCGCATCGAGCGGGATGCGTGGGTAGGTGTGGTAACCCATCGTCACCCGTCCCTCCAGCGCCTGGATGGTCTTGCGCAGGTCGATGTGCTTCTCTGACACCGCGAAGTTGGTGTCCGAGATGATCACGCCGAGCAGGAACAGACCGTCGGAGTCCTCCACCAGCCGCGTCACCTCGGGCAGGCCGGCCAGGCCCATGTAGGTACCCACCAGCGGTGCGCCATGATCTGCAAGCAGGCCGCGGCCCATGAAGCTGGTCACCACCGGCAGGCCAAGGCGGCGCGACAGCTCGGCGACCTTGTCCTCGAGCCCGAAGCGGCGCACCTCGACACCCACCATCAGCACCGGCGCGGATGCGCGCCCGATACGTTCGAGGATCTCTGCGACACACGCCTGCAGCGCCTCGCCATCGACCGCTGGCGGCGGCTCGGCGATCACCGCTGCGCAGGGCTGGGCGACCATGTCGCGCGGGATCTCGATGTACACCGGCTGCGAGTTGCGCAGGCAATTGGCGAGGACGCGCGCGATGTCGGCGGGCGCGCGCGCTGCATCGTCCAGACGCACCTGATCGCAGGTGATCTCACGGAAGATCTGGAACTGGGAGTCGAGCGTCTTGGCCTGGTGATGCAGCAGCAGCCCGGAGTTCGACTCGCCGCGGCCCGGACCGCCGGACAGGACCACCAGCGGTGATTTCTCGGCATACGCTGCGGCCACCGAGTTGATCATGTTGAGCGCACCTGCGCCGTAGGTTACCGCGGCCACGCCCAGTCCGCCGCCGATGCGTCCGGCCGCGTCGGCGGCGAAGCCCACCCCTGGCTCATGCGAGAGCGTATGCAGGGGCAGGATCTTCGATTCCTCGATGATGCGGAAATAGGGCAGGGCGAAGTCGCCCGGGATGCCGAAGATCTGCCGCGCGCCATGCGCCTTGAGCGCATGCAGCAAGGATTCGGTAAGCGTCATGGGGTGTCTCCTCAGGTGGTCTTGTGAGGAGCATTATGCTGCGCATCCCACACATAAAGTGCGCGTTATTCGCGCATTTATCGGTAATATGCGCACAATTCATGCATATTAAAGCACATAAATGAGCACTTTCACCGTAGACCGTCAGGATCTGGCACTCCTCGATGCCCTGCAGCGCAGCGGCAATGCCACCAATGCCACGCTTGGCGAACAGGTCCACCTGTCCGCATCCCAGGTGAGCCGGCGCCTGCAGCGCCTGCAGGAAGGCGGACTGATCGCCGGTTACGCCGCACTGCTGAACCCCGCAGCCGTCGGCCTGGGCGTCACCGCCTTCGCCCATGTCGTGCTCGAGCGCCAGGGCGGGGCACGCAGCGAAGCCTTCGAAGCCGCCGTCGCCGGCTTGCCCGAGGTACTCGAGTGCTTTTCGGTGAGCGGCAACGCCGACTACGTACTGCGCCTGGTCGCTCCCGACCTGGCCGCTTTCTCCGAACTGATGATGAAGCGCGTGCTGTGCCTGCCCGGCATCGCCAACGTGAAGACCGACATCGTGCTCGGCCGCGTGAAGCAGACCCATGTCCTGCCCCTGGACCACATCACCCAGCCCAGCCAGCCCAGGCAACGCGTGCGCTTTTCCGGAGGCTGAAATGAGGACGGGCCCCGCAGGGCCCGTATGCAACTCCGCGCGCCGACCGGCGCGGCTGCACTCAAGCTCAGGCTTCGAGCAGGCTGCGCAGCATCCAGGCGGTTTTCTCGTGCACCTGCATGCGCTGGGTCAGCAGGTCGAGCGTAGGCTCGTCGCTCGCCTTGTCGGCGACCGGCGCGATGCTGCGTGCGGTCTTGATCACCGCTTCCTGGCCCTGGACGAGCAGGCGGATCATGTCCTGCGCCGAGGGTACCCCGTCCGGCTCACTCATGCTGGTGAGCTTCTGGAACTCCTTGTAGGTGCCGGGCGCCGGGAAGCCCAGCGCGCGGATGCGCTCGGCGATCTGGTCAACTGCGAGTGCGAGTTCGTTGTATTGCGCCTCGAACATGAGGTGCAGCGTGTTGAACATCGGCCCGGTGACGTTCCAGTGGAAATTGTGTGTGGTCAGGTACAGGGTGTAGCTGTCCGCCAACAGGCGCGAAAGGCCCTCGGCGATCTTGGCGCGATCCTTCTTGGTGATGCCGATATCGATTTCCATGTCGCTTCTCCTGTGATTGATGCGCTGGAGCGGCTGCGTCCAGCCGGGATGGTTCAATCGTAAGCCAATCGGTCCAATGAATCCAATTGATCGCCGGAATACCTTTCATGCCGCAGGGCTATGCCTGGCGCAGCCCCGTATCCACCTGTGGAACACGCCCCACCGGCCGTACCCCGGGCAGTTCGCTGTCCAGGATCGCCGCTCGTAGCACGTCGATCGCCCCGCTGCGCGGGTAGGTGACACGCCACGCCAGGGCGACACGGCGCTGAGGCTCGGGGTCGCTGAACGGCCGTACCGCGACCAAGGGGTTCTGCGCCGACATCTCGTCGACCGCCGAACTGGGCAACACCGTCACGCCGAGACCCGTGGCCACCATGTGGCGGATGGTCTCGAGCGAACTGCCCTCCAGCGTGCGCTGCAGCCCGCCGATGTTGCGGCAGCTCGGGCACACCTCGAGCACTTGCTCGCGGAAGCAGTTGCCCGCGCCAAGCAGCAACAACTGGTCGTCGGCGAGGTGCTCGGCCGAGACCGACTCATCCTGCGTCCACGGATGGGCCGACGGCATCAGCACCCGGAACGGCTCGTCGTAGACCGGCTGGGCGACGATGCCGGTCTCCTCGAACGGCAGGCTGATGATGATGACATCGAGCTCGCCGCGCTTGAGCGACTCGGCCAGGCGAGCGGTGAAGTTCTCCTGGATGATCAGCGGCATGCGCGGCGCAAGCTGGTGCACGCGCGGGATCAGGCGCGGCAGCAGGTAAGGGCCGATGGTGTAGATCACCCCTACGCGCAGCGGGCCTGCAAGCGGATCCTTACCCGCCGCGGCGATCTCCTGGATCTGGCTCGCCTCCATCAGCACCTTCTCTGCCTGCGCGACGATGCGGCGACCGGTCTCGGTGATCTTGACCTCGGAGGCGCTGCGCTCGAAGAGCTGGACGCCGAGCTCCTCCTCGACCTTCTTGACCGCCACAGACAGCGTCGGCTGTGACACATGGCATTTCTCGGCCGCACGGCCGAAATGACGCTCGTACGCCAACGCGACGAGGTAGCGGAGATCGGTCAGGGTCATGGCGTTTATGCGTTCCGGAAAAGGAATGGAGCCTGAAGCGGATAGCTGGGGATGTTACAGCTTCCAATGCCCTCCTGCGCGACCGGCGGCTCACCGCTATACTTCGCCAGCCCTGACTCAGCTCAAACCCATCGATGCGCTCCCACTCCGGTACTGCCGGCGGACTGGCCCTGATTCTCACCGCAAGCCTGTGCGCAGGACAGGTGCGGGCAGAAGACAGCTTCTTCGCACCGCTGCCGGTCGTGCTCAGCGCCTCGCGCCTGCCCCAGACCCTGCACGACAGCCCGGCTGCGGTCACGGTATTCGATGCGGACTTCATCGCTGCCACCGGCTACCGCGACCTCAGCCGCCTGATGCGGCTCGTCCCCGGCTTCCAGGTTGGCCAGGAACGCGGCAACGCACACTGGGTCACCTACCATGGCCTGGGCATGGACTATCCACTGCAGATGCAGGTCCTGATCGACGGGCGCTCTTATCCTGCGCCCTCGTTCAACTCTTCGGCGGAGCGCATCTCGCTGCAGGATATCGAGCGCATCGAGGTGGTACGCGGCTCGAACTCCGCCGCCTTCGGCTCGAACGCCTTCCTGGGCATCGTCAACATCCGCACCCGGCATAGCGCCGACAACACCGGAACAAGCCTGCGTCTGAGCCGTGGCGCGCCCGGTATCCTGGACGTCAGCGCGCGCCATGCCGTCGAATCGGCCCCGCTCAGCCTGCGCATCAGTGCGCAGCACGAGGCCGACGAAGGCTTTGCCGGGCTGCATGATGGTCGCCGCACGAACCTTTTGTCGGTGCGGGGAGATCTCCAGCTCGACGAACGCAACGAGCTCAACCTCAATGCGGTGTTTGCCGAGGGCCGGCGCGACGCGGGCTATGAGCGCTCCTTCTTCAACAGCGCCGGCATGCGCGAATCGCAGCACGCCAACCGCACCTTGCACCTGCGCTGGCGCCACGTCGCCGCGGCCGAAGAGGAGTGGCTGGTATCGGCCTACTGGAATCGCCAGCGCGTGCGTGACGAATGGCGGCTGGATTCGCGCATCAACCCCCCGCTCCCGCTCGCGCCTGGCGTTGCCTTCGGTGCCGACGTCGGCAACACCGCAGTGACCGACCAGCACAGTCTCGAAGTCGAGCACCGCTGGCGCCTCGATCCCGCCACACGCGTGCTGTGGGGCGCCGAATGGCGGCATGTCGAGCAGGCCTCGCCCTTTTATTTCCACGCTGCCAAGGCGCACCAGCGCAGCGAGCAGCGCCTGTTCGCCAATCTGGAATGGCGCAGCGCACCGGCATGGCTGTGGAACTTCGGCGGCATGGTGGAGAAGCTCGGTGGCGATGCCGCTCGTTTTGCGCCACGCGTATTCCTCAACTGGCAGGCCGCTCCCGACATGACCTGGCGTCTCGGCCACTCGCGCGCCTGGCGCCAGCCCGGACTTTTCGAACGCAATGCCGATGTGCGCATCGTTTCCGACACCGGTGCGCTGCTGCAGCAACGCCAGCTTCCCAATCCGGCCCTGAGGCCGCAGCGCATCGACGCCTTCGAACTCGGCTTCCTGGGCGTACTGCCTGACCAGCGCAGCACCCTCGACGTGCGCCTGTTCCATGAGCGCATCGATGATCTCATCGTGCGCCAGCCCGGACCGCTCATCACCGACCTGCCCCGCACCGGCGACGCGGGCTACCTTGCCTTCCTGGAGACCCTGCGCAGCACGCGCTGGGAGAACTACGCCGGCGAGGTCCGCCTCAGCGGACTCGAGTACCAGTTGCGCACCAGCCCATGGCCCGGGACCGAGTTCATCCTGTCGCACAGCATGATCGATCGCCGCGCCGCGGACGACCGCATCCGCGGCAATACCGCACCCTACTCCGGCAGCCTGAGCTGGCTGCAACGCGTCGGCCCCTGGCAATCGATGCTGAGCGTACTGCGCATGGGACCGATCGACGCCGGCTTCAGCTACGTGCCCGGCTTCAGCTACACCGTGCCTGCGTACACCACCGTGGACTGGAGTGCAGCGCGCAGCTTCCGCCTTGAACACGGCACCCTGAGCTTGCGGCTGAGCGCGATCAACCTGCTCGGCCGCCACCAGGAACTGGCCAACCGGCCACTGCAGGCACAGGCGGAGTATCGCAACCGGCCGGCGAACCAGGCCGGGCGACAGGTCCATGTCACGCTGCAGGCGGAATTCTGACGCCCCTGGCGGGCAGGCAGAGGCGCCGGCCTTGAAGTCACGCCCGCTCGGCCCGATCTGAAAGCGGACGTGTCGTCGGGAACAGGATGCGGATTCCCGCGTCTACGCACTCGTGCACGTCCATCAACTTCCACGACCACGCGTGAATACCGATATGAAGAAGATCATTGCCGTCAGTGCCCTCGCCGTCGCGCTTGCAGCGGCGCTCCCGCAGGGGGCCTTCGTGTCGCCGGCCATGGCGCAGGCGACCGCTCCCTCCATGGTGTCGCCCAACCGCTACGGGCTGCCGGACTTCGGCGACCTGGTCGAGCAGGTCGGACCTGCGGTCGTCAACATCAGCGTCGTCCAGCGCCAGGCACAGGGCGTCACCGGTGAGAACCCGTTCGCGAACGACCCCTTCTACGACTTCCTGCGTCGCTTCGGGGTACCCATGCCGGGATTCCCGGGCCAGCCGGGCATGGGGCCGCGCGCACGCCAAGGCATCGGCTCGGGTTTCATCGTCAGCCAGGACGGCTATGTGCTGACCAATGCCCATGTGGTGGCAGGCGAGAACGCGGATGCCGCGCTGTCCGAGGTCATCGTGCGGCTGATCGACAAGCGCGAGTTCAAGGCAACGGTGGTGGGGGTTGACCGCCGCACCGACGTCGCCCTGCTCAAGATCGACGCGCAGAACCTGCCCACCCTCAGGATCGGCAATGCCGACGACGCCCGCGTCGGCGAGTGGGTGGTGGCGATGGGCTCACCCTTCGGATTCGACAACACGGTCACCGCCGGCATCATCTCGGCCAAGGCGCGCCGCCTGCCGGACGAGACCTACGTACCCTTCATCCAGACCGACGTCGCGATCAACCCGGGCAACTCGGGCGGCCCCTTGTTCAACCTCGCGGGCGAAGTGATCGGCATCAATTCGCAGATCTACTCGCGCTCGGGCGGCTTCATGGGCATTTCGTTCGCAATCCCGATCGACGTTGCCATGAACGTCAAGGACCAGCTCGTCGCCCACGGCCGTGTCCAGCGCGGCCGCCTGGGCATTGCCATCCAGGGCGTCGACAAGGAGCTTGCCCAGTCCTTCGGGCTGGCCGAGGCTCACGGCGCGCTGGTGGCCAGCGTCGACCCGGGCAGCGCGGCGGAGAAGGCCGGCCTGCAGCCCGGTGACGTGGTGCTGCAAGTGGATGGCCGGCGCATCTCCGATTCGGCCGAACTGCCGCGCGTAATCGGCGAGAAACGCCCGGGGACCCAGGTGCGCATGGAGATCTGGCGCGATGGCCGCAGCCGCAGCGTCACCGCAACGCTCGACGAACTGACCACCGATACGGTGGCCGCAGCCGACCCCCTGCCCAGCCAGGTGGAAAAGCTGGGCGACAAGCTCGGGCTGAGCGCACGCGCCCTCACCGCCCAGGAGGCTTCCGAACTGCGGCTGCGCGGCGGCCTGGCCGTGGAGAGCGTCGATGGCGCCGCCGCGCGTGCCGGATTGCAGCGCGGCGATGTAATCCTGGCCATCAACAACCAGCCGGTGACCACCATCGCCGAGTTCCGCGCTCAGTTGCAGCGTTCGGGCAACCGCTTCGCACTGCTGATCCAGCGCGGCAGCGCACGCATCTTCGTCCCCGTCCGCATCGAATAAGTCATTCGACACGCTGGCGGGGGCTGCAGCACGTGTGTTGCAGCCCCCCGCCAGCGTTCAGAAGCGGAACCGCGATACCGAATCCTGCAGCTGTGCTGCCAGCGCCTCCAGGTGGCGTGCAGCCTCCACGGTCTGATCGACGGTGCGGCCGTTGTCCTGGGCCATGCCGGCGATCTCGCTGATGCTGGAAGTCACCGACTGGCTCGATACCCGCTGCGAACCGGTGGCCTGCGCGATGTGGTCCAGCCCGTCCACGACCTCTACGACCAGCACATTGGCCGAATCGAGCACCTGGCTCACCGTTTCAGCTACTGCGCGGCTCGACTCGATGTGATGCAGGCCATCCTCGATCGAACCCTGAACGGAATCCGAGCGGCTGCTGATCTCGCGCGTCAAGGCATCGATCTCGCCTGCCGAGCGCGCGGATTTCTCTGCCAGCTTGCGCACTTCGTCGGCCACCACGGCAAAGCCACGGCCCTGCTCGCCTGCCCGCGCCGCTTCGATCGCCGCATTGAGTGCAAGCAGGTTGGTCTGCTCGGCAATGTCCCGCACTTCGCTCGTCATGCGCGAGATCGCCTGCGTCGAGCCAACAAAGTCGCTCACCGCATCGGCCATCTGCTTGACGGTGGCTTCGACCTGGCCCACCTCGCCGACAAGTCGCCGCAGGCTCTCCTGCCCTTCCCGAGCGCGCTGCAAGCTGTCATGCGAACGCGCACGCACGGCCTCGGTGCGCTCGGCAATGCTGGAGATGTTGCCCATCATGGCGTCGACGGTCTCCGCCGCGTTTGCCGATGTGGCGCGCTGGCGTTGCGAGCCCTGGGCAACTGCCGTGGCGCTTCCGGCCAGCTGCCCGGCCGCGTTGGTGACTGCCGAGGCCGACTGCGCGACCTGGCGTACCAGTGCGGCCAGGGTTGCCAGCATTTCATTGAAGGTGAGCGCGGTGCGCCCGATCTCGTCGTGGCCACCCACTTCCAGGCGCCGGGTCAGGTCACCACCGCCTTGCGCAATCTGTGCCAGGCCTTCATTGAGGTGAGACAGCGGACGACTGACGAAGCGACGGATGAACAGATAGACGAAACCGATCAGCGGCAAGGAGACGAGGAAGGCAAACACGATGCTCTGGTTGCGAAAATCGATCACCGCCGCATTGGCCTTGTCGAGCGAAATCCGCATCGACACCGCACCGAGCGGTGTGCGATCGGCGACCTGGTGACATGCGATGCAATCCTTTCCCAGCCAGTCGCGCAAGGCGAGAGACGGGATCACCACACGCAGATGCTCGCCATGCTCGGCATTGTGCTCGACCCGCATCGTGGTCCGGCCCTCGGCCAGGGCCAGGCGTTCGTCGGCATCGCCACCGACCGTCGGCAAGCCGCCGTCGCCGAAGACCTTGCTCACTGCCTCACCACGGATCACCTTGAGGTCGCGCACGACGCTGAGTTCCTTGATCTGGTCAAGGAACACGTCGCGTTGACCGACCGTACCCGTGATCATCATGCCGGTGAGGCCGGCCATGGTCATCTCATTGATGCTGCCGGCAAAGTCCTTGGCCTGCTCGATCGCCATGTTGCGGTTGACCCGTGTCTCCCACGCGATCATCCCACCCCAGGCCACGACCAGCATGAGCCAGATCACCAGGGTGAGGCGAAGCCAGATCGGTGTATCAGCCAGACGGCGCATCATTCATCTCCTTGTCCGCAGGGACATATCCCTTGCTTGCTGTTTCTTGCTTATAGACTGCTTATTACGACGCCGTCGCGGCAGGCTTTAACACTACGCACGCGATTGCCTCCGCTCATACGAGCGGAATATCATCGCTTGTCGATATGCGATGTGCTGAACCAATCCGCAAGGCGCACTGTCGCAAGGCGGTCAGTCAGCAACCCACATGCCCGCTGTGCCGCTGCCGACACGCATTACCCTTCCCACAACGCTAAGAGGTCGTCAATGAAGAAATCCATCCTGTTCGGCGTCATCGCCCTGTCCGTTGCAGCCACCGCTTCCGCTCAGGTCAAGCCGGAAGACCAGATCAAGTTCCGCCAGGCCGGCTACAGCTTCATGAGCTGGAACATGGGCAAGATCAAGGCCAACGTTGAAGGCGAGTTCAACGCGCAGCAGGTGCAGGCCGCTGCCAACGCCATCGCAGCCATCGCGGGTTCGGGCATGGGCGCACTGTACGGCCCGGGCACCGACAAGGACATCGGCGACCGCAAGACGCGCGCCAAGCCCGAACTGTTCCAGAACATGGAAGATGTCGGCAAGCTGGCGATGGATTTCAACGCCGCTGCAGCGAACCTGGCACAGGCTGCCGCCAGCGGTGACAAGGCCGCGGTGCAGAAGGCCTTCGGCGAAACGGGCGCCACCTGCAAGGCCTGTCACGACAAGTACCGCGCCGACTGACCCGGCACGGTACTTGTACTCCAACGACAAAGCCACCCAAGGGTGGCTTTGTCGTTCTCTACGCCAGGCAAGGGACGACCTTACCAGGCGGGTACCGGAGGCGGTGGCGGTGGCGCAATGAAGCTGCCCGTCGCCGCGTAAAGCACGGCAGCCGTGATCGCCAACGCAAGCAGCAAAGCCACGATGCCGCCACCCTGCGCGGCTTGGGCATCGGCCTCATCGACCTCCTTGTCGCCGGTGATCATCGGCTTGACCAGGTTGTCCTTCTTGAACACGGCATAGAACAGCACTGCCCCCACGTGCAGCGCGACGAGGACGATGATCGGCCAGTAGTTCTGCCGGTGCAGGCCGCTCAACCAATCGCTGGTATCGCCGCTCACCAGCGCGCGCAAGGGGCCGGAAAAAGCGATGTCATCGTTGGCAAAAAGCCCGGTGACCGCCTGGTAACTCATCACGCCGAGCAGGGCGAGCACCGACAGGGCGCCGAGCGGGTTGTGACCAAGCCCGCTCCAGTGACCGCGCAGGTGCGCCCACAGATGAGCGGGGCCCGGGACGAAGTCCGCAAAGCGGGCATAGGTGGAGCCGATGAAGCCCCACACCAGGCGAAAGGTTAGCAGCCCCAGGATGGCAATGCCGACGCGGCCGTGCCACTGGATGAAGCTGCCGCCGAGTTGGCCGGTAACGTAGGCCGCAACCACGAGGACGGCCAGCAGCCAGTGGAACAATCGGGTGGGCAGGTCCCAGACGCGGACTTTACGTGTCGTCATGTGTGTGTCGTTCCATGATCAAAATGCGTGGTGTTGCGAAGAAGGCTGCGCGCCGCAAGATCGTCTGCCCGAGCACAGACCCGGCGTCGGCGCGCGGGTTCCGGCGCACAGGACATCATCCAGCCTTGCGCTGCGCCAGGAACTCGCGCAGATGGCGCCCGGTGTGCGACTCCGGCGTCGCCATCGCCACCTCGGGCGGGCCTTCGGCCACCACCCGGCCGCCGCCATCGCCGCCCTCCGGGCCGAGGTCGATCAGCCAGTCGGCCTCGGCCATGACGTCGAGGTCATGCTCGATCACCAGAACCGTATGGCCAGCATCGGTCAGGCGGTGCAGCACCCGGATCAGCTTGTCGACGTCGGCCATGTGCAGGCCCACCGTCGGCTCGTCCAGCACATACAGGCTGTGCTTGTCGGCCGGCAGCGGCACACCACCCGTGTCTTCGGAGTCACCCGGGCGGCGGCGCACCTTGGCCAGTTCGGTCACCAGCTTGATGCGCTGCGCCTCGCCGCCCGACAGCGTCGGGCTGGGCTGGCCCAGGGTCAGGTAGCCAAGGCCGACGTCCTGCAGCAGCTGCAGCGGGTGGGCGATCGCGGGATGGGCGGAGAAGAAATCCACCGCCTCGTCCACCGGCATCGCCAGCACCTCGGCGACGGTCCTGTCCTTCCAGCGCACCGACAAGGTCTCGGGATTGAAGCGTGCACCGCCGCAGCCCTCGCAGGGCGTCTTCACATCGGGGAGGAAGCTCATCTCGACGGTGGTCTGGCCGGCGCCATCGCAGACCGGGCAGCGCCCGGCGCCGGTGTTGAAGGAAAAGCGCGAAGCGTTCCAGCCGCGGGTGCGGGCGTCGAAAGTGTCGGCGAAGAGCTTGCGGATCGCGTCCCAGAAGCCGACGTAGGTCGCCGGGCAGGAGCGCGGGGTCTTGCCGATCGGGGTCTGGTCGACCTCCAGCACACGGCCGACCTGTTGCCAGCCATGGACGCCCTTGCAGCCGATCAGTGCCTGGTCGACCTCTTCGGGCTGTGCCTTGCCGCGGCGGCGGGCACGGGTGGCCTCGGGGTCTCCAAGGCGGGCGCGCAGGTTGGCGTGGATGACGTCGCGTGCCAGGCTGGACTTGCCCGAGCCGGACACGCCCGTCACCACCGTCAGGCGCGCGAGCGGAATGCGCACCGTCACGTTGCGTAGGTTGTGCAGGCTGGCGCCTTCGATGCGGATCGCCGCATGGTCGTCGGGCACCGCGCGGCGCGGCCGCAGCGGGTGCTGCAGCGGGTGGCGGAAGCATGCGCCGGTGGCGGA
Organism: Thauera sp. WB-2; assembly: GCF_027594845.1. Taxonomy (NCBI): domain Bacteria; kingdom Pseudomonadati; phylum Pseudomonadota; class Betaproteobacteria; order Rhodocyclales; family Zoogloeaceae; genus Thauera; species Thauera sp. WB-2. The sequence goes on along the minus strand of NZ_CP088935.1, from coordinate 207,497 downwards.
TTCGGGCGCGGCCAGCAGGTCGTCGATGCCGCCTTCGGCCACCACCCGGCCGCCGCGCACCCCGGCGCCGGGGCCGAGGTCGATGACGTGGTCGGCGCGGCGGATGGTGTCCTCGTCGTGCTCGACCACCAGCAGGGTGTTACCGCGGTCGCGCAGCGCCTCCAGGGTGTCGAGCAGCAGGCGGTTGTCGCGCGGGTGCAGGCCGATGGTCGGCTCGTCGAGGATGTAGCACACGCCGCGCAGGTTGGAGCCGAGCTGCGCCGCCAGGCGGATGCGCTGCGCCTCACCGCCGGACAGCGTGGGCGCGGCACGGTCGAGCGCCAGGTAGCCCAAGCCGACGTGCTGCAGGAAGGCCAGCCGCCCACGGATCTCGCTGACGAGGTCGCGGGCGATGTCGGTTTCGCGCTCGTTCAGCGCCAGATCGGTGAAGAAGCCGGCCGCCTCATCTACTGCTTGTGCCGCGAGCTGGTGCAGGCCGAGCTCGCGGAAGCGCACTGCACGCGCCACCGGATTGAGGCGCGCGCCGTCACAGGCGGGGCAGGGCTCGTCGCTGACGATGACCTCTTCCGCATCGCCCAGGTCGAGCGCGTCCGGGTCCTCGATGCGCGCTGCAGTCTTCAGCCCGGTGCCGTAGCACTTGGGGCACCAGCCGTGCTTGGCGTTGTACGAGAACAGGCGCGGATCGGGCTCGGGGAAGCCGGTGCCGCAGCTCGGGCAGGCGCGAAGGGTAGAGAAGGTGATCGGCGCCGCACCGAGCTTACCGATCTCGAGCACCTTGATCACGCCCTTGCCGATCTCCAGCGCCTGGCGGACGAATTCGCGCAGCGTGGCCTCGTGCTCGGGCTGCACCACCACCATGCCGGTCGGCAGCTCGATGTTGTGTTCCTTGTAGCGGTCCAGCCGTGGCCACTTGGCGGTGGGCAGGTATTCGCCATCGACGCGCAGCTGCGTGTGGCCCTTGCTCCGCGCCCACTTGGCGAGGTCGGTGTATAGGCCCTTGCGGTTGACGACCAGCGGCGCCAGCACTTCGACCGAGGCGCCGCGCAGTTCGCGCTGGATCTGGGCGACGATGGCCTCGAAGCTCTGCGGCGTCACCGGCACGTTGCAATCGGGGCAGAACTGCGTGCCCAGCTTCACGTACATCAGGCGCAGGAAGGGGTGGATCTCGGTCAGCGTCGCCACCGTGCTCTTGCGCCCGCCGCGGCTGGTGCGCTGCTCGATCGCCACCGTGGGCGGGATGCCGAACAGGCCATCGACGTCGGGCCGGCTGGCCGGCTGCACGAACTGGCGCGCGTAGGCGTTGAGCGATTCCAGGTAGCGCCGCTGGCCCTCGCCGAAGACGATGTCGAAGGCCAGGGTGGATTTGCCCGAGCCGGACAGGCCGGTGATCACGGTGAACTGGTCACGCGGGATCTGCAGGCTGACGTTCTTCAGGTTGTGCTCGCGGGCGTGGCGGATCTCTATCGCCGGCGCGGCAATCGGGCGGTAATCCACCCGCGGTTCGGCAGCGACGAGTGATCGCTTCCCCCCTGTAGGAGCGGCGCCAGCCGCGAGCGGTTCTTCCGTCTGGAGATGCGCCAAACCCTCGCGGCTGGCGCCGCTCCTACCGTCGGATGTCTCACCGCTGCGGGTGCGGGCCAGGGCTTCGGCGTATTCGCGCAAGGCGGCGGCGGTGTGCGAATCTGCATGCGCGCGCACGAACTCCGGCGGGCCTTCCACGACGACCGCGCCGCCGCCTTCGCCACCTTCCGGGCCGAGGTCGATGATCCAGTCCGCGGCAGCGATCACGTCCAGGTTGTGTTCGATGACGATGAGTGAATGCCCCGCCTGCAGCAGCTTGTCGAAGGCGCCGAGCAGCTTGGCCACATCCTCGAAGTGAAGTCCTGTGGTGGGTTCATCGAACAGGAAGAGCAACCCGGGGTCGCGATCTTCCCCACGCTTTTCCCCAAAGTTATCCACAGGCCTGGATTTGCGTACAGCTTTCTTCTGCGCTGCCTCGGCGAGGTGGCCGGCGAGCTTGAGGCGCTGCGCCTCGCCGCCGGAAAGCGTCGGCACGGGCTGGCCGAGGCGCAGGTAGTCGAGGCCGACGTCGGCCAGCGGCGCGAGCGCGGCGAGCACCTTGGGGTGCTCGCGGAACACGTCCAGCGCCTCATGTACCGTAAGTTCGAGCACATCAGCAACGGACATTTCTTTCCATTTCAATTCAAGCACTTCCGGCCTGTAACGCTTACCGTCGCAGTCGGGGCAGCGCAGCCAGACGTCGGACAGGAACTGCATCTCGACGTGCTCGAAACCCGAACCAGTACAGGTCGGACAGCGGCCATGGCCGGCATTGAAGCTGAAGGTGCCAGGCGTGTAGCCACGCTGTTTCGCCTCCGGCAGGGCGGCGAACAGGGCGCGGATCGGGTCCCACGCGCCGACATAGCTCACCGGATTGGAGCGCGAACTCTTGCCGATCGGCGATTGGTCCACCATGACCACGCCGCGCAAGTTATCCACATTGTCGAGACGGTCGAAGATCCCGGGTGATTCGACCGCCTCGCCGAAGTGTTTCGCCAGCGCTGGAAACAGCACGTCCTGGATCAACGTCGACTTGCCCGAGCCGGAGACGCCGGTCAGGCAAGTGAGACGCTGCAAGGGGAAGCCGACACGAAGATCACGCAGGTTGTGCTGACGCGCTCCGACCAGCGTCAGCCGCGGGGTGGCGTCATCGACCCGACGCGGCGGGCGATCGACGTCGATGCGCTTCTTCCCCGCCAGCCAGGGGCCGGTCACCGAGTCCGGATTTGCAGCAATCTCGGCCGGCGTGCCGCGCGCGACAATGTTGCCGCCGCGCTCGCCCGGGCCTGGGCCGATCTCCAGCAACTCGTCGGCGGCGACCATCACCTGAGGGTCGTGCTCGACCACCACCAGTGTATTGCCGGCGTCGCGCAGCCGCGTCATCACGCCGAGGATGCGGCCGATGTCGCGCGGGTGCAGCCCGATCGAAGGCTCGTCGAGCACGAACAGGGTGTTCACCAGCGAGGTGCCGAGCGCGGTGGTGAGGTTGATGCGCTGCACCTCGCCGCCCGATAAGGTGCGCGACTGGCGGTCCAGGGTCAGGTAGCCGAGGCCGACGTCGGTGAGGTAATTCAGCCGGCTGCGGATCTCGCCGAGCACCAGTTCGGTGGCCTCGTCAGGGACGCCCGGGATGCGCAGCGCCGCCACCGCCTCGCGGATGCGATCGACCGGCATCGCCATCAGTTCGTGGATCGCCAGCCCGGTCGCCGCGCCCCCTGTAGGGGCGCTGGTCGGCAGGCGCCAGAGCAGGGCGTCGGGTTTCAAGCGCGCGCCGTGGCAGGCCGGGCACTCCGTATAGCTGCGGTAACGCGACAGCAGCACACGGATGTGCATCTTGTAGGCCTTGGTCTTCAGCCAGTCGAAGAAGTGGCGCACGCCATACCAGTAGCGCGGCCACGAGCTGTCCCAGTTCTTCCACTTCGGGTCGCCTTCGAACAACCACTGGCGATGCTCCGGTGGCAGGTCGCGCACCGGGATGTCCATCGCCACACCATACTTCTTCGCCATCTTCTCGAGGTCGGCCTGGCACTCGCGGTAGCTCTCGGTCTGCCACGGCTTCACCGCGCCTTCGGCCAGGGTCTTCGACTCGTCGGGCACCACCAGACCGAAATCCACCCCGATCACCCGCCCGAAGCCGCGGCAGGTCTCGCAGGCGCCGATCGGCGAGTTGAACGAGAACAGACCGGGCGTGGCCTCGGAATAGTGGATGTCGCAGTCCGCGCAATGCAGGCCGGAGGAATAGCGCCACACCGCCTCGCCCGGTGTCCCCGTCCCATTCGGTGTCCCGGATTTGACGCCCTCACCCGACGCATACACCGACAACCGGCCATGGCCGCGCGCCAGCGCCGTCTCCAGCGCCTCGGCCAGGCGAGCATCCTCGGCATTCGACGCGCGGAAGCGGTCCTGCACCACCTGCAGGACGTCGTTGCTCTCGGCGCCGCCCGCGGCGATGCGTTCCTGGATGCGGGTGTAGCCCTGCGCATTGAGCAGGCCGGTCACCTCCGTCTCGCTGAAGTTGGACGGCACCGTCACCGGAAAACACACCACCAGCCGGGGGTCACCTTCCGCCGCCGCGCGCGCACGCAGCTCCGCAGCAATGCTGTCGGCCGAATCGCGCCGCACCGGCTTGCCGCAGCAACGACAGTGCAGGTGCGCGGCGCGCGCATACAGCAGTTTGAAGTGGTCGGCGAGCTCGGTCATCGTGCCCACGGTCGAACGCGAGGTGCGCACCGGGTTGGTCTGGTCGATCGCGATCGCCGGCGGTACACCCTCGATGCGATCCACCTGTGGCTTGTCCATGCGGTCGAGAAACTGGCGCGCATAGGGCGAGAAGGTCTCGACGTAGCGTCGCTGGCCCTCGGCGTACAGCGTGTCGAACACCAGCGAGGACTTGCCCGAGCCAGACACGCCGGTGACCACCGTCAGGCGATTGAGCGGCAGGTCCAGCGAGAGGTTGCGCAGGTTGTTCTGACGCGCGCCACGGATGCGGATGGCGGCTGCGATCGAAGCGGGAGCGTCGACAGGGGTGTAGCGGGGTGCGGAGGCGGACATGAGTGCGGGGCGAAGGCGTGAGCCGCCATTTTAGTCGGCGGAGGTTCGTCTCGGACTCATGGAGCAGGGAGAAAGGTTCCCGCGGGATGACAGCGACGCGATAGCCCGAGACCTCTACGAGACCTCCTCGGCACTCATGCCCAGGACGCTGGGGGTACTTTGGGTCAGCAAATGCAATGTTATATTATTGCATTTGCTGTAGTTTGATCGCCCTAACCTGCCCAGAGAATCCGCATGACCGCCGCGCTCCCGAACCTGGTGACCAGCTGTGCTGCAATCGGCGACGACGCCTTCGGCCTGACTCGCATCTTCGATCCAGCGATTCAGCTCGCCGTTTGGCGCAGGACCCCCGATCCGACGATCGGCAACTGGCTCGAGCGCAATGCGGGCGCACTCGGATGCGGCTTCCGGCAGCTGATCACCCCTGGCCAAACCCCTGTTCTCGACACACTGCCAACGGGCAGCGGGCGTGATGCGCTGGCGGACGATCTCGCCCAACTCGCCGAGATGCTTGCCGAACTGCTCGATGCTCCGGCCATCGGCGTGCGCCTGGAGGTCATCCACAAGGCGATGTGTCCGCGCCTGCACGTCGATCGGGTCGGCGTGCGCATGCTATGCACCTACCGCGGCCCCGGCACCGAGTGGGTCGAGGAACAGTCGATCGACCGCAGCCGCCTTGGCGCTGCATCTGCCGGACTTGCAGACACGCACTCTGGAGTGCTGCGTCCGGACCACTGCATCGAGTCCATTCCGCTTTATGCCGCTGCCCTGCTCAAGGGCAGCCTCTGGCAGGACAACACCGGGCGCGGAATCGTCCACCGCTCGCCCGCCGTGTCCAGCCCGCCTCGCGTGCTGGCTGCATTCGATGCGGCATGGTGAGCCGGACTCACTGGCTACAATCAATATCAATATCGATTATCATTAACAAAAGCACTGACTGGGTACCGATCACCTGGGCCGCAGCATGGTCGCCCGTCTCGCCCATGCCGGGCAGCTGTCCTTGGGGTTGGCCGCGCTCAGCGTGCTCAGTGCCGCCATCCCCGGCGTCCTTCTCGGTATCGTCGCAGCCTGGCGCGGCGGCTGGCTGGAGCGGGCCTGCAGAATGGCGAACGGGTGGAGTCCGGCGCATGTACCCAGGTCCTGAGTAAGCCACACCCCCCTAAACGCAAGCCCTGGTCGCCGCCCAGCCCGAGCGTTGGGCGCCGGGCTGCTTGAACGGCCGCCCGGCGGCGTCTCCGGAGGCGAGTTGCAGCGTGTTGCGCTTGCCCGCGCGCTGCTCCTCGAACCGTCACTGATCTTCGCCGACGAACCGACCTCCCGACTCGACCTGCTGACCCAGCAGCAGACCCTCGAGGTGCTGCTGAGAAGCGCTGAAGCGCGACAAAGCGCGGTGCTGCTGGTTACCCACGACCGCCATCTGGCGCGCTGGTTCAGCCCTGCACAGGTCATCCTCGATACCAGGTCGAACCCCGACACGACCGCCGACTCATCGCACGGAAGCGACCACTCGGTGCGCTCCCTGCCAGCCGGCGTGCCCCCGCTCAGCGCGGCGCTTCGGACTCCACAGGCCGCGCAACATCGCGCTCCTCGACGGGCGCCGGCTGCTGTTCGGTAACGGCATCTACGTCACTACCCTCGCCATCGGCAGCAGTCCCGGAGCGCTGCCGCACGCTGTCGATCGCACCCTTGCCAGCCTCCTTGAGGCGCTGCGCAGCATCTCGCGTGGCGTCGGCAATGCGCTGCGCCGCCTGCTCGGCAGCCTCCTTGGCATCGCGCACCATCGGCTCAGTGCCGGCCGCGGCCTCGGCACCCTTGCGCAGCTTGTCCTCGGTGGACTCGACCACGGCCTGGGCCGCCGCGGCACCGGCTTCGCCGAGCTTCTTCGCCGCCTCTCCCGCCTTGGCAGCCGCCTCACGTGCAGCTTCGACGGCTTCACGCCCAGCCTCCCGGGCGTCTGGCCTGGACTGATCCGCAACCGCAGCTGGCTCGACCGCCTCAGGGGCCTTGGAAGCCTCAGGTGCGACAGGTTCCGGGGCACAGCCCAACAGCAGGCTCATACCGAGGACGGACAGGAGGGGACGCATTACGCTCATGGTGTTCGCAGGACAAGGATGGACAGTGAAGGGTGCATCGATGAGGTTACGCATTCCGACACGGAAGACAACGCGCAAATTGCACACTGCAACATCCGGAAAGCAAAATGGGCCCTTGCGGGCCCATTTTGATGAAGCGATGAAACGCGCTTACTTGACGCGGTTCTTGTACTCGTCGGTACGGGTGTCGATCTCGATCTTGTCGCCGATCTCGACGAAGGCAGGCACCGGCAGCTCGAAACCGGTACCGATCTTGGCCGGCTTCATGACCTTGCCCGAGGTGTCGCCCTTGACGGCGGGTTCGGTATAGACGACCTCGCGCACCACGCTGTTGGGCAGCTCGACCGAAATCGCCTTGCCGTTGTAGAACACCACCTCGCACTGCAGGCCGTCCTCGAGGTACTTGAGGGCGTCGGTCATGTTCTCGGCCTCGACTTCGTACTGCTCGTAGTCGGCGTCCATGAACACGTACATCGGGTCGGCAAAGTAGGAGTAAGTGACTTCCTTGCGGTCGAGTACGACCACCTCGAACTTGTCGTCAGCCTTGTAAACCGACTCCGACGGCGCGCCGGTGAGCAGGTTCTTGAGCTTCATCTTGACGACTGCGGCGTTGCGGCCGGACTTGTTGTATTCGGCCTTCTGCACCACCAGCGGGTCGCTGCCGACCATGATGACGTTGCCCGAGCGGAGTTCCTGAGCGGTTTTCATGCTGTTTCCTGAATTGTTCGACGCGGCGCGCGGCCGCATGTCCTTGAAAAAATTAGCCCGCGATTTTACCTCGCGGCGCCGCGGATGTGGAAACAGAATTTTGTCAAGCGGCTGGCGAGATCGGCTGTCGATGCCAGCCGATCGCTCCAGCACCGCGCATGTCCTGCGATCACGGGCAGGGCCTGCTCCAGTGCGTGCCAGGCTTGGCCAGGCGCGATGTCGTCAGCCCCGTTCCAGGCCCGCCAGAAGTCTCCGAGGGCAGCGGCTGCACCTTCTTCCAAGCCATGACAGTAACGCGCCAGGAAGGCCTCGAGCTTCACGAGGTGGGCGTCATCCTGCTGTGCATAGATCTGCCACACCAGCGGCACTGCAGCCCATTGGGCGCGTACGAATGAGTCCTCGCCGCGAACGAAGTTCAGCGCACAGCTCCATAGCAAGGCGTCGTAACCCGCCTGGTCAGTGAATGGCAGCACACATGTCGTGAGCCGGCCGCGCTCGATACGCTGCCCGGCGTGCAGCGTATCGAGCCCAAGGCCGGCGGCCACATTGCCAAGGATGCGCGACTCCGGCACCAACAGGGCGACCGGGCGCGTGCCCTGTTGCCAGGCCTCGAGCAGGCCGGGCAGGGCAGCTTGCTCGTAGGCGAACAGCGAGATCCATAGCGTGTCATCCGCAAGGCTGCCCAATCCACGCTCGGCGCGCCATGCCGCCATACCCGCAGGATCGGACCTGAAACGCTCACGGCGGCCGATCAGGCCGGTCTCTCTCGGCAGGCCGCCGCTTGCCTCGTCGAAACCAGGGAAGAAGAAGTGCTTGACCAGAGGCAGGCGGGGATGCGGCGAGGCAAGGCCGTGACATCCCGCAACCCAGTCTTCGGCCGACAGATACTCGAGGTTGATCCATACCGGCCGCTCGGCGAGTTTCGCCATCGCCTGCAGATGAACTTCGGGCAGCTCACAGGCAAACGCCTCGATGACGATCTCGCCAGGCACGACGTCCGGGAAAGGCTGCACCCAGTGGCGGAACACCACCCCATCCACTTCGACTCCGCGCCCGGGATCGGCTGCGGCCGCAGCCGGGCAGAGCCGGCCGAGCACGGTCCAATCATCCACCCATAAACGAACCCGCTTGCCGTCGCGATCGGCAAGATCGCGCGCAATACGCAGGCAAACGCCGATATCCCCAAAGTTATCCACAACCTGACAGAAGATCTCCCACTTTGGCCGCTCGTGCAGCAATCTCACATCCATGCGGTGAACAATCCTGAGGGTAAGAAGAGGCGTGCTTGTGAACAACCGGGGCAAAAGGAAAACAAGCAGAATCGATGAACAATGAAGCCACAGGCCATACAAGCATTTCTCAACGCCTTGTTAGACCGGCAACACCCTTGCTGTGCTTGGCACCCGCCGATTTATCCACAGATTTCGCTCTACTGTTAACTTCTTTATTATTTAAATCAATATAAAAACAAAAGAACAAACCTACACCCTGCCAGCAGCAACCGTGCAAGTCCCGGCCTCCGGAAATCCATCCAGTTGGAGTGCATGCAGACCTCGCACCATCCTGCGGTTAGAATCGGGAACGATTCAGCCAAGGCAGGTACCCAGCACGGTTTCGCCGTTCTGGAGGCAACACAAGAGGATCCGACATTGACCAAACGAATCGCCATTCCGCTCCTGATTGGCCTGCTCTGCTCGGGTGCCCAGGCTGCCGGTAGCGGCATAAAGCCAGGCGCGGACGCGCTGCATGCAGAGGACGGGCTGCTCGATACCAGTCGTCACCACGTCAGGGGCTTCTCACTGTGGCTGGGCGAAACCGTCAACGACTGGTTTGGTGACCGGCCATTCGAGGACGGTGGCAAAGTCACACACGGCCGCCTGGGCCTGCGCACGCTATGGCGCCAGGACAATGGCTGGGATACGGGGGTACGCTTCCGTGCGCGCTTCGAATTGCCCAACCTCAAGGACCGCGCCTATCTGTTCATCGGTCGCCAGAACGAGCGCGAGCTGGTCACCGACCAGTCCGAGACCTTCACGCGCGAGCAACAGCTGCTGCTGGAGCGTCGGCGAGACGACCAGACGGGCTTTGCCGGATTGGGCGTGGCACTGCGCAAGAACCTGGATTTTCGGGTCGGTGTGCGTGGCAGCCTGAAAGCCTACGCGCAGGCGCGTTACCGCAAGCAGTGGGCGCTGAGCGATGCCGACAGGATCGAATTCCGCGAGACCGTGTTCTGGACCACACGCGACAAGTTTGGCTCCACCACTTCGCTTGATTACGAACACGCCTTCAACCCCAGGTTGTCGCTGCACTGGAACAACTCGGCGACGATCTCTCAGATCACCGACGACTTTGCCTGGGGTAGCGCACTCGGCCTGTTCCGTAGCTTCGGTGACGACAGGATGCTTTCCGGCGAACTGCTCGTGACCGGCGAGACCGGCAAGCGGGAGAACATCGGCGAATACGGCGCACGCATGAAGTGGGTACAGCCGGTCTATCGCGACTGGCTGATCGGCGAGTTTCTGGTCGGCCATTTCTGGCCGCAGCGCGAGGAGCGCGAACGCGAGCGCTCGTGGGCGGCGGGCGTCAACCTCGAGATGCGTTTCTGATCCGGCATTGCACGCGGATCACATGGATTCGGCAGCGGCCCGGATCGTCCTCGCGACGACCCGGGCCGCGATCCTTCAGGCATAGTCGGCGAGCTGCGCGAGGTCGGCCGCTTCCAGCCAGCGCCACTGCCCGGGCGCCAGCGCCGCGTCCAGCTCCAGGCCGCCGACCCGGCTGCGATGCAAGGCTTCGACCCTGTTGCCGGCAGCGCCGATCATGCGCTTGACCTGATGGTACTTGCCTTCGCAGATCGTCAGCCGCAGCGTGGTCGGGCTGGTGAGTTCGCAGGCGGCGGCAGCAATGGGAGCGGGTTCATCGTGGAGTTCGACGCCAGCCAGCAGCTGCGCGACAAAGTCCTCGCTCACCGCGTGCTTGAGCGTCACCTCATAGACCTTGGGCGTGCGCTTCTTGCCCGAGCTCCACTGGTGGATGAACTGGCCGTCGTCCGACAGCAGCAGCAAGCCCGTGGTGTCCTGGTCCAGCCGGCCCACGCACTGCACGCCGCGCGTCAGCAGCTGCGGTGGCAGCAGAGTGAAGATCGAGGGGTGGAAGGTCGGCTTGTGCGAGCATTCGTAACCGGCCGGCTTGTGCAGCACGACGTAGGCCTGGGCGCGAAAGCGCCACGGCGCCTCATCGACGCTGAACTCGAGTCCGGGCGAGCCATCCTGGCTGCCGGGGTCGAAGTCGGCCTGCGGGTCTTCACACGGGGTGCCGGCGACACTGACTAGGCCGGCGCGGATGAGGGCGCGGCATTCCTTGCGGCTGCCGAAGCCCTGGGCATGGAGTAGGCGTTCGAGTTGCATGGCGCGCATGGTATCCCGGCTCGGGGCGCGAGCGGGTAAACTCCCGGCTTGCCCGCGCGATGTAATCGGGCGCCCGGGAGAAGCCTGTGAAGTTCGAACACCTGATCGAGGTCAACGACCTCAACAACCCCCTGCAGGACCCGCTCACGCGCGAAGCGCTGTGGTTCGGCCTGCTGTGCCGTGCCGAGGATGCGCGTGCCTTCCTGCCCGGGCTGGAAGCCTGCCGTATCGTCGAGCGCCGCGACGACATGCTCGTGCGTGATCTCGACTTCGGCGCGGTCGTCATCCGCGACCGCGTTACCTTCGAGACCCTGCAGTGGATCTGCTTCGAGTCCGAGGCCACTGCGGACCATGCCGGCGGCAGCCTCACCATCAGCATCGAGGAGCCCCAGCCCGGCGCGCTCTTCCTGCGTTTCCGCTACCAGACCACACTACCCGAAGGCGGCGAGGACGCACGCTACGCCGAATTCGTACGTGCGGCCTACCACCGCTCCGACGTCGATACCGTGCGCGTCATCCGCATGATCGCCGAGTCGGGCGGCCTGGAGCAGTAGCCGAACCACGGCTGCACGCAGACCTCACTTCCATCCGCTTCCGCCATGGCCATGCGCCGTGGCCGGAGCGGGTACTCCATTGCATCTCATCAACAGGAAACATCCTCATGTGGTTCAAGAACCTTCAGATCTATCGCCTGCCTGCCGGCTGGGACATTGGCCTCGAGCGCCTCGAAGCGCAGCTTGCCAAGAAGCCCTTCCACCCCTGCGGCAGCCAGGACATGGAAAGCCGCGGCTGGCTGTCGCCGCTCGGCAACGAAGTCCTCGTGCATGCCGTGGGCGGGCAATGGCTGGTCTGCCTGGGCTTCGAGCATCGCCTGCTGCCTTCGGCCGTGGTCAAGCAGGAGGCCGATGAGCGCGCAGAGGAACTGGCCGAGCAGCAGGGCTACAAGCTCGGCCGCAAGCAACTGAAGGAACTGCGCGAGCAGATCACCCAGGAACTGTTGCCGCGCGCATTCACCCGCCGCCGCCGCATGTATGCCTGGATCGACCCGGTCAATGGCTGGCTGGTCATCGATGCGGCCAGCCAGAGCAAGGCCGAAGACATGCTCGAGCAACTGCGCCACACCCTCGACAGCTTCCCGCTCACGCTCCTGCGCACCGAGCTCTCGCCGATGTCGGCGATGGCGGACTGGCTGGCGGGCGGCGAAGCCCCCGAGGGGTTCACGATCGACCAGGATTGCGAACTGCGCTCGGTGAGCGAGGATAAGGCCGCAGTGCGCTATGTGCGCCACCCCCTTGAGGGAGACGAGGTCAAAGGCCACCTCGAAGCCGGCAAGCTGCCGACCCGGCTTGCACTGACCTTCGATGACCGCGTCAGCTTCGTGCTCACCGAGAAGCTGGAGATCAAGCGCGTGGATTTCCTGGACATCGTACGCGACCAGGTCGATGGCGATGCTGACGATGCCGAGGCCTTGTTCAACGCCGAGTTCGCACTCATGACGGGTGAGCTCGTGCATCTGCTGCCTGCAGTCGTGCGTGCCCTGGGCGGCGAACTCGCGAACATGGCGGTCGAATCCCAGGTCGATTCCTCCCTCGCTCCTGCTCCGTCCCCGGCGGCCGTGACGGCAGACGATCCTCCGTTCTGAGTCTTGCCCCGGACGATTCATGAAGGCGCTTCCAGGCTGAGGCTCCGGTTTGCGTGAGTTGGGCATGGTTCCTGCTGCTGCAGCTTGAAGGCGAGCGCTGACGCGTTCCTGGAGCAGCAGGAGCAACAGGGCTCGGGCCACAGGCAAGCTGGAACTCAGTTTTGGAGCAAATTCATGAAATCGATACAAGGGCGGATCGCCGCCCTCGGCAGCGCTTGCCTGTTGGGCACGGCGATCAGTCTGGTGATCTACGGTGTCGTTTCAGAGCGCAATACGCGCGAACTGGTCTCATCGCGCGTTGGCGATCTGATCCAGGAAAACACTGCCGAAAGCCTCAAGAATCTGGCCTGGGCACACGCAGGCGTCATTCAAAGCAAGTTCGACCTCGCGCTGGACGCCGCGCGGACCATGGCGCATGTCTTCGAGGTGGGCAAGAAGGCCGGCACCCTGGATCGTGACGGTATCAACGCCGTCCTGTACCACGTCCTCGTCAACAACCCTGAGTTCAACGGCACCTACTCGAACTGGGAGCCTGACGCGCTCGATGGCCTGGATACCATGTTCCGTACCGGCGAGGACGGCAACAATCGCCAGACCGGGCGTTTCACGCCGTACTGGAACCGTGGCCAGGACGGTCGGATCGCCGTCCAGCCCCTGGTCGAATACGACACCATGGACCGCCATCCGAACGGCGTGCTCAAGGGCGGCTGGTACATCGGACCGCGCGAGAACCACCGTGAAAGCGTACTCGATCCTTTCCCCTACATCGTGCAGGGCAAGTCGGTCTGGCTGACGACGCTATCGGTCCCGATCATGGTCGACCAGCGCTTCATGGGCGTTGCGGGTACCGACTACAACCTCGACTTTGTGCAGAAACTCGCCGAGCAGGCGGATCGCGAACTCTTCGGCGGGCAGGGCGAAGTCACGATCATCAGCAATGTCGGCCTTGTCGTTGCCGACAGCGAACACCCGGATCGCATCGGCCAGGCCTTCGCGCGCAGCAATGCAGACGACGCCGGGCTGCTCAAGGACGTCAAGGAAGGCCGTGCAAGGGGCTGGATCGACGAACGCGGCGGCACCATGAGCGCCATTGCACCGATCGTGCTCGGGCGCACTGAGCGGCCCTGGGCGGTGCTGGTGACGGTGCCGCAGGAGGTAGTGCTCGCCAAGGCCCAGCAGCTCGATCAGGAGATCCAGCAACGTGGCGAATCGAGCACGATCTGGCAGATCATGGTCGGGCTGGTCGTCACCGTGGTGGCGACCACATTGCTCTGGTTCGTCGCCGGCAGCATCGCGCGCCCGATCCGCGCCGCTGCCGATTTTGCCCGCGCAGTGCTGGCGGGTGATTTCTCGCGCCGATTCAGGCATGAATCCAAGGACGAAGTCGGACAACTGGCGACAGCGCTCGACGAGATGTCGCAGAGCTTGCTCGCCAAGGCCAGGCTTGCGGAACAGATCAGTGAAGGCAATCTCGACCTCAATGTCCCCTTGGCCTCCGAGCGCGACCAGCTGGGCTTGGCCTTGCGACAGATGCTCAATGGCCTCAATAACCTGGTATTCGAGTTGCAGGGAGGATCCGAGCGGATCAACGGCAATGCAGGAAAGGTGGCTGGTCTCAGCAAGACCCTGTCCGAAGGAGCGGCTCGCTCGGCCGCATCGATAACCGAGATCGCAGGCTCGATCGGGCAGATGAGCGAGCAGATCAAGCTCAATGCGCAGAATGCGACGCAGGCCGAGCGCTACTCTCAGGAATCCCAGGCTGCCGCGCGCGCAGGCAGCGAGCACATGGCCGAGATGACCGGGGCCATGAGTGAGATTCGTGCAGCGGGGGAGCGCATCAACGACATCATCAATGCCATCAACGAGATCACCATGCAGACCAATCTGCTGGCCCTCAACGCGGCAATCGAGGCGGCGCGGGCTGGCGAGCAGGGGCGTGGCTTCGCAGTGGTCGCCGACGAGGTCCGCAAGCTCGCGTCGCGCAGTTCCGAAGCCGCTGGCCAGGCTGCAACACTGATCGGGGAGTCGGCTGCCAAGACCGAGCGCGGTATCGAGATCGCCGCCCGCACCGCAGCAACGCTCAACGATATCGTGCTCAGTGCAGAACGCGTTTCTGGACTCATCTCCCGTATTGCCGGCGCGTCGCAGCAGCAGTCATCGTCGATTGACGAGGTCAACGTGGGCTTGGGGCAGATCGATGGTGTCACGCGGCGTACCAACGACAACGCCGGCGACTGCAGTGGTGCGGCTGGTGAGTTGCTGCAACAGGCCGAGAATCTCAAGAGCCTGGTTGGTCGTTTCCGAAGCAGGCAACAGGTCTGATTCGTTTGCAGCCGGTCTTCAAGGGCTTATGGAGGATACGGATGTTGGTGTACACAGCTTTTAAATATAAATAAAGACTGTAAACATAGTGTACCGACGTTTTCTGTTGATAAGCCACTTTTCAACTTACTAAACAATGGCTTGAAGTATGTAGAAGAAGGTGCACAGACGCTCGGTGAAGCTAGGACGGTTTGTTGATGAAAAACGCCCGGACGGTGACAGCCATCGTTATCCACAATCCGCGCCAGTGCCTGTGCACAGTTTGTTCACTCACCGAGGTTTGATTCCGCTCATTGTGTGTGGCCGTGCAAGGTGCAGAATCCGGTTCTTGCAGAACCGAACAAACCCTGAGGATCAGACATGAAGCTCAAGCACTTGAAGATGGGGCGCTCCCTGGCGATGGCTCTCGCGTTATCGACGATGTCGGCCGGCGCGATGGCGCAGAACTTCGTCACCAGCAAGGCTGAGGTCGAGCAGTTGTTGAGTGGAGCGACCTTCATCGGCGTCTATCTGCGTACCGAATCGGCCTACACACTCAAGTTCGGAACCGATGGCACGCTTACCGACACCACCGGTGCCAAGGCGCGCTGGTGGGTCGACGATGAGGCTCGCTACTGCCGCGAATGGCTGGATGGCAAGCTCAAGGGCAACACCGGCTGCATGAACGTGGAGCTCGAGGACGGCCAGGTCGCGCTGTATTCAGAGGGCAAGAAGGTGGTCGAGGGCATCATCGCCGGCAACTAAGGCCATGCGGCTGCTGATAGCCTATTCGACGGTGGATGGCCATACGCTCGAGATCTGCGAGCGCATCGCGGACATCGCGCGTGCGGCTGCCCACACGCCGGAGGTGGTCGAGATCGGGTCGGTGTCGGCGACGCAGGTGGCGACTTGCGACTGCGTCGTGATCGGTGCCAGCATCCGCTATGGCGCCCACCGTCCCGCAGTGAAGACCTTCATCGAGCGCTATCGAACCGAGCTCGAGGGGCGGCCGAATGCCTTCTTCTCGGTCAATGCGGTGGCGCGCAAGCCGCACAAGCGCGATGCAGACACCAACCCCTATGTGCGCAAGTTCCTGCGCCAGATCGGCTGGAAGCCGCAACGGGTAGCGGTGTTCGGCGGCAAGATCGAGTATCCGCGCTATGGGGTATTCGACCGCAGCCTGATTCGCCTGATCATGTGGATGACCGGCGGGCCGACCGACCCGCGCTCGGTCACCGACTTCACAGACTGGGCGCAGGTCGAGCGCTTCGCGCGTAAGCTCATCGCCTGATGGGGTGGCAGGCTTGGCCTGCCACCCTGCGGCGGTTGCTTCAGCCCAGCACTTCGCCGTGCTCGCGCGTGGCGTGGAACATCACCTTGGGCCACTTCTCGGCGGTCACTTCCAGGTTGTAGCGGCTGGTGGCGAGGTACACCGGGTTGCCGTCGATGTCCTTGCCCAGGCGTAGCGCCTGCTCGCGCTCGAAGTTGCGACGGGTGACGTCGTCGGGGAAAGTCAGCCAGCGCGCGGTGTGGATGTCGGCGGGCTCGAAGATCGCATCGACCTTGTACTCGTCCTTCAGACGCTGGGCGACGATCTCGAACTGCAGCACGCCGACCGCGCCGAGCAGCATCTGGCCGCCTTCGAGTTCGAAGACCTGGATCGCACCCTCCTCGCCCAGCTCCTGCAGGCCCTTCTGCAGCTGCTTGGACTTGAGCGGATCGCGCAGGCGGGCCGCACGGAACATTTCCGGGGAAAAGTACGGAATACCCTTGAAGCCGAGGTTCTCGCCTTCGGTCAGGGTATCGCCGATCTGCAGCTGGCCGTGGTTGTGGATGCCGACGATGTCGCCGGCCACGCCGTCCTCCATGATCACACGCTCGTTGGCCATGAAGGTGAGCACGTTGGCGAGCTTCATGTCGCGCCCTGCGCGCACGTGCTTGACCTTCATGCCGGCGCTGTAGCGGCCGGAGCAGATGCGGAAGAAGGCGATGCGGTCGCGGTGTTTCGGATCCATGTTGGCCTGGATCTTGAATACGAAGCCGGTGAAGGCGGGCTCGGCCGGCTGCACCATGCGCGTGCCACCATCGCGCGCCTGCGGCGGCGGTGCCCAGTCGATCAGCGACTGCAGGATCTCCTGCACGCCGAAGTTGTTGATGCCCGAGCCGAAGAACACCGGGCTCTGCTTGCCGGCAAGGAAGTCGTCGAGGTCGAAGGGCGGCGAGGCGCCGTCGATCAGCTCGACGTCCTCGCGCAACTGGCCGACCTCGAGCGGGAAGCGCTTGTCGAGTTCGGGATTGTCCAGGCCCTTGATGATCTCGCCGTCACTGCGGCGCTCTTCGCCTGGGGTGAAGGTCAGCACCTGTTGCTGCAGCAGGTGATACACGCCGCGGAAGGCCTTGCCCATGCCAAGCGGCCAGGTCACCGGCGCGCAGGTGATCTTGAGCACGTCCTCGATCTCGGCGAGCAGCTCGAAGGGCTCGCGCACTTCGCGGTCGAGCTTATTTACGAAGGTGATGATCGGCGTGTTGCGCAGGCGGCACACGTTGAGCAGCTTGATCGTCTGCGCCTCGACGCCCTTGGCGGCGTCGATCACCATCACCGCGGCGTCCACCGCGGTGAGCACGCGGTAGGTGTCTTCCGAGAAGTCCTCGTGGCCCGGGGTGTCGAGCAGGTTGATGGTATGGCCCTGGTACTCGAACTGCATCACCGAGCTGGTCACCGAGATGCCGCGCTGCTTCTCCACCTCCATCCAGTCTGATGTGGCGTGGCGGGCGGACTTGCGCGCCTTCACCGTGCCGGCGAGCTGGATGGCGCCGCCGAACAGCAGCAGCTTCTCGGTCAGCGTGGTCTTGCCCGCGTCGGGGTGGGAAATGATGGCGAAGGTGCGGCGCTTTTCGACATCGCGCAGCAGCTCGGGCGGGTAAGGGGTGGTGGTCATCGTGGCTCGTCGGCGAAAAGAAAACCGCCTGCGCGCGATGAGCGAGGCGGGAC
The DNA here is from genome assembly GCF_027594845.1 of Thauera sp. WB-2. Taxonomy (NCBI): domain Bacteria; kingdom Pseudomonadati; phylum Pseudomonadota; class Betaproteobacteria; order Rhodocyclales; family Zoogloeaceae; genus Thauera; species Thauera sp. WB-2. The sequence goes on along the minus strand of NZ_CP088935.1, from coordinate 189,743 downwards.
AAGCGCAATTCTACCAAGCAATCAGGAGCTTCCGACGCAGATGGAGTGCCGCCAGCCGCGAGGGGTCGAAGGCCGATCACGCTGGGGGTGCCGTCCCAGAAGCTCGCGACTTGCGTCGCTCCTACAAGGGCTTATGGGCCGCGCGGCTTTCCGTGTAGGAGCGGCGCCAGCCGCGAGGGGTCGAAGGCGATCACGCTGGGGGTGCCGCCCCAGAAGCTCGCGACTTGCGTCGCTCCTACAAGGGCTTATGGGCCGCGCGGCTTTCCACGTGGGAGCGGCGCCAGCCGCGAGGGGGCGAGGGAGATCAAGCACAGGTGGGCGAACCACGATGGCCCGCCCTCGTCCTTCAGCGCTGCTTGCCGACCTGATCGCCGATCACGCCGCCAATCGCGGCACCACCGACCGTGCCGAGGATGCCACCGTCGGTGACCACCGCACCGGCGACACCGCCCACGCCTGCACCGATCACGGCGCTCTTCTCGCGTGAGGACATGCCATCCCAGGTTGCACAGCCGGTTGCGGCGATGGTGATCAGTACAGCGGGAATGAGGGTTCGCATCTTCATGATTGCCTCCTTTGCGTTGTTGGAGAACAGCACGGCGTTTGGCGGAATGCTGTTTCATGCGAGCAGTATGAACAGCCGCAGCGCATGAAATTCCCGCGCAGCGTTTCAAGTTGTTTCCCGCGGTGGCAGCGGGACGCGTTCTGGAATGGGCTCCGATACGCATGTCTGGCGGGATCTCGGCTCATCGCTGGATGGCTTCGCGGTGCATCGGCCTGGAATACATTCCGATTCATGTCTGCGTCCCAGGCAAGTGTGTTGATCCGACTTGAGGCAATCGATCGCTACTTGTCTGTCCCCGCGCTGCGCGGCAGCATGTGGTGCTCATCAGTTGCCGGCCTGTAGCCATGTTCCTGCTCGATGCGTCACTTGCACAGTCCATCGTCGATCGCGCGATGCAGATCCTGCGCACCAACGTCAATGTGATGGACGAGCGCGGCCTCATCATCGCCAGCGGCGACCGCACGCGAATCGGTACCCGCCACGATGGCGCCTTGCTCGTGCTCGCCCAGGCGCGCACGATCGAGATCGACGAGGCCATGGCGAGCCGCTTGCAGGACGCACGGGCAGGCATCAACCTGCCCTTGCGCGCAGAGGGCAGAGTCGTCGGTGTGGTTGGCCTGAGCGGTGACCCGGCGGCAATGCGCGAGCATGCCGAGCTGGTGCGCATGGCGGCCGAGACCATGCTCGAGCAGGCGCAGTGGCTGCAGACGCTCGCGCGTGACGAGCGCTTGCGCGACGAACTCGTGCTGCAACTGATCGGTGTCGCACCCGCTGCGGCAGGCCTGGAGGTGTGGGCACATCAGCTCCGCATCGACCTTGCGCAGCCGCGGGCGGCAATACTTGTCGAGCTGGCCGACGAAGCGCTCGATGCGGATGGCTTGCTCGCCTGTCAGCAGCGGCTTCGCCGTGTGTTGGCATCGGCCGTGCCCGGGCTGTTGTGTGCGGCCGTCTCGTTGCGCGAACTGGCCGTGCTGTGGCCGCAGGCGGACGTCGACCGGTGGCCCGACGGGTTACGCGCGCTGCTCGATAAGCTACAGCTGCGCCTGGTGGATGAGGCTGGCGGCCCCGTGCGCCTCGCCCTGGGTGGCCATTTTGGCGGTAGGGAGGGCTTGGCGCGCGCCTGGCAATCTGCGCGCGCCACTCTTCAGGCAGGTCGACGCCACCGTCCGCAGGACGTCGTACTGTGCTACGACGAGCTCACACTGCCCGTCCTGCTTTCCGGCCTGGGCGAGGGCTGGCGCGCGGAGGAACTGCAGCGACCCCTGCGCAGGCTGGCCGAACATGACCGCGAAGGCCAGCTGCGGCGCACGCTCGCGACCTGGTTCGCCCACGACATGAAGGCAGTACCGAGTGCGGCAGCGCTGCATGTGCATCGAAACACGCTCGATTACCGCCTGCGCAAGGTTGGCGAGCTCACTGGGCTAGACCTCTCGCGCCTTGGCGATTGCCTGCTGCTGTTCATCGGCCTCGAACTCGATCGAAGCCTGAGTTTGTAATTAATCACAATTTATACTCTTATGAGACCGTTTTTATTGTGATTTAAGTGGAGGCGAGGGTGTGTGAAAGCCACTAAGCTCTCTGTCAGCGGACATCCAGGCCGCAGTGACCGGAGACAGCCCATGAACAAGATCGTCATTGCCCCCGATTCGTACAAGGAGAGCCTTTCGGCGCTGGAAGTGGCGCACGCCGTCGAGGCGGGCTTCCGCCAGGTTTTTCCCGATGCCGAGTACGTTCTGGTGCCGGTGGCCGACGGCGGTGAGGGTACGGTCGATGCCATGGTCGCCGCGACCGATGGGCGCCGCGAGAAGGTCACCGTCACGGGGCCGCTCGGTGATTGCGTCGAAGCCTTTTACGGCCTTACCGGCGATGGCGACACCGCTGTGATCGAGATGGCCGCGGCCAGCGGCCTCGCCCTGGTGCCTCCGGCACGTCGTGATCCCCGCCTCACCACCTCGCGCGGCACCGGGGAGCTGATCCGCGCAGCGCTCGACGCCGGCGCGCGCCGCTTCATCCTTGGCATCGGCGGCAGTGCCACCAACGACGGTGGTGCGGGCATGGTGCAGGCGCTTGGCGCCCGCTTGCTCGATGCGCAGGGGCGGGACATCGGCGCTGGCGGCGGTGCGCTCGCCGCGCTCGCGCGCATCGACGTCTCCGCACTCGACCCCCGCCTGGCCGAGTGCCGCATCGAGGTTGCGTGCGACGTGGATAACCCGCTCACCGGTGCACGCGGTGCCTCGGCGGTGTTCGGCCCGCAGAAGGGCGCCACGCCAGCGATGGTGCAGACCCTGGACGCCAACCTCGCCCACCTGGCCCGCATCGTCGAGCGCGACCTCGGCGTGGCGGTCGATAGCGTGCCTGGCGCGGGCGCAGCCGGTGGCACTGGGGCGGCGATGCTGGCCTTTTTCGGCGCCAGCCTGAAGCCCGGCATCGAGATCGTCACTGCCGCAGTGGATCTCGATGCCCATGTGCGCGATGCCGATCTGGTGATCACAGGCGAAGGCCGCATCGACTTCCAGACGGTCCATGGCAAGACCCCGATCGGGGTCGCTCGCGTCGCCAAGCGCCACGGCAAGCCGGTGATCGGCATCGCCGGTTCGCTCGGTGCCAATGTCGGTGTGGTCCACGCACACGGCATCGATGCCGTGTTCAGCGTGCTCAGCAGGCCATGCACGCTGGATGAGGCGCTCGGTGAAGCCGCCGCCAACGTCGAGCTGACAGCGCGTAACGTGGCGGCAGTGCTGCGCCTGGGCGCCCTTGCCCAGTCCTGAACATGAATCTGCCTGATTCACTGGAGAACACGATGCACGCTGACCCCCTGCTGACCAAGGACCACCCATTGCGCGAGGACATCCGCCTGCTCGGGCGTGTCCTGGGCGACACCGTGCGCGAGCAGGAGGGCGATGCGACCTTCGACTGCATCGAACAGATCCGCCAGAACTCGGTGCGCTTTCGCCGCGACGACGACATTGCGGCCCGGCGCGAGCTCGAGGACATCCTCGATGCGCTGTCGCGCGACCAGACGATCCAGGTCGTGCGCGCCTTCAGCTACTTCTCGCACCTGGCCAACATCGCCGAGGACCAGCACCACATCCGGCGCTCGCGCGCGCACCTGGTGGCGGGCTCGGCCCCGCGCGAGGGCAGCCTGCCGCACGCGCTGCAGGCGGTGTTCGACAGCGGCGTGACCGATGCTGCAGGCCTGGTCGCGTTCTTTGACGGTGCGCTGGTGTCGCCGGTGCTCACCGCCCACCCCACCGAGGTGCAACGAAAGAGCATCCTCAACTGCGAGACCGTGATCGCGCGCCTGCTCGACGAGCGCGACCGCATGCAGCTCACCCCCGAGGAGGCCGCCGCCAGCGACGAGGCGCTGCGCCGCGCGGTGCTCACGCTGTGGCAGACGCGCATGCTGCGCACCGCCAAGCTGTCGGTGATCGACGAGGTCAATAACGGCCTGTCGTATTTCGACACCACCTTCCTGCGCGAGCTGCCGCGTCTGTACGCCAGCCTGGAAGACCGCCTGGCCGCGGCCGACCCGGCGCTGGGCGCGCCCGAGCTGGCCGCCTTCGTGCAGGTGGGCAGCTGGATCGGCGGTGATCGCGACGGCAACCCCTTCGTCACCGCCGAGGTGCTCGAGCGCGCGCTCGCCATGCAGGCGGCCGTCGCCCTGGGCTACTACCTCACCGAACTGCACACCCTGGGCTCGCAGCTCTCGCTCGGGCTGGGCCTGGTCTCCGCCTCGGAGGCGCTGCTGGCGCTGGCCGAGCGCTCGCCCGACCACTCGCCGCACCGCAGCGACGAACCCTACCGGCGCGCCATCACCGGCATCTACGCCCGCCTGGCGGCCACCTACCAGGCGCTGCTCGGGCACGCCCCGGCCCGCCCCGCAGTGGCCGCGGCCGAGCCCTATGCCGGCGCCGACGCGCTCGCCGAGGACCTCGACACTCTGCACCACTCGCTGGTGGCCAACGGCTCGGCCGCGCTCGCGCGCGGGCGGCTGCGCCACCTGCGCCGCGCGGTGAAGGTGTTCGGCTTTCATCTCGCGCCGCTCGACCTGCGCCAGAACTCGGACGTGCACGAACGCGTGGTCGCCGAGCTGCTCGAAGTGGCCCGTCCCGGCACTGCCTATTCCAGCCTTGACGAGGCCGCGCGCTGCGCGCTGCTGCTCGAAGAGCTCGCCACCGCGCGCCCGCTCGCCTCGCCCCACGTCGCCTACTCCGAGGAGAGCGCGGGCGAGCTCGCCATCTTCCGCGCCGCGCGCGGCATCCACCAGCGCTACGGCAGCGCCGCCATCCGCAACTGCATCATCTCCAAGACCGACGACGTCTCCGACCTGCTCGAGCTGGCCGTGCTGCTGAAGGAGGCCGGCCTGCTGCGCCCGCTCGAGAACGCGCTCGACGTGAACATCGTGCCGCTGTTCGAGACCATCGGCGACCTGGAGAACGCCGCCGGCGTGATGGAACGCCTGTTCTCGATCCCGGCCTACCGCGGCCTGCTCGAGGCGCGCGCCCACACCCAGGAGGTCATGCTCGGCTACTCGGACAGCAACAAGGACGGCGGCTTCCTCACCTCGGGCTGGGCGCTGTACAAGGCCGAGGGCGAGCTGGTGGCCACCTTCGCCCGCCACGGCGTGCGCCTGCGCCTGTTCCACGGCCGCGGCGGTTCGGTGGGGCGCGGCGGCGGGCCGAGCTACCAGGCCATCCTCGCTCAGCCCGAGGGCGCGGTGCAGGGCCAGATCCGGCTCACCGAGCAGGGCGAGGTGATCGGCGCCAAGTACGGCAACCCGGAAGTGGGCCGGCGCAACCTCGAGGTGCTGGTGGCCGCCACGCTCGAGACCAGCCTGCGCCCGGCCAGCGCCGCGCCCACCCCGGCGGCCTTCCTCGAGGCCATGCAGGCCTTGTCGGACGCCGCCTTCGCCGCCTACCGCGGCCTGGTCTACGAGACCGAGGGCTTCGAGCGCTACTTCTGGGAATCGACCGTGATCAGCGAGATCGCCGCGCTCAACATCGGCAGCCGCCCGGCCTCGCGCAAGAAGAGCACCGCCATCGAGGATCTGCGCGCCATCCCCTGGGTCTTCAGCTGGTCGCAGTGCCGGGTGATGCTGCCGGGCTGGTACGGCTTTGGCAGCGCGGTGCAGGCCTTGCTCGCCCGCCAGCCCGCGGACGGCCTGGCGCTGCTGCAGCGCATGAACCGCGAGTGGCCCTTCTTCCAGACCCTGCTGTCGAACATGGACATGGTGCTGGCCAAGACCGACCTCGCGATCGCCAGCCGCTACGCCGAGCTGGTCAAGGACGCCGCGCTGCGCGAGGCGATCTTCGGGCGCATCCGCGCCGAGCACCAGGCCACCGTCGAGGCGGTGCTCAAGATCACCGGCCAGGCCGCGCTGCTCGACGGCAACCCACTGCTCAAGCGCTCGATCCGCAATCGCTTCCCCTACCTGGACCCGCTCAACCACGTCCAGGTCGAGCTGCTGCGCCGCCACCGCGAAGCCGCCGCCGCTGCCGGCAGCGACGAGCGCACCCGCAACGGCATCCATATCTCGATCAACGGCATCGCGGCGGGCTTGCGCAACAGCGGCTGATGTCCGTGCCTGTGGGGCTTGTGCGCGGGTGACCCTGTCACTGTTGCTCTTCCTTCTGCCGCCGGCCAGCGGCTGAAACAGCACGCTGGTCGGAACAATGCCGTTTGGGTCAATCGGGCTGGCAGGCTCGTAGTACCATCGAGCAGCGATAGGCTTGGGGGTAGGACCCTCGCCCCGACGACAACAGCCGGAGACTGTCTTGCCGCGGCACTCCTTGAGAATGCAGGTCATGCCATGGCCGCTGAATACGATTCGTGCCGCGATCGTGGTATTGACCCTGTTCGCGCTCGTTTTCGGGTGGTCGGACATGTTGCGCAGCATGGACCAGACCGAGGCGGCAACGGTCGAGCGCGCGCGCCATCAGGCGCGTGGGCAGGCGAAGGCCGTGGGGGAACTGGTGCAGGCAAGGCTCGACAGCCTGGACCTGGCCATCAGGTCGGTGCGCGCGGCCGTCTCCGACGGCCATGCCGCCATCGAGCGCCAGACCCGGCTTGCGCTGCAGGACATGCCGAGCAATTTCGTGCTCCAGTTGTTCATCATCGACCACGATGGTTACCTGAGCTACTCCTCGCTTGGTCCGTCACCGCGCAACTATCTTGGCGATCGCGACTACTACGCCCGCCTGGCGCACGCCGAGGATGACATCCTCGTCGTCAGCGAACCCGTGCTCGGGCGGCTGACCCAGCGCTGGAGCATCCAGGTCGCGAGGGCGATCCGCGACAATGGCGTGTTCGCGGGCGTGGTGTCGATTGCGGTGTCGGTCGAGACCTGGGCCGAGACGCTGGCGCAACTCGAGCCGGGGCGGAGAGACATGCTGACGCTGGTCGGTCGCGATGGCGAACTGTTGATGCGCTCGCTGAGCGGGCCTGAACACTACGGCAAGCAGTTGCGTCTGAGGCGCGACTTCATCGATCAGCCAGCGCTTATGGAAGGCGACTACCTTGCCGAGAGTGTCGCTGATGGCGTTTCCCGCATTTTTGGCTGGAGCCGTTTGTCGTCCGGCTTGGTCATGGTTTCGGGCCTGGCGCTCGATGACGTGCTCGCGCCGGTCAGGAAGGCGCGCGAGCAGGGCATCACGCGAGGAGTGTTCCTGAGCATCTTCTTCCTGCTCGCCGTCTCCGGGCTCCTCTATGCACTCGCGCGCTCGGCACAGGTGATGCGCCGGCTGGCCGTGCGCGAGGCACGCACCAGGAATCTGGTGGACAACATGGCCGAGGGCATCATGGTGGTCGATGATGCGATGCGCATCGTCGCTTCCAACCCGGCCCTGTGTGAGATCAGCGGTCACACCGAGGAGGTGCTCCACGGCGCAAGCCCCGCGATGCTGTGCGGCGAGACGACAGCGGCTGACGATCTGCTGGCCCTGCTGGACGTGGAGGGCGAGGACATGCGTGGTGGTGACTTCGTCGGCATGAGACCTGACGGCGCCCGCTACATTGCTCATGCACGCGTGACGCGGATGAGCAGCGACGAAGGCGGACGCCACAAGCGGCTGGTGCTGGTTGCCGACGTCACCGAATCCCGGCGCGAGGCGGATGACATCTGGCGACGTGCCAACTTCGACATGCTGACCGGCCTGCCCAATCGCGCCCTCCTGCTCGATCGGCTGGAGCGCATGATCCTGCACGCCCGGCGCGAAGGCTCGGAAGTCATCGCACTGTTCGTCGATCTCGATCTGTTCAAGCCGATCAACGATCGTTTTGGCCATGCTTTCGGTGACCGCTTGCTGTGCCAGGTCGCGCGGCGCCTGGAACAGCTGTTTCGCAGCGAGGATACCGTGGGGCGTCTGGGCGGCGACGAGTTCGTCGTGCTGATCCCTGCCAACCCGGCGCGCGATCTCGCGGGGCAGTCTGCCCAGAAGCTCGTAGACCGCCTGTCCGAGCCTTTCGAGATCGACGGTGAAGTGGTGAGCATCTCAGCCAGTGTTGGTGTGGCCTTCTATCCGCGCGATGCCGAGACACCAGCCGACCTCATTGCCGAGGCCGACGCCGCGATGTACCGCGCCAAGCACGCGGGGCGTGCCACCTGGCGCGCCTGAGCCGTTCAGTCATCCGCCCTGGCGAGAACGAAGCGGCTGCACTGCACGGCGACGAGTTGCAGACGGTTTCCGGTGCCGGCGTAGAACAGGGACCCCAGTGCGCGCCCATCCTGCCAGGGCTCGTGCATGGCAAGCGACCCACGCAGCCCCTCGAAGGCGACGGCATCCGGATCGATGGCGTGGAAATCCACCAGGCGGAGCGCGCCTGCGGCATCGTGCAGCGTCTCAAAATGCAGTGCTGTGGCGAGGTCCGGTGACGCATCGCTGAGGCCGGCTGCAAAGCGCGCGCTCTCGGCCTGACCCGGTGCGGGCCAGAGAAACTCCGGAGTGACGATCTCGAAGCGGGTGATGGCGGCCGGTGCGCCCGCTGCCGGCTGCAGCAGGCGGAGTACGAGACGCGTGTGGTCGCTGTCCTTCAGCTCGCTGCAGATCAGTTCGAGTTCATGATCGGCTTCCGTGCCGGGGCCGATGGCCGCAGTGACGATCTCGGCCGCGTACGCGCCGGCGGGTGCAAGCAGGGCGATGGCGATGCAGGTGCAAGCGATGGCGCGTGCCCGCTTGCATGCAGCCGGCGTCGGGGTGTGGGCGGTGTCCATCTGCGCGGCGTCCGAGGGGGCGGGTGGCCGTCATTATGCCGTGCCCTGCCGCCGCTGGTTCTGCGTCTGCTCGAGCAGGCTTGAATTGCGCCATTCCATGGGCTTAAGTTGGAGCGGGACGGACGACCGGAGAGGGGACATGTCGATCACGCGTGAAGTGCTCACCCGCATGGGGGCCAGTGCGGCGAACGCCGACAAGTACCTCGATAGTCTCAATGCCGCGATGGCGGTGCATGGCATCGACTCCAGCCTGCGGGTCGCCCATTTCCTTGCCCAGCTCATGCATGAGTCGGGGATGCTGAAGACCACGGTCGAGAACATGAACTACTCGGCCGAGCGCTTGCAGGCGGTGTTCCCGCGTTACTTTCCCACTGCTGCGGAGGCCGCAGCGCATGCCAACCAGCCCGAGCGCATCGGGAATCGTGTCTATGGCGGGCGCATGGGCAATGGTGCCGAGGCCACGGGCGACGGCTACCGCTACCGCGGTCGTGGCCTGATCCAACTCACGGGCAAGAGCAACTATCGCGCGTTCTCGGCCTGGATCGGCGATGACGTCGTCGCCATGCCCGAGCGTGTGGCCACCCAGTATGCAGTCCAGTCCGCAGTGTATTTCTGGGAGCGGAACGGTCTCAATGCGCTTGCCGATGTCGATGACCTGAGTACGATCACGCGACGCGTCAATGGCGGCCTGAATGGCTTTGCCCACCGCCGCGAACTGCTCGAGAAGGCCAGGCGCGCGCTTGCCGAGCTTGCCGCGCGCGGGGCGGTCGAGCTGCATGCGGGCCCGGTGTTCAAGGCAACGCACAAGGTGGTGCCCGCTGCCCTGAATCTGCGTACTGCGCCGCGTGCCGCGGACAATACACGCATGGCGACGCTGGCGCAGGGCTGCCTGGTCGAAGTGCTGGGCGCGGCGGATGCCGATGTCTGGGTGCGCGTGCGGATCCTGCTCGATGGTGTGCTGCGCGAAGGCTTCGTTGCTGCGCGCTTCCTCGAGCCCCTGGTGCGCGGCCGTGCGCGCACCGCCGTGGCCTCCGAGGCGGCTGCGGCGAGCTTGCCGGCTGCACACATGCAGCAGGGACGTGCCGATATCACGCGCGCGCGTGACGGTGGGCGCGCCTACCCGCTCGGCGAGGAGGGACGACCGGCGCGCGGCGGACGCACGACGCAGGCGCGTGCGGCGGCGCTGGATGCCATTGTCGATTATCTGGACGTCGCTGCGCCCGCCCATCGGCGTTATCAGCCCCAAGGCGGGGCGACCTATTGCAACATCTATGCGACCGATTTTGCCTACCTTTGCGGGGCCTACCTGCCGCGGGTGTGGTGGTCCGGCCCGGCCCTGCGCCGCATCGCCGCGGGTGAGACGGTGGCGGTCAGCTACGGGCAGACTGTGCGCGAACTCAACGCCAACGCCCTGTTCGACTGGCTGGAAGACCATGGCACCGCTTTCGGCTGGGTGCGTGAGGTCGATCCGACCCTGCTCCAGGCCGCCGCCAATGCAGGTGAGGTGTGCCTGATCGTCGCCCAGCGCCGCGACCTCAACAGCCCGGGCCACATTACCGTCGTCGTCCCCGAGCGCGACGGCGCTGTTGCCCGCCGCAATGCCCGCGGCGAGGTCGTGCAGCCGCTCGAATCCCAGGCTGGGACACGCAACGTGCTGCGGGCGCCTGCTGCCAATGCATGGTGGTTGCATGCGCGCTTTCGCGCCCATGCTTTCTGGCGTCATCCTTGAACCAGGCGCCACCCTCCGGCCTGACCCCAACCCTCATCCGGGAGCATCCCCATGGCCAGACGCAAGGCTGCCCGCGCCGCCCGTACCCTGCTCAAGCTGCCGCTGTCGACGCCCGCTTCGGCGTTGGCCGACGCCCGCCCGCCATCGCTTCTCAGCCTGCCAGGCAGCCGTGCCGATGGCAGCGATGCGCTTGCGCTCGTGCCTGGCCTCGAGGTTACCGAAGTGCTGGAACTGGCTGCTGCCAGCCGTAGCGAGGAAGCGCCCGTTGTCCATGGCCTGGACGAGGATGCGGGCCTGCTCGCCCTGGAGGCGGAGGATGGCACGACCATCTTCATTCGCGCCGATGCGCTTGCAGAACAGCTCGCGCGCACCCGGCCCGAACTCGTCGATGCGGATGGCGCGGTCGACTTCGCCGGTTTCCGCGACACCCAGGACAGCACCCGCGGTGCGCTGGGCTGGGTATGGCGGCGGGTGAGCCGGCTGCACCTGCCCGAGGATGCAGTGGGCAAGGCGGCCAAGGACAAGCTGCTCGATCTTGCTGGCGGCAAGGTCGAGGACTGGGCGGCAGCCTGGGCCTCGCGCAAGGGCGCGACCGCACTGATGGCGATGATCGAGGACCGGCTGGCAGGCGAACCCGGTCTGTACGCCTGGGATGGCGGCGCGCTCGCCCGCGAGGATCTGTGCCGGGCGGGCGACGCGCGCCTGGACAGGGCGGCCAGGGCGGGCGCCTTGCTTGTCTTCATCCACGGTACCGGTTCGCACATCCTGGGCGGCTTCGGCGATCTGCGCGGCAGTTCAGCGTGGGCGGTGCTCAAGGAGCGCTTCGGCGATCGCATCTTCGGCTACGAGCACCGGACCTTCTCCCAGAGCCCGATCGACAATGCGCTGGCGCTGGTGGAGACCTTGCCAGCCGGGAGTACGATCAGCCTGGTGACGCATTCACGCGGCGGTCTGGTTGGTGACCTGCTGTGCCTGGACGGTGGCGATGGTGCGCTGGATGCCCTGATCGACGACTACCGCAGCAGCATGCCCGCGCTGGCAGCGCTGCGGGGCAGTGCCAAGGCGGACGCTGAGGCCGACACCGAAGCCTATGCCGCCGGCGAGCGCGCCAAGCTGCGCCGCCTTGCCGCCCTGCTGGTCGAGCGCGCCATCACGGTCGAGCGCTATGTGCGCGTGGCCGCGCCCGCGCGCGGCACCGCGCTGCTGTCCGACAACCTCGACGTGTTCCTGTCCGGGCTGCTCAACCTGGTGCGGCGCGCCGGATCGTGGGGTGTGGGCGCGGCGGTCGGCGTGCTGGCGCCGGCCGCGGCGGCCAAGGCCAAGGCGGTGGCCGATCGTGGCCTGCAGTTTCTCGCCCGCGTGGTGCTCGAGATTGCCGACAAGCGCCTGCAGCCGCAGGTGGTGCCGGGCATCGAGGCGATGCTGCCCGAAGCGCCGATGGGCATGCTGCTTGGCCGCGCCCGCATCGCCGCGACCGTGAAGGTGGGCGTCATCGCGGGTGATATCGAGGGGGGCGGTGTATTGCAGCGTATCGGCGTGATGTTCGTCGATTGGGCGCTGTTCGACCGCGCGCGCAACGACCTGGTGGTGGACACCGACTCGATGTACGGCGGCCTGGTGGCGCGTGCGGCCACTGCCGACAGTGGCGCCGAGACACTGGCGGACGGCCCGGTCGCGGCCAGCCTGCCGGCACACCGTGCGATCTTCGTGCAAGGGCCGGAGGTCAATCACTTCCGCTATTTCCGCGACGAGGTTCAGCGCGACGGCGTGCCCTTGCCGGCCGCGCTCGCCGCCTGGCTGCGTGCAGGCGCGTTGGCGGACAAGGACCCGGCGCTGGCGGCCTGGGCGCCACTGGCGCTGCCGGTGATCGACCCTGCGCTCGCCACCCGCGCCAGCCGGGGCGAGCCCGAGCCGGCCGCCAACACCGTGCCGGTGCTGTTCTTCCTGCCCGGCATCATGGGCTCGCACCTGGCTGCGGATGGGCGGCGGATCTGGCTCGACCCGATCGAACTGGCGCGCGGCAGGCTGGTGCGCATTGCCATCGACAGCAGCAAGGCGGTGAGTCCGGCCGGCCTGGTCGGCATGGCCTACGGTCGGCTCGCCGGCTACCTCGAGTCCGGCCACCGCGTGATCCGCCACGACTACGACTGGCGCCAGCCGATCGCCGAGCTCGGCAAGGCGCTCGCCGGGCGCCTGCGCCAGGCCTTGCAGGACCACCCCGACCAGCCGTTGCGCATCCTGGCGCACAGCATGGGCGGGCTGGTGGTGCGCGCGGCGTTCGCGGCCGACCCCGGCCTGTGGGCCGAGATCGTCGCCCGTCCCGGCCAGGGTGTGCGCCTGCTCATGCTCGGCACGCCCAACCAGGGCTCGCACCTGCTGGTCGAGACCCTGCTAGGCCAGTCCGACACCATCCGCATGCTCGCCCGCCTGGACCTGCGCCAGGGCCTGCAGGCCGTGCTCGACATCGTCGCCGGCTTCCCCGGTGCCGTGCATCTGCTGCCTGCGCCCGGCTTTGTCGACAGCGGCGGCGTGGCGCCCAAGGACTACTATCGCGCCGAGACCTGGGCTGAGCTCGGCGCGATCAATGATGACTTCTGGTTCGGCCGTCGCCTTGCCGGCAAGCCGACCCAGCGCGTGCTAGACAAGGCACGCGCGTTCTGGACTGCAGTCGCCGATACCGGCTGGGTCGCGCAGGCGCCCGAACGCATCGCTTACGTGTTCGGCAACGCGGACAACACGCCCTGCGGCCTGGTCCTGCTCGACGAGGGCAGCCGGCCCTTCGTGCGCATGCGCGGCACGCCCCATGGCGACGGTTCGGTGACCTGGGCCTCGGGGCGGCTTGCCGGCCTGCCGGACGAGCGCTGCTGGCACATGGCCGCCGACCACATGGGGCTGACCAGCACGGCGGATCATTTTGCCGACATCGAGGCCCTGCTCACGCGCGGGACACCGCTGCGCCTGGGCCGGCTGCCGCTCAGCCGCAGCGAGACGGCGCGCGTCCCCGTGCGTGACTACCGCGCCGGGCCACCGCCCGCCTGGCCGACCGAGGCCGAGCTCGCCAGCCGTGCGCTCGGCGGCCGTGTTCCGGCGCTGCCGCAGCGGCGACGCAGCGTGCTGCGCGTGGGTGTGCGCGCGATGGATCTGCGCTTCGTACAGATCCCGCTGCTGTGCGGGCATTACCGTGGTGACCCGATCGCGGGCGCCGAGGCCGTCATCGACCGCTGGCTGGTCGATGGTGCCCTCAGCCACCGCCAGCGCCTGGGCATCCATTCCGGCGAGCTGGGCGATGCGACCGTGGTTTTGATGCCGCGCAGCGCCGAGGAGCGCCTGCGCGGCACCAGCCGTGGCGCGGTGGTGGTCGGCCTGGGCGAGATGGGGGCGCTCGGTGCCGAGGGGGTGACCGAGGCCGTGCGGGCCGGCGCGCTGCGCTACCTGCTGCATGCGTCCGACCGCTACGGCGAGGACCATTGCGATGGCCGCGGCCGTCAGCCCGATACTGCGATTCCGCTGCGCCTCGCAAGCCTGCTGGTCGGCAGCAACTCCGCGGCCAGCCTGGACGTCGGCGAGGCGGTGAAGGCGGTGGTGCGCGGCGTGCTGCTCGCCAATCGCGACTACGCCCAGTGCGCCAAGGCGCGCAGAGGGCCGGTCGGGCGCATTGTCGAACTGGAGTTGATCGAGCTCTATCGTGATGCCGCCATCTCTGCGGCCCATGCAGTGAGCGTGCTCGACAAAAGCCTCGCCGCCGAACTCGAGCGCCTGGGCGCCCGCCTCGACCTGTCCGAGCCGCTGCGCCATGGCGAAGGCGTGCGCCAGCGCCTGAGCGTGACCCCCTTCGGCGACTACTGGCCGCGCCTTGCGGTCACCGATGCCGACGGCGAGACCGCAGCATTGATCGATGCGCCCACGCCGCTGATCCGCCATGCCCGGCGCTTCCGCTTCACCTTCATGGGCGAGAAGGCGCGTGCAGAAGTTGTCGTGCAAGCGCGCCAGCCCGGTCTCATCGAACGCCTGGCCGATGAAGCACTGACCGGGCCTGCGTCTACCCGCTACCGCGGCGGTGAGGGCAGCTTCGGCCACACCCTGTTCCAGCTGCTGGTGCCGGTGGAGTTCAAGGCGGCAGCGCGCAAGGCGCGCAACCTGATCCTGGTGGTCGACGAAAGCACCGCCAACTTGCCCTGGGAACTGATGGAGGATGACGGCGAGCCGCTGGTGAGCCGCAGCCGCATGGTGCGCCAGTTCATGACCCGCAGCTACCGGCACAATGTCGTGCGTACCGACGCCATGACGGCCTGCGTCATCGCCAACCCGAGTACCGAGGGATACCACGTGCAGTTCGGCGGGCCGGGCTGGAAGCCTCGCGTGGATGCCGACGGCACGCCGCGCCCCGACCGCCTGCCCAGTCTGGAGGGCGCTGTGCGCGAGGGTGAGGCCGTGGTGCGCATCCTTGAGGGTGCCGGCTATACGGTGAGCCATGCGCCGCCGGACGCGCTGGCCGGCGATGTGTATGCCCGTCTCTTTGCGCGCCCCAGCCGCGTGCTGGTGATTGCCGCGCATGGCATCCACGCCTGCCGTGCCGCTGACGGCAGCTACCGCAGCGGGGTCGTGCTGTCCGATGGCTTGTTGCTGACCGCAGCCGAGATTGCCCTGATGGAGACGGTACCCGACCTCGTCTTCCTGAGCTGCTGCCACCTCGGCAAGGTCGACGTTGCACAGGGTGCGCACCGTCTGGCTGCCAGCCTGGCGCGCGAGCTCATCGACATGGGTGTGCGCTGTGTGGTCGCAGCCGGCTGGGAGGTGCGCGACGATGCGGCGCAGACCTTTGCCGAGCGCTTCTTCAGCGCGATGGCGATCGAGGGCATGCGCTTCGGCGATGCAGTGTTCGAGGCGCGTGCCGAGGCCTTGCACCGCCATCCGGACTGCAACACCTGGGGCGCCTACCAGGCCTATGGCGATCCCGCCTTCCAGCTCCGGGTGGACCAGCGTGCCGAGCGTGAGGACGGGACCTTGCTGGCGCCCGAGGAGTTGCTCGACTGGCTGGACCAACTCTGGCTGGACGGCCACAGCATCCGCGGCGAGCAGCGCGAATCCGGCTTGCGGGCACTGCAGCGCCGCATCGACCGCCGCCTGGGCCGGCTGCCCGCGCAGTGGTTAGCGCGCCCGGATGTGCAGCAGGCGCTCGGCCGCTTGTATGCCGCCTACGGCGATGTGGGCGGTTTCGACGCGGCCCGAGCGCCCTTGCTGCGTGCAATCGCGGAGGACTCGTCGCGAGGGGCGGTGCCGATCGCGGCGATCGAACTGCTGGCCAATGTCGAGGCCCGGCTGGCCGAGCAGCTCAGCCAGCCGGGCGAGGGGCAGGATCTGGTGCGTGCGCTGGGCCTTGTGGATGACGCCATTGCGCGCATGCGCGCGCTGATCCTGATCGCTTCTGCCGCGCCGGCCGTGGCGGACGCATCCTCGCCGCAGGCTGGGATGCCAGCCAGCCTGCAGCGTCAGGCGATCCTGGGCAGCGCCTGGAAGCGGCGCGCCCTGGTGCAGCTGCGCCAGCTACAGGCCGATGCCGGGTTGGTGGCCGACGGCGGCAAGCCTTCCGCACGCGCTGCGGGCACGGCCGCCTGGGCACGTGTGCGCGATGACCTGTTGCGCGCGCATGATGCCTACGCGCTCGGCGAGGGCGATCCGGCGCAGGCCGACTGGAACCCCTACCCGTGCATGAACCGCCTGCAGTTGGGCTGGCTGCTCGGCGAGTCGATCGACGCTGCCGTGCTCGATGCCTGTCTGGCTGCCGCACGCAGGCGCTTTGCGCGCAGCTTCGACTTCTTCGATGGTGCCGTGGTTGCGGACTGCGCGCTTACGCGCTGGCTCGTCGGCGATGTCGTCGAGGAGGAGGACGCCGCGGCCGCCAGGCTGGTGCAGGCCTACCGCGATGCACTGGGCATGCTTGCGGTGTCGCCGCGGCAGCTCGGTTCGGTGGCAAAGCAGCTTGGCTTGCTGGCCGGTTTCCTCGCGTTGCGCGCAGACGCCGGGGATGACCGGCGTGCAGCGGTGCTCGCGGCGGCGGCGGCGGCATTGGGCGAGGGCCTGTCGTGAGGATCGGCAGAGGAGGCCTGCAACACTGAAAGGCTATCGAAAGCACGTCTTCGTATCGTCCGCTCCACTTGGGGCGAGGCGGTTCTGCTCCGGGATAGACGAATCGATAATCGGAGGAGATCGCCGTGATGCTCAAGAAGACCCTTTTTGCCGCCGCTACCGCGGTGTTTGCCACCCTTGCCGCCGGCGTCGCCCACGCCGAGCCGGCCAAGCCCGAGTGCATCGCCCCGGCCAAGCCGGGTGGTGGCTTCGACCTCACCTGCAAGCTGGCACAGAGCGGCCTGCAGGACGGCGGCCTCCTGAAGGCGCCGATGCGCGTCACCTACATGCCGGGCGGCATCGGCGCCGTGGCCTACAACACCGTGATCGCCAACCGCCCCGCCGAAGCCGGTACCATCGTCGCCTTCTCGGGCGGTTCCTTCCTGAACCTGGCGATCGGCAAGTTCGGCAAGTACAACGAGAACGACGTGAAGTGGCTGGCTGCGGTGGGTGCCGACTACGGCGCCATCATCGTGCGCGCCGACGCGCCCTTCCAGAGCCTGAAGGACCTGATCGAGGCCACCCGCGCCAATCCGGGCAAGGTGGTGTATGGCGCTGGCGGTTCGGTCGGCAGCCAGGACTGGATGAAGTCGGCGCTGATCGCGCGCGAGGCCGGCGTCAATCACAAGAACATGCGCTACGTGGCCTTCGAAGGCGGTGGCGAGGCGATGGCCGCGCTCATGGGCGGCCATGTCCAGGCTTACTCCGGCGACGCCTCCGAGGTGCTCGGCCACCTCAAGGGCGGTCGCATCAAGGTGCTCGCCATCCTGGCGCCCGAGCGCCTGAAGGGTGAGCTGGCCGACATTCCGACCGCGATGGAGCAAGGCTACAACGTCGACTGGACGATCACGCGCGGCTTCTACGTTGGCCCCAAGGTGGCCGATGCCGACTACCAGTGGTGGCTGCAGGCCTTCGACACCATGATGGCCACGCCCGAGTTCGACAAGCTGCGCGAGGAGCGCGGGCTCTTTCCCTACCACCTGACGGGTGACGACCTGACGGCCTACGTGCAGAAGGAAGTGGCGCGCTATCGCGAGCTCGCCGCCGAGTTCGGCTTGACGGCGCAGTAAGCCTCGCCGCTCGGGCAAGGGCGCGGGCACGACCCGCCCGCGCCGCGTGCAGGCTCCAGCTGGCGCGCTGCCCCCACTCCTGTCCCCTCCGCGCCTTGCCGGGCGCGGCCCTCACCTGAAGGGAGATCGCCATGAGCGAACGCATCTTCGGCGGCGTGCTGGTGCTCATCAGCCTCGTCGGCCTCTTCATCGCGCGCGGTTTCGAAGCGCCGTTTTCCTATGAGCCGGTCGGGCCGAAGGCCTTTCCGATGATCGTGCTGGCGTTGCTCGGTCTGTTCGCGCTGGCGCTGGTCTTCGGCAAGACCGAGAAGACTGCCTGGGCGCCGGGTCCGGTCATGCAGCGCATCGGCCTGCTGTTCCTGGTCGTGCTCGGCTATGCGCTGCTGTTCGACCGTCTCGGCTTCGTGATCGCCACCGCGCTGGTGACGCTACCGGTCGCGCGTCTGTTCGGCGCGAGCTGGAAGCAGGCGCTGGCGAGCGGCGTCGGCCTCGGCATCGGCCTGTTCTATTTCTTCGACCGCCTGCTCGACGTCGCGCTGCCGACCGGGCTGTGGCTCAACGCGATCACGGGGTAAATCATGGAAACCTTGACGCTTCTCGCCCAGGGCTTCGCCGTCGCGGCGACGCCCGAAAACCTGATGATCGCGCTGATCGGCTGTTTCCTCGGCACCGTCGTCGGCCTGCTACCCGGCCTGGGCCCGATCAACGGCGTGGCCATCCTGCTGCCGATCGCCTTCGCCATGAAGCTGCCACCGGAGTCGGCGCTGATCCTGCTGTGCGCGGTGTATGCCGGCTGCGAATACGGCGGCCGCATCTCGGCGATCTTGCTCAACGTGCCGGGTGATGCCGGCGCGGTGATGACCACGCTCGACGGCTATCCGCTGGCCAAGAAGGGGCTCGCCGGTCCGGCGCTGTCGATGTCGGCGGTGGCGTCCTTCACCGGCGCCATGGTCGCCACCCTGGGCATCGTCGCCTTCGCGCCGCTGCTCGCCGAATGGGCGATCGCCTTCGGTCCGGCGGAATATTTCGTGCTGATGGTGCTGGCGCTGTCCTGCCTGGGCGGCCTGGTGGGCGATTCCCTGCCCAAGGCGATGATTGCCTGCCTGATCGGCCTGCTGCTTTCGACGGTGGGCATCGACTCGAACAGCGGCGTGTATCGCTTCACCTTCGACATGCTGCATCTGGCCGACGGCATTCCCTTCATCGTCATCGTCATCGGCCTGTTCGCCGTCAGCGAGATTTTGCTGATGCTGCAGGGCCTGCATGCCAACCCCGAGCCGATCGCGCTGTCGGGCCGGATGATGTTCAACCTGAAGGAGTTCATGCTCGCCAAGTGGACGATGCTGCGCTCGGCCGTCGCCGGCTTCTTCATCGGCGTGCTGCCCGGCGCGGGCGCCACCATCGCCTCGGCGATGTGCTACGCCAGCGAGCGCCGCATGGCGGGCAAGGATCACCAGTTCGGCGAGGGCGACATGCGTGGCGTGGCCGCGCCGGAGGCGGCCAACAACGCCTCGGCCAACGGTTCGCTGGTGCCGATGCTGACCCTGGGCGTGCCCGGTTCGGGCACCACCGCGGTGATGATGGGTGCGCTCACGCTGTACAACATCACCCCCGGCCCGACCCTGTTCCAGGACCAGCCGGTGATCGTGTGGGGCCTGATCGCTTCGCTCTTCATCGCCAACGTCATGCTGCTGGTGATGAACATCCCGCTCATCCGCGTGTTCGTCAAGTTCCTGTCGATCCCGGTGTGGCTGCTGGTGCCGGGTGTGGCAGCGATCTCGATGGTTGGCGTGTATGCGGTGCATGGCAACACCTTCGACCTCATCGTCGGTGTGCTCGTCGGCGCACTGGGCTATGCACTGCGCGTCATGAACTTCCCGATCGCGCCCTTCATCCTCGGCTTCGTGCTCGGCGACATGATGGAGCAGAACCTGCGTCGCGCGCTGTCGATCAGCGATGGCGAGATCGGCGTGCTGTTCTCCAGCCCGATCGCGATTGGCCTGTGGGTGGCGGCCATCGCCATGCTGGTGGGCCCGCGTGTCGCACGCATGCTCGACAGCCGCCGCGCGGTGGCTCAGGCATGAGTTGAAGACTCACTTCCGCGGATTCCGGCCTCTGCGTTGCGACGGAATCCGGCTTGCGGTGGCCCCGTCCCGGGCCGCCGCCTTCGATGGGCGCCTGCGGGCGCCCGTTTTTTTGCGGCAAGGCCCGAGGACTCGACGGCTCACCTTGAACCTCTTCTGCTCGACGGTGAGGTTGAGGTCGCCGGCGTGGCTGAGCGGTGTCTTCCCTACCGATCCCGTTGACTGTGCGTCGCCGCTTGATCGCCATCTCGGGCGTCTTCCGGGAGATCTGCTCGAAGCCTCTGCCGGTGATGGCCGAATCGCGACACTTTCGCTGTCCTGCCGCCCTTGCGCACAGCAATAGAGGCGGAACTCTGGCGAGTTCCGCCTCCATCAGGGTAGCTGCGCGCCTGCCAGCGATTCGACTTTACGTGTTTGCCGCGGACTGGGATCCAGGACTGATCACCCGCGGCCGTCCGCCCTGGTCGAGGGCGACGAAGACGAAGCTGGCGTCGGTGACCTTGACCTGTTCCTCGCCGTCGCGCGAGCGGCGCCAGGCCTCGACCTCGATCGTCATCGAGCTGCGGCCGACGCGCACGATCTCGGCGTGGAGGCTGACCTCGTCGCCGATGAACACCGGGCGCAGGAAGGTGATGCGGTCCACCGACACCGTGGCGCAGCGGCTGCGCGCACGGCGGGCGGCGACGTTGCCGGCGGCGAGGTCCATCTGCGCCATCAGCCAGCCGCCGAAGATGTCGCCGGCGGGGTTGGCGTCGGCGGGCATGGCGATGGTGCGGATTGCGGGTTCGCCGCGCGGCATGGCGGTCGAGTCGTTCATGGTGAGGTTCCGGTGGGGGTGGGGGAAGCGCTGCCCGCGGCTCGCCGGGGGCGGCGGCGTGCCCGCCCCCGGGTGAGCGGCGTCAGCTGACGTGACGGCATTTCGACGCTGGCGTGCGCGTATCCATGTTGCGCCCGCGGTTCAGGTGGTCGTCGATCTCGGCCGCGCAGCCCAGCATGCGGGCGTGCAGGAACAGGGTGAACGCGGCGTCTTCCAGGCGCGCTTCGTCGATGCGGCCCTCGCGCCACGGCTGCCAGGTCAGGCGCAGCAGCAGGGCGGCGATCACCGCGTCGATGTTCACGCAATACACCGTGCGCGACACCCCGGCCTCGTGCAGCGCCTGCACCAGGGCGTGGTAGAAGTCGTGGAACACGTTGGCCTCGCTGCGCGCGGTCATCAGCTCGCGGATGAAGGCTTCGCGCGGATCGATGTTGACCGGCCGGTCCTTGAACACCGGGTGGTTCACGCCCGGGATCTTGCGGATGTCCGCGCTGCCGGTCTGCTTGCGTTCGGCCTTGTAGCGCGCGTATTCCTCGGCGCAGTGACGGGCCAGCGCGGCGACGTCGATGCCGTGGGCGGCCGTCGGGTCGTCGAGGCCGCTGTCGCGAAACTGCTCGATCAGGAACTGCACGCCCTCGAAGCCGTTGCCACCGTGGGCGTAGCCGGTGTGGGTGAGGAAGCCGACGACCGCCTTGTTGAGCTGCACACGCTGCGGCGTTTCCGGGCCGTCGGCCGAGACCGCACCCTTGGCGCCCTGGGCGGAGATGGTGCCGGGGCCGTTGCTGAGCAGGATGCCGACCAGGGTCTGGTAGGCGAACAGGTCGGCCGGCTGCGGCACGCGGCCGAGCAGGGCCTGGCAGGTGAGCGCGGTGAGCGAACCGCTACCGAGCATCTCGGCCTCGTCGATGCCGCAGAAGCGGCCGGCCTCGTGCTGCTCGGCCGGGGCCGAGGCGCCGATCAGGGTGCCGACCAGCTGCATCCACCATGGCAGGCTCTCGGCGGTCAGGCGTGAGACGCGCTTGCGCATCAGCGGTCCCCACGCGAGCGTGGTGGTGATCGCGGCGAGCACGGCATCGGCACTCAGGGGCACGCCGGTGTGCTGCAAAAGGCGCACCGGCAACGAGCGCGCGTCGCGTGCCGCCAGCCCGGCGAGCATCGCCTCGGCGCGGGCGTCGGGCGCCGGGGCGCGGACCAGCGCGACCAGATCGGCGTCGTCGGCGAGCGTGCGGCAGTCGAAGTCCTCGTCGAGCGCGTCGCGCAGGCCGGCGGCATGCAGGCGCTCGATGAGCGCTGCGACGATCGTGCGCGCGCGCTCGGCGCGGCCTGGGCCGACGATCGCCATTGCGGCGGCGAGCACGGCGTTGGGCGCATTGCCGGCGGCGCGCGCGGCCTCGGTGGCGGCGAGCGCGGGGTCGCTATGGAGGTTGAGGTGGGCGCCGACCGCCACCGCGATCAGCTTGCGGTCGTTGTCGCCGCCGGCTTCGCGCAGCAGCGCCAGGCCGAGGTTGGCCTCGAGCGGGCGGCGCGCGGCCTCGAGCACGCTCACCCCGTGCAGGCTGGAGACCTGGGTCGCGGGATCCATCTGCGAGGCGCCCGAGGCGTCCTTCATCGTTTCGCGCGGGAACACCGCGCCGACCTGTTCGGCCAGCCGGGCGATCTGGCTGCGGTAGGGCTCGATCGCCGGCACCACCGGCAAGTCGAGTTGCGGCGGCAGCGCGATGCCGAGATTGGCGCCGAACCAGGGCTTGAGCTCCATTGTGCCTTCGGGCTCGAAGTCGGGCAGGGTGGCGTTGGCGCGCATCACCGCGGTGAGCGCGGCGGGGATATGGGCGATGTTGGTGACCACCGCGCCCTTCGCCGAGAACACCGGGTTATCGGGTGTGTACAGGCCGTCGACGCCGAACTTGTCCATGAACCAACGTTCCTTGGCGGCGGCATCGTCCTCGCCGCCGGCCATCGCCCCGGCATGGCCGACCGCGCGCGTCAGCCGCGACTTCCAGCGTCCGACCACGCAGGCCACCACCGGCTTGGTGAACTCGGCGTCGCGCTCGTAGTAGCCGCCGGGCTCGCAGTACAGCACCGCGGCCTTGCTGCGCGCGTCGTTGGCGAGGGCGAAGGCGAACTCCGGCGCGGCGTAATGGATGTAGACGTCCTTGCCGCTGGAGACCAGCGTGGTCGTGCCCCAGCCCGCCATGCGCAGGTACTGGGCGATGGTGGTGGTGAAGCCGCCCGAGTTCGACAGTACCGCGATCGAGCCGCGGCGCAGCGTGTCGGACGGGTTGTCGCCACCGAGGGCGCCGCCGATGCGCACCTGGTTCCACGAGTCGGCCACGCCCAGGCAGTTGGCGCCGAAGATGTCGATGCCGTGCTGCTGGCCCATGGCGCGGATCTCGCGTGCGTCATGCACCGAGATCTTCTCGGTGATGATGAAGACCTTCTTCAGCTCCGGATTCACCCGGATCAGCTCGGCCACGCCGTCGCGCGCCGCCGACGGCGGCAGATAGACCACGCCGCAATTGAAGCGGTGGCCGTCGTCCAGGCCCTCGCGCACGCTGTTGTAGACCGGGACGTTGCCGAGCGGGGTCTCCAGCACCTGGCCGCGGCGCCCCGGCGAGGTGCCGAACACCACGTTGCCGCCCGACCACGCATGGCCGACCGGCGTGACCTCGCTGGATTCGCCGCCGAGGATGTTGAGCACGCACACCCGGTCGTGCCGGGTCGCGATGTGGGCCAGCGAACTGATGCCCACGTAATACTTGAAATCACCAACGCCTTGTTGGTACATGGCTGTCTCCTTGGAATCGGGGGTGTCGGGGCTCAGGCGGCCGTGGCCGCGGGGGCGAGCCCCAGGCGCGCGGCGACGGCGTCGCGGCCGCCGGCCTTCATCCATTCATTGGCTTCGCGGGCGTAGTCGACCACCTCGCTCATCGCCGAATCGAAGCCGAACAGGCGGTAGGGCAGGCCGAGCGCCTCGCAGGTGTCGCGCAGCACGCCCATGCCGCGCACCAGGTTCGGCCCGCCGCGGCCGGCGACCACGGTGAGCGGCGTTGGGCCATGGCTGCCGAAGTGCTCGCGCAGCGCGTCGGCCATGGCGCGGAAGGTCTCGTGGATGTCGGTGTTGTTGGACTTGCCGCCGATGATGAAGAGCACGTTGGCCTGACGCAGCCAGTGCTTGAAGCAGATCGACGCCACCGACTTCATCTTCTCGTAGGGCGGGTTGCCGCCGAAGTCGGACGAGATGATGGCGTCGTCGCCGAGCATCTCGGTGACCAGCGAGTTGGCGCCGCCGCCGAAGGTGGGGGCGAGGATGGTGCCGCCGGCGTTGATCACGTAGACGTCGCTCTGGCCCTGGTGGGTGCGCAGCTGATTGATCTCCTGCTCGAAGTCGGAATAGTCCACTGCGAACAGGTGGGCGGGCAGGTTGAGCCGGTGCCAGCGCGGATCGTCGCGGTCGAAGCCGCACTTGAAGTCGCAGGCCACCGGCGTAAGCCGGCCGCGACGATCGGGGCGCATGCGGATCGGGTTGAGCTCGAGGGTGGTCATGCCGAAGTCGTGATACAGCTCCCACAGGCGCGGCAGGTGCTGCACCAACGGCGAGATGATCTGCTTGGGCGCGCCGATGTCGGCGAGCGCGTTGGCGACGACGAAGGCCTTCAGGCCGGTGAGCGGGTCGAAGGGCACGCGCGCGACCTGCGACTTGTCGAGCTCCTCGATGTCGACGCCGCCGCGGTGGGTCAGGGTCATGGTCGGAGCGCGGAACTCGGTCGAGTCGGTGATCGAGAAATAGACCTCGTGCTCGGCCGGCACCGCGCCTTCGAAGGTGACGCCGTTGGCCTTCGCCACCTGGTGGCCGTGGCGATGCTCGACGAAGTACAGGCGCTCCTTCTCGGCCAGCGCGGTGCGCAGGTCCTTGGCACGCCCGATGAGGCCGGCCTTGCCCTTCTTGCCGACACCGCCCTTGAACAGCGGCTTGACGAAGACCGCGCCGTGACGCTCGATGAGCGCCTTGATCTGCTCCTCGCTGGCGTCCGGGCCGAGCACCTCGGCGGTGGGGAAGTCGGCGAACTGCAGCAGACGCGCGCCGTACAGCATTCCCGTGATGTTCATGTCGGGTTCTCCCGTATGCGGTTATCGAGGGTCAGAAGCGGTGGCGCATGCCGGCCATCATCACCCGGTGGTTGTCGCCGGCTGCCGGCGTGATGTTGCCTATTGCATAGTTGGCACCGCTCTCGTTGGAGAGCTGCGAGTAGCCGGCGTAGAGCGTGGTGCGCTTGGAGAGGGCGTGCAGGTAGTAGGCCGACCAGCCGCTGGCGTCCTCGCCGGCGGCGCCGTCCGATTCGTCGCGATCGGCATAGCTGAGCGCGACCGTGTTCGCAGGGTTCAGACGGATCTCGGCGCTCACGGCCCAGGTGCGTGCCTTGCCATTGCCGACGGTGCCGCTCTCCTTGTCCTGCGACCAGGCAAAATAGGGCTTGACGATGCCGAAGTCGTAGGCCAGGCCGACGCCGCTGGTGCGCACCTTGCCGCCGCTGGCGTCGCGCTGCACGCTCTGCGTGGTGAGCGCGCCCGAGAAGGCGCCGTTGCCGTAGAGCAGGCTGAGGCCGTGGCCGTCGCCTTCCTTGCGCGCGGTGGACGTGGTGGCGACCTTCTCGCCCAGCCAGTAGCCAGCATCGAGCTCGAAGCCGGCAAGCTTGGGCGAGCGGTACTTCACCATGTTGTCGAAGCGCACCTCGTAGGCCGGCTTTACGGCGCCGGTCTTGCGCAGCAGCAGGCCGGCGCTGCGATCGGCGTTGCCGGTGGCGTCGAAGGGGTCGAGGGCGACGAAGGCGGGCGAATACTGGCGGCCCAGGGTCAGGCGGCCGAGGCTGCTCTCGAGGCCGACGAAGGACTGGCGGCCGAACAGGCGTCCGCCCTGCTCGGCGAGGCCGGTCGAGGGGTCGAAGCCGCTCTCGAGCACGAACAGGGCCTTCATGCCGTGGCCGAGGTCTTCGGTGCCACGAAAGCCGAGGCGCGAGCCGTTGAGCTCGCCGTGGTGGACGCCTTCGTAGCGCTGGTCGCCCGATCGCTCATGGCTGAGGTTGAGGTCGATGAGGCCGTAGATGGTGACGTTGGACTGGGCGAGCGCGAGCGACGGGGCAGCGACGGCGGCGGCCAGCAGGACCGATTTGGAAAGGCGTTGCATGGAAGTCTCCTCGATCTTGTGAGTGGGCGCGCCAGACACGTTGGCGCGGCCCGCATTGCAGCGCCGTCGCCTTTCGATCGCCTTTCACTGCTGCCGGTCCGTGAGGAGGATGGACCGATGACTGCGCCCGTTGCAGGGCTGTCGTCGACAATTCAGGGTGCCGGGGCGGCCCCGAGCGGCAGCTCCACTTCCACGCACAGGCCGTGCCCGCCCTCGCCGTCGCGCAGCGTGATGCGGCCATCGTGGGCGAGCGCGATCTCGCGCACGATGGCCAGTCCTAGGCCGCTGCCGTCGCTGTCGCCCTGGCCGAGGATGCGGTAGAAGCGCTGGAACACGCGTTCGCGCTCGGCCTCGGGAATGCCCGGCCCCTGGTCGCATACGCTCACCACCGCCTCGCCGTCGAAGGCGGCGACAGCGACGGTGACCGCCGAGTCGGGCGGGCTGTAGCGGATCGCGTTGTCGACCAGGTTGGAGACCATCTCGCGCAGCATTGGCGCGTTGCCCTCGATCATCAGCGCGTGGCCGATGCCTTCGTAGGCGAGGTCGATGCTGCGCTTGAGGGCGAGCGGGGCGAGCTCCATTGCTACGTCCTTGACCAGGCCGGCGAGGTCGAGCGGCGCGCGCTCGTCGATGAGGCCGTTGGCCGCCTCGGCGCGCGACAGGGTGAGCATCTGGTTGGCCAGCCTGCGCGCGGCGCGGGTGCTGCGCAACAGACTGGCGAAGGTGTTGAGCATCTCTTCCGGGTCGGTCTGGCGCAGGCCGTACTCGGCCTGGGTGGTGAGGACCGCGAGCGGGGTGCGGATCTGGTGCGCGGCGTCGGCAAGGAAGCGTCGGCGTGCGGCCAGCATGGCCGACAGGCGCTGCATGTGGTGGTTGATGGCGTCGATCAGAGGCGCGACCTCGCTCGGCACGCCGTCGGCCCGCACCGGGGTGAGGTCTTCCTCGTCGCGGTTGCGGATGTGGTCGCGCAGCGCCACCAGCGGGCGAAACGCCGTGCCGAGGGCGAGCAGCACCAGCACCGCCCCGACGGCGACCAGGGCCGACTGCCGTTGCAGGCTGGCGAGGAAGAGCTCGCGGGCGAGCGTCTCGCGCGCGCCGGTGGTCTCGGCGAACACGATCAGCACGGCGTCGCCGCCTTCCAGTGCGGGGTCGTACAGGCGCTTGTACATGGCGGCCATGCGCACCGTCTCGCCGCGATAGGCGAGATCAAAGATCCTCACCATGCCCTCGCCGGCGGGCAACGTGGGCGGGCGCAGGTCGGCATAGCCGGTGACGAGCACGCCCGCGGGGTCGAACACGGCATGGAAGATGCGCTCGGCGGCGCTGTCCTCGAAGCCTTCGAAGGCGGCGTAGGGAATGTCGACCTGGATCTCGCCCTCGAGCGAGTGGGTGCGCTCGCCGATCGCCCGCACCGAGGCGGTCAGCGTGCGGTCGTAGGCCTGGTTCACCGCGTCCAGTGCGCCGCGGTAGCTGAACCAGGCATTGACGACCAGCATGATCGCGAGCGGTGGCAGCAGCCAGCCGAGGACGCGACGGCGCAGGCTGCCACCGTGGCGGCGCAGCGCGGCGGGTTCGACGTCCGCGGCCGGTGCCGCGGCGGCTGCCGCAGCCTCGCCGTCGCCTTGGGCGGCGGCGCCATCCGCGCGTCCGCCCTGCTCGGCCCCGGGGGCTGCGCGCATGTCAGGGCGCCGGCCGTTCGGCGAGCAGGTAGCCGAGCCCGCGCAGGGTGTTGATGACGACGTCGGCACCTTCGAGCTTCTTGCGCAGGCGCGAGACGTAGATCTCGATGGCCTCCACGCGGGCGTCGGCGTCGAACTCGAACACTTTCTGGAACAGGGCCTCGCGCGCCACCGGGCGGCCGACGCGCGACAGCAGCACCTCGAGCACCGCCAGCTCGCGCGGTCAGCGCCAGCACCTGGCCGTCCACCGTCGCCATGCGGCTGGTGGTGTCGAACTCGAGCCGGCCCAGCCGCACCCGCGGCACCTGGTTGCCGGCGCGGCGCAGCAAGGCCTTGATGCGGGCCTCGAGTTCGGCGAGCTCGAAGGGTTTCGTCAGATAATCGTCGGCGCCGAGGTTGAGGCCTTCGACGCGTTCTTCGGTGCTGCCGCGGGCAGTCAGCACCAGCACCGGGGTGGGAGTGCTGCCTTCGGCACGGCTCTCGCGGGTGCGCAGCCGGCGCAGCACGTCCAGGCCGTCGAGACCCGGCAGGGAGAGGTCCAGGATCACCACGTCATAGCGCTCGCTGCGCAGGGCCTGGTCGGCATGGTCGCCACGCCCAAGCACCTCGAGCACGAAGCCGCTCTGGCGCAGCGAGCGCGCGACCCACTCGGCGAGTTCGGCGTGGTCTTCGACCAGCAGCAGGCGCATTGGCGTTCCGGTGAAAGTGAATCGAAAGGCGTGTCGGCGATTATCGGGGCAAAGGCGGATGGCGTCCAAGCCGCCGACTTGCAGGGAGATCGGGATATGAGAACAGTGCGGACGAGGACTGGCGACGGCGCCGTGATGGCGATGGTCCGAGCTTGCCGTGAGGCGTTGTGCGGACTGCGCGTGGCGGTTTTCGGGCTGGCCATGCTGTGTGCGGGCAGCGCCCTCGCCCGGCAGGCGCCCGATGCGCGCGAGGCGGCGGTGCGTGAAGGCGTGGTGGTCGTGTATGCGGCGGCTGACCAGGATGTGGTGCAACCCATCCTCGACGACTTCGAGGCCTTGCACCCAGGGATCCGCGTCGAATACCACGACCTGAGCTCGAACGAGCTCTACCAGCGGGTGGTGGATGAGCGTGCAGCCGGTACGTTAGGTGCCGACGTGGTGTGGAGTTCGGCCATGGACCTGCAGGTGAAGCTGGTCAACGATGGCTATGCCCAGCCCCACCGCTCGCCCGAGACCGCCGCGCTGCCGCGCTGGGCGGTATGGAAGGACGAGGCTTTCGGCACCACCTATGAGCCGGCGGCGATCGTCTACAACAAGCGCCTGCTGACTGAGGCCGAGGTACCTGACACCCATGCCGAGCTGATCCGCCTGTTCGGGGAGCAGCCTTCACGACTGCTTGGGCGCTTGGCCAGCTATGATCCTGAGCGCTCTGGCCTGGGCCTGCTGCTGCATACCCAGGATGCACAAGCCAACCCGATCGTGTTCTGGCAGCTGGCGCGCCGGATGGGCGAGCTGGGGCTGGAGCAGCACAGCTCGAGCCGCGACATGCTCGACCGTCTCGCCGCAGGCCAGCTGGTGCTGGCCTACAACGTGCTCGGTTCCTATGCGCACAAGCGCGCACGCAGCGAGGCGGTGCTCGGCGTGGTGTGGCCGCAGGACTATACCCTGGTGCTGAGCCGGGTTGCCTTCATCGCCCGCGATGCCCGCCATCCGGCCGCGGCGCGGCTGTGGCTGGACCACTTGCTGTCGCCGCGCGGACAGGCTTTGCTCGCCGAGCACCTCGGCCTGCTGCCGGTACGTGCCGATGCCGGCACGGCGGGGGCCGACAGTGCGGCTGCCCTGCTGCATGAGAACCTGCGCCATGCTTTCCGCCCGATCCGCATCGGCTCGGGACTGCTCACCTACCAGGACCAGGCCAAGCGCCAGGCCTTCCTGCGCCAATGGGACGCTGCCACACGGCCGTCCGTCGAACCCTAGATGTCGTCCTCAACACAGAAGAACAGCGGCGCTTCGTGGCGCTATGTCCTGGCCACGCTTGTGCTCGCGGCCGTCGCCGGCTGGCTGGCCGAGCGCTTCCACCTGCCGCTGCCGTGGATGATCGGTCCGCTGTTTGCCGTCGCCGCCGTGCGCATGGCCGACATCGAGCTGCGCCCGCTGCCCGGTGGTCGGCAGAGCGGGCAATGGGCGATCGGTGCCGCACTCGGCCTGTACTTCAGTCCCGAGGTCGTGGCGCAGCTGAGCCTGCATGCAGCGCTGGTGGTGGCTGCTGCAGTCGGTTCGCTCGTGCTCGGTGTCCTTTGTGCGCTGATCATGCGTCGCCTGGGTGGCGTCGATACGCCAACCGCCTTCTTCGCGGCGCTACCCGGCGGTGCCTCCGAGATGGCCAATCTCGCTGACCGCTACGGCGGCGCGGTGGATCGCATTGCCGCAGCACATGCTATTCGAGTAATGATGGTGGTGTCGCTACTGCCCTTCGCGCTCACCTTTGGTGGGGTGCACGGCAGTGATCTCTACGTGCCGATCGCCCAGGCCGTGGATGCCCGGCATTTCCCGCAGCTGGTGGTGGCGAGCCTGCTTGGCGTGGCGGCGTTCAAGCTGTTGCGCATTGCCAACGCCTGGGTGCTTGGTCCGCTGCTCGGCGTGGCAGTCGCGACGCTCGCTGGGGTTCCGCTGTCCGCCCTGCCCGTCTGGGTGGTCAACGGCGGACAGCTGCTGATCGGTTGCGCGCTGGGCTGCCGCTTCTCGCGTGCGTTCTTTCGTGCTGCGCCACGCTTCATGGCGGTGGCTGGGCTGACTGCGGTAATGTCGATCGTGTTTGCCGGCGCTTTCGCCGCTTTGCTCGCACTGGCTTCGGGGGTGCCGCTGCCGACCTTGATACTGGCGACTGCGCCGGGCGGGGTATCGGAGATGTGCATCACTGCCAAGGTGCTGCAGCTCGGCGTGCCGCTGGTCACCGTCTGCCACGTGCTGCGCGTGGTGGTGCTGACCGTGGGTGCGCAGTGGAGCTTCGGGGCGTTCCGGCGGATGGTGGAGACCTGAGCAAGGCAGTCGACCTGGGCCGGGCTGGATCAAGCTGTGGTGTCAGCGCTCAGGACGACTGCATGCCGGCCCGACTGCTTGGCGGCATACATGGCCATGTCGGCGCGACGGCGCAGGCTGTCGAGATCGGTGCCGTGGTCGGGACAGATGGCGACCCCGACGCTGCAGGACATGGGCAGCGCACCGGCGCTGGTATGCACGGGCTGCGAAATTGCGGCGAGCAGCTTGTTGCCGACCTGAAGCGCATCGCCAGCGTCGAGGATGTTGGTGAGCAGCACGATGAACTCGTCGCCGCCGTAGCGCGCCACGGTGTCGCAGGAGCGCAACTGCGCGCTCATGCGGTCGCTGGTGGCGCACAGGACCTGGTCGCCAGCTTCATGGCCGTAGCGGTCGTTGATGTCCTTGAAGTGGTCGAGATCGATCAGGATCACGGCGAAGCGTGTGCCATGGCGTTGCCAGCCGTGGAGGGCGCTGGCGAAGCGGTCAGCGAGCAGGTAGCGGTTGGGGAGTCCGGTGAGCACGTCGTGCGTCGCGAGGTAGGCGGAATGTGCGTGCTCGATGCCTGCCTCCCTCAGCGCGCGATAGTGGCGCAGCAGCAGCGAGGAGGCTGCGAGCGCGGCGACCAGCAGCAGGGTAAGGATGGCGACCGTCTGGGGAGTAAGTACATCCTGCAAGTGCGGTTGCCGGGTGAACTGGAGGCCGATCGTCTGGCCTGCCGTCTCGATCCGTTCATGATGTTCCAGCATGGCGAGCAGGCGGCGGTCCAGTGCCGTTCCGGCATCCATTTCCTGCCGCAGCAGAGTGTCTTCCATACCCTCACTGCCGATCAGCACGGCCTGGATACCGAGCTGTCTGCCCAGTGCCGCGCGCTCGCCGGCAGGCAGGAGGGCGGCGCTCTTGATCACCAGCATCGATGCCATCGTGCTGCCGAAGAAGTTGGGGGCGCCTGTGCGGCGGTCGTCCGTGCTGCGTTCGACGACCTGAAGCAGGATGTAGCCGGTGTCGCCCTCATAGAAGTCGAACATCGGTGAAGCCACTGCATGCCCTTTGACGTGCGCGCGGGCGAGCGTGCTGGCGAGGTGGTCCACCGTCTCAAGGCGCAAGCCGAAAATAGGCAGTGTGTCGGGCAGTGGCGGATGGATGAACAGGATCGGCCAGTAGTCCGCCCCGGGCGGCAGCGTGGCCGGCGTACGACCCGTCAGCTCGGCGAAGGTCTTCAGGGCGAATTCGCCACGCCAGTTGCGGCGCAGGCCTTCGGCCAGCCTGGGGGCGTCGTGCGGTCGGATCCTGCGTGCGATCTCGACCTGGTAGATGTGGTCGTGGGCGGCGGTGACAGCGGCCGCATAGCGTTCGGTCGCAGCGTAGTCGTCGCGGTCCACCGCGAGCAGGAAGGCCGATAGCCCTGACAGAACGGCCTCGTTGGCGTGGAGCCTGTGCTGGACGCCGTTAGCCAAGGTGCCCGCGGCCTGGTGGAACTGGCGCTCCACGCGCTGCAGCTCGGTCATGATCAGCAGCGAGCCGGCGACTGCGAGCAGTGTCAGCCATCCGAGCAACAGCAGGATGAGTTTCGATCGTCGGGGTCGATGCGGCATGGCGGCTCCTGTCCGTGCAGTATCGACAGATGGATGCGCCGTGTAAATTTGACCAAAGTCGTAGAGCCCTTGGACGCTTGCCAGCCTTCGACGGGATGAGCGCTCACAGGCGCTAATCCGTGGCGGCCCGCAGGCGATCGAGGCGCAGGCGCTGGCGTTCGTCGAACAGGCGGCGCGCGGGTTTTCAATCGGTGTTCGTCGTGCTTTGGCTAGGTGCCGAGGGCGCGTGTGCGCGAGAATGCATAGCCTCAATCCGCGTGCGCGATGATGCGGAATCTTTCTTCCGCGCAGCGCTCAGATCTACCAATACGCGACGCAGGCGCATACTGCGCATTCACTTCAGGACAAGTTCATGCACAAGGATCCTCGTTTCTCCGGTGTGTTCCTCAATGTTGGCGGTGGCAGTGCCACGCCGCCATCGCTGTGGCAGAAAATCGTCGGCGGTGTGGCGGCGCTCGGGGTGTTCGTGCTGGCGCTGACCTTCTCGGTGGCCTTGTTCGCCGTGGTGATCACCGTTGGCGTGGTCGTATGGGCTTACTTCTGGTGGAAGACGCGCGCGCTGCGCAAGGCTATGCGTGAGCAGATGGATGCGCGCATGGCCGAGGCCGGCATGCGTGCGGGCGAGTCCGGCGGGGCGCAGGCCGCGCGTGGCCTGATCATCGAGGGCGAGGTGATTCGCGAGGTCAAGATCGAGGACGGCGCGGGCCAGGACGAGCGCGGACGCTGAGCAGGCCGCCCGCCCTCACTTCAACTCGCCGCCGCCGCCGGCCCGCGGTGCCTCGATGGTCTGCAGCCGCGCTTCCTTGCCGTCGATGCTGCGGATATGCACATCCATCTGGTTGAAGGCGATTTCGATGCCGTGCTCCTTGAACAGGCGGTCGATCTCGCGGTTGATCTCGTCGATGGCGGCGTTGCGGTCGCCCAGCTCGCGTACATGCACGCGCAGTTCATGGTCGAGTGTGCTGGGGCCGAAGCTGAGGAAGAACACCAGCGGCTTGGGCTCCTTGAGTACGCGCGTGTTGTCCTCGGCGATCCGTAGCAGCAGCTTGCGGGTGAGCTCGAGGTCCGAGCCGTAGGCCACGCCCACCTTGACCGTGATGCGGGTGACGGTGTCGGTGAGCGACCAGTTGGTGAGCTGACCGGTGATGAAGGCCTTGTTGGGGACGATCATTTCCTTGCGGTCGAAGTCGGTGATCGTGGTGGCGCGAATCTGGATGCGGGTGACCGTGCCCGACACGTTGCCGATGGTGACCGTGTCGCCGATGCGCACCGGGCGCTCGAACAGGATGATGAGGCCGGATACGAAGTTGGCGAAGATCTCCTGCAGGCCGAAGCCCAGGCCCACCGACAGCGCTGCCACCAGCCACTGCAGCTTGTCCCAGCTCACCCCCAGCGAGCCGAGCGTGGCGACGATGCCCACCGCCATGATCACGTAGGACAGCAGAGTGGTGGTCGCGTAGGCGCTGCCCTGCGCCAACTGCAGCCGTGACAGCACCAGCACCTCGAGCAGGCCAGGCAGGTTGCGTGCGAGCAGGAAGGCGATGCTGCCGATGACCAGCGCGGCGATGAGGTCGCGCAGGCTGATCGGGGTGACGCTGGCGGTGTCGCCGCTGCCGCTGGCGTATTCGTACAGGGTGATGTTGTCGAGGTAGGCGAACACCGTGATGAGGTCCGCCCATACCCAGTACAGGCTCAGAAGCAGCCCGGCGAGCAGGCCCAGATGCAGCAGGCGCAGCGATTGCTGGCTGATGCGATCGATGTCGAAGCGAGGTGGCTCGATGCCGTCGTCGGTGTCGGCGCCGGGCAGGCCTTCGCGCTCGGCGGCTTCGCGGCGCGCGACCGCCTGCTGGTGGTCGAGGCGGCGGGCGGCGACGCCGAGGGCGCGGATCACGGTGGCTTCGACCAGGCGCCAGAGGATGAGCACGAACAGGGTGTCGATCAGCCGCCCGGTGAGCTTGAGCGCGGTGTAGTAGTAGCCCATGAGCAGGGCCGCGATGAGGGCGAGCGGCATCAGTCCGAGGGCGACGCCGATGGCGACGCGCAGCGGCGAGGGCCGGTCCTGTTGCGAGCGGTGGATCAGCAGGCGCGCCATCAGCCAGGCCATGGTGGCGTAGCCGGCGAGCAGGATCAGGATGCCGAGCACGTCGTTGGCGAGCGCCTCGGGCTGGCGTTCGGCCATGGCGACCACCGCCACCACCGCGAGCACGACCAGGCCGAGGTGGCGCATGTGGCGGTGCAGCTCGCGCACGCGCTCGAGCGGCCAGCGGAAGTGGCGCTCGGCGACGCCAGCGGGCGCGAGCACGCGATACGCGGTGTAGAACACCAGCCAGGCCTGGGCCATCTGCAGCAGGGCGGCGCCCAGGCTGGCGTTCTGGCCGCGGGCGTCCATCTGCAGGGCAAGCCCGGCGAGGGCGAGCAGCAGGCTCACCGGCAGTGCGAGCAGGATGTTGAACAGGATCGCGAGCGGCGTGTGCAGCTGGCTGTCGCGGCGCACGTAGCCGATGTCTGCATGCAGACCGTCCAGCCGGGCGCGCAGCCAGCGCCGCCGCGACAACAGCCACAGGGTCAGCAGCAGCACCGGCAAGAACAGCAGCGGACGAGCCTTGAGACCTGCCCACAGTTCCGTGCTCGCCGACTGCCACGGGATGGCGGCCAGCTGCGCCTGCAGCGCGGCAGGAACGGCCATGACCCAGGCAGCATCGAGCGGGCGGTTGCTGGGGATCCAGAACATCTGCTCGTCCAGCGTGCTGCGCAGGCGGTCTGCCGTGGCCTGCAGCTGCCGTTCGCTGAGCTGCAGTGTGATCGATTCGTTGAGGACGGCGCTGAGTTCGCGGTTGAGCCGTTCGAGTAGCTCCGCGCGTGCCGTCAGCAGCCCGAGCAGCTGGCTGCGCATGGTCTCGTCGGCCTGCTCAGGCGGCAGTTCGGCGAGCAGGCGTTCGGCATGGGCGGCGGGGGTGCCGAGCTGTTCGCGTTGCTTGCTGACCTCGAACTGGTAGAGGCGGATGTCGGCGATCTGCTCGGCGAGCTGCTTGTCCACGCGCGGCTGCGGTAGCGCGCGCTTCTGCTCGAGCAGGATGCGCGACAGCAGCAGGCTGCCTTGCAGTACGTTGATCTGCTCGTCGATGATGGTGCCGGCGCGGTTGAGGCTGTCGAGCTGCTGGCGGGTTGCCAGATTGCGCTGGGTGAGCGTGTTGAGGTGCTCGGTGGCACGCAGCAGGTATTCGGACACACGCTGGTTGGCAGCGATCTCGCGCGCGATCAGGCCGCCGGTGTCGGGTGTCTGGGCCTGCTCGCGCCTGAGCGCCTCCACGGTTTCCACTGCGTCGGCGCTGCGCCGTGCGTTGATCGCGGATTGCAGTGCGTGGGTTTCGGCGCCGAGGCGGCGAAGGTGCTCGGCAGCGAGTTCACGCCGTGCCTGGCCGAGGTCCTGCAGTACGCTGCTACCCGAGAGTTCGAGCTGGCGCAGGCGGTTCTGTGCGTCGAGCGCATGCCATTCGGCCGCGAGCGCGTCGCGCCGCTCGGTGGTCAGCGAGCGGGCCTCGCGGCCCGGGCCCTGCTCGCGGTTGGCGGACAGGGCGGCCTCGATGGCGGTCATGCGTGTCTGGTTGGTGCTGATCTCGGTCTGGGCGCGCTCCGGGCCAGTGCGGGCACTCAGCAAGAGTGCGTCGGCCTCATCGAGACTGCGCTGCCATTGGCTGAGTTCGGCATTGCGCTCGGCCAGGCGTTGTTCGAGCACACCGGCGGACAGCTCCGGGCCGAGGGCTGCAGCCTGGTCAGGCTCCGCCTTGGCCTGCAACGCATCCAGTTGAGTCCGTGCAGTGGAAATCTGCCGGGGGGCTGCGGCCAGGCGCTCGTTCAGCGTGCTGAGCTGCTGGCGGTAATCCTCCGCGGCGGCGAGCCGCGACAAGGCCTGGTCCAGGGCTTGCTGAGCCGCCTGGCGCTCGGATTCGGGCAGCTGGCGCTCCGCCAGTGCAGCGGCGCGAGCCTGCAATTCCTTGGCCGCCGGCGGCAGGGGCGGTTCTGCCGCTGCCCGCAACACGAGCAGTGGCAGGAGCAGGAGGACGAGAAGGCGGACCAGGTGCGGGAACGAGGGCATGCGCGTGAGGAGCGATCTGGGCAAGAGCGGAGTGTACCCTGCTGCGCGGCGAGCGCAGTGTTCCTCCAGCATGGGTGGGTGTGGGTCGGCGCGACGGCAGCGCCCCGTGCTTGAGTCTGCGTCCTGCGCAGACTATGGTGTGTGCCCCAAGAGAGACGGAAAACAACAACAATGGATGAGCAGTTCCAACGCATGAAGGTGCTCGGCGCCGGCATCTTCAGCCTGATGCTTGCGCTCGGCGTAGCACGTTTCGCCTATACGCCCCTGCTGCCGCTGATGCAGGCACAGGCCGGCCTCGGGCTTGCCGAGGGCGGCTGGCTGGCGGCGATCAACTACCTGGGCTATCTGAGCGGTGCATTGCTCGCGGCATCGATCAGCAATCTGGTGCTCAAGGACCGCCTGTACCGTATCGGCATGGTGATGGCGGTGCTGACCACGGTGATGATGGGGCTGACGACCGATTTCTGGGTATGGGCCGCGTCGCGCTACCTGGCTGGGCTGTCGAGCGCGGCGTCGATGCTGCTCGGTACCGGGCTGATCCTGAACTGGCTGATCCGCCACAACCACCGCAGCGAGCTCGGTATCCACTTCGCCGGCATCGGCCTGGGCATCGCGGGTTGTTCGCTGGCGGTGGCGCTGATGAGCCAGTGGCTCGACTGGCGTGCGCAGTGGTTCGTCTTCACGGTGATCGCCTGCGGGCTTCTGGTGCCGGCGCTGTCCTGGCTACCGGCGCCTGATACCAGCGGGGTGACGCGGAGCGGCGCACCCATGCACGACGACCCGCCCAGCCCGCTGTTCATGCGCATCTTCATGGCGTCCTATTTCTGCGCCGGGATTGGCTTCGTGGTCAGCGCGACCTTCATCGTCGCCATCGTCAACCGCCTGCCGGGGCTGGAAGGCCAGGGTAGCTGGAGCTTTCTTGCCATCGGCCTGGCAGCGATGCCGGCCTGTATCGTGTGGGATTTCGTCGCCCGTCGCACTGGCGCCCTCAATGCGCTGATCCTTGCCGCCGTGCTGCAGATCGTCGGCATCCTGCTGCCGGTGGTGGTGGGCGGCATGGTGGGGGCGATCGCAGGCGCGCTGCTCTTCGGCGGCACCTTCGTCGGCATGGTGAGCCTGGTGCTGACCATGGCCGGACGCTACTACCCCACGCGGCCAGCGAAGATGATGGGCAAGATGACCATCTCCTACGGCGTCGCGCAGATCCTCGGCCCGGCGGTCACCGGCTGGCTGGGCGCCACCTTCGGCAGCTATGCGGGTGGCCTGTATTTTGCCGCAGCCATGATGGTGGTGGGCACCATCCTGCTGTTGATGCTGAAGGCGGTGGAGCGCCGCGACCGCGAGGGTGCGCGGGCCTGAGCCGCGGCAGGGGCCAACCCGGGTTGCGAGGCGCCGCCGCCTGATCCATCGGGGGCCGCACAAATTTCCCCTCCATGGCCGTGAAGTGCGAAAATGCGCGCGCAGCGCGTGCTATTTTTTCGCGTCTGCTGCGCGCACGGTCCTCACGTTCCTACAGGGGCGATGAGGGGCCGGCCATCGTTCGTCACCACAAGATCAAGGTCCAGGGGGAAACAATGTCTGCAGGGAATTCGAAGATCATCTACACGCTCACCGACGAGGCGCCGCTGCTGGCGACGTGCGCGTTCCTTCCGATCGTCCGCACCTTCACCGCACCCGCAGGCGTCGAGGTGGAGAAGGCCGACATCTCGGTTTCGGCGCGTGTGCTTGCCGAGTTTCCCGAGTACCTGAGCGAAGATCAGCGCGTGCCCAACACGCTCGCCGAGCTGGGCAAGAAGACCCTCGAGCCCGACGCCAACATCATCAAGCTGCCCAACATCAGTGCCTCGGTGGCGCAGCTCAAGGCCTGCATCAAGGAGCTCCAGGAAAAGGGCTACAAGATCCCCGACTTCCCCGAGGATCCGAAGACGGACGAGGAAAAGGACATCCGCGCGCGCTATGGCCGCTGCCTCGGTTCTGCGGTCAACCCGGTGCTGCGCGAAGGTAACTCCGACCGCCGCGCACCGGCCGCGGTCAAGAACTTCGCCAAGAAGAACCCGCACTCGATGGGTGAGTGGAAGCAGTGGTCGCAGACCCACGTCTCGCACATGCACCACGGCGACTTCTACCACGGCGAGAAGTCGATGACGCTCGACCGCGCACGCTCGGTCAAGATGGAGCTGATCACCAAGTCGGGCAAGACCGTGGTGCTCAAGCCCAGGACCGACCTGCTCGAAGGCGAGATCATCGACTCGATGTTCATGAGCAAGAAGGCACTGTGCGAGTTCTACGAGAAGGAACTCGACGACTGCCGCGAGGCCGGCATCCTGTTCTCGCTGCACGTGAAGGCGACGATGATGAAGGTCTCGCACCCGATCGTCTTCGGTCACTGCGTCAAGATCTACTACAAGGACGCCTTCGCCAAGCACGGCAAGCTGTTCGAAGAGCTGGGCATCAACGTCAACAACGGCATGGTCGACCTCTACGAGAAGATCAAGACCCTGCCCGAATCCAAGCGCGACGAGATCATCCGCGACCTGCATGCCTGCCAGGAGCATCGTCCGGCGCTGGCCATGGTCGATTCGGCCAAGGGCATCACCAACTTCCACTCGCCCAACGACATCATCGTTGACGCGTCGATGCCGGCGATGATCCGCCAGGGCGGCAAGATGTGGGGTGCGGACGGCAAGCAGTACGACGCCAAGGCGGTCATGCCGGAATCGACCTTCGCCCGCATCTACCAGGAGATGATCAACTTCTGCAAGTGGCACGGCAACTTCGACCCGCGCACGATGGGCACGGTGCCGAACGTCGGCCTGATGGCGCAGAAGGCCGAGGAGTATGGCTCGCACGACCGCACCTTCGAGATCGTCGAAGACGGTGTGGCCAACATCACCGATCTCGACACCGGCGAGGTGCTGCTGTCGCAGAACGTCGAAGAGGGCGATATCTGGCGCATGTGCCAGGTCAAGGATGCGCCGATCCGTGACTGGGTCAAGCTCGCCGTCACGCGCGCGCGCAACTCCGGCATGCCGGCCATCTTCTGGCTCGATCCCTATCGTCCGCACGAGAACGAGCTCATCAAGAAGGTGCGCACCTACCTCAAGGAGCACGACACCACAGGCCTCGACATCCAGATCATGAGCCAGGTGCGTGCGATGCGTTACACGCTCGAGCGCGTGATCCGCGGCCTCGACACCATCTCTGTGACCGGCAACATCCTGCGCGACTACCTCACCGACCTGTTCCCGATCATGGAGCTGGGCACCAGCGCCAAGATGCTGTCGATCGTTCCGCTGATGGCCGGTGGCGGCATGTACGAGACCGGCGCCGGCGGTTCGGCACCCAAGCACGTGCAGCAACTGGTGCAGGAGAACCACCTGCGCTGGGATTCGCTGGGCGAGTTCCTTGCCCTGGCGGTGTCGCTCGAGGACCTCGGCATCAAGACCGGCAACGACAAGGCCAAGCTGCTCGCCAAGACCCTGGACGAAGCGACCGGCCGCCTGCTCGACGAGAACAAGTCGCCCTCGCCCAAGACCGGCCAGCTCGACAACCGCGGTAGCCAGTTCTACCTGGCCAAGTTCTGGGCCGAGCGCCTGGCTACGCAGACCGAGGACGCAGAACTGGCGGCGAAGTTCGCGCCCCTCGCCAAGGACCTGGCCGACAACGAGGCGAAGATCATCGCCGAACTGGCCGAAGTTCAGGGCAAGCCCGCTGACATCGGTGGCTACTACAAGGCCGACCCCGAGAAGTGCAAGGCAGTGATGCGTCCGAGCGCCACGCTCAACAGCATCCTGCGTGCCGCAGGGGCCTGATGCAGGCGCCGGCCTGACCGGCGTGCAGCAATGAGACGCGTGGGCGAGCCGCCGAGCGGTTCGCCCACGCGTTTTTTCTTGGTTTCGATATCTTTCCGGTCATGAACGGGATCTTCTTCGGCATCGTCCTCATTGCCTTCGTCGCCGCCGCCTGGCGGCAGTTCAGCCACGTCCCGGTCGACGGCGTGCAGTCGCCGATGGAGGTGCTGTCCGCAGGCATGAT
Source organism: Thauera sp. WB-2 (assembly GCF_027594845.1). Lineage (NCBI taxonomy): Bacteria > Pseudomonadati > Pseudomonadota > Betaproteobacteria > Rhodocyclales > Zoogloeaceae > Thauera > Thauera sp. WB-2. Next base: position 149,551 of record NZ_CP088935.1, on the reverse strand, counting down.
CTCGTCCGCCAGCGGCGCGGTGGAACTCGCGCTCGGCCTGGTGGGGGTAATGACGCTGTTCCTTGGCCTGATGAAGGTGGCTGAGGCTGGCGGGCTGCTGGTGATCATCGCGCGCCTGATCCGGCCCTTGATGACCCGGCTGTTCCCCGAGGTACCGCCCAACCATCCGGCGATGGGGGCGATGATCCTCAACCTGTCGGCCAATGCGCTTGGCCTGGGCAATGCCGCCACGCCTTTCGGCATCCGTGCCATGCAGGAGCTCGACAAGCTCAATACCCGGCCCGGTACGGCGACCAACTCGATGGCGCTGTTCCTTGCCATCAACACCTCCAGCATCACGCTGCTGCCCACGGGTGTCATCGCCATCCGCGCTGCGGCCGGCTCGGCCGATCCCGCAGCCATCCTGCCGACGACGTTGTTCGCGACCGTGTGCGCCACCATTGCCGCCATCACCGCGGCACTGATCTACAAGCGCTTCTCGGCCCTTGGCCCGATCGATCCGGCCGCCGCTGCGATGGAGCGGCCCTGGGTGGCCGACGATCCGGCGCGTGAGGCGGTGGACGACCCCGGCGCTTACCCCTTGTGGGTGTCCGTCCTCGCCCTGGGCGCCATCATCGCGCTCATTCCCGCGACCATCGTATGGGGGCGCGTGATCTCGCCGTGGATCATCCCCGGGCTGATGATGGGCTTCCTGCTTTTTGGCGTGTTGCGCGGGGTGCGCATCTACGAGGTCTTCGTCGACGGCGCCAAGGACGGTTTCCAGGTGGCGCTGCGCATCATTCCCTACCTGGTTGCGATCCTGGTCGCGGTCGGCATGTTCCGCGCCAGCGGGGCGATGGACGTGATGGTGAACCTGCTCGGCGGGCTCACCTCCCGCGTCGGCCTGCCGCCGGAGGCACTACCGATGGCCTTGCTGCGCCCGCTGTCCGGTTCGGGCGCCTACGGCGTGATGGCCTCGATCATCAACGACCCGGCGATCGGGCCCGACAGTTACGTCGGTTACCTCGTCACCACGCTGCAGGGCTCGACCGAGACCACCTTCTACGTGCTGGCGGTGTATTTCGGCGCGGTGCAGATCCGCCGCATCCGCCACACCCTGGCGGCGGCGCTGACCGCGGACGTGGTCGCGGTGGCAGCCGCGGTAGCGATCTGCTCCTACCTGTTCCTGTAGTTCCGTCGTGCTGGCTTGTGTTCCAAAAAATGTTGATTTCTTGATGATGTGACAAAATCGCGAGGCGCTTTGGCGCTTGGATGCTAGCTTTTGGGGCTCGCGCGCAGCATCACGAATATGGAGCTTGAACGTTTTGAGCGGTAAGTTTCGCATCGGTTTGATGGCTCCCTTGAGTGGCGTGGTCAGTCTTTATGGCCCGGAGATCGTCGCCGCGGCGACGATTGCCTGCGCCGAGTCGAGGTAAGTGGTCCGCAGGGCGAAGTCCGGATGGATCCCGTGACCCAGCATGCAAGCGTCAATGTCCATCTGGCACGCTGCACCCGCGACGGGGTGTTCGAGATCGTCGAGCACTTCGGTTGCATCGAGCCGCGCATCCCTGCGCGCTATCAGGCCGAGATCGACCAGGAGCGGGGCCTCGAGCTGCCAAGCCCGGCGCTGACGGCCCGGCTCGCTGCGGAGATCGGCGCCAGCCGGCAGCCCCTCGAGTCGGCCCAGCGCATCCTGTCGGTGGCCGACATGGCGATCATCACGACCAATGGCGAAGGCGTGATCAGCCAGTGCAACCTCAGCGCGGAAGCGATGTTTGGCTACGAGGCTGGCGAGCTCGTCGGCCTGTCGGTTCATCACCTCGTACCCCCGCATTTTCGTGAGCGCCATACGGCCTTGGTCAAGGCCTTCATCGACAGTGAGGAAACCGAGCGCCGCATGGGTCGGCGCAACGAGATCACCGACTATCGCAAGGATGGCAGCTTCTTTCCGCTCGAAGCCTCGATCGCGAAGTTCCATGACGGTCGGGGTTGGTTGCTGGTGGTCACCCTGCGTGACATCACCGAGCGCAAGGAGGCCGAGGCTACCCTGACCTGGCAGGCAACCCACGATACGCTGACAGGACTTCCGAACCGCGCGCTGATCCGGGACCGTCTCACCAATGCGCTGCAACGCTCGCGGCGCAGCGGCCTGATCGTGGCTTTGCTCTTCATTGATCTGGATGGCTTCAAGTTGATCAACGGTGCGCATGGCCACGCAGCCGGTGACGAGTTGCTGAAGACGGTCGCGAGGCGCCTGATCGAACAGATTCGGCCCGGGGACACAGTTGCGCGTCTGGGCAGCGATGAGTTCGTGGTGTTGTGCGAGCAGGTCGAGCAACCGACCAGCATGTCGGTGCTGGCCGAACGCATCAACGACGCCTTGCGCTTGGCGATCGAGGTCGACGGCAACGCCCTGTACGTCACTGCCAGCATCGGCATCGCGGTTGGTAACGGCACCACCCACGCCCCGGACGACCTCCTGCGTCATGCCGATACGGCCATGCATGCAGTGAAGGCCCGCAGCGGGGACGGCTGGCAGTTCTTCAGCGAGGGGCTGGAGGAGAAGGCGCGTCAGCGGCTCATGATCAGTACCGGTTTGCGCCTGGCGATCGAGCGCAACGAGTTGTCCCTGCGCTACCAGCCCATCGTGGCGGCGGAAACGGCCAGGATTGTGGGCGCAGAGCTCCTGCTGCGCTGGCACCCGCCGACGGGCGAAGTGTCGCCGGCCATCTTCATTCCCATTGCCGAACTGAGTGGTGCGATCGTGCCGATCGGTGAGTGGGTGTTGAGGCAGGCCTGCCGCTGCGAGGCAAGCTGGCGTCAGCGCTGAGGCGAGCAGGCGCCGTATGTTTCGGTGAACCTGTCGGCACGCCAACTGGGTGAGGAGAATCTGCCGGAGGTGTTCGCCGCCATCCTGCGCGACACGGGGGCGGACCCTTCGCGGTTGCTGCTGGAGATCACAGAGACCGCGCTGATGGCCGATGTCGAGGCGAATCTGCGCGTATTGCGGCGCCTGGCCGAGTTCGGCCTGCGCGTGGCCGTCGACGACTTCGGCACGGGCTACTCGTCGCTGTCGCAGCTGACACGGCTCCCGGTAGATGTGCTGAAGATTGACCGCGCCTTCGTGGACGGTCTAGAACGGAGCGAGGAAAACCGTGCCGTGATCCGCGCGGTGGCCGGCCTTGGCGCAGCGCTGGGCTTGAAGCTTGTCGCCGAAGGCGTCGAGAACGATGCACAGCGGCAGGAGTTGTGCGCCTGCGGTTGTGAAATGCTGCAGGGCTACCATTTCTACCGCCCTCTCATCGAGGCCGATTTCGCGCGTCACTTCCAGGCTCAGCAGGCTGATGGGGGAGAGGCAAACGCGCCGTCGCTCTACTACCTCATCTATGTGAGCCGCGCACAGGTGGAGGTCGGAACGGATACGCTCAAGGCGTTGCGGCAGGTGATGCAGCGCCGCAATCGTCTCGAGGGGCTGTCCGGTTGCCTGCTCTACATGAACGGTGAGTTCATGCAGATGATTGAGGGCCAGCGCGAGGCGGTCGAAGCGCTCATGCGCAGGATTCGACAGGATCCGCTGCACCGTGACATCCGCGTCGTCGTCGAGGGCTCGGCGGCCCGTCGCGTGTTTGTCGACTGGGGTATGGTCGTGCATGACCTCGAGTCACTGCCCGGTTGCTCGCTTGCCGGCGAGGACGACAAGGCCGCATCACCGCTCACCTTCTCCAGGGTCGCGGACGACGCGCGCCTGTGTTACGTGCTCATCACTGCGCATGCAAGTGGCGGCGCGCAGAGGCGTTAAGCGAATTGTCGTGGTCTGCCCGAGCGGGCCATAGTGTGACGGGCTCGTCGATCGGGAGCGAAATTCGATCGACGGGGTCTGACTCGCTCGATTCAAACTCTGGAGACCTGTTTCATGACCGCACTCATCATCGGCCTGGTGCTGTTTCTCTGTACGCATTCGGCGCGCATCGTTGCCGAGGACAACCGCGCCCAGTACATCGCACACTACGGCGCCGCAAAGTGGAAGCTGGCCTACTCGATCGTCTCGGTGATTGGCCTGGTGCTGATTGTCTGGGGCTACGCGCAGGCGCGCTACGACCCGGTGTACCTGTGGTTCCCGCCGGTGTGGACGCGCCATCTGGCAGCCCTGCTGCTGCTGCCGGCCTTCATCCTGCTGGTGGCGACCTACCTGCCGGGCACGCGCATGAAGTCGGCGCTCGGCCACCCGATGAGCGCGGGGGTGAAGCTGTGGGCGCTGGCGCATCTGATTTCGAACGGTACGCTGGCAGACGTGCTGCTGTTCGGCAGTTTCCTGGTGTGGTCGATCGCCGCGTTCGCCAGTGCGCGCAAGCGTGATCGCGCACATGGCGTGGTACGCGCGGATGGCGCGCTCGGCCGCGACGCGCTCGCCGTGCTGATCGGCGCCGGGGTCTGGTTCGTGTTTGCACGCTACCTGCACGCCTGGCTGTTCGGGGTGGCGCCCTTCGGCTGAGCTTGCCGGCTGCGGGGCTGGCGTCTAGGCTGCAGCAACAGCCTGGAGGCCGCCGCCATGCGCAGATTCCTCTTGTCCGTCCTGGTCGGGGCGTGCATATCCTCCGCCGTCCTGGCGCAGGCCCGCCCGCCCATTCCTGCCGTCGTGCTCACGCACATGAACGACCTGGACCGCCGCTGCACTGCAGCCGGCGGGCGTGCCGGCAGCGGGCGTTATGTCGTTGCACAGGATTTCACCGGCGACGGCCGCCTCGATTACCTGCTGTCCGAAGGCGATTACGATTGCACCGGCCGCCCCGGCCTGTTCCGCCAGGGGGGTGTGGCGCGGGTCGATATCTTCGTCGTCGACGCGCGCAACAATGCACGCCGGGTCTATTCGGATCAGCTGATTGCCTACCGTGTACTCGCCGGCAAGCCAGCCAAGGTGCAGATTGCGCGCCGTGGTGCGGCCTGTGGGCCGGGCAGCAGCGCCAGTACGCAGTGCGCTGCCCAGCTGGCCTGGAATGGCCATGGTTTTGGCGAGGCGGTTGCCGTCAGCGATGCCAGCGAGGGCAAGGCTGCGGCGCCTCGGCCAGCCACGGCGGCGGTAGCTGCAGCGCCGGCAGGGAATACGGCTGCTGCTGGTCCGGCCCCGCCACCGCTGGTGGTCCAGCCCGAGGCGCGGCCGCGTTTTCTGGCCGATTGCCGCCGCTTCTATGTGTCGCTCAGCGCGGATGCGGCGCGCTGGGCAGACGAACAATGCGCAGCCGACTGGGAAAAGATCGGCGCGAGTGCGGCGGCAACCGATGCCCTGCTGGCCGCCTTGCCGGCGGCAGCGGGCGAGGCGCTGCCCGTCGCCGCCCTGCGCCAACGTCTCGGCGGTGTGCGCTGGGCAGCGAAGGCGAGTTCGCGCGAACTGTCGGCGAGCGGCAAGCTGGGCAGGTTCGAGGTGTCGGTCAGCGGTTCGCCCGCGGCCAGGACACTGGCCATGAACTGGATGGCAGTCGGCGCTGAGCCACCCTATGACATCGTCGGTGCGATGCGTGCGCGTGGTGTGCAGCTGACCGAGATCGCCTGCGAGGAGTTCGGCAGCGGAGAGTGGCAGCGCGTTTTTTCCGGCGTGGCTCCAGGGCGCGCGCCGTTCAGGCTCGAGGTGGCGCAGCGCGTTGCGCCGACGGCAAATGCCAACTCGTACTATGGCGCTACCATCGATCTCTCGGGACAGGCTCCGCGGGCGGGGGCGGCCCAGGCGTGCCGCAATCCGAGCAATCTCTTGATGTAGGACGCGGCAGGCCGGTGCTGCGTCCGGCACGACCAGGAGGTGGGCGCCATGTATGTCGGACCATCGCAGCATGCGCACGCCTGGCGGGCGTTCTTTACCGGACGCAGCTGGGAGCCGCAGCTGTTTGCCGATCTTGTCGAGCGTGACGAGATCGGCGCTGCGTTCTTCGAGATCGAGACCCAGATCAACGGCCTGTATCGCTCGCTGCAGGTGTCGCAGGCGCTGGCCCAGCGCTTCGGCTTGTCCGTGGACGAAGACCGCCGGGGCGAGGTCGAGCTGAAGGCGCGCTGGCTGTCGCTCAACGCGGAGCGCTTTCGTGAGGCGCTCGGGCCCGCACAGCGGGAACTCGACATCGGCCTCATGCAGTGGATGCGGCGAGCGTCCTGTCTGTCGGTGGTGATCGGCGCCGGCGCGACGATGGACGCGGGTGGACCGTCGTGGGCCGAACTGGTGCGACGCCTGCTGCTGCGAGTGATCGAGCGCGGACGGGAGCAGACGGAGATGCGGCCGCGGCCGGGCGGTACGCGCGAGAACGCCGAGTTCGAGCGTGTGGTCACCGCTGTCGAGCATCTGGCGGCCGGCGAGGACCTGCGCGCACGTGCCGTACTGGCATCGATCGAGGCGGGCCAGGCCGATACCGAGGCGCTGATGGAGGGGGCGCAGATCTGCTACGACTTTCTCGGCCAGCACCTGTTTACCGATCTTACGGACATCCTCTACGAGAACGATCGCCGGCCAGGGCCGATCCATCGTGCGATTGCCGAACTCGCGCCGGCAGTCAATGTGCCCGATCGTGGCGGGTTGCTGCCAGGCTGGGACGCGATCATCACCTACAACTTCGACGACCTGATGGGCGAGGCGCTCGATGAGGCCGGACTCGCGCGTGCGGCCTACGCAATGCGCGGAGATGAGCTCGCTGGCGACCCGAACACGCTGGCGCGAGAGCAGGGCCAGCACGCCTTGCATCAGGGCATCTACCATGTGCACGGCTACACGCCGCGGAGGCTTTTCCTGATCACCCATGTGCGCTTCGTGTTTTCCACCAGCCAGTACGAGTGCACGTATGGCGGCAGCCGCGCCGGTATCGTCGGCGAGGTGTTCGCACGCTGGCTCGCCAACCCCGTGCATCATGCGCTGTACGTCGGGTGCTCGTTTGTGGACGAGGAGATGAACCGGCTGCTGCGCGATGCCGCGAAGGTCTTGCCCGGGCGTTACCACTACGCGCTACTGAAGTGGCCAGGGTCCTGTCGCCATTCCGAGGCGAGCGCGATGGAGCTTGCGCTGGCCTCGGCGCCCTATCTCTCGATGGGGGTGCGCCCGCTCTGGTTTGACGATTTTGGCGAGATTGCGGGCCTGATTCGCCGGCTGGCCTGAGCGTGGTGTGGCCGCTCGTGGTCTAGCCGCTGTTGGCCACGCGCACCGGCACCTGCCGGCATTCGCTGGCGATGGGTTTGTGGCTGCGGCCATCGAGCAGCACGCTCTTCCACGGCAGGTCGATCCACACCAGGCCACTGGCGGGGTCCTCGAAGCGTGGCAGGCCGGAGTGCGACAGGTCGCGCTCGAGCAGGTACTGATTGCCGTTCCAGCCGAGCTGGATGCGGTTGTTGATGCGCTCCTGCATGTCGCGCCGAACCTGCACGCGCACGCCGTGCTCGCAGCCGTAGTCGCCACTGGCAAGCGCGAAGTCGAGCTGTCCGTTGCGGTGCGCCGGGCCCGCGTCCGGCAGTTGGGCGACCGGGGATGGGCGCACGGAGCTGAAGCAGGCCGACAGCAGGAGAGGTAGGGTAGCGATGGCGATCGTGGACAGGCGGATCATGAGAAAAACTCTGAATGAAACGGTGCAAGTGATTGTAGATCAACAATAAAACGCATTGTTCACCGTTACAGCTCAGTCCTGTGCGTGTCTGCACGCGGCGTATGTGTCGCTTACACGCGCAGTAGCACGGTTTTCAGCGGCGGCTTGTCGTCAAGGCTGGGGAAGTCGTCTTCGGGGGTGATCCATTCGGCCTCGCGCAGCGGCCTGCCGGCCTTGCGCGCACTGCGTTCGAGCTGGTCGAGCCAGGCCTCGCGCTCGACCTGAGCGACGTTGTTGCAGCACACCAGGGTGCCGCCTTCGGCTGTGGCGAGCAGGGCGGGCTTGAACAGGGCGGCGTAGTCGTTGATGAGGTCGACGACGCCGAACGGGCTCTTGGCGTAGCGCGGCGGGTCGACGAAGACGATGTCGAAGCGGTGCGGTTCGAGGGCGGGGAACGGCGGCAGGTGCTTGCCGCGCACCATCCGGGGCTGGCCGATGCCGGCGTACTGGCGCAGGGCGGCGAAGGCGTCGCACTTGATGAAGCGCGGGCGAGTTGCCAGCGTGTTGAGGCGGGCGTTGTCCTTGCCGACGGCAAGGCTGGATTCGGCGAAATCCACGTTGATCACATGGCGTGCGCCGGCCTTGGCGGCGGCGATGCCGATCCCGCAGGTGTAGGCGAACATGTTGAGCAAGGACTTGCCCGGCGCTTCCTGCATGATGCGCCGGCGTGCGGCGCGCAGGTCGAGGAACAGCCAGGGGTCCTGGCCGGCGTGGCGGGCCTGGAAGCGGTAGCGCACGCCGAGTTCGGAGAACTCGCAGGGTGTTTCGGCGACCGCCTGCTGTTCGGGCGGCAGCGGGTTGGCAATGCGCGAATGCTTGCCGCTGCGATCGTTCCAGATCAGCGGCAGGCCGGGCAGGGCGGTGGCGTAGAAGGCCTGCAGTTCGGCGAGGCTGTCGAGGCTGAGCGGGTGGTGAAAGGTCTGCACCAGCAGCATCGGCCCGTAGCGGTCGACGGTGAGACCGGGCTCGCCTTCGACCGTGCCGTGGAACAGGCGGTAGGCGTCGGTGTGTTCGGCGGCGAGGCGCTCGATCAGGGGCGCGCGGGCGGCGAGCGCGGTGGCGAGCAGGTCGGTGAGGGTCGAGGACATGGGGCGCTCCGGCGCTGGGCGCGCCAGTATGCCCCAGGGCGAGGCTTCAGCGATCGACTTCGAACTCGAACAGACCGGTGATCTCGGGCAGTTGCAGGCGCAGGCGCCAGCGCCCGGGTTCGGGCAGGGCCGCCTTGGCGACATAGCTGCCGGGGCCGGCGAGCGTGTGCTGCAGCGGGATGGGCGCGCGGTCGTGGTCGGGCATGTCGAGGCTGAGGTCGAACGCCAGCGTGGCGGGTGCAGGCTGAGCAGTGGGGCCGATGAGGTCGAAGCTGAAGCTCACCTGACGCTCGGCGTCGAGCGTCATGCGGCCGCGCACTTCCCAGATGTTCGCCGTGCCGTGGAACACCAGTCCGCCGCGCTCGGCGCCGGGCGCCGGGGGGATCGGCCCCACGGCGTTGAGGCGGGCTTCGTCGCGCACCGTGAACACCATGGCGACGAAGGCCACGATCAGCAGCAGGAAAAGCCCGCCGACAATGAGCGCAACCAGGCGCGCCTGGCGCGCTGCGGGTGCGCCCGCGCTGCGGGAGGAGGGTGTCGAGGATGAGGCCATGCCGGGCTTCCTGGTCTGGGACGAGGCCCGTAGTGTGCCGCAAGCAGCGCTGCGGGTGCTACGACCCTGGGCGCAGGCCTGCGCCGAGGCGGTCGATCATGGCGCGCAGGGCGCGGATCTGGACGCCGTTACGCGTCGCGTAGTGCTCGTCGGTGTAGCCCCACCAGTCCCAGCAGCCGTTCGGGTTACGCCAGGGGATGGACACTGCCTGCGGGAACAGCACGACCAGGCGGTTGGCGTCGGCCCAGCGGTCGTAGCCGGTGTTCTTCACGAAGGTGGTGCCGTTATAGAGCCCGCCGCCCGGCGGGCGCTTGAGAGGCAGGTAACTCTGGCCCTGCTTGCAGCCGTGCAGTGCGATGTGGAGGCGGCAGCGCTCGCCCGCTTCGCACACCTCGGGGACATACACCCAGCCTGTCTTGTCCATGCCCGAGCCCCACAGGAAGTCGAACAGGCCGCCCTTGGGCACATAGCCACTTTGGTCGAACTCGACGAAACGGCCGGCCGCCGGCGTGCCCGCCGGGGCGGGCGGGACAGCGTCGGGATAGATCCAGCCGAGGATTGCGCCTGCGGCGTCGAAATCGCACTTGCCGATATAGGGTTCATCGGTGGCCGCGCAGGCGGCGCCGAAGTCGATGGTGGGCATCGTGTGCCCCGCGCCGTCCAGGGCGATGGCTTTCAGGCTGTCCGGCGGCAGGCCGAAGGCGCCGTAGTAGTCGTGCAGCTGGCGTGCGATCGGTGTGGGTACCAGCCGGTCTTCGCCGCCGACGACCGTGGCAACGCGTTGGCGGGCGATGTTGGCAGGGTCGTCGATCAAGCCCTTTGCGAAGAAGCCCTGGGTGGCCGTCACCAGCGCCTGAACGGCCGCGCTGTGCTCGGTGACCTTGCAGCCGAGCATCGGTTCGCCGGTGCATGAGCACAGCGTGGTGGCGGTGATGACGTCGTTCTGGGCGCAGTAGTACGGGCCCCCGGCGACGATGCCTGCGCCCTTGATGATCGACGAGTGCGCGACCTGCAACTGCGCAGACATGAAGCCGCCGGAGGAGATGCCCGACACCGAGGTCTCGCGGATGTCGATGTTGAGCGCGGGAAGTGGCCCGGGAGGCGAGGCCGCTGCGGGGGTGGAGAGAACTGTGGCGAGGGCGAGCAGGCCGGATGCGAGCGCTTTCGATAGCGATGTCATGACGGATCTCCCGTTGTTGGCGGCCGGGCGGGAAACACCACGGCTGCGAATCGATGACAGTGGCAAGAACTGTGCCGAATGGTGCGCTGCGCAACACGATTTGCCAAGTGAAATGATCCAATGCAGGCGCGGGTGCGTCGACAGGGCGTGCAAGCCGGCGCCGATTCGCTAGACTGTCGGGTATTACCTTTACACGCCTGAACGGGACGCACCATGAGCGCACGGCGGCTGATCGCGCTGATTTCGCAGAAAGGAGGCTCAGGCAAGACTACGGTCAGCCTGCAACTGGCGGCAGGCCTCGGCTTGCAGGGCTACCGGGTCGCGCTTGCCGACCTCGACCCACAGGAGAGCGCATCGCGCTGGGCGGAGCTTGCCCCGGCGGACGCGCCGATTGCGAGCGAGGTGCTGCAGCTCAAGGGCTCTGCTGTCGACATGGCCGAGGCCCTGCGTCCGGTGGCGAGGCGGGTCGATGTGGTCGTGATGGATTGCCCGCCGTCGATCGAACACCCGCATACCATGAGTGCGCTGGAGCTATGTGATGTGGCCCTGGTGCCGGTGGTGCCAAGCCCGACCGATCTGTGGGCAACGCGCGGCATCGAACGCCTGATCCTCGATCGCCAGCGCAGCCGCCCTGCCCTCTGCGGCGTGCTGCTGCCCAACCGCGTCATGCGTACGGCGCTCGCCGGCGATGTGCTCGAGGTGTTGCAGGATTTCAAGCTGCCGGTGCTGGACGCAGCCTTGTCGCAGCGTAGTGCGTATGCCTTGAGTGCGGTGCGCGGTACCTCCGTCTATGGCTTGGGCCGTGCCGCAGCGGCGGCACAGGAAGAAGTCGATCGATTGGTCTCGGCCGTCGTCCGGCTGATCGAGGGGTGAGCATGACTGCAGCGACGACGCGTAAACGACGTGCGAGCGCCGGCCCGGCGAAGGTGCCGGTGCAGCCTGCGGCCAGCGAGGTGACCAGCGGGGTGGCCGGCGAGATGGACGACGGTATCGACACGCTGGGAGCGCAGGAGGCCGAGCGCAAGGATCGCCACGAGAAAGTGGAGCGCGACTCCTTTTCGATGCCGGCGAGCGAGCACCGCCGCATCAAGGCCTTGCGCGAGGCGCTGGGCAAGGCCGGCGTGCTGGTGAGCAAGTCGGAGATCCTGCGCGCGGGGCTCGCCCTGCTGGCCGAGCGCGACACCGCGGGTGTCGCGCAGGTGATCGCCGCGCTGCCCAAGGTCGCCAAGGGCAAGCGCAGCAAGAAGCACTGACCCTGCGCTCGGCGCCGCTCAGCGCTTTTTCTTGTTGGTCTTGCGTTTGGCGGTGGCTTCCTTGCGTCCGCCGGCCTTCTTGGGGGCGGGCTTCTTGGCCGCGGTCTTCTTGCGCTTGGACTCATCCTTCTTCTTCTCTGCAGCCTTGGCCTTCTTGCCGGTGCCGAGCGGCGCCAGTGCGCGCAGCAGTGCCCTTACCGCGTCCGTACCCTGAGCGGCGAGGGCGCCGATCGCGGCGCGGACGAGCTCAGACTTGCCGGGCCGCTTGCCGCTGTCGGCCAGGTCTGCGCGCAGCACCTTGAGGCGCTTGCAGTCGTTCTCGCCGATCACGAAGGTTTCGCGTTGCGGCTTGTCGGCTGCGACCGGCTCAGCGGGCGTCTGTGCGCTGGCAGCCGGTGCTGCGGGGGGCTCTGCATCGGCCGCCGCAGTGGCAACCGGCGTACTGTTGGCGGCGGTGGTGTCGGCAGTGCCGGTCTGAGCTCCCGCAGGTGCTGCGACCGGCTCCGGCGCAGCGGTGGAACCGGCTTCCTGCACTTCGGCTACAGGTGGCTGCGCGGTCGCGGCCGCTTCTGTCTGGGCCGGCTCGGGCAGGCGCTTCTCGAGCGCGGAGTCTTCATGCTGGAGGGCGGCACGCAATGCGTTCTGGGTCTTGGTGTTCATGTCGTCGGCTTTCCTTGTAAAGGTAATACTTTATTATTTTGTCTCGATCGACGCCACTCGGCAATGGGATGCATCCCTTTGCGTGGGGTTCGAGCGTGGCCTTGCAACGGGCGGGATGTTGCAGCGCCGCGTTGATGCTATCTTCCGCCCTTTGGACATGGGCACCGGGCAGGCCGGTTGCCGCCATCGACATCTTCAGATCCCAGGAAGCGACCATGCTGCAGAAACTCCCCGCCTTCGCCGGCGTCAAGGGCCCCGTTGTCGTGATTGTCATGGATGGCTATGGCATCCCCAGGCACGATGTGGGCAGTGCGATCGATGCCGCGCGCAAGCCGACGCTCGACCGCCTGTTCGCCGAGTATCCGAACATCACCCTGCGTGCGCACGGTACGGCGGTCGGCATGCCGTCGGACGAGGACATGGGTAACTCCGAGGTGGGCCACAACGCCATTGGTGCCGGCCAAGTGTATTCCCAAGGGGCGGCGCTGGTCGCCAACGCGATCGCCAGCGGCGCGATCTGGGAAGGCAAGGCGTGGCAGGAGGTGGTGGCCGCAGCCAGGGCAGGCACTGCGGGCAAGGCGGGCGTGCTGCATTTCATCGGCCTGTTCTCGGATGGCAATGTGCACAGCCACATCGACCACCTGCGGGCGATGGTGGTGCAGGCTAAGGCCGATGGCGTGCGCACGGTGCGCATCCACGCCCTGCTCGACGGCCGCGACGTGCCCGAAACCAGCGCGCTGGACTACGTCGAACCCTTCGAGGCCTTCCTGGCCGGGATCAGCAGCGACGGCTTCGACGCCCGTATCGCCTCGGGCGGCGGCCGCCAGTACATCACCATGGACCGCTACGACGCCAACTGGCCGATGGTCGAGCGCGGCTGGCGGACCCACGTGCTGGGCGAAGGGCCGAAGTTCGCCAGTGCGGCCGAGGCGGTCAAGGCCTTGCGCGACAAGCACCCCGGCACCATCGACCAGGACCTGCCCGAGTTTGTCATCGCCGAATTCGACGGTGACGGTTGCGGTCAGCCGATCGGCACCATCGAGGATGGCGATGCCGTGGTCCTGTTCAACTTCCGTGGCGACCGCGCAATCGAGATCACGCGCGCATTCGTCGAGAATGACTTCGACGCCTTTGATCGCGTGCGCGTGCCCAAGGTGACCTACGCCGGCATGCTGCAGTACGACGGCGACCTGCAACTGCCCAAGCGTTTCCTGGTCGCCCCGCCGGCGATCACCGATACCTCCAGCGAGTGGTTCAGCAAGATGGGCCTGGCGCAGTTCGCGTGCTCGGAAACGCAGAAGTTCGGCCACGTCACCTATTTCTGGAACGGCAACCGCTCCGGGCGTTTCGATGGTGAGACCTGGGAGGAGGTGCCGAGCGACGTCGTACCCTTCGAGCAGCGGCCGTGGATGAAGGCGGCCGAGATCACCGATGCCATGATCGCTGCGCTCCAGTCGGGCAAGTATGCGGTGATGCGCTGCAATTACGCTAATGGCGACATGGTCGGCCACACGGGCAATTTCCGCGCCGCGACGATGTCGATCGAGGCGGTCGACCTGGCGCTGGCGCGCCTGCTGCCGGCGATCGACGCTGCCGGCGGGGTGGCGCTGATCACCGCCGACCACGGCAACGCCGACGAGATGTTCGAGCTCGACAAGAAGACCAAGGAGCCGGCGCGCAACGCCGATGGCAGCTACAAGGCCAAGACCGCGCACACCCTCAACCCGGTGCCGCTGATCCTGTACGACAACGTCAGCGGCGGCAGGCTGGGCCTGAAGCAGGCCGATGGCGCCGGTCTGTCGAACATCGCCGCTACCGTGGCCAACCTGCTTGGGCTGGACAAGCACCCGAAGTGGGACGACAGCCTGCTCGTGGTCAAGTGAGCGCCCGGGCTGTGTGCGCTGTGCGCACCTGAGCGAGGAGCACAGCGCATCGGATCCGGTCGCAGCGCATGGGGCGGCGGGGCAAGCGCTGCCCCATGCGCGTCAGGCGGATCAGAACGCGTTGAACGGGTAGTCGATGAAGACCCGCACTTCGCGGCCGCTGACGTTGTAGTCGGCGGCATCGCTCGACACGCGCAGCGCCGAGGTGCGCAGGCGGATGTTCAGGTCCTTGGCGGCGCCGTTCTGCACGGTGTACGAGATCTGGTTGAAGAACTCGTGTTCCTTGCCGCGGGTGGTGACGTCGGTGTCGATGTCGCTGCCACGCACGTAGGCGACGCGGTACTTGAGGCCGGGCATGCCGTACTGGCCGAAATCGACCGCGTAGGCGAGTTGCCAGGATTTTTCATCCTTGCCGTTGAAGTCCGACCAGTAGGAGTTCGCCAGCCAGATCGAGGCCCCGCCGTTACCGGTGCCGCCGGCCTTCTGGTACCAGCCGTAGTCGAAACCGACGTCGCCGCTGCTGCGCTGGTAGGCGAGCGTGAAGGCGTGTGGGCCGGTCTCGTAGGTTGCGGCCAGGCTCCAGATGCGGTTCTTGTCGCCGGACACGTCGTACTTGGTGCGATAGCCGTTGAGATCGAAGCTCAGCGTGTTGCTGGCGATCGGCAGCGCGTAGTTCAGGTTCACGTACTGGCGCTTGAAGCTGTTGTCGCGCACCACGTTGTCGACGTCGGAGAAATACAGCGCCGCGCTCAGCGCGTCGTTGAACTGGTAGCTGCCACCGATCACGTCGATGCCTTTCAGCCCACCGCTGTCGCGGCCTTCATCGCTCTTGCGCGACTGCGCATGGAAGCGGCCGGCGACCAGTTCGAGGCCGTCGATCTCGCTCGAGGTGAGCAGGGTGCCGGTGTAGCTCTCCGGCAGGAGGCGCGAGTCGTCGTGGTTCAGCACCGGCAGCGAGGGGCGCAGGTCGCCGTAGGCCAGCACGGTGTTGGAAACGCGCACCTTCAGCGACGCACCGCCCTTGGCCAGGTCGCTTGCGGGCTTGCCCGTGCTGTCTTCCTGCTTGAAGAAGTCGATGCCACCCGCGCCGGCGCGGCGACGGGTGCTGTCCAGGCGCAGGCCGTAGGCCGCGAAGGCATCCACGCCAACGCCCACGGTGCCCTGGGTGAAACCCGACTCGAAGTTGGCGACGATGCCCTGCCCCCATTCGCGCTTGTCCCGGTGCAATAGCGTCGGGAGGTTGGCTGTTGGCGTCAAGGACCCGCCTCGCGACCGAGCATTGCCAGCTTGCGCTCGCTGCCCCAGCGGTATTCGCCGGTTTCGCCGCTGTCGCGGATGACGCGATGGCAGGGGACCAGGTAGCCGATGGTGTTGGCCGCCAGCGCCGTGCCGACTGCGCGTGCGGCGCGTGGCATGCCGATTTCGTGTGCGAGCTGCCCGTAGGACAGGATGTGGCCGGGTTCGATGCGGATGAGCGCTTCCCAGACCTTGATCTGGAAGTTCGTGCCGCGCAGCACCACATGCACGCGGCCGCGGCTTGGCGCCTGTGGGAAGATCTCGTGCATCAGGCGCCTGGCGGCCTCGTCGTCTCTGTGCAGGCTGGCGGCCGGCCATTGGGCCCGCAGTCCGGCAAGCAGGGCTGCGTCGTCGGTCGTGCGGAAGGCGAAGTGGCATACGCCGCGTGGTGTCCACGCCACCAGCGCGGCGCCGAAGGGCGTAGGGGCGATGCCGTGGCCGATGTCGATACCGCGTGCGGCGGTCTTGATCTCGCCCGGAGTCATGGCCTCGCAGCTCACCATCAGGTCGTGCAGCCGGCTCGGACTGCCCAGCCCGGCCTCGGCGCTGACGGACAGGATATCCAGCGCTTGGCGCAGGCGTGTGCGTGCGTATTCCTTGGTGAGGTGCTGCAGGAAGCGTTTGGGCGAGATGCCTGCCCATTCGGTGAACACGCGTTGCAGGTGCGCGGGGCTGAGATGTACGGCGGCGGCGACTTCGTCCAGCCCGGGCTGATCGCTGACGCGGGCGCGGAGGTAGGCGATCGCCCGCGCCACGGTGTCGTAATGGCGTGCGTGGTGGTCGAGTGCATCCATGGTGTCCTCCCGGTGGGTGGCGGCCAGGCGCGCAGCGCGCCTGGCCCGGCTGGCCCCGAGTATGGCGACGCGCCTGGCAGGTGCAACCCGATTCTTGCGGAGCGGACACCGGCAGGCCGGGAGCGTGTGCGGCGCTCAGGCCCCCCACAGCGCATCGCCACCCGCATCGCGATAGCTGAGATAGGCGCGCAGGTCGAACTCGTGCTGGTGGTAGTCGGGCTCCATGTGCTGGCAGAGCTGGTAGAAGGCCTTGTCGTGCTCGCGCACGCGCAGGTGGGCCAGCTCATGGACCACGATCATGCGCAGGAAGGCCTCCGGTGTGGCGCGGAACAGCGTGGCCACGCCGATCTCGCGCTTGGCCTGCAGGCGCGCACCCTGCACGCGCGAGATGGCGGTGTGGGTGCCGAGCGCGCCGTGGATGACGTGCAGGCTGTTGTCGAAGCGCACCTTGCCGAGCGGTGGCGCGCTGCGCAGGTGCTCGGCCTTGAGCGCCTGCACGTAGTCGTAGAGCGCATTGTCCGAGCGCACGGTGTGGGCGTCGGGGTAGCGCTTGCGCATGGCGTCGGCGAAGCGCCCCTGCTCGATCAGGGTCGTCACCTGATGCACGAGTGCGGGCGGGTAGCCGGCGAGGTAGGCGGGTGCGCGGCGGTTGCTCATCGTGCCTGCAGGGTGTCGAAGCCGATATAGTCGGCGACGAAGCGCGCCTTGCCCTCGCGCAGGAAGTGCTCGTAATCCCAGTCGTCTGGCGCCAGCCGGTGCGCGAAGCAAGGGCGAAAGACGTAGGTCCACGCCCGCAGGCGAGATCCGTCGGCCATCTCGACCTCGACGATGCGGCGCTCGTACTCCTCGCCCTCGAAGCCGTCCAGGCGCGGCCATGCTGAGTCCGGGAGCTCGAGGTAGAGCACGCCCTGTACGCAGTGATCGGCGTTCGGCTCCACACCGGGGTACGTCGCGCCGACCACCGCACGGCGGCGGTAACCGTGCAGTGTGGCGGGACGTCGAGTGCTGCGGGTGCCGCAGACGGCGGTCATGATGTCGTCGCACATCAGCGAGCCGTAGGCAAAGCAGGCGCTGGAGGCCTGGTGATCGGTGTCGGTGCGGTTCATGGTTGGATGAGCACTGAAATGAGGCGGGTCGGGTGGGGGCGCTGCCGCGCAGGCGGGCGCGCTGTCATCGAAGCAAATCCGGTGCCTGCATGCGCAGGTGTGCGGATCGAGACGCGCATTTCGCATGCGGCGATCTTCCCGGCCAGCCTAGAACGGTACCGGACTTTCGAACTGCAGTGGTACCCGGGTGCGCGGATGGATGAAGGCGATGCGGGTGGCGTGCAGGTGCATGCGCACGAAGTGTGCGACGCTGGCGGGCGGCGCGTAGAGCGGATCGCCCAGGATGGGGTGGCCGAGGGCGAGCAGATGGACGCGCAACTGGTGGGCGCGGCCGGTCACCGGCTTGAGCGCCACGCGCGTGCATGCCTCGGCGCCCTCCCCCATGCGTGCGAGCACCCGGTAGCGGGTAAGCGCGCGCCGACCGTGCAGGTGGTCGACGATCTGGCGCGGACGGTTGGCGGCGTCCTCGCCGAGCCGTAGGTCGATCTCGCCCTCATCCAGTGCGAGGTGCCCGTGCACCACCGCCACGTACTGCTTGCCCACGGTACGTTGCTCGAAGGCGAGGCTCATCCGGCGCAGCATTTCCAGTCCGCGTGCAAACAGCACCAGCCCCGAGGTGGGGGCATCCAGGCGATGCACGATCAGCGCGTCCGCGTGAAGTGCCTGGATGCGGGCGGCCAGGCAGTCCTGGCGGTCCGCGCCACGGGCGGGGACGGAGAGCAGGCCGGCAGGTTTGTCGACAACGAGGAGGTCATCGTCGAGGTGGAGGACGGTGGGCATGGCGATCGGGCTCATCGCAGAACGGGGGATTGCATGGTGAAGCAGGCGGCCCGGCGCGGAAAGCTCGCGGCTGGCGCCCCTCCCATGGGCGAGGCACGCCGCGGCCTGCTGTAGGAGCGGCGCAAGCCGCGAGCTTCCGAAGGCGTTCGCGCACTTCTCCTGCAAACTCAGGATCACTCTCGTGCGATGGTCCCGGGGAGCGCTCCAGGATCGCTGCGCGATGATCGGAAACCGGCATCAACTCAGTATCCCGAGCGCCTCCAACCCCCGCCGCAGCTCGTGTTCGAGCGCCTGGAATCCCGGAAGTAGGCGAAGCCTCTGCAGTGAAACGGACTCCCCGAGAGCGTTGAGCATGGGCGAGGCGCCCTGCCGCCGCTTCCTTGATGTTGGATTCGTTTTCAGGAACGCATCGTCCAGCGCTTTCTTGGGATCCAGGATGGCTTCCACGCCCGCGGCGTTGTGCGGCAAGCCGAGCGCATCATCGGATAGCAGCGTGCCAAACACCCGGCGAATCGCGTCGCCGTCTGCAAGTGCCCATGACTCCGTTTCGCGTATTGGGACCACCGCGACCCCCACACCATCATTTGGAAGCTCCTGGGCGAGCCTGTCGATGGCGGGCTGGGCGCAGGTTGCGCGGGCGCGTTCCGCACTACCCGCGCCGTCGGTATGAATGAACACGATGCGCCAGGCGCCCCGTGCTTCGCGGGCCGCTTCGACGATGCGCTCGTCGCGTGAGCCGCCCTTGATTCGTGCGGGATCGTCCAGGGAGACGACCTCCTCGCCGAACTCCACCGACTGGTTTGCCTCGTTCAGGCAGATGTCTTCACATAGCCGCAGCAACAAGGGGCGCAGGAAGTAGTAGTCGGTGGGGCCCTCGGCATAGAGCGCCAGTCCGAGGTAATGCATCCTCAGCCCTCCGCCGCTACGGTATCGAGTACTTTGCGAACCTCGAGGTCGGAGACGATGCCTTGTGGATTCGCATCATCCCCAAACAGCGAGGCCTGTGGTTTGGAGTGAACCGGTCGAAGGCGCGTCTTTCGGCGTTGCTCCTTGCGTTCGGGGTCGGTCACCACGGCCGTGTCGGCGAACAGCACCGCGCCATCGACGGGGCGCAGATTCGCGTCGATCAGGGCAGACAGGACCACCGGAGAATGGCTGTTGAGCAGCAACTGGCTGAGTGGCGGGCCTCCCTCGTCGGCATCGTACTGGGCTGGATCGGTGACGATGTCCCTCAGTTGCTGAACGAGCTGCTTGATGCGCCCGGGATGCACGCCGTTTTCCGGTTCCTCGAAGCAGATCAGGCCTCGATGGCGCGGATCGTGTAGCAGGGTCAGCAGGGCGAGGATGCGCAGCGTGCCGTCCGAAATGACACGCGAGGTGAATGGCAGGCCGTCGCGCATCGTCAGTTCGATCCGGTATTCGCGGCTCGC
Organism: Thauera sp. WB-2; assembly: GCF_027594845.1. NCBI lineage: Bacteria > Pseudomonadati > Pseudomonadota > Betaproteobacteria > Rhodocyclales > Zoogloeaceae > Thauera > Thauera sp. WB-2. Next base: position 129,942 of record NZ_CP088935.1, on the reverse strand, counting down.
CTCGTGCAGCTTGGCGTCGAGATGGGCAATCCCCGGGATCAGGTGGTTGAGCTCTGCGGCGATGTCGCTCAGCACCCCATCTGGTTTCTCGGCGCTTGCGGTTTCGGCCTTGAGTTGAGTCAGCACCGCGGCAAGGTTCGAGCCATCCGCATCCAGCATGTCCGATGCCGTCGCCGGGACTGGACGCCGCAGCAGTGCGGGGTCGAGCTGCAACAGGCGCCAGTGGCGCATTTCCTCTCGCAAAGCGAAAAGATGCGGAAACTCGGCATTGGTCACGCTGTACAACACGGTTGCTTCGGCCGCGCTCGCGGGCCGATTGCGCCCTTGCTTGCCGTCCTGATGGATGCTGAAAGCCAGCCCCTCGTCCGTTTCGTCTGTCGTGAGCCACGGCTTCAGGCGTGTGTACTTCAGATAAGCCGCACGAAAATCCCTCGTCGGATTTACCGCCCTGGCCCAGCGGTCGTCCTTGCGCATGATGGGTGTCACGCGCTCCTGCGCCACCTGAATCCGCTCGATCCCGGGCTTGGTCTGACGGCGCTCCAGTGTCACCTCATAGCGGAGCCGCGTGTGTGTGATCTTGACCTCGCTACCCCATGGGTCCCGCACTAGCGGGTCGACGAGCACCTCGGCGGCCATGCGGATCTGGGTGCTGCGGCCAGAAGGCGTCAGGCGGAACAGTTCGAGCGGTTCGCCGCGCATGTCCTTGACGGCCTCGGCGACGTCACGCGTGGCGAGCAGCGAGAGCAGCCGAATCGCGTCGAACAGGTTGCTCTTGCCTGCGGCATTGCTGCCCAGTACGACGGTGAAGGGCAGAAGGTCGATGGCGAGGTTCTCGAAGGTCTTGAAGCCGTCGATCTCGAGGCGGGTCAGCATGGTGCGGTCCTTCTCGGCGTGGATCTTGATCCGGGTGCTCGGGTGGGTCTTGTTGCGGCTTGTCGCCCGGATCGTAGCAAGGGCGGAGGAAAATCAACCATCAAGTGGCTGAAAATCATCCATCGGCCGGATGATTTTCAGCGCCCTTTCAAGCCAGCCGAAGCTGATGTACTCCTGCTCCAGGCGCAGCAACGGGCGGATGCGATGCTCGCGCAGGTCCTCGTACAGGCTGCGTTCCTCGGTGGTGAGGCGGGAGACGTCGGCCGTGCGCGGGCTGTCTTCCCAGCCCCACATGGGTTCGTGTGCAAGCAGCGCGGCGCGGTCCATCAGCAGGGATTCGACGTGGGCGAAGCGAGCGCGCAACTGGGCGAGGATGGCGAAGCCGTTGGTGTCGATGTCGCCCCAGTAGTGGATCGGGCAGTGTTGCAGCCAGGCGGCGCGCGCGAGCGCTTCCCAGCCGTAGCCGGCGCCGAAGATCACAATGGCCTTGTCGACGCGGGGAAAGGCGAGGAAGTTGGTTTCGTTTTCGGTGATGAAGACGCGCGCCACGTCGAGTTGCAGGCGAGCGAAGCTGTCCGCGTCGAGGGCGAGGTCGGGGCAGGGCGCGCCGGGCAGCAGGTGCAGCGCCGGGTCGAGCACGCGCAAGCGCAGCAGCGCGGGCTTGTCGAGGAAGCCGTAGCGCGCGGCGAACTGCTGCGCGCCGGTGCGCGTCGGGTCGATCGCGGCCTCGGGCAGGGCAAGGTCGAGCAGTTCGGCGAGTACCCCGCGCTGGGATTCGATGAACTTGGTGTGGATGCCGGGCAGGTCGACTTGGCGCAGATACCCGCCCGGCCGCGGGTGGGCCTGCAGCCAGGCCACCACGTCGAGCAGGCGCGACCATTCGGCGGCGAGCTCGAGCGCGCGCAGCGGGCGCTTTTGCAGCCAGGGCAGCAGCAGGGGCTGGCGTGCGGCGGTCTCGGCGCACAGCGTGCGAAAGCGCGCGTGCTCGGCGCGCTTGCCGACCCAGGCCAGGGCTTCATCCAGGCTGTCGACCCAGGCGCTCGCGGGCAGGCGCTGGTTGCCCTGTACGCGGTGGCGGGTCTCCTGCCATTCGAGGCGCACATGGGGCGTGGCCGAGATCGCCGCGACCCAGGCGCGCACGGCGTCGAAGCGGCGGGTGATGTCGTCCGCGGTGGGTGTCTTCAGGCTGAGGCGCAGCGGGAAGCGGCTCGCGCCGGCGTCCAGCCTCTCGCGCAGCAGCTCGCCGCGCTCCCACAGGCGCATCACCTGCGCCCTCAAGTCGGGCGCCGTGCTCCAGCTCATGATGCCGCCGCGCCGCCGCTCTGCGGCGCGGCCTGGGCGGAGGCCCGCATCTCCGCCTTCTGCGCGCGGTAGTCCTCGATCGACAGGTTCCGCAGCTTGGAGGCGCTGCCGCCCTCGTTATGCACGAAGCCGACGCTGGCAACGAAGGGTTCGATGATGTGGATCTTCTGCAGCGGAGTGACGATCAGCAGCTGCAGGTTGAGTTGCTCGAAGAGGCGCAGACCGTATTGCGCGGATTCGTCCGAGCCGCGGCCGAAGGCTTCGTCGATGACGACGAAGCGGAACGAGCGCGAGCGCACTGCGCCCCACTCCAGGCCGAACTGGTAGGCGAGGCTGGCGGCGAGGATGGTGTAGGCGAGCTTCTCCTTCTGCCCGCCCGACTTGCCGCCCGAATCCGAGTAGTGCTCGTGCTCGCTGTCGTCCTCGCGCCAGCGCTCGCTGGCGGCGAAGAGGAACCAGTTGCGCACGTCGGTGACTTTGGCGGTCCACCGCCGGTCCTGGTCCGAGAGGCCCTCGCGGCCGCGGAAGCGGTCGATGATGCCTTTGACGCGCAGGAAGCGGTCTTCGGAGTACTGCTCGTCGTCGCCCTCGCCCGCCCCGCTGAGCGCGCCCTCGGTGCAGGCGCGCAGCTCCTGCTGGAAGTCGCGGATCTCGGCGTCGGGGCTGGCCTGCGATTCGAGCACGATGTAGCGCCCGGGGTTGTAGTCGATCTCGCCGAGCGACTTGTTGATGTGGGCGATGCGCTCCCTGATGGTCTCGCGCTCGCGCGCGAGCTGGGCGCTGAAGTTGGCGATCTCGTTGATCGTGTTGACGTTGAGCAGCTCCTTGAAGCGCGCGAGGAAGCGCGGCAGGTCGTCGCGATTCAACTGCGTCAGCAGGTTCTCGTACTCGAAGCCCGCCTCCAGGCTGGCGTCGATCTCGGCGGTTTCGAGCGCGAACTGCTGCTTGAACGCCGACATGGCCTTGATGATCTTTTCGGCCAGGCGCGCCAGCCGGCGGTCCTCGGCGTCGATCCGCGTCTGCAGCAGGTCGCGAACCTCCTTCTCGCGGTTGTCGCAGGACTCGACCGTGAGCTGGTGCTCGCCGAGCACCTCGGTGCACAGGGCTTCGAGCGGGGGGACGAGCTCCGCGTCGATCGGTGCGGCGTTGACGAGGGCGAGCGTGGTCGCGCGCAGCGCCTCGGCGTCGGCCTGGCGCTGCTCGACCTTGGCGCGGCGTTCACGTGCGGAGTCGAGTTCGCGTTCGGTATCGCCGCGGATCTGCTGAAGCTCGGTGAGCTGGCGGTTGAGCGTCTGGAGGAGGTCGGAGGCGGCTTCGAGCGCGCGGCGCTCGTCCTCCAGCGTCGCAATCTCGCTGGCGACGCTTTCCCAGTCGAGTTCGTCGAAGGTGATGAACTCTTCCAGACGGATGAGCGCGTCCAGGCGGCCGGCAAGGGCGCGGCGCTTGGCCTCGATGCGGCCGATGTGGCTGCCGACCTCGCCGAGGCGGGCTTCGAGCTGGCGGCGCTGGCCTTCGAGGGCTTCGATCTTGGCCGTGTTGCTCCAGCCCAGCACGTAGCGGCTGCGGTCGGCGATAGCGTGGCGGTCGTCTTTCTCGTGGCGACCGCTGGGATCCTTGATCTGGCCGGCGCGAGTGATCGCGCGCGTCTCGCGGCGGAACTGCTCCTGGGTGGCGCAGCATGCGACGTCGAAGCGGTGGGCGAGCTCGCGTTCGAGCCAGTCGTAGAGCGGGCTGTCGGGCTTGATCGCGAGCTTGCGCACCAGCGAGTCGGGGTGCAGCGCCGCCAGCTCGCCAGTGCGTGGTGGGCGGACGTGGAAATACACCAGGCGGCCGCGCAGGTGGTTGCCGTCCACCCATTCGGCCACGGCCTTGTAGTGCGCGTCGGGCACCAGCAGGGCGAGGCCGAACCCGCGCAGCAGGCGCTCGGCGGCGCCCTCCCAGTCGCGCTCATCCTCGCGCACCTGCAGCAACTCGCCGGCGAAGGGCATAGCGTCCACATCGATGCCGAGCGCGCCGCACAGCGCGGCGCGGATCTGGATCTGGCGGTCGTCGATGTTGCTGCGCCGGCGCTTGAGGCTGTCGATCTCGGCACTCAGCGCGTCGTGCTCGAGCTTGCCCTGGCGCAGGGTGACGGTGTGCTCGGTGAGTGTGTTTTGCAGCTCGGCGTCGTGGTTGCGCGTGTCCTCGCGGCCGGTGGCGAAGTACAGGCGCTGGGTGGCGAAGGCCTCGCTGTCGGCGGCGGCGGGAGTGTCGAGCACTGCGGCGAGCTCGGCGTAGCGGCGCGACTTGGCCAGGCGCGCGTCGCGCACCTGCGCGAGCTTGCGGATCTCGGCAGTGAGACGCTCGAGGCGGTCGCCGCCGTTGGCGTTGATCGCCTGCTTGAGCGCGTCGATGCGCATCGCCTGCTCCTCGCGCAGCCCGTCCAGGCGCTTGATTTGGGCATCGGCGCGTGCCCACTCCTCGGCGGCGAGCGCCAGGCGGTGGTCGAGCAGGGTGAGCTTGCGCGTCGCGAAGTGCGGCTGCAGTGCCTCGCGGCAGCGCCGCAGTGCACCGATGTCGGCTGCAAGCGCGTCGTGGCGGTGGCAGTCCTCCACCAGCGGGGCGAGCAGCGACACCTGGCGCTGGGCCTTGAGCACGGCCTGGTGGGCGCGGTCGAGGTCGTCGAAGTGGCCGATGAGGGCCTGGATGCGCGAGCCGACCTCGAAGGGCTCGAGCATGTGGTGGCGCACGAAGTCGGTGAGATTGCCGACCGACTTCATCGACACGGTCTGATGGAAGAGCTCGAGCGCCTGGTCGTTGTCGATGCCGAAGCGGCGGCGGAACCAGGCCGCGTAGGGCGGGAAGCTGTCCTGCACGTCCGCGCCCGAGCCGCGCAGGCGCCTGCGCAGCTGGGTGATGTCGGGGCCGAAACCGGAGAAATCGTCAGTGATCGACAGCGCATGCTCCGCACCGACATACATGCGTGCTGGCTGGCCCTGGCTATCCTTGAACCAGAATACCTGTGCCAGGCTTACCGTCTGGTCGTAGCCGGCGTTGTGGAACACCCCGAGGATCACCGAGTAGCTGCTGGCATCGCGCAGGCCGAGCGGGCGCGCGGCGCCGGTGACCTCGTTGCGCTCGGATTTGTAGTGGCCGAGCACGTAGGAGCGCAGGCTGCGCTCGCGGGTGTCGGCGCCGGCGGCCTTGTTGTAGGCGATGCGGTGGGCGGGGACCAGCAGGGTGGTGATGGCGTCGACCAGGGTGGATTTGCCCGAGCCGATGTCGCCGGTGAGCAGCCCGTTGCGGCCGTCGAGCTGCAGCGTCCATACGTGGCGGTCGAAGGTGCCCCAGTTGAGCACCTCCAGGCGCTGCAGGCGAAAGCCGGACAGGGTGTCGTCGGCGATGAAGTCGAGGCCGAGGGACAGGGGCTCATTCATCGTCTGCCTCCTTGCTGCTGGCGAGCGCGGCGCGGTAGCTGGCGAGGCGGGTGTCGAAGTCGGCCAGCCATTGCGCGTCGACGAAGGCCTTGAGGATGCGGCGCACCTCAAAACTGGCGGGTGCGCCCGGGCTGGCGCTAGTGGGCTTGAGGCGGGCGAGGAAGCCGAGTTCGACGACCTTGTTGATGTGGGTCTCGATCTGGTCGATGAGGCGCGCTTCGTTGGGTCCCTCGGGCAGGAACACGCGCACCAGCTCGACGATGTCGTCGCGCCCGAGCACCAGGCGGGTGTCGCCGCCGCCAGCGTCGAACTCGGCGAGCTTCTTGCGCAGCAGGGCGAGCAGCAGGCTTACCGGGTAGGACAGCGGCCGGCGCGCCACCAGCCGCGGCAGGCGCGGTACCGGGTCGTCGTCGGCGGGCTCGGGGCGGCCGCGCAGGAAGGCGTAGCCCTCGGCTTCGTCGAGCACCAGTTCGAGGTTGAGGACCGCCACGTACTCGCGCACCCGCGCCTGCAGCTGCAGCAGGCTGGACCACTGGCGCTCGTCGGCTTCGCGGTAGAGCACGCCCTTGAGCAGGCCGATCAGCAGCACCGAGAGGTCGGGCGCCGGGGCGGGGACCGCGGGTTCGGCCGGGGCGGGGGCGAGGTGTTCGTCGTCCATCATTCAGGTATCCATCGTCTTGACGCTCAGCGCATGAAGATCACCCGCGGCAGGCGCGCCCGGCGGGTGACGGTGCTGCCGTCGGCGGCGCTGGCCTGCCATTCGATCGGCTCGGGCGTGGCCTCGTCGACGGTGGTGGTGAAGGCGTCGCTGCCAAGCTGCAGGTAGGCGATCAGCTCGGCCAGGCCTTGCTCCAGCGGCTGCGCCGCAACCAGCGCGGCGAGCGTGACCTGGGCGCGGTCCTGCAGGGCGTGGCGGATGTGGCGGGCGAGGCGCGCCTTGTCCACCGTGACCTGCTCGAAGAGCGCGTGCGGGTCGATGTCTTCGTCACCGGCCTCGATGCGCAGTTCGGCGATCGCCGGTCGGGTGGGCGGGGTGTGCAGCGGGCGCTCCAGCGGCAACTCGATCGCCGCGCCGGGCAGGGTGATCTGCATCGCCGGGCTGGGCGGCGGTGCGGCGCGCAGGGCCAGCGCCTTGCTCTCGATGCCGTGCAGCAGGTCCATGATGCGGCGGTTTTCCAGCCAGGCCTGGTCGTCGAGGAAGCGGCGCAGCTGCTGCGAGAGCTGCGCCACGGTGCGCTGGGTGTGCTCGCCCGCCTCCAGCCAGTCGTAATGCACGCGGCGGGTGCGGGCGTCGGGGTTCAGCTCGGCCACTGCCGGTAGCGCCAGCACCTGGTCGAGCAGGTCGCTGAGTTCTTCCTGGCGCCGGCTTGACAGCAGGAAGTCCCAGAAGGCGCGGAAGCTGCGGCCCTGGTCGGAGTCGGCGATGGCGTCGCGCTCGCCCATGATCTGCTCGAGCAGCGCGCCCTTGCTGCCCTCCCACAGCGCGATGCGCTCGCGCACGCGGCGGTCGAGCTGGCGGAAGTTGTGCTCGACTTCGCGGAAGTCGGCAAGCAGTTCGCGCGCGCCCTGCATGAACTGCTGGAAGCGGTCCTTGATCGCGGTATCGTCGAGCAGTGGGATGTCGCCGGCGAGCACGCGCGCCATCTCGGCATCGATCTCGTCGCGCTTGCGCTGCAGCTCGGCGATGCGCCGCGCGGGGTCGGTCTCGCTGCCCTCGCCCATCTGCTTGAGCAGCGCAAAGAGGGTGAGCAGGCGCGACTCGGTGCCGACGAACTGGCGCTCGCTCAGCTGCGCCAGCCAGGCGAGCGCCTTCTCGGTGGCCGGGGTGAGGTCGAACTGGGCCTCGTCGGTGCCGGGCTTGTAGTACTTGCGCAGCCAGCCCTTGTCGGCCCCGGCCCAGTCGTTGAGGTAGTCGATCGCCGGCTTGGGGAAGGCGTCCTCGCCGCGCGTCAGCCGCAGCGCGTAGAGCTCGTCCTCCAGCGCCTCGGCGAGATCCGCCGCCGGCATGCCGCGCACGTTGGGGGTGACAAAGACCCGATGCAGGAAGCTCGCCACCAGCGCCGCATGGTCCGAGCGCAGCAGCCGCCAGGCGGGGTGGTGGCTGCGCAGGGCGTCGAGGGTGGCGAAGTCGAGGGGCATGGCTCAGGCGCGGTCCTCTCGGGTGTGCCACAGCCGCAGGACGTAGATGACCGAGTCGCGGATCTCGTAGCGCACCTCGTACTGCGCGACCAGGATCCGCCGCACCTCACGGGGCGCGAACTGGAAGAGCTGTTCGCCGATGCGCGGGTTGCTCAGCAGGATGGTCGGGGCCTTGGTCAGCCCCTGTACCGTCTTTGCGGCGGCCTGCCTGTTCACCGGCGCGAGGAACTCATGTAGGCGCACCAGATCGGCAAGCGCCTTGCTGGTCCACTTCAGCTCCATCAGCGTGGCAGCGGCAGCGGCTGGTCAGTGCCCAGGCTGTCAGCCCAGGCCTGCACCGCGAGAGGGTCGACGACGAGACCGGCGTCCACGTCGGCGAGCGCCTCCTGGGTCAGGCGGTCGCGCTCTTCCTCCTGGGCAATCCAGGCGGAGAGCGCTTGCTTCATGATCCAGCCGCGCGAGCGCTCCAGCCTCGCGGCCATCTGATCGACCTTCTCGGCGAGCGGGAGCGGTACGTGGGCGGTGAGCACTTTGGTTGTGGCTTGCGTCATCTGGAGGCCAGTCGGTCGGGAGCGGGTGTCGGGAAGCGGTCCCTACGGAGCCGCTTCGTGTATTCGGGGCGATGCTGAAAAAATCATAGTGATTCAAAGTGAATCAATCAAGGGTGCGGGGTCATGGCCAGGCAAGTTAGCCCACGAGCTTCTCGTCGGGCGGGCGCTTGTGGAAGGGACTCTCTGCCAGTACGGCGAGGAAACGGCCGCGCGGTACTGCCCCTTCCAGGCCAGCACCCTCATATCTGCCGCTTGATCTGCATCGCCAGGGTACCGAAGCCGATGAAGGCGACGCCCATGAGGACCAGCGAGATCGGCCAGCCGAGCGAATCCACGAAGTGTTCGGCGGTGAAGTAGCCGATGAAGCTGAGCATCGCGAGCACCGTGGTCAGGAGCAGCGCGCGACTCTGCAGCCACACGCAGGCGTAGAGCATCGCCGCGGTGACGGCGAAATAGAGCAGCTCGACCGGGGTCTGGCGCAGCAGGTCGAAGAGGCCGCTGTAGGCGAGCGCCGACCCGATCAGGTAGCCGAGGCCGGATAGCCGGAGCTGCCGCCCGTCCTTGTGCAGGCCGTAGGCGGCCGACATGACCGAGGCGCCGGTCAGCAGCGCGGCCCAGTCGGCCGCGGCGGCGATGGCGACGCGGTCGAACAGGCCGGCGTTGAGCCAGCACAGCGCGACCAGGTAGGCAAACTCGGCGAGGCTGCGCTGCGGCGACTTCTCGAGCCCGCTGGCGACCAGCAACAGCGATGCGCCGAGCATGATCGCGCTGAAGCCCGCCGGCACGTCGAGCAGGTCGAGGCCGACCGACAGAAAGGCGTAGACGAAGCACAGGGTGGTGAAGGCGAGCACGCTCAGCGCGTACTGGCGAAACAGCAGGCCCTGATGAATCGCCATCGTGCCGAAGACGGCGAGCGCCGCCAGCCGCCAGTCGTCGCCGCGCGGAAAGACCTCGTCGATGAAGACGAACCAGCCGCTCGTCAGCATGAACGCCGTCGCCAGCGTCAGCGGCAGGACGAGCCCGGGAAACTTCTTCTCGTGCAGCGCCGAGACCAGCACGACCAGCAACGCATAGCCGACGCCGAGGGTGACGACGATCCGCATGACGCTGCCCATGCGATTCCAGAACATGCCGATGTAGGTGCCGATGCCGGCGAGGATGAAGATCGCGCCAAGGTAGATGGAGAGCGTCCGTGCAATCTCGCCGCTGCTGCGTTTGGGGGCCGCGGTCGAGATCAGTGTCGGATCGCGGTATACCGCAGCGACTTCGGCCGGCGTGATGTCATGGGCACGCATCAACTCGGCGATCTTGCCAAGCGCGCTGGTCTTGTCATCGATCGCGCGGCTGCCGAACAGCACCGCGGCGAGCGGCCAGCCCCACCAGCCGCCGGCGAGGACGACCAGCACGATCAGCAACAGGAGCCAGGTCACGGCAGCACCCAGCCGACGAAGCGGACCGTGTTGCCGTAGTGGGCGCCGTCGGTGTTGGGCAGCCGGATGCTGCGCCCGTCCTTGATGAGCTTGGCCTGAACCCGGTAGCGCGAAGAACCGAAGAACAGGCCGTCGAAGACGTTTCCGCGGTAGCTGTCGGCGCCGCTGCGGAACGTGTAGCCGTCCGGCGCCAGGCTCGACGAATCGACCTCGAGTTCGGCGAGGTCGGGGACGTCGATGGGGGTCACGCTCGGGGTCTTCTCCGCCTCGACCGGGTGCCCGCTGTTGGGGGCGAGGCCGGCCGGCAAGGGCAGCGCGATTTCCCTGACCGCGCCGGTTTTCGGGTTGAAGCGCCACAGCCGCGGGGTCTGGTAGGGCTGCGTGTTGCCGACGTAGCTGACCTGCACGCGATCACCGACGACCGCGATCTGGATCGCGTTGTGCGCGTTGTTGTGGAAGTTGTAGTGGGTCGCGTACAGCACCTCGTACTGCGGCGGCGCGACCAGCAGCGCGGGAATGCCCGAGATGGCGAGGAATACCGCGACGAGCAGCAGTGTAGCGGAGGGCATAAATTGGCAGACGCCCCCTTATAGACTCAGCCTTTTTCGATACTTTGCTAAGCAATTATTGGCAGAGTTGCAGGCATAAACTGGCAAACGGGAAAATACGCCGCGATCAGAGATTTCCTGAAGTCAGTTGCATAAGTAAGTCGCTACCTAATTAAGTCTAAGCCGTTCAGCCACTCCGTCAAGCCCTGCCGCACGTTTGAGTGCTACTGCATGTGGCCCTTTCTAAAGCGGGGCTCAATGTCCTCGCCACCGGCTTCGCACGCAGGCCAGACTGCTCCAACCGAAAAGACGTTCGCATCAGAGCCTGCGCAGCAACTTGACGTACAGTCCGCGACAGTCTCGAATCGACGCTTAGGAGCCGCTCAAATCGTCTGCACCCCAATGCGCGGTTTTCGGGTGAGCCCGTCTCTCAATTCATCACAGGCGCCTATGCGCTTGAGGCCCACATCGCACGAGCGTAAGTAACGTTTAGGCTCGGGCCCGCGAGCCTTCGGCGTGTGCTTACCCGGCGGCAAGTTTCGCGGCGATCGCCGCGACGTGCCTGCCCTGGAAGCGGGCGATGGCAAGCTCGTTCTCGCTCGGCACGCGCGAGCCATCGCCCGCCGCAATCGTGGTTGCACCGTACGGGCTGCCACCCGTAATTTCGCTCATGATCGTCTGGCGCGCTTCCGAGTAAGGCACGCCGACGATGACCATCCCGTGATGCAGCAACGTGGTGTGGAAGCTCGTGATCGTGGTTTCCTGGCCACCGTGCTGGGTCGCGGTGCTGGCGAACACGCTACCGACCTTGCCGATCAGCGCGCCTTTCGCCCACAGACCGCCGGTCTGATCGAGGAAGTTGCGCATCTGGGAGGCCATGTTGCCGAATCGGGTCGGGGTGCCAAAGATGATCGCATCATAGTCGGGGAGTTCGGCCACCTTGGCAATCGGCGCGGCCTGGTCGAGCTTGATGCCGGACGAACGCGCAATTTCCTCGGGCACCAGTTCAGGTACACGCTTGATCGTGGCCTGCGCGCCCGCTTCCCTGACGCCTTCCGCGACGGCTGATGCCATCGCCTCGATATGCCCGTACGACGAGTAGTACAAAACAAGAACCTTGGTCATGACGCTTTCTCCGGGGAATTGATAGTGCATCAAGGAACTGCCAGCTGCCTGCTTAACTCGTGCTCAGCGTGGAAGGGCCAAGCGTCGAGCAGTATAGGGTAGCCGCGCAGGTCGCAGCCTCTGAAAGCGAAGGGGCTGACCCGTTCTGAGCCGGCGCGACGGCAAGCACACAGGCGGGCAAACAGGGCCGCGAATCCGATACGCTTATCCACAGCTGCAGTAATGACGAGCAGCTATCGCCCCTAGTCAAAGTTTAGCCGGTACACCTGGTCAATGTTGGACCGGCGCCGACAGGCTACCAAGGTCTGATTCCTCGATCCATGGACAGTACGCGCAGCATTTTGAGGATTGCATGAATCATCGAGAAAGCCCTTTCAACTTGAAGCCCAGCGCAGAATCCACTCGCTGCCATAAACCGATGCCATCAGCACCAGGCCGGCCGTGACGAAAAACGCCAGCACTGCCGTGGTCAGGCCAAGTACCGCGACGACGCCATCGCGAAACACCAACCCCAACCCGATAAGCATCATCGCCAGCGCCGGCAGCAGGTTGCCGAAGGGAATCGGCAGTATGACGATGAAGGCCATCAGCCCGATCGCTGCGGCAGTCCATGACCGTCTGCCTGTGGATGCGAGATGGCTCAGTCGGGCCTTGGCGAAGCGACCGGCGATGGCATAGGCAGACGCCAGGATGCCCAGCACGCGCTGCGCCCAGTGGCGGGAGAGTTCGAGTTCGGCGACCCGCCGGGGCAGGCATACCGAGGTGTGGCCCTGCCACATCGCTGCCGCGAGCGCCGCCATCCCGAAGCCGAGCACTGTGCCCACTCCCGGCACCGGCAGGAGGCAAGGCCCGGCCATCAACAGCAGCAACGTGCCGTGTGCTGCGGTCCCGTGGGCGTGCGCCAGGGTTTGCATCGACACCCGCTCTTCGGATAAAGCTGCGGCTGTTTCACGTAACCGCTGCACGATGGGCGCCGTCATGTTGCGGACGGGCGGCGGATCACCACCACCACCAGTGTCACCACGGTAATCGGTACGACAAAGCTCATCATCACGCTCGAGAAGACGGGCAGCACATCATGCTGCTGCGCCGCCAGAAGCAGGTAGGCCACGTAGGCGATGTAGTAACCCAGAAAGACGCCGCCTTCCCAGCGCGCGATCTCCCGACCGGTCATGAACACCGGCAGGCAGGCCAGGGCTACCGCCAGCATCACCCAGACATCGAAGGCTAGTAGCGATGGCGCCATCGCCAGGCCAAGGTCGCCCGACACCAGCCCCGACAAGCCCAGGCAGCCCAGGATGTTGAAGGTGTTGCTACCGACGACGTTCCCCACCGCGATATCGCGTTCGCCCTTGATCGCAGCTGTGATGCTGGTAGCCACTTCAGGCATGCTGGTGCCAGCGGCGACGATCGTCAGGCCGATGACGAGGTCGCTCACACCCATAGCCTTGGCAAAGTTCACCGAGGCCTGGACCAGGTAGTCCGAGCCGAAGACCAGCGCTATCAGACCCGCAGCAATCAATCCTATCTGCACCGCCCAGTGGCTGTCCCAGGCTCCGGTCTGGGCTGACTTGATCTCTTCGGCAAACTCGTCCTTGGCGGCTTGGGTCTCGCGCCGCGATTGCACAATCAAGAACACGGTGTAGGCAAACAGCAGGGCGAACAGGAAGGCCCCGTCGAGGAACGAAAGCCTTCCATCCAGCGTGAGCGCCAGCAGCAGCAGGCTTGCGCCCAGCATGATCGGCACCTCCTGCCGGATCAACTGGATGTTGACCACCAGTGGCGTGATCAGGGCACTGATGCCCAATATGAAGAGCACATTGAAGATGTTGCTGCCCACCACGTTGCCGATGGCAATGTCGGTCTTGCCGTCGAGGACGGCGCCAACGCTCACCGCAACCTCGGGCGCGCTAGTGCCAAAGGCAACGATGGTGAGCCCGACGACAAGCGGGCTGATACCGAAAGACATCGCCAGCCTGGACGCACCGCGAACCAGGATGTCGGCGCCGATGACCAGCAAGGTCAGGCCGCCGAGGAACAAGAGAAGGTTCATGATCAGTGCCTGCAGAGCTCAAAAAGTTGCCCAATGCACATTGTCCGCCTTGCGCGGACAGCCAAGAGATTGACGATGGACCACTTGAGCACGGCGTCGAATACCCCCGCGCGGCGGGGTGATTCCCGTCATGCCGCCAACCGACTCGCCGGTTGCGGCCCGGAACCACCGCTGTGGCGGCGCCACATTGCAATGCCCAGATGCAGCCCCGCTCCAAGCAGTAGCAGCAGCGCACTGCCAAGACCCCAGATTACCCAAGCCACCATGGTCAGACCGCCGGCCAGCGCCGGCATGGTTTGCAACAGACTTTCGACGACCGGCGCAAAATCTGCCAGCAGCGAGGTCATCGCCTGTGTGATCTCCGGCGGCACCCAGGGCTGCAGCCATTGCGGTAGACGAAGACCCTCGACACCTGATGCGACACCGGTCAGCGCGCTGGCATTCGAAACCGACCAAACGGCAACGGAATGCAGCCCCCAGACTGATAGTGACCAGAGTGCGAGTAGGCCGAACACGGAAAACCAACTAAGTGCGTAGAACACGATCATCTCCTCGCTGTATTGCAGTAACGGCGATCATTCTTGCATTGTTCAATGCTCGAGCTGATCGTTTATGAGGAGGCTTATCTTCCATATTTTCGACGTAATTTCGATCGTTGCGCGCTAATCAGCGGCCGGGACTGGGAGCGACGGGTACCTGGGCCAGAGCGGCCACCATGAAACGGCAAGAATGGAGCCGATGAGCGCCACCGCCAGCAAGCCTAACAAACGCCTTCGATTCGTGCGGCGCCGATCGCGTTGCCACAGATCGTCGAATGGGACATCCAGCAGCCCGGCAGCGAGTTGGGCACGGACTCTCTGGAATCCTTCGCGTTTAAGGTCGAGTGCGCGCGGCTCATCGGGCTGGTCGGTCGGCTGTAAGCGCTCACCCAGCGGCGTCGTTGCTACGCAGCGCGGCTTGAGATATCCGAGCGCAACGGCGCTTTCCCGAAGTGCTGCTTCCACAGTCTGGGCGTGAGCTGCGCGACGTCGGCGGCCGGGTGCTGGGCGACGCGCTGCAGTACGTCGACGAAATAGTCGTAGGGATCGAGCTCATGCAGCCGACAGGTCGCAATCAGGCTCTGGACGACGCCAACGTGCTGGGCGCCGAGCTCGGTCCAGCTGAACATCCAGTTTTTGCGACCCAGCGGAATCGGCCTTAGCGCCCGTTCGAGGTGGTTGGTATCGATCGGCACATCCGGGTCGGCCAGGAACACTTCCAGTGCCGCCCGTCGCTTGTGCGCGTAGATCAGCGCCTTGGTCAGCGGGCTGCTCGGCAGCAGCCCCTGCGCGTCCAGGCGCTCCTGTACCCAGGTGAAGAAGGCCGCCACGATCGGGCGGGCGTGATCGAGCCGGTACTCGCGCTTGGCCTCGCCCTTGAGCTTGTCGTCGCGGATCTTCGCTTCGACCGCGTAGAGCGCGCCGATGAACTCGAGCGCCTTGGCCGCCAGCGCTGGCTCGGCCGCTTCTGCGTGGATGAATTCGCGCCGGCAGTGCGTCCAGCACTGCGCGTGCGTGAGCCCGGTCTTGCTCGCGTAGGTCTCGTAGGCGCCGTAGCCGTCCGAGAGCAGCACACCCCCTTCGGTGGGCTTGAGCCCGAGCACCTTCTCGACGTTGCTGTGGGCGCGGCTGTCGAAGAACGGGAAGCAGATCTCGTGCAGTTCGCCATACACCGGCCAGAAGTAGCAGGCCTTCATCTTGCCCGGGCCGGCACGGCCGGCCTTGATCGGGGTTTCGTCCATGGCCTTGACGCGACTGGCACGGATCGACGCGAGCTGCGCCTCGTAGATCGGCGTGAGCAGCGCGGCCGCCTGCGCAGCCAGTTGCGTGAGCCAGGCGCGGCTGACCGTGATGCCAGCGTCAGCCAGGCGCTGATGCTGGCGGTACAGCGGCAGGTGCCAGGCGAACTTGTCGAGCAGCAGCCCGACCAGGAAACTCACGTCGGCGCGGCTGCCCTCGATCACCCCGACGGGCGCCGCTGGGCAGTGGATCGTCTGCGTGTCGCGGCGCTTGATGACCGGGCGCACGTACTTGAGGATCACGTAGCTGCCCGGGCGCTGCGCCAGGCGATGGCTGACCTTCTCGCCGATCACCTCGAACTGGTCGGCGGCAAGCCCCTCGGTCTCGGGGTTGGCGAGCGTGATGGTCTCGACCGGGACGCGCGTCTCGTCGAAGAACAGCGCCGATTCGTCCTTGTCCTGTGCGTAGTCGGTGCGCGACGCACGGCGGGTGTGTCCCGCCACGGTCTTGCCGGGGACATCGGGCTGCGTGTCGGGGATCGGTAGCTCGCCCAGATGCAACTGCGCCGGGTCGGGTGAAACCACGCGTTTCTCGCTCTTCTGGCCGAAGAGCTGGCGGCGGAACCACTCGAGCTGATGCTTGAGCGCCGCAAACTCAAGCCGCATCGCATCCATGTCGCGCTGCAAGGCGATGTTCGCCTGGGCCAGTTCGACGATCTGCTCGGGCGCCCACTGGGCGGCCTCGGCAAGGGTCGGAACAGGGGTGCAGTGCGGTGCGGACATAGCGCACATTTTACCGTAGAGCCCAGCATTCATGCGGGTTGCACGGCGTTTGCGGACAGTCGGAACCGGCGCTTGTAGCGGACCGGCTCGATGCCTTCGAGCAGCAGCTTGAGCCCGGTCCAGTCCGTCTGACGCGTGCTCACATGCGTCCAGTTCGACACGAAGCGCCCCTGCTCGAGGCGCTTGGCCCATACGCAGAACCCAGTGCGGTCCCAGTACAGCACCTTCATCTGCGTGCCGCGCCGGTTGATGAACACGAACAGCTCGCCCGACAGCGGATCGCAGCCGAGCGCCTGGCGGGTGAGCGCGTACAGGCCATCGAAGGATTTGCGCATGTCGACCGGCTGGCCATAAACATGGACCCGGACCGCGCCTTCGGGGAAGAACATCAGCCGCGCGACAGGTGAAGGATCACGCCCTCGCCCAGATCGAGTCGGAGCTCGAGGCGACCCGTGCCGCCGAGTTTGAGCGTGCCGGCGTCGACGAAGCCGATCCGCTCCATCGCCGGCGCGGCGGACTGCGTACTGGGCTCGCCCAGCAGGCTACGCCAGCGCCGGAAGCTCGACTCGCTGAGCCCCTCGCGGGTGCAGAACGGCTCGATCCCCAGGCCACTCTCGGCAAACCGCGCGATGACTGCTTGCCATTCCTGACGGCTACGCCGCCGCCACTTGTTGTTGGTCGCTGTCGCCCTAGTCACTGCCGGCTCCTCCCTCATGAACATGGGAGGGATTGTTCCGCGTGGGCGCGAGCGGAAAAAGAACGCCGCTCAGTGACCGGTTACGAATTACTGGCCTCGTGATCAGACCTCAATACGGGGACAAACACCGATGACGTCAGTCTGTATCACAGAAGATAATCCTGCGCTGGCGACGCTGCAGCGGTCCTGGGTCTCCGCCATTTACTCGGACGAGGACGGCATAGGGCCCATGGGGTCGTTGCACGAGGCAGGCGATGCGCTGGTCGCCCTCGCCCTGCTCGAGGAAGACGGCCCCATCGTTCTGGGCAGTGGCGTCATGATTGGTCCGGGACTGGTGGTGGTGGCCACGCACGTGCTGGAAGAGTTTGTGGCGCGGAATGCCGACCCGGTGCTGCTGACATTCGTGCCAGATGGGGCACGTGCTTGGCTTCCACGCGAGCGGTCGACCATGACGGGGCCCAGTGCCTTCGGAGCGGATCGCCGGATCGTCTCAGACGTATCGCTGTTGAGCTGTACACTGAACTCGGAGGCGCATCTGCACCATCCGCTGACGCTAGCGCCGTTGCAGGTCGCCCTGCCTCTGGTCGGCGAGCGCCTCTGGGCGTTCGGCTACCGCCACTACGCGCTGCAAGACGCCGAGGCGCTGATCACACCACTAGTGACCTCCGGGGTGGTGACTGCGGCCTTTCCGCAAGGCCGGGGCGAACGAATGCCTTCCGCGTGCATCGAGGTCGCGATGGATACCAAAGGCGGCATGAGCGGTGGGCCCGTGGTCAACGCAAACGGCGACTTGGTGGGCATCGTGTCGTCGTCATTCGACAGCGGGCCGTCCTACGTCACTCTGATCTGGGAGGCGCTTCGCCTAAAGGTCTCCAGCAGGCTGCCGTCGCCTGCGTGGGGCGAGATCGACCTGTTCGCGGCGGCGGCCCTGGGGCTCGTGAAGCTCAAGGGGCGGGTCACGAGGAGCAAGCGCGGCGACATCATGATGACGTTGTCCGAGCCCGAGGCCGAACTGATGGCAGTGTCGGTGGATCCCTTGGCAATGGTGTCGTCGCGGCGCACGAGCAGGTTGCTTGCCGTTGCGCAGTTGGAGGACTTCGAAGAGCGTTGGCTGCCTGAGATAGAAATAGCAGCAGCCGACGCCGCGCTGGCGCATCTGGAGAAGTTAGCACTGCCGTCGGTGCACTGCTTCCTTACGGCGTCTGACGTGCCTGCAGCGTGCTTGGCACCGATCCGGGCGTTCGCCGTCGAGGACTTCGAGGGCTCAGAGGACCCCGACCTTCAGTCTGTGTGGGAGGATGAACATGGCACCGTTACCATTGCCGTTGCCTTCGATCTGCTGTCGGTCGTGTGGACGGTGCAAGTGTCCGCTGCGGACTATCGCGCGGGGGCCGAGGACTACGACGCCCATTTTACAAATATTGCGGTCGATGGTCCGACGGCAAGCATGGAGCTAGTCCAACGCTGCCACTTTGAGGCGGAGCTGACCCTCGATCAAGAGGCTGCGCAGATTATGCAGGCGTCGATCACTTTTTCTGGTGTCATACGCCCTAAGCGGCGTGCTCCTTCTAGCTAATGCCGGCATCGGGTCAGTAGCCTCATTCCACATGGTTGGAGGTCGCTGTTCTGGGCGAGCGGTGGCTGAGCGGCAAGTAACCGAAACATAGCTGCTCGACACGCGAAACATCTCCAGTGTCGGCTCTGGCCGGTCTCTGCCATTGACGAAAGCTGAAGCGCAGATGCGTGTTAATGCGCCGCAACACCTTTTCCCTGATACACGCTCTCCCCCGCCCCGAAGTAGCTCTCGTAGATGTGGGCATAGGTCTTCGCCCGCTTATCCTTCTTCAACTCCGGCGTGTAGGCCTTGGGCAGCTTGATGTAGAAGTCCCGAATGGTCCGCTCGACATCCGCCTTGGTCTGGGTCTTCAGCTTCCAGTCCAGCACCAGCTTCTCGGCCTTCAGCTTGGCGAGCATGTCCTTCGCCACTTTCTTCACCTCGTGCTTCTCCTTCTCGGTCAGCTCGGGTTCGGGCTGTGTCAGGAGGTCGAAGATGGCCAGCTCCTCCTCGCTCAGGTTCTCGCGGGTGGCCCGCTGTTCCTCCTGGGTCAGGTTCTGGGCGAAGTGCATCAGCTCCTTGAAGAAGGCCTCCAGGTTGTGGCTGGATGAGTTGTAGGACCCGATCAGCTTCTGGAACTTCTCCAGGAAGTCGATCCGGCCCTTATTCTCGCGGACCATCGTGTCGAGCTTCTTCTCGATCTGCCCCTTCAGCTTCTCGGTCTCGGTGGCCTTCTTGCCTTCCTCGAACTTCTTCTGGAGGGAGGCGAGGTCGATCTGCGACAGGTCGATCAGGGCCTCGGCTGCCGGTCGCGCGCTGATGCGGTAGCCCTCGGTGGCAATCGAGTCGTCGAGCAGGGCATCCAGGTCGTTCATCACCCCGGAGATGTCCGGTGGCGGACGCAGGGCCTTGATCATCGCCCCGAGTCGATGGCGCGACGTTCTCTAAAATCCTGGGTGACCGGCTGTTTGATGTTGCCCGCTCCAAGGACAACAGTTATTGACTGGGTGCGCATCACCGGTCGGGGATAGTTGTCGTCAACCGGCCGAATTAATTAGCAGGCTTTTGCATCAGCTTGCTGGCGGTGCGAGGTCGTCCAGAAACTCCGATGATGGCGCGGTGCCGGTGACAAGCAAACGATCCCGAGCACGCGTGCACGCGACGTAAAGCAGATGGCGTTCTGTGTCATAGACCTCCTGAAGATCGCCGCCATCGCCGACGGTTTCGATCCGCTCCTGAAGGGGGATGACTTCATCGTCGCAAGCCATCACCGCCACCGCGCGAAACTCCAAGCCTTTTGCCAGATGCATGGTGCTGACTGACAAATGGGCGTGTGTCGTCGCGACGTGGTCGTCCAGAACCTGGTAGGGCAAACCAGCAAGTTCGACGGCTCGTACTGCCCGTCCGATCTGGGCGTCGGAGCGTACGAAGACTCCGATCTCATGGGGCTGAATGCCATCCGCCGTACATTCGGCGAGCCATTGCCCGACGATGTCGCTTTCGTCGTCGTGATCACTCAGGATCCGAACACGGGGTGGCGGGCCGTTGAAAACAGAAACGGTGTCGCTTCGATCTTCCGCGTTGCCATCGACGTCTGCCACCGTGGGGTCCAGCAAGCGGTCTGCCTGACTGCGAATCTGGTGCGAGGTCCGGTAATTGACGCGAAGTGTGCGTGAACGGCCGCGTACATCAACGCCCAGCCCCTTCCAGGAGAAGGGCTGTTGGAAGATTCGCTGCCCGAGATCGCCGGCGAAGAACAGCGCGTTCGGGCGAACGCTCCCGTCTCCACCGCCCAACGCCACCAGAAACCGCAGGTGAGCCACTCCGAGGTCTTGCGCTTCATCGACCACGGCGAAATCGAAAACAGGATTGCTCCTTTTCTTCAGGGTACTCGCCAAGGTCGTGAAGAGCTCAGAGGTCGTGATGAGTCCCTTGTCGCGCAGACCGGACCGAACGCGCTCGAAGATCGACCACAGGACCGCCCGCCGTCCTTCGGGCAGGCGGGTCCTTCGACCGAGGCGCGCCACGTCACGATAAGCCTCCCAGTGATCGAGCTGCCAAGCATCGACCACGTGCTCCCATTCGGTCAGTAGAAAATGGTGCCCAAAGCCATGTCCTGGAACGGCTTGCGCGGCCTCATCGATAAGCAGGCGAATTTCCCCAGGGGTTGCCAGTTGACCTACGCCGACTTGGGTCTTGTGGAGACGCAGGCCAATAGCCTGGAGGGAATGCACATCAATCCGCTCGGCAAGACGAGGCTCCGGGGTCAGCAGTCGGTTGAGCTTGGATTGGAGGGCGTTCGCCAACGCATCGGAGAAGGTGGTCAGCAGTACGCGGGCATCGGGATGCTGACGCGCGAGGTACGCAGCACGGTGCAAGGCCACGATGGTCTTGCCGGTACCGGCCGAACCTGAGACACGCGCCGGGCCGTTGTAATCCCTTTCCACCCATTGGCGCTGTTCGGGGTGAAGGAAGACAGTCCACTTCTCCCATGGGAAATCGAGGGCGCGCTGAAGCTCCTCGACGTTGCCCATCACCCGGAATCTGCGTTGGGCGTCGGGATGCTCGAAGGGGTTGGCCAACGAAGGTGCCGGCAGGCGAGGTTTGCCACCGGTCGCCAGCTCCAGAAGGGCTTCGGCAGCCTCGGCGGGCAAATGGTCGGCGAGGGCGAGCAGGTTTTCGTCGGTGGCGTGACGTACATCGGTCAACCACTCGGGCGGCACGCCGTAACCTAGCAACTCTTCATCGGGCACGCCCTGGAACAGCAGTTTCGCTGGCTGTGCAGGCTTTGCGGTGCTCGGTTCCAGCGGCGGCTCACCCTGCACATAGACGGGGACGATCACTTCCTTGAGCGTCTCGCGGATCTCGATCAACTGCGCCGCGCCGGTCGTTGGATGCGTCTCGAGCTTACGGCGCTCTGCCCATTCGTATGCCTTGTCATGGTGATCGACGTAGCAGAGCAAGAGGCTGGATTCGCTCCGGTGAACGATGAGCCGAATGTCGCTGCTGACCCGAACCGACCAAAAGTTCTTGTCCTTGACTCGGTCCAGCTTGTGGAAGCTCATCCCGGGGCTGGCTGGGTTCAGTTGGAGGTCAAAGGCCGTTGTTTTGACGGCTTTCTGCTCCTCACCGGTCAGCTTGGCCAGGCTATCTGTAAAGGTGTCGGCAATCAGGAAATTCATCAGGTAGCTCCCTGCACGGCGCGACGAGCACGAAGACTCTCGAGCATCTCTCTTGCCTGTGGGTACCGAGTTTGCAGGACTGCCGTGAGTGAATCGAAAAGTGCGTCTCGGTCTTCGCCGTGATGTGCGCGACGGTGATCGTTCGGGCAGATGGCAACCACGTTCCATTCGGCGTCCGGACCTTCTTCCGCCAAGGGCACGACGTGATGGGTCTCCAGGTAAATCCCACCCGAGGCTGCCTTGAAGCCGGCACACCCGCAGAACTCGCAGACCCCAGCCGCTCGTGCCAAGGCGGCACGGCGCACTTCGGCAGATCGGCTGACGGAGGTGCCGGTAGTCTCCCGCCATTCAGGCGCGTCCGGAATGGCAAATTGGTCCAGGTAAGGGGCCGGGGGCTGCTCGGGGGCGGAGTCGTTTTCATCGACAGCCGGCGACGTACCCTCGTCATCCGCTTCGGTCACCTCTGCATCGTCGGCAGGTGGCACGCCTCTTACGACCCGGAAGGAGCCATCGTCGTTGTATGCATGGACATACCACTCGACGTCGTCCAGCCGCCGGAATCTCACCCTGGCGGTCTCCCAGCCTACTTCAACCGCCGCCCTCTGCTCGCCCTGCAGGATGATGATCCGCAAAGGCTCCGAACTTCGAAAGGCGCGTTGCAGCAAAGAATCGAATCCGCGCGCGCGTTTCGCCTGGTCACGTGCACGCGACTTGACGTGTGCGGGATTCGTCCGGTCGATGGCGACCCGATCCAACTTCAATGCGAGATCTCGGATGCAGTCTTCGTAGACGATCAGGCCATCCGACACAGCCATCGACCGATGCCAAACGCACAGTACGCTCGGCTCTCCATTGCCGCCGAATGCCCACTCATAGCAATAGGGCACCTCGAATAACGCGAGGTTTTCGTTGAATCCCGCCGCCAAACAATGACAGCGACCGAACTCGGTTCAATTTCTCCGGCAAATCACCGCTTTTCTCTGCGGTGTCGCTCCGTTTTCTCTTCGAATCGCCCGGGAAATCGGCGATTCGGCCCATTTCGGGCGTCAGAAAGCCTCGATTCCGGCCTTCTGGAAGTACACCAGCCGCTTCAGGTTGTAGCAGGCGGCCATCATCGTCATCGCAAAGTTCGCTCGCGCCTGGCCGATCGTGCGGATCAGCTTGCCACCCATCTGATCGATGGCCGCGAACACGTGCTCGACACGGGCGCGCGTCTTGGCGATGCGATGGTTACGCCCTTGCTGACACTCAGACAGCGGCTTGTTGCGCGTACCCTTTCTCTGAATCTGGTTCCGGTAACCCTTGTCCTTCAACCAGTCTTCACGCCCCTTGGACGTGTAGCCCCGGTCCGCATAGACGTCTCGGCTCGTGTTCAGGGTGTAGAACACGCTCTCGAAGTGCTGGCTGTCGTGGATGCTGGCCGTACCCGTCTCGATCTTGCGGATGACCTTGTACTTCTTGTCGACGTTGATCGAGAGCTTGTAGCCGAAGTGACTCTTGCCGTGCTTCTTGGTCCAGGTGGCATCGGTGTCTTTCTGGCGCCGTTTGGCCGGTTTCCAGTCGGCCGGCATCGCCCCTTCCTTGACGAGCTTGTTCTCTTCACGGCTGTTGCGTTGCTTGGGCGCGGGCACCAGCGTGGCGTCGATGATCTGACCACCGCGGGCGATGAAACCGCGCTTGAGCAGTTGGGCCGACACGCCGTCGAACAGGACCTTCGCGCCGGCTTCACCGATGCGATTCTCGAACGTCCACATCGTCGTTCGATCCGGAATATTGATCGCGCTGGCCAACCCGCAGAAGCGCTTGTAGCTCATCCGGTCAAGCAACTGATACTCCATCTGTTCATCCGACAGGTTGTACAGCCGCTTCAACACCAGAATGCGTACCATCGTCTCGGTCGGATACGGCGGACGACCGCCTTGCGGACTCACCGGACGCGGCGCCACCCGATCCACTTCCGCCGCCAACGCCCCGAAGTCGATGTACGACTCGATTTCGGCCAGTGGATCTCCGAGCGTGTCGATCTTCTTGCGGTGATGCTCGTCGGCGAACAGGTCGGTCTTGATGGCGGTGCGTTTCTTCATGGCTGGTGGCAGAGAACGAAATCAGGACAATCCAATTTTACCAATCACAGAGGTGCCGAGGTTTTTCGAGGCGCCCAATAGTTTGGGTTCGCAGCGGGTCTCGGAACTTGAGAGCCGTCTTGTCGGAAAGCCCACTGAGACACATCGATGCCTGCGGCCTCGACCAAATCCATGACTCGGCCCGCATGTTGCGGGCGAAGCGCTTCGAGTTCTCGATTGAGATCCGCAGCCATGATCAAACCCTGAACACCTTCATCACCTCATCGCCCAGGTGATTGATGACCTTCACCGCGATCCGTCCGGACTTCGGTTTGCCGAACGCTCGCGAGGTGTCGCTGTTCAGCGAGGCCCACGCTTCCACGTCAATCTCGGCCTTCAGGGTGGTCTTCAGTGCCTTGTAGGGGTCGCTCGCGCCGAGGAAGTAGGCGTGGCGGACGAAGAAACTCTCCTGGTTGTAGTCGGTGTCGATGAACCAGCAGGCGATCCCGTCGGCGCCATCGCTGATGACTTCGCCGGTTTGAGGCTTGAACACGTCCACGCCGTTCACCTTCACGCGCAGCAGATCTCCTTCGGGGATCAGCTCGATGTCCGGCTCGCCGAAGATCACGAACAGGTTGCCCTTGCCGGTGTTCTTCAGGTCTTCGGCCATGTGCAGATCGGCGTTCATGCGCGCCTTGAGCACCGGCAGCTTGCCCAGCTTGGCAAACTCGGTCGTGTGGGCCTCGAAGTTGAAGGCGCAGGCGATCAGTACGTCGAAGCCGGCGTCGGCGGCTTCCCTTGCCGCTTCCACCAGATCGGCGCGCTGCACGGTGCCGAACTCCGGACCAATGAAGATGGCGGCGCGCTTCTCGTTGCCTTCCGCTTCCAGAAAGCGACCTTCCGCGCACACCAGCTCGCCGGGCCATGCGGTGAGCGAAGTGAAGCTGATGCGGTCTTCCTTATGTGCCTGCTGCACCCCGGCGGTCTTGAGGTTCTCCAGGATCATTTGCGGGAAGGACTGCTTGGCCGCGTAGTCCGCGCCCGGCTCGCGCAGGGTGTCGATCAGTTCGTCGTTCTCATCCACACCCAGCACGCGGTGCGGAGAAAGGCTCTCGACGGTGAATGGACCGGCCACGCGCACCGCCTTCTTGTTTTCGTAAGGCTTGTCATAGAGGTATTCGTGCTCAGCCTTCGCGGCGATGGAGGCGTCGATCTCCTTCTGCCGGGCGATGCGGGCTTGCCACCAGTCGGCGTGGAGCTTCCGGGCGGGCTCGGGCCATTTGACGTCCGCTTCACGGGGGACTTCCCATTCCTGCCAGGACTTCTTCAGCAGGCCGTTCAGCTGCCCACGCAGCGGCTCCAGCCTTTCCTGCCACTTGTCCCAGATCACGTCGATCTCGGCATTGTTGGCGATCGATTTCAGCGTGATGTGTGGCACGCGCTCATAAACGAAGCCATGGCGGATATTGCCGTGGGTGGGTTGCGAACTTGGCGCGCTGCGGGTGACTTCTGCTTCCTTCACTTGGCCTTCGCGGGAATCGGCGAGGAGGTAGTAGGGATAGCGCGCGCCCATGATGCGCGCACGGGCCAAGGCCAGCGCGACCCGGGAGGTATCGATGGTGATCCAGCGGCGGCCCCATTGTTCGGAAACGTAAGCGGTGGTACCAGAGCCGCAGGTGGGGTCCAGGACGAGGTCGCCGGGGTCGGTAGTAAGGAGGATGCAGCGCTGAACAACGGTATTTCCTGTCTGGACGACATAGATCTTCGGATCACTGCGGCTTTGTACGGCACCTCCGATATCAGACCAGTTATTGGTGAGCCCTTGTCCAGAAGCATCGTCTTCAGCGCGCACAAACCGCAACTTCTTCTTACCTGTTACGAATAGTCGATGAGCCTTGGCGACGCGCTCAAGGCTTGCTTTTTGGGTGCCCCACCAACGGTCACCAGACTCAAACTCATGCCCGGAGAAAGCGAACTTATACTTTGCTCCGGGCCCCGGTTTGGTGAGGTCCGCATCTGTGAATAAACGAAACCATTCGCCCTTCGATTGGAGTTGCTCCAATGCCTTGTCTGAAAGGGGAATTGTCGTGCCATCGATCATCTGCAAGGCACGAAACCGGTCTGCAGAGGCGGCGCTACGTGCTTGGACAAGGGGGCGATACTTGATGGAAGATGCATCTCTTGCGTACCAAAGCAGGTAATCGAAAGCGCCAGCCACGCTATCGGCAGACTCTAGTCCTGTCGTTTTGGCAAAACTAATCATAGAGATGAAGTTCTTTTCGCCAAACACCTCATCCATCACCGCCCGCACCCGGTGCACATTCTCATCCCCAATCTGCACAAAGATCGACCCCGACTCCGTCAGCAGGTCGCGCGCCACCGTCAGGCGGTCGCGCAAATAGGTGAGGTAGGAATGAATCCCGTCCCGCCAGGTATCGCGGAACGCCTTGACTTGTTCCGGCTCGCGGGTGATGTGGTCGGCCTTACCGTCTTTCACATCGCGGCTCGTGGTGGACCACTGGAAGTTACTGTTGAATTTGATGCCGTAGGGCGGATCAAAATAGATGCATTGCACCTTGCCGCGCAGACCCTCGCGCTCGGCGAGGCTGGCCATGACCTGCAGGCTGTCGCCGAGGATCATGCGGTTGGTCCAGTTCTGGTCGTGCTGGTAGAACTCGGTCTTGTCGGCGTCCTTGGGAATCCCATTGAAATCGGCAAAGAGGTCTGCCGTTGCATGGCCCTGCTCGTGCTCCCGTTCCCGCGATTCCCGCAGCAGATCGTCGATCAGTGCCTTGGGGTGCACTTTTTCCTGGATGTAGAGGGGCGGTGCATGGACGACGAGGTCGGACCAGTCCTGCTCGTCCTTGCCACGCCAGACCAGTTGCGGGTCCAGATCGGTGTTACGCGGGTAGCGCACCTGCTTGGGGGTTTTCTCGTGGTCGTCCAGCACCGACTGGTATTCGGCAGTGGGGATGTTCTTGCGCTTGGCGTCGTCGTGCTTGATGGCGTCGACAGACTTGGTGGTGGATTGCGTGGCCATGGTTATGCTCTCTCGGCGTCGCCGTTGACTGCCGCCTCGATCATCTTGTTGAACTCGTTCTCGACCTTCTTGGCGAAATCGTCCTGCATCTGGAAAACGTCGGTGAATTCTGCGAAAGCCCAGCGACCATAGGTGCCGAGATGGTTCACGCCGGGCACCCAATAGGTGTCCATGGTGGACTTCTTTTCCTTCGCGTCCTCGCGCCGGTAGCCCTTGATCTCGACCACCAGATGTAGGAGATCGTCCGGTCCCTTGCCGTCATCCACCAAGACGATGAAGTCGGGCAGGTACTTGCGGGTTTCCGAGCCGTAGCGGTAGGGCACCTCGAAGCCGAGGCCATGGTTCTTGACGTAGGCGCGCACCTTGGCGTGCTTTTCCGCCACTCTGCAGAACTCGGCCTCCCAGTCGCTATCGAGCACCACCCAGTTGATGTGGCAATGCCTGGAGCTGGTCTGCCAACGGTCCGCTTTGGATGTGTTAAAGCGCACGTGGCGGGTCGAGCCAGTGGGGTTGTAGGGGTCGGGCAGTGCCTTGATCGGGCGGGTACCGAGAAAGTTTGCGGTGATGGCGTTGGTGATCTTGTTGCATGCCATATCGGCCAGCTCCTGATACATCAACTGGGCCGGATACGTACCGCCCTTGCACTCCAGGTGATGGTCCAGCCATTCCTTGGCGAGGCGCTTGAGCTGTCCGAAGAGGTGCAATTTGGGCTCTTCGCCCGGGTCGCGCCACTTGGTGTAGATCAGCCGCTGGGTGAGGTGGAAGAGGAGGGTCGACGAACGGACGTCGCCAAGATGCTCGACCGTGAGGTTGACGCCCTCGCCGATAATGCCCTCGTTGCGTGTTTCGCACGGGCCGACGAGATCAGGGGTCAGCGTGAGCGTCGAGTCGTCGGTGAACTTGGCCACGAGACGTTCTTCCGGGAGCTCGACGCGATAGCCCTCCACGCGCGGGAAGACGATTTCCAGGGCGTCGCGTTCCGGGCGGACCGCCTTGACCTGTATGGTTTCGCGCGGCGGCTGCGGCGGGCCGATCACCGGCTTTGCAGTGAAGTCGAACGGGATGCCAAATACATCGGCATATTCGACATTGAAAAGCCCTTCTTCGTTGAGTTCGTAGGACTGGCGACGCAGGGCTCGCCCGATGACCTGCTCGCAGAGCAATTGGGTGCCGAAGGCGCGGATGCCGAGCACGTGGGTGACGGTGTTGGCGTCCCAGCCCTCGGTGAGCATCGAGACGGAGACCACGCAGCGGATGCTGCCGCCGAGCTGCCCGGCCTTGCCGACGGTGTTCATGACTTCGCGCAGAAGCTCCTGGTCGGTGATGTTGTCCCCCGCGCGGGCATCGCCGGTGCGCTCGACGATCTCGCGTCGGAAGCGCTCGATCTCGTCGGCAGCCATCTCGTGGAATTTGTCGTCGAGCGCATCGCCGGCTTCGAGCTGTTCGCTGTCGATCAGCAGCGTGTTGGGGCGCGGCAGCGGGTTGCCGGTTGTTTCGTCGAAGTTGCGGAACAGCGGCAGGCGTCCGTTCTCCAGCGTCGTGGAGCCGTCATCATTCTTGCGGTGGAAGCCCGAGATAAAGGGCGCCTCGAAAAACCTCGGCACCTCTGTGATTGGTAAAATTGGATTGTCCTGATTTCGTTCTCTGCCGCCAGCCATGAAGAAACGCACCGCCATCAAGACCGACCTGTTCGCCGACGAGCATCACCGCAAGAAGATCGACACGCTCGGAGATCCACTGGCCGAAATCGAGTCGTACATCGACTTCGGGGCGTTGGCGGCGGAAGTGGATCGGGTGGCGCCGCGTCCGGTGAGTCCGCAAGGCGGTCGTCCGCCGTATCCGACCGAGACGATGGTACGCATTCTGGTGTTGAAGCGGCTGTACAACCTGTCGGATGAACAGATGGAGTATCAGTTGCTTGACCGGATGAGCTACAAGCGCTTCTGCGGGTTGGCCAGCGCGATCAATATTCCGGATCGAACGACGATGTGGACGTTCGAGAATCGCATCGGTGAAGCCGGCGCGAAGGTCCTGTTCGACGGCGTGTCGGCCCAACTGCTCAAGCGCGGTTTCATCGCCCGCGGTGGTCAGATCATCGACGCCACGCTGGTGCCCGCGCCCAAGCAACGCAACAGCCGTGAAGAGAACAAGCTCGTCAAGGAAGGGGCGATGCCGGCCGACTGGAAACCGGCCAAACGGCGCCAGAAAGACACCGATGCCACCTGGACCAAGAAGCACGGCAAGAGTCACTTCGGCTACAAGCTCTCGATCAACGTCGACAAGAAGTACAAGGTCATCCGCAAGATCGAGACGGGTACGGCCAGCATCCACGACAGCCAGCACTTCGAGAGCGTGTTCTACACCCTGAACACGAGCCGAGACGTCTATGCGGACCGGGGCTACACGTCCAAGGGGCGTGAAGACTGGTTGAAGGACAAGGGTTACCGGAACCAGATTCAGAGAAAGGGTACGCGCAACAAGCCGCTGTCTGAGTGTCAGCAAGGGCGTAACCATCGCATCGCCAAGACGCGCGCCCGTGTCGAGCACGTGTTCGCGGCCATCGATCAGATGGGCGGCAAGCTGATCCGCACGATCGGCCAGGCGCGGGCGAACTTTGCGATGACGATGATGGCCACCTGCTACAACCTGAAGCGGCTGGTGTACTTCCAGAAGGCCGGAATCGAGGCTTTTTGACGCCCGAAATGGGCCGAATCGCCGGTTTCCAGGGCGATTCGAAGAGAAAACGGGGCGACACCGCAGAGAAAAGCGGTGATTTGCCGGAGAAATTGAACCGAGTTCGGTCGCTGTCATTGTTTGGCGGCGGGATTCAACGAAAACCCCGCGTTATTCGAGGTGCCCTTTACAAGCAGCTTGCCAGTGGCGTCTCGGTGCTTATTGTCCGCTGCGTATTTGCCGAGGCGAGCGCAGTCGAGAAGGTACGGATCAAGCCGGTCGATGTAACGCCGGACCGTCATCTCCGACGGCAGTTTCAATTGATCAGCTGGCAGGAGATGGGTGTTCTCCTCCTCGACACGTAGGACAAAGGCGTCGTAGAGCTGGTTGACCCTGGGGCGTTCTTCTTTCAGAAAACTTGTCTCGAGCGTTTCTTCAAGGAGTTCCTCGAGCCGTCCTTTCACAACGTGGGTGCGCCCCTTCATGTTGTGGGCAGGGACAAGTCGCACGGTACATTTCCCGCGCAGGTAGAGTCGCGCCCAGCGTCTCACCGTTGAAGGACTGGGCGGTTTCGCGTCGTTCCTGCGCGTCGCGATCCCCTGAATCAAGCCCATCAGTTTCCCGTTTCCAGGAAGAACGCCATTTCCCTCCTGGAGCAGTTCGTCCAGGTAGGCTGCTCGCCGCAGCGCCTCTTCTGCGTGTGCCTTTGGCCAGCAAGTGAGGTCCGGCGGGGCATTGCGGACGCTTGGAACCCGGCCGAGAACTGGCTGCTCCTCGCTGACCAGGATGTCCTTCTTCTCATATGCCGAATAGAACTCCTTTTCGGTCATCACCAGAGGCTCACCAAACTCATCCTTGAAGGCCAGCTTGCGATTCATGAGGCGTCCCGTGAGTACAAGGTGGCGCCCCTTCATCTCGACAGCGAGATTCTGCTTAAGCGAGAAGGTCAGCATGGCGATGCCCTCCCGTCAGAAAGATCTGGGATTGCGGTTCGATCACCTTTTCAAGATCAACCCCGACGAGTCCCGCGCCCAGCAGACGCCACGCCAGATCCTTGCCCAGGAGTTCCTCAAGGTCGGAAAGGTCCTTGGGGCTTGCAACGTGCAACTGACGCTCAATCGCCTTCACCTCGACCGGAGGGAGGGGGGCGCGACGGTGATACATCAGGCCTGCGACGTTGCTGCGGCGCGGTTCTTGATGCAGCCACGTGTCGGTGACGACGACAAACTTGGAGCCGTCGCAAGCGAAACGGGCGTGAGCCGCTGACATACGTGCAGCGACACGAGCGACCGCGAGTCTTGCCGCCGGCTTCACTTCGCACCAGACATCCTTCCCGTCGGTGAGGAAGACGTGGAAGTCAGGGAAATAGCGCTGCATCTCGTCCCCGACCTGCAGTTCCAGCTTCATTGGTTGGGCGGTGAAACTCGCAACCGTCGGGGAAAGCTCCAGGAAGCGCACAAATTCCGCCTCGAGGATCGACTCGCATGGAGTGGGATGAGGGTTCTTCCGCGAAGGGATGATGGCGCGAAAGTGGTTCGAGCGCCGTGTGACGACTTTTCTGACTGACATGATGGTCTCCTGCTCGCCGATTACTTCTGAGCAATACCTGCCCATCGGCAACCGACCGATGTTTCCAGGGAGCCTTCGGAAGGGCGAATGCAGCCCTCGGAAAGCCCGATTTCGTCGAAAAGATGCGGGGAGGATCTTGACGCGTGCCTGGAACAGGCGGAGACTTCAGTCACCACACTGTAGTACCGCTGTACCCAGACGCGATCATGGCTCCCGGCTTTGGTCGCGTTTTACATTGGTGCCTCCTTTATCGCTCTGCGGCCGGCTTTATCAGCCGGGCCGCGTGGTTGATGATGTCCCTGTCAACTCGTCCTCCGGCGGAGGACAATCGGCCCCGTAACGCTGAGCGATCCATGTTCGAACGATCGCGGGCTCCCACCGTCTCGACCGCCCGACCCAGTAGTAGGGCGGAGCCTCTCCTGCGCTGATCAACTTCTCCAGGGTTCGCAGCGAGATGCTGAGGAGCCCTGCGACTTCCTGCGCTGACAGCTGTTTTTCCATCGTGAGTACTTCCGTGCAGCTAAATGCATTGGGATGAAGTTTCCTTCGGCGCGCCGGGGGGTACAATGCACCGGTCAAAACAGAAAGTGTGCACAGGTCGGATCATAAAATGCTGATTTACAAGCGTTTTGCTGATACACGACCTCATAACGCATCAGGCATTGAATGCAGGCGCAGTGGCTGAGAGCTCGACATTTTCGACTTAGTGCATCTGCGTTGCTCTCGGAGGGCTACGCGCGACTCCATCACGCGGCAGCATTCGCTGCGCCGGAAAACCCGCGCTCTCGCCGTGCTTCGAACACCCTTTTTCGTGAGCACCTTGCGGGTCTTCCGCTTCGCGTTGCGGAGCAGGCCGCGTCCTTGCGCGATCTTCCGATCGTAACCTCCAAACTCCTGGCCGATCTCGGTGCGCTCGGCCTAGGAGACGTCTCACTTCGTCGGCTCACCAACACGACGACCTGGGGCCTTGGCAAGGACGTCGACTACGGGGAACTCTTGCGCCTTGAGCCTCATTCCTTGTTTGGCAGGTGCTACGAGTTCCTCTTTTCTAGAAGGCGCCAGGCCCAGGTCAGCGAGCTAGATCTCTATTTACTTGTGCTGATGGGCCTGGCCGCGACAGGCTTGCGGGAGATGCGTTACTGCGAGTTCTGTCCCAGGTGGGCTTACCCCGGCGCGAGTTTGTGCGTTCATCACAGCCAATCCCGCCTGGCGCCCGGCACGCCGTCAGAGAAGGCAGCCCGCTATCGGATTGGCCGCGAGGTCGGCGAGATCTTTCGTCGCCATGTTCCCGAGGTCCCTGCTCAGGTCGAACTGACGGACTCGACTCTGCCCGCTTTCCTTGCGCACTTGCTGTGGCGCGCGGCGAGCCCAAACGAAGCGAGGACAGCGGGTGCGGTGAGGCGGCAGATTACAGACAGTCCGGCATTAGAAGAGCTGATCGGCGAAGACTTCGACTCGTTGGGCAACGATCGGCTTTACTCCCGTCTCCAGGAAACGGTCGACCCCTACGAGGTGCGTCCGGCGGCGTGGCTGTGGAAGTTGCGGCTGCTCCGGTTGTGGTCAGGCTATGCAGCAGCCGTCGCTGCTCGACCGCGCAAGACGCCTCTTGATGCCTGGCTGCGGCTGGTGAAAGCGAGTTTTCTCGAACGAGACGGTCTCTCCAAGGCCGAGATTGCGCGCCGACTTGACTTGTCACCCTCTGCCATCTCGAACTGGCTCCGACGTCATGAAGCGAACTCTTTACAAGAAGCAGTTAAGAAGCATATCGAGGACAGTCGGATGACGTTCAGAACCGATCGGATGCTCGCTCTGGATGTTGAGCCTGACGAGAACCTCGCATGACGAGAAGGGCCAGCGGCCCACTCGGGCTGGCTTGGGAGGGATTGTTCCGCGTGGACGGAGGTTGGAGAAGGACGCCGCTCAGTGACCGGTTACCGTCGATCTTCTTGCGGTGATGCTCGTCAGCGAACAGGTCAGTCTTGATAGCGCTACGCGGTTTCATCGGTGCAGGCTGCAGGGTTCAGGACGTCGTAATTTTACCAAGGGCGGGCGGAGCAGAGGTTTTTCGAGGCGCCCGGATGAGTTTCCACCAAGGAACATGCGGACGAGCAAGGGGCTGCCGGGCGCTCGGTTACAACGTGAGGATCGGCGTTTGATCTGCGGCTGCCCGCAGCACTTGTAGGTTCCCGATCAAACCTTTGCCTATCGCCGGATCGGACCGCCCCAGCACACCCTCACTGGAAATTTGAGTCACATCAATCGCCCAGCAGATCGCGGGGTGTTGACTCTTGATTTTCTGCATGTCTTGCGCAATATCTTACAAAGTCTTGCAAGGTCTTGAAGAAAATCCTCGATTGAAGCTGCACGAAGGCGGAACTTGTGGGGGTGGTATGACAGCGCGCCAGCAGGCGATCTTCACACTCGACGAGTTGGCTACCTACTTAAAGGTCGGCAAGCGAACGCTCTACCGGCTCGCCGCGCACGGGGAGATTCCGGCCTTCAAGGTCGGCGGGACGTGGCGGTTTCGTCAAAGTGAAATCGATCGATGGATCAATGATCAGATCCAAGCAGGCAGAAAGAAGGGGGTGATACGCACAGATGAGCAGCCAAAGTTAGCGGAACACTCCGTGTCGTCTGGGCGCGCTGTCCGTCACCGCAGGCAAACGGAGTGAGCGAGAGTCTTCAATCTTTCTTCTGGAGGTGTGACATGGACATTGATTTCAAGAAATTGGCTCCCTGGAACTGGTTCAAGAAAGAGCAGGAAGAACAACAGAACACCGCCTCGCTGCCGGTGCAGCGCAATGACCTGCCGGTGGCGGGTGGGCCGGTCAGCCCCATCCTGCAATTGCATCGCGAGATCGATCGCCTGTTCGACGACGCGTTTCGAGGCTTCGGTTTCCCGACGCTGGCCATGCCACGCTGGCCGTCGGAGTGGCCGGGCCTGCTGAAACCGGCGCTGGACATCCAGGAGACCGACAAGCAGTACAAGATCGCCCTGGAAGTGCCCGGCGTCGAGGAAAAAGACATCCAGATCACGCTCGACAACGACGTGCTGCTGGTGCGCGGTGAAAAACGTCAGGAGCAGGAAACGAAAGACGGCGGTTTCCACCGGGTGGAGCGCTCCTACGGCAGCTTTCAGCGCGCTCTGAACCTGCCGGCCGATGCCAACCAGGACACGATCAAGGCCGCTTTCAAGAACGGCGTGCTCACGATCACGATGGAAAAGCGCGAGGCCAGTACGCCCAAGCAGGGCCGCTCGATCCCGATCAACGGCTGACGCTGGTCGGCTCGCTTTTCTCAAAACCACAAAAGGATGAGGCGCCGTGATCGGCGGCGTCTCATCAAATCAATCTTTACAGGAGCATCAGCATGGCCAGAAAACAATGCCAGGTCTGCGGCCAGACCGCCACGGTGCGGGTGGAAGCCAATCTCAATGGTCGTCACAGCACCATGCTGTTGTGTGACGATCACTATCGCCAACTGGTGCGCCAGCAAAAGCGCACCGTCTCGCCGCTGGAAGCCTTGTTTGGCTCGCGCAGCGGCTTGTTCGAAGACTTCCTCGGCAGCGACTTCTTCCGCATCGGTGACGATTCGCCGTCCGTGGCGGCCGATGCCGATGAGGTGGTCGATGCCTCGTTTGGCGAGCCCGCCCCGGCCGGTACGGGCACCGCGCGCCGTCGCGGCAGTGGGCTCGCCAGCCGTATCAGCGAACAGTCCGAGGCCCTATTGCAGGAGGCCGCCCGACACGCTGCAGAGTTCGGGCGCGCCGAAGTCGATACCGAACACCTGCTGCTGGCGCTATCCGACAGCGACGTGGTCAAGACCATCCTGGGGCAGTTCAAGATCAAGGTCGATGACCTCAAGCACCAGATCGAATCCGAAGCCAAGCGCGGCGATAAGCCGTTCGAGGGCGAGATCGGCGTGTCGCCCCGGGTCAAGGACGCGCTCAGCCGTGCTTTCGTGGCCTCCAACGAACTCGGCCACTCTTATGTCGGGCCGGAGCATTTCCTGATCGGGCTCGCCGAGGAAGGCGAAGGTTTGGCGGCCAACCTGCTGCGCCGTTACGGCCTCACGCCGCAAGCGCTGCGCCAGCAGGTAAGCAAGGTGGTCGGCAAAGGGGCCGAGGATGGCCGCGCCGAGACGCCGACCAACACGCCGGAACTCGACAAGTATTCGCGCGACCTCACCAAGATGGCGCGCGAGGGCAAGCTCGATCCGGTCATCGGCCGCGCGCAGGAGATCGAGACGACCATCGAAGTGCTGGCCCGGCGCAAGAAGAACAACCCGGTGCTGATCGGCGAGCCCGGCGTCGGCAAGACCGCCATCGTCGAAGGGCTGGCGCAGCGCATGGTCGCCGGCGAAGTGCCCGAGACGCTGCGCGACAAGCGCCTGGTGGAACTCAACATCAATGCCATGGTGGCCGGCGCCAAGTACCGCGGCGAGTTCGAGGAGCGCGTGCAGAAGGTGCTCAAGGAAGTGACCGAGCACCAGGGCGAGCTGATTCTCTTCATCGACGAGGTGCACACCATCGTCGGTGCCGGCCAGGGTGGCGGCGAAGGCGGGCTGGACGTGGCCAACGTGTTCAAGCCGATGATGGCGCGCGGCGAACTGAACCTGATCGGCGCCACCACGCTCAACGAGTATCAGAAGTACATCGAGAAGGACGCCGCGCTGGAGCGTCGCTTCCAGCCGGTGATGGTGCCCGAGCCGACGGTAGCGCAGACCATGATGATCCTGCGCGGCCTGCGCGACACCTTCGAGGCGCACCACAAGGTCAGCATCACCGAGGATGCGATCATCGCCGCCGCCGAGTTGTCGGACCGCTACATCACCGCACGCTTTTTGCCTGACAAGGCCATCGACCTGCTCGACCAGGCGGCCGCACGCGTGAAACTGTCGGCCACGGCCCGCCCGGTGGCGGTGCAAGAGCTGGAGTCCGAACTGCACCAGCTGCGGCGTGAGCAGGACTATGTGGCCTCGCGCAAGCAGTACGACAAGGCCGCCGAGCTGGGCAAGCGCATCGAGACCAAGGAGACTGAACTCAAGAAGCTCGTCGAGGAATGGGAACGCGAGCGCGCCTCGGGCAGCGCCGAAGTCAAGGCCGAGCATGTCGCGCAGATCGTCTCGCGCCTGACCGGCATTCCGGTCAACGAGCTGACGGTGGAAGAACGCGAGAAGCTGCTGCATCTGGAGCAGCGGCTGCACGAGCGCCTGGTGGGTCAGGATGAAGCAGTGCGCGCGGTGGCCGATGCCGTGCGGTTGTCACGCGCGGGCCTGCGCGAAGGCAGCAAGCCGGTGGCGACTTTTCTGTTCCTCGGGCCGACCGGCGTGGGCAAGACCGAGCTCGCCAAGGCGCTTGCTGAGTCCATCTATGGCGATGAAGGTGCGCTGCTGCGCATCGACATGTCCGAGTACGGGGAACGCCATACCGTGGCACGCCTGGTGGGCGCGCCTCCGGGTTATGTGGGCTATGACGAGGGCGGCCAGCTCACCGAGAAGGTGCGTCGCAAGCCCTACAGTGTGTTGCTGCTGGACGAGATCGAGAAGGCTCACCCCGACGTCTACAACATCCTGTTGCAGGTGTTCGACGACGGGCGGCTCACCGACGGCAAGGGCCGGGTGGTGGATTTCACCAATACCATCATCATCGCCACCTCGAACTTGGGCTCGGACATCATCCAGCGTCGGCTGAAGGCCCGTAGCGCCGCCGGCGAGGAATACGAGAAGACCAAGTCCGAGGTGATGGACGTGCTGCGCGGACACTTCCGCCCCGAGTTCATCAACCGCATCGACGAGATCATCGTCTTCCATGCGCTGGGCAAGGAGGAGATCCGCCATATCGTCGGCCTGCAGCTCGATCGTGTGGCCCGCAACGCCGCCAGCCAGGGCGTGACGCTGACCTTCGATCAGACCTTGATCGATCACTTCGCGGAGGAAGGCTACAAGCCCGAGTTCGGCGCGCGTGAGCTCAAGCGGCTGATCCGCAGCGAGCTGGAGACGGCACTGGCGCGCGAGATGCTGGGTGGCGGTATCGGCAAGGGCGATCACGCCAGCGCCCGCTGGGACGACAAGGCCGAACGGGTGGTCTTCGAGCGCCAGGAGCCACCCGCGAAGCCGGCCGAGCCTGAAAAGCCCGATGCCGCGAACGTGGCCGAGGCACCGCCTAGCGACGCGAGCAAGCCTGCGCGCAAGAAGAAGTCAGCGGGCGGCGAATCTTGAGCGATGGGAGGCTGTCGTGTCCGACCCCAACGGGCTGACATGGGCAGCCACCCTCGTGTCGCTGGCGGTCGCTATCCCCACAGCGGGGCACGCGGTCATCTACAAGCGTGACCCTCGATCGGCCACGCTGTGGGTACTGCTGATCGCCTTGTTGCCGCTGGGCGGTTCGCTGCTGTATGGGCTGTTCGGCATCAACCGTTACCAGCGGCGGGCGCGGCGGCTCTTCCCGGGGGCAGATCCTGCTGTTCGGCAGGACCTCTCGCCCACGATGCCCGAGGCTGTATCGCCGCCGCTTGCCGGTCTGGCCCACCTGGTGGGACGCGCCACCGGCCAGTCGCTGACCGGCGGCAACCGCATCGAGCCGCTTGTCGATGGCGAGCAGGCCTACCCGGCCATGCTCGCCGCCATCGAATCGGCGCGGTACAGCGTCGCCCTGGCCTCGTACATCTTCGACAGCCAAGGCATCGGGGCGCAGTTCGTCGATGCGCTGCGCCGGGCTCATGCGCGCGGCGTGCAAGTGCGGGTGCTGATCGACGACGTGTATGCCCGCTGGACGCCCCGCAGCGCCTACCGCGCCTTGCAGCGCGCCGGCGTTCCGGCGGCGACGTTCAACCCGACGTTGATTCCCGCGCGCCTGCATGGCGCGCATCTGCGCAATCACCGCAAGCTGCTGGTGATCGATGGCAAGACGGGTTTTACCGGCGGCATGAACATCTTCAGCCCGTATTGGCGGCCCGATGCGCCGGGCCAGGCCTGTCACGA
Organism: Thauera sp. WB-2; assembly: GCF_027594845.1. Classification (NCBI taxonomy): domain Bacteria; kingdom Pseudomonadati; phylum Pseudomonadota; class Betaproteobacteria; order Rhodocyclales; family Zoogloeaceae; genus Thauera; species Thauera sp. WB-2. The sequence continues at coordinate 92,185 of NZ_CP088935.1, read as the reverse complement.
TTTACACTTTCGTCTGCGCGGGCCGGTGGTAGAGCATCTGATGCGGAGCTTCACCGATGATTGGTGCGATACCACGGGCGAGCGGCTCAGCAAGGGTTTCTGGCGCGAATCTCCCGCAATGGCTGATGAGCAAGGAACCTCTTGGGCGCGCGGCATCGAGGCCGGTCCCGATGAGGCCCTGGACAGGATGCGCTGGACCTTCATGGGCGCTTTGAGCGCGGCGAAGCATTCGGTGCGCATCTGGACACCTTACTTCGTCCCCGATCAGCCGATGATCGCGGCGCTAAGCACGGCCGCGTTGCGCGGCGTGCGTATCGACGTGCTGACGCCCGCAAACGGCGACCATCCCACGGTGCAATGGGCCGCGCGCGCCCACTACTGGCAGGTGCTGGAGCACGGTGTGCGCATCTTCGAACGGCCTGGCCCGTTCGACCACAGCAAGCTGATGCTGGTAGACGGAGCGTGGTGCTGCCTGGGTTCGGCCAATTGGGATGCGCGCAGTTTGCGCCTCAACTTCGAGTTCAATGTGGAGGTGTACGACACCGCGTTGTCTACGCGGCTGTCATCCCTTTTTGATGCCGCTCGTGATGCGTCGGGCGAGATATCGGCGAAGGCGTTGCGCGCCCGCCCGCTGGCCATCCGCTTGCGCGACGGGGTGGCCCGTCTGTTCACCCCCATTCTCTAGCGACACGACTTGCGAGGAACATTGCCCATGGAAAAGAAAGATCAATGGAACATTGGCTACTGGATCGTCGCCGGCCTGTTGCTTCTGACGCTGCAGAACTACTGGCAGGCGGCCAAGACCGTCGAGCCCGTGCCCTACAGCGAATTCGAGAAGGCGCTGGCCGAGGGGCGCGTCGCCGAAGTGCTGGTGTCGGACCGCACGGTCACCGGGCGCCTGAAATCGCCGGACAGCCGGGGCAAGACCACCATCGTGGCCACCCGTGTCGAACCCGACCTGGCCGAGCGGCTGTCCAAGTACGACGTGCCCTATGCGCGGGTGGTGGAAAGCACCTGGCTGCGTGATGTGCTCTCCTGGATTCTGCCGGCGGTGGCCTTCTTCGGCGTCTGGTTCTTCCTGTTCCGCCGCTTCGCCGAGAAGCAGGGCATGGGTGGCTTCCTGAGCATCGGCAAGAGCCGTGCCAAGGTATTCATGGAGAAAAACACTGGCGTGACCTTTGCCGATGTCGCTGGCGTCGATGAAGCCAAGGCGGAGTTGGTTGAGATCGTCGATTTCCTCAAGAATCCGCAGGAGTATGGACGGCTCGGGGCGCGCATTCCCAAGGGCGTGTTGCTGGTCGGCCCACCGGGCACCGGCAAGACATTGCTGGCCAAGGCTGTTGCCGGCGAGGCGGCGGTGCCCTTCTTCTCCATCTCCGGATCAGAGTTTGTCGAGATGTTCGTCGGCGTGGGTGCGGCCCGTGTGCGCGACCTGTTCGAGCAGGCCCGCGGACAGGCGCCGGCCATCATCTTCATCGACGAACTCGATGCACTGGGCCGCGCGCGCGGCGCCGGCGGGCCCATCGGCGGCCACGACGAGCGCGAACAGACCCTCAACCAGCTGCTCACCGAAATGGATGGCTTCGACAGCTCGGTCGGGCTGATCATCCTTGCAGCTACCAACCGGCCGGAGATCCTCGATCAGGCCTTGCTTCGCGCCGGTCGCTTCGACCGTCAGGTGCTGGTGGACCGTCCCGACAAGAAAGGTCGCCTGGATATCCTGAAGGTCCATGTCAAGAAGATCACCCTGGCCCACGGTGTAGATCTGGAACAGGTGGCGGCGCTGACCACCGGCTTTTCCGGCGCTGATCTGGCCAATCTCGTGAACGAAGCAGCGCTGAACGCGACGCGGCGCAAGGCGCAGGCTGTGGAACTGCAAGACTTCACCGCCGCCATCGAGCGCATCGTGGCCGGCCTGGAAAGGAAGAACCGTGTGCTCAATCCGAAGGAGCGGGAAACCGTGGCCTATCACGAGATGGGGCATGCGCTGGTGGCGCTGGCGCTGCCCGGCACCGATCCGGTACACAAGATTTCAATCGTTCCGCGTGGCATCGGTGCACTCGGCTACACCCTGCAGCGGCCCACCGAAGACCGATTTCTGATGACACGTGCCGACCTGGAGCACAAGATCGCCGTGCTCCTGGGAGGGCGCGCGGCTGAGAAGCTCGTGTTTGGCGAGCTGTCCACAGGGGCTTCAGACGATCTCGCGCGGGCCACCGACATCGCCCGCGACATGATTACGCGCTTCGGCATGGATGAGGGCTTGGGGTACGTTGCTTTTGAGGCACAGAGGCCGCGTTTTCTTGATGCGCCTGAACTGGTACAGGGTGGCTGCCGGGTAGCCGAATCGACTCAGGCACGCATCGACCAAGCCATCCGTGACATCGTGATGGGTGTGTTTGATCGTGCATACCGAATTCTCGAAATTAACCGAGAAATGCTGGAGCGGTGCGCGCGCGAACTGCTCGCACGGGAAACGCTGGATGAATACAGCATCCGGCAACTGACGCAAGGGCTACAGCTCGAATCCCCATGTCACAGCGGCCCAACTGCCGGAGCCATTACTTCCTCTGTGTCCCAAGGAGCCACCTCATGAGTGACAGCATTCATATCGTCTGCCCACACTGCCAATCCATCAATCGCGTGCCAGCCAACAAGTTGGCAGAGAAGCCCAATTGCGGGCGGTGCCAGCACCCGCTGTTCACCGGAGAACCCATTGATCTGACCACAGCGACCTTCGCCCGTCATCTGGAGCGCAGTGACCTGCCGCTGCTGGTTGACTTTTGGGCGCCGTGGTGCGGACCGTGCAAGATGATGGCGCCGCAGTTCGAGCAGGCAGCCTCCCTGCTTGAACCCAAGGTGAGGTTGGCCAAGGTAAATACCGAGGCCGAGCCTCACCTGGCCGCCCAGTTCGGTATTCGCAGCATTCCAACCCTGATTTTGTTCCGAGGGGGACATGAGGTTGCACGTCAGGCGGGCGCCATGGGCGCGCAGGACATTATGCGCTGGGTGGCTTCGCAATTGCCCCGATGATTCAGGTGCAATCGAGTCGTCTTCTCGGACTCCCCGTTCCATTAACGTTTCATTGAAAGAGAGAGCGCAACGCCTATGCATAAAGAATCCGGCCACACGGCCCTTGACGAGATGCGCTCCCAGTGGCGGTTGATGACGGTTTACGAGCGCTTCGAGCAGGTCGTCGCCCTCGTTCTGTCGGCGGTAATTGCCGTCATCATCGTGGTGTCGCTGTTCCAGCTCATCGCCATCGTCTTCACGCTGCTGGTCCTCGATGCCTTCAATCCCATGGACCACAAGGTATTCCAGAGCGTGTTTGGCATGATCATGACGCTATTGATCGCGATGGAGTTCAAGCATTCCATCGTGCGCGTGGCGCTGCGTCGGGACAGCATCATCCAGGTCAAGACCGTAATCCTCATCGGCCTGATCGCGCTGGCGCGCAAGTTCGTGATCCTCGACCCCGAGGCGAGCCCTGGCAAGATCGCCGCGCTTGCAGGGGCCACACTGGCGCTCGGTGCCACTTACTGGCTGCTGCGCGAGCGCGACGACCGCGCCGCCAAGACATCTGAGCATGATCCGTCATCATCCCAGTGACCTGCGTGCTGCGTTGTTGCAACATCGCCGGCTCAACCGCCTGCAGACCGGGCTGTTGGTCCTGACTCTGATCGGGATCGCAGCCACCGCAGGAAGCCTGCTGTTCGGGGAAAGCGGCCTGTGGCTCGCGCTGTTTGCCGTTGCTGGCGCGCTGCTGCTGGAGCCGGCAGCCGCATCCGCCTTGACCTTGCGCTTGTACCGCGCACGGGCTTTGCGCCCGCACGAAGCCCCCGAGATTTGGGCTCTGTTGCGCGAGCTGTCCGCCCGTGCCGGTTTGCCCGCCACGCCGGTGCCGCACTACGTGCCCAGTGCCGTCGTCAACGCCTTCGCCACCGGCTCGAAGCAGCATGCATCGATCGCCCTTACCGATGGCCTGCTGCGCAACCTGAGTTCGCGCGAACTGGCGGGTGTGCTCGCGCACGAGGTCGCGCACATCGCTAATGAGGATCTGCGTGTCATGGGGCTGGCGGATTCCGTCAGTCGCCTCACGAGCCTGCTGGCTATGGTCGGACAGATCGCTATTGTGTTCAGCTTGCCCGCACTGCTGGCCGGCGCGGTGGCGGTCAATTGGCCTGGACTGCTTCTGCTGGCCGCCTCGCCCCAGCTGGCCCTGCTCGCACAGCTCGGCTTGTCTCGCGTGCGTGAGTTCGACGCTGACCGCCTCGCGGCGGAACTGACCGGCGACCCGCAAGGGCTGGCGTCCGCGCTGGCGAAGATCGAGCGGGTCAGTCGCTCCTGGCGTGCCTGGCTGTGGCCGGGATGGGGCAATCCCGAGCCTTCCTGGTTGCGCACCCATCCGGCAACGCAAGATCGCATCTCACGCCTGCTGACGTTGGCGCCTGGACCAGCAACAGCCTTGCCGTTTCACGCGCCCCATTTCTTGCCGGAATCCGCTGTGACGCCGCGCCCGCCGCGCTGGCGCCCGAGCGGGCTGTGGCGCTGATTGCCCATCAACAGGAGACTTCTCATGGCCTATCTCGACCCGTACCAACGCCCCGCGCCGGACCGCTTCGTCCGGCGCTGGCTCTTCATCGCCGCCTGCATTGCCGCGCTCATGTTGCTGTGGCAGTTTCTGCCCGCCATCGAGGCCTGGTTCAGTCCGCGCGAGGCAGCAGAACGCACCGTGACGGCGCGTGGTGATCTGGCGGCGGACGAGAAAGCCAACATCGAACTGTTCGAAAAATCGCGCGCCTCGGTGGTCTACATCACCACCGCGCAATTAGTACGCGATGTCTGGACGCGCAACGTGTTCTCCGTGCCGCGCGGTACAGGCTCGGGCTTCATCTGGGACGACGCCGGCCACGTCGTCACCAACTTCCACGTCATCCAGGGCGCGTCCGAAGCCACCGTCAAACTGGCCGACGGCCGCGACTACCAGGCCGCACTGGTGGGGACGAGCCCCGCGCACGACATCGCCGTGCTCAAGATCGGCGTCGGTTTCAAGCGCCCGCCGGCCGTACCGGTGGGCACCAGCGCCGACCTCAAGGTAGGCCAAAAGGTCTTTGCCATTGGCAACCCCTTCGGCCTGGACTGGACGCTCACCACCGGCATCGTCTCCGCGCTCGACCGCTCGTTACCCGGAGAAGCGGGCGGCCCGGCCATCGATCACCTGATCCAAACCGACGCCGCCATCAACCCCGGCAACTCGGGCGGGCCGCTGCTCGATTCGGCAGGAAGGCTCATCGGCATCAACACGGCGATCTATAGCCCCTCCGGCGCATCGGCCGGGATTGGTTTCGCCGTGCCGGTGGACACGGTCATGCGCGTAGTCCCGCAACTGATCAAGACCGGTAAGTACATCCGTCCGGCGCTGGGCATTGAGGTGGACGAACAGCTCAATCAGCGCCTGCTGGCGCTGACTGGAAGCAAGGGCGTGTTCGTGTTGCGTGTTACCCCTGGTTCGGCAGCGCACAAGGCCGGCCTCGCGGGTGTCGAAGTCACGCCGCAAGGCATCGTGCCGGGCGACCGCATCATCGATGTTGATGGCAAGGCGACGGACGATGTGGCTAAGCTGCTCGCGCGGCTAGACGACAGGATGGTCGGCGATGTGGTGGTCTTGTCAGTGGAACGGGCCGGCAAATCGCGCGAGGTGCGTGTGGAGCTGCAACCGGGGATTTGATCGAGGCGACCCGGTCTATCAGGCGGCGCGGAGCAGGCAAGTCGCCTCGGCCTCTCGCCGCGTGACAAGCCCCGGCAGTACCTTGCCACCGCCATACACCCAGCGCCGCAGCTCTTGGCCCGCACTATGCCAGTCCCGCTGGTTTATCCGCCGCCGCAGCGTCGACGTTTGAAGTCGCCCCGCGCCGAGGTTGAAGGTGAAGTCGACGATGGCCGCGAGTCGCTTTTCTGGCTCGGTGGCCAGCACCGGGCAGTAGCGCAGCGTCGCGTTCAATGCCGTCATGAGGTCGGCACCCGAGTTTGACAGTTCCGAGACACATTTCCGCCCCACCTCCAGTAACGGCGCGGGTTTCAGGGCGATGATGCGCCAGAATCCTAGATACATGGATTGTTGATTTATCGCCCTCGATGCCGCTACTTTGCTGCACATGTACTTGAGACAGAGCAAACAGAAGCGGGCTGACGGCCGGGAGATCACCTACCTGCAGTTGGCCGAGAACGTGTGGGACGCGACGAAGGGGCGCTCACAAGCGCAGATCGTGTTCAACTGCGGCCGTGCCGACGACCCGGAAGTCATCGAACGGCTTCGCCGTCTGGCCAAGAGCATCCTGCGTCGCTGCTCGCCCGAGGCCATCGTGGCCGACGATCCGGGCTGGCGACTGGTGTGCGCCTGGCCCTACGGCGACGTGCACGCGCTCGAGGCGGTATGGCAGCGACTCGGGATCGATGCCATCGTGCGTGCGCAGGCGCACGGCCGGCGCTTCGGCTTCGAGATGGAGCGGGCGCTGTTCGCACTGGTGGCCAATCGTGCGTGCGCGCCTGCCTCCAAGCTTTACTGTCACGAGCAGTGGCTCAAGGAGGGCGTGCACATCGAAGGCACGCAAGCCCTGGCGCTGCACCAGCTCTACCGCGCGATGGACTTTCTCGAGGCCAACAAGGCCGCGATCGAACAGGCGATCTTCTTCACTTGCTGACATCTGGAACCGGTACTGAAGAAGCTGGGGTCGTGCTGGGCAGTTCAAAGACGCTACCCGGCTCAGCACTTTTGGCTCGCCCTCGGGGGGGCAGGGTAAAGCGTGGAGCCCCATCGACCACCCGTGCTGGGGACGACGACATCGATCCGAATGATCTGACGTACAAGGAGGCCTTCAAGAAATGGATGTTCGACGGGCTGATGAACTAAGTCTTCTTCCGCTACACCCGTCCCGAGATTCCATCGAGTGTCGCGGAGCCTTCTAGCTGCCTCGAGTAGGCAGCTAGAAGGCTCCGCGCTCTACACGCTCGCCTGCGTCAGACGGTTGAACGGACGCCTCGAGTGACCGTGCACAAGCCGCAATCGGGAACCGCCCGATGTGACTAGCTTCGACGCGAATCTCGAGAGCGAAAGCATCCGCAATTCCGACATCCTGAGAGGCGGCGACAGGATCCCCCTGCCTTGCCAGTGAAGCCGTCAAGAGCCACTGGCTTGCCTCAAAGGATCCGACTCTGCTCAAAGTTCGCCGCCCGTAGCTGAGCAACTATTTGTTAGTTTTCTCAGTTTTTCTGTGAACCTGTAGGTTCTCACATACGGTGAAATGGTTCCACCGACAGCGGCGCCGGAAATTTCACCCTTCAATGAGAACCCCCCACCAACCGATTCTCGAATACGGTGAAAGGATCCTGATTTTTTCGCAGAAACGATGATACGGCCAAGCTTTCTGGCGGCCGGAGGGGGTTGCAGGGCGAGGAGCCGCAGGCTTGGCGTGTTCTCTGGTGGGTCGCGCCCGCCGATGGTGCCGCACGTTTTCGACCCGTCGTAGCTCGCCGCCCTGCGTCTATTTCTCGGTGGACCGCCGCGCATCCAGTTCGCGGATGAGCTGAGCGCGTGCGACGGGATCACGTGGCACTAGCCCATACCAAGGATCGAATACGAGCAACGTGCCTTCGAAGGGGGCGTAGATGCGGGACGTCCGTGTGCTGGTGACGGGGACTGCGGGCTTGGTCTGAGTCTGCGTCTCAGGGGTGGTTGTTCGCCACTCCTTCTCCGCTGCTGGCTCTGGCAGATGGAGCCAGCGTCGAATCGCAGGATCGTGAACGAGACGATCGGTAAGCTGCTCGATCGTCCAACCCAGGCGCTTGCGCCGATAGGCCGTCGAGAGGTCAAGCTCGATGGTCGGGATTCCTGTACGAACGATCTCCTCCAGCTTTTCGGGGCTACATCGATGGGTTACGGTCACCTCGACATGCAGGGTCATCGACTCGGTCAAGAGAACGACGTCGGGGCGCCGGCCGGGCCAGTACATTTCATCCGGTAGCGCGGCGTCGCGGAAGACTGTCGGCGTGTCCCGTCCGGGTTCGACGAGACGACGCTCGTCCGCCACGATCTGTTTGGCCATCCGATGGAGCGCGGTTTCGGCGCCGGTGGTGCAGCTCTCTCCTTGGTGCGCGAAGTGATGCACGCGCACAGCCCCCTTTCTGGCGACAAGCGGACTTCCGCACTCCGGGCATTCGCATTTGCAGGCGAGTCCCTGCTCCACCTCGTCGATTCCGCGCATCCGCCCTGTGTGGTCGAGCCCGAAGTCCAAGCCGTGAAGCGTCCGTTCAGACATGGTCGGCCTCCGCTTCGAGTTCGCACACGACGGCTGCGCGGAACTGACGGAAGACGATCCAGTTGTTGTACTCGCTGTTCCAGTGGCCACGATTGCGGCAGATGGGTTCGACGAGCGCACGCACGTGCTCGGCGGGCCGGTGGTAAACAGCGAGATCGCCAGAGCGGAGCGAGCGGAGTTCGACGCGCTCGCCGGCGATGTGTAGAACGTGGGTTTCCAGCATGACCTTCTCCTGGGTTGAACGGAGAGGTCAGGTTAGGTACGCAAACCCGCGTGGTTGCTGGATCCGGACGGTCTGAAACCGGTCGGCGGACGGTTCGCTGCTAGAATCTCGTCATGTCTGCCGGGAGCCCCATGAGCGATCTGTCCGATACCCTTCAGAGCGAGGGCGCCTGCCCGTTGCCTAAGCGCGTCGAGTTTGCGCAGTGGCTTCTGCGCTTCGTGGATCCTGACCGCAGCTCGGACTACCGCGACGCGTTCTGGGACTTGCTGCGTGCACTGCTGACCCAGTACCAAGGCGATGGCAAGGACGGCATCGAGCCGAGTTCCCTCAGCACCCAGGATCTTTGGCGCTGGGCGCTCGATGGACGAGGTAAGCCATTCGATGACCTGACCAGCGAAAAGGCACGCAAGCGGGTGAACCCACACTGGTCTGCGTTGGAGCAGTCGTTCGCCGAGCTGCAGGGACGCTTCACCGACGCCGCGCGGAAGGCGGGCTTCACCGGGCTTCTGTGGCCGACCAAGGACAAGTCGGAGGGCGGGCGCTCGTCGGCCTATCGTCTCGAATGGCGTCCTTTCGGGGCCAGCACGGCGCTGCCGACCCTGCCAGTGGACTATGAGAAGCAGCCTTTTGTGCTTCGGTACCGTGAGGACCGGTCGAGTCTGCGGTTCTCGCTCCTCGGGCGCCTGTTTCTGTGGCCGCTGCTGTTCCGCCGCCAGGGTGAGGCGAGCATGCGCATCGATGGCGTGCGGCGCTATGTCCCGGCGGTCGGACTGGGCTTGATGATCCTTCTGGCGGGGCTGCCGATCGTCATTGCATTGCTGCAGCTGGGCAAGGGCGTGCTCGAGTGGGGATGGATCGCCGTCGCGGCCGTCTTCTTCTGGTTTCCGCTCCGGCCCCTGATGCGGCTCTACGATCGATTCATCATCATGGCCTCGCCGGTCTTCTATCCGTTCTCGGAGAAGGAGTGTCAGGTCGAGCTGGTCCGGGACCCTGAAGCAGCGGTGCCTCCAGGGAGGCAGCGCGGTTACAACCTGCGCCTGGTGCGGTATGTGGCGGATTGCCCGCTGTGTGGCGGCAACGTGTCGCTACGGGATGGCGGGCTTGGTCAGTTCAACCGGCTGATCGGGTGCTGCGACGAAGAGCCTGGGGAACACGTTTTCAGTTTCGATCGGAAGCTGCGGGCGGGGTACTGGCTGGGCGATCGAGGTCTCTTGAATCATTGATCGGTCTCGCAACGGCTTCCGCCGAGCGGACTCGACAGCTGCTCGCAAAGACAAAACAGCAATCCGTAAAGCACGGGAGGGTCACAAGGACTTATGGATCACTCAGTACACAACAAGATCGTCAGCTTTATCTGGTCAATCGCTGATGACTGCCTCAGGGATGTTTTCGTGCGTGGTAAGTACCGCGACGTCATCCTGCCGATGTTCGTGCTGCGCCGCCTGGACTGCCTGCTGGAGCCCAGCAAGGAGGCCGTGCTCGAAGAGGTCCGCTTCCAGCGCGAAGACGCAGAAATGGCCGACCTCGATCCGCATGGCCTGCGCGAGGCATCGGGCTATGTGTTCTACAACACCTCCCGCTTCACCCTGAAGTCGCTGCTGGGCAACCCGTCTCAGCTGGAAGCCAACCTCAAGAACTACCTCGATGGCTTCTCGGACAACGTGAAGGAGATCGTCGAGAAGTTCGACCTGCGCAACCAGATTCGCAAGATGGCGCAGTCGGACGTTCTGCACGACGTGATCGAGAAGTTCGTTTCCGACGAGATCAACCTCAGCCCCAACGATCGCAAAGGCCCGGATGGGAGAACCCAGCCGGGGCTGTCGAACCTGGGCATGGGCTACGTCTTCGAAGAACTGATCCGCAAGTTCAACGAGGAAAACAACGAAGAGGCCGGCGAGCACTTCACACCCCGTGAAGTGATCAAGCTCATGACCAATCTGGTCTTCATTCCGGTCAAGGATCAACTGCCCAACCCGCTGACCATCTACGACCCGGCCTGCGGCAGCGGCGGCATGCTCACCGAGTCGCAGGACTTCATCACCGATCCCGACGGCGAGGTCAAAGCGAAGGTGGGCGTGTTCCTCTACGGCAAGGAAGTGAACCCGGAGACCTACGCCATCTGCAAGTCCGACATGATGATCAAGGGCAACGACCCCGAGAACATCAAGTTCGGCTCCACGCTGGCCACCGACGATTTCTCGGGTACGCGCTTCGACTTCATGCTCACCAACCCGCCCTACGGCAAGAGCTGGAAGAGTGACCAGAAGAGCATCGTCGATGGCAAGGACGTGATCGACCATCGCTTCCAGGTCAATCTGTCCGACTACACCGGGGACGAACACGACTTCTACCCCGCGATCCCGCGCTCTTCGGATGGCCAGCTCCTGTTCATGATGGAGATGGTCAACAAGATGAAGCGGCGCAGCGACAGCCCGATGGGTTCGCGCATCGCGTCCGTCCACAACGGCTCCGCCCTGTTTACCGGGGATGCGGGGAGCGGCGAGAGCAACATCCGCCGCCACATCATCGAGAACGACTATCTCGAAGCCATCATCCAGTTGCCGAACAACCTGTTCTACAACACCGGCATCACCACTTACGTCTGGGTTCTTTCCAACAACAAGCCCGACAAGCGCAAGGGGAAAGTGCAGCTGATCGACGCCAGCAATCTGTACCAGAAGCTGCGCAAGAACCTGGGCGAGAAGAACTGCGAGTTCAGTGACGACCACATCCACCAGATCACCCGGCTCTACCTGGACATGCCGAACGACGGCATTTCAAAGGTCTTCAACAACCGCGACTTCGGCTATTACAAGGTCACGGTCGAGCGCCCGTTGCGACTGGCTGCACAATTCACGCCCGAGCGCATCGCAACCTTGCGCTTCACCCCGGGCATGCAGGACATCATGGAGTGGGTGTACGGCAAGTATGGCGACGAGGTCTATGCTGGCCTGAAGGCGCACACCGAGGCCATCGAAGCGCACCTCGAAAGAGAAGAGATCGCCCTCTCGCCCAAGAACCGCAGGGAACTGCTGTCCGAAGCGACGTGGCGCACGCAACGCGAGCTCTTGCATGCGGCGCAGCAACTGGCCGAGAAGGTCGGCTTCGGTGAGTTCCTCGACTTCAACCACTTCGAGGTCATCGTCGACGACGCCCTCAAGGCACTGGGTTTGAAGCTGCCTGCAACAGCCCGGAAGCAAATCCTCAACGCGGTGAGCTGGCGTGACGAACGAGCCGAGAAGGTGATCAAGAAGGTCCACAAGCTCGACGCCGGCAAGCTGGATGAGCTGCTGAACCAACTCGGCACGACTCGCGACAAGCTGGGCGACTACGGCTACATGGCGGCGGCCGGTGGATACATCGAGTACGAGCTGGACAGCGAGTTGCGCGACACCGAGAACGTACCGTTGGCGCCGGATACCAGACTGTCCGCATCCAGCGTGATCCACGACTACTTCATCCGCGAAGTGCGTCCGCACGTCGATGAAGCCTGGATTGCCATCGACAAGACCGTGATCGGCTACGAAATCAGCTTCAACAAGTATTTCTACCAGCACAAGCCGCTGCGCAGCCTGGAGGAAGTCACGGCGGAAATCCTCGCCCTCGAGGCGGAAACCGATGGCTTGCTCAAGCAACTCGTGAGCTTCGTGAAGGGGCGCACATGAGCCCGAACCCCGCCACGCTGGATGAACTGCTCGGCGCGCTGGCGCACACGCATACCCTGCTGCAACAGCAGGCGGCGCGTTCGGTCGACCTCGCACTGGTGGTGCGCAACTGGCTGTTCGGGCGCCATATCGTCGAGTTCGAGGACGGTGCGGCGTCGCGCGCCGAGCTGTATGGCAAACGTCTGCTCGACAATCTGGCCAAGCAGCTTACCGAGCGCCTGGGGCCGGGATTCTCCAAGCGCAACCTCGAGCAATGCCGCCGCTTCTACCTCGCCTATCGCGAGATTGCGCAGACAGCGTCTGCGCAATCTGCCTGGTTGGTGCAAACCGGCGATGCCACCGGCTGGCTCGCGCCCTTGCTCGGACATTTCCGTCTGGGTTGGTCGCATTACGTGACCCTGCTGGCGCTCAAGAGCGAGGACGAGCGGCGCTTCTATGAGATCGAAGCGCACGCCAACAGTTGGGGCGTGCGCGAGCTGCAACGCCAGATCGCCGCATCGCTCTACGAGCGCCTGGCCCTGAGCCGCAACACCGAAGAAGTGCGCGCCCTGGCCCGGTCCGGTCAGGTAATCGCCAAACCCGCCGACGTGCTGAAGAGCCCCTACGTCCTCGAGTTCCTCAACCTGCCCCAACGCCATGTCTACTCCGAGCACGACTTGGAAACCGCCATCATCGACCAGTTGCAGATGTTCCTGCTGGAACTGGGCAAAGGTTTTCTGTTCGAGGCGCGGCAAAAGCGGTTCACGTTCGACGACGACCATTTCTACGTCGACCTGGTCTTCTATAACCGGCTACTGCGCTGCTACGTGCTCATCGACCTCAAACGCAACAAGCTGACGCACCAGGATCTGGGGCAGATGCAGATGTACGTGAACTACTTCGACCGCTACGTGAAGACGGCCGATGAGAACCGCAGCATCGGCATCATCCTGTGCCACCAGAAAAACGACGCACTGGTGGAAATCACCCTGCCGCCCGATGCCAACATCCACGCCGCCGAATATCAGTTGTATCTGCCCAGCAAGGACGAGCTGCAGCGGCGGCTGGCGGAATGGGTCGCGCAGAGCGAGGGAGAGGCGTGATGCAGCGTTATGAGAGCTACAAGTCGAGCGATGCCGATTGGCTGGGCGATGTTCCCACGCATTGGGACGTGCAGCCGCTTCGTGCAGTAACCGCACTCAAGTCCGACAAGAACAGGCCTGAGCTGCCTGTCTTGTCTGTCTATCGAGAGTACGGCGTCATTCTTAAGGACTCTCGTGACGACAACCACAATGCGACCTCACTCGACACGAGTGCCTACAAGGTTGTGAAACCCGGCGATCTGGTCGTCAACAAGATGAAGGCATGGCAAGGATCGATGGGTGTAAGTGCTCACGATGGAATCGTCAGTCCAGCGTACATCACCTGCGCAACACGAGCGGATCGAGTTCGACCACAGTATCTTCACTACTTGCTGCGCTCGTCACCGCTGATCGGTGTTTACAACTCGTTGTCCTACGGCGTGCGAGTCGGGCAGTGGGATATGCACTACGAGGATTTCAAACAGATCCCGATTCCTTTGCCGCCCCAAGAAGAACAAGAGCGCATCGTTGCCTTTCTCGACCAGAAAACTGCCGAGATCGATGAAGCGATTGCGAAGAAAGAGCGGCTGATCGAGTTGCTTAACGAGCAAAAAAGTATCGTTACCAATCATGCGGTGACTCGTGGGCTTAATCCCAGTGCTCCTTTGAAAGACAGTGGGATCGGCTGGCTAGGTGAGATTCCTTCCCATTGGATGGTTAAACGAGTCAAGCATTTGGCTCGAAAGATTGTCGATGGAGCCCATCACACTCCGACATATGTTGATAGTGGGGTGCCGTTTCTTCGGGTAACAGACATCTCTGGCGGAAAGAAAGTTATCGATCTGAATAGCGTCAAAAGGATTCCAGAGCGTGAGCATAGGGCTCTATGTCAACGAGCCTTCCCCGAAAAAGGAGATGTCCTTTTATCGAAAAATGGAACGATTGGCGAAACTATCGTTGTGGACTGGGATTACGAGTTCAGCATTTTTGTTAGCCTTTGCTTGATTAAGCTTCGACGAGAAATTGATCCTCATTTTTTCTGCTTGTATTTTTCAAGCCCAGTTGTCGATTTGCAACTAGCAGAAGGCGGGAAGCGCACCTCGGTAACAAACCTACACCTCGAAAAGATAAAGGAGTTGGTGTTGGCTCTGCCTCCTATCGAAGAGCAGCGTGAGATTGTACGGATGGTTCGTAATGAGTTAACGCCATATAACAAGATAATTCTAAAAGCGCGCCACGAACTCGTTGCACTAAATGACTTTAAGAAGTCATTAACAGCCAGCGTAGTCGTCGGTGTAGTGAGAGTTTAAGAGGGCTAAAAATGGTCAGCCAAACCAACGAAGCAGCGCTCGAAACGCACATCGAAAACGTCCTCGCCAAGGACGGCTACTGCATCGGCAATCCGGCTGACTTCGACAGGGAGTTTGCCATCGACGGCAAACTCTTCTGGCAATTCCTCGAAGCCACCCAGCCCAAGGAACTGGCGAAGCTGAAGGATCGCCCGAACTGGCGGCGTCTGCTGCTGGAGCGGCTGAACAAGAAGATCAAGAAGGACAGCGTGCTGGCCGTCCTGAAGAAGGGGCTGGACATCGACGATGCCCACTTCGATCTGCTCTACCGGCTGCCCTACAACGACCTGAACCCGGAAGTCGCCGCCAACTTTGCGGCCAACATCTTCAGCGTTACCCGGCAGGTGCATTACAGCCAGGGCCTGGGGAGCAGCGACACCTTCAAGTCGGTGGACATGGTGCTCTTCGTTAATGGCCTGGCGATTGCCACGCTGGAGCTGAAGAACCCCTGGACCGGCCAGAACGTTCATCACGCGATCAGGCAGTACCGCAGCGACCGCGACCCGCGTGAGCCGCTGTTCGAATTTGGCCGCTGTCTGGTCCACTTCGCGGTCGACCCGGACGAGGCCTGGATGTGTGCACAACTGGCGGGAAACGAAAGCAATTTCCTGCCCTTCAACAAGGGCTTCAACTTCGGCAAGGGCAACCCGGTCAACCCGAAAGGCCACAGGACGGCCTACCTCTGGGAAGACATCCTGCCGCGCCGCAGCCTGACCAACATCATCGAGCAGTTCGCCAAATTCACTGTCGAGAAGGACAAGAAGACGGGCAAGGAGCGCAAGGCACTGTTCTTCCCGCGCTATCACCAACTGGACGTGGTGCGCGGCATCCTTACTGACGCCAGACAGCATGGCGTCGGCCAGACCTACCTGATCCAGCATTCCGCAGGCTCTGGCAAGTCCAACTCGATCACCTGGCTGGCCTACCAACTGGTGGAGCTGTACGACCCGGCAGGCACGGCCAACGTGTTCGATTCCGTGGTTGTGGTGACGGATCGCAGGGTGCTGGACAAACAGCTCAAGGACAACATCAAGCTCTTCTCGGAGACCAGGAACATCGTGGCGCATTGCGAGAGCGCTGCGGAGTTGCAGTACAACCTGGAGGCGGGCAAGAAGATCGTCATCACGACCGTTCAGAAGTTTCCCTTCATCGTGGACGGCATCGGCCAGCTTTCCGACCGCAGCTTCGCGGTCATCATCGACGAGGCGCATTCCTCCCAGTCGGGTATTGCGGCCGACAAGGTGAATGAGACCCTCACCGGCAGCGGGGACGAAGAGCCGGTCGATGTGCAGGACCAGATTCTTGCGGCCATGACGGCGCGCAAGATGAGCAAGAACGCCAGCTACTTCGCCTTCACCGCCACGCCGAAGCCGGCCACGCTCGAGAAGTTCGGGCGGCAAGGCGCGGACGGGAAGTTCTACCCCTTCCACCTGTACTCCATGAAGCAGGCCATCGAGGAGAAATTCATCCTCGACGTGCTGGAGAAGTACACGACCTACAAGAGCTACTACGAGGTCCAGAAGTCGGTCGAAGAGAACCCGCTGTTTGCCGCCGCGAAGGCGCAGAAGAAGCTCAAGGCATTTGTCGAGGCCAGCCCCCGGACCATCGAGGTGAAGGCCAGGATCATGGTCGATCACTTCATCAGCAATGTCTGGCAGGCAAAGAAGCTCAAGGGCAAGGCAAAGGCCATGGTGGTCACGCGCAACATCGAGTGCGCCGTCCGTTACTTCTTTGCAATCCGCGCTGCCCTGCAGGAGGCGAATGCGCCGTTCAAGGCACTGGTGGCCTTCTCGGGAGACAAGACCGTCGATGGCATCAAGTACACCGAGGACGGACTCAACGGTATTCCCGCGCGTGACCTGCCGGAGGCGTTCGAAAAGGACGATTACCGGATTCTGGTCGTCGCAAACAAATACCTGACCGGCTTCGACGAGCCCATGCTGCACACCATGTACGTGGACAAGAAGCTGCAAGGGGTGCTGGCGGTGCAGGCGCTTTCAAGGCTGAACCGCTGTAACTGGAAGCTGGGCAAAACCGACACCTTCGTGCTCGACTTCTACAACACGGTGGACGACATCAAGACCGCGTTCGACCCGTTCTACACGGCGACCAGCCTCAGCGAACCGACCGACGTGAACGTGCTGCACGATCTCAAGGACGCGCTGGACGGCTTCGGCATCCACGACTGGTCGGAGGTGACGGCCTTCAATGAGAAATTCTTCGCCAGCGCGGAAGCGGAGGAACTGCACCCGATCATCGATACCGTTGTGGCCCGCTTCGAGACCGACCTCGACGATGAGCAGCGCATCGACTTCAAGATCAAGGCCAAGCAGTTCGTGAAGATCTACGCCCAGGTCGCGGCCATCATCCCGTTCAACAGAGCGAACTGGGAAATGCTGCACTGGTTCCTGAAGTTCCTGATCCCGAAGCTGAAGGTGAAGGACCCCGATCAGGACAAGCTGGACGAACTGCTGAGCAGCGTGGACCTTTCCACCTACGGGCTGGAGCGGTCGCGCTTGGAGGCGAAGATCGGTCTGGATGCTTCGGAAACGGAGCTGGAACCCCAGAACCCGAACGTCCGAGGCGGGCATTTCGGGGACGGCGACAAAGACCCACTCGACGAGATCGTCCGCGCCTTCAACGAACGCCACTTCGCGGGCTGGGAAGCCACGCCGGAAGAACAGCGCGTGAAGTTCATCAACATCGCCAAGCATGTAATGAAGCACGCCGACTACAAGGCGCAGGTCGAAGAAAACCCCGACAGCCAAAACCGCCAGCTGGCGCTGGAGCGCCTGATTCAACAGGCGATCAGCGTAGAGCGGCGGCGGGAGCTGGACCTCTACAAGCGCTATGCGTCGGACCCCGATTTCAAGCGGGCGTTTGATGCGAGCGTGTCGAGACTGTTGGCCTCGGCCGGAAGTGCAGCTCTTTTCGCTGGTGCGTAGGGACTGTCATGAGCGGGCGGATACAGAATTTTGAATCGGATTAAGGGGCGAATATGAAACTAGCGAAAGTGCAGGTGACTAACTTCCGGTCTGTTGAAGACAGCGGAGTATTCGAAATTGGTGACATGACTTGTCTCGTTGGTAAAAACGAGGCAGGGAAGACAGCTATCCTCAAGGCGATTCATGGTCTTGACCCGATTGACGATTTTTCCTATGACCGCACTCGCGACTATCCCCGTCGATACCTGAGCAAGTTTGACGAGCGCCATAGGAATGGTGAGTCTCCTGTGGCAAGAACATGGTGGCAGCTCGACGATGCTGATATTGCAGACCTTGAAGAATTGCTTGGTGATGGTGTACTCAACAGAAGAGAAATAGAAATCACCAGCTACATAGGGCGCAAGGGGACGACCTGGTTTGTGCCGCTCGACGAGAAGAAGTGCCTTGCCAATCTTGAAGCAAGGCATGGATTAACCAGCAAGGACAAGGGGATCCTCCGTAGTGCGGAAAAATCCCAAGATGCCCTGACTATCCTGAAAGAGCAGCAAGAAAGATCGGCTGCGCAAGAGGCGCTCTTGCAGGCACTGACCAAGTTTCGTGATGGGTCTGCAGTTCGCGCTGCGATAGACCTTCTAGCGAAGCGCAAGCCCCAGTTGTTCTACACATCCCACTTCGAACGGATGTCGGGGGAGGTTTCGCTCAACAAGCTGGCATCTGATAAGCAAAACAACAGCGTCAGCATCGGTGATCGGATTTTCTTGGATTTCCTGGAATATGCGGGAACCACGATCGAGGAATTGCGAGACGCGACCAAATATGAAGATTTGGTCGCGCAATGCGAAGGTGCCTCCAACGACATCACCGATGAGATTTTCGAGTTCTGGAGTCAGAATGAGGCGCTGTCGGTAAAGATCGAACTAAACCAAGGCAGGGCGGAAGATCCCGCTCCCTTCAATAGCGGCACAGTTGCAAAAGTCCGAATCGAGAACAAACATCACCGTGCCTCTGTGCCCTTGTCGGAGCGTAGTGCTGGTTTTGTCTGGTTCTTCTCCTTCTTGTCTCAGTTTAAGCAACTCAAGAAGAATACGGGCAAAGCCATCATCCTGTTGGATGAGCCAGGACTTACGTTACACGGCAAAGCACAGTCAGATTTGCTGCGCTACATCGAAAGCCGAATTCTTCCTGAGCACCAAGTCATTTACACGACTCATTCACCCTTTATGGTCCCAGCGCAGCGCCTTGCTGATGTGCGGGTGGTTGAGGATGTCGTCGATTACCGCGATCCTAGGCGGCCATTGGTAAAGGGGACAAAAGTGTCGGCTGACGTGCTCTCGGTGGACAAAGATACTTTGTTTCCACTGCAAGCCCATCTTGGCTATGAGATTACCCAGTCCTTGTTCGTCGGTAAGCATTGCCTACTGGTGGAAGGCCCTTCGGACGTCGTCTACCTACAAGTGCTTTCGAGGGCATTGCAGTCGAGGGGGCGGATTGGTTTGGACAATCGATGGACTATTTGTCCAACCGGAGGGCTGGACAAGGTCACGTCCTTCGCATCCCTCTTCAGTGGAAATAACTTGAATATCGCCGTCCTATGTGACTACGGTTCCGGCGACAAGGCCAAGGTTGAGCGCCTACGCCAAAGTCAGATTCTGCAGTCAGGGCGTGTACTCACCGCGACCGACTTTACCGGGAAATCGGAAAGTGATGTCGAGGACTTCTTCGATGCCGCTTTCTACTGCAACTTGGTTGGCAGGGCTATCGGCCTGGATGGAAGTCATGCTCTCACTACTGAGAAGGCAGTGGCAGCCGCGAATGGAAGCCCTCGACTCGTGAAGCAGGTTGAGGCCTTCTGCAAGACACTTCCGGCTGATTTCCCTGAATTTGGGCACTATCTACCGGCAGAATTCTTGCTGCGCCACCCAGAAATGTTGGATGGTGACAGCCCCGAAGTCACTAAGTCGCTCGAACAATTCGAAATTGTCTTCAAGGAAGTAAATCGGTTTCTTAATTAAGCAGGAGGTGACGCTGTCGACAGTGGCGACACGGTGAAACCAACGAAACAGCCAACCCCGAAAGGTTGGCTGTTTCAGTTCTGGCGGGCGCCCCGAGAGTCGAAATCGGCACCAAGGGATTATGAGTCATCTGCTCACAATGGGTATGAGTGGGAAAAAGGGCGGGGAACCCATCGGATTCGCCCGCCCTTCCTGGCCGTCTGCCAATAATTGGCTAGCCATTTGCCAGTTTATGGTCGCTGCTGTAGGTTCTCACATACGGTGAAATGGTTCCACCGACAGCGGCGCCGGAAATTTCACCCTTCAATGAGAACCCCCCACCAACCGATTCTCGAATACGGTGAAAGGATCCTGATTTTTTCGCAGAAACGATGATACGGCCAAGCTTTCTGGCGGCCGGAGGGGGTTGCAGGGCGAGGAGCCGCAGGCTTGGCGTGTTCTCTGGTGGGTCGCGCCCGCCGATGGTGCCGCACGTTTTCGACCCGTCGTAGCTCGCCGCCCTGCGTCTATTTCTCGGTGGACCGCCGCGCATCCAGTTCGCGGATGAGCTGAGCGCGTGCGACGGGATCACGTGGCACTAGCCCATACCAAGGATCGAATACGAGCAACGTGCCTTCGAAGGGGGCGTAGATGCGGGACGTCCGTGTGCTGGTGACGGGGACTGCGGGCTTGGTCTGAGTCTGCGTCTCAGGGGTGGTTGTTCGCCACTCCTTCTCCGCTGCTGGCTCTGGCAGATGGAGCCAGCGTCGAATCGCAGGATCGTGAACGAGACGATCGGTAAGCTGCTCGATCGTCCAACCCAGGCGCTTGCGCCGATAGGCCGTCGAGAGGTCAAGCTCGATGGTCGGGATTCCTGTACGAACGATCTCCTCCAGCTTTTCGGGGCTACATCGATGGGTTACGGTCACCTCGACATGCAGGGTCATCGACTCGGTCAAGAGAACGACGTCGGGGCGCCGGCCGGGCCAGTACATTTCATCCGGTAGCGCGGCGTCGCGGAAGACTGTCGGCGTGTCCCGTCCGGGTTCGACGAGACGACGCTCGTCCGCCACGATCTGTTTGGCCATCCGATGGAGCGCGGTTTCGGCGCCGGTGGTGCAGCTCTCTCCTTGGTGCGCGAAGTGATGCACGCGCACAGCCCCCTTTCTGGCGACAAGCGGACTTCCGCACTCCGGGCATTCGCATTTGCAGGCGAGTCCCTGCTCCACCTCGTCGATTCCGCGCATCCGCCCTGTGTGGTCGAGCCCGAAGTCCAAGCCGTGAAGCGTCCGTTCAGACATGGTCGGCCTCCGCTTCGAGTTCGCACACGACGGCTGCGCGGAACTGACGGAAGACGATCCAGTTGTTGTACTCGCTGTTCCAGTGGCCACGATTGCGGCAGATGGGTTCGACGAGCGCACGCACGTGCTCGGCGGGCCGGTGGTAAACAGCGAGATCGCCAGAGGGGAGCCACCGGAGCGTGACGCGCTCGCCGGCGATGTGTAGAACGAGGGTTTCCAGCATGACCTTCTCCTGAATTGAACGGAGAGGTCAGGTTAGGTACGCAAACCCTTGTGGTTGCTGGGCCCGGACGGTCCGGAACCGGTCTGCGGACGGTTCGCTGTTAGAATCACGTCATGTCTGCCGGGAGCCCCATGAGCGATCTTTCCGATACCCCTCAGTGCGAAGGCGCGTGCCCATTGCCAGAGCGCGTTCGGTTCGCGCAGTGGTTTCAAATGTTCCTGGATCGCGACCGCAGTGCTGACTATCGGGACGCGCTGTGGGACTTGCTACGCGCGCTCCTCACGCAGTACCAGGGTGATGGCAAGGATGACATCGAGCCCAAGTCCCATAGCACTCAGGATCTGTGGCGCTACACGCTTGAGGAGCGCGGTGAGCCAGTCGATGGCCTGACCAGCGACAGGGCACGCAAGCGGATGAACGATCACTGGCCCGCGTTGGAGGAATCGTTCGCCGAGTTGCAGGGACGCTTCACCGACGCCGCGCGGAAGAAGGGCTTCACCGGGCTTCTGTGGCCGACCAAGGAGAAGTCGGACGGCGGGCGCTCGTCGACCTATCGCCTCGAATGGCGTCCTTTCGGTGTGAGCACCTTGCTCCCCACCTTGCCAGCGGACTATGGGAAGCAGCCCTTTGTGCTTCGGTACCGTGAGGACCGGTCGAGTCTGCGGTTCTCGCTCCTCGGGCGGCTGTTTCTATGGCCACTGCTGTTCCGCCGGCAGGGCGAGGCGAGCATGCGCATCGATGGCGTGCGGCGCTATGTCCCGGCGGTCGGTCTGGCGTTGATGATCCTTCTCGCGGGGCTGCCGGTCGTCATTGCATTGCTGCAACTGGGCAAGGGCGTGCTCGAGTGGGGATGGATCGCCGTCGCGGCCGTCTTCTTCTGGTTTCCGCTCCGACCTCTGATGCGGCTCTACGATCGATTCATCATCATGGCCTCGCCGCTCTTCTATCCGTTCTCGGAGAAGGAGTGCCAGGTCGAGCTGGTCTGGGATCCTGCGGTCGCGGCGCAGCCGGGGCGGTCGCGCGGTTACAACCTGCGCCTGGTGCGGTATGTGGCGGATTGCCCGCTTTGTGGCGGCAACGTGTCGCTACGGGATAGCGGGCTTGGCCGGTTCAACCGGCTGGTCGGATGCTGTGACGAGGAGCCTGGAGAACACGTTTTCAGCTTTGATCGGAGGTTGCAGGCGGGGTACTGGCTCCAAGGCCGGTAGCGACGGCAAGTCGGCTACTGCCGCCGTTCTATTCCGCTCGGTGATATGCGAGATGGAGGACCGGTTGCCGAAATTCCCAACTCACCCTAACGACCCAATCCAGCCGTCGGGCTCTTCGTGGTGCGAACGGCAAGTAACCGAGTGAAGCCGTCACCTCGCATGACATGTTGGGGGACGTGAAATTGGTGCTTCGTTCACGCGTCTGCCGTTCGGTCAAGGCCTTGGACTGACGAAACCCGGCCCGCCAACCCTGACCGTACCCTTTCATTCTTATGACTTAAACGTAATTGCAGGGTCACTGCCCTGTCAGTCGCTGGCTCCTATGATCGAGTCCATGGTTGCTCAAGCATGAGCAGCCAATCTGGACAAGGAGCCCATCATGAAAAAGTCGATCATCGCCGTTCTCGCCGTCTCGGCCATCAGCACCCTTGGATCTTCCGCTGCGTTCGCACACGAGGACTATTCCGAGGGCGGTGCGCTGCACTGGCTCGAGCATGTCCAGGCACGCGCTTCGAGCCCGACTGAGCGAGAGCTGGCCACATATGGCTACGCGAGCAACGCCACGCCCTCCCGCACCGTGATCGTCAATGCGGACACGCGCTACATCAACGTCACGCGGCTCGAGACGGTTGCCCTGAAGGTCGGTGACAAGACGATCAACTGGACCTTCGACACCCTCGGCACAAACAGCTTTCCGCTTTCGAAGGTGGTCCAAGGGGGCGACAAGGTGACTGTCTATCTCGAAGAAAGCCCCCTTTACCGCAGCGGCTCCTGATAGCACCAAGCTTCCCCAGGAACCAAGGCGGGTAAGGCATCGGGCAATCTTCTATGGAAGAGGCCTGATGCAATGTTCAGCAATTATTTGTAGTTGATTCAAGGAGACGAGCATGTTGAAGAAAGCACTGATGGTCGCGGCACTTGGGATTGCCACCACATCGGCCTTCGCGGTCGATGTCGAGCGGGTCGAAAAGTCCATCCCCTTGAAGGATGGCTCGACGGTCTACATCTTCAAGGATGGGAAAATGGGCATGGAGGACAAGATGGGCCGTGCGGTGAGGATGAAACACGGCGAAGTGATGGAGACCAAGGATGGACAGAAGATCATGATGCACGGCGACGAGGTCATGCGTCTCGACAGCATCCTTCGCCACGACACCCGTAACTGATTCGCACGTTTCAGGATGAACTTGCCCCCGGTGTCGATCCCGGGGGCTTTTCTGTCGACCTTTTTCAGGATCGGCGGGTTTGATTGATCAAACTCACTCTGCCCCGCGCGCATGCATGGTGCCCCAAACTCAAAGGCGCCTTGCTTGCAGGCAATGAGGAATCTGCGCGTCGGCATCTCCCTCTACTTCGCAAGCGGCGCTCTGGACCAAACGATCCGTCGAACTACCGCAGGCGAGGAATGAACGCCGGCGTGCGGTCGCGGTATGAGCGATAGGCATCACCGAATGCCTCGATCGCATCGAGTTCTTCCCGGCGGGCGAGCCTGGCGTACACGATCAACAGAACCGGGAACATGATCAGCGTGATCAAGGTCGGCCATTGCAGCAAAAAGCCGAACATGACCAGAACGAAAGCGACGTATTGCGGGTGTCGAATGCGTGCGTACGGGCCACTGTCGGCGACGCGGCGGGTGCGCTGAGCCTCGAGGAGTACGGGCCAGGCCTTTGCCAAGAGCCAGAAGCCACCGACGATGAACACCGTGCTCAAGAGGTGAAACGGGCCGAAGTGCGGGTTACTGCTCCATCCGAACATCACCTCCAAGAGGTGCCCCGAGTCGTGGGCAAAAAAATCGATTCCCGGAAATTTCGAAGACAGCCACCCCGAGAGCAGGTAGATCGTCAACGGAAAGCCGTACATCTCGGTGAAGAGCGCGAGGATGAAGGCCGAGTAAGCGCCCAAGGATCGCCAGTCCTGGCTTGTGCGGGGACGCGTGAAGCTGAATGCGAAGGCGATGAAGAACAGCGAGTTGATGATAACCAGTGACCACAAGCCGTAACTCGACGTCTCACTCATCTCGATCTCCCGTGGCATCACGCATCATGGTTACCTTGGTCTTCAGCCGGCGTTCGTTTTCTCTTGTGGCCGTGATCGCGATGCATGAAGACGTGCATCAGGGGGCACGCAAGCAAGATGAGCCACGGTAGGTAGCCGAGCACATGGAGCCGGTGCTCGGCGATAAGGAGAACGGCCGCCAGTACGACGAAGACCGGAAATACGCGGCGAACCCTTAAGTTCGACTCAGCCCGACCGGATGGACGGGGCTCGGCTTCCGTCTCGGCTTTCATGAGACAGCTCCTTGTGCGCAAACATCGGCATGCCGACGCCGGCATGCCTCCCAACGAACGAAGAACCCGTCACGCAGTTCGTCTGCCGAGCTTTCCGTGCGGGCGGATTGAGGACGATCAGACCCTTTTCCGTCCGAGGCGCAACGCGTTGCCGACCACGGACGCCGAGCTGAAGCTCATCGCCAGGGCGGCGATCAGGGGCGACAACAACAGGCCGAACGCTGGATAGAGCACCCCGGCTGCGATCGGCACACCCGCTGCGTTGTACAGGAAGGCGAATACGAGGTTCTGGTGCATGTTGCGCACGGTGGCGACGGAGATGCGGCGTGCGGTGGCGATGCCCCGGAGATCACCCTTGACCAAAGTCAGATGGGCACTGTTCATCGCGACGTCGGTCCCGGTGCCCATCGCGATACCCACATTCGCGCGCGCGAGCGCCGGCGCGTCGTTGATGCCATCGCCGGCCATGGCGACGATGCGCCCCTCGGCCTGCAGTTTGCCGACGAGCTCATTCTTGTCGGCGGGCTTCACTTCGCCATAGACCTCGTCGATGCCCAGGCGGGCGCCGACCGCGCGCGCCGTCGTGAGACCATCGCCCGTGGCCATGATGATCCGGAGCCCGCTTGCCCGCAGCGCATCGAGCGCTTCGGGGGTCGAGGCCTTGATCGGATCGGCAACGGCGATGAGGCCGACGAGCACGCCGTCTGCGGCGAGGTACATCACGCTTGCGCCCTCGAGGCGCAGAGCCTCGGCGCGCTCCGCGAGCCCGCGCCAATCGATGCGCTCATCGTCCATCAGGGCGGTATTCCCCAGAACCACACGTTGGCCATCGACGGTGCCGCGCACGCCGATGCCGGAAGAGGATTCGAAGGTGTCCGGTGTGCTGAGCGCGAGACCGCGCTCGCGAGCCTCGCTCACGATGGCCTGGGCGAGTGGGTGCTCGCTACCCTGATCGAGGCTGGCTGCGATGCGAAGCACGTCGGCCTCCGTCCCGCCCGGCGCCGCCACCACACTATGGAAGGCGGGGCGTCCTTCGGTCAGGGTGCCGGTCTTGTCGACGATCAGGGTGTCGACCTTGCGCAGCGACTCGATCGCCGCCGCATCGCGAAACAGCACGCCCTGGGTGGCGGCCTTGCCGGTCGCCACCATCACCGACATCGGCGTGGCTAGGCCCAGTGCGCAGGGGCAGGCGATGATCAGCACCGCCACCGCGTTGATGAGGCCATAGGCCCAGCTCGGCTGGGGTCCGAAGAGCCCCCACACCACGAACGTGGTGAGGGCGATGAGCACGACGACGATGACGAACCAGCCCGCGACGACATCGGCCAGGCGTTGCATCGGCGCGCGCGAACGCTGGGCCTGCGCGACCATCTGCACGATCTGCGACAACATGGTCTGCGCCCCGATCTTCTCCGCGACCATGACCAGGGCGCCGCTGGTGTTGAGCGTGGCGCCGATCACCTTGTCGCCGGGGCGCTTGGTCACCGGGATCGGTTCACCCGTCAGCATTGACTCGTCGACCGCGCTTTCGCCTTCGGCAACGGCGCCATCGACCGGCACCTTTTCACCCGGACGAATGCGCAACCGGTCGCCGGGGTGGACGTGCGTCAACGGGATGTCCTCTTCGGTGCCATCCGCGCGAATACGCCGCGCGGTCTTGGGCGCGAGGCCGAGCAGCGCCTTGATCGCGGCGCCGGTCTCCGAGCGCGCCTTCAGCTCCAGCACCTGGCCGAGCAGCGTCAGCGAGATGATCACCGCTGCTGCCTCGAAATACACCGCCACGTGTTCGCCCATGCGGAAAGAGGCCGGAAACACTTCGGGCGCAACCGTAGCGACGACGCTATATAGATAGGCCGCCCCAACTCCCAGTCCAATCAGCGTCCACATGTTCGGGCTGCGGTTGCCGATCGACTGCGCGCAGCGCACGAAGAACGGCCAACCGGACCAGAGCACGACCGGTGTCGCCAGGGCCAGCTCGACCCAGGGGCGCGCCGCACCCAGCATCGGATCGAAGACGCCACCGGACATGGCGATCGCGGTGACGATCACCGTCAGCGGCAGCGTCCACCAGAAGCGGCGGCGCAAGTCGGCGAGCTCGGGATTGTCCTCCTCGTCGAGGCCCGGCATCACCGGCTCGAGCGTCATGCCGCATTTCGGGCAGGTACCGGGCCCAATCTGGCGGATCTCCGGATGCATCGGGCAGGTGTACTCCGTGCCGGGCACCGGTGCGGGCTCCGTTGACGGCTGACTTGTCTCCGGTGCCAGATACCGCGCCGGATCGGTCTCGAACTTGCCTTGGCACTTCGCACTGCAGAACCGGTATTCGTGTCCGGCGTGAATGACCCGATACGGAGAGTCGGGCTTGACGGTCATGCCGCAGACCGGATCGGTATCCTGGCCTGGTGATGCATGATCGTGGCGATGAATGTGGCCAGAATGGCCGCCCTGCGAATGCTCGTGGGTCATGATGCCTCTCCCCGGCGATTGTTGTTATCGAATGCCGACCTTGCGCTGTTCCCCCCGGATGAATGCCGTGACATGAGCGACCTCGTCCGGCGTCAGGCCGGGAACAGGTGCCATGTCGCCGAACTGCCAGTGGTGGGCGCGCACACCGTTCGCCACCGCCAGCTGAAAGGCGATATCGGCGTGATGACTGGGTTCGTAGACCTTATGGAGCATGGGCGGCCCCTTGTCCGAGCCCTTGAGGTCGGTCCCATGGCAAGCGGCACAGTGCTGTGCGTAGAGTCCCTTTCCCTGCCCCGGATTGGGCATCAGCCCCGGAGAGGGCTGCGGGATCGTCCAGCCTTGCGCCGCTGCGCTCGAAATCAAGACGCCCGAAAGCGCCGCAATGACGACGCCACGGCCTAGGCACGCCTCTGTCATCGGCATCTCAGCGCTTCTCCGAGTCGGTGTCGTTACTGTGGTGCCCGCCGTGATGTCCGCCATGGCCAAACAAGTGCATCAGGGGACACAGCAACAGGATCAGATACACCCAGTTGCCCGACACATGCGCCCAGTGTTCGCGCAGCAGGAAGAACAGTGCGATCGCCGCCAGCATCAGGCCAGCGATGACGCCGGGGGAGCGATACCAGGCGACAGATCGAGGGTGTCCAGGATCATGAGCAGGCTTCGTGTTCATGGCTTCATACCTTGCGGGTCGGCGAACGGTGAACGGCTGCGGGCGGCTTCGAGCAGCACGGCGAGAGCGGGGCATCCCGGTGGGCCCGCTCGTTCTCGCGACACCAGTTCTTGAAGGATTGCCAGAGGGATTTGATCCAGGTAAGCATCGCAATGCTCCTCGTCACGTTCAGCGGCAGCCTCGGGAACGGGGCCTTGGAAACAGGCTACGCCCCCGATGCTGTCGCGCCGCTGACCGGTGCATTACAAATTCGACACCGTGACCAGCGCCTGCGCGGGTGCTGTCTTGGCGCTGCGGCGCAACTCCCACTGCTTGACCAGCGCATACAGCGCCGGAATCACCGCCAGCGTCAGCACCGTCGAGGACACCATGCCGCCCACCATCGGTGCAGCGATGCGGCTCATGACTTCGCTCCCGGTGCCGGTGCTCCACATGATCGGCAGCAGGCCGGCCATGATCGTCACCACCGTCATCATCTTCGGTCGCACGCGTCCGGCCGCACCCTCCATGATCGCCTGGTAGAGATCGGCGACGCCGGCCTCGCGGCCTTCGGCCCGCCTGCGGTCGCAGACCTCCTTCCACGCCTGATCGAGGTAGATCAGCATGATCACTCCGGTCTCGGCCGCCACCCCGGCGAGCGCAATGAAGCCCACCGCCACCGCCACGCTCATCTGGTAGTCGAGCCACCACATCAGCCACACCCCGCCCACCAATGCGAAGGGCACCGACAGCATAACGATCAGCGTCTCGGCAAGCCGCCGGAAGTTCAGGTACAGCAGCACGAAGATCAGCGCCAGGGTGAGCGGCACGACGACCTTCATCTTCTCCTTGGCGCGCTCCATGTTCTCGAACTGGCCGCTCCAGGTGGCGTAGTAGCCGGGCGGGAAAGCGACCTCCTCCACCACCGCCTGCTGCGCGCGCTTGACGAAGGCACCGAGGTCAGTCTCGCGGGTGTCCACATACACATAGGCCGCCAGCAGCGCGTTCTCGGTACGGATACCGGGTGCGCCGCGCGTCAGCTTCACCTCAGCCACCTGGCCGAGCGGGATCGGGCCGTTCATGGTCGGCACATAGACGTCGGACGCGAGCCGCGCCGGATCGTCGCGCAGGCCGCGTGCGTAACGCACCGACACGCCGTAGCGCTCCAGGCCCTCGACCGTCGTGGTCACCATCTCGCCGCCGAGCGCGGTGGCGATCACGTCCTGCAGCATGTCGATGGTGAGGCCGTAGCGCGCGAGCTGCTCGCGGCGCGGCACGATGTCGACGTAGTAGCCGCCGGCCACACGCTCGGCATAGGCGCTGCTCGCGCCCGGCACCCTGCGCACGGCGGCTTCCACCGCCTGGGCCACCTTCTCCAGCGTCTCCAGATCGTTACCGAAGACCTTGACCCCCACCGGCGTGCGGATGCCGGTGCTGAGCATGTCGATGCGGGCCTTGATCGGCATCGTCCACGAGTTGGCCAGGCCGGGAAACTTGAGCGCGGCGTCCATCTCGGCGATGAGCTTGTCGGTGGTCATGCCGGGGCGCCACTGGTCCTGCGGCTTGAGATTGATGACAGTCTCGAACATCTCCAGCGGCGCCGGGTCGGTAGCGGTGTTGGCGCGGCCGGCCTTGCCGTAGACCGACTCCACCTCGGGGAAGGTCTTGATGATGCGGTTGGTGGTGGCGAGCAGGCGCCCAGCTTCGGTCACCGACATGCCGGGAAGCGCCGCCGGCATGTAGAACAGCGTGCCTTCGTTGAGCGTCGGCATGAACTCCGAGCCGATCTGGCGCGCCGGCACCAGGGTCACCGCCATCGCAGCCAGCGCCAGCAGCAGCGTGATGAACTTGAAGCGCAGCACCGCGCGGATGACCGGCCGGTACAGCCAGGTGAGCACGCGATTCACCGGATTCCTGTTCTCGGGCAGGATGCGTCCGCGCACGAAGAGCAGCATCAGCACCGGCACCAGGGTGACCGACAGCAGCGCGGCCCCGGCCATGGCGAAGGTCTTGGTGTAGGCCAACGGCGCGAACAGCCGGCCCTCCTGCCCCTCGAGGGCGAACACCGGCAGGAAGGACACGGTGATGATCAGCAGGGAGAAGAACAGCGCCGGGCCGACCTCCTTGCACGCTTTCAGGATGACCTCGGCGCGCTGCGCCTGCGAGGCCTGCGCCGGCAGGTGTTCCAACCGCTTGTGCGCGTTCTCGATCATCACGATGCCGGCGTCCACCATCGCGCCGATCGCGATTGCGATGCCGCCCAGGCTCATGATGTTCGAGCCCAGCCCGAGGCTGCGCATGGCAATGAAGGCGATCAGGATGCCCAGCGGCAACGTGATGATCGCCACCAGCGCGCTGCGCACATGCAGCAGGAAGACCACGCACACGACGGCGACGATCAGACTCTCCTCGAAGAGCGTCCACTTGAGGTTGCCGATCGCGCGCTCGATGAGCTCGGAGCGGTCATAGACCGGCACGATCTCGGCGCCCGCCGGCAGCCCGGGCGTGATCTCGGCGATCTTGGCCTTGACGTTGGCGATCACGTCGAGCGCGTTCTGGCCGAAGCGCGCCATGACGATGCCGGAGGCGACCTCGCCCTCGCCGTTCAACTCGGCGATGCCGCGCCGCTCGGCCGGCACCAGTTCGACGCGGGCGACGTCGCCCACCCGCACCGGCGTGCCGCGCTCGGCCTTCAACACGATGTCGGAGATGTCATCCACGCTGCGCAGGTAGCCGCGCCCGCGCACCATGTACTCCTTCTCGGCGAGTTCCAGCACGCGGCCGCCGACGTCGCGGTTGGAGGCGCGGATGGCTTGCGTGACCTGGTCGAGCGTGATGCCGTAGCCGGCCAGGCGCAGCGGATCGACGGTGACCTGGTACTCGCGCACGAAGCCACCGATGCTGGCGACTTCCGACACGCCCTGCGCCTTGGTGAGCTGGTAGCGCACGTACCAGTCCTGCAGGCTGCGCGTTTCGGCCAGGCTCATGTCCTTGCCGAGCACGGCATATTGGTAGACCCAGCCCACGCCGGTCGCGTCCGGCCCGATCTGCGGCGCCACGCCCTGCGGCAGGCGGCCGGCGGCCGAACTCAGGTACTCGAGCACGCGCGAGCGCGCCCAGTAGATGTCGGTGCCGTCCTCGAAGATCACATACACGTAGGACGCGCCGAACATCGAGAAGCCGCGCACCACCTTCGCGCGCGGCACCGCCAGCATGGAGGTGGTGAGCGGATAGGTGACCTGATCCTCGACCACCTGCGGCGCCTGGCCGGGGTAATCGGTGTAGACGATCACCTGCACGTCGGACAGGTCGGGCAGCGCGTCGAGCGGCGTGTGCTTGACCGCGTAGAGGCCACCGCCAATCAGGAACAGCGTGGCCAGCAGGACGAGGAAGACGTTGCGTGCCGACCAGTCGATGACGCGGTCGAGCAGGCCGGGTGCTGCCGGTCTGGCTGCCGCGTCGGTTGGCACGACGTTCGAAGAGTCTGTCACAGGGGCATGCATCTCAGTGCCCCCCGTGACCGCCGGCGCTCGGTGCAGGCGCAGTGCCTGCAACCGGCTCGATGCCTGTGATGATGTACTCGCCTGGCTCACCCGCCTCGAAGACGAACCGCACCGGCGAGCCTGGGGCGATGCTCTTCACCAGCGCCGGATCGGCAATCTTGAAGTCCATGGTCATCGCCGGCCACTGGAGGGCCGGGATCTCGCCATGAGTCATCGTCACGCTGCCGCCTTCGGCGTCGAGCGCATCGAACGTCCCTTGCGCTTCGTAACGGGTCGGGCTCGCTTGAGCCTGATCGCGGGCATCGGGCTCAACCAGGTTGGAGAGTGCCGCCTTGAGCTGGCTCTCCGAGTCGATCAGGAAGTTGGCCGAAACCACCACGCGATCACCCGCAGTCACGCCGTCGAGCACCTCGACCACATCCCGGCCGCGCTGGCCGAGCTTCACTGGCTGCGGCTTGAAGCGGCCTTCGCCGAGCGCAATCAGCACGACCCGCCGTTCGCCATCGTCGATGATCGCCGAGGTCGGCACGGCGACCCTCGGGGTGGCATCACCTGCCGCCAGCGCGATCTGGGCGAACATGCCTGGGCGCAACAGGCCCTCCGGATTGTCCAGTTCCAGACGCACGCGGGTGCTGCGCGTCGCGGCGTCCAACGTCGGATAGAGATAATCGACTCGCGCCGCGAAGCTGCGACCGGGATAGGCCTCGAGCGCCACCTGCGCGCTCTGACCGACCTGCACGCGAGCGAGATCCTGTTCATACACATCAGCAATGATCCACACCTTCGACAGGTCGGCGATGCGGAACAGTGCGTCTCCCGGCATAAAGCGTCCGCCTTCGATGGCCTCCTTCTCCAGCACCACGCCGCTCGCCGGGGCGTGGAAGACCTGGCGCGCACCGGCCTGGCCGGCCACCTGCAGGTTGCGCAGGCGCGCACGCGTCGCCTCCGCCAGGCGGCGGGCGGATTCGCTTGCGATCGGATCCTGCGCCGCGCTCTGGCTGGCCAGACGCTCGGCAATGCGCAACTCCTCGCCAGTGGATTGCAGCTCTGGACTGTAGGCGGTGAACAGCGGCTGGCCCTTCCTCACCGGGTCGCCGACCGCATTCACATGCAGGCGCTCGATCCAGCCCTCGAAGCGCGGCGCCACCACCACCTGCCTGCGCTCGTCGAACTCGATACGGCCGCTCGCGCGCACCGCCGCATCCACGGTGCGCAGCTCAACCTCTGCGGTCTTCACCCCCAGGGTCTGGATGCGCGCAGGGCTGACCACCACCGCGCCGCTGTCGTCGGGCTGGTCGTCGGCGTAGACGGGGATGTAGTCCATGCCCATCGAATCCTTCTTCGGCACGGGCGAGGTGTCGGGCAGGCCCATCGGGTTGCGGTAGTAGAGGATCTTGCGTTCGCCGTCGGCCGGGGCTGCGCTATCGCTTTGCGCCTGGCTTTCGGTGATCAGCGGAACTGGATTTCCAGCATTTTGCAGGTGCGCAATCCAGTACCCCGCACCTATGGCAATCGCCACGCCCACAGCGATCGCCGTCATTCGAACGGCTGAGCTCACTTCAGATCCCCTGTCAGTTTCTTGATTTCTGTCAGCGCCAGGCGCGTGTCGAGCTCGGCCTTCAAGCGTTGAGTCCGGATGTCGATGAGCTGGCGCTCGGCTTCGATCACGCTGTCGAAGTCGACCTTGCCGCTGCTGAGCGCGGCCTGACTTGCATCCCGGGTGGCCTGGGCCTGCGGCAGCAACGTATGTTCGAGCAGGCGCAAGGTCTCGCGGCCTTGCGCATACATCGACCAGGCAATACCGAGCTCGCCGGTCGCGCGCGCGCGGGCGTCCTCCCGCCGCGCCTCGGCCGCCATCAGCATGTACTCGGCTTCGCGCTCCCTGGCGCGACGGCTGGACTGCTGCAGCGGGATCATCACCTCGAACATCACGTCCCACGACGCCTTGCCTTCATCCGGGCGGTTGTTGCGCACGCCAACGGCGAAGTCCGGCAAGCGGTCCTGATACGTTCGTTCGCGCTCGGCACGTGCCACGTCGATGCCGTAGGCGGCGGCATTCACGTCCGGGTTGGCACTGGCCGCCGACTCAAAAAGGGCGCCCGCCTCCAGCTGCTCGGGCAAGGGGGCTGGATCTGCGGGTGTGGCGAGCGGCGCATCATGCGCCCGGCCGAGCAGGCCGTTGAGCCCCGCTGCCAGCCCCTTGCGCCGCTGTTCGACCTCCACGAGCGCGAGGCGCTGGGCAGTGATTTCGCGCTGCATGCGCAGCACCGCCTGCTGCGGCAGCAGACCCAACTCGTAACGGGCCAGGCTGAGTTCCTCCAGGCTTTTCAGCAAGGTCAAGCCCTCGCGGTTGAGGACGAGTTCGCGGTCGGCGGCGTAGTAGCGCAACCACAGCGTCTCGATCTTTGCCGCGAGCTCAGCCCAGGAGGTATCGCGCATCGCATCAGCCTGGGTCGCCTGGGCTTCGGCGGCCTTCACCGCCAGCTCGCGCTTGCCCCACCCGGGTAGCGGCTGGGTGATGCGGTAGCGGGTCTCGCCCACCTGGCCGGGCAGCAACGACGCCGAGCGCCCGCTCATGGTGTTGGTGGCGTCCATCAGCTCGACCTCGAACGTCGGGTCGGGCAGCGCACCGGCGGGCGTCACGCGCTCCTGCGCTGCGGACGCTTCCGCGCGGGCAGCGGCAAAGCCGGGGTTGCTGTGGCGCGCATATTCAATCAGCGCCTGGGGGCTCGAGCCGAGCGTTGGAGTGTCGGGCGAACCCTGTGTCCAGGCACTGCCACTTCCCAGCGTGAGCGCGACCACCAGTGCAAGCGCTGCAGGACGTAGCAGGTGAGATGAGGGTACTGCGAACGGGGATTTCATCGAGAAACGATTCCGGCAGGCGGTCAAGTGCATGCGCAGGCCCTTCGCCACCCGCCTCGTCGTTCAGCCACTCAGTGGGGCATCCCCACGGCTGGCCGGTCAGAGTGGAACGCGACGCACCTGCGGGATAGGCGTCACTGGGCGGGCTCGAGAGACGTCACGGTCAGCGCACCGCCGACCTTCTCGACCGCGAACCGGATCTTGTCGCCCGCCTTGACCTGATCAAGCATGCCCGGCTCGGCCGCGCGGAACACCATGGTCATCGCCGGCATGCCGAGCGACTCCAGGGGGCCATGGGCAATGGTCAGCTTGCCAGCCGACTTGTCGATCTTCTTGACCGTGCCCTCGGCCAGCTTGGCGTTGGCTTCGGCCGGGGCACTCGCCCCGCCGTGATGTGCATCGTGATCGGCCTGTGCGAACGCAAGCGGGGCGCCGCCGCCGAGCACGGCCAGGAGCGCAGTGGTGATGAGGGTCTTTTTCATGATGGGCTTCTCCAAGGGTTCAAATTCTGTGTGAGTTCGAGAGTGAGCACGATTATGCGAAGCGCTCACCAACGGGACGCTGACGCACGGATTACATTTCTGTCAGCCGACCTTGATCGTGCCGATCATGCCGGCCTGGAAGTGGCCGGGAATCAGGCAGGCGAACTGGAAGTCCCCCGCACGGTTGAAGTGCCAGATCATTTCTCCGCGCCCACCTGGCGCGACATGCGACATCCACGGTTCGTCATGTTCCATCTCCGGGAAGCGCTGCATCATCTCCGCGTGCTCGGCAAGCGTCTTGGGCGTACCGACCACCATCTCGTGCATCACCGCGC
Organism: Thauera sp. WB-2; assembly: GCF_027594845.1. Lineage (NCBI taxonomy): Bacteria > Pseudomonadati > Pseudomonadota > Betaproteobacteria > Rhodocyclales > Zoogloeaceae > Thauera > Thauera sp. WB-2. Next base: position 57,313 of record NZ_CP088935.1, on the reverse strand, counting down.
CTCGATTTTCGTGGGTGAATCGGATCGTCTCGCCCAGACGCACCTCGATGCGGTCCGGAACGAAGCGCATCTCATCGGTCATCACGATGGCGATCGCGCGCGAGACGGCTTTCGCGTCCCCCGCAATCCCCCATTGCTGCTGCTCCTTGGGGGTATCGGACGCTGCTTTGTCGGCATGTTCGGCATTGCCATGGGCGAACGTGCTGCGGTGAACGGCAAGCACACCGGCGGCAAGGCTGGTGGCCAGAAATCGACGACGACTTTTCATGGGAATCTCCTTCTCTGTGGGTTGAATCTTGTTGGTGTTGTCGTGGGGGCTGATTACGAGGCGATCGACTTCAATGCCCCTGATGGCCGGCAGGCTTGCGAACCGTCATCTCGACCGATCGCGCAGGCTCGGTGCGCGGCATGCTCGAGGGTCCGGCTGCAGCACTGCGCGCCGGTTCGGGTAGCGCCGCGCCCGCCCACTCGTAGGCCACCGTCCCCTTCGGGTGCTTGAACCAGCCCGGGTCGCGGTAGTCGCCCCGCTGCTGCTCGCGGCGCACCTTGAGCACGGTGAACATGCCGCCCATCTCGACGGCGCCGAACGGCCCCTGCCCGGTCATCATCGGCAGGGTGTTGTCGGGCAGGGGCATCTCCATCTCGCCCATGTCGGCCATGCCGCGCTCGCCCATCAGCATGTAATCGGGCACCAGCTTCTGGATGCCCTCGACCAGGCCGCGATGGTCGACGCCGATCATGGTCGGCACGTCGTGGCCCATCGCATTCATGGTGTGGTGCGACTTGTGACAGTGCATCGCCCAGTCGCCCTCCTCGTCGGCGATGAACTCGATCTGGCGCATCTGGCCGACGGCGACGTCGGTGGTGACCTCGGGCCAGCGCGACTCCGGCCGCGTCGGCCCGCCGTCGGTGCCGGTAACCTCGAACTCGTGGCCGTGGATGTGGATCGGGTGGTTGGTCATGGTCAGGTTGCCGATGCGCACCCGCACCCGGTCGCCCTTCCTGACATTGAGCGAGTCGATGCCCGGAAAGGCGCGGCTGTTCCAGGTCCACAGGTTGAAGTCGAGCATCGTGTTGATCTTGGGCACGTAGCTGCCGGGCTCGATGTCGTAGGCGTTGAGCAGGAAGCAGAAGTCGCGGTCCACGCCCGCGATGTGCGGGTGCGGCGCGCGCGGATGCGTGACCCACATGCCCATCATGCCCATCGCCATCTGCACCATCTCGTCGGCGTGCGGGTGGTACATGAAGGTGCCGGGGCGGCGGGCGACGAACTCATAGACGAAGGTCTTGCCCGGCGGGATCTGCGGCTGGTTGAGGCCGCCGACCCCGTCCATGCCGTTGGGCAGGCGCTGGCCGTGCCAGTGGATGGTGGTGTGCTCGGGCAGGCGGTTGGTGACGAAGATGCGCACGCGGTCGCCCTCGACGACCTCGATCGTCGGCCCGGGCGACTGGCCGTTGTAGCCCCACAGCCGCGCCACCATGCCGGGGGCGATCTCGCGCTCGACCGGCTCGGCGACGAGGTGGAACTCCTTCACGCCGTTGCGCATGCGCCAGGGGGCGGTCCAGCCGTTCAAGGTGACGACCGGGTCGTAGGGGCGTCCGTCTGGTGGCGACAGTGGGGCCGCCGTTACGGCGCTGGTCTGGATCACGGGCTCGGGCAGCGCCGCGAGCGCGGCGCGGTTGACGGTTCCGGCAGCGGCCAGCAGGCCTGCCCCGGCGAGAAAGCTGCGTCGGGTGGTCATGATCGTCTCCGGATAGGTCAGTGGCCACCACCGGCTTGCGCCGGTGATGCGCTTGATTGAAGGCTGAGCGGCGCGATCGGCTGGCCGAGCAGGCTGGCCTTGAGCCCAGCCTCGGCGCGCCAGAAGTCGCGTTCGGCCTCGATCGCCTGCACCACGCTCGCCGACTGCGCGCGCGCGGCGGCAAGCAGCTCGAACACGCCGATCAGCATCCCGTTGTACTGGAGCACCGACTCTTCGGTGATGTTCTGACGCAGCGGGACCACCTCGTTGCGGTAGTGGCGCGCGAGATCGTATGCACTGCGATAGCCCTCGTAGGCTACCCGGACCTGGGAGCTGGCGTTACTGGCAAGCTCGAGCGTGCGATTGAAGGCCGCGAGATAGCGGGCCTCGCCGCCGGCGCGCGCCGCGTCGCCGAGGTCGAACAGCGGCAAGGGCAGCTCGAGCTCGAAGCCGCGCTGGGTCGATTCGCCGGTCTCGCTGTTGCGCACGCCGGCCACATGCAGGCCATTGACGACGCTGGTGACCCGCGTGAGGCCCAGGCTCTTCGCCGTCCGGTCGAGATCGGTGCGGGCGATGCGCACGTCGAGCCGGTTCTCCAGCAACGCCGCACCGGCGGTGGCTTCGTCCATCGGCGCCTCGGGCAAGGCCGGCAACTGATCGGGCAGACGCAGCGCCTGCGCCTGGCTCGGAGTGAGGCCCAGACGCTGGATCAGGGTTTCGCGTGCGGCGGTGGCGTTCTGGCGGGCGCGGATCAGGTTGGCCGTTTCCTCGGCGGCGAGCGCCTGTTCGCGCGCGCGCTGCAGGCGGCTGAAGTTGCCGGTGGCCTGCATCCGACGGGCGAGCTCGGCAGCGGTCCCGGCGGCCGTGGCCACCTCCTCGCGGTAGCGCGCGACCTGTCGCGCCGCGACCGCATCGACCCAGGCCTGGCGCACTTCAGTGACGGTGCTCAACAGCGCAATCGAGGACTGCAGCCGGGTCTGCTGCTGGCGGAACTCGGCCTGCTCCAGCCGCGCGGGCAGAAACAGCAGGTCGAACAGCGAGATGCCGAGCGAACGGCCGATGTCGAGTTCGCGCCCCTCGGCGCCCGAGCGAAACAACCGCTCGAAGGTGAACACCGGATTGCCGATGCGGGCCGAACCGGTCGCATCCGCCGAGGCCACGGCGGCTTCCGCCAGCAGGGACTGGAACGCCGGGCTGTAGCCCAGCGCGATGCGCACCGCGTCGTCGATCGCCAGCGGCTGTGCGAGCAGGCGATCGACCTCGGCGCGCATCGCCTCGCGCTCAGGGTCCGAGCGCAGCCAGCGCACCTCGCTACCCGTCTGCTCGCGCGCAAAGCGCTCGACCTCAGCGAAGTTCTCATCGATCGCAACGCTGGCGCACCCGGTCAGCACGGTGGCGGCCAGCAAGGATATGGGGAGACTGGCTCTCATCGCTCGCCCCCTTTCGAAGTCGGCGTGAGGTGGCCCATGTGCCCGCCGAGACGTCCAGCCTCGTCGTTGGCATCCTTCCACGACCGCAAGGGCTCATCGACACGGTAGGGCCGATATTCGTTCAGGGGCGAGCGATAGACCGGAAGGGGCTGAGGCTTGGGTTGCTCACTCGCTGGGGCAGTCTGGGTCGCGCCGAGCGCGGGGTCAGCGGGGCTTGATGGCGAGGAGGACTCGGCCTGCGCGCCCGACACGAGCGCCACGGCGACGGCCAATCCTCCACCGAGGTGGATGATTCGTCTCTGCATGGGGAATGTCTCTTTGTTGGTCTTGTGTTGAACCGGACGCAGAGCGACCGACGAACTCGCCGCTCCGCGTCTCAATGCTCAGTTGGGCATCGCCGGCTTGGCGGCCGGGTGCATCTTCATCATGTTCTGCATCATGCCCATGTGCTCTTGCATCATCTTCATGTGCTCCTGCATGAGCTTGGGATCCATCATCATGCCGCCCATGGGTCCAGCCCCGGGTCCAGGGCCACTACCCTTCATCATCGGACCAGCCCCCATCTGCCCCCCCATCATCGGGCAACCAGCGGGGGTGCCCTGCGATGCAGCCTCCAGGGCCTTGACCTGCTCTTCCATCAGGGCCATGCGACGTTCCGGGTTGGTCTCGGCACGGATCGACTTCATACGTTCCTGAAGCGCGGGGACACTCGCTGCGGGCGGCCAGGCCTGCGCCGGATCGGTCGTCTGAGCGACGACCGGGCTGCCATGCAGGGCTGCAGCCAGAGCGACGACGGGCATGAGCCCGGCGAGACGGTACAAACGCAGTTTCATGATCGATCTCCCATTGTTTGCGGGGTTCCGTCGCGGTACGGAACGCTGTGCCACGCAGAGCATCTTGCGCCCGCCTGCCTGTCGTTGGCCTGACCTGGAAATTACATTTCTGTAAGCCCGGGGGTTATCCAGCACCCCGGGCGCAAAATCGGGCACAGTCAGCACGAAGCGCGTAGGAGCGAAACAATGAAAATTCTGATCGTCGAAGACGAAGTGAAGACCGGCGACTACCTCCGCCAGGGGCTCACCGAAGCCGGGTTCGTCGTCGACCTTGCAAGAGATGGCCTCGATGGGCTCCACCTCGCACTCAATGGCGATTACGACCTCATCGTGCTGGATGTGATGCTTCCGTCGCTGGACGGCTGGGGCATCCTGCAAACACTGCGTCGCAGCAGTCGTGAGACCCCCGTGTTGTTCCTGACTGCCCGTGACCAAGTTGAGGATCGGGTCCGTGGTCTTGAGCTCGGCGCCGACGATTACCTGGTCAAGCCCTTCGCGTTTTCCGAGTTTCTCGCGCGGGTCCGCACCCTGCTGCGCAGGGGACGGGGTCATGAACCGGAGATCCTGCGCTCGGCAAACCTGGAACTCGATCTGCTTCGCCGCAGGGTGACGCGATGCGGGCAGCGTATCGATCTGACCGCCAAGGAGTTTGCCCTGCTGGAACTGCTGCTGCGCCGCAAAGGTGAAGTGTTGCCGCGCTCCCTGATCGCTTCGCAGGTGTGGGATATGAACTTCGACAGTGACACCAACGTGATCGAGGTCGCAGTGCGCAGGCTACGGGTGAAAGTCGACGACCCCTTCGAGCCCAAGCTGATCCGCACCGTGCGCGGCATGGGCTACGTGCTCGAAGCGATGGAGCCGAGCTAACGATGATCCGTATTCACTCGCTGACGGCGCGATTGGCAACGCTCTTTGCGGCCCTCACCGCAAGCCTGCTGGTGCTGGTAGCGGTACTGTTTGGCCGCATGCTGGACGCGCATTTCCAGGAGCTAGACCTGCACGAATTGCAGGGCAAGGCCGCACTCATACGCAACGCGCTGCAGGATGACACTGCGACTGGGGGGCGATCGGAACGCATCCAGGCACTCGCTCGCTCTTTCGTTGGACACGAGAGTGTGGGTGTCCTGCTTCGCGACGTCGAGGGACGCGTCATCCACGTTATCCACCCCGAGCACTTCACCGCTGCCCAGCGGGCTGGAGAACGACTTTCGGGCGGGCTGACTGACTGGACGGTCGACGGGCATCCACATCGAGGGGTTGAGGTCAGCATCACGCTACCGCCCCTCGAATCGAGGGACCAGTCGATCGAGGCGCTGGTCGCACTCGATCTGTCGCATCACGTCCATTTCCTCGCGTCGGTGCGAAATGCGACGTGGGCGGGCGTCGTCGTCGCAGCATTGGCGGCGGCGCTCTTCGGCTGGTTTGCTGCGCACCGTGGCCTCGCCCCGCTGCGCCAGGTCACCGAAACCGCCCGCAAGCTGTCTGCACGGCAACTGGCCGAGCGTCTCGCCATCGATGATGCACCGCTGGAGGTACGCGACCACATCGAAGCCTTCAATGGCATGCTCGCCCGGCTCGAGGCTGCTTTCCAGCGCCTCGGTGACTATTCGGCGGACATTGCCCACGAACTGCGTACGCCGATCTCGAACCTGATGACGCAGACCCAGGTGGCGCTGTCGCGGCCACGCACGAATGACGAATATCAGGACATCCTGGCGTCGAACCTCGAGGAATACGAGCGCATCGCACGCATGGTCAGCGACATGTTGTTTCTCGCCAAGGCCGAGGAGAACACCCTCGCGCATGCCGGCGAACCTGTCGACCTTGCCCTCGAGGCGGATGCGCTGATCGATTTCTACGAAGCCTTGGCCGAAGAGGGCCAAGTCCGCATCGTGCGCCAAGGCCAGGCGAGCGTTCAGGGTGATCGCCTGATGCTGCGGCGCGCCTTGTCGAACCTGATTTCGAATGCGCTTCGTCACACACCGAAAGAGGGACAGATCACGATCAGGATCGACGCGGACGCAGCCGGCGTAGGTCTCGCCGTGTGCAATGTCGGCGACCCCATCCCCGCCGATCAGATCGAGCGGATCTTCGAACGCTTCCATCGCGGTAGCGCCCAGCGCGAATCTCGCGGTGAAGGCGCAGGGCTCGGACTTGCGATCACGCGTTCCATCGTCCAGGCCCACGGGGGTCACATCACTGCGCGCTCCGCTGAAGGTGTCACCTGCTTCACGATCACCTTGCCTCGCAATGAAGCCTCATCACCTTCCTGATCCTGCAAAGTCGACCGGGGTCCCGGCTGTCTGACGGAAATGTAATTTTGAGGTCAGCTTCCCGTTGGGCTCAAAGTGCCAAACTATGCCTCGACGCCATCAACCGGAAGACGAACATGAAGACGAAAACTTTGCTCGGCGGGCTCGTGGCAAGCCTGATGATCGTGAGCGGCGCAGCGTTTGCGCAGGGGCCCGTACGCGTTGAGGTCTACAAGAGCGCTTACTGCGGGTGCTGCGGGAAATGGGTCGAGCACCTGAGAAAGAACGGCTTCGATGTCGTGACGAAAGACGTCGATGATGTCCCCGCAGCCCGCAAGGCACTGGGCATGCCGGACCAATACGGCTCGTGTCACACGGCCAAGGTAGGTTCCTATTCCGTCGAGGGGCACGTCCCTGCGGACGACATCCGACGGCTTCTCGCCGAGTCCCCAAAGGCAATCGGACTGGCTACGCCAGGCATGCCGCAGGGGTCGCCCGGCATGGAGACCTCGACCCCGCAACCCTATGAGACGCTTCTGGTCGGGCTTGACGGAAGCGCGAGGGTTTTTGCCCGACACTGACGGCAGAGCTGGTGAGTATCGACTTTATGAGCGCAGTGCCGGCCGATTTACGAACCACGCTGGCCTCAGCTCGCTCTAGGGCTGGTTTCGGATCTCACCGGTCGCTCGAATGACGACTCTGCTACTACCATGTGTGGCAGCAAATGGCCGGACTGAGACTTCCAGTTCACACCTGCGCGGGAGCGCGGCAAGCCGACTGCGGCTGTCTCGACCCGACCCCGTGCTGCCGTTCATTCAACCGAACGACCAATGACAAGTAACAGCATCAAGCCGCCGCCTGCTACGCAACGCTTACGAATAGCTAGCTGGCACGGCGGTAGCACAATTTGAATGTCGATGATGTAGGTCCGGGTAGTGCGGGCGCCCGGGGACTATCACCTTTTGGCGACTGGTTTGCCGCTGGCGCTGCGCTGCCCGAATTGTAGGCCGCCTGCATCTCCTGCCACCTGCTGGCAGTGGAGGGGTAAGGTTAAGAAGTGGCTGACCCGCGAGGCGGATTGAAGCTCATGGCATGCGGTTGCAAACACCCTACTTGGGCTGAAACGCGATGATGCTCATGCCCGCCAGCGTCACCACTACACCGGCGACGTCCCAGGCGGAGGGGCGGATTCCGTCCACCGTCCACAGCCATAGGATGGCGACGCTGATGTACATCCCGCCGTATGCGGCATAGACGCGGCCGGAGGCCGCCTCATGCAGCGTGAGTAACCACGCGAAGGCCGCCAGGCTCACCGCCGCAGGCAGAAGTAGCCAAACCGAGCCCCCCTTCTTGAGCCACAGCCAGGGCAGATAGCAGCCGACGATCTCGGCCATCGCTGTGACGAAGTAAAGTAGCAATGTCCTCACGCGGCTCCTCCGGCAGGGCTTTCCCGAAGCCCGGCGTGGTGATAGATCTCGATCGTTGAGTGGACGATCTCCTCGTGCACCGCCAAGCGGCTCCTCACAGCGTCGGGGGTGCGTGCGCGGTCATGCGTCACCACCGCGATGGCCAGCACCGAGGTGGCCGCGTCGGCGATCACGTGAAGGTAGGCGGATTTGAGCTTGAGGCCGTGATGATCGTGACCGTGTCCGTGTGAGTGGCCGTGATGGTGAGCCTTGCCCGGGATCAGCGCACAAACGACGGTGACGGCCAAGCCCAGGATGGCGACCGCGATGGCCTCCTTGTACTGGATGGGTTGCGGCGACACGATGCGTTCGATCGAACCGATGACCATCATCACTGCCACGCCGAGCAGGAAGATGGCGCTGGCGAAGCCTCCGAGGATCTCGATTTTCCAGGTGCCGAAAGCGAAGCGCGGATCGTTCGCGCAGCGGCATAGGCCAGCGCGGCAGACACGCCGATCGCGAAGGTATGCGGGCTCATATGCCAGCCGTCGGCCAGCAGCGCCATTGAGTTGAACCACCAGCCTGCGGTGATCTCGACAACCATCGCAACGGCAGTGATCCACATCACCACCGAGGTACTGCTTTTGGCAAGCGCATTGCCGCCATCGAAGACGTGATCATGGGTCCAGGTGGACGGGTTCTCGGTGGGCACGGCAAGGCTCACTTGAGGTAGCTGCGCAGGACGCCTATCAGATCCTCGGCACCCTTGTGCGTCGGCATCGTCGGTCATTGCGGAGTCTCCGAGGTGGGTGCTGACAGACACTTATTAACCCGGCCCTTAAATATATTCACTGCGCAGCATACGCAGCGGCCGGGTGCTGGAAGTAGGACCGGACACGCTCGGGGAGCGAGGCGATGCGGTCCATGATGGCGTGAGCCTTCTTCAAGAGCTGCGAATCATCGCGGCTGGGCGGCTCCAGGCGCAGCGCGGTCTTGAAGTCGTGATTCAGGTATTCGTCCGGATTGGACTCGGGCGCATAGGGTGGCAAGTAGAACAGCTCGATCTGCGCGGCACGCGGCTCGACCCAGGCCCGGACGAGCTTGGCGTGATGCACCCGCAGGTTGTCGACGATCAGGAACACCTTGCTCGCCGCACTGGTGATCAGTCGCTCGAGAAACTCGATGAAACGTTCGGCGTTGATCGTGCCCTCGACGATCTGGAAGGCGATCTCGCCCCGATTGGTGATGGCCGAGATCATCGACAGCTTGGCCCAGCGGGCCGATGCCTCGAGCACGGGCGTGCGGCCGGCCGGCGCAAAGCCTCGAATCCAGTTCGTGTCCTCCTTGACCGCCGTTTCATCGGCCCAGTAGATGACCGCGCCTTCGGCCTTGGCGCGCGCGGCAATGGCCGGGTAGCGCTCGCGCAGCCAAGCCTGGACCAGATCGTTGCGCTGCTCCATCGCCTTCTTGACCGGGCGCTGGGCGGTGTAGCCCCAGCGCTTCAGATACTTGCCCACGAGGCGATCGGACAACTGCAGTCCAAATTGCTGCTCCACCAAGGCCTGGATCGCCCGCCGAGTCCACAGGGCGAAAGGCAAGCTCAGCTGTTCGGGCACCGCAGCCACGATGCGCTGCCGTACCCAAACCTCCTGCGCCATCGTCAGCTTCCGGCAGGCCCCATAGGGACGGCCTCGCGTCTTCTCGACCAACGCCCCGGCACCGTCCCTGCGCGCCTTCCTCAGCCACGCCTGCACCGTGCGCACATGGACGCCGGCGATCTTCGCCAGCTCCACGCCGTTCATTCCAGACTGCGTATTCAGGCGCAGCACCATCTTGCGCAGCGTCTCGCGCCCTTCAGGACCCAGCTTGCGTGCATCGATCTTTTCCATGCACACATTATAGAGAAAACAGCCTATTTAAGGGCCGGGTTAATAGAACACGTCAGCCATCGGCGCCGCGCACGAAGGCGATCTGGTGCAAGTTCGTGGTGTCGAGCGCACTCTACCTGGCCACGTATCCATGTGACCCCAGCACTCTCGATAGTCAGTGCCGCAAAGAGGCAAAGTTCAGCCCTTTCAGCAATGCGCCTTATCTGTCATGAGGTGCTACCTCCATTTGGCTGCACCCGCACATGGCAAGGCCAACGCTCGTCGTTCCGGCAGCTGACCGCACAAAGGTGGCGCCGCCATGCATTCGCGCGATCGCAGCTACGATCGCCAAGCCGAGCCCGTGATTATGGTCGCGATGTTCGCGGGCCCCATCAACCCGATAAAAGCGGTCGAATAGACGAGGCAAATGCTCCGGGGGGATGACAGGGCCCGTGTTGCTGACAGACAGGCAAATGCGGCCATCTGCGTCCTGCTTGATATCGACCTCGATCACCGATCCGCGCTCTGCAAAACGGGTCGCATTGGCGAGCAGGTTCGAGAGCGCACGCCTAACCAACCCAGCATCGACTGTGCCCATGCCGTCACCGCGTAAGCGCGCAGTCACGCCGGCCTCCTGCATTGACGCTTCGTGGAATTCGATGACCTCGGACACCAGTTCGGCCAGGCTATCCACACGGTGGCGACGGGCGCGCTCCCCGCGATCGGCCCGGGACAAGAACAACATGTCATTGACCAGCCCCGCTAAAAGTTGAAGATCCTCGAGGTTCGATCCGAGCACATCGCGCAGTTCGGCGACATCGCGCTGACGACTCAGAGCTAGCTCGGTCTCACCAATCAAGGTCGCCAGCGGTGTGCGCAGCTCGTGAGCGACATCGGCGTTGAACCCTTCCAGTTGTTGATATGCGCGGTTCAATCGAACCAGGAGCGCGTTGAATTGTGTGACCAACGGCTGAAGCTCCTGTGCCTGGGCGGAGCCGTCAAGCGGCTGTCCAACGCTTTCCGGGCTTAGGGCCGCTGCTTGTCGAGCCAGGTCGCGAACAGGCAAGAGCGCTCTACGAACGAGCCATGCGCCGCCCACTGAGATGGCCGCCGCTCCACCAAGGGCGCTCGCGAGTAGCGTCCAGGCCAACTGCTCCAAAAGCAGCGCGTCGGCGCTGCTGTCGAGCATCAATTCGGCGCGCAGCATGGTTGTGGGCGACCATGGCACGGAGATTTCGAACTCATCCCGCCGCAGGATTGCGCCGGGGCTTGAACGCGCCGGAGTTGCGTACAGAAGAGCGTCAGATCCCTGGATCAGCCGTAACTCGAGGTTGGCATGGCCCACAAAGAAGTCGTCGAGCTTGTGACGCAGGCTCGGCAACGCGTCCCGCGTTGCAATCTCGCCGACGAGATGGCGCACTATGTCCCGCTTGTGCCGCAGTTCGTCCGTCTGCTTGTTGGAGAGATTTAGACTCGCGCCCACGTAAACGATCGAGCAGACCAAGCCGAGCCCCAGCGAGGCCAGCACGGCGAGCCACCACGATAACCAGCAGCTAAGCGAACGCGGATTGCGCATTCTCAGGGCTTCCGGTCCTCAAGGACGTATCCCATGCCGCGCACGGTATGCAACAACTTCTTCTCGAAAGCGTCGTCGATCTTGCCGCGCAACCGGCGCACCGCAACTTCGACCACGTTCGTATTGCTGTCGAAATTCATGTCCCACACCTGCGCTGCAAGCGCGGTACGGGAAAGGACCTGCCCTTGCCGGCGCAGCAGCAACGTCAGCAACGTGAACTCCTTGGCGGTCAGGTCGAGGCGCTGCCCGGATCGTGACGCCTTGCGCCGAACCAGGTCGAGTTCGAGGTCCGCCAAACGGAGCACCGTTGAATCCTGGCTATCCGAGCGCAAGGCACCGCGCCGCAACAAGGCCTGCACGCGAGCGAGCAACTCGGACAGAGCAAACGGCTTCACCAGGTAATCGTCGGCACCCGCCTGCAGGCCTCTGACCCGATCCTCGACCTCGTCCCGCGCGGTCAGCATCAGGACGGGTACGTGTTTGCCCCGACGCAGTTCTTGCAAGACGGCATAGCCATCCAGCCCCGGAAGCATGACGTCGAGGAGGACGAGGTCGTAATGCCCTTCGGTCGCGAGATAGCGGCCATCCGTGCCGCTGTGCGCGACATCCACGATGTAATTGCTTTCGGTGAGCGCCCTGCGTAGGTATTCGGCGAGCTTGGGTTCGTCTTCCACAACCAGAATCTTCATGCAGCGATTATCGCGGAGATGCCGAAACCATCACATTACGAAATCGTAATCTGGCAGTTCGCGATTCGACGAGGATGGACCTTTAAAGTCCGCGACGTGTTCGGTGCAAGGCGACGCCAAGCGGCTTATGCCGAACGCCACCTCTCACGTTGAACGAAGGAGTCTCGTCATGTCGAAAACCCGCACCACTGCCCTTTTTTCGCTTCTTGCTGCCGTCCTTGTCGTTCCTGCGGCTGCGCAAGCCAGCTCGCTGTGGCATCCCGCTCCCGGCGAGCAGGGGTTCACGTTCCATCCGGATCACTCCACGAGCACGAAAACCCGCGCCGAGGTGTTGCGCGAGCTCGAACAGGCAAAGGCCGATGGCAGCTATTTCTACCTGCAGCGTGGCCTCGCGGTGCCCTCGCGTGCTTCCGGACCCGGCAAGACCCGTGCAGAAGTCCTCAAGGAGCTGGTCGACATGACCCCGACAGAGCGCGCGTACATGAATGAACTGTACAGTGGCTCCTGAAGCCACCTATCGGCGCGAGACGTCGGGCCGTCCAGGCGTTTCGCCCAGCAGGTTCTCGTAAAGCGCCGTTTGGTCTGCCCATTGGTACCGTCGCTGTCGACGATAGCAAATCCTTATTGATAGAATCCGCGCCATGCGTCGTTGGCTTGCGATTTTCCTCTTGATCCTGCTGCCTGCCCAACTGAGTTGGGCGGCGGTGGGCGATTACTGCGCGCACGAATCCGGTGCCGCAGCCAATCATTTTGGTCATCACGCGCATCGTCACACCGAAGATGCAAAAGGCAAGGAAAAAGGGGGCTTGACGAAGGGCGCACACACAGACTGCGCATCGTGCCAGGTGGTGGGCTCTTCAGCAGTAACGAGTGAGTCCAGCGCGCTATTCACACAGCATCAGGCATCCCTCCCCATCGGCGTCACACCTGGGTGCTCACTTGCGGAGCATCCCGCAGAGCCCGAACGCCCTAAATGGGCCCGCCCAGCCTGATCGGCAGGGCGGTCGCCTTCATTCCCTCTTGATGTTCCTACCGCTTTGAGCGGTAGCGTCACGCGTCCATTGCGATCGGTCCGATCGCCCTCTGCCGATTCCCCGTGTCTTTACATCAACGGAGAATTGGATGTTTCAGCAACTTCGTCTCAAATGGCTGCCTGGGCTAATGCTCGGCCTTGCCGTCAATGGTGCCTGGGCGCAGCAGCCCGCCCCCCCGGCTCCAAGTACCGCCCTATCCCTCAAGCACGCTTTCGAGGCAGCATGGGCACGCCAGCCTGAAGCGCTGTCGCTCACGACTCAACAGGAAGCGGCGCAAGCGCGCCGCGACAGTGCCGACAGTTGGTTTGTCGAACCGCCCGCCCTAGAGGTAGCCGGAAAAACCGATCAGTTGGACAGCAATCGCGGGAGCCGTGAGTACGAGGTCGGCATCGCGGTTCCGATCTGGCTGTCGGGCGAACGTTCGAGCACTGCAGCCCTCGCCACTGCCGAAATAGCTGCCACGGCGAGCCGGGCTCGCGGCGCGCAGTTGCGCACCGCTGCAGCGGTACGCACAGCATATTGGGATTGGCAACGCGCGCGCGTAGATGTGACGCTGGCGAGGGCGGGTCTCGAGAACGCCCGCGAACTGGCCGCCGACGTGGCCAAGCGCATCAAGGCGGGTGATCTGGCGCGCGCAGATCAGCATCAGGCCGACGGTGTGCAAGCTACAGCTGAAGCCGCCGTCGCCGAGGCAGAAAGCGCCCTTGCAGATGCTGCACAGCAGTTGCGCACGCTCACTGGAATCGGGCCAGAACGCTCATCCGGCGGGGTGTCTGCGCCGGAGCCCGTCCCGTCCGCTGCGACACCGACACAGATTCTTGAGACGGCGCACCCTGCAGTGGCCGAGCTGCGTGATCGGGTCGACGTTGCGCGGCGCACGATGACCCTTGCCAGCGTTCAGGGCCGCGCGAATCCGGAGTTGAGTGTCACGACCACCCGCGAACGCGGCGCATCGGGTGAATCCTGGGAACAGACAGTCACGCTGGGCTTGCGCATTCCGCTTGGTTCCGGTTCGCGCAGCCGGTCCCGCGTTGCAAGCGCCAATGCAGAGGCCATCGAGGCCGAGGCGCAACTCCAGATCGAACTCGAACGTCTGCTGGCCGAAACAGAGATGGCGCACCAGCGCGTCGAATTGAGACGGCAGCAGGTCGCCGCTGCTGAACGGCGCTCCGACCTCGCACAGGCGTCACGCGGCTTCTTCGAGAAGGCGTTCCGCCTCGGTGAGGCCGATCTGCCGACCCGTCTGCGCATCGAATTCGAGGCGGCCGAGGCCGAACGCGAGCGCGCGCGCGCGCGTATTGATCTGGCAGCCGCCATCTCGGCCCAGCGCCAAGCGTTGGGCCTGCTTCCCGAATGAATAACAGGATCCCCAAAATGAAATCCACTCATACCCTCGCGGCATGGAGCCTCGCTGCAGTGCTTGCCGGGCTTGCCCCGCAAACGCTGGCCGGTGACGGACACGACCATGGAGAAGCGCCCGCGACCACAGCGGGCCCGGCATTGCCGCGATTTACCGCCGTCTCGGAACTCTTCGAGCTGGTCGGCGTAGTGAATGGCAAGAACGTCACCGTCTATCTTGACCACTTCGCTGACAACAGTCCGGTCAAGGACGCAAAGGTCGATCTGGAACTCGATGGGAAGGCCGTTGCGCTCACGCCCCATGCCGACGGTGAGTTCGGGGCCACGCTCGAGGAGACGCTCAAGCCGGGTGTCGTCTCTGTCACGGCAACGGTGATTGCCGGCCAGGACGCCGATTTGCTCGCTGGTGAGCTCGACTTGCATGAGACCGCCGCCGAGGCGCACGAAGAGGTTGCCGAATTGGACATTAAACCCTACGCAATTGGGGCAGGCGCGGGGGGGCTTGTGCTAGGCCTCATCGGCTGGATTGTGCTTCGCAAGGGGAATTCGCGTAATCGCTCGACTGGAGGTGCCGCATGAAGCTGAGCGTACTGTTTGCTGCGCTGGCGCTGGTATCGGCCAGTGCCTCGTGGAATGCCTTTGCTGGCGAAGGCCATGATCATGGCGATGAAGGTCCAGTTGTGGCAGGAGGCAATGGGCCACAACGGCAAGCCGATGGCAGTGTCTTTCTGCCCAAGCCGGCACAACGCCAGATCGGTGTTCGCACGTTGGTTACGGAAGCCGGCGAATTGCCGCGTACCACCGCGCTGGCCGGCAAGGTGGTCATGGACCCGAATGCCGGCGGAAAGGTGCAGGCCATGGTGGCTGGGCGCCTGGAGGCGGGCCCGCAGGGGTTGCCAAGCGTCGGTCAGGCCGTGAAGAAGGGGGACGTGCTGGCTTACGTCAGTCCTTCGACGGACCAGATCGAGCGGTCTAACCAGATGGCGCAATTGGCCGAGCTGCACGCGGCCAGGGCCCTTGTGGAAAAGCGCCTCGCGCGTCTGAAGGAACTCGCCGACACGGTACCGCGCAAGGAGATCGAAGCGGCCGAAAGCGAGCTTGCCAGCCTGAAGGCTAGATCGAAAGCGATCGGTGGTGGCCTCAATGCCCGTGATGTCCTGACCGCACCCGTGAGCGGTGTGATCGCATCGACTAACGCCGTGTCAGGCCAGGTGGTCGATGCGCGCGAGCTCGTGTTCGAGATCGTCGACCCGAAGCGGCTGCGCGTCGAGGCGCTCTCCTATGATCCAGAAATGGCGGCGGATGTCGCCTCTGCAAGTCTTGCGGTCGGCGACCAGCGGATCCCGCTCACCTTCATCGGCGCCGCCCGCAGCCTGCGCGAGCAGGCCTTGCCACTCACCTTTGCAGCCGAAGGTGAAGCGCTGGCCTTTCTTGCCGTGGGGCAGCCGGTCGAGGTCTTCGTCCAGTCGCGCAGCACGCAGCAGGGTGTAAGCGTTCCCGCAGCATCGGTGCTGAAGAATTCGGCAAACCAAACCATCGTCTGGGTAAAGACGGCGCCCGAACGTTTCGAGTCCCGGACCGTCACGATCGCGCCGCTGGACGGTGTGAATATTGCGGTGACGTCCGGCCTCGAAGCCGGCGAGCGGGTCGCCTCCCGTGCCGCCACGCTGATCAACCAGATCCGCTGACGGGGAGTCTATCCGATGTTCAAGTGGCTACTCGACAACAGCCTTGGTAACCGGCTGCTGGTGATTATCGCCAGCCTGGTACTGATGGCCTATGGGGCGTTCACGCTTTCGCGAACACCCGTGGACGTATTTCCGGATCTCAACAAGCCGACGGTCACGATCATGACCGAAGCCGGTGGCATGGCGGCGGAGGAGGTCGAGCAACTCATCACCTTTCCGCTCGAGACCACCATGAATGGTTTGCCCGGCGTGGAGTCAGTGCGCTCTACCTCGAGCTCGGGGCTGTCCTTCATCTACGTGACCTTCGACTGGAGTACCGAGATTTTCCGCGCCCGGCAGATGGTGTCGGAACGCCTCTCAGCCATGGAGGAAGGGTTGCCTGAAGACGTGATTCCGCGCATGGGGCCGATCAGCTCGGTCATGGGCGAGATCATGCAGATCGCGATCCCGATCGACACGGCGAAGATCTCGCCGATGCAGGTCCGAGAGTATGCGGACTGGGTTCTTCGTCCGCGCCTGATGGCGATCCCCGGCATCGCGCAAGTCATCCCGATTGGCGGGGAGGTGCGGCAGTTCCAGGTTCAGCCCGACACCCGCCGTATGGCTGAGCTCGGTGTTTCGTTGGAGCAGTTGGAAGGGGCGATTCGAGGCTTCTCGTCGAACACCTCGGGGGGCTTTCTCGAACTGAACGGGCGCGAATATCTCATCCGCCATCTCGGTCGGACCTCGAGCCTGGAGGATCTGAAGAACCTCGCGATCACTGCGCGTGATGGCCAGCCGATCCTGCTGCGTCAGATCGCATCCGTGACCTTCGCAGCGGCGCCCAAACGGGGGGATGCGGGCTTCGAGGGCAAGCCGGCCGTCATCCTCGGCATTCAGAAGCAGCCTACGGCGGACACCATTCACCTGACTCGCTCGATCGAAACCGCGCTCGAAGAGATGAAGATATCGCTCCCGGCCGGGATGGATGCGCCGGAGGTGACCTTCCGGCAGGCGACTTTCATCGAGGCATCGATCAGCACGCTCAAGGGTAAGCTGATTGGTGCATCGGTGTTCGTTGCGGCAATCCTCTTCTTTTTTCTCGGCACCCTGCGCCCGACGATCATCGCGCTCACCGCGATTCCGGTGTCCATCTTCATGACGGCGTTGGTCTTCAAGTATTTCGGGCAGTCGATCAACACGATGACCCTTGGTGGTCTCGCGATTGCGATTGGCGGCTTGGTCGACGATGCGGTTGTGGGCGTAGAGAACGTGCTGCGCCGATTGAAGGAGGACCGCGCAAAGCATCACGACCATCGGCTTCACCCGATCGAACTCGTGGCGCGCGCAACGATGGAAGTGCGCTCGGCCATCCTTTACGCGACGATCATCATCGTGCTGGTGTTCTTGCCGCTGTTCGCGCTGCCTGGCATGGAGGGGCGGCTGTTCGTGCCGCTCGGCGTGGCGTTCATCGTCTCCACGCTCGCCTCGTTGGTCGTCTCGGTGACCGTGACGCCGGTGCTGTCCTTTTACCTGCTTCCCCGGATGAAGTCCCTCGATCACGGTGACACGCGCTTGCTCGCCTGGCTCAAGGCACGTTATCGCGGGGCGTTGCAGGGGGTGCTCGAGCACCCCAGGGCGGCCGTCACAGCGGGTGCGGTTGCGGTGGCAATTGCTGCCGCTGCGGTACCGTTCTTCCCCACGACCTTTCTGCCGCCGTTCAACGAAGGCACCTTGCTGATCGGCATGCGGCTCAACCCGGGCGTTACCCTGGCGGAGTCGACCGTGCTCGCGCAGCAAGCGGAAGTGCTCGTGAAACAGGTTCCCGAAGTGACGCACGTCGGGCGCCGAAGCGGGCGGGCCGAGCTTGATGAGCATGCGGAAGGTGTCCACGTCAGCGAGCTCGATGTGGGGCTGAAACCCGCCGGTGAGCTGAGCCGCTCAATGGGTGAGATCACCGCAGACATCCGGTCGCGACTGGTCAATCTGCCAGCTGCGATCGCGATCGGGCAACCGATCTCACATCGCATCGACCACATGCTGTCGGGCGTGCGCTCGCAGATTGCGATCAAGATCTTCGGCGAGGATCTCGACACCCTGCGCGGTCAGGCTGACGTATTGCGAACGCGGCTTGCCGCCATTCCGGGGCTCGCCGACCTGGAGATCGAGAAGCAAGTGCTCGCGCCGCAGATCAAGGTGCGGATCGACTATGCGGCCGCTGCCCGTTACGGGGTGCCGGCACCGCAGATTCTGGCCGCGCTGCAAAACCTCGTCGAGGGCGAGAAGGTCACCCAGATCGTCGAGGGTGGTCGACGGTTCGCATTGGTCGTTCGCCTACCGGAAACGGCGCGCTCGGTCGACGGGCTGGCTCAGATCCTGATCGAAACGCCGACCGGACATGTGCCCTTGTCGAAGCTGGCGTCGATCGAGGATGGTGACGGTCCGAACCAAGTGAGCCGGGACGACGGTAAGCGCCGCATCGTGCTCTCGGCCAATGCGCAGCAGCGTCCGCTATCGGAGGTCGTCGAGGACATCCGCGCCGTCGTGGCCGACCTTAAGTTGCCCGAGGGCTACTTCATCACCCTCGGCGGGCAGTTCCAAGCTCAGGAAGAGGCATCCCGTTTGGTCGGGTTGCTTTCGATCGTCTCACTCGTGCTGATGTTCGTCGTGCTCTACAGCCGCTACAAGTCGGTTCGACTCTCGGCGCTCATCATGGCGAACATTCCGCTCGCACTGGTCGGGGCGGTGATTGGACTGTGGATCTCCGGTCAACCGTTGTCGGTGGCGGCACTCGTCGGCTTCATCACGCTTGCAGGTATTTCGGTGCGAAACGGCATCCTCAAGGTGAGTCATTACCTCAACCTGATGCGTATCGAGGGCGAGAGCTTCGACCACACGATGATCCTGCGGGGCTCGATCGAGCGCCTGTCGCCGGTGCTGATGACCGCACTGGTAACCGCGTTTGCGCTTGCACCGCTGCTGTTCGAGGCCGAGCGCCCGGGTACCGAGATTCTGCATCCGGTGGCCGTGGTGATCTTCTCGGGCCTCATCAGTTCGACCCTGCTGGATACCTTCCTTACCCCTGCAATGTTCTGGCTCTTCGGCCGCCGCGATGCAGAGAGTCTGCTCGACGATCGAAACGCCGAAGCATTCTGACGCTGCTTAACCCGCCTCATGCAAACCAGAAAGGAAAAACCATGAAGTTCTCAAAAGTCGTCGCCCTCGCTGCTCTCGTGTCTGTGGGCCCCACCTTTGCAGCCGACAAGCATGACCATGCTCACGAGCATGAATCCATGCATGGAGGCGTGGTGGTCGAGGTCAAGGATCTCGATCTCGAACTCGTTGCCAAGTCCGAGGTGATCCAGTTGCACCTTCGCGATCACGGCAAGCCTGTTGATGTGGCAAACGGCAGTGCCAAGCTCACGCTGCTGTCTGGCGCAAACAAGCAAGATGTCGAACTCAAGCCTGCAGGTGATCGACTCGAAGCCAAGGGTAGCTTCAAGGTCGGCGCCGGCACCAAGCTGGTCGCGGTTGTCACCCTTCCGGGCAAGCCTTCCACCACGGCACGCTTCACACTGAAGTGACTCCGCCCGACCGCCTGCGGCAACGGCGCGCAGGCGGTCACCTCAGGCGCTCGGCGGTAGCAAGATGAAAGCATTGATTGGGCCAGGACTGGCCTTGGTCGTCGCTGGTGGCTTGACCGGATGTGCGGCCGCCGTCGTGTATGAAGATAAGTACGCGCAGGGCGATGGCTGGCGCAAAGGTAC
The DNA here is from genome assembly GCF_027594845.1 of Thauera sp. WB-2. Lineage (NCBI taxonomy): Bacteria > Pseudomonadati > Pseudomonadota > Betaproteobacteria > Rhodocyclales > Zoogloeaceae > Thauera > Thauera sp. WB-2. Next base: position 37,690 of record NZ_CP088935.1, on the reverse strand, counting down.
TGTCGTCGAGATCGGCTTGGGCAAAGAGCTTCAACGGCCATCGTTCTATGACTGCAGAGATGAGACAGTCGGAGAGGCAAGTAACGTCACCTACGTGACAATCGCGTTCAAACGCAACGGCCATCCGTATGCGCGGACTGCGAGGCTGCCAGCTGAGCCGAAGTTGCAGGTGGGGGACAAGGTTTACGTGAACTTCAGGGACTGCACGGCAGCGATCCCGAAACGTAGTTCCTGATTTGCTCGGATCGGTCGAGCTCATCTGCGTTTTGTTCTCGGGCAAACCGGAGTCGTGCCTGTAAAGCTCGCCCCCGGTTTGCGGCCGCTGCTATCACGGAAAGCAGGCCAGCGAGCCCGAACGCTTCGATCACCGCTGTAATTTCCCCACTTCCTCGGCCACGAGGCGTGTGAGTTGTTCCGGACCGAAGCTGGGCAGACTGCGTCCGTTGACAAAGAAGGTCGGCGTCTTGCTGACCTGCAACGCGGTCAGATCCTCGATGTCCTGCGCGAGCACGGCCTGGATCTCGGGCGTTTCCATGTCCTGCCGGGCGCGTTCCATGTCCAGGCCGGCCCGAGCGGCTGCTTCGAAGGCGATGCCGATGTTGGGCGCCGCGTGGTCGGCCCACTCGGGCTGTGCGGCCAGCAGCGCCTCGAGCACCGGGGTATAGAGTCCCTGCTTGCGCGCAGCCTCGATCAGTTTCACCACCTGGTCCGAGCCGTGATGGAAGGGTGCATAGCGCAGCGCAAGCCGAACCTTGTCCGGATGCTGGGCCATGATCTGCTTGACGATCGGATAGAAGGCGCGGCAGGTCTCGCAGGCGGGATCGAAGAACTCGACGATGGTGACCGGCGCGTTCTGCGGCCCGATGATCGGGGTATGCATCCGCACGAGGCGGCTTCCTTCCACAGCGATGCGCGTGTCCTGTTCGGCCTGTGTGCGGTCGCGATAGGCATCCATGCCGAAGTAAAAGGCCAGGCCGAGGATCAGCAACACGGCGAGTGCCAGGAGTTTTCGTGTGTTCATTTACGGGTCCTTATCAGATAAATCGTCAAGGCGGCGGCGATGGCGAGGAAGGCCGCCAGCGATAGCCAGGGAATCTGGATGTCGCCAAGGATGACCAGGGCTTGCTGGCTGCACGAGGGGCCAGTGCCGCACGGCACCCACCACTGTGGCACCCAGCCGGCGATCAGTGCGCTGTGATAGGCGGCCAGCGCGAGACCAGCGAGCGCGAATGGGAGCGCATACACCGCACCGCGCCGGTCCTCGGCGAACACGGCCATGCCCAGAATGAGGGCGAGCGGGAACATGGCGATCCGCTGGTACCAGCACAGCACGCAGGGCGTCATGCCCATCACTTCACCGATGAAGAGCGCGCCCAGCGTGGATACCAGAGCCACGGCCCAGGCGGCCATCAGCCACCACCATTGGGTTCGTTTGTCGTGCATCGAGTCGATCTCGAGGGTTGGTTCCCAGGCTTCGGGAGGGGCGGACGCCATAGGCAGTGCCCGGACGTCCGCAATGGAGCACACCGCCGCTACCGTGCGGCGCGCACTCGAAGAAGAGGGGAAGACAGGGGTGGGCTGCCGCTCAGGCAGCGAGGCGCCACTTGGGGCGTTCAGGCTCGGTGACCAGCGCAGACGCGTTGAAGTCCCGCCCGGCGTCGACGAGGACATGGCCCAGTCCTGTCAATGGCAGACGACCCGCATCGAGCAGTGCAGCGCTCGCAAGGATCTGGCAGAAACCGCAGTCGGCGTGAAGTTGCCCTTTCATCCCTTCATCGCCTTCATCCACCTGACAGGTATGTGGATGGTGGTCGCCGTGGCTGGTCGCGAAACCGGCCGATTCCAAGCAGTACGCCTCCAGGCCCGCCGACGCGAACTGAAGCGGAACGAGCAGCAGGAAGAAAATGGCAAGCCAACGGTGCATGGGCGACGATTTTAACCCCAGCCCGTTGGCTGACGGCTCATATCGCGACCATGAACGTACCGGAGCGCTGGCACCCCACATTGTGGTCACTCCGCCACCGAACCGCAGATCATTGCGCATGCTCATCGTGGCACACACAGACATCCCCCCGCGTCGGCGCCTCGAGCTCATGCAGGATGCCGCATTGCGCCGCACGATCGGGTGCACAGCACTGGCTGCGCAGGGCGACGAGTTGGCGCTCGAGCATTTGCAGGGTGTCGAGACGCGCGCGGACACGGGTGAGTTGGGTGTCGATCAACGCGTCGACCTCAGCACAGTCGGTTGTGGGGTCGTCCACGAAGCGCAGCAGCTGCGCGACGTCGGCCAAGGCAATGTCCAGTGCCCGGCAGTGGCGGATGAACGCGAGGCGCTCAAGGTGCCCACCCGCGTAGGCCCGATATCCATTGGGGCTGCGGGAAGGCGCCGGGAGCAGACCGATCCGTTCGTAGTAGCGGATGGTTTCGGCCTCGACGTGCGCGGCCTTGGCCAATTCACCGATCTTCATCGCCTGCATCTCCTCATTGCGACCGCCCAACAGCTTAACCGCTTGACCCTGTAGTGGCTACAGGGTGTGTGATGCACCCCTCGCCCACGTTAAGGAGAAAACCATGGCCGGCTGTTGTTCCCACTCCACCTGCGATGCCAGCGCAGCGAGCCCGCGCTTGCGCCTGGCACTGTGGATTGCATTGATCGTGAATGCGGTGATGTTCCTGGTCGAATTCTTCGCCGGCCTTGCAGTCGGTTCGGTCGCCCTGTGGGCCGACGCCCTCGATTTCGCAGGAGATGCCGCCAACTATGCGCTGTCGCTGACGGTGCTGTCTTGGGGATTGATATGGCGGGCACGCGCGGCCTTGCTCAAGGGCGTGGCGATGGTGCTTTTCGGCGCCGTTGTAATGGCACGCGCCCTGTGGGCCTTCCAGCACGGCGTGACGCCTGAGCCGATCACGATGGGCGTGGTCGGCATCCTCGCACTGCTCGCCAACGCAGGGGTGGCGATGATGTTGTATCGCTTTCGCGCGGGCGACGCGAACATGCGTTCGGTATGGCTGTGCAGCCGCAACGATGCGATCGGCAATCTCGCGGTGATCCTGGCGGCGGCAGGCGTCTTCGGTACCGGAAGCGCGTTGCCGGACCTTGTCGTTGCACTGGTGATGTCCGGGCTCGCGCTGTGGTCGGGGCTTGTCATCGTCGCTCACGCCCGGCGCGACATCGGCGACGCACGACAAGTCCATCAGAAGGGATGAGGACAGCGGAGCGACGTGCTTGAGGCAATGACAGCTTTCGAGGCCCAGCGGCCATCAGGATGGCTGCATTGTGGAGAGGAGGACGGGCAGCTGATGGCCGAATGCGTGAGGTCGGGCTGAGTGCCCCGTAGCCGCCGTCGGCGATTAGGCGGAGGTCGCCCTAAGTGGCCGCAGCGGCCGACCAATTGTCGTTGCAGCTACCGACCAGGGGACGCCGCGTTCCGTATGTCATACGGGGTGATCAGGGTCTCCGCTTGAGACCAGCGAACATAGAGTTGAGCACTGCGAGGGGTGGTCTCGTAGACCTCCACGCTTACCTGCCCCTCGAGAGCTCGAAGTTCGCTATCGATACCCGAACCCCGACAAGCTTTCCAAACTCATCCCAATGCTCTCGAGATGAATTGGTTCGCTTCCTTCGACATCGGTGAACTGCCACTGCCTCGGCCCGCAGCGACGATACAACTCGCTGCGACCACGAGCAGGGTCGATCACGAGCAACTCTTGTACGCTGTCGATCTCGCGGTACGCGTGGAGCTTGGCGCCCCTGTCGACCTTTTCCCGAAAGGGTGACAGGACCTCGATCACCAGGCCCGGGTAGGCGACGCGCTGCTCGTTGACTGGATCTCGACATAGGGTGGAGACCCAGAAATCGGGATAGAGCGTGGAGCGGTCCGTGCAGAGTGGTCTCCGATCGCGGGCAGTAAAGACCTGCTCGAGCGAGCACGCAAGATGCTCGCGGAGGGCGTTCTCCAGCGCCTCGCAGATGGACTCATGGGCCTTGGACGGCCGTGGGATAGGTTGCATCAGTCCATCGATGATCTCGTGAACGTCATCCGGCGGCTGTCGCCGGACGACGAACTCGGGGACGTTTGAAATCACTGACGCTGAGCATGACGAGATGCGCGTCCTTGAACTTGACCGGCTACAGGGATTGCTTTCGCGACGGCGAGTGGGGCGGGTTGAGGGGATCATTGTCTTCAGACTCGAGAGTAATAGGATGAGTGTTGCGGGTTCTGCAATCACGTCGCAACGTCTTCTGGAAGGGAAATGGTGCCTAGGATTGCCGGGCTCGCTTGCAGACATGCCCTCCTGAACAACGTCTGCCGACATCCGTCAACGTCAGGTCCGCTGATTGGCCGGATGCCCTCCTTGTCCAGGAGTGTGCGCAGGTGTTTGGGTGAGGTGCGGGCACCACGGGCAAGGTCTCGAAGCCAGACGTACGCGGTTTTGAACTCCTGAAGCTGCTGCATCGCCACGCGCTGGTTGCGACGGTGCGTCGCCGCGGTGGCTGTCTGCAGCAGGCCCTGGCGGACCAGGTGATATGCGACCTCCTGCTTCACCGCCATTTGCTCGGCCACCTCCACGATCGAGAGGGTGTGCGACTGCTCGGTACGCCACTCATCACGCAGCTCGAGGTGGCGGTCGGCGTCGACGACAAGCGAGGGAATGACCGCAAGCCCCTTCAGTCTTCCGATGACGGGCAAGCGTCCATCAAGGATTGCGCTCAAGGTGAGGGCCAACTCTCCCTCGATGAGGCGCGTGCGACAGGCGGTGGCGAGGGAGATGACGTCTTCGGTAGTCTCCTTGCGTGAAGGGATAACCGCGTTGTCGAGTTGTCTCATGAGTAGGTAGAGCCGTTCGCGGTCAATTCGCCAAACTGCTTGCTCGGTTTCAGTGCGCCCCTCGAGCACCGGCAGAATGCCTGCCTGGCACAGCTCTCGGAAGCGGTCTGGGCTGAGTCCGAGTTCACGCCGTACCTCGGCGGTGGTGAGGCTCGCAGTACGCAACGACCGATAGGCCTCAACCGCGTCGGGATTGATCGACGTGAAGCAACGTTTGCCTGCAGTGGCTACCTGGCCCGCGAGGCGTCCTGCCAGGATTAGTTTCTTGACGCTGCCTCGCGCCAAAGCGAGTTCGGCAGAGGCCTGCGTGATGCCGACGCTCCTTTTGCGAGACGCAGTTGCATTCCGGTGCTTCAGGACCTGTGGGTGACACGGCGCCGTCCTTACTTCGCCCACATAGTGAGAGATGGCTTCTCTGAGGGGGACGAACGCCGGGGCTGTGGGCAGCGCGTCCACCTTTGAGAGGAAGCGTCCAAGCGAGCGCCTCAGGGACGGTTCTCCCCTGTCGATGGTCTCCAGCGCTTTCATCAGCCCCGCCGGCCAGTCGGAGAGGATTCTGCCAGCGGTTTGCATGGCGAGCCGAACCTTGGCATGTGTGATGCATGCCATGGCTTCTGCTGATGGCGCCAAGTCTCCCAGCAAAGAGATCAGCTTGAGTCGCTGCCTATCGGACAGATCCAGCCAAACGGCCGGAAAGGGTGGATTGCTGCTCTCAGTCCCCCCGAACGCATACCTCTCCGCTACGAGAAGGCTGCTGGAGGCGGCCTCAGGCTCGACTGAGCAAAGGTCCATCCCACATTGACAACGCGTCAGGCCGCCGAGAGTCCAGCTCAGTGGTCGTGAGCAAGAGGCGCAGGCGTCGACAAATGTCGTCTGGTGGATGGCACAGGTCACTCGCCTCATGTCCTCCCAACTTGCCTCTGCAAAGCCACTCTCGGCCAGGCACCTTGGGCAGATCTGGCGAAGCGACAATCGCCAGAAGTCGGACGGCAATCGCCGTCCCCCGAGCACGCAGAGGTGCCGGGCATCGGTGTCACCCGGGATGATGCCTTCCAAGCCGGCAAGTTGAGAGGTCGACTTGCCAATGGCCGCGCTGATTGTGGCAAGCGTGCTTTGATGAAGCGCCTTTCCACTCAGATGGCGCATCATCCAGTCTGGCCCGCTATAGCCGTTCGCCAGCGCGACCCGACCGATGTACCCCCGGAGCGATTCATTTGGAATGGGATGCGGTCTTCTTGGCAGCATGACGTAGACTCCGGTCGCGGAATGTGGCCCAAGGGTTTCTCAGTGCGGCTAGATCGTCGAGCGAGACGAGCATGCGCTGAAAAAGCGGGAGATTGGGGGGGATGACAGCGCTTGCATACACAGGGCATTCGCCAATCAGGATTGATTCCATGACTCGCTTGAATCCGGAATAGCGATGCCGCCCGCAACCGGGCGACACCTCGGCGACCGGCACCAGATTTGCCCGCGGAGCCCAGGGTTGAATAGCCTGGGCGAGTTCGTGGATCAGTCTGGCCAAACTTTTCAGACTGGCAAACTGCATTCCCGTCCCGGGGCGGTATTCGAGCAACTTGGAGTCCGCGAGAACCGTGAACTGGCTACGGGTGATGCCGAGCGCCTGGCACAACTGACTCACGGGGCGGTGCAGGTAGGCTTCAAAGTTGCTCAAGTGCGCTCGAAGGTGCGCCAACTCTTCGGCGTCGCCTACCCCAGCCAGCCACTGCCAGAATCCATCGCGCAGCGGTGCCGGAGCCTCCATGCGCAACCATCGCGTGCCCATGCGAGTGAATTCGTCCATCTGGGCGAGCACCGACTCGGCGTCGAGCGTGTCGGAGCCGCACGCCGCGTCTTGAAGTTCCCGCAGGCAGGACTGGAAACCGCGAGGCCAGTCCTCCAGGAGCCGACCCACTTGATGGGCATGAGAGCGATCGCGCCCGAGCCCTGCGGGCAGGTCTTGGCGATAGTGATTCAGCATCAGCGCAACGCGCTCGAGGTCGGATACCTGAAGCGCTGCGGCCGCGCGCGGAGTCATCGTAGTGATGTGGGCGATCCCGACTGCCGCCAGGATCACTGCTGACACGAGCACCTGTTGGGAGCTCGCACATGGTGCCTCCGCGCGCCTGTATTCAAGACCGCACCGACACCGCTCATGGTCGCGGCGCCACGATAGGGGTTCGCCGCAACGTGTGCATCGATCGATGAGTTGTAGCCCATGGTCTGGGCAGGCCGTGAGCAGGCGAATAGACCAATACCATGGCGTGATGCCCTGCTGATCAAAGCATGCAGGGCAGATCTTGCGCCGCAAGAGTGAGAAATGGCGGTGACCTAGGCGATGCCTCTGGTAATGCCAGCTGAACGCGTCTCGACGTACATTCTGGTTTGCTAGGCTCTTGCCGTCTTGTCCCGTGAGTTCAGCGACTCGGCGAAGTGACACGCCGGGTAGATCCGTTCGTGCCGCGATCCCCGATGAAATGCGACGCTCCAGCAGGGTGCCGGGAATCCTGTTCAGGCCATTCGCATTCGCCAAGCGGAGCGTGTAAGCGTGCATGGTCTCGAGGGGATGAATTTTGGGGCGTAGCGCCAGCATCATGACTTCCTGCTCCTCTTGACGGGATCCCTACTAGTTCCAGAATATGGTTCGCTTGGTTTGTCCAGGCGCCTGATCTTGAATTCAGAGTTGAACGGATTCAAATTGCCGATCCCGCTTCGCCAGATAGCTCTTTGAAATGCTTGTTCTAATACGCTGCTTTCAATTACAGCCTGAACTTTGCGCACTGCAATCTTGAGGGCAGCGGAAAGTAGCTTCACCAAGGGGCCAATTCTCCCGTCGGATGCCACAAAAAGCTTCGAGGCAGTGTCACGAGCTAGCAGATCTGAGCGGCTTAGCATTGGGATTTGGGAGCAGATTGCCTTGATGACCTTAGTAAACCGTGTCAGCGAAAGCTTATCGGTTGTCTGATCGAACAGGCTCAGCTCCAAGGTAGTGCTGAATCGGCGCCGCAATTGAACGTTACATTCTAGGATCGCTTCCGATCTCGGGAGGCCGCACAGAACGAACGGGATCTGGCATTGATCGGAAAGTTCTTTGAACCAATCTGATATCTGAAGAAGTGAGTCGCCTCGCCTTCCGTCAACGAAGTGATTAGCCTCATCAAACAATAGTGCTCGTGATTCACATCCCTTCGCCAGGCAGACGATTCTGCTGGTCAGCTCGACCGTCGTCTGACCGCCAACCCCCGCAAGCGGGTCGCCCAATGCGGCCAAGGTAGCCTGTGCCACCGACTTAATGGTCGGACGGGACGGAATCGATATTAGGGGGCACGGCACGAGGGAGCGGTCATCCCGCTGCTGGGTCTCGGGGAAACGGGCTTTAATGGCCTTGAGCAATGTTGTCTTGCCAACACCAGATTCACCGATGATCATCATCCCCACACCCTCATTGGAATAAGGAGCGAAGGTGATGAGATCATCGAATTCATCTAGGATCTCCTGCCATCCTGTATGTGCAACCCGAAGGTTGTGAAGCGTCTCAATCGTTTGATTGAGGCTGATTTCAGGTTCGTTGGTTAGTACGCTTTCCATTTTTTATCGCTCCCCTTATTACGCAAAGGCAGTTTCGAAGTCCATTTCATCCTCAAGCTCGTCTTCTAGGGAAAGATTCAGTGTCTTCTCGCTCCCTTGAGCCCCGTTCGTCTTGGTTTCCTTGTCCTTCATGCGCTCTCCCTTGGTGCGGTCGCGAAGTTTCTTGCTTTCGAACAACTCGCTTACCAAATTACGGAGTTCCGCCTTCGCCTCGGCTATCGACAATTCACGCTCCTCTGTGCGCGCCATCTTCTTGCGATAGGCGCGGATCCATTTGTATTGGGTTGCGCTCATGCCGCGTACTTCTTCAGGGGCGGTATTCTCGACTGTGATGTACTCTGCAGATTCGGGGTCCTGAACGTGTATTTGGGTCATGTCAGCGTTATGAAACCGAACCTGCACCTCCAGCTTTTCACCATATCTGCGCCGTAGATCCTGCAGTTCGCTGGATTGGTAGAGTTGATCACCATGCAGCTGGATCCCGTAATGCCAGACTCGTCGATGTACAACCTGGCTGAGATGGATATCCAGCTTGTCAACACAAGCGGGAAGTTCAGGAGCATGCATCTTTGACTCGCGCTGCCATCTCAAGGCGGGAGGTTCGCTAATCCCGCGGTGCATTTGTTGGCTGTAAACGTCCAGGATCCAGCGATGGATAACCTCGTGAAGCTTTTCGAGTGTAATCAGGGCATGCTTTAAAGGATCAAAGTCGAATCGTTGCCAATATTTTGCGAATGACGTCCCTGGTAACTTGTGGATCAGGTTGTAGTTCAGCGTTTTCAGGAAGCGCTCAATTGCGCCTTTATGAAATGGCTTTCTTTTTCCTCCAAACTCGACTTTGAACCCAAGCCCAAGGGCCGCAACCTGAAGCGCTTCGGCGTGGAACTCAAGTCCATTATCAACAACAAGGATCTCTGGCAATCCGTAGGCAAGCCATGAATGCTTGAGTGCTGGATATCGTGCTTTGAGATCTATCTTCTGGAGCACCGCATGCCGCAGGCAATGCATTACTGCCTCGACGGAAGGCGGCGAAAAGGAGATATGGAAGCCGAGGACCATCCTGGTCCTCTTATCAATTGCGACTGTGATCCAGGGGCGCCCAAGGGGAAGATGAGCGTCTTCATCGACCACGAATATATCCAGAGGCGTGTGGTCGATTTCGACCCGTTCATTGGGGCGGGATGCTCGGATCCCTGCTTTACTGTGGCGGAATCGACGGTTGGCTTCCTCTTCACCGTAGCGGGCCACGGCGCGCTCATACGCATCCCGCCCGTTAATCATTCGGTATATTGTGGCCAGAGATGGGGCGACAAGCTGCTTGGTCGGCGGCAGCGAGAGGTTTTCGTTGGAGATGACTCGCAGAACCTCCAGTCGTGTTGCCTCGCCGGACTCCCTGCCTTCCAAGTAGATCTTGTCGATGCAGTGATTGACGATCTCGACGGTGCGCTCGGGCAGGCGGTGCTCGCGTCCCGTGTTGGTGCCCCAGGATTTGCGCCTTTGGCTAATAACGCCGCGGCCCGATTCCGCGCTGCGCCGCGCCCAGCGGTACACCGAAATTGGATGAGGGGGGCAAGGGTCGCCAAGCTCTCGTGCAACCTCCACGATCAACAACCTGGTCACCGCCGAGGGGGAGCACGATTTGCAGCCGGCGTCCTGCAGTCCTTTGACATAGCCGTTGCGGCGGAGGGCCTCTTTGCGCTCTTTCTCGGGCAGATCGTCGATGGTCGGTGCAAGCCGTTCCCGCTTCAACAGGTTGGGGTCGTAGCCCCCGGGCAGGCGAAATGAAAGCCGGCGCTCGATGTAGAGCACGGCGAGCTCGCCCTCGGAGAGCTCGACGGGGCTGAATTCCGTCGTTTCATCGGCCGCGATCAGGCACCACTTCCCTGCAGGGTTAGGTGGCACGAGCCGGAGATTCTTGTCATCAAACTTGACCAGAGGATTACGTAGCCAGGTGAAGCGATTCATTTGTCACCCCCCCAGATTTCACAACCCTCCGGCGTTTTCCACGGGAGTTCCCGTGCAATCGTGGTCGCGCGATGGGGCTCTTTCAGGACCACGGCATGACGGTCGATGATGTGGGAAACGAGATTGATATTGAGATCGCCGTTCAGGAGGTGCGCGGCGACAGTCGGCAAGCCGCCCAGGCGCTCAGCCACGATGCAGATGGGTAGTGGCAGATCCGGCTCGAGCGCGAATAGCTCAAGCCGATCACGGCTTACACGCGTGGCCCCTCGCCATCTCTGGAGAATCCGGATGTTTTCGAGCAAGGGTTCAACGCGGATCCATCTGTCAGTAATGACGCGATAGTCGAGACCCTGCGCGGCCGACCCGACTGCCCGCGCTTTTAGCACAGCAGCCATCGTCAGCGCTTGGGTGGTGTGCTTTATCTCCACATAGACATCCAGACCGTCGTCGAGCGTCAGCTTGAAGTCAGGTGTCGTCCTTCGCTGCTTGCCCTCGTGCATGTAGGCGATGCGAACAGGCTGAGCCGTGATTTTTGTGACCGATGGGCAGGCCTCGAATCGCGCGACGGCCTCCTCTTCCTGAGTGCTCTCGCAGCGGACGATGGCGCCTGACTTGAATGAAGGCGCCTTGCGGCGCGGCATGGGCTGCGAGCGCGTGATGGGCTGGCGCGCCATGGGCGCGCGGCGGCTAGAAGGGGCAGCAGGGGCCCCGGACGTGCAAGTCATTTCAAAACTCCAGGTTGAGCGCCGCCCTTGAGCCGCCTATCGAGGCGGATCAAGGGGGCTGATATCGCAAGCCACAGGCGTAACAACGCCCGCGTTCAGACGTGTGCGCCGAACGTTGGTGATGGCAAGGGGAATCGGGAATTGACGGCGGGGCCCTGGAGGCGGAAACTCTTGGTGTCGAAGCAAGGGCTCTGCAAAGGGCCGATCGGGGCAGGCCGTCAGGTCTGCCCTTGTTTTTTATGGCATGGGAATCTCCCTGTGTCGTGTGCGAGTGGGTGGGTTGTCCGCGAGTGCGGGGTTCAGTTCGTGGTCGGGAGTGCCGCCTTCTTGTTCCGCGCAGATGGGCTGGCGCTCTCCCCTGGCTCCAGTACTCGCCGCTTCAGTCTTGGAATCTCACGGTGCGGACGCTCGCGCAGATCACTTTTCAAAGCCAGCGTCGCTCGGATCAGCCCGACTTGGCTGGGATGCAGATTGTTGAGTTGCAGGCGCATCTCATTGAAGACGACGTAGATGTCTTCGGGCGCGTCTACTTCCAATGTCATCCTCCGCTGCGAGAGTTCCAGCGCCTCTAGCAGGCAATCAGTATTTTTCTCGTCTAGATTGAGCGCGGCCTGGAGCCGTTGGACAAACTCGGCTGCCGGCGGCCCCTTTGCGCCCACCTCCAGGGCCGAGAGATAGGTCTGCTCGTATCCGAGCAGCTCCGCCAGATCAATCTGTCGCAGGCCGTGGCGGCGTCGGGTCTCTGCAAGGAGGCGGCTGAAGGGGCTCATTAACTCTACCCGTATGGGTACTTAGAACGAGCGAAGATTAATGGCAGGATGGGCGAGGCGCAAGCGACATCGTGCTATAAAGTGTTGAAAAGAAAAGAGAAGTGATTTTGTTCACTGACGGCGTGATTCTATAAATTCAATAATCGTGAATTGGAACAAGGGGCTGCGGACGGGAAGCGCTTGGGACCTACAGAATTCTGGAAGCTGACTGCTCTTCGCCGGTTTCTCGACCGGCTTGAACGCCCGAAGAACAAAAAAGCCCAGCCGAGGCTGGGCGAGATCACTACTACAGGAGTGTTTGCGTTGAAGGAATTCAGTCGGCCGTATGGGTTTTGACCAAGCCTGTAAGGAGCGCCGTTAGAGCTGCCGGCCCCCCTTGAAGCCAGTCGATCTCATATCGTTTGCCCACGGGCTCTCCGCTGATGGTTGGCTCGGCAAAAGCCCGGTAGGCGCTGTGCTGAAAGTTGTTCGCGCCACCCTTTTGTCGGTTCATTGATCCTCGGATGCCGAGCGCTGCGTCCTCTAAAGAAGGCCGATACATCGAGGGTCTGACTGCGATCTGCAGCTTGCTCAATCGACCGTCCGAGAGGCCTGTGTCTTTGTGGACAACGATTGGCGCTATAAGTCGGTCGGACTTGAACACCAGTACCTTCTTTCGCGCGCCTTCTGAACCGCTCTTCTCAAGCTGGTGATAGCCGAGCTTGCTTGCCACCTCGATAAGTTGCTGCTCTGTTTCCTTGCAGATCGTTTGTGTCTTCATCGTCGTCTCTGGTCCTTCGGTACTGTTCAGTGATTGTCAGATGCGGGGGTTCGGCGGGTGGGGATGAAACGTCGTCGGCGAGATAACCATTCCTTTGCGTCGTGGGGCGTGACATAGGTCCGACCCCCGACCTTGAGGGTGCGTAGCCGCTCCAGGCCATCGCGTGTGCTGTGCGTGTAGTTGCGGACGCTGCGTTCCTGAATATCCGCAAGGACGGCGATCTCCGAGAGTGACAGCAGTTCGGGGTGGGCCGCGGCGAACATGTGAGCCCAGATGCGGACGGCGTCGTAATCTTCAGTGGTGCCCGGTACGTCCAGCTTCCAGCGTGCCAGGAAGCCACATAGCAAGGTTTCGAGGGCCCGCCCGGTGTGGACTGCGATCGCATAGCGTGGCGACTCTGGTGTTCCTGTTGCTTGACCGATATCCATCCCATAGAGCTCGTTTGCATAGACGAGCTCCAGCCGAAACGCGATGGCAATCCTGAGGTATTCCTCCAGTGGGGTGTCGTCTGGCGGCAAGATCGCATCGTTCGCGTAGTCGTAGATGACCTTGTAGGCAAGAAAGATGGGCGTCTGCTCGATATCCGACTCACAAGCGCTGTACAGCGCTTCATCTGGCTGCCTCGACTCACCCGTGTAGGCCTGGAGCATCTTGACGTGTGCAACGACGCCGCCAACCAGGATGCTGCGGATGTCCGCCCAGGTGAAGCGCAGCGGCTCGGCCCAGTCGTCGTAGAAGGTAACTGCAAGCTTCACACGAAAATTCCAAACGGAATGGATGTGTCGGTATCCTTGCATGCGTTTTGTGAGAGATCAACATCCAGTTCCAAATGGAATGGAATAATCGCTTGCGTGATGTGTTTCACTGGCCGTTGCGTGAGCCCGCGTCCTTAGTGCGCTTCGTGCGGCGCTCGCGCGCATGTCATGCTAACTTCGCAAATGACATACCACCCAACCGATCCGCCGCACGACCGCAAGCGCCTCTCGAACCTGGGCTGTCGGGCGCGGGCTGACCGTCACGATCACGCCACTACGGCTCACCATGCTCACACTCGAACAACTTCAACCCAACGCATCCATTCGCGGGATCATCCCGGATGCACTCGTCACCGTCGTCAATGTTCAATGGTTCGGGTCGGATGCGCTTGAGCTGACCTACAAGACGCCGAGTGGGAGGGTGGCCAATGAACTGCTCTACCGATCTGACGAGCCACGCCTCGAGATCGTGGAGGTCGGACGGCCCTGGAGCTTCGATGGCGATGGGGCACTTTTCCGGCTGGCATCTGAGGCGCAACGCATCCGTCTTGCGCACCTTTTCGATCCAGTGCTGGCGGTCCATACCTCACTGGTGGATCCCCTGCCTCATCAAATCACAGCAGTGTACGAGTCGATGTTGCCGCGGCAGCCGCTGCGTTTCTTGCTTGCGGACGACCCGGGTGCTGGCAAGACCATCATGGCCGGGTTGCTCATCAAGGAATTGGTGGCCCGTGGCGATCTGCAGCGCTGCCTGATCGTTTGCCCCGGGAGTCTCGCGGAGCAGTGGCAAGACGAGCTCTTCCGGCGCTTCAACCTGCCTTTCGAGATTCTTACCAATGACAAGCTGGAGGCTGCGCGCACCGGCAACTGGTTTCTGGAGACGAATCTCGTCATCGCCCGACTCGACAAGCTATCCCGTAACGAGGATGTGCAGGAGAAGTTGAAGACCCCCGACTGCCGTTGGGATCTGATCGTTTGTGATGAGGCGCACAAGATGTCCGCCACCTTCTTCGGCGGCGAGATCAAGTACACGAGGCGCTACCGTCTCGGTCAGCTGCTTTCCACGCTGACACGACATTTCCTGCTGATGACGGCCACCCCTCACAACGGCAAGGAGGAGGATTTCCAGCTCTTCATGGCTTTGATCGACGGGGACAGGTTTGAGGGGCGTTTCCGTGATGGAGTCCATCAGGCCGATGTCAGTGACCTGATGCGACGAATGACTAAGGAGCACCTGCTCAAGTTTGACGGCACTCCACTCTTTCCCGAGCGGATCGCTTACACCGTGCCTTACCGACTCTCTCCCGCCGAAGGTGAGCTCTACAAGGCCGTTACGGATTACGTGCGCAACGAGTTCAACCGTGCCGAGGCGCTCCAGAATGACAAGCGTGCGGGCACTGTGGGCTTTGCCCTCACGGTGCTTCAGCGCCGACTAGCCTCGTCGCCAGAGGCCATCTACCAGTCACTGCGTCGCAGGCGGGAACGACTGGAAAGTCGCCTGCGAGAGATGGAGCTACTGCAAAGAGCCGGCACAAGCACTGCACCGGTCATGGCGAACAACGGTGCCCTCGACGTGGAGGATATCGAAGACCTCGAAGATGCACCCGATAGTGAGGTCGAGGCGGCTGAAGAGCAGGTGCTGGATCAGGCGACCGCTGCGCGCACGATCTTTGAGCTCAAGACTGAGATCGAGACGCTCAAGTCGCTTGAATCCCTTGCGCTGAGCGTTCGGCGTAGCGGCGCCGATACCAAGTGGCGTGAACTCAAGGAACTGCTCGGAGAGATTCTCACGACGGCCTCCGTTGCCAACATTGCAGCCGACCCGGACGCCTCTAACGGCGGTGATGTAGCACCGCGGCCCTCTTCTTCGCCGCGGCAAAAGCTTGTCATCTTCACCGAGCAGCGCGACACCCTCAACTATCTCCATCAGCGTATTACCGCGCTGCTGGGGAGACAGAATGCTGTCGTGAGCATTCATGGCGGCGTCGGGCGCGAGGAGCGGCTCAAGGTGCAGGAGGCCTTCCGGCACGATCCTGAGGTCCAGGTGCTTCTAGCGACCGATGCCGCGGGCGAGGGTATCAACCTGCAGCGTGCCCACCTGATGGTGAACTACGACCTGCCGTGGAATCCCAACCGTCTCGAGCAGCGCTTCGGCCGAATCCACCGAATCGGACAGAAGGAGGTTTGCCATCTTTGGAATCTGGTGGCGGAAGAAACGCGCGAGGGCGATGTCTATCGTCGCCTCCTAGACAAGCTGGAGCAGGCGAGGCAAGCGCTTGGCGGTCACGTCTTCGATGTCCTTGGCAAGCTGCAATTCGAGGGCAAGCCCTTGCGGGATCTTCTCATCGAGGCGATCCGGTACGGCGAACGCCCGGATGTGCAGGCATACCTTACGACGGTAGTCGATCAGGCGATGGACCGCGCGCACCTCGAGGCACTCCTCGAAGAACGCGCGTTGGCTCACGACGCAATGGACGCCAGCCGCGTCGCCCGCATTCGCGAAGACATGGAGCGTGCTGATGCGCGCCGGCTACAGCCGCATTACATCGAGTCCTTCTTTACCGAGGCTTTCAAGTATCTGGGGGGCAGCGCCAAGCAACGCGAACCGAGACGCTACGAGATCACTCATGTTCCTGCGCCAATCCGCAATCGTGACCGCGTGATTGGGCTGCGTGAGCCGGTGCTCCCGCGTTACGAGCGCATCGCCTTTTCCAAGGAGCTGACGGCACCTTCGGGAATGCCGATGGCAGCCTTTGTCTGCCCTGGGCACCCCCTACTCGATGCGGTCATAGACCTCACGCTCGAGCGCAATCGTGACCTCCTTAAACGAGGTGCGGTTCTGGTCGATGAGCGCGACCAAGGGACTCAGCCAAGGGTTCTGTTCTACCTGGAGCACGCGATACAGGACGCGGGACATACAAGGGCCGGTGAGCGGCGAGTCATCTCGAAGCGCATCCTCTATGTTGAGTTGGATGGGCAAGGCGGCAACCGCCACATTCATTACGCACCCTATCTCGACTACCGGCCTCTCAAGCCTGATGAGGTGACGGTGGAGCAGATCCTCGATCACCATGAGGCTGCCTGGATCTCGCGTGATTTGGAGAAGACGGCTGTCGGCTACACGATCGCCCACGTTGTCCCGGAACATCTTCGCGAGATTCGCGATAGCCGGCTCGACCGTCTGCGCAGAACGGAAGTGGCGGTCAAGGACCGCCTGATGAAGGAAATCGCTTACTGGGATCACCGCGCCGAAGAGCTCAAGCATCAGGAGCAGGCTGGAAAAACGAACGCGCGTTTGAACTCGGGTGAGGCGCGCAAACGTGCCGACCTGTTGCAGGGGCGACTGGAACGTCGTCTGGAGGAGTTGCGGCTTGAAGCACAGATTTCACCCTTGCCGCCAGTTGCACTCGGTGGGGTGCTCGTTGTCCCCATCGGCCTGATCCGAGCGCTGAACGGTACCACTCTGGCCGACGACCCAGCATCGCCCGATACCCAGGCAGCGGCTGCAGAGGCGCGCAGAATCGTCATGGAGGTCGAGCGCCGGCTTGGTTTTGACCCGGTTGATCGCGAGTTCGAAAGACTCGGCTATGACATCGAGAGCCGGATCCCCGGCACGGGGAGGCTGCGTTTCCTCGAGGTCAAAGGCCGCGTTTCGGGAGCCACGACGATCACGGTGACACGCAACGAGATCCTCTACTGCCTCAACAAGCCGGACGACTTCATCCTCGCCATCGTCGAGTTTCTCGAGGGGGGCGAGCACAGGGTGCACTACGTCCGCGAGCCTTTCCAGCGCGAACCCGATTTTGGTGCAGCCAGCGTTAACTACTCGTTCTCCGACCTTCTTTCCCGCGCCGAGTCCCCGCGATGAGCCAACAGCCCCCGTATTTCGACAAGATCAGGGAGAACGCCGCTCGGCGTTGGACACAGCTTGAAGCGGATCCGGAGCTCGCTGGTCCGTGGCATCAGCTCTTCGCACAGGTGCAAAGCCCCAGACATGTCCTGTCCGAGTTGCTACAGAACGCTGACGATGCGGGCGCCACCACGGCCTCTGTCCGGTTCGAAGGCAACGCTTTTGTCTTCTCGCACAACGGCGAAGACTTTGCCGAGGAGCACTTCGCTTCGCTCTGCCGCTTCGGCTACTCGAACAAGCGTGCTCTGCACACGATTGGCTTTCGGGGCATTGGTTTCAAGAGCACGTTCAGTCTTGGTGATAAGGTCGAGCTGTGCTCTCCGACACTCTCCGTCGGATTTCGCCGCGCGCGGTTCACAGAACCCGTTTGGCTCGGTCAGGTCACGTCGAGCGACCCGAGAACGCATATCCGCGTGGAGTTGAAGGACGACCAGAGACGTGTCGAGCTCGAGAAGAACCTTCAGGAGTGGCTCAAGAGTCCGTTCTCCCTTGTGTTCTTCCGCAACATTCGGCGCATCGAAATCGGCGAAAAGGCTATTCATTGGACGCACCTCCGCCCAGGGCCGGTCTCAGGTACTGAATGGATGGCGCTTAACGGAAACGAGGAGGACGCCTTCCTCGTTGTGCGTTCTGAGCCTGAAGCCTTCCCGGCTGAAGCGCTTAACGAGATCCGTAACGAGCGACTGCTGACCGCGGAGCAGGATGTTGAGTTTCCGCCCTGTCGGGTGGAGATCGTGCTCGGAGCTCCTGGAAGACTCTATGTCGTTCTCCCAACCGGTGTTGAGACGGAGTTGCCCTTCGCCTGCAATGCGCCTTTCATCCAAGATCCTGCCCGCTTCAAGATCAAGCCGCCTGAGACATCTGCCACTAACAGATGGCTACTTGATAGAGCGGGCAGGCTTGCCGGCTCAGTCATGATGGCGTGGCTTGAGGCGCAGCAGCTCGGCGTAGCCGAGCGCACAGCTGCATACGACTTGCTTCCCGACGTCGATACCGATGATGTGTCACTGGAGGGTGCGTGCGCGGCACTTGTCGAGGATGCCGTTCGCGATGCAATCGAGGGGAAGCCGGTATTGCTCACCGAGTCGGGAATGCTAGTCGATGCTCGCAAGGCGATTGGATACCCGTCTCTTCTTCTCGATGTATGGCCAGAGGACTCGGTAGCGAAATATTTCGACGTCGACCAGAGGCCGGCCTTTTCTCGAGACGTTGCGGGTGAGAACCTGAAGAAACTTGCTAACTGGGGCTGGTTAAGCCATTGCTCCCATGATCATGTTTTACAGATCTTGCAGAGAAACTCTCTGCCCCGGCCGAATACCTGGACCGCCCTGCTCTCGCTATGGGAGTACGTTGAATCAAGGACTCAGACGTTCGCGCTCCGGAGTCTGCAGAGCAAGTTGCGGATTGTTCCAGTCCAGGGGCGCTCGGAACTGCTGGCGGCCTTCGAGACCGCTCGCATCGGGGAGCGTAAGCTGCTGCAGTCCGAGCAGGACTGGGCTTTCCTATCCGCATATCTGCACACGCTAGACCCTGCTTGGGTTCGTTTTCTCGGTGAGGTCGCCCCTTCGGTAAAGGGCACAAAACCCGCGTCACCGGCCGATGGGGCTGCGGCAGCGCTTTCCCTTTTAGATCGAGTTGGTTTGGGCGAGACGTCTGAACTCTCGCGCATCGTTGAGCAGGCGGCAGTCGCGTTCTTCAGGCAGACGCAGGTCGCTGTTCCCGACTGCATTCGTATGGCACAGATATGTGCAAAGCTGAATATTGCTGCCGCGAAGTTCTTTCGCTATGTCACGCAGGACGATCGGCTTCATCCGGCCGAAAGCGAGATTGTCGTCGATACGGACGGCAAGCTATCTGCGCTTCTACCTGAACGGTGGTGTCAGTCCCATGTGCTTCATCCTGATTACACGCGCAAGTTCCTCTCGTGCACCGCGGATGAGTGGAAGCGCTGGGTGGCCTCTGGGCGCTCCGGGTTGGATGGCTTTGCTCGTCTTAAGCCGAAACGCTCATCTCTGACACAGCGCAGTGCTGTCGCCACCGAGATCGAGAGACGGGGTGGCAAGGGTAAGCCCGACTTCAAGTATGTGAAGAACTACTTCGTTGTTGAGGATTGGGATTTCGATGACGAACTATGGCGCCATTGGCGGACACTCGCCAAGGATGACGACAAAGTGTGGGGACGCATCGCCGAGGCAGTGATGCGGCAGCCCGACACGTATTGGTCGAAGCCTCTTACTGCTCGGATCACACAAGAATCGACCTCGGGGACATCAAGGTCGGTTTACCACGACACTTTGCATGCGGACTGGATTCTGAAGTTTCGCCAGCTTGCATGCCTACCGGACTCCCGCGGCTTCTACTTGAAACCTGAGGAGGTAACACGTCGAACGCCCGAGACCGAGCCGCTCATCGATGTGGAGCCATTTGTCAGCATCCGCTTCGACCAGGAAAGTACACGTCCACTGCTTGTCGCTCTGGGCGTCAGGGACACCCCGACCGGTCCGGAGCACCTCCTCGACCGAGTTCGCGCCCTTTCGAAGGCAAAGGAGCCGCCCCTCGCAGAACTGGAGAAATGGTACCGCCGCCTGGATCGGATGGTCGGCAACGGATCTACTGAGGCAATCACCACGATTCGCGATGCCTTTCAGCATGAGAGGCTTCTTTTCACAGAGGAAGGCGAATGGGTAACGGCGCACGGGGCCTTCCTGAACGCCGATGACAGCGATGTCCCTGGTGTCTCGACGGTTCCGGCCAGCCTGAGAGACCTGTCAATTTGGCATCGCATCGGTGTCGCCGAGCGCCCCACGGTAGAGCTGGCCATACGTTGGCTTGGCGAGTTGCCTTCGGAGACCGTGCTCTCACTGGAAGACCAGAAGCGGGTAAGGACCTTGCTCAGCAGATATCCGAACCGCGTTTGGGACGAGTGCAAACACTGGCTGAACTTGGCGAACGAATGGGTGCCTGTGGATCGCCTCGTCTACTGTCTGGCGACGCGGTCGTTGGTGCCATGGGAGCACCTGCACGAGTGGATCAAGCAGAAGTCGGCAGATTTTCGTCGTCTACCGAACGAACTGCTCGATGCGGAGCCCTTCTCGGTGTTGTCGCCATTGGTCGAGCGTATCGAGGAACGGCTCCACCGCGACGCACAGCCGCTTGGTCTGCCCAGGCCTGCGGAATGGATGCATGCGTTGGGCCGCGTGCTAACGCGTATCGAACTCGACTCTGAAGAGGAAACCAGTCGTGTTCGAGCGCTTGCTGAAACCTTAGGGAGCACGGAATGGCACGTATCTCCGGGACTTCGGATTCTTCCCTACATCAACGGGGTGCCTGCCGGCACTCCGCGCTATACCGATGTGGTCTGGATCAGCGACATCTTGTACGTTGAGGATCTGCCCACGGCGAAGCTGGCGCGGCTAGTACCCGAAGCCCTCGGCAAGATGTTCGGCCATACCGAGATTGCAGCCGCGCTGGCCTACTGCTTCGGACGTCGCGTGGAGGACGTGATTGCGTACCTCGAAGAGAACTTCAGGTTGGTCGAAAAGCAAGTCCATTCTGATGATGAACACGGCAAGGCGCGATTTGGCGATGAGAGGCCGGGAAGTAGCGCTGTCAGCGACACGGATGCCGGTGTAGCCGGCGCTGCACTCCCGGCTGGCGATGAAGACGACAGCGAGAATGAGTTGTCAGCGGTGGGGTACGAATCCGTGCCCGTGCCCGTGCCCGTGCCTGGACTAGGACTGGGGCAAGGTGTCGCGGGCAGCGAGGAACCGAGCGATGGGGATGACGATGCGGCGCCTGCGGAGACCCCCGCACGCCGGGCTAGCGGGAATGGACATACTCGAACGCACAGAGCCGATATCGTCGAGCGCTTTGCAACTCAGGCCGGTTTTCACCCGGTCGATTCGCACCGCTTCCGCCACGCGGATGGCAGCACCTTGGCGAAGGAAAGCGGCAGCGTCTTCAACTGGGAGCGCCGTACGCGATCGGGTGAGGTGCTCCGTTACTATTGGGCTAAGGACCACTGCTTGCAGGATGAAGCTCTGCAGATCGATGCCGCGGTCTGGAGCCTGATCGATGCGCAACCCGAAACTCACGCCCTGATCCTCGCCAACCCACAAGGTAACGCGATCGAAGTATCAGGTGCTGCGCTCAAGCGCATGCGGGACGAAGGCCGTCTGGGCCTGTACCCCGCCACTTACCGTATGGCCATGAAGAATGACGAAGACGTCTGCGTATAGAAAGAAACTAATCGAAGTCGCCCTCCCGCTGGAAGCCATCAACAAGGCTGCTGCCCGTGAAAAGTCCATCCGCCACGGTCACCCGTCCACCCTCCACCTATGGTGGGCGAGGCGACCGCTAGCGGCTGCGCGTGCGGTGATCTTCGCGCAGATGGTGGATGACCCCTCGGCGCATCCAGACCTCTTCCCGACTGAAAAAAAACAGGAGAAAGAACGTAAGCGCCTGTTCAAGATCATCGAGGAACTTGTCCGCTGGGAGAACACGAACAACGAAGAGGTGCTGCAGGCCGCACGCGACGAGATCTGGCAGAGCTGGCGCCATGCCTGCGCGGCCAATGCGGATCATCCTCGGGCGAAAGAACTCTTCGACCGCCACACGCTGCCGGCCTTCCACGATCCCTTTGCGGGTGGAGGTGCATTGCCCCTGGAAGCGCAGCGGCTGGGATTGGAAAGCTACGCCAGCGACCTCAACCCGGTGGCCGTGTTGATCAACAAGGCCATGATCGAGATCCCCCCGCGCTTCGCTGGCAAGCCGCCCGTCAATCCTATGGTGGCAGAGCAAGGCGGGCTGTTCGAGCGCGAGTGGAAGGGTGCGCAGGGCCTGGCCGAGGACGTGCGCTATTACGGTCAGTGGATGCGGGACGAAGCCGAGAAGCGGATCGGCCACCTTTACCCCACGGTGGAGGTGACCGCCGAGATGGCCGAGGAGCGCCCCGACCTTCGTCCCTACGTCGGTGAGAAGCTGACCGTGATTGCCTGGCTCTGGGCCCGCACGGTCAAGAGTCCTAACCCTGCCTTCGCCAATGTGGACGTCCCGCTCGCCTCGACGTTCATGCTCTCGACCAAGCCTGGAAAGGAAGCCTATGTCGAGCCATTAATTGAGAATGGCAGCTACCGATTTACCGTGAAGACGGGCAAGCCGGTGAATGCAGTAGCGGCGAAAAATGGGACCAAGCTTTCGCGCGGTGCTAATTTCAAATGCTTGATCTCTGAAGCGCCGATACTTGGGGACTACATCAAGGCTGAAGGAAGGGCAGGCCGTATTGGTGCGCGACTGATGGCAATTGTTGCAGAAGGTGTTCGTGGCCGCGTTTACCTCGAACCAACTGCGGAGCATGAGGCCGCAGCGCATGCGACCAGTCCGGAATGGCGGCCGGACTCGCCGTTGCCTGACGACCCTCGTAACTTCTGGACTGTGCAATATGGCTTTACCAGGCTCGGGGACCTCTTTACTGACCGCCAACTTGTTGCGCTGACGACTTTCTCTAAACTGGTTGGCGATGTGCGTGAACGAATCCAACGGGATGCTGTTTCTTCTGGACTAATACGTGACGGACGGGGTTTAGAGCAAGATGGGTTAGGTGCAACCGCTTATGCCGAAGCGGTCAGTCTTTATTTAGCCTTTGCGCTCGATCGTACGGTCGATCGTGGTTCGACAGTGTGTTCTTGGGATAACAGTCCGAAGATGGAGGCGCTTCGCAACACATTTGGGCGTCAGGCAATTCCAATGGTTTGGGATTTCGCGGAGGGGAATCCATTCTCTGGGTCAAGTGGTAATTGGCTGAACAACGTTGAATGGAGTTCGAAGGCTGTCGAGCTTTTGCCCGGAACTAGCGGTGGCCACGCTATACAGTTGGATGCGACCTGCCAATCTATTAGTACAGGTAAGGTAGTCTCCACGGACCCACCATATTACGACAACATTGGTTATGCAGACCTGTCCGATTTTTTTTATGTGTGGCTGCGTCGCACGCTGCGCGCCGTGTTCCCGGGTTTATTCGCAACGATAACGGTACCAAAGGCGGAGGAGCTGGTTGCGAGTCCGTACCGACATGGCAGCAAGGATCACGCCGAGCAGTTTTTCCTCCGTGGCATGACGCACGCGATGCATCGAATCGCGCAGCAGTCACATCCAGCCTACCCTGTCACTATCTACTACGCGTTCAAGCAGTCTGAGAGCGATGGGAGTGATGGCACGACAAACACGGGGTGGGACACCTTCCTCGCCGCCGTGATCGAGGCGGGCTTTGCGATCAGCGGCACCTGGCCGATGCGAACGGAGCTCGCGAATCGAATGATTGGCTCGGGTGCGAATGCACTCGCTTCCAGTATTGTGTTGGTGTGCCGTTCCCGTCAGATTGACGCACGAACGGCTACGCGTCGCGAGTTCGTTGCGGCCCTGAAAGCCGAGTTACCGGATGCGTTGCGCCACCTTCAGGCAGGGAATATTGCGCCTGTCGACCTCGCGCAGGCCGCGATTGGTCCGGGCATGGCCGTATACACCCGCTATGCTCGGGTGCTCGACGCCGAAGGTCAGCCGCTGACAGTCCGTTCTGCATTGGCCTTGATCAACCAGGTTCTGGACGAGGCGCTGGCCGAGCAGGAGGGTGATTTCGACGCAGATAGCCGCTGGGCGTTGGCGTGGTTCGAGCAACTCGGTTTTGATGAGGGCGAGTTCGGCCTCGCTGAGCAACTGTCCAAAGCGAAGAACACGGCGGTTAGTGGTCTGGTTGAGGCGGGCATTGCTGTCGGTGCGAAGGGTAAGGTGCGACTGCTGAAGCCGGGCGAATTGCCCCCAAACTGGGATCCGGTTACCGACGAACGCCTGACAGTTTGGGAAATGGTTCATCAGCTCGTCCGCGTGCTCGAAGCCTACGGCGAGGGTGCCGCAGCGACGCTGGTCGCGAAGTTGGGCAGTCAAGCCGAGACCGCGCGTGAGCTGTGCTACAGGCTCTATACGATCTGCGAACGAAAGCGGCGAACGCAGGAGGCCATCTCATACAACGGATTGGTACAGAGCTGGCCAGAGATCCAGCGGCTGGCGCAGGAGATTCCGGTTGCCGAGATCGCCACGCGCCCGGGCGAGCTTTTTTGACAAGGCATCGGGATGACTCTCAGGTGGCGATCGCGAAAGCTTCGGTGGCGCAGACCATCTTCCGGTGAGGCTGGGGCGTGATCGCGGTCGATGACTTGCTGGATGGTAAGTATCGCGTGCTCTACCGGCTTGGCAGCGGGGGCTTTGGCGAGGTGTTCCTCGCCGAGGACGAGGTCATCCCGGGGCGTCGGGTTGCAATCAAGATGCTCAGCCGCAGCGATCCGCACGATCATGACGACCTGATCTGGGAGATGCAGACGCTTGCGCGCTTTCAGCATGGGGGTGTCGTCGCGTTTCATCACCACTTCGAACGCGAGGGTCGGCTGTTTCTCGTCATGGAGCACTGCGCGGGCGGTAGCCTGCATCGGCGTCTCAATGGCGAGCGGGACTTCTCCAACGAGGATGTCGTTCGGTGGGTGCTGGACCTCTGCGATACGCTGGCTTTTGTGCACGACAAGGGCATCGTCCACCACGATGTGAAGCCGGCGAATATGCTTTTTGACGGTGAAGGGCGCATTAAGCTTGGGGACTTCGGTGTCGCAAATCGGGCGACCGGGACGCTGCTCTATATGGCGCCTGAGATGCTGCTGGGCGAGCGGGTGCACAGTAGCGATCCGAGGGTGGATATTTATGCGCTCGGACTCACGATGCAGGAGGCGCTGACCGGAAGGCATCCGTTCGAGGATCTTTCTGCTCGTGCGGCGTTGGAAGCGAGGCTAGCACACGATTTTGTGCCCGAGTCTCTGCCACGTTGGCAGCAGGAGGTGCTGCTGAAGGCGACGCATCCGACGCCGGAGATGCGCTTCCAGACGGCGACAGAATTTGCCGAGGCCATCCGTGGCAAGCACGTCCCTTATGTAGTCGATGCGAAGCGCATCAAGGCGCATGCCCTGGCGGAAAAGGCAGAGAACCTGCTTGCCAGGAAGAAGTGGAAGCAGGCTGAGCGTGCGATCAATCAGGCATTGCACCTGAGCCCGAAATGCCACTCGGCGATTCTTGCCGCAGCGCGCTTCAATCTGCAGATCCGGCGTGTCCGTGAGGCCCGGCGGCACTTCTCGGAAGCCCTGGCCATCAACCCGCGGACACCGGTTCAGAAGGAACTCGCCCGCCTGAACATCGAGGAGGGTCGGATTTCGGGCGCAATCTCCCTGCTGACCGATCACCTCGAACGCAGTGCTGCCGACTACGAGGCCTATAACCTTCTGCTGCAATGCTACTTCCTTACCGATCGGTTC
This sequence comes from Thauera sp. WB-2, assembly GCF_027594845.1. NCBI lineage: Bacteria > Pseudomonadati > Pseudomonadota > Betaproteobacteria > Rhodocyclales > Zoogloeaceae > Thauera > Thauera sp. WB-2. The sequence continues at coordinate 12,043 of NZ_CP088935.1, read as the reverse complement.
GAAGCTGGGGAGGATCTCGCACGGACGATGATGAACGAGCGAGCCCCTGGGGATTGCTTCAGGAACAACCGGTTCCTGTGCCGGCTGCTCAACGGCGGCTATAGCCCGCGTGAGCTCGAAGAGATCGACGAGAGCAACATCGTCAATCCGTTCATCGCCTACAACCTGACCGTCGCTCGCGAGAAGCCTCGTGCATGGGCTGCGGAGGATGGCCCCTCGCTCAAATCGAAGCTGCTGTTTCAGGACTACCGGTTCGATCTCTCCAAGGCGTCGGCGAAGCCGAATGGGATCGTCCTTCGTCGGACATCCGACGACGTGCTCGAGTCGTCGGAGCCGATCATTTCGATCGGGTTTCTGCATGCAAATGCGCTTAAGATTCAGGCCCAGTCGATTAGCCGCCGGCACGCGGTGATTATCAACTACCCATCGGACGTCTGGCTTTGCGATCTGGGTAGTACCTTCGGGAGCTGGCTGGACGGGCAGCCGGTGGAGGGGCGGATATTTCTCGACGGCGTACACGATCTCACGCTTGGCGAGGAGACCGTGCGCATTGCAGCGTCGGACGACTTGCTTCTCTGATGTTGCAGGCGATCAACGGCCATTCGAGTCGAAGAGCGATGATCGTGGAATGAAAAAGAGACCAAAGACATGGCAATGACCAACCAGGAGCGGGTGGGTAAGGCGCTCGATCTGCTGAAAGCCGGACTTGCTCCCTTTGTGGACCGCGAGACGACACTGGCTGTCAAGGAGGGCCGTGGGCTCGCCACTCTGCGCAGCTTTGCCGAGGACCCGCTCACCAAGGACAAGTCCATTCGCGAGTGGGACGCAGCCAACCTGCTCAAGCTGATGTGGGAGACCTGGAACGAGGTGTTTCGCCAGACCTTGGGCCCGGCGGAGCGCGGACTGGTCGGGGAGCTCCGTGGGTACCGCAACCGTTGGGCTCATCAAGATCCATTCTCGAGCGACGATGCCGATCGGGCACTCGATTCGATCGCGCGACTGCTGACTGCAGTGTCTGCGTCGCAGGCCGACGAAGTGGGCCGCATGAAGATGGAACTGCGTCGTCTCATCTTCGACGAGCAGATGCGCAACGAAAAGCGCAAGACGGTGGGCACGGCCATCCAGACGCAGGCCAGCGGCACCTTGAAGCCCTGGCGCGAGGTGGTGAGCCCGCACCGCGACGTCGCCAGTGGCCGCTATCAGCAGGCGGAGTTTGCTGCGGACCTGTGGCAAGTGCATCTGAACGAAGGCTCGGATGAATACCGCAACCCGGCCGAGTTCTTCCGTCGCACCTTCCTGACCGAGAGCCTGAAGCAACTCCTGAAGGGGGCAATGCTTCGCGTTACGGGCGAGGGCGGCGACCCTGTCGTGCAACTGCAGACGAACTTCGGGGGCGGCAAGACCCACTCCATGCTCGCCCTGTATCACCTGTTCTCGGGGGTGGCGCCGGCCGAGCTCATGGGCGTTGATGCGCTGCTCAAAGAGGTGGGGGTGAGCCGGCTACCAGCCGTGCGTCGTGTGGTGCTGGTTGGCAACAAGATCTCCCCCGGTAATCCATCCGTCAAGCCGGACGGTACGGTGGTCCGTACCCTTTGGGGAGAGCTGGCGTGGCAACTCGGCAAGGCCGAGGCCTTTGCAAGAATCGCGGCCGACGATGAGCGTGGCACCAGCCCGGGCGATGCGCTGCGCGAGTTGATGAACGAGTATGGCCCTTGCCTGATCCTGATCGACGAGTGGGTGGCGTATGCACGTCAGCTCCACGATGTGACGGAACTGCCTGGCGGCAATTTCGAGACCCATTTCAGCTTTGCACAAGCGCTGACGGAGTCTGCCAAGCTCGCCAGAAACGCGCTCCTTGTCATCAGTCTGCCCGCATCCGATACCGCCACGTCATCGCATGCTAGTGGCGACGACGAGGAGGTTGGGGGCGAGCGTGGTCGGGCTGCACTTGCGCGCCTGCGCAACGTGATCGGTCGGGTCGAGTCGTCTTGGGCGCCGGCGAGTACGGAGGAAGGTTTCGAGATCGTGCGGCGGCGCCTGTTCGAGCCGTTGATCGAACGAGAGCAGTTCGTCGCGCGCGACACCGTGGCGCGCGAGTTCTTCGACTTTTATCGCACTCAGCGCGCGGAGTTTCCGCCCGAATGCGTGGACACAGAATACGAAACCCGGCTGAAGGCGGCCTATCCAATCCATCCCGAGGTATTCGACCGCCTCTATACCGACTGGTCCACGCTGGTGAAATTCCAGCGCACTCGCGGTGTCCTGCGTCTGATGGCAGCAGTGATCCACAGCCTCTGGGAGCGGGGCGATCGCAATCCCCTGATCCTGCCCGCGAACATTCCGATCGATGACCCGCGTGTCAGCGACGAGTTGACGCGTTATTTGTCGGATAGCTGGAAGCCGATTATCGCGAAGGACGTCGATGGTCCGAACGCCCTGCCCCTGCGGATCGATGGGGATGTGCCCAACCTTGGCAAGTTTGCGGCCACTCGACGTGTGGCTCGGACTATTTATCTGGGTTCGGCGCCGACTGCGGGCGCCTCGAACCGCGGGCTTGAGGATCGCCGCGTCAAGTTGGGCTGCGTGATGCCGGGTGAATCGCCTGCGGTGTTCGGGGATGCGCTGCGGCGCCTGACGTCGGCAGCCACCTATCTCTACACCGACGGGCCGAGGTACTGGTACGACACCCAACCGACCGTCACCAAGCTCGCGGACGACCGTGCCGAACAGCTCAAGCGTGATCCGGACGCGGTTCACCATGAATTGGAACTGCGGCTGCGGCGGGATATCGAGCAGCGTGGCGAATTTAGTCGCGTCCACCCACTTCCAAGCTCTGGTGGTGACGTCCCGGACGATACCGAGGCGAAGCTGGTTGTGCTTGGGCCTGAATGTGCCTACAGCAAGGACCCTCGCTGCGGCGCATTGACGGCGGCCAAGGCGATCCTTGAGTCGCGGGGCAGCGCTCCCCGGCTTTACCGTAACAGCCTCGTTTTTCTGGCACCCGACAGCACGCGTCTCCAGGATCTCGACGACGCCATCCGTCGGTACTTGGCCTGGAACTCGATCCTCGACGAGCGGGAGCAACTCGATCTTTCTCCGCATCAGGTCAAGCAGGCGGAAACGCAGCGGCGAGCGGCAGATGGTGCTGTAGTGGCGCGTATCCCTGAGGCCTTCCAGTGGCTCTTGGTGCCGGTGCAGCCGAATCCGCAGGCTGGGGTCGAGATTCAGGTCATGAAGCTGAGCGGTCAGGAGGCACTGGCGTCACGTGCCAGCAAGAAACTCCGCAATGATGATCTACTCGCGATCAGCTTGGCGGGGACCATGCTGCGCATGGAGATGGATAAGGTGCCGCTCTGGCGCGGCAGCCATGCGTCAGTGAAGCAATTGGCTGACGATTTCGCGCGCTATGTCTATCTGCCTCGTCTGGCCTCGAGCGTCGTGCTGTGGAGGGCGATCGAAGATGGTCTGGGTCTGCTCACTTGGGAGACCGATACGTTCGCCTATGCGGACAGCTTTGATGAAGGTTCACAGCGATACCGGGGCCTTCGAAGCGGCCAACGGTTTGCACTACAGCCCGACGATGGTGGGCTTCTGGTCAAACCCGACATCGCAAGACAGCAGATCGCGGCGCAGCAACAACCAACTGTAGGCACTAGCGTCGCCGCTGGAGCCTCAGGAGCAGTGTTCCGGGCGACCGAGCCCATCGCCCAGCCTCCAGGCGGCAGTGGCACGAGCACGACCGCGGCAGGGTACTTAGGAACTGCGGCTGCAGCGTTCCCGAGGCGTTTCCACGGTTCGGTCGCGCTCGACGCGACGAGACTTGGGCGTGACGCCGGGCGAATCGCCGAGGAGGTGATCGCTCATCTGCTCGGCCTTGAGGGTGCGAGTGTGCGTGTCACCCTTGAGATCGAGGCTTCGTTGCCGAATGGGGTGTCGGATCAAGTCGTGCGGATCGTCACCGAGAACGCGAGAACGCTGCGCTTTGACGCGCAGGGGTTTGAGCGGGACTGAGTGCTTATCGAGGGGGAGTGATGATTTTCGATGCTCTGACCAACGCACTGTATGACGACAGCGGGGCCTTTATCAAGACGGTCTACTGTCCATACGCGATGCGGCCTGAACAGTTGGACCGTTTGGATCACGGGAAGCCCGATCGGTATTGTTCGATTTGCGAAACTACGGTTCGTTGTATCGATGACATGTCGGACGAGCAGTTGAGGAGTGATCTCACCAAAAATCCGCGACTTTGTATATTTGCGACACCCACAGCTCGGCGTCTTGTTTACCTACGGACACCTGGTATTAATGAGGGGAATCCGGAGCAACTGCCGGTCGTGCTGACTGTTCGAAGCCTCCCTGCAATGGATTACGCAGCATCGCAGGAGCAGCGATTGGTCTTTCGCCGGGTAGGCACCGAGAATGAATTCGGAGATAGCAAATTCATCGTCTATCGGCACTCGGTGACTGGGCGACTGTGGTGGTCTGGGGATTATCGAGATGGATTTCCCCCCTCCGAAGATCAGCGCGAGATTCAGTCCGACGGTCGGTCACCCTGGGAACAGGTAGCTGATTGGTTTTGGGTCCGGCCTGACCGACCGTTACCGCTTGCCGCCTACGTAGTTCCAAAAGACCTGGAGCCGGGTACGCACGTTTTCGTTGAGGACGTGATCGAGGACATTCCCATAGAGATTCGGAACCAAGGAGACAGCGCTCGCATGCTAAGCGGACGCGCCGTTTGGACGGGAGAGGACGTTCAATTGGTCATCCCGCGCTCTGTAGGAATTGTAGGTTGAGAACTAGCTCTTGGTCACTTTCTTGCTGATAAAGGTGAGTTGCACATTAGCATTGCTGCGGAATATTCTTGTGCAGCTAGGGTTTGCAATAATTGCATTTGCAGAGAATGTGATAAATAAAAACTAAGAAACGTGACAACGAACCGCAGACAAAATAAACGTGGTGGGCCTGCTGGAAAAGCGCCGAATCAGCGGAAGACAGAGTCAAGCTCGGAGAGACTAAGAAGCTTCGTCCGACATTTTCATGGAGCTGCAGGTGTATTGCGGCGCATTGTGTGGGGTCACCCAAAGCTTTTCGAGGCGATTTGGGCCTTGCTTATCTCGGCACCGCCAGCGCTGGTGACGCACTATTTCTCCATTGAGAAGTTTGCAACAAGCATCCGTACCAACTGGCCGTTGGTTGCGAGCATTCTAGAGGCGAACCCCGCGCTATCGCTCACGGGAGGATTCTTTTGGACGCTAGGGTTGATCTGGGCGAGGTCGATACTGGCGGCTGCGCTTCGCGAGGGGCCACCTGACTGGGAGAGAGCATTTGCGCTGATGGTGACAGAGTTTGATGAGGTTGTCGGCCGGAAGGAGCGTCGCTTCGGGGAGAGGCTCTTACTCTTGAAAGGAGGGAATGGCAAAGCGCAAGAGCAGTCACAGCCAGGAAGTATCTTTGGTGCAATTACTCAGCCGCGCGCCCAATTAGATCGTCTCACGCAGGGTGTTTGGCAGTTGTTCTATTCACTCCTTAGCGCCGGTCCGCGGTCGAAGAAAACAGATTTGAGGGCAAATCTTTCCCTTGTTCGCGAGGGCAAGGTTGAGCAAATCGTATGCCACCTTCCTTCAAATTTAGGAGTTCGCACATCGTGCGACGTTTTGAGCCGTCGGGAGTCGGGCATCATGACGGCGGTGAGAACTGGAAGGATTGTAGTGATCGAAAGTACAGCCGAGGAACTCAGGCGACCTCGTCCCCAGTTTGTCATAGAGGGCAGCGTTGGAGACTATGAGGATGCATCTCTGATTTGCTACCCAGTTCGCCTTGTTGATCCCGACATGTTCTTTGTGGTCTCGCTGCTCTATAGTAAGCCAAGGGGCTTCTTGCGACGGTACGAGCACGCTTACAGCGAACTTCTTGAGAGTTTTGCTCTCAGAATGAAACTTGAGTACAACCTCATGGCACTCAAGGGCCTAAGCGGCGTTGAGGACGGAGATGGGGGAAGTCGATGACATCAAGGCGACCAAAGTACGAACTAGTTCAGACTTGGATTCTCGATCAACTGTCCAAACAGCAGTCTGTGACCGCGACGCAGGCTGAGCTTGAGCGTGAGGCGCAGCGCATAGAGGCCAAGGCACGGAGGGCATTGAAGGCGCTTCACGCGGTTAGAGATGATGATGCGAGAGACGAAGAGGGTCGCATCTGTCGCTAGTCGGTTCGCTTCTCGTCCAGGCCTACGGTGTCCGAGAACCACGTTTGAGTTCCCTCTAAGCTTCACATTGGTGGCCCACCGCTTCTGCGGTTCGTAAGTCACGCGTGCTGCCAGTCACCTGGTCAATCTGAAAGGACACCTTACGTGCCCCGTATCCTTCTGCTGGGTGTGCAGCGCAGCAGAAGGCGGAGAGACGGCCTAACGCGAGGTCGCAGAGAATGACGTCGTACAGCAGCGCTGGAGCCGGTCCGAGTTGTGGGGTCGACGCGATGTCACTACGAGGTCGCGACTCTTCTTCGGGCCGATTTCCGCCATGAATGGCCGTCGGCAACGCACCGTCCGTATAGCGTTCGGTGGGGTGTTGTCGCTGCGCTCTCCGGTATGAGGTCAATGAAGATGGGCGCGCGCTCGGTATCTACCGCGCGCCCCACGACTCCTGTCCGGCAGTAGGTCATTTTCATCGTTCTTGAGAAATCTATTTCACAGATGTGAGAAAAATTTCAGAACGAGTGAGAACCTACAGAACCTACAAAAAATCACACATCAATATTCTGCGCATACAGCGCATTACCCTCGATGAACGCCCTCCGCGGCTCCACGTTATCCCCCATCAGCGTGGTGAAGATCTCGTCGGCGGCAATCGCGTCGTCGATCTGCACGCGCAGCAGGCGGCGCACGGCGGGGTCCATGGTGGTTTCCCACAGCTGCTCGGGGTTCATCTCGCCCAGGCCCTTGTAGCGCTGCTTGCTGATGCCGCGCTCGACGTCGGCGAGCATCCACTTGATGGCGTCGGCGAAGCGGCTGACGGTCTGGCGCTTTTCGCCGCGGCGGATCTCGGCGCCGGGGCCGATGAGGCCGCTGATGGCTTCGGCGGCGTTGCGGATGGCGCGGTAGTCGCCGGACACCAGGAAGTCGTGCTCGACCCAGCCGAACTTGCGGTTGCCGTGGTGCAGGCGCTCGATGGTGAGACGCCAGGCTTCGGATTCGTCGTGGTACTCGGCGTAGATCTGCAAGCCTTCGGGCAGGTGGGGCTGGATGCGTTCGGCCGAGGCGCGGGCGGCGGCCTCGTCGTCGAGGCTGACCTCGATGTCTTGCGCCAGCATGACCTGCAGCACTTCGGGGTCGATGTAGCTGGCCAGGCGGCGGGTGACGGCTTCGGCGAGCAGGTAGGTGCGTGCCAGGCCACCGAGGGCCTCGTCGCCGATGGCTTCCGCACCTTCACGCGGTACGAGCACCGCGCCGTCGAGGGCGAGGCGCAGCAGGTGGTTCGACAGCTCGTTGTCGTCCTTGATGTACATCTCGCTCTTGCCGTGCTTGATCTTGTACAGCGGCGGCTGGGCGATGTAGATGTGGCCGCGCTCGACCAGCTCGGGCATCTGGCGGTAGAAGAAGGTGAGCAGCAGGGTGCGGATGTGGGCGCCGTCGACGTCGGCGTCGGTCATCAGGATGATGCGGTGGTAGCGCAGCTTCTCGGGCTTGTAGTCGTCCTTGCCGATGCTGGTGCCCAGCGCAGTGATCAGGGTGGCGATCTCCTGGCTCTGCAGCAGCTTGTCGAAGCGCGCCTTTTCGACGTTGAGGATCTTGCCCTTGAGCGGCAGGATGGCCTGGAACTTGCGGTCGCGGCCTTGCTTGGCCGAACCGCCTGCGGAGTCGCCCTCGACGAGGTAGAGCTCGCACAGCGCGGGGTCCTTCTCCTGGCAATCGGCGAGCTTGCCGGGCAGGCCGACGCCGTCGAGCACGCCCTTGCGGCGCGTCATCTCGCGCGCCTTGCGGGCGGCGTCGCGCGCGCGCGCGGCCTCGACGATCTTGTTGCAGATGGTCTTGGCGTCGATCGGGTTTTCGAGCAGGAAGTCGCCGAGCTTGCTGGCGACGACTTCTTCCACCGCCGGGCGGGCTTCCGACGACACCAGCTTCATCTTGGTCTGGCTGGCGAACTTGGGGTCGGGCATCTTGACCGACAGCACGCAGGCCAGGCCCTCGCGCATGTCGTCACCGGTGATGTCGACCTTGGCCTTCTTGGCGATCTCGTTTTCTTCGATGTACTTGTTGATGACGCGCGTCATCGCCGCGCGCAGGCCGGTGAGGTGGGTGCCGCCGTCGGCCTGCGGGATGTTGTTGGTGTAGCACAGCACCTGTTCCTGGTAGCTGTCGTTCCACTGCATGGCGACTTCGACCGAGAGTTCGGCTTCGTGGCCCTGGCCGGTGGGGATGCGGGTGGTGCCGGTGGCGTAGAACACGTTGGGGTGCAGCACCGTCTTGGCGCGGTTGATGTACTCGACGAAGCCCTTCACGCCGCCGGCGAAGGCGAAGTCCTCTTCCTTGCCGGTGCGCTGGTCGATGAGGCGGATCTTGACGCCGTTGTTGAGGAAGGAGAGCTCGCGCAGGCGCTTGGCGAGGATGTCGTAGTGGTACTCGACGGTGCCGAAGATCTCGTCGTCGGCGAGGTAGTGCACCTTGGTGCCGCGCTTGGTGGTCTCGCCGATGACGCGCGCCGGGCTGACCTCGACGCCGTCGACGAGCTCGATGACGCGGTTCTGCGGCTTGCCGCGCTCGAATTCGAGCAGGTGGCGCTTGCCGTCGCGCGCCACGGTAACGTGCATCCACTTCGACAGCGCGTTGACGCAGGACACGCCCACGCCGTGCAGGCCGCCGGACACCTTGTAGCTGTTCTGGTTGAACTTGCCGCCGGCGTGCAGCACGCACATGACGATCTCGACCGCGCTGCGCTTGGGTTCGTGCTTGTCGTCCATCTTGACGCCGACCGGGATGCCGCGGCCGTTGTCGGTGACCGAGATCGAGTTGTCGGCGTGGATGGTGATGACGATGTCGTCGCAGTGGCCGGCCAGGGCCTCGTCGATGGAGTTGTCGACGACTTCGAACACCATGTGGTGCAAGCCGGTGCCGTCGGAGGTGTCGCCGATGTACATGCCGGGGCGCTTGCGCACGGCCTCCAGCCCTTCGAGCTGCTGGATGCTGGATTCGTCGTAGTCGTTGCCCGCTTGCGGGGCCGGCATGTTTTGCGGTTCGGACATGGTCATCTCGGTGATTCGTAAAGAACGGGGTGCTGCGGTGGAGCGTGGCGCAAGGTGTTGCGGGTGCCTGTAGGGGCGGCGCGGGCTGCGAGCTTGCTGCGGTGGTCCGTGGGCTGTCTGGGCCTGGCGCACAAAGGCTCGCGGCTGGCGCCGCTCCTACAAGGGGGTCAGATGCGCATCGGCATTACGACGTACTTGAACTTGTCGTTGCCCGGGAGGGTGATCAGGGCGCTGGAGTTGCCGTCGTTGAAGCGCCAGTCCACGGTCTCGGACGAGAGGTTGTTGAGCACGTCGAGCAGGTAGGTGACGTTGAAGCCGATGTCGAGCTTGTCACCCAGGTAGTCGATCTCGAGCTCGTCCATGGCCTCTTCCTGCTCGGCGTTGGTGGAGACGATCTTGAGGATGCCGTCTTCGAGCACCATGCGCACGCCGCGGAACTTCTCGTTGGTGAGGATGGCTGCACGCTGCAGGGCGCCGAGCAGGGGCTGGCGGGCGAAGCTGATGAGCTTGGGGTGGGCCTGCGGGATGACGCGCTCGTAGTCGGGGAACTTGCCGTCGATGAGCTTGGTGACGAGTTCGATGGGGCCGAAGCGGAAGACGGCCTGGTTGCCGGCGAGCACGATCTCGAGCGGGTCGTCGTTGTCGGCGAGCTGGCGGGCGAGTTCGAGCACGGTCTTGCGCGGCAGGATGGCTTCGTAGCGCTGCGCGTGTTCAGAACCGAGCGGCGCGTCGAGGTCGGACGCGGCGTAGGCGAGACGGTGGCCGTCGGTGGCAACCATGCGCAGTTCGCCGCCGTCGGCAATGATGAGCAGGCCGTTGAGGTAGTAGCGGATGTCCTGCTGCGCCATGGCGTACGAGACCTGGGCGAGCTGGCGCTTGAATGCGCGCTGGCTGATCGACAGGCGCGCGGCGGCGTCGGTGGGCGGGGTCAGGCTGGGGTAGTCGGCGGCGGGCAGGGTCTGCAGCTGGAAGCGGCTGCGCCCGGCCTTGACGGTGAGCCGCTTGTCGTCGAGGGTGAGGCTGACTTCGGCGGAATCGGGCAGGGCGCGCAGGATGTCCTGCAGCTTGCGTGCGCCGACGGTGATCGCGGCGTCTTCGCCGCCGATGTGGCCGCCGGTGGTGGTGCGGATCTGGATCTCGATGTCGGTGGCGAGCATGGTGAGCTGGTCGCCGTGCTTCTCGATCAGCACGTTGGACAGGATCGGCAGCGTGTGGCGCTTCTCGACGATGCCGGCAACCGACTGCAGCGGGGCCAGGAGCGCATCGCGGGTGGTGGTGAGCAGGAGCATGGCGTCAGATCAGGTCGTTGGGTTGATCGGAGGTGTCGGGTGTGTGCTCAGCCCCGCAGGACCTGGGTGAGCACGTGAACGTCGTGGTTGAGCTGAGCGTCGCCGAGGCGAAGCTCGGTGATGGTGCGGCAGGCGTGCAGCACGGTGGTGTGGTCGCGGCCGCCGAAGGCTTCGCCGATGGCCGGCAGCGACATCGGCGTGAGCTCCTTGGCCAGCCACATCGCCACCTGGCGCGGGCGTGCGATCACGCGCGTGCGCTTCTTGGAGTGCATGTCGGCGACCTTGATCTTGTAGTAGTCGGCGACGGTCTTCTGGATGTGCTCGATCGACAACTGACGGTTGTGCGCGTGCAGCAGGTCCTTGAGCGCCTCCTTGGCGACCTCCAGGCCGATCTGGCGGCCGTGGAAGCGGGCGTAGGCGACCACCTTGTTGAGCGCGCCCTCGAGCTCGCGCACGTTCGAGCGCAGGTTCTTGGCGATCAGGAAGGCGACGTCGTCGTCGACCAGCACGCGCAGCGCCTCGGCCTTTTTCTTGAGAATGGCGACGCGCATCTCCAGCTCGGGCGGCTCGATCTGCACGGTCAGACCCCAGTCGAAGCGGGAAATGAGGCGGTCTTCCAGGCCCTGGATGTCCTTGGGGTAGGTGTCGCAGGTGATGACGATCTGCTTGCGCGCTTCGGTGAGGGCGTTGAAGGCGTGGAAGAACTCTTCCTGAGTCCGGTTCTTGTTGTTGAAGAACTGGATGTCGTCGATGATCAGCATGTCGAGCGAGCGGTAGTAGCGCTTGAAGGCGTCGAAGCTCTTCTGCTGATAGGCGCGCACCACGTCGGCGTAGTAGTCCTCGACGTGCACGTAGCGGATGACCGCGCGCGGGTTGTGACGGAACACCGCGTTGCCGATGGCGTGTACGAGGTGGGTCTTGCCGAGGCCGACGCCGCCGTAAACAAACAGCGGGTTGTAGGACGTGCCCGGGTTCTGCGACACCTGCATGGCGGCGGCGCGGGCGAGGTCGTTGGCGCGGCCGGTGACCAGGGTGTCGAAGGTGAAGTCCGGGTTGAGCCGGGTCTTGTCGTAGGCCAGTTCGAGGCCGCTGGCGGGCTCGGCGTCGCGGGTGCCGGTCGCGCTCGCGACGCTGCGGCGGCGCACGGCCGTTGCGGTGTCGGACGCCGTATTGTCGATGGGCGCCGGTTCGGCTGCTGGCGTGCTTGCCGTGGTGTCCGCGCTGGCCTGGATAGCGCCGGCCGGAGGCGTTGCGACGCTGGCTGCAGGGCTTGTCGACGGGCTGCGCTTGGCCGGGGCGCTGCCTGCCGGCGGGAGCTGGAGTTCGATCTGGACCGGGACCCCCGCATGCTCTTTGCCCAGTTCCTGGATGCGGCGCAGGTAGCGCTCGCGCACCCACTGCAGCACGAAGCGGTTGGGCGCAATCAGCGTCCATGCGCTGCCGTCACCAAGTTCGGCCCGCAGGGTCTTGATCCAGGTGTTGAATTGCTGCTGGGGCAGCTCCTGTTCAAGGCGCAA